>OZ255620.1:0-2460000 GCA_965276665.1 Acetobacteraceae bacterium
ACCGCACCCACGGGGCTGCGCGCCATCGTCACCGGCGGCACGAGCGGAATCGGGTTCGAGACGGCGCTGGCGCTCGCCGGCGGCGGGGCCTCGGTGGTGATCACCGGACGGGGCGCCGCGCGCGGCGAGGCCGCACGACGCCGCATCCTGGCGCGCCACACGCAGGCGGAACTGGCCTTCGCGCCGCTCGATCTCGCAAGCCTCGCCAGCGTGCGTCGCTTCGCCGACGCCGTTCTCGCCGATCAGCGCCCGCTCGATCTGCTGATCCTGAATGCCGGGGTGATGGCGGTGCCGTCGCGCCAACTGACGGCAGACGGATTCGAGCTGCAGCTCGGCGTCAACCATCTCGGGCATTTCGCGCTCGCCGGCTGGCTGCTGCCGGCGCTGCGCCGCGCTTCCGGGGCAAGGCTCGTCGCGGTGAGCAGCGTCGCGCATCGGCGCGGATGGATCAATCTGGCGGATCTGCAGAGCGAGGCGCGCTATTCGCCGATGGGCGCCTATTCGCAATCGAAGCTGGCCAACCTGCTCTTCGCGCTGGAATTCGCCCGCCGGAGTGAGGCGCAGGGCTGGGGCGTGTGCGGGCTCGCCGCGCATCCCGGCTGGGCGGCGACGGAGATCGGCGTCGCGGGCACGCGGCTCGGCCGGCCCGGATTGGCGCTCCGCCTGCTGCATCCGCTATTGACCCTGGGCGGCCAATCGGCCGCTTCCGGCGCATGGCCGATCCTGTTCGCCGCAACATCGCCCGATGCGCAATGCGGCGGATATTACGGGCCGGCGCGCTGGGCCGAGACGCGCGGCAAGCCGGCGCCGGCGCGGATCTCGCCCGCCGGGCAGGACGCATCCCTCGCCGCGGCGCTCTGGGACGCATCCGAGGCGTTGACCGGCGTGCGCTTCGCGTAGCGCAACGCCGCCATTACTCCGCGATGCGCGCCTCGCCGCTCGCGAATCCGCCGAGGCGGAGACAGCTCACACAGGCCGCCGCCGCGGCGCAGGCGGCCCCGACGACCAAAGTGAGCGTCGTGCCGGTATGCGGCGCCAGGCCGAAGATCAAGGCAACGACCGCCGCGCCGCTCGTCTGGCCGAGCAGGCGCGCGGTCGAGAGCATGCCGCTCGCGCCGCCGCTGCGCGCCCGCGGGGCCGAACCGATCATCGCGCGGTTGTTCGGCGTCTGGAACAGGCCGAAGCCGAAGCCGCAAATCGCCATCCGCCACACAATGTCCCACGCCGCCGGATGCGCGGGCAGCAGCGCCAGCAGGGCGAGCCCGAGCGCCAGGGCCGCGAGGCCGATCCCGCCGAGCAGCCCCGCCGGATAGCGGTCGGCGAGCCGGCCGGAGATCGGGGCGATGAAAGCCACGACCACCGGCCAGGGCGTCATCAGCAATCCGGTCGCCACCTCGCCATGGCCGAGCGTGTCCTGGAAGAAGAAGGGCAGGGACACGAACGCCAAAGACTGCGCCGCGAACGAGCAGATCGAGGTCGCCACCGACAATCCGAACAGCGGAATGCGCAGCAGGTCGATCGGCAGCAGCGGGGAGGCCAGGGAGAGCTGGCGGCGCACCAGCAAAATGCCCGCAACCGCTGCGCCGATGACTTCCAGCGCAAGCAGGCTGACCCGCTCGCCATGACCCAGGCCGCCGATCGCCACGATCAGCAGCCCGAAAGTGACGGCGTTGAGGCCCGCGCTGACGACGTCGAAACGATGCGTCCCGGGCCGGTCACGCGGCAGCGAGCGCGTCGCGATGATGAACGCCACCACGCCCAAAGGCACGTTGATCGCGAACAGATAGGGCCAGGACGCCACCGCCAGAATGCCGGCCGCAATCGTCGGGCCGATCGCCGACGACGTCGCGACGAGCAGCGCATTGATGCCGATGCCGCGCCCGAGCAAATGGCGCGGGTAGATGAACCGCACCAGCGCCCCGTTCACGCTCATGATGCCGGCCGCGCCGAATCCCTGCACGACACGCGCCAGCGTCAGCGTGGTCAGCGAATCCGACATCGCGCAGGCGAAAGACGCGCAGGTGAACACCGCCAGCCCATACTGATAGACGCGCCGATATCCATAAATGTCGCCGAGCGAGGCAAGCGGCAGCAGCGATATCGTGATCGCCAGCTGATACGCGTTCACCACCCAGATCGACGCCGCCGGCGTCGCATGCACATCGGTCGCAATCGTCGGCAACGCCACATTGGCAATCGCACTGTCGAGCACCGCCAGCACGACCGCGAGACCAACCGTGGTGATCGCCCAATAACGCTGCGGTACGGGAAGTCCGTCGGTCGACTCAGACAAAAATCGTCACTCGCGACAAGGGCGTCCCCGTGCTTACGCCCCTATGCTGCACCGTGCCAGGGTGTTGGAGCACGGGTTAAGGCCAGGGGGCTCTGCCCCCTGGACCCCCGCCAAAGGCCGAGCCTTTGGAATCCATTACGGCTGTTTGGAGAGGGGTGGGCTAGGTACCAGTTGCAACCACTCCCTCGCCCACCCCTCTCCAAACAGCCCTAGCGGGTTCTAAGGGCTCCGCCCTTAGCGGGGTCCAGGGGCAGAGCCCCTGGCCTTATGCCGCGATCAACGCGAACGGCAGGTGGGGGCGGGAGTCGATGGCGGCGCGGATAATGGCTTCGGCGTGTTTGCGGTCCGGTCCCTGGAGCGGGTGGCGGGGGGCGCGGACGCGTTCGTTGCCGAGTTCCATCATGGTTTCGGCGAGTTTGATGTTCTGCACGAGGCGTGGGCTCACATCGAGTTCGAGCAGGGGCGTGAACCAGCGGTAGAGGTCGAGGGCCTCCTCGGTGCGGCCGGCGGCGGCGAGGCGCCAGATCGCGACGGTTTCGGCGGGGAATGCGTTGACCAGTCCGGCGACCCAGCCATCCGCCCCAACCAGGCAGCTCTCGAGCGCCAGGTTGTCGACGCCTGCGAAGATCGCGAGTTTCTCGCCGAGCGCGTTGCGGATCTTGATGACGCGGCGGATGTCGTCCGAGCTTTCCTTCACCGCGACGATGCGATCGTGGTCGGCGAGGTGGGCGAGCATCTCGACGGTGACGTCGATCTTGTAGGAGACCGGGTTGTTGTAGACCATCACCGGCAGATCGCAGGCCGAGGCGATCGCGCGGAACCACATCACCGTCTCGCGCGGGGAGGCGTGGTACATCATCGGCGGCAGCAGCATGACGCCGTCGGCGCCGGCCTCCTTGGCGCGCCGGCAGAGATTGACGGCGGTCACCTGCGCGCTGGCGGCGACGGTGAGCAGCACGGGCTTGCCGTGCGCGACGCGGCGCGCGATCGACACCAGCTCGATCTTCTCCTCCGATCGCAGCGTGCTGCCTTCGCCGAGCGAGCCGGAGACGATCAGCCCGTCCACGCCGGCGGCGATCTGGCGGGAGAAATGCGCCTCGCAGCCCTCGGTGTCGAGCTTGCCGTCATCGGAGAAGCGTGTCGTCACTGCGGGGAACACGCCCCGCCAGGAGGTCTTGTCGGCCATCATCGGCTCCTTCGGACAGGTTGCGACGGCCTAGCGCGAAACCGGCCGGAAGGACAAGGAATACTTCCCAGTGGGAATGTCAAACCCGCTCGATCAGCATGGCGATGCCCTGGCCCACGCCGATGCACATGGTGGCGATCGCGCGTTTGGCGCCGCGCTGCTCGAGCGCGTTGACCGCGGTGAGCGCGAGCCGTGCCCCGGACATGCCGAGTGGGTGGCCGAGCGCGATGGCGCCGCCATGCGGGTTCACCTGCTCCGCGCCGTCGGGCAGGCCGAGCTGGCGCAGCACGGCGAGTCCCTGGCTCGCGAAAGCCTCGTTGAGTTCAATGACGTCGATGTCGCCGAGCGAGAGGCCGGTTTTCGCGAGGAGTTTACGGGTGGCGGGCGCGGGACCGATGCCCATGATGCGCGGCTCGACGCCGGCGGTCGCCATCGCGACCACGCGGGCGCGCGGCGTCAGGCCATGCTGCCTCGCCGCCGCCTCGCTCGTCAGGATCAGCGCCGCCGCGCCGTCATTCACGCCCGAGGCGTTGCCGGCGGTGACGCTGCCGGGGGTGCGGAACGGGGTGCGGAGCTTGGCCAGCATCTCGATCGTGGTGTCCGGGCGGGGATGCTCGTCCGCCGCGACGACGATCTCGGATTTGCGGCCCTTGATGGTGACGGGCGTGATCTCGCGCAGGAAGAAGCCGGCGGCCTCGGCGGCGGCGGCGCGCTGTTGGCTGCGGAGCGCGAAGGCATCCTGGTCGGCGCGCGAGATCTGGAACTGCTCGGCGACGTTCTCGCCGGTTTCGGGCATGGAATCGGTGCCGTACTGCGCCTTCATCAGCCCGTTGACGAAGCGCCAGCCGATGGTGGTGTCGTAGGTCTCGGCGGTGCGCTGGAACGCCTCGCTGGCCTTGCCGGTGACGAAGGGCGCGCGGGTCATGCTCTCGACGCCGCCCGCGAGCATCAGCTCGGCCTCGCCGGTGCGGATGGCGCGCGCGGCGGTGCCGACGGCGTCGAGCCCCGAGCCGCAGAGCCGGTTTACCGTCGCGCCCGGCACGCCGGGCGGCAGGCCGGCGAGCAGCACGGCCATGCGCGCAACGTTGCGGTTATCCTCGCCGGCCTGGTTGGCGCAGCCGAGATAGCAATCATCGAGCGCATCCCAGTCGATGCCGGGATTGCGGTCTTTCAGGGCACGGATGGGAATGGCGGCGAGGTCGTCGGTGCGGATATCCTTGAGCGCCCCGGCATAGCGTCCGATCGGGGTGCGGAGAAAGTCGCAGATATAGGCGTCTGGCATAAGCGGGGGGACTCGCAGGTGGCGCCCGATACTAGAGCATTTTCACCTTCGGTGGAGTCGGCGCCGGCCCTCGCCCCCGCCTGGCCCCCCGGGCGGGGGCGAGGGCCGGCGCCGACTTAACTGAAAATGCTTTAGGCTGGGCCGGGCGGATCGACCAGTCAGGCGCCGGCCAGCGCGACGGCGCGGCGCAGATCGGCGACGAACGCGGCGTATTCGCGCTGCCGGGAGGCCTCGTCCGGCAGGCGGAGCAGATAGGAGGGGTGGATTGTCACCAGCGCCTGCGCGGTCTCGCCGAGCGGGATCGGCACGCCGCGCTCGCGGGAGATCGTCACCGTGCGGCCGAGCACCGAGCGGGCGGCGCTGGCGCCGAGCAGGATGGTGATCGCCGGATTGACCGCGCGGCGCTCGCCTTCCAGCCAGAACCGGCAGGCGGCGATCTCGCCGGCATCGGGCTTGGCGTGGATGCGGCGCTTGCCGCGTGGCTCGAACTTGAAATGCTTGACCGCATTGGTGACGTAGACCGTCCTGCGGTCGAGCCCAGCCTCGGCCAGCGCGCGGTCCAACATCTGGCCCGCGGGACCGACGAAGGGACGGCCGGCGAGATCTTCCTGATCGCCCGGCTGCTCGCCGACCAGCATGATGGTCGCCATCTCCGGCCCCTCGCCGAACACGGTCTGGGTCGCCTTCTCGAAAAGCGGGCAGGCGCGGCAGGCGGCAGCCTCCTCGCGCATTTTTCCGAGCGGCGTCTCGGCGGCGCTCGCGGCGGGGCCGGGTGCGGCGCGGCGGACGGGGCGGGGCGGTGAGGTCACGGGCTGCTCCACCATGCGGGCGGCGCGGGCGGACGCGCCGCGGATCATCTCGGGGATCGCCGCCGTCTCCGGCAGGTTGCGCCAGTAGCGTTTCGGCATCTCGCTGGTCATCGCCGCGATCTTGAGCCGCGCCGGGTTGAAGATGCTGGTGAAATATCTCTGCCAGTATTCGGCGAGCGCGTCGTCCGCCGGAAGATCCGCGCGGCTGGCGCCCGGGCCGAGGCGCAGCGCCTCGCCGTCCCAATGCGCGCCGCGGTACGGGGTGAGGATCGACCAGCGCATGGTCGCGAAGCGGCGGACGAAGAACCCGGCCTCCGCCTCGACGATGTAGTGCATCGGCTCGAACCAGGCGACGTGGCGCGGCCCGTCCGGCTCGGCGATCTCGCGGAACCGCACGAAGGCATGCATCTTGTGCGCATCCCGCCGCACCGCCTGGGCGAGCCGGCGGGCGCGCAGCACCTCGGGGTCGGCCGCGTCCTCCATGATCCGCCGCTCGCCGGCATGCGCGCGCCAGACCAGGCGGTAGAGCAGGGCGAAGCGCTCGGGGTCGCTGGCGCGGATCACGATTTCCGCGGTCTCGACCAGCGCGCGCGGGAGGGTGAAACTCACCGGCGGCGCCGGGTCCGGCGGGTCGCCGCCGAGCAGGGCTTCCTCGCCGGCGACCGACCAGCTCACCGCGTCGGGCGGCACGCCGCCGAGCGCCAGGGCACGGGCGGCGCCGCGCCAGCCATCCCAATCGACCACATCGGCCAGCACGACATGACGCATCAGCGGGGCCGCATCAGAAGGCGAGAGCGAGCTGCGGCGGCGGCCGGAGGCGGGCAGGGAGGTGCGCGCCGTCGAGCGCGGCGCCCGGCGTGTGGTCCTGCGCGACGAGGAACGGCGCGGCGCGGCGGAGCGGCACGTTGAGCCGTGCGAGATCGTCGAGGCGCAGCCTGCGGTGGCGGCGCGCGCCGATGATCCGCTCCACCGAGCGCACGCCGAGCCCCGGAACGCGCAGCAGCGCTTCCCGCGGCGCGCGGTTCACATCCACCGGGAAGCGCTCGCGATGGGCGAGCGCCCAGGCGGTCTTCGGGTCGAGCTCGAGGTCGAGATTGCCGCGGTCATCGGTGGTGATCTCGTCCACCGCGAACCCGTAGAAGCGCAGCAGCCAATCCGCCTGATAGAGCCGGTGCTCGCGCCGCAGCGGCGCGGCGCGCGGCGGCAGCGCGGTCGAGGCGTCGGGGATCGGGCTGAACGCCGAATAATAGACGCGGCGGAGGCCGTAGCTCCCGTAAAGCGTGCTGCTCATCGCCAGTATCGCCTGGTCCGGGCTCGCATCGGCGCCCACGATCACCTGCGTGCTCTGCCCGGCCGGGGCGAAGCGCGGCGCCTTCTTCTCCGCCCGGGCTTCGTCGATGCGGAGCCGCATCCGCCCCATGCTCTGCCGGATGCGCGGCAAATCCTTCTCCGGCGCCAGCGCGGCGAGCGCGCCCTCGCTTGGCAGCTCGACATTGATGCTGAGCCGGTCCGCATAGCGGCCCGCCTCGGCGAGCAGAACCGGGTCGGCATCCGGGATCGTCTTGAGGTGGATGTAGCCGCGGAACCCATGCTCCTCGCGCAAGCTGCGCGCCACCGCTACCACCTGCTCCATCGTGTAATCCGGATTGCGGATGATGCCCGAACTCAGGAACAGCCCCTCGACGCAGTTCCGCCGGTAGAAGCCGAGCGTGAGCCGGACCACCTCGTCGACGCTGAACCGCGCCCGCCGCACATTCGAGGACCGTCGATTGATGCAGTAGAGGCAGTCATAGATGCAGGCATTGGTCAGCAGGATCTTCAACAGCGAGATGCACCGCCCGTCCGGCGCATAGGCGTGGCAGATGCCCATGCCCTCGGTCGAGCCGATGCCGCTGCTCTTCCCCTTGGAGTTCCGGCTCTCCGTGCCCGACGAGGCGCAGGACGCGTCGTATTTCGCGGCGTCCGCGAGGATCTCCAGCTTGTCCAGCAGCTCCATGCGCCGTTCCGCCCGTTGCCTGTCTGTTCTGGTGGCGGCGGCGGATTTTTCAACCCGCGCGGCTTGCTCCTATGCTGTCCTTCCCTGGAGGACCCATGTCGAGCACGCACCCGAAGCCCGAGGATTACACCCGCATCGCCGCCGCCGGCAGCCCGAGCTTTTCCCGCGACGGACAGACGCTGTTCCACCTGCGCGGCGCCGGTCTGCCGCAGATCTGGTCGCTCGACCTCGAAACCGGCGAGAGCCGGCAGCTCACCCATCACGACGAGAAGGTGGGCGCGCTGCGCCGCGCGCCACAGGATGACCGGTTCATCTACACGATCGATGCCGGCGGGGACGAACGCCACCAGCTCTGGCTGCTGGAGGACGGGCAGGTCGCCGCGGTCACCGAGCAGCCCGGCGTGATCCATGATTTCGGCGCCTGGTCGCCGGACGGGACGCATCTCGCCTATGCCGCGAATGACCGCGACGAATCCTGCCTCGACGTGGTGATCCGCCCGCTCGGCTCGGACTCGGTGCAGCGCCTCTATGAGGGGAAGGGGCAGATCAGCGTCACCGGCTACAGCCCGGACGGCCGCCAGGTCGGCGTGCTGATCGACCGCAGCTCGCCGGACCAGGATCTGCTGCTGCTCGAAGTGGTGGGCGGCGGCCACCGGGAAGTGCCGAAATCCGGCCCTTGCCGCTACGCCGCGGTGCGCTGGGAGAAGGAAGGCGGCGGGCTGATCTGCCTCACCGATGCCGGCGGGCGGGATTTCATGGCGCTTTGCCGGCTCGACCCCGCAACCGGCGTGGCCACCCCGATCCACGCGCCGGAAGGCCGGGATGTCGAGGCATGGTCGCTTTCGCCGGACGGCATGATGCTCGCCACCATCGAGAACGATCGGGGCTATGCGGTGCTCCGCATCGGCGCTGCCGGCGGCTCGGGCCGGCCGATCGAGGGACTGCCCGCGGCGGTGGTGAGCGATCTTTCCTGGTCCGCCGACAGCACGCGCCTCGCCTTTACGCTGACCAATCCGACCCGACCGCCGGGGCTCTGGGTGTGGGAGAAGGCGTCGGGCCGCGCGGAGCCGGTCTGGGAGCCGGACGTCAAAGGCGATTCCGGTGTCGACCCGGCCAGCTTCCGCGACTTCTCCCTCGTTGCATGGAAGAGCTTCGACGGCCGCGCCACGCCCGGCTGGCTCGCCTGTCCCGCCGGGAAAAAGCCGGATGCGGGCTGGCCGGCGGTGATCTGGGTGCATGGGGGGCCGGCCTCGCAGACGCGCGGAAATTTCCGCGCCGACATGCAGATGCTGCTCGCCCAGGGCTATGCGGTGATGATGCCGAACGTGCGCGGCAGCACCGGGTACGGCCGGGCCGCCATGCTGTCCGACGAGCGCGAGAAGCGGCTCGACACCGTCACCGATCTCGCGCATGGCCGCGCCTGGCTCGCCGAACAGCCGGATATCGACCCCGAGCGTATCGCGGTGATGGGCCAGTCCTATGGCGGCTACATGGTGAACGCCGCGATCACCGAGCATCCCGAGCTCTGGAAGGCGGCGATCGATTATTACGGCATCGCCGATTTCACCACCTTGCTGCGCGACACCGGACCGTGGCGGCGCGACCACCGCGCCGACGAATACGGGTTTCCGGACGAGCACGCCGCGCTGTTCGAGCGCATCTCCCCGGTCCGCAACATCGACCGCGCGCGGGCGCCGCTGCTGGTGCTGCACGGCGACCGCGATCCGCGCGTGCCGATCGGCGAGAGCGAGCAGATGGTGAAGGCGTACGAGGAGCGCCAGCGCAAGGTGCGCTACGAGCGTTTCGAATATGCCGGGCACGGCTTCATCCGTCCGGACCACCGGCGGCGGGTCTATGCCGCGGTGGCGGAATTCCTCACCGAGCACATGGGGTAACGCGCAATGAGACAGGCGATCAGGACGCACCGCCCGCTGATCATGGGGCGGCAGGGGGCGGTCGGCAGCAATCATCCGCTGGCGACGCAGGCCGGGCTCGACGCGCTGCGCGCCGGCGGCAATGCGGCCGATGCGGCGGTGGCGATCTCGGTCACGCTCGGCGTGGTCGAGCCGATGATGTCGGGCCTCGGCGGCGATGGGTTCTACCACATCCATCTCGCGGGCTCGGATGCGGCGCATGTCTATAACGGCACCGGCTTCGCCCCGGCCGCCGCGACGCCCGAGGCGTTCCCCGACGGCATCGCCGTGGTCGGCGCACGGGCGGTCTCGGTGCCCGGGCTCGTCGGCGGCATCGGCGCGCTGCACGCCGCGCACGGCAAGCTGCCGTGGAAAACCCTGTTCGAGGCGGCGATCCGCCACGCGCGCGACGGGTTCGCGGCCACCCACAACTACCGGTATTTCGCCGGCGAATGCCGCGCCGTGCTGGTCAAGGATGCGCGCTCCCGCAATATCCTGCTGGCGGAGGCGGAGGTGCCCGCGCTGGCCGCGCTCATCGTGCAGCCCGAACTCGCGCGCACGCTGGAAGAACTGGCGGCGGAGGGCGCGGACGGTTTCTACCGCGGCCGGCTGGCGCGCCGCCTCGCCGCCGGGCTTGCCGAAACGGGGTCGCTCGTCACCGAGGCCGATCTCGCCGCCTTCCACGCCGAGCGCCAGGCGCCGATCTCGGTGAGCTACCGCGGGTTCGAGCTCCGTCAGACGCCGCCCAACTCCACCGGCTTCGTGATGCTCGAGATGATGAAGATCGCCGAGCGCTTCGATCTCGCCAATGCCGCGTCCGATCTCGCCGTGCACCTGCTGGTCGAGGCGAAGAAGCGCGCCTTTCTCGACCGCGAGCGCCACGGCACCGATCCGCGCTTCGGCGACGTGCCGCTCGACCGGCTGCTCTCCGACGCGCATGCCGACGAGCTCGCCGCCGGCATCGACCCGGAGCGCGCCGCCGACATCTCGCTGGTCGCCGAGAAGGCCGAGGGCGACACCACGTATTTCTGCGTCGTGGATGCCGAGGGCAACGCGCTCTCCGGCATCCAGAGCATCAACAACGCCTTCGGCTCGGGCGTGATCGCCGGCGACACCGGCATCCTGCTCAACAACCGCATGGCCTACTGGCACCTCGCCGAGGGCCACGCCAACCGCCTCGCGCCGGGCAAGCGCGTGCGCCACACGATGAACGCGCCGATGATCTTCAAGGACGGCAAGTTCTGGGGCGTGCTCGGCACGCCGGGCGCCGACAACCAGGTGCAGGTCAATTCCCAGGTGATGGTGGGACTCGTCGATGACGGGCTCGATCCGCAGGAAGTGCTCGAGGCGCCGCGCTGGACCAGCATCCAGCCGCATCAGGGCGCCAACTGGCCGCATGAGGGCGACGGCTCGCTCACCATCGAGGAAGGCTATCCGGCGCAGGTCTATGCCGGGCTCGAACGCCGCGGCCACCGGCTCACCCGCGTGCCCCCGCTCGCCGGCCCCTGCTCCATGCAGGTGATCCGGCTGGTGGAGAACGGCGTGCGCGTCGCCGGCTCCGACCCCCGCCGTGACGGCTGGGCGGCCGCCTATTGATGCTGCCCGTCGGGCGCAACGCGGTCCCGCGCCGGCACGGCGTGCTGGAGCGGGGCGACGCCGCGATCTACTACGAAGTCACCGGCGAAGGACCGCCCATCGTCTTCGCCCACGGGCTCGGCGGCTCGCACATGTCCTGGTGGCAGCAGGTGCCCGCCTTCTGCGACCGGCACACCTGCGTCACCTTCGCCCATCGCGGCTTTCGCCCCTCGCGCGTCGACGGCGAGATCGACCCCGACGCCTATCCCGGCGACCTGCTCGCGCTCCTTGACCACCTGGACATCGCCCGCGCCACCCTCGTCGCGCAATCCATGGGCGGATGGTGCGCGCTCGAGGTCGCGCTCACCGCCCCGGACCGCGTCGCGGCGCTCGTGATGTCCGCCACCTCCGGCCGCATCGACCCGCGCCGCACCGGCGATCTCGGCGACTGGCCCGCCCGCAATGCCGAAGCCGGGCAGGATTTTTCCGCCCGCGGCATCCATCCCGCGATCGGCCGCCGCGGCGCCGCCGAACAACCGGCGCTCCATCTGCTCTACCGGGAAATGGACGAAGCCGCCTCCGTCGCCGACAAGGAAGCCCTCCGCCACCGCCTCTTCGCCGGCCGAACCCGCGGCCCCGAGACGGTGGACCAGCTCCGGATGAAAACCCTCTTCGTCGTCGGCGAGGAAGACGCCGTCTTTCCCCCCGCCGCCGCCATCGCCCTCGCCCGCCACCGCGGCGAGGATGCCGTCGTCCTCCCGGAGACCGGCCACTCGCCGTATTTCCAGCGCGCTTCGGCGTTCAACCGCGTGCTTTCTGGGTTTTTGGCGCGCTGAAAGGCAAGGCCAGGGGCTCTGCCCCTGCACCCCGCCAAGGGCAGTCGCCCTTGGAACCCGACTGGCGCTTCGCACGCCCAGCCTGGATGTGCTTCTTTTCCATTCCGGGCTAGTTTTCCATTCCGGGATTGGGAAGCTGAGAGTGAACCGGAAGGAACGGAGGGCAGCGTCAAAGCACGGGCTGAGCGGAGCGCTCAATCCAGCAGCTCGCTCGGCCTCCGCCGCTGACGTATCGTTCAGGTCGGCGCTCGAATTCCACAAGCAGGGTCGCTTCCCAAAAGCGGATAGCCTCTACCGGCAGGCATTACAGCTCGACCCAAGACATGCGGACAGCCTGCGCTTCCTCGGCCTACTGAGCTTCCAAGCCGGACGAATCGACGAAGCCGCGGCGTTCCTGGACCGGGCGCTTGGGATTGCTCCAGATAACCCCAACCTGCTCTACAACGTCGCCACGGCATATCGTACTCTTGGCAGGCAAGATGAAGCTATGGCGCACTATCGTCGTGCGATCCAACTCCAGCCCAATCATCAAGACGCGCACAACAATCTTGGGGCAGCGCTGCATGAGTGCGGGCGCCATTCAGACGCGGCGGAAGCGTTTCAGAAAGCACTTGCTCTCGGCCCGGACGCCCGTGTCCACTCCAATTTTGGTGGCCTTCGTTTGACCAGGGAGACCCTGACCGCGCCGCCTTCCATTTCCGACAAGCACTGTTCCTGACGCCGGACAGCGTGGCGCCGCGCATTGGTCTGGCCAGCGCCCTGCTCGCCCTGAACGACCCACCGGCCGCACTCGGAGAGATATGCAAGGCTCTGGCGAGATCTGAGACGTTCGAGGCGCAAGCGATGTTCGTCACCTGCGTCGCCGCGATGCCCTCCGTCCCGGCGGCGGAGGAAGTCGTACAGTTCCTCCGGCGCGCCTTGAAGGAACTCTGGGGGCGCCCCCCGCGACTTGGCCCGTTTCGCCGCGCAGGTCGTCTCCCGCCGACACACTGAGCCGGGCGATATTACTTCGCTCGCGGATGACACGTTGCTCGCCGCCTTGCTCGATGCCGCACCGGTGGTCGACCGAAAGCTGGAGCACCTGCTTACCAACGCTCGCGAGGTGCTCCTCACCTTGGCCGTGGCAAGTCCGGTCATTGATGCGCCAGACGAGAGCTTTCTGCCCTTCTGGTGTGCTGTGGCGCAGCAATGCTTCCTCAATGAATACGTGTTCGCCTACACATCAGACGAGATCCGCAAGGTAGCAGCGCTCACTGGCCGCCTCTCTGCAGCTTTGGACACCGGTATCGCAATCCCGGCATTCTGGCCCGTCACTATCGCGGCCTATTCCCCACTCGTGCAGTTACCGAACGCACCCCTCCTCCTGTCTCGATCCTGGCCTGACCCAGTCCGCACTTTACTTCACCGGCAGGTTGTGGAGCCGCTAGGCGAGCAGAGTCTCCGGGCTACGATTCAACAGCTAACACCCATCTCTGATCCGGTGTCCTCGCTGGTTCGTGCTCAGTATGAAGAAAACCCCTACCCACGCTGGACCGCGACGCCGACGACCACAGAGTCGGTGACGGCCGCCGCGTATCTATCTCGGCGTTTCCCAAATGTTGACATTCGAACCATCCCGGGGCGGGACGACGGGCAGGACATTCTCGTGGCCGGATGTGGCACCGGGCAGCAGTCCATCGAGGTAGCACGGAGTTTCCGGAACGCGCGAGAGCTTGCGGTCGACCTCAGCTTGACGAGCCTTGCATACGCGCAGCGCCAGAGCGCCGCATTAGGCATCAATGCGGTCGAGTATGCTCAGGCCGACCTGCTCCGCTTAAGTGAGACAGGCCGTCGGTTTGACATCATTCAGGCTAGCGGTGTGCTACACCATATGGCCGACCCACTCGATGGCTGGCGCTCCCTGCTGCGAATGCTGCGGCCTGATGGTGTCATGTATCTCGGCCTCTATAGCAGTCTCCACCGCCGCAATGTCGTGGCGGCGCATGCCTTCATTGCGGCGCAAGGTTTTCATGCAAGTCCCGACGACATGCGGCGGTGCCGCCAGATGATGATGGAGGCGGCTGACGGAACCCCGCTTCGCCATCTGTCCCAAGCTTCGGATTTCGGCAGCATGAGTGGGTGCCGAGATCTGTTGTTCCACGTCCAGGAGCACAGGCTAACATTGCCGGAAATAGCGAGCTTCGTGTCTGCGCAGGGATTGGCCTTCATCGGGTTCGACCTCCCTTCGTCGGTCAGATGCTCCTATCGTGCGCGCTTTCCCGACGATCAAGCGATGACCAACCTTCGGTATTGGGATGAGTTCGAGCACCAACAGCCGGGCACGTTTTCCAACATGTATCAATTCTGGATCCAAAAGCCGTAAGCTCGCTTCGCGTTGGATTAGGCGCTTGCCGCCTTAAGTTCGCGGCTATGGAGCGCTGCCCCTTGCCCCCCAAAGGCGGTCGCCCTTGGAACCTTTGCGGCGCTTCGCGCAGAGGTGGCGCGGTCGCGGGACACCCTCGGCGCCGGTTCCGGCCCCATGTGATGATGGCGCTTCGCGCATAGCGCAATCAAACATCGGAGCACATAAGGCTCATCCGGGTTCCCTGCGCGAAGCGCCGCCCGGGTTCCAAGGGCGACTGCCCTTGGCGGGGTCCAGGGGCAGAGCCCCTGGCCTCACACCCCCATGGCCCGCCGCATGAACATCCGCTTGAGCGGCGGCGCGCGGTGCACGGCGGCGATGCCGATATCGCGGGCCAGTCGGGCCAGCGGGAAATCCGTGCTGAACAGCCGGTCGAGTGTGTCGGTTGCGGCGAGCATGGCGAGGTTGGCGGGGCGTCGGAGCGCCTGGTAGCGGGCGAGGAGACTGGCCTCGCCCGGGTCGGCGCCGGCCCGGACGGCGCCGATGACGAGCTCGGCGAGGGCGCCGGCGTCGCGGAAGCCGAGATTGAGGCCCTGGCCGGCGATCGGGTGGATGCCGTGGGCGGCGTCGCCCACGAGGGCGAGCCGGGGTGCGTAGTAGCGATGCGCGTGCAGCGCGCCGAGCGCGTAGTGCCAGCGCCGTCCGATCGGTTTGGCGGCGCCGAGATGCGGGCCGAGGCGGCGGGCGATCTCGCGGGTGAAGCCGGCATCGTCCAGGGCCAGCAGGCGCGTGGCCGCGTCCTGTTTCTCGGTCCACACGATGGCGGAGATGTTGGGGTATTCGGTGGTGCCGGTCATCGGCAGCTGGGCGAACGGGCCGGCGGGCAGAAAGTGTTCGAGCGCCTGGTTCTCGTGCGGCCGTTCATGCGCGATGGCGGTGACGATGCCGGTCTGCCGGTAGGGCCAGCGCGTCACCGCGATGCCGGCCTGGCGGCGGAGCGGGCTTTCCCGTCCCTCGGCGGCGATCACCAGGCGGCAGGTGAGCGTCGGGCCGCCCGCGATCACGACCTGCGCGCCGTCCGCCTCCCGCGTCACCTGCGCGGCCGCCGGAGCATGGACCGAGAGGCTGGGGAGCGCGTGCAGGTGGGCGTTGAGGGCGACGCGGAGGCCGCGCGCCTCCACCATCCAGCCGAAAGGGGCGGCGGGGTCGCCGGCCTCGGCGGCGTCGAAATGCAGGAAGAGCGGCGAGGCGGGCCGCCCGATCCGGCCGTCCGAGACGCGGATGCCGGTGATCGGGCAGGGGAGGATGGGCAGGCGGTCCCACAACCCGGTCGCCTCCAGCACGCGCCGCGAGCCGGCGGCGATGGCATAGGCGCGGCCGTCGAAATCGGGGTGTTCCATCGGCGGGAGCTTCGCGCGGTCGACCACCGCCACCCGCACGCCGGCGGCGGCGAGCCGGCAGGCGAGCGTGCCGCCCGCCGGGCCGGCGCCCACCACCACGACATCCACATCTTTCGTCTCGACCATGCCCGCTCCTGGCTCGCATTCCGCGCGAGTTTGCCTCGTCTGTAGGCAGGCTTGCGCCGAATCCTGCGGCCGCACCACCGTTCGGCCAGCGCATCCAATTCGGCATGGATCTTGAATGGAGGCGTCGCGGAGCGGGTGAGGGGAAATCATCGAATGACGAAACGGCGAATCCTGTGCGGGGTGGCCTTTGCGCTGCCCTTGCTGCTGTTGGTCGCGAGCACTGCCTGGGCGCAGACCCCGGCGCCGGCTGCGGCCCCCTCAGCGGCGACGGCGACGGCGGCGGCCGCTCCTGCCGCGGCGGCGGCCGCCAAGGTCGACACCGGGGACACCGCCTGGATGCTGAGCAGCACCGCGCTCGTGCTGCTGATGACCATCCCGGGCCTCGCGCTGTTCTACGCCGGCATGGTGCGCAAGAAGAACGTGCTGGCGACGATGATGCAGTCCTTCACCGTCACCTGCCTGGTGACGGTCGTCTGGATGGTGGTCGGCTACAGCCTCGCCTTTACCAACGGCAACGCCTATATCGGCGACCTCTCGCGCTTCATGCTGAACGGCATCGCGATCAACTGGGACAAGCCGTTCACGCTCGGCGCCGGCGCGGACGGCGCCACCGCGGAGACGATCCCGGAAACCGTCTACATGATGTTCCAGATGACCTTCGCGATCATCACCCCGGCGCTGATCGCCGGCGCCTTCGCCGACCGGATGAAATTCTCCGCGCTCTGCGTGTTCATGGTGCTCTGGTCCATCTTCGTCTATTCGCCCATCGCCCATTGGGTGTGGAGCGCGACCGGCTGGGTCGCGGCACTCGGGGCGGCGGACTTCGCCGGCGGGACGGTGGTTCACATCAATGCCGGCATTGCCGGACTGATGTGCGCGCTCGTGCTCGGCAAGCGGGTGGGCTACGGGCACGACAACATGAGCCCGTTCAACGTCGGCTATGCGGTGATCGGCGCCTCGCTGCTCTGGGTGGGCTGGTTCGGCTTCAACGCCGGCTCCGCCGTCGGCGCCAACGGGCGCGCCGGCATGGCGATGGCGGTGACGCAGATCGCGACGGCCGCAGCGGCGCTCGCCTGGATGTTCGCCGAGTGGATCGTCAAGAAGAAGCCCTCGGTGCTGGGCGCGGCCTCCGGCGCGGTGGCCGGGCTGGTGGCGATCACCCCGGCCTCCGGCTTCGTGCTGCCGGGTGCGGCGCTGATCATCGGCATCGTCGCCGGCGTGGTGTGCTTCTGGTCGGCGACCGGCCTCAAGCACCTGCTCGGCTACGACGACAGCCTCGACGCGTTCGGCGTGCACGGCGTCGGCGGGATCATCGGCGCGCTGCTCACCGGCGTGTTCGCCTACGGCCCGCTCTCGGCGACCAGCGATCATCCGCAGGGGGTCTATATCGGCGGGTTCAGCCAGTTCATGTCGCAGGTCTATGCGGTGCTGGCGACGCTGATCTGGAGCGGGGTGGTGACCCTGATCATCCTCAAGGTGGTGGACCTGCTGATCGGCCTCCGCGTCACCGAGGATGAGGAGCGCGAGGGGCTGGACGTGGTCCTGCACGGCGAGCAGATCAGCTAGCGCGACCCTCTTGTGACGCGTTCATCAGCCAGGCCGGATTCCCGGCCTGGCTGATGGCGTTGGTGCCGCCACACGCGGCGGAAACTCGCGTTAAATGCCGCTCCCCGAGCAAAAAACCGGTTCTGGATCAGCCGCATCCCGCCTATAGATCGGGTGGGGACTCAACTCGATCGGAACTGCCGCACCATGGCCGGAGCCGTCCAGGCACGCCGACTCGTATCGCACCGCCTCGTCTCGCCGCAGATCCGGGACATAATGTCCAGGCGGCTCGCCGAGCTGGGCGCTCTGGTGGTGGCGATGGCTGGCCTGGCGCTGCTGGCGGCGCTCGCGAGCTACCATCAATCGGACCCGTCGCCGGACACCGCGACCGCCGGGCATGCCGCCAACCTGGCCGGCCCGGTGGGCGCGACGATGGCGGATCTGCTGCTGCAATTCCTCGGCGTCGCCGGCGCCTTACCCGGCTTGGCGCTGCTCGCCTGGGCCTGGCGGATCGCGACCCATCGCCGCCTCGGCCTGGCGCTCCGCCTGATTTCGCTGCTGCTGGCCATGCCGCTGCTGGCGGCGGTGCTCGCCGTGCCCGGTCTGCCGGCCTGGCCGACCCTGGCCGGACCGGGCGGCGCGCTCGGGCAGATGCTCGCCCGGCCGGCGCTCGGCGCGGCGCGCGCGGCGCTCGGGCCATTCGGCGCGCTCGCGGCATACGGGATCGGCGGGGTGCTGGCCCTAGTGTTCACGCTGCTTGCGCTCGGCCTGTCGGCGCGGGAATGGCGGGCCGCCGGGAAGGGCACGCTCGGGGCGGCCCGCGTCTCCGTCGCGCAGGGCAAGCGGACCGCCGGCGTTTTCGGGCAGATCGCCCGGTTCGGCGGCGCGGTGCTGTCGCCCTTGCGCCGGTTCGCCAACCGCGATTCGGCCGAGTTGCGGCCAGATCCGCGCGAGCCCTATGGCGAGCGCGGCGCGGCGCGGGTTGAGCCGCTCGTGCGCGGGGTGCCGCCGATGTCGGAGGAAATCCGGCCCGCAACCCCGCAGGACCGGTCGCCCGATCCCATCACCCGGCCGAAGCTCCCCTCGGTTCCGGTGCTGGCCGACCCGGCTGCGCCCCGGACGCCGAAAATTGCCGCGGTGCTCCGCAAGCCCGCGGCGCCAAGGCAGGAGAGCCTTCCCCTCGCCGAGGCGGGATGGCGCTTCCCGCCGCTTTCTCTGCTGACGCCGGCGCCCGCGCGTGTGGCGGTCGGCCCGTCGGAGGATGCGCTGCAGCTCAACGCCAAGCTGCTCGAATCCGTGCTCGACGATTACGGCGTGCAGGGCCAGATCCGCGAGATCCGCCCCGGCCCGGTGGTGACGCTCTACGAGCTGGAGCCCGCTCCCGGCATCCGCAGCGCACGCGTGATCGGCCTCGCCGACGACGTGGCGCGCAGCCTCTCGGTCACCGCGGTCCGCATCGCGACCGTCCCCGGCCGCAACGTGATCGGCATCGAGGTGCCGAACGCCAAGCGCGAGACGGTCTTCCTCTCCGAGCTCGTCGGCAGCGAGGAATGGAGCAAGCAGCAATCCCGCCTGGCGCTCGCGCTCGGCAAGGAAATCAGCGGCGCGCCGGTGATCGCCGATCTCGCGCGGATGCCACATCTGCTGATCGCCGGCACCACCGGTTCCGGCAAGTCGGTCGGCGTGAACGCGATGATCCTGTCGCTGCTCTACCGCCTCTCGCCCGACCAGTGCCGGCTGATCCTGATCGACCCGAAGATGCTGGAGCTCTCCGTCTATGACGGCATCCCGCACCTGATGGCCCCGGTGGTGACAGAGCCGGCCAAGGCGGTCACCGCGCTCAAATGGACGGTGCGCGAGATGGAGCGCCGCTACCGCGCGATGAGCCAGCTCGGCGTGCGCAATATCGGCGGGTTCAACGAACGCGTGGCCGATGCGCGGGCCAAGGGGGAGTTGGTGACCCGCCGCGTGCAGACCGGCTTCGACAGCGAGACCGGCAAGCCGATCTTCGAGGAACATCCGCTCACGCTGGAAACGCTGCCCTTCATCGTCGTCGTGATCGACGAGATGGCGGATCTCATGATGGTCGCCGGCAAGGAGATCGAGGCCGCGGTGCAGCGCCTCGCGCAGATGGCGCGCGCCGCGGGCATCCACGTCATCATGGCGACGCAGCGCCCGTCGGTCGACGTGATCACCGGCACGATCAAGGCGAATTTCCCGACCCGCATCAGCTTCCAGGTGATCAGCAAGTTCGACAGCCGGACCATTCTCGGCGAGCAGGGCGCGGAGCAGCTGCTCGGCCAGGGCGACATGCTCCACATGGTCGGCGGCGGCCGCATCACCCGCGTGCACGGCCCCTTCGTCACCGATCGCGAGGTGGAAGATGTCGTCGCCCATCTGCGCGCCCAGGGCGAGCCCGCCTATCTCGAGGAAGTGACGGAGCCCGACGACGATGACGGCTCCAACCCCGCCCTCTCCGGCATCGCGGGCGCGAGCGATGGCGAGAAGGGCCTGTTCGACCAGGCGGTCGCGCTCGTCGCCCGCGAAGGCAAGGCCAGCACGAGCTTCATCCAGCGGCACCTCTCCATCGGCTACAACCGGGCGGCCAAGCTGATCGAGCAGATGGAGAAGGAAGGCGTGGTCGGGCCGGCGAACCATGTCGGCAAGCGGGACGTTTTGGTGCGGCGTAGTGAGGATTAGGAAGGCCGCGGAGGCCACGGGGCGTCTGTTATTCCCCTTCGCGCGAAGCGGACCCCGCCAAGGGCCATCCGGGTCCCAAGGGCTCCGCCCTTGGCGGGGTCCCCATTGGGGCATGGGGGCAGAGCCCCTGGCCTTCCTGAGAAATGCCCTACCCGTTCTGGCTTCCGATCCTCCTCGGCTTCCTCACCGCGGTCGGTCCGATCTCGACCGACATGTATCTCCCCGCCTTCCCGGCGATCGAGACGAGTTTCGGCACTGAGCCCGGCACCGCGCAGATCACCCTCGCGACCTGGTTCGCCGGGCTCGCGGTCGGGCAGCTGACCCAGGGGACGCTGGCCGACCGGTTCGGCCGACGCGCGCCGCTGCTGGTGGGCACGCTGATCTACACGCTGGCCTCGGCGGCGTGTGCGTTGTCGCCCGATCTGTTCTGGCTGTCGCTCTGGCGCGCGGTGGCGGCGTTCGGCGGCTCGGCCAGCATGGTCATTCCGCGCGCGGTGGTGCGGGATCTCGCGGACGGGCATGCGGCGGCGCGGCTGATGTCGAAGCTGATGCTGGTGATGGGGGCGGCGCCGATCCTGGCCCCCACTTTCGGCGGCGCGGTGCTGGGTTTCGCGAGCTGGCATGTGATCTTCTGGATCGGCACCGGCTTCGGCGTGATCTCGATGGCGCTGGTGCTGGCTTTCCTGCCCGATACGCTGCCTGTGCAGCGGCGGGTCCGGCTCGGCATGACCGGGCTCGCGCGCCGCTATGCGATGATCGGGCGGGAGCGCGGGTTCATCACCCACGCGACCGCGGGCGGGTTCGCGATGTTCGGCATGTTCGCCTATCTGGGCGGCTCGCCCGGCGTGTTCATCGAGCATTTCCATGTCGAACCCGCGCATTACGGCATGATGTTCGGCTGCTGCGCGGCCGGCTACATCATCGGCTCGCAGGTCAATGCGCGCATCCTGCCGCGCTTCGGCATCGGCCGCGTGCTCGGCATCGGCGTGCGGGTTTATCTCGCGGCGGCGATCGTGCTGGCGGTCGCGGCGTTCACCGGGCGCGGCGGCATTCTCGCGGTCTATCTGCCGATCGCGGTGATCATGGCGAGCAACGGCTTCATCACGCCCAACGCGACGGTGGGCGCGCTGTCCCGCCACGCCGCCTATGCGGGCAGCGCGTCGGCGCTGATGGGAACGCTGCAATTCATCCTCGGCGCGCTCAGCGGCACGCTGGTCGGCGTGCTCGATGACGGCACCGCGCGGCCGATGGCGTTGCTGCTGCTGATCGGCGGGGCCGGCGCGGTGATTGCGGATGTCTGGCGCCCGCGCCTATGATTCTGCCCGGAGGACCCGCATGACGCTGCCCGCATGACACTGATCGTCGGCATTCCCGCCTGCGCCAGGAAAATCGGCATCGAGCTGCAGCATGCGACGCCGGCGCGCTATGGTGCGGCGCTCATGGCGGCGGCCGACGCGACCCCGATCCTGATCCCGCCGGTGGGCGAGGCGCAGCTCGCGATCCTCGACCGTGTCGATGGCCTGCTGATCTCGGGCAGTCCGAGCAACGTCGCCCCCGCGCTCTACGGCGCCGAGATCAGCCTGACGCCGGACAGCCACGATCCGGCGCGCGATGCGACCACGCTGCCGCTGATCCGCGAGGCGATCGCGCGCGGCCTGCCGCTGCTGGCGATCTGCCGTGGGATCCAGGAGATGAACGTGGCGCTCGGCGGCACGTTGCACCAGCAGGTGCATGACGTCGCCGGCCGGCGCGATCATCGCTCCGGCCCGGGCGATATCGAGGCGAAGTTCGGGCCGAAGCACACGCTTCGCCTCACCGGCGCGCTTTCCCGCATCCTCGGCCATGCCGAGATCATCGTGAACTCGCTGCACGAGCAGGCGATCGCCACGCCCGCGCCGGGTCTGGTCGTCGAGGCGACGGCGGAGGACGGCACGATCGAGGGCGTACGGGTCGCGGGTGCGCCCGGTTTCGCGTTCGGCGTGCAATGGCATCCGGAGTGGCGCTGCCTCGAGGACGCGGCGAGCACGGCCCTGTTCCGCGCCTTTGGCGATGCGTGTCGCGGTTGGCGCGACGGCGCGCGCGAGGCGGCCTGAATGGATCTCGCGCTGGGCGGCAAGCGAGCGCTGATCACCGGCGGCTCGAAGGGCATCGGCCTCGCCACCGCGCAGCTTCTCGCCGAAGAAGGGTGCGATCTGGTCCTCAGCGCGCGTGGGGAGGCGGCGCTGGAAGCGGCGGCGGTGGCGATCCGGGCCCGGCACCAGGTGCGGGTCGAGATCGTGGCGGCCGATCTCGCGCGCCGCGACGATGTGTTGCGCGTCGCGGAATTCGCCGCCGCGCCCGACATCCTCGTCAACAATGCGGGGGCGATTCCGCCGGGCAATCTCCTGGACGTCGATGGCGAGCGCTGGCGTGCGGCGTGGGATCTCAAAGTGTTCGGCTTCATCGATCTGACCCGCGCGCTCTATGCCCGGATGCGTGAGGCCGGCGGCGGCGTCATCGTCAACGTCATCGGCGCGGCCGGCGAGAAATTCCCGCCCGACTATATCGCCGGCACGGCCGGGAATGCCGCGCTGATGGCGTTCACCCGCGCCCTCGGCCATTCCTCGGCGAAGGACGGCATCCGCGTGGTCGGCATCAATCCCGGCGCCACCGAGACCGAGCGCCTCGTGATGCTGCAGCGCGATCGGGCCGCCCGCACGCTCGGCGATCCGGAGCGCTGGCGGGAGATGTTCGCCGCCATGCCGTTCGGCCGGGCCGCCGCGCCGGCGGAGATCGCCGCCGCGGTCGCCTTCCTCGCCAGTCCGCGCTCCGGCTACACCTCGGGGACGATCCTCACCATCGATGGCGGTGGCTGAGCCAAGCCGGTTTCTGGCAGGGGGAGCCCCGGGCACGTGGCCAGGGTTCCGCCGCCATTCAAGCCGCCATTCAACTGGCTGCAGGGCGCGCTCACCAGCCTCGCTTTAGAGTGCCGACCCGCTGGCGGTGCTCGGCGCGATCAAGGAGGGCTTGGAGGCGATGGCCGCGGAAACTGGCGTTGGCGGCGAAGCGGTCGGTCAGGAGGTATGATTGCGGCGAACGCGGAACTCTGCCGCTGCGTTGTCGCCTGAGGCGTCAAGCGGGGATCGAGATGTCGGAGCACGAAACGCCCCAGGAACGGCCGGAATCCGCATCCGTGGCCGTCCTGACGCGCAACATGGAGGTGCTGCGCCAGAGGCGGTCGGACGAATCCTCGCGCTTGCACGTCTCGCACCGCATCGCCGTGGCGATCGCGCATTTGGCCGGCAGCATGCGGTTCGTGGTCGTGCACGCCCTCGTGGTCATTGTCTGGGTTCTGGTGAATTGTAAGTTGATCCCGTTCATCAGGCCGTTCGATCCGAGCTTCGTCATTCTCGCGACGGCCACCTCGGTCGAGGGCCTCTTCCTCTCCACCTTCATCCTGATGGGCGAGAACCGATCCGCGGCGGTCGCGGACCGCCAGGCCGAGCTCGACCTGCAGGTCAATCTGCTCTCCGAGCACGAGATCACGCATCTCCTGTCGCTGACACTTGCGATCGCGCGGCATCTCGGCATCGAGGCGGCGGACAATACGACGGCGGAAGGCCTGGCCGGGCATGTCGCGCCGGAGGACGTGTTGGACGAGATGTCCCGTCGCGACGCTTGAGAGCGCAGGATTTTGCGCCGTTACGGGAACTGGCGATTGCGGGCCAGGTTTATACCTGACGCACGAACTCGAATTGCCGGGAACCGAAAGGATGCAGAAAACGTATCTCGTCACCGGCGGAGCGGGTTTCATTGGCCGCCATCTGTGCCGGGATTTGCTTGATTGCGGATATAATGTTCGTGTCGTCGATGCGCTGATCGACCAGGTGCATGGCGGCGGGACGCCGGAATTTCTCGACGATGTCGAGTTCATCCAGGGCGACGTTCGCGATGCCGTGCTGATGGCCGGCGCGGTGCGGGGCATGGACGGCATTTTCCACCTCGCCGCCGAGGTGGGTGTCGGACAGAGCATGTACGAGGTCGCGCGCTATGTCGGCACGAATGATCTCGGCACGGCGGTGCTGCTTGAGCAGCTGGTGCATGCGCCGGTGGAGCGGCTGGTCGTCGCCTCGTCGATGAGCGTGTATGGGGAAGGGGCGTATCGCACCGAGGCGGGCGAGCCCGCGCTCGAGACGCGCCGCTCCGGACGGGAGGGCAGCAATGGCTGGGATCCGGTCGGCGTGGATGGTCACCCACTCATTCCGGTGGCGACGACCGAAAGCAAGACGGTCGACATCGCCTCGATCTACGCCCTGACCAAGTACAGCCAGGAGCGAAGCTGCCTGATCGTCGGGCGGGCCTATGGCATGCAAGTCGCGGCGCTGCGCCTGTTCAACGTATTCGGGCCGGGCCAGGCTCTCTCCAACCCCTATACCGGCGTGCTGGCGAATTTCGGGTCGCGGCTGCGCAACGGGCAGGGGCCTCTGGTGTTCGAGGACGGCCAGCAGAAGCGCGATTTCGTGCATGTCGAGGATGTCGCGCGCGCGTTCCGGCTGGCGATGGAAAGCCCCGCCGCGCCCGGTCATGTGATGAATATCGGCAGCGGACGGGCCTACACGATCGCCGGCGTCGCCGAGATGCTCGCGGCGGCGATGGGGGTTCCGGAATTGCGGCCGCACATCGTCGATAAGGCGCGGGCCGGCGACATCCGTCATTGCTTTGCCGATATCGGCAAAGCGAAAGCGCTGCTGGCGTATGAGCCGTCGCGGCCGCTGGAAGAGTCGCTCGACGAGCTCGTCGCCTGGATCAACGCATCCGACGCGGCCGATCATGGCGAGCACGCGAAACGGCAGCTCGAGACGCGCGGGTTGGTGGCGTGACCGACGCGATGAGCAGACAACCGGTCCTGGTGATCGGCGGCGCGGGCTTCATCGGCGCGAACCTGGCGGACCGGCTGCTGCGCGACGGCGAGACGGTCGTGGTGTTCGACAATCTGAGCCGGCCCGGCGTCGAGACGAATCTCGCCTGGCTGCGCGCTCGGCATGGCGGCGATATCCGCTACGTCGCGGGCGATATTCGTGATGCCGGCGCGGTTGCCGCTCTGGTCGGGAATGCCTCCGCTGTGTTCCATCTCGCGGCGCAGGTTGCGGTGACGTCGAGCTTCGTCGATCCGCTCGAGGATTTCACGATCAATGCGCAGGGCACGCTTAACGTGCTCGAGGCGGTGCGCCGCCATGCGCCGCACGTGCCGGTCATTTTCTCGAGCACGAACAAGGTCTATGGCGGGCTGGAAGACGTCGCGGTGGCGTTGGCGGGGCAACAATACCTGCCCGTCTCCACGGAATTACGGGCGCATGGCATCGGCGAGGATCGGCCGCTGCATTTCTGTACACCCTACGGATGCTCGAAGGGCGCGGCCGACCAGTACGTGCTCGATTACGCGCGGAGTTTCGGCCTGCGCACCGCGACCTTGCGGATGAGCTGCATCTACGGCCCACGGCAGTTCGGCACCGAGGATCAGGGCTGGGTCGCGCATTTCCTCATCCGCGCGCTGCGCGGCGAGCCGATCACCATTTACGGCGATGGCAGACAGACGCGAGACATCCTCTATGTCGAGGACGCGGTCGCCGCCTATTGCGGCATGCGGGACAATATCGACGCGTTCGCCGGCGAGAGCTTCAATCTCGGCGGCGGCCCGGAGAATGCGGTCAGCCTGCGCATGGTGCTGGACGAGATCACGCTTCTGATCGGGCGTGACGTGCCGGTCAGCCATACCGAATGGCGGACCGGCGATCAGCGTTATTTCGTCGCCGATACGCGGCGCATCGCCGATGCGATCGCCTGGCGCGCGCAGACCGGCTGGCGCGAAGGGCTCCGCAATCTCGCGGAATGGGTGCAGACGGAACTCGATCTGCCGGTCGCGGTGCCGGCATGAAGATCGCTCTCGTCAATCCGCGCTGGAGCTTCGGGGGCAGCATCTATTTCGGCTGCCGGGAGCCGCATCTGCCGCTTGAGCTCGGCTATGCGAGCGCGATGCTGCGCGCGGCCGGACATCGGACGCTGCTGCTGGACGGGCATCTTCTCGATCGCCCGGCAGAGGCGATGTGCGAGGAGATCGCCGCGTTCGGCGCCGACATGACGGTGGTGACCACGGCGCCGAGCTACTTGTTCTGGCGCTGCGCCCCGCCCGAGCTGCGGGTGCCGGCGGAGTTCCTAGGCTGCCTCGGCGATCGCGGCGGCCGGACGGTCGCGGTGGGCCCGCATGGCTCGGTGACGCCGGCCGCGACGTTGCGGAAACTCGGCGTGGATATCGTCGTGCGCGGCGAATGCGAGGAGGTCATCCGCGCGCTCGCCGAGGCCGGCCCGGAATGGCGGCGCGTGCCATCGATCGCGTGGCAGGGCGGGATGAATGGCGGGCCGGCCGCTGGCGGTTTCGTCGATCTGCCGGCGCTGCAATGGCCGGATGAATGGATCGCGCGGCACCAGCATCACCATCACCGTTTCGATGCGGAGAAAACCGGTCTCGGGGCGGAAGTGGAGGCCTCCCGCGGCTGCCCCTACAATTGCAGCTTCTGCGCGAAGATCGATTTCCGCGATCAGTATCGGCGGCGCGCGCTGGCGCCGTTGCTCGAGGAGATTGACGGGTTGATGCGCCAGGGCGTCGGCTATGTGTATTTTATCGACGAGATCTTCCTGCCGCAGAAGCCGCTGCTCGAGGCGCTGGTCGGGCGGGGATTGAAGTTCGGCGTGCAGACCCGGATCGATCTGTGGAAGCCCGACCTGCTGAAGCTTCTTGGCCAGGCCGGATGCGTCTCAATCGAGGCGGGCATCGAGAGCCTGACGGCCGAGGGAAGGGCGGCGCTCGCGAAACGCTGCCGGCTGGAGACCGAGGATCTGGCCGCGCTGCTGATCGAGGCGCGCCAGCACGTCCCCTTCGTGCAGGCCAATCTCATCGGCATGGCGCATGACGAGAGGCCGCTCGTGGATATCTGGCGCGAGAGGCTGATGAAGGCGGGGGTATGGGCGAACGAACCGGTGCCGCTTTATCCCTATCCGAGCTCGCCGAGCTATCGCGAGATGTGGGGCGAACCCGATGACGACGCCTGGGAGCGCGCGCATGCGCACTATCTCGGCACGTTCGGCGCCTTCAGCGATATCCAGAACGATCGGCCGTTGCCATTGGCGCGGCTTGAAGCGGAATGCTGCGGCGGGCGATGACGCCGCGACGGGTTCTGCTGACGCTCGATGCGGTGGGCGGAGTCTGGCGTTACGCTGTCGATCTCGCCGCCGCGCTGCAATCGCGGGGCATCGAATGCCGGCTGCTGGGATTCGGCCCAACGCCTGACGCCGCGTCCCTGGCCGAGAATGTCGCGCTGAATTGGTGCGATGCGCCGCTCGACTGGATGGCGGCGGATGAGGCGGATTTTTGCGCCACCGCCGCCGGCCTCGCGGATACTTTGCGCGCGTGGCGGCCTGATCTGCTGCATGTGCATCTCCCCTCCCTGGCGGCCGGGCTTCCCGCGTTCGTCCCGACTGTCGTGACCGCGCATTCCTGCGTGCCGAGCTGGTGGGAGGCGATGCGGACGGAACCGCTCCCGACCGCTTGGCGCTGGCATGCGGCGCGCAACGCAGCGGGGTTTGCGCGGGCCGACCGGGTGCTGGCGCCGAGCGCCAGCCACGCCGCCGCGCTGCGCCGCATCTATGGCCCGATCCCCCGGCTCGAAATCGTGCATAATGCGAGCGGGGCCGCCGCCGGGATGACCGGAAAACGCGATTTCATCCTCGCGGCCGGGCGCTGGTGGGACGAGGCAAAGAGCGCGGCGACGCTCGACGAGGCCGCCATCGGCGCGGCCTGCGAGATCGTGATGGCCGGACCCCTCGAGGGTCCGAACGGCGAGGCGGTGCGTTTCCGCCATGCCCGGGCCGCCGGCACGCTGTCCGCCGCGGCAATGCTGGCCTTGATGCGGGAGGCGGCGATCTTTGCCGCGCCGTCGCGTTACGAACCGTTCGGTCTCGCGGTGCTGGAGGCGGCACGCTGCGGCGCGGCGCTTGTGCTTTCCGACATCCCAACCTTTCGCGAGTTGTGGGACGGCGCGGCGGTGTTCGTGCCACCGATGGATGCGGCCGGCTGGCGGCAGGCTTTTTCGGAACTGCGCGCCGAGCCCGATCGCCGGGCGAGGCTCGCCGAGGTGGCCCGGGCGCGGAGCGCGTGCTTCACGCCGGAGCGGCATCTGGAGGGCGTTCTGGCGGCGTATCGTGGGGCCTGCGCGCGCCATCTGGACCATGCGGTGAGCTGACGCATGCGATTCGTGCTCTACACGCATTCGCTGATCTCCGACTGGAATCACGGCAACGCGCATTTCCTGCGC
This sequence comes from Acetobacteraceae bacterium, assembly GCA_965276665.1. Classification (GTDB taxonomy): domain Bacteria; phylum Pseudomonadota; class Alphaproteobacteria; order Acetobacterales; family Acetobacteraceae; genus CAWGJC01. Next base: position 28,351 of record OZ255620.1, read on the forward strand.
GGCGTGCTGTCGGAGCTCGAGGCGCGCGGCCATGCCACGCTGGCGCTCGAGCCGGCGGATGGGTGGAGCCGCCAAAACCTGCTGGCCGAGCAGGGGCAAGCGGCGCTTGGGCATTTCGCCGCCGCGTTTCCTCATCTGCATGCCACGACCTACGAGTCTAATTTCGACCACGCGGCGGCGCTCGCCAGGGCGGACGTGGTGATCGTGCATGAATGGACGCCGCCCGAGCTCGTCGCGCGGATCGGCGAGCTGCGTCGTCAGGGCGGCAATTTCACCCTGCTGTTCCACGACACGCATCACCGCGGCGTCTCGGCCTCCGGCGCGATCGCGGATCTGGCGCTCGATTCCTATGATGCGGTTCTCGCTTTCGGCGAGACGCTGCGCGAGCGCTATCTCGGACGCGGCTGGGGACGCCAAGTCTTCACCTGGCACGAGGCGGCCGATACGCGCCGCTTCCATCCGCGCCCCGAGATCACGCCGGAATCTGATCTCGTGTGGATCGGCAATTGGGGCGATGGCGAGCGGGCGCGCGAGCTTGCGGATTTCCTGATCGAGCCGGCCAAGCGTCTCGCATTATCCGGCGCCGTGCATGGCGTGCGCTATCCGGACGCCGCGCTGGCAGCACTTGCGAACTCTCCGCTGCAGTATCGCGGCTGGATCGCGAATGTGGAGGTGCCTTCAGTCTTCGCGCGGCACAGCATGACGGTGCACGTGCCGCGCCGACCCTATGTCGAGGCGCTGCCCGGCATTCCCACCATCCGCGTGTTCGAGGCGCTGGCCTGTGGCATCCCGCTCGTCTGCGCCCCTTGGCATGACAGTGAAAATCTGTTTCGGCCCGGCGAGGATTATCTCGTCGCGCGCGACGGCGTGGAGATGACCCGGCATCTCGCCGCGCTCCGCGACGATGCGGCTCTGCGGGACGGTCTCCGGCAGAGCGGGCTCGCGCGGATCCGCGACCGGCACAGCTGCGTGCATCGGGTCGACGAGCTTCTCGCCATACTCGACGGGATACGCGGGCCGGCAGTCGCCGGGCGCGCTGCGGAGGATGTTGCTTGAAAATCGCTTTCTATGGATCGAGCCTGCTATCTGCGTACTGGAACGGCGCCGCGACCTATTATCGCGGATTGCTGCGCGCGCTTGCCGCGCATGGCCACGACATCACCTTCTACGAGCCCGATGCGTTCGACCGGCAGCAGCACCGCGACATTGCGCCGCCGCCCTGGTGCCGCGTGGTCGTCTATGCGCCGGACGCGGTGCGGGACGTGCTCGCCGAGGCGGCCCAGGCCGATATCGTGGTCAAGGCGAGCGGGATCGGGGTCAATGACGACATCCTGCTGGCAGGCATCGTCAGCGAGGCACGGCGCGACGCGTTGCGGATCTTCTGGGATGTGGACGCGCCCGCGACGCTCGCCGAGATCGCCGCTTCGCCGGATCACCCGACCCGCGCCATCCTGCCGCGCCTCGATCTCGTGCTGACCTACGGCGGCGGAGACCCGGTGGTGCGCGCCTATCGCGAGCTCGGCGCGCCGTGCATCCCGGTCTACAACGCGCTCGACCCGACGACGCACCACAAGGTGCCGGCGGAAGCGCGCTTCAACGCCGATCTCAGCTTTCTCGGCAATCGCCTGCCGGACCGTGAGGCGCGCGTGGAGGATTTCTTCCTGAACGCGGCGCGCCTGCTGCCAGAGCAGCGGTTTCTGCTCGGCGGGTCGGGCTGGGCGGACAAGGACTGTCCCGCCAATGTCGAAAAAATCGGACATGTGCCGACGAATGCGCATAACGCGCTGAACGTGAGCGCGCGCGCAGTGCTGAACATCAATCGCGAGAGCATGGCGGCGACCGGCTTCTCGCCGGCCACGCGCGTGTTCGAGGCGGCGGGGGCGGGCGCGTGCCTCTACACCGATCCGTTTCTCGGCATCGAGCGGTTCCTGCAGCCCGAGACCGAGGTGCTGGTCGTGCGCGATGGCCGGGATCTAGCCGAATCCTTGCGCGCGCTCGCCCCGGCGCGGGCACGCGCGATCGGCGAGGCGGCGCGGCTTCGCGTGCTGCGCGAGCATACGTATGAGCAGCGCGCGGTCCGGCTCGACGCGATCCTTGCCGAGGCGGTCGCGGCCAAACGCGCCGGGTATGCGGCATGAGCGGCGAGATCGTCTTCATCGGCCTGTCGCTCAGCTCGTCCTGGGGCAACGGGCACGCGACAACCTACCGTGCGCTGCTGCGCGGATTGGCGCAGTTCGGCCAGCGCGTGCTGTTCCTCGAGCGCGACATGCCGTGGTACGCCGATCATCGCGATCTCGACCACCCTGATTTCTGTGAGCTGCAACTCTACGGATCCGAAGACGATCTGCGCACGCGGTTCCGCGTGCGCATCGCCGAGGCCCGAGCGGTGATCGTCGGCTCCTACGTCGCGAACGGCATTGCTGTACTCGACTTCGTGCTGCGCGCGGCGCGCGGCGTGCGCGGTTTCTACGATATCGACACGCCGGTCACGATGGCGGCGCTGGCGCGCGGCGATTGCGCCTATCTCGCGCGGCGACAGATCGCCGCGCTCGATCTCTATCTCTCGTTCAGCGGCGGCCCGGTCCTGCAGAAGCTCGCGTCGCACTATGGCGCGCGGCGGCCGGCGGTGTTTCACTGCGCGGTGGACGAGGCACGCTACCGCCCGCATCGCGCTGTGCTGCGCTGGGATCTCGGGTATCTCGGCACCTACAGCGCGGACCGGCAGCCGGCGCTCGAACGCCTGCTGCTCGCGCCCGCCCGCGCGCTGCCGGCGCGGCGCTTCGTCGTCGCCGGTCCGCAATACCCGGCGGAGATCCCCTGGCCCGCGAATGTCGAACGGATCGAGCATCTGCCGCCCGACCGGCACCCCGATTTCTACGCGGCGCAGCGCTTCACCCTGAACATCACCCGGGCCGACATGGTGGCGGCAGGCTGGTCGCCGAGCGTGCGTCTGTTCGAGGCCGCGTCCTGTGGTACCCCGATCATCAGCGATCGCTGGCGTGGCCTCGACGTGCTGCTGCCTGAAGACGAGGCGATCCTGATCGCTGATGCGACGGGCAGCGTCGTCGCGGCGATCGAGATGATGCAGGAGGAAGCGCGCGCCGCCCTGGCGGAGACCGCGCGCGCCATCGTGCTGGGCGCACATACCGGCCGCGTCCGCGCGCAGGAATTGCTCGACCTGCTGGCCGGCGCGGCGATTTCCATTCGCCCGACCGGCAATGTCACGCTCGCCGATGCGACGCCCAGGATCGCCACCGCCGCTGGGCCGGGATGAGGCGGAGGTGATGGAGTTCGCTTTATCGGAGGCGAGTCAGATCCATTTCCCGCGTCCGGCCGGGCGGCCTCTGCTGCTGGGCGTCAACCTGGCACGCGGGGCTGCTGGACGGGGTCGTTCATCGAAATTCCTCGCGAATGCTGCTGGTCGATCCAGATGATGCCATAGCGGCCGTTCCCGTCTCGGGCGTCCGCAGGTTCTGCCGGACACGCATTTATTAACCTGTGTGAAAGAAAGCTAACCTGTGTGAAAGACAGCATGGCTCCACACGGCCACGGTTCAACCGTCACAAGAACATCTGCCTAAACACGGCCGCAACCACGGTGCGTCCGGTATATATTGCAAGAGGAGGCTGCCATGATCGCCGACCGGCTTGATACCGCAACAGTCAGCTTTCACAATGACCTCATCACGTTACTACCACAGATGCGGATCTGGGCGCGGGGCCTGGCGCGCAACCCGACGGCCGCGGAAGACCTGACGCAGGACACGGTGGTCAAGGCGCTGCAATCGCAGAGCCGCTTCGAGGTCGGCACCAAGCTCGGCGCCTGGGTGTACCGGATCATGGTCAATCATTTCATCAGCGGCTTGCGGCGGCATCGTCATACGGACAGCCTGGAGAATGCGCCGGAGCCGCAGGTCTCGGGGGCGCAGCAGGACAAGCTCGCGCTGAAGCAGCTTGCCTGGGCGATCGACCGGCTGCCGCACGCCCAGCGCGAGGCGCTGTTCCTGATCGTTCTGCAGGAACTCTCCTACGAGGAAGCGGCGGAGATGACCGGCTGCGCCATCGGCACGATGAAGAGCCGGGTCCACCGGACACGGAGCGTGCTCCAGCAGTGGCTGCTCGGGGGAGAGCGCCGCGAGGCCGCCGAACCGGTCCGGCGCCGCGGCCGCCCGCGCAATCACCCCGCGCTGGCGCTGTCGAGCGAAACCCGACAGAGCGACGGCCCGAACGCATAGCGCGCCCAAGGAACAGCCGGCCCGTTTATTCGTTCGCGCACCGCCCACGGGAAATGCCGGCCCATCAAGGCCGCCCCATCAAGGCCGCGAAGGAGCGCCGGAATGGTGATCGGGCAGCGGCCGGGTTGTTGCGTCGTGCGGGATCATCGATCCGGACCAGGGTCGTCTACCGGATGACCGGCGGCCGGTCTGGCGGAGACCCGGGTCGGCCGTCTCACCCGGGTCATGCCCCTCGGCGAGACCGATCTCGATATGCACCACTCGATCGAGGCGTCCGAAAGCCGCCGGTTTCCGCGCCCGTTCCCTGAACCCGGCGCCCTTGCCAGCACCGGAATCCGGTCGCCAAATCGCTCTCCATCGAGGGGGAGCGCCGCATGGACGAGATCAGCACCGAGACCGCCGCGCCACGTTTGACGGCCGCCGACATCCACGAATTCCGCAACGCGCTGGAGCCGCAAATCGCGCCGGACGGCTCGCGCATCTGCTTCCTGCTGCTCCGCCGCGACGCCGCCACCGATCGCCGTGCGACGCGGCTGATGCTGAGCGCCGGCGCGGTCGAGGCGGGACACTGGGCGGAGGTGGCGGAGAGCGACGAGGCGCAGAGTCCCGTCTGGGCGCCGGATTCCCGCCGCATCGCCTATCTCCGGCGCGCCGAGAGCGAGACATTGCTGGTGGTGCTCGATATCGCGAGCGGCGCGCAATCGGTGATCGCCCGCGCGCGCGTGCCGATGCGGGATCCGGCCTGGTCGCGCGACGGCGCCGCGCTCGCCTGGCAGCAATTCGTCCCCTCCGATCCGCCCGACTGGCTGGAGACGCTGCCCGCCGCGCCGGGCGGGGAGCGGGCGCCGCCGAGCCTGGTGACCGAACGCCTGATCTATCGTCACGATCTGCACGGCGACCTGCGGGAAGGGGTGTATCATGTCTTCGTGGCGGGCGCCGACGGCTCCGCCGCGCCGCGCCCGGTCTCGCGCGGCCTCTGGCATGGCGGGTTCGTCCATCCCGCCGGGCTCACCTGGTCGGCGGATGGCAGCGAGATCCTGCTCGCCTCCAACCCGCGCGCGGCCTGGGATGTCGAGCCGAACGACACCGACCTGTTCGTGCTGCGGATCGCCGACGGATCGGTGCGCCGGCTGACCGAGATGCGCGGCCCGGTGGCGATGCCGGCGCTCTCGCCCGACGGCACGAGGGTCGCCTTCACCGCCGTGGAATGGCGCGGGCTGAGCAGCCAGGCGCGCCATGTCTACCTCGTCGATTTCGCCGGCGGGGAGCCGGTGCGCGTCGCGCCCGCGCTCGACCGCAGCATCGACGGCCTCGCCTGGCAGGGGGAGACCGCGCTGCTCGTCTCTTACGACGAGACCGGGCGGAAGCTGCTCTCCCGCATCGCGCTCGACAGCTTCGCGGTGACGCCGCTGCTCTCCGACATGGGGGGGAGCAATATCGAGAGCCCGTATTCCTCCGGCACCTTCTCGGTCGCGGCGAACGGGATGGTCGTCACCACCCGCTCCACCGCGGCACTGCCCTGCGAGGTCGCGCTGATCGGCCCGGAGGGGAAGGTCACGACGCTGACCGCGCTCAACGAGGAGCTCGCCGCGCGGGTCGGCGGGTTCGCCGGGGCGGAGGAGTTCTGGGCGACCGCCAAGCTCGACGGGGCCGCCATCCAGTGCTGGCTGCAACGTCCGAACCATGTGGGGCCGAAACAGGGGACGGGCCCCGCGCCGCTGATCATGGTGATCCATGGCGGTCCCTTCGCCTGCTTCGGGGACCGGTTCTCGATCAAGCACCAATGCTTCATCGCCGCCGGCTACGCGGTGCTGACGATCAACCCGCGCGGCTCGATCGGGTATGGGGAGGAATTCGCCAACAAGCTGCATGACCGCCATCCGGGGCCGGACTGGCAGGATCTGATGGACGCGCTCGACGTGGCGCTCGCCCGCGGCGGCATCGACGCGGACCGGCTCTACGTCACCGGCACCAGCGGCGGCGGCGTGCTGACGCTCTGGAGCGTCACCCACACGCATCGCTTCCGCTCCGCCGTCTCGATCAAGCCGGTGGTGAACCAGGAGAGCTGGCTGCTGACGGCCGATATCGGCGCGATGCTCGGCGCCACCTGGTTCGCCGGCATCCGCCCCTGGGACGAGCCGGCGAAATACCGCGACCGCTCGCCGCTCGCCTTTGCCGCCTCGGTCCGCACGCCGACCCTGCTGATCGTCGGCGAGACCGACCACCGCACGCCGGCCTCGGAGGCGCAGCAGATGTTCGCGGCGCTGCGCCTGCTCGGCGTGCCGACCGCGCTGATCCGCATGCCCGGCGTGCCGCATTCGACGCAGGCGATGCGGCCCTCGCAATTCGCCGACGAGATTCTGGCGACGCTCTCCTGGTTCCGCCGCTACCCCTGATAGGCTGTTCGTAAACGCACTCTGGCGGCCATCTGACGCGCTTTTCCTGTGTTCCGGTGCTCACGGCCCTCAAGCCGCTCCGCTCCGGTGCTCGGAAAATCACGCCATATGACTCACCAGACCGTGTTTCCAAACAGCCTCTTAGAGCATGACGCGATTTGACGGAATCGGGATTCCCGAATCGGGGGGATGTCTGATTCACCCTCCATGCTGGAGCGGAGGCCAGCGTGGATGACGGCTCCCTATTCGGTGGATTTTCGATCTCGGGCGCTGGCGCGGAAGGCGGCGGGCGAGACGCATCGCGAGATCGCGGCGGCGCTGCGGATCAGCCCGTCGTGCGTCTCCAAGTGGGTGCGTCGCCAGCGGGAGACGGGCTCGTTGAAGCCGGACAAGATCGGCGGCCGCAAGCCGCGAACGCTATCGGGCGAATGCGCCGAGTGGCTTCGCCGGCGGGTGGCCGCCGGCCCGGTCACCTTGAGAGGGCTGACGGCCGAGTTGGCGGACCGGGGGATCAAGACCCAGCCCCGGGCGGTGGGTGTTCCTGCACGCCGAAGGGCTCAGCTTCAAAAAAAACCCTGCTGCCGGAGGAGCAGACGCGGCCTGACGTGGCCCGCCGGCGCGCGCGGTGGAAGGCTTACCAGAGCCGGATCGCACCCTCGCGCCTGGTGTTCATCGACGAGACGTGGGTCAAGACCAACATGGCGCCTCTGCGCGGCTGGGGACCTCGAGGCAAGCGCCTGAAGGGCCATGCGCCCTACGGCCACTGGAAGACCCTCACCTTCATCGCCGCTCTGCGCCACGACCGCATCGACGCGCCCTTCGTCATCGACGGACCCATCAACGGCGAGATGTTCCTGCTCTATGTCGAGACCCAGCTCGCCCCGACTCTGTCACCAGGCGACGTCGTCGTCATGGACAACCTGGGCAGCCACAAGGGCAAGGCCGCGCGGGCCGCCATCAGAGCCAGAGGCGCGCACCTCATCTTCCTGCCGCCCTACAGCCCCGACCTGAACCCGATCGAGCAGGTCTTCGCAAAGCTCAAGCACCTCATGCGAAAAGCCCAGCCCCGCAGCGTCGAGGCCACCTGGCGACGGGTCGGCGAACTGCTCGATCTCTTCAGCCCCACCAAGTGCGCCAACTACCTCGCCAACTCCGGCTATGGTTCCGTGTGAACGAGTCCCGTTCTAGCGCTCGGCGAGCAGAAAAAGGCGGCGGAAGGGCAGGAGAGTGACGCCGTCCGGGCGGCGCGGGTAGTGCGCCGCCATCGCCTCGCCATAGGCGGCGAGGAAGCCGGCATGATGGTGCTGCGGGAGCTGGTCGAGGAAGGGCCGCAGGCTGCTGCCCATCGCCCATTGCACGACCGCGTTCTCGCCTTGCAGCGCGTGCAGATAGACGGTTTCCCAGATCTGGAGGCTGCGGCTCAACGGCCGCAGGAGATCCCAGTAGATGCCGGCCGGGAGGATGCCGCGGGCGGATTGCGAGTCTCCGAGACCTTCGGCCCAGGGCCCGCGCCGCGCCACCTCGAGCTGCAACCGCCGCAGCGGTTCGTCATGCATGTTCGGCATCTGGACCGCGAGCCAGCCGCCTTCGGGCAGCTCGGAGACCAGGCGGGGGAACAGCGAGTCATGGTCACCCAGCCAGTGCAGCGCGGCGTTGGAATACAGGATGCCAGGAGGGTCGTCCGGCGTCCAGCGTGCGAGATCGGCCTGCTCGAAGCGGATATCCGGCGCGTTCTGCCGCGCCCGCTCCAGCATCGTCTCCGAGCTGTCGAGGCCGAGCACCTGGGCCGCCGGCCATCTTTCCTTCAGCAGCCGGGTGACGTTGCCCGGCCCGCAGCCGAGATCGACGACGCGTTCCGGCGCCTCGGCCGGGATGCGGGCGAGCAGATCGAGCGCCGGACGCAGCCTCTCATCGCCGTAGCGGAGGTATTGTGTCGGGTCCCAGCTCGCCCGCGCGGACATCAATGCGAGCCCGGATTGGCCTGATCGAACACCCGCTTGACCAGATAAAAGATCGCGGCGACCGCGAGCGCGAAGACCAGCAGGCCGAGATCGTAGGCGGTGGTATCGGCCGCATGCGCGGCAAAGGTGAGCGCGATCAGCCCGATGATCACGCTCGCGGCGAGCAGCACCCAGTTGCGGAAGATCACTCGTTTCTCCTTCAGGATCGTTTCGGCGAACTCTGTCCCGCGCGGCGATGCGCGTCCAGCAGCGCGATCGCCCGCTCGATGCCGGCGACGGCGATGGCTCCGGTGCGGGCGGTTTCCGCATCCGCGCTGCCGGCGAGGCGGTCGGCGGCGAGCAGGGCAGGGGAAAGCGCGCCGCGAATGTCGTGGCGCAGACGGCTCGCGCCATCGCTCGCCGGCGTCGGTGTCTCCAATACCGGTTTCTCCGACGCCGCCACCCGGGCCGGGGGCGGCTTGCGGCCGAGCGCCACCCCGGCGATCAGGCCGAGCGCAAAGGCGAGCAGCGCGCGCATCACCCGTCACGCAGGGCGGCGCGCTGGACGACCAGGGAGTAGATCGCGCGGCAGATCGGCGTCGGCACCGCGGCCCATGCGCCGAGCTCCACCACCGCGCCGAGCAGCGCGTCGATCTCGAGCGGCCGGCCGCGTTCCAGATCCTGCAGCATCGAGGTCTTGTGGTGCCCGACCTCGGCCGCGCCCTCGATCCGCTTCTCGATGCTGATCGCGAACCGGATGCCGAGCGCCTCCGCCACGGCCTTGCCCTCCAGCATCATCGCTCGCACCGTGTCGCGGGTGCCGGGATCGCCGATCAGCCGGTCGAGCGTCGCATTGGTCAACACGGAGAGCGGGTTGAACGCCAGATTACCCCAGAGCTTGACCCAGATCTCGTCGCGAATCCGCGGCCTTATCGGCGCCTTGAGCCCGGCGGCGACCAGCATCCCGGACAGCCGCGCGGCGCGCTCGCTGCGGCTGCCATCCGGCTCGCCGAGGCTGAACCGGTCGCCATAGGTGTGCTCCACCACGCCTGGCTCGACGATCTCGGCGGCCGGATAGACGATGCAGCCCAGCACCTGCGCCGGCGGCAGCGCTCGGCGCAGCGCGCCCGCGGGATCGACGCTGCGGACCTCGCGGCCCTCGAACGGGCCGACCAGCCCGTGCGTGTACCACCAGGGAATGCCGTTGACCCCGGCGACGATGGTGGTCTCGGGCCCGATCAGCGGCGCAAGCTGGCCGAGCGCCGGCTCGAGCGAATGCGCCTTCAGGGTGATGAACAGGTAATCCTGCGGTCCGAGCGATGCCGGGTCGTCGACCACCAGCGGCCGGGTTGCGATCGTCTCGCCCGCGGCGCGCAGGCGCAGCCCCTCGGCCGCGATCGCCGCGCGGTGCGGGCCGCGCGCGACGATGGCGACCGGCATGCCCGCTTGCTCCAGCCGGGCGGCGAGCAGGCCGCCGATCGCCCCGGCGCCGAACACGCAGAGCGATGGCATCAGGCCGCGAGGCCGAGCTTTTCCGCCAGCCCGATGCGCTGCATCTTGCCCGTCGCGCCCTTCGGGATTTCGTCCAGGAACAGAACTTTGCGCGGCACCTTGAAGGCGGCGAGATGGATGCCGGCGAAGTCCCGGATCTCCTGCTCGGTGGCCTGGACGTTCTCGCGCAGCACGATCGCGGTAGCCACCTCCTCGCCGAGCACCGGATGCGGCAGGGCGAAGGTGACGCATTGGGCGACCGCCGGGTGGTCCATCAGCACGGTATCGACCTCGAGCGGGCTTATCTTCTCGCCGCCGCGATTGATCAGCTCCTTCAGCCGGCCGGTCAGGTTGAGATAGCCCTCCGGGTCGAGCACTCCCTGGTCGCCGGTGCGGAACCAGCCATCGGTAAAGGCGCGCGCATTCGCCTCGGGATTGTTGTCGTAGCCGGCGGTCACGTTGGGGCCGCGGATCACCACCTCGCCGATCTCGCCGCGCGGCAGCAGCTTTCCGCCCTCATCCATGATCGCCACCTCCGGGCCGGCGGCGAGCCCGACCGCGCCCGGCTTGCGCGCCCGCGGCGGCAGCGGGTTCGACGCCATCTGATGCGCCGCCTCGGTCATCCCGTAGGCCTCGATCACCGGCGCGCCGAACACCTGCTCGAGCTCCGCCATCACCTGCGGCGGCAGCGAGGCGGAGGAGGAGCGGATGAAGCGGAGATGGGCCGCCCTGGCGGCGTCGAGATGATGGCGCGCCCGCATCAGGATCGCCTGGTGCATGGTCGGCACGGCGGTGTACCAGCTCGGCTTCACCTCCTCGAGCCACTCGAAGAAGCGGAAGGCGCTGAACCCCGGCGTGCAGCTCACCGCGGCACCCCCGGCGAGCGAGGCCGTGACCGCGGCGATCAGCCCGTGGATGTGGAAAAGCGGCATGATGTTGAGGCAGGCATCGCCGGGCGCGAGCGCCAGCGTCTCCGCGATATGGCCCGCAGAGGCGGCGACATTGGCGTTGGACAGGGGCACGATCTTCGGCCGCGCGGTGGTGCCGGAGGTGTGCAGGACGAGCGCGATATCGGCGGCCCCGGCCGGCCCGGGCGAGGCGGCGGCGGATTTCGGCAGGGCGGCGGTGTCGAGGCCGAAGCGTCCGGCGGGACCGGCCGCCTCGGGCACGAGCGCGATCACCTTCAGGCCGAGCTCGGCCGCGGCGGCGCGGGCGGGGGTCTCGAAGCCCGCCTCGATCACCACCGCCTTCGGCGCCAGATCCTCGAAATAGAAGCGGAACTCGTCGTGCTTGTAGGCGGGGTTGAGCGGGGCGGTGGTGGAAGCGGTGGCGATGGTGACGAAGGCGGTGGCGGCCTCGGCTCCGTTCTGCATCACCAGTGCGACGCGATCGCCGCGACCGATGCCGACGGCGTTGAGCGCCGTGATCGTCGCTTCCGCGAGGCGCTTGAGCCCGGCGCGGTCGAGAAATTCGCGGCCGGGGGCGCCGATCGCGCGGCGCTGGTCGGCGCCGTCCGCCACGATGTCCCACACGGAACGGCGTTTCTGCGACCGGTTGGTCTGCCGACCGTCAATCTGCCGACCGTCAATCCGCCCTTGGGCCATCGTTTCTTCCTCCGCGATCGGGCAGTTCTTTACGATTTGCCTGCGGAACCGACAACGCTGTCGGCGTCGGCTGGCGCCGACAATGCCGGCTAGAGGAGCACGGCCTCCACGGCCGCGACGTCCAGCAGTCGTTCGATCACTTCCGGGTCCTGCGCGCCGGCGATCGCGTGCTGGCCGGCGATGACGAAGCAGGGGACGCCGTTGATGCCGAGCCGGTGGGCGCGGAGGTTTTCCGCATGCACCTCGTCCATCTCGGCCGCCGAGATCAGGAAATTATGCGCCGCGATCCGGTCGAGCCCGCAGGCGGCGGCGATCCCGGCCAGCACCGCCGGATCGCCGATATCCCGCCCGTCCGAGAAATGCGCGGCGAACAACGCCTCCACCATGTCCCGCGCCCGGCCGAACCGCGTCGCCCAGCGCACCAGGCGATGGGCATCGACGCTGCTCGGCGTGCGGCGGATCTGGTCGAAACGGAAGATCACGCCCTCGGCGCGGCCGAGCTCCGCGATCGAGCCGTAGAGGCGCCGCGCGCGTTCCTCGCCGCCGAATTTGCGGATCATGTAGTCGGCGCGGGACATGCCGGCGCGCGGCATGTCGGGGTTCAGCAGGAATGGCCGCCAGGCGAGATCGACCGCGAGATCGGGCCGGCGGTTCAGCGTCCGCAACAGGCGGCGCACGCCGACATAGCACCACGGGCAGACGAGGTCGTGAACGACCTCGATGGTGAACCGGGCACGGGGCGGGGCAAGTACGTTCACACAACCATGATGTCCGGAAAATCGCGCCTATTCAACGCCGGAGCGGCATCGGGAGGTGCGCGACGATCTTCATGACTCGCCGTAGGCCGAAATCACCGGGTCGAGCCGGAATTCCTCGACCAGGAAATCGATCACCGCGCGGATGCGCGGCGCGAGGTGCCGGCGCGACGGATAGACCGCGTGCAGCTTGAGGCGCGGCGGCTGCCAGCGCTCGAGCACCGGGCGCACCCTTCCGTCGCTCAGCGCCTCGGCGATGCTCCAGGCCGGCAGCACGGCGATGCCGAGCCCGGCGACCAGCGCGACCTGCGCCGCCTCCAGGCTGTCGGTCGCGAACCGCCCGGAAACCGGCACAGCGATCGGGCCTTCCGGGCTCTCGAGCCGCCATTCATGCGGATTGGCGTCGCGATCGAACAGGATGCACTGGTGGGTGGAGAGCTCGTTCGGGTCGGTGGGCTCGCCATGCGCCTCGAGATAGGCGGCGGAGGCGACGATCATCCGGCTGATCGAGCCCACCCGGCGGGCCACCAGCGAGGCGTCCGTCACCTCGCCGACCCGGATCGCGAGATCGAGCCCCTGGCCGATCAAATCCGCCCTGCCGTCGGCCAGCGCGAGATCGACCGAGAGCTCGGGGTAGCGGGCGAGCAGGCGCGGCATGCGCGGCGCGAGATACACCCGCCCGAAGGTGACGCTGGCGCCGATCCGCACCAGGCCCGAGGGGGTGCCGCGTCGGCGGCCGACCGCAGCGAGGCTCTCCTCCACCACGTCGAGCACGTGGCGGGCGTGGACGACGAGATCCCGCCCGTCCTCGGTGAGGGTGAGGCGCCGCGTGGTGCGCTGGATCAGCCGGGTCTCGAGATAATCCTCGAGCGCCGCCACCTGGCGCGAGATCGCCGGCTGCGTCGCCCCCATCTCCCGCGCGACGGCGGAGAAGGAGCCGGATTCGGCGACGCGCACAAAGGCGCGGTAGGCGGCAAGAAGATCCACGGCCCCTCATATCGTGCGACATGAATATTATGGAGCCGGCAAGATTGCGTCCCGTGAGCGGATCGACAATCTTTCGTTTTGGTAGGTGTCGCCGCTTTGTCCGCACGGGCATCGGGCGGCCCCGAAAGGAGGCGGGTTATGACAAGCCTCGGCGCGACCCTGGAGGCATTCAGGAGCGGATTGGGCCAGCGGATGTCCGATGAGAAGCGCGAGCTGCTGAGGCGCGCGGAAGCGGCGGTCCGGGCCAGGCCGCGGCGTCGGCCCGAGCTCGCCGAAGGCAGCGTGGCGCCGGATTTCGCCCTGCCCGATGAATGCGGCAACAGGGTCCGCCTCTCCGAATGCATCCAGGAGGGGCCGGTCGTCCTGGTTTTCGTCCGCGGCGGCTGGTGCCCGTTCTGCACCCTGACCCTGCGCGCCTGGCAGGATGCGCTGCCCGCGCTGCGGCGCGCCGGCGCCAAGGTCCTGGCGGTCACGCCGCAGCCCGCGCGCGGGTGCGGCGAGATCGCCAGCCGCGACATGCTGGGCTTCCGCCTGCTCTCCGATGTCGGGAACCGCGTCGCGAACGCCTACGATGTCGATTTCGCGATCCCGGCCGAGCTGCAGCCCTTCTACCTCAAGCTCGGCCATGATCTCGGCCGCATCAACGGCACCGGCGACTGGACCGTGCCGCTGCCTGCGACCTTCGTGATCGGGCGGGAGATGCGCGTCCTGCGCGTCCATCTCGGCCCCTTGCCGCACCAGCGCCTGGAACCCGCCGAGGCATTGTCGGTGATCCGCGCGCAAACTTCGGTCGCGCTACTCTAAGACCGCGCAACGCTGACGCTAAGACCGCGAAGCGCTGACGCTGCGATGGTTACAACGCTTCCCCATAGCGGGAGTGATCAGTGGGCGGCCCGCGGCGTGTGTGCGCAGCCTGTGCGACCGGAGGAAAAGTCGCTGCTGACTTACGTTGTTTCGGTTTCTGGCCGGCATGGATCAGAGCGGCGGAAGCCGCAACTTCCGTGATGAACAGCCGCGCCGCTTCATCTGTCAGGCCGAGTCTGCGTTGCGCAAGATAGAGTTCGTCCTCGGACTGAATGCTGGCCAGTGAAACCGTGAATTGCCTAACCATTAACGCGAGATGCGCCTCGGCGCGAATCCTCAATGCTGACTTTGTAGCTCGTGCGCGTAGCGTCCTCATGTCTGCCGGCAACCTTTCGAATGGACACAATCTCGAATAACCCGGGTCGCAAGATTTCGTCGCTTAATCGACTTGTCTCGGCCCCCGTCGAAGCGTGGGCGCATAGACCCGCCCCACGCATCTGGTCTCGTGCCAAATCTCGACTTGGTTGCAGGATGTCAGTAGATTTGTCGCCCGCTCGTAAGCCTCGTCGTCGTCACTGCAATTGGCATCGCGCCCCGCGGTGATGTGTCCGCTTTCGGACAGCAAATAAAGGCGGTACTGGTCCATGGAAAACCTCGCCTATCGTATAGGATGCAGGCCACCTACCTGCCAAATGACGTCAAGTAATCTCGGTGTTCGTCGCTAAGCACCGTTGAAGGGCGCTTGATCCATGTTGTCGACATCGGCTGTGCGTTGGCGCTATTCTATTTAATGTCCCTAACACCTGATCCCCATGGCCAAGCCGCGCTGATGCTCTGCGAGAGCCTCACACTCCTCCTCGTCGAGCGCGGCATCATCCATAAAGTTGAAGCCACGGAGGCAATCGAGGGTATCATCGAACTGAAAGTGGAAGCGGCCGGGGCGAGCGAAAGCGTCGTCGTAAGCCTGGCGTCGATCGGCCTGCTGCAGAATATTGCTCGCAGTGTCGACGCCGCGCGAGCGCCTGAAACCGGCGCACGAAACAACCAGCCGCCTGAGACTGGCGCGGCCTGACAGGGGAATTCGCAACACGGAGTGTCTCGAGTTCATGTAAGCGCTTTACCGGGTGAAGATAGTTGGGGCACTAAACTGGATCAGGGTTCAAGGAGAGGAGCCACCAGATGAAGTTGCCAGAGTCGAGCGGCTCCCCATCCGCATCAACGAGTTCTGACAGCTCCAATCCGCTGGTCCGCAAACTGGCCCATTTCGCGCCACTAGCGCCTGCGGACGTAAATGTGCTCGATGCCTTATCAGCGGGAAATGAGCGTTTCCCCGCCGATGTCGACATTGTCGCCGAACATTCGGTGCCGCGTTCCGTGTTCCTGGTCAAAGAGGGAGTGGCCATCCGATATCGCGTGATGCCGAATGGCGGCCGGCAGATCATGACCTTCCTCATCCCCGGCGATCTTTGCGATATCCACGTCTTCTTGCTGAAGGCGATGGACCACGCGATCGCGACCGTCACGCCGGTCTGCATCGCGCCCATCCCTCGCGAGGACATGATGACGGTGTTCCTGGATCATCCGCGCATTTCCGCCGCCCTATGGTGGAGTTCGCTACAAGAAGAGGCGATGCTGCGAGAGCGCATCGTGTCTCTCGGGAGACGCGATGCGCGAGGACGGATTGCCTATCTGCTCTGCGAGCTATTCTGGCGGCATGAAGCGGTCGGAATGACGAGTGACGGCGTCTTCAGTCTGCCTCTTACGCAAGAGGAGCTTGGAGATACGCTCGGCCTAACGGCTGTGCATATCAATCGCATTCTGAAGGAATATCGGAACCGTGGCCTCATCGCCATCAAGGACAGATCGCTGCATCTCCTGAATCTTGCAGAGCTCCAGCGGATAGCTGGCTTCACCAAGGAGTATCTCAATCTCGGCGGCGCATCCGATGAGCTGGCCCGATATTTTGAGAATCTCGAAAATTCCAAGCGATCGTAGCGTCGGATTTCAGCGTGGCATTGGTCAAATGGAAGTAGATCCGCATTCACCGCGTATGTCGCGTGGAATCTGACCGATCGGGTTTGCCGTGATGCATGCCGAACTTACGTCCGTCATGGCTGAGCTACAGGGTGTGTTCACGATGGCGCGTGGACACACTTCGCTGGCTCCCCTTGCCAAAATGGCAATCAGGGGGCAGCGGCAACTGGGTGCCATGCCCGCCAGCACACTGCGACGGCTTTCGTCCAAGGTTAGCAACAGGACGCAGGCGCCGGGATGAGGCCGAGCGCGACGCGCGGTTCACCGATATCGGGATCATCCCGATGCCCGAAGTTCGGATTTGCGAGGCCTTCTATGTCATCGGCGCTAAAAAGAGGGCGCAGTCGCGCTGGTCTAGTGCCCGACCGGGCCCTCGCCTGGGCCGAGAATATTGGTCGGATCGACCCAAACGGCGCGTGGCCGGACATGCGGGAAGGCCTGCAGCCCATGCCGGCCCAGCCCCAGATTCCCGGCTAGCACGCCGAACGCCACCTGCGCCGGCGCCATCAGCGGCTGCGCGCCGAAGGTGATCGCGGCATTCTCGCCGGTATTGCCGGGCCGCATCCCGGTCGCCCGGCCATTGCCGAACGACACGTTCCCCGCCACCACGAAATCCCGCACCGGGCCGGCGATGTCGATCCCGCCCATGGCGTTGCCGCTGACGAGATTGCCGGCAATCGCGAGCCCCGCATTGTCCTCGGTGTCGATCCCGTTCCCCGACATCCCGGCGATCCGGTTGCCGGCCACCAGCGCGCCGTCCGTCAGATGCAGGTAGATGCCGGTGAAGGCGTTGCCGCGGAGCAGCTCCTGCCCGCGTGACCAGATCGCGTCGCCATTCTCCACGCGGTTGCCCGCGAAGGTGAAGCCGATCTGCTGCGTCGCCGCCGCCGCGCTGCCGCCGAGACCGGTGAAGGTGCAATCGAGCACGAAATTGCCGCGGTCCCGCGGATCCGGCGCGCCACCGCCGCGATCGTTGAAATTGAGCGCCATCTGCGGATCGGATGGCCCGGCCGCGCCGGCGGGCTTGCCGGCGTTGAACGTGCCGATATCGGCGAACCGGGCATCCTTCACTCCGGATTGCCGTGTGTTGCCGAAGGCGAGGGCGATGCCGCGCGTGTGCGCGACCGTCAGGTCGCGGAAGACGATGCGGGACCCATTGACGATGGTGGCGAGCGCGATGTCGCTGCCGATCGTGTCGCGCGCACCGTCGAGCGCCAGCCCGGCGACCACGATGTCGTCCTGGCCCTCGGCGACGAATAGCCCGGTCGGGTCGCCTGGCAGCGGCGCGAGCACCGTGCAGGCGCCCGCGCCGAGCCAGCGCTCGCCGCCGGCGAGCGCCACCGCGCGGGAGATTACGAATCGCCCGCAGGGCAGGCGCACGTCCCGCTTCGCCATCGCCGCCGCCCGAAAGGCCGGCCAGGAATCCCGCTGCCCCGAAGGATCGGCCCCGAGAGCCACCACATCGGTCGGGGCCGAGAGCGCCCGGTCCGCCGAGGCGACCGTGTTCGCCGCCGCGATGCGTTCCGCCGGCGTCGCGGCCCGTGCCGGCAGCGCGAGCGCCACCACGATCGCGATGACGCCGAGACGCCGCGTCACCCTCGGATGACCGCGCGCCCGCGACGCCGTGTCAGCGGGTGCGGGCTTTGCGGGCGGCGTAACGCGCATCGCGGGCCGCCTTCTGCGCGGCCCGCAACGAGGCCTCCTCGGCGACCTTCTCGGCCTCGCGCTGCTTCTCGGCCGCGAGCGAGGCGGCCCGCTCCTCGGCCAGGCGCGCGGCCTCGGCCTCCTTCTGCGCCTTGCGCTCGGCATGCCGGACCTCGCGCGCCTCGTGGATCGCGCGCCGCTCCGCCTGCCGGGCGAGCACCTCGGGATCATCGGCCGGGGGGCGGGCGCGAAATTTCTCCAGCATCGCCTGCCGCGCTTTCTGCGCGGCGTCCCGGCGGTCATTGAATCCAGGATTGCCGTTGGTAGCCATGGGTTCCTTCGTATCTGCCGTAACGTCTGTTATTGGATTTCAGGTTCACCCGGAAGCGGCGCCTCGCCGCCCTCGGCCTCGCTCTGCGGATCGGCGCTCTGGCCGACCGCCTCGGTCTGCTTCTCGGCCTCCCGCTCGCGCTGCTTGGCCTCCTTCTTCTCCTTCTTCTGCCGGTCGCGCTCGGCTTTCCGGAAGCCGTAATTCACTTTGTACGCCATCGCTGCCTCATGCTTTGGACCCAGGTCGAGCATTGAACCGTAACGCAAGCCCGCATCCGGCGGAACTCGCCGCGGCGGAGCCGGTTGCTCCTCCAGCGGCGAGGGGCCAGTTTCCGCCGATATGAGACGTCTCCGCCGCCTTGTCACCGGGTTTGTCCGGTTTGTCCTGCTCCTGCTCGGCGTCGTGGTCGTGGGCGGCGGCTCCGCCTTCCTGCTCACCCTGCTGCCGCAGCAGGGGCGGCTGCGGATCGCCGGCCTGTCCGCCCCGGTCTCGGTCACCATCGACCAGGACGGCATCCCGCGAATCCGCGCCGCCAGCCTGGATGATGCGGCGGCGGCGATCGGCTATCTGCATGCGCGGGAGCGGCTGTTCCAGATGGATCTGATGCGCCGTGCCGCGTCCGGCCGGTTGTCCGAGCTCGCCGGCCCAGTGACGCTCCGCCTCGACGAGCAGGCCCGCATCCTCGGGCTGCGTCGGCGAGCGGAGGCGGATCTGCCGCGCCTGCCGGCGGAGACCCGCACTATGCTCGACGCGTATGCGCGCGGCGTGAATGCCTGGATCGCGCAGCGCGGACGCTTCGCCGCGCCGGAATTCCTGGCCTTCGGCGCGCCCGAACCCTGGACCCCGGTGGACAGCCTGCTCTGGGGCGAGACGATGGGGATGTATCTCTCCGAGAACTGGCGGGTGGAGCTCGCCCGCGCCGCGCTGGCGGCGAAGCTCCCGCAGGCGCGCATCGACGAGCTCTGGCCGCCCGATGGGGGGGCCGGCCGGCCGGATGCGGCGGCGGCGATCCCGCGCAAGGTGGAGGAGGCCGACGCCGCCCGCGTGCTCGCCGCCCTGCCGCGTTTCCCCGACCCGTTCACCCTGCCGGCCTCGGCCTCGAACGAATGGGCGGTCGACGGGCGGCATACCGCCAGCGGCGCGCCGCTGCTGGCCGGCGACCCGCATCTGGCGCTCGGCTTCCCGTCGATCTGGTATCTCGCGCGCATCGACACGCCGGACGCCGTGCTGGCCGGCGCCACCGCGCCCGGCGTGCCGTTCATGGTGATCGGCCGCAACGCCCATATCGCCTGGACCTTCACGACCAACGGCGCCGACACCCAGGATTTGTTCGAGGAGACGGTGCTGCCGGACGGCACCTACCAGACCCCGGACGGGCCGCGTTCCTTTATGACCCGTCAGGAGACGATCCGGGTGCGTGGCCAGCCGGATGTGGTGTTCGCGGCGCGCGAGACCCGCCACGGGCCGGTGATCAGCGATCTCGACCAGCCGGACCGCATCGCGATTCGCGGGATGGCGCGGCCGCCGGTGCTCGCGGTGCAGATGGTGAATTTGCAGCCCGGCAACATGGCCGCGTCTGGCCTGCTAGCGCTCAACCGGGCGGCGAGCGTTGCCGAGGCCGGCGCGGCGGCGCCGCTGATCACCGCGCCGGTGCAGAACCTGCTGGTCGCCGATCGCGACCATATCGGCATGTTCACCACCGGCGGCGTGCCGATCCGCCGCGCCGGAGACGGCAGCGCTCCGGTGCCCGGCGCGGATGGCGCGCATGACTGGATCGGCGTCGCGAGCGGCGCGCAATTGCCGCATATCATCGACCCGCCGAGCGGGCGGCTGGTGAACGCGAATGAGCGGGTGGCGCCGGCGGATTTCCCGGTGTTTCTCGGCCGCGATTTCCCGTGGGACTGGCGGGCGCGGCGGATCCGGCAAATGCTTGGGGATGCCGATCATCTGACCGCTGGTCGTCTGACCGCTGGGGATTTCGCGCTGATGCAGGTCGATGCGGTCAGCACCTACGCGCAGCAGGTCCTGCCGGTGCTGACCGCGCTCGACCCTCCCGAAGGCGGGGGCGCCGGGGCCGCCGGACAGGCGCTTGCCCTGCTGCGCGGCTGGGACGGCGCGATGCGCGTCGATGCGCCGCAGCCGCTGATCCTCGACGCCTGGATGCAGCGCTTCCACCGCTCCTTGCTGGAACGCGCCGGCATCGCCGGGCAATGGACCGGCTCGTGGTCCGATTTCACCGCCTGGGTGCTGACGCCGGCGGGTGCCCATTGGTGCGGCGGCGATTGCGCGCCGGTGCTGCGGGACGCGTTGCAGGGAGCGGTGCAGAATCTCGCCGCCCGCTTCGGGCCGGATCCCGCCGCCTGGCGCTGGGGCGCGGCGCATCGGGCGGTGTTCGCGCATCCCGTGCTGGGCCGCCTGCCGGTGCTGGGCCGGCTCGCCACCGCGCGCATTCCGCAGCCGGGCGACGCCACCACCGTGTTCGCCGGCGCCGGCGGCCCAGGCGATTTCGAATCGCGCCATGGTCCGGCCTTCCGCGGCGTGTATGATCTGGCCGATCTCGACCACAGCCTGTTCGTGATCGCGCCCGGGCAGTCCGGCAACCCGCTCTCCCGCCACGCCTGGGATTTCCTGCGGCGCTGGCGGGATGGCGGGATGGTGACGCTCGGGCCGCAGCCGGAGCGGGTGGAGGAGCGAATGGAACTGAGGCCATGATCCTGTCTTCGATGATCCGCCGCGTGCCATGATGGGCGGTGCTCCGTGGGAGGACCGGGCGCTGATCGGCGGCGTGCGCACGCGCCGTCTTCTCGCCTGGATCATCGACATCATCTTGATCGGCATGCTGGTCTGGATCGCCTGGTGGTCGCTGCTGCTGTTCGGGTTGATGACGCTCGGCTTCGGCCTGCCGCTGCTCGCCACTCTCCCGCTGATCCCGCTCGCCTATCACCTGCTGTTCCTGGCGAGCCCGCTCGCCGCCACGCCCGGCCAGGCGCTGCTCGGCCTGATCGTGCTGCGCGACGAGGATCTCGGCCGCCCGACAGCCGCGCAGGCGGTGGTCTCGACGCTCGGCTTCTACATGACGCTCGCGCTCGGCGCGGTGTGGCTGGCGGCTTCGCTCGTCACCCGCGGCAAGCGGACGCTGCACGACCTGCTTTCCGGCCTGGTGGTCGTGCGCCGGGGGGCGCTTGCCGGGGCGTTGACCCAAATCAGGCCGGGGTGGAACATGGCAGGCGGATATCCGAGACCATGACCTACAAGCCGCCACGCCGCCCGCAATTCTTCTACACCACGGCGCCGCTGCCGTGCCCCTACGTCGCCGGCCGCACCGAGCGGAAGGTGGTGACGGAGATCACCGGGCCGGACGCGGAAGGCCTGCACGACCGGCTCTCCCGCGCCGGTTTCCGCCGCAGCCACAACATCGCCTACGCGCCGGTCTGCGCCGCCTGCCATGCCTGCATTCCGATCCGAATCCCGACGCGCGATTTCCAGCCTGACCGCTCGCTCCGCCGCATCCTGCGCGCCAATGCCGGTCTCGAGGGGTTCGAGGTGCCGGCGCGTGCGACCTCCGAGCAGTATCAGCTCTTTCAGCAATACCAGCAGGCCCGCCACGGCGAAGGCGACATGGCCAGCATGACCTTCTACGACTATCGCGCGATGGTCGAGGACACGCCGATCGAGACGCTGATCATCGAGTTCCGCGACCCCGACGACCGGCTGGTCGGCGCCTGCCTCGCGGACCGGCTCGGCGACGGGCTCTCGGCGGTCTACAGCTTCTTTTCGCCCGATCTGGCGCGCCGCTCGCTCGGCAGCTTCGCGATATTGTGGCTGGTCGAGCGGGCGAAGCAGCAGGACCTGCCCTATGTCTATCTCGGCTACTGGGTGCCGGAGAGCCGCAAGATGGCCTACAAGGCGCGCTTCCACCCGGCCGAGATCCTGGCGGGGGGCGCCTGGCGGATGCTCACCGACGCCGATCGTGTCGGCCCGGCGCCGGCCGAGCCGCAATTGCTGATGCCGGTCTGATGCCGGCCGAGACGATCGGCTTTATCGGCATCGGGAATATGGGCCGGCCGATGGCGGCGCGGCTCGCGGGCGCGGGCCATGCCGTCACCGCCTACGATGCTCGACGCGGGCAGGCGGAGGCATTCGCGGCGGAATGCGGCGGCACGGTTGCCCCCGATCTCGCCTCCCTCGCAGCGGGTGCGTCCGTGATCATCACCATTCTGCCGACCAGCGCGATCGTGCGCGAGGTGGTCGCCGCGATGCTGCCATCGCTCCACGAGGGCACGGTGCTGGTGGAGATGACCTCCGGCATTCCCTCCGTCACCCGGGCGCTGGCCGAGGAAGTCGCGTCGCGCGGGGCGGCGATGATCGACGCCCCGGTCTCGGGCGGCGTCTCCCGCGCGATCACCGGCGAGCTCGCGATCATGGCGGGCGGCGACGATACCACGGTCGCGCGGGTGCGCCCGCTGCTCGACGCGATGGGCACCTCTATCCTGCGCACCGGCGGCATCGGCTCGGGCCAGGCGATGAAGGCGCTCAACAACCTGGTTTCGGCCGGCGGCTTCCTGATCGGCATCGAGGCGCTGTTGATGGGGAGCCGGTTCGGCCTCGATCCGGCGCTGATGGTGGACGTCCTGAATGCCTCGACCGGGATGAACAACAGCACGCAGAAGAAATTCCGCCAGTTCGTGCTGTCTCGAAGGTTCAACTCCGGTTTCGGGCTCGATCTGATGGTGAAGGATCTCTCGATCGCGCTGGAGGTCGCGCGGGAATCGGCCACGCCGGCGCCGTTCGCCGCGCTCTGCCGGGAGATGTGGGCGGCCGCCGCATCCGCGCTCGGCCCGGGCGAGGATCACACTTCGTTGGCGAAATTCTCCGAGAAACTGGCCGGATCAGAGCTTCGCTGAGCGATACGCCTCGAAGCCGGCGCGCCGAAGGTCGCAGGCCGGGCATTCGCCGCAGCCATAGCCCCAGGCATGGCGATGGACGCGGTCGCCGCGGTAGCAGCTATGGGTCTCCTCGACCAGCAGCGCGACGAGCGGGGTGCCGCCGAGCGCTTCCGCCATCCGCCAGGTCGCCGCCTTGTCGATCCACATCAGCGGCGTCTCCAGCACGAAACGCTGCGCCATCCCGAGATTGAGCGCCGCCTGCAACGCCTTGATGGTGTCGTCCCGGCAATCGGGATAGCCCGAATAGTCGGTCTCGCACATGCCGCCGACGATGCGCTTCAGCCCGCGCCGATCGGCCAGCGCGGCGGCGAAAGCCAGGAAGATGATGTTGCGGCCCGGCACGAAGGTGTTGGGCAGCCCGTCCGCCCGCATCGCGATCTCGCGGTCGGCGGTCAGCGCGGTGTCGGCGATCTGCCCGAGCGCGCCGAGCCCGATCGTGTGGTCCGGGCCGAGCGCCGCCCCCCATTCCTGGCCGAGCGCGCGCATTCCTTCGCGGATCCGGGGCCGGCAATCGAGCTCGACGCGATGGGATTGGCCGTATTCGAACCCGACCGTCTCGACGCGGGAGAACCGGTCGAGCGCCCAGGCGAGACAGGTCGCGGAATCCTGCCCGCCGGACAGCAGCACCAGAGCCCCCACATCACGTGCAGAGAAGTTGGCATGCGCAGAGAAGTTGGCGCTCGCGGAAATTCGTGTTGTCGGACCATCGCTCATGCGCGGGAGAATGCCGCAGCCGGGCGGGAAGGGCCATCGCCGCGCACCGTTTCGGAGTCGCCCGGTTGATGCGCTATCCTCCGCCGGCGCGCAGAAGGAGACGATCACCCATGGGCATGTCGATGATGACCGCGTCGTGCGTTTTGCGCATCCTCCGCCTCGCGGTCGCGCTCAGCCCGCTCGCGCTTGCCGCCTGCGGCTCGTCGCCCCCGCCCTCGCTCTCCGTCACCTGCGGCGGCACTCTCGCCCTCTCGGGCGTGCAATCGCTCGACGTCAACGCCTCGCCCGGCGGCGCCGTCTCGCTCTCCTATCCGGACCCGGTGAACACCGGCCATAGCGGCAACCTGCCGGTGCACCCCGGCATCCCCTGCACGGTGGGCATGACGAGCAACCGGAGCTGAGCGCTCGATGCCGACCGGGGCCATCGCCGTGACAGCCACGCCGAATTGAGGCTCACCATCGCCGAGATCGTGGCGGTCGGCGATCTCCTGATGGAGGCGGCGCAGGCTGAAATCATGCCGCGCTTCCGCAGCTTGCGGGACCACGAGGTGCGGCAGAAATCCTCGTCGTTCGATCTCGTCACCGAGGCTGACGAAGCCGCCGAGCGGGTCATCGCGACCGGCCTCGCCGCCCGCTTCCCCGGCGCGCTGGTGATCGGCGAGGAAGCGGCCGGGAAAGACCCCGGCCTTCTCGCGGGGCTTGCCGATGCGGCGCTCGCCTTCATCGTCGATCCGCTCGATGGGACGAAGAACTTCGTCTCCGGCCTGCCGCTTTTCGGCGTGATGGCCGCCGTGACGCTGCGCGGGGAGGTCGCCGCCGGCATCATCCACGATCCGGTATGCCGGGACACGGCGTTCGCCATGCGGGGCGAAGGCGCCTGGCTGGAAGGCGAGGGGCGGCGCACCGACCTCAAAGTGGCGGGCGCGGTTCCGGTCGAGCAGATGGAGGCGATCGCCGGGTCGAATTTTCTCCCCGAACCGCTGAGAACCACCGTGAACGGCAATCTCTCGCGGCTCGGCATGAGCTCCTGGCTTCGCTGCGCCGCGCATGAATATCGGATGGCGGCGGCCGGGCACTGCCATCTGCTGTTCTACAACCGGCTGATGCCGTGGGACCACGCGGCGGGCTGGCTGCTCCACCGGGAGGCCGGCGGCCACAGCGCGCATTTCGACGGCAGCGCCTATCGGCCGGCGCACCTGACGGGCGGCCTCATCTGCGCGCCGGATCAGGCGAGCTGGATCGCGGCCAGGGACGCGCTGCTCTGCTCCCGCCGATGACCGCGCCGCACCGGGACGATGCGGGGAACAATCAGATTTCGCCTTATCACGTCTTCGACCGGCAGGAATGGGCGGCGCTCCGCGCCAACACGCCGGAGCTTCTTTCCGATGAGGAGCTGGCGGAGTTGTGCGGGCTGAACGAGACGGTCTCGCGGGCGGACGTGACCGAGATCTATCTGCCGCTCTCACGGCTGCTCAACCTCCACATCGTCACCGCGCGGAATTTCGGCAGCCGGGTGGAGAGCGCCTTCCTCGGCCGCGCGAATACCGCGACCCCCTACGTGATCGGCGTCGCGGGCAGCGTGGCGGTCGGCAAGAGCACCTTCGCGCGCGTGCTGCAGGCGACACTCTCGCGGTGGCCCGATCATCCCCGCGTCGATCTCGTCACCACCGACGGCTTTCTCCAGCCGACGCGCATCCTGGAGGAGCGCGGCCTGATGCGCCGCAAGGGATTCCCGGAAACCTACGACCTCAAGCGGATGCTCGGCTTCCTGGGGGATGTGAAGGCAGGCGCGCCGCGGCTCACCGTGCCGGTGTACTCGGCCGAGATATACGACATCGTACCCGGAAAGTATCAGCTCGTCGACCGGCCGGACGTGCTGATCTTCGAAGGACTCAACGTTCTGCAGACCGTTCCCGGCGCCGCGACCCTGGCCTCCGATTTCTTCGATTTCTCGATCTACCTGGACGCGGACGCACCGACGATCGAGCAGTGGTACACCGAGCGCTTTCTCCTGCTGCAGAAGACGGCATTCCAGCGTCCCGCCTCCTATTTCCATCACTACAAGGATCTGTCGCGGGAGCAGGCCGAGACGGTGGCGCAAAGCATCTGGCGGGAGATAAACCTGCCGAACCTGCTCACCAACATCCAGATGACGCGCGAGCGCGCCCGCCTGGTCATCCGCCTCGGCGGTTCTCATGCCGTCGAGGAGGTCTGGCTGCGCCGCATCTGAGACTCCCGGTGACATCCCTCGTGAGCACGCGCGACATTAAGCACCCGCTGCCCGCAGCAGCGTCAGCTCTCACCCGTAATTCACCATGATGGTCTTCTGGGTGACTAGGTGATGCTGTTTTCTCAAACAATTATCCGCCTTGCAGATCGCTTGGGTGCGTTTTGGGTGAGCCCGCTGGGCGTTGGAGGATGTCAAACGTGGTTTGCGGGCTGATGCCAATATGGCCCAGCAGGCGACCAATATGGATGACCAAGACGCCTACCGCTCCGCGAAAACCCTAATCGACAACCAGGGTGATTGGGCCGAGAGCCACGCCGCGACCGCATCTATGACCTGATGGAAGCGGATGATCAGGCTGGTGTCGCGGTCTAGAAGCGGATCGAGAACAAGCCGGAGCGGTGATTACTCAACTCGCAGATCAAAAGAGACATTCCCCTGTCGCTCCTGGACGTCTTGGACGATGTACATCCCCAGTTCGGAAAGTGCATATACGTCGAACCAATAGTGCCCGACATGAGGCTGGCTCTCCACGTCCACGCGCACGTGCCTGCGAATGCAATCCCCATCGGCAAGATGCGAGATAGATGAGTAGGCGGCTTGCTCTTTGACTGCACGGCTCGACATTCTAATCATCCGTTATGTAATACAATGATAGGAGCATTGACGATTTCCGTCTTTGTCACTTGAGGAGAATAATAGGAGATTGAGGCTTAGCCCTTTTCGCAATCCCGCCCGAACGAACGAAACCCGCCGACACGAGGCCGCGCAGGCGTCTTGGAGCCGCCCACCAATCTCAGTCACTCAGCCCCATCTCGAACGGGCGATTAGTCCACTATGAATTGTCAGTGCACTACGCACGAAATCTGGCTGTTCTCTTGTTGACGCGCTGAAATGGAAAAAGAGGCGTCTCCCTTTTCGGAGAGACGCCCCGATCAAAATCCCGATCGGGTCGGAATCAGTCCTCTGTGCCGTGCCGCTTGAGTTCATCCCTTATGTTCGACGCCGTATCCGCGAGCAGCAGCAAAGCCTCTGGCGGCGTCGGGTCGTCCTGCAACCCGCAGGCAAGCAGCAGATCGATTAGCCCGGAAAGCCGGCGGGAAATGATCGCTAGGTCAGTCTTGCCCGGCGCGTTCACGTCTCCTTCTCCGCCCGCTGCTCGATCGCCTTGCCCGGATGCCTTCCGGCGTGCGTGCCGCCGTGTAGGTCGCGACGTCGCTCGCGCCGCACTGCTCATCCGCCAGCTCGTCCAGACGGCGGCTGTACTCCCGGTCTTCGGGCAGCCCAAAGTCGGGCCGGGCGTCTGTCTCCGTCCATTCGGCGCAGAGTTTGTCGATACGCTCCTGGAGGTCGCGATGGGCCGCCGACGCCCAGGTTAGGTCGTCGATGACGTACAGCGCCTCGCAGAGCTGCGCCGCCACGTCGCGCGGTGCAAACGCACCATTGCACAATAGGCACCAGGCAGCAAGCACCATTTGCACCAGTGGTGCATTTGCGATATTATCTGACCATGCCAGACGAACCCGACCCGGTAATTCGCAAGTCTGTCTCGCTTCCCACCAGCCTCTGGAAGCAGATCGAGGACTACCAGTTCGCGCATCGCGTGAAGCGCGACGCTGAAGCGATCCGTCGGCTGATCGAGTTGGGGCTGAAGGCAACGCAGGCAACATTCGAGGAAGAGACGAAGTGAGCGATCAGCCGGAACCGGCAAAGCCAGCAGATGCCCCTCTCGCAGAGGAAACCGGCCACGCTCTTGGAACCAGCGAAGATCGCATCGACCAAGGTGAATGGGCTGATTGCTGGATTTGCGAAGACGTGTTCAGGCGGCGGACACAAACCAAGCGCTATTGCGCCAAGTGTCATCGCGGTTTTTGTGAGGGATGGCACGGCAGTCTCGATCGCGGATACGGGACCTGTATCATCTGCTTGGAAAAGGCAGATCATCCTCGGTAGTGCGTATGCAGTTCATGGATCACCCAGTCCTGGAGTCTTCTGGCGTTGAGTTCACGAACGGGGATGCGCCGGGGGTAAAGCTACGAAATCCGACCACATGACCGGGACGGCCATAACCCTCAGCAGGCGCTAAATGATCCTCGACGAGCGCACCTACGCCATTCACCCCGCGCATGTGCAGGAATACCTCACGGTGTACGAAGCCGAGGGTATGGCGCTCCAGATCGCTCATCTCGGCGATCTCGTCGGGTGGTTCACGACCGATGCCGGCGTTGTTAACGAGGTCGTCCAAATATGGCGATATGCCGACTCGGGTGATCGCGAGCAGCGGCGGGCAGCTATGGAGGCAGACCCGCGGTGGCAGGCATTTCGGCAGCGAACCTCCGGGTTCGTGCAATCAATGCGCAGCCGTATCCTTCGGCCAACATCCTTCTCACCGATGACCTGATGAGGCAGCGCGCAATCCTTTGTCCTCGAAGCCGCGGGCGTCGAGTTCATCGACGAGAACGGCGGCGGTTCGGGAGTCCGCTTGGCGAAGTCATAACTCACCAGCGGAACTGTCTAACTCGCTCGGCGCTGAGTCCCTGCGCCGCGGCCGCACTAACTGCTGCCCGGCCGCAGAAGGGAAGCGTCCAAATGAACCGTTCAATCATGCTCTGTGCCGCGTCGCTTCTGACGCTGGCTTCTGTCGTGCCCGCCATGGCGCAGACCACAACCCAGCCACCGGCGTCCGGCAGCCCATCGCAAGGCAGCGGGACCACAGTTACCTCCCCGCAGGGGAATACCGTGCCTCTGAACTCGGGCGACCAGGGCAGCAATTCTGGCGGTGGCGGGAACGGCGGCGGAGCTGGAGGCGCGGGCGGCTCAGGCAGTGGTGGTGGCAGCGGCGGCGGCTCGGGCGGCGGCGGGAAATAGCGCCGGCTCGGAGCAAGACGTAATCCGCGAAGTAACCCGCCCGGCTGAGTTGCGGCTCGGGCGCCGGTTGCCGATATGTGTCGGGTCGGTACTACCCCACCGACTGGTGCCGGCTTGGAGCCGCTTGGGAGCCCCCCTCTCAGGCGGCTTCTGTCGTCTCGGCCACGGCATGGATCGAGAGCCGAGGCAACTTCCTTAGTTGCTTTTTCCGACGCCGGCACCCAGGCCTCGATCACCTAGGATCAAAACCCATTGATCCCTGGCTATATTCCAAATGGGCGATAGTGACACGACTGTTGGGCCTACCCAATGTCGGACGATGCAGTTCAAGATGATCGCCATGTCCCTCCTCTCCAGCATCGCCTTAAGTGCTTGTTCCGTCGTTGGCATTCGTTCGGGCACGGAGGAACCTCGCTACACCGTCCTCCAGACCAAGGGACCGCTGGAGATACGGGAATATGGCTCACGGCTCGCGGCTGAAACCGAGGTGACGGGGAGCGAGTATTCCTCTCGCAGCGACGGGTTCCGCCGGGTCGCCCGCTACATCTTTGGCGCCAATTCCAGCAAGAGCAGCATCGCGATGACCGCCCCGGTGTCGCAGGCCGGCGGCTCCCACAAGATCGCCATGACGGCCCCGGTGGGACAGGACCAGACGGCGTCCGGCGTTTGGCGTATCCGCTTCTTCATGCCCGCCCAATATACCGAGGCGACCTTGCCACACCCCGATGACCCTACAGTCAAGATCGTGACCATTCCCGCCGAGACCTATGGCGTTTATCGTTACACGGGTTCAACCGACACGAAGGCGACTGAAGCCGCCGATCGCGAACTGCTGCAACGGCTGGAGGGCAGCGGATGGGTGCAGGTAGGGCAGCCGGTCGCGTGGTTCTATGACCCGCCCTGGACCCTTCCCTTCCTGCGGCGCAATGAGGCCGCTGTGACAGTTGCCAAGCCGCCTGCTAGGCACCATTAGGCCAACGTAACGCGGCGCCCCATCGCCGTAATCGCGCTGAAGGGCAAGTGCCGTGTCATATATCTGGCGGGTCGTTGCCATCATTAAGAATGACGGCTCGGCCCGGTGTGAAGATGCGGATTATTCCGTAGGCGGAATGGGTAGGGGAGGGTCGAGCCGAGCTACTCGGGGATATCGATCACCTGCCGGCCGTGCCCGTTAGGATGCCGGTCGGTTCCCAGCAGCGCTCGTCCGCCCTGTAAGCGGCACTCAAGCCTAGGCTCAGGACCCTTTACCCGGCTTGGCGAGGCATGATTCTGAGCGGGTCGGAGGTGTTCGATGCCAAACCTGCTCCTGCTGTCCCGCGCTCAGATGCGCCGGATCGAGCCGTTCTTTCCGCGCTCACGCGGCCTGCCGCGGGTCGATGACCGGCGAGGATCAGCGGGATCGTCTACGTGAGTGGACCTTAACTTACTGATTGACCTGTAATCTAAATGGCCTAAGTCATGCGTAATTCACCATGATCGTCTTCTTATGGGTGAAATGCTCGTTCATCGCCTCCAGGCTTGCTTCCTTCCCGAGGCCCGAGCTTTTCACCCCGCCATAGGAGAGGTTCGCCTGCACGACCAGGTTCTGGTTGATCTGCACGAGACCCGCTTCCAGCCGGTGCGCGAGGGCCAGCCCCACTTTCAGATTATTGGTCCAGAGCGAGGCGGCGAGGCCATAGTCGCTGTCATTGGCGGCCGCCAGCACCGCTTCCGCATCGTCGAACGGGAAGACGCAGGTGACCGGCCCAAAAATCTCTTCACGCACCAGTCGGCTGCTGTCGGACAAGCCGGTGAAGATATGCGGCCGGATGAACAGGCCTTTCCGGAGAGCCGCATCCTTCGGCATCGCGCTGCAGGCCCGCGCCGTGGCGCCCGCCGTCGCGCGGCCTTCCTCAATAAAGCCCTCCACCTTGGCGAACTGGTCCCGGCTGATGATGGTGCCGATATCGGTCTTCTCGTCGAGCGGATCGCCCATCACCATCGCGTCGACGCGGGCGGCGAGCGCGGCCACGAAACGGTCGAAGATCGGGCGCTCGACATAGATGCGGCTCGCCGCGGTGCAGCTCTGCCCCTGGCGGGTGAAGCGCATGGAGGTGACGGCGCCGGTCACCGTCTTGTCGAAATCGCAATCGGCGAAGACGATCATCGGCGACTTGCCGCCGAGCTCGAGCGTGACCGGGATCAGCTTCTTCGCCGCCGCCTGGCTGACGATCCGGCCGACCTCGACACTGCCGGTGAACGTCACCTTGCGGATCAGGGGGTGCTCGACCAACGGGCCGCCGCAATCCGGGCCGAAGCCGGAGAGCATGTTGAAGCAGCCGGGCGGCAGCACGCGGTTCATCAGCTCGCAGATCCGCAGCACGGCGAGCGGCGCCTCCTCGGCGGATTTCACCACCACGGTGTTGCCGGCGACCAGCGCGGGCGCGACCTTCAGGCTCATCAGCAGCATCGGCACGTTCCACGGGATGATCGCGCCGACCACGCCGAGCGGCTCGCGTACCGTGACCGAGAGCACGTCGGGCGCGAAGGGCACCGTCTCGCCCTTCAGCTCGCCGCCGAGCCCGCCGAAGAATTCCAGGATGTCGGCGACGGTGTTCGCCTCGACCCGGCTCTCGGTGCGCAGCGCCTTGCCGGTCTCGAGCGCGATCAGCCGCGCCAGCTCCTCGACATGCTCGCGGATCAGCGCCGCGCAGGAAGCGACCAGCGCGCCGCGCTTGCGGGCGGGCATCCTCGCCCAGTCCTTCTGCGCCCGCGTCGCGTCCTCCACCGCGGCGTCGACATCGGCGGGGTCGCCTTTGGCGGCGCGGGCGATCTCGATGCCGGTCGCCGGATTGACCACGGCGAAGCTCTTCCCCGAGCCGGACGGGGTGAGGCGGCCGCCGATCAGATGGCAGCCCGAGAGAGACCGGGCGAGCATGGTCTGATCGAGCGTCGGCGCCTGCGGGACCGTGGGCGATGCTGCGGCATGATCGAGCATGGGTTTGCCTCCCTCGCGCTGCGCTCTATAAGCCGCCGCCGGTATGAACCCGGCCGGCGGCCGGCGGCAAGCGGTCCGCCGCTTGCAGAGCCGATGGCGAAGGGGTGCGCATGAGCCAGCCGACCGGTCCCCTGAAGGGGCTCAGGGTGTTCGATCTCACCCGCGTGCTCGCGGGCCCGACCTGCGCGCAGATGCTGGGCGATCTCGGGGCGGACGTGATCAAGGTGGAGAAGCCCGGCAGCGGCGACGACACGCGCGGCTTCGCGCCCCCCGCCATGCCGGGCACCGGGGAGAGCGCCTATTTCGTCGGCGTGAACCGTAACAAGCGCTCGCTCACCCTCGACATCGCCCAGCCCGAGGGGCAGGCGCTGGCGCTCCGGCTGATCGCGGATTGCGACATCCTGGTCGAGAATTTCAAGGTGGGCGCGCTTGACCGCTACGGGCTCGGCTATGCGCAGCTACACGAAAAATTTCCGCGCCTGATCTACTGCTCGATCACCGGGTTCGGGCAGACCGGGCCCTACGCGCCACGCCCGGGCTATGACAGCCTGATCCAAGCGATGGGCGGGGTGATGAGCCTCACCGGCGAGCCGGAAGGTCTGCCGCAGAAAGTGGGCGTCCCGGTCGCCGATCTGTTCGCCGGGCTCTACGGCTGTATCGGCATCCTCGCCGCCCTCCGCCACCGGGACGCGACCGGGGAGGGGCAGCAGATCGATATCGGCATGCTCGACACCCATGTCGCCTGGCTCGCCAATCAGGGGATGAATTTCCTGGCGACCGGCGAGAACCCGACCCGGCTCGGCAATCAGCATCCGAACATCGTGCCCTATCAGGTCTTCCCGACGGCGGACGGGCACATGGTGCTCTCGATCGGCAACGACCCCACCTTCGCGCGCTTCTGCAAGGAATTCGCGCTCGGGCACCTGCTCGCCGATGAGCGATTCGCGACCAATGCCGCTCGGGTGCGCAACCGCCAGCTCGTGACCGACACGCTGACGCCGACGATGACCGCGCACCCGACCGGCTGGTGGGTGGACCGGCTGGAGGCGCTGAAGATCGGCTGCGGCCCGATCAACCGGCTGGAACAGGTGTTCGCCGACCCGCAGGTGCAGGCGCGCGGCATGGTGGTGACGATGTCGCATGCGGCGACGCCGGACGGGGTGAAGGTGATCGCCAACCCGGTGCGGATGTCGGCGACGCCGCCCGATTACCGGGTGCCGCCACCCTTGCTCGGCGAGCACACCGACGCCGTGCTGCGCGAGCGCCTCGGCCTCGAGGCGGCGGAGCTCGAGCGGCTGCGAGACCAGGGCGTGATCTAAAGTGCCTTTGAAAACCCGCTCTGGCGGCCGTCTGGCGCAGGCTCCCTGCGCGCCGAGGCTCGGGAGCGCACGCCAGACGATTAACCAGACCGGGTTTTGAAAGGCACTCTAAGATGAGCGTGATGTGACGCGACGCGCTTCGCCCGGGCCGCGCCGCGGCGACGTCACCTACCTGCTGGACGGCGCGTTCCGGCGGATGGCGGTGTGGGAATGGGGCAAGCCGGGCGCGCCGGCGGTGATCTGCGTGCACGGCATGACGCGCACCGGACGCGATTTCGACCCGCTCGCGGAAGTGCTCGCACGGCATTTCCACGTGCTCTGCCCGGATCTGCCGGGCCGGGGCGAATCCGACTGGCTGCCCGAGACCAAGTATTATGAGCCGCACGCCTATGTGATGGCGCTCTCGCACCTGATGGCCCGGCTCGGCACGATGATCGACTGGATCGGCACCTCGCTCGGCGGGTTGTGCGGCATGGAGGCGGCGGCCGCGACCGCGAGCCCGGTGCGGCGGCTGGTGCTGAACGATGTCGGCCCCTACGTGCCCGCCTCCGCGCTCCGCCGCATCCGCGACTATGCCGCGCAGGACTGGGAATTTTCCGACCAGGACGCGCTGGAGGCGCATCTGCGCGAGATCCACGCGCCGTTCGGTCGCCTCACCGACGCGCAATGGGCGCATCTCGCCCGGCATTCGGCGCGCGCCCTGCCGGATGGCCGCGTGGCGATGCATTACGACCCCGCGCTCGCCCGCACGATGCGGAGCTTCATCCCGACCGATCTCGACTACGCGGCGATGTGGCGGCGCATCCACGTGCCGATCCTGGTGCTGCGCGGGGAGAGCAGCGACGTGCTGCCAAAGCGCACCTTCCTCAGAATGGGCGAATCCGGCGCTCGCACGATCACCGTGCCGGATACCGGCCACGCGCCGGCGCTGATGGACGCGGAGACGATCGGCGTGATCGAGGATTTCCTGCGCGAGGACTGACGCTCAGGCCGACGCCGTGGGGGCCGGCGCGGCGTTGACGGCGATCTGATCGAGCGCCCCCATCGCGTCATCCGGCAAAACCAAATCGGCCGCGGCGAGATTCTCGCGCAGATGCCCGACCGAGGAGGTGCCGGGGATCAGCAGGATGTTCGGCGCGCGCCGAAGCAGCCAGGCGAGCGCCACCTGCATCGGCGTCGCGCCGAGCCGCTTCGCGACATCGGACAACGCCGTCGATTGCAGCGGCGTGAAGCCGCCGAGCGGGAAGAACGGCACATAGGCGGTCTTTTCGGCGGCGAGCGCGTCGATCAGCGCGTCATCCTCGCGATGCGCGAGATTGTACTGGTTCTGCACGCAGACGATTTCCGCGATGCCGCGTCCTTCCTCGACCTGCCTGGCCGTCACGTTGCTCAGGCCGATATGGCGGACGAGGCCGTTTCGCTGAAGCTCGGCCAGCGCCGTCAGCGGCGCCTCGATCGAGCCCTCGGCCGGCCCGTGGGCGCTGAACATGATCCGCAGGTTGACCACGTCGAGCGCATCCAGGCCAAGGTTGCGCAGATTGTCGTGCACCGCGCTCGTCAGCTCCCCGGCCGAGAAGGCGGGTTTCCAGGATTTGTCCTCGCCCCGTCGGGCGCCGATCTTGGTGACGATGACCAGCCCGGCCGGATAGGGGTGGAGCGCCTCGCGGATCAGCTGATTGGTGACGTGCGGGCCATAGAAATCGCTGGTGTCGATGTGATCGACCCCGGCTGCCGCGGCCTCGCGCAGCACCGCGATCGCGCCCGCGCGGTCCTTCGGCGGCCCGAACACACCCGGTCCGGCGAGCTGCATCGCGCCGTATCCCACGCGCTTCACGGTGCGATCGCCGAGCGTGGAGGTCCCGGCTTTGCTGATATCGACCATGCCCTGTCTCCTGTTTGATCGGCCCTGCATGTAGACAGCCACAATGCGCAAGATAATAGGGCCAATCGGTACAGGCTGTTCGAAAGGACGAACAATGGCGGCGGATCTCGGCGATCTCACGGCGTTCGTCGCGGTGGCGCGCGCCGGCGGGTTTCGCGACGCGGCCCGGGCGATCGGCGGCAGCGCGGTTTCTCGACCGCGGCTTCGCCCGCCTATCTCGACCGGCGCGGCCGGCCCGCGCATCCGCGCGAGCTGCTGGACCATGCCTGCCTGCGCGGCCGGTTCGCGAGCGGCGCGATGACCGCCTGGGAGTTCGAATGCGCGGGCGAGATCGTGCGGGTGGATCCGAACGGCCCGCTTATCGTGCGCGTCGGCGCCGCGACCGATTTGGCCGTGGATGCGGCGGTCGCCGGCAGTGGCATCATCCACCTGTTCGAGGACTGGCTGCGCCCGCATCTCGACAGCGGCGCGCTCGAGCCGGTGCTCGAGCCGTGGTGGCAGCGCTTCTCGGGCCCGTTTCTCTACTATCCGGGGCGCCGCTACCTTCCCGCCCCCTTGCGAGCCTTTGTCGATTTCATCGCCACGCATCGGGCGCGGAGCTGATTGCGCAGAGCCGCGTCAGATCAGGATCGGCTGTTCGACCAGGTCTTCCGGCTGCGCGGTCGCATCCGCGAGCGCCGTCACGCCACACGTGCCAGACACCGGCTACGCACCGGCGCTGATGGATGCGGAGAGGACTGGCTTTATCAAAGATTTCTTGTTGGATTAGGTTGGATGGGGCAGTGCGAGGTCCTTTTTTAATTCTGAAATCAGGATCTCAGTTTTGGAAGTGCGCACGCTTCAGCCTTGGAGGCGGATACCCACCGCGATCGTCCGCTTTGCGCCCACCAGAAATCAAGATTGTGAGGCTTGGCTTTTAGGGACAGGCGACAGCACGTCAGTTATCATAGCGAAATGCCAATACCAGATTATCAAAGCCTTATGCTTCCGGTCCTCCGTACGGCTTCAAATGGGGAGGTTCGCATTGGAGAAGCCGTTGACCAACTCGCCGAGCAACTCAACCTAACGTCGGAGGAACGCGCGGCGCTCCTACCGTCAGGCAAGCAAACAATTTTCAGCAACCGGGTGCATTGGGCGAAAACCTACCTCGGCAAATCCGGGCTGATCGAGACCACACGCCGGGGGCACTTCAAAGTCACCAAACGTGGCGAGCAAGTCATTGCGTCAAAGCCAGATCGGATAGATAATACCTTTCTAGGACAGTTTGACGAATTTAAGAAGTTCAGAGAGAAATCCACAAACAACGGCGGAGATGGCGGAAATCAGACACCTACAGCGCCTGCTCTCGTCAGTATGATAGAAACGCCTGATGAGATCATGCGTGTAGCCCATCGCCAAATCGAAATCTCACTTGCACAGGAGCTTCTTGATCGTATTCAATCTGCATCGCCTGAGTTCTTCGAACGGCTTATCGTCAATCTTCTTCTCAGGATGGGCTTCGGCGGCTCGGTCGTCGATGCCGGTCGTGCATTGGGGCGCAGTGGCGATAACGGGGTTGACGGTGTGATTGATCAAGATGCCCTCGGGCTTGATAGGATCTATATTCAAGCAAAACGTTATTCCATCGGCAACAACATTGGATCCGCTGCAATCAGAGATTTTTTCGGCGGCTTAGATCGCCACAAAGCGACGAAAGGGCTGTTTGTGACAACCTCGACCTTTTCCCCCTCCGCACGCGAGACCGCAAAGTTTCTAAGCAAGCGAATTGTCCTGATCGATGGCGAGCAGCTAACCAAGCTGATGATCCGTCATAATGTTGGCTGTAGAATTGAAGATACCCTGCATATCAAGGAAATTGACGAGGAGTTCTTTGATTAGCGCTCAGAATCGAATGTCTGGCTACTGACTGCGAGCGCCCCGTTCGCGTCACGCCACCTGATCCGCCTTCACCGCGCCGCGGGTTCCCGCCGGCACCGGCGCGCCGGTGGTGCTGTCGCGGCCGGTCTGGTGTTCGAGCTCGGCGTTGAATTCGGCGCCGATGAGCACGACCATCGCGGAGATCCAGATCCAGGTCATGAAGCCGATCACCGCGCCGAGCGAGCCGTAGGTTTTGTTGTAGCTGCCGAAATGCGAGACGTAATACGAGAAGGCGGCGGAGATGATCACCCAGAGCACGGCCGCGATCGCGCCGCCATAGCTCACCCATTGCCATTGCGCGCTCGCCCGGCTCGGCCCGATGCGGTAGATCATCGAGAGGAAGAAGCCGATGATCACCAGCAGCAGCGGCCAGCGCAGCAGCTCGATCGCGTTCTGCACCCCGGCGCTCAGGCCGACGAATTTCAGCACGATCGGCAGCACGACGACGCCGGTCAGCGCCACCAGCAGGAACAGCAGCGCGCACGCGGTCACGCAAAGCGTGATGAGCGTCAGGCGGATGAAGCTGCGCTTCTCGGTCTCGTCATAGACGATGTTCAGGCCGTCGAAGAGCGCCTTCATCCCTTGATTGGCGCTCCAGATCGCGGCGACCAGGCTAATCGCGAACCCGAGCCCGAGCTTGCCGCCGCCCTTCTCGGTGAGGCGGCTCACCTGGTCGTGGACGATCTGCACGGCGCCGTCCGGGATCACGCCCGCCAGGCCCGAGAGCGTGGTCGAGATGGTCGAGGCATCGGCGAACAGGCCGTAGAGCGAGACCAGGGCGGCCACTGCGGGGAAGACCGACAGCAGGGTGTAGAACACGATGCCGGCGCCGACCGCCATCACGCGATGGGCCGAGAATTGGACGAAAACTCTCTTCGAGACCTGCCACCAGCCGCGTGGCGGCACCGCCCGCGGGCTGCTGGCGTCACGCCCGACGGTGGCGGGGCTGGCGGGCGGTGTGTGCCCGACCCGCGCGTCGGGCTTGGTTGCGGCCTGGCGCGCTCCTGCCGGCGTCGGTTCGGTTTGTTCCGATCGAGCGGCGAAGACGAAAAGAACCGCCAGCGTCAGAGCCACCAAACTCTCAAAACCGTCCCGCGTCCGCTTCATTACGCCCCGCTGCCGATTGCCTGCGGAATGTGAACGCCGGCGCGGGCCGGAGTTGCCAGCTTCGTGGGCCGGCGCCTTCGCGGGTCAGCGGAGGCGGCGCGCCGCCTCCAGGGCGAAATAGGTGAGCACGCCGCTCGCCCCGGCGCGCTTGAACCCGGTCAGCGCCTCGAGCACGCCGCGCTCGCGGTCGAGCCAGCCGTTCCGGATCGCCGCCATCATCATCGCGTACTCGCCCGACACCTGGTAGGCGAAGACCGGCACGGCGAAGCGCTCGCGCACCCGGCGGACGATGTCGAGATAGGGCATGCCGGGCTTGACCATCACCATGTCGGCGCCCTCCTCGAGATCGAGCGCGACCTCGCGCAACGCCTCGTCGGAATTGGCGGGGTTCATCTGATAGGTCTTCTTGTCGCCCTTCAGCGCGCCGCCCGAGCCGAGCGCGTCGCGGAACGGGCCGTAGAAGGCGGAGGCGTATTTCGCCGCGTAGCTCATGATGCTGGTGCGGGCGAGCCCCTCCGCGTCGAGCAGCGTGCGGATCGCGGCGACGCGGCCATCCATCATGTCCGACGGCGCGATCACGTCGATGCCGGCCTGCGCCTGGTTCAGCGCCTGGCGGGCGAGGATCGCAACCGATTCGTCGTTGGCGATGACGCCGTCGCGGATCACTCCGTCATGGCCGTGATCGGTATACGGGTCGAGCGCGACATCGCCGATCAGGCCGAGATCGGGGTATTCGCGCCTCAGCAGCCGGGCGGCGCGGCACATCAGATTGTCGGGGTTGAGCGCCTCGGTCCCCTCGGCATCCTTCCGCTCGGGCGGCGTGGCCGGGAACAGGGCGATCGCCGGGATGTCGAGCTCGGCCGCCGGCGCCACGTGGGCCGCGAGCCGGTCGAGGGTGACCCGCTGCACCTCGGGCATCGAGGCGATGTCGTCGACCCGGGCCTCGCCCTCCATCACGAAGACCGGCCAGATCAGATCATCGACGGAAAGCTTCGTCTCCGCGACCAAGCGACGCGTCCAGCCGTCGCGTCGGTTGCGGCGCAGGCGGGTCGAGGGAAAGCGGCCGACATTCATCGCCATCCGGGCTCCGTCGTGGGCGGCCCTGCATAGGCCTCGGCGCCGAGGGAGGGAAGGGCGGTCGCCAGTGATCGCGTGCGTGGTTGCGCGGCCTGCGCGGTTGCGTGCGCGTGGGAGGGTGCTAGATCATTTCGAGCAAATCCCCTTGGGCGTCCTCACCGATGAACGACATCCGATGAACGATATCCCCGCGGCCGGCGCGCAGCGCCGCTTCTTCGCCGCCCCGCTCGCCGAGACCGACCCCGAGCTCGCCGAGGCGATCGGCGCCGAGCTGCGCCGCCAGCAGGACGGGATCGAGCTGATCGCCAGCGAGAACATCGTCTCAGCCGCCGTGCTGGAGGCGCAGGGCAGCGTGCTGACCAACAAATACGCCGAGGGCTATCCGGGCCGGCGCTATTACGGCGGGTGCGCCGAGGTGGACCGCGCCGAGCGCCTCGCCATCACGCGGGCGCAGGAATTGTTCGGCTGCAACTTCGTCAACGTGCAGCCGCATTCGGGCGCGCAGGCGAACCAGGCGGTGTTCCTCGCTCTGCTTCAGCCGGGAGATGCGATCCTCGGCATGAGCCTCGCCGCCGGCGGCCATCTGACCCACGGCGCGCCGCCCAATCTCTCGGGGAAATGGTTCCGCGCGCTCTCGTACGGCGTCCGGCGGGAGGACGGTCTGCTCGATTACGAGGAGCTGGAACGCGTGGCGCGCGCCGAGCGGCCGAAGCTGATCATCGCCGGCGGCTCGGCCTATCCGCGCTTCATCGATTTCCCCCGCATCCGCGCGGTGGCGGACGAGGTGGGCGCGATGGTCATGGTCGACATGGCGCATTTCGCCGGGCTGGTCGCCGCCGGGCTGTTTCCGAGCCCGCTGCCGCACGCGCATGTGGTGACCACCACCACGCACAAGACGTTGCGCGGGCCGCGCGGCGGGATGATCCTCTCGAATGACGAGGCGCTCGGGAAGAAGATCAATTCGGCGGTGTTCCCCGGCTTGCAGGGCGGCCCGTTGATGCATGTCATCGCCGGCAAGGCGGCGGCGTTCGGCGAGGCGCTGCGGCCGGAATTCCGCTCCTACCAGCAGGCGGTTCAGGAGAATGCGCGGGTGCTGGCCGCGACGCTGGCGGAGCGCGGCCTCGCGATCGTCACCGGCGGCACCGACAGCCATCTGATGCTGGTCGATCTCCGCCCGAAGCACGTCACCGGCCGCGCCGCCGAAGGCAGCCTCGAGCGCGCGTGGATCACCGCCAACAAGAACGCGATCCCGTTCGACCCCGAGACGCCGGCGGTCACGTCCGGCATCCGGCTCGGCAGCCCGGCGGCGACCACGCGCGGCTTCGGCGCGGCGGAGTTCCGCGAGATCGGCCGGCTGATCGACACGGTGATCGAGGGGCTCGCGCGCTCGAACGATGGCGGCAACGCCGCGGCCGAGCAGGCGGTCGGCGAGGAGGTGCGCGCGCTCTGCGCCCGCTTCCCGATCTACGCCGACTGATGCGCTCCCCCTCCTGATGCGCTGCCCGTTCTGCGGCCATGACGACACCCAGGTGAAGGACAGCCGTCCGAGCGAGGACGGCGTCGCGATCCGCCGCCGCCGCTTCTGCGGCAGTTGCGGGCAGCGCTTCACCACCATCGAGCGGGTCCAGCTGCGCGAGCTCACGGTGCTGAAGAATGACGGGCGGCGGGTGCCGTTCGACCGCGACAAGCTCGCCCGGTCGATCCGCGTGGCGCTGCGCAAGCGCCCGGTGCAGGAGGAGCGGATCGAGCGCATCGTCAACGGCATCGTCCGCCAGCTCGAGGCCTCCGGCGACAGCGACATCGAGAGCAAGGCGATCGGCGAGCAGGTGATGGAGACACTGAAGGGCGTGGACGCGGTCGCCTATGTCCGCTTCGCCAGTGTCTACCGGGATTTCCGCGAAGTCCGCGATTTCGAGACTTTTCTGGGCTCGCTTGACGAACCCAGCGCGTGACGGGCGGCCCCGGAAGCCGGATCGCGCCCGGTGCTTCTACCGGCACCGCACATGCACTAGATAGGCGGACATGACCGCCATCAACGCCTCGGGCGATGCCGCGCATATGCGATCCGCACTGTCGCTCGCCCGGCGCGGCATCGGCAATACCTCGCCGAACCCCTCCGTCGGCTGCGTGATCGTGCGGGAGGGACGCGTCGTCGGGCGGGCGGTTACCGCGCCCGGTGGCCGGCCGCATGCCGAGATCCTGGCGCTGACGATGGCCGGCACCGCCGCCCGTGGCGCGACCGCCTACGTCACCCTCGAACCCTGCTGCCATTGGGGCCGCACGCCGCCCTGCTGCGATGCGCTGATCGAGGCCGGGATCGCCCGCGTCGTGGTGGCGACGCGCGATCCCGACCCGCGGGTGGACGGGCAGGGGCTCGACCGGCTGCGCGCCGCCGGCATCGCCGTCGAGGAAGGCCTGCTCGGCCCCGAGGCGGAGGAGATCAAGGCCGGGTTCTTCAGCCGGGTGCGGCGCGGACGGCCGCTGGTGACGCTCAAGCTCGCCACCACGCTCGACGGGCGGATCGCGACGCGGAGCGGCGAGAGCCAATGGATCACCGGCATCGCCGCGCGCCGCGCTGCCCATGCCCTTCGCGGGCGGCACGATGCGGTGCTGGTCGGCGTCGGCACGGTGATCGCCGACAACCCGAAGCTCACCTGCCGGCTGCCGGGGTTTCGCCCGAATGAGGGGGTGCGGATCGTCGCCGACAGCCATCTCCGCATGCCGCTCACCGCCGGGCTGGTCGCGACCGCCGCCGATGCGCCGAGCTGGGTGCTGCATCGCGAGGGCGCGGCGCCGGAGCGCCTGCGCGCGCTGCGGGAGGCCGGCGTCGAGACGATCGCGGTGGGAGGCGCCGAAATCGGCGTCGATCTCGCCCAGGCGCTCCGCCTGCTGGCGGAACGCGGCATCACGAGGCTGCTGGCCGAAGGCGGCGCGAGCCTCGCCGCCTCCCTGCTGCGCGCCGATCTGGTCGACCGCATCGCCTGGTTCCATGCCCCCGCGGTGATGGGCGGCGACGGGCTGCCGGCGGCGCAAGCCATGGGCATTGCTGGGCTGGAGGCGATGCCGCGCTTCGAGCGCACCGCCGAACGGGCGATCGGCGACGACATGCTCTCCGAATTCCGCAAGGCCGCCTGATGTTCACCGGCATCGTCGGCGGCCAGGGAGTGATCCGCGCCGTCGCGCCGGTCGGGCAGGGGCACGACATGCGCCTCACCGTGACGGTGACGGATGGCTTCCTCGCCGACCCGCCGGTCGCCCTCGGCGCCTCGATCGCCTGCGCCGGCTGCTGCCTGACCGCGGTGGAATTGGGCGCGGACTGGTTCGCCGCCGATGTCTCCGCCGAGACGCTGGGCAAGACCACGCTCGGCGCCTGGGGGCCGGGAACCCGGCTCAACCTGGAGCGGCCGCTCCGAATAGGCGACGAGCTCGGCGGCCATGTCGTCTCCGGCCATGTGGACGGGCTCGGCGAATTGGTCTCGACGGCGCCGGAGAACGGCTCGCACCGGCTGCTGTTCCGCGCGCCGGACGGTCTCGCGCGCTTCGTGGCGCCGAAGGGCAGCATCGCGGTGGACGGCGTGTCGCTGACGGTGAACGAGGTGCAGGGCAGCCTGTTCGGCGTCAACATCATCCCGCACACTGCCACGGTCACCACGCTCGGCGCGCTGGCGCCGGGCGGCCGCGTCAATCTGGAGATCGACATGCTCGCGCGCTACGTGGCGCGGCTGAGGGAGGCGGAATGTCAGACCGTCTAAGGCGGGAGCGGCCCCTTGCCGTCTCGTTGCATGATTATCTCGCGCCCGCTCAGGAGCTGATCGAGGAGGCGCGGGCCGGCCGCATGTTCATCGTGGTCGACAACGAGGACCGCGAGAACGAGGGAGACCTCGTCATCCCCGCGCAATTCGCCACCGCCGAGGCGGTGAACTTCATGGCCCGCCACGCGCGCGGGCTGATCTGCCTGGCGATGGGCAGCCAGCGCGTGGAGCGGCTCGGC
This sequence comes from Acetobacteraceae bacterium, assembly GCA_965276665.1. Lineage (GTDB taxonomy): Bacteria > Pseudomonadota > Alphaproteobacteria > Acetobacterales > Acetobacteraceae > CAWGJC01. The sequence continues at coordinate 71,596 of OZ255620.1, forward strand.
CTGCCGCTGATGAGCCAGTCGAACGGCACGCGGCATCAGACCGCCTTCACCGTGTCGATCGAGGCGCGCGAGGGCGTCACCACCGGCATCTCCGCGCAGGACCGCGCGCATACCATCGCGGTGGCGATCAACCCGGAATGCGGGCGCGAGGACATCACCACGCCGGGCCATGTCTTCCCGCTGCTCGCGCGCGATGGCGGCACGCTGGTCAGGGCCGGGCATACCGAGGCGGCGGTGGATATCGCCCGGCTCGCCGGGCTCAACCCGTCCGGCGTGATCTGCGAGGTGATGAACGATGACGGGACGATGGCGCGGCTGCCGGATCTCGTCGCCTTCGGCCAGCGCCATAACCTCAAGCTCGGCTCGATCGCCGATCTGATCGGCCATCGCCGCCGCACCGAGCGCCTGGTGCGGCGCGGGCAGGAGGGGACGATCGAGCATGCGGAAGGCGGCGAGTGGAAGCTCATCGTCTACGGCAACCTGCTCGACGCGACCGAGCACATCGTGCTGGTGAAGGGCGAGCTCCGCGGCGAGACGCCGCTGCTCGTGCGCATGCATGCGGTCGATCCGGTGGGCGACCTGCTCGGCGGCTCGCAATGGTCGGTGCTGCACGGGGCGATGCGGATGATCGCGCGCGAGGGCCGCGGCGCGGTGGTGCTGATCCGCGACCCGCGGCCGGATGCGGTCTCCGAGCGGCTGCGGCTGATGGCGGCCTCGCCGCGCCCGGTGCAGCCGCTCCGCGATTACGGGATCGGCGCGCAGATCCTGGTCGATCTTGGCGTGCACGAGATGGTGCTGCTCTCGAACTCGCCGCGCCCGGTGGTCGGGCTGGAAGGCTATGGGATCAACATCGTCGAGCACCGGCCGATCGAGGGTCTTGCGAGCGAGGGCGCGGCGGAGTGAGCACCAAGGACGCTCCGCTCGCCGTCGCGCCGGATATCGAGGGGCCGCCGCCGGCCATCCTGCTGGTGCGCGCGCCCTATTACCGAGCGATCGTCGACGGCATGACGGAAGGCGCGACCCGCATCCTGCGCGAGGCGGGGGCCCGGTTCGAGACGCTCGATGTGGCCGGCGCGCTCGAATTGCCGCAGGCGATCCGCATCGCGATCCGCGGGACGCGGCGCTTCGACGGGTTCGTGGCACTCGGCTGCGTGGTGCGCGGCGAGACCGACCATTACGACCATGTCTGTCGCGAGGCGATGAGCGGTCTGATGCAGGTAGCGCTGCAATTCGGTCTGGCGCTCGGCACCGGCCTGCTCACCGTGCACAGCGCCTCGCAGGCCGAGGCCCGCTCCGGCCCGGACGGCCATAATAAAGGCGCGGAGGCCGCGGTCGCGGCCCTGCTGCAGGTCGGTGCGGCGCGCCATCTCGGTGCGGCATGATCGGCGCGGCATGATGGGAATGGTGTGATGCAGGCACCCCGCAAGACGCGGCCGCGCACCGCCTCGCGCGTCGCCGCCGTGCAGGCGCTGTTCCAGAGCGCGCAGACGCAGGACACGATCGAGACGGTGATCGACCAGTTCGTCCGCCACCGCCTGGGCGAGCTGCCGGGCACCGGCGGCTATGAGGACGGCCGCGTGCCCGATGCGGAAGTGAAACTGTTCTCCCGCATCGTGCGGACCGCGGTGCAGCAGCAGGACGGGCTCGACCGGATGGTGGCCGAGGCGCTGCCGGCGGAATGGCCGATGGGCCGGCTCGACCCGGTGCTGCTGGCCCTGCTGCGCGCCGGCGGGGCCGAGCTCTGGATGAGCGACGGGCCGCCGGCCCGCGTCGTCATCAACGAGTATCTCGACGTGGCGCACGGCTTCTTCAGCGGCGACGAGCCGCGGATGGCGAACGGCCTGCTCGACCGGCTCGCGCACCGCTTGCGGCCGGCCGAGTTCTCCGGTTCCGCCCCGGTCAGCGTACCCTCGTGAGCAGGCTGGCGTGAGCAGGCTGGCGTGCTCAGGCTGGCGTGAGCAGGCTGGCGTGAGCGCGGCGCCGGGCGAGTTCCGGCTGATCGCCCGGCATTTCCGCCCCCTCGCCGGGCCCGGTTCCCTCGGCCTCGCGGATGACGCCGCGGTGTTCGCCCCGCCCGCCGGGCGGGAGCTGGTGGCCGCCGCGGATGCGATGGTGGCGGGCGTGCATTTCCTGCCCGACGATCCGCCCGGGCTGATCGGACGCAAGCTGCTGCGGGTCAATCTGTCCGACCTCGCGGCGATGGGGGCGACCCCGCTTTACTACCTGATGACCGTCTCGATCCCCACTGGCACGCCGGATGCGTGGCTGGCGGGATTCGCGGCCGGACTTGCCGCCGATCAGCGGGAATTCGGCATCGCCCTGCTCGGCGGCGACACCACCTCGACGCCGGGCCCGATCAGCCTCTCCCTCACGGTGATCGGCGATGTAGCGCCCGGCCGCGCGATCCGGCGGTCGGGCGCGCGGGCGGGCGATCTCGTCTGCGTCACCGGCACGATCGGCGACGGGGCGCTCGGGCTTCGCGCGCTGCGCGGCGAGCTGGCGGACCCGACGGGGTTTCTCGCCGGGCGCTACAGGCTGCCGCGGCCGCGCCTCGGCTTTCCGATGGAGAGCGTCTCGGCGGCGATCGACGTCTCTGACGGGCTGGTGCAGGATCTCGGCCATCTCTGCCGCGCCGCCGGGCTCGGCGCCGAGATAGACGCCGCGCGCGTGCCGCTCTCCGAGGCCGCCCGCGCGGCCGGCCCGGACTGGCTCGCCACCTGCCTAACCGGCGGCGATGATTACGAGCTTCTCCTCGCGGTCCCGCCGGAGAGGGTGCCGGCGGCCGCGACGGCGATCGGCCGTTTTGTCCCGGGCGACGGGGTCACGGGCGAGACGGTTACGGTGCGCGACGGCACGGGCGCCGCGATGACGCTGGCATCACCCGGATGGAGCCATTTCGCATGATCGAAAGCGCGCCCTTCGGCGTCACACGCAGCGGCCACGCCGTGCACCGGCACACGCTCTCCAATGCGGCCGGCACGCGCTTCAGTTTTCTCGATTTTGGCGGCGTCATCACGGCGATCGAGGCGCCCGACCGCGACGGCAGGCGCGCCAATGTCGTGCTCGCCTGCCGCACTCTCGCGGAATACGAGGCGCGCAGCCCGTATTTCGGCGCGCTGATCGGCCGCTACGCCAATCGCCTCGCGCGCGGCACTTTTATCCTCGACGGCGAGACCTACACGGTCCCGCTCAACAACGGGCCGAACGCGCTGCATGGCGGACCGGGCGGGTTCAACGCCCGGCTCTGGGCCTTCGCCGGGCATGACGATCATGCGACGCTCTCGCTCGAGAGCCCGGACGGCGAGAACGGGTTTCCCGGCACGCTGCGCGTCACCGTGGCCTATTCGCTGTCGGAGGACGACCGGGTGCGCATCGAATACCGCGCCGAGACCGATGCGCCGACCGTGCTCAACCTCACCAACCACGCCTATTTCAATCTTGCCGGCGAAGGGAAGGGGAGCATCGCTGGCCATCTGCTGCGCGCCGACGCCGCGCATTACACGCCGATCGACGACGATCTGATCCCGACCGGCGAGGTCGCCTCGGTCGCCGGCACGCCGCTCGATTTCCGCGAGACGGCGTCGATCGGCGCCAGGCTGCGAAGCGGGCACGGGCAGATGGTCCGCGCGCGCGGCTACGATCATAATCTCGTGCTGCGCGGCGGCGCGTCCGACACGCTGCGCTTCGCCGCCCTGGTGCAGGACCCGGCGAGCGGGCGCGTGCTCGACTGCCACACCACCGAGCCCGGGCTGCAATTCTACACCGGCAATTTCCTCGACGGCACGATCACCGGCCCGTCCGGCGCCACATATCGCCAGGGCGACGGGTTCACCCTGGAGACCCAGCATTTTCCGGACAGCCCGAACCACCCGCACTTCCCGAGCACGATCCTGCGCCCGGGCGAGGTGTTTTCCTCGGCGACCGAGTTTCGGTTCGGGGTAGCCTAAGGCGGCCAGGGCTCTTCCTCCTGCCGTTCATCTTTGGGCCTGGCAGGTTTAGGCTTGGGAGGCCCGGCAGAGTGATTGCCGGCGCGCCGCAGGCTGTGGCAGAGGATGAACCATGCTGACCCGCCGAGTCGTGCTTGCCGCGCCCGCGCTGCCCCTGCTTACCGCAGCCGGAGCCGCCGCGCAGGAGAGTTTTTCCGCCTTCCTCGACCGGCTTGGCGCCGATGCGCGCCGCGAAGGCATTTCGTCCGCAACGATCGACCGCGCCTTTGCCGGCATCCAGCCCGACCAGCGTGTGCTGGATCGCGACCGCAACCAGCCGGAATTCACCCTGACCTGGGCGCAGTACAAGGCCCGGGTGCTGACCGATCAGAAGCGGGCGAACGGCCGCGTCGCCTTCCAGCAGAACCGCCGGACCTTCCTCCAGGTGGCGTCCCGCTACGGCGTCACCCCGGACGTGATTGCCGGCATCTGGGGCATGGAATCGGCATTCGGCGCGATCACCGGCAGCTTCAACGTGATCCAGTCGCTGGCGACCCTGCTCTGGACCGGGCGGCATCCGAGCTACCGGCCGCAGCTGATCGCCGCCCTGCGCATCCTCGACCGTGGCGAGGCGACGCCCGCGCAGATGACCGGCAGCTATGCCGGCGCGATGGGCCAGCCGCAATTCATGCCGGATTCCTACCTGCGCTACGCGGTCGCCTTTGACGGCGATGGCCGCCCCGATATCTGGACCAGCACGCCCGACGTGCTCGCCTCGATCGCCAACTACCTGGCGCGCTCCGGCTGGCGCTATCCCGAGCCCTGGGGCCAGGCGATCCGCGTGCCGCCGGGTTTCGATGCCGCCGCGACCGGGCGCGACAACCGCCGCCCGCTCGGTGACTGGGCGCGGGTGGGCGTCACCCGCGCCGACGGGCTGCCGTTCAGCCGCGGGGATGTCCAGGGGGCCGTGCTGATGCCCGATGGGGCCGACGGGGAGGCCTTCATGGTCTATGCGAATTTCACCGCGATCCGGCGCTACAACGCATCGGATTACTACGCGCTCGCGGTCGGGCTGCTGGGCGATTCCGTGGTGTGAAAAGGCTTGCTGCCTTCCTGGCCGGCTCGCTCGCTCTGGTGCTCGCCCCCCTCATGCTCGAGGGCTGCGTCCCGAAACCGCCGCCGGCAGCCGCCATCCACTACGTCCGCGAGCCCGCCTGGCAGGCTGGAAACGTTTGGTTCTACCCCGAGCAGAGCTTCGATGACGACCGCACCGGCATCGCCGGCGTGTACTCCGGGCCGCACGCGCCGCTGACCACGGATGGCGAGGCGTTCGATCAGAACGCGATGGCGGCTGCCAGCCAGACGCTGCAATTGCCGGCGATCGTGCAGGTGACCGCGCTGCGCACCGGCCGGCAGATCGTCGTGCGGGTGAACGATCGGGGACCGGAAGATCCGGGCCGCGTGATCGCGCTGACCAGCCGCGCCGCGTCCCTGCTCGGCATGCCGCCGGGGGGCGCCGAGGCGGTGCGCGTGCAGGTTCTCGGGCCGCCATCCCGCGCGCTCGCCGATGCGCTGCATGGCAACGAGAACGGCATCGCGATGCAGGCCGCCCCGCGCGGCGCCGTCGCGGAGCAATCCCTCGCACCGCCGCCCGGCGCGCGCGGCTCCTCGGGCGGTCCCGCGATCGCGGTCGGCCAGGCCTCGGGGGCCGACGGGTTCGGCCAGGACGGTCCGGTGCCGCCGCTCCGCCTGCCCGAGCGGGTGACGCAGGTTCCGCCATCGCCGGTCACCTTCTGGCTGCAGGGGGACGAGTTCGGCCGGCGCGACTACGCGATGCGTCAGCAGGCCCAGCTCGCCGGCCTCGCCCCGGCGATCGAGACGGTCGGCAATGGCCGGTCGCTGCGCTACCGCCTTCGCGCCGGGCCGTTCCCGACCATTGCCGCGGCCGACGCAGCGCTGGCGCAGGCGATCCGCAGCGGCGTCACCGACGCCCGGATCGTCGTGGGATCAGACGACGGGAGCTTTGTCGAGTGAGGAGAGCATGATGCGCAGCCGCCGGTCGGTTCTCTTGACAGCTCTTCTGGGCAGCACCGCCCTGGCATTTCCGGCCACCGCCGCCGAGCGCCGCCGCGTGCCGGCGGCGCGCGGCAAGGCCGGCGCCCCCGAAGCCGCCCCCACCGGCTCGCCCGGCGACACGCCGATCGGTCCCGTCGATACGGTGGCGCGCTGGGGCTACATTTTGGATTTCAACACCGGCGCCGCGCTGTTCAACAAGCAGGGCGACGACCGCGTGCCGCCCTCCTCGATGACCAAGCTGATGACCGCCTTCATCGTCTACGGGATGCTGCAATCGGGCCGGCTCAAGCTCACCGACACCTTGCCGGTCAGCGAGAAGGCCTGGCGGATGGGCGGGTCGAAGATGTTCGTCCCGCTCGGGGGTCAGGTGGGGGTCGAGGATCTGATCCGCGGCATGATCGTCGATTCCGGCAACGACGCCTGCATCGTGCTCGCGGAAGGCATCGCCGGCTCCGAGGACCAGTTCGTCGACCTGATGAACCAGAAGGCGAAGCAGCTCGGCCTCACCAACACGCATTTCGTGGATTGCACCGGCTGGCCGGACGACAACCACTACATGAGCTGCCACGATATCGCCTCGCTGGCCGCAGCCCTGATCCGCACCTTTCCGCAATATTATCATTACGATTCAGAAAAGACGTTCAAATTCAACAATATCGAGCAGCAGAACCGGAACACGCTGGTACAGCATGGCCTGGCTGACGGGCTCAAGACGGGACATACCGAGGCCGGCGGGTACGGGCTCGTGGCCAGCGCCGAACGGGACGGACGTCGGGTCGTCGTCGTGCTCAACGGCATGGACACGATGCGGGCGCGGGGCGAGGAGGGCACCCGGCTGCTGGACTGGGCGTTCCGCGAATTCGAGGACGTGTCGCTCGTCGCGGCCGGCGCGGCGGTGGACAATGCCCGGGTCTGGCTCGGCGTGCAGCCGACCGTGCCGCTGGTGGGCGCGCAGCCGGTGGTGCTGACCATGCCGCGCAACTGGCGGCAAACCGCCAGGATCACCGTGCAGTACGATACCCCGATCCCGGCGCCGGTCGCCAAAGGCAAGCCGCTCGGCACCTTGACGGTGACCGGGCAGGGGGTGCCGCAGACCACGATCCCGCTCGTCGCCGGGGCGGACGTGCCGCGCCTGGCTCTGCCCGGCCGCGCGCTGGCCGTGCTCGCCCATTACGTCACCGGCAGCTGATGGCGGCGTGAGCGGCCGTTTCATCACGCTGGAGGGCGGGGAGGGAGCCGGGAAATCGACGCAGGCGCGCCGGCTCGCGGCCTCGCTTGCCGGAACCGGTCTGGACGTGGTGCAGACCCGCGAGCCGGGCGGCACGCCGGGCGGCGAGCGCCTTCGCGCCTTGCTGCTCTCGGGCGAGGTGCCCTGGTCGCCGCTCGCCGACACGCTGCTGCATTTCGCCGCGCGCGCCGAGCATGTCGCCACGCTGATCCGCCCGGCGCTCGCCGCCGGACGCTGGGTGGTCTGCGACCGCTTCACCGACTCGACGCTCGCCTATCAGGGCTACGCGCTCGGCGGCGACCATGCCGCGATCGCGGCGCTGACCGCGATGATCGGGCTGGCACCGGATCTCACCATCGTGCTCGACCTGCCTGTTGATGAAGGAGTTTGCCGCATGCGCTCCCGCGGCGACGCGGCGGATCGGTACGAGCGGATGGGCAAGGCGTTCTTCGCCCGGGTGCGGGAGGGATTCCGTGCGATCGCCGATGCCGAGCCGGCGCGCTGCCTGCTGGTGGATGCGGCGCGCGCCGAGGATGCCGTCGCATCCAGCATCGCCGCCGCCGTGCGCGAACGCCTCGGCCTCGCGCTGTGACGCCGCGCGAGAACCCGCTGCTGCTCGGCCATGCGGCCGCCGAGGCGGCGTTCGCGGACTCGATCCGCTCCGGACGGCTGCACCATGCCTGGCTGATCACCGGGGCCGCGGGCATCGGCAAGGCGACGCTCGCCTACCGGCTCGCCCGCCGGCTCCTCGGCGGCGACGGGGTGCGGCCCGCGGATGCGGTGTTCCGCCGCATCGCGACCGGAAGCCATGCCGATCTGCTGACCGTCGAGCGCGAATGGGACGAGAAGCGCAAGCGGATGCGCACCGAGATCGTCGTCGATGACGGGCGCGCGGTCGCCGAATTCCTGCATCTGACGGCCGCCGAGGGTGGCTGGCGCGTCGTGGTGGTGGACGGGGCCGAGCATCTCAATCGCAACGCCGCCAATGCCTTGTTGAAGATCCTTGAGGAGCCGCCGCGACGCGCCGTCCTGCTGCTGGTCTCGGCGGCACCCGGCCGGCTGCTGCCGACGATGCGAAGCCGCTGCCGCACGCTCCGCCTCGCGCCGCTCGACAGGGCGGCGATGCGGGACGTGCTGGCCGAGCGCCTGCCGGACCTTCCCGAGGCCGAGCGCGACCGGCTCGCCGCCATTGCGGAGGGCTCGCCGGGTCGCGCGCTGGCGCTCGCCGGCGAGGATGGGCTGCGGCTCGCCGGCATGGTGGACGATTTGTTCGGCCGGGTCCCCGAATTTCCTTTGCTGCGCGCCTATGAGCTCGCCGACACGCTCGGGCGGAGCGAGGGCGGGTTCTCCACCTTCATGGATCTGCTTCGCCAGGGCCTCGCGCGCGCGGTGCGGGAGAGCGTGCGGGGCGAGGCGGATGCGGCGCAGCTTCGCCTCGTCACGCATCGCCCCCTTGATGCCTGGGGCGACGTGTGGCACGCGCTCACCCGCCTGCAGGACGAGACCGAGCGGCTCAATCTCGACAAGCGGCAGGCGATTGTCTCCGGAATCGCATTGCTGAACGGGCCATGACCGAGCGCTTCTACGTCACCACGCCGATCTATTACGTGAATGGCAGCCCGCATATCGGGCATGCCTACACGACGATCGCCTGCGACGTGATGGCGCGCTGGAAGCGGCTCGACGGGTATCAGGTGCTGTTTCTCACCGGCACCGACGAGCATGGGCAAAAGGTGGCGCAGGCCGCGGCCGAGCAGGGGCTCGCGCCGCAGGCATTCGTGGATGGCATCGCCGGCGATTTCCGCGCCCTGGCCGACGCGCTCGGCATCACCTACGACGATTTTATCCGCACCACCGAGCCCCGGCACAAGCAGGCCTGTGCCGCGCTTTGGCGCCGGCTGCGCGAGGCCGGGGAGATCTATCTCGGGCATTACGAGGGGTGGTACGCGCTCCGCGACGAGGCGTTCTACGGCGAGGACGAGCTGATTGGTGGTCCGGACGGCAGCAGGCTCGCGCCGACCGGCGCGCCGGTCGCGTGGGTGAGGGAGCCCAGCTACTTCTTCCGCCTCTCCGCATGGCAGGAGCGGCTGCTCGCCTTCTACGAGGCGCATCCGGATTTCATCGCGCCGGTCGCGCGCCGGAACGAGGTGCTGAGCTTCGTGCGCGGCGGGCTGACCGATCTCTCGCTCAGCCGGACCAGCTTCACCTGGGGCGTGCCGGTGCCGGACGATCCCGACCATGTGATGTATGTGTGGTTCGACGCGCTGATCAACTACATCACCGCGGCGGGCTACCCGGACGAGACCGCGCCGCGCTGGGCGTTCTGGCCCGCCGATCTGCACGTGATCGGCAAGGAGATCGCCCGCTTCCATGCGGTGATCTGGCCGGCGATGCTGCTCGCCGGCGGGGTGGCGCCCCCGAAACGGGTGTTCTCGCATGGTTGGTGGACGATCGAGGGCGAGAAGATCAGCAAATCGGTCGGCAATGTCATCGACCCGCGCGAGCTGGTGGCGAGTTTCGGGCTCGACCCGGTGCGCTTCTTCCTGCTGCGCGAGGTGCCGTTCGGGAGCGATGGAGATTTCAGTCGCAAGGCGTTGATCTCGCGAATGAATGGCGAACTCGCGAATGATCTCGGCAATCTCGCGCAACGTACGCTCTCGCTGCTCGCCCGGCATTGCGACGGCAGGCTCCCAGCGCCCGGTGCGCCGACCGAGGACGATGCCGGGCTGCTCGCCCAGGCCGCCGCGCTGCCCGCCGCGCTGCGCGAGCGGATCGACCGCCAGGCGCTGCACGAGGCGGTCGAGGAGGTCTGGAAGCTGGTCCGCGCCTGCAACGCCTATATCGACCGCCAGGCGCCCTGGACGCTTCGCCGCACCGATCCTCCCAGGATGGCCGATGTGCTGCGGGTTCTCGCGGATGCGCTGCGGGTGATCGCGATGGTCTTGCAGCCTTTCATGCCGGGCAGCATGGCGCGGATGCTCGACCAGCTCGGCGTGCCGGACGAGGCGCGCGACCTCGCCGCTCTCGGCGTGCCGCTGCCCACCGGCACGCTGCTTCCGCCCCCTGTCGGCGTCTTCCCACGCTATGTCGAAGAGGCCGCCTGAGCCGTTGATGCTGATCGATTCGCATTGCCATCTCGACTACTATACGGCGGAGGAGCTGCCTGCCGTACTCGCCCGGGCCGCGGCGGCGGGCGTCGGCGAGATGGTGTCGATCGGCACCACGCTCGCGCAATCGGTCGCCATTCGCGGGATCGCCGAGGCGCATCCGAATCTCTGGTGCACCGCCGGCATCCACCCGCATCAGGCCGGCGAGGTCCCGGTGCCGGCGCCCGAGGAGATCGCGGCGCTGGCCGGGCACCCGAAGGTGATCGGGATCGGCGAGGCCGGGCTCGATTACTTCTACGACAAGGCGCCGCGGGACCGGCAACAGGCGTGCTTCCGGGCGCATATCCGGGCGGCCCGGCTCACCGGCTTGCCGCTCGCGATCCATGCCCGTGCCGCCGATGCCGACGTTGCCGGCATTCTGCGCGAGGAGAGCGAGGCCGGTGGTCCGTTCGCCTTCCTGCTGCATTGCTTCAGCTCATCGTGCGGCCTCGCGGAGGCGGCGCTGGCGCTCGGGGGGTCGATCAGCTTCTCCGGCATCCTGACATTCCCGAAATCGCAGGAAATCAGAGAGATCGCGCGCGACGTTCCGGCCGATAAGCTGCTGGTCGAGACGGACGCGCCTTATCTCGCGCCGGTGCCGCATCGCGGCAAACGGAACGAGCCCGCCTGGGTCGCCGACACGGCACGGGTGCTGGCGGAAGTACGGGGGCTGGAGCCGGCGGCGCTCGCCGACCTCACGACGGCGAATTTCCGCCGGCTGTTCGCCAAGGCCGCGCCGGCCTCATGATCGTCGCTGCATGCGGGTGACGGTCCTCGGCTGCGGCGGCTCGGCCGGCGTGCCGACGATCGGCGGCGCGGATGGCGGCGGCGATTGGGGCGCCTGCGACCCCGCCGAGCCGCGCAACGCACGCACTCGCTCGGCGATCGTGATCGAGGGCGAAAGCGGCGAGCGGCTACTGGTGGACACGCCGCCGGACCTTCGCACGCAACTTCTTTCCTGCAAGATCGGGCGAGTGGACGCCGTCCTTTTCACCCACGCGCATGCCGACCACATTACCGGCCTCGATGAGATCCGAATCCTCAACCGGATTATCGACCGGCCTCTGCAAGCCTTTGCGGCGCAAGCAACTCTCGATGATCTCAGGCTTCGGTTCGATTACGCTTTCCGTCCCTGGACGCCGCCCGGCTTTTTTCGTCCGGTGATGGTCCCGACGCCGGTGGTACCCGGCGAGAGCATCGGCGCCGCCGGGCTCGAGATCGCGCTGTTCGCCCAGGATCATCGGGTGGTGGAGACGCTCGGGCTCCGCATCGGCGGGTTCGGCTACTCGACCGACGTGGCAACGCTGGACGAAACGGCATTCGCGGCGCTGGCTGGGATCGAGACCTGGTTGGTCGGCTGTTTTCAGCGCCAGCCGCATTCGACGCACGCGCATCTGAGCCGGGTGCTACGCTGGGCGCGACGGCTCGGGGTGCGAAGGACTGTGCTCACGCATATGGGACCCGATCTCGATTGGGCGTGGCTCGGGAAGAACCTGCCGGTCGGTGTCGAGCCAGCCTGGGACGGAATGGTCCTGGAGATCTGATCGCACGGAGGAATGATTGCATAATATATCTTCTGCGATATTACCTGGTGCGCGCAATGAGGCGGAGGCGGAGCTACGGCGGCTGCTCGCCGTCATGGCCGCCCTCCGCGATCCGGCGACCGGCTGTCCTTGGGACAAGGTGCAGGATTTCGCCAGCATCGCCCCCTACACGATCGAGGAGGCCTACGAGGTCGCGGATGCGATTGCGCGGCGGGATCTCGCGGCACTCCCGGACGAGCTCGGCGATCTGCTGTTCCAGGTGGTCTATCACGCGCGCATAGCGGAGGAAGCCGGGTTGTTCGGATTTGCCGAGGTGGCGAAATCAGTCAGCGACAAGATGGTGCGCCGGCATCCTCATGTTTTCGGCGAAGCCGCGTCCCGCGATGTGGCCGCCCAGACGCTGGCCTGGGAGGCGCAGAAATCCGCCGAGCGGCGGGCGCGGACGGAAACCGGGGTGCTGGCGGGCGTCGCGCCGGGCCTGCCTGCCCTCGCCCGCGCCGCCAAGCTCACCGCCCGCGCGGCCAGGGTCGGCTTCGACTGGCCGGATGCCGAGGCGGTGCTGGAGAAGCTCGACGAGGAAGTGGCGGAATTGCGCGCCGAATTGCCGCAAGCCGACCCCGCCCGCCTGGCCGACGAACTCGGCGACATGCTGTTCGTGCTCGGCAATCTTGCCCGCAAGCTCGGCCTCGACCCGGAGACCTGCCTGCGCCAGGCCAACGGCAAGTTCGCGCGCCGCTTCGCCGCGGTCGAGCAGCGCCTGGCCGAGATCGGGCAGACGCCGGAGGAAGCCGGGCTGGAGGCGATGGAAGCGGCGTGGCAGGCGGCAAAGCGCGCGGAAGGTCATTGATTATGACGAGAACTTACCGGAGCCGGAAAGTCTGATCACGGAGATGCGCGGCGGCCGAGCCGGAATTTAGGGGTTTGTTAACCTTTGGGGCAGAGGTTGTTAACCGCTATCACCGAGGCAGCCCATTGGCCGACGGAAGAGGATTTCATGTCGAACATCATCAACCAAGTCCCGCTAAGAGCCCCTTACAGCCTCGATAAGGGCGACCTCGCCGCTGTCACGGACGCGGCGGCCAAGCTGCCGGGCGCTTGGAACGTCGAGACCGAGGAAGATTACCACGGCCATCTCAGCATCGTCCTGATCCCGGCCGGCGATGATCTGGCCGGCCCCACCTACCTGCTCGACGGCGACGTGGCGGGCGTGCAACTCGGCGCTTGCCGCTGGGAGCGTTTTACCCGGCTCGGCGGGTTTCCCGATGTCGAAGCGGCGATGGCCGAGATCAGGCGGGCGATCGCCGCGATGGCCTATAACGGCTGACGGAACGGTCCCTTAATCGGCCTCGCTGGGCGCCGCTCCCATCTTCGCGGCCAGGCGCGGCATGCGCGACGTGCGGCGTGGCGCGAAGCGGCGCTGCAGCTGGTCGAGATAAAGATAGATCACCGGCGTCGTGTAGAGCGTGAGGATCTGGCTCAACGCCAGTCCGCCGACCATCGCGAAGCCGAGCGGCTTGCGCAGCTCCGACCCGGCGCCGCTCTCCAGCATCAGCGGCAACCCCGACAGCAGCGCCGCCATCGTTGTCATCAGGATCGGCCGGAAACGGAGCAGGCAGGCCTGGCGGATCGCCTGCTGCGCGGACAGCCCGTCGCGCCGTTCTGCGGCGATGGCGAAATCCACCATCATGATGCCGTTCTTCTTGACGATGCCGATCAGCAGCAGAATGCCGATCAACGCGATCACCGTGAGCTGATAGCCCGCGACCAGCAGGATCAGCAGCGCGCCGACACCGGCAGAAGGCAAGGTCGACAGGATGGTGAGCGGCAGGATGTAGCTCTCGTAGAGCATGCCGAGGATGATGTAGACGGTGACCAGCGCCGCCGCGACCAGGTACGGCTCGCTGCTGAGCGAGGATTGGAAGGCCTGCGCGGTGCCCTGGAACGAGCCCTGCACCGTGAGCGGCACCCCGAGCGAGGTCTCCGTCTTCTGAATCTGGCTCACCGCGTCGCCGAGCGAGGCTTCGCCTTTCAGGTTGAACGAGATGGTCACCGAGGTGAACTGGCTCTGGTGGTTCACCGCGAGCGGCTGCACCGGCTTGGTGTCGAGATGCACCATCGTCGAGAGCGGCACCACCTTGCCGCCGGCCGCATCCACATAGAGCTTCTGCAAGGTGCCGAGATCGCCCTGCTCCGCCGGTGGCACCTCGAGGATGACGTAATAGGCTTTCAGCGGCGTGAAATACTGCGTCACCTCGCGCTGGCCGAACGCATCGTAGAGCGTGTTGTCGATCGCGCTCGGCTGCACCCCGAAGCGCGACGCCTGGTCGCGGTCATAGGTCAGGGTCGCGGTGATGCCGTTCGGCTCCTGGTCGGAGGTCACGTCGGCGAGCTGCGGCAAGCTGCGCAGCTTGTCGAGAATGCGCGGCGCCCAGGTGTTGAGCTCCTGCGGATCGGCGTCCTGCAGCGTGTACTGGTAGAGCGTGCGCGACAGTCTTCCGCCCACCTGCACGTCCTGCGCCGGCTGCAGGAACAGTCGGATGCCCTGCACCCCGTCGATCTTCTGGTCGAGCCGGGCGATGACCTTCATCACGTCGTCGCCGGGGCGCTTCTCCCACGGCTTGAGGGAGATGTACATCCGCCCGTTATTCGCCGTCTGCCCGGCGATGCCGGCGCCGACCGACGAGGAGACCGAAGCCACGGCCGGATCCTTCTGCACGATCGCCGCGACCTGCTGCTGCAGCTTCGACATCGCGTCGAAGGAGATGTCCTGCGCCGCATCGGTGATGCCGATGATGATCCCGGTATCCTGCGTCGGGAAGAAGCCTTTCGGGATCACGACGTAGAGCACGATGCTCGCGGTCACCGTCGCGAGGAACACCAGCAGGGTGATGAAGCGGAAGCGGATCGCGATGTCGAGCGTGCGTTCGTAGAAATGCAGCATCGCATCGAACATTCTCTCCACGAACATGTAGAGCTTGCCGTGCTTGCGCGCCTCGCCGCTCAGGAAGCGGGAGGCCATCATCGGCGTAAGCGTCAGCGACACGAAGGCCGAGATCACGATGGTGATGGAGACGCAGATCGCGAATTCGCGGAACAATCGCCCGACGATGCCGCCCATCAGCAGCAGCGGGATGAACACGGCGATCAGCGAGGCGCTGATCGAGACGATGGTGAAGCCGATCTCCCCTGCCCCGCGGAGCGCTGCGTCCATCGGCTTCATGCCGCTTTCGATGTAGCGGAAGATGTTCTCGAGCATCACGATCGCGTCGTCGACCACGAAGCCGACCGCGATGGTAAGGCCCATCAGCGACAGATTGTCGAGCGAGAAGCCGCACAGGAACATCACCCCGAACGTCGCCACCAGCGCGACCGGAATGGCGATGCTGGGAATGACCGTCGCCCAGAAATTGCGCAGGAACAGGAAGATCACCATCACCACCAGCGCGACCGCGATGGCGAGGGTGAATTCGACATCGCTGACCGAGGCGCGGATGGTGAGCGTGCGGTCCGACACCACGCTCACCTTCACCTCGGGCGGGATGTTCGCCTCCAGCGCCGGCAGCTTGGCCTTCACGCCCTGCACCGTCGAGATCACGTTAGCGCCGGGCTGCTTGAACACCAGGAGCTGCACGCCGCGCTGGCCGTTCACCCAGGCCGCGAGCTCGCGGTTCTGCGGGCCGGAGATCGCGCGGCCGATGTCGCGGATGCGGATTGGCGCACCGTTCCGGTAGGCGACGATGGCGTTGTTGTAATCGGACGCCGCGGTGATCTGATCGTTCGAATAAATGGTGTAGGACTGGCTCGGACCGTCGATGCTGCCTTTCGGCTGGTTGACCGTGACGTCGCTGAGCACGTTCCGCACGTCCTCAAGGGTCAGACCCATCGAGGCGAGCTTCGCCGGGTCGATCTGCACGCGGATCGCCGGCGTCTGCTGGCCGCCCACCAGCACCTGTGCCACGCCCGGCAATTGCGAGAGCTGCTGGGCGAGGATGTTCTCGGCGAAACTGTCGACCTCGGTGATCGGCAGCGTGGTCGACTGCACGCCGAGGATCAGGATCGGCGCATCCGCCGGGTTGGTCTTGCGATAGGTCGGCGGCGACGGCATGTCCTTGGGCAGCGAGCCTTGGGCGGCGTTGATCGCCTCCAGCACGTCGACCGCCGCCGAATCGATCGTGCGGCTCAGTCCGAATTGCAGCGTGATCTGGCTGGTGCCGAGCACGCTCATCGACGTCATCTGCGCGAGGCCGGGGATCTGCCCGAATTGCGTCTCGAGCGGGGTCGCCACGGTTGCCGCCATCGTGTCGGGGCTGGCGCCCGGGAATTGCGCGGTGACGGTCAGCGTCGGGAATTCGACATTCGGCAAAGGTGCTACGGGCAGGAACGGGAACGAGACAAGCCCGGCCAGAAAAATCGCGACCGTCAGCAGCGAGGTCGCGACCGGCCGGCGGATGAAGGGGGCGGAGATGCTCATGCGGGAATTGTTGCCGCCGGCATCAGCTCGACGGACTGCCGACCGAGACCGGCGTGCCGTCGCCGAGCCGCGACTGCCCGCTCGTCACCACAGGCTGACCCGCCTGCAACCCCTTCTCGATGACCGTGTACGTGCCGTCGTCATACCCGGTCTGGACCGGGACGCGCGCAGCGGTCTTGTCGGGCTTGAGCACGTAGACGCTCAAACCTTCTGGTCCGTGCTGGACCGCCATATGCGGCACGGTCAGCACGGCCTTGAGCGTGTCGACCAGCAGATGCGTGTTGATGAACTCGCCGGGCCACAGCGCATCGTCGTCATTGGCGAAGGTCGCCTTCATCGTGATCGTGCCGGTGGTCGTGTCGATCGCATTGTCCGGCGTCAGCAGCGTGCCCTGCGCGAGCGTCTTGCTGTCATCGGAGGTGAGCGCCGTCACCGGAAGCGCGCCCTTCCGCATCGCCGCCTGCACTCGCGGGAGCTGGCTTTCCGGCAGGGTGAAGACGACGGAGATCGGCTTGTCCTGGGTGATCGAAACCACGGTCGTCTGATTCGCCTCCTCGATCAGATTGCCGGGATCGACCCGGCGGAGGCTGACGCGCCCGGCGACCGGCGAGCGGATGAAGCAGTAATCGAGGTTGAGCTGCGCGGTCTCGATCGCGGCGGTGTCGGAGGCGACGGCGGCGGCCTCCTTGCTCGCGAGCGCCTGCTGCGAATCGACCTGCTGCTGCGGCGAGAAACTGTCCTTGGCGAGCGTCTTGAAGCGTTGCAGGTCGAGCTTCGCGTCCTGCAGCTGGGCCTGATCCGCCTGCAGCTGGGCGTTGGCGCGGTCGAGCGCCGCCTTGAACGGCCGCGGATCGATCACGGCGACGAGAGTGCCCTTCGCCACCTCCTGCCCTTCCGTCACCGGGACGGCCTCGAGCACGCCGCTCACCTGCGCGCGAATATCGATGGCGTTGTAGGCCTGCACCGTGCCGAGGCCGAGCAGATTGACCGGGATATCGCGCGCTGTGGCGGCGGCGACGTTGACCGGGATTCGCGGCGTCAGCTTGGGCTCGTTGGCGGCATCCGCGGGCCGCAGGATGAACCATGCCCCGACGGCTCCGGCGATCACCAGGACCCCGGCAATCGTGATCACCCCCGCTCGACGCATCCGCAGCACTCCTACGCGGCCGATCGCCGGAGGGCGGGCCCGGTGGCTATAGACTCCAGAACGCGTTTCGTTCCCTGGCGCGGCGGCGATTACGTTTGGATACGAAAGACCGGCCTTCCGATAAAATTCGTCGGCATGGTCCGGGCGATCGCCGACACGCTCGGTCGGTGCGATTGGCCGATGCGGTTGGCCGGAGAAAGCGCGGCGGATAAACGCCGCCGGCTCTCAGACCTGATCGGCGGCGGGATTGTCCTCCCGCTCGAAGCGAGTGCGGTCCGCGGGAAGCAGGCGGACGGCGACGCGCACGCCATCCTCCGCATCCTCCCGCCCTATCACCTCGCCATGCCGGTAGAGCCAGGCGAGGCGTGCGCCATCCGCGACCGGGAGCGTGTATTCGGCGAGCTCCATCTCGGCGGCGAGGCGCGCGTCGATTGCGGCGCGCAGGTCGTCGAGCCCCTCCCCGGTCATCGCCGAGACGGTGATGCCGCCAGAGCGCACCGGCACTTCGGTGATGCCGCCGAGCAGATCGGCCTTGTTCATCACCTCGATCGTATGATCCGGCCAGTCGGACGCCAGCGTGCCGTCCGCCACCATGCCGTCGAGCACGGCGAGCACGTCGGCGCGCTGCGCCTGGGTCTCGGGATGTGCCGCGTCGCGCACGTGCAGGATGACATCCGCCTCCGCCACCTCCTCGAGGGTGGCGCGGAACGCCGCCACCAGCTCGGTCGGCAGCTCGCTGATGAAGCCCACCGTATCGGAGAGGATGATCCGCCGCCCCGAAGGCAGCACGAGGCCGCGCATCGTCGGGTCGAGCGTGGCGAAGAGCTGGTCCTCGGCATGCACCCGCGCCCCGGTCAGCGCATTGAACAAGGTCGATTTGCCGGCATTGGTGTAGCCGACCAGCGCGACCACGGGGAACGGCACGCGGCGTCGCGCGCTGCGGTGCAGGCCGCGCGTGCGGCGGACCTGCTCGAGCTCGCGGCGCAAGCGCGTGATGCGATCGCCGATCATCCGGCGATCGGCCTCGATCTGCGTCTCGCCCGGGCCGCCGAGAAACCCGAACCCGCCGCGTTGCCGCTCGAGATGGGTCCAGGACCGGACCAGCCGGCTGCGTTGATAGTCGAGATGCGCGAGCTCGACCTGCAGGATGCCTTCCCGCGTCGCCGCGCGCTCTCCGAAGATGTCGAGGATCAGCCCGGTGCGGTCGATCACCTTGCAATCCCAGGCGCGCTCGAGATTGCGCTGTTGCACCGGCGTGAGCGCGGCGTCGATCACGGCGAGCGTCACGTTCTGGTCCGCGATCGCCCGCCCTGCGGTCGCGACCTGCCCCTCGCCGAACAGCGTCGCCGGCTTGCGCGCGCGCAGCGGGTAGATCGCGCTTTGCACCACGATCAGCCCGATCGAGGCGGCGAGCCCCACCGCCTCGGCGAGCCGCGCTTCGGCCGCCCGGCCGGCATCCGCCCCCTCGGCATGATGGGGACGCTCCCAGGGCAGAAGGACCGCGGCCCGGGTCGGGCCGCCGCCCGTCTCAGCCGGCGTCTGCGCCAGCGGCCGCCTCCGCGCGGGTGGCGTCGAACAGCTGGATCGGCGCGCCCGGCATCACTGTGCTGATCGCGTGCTTGTAGACGAGCTGCGTATGCCCGTCGCGACGCAGCAGCACGGAAAAATTGTCGAACCAGGTGATGATCCCCTGGAGCTTCACGCCGTTGACCAGGAAGACGGTCACGGGAGTCTTGTTCTTGCGCACATGGTTCAGGAAAACATCCTGAACGTTCTGTGACTTCTCGTTGGCCACGAAAGTTGTCCTTTTGTTGTCTCGTTGCGGTCTTTTTATTCGTTGTCGGCCGGCCGTCATTCGGTGCCGCATTACGGCTCCGCTCCCGTCGGCGTGGCGGCCGACGGCTAAACGATTAAGTTAGCAGAATGCGACCCGGGTGCAAGAATTCAGCGGTTGGGCAGGCCGCCTTGCGCATGCCGCGCGAACAGCGCGAACAGCCGGCGCGACACCGGGCCCGGCAGCCCGTCGGCCACCTTCGCGCCGTCGAGCCGCGTCACCGGCTTGACGAAGCTGGTGGCGCTGGTGACGAACACCTCGCGCGCCGCCTTCAGCTCCTCGGCGCTGAACGGCGTCTCGTCGAGCGTGATCCCCTCCTCGGCGAGCAGCGCGATCAGCGCGCCGCGGGTGCAGCCGGGCAGGATCTCGTGGCCGAGCGGACGGGTGCGGAGCCGCCCCGCCGGATCGACGATCCAGGCGTTGGTGGCTGCGCCCTCGGTGACCATGCCGGACTCATCGATCAGGATCGCCTCGGCGGCGCCCTGCCGCCGCGCCGCCTGGCGGGCGAGCACGTTCGGCAGCAGCCCGACCGTCTTGATGTCGCAGCGCTTCCAGCGCAGGTCGGGCTGGGTGATCGCGGAGATGGTCCAGCCTTCGAGCGATTGCGGAAAGGGCGGGATGCGGCGCACCGTCACCACAAGCGCCGGCGGCACGCTCTCCGCCGGGAAGGCATGGTCGCGCCGCGCCACGCCGCGCGTCACCTGCATGTAGAGCAGGCCTTCGGCGATGCGGTTGCGCCGCGCCACCTCGCGCAGCACGGCAAGCAGCGCCGCGCGCCCCATCGGCTTGCGGATGCCGAGCTCGCCGAGCGAGCGATCGAGCCGGTCGAGATGCCGGTCCTCGTCGACCATCCGCCCCGCATGCAGATGCACGACCTCATAGACGCCGTCCGCGAACTGGTAGCCGCGATCCTCGATGTTCACCGCGGCGGCGGCCTGCGCCAGGTAGCGTCCGTTGACATAGGCGATGCGGCTCATGCGCGGCACCTCGTGGCGTGCTTCATTGCGCCGCGCGGTCCTCCGAATTGACGCCGAGTTGCTTGAGCTTGCGATGCAGCGCGCTGCGCTCCATGCCGACGAAGCCGGCGGTGCGGCTGATATTGCCGCCGAACCGCATCAGCTGCGCCTGCAGATACTGCGTCTCGAACAGATCCCGCGCCTCGCGCAAAGGCAGGCCCATCACGTCGGCGCCGGGATCGAAATTCAGCAGGACCGGCGCGCCCTGCACGATTTCGGGCGGCAGCATGTCGGCGCGGATCACCTCCTGCGCGCTGCCGGGCGCCATGATCATCACCCAATCCATCACATTGCGAAGCTGGCGGACATTGCCCGGCCAGTCATAGGATTGCAGCGCCGTCATCGCGTCGGTGGTGAGCTCGCGCGGCTGCATGCCGGAATTCTCCGCCGAGCGGTCGAGGAAATGCCGGGCGAGCGGGGGAATGTCCTCCCGCCGCTCGCGCAGCGCTGGCATGCGGAGCGGCACCACCGCGAGCCGGTAGAACAGATCCTCACGGAACCGCCCGGCCGCGATCTCGGCCTGCAAGTCGCGATTGGTGGTGGCGAGCACGCGGACATCGACCTTCACCCGCTCCGACCCGCCGAGCCGCTCGAAGGTTTGATCCTGCAGCGCGCGGACGATCTTGCCCTGCGTCTCGATCGGCATGTCGGACACCTCGTCGAGCACGAGCGTGCCGCCATGCGCGCGTTCCAGCACGCCGGCGCGGCGCGGCTGCGCGATCGGGTCGGCGCCGGCCTCGATGCCGAACAGCTCCTCCTCGAAACGCGCGGGATTGAGCGTCGCGCAATTGAGCGCGACGAACGAGCCTTCAGCGCGGCGAGAATGCGCATGCACCATGCGCGCCGCCACCTCCTTGCCCGAGCCGGCGGGGCCGGTGATCAGCACGCGCGACCCGGTCGGCGCGACCCGCTCGATCGCGGTGCGCAACGCGTTGATCGTGGCGCTCTCGCCGGTCAACTCGGTCTCCGCGCCCATGCGGAGCTTGAGCTCGGCATTCTCCGCCGAGAGCCGCGCCGCCTCCAGCGCACGGCGCGCGATCAGCAGCAGGCGATCGGATTTGAACGGCTTCTCGATGAAGTCGTACGCGCCTTCCTGGATCGCGGCGACCGCGGTCTCGATGGTGCCGTGGCCGGAGATCATCACCACCGGCACTTGCGGCTCCTCCCGATGCAGCGATTGCAGGATGCCGAGCCCGTCGAGCTTCGATCCCTGCAGCCAGACGTCGAGCAACACAAGCGAAGGACGGCGGACGCGGAAGGCCGCGATCGCGGAGTCGGAATCGCCGGCCTGCCGCGTTTCGTAGCCCTCGTCGCGCAGCAGCCCGTCGATCAGCAGCCGGATGTCGGGCTCGTCATCGACGATCAGTATCTCTTGCGCCATGCGTTACGCGCCCAAGCTCGCCGCGTATTCGGCCGCGGCCTTCACCGGCAGGCTCAGCGTCGCCACCGCGCCCGGACCGTCCGGGCGATCGGCGAGGGCCAGCCGGCCGCCATGGTCCTCCATGATCTTCTTCACGATGGCAAGGCCGAGGCCGGTGCCTTTCGGTTTGTGGGTGACATAGGGTTCGGTCAAGCGTCCACGATCCTCCTCGGGCAATCCCACACCGTCATCGCTCACCGTGATCAGCACCATGCCGGCCTCCTCCCGCACGCCGAGCGCGATATGGCCGGGCTCGCCCGCTTGGCGTGGCCGCATCGCCACCGCATCGGCCGCGTTCTGCAAAAGATTGGTGAGCGCCTGGCCGAGCAGCCGGCGATCGCACGGCGCCACCGGCCCATGCTCGGGAATCGCCGTCACCCACTCGATCTCCGGCCGTGCGTTTCGCTGCAGCACGATGCTCTCGCGCGCCGCGCGGCCGACATCCTCCGGCCGGATCACCGGCTGCGGCATCCGCGCAAAGGCGGAGAACTCGTCCACCATGCGGCCGATATCGCCGACATGGCGCACGATGGTGTCGGCGCACTGGGTGAAGGTGTCGGGGTCGGAGGTGATCTCCTTGGCGAAGCGGCGCTTCAGCCGCTCGGCGGAAAGCTGGATCGGCGTGAGCGGGTTCTTGATCTCGTGCGCGATCCGTCGCGCCACATCCGCCCAGGCCGCCTTGCGCTGCGCCGATTCGAGCTCGGTCACGTCGTCGAAGGTGACGATATAGCCGCCGACGCCGCCCGGCCGGAGCTCGGGCCCGATGCGCACGAGCAGGGTGCGGCGGTTGCCGGCGGGTCCGATCTGCACCTCGCCGGTGGCGACGCGCGCGCCGGCCTGCGCCTGGCGGAGCAGCGGGGCGAATTCCGGCACCAGCACCGCGAGCCCGGTGCCGACCGCGCCCACCATGTCGACGCCCAGCAGCTCGCCGGCCGCGCGGTTCGGCAATTCGATCGAACCGTTCGAATCGAGCCCGATCACCCCGGCGGACACGCCCGCCAGCACGGTCTCGGTGAAGCGGCGCCGCGCATCGAGCTGCGCATACGCCTCCATCAGCTCGGCGCGTTGCGCGCTCAGCTGCCCGGTCATCCGGTTGAACGCGCGGGACAGTCCGGCGATCTCATCCTCGCTCTGCACTTCCGGCACGCGCACGCCGAGATCGCCCGCCCGCACCCGGTCGGCGGCCAGGATCAGCCGGCCGATCGGCCGCGCGATCTGGTTCGCGATCACCAGGCCGAGCAGCACGGCGGCGAACAGCACCAGCAGCGCGACGAGCGCGAAGATCAGCGCGAAGGTGATCTGCAGGCCGGAGCGGTTTTGGTTCAGCGCCTCGTATTGCGCCACCGCGCGCTCGGTGCGGGTCGCGTGCTCCAGGATCTGCGGATCGACCGGGCGGCCGATCAGCAGCATCAAGGGCGGCGTGCTGTTCAGCTGCACCACCGCGCGGACCATGGTCCCGTCTTCCGAGGTGACCACCGCCACCTCCCCGCTCTTTGCGATCTCGGTGGCCGAGGCGGGCGGCAGGCCGATGCCGAGCCCGGACATCACGCCGGCCGAGGCGACGATCGGGTCGGTGCCGGGCGGCGGGTTCGGATCGTAGAGCAGCGCCTCGGTCAGGCCGCGCAGCGCCGTCTGCGTCGCCAGCACGCGAGGAAACGCGTCGGGGTCGAGCGAGAACAGCTCGCCGGCGCGGCTGAGATCGTTCGCCATCGCGAGCGCATCGGTGCGGATGTTCTGGATATGCTCGCGCAGGTAGCCGCGCGAGGTCTCCTGCGCTTCCTCGAGCCCGGTGCTGACGCGCTTGTTGAACCAGGCCTCGATTCCGTAGTGGAAGAAGGCGGTGGCGAGGATGGCCACCACGATGGTCGGCGTCACCGCGACCACGCTGAACAGCAGCACCAGCCGCACATGCATGCGCGACCCGGCGGAGCCGCGCCGGCGATCCACCCAGACCCGGGTGATCCGCCCGGCGAGCACCGCGAAGAGCAGCAGCAGCACCACGAGGTTCGCCAGGGTCAGGCCGAAGACGAGGCCGGGCTTGACCCGGCTGGTCGCCCCGTTGGCGAGCAGCACGAAGCTGGTGATGCCGAGCACCAGCGCGATCGCCGCGAGCAGCAACGTCACCAGCTTGCCGAGCAGCATGTCGGCGGCGCGCCCGGCGAACGAACGCCGCCGCCGGTCGGTGCGGGTGAGGTCCGCCGGCGCCCCGGAGGCGGATGTCGCGGAGCCGGGTGTCACGGAGGCGGGATCGGGCTGGACGTTCATGCGAGGCCCCGCACCACTGGGATGTCGAGATCGCGGATCTTCTTGCGCAGCGTGTTGCGGTTGAGTCCGAGGATCGCGGCGGCCCGGATCTGATTGCCGCGAGTGGCCGCGAGCGTCATCTCGATCAGCGGCCGTTCCACCTCGGCGATCACCCGGTCATAGATGTCCTGCATCGGCATCCCGTCCTCGCTGGCGGCGAGAAATTGCCTGATATGCCGCTCGACCGCCGCGGAGAGCCGCTCCGGCTGCGGCGCCCCCTCGGCGGGCGCTCTGGCGGCTGGCATCTCGGCAGACCGCGCCGCGCCCACCGCTTCCACGAGCTCGGCGGCGATGATGTCGGCGCCGATCAGCTCCTGCGGGTAGAGGGCGGCGATCCGGCGCATCAGATTCTCGAGCTCGCGCACATTGCCCGGCCAGCGATGCGCGCGCAGCCGGTCGAGCGCCGCCGCATCGAGGCTCCTTGCCGGCAGCCCGTCCTCGCGCGCCTTGGCGAGGAAATGCCGCGCCAGCGGTGCGATATCCTCCACCCGCTCGCGCAGCGGCGGCAGGCGGATCGGCACCACGTTGAGCCGGTAGAACAGATCCTCGCGGAAAATCCCCTGCCCGATCGACTGGCGCAGATCGCGATGCGTGGCGGCGACGATCCGCACATCGGCGCGGATCGGCTGGCGGCCGCCGACGGTGGTGAATTCGCCCTCCTGCAGCACGCGCAGCAGCCGCGTCTGCGCCTCCGCCGGCATGTCACCGATCTCGTCAAGGAACAACGTGCCGCCCTGCGCCTGCTCGAAACGCCCCTGCGCGCGATTATGCGCGCCGGTGAACGCGCCACGCTCATGGCCGAACAGCTCGCTCTCGATCAGCTCGCGCGGGATCGCCGCCATGTTGATCGCGACGAAGGGAGCGCCTCGCCGTCTTCCGTATTCGTGCAGCGCGCGTGCGACCAGCTCCTTCCCCGTGCCGGATTCCCCGTTGATCATCACCGTGAGGTCTGAGGTGGTGAGCCGGGCGACGGTGCGATAGATCTCCTGCATCGCCGCGCTGCGGCCGATCAGCGGCAGCACCTCGTCGCGATCGCGCGGCTCGGGCGGAAGCGTCTCGGCCGCCGGCTGCACCGCCAGGGCGCGCGCCACCACCGAGAGCAGCTCGCCGAGATCGAAGGGCTTCGGCAGGTATTCGAAGGCGCCCCGCTGCGCCGCCTTCACCGCGGTCATCAGCGTCGATTGCGCGCTCATCACGATGACGCGAAGCCCAGGCCTCGCCTGCTGGATGCGCGGGATCAGATCGAGCCCGTTGGCGTCCGGCATGATCACGTCGGTGATGACGAGATCCCCCTCGCCTTCCTCCACCCAGCGCCAGAGCGTCGCCGCGCTCGCGGTCGCGCGCACCTGATAGCCCGACCGGCCGAGCGCCTGGCCGATGACGGTGCGGATCGAGCGGTCGTCATCCGCGACGAGAATGGTGGCGGCCATCGGCTCAGCCGGGGCCCAGATCGGGCGCAAGCGGCAGGGAGATGCGGAATTCCGTCCGGCCCGGACGGAAATCCGCCTCGATCAGCCCGCCATGATCGCCGACGATCTTGGCGACCAGCGCCAGCCCGAGCCCGCTGCCGCCGGGCCGCGAGGTGACGAAGGGCTCGAAGAGGTGGGTCCGGATATCCTCGGGAATGCCCGGACCGTTATCCCGCACCGTCACCAGCAGAGGCAGCTCGGTCCGCCGGGTGGAGCCGGGGGCGGCGACCCTCACGCCGTGCTGATAGGCGGTGATCAGCGTGATCGCGCCCGGCGCGCCATCCGACGTGCCCCGTTCGGTGATCGCCTCGGCGGCGTTCTTGACCAGGTTGAGCAGCACCTGCACCAGCTGGTCGCGATTAGCGAGCGCCGGCGGCAAGGACGGGTCGTAAATCGCTGCGATGTCGAGATGCGCGGCGAAGCCCGAGCTCGCCAGCCGGCGCACATGGTCGAGCACCCGATGGATATTGACCGCGGAGCGCGCCACCGGCCGGTCGCCGAACCGCTCCATCCGGTCGACCAGCGCGCGGATGCGGTCCGCCTCGTCGCGGATCAGCACCGCGAGCTCGCGATCGGCGGACCCGACGCTCGATTCCAGCAATTGCGCGGCCCCGCGAATGCCGGAGAGCGGGTTCTTCACCTCATGCGCGAGCGCCGCCGCCATGCCGCTGACGCTGCGCGCAGCCCCGCGGAAGCTCATCTGCCGGTCAAAAGCCCGCGCCGCGCCGCCGTCGCGGAGCGAGAGCAGCACGGCGCCCGCCTCCTCCGGCAGCGGCGTCGCCGACACCGCAATGCCCGGTCGTCGCAGCCGCGGGCCGTCGAGCGAGAGGTCATGGTCGGCGATGGTGGCGCCGCTGCGGCGCGCCTCGGCGAGCAGCAGGAACAACGGGTTGTCGGGGTAGATGATGTCGCCCAGGGAATGCTGGGAGAGCTGGCCCAGGGAGACGCCGAGGAACTGCTCGGCCGCCGGGTTGGCGAAGCGGAAGCGGTCCGCCGCATCCAGCACGAGCACCGGCACCGGCAGGGCGGCCAGCATCGATCCAGGATCGACCGGGTCCAGCGCCGAGCCACGCCCGGGGCGGACCAGCACGAGGCTCATGCGGCCAAGGCTTCGCGGGCCTCAGCGTCCGGGGCACTGGATCCTTGGGCCTCGGCCTCGCGCGCCGCGCCCCGGGCGATCAATGGATCGGCGATCAGGGGATCGTAGAACCGGTCGATCAGCGCGAGCACCTCGGGCGCGGTCGGCAACCGCGTCACCAAGGAGCGGAATTCCGCCGATCCGGGCAGGCCGCGCGAGTACCAGGCGAGGTGCTTGCGCGCCATCCGCAGGCCGGACTCGATGCCGGCATGGTCGAGCATGTCCGCGTAATGCGCGAGCATGATGGCTTTCTGCTCGGCGAGAGAGGGCTCCGCGAGGGGCATGCCGGTGCGCAGGAAATGCGCGACCTGCGCCAGGAACCAGGGCCGTCCGTAGCAGCCGCGCCCGATCATAACGCCATCGGCCCCCGATCGGGCGAGCGCCTCGGCGGCATCCGCCTCGGTGGTGATGTCCCCGTTCGCGATCACCGGGATGCCGACCGCCTGCTTCACCTGGGCGATGAAATCCCAGTCGGCGCGGCCGGTGTAGAGCTGCTGGCGGGTGCGGCCATGCACCGTCACCATCCGGATGCCGCAATCCTCGGCGATGCGGGCGAGCGCGGGCGCGTTCAGGTTCGCATGGTCCCAGCCCATCCGCATCTTCAGCGTGACCGGGACGGCGACCGCCGAGACGGTGGCGGCGAGGATGCGCGCGGCCGCCGCCTCGTCGCGCATCAGGGCGGAGCCGGCCTGCTGGCCGATCGCGACCTTCTTCACCGGGCAGCCGAAATTGATGTCGATGAGATCAGCGCCGCGCGCCTCGGCGATCCGCGCCGCCTCCGCCATCGCCTGCGGATCGCAGCCGGCGAGCTGCACCGCATTCGGCCGCCCGGCGCCGTCGACCTCCGCCATCCGCAGCGTCGCGCGATTTTCCCGCACCATCGCCCAGGAGGCGATCATCTCGGAAACCACCATGCCGCCGCCGAGCCGGCGCGCAAGGCGACGGAACGGCAGGTCGGTGACGCCCGACATCGGCGCGAGGATCACCGGGACGCCGATCTCGACACGGTGCGCACCGTCGCCGAGCACGATCGGCGCCGGCATCGCTCGTGATCCCATTTCGTTGCTCATGATTTGAGCAGGTTTACCCCTCGTGCCTTATCTTGCGCAATCACCGGGCGCAATCACCGGGCGCAATCGCCGGGCGCAATCGCCGGGCGATCACCGGCGGCAGGATGACGAATGGTTGACTGACATCGCGCGCCCTCGCATTCCTCTCGCCATGCGCGTTGCCGCCATCCTCGTCGCCGCCGGAACCGGCAGCCGTTTCGCCGCCGCCTCGAACCCGACCGCGATGCCGAAGCAATTCGCCCGCCTCGCCGGCCGGAGCGTGATCCACCACGCCGCTGCCGCCCTCGCGCCGCATGTCTCCTTGCTGCAGCCGGTCGGCGATGCCGAGGCGATCGGGGAGGCATTGGACGGCATCGACCACTTGCCGGCGGTGGCGGGGGGCGCCACCCGCCAGGCGAGCGTGCGCGCAGGTCTGGAGGCTCTGGTACCCCATGCGCCGGATATCGTGCTGGTGCACGACGCGGCGCGACCGGTGGTGCCGGCGGGGCTGGTGCGGGCGGTCATCGCCGCTCTCGACCGTGCGCCGGGCGCGATCCCGGCCCTCCCCGTCGCCGATACGCTGAAGCGTGGCGCGAATGGCCGCATCGCCGCCACCGTGTCGCGTGAGGCGCTGTTCCGCGCGCAGACGCCGCAGGCCTTCCGCTTCGACCTGCTGCTGGCGCTGCACCGGGAGGCGTCGGAGGGCGCGACCGACGACGCCGCGATCCTGGAGGCGGCCGGCAAGGCGGTCGCGCTGGTGCCGGGCGCGGAGGAGAACATCAAATTGACCTATCCCGCCGATCTCGCGCGGCTCGAGCGCCTGCTGCTGCCGACCCTGGTTCCCCGCATGGGCACCGGGTTCGACGTGCATGCGGTGGCGCCGGGCCGCCCGCTCGTGCTGTGCGGCGTCACGGTTCCGCACGAGCTCGGCCTTGCGGGTCACTCGGATGCCGATGTCGGCATCCACGCGCTGTGCGACGCGATCTATGGCGCGCTGGCCGAGGGCGATATCGGCCGCCACTTCCCGCCGAGCGAGGCGGAATGGAAGAATGCCGACAGCGCTCGCTTCCTGCGCCATGCGCGCGAGCGGATCGCGGCCCGCGGTGGCCTGCTCACCGGCGCCGACGTCACGCTGATTTGCGAGCGGCCGAAGGTCACGCCGCATGCGCCGGCGATGCGGGCCCGGCTCGCCGAGCTGCTGGGCGTCGGGATCGGCGCCATCTCGGTGAAGGCGACCACCACCGAGCGGCTCGGTTTCACCGGCCGCGGCGAGGGCATCGCCGCCCAGGCCGCCGCCACGCTGCTGCTGCCGTTCGACGGCGGCGGCATCTCGGATTGATGCGGAACAAGGAGGAAATGATGACCCGCTCCCTTCCCCTCGCGCTCACCGGCTTGCTGGTCCTCGCCGGCTGCGCCACCCCGTCGCTGCCCTATCCGCCGGTGCCGGCGCCGCTCGCCGAGACGGTTCCCAAGCCCCCGGTGTCCGAGGCGCCGCTGATCTGGCAGCCCGGCCATTACGACTGGACCGGCAGCGCCTATGTCTGGACGGCGGGCAGCTACGTGCCCCGGGCGGAGCACGTCACCTGGATGCCCGGCTACTGGACGGGCACCAGCGGTTCCTATGTGTGGGTTCCGGCCCATTGGACCTCTTAGAGCCCGTTTGGAAAAGCGCTCTGGCGGTCGTCTGACGCGCTTTTCCTGCGCTCCGGTGCTCACGGCCGGCGAGGCCGCTCCGCGCCGGGGCTCGGAAAATCACGCCAGTCGACTCACCAGACCATTTCCAAAGGCTCTATGGAGGCTGTTCGGATTAGAGGCTGTTCCGAATACACGCCTAGCGCTCGGGCTGGGCGGCCGGCTTGCCGTCGAGGCAGGCGCGCACGGCGCGGGCCAGCGTGCCGACCCGGTACGGCTTCTGCAGGATGGGGATGTCGCGCGACCAGATCGCGTCGGCGCTGCGGCCGACATAGCCGGAGGTAAGCAGCACCGGCAGAAGCGGCCAGCGGAGTTTTGCCTCGCGCGCCAGCTCCACCCCATCCTGCCCGCCGGGCATCACGATGTCAGTGAACAGCAGGTCGATCGTGGCTTTGCCGTCCGCGCTTTGGCCCCCCGCGCCTCGGCCATCCGCGCTTTGGCCGCCCGCACCCTGGTTGCCCGCACCCCCACCGTCCAGCAGGCAAAGCGCCGTTGCGGCATCTTCGGCCGTGCGGGTGACATAGCCGAGCCGCTCCAGCGATTCGACCACCATCTCGCGAATCTCCAGCTCGTCCTCCACCACGAGGACGCACTCGCCCTTGCCGCGCGGCGGGACGCTGCCGTTGCCCCCCGTATTCGTCGAAGCCCGGGCCGGGGTTCGCTGTGCCGCAACTCGCTCGATCATCATCTCCCGCGTGTCGATCCGAAAGGCGCCCACGGCCCCTCCGCAGCGCGGCGTGACAGAAAGGCGAATTTTGGCCCCGACGGAATTCACATTCCAGCGCGCAACCCCGGGATCGGCCGCTGCATGGCAGGCCTACCGTGCGGATTTCGGGTTTGGGGTTTCCCCGATCGGCGGAACGGAGGAACCTCGGGACCCATGTCAATGCGGGTACGCATCATCGGCGCGGCCCTGTTCCGCAAGCGCTCGTTCCTCGCCGCGCGGCCGGCGGCGAACGCGCGCACGGTGGCGCTGATCGTCGCCAGCGCGATGTTCATGGAACAGCTCGACGGCACGGTGCTCGCGACCGCCCTGCCGACCATGGCGCGCTCCCTCGGCACCGACCCGCTGCACATGAACGTCGCCCTCACCTCCTATCTGCTGAGCCTCGCCGTGTTCATCCCGGCGAGCGGCAAGGTGGCGGACCGGCTGGGCGCCCGGCTGGTGTTCGGCGGCGCGATCGGCCTGTTCACCCTCGGATCAATCCTCTGTGCGCAGGCGCCCACGCTGCCTTTCCTGGTGGCCGCGCGCATCGTGCAGGGGATCGGCGGGGCGATGATGGTGCCGGTCGGCCGCCTCGTCCTGCTGCGCTCGAGCTCGAAGGCGGAGCTGGTCAACGCGATGGCCTGGCTGCAGATCCCCTCCACCATCGGGCCGCTGCTCGGGCCGCCGGTGGGCGGCTTCATCGTCACCTACCTCTCCTGGCACTGGATCTTCTACATCAACGTGCCGGTCGGCCTGCTCGGGATGGTGCTGGTGGCGCGCTACATCGAGGATGTGCGCGAGCCCGGACGGGTGCGGTTCGACCTGCCCGGCATGGTGATCTCCGGCATCTCGCTCGCCTCGCTGATGTGGGGGGTCGAGATGGGCAGCCGCGGCGTCGGCTCGCGCATCGACGCGCTCGCTTTGGTGATGGTCGGGCTGGTGTTCGGCTTCGTCTACTGGCTGCACGCGCGGCGCCACCCGCAGCCGGTGCTCGACCTCCGTCTGATGCGGGTGGCGACCTTTCGCATCTCGGTGATCGCGGGGACGCTCTCGCGTGTCGCGGTGGGCGCCACGCCCTTCCTGCTGCCGATGATGCTGCAGCTCGGCTTCGGCCTTTCGGCGGCGGCCAGCGGCATGATCACCTTCGCGAGCTCGATCGGTTCGCTGGCGATGAAGGTGAGCGCGCCCTGGATGCTGCGGCGGCTCGGCTTCCGCAACACGCTGGTCTGGGTCGGGCTGGTCTCCGTGCTGATGACGGCGAGCATCGCCGGCTTCCGCCCGAGCTGGCCGATGCCGCTGATCTACCTCGTGCTGCTGGTCGGCGGTTTCCTGCAGGCGCTGCAATTCATGGCCTACAACACCGTGGCCTATGCCGACCTGCCGCGCCGGCGGATGAGCGCCGCCACCAGCTTCTACAGCACGTTCCAGCAGCTCTCGCTGTCGCTCGGCATCGCCGTCTCCGCCGCCGCGCTCGCCGCCTCCGCCTCGCTCCTCGGCCACGACACGCTGCAGCTGCCGGATTTCACCGCCGCCTTCCTGGTCGTCGCCGCCTTCGCGATCATGGCCCCCGCGGTCTCGACCGGGATGAAGCCAAATGCGGGCAGCGAGCTCAGCGGGCACTACCCGCGAGGGGCGGTGGTGCCGGCGGTCGCGGGCGCCAAGTCGGAGAGTCCAGGGTGAAGGCCAGGGGCTCTGCCCCTGGACCCCGCCAAGGGTAGTCACCCTTGGAACCCGGATGGCACGTTGCGCGTGACGTCCGAGCGTCTGAGTTGTCCCGGGTTGTTTGTTGCGCTTCGCGCGAAGCGCAACCACCGGGGTTTGGGGCCTCAGGCCCCAACGGGGTCCAGGAGCAGCGCCCCCGGCCTTGACTTCCCAAACCTTCACTAACCCCGAGCAATCTCCCACCCCCGCTCGGCAAGGCCCCGATACTTGCTCCCGGTCTCCCGACCGCGCGCATCGGCGGCGTTGCCGTCGAGCACGCGGCGCTGCACGCCGGCGGCGATCGCCGCCCAGCGGAACATCGAGAAGGCGAGGAAATACGGCAGGTCGGGCACGCCGGAGCGTCCGGTCCGGCGGCAATAGGCCTCGACGTAGGCCGTCTCGGCGGGAATGCCGCCCGTCTCCGCGCCGATGATGCCGGTGAGCTCGGGCGGCAGGTGCCACACCAGGCAGTTATAGGCGAGATCGGCGAGCGGATGGCCAAGCGTCGCGAGCTCCCAGTCTAGCACCGCGACGACGCGCGGCTCGCTCGGGTGGAAGACGAGATTGCCGAGCCGGTAATCGCCGTGCGCGATCGCGGTCCCGTCCGGCGGCGGCGGATAGGCGGCGAGCCAGTCGGCGAGCTGGTCCATCGCCGGCACGGCGGGCAGCGCGGCGGCGCGGTATTGCTGCGTCCAGCGCGCGATCTGCCGTGCGACATAGCCCGATGCCCGGCCGAACCCCGCGAGCCCGGCCGCCTGCCAATCGACGCCGTGCAGGGCGGCAAGCGTCGCGTTCATCGCGTCATACATCGCGCCGCGTGTCGCCGGGTCGATGCCGGGAAGCGCGCGGTCGGTGAACACCCGGCCCTCGACATGCGCCATTAGGTAGAACGGCGTGCCGATCACCGAGGCATCCTCGCAGAGCATCAGCATGCGCGGCACCGGCACCGCGCTCCCGGCGAGCGCCTGCTGGACGCGATATTCGCGCTCGATCGCGTGCGCCGAGGGCAGCAGCGGGCCGGACGGTTTCTTGCGGAGCACGTAGGCCGCGCCCGCGGTCTCGAGATGGAAGGTCGGATTGGACTGGCCGCCCTGGAACTGGCGGATCGCGCAGGGTCCGGCAAATCCCGGCAGCGTCGCGCGCAGATGGCGGAGCAACGCCGCCTCGTCGAAGCGATGGTTCGGGAGCACCGGCACCAGCACCGGCCGGCCGTCCGTGGCGTTCGCGTTCATGTCCCGGCCGCGATGGTCATTTGCGCGGCGCGCCCACCATGAAGCCGCCATCCACCACGATGGTCTGGCCGGTCATCAAGCGGGAGGCCGGCGCCGCCAGGAACACTGCGGCGCCCGCGATGTCGTCGGGATCGCCGATCCGGTTGAGCGGCGTCTCGCTCTCGCGCGCCGCCAGACGCTCCTTATTCTCCCACAGCGCGCGGGCGAAATCGGTGCGCACCAGGCCCGGCGCGATGGCGTTCGCGCGGATCCCGCGCGGTCCCCATTCGACCGCGAGACTGCGCACGAACTGCATCTCCGCCGCTTTCGAGATGCCGTAAATGCCCAGATCGAGCGCGCCCCGCATCCCGGCGATCGAGCCAATGACGATGATCGCGCCTTCGCCGCGCGCCGCCATGCCCGGCAGCACGAGATGCGCGAGCCGCATCGTGCTGCGGAGATTGCCGTCCATCGTCGCCTCGTAGGCCGCGTCGCTTGCATCGATGATAGTGCCGAAATGCGGGTTCACCGCGGCGTTGCAGACGAGGATGTCGATGCGACCCCAGGCCGCCTCGGTCTCGGCGACGAGTTTCTGCAAATCCGGCGGTTTGGTGATGTCGCACGCCGCCACCATCGCCTCGCCGCCATGGCCGCGGATTGCCGCCGCGACCGTCTCGCAGGCCTCCGCCTTGCGGCTCGACACCACCACCCGCGCACCGTGTTCGGCCAAGCGTTCCGCCGTTGCGCGGCCGATGCCGCGGCTGCCGCCGGTCACGACCGCGACCTTGCCCGAAAGATCGAACAGCGACATCCCTATGCCCCCGGTGCCGGCGTCTGGTTGCGGTATTTCGCGATCTCCAGCCGGCCGAGCTGGAAGCGGTGCACCTCGTCCGGCCCGTCGACGATGCGCAGCGTGCGCGCGGTCTTGTACATCGCGGCGAGGCCGAAATCCTCGCTGACGCCAGCCGCGCCATGCGCCTGGATCGCCCAGTCGATCACCTCGCAGGCCATGTTCGGCACCGCGACCTTGATCTCGGCGATCTCGCTTCGCGCCGCTTTGTTGCCGACCGTGTCCATCTTCCACGCGGCATGCAGCACGAGCAGGCGCGCCTGGTCGATGCGGATGCGCGCCTCGGCGATGCGCGCGACCATCACGCCCTGCTCGGCGAGCGGGCGGCCGAACGGGCGGCGCGCAAGCGCGCGGCGGCATGTCATCGCGAGGGCGCGCTCGGCAAGCCCGATCGCGCGCATGCAATGATGGATGCGCCCGGGCCCGAGCCGTCCCTGGGCGATCTCGAATCCCCGCCCCTCGCCGAGCAGGATGTTCTCCGCCGGCACGCGCGCGCGGTCGAACACGATCTCGGCATGCCCGTGCGGCGCCTCGTCATAGCCGAACACCGGCAGCATGCGCGCGACCGACACGCCCGGCGCGTCGCGCGGGACGAGAATCATGCTCTGCTGGCGATGCTTGTCGGCATTCTCCGGATCTGTCTTGCCCATCACGATCAGCAGCTTGCAGCGCGGATCGCCGGCGCCGGAAGACCACCATTTCCGCCCCTCGATCACATAGTCGCCGCCGTCGCGGGTGATGCGGCACTGGATGTTGGTGGCGTCCGAGGAGGCGACACCCGGCTCGGTCATGCAGAAGGCGGAGCGGATCTCCCCGGCGAGCAGCGGGGCGAGCCAGCGCCGCTTGTGCGCCTCCGTGCCGTAGCGCTCCAGCGTCTCCATGTTGCCGGTATCGGGCGCCGAGCAGTTGAACACCTCGGACGCCCATTGCACCCCGCCCATGATCTCGGCGAGCGGCGCATATTCGAGATTGGTGAGGCCGGCGCCATGACCGGATTGCGGCAGGAAGAGGTTCCACAACCCCTCCTCCCTGGCACGCGCCTTCAGCCTCTCGACGACCGGGACGGGCTGCCAGCGATCGGTCCTCCCCGCGAGTTCGGCCGCGTACGTCGCCTCGCTCGGCAGCACGTGCTGGTCCATGAACGCAAGCAGCCGGCGCCGCAGCGCGTGGACGCGTTCGGAGAACTCGAAATTCAACGCTGCCTCCCTGGCTTTCGGGGCAAGCTAACGCGGCTTCCGCCGGTGTCCAGCCGGGGCGGGGATTTTCGGGCTTGCCGGCGGCGGCGCGGCTTGCCACGTTCCGGCAGAAGGGGGCCGCGCGATGGATCTGAGCTTCACGCCGGAGGAACGCGCCTTCCGCGCCGAGATGCGCGATGTTTTCCGCAGCGCCATCCCGGCCGAGATCCGCGAACGGAACCTGGCGAGCCCGCATGTGCCGAAGCAGGATGTCGTCACCGCGCAACGCATCTTGAACGCGCATGGCCTCGCCGTGCCGCATTGGCCGGTCGCCTGGGGCGGGCGGGACTGGACGCCGGTGCAGCGCTACCTCTGGCTTGACGAGATGCAGCAGGCCGGCGTGCCGCCGCCGCTCTCCTTCAACGCGAACATGGTCGGGCCGGTGATCGCGCAGTTCGGCGACGAGGCGCAGAAGCACCGCTTCCTGCCGCCCACCGCCAATCTCGACCTCTGGTGGTGCCAGGGATTTTCCGAACCCGAGGCGGGCTCCGATCTCGCCTCGCTCCGCATGGCGGCGCGGCGCGAGGGCGCAGATTACGTGGTCGATGGCCAGAAGACCTGGACCACGCATGCGCAGCATGCGGACTGGATTTTCTGCCTGGTGCGCACGGATGCCAGCGTGCGCAAGCAGGAGGGCATCTCCTTCCTGCTGATCGACATGCGCAGCCCGGGCGTGACCGTGCGGCCGATCCGCACGATCGACGGCGGCAGCGAAGTCAACGAGGTGTTCTTCGACGCGGTGCGCGTGCCGGTGGAAAACCGCGTTGGCGCGGAAAACAAGGGGTGGGACATCGCCAAGTTTCTGCTCGGGAACGAGCGCACCAATATCGCCCGCATCGGCATCTCGAAGGCGCGGCTGACCCGCATCAAGGCCCTGGCGGCGAGCGAGGGGCTTGGCGAGGACCGGCGGTTCCGCGAAAAGCTCGCCGCGATCGAGGTGGAGCTCAAGGCGCTGGAGCTGACGCAGCTCCGGGTGCTCGCCGAGGAGGGCAAGCGGGGCGACGGCAAGCCGAACCCCGCCTCCTCCATTCTCAAGCTCAAGGGCTCACAGCTCGCGCAGGCGACGACGGATCTGCTGATGGATGTCGCAGGCCCCTTCGTGCTGCCGGCGCCGCCAGCGGATGCGATGCGCAACGAGGCGTCGATCGGTCCCGATCCGGAAGCCGCCGCGACCTATTTCAACTGGCGCAAGCTCTCGATCTTCGGCGGCACCAACGAGATCCAGCGCAACATCGTCGCCAAGGCGATTCTGGGCCTCTGAGATGGATTTCACGCTCGATGAGCAGCAGCGACTGCTGCAGGAAAGCGTCAGCCGCCTGCTTGCGGACCATTACTCCTTCGCCGCGCGCAAGCAGCACGCGGCCGGCCCCGACGGATGGAGCCGCGCGATGTGGGGGCGCTTCGCCGAGCTCGGGCTGCTCGGCCTGCCTTTCGCCGAGGAGGAGGGCGGGTTCGGCGGCGGCGCGATGGAAACCGCGATCGTCATGGAGGCGTTCGGCGACGCGCTGGTGGTCGAGCCGTATTTCGCGACCGTGGTGCTCGCCGGCGGCTTGTTGCGCGCGCTGGCGCCCCGGCACCTCCGTCAGTCGCTGGTGCCGGAGATCACCTCCGGCCACCTGCATCTCGCCTTTGCGCAGCAGGAACGCGGCTCGCGCGAGGACCTCGCCGATATCGTGACGATGGCGCGGCGCGACGGGGCCGCCTGGCGGATCGACGGTGCGAAAAGCCTCGTGCTGCACGGCGAGCTGGCCGACCATCTGCTTGTCACCGCGCGCAGTGCGGGCGGCCGGCGCGATCGCGAGGGCATCGGGCTGTTCCTGGTCGCGGGCGACGCGAAAGGCATGATGCGGCGCGGCTATCCGACGCAGGACGGCATGCGCGCGGCGGAGATTTCCTTCGCGGGCGCGCAGGGGATTCCGCTCGGCGACCCGGGCGATGCGCTGCCGGCGATCGAGCGGGTGGTGGACGGCGCGGTGGCGGCGCTGGCCGCCGAGGCGGTCGGGTTGATGGCGGCGATGCACGCGCAGACGCTCGATTACCTGCGCACGCGAAAACAGTTCGGCCGCGCGATCGGCGAGTTCCAGGCGCTGCAGCATCGCGCGGTCGACATGTATGTGGCGCTCGAGCTCGCGCGCAGCATGGCGCTGTACGCCGCGATGATGGCGGAGAGCGACGATGCGGCGGCGCGGCACCAAGCCTGCGCGGCGGCGAAGGTGCAGATCGGCCGCTCCGGCCGGCTGATCGCCGAGGACGCGGTGCAACTGCATGGCGGAATCGGCATGACGATGGAATACGCGCTCGGCCATTACGTGAAGCGCATGACGATGATCGAACATTGCCTTGGCTCGGCGGATCACCATCTCGGCGTGCTCGCCGGGCTCGGCCTCGACGCGTGACGGAGCCCGCGGGGCCGCCCGGTTTCGACCTGCTCGACGACGATGGGTTCCCAGGATTGATCGGCCCGTTCTTCCAGCAGGACGCAGCGCGACCGGAGGATCGCGTGTTCGGGTTCCGCGCCGCCGCGCGTCACCTGAATCGCGGCGGGGTCGTGCATGGCGGGATGCTGATCGCCTTCGCCGACCAGTCGCTCGGCCGCACCGTGCACGACACCGCGCGCAGCCGTTGCTCCACGATCTCCCTGCAGACGAATTTCGCCGCACCCGGCCGTGACGGCGACTGGATCGCCTGCACGGG
Source organism: Acetobacteraceae bacterium (assembly GCA_965276665.1). Taxonomy (GTDB): domain Bacteria; phylum Pseudomonadota; class Alphaproteobacteria; order Acetobacterales; family Acetobacteraceae; genus CAWGJC01. The sequence goes on from OZ255620.1 coordinate 109,453, forward strand.
GCGGATCACCCGGGTTACGCGGTCGGTGGTGTTCATCAGCGGCCGCGTGTTCACCGAGGAGCGGACCCTGCTCGATGTGATGGGCGTGTGGAAGCTGCTCGGCTGAGCCGCGCTACTTCCAGCTCGCCTGGTAGAAGCGCGGCATCTCGTCCTGCCAGGGGTGGAAATCGAGATCCTTGGCCATCGCGTAGGTCGTGGTCCAGTTGCAGATCGGCAGCCAGTAAGCCTGGTCGGTGATGCGCTTGAGCGCGGCGCTGTAGTTCTTCTTGCGCGCATCCGGATCGGTCATCGTGCCGGCATCGATGAGCAGCTTCGTCACCTCCGAATCATGCGCGTAGTCGTCGACGTTGCTGCTGAAGAAATACGGCAGGATCGCCGAGACGTCGTTGATCGAGTAGGAGCCCCAGCTGCTGGCGTAGAGCGGCGTCTTGCCTTCCTCCCAACGCTGCACGGCGGCGCCGGCCTGCAGGGTGCTCATGCGCGCGCGGATGCCGACCGCGGCGAGGTAGTTCTGCACCGCCGCCGACCATTGCGGCACGATCGAGTTGATGAAATCGGTCTCGAACCCGTTCGGATAGCCGGCCTCGGCGAGAAGCTGCTTCGCCTTGGCCGGGTCGTACGGATAGACCGTCTCGGCCGAGGTGTCGCAGCCGAACTGCGTCGGGTAGCAGGGCGCGTTGATCACCATCGCGTCGCCGCCCACCAGCTGCTTGGCGATCTGCGCGCGGTCGACCGCGTAGTTGATCGCCTGGCGCACCTTGACGTTGGTGAGCGGATTGTTGGCGCCGGTGCGGCCGGCGGCGTCGATATCGACGAAGATGATCCGCATCGAGGCGCCGCGCATCACCTTGATGGTCGGCACGCTCGCCAATTTGTCGTACTGATCGGCGCTGTACTGCCAAATCCAGTCGCCCTGGCCGCTCAGCAAGGTGGTGAGCTCGGTCGAGGCGTCCGCCACCTCCTTGATCACCAGCTTGCCGATCGGCGGCCGGCCTTTCGGGCTGTCGGCATAGTAATTCTCGTTGCGCACCATGTCGATCTCGTTGATGCCATCGACCTTGGTGATGCGATAAGGCCCGATGCTGACCGGCGCCTTGGCGTAGCCGGCGGCGCCGACCTTCTCGCGATAGGCTTTCGGCAGGATCGGCATCACGAAGGCGACGTATTCCAGCGCGGCCGGGAACGGCTTCTTCAGCTTGATCTGCACATGGGTGTCGTCGGTCGCCGTGGCGCTCGCGATCCAGCTGTAATTGCTCGGCACCGAGACGCCGGATTTCGGGTCGGTCGCGACGCCGATCGTGTAGATCACGTCGGCGGCGGTGAACGGATCGCCGTTGCTGAACTTCACGCCCTGACGGAGCTCGAAATCGAGCGTCAGCGGATCCTCCCATTTCCAGGAGGTGGCGAGCGCCGGTTTCAGCTTGAAGCCGTCGGGGTCGCGGTAGATCAGCCCGTCCCAGGCCTGGTGCGCGACGATCAGCCCGGTGCGCAGGCTGTTGAAATACGGATCGACATCCGGGATCCCGTCGCGCCACACGACGCGCAGCGTGTCGGCCGATTTCTGCGCCATCGCCGGCGCGATCTGGGCCGTCATGCCCACGCCCAATGCCAGCGCCCCGACGCCGACGGTCCAAGCCAGTTTTCGCATGATGACCCCGTTGCAAAAGCGAGAAGATCGTAGGGCCGGCGGTTTGCGCTGCGCAAGCGTCTCAGCGCCGCCGCCTCCGCTCACCGAGCACCAGCGCCAAACCGGCGGCCAGGATCAGCGTGGCGCCCGCGAACACCGAAGCGGGCGGAATTTCGCCCCAGATCAGGAAGCCGAGCAGGAAGGCCCAGAGCAACGCCGAATACTCGAAGGTCGCGAGCAGCGAGGCGGGCGCGCGGCGCGCCGCCTCGAACAGGCAGAACTGCCCGATGCCGCCGAACAGCCCGGTGCCGAGCAGGAGCAGCAATTCCGGCCAGCGCGGCGTGCGCCAGCTCAGCAAGGACATGATCCCGGTCGCCAGCGCGAAGAACAGATTGCCGAAGAACATCTGCAGCAACGAGCTTTCCCGCCGCGCGATCTGCCGCATCAGGATGATGCCGTATCCCCAGAGCACCGCGGCCAGCACGACGAGCCCGATCGCCGGCGAGATGCGGAACCCGGCGGGATCGGCGGCGACGACGACACCCGCGAAGCCGGTGCCGACCGCAATCCAGCGCGGCGCCGTGACGTGCTCGCCGAGCAGCGGCGCCGAAAGCACCGTGACGATCAGCGGCGCCGAGAAATAGAGCGTGGTGAGCTCGGCGAGCTCGAGCCGCCGCGCCGCGGTGTAGTAGCAAAGCCACGCGGCCAGGGTGAGCGCAGCGCGCAGCGCAAGCGCGCGCTTGAGCGGCGTCTGCGCCACCCGGCGCAGCAGCCTTCCCCGGCCGATCGCCGCCGCGCCGATCGCGATGATCGCGCTGCGCACGAACAGCACTTGCCAGACCGGCAGCAGGGCGACCAGCCATTTGACCGTCGCGTCGTGGATCGAGAAGCAGGCATAGGCGATGATCGCCAGGGCGATGCCCGCGCCGGCCCCGCTCACCCGCGGCCGCGGGCGGCGGCGCTGGTGCGGCGGCAGCCGCGCGGCGCAGCGCTCAGATAATCGCCGAGCACCCGGGCGATCTGGCAGGCCGAGACATGCAGGCGCCGGACCGAAGGCTGGCGCGCAGTGTTGATCATGCCGCTGCGTCCGCCGGCGAAGCTCAGCAGCACGGCGCCGCGACGGAAGGCGCGCAGATAGAGCGGGCCAGCCTCCCGCGGCGGCATCCGCCCGGCCGCGACATCCGCCACCGCCTCGCGGTAGATCGCGGCGAGCATCGGCGTTTCCGAATGGTAGAAACCGACGGCGATGAACCAGTTGCCGCCGGCATCGCCTTCCTTCAGGCGGCGCAGGAAGCGCGCGGCGTACTCGGCGTTGATCGCCGGATCGAACGCCTCGTCGAGCGAGCGGAACGCGTCGGGGTGGTATTGCAGATCGACCTGCATGCAGCCGACATCCATGGTCCGCACGCCGCGCCCGAGCGCCTGCTCCGCCCAGGCGATCGCGGCCGCCTTGCTGTCGAAGAAATACCCCTGCCCGTCCGCATCGATCGTCCAGGGCCAGGGCTGCAGACCGACATGCGGCAGCGGGCGGCCGCTCTCCACCTTCGCGATCGTGGCGAGCAGACCATGCGGAATCCCCTGGTGCTGCTCCGCCTGCTGCAGGCCGGCCGCGCAGAGGGCGCTCTGCTGCGCCTCCCACAATGCCGGCGCTACGACATCCGGTTCGGCGGCCAGCGCATGTCGCGCAAGCAGCGCGAGCAGCAGGAAGGCCAGCAGGAAAATCCGCCCGCGCATCGGCGGCAAGTGCGCACAGGCCGCCAGACCGGGCAAGCCGGTCAGGCCCGCCCCTGGGATACGGGCTCGGTATGCGCGCGGATCATCAACGCATCCACCGCGACGATCGTCGCGCCGTTGCAGATCAGAGGATTAACGTCGATATCCTCGAGCAGCGCCGCCTGATCGGCGGCGAGCTCCGAGAAACGCGCGACGATGCCGGCCAGCGCCGCGACATCGACCGCGGGGGCGCCGCGAAATCCGCCCAGCACCGCGGCGCCGCGCAGGCCGCGCAGCATCGCCTCCGCCTCCGCGATCCCGATCGGCGCGAGCGCGACGGCGACATCCTTCAGCACCTCCACCAGCATGCCGCCGAGCCCGAACAGGATGGTCGGGCCGAACAGCGGATCGACGCGCGCGCCCAGCATCAGCTCGACGCCCGGCCGCGCCATCCGCTGCACCAGCACGCCGACGCGGCGCGGCCTCGGGGCGATCGCCGCGGCGCGGGCGAGCAGCTCGGCGGCGGCCAGCCGCGCCGCCTCCGCCGAGGCGATGCCGAGCCGCACCACCCCGGCCTCCGTCTTGTGCGGGATGTCCGGACTGTCGATCTTCATCGCCACCGGAAAGCCGAGCGATACCGCGGCGGCGGCCGACGCCTCGGGGCCGGTGGCGAGACGCTCCGAGATCACCGGGATGCCGTAGAGCGCGAGCAGCGGTTTCGCCTCGCGCTCGCTCAGCACCCGGCCGGAGGCGGCGCGGATCAGTTTTCCGGCCGCCGTGGCGGCGGTCGGCCGGGATAGCCGCGGCCGCTCGACCGGCGTCGCGCGCCGATCGGCGCGGCGATGCCAGGCGGCGATCGCCGCGGCGCAGCTCTCCATCGAGCGGAACAGCGCGACATGCGGATCGGCCGCGGTCTCGAACGCGCCGGGACCGCCCGGCCACTCGGCCAGCCAGACGCTGCAGACGATCTTGCCGGCCGCCTGCGCGAGCCCGCTCATCACCGGCACGCGCGCGACCGTCGGGCCATAAGCATAGACCAGCGGCGCGATCATCGCGCCGTAGGCCGGATCGTCCAGCACCGCGGCGGCGCAGGCGCGAAAACTCTCCGGATCGGAGATCACCTGCGCGGTCACGTCGCACGGATTGCGCGGCGAGCCGAATTCCGGGATATGGGCTTCGAGCACCGCGCGGGTCGCAGCGCCCGGCTGCGGCAGGTCGAGCCCGTGCCGCTCCGCCGCGTCGGCCGCCATGATGCCCGCGCCGCCGGAGGTCGCGACCACGACCACGCCGCGCGCGCTGGGCGGCGGCGCCTTGGCGAGAAAGCTCGCGGTCTCGAGCAGCGTGTCGAACCCGGCGACGCGCACCACGCCGGCGCGGGCGAAGGCCGCATCCCACGCCTCCTCGGTGCCGGCGAGCGACCCGGTATGCGACATCGCCGCCCGCGCGCCCGCCTCGCCCGTCGCGATCTTGCAGATCACGAGCGGCTTGCCCGCCGCCCAGGCGATCTCCGCCGCCTCGATCAGCCGGCGCGGGCTCGCGATTCCCTCGAACAGGCAGGCGATCGCGGCACAGCCCGGATCCTCGGCGAGATAGGCCACCAGATCGGCGGAATCGACATCGCTCGCATTGCCTGAGGTCAGGACATGGCTGATCGCCACCCCGCGCTCGATCCCCTGCGCGAGCGCGAAACCGAGCGCGCCGGACTGGCTGACCACGCCGACCGCCGCCGGCCCGACCGTCTCCGGGTGCGGCGTCCCGGAGAAGGTCATCGCGGCACCGGTCAGGTAATTGGCGACGCCGATCGTGTTCGGCCCGATCAACCGGATGCCGTGCCGGCGCGCCAGCGCCACGAGCGCGTCCTGCTCCTCGGCGCGGCCGGGCTTGCCGGTTTCGCCATAGCCCGAGGCGAAGACCAGCACCGCGCGCACCCCGGCTTGCGCGCATTCGCCGATGATGCCGGCAACCGCCTCGCGCCCCGCGAGGATCACCGCGCAATCCGGCACCTCCGGACAGGCGGCGATCGAGGCGTGGCAGGGAGCGCCGCCGATCTCCCGGTAGCGGGCATTGACCAGATGCACCCACCCGGTGAAGCGGGCGAGATTCTGCCGGACACGCTCGCCGAACGAGCCCGCGCGCGGCGAGGCGCCGATCAGCGCGATGCGTCCCGGATCGAGCAGCCGGCGGAGCTCGGCGCGGCGATAGACGTGCTGGCGGATCGGGTGCTCGGTCATCCGCCGATCTTCCTCGATCGGGTTTTCACTGTCGAACGAGCGGCGGCGTCTCGGCGGACGATGCGAGCAGGGCGCCCACGCGCTCGAGCAGCTCAGCCGGGCGGGCGGGCTTGGCGAGCATCGGGAATTCGTCGCCGCCCTCCTGCGGCACGGTCCCGGAGGTGAGGAGCACCGAGAGCCTGGGCAGCACGCGCCGCGCCTCGCGGGCCAGGCTACGGCCGTCGATCCCGCCCGGCAGCACGAGATCGGCCAGCAGCAGGTCGACGGATCGGCCGCTGCGCAGGATCGCAAGCGTCGCCGCGCCGTTGGCGACCGCGAGCACGTCGTAGCCGGCGCCGGCCAGCGTGTCGGTGAACACCTCGCGCACTTCGGAGACGTCCTCGGCAATCAGCACCGTGCCCTGGCCGCGCAGCCGGGCCAAGGGCACATGGCCGGCGGCGGCCGGGGCGAACTCGTCGGACGCGCGCGGGAAATAGAGCGTCACCCGCGTGCCCTTGCCCGGAACGCTGTCGATCTGCACGGTCCCGCCGGATTGCCGGGTGAACCCGTAGACCTGCGGCAGGCCGAGCCCCGACCCGGCGCCGGCATCCTTGGTGGTGAAGAACGGCTCGAAGACCCGTTCCCGCACCGATTCACTCATGCCGATCCCGGTATCCTCCACCACGACACGCACGTAATCGCCGGCCGGCACGTCGAGCTCGCGCGCGGTCCCGGGGTCGAGCGCCGCATTGTCCAGCCGGACCTCGAGCGTTCCGCCCTGAAGCATCGCATCACGTGCATTGAGCGCGAGGTTCAGCAGCGCCGATTCGAATTGCGCCGCATCGATCCGACAGGGCCAGAGATCGGGCGCGATCACCACGCTGACCGAGACCGCCTCGCCCGCCGCGCGCCGCAGCAGATCGCCGGTCTCCTCGATCAGCGTGCCGACCGCGAGGGTCGCCGGACGCAGCATCTGCCGGCGGGCGAAGGCGAGGAGCTGCGCGGTGAGCCGGGCGCCGCGCTCGGCCGCGTGCATCGCCCGTCCGGCCAGCCGCGCGATGCGGCTGCCCTCGGGTTCCGCGCGCTCGCAGGCCTCCTGGATCATGTCGAGATTGCCGACGATCACGGTCAGCAGGTTGTTGAAATCATGCGCGAGGCCGCCGGTCATCTGGCCGACCGCCTCCAGCTTCTGCGACTGGAACAGGGCCGCCTCCGCCTGCTCGCGCTCATGCCGGGCGGCTTCCAGGGCGCGGGTCCGCTCGCCGACGCGGGTCTCGAGCCGCTCGTTCATCCGCCGCAGCTCGTCCACATCCGCCGCGGTGACCACCCAGGCGGTGACGAGCCCGCCCTCGCCGCGCACCGGGTTGGCGCGCAGATCGTGCCAGAGCCAGGCGCCGTCGCGGCGGGCGAGCCGATATTCCGCCTGGAATCCCTGGCCGGTGGCGAAACCGAGCGCGCGCGCCGCCATCGCCGACGGACGGTCGGCCGGGTGCACGAAGGCGAGATCGCCATGCACCGGGTCGGGCGGCGGCGCGCCGAAAAACTCCGCGCAGCGCGCATTCGGGAGCGCCGCCCCGGCCGCCGGGCTCGCGATCCACACCAGATGCGGCACCGCATCGGCGATCAGCCGGTATTTCGCCTCGTTCTCGCGCGAGGCCGCCGCCGCGCGCTTGGCCGGGGTGATGTTGCGGGCGATCACCACCAGGCGCTCGACCGCGCCGGCGGCATCGCGCACCGCCGTCGCCCGGATATCCCACCAGCGGATGGCGCCGAGCAGGGTCGGGCACCAGGCCTCGACACGCCCGACCCGGCCGGAGAGGGCGGCGCCGAGCGCGCGGTCGATCGCCGGGCGCACTTCGTCGGGGAACAGCTCGCGCCAGCGCCGGCCGCGCAGCGCCCCGGCATCCCCCGCCTCCATCGCCCGCACGCCGGGCTGGTTGACGAAGACCAGCCGCCCGGTCGGATCGAGCGCCATGATGCAGTCGGCGCTGTTCTCGACAACGCTGCGGACGAAGGCCTCGCTCTCGGCGAGCCGTGCCTGGCGGAAGCCGATCTCCTCGGCCATGGTGTTGAACGCGGCGGCGAGCCGGCCGAACTCGCCGCCCGGCGGCAGGCTCACCCGCTCGCGCAGCGCGCCGCCGCTCCAGCTTTCGGCGCCGCGCAGCAAGGCGGCGATCGGCCGCTCGATCACCCGCCGCCCGAGCAGCCAGACGATCAGCATCCCGAGCGCGACCTCGATCGCGAGCAGGAGCAGCATTCCCCGGGTTTCGCGCCAGGCGGCGGCGGATATCTCGGTCCGGCTGAAGGTGACGGCGACGAGCCAGCGCCGGCCCGGCATGACCTCGAACGGCGCGTAGCCGATCAGCCGCCGGTCGCCGTTCACATCGCGCCCATCGGCGAGGCCGGGCGCGGTCGGCGCGCCAAGCTGCTTCGCCCAGGCGAGCGTGCGCCCGACCTCTCCCGCCGCCTCGGGTGCCCGGATCAGCAGGTGCCCGTCCTCATCGACGATCCCGACCGCGCCGCGATCCCGCAGCCGCCCCTGCGCGAGCTGGCTGGCGAGCCAGTTCGGATCGATCAGCGCCAGGAAGAAGAGCGGGGGCGCCCCGTCCGCCCTCGTCACCCGGCAGGCGATCACGATCTCCGGCCGGGCCGCTTCCGGCGGCATCACCTGGCTGACCGCGAAGCGCGCCGCGGCGGCGGCGCGAAAGGCGGCATTGTCGGCGACGTTCCGCCCGAATGCGGCGCGGCCGGGATCGGTGCCGCAAACCACCGCCCCGGATGGGTCGGCGAGCACGAGCCGGTCGAGGCCCGGGCTGCGCACGGCGATCGCGGCCAGGGTGGTGGGGCAGTCGGGCTGGTTCTCGCTTACCGCCGGCAAGCTGCCGAACAGGCCGAGCATCACATCGGTATTGTCGAGGAAGGCGCGCTGGCTGGCGGCGAGCCGGGTCGCGATGCGCTGCGCCCGGCTGGCGAGCTCCGCGGTTTCCGACCGCCGCGCCACCACCTCGCCGCCGATTTGCACCACCAGGGTCGGCACCGCCGCGACCGCGAGCACGAGCAGGAGGCGGACGATCAGGCTCACCACGCGTTCTCCCGCATTGCGCCCCGGACTCGCTTATGCACGCGGGGGGCCGGGGCGGCGAAGGTTTTCGCAGGACGATGCGGATGGCGGCCGCGCACCGACATGGCGCGCGGTGCGGCGCGCGGTCGGGTCTCAGCGCCGCGCGAGGGCGGCGTCGATCGCGCCGATCGCGCCCGGAACGTCCCGCGCCGCGAGCGCCCGCCGCGCCGCGCCGATATCGTCGATGCCGGGGCCGGCAATGGTATCGCCGACCCGGGACGGAGCGACCGAACGATCGAGCATCCTTGTCTCGGCGCGTTCCAGCGCCTCCTCCGCTTCCCCGACCCGTCCGCCCACGAGGGCGGCGCGGGCATCGCCGAGATACTGGCGGATCGAGGCATCGTCGCCGACAACAGGCGTCGGCAAAGGCGGCACGATGGTATCCGCCGGCGCACCGCCGGGCGCGGCCAGCCCCGGGGGCGCACCCGGGGCCGGAGCGGTCGGGGCCAGAGCTGTCGGTGCCAGAGCTGTCGGTGCCAGGGCGGTCGGTGCCAGGGCGGTCGGTGCCAGGGCGGTCGGTGCCGGCGTCGCCGGTCCGGGAGCGGCTGGGGGAGAAGCCGGCGGTGCGCCCCGCATCTCATCGGCGGGCGGCATCGGGAAGCCGCCGGGCGGCGGGCCGAGCGGCGTCTGCGCATAGGTCGAGGTCTGCGCCGACGTCGGCAGCAGCAGGGCGAGCGCCAGCAGGCAGCCGGCCGTCACAGGCGTTTTCATCACGGCCATCCCCCTCAGGCGAGCACGATGTCCTCGAACGAGGTGCCCGAGTAGAAATTGAGGCCGCCAGGCAGGTTGGCGAGCCCGGACAGCCCGCGCGTCATCGCATAGCCCTGGCTGCGCCAGCACAGCCCGGCCATCGGCACCACCTGCAACGCCACCTGCTGCAGCTGGTCGTAGATCGCGTGCCGCTTCGCAGAGTCGAACTCCGCTCGCCCGGCGGCGAGCAGCGAGTGGATCTCGGGCGTCGGCAGGTTGACGCTGCGCGCATTGTCCGGCGGCAGGCTGCCGTCGATATAGGCGGAGAGCCCGTCCGGATCGTTGTTGTCCGCCGCCTGCCCCTGCACGCAGAACTCGTACTGGCCGCGATTGCCGAGCGTGACCCGCGTTGCCCAATCCGGCAGGTTGAGCTGCACCTGGATGCCGATCTCGCCGAGATGCTGCTGCACGATCTCGGCCGTCGCCTTGTGCATGCCGTATTGCGCGGTCGAGAGCAGCGTGCAGGCGAACCCGCCGCCGACCCCCGCCGCCTGCATCAGCGACTTCGCCTTCGCCGGGTCGTAATTCCAGCCATCCGCATAGGTCGGATTGTAGAACTCGCTCACCTTCGGGATCGGCAGGCCCTGGAGCGGCGTGCCGCGGCCGTAGAAGGCGGCCTTCACGATCTCCTCCCGCCGGATCGCATGCGCGACCGCGAGCCGCAGCCGCGCATCCTTGAACGGCCCGCTGCCGCCATTGAAATCGAGCGCCATGAACGGGCCGTCCACCGTGTCGAGCCGGAGTTTTGCGTCCTTCTCGATCGCCGCCATCGACTGCCAGGGCACGTATTCGATGAAATCGACATCGCCCGCCTGCAAGGCGGCGACACGCGCATTCTCATCGGCATAGGCGGTCATCCGCAGCTTCTTCATCTTCGGCAGGCCGGGCTTGTAGAACCCCTCGAACGCCGCGAGGTCGAGCGAGACGCCGCGCTCCTGCGCCGCGATGGTGTAGGGCCCGGCGCCGATCGGGCCGCCCTCCGCCTCCAGCGAATCCTTGGCGATCACCGGGGCGAAGGGCGTGGCCAGCAGCAGCGGCAATGTGACGATCGGCGTCTTGGTGAGGATGCGGATCGTGCGCGGATCGGGCGTCTCCACCGACTGGATCACCTGGAGTTGGCCACGCAGATAGGCGGTCGGGCTCGAGCCGATCTGCGCGAGCGACCAGGCGACGTCCTCCGCGGTGACCGGCTTGCCGTTATGGAAGTGGGCATCGCGCAGATGGAAGCGCCAGCCAGCATCGCCGTCGCGCTCCCAGTGGTCGGCGAGCTCGCCGCGCAGCTTGCCGTCCGGCCCGAAGGAAAGCAGGCCGCGATAGACCTGGCACTTCACGGTCAGCGCCGCGGTGCCGGTGCTCGCCCAAGGCAGCAGGTTCGGCGGGTAGGAGGAGAGGCCGAAGCGCAGCAGGCCGGGCGGCGCGGCCGACGCGGTGCGGGCAAACAGCGGCAGGGTCGCGGCGCCGGCCAGCACCGCGCGGCGCGGGATCGAAATTGCGGGTCCCATCATCAATCCCTCATGCTTGGATCATCGGCGCGGATGCAGGCGACGCGATGCGCGTCGCCCATGGCGCGGAGCGGCGGTACGGCGTCGCCGCAGGCCGCGATCGCCCAGGGGCAGCGCGTGCGGAACGGGCAGCCGGACGGCGGGTTCGCCGGGCTCGGCAGGTCGCCGCGCAGCAGGATCCGGGTCCGCCGCCGCGCCGCGTCGAGGCTCGGCGCGGCCGAGAGGAGCGCGCGCGTGTAGGGATGGCGCGGCGCGCCAAGCACGGCGGCCGTCTCTCCCTCCTCCATCACCCGGCCGAGATAGAGCACGATCACCCGGTCGCACAGGCTGCGCACCACCGCGAGATCGTGGCTGATGAACAGCATGCCGAGCCCGAGCCGCGTGCGCAGATCGGCGAGCACCGCCAGCACCTGCGCCTGCACCGACACGTCGAGCGCCGAGACCGGCTCGTCGGCGACCAGCAATTCCGGCTCGGTCGCGAGCGCCCGGGCGATGCCGACGCGCTGGCGCTGGCCGCCGGAGAATTCATGCGGAAGCCGGTCGGCCTGCGCGGCGGAGAGCCCGACCTGCGCGAGCAGCGCCGCCACCCGCTCGCGCCGCGCCGCTTTCGGGGCGAGCCGGTGGATCGCGATGCCGTCGGCGATCTGGGCGCCGACGCGGCGGCGCGGATCGAGGCTCTGATCGGGGTTCTGGAACACGAGCTGCATGCGCCGGCGCTGCCGCCGCAGCGTGGCCGCCCCCATTCGTGCGAGATCGGCGCCGTCGAGCCGCACGGTGCCGCCGCTGGGCCGCAGCAGGCCGAGTGCCAGGCGCCCGATCGTGCTCTTTCCCGACCCGCTCTCGCCGACCAGGCCGACCGCCTCGCCGCGGGCGATGCCGAAGCTGACATCGCTCACCGCCTGGATTGCGCGCCGCCGGAACAGGCCGCCCTGCGCAAACCGCCGCGACACGCCTTCGATCGCGAGCAAAGCGCTCACCGGTATTTTTCCCGCGCGTATCTCACGCGAGCGTCTTGGCGCGTCTTCACGCGAGCACTCTGGCGCGTCTTCACGCGACGCTCTCCAGCACCGGCGAGACCTCGCGCCAGCGCAGGCAGCGCGTCTCGCGGTCCGGTCCGGCGCGCATCAGCGGCGGCGGCGCCGCCTCGCATTCCGGCCGCCGCATCGCGCAGCGCGGCGCGAACACGCAGCCCGGCGGCAAGGCGTGCGGCGGCGGCACGATGCCGGGAATGCTCGATGGCAGCCTTCCATCCTCCGGCGGCGCGCTCCTGAGCAGCGCGACCGTGTAGGGATGCAGCGGCTCGGCAAACACCTCGACGGCGCGGCCACGCTCCACCACCTCGCCCGCATACATCACCGCGACCTCGTCGGCGATTTCGGCGACCACCGGCAGGCTGTGGGTGATGAACACCAGCCCCATCCCGCGCTCGCGCTTCAGCGTGCCGAGCAGATCGAGGATCTGCGCCTGGATGGTGACGTCGAGCGCGGTGGTGGGCTCGTCGGCGATCAGCAGACGCGGGTCGTTGGCCACCGCGATCGCGATCATCGCGCGCTGCCGCATGCCGCCGGACATCTCGTGCGGATAGGCGCGCGCGCGCCTATCCGCATCCGGAATGCCGACGCGCTCGAGCAGCGAGACCGCCCGCGCCCGCGCCGCGCGCGCCGGCATCCGGCGATGCGCCCGCAGCGCCTCGACGATCTGCGCACCGACACGATGCACCGGGTTGAGGCTGCCGAGCGGGTCCTGGAACACCATCGCCATGCGCTTGCCGCGCAACCGACGGAGTGCCGGCTCGCGCAGCGGCAGCGGATCGCCGTCGAGCGCGATATGGCCGGCAATCACCCGCGCCGCGCCCGGCAACAGGCCCATCACGGCGAGCCCGGTCAGCGACTTGCCCGACCCGCTCTCGCCGACGATCGCCAGGGTTTCCCCCGCCCGCACCGCGAGGGACACGTCGCGCACCGGATGGATCATCCCCATCGGAGTCTCGATCGCGACGGTGAGATTGCGCACCGCCAGCACGGCGTCCGGTTCGTCCCCGGCGGCCAGACCGGGCGCCAGCGCCTCCACCACACGGCGCATGCCTCGCCGTCGCGGCGCGCGGCCGCCCACCACGTCGCGCAATGTGTCGCACAGACCGTTCATCGCCAGGATGGTGAGGCTGAGCGCGAGGCACGGCCAGAGCAGCAGCAGCGGCACCTGGTTCATCGTCGCCCGCGCCGCGGCGATCATCAGCCCCCAGGACGGCGCCGGCGGCACCACGCCGAGACCGAGGAAGGACAGGCCGGATTCCAGCACGATCGCCGAGGCCGCGGCGAGGCTGAGCTGCACCAGCACCGGGCCGGCGATGTTCGGCAGGATGGTGCCGAGCATGATGCGCGTGCGCCCCGCGCCGAGCGCGCGCATCGCCTCTACATACTCGTGCGCGCGCACCCCGATCACCCCGGCATAGGCGACGCGTACGAAACCCGGGAGATAGACCAGCGCCAGCACCGGGATCAGCGTGGTCGCCCCCGGCCCGAACAGCGTCACCACCAGCAGCGCGAGCAGCAGCGGCGGGAAGCACAGCACCACGTCCATGCTGCGCAGCGCGAGCAGCTCCGCCAGCCGCCCTAGATAGCCGCCGGCGAGCCCGATCGCGGTGCCGAGGACGCAGGCGATCGCGGACGAAGCGGCGGCGACGGAGAGCGAGATGCGGGCGCCCCAGATCAGCCGCGCCAGCTCGTCGCGCCCGTACTCGTCGCGGCCGAGCCAATGCGCGGCGGAGGGCGGCGCCATGCGGTGGGCGATGTCCATCGCGACCGGGTTGGCGAGGCCGAGCACCGGTGCGGCGATCGCGAGCAGCACGATCCCTCCGACCGCGGCCGCCGGCAGCCAGCGCCTGGTTGGTCCCGCAGTCATTATCCGTGTCTGGCCCGCGGATCGAGCAATCCGTAGAGCAGATCCACCGCGAGATTGAGCGTGACGAACAGGATCGAGATCACCAGCACGATCCCCTGCACCTCCGGATAGTCGCGGGCGTTCACCGCATCCACCAGCATGCCGGAAAGCCCCGGGTAGTTGAACACGTATTCCACCAGCACGGTGCCGCCGAGCAGCGTGCCGATATTGAGCGCGACCACCGTCACCACCGGCATCAGCGCGTTGCGCAGCACGTGATGCAGCAGGATGCGCCGCCGCGCCACGCCCTTGGCCCGCGCGGTGCGCACGTAATCCCGCGCGGCGACGTCGAGCACGGCGACGCGCGTCATCCGGAACACCGTCGCGAACAGGCCGAGCGCGATCGTCACCGCCGGCATCGCCAGCAGGGTGACATGCCGGAGCGGCGCCTGCGTGAGCGGGACGAAGCCGCCCGCGGGTACCCAGCGCAGCCCTTGCGCGAAGATCAGCACCAGCAGCGTGCCGACCACGAAGATCGGCACCGCGAGCCCGATGCCGGCGAGCCAGCCCGCCACGCGGTCGACGGCGCCCCCGGGATCGAGCGCCGCCGCCAACCCGGTCGGCATGCCGAACAGCAGGGCAAGGATCGTCGCCGCCACGATCAGCTCGAGCGTGCGCGGCAGTCGGTGCAGCAATTCATCGGAAACCGGCGTGTCGTCCTGCAGGCTGCGTCCGAGATCGCCGCGCAGCAGGCCGCCCATCTCGCGCAGATATTGCGCGCCGATCGGCCGGTCGAGCCCGAGCTGCTGGTGCAGTTGCGCCACGGCCGCCGGATCGGGCGCCGCGCCGCCCTGCGCCAGCAGCAATTCCGCCGGATCGCCCGGCACGAAGCGGATCGCCAGGAACACGATGCTCGCGACCACCCAGACCAGGACCAGCGAGACCAGGATGCGCTTCAGCAGCCAGAGCATCGCGGCGCGTCAGGGAGCGCCGTAGATGCGCCCGGCGGTCGCGGCATCGATCCGCTTCTCGGCGATGTCGCGCCGCACGGAAGCCTTGTCCCGCGCCGCCGGCGAGCCGTAGCCGCCGGCGCCCGGCGTCACGATCTCGACGATATCGCCCTTCCGCATCGCTCCCGACCCGTGCGCGAACGGCGACATCCCCGGGCCGAACACGAAGGCGCCCGACGCGCCGGGCAGGCCGCCGGCCAGGCCCCAGGGCGCCGAAAGCAGGCGAGACCCGTCGACCCGCAGCCGGCACGGCGCCTCCGCGCGATACACCCGCCGAAGCCCCATGCCGCCGCGGAACGCGCCGCACCCGCCGGAGCCATCGACCAGCTCGTAGCGGAGCAGGGTGAGCGGGTATTCGAGCTCCAGCGCCTCAGCCGGCAGGTTCGATGTGTTGGTCATGTGGACATGCACGCCGTCGAGCCCGTCCTTGCCCATCCGTGCGCCCGAGCCGCCGCCGATCGTCTCGAGATAGACCCAGAGCTCGCCCGCCGCATCGGTGCCGGTGAAAGTGGCGGAGAAGCACGCGCCGTTGCTCGCCGCGGTGACGCGCTCGGGGGCCACCGGCGCCAGCGCCGCGTGGATCAGGTCGACCACGCGCTGGCACGGCGCCAGCCTGCCGTTCACCGCCGCCGGATGGACGCAATTGACCACGCTGCCGGCGCGCGCCGTGACGTGCAGCGGCCGCGCGAGCCCGGCATTCGGCAGGATGGTCGGGTCGACCACCGTCTTCACCGCATAATAGACGGTGGAGAGCAGCGCCGTGTAGACCATGTTGATGCCGGCCCGCACCTGATCGGGCGCGGTGAAATCGAGATGCATCTCGTTGCCGGCCACGCGGATCTCGCAGGCGAGATCGAGCAGCCCGTCGAGCTCCGGCCCGTCGAACACATCGGTCGCCCGATAGATGCCGTCCGGGATGGTGGCGATGCCGGCCCGCATCTTGCGCTCCGCATAATCGAGCAGCGCGTCGCCGGCGGCGAGCACGGTGTCGCGGCCGTATTTCGCGCAGAGCGCGCCCATCCGCTCGACGCCCAGCCGGTTCGCCGCCATCTGCGCGCGCAGATCGGAAAGCCGCTCGCGCGGCACCTGGCAGTTCAGCAGGATCAGCTCCTGCACGTCGATTTGCAGCACGCCGGCGCGGTAGAGGCGGATCGGCGGGATGCGCAGACCCTCCTGGTAGATGTGCGCGTGCCCGCGATCGGCGAAATCCGCGTGGTGCGCGGTGTTCACCGCCCAGGCGACGATCGCGCCGTCGACGAAGATCGGTTCGGCCAGCACGAGATCCGGCAGATGCGTGCCGCCGCCCTCGTAGGCGTCATTGCCGACGAACACGTCCCCCGGCCGCATCTCCGCCGTCGGGTGGCGCTTCAGGATATGCGGGATGATGCCGATGAACGAGCCGAGATGCATCGGGATGTGCTCGGCCTGGCACAGCGTGTCGCCCGCCGCGTTGAACAGCGCGGTCGAGCAGTCCCGCCTCTCCTTGATGTTGGTCGAGTAGCTCGCGCGCACCAGCGCCTCGCCCATCTCATCGGCGATCGAGGAGAGCGCGCTGCCGATCACCTCGACGGTGATCGGATCGACGCGCGGCGGCGTCGACGTCGCGGTCGCGAGGGTAGCGCTCATGCGGCCTCCAGGACCAGGTTCAGATAGGGCTCGACGCGCGCCACCATGCCCGGCAGCACGATTGTCGTCGCATCCATCTGCTCGACGATCGCCGGTCCGGCGATGCGGTTGCCGGCATCGAGTTTTTCCCGCGCATAGACCGGGCAGGAGACGAAACCGCCGGCCTCGGGCAGCCACATCTCCCGCTTGCCGATGACCGCGCCGGCGGCATCCGCGCCCTGCTCGGGACGCGGCTTGAAGCTCGCCTTGCGTACGATGCCGGATGCCTCCAGCCGGAAGGTGACGAGCTGCACCGTCTCGCCTTCCGCCACGAAACCGTACATCCGCCTGTGCGCGGCGGCGAAGCCTTCGGCCAGCGCGTCGAGCGTGGCGCGCGTGACCCGGCCGTCCGGCAGCGCCACCGGCAGCTCGTAATTCTGTCCGGCATAGCGCATGTCCACGGTGCGGGTGACGCGCCGCTCCGCCGGCGGGATCGCTTCCGCCTCGAACCAGGCATCCGCCTGCGCCTGCAGCGCGGTGAACGCCGCCCCGACGCCGTGCAACGCCGCCTCGCCCAGCACATGCAGCCGGGTCGTCGCGAAATCCGCCCGCAGATCGGTGAGCAGCAACCCCATCGCGCAGAGAATGCCCGGATTGCGCGGCACCAGGATACGCGAAATCTCGAGCTCGCGCGCCAGCCGCGCCGCGTGCAGCGGCCCGGCGCCGCCGAATGCAACCAGCGTGTAGTCGCGCGGATCATGCCCGCGCTGCACGCTGATCACGCGGATCGCGCGCGCCATGTTCGCGGTGACGACGGAGATGATGCCCTGCGCCGTCGTCATCGCATCCATGCCGAGCTGATCGGCGAGTTTGCCGATGGTCTGTTTCGCCAGCGCCTGGTCGACCGCCATGCGTCCGCCGAGCAGATGCGTCGGGTTGAGCGTCTGCAGCACGACATTGGCGTCGGTGACCGTCGCTTCCTCGTTGCCGCGCCCGTAGCAGACCGGCCCGGGATGCGCGCCGGCGCTGCGCGGCCCGACCTTCAGCAATCCGCCGCTGTCGACAAAGGCGATCGAGCCGCCGCCCGCGCCGACCGTGTGGATATCCAGCATCGGCGCCTTGATCGGATAGCCATGCACCACCGCCTCGCTGGCGAGCCGGCAGGTGCCGCCCTGCAGCAGCGCGACATCGGTGCTGGTGCCGCCCATGTCGAAGGTGATGAGGTCGGACATGCCGACCAGCTGGCCGACCGCCTGCGCCGCGACCACGCCGGTGGACGGGCCGGAGAGCACCGTGCGGACCGGCAGCACCGCCGCCTGCTCGAAGCCGATCACCCCGCCATTCGACTGGGTGAGATGCGGTGCCACGCGCAGGCCCAGCCCCCCGAGCCGGTCGGCGAGGCGGCGGATGTAGCCCTGCATCACCGGGCCGAGATAGGCGTTCACCACCGCGGTGCTCATCCGCTCGTATTCGCGGAATTCGGGGGCCACCTCATGGCTCGCGCAGGCGAACGCACCCGGAAACTCTTCCGCGATGATGCGCCGTGCCGTCGTCTCGTGCTCCGGCCGGACAAAACCGTAGAGGAAGCAGACCGCGACCGCCTGCACGCCGGCCGCGCGCAGCGCGCGCGTCGCCTCACGCAGCGCCTGCTCGTCGAGCACGGTCTCCACCGTGCCGTCATGCCGCACCCGCTCGGGCACTTCGAGGCGAAGGTCGCGCGCGACCAGCACCGGCGCCTTGTCCGCCTGCAGGTCGTATAGATCGGGCCGCTTTTGCCGGCCGATCTCCAGCAGGTCGCGGAACCCCTCGGTGGTGATCAGCCCGGTCTTCACGCCGCGATGCTGGATTAGCGCATTGGTGCCGACCGTGGTGCCGTGGCCGAAATAGCCGATATCGGCAACCGCGGCGCCAGTGGCGGCAACGCCCTCCTCGACCCCCTGCGCGATCCCGCGCGACGGATCATCCGGTGTGGAGGAGACTTTCCAGACCTCGACTCGCCCGCTTTCGTCCTCGAACAGGCACACATCGGTGAAAGTGCCCCCGGAATCCACGCCGACCCGCCACGCCATCCGATCACCCGGTTTCCTTGGTTGCCGCGCTGGTATATACCAGTGGGAAAGCCAGCCGCAACCGCGCGGCGCAACGGGAGGCATCTTGCAGCACCGGCCGGCCAGACGAATAGCCGCCAGCCCCGCCAGCCGGGTGCCGGTCTACCGCATGATCGAGCGGCATATTCGCGAGATGATCAGCCGGCCGGAATACGGGCCCGGCGCGCGCATCCCGTCCGAGCGCACGCTCGCCGAGACGCTGGGCGCCAACCGCATGACGGTGCGCAAGGCGATGGACGGGCTGGTCGCGGCGGGGCTGCTGGAGCGCAACGGCACCAGCGGCACCCGCATCCCGCCGCCGCGCGTGGTGCGCCCGCTGGAGGCGCGCACGGCGCACGGCGTCTCCCGACTGGTGCGCCGCGCCGGCGGCAGCCCGGGCAACAAGCTTCTGCATTTCGCGCCGGAACCCGCTTCGGCGCCGGTCGCAGCCCGGCTCGGCCTCGCGCCGGGCGGCCCGGTCTTCATCATCCGCCGTCTCTGGGCGATGGATGCGGCGCCGTTCTGCATCGAGACGAGCCACCTGCCGGCCGATCGTCTGCCGGGCCTCGCCGCCGAGGATCTCGCCGCCGGCCAGTCGCTCTACGCCCTGCTGCGCGCCCGCTATGGCATCGAGCCGCATGTCCGCGAACGGGTGATCAGCGTCGCCGAGGCAAACGCGCTGGAGGCCGGGCTGCTCGACCTGGCGGCGGGCACGTCCTGCCTGCTCCTCCGCCTCGTCGCCACCGACGCCGAAGGCACGCCGATCGAGACGATGCACTCGGTCAACCATCCGGGCCGCGTCGTCTTCGCCACCGAACTGCCCGATCTCACCGCCATGACCCCGTAGAGGAATTTCGCCATGTCCCCGCCCGTCGATCTCGTGCGTTCCGATGCCACGCTGCCGCAGCGCGTCGATGTCGTGGTGATCGGCGGCGGCATCATCGGCGTCAACACCGCGCTGAGTCTCGCCGAACGCGGCGTCTCCGTCGCGCTGTGCGAAAAAGGCCGCATCGGCGGCGAGCAATCCAGCCGCAACTGGGGCTGGACGCGCACCATGGGGCGCGACCTCCGGGAGATCCCGCTTTCCATCGAGGCGCTCCGCCTCTGGCGCGGCATGAATGCGCGCGTCGGCGCGGAAACTGGGTTCCGCGAATCCGGCATCGTCTATCTCTGCGAGAACCAGGCCGACATCGACCGCCATTCGGCGTGGCTCGAACAGGCACGGCCCTATCAGGTGAGCTCGCGCATGCTGAGCTCGGACGAGATCGCCGACGTGCTCCCCGGCGCCGCCCGCCGCTTTCCCGCCGCGCTCTACACGCCGACCGACGGCCGCGCCGAACCCTCCAAGGCCGCACCCGCCATCGCCGAGGCGGCGCGGGCGCGGGGCGCCGCCATCCTCACCGATTGCGCGGTGCGCGGGCTCGAAACCCGCGGCGGCCGCATCGGCGGCGTGGTCACCGAGAAAGGCCGCATCGATTGCAATGCCGTCGTGCTCGCCGGCGGCGCCTGGTCTCGGCTGTTTTGCGGCAATAGCGGGCTCGACCTGCCGCAGCTCAAGGTGCTCGGCTCGGTCGCCCGCACCGCCCCGCTTGACGGACCGCCCGAAATCGCCGCCGCGGCGTCGAACTTCGCCTTCCGCAAGCGCGTCGATGGCGGCTACACGGTCTCGCAACGCGCCTCGGTGGCCGACATCGTGCCGGACAGTTTTCGGCTGTTCTTCGACTTTCTGCCCGCCATGCGCACCACCTGGAAGGATCTGCGCTTCCGCGTCGGACGCCGCTTCCTCGACGAATGGCAGATCGAGCGGCGTTGGAAACTCGACGAAACCTCGCCCTTCGAAAAAATGCGCGTGCTCGACCCGGTTCCCGCCGTCAACATCGTGGGCGGCGCGCAAACCGCCCTCGCCCAGGCCTTCCCCGCCTTCGCCGGGATGGAGGTCGTCGAACGCTGGGCCGGACTGATCGACGTGACACCGGACGCCGTGCCGGTCATCGCACCCATCGACACCTTGCCCGGTTTCCACATCGCCACCGGCTTCTCAGGCCACGGCTTCGGCATCGGACCCGGCGCCGGCCGGCTGATGGCGGACTTGGTGACAGGAAACACCCCCGTCGTCGACCCCTCCCCCTTCCGCTTCGAACGCTTTCTCAAGAAAGCGGCTTGAAGGAAGACCAGGGGCTCTGCCCCCTGGACCCCGCTAAGGGCTCGGCCTTTGGCGGGGGTCCAGGGGGCAGAGCCCCCTGGCCTTCCTTCAAACCATCTCCTCGAGCTGGCAGTTGACGAGCAGTTCGGCGACGGAGGCTGTGTTGCTCAGGCGCAGGATGGTTTCCGTCAGCAGGGCGATGTCAGCGGCGTCCGACATGTTCTCGCGCGGGAAGGTGTTGACGCCGCTGGTCATGTCGGTGGCGACGAAGCCGGGGCAGAGTGCGGTCGCGCGGACGCCGCTGTCCCAGCCCGCGAGTCTGACGGCGTGTGTCAGCGCGACGAGCGCGAACTTGCTCATGGCGTAGCCGGAATTCGCGTTCTTTACGCGCTTGCCGGAGAGCGAGGCGACGTTGATCACGCGGCCCTGCCCGGTCTTCGCGAGGTGCGGCATGGCCAGGCGGATCAACCGCAGCGGGGCTTTGACGTTCATCGCCCAGAGCGCGTCGAGCGCGGTTTCGTCGGCGTCGGTGATGGCGAAGCGTGTGTTGATGCCGGCGACGTTCACCAGCGCGTCGATGGCGCCGAATTTCGCCGCGGTGTCGGCCACCCAGAGCTCGGCGCTGGCCAGGCTTTCCGCGTCGTAGCGCTGCACCATCAGCCGGTCGGAGGCGGTGAGGCCGCGCGGGTCGCGCACGGCGGCGGAGACCCGGAAGCCGGCGGCGAGCAGGCGTTCGACCACGGCGCGTCCGATGCCGCGTGCGGCGCCCGACACCATGACGATGCGATCGTCCGGCGCGATCATGCCGTCACCGGGCGATCATTCCGCTGCCTGGCGAGCACGCCGGCGAGAAACTCCTTCACCCGCTCGACCGCGCGCATCCGCTCGTGCGAGACGCCGAGCATTTCCTGGAACGTCACGGTGACCCCGGCCGCCTCGAAACTCTGCCGAAGCGCGCGGAGCCGCTCGGGGCGTGTCCTGCCGGCATCGTTGGCGCCCTCCATCCAGCGTGAGCCGCCGGGTTTGTGGGTGATCTCCCAGGTCTCGAGATCGGCGTCGCCGACCAGCATCTGCACCGGCACCCGGGCGAGCGCCTCGCGGTCGAAGGTGATGCCGAACCGCGCCGGGAGGTCACGGATGCCGACCCACCAGTCGCGTGCCGGGTCGAGCAGCGTGACGGAGCCCGGGGCGCCGATGCAGGCGGCCCAGAGACGCTGCGGATGCAGGATCGCGAAGCGATGCGCGAAATGGCCGCCGCCCGAGAAGCCGAATACCGCGAAGCGCTGCCAATTCTGGCGGTATTTCGCCGCGACCTCCTCGACCATGTTGAGCAGCAGCAGGTCGTAGCGGATATCGCCCTCGATCATGTATTTGTAGCCGCTGCGTTCGTCATCGCCGCGCACGCCGATCGGGAAGACGGGGCAGAGCACGGCGCAGCGGTGCCAGCGGCCGAATTCCGCGAAGCCGTCGCGAAATTCGAGGAACGAGGTGCGCGTGCTGCCGTGCACCGCGACCAGCAGATCCACCGTTTCTCCCTCGGCCACGCCGGGCGGCACGTAGAGGCAATAGTGGAAGCGCGGATCGGCCTTGCAGGCGAACATCGCGGTCTTGCCGAGGTCATAGATTGCGCGCGCCCGTTTGCCCGCTTCGTCGATCTCCATGCGACCTTTCCCCCCGAAATGCCCGGACGTTCTCGCGCAAGCCGCCTGCGCCTTCAACCGTCGCCTTGCGCAGGGCAACGAAGACTGCAACCCTCCCCTGCCGTTGATCGGGGTCAGGGTGCATGGATTTCACGGGAAAACGCGTACTTGTCGCCGGCGGCAGTCGCGGGATCGGACGTTCCATCGCGCTCGGCTTCGGCAAGGCCGGCGCCGCGGTGTTCCTCTGCGCACGCGGCGCGGAAACGCTTGAGGCGACGCGCAAGGAGGTCGAGGCGCTCGGCGTCGCCGCCTATGCCGCGCCGTGCGATCTCGCGGATGCGGCGGCGATCGCCGCGATGGTGCCGAAGGCCGCTGGCCTGCTCGGCGGGATCGACGTGCTCGTCAACAACGCGTCCGGTTTCGGCACGACGGATGACGAGGCGGGCTGGGCCGCGGGCTTCGCGGTCGACATCATGGCGATCGTGCGCGCGACGCAGGCGGCGATGCCCTGGCTCGAGAAGACGGACGGAGCGAGCATCATCAACGTCTCCTCGATTTCGGGAATGCGCGCGTCGACGCGCACGCCGCCCTATGGCGCGGTGAAGGCGGCGTCGATGCATTACACGATGAGCCAGGCGGCCATGCTCGCCGCCAAGGGCATCCGGGTAAATGCGGTGGCGCCCGGTGCGATCGAGTTTCCCGGCGGCAATTGGGAGAAGCGGCGGAACGAGAATTCCGAGGTCTTTCAGCGCACCTTGGCGAGCTGTCCGTTCGGCCGTCTCGGCACGCCGGAGGAGGTCGCGGATGTGGTGATGTTCCTGGCCTCGCCGCTCGCCCGCTGGGTCACCGGCCAGACGATCGCCGTGGATGGCGGCCAGCTCATCGGCCGTGCCTGACGCGCGTCGCGCCGGGCGGCGGGGGCTGCTCGGCGCGTCGCTTGCGGCGTTCGCCGGGACAGCGCGCGCCGCGAATTTCGCCTATCGGCTCGGCACCGATCTGCCGGCGGCGCATCCGCTCAATACGCGCCTGCAGCAGGTCGCCTCGCGCATCCGCACGGCCACGCACGGGCAGCTCGCAATCGAGATTTATCCCGACAGCCAACTCGGGGAGGCCACGGAGATGCTCGGCGCGGCGCAGTCCGGTACGCTGCAGCTCGTCGCGCAATCCGCCCTCGTGCTGGCCCGCCTGGTGCCCGAAGCGGCGCTTCCCTGCATTCCGTTTGCGTTCCACGACACCGCCCGCCTCTGGCCGGCGATGGATGGCGCGCTCGGCGGGTTTGTTCGTGACGCCATTCGCGGCAACGGTCTCGTGGCGCTTGGATGTGTCTGGGACGGCGGGTTTCATCAGATCACCACGACGGAGCGGCGCGTTTCCGGGCCGTCCGATCTACACGGACTTCGCCTCGCTTTGCCGGCGAGCCTGGTTCTGCAGGCGATGGCCCGCGCTTTCGGCATCACGCCCGCGGAAGCCGGACCTGCCGAGCTCTACAGCGTGCTGCAAAGCCGCGGCGCCGATGGGGCGTCCGCGCCGCTCCCGCTGATCGATCTTGCGCGGCTGTACGAGGTACAGCGCAATTGCGCGCTCACCGCGCATGTCTGGGAGGGCTACTGGCTGCTGGCCAATGCGGCCGCGTTCGAAGCTCTGTCGGCGGCGGCGAAATCCGCGCTGACGACCGCGCTAGACGCAGCCTGCATCGCGGAGCGCGCGGATGTCGCGGCGCTGGATGCGAGGCTTGTCGGCGGCCTACAGAAAAACGGCGTCGCGCTCACCACCCCCGACCCTGAACCCTTCCGTGCCGTGCTGCGACAGGCGGGGTTTTATGCCGATTGGCGCAAGATCTGCGGCGAGCCGGGCTGGCGGCTGCTGCAGGCGGCGTCCGGCGCGCTGCCCGGCTGATTGCGGCTCAGCCCGGCAGGTGATCAGGTTCCGGACGCCTGTCCCATGGTCAGGTCAGGCAGCCGCTCGCTCGGCAGCCGGACGGCGGCGCAGGTATGCGTGTGTCACTGCCGGAGGGTTGTAGGCCGCCTAGAGCATTTTCACCTTCGGTGGAGTCGAGGCCGGCCCTCGCCCCCCACCCGGCTCCCCAACGAAGCATACTACCGATGGGAAGCCGGGTGGGGGCGAGGGCCGGCCCCGACTTAACTGAAAATGCCCTAGCTCCAATCCGAGACAATCTCGCTGGAGCATCGGCGATGTCCTCTGCGATCGTTCAAGGCCTCAAAACCTAGTGGCCGAGGCCTTGCACCTGCGGTTCGCTCGCCGAGCGGAGGGGTACGTCGCGCGTGATGGCGGCGATGACGATCGCGACCACCAGCAGGACGGTGGTGACCCAGAAGGCGAGATGGAATCCGCTCGTCAGGGCGGCGACCGCCTGGTCGCGGTCCGGTCCGTGCAGGCCGGTGAGCGCCTGCGCCGTGCCGTTCGACGAGGTGAGGTCGAGCGTGCCGCCCCGCCCCGCCATTCCGGCGTTGAACCGCGCCACCAGGATCGCGCCGCCGATCGTGCTGCCGAACGCGCCGCCCATCGAACGCAGGAACAGGATGCAGGCGGTGGCGATGCCGACATCCCGCCGCTCCGCCGCGTTCTGCACCTGGGTCAGCACCGTCGGCATCAGCATGCCGATCCCGAGCCCGCCGAGCGCCATTCCCAGCACCAGCAGCGGCAAGGCGCTCGCCGGGCCGAGCAGGCCGAGTGCGGCGAAACCCAATGTGCAGATGACGAGGCCGCCGGTGACGATCGGCTTGGTCCGCCCGATCCGCCGTGCCAGGCGGCCACCCAGATAGGCGCCGCACACGTTCGAGATCAGGAACGGGATCAGCAGGAGACCGGATTGCCCGGCATCGGCGCCGCGCGCGAGCTGAAAGAACAGCGGCAGCAGGAAGGTGCCGACGAACAGCGCGAGCGAGGCGAAGAAGCCGATCGCGACGCCGCTCACGAAAGAGCCGCTGCCGAACAGCCGCGGCGGCAGCAGCGGATCGACCACCCGCCGCTCATGCCACACCAGCACCAGCAGAAGCGCGAGGCCGCCGATCCCGAGCAGCACGATCACCGATGACAGCCAGTCGTATTCAATGCCGCCCCAGCTCAGCAGCAGCAGCCAGGCGGTGATCCCGCCGGTCAGCAGCATCGCGCCCAAATAGTCGATGCGCATCTGCTGCCGTCCGGGCAGCAGATTCCGCAAGCCCCGATGGCTCAGCCAGAGCGCCAGCAGCCCGACCGGGATGTTGATCCAGAACACGTACCGCCAAGACAGGTTTTGCGTGACATAGCCGCCGACGATCGGTCCGGCGATCGAGGCGATCCCCCACATCGAGGCCATGTAGCCCTGGTAGCGCCCGCGCTCCCGCGGCGCGATCACGTCGGCGATCGAGGCCTGCGCCATCGCCACCAGTCCGGCGCTGCCGATGCCCTGTAAGGCGCGGAAGCAGATCAGCATGCCGAGCGAGGTGGAAAGCGCGCAGCCGATCGAGGCGAGGATGAACAGCACGAGAGCCGGCATCAGCAGCACGCGGCGGCCATACTGATCGGAAAGCCGTCCATAGATCGGCGTCGCCGCGGTGGAGGTGAGCAGATAGGCGGTGATGATCCAGGAGAGATGGCTGAACCCGCGCAGGTCGGCCGCGATCGCCGGCACCGCCGGCACCACCACGGTCTGGTCCAGCGCGGCGAGCAGGATGCACAGCAGCACCCCCGACAGGACCTGCAGGATCTGCTGATGGGAAAACCGCTGGATGGCGTCGGTCGGCGCGGCGGCGTTCATCGGGCTCGACCATCATGCTGCATTGCAACAGTCATGCGCCGATCGGAACGGAGGTCAAGCAGCCACACCATCATTTCAACGCCGGACGAACCGACACTCCCGTGCGGCGTTAAGCCCGTCATCATTAACAATTCGGAAGAGTCGGCATGAGCACGATCCTCCTCATCGTCCTGATCATCCTCCTCCTGGGCGCGCTGCCGACCTGGCCGTACAGCTCCGGCTGGGGCTACTACCCGTCGGGCGGTTTGGGCATCATCCTGCTGATCATCATCGTCCTGCTGGTACTCGGACGAATCTGACACTGCTCCGACCCGCCTGGCGCATCCGCGTCAGGCGGCCTGCAGTATGCGTCGGGCGACAGCATCGAGCCGCGCGAGCGCCGCAGGGTCGCGTTTCTCGGGCGCCGTGATGATCGCGTTGTCGAGCGCCCTATCACAACCATAAGGACACGGGCCGCGCGCCGCGCCGAGCTCCGGGATCACCTCGCGCACCAGATTGCGCGCATGATCCGCATTGCCGAGCAGCACACGCACCACGGCCTCGACGGTCACATGCTCATGGCCGGGGTGCCAGCAATCGAAATCCGTCACCATCGCGACCGTCGCGTAGCAGAGCTCCGCCTCGCGGGCGAGCTTGGCCTCCGGCATGTTGGTCATGCCGATCACGCTGCAGCCCCAGCTCCGATACAGCTCGCTCTCTGCCCTCGTCGAGAATTGCGGCCCTTCCATCACCAGATAGGTGCCGCCCCGCGTCACCGGCAGGCCGAGCCGCCGCGCCCCGGCCTCCAGCGCATCGCCGATCCGCGGGCAGACCGGCTGCGCCATCGAGACATGCGCGACGCAGCCTGATTCGAAGAACGTCTTCTTCCGCGCGAAACTGCGATCGATGAACTGGTCCACCACCACGAAATGCCCGGGCGGCAAATCCTCGCGCAGGCTGCCGACGGCGGAGAGCGAGATCACGTCGGTCACGCCGAGCCGCTTCAGCGCATCGATGTTGGCCCGGTAGTTCAGCTCGGAGGGCGTGTGCGGATGCCCCCGCCCATGGCGCGGCAGGAACACGCACCGAACCCCCGCCAGCACCCCGCACAGCAGCTCATCGGACGGCTCACCCCAGGGCGTCGCCACCCGGCGCCACTCCCGCTCCTCGAGCCCGGCAATGTCGTAAACACCTGATCCGCCAATAACCCCGATGACCGGCTCAATGCGCATGGTGAGTTCCTTTGAAGGCCAGGGCGCTGCCCTGGATCCGCCAGGGGGCTCTGCCCCCAGGACCCCCGCCAAAGGCCGAGCCTTTGGGATCCATTACGTCAGTTTGGAGAGGGGTGGGCTAGGTACCGGTCGCAACCAATTCCCTCGCCCACCCCTCTCCAAACAGCCCTAGCGGGTTCTAAGGGCTCCGCCCTTAGCGGGGATGCAAGGGGCAGAGCCCCTTGCCGGGGTCCGGGGCGGAGCCCCGCCCCTTCAATGCACGTCCGCCCAGACCTTCCGCTTCACCGCGTAGGCGAGGATGGTCATGAAGACGAGGAAGAGGACGATCTTCACGCCCATCTGCTTGCGCTGCTCCATCTCCGGGTTCGAGGTCCAGGTCAGGAAGGTGGTGACGTCCCGGGCCATCTGCTCGACCGAGGCGGTGGTGCCGTCGGCGTAGGTGACCTGCCCGTCATGCAGCGGCTGCGGCATGGCGATCTGATGGCCGGGGAAGTATTTGTTGTAGTTCATCCCGGTCGTCAGATGAAAACCGGCCGGCGGCTCGGTGTAACCGGTGAGAATCGAATAGATGTAGTCCGAACCCCCTTCGCGGGCGTTTTCCAGCACGGACTGATCGGGCGGGAGCGCACCGTTATTGGCGGCGCGCGCCGCCGCGGCGTTCGGGAAGGGCGCGCGGAAATGATCGGACGGCAGCGCCGGCCGCATCACCGGGTTGCCGCTCTCATCGGTGCCGCCGACGACCTGCACGTTGGACGCAACCGCGCGCACCTCGGCCGGCGTCAGCCCGATCTGCTCCAGGTTCCGATAATAGAGCTGGTTCATCGAATGGCAGGCCGAGCAGACCTCCGAATACACCTGGAACCCGCGCTGCAGGGCCGCGCGGTCATAGGTGCCGAAGATGCCGGAGAAGCTCCAATGCTGGGGCGGCGGCGTCGGAGCCGCTTCCTGCGCGACGGCGGGGGCGATGCCGAGGAGCGCCGTGAAGGCGGCGGCGAGTGCGAGGCGACGCATCATGCCTTCTCCATCGGCCGAGCGGGCGCGGCGCTGGGCAGCGGGCCGCCGCCCATCCGGGGTAGCACGGCGCGGCTGATGCTTTCCGGCAACCGGGGGATCCGCTCGAAGCGCGGCAGGTTCGGCAGCAGCACGAGGAAGTGGAAGAAGTAGTAGACCGTGCAGACGCGGCCGAGCAGCACCCAGAGCCCTTCCGGGCGGTTGGCGCCGACCATGCCGAGCAGCACGAGGTCGATCACCAGCACGATCATGAACCAGCGCATGATCGGGCGGAACCGGCAGCTGCGCACCGGCGAGGTGTCGAGCCAGGGCAGCACGAAGAGCAGCGCGATCGAGCCGAACATGCAGCTGACGCCGCCGAGCTTGCTCGGGACCGAGCGCAGGATCGCGTAGAACGGCAGGAAGTACCATTCCGGCACGATCTCGGAGGGCGTCTGCAGCGGGTTGGCCTGGATGTAGTTGTCCGGGTGGCCGAGCGAGTTCGGCGCGAAGAACACCAGCATCGCGAAGATCAGCAAATAGACGCCGATGCCGACGCTGTCCTTGACCGTGTAGTACGGGTGGAACGGCAGGGTGTCCTGCGGGCTCTTCACGTCGATCCCGAGCGGGTTGTTCGACCCGGTGATGTGCAGCGCGACCACGTGCAGGAACACCACGCCCGTCAGCACGAACGGCAGCAGGTAGTGCAGGCTGAAGAACCGGTTCAGCGTCGGGTTGTCGACCGAGAACCCGCCCCATAGCCAGGTCACGATGGTGTTGCCGACCACCGGGATCGCCGAGAACAAGTTCGTGATGACGGTCGCGCCCCAATAGGACATCTGCCCCCAGGGCAGGACGTAGCCCATGAAGGCGGTGGCCATCATCAGCAGCAGGATGACCACGCCGATCATCCACAGCAGCTCGCGCGGCGCCTTGAAGGATCCGTAATAGAGACCGCGGAACATGTGGATGTACACCACGATGAAGAACATCGAGGCGCCGTTCATGTGGATGTAGCGGATCAGCCAGCCGTAATTCACGTCGCGCATGATGCGCTCGACGCTGTCGAAAGCCATCGCGGTGTTCGGCGTGTAGTTCATCGCCAGGAAGATGCCGGTGACGATCATGATCGCGAGATTGACCGTCGCGAGCGCGCCGAAATTCCAGAAATAGTTGAAGTTCTTCGGTGTCGGAAAGCTGCCGTATTCCTTCTGCATCAACGTGAAGAGCGGCATCCGGGAATCGACCCAGTTGATCACCGGGTTCTTGAACTCGCTCTTGTGCAGCCCAGCCATGTATCCCCGTCCTTCCGCGTCGCCGCCGGTGGCAGCCCTTCGCGGCATACACCGCGTCTTGCGCACCTGCAACATCACCTGAGGCCGGCCCGCAAGGTCTTGGCAGACGGTCGCTGAACGGGCACACCCCGCCCATGCAGCCGGCCGCCCACCCCCCTGCCCATCCCCTTGCCCATACCGGGCTGAAACCGGCCGCGCAGGCCTGGTTCGAGGCGCTGCGCGACCGGCTCTGCGCCGCCTTCGAGGCGATCGAGGACGAGCCCGATACCCCGCTCGCCAAGCACCTGCCCGGCCGGTTCACCCGGACCCCGTGGGATCGGGCGGATCTGGCGGGCGGCGGGATGATCGGCCTGCTGCGCGGCCGGGTGTTCGAGAAGCTCGGCGTGAACGTCTCGACCGTGGCCGGGGAATTCTCCCCGGAGTTCCGTGGTCAAATTCCGGGTGCGGAGGAGGATCCGCGCTTCTGGGCCTCCGGGATCAGCCTGGTCGCGCATCCGCAAAGCCCGAAAGTGCCGGCGGCGCATTTCAACACGCGCATGATCGTGACCACGCGGGGCTGGTTCGGCGGCGGCGGGGATCTCACGCCGATGCGGCTCGATAGCCCTGAGGCGGTCGAGGACGCGGCGGATTTCCACGCCGCCTTCGCCGCCGCCTGCGACCGGCACGACCCGGCCTACTATCCGCGCTTCAAGGAATGGTGCGACCGCTATTTCTACCTGCCGCACCGGGGCGAGCCCCGCGGCGCCGGCGGCATCTTCTTCGATCATCTGTCCGGATCCGACCCGGAGGATGATTTCGCCTTCGTGCGGGACGCGGGCGAGGCCTTCCTCGAATCCTATCCCCGGATCGTCAGGCGGCGGATGCGGGAGAGCTGGACCAGCGCGGATCGCGACCACCAGCTCATCCGCCGCGGCCGCTATGTCGAGTTCAACCTGCTGCATGATCGCGGCACGCTGTTCGGCCTGCGCACCGGCGGGAATATCGAGGCGATCCTGATGAGCCTGCCGCCCGAGGTGCGCTGGCCCTGACGCGGCGCCGCATCGATGGTCAATGCGCCGGGGTCAATGCGCGAGGATCAATGCGCCGGCGGGGCGCCCCCGCCACCGGCCTTCGAGGCGCGGAACAGGAAGGTGACCGGCACCACGCAGAAGGCGAGAAAGGCGCACATCGCGAACACGTCGCCATAGGCGAGGAATTGCGACTGCGTGGCGAGCTGCTGGTTCAGCACCCCTTGCGCCGCCCCGTTCACCGAGGCCGGGTTCCAGCCGAGGTTGCGCAGGGTCTGGGTGATCTGCGCGAGCGTGTTCTGGTAGGCGGGATTGAGCGGCGTCAGGTGCTCGGCCAGATAGGCGTGGCGCACCTGCGTCCGTTCGGTGATCGCCGCGGTGGCGAGCGAGATGCCGATCGAGCCGGCGATGTTGCGCAGCATGACGTAGAGCGAGCTCGCATCGCTATTCAGCCGTTTCGGCAAGGTCGAGTAGGTGATCGTGGTGTTCGGCACGAACAGGAAGGCGAGCGCGAAGGTCTGGCCGGCGCGCATGACAGCGAGCCATCGGAAACCGATATTCGGGGCGAGCGAGTGCGCCGAGGCCAGCGCGCAGCCCATCGCGAAGAAGCCGAACGCGATGATGAACCGCGTCTGCACGTTCGGCAGCAGCAGCCGGGAGACGAACGGGATCAGCACGATCGTCAGCACCGCGCCGGGCGAGAGCAGCAGTCCGGCAAGCGTCGCGGTGTATCCCAGCACCTGCTGGGCGAGCTGCGGGATCAGCACCGCGCTCGAGTAGAGGATCGCGCCGATCGAGAAGATCACAAAGGCGCCCACCGCGAAATTACGGTCCTTGAACGCGCGCAGATCGACCACCGGGTTGTCGGTGTAGAGCAGCCAGGCCACCGCGCTGGCGAGCCCGATCGAGCCCATGATCGCCATCGTGACGATGAAGCTTGAGCCGAACCAGTCATTCTCCTCGCCGCGGTCGAGCATCACCTCGAGACAGCCGAAACCGACGGCGATCAGCACCAGGCCCACGTAATCCGCGTCGAACACGCTGCTCCGCTCGCGCTTCACCCAGGGCGGGTCTTCGACCAGGGCGGCGACCCCGAAGGTCGCGGCGATCCCCACCGGGATGTTGATCAGGAAGATCCACCGCCAGGAGAAATTATCGGTGATCCAGCCGCCGAGCGTCGGCCCGATGATCGGCGCCATGATCACCGCGATCGCCACGATCGCAAAGGCCTTGCCGCGCTGCGCGGGCTCGAACGTGTCGAGGATGATCGATTGCTGGTTCGGCTGCAGCCCGCCGCCGAACAACCCCTGCAACAGCCGGAACAGCAGAAGTTGCGGCAGGCTCGTCGCGATTCCGCACAGGAAGGAGCACGCCGTGAACGCGACGATGCAGATGATGAAATAGCGCTTGCGGCCGATCACCCGGCCGAGCCAGCCCGAGATCGGCAGCACGATGCCGTTGGCGACGAGATAGGAGGTGAGTGTCCAGGTCGCGTCGTCGTAGCTCACCGACATCGTGCCGGCGATATGGGGCAGGGACACGTTGACGATTGTGGTGTCGAGCACCTCCATGAAGGCCGCCAGGGTGACAACGATCGCGATCACCCAGGGATTGGCGCGCGGCGTCCAGGCGGCGTCGGCGGCGGCGGTGCCGCTCATTTGAGGTGGATCACCGGCTCCACGGAAATGCCGAGCGGCAGCGGTATCTTCGGGTCGAGCCCCTTGTCGATGTCGATCTTCACCGGCACCCGGCGCACGATCTTGACGAAATTGCCGGTCGCGTTCTCCGCCGGGAAGGTGCTGAACTGCGCGCCCGAGCCCATCTGCACGCTGTCGACATGGCCCTCCAGGTGGAGCTGCGGATAGGCGTCGATATGGATCGTCGTGTACTGGCCGGGGCGGATGCGGGTGAGCTCGGTCTCCTTGAAATTCGCGGTGACCCAGATATCGGGCGAGACGAGCGAGAGCAGCGCCTCGCCCGACTGCACGAAATTGCCCTGCTCGACCGCGCGCTTCGAGACGAAGCCGTCCTGCGGCGCGCGGACCACCGTGTAGGAAAGGTTGAGCTCGGCCTGCGCGAGCGCGGCCTTTGCCTGGTCGATCTGCCCCTGCAGGCGCGAGACGCCGGCATCGGCCTGCTGGATGTTGGGATGCACCGGCTCCGCCTCCTTCAGCTGGGCCTCGGCCTGCTGGACCTGGGCGTTCGCCTGCTGAAGCGCGGCGGTGGACTGGTCGATCGCCTCCTGGGTGGTGGCGGCGGCGGAGATGCGGTGCTGGCGCTGGTAATCGGTCTGCGCGCGGAACTGGGTCGCCCTGGCGGTGGCGACTTGCGCCTGGGCGGCGGCGAGCCGGGCCGGGAAGGTCACGCGCGCGATCTGAGCCGCGTATTGCGAATTGGCGAGCTGCGCCTCGGCGATCACGAGATTGGCGGCGGCCTGGTCGCGGGCGGTCTGGTAATCGCGCGGATCGATGCGGATCAGCACGTCGCCGGCATGAACGAACTGATTGTCGCTCACCGCGAGCTGGATCACCTGGCCGGACACCCGCGGGGCGATGGTGATGGCGTGCCCGTCGGTATAGGCGTCGTCGGTGTCCTGCAGATCGCGATTGGCCCACCAGTAGTAGCCGCCGCCGATCGCGCCGATCACGATCACGATCGCGAGCACGATCAGCGGGATCTTGCTGCCCTTGCGGCGCTGCCCGGTGCCGCGGCCACGCTGGTCGCCGCCCCCTTGGCCGCCGCCGTTCTCGCCGTCGTCGCTTTCGCCGTCCTGGGCAGGCGGAGGCGAACTCCGCGGGGCGGCCGGGGTCGCTTCGCGTTTCGGATCGACCTCGGACCGTGCTGCACCGCCGCCAGCTTCGCTGCCCCCGGCTTCGTGGTCCGATTCACGCAGTTGTTGCATCCGCCACACCCCCGCCCCGCCTGAACAACGCGCGGGAGTCCCGCTCGATCAATCCGGCTGACCGATCGGTCAGAGAGCGAAAGACTGGGTACGAACCAGCCGCGCGTAAAGCCCGTCC
The DNA here is from genome assembly GCA_965276665.1 of Acetobacteraceae bacterium. GTDB lineage: Bacteria > Pseudomonadota > Alphaproteobacteria > Acetobacterales > Acetobacteraceae > CAWGJC01. The sequence goes on from OZ255620.1 coordinate 143,024, forward strand.
TGGCGCATAAGATCGGCATGACTGCCCTGTTCGGCCGCGCAGCCATCGGCGATGGCCACCACGAGATCGGCGTCGCGCACGGTCGAGAGGCGATGGGCGACGATCAGCGTGGTGCGGCCGGCGCGCAGCCGGGTGAGCGCTTCCTGCACCGCCGCCTCGCTCTCCGCGTCGAGCGCGCTGGTCGCCTCGTCGAGCAGCAGGATGCGCGGATCGCGCAGCAGGGCGCGGGCGAGCGCCACGCGCTGGCGCTGGCCGCCGGAGAGCCGCTGGCCGCCCGGGCCGACGGTCGTGGCGAACCCCTCCGGCAAGGCGTCGATGAAGCCGGCGGCGGCGGCGGCGGCGGCGGCCTCCACCGCCGCCTCGGTCGAGTCCGGCCGGCCCATCTGGATATTGGCCGCGATGGTATCGTCGAACAGCAGCGCATCCTGGCCGACATAGGCGATGGCGTCGCGGAGCGATTCGAGGGTGACGTCGCGCAGATCCGCCCCGTCCAGCGTGATCGCGCCCTGGCTCACCTCGTGCAGGCGTGGCACCAGGGCGAGCGCGGTCGACTTCCCCGCCCCGGACGGGCCGACCAGGGCCACGGTCAGGCCGGGCCTAGCCTCGAAGCTCAGCCCGGAAAGTCCGGTGCGGCCATCGGGATAGACGAAATGCACGTCCTGGAAGCGAAGATGCCCGCGCCCCGCCGGCAGCAGCCGCGCGCCCGGCGCCTCGATGATGCTCGGCCGTTCGTCAATCACCGAAAACACCCGCACCAGCCCCGCCAGCCCCTCCTGCAGGGCGGCGTTCAGCGAGCCGAGCGCGCGCAACGGGCGGGAGGCCATCAGCAAGGCGGCGACGAAGCCGGTGAAATTGCCCACCGAGCCGGCGCCCAGCGCGGCGCGCCAGCCGGCGAAGCCGATCACCAGGGCGACCGCGGCGCCGCCCAGCACCTCGAGGATCGGGTCCACCCGCGCCCGGCTCCGCGTCATCCGCATCAGCGCGCTGTAGAGCTCGCCGAAAGCCGCCTGAGCGCGTCCGCGCTCGCGATCCTCCAGCCGATAGGCGCGGACGGTGCGCGCCTGGGCGAAGCTCTCGTTGAGCAGCGCCGCGGTCTGCCCCATCCGCTCCTGCATCGACCCCGAGGCACGGCGCACGCGCCGGCCGATCCGCTGGATCGGCACCGCGGCGAGCGGGTAGAGCACCGCGGCGATCAGGCTGAGCACCCAGTCGAGATAAATCATCGAGGCGACCAGCCCGACCACCGTCACCACATCGGCGATGCCGTTGACCGTCCGGGTCAGCGCCTCGCGGATGATCGCGGCGTCGGTGGTGAAGCGCGCGGAGAGCGCCGCCGGACTCTCGCGCTCGAGCCGCGCCAGATCAGTCTGCGTTAGATGATCGAACATGCGGGTCTGCAGGTCGCGGATGACCAGCAGCACGACCTGCTGGACGATGACGTTCTGGCCGTAGAGCGCCGCCGCCCGCGCCGAGGTGATGACGATGACGAAGACCGGGATCTGGTAGAGGATTCGCCGGTCGCGGCTGGCGAAGAGATCAAAGGCCCGCTGGATCATCACCGGGTAGAGCGCGTTCAGCCCGGCCATCACGAGCGTGAGCATCAACACCGCCAGCAGCCGCCCGCGATGCTTGCGGATATGCTCCCGCCACAGCCGCCGGAGCAGCGGTTTGGTGCGCTCGGCGGCGGGCGGCAATGCGTTCATCGGCATCGTCTCGTAGCGGAACCGGGCCGCGAGGCCAATGGTGCGGCCGTGTCGGCGCGGCCCCGGCCAGCACGGCCCCAATCAGTGCGGTCCTGGCATCTCCAGGAACGCCTGCACCGACTGGAAGAGCTGCATCCGGTTCTTCTCCACGAGCACGGTATGGGTCCCCTCGCCAATCAGCTCACACTGCTTCCACGCGGCATGGGTGAGCAGCGGGAAGAGTTTTCGCGAGCTCGCCGGCGGGGTGCCGTGGTCCCATTCGGCCTGGATCATCAGCGTGGGCGCGGTGATCGCCGCCGGCGCATCCATTGCCGCCGTGCGAGTGGATTTTCCATATCCCGGAAGATCAAGCAGACAGACGTCGAAGCCCCGGCGCGAGCGCCACCGCGGCCCATAGATGGCGGATCATGGTTCGTCCCCCCGATTGTTCTTGGATTCCAAACGTTGGGGAAATCTCGATCCGGATCTCACACCTGTCCAGCGCGGCGGGCGAGCTCGGCGCGGCATTCCACCGGGCCGGCGACGCAGCCGCCCGCCAGCCACCAACCCCGCACGGACCGCAGCAGCGCGCCGATCTCGGGGCCGGGCGGCAGGCCAAGGGCGAGCGCGTCGCGGCCCTCGAGCGGAAATACCGGGCGTGGCGTCGCCGCCAGGCGCGCGCGCAACCCCTCTCCGCCCTCGCATCGCCAGCTCCGGCCGATCAGAATATCCGGCGGGGTGTCCGCCAAGGCGCGCCGCAGCGCGGCGCCGGCGAGCGCGGGATCGGGCGGCGGCCCGGCGAGCGCCAGCAGCCGGTCCCGCTCGGCCACGCTGAGCCGGAGCCGTGCTGCGGCGGCGGCGAACCCCGCGCGGAGCAGGGCGGCGAGGCGCAGGACCGGATCGGGCGGCGCGCCCCGGGCGCTCGCCGCGGCGAGCGCGTCCGGGTCGGCCCCCTCAGGCAGCACCGCGTCGAGCACGCCGAGGCGCTGCATCAGCCGGACCGACGCGGCGGGATCGGGGGCGATCAGGATGCGCCGGAGCTCGCTCCATACCCGCTCGACTGAGAGGCGCGTGAGCCCCGGAACGCCGGCGGCGATCGCCGCGAGCGCCGCCGGATCCGGCGGGCCGCCGCCGTAGCGCGCATGGAAGCGGAAGAAGCGCAGGATGCGCAGGTAATCCTCGGCGATCCGCAAGGCCGGGTCGCCCACGAATCGCACGATGCCGGCGCGCAGATCGGCGATGCCGGAGAAATAGTCGAACACCGCGCCCTGCCCGGTCATCGAGAGGGCGTTGATGGTGAAATCCCGCCTGGCCGCGTCCTCGCGCCAATCCTCCGTCCACTCAACCTCGGCGTGGCGCCCGTCGGTGGTCCGGTCGCGGCGGAGCGTCGTCACCTCGAAGCCGCGACCGCCCGAGACCGCGGTGACGGTGCCGTGATCGACCCCGGTCGGCACGGCGCGCAATCCGGCGGCGGCGAGCCGGGCGGCCACCTGGTCGGGCGGCAGCGGCGTCGCGACGTCGATATCCACCGCCGGCAGGTTGGCCACCGCGTCGCGCACCGCCCCGCCGACGATTCTCGCGCCCGGCAACGCCGCCAGCACGGCGCGCAGCGCGGGATCGGCGAGGAAATCGGCCTGCGGGACGCACAGCGCCGGGGTGTCGCTCATGCCCGCGGCCTCGGCTCGCTTCAAGGCGGCGCGGGCGACGCGCCGGCATGGCCGGCGACGATCCGCCCGCCGACGACGGATGCCGGCACGTATCGCCGCCCAGGGGCGAGCGCGCCTTCGGCCCCGAACCAGATCAGGCTGCCGGCGAGCAGCAGCAGCCCGGCAAAGGCGGCGCCGACGATGACCGCAGAGGGGCCACGCCCGGAGGCGAGCAGCCACCACGCAAAAAATGCCGCGAACGGCACGAGAAACGAGACGAGTTCGCCCGCGCGTAGCATCAGGCAGCCCCGCGCAGCCGCTCCGCGAGCATCACCAGGATGGCGGCGGTCGCCCCCCAGATATCGTGCTCCTCGTGCGGCCAGACCCAGAACTCGCGCCAGCCGCCGCGCAGCCTGGCCCGCCGGCGGCGCGGCGCGGCCGGGTCGAGCAGCACCGAGAGCGGCAGGCGGAACACCGATTCCACCTCATCCGGGGACGCCGTCAGCATCGGATCGCCATGGATCAGCGCGAGCACCGGCGTGACCAGGAAGCCGGTGCCGGTGACATGATCAGGCAGCCGGCCGAGCAGCTCGACATCCGAGGGGTCGAGGCCGATTTCCTCCCGCGCCTCGCGCAACGCCGCGTCCTCGGCGCTGGCATCCTCGGGGTCGATCCGCCCGCCCGGGAAGCTCACCTGGCCGGCATGGGCGGAGAGATGCGCGGTGCGCTTGGTGAGCAGGATGCCGGAATGCGGCGCCGGCAGGATCGGCACCAGCACGGCCGCCCGGATCAGCGATCGCGGCTCCTGGCCGAGCAGATCATCAGCCGCCGGCGCCGCGATCGCCTCGGGAGGGGCAGCGACGGATGGCGGTTCGGCGCCTAGGCGGGCGCGCAGCTCCGCACTCTCCACACTGACCTCCTGGCCACGCTGACCTTCCGGAAGACGCTAATCGTCGTCGCCGCAATCGCAGCAGCCGCCGGCCGGCATCTCGCCCAGCGGGAAGAAGCGGCGGCAACTCCATACGCCCAGCATGGTGCGGCCGGAAACCGCTTCCGGCACGGCGAGCGCCACCAGCTCGTAATACACCGCCCGGCTGACCCGCGCCTCCACCGAAGCGACCCCGGCACCGGGCCGGACCGCAACGTAGGGCGTGGGCTCGCAGGTCAGCAGGTCGTGCGCCACGCGGAGCGGGTGCTCGTCGCTGATCGTCACCACCTGATCGACATTGGTGCGGACCGAGAGGCACTGGTCCCGCCCGTCGCCGGTCCAGTCGAGCTCGACCGCAACGAAGGGGGCATCCTCGACCTCGATATGCCCGCGCTCGGCCGGCGTCTCGAGCCAGTAGCCGCCATCCGCCGCACGGGTCAGCACGCTCGCGAACAGGCAGACCAGCTCCTTCCGGCCGATCGGCGAGCCCCGGTAGAGCCAGGTGCCGTCGCGCCGGATCAGGAAAGGCAGGTCGCCGCACTCGATCGGGCGTCGTGTCCCGAGCATTGGCTTGTTCACGATGTCGTCTCCGTGATCCGCCGTGCTTCGCGCATCCGTTGGATATAGGGTGGACACCCCGCCCGGTTGAAGGCCGGGCACGTCGGAAGGGCTCGTGGATGGCAACGATTTTACAGGATGGTGACAGGCTGCTCGCCGAGGTCGAGGCCCTGGTCGGGCGCGCCGGGCAGGCGCGGGCGGAGGTCGGCCGGATGATCTTCGGCCAGGCGGAGGTGCTGGACCAGACGCTGATCACCCTGCTGTCCGGCGGCCATGTGCTCCTGGTGGGCGTGCCCGGCCTCGGCAAGACGCTGCTGGTCGAGACGCTGGGCGTGGTGCTGGGGCTGGAGGCCCGGCGGGTGCAGTTCACCCCGGATCTGATGCCGGCCGACATCACCGGCAGCGAGGTGCTGGACGAGGATGCCGATCGCCGCCGCAGCTTCCGCTTCGTGCGCGGCCCGGTGTTCTGCCAGCTGCTGATGGCGGACGAGATCAACCGCGCCAGCCCGCGCACCCAGTCGGCGCTGCTGCAGGCCATGCAGGAGAGGGAGGTCGCGGTCGGTGGCACCATCCACCCGCTGCCCCGTCCGTTCCACGTGCTGGCGACGCAGAACCCGCTCGAGCAGGAGGGCACCTATCCGCTTCCCGAGGCGCAGCTCGACCGCTTCCTGCTGCAGGTCGATGTCGGCTACCCGGACGAGGCCTCCGAGCGGGCGATGCTGCTCGCCACCACGGGGGCGGAGGCGGCGCGGCCGGTGCGGGTGTTCTCGCCGGAGGAGCTGGTGACGGCGCAGGCGCTGATCCGCCGGGTGCCGGTGGGCGAGCAGGTGATGTCGGCGATCCTGGCCCTGGTGCGCGGCGCCCGCCCGGAGTCCGCCGCGGCCGAGGAGGTGCGGCGGCACGTCGCCTGGGGGCCGGGCCCGCGCGCCGCGCAGGCGATGATGCTGGCGACGCGCGCGCGCGCATTGCTCGACGGCCGGCTTAGCCCGAGCGTCGAGGATGTGGCGGCGCTCGCCGCTCCGGTGCTCCGCCACCGCATGGCGCTCAATTTCGCCGCCCGCGCGGACGGCGTGATGCTCGGCGAGCTGATCGAGCGCATGGTCGGGCGGTTGGGGTGAGCGCCGCTTCCGGCTCGGGCGCGGCCTCCGCCCGCCGGGCCGAATTTCTCGGCGCCCGGCTGCCGCCGCTGCTCGTGCAGGCCGAGCGCGTCGCCTCGACCGTCGCCCAAGGCGTGCACGGACGCCGGCGGGTCGGCCAGGGCGATAGTTTCTGGCAGTTCCGCCCCTTCCTGACCGGCGACGCGGTCTCCCGCATCGATTGGCGGCAATCCGGCAAATCCGACCGCACCTTCGTCCGCGAGACGGAGTGGGAGGCGGCGCAGACGGTCTGCCTATGGCGCGACGCGGCGCCTTCGATGCGCTGGCGCTCGCGGATCGGCACGGTCGAGAAGGTCGAGCGCGCCGGGCTGCTGCTGCTCGCGACCGCCTCGCTCCTGCTGCGCGGCAGCGAGCGGGTGCGGCTGATCGGCGATGCGCGCACCGGCTCGGGCCGCGCCGCGCTCGACCGCATCGCCGATGCATTGGGACGCCTGCCGAATGGCAACGGCCTGCCGCCGCCCCTGCCGCTGCCGCGCCATGCGCATGTCGTGCTGTTCGGGGATTTCCTCGCGCCGCTGCCGGAGATCGAGGCGGCGATCGGCCGCCTCGCCGCGATTCCGGTCACCGGGCATCTGGTGCAGGTCCTTGACCCGGCCGAGGCCCTGCTGCCCTATTCCGGCCGGATCCGCTTCCGCGGTCTCGGCGGCCCGGCGGAAGCGCTGGTGCCACGCGTCGAAGGCGTGCGGGAAGCCTATGCGGAGGCGCTGGCCGCGCATCAGGCGGGGCTCGCCGCGATCGCCGGGGCCGCCGGGTTCGGCGTCGCGCTGCACCGCACGGACCAGCCGCCGGAGGCCGCCCTCCTGGCGCTCTACACAGCGCTCGCCGGCCGGCTCGGGAGGCGATGAGCCGGCCGCGCTCCATGGGCGAAACCGAGCGCGTTTCGCGAATATGAAACGGTCGCGCTCCGCGAACGGGAGCGCTAGGCTTCTCGTCGGATGATCTTCGCCGCGCCCTGGCTGCTGCTCGCCCTCGCCATCCTGCCGGTTCTCTGGTGGCTGCTCCGCGTCACCCCGCCGGCCCCGCGGACCGAAACCTTCCCCGCCATCCGGCTGCTGCTCGGGCTGCGCGCCGCCGAGGAAACCCCCGCCCGCACGCCCTGGTGGCTGCTGGCGCTTCGCATCCTGGGCGCTGCGCTGGTGATCGTCGGGCTTGCCGGCCCGGTGCTGGAGGCGGGCGGCTTCCTGCCCGGACGCGGCCCGCTTCTGCTGGTGTTCGACAATGGTTTTGCGGCGAGCGCCGACTGGGCCGCGCGGCTGCGCGCCGCGGGCCAGGTGCTGGATCGGGCGGAGCGCGCGGGGCGGCCGGTGGCGCTGCTGACCACCGCCGCCGACGAGACCGGCGCCGCGCCCGCGATCACCGCCGCGATTCCGGCCGCCGAGCTGCGCCCGCGCCTCGCCGCCCTGCACCCGCTGCCCTGGCCCCCCGACCGTCCGGCCGACACCGCCGCCCTCGCCGCCTGGCACCATCCGGGCGGCGCCGTCGCCTATATCGCCGACGGGATCGACGCGCCCGGCACCGAGGCCTTCAACCGCGCGCTCGCCGGCACCGGCACGGTGGAGGAGAGCCGGCCGAGCGCGCTCGACATCCGAGTGATGCTCCCGCCGCGTGCGGAGGCGGACCGGCTGGTCGCGCGCATCGCCGCCGTGCCGCAATCCCTCGCCCGCACCGGCGCGGTGCTGGCGCAGAGCGGCGATGACCGAACCCTGGCCCGCAGCGAATTCACCCTTCCCGCCGGCGCGTCCGGGGCCGAGGCGCCGATCGTGCTGCCGCCCGAGCTGCGCAACCGGCTCGAGCGGCTGGTGCTGGAAGGGCCGGCCTCGGCGGCCGGCGTCGCGCTGCTCGACGAGCGCTGGCGCCGCCGCCCGGTCGGGCTGCTCGCGCCCGATGCCGCGGCCGACGCGCCGCTCACCGGCTCCCTGTTCTATCTGCGCCGCGCCCTCGCCCCCTATGCCGAGCTGCGGGAGGGCAATCTCGCGACGCTGCTCGCGCGCGACATCTCGGTGATCGTGCTGGCCGACCAGCCGCTGGTGGCCGGCCAGGCGGAGACCCGCGAGCTCGACGAGTGGGTACAGAAGGGCGGATTGCTGGTCCGCTTCGCCGGCCCGCGCATGGCCGAGGCCGGCGCGGACGCGCAGGCCGCCGACCCGCAAAGCGTCGATAATCAGGGCGAAGGCGGCGGCGACCCGTTGCTGCCGGTGCGCCTGCTCGCCGGCGACCGCCAGCTCGGCGGCGCGCTCTCCTGGAGCCATCCGGAGGCGCTCGCCGCCTTCCCGGCCGACAGCCCGTTCGCCGGCCTCGCCGTCGCCGATGACGTGACGGTCAATCGACAGGTGCTCGCCGAGCCGAGCGCCCGGCTCAGCGGCCAGAGCTGGGCGCGGCTCCGTGACGGCACGCCGTTGGTGACCGAAGCGGCGCATGGCGCCGGGCGCATCGTGCTGTTCCACGTCACCGCCAACGCAGACTGGTCGAACCTGCCGCTCTCCGGCCTGTTCGTGGACATGCTGCGCCGGCTGGTGCAGCTCTCGGCGGGCGTCGCCACCACCGCCGACGCGACGCCGCTCGCGCCTGCCACGACGCTCGACGGGTTCGGCGCGCTCGGCACGCCGCCGCCCTCGGCGATCCCGCTCCGTGCCGACCAGTTCGCCGACACCCCGGTCTCCGCCCGCCATCCGCCCGGCTTCTACGGTCCGGAGAACGGGCGGCGCGCGCTCGATGTCGGCGCGACGCTGCCGGCGCTCCGCGCCGCCCCGCCGGTGCCGGGCGCGCGGCTCGCCTCGCTCGGCGACGTGTCGCGCGAGCGGGCGCTCGGGCCCTGGCTGCTCGCCGCGGCGCTCGCCCTGCTCGGTTTCGATCTGCTGCTGGCACTCCGGCTGCGCGGCCTGCTCGGCGCGCCGCGCGCCGCCGCCGCGCTTGCCGTGCCGCTGCTGCTGCTCGCCGTGCCGGCGCGGGCGGCGGATGTGGAGGCGGCGGCGCTGCATACCCGCCTCGCCTATGTCGTCACCGGCAATGCCGAGACGGACGGCGTCTCGCAATCCGGGCTGGCGGGCCTATCGGCCTATGTGAACGCCCGCACCGCGGCCCAGCTCGCACCGCCCGATGCGGTGGTGCCCGGCGAGGACGATCTCTCGGTCTATCCTCTGCTCTACTGGCCGGTCACCGCGGATGCCGCGCCCTCCGATCCGGCGATCGCCGCGCTCAACGATTTCATGCGGCATGGCGGAATCATCCTGATCGACACGCAGGGCGGACCCGGCGGCGAAGGGAGCGGCACCGGGGCCGGTACCTTCGCGCCCGGCGCCGGCGCCGCGCTGGAGCGCGCCGCGCGCGGCCTCGACGTGCCGCCGCTCGCGCCGCTGACCAACGACCACGTGCTCGCCCGCGCCTTCTACCTGCTGAGCGATTTTCCCGGCCGCTATGCCGGCGACCCGGTCTGGGTGCAGCGCGACCAGGACCGCACGAATGACAGCGTCAGCCCGGTGATCATCGGCGACAATGATTGGGCGGCGGCCTGGGCGGTGGATGCCTCCGGCGGCAACCCGTACGCGGTGATGCCGGGGGGCGACCGGCAGCGCACCCTGGCCTACCGGTTCGGCGTCAATCTCGTGATGTACGCGCTCACCGGCAACTACAAGGGCGACCAGGTGCACGTGCCGGCGATCCTCGAACGGCTGGGGCAGTAGCGCCATGCAGCTCGACCAGGCGATCGCGGCGCTCCGCTTCGAGCCGACCCTGCCGCTCTGGCTGCTCGGTGTCCTGGCGCTGCTCTGCGCGGTCGGGATCGGCCTCGCGCTGTGGCGGCGGGCGCGCGGGGCGCTGTGGCGGGCGCTCGCCTTTGCCGTGCTGATCGGCTGGCTCGCCGGTCCCCGCCTGGTGCAGGAGACGCGGCAGGGCCTCCCCGATATCGGGTTGATGGTGGTCGACGACACCAGCTCCATGCACACCGGCAATCGCGTGGCGCTGCGCGACGCCGCCGCCGCCTCGCTCCGGGCGCAGGCGGCGAAACTGCCGGATTTCGAGCTCCGCACCATCACCGTGCCGCCCGGCGGCCATGACGGCACCCGGCTGTTCGCCGCGATGGACCGCGCGCTCGCCGAGATCCCGCGCGCCCGTCTCGCCGGGATCGTCGCGCTGAGCGATGGCGAGGTGCACGACATCCCGGCCAACCCGCCGCCCGCGCCGTTCCATCTGCTGCTGCCGGCCCAGGGCGAGGAGACCGACCGCCGGCTGCGCATCATCGAGGCGCCGGCCTATGGCATCGTCGGGCGCAGCGTGACGCTGCGGGTGGCGGTGGACGATCTCGGCGTCCCTCATCCGGCGGATGCCGCCCGGCTGACCATCCGGCGCGACGGCCAGCCGGCCGCCACGCTCTCGGTGCCGGTCGGGCGTGAGGTGCCGATCGATATCCCGATCACCCGCGCCGGGCCGATCATCGTCGAACTGGCCGCCGACGCGCTGCCGGGCGAGATCTCGACGCTCAACAACCGGGCGGTGGTGCAGATCAACGGCGTGCGCGACCGGCTGCGCGTGCTGCTCGTCTCCGGCGAGCCGAACATGGGCGAGCGCACCTGGCGGCGTCTGCTGAAGGCGGATCCGGCGGTCGATCTGGTGCATTTCACAATTCTGCGGCCGCCCGACAAGGACGACATGACGCCGCTCAACGAGCTGGCGCTGATCGCCTTTCCGATCCGCGAGTTGTTCCAGGAGAAGATCAAGCAGTTCGATCTGATCATCCTCGACCGTTTCCAGAATCGCGGGCTGCTGCCGCAGGCCTATATGCGCAACATCGCCGATTACGTGCGCAGTGGGGGCGCCCTGCTGCTGACCGTGGGGCCCGAGTTCACCGGCAATTCGAGCCTGAGCATGAGCCCGCTTGGCAGCGTGCTGCCGGCCCGTCCCGAGGGCGACGGCGAGGGCGTGATCGAAGCGCCGTTCCAGCCGCTGGTGACGGCGCTCGGCAGCCGCCACCCGGTGACCGCCGACCTGCCCGGCTGGCACGCCAACGCCGCGCCCTCCTGGGGGCCGTGGTATCGTCGGATCGGCGTCGCCGATCCGACCGGCGAGCCGCTGATGCAGGGACCGGACGGCGCCCCGCTGCTGCTGCTCGACCGCGTCGGCCGAGGGCGGGTCGCGATGCTGCTCTCCGACCAGATCTGGCTGTGGTCGCGCGGCCATAAGGGCGGCGGCCCGCAGGCCGAACTGCTCCGCCGCATCGCCCATTGGACGATGAAGGAGCCCGAGCTCGAGGAGGAGGCGCTCACCGCGCGCATCGATCAGGGCCGCCTGCTGGTCGCCCGCCGTTCGACAGCCGATGCGCCGCCGCCCGGTCTGACCGTCACAGACCCGAATGGCGCGCATCGGCCGCTCGCGATGCATGTCGATGCGCCGGGCCGCGCGAGCGCCGAGCTGCCGGCCGCGACCCCCGGCGTGTGGCAGGTGACGGACGGCACCCGCACCGCCTATGCGGCCGCCGCGACCGACAATCCGCTGGAGATCGCCGATCTGCGCGCCACGGCGACGCATCTCGCCGGCATCGTCCGCCGCTCGTACGGCAGCACGCATTGGCTCGCCCCCGCCGGTGCGCCGGAGCTCCGCATGGTGGAGCCGGATGCCTCGAGCGCCGGCACGTCGTGGATTGGCATGCGGCGCAACCACGACCATCTGGTGACCGGCATCGCCGCCATCCCGCTTCTGCCGCCCTGGCTGGCCTTGCCGCTGATTCTCGGTCTGGCGCTGGTCGCCTGGCGCCAGGAAGCCCAGTAGAGAAGCCCATTAGAAGCAACCCAGCGATTTTTCGGAGAGCGTGTTTTCCAAAACGTCGAGCCCCCTTTCCGCAGCACCGCGCCCGCGTCCCTCCTGGCGCTGGTGGGGTTCGTCGGCCTCTGCCTGCTGGTGGGGGCGGCGGACGCGACGGTGATGTCGAGCGGCGTGATGGGGTGGTATCTCTCCCGCGCGCACCCGATCGGCACGCCGCCTTCCTGGGTGTTCGCCCCGGTCTGGACGACGCTCTACGTGCTGATCGGCGTTGCCGGATGGCTGGTCTGGCGTCGCATCGGCGCCGCCTCCATGCTGCGCCGGCCGCTCCGCCTCTGGGGCTGGCAGTTGCTGCTCGATGCTCTCTGGGCGCCGGCTTTCTTCGGGCTGCAGAACCCGCTGGCCGGGCTCGTGGTGATCCTGCTGCTCGTCGCCTTCGTGTGGCGCACGCTGGTCGTGTTCCTGCGCATCGATCGGCTGGCCGGGGGATTGTTCGCCCCCTATGCCCTTTGGGTCACATATGCGGCCTATCTCAATCTCGGCTTCTGGTGGGTGAATCGCGGTTGAGCTAGGATTGGTCCATGAAACCGATCCGTGTCGTCATCCCCGGCCTGGTCGTGCTCGCCGCCCTGGCCGTCGCCCGCCCTGCCACCGCGCAGCTCGCCAATCAGGTGACCAAGCCGGTGGCCGAACCTGCCAACCAACTGCCGCCGCCCGAGAAGCTGCCGCCCGGGATTCCGGGGTCGGCGACCAATCCGGCGAGCGTCGCCCCGATCGGACGGGTGCCGAGCGACATGTCGCCCAACCAGGCGCTGTTCGATGCGGTGAACCGTGGTGACATCACCAGCGCGCGGGATGCGCTGAACCGGGGCGCCGACGTCGATGCGCGCAATGTGCTCGGCATGACGCCGCTCGATGCTGCGATCGACCTTGGCCGCAACGACATCTCCTTCCTGCTGCTCTCGATGCGCGGCACCGGCTCGAACGGCGACAGTCCGCCGCAATCGCGGAACGCCCCTGCCGTCGCGGCAGCGCCCGTCCACCCCGGACGGGCCGGACGGGCAACCGCCAGGATCGAGCGCGTCGCCGTGACCGCCGCCGCGCCGACCACCGCGCCGCTGTTCGCCAATGATGGCGGGGCACCAGTGCCGCAGGTTGGTTTCCTAGGGTTCGGCGGCCGCAGCCACTAACCGGGTTCTAAGAGCCTGTTTGGAAACGTGGTCTGACAGTCATCTGGTGTGATTTTCCGAGTACCGGCGCGGAGCGGCCTTGCGGGCCGTGAACACCGGAGCACAGCAAAAGCGCGTCAGATGGCCGCCAGAGCGCGTTTGCAAACAGGCTCTCAGGGCGACTGCTCTTGGCGGGATCCAGGGGCAGAGCCCCTGGCCTTGCCTTCTCGTCAAAACCCCGCCGGCACCCGCTCGGTATGCGCAGCCGGCAGGCTAGACCCCTCGCCCGACCCGCCGCCCAGCGCGGGAATCCACGGCCGATCGCCCCGCGAGCCACGATCGGAGACGATGCGAGCGGTCACCGGGCCGAGCCAGACGGCCTGAGCACCTTCGCGCCAGACGGTGAAGCGGTCGATCTTCGCCACGCCCGGGCAGAGCGTTCCGGCCGGATCGGCAGAGACGATCAGGGCGGCGGCGCAATCGGCGGGTGCCGCGCCATTGCGGATCAGCAACGCCGCTGCGCCGTCCGCGCGCGGGCGCAGCACGCAGGCCGGACCGTCGCAGTCAATGGCGCCTCCGGCCGCCTGCCCGGCCTTCGGCATAGGGGTGAGCGGCGCGGCATAGAATTGCTGCCATTCACCCTTGATGAATTTCGAGGCGCCGGATTTCGTGGCCAGGAACACGCCTTCCGGCACGCGGAAGGCGATCAGCCGGGCATCGGGCGAGACCAGCAGGTCGGGCGGCCGGCTCAGCGATGGCGAGGCGAGGCCGAGCGCGATCAGGGCCAGCCCGGCGAGCCGCGCCCGCGAGCGCCAGAGGCCAAGCCAGGCAAGGCCGAGCGCCAGCGCGACCAGCCCCCATTCCGGCATATGCGACACGGCGACCACGGCGGCCGGCCAGGCGGCGACATGACGGCCGATCCAGAGGATCACGTCGATCCCCCACCCCATCGGCACGAGCGCCAGGCGTTCGAGCCCGAACGGCATCAGCGCCAGCGCCGCGAGGCCAGCGGGCATCACCCACATCGCGGCAACCGGCACGGCGATGACGTTGGCGATCACGTAATAGAGCTGGATGCGTCCGAAATGGTACGCGGCGAAAGGCGCGCTGGCGGTGCCGGCGAGCAGGCTCGTCAGCGCGAGAGCGGCCAGATGGGAGGCGGTGCGGCGCCACATCCCGTCCCCGTGCAGGCGTCGCAGGAGCGGCCCCATCGCCTCGTATCCGGCGATCAGCGCCAACACCGCGGAAAAGCTCATCTGGAAGCTGACGCCGACCACCTCCTCCGGCGCGATCAGGATCAGCGCCGCGGCGGCGAGCGCTAGGCCGCGCAAGGAGAGCGCGCGCCGCCCGACGATGAGCCCGAGCACGACAAGCGAGGCCATCGCGAAGCTGCGCATGATCGGGACGTGCATCCCGGTCAGCGCCATGTAGAGCGCGCCGCCGGCCAGCGCGGCGGCGGCGGCGATCTGCTTGCAGGGCCAGCGCAGGCTCGCCTGCTCGGAGGCGGCGAGCAGCAGCCGCGCGAGGCCCATCGTCAGCGCCATCACGATCCCGATATGCAGGCCGGCGACGGCGAGCAGATGGGCGAGGCCGGAATCGCGGAAGGCGGCGCGATCGGCCGGGGTGATCGCGCTGGCGGTGCCGGTCAGCAGCGTGGCGGCGATCGCGCCGTCGCCGCCCGGCAATCCGGCGATCAACCGGCCGGCGATGCGGTCGCGCGCGCCCTGCCACCAACGGGCGATGCCGCGCGGCGGGACATGGTCCACCAGCGTCACCGGGCCGAGCGCGTAGCCGCCGCCGCCGAGACCGTCGAAGAAATCGTCACGCTGCAGATCCCAGGCGCCCGGATAGGCCGGGGGCGCCGGCGGCCGCATCAGCGCGCGGACGCGGATGTCATCGCCCGCCGCGACCGCCTGCTGGTCATCCCCGCGCAGCCGGACATGCAGGCGCCGGTCGAGCATGGCTGCGTCCGGGGTGAGGCGCGCCTCGGCCAAAGTGAGACGCCGGCCGCCATCGGGCAGGATCTCGACGCCGCGCACGGTGGCTTCCAGCACGACGGCGCGGCTCGGCAGGATGGCGAGCGGCGGGGCGCGGAGCGCCGCGAGCTGGCAGGCGGCGAAACCGAGAGCGAAGGCGGCGAAAGCGAGCGCGCCGCCGCGGGCGACCGGCTGCCGCCGGACCAGCACGGCGAGCGCGGCGCCGCAAGCCAGGACGAGCGGGCCGGTCTCCCAGGGCGGCTCGATGCGGAGGGCGAAATAGGCGAGCGCGCCGGTCGCCATCAGCACCGGAAGCCAGAGTGCGAACCGGCCGCGTTCCGCCCCGGCCCAGGCGCGCAGGCGGTCACGCCAGGCGATGCCGCCGGCCGAGGCCGCCGCCGTCAGATCGATCCCGTTCCGCACGTCGCGCCGAACCCCGTTGCCGCCGCGCTTCCATGGTATCGCGCGCCCGCCCGGACCGGTATCGGCCACTCCGTCAAACGCGCGCTACAAACGACGCGCCGGTCGCTCCCGGGCGCTTCTATCGGCACCGGACATGGTCTAGAGCAGGTCCGGCCTCATGTTGGACCGAGATCCAGAATGCCAGTCCGCACGCGCTTCGCCCCGAGCCCGACCGGGATGCTGCATATCGGCGGCGCCCGCACGGCTCTATTCAACTACCTGTTCACCCGCCATCACGGCGGCGAATACCTGCTGCGCATCGAGGATACCGACAAGCTGCGCAGCACGCAGGCCGCGACGCAGGTGATCCTCGACGGGCTGGACTGGCTCGGCCTCTCCCCGGACGCGAAGCCGGTCTATCAATCGAGCCGCGAGGCGCGGCACGCCGAGGTCGCGCATGAAATGCTCGCCGCCGGCCGGGCGTATCGCTGCTGGTGTGCGCCCGACGAGCTCCGGCAGATGCGCGAGCAGGCGGTCGCCGAGGGCCGGCCGCCACGCTATGACGGGCGCTGGCGCGACCGCGACCCGGCGGAGGCGCCCCCGGGCGTCGCGCCCACCATCCGGCTGCGCGCGCCCCGTGAGGGGGAGACGGTGGTCGACGACATGGTGCAGGGCACCGTCCGCGTCGCCAATGCCGAGCTCGACGACATGATCATCCTGCGCAGCGACGGGCGCACGCCGACCTACCTCCACGCGGTGGTGGTGGACGACCACGACATGGAGATCACCCACGTGATCCGTGGCGACGACCATTTCACCAACACGTTCCGGCAGGTGCAGATCTTCAACGCGATGGGCTGGGCGCTGCCGCGCTTCGCGCATCTGCCGCTGATCCATGGCAGCGACGGCGCCAAGCTCTCGAAGCGCCACGGCTCGGTCAGCGTGATCGAGTTCCGTGAGGCGGGGTATCTGCCCGAGGCGCTCTGCAACTACCTGCTCCGTCTCGGCTGGGGGCATGGCGATGCCGAGATCCTGTCCCGCGAGCAGGCGATCGCGCTGTTCGACATGGATGGCGTCGGCCGCGCGCCGAGCCGGATGGATTATCCGAAGCTCACGCATCTGAATGGCGTCTGGTTGCGCGAGGCCGATGGCGAGCGGCTGTCCGCTGATGTTTTCACGCGCTTGGAAGGCCGCGAGGGGCTGGTGCTCGACGAGGCGGCAAGGGCGCGCATCCGCCAGCTGATGCCGGGGCTGAAGGCGCGGGCGAAGACGCTGGTGGAGCTCGCCGACAGCGCCGCCTTCCTCGCCCGCCACGCGCCGCTGCCGATGGAGCCGAAGGCGGAGGCGCAATTGACCCCGGCCGCCCGGACGATGCTTCGTGAGGTGAGCGCCGCGCTCGAGACGACCGATTTTACGCCTCCTTCGCTAGATGCGGAGCTGCGGCGCTTCGCCGAGCGGACCGGCCAGAAGCTCGGCCAGGTGGCGCAGCCGCTGCGCGCTGCCTTGACCGGCAGCACGACGAGCCCCGGGATCGACGCCACCCTCGCAGCCCTCGGTCGCGACGAGGCGCTCGCCCGGCTGCGCGCGGTCGCGGCGTGACCCTATCGGACCCAACGGAGAGACCGCCATGCGCTCCCTGCTGCGCACGCTGCTGATCGCGCTGCCGCTCGCCGCCACCGCCCTGCCGGCGATGGCGCAGACGGGTTCTGCGAGCCAGGCGCCCCCGGCCCAGCCGGGCTGCCTCGCGCCGATCGCCGAGGGATCGCCCGATCCGGGGGTGCGGGCGCTGCATCTGCATCTCGCGGCCGATCCGCGCTATGTCGCGGTGACGATGTGCATCGTCTCGGGCGAGACGCATGGCTTCCAGAGCGTCGGCGCGACGATCGGCGTGCTCGACACCGACGGCAATCTGGTGAACTCGATCAGCGCCAGCTACGCCAATGTCGGCCCGCTGGCGGCGAGCCTCGGCAACGCCCCGAAGCTGATCCTGCCCTTCTCGACTGCCGCCTATATCGATCCGAAATACCATGACCGGCTGGCGAACCAGGCGCTGGTGACGCTGCAGGTGGTGATCTGCCAGGAGGCGCTGCCCGGCTGCAATGCCGGCCCGGCGCGCACCGAGGTCCTGCAGGTGCCGGTCGAGATCGACCACGATGCGGCCAGCGCCGCCGCGCCGGCGCGACGCTGAGCCGGGCGGCTCTGGTATGGCCGAGTTGGATGTGCCGGGCCGCCACCTGCTCGCGATCGAGGGCATGCACCCGCCCGATATCGCCCGGCTGCTCGACATCGCCGAGAGCTATGTACTGCTCAACCGCTCGGGCAAGACGCAGCGCGACTTGCTGCGCGGGCAGACGCTGATCAACCTGTTCTTCGAGGACAGCACCCGCACCCGCACCAGCTTCGAGCTCGCCGGCAAGCGGCTAGGCGCGGACGTGATCAACATGTCGGTCTCCGCCTCCTCGGTGAACAAGGGCGAGACGCTGCTCG
Source organism: Acetobacteraceae bacterium (assembly GCA_965276665.1). GTDB lineage: Bacteria > Pseudomonadota > Alphaproteobacteria > Acetobacterales > Acetobacteraceae > CAWGJC01. The sequence goes on from OZ255620.1 coordinate 160,780, forward strand.
ACACCGCGGCGACGCTGAACGCGATGAATTGCGACCTGCTGGTGGTGCGACACGACCAGTCCGGCGCGCCGGCGCTGCTCGCGCAGAAGGTGGAGGCGGCGGTGATCAATGCCGGGGACGGCATGCACGAGCACCCGACGCAGGCGCTGCTCGACGCGCTGACCATCCGGCGGCGGAAGGGACGGCTCGAGAACCTCGTCGTGGCGATCTGCGGCGACGTGCTGCACAGCCGGGTGGCGCGCTCCAACATCCATCTGCTCACCGCGATGGGCAGCCGGGTGCGGGTGATCGGGCCGCCCACCCTGATGCCGGCGGAGGCCGGGCGGCTCGGGGTCGCGGTGTTCCACGACATGGCGCGCGGGCTCGAAGGCGCCGACATCGTGATGATGCTGCGCGTTCAGCGCGAGCGGATGACGCGGGGACTGGTGCCGAGCGAGCGCGAGTATTTCCGCTTCTGGGGGCTCGACGCCGAAAAACTCGCGCTCGCCCGGCCGGACGCGCTGGTGATGCATCCCGGGCCGATGAATCGCGGCGTCGAGATCGACAGCGCGGTGGCCGACGATCCGATCCGCAGCGTCATCAAGGAGCAGGTCGAGATGGGGGTGGCGGTCAGGATGGCCGTGCTGGACACGCTTTCGCGGACGCATCGGCGCAATGCCGCCTGACCTGCCCGACCTGCTGTTCACCGGCATCCGGCTGCTCGATCCGGCTTCCGGCCTCGACGCGCCGGGGTCTCTGCTGGTGCGGGACGGCGTGATCGCCGATCTGGGGCCCGGGCTCGGTCAGCCGGAGGGAGCGATGGTCGTCGAGGCGGACGGGGCGGTGCTCTGCCCGGGCCTCGTCGACATGCGCGCCTCGCTCGGCGAGCCGGGTTTCGAATATCGCGAGACGATCGCCTCGGCCGCCGAGGCCGCCGCCTGGGGCGGCATCACGACCTTGGCGGCGCTCCCCGACAGCCGGCCGGCGATCGACGATCCGGCGATGGTGCGCTCGTTGCGCGCGCGCGGCGAGGAGCTCGGCAGCCTCACGATCCTGCCCTACGGCGCGCTGACCCGCGCCTGCCGCGGCGAGGAGATGGCGGAGCTCCGCCTGCTGCGCGAGGCCGGGGCGGTCGCCTTCACCGACGGCGCCCGCGCGCTCGGCGACGTGCGGCTGATGCGCCTCGCCCTGTCCTACGCAAGCGGCATCGGCGCGCGCATCGTGCAGCACCCGGAAGAGCCCGGGCTCGCCGCCGGGGGGGCGGCCACCGAGGGCGAGCTCGCGACCAGGCTCGGCCTGCCCGGCATCCCGGCCGCCGCCGAGGCGCTGCTCGTCGCGCGCGACATAAGGCTGGCGAAGCTGGCCGGGGGCGCGGTGCATTTCGCGCATGTCTCGACCGCGGAGGCGCTCGGCCTGATCCGCGCGGCCAAGGCCGAGGGGGTCGACGTGACCTGCGACACCGCGCCGCCTTATTTCGACCTGAACGAGACGGCGATCGGCGATTTCCGCTCCTACGCCAAGCTCTCGCCGCCCTTGCGTCCCGATGCGGACCGGCAGGCGGTGGCGGCGGCGCTCTCCGACGGCACGATCGACGCCATCGCCTCCGACCACCAGCCGCGCGACGCCGACGACAAGCGCCTGCCCTTCGCCCAGGCGTTGCCGGGGGGTGCCGGCCTCGCGACCCTGCTCGGGGTGACACTCGCCCAGGTGCATGGCGGCGCGCTCACCCTTTCGCAGGCGATCGGGCTGCTCACCCACCGGCCGGCCGCCTTGCTCGGCAGCGCCGCCGGCACGCTGGCGCGCGGCGCGCCGGCCGATCTCTGCCTGTTCCATCCGGAACGCGCCTGGCAGGTCATCGCCGGGGAGCTTCCCGGCAAGGCGCAGAACACGCCATTCGACGGGCGGGCGCTGGAAGGCCGGGTGCTCGGCACCTGGAAGGCCGGACGGCGGGTGTTCGGATGAACGGCGGCATGGCGCTGGCCGGATTCGTCGCGGCGCTGTGCGGCTACCTGCTCGGCTCGGTGCCGTTCGGCCTGCTATTGACGCGAGTGGCCGGGCTCGGCGACATCCGCGCCATCGGGTCCGGCAATATCGGCGCGACCAACGTGCTGCGTACCGGCAAACGGGGTCTCGCCGCGGCGACCCTGGTGCTGGATGGCGGCAAGGGCGCGGCCGCGGTGCTCGCGGCGCAGGCGGTCGCCGGTGCACTCGTCGGCGCGGCGGCCGGGCATGCGGTCACGGGGGCGACCGGGCTGTCTGCGGGCCTGTCCGCCGGGCTCTCTGCGGGCTTGGGGGCGGTGATCGGCCATCTCTTCCCGGTCTGGCTGGCGTTCCGCGGCGGCAAGGGGGGGGCGACCGGGCTCGGGGTCCTGCTGGCGGCGGCCTGGCCGGTCGGGGTCGGCGCGTGCCTGGTCTGGCTGCTGGCCGCCGCGCTGTTCCGGCGCTCCTCGCTGGCGACGTTGCTCGCCTTCCTGGCTGCGCCGCTTCTCGCCCTCGCTTTGTCCGGCCCGGGCCAGACGGCGCTGGCGGCGATCATTGCCGTGCTGGTCTGGGCCCGGCATCACGCCAACATCGCCCGCCTGCTCGCCGGGACCGAGCCGCGCATCGGCGCCGCGCGGTGACGCCGGAGCGGATCGACCGCCTGCGTCTCGCCCGCACCGAGGGCGTCGGGCCGATCACCTATCGCCGGCTGCTCGACCGCTTCCCGAACGCCGCGGAGGCGATCGCCGCGCTGCCCCGCCTCGCCCGCGCCGGCGGCCGCTCCAGCCCGATCCGGGTACCGGACGCCGCTTCGGCGTCGCGCGAGGCGGAAGCGGTGTCCCGGCTCGGCGGCGTTCTTCTTTTCCTCGACGAACCGGCCTACCCGGCTTTGCTCGCGGCCACCCATGATCCGCCGCCGGTGCTGGCGGTGCTCGGCGACCCGGCGGCGCTGAGCCAGCCGGCGGTGGCGCTGGTGGGCGCCCGCAACGCCTCGGGGAACGGGATGCGGACCGCGGACATGCTCGCGGGCGACCTGGCCGCGGCGGGTCTCATCGTCGTCTCCGGCCTGGCGCGCGGGATTGACAGCGCGGCGCATCGCGGCGCGCTCCGCCGCGGCCGCACCATCGCCGCGATCGCCGGCGGCCTCGACAAGCCTTATCCGGCGGAGAACGCCCCGCTGCAGGCGACGATCGCCGAGCGCGGCGCGGTGGTCGCCGAGGCGCCGCTCGGCACCGCGCCGCAGAGCCGGCATTTCCCGCGCCGGAACCGGGTGATCGCCGGCCTGTCGCTCGGCGTCGTGGTCGTGGAGGCGGCGCCGCGCTCGGGCAGCCTGATCACCGCCAGGCTGGCGCAGGAGCAGGGACGGGAATTATTCGCGGTGCCGGGCGCGCCGCTCGACCCGCGCTGCCGCGGCTCGAACGAGTTGATCCGCCAGGGGGCGCACCTGACCGAGAGCGCGGCAGACGTGATCGCCGACCTGCCCACCAACCTGTCCGGGCGGCCAGGACCATTGTCGCCGGTTGGCCGAAACTCGGTTCCGTTGCAGGATGGAACCGGTGCGGTGGCAAAGGAGCATCCGGAATCGACTGCGGAGATCGGCCAGGCGCGCCGGCAAGTGGTTGAATTGCTTGGCCCCTCGCCACTGCCGGTTGACGATCTGCTGCGCCATTGCCAGTTCTCGCCGGCCGCGGTGATGGCGGTGCTGCTGGAACTGGAGCTCGCCGGCCGCGTCGAGACGCTGCCGGGCAACCGTGTTGCCCTGCTCGAGAGCCGGGCCGTTTGAGGACAGAATGCCGGACGTCGTCGTCGTCGAATCCCCCGCCAAGGCCAAGACGATCAACCGCTATCTCGGCGGGGGCTTCACCGTGCTCGCGAGCTTCGGTCATGTGCGCGACCTGCCGCCCAAGGATGGCAGCGTCCGTCCCGAGCAGGATTTCGCGATGGACTGGGCGGCCGATGAGCGCGGCAACCGTCAGGTCGCCGCGATCGCCAAGGCGCTGAAGGGCGCCCGCCGGCTCTATCTCGCGACCGATCCGGACCGCGAGGGCGAGGCGATATCCTGGCACGTCCGTGCGATGCTCGACGAGCGAAGCGCGCTCAAGGGCATCGATGTCCAACGCGTCACCTTCAACGAGATCACCCGCAGCGCCGTCCAGCACGCGATGGCGCACCCGCGCGAGCTCGACCAGCCGCTGATCGAGGCCTATCTGGCGCGCCGCGCGCTCGACTATCTGGTCGGCTTCACCCTCTCCCCCGTGCTCTGGCGCAAGCTGCCGGGCAGCCGCAGCGCCGGACGGGTGCAATCGGTCTCGCTCCGCCTGATTTGCGAGCGCGAGGCCGAGATCGAGGTTTTTCGCCCGCGCGAATACTGGACCGTGGAGGCGCAGTTCACCACGCCGGCGGGGGCGCCGTTCGTGGCCAAACTCGCCGCCCTCGACGGCAAGCGGCTCGACCAGTTCGACCTCGGCAATGCCGAGCTGGCGGCGCGCGCCAAGGCGGCGGTCGAGGCGGGCGATTTCGCGGTCAGCGCGGTCGAGCGTCGGCGCGTGCGGCGCAATCCGCCGGCGCCCTTCACCACCTCGACCCTGCAGCAGGAGGCGAGCCGCAAGCTGGGCCTCGGCGCCCAGCAGACGATGCGGATCGCCCAGCAGCTCTATGAGGGCGTCGATCTCGGCGGCGAGACGGTCGGGTTGATCACCTATATGCGGACCGATGGCGTGCAGATGGCGCGCGAGGCGATCGGCGCGATCCGCCACCATGTCGGCGAGGCCTATGGCTCGCCCTACCTGCCGGCCGCGCCGCGCGAGTATTCCACCAAGGCGAAGAACGCCCAGGAAGCGCATGAGGCGGTGCGCCCGACGGATGTGGCGCGCACGCCGGAACGCGTCGCGGCCAGCCTGTCGCCCGAGCAGCGCCGGCTCTACGAGCTGGTGTGGAAGCGCGCGGTCGCCTCGCAAATGCAATCGGCCGAGCTCGACCAGGTGACGGTCGATACCGAGAACGGGCGCGGCACGCGGCTGCGCGCCACCGGCTCCATCCTCGCCTTTGACGGCTTCCTCAAGCTCTACCGTGAAGGCATCGACGAGGACGAGGAAGAAGAAGGAAAGATGCTGCCGCCGATGGCCGAGCGCGACCCGCTCCGCCGCGGCGAGGTCACCGCGAACCAGCATTTCACCCAGCCCCCGCCACGCTATTCGGAGGCGAGCCTGGTCAAGAAGATGGAGGAGCTCGGCATCGGCCGCCCCTCCACCTACGCCTCGATCCTGTCGGTGCTGCGCGACCGCAACTACGTGCGGATGGAGAACCGGCGCTTCGTGCCGGAGGATCGCGGCCGGCTGGTCACCGCCTTCCTGACCAGCTTCTTCGAGCGCTATGTCGATACCGGCTTCACCGCGACGCTCGAGGAGCAGCTCGACGACATCTCGGATGGCCGGGCCGACTGGCGCGACGTGATGCGCGCCTTCTGGGACCAGTTCTCGCGCGCCGTCGAGCAGACCCGCGACCTCAAGATCTCGGACGTTATCGCGGCCCTCGACGAGGATCTGGGGCCGCATTTCTTCCCACCGCGCGCCGATGGCGGCGGCGATCCCCGCGCCTGCCCGGCCTGCGCCGGCGGCCGGCTCGGACTGAAGCTCGGCCGCTATGGCAGCTTCATCGGCTGCTCCAACTACCCGGCCTGCCAATACACGCGCCGGCTCGCCATCGAGGGCGGCGAGGAGCAGGCGGCGGACACGCTCAAGGAAGGCATGCGGGCGCTCGGCGCGCATCCCGAGACCGGCGAGGAGATCACCGTCCGGCGCGGCCCGTATGGGCTCTACGTGCAGCAGGGCGAGCCGCCGGAGGCAGACGCCAAGGACGTGAAGAAGGAGAAGCCGCGCCGCGCCTCGCTGCCCCGCGGCATGGATGGCGAGACGATCACGCTCGAGCAGGCGATGGGCCTGCTCTCCCTGCCCCGCCATGTCGGCCTGCACCCCGAGCGCGGCGAGGCGATCGAGGCCGGAATCGGCCGGTTCGGGCCTTACGTGAAGATGGGCGCGGTGTTCGCCTCGCTCGATCGCGACGACGACGTGCTGGCGGTCGGGCTCAATCGCGCGGTGGACGTGCTGGCGAAGAAGCTGGCGAGCGTGCGCACCCTCGGCCCGCACCCGAAGGACGCCGAGGCGGTGACGGTGCGCAAAGGCCGGTTCGGCCCCTACATCCAGCACGGCCAGACCGTCGCCAACGTGCCGCGAGGGACCGAGATGGAGGCGGTGACGCTGGAGGAGGCTGTCACGCTGCTCGTGGAGAAGGGCAAGGTGCTGAAGCGCCCCGGCAAGGCCGCCCGCAAGCCGGCCAAGACGGCCGCGCCCCGCAAGACCGAGGCGGCCGCCCGCGCCAAGCCGGCGACCGCGCGCAAGGCCGCTCCGTCCCGCACCGCGGCGAAGACGGCGTCCGCCAAGAAGAGACCGCCGGCGCGCAAGCCGGCTGCCGCGAAAAAAGCCGCCCCGCGGCGCAAGGGCGGCTGAGGTGGCGCCGCGGCGCCGCGGCGCCGATTCTCCCCCCGCCCTGCCCCCCTCTGGCCTCCCGAGCCGCGACGACCTGCGCCGCTTCATCCGCGAGCAGCCCGGCCGGGTCGGCAAGCGCGAGATCTCCCGCGCCTTCCGTCTCGGCCCCGAGCACCAGGTGGGCTTGCGCGGTCTGCTGAAATCCCTCGCCGCCACCGGCGATGTCGCGCCGGCCGGGCATCGCCGCTTCGCCGGTCCCGGCAAGCCGGTCGCCGGGCGATTGCCGGAGGAGGCCATTCTCCGGGTCACCGGGACCGATCCCGACGGCGACGCGGTGGCGCGTCCGGTGGAATGGGCGGCCGACGGTCCGCCGCCGATCGTGTTGATGGCCCCCGAGGCGCGCGGCCGGCCGGCGCTGGCGCCCGGGGATCGCGTGCTCGCCCGGCTGCGCCCGATCGGGCCTGGCCGTTATGAGGGCCGCACAATCCGCCGCATCACCGACCTGCCCGGCCGCGTGCTCGGCGTGTTCCGCCCCGACCCGCGCGGCGGCGGTCGGGTGGTCCCCACCGATCGCCGCGCCAAGGCGGAATGGCGCGTGCCGCCCGGCGATGCCGACGAGGCCGAGGCGGGCGAGATCGTGCTCGCCGAGCCGATCCCGCATGACGGCGCCGGGCTCAAGCCGGTCCGCATCGTCGAGCGGCTGGGACGCATGGGCGATGCGCGCTCGGTCTCGCTGATCTGCATCCACACCCACGACATCCCGGTCGAGTTCGCCGAGGACGCGCTGGCCGAGGCGGCGCGCGCCGGCGCCACCGGGCTCGGCAGCCGCATCGACCTCAGGGACCTGCCGCTCGTCACCATCGACGGCGAGGATGCGCGGGATTTCGACGATGCGGTGTTCGCCGAGCCGGAGGGCGAAGGCTGGCGGCTCGTCGTCGCGATCGCCGACGTGGCGCATTACGTCCGGCCCGGCGGCGCGCTCGACCGCGCCGCCTGGACGCGCGGCAACAGCGTCTATTTCCCCGACCGCGTGGTGCCGATGCTGCCGGAGGCGCTCTCCAACGGCTGGTGCAGCCTGCGCCCGGCCGAGGAGCGTGGCTGCCTGTTCGCCGAGCTCCGCATCGACCGGAACGGCCGCAAGACCGCGCATCGGTTCGGGCGCGGGCTGATGCGGAGCGCTGCCCGCCTCACCTACACGCAGATGCAGGCGGCGCAGGATGCCGGGCTCGGCCCCGGGCTCGGTCTCGGCCTGCCGGACGGGCTGCCGGACGGGCTGCCGGACGGGCTGCCGGACGGGCTGCCGGACGGGCTGATCGGCGATCTCTACGCCGCCTTCCGCGCCCTGCTCGCCGCCCGCATCGCGCGCGGCACCCTCGATCTCGATCTTCCGGAACGGCGCGTGGTGCTCGACGAGGCGGGACATGTCGCCGCCGTCGCGCCGCGCCCGCGCCTCGACAGCCACCGGCTGATCGAGGAATTCATGATCATGGCCAATGTGGCGGCCGCCGAGGAGCTGGAGCGGCTCGCCGAGCCCTGCATCTATCGCGTCCATGCGCCGCCTTCGGACGAGAAGCTGGAAGCGTTGCGCGCCTTCCTGCGCAGTCTCGACATCACCCTGCCGCCGGGCAACGCCATCCACCCGCGCGATCTCGACCGCGTGCTGCAGCGCGTGGCCGGCACCGAGCATGCCGCGCTGGTCAACGAGACGGTGCTGCGGAGCCAGTCGCAGGCGGCCTACAGCCCGGACAATATCGGCCATTTCGGCCTCGCCCTCCCGCGCTACGCGCATTTCACCAGCCCGATCCGCCGCTATTCCGATCTCTGCGTGCACCGCGCGCTGATCAGGGGGCTGCGACTCGGCGATGGTGGGCTCGATCCGGAGGGAGCTGCCCGCCTGCCGGAAACGGCGGAGCACATCAGCGCCACCGAACGCCGCGCCACGCTGGCCGAGCGCGACGCGATCGACCGCTATCTAGCGGCCTTCATGGCCGATCGTGTCGGAAACCGTTTCGCGGCGCGCATTTCCGGAGTGACGCGGTTCGGAATCTTCGTCACAGTCGCGGAGAATGGCGCGAGTGGGCTGATTCCGGTCTCCGCCTTGCCGGACGATTTCTGGATGCATGACGAGCGGGCGCAGACCCTGACCGGACGGCGGAGCGGAACCACCCTCCGCCTGGCACAGGAGGTCGAGGTCCGGCTTGCGGAGGCAAGCCCGGTGACCGGCGGCCTCATCTTCTCGCTGCTCGGCGCGCCCGCGCGTGACGGCGATCCCCGCGGAGGCCGACGATCCGGCCGCAGGTGACAGAGGAGCCCCGCCCGGCGCGTCGACGGCGCGGCCGCATCGCCGCGCGGCGGCGTGGCCGCATCTCGCGGCGCCGAAGCGGCGCCCGTCTGCGGCGTCGCGGCTTGCGGCTCGGCTCGCGGGGATTGCAGGCCACGTTTCTCGTGCTGCTGCTGCTCGGCGGCCATGCGATCGCCCAGCCGGCAGCCCAGCCGGCCGCTCCCGCACCGGCGATGGGCACGATTGCGGGCACCGCGACGCCAAGCGCTGCGATGTCGGGCAGCGCGCCGGATGCGGGCGGGTTCGACGCCGGGCTCACCGCACAGGTGCTGACCAGCGGCCTCTCCTTCATGGCGCCGCGCATCCTCGACCCGGTGTCGGTGCCGCAACTCACCCTCTGGGGCCTGCATGGCATCGCCGCGATCGACCCCGGTCTTGCCGTCGACGAGCGCAGCGGGAACCTGCTGCTCACCCAGCAGGACCATGTGTTGCTCACCCTCGCGGTGCCGCCCGGCACCGAGCCCGCGCCCTGGGCGCAGGCGACCGCCCAGATCATGCAGATGGCGTGGAGCGTCTCCGCCCCGTTGCGCGCCGCCGGCACGCTCGGCCTGGTGCAGAGCTTTTATGACGAGCTGTTCAACCATCTCGACCCGTATTCGCGCTACGTCGCGCCGGCCGATGCCGATACCGATCGCGAGCACCGCACCGGCGATGCCGGGATCGGCGCGACGCTCGCCTGGCGCGGCCGTGCCCTGGTCGTCGTCTCGGTGCTGGCGGGCGGCCCGGCGGCCGGGGCGGCGATCCGGCCCGGCGAGCAGCTGGTCTCGATCGATGGCCAGAGCCTCGCCGGCCTCGACCTCGACGCGGTGAATGCCCGTCTCGCCGGGCAGGACGGCGATGACGTCGTGCTCGGGATCCGCGACTGGCGCGGCCGGCGGCCGATCCTGCGCTCGGTCACCGTGACGCGCGCGAGCGTGCCGCCGGAGACGGTGTTCGCGGGGCGCGAGGGGGCGGTCCTGACCATCCGCATCACCGGCTTCGCCGCCGACACCGCCGCGCGCTTCCTGCGCGAGCTGACGCTCGGCATGGCGCGACGGCCGGCCGGGCTGGTCATCGACCTGCGCGGCAATCGCGGCGGCCTGCTTCGGCAATCGGTGGACGCGGCGGGCGCGGTGCTGGCGGATGCGATCGTCTCGGTGACGGTCGGGCGCGACCCGCAGGCCGACCATATTTTTCGCGCGGAGGGGCCGGATCTCACGAGCGGGCTGCCGATCGTCGTGCTGGTGGACGGGCGATCGGCCAGTGCCGCGGAGATCATGGCGGCGGCGCTGGCCGACCAGCGGCGCGCCGTGGTGGTCGGGAGCGCCACGCTCGGGAAAGGGCTGGTGCAGACCATCGCGCCGATGCCCGATGGCGGCGAGCTCTTCGTAACCTGGAGCCGGGTGCTCGCGCCGTCCGGCTGGCCGTTGCAGGGGCTGGGCGTGCTGCCGCAGGTCTGCACCAGCCTCGGCGAGGCTGCGCTGAACCAGCAGCTCGACGATCTCGCGCGTGGGCAGCAGGATATGGAAGCGGCGCTGGCCCGCCATCAGGCGGCACGCGCGCCGATTCCGCCGGCCAGCGTCATCGCGCTCCGCAACGCCTGTCCGGCCGCGATCGGGCGCGACAGCGACGTCACCGCCGCCCGTTTCCTGCTCGATCACGAGCTCGCCTATGGAACCGCCCTCGCCCCCGCCGCGGCCGGCGCCACACCGCCAGAAATTCCGGCAACGCCCTGAGATGCGCGGCAGGCGGGCGCGCAGCCAAACCCTCTTGACGGCGGCCGGTTGGATACGCCATCTCGAGCGCTTGGAGATCATGCCATGGCGAAGACCAACACCATCCAGATCAAGCTCGTGTCGAGTGCCGATACCGGGTATTTCTACGTGACGAAGAAAAATGCGCGCGCGCAGACCGGCAAGCTCGAGATGAAGAAATACGATCCCGTCGCGCGCAAGCACGTCGCGTTCCGCGAAGCCAAGATAAAGTGAGAGGGGGTGCCGCCGCTCGGCGGGCCCGCATAGTTTCGGAGTGAGTTCGGGCGTGGGCGGGAGACCGTCCGCGCCTTGATGTGTTGGAGCGGCCGACGGTGGCGGTTTTGCCTCGGGCGGGAGCGGCGGGGAGCACCGCCGGAGGGGTGAAGCCGGAACGGGCGCCGCAGCGGGCGCGCCGGGTCCTCAATGACGTCGTCCTGCATGCGCCGCAGACCCTCCGCGCTCTCGTCCGCGCAGACGAGATCTGGCTGGTCGCGCTGGCCGCGGTGATCGGCATCCTGGCCGGCGGCATCGTCGTTGCGATGGCTACGGTGACGCAGCTCGCCCATGAGGTGCTGTTCCGTCTGCCGCGCGGGCAGGCGCTGTCGAGCGCGGTCGGGCTGCCGGCGCAGCAGACGATGATCGTGCTCGGCGCTGGCGGCCTCGCCCTCGGCGCCACCTTCCTCGCGGCGGGACGCTGGTGGCCGCGCCGCGCCGTCGACCCGATCGAGGCGAACGCGCTCTATGGCGGCCAGATGTCGATGCGCGACAGCCTGGTGGTGGTCGGGCAGACGATGCTCTCGAACGGGGTCGGCGCCTCGATCGGGCTGGAGGCTGGGTACGCGCAGATCGGCGGCGCGCTCGCCTCGAAATTCGGCCGCGGATTCCGGGTGCGGCGGGGCGATCTCCGCCTGCTGGTCGGGTGCGGCGCCGGAGCGGCGATCGCGGCGGCGTTCAACGCGCCGCTGACCGGCGCCTTCTACGGGTTCGAGCTGATCATCGGCACCTACACGCTGGCGACGCTGGCGCCGGTGGTGATGGCGGCGATCTGCGCCGTCTCCACCATGCGGCTGCTGACCGGCGGCGGCGAAGGCTGGGATATCCGCGTGCCCACCGCGATCGTGCCGGCGGATTACATCCCGATCCTGGCGCTCGGCATGATTGCGGCACTCTGCGGCATCGCCATCATGCGCGGGGTCGCGCTCACCGAGGATCTGTTCCGCCGCAGCCGGGTGCCGGCCTGGCTGCGGCCGGCGGTCGGCGGCCTGTTCGTCGGCGCGCTCGCGCTGATCTCGCCGCAGGTGCTCTCCTCGGGGCATTCGGCGCTCCGCGTCGGGCTCGACGCCCCTTACTCGATGCAGAAGGTCGCGCTGCTGCTGGTCCTGAAAGCGCTGGCCTCGGCGATCTCGATCGGGTCCGGGTTCCGCGGCGGCCTGTTCTTCGCCTCGCTGTTCCTGGGCGCGCTGGTCGGCAAGCTGTTCGGCGGCGCCTTTGCCCTGATCGCGCCGACGCAGGCGCTGCCGAGCGTGGTCTGCGCCGTCGTCGGCATGAGCGCGGTCGCGACGGCGATCGTCGGCGGCCCGCTGACCATGGCCTTCCTCGCCCTCGAGAGCACCGGCAGCCTGCCGCTCACCGTCGCGGTGCTGGCGGCGGCGGTGGTCTCGGCGCTCACCGTGCGGCGCACCTTCGGCTACTCCTTCGCGACCTGGCGCTTCCATCTGCGCGGCGAGGCGATCCGGAGCGCGGTCGATATCGGCTGGATGCGCAATCTCACCGTCGGGCGGATGATGCGGCGGGATGTCCGCACCGTGCGGGCGGACATGACGCTCGCCGCCTTCCGCCGCGACCAGCCGCTCGGCAGCGCCTCGCGGGTGATCGCGATCGACGAATCCGACCATTATGCCGGCATCGTCACGGTGTTCGAGGCGCATGCGGCGGAGACCACGGGCACCCGCATCTCCGATATCCTGCACGACAGCGGCACCATCCTGCTGCCGCAGATGACGATCAAGGAAGCGATCGCGCTGTTCGAGGCGACAGAGAGCGACGCGCTCGCGGTGGTCGATTCCACCGAGAGCCGCAAGGTGATCGGGCTGCTGACCGAGCAGCACGCGCTCCGCCGCTACAGCGAGGAGCTGGACCGCAAGCGGCGCGAGCTTTCCGGTGAGTGACGCGACGGTGAGCGCTTCCTGGCTCGAGGCGGAATACAACAACCGTGCGAAAGTTCCTGATTTCGATGCAATCGTCGAAGGCTGGCACCGCGACGCCGCAGCCTTCCGGACGGCGCATGCGGCCTCCGAGCTCGACCTCGCTTACGGCCCATCACCGCGCCAGCGCCTCGATCTGTTCTGGCCGGACGGGGATCACGCCGCCGCCCCGCTCGCGCTCTTCATCCATGGCGGCTACTGGCAGGCGCTCGACCGCTCGTTCTTCAGCCATATGGCGGCCGGGCTCGCGGTCCATGGCGTGGGGGTGGCGGTTGCCTCCTACGATCTTTGTCCTGATGTCGGCGTGGCGACGATCGTCGAGCAGATGCGGGGGGCGACGGCGTTCCTGCACCGGCGGCATGGCGGTCCTGTCTTCGCTTTCGGGCATTCGGCCGGCGGCCATCTGGCGGCGATGCTGCTGGCGACCGACTGGGCGGCAGGCGGGCTGCCATCCGGCCTCGTGCCCGCCGCCCTCGGGATCAGCGGGCTGTTCGACCTGGCGCCGCTTCTCGCCACGATCTGGAACGCGAAGCTCCGCCTCGATGCGGCGGACGCGCGCCGCCTCTCCCCGGTTCATCTGCCGCCGCCGGGCACCCCGTTCCATGCCGCGGTCGGTGAGCGGGAGGGCGCGGAGTACGCGCGCCAGTCGCGCGCGATCGCCGAGGCATGGGGCGGCACCTGGTCCGTGCTGGCGGGGGACGACCATTTCAGCGCCATCGCGCCGCTCGCCGATCCAGCTTCTTCCCTGGTCCGCCTGGCGTGCGGGATGATCAGCGAGAATTCTCTCCGGCGGTGACCGGATGCGGGGCCGCCGGCCTCTGCTCGGTCACGACCAGCGGCAGAATCAGCCAGAATTCCCGGCCCGACCCCGAGGCGCTCCGCCCGGAACGCCCGCCGAGCTGCGCCACCAGCCCCTCCCAGAGCGCCGGCTCCGGATCATGCGCCGACATCGGCGGCCCGGAATCCCGCAATGCGAGGTGGAGCTCCCGTCCCAGCACCCGGGCGGTGAGCAGCGCCGGACCAGGTGCGGCGCCGGCGGCCACGATTCCGAGCAGGCTCGTCAGCACATGGCGGAGACGGGCGGGGTCGGTCACCACCCGCTCCGGGATCTGGCCGCCGATCTCGAGCCCGAGCAGCACGTCACGCCGCGCCGCCGGGCCGCGGAACATGTCCACCATGTCGGCCAGCAGCGGCAGCAGATCGATCTCCGCCGGGCGCGGCACGAGGCTCGCGCCGCCGTGCACGAGGAGCTGGAGATCGTTGAACAGGCCGCGGACCGTCTCCCCCGTCCGCACCGCCTGGTCCAGCACGCGCCGTCCTGCGGGGTCGAGAACCGCCCGCTCGAGCCGGCCGAGCGCATCCAGCATCGCCTCGAAGGCGCCATGAAGCGCCGGGCCGAAACCGCCCGGCACTGCGGCCGCGCCGGCGGAGACGGCCAGGAATCCGCCTTCCGATATTGCCAGCACCCGCACCCCCGGACCGGGACGGCCAAGCCGGCCGCCGCTGCGAAGCGTTTCGCCCGGGCGCTTGGGAAATCTCTCATTCCACGCGATCAGCCGGCGTTCGCCGTCCAGGATCGCCGCTCCTTGCGAGATCCCGGCGAGCAGCGCCTCGAGGCGTGCGGCGGACAATCCCGCTCTGATCTCGGCGGCCCGCGCCGCTTGCTCCGCCGCGCGCCGCCGTCCCCGCTCCCGCCGCCGCGCCGCGTGCCCCTGCAGCAGGAGCAGGATCGAGAGCCAGAGCAAGCCGAGCAGCGACAAGGCCGCCACCGCAAATCCGTGCAGCCCTGCCCGCCAGATGCCGGCGCCCGCCACCGCCCGCGCGTCGGTGCCGATCACAACCAGCAATCCGGTCGACGGCACCGGCCGGATGGCGAAATGGCGGACCGCCCCGTCGAAGGGCGAGGCCCCGGTCCATTCCCGGGCACCGTGCGATGCTTCGCGCGCCAGCGCCGAATCCGCGATGAGATCGCCCGGCCGCGCCTCGGTGCCGGCGACGAGCACGCGAACCGCGCCGTCCGCCTCCGCCAGGGCGGCAACCGCATGATCCTCCGATGCCGTCTCGACGAGATCCTCGACGAGGCCGTCAGCCCTTACCCCCGCCGCCACCAGCGCCCCCGCAAAGGCGCCTCCCGGTGTCTCGAGCCGACGTCCGATCGTGAGCGTCCAGCCCCCGGCGAGATCGCCACGCGCGAGGGGCCCGATCACCGCCTCCTCGGCGGAGGCGGCGCGCAGCTCGGCCAGGAGGGCGGGCGCGACGCGGCGCCCGATCGTGGGGGCCGCGCCCGCGACGACATGCCCCATGGCATCGATCCGCAGCAAATCGGCCCGCTCCGGCGGCGTGCCGGGTGGGGAATTGAGCATGTCGAGAAGCGGGCGCAGGTCACGCGCCACACGCTCCGCGCCGACCGCGGCGAGCGCCGCCGCGTCGGCATCGGCACGACCGTCCGCCGCCCGCAGCGCCGCCCGGTCGGCCCATGCCGCCGCCTGCCAGACCGTGCCGATGGCGAGCAAGGCGGCGAGAGATGCCGCGATCATGGCGGGTCGGATCCGGTGCGCTGCAAGGTCGGACAACATGTAACTGTCGACGTTACGGCATGGACACGATTCTGGCCAGAGACTCCGTGACGCGCCCATCCCGCTCGGCTTGCGGCCGGTCAGGCGTGATGCGAATGTCCGCGCAGATTCCGCGCGAGAGAGGACGACATGGCGAAGATCAAGGTGAAGACCCCGGTTGTCGAGCTGGATGGCGACGAGATGACACGGATCATCTGGGGCTTCATCAAGGACCGGCTTATTCTTCCTTATCTCGATGTCGATCTGCGTTATTTCGACCTGGGCATCGAGTATCGCGACCAGACCGACGACCGGGTGACGGTGGATGCGGCGCACGCGATCAAGGAGTTCGGCGTCGGCGTGAAATGCGCGACGATCACGCCGGATGAGGCGCGCGTCGCCGAATTCGGCCTGAAGCAGATGTGGCGGAGCCCGAACGGCACGATCCGCAACATCCTCGACGGGACCATCTTCCGCGAGCCGATCATCTGCCGGAACGTGCCGCGCCTGGTGCCGCATTGGAACCAGCCGGTGGTGATCGGCCGCCACGCCTACGGCGACATCTATCGCGCGACCGAGCGGAAGATCCCCGGGCCGGGCCGCGTCACCCTCACCTATTATCCGGCCGGCGGCGGCGTGCCCGAGGAGATGGAGGTGTTCGACTTCAAGGGGCCCGGCGTGACGATGGGCATGCACAACACCCGCGCCTCGATCGAGGGTTTCGCCCGCGCCAGCTTCAATTACGGGCTGGCGCGCAAATACCCGGTCTATCTGTCGACCAAGAACACCATCCTCAAGGCCTATGACGGCATGTTCAAGGATGTGTTCCAGGAGATCTTCGACAAGGAGTTCAAAGCGAAGTTCGACGAACTGAAGCTCACCTACGAGCACCGGCTGATCGATGACATGGTGGCCGCGGCGCTTAAATGGTCGGGCGGCTATGTCTGGGCCTGCAAGAACTACGATGGCGACGTCGAGAGCGACATCGTGGCGCAGGGCTTCGGGTCGCTCGGCCTGATGACCTCGGTGCTGATGAGCCCGGACGGCCATACGATCGAGAGCGAGGCGGCGCATGGCACCGTCACCCGGCATTATCGCGAGCACCAGAAGGGGCGCGAGACCAGCACCAACCCGATCGCCTCGATCTTCGCCTGGACGCGCGGCCTCGCCTATCGCGGCCGGTTCGACAACACCCAAGAGGTGACGCAATTCGCCGAGACGCTCGAGCGCGTCTGCGTGCAGACGGTCGAGAGCGGGTTCATGACGAAGGATCTGGCGATCCTGATCAGCCGTGACCAGAAATGGCTGAATACGCAGGATTTCCTCAGCAAGATCGACGAGAATCTGAAGGCCGCGATGGCGCAGGAACAGGCCGCCTGAGGCCAGGAGACGCGCGATGAATGACATCCCCGCCGAGATCACCGGGCTTCGCCGCTATCCGCTCGCCCGGCGGGGATTGATCACCAGCGGCCTCGTCAGCGGCTTCACCCTGGCGACGGCGCGGGTCGAGGCCCAGGAGATCCACACCGACAGCAACGGCCTCGTCGCCGGCGCGGTCCATGTGCCGACCAGCCAGGGCACGCTGCCCGGCTACATGGCGCGGCCGGCCGGCAACGGCCCCTTCCCGACCATCCTGGTGATCGAGGAGATTTTCGGGGTTCACGAATACATCAAGGATGTCTGCCGCCGGCTCGCCAAGCGCGGCTATCTGGCGGTCGCCACCGAGTTCTACGCCCGCATCGGAGATCTCTCGAAGATGACCGACAGCGCGGCGATCTTCCGGGACGTGATCAACAAGGAGCCGGACGCGACCTTGCTCGCCGATCTCGATTCGACCGCTAGTTTCGCCGGCGCCAATCACGGCGACCCGAGCCGTCTCGGCGTGCTGGGCTTCTGTCGCGGCGGCCGCGCCGCGTGGCTCTATGCCGAGCACAACCCCGCTCTGAAGGCCGCCGTCGCCTTTTACGGTCCGGTCGCCGGCCCCACCACGCCGATCCAACCCAAGAACCCGATCGACCTCGCCGCCACTCTCAAATGCCCGCTGCTCGGCCTCTATGGCGGCCAGGATGGAAGCATCTCGCAGACCGACGTGCAGAAAGCCGCCTCGGAAGCCCGGGCGGCCGGCCAGACAGTGGAGATCGTCGTCTATCCCGACGCTCCGCATGGTTTCCACGCGGATTACCGGCCGAGCTACAAGCCGAAGGACGCGGCGGATGGCTGGGACCGGGCGATGGCCTGGTTCAAGAAATATGGGGTCAGTTGATCTTAGACACCCCATGATCTTTAGCCGAGGCGGCCAATCCCCCTGAGCAAACTCCCCTCTCACATGACGCGCTTTTCTCAACCGGCCGCTTGCGCCCGATCCTGACGCGTGATCCCTCGGCGGCGACTAGAGCATCATCCGTTCGAATAGAATCGTTCGAGCTGATAAAGATGCTCGCCAAAACAAAAAGCTAGAGCAGGCGCCAGGTGATCACCACGCGGCGGTTCGCCGCAGCGGTCGGGTCGGCGCTGTCCGCCAGTTCCGAAGCGCCGAGGGACTGGATGAGCAGCCGGTCGGCCGGAATGCCGCGGGCGACCAGACCACGCTTCACGGCTTCGGCGCGCCGCGCCGCGAGAAGGACGTTCTGGAATTCGTCCCCCGAACGGTCCGTGTAGCCGGTCGTGAACATCACCACCGGATTGGCATCACGATAAAGGCGTGCCGCCAGGTCGAGTTGCTTGTTGGCGTCCGGCGTCAGGGCATCGCCGCCAAGAGGGAACGGAACGCTGACCTTGTTGTCCGCGACGGCGGTGGCCTCCTGGGTCAGTGTCGGCTTTGTTGTCGGCGCCACCGGCGCGACGGCGGCCGTGCCGGCATTCGGACCAGGTTGCGGGGTGGCGCACGCCGCCAGGGAGGCACATGCGATCGCTCCGATCAAAACGCTTTTGTGAGCCCATATTGTCATCGGAACCGGACCTTTCCCGCTATAATAGCGCATATCTCACGCTACGTTGTCGCTTCGGTCAAGCATTGAATTTCGATGGTCGGGTGTAAGCATTGCGCTCGAAAGGATTACCACCACACGTCAGATGAGATGAACAATGAAGCACCGCAGCATTTGGCAGTCCGCAAAGCGCTTCCGGTCGGCTCGACTGTGGTCGACTGCGATCGCCATCTCGGTTTCGTTCGCCGGGATTGTTGCGGCGCCCGCCGCTGCTCGGGCCGACACGGAGTCCGGCCTCATCGATTTCAGTCAGGGACGGTTTGCCGAGGCCTACCAGCAATGGCAAGGTGCTGCGGATGCGGGCGACGCGCGCGGCGCGCTGTTCCTGGGTGTGCTCTACGATACCGGAGAGGGCGTTGCCCGCGACGAGGGTCGGGCGCTGGATTGGTATCGCCGGTCCGCCGGAATGGGCAGCGCAGTGGGCGCGTTCAATGTCGCCGTGATGTATGATACGGCACGCGGCGCGTCCCGCGACACCGGCCAGGCGATCACGTGGTATGGCCGCGCGGCTGAGGGCGGCTATGCCAGGGCGGACTACAATCTCGGGCTGATCTACGAGGGGGGTGACGGCGTGCCGGCCGACCGGCGTCGTGCGATCGCGTTCTTCCGCCGGGCGGCGACGCTTGGCCTCTCGGCGGCCCGGATCCATCTGGCGAGCCTGGGCTCGCCCATGCGCGGCGCGGCGCGTGCGGTCGAGGATGACGCGAGCAAGGAATTCGCGCAGGCGCAGCAAATCCTGCTCAGCCGTGGGCCCGCGGCGATGACGAGCGCGGCAACCTTGTTCCGCCACGCCGCCGACCACAACAACCCCCTCGCGGAATATGACCTCGCCTATTGCTACGAGCATGGGCTGGGGGTGCAGCGGGATCCATCGGCGGCGGATCAGCTTTATCGCCGGGCCGCTTCTCACGCGACGGACGACCATCTCCGGTCCATCGCGGAAACCGCCGTGCGCGACATGGGAGGTCAGTTGACGCAATCCGAGCCGGAAGCCGGCAAGCCGCCGCGGCCCTAGAGCATTTTCTAGTTAAGCCGGCGCCGACTCCACCAAAGGTGAAAATGCTCTAGCCGCATCGCTGCTCCGACGGCGCGCCTGCGCTGCGGCGCGATGGCGACAATCTACTTGCTGTTCCAACCGCCCTGAGGCGCCGGAAACAGCACGAGCGATCCGGGCCTGAGCGGCTCGCGATTCATCGCCTCAACCACTGGATACGGGGGCGGGTTCGCGTGGCGATAGAGCCTCGCGTAGAGGCTGGCCAGCGTGTCTCCCGATCCCGCAACAAGCACGAGGCCGGGCGCACCCAAGGGGGACGCGACATCCTCCTGCCGGGAGCCCTCGCCCGGGTGCGGCACGGTGTCGGCCGGCGCGGAGGGGGCGGTGTGAGGCGGCATCGGAAGCATGGGAGATTCGGAGGTGGCGACTGATTGTTCCGGCGTGTTCGGCGCTGGCGGTTCGGCGGTGGCGACGGAGGGTCCCGGCGGCGTCTGAGCGGAAGGAGTGGCGGCAGCGACCGACGGCTCCGGCGAGGTCGGCGCCGTCGACGCGAAGGCGGCGACGGAGGGTGTCGACGGCGTCGGCGCGGGCGGTTCGGCCACCGCGACCGGCGGCTCGGACAATTTTGGCGCGGGCGGTTGGACGGCGGCGACGGACGGCGCCGGCGGGAGCGGCGCAGGCGGCTCGACCATGGCGGCGATGGGTTCCGAAGGTTTCGGCACGGCTGGTCCGACGGCCCCGCCGGGGTCCCGAGGGATCGGCGCAGGCGGCTCGGCATCGGCGACGGACGGCTCCGGGGGGAGTGGCACCGGCGTGACGGCGGCGACGGGCGGTTCCGGCGGGATCGGCACGGGTGGCTCTGCGGCAGCGGCCGATGGCTCTGGCGGGGTCGGCGCGGGTGGTTCGGTCACGGCGATGGGCGGCTCCGGCGGGATCGACGCCGGCGGCTCGGCCGCGGCGACCGACGGTTCCGGCGGGATCGGGGCGGGGGGTTCGGTTGCGGCGCCAGGCGGCTCCGGCGGGAGTGGCGGAGGTGGCGCGGCGGCGGCCAACGGCGCCGGCGGGATTGGCAAGGGTGGTGCGATGGTGGCGAGCGGCGGCTCCGGCAGGATCGGCGGGGGCGCCCCGGCCATTGCGAGCGATTGCTCCGGCTGCTTTGCCGGAGCGACACCCGTCGGGGCGGGCGGAACCGGATTAGTGGCCTGCCGCAAGAGCGGCAGGGCGATCTCTGCCGGGCGGGTCCCGCCGAACGGCAGTCGAGGTCCTCCGGCATCGATCCAGACGAACAGCGCGGCGCTCGCGGCCACGGCGCTCCCGGAGAGGAGCATCGCGCGAAGCGGCAATCCCGATCCTGTCCGAGGCGGCGTGGGCGGCGCGGTGCGGTCCCCGCTGCGGTCCCCGGCATCAAGTGCCTGGCGCAGCCGTCGCAGCGTGATGCGCCGACGCTGCTGCTCGAAACCATGTGCCAGCGCCCGCGTCGTCAGCGCCTCCATCAGAAGCGGAATTCCCTCCGCCCGATCGACGAGGTCCGATCGCGCGCGCTTCGTCATCAGCGCGCGGAACGACAGGCCGGCGTAGGCGAATTTGTGCTCGAGAAAATCCGCCGCCTCGTCATCCTCCATCGCCGGGAGGAAGATGTCGGAGATCATGGCGGCGCGCATCTCCGCCAGATCGGGCGCGTCGAGACCAAGCCAGGCGCCGGACCGGCCGAACGCCACCAGGCGCACCGGGTAGTCGGCCGATTCCAGGCAGGCGACCGTGCGGCCGATGTCGCGGAAGGTCGCGGCCGGCAGCCTATCGGCATCGTCGATCAGCAGCGCCAGCTTGCCCACCAGCTGGCGCTCGAGGCCCGCCTTCAGGCCCCTGACATCCGGACCGTCCCCGACCGGCACGCCGAACGCGCCGGCGATGACGCGCCGGAACTCGTCCGGCGAGCCCGATCCGCCAGCCAACGAGACGACGAAAAAGCCGCGCGCCTCCAGCATCGATGCGATCAGGCGTAGCGCCGTCGTCTTGCCAACGCCGACGCTCCCGCGCACCGCAGTAATAGCACGGCCGCCGACCACCGCCGACATCACCCGCGAATATACCTCGTTGCGCGACGCGGAGCCGAACGCCGCGGAGAGGCTTGTATCGCGCTCGAAGGGCGGGCGGCTCAGGCCATAAAAATGCAGCAGGCTCTCGTCCATCACGCCATCATGGACCCGATTGTCGATAAAATGATCCACGCCTCCAGGATAGGCCGGACCGGATTTCGGGCCGGCTGAGCGAAATGGGCAATCCTGTTGAGTAGCGATCAGAGGGCAACGCGGTTCCGGCGCCCCCCGCGCGATCAGGCCGCCAGCGCGGCCCGCACCGCGGCCAGCGCTTCGGGCGCCCTTCCGCCCTCCGGTCCGCCCGCCTGCGCCATGTCGGGCCGGCCGCCGCCGCCCTTGCCGCCGACCGCAGCGCTCGCCGCGCGCACCAGCTCGACCGCGTTGTAGCGCGGGGTGAGGTCGGGGGAGACGCCGACCACGATGCTCGCCTTCCCCTCGGCCGTGGAGACCAGCGCCACCACGCCGCTGCCGAGCTGCCGGCCGATCGCCTCGGCCAGTCCCTTGAGCTCCCGCGGCGCCACCTCGCCCAGATTGCGGGCGGCGAGTTTCACTCCCGCGACCTCTTCCACCTCGGCGGCGCTTCCCCCAGTGGCCAGCTTGTGCTGGAGGTCGGAAATCTGCCGCTCCAGGCGACGGCGATCCTCCATCAGGGCGGCGAGGCGCTCGGGGAGCTCGGCCGGGCTGACGCGGAGCGCGGCGGCGGCGGTCTGCAACTGCCGCTCGGATTCGGCGATATGGGCGAGCGCCGCCTCGCCGGCGACCGCTTCCAGCCGCCGCACGCCGGCGCTCACCGGACCTTCGCCGACGATCCGGAACAGGCCGATATCCCCGGTGCGGGCGACATGCGTCCCGCCGCAGAGCTCGATCGACCAGGCGGGACGGTCGCCCTCGCCCACCCCCATCGAGACCACCCGCACCTCGTCGCCGTATTTCTCGCCGAACAGCGCCATCGCCCCTTCAACCACGGCGGCATCAGGCGTCATCAGCCGGGTGGCGACGGCGGAATTCTCGCGGATGCGGGCATTCACCACCTGCTCCACCGCGGCGAGGTCGTCGCGGGTGATCGGCACCGGCTGGCTCACGTCGAAGCGGAGACGGTCCGGCGCGTTGAGACTGCCCTTCTGGGTGACATGATTGCCGAGCCGGCGGCGCAGCGCCTCGTGCAGGAGATGGGTGGCGCTGTGATGCGCACGGATCGCGCCGCGGCGCGCATGATCGACCTCCGCCTGCACCGCGGCCCCGACCCGGGCCTCACCGGCCTCGACCGTTCCGAGATGCACGAACACATCGCCCAGGCGCTTCTGGGTGTCGGCGATCGCGATACGGAGCCCGCCCGGGCCGCCGCTCAGGCCGGTCAGCAGGCCGGCATCGCCGACCTGGCCGCCGGATTCGCCATAGAACGGCGTCTGGTTCAGCACGATTGCGATCTCGCTGCCGGGGCCGGCGCTCGCCACCGGCGCGCCGCCCGCGACCAGCGCCACGATCTCCGCCTCCGCGGTCTCGGCGGCATAGCCGAGGAACTCGGTGGCGCCGACCCGCTCGCAGATCTCGAACCATACGCTTTCGGTCGCCGCTTCGCCTGAACCCGCCCAGGCGGCGCGCGCGCGGGCGCGCTGCTCGGCCATCGCGCTCTCGAACCCGGCGAGGTCGACGCTCCGCCCCTGCTCGCGGAGCGCATCCTGCGTCAGATCGAGCGGGAAGCCGTAGGTGTCATAGAGGCGGAAGGCGATTTCGCCGGGCAGCGCGCCGCCTTCGCCGAGCCGCGCGGTCTCCTCGGCGAGCAGGCCGAGCCCGCGATCGAGCATCGCCTTGAACCGGCTCTCCTCGAGCCGCGCCGTGCCCTGGATCAGCGCCTCGGCGCGGCCAAGCTCGGGATAGGCAGCGCCCATCTGGCGCACCAGCGTGGGCACCAGCCGGTCGAACACCGGCTCGCGGGTGCCCATCATGTGCAAGTGACGCATCGCCCGGCGCATGATCCGGCGCAGCACGTAGCCCCGCCCCTCATTGCCCGGCAGCACGCCGTCCGCGATCAGAAAGGAGGTGGCGCGCAGATGGTCGGCGACCACGCGATGGCTGACTTTGTACGGCCCGTCCGGATCCTGCCCTGTCGCTTCGGCGCTCGCCAGGATCAGCGCGCGCAGCGTGTCGGTGTCGTAATTGTCGTGCTTGCCCTGCAGGATGGCGGCGAAGCGCTCGAGCCCCAGCCCGGTGTCGATCGAGGGGCGCGGCAGCGGCACGCGGGTGCCGGGCGGCCCCTCCTCGAACTGCATGAAGACGAGGTTCCAGATCTCGGTGAACCGGTCGCCATCCTCATCGGCGCTGCCGGGCGGTCCGCCTGGAATGTGGTCGCCATGGTCGAAGAAGATCTCCGAGCACGGGCCGCACGGGCCGGTATCGCCCATGCGCCAGAAATTATCGGCGGTCGGGATGCGGATGATCCGCGACTCCGGCAGCCCGGCGATGCTGCGCCAGAGCCCGGCCGCCTCGTCATCCTCGGAGAACACGGTGACCAGCAGCTTGTCCGCCGGCAGGCCGAAATCGCGGGTGACGAGGTTCCAGGCGAGCTCGATCGCCAGCGGCTTGAAATAATCGCCGAAGCTGAAATTGCCGAGCATCTCGAAGAAGGTGTGGTGGCGCGCGGTGTAGCCGACATTGTCGAGGTCGTTGTGCTTGCCGCCGGCGCGCACGCATTTCTGCGCCGTGGCAGCGCGGCTGTACGGCCGGCGCTCCTGCCCGGTGAACACGTTCTTGAACTGCACCATCCCCGCATTGGTGAACATCAGCGTGGGGTCGTTGCGCGGCACCAGCGGGCTGCTTGCCACCACCCGGTGGTCGTTGCGGGCAAAATAGTCGAGGAACGTGGCGCGGATATCGTTGCTGCTGGGCATTGCGGCGATGCTCTGGAGAGGAAGTCCAACGAAGTAGCGTAAGCCCGGCCGGAATGTCACGCCCGGGAAAGTCACTTGGGCTTGCATGCAGCGCGGCTCTGCTTATCTAGGCGGACTTTGTACGGGACGACGCGACTGGAATTTCCCCTCACCCTGCTCGATCTGGCCGGCTGCGTGGCGCTGCTCCTCTGGGGCATCCACATGGTGCAGACCGGCGTGCAACGCGCTTTCGGGCCGAACCTGCGGAGCGTGCTCGCGGTCGCGCTGCGCGGGCGGCTGAAATCGGTGCTGGCCGGGATCGGCGTCACC
Source organism: Acetobacteraceae bacterium (assembly GCA_965276665.1). Taxonomy (GTDB): domain Bacteria; phylum Pseudomonadota; class Alphaproteobacteria; order Acetobacterales; family Acetobacteraceae; genus CAWGJC01. Next base: position 185,330 of record OZ255620.1, read on the forward strand.
GCGATCCTGCAGAGCAGCACGGCGACCGGGCTGATGGTTTCCGGCTTTGCCGCCGGCGGGCTGGTCGAGCTCGTCCCGGCTCTCGCGGTGATGCTGGGCGCGAATATCGGCACCACGCTGATCGTCCAGCTGCTGTCGTTCGACGTGGTCGCCGCTTTCCCGGCGCTGATCCTGGTCGGCGTGGTGATGTTCCGCCGGGGCGGCCAGAGCCGCACCCGCGATCTCGGCCGGGCGCTGATCGGGCTCGGCCTCGTGCTCCTCGCGCTGCACCAGGTGCTCGACACCATTACGCCGTATGCGGACACCCCGAGCCTGCGGCTGATGCTGGGCGCGATCTCGACCCAGCCGGTGATCGACGTGCTGCTCGCCGCCGGGCTGACCTGGGCCGCGCATTCGAGCGTGACGGTGGTGCTGCTGGTGATGTCCTTCGCCGCGAAGGGCGTGGTGCCGCCCGATGCCGCCTTCGCGCTGGTGCTGGGCGCCAATCTCGGCACCGCGCTCAACCCGGTGCTGGAGGGCGGCAGCGACGACCCGGTGGCGCGGCGCCTGCCGGTCGGCAACCTGCTGAACCGCGGGATCGGCGTGGTCGCGGCGCTCGCGCTGCTGCCGTGGATCGGCCGGGCGATGGTGGTGATCGAGCCCGACAATGCCCGCGCGGTCGCCGATTTCCACACCATCTTCAACCTGCTGCTGGCGGCGGTGTTCTTCCCGCTGCTCGGGCCCTACGCCGCCTTGCTGCAGCGCCTCCTGCCGGCGCGCGTCGATCCGGCCGATCCGTCCCGCCCGCTCTATCTCGACCCGGCGGCGCGGGAGACGCCGGTGGTGGCGCTCGGCGGCGCGGCGCGCGAGGCGCTGCGGCTGGCCGATGTGCTGGAGGCGATGCTGGCCGGGCTCACCGATGCGCTGGTGCGCGGCGAGCGGACCCGCCTGGCCGAGGCGCGCCGGCTCGATGACGTGCTCGACCGGCTGAACGGGGCGATCAAGGCCTATCTCACCGCGTTCGACGTCGACGAACTGGCGGAAGCCGATCATCGTCGGGTGCGCGAGATCCTGGCCTTCGCCACCAATATGGAACATGCAGGCGACGTGATCGCCCGCAACCTGGCTGCGCATCTCAACAAGAAGATCAAGCGCGGCCTCGCCTTCTCGCCCGAGGGCCAGGCGGAGCTGGTCAGCATGGTCGATCGGCTGGGCGCCAATCTGCGCGCCGCCGGGGCGCTGTTCATGACCGAGGATGTGCGCGCCGCGCGGCTGCTGGCCAACGAGAAGCAGGTGTTCCGCGAGCTCGAGAACTCGGCGACCGCGGCGCATTTCGACCGGCTGCGCGCCGGCCGGCCGGAAAGCGCCGAGACCAGTGCGCTGCATCTCGACGTGCTGCGCGACCTCAAGCGCGTGAACGCGCATCTGGTCGCGGCGGCGGCCTATCCCGTGCTCGAGAGCCAGGGCGAGCTGCTGGCAAGCCGGCTGCGCGCCGATGATTGATGCCGGCTGCGCGGCGCTGATCGATCAGAGACGCTGATCGTGCAGGTCATCGACGCCGAAGCGACGCGGCGCGCGCTGCCGATCCCGGCAACGATCGCCGCGATCCGGGCGGCGCTGGCCGAGGGCTCCGCAGCGCCCGACCGGCATCATCACGCGGTGCCGGACGGCGCCGGCCACTCGACGGTGCTGCTGCTGATGCCGGCCTGGACCGAGCGTTACCTTGGCGTGAAGCTCGCGACGGTCGCTCCCGGAAATGCGGCGCGCGGCCTGCCGACGGTGATCGCGAGCTACCTGCTGCACGAGGCGGCGAGCGGCCGCCCGCTCGCCCTGATCGACGGCACGATGCTGACGCTCCGCCGCACCGCTTCCGCCTCGGCGCTCGCCGCCGGGGCGCTGGCGCGGCCGGAGGCGGCCCGGCTTCTCGTGGTCGGCACCGGCGCCCTCGCCCCGCATCTGGCCGAGGCGCATGCCGCGGTCCGGCCGATCCGCCATATCGATGTCTGGGGGCGGGATGCGGCCAAGGCGGCCGCGCTCGCCGGGCAGCTCGCCGCGTCCGGGCTGCCGGCCCGGCCGGCCCCCGATCTCGCGGCGGCGGTGCGCGCGGCCGACATCGTGAGCTGCGCCACCACGTCCCGCGTTCCGCTCATCCGCGGCGAATGGCTGCGGCCCGGCACGCATGTCGATCTCGTCGGCGGCTTCACCCCGGAGATGCGCGAGGCGGATGACGCGGCGCTCAACCAGGCCCGGGTGTTCGTGGACAGCGATGCCGCCTGCCGTGAGGCGGGCGATCTGGTGCAGACCGGGATTGTGCCCGTCGCCGATCTCCGCGCGCTGGCGGACGGCACCGCCGGGCGGCTGAGCGCCGAGGAGACGACGCTGTTCAAATCGGTCGGCATGGCGATCGAGGATCTAGCGGCGGCCATCCTGGTTGCAGGCAGGTGACAGCGCCCGAGCCGGCGGCTTGAATAGCGGGATGCATCAGCCGCTCCCGGCGCCGCTCGCACCTGCCTTCCGGCTCCTGCGTCCGGCGCGGCAGACGGCACCATTGGTGCTGGCCTCGCCGCATTCCGGCCGCGACTATTCCGAGGCGTTCCGCGCCAGCGCCCGGCTCGACGGGCTGGCGCTACGGCGGAGCGAGGACAGTTTCGTCGACGAGCTGTTCGCGAGCGGCCCGTCGCACGGCGTGCCGCTGCTGGCGGCGAATTTTCCCCGCGCCTTCTGCGACCCGAATCGCGAGGCGTGGGAGCTCGATCCCACCATGTTCGAGGACGCGTTGCCCGCCTGGGTCAATGCCGGCAGTCCGCGCGTGGTCGCCGGTCTCGGCACGATCGCGCGGGTCGTAGCCTCCGGCGAGGCGATCTATCGCGGCAAGCTCCGCTTCGCCGAGGCCGAGACGCGCATCCGCGCCTGCTGGCAGCCTTATCACCGGGCGCTGATCGAGCTGCTCGCCGGCACGCGCCGCGAGTTCGGCGCCTGCCTGCTGATCGACTGCCATTCGATGCCCGGCGGCGGACCGCGCGGCAACGGGCCGGATTTCGTCCTCGGCGACGCGCATGGCACCGCCTGCTCGCCCACGATCACCCGGCTGGTGGAGGCGACGCTGGCCGGCATGGGCTATCACGTCCGCCGCAACGACCCCTATGCCGGCGGCTATGTCACCCGCCATTACGGGCGGCCGCGCGAGCAGGTGCATGCGCTGCAGATCGAGATCGCGCGCGGGCTCTACATGCATGAGGGGCGGATCGAGCGCCTGCCGCACTTCGCGGCCCTCGAGGCCGATCTCGCGACGCTGATCGCGACGCTCGCCGCCGAGGCCGAGGCGATCCTGGTCCCCTGAACGCTTGCCACCTCAGACAAACTTGCCACCTCAGACAAAAAAGAGGCGGCGCTTCGCAGCGCCGCCAAGTTTAGGGAGGAAACGTCCAAGAAGCAGCCCCGCCAAAGCGGCGCTGCAGGCTGGAAGATAATCGCCGGCCCTGGACCGTGCAAGGACTTTTTTGCATCGCAGCATGACGCATCCGCGCATTGCCCGGAGGTCTGGCCCGACTCTTGCTCAAGCATGCGGGAGGTTGCCGGTATCCGCCGGGCACCGACTGGGTCATAAGGGCGAGGCCATGCGACGCATCTTCCCGCTTCTGGCGTTTGTTCTCGGACTTGGCGCCGCGCCGGCGCTCGCCGTTCCGCCGGTGGGCGGCGATCCCGCCGCTTCGCCCGGCGTGCTCTGCCTGAACGCGACGGTGAACGCCGAGCGCAGCGCGCGTCTGCCGCCCCGGCTGCTCGACGCGATCGCGCTCGTGGAGAGCGGCCGGCGCGACCAGCAGGGCGTGCTGATGCCGTGGCCCTGGACCATCAACGCGCAGGGCATCGGGCATTTCTACGAGACCAAGGCGGAGGCGATCGCCGCGGCCCAGGCCTTCTTCGCCCAGGGCATCAAGTCGATCGATGTCGGCTGCATGCAGATGAATTTGATGTATCACCCGGACTCCTTCACCTCGCTCGACCAGGCGTTCGATCCGCAGGCGAACAGCATCGCGGCGGCGACCTTCCTCACGCAGCTCTATGGCCAGAGCGGGAGCTGGCCGAAGGCGGCCGCCGATTACCATTCGCAGACGCCGGATGTCGGGGCCGATTACCAGCGCCGGGTGATGGCGCTGTGGCCGGAAGGCGCACACATGACGGTGGCGGCGGCCACCGTGCCGACCGCCTCCGGCGCGCCGCTTGCCCCGATGCTCGCCTCGCCCTTCCCGACCAACCGGGTGGCGATGATGCTGCCCGGCGGGTCGGCGCCGATGCGCATGCTGCCGCTCGCCGCCTCGCCCGCCGGGCCGGTCTCGCCGCTGCAATCCGCCGCCACGGCGACGCTGCCCCCCTCGCCCACCGGTCCGCAGACCTTCGGCCGCGGCCTCGCCGCCTACCGGACGATGCCGATCCGCATGGTCACACGCCAGGTCATGCGCGGCGGGTAGGCGCCCCTAAGTCACTGACAGCATGATTTTCCCGATGTGGCTGCTGCTCTCCATCAGCGCATGGGCGGCGGCGGCCTCGGCGAGCGGGAAGACGCGATGGATCACCGGGCCGCAGCGCCCGGCATCGAGCACCGGCCAGATTTCGGTCCGGAGCTCGGACGCCACCGCGCCCTTCTGCGCGGCGGTGCGCGGCCGCATCGTCGAGCCGGTGACCGTCAGGCGGCGCACCATGATCGGGGTCAGATCGAGCTCGGCCGCCTTGGCCCCCCCGAGGAAGGCGATGATCACCAGCCGGCCATCCATCCCCAGACAGCGCAGGTTCCGCGCCGCATAGGGCGCGCCTACCATGTCGAGCACCAATTTCACTCCGCGTCCGCCGGTCACCGTCCGGATACGCTCGGCGAAATCCTCCTCCTTGTAGTTGATCGCCATCTCCGCCCCGAGCCGGAGGCAGGCGGCGCATTTCTCCGCGCTGCCCGCGGTCGCGAACACGCTCGCCCCACGCTCACGGGCGAGCTGGATGGCGGTGACGCCGATGCCGCTCGTCCCGCCATGGACCAGTACGCTGTCCCCGTGCGCCAGGTGGCCGAGGCCGAACAGATTGGCCCACACGGTAAAGTAGGTTTCCGGCAGGGCGGCGGCGCGGATCGCGTCGTACCCGGCCGGGAACGGCAGGCACTGGGTTTCCGGGGCGATGCAATATTCCGCGTAGCCGCCGCCATTCACCAGCGCGCAGACCGGCGTGCCAGGCGGAAATTGCCCGGCATTTTCGCCGGCAGCGACGATCGTGCCGGACACTTCCAGCCCGAGATGCGGGTTCGCCCCCTTGGGCGGCGGGTAGACGCCCTGGCGCTGCGCGATATCCGGCCGGTTGATGCCGGCGGCGGCGACGCGGATCAGCACCTCGCCCGCGGCGGGCTTCGGCACCGGTGCTATCGCGAGGCGCAGCACCTCGGGGCCACCGGCGGTTTCGGCCTCGATGAAGCGCATCGTCTCGGGCAGATCGGGCATCGGCTTCTCCTCACTGGGCGGCCAATCACGAGGCGGGCGGTGATCCTGCCAGATGCTCCGCGGCGCGCCAGACCCGCCCGGCCAGCACCGGGTCGCGGGCGAGCGGGTTCGGCGTCGCCTCGCCGAGTCGCTTGTAATAGCGCCCCGTGATGCCGCGCAGCGCCGGCGACAGCGCCGCGTGCAGCGGCACCTCCGCCCCCTGCTCCGGCGTCAGCGCGAGCAGGGTCATCGCCCGCCAGACCAGACGCGCCGGCCCCGGCAGGTCGCCGATCGCGGTGCGCACCAGCCCTGGATGCGCGACCGCGACGGTGACGCCGCTGCCGGCGAGGCGCCGCGCCCGCTCGAACGCGACCATCATCAGGGCGAGCTTCGAGCCGGCATAGGAGCCGGCGATGCTCCAGCCGCGCCTGCGTTCCAGATCCTCGGGGTCGAGCCGGGCCGCGTCGGAGGCGGAGGAGCCGACATCGACGATCCGTGCCTCGCCCTCGGCCTCCGCTTCGCGCCGGAGCGCCGGCTCCAGCATGCCGCTCAACACGAAGGGGGCGAGCAGGTTGACGGCGATCACCGTCTCCCGCCCTTCCGCGGTCAGGGTGCGGTGGCGGGTGATCCGCCCGGCATTGTTGACGAGCAGCGCGATCGCCGCGTGCCGCGCCAGGATCGAAGCTGCCGCCCTGCGCACATCACGCAGGAGCGAGAGATCGGCGATCTCCACCTCGACCTCGGCGCCCGGCACGCGCTGGGCGAGCCAGGCCGAGGTGGCGGCCGCGCGCGCCGGATTGCGGGCGATGAGCACGAGATCGAACCTCGCACGGGCGAGGCCGAGCGCAATCCATTGGCCAATTCCGCCGGTCGCGCCGGTCACGATCGCTGTCTTTGCCATGAATGGAAGCTTGGTGCGCCGCGCGGTCTTGAACAGGGTGCGCACGCGGGCGAGACTCAGTCTTCCAGGCAGCGCGGACATTCTCGATGCACGTCTCCATTCTTGGCGCCGGCGGTTTCCTCGGTCGCCGGCTGACCCGCATGCTCGCCGCCGAGGGCGCGATCGGCGGGGCGGCGATCTCCAGCCTCACGCTGTTCGACGTGGCGCCCCCCGAGGCGCCGCACGCGGTCTTCCCCGTCCATTGCCTCGGCGGCGATGTCGCTGCCCTGCCCGAGGCGGCGATGCCGCCCGGCACCGGCATCGTGTTTCACCTCGCCGCCGTGGTGAGCGCGCAGGCGGAGGCGGATTACGAGCTCGGCCGGCGGGTCAATCTGCATGGCACCGAGGCGGTGATCGATGCCTGCCGGCGGCTCGATCATCCGCCGCGGATGGTGTTCACGAGCTCGGTCGCGAGCTTCGGCGGCGGCCAGAACGCGGTGCTGGCGGACGATGCGCGGCAGATGCCGGGCAACAGCTACGGCGCGCAGAAGGCCGCGGCCGAGCTCTTCCTCGCCGATGCCACGCGGCGCGGCTTTCTCGATGCCGTCTGCCTGCGCCTGCCGACGATCATCGTGCGCCCCGGCCGGCCCAACAAGGCGGCGAGCAGCTTCGTCTCCGCGATCATCCGCGAGCCGCTGCTCGGCCTTTCGGCGGATCTGCCGGTGGGCGTCGATTTCGCGGTTTGGGTGGCGAGCCCGCGCCGCGCGCTCGACTGGCTGCTGCACGCCGCGACGATGGACACCCATGCGATGGGGCTCGATCGCGGGGTGAACCCGCCCGGCATCTCGGCGACCGTCGCGCACATGCTGGCGGCGCTTGACGAGGTCCGCCCCGGCGCCTCGCGGCTCGTCCGGCGCACCCCGGATGCGGCGGTCGCGGCGATCGTCGGCACCTGGCCCGCCTCCTTCGCCCCGCTCCGCGCCCGCGCGCTCGGCTTCTCGCCGCACGAGAAGCTGGCCGATGTGGTGCGCGCCTTTGTCGACGAGGATCTGGAAGCGACACGGCGGGAGCGCGCGGCATGAGCGCCGATCCGGACAGCAAGGCGCTCGGCGAATCCCCGCTCATCCACCCGACGGCCAGCGTGCGCGACAGCCGCTTCGGCCGCTACTGCGAGGTCGGCGCCCGGACCAGCGTCGCGGAGAGCCGTTTCGACGATTACAGCTACGTCGTGAACGACAGCAGCATCATCTATAGCAGCGTCGGCAAGTTCTGCTCGATCGCTGCGCAGACCCGCATCAACCCCGGCAATCATCCGCTCGACCGCGTGGCGCTCAGCCACTTCACCTATCGCGCCAGCGCCTATGGGCTTGGCGAGGATGATGCGGACTTCTTCGACTGGCGGCGGTCGCATCGCGTGGCGCTCGGGAACGATGTGTGGATCGGCCATGGCGCGATCCTGCTCCCCGGCGTCACCGTGGGCACCGGGGCGGCGATCGGCGCCGGCGCGGTGGTGACCAAGGACGTGCCGGATTTCGCCGTGTTCGTCGGCGTGCCGGCCAAGCTGATCCGCTTCCGCTTCCCGCCCGAGATCATCGCCGCCCTGCACCGCATCGCCTGGTGGGATTGGGAGCATGCCCGGCTCGGCCAGGCGCTCGCGGATTTCCGATCGATGAGCGCGGAGGCGTTCTGCCGGCGCTACGATCCGAACTAAGGGACACCGGTCAGCCCGGCCCGGCGCGCGGCTCTGGCGGAGAAGCTCCGGCCCGCGACATCCGCCGCCGACAGGCCGCGGTTGAAATCGATGCCGGTCAGCCGCCAGTCATGCACGATCAGCGGCAGCGGGCGCACCAGCCGCTCCTGGGAGCGCGTCGGCACCTGCATTCCCTGCAGCGGACATGCGCGCCGGCGTCGACCTCTGCGACTGCGCCCTGCGTGCTGGCCAGGCCGCTCAGCGTCAAGCGCACGCGGCGCATCCGCCTTGCCTCCCGGTCGATATAGAGCGCGAGCTCGTCCCCCGCCGACAGGCCGAGCCCCGGCGTGACGCGGATGCGCAGGATGTCGCAGGCGAGCTGCGCGCCATCGACCCCGATGCGGGCGTCGCCGGCCAGCTCCATAGGCAGGGAGCGTTCCGCCGCCCATTGGCGGGCGAGCAGCAGCGGGCCGAGCAGGAACAGGCTTTACCGTCGGCCACCAGGGCCGCCGCATGACGGCGATCCTCGTCCGCGGAGGCGACCCCGTTGAACCAGACGCTGACATCGCCCTCCGCCTGCGCGGCCGAGTGCCGGACCACCTGCTTGTGGCCGGCCGGCCCGGCATAGGATTGGGCGACGATGCCATCGCGCAGCAGCAGCCGCTCCTCCGATCCGCCGCGAAACCCGGCATCCGCCAGAACCGGCTGCAGGTTTTTCACCAGCGAATGCCAGGCGCCGGTATAGGCGACGCTGATGTCCTGGATGCCGGCGAAGGCGGCGAGACCATGCGCCGCCGCGCTCTCGGCCAGCAGCGCCTCGGCGGCCGGACCGTGACGGGTTCCGTCATCCGTTGCAGGGACGCGGCGCCGGCGCTCAGCATCGGCAGGGGAAGCGCCGAGATCGCCAGGACGCGGCGACGACTCCATTCTCCATTGAAGGTGAAAATGCTCTAGAACCGCTCCTGCCCGCGCACGCGGCCGGGGTCCGGGAAGTCGCGGTAGAGCGCGAAGCCGGCATTCTGGACGAGCGAGTTGACGCCGAAATGGAAGCCTTCCGCCGGCTCGGCCCGGCCGGCGACGCGGGTGAAGGCGGCGTCGAGCTGGGCGAGGTCGCGGCACTCGATCATCAGATGGAACTCGCCGAGGCCGGGGCCGCCGAGGCCGAGCTTGCGGCGGGTCAGGCGCCAGGCTTCGATCAGCCCCTCGCCCTGCAGATGTCCCATGTAGCGGGCGACCGCATCGGCGAACTCAGTGTCGCCGATGCCGGGCCTGAGGTCGCACCAGGCATGATAGATGTCCATCAGACCAGCGCGCCGGCTTGCCGCAGAGCGGCGATCTCGGCCTCGGTATAACCGAGACCACGTGCGATCTCGGCGCCGTGCTCGCCGGCTTTCGGCAGGTCGCGGCGCAGCCCGGGGCGCTTGCCGTCCAGCGCGAGCGGGATCGCCGGCAGTCTCGTCTGCCGCCCGTCCGGGAGCGTGACCGGCAGCAGGCCGCCCGATCCCGCCAGATGCGGATCATCGAACAGCTCGGCCGGGCGGAGGATCGGCGCATAGGGCAGGCCGAGCTCCTCGCAGCGCCGCATCAGCGCCGCGCGGTCGTATTTCCCCAATGCCGCCGAGACCACCGGGAGCACCCGGTCCCGCCCGGCGACCCGCGCCGCTTGTGTGGCCAGGGTCGGATCGGCGGCGAGCTCCGGCAGCCCGAACGCCTCGCAGAACACCCGCCATTGAGTATCGGTCACCACCGCGACGAAGAGCTGGCCGCCATCGCTGGTCTCGAAAATGTCGTAGATCGGCCAGGCCGGGCGGCGCACGCCCATCGGCGGCGGCTCCTCTCCGGTGATCGCGATTTGCGCCATGTGCTGCGCCATCAGCAGCACGTTGTTCTCGAACAGGCCCGACTGGACATGCTTGCCGCGCCCGGTCCGGTGCCGCTCCTCGATCGCCGCCAGGATGCCGATGGCGCCGAACATGCCGCCCATGATGTCGTTGACCGACGATCCGGCGCGCATCGGCCGGCCGGGCAGCCCGGTCATGTAGGCGAGGCCGCCCATCATCTGCACCACCTCGTCGAGCGCGGTGCGATGGTCGTAAGGGCCGGGCAGAAAACCCTTGCAGGAACAATAGATCAGCCGCGGGTTTTCGGCCGAGAGCGCCGCATAGGAGAGGCCGAGCCGGTCGAGCGCGCCGGGGCGGAAATTCTCCACCAGCACGTCCGCCTCCGCGAGCAGGCGGCGGACCAGCGCGATTCCGTCCTTGCTCTTGAGGTCGACCGCGAGGCTCCGCTTGTTGCGGTTCATCGCGGCGAAGAACCCGGTCCCCGAGCCGGTCAGCCGGCGGGTGTTGTCGCCCGCCGGCGCGGGTTCAACCTTCACCACGTCGGCGCCGAGATCGGCGAGCACCAGGCCACAGGTCGGACCCATCACCATATGGGTGAATTCGACGACGCCGATGCCGTCGAGCGGGCCCGTCTCGCTCATCGAGTGCCGTTCAAGCGGCGAGGCGGAACGTCTTCGGAATGCCGGCCTTCGGCACCTGCCCGTGCATCGGCTCGTCCGGCAGCCCTTCATGCAGCAGACGGCGCGCCTCGATCAGCTTGCCGAGATCGATGCCGGTCTCGAACCCCATGCTCTCCAGCATGAAGACGAGATCCTCGGTCACGATATTGCCCGAGGCGCCGGGCGCGAACGGACAGCCGCCGAGGCCGGCCAGCGCCGCGTCAAAGGCGCGGATGCCGGATTCGAGACCGGCCAGAGCATTGGCGAGGCCGAGCCCCATCGTGTCGTGCAAATGCAGCGAGCCGAGCTTCCCGCCCACCGCGCCGCGCACCGCGCCGACGACGGATCTGATCTGCGCCGGGTTCGCGTAGCCCACCGTATCGGCGAGCGCGACCGCGTCGCACCCCGCCTCGGCCAGCGCGGCGGCCACCCGCACCACCGCCGCCTCCTCGATCACCCCGTCGATCGAGCAGCCGAAGGCGGTGGCGCAGGCGCCGACCACATGCATGGGCTCGGGCCGGGCGCGGTTCCAGGCGACGATGCGGCCGACCTCTTCCACCTGCTCCATCGGCGCCTTGTTGGTGTTGGCGCGGCTATGCCCCTCGCTCACCGAAACCGGGATGAGGATGCGCTTCACCCCCGCCGCCGCGGCGAGCTCCGCGCCGCGCAGGTTGGGCACCAGCGCCACCACCGCCAGTCCCGGGATGCCGAGGCTCGCCTTCACCACCGCCCCGGTATCGGCCATTTGCGGGATCAGCTTCGGGGGGACGAAGCTGCCGACCTCGATCTCCGGCACGCCGGCGGCGGCGATCGCCGCGATCCAGCGGATCTTCCTATCGGTTTCCATGATGGAGTGGGCCATCTGCAGCCCGTCGCGCGGCCCCACCTCGCAGACCGTCACCCGTTCCGCCATCAGCTTTTCTCCCTGGACAGGCCGCGCCCGGGCCGGCCCCGAGGCGGCTTCCGGCAGCGAAGGTGGCGTCCGCCGAGGCGCCGCGCAAGCGAGGCGGATTGACCGATCGGTCAGCGATTTTGTTAAAGGGTTGCTCGCCGGGTTGCGCTCCGCCGTCCGCCGGCCCAATTGCGGCGGTGCCGAAAAGGATGATCAATGCCGTCTTGCCTTCCGCGCCTCGTGGCGCTCGCGATGTTCGCTCTCGCGCTCGCCCCCCGCGCCAGCTTCGCGCAGTTCGGTCCCGCCGGGCCGCCGGCGGTTGGCGTGGTGAAGGCGGTGCGCGAGCCGATCACCGAGACCGACCAGTTCGTCGGGCGGATCGAGGCGACCGACCGGGTGTCCCTGGTCGCCCGCGTCACCGCCTTCCTCGAGCAGCGGCTGTTCACCGAGGGCACCGAGGTGAAGAAGGGCGACCTGCTCTACGTGCTGGAGCAGCCGCCCTTCCAGGCGGATGTCGCGGCGAAGACCGCCGCCGTCGGCCAGGCCAATGCGCAATTGCAGAACGCGACCATCACGCTCAACCGCGCCCAGGCGTTGCTCAACACGCCCGCCGGCCAGCGCTCCACCTATGACGACGCGCTCGCGACCCAGCGGAGCGACGCCGCCCTGCTCGCCGCCGCCCAGGCCAATTTGCAGACCTCGCAGATCAACCTCGCCTACACCGAGATTCATGCCCCGATCAACGGGCTGATCGGCCGCACTGCGATTACCGTCGGCAACGTGGTCAGCCCGAGCAGCGGCGCGCTGACCACCATCGTCAGCCAGGACCCGATGTACGTGACCTTCCCGATCTCGGTGCGCGAGGCGCTCGACCTGCGGGACCGTTATGCGGCGAAAGGCGGGTTCACGGCGGTGATGATCAAGGTCCGCCTGCCGGATGGCCGCATTTACGACCAGGCGGGGCGTCTCAATTTCGCCGACAACACGATCTCCGCCAACACCGACACCATCCTGCTCCGTGGGGTGATCCCGAACCCGATCCGCCAGGGTGCCAAGCAGGGCGAGATCGGCGCGCGCGAGCTGATCGACGGCGAATTCGTGACCGTGCTGGTGGAGGGGGTGGAGCCCGTGCAAGTGCTCGCCATCCCGCGCTCGGCGGTGCTCACCGACCAGCAGGGCGATTACGTCTTCACCCTCGATGCGCAGAACAAGGTCGCGCGGACCGACATCCATCTCGGCCAGTCGACCGCGACGACAGCGGTGGTGACCACCGGGCTCACCGAGGGCCAGACGGTGATCGTGGACGGGCTGCAGCGGGTCCGCCCGGGGATCACCGTCAACCCGGGCCCGGCCGATACCGGCCCGGTCGTGCCGGCGGTCGCCGGAAGCGGCGGCGGCCCGGGCGCCGTGCATCCGGCGCCCTCCCCCGCGGCGCCCGGCGCACCCGCACCTGCCGCCGCGCCGCCCACCGGCGCACCGGCGGCGGGCAAGGCCCCGGTCGGGACCTCGCCCAGCGGAGGCTCCTCGGCGCCCGCGACGCCCACGACGGGACCGGCCGCGAGCGGGCAGCACTGAGCCGATGATCTCCGCCGTTTTCGTCGACCGGCCGCGGCTGGCGATCGTCATCGCGATCATCATCACGATCGCCGGGCTGATCTCGATCACCCGCATCCCGGTCTCGCAATTCCCCGATCTCGTGCCGCCGCAGGTCTCCGTCACCGCGACCTATCCGGGCGCCTCGGCCGCGGTGGTCGAGACCGCGGTCGCGCAGCCGCTCGAGGCGCAGGTCGTGGGCGTCGACAAGATGCTCTATATGAAGAGCACCAGCGGCAATGACGGCTCCTACACGCTGACCGTCAGCTTCGCGTTGGGCTCGGATCCCGATATCGACACGGTCAACGTCAACAACCGCGTGCAGACCGCGCTCTCCCAGCTGCCGACCGAGGTGCAGCAGGAAGGGCTGGTGGTGCAGAAGAAATCCTCGGCGATCCTGCAATTCCTCGTTCTCTACAGCGAGGACGGCAAACAGGACCCGACCTACATCACCAATTACGCTACCATCAACATGCTGGATTCGCTGTCGCGCACGCCGGGCGTCGGGCAGGCGAGCCTGTTCGCCAAACTCAATTACTCGATGCGCATCTGGTTCGACACCCAGCGGCTGACCAGCCTCAACCTGGCGCCTTCCGACGTGATCGCGGCGATCGAGGCGCAGAACGTGCAGGCGCCGGTGGGACGGATCGGCGCGCGGCCGGTCGCCAACGACCAGCAATTCCAGCTGAACGTGCAGACCCAAGGGCGGCTCACCACGCCGGCGCAATTCGCCGGCATCGTGCTGCGCGCCAATCCGGACGGCTCCCTGTTGCGCGTCGGCGACGTGGCGCGCGTCGAGATGGGCGCGCAGAACGAGGACAGCGAGGCGCGCGTCGATGGCCGCGCGGCGGTGCCGATCGCGATCTATCTCTCGCCGGGCGCCAATGCGGTGGCGACGGCGGCCGCGGTGCAGCGCACGCTCGCCCAGCTGCAGGGCCGCTTCCCGGCCGGGCTGCGCGCCGAGGTGCTCTACGACAGCACGACCTTCGTGAGCGACACGATCAGCGAGGTGCTGCGCACCGTCGGCATCGCCTTCCTGCTCGTGGTCGCGGTGGTGTTCCTGTTCCTCGGAAATGTCCGCGCGACCATCATCCCGGCCATCGCGGTGCCGGTGAGCCTGATCGGCACGTTCGCCGTCCTGCTGGCGCTCGGCTATTCGGCCAACACCGTCTCGCTGCTCGCTCTGGTGCTCGCGATCGGCGTCGTGGTGGATGACGCGATCGTCGTGGTGGAGAATGTCGAACGCGTGCTCGATGAGCATCCCGAGCTATCACGCGCCGACGCCACCAAGGAGGCGATGCGACAGATCACCGCCCCGGTGATCGCGATCTCGCTCGTGCTGCTCTCGGTGTTCGTTCCGATCGGGTTCATCCCCGGCATTTCGGGACAGCTGTTCCGCCAGTTCGCGGTCACGATCTCGGTCGCGATGCTGATCTCGGCGACCTGCGCGCTGACGCTCTCGCCCGCGCTCTGCGCCGTGTTCCTGCGGCGTCGCAGCCACGGCTCGCGCGGCATCATGGGGCGGGTGTCGAACGGCATCGATCGCGTGCGCAACGGCTATGCCTCGATCGTGACGCGGCTGGTGCGGCTGAGCCTGCTCTCGATCGTGGCGGTGCTCGCCTGCGGAGCCGGCATCTTCCTGCTTTCGCTCCGCACGCCGACGGGCTTCCTGCCGGAGGAGGACCAGGGCGCGTTCTTCATCTCCGTGCAGTTGCCCGACGGCGCCTCGGTCGCGCGCACGAGCGCGGTCGCCGAGCGCGTGCAGAAATTGCTGCAGGCGATGCCGCAGATGGAGCACGTGCTGACGATCTCGGGCTTCTCGCTGCTCGACAGCACGAGCGAGCCGAATGCCGCCTTTGTCGTCGCCCGGCTCAAGCCCTTCGCCGATCGGGTGGGTGCTGCGAACGGCGCGCAGGCGCTGATCGGGCGCGTGTTCGGCGCGGTGCAGTCAATCCGCTCGGCGACGATCTTCCCGTTCAATCTGCCGCCGATCATCGGGCTCTCCACCAGCGGCGGCTTCGAGTACCAGCTCGAAGCGCTGGAAGGTCAGGATCCGACGGCGATGGGCAGCGTGGCGCTCGGGCTGATCGGCGCCGCCAACCAGGACCATAGCCTCTCGCGCGTGTTCACCACCTTCACCGCGACCAACCCGTCGATCTATCTCGATATCGACCGCGAGAAGGCGCAGGCGCTCGGGCTCAACATGACCGACGTGTTCACCGCGCTGCAGGCGACGCTCGGCGGAATCTACGTCAACAACTTCAACCTGTTCGGCCGCACCTGGCAGGTGAACATTGAGGGCGACGCGCCGGACCGGCGGGATATCGAGGGCATCTGGCAGATCCATGTCCGCAATCGCGACGGGGCCATGGTGCCGATGCGAGCGATCGCCAATCTGCGCATCGTCGTCGGGCCGCAGGTGATCACCCGCTACAACAACTACCGCTCGATCACCTTGGACGGCAGCCCGGCGCCCGGCGTGTCCTCCGGCAATTCGTTGGCCGCGATGCAGAACATTTCGGCCCATACGCTGCCCCCCGGCTACTCCTATGAATGGACCGGCACAGCGTATCAGGAGCAGCAGGCGAGCGGGCAGACCGGCATCATTCTCGCCCTGGCGCTGCTGTTCGCCTACCTGTTCCTGGTCGCGCTCTACGAGAGCTGGGTGATCCCGATCCCGGTTCTGCTCTCGGTCTCGGCGGGCGTGCTCGGCTCGTTCGTCGGCATCCTGGTCGCCGGGCTGACGCTCGACCTCTACGCGCAGATCGGCCTCGTCGTGCTGATCGCGCTGGCGGCGAAGAACGGCATCCTGATCGTCGAGTTCGCCAAGGACCAGCGCGAGCAGGGCGTGCCGATCCGCGAGGCGGCGGTGGCGGGTGCCAGGATGCGGTTCCGTGCGGTGGTGATGACCTCGATCGCCTTCGTGCTCGGGCTGTTGCCGCTGGTGGGTGCGACCGGGGCGGCGATGATCAGCCGGCGCGACGTCGGCACCCCGGTCTTCGCGGGCATGCTGGGCGCCACCAGCATCGGCATCTTCATCATCCCGATGCTCTACGTCGCGTTTCAGACGATGCGGGAGAAGACCAAGGCGCGGTTCAGCCGGCGTCAGGCGGCGGAATGATGGTCCGCAAGGCGGCTGACACACGCGCGCGCTTGGCCAAACCGGCGGTTCCGGTCATGCTGCGCGATAAATGAATCTGGGAGACATGAGACCATGGCGGCAACTGCGAAATTCGGCCTTGCCCAGCCTGTCCGCCGTGTCGAGGACCCGCGCCTGCTGAAAGGCAGCGGACGCTACACCGACGATATCGCCCTGCCCGGAACCCTGACCGGCGTCGTTCTCCGCAGCCCGCATGCGAGCGCGCGCATCGTCTCGATCGACACGGCGGAGGCTGCGGCGCTGCCGGGCGTGCTCGGGATCTTCACCGCTGCCGATCTTGCAGCGGACGGCGTCGGCCCGCTGCGCTGCGCGGTGAAGCTCAAGAACCGCGACGGCAGCCAGGCGGCCGACGTCCCTCACCCGGTGCTGGCCGACGGGTATGTGCGCCATGTCGGCGACCCGGTGGCCTTCATCGTCGCCGAGACCCTGCAGGCGGCGCGCAACGCCGCCGAAACGGTGCTCGTCGACTACGACAACACGCCCTCGGTGAGCGGGCTCGAGACGGCGATGGAAACCGGCCAGCCGCAGATCTGGGAGCAGGCGCCGGGCAATATCGCCTTCGACTGGCATATCGGCGACAAGGAGGCCACCGACGCGCTGTTCGCGCAGGCGGCGCATGTCACCAAGCTCCGCGTGGTGAACAACCGCATCATCGTCTCCTCGATGGAAGCGCGCGCCGCGCTCGCGGAATACGACGCCGCCTCCGAGCGCTGGACGCTCAGCACCAACACGCAGGGCGGCTGGCTGATCAAGGACATGCTCGCCAAGGCGGTGTTCAACTGCCCGCCCGAGCGGTTCCGCATCATCACACCCGATGTCGGCGGCGGGTTCGGGATGAAGATCTTCCCTTACCCCGAGCATGCGCTGACCTGCTACGCCGCGCGCAAGCTCCGCCGCCCGGTGAAATGGACGAGCGAGCGCTCGGAGGCCTTCCTCTCCGACACCCAGGGCCGTGACAACGTGACCCAGGGCGAGGTCGCGCTCGACGCGGACGGCAAGCTGCTCGCGCTTCGCACCCACAATATCGCGAATATGGGCGCCTATCTCTCGACCTTCGGCCCGGCGATCCCGACCATGGCCGGCACCGGCGTGCTGGCGAGCGTGTACGGGTTCAAGGCGGTGTATGCCAACGTGGTGGGCGTGTTCACCAACACGGTGCCGGTGGACGCCTATCGCGGCGCCGGACGGCCCGAGAGCAATTACCTCGTCGAGCGGCTGATCGACGCGGCGGCGCGCGAAATCGGGATGGACCGGGCGGAATTCCGCCGCCGCAACATGGTCCCGCCCTCGGCGATGCCGCACAAGACGCCGGTCGGCAAGACTTATGACAGCGGCGATTTCGTCCGCGTGCTCGACGCCGCCCTGGCCACCGCCGACTGGGCCGGCTTCCCCGCCCGCCAGGCCGAAAGTGCGGCGCGCGGCCAGCGGCGCGGGATCGGCATGTCCTATTACCTGGAAGCGACCGGCGGCGACGCCTCCGAGCGCGCCGAGATCCGCTTCGCCGATGACGGGTTCGTCGACGTGTTCGTCGGCACGCAGTCGACCGGCCAGGGACACGAGACCGCCTATGTCATGCTGACCGCCGATCAGCTCGGCATCGATGGAGACCGGGTGCGCATCCGCCAGGGCGACACCGACACCATCCCGACCGGCGGCGGCACCGGCGGCGCCCGCAGCCTGTATTCCGAGGGCCAGGCGATCCTCGCCACCGCGGCGACGGTGATCGAGAAGGGCAAGCGCGCCGCGTCCGAGACGCTGGAGGCCGCGGTCGCCGACATCGTGTTCGAGGACGGGCGGTTCTCGATCATCGGCACTGATCGCGGCATCGACATCATCGAGCTGGCGGCGAGCCAGCGGCAGAAGATCGCCGCCGGCCAGGACGTGACGCTGCTCGACGCCGCCGAGGTGGCGGCGATCCCCGTGCACACCTTCCCGAATGGCTGCCACATGGCGGAGGTCGAGGTCGACCCGGATACCGGGCACGTCACCGTGCTGCGCTATTCGGTCACCGACGATGTCGGCAAGGCGATCAACCCGCTGATCGTGCGCGGCCAGGTGCATGGCGGCGTGGTGCAGGGCATCGGCCAGGCGGTGTTCGAGCGGACCTCCTACGATCCGGAATCCGGCCAGCTCCTCTCTGGCAGTTTCATGGATTACGCGCTGCCGCGGGCCGAGGACATTCCCGACATCCAGGTCGAGCTGGTGGAGGTGCCGTGCCTCGGCAATCCGCTCGGGGTGAAGGGCGCGGGCGAAGCCGGCGCGGTCGGCAGCCCGCCCGCGGTGATCAACGCGATCATTGATGCGCTCGCGCAGGACGGGGTGTCGCGGATCGACATGCCGGCGACGCCGGAGCGGGTCTGGGAGGCCATGCACAGCGCGCGGGCCGCATGACGGCGCGGCTGGCCGACTTCAAGGCGCTCACCTTCGACTGCTACGGCACGCTGATCGACTGGGAGAGCGGCATCCTCGCCGCCCTCGCCCCCCTGCTCGCCGCATCCGGACAAAGCCCGGACGCGGCGCTTGCTGCTTTCGCCGAGGCGGAGAGCGCGCAGGAGGCGGAGACGCCGGCGATGCTCTATGCGGACATACTCGCCCAGACCTATCGGCGCCTCGCCGGGCTCTGGGGTGTCACCGTCTTGGATGAGGAGTGCGCCCGGTTCGGCGCGTCGGTGGGAGACTGGCCGGCATTTCCGGACAGCAAGGATGCGTTGCAGGCGCTGCAGCGCCATTACCGGCTGGTGATCCTGTCGAATGTCGACCGCGCGAGTTTTTTCCGCTCGCAGCAGCGCCTCGGCGTTACTTTCGATGCTGTCTACACGGCGCAGGATATCGGCTCTTACAAGCCCTCGCCGCGGAATTTCGAATACCTGCTCGCGCATATCGCGGAACTCGGGATCGGGAAATCGGAGATCCTGCACACCGCGCAAAGCCTGTTCCACGACCACGCGCCGGCCAATGATTTCGGGCTGGCGTCCGCCTGGATCGACCGGCGTGGCGCGCGCGAGGGCGGTGCGACGAAGCCGATAGGGACCATGCCGCATCTGGATTTCCACTTCCTCTCGCTCGCCGCAATGGCGGCGGCGCGCGCCGCCGAGATTTGACGCGGAGAGCCTGGCGAAGATCTACGCCAGCGCGCGCTTCGCGACCCCCGCCATCCAGCCGGCGCTCGCCGGAAGAATGGCATCGTTGAAATCATAGCCGGGATTGTGCAGCTCGCGCCCTTCCTCGGCCGGCCCGTTGCCGATCCAGACAAAGGCGCCGGGCTTGCGGCGCAGATAGGCGGCGAAATCCTCGCCCGCCATGCTCGGCGGAACGTCGCGGCGAAGCGGCGCGCCAAGCGTCGTCGCGGCCTCCGCCGCGAGCTCGGCTTCCGCCGCCGTGTTGATGGTGGCGACGCCGCCCGGCGGGATCTCCACCTCGGTCTCCACACCGTAGGTGACGCCGATGCCGGCGGCGACGCGCCGGATCGCCGCCTGCACGGTTTCGGCGACCTCGGTGCGATAGGTGCGCATCGTCCCGCGCATCACCACCCGGCGCGGGATCTGGTTGACGGCGAGGCCGCCCTCGATCGTGCAGAGCGACACCACCGCGGCTTCCAGCGGATCGACGTTGCGCGCCACGACCGTCTGCAAAGCGACGAGCAGGTGGCCGGCGGCGACCATCGGGTCGCGCGCGAGATGCGGCATGGCCGCATGGCCGGCATGGCCATCGATGGTGATCGCAATCCGCGCCCCGGCCGCCATCACCGGCCCGTCATGCACGGCGATCGTGCCGGCTTGCAGGGCCGGCCAGTTGTGGAAACCGAAGATGCGCTCCATGGGAAACCGCTCGAACAACCCGTCGGCGATCATCGCCCGCGCGCCGCCACCTCCCTCCTCGGCCGGCTGGAAGACGAGCTGGATCGTGCCGCTCCAGCTCTCGTCCTGCGCCAGCAGCACCGCCGCGCCGAGCAGCGAGGCGGTGTGCCCGTCATGCCCGCAGGCATGCATGACGCCTTCATTCGTGGACGCGTAGGGAAGCCCGGTCGTCTCCAGGATCGGCAGCGCATCCATATCGGCGCGGAGCCCGACGGCGCGGTTCGAGCCGCCGCGCGCAATCGTCGCGACGATGCCGGTGCCGCCGATGCCTGCGGTGAACGGGATGCCAAGCTCCCGAAGCCGCGCCTGCACGAAGGCGGCGGTCGCGTGTTCATGCCGGCCGAGCTCGGGGGTCGCATGCAGATGACGCCGCCAGCCGGTGAGGGTCTCGAGAAGCGCGCTATCCATGCCGTTCTTTTCTCCGGGTCAGTCCGCCGCCGCCTTGCGCAGATCGGGGGATGCGGGCCGGTTCGGGCGCAACGTCATCGCCACGCGGTAGCACGTGCCACTGCCCTCCTCGACGGAGAGCTGAGCGCCAAGCTGGCGGGCGAAACCGCGGATCAGCTGGATGCCGATGCCGTCGCGGGTACCCGTCTCGGTCTCGCTGCGACCCGCCGGGATCCCGACGCCGTCATCCTGGATGGTCAGCTCCAGCCGCTCGCCCTCGACGGCGAGACGCACGGAGACATGGCCGGAACGGCCGCCCGGAAACGCGTATTTCACCGCGTTGGTGACCGCTTCCGTGACGATGAGCGCGAGCGGCACCGCCTGGTCGCT
Source organism: Acetobacteraceae bacterium (assembly GCA_965276665.1). Taxonomy (GTDB): domain Bacteria; phylum Pseudomonadota; class Alphaproteobacteria; order Acetobacterales; family Acetobacteraceae; genus CAWGJC01. The sequence continues at coordinate 206,117 of OZ255620.1, forward strand.
GGTCATCTTGAGTTCCGGCGCCTCGATATCGAGCTTGATGCGTCCGTCCTCCGGTTCACCCATCGCCTGGAAAAGCTGGCTGCACAGTTCGGTCAGAAAGCTCCGCATCGCGATCGTCTGCAGCTCGCCATGCGCGTAGAGATGCCGGTGCAAGGTCGCGAGCGCGCGGATGCGATCGCGCGCCGACTGGAATTCCGCGCGAGCAGCGGGGATGCGGATCCGGCTCGCCTGCAGGTTCAGCAGACTGGCGACGATCTGCAGATTGTTCTTCACCCGGTGATGGATCTCCTGCATCAGCAATTCCTGCTGCGCGAGCGCCGATTGCAGCTGCCGCTCCCGCTGCTCGAGGGATTGCGTCGCCTCGCCGAACACCCGGCTCAACCGCCGCAATTCGGAAGGCATCCAGGATTCCGGCCCCGGGTCGAATGCGCCGCCATCCTTCCAGCGCACGACCGCGCGGCTGAATTGCACGATCGGGTCCACCACGGCAACCGCACCGCCGAACCACACCGCGATAATGCCCGCGAGCACCAGCATGCCGAGCTCCGCCATGCGGCCGAACAGCACGGTGCGCGCGTGACCGAGGGCACGGCTGGCGGGGTAGCCGACCAGAAGCCCGATATCGCTGGTGAGATGAGTGGAAGCGTAGGCATAGGGGCGGCCCCCGCGCGAGACGCCCTCCGCAGCATCGGCCTGCGTATCGAACAGCCGGTCCAGGAATTGCGGCCGAGGCAGCGCCGCCTCCGTCGCATCGCCGAGTGGATAAGCGGTGCGGGAACGATCGATCAGCCAGGATGCGCTCGCCTGCTCCGAGCCGTCATTCGCCGCCAGGTAATTGAGCCAGTCGACCCGCATTCCGGCGACGAGCACCCCGTGGAACTGCCCATCCACCACTATCGGCACGACGCTCAGCAGCAAGCGTCGTCCGATGGCGGCGCTTGGCGCGAGCGGCGACAGCACCGCGCGCCGCCTGTCGCGCGTTTCGCGAAACCAGGTGGTATTCGCGACATTCGACCAGTCATCGCGCAGCTTGTCGGCCGGCAGCGAATGTCCCTGACAGCGCAGAGCTCCGTTCGCATCGAACGTCACCACATCCGCGTAGCGTCCGGGATTGACGGCAAGCACGTTGGCAAGCAGCGGATTGCAGGCCGCCGATTCGCCCTGCTGCACCGCCTGCACCTGGCCGAGCGCGGCGAGCATCTGCTCGGTGCCGTCGATCACCGCTTCGTGACGGGCCAGTTGCGCCTCGCGGATGAGCAGGGCATGCTGGAGAGCGGTTCCGGCGGCGAGACGGTAATTCTGCCAGACGATGGTCCCAGCCATCAGGAGCAGCGGAATCGCTGCGACGACCACCAGACCGACCAGACGCGCGCTGACGGAGGAGGAATGCCAGCGCGTCCTGCCCGAGAGGTCGTTCACCGGCTCAGGCCGGCGCCACGGTCATCGCTGGCCACCGTTCTTGCGGTCTTCCTCGATCAGCCTCAGCAGCTCGTCTGGAACAGGTTCTTTGGCGACGGAGTCAAACAGGGAATGGAGTCCACGATTCAGCCAGGTATCGAACGCGCCAGAAATTGCATCCGATTGAGCGGATTTCTTCGCATTCGATCTTTTCTTTGCAGGCTTCATCAAGGGTGGCACATGGCACGCACGACGATTGAGAGAGAGACAGCACGGGTGCGGGAACCGGAGCGGCAGAAATCCGCCGCGGCCGCCGAGTGACGGGCCGCGCCGAGACCGCTGGCAGCGCCGGTTCCTCGCCGGCGCGTCAGGTCGATATCTGGCGGCGCAGCCCTCCGTTGTCGACATCGGCCGAAACGACCGCGGCGCGGCGCGGCGCATGGCCCGACAGGCGAGAGGCCGCGGATTTGCCCGCCGGCACATCGCCCATCAACCATGCCTCGAGCTGGCGGCGGGCGCGGAACACCCGGCTTTTCGCCGTGCCGACCGCGCAGCCGGTGCTCTCCGCGAGCGCCTCGTAGCTCATGCCATGGATCACCACCATCATCAGCGCCTCGCGCTGGTCGGCGGGAAGCCGGGTCATCGCCTTGCCAAGCTCCTTGAGCGCCAGCCGATCCTCATGCGGCGCATCCGTCGCGAAAGCGGAGGACGGCACATCGTCGATATCGGTGGTCTCGCGGCGCTTGCGCAGATTGGAGATGAAGCGGTTGCGCAGGATGCGGTGCATCCAGGCGGGGAAGTTCGTCCCGGGAATGAAGCTGTCCTGCGCGGAGAGCGCGTTGCAGACGGCATCCTGCACCAGATCTTCCGCGGCCGCCCGATTGCGGGTCAGGGCCAGCGCCTGCACGCGAAGCTTTGGGAGGATCGCGATAACCTGATCGTGGAAGACCGTTGCCATACGCCGCACTCCTGCCAGTTCACTGGAAAGGCAATGACGGAGGCTGGCGAAGGGTTGCATCCCCTAACTCACGAATTCGCGAGCTAGTTTTTTGTCGTTTGCCCGTTTCTCCCAGCCCTTATCTCTCTCTCAGTCCTTGTCTCTCTCGGCCCTGTACTCCCCACGCCGGGCGAGACGCGCGAGCTGCGAGCGGGCGCGGGAGACGCGCGCCTTCATCGTGCCGACCGGCACCGCGCAGATCGCCGCCGCCGCCTCATGGCTCATCTCTTGCGCGCCGACCAGCACCAGGGCCTCGCGGAGCAGCGGCGGCAATCGCCACAGCAACGTGCCGAGATCGGCCATCTCGGCGTGGCTATGCTGCGCGGGCGCCAGCGCCTCCGCCTCGAGAAACCGGGCCTGCAGCGCGGCCTCCTCGCGCTTCCGCCGCCTGATCTGCTCGTAGAACCCGTTGCGCAGGATGGTGAACAGCCAGGCCCTGAGATTCGTCCCCGGCTCGAACTGCGACAGCGCCCCGAGCGCGCGGACCACGCCATCCTGGACCAGATCGTCCGCCTGCTCGCGATCCCGCACGAGGAAGCGGGCAAAGGCGCGGAGGTCCGGCAGCAGGGCGGCGATCTCCTGGCGCAACCCCGGCTGCTCGGAGGCCGCCTCCGGGTTTTTTCCGTCCTGCCTCGACGCCTCCGCGTGCATCTGCTGCAATTCCGTCCTATTCGGCGCTCACCAGGGTGGCGACCGCCCGCCGCCGCCTGTCCTCATGCCGCCTATCCTCATAACGTCGGATTGAAGGTATTTGTATGTCGAGCACCCGTCGCGAGGAACTTCTCCGCGCCCTACCCTATGCGAGACGCTACGCGCGTGCTCTGACCGGCAGCCAGGCGCGGGGCGACACGCTGGTGGCGGAAAGCCTGAGCGGGATGCTGGACGACGAGGCGGCCGCCGATCCGCGGCTCGGCCTCTATGCCTGGATCACCCGCCGGTTCGAAGTGGGCGCGGGCGCGGGCGAGGGGCTCTCGGTGAAGCAGCGCCAGCTCCTGCTGCTGACCACGCTCGAGGAGGTTCCGATCGAGCATGCGGCGGAGATCGTCTCCCTGCCGGCGCACGAGGCGTCTGCGCTGCTCTTCACCGCCCGCGAGCAGCTCCGGGCGGCGGCCGCGGCCGCAGTGATGATCATCGAGGACGAGCCGATCATCGCGATGGATCTCGAGGAGCTGGTGGAGAATTGCGGCCACCGTGTCGTGGGCGTCGCCGCCAGCGAGGTGGAGGCGGTGGCGATGGCCGAGAGCACGCGGCCCGGGCTGATCCTCGCCGATATCAATCTCGGAGCCGGCGGGGACGGAACCACGGCGGTGGCGCGCATCCTGAAGCGGCATTACGCGCCGGTGATCTTCGTTACCGCCTATCCCGAGCGCCTGCTTACCGGAGAGGCGCTGGAGCCCGCCTTTGTCATCACCAAGCCGTTCGAACCGCTCACTTTGGCGATCGCGACCTATCAGGCGGTGACCGGCGGCGTGCGGCTGGATTAGGGGTTTTTGGGCGCGCGGAGGAACCCTGCTTCCTCTTGCCGCGATCTCTCCGGCGACGATGGAAGTGGAAACGGGGGACATGGCGGCAGAGACGCTGGAAGCTCGCGAGGTCGACTCGCGACGATTGGCCATGCCTGCGCCCGGAATCGGGCCGAGGATCTACGCGCTCTCGCCGGCGGCCTGCGCTGAATTGCCGGCCTGGTTCGAGCATGCCGCCGCACTCGGCTTCGACCATGTGCTGCTGCCGGTCCCCTTTGTCACCGCGGCGGATTCGCGGGAGAGCCTGGTCGCCGATTTCGACGCGCTCTCACCCGCTTTCGGGGGCGACGCCAGTCTCGCCGGGGTCGTTTCGCTGGCCCGCACGCACCGGTTGGGCGTGCTGATCGATGTGGTGATAGACCGGGTCGCCGCGTCAGGCGCGATGGTGTCGGGCTCCCCCTTCGCCCCCCCGGCACCTGGCGAGGCGCTGGATCCGCGTCGCACGATCGAGACCGGGAACGCGGCCTTCGCCCATCTGCCCAATCTCGCGGCCGCGGAGGCGCTCGGCGCCTGGTGGGGCGGCCATCTCGCGCGCTGGCACGAGGCAGGCGTCGCCGGCCTTCGCCTGCTCGGCCTGTCGCGTGTGCCGAGCTGGACCTTGCCGAGCCTGCTTCGCCGGATGCGCGAGATGGCCCGCGACGCGCTGCTCCTCGCCTGGACGCCCGGCATGACGTGGGACGCCGTCGAGGCGCTTCGCGACACGGGTCTCGATTTCGTGTTCCCCTCGCTGCCGTGGTGGGACTGGAAATCCGATTGGCTCTGGGCGGAGATCGACCGGCTCCGCTCCACCGCGAAGCTGATCGCCTGCGCCGTGCGATCCGGCACCGAGCCCGAGCGCCGGCGGGCGATCACCGTCGCGGCCGCACTCGGGGCCGGCTGGATGATGCCGCTGGAGGCTGAATTCGCCGATCCGTCGGCTGCTTCGCCGCGAGGCGGCGAGCTCGCCAACGTGATTGCGGCGGCCAACGCATCCCGCACGAGCCTTCCGGGCGGCGGGGAAAACACCCCGGTCCGCCTGCTCACCGCGCCGGAGGCGCCGGTCCTCGCCCTGCTCCGCACCGATGCCGCCGACCCGCGCGCCGCCGACCATGCCGCGCTGCTGCTCGCCAACACCGATGCCGCTCGCCCTCACCGCCTGCGTCCCGGCCGCGTGCTGGCGAGAATCAGCGGGCGGTTCGGCGATTTCCGCAAAGTAGGCGGCGGCGCGCTTGCGCCCGCCGACGAAATAACTCTCTCGCCCGGTGAGACGCTGCTCTTCACCGCCGATGCGGCACCACCCGCTCTCACGTCAGAAGCCGAGCCACGCAAGGCGGCCGAGGCCGCCGCATGCGCGCCGCGCATCGCCATCGAGGCGATCACGCCGAGCGTGGAGAATGGCCGGTTTCCCGCCAAGCGTGTCGCCGGCGAGGCCGTCGCTGTCGAGGCGGACATCATCTTCGACGGCCATGACCAGTACAACGCGGTGCTGCAATGGCGCGGCCCCGGCGAGACGGCCTGGCAGGAAACGCCGATGCGCCCGCTCGGCAATGATCGCTGGCGGGGCGATCTGCCGCTCGCCGGCATGGGCGTGCATGAATTCTCGATCGAGGCCTGGCGTGACGCCTTCAAGACGTTCCGTGACGAGGTGACGAAGAAGCACGCCGCCGGCGTCGACACGCATCTCGAGCTGATCGAGGGCGTGGATCTCGTCACCCATGGCGCCGCCCGCTCCGCCGAACTGGCCGTCACCCTGCAATCGCTCGGCACGCCCGACGAGACGCGCCGCCGCGAAATCCTGCTGGCCGACGGCACCGCCGGCATGATGGCGAAGGCCGATGACCGGCCCTTCCGCGTGCAGAGCGGCGTGTTCCGGATCGAGGCCGATCGCATCGAGGCGCAATTCGCGAGCTGGTACGAAGCCTTCCCGCGCTCGATGAGCGACGACCCGAACCGGCACGGCAATTTCGACGATGTCATCCGCCATCTGCCCCGCGTGCAGGCGATGGGGTTCGACGTGCTTTATTTCCCGCCGATCAGCCCGATCGGCACGACCAACCGGAAGGGCCGCAACAACGCGTTGAAGGCCGAGCCCGGCGATGTCGGCAGCCCCTATGCGATCGGCTCGCCGGAAGGCGGCCATGACGCCCTGCATCCCGAGCTCGGCACCCTCGATGGTTTCCGGCGGCTGATCGCCGAGGCCTACAAGCATGGCATCGAGATCGCGATCGACTTCGCGGTGCAGTGCTCGCCCGATCATCCCTGGCTCAAGCAGCACCGCAGCTGGTTCGCCTGGCGTCCGGACGGCTCGATGCGCTACGCGGAAAATCCGCCGAAGCGCTACGAGGACATCGTCAACGTCGATTTCTATGCCGCAGGCGCGATTCCCGATCTCTGGATCGCGCTCCGCGACGTGGTGATGTTCTGGGCCGAGCAGGGCGTGCGAATTTTTCGCGTGGACAATCCGCACACCAAGCCGTTCCCGTTCTGGGAATGGATGATCGCGAGCGTGCGCGCACGCTTCCCGGACGCGCTGTTCCTCGCCGAGGCCTTCACCCGCCCGAAGGTGATGTACCGGCTGGCGAAGATCGGCTTCACCCAATCCTACACCTACTTCACTTGGCGCAACGAAAAGGTCGAGCTGGCGGAATATCTCACCGAGCTCAGCACGACAGCGCCGCGGGATTTCTTTCGGCCGAACTTCTTCGTCAACACGCCCGACATCAATCCGGTGTTCCTGCAGACATCCGGTCGGGCCGGGTTCCTGATCCGCGCCGCGCTCGCCGCGACGCTGTCCGGCCTCTGGGGTGTCTATTCCGGCTTCGAGCTCACCGAGGCGCGCCCGCTGCCGGGACGCGAGGAATATCTCGACAGCGAGAAATACCAGATCGTCGCCTGGGACTGGCAGCGGCCTGGCAATATCGTGCGCGAAATTACGGAACTGAACCGGATCCGGCGGGCCAATCCCGCGTTGCAGACTCACCTCGGCGTCAGCTTCCTCCCCGCCTACAACGATAATATCCTGGTTTTCGAAAAGGCGACTCCGGAGCGCGACAACGTTCTGATCATCGCCGTCAGCCTTGATCCGTATAACCCGCAAGAGGCGGATTTCGAGCTGCCGGCCGACGGCGCGAACCCCGCCACCGATCTGCTGAATGGCGCCGGCTTCACATGGTCCGGCAAACGCCAGCATCTGCGCCTTACGCCGGACGCGCCTTACGCGATTTGGCGCATGACCGTCCTCACAGCGAGCCAAGCATGAGTCAGACAGCACTGCCGCCGATCGAGGATCCGCTCTGGTACAAGGATGCGGTGATCTACCAGCTACACGTGAAATCCTTCTTTGATTCCAATAATGATGGCGTGGGCGATTTCGCGGGGCTGATCGGCAAGCTCGACTACATCGCGGAGCTTGGCGTCACCGCCGTCTGGCTGCTGCCGTTCTATCCTTCGCCGCGGCGCGATGACGGATACGACATCGGTTCCTACCGGGGCGTGCATCCGGAATACGGCAAGCTGATCGATGCACGACGGTTTATCGACGCGGCGCATGCGCGCGGGCTGCGCGTGATCACCGAGCTCGTGATCAACCATACCTCCGACCAGCACCCCTGGTTCGAGCGCGCCCGCCAGGCGCCGAAAGGCTCGCCGGACCGCGACTTCTATGTCTGGTCGGATAACGACGAAAAATACGCGGGCACGCGAGTCATTTTCATCGACACCGAAAAGTCGAACTGGACGTGGGATCCGGTCGCCAACGCCTATTTCTGGCACCGCTTCTACTCGCATCAGCCGGATCTGAACTTCGACAATCCGCTGGTGATGGAGGCCGTTCTCTCCATCATGCGGTTCTGGCTCGACCTCGGGGTCGACGGTCTCCGTCTCGACGCCGTGCCCTATCTCGTGGAGCGCGAAGGCACGAATAACGAGAATCTCGCCGAGACCCATGCGGTGCTGAAGCGTATCCGCGCGGAGATGGATCTGCACGCGCCGGGCCGCATGCTCCTCTGCGAGGCCAATCAATGGCCCGAGGATGCGCAGCAGTATTTCGGCGAGGGCGACGAATGCCACATGTCGTTCCACTTCCCGCTGATGCCGCGCATGTACATGGCGATCGCGCGGGAAGACCGCTTCCCGATCACCGACATCATGCGGCAGACGCCGGAGATCCCGTCCAACTGCCAATGGGCCATTTTCCTCCGCAACCATGATGAGCTGACGCTCGAAATGGTCACCACCGCGGAGCGCGATTATCTTTGGGAAACCTACGCGACCGATCGTCGGGCGCGGCTCAATCTTGGCATTCGCCGCCGCCTTGCGCCGCTGCTCGAGCGCGATCGCCGGCGCATCGAGCTGATGAACGGGCTGTTGCTCTCGATGCCCGGCACGCCGGTGCTCTATTACGGCGACGAGATCGGCATGGGTGACAACATCCATCTCGGCGATCGTGATGGCGTGCGCACGCCAATGCAGTGGTCGGTGGACCGCAATGGCGGCTTCTCGCGCTCCGACCCGGCCGGCATGGTGCTGCCGACGATCATGGATCCGATCTACGGATTCCAGGCGGTCAATGTCGAGGCGCAGGCCGCCGACCCGCACTCGCTGCTGAACTGGACGCGGCGCATGCTGGCGGTGCGGCAGGGCCACCGCGCTTTCGGCCGCGGCTCGCTCCGCTTCCTCTATCCACGCAACCGCAAGATCCTCGCCTTCCTGCGCCAATTGCCGCTCGACGATGGTGGTGACGAGACGCTGCTCTGCATCTACAACCTCTCGCGCTCCGCCCAGGCCGTGGAGCTCGATCTTGCGACCTTCGCCGGGCGCACGCCGATCGAAATTCTCGGCGGCTCCTCCTTCCCGGCGATCGGGCAGCTCACCTATCTCCTCACCCTGCCGCCTTTCGGATTCTATTGGTTCCAGCTCGCCAGCCAGGATCAAGGCGCCGGTGCTAGCGGATCGGAATCATTGCCTGAATTCGCGACGATCGTGCTCCGCCGCGAGCTTGCCGATGCACTGGCCGAGCCCGGACGCAGCCTGCTGGAACGCGAGGCGCTGCCCGCATACCTGCCGAAGCGGCGCTGGTTCGCAGCCAAGGGCGAGACATTGCATCGCGTGCGCATCGCCTACGCGGTCCCGGTGCCGGATCAGCCGATCCTCGTCACCGAAATCGAGGCCGATGTGGGAAATCATTCGGAGCGCTACGTGCTTCCGGTCGGTATCGGCTGGGATGACGAGCAGACCGACCCGCTCGTCCAGCCCCTCGCCCTGGCGCGGGTCCGGCGCGGCCCGCGGGTCGGTTATCTCACCGATGGTTTCGCGCTCGATCCGCTGGTGCATGCCTGGATGGGTGCGATGCGCCGAGGCGTCGTCGTGCCGCTCGACGGCGACGAGGGCGAGATCCGCTTCATTCCAACGTCGCGCCTCGCCGATGTCGAGATCGCGCCGAACGCGCAGATCCGCCGCCTCGCAGCCGAGCAATCCAACAGCTCGCTGATCCTCGGCGACACGTTGGTGATGAAGATCGTGCGCCGCGTCTCGGCCGGCATCCATCCCGAAGGCGAGATGACGCGCTATCTGACGGAGCGCGGCTTCGGCAACACCGCGCCGCTGTTCGGCGAGGTGGTGCGGGTGACGGCGGATGGCACGCCGCACACGCTCGGGCTGGTGCAAGGCTTCGTGCGCAACCAGGGCGATGGCTGGGGCTGGACGCTCGACTTCCTCGCGCGCAGCGTCGACGAGCTGGCGTTGACCGGCAGCGAGACCGACGAGCATGAGCGCTCCGACGTGTTCGCGGAATACGGTGTGTTCGCCACCGCGATGGGGCGGCGGCTCGGCGAGCTGCACGCGGTGCTCTCGCTGCCGACGGATCAGCCGGATTTCGCGCCCGAGGAGGCCGATCAGACCACGCTTTCCGAATGGGCGGATGGCGCGATCGAGCAGCTCGACAGCGCGCTTGGCGTGCTCGAGCGCCTGCCGGATTGGCCCGATGACGCTTCGCGCGACCGTGCCCGGGCGCTGATCGACCGCGCCGAGGAAATCCGCGACGCGATCCGCGGGCTGGCGCGGCGTGGCCAGGGTGCGCTTCGCACGCGCGTGCATGGCGACTTCCATCTCGGCCAGGTTCTGGTGGTCACGGGCGATGCCTATCTCATCGATTTCGAGGGAGAGCCCGCGCGTTCGCTCGCTCAGCGCCGCGCCAAATCCTCCGGCCTCCGCGATGTCGCCGGCGTGCTGCGCTCCTTCGACTATGCCGCCGCCACCTCGGAGGGCCGCATGGCGGCGAGCGCCGCGGCGTCGGAACGGCGATCTGCCTTGCTCGACCACTTCCGGACCGAGGCGACCGCCGCGTTGCTCGCCGCGTACCGCACGGTGCTCGAGACGGCGGAGCGCCGCTGGGTGCCGCCGGATGCGGAGGCGCCGCTGCTCGATCTGTTCCTAATCGAGAAGGCCGCCTACGAAATCCGCTACGAGGCGGCGAACCGGCCGGGCTGGATCGGCATCCCCCTCCGTGGCCTCACCGACATCGTCGAACGCGTCATCGGCAGCGGAGAAGCGAATGGCTGATCACCAGCCCGACACCGGCGCGCCCGACCCGGGTGCCGTCGACGCGTTGATGCAGGCGCGTCATGGAGACCCGTTCGCCGTTCTTGGCCCGCACGATAGCGGCCGCGGTACCGCGATCCGCGCGATATTGCCGAATGCCGACTCCGTCACCGTTCTCGACCGGGCGGACGGGCAGATTCTGGGCCAGCTCGAACGCATCCATGGTGACGGGTTCTGGAGCGGTGTCGTCCCGGCACGCGGCCCGTATCGGCTGCGCGCCCGCTACGCTGGTCATGATTTCGAGTTCGACGATCCGTATGCGTTCCCGGCGATCCTCGGCGATCTCGACGTCTATCTGCTCGCCGCCGGCCGGCATTATGATTTCGCGCGCATGCTGGGCGCGCATGCAAGCGAGATGGATGGCGTTCCCGGCGTGCGTTTCGCCGTATGGGCGCCGAACGCGCAACGTGTCTCGGTCATCGGCGATTTCAACTACTGGGACGGACGTCGCCACCCGATGCGCCTGCGCCATGGTGCCGGGATCTGGGAGCTGTTCGTCCCCGGCATCGCGCCAGGGGCGATCTATAAATATGAATTGACCGGCCCGCATGGCGAGCGTCTCGAGAAGGCCGATCCGGTCGCCTGGGAGACGGAGATGGCGCCCGCCACCGGCTCCGTCGTGCCGCCGGCGAGCTCGCATGAATGGCAGGATCAGGTCTGGATGGCGAGCCGCGCCGCGCGGCAGACGCCGGACGCGCCGCTCTCGATCTACGAGGTGCATGCCTTTTCCTGGCTGCCACCCGAGCCCGGCCCGGATGGCTGGGACCGGCTGGCCGACAAGCTCGTCCCCTATGCCGCGCGCATGGGGTTCACGCATCTCGAGCTGATGCCGGTGATGGAGCATCCGTTCGGCGGATCCTGGGGCTATCAGCCGCTCGGACAATTCGCGCCGAGCGCGCGGCTCGGCGGTCCTGCCGGCTTCTCCCGTTTCGTCGATCGCTGCCACCAGGCGGGGCTCGGCGTCATTCTCGACTGGGTGCCGGCGCATTTTCCGACCGATGCGCATGGCCTGGTGCAGTTCGACGGCACGCCGCTCTACGAGCATGCCGACCCGCGCGAGGGATTCCATCGCGACTGGAACACGCTGATCTACAATCACGGCCGGAACGAGGTGCGCGGTTTCCTGATCGGCAGCGCGCTGCACTGGCTCGATTACTACCACGCGGACGGGCTGCGGGTTGATGCGGTGGCGTCGATGCTCTACCGCGACTACTCGCGCAATGCCGGGGAGTGGATCCCGAATGCCTATGGCGGGCGCGAAAACCTCGAATCCATCGCCTTTTTCCAGGACCTGGCGCGCGCGGTGCGCGAGCGTTGCCCGGGCACCGTGCTGATCGCCGAGGAATCGACCGCTTGGCCCGGCGTCACGCGGCCGCCGGAGGAAGGCGGACTCGGCTTCAACTTCAAGTGGAACATGGGCTGGATGCACGACACCCTGCACTACATGCAAGAGGAGCCGGTGTATCGGAAATGGCACCACGGCGAGATCACCTTCGGCCTCGTCTACGCCTTCTCGGAAAAGTTCGTGCTGCCTTTGTCGCATGACGAGGTCGTGCATCTGAAGCATTCGCTGATCGGGCGGATGCCGGGCGATGCATGGCAACGCTTCGCCAATCTCCGCGCCTATTACGGCTTCATGTGGACGCATCCGGGCAAGAAGCTGATCTTCATGGGCGGCGAGATCGCGCAGGAAGGAGAGTGGAACCACGATACGGGGATCGAGTGGCATCTGCTCGATCAGGCGCCGTATCGCGGCGTGCAAAGCCTGCTTCGCGATCTCAACCGCGTGTATCGCGACGAGCCGGCGCTGCATGCGCGCGATTGCGATCCCGAAGGATTTCGCTGGCTGGTGCTCAACGATTCCGAAGCGAGCGTCTATGCCTATCTCCGTCTCGGCAACGAGAATGATCGACCGATCGTCGTCGCCTGTAATTTTACCCCGGTCCCGCGCGTCGGCTACCGCATCGGCGTGCCGCGTGGCGGCGCGTGGGAAGAGATCATGAACACCGATGCCGGAATCTATGGCGGCTCGAATCTCGGCAATAGCGGCCAGGTGCAGGCCGAGGACTACCCGTTCCACGATCTGCCCTGCTCGGTGGCCCTGACCCTGCCGCCGCTCGCCACCATCATCCTCCGGGCCGCTTCGTGACGAGCTTCGCCTACCAGCTGCCGTTCGGCGCGGAAATGCAGCCGGATGGCAAGACACGTTTCCGCCTCTGGGCCCCTTCCGTGCAAGGCGTGACGCTGCTCGCGGACGGCCACGATCCGGCGCCGATGCTCGCAGCCGGCGGCGGCTGGTTCGCGAAGGAGCTGCCGGCCGGCGCCGGCACGCGCTATCGCTTCCAGCTTCCCGACGGGTTGAAAGTGCCCGATCCTGCCTCACGCCTGCAAGACGGAGACGTGCATGACGCCAGTGTAGTCGTCGATCCGCGCAACTTTCAATGGCGGAATACCGAGTGGCGCGGCCGCCCCTGGCACGAGGCGGTGGTGTACGAGCTGCATCCCGGCGCGATGGGCGGCTTCAACGGCATTCGGGAGAAGCTGCCGGCGCTAAAGGCGCTCGGCGTCACCGCGGTCGAGCTCATGCCGATCGCGGATTTTCCGGGGCGGCATAATTGGGGATATGACGGCGTGCTGCCCTATGCGCCCGACACCGCATACGGCGCGCCGGACGAGCTGAAGGCGCTCGTCGACGCGGCGCATGGGCTCGGACTGATGATGATGCTCGATGTCGTCTACAACCATTTCGGCCCGGACGGCGCCTATCTGCATGTCTATGCGAAGGAGTTGTTCCGTGCCGACGCCGACAATCCCTGGGGCGCGTCGATCGATTTCCGACGCCCGGACGTGCGCGACTACTTCATCCGCAACGCGCTCTACTGGCTCGAGGAGTACCGCTTCGACGGGCTCCGCTTCGACGCGGTGCATGCGATCGAGCCGCAATCGTTCCTCGATGAGATGGCGCGCGTGATCCGCTCCGGCGTCGACGCGAGGCGGCAGGTCCATCTCGTGCTGGAACATGGCGGCAACAAGGCCTCGCATCTGCGCACCGGAGCGGATGCGCCGGGCTTCGACGCGCAATGGTCGGATGACTGGCACCATTGCGTGCATGTGCTGCTGACCGGCGAGCACGAAAGCTATTACGGTGACTTCAAGGATGCGACGCGCCTGCTCGCGCGCTGCCTGACGGAAGGCTTCGCCTATCAGGGCGAGGTGAGCCCGTATAGCGGCGAGCCGCGCGGCGAGAAGAGCGCGGACCTGCCGGTGACGGATTTCGTCGTCTGCCTGCAGAACCACGATCAGACCGGCAACCGCGCTTTCGGCGAGCGACCCTCCGTGCTCGCCGATCCGCAGGCGCTGCGCGCCGCCACCGCGCTGCTCCTGCTCGGCCCGAACATTCCCATGCTGTTCATGGGGGAGGAGTGGGGCACGAAGCGGCCATTCCTATTCTTCACCGACCATAACGAGGAACTCGCCGAAGCCGTCCGCAAGGGGCGGCGCGAGGAGTTCAAGCATTTCTCCGTCTTCCAAGACGAGGCGAAGCGCGCGACGATCCCGGATCCGAATTCGCCGGACACGTTCCGCGCCTCGATTCCCGACGAGGCGGACAGCGCCATGCACGAATACTACACCATGCTGCTGGGCCTCCGGCACCGGCTGATCGTGCCCGGCATCCCGGGCTGCCGCAGCACCGACGCGGAGATTCTCGGCGATGGCGCGGTGCTGGCGCGCTGGCGTTTGGGTGACGGCCGGAGCCTCGCGATCGCGGTCAATCTCGGGCGGGCCGAATACGCGCTTCCCGCGCTCGAGGGGGAGGCGATCTTCGCGACCGGCACCGAGTCCGGGAGCGGGGTTCTTCCGGCGGGGAGTCTCGTCGCCGCCATCGCCGACTTATGAGCGGCGACCGGGACCTTCTCGCGCTGGCGGAGGAAGCCGGGCTCGCGCCGCGCTGGGAGGATGCGTTCGGCAAGGTGCACGAAGTCACACCGGACGCGCTCCGCGCGACGCTGGCCGCGCTCGGTCTCCCGGCCGGCGATGCGGGGGATCTCGCCGCGAGCCGCGAGCGTCTGCGCGCCTCCTCCGCCCTGCCGCCGCTGATCACCGCCACGCAGGGCGCGCCGACACCGATCGCGGTCAGCGGACGCTGGGTCCTGACGCAGGAAGACGGCAGCCGGAGCGAGGGCATTCTGGACGGCGGCATGCTGCCAGCGGTCGACGTTCCGGGCTATCACCGCCTCGTGCTCGGCGATGCCGAGATCACGCTCGCCGTGGCGCCCCCGCGCTGCTTTTCCCTCAAGGAGGCAGCGCCGGGCCGAAAACTCTGGGGGCTGACGGCGCAGCTTTATGCGCTTCGGCGCGAGGGAGATGGCGGCATCGGCGATTTCGCCTCGCTCGCCGGGTTCGCGCGCGCGGCGGCGGCGCATGGCGCATCGGCGGTCGCGATCAGCCCGGTGCACGCGCAATTCTCGGCCGATCCCGACCGATTCAGCCCGTATGCGCCGTCGAGCCGGATCGCGCTCAACGTGCTGCACGCTGATGCCAAGGCTTACGACACCGCACCGCCGAGCGAGGAAGAGGCAAGGCTCTCGGCTGCCGATCTGCTGGACTGGGCGCCGGCCTCGCGCGCACGTCTAGCCCGGCTGCGCGAGGCGCTGGGCCGGGCGCTCGACGATCCGGAATTCGCGCGAGACCTCACCCGCTTCCGCCGCGACATGGGCGAGGTTGTGGAGCGCCATGCGCGCTTCGAGGCGCTGCACGCGCATCATTTCGACGCCGATCCCACGCGCTGGCATTGGCGGAGCTGGGACCGAGGCTACCAGGATCCGGCGAGCCCGGCGGTCGCCGCTTTTGCCCGCGAGCACGCCTACGAGGTCACGCTGCACGCGGCGATGCAGTACCTCGCCGATCGCGGCCTGCGGGGCGCCCAGGATGCGGCGCGGGCCGCCGGCATGCCGGTCGGGCTGATCGCCGATCTCGCCGTCGGCACCGATGCCGGCGGCAGCCACGCCTGGAGCCGGCAGGCGGAAACGCTGATCGGGCTGACCATCGGCGCGCCGCCCGACCTGCTGAGCCGCGAGGGGCAGAATTGGGGGATCACCGCGTTTTCGCCGCGCGGCCTGCTTGAGAACGGGTTCGGCGGCTTTATCGAGCTGCTGCGTGGCAGTATGCGCCATGCCGGCGGGGTGCGGATCGATCACGCGATGGGGCTCGCCCGTCTTTGGGTGATCCCGGACGGCGCGGAATCGAAGGACGGCGTCTATCTGCATTTCCCGGTCGCCGACATGCTCCGGCTCGTCGCCCTTGAGAGCCTTCGGCATCGCGCGGTGGTGCTCGGCGAGGATCTCGGCACGCTTCCCGCGGGATTCCAGGAGAGGCTCGACGGCGGCGGCATCACCGGCATGCGGGTGCTCTGGTTCGAGCGCGACAAGGCGGAGAACTTCACCCCGCCGCCGAGCTGGTCGCCGGGTGCCGCGGCGATGACCAGCACGCATGATCTCGCGACCGTCGCCGGCTGGTGGCGCGGGCGCGACCTCGCCTGGCGCAGCGAGCTCGGCCTGCTGCGAGATCCGGAGCGCGAGACCGTGGAGCGCGGCGCCGACCGCAGCCGTCTCTGGCAGGCATTTCGCGCGAGCGGCGCCACCGCGCGGGAACAGCCGGCGGAGTGGGACTCGGACCCGGTTGCGGATGCGGCGGCCGTCCATATCGGGCTCGCGGCCTGCGAGATTTCGCTGCTGCCGATCGAGGATGCGCTCGGCCTGCCCGAGCAGCCCAACCTGCCCGGCACGCTGCACGAGCATCCGAACTGGCAGCGTCGGCTGCCCGGCCCCGCCACCGGCCTGCTGCACCAGCCCGGCGTCGCCGCCCGCCTCGCCGCGATGGAAGCCGCCCGCCGCCGCTGAACAAACGCGTTCGTCATGTTCACGACATGATTGATGCGCACGATCGCGAGATCGGTGCACAATGCTTCGCCGGTGCCGGCGGGGAACCTAGATCATGGTTGCGCGTATCTGGTTGAGTTTGAAGGATGACGTGATGTCCGGTCCGAAAAATCCAGGTGGAGGCTCGATGAACCGGCTCGTGATCGTATCCAACCGAGTTCCTTCGCCCTCCGCCGGGCAACATGCCGGCGGTCTCGCCGTGGCGCTGGACGGCATGATGGAGGGCAGCGGCGGGCTCTGGTTCGGTTGGAGCGGCAAGGTCGTCAACACCGCGGGCGAGACCAGGACCGAGCAGGCCGGGCCGGTCAGTTACTGCACCACCGACCTCACACGGGAAGAGCACGCGCGCTACTATAATGGCTTTTCCAACAGCACCTTGTGGCCGCTTCTTCACTCGATGCCGGAATTGATGAGCTATGAGCGGCGGGATGCGCAGGTGTATCGGCAAGTCAATCAACGCCTGGCGCGCTGCCTGGTGCCGCTGCTCCGCCCGAACGACACGATCTGGATCCACGACTACCATATGACCGCCATGCCGGCGGCCTTGCGGGAGCACGGCGTGCTGGCGCCGATCGGCTTCTTCCTGCACATCCCCTTCCCCGGCCCCGACGCGTTCGACGCGCTCCCGGAGGCGGCATCGCTGGTGCGCGACCTGCTCGCCGCCGATCTTCTCGGATTCCAGACGGACAACGATGTCGAGAATTTCGCCTCCACCGCCGAGCGTCTGGCCGGTGCGGTGCGGATTATGGGCGGCGTTTCCTTCGAGGGCCGCTCGGTGCGGCTCGGCGCATTCCCGGTCGAGATCGAGCCGCACGGCTTCGCCGCAATGGCTGAGACGGCCTGGCGGTCGGCCGCGACCGAGCGCCTGCGCCGGAGCCTGGGCGGCCAGATGCTCGTCCTCGGCGTCGATCGGCTGGACCCGACCAAGGGCCTGGTACAGCGCGTTGCCAGCTTCCGTCGCCTGCTCGAGACGCGGGAAGATTGGCGGCGACGGGTCACTCTGCTGCAGATCGCGCCGGTCTCCCGGGGCGAGGTCGCCACCTATCGCGAACTGCGCCGCGAGCTCGATCTCGAGGCCGGGGCAGTCAACAGCGATTTCGGCGAGCCGGATTGGACGCCGCTCCGCATCATCAATCGGCCGGGGACACGGCCTACCGTGGCCGGCTACATGCGGGAGGCGCGGGTCGGGCTGGTGACGCCGTTGCGCGACGGCATGAACCTCGTCGCCAAGGAATTCGTCGCGGCGCAAAACCCCCGCGATCCCGGCGTGCTCGTGCTCTCCCGCTTCGCCGGCGCGGCACGGCAGCTCTCGGCGGCGCTGCTGGTCAATCCGCACGATACCGACGAGATGGCCGATTGCTACGACCGCGCGCTTCGGATGAGCCGTGAGGAGCGGCAGGAGCGCTGGCAATCGCTCTGGCGTGCGATCGAGCACACCTCGCCGGTGGCTTGGGGCCGCTCGTTCCTCACCGCGCTGGAGCGGGCCGCGACCGTGCCGGCCGGCGTTGCAGCGCCGGCCGTGCCTGGCAAGGTGCCGGTTCCGCATGCCGACGCGTTTGCCAACCGGCCCGGCATGGCGATCACCCTCGCCGATCGGGTGCAAACAACGCTTGACGCGGGTGGAATCCAGACGCCTGCCGCGCCGCCGTCGCCGAAGCCGCCGCGCCGCCTGATGTAGAGAGACCGCGATAGAGAGGCGGTTTGGCGGGTCGCTCAGTCGGCGACCCGGATTACCAGCTTGCCGAAATTGGCTCCCTCGAGCAGGCCGGCGAGCGCCCGGGGCGCAGTCTCGAGTCCGTCCACGACATCCTCGCGGTAGCGCAGCGTGCCGTCGCGCACCCAGGGCGAGGCGAGCGCGCGCCATTCGGCGAAGCGTTCCGGCTTGTCGGAGACGATCATTCCCTCGATCCGGATCCGGCGTCCGACGACGAAGCCGAGATTGGGGCCGGGCGGCGGCTCGGGGTCGTTGTATTGCGACACCATGCCGCACATCACCACCCGGGCATGCGGGGTGAGACGGGGAAACGCCGCCGCCTGCACGGCGCCGCCGACATTCTCGAAATAGACGTCGATCCCGTCCGGGCAGAGCTCGGCGAAGGCGGCGTCCAGATCACCCGAGCGATGGTCGATGCAAGCATCCAGGCCGAGCGTCTCCTGCACCCAGAGGCATTTTTCCGGGCCGCCCGCGACCCCGATGACCCTGGCGCCTGCCCGTTTGGCGAGCTGCCCGGCCACCGAGCCGACCGCGCCCGAGGCGGCGGTGATCACAACCGTTTCGCCCTTCGCCGGCCGGCCGATATCCGTCATGCCCGAATAGGCGGTGGTCCCCGGCATGCCGAGCACGCCGAGATAGGTGGAAACCGGCGGCCCGTCGCGCGGCACGCGAACGCAGATGGCGGCGGAACCCACCACATGGCTCTGCCAGCCGCGCGGCCCGACCACGAGATCGCCCGCGGAAAAACCGGGATCGGCGGAGGCGATCACCTCGCCCATCGTCTCCCCGACCATCACGCCACCGATCGCCACCGGTGCCGCGTAGGACCGCGCGTCCCGCATGAAGCCGCGCATGTAGGGATCGAGCGAGAGGAACAGCGTGCGGGTGACGACCTCCCCGGGGCCGGGTTCGGGGATCGCGTCCTCCACGATCTCGAAATCCTCGGGCGACGGCGCGCGTTCGGGGCGGCGGCGGAGAATGACGGACCGGCGAGTGCCGGCCATCAGCTTGCCGAATTTCGCATGTCGATGATCGCGCGGCGGCGGAGGTCGCGGTCGAGCGCGCGGGATTGCAGGTCGACACGCTCGTGCAGGAGCTGGGCGGCGACCTGCTGCGGGGTCTGCTCGGCGGCGTTCTTCTCGTCGCGCGAGCAGACCATGATGACGGCGACGCCATCGCCGGCGATCAGCGGCGGCGTCGCCTTGCCGATCGGCAGGGTGGTGAGGAGCTGGCGCAACTGCGGCGGGTTCACGTCATCGAGCCGGAGCGCGCCGACATCGCTCGCCCGCGCGGCGCCGTTTGCCTTGTTGGCGGCATCCACATCGTCGCAGGATTTAACGCTGGCCGAGATCTGCTTGGCCTTCTCCAGCACCTGCTTCTGCTGCTCGGTCGGCGCCTGCGGGTTGAGCTGTGTCGGGAAGGGCAGGAATACCTGGCGCATGCTCACGAAGGTCGCGAGGTCGTGGCCCTGCTCGCGCTTGCCGTGCAGCGAGACGATGGCGAGGCCGCCGGCGACCTGGATCGGGTCGCTGATCGCGCCGGGCGGCATTTGCGAGACGATGCTGGCGACCTCGGGGTCGAGCTCGTTCGCGTGCACCCAGCCGAGCGAGCCGCCTTCGAGGGCATTCTGGTCCTGGCTGAACTGTGCGGCGAGGACCGGAAAGGAGGCGCCCCCGCGAAGCTGCGTGATCACCGTATCGGCGAATTTCCGCGAATCGGCGGCATGCGCCGGGTTATCGACCGGAATGAAGATCTGGCTGACATTGTATTCCGGCTGGCCTTCCTGGGCCTTGTCGAGTCGCTGCTGCTCGGCGATGTCGGCGGGGGTGATCTGCGCGCGCTCGCCGAGCGTCTCGCGCAGCACCCGGGTCCAGCCGATCTGCACGCGAAGCTCGTTCACCAGGGTGGTCATCCCGATGCCGCTCGCGGTGAGACGGGCCTGCAGGGTGCCGGCGGGCATGTTGTTGCGCTGCTCGATCTCGTGGATCGCCGAGGCGATGTCCTGATCCGAGACCACGACCTTCCGCCGCTCGATCTCCTGCAGGCGGAGCCGCTCGTCGACCAGCTGGGCGGTCACCTGCGGCCCGAGGCGGGCCAGCACCTCCGGGGTGAGCGGCAGGCCGGTCGAGAGGGCGAACAGCCGGGTGCGCGCATCGACATCGCCGGTGGTGATCGGGCTGCCGTTCACCACGGCGGTGATCGTCTCCGACTGCGCCCGCGCCGGCCCCGGCGCGAGCGCTCCGGCTGCCAGCATGAGGGGCAGCACCCATGAACCCAGGCCACGCATGGCAATGCCTCTTTTCTTCGCCGTTTCCATGGCGCCTGTCCCCAAACGCTCATCCCGGAGCCGTGGCGCGGACAAGCGGCCTTCGCGCGCTCTTATAGCGCGTTGAAGCCGAACTGGCCGATGCTCTTCAACGTTATTGTGAACAGCAGATAGCTGGCGCCGTGGTCGCCGTCGATCGAGGTGTAGCGGCGGTCGAAATGCGCGTCGAAGATGAGGCACTCATCCTCGTAGGTCGCGTGCACCCCGGCCGAGACCATCTGGGCCGTCTGCAGATCCCGCCGGCCATAGACCGAGAGGTTCCAGCGCCCGACATGGCTCGCCGCCGAGAGGGTGAGCTCGTTGCGAGGCGTGAAGTATTGCGGCGGCGGCGTCGGCGCGGTGTCGAGGTAATAGGGGTCGGTGTTGCTGTAGATGTAGCCGCCGCTCACCCGCAGGAGCGGCTTGCCGACCGAGGCCACGCCCTCCGCGAAATGAACGTTGAGGTTGTCCTTGTCGAGGCGGAAGCGGGAGGTGAGGTCGAGCCAGTTGGTGGGCGTCACCGTGCCGCGCGCCACGATGTCGGAGACGTTCCCCTCGAGTCCCGAGCCGACCGGAAAGGTGTCGTCCTTGTGCTCACGATAGGATTGCCCGACCAGCCCGTCGAACACCACCCCGTTCCAGCTCCAGTTCGTGTGCAGCCCGACATTCGCCCGGACGCCGCCCTCCAGCCGGTCGATGCCGGGGAAGCGGTTGAGCGCGAACAGATTGGCGTCGGTGAACTCGAGATCGACGCTGTCCTCGTTCGGGATGTATTTATGGGCGCCGGAACTGCCGGTATTCGGCCCGACCACGAGCTGCGCGATCGGCTCGATGAGCTGCGAGCCCATGCTCGCGGTGCGCAGCAGCGGCCAGCGCACTTCCACCGCTCCGGTCGGCTCCGCCCGCTCGCTTACCGCGCTCGATATGTTGCTGAAATTCGGCTGCGCGTTGAGGTCATGCGCGACATAGCTCGCCGCGTCGAGATGCATGGTGATCTTCCAGAGATCACCGAGCTGGCCGGTGAACGGCCGCTCCCAGTTCGCGCTGCCGCCGGCGCGCTGCGTGTTGGTGCCGATCTGGCGCAGCACGTTGAAGGAGTTGATGTTGAACGAGAACCGGCCGCCCCAGTCATCGGGCTTGCCGAAATAGCTGTATTCGTAGCGCGGCAGCACGTAGGGCAGATCGGCCTGCACTTCCGTGGTCGCCAGACCCTGGTAGAGCCGCGTGTCGATCTTCGAATACGAGCCCTCGCCGAACCCTTCCGCATAGACGTCGCTGGTCAGGATGTCCTGCCAGCCGCTGATGTGGAAGTCGCGCATGTAATCCTCCGACGTCGAGCGCGCGATGTCGAAGCCGTAGCGCCAAGTGTCGTCGTAATCGAAGCGCCCCTTGGCGAACACCGATGCCTGCGGCTTCGACTGGTCGTAGCCGAGCGAGGCATCGATGCTGAGCGCGCCGTCATTGAAGCGGCGGCGGTATTGCGTGTCGAGATTGGGCCCGGCGGAGGTCGCGATCGTCGGGCTGAAGGTCGCGTCGGACTGGTCGTCGATCACCCAGTAATAGGGCTGGGTGAAGAACGCGCCGATATGGCTGGCCGAGCCGATGGACGGGATGAGCAGGCCGCTCGCCCGCTTCACCGACGGATCGGCGTTGGAGAAATACGGGAAATACGCGACCGGCACGCCATAGACGTCGACGAACGCATCCTGATACTCGATGCGCTTGTTCGGCACGTCCTCGACGGCCTTGCGGGCGCGAATCTGCCAGAGTGGCGGCGCGCTCGGATTCTTCGCACAGAGATTGCAGGTGGAGTAGATCGCGCGGGAGAGCTCGTTCACCTCGCCATTGGTGCGGCGCGCGCCGTTGGCGACCAGCTTGCCGTTCTCCGCGAGCAGCGAGCGCATCCCGCGCAGCACCGCATCGCGCATGCCCTGCGTCAGCTCGGCATAATCGGAAAACAGCACCTGCCCGTCAGGCTCGACCAGGACGACATGTCCGGTGGCGGCCGCGACATTGGTGTTGCGATCGAAGGTGATCCTGTCCGCCTGCAGCACATGGTCGTTCTGCCAGGCCTCGACATGGCCGGTCGCGGTGACGATGCCGTGCTCGCGATCGTATTGCACGCTATCGGCGGTGAAGGTGACGGGCTGGTCGCGTGAGATCGGCTGCTGCGCCGCGTTCGGGTTGCTGCGCACGGCGGAGAATTGCGCGACGCTCGGCAGCGGCGCGGCCGCGAGGCCGATCACGACCAGCGGCAGCAGGCGGCGGAGTCGCGCCCCGCGGCGCCGGCTGTGATGGCGCAAGCTAGCCGTCCTCGAGATGCAGCAGGAGAGCCACCGCCATCATCATCCCCGCGAGCGCCGGCGCCCAGGCGGCGAGCGTCGCCGGCAGCGCGCCGCTATTGCCGAATTCCTCCGCGACCTTCGAGACCACGAACAGGGCGAACCCGGCCGCGACGCCGCTGCCGATCATCTGCGCCACCCCGCCGCGACGTGTCGGCCGCATCGAGAATCCGGCCGAGACGAGCGACATCGTCCCCGCGAGCAGCGGCAGCGCGAGCAGCGCCTGGAAGTGCAGCTGGTGGCGGATCGCCGAGAAGCCGGAGCGCTCGAGCAGCGCGATGAAGCTCGGCAAGGCCCAGACCGAGAGCGTGTCCGGCGAGGCGAAGCTTTCCTGCACCCGCCCGACCGTGAGGTCGGTCGGCAATGTCGTCGTGCCGACATCCTGGGGCAGATGATCGGGCGCGATGGTGCGCGCATCCGACAGCACCCATTCCCCATGCCCGAGCCGCGCGCTCTTCGCCTCGATACGGGAGAGCAGCTTGTCCGTCGCATTGAGGCGGAACACGCTCACCTCGGTGGCGGTGAGCTGGTTGCGCCGCAGCGACACGCCGAGCGCGTGCAGGATCGCGACGCCTTGCGGATCGAGCTGGCGGTCGGACTGGCGGAGCCAGAGCTGGCCGCCCGCGAGGTCGAGCGGGCCGCCGCCGGTGCGCAGATAGGTGTTGTCGAGCGTCTCGGCGCGGCCGAACATCACCGAGGAAAGCGGGCTGACCACCGCGGTCGCAAAGGCGCCGAGCAGCAGCGCGGAGGCGAGTGGCGCGGCGAGGAACTGCCAGGCGGAGACGCCGGCGGCACGCGCCACGATGAGCTCGGAGGAGCGGGTCAGCCGCCAGAAGGCGAGAATGCCGCCGAGCAGCACCGCGAAGGGAAGGATCTCCATCGCGACATAGGGCAGGCGCAGACCGGCGATCTCCAGCACCAGGCCGAACGAGACGTCGGGCTTGGTCGCCGCCCGGCGCAGCAGCTCGATGAAGTCGAACAGCGAGACGAGGCCGGCGAGCGCGGCCAGCATGGACAGCACCGCCGCCATGAAACTCCGCGTGATATAGAGCGAGAGGGTGGCGGCGACGGTCATCGTCTCACCCCGCGCCGGCGCGGGCGAGCAAGGCAGGAACCGGCAGCCCGAGCTGCGGGCCGATCAGCATCCAGCCGGCGATCAGCCCGGGCAGGATCGCCTCGGCCCAGATGAGCGGGATCAGCGCCATCTGGCGCGCGGCCAGGTTCTGCGTGGCCAGGCTCAGCGCCAGCAGCCCGACCACGATGCCGATCGCCACCAGCGTGCGCATCATGCCGCCATGCCGGCGGAACGCGCCGCCCAGCACGGCGGCAAGCGCCACCAGCGCGAAGGAGGCGGCGGTGAGCGGGGCCGAGAGGCGGCGATGCGCCTCCACCGCGAATTTCCCGACATCGTGCGGACTGACCTGGCTCGGATCGGGATGCAGCAATTCATGGATCGACATCTCGGTCGCGTCGCGGAACCGCTGCTCGTCGCCTTTGTCGGAGGTGAGGTCGATCGCGTTCTGCGCGAAGGTCAGGACCTCGAGGCGACCGGTCTTGTGGTCGATCTCCTGCCGGCTGCCGTTCAGCAGGATCACCCGCGGGCCGGCGGGACCGTTCACCAGCCTGCCATTCTCCGCCAGGATGGTGGCGTGGCTGCTCTTCTGCCGAGCGTCGTCCACCAGGATCCCGTGCAGCAGCCCGTCCCGGTCGCGCGAGCGGATATAGACGGTGAGATCGTCGGAGACCGGCGTGAAGACGCCTTCCTGCAGCAGGAAGGCGGCCATCCGGTTGCGGATTTCGAACTGGTACTCGCGGAACGCGCCGTAGCTCCACGGCACCGCCCAGATATTGAGCCCGTATCCGGCGATCACCACGAAGGCGCCGAGGATCAACGCCGGGCGCGAGAGGGCGAGCGGGGACAGACCGGCCGCCCGCATCACCGTCAGCTCGCGATCGCCCGCCAGCCGCTGATAGACGAACTGCACCACGACGAAGGTGGTGATCGGCAGGATCACCGCGATGAAGTTCGGGATCAGCAGGCTGGTCAGTTCTAGGAAGACGAGCAGCGACAGGCCGCGATTGACCACGAGCTCGACGAACCGCAGCGATTGCGTCAGCCAAATCAGCGCCACCAGGGCCCCGGTCACGGCGATCAGCGCCAGCGTGAGCTGGCGGATCAGGTAGCGGTCGATGCGTGTCACCAGGGGCCCGGCCATCCGGGCAGTCTATAACCCGCCGGGCAGCCCCGGCGGAAGGGCTGCCGCTCACGGTGCCGTGTATCGAGTTGTATCCAGCACCTATACGTCCCGCCGCGTGGCCCTGGCGCAACGTCTTGTAAAAACGGGCGGAATGAGCACGGTTCTCGCCCCCTCCCCATCGCACGCGCGCTCGGCTAAGGATGCGGCGCAACCGCGGGGAGAGCAGGATGTCGGACGAAGCCGGAACGGCGGCGCTGCGGCGGGACGCGAGCCCGCTCACCTTGGCGATCGATGTCGGTGGCACAAGGCTCAAGGGCGCCATCCTCGATCCTGTCGGGCAGCCTGCGGCGGGGCCGACGCGGGTGAACACGCCGCACCCCTGCCCGCCCGAGGCGGCGCTCGCCGTCCTGCTGCCCGGGCTCGAGGGACTCGGGCATTTCGACCGCATCTCGGTCGGCTTCCCAGGAGTGGTGCGGAACGGCGTGGTGCTGACCGCGCCCAATCTCGGCACCGAGGCCTGGCGTGGCTTCCCGCTCGCCGCCCAGCTCGAGGCCAGGCTCGGCAAGCCGGCGCGCATGCTGAACGACGCGACCGTGCAGGGCCTCGGCGTGATCGGCGGCCAGGGGCTGGAATGCGTCCTGACCCTCGGCACCGGCATGGGATTCGCCCTGTTCCGCGACGGCCTGCCAGCCCCGCAGCTTGAGCTCGGCCAGCATCATGCCCGCAAGAACGACACTTACGACGCCTATATCGGCAATGCCGCGCTGCGCTCGATCGGGCGCAAGAAGTGGAACCGCCGGCTGAAACGCGTGCTCGAGCAGGTCTACTCGCTGGTCACCTACGACACGCTCTATCTCGGCGGCGGCAACGCCAAGGTGATCGACATCGCCCTGCCGCGGCAGGCGCACATCGTCTCGAACGAGGCCGGCATCACCGGCGGCGTGCGGCTCTGGGACAAGAAGCTGGACGTCCTGTTCCCATCCGGCTGAGACGCGCGCGCCGTGACACGCCACTGGAAGGTCCGTCGAGCCGGTTGCGTTCCGGTTCCAGGTTCCGCATGATATTTCGGTAACATTGCCGATACATGGGTCCATGCGGGCTCCCGGTGATGGCCGAGGGAACGCGCATGAGCATCTCCACGCCTTTCATCAAGCGCCCGATCGCGACCTCGCTCGTGATGGCGGCGATCCTGCTCGTGGGAATCGCCGCCTATCCGCTGCTCCCCGTCGCCCCCCTGCCCAATGTCGATTTCCCGACGGTGCTGGTGAACGGCAAGCTGCCGGGCGCGAGCCCGGAGACGATGGCGGCGACGGTGGCGCAACCGCTGGAGCGCCAGTTCGCCGAAATCCCGGGCGTCTCGCAGATGACCTCGGTGAGCGTGCTCGGCCAGTCGCAGATCGTCGTGCAGTTCGACCTCGCCCGCAACATCGACGCCGCGGCGCAGGACATCCAGGCCGCGATCAACGCCGCCTCCGGACAGCTGCCGAAGAACCTGCCGAGCCCGCCCAACTACTACAAGGTGAACCCCTCCGACAGTCCGATCCTGATCCTCGCCGTGCAGTCGGACGAGCTGCCGATGATCAACGTCGACGATTACGCGGACACCATTCTCGGCCAGCAGATCTCGCAGATCCCGGGCGTCGCGCAGGTCTATATCGGCGGCGAGCAGAAGCGCGCGGTGCGCGTGCAGGTCGATCCCGGGCGCCTCGCCGCGATGGGCCTGACCCTCGAGGACGTGCGTGGCATGCTGGTCAACGCGACCGTCGACAACCCGAAAGGCAATATAGACGGCGAACGCACCAGCTACACGATCTACGACAACGACCAGCTCACCAAGGCCGCCGAGTTCGACAATGTCGTGCTCGCCTACCGCAACGGCGCGCCGGTGCGCGTCAAGGATATCGGCCACGCGATCGACGCGCCCGAGAATGTCCGCCTGCAAGGCACGCAGAACGGCCGGCGCGGCATCCAGCTCATCATCTTCAAGCAGCCCGACGCCAACGTCATCGACACGGTGGACCGCATCAAGGCGGAATTGCCGCGCCTCGTCGCTTCCATCCCGCCCTCGGTGCACGTGCAGACGGTGATGGACCGCACGCAGACCATCCGCGCCGCGGTGAAGGACGTGCAATTCACCCTCGCACTCTCGATCGCGCTGGTGGTGATGGTGATCTTCCTGTTCCTGCGCAGCGCCTGGGCGACGCTGATCCCGAGCGTGGCGGTGCCGCTCGCCCTGATCGGCACCTTCGCGGTGATGTACGTGATGGGCTACAGCCTCGACAACCTCTCGCTGATGGCGCTCACCATCGCCGTCGGCTTCGTGGTCGACGACGCCATCGTCATGCTCGAGAACATCTACCGCCATGTCGAGGACGGCATGGCGCCGATGGAAGCCGCCCTCAAAGGCGCCAGCGAGATCGGCTTCACCATCATCTCGATCAGCTTCTCGCTGATCGCGGTGTTCATCCCGCTGCTGCTGATGGGCGGCATCGTCGGGCGGCTGTTCCGCGAATTCGCGATGACGGTGGCGATCGCCGTGATGGTCTCGGCGGTGGTGTCGCTCACCCTCACGCCGATGATGTGCTCGCGCTTCCTCCGCCACCAGCACTCCCATGGCAAGCTCTACCGCATGGTGGAGAGCGTGTTCGACGCCATGATCAGCTTCTACGCCCGCACCCTCGATATCGCGCTCCGCTTCCGCTTCATCACGCTGATGGTGTTCATCGGCACGGTCACTCTCACGGCCGCGCTCTACGTCTACATCCCCAAAGGCTTCTTCCCCGAACAGGATACCGGCGTGCTGCTTGGCCTGTCCGAAGCCGGCCAGGACGTCTCGTTCGCGGAGATGGCGCGACGGCAGAAGGCGCTGACCGACGTGCTCGCGCAGGACCCCGACATCGCCGCCTATTCATCGACGATCGGCGCCGGGCTCGGCGGCCAGACGGAAAATGACGGCCGCGTCTTCATCGCGCTGAAATCCTTCGACGACCGGAAGCTGACGGCACAGCAGATCATCGTCCGGCTGCGCCCGCTGCTCGCGAAAGTGCCGGGTGCGCAGCTCTATCTGCAGGCCGGGCAGGATATCCGCGTCGGCGGTCGTCTCTCCAAGACGCAATATCAGTACACCTTGCAGGACGCGGACGCGAAGGAACTCTACGACTGGGCGCCCAAGGTGCTGGACAAGCTCCGCTCCATCCCGATCCTGCGCGATCTCGCGACCGACGAGCAGATGTCCGGGCCGACCGCGACACTCACCATCGACCGCGACGCCGCCGCCCGCTTCGGCATCCAGCCCGCCGTGATCGACCAGACGCTCTACGACGCGTTCGGGCAGGAGCAGGTGACGCAGTATTTCTCGCAAGTGAATTCCTATCACCTGATCCTGGAAGTGCCGTCCGACATGCAGGGCGAGCTCGCGACGATCAAGAAGCTCTACGTGAAATCCGCCTCCGGTCAGGCGGTGCCGCTCTCCACCTTCGTCAAACTCGGCTCGACCGCCGTATCGCCCCTCGCGGTCAACCACCAGGGCCAGTTCCCCGCCGTCACCCTCTCCTTCAATCTCGCGGAAGGCGCCTCGCTCGGCGACGCGGTCAACGCGATCAACCGCGCGACCCAGGAGATCGGCGCACCGAGCGCGCTGCGTGGCACGTTCCAGGGGACGGCGCAGGCCTTCCAGTCATCGCTGAGCAGCCAGCCCTATCTGATCGCGGCGGCCATCATCGCCGTCTACATCATCCTCGGCATCCTCTACGAGAGCTACATCCTCCCGCTCACCATCCTCTCCACCCTGCCCTCCGCCGGCGTCGGCGCTCTCCTCATGCTCATCGCCTTCCACTACGACCTCAGCGTCATCGCGCTGATCGGCGTCATCCTGCTGATCGGCATCGTCAAGAAGAACGGCATCATGATGGTCGACTTCGCCATCACCGCAGAACGACGCGACGGCGAAACCCCGCTCAACGCCATCCGGCAGGCCTGCCTGCTCCGCTTCCGGCCCATCCTGATGACCACCATGGCAGCCCTGCTCTCAGGCCTCCCGCTCATGCTCGGACACGGCGCCGGGTCCGAACTCCGCCGGCCGCTCGGCTTCGCCATGGTCGGCGGCCTGATCTTCTCCCAGGCCCTCACCCTCTACACGACGCCCGTCATCTACCTCTACCTCGACCGCCTCCAGCGCCGCCTCTCCCCACACCGAACCTCCCGCATGCCCCACCTCGCGGAGAAAATGGGCACGGCTCCGGCGGCGGAGTGAGCGGAGGAAGCAAGGCGAGGGGCTCTGCCCCCTGGACCCCCCGCCAAAGGCCGAGCCTTTGGAATCCATTACGGTGATTGGGAAAGGGTGGGCTACGAGGTGTTTCGACGACCTTGTTGCCCACCCTTTCCCAATCACCATAGTCGGGTTCTAAGGGCTCCGCCCTTAGCGGGGTCCAGGGGCAGAGCCCCTGGCCTTGCTTCCTCCCGCTCACAACGCCACCCGAAGCCGGGCGCCGAGTTCACCGATGATGCCGCGGCGGAAGGCGATGACGCAGATGATGAAGATGGCGCCTTGGGTGACAGTGACCCAGGAGCCGAACTGCGCGAGGTAGTTTTCCATCGCGGTGATGATCAGCGCGCCGACGACCGGTCCGAAGATCGTGCCCAGGCCGCCGAGCAGTGTCATCAGCACGACGTCCCCTGAGGTCGAGAAATTGACGTCGGTGAGGGTTGCGATGCCGAAGACAAGCGCGAGCAGGCTGCCCGCGAGACCCGAGAGCGTCGCGGAGAGCACGAAGGCGAGCAGCTTGTAGCTGTCGGTGCGGTAGCCGAGCGAGGTCGCGCGTGGCTCGTTCTCGCGAATCGCTTTCATCACCTGGCCGAAGGGCGAGTGGACGATGCGCTGGATCAGCAGGAAGCCGCCCAGGAACACGGCGGCGACCAGCCAGTACATCGCCATGTCGTTGCCGAGCGGGATGCGGCCGAACAGGGCGCCGCGCGGCACTTGCTGGATGCCGTTCTCGCCGCCGGTGAACGGGATCTCGACGCAGAAGAAATAGACCATCTGGGCGAGCGCCAGCGTGATCATCGCGAAGGAGATGCCCTCGCGGCGGATCGCGAGCCAGCCGATGACGAGCCCGAGCGCCGCCCCGGTGGCGGCGCCGGCGAGCAGCGCCACTTCCGGCGTCGCCCCCCACCAGCGGGCGGTGAAGGCGGCGACGTAGCTGCCCATGCCGAAGAAGGCGGCGTGGCCGAAAGACATCAGCCCGACATAGCCGAGCAGCAGGTTGAAGGCGCAAGCGAACAGCGCGAAGCAGAGCACCTTCATCAGGAAGACGGGATAGAGCACGAAGGGCGAGACGATCAGCGCCGCGATCATCAGCGCGAGCGCGACCATCTGCGGCCGCCGCGTCACGCGGTGCGTCCGAACAGCCCGGCGGGCCGCGCGAGCAGCACGATCACCATCACCACGAAGACCACGGTCGCCGAGGCCTGCGGGTAGAACACCTTGGTCAGCCCTTCGACGATGCCGAGGCCGAAACCCGACACGATCGAGCCGAGGATCGAGCCCATGCCGCCGATCACCACCACCGCGAAGACGGTGATGATGAAGTTCGCTCCCATGTTCGGGTTCACCGAATAGATCGGCGCGGCGAGCACGCCGGCGAAGGCCGCCAGCCCGACGCCGGCCGCATAGGTGAGAGCCACGAGCCGCGGCACGTTGACGCCGAAGGCCTGCACCAGCGGCGCGTTCTCGGTAGCGGCGCGCAGCGTGGCGCCGAGCGAGGTTTTCTCGATCACGATCCAGGTGCCGAGGCAGACGATCAGGGCGGCGACCACCACCCAGCCGCGATAATTCGGCATGAACATGAAGCCGAGATCGGTGCCGCCCTGCAGCACGGCCGGAATCTCGTAAGGCAGGCCGGAGGAGCCGAACTCGTTGCGGAACAGCCCTTCGATCACCAGCGACAGCCCGAAGGTGAGCAGCAGGCCGTAGAGCGGATCGAGCCCGTAAAGCCGGCGGATCAGCACGCGTTCGAGCAGCAGCCCGAACGCGCCGACGATGATGGGCGCGATGATCAGCGCCCACCAATAACCGACGCCGAGATAGGTCAGGATCATCCAAGCGACAAAGGCGCCCATCATGAACAGCGAGCCATGCGCGAAGTTGATGATGTTCAGCAGCCCGAAGATCACCGCGAGCCCAAGCGAGAGCAGCGCATAGAACGCGCCGTTGATCAGCCCGAGAAGCAATTGCCCGAACAGCAGCGGTCCGGGCACGCCGAACAGGCTGAACATCGTCCCGCGGTCAGGATTTCACGAGCGGGCAGCCGCCCTGCGCGAGCGGCTTGAACGCCTCGTCGGCCGGGGTGGTCACGAGAAGCTTGTAGTAATCCCAAGGATATTTGCTCTCCTCCGGCGTTTTCACCTGGAACAGATAGGTGGGGAAGAGCCCCCGCCCGTCCTGGCGGATGGAGCCATGGCCGAACGCGTCGTCATCGGTCGGCGTCGCCTTCATGCGCGCGACCACCGCGGCGCCGTCCTGCTTGGCCTGCGCCGCACCCAGCGCCGCGACCGCCTTCAGGTAATGCAGCGTGCCGGCGTAGCACCCGGCATGATCCATGTTCGGATAATTGTTCGGCGTCTTCGCCTTCACGCGATTGGTGAAAGCCCGCGTGCGGTCGTTCATGTCCCAGTAGAATGTCTCGGTCAGCACGAGCCCCTTCGCGGTGGCGAGGCCGAGCCCGTGCACGTCGCTCAGGAACATCAGCAGGGCGGCGATCTTCATGTTGCGGGTGAGGCCGAACTCGACCGCCTGCTTGATGCTGTTGACGGTGTCGGCGCCGGCATTCGCGAGGCCGAGCACCTTCGCCCGGCTCGCCTGCGCGGCGACGAGAAAGGAGGAGAAATCCGTGGTGCCGGGAAACGGATAGGGCGAGGCGCCGAGCACCTTGCCGCCCGCCGCGGTGACGAAGCTCGTCGCGTCGCGCTGCAATTGCTGGCCGAACACGTAATCGGCGGTGATGAAATACCAGCTGTCGCCGCCGGTCTTGACCATCGCGCCGCCGGTCGATTTCGCGAGCGCGTAGGTGTCGTAGGTCCACTGCACGGTGTTGGGCGTGCATTGCGCTCCGGTGAGGTCGGTCGTGCCGGCGCCCGAATTGATGTATGCCTTGTTCTTCTCCTTCACCACGGAATTCACTGCGAGCGCGACGGAAGAGGTCGGCACGTCGATGACGAGATCGACACCGTCGCGGTCGAACCATTGGCGCACGATGCCCGAGGCGAGATCGGGCTTGTTCTGGTGGTCGGCGGAGACGACATCGATGTTGAAGCCGTGGCTGCCGAAATCCTGCACCGCCTGCTGCGTGCAGACCACCGAGGTGCGGCCGCCTGTGTCGCGATACGGGCCGGACATGTCGTTGAGCACGCCGATCTTGATCGTCGGCGTCTGCGCGCGGGCGCGGACAAGCGGCAATGAAGCCGCGACGGCGCTGCCGAGCAGCGTGCGGCGGTCGATTGGCATGGGTATTTTCCTCCTCAATTTCTGTCAGACGCCGAGATAGGCGTGCAGCCGGCCGGTTTCGGCGCCGAGCCGATCATTGGGGACCATGTCGACGACGCGCCCGTGCTCGACTACGTAGTGACGGTCGGCGACGGTCGCGGCGAAGCGGAAATTTTGCTCGACCAGCAGCACGGTGAAGCCGCGCGTCTTGATTTCTCGAATCGTGCGGCCGATCTGCTGCACGATAACCGGGGCCAGCCCTTCCGTCGGCTCGTCGAGCAGGAGGAGGCGCGCGCCGGTGCGCAGGATGCGGGCGATCGCGAGCATCTGCTGCTCCCCGCCGGAGAGCTTGGTGCCCGGGCTGCGCGCGCGCTCCCTGAGGTTCGGGAACAGCGCATGGATGGTCGGCAGATCGAGGCCGCCCGCGCGGATCACCGGCGGCAAAAGCAAATTCTCGGTCACGTCGAGCGTCGCGAAGATACCGCGCTCCTCGGGGCAGAAAGCGATCCCGGCGCGGGCGATGGCATCGGGGCGCTGGCGGATCACCTCGCGCCCGGCAAACCGGATCGCTCCTTCGCGCCGTTTCACGAGCCCCATGATCGAGCGCAGGATCGTCGTCTTTCCCGCGCCGTTGCGGCCGAGCAGGGTCACCACCTCGCCTTCCTGCACATCGAAATCGACGCCATGCAGCACATGGCTTTCGCCGTACCAGGCGTTCAGCCCGGCGACCTCAAGCATCGGGCGATCCAAGGTAGGCGGCGATCACCTCCTCGTTCCGCGAGATCGCCGCGTAATCGCCTTCCGCCAGCACGCGGCCGCGCGTGAGCACGGTGATGGTGTCGCACAGGCCTTCGACGACGGAGAGGTTGTGCTCCACCATCAGGATGGTGCGCCCGGCGCGCACGCGGCCGATCAGCGCGACGATGCGGGAGACATCCTCCTGCGTCATGCCGGCGGTCGGCTCGTCGAGCAGCATGAGCGCCGGATCGAGCGCCAGCGTGGTCGCGATCTCGAGCGCGCGCTTGCGTCCATAGGGGAGTTGTGCTGCCGGCGTTTCCGCCCAATTGTCGAGCCCGACATCGCCGAGCAGTGCTTCCGCCCGCGCATCGAGCCCGCGCAGCGCCCGTTCCGAGCGCCAGAAATCGAAGCTGCCGCCGCGCACCCTCTGCAAGGCGAGGCGGACGTTCTCGAGCGTGGTCAGATGCGGGAACACCGCCGAGATCTGGAAGCTGCGCACCAGGCCGAGCCGCGCGACCGTGCAGGGGGCGAGGCGCGTGATGTCACGGCCGTTGAACCGGATGCGGCCGCCGCTCGGCTGGAGGAATTTGGTGAGCAGGTTGAAGCAGGTGGTCTTGCCGGCGCCATTCGGCCCGATCAGCGCATGGACCGAGCCGGCGCGGATGCGCAGGTCGACGCCATTGACGGCAACGAACCCGCGAAACGCGCGGGTGAGCCCGGTCGTCTCCAGAATGGGGTCGGCCACTTCGGGTCCGTTTCGCTTTCTTGGACTGCATGGCTGATTTGCATATTGCGAAGCCGAGCGCAACGTTTCCGCGAAATTGCCGTATCTTAACCCCTTAACATGCGGCCGAGATTCCGCCGCAATCGGCGTGTTACACTGATCCCGTAGTCCGCCGCCGGCGGCCTGGCACGGCCGTGCCTGACCACCTCTTGAGCGGCGGCTCCGCCCGCCGGGGACCGTCGCCATCCGCTTTCGGACAGCCGCCTTCACCGTCTGGTGCCGCCGAGCGGCCCGTACCGGAACACCTCTCGGCGCGATCGCCGCCACCACCCTGGCGCTTGCCGCCTGCAATCTCGGCCCGGGCTATGTCCGCCCGACGGCGGACGTGCCGGCGCGCTTCCGCTCGGACGAGCCCTCCGGGGCGCCGATCTGGCCGGCGGCCGATTGGTGGCGCGGCTTCGGCTCGCCGCAGCTCGACACGCTGATGACGGCGGCGATCGCGCACAACCAGAACATCGCGGCGGCGGTCGCACAGATTCGTGAGGCCGACGCCCAGGTGCGGATCGCCGGCGCGCCGCTGCTGCCGACGATCGGCGTCACCGGCAGCCAGAGCTGGGAGCGGGCGGGCACAGGGGGCAGTACCACCGCCTTCGGCGGCATTGCCAGCGGCGGCTCCCATTACGCAGAAAATCGCAGCTACAGCCTCGAGTTCAACGCGAGCTACGAGGTCGATTTCTGGCAGAAGAACCTGGCGACGCTGCAGGCGGCGCAGGCGGCGGCGGTCGCCAACCGCTACAACGCGCAGGTGGTGGCGCTGACCGCGGTGACCAGCGTGGCGACGACCTATTTCGACGCGCTCGGCACGCGCGACCAGCTCGGCGTCGCCGAGCGCAACCTCGCCGCCGCGCAGGACGTGCTGCGCGCGGTGCAGGGAGAGCTTGCCGCCGGCACCGCCTCCGCGCTCGATCTCGCGCAGCAGCAGGCGCTGGTGGATGGGCTGCGCGCGGCGATCCCGGCGCTCCGCAGCACGCTTGACCAGGATGTGATCGGCCTCGGCATCCTGGCCGGCGAGCCGCCGGAGCGGATCACCCTCGACGAAGGCAGCCTGGACACCATGGATTTCCCGGTCGTCGCCCCTGGCCTGCCCTCCGACCTGCTCGCGCGGCGGCCGGACGTCGCGCAGGCGGAGGCGAGCTTGATCTCGCAGAACGGCAGCGTGCGCGCCGCCCGCGCCGCCTTCTTCCCGACGATCAGCCTGACCGGCAGCGGCGGCTGGCAGAGCGTCGCGCTCAGCACGCTGTTCGGCCCGGGCTCGGCGATCCTGGCGCTCGGCAGCAACGTGACGCAGACGATCTTCGACAACGGCACGCTCTCCGGCACCTATCAGCAGGCGCGCGGCCGGTTCGACGAGCTCGCCGCCGATTACCGGCAGGCGGTGCTGCAGGCCTTCACGGATGTCGAGACCGCGCTGACCGAACTGCGCTATACGGTGGATCAGGAGGCGGCGCAGCGCCAGGCTGTGGCGAGCGCCGAACGATCGCTCGACATCTCGCGGGCGCAGCTCGAGGCGGGCACCGTCAACATCATCACCGTGCTGAACACGGAGACCACATTGTTCGGCGATCTCACCTCCCTGGAGCAGGTCCGGCTCGCCCGGTTCCTGGCTCTCGTCAACCTCTACAAGGCGCTCGGCGGCGGGTGGTCGCTGCCGGCCGCCGGAGCCTCCTCCTGATGCGCCGCGTCATCATCGTCCTGGTCTGCCTCGTTGCCCTGGTGGGCGTCGGGTACTGGATCGAGACCCATCACGGGACGTCGCAGCAGACGGCCGCCAGCGCGATCGGCGGACGCGCCAGGCGGGGCGGCAACGCGGCGGTGCCGGTGCTGGTCGCTGCGAGCAAGCAGGAGGACGTGCCGATCTACCTGAACGGGCTCGGCACCGTGCAGGCCTTCTACACGGTCACCGTGCATTCGATGATCGACGGTCCCCTTGCTTCCGTGCAGTTCACCGAGGGGCAGGACGTCAAGATCGGCGACGTGCTCGCCCGCATCGATCCGCGCCCCTACCAGGCGGCGCTCGACCAGGCGGTGGCGAAGAAGGCGCAGGACGCGGCGACGCTCGCCAACGCGAAGCTCGATCTCATCCGCTACAGCAAGCTCGTGCAGAGCAACTACACGACGCAGCAGCAGGCGGACACGCAGCGCGCCACGGTCGCCGAGGACGAGGCGATCGTGAAGCAGGACCAGGCGCAGATCGACACCGCGACGACCAATCTGAGCTACACGACGATCATCTCGCCGATCGTCGGCCGCACCGGCATCCGCAACGTCGATCCCGGCAACATCATCCACACGACGGACACCAACGGTCTGGTGACGATCACCCAGCTGCAGCCGATCTCGGTGATCTTCACCCTGCCGCAGCAATCCCTGGCCGCGATCCGGACCGCCATGCAGAACGGACCGGCCGAGGTGCTGGCGACGCCGCAGGGCAGCAATGGCAGCAACGACACCGATACCAGCGCCGCCGACAGCGCCGGCCCCGGCCTCGCCACCGCCTCGGCCGACCCGCCCTCCGACCCTGCATCGGCCGATCCCGCGACGCCGCCCGCGCCGGCGACGGTGCTGGATCGCGGCACCGTCAGCATCCTCGACAATCAGGTGGATAGCTCGACCGGCACGGTGCGGCTGAAGGCGACCTTCCCTAATCCGAACCTGACGCTCTGGCCGGGCGGTTTCGTCAACGTGGAGCTGCTCGCGCGCACCGCGAAGAACGCGGTCACGGTGCCGCCCGCCGCCGTGCAGCGCGGACCGCAGGGCGCCTATGTCTATGTCGTGGCCGACAACAAGGCGAGCCGGCGCAATGTCGGTGTCGGCCACCAGGATGAGGATGTCGCGATCATCACCAGCGGGCTCAAGCCCGGCGAGGACGTGGTGACGGATGGCGCTTCCCGCCTTACCGACGGGGCGACGGTCACGGTCGCGCAACCGGGCGCGCAACCAGGCGCCCAGTCCGGCGCGCAGCCCAACCCGTCATCCTCCACGCAGTCCAGCCGGCGCGGCGCCCGGCCCCCCGGCGCCGCGGCCCAGCAGAAGCGGCGCAACGCGTCGTGAACATCTCCGCGCCCTTCATCGCGCGGCCGATCGCGACCACCCTGCTCGCCGTCGCGGTGCTGCTCGCCGGCCTGCTCGGCTATCGCGCGCTGCCGGTCTCGGCCCTGCCGCAGGTGGATTTCCCGACCATCGAGGTGACGACGCAGCTTCCCGGCGCCAGCCCCGACACCATCGCGACCCTGATCACCGCCTCGCTTGAGCGCCAGTTCGGCGAGATCCAGGGGCTCGCCGACATGAGCTCGGTGAGCTCCGAGGGGACGAGCCAGATCACGCTGCAATTCTCGCTCGATCGCGGCATCGACAGCGCGGCGCAGGATGTCCAGGCGGCGATCAACGCCGCGGCCGGCACGCTGCCGACCAACCTGCCCTATCCGCCCGTGTACTCGAAGGTGAACCCGGCGGATGCGCCGATCATCACCATGGCGCTCACCTCCGACACCATCCCGATCGACCGGATGAGCGATGCCGCCGACACGCTGCTGCAGCCCAAGCTCAGCCAGATCGCGGGCGTCGGCAAGGTGACGGTCGAGGGCGGGCTGCGGCCGGCGGTGCGGGTGCGGATCGATCCGGTGCGCCTCGCCGGGTACGGGCTCGGCATGGAGGACGTGCGGAGCGCGGTCTCGGCGGCCAACGTCAACGGCGCCAAGGGCGGGTTCGACGGCAAGCGCCAGGCGGTGGCGATCGGCGCCAACGACCAACTGCTCTCGGCCGACGAGTACCAGAACCTCGTCATCGCCTACCGCAACAGCGCGCCGGTGCGGCTGAGCGATGTCGGGCAGGTGATCTCGGGCGTCGAGAATGACCGCGTCGGCGCCTGGTTCCAGGGCGCGCCCGCGGTGCTGGTGGACATCCAGCGTCAGCCGGGCGCCAACATCGTCCAGACCGTGGCGGCGATCCGCGCCGCGCTGCCGGAGCTGCAGAGCACGATCCCGGCCGGGATCCACACGACCATCGTGACCGACCGCACCGACACGATCCGCGCCTCCGTCGCCGACGTGCAGTTCACGCTGCTGCTCGCGATCGGCCTCGTGGTGCTGGTGATCTTCCTGTTCCTGGGGTCGGTCCGGGCCACGCTGATCCCGGCGCTGGCGCTGCCGCTCTCGCTGATCGGCACGTTCGGCGTGATGTCGCTGCTCGGCTACGCGCTCGACAACCTCTCGCTGATGGCGCTCACCGTCGCCACCGGCTTCGTGGTGGACGATGCGATCGTGATGATCGAGAACGTCGTGCGCTTCATCGAGGACGGCGTCCCGCCGCTCGAGGCCGCGTATCGCGGCGCGCGGCAGATCGGTTTCACCATCATCTCGCTCACCGTCTCGCTGATCGCGGTGTTCATCCCGCTGCTGTTCATGACTGGCGTCGTCGGTCGGCTGTTCAGCGAGTTCGCGGTGACGCTGTCGGTCGCGGTGATCGTCTCGGCGGTGGTGTCGCTGACGCTGACGCCGATGATGTGCGGGCGGCTGCTGCGCCCGATCGAGCGCGAGAAGCCGGGCCGGATCGCGCGGCTGTTCGAGCGCGGCTTCACCCTCACTCTGGCGGGCTATGCGCGTACGCTGCGCTGGTCGCTGCGGCACGGGCGGATGATGCTCGGCATCGCGGTGCTGACGCTGATCGGCACGGTCGGGCTCTACATCATCATCCCCAAGGGCTTCCTGCCGCAGCAGGATACCGGGATCGTGACCGCCGTCATCGAGGCCTCGCAGAGCGCCTCGATCCCGGAGATGAGCGCGCTCCAGGCCAAGGTGGTGGACATCGTCAAGCGCGACCCGGCGGTGACCGGCGTCGCCTCCTTCGTCGGCGCCGGCACCATCAACGCGACGCCCAATACCGGCCAGCTCACCATCGGGCTCAAGCCGCGCGGCCAGCGCGTCGGGGTGGATGCGATCATCGCGCGGCTCGACCAGCAGATCGAGGCGATCCCCGGCATCGCCGTGTTCATGAAGCCGGTGCAGGACATCACCATCGGCACAAGGGTGAGCCGCACGCAGTTCCAGTACACGCTGATGGATACGGACGCCGACGAGCTCGCGAGCTGGTCGCCCCGGCTGCTCGCCAAGCTGCAGTCGCTGCCCCAGCTCGAGGATGTCGCGAGCGACCAGCAGGATGACGGGTTCCAGACCTTCATCGATGTCGATCGCGACGCGGCGATGCGGCTCGGCGTGCCGATGCAGGCGGTCGAGGACACGCTCTACGACGCGTTCGGCCAGCGGCAGATCAGCACGATCTTCGCGCAGAGCAACCAGTATCGCGTGGTGCTGGAGGCCGATCCGGATTTCCAGACCAGCCCGGACGCGCTCCGCCGGCTCTACGTGTCGGGCACCGCCTCCTCGCAGGTCTCGAGCAACAATTCGAGTACCGGCAACGGGCCGAGCACGCTGACCTCAGCCTCCGGCGGCACCGGCACCGGCACGCAGAGCACCGCGGCCAGCATGACCAGCCAGGCCTCGACCTCGGCCGAGCCGGAGATCCCGCTCTCCGCCATCGCGCGCCTCGAGCGCCGGACCGCGCCGCTCGCGATCACCCACGAGGCGCAGTTCCCCTCGGTGACGCTGAGCTTCAATCTCGCGCCCGGCGCCTCGCTCGGCGACGCGGTGAGCGCGGTGCGGAAAGCGGAGCAGGAGCTCGGCCTGCCGGCGACGATCTCCGGCAGCTATTCCGGCGACGCGGCCGAGTTCCAGCGCTCGCTCGCCACCGAGCCCTATCTGATCCTGGCCGCCGTGGTGGTGATCTACATCGTGCTCGGCGTGCTCTACGAGAGCAGCATCCACCCGATCACCATCCTCTCGACCCTCCCCTCGGCGGGCATCGGCGCGCTGCTGGCGCTGATGCTGTTCGGCGCCGATCTCTCGCTCGTCGCGCTGGTCGGCGTGGTGCTGCTGATGGGCATCGTGAAGAAGAACGCCATTATGATGATCGATTTCGCGATCGAAGCGGAACGCGAGCGCGGCCTCTCGCCGCGCGCCGCGATCGAGGAGGCGAGCCTGCTCCGCTTCCGCCCGATCATGATGACGACGATGGCGGCTCTGCTCGGCGCGGTTCCGCTCGTCATCGGCAATGGCAGCGGGTCGGAGCTGCGCTGGCCGCTCGGCCTCGCGATCATCGGCGGCCTGCTGCTGAGCCAGCTGCTGACGCTCTACACCACGCCCGCGATCTATCTCGCCTTCGAGCATCTGCGGCTCCGCTTCTTCCCCGGTGATCCGGACCGTCTGGCCGCCCCGGCCGAATAGCGCGGGCATTTCGCATGGGCTTCTCAACCCCCTTCATCCACCGGCCGATCGCGACGATGCTGCTCGCGCTCGGGCTGCTGATCGCAGGCGGGGTCGCCTATAATTTCCTGCCGGTCGCGGCGCTGCCGAGCATCGACATCCCGACCATCGTGGTGTTCGCGACCCAGCCCGGCGCCGAGCCGGAGACGATGGCGACCTCGGTCGCCGCCCCGCTGGAACGCCGGCTCGGGGAGATCGCCGGCGTCACCGAGATCACCTCGGTGAGCTCGGTGGGGGCCGCCAACATCATCGTCCAGTTCGACGTCGATCGCGACATCGACAGTGCGGCGCATGACGTGCAGGCGGCGATCAACGCCGCCTCCACGGATCTGCCCGCCGACCTGCCCTCGCCGCCCTATTACCGGAAGTTCAATCCCGCGGAGGCGCCGATCATGACGATCGCGCTCACCTCCGACACGCTCTCCACCGCGCAGGTCTACGACGCCGCCGACACGATTCTCGGCCAGCGCCTCTCGCAGGTGGACGGGGTGAGCCAGGTGACGATCAACGGCGCCGAGAAGCCGGCGGTGCGCATCCAGCTCGACCCGGTGGCGCTGGCCGCGACCGGCCTGGCGGGGCAGGACGTGTACAACACCGTGCGCGCACAGAACGTCACCGAGCCGACCGGCGGGTTCGAAGGCAGTCAGCGCGCGGAATCGATCGGCGTGAACGGCCAGATGTCGCAGGCCGACGAGTACGCGAACCTCATCCTGCGATCGACCAACGGCCGCACGCTCCGCATCGGCGATGTCGCGCAGGTGGTCAACGGGGTCGCCAATTCGCGCCTCGCCGCCTGGAACGGCAAGAAGCCCGCGATCCTGCTCACCATCGTGAAATCGGTGGGCTCGAACGTCATCCAGACCACCGACAGCATCCATGCCATCCTTCCCATGCTGCGCTCCTGGATGCCGCCCGACATCCAGCTCGCCGTGATCTCCGACCGCACCGGTACGATCCGCGCCAGCGTGGGCGGCATTCAGGACACGCTGCTGATCACCGTCTTCATGGTGCTGATGGTGGTGCTGATCTTCCTCCGCCGGGTGGTGCCGACGCTCGCCGCCGCCGTCACCGTGCCGCTCTCGATCGCCGGCACGCTCGCCGGCATGTGGTTCCTCGGCTACAGCCTCGACAATTTCTCGCTGATGGCGCTCACCATCTCGGTCGGCTTCGTGGTGGACGACGCGATCGTGATGATCGAGAACATCACCGCCCATATGGAAGCCGGCGCGACGCCGATGCGGGCCGCGATCGAGGGAGCCCGGCAGATCGGCTTCACCGTGCTCTCGATCAGCATCTCGCTGGTGGCGGTGTTCATCCCGCTGATCTTCATGGGCGGCCTGCTCGGCCGGCTGTTCCACGAATTCGCGATGACCCTGACCATGGCGATCGCGGTCTCCGCGGTGGTGTCGCTGACATTGACGCCGATGATCTGCGGCCGCTTCGCGCGCCACAGCTCGATCACGCCGCGTGGCGTGCTCGGGCGGATCGACCGCGCGATCGAGGCCGCGTTCCGCTCGGTGATCGGCGGCTACGCCCGCACGCTCGACTGGGCGCTCCGCCACCGCTTCCTGATGCTGATGGTGACGCTCGGCAGCGTGGTCGCGACGGTCTGGCTCTACACCGTGGTGCCGAAGGGCTTCCTGCCGATCGAGGATACCGGGCTGATCCTCGGCTCGACCCTCGCCTCGCCCGATATCTCGTTCAAGGCGATGTCGGAACGCCAGCAGCAGGTGGTGGACGTGCTGCTGGGCGATCCAGCGATCGCCAGCGTCGGCTCGACGATCGGCGTCTCGACCGGGTTTTCCTCTCTCAACCGCGGCAATCTGACGATCCAGCTGAAACCGCTCGGCCAGCGCGGGCTGTCCTCCGAGGCGGTGATCGCCCGATTACGCGGGAAGCTGGCGGCGATCGGCGGCGTCCAGACCTTCCTGCAATCGGCGCAGGATCTGCGGACCGGCGGACGCAGCGGCGGCTCGCAATTCCAGTTCGTGCTGCTCGACCAGGATCTGGCGGAGCTGCGCACCTGGTCGCAGAAGATGGAGGCCGCGCTGCAGCGCCAGCCGGGCCTGGCGGATGTCACCAGCGACCAGGACCGCGCCGGCCCGCAGGAAACCGTGGTGATCGACCGTGACGCCGCCGCCCGGCTCGGCGTGACGGTGAGCGCGATCGACGACGCGCTCAACAACGCTTACTCCCAGCGCCAGATCTCGACGATCTACACCGAGCGCAACCAATACAAGGTGGTGCTGGAGGTCGATCCGAAGCTGCAGGAAGACCCCGCGCTGCTCTCGCATATCTACGTGAACGGCACGAATGACTCGCAGGTGCCGCTCTCCGCGGTCGCCCATTACGAGCCGGATTTCGCGCCGCTCTCGGTGCGGCATCAGGGGCAATTCCCGGCGGCGACGCTCTCCTTCAACCTGCTGCCCGGAGAGGCCCTCGGCAACGCGGCGAATATCGTCGACCAGACGGCGCGCGACCTGCGCATGCCGACCAGCGTGCATTACGAATTCGCCGGCAATGCGAAGTATCTCGCGCAGTCGCTCTCCACCGAGCCGATGCTGATCGGCGCAGCGCTGATCGCGATCTATATCGTGCTCGGCGTGCTGTACGAGAGCACGATCCATCCATTGACCATTCTCTCTACCCTGCCCTCGGCGGGGCTCGGCGCGCTGCTCGCGATGCTGCTGACCGGGACGGAGTTCAGCGTCATGGCGGTGATCGGCATCGTGCTGCTGATGGGGATCGTGAAGAAGAACGCGATCATGATGGTCGATTTCGCGCTCGAGGCCGAGCGCCAGCGCGGGCTCGGGCCGTTGGAGGCGATCCATCTGGCCTGCCTCGAACGTTTCCGTCCGATCATCATGACGACGCTCGCCGCCCTGCTCGGCGCGCTGCCCCTGGCGCTCGCCTGGGGCACCGGGTCGGAATTCCGCAAGCCGCTCGGCATCGCCATCGTCGGCGGCCTGATCGTCAGCCAGGCGCTGACGCTCTATACCACCCCGGTGGTCTATCTCGCCCTTGAGCGCTTGACCCGCGGACGGCGCACCAGGATCGTCGCGGCGGAGTGATCAGGCGATCTGCAGGGTCTGCACCGCCTGCTCGAGCTCCTGGAAGCTCGGCATGTGCTGATTGGGCGCCATCTTGCGGCCGGTCTCGACACTGACCTGCGGCGCGTTGCCGTGCAGATGCGCCACCAGCACCGCGCGGATCACCTCGAAATACTTGCTCTCCTCCTCGACCACGCCGCGCAGCCGGGAGGCGAACGGCCCGACGATGCCGTAGGCGAGCAGGATGCCGAGGAAGGTGCCGACCAGCGCGCCGCCGATCATCGCGCCGAGCACCGCCGGCGGCTGGTCGATATGCGACATCGTCTTGATCACGCCGAGCACCGCCGCGACGATGCCGAGCGCCGGCAGCCCATCTGAGACGGTCTGCAGCGCGTGCGCCGGGTGCAGCTCCTCATTGAGCGTCTTCTTCAGCTCTCGCCCCATCACGTCCTCGATCTGGTGGGGATCGTCC
Organism: Acetobacteraceae bacterium; assembly: GCA_965276665.1. Lineage (GTDB taxonomy): Bacteria > Pseudomonadota > Alphaproteobacteria > Acetobacterales > Acetobacteraceae > CAWGJC01. The sequence continues at coordinate 249,950 of OZ255620.1, forward strand.
GCATTCATGCCGATCATGCGGAGATAGTCGCAGATGATCGCGGTGGCGTGTTGATTGCCGGCGATCTTCGGGAATTTCTGGAAGGCCGGGCTTTCCTCAGGTGTCTCGATATGCGGCTCGAGCGCCATCGATCCCTTTGTGCTCGCCAGCCGTGTGAAGTAGTAGAGCAGGCTCAGCAGATCGACGTAATCCTCCTGCTTGAAGACGCCGCCCTTCAGCACTTTCTTGAACCCGGCGATCGTATGCTTCACGTCGTGCATCGAGTTGGACATGACGAAGGTGCCGACCGCAGCACCGCCGATCGTGAGCATCTCGAACGGGATCGCCTCGATGAGCGGCCCCATGCTGCCGCCCGACATCAGATAGCTGCCGAACACGCAGGCGAAGACGAAGCCCAACCCTCCAAGCGTCAGCATTCTGCAACCCTCACGACTTGCCGGGCGCGGTCGGCCGGGCAGCGCCCGCGGCACCGCTCTGGGACGCATTCCGGGTGGCGGCGGTCGGCGGCGGCGGCGCGGTGCGCAGCACCATGATGGCGATGCGGCGGTTGGCGGCGGCAAAGGGGTCGGCCGGCAGCAGCGGGTCGCGGTCCGCATCGCCGGTGACGCTGCGCAGCCGGGTCTCCGGCAGGCCGGCATCGACGAGCAGGCGCCGCGTCGCGTTGGCGCGGTCTGCGGACAGCTCCCAGTTCGTCTTGTCGGTGCCGTGGTAGGGGGTCGCGTCGGTGTGGCCGGCGAGCGAGATCGGCTCGCTGAGATGCAGCAGGACCGGCGCCACCTTGGTCAGCAGGGCGCGCGCACGATCATTGAGGATCGCGGAGCCGGTGGCGAACATCGGCTGCTTCTCCTCATCCATGATCTGGATGCGCAGACCGTCCGGGGTGATGTCGATCGCGAGCTGACGGCCGAGATCGGCGAGATTCGGGTCGGTGCGCACGGCTTCGCGGATCTGGTCGGCGGCATGCCTGAACGCGGCGCGCTCGGCCTCGGCGGAGTTGGCGGCCTGCTGGGCGTCCGGGCTCGGCAGCGGCGGCACCGCCTGCGCAGCCGCCGCGGCGGCATTCTGCGCGGCCGCCTGCTGGGCGGCTTGTTGAGCGGAAGCCTGGGCGGAAGGCTGAGCCGGGAGCGGACCGCCCTGGGCCTGCTGATCGACGGAGCCGGTGGCGACGTTGCCGGGCTTGTCGGTTTCCTTCCCGGGCGTCTGCTCGGGGCGGCCATGCATCGGCTCGGTGGCCTCCATCGGGCTGGCGGTCCCGGACTCGGTGCCGGCCGGCGCGGTGGTGCTGGAATCGTCCTGGTTGCGCGGGCGCAGTTCGGTTGGCGTGTCCGACTGCTCCTCCGGGTCGTCCTCGGGGGGCGCATGGCCGACCAGCGCCTCGACCGCGCCGCGATCCGAGGTCAACGAGCCGTGATCATACGGCGTCTGGCCGCCGAACGGCGCGCCGGTGCCCGACGAGCCGCGGCTGATCGGGTTCTTCGGGCTGAAGTAATCGGCGAGGCCACGCCGCTGGTCCTCGGTGGTGGCATTGAGCAGCCACATCAGCAGGAAGAAGGCCATCATCGCGGTCACGAAATCGGCGTACGCGACCTTCCAGGCGCCGCCATGATGGCCGGCCTCGATGATCTCCTCCTTGCGGATGATGATCGACGACTTGTCCTTGCCTCGGCCTTTTGCCATGCGCCCGTACACCCTTTCGCCGGTGGGGGCAGGATGACGCGCGGTTCTTAATCTCCGGCTAAAACCGGACCGGCGCGCCGGTCAGAGATCGAGCGAGCCGCGCAGCACGGGCACGCAGCTTCCCTCGATGCTCGCGGTCACCGGTCCCTCGGCCCCCTTGCGCGCGCGGGCGAACAGGTTGCTGGGCCGGCCCATCTCGACGCCCTGCGTGATGTCGAAGGCCAGATCGACCGTATCGCCGGGCGCGAGCGAGGTGAGTAGGGCGGCGAGCGCCGCATTGGCGCTGCCGGTGGCCGGGTCCTCCGGGATGCCGGCGCCGGGCGCGAACATCCGCGTGGCGAGCCGGGTCGCATCGCCGTCCTGGCGGACGTAGAACAGGATCGCCGGGCTGTCCGCGAACCCCTCCACCTCGTCCGCGGCTTCGTCGAAGGCGGCGAGGTTCGGCGCGGCGCGGCGGAGCGCCGCCATGTCCGTGAGCTCAGCGATGACGAATCCGGTGCCGACCGAGGCGACCAGCGGCGCGTGCGCACCATCGGCGACATCCTCCGTGTCGAGCCCGGCGCAGGAAGCGACCGTCACCGCCGGAATGGCGACGCCGATGCTCAGCGGCTGCGGCGCCGCGATCGCCGCGCCGGTGACGGCGCCCACCGCATCGTGGCGGAGGGAGACGTGGACGAGGCCGGCCTGCTCCTCGAAGACGAGCCGTTTCACCCCGTCATTCCGCCGGCGCGCGAGCACATAGCCGGTGCCGACATTCGGGTGGCCGGCGAACGGCATCTCGCGGCGGGGGGTGAAGATGCGGACATGGGCGTCGTGCGCCGGATCGGCGGGCGGCAGCACGAAGCTCGTTTCGGAGAGATTGAATTCGCCGGCGATCGCCTGCATTTGCTCGTCGGTCAGACCGGACGCGTCGGGGAACACCGCGAGCGGGTTGCCGCCGAACCGGGTCTCGGTGAACACGTCCACCGTCACGAACTCATAGCTCGCCATCGCGCTTTCTCCGCAGAACCGGGGTGTTCTAGAGCATTTTTACCTTCGGTGGAGTCGGCGCCGGCCCTCGCCTCCACCCGGCCTCCCATCGGTGGTATGCTTCGTTGGGGCCGGGTGGGTGCGAGGGCCGGCGCCGACTTAACTGAAAATGCTCTAGCCTTCCCGCGGCGGCGTGTCAGGCGGGTGTCAGATGGCCCAGGCAAAGCTGCATCCTTGCCGAAACGGCCGCTTTGTGCTCCTCCGGTGGCGTTTCCGGCCGTGCGAGGGATGGATGACCAACCGCATATCGCTGCGCCCGCTCACGCTGCTCCTGCTGCTCGGTCTGGCGGGGTGCGAGAACAACCCGTTCGAGACCTGGGCCTGGAACGCGACCCAGGCCGACACGCCCGAGCCCGTCGATGCTGCGGCCGGGCGTGGCGTGCCGCCGCCACCGCCCTATCGCGCCACCGTCACGCCGTAGCCCCGTTCATGCAGCCCGACCGCCAGACATTGCTGTTGACCGGAGCCAGCCGCGGCATCGGCCATGCGACGGTGATGCGATTCGCCGAGGCGGGATGGCGTGTCCTGACCGTCTCGCGCCATGCCTTCCCGGCGGAATGCCCGTGGGAAGGCGGCGAGGAAAACCACGTGCAGCTCGACCTCGCCGATCTCGAGAGCATGCCGGCGGCGATCGCGGATGTCCGGCGCCGGCTCGGCAACGGAAAGCTGGATGCGCTCGTGAACAATGCCGGCATCTCGCCCAAGGGCGCGGATGGCGGGCGGCTCGGCGTGCTGGAGAGCGAGGCGGCGATCTGGACGCAGGTGTTCCGCGTCAACCTGATCTCGACCGCCCTGCTGGCGCGCGGGTTGTTCGGGGAATTGAAGGCGGCGCGCGGCGCGATCGTGAACGTGACCTCGATCGCCGGCTCGCGCGTGCACCCTTTCGCGGGCGTCGCCTACGCGGCGTCGAAAGCGGCGCTCGCGGCGCTGACGCGGGAGATGGCGCACGATTTCGGACCGCACGGCGTGCGGGTGAACGCGATCGCGCCCGGCGAGATAGACACCGCGATTCTGTCGCCCGGCACCGGCACGATCGTCGAGCAGGACATCCCGATGAAACGGCTGGGACGCCCGGCAGAAGTGGCGGACACGATCCACTTCCTCTGCACGAATGCGGCTTCCTACATCAACGGATCCGAGATCTACATCGACGGCGGCCAGCACGTCTGAAGAGAGCGGCACGCGAGGCTCCGCTCCATTCGAATGTCATGCCGCTGCCTCCGGACGCGTGCAAGCGTCCGGAGGCAGCGTCAGATGGCTTCCTTCAATTCCTTCGCCGGACGGAAGGCGACTTTCTTGCTTGCCTTGATCTTGATCTGCTCGCCGGTGGCGGGATTGCGGCCCATGCGGGCAGCGCGCTTCTTCACCTGCAGGATACCAAGCCCGCCGATGCGGATCTTGCTGCCTTTCTTCAGGTGCGTCACGACCTTCTCGACCATGCCGGTCATCACCTCGTCGGCCTGGCGGCGCGTCATGCTGTGCGCCTCCGCCAGCTCGCCGGCGATCTGGCGCATGGTGATTGTGGGGATCGCGGCCGTCTTTGCGGTGGGCGTTGCTGTCGCGGCCGCAGTCGCACTCCTCGCCGACGCGGCCTTGGCGACCTTCGGCGCCCCGGCGATTTTTCCGGTGGCGGGTCTTGCGACGGCGGGCTTCGCGCTCTTCGGAGCCGGAGCGGCTTTTTTGGCTGGCATATCTCGACTCGCTCTCTTCGGGGACGCTGATGATTCACTGCTACAGAAAACGCGAGTCTGCAACTATTAGATCATCGTTCCGGGGTTTAGACCAACGGATTTCCGCCGGTTGCCGGGCCGGGGCGCCTGCTATACATCACGCCGCCCGTAGCCGGAGCAGCGCCCGCGCCATGTCCGTGATGCCCGACCACTGGATTCGCCGCATGGCGACCGAGCAGGGAATGATCGAGCCCTTCGTCGACCAGCAGCAGCGCGACGGCGTGATCAGCTATGGGCTTTCAAGCTACGGCTACGATGCGCGGATCGCCGACGAGTTCCGCATCTTCACCAACGTGGACAGCGCGGTGGTGGACCCGAAGGCCTTCAGCCCAGACAGCTTCGTCACCCGCAAGGCGCCGATCTGCATCATCCCGCCGAACAGCTTCGCGCTCGGCCACACCATCGAGTATTTCCGCATCCCGCGCGACATGCTGGTCATCTGCCTCGGAAAATCGACCTACGCGCGCTGCGGCATCATCGTGAACGTGACGCCGCTCGAACCCGAATGGGAGGGGCAGGTCACGATCGAGATCAGCAACACCACGCCGCTCCCCGCGCGCATCCATGCCGGCGAGGGTATCTGTCAATTTCTGTTTCTTCAGGGTGCAAGCGCGCCGGAAATCTCGTATGCCGACAAGGCGGGCAAATACATGCGTCAGCGCGGCGTCGCGCTGCCCAGACTTTAAGCGCTGCGCGCACCTTAAGACAGGACAAGACATGGACCGGATTCGCATACGCGGCGGCCGCAAGCTCGACGGGGAGATCGCGATCGGGGGCGCGAAGAACGCGGCCCTGCCGCTGATGGCCGCCGGGCTGCTCACCGCCGACCGACTGGTGCTCTCGAACGTGCCGCAACTGGCCGATGTCGCGACGATGTCGGCGCTGCTCGCGCAGCACGGCGTCGCGGTCGAGCGGCAGACCAATGACGGGCGCGTGCTCGCCATCGGCGGCGAGGTCTCCAGCACCGAGGCGCCCTACGATATCGTGCGCAAGATGCGCGCCTCGATCCTGGTGCTCGGCCCGCTGGTCGCGCGCATGGGCGAGGCGCGGGTCTCGCTGCCCGGCGGCTGCTCCATCGGCACACGCCCGGTCGACCTGCACCTGAAAGGCCTTGAGCAGCTCGGCGCCGAGATCTCGCTCGACGGCGGCTACATCACCGCCCGCACCAGACGGCGGCTCGCCGGCGCCACCATCGTGCTGCCCTTCGCCTCGGTCGGCGCCACCGAGAACCTGCTGCTCGCGGCCAGCCTCGCCGACGGGCAGACGGTGATCGCCAACGCCGCGCGCGAACCGGAAATCGCCGATCTCGCCACCTGCCTCACCGCCATGGGCGCGCGCATCAGCGGCATCGGCTCGGACCGCCTTGCCGTCGACGGCGTCACCACCTTACACGGCGCCGAGCACGCGATCATGCCGGACCGGATCGAGACCGGCACCTATGCCTGCGCGGCCGCGATCACCAGCGGCTCGGTGCGCCTGCGCGGCGCCAAACTCGAGCATCTCGGCGCGGTCGCCCGCACGATGCGCGAAGCCGGGGTGGAGCTCACGCAGGAAGGCGATGCGCTAGCCATCCGCCGGCTGAACGGGCTGCACGGCACCGACGTGATGACCGAACCCTATCCCGGCTTCCCCACCGACATGCAGGCCCAATTCATGGTGATGATGGCGGTCGCGGACGGCGCGGCCATGGTCACCGAAACCATCTTCGAGAACCGCTTCATGCACGTGCCCGAGCTCACCCGCATGGGCGCCCGCATCAACGTACACGGCTCGTCGGCGATCGTGCGCGGCGTCCCCGCGCTCTCCGGCGCACCGGTGATGGCGACCGACCTCCGCGCCTCGGTCTCGCTCATCCTCGCGGGCCTCGCCGCGGATGGGGAGACAATTGTGAACCGCGTCTACCATCTCGACCGCGGCTATGAGGCGGTGGAACAGAAACTCGCCGCGTGCGGGGCGGATATCGAACGGATTCCTGGGTGAGGTAGGTTAGGCCAGGGGTGCTGCCCCTGGCTTCATCTCCGCCCTTCCTCGCCTGCACTTCCCCACCCGCACCGGCCGGTGTAGATCGCCCGGATGACTGCTCCTTTCCCCGCCGCCGCTCTGGCCCCGGAGGCCACCGGCCCGATCATTCTGGCCTTGCCAAAGGGTCGCATTCTCGGCGAGTGCGGCGGATTGCTGGCGCGGGCTGGCATTCATCCGGCGCCGGATTATGCCGATGAGGAGAGCCGCCGGCTGCGGTTCCCGACCGATGATCCTGCTCTCGATGTGGTGCGGGTGCGTCCGTTCGACGTTGCGACCTTCGTGGCGTTCGGGGCGGCGCAGATCGGGATTTGCGGCGCCGATGTGCTGATGGAGTTCGATTACCCGGAGATTTATGCGCCGCTCGATCTCGGCATCGGCCGCTGCCGCGTGTCGGTGGCCGAGCCGGCGGAGAGCGCGGGGAGCGACGATCCGCGGCGCTGGTCGCTGGTCCGGGTGGCGACGAAATATCCCGCGATCGCGCGGCGGCATTTCGCCGCGCGGGGCGTCAATGCCGAGGTGGTGGCCTTGAGCGGTTCGATGGAGCTGGCGCCCGGGCTCGGCCTGTCGCGGTTGATCGTCGATCTGGTGCAGACCGGCTCGACCCTGAAGGCGAACGGGCTGGTGGAGACCGAGGTGATCGCGCCGGTGACAAGCCGGCTGATCGTCAACCGCACCGCGCTCAAGACGCGGCCGGAGGAGATCGGCGGCTGGATTGCCAGGTTCCGCGCCGCCCTGGCGGCATGAGGCGGCTCGACGCCGCCGCTCCCGGGTTCGAGGCCGATTTCGCCGCCCTGCTCGCCACCGCGCGGGAGACCACGACGCGGGTGGATGGCGCTGTCGCCGCGATCATCGAGGCGGTGCGCGCCCAGGGCGATGCGGCGCTCTGCGAGCTGACCGAGCGGTTCGACCGTATGGTGCTAGCGCCTGAGCGCATCCGGATCGGGCAGGCCGAGATCGACGCCGCGGCCGCGGGCATCGCTGACGAGCTGGCTGCGGCGCTCGATCTTGCCGCGACGCGGATCGAGGCTTTCCATAAGCTGCAGATGCCGCGCGATCTCCGCACCACCGATGCGGCGGGGCTGACGCTCGGGATGCGTTGGGGGCCGCTCGACGCGGTCGGGCTCTACGTGCCGGGCGGCAAGGCCGCCTACCCATCCTCCGTGCTGATGAACGCGCTGCCGGCGAAGGTCGCCGGGGTGGGCCGCATCGCGATGTGCGTGCCGACGCCGGATGGCGTGCTGGCACCGCTGGTGCTCGCCGCGGCGAAACGCGCCGGGGTGTCGGAGATCTATCGTGTCGGCGGCGCGCAGGCTGTGGCGGCGATGGCCTGGGGTACCGCGACGATCGCCCCGGTTGACCGCATTGTCGGACCCGGCAACGCCTATGTGGCCGAGGCCAAGCGGCAGGTTTTCGGCCGCGTCGGCATCGATTCGATCGCCGGCCCCTCCGAGGTGGTGGTGCTCGCCGATGCGGCGAACGACCCGCGGCGCGTCGCGCTCGATCTGCTCGCCCAGGCCGAGCATGACGAGGCGGCGCAGGCGATCCTGATCACCGACGATCCGGAGTTCGCCGACCGTGTGGCCGAAGCGGTGACGGACGCGCTCGCCTCCCTGCCCCGCGCCACGATCGCCGGGGCGAGCTGGGACGCGCATGGCGCGATCATCCTGGTCCCGGATTGGGATACGGCGGTCGGGCTGGTGGATCGGCTGGCGCCCGAGCACCTGCAGGTGATGGTGCCTGAGCCGGAGGCGCTGTTCGCCCGCATCCGTCATGCCGGGGCCGCCTTTCTCGGCGCGCTCTGCCCGGAGGCGCTCGGCGATTACGTCGCTGGGCCGAACCATGTGCTGCCGACCGGCCGCACCGCGCGCTTCGCGTCCGGGCTGTCGGTGTTCGATTTTCTCAAGCGCACCACCTGGGTTTCCGGTGACGAGGCGGCGCTCCGCCGGCTTGGTCCGTCGGCCATCGCGCTGGCCGAGGCGGAGGGGTTGCAGGCCCATGCGGGCAGCATCGCACTCCGGCTCGGCCGCAATCTCTGACGCATCGTCACGGGCGGAACGCTTGATTTCACGGGGGGCGGCGCTCATGTTCCGCCCGGCGTTTGCGAAACGACAAGGAAATTGATGTCTAAAGAAGACATGATCGAGTTCAGCGGCACGGTCACCGAGCTGCTCCCGAACGCCATGTTCCGCGTGAAGCTCGACAACGAACACCAGATTTTGGCTCATACCAGCGGCAAGATGCGCAAGAACCGCATCCGCGTCCTGGCCGGCGACAGGGTGAATGTCGAGATGACGCCGTACGACCTCAGCAAGGGCCGCATCACCTTCCGCTTCAAGTAGCATCCGGCCCGCGCGTGACCGGTTCCGGCACGGCGCGCCTGGTTCTCGCCTCCGCCAGCCCCCGCCGCCTCGCCCTGCTCCGCCAGATCGGCATCGAGCCGGCCCGCATCCTCTCTCCCGATATTGACGAAACCCCGCAAACATCTGAAATGCCGCGGGAGCTGGCGTCTCGCCTTGCCCGCGAAAAGGCCGGGTCCGGCGCGGCGGCGGAGCCCGATTCGTTCGTACTGGGCGCCGACACGGTGGTCGCGGCGGGACGGCGCATCATGCCCAAGGCGGAGACCGAGGCCGAGGCCCGCGCCTGTCTCGACCTGCTCTCCGGCCGCCGCCACCGGGTGACGAGCGCCGTGGTGCTGCGCCGGCCGGACGGGGGGGATGCGGTGCGCGTGGTGGAAAGCGTGGTCACCTTCCTCCGCCTCACCGAGGCGCAGAAGCAGGATTACCTCGCCGCCGGCGAGTGGCAGGGCAAGGCCGGCGGCTATGCCGTGCAGGGTCGCGCCGCGGGCTTCATCCGCTTCCTCTCCGGCAGCTACAGCGGCGTGGTCGGGTTGCCGCTGTTCGAGACCGCCCAGTTGCTGCGCGGAAGCGGACTGCTGCGCCCGTGAGCCTGCGCATCCTCGCCGCCGCCAGCCCGGGCGAGATCCGGGTGGCGGCCGTGCGGGGCCAAAGCCTCGTCGATTACGCGCTGTGGCGCCCCGGCTCGCCAGACGGGCTCGGCGATCTCCATCGTGGACGGATCGGCGCCGTCGTGCCGGCGATAGCGGGCGCCTTTGTCATCCTCGGCTCCGGCGCGGAGGGTTTCCTGCCGGACAGCGCCGGCGCGCGCGGTCTGGGCACCGGCGATGCCGTTTCGGTCCGGGTGACGCGCTCGGCGCAGGGCGGCAAGGGGGTGCGGCTGCGCGCCGATCTCTCGCCCGAGGAAATTTCCGCGCTCGGCGCGGCGGCGGTGCTGCGCGGTTCCGGGCCGCTGCTGGAGGTGGCCGCCCGGTTCGCGGACGCCCCGGTGGTGGTGGACGATCCGTTGCTCGCCGCCCATCTGCGCCCCGCGTTCGGCGACCGGCTGATGATCGCCGCCGCCGCGTTCGACGATGCGGTCGAGGCGGAGGTCGAGGCGCTGGCCGACCGGGCGGCGCCGTTGCCGGGCGGCATGCGCGCGCTGATCCACCCGACGCCGGCCCTCGTGGCGATTGACGTCGATGCCGGGGCGGCGACCGCGGAGCGGCGCGCCAAGCCCGCCGCGCAGCGAGCCGCCAACCAGGCGATGCTGCCGGAGCTCGCGCGGCAGATCCGGCTCCGCAATCTCTCGGGAGCCATCCTGATCGACCTGGCGGGACTGGCCATCCGCCGGCGCGCGGCGCTCGGTCCGGCGCTCGCCGAGGCCCTGGCGGAGGATCCGCTGCAACCGCGGCTGCTGGGCTTCACCGCGCTCGGCTTCGCGGAGATCCTGCGCCCGCGCGGCCGGCCGCCGCTGCACGAGCTGCTCGCCGGCCCGCTGGCTGCCGGGCTCGCCGCCCTGCGCCGCGTTGCCGCGGAGAGCGCCACCCGTCCGGGCTGGACGCCGGCGCTGCGGGCGACGCCCGCCATCGTCACGGCGCTCGAAACCGACGGCACGGCGCTGCCGGACCTTGCGCGCCGGGCGGGCCGTCCCCTGATCCTGCGCTCGGACCCAATGCTCGCGCCCCTTCGCTGGGTGCTGGAGGAATGAGAGATTGCCCACCCCCGCCTGCCCGGTCTGCGGCAAGACACCCGGCCCCGACGCCTCCCGCTTCCGTCCGTTCTGCTGCGCCCGATGCGCCGATGTCGATCTCGGCCGCTGGATCACCGGGCAGTATCGCGTGCCCGGGCTGCCCGAGGATGAGATGTCCGAGGAACCGCCCGAGCCGTCTTGATCCTCGCCGGAGGCTGGGGTAACCCACACCTCGCCAACGCCCGTGCCCGCCGTCTCGAGAGTTGTGACATCCTAATCGACCGTTGCCATTCGTCAACGGTTCCGAGGATCACATTTCGAGCTAATCCCTTAGGGAATGGCCTCTCAACCACTCCAGCAACAAGGATTTAAAATCGCCCGAATGTGAGAGGCGTTATGCGCCTGTGAAACCGGCATTATACTCGTTGCCTGACCTTACTGAGTTTGCTACCATCGAAATTTGGGTTTCTTTGCGAATCGGGTGTGACCCAACTGATAGATGTTCTAAGATGCCGAGATCAAAACCGCCTCGCAACAAAAAATCCCTGCCGGGTAAAAAGCCAACTCCGACACGATCAATTCGGATCACCCCATATGATCGATACTTGGTCGTTAGCGTTTTTGCACTAATCCTTGCTGGAATGCAGTTTGTAAGAACGGGTCCACCATGCATTCCTATGTTTAATCTTAATTCCGCAAACGATTTTCGTATAGGAACAGTTGCTGCTTTCCTTCTGGATGTCCGTTGCTTGTGGCGCACACGGTTGTTAATACCACGCTTGGTAGCATTACCTTAACAGGTGGATCAGATTGGTCAATAAACCACATTCTTTATGAGACGATGATCTCCCTAATTGCTACTGGCGTTGCTTGGATTATTGGATTTGGACTAAAACTAATCTTCCGGAGAAAATGACATTTCATAGTCACTCAAATGCAACATCAAAGGTGCTCTAAGATCGATGCGCTTGCGGGATGACTTCAGGTCTGCTCATGCTGCCTAAAAGCTGGGAGGAGATGGGATGCGACCCCGCGCGATCATCGGGTTCGAATGTAGACAAACCCCTCCTTTGTTGATGTTACCCGATCCTGCATGAACTGATTTTTGTGCGCAGCGTGAATCGGCCGCATGATCTCGATCAGCTGCTTTACGGAGATCACCCTTGGTCTCTCATGCCTTTTCAACCATCCCGATGTCGCGCAGATGCATACCAAATGCATCAATACATTGATCTCGATTCCAATTTTTGTCGTAGTTCATCTCTCCTAATCGTGGATCACAATTGACCTTGTCGATAACGACGTTGAGCGCGCCTATCAGCTCATCGCCGATATCATACAGATCGCGAAGTTCATCCTCCGTCATTTTATCCCAAATGTTCTAGATTACGAGTAATTGCAACCATATATACCGATAAGCATCTCCATACGGTTCTGTTGTCCGATTCTAATACTGCCCAGGAACCCTATATTAGCGCGGTTGTATTCATGCCTTAGAATTATTGACTGACGCAACTTGCATTTTGTCGAATTGTGCCGGTCATTTCTAGAACAGTTCTAGCACAGTCGAATTTCTGGCACCGAACGCTTGTCCAACGGTGCCATATCAGCTAATCGAATCAATGCGGAAGCGCAGTGCCCAGGTAGCTCAGTTGGTAGAGCATGCGACTGAAAATCGCAGTGTCGGTGGTTCGATTCCGCCCCTGGGCACCATTCCCCCTTACGCCAGCGCATCTCTTTCCCGCCGTTCCTACGCCAATTCACGCCTAATAGCCTGATCTGGCTCGCATTTAGGGTCCCGAGAGCGTGTTGCAGCGTAGCGCCGGATACCACCGCGCACCCCCGGTATCGACCGCCTGCTGATGGTAGTTCTGTTGGTATCCGGACCCCCTGTTGGTATCGTGCCTCCGAGGAGGCCGAAGCGATGCCCTTGTCCGACGCGAAATGCCGATCCGCCCAGCCCGGGACCAAGCTCCAGAAGCTGACCGACGGCGGCGGATTGCAGCTTTGGATTCAGCCCAACGGTGCCCGGCTGTGGCGCTTCGCCTACAGGTTCAGCGGCAAGCAGAAGCTGCTGGCCTTGGGCGTCTACCCGACAATCGCCCTAGCCCGGGCCCGCCAAGCGCGGGAGGACGCTAGGCGCCTCCTAGCGGAAGGCCATGACCCGGCCGCCGAGAAGAAGCGCCAGGCCCAGGCCAGAACTGACGCCCCGACGTTCCGCAGCATCGCCGGGGAGTACGTTGTAAAACTGAAGCGCGAGGATCGCTCCGAGGCGACCCTCGCCAAGACCGAGTGGCTGCTAGGCTTCGCCATTGCCGAGTTCGGCGACGAGCCGATCCGTGAGGTCACAGCCCCGGCCATCCTGAGGGTGCTGCAGGCCCTCGAAGCCAGGGAGCGCTACGAGTCGGCACGGCGGCTCCGATCGACGATCGGCAGCGTCTTTCGGTACGCGATCGCCACCGCCCGGGCCGAGACAGAGCCGACCTACGCCTTGCGCGGCGCCCTGACGCAGGTGAGGCCGACGCCACGCGCCGCCATTACGGACGCTCAGAAGTTCGGTGCCCTGCTCCGCGCCATCGAAACGTTCGACGGCCAGCCTGGCACGCGGATCGCCCTACGACTGCTCGCCGTCCTCTTCCCCCGTCCTGGCGAGTTGCGACTGGCCCAATGGTCCGAGTTCGACCTTGAGCGCGCCGTATGGACCGTTCCCGCATTGCGGATGAAGATGCGCCGGCCGCACCGCGTCCCGCTGCCGGCGCAGGCTCGCGAGCTGCTACGCGCACTCCGTTTTATCTCCAGGGGCGATCTGCTGTTTCCCGGCGTTCGTTCGCAGTGCCGTCCAATTTCCGATGGCACCCTGAACGCCGCCCTCCGGCGCCTCGGCTACGCGAAGGACGAGGCGACGGGCCACGGCTTTCGGGCGACCGCATCGAGCCTGCTGAACGAGTCTGGAAAGTGGCACCCTGACGCGATCGAACGTCAGCTCGCCCACGTCGAGAGCAACGACGCCCGCGCGGCATACGCCCGCGGAGGACACTGGGATGAGCGGGTGTTGATGATGCAGTGGTGGGCTGACTACCTTGATGAGCTGAGGGGTCGTGGCCCGAGCGCTTCCACCGCACGAGCCAGCAAATCTTTGACCAGTCAGCGACACCTTCTCGCGCCGGGCTGGACGGAGTTGCGCTGACGGCCGACCACCGCAGCCACACCGCAACCGGCCTCCTGAGGGAATGCAGGCTTCGGCCAGCAGGATCCTCGATGGACCTTTGGGCTTGAAATCCTCCCGTCGCTCTACCCGGCGAGGGCGGCCAGGCTCGCGTTCTCAGCATCGCTTCGAATTTCAGTTATTGCAGTTAGAGCGGCGCGCGGCTATTGGTTGAGAAAAGGGGGTTCGCACCATGACCACGCACGCTTTGCAATTCGTCGCGCTGTCTGAAAACGCGCGACAGGAGACGGGCCGTCTAGAGGCGCTCGGACGGGAGGACCACGTTGAGCTGCGCGTCAAGCGCCGAAGCGGAGTCGACCAAGCCATCTCCTTGCCCCCGGAAGCCGCGGCGCTGATGGAAACGGTCTTAGGCCGCCTGCTCGACGGGAAACGAGTGGCAGTGCTGACCGAAGACCAGGAACTCAGTCCGAACGATGCGGCGAGCATACTCGGCGTCTCACGCCCGCTTGTGGTCCACAGGATGGACGTGGGCGATCTGCCCTTCCGATACGTCGGCAAACATCGCCGCGCGACTGTGAAGGATGTACTTGCCCTGAAAACCAAGGTCGACGCGCAACGCGCGGCAATGGAGGAACTCGCCGACGACACCGAGGATCTCCAACGTAACTATGGCCTTTAGACCGTCGGTCGCGGTCTTCGATGCGTGCATTCTCTACCCGTTCCACGTTAGGAACGTCGTCATGCAGATGGCGGTGGACCGCCTCATTGACGCACGCTGGACCCACGAAATCCATGCGGAATGGATTCGCAATCTTGCGCGTAAAGTACCCGCGATCTCAGTCGAGCGGCTGCAAGTGACCCGGCAACTGATGGACGATGCGGTCCCGACAGCGAACGTCACCGATTACGAAAGCCACATCCCAGCCGTCTTCCTCCCCGATCCTGCCGATCGTCATGTCGTCGCAGCCGGAATCGCAGCGGACGCGTCCGTCATCCTGACCTGGAATCTGAGGGACTTCCCGGCGGTCGAGTTGCAGAAACACGGGTTACGTCGGCTGACACCGGACGCATTTCTCGCCAAACTTTACGACGAAGTTCCGGAGCTGACGGTCGCCTCGCTGGCAAATGCCAGGCGCAATCTGAGAAAGATACCCCTCTCGGCTTCGGACTTTATTGCAGTCATGAAGAATCAACGGCTGACGCAACTCGCTACCAAGATACATGACCGTCTCACCGATCTTTAGGACTGAGCCGGCGATCACGACCTTTGTGATAACCCCTTTGCGCCGGGATCAATAGCGGAGGTTTCGTCACGACGTGCGTAGAAATGAGAGTTCCCGGTAACGCCACCTGACCCGGCCCGAGTGCCGCCCCTTCATCAGAAGGCGGCCTTGCCTCCCTTTGAACTCCCTCCACAGCACCATAATCGTTCCGCTTCGGGCTTCGCGTCAGCCACGCTGGCGCGGCCGCCCGCAGGTCAACGGCTGCGCCGTTCCCGTTCCCCCGTTCCCCCGTTCCCGCGGCAATCGTCGAGGCGACTGCCTTGTGACATGCGGGCCTGTTGCCGCGCCCTGCTGCTTCCGTCGCACACGAAGCGGAAACGCAGGGTTGCATGTGCAGGGTGCTCAACAAGCGTGTTTGCGGCAGCCATGACGGGTCGATTTATGTCGGGCGCGGCAGTAAATGGGGTAATCTATTCCGGATCGGCGTCAATGGGGATCTCGAAGCCGTCATCGCGAAACACGCAACCTGGCTGCGGAACCAACATCATCTGTTGCGCGCGCTCGATGAGTTGCGAGGTCGCGATCTGCTGTGTTTCTGCGCGCCAGCCGCGTGCCACGGCGATCTATTATTGCGGCTTGCGAATGCAACGCGCGACGAGCGCATCGCTTGGTGGCGCTCGGCCGCGTGATCGCACATACAAATCTCGTCAGCGCGCCGGAAAGGCCAGGCCTACACGAAGTGGACCCCGAGTCCGCCCCGGTCGCCGCCCGCGAGCAAGAGTGAGAGGACGGCGGCTGTTGCCGTGGCGGGTTTGGAGGTCGAGAGAGGCTCTCGGTCGGCTCGCCGCGGAGATCTTGGCCATGAACTCAATCAACGTCCCTCCCGCTCGACCCGCGGGATATCCTGCCGTTCCGTCCGACACGCCGGTGTCCGCCGGCTATAAGGTCGATATCTCACGCGGCGAGCGGATTGGCCGTGTCTCGTCCGAATGGTTCTCCCGGCCCGACGACGAGCGTTATCTGTCCCTCAACGCCCTTCATACCGCCGTCCGTGCCCGAGCCGATCGAGCGACCGCTCGCACGGTTGAAACCCGCGATATCCGGGTGGAGGCAAGCCGGGACAATGCGGAACGCATGGCGCTGATCGTGCCCGGCCGTGACGCGCCGGTCGCACCCACGCATTGGTCGTTCGGCCAGATGTGCAGCCTGGTCGGCGCCCCCGCCGGCTACTTGCGCGAGCTTCCAGCGCCGCTGGCCGGCATCAACATGCAGCACGGCCTGCTGTCGCACCGAGCCGAGCTGATCAAGACGCTCGAAGCCGACGAGGGCCGCATCGAGCTGCGCGCCGTCACAGGGCCGGATTACGGCCGTATCTGGGACCATGAGCTCGTGGGCGCGGTGATGAAGATCGCCGGCGACGGCGTCGGCGATACACGCTGGAAGGTGCCAGGCCTGCTCGACTGGTCGACGATGCGGCACAACCCGTTCGTCGAAGTGACGAAGGACACGACCACCCTCTACGCCAGCGACCGCGACGTCTTCCTGTTCCTGGTCGACGACACGCACCCGATCGAGGCCGGCCGCCTGCCGAACGGCGACCCCGACCTCTACTTCCGCGGCTTCTACTGCTGGAACAGCGAGGTCGGCTCGAAGACGCTGGGCATGGCGTCGTTCTTCCTGCGCGCCGTCTGCATGAACCGGAACATCTGGGGCGCGGAGGGCTTCGAGGAGATCAGCATCCGGCACAGCAAGTTTGCCGCCAACCGGTTCGCCCACGAGGCGGCGCCGGCGCTGGAGAACTTCGCCAACTCGTCGGCCGCCCCGTTTATGGCCGGGATCAAGGCGTCGCGCGAGCGGATCGTGGCGCGCAAGGACGAGGACCGCGAGGGCTTCCTGCGCAAACAGGGCTTCTCCAAGCCCGAGACGGCGAAGATCATCGCCACCGTGCTGGAGGAGGAGGGCCGTCCGCCGGAGTCCATCTTCGACTTCGTGCAGGGCATTACCGCCTTAGCCCGGTCCAAGCCGCACCAGGATGCGCGGCTGGAGTTGGAGGGCAAGGCTTCGAAGCTGCTGGCCAGCGTCCGCTAATTCTGAGAAGCGTGGGGGCGGCTCTCCGTCTCCACGCCGACGCGGCTTATGCGTCCCCGGATGCGTCGAGAGTGAGAGGGCCGTGAACGGCTTCTTGACGGGTTGAGGAGGTCGAGAGAGCGTCTCCCGGCCGGCCCGTCACGGAGACTTACCGTGGCCCAATCGGTTCAGAAGATCACGCTCAGCGCCTCGCGCGACATCCCCTTCAACAAGCTGCTGCTCAGCGCCTGCAACGTCCGCCGCGTCAAGGCGGGCGTGTCGATCGAGCAGCTCGCCGACGACATCGCCCGGCGCACCCTGCTGCAGTCCCTCACCGTGCGGCCCGTGCTGGACGCCGCCGGCATCGAGACCGGAATGTACGAGATCCCGGCCGGCGGTCGCCGCTTCCGTGCGCTGGAGCTGTTGGTCAAGCAGAAGCGCCTGGCCAAGGCTGCGCCGATCCCGTGCGTGATCCGCGAGGGCGGCATCGCCGAGGAGGACTCTCTGGCCGAGAACGTCCAGCGCGCGCCGCTGCACCCGCTCGACCAATTCCGGGCATTCCTGGCGCTGCGCGAGAAGGGCCAGTCCGAGGAGGAGATCGCCGCCGCGTTCTTCGTGTCGGTCGCCGTCGTGAAGCAGCGGCTGCGGTTGGCGTCGGTGTCGCCCAAGCTGCTGGACGTCTACGCCGAGGACGGCCTGACGCTCGACCAGTTGATGGCGTTCACGGTCAACGGCGACCATGAGCGGCAGGAGCAGGTGTTTGACCGGCTGAGCCAGTCATACACCAAGGAAGCTTACGTCATCCGGCGCATGCTGACCGAGGGCGCGGTGCGCGCAGCGGACAAGCGGGCGCTGTTCGTCGGCGTCGAGGCTTACGAGGGAGCGGGCGGCACGGTCATGCGCGACCTGTTCCAGGGCGACGACGGTGGCTGGTTGCAAGACCCCGGGCTGATCGACCAGCTCGTGGTCGAGAAGCTCCAGCGCGATGCCGAGACCGTGGCCGCCGAAGGTTGGAAGTGGATCGAGGTCGCGCCCGACTTCGCCTACGGCCACCATTTCGGGCTGCGCCAGCTGCGGGGCGGAGTGGTGGCGCTCTCCGCCGAGGAGGAAGCGACGCGGGACGCCCTGCGGGAGGAGTACGACCGGCTCGAGCAAGAGTACGCCGACTACGAGGACCTGCCGGAGGAGATCGACCGGCGCATGACCGAGATCGAGACCATGCTCGGCACGCTAGAAGATCGTCCGGCGGCGTTCGACCCCGAGGAAGTGGCGCGTGCTGGCGCGTTCGTTAGCATCGACGGGGCGGGCGCCCTGAAGGTCGAGCGGGGCTATGTCCGACCGGAGGACGAGTTGCCGATCCCGGAAGAGCCCGATGTCGAGATCGACGCCGAGGGCGGTTACGACGACCCGATCACCGCGACGTCGTATGCCGCGACAAGCGGCAGCACGGTTTACGGCAACCCCGGACCCGCGGCGGAGCCGGAGGAGGAAGACGGCATCAGGCCATTGCCCGACCGGCTGCTGACCGAGCTGACCACGCACCGAACCCTGGCTCTGCGCGTGGCACTCGGCGAGCACAGGGACGTCGCGTTCCTGGCAGCCCTGCACGCGTTCTGCCTGCGCGTGTTCTACGGCTACGGCCTGAACACATGCCTGGAGCTGGACGTGAAGAGCGTCACGTTCCACGCCCAGGCGCCGGGCCTGAACGACACCACGCTGGCGCGGACGCTGGCGCAGCGGCACCAGGACTGGTCGGCGAAGTTGCCGAAGCAGCCGGAAGACCTCTGGGCCACCCTGGCCGGATTGGGCGAACTGTCCCGCGAGGCGCTGTTCGCGCACTGCGTCGGCCTGAGCGTCAATGCCGTGCACGAAGCCTACAGCCGCCGGCCGCAGGTGCTCGCGCATGCCGACGTGCTGGCGAAGGCGGTTGACCTCGACATGGCGGCGGCGGGCTGGACGCCAACGGTCGACACGTATCTCGGCCGGGTCACCAAGGCGCGTATCCTGCAAGCCGTGCGGGAGGCCAAGGGCGAGCACGCGGCGCAGCTGATCGACCACCTCAAGAAGGGCGAGATGGCCGAGAAGGCCGAGGCGCTGCTGGCCGGGTCGGGATGGCTGGCCGAGCCGCTGCGCACGCCGGGCCGGGCAATGCCGCAAGTCGCCGAAGTCGAGGCGCTCGCGGCGACCGACGTCACCGGGTCCGAAGAGGCGGGCACCGCTGGCGTTGCTCCGCTAGCCACGGATGACGGCGAGGCCGAGGGCTTCGAGCAGGAGGCCGACGAAGCCCACGCGTTCG
Organism: Acetobacteraceae bacterium; assembly: GCA_965276665.1. Taxonomy (GTDB): domain Bacteria; phylum Pseudomonadota; class Alphaproteobacteria; order Acetobacterales; family Acetobacteraceae; genus CAWGJC01. The sequence continues at coordinate 269,186 of OZ255620.1, forward strand.
CGGCCGAATAGCTGAACCAAGTCTGCGGGGCGGCAACGGCCGTCCCGCATCTCTTCCCCTCATTGGAGATCTGTCATGACCGAAGTTCAATCGGCGCAGGATGCTGTTGTCGTCTGGCAGCAGTTGATCGCGCAGGACGACGCCCGCAGCCGCCTTGCCGAAGAAGCCCTGCCCGGCAACAAGGCTGCACTTTTCGATAAGCTCGCCAGCGCCGGCATCACCAGTGTCGTCGTCACCTTCGACGGCGTCGGCGACTCAGGCCAAATCGAAAGCATCGACGCCCGCACAGGCGATGCCGCGGCCGCCCTGCCCATCTGCGACATCGAGATCGCAACACCTGCCTGGGATGGCTCGGAGCTCCATCGCCGCACGTTGCCGCTGGGTGAAGCGATCGAACAACTCGCCTACGCCTTCTTGGAAGAGACGCATGGCGGGTGGGAGAACAACGAAGGCGCGTTCGGCGAAATCACTTTCGACGTTGCGGAGCGAACGATCCGGCTCGACTACAACGAGCGTATCGAAAGCTCCGAATATTCCGGTCACGAGTGGTGAGGGCGGATCATGGCACATCCCTATCACCATGCCCTGTCCTCCGCGCGGAAATGGGGCGGCGCCGCCGACGACTACCTTCCGCTCCACGCGTGGTTCGATGAACCCTCGAAGCTGATCATCGCCGACTTCCGGCACCGGGCGCTTCGCCACCACGCCGAAGGCGTGTTCGGCCTGGAGCGCGCGTTCGGGACCACGGTCACGGTCTCGACCGGTCGCGTCGTGCCGGTGCGGCTGATTGGCGAGCAGCACTGCATCGAAGACCTCGGCTTGATTCCGAGCTTCGCCGACTGGGTGCGCTGCATCCGGCCGGAACCCTGGATGGGCCGCGCGCAACCGATCCATCGCGACGTCGATCCGTTCGCGACGCAACCACCCGGTCATACCCTCTTGCCGTCAACGGTGCAGCGATTTGGAGACGTGCCATGACCGTCACTTACCCGTTGCGGATTTTCTTCGATTGCTCGACCGTCCATCTCTCGGCGGCGGCGTGCCGGTGGCTTGATGAGAACGCCGTTGAAGCAGCGACGCGCCAGCTCGCGCCGATCAGTGCCCCGTCGGCGACCCCGTTCGGCTGGTTTCTCTATGCCGCCAGGCCGCCCTATTACGGCGAGCCGCCGGACCTGGTTGCGGTGATGCGGCATGCACGCGCGAAGGGCGCCGAATACATTCTGTTCGACGCCGACGCGCCACCGAACAACGAGCTGCCGGTCTTCGAGGAGGCCGACTGACGCTGCGATGCAGCAACAACACTCTCCACCCCGAAGCCCGGCCACCGCGCCGGGCTTCATCGTTTCAGGAGGCCGCGATGGCGGACTATTTTTGCCAGTTTTCCTGCATGTTCGACGTCGGCACGGCGGAGAACGCCGTACGCGCGATCGAAATCCAGCGGCAGCAAGCCGTGGCGCTATTCGATGAAGACGGCAGCGACCGGGGCTTCGACGTTCAGCATGATCCCGAAACCGGTCCGGGAGCGCTCTGGATCAGCTCGGACGAGTATGGCGAGCCGGAACAAGTCATCGCCTTCGTGCTCGCCTGCGCGGAGGCATTCGACCTGACTGGCCGCTGGGGTTTCGCGTGGGCGTTGACCTGCTCGAAACCGCGCCTCGACGGTTTCGGCGGCGGGGCACAGGTGACCGATCTTGGCGCACGCAAGAGCGTCGGTTGGATCGATTGCGAACACTGGCTGCTGGGCGCGCTCGATCCGGTATCCGACGCCGAAACCGGCATCGCGCAATCGGCGGCAATTGGCGGCGGACAGGTCGTGGGCACCGGAGCGCATTCGACCGAGGATTAGGCCGGTCGCGACCGACCTCACGCGATCGCGGCCGAGCACTCACCCGCTGCTGCAACCTGGGGCTTGCCAGCATTGGCGGGCCCCTTTTCTTGTCTGGAGGTCGCGATGCCGCATATGGCGTCAGAATTGGCACGCCGTCTCGCCGGAAATGCCGAAGCCGTCTGCCGCCACTATTTGTCGAACGGCTACCGCCAAGGCCGATACTGGCTCGTCGGCGATGTCGACAACACGCCGGGCCGCAGTCTGTACGTTCGCTTGCATGGACCCGAAGCAGGGCGAGGCGCAGCCGGAAAATGGACTGATTCGGCGACCGGTGAACACGGCGATCTCCTGGACCTGATCGCTGCAAACCGCAGGATAGACGCCACGCGCGACGTGCTTGACGAAGCGCGGCGATTCCTGAGCCTGCCAGCGCCCGAAAGCGCCTCGACGCACTCGCCAGCACCGGCCGGATCGCCGGAAGCAGCCCGGCGTTTGTTCGCGGCGTCCAGGCCGATCGTGGGCACGATCGCAGAAGCGTATCTGAGCGAACGCGGCATCACGGCTTTACGGGACTGCACGGCGCTGCGTTTCCACCCGCGATGCTACTACCGCCAGGATGGCGAGACAGCGGCCGGAGTGCGCGCAGACTGGCCGGCGCTTGTGGCAGCCATCACGGACATCGGCGGCACGATGACCGGGGCACACCGTACCTGGCTCGATCCGTCCGGCCGCACGAAGGCGCCGGTCGAAACGCCGCGACGTGCGATGGGTCACCTACTCGGCAACGCAGTGCGGTTCGGCAGAGCGCTCGACGTCATGGCGGCTGGCGAGGGTATCGAGACGATGCTGTCGCTGCGCAGCGTCATGCCGAGTCTGCCGATGGCCGCCGCACTCTCGGCCAACCACCTCGCCGCCCTGATGCTGCCAACAACGCTGCACCGGCTCTACATCGCGCGCGACAACGACCCGGCGGGACAGCGCGCGGTGGAGGCATTAACGGGGCGAGCGCACGAGGGCGGCATCGAGGCGCTGGTTCTGGCGCCGACACTGGGCGACTTCAACGATGACCTGCGGCAGATCGGCCCTGACGCACTCGGGGCAGCACTTCGGGTGCAGCTCGTCCCGGAAGACGTTGAGCAGTTCTGGCGGCCACCGGAGCGCGGCGAACGGACCCGGTGAACGTGGCGGCATCCCGAGGGTCGCGGGTGGTGCAGTCAGCGCGTGCATCGATCCGGCTGGGAGAGCCGCGCCCACGGCCTTCTGAGAGGGCGATCGGACCGGAAGCGGTCCGGGCCGGCAACAGCTGAGGCCAGCTATTTTCCGCCGCCGCCAAGAGGGCGGCTTTGCATCGCGAAGCAAAATAGCCGTCCCACGCCGTCCTCCGCTGCGCTGCGGCCGCTCGCGCTCATGGCAAGCCATTGGGCGCGGCGGTGCAAGCCCGGTCCGCCCCCGGTCTTCGACGCCTGCGAAGGCCGCGATGGGCGCGGTCCGAAGCCGGAGGAAGACGACGATGACCGACCACCTCAACCCCGACCACGAGCCGCAGCACGCAGAGTCCTCGACCGCCTCCCTCCTCACCGAACTCCAGCTCTACGGCCACCGTCCCTTTCAGGACGAACCCGACGCTAGGCCGCTGCCCGAGGAGCACACCGTCCGCACCGCACTAGCCGACATCTTCGACGCCCTCGTCTCCACCCTCACTGACACGCGCCTCGAGCCCGACCTCGAAGACCTGCTCTGGTCCACCGTCAACCTGTTCCACCGCGCCGCGGATCGGGTCGAACGCGAGCTCGACACGAACGAACAGGCGCAGCGCCGGAGCCAAAAGGACCAGGACGGCTCGGAAATACGGTCGGTCGAGTTGGAGCGGCTGCTGGCCGAGGGCCTGACGCTGATCGAGCGACGCAACGCCTTCGAGATCATGCGCGACGGGGCCGCCGACCTGTTCGAGACGCACACCGGAACCGCCTGGCGACCGCGCACCGGATCGAAGGTGAACCATCGCGCACTGACATCGGCGGTGATCGACAGCCGCGACTTCCTGGCGGCCAAGCGCCGGGCCGAAACCGAGGTGATGGTGCCGCCCGGTCCCAAGGTGGCCTTCACGGGCGGCTACGAGTGCAACGACCACCAGGCAATCTGGGCAGCGCTCGACCGGGTGCATGCCAAGCATCCCGGCATGGTGCTGCTGCACGGGGGATCGCCCAAGGGCGCCGAACGCATCGCAGCGTGCTGGGCCGACAACCGCAAGGTCCCGCAGGTCGCCTTCAAACCCGACTTCACCCGGCACAGGAACGCGGCCCCGTTCAAGCGCAACGACCAACTGCTCGACGTCCTGCCGATCGGCGTCGTGGTGTTTCCAGGCTCCGGCATCTCGGACAACCTGGCCGACAAAGCCCGCAAGCTCGGCATCCCGCTGTTCGACTTCCGCAAGGGAGGCGGGGCGTGAGCCCCGCCGACAAGCGCTGGTGTCGCTGGTTAGTCAGCTTGGTAGCGGCCGCGCGCTGTCGACAGGACGGCAATAGCGACCGGGAGCACAATCGATAACGAGGAGCGTTGCACCATGGTGCTCGGGATCATCTTCAGCTTGCTCGGCCTTGGCTTTATGATCGCGATCATGTTTGAAATCGCGATCTTCGCCCTGCCGTTATCCATAGCTGTCGCCGCAGGCCGGCTCGCTATAGAGACCGGTGCTGGTGTGCTCGGCGCGATCGCCGCCGGCCTCGTCGCCGGCATTGCTGCGTTTGGTGCAGGTCAGGTCGTCCTTGCAATGACGTGTTCAACGCTCGTGCGGATCGTGGTCGGGCTCGCTTTCGCGACACCCGCCGCCGTGTCTGGCTATGGCATGGTGCTCGACCTATCAAGGATCGGTGGGGCGCACGGCGTGTGGCCGTCGATCTTCGCAGTCACCGGCGGGATCACTATCGGCATCGCCGCCGCTCGGCGACTTGCCATCCCGCTTGTGTCGACCACCACGACGGTCTGAGCGCGATGTGTAATGATTATGGCAATCGGGTTCCGCACAGCGCCTATGTTGAGGCGTTCAGCCAAATCCGTCTGCCGTTGATCCTACCGAAGGCAGCGCCGAACCTCGAACCTCGCGACGACATCTGGCCAACGGATGTCGCACCCATCATTCGGCGTCATGGCGAGGGCGTAGAGCTCGCACAACTGCGGTGGGGTTTTCCGCCATCCCGTCCCAAGGCATCCCCAGTCATCAACTTCCGGTCTGAGGGACGTCGGTTTGCGACTGGTCGTTGCCTTGTGCCCGCATCCCATTTCTTCGAATTCCGCGGGAGAAAATCCCCGAAAACAAAGTGGCGTTTCACCAGGACCGGTGAAGACTGGTTCTGCTTTGCCGGGTTGTGGCGGCCGGCTTTCGGCGATGTGCCGGAGACATTGACGCTCCTGACCACCGAGCCTGGACCTGATGTGGCACCCATCCATAATCGCCAAGTGGTTGTACTCGAACGATCGGACTGGCGCGCATGGCTCGACCTGACGCGACCGGAAGCCGAGCTGCTTCAGGCGCTTTCTGCGGGCAGCCTTCATGTGGAACAAATTCGTTGAAGCAAGGGATTGGGCGTCGCCCTGCGGGCCGGGCTCGTCGGCTGCGCTCGAACCGGCTTCGCCGTTTCGCCCCTGCGGGCTCGATCCCATGACGCAAGAATACAGGCACGCAAACGCCCCGCATCAGTTGACCCGGGGCAAGCCGGCGCCAGCTGGTAGGCGCGTTACGACAAGTCGGGAGAATGTCGACTGTCCTCGGCACGTGCACGTCTGGATCGGGCCATCAGCTCACCGGTCTTCGTGAACCTACGCTGTGCGGCCCTCGTGAGGGATCTCCGGCGGCTAATCTCCAGCACTTGCGACGAACATGGACGCCGAGCGAACCTTGCCGCTCGCCGCGGCCGATGCTGCCGTTTGTGCGCTGTTGCATGTCTTTCTGCGACCGCGGTCGTCCGCCTCTTGTTCGATCGGTGCGCAGGCCGCCACGTCTCTCCCCAGGGCTGTTGGGATGGCTGCGCTCCACGCTGCCTCGGATGGCCTGATCTGGCCGAAGGACGGCTGCGCCTCGATCGCCTATGCCGCAATGGCGGCCGGAAACTTTCTTCCCCTGACGGCAAGCCGTCATTCCTCGCGAGGCAAGAAAGCCCCCGGCCGCCATCCTCCGCTGCGCTGCGGCTCGCAAGCGCGAGTGCGTCGTCGATCACCTCCGGCCGGACGATCGCCATCGAGGCCGCGATTGGCGCGACCCGATGAACAGCAGGAGAGAACATCATGGCGACCATCGGCACCTTCACCAAGACGGGTGAGAGCTTCACCGGCGCGGTCAAGACCCTCAGCATCAACGCCAAGGCGACGATCAAGCCGGCCGACAAGACCAGCGACAAGGCTCCCGACTACCGCGTCTTCGCCGGTTCCAACGTGGAATTCGGTGCCGCCTGGAAGAAGACCTCCAACGAGGGCCGCGACTACCTCTCGGTCAAGCTGGACGACCCGAGCTTCCCCGCCCCGATCTACGCCACCCTGGTCGAGGGCGAGGACGACAGCCACGTCCTGATCTGGTCCCGCCGCAACGGCGACTGACCGACACCGCGGCGCCCCGCGTCACATGACGCGGGGCGTTCGCGACTTAAGAACAGGCCTTGGTCAGCATTGCTGCAGGTCGCGCGGGTGCTCGGCCATCCAGCCAACCCTCTAGCCCGAGGCGTCCGCCTCCGGTGTCCGGGGCACCGGAGGCTTGCCCGCGAAGCGGACGCCTTCGCCGCGGGTCAGGAACTCGATGCCCGCAACCCGGAGCGCTCTCATAACTCGGAAATGGCTCGCGGCATGCCGCTCGAGTTCAGCCTCTTCGAGCGCCGTCTCGATTCGCCCGACGCTGTTGACGGACACCACCGCGCGGTCGGCGAGTTCCTGTTGAGACCAGCCCAACAGGGCGCGCGCCGCCCGAATCTGCCGTGGTGTTGCCATGGCAGACGAGCAGCCATTCCGGGCGCGTTTTCTCTACGCTGTGGGGGATTCTCCCCCACAGCGATGCCGGCTAATGTAACCGGGCTGCATCCGAATGGTACCGGAAGCCGTAGCACCGAATCGCCGACCATCGGACAATCCTAGAGCAACCGTTGGAGAAGCCCCTCATGCGCAAGCCTAAAATCGATGCGCCGGTCGCGGACGAACCCCCAAGCGGTGATGTGCTGACACCGTATGACGAGCTGCACCTGATCCATTACATCATCCTGCTCGACGCCGACCGCGAAGGAGTGCCGTGGCAGGAGGTGGCGCGCGAGGCGCTGCGCATCGATGCCAGGAGCGAGCCTGGTCGGGCTCGCCGCGCCTACGAAAGTCATCTCGCACGCGCCAAGTGGATGACCACGGTCGGCTATCGCCACCTCCTCGACGCCGGGCCCTACGGGGCGGAAGCATAGCCGCGGGTATGACTCGTAACGACAGGCGCAGCGGACCGGACATAAGCGATACGGTTCCGCGCGTCTCCTGTCATCAGCTGATGACGGACCACGGCGACTGACTTTTCCCCCTAACGGGCCAAAGGTCAGAGCGAACCCGCCTTGGCAATCATCGCGGGTACAATCCCGGGGTTGGCCATTGAGGAAGCTGGGCCGCGGGCGGCTTCCAGCCCGCTATAGCTACACGGCGTTGCTGCAGCCTGATGATTGGGCCTGGGAGTTCCTGCGCCGCAATCCGGACTACCAGGAAGCGGTGACGGTGGATCGAGCCGCCCAGGACCCGCCACCCGACCCGGGCTTCTGGGGGTTGCGATTTCGTCGCCAATCCCGAGCGGCGCGCCGATGAGATTGCGGTGTTCTGGCAGCCCGCGCTGCTCGGCAACCTGATCCCGCTTGGACCAGGTCCGCCTGGTGCGGGTCCGCCCATCGTGTTCGAGCCGTGGCGCTGGCCCGGCCAAAAACACGCGCTCGCGAGTAACGACAGCCTGCAACTTATCTTGGATGGCGAACGCGAGCGCCATCGACTGCTACTGCCTGGCCCCGAGCCGCCGCGTGACGGCGTCGCACTCGGCCTCGTGCTCGACCGCTCGCCCTTTTGGCGGGCGCGACTCGACGCGGCCGCCCGGTTTCTGGCGGAAGTCGGCCAAGGCCTGCCCGGGCTCCGTCCGCCGCCGCCACCGCATCTTTCGGACGAGCGGCAGGACCGGCTCACCACGATGCTGTGGGCGATCGATCTCCAGCACGCCGGCGCCAGCGAGCACGAGATCGCCGGGATGGCACTTGGCACCGCCGTGACCGGGCCGGCCTGGTCGAACCACCCGGATCGCGGCGAGGTGCGGCGGCTCCTCGCCGAAGCGAGCAGCCTGGTTAGAGGTGGCTATCGTCGCCTGCTGGGACCTCCCTGGCGCTGACCCTGGACGGTCTGGCGCACGCCATCTTCGTCCATATTGCGGGGCGCTGCCGAGACCGATCGTGACCTCCGACACGCGAGACGCTGCCCAGAGGCAGCCTTCCAACGACGGAGCCCGAACATGCCCGATCCGAACCCATCCCTGCCGCCACGCTACTTGCGCACCCAGGAGGCCGCGCGCCACCTCGGCGTCTCGCCGCGGACGCTCGAGAAGCACCGCATCTATGGTACCGGGCCGATCTACCGGAAGATCGGCGGCCGCGTCGTCTACAAGGTTGGCGATCTCGAACGTTGGGCCGATCAGGGCCTGCGCAGCTCCACGAGCGATCCCGGCACCGGCGTGGTGCTGCCGCCCACGCCGGCCGCGCGCGCCGCGGCCTTGCGGCGCGCCTGACAATGGCCGACGCAGACCGCCCGTTCCCGGCCGTCCTCGATCGCGTGCGCCCCCGCGACGCGCTCGATCTCATGGCCTGGCCCTGGTTCTCGCTTGCCAAGGCGAAGCGGCTCCAACCGCTCGCCTTCGAGCAGCGCGGCCAATATCTGCGAATTTTGACGACCGACCCGCGGCAAGGACTCGCCACGATTTGGGATGCCGACATCCTGATCTGGGCGGTATCGCAACTGACCGAAGCACACGATCAGGGTTTGCGTGTCTCGCGCCGGCTCGCCGCACCTCCCTACCAGATCCTGAGCTATCTCGGCCGCGGCACGGCACAGCGGCAATATGCGTTGCTGGGAGCCGCGCTCGACCGGCTTGCGGCGACAACTGTCGAGACGAGCCTGCGCGCCCCGAGTAGCGTCGTCCCGGCCCGGTTCAAGCTGCTCGACAGCTGGCGTCGCGGGGAGAGCGGGATCGAGCTCGCGCTGTCCGAGTGGCTGTTCGCGGCGGTCGTGACCGACAGCCGCGTACTGACGATTGACGCGAAATATTTCCGACTCACGGGCGGTATCGAACGCTGGCTGTGGCGGCTCGTTCGCAAGCACGTCGGCCGACAATCCACAGGCTGGGACATCGCGCTCGCCGCGCTTTACGCGCGCTCGGGCAGCCTGTCACGCCCGTCCGACTTCGTCGCAGCGCTGCGCAGGATCGCGCATCGTGGCGTGTTGCCGGGCTATCAAATCGAGTTGACCGGGACAGGTCACGCCGCCCGTCTGCGCGCCGTGCGAAGTGCCGGGCGCGTCCACAGTGCCGAATGGGTGCCTGTGGAGAAACCGGGTATTTCATCCACAGAAACCGAGGGCGTGCTGTGAGTGCGCTCGGTCTTTCGCATGTGAAAGGACTCGGATCAGCGACCGCAAAGGCACGATACTGCAAAGTCAAAGTACGCCATAAATCACTGACCAATAATCGAAAAACAGCGCCTCTTAACTGTTTAACTATAAGACTCTTAACTGAGTCTCTGTTGGTAGCGCGACAGCGAATCTTCATCGCCACGGCTCATGCGCCTCCGTTTTCGTGCACCCCGATTTCGGACCTGCTCGGCGCAGGCCGGCTCACAGTTCCGCTGAACTCCTCGCGAGGCGAACCCGCGCTGATCGCGGTGGTGGTGGCCGGGAAGAGGAAGCGCAGCGTGACAGCGGTTTCGGCCACGCCCTCCCGTTGCTGTCCAAATACGCGTTGCTGGACGCCGCTATCAGGCGCGACCACGCAGCCATTCTCACCTGACTGGCAAACGAGAGGCGTGGGAGAGAGCCGGGCGTTTCATCCCGGCGTGGTCCGCCGAACGCGTGAGGTGTGCATAACCGATACGGCGCGTCCGGCACCACCGTGCTGGCCGATCTGGAAGCTGTTCTCAGCATTGACCGTTTGCATTGGCCTCGGTCCGCTCGGTCCAGTATTGGCGCGATGGCGGGGCAGAGCACACGGGCGGGGTCTCGGCGTCGGCGTTTTTGCACCGAGCGGCCTTGACGAGAAGCAGCGCCGCGCCGATGCGCGTGCAGGCGCGACGCAGAGCTTCGTCGCGAGCACGGCCGCGCGTGATTGGGTCGCAACGACCCAGAAAATGCGTCTTGCCGCGCAGCGACTGCGGATCGCATGGCGGGTGACGGTGGCCAACCAGCGCCGACTCCCGCTTGGCTTGCGTCCGCGGTCGATGTCTCGGGACGGGAGGGGCGCGCCATGATCCGACCGCTGACGGAAGTCCAACTCGTGTTCTACGAGGCTCGGATCGAGCACTGGCTCCGCTTTGGTGACCAGTCGCGCGAGCGCATTCTGGACCGCCGCCGGCGTGTCGTCGCTTTCCTTCCCGGCCAGGTCTTCGCGTTGGTGCGATGGGAGGGCAACGACTACGGAACGGTGTCCTCGCGTCTCGACATCGTGCGGGCCTGCGCATCTGGCGAGCCGATTGCGACCGTGCCGGGCGTCACGCCAGGCGGTGACGTGCTGCTGCGGCTTGACGGCTGGCCGAGGGTCAAGCGCGCCCTCGATGCCGTCGCCATTATCGAGGCACTCAGCATCGAGCCGGCGGAAGTCGCGCCGGATTGGTGGCGGCATCTGCACAACCGGATCGTCTGCAACGCGCCCTTCCGGAGCTACGGGCGACCGCAGCACAGGGCGTGGATGCTGCGCCGGCGGACCGTCGCGTGATGCGGGTGATGATCTTGGCCACGATGGCGGTCGCCGCCACGCTCGTCTGCGGCGCGCCGACGAGCGGGGCCTACCCGCTGCTCGTCTGGAACGCGACCGCGAGCGTCGCGCCGGGCTTCTACCGCATTGAGCCGGCATCGCCGCTGCATCTCGGCGACCTGGTTCTTCTGAAACCTGACCCGGCAAGCGCGACGCTGTATGCGGAACGCGGCTATCTGCCACGCGGCGTGCCGCTGCTCAAGCCGGTTGCCGCTGTCGCCGGGATGCGTGTCTGCGAGCAGGACGCACGCGTCGCGATCGATGGCCGGTTCGCAGCAATTGCACCGCCGGCCGACGGTATGCAGCGTCCCATGACCCACTGGACCGGCTGTCGCCCGCTCAGGACGGGCGAAGTCTTCGTGCTCAATCCGGCCGTTCGAACCTCGCTGGACGGTCGGTATTTTGGGCCATCGCCGATCACCGCCGTTCTCGGCCGAGCCGTCGCGCTCTGGACGTGGAGGATGCGATGATGCGGCGGTCAGTTCGTCTGCCGCGGGCCAGCTATGAACCCGGCAACAACGTGGCGGCTCTTGCTTTCAGGCTTCCCGTCCCGCAGCCGTCGCGCGGACCGGACCGCAAAGGCGCGTCTCGAGCGGGCAAGTATCCAACATGCGTCGTCTTTGACGGCCGCAGTCGCACCGGCGCCTCGCCCTGTTTGCGACCGGCGTTCGGGACCATTTTGGGAGCGCAGGCATGGATCTGGTGACCATAATTGCGGGATGCGCGATCGGCTTACGGTCGGAACTGTTCGTCCCGCTCGGTTCGCACGGAGATTGCGCACGGGCGGCCGCGATCGGAGCCGAGCCGATGCGCGACCAGCGTTCGACTACAATCGATCGCTGGACCACTGAGATCGCAGCCGCCTCGCTGCGCTTCGGGATTCCGGACCGCGTTCTTCGCGCCGTGATGCGGGCAGAAAGCGGCGGGGTGCCGAGCATTACGTCATCGGCGGGCGCGATGGGGCTCATGCAACTGATGCCGGAAACCTGGGCGACAATGCGCACCCGCTACCGGCTTGGTGCTGATCCGTACGCGCCGGCCGACAACACCCTGGCGGGTGCAGGGTTTCTTCGCGAGCTGATCGACCGGTATGGGGCACCTGATTTCCTCGCGGCCTACAATGCTGGACCCGGGCGACTCGACGATCATCGTCTGCGCGGCCGAGCGCTTCCCAATGAGACACGCCGTTACGTCGCACAGTTGGCATCGATAACGCAGGATTTGCCCGGGCACACTAGGTTGCCGCCACTCGCCCCGCCAAGGAACGACAGCGCAGAGCCGATCGTGGCGTCATCGACGAGCATTCCGGCGAGAGATGCTGCGCGCTCGAACGACACGGACGGAAGTCTGTTCGTGATGGATGAGAACGCGGATGCACGGTGCCGCGTGCTAAGCGACACGCCAATTTCACGCAGCATCGCCTCAGTTCCGATGCCGAGTACGAGGCCGAACGGGCGCGATGGCGGCGCGATCTTTGCGCCCGTCGGCGGGTCGACGGCAGCCCCGCCACCCTCAGCAGCCACACTCCACACAGAGTAGTTTTGGAGGGAACCGGCAGTGAAGACCGACGTGCAGACTGGATCGCAAGATAGAGACCGGTGCCGCGCGGGTCGCGCGTTCGCCGGATTTCTGTTGTCTGCACATGGGTTAAGGGCAGTGCCGTCACGCAGAGCCAGTGCCGCCCCAGGTGAGAAATCCGCGCCAGACCGGGCTGGCGCGCGGCACCATGCCTGACGAGCAGAAATTTCGGCCGCGGCTGGGGAGAGGCGGGAGCGCGCAGCCGAAGCGCCCCAAGCTATTCGTGGCACAGGTCCTGACGGCGGCGCAGGCATCGGGCCATGTCGCTCGCCGCTTCCCCGTCGACCGATCCGATCGGGTCCGTGGCTCTGGAAGAGGGCGCGGCGCGGTTGCCGCCTCGAATGCGATGGAACGGCGGCTCTACGGCAGCCGAGGCCGGCGCGTGATCGTCAAGGCGCGGGTCGTTCGGCGCAGCTTCCGCGGCGGGGGCGCGCTGCGGGCACATCTGAACTACCTCAAGCGCGAGGGTGTTACCCGCGACGGCCAGGCGGCACGCATGTTCGATGCGAGCTCGAAGGAAATCGACGTCAAGGCGTTCGCCGAGCGCGCCGAGGCCGACCCGCACCATTTCCGGTTCATCGTCAGCCCAGAGGACGCGACCGAGATGCAGGACTTGCGAGCCTTCACCCGAGACCTCGTCGGCCAGATGGAGCGCGACCTCGGCACGCGGCTTGACTGGGCGGCGCTCGATCACTGGAACACCGACAACCCGCATGTCCATCTTCTCGTTCGTGGCGCGGACGAGCGCGGGCGGGAGCTGCGCATCCATCCCGACTACATCAGCCACGGCATGCGCGAACGCGCCGTGGAACTCGCCACCATCGAGCTCGGGCCGCAAAGCGAACTGGAGATGCGCTCGAAGCTCGCGAGTGAAGTCGGCGCCGATCGCTGGACACGGCTCGACACCGCTTTGCGGCGCGAGGCCGAACGGACGGAAAGCGGCATTCTTGACTTTCGGCCCGATGCAGCCGGTTCCGGTGGAGAGGACGGGGTGGTTCGCTCGCTCCTCGTCGGCCGCCTCCAAAAGCTCGAACGCATGGGGTTAGCGCGAGCAGCCGGGCCAGCGCAGTGGGTGCTCACGGAGCAGGCCGAGCCGACCTTGCGTGATCTCGGCACCCGCGGCGACGTGATCCGCACCATGCAGCGCGCCTTCGCCCGGAGCGGCCAGCAGATCGACTCCTCAGCCGTGGCGATGCCGGAGCCGGGCCGGCCGCCGGAGCGTCCAGTGGTCGGACGTCTCGTCGAAAAAGGGCTCGACGACGAGCTGAAGGGCTCGGGTTACCTGATCGTGGACGGCGTCGACGGGCGCGCCCATTACGTCCGGATCGCGACGATCGAGCAGGTCGATGACCTGCGCGCCAACGAGATCGTCCGGGTCGCCCGCGCGGAAATCCGCCCGGCGGACCGCACGATCGCCCGGCTCGCGGCGGAGCACGGCGGCGTCTACGACCCGGAGCGCCATCACGCCGAGCTGGCTCGCTCGGGCGCGGCTGAACCGGCGGCCGTTGTCGAGGCGCACGTCCGTCGGCTCGAGGCCGGGCGGCGCGGAGCGCGTTCGGCCGAGCGGCTGCCGGACGGGCGCTGGCGCGTCGAGCCCGACTATGTTGAGCGTGTGGCGGCGTATGACCGCAAACGCGGCCACGCTGGCGATGTCGAGGTCCGCTCTGTCTCGCGGCTGTCACTGGACAGCCAGGTGACCGCGAGCGGTGCGACTTGGCTCGACCGTGAGGCGGTTGGCCGCGAAAAGATGGAGTTGGCGGAGACGGGCTTCGGAGCCGAGGTCCGGGATGCGCTCGCGCGACGGGGGGACCACCTGGCCGACCAGGGGCTCGCGCGCCGGCAAGGCCAGCGCATCGTGTTCGCACGCGATCTGCTGGACACTCTGATGCAGCGCGAGTTGGCTGAGGCGGCCACTCGCATCGGCCGGGAAACCGGATTGCGGCATTTGGCCGTGACCGACGGGGATCGCGTTTCAGGCGTCTACCGGAAATCGGTCGACCTCGCCTCGGGTCGCTTTGCGATGGTCGATGACGGCAAGCAGTTCAGCCTGGTCCCGTGGCGGCCAGTCGTCGAACGAGAACTGGGCCGCGAGGTGTCGGGCGTTGTTCGAGGAAGTGGGGTTTCCTGGGATCTCGGCCGCGGTCATGGCCTCGGGCTTTGAATGCCCACGCCCCTTGGCGCCAGGTAAGGCTCCTCTGGGAGCTATGTCAGGCAGATTCTAGCCGTCCCCTCTTCGGCGCCAATGTCGAAAAGTGGACATAGCCAAGATGGCCTGGGGCTGCCGAAGGCGGATCGGCAGCTTTCAGGGGGGAATGCACGACAAGCGAACATGGCCGTCACCGCACCATTAGCAACGCCACCGCGACAGCTGTCAGCACGGCGGCGCCCGGCAGGTGCCCCCAGTCGCGATGACGGATCAGCGTGATTACCGCGGCCTACAGGATCACGACGCTGCCAACCGCGCCAGCACGTGATGTAGCCGGGATCAGCAGCAGTAATCCTGCCGCCACCTCAAGGCCGCCCGTCACCCGATGAAAACCGGCCGGATACCCCCAGCACGCGAAGGAGTCGCGGACCGATTGAGGGCCGACGAAGTTGACCGCGCCGGCGCCGATCAAGACGACACCGAGCGCGATCGGAAGCCAGGCCGCGATGAGGGCTCCTACCATCATGGAAATCGGCTAGTCATCATGTCGGCCGCTGAGACCCGCTGCGTCATGATGGCTGGCCAAGCGGCGGCACGGCGCCGACCTGGATGAAGATGTCGAGCGTGTTGAGTTCATCCCAGTGTTCCACGAAGCGTCCGTCCTCGACCCGCCAGATGTCGATCGAGCGCATGGCGAAGGCGTTGCCTGTCGCGGGATAGCCGAGGAAATTGCCCGTGTGCGTGCCCTGATAGCGGTAGCGGCCCACCACGCGCGTGCCGTCCGCCGAGACGAAGACGTCTCCGGCGAACACCCTGAGGTCGGGCACGCCCGCGATGGTCCCGCCGAATGTCTTCTTGACACCATCCAGGCCCGGTTCGGCAAAGGGGTTATGGTTTATGTAGTTGGGCGCAACGATTTCATCGAAACGCGACACGTCGTGGCCTGACACGATCTCGGCGAACAGGTGGCCGAGCTTGGCTAGATCGATTGACATCTGCGACTCCTAGTTTAAGCGAGACTAATCGGTCTCGTATAAGCTAGACAGCGAGACCGATTAGTCTCGTCAAGGAGCGCTCATGACCAATGTGACCTCGCCACGACCCGGACGCCTTCTCGACCCTGCCAAGCGTGCGGCGATCCTCGACGGGGCGCGCGCGGTGTTCCTACGCGAGGGGTTCGCGCAAGGATCGATGGATTCGGTCGCCGCCGAAGCCGGCGTGGGCAAGCAGACCATCTATCGCCACTTCCTATCGAAGGAGGCGCTGGTCGAGGCAGTGGTCGAGGCGATGTGCGCGCATGAGGTCGTCCAGCCGCCGCCGAGCTCGCTGCCGGCCCGCGAGCGGCTACGCGAACTCCTGCTGGCGTTCACGACCGGCGTCGCCGGGACGGACAGCATTCGTCTTTACCGTGCCATCGTCGCTGAGGCCGATCGGATGCCGGGGCTGGGGCGGCTGTTCTGGGAGGCGGGGCCGCGCCAAATCCGGGCCACCATCGCGCAACTCTGGGCAGAGCAGCACGACGTAACGACCGCGCCCATTGTCGCCGAGCAGCTCGTCCAGCTCGCCCTGGGCGACGCGTACCAGGAGCTGGTCCTGGGGATCGGGTCACCCGCGACCAAAGACTTCAAGCGCCAGATCGACTCGGCGCTCGCTCTCTTGGGACCGACATCCTCACCGCGGGATGAGACCGGTTAGCTCCATCCGCTTCGCGACCGCAATCGAGTATCACGGTATGACCGCAACGGGCGCAGGACTGCCAGCCGATCTGCGGCTCCTATCTGATTTCTGGAAGTTCCTGATCAGCGCCTTATCGACCGCCGTGGGTCAAGAGCACGCGTTCAAAAGCGCACCAAACGGTTTACGTGATTCACTAAGCGCCAATTTTTAACCACTAGGGTCCGATCAAGCTGCAAACAGGAGCGACGGCTATCCCGCCAAGCGGCATCCCCCCGACCGCATCTCTTTCTATCCGCTTCTACTCCGTCCGCGGTTTGCTGTTGCGCTGCTGAATTTCCGGTCTCCTTTCTATGCCCCTCTCGCGTGTCGAACGGGACGGGGAAATGACCGGATCGAAAATCCTTTGGGGCCAGATGCTGACGGCGGTGCTCGCCGTCAGCGGCATGCTCTGGGCGGCCACTGAGTGGACCGCCTGGCGCCTCGGCTTTCAGTCGGCGCTCGGATCGCCATGGTTTTCGGCGTTCGGCTGGCCCGTTTACCAGCCGCACCAGTTCTTCGCATGGTGGTATCACTTCGACGCCTACGCGCCAGTCGTCTTCCTGAAAGGCGCCGGCATAGCCGCGTCCGGGGGCGTGCTCGCCATCGTCGTGGCGATCGCGGCCTCGGTGCAGCGCGCTAAATACGCGACGCTGGTCACGACCTACGGCTCCGCGCGGTGGGCCAGCGTGGAGGAGATTCGCGCAACCGGCATGCTGGAGCCGGCCGGCGTGCATCTCGGTCGTCTCGGACGTCATGCCCTGCGTCATTCCGGCCCCGAGCACGTGCTGTGCTTCGCGCCGACGCGCTCCGGCAAGGGCGTCGGCCTCGTGGTGCCGACGCTGCTCTCCTGGCGCGAGAGCTGCGTCATTCACGACATCAAGGGCGAGAACTGGCAGCTCACCGCCGGCTGGCGCTCGCAATTCTCCCACGCGCTGCTGTTCGATCCGACCGACGCGCGGTCGGCGGCCTACAATCCGTTGATGGAGGTGCGGCGCGGCGATGCCGAGGTGCGCGACGTCCAGAACATCGCCGACATCCTGGTGGACCCCGAGGGCTCCATCGAGCGACGGAACCATTGGGAGAAGACCAGCCACAGCCTGCTGGTCGGCGCGATCCTGCATGTCCTCTACGCCGAAGCCGACAAGACGCTCGCCGGCGTCGCCGCGTTCCTGAGCGATCCGGAGCGGCCGATCGAGACGACGCTGCGCGCGATGATGACGACACCGCAT
Organism: Acetobacteraceae bacterium; assembly: GCA_965276665.1. GTDB lineage: Bacteria > Pseudomonadota > Alphaproteobacteria > Acetobacterales > Acetobacteraceae > CAWGJC01. The sequence goes on from OZ255620.1 coordinate 286,687, forward strand.
CTCGGCGAGCGCGGGGTGCATCCTGTCGTCGCGCAAGCCGCGCGGGAGTTGCTGAACAAGAGCGACAACGAACGGTCGGGCGTGCTCTCGACCGCGATGAGTTTTCTAGGCCTCTACCGCGACCCGATCGTGGCCCAGGTGACCAGCCGCTGCGACTGGCGCATCGCCGACCTTGTGGAGGCCGAATACCCGGTGTCGCTCTATCTGGTCGTTCCGCCGTCGGACATCTCGCGCACGAAGCCGCTCGTTCGCCTGGTGCTGAACCAGATCGGCCGTCGTTTGACCGAGAGCATGGATGGCGTAGCGCGCCGTCACCGCCTGCTGCTGATGCTTGACGAGTTCGCTGCGCTGGGTCGTCTCGACTTCTTCGAGACGGCGCTCGCCTTCCAGGCTGGTTACGGTATCCGTGCGTATCTCATCTGCCAGTCGCTGAACCAGCTCGCCAAGGCATACGGCGAGAACAACGCGATCCTCGACAACTGCCACGTCCGCATTGCATTCGCGTGCAACGACGAACGGACCGCGCGGCGGATCTCGGATGCGCTCGGAACTGCGACCGAGCTGCGCGCCATGAAGAACTATGCCGGTCACCGGCTGTCGCCATGGCTCGGGCACCTCATGGTCAGCCGCCAGGAGACGGCCCGTCCGCTGCTGACGCCGGGCGAGGTGATGCAGCTGCCGCCGACCGATGAATTGGTCATGATCGCCGGCCTGGCGCCGATCCGCGCCAAGAAAATCCGCTACTACGAAGACCCGAGCTTCAAAGACCGGGTGTCCCCGCCGCCAGCCCTCGGGCGCGCAGCTGTCTACCCCGATCGCCCGACGGCGCGCCCGAATGACTGGACCAGTCTTGTCGCCCAACCTGCTCGCCGCTCCGCTTCATTGGCGGTGGTCGCGGATGAAAAGGTTGGGAAAGCCAGCGAGGGCGGCCTGCGCCGCGAGCCGGAGCTGCCCGAGCATGAGGAGGTCGCACCGGAGGCGTCGGAATACCGCGAGTTCGATCTGGTCGATGATGCCGACGGCGACGAAGAAGCGCTGAAGGCCCGCCAACTCGCCCGGCAGAGGCTGCAGCAGTTCACCCGCGCCGCGGCGATGGACCGCGACGATGGCATGCTGCCGGACCTGTGAGGCGGCGATGAAGCACCGGCTCAACATCTATCTCTCGCCCGACCTGTTCAACGAGATCGGCCGACTCTCCGCCAAGCGCAAGCTGTCCAAATCGGCGCTGATCGAGGCGGCGATCGCCTCGCTGCTGTCGCCGGACAGCGCCGATGCCCGCGACGCCGCCTTCATCCGCCGCCTCGACCGGGTCGATCGTCGTATCGAGCGCGTCGAGCGCGACGTGCAGATCGCCATCGAGACCGTGGCCCTGTACGTCCGGTTCTGGCTGGCGGTAACCCCGCCGCTGCCGGAGAGCGCCCAGGCCGCTGCCAAGGCGAAGGGCGCCGAGCGATATCGCGACTTCGTGGAAACGCTCGGCCGGCGCTTGCAGCGCGGCAACAGCCTGATCCGCGAGGTCAGCATCGAGATCTGGCCCGAGCAGCGCGCCAACGGCGCCGGGCTGCAAGCTGAGCCGGCCGAGCGGACGGAGGCCACGGATGCGGCCGGTTGAAACGACACCGCTCGCGCGCTCGATTCGGATGCTCCGCACCGCGATGGGAACGGACATCGCCGGCTTCCTGGAGGACCCCGGGATCGTCGAGGTGATGCTCAACCCCGACGGCCGGCTGTGGATCGACCGGCTTGCCTCTGGCCTCGCCGACACCGGCCGGCGCCTGTCGCCACAGGATGGCGAGCGCATCATCCGCCTAGTCGCGCATCACGTCAGCGCCGAGGCGCACGCCGCCAGCCCGCGTGTGTCCGCCGAGCTGCCGGAGAGCGGCGAGCGCTTCGAGGGGCTGCTGCCGCCGCTCGTGATCGCCCCGACGTTCGCGATCCGCAAGCCGGCGGTCGCGGTGTTCACCCTGGACGATTACGTCGCGGCTGGGATCATGACTCCGGCGCAGGCGGCGACGTTGCGCCGCGCCGTCGAGGATCGATCGAACATCCTGGTCGCCGGTGGCACCTCGACCGGCAAGACGACGCTGGCTAACGCTCTGCTCGCCGAGATTGCCCGCACTTGCGACCGTATCGTGCTGATCGAGGACACGCGCGAGCTGCAATGCGCCGCCCCGAACGTGGTGGCGATGCGCACCAAAGACGGCGTCGCCAGCCTCACCGACCTGGTCCGGTCCGCGCTGCGGCTGCGCCCCGATCGCATCCCGATCGGCGAGGTCCGCGGCCGGGAGGCGCTCGATCTGCTCAAGGCGTGGGGTACCGGCCATCCCGGCGGAGTCGGCACTATCCACGCGTCAACCGCGCTCGGCGCGCTGCGCCGGCTCGAACAGCTCGTGCAGGAGGCGGTGCTGACCGTTCCGCGCCCGCTCATCGCCGAAACCATTGACGTCGTCGCGGTCCTGTCCGGCCGCGGCGTCCAGCGCCGGCTCGCCGGTGTCTGGCAGGTCGGCGATCTCGGTCCTACCGGCGACTACGTCGTCACCGCTCTCGGCCTCGGCGCCGACGGCCGCCCCACTCTTATCCAAGGAGACGTGTCTTGAGTCCTCGCACCGCCTTGCGTGCCTGCGCCGCCATTCCGGTTCGTATCGAGCTTGCCGTCGCGTCGCTTCTGCTTTGGCCGGGCTTGGCCCACGCGGCCGGATCGAACATGCCGTGGGAGCAGCCGCTCACGCAGATCCTCGACTCGGTGCAGGGACCGGTCGCGAAGATCGTCGCCGTCATCATCATCATCAGTTCGGGCCTGGCGCTCGCGTTCGGCGAGAGCTCGGGCGGCATGCGCCGGCTGATCCAGATCGTGTTCGGCCTGTCGATCGCCTTCGCGGCGAGCTCGTTTTTCCTGACCTTCTTTAACTTCGCGGGCGGGGCGCTGATCGGATGACCCGCCCGGCACTCTCATTCCCGGGGCCGAGCGCGGTGGCCGGCTTCGCGGTGCCGCTGCACCGCTCTCTCACCGAACCCATCCTGCTGGGCGGCGTGCCGCGGGCGTTGGCGATTACCATCGGCACGCTCGCCGCCGCGGTCGGGATCGGCCTGCAGCTCTGGCTCGCCGGCCTCGCCCTTTGGATCGTCGGGCATACGGCCACGGCGTGGTTGACCCGCACCGAGCCGCAATTCGTCGGCGTATTCGCGCGCCACCTGCGCCTGCGAGCGCACGTGCTCGACGCGTAACGGATTACCGTACATGCTCGACCTCCGCGAATACCGAGCCAAGCGCGTGCTGCTCGCCGACTACCTGCCATGGGCCGGGTTTGTCGGGTCCGGCATCGTGCTGAACAAGGACGGCGCCTTGCAGCGCACCGCACGGTTTCGCGGCCCTGACCTCGACAGCGCGACCGATGCCGAGCTGGTCGCGACCTGTGCGAGGGTGAACAACGCGCTGAAGCGCCTCGGCTCAGGCTGGGCATTGTTTGTTGAGGCCGCCCGGCGCGAGGCCGCCGGATACCCTCATGGTGACTTCCCCGACCCTGTCTCCGAACTCGTTGATCGCGAGCGCCGCTCGATGTTCGAGTCGGAAGTCGTCCAACACGCCCATTTCGAGAGCGTCTGCGGCTTAACGTTCGTCTATCTCGCGCCACCCGAAACGGCCGAACGCATGCAGGGTCTGCTTTACGATTCGTCAGGCGAGCGGCGCGCTATAGATTGGCGCGAACAGCTCGATATCTTCCGGGCGGAAACCGATCGCGTGCTCGGTCTTCTCGAGGCGGTCATGCCCGAGATCGTCTGGCTCGATGACGCGGAGACCTTGGCCTATCTGCACGGCTGCGTCTCCACCGAGCGCCAGCCGGTTGCCGTCCCGCCGGTGCCGTTCTTCATCGACGGGCTGGTCGCCGACATGCCGCTCATTCCCGGCATCGAGCCCATGCTCGGCCGCGCACATCTGCGCACGCTGACTCTTCGCGGATTTCCCGACCAGACCTGGCCCGGTCTGCTCGACGAACTCAATCGCCTCGACCTGGCCTATCGCTGGGTCGCGCGCTGGCTGCCGCTGGACAAGCCGCAGGCGCTCAAGGAGATCGAGAAGAAGCGGCGGCACTGGTGGGCCAAGCGCAAAGGCATCGGCGCGCTGCTGCGCGAGACGCTGTGGGGCAAGGAAAGCCCGCTCGTCGACAGCGACGCCGAGAATCAGGCGATGGACGCCGACGCAGCGCTCCAGGAGCTCGGCGCCGACCACGTGGCCTACGGCCAGTTTACCTGCACGATCACGCTTTGGGACGAGGACGAGGCTCGGATCGCCGACAAAATGAAGCTGGTCGGGCGCGTCTTGCGCGGTCGCGGCTTCGTCGTCGCCGAGGAAAGCCTGAATGCGGTCGAGGCGTGGCTGTCGAGCCTTCCCGGCCAGTGCTACGCCAATCTGCGCCAGCCACCGGTCAGCTCGCTCAATCTCGTCCACATGATGCCACTGTCCGCCATTTGGGCGGGACCAGAGAGCAATCCGCACCTGGACGGACCGCCGCTATTGTTGGCACGCACAGCCGGCTCAACCCCGTTCCGTCTGGTGCTGCACCAGGGCGATGTCGGGCACACGCTGATTGTCGGCCCGACCGGTGCCGGTAAGTCGGTGCTGCTCAACGTCATCGACCTCCAGTTCCGCCGCTACCCCGGCGCGCTGATTTTTCGATTCGACAAGGGCCGCTCGGCGATGGCGACGACCCTCGGACTGGGTGGCAGCTTCTTTGCGCTGGCCGCTGACGGCGGCATCGCCTTCCAGCCACTCGCCGGCATCGACGACCCCGGCGAGCGTGCCTGGGCGGCCGAGTGGCTGCACATGCTGCTCGCCCAGGAAGGCGTAGCGCCGACACCCGAGATCAAGGAGGCGGTGTGGTCGGCGCTCGGCTCGTTGGCCTCCGCCCCCCGGGACGAGCGCAGCTTGAGCGGCCTTGCAGCGCTCATCCAGTCCGGCCGGCTCAAGGCGGCGCTCGAACCCTACACGTTGAAAGGCCCCTGGGGGCGGCTGCTCGACGCCGAACACGACGATCTCGATCAGGCATCCGTGCAGGGTTTCGAGATGGAGGAATTGTTGCCGCACACCAATGCCGCGCGGGCGGTGCTGACCTACCTGTTCCGGCGGATCGAGCGGCGGCTGACCGGGGCCCCCGCGCTGATCGGCCTGGACGAGGCGTGGGCGCTTCTTGATGACCCGGTGTTCGGCCCGAAAATCCGCGAGTGGCTGAAGACGCTGCGCCGCAAGAACGCCAGCGTGATCTTCGCGACGCAGAGTCTCGCCGACATCACCGAAAGCCAGGTGGCACCCGCCATTCTGGAGAGCTGTCTGTCGCGCGTGTTCCTGCCGAATGCACGCGCGATCGAGCCGCAAAGCCGCACCGCCTATGAACGCCTGGGCCTCAACGATCGCCAGATCGAGCTGGTCGCCCGGGCCTCGCCCAAGCGCGACTACTATTTCCAGTCGCCGCGCGGCAACCGGCTGTTCGAACTGGGCCTGGGCGACCTGACACTCGCCTTTGCCGGAGTGAGCCAGGCCGAAGAGCTGAAGCGAGTCGAGCGCGTGCTGGCCGCGTCCGGTTGCGACGGGTTCGCCGCCGCTTGGGCGCGCGAGTGCGGACTCGGCTGGGCTGCCGAACTCATGACCGATCGCCAGTTCGCTGTCAGCAACGAGCTCGCAAATTTTCCGTCCGAGGAGATTGCCCAATGACCAGGCGGCGTATGCTTGCGACCACGGTGGGGCTGACGGCTCTATTGCTGGCGAGCCCACCTGCCGACGCCCAATGGGCGGTGATCGACGTCACCAATCTGGCGCAGAACATCCTGACGGCAGCGCACACACTGGAGGAGGTGAACAACCAGATCACCCAGATCCAGCAGTTCGTGCAGATGCTGCAGAACCAGGCAAGGAATCTCACGTCTCTGCCGTTCTCGATCCTGCAGAAGCTGCAAAACTCGATGGGGCAGATCAACAGCCTGATGGGGCAGGCGCAGAGCCTCGCCTACGACGTCAGCCGGCTGCAGCAGCAGTTCCAGTTGCTCTATCCAAACTACAACGGGACCGTGACCCAAGCCGGTCTGCTCGCCGATGCGCGCTCCCGATGGACGGCATCGGTCAACACCTTCCAGCACACGATGACGGTGCAGAGCCAGATCGTCGCCGCGATCCCCACCGATCAGGCACAGCTCTCGGCGCTGGTTACGCAGAGTCAGGGCGCCGTCGGATCGTTACAGGCGATCCAATCGACGAATCAGCTCCTGGCACTCCAGTCCCGCCAGCTTTCGGCGACGCAGGACTTGCTCGCCGCCAACGCTCGATCTCAGGCCGCGGAATCCATGCGTCATGCTGAGGTCGAGGAGGCCGCGCGGGCCGAGTGGATCCGCTTCTGGGGCAATGGGACGAGCTATACTCCGACACAGGTCAACGTGTTCGGAGGATCGCCCCCATGAAAGCACATCTCATCGCCGCCGCCGCGCTCTTTGCCAGCGCGCCGGTTGCCGCGTTCGCACAGACCGTCGATCAGCTCGTGGCGGATCACGCGCTGCTTAACGCCGAACTCGATCGTTGCAAGCAGCTCGGCATGGCGTCGGTCGATGACCCGCGATGCAAGACTGCGCGTGCTGCCGAGAACAAGCGGTTCTTTGGGAATGGAACGACATACACGCCGAGTGCGCCGAGCGTGTACCCCGACGTGAAGATCCCTGATTTGAAAACACCCGCGCAACAGGGCGGTCCACCGCATGGGTAACAACACGGCCGTCATCGACCAATTTCTCGACATTTTCAGCCGTTACATTGATAGCGGCTTCGGCCTTATTGCCGGCGATGTTGGATTTCTGGTCAAAATCCTCATTGGGATCGATGCCACTCTGGCTGCGCTGGCGTGGGCGGCTGGCGAGGACGAGGTCATTCAGGCCTTCGCGAAAAAGGTCCTCTACGTCGGTCTCTTTGCCTTTCTGCTCAACAACTGGAACCGACTTGCCGGCATCATATTCGGCAGCTTCGCGGCGCTCGGCCTCAAGGCAACCGGCGCTGCCCTCTCCTATCAAGATTTCCTGCGTCCGGGAAAACTCGCCCAGGCCGGCGTTCAGGGCGCCAACGTTCTGCTCTCGCAAATCCAGCGTTTGTCCGGTTTCCCCGAAGTCTTCTGGCATCTCTCCGAGATCATGCTGGTGGCACTGTCGTGGGTCGTGACCCTGGTGGCGTTTTTCGTGCTCGCCATCATGCTCTTCCTCGCGGTCATCGAGTTCAAGCTGACGACGTTGAAGGGTTTCATCCTTGTGCCCTTCGCGCTCTGGCGTGGCACTTCCTTCATCGCTGAGCCGGTGCTGGGCCAGGTCGTCACGTCAGGTGTGCGCATCCTCGTCTTCGCCGTCGTGACCGGGATCGGCACGCAGATCTTCGGCCAGATCCTGCCCAGCGACCCTGCGGCGGAGCTCAGCCTCCAGGACGCGCTCACCGTCCTGCTCGCCTCGATGACAGTTGGTGGCTTGGCGCTCTACGCCCCGAAGATCGCCTCCGGCATCGTGTCCGGGGCACCCCAACTGGGACTCGGCGCCGCCGCAGCGCCGGCCGGGATCGTCGCCGGCACCGTGATGCTCGGTGGCATGGGCGCCGCGGCGGCCGCACGCGGAGCCGGTGGCGCGGTCGCTTCGGCGGCGACCCTCGCTGGCGGGGCTCGCACTGCCTACGCGCTCGGCAGCGCCACTACCGGTGGCGAGGGCATTGCCGGCGTCGCCGGCGGCATCGGAGGCGTGGCCCGTGGGGGCGCCTCCGCCGCCGCATCGGCCGTTCGCTCCGTCGGAGAACGGGTCGTCGACGGGTTCAGCAGCCGTTTCGCCGCCGGCGAACGAGCCGGCTGGGAGGCAACTGGTGGCGAGCCGCTTGGCGAGACCGGTGGAGCCCCCGGCGCACCATCCGCTGCCGACCGGGCGCCAGGCTGGGCCCGGCAGATGCGCGGCGAGCAGCTTGCCCGCCAAGCCCAACACCTGGCCCGAGACGGGGAGGGCGGCGGCGCCGGCATGAAACCGAACCTGCGGAGGAATGACGAATGACCTGGCGACGCGCCTCCATGCGCTTCGGTGACACGCGCGCTCCGGCGACGCCCTACCAGCGCGCCGAACAGCTCTGGGACGAGCGCATCGGCTCGGCCCGTGTCCAGGCCGCCAACTGGCGCCTGATGGCATTCGGCGCGCTGGCGCTTGCCGCAGTCGTTACTGGAGACGATATCCGTGCGCGGTCGCGCTCCACCGTGACGCCCTATGTCGTCGAGGTCGATCACACTGGTGCCGTCCAGGCGGTCGGGCCGGCCATCGCCGACTACGAGCCGTCGGACGCGCAGCTCGCCTTCTTCCTGGCGCGTTTCGTCCAGAACGTTCGCGCCCTCTCCGTCGATCCGGTCGTGGTAAGGCAGGCGTGGCTCGACGCTTACGACGCCATCACCAGCCACGCCAAGCCGGTGCTCGACGCCTACGCTCAGGGTGCCGATCCCTTCGGTCATATCGGGCGCCGTGCCGTGACGGTCGATGTCACCAGCGTCGTGCGCGCCTCGGATCGCTCGTTCCGCATCGCCTGGATCGAGCATCCCTTCGAGGAGGGAGCTGCGCTGCCAACGCAGCGCTGGTCGGCGATCCTGACCGTCATCGTGCAGACGCCCCGCACCGAGAACCGCCTGCGCAAGAACCCGCTCGGCATCTTCATCGACGCCATCGCCTGGAGCCAGGAGCTAGCCACACCATGACACGCTCGCTCGTTCTCGCGGTAGCTGCCGCGATCCCGCTCGCCGCCTGCGCCTCGCACCCGCCGCGGATCAGCTACGACGATCCTGCCGCCGCGCACCCGGCAACGCTCCAATCGGAGCCGCCGAAGCCAGTCGAGATCGTGACCTTGCCCGAGCCGCTGCCGTTGCCGGGCCAGCTCAAGCCGATCCGCGGTCGCAACCAGGCGCGTCGCGGGCCCGAGCCGGGCAATCCCGAACGGCGCGTGCAGCTCGCCAATGCCGCCGCGGCGATGAACCCGACGCGAGATGGCTACGTCAATGCCATCCAGGTCTATCCCTACACCGACGGCGCGCTCTACCAGCTCTACGTCACGCCGTTGCACGTCACCGACATCGCGCTCGAGCCTGGCGAGGAACTGAAATCCGTCGCCGCCGGCGACACGACGCAGTGGAAGATCGGCGACACAGCAAGCGGCACAGCCCAAGGTCCGCAGGCGCATGTGCTGATCAAGCCAGTCTCGGCCGATTTGCCGATGAACAACATCGTCATTCTGACCGATCGGCGTAGCTACCATCTCGAGGCGCACCCAACCAAGGACACTTATATGGCAGCGGTGTCCTGGCGCTACCCGCAGGACGAGTTCTTGGCACTCCGCAAGCGGAACGAGGATGCGATCACGCGGGCAGGTGCAACGGTGGACAGCGGAGTCGATCTCGCGACGCTGCGGTTCCGCTACCGGATCAGCGGCGACTCCCCGCCGTGGCGGCCAGTCCAGGTTTTTGACGACACCCACAAGGTATACATTCAATTCCCGCCCGGTATCGCCCAAGGCGATACGCCGCCATTGTTCATCACCAGCCCGACCGGTGAGGCCGAGCTGGTGAATTACCGTGTGAAGGGCTCGACTTACGTCGTTGATCGCCTCTTCGCCGCGGCGGAACTGCGCCTTGGCGGCGACTCGCAGCAGGTCGTGCGCATCACGCGCACCGATGGACGATGAGCGATACGCCGAACGCTCCACCGCCGCGCAAGCAGCCGCCCCCTCCTGAGCTGAGCATCGGGGCGCGTCCCCGGCCGGTAACGCGACTGTCGCGCCGGGCGCTCGTCGCTGGCAGCGCCCTTGGCACGGCATTCGTATTCGCGGCGCTTTGGTATGCACTCGGACTTCACTCGCTTCGCCTTTCGGGCGGACCGGAACTCTACAACACCGATGCCAAGCCGACAGACGCGATCGCCAACATGCGCGGAACGTATGCCGACCTGACCCGCCCGAAGCCGCAGCCGGCGCCTCCTGTGCCTCAGCTCGGACCGCCACTGCCCGGTGATTTGGGACGTCCGGCGATAGCGCAAGGCGGAGTGGCCCCCGATCCGGATGCCGAGCGACGGCGGCGCGAGCGCGAGCAGGCCGCCGGTTCGGCCGTCATGTTCACCGTGGCGACACGACCCAGCTTTGGGACGCCGGCTCCCGCAACAGCAGTGCCAGATGGTTCTCAGGCATCCCGGAGCGGCCCCGACCAACCGCCCATCCCTGGTGACGATCTGACCGTGCAGAATGGGCAGTCCCGCAAGGAGGCGTTCGTCAACGGCCGAGTGGACCAGGCGGTCTACTCGCCGCAGCATTTACAGACCCCCAGGAGCCCGTATCAGCTGATGGCGGGGACAGTGATCGCCGCCGCGCTCGTGACCGGGATCGATTCCGATCTACCTGGTCAGGTCGTGGCCCAGGTCAGTGAGGATACCTACGACAGCGTCGCGGGTCGATACCTGCTGGTGCCGCAGGGAACCCGGCTGATCGGCAAGTACGACAGCCAGGTCGCCTACGGTCAGGAGCGTGTGCTGCTGATTTGGACGCGGCTAGTCATGCCGGACGGCAGTTCCATCGTGCTCGACAACCTCCCCGCAGCCGATACTCAAGGTTATGCCGGGCTTGAGGACGGCGTTGATTATCATACCTGGCGCCTGCTTAAGGGCATCGCGCTCTCGACCCTGCTCGGTGTCGGCAGCGAGCTAGCGACCAACGGCAGCACGCAGAGCAGCGGCCAAGGCAACATTACGATCGCACTGCGCCAGAGCGGCGACAATTCGGCCAACCAGGCCGGCCAGCGGATCGTCTCGAAGGACCTATCGATCCAACCCACTCTTACTATTCGTCCCGGCTTTCCGGTCCGCGTGCTGGTCAACCGCGACATCGTGCTCCGGCCGTACCAGGGAAGGTGAAGCATGCCGAAACTGAAACTCAGCCCGCTGCCCGACGACAAGCCGGTCAAGGTGACGGTGACGCTCTCGGCCGAGCTCGCTGGGCTGATCGCGTCGTACGGTGCGGCTGTGGGCTCAGCCGGCGGAAAGGCTCCAAGCATTGAACGCCTGATACCGCCCATCATCGAGCGGTTCATCCGCGGCGACCGCGCCTTTATGCGTGGCCGGTCTCGGTCGTCCGAGTCGAACTGATGACGGTGGGGTCTGATGTCGACCCGTTCAGCCCGAGAGAGACAGCAGTGACTTTTGCAGATCGTAGGAAGCTCAGCACGAGACCTGAACCTTCGTCGAGGCGCCAGATTGCGGAGATGGTGATAGCCGGGGTGCTCAGCGGCCGAACCGCAATGCCAGGAACTGAAATTGCAGAGAACGAGTCTGGAACGACCACTGCGCCCAATCCCGCGAACGCGAGAACGAATCCCGACGCTCGGCATCCCATCTGGTTCCCACGGTATGTTTCCGCCAAACGGCTGCTTCTGCCAAGTTGCGTGTGCCGGCCGATCGGCCCGACGTCTCCCACAATGGTGAGATTCGACGAGGTAAGGTCGTCGATGGTGACCTGCTCCTGGCTCGCCAGCACATGATCTTCGGGAAGGAACACGAGGCGCCCCTCCGACCAGAGGGGTTCAGAACCCAAGCCATTTGCCGCACATGGTTGAGCGACAAGTCCGACGTCGAGGTGATTGTCACGGAGAGCACGAACTTGGTCGTCGTTCCGCATCTCGCGGCACAAAAGGCCGACGTTAGGAAGGGTGCGTCGACACTCCCGGAGTACGTGCCCAAATGCCATTGCCAGGGCAGGTTCGCAGACACCGATTCGCAATGTGCCAACGCTACCGCTCGCGACCGAGCGCGACGTCAGGATCGCGTCGTCCAGGATGCGCAAGGAGCGGCTCACTTCAGCGACAAATTTCTCGCCTGCCTGGGTGATGCCCACAAGTCGATGCTCATGTCGAAGGAGTACCTCGAAGCCGAGTTCATTTTCCAGCGCCGTGATCTGCTTCGTCAAACCGGATTGTGTAATGTTCAGGCGCTCCGCGGCACGGTGAAGATTCAGTTCCTCGACCGCGATCAGCAAGTTGCGAATCTGCGAGATCTCCACGATACCCTCCTTCCGTCTTGTAACGCTGTCCTGTGGGCGCCCGGGCCGTAAAAAGCGCAGTTACCTGCAGGACGTGCCCGCGTTATTCACCCGTCTGACACCTATTGCGGGAGCGTTGCGGACGGCCGGACGGCTTCCGCCATGACATCAGAAAGCGAGCCCGCGCTCAGTGCGCGATTGCGTGAGAGTATCGCGGCGACCTGCCTGCTCACCTCGGGATTATTAAGTGCCATGTCGCCACTAAATTTGGTGGCGATGGCGCCGAGCGTGACGACGTTGGCGGAGATGGCACGGTCCGCGTTCCTTGGCCTTGAACCGCGTCAGCATTTCGACCGCCCTTCACCGCGCGATAGGCGGTGCTGCCGGGATAGCGAGGCCTGCCAGCGCCGACGAGAGGTTCACGATCCGGCCGCGGGGGCTTTCCTTTTCTAAAAGGCTGAAATCGACAACACTCTGATCGACTTGGCCCACAGCCCTGTTTCGCTACCGCAGCTTATGAACTTGCTGCGAGAGCGAGCCGTGCCAAGGCGGGGAGCGATGCCACGCCGGTCCTGTGCATGATCGAGGCCCGGTGATTTTCTACCGTCCGCTGGCTGATGCCGAGATCAGCTGCGATGTTCTTGCTGGGATGACCAGCCAACACCAAGGTCATGATTTCCCGCTGTCGTGGCGTCAGCCCGGCCACCTGGGCCGCGGCCGCCTCATGCCAAGCCGCGAGCTTAGCGGCGTCTAGCGACCGCTCCAAGGCGCGGGCAACACTGGCCCGCAGGCCCGGCCGGCCAACCGGCTTTTCGATAAAGTCGGACGCACCCGCCTTCATGGCGCGGATGGCCATTGGGACGTCGCTTTGCCCTGTGATCACGATCGCTGGGACCGCATGACCCGCAGCGCGCAACTTCTCCAGCAGGTCGATGCCGCTCATGCCGGGTAGCGCCGCGTCAATGAGCAGGCAGGAGGCGTTTGCGGGCTGAAAGGCTGCGAGGAATGCCTCGCCGCTCGGGAAGCCGGCGACGACCCGGCCGTCACTCTCCAGCACCTCCGTGATCGCCCCACGGACGTCGTCGTCATCATCCACCACGAAAATCGTGGGCTGGCCGTCCGCCGGGGGCGCCAACACGCGCGCGATCGCACGCTGAAGTTCGGGAAGACCCACCGGCTTACTCAAGACGGCGCATCCCCCCAACGTCACCGAGCGGGTCGTGGCGCTGGAAATGTCCCCCGTCAGGATGATCGCTGGCAGCGCTCGGCCGGCTGCCGCCCGGACCTGTGCGGCCAGCTCCAGCCCGTTCGGGCCGTTCGGAAGGTTGTAGTCGGCCAGGACCAGGTCAGGCATGCTGCGCGAGACGCAGGCCATGGCGCTGGGGCTGTCCACCGCCGTCGTCACCTGGTGACCCTGGCTGCGGAGCAACTCCCCGAGCATCTCGACCAGGTCGGGATCATCTTCCACGACCAGGATGCGGAGCCCGGCGCCGGTCCCGGCAGCGTCGGGATAGACTGCGGCAGGGCACGCTGCTTCGGCCGAGGCAAGCCGCGGCAGCTCGATCGAAAAGCCGGTGCCATGGCCGAAGTGGGACTGCACCTTGATGGGGTGGCCCAGCAGATCGCCAAGGCGCTTGACGATGGACAGTCCCAGGCCGAGCCCGCGGCTTCGCTGCCGCGCCGCGTTGCCCACTTGATAGTATTCGTCGAAGATGGACCCGACGTCGCTGGTGTGGATGCCGATGCCGGTGTCCCAAACCTCGATGGTCAGCGCTCCGCCATGCCGACGGCAACCGAGCAGGACGCGGCCCTCCCGCGTGTACTTAATCGCGTTGGACAACAGGTTGCGGAGCATCTGCTCCAGGAGCTTCGGGTCGCTCCGTACCTGCTGCGCACAGGCAACGACGCGAAGCTGGAGGGCCTTCGCCTCCGCGTGATAGGTGAACTCGCCGCGCAGCCGCTCGAGCAGGGCGTCAATGGGAAAAACCGAGAGCGCCGGCTGAACCGCTCCGGCCTCGATCTCGTTGATGTCGAGCAGGGTATCCAGCATGCCCGTTACCGTGCTCAGCGTGGTGTTCTGCCGGGCGACCAGGCTGCGCGCCTTCTCGCCCGTGACAGCCTCGGCCAGCAGCGCTTGCAGCAAGGCGAGCGTTTGTAGCGGCTGGCGCAGGTCGTGGCTGGCGGCGGCGAGAAAGCGCGATTTTGCGGCGTTGGCAGCTTCGGCCTCCAGCTTGGCCGCCTGCAACGCCCGGCCGGCGGACTTGCGCGCCGTGATGTCGGTGAAGGTGATCACCACGCCCTCCACCCGGCCGTCGCCCGTGCGGTAGGGCAGGATGCGGCGGCGGAACCAGGTGCCGTCCGCCGCCTCGATCTCCCGCTCCAGCGGCTCCTGCCGTTCCTGCGCCGCCGCCACGTCGTCGGCCAGGGCGCCATCCGGCGCCAGTGCCGCGAAATCGGTCAGCTTACGGCCCACGTCGCCGGGGATGATGGCGAACAATGCCTTGATCGCGGGGGTAAAAAAGCGGATGCGCCCGTCCAGGTCGAGGAACAGCGTGGCCACGTTGGTGCTGTAGAGCACGTTCTGTAGGTCGTCCGACGTCGTGCGCTGGCGCTCGAGCGTCTCCTGCAACTGGGTGTTTACCGCCGTCAGCTCCTCGTTGAGCGATTGCAGCTCCTCCTTGGAGGCGACCATCTCCTCGTTGGTGGATTGGTATTCCTCGTTGACCGACAGCGCCTCCTCGTTGGTCGCGCGCTGCTCCTCACCCGAGAGCTCCAGGTCGCGCACCGTCCCCTGCAGCTCCGACCGCGTCGCGTCCAGCTCACGCTCAAGCTCCGCCACCCGGGACGCCTGGCCCGGCGGCAGCGGGGCACCCTCGACGCGCTCCGGCCGGTCCGCGTCCAAGAAGCAGACCAGCAGCATTTGCTCGCCCGATTCCACTACGGGATGCACGGCCAGGCTGAACGGCCGGTTCCCGTCCTCGCCGACCACCAGGCCCCGGTCCAGCACGCGGGCCTTGCCGTCCCGGGCCGCCTGAAGCGCCATACGTAGTTTACCCCGCAGGCCCGGCCTCGCCATCGCCAGGAGGTCGTGGGTCGCATGACCCGGCGGCAGGCGAAGATAGCGGTCGGTCGGCCCAATCGAGAACAGCACAGTGTTCGCCGCGTCGATCAGGACGGAAGCAGGCGCGTAGGCCTCCAGCACCAGGCGGCGGCCGAGTTCAGCCAGGGCTGCCGGGCGCATGAGCGCAGCCGGCAGGGCAGCCGGCCGAACCCGTCGCTCCTCGCCGGGCCGGACCAGAGCCGTGCTTTGGCGCTGATCGGTTTGGCCAGGCTTGCTCGCTGCGGCATGTCCAATGCGCCGGTAGATGCGTTCGACCTTGGCAGCAGCCTCAAATCGGCCGTCAGCGCCAGGCGGGCTTTCGGCGCTGCCGAGCAGCAGGACCCCGCCGTCGCGCAGCGCGAAGTGGAACGCCTCGATCACGCGGGCCTGGGCATCCGGACGCAGGTAGATCAGCAGGTTGCGGCAGGACACCAGGTCGAGGCTGGAGAACGGCGGATCGGCCAGAAGGTCCTGCACCGTGAACACGATGGCGGCGCGCAGGTCCGGCGCCGCACGCCAGCCGGCATCTTCGCGCACGAAGAACCGTGCCAGCCGCGCCGGCGAGACGACCTGTTCAATCGTGCCGGGATAGGCGCCGTCCCGGGCGGCGGTGATCGCTTCGGCGTCCACGTCGGATGCGAACACCTGCAGCTTGACCGGGCGTCCGGCCGCTTCAATCTGTTCCATGAACAACATCGCCAACGAGTAGGCTTCCTCGCCCGTGCTGCACCCGGCAACCCAGACGCGCAATGACTGGCCAGCCTGGTTGGATCGCACCAGGTCCGGGATGATCGTTTGTTCCAGGACGTCGAAGACCGCCCGGTCGCGGAAGAAGCTGGTGACGTGGATCAGCAGATCGCTTGCCAGCGCATCCAGTTCGGCGCGGTCGGCCCGCAGCATGGCGTAATAGCCGGCCAGGTCGGTCGGTGGCAGCCTGGCCAACGCCATGCGCCGGGCGACCCGGCGCCCCAGCGTGCCGGATTTGTAGAGGGCAAAGTCGTGGCCCGTCTCGGCCCGCAGTAGCTCAAGGATGTCCGCGACGCCCGCCCCATCCATCTCGGGAGGGTGCGCCACGTCCGCCTCGCTATCCACCGGGTCCGCTGCCGCGATCCGACAGGCGGACAGGGCGCCCGGGATGCCGGCGAGCGGCAGCACGAAGTCCGCCAGGCCGGTCTCGACCGCGCTGCGAGGCATGCCGTCGTAGCCTGCCTCCGCCGGGTCCTGCACGGCCACAATCCCGCCATGCGCCTTAATGGAGCGCAGGCCGTCGGTGCCGTCCGCCCCGGTGCCGGACAGCACGACGCAGCCGGCGCGCTCCCTGTACTGCTGGGCTAGCGAATGCAGTAGGAAGTCAAACGGCATGCGGGCGCCGGGGCGAGCCGCCGGGGCGGTCAGGTGCAACACGCCCTCACCGACGGACAGGTAGGCCCCAGGCGGCATGACGTAGAGGTGGCCGGGCATGACCGGCGTGCCCTCCGCAGCCACACAAACGTTGAGCGCGGTATGCGGCGCCAAAAGGGCTGCCATCATGCTCTCGCTGTTCGGATCAAGGTGCTGGACGAGCACGAACGCCATCCCGCTATCCGCCGGCCATGCCTCGATCAGTTGTGTGACCGCTTCAAGCCCGCCGGCGGAAGCGCCGATGCCGATGACGGCCAAGCTCTTTGGATGCGGCAGACCGTTCATAGGCGAACTGGATGGTTGGACCGGCTGAGACAGGACCTCAGACATCGCGGCCTCTCGATTTTGCAGTTGGAGCGCGCATACGAGGGCGTAGCACATCCTGCGGCGGTGGGTGTTTCACCTTGCAGCGATACGTTCGTGAGTAGTTTCCGGCCCTGCCAGCGCCCGGCTGATCCCCTTATCAAGGCCTTATGAGCCCATGGCGTCAGAACGAGCGCGCTTTGCAGAACCAATCGGCTGCCGTGTTCCGGCCTGTCGGTTCTCACACCGCGCCGTCAACGCCGGCGCCACAAAGCCCACCGCGACCCCTGCTACAGCAGGAAGTCGATGCCTGGGTCAACGAGGGCGGGAAAGGCGACGACGCATGAGGCGACTCCGAATCTTATTGGCCGAGGACGATGCCGTCATCAGCGGCCTGGTGACCGAAATCCTCGCCGATCTCGGACACGACGTGTGCGACGTCGCCAGGACCGAGTCGGACGCTATCGACGCGGCCGCCCGGCATGCGCCCGACCTTATGATCGTTGATGCCTACCTGCAGGACGGAAGCGGCGTAGTCGCGATGAAAGCGATACTCCGGCGCACCGCCATGCCGCACATCTTCATGACCGGCGGCTCGCGACAGTTCATCCCGCCGCAAGCGACCGTGCTATACAAGCCGTTCGGCAAGGCCGCCCTGGTGGCCGCGCTGGAGAGCGTGGCCGGGCAGATCGCGTCACGCGCGAAAGGCGCCGCTCACGCCTAGCCATGACGTCTTCACCGATCGAGTGGCTCATCCGGCAGCCTCCGCCGGCAACCGTGCAGACCGCGTGGGAATCAGTCCATTCGGTAACGGGGCTGTCCTGCCGGCTTTCTCGATCATGTCCATGAACGGCTTGATGATGTCGATCGGCATCGGGAACACGACTGTTGAGTTCTGCTCGGCCCCGATCTCGGTCAGGGTTTGCAGGTAGCGCAGCTGCATGGCCGCCGGGATGCTGCCAAGGATCTTGGCGGCGTCGACCAGCGTCTGCGAGGCTTGGAACTCGGCTTCCGCATGGATGATCTTGGCTCGGCGGTCGCGCTCCGCCTCCGCCTGCTTAGCGATGGCGCGGACCATGTTGTCGGTCAGCTCCACCGTGCGGATTTCGACGTTGTTTACCTTAATGCCCCAGGTCTCGGTCTGTGCGTCGAGAATAGACTGGACGTCGGCGCTGAGCTTCTTGCGTTCAGACAGCATTTCGTCGAGCTCGTGCTGCCCGAGCACGGCTCGCAGCGTGGTCTGCGCCAGCATGTTGGTAGCGGGCAGGAAGTTCTGCACATTGATGATGGCGCGCTCGGGGTTAACGACGTTGAAATAGAGCACCGCGTCGACCTTCATCGACACGTTGTCGCGCGAGATGACGTCCTGGCTCGGAATCTCGATCACCTGGATGCGTAGGTCCACGCGGACCATCTCCTGGATGAACGGCACCAGCAGTACCAAGCCGGGTCCCTTCACCTTTTGGAAGCGGCCGAGCTTGAAGACGACCGCTCGTTCGTATTCCCTCAATACCTTGACCGTGGCTTTGACCAGAAGAAGCGCTACGACGGCGATGATCGGTAGGGCATAGGCCAGAACGGGGATAGCGTTGATCGTTGCGGCGAACATGATCGAGCCCTTTCAGGATAAACCTCGTCATAGCCGCGCCCGGCGCGCCGGGAAACTTCGGAAACTACTCATCCGGTCCGTAACCAGCCGAGCCATTGCCTGGGTGCGTAGTTTCCGAGACTAGCGCCAGGCAACCACCCGCCTGAGAACCCAGAGTTCAGACAGGATTAGGAACGGCGATGAACATCCTGCGTGGCCAAAACGCCGGGCACGACCCTATACAGGCAAGCGTCTCCTTGGCCGACGATCGCGTCCTGCTGAGCCATTGGCTTCCGCCGCAGCAGGGGATCATCCCCCGCATACGCATCGGCAAGCGCTGGTTCAACGTGCTGTGGATGCTGCCGATCGCGTTCGTGCTGCTCATCGCAGCCGTCGCCGTCGCACAAGCCTTGCGGCAGTTGCCCAGCGTGCAGGAGTGGCTGCTGCGCTATCCGGGCGCGCCAGCCTCGGTCGCCGCCGTCACCTCCGGGTTTCCGCTGTGGCTGCGGGCACAGCATTTCCTGAACCTGCTGCTGATGGCGTTCATCATTCGCTCCGGAATCCAGATCCTGGCCGACCACCCGCGCCTCTACTGGAAACGCGACTGCACGCCGGGAACCGACTGGTTCCGCTTCCAAAAGCCCGCGCCCACGGGACGCATCTGGACCGCCAAGGACGATTCCGTGACGATTCCGGGCTGGCTCGGGATCCCCGGCATCCGGCACCCATCGGCCTCGCCCGCTGGTGGCATTTCTCGGTCAACCTGCTGTAGACGGTCAACGGCGTTGCTTTATACGTCCTGCTCTTCTCGACCGACCAGTGGCGACGACTGGTGCCGACGACGTGGGCGGTGATCCCGAACGCGGCCTCGACGGCGCTGCAATACGCCTCGCTCACCTTTCCGCCGGATCACAGATGGACGCAATACAACAGCCTTCAGCAACTGGTCTATTTCGCGACCTTGTTCATTGCCGCGCCCACGTCCATTGCCACTGGATTGTTGCAAAGCCCGGCCATCTCCAATCACATGGGCTGGATCGGCCAGGTGGTGAACCGGCAACGCGCGCGCTCGATCCACTTCCTGGCCCTCTGGTGGTTCCTGCTCTTTATCCTGGCGCATGTAATGCTGGTGTTCATGACCGGGCCGGCGCGGGTCAGCCTCAACATGATGTGGGCCGGCGTGAACGACAGTTCGTGGAGCGGCTTCGCGGTCTTCGTGCCGCTGATCACGCTGGTGGGGCTGCTGTGGTGGCGCGCGTCCCCCTTCACCATCCGTCATGCCCGGCTAGTGCAGAAAACCGGCGAGTTCATGGTTGGCTGGATCAAGGGCTTCGCTGAATGGTGGTCTCCCAACAACCAACTCACCGACCAGGACATTTCGCCTTACTTCTGGCCGAACGGCACGATGCCCGCGTCAGCCGAGTTCGACGGATTGATTGCGACCGAGTTTGCCGAGTACCGGTTGCGGATTGATGGGCTGGTCACACACACCCAAAGCCTCTCTTTGGCCGAGTTGCGAGCGATCGCGAAGCAGGACCAGATCACCACGCATTTCTGTATCCAAGGCTGGTCCGGCGTAGCGAAGTGGGGCCGCGTGCCGATGCGCAGCATCATCGAATTGGTGCGACCCACAGCCGACGCACGCTACGTGGTCTTCTACTCCTTTGCGGACGGCGCGGATGGCGGCCGCTATTACGACGTCTAAAAACTCAGCAACATGCGGCACGAATTGACGATCCTGGCCTACGAGATGAATGGTGCTCCGGTCAGTGTCCTGCATGGCGCGCCGCTGCGGCTGCGATGCGAGAACGAGCTGGGCTTCAAGATGGTGAAATGGATCGCGGCCATCGAGTTCGTCCACGACTTCGCCGATCTTGGCGCCGGCCAGGGCGGCTACAACGAGGATCATGAGTTCTACGGCTACCGGATGCCGATCTGACGAGACACGTCCGATGAAGCTCGGGGCAGCCCTGTACGCAGGGTGGGTCGCGCTCGTCATTACCGGGATTGTCGGCGGCCTGGGTCTGACCTTCCAGCAGCCATGGCTGTTCCCGAGCCTCGGCCCGACGATCTTCATCCATACGGTGACGCCGCACGCGCCAGCCGCGCGGCCCTGGAACACCTTCGTCGGGCATGGCATCGGCGCGGCGGCCGCCTTCATATCCCTCGCCCTGTCCGGGGCGCTGCACGCGCCGTCGGCCATGATCGGCGGCCAGGTGACCGCGGCGCGCATCGCCGCGAGCGCGCTGGCGGTGGCCCTGACGATCGGCGGCCAGATCCCGGTCCGGGCGGGCCATGCCCCCGCGACGGCCACGACACTACTGATTACGCTCGGCGGCCTTCCCGCCAATGTCGCGACCGTTGGCGTGCTCGTGATCGGCATCGGCCTCGCGACCTTGCTCTGCGACTCGGGGCGGCGGGCGGTCGGATACGAGCTCCACATCCTGCGGACGGGCGTCGTCATTGGTCGTGCGCCAAGGCCGCCGACCGACGCCCGGCAATCCTCTGAGTAGATTCCGGGGGGTCACGCGGGGCGGCACGCCGCCCTAAAACGAAGCCATGACCCTCGACCCCCTTCTGCTGTCACGCCTGCAATGGGTCTGGGTGATCTCCTGGCACATCCTCCTGCCGGCGTTCACGGTCGGCCTCGCGTCGTATATCGCCGTGCTCGAGGGGCTGGCGTTCTTCACCGGCCGGGCCGTGTGGGTCCGCATATCCGCGTTCTGGACGCGCATCTTCGCGGTGTCGTTCGGCATGGGCGTCGTGTCGGGCATCGTCATGCCATTCCAGATCGGCACCAACTGGAGTCGATTTTCCGACACAACCGCCAACGTGCTGGCGCCGCTGCTGGCCTACGAGGGACTGACGGCGTTCTTCCTGGAGGCTTCGTTCCTCGGCGTGCTGCTGTTCGGGCGCAAGCTGGTGCCGGCTTGGCTCCACTTCTTCTCGGGGCTGATGGTGGCGGCGGGCACTCTGTTCTCGACCTTCTGGATCCTGTCGGTGAACAGCTGGATGCAGACGCCGCAGGGCTTCCACGTGACGGACGGGCGGTTTTTCCCGGACGATTGGTGGGCGATCATCTTCAATCCCTCGTTTCCTTACCGCTATCTGCACAACGTGACGGCGTTCTACATCACGACCGGGTTCGTGGTGCTGGGGGTCGGTGCCTGGCTGCTGCGGCGGGGCCGCTCCAACGAAGAAGCGGGCACCATGGTCCGCATGGCCCTGAACCTGCTGA
This sequence comes from Acetobacteraceae bacterium, assembly GCA_965276665.1. GTDB lineage: Bacteria > Pseudomonadota > Alphaproteobacteria > Acetobacterales > Acetobacteraceae > CAWGJC01. The sequence continues at coordinate 308,372 of OZ255620.1, forward strand.
TCGTGCTGGTGCCCGTGCAGATGGTGCTGGGCGACCTGCATGGGGCCAACACCCGAGCGCACCAGCCGGCCAAGTTCGCTGCCATCGAGGGGCGCTACGACACGGTCCGCCCCTTGCCCCTGACCCTGTTCGGCATCCCCGATGATGCCGCAGGCACGATGCGGTATGCCGTCGAGATTCCCGTGCTCGGCAGCCTGCTGCTCACCCACTCGACAGACGGCACGATCCAGGGCCTGGACAGCTTTCCGGCTGACCAGCGCCCGCCGGTCGGGCCACCGTTCTTCGGCTTCCGCATCATGGTGAGTATCGCCGTCGTCATGCTGTTCGTGGCCGTGGCCGGCCAGGCGTTGCGCCGCGGCGGCCGGCTGTACCGCTCGGCCTGGTTCCTGCGCCTGTGCCAATGGACGGCGCCGCTCGGCTTCGTCGCGGTCATCGCCGGGTGGACGACGACTGAGGTGGGGCGGCAGCCTTGGACGGTCTATGGCCTGCTGCGGACCGCGCAGTCCGTCACCCCATCGTTGACCGGCATGGACGTCGCCATCTCCCTGTCGCTGTACATCCTGGTTTACCTGATCATGTTCCCGACCGGCATCGCCTTCATGGCGGCCATCGTGCGTCGCGGGGTCGCGGCCGCCACCGCTTCGCCACCCCCCATCGAAGCAGGCCGGCCCATGCCGGGTTACGTCGCGCCCGTTGCCGCGCCGGCGGGGGAATAGGCCATGTGGCACAGCCTGGTTCCCATCTGGACGGTGATCCTCGGCCTGGGGGTGTTCATCTACGTGTCGCTGGACGGCTTCGACCTTGGCGTCGGCATGCTGCACGGCCTGGTGCAGCCGTCGCAGCGAGAGACGGTGATGAACTCGATCGGCCCGTTTTGGGACGGGAACGAGACCTGGCTGATCCTGGGCGGGGTGGGCCTGCTGGCGGCATTTCCCGTCGCCTTCGCGATCATCATCCCCGCCGTGTATTTCCCGATCCTGATCATGCTGCTGGCATTGGTGTTCCGTGGCGTGGCGTTCGAGTTCCGGTTCAAGCACATCCGCCTGCGCCGGCTGTGGGATTGGGCGTTCTGCGGCGGCTCGCTGCTGGCCACCTTCGCGCAGGGTGTCGTGCTCGGCAGCTTCATTCAGGGCTTCAAGGTCGAGGGCCGCGTGTTCGCCGGGTCGTCGTTCGATTTCGCGACTCCCTTCGCATTGCTGACGGGCGTGGCGCTGGTGTTCGGCTACGCGCTGCTAGGCGCCGGCTGGCTGGTGATGAAGACCGAAGGCGCGCTACAGGCCTGGTCGCGCCGGGCGGGGCGCATCTGCCTGGTCGCGGTGTCCTGCTGCATCGCGGCGGTCAGCCTGTGGACGCCGCTGGCCAGCAGCGTCATCGCCCAGCGCTGGTTCGGTTGGCCCAACACGGCCTTGCTGCTGCCGCTGCCATTGGCGAGCCTGGCGGTCGGCGCCTACGCTTGGCGTGCGCTGGGACGGGATGGCGCGTGGCAGGCTTTTACCGCCTCCATTGCGTTGTTCGCTCTGTCGTTCCTGGGTGTGGCGATTAGCCTCTGGCCGATGATCGTGCCAGGGCACTTCACCTTATGGGAAGCAGCCTCGCCGGAAAGCACGCAGGCCTTCCTTTTGGTCGGAACACTCGTGCTGCTCCCCGTCATCCTGTTCTACACGGGATGGTCCTACTGGGTGTTCCGCGGCAAGGTACGACAAGGCGAGAGCTACCACGTCGCATAGGCGAACAGCGACGCCGTCAATGACTTTAGGGAACGAACCAACGCATAATGCGTGGCGTCCAAGCATCGCCTGGACAGCAGGCAAGGATGGCCGAACAGGCCGGAAACCTTGCACATTCCTCGACTGCTACAGAACGAAAAACCCGGCGCTGGCGGCAGCCATGACCGCGGTTGCTAGCCAGCCACCAACCAGCATCGGCAGCGGCAACGTCAGGCGGCCCATAATGCGGCCGTTGGCGGCAACCAGCATGACAGCCCCCATGACGGGCGCCGCAAGCACGCCGTTCACGACTGCGCTCCAATACAGCGCCTTGACCGGATCGAGCTGCGCGAAGTTCAGCCCAACTCCCGCCATGGTGGCAGCCGAGATTGCAACGTAGAACCACTTGGCCTGCAGCGGCCGCAGGTCCAGGCCCTCGCGCCAGCCAAACGCCTCGGACACCGCGTAGGCCGCCGACCCGGCGAGCACCGGCACGGCGAGCAGCCCCGTCCCCAGGATGCCCGCCGCGAAAACTGCAAAGGTAAATTCGCCCGCAATCGGCCGCAGCGCGTCAGCCGCCTGGGAAGACGTCTGAATGTCGGTCACTCCCGTTGTCAACGCCGGTTGAAAACTGATCCACCGTTGGGCTGGGGCACCGGTTGAAAACTGACCCACCGAGCCCGCCGCAGGACGCAACGATGCCTTACGGCATGTCGGCCTGCCTCGCTGTTGGGCGCTGAGGTCAAGCCCCGCAGCCGCGCAGCGGGGCGTCGTAGACGCCGGGCTTGAGGGCGACGGCCGACAGCGGGATCATGGGGTCGGCCGGTTCTCGGCGATTGATTCAGGGCGATACGGGTGCAGTATCGGAGGCAGGACCGTGCGACGTTGGTTGACGGGCGGCCTTTGGCATAACGCCGCCTTTCCTCTTGTCCCGCAGCCGATAGCTGTCGCCGCCGATCTGCACGACGGTGGCATGATGCATCAGCCGATCGAGCATGGCCGCTGTCAGCACGGCATCTCCCGCCAGCGCTTGATCCCAACTGCCGAAGGTCAGGTTCGAGGTCAGCACGATCGAGCCGCGCTCATACCGTTTGGCCACCACTTGGAACAGCAGGTTCGCCTGCTCGCGCGACAGCGGAAGGTAGCCGATCTCGTCGATGATCAGCAGCCGGTACATCGAGACGGCTCGGTGCAACGCCTCCTTCAATCGGCCCTGGCGCTGCGCGGTTTCCAGCAGCATCACCAGGTCGGCCGCCGTGGTAAATCGCGTCTTGATCCCGGCCTGTGTCGCCAGATAACCCAGGCTGATGGCGATATGGGTTTTGCCGACCCCTGATGGTCCCAGCAGGATGACGTTCTCCGCCCGCTCGATGAAGCTCAGCCCGGCCAGGTGTTGGATCTGCTGCTTTGGCGCGCCGACGGCAAAGGCGAAGTCGAACTGATCCAGTGTCTTGATCGCCGGGAAGCCCGCGACACGCGATAGCATTGTGCGCGCCCGGGCTCGGCGGGTCTCCAATTCGCCGCGCAAGACAGTCTCCAGAAAATCGCTGAATGATGCTTCGCTCGCGGCCGCCGTCTGAGCCGCAGCGGCGTAGCTCAGCGCGATCCCGCTGAGGCGCAGGTCCAGGCAAAGTTGGCTCAGCCGCTCGTGCTGGAGATTCACGGGACCCCCTGCGGGGCCAGCAAGCCTTCATAGACGCTGAGCGGATGCTGGATCGTGATGCTCGCCAACGACGGCACGACAGAGACGACCGGTGCCGAGCGAGGCACTTCGCCCTGCCAGGGACCCGCGAGTGGCAGAAAACTGCCCAGCTCCTCCGCAAGTAACTCGATCGGAACCCGTTCCGTCGTGCCGTGCAGCCGCACATTCGCCGTGTCACGCAACCACTTGCGGACTTCAATGTTGGCTGTTGCCACATCGGCCTTGACGCCGAGCGGGCGCAACCGGCTGTCCAGCGGCACCCAGAAGCTGTGACGTAAGTATCGGATGAAACGTTCGACCTTGCCCTTGGTCTGTGCCCGATATGGGCGGCACAACCGGGGCAGGAAGCCATGATGGTGCGCAAAGTCGCGGAACCCCGGTTGCAGCCGGTGCTTGCCCGGACCATACGCGTCGCGGCCGATCACCACCGTGCGCATATTGTCGTAGAGCACCTCGTGCGGTGTGCCGCCAAAGAACGCAAATGCCGCCTCATGGCAGGCGATTAGCGTCTCCAACCGCTCGTCGGTGACGAACTGCACGTAGGCCATCCGGCTATGACCCAACACAGCAACAAACACCGACAGCGGATCCGCACCGCGGCGCATCACCGCCCAGTCCACTTGCATCTGCCGGCCCGGCTTGGTCTCGAACCGAACAACCGGGTCCGGCGTCAGTAAGGGCCGCAAGGACGACAGGTGCTCACGCAGGATGGTGATCCCGCCGGTGTAGCCACGCAGCTTCAGTTCGCTCAGCAGCACCGTCGCCGGAATGCGATCGGGATGGGCGGCGGCAACACGCTCAGACAAAAATCTCTTGTGGGCGTCGAGCTTACCCACAACCGCGGGACGCGCGGTATAGACCGGATCCTCCGTCGAGTTGAGATACCGCTTCACCGTGTTGCGTGACGCACCGGTGCGGCGGGCAATCTCCCGCACACTCAAGCCTTGCCGCTTCAATATCCGGATCTCCATCACGCCCTCCGCCAGAACCACCTGTCCCTCCGGCAAAGCGCACCACACTAAACAGGTGGGTCAGTTTTCAACCGGCGGGGTGGGTCAGTTTTCCAGCGATGGCGACACCGTCGCATGCAGCGTGGCAGCCGTCGCGTAAATGATGCACACGGCAATGAGGTTGGAGACGCTCATGCCCACGATCGTATCGGCCCGGATGCGGGCGAGCTGCTTCTTGGCAGACCGAGGGGTGAGGCACAGCGGCCGCGCCTTTCGCGCTCTCAGGTCCTCGACCTCCAACGCCGCCTGCCAGAAGAACAGGTAGGGGCTGATCGTCGTGCCGAGCACCGCGACGACCGCCATGGCCTCACCGGCGCCAAACGAAAGATGCGGCACGACGGTGGCAAGCAAAGCCTCGTGCCAGGGCACGTGCACCGTCAGGACGACCGCCACGTAGGCGAACAGCGACGCCGTCAGCCCCTTCAGGAACCCGGCATACAGCGCGTAGCTCAGGAATACTTCGGCCAGCACGCACAACGCGCCGAACCCGACGGTGTAAAGCCGCGTGTTCCCGCCGAGCAGCAAGGCGAGGGCCGAGCCCATGGCGCCGAGGTCGGCGCCCAGATTGATCACGTTTGCCACGAGCAGCAGCACCACGACCGAACGGACCAGCCATGGGGAATAGTGCCGCCGCAAGTTCTCCGCGATACCGCGTCCGGTCACGGCGCCGACGCGCCCGCTGATCTCCTGGATGACGATCATGAACGGCAGGCTGAACAACATGGTCCAAACCAGGCCGTAGCCGAACTGCGCCCCCACCTGGGTGTAGGTTGCGATGCCGCTGGGATCGTCGTCCGCTGCTCCCGTAATCAGGCCGGGGCCAAGCCGGCGGATGAGCCCCAGGCGCGGCGTCACGACCAGCGCGGCGCACACTGTCGTCGGCGGTTCCGTGCTCACACCCGAGGCCGTGCCATGCGCCGTTTTAAGTCCGCGCGGTCCGTTTGCCGTGCGCAACGCCCGCAGCGTCCGTGCGTAGTTTCCGATCCTGCTAGTGTCTTATCGGAGGACATAACCTCTCTGTCGAAGGATGATGGCTCAAGTACCGCTCGCAGCATGGGAGACAGGCGGTGTTTCCATATCGCGACATGATACCACTTGGCTCCTTGAAAGGATTTGCGATCCTGGCGTCGGACGGCAGGCTTGGGATCGTCAACGATTTCCTGTTCGACGATGCCACTTGGCACGTGCGTTGGCTGGTCGTGCGGACCGGGATGTGGCTGGCGGGGCGCATTGCCCTTGTCCACCCGTCGGACCTCGCGCAACCGGACTACGGCAGCCGCACTTTGGCTGTCCGGCTGACACAGGCGCAGGTCGCAGCAAGTCCGGACATCCTGCTCGACGAGCCCGTATCGCGGCAAACCGAGTATGGCGTGCAAGGATATACCTGGCATGACCCGGAATGGGGCAATCCCCGGTATCTTGCCGGGCCGCTGAGCGGGTTAGGCCTGCATGTCTCCAAGTCGCGGCTGACCGAGGAGACGGCGATGCATAAAGTTTTGCGAGGCGGCGGCCTGACTGACGGGGGCGACCCCCACCTGCGCAGCGTGGTCGCCGTCATGGGCACGGCTGCGCGCGCTACCGACGGCGCGGCAGGCACGATAGAGGACATTCTCGCCGATCAATCTAATTGGTCGATTCGTGGGGTCGTCATATGCACGCGCCATTGGTGGCCCGACCACAAGGCAGTGGTGATCGCGCCCTTCCAGGTCAAGGAGGTCAGTTGGTCGCGTCAAGAGGTCGCGCTCGGCATGACGTGTGACGACATCAAGACCAGCCAGCCGTATGATCTTGCGGGCGCATGACGGCAGCCCAGCCGGGCCGGGTGTCATGTCGCAGACCGGGGTCCGTGATCAGGCCCGGGTGAAGCTGGCTGGGAGTGACGCCGCCTTTCGGGGTGGGTCCGCGAGCACGGATGGGTCACCCTGAGCGGCATGGCAGATAGGTCTATCAGCGGATCTTCGACCGTTGTCGCGGCGCTTCCTCGTCAGCATCTCCAGCAGCCAGCGCTCAAGCTTGCCAGGCGCGGATTACGTGGCAACCGTCCATCATGGCTTGCCCGCCGGGCTGCTGTCCCCGGTCCCAGGCCTCGCCCCAACGTAGCTTGCCTTCCTCGGCCGCATCGCGCCCGAGAAGGGCCCTGATCGCGCCATCCGGATCGCCCGCGCGGCCGGCATCCCGCTCAAGATCGCTGCCAAGGTCAGCGACGCCGACAGGGCATGGTTCGTGGCGGTCATCCGCCTGATGGCCGAACCGGGCGCCATCGAGTTGCTGATGCCGGTGGATTGGCCGGAGCCGTTCGGCTTGGCGATGATCGAGGCCATCGGATGCGGCACGCCGGTGGTGGCCTTCGATCGAGGCTCCGTCCCTGAAGTCGTCGATGAAGGCATAACCGGCTTCGTCGTGCAGGATTAGGCAGGCGCCGTCGCTGCAGTTAACCGGCTATCAGTCCTGTCAAGAGCTTCGGTCCGTGAATGCTTTGCCGAACGCTTTAGATTAGGGCCAGACGCATGGCTGATGATTACGTGAGGGTCTACCGAAATCTCGTTGCCGCCCGAGTTCCGATGCCGCGCGGCCTCGAGCGTCCGAACCATGTTGCTCGACAGGCGGCAGTGGCCGTGGCTCATCGCAACAGAGCGCAATTGGCGAGGATCATTGGACAGGAGGCCTCGGCCGCCGCAAGCGGGGGCCTTGCACTCGCTGGCGACTGAGCGGGGCCGGTATATCCTGGCGGTGAACGCTGGCTAATCTAGCTTGAGATTCGCCCTATTTAACGCGGACGGAACGGATCCCGCTTCTGCCCGTGGGGTTATCGCCGCCGCGCCACGCCTGGTGGCTAACGATCCGGCCAAGGCAATCCTTGTGGACAGGCAGGGGCCAGTTGGACTCGGATCCGTTCGCGACCGCCCTCGACAATTTGCAAGCTTTTGCAAAATCGCACTTGGGAAGGCACGGGCTGGCAGCCGTCGGCCATCGCATCGTAACCCTGGCCATCCGGGACTCCCCGTCATCGCCCGGTGGAACAGGACCGCGGGCGGCTTAGGTAGATTCCGATCCTGTCCCGGGCCGCACATACCGAGCAACACCGGACAGCAACACTGAAGCGGGTTCGGACATGATGGATGGCGGCTGGGTGGGCGAGCGTCTGGCCGCTGCGATTTTCGACGTCGATGGCGTCCTGCTCGCGTCACCGCACGAACAGGCATGGCGCGAGGCGCTGACCGGCCTGGCCGACCCGGCACGGTTCACCACGGCGGTGTATCAGGCCGCCGTCGCCGGGAAGCCGCGCATGGCCGGCGCCCTCGCCGCCCTCGTGGCACTCGGCGTGCCAGACGCTGCCGCGCAGGTGGGCGCCTATGCCGATCGCAAGCAGGCCAAGCTTGAGTTGCTGATCGCCGATGGTCACGTGGCGGCGTTTCCCGACGCATTGCGCTTCGTGGCTGCGGTGTCGGCTTTGGGCTGGCCGATGGCGGTCGCGTCTTCGTCCAAGAACGCCATCGCAATGCTTCGCCAAATCCGCCTTGCCGACGGCCGCGAGCTGCTCCCTCTGTTCAGCGCTAATGTCTGCGGCCGTGACCTGCGGCACGGCAAGCCTAACCCCGAGATATTCCAGATCGCTGCGAAGGAATTGCATATGACCCCAGGGCACTGCTTCGTCGCGGAGGATGCCCCGGCCGGCGTCCAGGCCGCGCGCGCCGGCGGCATGGCCGCACTCGGCGTAGCTAGGCTGCACGACGCGGCGGGCCTGCACGCGGCTCAAGCCGATATCGTGGTGACGAGCCTGGATGATGTCTCGATCGGTGCGCTGACAGACGGACGGCTTGAGGCGGCGGCATGAACACGCCGCGGACGGCGCAACAGGCGTTAGAGCCGACCGCCGACCCGGGCTGGGTGCTGGACCAGCAAGGTTTCGACCCGTTGCGCGATAGCAGCCGCGAGTCACGTTTCGCGATCAGCAACGGCTTCCTCGGAGTCCGCGGTGGCCGCACGATCGACCGGTTGCCAAAGACGACCATCGCACCACGGACCTACGTCGCTGGTCTGTTCGATGTCGTCGGCTCTGACCAACCCCTTTCTGCCCTAGTCCCGGCACCCGACTGGCTCAGAATCGAGATCTCGTTGGCTTCGCAGGGCGTCAGCGCCGCTGCCAATGACGTGTCGTTCCATTCTCGAACACTGGATTTCAGGCGCGGCGCGCTCGTGACGGAAAGCCGCTTAGAACGCCTGCCAGGCTTGGAAATACGCCTTCGCGTATTGCGCCTGGTGTCGCTGCACAATCGTACGCTGGGGCTGCAAGTCATCCAACTAGAAATCGTCGCCGGGGCCGTCGAGGCGACGCTTGAGGCGTCATTCGAGGGTTTGGAATTTGGACTCGTCACCGAACGGTTGGAACAGGGCCTCTGCATCTGGCAGACAAACTCCACCGGGAAGCGCCTTGCCATGGCTGCAGCGGCGAGCCTTCGCGTCGATGGCCGGCTGGTCGTCGCGAAAGCCCTGGGACCGCTTAAATGGAATTGGACGTGGACGACGCAGCCCGGCCAGGTCGTTCAGTTCGAGCGCATAGTTGCCGTAGGGCTCGGCGACACCCTGACCGGGAACACGGTAAAACAGGTGCAGGATCAGCTTGCGGTGGCCGAGGCCCTTGGCTGGGCCGGTATTCTGGGCGGGCACGAGGCAAGTTGGGCGGCTCGCTGGGGCGCGAGCGACGTCGTGGTCCAAGGCGATCCCGCCGCCCAGCATGCATTGCGCTTCGCCCTGTATCATCTCAACGGCGCCGCCAACCCGCAGGATGAGAGTGTCTCCATTGCTGCCCGCGCCCTAACCGGTGCCGACTACCACGGGCATGTGTTCTGGGACACCGAGATTTTCCTGCTGCCGTTCTATACCCTGACCTGGCCTGAAGCGGCACGAGCGCTGTTGACATACCGGTTCAACACGCTGGCGGGCGCCCGCGCGAAGGCTAAGCGAATGGGATGGCTCGGCGCAATGTATGCCTGGGAGTCCGCCGACACAGGGGCAGAGACATGCCCAGAGCACGCCGTCGGCCCGGACCGGCGCATCGTGGACATCCTGTGCGGGACGCAGGAGCTGCATATCAGCGCCGACGTCGCCTATGCCGTCTGGCATTACTGGGAGGCGACCGGGGACGACGTTTTCCTGCGAGACGCTGGTGCGGAAATCCTGCTGGAAACCGCACGTTTCTGGTCCAGCCGGGCACAGAAGGAGGCCGATGGCCAGCATCATATCCGGGGCGTGATCGGGCCGGACGAGTACCACGAGACGATCGACGACAACGCCTTCACCAACGTGATGGCGCGCTGGAACATCCGGCGCGGGCTCGAAGCAGCGGCGTTGCTGCGGCAGAAATGGCCGGAGCGTTGGGCCAGCCTCTCGAGCGCAATCGGCCTAGACGGTGCAGAACTGGCGCAATGGGTAAGCGTCGCCGATGCATTGGCGACGGGGCTCGATCCGCATTCGGGATTGTATGAGCAATTCGCCGGGTTCTTCGATCTGGAACCCATCGACCTGGCGAGCTACGCCGGTCGTTCCGTGCCAATGGACGTGGTGCTTGGGCGGGAGCGGACCCAGATGGCGCAGGTAATCAAGCAGGCCGATGTCGTGGCGCTATTGGCGTTGCTGCCGAATGAATTCGCGGACGGCGCCGCGGCCGCGAACTTCGCCTACTACGAGCCGCGTTGCAGCCATGGCAGTTCGCTCAGCGCCGCCCTGCACGGCGTGGCAGCCGCGCGGCTGGGTCAGGCAGACTTGGCGATGCGTTTCTTCCGGCAGACTTCGGCCGCTGACCTTGCCGACACCCACGCCGCGATCGACGGGGGCGTCCACATCGCGGCCCTCGGGGGAATATGGATGATGGCGGTGCTCGGCTTCGCCGGGTTGGCAACGGATGAGGCGGGCCTGCGCTTCCATCCGCAACTGCCGGATCAGTGGCGCAGCCTGGCGTTCAACGTGCAGTGGCGAGGACGCCACGTGTCCATCAGCATCGAGAGCACCACGAGAACTTTGACCGCAACGCTCTCATCCGGCGATCCGATGACGATCACGCTGAACGACGATCGGCATCTTCTTTCGCTTAATATGACAGTGGCCATTCGCTTTTCGAGCCGAAGCGGAACGGCAATCCCAAGCGAGCTTGGCATGACCCGGACGACGGTTCCGCGGTGGCGCAATGGACCTGAGCATATTCCGCTGTAGGGTCGAGCGCACCTGTTCGTCACAAGGATGTCTGCCCGGCCGGACAGTCGGGTTCCAACGTAACGTGCGTAGTTTCCGATCCTCTTGCCGGGTCAATCCGGCGCCTAGGCTCCTCCTGCGGCAAGACCGGGCGGGCAGCCGTGACCCACCCCCGCCGAGCCAATCGAACCTGAAGGAACGCAGCCGTGAATCAAGATGATGCAGTTGTCGCCGTATTTGCCGATCACGCCGAGGCCGATGCCGCAGTGAAGAAACTGGCGACCGACGGCTTCGCGATGAAACACCTCAGCCTAATCGGAAAAGGCTACCACACGGAGGAGACGGTCGCAGGCTTCTACAATGTCGGCGACCGGGTGAAGTTCTGGGGCTCGCGCGGCGCCTTCTGGGGCGGCATGTGGGGCCTGTTCTTCGGTGGCCTGTTCCTCACCGTCCCGATCGTAGGCCACGTGATCGTGTTGGGCTACCTCGCCGTCACCGCGATTTCCGCCTTGGAGAGTGCTGTCGTCGTCGGCGGGTTGAGCGCCATCGGCGCCGCAATCGCAAGCATCGGCATCCCGAAGGACAGCGTTATGCAATACGAGACCGCCATCAAGGCGGACGATTTCCTCGTGATGGCGCATGGTAGCCAGAATGAGGTCGAACGGGCGCGCGGTATCCTGGCCACGACGCACCCCAAGCAGCTCGAAATGCACCTGCGGTCCAGTTCGATCGTGCGCGAACCGGCTTCCGCCTGACCGTGGACGCAGGCCCTGCCCCTAACATCGTCGCTTCGGTTCGGGGCGCCGTGGTGGACGTTCCTGGCGGGGACACGGGGGGCGGCGGCGCTCGCTAAAGGGCGCATCAAGCCAAGTTGGTCGGGGACCGATGCCATCCCACTCGCCGGGCATCGCCAAGCTGGCCGCGACGATCGCAACAGCTCTGTATGCCCAGCTGGCAGGTGGCAGCGTCGGCCATTTGGAAGCGATCTTCTGCCAATGAGAACCCGGACCGGGCATCCAGTCTACGAATCAAGTCTTGTTCCGCTGGACCCAGCGGCCTTTCCCACGACTGCTAACGCGGGAGCGCCGCTGCTTAACCTGCAACCGGCGGCCATGCTGTAAGCGCTGACTGCAGACTACCTGCACGCCGAGCTGTGCCATGCGCACTGCACGGTTTGGCCGCCGAGAACGAGGCACAGATGGAGGCCATGATGGCCGCGCACGAGGCGGCGAGCAGCGCAGCTTCACAAAAGGCTGCAAGAACCGGGCTGCTCGGCTGGGTCAGCCCTAACGGGTTCGCGATCAAAGCGAGTAACGGCAACATCCGGACAGTTAGTAACTTCCTGTTCGACGACAACTCACGACGCCTTGCACCTGCCCCGCCTGCACCCTTCGATGCAGAGGCGGCACTAGAGGCACCAAAGGCGTCATTCACGCAACGGAAATACCCTGGTAGAGCCGCCGACGAACTCGCACGTCTCGCCAGCCACGTCCAAGGAAATCGGTGCCGCTTCGCGATCATGCCCATGCACCGTGAGAGCGTCGCGCGTCAGCCGCAAATCAAGCGAATGTCCGCGATAGCGGATACGCATGTCCAATGCGTCCATTTCAAGCGGCAATTCCGGGTTGAGCTTCAGAATGCCGCCCTTCGCCTCGATCCCTGTAGAGACCCGCTGGATCAGGTCGACGGTGCCGGCCATAGCTCCAAGATGCACGCCTTCGGAGGTCGTGCCCTGCTGAATGTCCGTCACGTCGCTTTGCAGCGCATCGGCGAAGAACGTCATCGAACGAGAGCGGTCAGACCGCGCCAGAACCCAAGCAAACACCACGCGGCACAATGTCGATCCCTGGGAGGTCCGTGCGGCATAATATTGAACGGTCTTTGGGATCACGTCGTTTGCCAAAGGATAGCCGAGCCGCGTCAACAGCTCCTGGAGTTCCTCGGCAGAGAACAAGTAAAACAGCATCAGCACATCGGCTTGTTTCGAAAGCTTATACCGGTTAGGGCTATCTTTCTCTGACTCCAGGATAAGATCGAGGCGCTGTATATTTCCGTAGCGAGCCCGGTAATCGTCCCAGTCGAGCTCGCGCAGCTCCTCGTAGCCATCGAACTGGCTGATGACGCCGTCCTCATGGAACGGCACGTACATCCGTCGACTAACATCATCCCAGCGAGCGATCTCCTCCGGCGCGATGCCGAGCCGTATCGTCAGTTCATTGCGGCGCATCGCGGGCAGAAGGCCGAGCACGTCCATTGCCCGGCACAGCACCCAAACTGCCATCACGTTGGTGTAGGCGTTGTTGTTGACGCCAGCCGTCGCGGCGTCCGGATAGGCATCATGGAACTCGTCAGGGCCCATCACTCCGCGGATTTCGTATCGCCCGCGCTTTTGATCGAGGACGGCCATGCTCGCCCAGAAACGGGCGATTTCCAAGATCAGCTCGGCGCCGTAAAACTGAAGAAATTCGATGTCCTCTGTAACCTGGAAGTACTGCCAGACGTTGTAGGCGATCGCGCTCCCCACATGGCGTTGCAGATAGGAGTTGTCCGGCACCCAGCGTTGCGAACGAGGATTCAGGTTGAGCTTCTCGGTTTCTTCTGCTCCATCGCTCCCGCTCTGCCAGGGAAACATGGCACCCTTGTGACCGGCGCTTTCGGCCGCCGCTCGCGCCTCGCCGAGCCGCCGGAAGCGGTAGGTCAAAAGCGACCGGGTGATCTCGGGAATGCGATAGTTAAAGACGGGGAATATGAACAGCTCGTCCCAGAAGATGTGCCCCTGGTAGGCTTCACCGGTCCAACCGCGGGCCGGTATGCCGATATCGAGGCCGATCGAATGCACGGATACAGTCTGCAAAAGATGAAACATGTTCAAGCGGAGCAACATCGGCACATCCAGCTTGAAGCCGGGATCGGCGGGCCGAATCACGATGTCGAACCGATGCCAATGATGTGCCCAAATCAGTGCATGGTCCGCCTTCGCCGCCCCGAAGCGCCCGGCACGGGCCATGGCTTTGCGGGCTTGCAGCCCACACTCTGAGATCGCGTAATCGCGCGACGTGTACAGGAAAACCAGCTTTTCCATCGACAGTTCCTGGCCCTGAACAAGGTCGATAGCGAACTCCTGGCCGACGTAGTCCGCTTCCTGCACGACGGTGCGACGGGTTTCGAGAAGCCGGCCGTTCAGGAATGCTTGCGTTCGCGCCGCTTGGGCGATGCGGAGATCGGACTGGTGCGTGCGCACCAGCAGGGTGACGCCGTCGTTGCCAACAGCCTCTGCCGCCAGGGTCTCAAGATGCTTGCCGTTAAAAGCGTGGTAGAGCTTCGCGCCGGCATTGACGACCCGCCCGTCAATGGCGGACCGTATGGTAATCGGGCCCGACCAATTCTCCGCAGTTATCGTCACCTCCAGCGCGCCCAGGTGCATGTCGGCCATCGAGACGAGGCGCTGCTCCTGCAACAAGGTGCGTCGCCCGCTTGCGTCTTCGAAACGGACGGTCCTGAGCAACAGCCCAAGCCGCAGATCGAGTTCCTGGCGGTAGTCCACCAATGCCATGTTGTTCTCGTCGAACCAGTCCTGATCGCCGATCCGGACGTCAAGGGCGAGCCAGTTGGGTAAATTGACCAGTTCCTCGTTTTCGGCCGTCCGGCCTGCGATCTCGGTTTGCAGCCGGTCGTAACCGCCGGCAAGGTAGGTGCCTGGGTAGTGAGTGCCGTCCGCTTTGGCCCAGACCGAAGCTGCGCGGGTCGCGAAGTAACCGTTGCCCAGGGTGCAGAGCGATTCACGGATGCCCTCGCGCGCCGGTTCGTAGCCGTCGAAAACCAGCGACCACTCCTCTGCCGTTTGCAGTTGCGTGATCCGGTGCGCGACGTTCTCGGCGTCCGCGCCTGGCACCCCGTTTGAGGACGGCTCCTGGGATCCGGAGGAGAGCGCCCGACCATCAGGCAACCGGAGCGCCTGCCGCTCTGGCCGTTGAATGGTCATGTCGCTACCCGGCACAGCCGCCCGCCAACGAACGGTGTGAACCGCGCCGGGCCGCTAAGGCCAGTCAGCGCGTCCCGCCAGCCGCGCTCGTGCGGCGACGCCAGAAGAACGCCATCGACGTCGAAGATAGCCGCCCGCAACGGTCCCGCGCTCATGCTTCGAGCCGCTGAGCCGAAGTCACCGCGGTCAGGGCCACTTCTGGTGCCGGCGCTGGCATGTTCCACAGCGCGATCACGCGCAGTCCAGGATGGCTTGGATTGAGGCCGAGGATGCTCAGCGAGGCGGTCCCGAGTTGGAGGTGCTGCGCCTGAAGTACGGGCAACCCGATCCAGCGCGCGGCCAAGCCGCATCCGAACTGGCCGCTTGAAAATAGGGCGACGTTGCCGTGAAACGCCGCGCCGCGCGCGATCAACCGGTCGGCGCGCAGGGTTACCGCCTCGACCGACTCGCCACCGGGACAGCCATCCCGAAAGACGTTCCAGCCGGGCCGGTCCTGGCGGATGTCGCGCGACGTGCGGCCCTCGTAGTCACCGTAGTCCCATTCCGCCAGGTCGGGCTCGACCTCGGCTGCTCCGCCTAGGCCGGCTAGCGCACAGGTGCTCTGCGCGCGGCGTGCCGGACTGGTGAGGACGTGATTGAATGGAATGGCCCGGAGCATCGGTTCGAGGGCGCGGGCCTGATCCTCCCCGACCCCGGTCAGCGCCAGGTCAGTGCGGCCGGTGTGCTGGCCGGAAAGCGACCACTCGGTTTGGCCGTGGCGGATGAGGTAGAGCCGGAGCGGCGCCGGGTCCATGCGGGCTACGAGGCCAGCTGCAAGGCGGGTCCGTGTTCCATCGCCGGGCTGTATGAGCCATGGAGCGCAGCGCCGTTCATGTTCGCCCGGTGGATCAGGGCGCGATGGGCCGCAACGACGTTCGCGTCCTCCCCCCGCCAAGCTGCCAATGCGGGCTGCTGGAGGGCGCGGCCGAACGAGAACACCAACGGCCACGGCGACCGACCGGCCGGCGAGCCATGCGCGGTATTCAGGGCGTTCAGCCGCGCCGACGCGAGCTCGGCAGATTGCCCGCCAGACAGGAATGCGACACCGGCGACGGCTGCCGGGACCGTCCGCTGAAGACAGGCAAATGTGGCACTCGCTACGGCCAGGGCGCCGTCCTGCTCCGGACATTCTAGGCCCGGCAGCACCATGTTCGGCTTCAGGATCATCGCCTCGAGAGCGACGCCCTGTGCGTCCAGAGCGTCGAACACGACGTGCAGCACCGCATGCGTCACCTCGCCCGAACGTTGCATCGTGTGATGTCCGGTCATCAGCACCTCCGGCTCGACGATCGGGACCAGGCCGGTTTCCTGGCACAGGGCGGCGTAGCGGGCCAGCGCGTGAGCGTTGGCGCCGACGCACGCCGTGCTGGGCAGGCCGTCGCCGATGCCGATCACGGCGCGCCACTTTGCGAAGCGGGCGCCCATCTCCGTATACTCCCGGAGCCGGTCGCGCAATCCGTCTAGGCCCTCGGTGACCTTCTCGCCGGGATGCAGCGCCAGGTCCTTTGCCCCCAGATCGACCTTGATCCCGGGGATCACACCGGCGGCGACGAGGCGGTCGACAAACCGCGTGCCGTGCCGGTCGCTTTGCCGAATAGTCTCGTCGTAGAGGATCGCTCCGCTGACATGGGCGCTGAGACCCGGCGCCGTGACGAGCATTTCCCGATAGGCGCACCGTGCCTCTTCGGTCTGCGGAATCCCGGCGGCAGCGAAGCGCTTGTTGCAGGTCGATGTGCTCTCATCCATCGCCAGCAATCCGCGGCCGGCGCCCACCAGCGCCTGCGCCGTCGCCACGAGTGCTGCCGTCATGACGGCTGGCCCCACATCCAATTGCGGATCTCGGGTAGGTCTTCGCCGTGCTTGTCGATATAATGCTTATGCTCGACCAGCTTATCGGTCATAAGTTGCTTCAAGTAAGCGCCCTTGGAGCCCAGTCCGGGTACGCGGTCGACCACGTCCATCACAAGGTGAAAGCGGTCGAGGTCGTTCTGCACCCGCATGTCGAAGGCCGTCGTGATCGTGCCCTCTTCCTTGTAGCCGCGGACGTGCAGGTTGCGGTTGGTCCGCCGATACGTCAGGCGGTGGATCAGGCCGGGATAGCCGTGGAACGCGAAGACGATGTGCTTGTCGCGGGTGAACATCTGGTCGTAGTCGATCTCGCTCAGGCCGTGCGGGTGCTCGTGTTCCGGCTGCAGCCGCATCAGATCGACGACGTTGACGACGCGGATCTTCAGGTCCGGCAGATGCTGGCGCAGGATCGACACGGCGGCGAGGCTTTCCAGCGTCGGCGTGTCGCCGCAACTGGCCATCACCACGTCGGGGTCCCCGTCCTGATCGTTGCTGGCCCATTGCCAGATCCCGAGCCCTTCGGTGCAGTGGATGACGGCCTGCTCCATCGTCAGCCATTGCGGCAGCGCGTGCTTGCCGGCGACGACAACGTTCACGTAGTGCCGGCTGCGCAGGCAGTGGTCGAACACCGACAGCAGGCAGTTGGCGTCGGCTGGCAGGTAGCAGCGAACGACGTCGGCCTTCTTGTTGATGACGTGGTCGAGGAAGCCAGGGTCCTGGTGCGTGAAGCCGTTATGGTCCTGCTGCCAGACGTGCGAGGCGAGCAGGTAGTTGAGCGAGGAGATCGGGCGCCGCCAGGGCAGTTCCGACGTCACCTTCAGCCATTTCGCATGCTGGCTGAACATGCTGTCCACGATGCGGATGAACGCCTCGTAGCTGTTGAACAGCCCGTGCCGGCCGGTCAGCAGATAGCCCTCCAGGAAGCCCTCGCACTGGTGCTCGCTCAGCATGGAGTCGACGACCTGGCCGTCCGGCGCCAGGAACTCGTCGTCGGCCACCTCGCGGGCGTCCCATTGCCGGGCGGTGACCTCGAAGACGGCGCCAAGCAGGTTGGACAGCGTTTCGTCCGGACCGAAGATGCGGAAAATCCGCTGCTCCTGGTTCAGCGCCGCGACGTCACGAAGGAAGTGTCCCAGTACCATGGTGTCCTGCGCCGTGACCGCGCCCGGCGACGGCACGTCGACCGCGTGGTCGCGGAAGTCGGGCATGCGCAGGTCGTGCAGGAGTAAACCCCCGTTGGCGTGAGGGTTGGCGCCCATGCGCCTGTCGCCCTCCGGGGCCAGCGCGGCCAGCTCGGGGATCAAGCGCCCGTTCCCGTCGAACAGTTCCTCGGCCTTGTAGCTGCGCATCCAGCTTTCGAGGTCGGCGACGTGGTCGGGATGGGCGGGATCGACCAGGATCGGCACCTGGTGCGCCCGGAACGTGCCCTCGATCTTGAGACCGTCGATGACCTTCGGCCCCGTCCAGCCCTTCGGCGAACGCAGCACGATCATCGGCCAGCGCGGACGGCCGGCATCACCTCCCGAGCGAGCGTTTCGCTGGATGGTGTGAATGTCCTCGATGACCTGGTCCAGCGTGGCGGCCATTAGGCGGTGCATCGTGTCTGGATCGTCGCCCTCGACGAAGTAGGGCGTCCAGCCGCAGCCGCGGATGAACTGGTCGAGTTCGTCATGCTCGATCCGCGACAGGATGGTGGGATTGCTGATCTTGAAGCCGTTGAGGTGCAGGATCGGCAGCACGGCACCGTCGGTGACGGGGTTGAGCAGCTTGTTGGACTGCCAGGACGTGGCCAGCGGCCCGGTTTCCGCCTCGCCGTCGCCGACGACGCAGGCGACGATCAGGCCCGGATTGTCGAACGCGGCGCCGAACGCATGGCTGAGCGAATAGCCGAGCTCGCCGCCTTCATGGATCGAGCCCGGCGTGGTGGGCGCCACATGGCTGGAAATGCCGCCGGGGAAGGAGAACTGCGTGAACAGCTTCTTCAGCCCGGCCTCGTCCTGGGTGACGTCGGGATAAACCTCGCTCCAGGTGCCTTCCAAGTACACGTTGCCGACGATGGCCGGCCCGCCATGCCCGGGGCCCGCGATGTAAAACATGTCGAGGTCGCATCGCTTGATGACGCGGTTCAGGTGAACGTAGATGAAGTTCTGGCCCGGCGTCGTGCCCCAGTGCCCCACCACCAGCGGCTTGACATGCGCCAGCGTCAGCGGTTCGCGCAACAACGGGTTGTCATACAGATAAATCTGGCCGACCGACAAATAGTTGGCCGCGCGCCAGTAAGCGTCAATCAGGCGCACGTCCTCGGCATCTAGCCTGAACTGGTCCACTGCCAGCGCCGGCCCGACGTTGGCGGGGTGTTTGGTGTCGAACGTTGCAATCGTCGTGTCCATGTCGTTGTCCTTGCCTGGTTCGCTCTGCGGCGCCGCCGCTTGGCCGGCGATGCCCGGCCAACACTGGAATGCGTGAGTAGTGACCCTACCGGGCTCGCGCGCCGTCCGGCAGGGTCGGAAACTACGCAGGCGGGGCCACGATCACGGCGCTCGAAGCGCGTTTGGTCTGGAGATTGCGGGCCCCGCCGCACCGGCACGGGGCCCATGCCAATGGTGTTTCTTCATGAACACCGGCATGCGTAGTTTCCGGCCCTATCCCTGCCAGCGCGCGCCGATCATCGTCCGCGCTGGAGTTGCGTCATGTTCTTCATCGTTATGCTGATCTTTGTCATGCTGATGTTTTCTGGCGAAGGCTACTACGGCCACCGCAGGGGCTATTACGGTCCCCGGACGGCCTATAGCGGGATCGGGCTAGGATGGATCGTCATCCTCCTCGGTCTCCTTTTCCTGATGCCGCACTGGGGTTACATGCGGCAGTAGCTGCCGCCGGTCGGGCATGGCCTACCTGTGGCCTTGACGGCTCTCCCCCCTTGCATTTTTCCGAAGCAGAAGGTTCCGTGCGCTAGCCGCCCACTGTCTCCACGCCGCGCCGGAGATGGCGTATCCCAGCTTCTCCCGCCACGATCACGTCCGAGGCGATTCTGATAAACAACCCGTGCCCAACGAGCCCCGCGCGCCCTCTCAGCGTGTCGGCAAGGCCGGCGGCGTCGGCAATGGGGCCGAACCGGCAGTCGAGGACGATGTTGCCCTGGTCGGTACGGTAAAGGCCCCCCTCGCCAGGTCGCGGCGTGACGGCGGCGCCGAGGCGTTCCAGGAAGCGCGCCTGCGAGCGCCAGCCGAACTCCAGAACCTCCACCGGCAGCCGCCAATGCGTGCCGAGCCGGGGCGAAAGTTTGCTCGCGTCGACCACGATGACCTCCCGGCGGCTGGCCTGCGCCACGATCTTCTCACGTAGCAATGCGCCGCCGCCGCCCTTGATCAGGTCCAGCGCCGGGTCCACCTCGTCGGCGCCGTCGATGGTGAGGTCGATCTCGCGCGGGATGTCGTCCGACAGCATGGGAATGCCGAGCGCGCGGGCGGCGGCCTCCGTGGCGCGCGACGTGGCGACGGCCAGGATGCCGCTGAGTTCGCCGGCGCGGAGCCGGGCGGCGATCCGGCGGATGGCAAAGATCGCGGTCGATCCGGTGCCGAGACCGACCACCATGCCGGACTGCACCAGCGAGGCCGCCTGCTCGCCGGCCTGTTGCTTGAAGCAGGACGCGGCATCGCTCATCCGCGCAACCGGCGATAGCGTTCGATCAGCGCGTTGGTGGACGCGTCATGGCTCAGCTTGGGCTCGGCGCCGCGGTCCAGCTCGGGGATGATGCGGTTGGCCAGGACCTTGCCCAGCTCGACACCCCACTGGTCGAAACTGTCGATCGCCCAGATCGCCCCCTGCGTGAAGACGCTGTGCTCGTAGAGCGCCACCAGGCTGCCCAGCGTCGCGGGATCGAGGCGCTCGGCCAGGATCATGTTGGTCGGGCGGTTGCCCTCGGTGACGCGGAATGGCGTCTGAAAGGCCGGTGATCCTTCCGCCGTGAGTTCGTCCGCCGTCTTGCCGAAGCCGAGCGCCTCGGCTTGCGCGAACAGGTTGGCCATCACCAGGTCGTGTTGGTCGGCGAGCGGGCTGAGCGGCCGGCAGAAGCCGATCATGTCGCAGGGGACCAGCTTCGTCCCCTGGTGGAGAAGCTGATAGAACGAGTGCTGGCCGTCGGTGCCGGGTTCGCCCCAGATGACCGGGCCGGTCTGGTAGTCGACGACGTGGCCATCCAGGGCGACATGCTTGCCGTTGCTCTCCATCTGTAGCTGCTGGAGATAGGCGGGGAAGCGGGCCAGGTGCGCCGCGTAGGGCATGATGCCGAGCGTCTGCGCGCCGAAGAAGTTGTTGTACCAGACGGTCAGCAGCCCCAGCAGCATCGGCAGGTTGCGCGCGGGTGGTGCGATGCGGAAATGCTCGTCCATGGCATGGAAGCCGCCCAGCATGGCCGCGAAGTTCTCGGGCCCGACCGCCACCATCGTGGACAGGCCGATCGCGCTGTCCATCGAGTAGCGGCCGCCAACCCAGTCCCAGAAGCCAAAGATGTGGGCAGGATCGATCCCGAACTTCGTCGCCGCCTCGATATTGGTGGAGACCGCGGCGAAGTGCTTGGCCACCGCTGCATCCGGGCCGAGCTGCTGCAGCAGCCACGTCCGGGCCGCTTCCGCGTTGGTCATGGTCTCCAGCGTGGTGAAGGTCTTGGACGAGACGATGAACAGGGTCTCGGCGGCGTCGAGATCCATCGTGGCTTCGGTCAGATCCGAACCGTCCACGTTGGCGACGAAGCGGAAGGTCATCGACCGGTCGCTGAAGTCCCGCAGCGCGAGATAGGCCATCTCCGGCCCCAGATAGGAGCCGCCGATGCCGATGTTGACGACGTTGCGGATGCGCTTGCCGGTATGACCGGTCAGGGCGCCGCTGCGCAGGCCGGTGGCGAAAGCGGCCATCGCGTCGAGCACCCGGTGCACGTCCGGCACCACGTCCGCGCCATCGACGTCGATGTGGGTGCCGCGGGGCGCGCGCAGCGCGACGTGCAGCACGGCGCGGAGTTCCGTGATGTTGATCTTCTCTCCGGCGAACATCGCATCGCGTCGCGCGACCACCCCGCGGTCCTCGGCCAGCGTCAGGAGGAGCTGCATCGTCTCCGCGGTGATGCGGTTTTTTGAGTAGTCGAGGAACAGGCCGGCGCCCTCGGCGGAGAAGCGCTCCGCCCGCCCGGGATCGTCGGAGAAAAGGGTGCGCAGGTGCACGTCCTTCATTTGGGCATGATGGGCGGCGAGCGCCTGCCACGCGGGCGAATGGGTGAGGGCGGCCATCGGGATGCGATCCTGTCCATCCATCACGCAAGCACCTTGCTTTTGACGTCGATCGCGGCCAGCAACTCGCGCCAGGACTTCACAAACCCTTTGGCGCCATCGGACTGCAGTTGTTCAGCCAGCGCGGCCAAGTCGATGCCGGCGTTGACGTGGGCGGCGAGCGAGGCTTCGGCGTCGCCGCCGTCCCGCGGCAGCGCCACCGGGGCGCCGCCGTGATCGGCGAAGGCCAGCAGCGTGTCCTCCGGCATGGTGTTGACGGTGTTCGGCGCGGCAAGGCCGGCGATGTACAACGTGTCCGAGGCGCTCTTGTCCTTGGTGCCGGTGCTGGCGAATAGCAGCCGCTGTGCCCGGGCGCCGAGGTTCGCCAGGCATTGGAAGCGATCGCTGTCCAGCACGTCACGATACGCCCTGTAGGCCTGCTGGCTGACTGCGATGCCGAGCGTGTTGCGCAAGGCGGACGGAACCTTGTCCATGACGGCGCGGTCCCACCGGCTGACGAACAGTGAGGCCACGGACCGGACATCCGGCGAAAGCCCCGCGGCCACCCGGCGTTCCAGGCCCGTGAGATAGGCATTGGCAGCTGCCTTGTACTGCTCGGTAGAGAACAGCAGGGTCACATTCACCGGAACGCCGGCGAAGATGGCCTCCGCGATAGCGGGCAGGCCTTCCGCGGTGCCGGGGATCTTGATGAACACGTTGGGGCGGTTCGCCTGCGCGTGCAGCGCCTTGGCCTGCTTGACCGAAGCCTGCGTGTCATAGGCGAGCAGCGGCGACACTTCGAGCGACACGAAGCCGTCGACCGTCGCAGTCCGGGCATGAGTGGCGGCGAACAGGTCGGCGGCTCGGACGAGGTCCTGCACGGCCAGATGGAAGAACAATGCCTCTCCCGACCGCCCCTCATCGAGCTGGCGATGGATCTCGGCGTCATACGAAGCGCTATGCGAGATGGCGTGGTCGAAGATCGTCGGGTTTGAGGTGAGCCCGGTAACCGATAGCGTTTCGATGTAGTGCTGCAAGGTTCCGCTATCGAGCAGGTCGCGAGTGATGTTGTCGAGCCAGAGGCTCTGACCGAGGCGGTTCAGTGTCTTGGGTGCGTCCGAGGCCATGATGCGGCTCCTTTGAGGTTGGGCAGACAGGCGGTCATCGATCGGTGTTTGGCTTCTCGAGATGGCCGCCGAAGCCGAATCGCAGCGCCGAGAGCAGACGGTCGGCGTAGTCCGCTTCACCGCGCGACCCGAAGCGCGCGAACAATGCCGCCGAGATCACCGGCGCCGGCACGCTCTCGTCGATCGCCGCCTGCAGCGTCCAGCGGCCTTCACCGGAATCGGATACGCGCCCGGCGAAACCATCCAGATTTGGGCTTTTGCGCAACGCAGTGGCGGCCAGGTCAAGCAGCCAGGACGCGACCACGCTGCCGCGGCGCCAGACTTCCGCGACCTGCGCGATGTCGATGTCGTATCGGTATAAGTCGGGATGGCGCAGTGGCGTGGTCTCGGCATCGGTCTCCTGTCTTCTTGCTCCGACATTGGCGTGCTTGAGGATGTTCAATCCTTCGGCATAGGAAGCCATCATCCCGTATTCGATGCCATTATGGACCATCTTGACAAAATGCCCGGCGCCGCTCGGACCACAGTGCAGGTAGCCCAGTTCCGCACTGTTAGGCGCGCCATCCGCGCCCGGCGTGCGCGGTGCGGCGTCGACGCCTGGCGCCAGCGCGCAGAAGATCGGATCAAGACGCTTCACGATTTCGGGTTCGCCGCCGATCATGTGGCAGAAGCCGCGATCCAGACCCCAGACGCCGCCGCTGACGCCCACATCGACATAGTGCAGGCCCTTGGCGCGCAACTCCTCGGCACGGCGGATATCGTCGTGATAGTACGAGTTGCCGCCGTCCACCAGAACGTCTCCAGCGTCCAGCAGCGGCATCAGCGACCCGATCACGGAGTCGACCGCGCCGGCCGGAACCATCAGCCATATCACCCGAGGTGCGCTGAGCATCTTGACGAACCCGGGCAGGTCGGTGGCGCCCTTCGTGCCCTTCTGAACGAGCGTGTCGACCGCGTCCTGATGGCTGTCATAGACCACGCAGTCATGGCCGGCCTTGACCAGTCGCACTGCCATATTGCCGCCCATCCGCCCGAGGCCGATCATTCCTAGTTGCATCGTTTCGCTCCTTCGTATTCAGGTTTGACTTGACTTGTTGCTGGAGCGCGAAGACCGGTTGTCGATGCGAGCCCGTCGCTGACCGGGCTCCTGGGCAAGCGGCGTCCGGCTGCATGGTCCAGGCCGTAGAGCGCCGCGCCGAGCAGGGCTGCGTTGATCGTGACAACATGAACCGGGATCGCGTGAAGAAGGTTGGCGAAGCGACCCTTGGCGGTAAAAGCGCGCATGAACGCGCCATCCTGAAGCTGCGGCACCAGCCTGGGCGGCAGCCCGCCGGCCAGGTAGATCCCGCCGGTCGCCATGACCTTCAAGGCCAAGTTGCCGGCCTCGGCGCCCCAGACGTCGATCACGATGCGCAGCGTCTCGGCGGCGAGGGGGTTGTTGTCGGCATCGTGCAGCGCCGCCTCGACGATTGGCGGCGTGCGGTCGTGGGCTGCTTCCAGGACCGCGCGGAACGCCGCGCTCTCCGAGGCCGGGTCGCGGGAACGCACGTAGTCGTAGACGTTCGGCAGGCCGGAGCCGGCGCAGACCCGTTCGTAGGCCGCGTGGCGGAAGCGCTCGGTCAGGAATGTCCACAAGCCGGCTTGGACTTGGTTGGTCGGCGCGAAGTCAGCGTGGCCGCCTTCGGACGCGCAGGCGACATAGTCGTGCCCGCTCCAAATCAGGAAGGCTTCGCCGAGCCCGGTGCCGGGGGCCAGCACGGCAATTGGCGAATGCTCCACGGCGCGGCCGGCATTGAGCTCGGCCGTCTCACCTGTGTGCAATTGCGGCACCGCATGGGCGATTGCCTCCAGGTCGTTGAGCAGCGTGATGTGATCGAGACCGAGCGCGCGGCACAACGTCGCCTCTTCCAAATCCCACGGCAGGTTCGTCAGGTGGGCGTGACCCGCGATCACCGGCCCTGCCACGTCGAAGCAGGCGGAAGTGGGCCGTTCGCCGCTGCTAGCGAGGAACGCCTCAACGATCGGCTGCAATCCCTTGAAGTCTGCGCTGCGGAACTCCTGCTCGGCCACAAAATTGCGCGGCCCGGCGTCTGCGGAGACGAGGGCCAGCCGGGTCGTGGTAGCGCCGATGTCACCCGCGAGCAGCATCACGAGCCCTTCCGTCCCAGAGTTGCTGGATTTGTTCCAGCGACTGTCCTTTGGTCTCCGGGACCGCGCGGTAAATCCATATCCATCCGAGGCCGCAAAACAGCGCAAACAGCCAAAAGGTGAGTGAATTGCCGATCAATCCGATCAGCGACAAGAAACCCTGGCTGACCAGGAACGCCGAGCCCCAGTTGGCCGCCGTAGCTATGGCCACGGCACGGCCACGAACGTGACCCGGAAAGATCTCGTTGATCACCGTCCAGACGACGGGACCCATGGAGAACGCGAAGCAAATGATGAAGGCGACCAATGCTAGCAGGGTTACGATGCCGGCGCCGCTCGGCGCAGCGGCCGCCGCGCCCACGTGGGCGGCGTCGATGAACCGGAAGGCGAGGCCGACTACGCCCAGGCTGACGCCCATCCCGAGTAATCCGGTCAGCAGCAGCTTCCGGCGCCCAAGGCGGTCGATGAAGGCGATGGCTATCAGGGTGGCAAGCACGTTCACGCCGCCGATCGCCCACGTGGTCACCGTCGTCTGCGACGATTGTGTGACGAAGCCGGCGGAGGCAAAAATCTGGTCTGCATAATAAATGATCGCATTGATGCCGGTGACCTGCTGAAACACCGCCAGCCCGACCCCGATCAATAGCGGGCGCCGCCATTCCTTGTGGAACACCTCGGCCCAAGAGGCGCGTCCGGCATCCTGCCGAAGGCCGGCCTCGATGGCATCGAGGCGCGGCTTGACGTCAATCCCAGGCCGGATCTTTCGCTGCTGCGCCGCAGCGTCGCTCCGTCGGCCCATCTTCATGAGCCAGCGCGGCGACTCGGGCGCCATTAGCGCCGCCACGAACAACAGCAGCCCCGGGACGGCCGAAGCGCCGAGCATCCATCGCCACGCGTCGCCTTGCGACAGCCAACCATCAACCAGGTAGGCCAGGAAGATACCGGCAGTGATCGCCAGCTGATAAGCGGACACGAATCGGCCGCGCAACGTGGTTGGTGCCAGTTCGGCGGCATAGAGCGGTGCGGCGACAGCGGCCACGCCGACCCCAGCGCCGACGATTAGCCGCCCCGCCACCAGGATCATCGTATCCGGTGCAAGCGCCTGCACGAGGGCGCCAAGCGTGAACATCGCGCCGGCGATCAGCACCGTGCGCTTGCGCCCAATCCGGTCGGCCAGCTCACCCCCCGCGAGCGCGCCGAACAGCGCGCCGAGCGTCACCCAACTGGTGACAACCTCCACCAACATCGCGCTGAGGGAGAATGTCACCTTGATCCCGTGCAACGCGCCCGAGATGACGCCCTGGTCGTAGCCAAACAGCCCGCCGGAGAACAGGATGACCGCGAGTACTACCACGAGCCAGGGGGTGACAGTCTGGCCGGCAGGCGGCTCCGCCGCGACCGCCTGGGGCGGCGTGCGAGCGACCGGTGCGGAGGGCGGCGCGAGCGTTTCTGTCCGAGCTTTCATTGCACACCTGTCGGATGGGAAACGGCCTGACACTGCGACGGCCCGGGATGCCATCCAGAATGGCGGCGGTCATATCAGTTCTCAGGGGTGCAGACGCAGGCTCGGAAACTACTCACGCGAGCCGCGGTCGGTCAGAACTCGACATGTCCTTTGAAGCCGAACACCGCTGCGTCGTGGATGGTGGACTGCGCGTTTGGCCGGAACACGTATTGGAATTCGGGCTGAATGTTCAAGCCGCTCGCAACGTGGATGTCGGAGTTGACCTCCAGCACCATCTCGTGCGTCTGCGGGCCGGTGGCGGCGTTGCTGAGCGGGATCCCGAGCGCCGCCTCCCGCGACTGGACCTTCCCCAGAGCGCCGCTGACTGTGTTGTAGGTGAACAGCATGCCCACCGCGTCCTGCGGCCGCGCCTGCCAAAAACCACGGTCGAGCACGCCGGCGAAATACTGCTCGGCATAGACAGAGTTGGCCGGATCGTTATGGATGAAGCCACCCAATACGATAATGCCGTCCTGGTCGCCCGGCCCCTGCCGCAACAGCATCTGGTCAAATAGGACCCAGCTCTGCGTGTTGCCGGTGTGCGTCGAGAGTGGGGAGCCGGAGTTCCTGCCGGACGTGGCGGTCAGTGCGGTGGAAAAATTCCTGTAAGTGGACGAGGAGTCGTAGCCGAAGCCGATCTTGTAGTGGCCCGGCAGCTTGGCGCTGCCGACCAGGGGTTCGTAGGCAATCTCGACCGGAACGTAGACGCCGCTGTCCTGTGAACCGTCGAATTTGAAGCCGCTGCGGAAATTTGCGTTGCTGTAAAGGCCTTGATTTACCTCGTATACCCCGGTCTCGACGTAAATCTCCTTGACCGGGCGGACACGCACGCGTGCGGACCAAACGGCGTCGGGGAACGCGCTGTGCCCGATGTCTCCGCCCGGCAGTGCCTTGGGGTCGCCGCATAGCGCGTTGGTCATGTAGTTGCAGTATAGCGGCGAGCTGGCGAAGTCGTTCTCGACGTTCATGCGCCCCAGGGCGATGTCGAGTTTGCCGCCATACAGCGTCTGCTGCGCGTAGGCCGAAACGAGATGCACCGCCACATTGCCGCCCGAGCCGTAGATCTCCTGCACGGGCAGCAGGTTGTCTCCGAACAACGTGCTGTCGCTGTTGCCGGATCGATTGACGATGATGAGGTGGGTGGATAGGCCCATGATCCCCGCCAAAAGCTGCCAGTCGAGGTCGGCTTCGAAGCCGACTTGGTTTGCGAACGTGGCGCCCTGCTTGACGCCGCCACTGACATTGCCCGCGAACTCCGTCGTGGCATTGAGCAGTAGATAGATACCCCGGTTCTCGAGACCGGTGCGGACGCCGCCCAGATCACCGGATAGGTGCTCAACCATGGGTGCCACGTTCTTCTGTGCAACGGGCTGCGCGGCTTGCAGGCTGGGTCCGACGCCTACGCCGCTGTTGGTGGCTTGCGCCCGGGCTAAAGTGGGCATCACCGCCAGGGCGCCGGCCACCAAACCGACTATCGCCGCAAGACGCCGCATCTCGAGTCCTAGGACAGAGCCGGCACGGCGACCGCATCAACGCCGGTGCCTACACTGACGATGCAATCCGAAATGGCTTCAGGCCACGAGCCCATCCCTGATCGACTGCAATTCCCGCGCACGTTCCACGCTCACTTTGGGATAACTCATCCCGATCCCTTCCAGCGTGTCCACGACGATCTGGGAGACGATCAGCCGGGCGTTCTCCTTGTCGTCGGCCGGCACCACGTACCACGGCGAGTCATCGGTGCTGGTGGCGCTCAGGCACTCTTCGTAGGCCGTCCGGTACTGCTTCCAGAACTTCCGCTCCTCGATGTCGGCTGTGCTGAATTTCCAGTTCTTGTCGGGCTCATCGATCCGCGCCAGGAAGCGTTGCCGCTGCTCGTCCTTCGAGAGGTGGAGGAAAATCTTGACCACCAGCGTGCCGTTGACGTGCAGGTGGTGTTCGAGATCATTGATTGACCGATAACGATCCTGCCAGAGCTGACCATCGTGGTGCGGCATATCGGGGAGGTCCTCGCCGCGCAGGATGTCGCGGTGGACGCGAACGACGAGCACTTCCTCGTAGTAGGACCGGTTGAAAATGCCGATGCGTCCCCGTTCCGGCAGGTGCCGTGTCGTGCGCCACAGGAAGTCGTGCTCGAGCTCCATGGCGCTGGGATGCTTGAAGCTGAACACCTGACATCCTTGCGGGTTCACCCCGGACATCACGTGACGGATCGCCCCATCCTTGCCGGCCGCGTCCATCGCCTGAAAGATCAGCAGGATGGCGTGGCGGCTGGACGCATAGTGGAGCTGTTGCAGCGCGCTCAGCTTCTCGACATGGTTCGCCAGGATCTCCTTATAGCGGGCCTTCGATCCATAGAGGGGATCGACGGTGGTCGGCCGCCTCTTGAGGTCAACCTCTTCGCCCTCGCGGACACGGTAATCGCTCGTGCTGATCTTCATCGGTTCCTCCATGCGCGATCGGTCACTCGGCGGCCTTGGGGGCCGGCGCCGCGGCCACTGTGGCCTTGTCACCATGCGGTGCTGCGACCGCTTCCGGCGCCTCCGCATCATCGATCGCCTGGGCGATGAAGTGCCCGGCGGCCGCGGGATCCTTCAGCCCGGCGGCCAGCAGGACGTCCTTCAGCTTTGTATCCAACAGTGCCGTCACATTGCCGTTGGCCACGGCAAGCTGTGGCGCAGTCTTGGACGCTGGCGTTGATCCTGACACCGCCGCCGGCTGGGGCTTCGGCGCGGCCTCGGCTCCCGAGCCGGGCGTGGCTTTTGCGTCAAGTTCGGGGCCGGCTTTCGCGTCAGCGGTCGCCGATACCTCCGCGCGAGGCGCCAGTCCGGCTTTGGCCGGAGGCGCGGTATCTGCCCTGACGGTGTCGAGGACCTTGTAGGCGAGCAGCTTCAACGGGTCGGTGACCAGGAACCAGGCGAACGCATAGGCCCAGACGATTCCCGCATACATCCAGCCGAGCGGCGTCACGAGCCCGAAGCCGTAGACTGCAATCAGCGTTGCCACAGCTTGGGTCCCGCCGACCGCCGCCAGCAAGATCCAGGCCGGGCGCGTGGACCACCACGGGCCGCGCGTCCGGGTCTGGAAGATCGTCAGATGCCCGGCAACCGACAGCATGAGATACATCATCGTCTGGAGCTGCGGATGCCCAAGCTTGAAGGTGCGGTCACCAAGGTAAAACAGGCCAAAGGCGGCGATGGGGCCGACCAGACCCAATACCGTGGCGACACCCAGGACGAGCCGCATGTTCCAGGCTTCAGGCGCGTTCCGGTAGCGGACGTTGTCGTAGGCGATGGACAGGATCGCGCCGTCGTTGAGCAACGCCAGCATCACGATCATGATCGCAGTCAGCGGGTAGAACTTGAAGACCAGGATGGCAAGCGTCATGAAGATCAGTACGCGCAGCGTCTCGGCGATGCGGTAGATCGCGTAGCTGTTCATGCGCTGGAAGATGCGCCGGCTTTCCTTGATCGCATCGATGATGACCGAGAGCCCCGGCGTGACCAGCACGATGGAGGCCGCCGCACGCGCCGCGTCGGTCGCGCCGGAGACGGCAAAGCCGCAATCGGCCTTCTTCAGCGCCGGCGCGTCGTTCACCCCGTCGCCGGTCATGCCGACGATGTGGTCGTGCTTTTGCAGGATATCGACGATGTGGAACTTGTGCTCCGGAAACACCTGGGCAAACCCGTCGGCGTCCTCGACCGACTTGATCTCGTCCGCGGTTTCGTCGCTCTTCGAGTCGCCCAGGGTGGCGCCGTCGAGGATGTTGGCGCCCATGCCGAGCGTCTTGGCCGTCTCCTTGGCGATGGCCAGCGCGTCGCCGGTCACCATCTTGATCTTGACACCCATCGCGGCCGCGGTCGCGACCGTGGACTTGGCATCGTCACGCGGCGGATCGAACAGCGCCAACACGCCGAGAAGCTGCCACTTGCCGTCGCCATCGGCCCGCGCCACGCCGAGCGCTCGAAACCCTCGCTTGGCAAAATCATCCACCGCTTTGTCGACCGCGTCCTTTACGGCAGCGGCATTGTCCGCCAGGGCCTGAATAACCTGGGGCGCACCCTTGGTGACCTTGAACGTCGCTCCATCCTCGGCCTGCACCGTCGCCTCGGTGCGCTTGTGCACCGGGTCGAACGGCTGGAAATGCGTGATCTTGAAAGGCTTCGTCGCCGCCTTGTCCTTCAGCCCGCCCAGGACAGCGAGGTCGATCGTGTCGTCGTTCTCGGACCGCGACGCGAGTGCCGCGGCCAGGATGAGCTGTTCTGGCGTGGTCTTGTCCAGGCAGAACGGGTCGCCCAGCGTCAGCTTGTTCTGCGTCAGGGTGCCGGTCTTGTCGGCACACAGCACGTCCACGCCAGCCAGCTCCTCTATGGCGACCAGCTTGCTGACGATTGCCTGCTTCTTGGCGAGCAGGCGCGCGCCGACCGCCATCGTCACCGAGAGGACCGTTGGCATCGCCACCGGAATGGCCGCCACCGTCAGCACCAGGGCGAATTGCAGCACGGTCAGGACCGGCTCGCCGCGGTAGATGCCGACGGCAATGATCACCGACACCAGCGCCACGGCCAATATGATCAGGTAGTTGCCGATCCGCAGAACAGCTTGCTGGAAATGGCTCACGGTGACGGCCGACTGCACCAGCTCCGCCGTCTTGCCGAAATAGGTCTTGCCGCCGGTGGCATAGACCAGCGCGCTGATCTCGCCGCGCCGGACGATCGAGCCGGAGAACACTGCCTCGCCCGGCTGCTTGGAGGCCGGCAAGGACTCGCCCGTCAGAGCGGACTGGTCGACTGAAAGTTCGTCGCCGTCCAGCAATCGTGCATCCGCCGGCACGATGTCGCCGAGGCGCAGGCGGATGACGTCGCCGGGCACCAGGTCCTTGGCTGGTGGCGTCACCCATTTGCCGTCGCGCTTGACCCGGGCCTTGATCGCCAGCTTGGCCTTCAGCGCCTCAATAGCGTTGCCGGCCTGCCGCTCCTCCCAGAAGCCGATGGTGGCGTTGGCGATGAGCAGCACGAGGATGATGAAGAAGTCGGGCCAATGCCGGACCACGCCCGAGAGCACCACAGCCACTTCAATCATCCAGGGGATCGGCCCCCAGAAATACTTCAGGAACTTCAGCAGCGCGTTGGTTTTCTTTTCTTCAATTTCGTTCGGCCCGTATTTTCCCAGCCGCTTCGTCGCCTCGGTCTGGCTCAGCCCATCCGGTGACGCGTCTAAGCGCTTCTCGACTTCGGGCAAGGGCAACGACTTCAGATCGTCTTTGGCGTCCGAAGGTGAAGCCGGCTTTGCATCCGGCGATTTGGCGTGGGCGGCATTGGGCTTCGCCATGACGGCTGTTCCTCTCGGTTCTCTGTGGTCATGCGTGCCGGGTAGGACGCCGGGCCGGGCCCAGCTAACAGGCCGGTCCCAGGACAAGCCCGGACGATAGGCAACACGCGGTCAGCATGGGGAGGGTCGGAAACTACGCAGGCGCGAAAAGCGCCTCCGGCACGCACCGGAGCACGGCGTCGAAATCCACCGCCAGCAGGCTCGCGCCGCCGATCAGCACGCCGCCCACGTCGGGAAGCCCGAGGACCTCGTCGGCATTGTCCGCGGTGACCGATCCGCCGTAGAGGATGCGAATGCTCGCGCCCGCGGCGCCTGCGAGCGCCACGAGGCAAGTTCGGAGGTGCCGATGCATCTCGGCGATCTGATCGGCGGTGGGTACGTGCCCGCTGCCGATCGCCCACAGTGGTTCGTAGGCGATCGCGGCCGTGCCGGACCGAGCGAGGTCCTGGGGCAGGCTGTCTGCGATCTGGTCGCCGCATACGGCAAGCGCATCGCCGCGCCGACGCTGGACCTCGGACTCGCCGATGCAGACAATGGTGGAAAGACCGGAGCGCCACGCGGCTTTTGCCTTCGCGGCCACCATCGGACCGGTCTCGCCATGATGCAGACGGCGTTCCGAATGGCCGACGATTACCGCAGCCGCACCCGCATCCTTCAGCATGTCGGCGCTCACGTCCCCCGTGAACGCACCGGAGACTTCGGCGTGGCAATCCTCACCGCCGATGGCGATGCGGCCCGCGGCTATCTGCGCCGCTCTGGAGAGCAAGGTCGCCGGAACACAGATCAGCACATCGGCTGCGGGCGGCCTAGCGTGAACGGATGCGGCGATGGCGCCGATCTCATGGAGTTCGGCCGACAACCCATGCATCTTCCAGTTCCCGGCGATCAGGGGCCGCACGGTAGTGCTCATCTTGTGGACACCCTTTCTTGGTTACGGAAGGCCAGCCGCTGTCGGTGGCGCGGCGGCAGTATGCTGCGGGAGCGGTACAGGAGCCGAGGAGGTTGGGCCGGAGATCGCGACCGGCTGTGAGACCGGTGCGATGACGTTGGTCGAGGGCTTTGGCGTCAGCAGCCCGCTCAACACCATCCAGACAGCGACACCCCACCAGATCATCGTGACCGGCAACCAGTTTGGCGTCGCCGCCACTGGCTTCGCGCCTTCCGCCCTTGCCGGGATGTCAGGCCGCGCCTTGCCGGGCAGGAGCTGGACCAGGCGCGCGGCGATGTCGCGGCTGCCGGTGAGCGCGGTCGGCGTGAGAGGCATCTGGGCAATGCTTTGCGAGAGGCCATCGATCGCTGCAGCCCGCGGCAGCCCAGCCCAGCCCGCCGCCTGCGCCCAGGGGTCGTTGCCGAGCCGGGCCAGCACCGAGAGGATCGTGAGCGGCGATCCGTTCAGCTCCGTGCCGACATCGGCATACAGGAACGCATCGAGGCCTGTGTTCTTCAGGGCGAATGCGTCGGGGTATTTGCGTTCACCAGCCATAGCCGGGCCAGTCGTAATGGTTGTGCAGCCGCCGTTCGTATTCGTTGTCGATGACTTGCGCCGGGTTCCAGGGCGGGCTGGATTTGACCCGGCCCCGGGCGATGGCGAGCCGGACATGACGGTCGGGCCAGTCCACGCCCTTGACCGCGTAGGGTGAGACCAGCACGTGCTGGCCGAACCACCAGTTCGAGGTATCGACGATGAGGTAGCGGATGCCCCAGCTTGCGCTGTCAACGAGAATGTCTTGGATGTGCCCGATGTCGCCGTCAGTAGCATGGACGTGGTAGCCGGTGACCTCGGCGATGCTGCGCAGGTGGGGGTCGCCCTCATCGGTGTCGGTCCCGCCCCGCTCGGCCTCTTGCACGGCCGCCGTGCCGAAATAGGCGGGCGCCGACAAAGGCGAGGCGATCGCGCCCATTCCGCCGCCATACCCATACATGGAGCCGCCACACATCCCGGCGCCGAACATTCCTCCGCCCCAGAGCGGATCCCAACCATAATAGCCGTAGAGGTCGTTCTGCATCTGTCGCGAGACCGGGCGGTCCTGCAGGATGTCGGGGCTGTCCTCCACCTGGGCCTTCGTCAGCGCAACTGTGAGTTCCCGCGCCCCATACTCGGCGGAGATCACGGCCGACGGGTGAATCAGAACCTTGCGCCCGCTCAGCCAACGTCCGGTGTCGACGACCATCCAGCGCACCTTCCAGGTGCTGTCATCGAACAGGAAGTCGCTGACGGTCCCGAGGCCGCCATCCTTGGCCTGGATCGCGAACCCCTTAAGCGATGTTACGGCGTTTAGCATGGTGCGCTCCCTTCGCCTGCGTCCATACTCGACGATCCCAGCGGCGGTGAGACGCGTGGCGCCAGAGCTTCGGCACAGGACGGCATGTTGGCTGGCCGGGCCGGGGAACACAGGCTCGGAAACTACTCACGCGATGCAGGCGTCGCGGCGGGCGACTCAGGCGATCAAGTCGCGCGTATGCCCGGCGATGGTGGCCTGCTCGTCCGTCGGGATGACGTGGACCTCGACGCGGCTGCCCGGCGTGCTGATCCGGCCCGCACCGCCCGTATTGGCGGCCGCGTCCAACTCGACACCTAACCAATGCAGCCGCTCGCACACCAAGGCGCGGCACTCAGCCGCGTGTTCACCGATCCCGCCCGTGAAGACAAAGCCGTCCAGGCCACCCAGCGCCGCTGCCATCGCGGCCGTCTCCTGCCCGACGCGGAACGCGAACAGCTCCACCGCCTCGCGCGCTCGCGGGTCGGGACTGGCCAACAGCGTCCGCATGTCGCTCGACACCCCGGACACGCCGAGCAGGCCTGAGCGTTCGTACAGCACGTGCTCCACCTCGTGCGCCGAAAGCCCCTTCTGCTGCAGCATGTAGAGCACCACCCCAGCGTCCAGGGTGCCGCAACGCGTGCCCATCACCAGCCCGTCTAGCGCTGTGAAGCCCATCGTGGTGTCCTGGCTGCGGCCGTCTTGCATGGCGCACAGGCTGGCGCCGTTGCCCAGGTGAGCCACGACCACCCGCCCGGCGGCCAAACCCGGCGCTTGCTGCCGCAGGGTGCGCGCGATGTATTCGTAGGACAGGCCGTGAAAACCGTAGCGGCGAACCCCTTCGGCCTCATACTCGCGCGGCAACGCAAAGCGCGTGGCGACTGCCGGCATGGTACTGTGGAAGGCGGTGTCGAAACACGCGACCTGGGGTAGGCCAGGCCGCAGCGCCATCAGCGCGCGGACTGGCGCCAGGCTGTGCGGCTGGTGTAAGGGCGCTAAAGACGTCAGTGCGTCCAGTTGTTGGAGAATTTCACCCGTCAGCCGCACTGGGACGGTGAACCGGCGGCCGCCATGCACCACGCGGTGCCCCACCGCGGCGAGGGTATCCGGTTGCACGTGGTGTTCCGCCCAGGCCAGCAAGGCACCCAGCATGGCGTCAAATGCCGCGTCCTTCCCCTGCCAATGCTTGTCTGCCAGCGTCGAGCCAGCCGCATCCTTGGCGGTGAAATGCGGGTCACCGCCGACGCCCTCGATGCCGCCTTTCGACATCAGGCGGAGCTTCGAGTCATCGCCGACCTCGAACAGCCCGAACTTGATGCTGCTCGACCCGGCGTTGAGCGCGAGGATGGCAGCCGACATCACAAATTGCCGGACGCGGGGACCGGTTGGCTTAACACCCGCGCCGGGGCCGCGCGGCGAACCAGCCGTTTTCGGCCACCACCATCACCCCTCCTGTAACCGCGTCGTTGCCCGCAACCACGACAACCGTGGCCCCCATCGGCCCCCCCGTCAACTCCACCATCGCGATACCGTCGGGCGCAAGCTCCTCCAATTGCATCCGGTCCGCCACTGCGGGCGCACCGCTGCGCCTCCAGGATTGGCGCGGAACGGGAGGTGGCACAGCGCGAGGCCGGCGCGATCGGGTGACAAGCTGTGCCGGGCTGATCAGCCAGCGGCCGTTTTCCGGCTGATCCGGCCGGGCCGTGAAAAAGGCGCTGCTGTCGAACCGCGGCCAACAGAGCCAATCGACCGACCTGTCACGCCGAGTCTGCTCATTGAGCTTGCTCAACCTACGGCAACCAGGATGGCGAACACCGCGTAGCCCACGATCAGCACCGCCCCCTCCCATCGCGTCAGCACCGCTCGGCGCAGGAACAGGGCCGCGGCGAGCAGAGTGCCGCCCAGCAGCCACCACAGCACCATCCGTCCGGCCCCGGACAACGGCGCCGCGGTCACGAACAGCGTGGGCAGGTAGGCGCCCGCGATCAGGTTCAGGCTGTTGCTGTTGAAGGTTTCGCTGACCACCGCCGCCCCGCGCCCCTGCACCGCCAGCCGGATGGCGGCGACGGCGTTCGGGATGCCCGTGAGCGTCGCTAGCACCAGGGTGCCCAGCACCGCATCCGGCACGGCAAGGTCGGCGCCTAGCACGGTCGCCGCTCTCACGATGCCGATGCTACTGACCACGACCATGCCGAGCAGCGGCACGACCGCCAGCTTGTCCGCCCAGGATGGCGGGGTCGGGAACCGCTCGCCGCCACTATCGACCTCCGCGTCGCGCACGGCCTCCTGCAGCCAGCGCAGCATCGGGCCGGGCAGCAGCGGCGAACGAAGCTGCCGCGGCTTCAGCGCCGACACCGCGACGTACGGCAGCATGACCGCAGCGATCAACGCGCCACCGACCAGCGGCGAGCCGTCCGTCAGAAGCTGCCAGGCCAGCACGCCCGTGATGGACACCGCCACGCCGGCGTTCAGCAGCAGCGTTTCACGCCCGCAGGCAAGCCGCCCGGCCACTACCGCGCCCAAGCCAAAAAGCGCGGCCAAGTTAAAAAGGTTGGAGCCGAAGATCACGCCCCGGCCTAGGTCGTGCTGCCCGCCCACGAGCGCCGTCACGGCGGTCGCGATCTCCGGCGAGTCGGCGCCTAGCGCGGTGACCAGACCCAGCAGGCCTTCCGACAGGCCCAGATACGTTCCGACCTGGTCCAGCCGGTGCGACAGTACGGCGCTGGAAATAGTGCCAAGAACGAGGCACCCGAGGAACAGGATTACGGCCGAGCCGATTGACACTATGCTCACCTCCGCCTGCCGTTGCTGCATCGCCGCATCGTTTTCACCTCCAACCGTATCAGCCCTATGTGACCGGGTAGGCAGTGACGAACCCGCATGCGACCTGCATGGCGAACCATAACTCCAGCACGTCGGCATTCAGAGCGGCGCCGAGCAAGCGGTAGAAGTTTGCGAACGCCATGAAGCCGTACATCCGACCTGCCAAGAGGCTAGCGACTGCGTGTCGGCCTCAAACAATAGCTATTCCGCGCAGATTTCGCCGAGCATACAGCCGCTGCCGCAGTACAGCGTCCCGTTGGCAACCATGACCGGGAACGACTTCTGGCTCCTGCCCGGCATTGTCTGCCCGCGGCCTACCGCGGCACGGGCCAGGATGTCCTGCGCAAGGCGGCCGCAGCGGCGAAGCGAGCGTACCATCTCCAGGATGGCGCGTAGTTTGGGATGAAGTAGCCCAGAACTCGCCCGGATGCCGTCCGACGACCACCGCCGACGCGCTGATCGGCTGTGCCAGCGCTATCGTCGCGCGGTGGGCGTTCCGCTGCCAAATGTGCGACGGGATGTCCCAACGCGCGGAGCCGAAAGCTTAAAGCGCGCGCTGATTATTCTGAAGCGAGGCTGTTCTAAGCGATTCTACGAAGGGCGCAGACCACTTAAGCTATTGTAAGAACTCTGGAAAATCTGGAGCGGGCGAAGGGATTCGAACCCTCGACCCCAACCTTGGCAAGACCCCGTTCGTCGCGTCCGAGCCGTCTCTTTAATGGCGGCAGCTTGGCCTTCCGGCAATATCGAAGGTATGCAGGGTGCCAGATCGGTGGGAAGCTAACCCGCCCATCAAAGCCTCGTGATGGTATTCCTGTTGGTATCTGCGATGACCGAAGGCATCGAAAATGACGCTTTATCAATGGGCTAGCCAACGATCTGGACTCCGCCCCTGGGCACCATCGCTTCTGCGACGCGGCTAGAGCATTTTCGGATGGGTCGCTTTAGCTGCGGCTCAGCCTTCCAGCACGAAGCCTTCCAGCGCGCCGATCTCGAGATTTTCCGCCAGCACCCCGACCGCGAGGCTCAGCTTCTGCAAGGCTGCCTGGATCGGCTCGTCCGATGTCCCGGACGATTTTGGCGCCGTTGCCGCCTCCTCCCCTGATGCGGATTGCATTCCTGCCAGCTGGGCGAGCCGCGCCTCGATCTGCGCGGCCAGCGCCTCGGCCTCCGGCGCGCCCGGCCTCGGATGACTGGCGGCAGCCAGCGCGCGGGCCCAGTGGACGCAGTCGAGCAGCGCGGAGACTGGCCGCTCGAGCGCGGGGCGGCGCATGAGGGAACGGCCGGCGGTCAGCGGGGCCATCGCCAGCCGCAGATCCGCGACCTGGCGATCCACCTGTCGCATCTGCTCGAGCGGTTCGGCGCCGGGCGTTCCGGCCATCGCCTCGCGGCTTGCACGGACGGCGTCGACCAGGGCGGTCAGCACGTTTCGGCCCGAGCGCATCACCTGATCGCGCGTCCGCAGCGGCAGCACGAAGGCGGCCACCAGGATCGCGGCGACCGCCCCGATCGCCGTCTCCTCAAGGCGGAGCGCCAGCAGCGCGCCGAGCGGAATGCCGAACAGGCCGTAGAGCAGGCCGAGCAGCATCGTCACGCAGAAGATGCCGGCGGTGTAGGAATACAGGATCAGGTAGAACATGCCGAACACGGAGAGCAGAAGCCCCGCGAGCTGCAGGCGCGTGCTGCCGATCAGCAGCATTGTCAGCGCCAGGCCGCTCGCGATGCCGATCAGCGTGCCGCCCAGGCGCTGCAGCCCCTTGTAGATCGTGTCCCCGCGCGAGCGCGCGTTGAGGAACACGACATAGACGGTGATCACCGCCCAGAACCAGCGCTGCGGCGACAGCGCCATGCCGCCCGCCATGGCCAGCGCGGCGGCAAGCGTCACCCGTGCCGCGAGCCGCCAGGCCAGCGGGCCGGGCGGCAGGGAGGGTGCCGCGGTCGCGTCGGTCGCCGCCCTCATCTCCCGGGCAGCCTTGCCGAGATCGTGCGCGGCATGGCCGAGCTGGACGAGGTTGGCCCGCAAGCCGCCGGGTTCGGCGAGATCGGGGCGGAGATGGTAGCGCCGGCCGCGCGCCATCCGCCGCGCGTGCAGCAGCAGCCGCGTCCGGTGGCGCGGTCCCGGCTCCGCCACATAGAGCGCCTCGATCGAGCGGGCGGCCGCAAGTTCGAGCTCGATCAGCCCCGCGCGCACCGCCTCCCGCCCGATCGGCTTGAGCAAGGCGAGCTGATCGTCGGCGGCGAGCGCCGCCTCGTTCAGCCGGGCGAGCTCACGGCGGAGACGCGCGGCGGCGCGGCCCGACTCGTCGGAGGCGACGCGCAGCGCGAGGCGCAGTACCTGGGCGGCCCGCCACTGCACGGCGCGCACCGCGCGGCGCAGGGTCGCCGCCGGATTGACCGGCACCACCACGAAGCAGGCGAAGGCGGTGATCGGCGCCGCGACGATGACCGACAGTATTTGGTCGGGCAGGGTCGAGGGCGGCAGTTCGAGATAGAGGCCGACATAGGCCTCGACCACCGCGATCAACCCGATGCCGACGGCGCGCGGCCCGCGCAGATGCAGCAGGAAGCAGAGAAACACCAGGAGCAGAAAGAAGCTGTCGCCGGCGATGCCGTAGCCGTGCAGCACCGCGGTCGCGATCGTCACCCCGGCGGCCGGCACCGTCAGCACGAGCAAGCCCCGCTGGCGCTGCCGCAGCGTGGGCTCGCGGGTCAGGAACGGGCCGAGCATGCTGAGAATGACGCCGCTGGCGAAATCGGTGGGGGGCACTTTCAGCAGGCCCGACGCCACGATCGCCACGATGGTGGTCAGGAGCACCGCGAGCGTGCCGCGGATTGCGAGCATCAGCCGCACGAGGCCGGGATCGGTCGCCATCAGCCGGTCCCGGAGCATCGGCAGGGCGGACCCGGCGGCGGCAAGGCCGCGTCTCAGGTGCCCACTTCGCTTGTGCAGCATGGCGCCACCATAGGTCGGGCGCCGCCATGCCGCCAAGCAAGCGGATCAGAAACGCTGCGAAATCCCGGCATAGACCTGCAGATTGGGCGCGGCGGCGTTGAGGCCGATATTGGCCCCCGCGTCGAGCTGCAGATTGTCGGTCACCGCCCAGGCCAGCGCGGTGTCGAACGTGTAGACCGGCGGGGTGCGGGCGTCGGTTCCCAGGGCCGAGTAGATTTCCGCGTAGGCGGTGAGCTGCTTGCCGATCGGGTGCGAGATGTTGAGCAGCTGGGTGAAGTTGAAATGATGGCCGCCATCCGCCGCGTTCCGGATC
This sequence comes from Acetobacteraceae bacterium, assembly GCA_965276665.1. Classification (GTDB taxonomy): domain Bacteria; phylum Pseudomonadota; class Alphaproteobacteria; order Acetobacterales; family Acetobacteraceae; genus CAWGJC01. The sequence goes on from OZ255620.1 coordinate 348,566, forward strand.
ACGTCGATCTCCGGCATCACCAGCAGGGTGAAATCGAGCGGCAACGGGTATGAGAACGGCGCGATCACGCCGCCGTCGACCGTGTCGTTGCCGATCGGCGGCCGGGCGGTCGGGATCTTGACATAGGGAATGATGGCGAGCGCCGGGCCGCCCTCATTGCCGAACAGGTTGAATTTCGGGCGGATGACGACGTCGCCGACGCCGCTCGTGCTGAAATGCTGGCCGCCGGATTGCTGGTCGAACCAGTTATAGCCGTTGAACTGCACCTCGAAATCGACGTGGTCGGTCAGCCCGAGCTTCAGAACGGGATCGAAGGCGGTGTATTGCCGCGTGGTGGCGCCCCCCGCATTGGAATGCGTGTAGTTGAGGATGTCGGTCTCGTACTGGAAATGCCCGGCATCCACGGTGACCGGCGAATTGCTCTTCGTCGGACGATCGGTGTTCAGCGAGCGAAGCTGCGAATCCGGCACCGGATCGAACAACGTGTAGATGCTCTTATCGGGCGCCGGCGACGTGGCGGCGGCAGGGCTGGCGGCGGGCGCGGCGCCGGACGGTGTCGGAGCAGGACCGTAGGCGGGCGCCGGGGCCGGCGTGGCGGCCGTCTGGGCCAAGGCCGGGCAAGCGAGGGCAGCCGACAGCACGAGCGCTGTCGAGGACGCGCGAAACATGACTGAATTCTCCGAACTGGGCGGACATTCCGCGCGCCGAGAAGGCCTGCAGGCCGCATATAAATTCAATGTTCCTCGCAACGGCGCTGCAACGTCGTGGCGCGTCACCGGATCGGGGCGGTCGTGCTGACCGTGATCCGCTGATCGGTGACGAAGGCGGTGAGCATGTCGGTGCAGGTGCGCGTGATCGCCGCGCCGAACCCCACGGCGGCGACGATCATCGCGATCCGCACGGCCCGCGGCGCGGAAAGCCGCGTCAACTGACGAGTGCGTAGCGGGAGCGGACCGCCAGCGCCTCCTCCATGCTCGACGCCGTGCTCAGCACCTCGGAGAGGAGCGCCAGCGTCGGTTCCGTCGCCGGTGTCAGCGGCAGGCGGATCTCCGCGCTCGAGAGCCCCAGCCTCTCCATTCCCACCTTCAAGGGAATCGGGTTCGACTCGACGAAAAGCGCCTCGGCGACGGGTGCGAGATGGTCGCGCGTGCGTGCGAAGGTCGCGAGATCGCCGCCCCGCCATGCCTCGTGCAGCAGCGCGCAGGTGGCCGGAAGCAGGTTGGACAGCACCGAGACGCAGCCATGCCCGCCCATCGCGAGATGGGCGGCGGCGGTCGCGTCGTCGCCGCTCATCTGCGTCAGGCCGCCGCCGCATAAAGCGCGCAGCCGGGGCGGCCGCGCGAGATCGCCGGTCGCGTCCTTGACGCCGAAAACCAGGCCCTGCTCGTAGGCCCGCGCGACCGTCTCGTCGCCGATCGCGATGCCGGTGCGGCTCGGCACGTCATAGAGGAGAACCGGCAGCGGCGCCCTTTCGTGCAGCACCCGCAGATGCGCGAGGATGCCGGCCTGGGTCGGCTTGCAATAGGGCGGCGGCGCGCAGAGCAGCGCCGCGGCGCCGTTCTCCGCGGCGAGCCTCGCCAGCGCGGCCGAACCCTCCGTCGAGAGCGCTCCGCATCCCGCCAGGATCGGCACCCGTCCCGCCGCGGCGGCCACCGCGAGGCGAATCACCGCGGCGAATTCCGTCCTGCGCAGAGACCCCGCCTCCCCCGTGCTGCCGCACATCACGAGCGCGGCCGTGCCGCGGCCGATCTGGCGGTCGCACAGCGCAGCGATGCGCGGATGGTCGATCCGGCCGTCGCGGAACGGCGTCGCCATCGCGGTGACCGAGCCGCGAAGGCCGAATGTCTGGGCGCTCATGCCGCGTGCCGGATGCGCACCGCGCTTGCCGCCTCGCCGAAGAAAGGCAGATCGGCGCGCAGCAGGAAGGAGCCGGCAAGCAAGCGCGTCCGCACCGCGACCAGCCCTTCCCGGCCGATCTCCCGCAGCAAGGCGGCGCCCAGCATGTCGGAAGGTGCGCCGTGCACCGAGGCGACGAGACGGCCGGTCGGCGCGAGCGCGCGGCGTGCGAGCCTGACCACGCGGAGTGCTGCGGCGATCTCGTCGAGATCCGGCGCAATCAGCAAATCCTGACCGTCTTCGGCGAGCAGCCGGGTGTCGCGAAGGCAGGTCGCCGCCGCACAGTCGCTGCCGAGCAGCGCATCGAGCAGCGAAGTGGGGGCGGCTCCGATGACGAGCGCATGCATGCCGTCGAGCGGACCTGCGAAGCGGAGAAGCCGGGCGGCGCGGCTCCCTTGCGCCTCCGGCCTGCGCTCGAGGGGCGCTTCGGCGGATTCCACGATTTCCGGCATGTGCCAAACCTCTGTCCCGATTGATCGCAATGCGCCATGCCGATCGGGGTCGATGCACGCGGCGCCGTTCCGTGCAGCCTGTCGCGGGGATCAGGATGGTCGGCGAACCATAGCAATTCCATGCCGGGCGCCACGGCGCGGGATAGTATTTGCATAAAGTGCAGCACCTGACGACCGCGGCTCCTATACGCGATATATATATATATGGCGCTCAGCCCCAATCGAACTTATACGCTCGATCGTCCAGATAGCCGAGGTGAGACTTGGGACGGGCGCGGGCTCGCGTTCCGGCATGGCAGGAATCTGGTGATGATCGATATTCTCTATGTCGTGGGCGGTTGCGCTTTCTTCGTGGTCGCGATTGCGTATTCGGCCGCCTGCGGCAAGTTGTGAGGATCGGACGATGATTTTTGATTACCTGCTCGGCGGCGCGGTGACGCTCGGGCTGCTTGTCTATCTCGTCTATGCGCTGGTCCGGCCAGAGCTGTTCTGAGGACGCGCCGATGACAATCAACGGATGGGCGCAGATCGCGCTCTATTGCGTGCTGATCTGCCTGCTGGTGCGGCCGTTCGGCGGCTACATGACGCGGGTGTTCCGGGGGGAGCGCACGCTGCTTACCCCGGTTCTGCGGCCGCTCGAGGTCGGCCTCTACAAGATCTGCGGCGTGCACGAGACTGAGGAGCAGCACTGGCTGACCTACGCGGTCGCCATGTTGCTCTTTAGCGTTGCCGGCTTCCTCTCGCTCTACGCGCTGCAGCGCCTGCAGGCCGTGTTGCCGTTCAACCCGCAGGGCCAGGCCGCGGTCGGCACCGACCTCGCCTTCAACACCTCGATCAGCTTCATCACCAACACGAACTGGCAGTCCTACGTGCCGGAAAGCACGATGAGCTACCTCGTGCAAATGGCCGGGCTGACGGTGCACAACTTCCTCTCGGCGGCCACCGGCATCGCGCTCGCGCTCGCGCTGATCCGCGGCTTCGCCCGGCGGTCGGCGGCGAATATCGGCAATTTCTGGGTCGATGTGACCCGCTGCACGCTCTACATCCTGCTGCCTGTCTCGATCGTCGTCGGCCTGTTCTTCGTCTGGCAGGGCATGCCGCAGAATCTGGGTGCCTACACGAGCGTCACCACGCTGGAAGGGGCAAAGCAGGTCATCGCGCAGGGACCGGTCGCCTCGCAGGAGGTGATCAAGATGTTCGGCACGAATGGCGGCGGGTTCTTCAACGCCAATTCCGCGCATCCCTTCGAGAACCCGTCGGCGCTGACGAATTTCGTGCAGATGCTGCTGATCTTCTCGATCGGCGCCGGGCTCACCAACGTGTTCGGCCGGATGGTCGGCAGCGAGCGGCAGGGCTGGGCGATCTTTGCCGTGATGGGCGTGCTGTTCCTCGTCGGCGTGTGCACGATGTATCCGGTGGAAGCCGGCGGCAATCCGGCCTTCGCCGCGATGCATGTCGACCAGGCGGCAAGCGCGCTGCAGGCCGGCGGCAACATGGAAGGCAAGGAAGTGCGGTTCGGGATCGCCGACTCGGCGCTGTTCGCGACGATCACCACGGATGCCTCCTGCGGCGCCGTCAACACGATGCATGACAGCTTGCTGCCGCTCGCCGGCATGGTGCCGATGGTCAACATCATGCTGGGCGAGATCATCTTCGGCGGCGTTGGATCCGGCCTCTATGGTATGCTCGCCTTTGCCATCGTCGCGGTGTTCGTGGCCGGGCTGATGGTCGGACGAACGCCCGAATATCTCGGCAAGAAGATCGAATCGAAGGAGGTGAAGATGTCCATGCTGGCCATCCTGATCCTGCCGCTCTCGATCCTGGGCTTCACCTCGCTCGCCGTGGTGCTGCCGGCCGGCACCGGCGCGCTCGCGAATGCCGGACCGCACGGGTTCAGCGAGGCGCTCTACGCCTTCACATCGGCGACCGGCAATAACGGCAGCGCCTTTGCCGGGCTGAGCGCGAACGTCCCGTTCTGGAACACCACGCTCGCCATCGCGATGCTGATCGGGCGCTTCCTGTTCGTGATCCCGCTGCTGGCGGCGGCGGGTTCGCTCGCCGGCAAGAAGATCGTGCCGGCCTCGGCGGGCACCTTCCCGACCGATGGCGGCCTGTTCGTCGGCCTGCTGGTGGGCGTGATCCTGATCGTCGGCGGCCTGACCTTCTTCCCGGCATTGGCGCTCGGCCCGGTGGTCGAGCACCTCGCGATGAATGCCGGCACCTCCTTCTGATCTTCTTCAGGAAACACGTCATGAATGCTTCCAACACGCAGCGGGGCGGCGCGTCGTCGATGCTCGACCCGGCGATCCTGGTGCCCGCGCTGGGCGGCATGGTCCGCAAGCTCGATCCCAGGTTGCTGATCCGCAACCCGGTCATGTTCGTGGTCGAGGTGGTGGCGGCGCTGACGACGGTGCTGCTGATCCGTGACCTTGCGACCGGCGGTAAGGATATCGGCTTCACCTTGCAGATCGTGATCTGGCTCTGGATCACCGTGCTGTTCGCCAACCTGGCCGAGGCGGTCGCCGAAGGCCGCGGCAAGGCGCAGGCGGCGGCGCTGCGCAAGACGCGCACCGAGAGCACGGCCAAGCGGCTGCACCGCGAGGGGGGCGCCTGGGACGAGATCGCCGCATCCGAGCTCCGCGTCGACGATGTCGTGCTGGTGGAAGCGGGCGATCTCATCCCGAGCGATGGCGAGGTGATCGAAGGCATCGCGTCGGTCGATGAATCTGCGATCACCGGCGAATCCGCCCCGGTGATCCGCGAGAGCGGCGGCGACCGGTCCGCGGTGACCGGCGGCACGCGCGTGCTCTCCGACCAGATCACGGTGCGCATCACCGCAGCGCAGGGCTCGACCTTCATCGACCGCATGATCGCGCTGGTCGAAGGTGCGCAGCGCCAGAAGACGCCGAACGAGATCGCGCTCAACATCCTGCTCGCCGGGCTCACGATCATCTTCGTGTTCGCGACCGCGACCATCCCCTCCTTCGCCGCCTATGCCGGCGGCGCGGTGCCGGTGGTGATCCTGGTGGCGCTCTTCGTCACGCTGATCCCGACGACAATCGGCGCGCTGCTCTCCGCGATCGGCATCGCCGGCATGGACCGGCTGGTGCGCTTCAACGTGCTGGCGAAATCCGGCCGGTCGGTGGAAGCTGCGGGGGATGTCGACACGCTGCTGCTCGACAAGACGGGCACGATCACCCTCGGCAATCGCCAGGCCGCGGAGTTCATCCCGCTTACCGGCGTGACGGAGGAGGAGCTGGCCGATGCGGCGCAGCTCTCCTCCCTGTCGGACGAGACGCCGGAAGGCCGCTCGATCGTGGTGCTCGCCAAGGAACGCTACGGCATTCGCGGCCGCGACATGACGCCGCTCGGGGCGGTGTTCGTGCCGTTCACGGCGCAGACCCGCATGAGCGGCATCGATGTCGAGGGCTCCTCGATCCGCAAGGGCGCGGTGGAGTCGATCCTCGCCTCCGCCGGCGGCGCGAGCCCGGTGGTCGCACCGGCGGCGCGTGGCGGCGTTGCCGAGGCGATCCGCCCGGCGGTCGCGAGCGCCGCGGCGCGCGAGCTGACCGAAAGGGCGGAGCAGATCTCGAAGGCCGGCGGCACGCCGCTCGCGGTCGCCAGGGACGGACGGCTGCTCGGCCTCATCTACCTCAAGGACATCGTCAAGGGCGGCATCCGCGAGCGTTTCGCCGAGCTCCGCCGGATGGGGATCCGCACGGTGATGATCACCGGCGACAATCCGCTGACCGCCGCCGCGATCGCCGCCGAGGCGGGCGTCGATGATTTCCTGGCGCAGGCGACGCCCGAGGACAAGCTCAAGCTGATCCGCGACGAGCAGGCGCAGGGCAAGCTGGTCGCGATGTGCGGCGACGGCACCAACGACGCGCCGGCGCTCGCGCAGGCGGATGTCGGCGTCGCGATGAACACCGGCACCATGGCGGCGCGCGAAGCGGGCAACATGGTCGATCTCGACAGCGACCCGACCAAGCTCATCGAGATCGTCGGCATCGGCAAGCAGCTGCTGATGACGCGCGGGGCGCTCACCACCTTCTCGATCGCCAATGACGTGGCCAAGTATTTCGCCATCATCCCGGCGATGTTCCTGGCCTTCTACCCGCAGCTCAAGGCGCTGAACGTCATGCGCCTGGCCTCCCCGGAAAGTGCCATCCTGGCGGCGATCATCTTCAATGCGCTGATCATCGTGGCGCTGGTGCCGCTGGCGCTCCGCGGCGTGGCCTACCGCCCGGTCGGCGCGGCATCGGTGCTGCGGCGGAACCTGCTGGTCTATGGCCTCGGCGGCATCCTTGTGCCGTTCATCGGCATCAAACTGATCGACATGCTCGTCAACGCGGCTGGCCTCGTCTGACGGGAAGGAGTAGCACTCATGCTCAACCAGATTCGTCCGGCCATCCTGATGCTGATCGCCATGACGGTGCTCACGGGACTTGCCTATCCGCTCGCGATGACCGGCATCGCCGGGCTGGTGTTTCCGCACCAGGCCGCGGGCAGCCTGATCGAGCGCGACGGCAAGGTGATCGGCTCCGCACTGATCGGCCAGAACTTCACCAGCGCGAAGTATTTCCACGGCCGGCCCTCCGCCACCACCGACACCGACCCGAATGACAGCACCAAGACGATCGCGGCGCCCTACAACGCGCAGAACTCGGGCGGCTCGAATGCCGGCCCGACCTCGAAGGCGCTGCTCGACCGGGTGAAGGGCGATGCCGCGAAGCTGGCGGCGGAGAACCCTGGCCAGAATGTGCCGGTCGACCTGGTTACCACCTCGGCGAGCGGCCTCGACCCCGACATCACCCCGGCGGCAGCGCTGTTCCAGGTGCCGCGCGTCGCCCGCGCGCGCAATCTCCCAGAAGACACCGTCCGCGCCCTCGTCGCGACGCATACCGAGGGACGCTTCCTCGGCGTGCTGGGCGAGCCGCATGTGAACGTGCTCGCGCTCAACCTCGCGCTCGACGCCGCGAAATGAGTATCACCGGACCAGCAGGAGCCGGATGAGCAGGAGCCGAATGAGCAGGAGAAGGTGAACGGGGAAGATCGGCGGCCGTCGCCGGAAGCCCTGCTGGCGGCGATTCGGAAGGAGGGGGCGGGCCGGCTGAAACTGTTCTTCGGCGCCGCCCCCGGCGTCGGCAAGACCTTCGAGATGCTGTCGACCGCACAGGCCAAGCGCCGCGAGGGCGTCGACGTGGTGGTCGGCGTCGTCGAGACCCATGGCCGCAAGGAGACGCTGGCGCTTCTCGACGGTCTGGAGCTCGTGCCGCGCCGGGCTCGCGAGTATCGCGGGCACGTGGTGGAGGAGATGGATCTCGACGCGGTGCTGGCGCGCCGCCCGCAGCTCGTGCTGGTCGACGAGCTCGCGCATACCAACGCGCCGGGCAGCCGGCATCCGAAGCGGTATCTCGATGTCGAGGAGCTGCTCGCCGCCGGCATCGACGTCTTCACCACGTTGAACGTGCAGCATGTCGAGAGCCTGAACGACGTCGTCGCCGGCATCACCCGCATCCGGGTGCGCGAGACGGTGCCGGATTCGATCATCGACCGCGCCGACGACATCGAGGTGATCGACCTCACGCCGGACGACCTGCTGCGGCGCTTGGCCGAGGGCAAGGTCTATCTGCCGCAGCAGGCGCAGCGGGCGGCGCGGCATTATTTCAAGCCGGGCAATCTCGCAGCGCTCCGTGAGCTGGCGCTGCGCCGCACCGCGCAGCGCGTCGACGACCAGATGGTCGACTACATGCGCGCCCAGGCGATCGACGGACCCTGGGGGGCGAGCGACCGGGTGCTCGTGCATGTCAGCGGCAAGCCGGGCAGCCAGGCGCTGATCCGGCATGCGCGCCGGATCGCCGATGGGTTGCGCGGGCCATGGACCGCCATTGCGGTCGAGGATGGGCGCTCGCAGGACGGACCGCGGCGCGCCGCCCTCGCCGACGCGCTGCGTCTGGCCCAGCGGCTCGGCGCCGAGCCGGTGACGGTGCCGGGCGCCGACGTCGCCGCGACCATCGTCGACTACGCCCGGACCAACAACTTCACCCATATCGTCGTCGCCCCCGCCCGCCGCGCGCATTGGACGGAGCTGTTCCGCGGCTCGGTCGCACAGCGCGTGATCGCCCGCGCCGGCGGCATCCACGTCCATGTGCTGGCCGGCGGACCGGACGCGGCGGAAGGCGAGGAGAAGCGGCGCCCGGTCTGGGACGAGATCGCGCGGGTGAAGCCCGGGGCCTGGGGCGGCAGCCTACTCTGCGTGGCCGCCGCGCTGGCGATCGCCGCCCTGATGCGAAGCCTGATCGGCACGACCAGCGAGCTGCTGGTGTTCCTGCTCGGCGTGCTGATCAGCGCCGTCACCGGCGGGCTCGCCGCCTCCCTGCTCGCCTGCCTGTTGAGCGTGCTGGCGTATAATTTCTTCTTCCTGCCGCCGCTCTATACCTTCACGATCACCGATCCGGAAAACGTGGTCACCCTCGGCGTGTTCGCCCTGGTGGCGGTGATCGCCAGCAACCTGACGGCGCAGCTCCGCGCCCAGACGGTCACCGCACGGGCGCAGGCGAAGACCACCGAGGAGCTCTACGGGTTCAGCCGCAAGCTCGCCGGCGCGGTCTCGCTCGACGACGTGCTGTGGGCGACGGCGCGGCAGATCGCCGCCATGCTCGATCTGCGGGTGGTGCTGCTGCTGCCGGGCGAGTCAGGACTCGCCGTCCAGGCCGGCTTCCCGCCGGAAGACTTCCTCGACGATGCCGATCTCGCCGCGGCCAAATGGAGCTGGGAGCACAACCGCCCGGCGGGCCGCGGATCGGACACGCTGCCTGGCGGCAAGCGCCTGTTCCTGCCATTGCAGACCGGACGTGGGCCGGTAGGCGTGATCGGTCTCGACCGCGAGGAGGAGCGCCGCCCCGACCGCGCCTCCGATCGCGCCACGGACCGGGGCCAGCCCGCCCCGCTGCTCAGCCCCGATACCCGCCGGCTGCTCGATGCGCTCTCCGACCAGGCGGCGCTCGCGATCGAGCGGGTCAATCTGGCGCGTGATGTCGACGCGGTCCGCTTGCAGGCGGAGACCGACCGGCTGCGCTCCGCCCTCCTCACTTCGATCTCCCACGATCTCCGCACGCCGCTCGCCTCGATCCTCGGCGCGGCGACGAGCCTGACCAGCGCCCATGCACCGCTCGACGAGGCCGATCGGGCGGGCATGCTCCGCACGATCCAGGAGGAGGCCGAGCGGCTGAACCGTTTCATCGGCAACCTGCTCGACATGACGCGGCTGGAATCCGGGCCGCTCAAGCTCAGCTTTGGCCTGGCCGACGTGTCGGACGTGGTGGGCGCCGCGCTGCGCCGGGCCAAGCGCATCCTGGCGCGGCACAAGGTGGTGGTCACGCTGCAGCCCGGGCTGCCGATGCTCGACATCGACGTGGTGCTGTTCGAGCAGGTGCTCTTCAACCTGCTCGACAATGCCGCCAAATATGCGCCGGCCGGATCGTGCATCACGCTGCGCGCGCATCGGCAGCGGGAGCGTGTGCTGGTGGAAGTGCTGGATGAAGGCGATGGCGTGCCGCCAGAGGATCTCGAGCGGGTGTTCGACAAGTTCTACCGCGTGCTCGGCGCCGACCGGCAGCGCGCCGGCACCGGCCTCGGCCTGCCCATCTGCCGCGGCTTCGTCGAGGCGATGGGCGGGACGATCACCGCCGGCAACCGGACGGACCGGCGGGGCGCGGTGTTCAGCATCTCGCTGCCGGTGCCGGCGCAGCCGCAGGTCGAGGACGAGGCGGCTTGACGGCAGGCAGCGCGAATGCGGGCGGCATTCCGTCAGGCGGCGTAGCCGGGGCCGGGCGGCCGCCGCGCATCCTGGTGGTGGACGATGAGCCGGCGATCGGCCGCTTCCTGCGCGCCGGTCTGACCGCGCAGGGCTTCCTCGTCGAGGAAGTGCAGACCGGAACGGCGGCGCTCGAGGCGATCCGCCGTGGCGCCGTCGACATCGTCGTGCTCGACCTCGGCCTGCCGGACATCGACGGGCTCGACGTGATCCGCACGGCGCGCGAGCGCGGATCCGCCGTGCCGATCATCGTACTGTCGAGTCGCGAGGACGAGACCGCCAAGGTCGCGGCCCTCGATCTCGGGGCGGATGACTACGTGACCAAACCCTTCGGCATCGATGAGCTGTTCGCGCGCATCCGCACCGCGCAGCGTCATCGGTTGCAGCAATCGGGCGAGCGCTCCGTCTTCCACAGCGGCGATCTGACGGTCGATCTGGTGCGGCGGATCGTCACCGTGCGCGGCGAGGAGGTGAAATTCTCGCGGCGCGAATACGACCTGCTCCGCCTGCTGGTCGCGCATCACGGCAAGGTGCTCACGCATCGCCACATCCTGCACGAGGTCTGGGGCGGCGACACCGACGTTCAGTATCTGCGCATCTATATCCGCGCGCTGCGGCAGAAGATCGAGGCCGATCCCGAACAGCCCGCCCTGATCTTGACCGAGACCGGGGTCGGCTACCGGATGCGGGCGGCCGATTGAGGAGATGAAGGCCATGCGAACCACGCGGGATTGCTGATGGCGCTCGAGACGATCCTGTCGCCGGACCGGCTGATCCTCGGGCTGCGCGCCAGGGACAAGACCCAGCTGCTCGAGGAGCTGGCACGCCGCGCGGCGGAAGATACGGCGCTGCCGGCCGAGGCGGTCCTCGCCCCGCTCGCCGAACGGGAGCGGCTCGGCTCGACCGGACTCGGCAAGGGATTCGCCCTGCCCCATGTCCGGCTGCCCGGGCTCGACCGGTTGCTCGGCTTTCTCGTCAGGCTGGCTCGGCCGATCGATTTCGAGGCAATCGACGGCCGGCCCGTCGATGTTGTGTTCCTGCTGCTGATGCCAGAGGAGAAGCAGCAGGAGCATATCGCGGCGCTGGCCGCGGTGGCGCGGCTGATGCGCGATCCGGCGGCGCTGCCGCTGATCAGGAAGGCGCGTTCGGCCGCCGCCCTGCACGCGACGATTACGGAACTGTAAGGTTGTGGTGGCGAAGCCGACCGGTTCCCCCTAGGATTCCATCTCGAGGCCAGCAGCGAACCCGTCCGGGAGGAGACTATTTCATGCAGGATCCGGATGAAGCTGTCGTGCGGCGCGTCATGTGGCGGGTGCTGCCGCTGCTGACCTTCTGCTACTTCGTCTCCATTCTCGACCGCTCGAATATCGGCGTCGCGGCGCTGACGATGAACAAGGACCTCAATCTCAGCGCGAGCGAGTTCGGCCTGGCCGCAGGCATCTTCGCGATCCCCTACATGCTGTTCGAACTGCCCTCCAACCTCGCTCTGGTGCGGGTGGGTGCGCGGCCGTGGATCGCGCGGATCATGTTCACCTGGGGGGTGGTCGCGGCCGGCCAGGCGCTGGTCTGGAATGCGAACAGCCTCTATGTCGCGCGCGCCCTGCTCGGCGCCGCCGAGGCCGGGTTCGTGCCGGGCGCATTGCTCTACATGACGCTCTGGTTCCCGGCCGCCTATCGCGGGCGGGTGATCGCGATCTTCTTCCTCGGCATCCCGGTGGCGCTGGCGATCGGCACGCCGCTCTCCGGCCTCATCCTTGGGATGGACGGACTGCTCGGCTTGCGCGGCTGGCAATGGCTGTTCGTGACCGAGGCGATCCCCGCCCTCCTGCTGGCGATCGCCCTGCCGCTGCTCCTGCCGGTCAGCGTGCGCAAGGCGCGCTTCCTCGCCCCGGAGGAGCGCGCCCGCCTCGCCGCCAGGCTCGATGCCGAGACGGCCGAACGCGCCCGCGCCGGGGGCGCGCATCCGTCGCTGCTGCGGGTGGTGCTGAACCCGCGCATCCTGCTGCTGGCGCTGGCCTATTACGGCATTGCCGGCCTCAACAACGGCGTCGTCACCTTCCTGCCGCTGGTCATGCGCGATTACGGCGTAACCAACATGCAGGCGACGCTGTTCGCGGTGATCCCCTACACCTTCGGCGCGGTCGGCATGCTGGTGCTCGGCCGGCTCGGCGACCGCCCCGGCAGGCGGGCGCTCGCCAACTACCTGGCGCTCGCGATCTCGATCATCGGGCTGGTGGCCTCGGCCTACGTCTCGGGCGCGGCGTTCCGCCTGATGGCGGTCTGCGTCGCCGGTGTCGGCGTGTTCGCGGTGATGCCGGTGTTCTGGGGGCTGCCGACCGGCGTCCTGGCCGGCACCGCGGCGGCGAGCGGCCTCGCTCTGGTGAACGCGCTCGCGCAGTTCGCGAGCTTCGTCAATCCCTGGGTGATCGGCATCATCCGCGACCGCACCGGCAGCTTCAACGGCGGGCTGCTCTGGCTGGCGGCGATGGCGGTGATGTCGACGGTGGTGCTCACCCTCATCTTCGCCCTCTGGGGACGCGGCGAGCCTGCTATGCAGCGCGGCGCGGTGCTCTCGGGCACGGATTAGGCGGCGGGTCGGGTGCGGGAAAAAGCTTTGCTCAGCCGAGCAGGCCGCGCAGCTCCTCGAGTTCGCGGAGCGCCGTGGTGAGCAGCGTGCGCAGCGCCTCCGTCTCGCTGTCCTGGCGGGGGCGATAGGCCCGCGGCGGCGGCGCTTCCGGCGGCGGCAGGCCGGGCATCGCGAGCTGCGAGGGCTCGTCCGCCGGCTCCCGATCCACCTCGGCCTCGGCCTCGGCGCGTTCCGCCGCGGTCGCCGGAGGAATGTCGTCGGAGAGCCGGCCGCCGCCTTCCCGCAGCAGGCGCTGCACGCCCTTGATCGTGTAGCCCTGGATGTAGAGCAGGTCGGAGATGCGTCGCAGCAGGGCGATGTCGTCGGGGCGGTAGTAGCGCCGGCCGCCGCCCCGCTTAAGCGGCTTCACCTGCGGGAATTTGGTTTCCCAGAAGCGCAGCACGTGCTGCGGGATGTGCAGCTCGTCCGCCACCTCGCTGATCGTGCGGAAGGCATTGGGCGCCTTGCGCGGCTTGGCCCGGCCGGGCTCCGGCACTCCGGGCTCGCGGCCCACATCCTCCTCGTCGAGCTCGGGATCGCTCATTCCTCGTCTCCGACGTCATCGAGGCTGGGCGCGGCGATGCCGTTGACATGGGCCTTCAGGACCTGGCTCGGGCGGAACACCAGCACGCGACGGGGCAGGATCGGCACTTCGATCCCGGTCTTCGGATTGCGCCCGACCCGGCGCCCTTTTTGCCTCACAGAGAATGTTCCGAACCCACTGATCTTAACGGATTCACCAGATTGGAGCGCCGTCGAGATGCGTTCCAGCACCGTCTCCAGCAAATCGGCCGATTCGTTCCGCGACAGACCGACCTGGGTATAGATGGTCTCCGCCAGATGTGCGCGCGTAACGGTCTGCATGCGGCCGACGCTAGGGAGGGCGGCTGTCGCCGTCAACAATCCAGAAGGATCAGGCAGTTATATGAAGGCTGGCCTGTGGCGTGAGAGCCGCACAATCACAGCCGGACGAGCGCCGAGCCCCAGGTCAGGCCGCCGCCCAGCGCCTCCATCAGCACCAGATCGCCGCGCCTGATCCGGCCATCGCCATAGCCCTCGGCCAGCGCCAACGGAATCGAGGCGGCCGAGGTGTTCGCGTGGCGGTCGACGGTGCGGATCACCCGCTCCGGCGGCAGGCCGAGCCGCTTGCCCATGGCGTCGATGATGCGGAGATTGGCCTGGTGCGGCACTAGCCAGTCGACCGCATCGTGGCCGAGCCCGTTCGCGGCCAGCGCCTCGTCCACCGCTTCGGCCAGGCGGATGACGGCATGGCGGAACACCTCCCGCCCGTTCATCACCAGATGGCCGGGCAGGTCGGGACGGCCGACCGCGCCGTCAATATAAAGAATATCGCCCTGCGATCCATCCGCGTGCAGATGGGTGGAGAGTATGCCGCGCGCGTCGCCCTCCCCCTCGCCGGCCTGCAGCAGCACCGCGCCGGCGCCGTCGCCGAACAGCACGCAGGTGGTGCGGTCCTGCCAGTTCAGGATGCGCGAATAGACTTCGCTGCCGACCACCAGCACGCCCCGCGCCTGGCCACGGCAGATCATCCCGTCGGCGATCGAGAGCGCGTAGACAAAGCCGCTGCAGGCGGCCGTTATATCGAAACCGAAGCCGCGCCGTATGCCGAGCTCCGCCTGCACCCGCAGCGCGGTCGCCGGAAATGCCTGGTCGGGCGTGCTGGTGGCGAGGATCACCGCATCCACCGCCCCGGCATCGACGCCGGCATCGGCGAGCGCCGCGCGGCTCGCCGCGGCGCCCATCATCGCCGCGGTTTCATCGGGCGCCGCGAGATAGCGCTGGCGGATGCCGGTGCGCGACACGATCCACTCATCCGACGTGTCGACCCGTTCGGCGAGCTCGGCATTCGAGACGGCGCGGCGCGGCAGATAGCCGCCGATGCCGGCGAGGATGGATCGGGGCGGCATGCATTTGTCCTATCTCGCGGGCTTACTTGGCGGGTTCGAGCCCGTTCTTGCGGGACGGCGCTTCGCTCGGATGGGCTTCGTCGGCGATCTGGCCGAGCCCCTCGCGGATACGCTCGTTGAAGCGGTGCACCACCATGTCGATGGCGACGTCGATGGCATGGGCGAAGCCCTCGGCGTCGGTGCCGCCATGGGATTTCACCACCATGCCGTTGAGCCCGAGCATCACCGCCCCATTGTAGCGGCGCGGGTCGAGCCATTCGCGCAGCCGCTCGAGCCCGGGCCGTGCCAGCACGTAGCCGAGCCGGGCCGAGAGGCTGCTGGTGAACACCTGCCGGAGCAGGCCGCCCATCAGCTTGAGCGTGCCCTCGGCGGTCTTGAGCGCGACATTGCCGGTGAAACCATCGGTCACCACCACGTCCGTGGTGCCGGCGGCGATGTCGTGCCCCTCGACGAAACCATGGAATTGCGGGGCGATATGGCTCGCCCGCAGCACCTCGGCCGCCTGCCGCACCCGGTCATCGCCCTTCAGCTCCTCCGAGCCGACATTGAGCAGCCCGATCGTCGGCGCGGGCAGGCCGAGCACCGTGCGGGCGAACACGTCCCCCATCACCGCGAATTCCACCAGATTGCGGGCGTCGCAGCCGACATTGGCGCCGAGATCGAGCATCACCACGTCGCCGCGCGCCGAGGGCGCGATCGCCGCCATCGCCGGCCGGCCGATCCCCGGCAGGGTCTTGATCACGATCACCGCGAGCGCCAGCAAGGCGCCGGTATTGCCGGCGGAGACCACGCCCGCCGCCTCGCCGGCGGCCACCGCGTCGATGGCGACGCGCATCGAGGCGCCGCGCAGGCGGAGCGCCGCGGTGGGCTTGATTTCATTGCCGATCACCTCGGGCGCGTGGCGAAGCGTGCAGGCGGCAGCCGCCCGTCGGTTGCCGGCGAGAATCGGCGCGAGGCGCGCCTCGTCCCCCACCAGCAAAAAGCGCGCGTCGGGATGGCGCTCCGCCGCGATCGCCACGCCCGCCACGGTCATCTCGGGCGCCCGGTCGCCTCCCATGGCATCGACCGCGAGCGTGTAGGGTTCGCTCACCGTGCAGCAGCCCGGCGGGGATGACGCCCGGGCGTCGCTGTCAGGCCCGGACCGCGGCCTTTAGCGGCTTGCCGGCGGCCACCACCTCACGGCCGTCGTAATAGCCGCAATGGCTGCAGACATGATGCGGCCGCCGCAGCTCGCCGCAATTCGGGCACTCGGCATGCGCTTCGGTGCCGAGCGCGTGATGGCTGCGCCGCATGCCGCGCCGGGACGGCGAGGTTTTTCGCTTGGGGACGGCCATGACCTGGGCTCCGGTTCCGGGCGCGCGCCGTCAGGCAGCGCACCCTCGAGGTGGCAGATGAATTGAGGCGGCGCAACTAGCAGAGGGGACTGCGGTCCGCAAGTGAGCGGCTAGTCCGGACGACGCATCCTGACCAGCGCCGCGAACGGATTGTCGGCGGGATCGGGGTCGGAGTCCGGCAGCACCGCTCCCGGCTTGCGCGGATAGGGGTCGAGCGCGAGCGCGAGCTGCTCGACCGCCGCCTCGCCGAGATCGAACGCCCCATCCGTCATCGGGATTTCGTCCTCCGACTCCGGATCCTCATCGGCTTCGGTGCCGGCGGGCACGAAGCGGATCGCGAAATCCTCGTCGATGCTCTCCTGGAAGGGATCGAGAGACACGACGCAGATTCGCGTGACCTCGGCGCGCAGCCGGCCCTGGGCCCGGATCACCGGGCCCAGGGGACGCAGACGGAAGACGCAGCGGAGCGCCGCCACCGCCGGAATCGCAAGCCGCTCGGCAACAGCGGCGCATTCGGCCGCAGCCGCCTCCACCCCCCGTTCCATGCCGCCCGGCGGCACCTCTGCGGCAACGAGCGGGCGGGACAATTCGCCGGAGGTCTCGCGAGACAATTCGGGGCTCATGCCGCCTCGGCCACGGCGAGCGGCAGGAAATCGACCTCGCCGCCGCGCGGATCCAGCCCATCGAGATGGCGCGCATTGGCCAGCACGGCGCGGGCCAGCCGCGCCGCCGCCCCAGGCGGAGCAGACCCTCGCCAGACATTCCTTGCGAGCGAAGCGGCGAGCGCGCCCTCATCACCGGCATCGAGCGCCGTCTCATAGGCGCGGGCGCGGCCGTGGAATGCCTCCCACATCGCGCGCACCCGCTTGCCGACGGACAGGTCGCCCACGCCCATCTCGCGCAGATTGACGTCCATGTCGCCGAACATCGCGTCGAACACCGCCTGCGCCATCTCGGCCCCCGGCGACGGGAGCGCGCGCAGGCGGCGGATCACCAGGAAGACATGCAGCCCGACCAGGTCGAACCGCCCGTCAAGCGTGTCCGGCACCGCGAGGTCGCGATAAAAACCCGGCGCCCGCGCCGCCGCCACGGCGGCGCCGTAGAGACGGAACCCCGCCAACTCGTAGGGGCGGCGGCGAAACCAGTTCAACAAGGCCATCAGCTCCGATCCAGGGTGCCGGGTACGCGCATCACGCGCCGAAGGGTCGATTGATAGCCGGGCCGATTGCCAGCCGGCCCGATTGACAGCGGCAGCGCGGTCGTGACACGCCATCATAGATAACGAGTCGGACCCACAGGCTCAATCGCCTGCCGTCTCCCGCACCCGGATCGGCCGGGACCGCCCTTTGGTGAGGATCGACCGTGCGCCTGACCCGACTTCCGCTCCTGCTCGCGACGCTCGCTCCGGTGGCGTCGGCCACGCTCCTGCTGGGCGGATGCAGCTACTTCGAGTTCCCGGCGCAGGTCCGCGGCAATCCGGTGCCCGCGGACGAGGCGAAGGAGCTGGTGGTCGGGACATCGACGAAGACCGACGCGACGTCTCTGCTCGGCTCCCCCACCGCGCACGCGACCTTCGACGACAACACCTGGATCTACATCAGCGAGCGGACGCGGCCCGTGATCGCCGGCACGCAAGGGGTCGAGGGCCAGAATGTCACGGTGCTCGCCTTCGATCAGGACGGCACGCTCCGCAGCCTCCGCCATCTCGACCATAAGAACGCGCTGCCGGTGCAGGTGGTGGACCGCCGCACCCCGTCTCCCGGCACCGAGGCCTCTTTCCTGCAAATGCTGCTCGGCAATATCGGCAAGTTCTCCCCGACCGCCACCAATGCGGGCGCCGGCGATAGCGGCGGCGGATTGTCGATCGGCAGCCACTAAGAGTGCCTTTCAAAATCCTACTATGCTGGCCGTCTGACGCCGCTTTCCTGCGCGTCGGTGCTCACGGCGCTCCAGGCCGCTCCGCGCCGAGGCTCGAAAACCGACGCCAGCCGACTCAACCTAGCGGGTTTTTAAAGGCGCTCTAGGGCGGAGCCGGAATTCCCTCGGGAACCGCCCCGCCGTCTAGCCGGTCAGGCGCAGCGTGACCGGGGCAAGCGGCGGGAAGGCGACCGTCACCTCGCATGGCCCGTCGAGCCATATCGGCGGCGTGACGCTGCCGAGCATCACCACCTGATCCCGACGCAGCCCGCCGAACGCCGCGGCGACCCCGGAACCGGCCAGCCAGGCCAGGGCGCGCATCGGATGGCCCAGCAGATCGCCGCCCCTCCCGTGCCCCTTCTCCACCCCGTCGACCGTGATCCGCCCCTCGATCCCGCCGAGGTCGAGCGCGCGGAAATCGGCCGCCGACGCCCCGAGCAGCGCGGCGGCATGGAACACCTGATCGGCGATCAGCGCCGGCGTGCCGAACTCGCGGAGATCCGCGTAGCGGTTCTCGACGATCTCGATCGCGGCGAACACCTCGCCCACCGCTCCGGTCGCCGCCGCTTCTGTGCAGGGGCCAGGCGGCAGGTCGCGCGCAAGCCGCACCGCGAGCTCGCACTCCGCGCCCGGTGCGGTGAAATCCCGATAGGCGAGCACCGCCCCGCTCCGGTGCAGCCCGGAGGCGGGCATGAAGCCGGCCGCCGGCCCAGCGAGGCCAAGATAATCCTGCATCACCCGCGCGGTCGCGCCGATCTTGAACCCGGGAGGCGGATCGGCGCCGAGCAGCCTGGCTAGAGCATGCTGCGCCGCCACCCCCTCCGCCTCGCTGCCGGGCACGAGGTTCTCCGGCAGCCGGGTCAGTTGGCGATGACGATGCCGGGCCTCACGCAGGAAGGCCGCGGCGCCGGCGGCATCGAACGCCATCCCGTCAGGCCTTCCGGTTGAGCTCGTAGAGCGCGATCGCGGCCGCGGCGGAGACGTTGAGGCTCTCGGCGCGCCCCGGCATCGGCAGACCGGCGATCTCGTCGCAGGTCTCGCGGGTGAGCCGACGCAGCCCGTCCCCCTCCTCGCCGAGCACGAGCGCGACGCGCCTTCCGGCAAAGGCCGGCCCGGAAAGCGCCGCGCCATCCGCGGCGAGCCCGACCGTCCAGACCCCGGCGGCTTTCAGCGCGATCAACGTGCGGGCGATGTTGACCGCGCGCAGCAGCGGCACGGTCTCGAGCGCGCCGGATGCCGCCTTGGCGAGCGCCCCGGTTTCCTCCGGCGCGTTGCGGTCCTGCATGATGATGGCCGCCGCGGCGAAGGCAGCGGCCGAGCGCAGGATCGCGCCGATATTGCGCGGGTCGGACACCTGATCGAGCACGACGAGCGGACCCGGCCGCTCCAGCACCGTCTGCAAGGGTGGCGAGGCGAGCGGGTCGGCGAGCAGGGCGATCCCCTGATGCACGGCGTCGCGGCCGAGCAGATGGTCGATGCGCCCGCGATCCATGCGCTCCGGCGGCAGCGCCCACGGCATCGAGAGCCGCGCGCGCAGCCCGGCCTCCGCCTCTTCGGTGAGCACAAGCCGGCGCAGGCGGCGCGCGGGATTGGCGAGCGCGGCCGCCACCGCATGCGTGCCGTAGAGCCAGACGGCGCCGCGGGGCGCCGACGCCCCGCCGCCCCGCGCATCCGGGCGCGAAGCGCCGGAGGGCGCGTGCGGACGAGGCGGACGGGCGCGCGGATCGGAACCCTGTCGTTTCGGCGGCGGCTGTCGCATGGACGAAGCTATAGCCGCCGCCCGCAACCGCGTCACGCCGGTTTGACGGCACGTCGCCCTGGCCCGGGATCGCGTCGCTCCGATTGACAATCAGCGGCCGCCGGAATACCTGCCGCGTCCTGCGGAGGGGTGCCCGAGTGGTTAAAGGGGACGGACTGTAAATCCGTTGGCGCACGCCTACGTTGGTTCGAATCCAACCCCCTCCATCAGCTCCCTTGTTGACCATTTCCGGCAGATGGAATCTGCGCCATTCTTGCGCGGGCGCGGAGGGTTTGGTGGCGAAGATCTCGTGGAATAATCCGGGTTCTGGCGATTGGTCCGATGCGGCGGATTGGCGCAGCGGCACCGCGAATCCCAGTTTCGTCGGCAGCCACACGACCGCCCATTTTGCGCTCGGGACGGACGGACATGGCGGGATGCTGATCACCTCTAAGACGTGACACACGCCACCCCGGTGCTTCGGCTCGAGCGGCTCGCGCTCACGGATTTCCGCAATTACGCGGCGCTCGCTTGGCGGCCGGCGGGGCGGATCGTCGTGGTGTCCGGGCCGAATGGCAGCGGCAAGACCAACCTGCTGGAGGCGGTCTCGCTGCTGGTCCCAGGACGCGGCCTGCGTGGGGCGCGCACCACCGAGCTGGCGCGGCACGGACCCGGGGCTTCAGGGCGCTGGGCGGTCGCAGGACGGTTCGCGACCGCCGAGGGCGCCGTCGATCTCGGCACCGGCACCGCCGGCGACGGGCCGGCGGACCGGCGGGTGTTCCGGGTGGACGGCGCGGCGCCCCGCAACTCGGCGGAGATCGCCGCCCACGCCGCCGCGATCTGGCTCACCCCGCAGATGGACCGATTGTTCCAGGAAGGCGCCTCCGGGCGGCGGCGCTTCCTCGATCGGCTGGTCTGGGCGCTCGAGCCCGGCCATGCACGCGAGATCGCGGCCGGCGAGGCGGCGGTGGCCGGCCGCAACCGGCTGCTCGCCGAGGGGGGGAGCGATCCGGCCTGGCTCGCCGGCATCGAGGCGTCGATCGCCCGTCACGCGGTCGCCGCGACCGCGTCGCGCAAGACCCTGGTCGAGCGGCTGAACCGGGCCTCGATCGAGGGGGCCGCCCATCCCTTTCCCGCCGCCGCGCTGCGCCTCGCCGACCCGATCGCCGAGCGGCTGGCGGCGCACCCCGCGGTCGCGGTCGAGGATTGGCTGCGCGGCGCGCTCGCCGCCTCGCGCGGCCGGGATGCCGCCGCCGGCTCGACCGCGTTCGGCGCCCACCGGGCCGATCTCGGCCTCGCCGATGCCGAGACCGGGCTCGAAGCGGCGCTCGCCAGCACCGGCCAGCAAAAGGCGCTGCTGATCGGGGTGGTGCTCGGCCATGCCGCGCTGATCGCGTCCTCGCGCGGCTTCGCCCCGCTGCTCCTGCTTGACGAGCCGGCGGTGCATCTCGACCCCGACCGCCGCCGCGCGCTGTTCGCGGCGCTGATCGCCCTGCCCGCCCAGTCCTTCCTCACCGGGACCGATGCCGAGCTGTTCGAGGCGCTGGACGGGGAGGCCGAATTCCGGGTGGCGGGCGGCGGCCGGCTGGCCCCTGATGCGCGGTTTCCCTCGCCTACCCAAAGCGGGCCGGACTGACTATATTCATCATGTATCTGCCCCATGTATGGAGTCTCCCATCGGCATGTCAGACAACGCCGAGCCGACGCCCGATTCCGAAGCCTACGACGCCGCCTCGATCTCCGTGCTCAAAGGGCTCGATGCGGTGCGGCGCCGGCCCGGAATGTATATCGGGGACACCGATGACGGCTCGGGCCTGCACCATATGGCGTTCGAGATCATCGACAACGCGATGGACGAGGCGCAGGCGGGTTTTGCGACCCGCGTCGATGTGACGCTGAACGGCGATGGCAGCGTGACGGTGCGCGATGACGGGCGCGGCATCCCGACCGACATCCACGTCGAGGAAGGCATCTCCGCCGCCGAGGTGGTGCTCACCAAGCTGCATGCCGGCGGCAAGTTCAACCAGAACTCCTACAAGGTCTCGGGCGGGCTGCACGGCGTCGGCGCGGCGGTGGTGAATGCGCTCTCCGAACGCATGGAGGTGCGGATCTGGCGCAACGGGCAGGAGCATCTGATCCGCTTCCGCCATGGCGACGCGGAGGCGCCACTCGCCATCGTCGGCCCGTCGCCCCAGCCCACCGGCACCGAGGTCACGTTCACCCCGAGCCCCGGCACCTTCACCCACATCGAATTCGACTTCACGACGCTCGAGCGCCGGCTGCGCGAGCTCGCCTTTCTCAATTCCGGTCTTTGCATCACGTTGCGCGACGAGCGTCATACGCCGGTGCAAGAAAGGGTGTTCGAGTTTCAGGGCGGCCTCGCCGCCTTCGCCGAATGGCTCGACCGCGGCAAGGTTTCGGTGCTGACATCGCCGATCGCCGCCACAGCGGCGGTCGACGCCACCGGCATCCGCGTCGAGTTCGCGCTCACCTGGAACGACAGTTTTCACGAGACGATGCTCTGCTTCACCAACAACATCCCGCAACGCGACGGCGGCTCGCATCTCGCCGGATTCCGCCAGGCGCTGACCCGGGTGGTGACGAAATACGCCGACGGCATGGGCAAGAAGGACAGCCTCGCCCTGGCCGGCGACGATATGCGCGAAGGGCTGACCGCGGTGCTGTCGGTGAAGGTGCCCGATCCGAAATTCTCCTCGCAGACCAAGGACAAGCTCGTCAGCTCGGAGGTGCAGCCCGTCGTGCAGGCGGTGACGGCCGATGTCGTCGCGCATTGGTTCGAGACGCATCCGAAGGAGGCGCGCGGCATCATCCAGAAGGTAATGGACGCCGCCGCCGCGCGCGAGGCGGCGCGCAAGGCGCGCGAGCTGACCCGCCGCAAGGGCGTGCTCGACGTCTCCACGCTGCCCGGCAAACTCGCGGACTGCCAGGAACGCGACGCCTCGAAGGCCGAGATCTTCATCGTCGAGGGCGATAGCGCCGGCGGCTCGGCCAAGCAGGGACGCGATCGCCGTTTCCAGGCGATCCTGCCGCTGAAAGGCAAGATCCTGAACGTCGAGCGCGCGCGCTTCGACCGCATGCTGGGCAGCGCCGAGATCGGCACGCTGATCACGGCGCTCGGCACCGGCATCGGGCGCGGCGAGCCGGAACAGGGCGGATTCGACGTCGCCAAGCTGCGCTACCACCGCATCGTCATCATGACGGATGCCGATGTGGACGGCAGCCATATCCGCACGCTGCTGCTGACCTTCTTCTTCCGGCAGATGCCCGATCTGATCGATCGCGGGCATCTCTACATCGCCCAGCCGCCGCTCTACCGCGCCAAGCGGGGGAACGACGAACGCTACCTGAAGGACGACCGCGCGCTCGAGGATTTCCTGCTCGACAAGGCGCTCGCCGAGGCGGAGCTCACCTATGCGGACGGGCATGTCGTGCGTGGTGCCGATCTCGCCGCCGAGGCGATCTGGCTGCGCGAGGCGAGCCTGCAGCTCCGCCGCCTCTCGGTGACCGCGCCGGTCGCGCAGCTGGAGCAAGCGGCGATCGCCGGCGCGCTGACGCCCGACGTGCAGCGCGCGCAGGAGGTGTCACAGGATCTGGCGCGCCGGCTCGACCGCATTTCGCTGCCGAACGAGCGCGGCTGGATCGTCTCCCCGGATGCGAGCGGCCTCACCCTCGCCCGCACGGTGCGCGGCGTCGCCGAACGCCACGTGCTGGACGCCGCGGCGCTCCGCAGCGCGGAAGCGCGCTGGCTCGCCGAGCGCCACGAGGTTCTCGCCGCCCGCTATGGCGAGCCCGCGCGGCTCCGCCTCGACGGGACCGAACACGCCGTGCAAGGCCCGGCCAGTGCCTTTGATCGCATCCTCGCGCAAGGCCGGCGCGGCCTTAGCATCCAGCGCTTCAAGGGCCTGGGGGAGATGAACCCCGACCAGCTCTGGAAGACGACGCTCGACCCGGCGATCCGCACGCTGCTGCAGGTGAAGGTGGGCGACGCGGAAGACGCCGCGCAGATCTTCTCCACGCTGATGGGCGACGTGGTCGAGCCGCGCCGCGACTTCATCGTCGGCAATGCGCTGAAAGTGGCAAACCTCGACGTGTAACTCGCCCGCTGCGGCGGATCACGCTACGGAGCGCATCGCCGCGTCGCGCTCAACCTTCCGCGCGGCCTCTACGCAAGACGTGACTGATTGCCCGAGCGAGCTGGTGAAGTAGTCGGCCCCGATGGAGGTCTGCATCTGCTGGTCCGTCAGCGCCGAATCCGCGCTCGGCCAGAGACCCACCAGAATGGGCGCACCTTCGGGCAAATGCCGGCGGAGCCGCTGGATGAGATAGCGCAGATGCGCCGGGCTGCCGGTGATGTCGAGGTATGACACGCACGCCATCGATGCGCCGGAGACATCAAGGTTCGCGATGCCTTCGCGGGAGACCTGCTCGTACCCGATCAGGCGGCCGGCAATGCCGTGCTTACCCAGCAACTGCGACAGCATGGCCGCCGCCGCCTCGTCGAGCGGCCCGCGGCCGGCGATGCACAACACCTTGGAAGGGTCGCGCCAGGAGGCCGGCAGCGCGGCCGGCGATATGCTTTCCGGATCCGGGTTGTGCGGCAGGTCGCGCTCGCTGTCGGACAGGCGGCCCGCACCGT
This sequence comes from Acetobacteraceae bacterium, assembly GCA_965276665.1. Taxonomy (GTDB): domain Bacteria; phylum Pseudomonadota; class Alphaproteobacteria; order Acetobacterales; family Acetobacteraceae; genus CAWGJC01. Next base: position 372,933 of record OZ255620.1, read on the forward strand.
CATCGGATTTGGCAGGGGGCGGCTGCGCATCCTCGTGTCTGGCCAGACCATTGACCAGCGCCTTTACCGTCGACTTGATGCGGTCGAGCTGCTCGATGCCGAGCGCGCCGCGCTGCGCGTCATTCGCCGCGAGTTGCAGGCCTTTGAGCGCGACCTCGTCGTAATAGGTCGAGAGGGAGCATTCCTTAAGCAGCAGATCGGCATGATCCTCCGCCTCGTCGGCGTCGCCCGCGAGAATCCGCTGATAGAAACTCTCCACCGGTGTCAGCGCGGGCCGGTCGCCGAGCATGACGTCGAGGAACTCCAGACGCTTGACGTGGCGCCCCATCACGACGAGGCACAGCGTCAACGGCGTGGACAGGATCAGCCCGATCGGGCCCCACAGCCACGACCAGAAGATCGCAGCCACCACAACCGAGAAAGGCGAGAGCCCGGTGCTGTGGCCGTAAACCATCGGTTCGATGGCTTGACCGGTCACCCCCTCGACCACGACGTAGAGCGCGAGCGTCCAAAGCACCATCGACCAGCCCGGCTCGACCGCGGCGGCCAGCGCCATCGGAAGCACCGCAGAGATCGCCGATCCGACATACGGAACGAAGCGCAGCAGCGCCGATAATATGCCCCAGAGCACCGGGTGCGGCACACCGATCACCAACAGCCCGATGCCGACGACGACGCCGAATGCCGTGTTGATGCTGAGCTGTGTGATGAAATACTTGCTCAGGCGACGGCCGCCCTCGTCGATCGCGAGCGTCGTGCGATGCAGATCGTCCGAGCCGACAAGGCGGATCAGCCGGTCTCGCAGATCCTCCCGCTGCAGCAGGGCGAACACCGAGACGACGAAGATGATGCCGAAGGTGGCAAGCGGCGACAGAACTGGAGAAAGATACCGCTCGGCAAGCTCCAGCGGGCTCGAGCCGGGCTGCGCCGGAGGTGAGGTCGCGCCGGACTGCGGCTGGCTTGTGCCCTCCGGCTGGGGCATGCCCGACAAGGACGGATTAGATGGCGTCGCAGTCCCGCCGGTCCCACCGCGCTGCGGACCGACGCTGTCGGCCAGCCTGGTGAGGCGGCCAACGGTATATTCCCGCACCGTCGCGATCTTCGTCTCGATGGTTCCGACGTATTTCGGGATGTCCGTGCTGAGTTCGGCGATCTGCGTGCCGATGACCCCGCCGATGACCAGCACGATGCCGAGCGCCACGATCACCCCGAGGAAGACCGACGGCACACGGCCCAGATGCAGGCGGCGAAGCAGGTCGACCAGAGGTGCGAGGATGAAGGCGAGCAGGAGTGCGACCGTGACCGGAACAAGCACCTCCTTGCCGAAATACAGCGTCGCCACGATCATCACGAAAAGCGTCATCACCCGCGACGCATCGGGTGCCGGGGCCAGGCTGACCGGCTTGGGCGGTGGGGGAGGCTGGATCCGCGTTTCCGACATCTCGTCCCTCGATCGGTGCCATCTCCGCCACTGCTTGGCAGCGTCGGCTGCGTCACCGCAAGCGTGCATCGCCGGGAACGCGCGAAAACGGTGCCCGATGCAAGCACCGGGCACCTTTCATTACGCCGCCTCGGGCGTTACTTCGCCTTGGCGTGCGCGGTGCTCTTGGCGTGCGCGGTGCTCTTGCCGTGCGCCTCGGTGGAGGCCTTGTGCGCGGCCTCTGAATGGCCGTGGGCGGCCTTCGAGTGCTCCTCGCCCTTGGCATGGTCGCCCTTCGCGTGATGCTCGGCCGCCATGCGGTGGGTCTTGGCCGCAGACTCGTGGGCCTCGGCCGCCTTGGTGTGCGTGGTATTGGGCATGTTCTCTCCAGATTTAGAATTCCGTGCCGCAGCACGAATGTTTCGGCGCTCACGCACCGCCTCGAATCCACGGCGTGGCAGATCGGTTGCCGTGGTGAAGTCGATAGGTCGGCCAGCAATGCACACGATTAATCAAGACGCCGCTTTTCTGCGCTCCGGTGCTCGAAACGGGCGCCAGCCGATCGGCCTAGCGGGTTCTGAAAGGTGTCTCAGTGTCGCCGGGTTCGAATCATCAGCTGCAACGCAAACCCGACCGAAACTGCGACGAGAAGCGCCGTGAACGGCCTCTCCTTTGTCGTGCCGGCGATCCTGTCGGTCCACGTGCTCACGGTGTCCATCGCCGAGCCGAATGCGTTCTGCGCGGTTCCGGCGGCTTGGTTTGCCTTGCCTCTGAGCTGGGTCGCCGTGTCTCCGGTCAGACCGCCCACCGCGTCCTGGAGCTTGCCGCCGAGGTTCTTGGCAGTGCCCTCTAATCTGTTCTCATCCATGATGCGCAGCCTCTCCAGGGAAGGTCCGGCCGGATGTCCCGGCCGGGTCCTCACACCGACATTGTACCTTCATTCGGCAATTGGCCGCTCGGCGTCATGCCGTTTACGGCGCTCGGAAGATGCTGGCTCAGTTGCGACAGGAAGTCGGTCGGAGCCATGCCGGCCTGCCCTGCCATGCTCTGCACCTGCTGCTCGCCGAACACATTCTGCAGTTGTTGTGGCGATACCGACTGGTTCGGGCCGTTTCCAACCCAGGATTGCGCGATGTGCCCCAACCCGGCCTGCTCGAAGCTCGCCATCAGGCCGCCAAGGCCGGCCGCCATGCCGCCGGCTTGCTGGCCCACTCCACCCGCGGCGGCCGGCTGGCCGCCGCCAAGCAGGCTGGAGAGCACACCGCCCATCGGAGACGCGCTGCCGTTTCCGCCCATCAGGCTGCCGAGAACCGTATCAAGTAATCCCATATGACCGATCCCTTTCCATGTTTGATCGAAGGCTAACGGACGGCCCGGGTACGCCCCATGAGTGCATGATAGATCACCAGGACCACGATCGCGCCGATGATCGCGACGACCATGCTGTAGATGTTCAATCCGGTCACCGGCGCGGCGCCGAAGAACGAGAACAGGAACCCGCCGGCGATCGCGCCGACGATCCCGAGCACGATGTCCATCAGGACGCCTTCGCCGCTCTTGTTGACGATCTTGCTCGCGATGAAGCCGGCGATAAGCCCTAGAATCAACCAACCGATGATCGACATTTTGATTTTCTCCGCGATAAAGCCGTTGTGTCTGTTTGCTCAGCGAACGACCCGTTGCGCGACGTGGATGCGACGCTGGATGGCCAGCGAGCCACCAAGCGCGGCGGCGATGGCGCCCAGCAGCAGCACACCGAAACCGACGAACGCCGTCTTGGACGCTGCGGCGGCACTTTCGTCAGCGGCGTTCTTTGCCGTCTGCACCGCCTGATCACGTGTCTGCTTCAGCTTCGCCTGCGCGTCATCAAACTGCTTGCTCGCCTGATCCTGGCTGATGTGCTGCTGGGCAGCCATGATCGCGATCACCCTCGCCTTGGCCGCCGGCGCGTCAGCATCGCCTTTGGCGTAGGTGGCGAGGTTGGTCACAACCTCCTTCTGCGCGTCCTGCGGCGTCATCGTCGCGGGATCGGCGTTCGCGGGCTTGAGATACGCCTGCGCCTGCTGCTGCAGCATATCGGGCGTAACGCCCGCGGCCTGCGCCAGTGGCTGCGCCGCCCCCCTGACGCCACTGCCGGCGGCAGATGTCATGCTGCCGAGCGCCGAGAACCCGCCACCAACGAGGCTACCAACCGCTGAGGACAGCAGATAGACGGTGAGCAGGCTGGCGATGCCCCAGGTGATCAAGCCGTGCAGCAACCCATCCCAGCGCAGTTCGATCCCGGCCAGCCATGCTGCGACATATCCGCCGAACCCGAGCGCGATCACGCTGCTGATGACCCACCAGAGACCCGCGCCGATGCCGAGACTGCTGGCATCGGGCGTTGATCCGGCATTGAAATTGACCGTGCCGAGGCCGATCCCCGCGCCCAACATGCTGAAAAGCAACTGCACCGCAACGACCAGGACCACTGCGCCGAGGATGGCGGCCCAGGAGATGCGCCGATGCGTATGCGCGCCGCCGCTCAGCACGGTTGCGGAGGTCTCCCGCAATCCGGGATCACGAACCAGCGGATCGTTGTAGTCACTGACGGGCATGATTTTCTCCTGCGAAGCGGCCCGGGCGAACAACTCGCCCGAGCCTTCGCTGACTGCTGATTAGATGAGCGGCTTGCGCGTTGTGGTGTCGACGGACGGCGCCGCGGGGCCCTCCCCCGGGACCTTGGTGATCTCGACATCCTCGTGGCGCACCGTATCGCGCACGGTCTCGGTGCGATCGATCGCCTCCTTGCGCAGGCTGATCTCTTCCTTGACGTGCGCCGTCTTGGAAATCACCGCTTCCTCAGCCGACGCGGTCATCTCGATCGTCTTGTCGGTGAAATCGGCTGCCGAAACGGCGCGGCCGTCCGTCACCGGATGACGCTCGATCGTCACATGCTCGTCGTGGAGCGCGATCTGCTCCTCGACCGGGGTTTCCACCACGAACCGGCGGATGCGGGTCGTCCCTTGATTGATAACACGCTTCCCGACCGCAAGCGTCTCCTCGGAGAGCTGGATGGTGCCGCTCTCGGCAGCGGTCGTGCCGGTCATCGTCGGGCGCGGCATCGGAGCGCCCAGTGGGGCGCCCGGTGGGGCGCCGAGTGGGGCGCCGGCCGTCGCGGCCTGCGTCATCCCGTAGCTCCCCGCGCGCTCGTCGAGGTCGATCGGGCTGTGCTGCTCGAGAATGTCCATGACCTTGGTCACGTGCTCGTCCGCCACCTTGACGGAGACCGCGCTGGAGCCGCCCTGGACGCTGCGGTCATAGACGGCGGTGTCATGGTCCGGCTCGCCGCCGAACAAGCTCGACCAGAAGCCGCCCTCGGCAGGGCGGGACACCGGGTGCGACGATGTTCCGGCGTAGCTCCCCTCTTGCGCGTGGCGATGAATGGCGGTCTCGGGGAGACCGGCCGCCAGCAGGTCCTGCACAGCAAGCTCGGCATGGGCCGGCGTATCGTATACGGCGACCATGGTTTGCTCTGTCATGAGATATGTCCTTGCGTTGAAGATTGCGGCGCGTGCGGCGTCGTGCGGGTCGTGTCCCCCGCAGCATGGCGGGTGACCTCGGCCGACTGCTCGCGGAGTTGCACCGTCTCGCGGTGCATTGCGGTGGTGCGGATGCGCCTGATCCGGACCTCCTCCTTCAGGATGAGGCGCCGTTCCACGACGAGCACCTCCTCCATCACCGGAACGATCGTTACGTCGCCCTCTTGGCGGATGTCGGGCGCAGCGTCGACAACGCGACCAACGGCAACGCGCTCGATCTCAATGGTCTCACGATCGAGCGGCTCCTCGACCAGCGTCTCGCGCAGTCGGGTGGTCGTCGCGACGAGAACCGTCTCGCCTGCAATACGCCGCCGATCGACAGCGATTCGCTCCTCGAACACCTCGAGAACGGTCGCGCGGGCGCTTTCGGCGTCCGGTGAGAGATGTGGCGGGTGCGGTCGTCCTTCGGTCAAGTCGCCACCGCCGGTGCCAGCGCCACGTCGAGGTGGACCGGGCCATGCAGCGTATTTGCAACGGGCGACCAGAGCAGTGCGTGACTGATCAGCGCGCGCAACGCAGCCTCGGGCGCGGCCGCATCCAGGTGAACCCTGATCTGGATCGCCTCGAAGCCGACCGGCTCCGGTTCAGGACCGGCACTCCCCCAAAGCGGGCTGACCGGCAAATCGGCCTCGATCTCCAGCACGAGATTGGCGATGGGGATACTGCCGATGGCCGCATTGGCGCGGATCCGTTCGACCAAGCAATTGCCCAGAGTTGCCAGGAGCAACTCGGATGAAACTGCCGCAGGCTCCAACTCAGCCATCCCGAGGATCTCGTGCAGCTGAACCGGCATTAATTTGCGAAAATGCACGAGCGGCTTGGCGCCCGCCGGCGCCACCAGGCGACAGCGCAAAGTCCGGTCAGGGGCGTGCGGGGCGGGGTCGGCGCCAGTCCTGCCGGTGTCGGATGGCGGGATCACGACGTCGGACCGGCACTGGGAGCCCGGTGAGCAATGGGAGCCCGGTGCACGAGCGCAACTTTCACCTTCCCGGCGCGACGCGGCCGCAACCCAATAAGCGGATCGCCCGTTCGAACGTTGTCAACTCTCGGCCGATTTCGTGAAGGGACGCCCATCGGCAAGCGATGCGCTCCAGAAGACGAAAGCGCGAGCACCGTTATTGCGGCGTATGATGCAAAAATGCAGGGGAACTTTAGTGGACTGGGACGATCTTCGGATATTCCTGGCCGTCGCCCGGCACCGCAGTCTCGCCGCTGCGGCCAAGGATTTGCACGTTACTCAGTCGACAGTCGGGCGCCGATTGGCTTCGCTGCAGTCGAACGTCGGCGCGCGACTGCTGCAGCGCACGTCGGACGGCTATGTCCTGACCTTGGCCGGGCAAGCAATCCTTGAGCATGTCGAGCGCGTGGAGGCCGGCGCGCTTTCCGTCAAGCGTGTCGTCGGCGGACATGACACCCGATTGACGGGAGTTGTTCGGGTCATGAGTTCGCAACTGATCGCCAGTCATCTGCTGGCGCCGTGCTTCGCCGCGCTGCATGCGTGTAACCGCACCATCATGCTGGAGTTGCTCCCGCTTCTTCCGGGCGACGCGCTTGCTAGCCACGAGGTGGATGTTGCGGTGCAGTTGCACCCGTTTGAGCACCAGGACCTGGTTGTAAGGAAAATCGGCACCGTCGCGTTCGGCCTATATGGCGGCATCGCCTATCTGACGCGCTGCGGGATGCCGAACGTCGAGGAGGGTTGCGTCGGCCATCAGATCGTCACGTCGCTGGACGACCAGGAGCTGACCGCGCAGAGCGCCTGGCTTTCGGAGCATGCACGGCGCGGCGAGGTGGTGTTGCGCAGCGAGAGCCACGAGACGCAGCACCGGGCGACCATCTGCGGCGGCGGTCTCGCTATTCTGCCGAGATTTTGCGCTGACGCGGAAGCCGCGCTGCGCCGCATCGAGACGCACGCGCCGGTTCCGGATGCCGAAATCTGGCTCGGTGTGCATCGCGAGAACCGCGACGTTCCAAGAGTGCGCGCCGTGCTGGACGCGGTCTCGGCCGCTATCCGCAACCCCTCGTCATCCCTGATTCCTCATCCCGCGGATTGCCGGTGAAGGTGAACATGGGCCGGCGCTCTACCGCGATGGGCTCCTGTTCACACCGCGGTTGACAGTCGTTCTGCAGCGACGATCCGCGCCTGCCCTTAGACGTCCGAGAGCCTCCAAACGAGCTATTCTCACCACCATTCTTCCCAAGCACTTGGGTCACAGTCCCATTGGGCTAGAGCATTTTCACCTTCGGTGGAGTCGGCGCCGGCCCTCGCACCCACCCGGCCCCCATTGGTAGTATACTTTCGTTGGGAGGTCGGTGGGGGGCGAGGGCCGGCACCGACTTAACTGAAATGCTCTATTATGGTGAGCGTAAGCCGTATCAGGCGTGGCGTCCCGTACGGGATTCGAACCCGTGTTACCAACGTGAAAGGCTGGTGTCCTGGGCCTCTAGACGAACGGGACGTGAGCCGGCGTCGGGGTAGCGAAGGCGGCCGGGCGGGTCAAGCCGAGCACTTTAGGCGGGTGCTGCGTCGGTCACGATGAAGCCGACGCTCGTGGTGCCGTTCCAGCTCTCAAGCCGGAGATGGCCCGCGATGTGGAGGGGAACGCCGGGTGCCGCGAGCGCGTCGGCGAGCGGGCCGGGGCGGGCGCGGGCGCGGAACAGCAAGGCCTTCAGACGCGGGCCGCCCCCCTCGCCTTCCAGCGCAAGACGGAGCGTCGAGGCCTCGCGGCCGATCCGACCGCTCCGGACGACGCGCGCGTTCGGCAGCACGATGACGGGCTCGGAATTGCCATTTCCGAATGGCGCGAGCCGGCCGATCTGCGCGGCGAGATCGGCGGTCGCGCCCGGCACCGCCAAGGCCGCTTCCACGGCGAGATCGGAGGCGGCGGGAAGCGAGGCCGCATGCGCCAGGCGCGCATCGAGAAACTCGTGAAACGCCTCCACCTTTGCCGGTTCGAGCGAGAAGCCAGCCGCCATCGGGTGGCCGCCGCCCGTCGTCAGCAATCCCGCCTGACGGGCCGCGATCACCGCGGCGCCGAGATCGATCCCCGGCACGGAGCGGCCGGAGCCGCGCATCAGCCCCTCCGCCACGCCGCCCACGCAGGACGGCCGGTTGAAACGCTCCTTGATGCGGCCGGCGACAATCCCGACAATGCCGGGATGCCAGCCGGCGCCGCTCACCATCAGCGCCGCATGCCCGCGATCCGCCTGTGCGGCCGCCGCTTGCATCGCCTCGTCGAGCACCGCCGCCTCGACCTGCTGACGCAGCCGGTTCGTCGCGTCCAGTTTTTCCGCGAGCATCAATGCGTCGGCGGGATCGTCGCAGAGCAGCAGGCGCAAGCCGAGATCGGATTCGCTGATCCGCCCCGCCGCGTTGATGCGCGGCCCGAGCCCGAAGCCGCAGGTCCCGGCATCCGGCACCTCCGCTGCGGCAGCGACCTGCAGCAGCGCCGCCAGGCCGGCCCGCTCGCGCCGGCGCATCACCCGGAGGCCCTGCGCCACCAGCGCCCGGTTCAAACCGGTCAGCGGCATCACGTCGCACACGGTCGCGAGGGCGACGAGATCGAGCAGACCGAGCAGATCCGGCGCCTCGCGCACGGCGAAGAAACCGCGGCGGCGCAAGGTCCGCAGCACCGCGACGGCGGCCATGAACGCGACCGCGGCGGCGCAGAGATGATGCAAGCCGGAACCGCAATCGAGCCGGTTCGGATTGACCGTCGCCACCACGGCGGGCGGCGGTCCCTCCGCCTTGTGGTGATCGAGCACGACCACGTCGATGCCGGCCAATTCGGCGAACACCGCGGCCGCCGCGGTGCCGCAATCGACGCAGACGATCAGGCCAGCTCCGCGCGCGGCAAGCCCGCGCAGGGCCGGGACGTTCGGCCCATACCCTTCGGTCAGACGGTCCGGCACATGGGTCAGCACGACACAGCCGAGCCCGCGCAGCAGGCGCGTCATCAACGCGGCCGCACAGGCGCCGTCGACGTCGTAATCACCGAACACCGCGACGGTCTCGCCGTCTCGCACCGCACCGGCGATCCGTTCGGCGCAAACCTCCATGTCGACCAGCACCGACGGATCGGGCAGCAGCGCACGCAGGGTCGGCGTAAGAAAATCGGCGGCGGTCTCGAGGTCGAGTCCGCGCGCCGCAAGCAGCCGCCCGACGATCTCCGGCACCCCCAGACGCTGTGCGATGCCGGCTGCGATCCGCTCCTCGCCCTGACGCCACACCCAGCGCCGTCCTGCCAGGCTGCACGCGACGCCGAGCGCTGGTTGGGGGGAAATGATGTTCATCGGGGGCCGGGAAGAAGGCCAGGGGCGCTGCCCCTGGACCCCGCTGGGGCCGAAGGGCCCCAGACCCCGGGGTGGCGCGAAGCGCAGTCACCCGCCAGAGCACCATCGGTGGCACCACGATCCCCACCTGACGCCGCAACTGCGCAACGCGCCAGCAGGGTTCCAAAGGCTACGCCCTTGGCGGGATCCAGGGGCAGCGTCCCTGGCCTGCTCCCCACGGAAATCAAGTCGGCGACCAGGTCTTCGTCGCGAAATTATGCCGTGCCTCAATGGTCCGCACGGTGCCGGACTTGCTGCGCATCACCATCGAATGCGTGATGGCGCCATGGGCGAAGCGGCGAACCCCGCGCAGCATCGTGCCTGAGGTGACGCCGGTCGCGGCGAACATCACGTCGCCTTTCGCCATGTCGGTGATCGCATATTTCCGCTTCGGATCGATGACGCCCATCTCGCGCGCGCGCACCACCTGCGCCTCGTCCTCGTAGAGCAGCCTTCCCTGCATCTGGCCGCCGATGCAGCGGAGCGCGGCGGCGGCCAGCACGCCTTCCGGCGCGCCGCCCGACCCCACGAACAGGTCGACGCCGCTCTCCGGCTGCGCGGTCGCGATCACGCCGGCGACGTCGCCATCGGCGAGCAGCATCGTGCGCGCGCCCGCTTCGCGGCATTTCGCGAGCAGCTCGGCATGGCGGTCGCGTTCCAGCATGCAGACCACGAGATCGCCGATCTCGCATTTCTTGGCGCTGGCAAGATTGCGGAGATTCTCCGCGATCGGCGCGTCGAGATCGACCACGCCCTCGGGCAGCCCGCCGCCAACGGCGATCTTGTCCATGTAGATATCGGGGGCGTGCAGAAAATTCCCCTGCTGCGCGAGTGCGACCACGGCGAGCGCGTTCGGGCCGCCTTTCGCCGTCGTGGTGGTGCCTTCGAGCGGATCGACGGCGATGTCCATGTCGGGGCCGCCGCTGCCGACGCGTTCGCCGATATAGAGCATCGGCGCCTCGTCCATCTCGCCCTCGCCGATCACCACGGTGCCGCTGATCGCCACCTGGTCGAAGGCGCGGCGCATGGCTTCCACCGCCGCGCCGTCGGCCTCGTTCTTCTGCCCGCGCCCCATCCAGCGGGAAGCGGCGAGCGCGGCCGCCTCGGTGACCCGCACGAGTTCGAGGGCAAGATTGCGATCGCTTGTGTGGACCGGCGGGGTCTCGGCGTTCATCGGCAGTTCTCCTGACGGGCGTCTTATTATGCCGGTTCGATTCGGATCATCGCCGGCGCCTCGGTGACGGTGTCGAGCCCGGCGATCTCGTCGAGCGCTCCGCGCATCGAGGCCTCGTCGGTCTCGTGCGTGACGAGCACGACCGGCACCGTCTCGTCGGGCGCGCGGCCGCGCTGGATCATGCTTTCGAGCGAGACGCCGTGATCGCGCAGGATGGCGGTGACGTCGGCGATCACGCCGGGCCGGTCCACCACCATCAGGCGCAGGTAATAGGCGCCGACATGCATCTCCATCGGCGCTTCCGGCATCGGCACCAGGCCGGTGGAGGCGACGCCCCAGGCGGGGATGAAGCGGCCGCGAGCGATGTCGATGAGGTCGGCGACCACCGCCGAGGCGGTCGGCCCGGCGCCGGCGCCGCGCCCTTCCAGCATCAGCCGGCCGACGAAATCGCCCTCCGCGAACACCGCGTTGAACACGCCGTCGACGCGCGCGATCGGCGCGCCGCACGGCACCATGCAGGGATGCACCCGCGCCTCGATAGCGCTGCCGGTGCGGCGCGCGAGCCCGAGCAGCTTGATCCTGTAGCCGAGCTCGGCCGCGAAGGCGATGTCGAGCGCGGTGATCCCGCGAATGCCCTCGACATAGACCGCATCGAACGTGACGGGACCGCCAAAGGCGAGCGCGGCCAGGATGGCGAGCTTGTGCGCGGCGTCGATGCCGTCGATGTCGAAGGAGGGATCGGCTTCGGCATAGCCCAGCCGCTGCGCCTCGGCGAGCACGTCGATGAAATCCCGCCCGTGCTCCTGCATCACCGTCAGAATGTAGTTGCAAGTGCCGTTGAGAATGCCGGCGATGCGGGTGATACGATTGGCGGCGAGCCCTTCCCGCAACGCCTTGATCACCGGGATGCCGCCGGCGACGGCGGCCTCGAAGCCGAGCGAGACGCCGGCCCGCTCCGCGGCGGCGGCGAGCGGCGCGCCGTGCACCGCGAGCAGCGCCTTGTTGGCGGTGACGAGCGGCTTGCCGGCCGCGAGCGCCGCCTCGGCGAGGGCCCGCGCCGGGCCCTCCGCCCCGCCGATCAGCTCCACCACCACGCCGAGCGCGGGATCGGCGGCGAGCGCCACCGGATCGTCGTGCCAGGCGATGCCGTCGAGCGTCAGGCCGCGGTCGCGCGTGCGGTCCCGGGCGGAGACGGCGGTGACGATGATCGGGCGGCCGGCGCGCGCGGCGATCAGCACCGCGTTCTCCTGCAGCAGGCGCACGACGCCCGCGCCGACCGTGCCGAGCCCGGCGATGCCGATGGCGAGCGGCGCGCCGTCGGCCGCGCTTCGCGATCGGTGCGGACCCTGGCCGGGGGTTTCCGGATTGGTCGGACGCGGCACGTTCAGGATCTCGGACATCGCGCTCAGCTCTTCCCGGGCGTTCAATCTACCAGACGCAGATACGCGCCGCGACCGGCGGCTTCGGCGCCGAGGCGGATTGCCGATTGCGGCAGCCCGTTGGCGCTCAGCGCCGCGGCGATCGCCTGCGCGCGCTCGAGCCCGAGATCGAGCGCCGCGCTCTGCATATCGGCATCGCTCGAGGCCGCCTCGCCGCGCCCGACGACGCTGACCGCGCGCCGGCCTCGACCGGCGGTAAAGGCGCGCAATCCCGGCAAGGCTCCGGGCGGCAGGATGGCGGAGCCGGGCGCGAAGGTGACGGCGAGGACGCCCGGGCCGGTGGGCAGTGGCGGTGCGGTTGGCGGCGGCGGGCGGATGGTGGTGGCGGGAGGTGGGAGCACCGGCACCGCGATGCCGGGGAATTCCGGCGCGACCGGCGGCTGGCCGGGCAGTGGCGGCAACGGCCCGGCAACCGGGACCGGCTGCGGGCCGGCTTGGCCTGCGGGCGATGGGCCGTCTGCGGCCAGGAGGCCGGCGGGCGGCGGGGGCGCCGGCGCCCCAGGCTGCGGCGGTGCAGGCGCCGGCGGCGGTGCGGATGCCGCGTCGAGAGAGGCCGTGATTCCCGATGCCGGTTGATCGCCTGGCTTGGCGGCCTGAGCTTGCATGCCCGCAGGCGTGCTCGGCGCCCCCGGCGTGCCCGTGGCAGCGCCGGTTGCCCCAGGCGTCGGACCGCCTCCAAGCGTCGCGCCGCCAGGGCCCGTGCTCTCAGGCGCCGCGCCGGGGCTCGCCTGTGTCGCGGCGACCGGCGCGATCGGCACCAGCGCCGCCTGCTGCTCGGCCAGGGTGCGGTCGGCGGAAAGCGCGTTGGCGATATCCTGCCGGGTCGCCGGGTTGGTCGGCGTCGGGCGTTTCGGGATCTGGCCGAGATTGCCGAACGGATCCTCGGCGCCCGGCGGCGGCGGCCGCTGATCGGCGATCACCCCGCCTTCCAGCCCATGCCACCAATCCACCGGCGAACCGATATCGGGCGAGCCGCACCCCGCAAGCCCGAGCGGCAAGGCCAGGACGGCCAGCCGCGCTCCCCACCCCCGCTTCCGTTCCGCTTGCGCGGCGGCCTCAACCACCATACCTCAACATCTCTCCGTGCCGCGGTCCCGCAAGGGTTTAGCGCGCCGGGCGGCAAGAGGACAGTAAGCCCGGATCGTGCCGGGCCGGAGGAAGCGGATGAGCGAGGCCCCGAAATCGTCGGGCGGCGCCCCGGATGGGCAAGGCTTCCGGCTTCCGGACCCGGCGATGCTCGGCCGCGGCATGGCCGATGTCGCGGAACGCTCGCAGCGCATCGTCGGCGACTGGCTGAAGCGCCAGGCCCAGGAGGGCGCCAACCCGGATCCGCTCAACATCGGCAGCGCCTTCATGGAGATGACGGCGCGGCTGATGGCCAATCCGGCGCGGCTGATGCAGGCGCAGATGGGTTTCTGGCAGGACTACATGATGCTCTGGCAGAGCACCGCGCGCCGCATGATGGGAATCGAGTCGGCGCCGGTGATCGAGGGCGATCCGAAGGACCGCCGGTTCAAGGACACCGCCTGGAAGGAGAACGAGGTCTTCGACTTCATCAAGCAGTCCTACCTGCTCTCGGCGCGCTACGTGCAGGACGTCGTGACGCATGTGGACGGGCTCGATCCCAAGACCGCGCAGAAGGTCGATTTCTATTCGCGCCAGTTCGTCGATGCGATGAGCCCGAGCAACTTCCTGCTCACCAATCCGGAAGTGCTGCGGCGGACGGCCGAGACCGGCGGCGAGAATCTGGTGAAGGGCCTGCACAATCTGCTCGCCGACCTCGAGCGCGGACGCGGCAAGCTCACCATCCGGATGACCGATCTCGACGCGTTCAAGCTCGGCGAGAACATCGCGGTCACGCCGGGCAAGGTCGTCTATCAGAACGATCTGATGCAGCTCATCCAGTATGCGCCGAGCACGGAGACGGTGCTGAAGCGCCCGCTGCTGATCGTGCCGCCTTGGATCAACAAATTCTACATCCTCGACCTGCGACCGAAGAACAGCTTCGTCCGCTGGGCGGTGGCGCAGGGCCACAGCGTGTTCATCGTGAGCTGGGTCAATCCCGATGCGCACCTCTCCGACAAGGGGTTCGAGGATTACATGCACGAGGGCATTCTCGACGCGCTCTCCGCGATCGAGCAGGCGACCGGCGAGCGCGAGGTGAACGCCATCGGCTATTGCCTCGGCGGCACGCTGCTCGCGAGCACGCTCGCCTGGATGGCGGCGAAAAAAGATGACCGTATCCGTTCCGCGACCTTCTTCGTGACGCTCACCGATTTCGAGGAAGCGGGCGAGCTCGGCGTGTTCATCGACGAGGAGCAGCTGCGCGCGCTCGAGGAGAAGATGAACCGGCGCGGCTATCTAGAGGGCAGCGAGATGGCGACGACCTTCAACATGCTGCGCGCCAACGACCTGATCTGGTCCTTCGTGGTCAACAACTACCTGCTCGGCAACGAGCCGTTCCAGTTCGACCTGCTCTACTGGAATTCCGATTCGACACGCATGCCGGCGCGCATGCACAGCTTCTACCTGCGCAACATGTATCAGGAGAACCGGCTCGCGCAGCCGGGCGGCATCACGCTCGATGGCGTCGCGATCGATCTCGGCCGGGTGACGGCGCCGAGCTATTTCGTCTCCACCCGCGAGGACCATATCGCGCCGTGGAAATCGACCTATCGCGGCACCCAGCTGCTGGGCGGCCCGACGCGCTTCGTGCTGGCCGGGTCGGGCCATATCGCCGGCATCGTCAATCCGCCGGAAGGCGGGAAATACGGCCACTGGATCAATCCGGACCTGCCGCCCGGCCCGGAAGCCTGGCTCGCCGGAGCCACCGAGATGGCCGGTTCCTGGTGGTCCGACTGGCATCACTGGATCACGGCGCTTGACCGTCGGCAGGTGGCAGCCCGCGTGCCGGTCGGGGACGAGCCGGCCCCCGGCAGCTACGTCGCGGTCCGCAATCTGGTGGAGAGCTAGAGGAAGGCCGCTCGGACGGCCGGCTTCGTCGGGTTTCGAAAAGCGCTAACCGTCGGCGAGAGGCAGCCAGGGAATGCGAAGAGCGTCGATGCCTTCGTCGCGCAGCGACTCGGCCTGCTCCTTCGTCGCATCGCCGTAGATGGCGCGCGGACCGGTCTCGGCGTGATGGATGCGCCGGGCCTCGTCGGCAAAACGGTCGCCGACATAATCGCCATGCTTCTCGACCTCGGCGCGCAGCCTTTGCAGCAGCGCGCGGGCCCTTGCGGGAATCGGCGGCGACAGGGCGGCAGGCGGTCCCGCTTCGACTGGCTCGGCCGGGGCTGCCGGCGCGATCTGGTTGCCTTTGCGGGGCACGGAGGGCGCCATCAATGCCCGCCTCACGTCGGTGGCGCCGCAGTCCGGGCATTCGAGCAGCCCGTGCTCGGCCTGCAGGTCGAAGGCCGCGCTATCCTTGAACCAGCCGTCGAACGCATGGTCCCGAGAACAGCGCAACTGGTAGTGGATCATGTCCCGTCCGTTCGAACCGCGCGGATCATAGGCGCCGTGCCGCGCGCGCCCAAGCGCGAGACTGCCGCGAAACCGTCACGAACCGGTAAAGCCGGCCGTTCAAGCCGGCGAGGCGAGCAGCGGATCGAGCATGCCCTGCCGTTCGAGGGCCACGAGATCGTCCGAGCCGCCGACATGCCGGCCGTCGATGAAGATCTGCGGCACCGAGGTGCTGCCGCCCGAGCGGCGGATCGAGTCCTGGCGTTCCGCGGTCCCATGCGGCGCGTTGATCTCCCGCACCGGGACCCCCTTCTTCTCGAACAGGCTGAGCGCGCGGCTGCAATAGGGGCACCAGGGCTGCGTGTAGATTTCGATCTCGGGCATGCTGCACTCCTCGGCGCCGCAATCTGGCATCCCGGACGGCCGGCACAAGAGGCGGCGCGGTTTTCTCAGGCCGAAAGCCGCGGATCGGGCACTCGTGCGACCGCGAGCACGTCCACCCCGCGGGCGCCCGCGTCGAGCAGCGCGGCGGCGCAGGCATTGGCGGTCGCGCCGGTGGTGAGCACGTCGTCGATCAGCAGAATCTGCCGGTCGACGATCCGGCCCGCGCGCTCCGGCCGCACCAGCACGGCGTTCTCGAGCTCGGCCGCCCGCTCGACGGGGCTCCGCTCGGCGAGCGGCGCGGTCCGGCGGATGCGCGCTAGCGCGTCCGGAGCCGCCGGGCGGTCGGCGATGCGGGAGAGCGCGATCGCGAGCAGCGCCGCCTGGTTGTAGCGGCGGGCGAACAGCCGGCGCCGATGCAGCGGCACTGGGACCAGCAATTCCGCCTCCCGCAGCAGGGCCGCCCCGGCGCGCGCCATGTGCTGGGCGAGCGGGACCGCGAGTTCCGGACGATCGCCGTATTTCAGCGGGAGGATCATGCGTTTGCTGTGCCCGTCATAGCGGAAGGCGGCGCGGGCGCGGGCGAAGAGCGGCGGCTGGTCGAGGCAGGTAGGACAGAGTCCGTCCATTCCCGGCTGCGCCGCATGATCGAACGGCACGCCGCAGCAGCGGCACCAGGGCTCCGCCAGGAAGCCGGCATGGCCGAAGCAGGTCTGGCAGAACTGCCCGGGCGTATCGACCGGCGCATCGCAGGTCAGGCAATGCGGCGGGAGCAGGACGTCGAGCATCGTGGTCGCGGCCCGCCGCGCGAGGACCGTATGCCTCGTTACCACATTCGACAGGGTGCCCATGGCATCCCCAATCTGCGCGACGATCATCGTCCGCTCAAGAGCGGTTGCAATGATGGGCCTTGGCATGGGCATGCGGCCACCGCAGATCCGGTGGATGGACGACCATCGCGTGTTCGACCGCCGCGCCGTGCGCCTGCACCGGGACCGAGCCGCGAGGAGCGTCTGCGCGCTCGCCGACGTGCTCGGGGACGCGGCGGAACGCCTGCTCGACCGGCTCGACGACGTCACGAGGGGCTTCACGAACGCGCTCGATCTCGGCGGCCGCGGCGTGGTGGCGCCGTTGCTGCGGGCGCGCGGCATCGCGACGGTCAGCGCCGATCTCTCGGCCGCCATGGCTGCCCTGAACCCGCCGCCGCGGGTCGTCCTGGACGAGGAGTTTCTGCCCCTCGCGCCGGCAAGCTTCGACCTGATCGTCGCCAGCCTATCTTTACATTGGGTGAACGACCTGCCCGGCGCGCTGATCCAGCTTCGTCAGGCGCTGGCGCCGGACGGCCTGTTTCTCGCGAGCCTGCCGGCGCTCGGCACCGGCGCGGA
Organism: Acetobacteraceae bacterium; assembly: GCA_965276665.1. GTDB lineage: Bacteria > Pseudomonadota > Alphaproteobacteria > Acetobacterales > Acetobacteraceae > CAWGJC01. The sequence continues at coordinate 390,104 of OZ255620.1, forward strand.
ACTCCGGTCTGCGCTCGCTACGGCCGAGACCGCCCTCTCCGGCGGCACCAGCCCGCGAATTTCTCCCTTCCCCGATCTGCGCGATTGCGCGGGGCTGCTGCAGCGGGCCGGCTTCGCGTTGCCCGTGGCCGATGTCGAAGAGATGCGGCTGCTTTATGCCGATCCGCTCGCCCTGCTGCGCGATCTGCGGGCGGCCGGCGAGACCAACGCCGTCTCCCTGCGCGAGCGGCGCATGCCGCCGCGCGCGCTTTTCCCGGCGGCCCTCTCAGCGCTGCCGGTCACCGACGGGCGGGTCGCGGCGACGCTGCGTCTCGCGGTGATGACCGGCTGGGGGCCTGCGCCGTCCCAGCCGAGGCCGCTCGCGCCAGGCAGCGGCCTGACCCCGCTCGGGAAAGCGCTGGAGGCGGGATGAAGTCACGTTGTCGAAACTTTCCCAGGCCGGAGCGCGTATGGCGATGGAACCGATCCGGTTCAATCACTTGCGGAGAAACCCCATGCCGAAATCGATGCTGCGCGCCGGCGGAGCCGCGGCCCTTGCGATGCTGTCCCTCGCCGCCTGCACGGTGAACGAAGTTCCGCCCGGCGCCGTCGCAGCGCCGCCCGCACAGCAGCCCGTCGTGGTTTCGCCGGCCCCGGCCATGCAGCCCGCGCCCGGCAGCACGGTCGTCGTTACCCCGCACACCTACTAGGCATCTCGGCGACAGGCCTTCTGGCCGGAAAGGCGTCGGCCCGGCGGAGCAACCCGCCGGGCCGGCGCCGCTCAGCCGCCGGTCACGCTCATGTGGCGGCCGAGCGCCGGCTCGGCATGGCGACGGTCGATGATGAAGTCGTGACCACGCGGCTTGCGCGCGATCGCGGCGCGGATCGCGGCCTCGAGCTCGGCATCCGAAGCGCCGCCGCGCAGCACGCTGCGAAGATCGGCAGAATCCTCCTGCCCGAGGCAGAGGAACAGCGTTCCGGTGCAGGTGAGCCGCACCCGGTTGCAGCCCTCGCAGAAATTATGCGTCATCGGCGTGATGAAGCCGAGCCTCGTGCCGGTCTCCGCGACGCGGAAGTAGCGCGCCGGGCCGCCGGTGCGGTAGTCGCTCGCCTCCAGGGTCCAGTGCTCGCGCAGCCGGGCACGGACCAGCGAGAGCGGCAGATACTGGGACGTTCGATCTTCACCGATCTCGCCCAACGGCATCGTCTCGATCAGGCAGAGATCGAACCCGTGCTCGCCGCACCAGGCGAGCATGGCGTCGAACTCGCCCTCGTTCACGCCCTTGAGGGCCACGACATTGATCTTGACCGCCAGCCCGGCTGCCTTCGCAGCGAAGATGCCGTCGAGCGTCGGGCCGATTCGCCCACGCCGGGTGATCGCCGCGAACCGCGCCGGGTCCAGCGTGTCAAGGCTGACATTGATCCGCCGCACCCCGGCCGCGCGCAGGCCTTCGGCATGGCGGACGAGCTGGGTGCCGTTGGTGGTGAGCGTCAGCTCCTCAAGCCCCTGCCCCAGCCGCGCACCGAGCCGGCGGATCAGCGACATCACGTTCCGGCGGACCAGGGGCTCGCCGCCGGTGATCCGCAGCTTCCGCAAGCCGAGCCGGATGAAGGCCGCGCAGAGCCGGTCCAGCTCCTCGAGCGAGAGCACCTCCGCCTTCGGGAGGAAATACATGTCCTCGGCCATGCAATAGACACATCGCAGGTCGCAACGATCCGTGACAGAAACGCGCAAATACGTGATCGCGCGCCCGAACGGATCGATCACCGGGGCGGCGTCTCGGCCGGACGCGGGCTGAGGCTCAGCGGCGATGGCGCTGTCGAAGGTCATCGCCGGTAAATCAGGGATCCGGCGCGCGGGTTCAAGTGCGATCTCGGGAATCGACCACTTCCAGAGCCACCACCGCCATATTCACCAGAACTTTTCCCGCATGTTCGAAGTTCACCGTGACCCGGTGACCGACCACCGATTGCACTTGGCCGATCCCCCAATCCGGCCGTTCGGGGTGGCGGACACGCTGGCCGGGTTCGGTCGGCGGCAAGGCGGGGCGGGTCATCGGCATCTCCGGGGCGGTCCTCGATGATCGATGGACGCTCTTCATGGGAAGCGCGAGGCGTGGGATGGTTGCGAAGCCGATGCGGGATTGCAGCGATACGGCAGATGGCGGCACGGTCGGCGGCGACCCGAGGCGGAGGGACCGAGAAGGCATGAGAAGGGCGCTCCGTCTGGCGGAACTGCTAAGCGCGCGGCTCTTGGACGATCTCGACGCCGAGGTGGCAAGCGCGTCCGGCGGTCGCCAGCGCCTGCTCCGCGCCGCCTGGGCTGGCCAGGCGGAAGAGTGCGACGCGCGGGAGCTGGCGGATCTGCTCGCGCCGGTCGCCGCCTGGCGGAATGTCGAGCTCGACCTCGCCGGGGTGTCGCCGTCCGGTCGATTCGCCGCCAACGCCTCCCGGCTGGTGCTCAATCTTGTCCTGCTGGGCGCCGAGTCGCTGCCGGGGGGGGGCACGATCAGTCTGTCCGGCGCGCCCCAGGAAGCCGTCGTGCTGGGGCTCGACGGGCCCCGGGCCGCCTGGCCGCCGGGGCTCGCCGCGGGTTTCGCCGATGAGGAGGCCGCCTGGGCGATGCTCGGGCCCGGCGCCTCGATGCAGGCGGTGGTGACCCTGCTGCTGGCGCGCAGCGGCGGGTTCCGTCTCTCCTTCCTGATGGCGGTCGGCCCGCGCGACCCGGTGCCCCCCCTGTTGCTCGACCTGCTGCCCCGCAACCGCATCTAGCGAGAGGGCGACTTCCCGCCCGACGACCGGCTTCCGCCTTTACTCTTTCTTCGCCTCCGCACGGCAGCATCCAGGCCGCACATGCCCGGATGGGAGGCCTGAATGGACGACCTGCTCGCCGATTTTCTGACCGAAACCACTGAGAGCCTCGGCGAGCTGGACACGGCGTTGGTGAAGCTCGAGCGCAACCCCGGGGACCGGGAGACGCTCTCGCTCATCTTCCGCCTCGTCCACACCGTGAAGGGGACCTGCGGGTTCCTCGGCCTGCCCCGGCTCGAGAAGGTGGCGCATGCGGCGGAGAATGTGCTCGGGCGTCTGCGCGACAGCCAGCTGCAGGTTTCGCCGGAAATCGTCAGCCAGATTCTGGCCGGCGTCGACGCCATCAAGGCGATCGTGAGCGGGCTCGGCGCCACCGGCACCGAGCCGGCCGGCAACGACGCCGTGTTGATCGAGGCGTTGAACCTGACCGCCAAGGGTGAGCTGCCCTCGCCCTCGCCCTCGACCTCGCCCGCTCCCGTGCCGGCCGCCGCATCGGTCGCAGCCCCGGTTGCTTCTCACGCTGCCGGCGCCGAGCCGGAGCGCCCTGTGCCGCCCACCGGGGATCTCGATCCCCCCGCCGTGCCGGAACCCGCCCCGCCGGCCGCCGAGCCCGGCCCTGGCACGGCCGACGCACCGGTCGCCGGCCAGACCATCCGCGTGGGCGTTGAGGTGCTCGAGGCCCTGATGACGCTGGTCAGCGAGCTCGTGCTCACGCGCAACCAGCTCCTGCAGCTCTCGCGCAACCAGGACAATGCCGCCTTCTCGGCGCCCCTGCAGCGTCTCTCGCACATCACTTCCGACCTGCAGGAAGGCGTGATGAAGACCCGCATGCAGCCGATCGGCAATGCGTGGAACAAGCTCCCCCGCCTGGTGCGCGACCTCGCCCGTGATCTCGACAAGAAGATCGAGCTGCAGATGGTGGGCGCCGAGACCGAGCTCGATCGCCAGGTGCTCGAGCTCATCAAGGACCCGCTCACCCATATGGTCCGCAACAGCGGCGATCACGGGCTCGAGACGCCGGCCGAGCGCCGCGCCGCCGGCAAGCCGGAGGCCGGCCGGATCACGCTCAACGCCTTCCACGAGGGCGGCCACATCATCATCGTGATCGACGATGACGGCCGCGGGCTCGCGATCGAGATGATCCGCGCCAAGGCGCTCTCGCGCGGCCTTGCCACGGAAGCCGAGCTCGCGGCGATGACCGAGGCGCAGATCCAGCGCTTCATCTTCCGCGCCGGCTTCTCCACCGCGGCCGCCATCACCTCGGTCTCCGGCCGCGGCGTCGGCATGGATGTGGTGAAGACCAATATCGAGAAGATCGGCGGCACGATCGACCTCCGCAGCGTCGCCGGCCGCGGCTCGACCTTCACCGTCAAGATCCCGCTCACCCTGGCGATCGTCTCCGCCCTCATCGTCGAGGCCGGCGGCGAGCGCTTCGCGATCCCGCAGATCAGCGTCGTCGAGCTGGTCCGCGTCGGCAGGGCCGCCGCCGTGGGCACCGCCTACGGGGCGCGCGCGGGCGAGACCACGATCGAGCGCATCAACGGCACGCCCGTGCTGCGGCTGCGCGACCGGTTGCTGCCGCTGGTCAGCCTCACCGACCTGCTCCATCTCGGCGAGAAGGGAACAATGGAGGGCGTTCCCACCATCGTCGTCGCGCAGGTCGGCAGCACGACCCTCGGCATCATCGTCGACCGCGTCTTCGACACCGAGGAGATCGTGGTGAAGCCGGTGGCGCCGATTCTCCGTCACATCACGATGTTCAGCGGCAACACCATCCTGGGCGATGGCTCGGTGATCATGATCCTCGACCCGAACGGCATCGCGCGCGCGGTCGGCCTCGGCGGCTCGGCCGAGCAGCGGACGCTGCCGCCGATCGCGGCCGATACCGGCGGGAATGGCGGGCGCGTCGCGCTGCTGCTGTTCCGCGCCGGCGGAGAGACGCCGAAGGCGGTGCCGCTCAGCCTCGTCGCCCGACTCGAGGACATCCCGCGCGATCGGATCGAGGACTCCTGCGGCAATTTGGTCACGCAATATCGTGGCCGGCTGATGCCGCTGGTCGCGCTCTCCGATGGCGTGAGCGATCAGCCGACCCGATCGATACTCGTCTTCACCGACCGGGACCGCAACATGGGGCTGATGGTCGACGAGATCGTCGACGTGGTCGAGGACCGGATGGAGATCGAGCTGTCCGGCGAACGCCCCGGCCTGCTCGGCACCGCGATCATCGCCGGCCGCGCGACGGACGTGCTCGACACCGGCTACTGGCTCACCCGCGCCTGGCAGGACTGGTTCGCCGATCACGACCGCGCCGGCGCAAAGGGGCCGCGCCCCGCGGTGCTCGTGGTGGAGGACAGCGACTTCTTCCGCCAGATGCTCGTCCCGACGCTGAACGCGGCCGGCTACAAGGTGACCGCCGCGGAGAGCCCGGCCCGGGCGCTCGCGCTGCGCGATGCGGGCCAGCATTTCGACGCCATCGTCTCCGATATCGAGATGCCGGAGATGGACGGGTTCGCCTTTGCCCGCCGCGTCCGCGGATCCGGCCCTTGGAGCGCCCTGCCCCTGATCGCGCTGAGCGGCCACGCCGGCAGCGAGGATGAGCGGCGTGGGCGGGATGCCGGGTTCACCGATTACGTCGCGAAATTCGACCGCGAGGGGCTGCTGCAGAGCCTGCGGCAATGCCTCTCCCACCGCGCCGCGTCCGCGGTCTGATCGGAGGACAGGACCATGAACCAGATCGTGCAGGCGACCATGCCACCTGCCGTGCCGCCAGCCTCCTTCGTCGATGAGGACAGCGTTCTCGTCACTCTCACACTGGCTGGCCAGCTCTGCGGCGTGCCGGTGCTCGCGGTGCGCGACATTCTCGCCGAGCAGCCGATCACGCGCATCCCACTGGCGCCGCCGGAGATCGCCGGCAGCCTCAATCTGCGCGGGCGCATCGTCACCGCGATCGACCTGCGCCTCCGCCTCGGCCTCGGACCGGCGCCGGCCGGCCAGGCCCGCATGTCGGTGGTGACGGAGCTCGGCGGCGAGCTCTACGCGCTGCTGGTCGACCAGGTCTCCGAGGTGCTGACCCTCCCGCCCCACCAGTTCGAGCGCAATCCGGCCACGCTGCCGCCGGAATGGGCGGGGTTCAGCCGCGGCATCTATCGCCTCTCCGACCACCTCCTGGTCTTGCTCGATATCGACCGTGTGCTCGCCATCGCCGAAGCGGCGGTCGAGGCATGAGCGAGACCGCATCCGGCCGGCCCACCACCTGCCTGGTCGTCGATGACAGCCGCGTCGTCCGCAAGGTGGCCCGCCGTATCCTGGAGAGCAACGGCTTCGCCGTCGCCGAGGCGGAGGATGGCGCCGACGCCCTGGCCAATTGCCGCCGCGCCATGCCGGACGCGGTGCTGCTCGACTGGAACATGCCGGTGATGAACGGCATCGAATTTCTTCGCGCGCTGCGCAGCGAGTTCGGCGCCGACCACCCGAAAGTCGTGTTCTGCACGACCGAAAGCGAGATGTCCTTCATCGAGGAGGCCATCATGAGCGGCGCGCAGGAATACATCATGAAGCCGTTCGACGAAGAGATCCTGATGGGCAAGTTCGCCCAGCTCGGCCTCGCATGATCCCGCCGGTCTTGTCCGCCGCCTCCCCGTCCGCTCCCACCCCGGGCCGCCCGGCCGCCGGGCAGGCCGGCGCGGTCGCGCGCGTGATGATCTGCGACGACAGCGCGGTGATCCGTGCGGCGATCGCGCGCATGCTGGAGAGCGACCCGGCGATCGCCATCGTCGCCCGCGTCGGCAACGGCCGGCAGGCGATCGATGAGGTGAAGCGCCGCGCCGCACGCGGCGACGTCGCGGGCATCGACGTGGTCGTGCTCGACATCGAGATGCCGGTGATGGACGGGCTGACCGCGGTGCCCCTGCTGCTGCAGGCAAGTCCCGGGCTCCGCGTCATCATGGCCTCGACGCTGACGACGCGCGGCGCGGATGTCGCGCTGCGCGCGCTACGCCTGGGTGCGGCGGATTACGTGCCGAAGCCGAGCGCCTCGCAGGTGTTCGGCGATGACAGTTTTCGTCGCGAGATCATCGAAAAGGTGAAGGGCTTGGCCCGGCTGCGCCGGCGGAGCGCCGCCCCTGTGCCCACAGCGAACGAGCCGCCGGCCGCCATCGCCCGGATGACGCTCCGGCCGCCCCAGGCCTTCGTCCCGCGCCTGCTCGCGATCGGCAGCTCGACCGGCGGCCCGCAGGCGCTGTTCACGCTGTTCCAGGGGCTCGACACCGGCCTGCGCGTGCCCGTCGTGCTGACGCAGCACATGCCCGGGACCTTCATCCCGATCCTCGCCGATCACATCACCAAGCTCGGCGGCATGCCCTGCGTCGAGGCGAAAGACGGTGAGACATTGGCGGCCGGGCGCATCCACATCGCGCCGGGCGATCGTCACCTTCTCGTCAGGAACGAGGGCGGCGCCCTGAAAATCCGGCTCTCCGACGATCCCGCGGAGAATTACTGCCGACCCGCGGTGGACCCGATGCTGCGCAGCGCCGCCACGGCGACGGGTGGGCGCACGCTCGTCGTCATGCTCACCGGCATGGGGCATGACGGGTTCGCAGGCACGCAGACCGTGGTGGAGGCAGGCGGCTGCGCGCTCGCGCAGGACGAGGCGACCAGCGTGGTCTGGGGCATGCCGGGCGCGGTTGCGCGGGGCGGCCTCTGCACGGCCGTGCTGCCGCTCGCGCAGCTTGCCCCCAAGGTGCTGGTCATGCTGCGCGGAGGCGAGCCGTGACCCCGGCCGCCTTTGAAACGCTTGCCGCCCTGCTCCACACTCGCTCGGGTCTGGCGATCGGGACAGACAAAATCTATCTGCTGGAAAGCCGGCTCACGTCGATCATCAGGCGCCAGGGTCTGTCGGGGCTCGATGCGCTTGCCCAGGCGCTCCGGCCGCCCGGCAACGAGGCGCTGGCGCGGGAGGTGGTCGAGGCGATGACCACCAACGAATCCTTCTTCTTCCGTGACGGCAAGCCGTTCGCGCATGTGCAGGAGCAGGCGCTTCCCCGCCTCGTCGCCGCGCGCGGCCCCACCGCCACGCTCCGCATCTGGTCGGCCGCCGCCTCCACCGGGCAGGAGGCCTACTCGCTCGCGATGCTGGTCGCGGATAAATGCCCGCTCGGCACGCGGCGGGTCGAGATCATCGGCACCGATCTCGCCCGCGAGCCGCTCGCCCGCGCGCGCGACGGCCTCTACACGCAGTTCGAAGTCCAGCGCGGCCTGCCAGTGACCATGCTGATGAAGCACTTCAAGAAGGAAGAGGCGAGCTGGCGGATCAGCCAGGCGATGCGCGATTGCGTGCGCTTTCAGGAGGCGAACCTGCTCGGGGATCTGCGTCAGCTCGGCCAGTTCGACATCGTGTTCCTGCGCAACGTGCTGATCTATTTCGACCCGCCGACCAAGGCCCGGGTGCTCGAAGCCGTCGGCCGCCAGATGAGCCCCGACGGGTTCCTCTATCTCGGCGGAGCGGAGACCGTGCTCGGCGTCACCGACCGTTTCGCCGCGGCGCCGGAGGGCCACGGCGTCTATCTCCCGAGCCGCACCGGCGCCGCCACCACGATCCGCACCGAACTCGCCGCGTCGCGCGCCTGAGCGCCGGGCCGGGATTCGCGCGAACCGCGCGCGGAGGTTTCTTTCTTCGGTGCGGACGGCCGTCAGCTGGTAGCGAGTCGGGCGGAGGTGGCCGGCGGCAACCGCGTGTCACGCCGGGGCCGCTTTGGAGGAGGCGTCCAGCGCCACCAGGGCGGCGAGGATGCCCGGCATGTCGCGCAGCGGAATCATCACGGGTCCGTCGCTCGGGGCATGATCGGGATCGGGATGGGTTTCAATGAACACTGCGGCCACGCCGATCGCGACCGCCGCGCGGGCGAGGATCGGCGCGAATTCTCGCTGCCCGCCGGAACTGCCGCCAAGTCCGCCCGGCTGCTGCACCGAATGCGTGGCATCGAACACCACCGGGTGGCCGGTGCGCGCCATGATCGGCAGCGCGCGGAAATCATTGACCAGCGTGTTGTAGCCGAAGCTCGCGCCGCGCTCGGTCAGCAGCACACGGTCATTGCCGGTGGCGGTGATCTTCGCCGCGACGTTCGCCATGTCCCAGGGGGCGAGGAACTGGCCCTTCTTGACGTTCACCGCGCGCCCGGTCTCGCCGGCGGCGGTGAGCAGATCGGTCTGTCGGCAGAGAAAGGCGGGGATCTGCAGGACGTCCACCGCCTCGGCCGCCGGCGCGCATTGCTCGCGCTCATGCACGTCGGTGAGCACCGGCAGGCTGAACCGCTCCCGAATATCGGCGAGGATCGCGAGCCCCTGCGCCATGCCGACACCGCGCGCGGCATTCGCGCTGGTACGGTTCGCCTTGTCGAAACTGCTCTTGTAGACGAGGCCAATTCCGGCCGCCCGCGCCATGCCGGAGAGCGCATCCGCGACTTCGGCGGCGTGGGACGCCGATTCGATCTGGCATGGCCCGGCGATCAGTACGAGCGGACGGTGATTGCCGATCTCGACGCCACGCACACGCACGCTGCGCATGTCAGACAAGACGTGCCTGCTTCACCGCGGCGGCAATGAAGCCCTGGAACAGCGGATGCGGATCGAAAGGTTTCGATTTCAGCTCGGGATGGTACTGCACGCCGACGAACCACGGATGGCCCGGATACTCGATCGTCTCCGGCAGAACGCCGTCCGGCGAGATGCCGGAGAAGGTCATGCCGGTGCTCTCCAGCCGATCGCGATAATGGATGTTCACCTCGTAGCGGTGGCGGTGACGCTCCTCGATCTCGGGCGCGTCGTTGTAGAGCGTGCGCACGAGCGTGTCCTCGCCGAGGAGCGCGGTATAGGCGCCGAGCCGCATCGTGCCGCCGAGATCGCCGCCATCCATGCGCCGTTCGACCTCGTTGCCGCGCGCCCATTCGGTGAGCAGGCCGACGACCGGCGTGCTGCACGGGCCGAATTCGGTGCTCGACGCCTCCGAAAGCCCGGCCAGGTTGCGCGCGCATTCGATGACCGCCATCTGCATGCCGAAGCAGATGCCGAAGAACGGCACCGCGCGCTCGCGAGCGAAACGCACCGCAGCGATCTTGCCCTCGGTGCCACGCTCGCCGAACCCGCCCGGCACCAGGATGCCGTGCACACCTTCGAGCCGCTGCACCGCGTCGGGCTGCTCGAAAATCTCGCTGTCCACCCAGTCGAGCCGCACGCGCACGCGATTGGCGATGCCGCCATGCGCCAGCGCCTCGCCGAGCGACTTATAGCTGTCGAGCAGGTTCGTGTATTTGCCGACCACCGCGATGCTGACCTCGCCTTCCGGCGCGCGCACCGCCTCGACGATGCGCTCCCATCGGCCGAGATCGGGCGGCGTGTCGTGCGGCAGGGCGAAATGCCGCAGCACCTCGCGGTCCATGCCCTCGCCGTGATAGCTGATCGGCACCGCGTAGATCGTGTCGACATCGAGCGCCGCGATCACCGCCTCCTGCCGCACGTTGCAGAAGGAAGCGATCTTGCGTCGCTCGGTGAGCGGGATCGGCCGGTCGCACCGGCAGAGCAGCATGTCGGGCTGGATGCCGACATTCAGCAACTCCTTCACCGAATGCTGCGTCGGCTTGGTCTTCAGCTCGCCCGCCGAAGGGATATAGGGCACGAGCGTCAGGTGCACGAACATCGTGCGCTCGGACCCGAGCTCGTTGCCGAGCTGACGGATCGCCTCGAGGAATGGCAGGCTTTCGATGTCGCCGACGGTTCCGCCGATCTCGACGAGCACGAAATCGAGCGCGCCGCCCTCGCCGTCTTCGAGGTCGCGGAGCACCATCTCCTTGATCGCATCGGTGATGTGCGGAATTACTTGCACCGTCGCGCCGAGATAATCGCCGCGCCGTTCCTTGGCGATCACCTCGGAATAGATGCGCCCGGTGGTGGCATTGTCGCTCTGCTTCGCCGGGACGCCGGTGAAGCGCTCGTAATGGCCGAGATCGAGATCGGTCTCGGCGCCGTCGTCGGTGACGAACACCTCGCCGTGCTGGTACGGGCTCATCGTGCCCGGATCGACATTGAGATAGGGGTCGAGCTTGCGCAATCGCACGGAATACCCTCGCGCCTGCAGCAGCGCGCCGAGTGCGGCCGATGCAATGCCCTTGCCCAGGGAGGAGACCACGCCGCCGGTGATGAAAACAAACCGCGTCATGGACGGTCTTCATACACCGCCGACTCGGGGCGCGTGAACCCTATCAGTTGGTGGGCACCCCGGGCGGCTTCGGCGTGGCGGACGGCGCGGGCGTCCCGGCGGACGGGGCGACAGGCGGCGCGGCGGTGCCCCCGGCCGGAGCGGCGGCGCGCGGCGTGCCCGGAGCGGGCGGCGGCGGCGGGGTCAGGCCCGGCGCGGGCGTGGGCGCCGGCGTGGACGTGGACCCGAGCGGCGGTGCGGGCGGCACCGGCGCGCCGGAAGGCGCGCTCGACTGCGCCGGTGGCACGTCGAGGATCGAGCCGCCGACCCCCGTCGTGCCCCGGTTCAACAGCGCGAGAGCGAGCGACAGCACCATGAAGATCGTCCCCAGGATCGCCGTCGCCCGGGTAAGCAGGTTGGCGGTGCCACGCCCGGACATGAAGCTGCCCATACCTTGCGACGTGCCGATGCCGAGCCCGCCCCCCTCGCTCCGCTGGATGAGAACGACGCCGATCAGCGCGAGAGTCACGAAAACATGGATCAGGAGCAGGACGGTGATCATCAGCGCCTTGACGACAAAGTCGCGCGGCTTCTAGCGGGAGATCGCCCACTTGGCAAAGCGCCGGCCGCGGAATGCCTCAGGCGCGGGCGCCGGTGCCGGCCCGGGCGATCGCCAGAAAATCCGCCGCCTGCAGGCTCGCGCCGCCCACCAGGGCGCCGCCCACCTCGGCCACCGCCAGCAGCGCCGCCGCATTCTCCGGCTTCACCGAGCCGCCATAGAGGATCTGGAATTCCCGGCCGCGCTCCATGAACTGGCGGACCAGCTCCTCGCGGATGAAAGCGTGCATCGTCGCCACATCCGCTTCGGTCGCGGTGCGGCCGGTGCCGATCGCCCAGATCGGCTCATAGGCGAGCAGGCCCGAAAAATCCTCCGGCAGGCTGCCGGAAATCTGCCAGCCGACCGCCTCGGTCTCGCGCCCGCTGGCGCGCTGCTCCTCGGTCTCGCCCACGCAGACGATCGGGATCAGGCCGGCGGCCATGGCGGCCAGCACCTTCTCGCGCACCATCTCGTCGGTCTCGCCATGGTTCTGCCGGCGCTCGGAATGGCCGAGGACGACGTAGCTCGCCCCCGCCTCGCGCAGCATTTCGGCCGAGATATCCCCGGTATGGGCGCCCGATTGCGCCATGTGGCAATCCTGGCCACCGAGCGCGACCGGTGTCCCGGCGAGCGCTTCGCCTACCGCTGCGAGGCAGGTGAAGGGCGGGCAGACAAGCAGGCCACACCCTCCCGCTGCTGCATCGGGCGCGCCCGCGGCGAGCTCGCGCGCCAGGGAGACCGCCGCCTTGCCGCCGCAATTCATCTTCCAGTTGCCGGCGATCAGCTGCCGCATGCGCGTGAAACCTCCCCCGGCGGCGGAGAAATCCGCCGCTGCCCGCACCCTGGCAAACCCCGGCAACTCTGCCTATAGCTGCCGCCCACCTCCGGCCAGGACCCGCCTCGATGCTCGCCATCTTCCGCCGCTTTCTGAACACCTGGGCCGCACGCGTCTTCTTCATCGTGCTCGTCGCGGCGTTCGGCGTCTGGGGCGTCGGCGACGTGATCCGCAACCTCGGCGGCTCCACCGCGGTCGCCACCGTGGCCGGGCAGTCGATCGACATCCAGACGCTCCGCGACGCGGCGGCGCAGCAGCTCAACCAGCTCACGCAATCGCTGAACGGGCAGCCGCCCACCGATGCGATGCGCCGGCTCGCCACCCAGCAGGCGCTCGACCAGATCGTCACCCAGGCCGCGATCGCCGCCGATGCGCGCCGGCTTCACGTCGTCGCGCCGGACGATGCCGTCCGGCAGGCGGTGTTCGACATTCCGGCCTTCCGCGGACCGAACGGGCAGTTCGACCACGCCAAGCTCGAGCAGGTGCTGCAGAGCCCGGCGGTGAACCTCACCGAGGACCGGTTCATCGCCCTGATGCGGGCCGACCTCACCGCGCGACAGATCATGGAAACGGCGGCCGCCGGCGTCGCCGCGCCGGAGAGCTTCGTGAAGCGCATCTTTGATTTCAGCAATGAGACGCGGGTCGCGGACACCGTCACCCTGCCGCTCGACGCCGCCCCCGCGCCGCCGCCGCCCAGCGCGGCCGCCTTGCAGCGCTGGTACGACAACCACCCCACCCTCTACACCGCCCCGGAATACCGCCGCATCAAGACGGTGGTACTGTCCCCGCAGACGGTCGCGAAGGACGTTCCGGTCTCCGACCAGGACATCGCCGCCTATTACGAGGCCCACAAGGCGCAGTACGACGTGCCGGAGAAACGCTCGGCCGACATCGTCGTGGCACCAAGCGAGGATGCCGCCGCCAGGCTGGCCGCGGCCTGGAAAGCGGGCGCGGATTGGAGCGCGGTCCAGGCGCAGGCCACCAAGGCGGGCGCCACCGCAACCGCGCTCGACGGCGCGACCGCGGCGGAATTCCCCTCTCCCGACCTCGCCCGCGCGGTGTTCGGCGCCCCTGCCAGCACCGTCACCGGCCCGGTGAAGACCGATGCAGGTTGGGATGTCATCGAGGTGACGGCGATTCAGGGCGGCAATGGCGGATCGCTTGACCGGGTTCGAGGCAAGATCCGGGATCAGATCGCCGCCGAGCGCGCCTCCGACCTGGTGTACGACCGCGCCGGCCGATTGCAGGACCTGCTCGGGAGCGGCACCGCGCTCGACGCGCTGCCGAGCGATCTCGGGGTCGCCGCCGTCACCGGCACGCTCGATGCGCAAGGGATGACCCCGCAGGGCAACGAGGCGCCGATCCCCGGGCCGCCCGCGCTGGTCTCGGCGGTGATCTCCGCCGCCTTCCAGCTCAAGCCGGGCGATCCGCCCTCGCTCACCGAGGTCCCGAGCACCGCGCCGCCGGGCACGCCGGGCGCCACCTCCTCCTATTACGCGGTGTCGGTGGACGCGATCACGCCGGCCGCGCTCAAGCCGTTCGATGCGGTGAAGAGCCAGGTGCAGAATGACTGGCTGCGCGACGCCGAGCGCCATGCGCAGGACGAGGCCGCGACCCGTCTCTACATGGCGGTGAAGAGCGGCGGCGACCTGCGCACCGCGGCGCTCGCCGCCGGGCTCACCGTCACGCCGACGCCGCCCGTCGCGCGGCTGACCGCAACGCCCGGCGTGCCGCCGCAGCTCACCCAGATTCTGTTCGGCCTCAAGAAAGGCGAGCCCACCATGGTCGATACCGGCAACGGGTTCGTGGTCGCCGTGCTGACCGAGATCAGGCCGCCCGATCCGTCACGCGACCCGATGGGCTACGGCCAGACACGCGACGCGCTCTCCCGCGCGCTGGCGGCGGATTTCACCAACACCCTGGCGATCGCCATCCGCGACCGCGCTCACCCTCTTGTCAATCAGGCGCTGCTCAACACGGCGGCCTCGCCATGAGCGCCGCCCCGCCGGACCTCGCGACAATCCGCGCCGCCTACGAGGCCGGGCGGGGTTCGCTGATCTGGACGACCTGGGTCGCCGACCTCGAAACCCCGGTCGCGGCCTTTCTCAAGCTCGCGCATGGGCGGCCCAACTCCTTCCTGCTCGAAAGCGTGGAAGGCGGCTCGGCGCGCGGGCGCTATTCCATCATCGGCCTGGATCCGGATCTCGTCTGGCGCTGCCGCGGCGGCCGGGCGGAGGTGAACCGCCACGCCCGCTCCGCGCCGCACGCCTTCGTCGTCGACGAACGGCCGCCGCTCGACAGCCTGCGCGCGCTGATCGCCGAAACCCGCCTCGACCTGCCGGCGGCCCTCCCGCCGATGACCGCCGGGCTGGTCGGCTATCTGGGCTACGACATGGTGCGCCAGATGGAGCGCCTGCCGGAGAAGAACCGCGACGAGCTCGGCATCCCCGAGGCGATCCTGGTGCGCCCCACCCTGCTCGCGATCTTCGACAATATCCGCGACGAGCTCACCCTCGCCGCGCCCATCTACCCGCAACCCGGCCTGGCCGCGGCGCAGGCGTTCAGCGACGCGGAGGCGCGCCTCGCCGAGGCCGAAGCCGCGCTCGAACGGCCGCTGCCGCACGCCGCCCCGCCGGTCGCCCTGCCGCCGCCGCCCGAACCCGCGTCCAACCTCACGAAAGAGGCGTTCATGGGCGTCGTCGCGCGGATGAAGGAATACATCGGCGCCGGCGACGCCTTCCAGATCGTGCCCAGCCAGCGCTTCTCCATCCCCTTCGCGCTGCCGCCCTTCGCGCTCTACCGCGCGCTCCGCCGCATCAATCCCGCGCCCTTCCTGTTCTTCCTCGATTTCGGCGGCTTCGCGGTTGTCGGCAGCAGCCCGGAAATCCTCGTCCGGCTGCGCGACGGCACCGTCACCATCCGGCCCCTCGCCGGCACCCGGCCGCGCGGCGCCACCCATGAGGAGGACCAGCGCCTGGAGGCGGAGCTCCTCGCCGACCCGAAGGAACGCGCGGAACACCTCATGCTGCTCGATCTCGGGCGCAACGATGTCGGCCGCGTCGCCGCCATCGGCAGCGTGCAGGTGACGGAAAGCTTCGCCATCGAACGCTTCAGCCACGTCATGCACATCGTCTCGAACGTGCAAGGCAAGCTCGCCCCCGATCTCGACGCGCTCGACGCCCTCGTCGCCGGCTTCCCCGCCGGAACCCTCACCGGCGCGCCCAAGGTCCGCGCCATGCAGATCATCGAGGAGCTTGAGCCGACCCGCCGCGGGCTCTACGCCGGCTGCATCGGCTACTTCGCGGCCAACGGCACCATGGACACCTGCATCGGCCTGCGAACCGCGCTGGTGAAGGACGGCACCATGTACGTCCAGGCCGGCGGCGGCGTCGTCGCCGACTCCACGCCGGAAGGCGAATACGAGGAAACCCGCCAAAAAGCCCGCGCCCTGTTCCGCGCCGCCGAGGAGGCCGTGCGGTTCGCGGCTCGGGGTGGGTAGGCAAGGAAGGCCAGGGACTCTGCCCCTGCTGAACCCCGCTAAGGGCGGAGCCCTTAGAACCCGCTAGGGCTGTTCGGAGAGGGGTGGGCGACGAGGTGGCTGCAACCGCTCCCTCGCCCACCCCTCTCCAAACAGCCGTAATGGATTCCAAAGGCTCGGCCTTTGGCGGGGGTCCGGGGGCAGAGCCCCTGGCCTTTCCTTTCTCTCCCCCTCAAGCCACGATGCCTTGCATGGCACCGGCGGCGCAGTTCGAGTTTGTGCTGATTCTGATCGTTGCGATCGTGGGTTTGGTGGTGGTGGCGCGCTGGCTTCGGTTGCCGCCGGCGGTTGCGTTGATCGTGGGTGGGGTTGCGCTGGCATTCGTGCCGGGTTTGCCAACCTTGTCGTTCGATCCGGCGCTGGTTCTGGTGCTGTTTCTGCCGCCGTTGCTCATGGAAGGCGCGTTCTACACGGTGTGGCGGGATTTCCGGCGCAATCTGACCGGGATCTTTCAGCTTGCCGTGGGAGCGGTGGTTTTCACCGTGCTGGTGGTGGGTTGCGTGGTGCACTGGGTGGTGCCGGACCTGCCCTGGGCCGCGTGCTTTGCGCTGGGGGCGGTGGTGTCGCCGCCGGATGCGGTATCGGCGCGGGCGGTGCTGTCCAGGGCGCGCCTGCCACGCCGGGTGCTTGTCCTGCTCGAGGGTGAAAGCCTGCTGAACGATGCGGCGGGCCTGGTGCTGTTCCGGTTTGCGGTCGCGGCGGCGATGACCGGTGCGTTCAGCCTGCGAGAGGCGGTGTTGAGCTTCGGGTATCTGCTGGCGGGCGGTGTTGTCATCGGAGCGGCGGCCGCCTTCCTGTGGATGCGGCTGATGCGGCTGTTCAACGACGAGACGCTGCCGATCATCGCGAGCCTGCTGCTGCCCTGGGGGGCCTATATCCTGGCCGAGGCCGTCGGCGTGTCGGGCGTGATCGCGGTGGTGACGAGTGGGCTGATGCTGGGCTGGTACCAGCACGAGCTGTTCTCGGCGAACGGTCGGACGCGCGGCATGATTGTCTGGAGCGTCGTGACGTTTCTGCTCGAGGCCTTCGTCTTCATCCTGATCGGCCTGTCGCTGCGCGGTGTTCTGGCGCGGTTCGGCGGCATGGGCGGCGCGGCGCAGAGCCTGACGTTGCCGGTTCTCGCGGTGGTGGCGACGGTGATCGTCGCGCGCTTCGCATGGATTTTCAGCGCGGATTGCCTCATGGCGCTCACGCGGCGCCGCCGGCCGTCACCCGCCGCCGCGGCCGCGATGAGCTGGGCCGGGATGCGCGGCGTGGTGACGCTGGCGATCGCGCTTTCGGTTCCCGATTCGATGCCGGGGCGTGATCTGATCCTGGCATCGGCCTTCGCGGTGATCTTCGCGACGGTTCTGGTGCAGGGCACGACGCTCGGCCCGTTGATCCGGCTGCTGCGCCTGGATCGCGCGGCGATGCCGGTGGAGAATTTCCTCGACGGCAATGCGGCGACGGCGCGGATGGCCGCCGCCCAGCTCGCGGCGCTCGAGGCGATGACGCTGGAGGATGGATCGCCGCGGCATCCGAGCCTGCTCGAGCAGTTCCGGTTCCGGGCGCGGGCGGCGGAGCGCTACAGCCAGGATGCGACGGATCTGGCGGCCGATCGCACGGCGCATTTCGACGCGCTTCTGGCCGCGATCGCCGCGGGACGCGACGAGGTGCTGCGCCTGCATCGCTCGGGACAGATCCACGACAACGTCCTGCTGATGCTGGAACGCGAGCTCGATCTGCAGGAGATCTCGGCCTCGCAGATAAGGGCGCGGTGAACCGCGGCGCGTCGGACAGGATGCTAGAGAAGCGTCTCTTTGCGCAGGCTCGTCCAGCGTCCGTTGCCGACGATGACATGGTCATGCAGCGTGATCTCGAGCGCGCTCGCCGCCTTCTTCACCTCGCGCGTCATCTCGATATCCTCCCGCGAGGGTGTCGGATCGCCGCTCGGATGGTTGTGGACGAGGATGAGCGCAGTGGCGTGCAGATCGAGCGCGCGCTTCACCACCTCGCGCGGATAGACCGGCGTGTGATTGACGGTGCCGCGCGCCTGCGCCTCGTCGGCGAGCAGGCGGTTGCGGTTGTCGAGAAACAGCACGCGGAACTGCTCGATGCGTTCGCGGGCGAGCGCCGCGTTCAGGTAGTCCATCAGCCGCTCCCAGTTGTTCAGCACGGGGCGGTCCATCACCTCGGCGCGGGCGAGGCGCAGCGCGGCGGCATGGACGAGGCGGATGGCGGAGACGCTGTGGATGCCGAGGCCCGGCGTGTCGAACAATTCCTGCTGTGGCGCGGCGAGAACGGCGGCGAAGCTGCCGAAGCGGTTGATCACCGATTTCGCGAGCGGCTTGGTGTCGCCGCGCGGCTGGGCGAAGAAGAGCAGCATCTCCAGCAGCTCGTAATCGGCCAGTGAATCCGGGCCGCGGCTGAGCAGCCGGTCGCGCATCCGGGCGCGATGGCCTTGCGGGCCGGTGCTGGCGAACGGCAGCGCCGCCTCCGCTGTCCCCGGTACCCCCGGAGCGGGCGGATCGACGATCGGCTTGCCGGCGATCACCTGTCCGCTGCGGTCGTAGACGGTCTCACCCGAGACCGCTTCCTTCGTATCGGGCGTCAGCGGGAAGGCGGAGGACTCGGAAAAACCCCGCCTCGCGCGGGGGGCTGGCTCGCTCTTTCGCGGCAGGATGCGGTTGAGCCACACGATTGACCGGCTCCCTGGTGGTCGGAAACCCTTAAGGTCAGCATCCCGGTTTTGCAACCGGGATGCTTACAGCGTGACAGGATCGCGCTGCGTCATGATGCTTGCGGCCGCCACCCCGCTTTGCCATCGTTTCCTTCGGAGGGACGGACCGATGACCCGGCGACAGGCGAATACGCCGCCCCGGCTGCCGCTGATCGGGGGTTGCCATGCTCGGCCGTCGCACATTGCTCACGGGATCCGCCGCCGCCTTGGCGGCGCCTTCCATCGCCGCCGCGCAAGGCACGCGGTTGCTGAAATTCATCCCGCAATCCGACCTCGCCGTGCTCGATCCGTGCTGGACCACGGCCTACGTGACGCGCAACCACGGCTTCATGGTGTTCGACACGCTCTACGGCCAGGCGAGCGACTTCAAGATGTCGCCGCAAATGGTCGCCGGCCACACCATCGATGACGATGGCAAGCGCTGGACGCTGACCTTGCACGACGGCCTTGCCTTCCATGACGGGAACAAGGTGCTCGCGCGCGACTGCGCCGCGAGCATCAAGCGGTGGGGTGTGCGCGACAGTTTCGGCCAGGCGCTGATGGCGGCGACCGACGAGATCGCCGCGCCCGATGACAAGACGATCGCGTTCCGGCTGAAGCACCCCTTCCCGCTCCTGCCCGACGCGCTCGGCAAGACCGGCAGCATGATGTGCCCGATGATGCCGGAGCGGTTGGCCAAGACCGATCCGTTCACCCAGATCACCGAGATGGTGGGCAGCGGGCCGTATCGGTTCGTCGCCAATGAGCGCGTGCCGGGCTCGCAGGTCGTCTATCAACGCTTCGAGGGCTACAAGCCGGTGCCCACCGGGACGGCGAGCTTCACCGCCGGGCCGAAAGTGGTGAATTTCGACCGCGTGGAATGGCATGTCATTCCGGATGCCGCCACCGCCGCGGCAGCCCTGCAGGCCGGCGAGATGGATTGGTGGGAAGCGCCCACCACCGATTACGTGCCGGTGCTCCGGCGCAACGGCAAGCTCACGGTTGAGATCCAGGACCCGACCGGCTCGATCGGCTGCATGCGGCCGAACTTCCTCTACCCGCCCTTCGACAACCCGGCCTTCCGCCGCGCGCTGCTCCCGGCGATCAATCAGACCGATTTCATGACCGCGGCCGCCGGCACCGACCCTTCCATGTGGCATGTGCCGGTCGGCGTGTTCTGCCCCGGCACGCCGATGGCGAGCGACACCGGCATGAGCGCGCTCACCGGCTCGCACGATCCCGCCGCGGCGAAGAAGGCCATCCTCGCCGCAGGCTACAAAGGGGAGCGCGTGGTCGCGCTGACTGCGACCGACCAGCCGACGATCAAGGCGGTCGCCGATGTCGGCGTCTCGATGATGCAGGGCGTCGGCATCAACGTCGACGATGTCGAGACGGATTGGGGCACCGTCGTGCAGCGCCGGGTCAGGAAAGACCCGCCGGACAAGGGCGGCTGGAACGTGTTCTTCACCTTTTGGTCCGGCATGGACATGTTCAACCCGGCCGTCGACACCGCGATCCGCGGCAACGGCGCCGGCGGCTGGCTCGGCTGGCTCGACGAACCGAAACTCGAGCAGATGCGCAACGCCTGGCTGCAGGCACCGGATGTCGGCACGCAACAGAATATCGCGCGCCAGATCCAGGATACGTTTTTCGACGTGATCCCCTACTATCCGCTCGGCCAGCTCCTGCAACCGACCGCCTACAAGAAGACGATCACCGGCGTGCCGTTCGGGTTCGTGCTGTTTTGGAATGCGAAGCGGGCTTAGTCAGGGTTAAGGCCAGGGGCGCTGCCCCTGGACCCTGCCAAGGGCGGAGCCCTTGGAACCCGGATTGCGCTTCGCGCGAAGCGCATCAACACCGGGCCTCTCTTGGCTCCCGCGCAACGCGCCAACCGGGTTCCAAGGGCTCCGCCCTTGGCAGGGTCCAGGGGCAGCGCCCCTGGCCTTCCTCAATACGTTACCACCGTCCTGATCGACTCCCCGCGACGCATCAACTCGAAGCCTTCGTTGATCTGCTCGAACGGCAGGACATGGGTGATCAGGTCGTCGATGTTGATGCGGCCTTCCATGTACCAGTCGACGATGCGCGGCACGTCGGTGCGGCCGCGCGCGCCGCCGAAGGCGCTGCCTTTCCAGACGCGTCCGGTGACGAGCTGGAACGGGCGCGTGGCGATTTCCCGGCCGGCGCCGGCGACGCCGATGATCACCGAGACGCCCCAGCCCTTGTGGCAGCATTCCAGTGCCTGGCGCATCACCTCGGTGTTGCCGATGCATTCGAAACTGTAATCCGCGCCCCCCTTGGTGAGATCGACGAGATAGGGCACGAGATCGCCGCCCACTTCCTTCGGGTTCACGAAATGCGTCATGCCGAACCGTTCGGCGATCGCACGGCGGCCGGGGTTGAGATCGACGCCGACGATCATCTCGGCGCCGGCCATGCGCGCGCCCTGCACGACGTTGAGCCCGATGCCGCCGAGGCCGAACACCACGACCCGCGCGCCCGGCTCGACCTCTGCGGTGTTGATCACCGCGCCGATGCCGGTGGTGACGCCGCAGCCGATGTAGCAGACCTTCTCGAACGGCGCGTCCTCGCGGATTTTCGCGACCGCGATCTCCGGCAGCACGGTGTGGTTCGCGAAGGTGGAGGTGCCCATGTAGTGCATCACCGGCGCGCCGTCGCAGGCGAACCGGCTGGTGCCGTCCGGCATCACGCCGCGGCCCTGGGTGAGGCGGATCGCCTGGCAGAGATTGGTCTTGCGGCTCAGGCAATATTCGCAGTTCCGGCATTCCGGCGTGTAGAGCGGGATCACGTGGTCGCCACGGCGCAGGCTGGTCACGCCCGACCCGACATCGACCACCACGCCCGCGCCCTCATGGCCGAGAATGGCGGGAAAGATGCCCTCGGGGTCGGCGCCCGAGAGGGTGAACTCGTCGGTGTGGCAGATCCCGGTGGCCTTGATCTCCACCATCACCTCGCCGGCGCGCGGCCCCTCGATATCGACGACCTCGAGGCTGAGCGTGCGGCCTGGTGCGCGGGCGACGGCGGCGCGGGTCTTCATGCGGCGTTCCTTTCCGGCGGTGGCGGGAATTTATACGCTACGGCCGCCCTGCACGAGGCGGGCGCATTTCCGCATCACCGAAGGCAGCGCCTCGGCATCCAGCGCTTCGGCCGGGCGCAGAAAGCCGGCGGCCGTCACCTCGGGCAGCGTCGCCGCGTAAAGCGCAAGGCGGAGCTCGAAATGAGTGAGGCCGTGGCGCACCTCGCCGGCAGCGCGCCAGTCGGCGGCCATCGGCGCGGCGGCGATCGCCTCCGCTGGTGTCCACGGCTCGGCGCGCCAGGTGGTGCCCGGAAATTCTGTCATCGCGCCGAACAGGCCGTTCGGCGGCCGGCGGCGGAGCAGCACGCGCCCGGCGGCGTCGGTCAGCCAGAAATGCGCGCCGAAGCGGACCGGCCGCGCCCGTTTCCCGGCCTTGCGCGGCAGCGTCTCGGCGATGCCCTCGCGCTGCCCGGCGCAGGCGCCGCGCCAGGGGCAGAGGCCGCAGGCCGGACGCGGCGTGCAGAGTGTGGCCCCGAGATCGAACAGCGCCTGTGCAAAATCCGAGGGGCGTGCCTGGGCCGCCGGGTCCGCTCCGAGCCGAGCGGATGCCGCCGCGATCGCCGGCTTGGCGGCGGGGAGCGGCTCGGCGATCGCGAACAGCCGCGACACCACGCGCTCGACATTGCCGTCCACCGGCACCACCGGCACGCCGAAGGCGATGGCGGCGATGGCCGCGGCGGTGTAGCCGCCGATGCCCGGCAGCGTGCGCAGCCCCTCGATCGTGCGCGGAAAACCGGATTGCGCCACGCGCTGCGCGCAGGCGTGCAGATTGCGGGCGCGGGCGTAGTAGCCGAGCCCGGCCCAGGCGGCCATCACCGCCTCGTCCGGCCCGGCGGCGAGGCTTGCCGCATCCGGAAAACGCGCGAGGAAACGCTCGTAATAGGGTATGACCGCGGCGACCGTCGTCTGCTGCAGCATGATCTCGCTCAGCCAGACACGGTAGGGATCGGCGCTCTCGCCGGGCTTCGCGCGCCACGGCAGATCGCGCCGATGCCGGTCGTACCAGGAGAGCAGCGCGTCGGCAGGCGGCGTCACGGAGACGTATATGGCGGCAGAATCCGGTGGCGGCAATGCGGAGGGGCCCGCGCGGCACGTCTATGGTCCGCGGCCGATCGGCGCGCTGGTGCCGATGGTCACGCGGCAGGCGTTTCATCGCCAGGGCGCGGTGGCGGCCCGGCTGGTCGCCGACTGGCCGGTGATCGTCGGCCCGGCGATCGCCGCCGTCACCCTGCCGCGGAAGTTTTCCGGCGGCACGCTCGCCATTGCCTGCGCCGGCCCGATCGCGCTCGAGCTGCAGCACCATGCGACCGAGCTCTCATCGCGGATCAACGCGTATTTCGGGCGGGAAGCCGTGCGGCGCTTGCGCTTCCTGCAGGAGCCGGTGGCGTTGGCCGCGCCGCCCCTGCCGCGTGCCGCGCCGCGTCCGGCGGCCCCTTTCGTCGCGGTGGATCTCCCCGACGGCGCGCTCCGCGACGCCCTCCTCTCCCTCGGCGCCACCCTCTTGACGGAGCGCTGAGGAGCGGTCCTCCTGATGCTCGACATCCAGGCTGGGCCGGGCTAAGACACTAGATATAGAGGTTACGATGCGGCTCTTGCGACGACATGTTGTAGGCTTGGCGGGTCTGGCGATGGCGGTGCCACTGGCCCCGGCGTTGGCGGACACGCCCGATTCGCGGATGGCGGAGCGGGCGATCGGGCCGGCCACCGCGCCGGTGACGGTGATCGAATACTTCTCCCTGACCTGCACCCATTGCGCGGCCTTCGCGCAGGAGACGTTTCCCCAGGTGCGCACCAACCTGATCGACACCGGCAAGATCCGCTACGTGTTCCGCGACTTCCCGCTCGACCAGGTGGCGTTGACCGCGGCGATGGTCGCCCGCGCCCTGCCCCCCGAGCGCTACGAGCCGTTCATCCTCTCGCTGTTCGCGAGCCAGGACCGCTGGGCCTTCGCGCGCGGGGTCAATTCCACCGAGGAACTGGCCAAGATGGCGGCGCTGGCCGGCATGCCGCGCAGCACCTTCGACGCCACGCTGGCCGATGACGCGCTGAAGCAGGCGATCGTCGCCGAAGAGGATGACGCGCAGAAGCGCTACAAGATCGACAGCACGCCGAGCTTCATCGTCAACGGTCCGAAGGAGAAGGACGGGCTGCATCCGGGCGAGATGCCTTACGCCGATTTCGTCCGCGTCGTGCAGGCGGCAGGCGGGTAAACCGTGCCGGTCGCCTTTTCCCGATTGCGGATCGCCGGGTTCAAGAGTTTCGCCGAACCCGCGACCGTCGAGATCAGGCCGGGGCTGACCGGCATCGTCGGACCGAATGGCTGCGGCAAGTCGAACGTGGTCGAGGCGCTCCGCTGGGCGATGGGCGAGAATTCCGCCCGCTCGCTCCGCGGCGGCGAGATGGATGACGTGATCTTCGCCGGCACCGCCGGCCGGCCGTCGCGCAATCTCGCCGAAGTGGTGCTGACGCTCGACGAGGCGTCCGGCCTGGCGCCCCCGCCATTCCACGACCAGCCGGAATTGCAGGTGAGCCGCCGGATTGAGCGCGGCGCGGGCAGCGCCTTCCGGGTGAACGGCCGCGAGGTGCGCGCGCGCGACGTGCAGACGCTGTTCGCCGATCTCGCAAGCGGCGCGCATTCCTCCGCGATGGTCAGCCAGGGCCGGGTCGGCGCGCTGGTCGGCGCGCGGCCGGACGAGCGGCGCGTCCTGCTCGAGGAAGCCGCCGGAATCACCGGCTTGCACGCACGCCGCCACGAGGCGGAGCTCAAGCTGCGCGCCGCCGAGGCCAATCTGGCCCGTTCGGAGGATCTGCGGGCGCAGCTCGAGAGCCAGCTCGCCGGGCTGCGCCGACAGGCGCGCCAGGCGGCGCGCTACCGCGACATCTCCGGCCTGATCCGCGCCGCCGAGGCGGCGCTGCTCGGCCTGCAGCGCGCGCGGGCCGAGGCGGAGCGCGAAGCCGCGCGCGCCGGGCTCGAGACCGCGATGGAGACGGCGCGCGCCGCCGGCGTTGACGCCGCCGCCGCCGCGGAAGCCGCTGCCGAGGCGGAGGCGGTGCTGCCGCCGCGCCGCGAGACGGAATCCGCCACGCGCACCGCGCTCGAACGCGCCCGGATGGCGCAGGAGCAATTGGCCGGCGAGGAGCAGCGCGCCCGCGCCGCCCTGGCGGCCGCCGAGCAGCGCACCCGCCAGCTTCTCCGCGATCTCGCCCATGCCGAACAATCCGCGCAGGACGGCGCGGCGGCCGATGCCCGGCTCGCCGCCGAGGATGCGACGCTCGGAGAGACGGAATCCGGCTTCCCCGCGCGCATCGCCGCCGCGGCACAATCGTGCGAGGCCGCGGAGGCCGCGATGCGCGAGGCCGAATCGGCCGCGCATCGCGCCACCGAAGCCGCGGCGGCGCTTGCCGCCACCAGCGAGGCGCTCGGCCGTGCGCTCGCCGAGGCGCAATCCCGCCGCAATCGCGGAGCCGAGCTATTGTCCCGCCGGCAGGAGGAGCGCACCCGCGCCCTCGCGGGCCAAGTCGATCCGGCGCGGCTCGCTGCCGCGGAAACCGAGCGCACCACCGCCGAACAGGCGGTCGCCGCCGCCCGCATCGCGCAGGAGGCGGCCGAGCAGGCGCGCGCCGATGCGGTGAAGGCGGCGAGCGCCGCGCGCGAGCGCCTGACCCCGGCGGAGACCGCCCGCTCCCGCCTCGCCGCCGAGGCGCAGGCGCTGGCCGAGGTGCTTGGGGTGAAGGATGGCGAGCGCTGGCCGCCGATGGTCGACGCGCTGAGCGTGCCGCCCGGGCTGGAAGCGGCGCTTGGCGCGGCACTCGGCGAGGAGCTCGCCGCCGCCGCCGATCGCGACGCCGCTCGTCATTGGCGCGACCTGCCGCCCCTGATCGGGACCGATCTGCCTGCTGCCGCCACACCGTTCGCCGAGCTTGTCGAGGGGCCGCCGGCGCTCTCCCGCGCGCTCGGCCGGATCGGGCTGGTGGACAGCGACGCGGCGGCCGATGCTGCGCAGGCGGAGCTGCCCGCCGGCGCGGTGCTGGTCTCGCGGGAAGGTGCGGTCTGGCGCTGGGACGGCTACACGATCCGCGGCGGCACGCCGACCGCGGCCGCGATGCGGCTCCAGCAGCGGAACCGGTTGACCGCGCTCGGTGAGCAGCTGATCGGCGCGGAGGCGGTGCTCGCGGAGGCCCGCGCCGCGCGCGATGCGGCCGGCACCACCGAACGCGAGACGGGGCTGGCCGAGCAACAAGCCCGCGTCGCGCGGCGCGATGCCGAGCAGCGGCTGGAGCGCGCGCGCGCCGCCGCCGCCACGCTCCGCAGCCAGGCGGAATCCGCCGCGACCCGGCTCGCCGCCCTGGACGAGCAGATCGCCTCCCTGCGGCCGGAGCAGGAGGAGGCCGAGGCCGCGCTCGCTGCCGCGCAATCGCGCCGCGCCGCCCTGCCGGATCTCGCCGCCGCCCGCGCCGCCGTCGATGCATCCCGCGCGATGCTCGCCACCGCAAGACGGGTGGATCAGGAGGCGCGCGCGTCGCAGACGGTGCTGGCGCGCGAGCAGGAAGGCGCGGCCCGGCGCCGCGCCGCGATCGCTCAGGAACGCGAGGGGTGGCGCACCCGGGGCGCGGACGCCGCCGCGCGCATCGCCGATCTCGGGTCACGGCAAGCGGAGGCGGAGGCGGAATTCTCCGCGCTCGCCGCCGCTCCCGAGAGCATCGCCATCCGGCGCGCCGAGGCGGAGAGCGGGCTGCGGGAGGCAGAGACCTCCCATCGTGCGGCGGCGGCCGAGCTCGCGAGCGAAACCGCACATGCCGCCGCCCAGGGGCAGGCCGCGCGCGGCGCCGCCGCCTCGCTCGCCACCGCGCGCGAAAACGCGGTCCGCGCCGAGGCGGCGCGCGAGCAGGCGGACCGCAGCTGGGGCCAGGTGGCCGAACGCATCCTCGAGCGCCTCGGCAGCGGCGCCGAGCTGCCGGTGCCGGACGACCATTCACCGGACGCCGAGGAAAAATCGCGCCGCCGCTTCGACCGGTTGACGCGGGAACGCGAGGAGATGGGGCCGGTCAACCTCCGCGCCGAGATCGAGGCGCAGGAGATCGAGAGCCGGCTCGGCGGGCTTGCCGCGGAGCGCGAGGAACTCGCCACCGCGATCGCCAAGCTGCGCGGCTCGATCGGCCATCTCAACCGCGAGGGGCGCGAGCGGCTGGCCGAGATGTTCCAGCAGGTGGACCGGCATTTCCAGGCGCTGTTCACCCGCATGTTCGGCGGCGGCCGCGCGCATCTGGCGCTGGTGGGATCGGATGATCCGCTGGTCGCCGGGCTCGAGATCTACGCGCAGCCGCTGGGCAAGAAGCTCGCCACCCTGTCGCTGCTCTCGGGCGGCGAACAGGCGCTCACCGCGCTGTCGCTGATCTTCGCGGTGTTCCGCTGCAACCCGGCGCCGATCTGCGTCCTCGACGAGGTGGACGCGCCGCTCGACGATGCGAATGTCGAGCGGTTCTGCATCCTGCTCGAGGACATGGTGCGCGAGACCGGCACGCGCTTCCTGGTGGTGACGCACCACCCTCTGACGATGGCGCGGATGGACCGGCTCTACGGCGTGACGATGCAGGAACGCGGCGTCTCCCGCCTGCTTTCGGTCGATCTGCACCAGGCCGAAGGGATGGTGGAGAACCGCGTCGCCGCCGAGTGATTTTTCTCCCGCGCCGGCAGGCGCTCGCCGGCCTCGCGACCGCCGCAGCCTGCCGTACCGTCCTTGCCGAAACACCGCTGCATGCCAAGACGACGGGCGAGGCGAGCTTCTCGCCCAGCGGCCCGGATGCCACGCATTACGGCGCCGCCGAAGGATTCCCGAGCTTCGACCCCCGTTACCCTATCTCCCGCTCAATCCGCGTCAGCCGAAATACCGCGTCGGCGCCTTTAGCCGTTTCGATTCGCTGTTCCTGACGCGCCGGGTCGGCCGCCCGGCCATGCCCTCGCGGTTCAGGCGCGCGCCAACCGACATCCGATACACCCATGAGGACGTGCGGTCCTCGCCGGCGGAATACATGGCGCGGAATCCCGTCACCGGATTGCTGATCGTCCGCGACGACGAGATTCTGTTCGAGCATTATCAATACGGCAGGACGGACCGGGACCGGCTCGCCTCGCAGTCGATGGCGAAATCGCTCATCGGGATGCTGATCGGGATCGCGATCTCCGAAGGCGCCATCGCATCGGTCGAAGACAGGGCGGCGGCGTACGTACCGGGATTGCGGGGCACCGAATACGGCAGGACGCCGATTCACGACCTGCTGCACATGTCCTCCGGCGTGCAGTTCGGCGAGGAGGCGGACGATGAACGCGACCTCGACCGGCTGGCATTCGATCTGATGGGCGGCTATCCGGGCGTTCTGGCGAAAAGCCAGCGCGGTCCGTGGTTCGCCTCCTACCTGGGTGTGGCGAAGGGCACGGTCGCCAGCATCGCGCAGTTCAACCGGCGCGTCGCGCCACCTGGGGCGCGGTTTGCCTATGCGAGCATCGAAGCGGATGTGCTGGGCCTCGTGTTGCGGAACGCTGTCGGCAGATCGGTTTCGGCCTATCTGCAGGAGAAAATCTGGCGGCCGATCGGCGCGGAAGCCGACGCCTCGTGGCTGGTGGACGCGCAAGGTTTCGAGGTCGCGCACGGGTTCTTCAACGCCGTGTTGCGCGACTATGCGCGGCTCGGACGGCTGCTGGCCCAGGACGGTGCCTGGGATGGCAGGCAGATCATTCCCGCGCCATGGATGCGCGACGCGACGACGCCGCGTGCGGGCGATGCCACTCTCGCGCCGGGAAAGGCGGATCGGGATTTCGGCTATGGCTATCTGCTCTGGCTGCTGCCCTGGGGAAAGCGCCAGTTCGCGCTGTTCGGCGCTTACGGACAGCGCATCTGCGTCGATCCGGGCTCGGGCCTCGTCATGGTGCAAACGTCGGTGGATCAGCGGAGCGAAATCTGGCGGCTATGGTCTGCCCTGACCACGCAGTTCGGCAGAGCGTGACGGCCTACCCGCGCCGCCGGCCGAAGCAGGCGGCGATCTCGCGCGCCGCACCATCCGGATCCTCGCGATGGGGAAAATGGCCGACGGCCTGGAACATCTTCAGGTCCAGGTCGGTAAAAGTCTCGCCGAGACGGTCGGTCCAGGCGAACGGAAAGATCGCATCGTTCTCCGCCCAGCGCACGCAGGTCGGCAGCGGGATCGGCGGGAGCGGCGCGGCCTCGCCCGCGATCATCCCCATCCGCTGCGCGTGCGCGGCGCGGTAATAGGCGAAGCCGCCCGCGAGATTGCAGGGCACCATGAAATTATCGACCCATTCCTCCAGCACGTCGTCGAACGCATCCTTGCGGTGCGCCCAGCGGCGGAGGAAATGGCCGATATAGGCGCGGCAGCTCTCGCGCGTCGCGCCCACCAGCGCCGGCGCGAACGGCATCTGGTGGAAGGATTGATACCAGATCTCGTTCAGCCGGTGCGGCGCGCCCATCCTCGCGCCGATGCCGGGATAGACGAAATCGAAGAAGAACAGTCCAGTGAACCGCTCCGGCGCGCGACGCGCCATCGCCTGCATGACCGCGCCGCCCACATCATGGCCGACGAGCCCGACCCGCTGCTGCCCGAGCGCGTCCAGCAGGGCCAGCAGGTCGCCCGCGTGATCCTCCGCGCCCCATTTCTCCCCTGCAGGCTTGTCGCTCTGCCCGAACCCGCGCAGATCGGGGGCGATGAGCGTGAAGCGATCGGCCAAGCGGCGCATCACCGGCTCCCAGGTCAGCCAGAATTCCGGCCAACCATGCAGCAGCAGAAGCGGCGGCCCCGCGCCGTCGATCGCCACGTGAAAATCCGCGCCCGCCGACCGCAGCTGATGGTGTTGCACTGGTCCCGCCCTCCGCGGCGGCAAGACATGCTCTACCCTGAGGCGGTGGTCGGGAGCGAGGCCGGACGGTGACGAGCTTTTTGCAAGGCGGCCGGCCGCGTGACCACCGAGCGCTTCGAGGGTTCAGCCCCATGATGCGACCGTAAGTGGCCGACGGCGCGTTCACTATCGCATCGGCACGGCTGCTCCGCAGAGATTTGGTTTGACCCGGATCGTGGCCGGGTTCATCGCCGGACCATGCTGTTCCGCTTCTTCGAGAACCTGATCGATCCGACCGCCGCGGGTGCGCCCGGCACGCCGCCCGACCATCTCGGCAAATTCTACTGGCGCCATGTCGCGCAGGTGCGCGGCTTGCTCCTCGGGCTGTTCGCCGCGGGCCTCGCGGTCGCCCTGCTCGACGCCTCCATCCCGGTGTTTCTCGGCCGGGTCGTCTCGTTGATCACCTCGCAGGATCCCGAGGCTGTGCTTCGGCATGCGCTGCCGCAGCTCGTCGGGATGGCGCTCGTGCTGCTGATCGTCCGGCCGCTGGCGATGCTGGCGCAGTACCTGGTGACCAACCAGGCGCTGGCGCCCGGCCTCTCCAATCTCATTCGCTGGCAGAATCACTGGCACGTCATCCGGCAGAGCTGGAATTTCTTCCAGAACGATTATGCCGGCCGGATCTCCAACCGGGTGATGCAGGTCGGGCCGGCGCTGCGCGAGAGCGTGGTCTCGGCGACCAATGCGGTCTGGTACATCCTGGTCTACGGCACCAGCGCGATCCTGCTGCTCGGCCGCACCGACTGGCGCCTCACCCTGCCGATCATCGGCTGGTTCACCTGCTACGGGATTTTCCTGCGCCTTTTCGTCCCCCGCATGCGGGAGCGGTCGCGCCGGGTCTCGGAAGCCCGCTCCGGCCTGACCGGCCGGGTGGTGGACAGCTACACCAACATCCTCACCGTCAAGCTGTTCGCCAGGGCGCGCGACGAGGATGATTTCGTGCGCGAGGCGATCGACGACCATACCGGCGCCTTTCGCCGCCAGCTCCGCATGCTCACCGGCTTCGTCTGCACGCTCGCGGTGATGAACGCGATGCTGGTGGTGTCGACCGGCGGGGTCGCGATCTGGCTATGGTCACGCGGACGGGTGCCGGTGGGCGTGGTCGCGATGGCCTTGCCGCTGGCCTGGCAGATCGCCAGCATCGCCGGCTGGGTCGGTCAGAACGTCACCGCGATTTTCGAGAATGTCGGGGTGGTGCAGGACGGGATGCGCTCGATCGCGGTGCCCTGGCAGATGGCGGACCCGCCTGGCGCCGCGACGCTCCGCCTCACCCAGGGGGCGATCCGCTTCGAGCATGTCAGCTTCGATTACGGACGCACGCGCCCGCCCGGCCAGCGCGGCGGGGTGTTGCGCGACCTCGATCTCGCGATCGCGCCCGGCGAGCGGGTCGGGCTGATCGGGCGGTCGGGCGCCGGCAAATCCACGCTCGTCAACCTGCTGCTGCGATTCCACGCGCCCGAATCGGGCCGCATCCTGATCGACGGACAGGATATCGCCGGCGTCACCCAGGAGAGCCTGCGCGGCGAGATCGGCATGGTGACGCAGGACACCTCCCTGCTGCACCGCTCGATCCGCGAGAACATCCGCTACGGCCGGCCGGATGCGAGCGAGGCGGAGATCGTCGCCGCCGCCGAGCAGGCGCAGGCGCTCGACTTCATCGAGCAGCTCGAGGATTGGAATGGCCGTACCGGCTTCGACGCGCAGGTGGGCGAGCGCGGGGTGAAGCTCTCCGGCGGCCAGCGGCAGCGGATCGCGATCGCCCGGGTGATCCTGAAGGACGCGCCGATCCTGGTGCTCGACGAGGCGACCTCGGCCCTCGATTCGGAAGTCGAGGCGGCGATCCAGGAGCAGCTCGCCGCGCTGATGGAGGGCCGCACGGTGATCGCGATCGCGCACCGGCTGTCCACCATCGCGCGGATGGACCGGCTGGTGGTGCTCGATGCCGGGCGCATCGTCGAGCAAGGCACGCATGACGCGCTGCTCGCCGCCGGCGGCGCCTATGCCGCGCTGTGGCGGCGGCAATCGGGCGGATTCACCGATGCGGCGCAGGCGGTCGAGGTTTGACCGGTCCCCTATTCTTGACACTTCATTGCCGCGCCGTTAGCAAGCGCACGCTTTCCGACAGGAAAATCTGTCAGGGCTGATATGGACGAGAAGCAGGGCGGCGTCGGCGATTCCTTCGAGGAAAGGCTGCGCGCGGCTCGCGGCAGGCAGGGGCTCGACGCGCCCCCGGCAGGTCCGGACGCGGGGTCCGGAGGGGTGTCGGGTTCGCCTTGGGGGATCGGCCTGAGAGTGGGCGTGGAGCTGGTCTCCGCGCTGGTCGTGGGGCTCGGCATCGGTTGGGTGCTGGATCGCTGGCTCGGGACCAGGCCTATCTTCCTCGCTGTGTTCGTCCTGCTGGGGGGCGTGGCGGGGGTTCTGAACGTGTGGCGCCTGTTCGCGCCGCGGGGCGAGGCATAGAGGTCCGGCGTCCGGAATGTCCGGGCGACCCGAGGGGGAAAGTGGAGTGGCGGCCACACACACGATCGACGCGCTGAGCCAGTTCCGGCTGCGCACCGCCCTGGGCCCGGTCGGCGCCTCGGTGAACTTCACTCAGTCAAATCTCATGATGGTGGCGGCCGGCATCATCGTTCTCGGCATGCTCTATCTCGGCATGCGCCCGCGCGCGATGGTGCCGGGGCGCCTGCAGGCGCTGGCGGAGATGTCCTACGAAGGCGTGATGTCGATGTGCGTCGGCACCATCGGGCCGGAGGGGCGGAAATTCTTCCCGCTGGTGTTCACGATCTTCTTCTTTGTGCTGCTCGGCAATCTGATCGGCGTCTGGCCGTATTTCTTCACCTATACGAGCCATATCGCGGTGACGGGGGCGCTCAGCCTTTTCGTCGTGGTGTTCGTCACCATCGTGGGCCTTGTGCTGCATGGCTGGCACTTTTTCAGCTACTTCTTCCCGAAGGGCTCTCCGGTGGTGCTCGCGCCGCTGCTGATCCCGATCGAGATCATCTCCTATCTCTCGCGGCTGATCTCGCTTTCGGTGCGTCTGTTCGCGAACATGGTCGCCGGTCACGTGATGCTGGAAGTGTTCGCCGCCTTCGTGGTGATGCTCGGCACGGCGGGCGTGATCGGCTGGGTTCCGGCCGGACTCTCGCTCGCGATCAACGTGCTGCTGATCGGCTTCGAGCTGCTCGTCGCGTTCCTGCAGGCCTATGTCTTCGCGATCCTGACCTGCATCTACCTGCACGACGCGGTCCACCTGCACTAACCACTTCCCGCACTTCCCGCCCCGGGCGAACCGCCCGGCGCGACCGGACGGCATGAAAGGAAAGAGTACCCCATGGAGCCAGCCGCCTTTATCACCGCGTTCAAGAATCTCGGCGCGGGCGTTGCGGTGATCCCGCTTTTCGGCGTGGGCATCGGAATCGGCAACATCTTCGCCGCCCTGGTGAACAGCGTCGCCCGCAACCCGGCCTCGCGCGACCGCGTGTTCGGCCTCGCGATCCTGGGCTTCGCGCTAACCGAGGCGGTGGCGCTCTACGCGCTGCTGATCGCGTTCCTCGTCCTGTTCACCTGAGCGCGGCGCGTCGGGGAGTACGACGATGCGCCTGATCCGGACCAACGCGCTGCGGGTCGCGACATGCCTGATGCTGTCGCTACTCCTCGCGCCCGGACTCGCTTTGGCGCAGGCGCCGTCGAGCGGCGGCATGCCGCCGCTCGATTTCAAGAACCCGCTGACCACGAGCCAGGTCGTCTGGCTGGTGATCATCTTCGTCGTGCTCTATTTGCTGCTCGCCCGCTGGGCGCTGCCGCAGGTCGGCGAGGTGGTCGAGAAGCGGGCCAGCATCATCGCCGCCGATCTCGAGACGGCGCGGCGGGCGAAGGCGGAGGCTGATTCGGCGGTGAGCGAGCTCACCGCGGCCACGCGAAAGGCGCATGCGGAAGCACAGGCCGGCATCGCGGCCGCGCTCGGCGAGGCCAAGGCCGAGGCTGCGAAGCAAGCCGAGGAAGCCAATCGGCGGCTTGATGCGCAGCTCGACGATGCCGAGCAGCGCATCCGGGCCGCGCGCGACAGCGCGATGGGCGCGCTGCGCCAGGTGGCGGCCGATACCGCCGCCAATGTCGTCACGCGCTTGACCGGACACACGCCCGATACCGCCTCGGTCGAGGCGGCGGTCGGCCGCACCATCGCCGCTCGCGGCTGACGGAGGATCGGCATGAACAACGAGAGCATGCTGACGGAACCGCGCTTCTGGGTCGCCGTCGCCTTCGTCATCTTCTTCGTGCTGTTCGGGCGCAAGCTCTGGACGACCATTCTCGGCATTCTCGACGGCCGCGCGGTGCGCATCCGGGCCGAGCTCGACGAGGCGAAGAAGCTCCGCCGCGAGGCGGAGGCGATGCTCGCCGATGCTCGTCAGCGGCGCGAGGCTGCATTGCGGGATGCCGACTCCCTGCTCGTATCCGCGAAAGCCGAGGCGGCGCGGATTGCCGACGCCGCCCGCGCCGATGCCGCAGCAACAGCCAAGCGCCGCGAGCAGATGGCGATCGAACGCATCGCCAGCGCCGAGAAAGCCGCGGTGAACGAGGTTCGTCTCGCCGCCGCCGACATCGCCGCCCGCGCCGCGCAACAGATGATCACCGAACAGCTCTCCCCGGAAGCCGATGGCGCGATCATCGACCGCGCCATCGCCGGATTGCCCGGCGCTCTGTCCCGCCGCGCCGCCTAGAGGCATCCACGTGGCACTTCGCGCGAAGCGCAATCAAACACCCAATCACGTCCGGCCCAGCTTGTGTCACGCCAGACACCGTACCGGGTTCTAAGGGCGACTGCCCTTAGCGGGGTCCAGGGGCGGAGCCCCTTCCCCTTCCCATCTTCCTTCCACCCCCCAAACTTTCCCTCTACCGTCCTCGCATGGCGGGCAGGAGCGACGGATGAAGCGCAGGCAATTCCTCGGCGGCGGTGCCGCGATCGTCGGCACCGGTCTGGCGCGGCCCGCGATTGCGCAGGGCAAGGCGCGGGTGCTGAAATTCGTCCCTCAGGCCGATCTTGCGAGCCCCGATCCGGTTTGGACCACGACCGTCGTTGCCGCCAATCAAGGTTTCATGGTGTGGGACACGCTGTTCGGCGTCGACGGCACGCTCACGCCCAAGCTGCAGATGCTGCAGGGCTACGGCCTGTCCGACGACAAGCTGACCTGGACGATGAAGCTGCGCGACGGGCTGCTGTTCCATGATGGCGAGAAGGTGCGCTCGACCGATTGCATCGCCTCCATCAAGCGCTGGGCGAAGCGCAACGGTCTTGGTCAGCGGTTGATGATGCAGCTCGCCGAGATGAAGGTGCAGGACGACAAGAGCTTCCAGATCCGGCTCAACAAGCCCTATCCGGTGCTGCCCTACGCGCTCGGTGAAGAGCCCTGCTTCATCATGCCGGAGCGGATCGCCAAGACGGATGCGTTCACCCAGATCAAGGAATTCGTCGGCAGCGGCCCGTATCGCTTCCTGCCGAACGAGTGGGTTTCGGGGTCCGGCGCGGCATGGGAGCGGTTCGAGAAATACGTGCCGCGCCAGGAGGCGCCCGACCTTTATTCCGGCGGCAAGGTCGCGAATTTCGATCGCGTGCAATGGATCACCATGCCTGATCCCGCGACACGGGCGGCGGCGCTGCAGAGCGGCGAGGTTGATTGGGTCGAGCAGCCGCTGATCGACCTGCTGCCGATGCTGCGGAGATCACCGGGCGTGACGGTCAACACGCTCGATCCGGTGGGCGTGGTCGCGGTGATCGGCGTCAACCACACGCAGCCGCCCTTCGACAATCGCAAGCTGCTGCAGGCGATCCTGCCGGCGGTGGATCAGCGCGAGTTCATGGCCGCGGTGGTCGGCGAGCAGTCCGATCTCGCCAGGACCGGCGTCGGCACCTTCACGCTCGGCACGCCGCTCGCCAATACGGCCGGGCTCGACGTGCTGACCGGGCCGCGCAACCTCGATCTCGCGAAGAAGCTGGTGGCGCAATCCGGCTACAAGGGCGAGCCGATCGTGCTGATGTCGCCCTCCGACCAGGCGGCCCTGCAGGCGAGCGCAGAGGTGACGGAAAACCTGTTCAAGAGGCTCGGTCTGAACGTGCAATACGCCAGCATGGATTGGGGCACGCTGGTTTCGCGCCGCGCGAGCCATGCGCCCTCAGACCAGGGCGGCTGGAATGCCTTCTGCACGACCTGGACCGGTCTCACCCTCGCCAATCCGGGCACCTCGGTGCCGCTGCGCGGCAACGGCGCTGGCGGCTGGTTCGGCTGGCCGGTCGATCCCGAGATGGAGGCGCTGCGCGACAAATGGTTCGACGCGCCGGATCTCGCCGGTCAGAAAGCGGTGGCGGAGGACATCCAGCGCCTCGCCATGCAGCACGTGCCGTATATTCCGACCGGGCAGTTCTTCCAGCCAACCGCTTACCGGAACAATCTGACCGGCTTCCTCAAATCGCCTCTCTCGTTGTTCTGGAGCGTCAGGCGCGTCTGACCGGGCTCTGCTCCGCCGGTTCGTCGAGCTCGGCGCCCCACATCCGCTCGAGGGCGTAGATCGTGCGGGCTTCCGGCTTGAACAGATGGATGACGATGTCGCCCGCGTCGATCAGCACCCAGTCGGAGCCGCCGGCGCCCTCGGTCCTGATCCGGCGGATGCCGATCTCGCGCAGCTTCTCCTCGAGATGCGTCGCCATCGCGGTGATCTGACGGTCGGCGAGGCCGGTCGCGATCACCATGCGGTCGGCGAAGGCGGCGCGGCCGGCGAGGTCGAGTGTCACGATCTCCT
Organism: Acetobacteraceae bacterium; assembly: GCA_965276665.1. Taxonomy (GTDB): domain Bacteria; phylum Pseudomonadota; class Alphaproteobacteria; order Acetobacterales; family Acetobacteraceae; genus CAWGJC01. The sequence goes on from OZ255620.1 coordinate 426,549, forward strand.
CGGCCTTGTCGTCCTCCAGGCTGCCGACAATGGTCTCCTGCATCCGGTCGAGCAGATCGGGGATGGCGGGGAGACGGTCGGCCGTCGCCACCGGGCCTGCCGCGACCGCACGCTTGCGCGGCGAGGCGGGTGCCTTGGGTTCGTCCGGCTTGGGATTGAGCGCATCCGGCTTGGCCGCGGCGCGGCGGCGCTTCGGCGGGGTGGCGGGCTCGTCCGTCTCGGGCTTCTTGGCTATGACACGGCTCCTTGGACAGGCGTGCGGGCCGCGCCGACCTTGCGGATCGCGGTCGCGGATTCGGGATGTTGCGGCGCGGGCAGAAAAATCCAGGCCGGCGGCTGCGCACCGCAGAGGGTGGGCGCCGCTCGGGCATCGCGCCGGAACCGACGCAACCGCCGCGCGGCCTGTCCCGCCAGCGCGGCGTGATTGTAGGTGGGGCGCGGCAGGACAGCAAACGGCATCAGCCGCGCGATCTCGAGCCAGCCGCGCCAGTGCGGGAATTGCACGAGGTTGTCCGCCCCCATCAGCCAGACGAAGCAGGTCTGCGGAAAACGCCGCAGCAGCATCCGCGCCGTGTCGATCGTGTAGCGCGTGCCCCAGGCCATCTCGAGCGTGCTCGCCAGGATGCGCCGGCTGCCGATCGCGTCGGCGGAGGCAAGGCGTGCGGCGAATTCCGCCATGCCGGCGACCGGCTTCAGCGGATTGCCCGGGGAGACCAGCAGCCAGACCTCGTCGAGCCGGAGGCGGCGGAGCGCGAGCTCGGCGACGTGACGGTGACCGCGATGCGCCGGATTGAAGGAGCCGCCGAGCAATCCCACCCGCACGCGCCGGCGGTCGCCGAAGCGGGAAATGCTCGTCAGGGCCGAACCTGCCCGGTGCCGATCACCAGCGTGCGATAGGTGGTGAGCTGCTCCGGCCCGACCGGCCCGCGCGCATGCAGCTTGCCGGTCGCGATGCCGATCTCGGCGCCGAACCCGAACTCCCCGCCATCACAGAATTGCGTCGAGGCGTTCCACATGGCGACCGCGCTGTCCACGCCGGCGAGGAATGTTCGCGCGATCTCAGCATCCTCGGCGATGATCGCATCGGTATGCGCGCTGCCGTGGCGCGCGATATGGGCGAGCGCGTCCCCCACACCGTCCACCACCGCGACCGAGAGCACGGCGTCGAGCCATTCGGTGTCGAAATCGCCCGGTGATGCCGCCGGCAAGGACGGGCAGATCGCGCGGGCGCGGTCATCGGCGCGGAAGGCGCAGCCGCCGGCTTCGAGCTCGGCGATCAGCCCCGGCAGCTCCGCGGCCGCGATCGCGGCATCGATCAGCAATGTCTCGGTGGCGCCACAGACACCCGGCCGGCGAAGCTTGGCATTCGCCAGCACTGCGCGCGCCATCGACGGATCGGCCGATCGATGAATGTAGGTGTGGCAGAGCCCCTCGGCATGCGAGAGCACCGGAACGCGCGCCTCGCGCTGCACCCGCTCGACCAGGGACCGGCCGCCGCGCGGGATCAGCAGGTCGATCAGCCCGGATGCGCCCAGCATCGCGGCGACGAAGCGCCGATCGCTGCCGGGCGCGGTCTGCACCGCCGCTTCCGGCAATCCCGCCGCGCGCAGGCCCGCGCCGAACGCCGTATGGATCGCGCCCGCGCTCCGAAAGCTTTCCGAGCCGCCGCGGAGAATGACCGCGCTGCCCGATTTGAGGCAGATGCCGGCCGCATCGGCGCCGACATTGGGCCGGCTCTCATAGATCATGCCGATCACCCCGATCGGCGCGGCCACCCGCTTGAACCGGAGCCCGTTCGGCCGGGTCCATTCCGCGAGCACACGCGCCAGCGGATCGGGCAAGCCGGCGATCTCGTCGAGCCCGGCCGCCATCGCCGCGATCCGCGCCGGCGTCAGCGCCAGCCGGTCGCGAAAGGCGCCGCTCCCGGTGTATTCGGCGAGATCGGCGGCGTTGGCGACGAGGATCGTCTCGGCGGCGGCACGGATCGCCGACGCCGCCGCGCGGATGCCCGCGCTCCGCGCCGCATCGCCGGTCTGCGCCAGCACGCGCGCCGCGTCCCGCGCCGCCTCGGCCTGGCGCTGCAGGGCGAGCCCTGCAGGATCGGTGTCCATGTTCATGCGCGCGATCCTGCGCCGACCGATTTCATTTCTGCAAACCCGGTGTCAGATCTTGAGGCCGATAAGGACGAGGTCGTCGCGATGGATGATCTCGTCACGCCCGCGCCAGCCGAGGATCGCCTCGATCTCCTCCGAATGATGACCGGCGATCCGCCGGGCATCGGCGCTCGCATAGGCCGAAAGCCCGCGGGCGAGCGGCGCGCCGTCCGGCCCGTGCACGAGCACCGGGTCGCCCCGCCCGAACGAGCCCTCGACGCCGCGTACCCCGGCGGGCAGGAGCGACCGGCCGGCCGCCAGCGCGCGGGCGGCTCCGGCATCCACCGCCAGCGTGCCGAGCGGCTGAAGGCTGCCGGCGATCCAGCGCTTGCGGGCCGACCGGCCTTCCGGCGCCGGCAGGAACCAGGTGCAGCGGGCCCCTTCCCCAAGCGCCGCCAACGGTCGGTCGCGATGGCCGAGCGCGATCGCCATCGCGCAGCCGGCCTGGGTGGCGATCCGCGCCGCCGCGAGCTTGGTCCGCATCCCGCCCGAGGAATAGCCGGGCGGCGGCTCACCGCCCATCGCCTCGATCTCCGGCGTCAGCGCCGCGACGGCCGGGATATGCGCCGCCGCCGAATCGCGCTTCGGGTCGGCGGTATAGAGCCCGTCGATGTCGGAGAGCAGGATCAGCTGGTCGGCGTCGATCATCTCGGCGACCCGCGCGGCGAGGCGGTCATTGTCGCCGAAACGGATCTCGGCGGTGGCGACGCTGTCATTCTCGTTGATCACCGGCACACAGCCCAGGCCGAGCAAGGTTGCGATGGTGGCACGGGCGTTCAGATAGCGTCGCCGGTCCTCGGTATCCTCGAGGGTCAGCAGAAGCTGGGCGGCGGTCATTTCCTGGGCGGAGAGCGCCTCGGTCCAGGCCTGCGCGAGCCTGATCTGGCCCACCGCGGCGGCGGCCTGCTTCTCCTCGAGGCGCAGCCGCTTGCGGGGGAGCGAGAGCGTGCGGCGCGCGAGGGCGATCGCGCCGGAGGAGACGATCACGACCTGCGTGCCGCGCGCCCTCACCTCCGCAATGTCGGCCGCAAGCCCGGCGAGCCAGCCGGCTCGCGGCGCCCCCGCGCGCGGATCGACCACCAACGCGCTGCCGATCTTGACGACCAGCAATCGCGCGTCGCCCAGACGCGGCTGCGACGTCATGTCTTCTCCGCCGCCGCGATCGCCGCCTCGATCACGGTACGGTCGAAAACCCCGCATGGGCTTTCCGCGCCGGGCAGGAAACGGCGGAAATGCACGAAGCGCTCCTGGCTCACCCAATACAGCCGGCGAAGCTCCGCCAGCGGATCGGCATGGTCGTCCACCCGCAAATCGAGATCGGGATAAGGATCGCGCGTCGCGATCTTGAGGCAGGCGGATTGCCGGCCGCGCTTGTCGCCACCCGCCGCCTCCCCCGCCTCGAGCGCCGCGATCAACCGCTCCGCCATCGATCCCGTGGTGCTCGCATAGGCCCCCAGGGTGCGCGCCACCACTTGCGGACCGGCCAGCATGTTGCCGGCGACCGATATCTCGGACCCATACACCGAGCCGCACCAGCCGACGCATTCCTCGCCGGCGTACTGCGTCATCCGCCCACGCCCATCGAGGATATGAAGCTGTCGATGCGCACGCCCCGCATCGCCCTCAAGCAGAGCAGCGGCAACACCCTCCGGCGCCTCACCCGCCCGGAGACGCGGCAGCCCATGCACCGCATACATCGGATTGACCAGCGCCTGCGTGGCCAGCGCAGCCACACCCCCTTCGACATGCAAGGCCAGCGCGCCAGCGGCAAAAAACCGCGTCGCAAGCGCCGCGCCCAACGCACCGGTTTCGGGGTCCCGCACGAGGATCGACCAGGTCATCTGGGTGATCTAGAGCAACAGTGGGATTGTCTGAAGGGCGTTTCGGGAAGGCCAGGGGCGCTGCCCCTGGACCCCGCTGGGGCCGAAAGGCCCCAGACCCCGATCGATGCGCTTCGCGCGAAGCGCATCGATAGCTTGGAGTCACATAGCGGGGCGCCGGTGTTGTCCCGAGTTGGTGATTGCGCTTCGCGCGAAGCGCAACAAACATCAGCGGTGCAAAAGGCAACGTCGACAGTGTTCCGAGATGACGCCTCGCCCTGCGCGAAGCGCCAGGATTGGGGGTCTGGGGCCTTTCGGCCCCAGCGGGGTCCAGGGGCAGCGCCCTTGGCCTTCTTCCTTCACCGCCACCGCAGCAGCAACCGTTCCAGCCGGCCGATCACCCAGGCGATGGCGAGGCCGAGCAGCGAGAGCACGACGATGCCGGCGAGCAGGTTCTCGGTGTCGTAGAGGTTGCCGGCCTGCAACACGAAGGCGCCGATGCCGTGTTCCGCGCCGATCATTTCCGCGGCGACCAGCAGCACGATGGCGGTCGAGGTGGTGATGCGGAAGCCGGACAGGATCGCCGGGAGCGCGCCCGGCAGCACGATCTTCCGCAGGATCGCGAACCGGCCGAGGCCGAAGCTTTGTCCCATGCGGATCAGGTTGCGCGGCACGGCGTCAACGCCGGCTGCGGTGTTGATCACCGTCGGGAAGAACACGCCGAAGGCGAGCGTCATGATTTTCGAGCCTTCGCCGATGCCGAACCAGATGATGAACAGCGGCACGAGCGCGATTTTCGGGATCGGGAACAGCGCCGAGACCACCGCCATGCCGGGCGAGCGCGCAAGGGTGGAGAGCCCGATCGCGAAGCCGAGCACGATCCCGAACACGGTACCCGCGACCCAGCCGATGCCGAGCCGATAGAGCGAGGCGCCGAGGTTGAGCCAGAGCTGGCCGTTCAGCGCCAGGATCCAGAGCGCCCGGCCGATCGCGATCGGAGGCGGCAGGAACAGCGTCGAGATCACCCCGGCGGAGGCCCCTGCCTGCCACAGCGCGAGCAGCACGATCAGCGTCGCCACGCCGACCAGCGGTCGGTCCCGCGGCGCGAAGCCGCCGGCGCGGAACGGCACCTTACCGTCGAGGCGGCGCATGCCCGATCTCCCGTTCGGCGGCGGCGGCATCGTCGCGGATCAGCCCCCAGAGCTCGGCCTCGACCGCGAGCAAATCGGGGTCGGCGGCGCCGCGTCCGGTGAGCGGGCGGTCGATCTCGATGATCCGCCGCACCCGTCCCGGGCGGCGCGACAGCACGGCGATGCGGTGGCCGAGCCGCGCCGCCTCGGCAAGGTTATGAGTGACGTAGATCGTGGTCGTGCCGGCGCGCTCGATGAGGGAGGCGAATTCCTCGAGCAGCAGGTCCCGCGTCTGCGCGTCGAGCGCGGAGAGCGGCTCGTCCATCAGCAGGCAGGCGGGGCGCGCGGCGAGCGCGCGGGCGATGCCGAGGCGCTGGCGCATGCCGCCCGAGAGCTGAGCGGGCCAGGCGCGGGCGAATTCCGCCAGCCCGGTCAGGGCCAGCATCTCGGCGATTCGGGCGGCGCGCGCCTCTCGGCCGAGCCGTCCTTCCAGCACGAGGGAGACGTTGCCGGCGACGCTCCGCCAGGGCAGGAGCGCGAAATCCTGGAACACGGTGGTGATCGGGGTCAGGCAGTCCTGCGCCACCGCGCCTTCCCAGCGCACCACGCCGCGCGCCGGGCGCAGCAGGCCGCCCAGTATGCCGAGCAGGGTCGACTTGCCGCAGCCGGAGGGTCCGACGAGCACCAGCACGCGGCCCGGCTCGGCGCGCAGATCGATGCCGCGCAGAACGTCGAGTCCCTGGTATTCGTGTTCCACGCCCTCGACGATCAGGCGCAGCGACGAGGCGGAGGTCACGTCTTGAGGGTTGGCAGGAAGCTCGTGTCGATGATGTCGGCGGCCGAACCCGCGCCCTTCACCAGCCCCTGCTCGGTGAACCAGCGGAGCTGCACCGCGACATCCTTCGCGTCGAGCGCGCCGCCGGCATCGTAATAGCCGATGCCGGCGCGGATCTTCGCGGGGCCGTTCGGGTCGCCGGTGAAGACGTATTTCTGGATCTGCGCGATCGCCGCGCCGGTGACGGCGGGGGGCGCACCCGGCAGCAGGAACGCCGCGCGGTAATCGTCCACGCCTCTTCCATAGGCACGCGCAAAGGCGTGCAGCGTGTCCGCGTGCTGCGCGATCATCCGCTGCGGCGCGAACAGCGCGGTGATCTGGTAGGGCACGACGTCGCCGACCCAGGCGATGATCTTCGCCTGGCCGGAGGCATCGACCGGCTTCGCCATCGAGGCGATCGCCATCGTCGCATCCACCTGATCGGTGCGCACCGCGGCGACCATGTTGCCGATATCCTGCAACGGCCGGAGCGTGACGCTCTTCAGGTCGAAATGCTCGGCCTCGGCGATGCGGCCGATCATGTAATGGAAGGACGAGCCGAACTGGGTGATGCCGAAACTATGCCCCGGCAGCTTGTCGAGCGTGGTGAGCCCGGCATCATGAGCCTTGCGCGAGACCAGCACGGCGGTGCCCTGGACCCCCTTCTCCTCGTGCAGCCCGCCGCCGATCACCTTCAGCACGCCACGCCCGGCGAGCGCGAAGAACCCGCCGGTCAGCGCGGTGATGCCGACATCGATATCGCCCGACACGGCGGCGGCCGCGATCGGCTGCGCCGCCTCGAAGAACCGGAACGTCGCGGCGAGCCCCTGGTCGGGAAAATATCCACGCTCCATCGCGAGATAGAGGGGCGCCGGCGACAAGGTGTGCAGCAGGCCGATGCGCAGCGGCGTCGCCGCGTGCGCCGGCCTTGCTGCGGCGGCCAGCAGAGCGAACAGCGTTCGCCGCCGCAATCCGACAGGCATTTTCGTTCCTCCCAGCAATCGTGCCGGGGGACATGCCATGGCGGGTTCTGGAAGGCCAGGGGCTCTGCCCCTGGACCCCGCCAAGGGCAGCGCCCTTGGAATCCGGATGGCGCTTCGCGCATAAGTGGCACGGTCGCGGGACAAGTCCGGCGCCTGACGCGTCCGTACATGGTGATTGCGCTTCGCGCGGAGCGCAGATCGGGTCCCAAGGGCGGCTGCCCTTGGCGGGGTCCAGGGGCAGAGCCCCTGGCCTTCCCCTACTTCACTTCGATCCTGACGACATCACGCACGCTGCGCCCAGCGCGCTTGTCGCCGGGGATGATGACGCGCGGCGCTTCCGGCGTGCCGTCGCGGGTGGTGGCAAGGATGACCGGCTTGTTCTCGAACTCCGGATTGATCTCGCCGAGCGCGAGCACGGCGACATAGCCGTCCGAACCGGTCACGGCGATCGCATGGGCGACGCGCTTGTGGAAGTTCGAGTCGATCACGCCGGCCTGGGTCAGCACCTGCCAGAGCAATGGTCCAGCGTAGGTCGCGGGCTTGCCATGGTCGCCGTTGAATTTCTGCGTCACGCTGGACAGTTTCGCGAGATCGGCGGCGGCGGCATCGGCGGTATGCCCGTTTCCGGAGATCGTCACCGATTGCGCCGCCGCGACGCACGGCGCGGCGAGCAACGCGAGCGCCAGCAGCAGCGTGCGCATCGCTTTTATTTCGCAACCATCACGTCGGAGGCCTTGATCACCGCGATCGCTTCGTCGCCTTGCGCCAGGGAGAGATCGTCGATCGCCTCGTTGGTGATCGAGGCGGTGACGATGACGCCATTGCCGATGTCGATGCGGACATGACCGGTGGTCTGACCCTTCTGCACCATCACCACTTTCCCCTTGATCTGGTTGCGCGCGCTCAGCTTCATCATCTTCCGGTTTCCTCACATGGCGATGGCATAGGCCGGCCGGCGCGGGTCGGCGCCGGCGGCGACGAGCCCGGTTCCGGGATCGCTCCGCACCGCTTCTACGCTTCCGGCGAGCCAGGTCCAGTCCGACCAGGTTTTCACCTCGTGGCCGCGCGCGGCCAGCGCCTCGCCCGTCGCGGTCGCGATCCGCCCCTCCACCGCGAGCCGGCCGGGGAAGTAGTCGAAGGGCGCGAAGGAGGAAGGGAAGGAATAGCTCGCGACCCGCGGCGCCTCGATCGCATCCTGCAGCTCCATGCCGAAATGCAGATGGTTCAACAGCACCTGCAGCATCGCCTGGATCTGCACGTCGCCGCCCGGCGTGCCGAACGGCATCACGCCGCCATCGCGGGTCAGCACGAGCGCGGGGTTCGGCGTGAGGCGCGGGCGCCGGCCGGGGCCGACCCCGGCCGGGTGCGACGGGTCGGGCCGGCTTTGCGAGCCGCGGCTCGACGGCGTCAGGCCGAGGCTCGGGATCACCGGCGCGTGGGTCGAGCCGTCCGAAGGCGTCGCGCTGAACGCGTTGCCCCAGCGATCGACGACGCTGCAATAGGAGGTGTCGGCCTCGACGCGGGGAAGGTCGAGCGCGCTCGCCGCCGGTTCGTCCCCGGCGAGATCGATCGGCGGCGGCATGCGGCCGAAGGCGCGGCCCGCGTCGAAGGCGGCGGCGCGGCGCGCGATCGTCGCCGGGTCGAGCAGGCGCTCGATCGGTACGTCGACGAAATTCGGATCGCCGAAATACCGCTCGCGATCGGCAAAGGCGAGATTGAGGCACTCGGTGATGCGATGCAGGTATTCCGGCGAATTATGCGCAAGGCCGTCGAGGCCGAGATGCTCGACGAGCAGGAGCGCCTCCAGCAGCGCCGGACCCTGGCACCAAGGGCCGCAGGTGATCACCTCGTGACCGCGCCAGGAACGCCGCACCACGGGCTCGATCGCCGAGCGGTAATGCGCGAGGTCCTCCATGCTGAGATAGCCGCCTTCGCGGCGCTGGAACTCGGCGATCTCGCGGGCAATGTCGCCGCGATAGAACGCGTTATGCGCCGCACGCAGCCCGGCCAGCCGATCCGGCTGCGCGCGATCCTCATCGGCCAGGAATTGCAACGTCCGGGCGAGCGCCGCCTGCACGAATTTCTCGCCGGCCCTGGGCACGCGATCGTTCGGCAGGAACACCGCGACGTTGGACGGGTAGCGCCGATATTCCTCCTCATGCGCCGCGATCGAGGTGGCGAGCAGCGGGTAGACGGCGAACCCCTCTCCCGCGAAGCGGATCGACGCGGCCGCGATATCGGCGAAGCGCATCGTGCCGTGACGCTGCAAAGCGGTGATCCACGCATCGATCGCCGCCGGCACGACGGTGCGGAGCACGCCGTGCGGGATCTCGCCGCCGTGCTCGCGCATGAAGAGGTCGGCCGGCAGGGAGCGCGGCCAATGGCCGAGACCGGCGATGCTCTCCACACCGCCGTCGGCGGTGCGGATGATGATCGGCGCCACGCCGGCGACGTTCACGAGATCGGGCTGCAGCACGCCGAGCGCCATGCCGGCGGCGCAGCCGGCATCGACCGCGTTGCCGCCCGCCTCGAGGATCGCGAAACCGGCGGCGGCGGCGAGGTAATGTCCCGCCGAGATCGCGTGGCGGCTGCCGTGAATTGTCGGACGATGCGCCATGGGAAGCTCCGTTCAGAGATCGCCGTCAGGATGTGACCGATCAGGGTGTGACCGGCGGCATGGCCTCGGCGGCGACCATCTGCTGATCGATCCTGGGATGATAGACGATCCCGCCGCGGGTCGCCGCGATGGTCGGCTCGTCATAGAGCGGGATGATGCCGGCATCGGCGACGGTGCGGGCGAGCGCCGCGCGGATCGCCGGCTCGCGGCCGGCATCGTTGCGGGCGGTCGCGGCGTCGATCATCGCGTCGAGCGCGGGGTCGTCGAAGCCGCCGCGATTGCCGTCGCCGAGCGAGCGCGTCTCGTTCCTGCCATGCGCCACGACCTGCAGGATGTAGGCGCCGTCGCGCAGGGACGAGAGCGACAGGCCGAACAGGATGAGCGGGTATTCGTTATGGCCGGCACGCGAGCTGGCGAAGAACACGCTTCCCGGCGCCGCATCGACATGCACCGTGAGACCGATATGCGCGAGCATCTGGCCGATCGCCTGGCAGATCTGCCCGTCATCGACGTAGCGATCATTCGAGCAGCCGATTGTGAGCCCGAACCCATTCCGATAGCCGGCCGCTGTGAGCTGCTTCTTCGCCGCGGCCACCTCGGCGGCGGGGACCCCGATGGCCGGATCCCAGCCGCCGAACCGGTCCGGCACCAGCTGCATGGTCGGCGCTCCCTGACCCGCCAGCACATGCTCGACCAAGGCGCTTCGATCGATCGCGAGCGACATCGCCTGCCGCACGCGCGGATCGCGCAACGGGTTGACGGCAAGCGGATGGCCGGCCCGGTCGGTGATCAGGGGCAGCGTCGCCGGCCCGACGTTCGGCAGGAGGAACAGCACGCGGTCGGATGGCCGCGAGAATACCGAGATGCCTTCCCGGGCGCGCAGGCGCGCGACGTCTTCCGGCGGCACGTTCTCGATCAAGTCATCATCGTTGGCGAGCAGCGCCGCCTCGCGCGCGCCGTCATTCCCGATCACCCGAACCTGCACATGGCTCCAGGCGGGTTTCCTGCCCCAGTAATCGGGGTTCGGCGCCAGCTCCATGCCGGTGCCGTACTGGAAGGAGGTGACGCGATAGGGGCCGGTGCCGATCGCTTCCTGGGGCGTGGCGATCTGGCTCGGATTGGCGTCGACGATGTGCTTGGGCAGTACGAAGATGTTGGTGAACTGGCCGGGGAGAAGCGGGTTCGGCTGGTCGGTGATCACGCGCAAGCTCAGCGGGCCGTCCGCCTCGACATGGCTGATCGTGCGCAAATTCGAGGTGTACGGCCCCGGATTGCTCGCCAGCGAGGGAACGCGTTTCAGGGTCGCCAGCACGTCATCGGCGGTGAAGGGCGAGCCGTCGCTGAACCGGACGTTGGGGCGCAGCGTAAAAACCCATGTGGTCGGCGCGACCTGCTTCCAGGCGAGCGCCAGGCCCGGCACCCAGCGTGCGTCGACATCCTTGCCGACAAAGGAATCGTAGATGTTCCGCGCCGCCGCCATGTTCGGCCCGAGGAACAGCACCTGCGGATCGATCACGAAGGCGGATTGCACCGCCATCCGCAGCGTCTGCGCGGAGGCCGGCAGGCCCGCCGCCGCCAGGAAGGCGGCGAACAGGAGGCGCCGCACGATCAATCCTCGCGCTGGCCCTGCGGCATCGCGCGCTCGACGATGGTGGCGTAGAGCGCGGCGCCATAGGGCGTCGCTGCGTCGTTGAACTTGTAGCCCGGATGGTGCGGCGCGAATCCCTCGCCATTGCCGAGCTGGATATAGGCGCCGGGCACCTTCTCCATCATGAAGGAGAAATCCTCCGACCCCATGCCGGGCGGCTGCATCCGGTTCACCTTGTCCTCGCCGACGAGCGCGGCGGCGGCCGCCGCGATCACGCCGGTCTGCGCCGGATCGTTCACCGTGGGCGCGAAGATCAGCCGCCAGTCGACGCGCGCGGTCGCGCCGAACCCCGCGGCGATCCCGTCGGCCAGCCGCCGCATCGCCGTCTCGATCTGCTCGCCGACCTCGCGCGTGAAGAAGCGCGCCGTGCCGGACAGCGTCGCCGTCTGCGGGATCACGTTATAGGCCGCGCCGCCCAGCACCTTCGTCACGCTCACCACGGCGGGCTCGCGCGGCGAGAGGTTGCGCGAGACGATGGATTGCAGCGCAGTGGCGAGCTGACAGGCGACGAGCACCGGATCGATGCTCGCCTCCGGCCGCGCGCCATGCGACCCCTTGCCGGTGATCTCGATGTCGAAGAACGCGCCGCCCGCCGCGGTCGGCCCGGTGCAGATCCCGAAATTCCCGACATCCATGCCGGTCCGGTTGTGCATGCCGAACACCGCATCGCAGGGGAAGCGCTCGAACAGCTTGTCCTCAAGCATCGCGAGCGCGCCGCCGCAGCCTTCCTCGCCGGGCTGGAAGATGAAGTTGACCGTGCCGTTGAAATTCCGGGTCTCGGCGAGATAGCGCGCCGCGCCCAGCAGCATGGTGGTGTGGCCGTCATGCCCGCAGGCGTGCATCTTGCCCGGCGCCGTGCTCGCGAAATCGAGCCCGGTCGCTTCCTCGATCGGCAAGGCGTCCATGTCGGCGCGGAGCCCGATCGCGGCCTGGCCGTTGCCCGAGCGCAGCACGCCGACCACCCCCGTCCGGCCGACGCCGCGATGCACCTCGATGCCCCATTCGGCGAGCTTGGTGGCGACGATGTCCGCCGTGCGGTGCTCCTCGAGCCCGAGCTCGGGATGGCGGTGCAGATCGTGGCGGATATCCGTCAGCTCGTCATGGTAGCGGCGAATTTCCTCAACGGCGGACATGGCGATCTCCGGAAGGCGCTGGACGATGATCGGTGCGTTCGCCGCGAATGTCCACGCCGCGCGCTTCAGGCGGCGGGCGGCTCGCCGGGGATCGGCGTCCCGCCGCATTCCTGCATCAGCAGCGTCACCTCGGCGATCGCCGCCTCCGCGGCCGCGGGATCGGTTCCCTTGGCGACGATCGCCACGCCGTTCCCGGCCGCGCGGTAATAGGGATAGCTGCCGAGATCGAGGGCCGGGTAGCGCGCCTGGATCGCGCCGAGCCCGTCAGCGATGCGACCCTCCGGCACGCCCTGCGTATGCACCGCGCGCGCGATCACCGGCGCGCCGCCCGGCAGGCTGGGCGCGAGCGCCTCGAACATCGCCTGCATGATGCGCGGCACGCCCGCCATCACATGCACGTTGCCGATGGTGAAGCCCGGCGCGATCGAGACCGCGTTATCGATCAGCGCGGCGCCGCGCGGCATCGTCGCCATGCGCTGGCGTGCGGCGTTGAACTCGCCCGGCTTGTAGTGCCGCTCCATCCGCGCCCAGGCCTCGGGATGCTTCTCCCACGGCACGCCGAACGCCGCGGCGACGCACTCGCTTGTGATGTCGTCATGGGTCGGACCGATGCCGCCGGTGGTGAACAGGTGGGCGAACTTCGCCCGCGTTTCGTTCACCGTGGTGATGATGGTCTCGGCGACGTCGGGGATGACGCGCACTTCCCCAAGCGGCATGCCGATCTCGCCGAGCCGGGTGGCGAGGAACTTGACGTTGGCGTCCTGGGTGCGGCCGGAGAGCACCTCGTTGCCGATCACGAGCAGGCAGGCGGTCGGGTTCATCGCCGTCTCTCCGTCAGAGAAAGTCGCGCAGCAGCGGGATCAGCGGCCGATCGGCCTCCGGCATCGCGAATTCGGCCAGCTTGTGCGGCCGCACCCAGGCGAGCGCCTGCCCCTCGAGCGGCTGCATCCTGCCCCGCCAGCGCCGGCAGAGATAGAGCGGCATCAGCAGATGGAACCGCTCGTAGCGATGCGAGGCGAAGGCGAAGGGTGCGAGGCAGGCCTCGGTCACGTCGATCGCCAGCTCCTCGCGCAGCTCGCGGATCAGCGCCGCCTCCGGCGTCTCCCCGGGATTGAGCTTGCCGCCGGGGAATTCCCAGAGCCCGGCCATCTTCTTGCCTTCCGGCCGGCGCGCGAGCAGCACGCGGCCATCGACGTCGATCAGCGCGCAGGCGGCGACGAGCAGGAGCGGCGTGGCCCCCTCCGGCGACGGGTCGCCCTCCACCGCGCCGAACAGATCCTCCCGCGTCGCCTCGAACACCAGGACCGGGTGCTCGGTGCCGCCACGGGCGAGGAACTGCTCGTGCGCCGCGCCCACCTCCCGGAAGCCGATCCGGCGGAGCACCGCGGCGGAGGCCGGATTGTCGACCGCGACATGCGCGGTGATCCGGTCGAGATCGAGATTGGCGAGCGCCCAGCGCGCCATCCGCCCGGCGGCCTCGCTCGCCGCGCCGTGGCGCCAGAAGCGCCGGCCGATCCAGAAGCCGAGCGAGGCGCTGCGCGTTGCCCGCTCGATCCGCAGCCCGACCGCGCCGACGATGGTCTCCAGCTCGCCCTCCCGCCCGGTGATCGCGAGGTGATAGGCGCTGCCAGCCACGAGCGAGCGCGCCGTGGCGGCGATCCAGTCATCGGCGAGGCCGCGCGGGTACGGGAACGGCAGATGCGAGAGCATCCGCACCACCTCCCAGTCATTGACCAGCCGGTGCATCGCCTCGGCATCCTCGGCGACCAGGGGCCGCAGCGTGAAGCGGGCGGTGAGCAGGGGGGCGAAGCCGGCGCCCGCGGACGGGACCAGGCTCATCCGGTCGCGCGGGACGGGGAGCGTCATGGGCCGGAAGGTGGCCCAGCGGGCCCCGGGTCCGCAAGCCGGCGCGATCGATCAGAGCGGGTCGGATCGCTCGACATGCCGGCGCAGTCGCGCAAGCGCATCGTCCCAGCGCGCGGCGACCGCGTCGAGATAGGCCTGCGCATCGGCGATCGCCTCCGGCCGGCCGACGAACCCGGTCTTGCGGCCGGCGCCGAGATTGCGGACCAGGCCCGCCCTCTCGAGCACCCGCAGGTGCTTGGTGACCGCCTGCCGCGTCAGCCGCGTGGTGGCCGAGAGCTCGGCGAGCGAGCGCGCCTGTCCGTCCCCGAGGCGCTGCACCAGAGAGAGGCGCGTCGGGTCGCCGAGGGCGGCGAACACCGCGGCCGGGTCAGCCTCGACCGGCCGCGGAGCGCTACAAGGCGACATGGGATCGGATGTTGTCCATCTGCTCGGTCCAGCCGCCCTCGTTCATCCGCCATGCGAGATCGCGGCGATCTTCCGGCAGGGCGTCGAAGCCGGATTCGATCACCGTCAGCCGGGTGCCGCCAGCGATCGGCTCGAGGCGGAATTCCACCAGGGTGGCCGGTTCGCCGGTGTAGTCCCGATCGGGATCGACCGCATAGGGGTGCCAGGAGAACGCGAACAGAAACGGGCGCTCCATCGTCCGCACCCTGGCCTCCCAGCGCAGGTGCTCGTAGCCAGGATAGGTCAGGAACCCGGTCGCCACCTCGCCCGGCGCGAACGGGCCGTCGAGCTTCACCCGGAACCATGCGCCGAATTCCCGATAGTCGGTCAGCGCGCGCCAGACCGTCTCGACCGGAACGTTCAGCTCGATCGTCTTCTCGATGGCGTTGGACATTGCAACCTCCTGGATGCATGTCGATTACCGGTCAAGCCTGGGATTGGCAACTTTCCAGTTGCCTATGCGGCCCGAATGGGAGAGCAGGAAATGGAGTTCGCGCCTGCGCCATCACCGGCATTCTCGGCGGAAAGAGGAGTGTCCGTCATGGCCGCGTTCCGCTGCATCCCGATCCCGACCACTACCCCGAGCGTTTCCGCCGGACCGGACTGCCTGCTCTCCCGCGTGGAGCGGATTGCCTCGGCCTAGCTGCGATAGCTACCGTTGATGTCGATGTAGCCGTGGGTGAGGTCGCAGGTCCAGGCGGTGTAGCTGCCCTCGCCGAGGCCGAGATCGACCGCGATGCCGATCTCCCGCCCCTTCATATGGGCGACCACCGGGGCCTCGTCGTAATCCGGGACCACGCTGCCGTCCCGGGCCATCCAGGTGCCGCCGATCGCGACCGCGAGCCGGTCGCGGTCGGCCGGCTCGCCGGCCTTGCCGACCGCCATCACGATCCGGCCCCAATTCGCGTCCTCGCCGGCGACCGCGGTCTTGACGAGCGGCGAGTTCGCGATGGCGAAGGCCACCCGCCGGGCCGATTTCGAGGAGACGGCGCCGGCGACATCGACGCGGATCAGCTTCTGCGCCCCCTCCCCGTCCCGCACGACCTGCAGGGCCAGGTCGAGCAGCAGGTCGGCCAGCGCCGCGCGGAATTCCCGGAAGATACGGCCGCCCTCCTCGGGCACGCGTGCGTGCTTGGCCTGACCGGTCGCGAACAGCAGCACGGTGTCGCTGGTCGAAGTGTCCGAATCGACGGTCGTCGCATTGAAGCTCCGCTCGACGCCCTTTCCGAGCGCGGATTGCAGCGCACGGGCCGGGATCTTCGCGTCGGTGAACACGAAGCAGAGCATCGTCGCCATGTCGGGCGCGATCATGCCGCTGCCCTTGGCGAAGCCCGAGAGGGTGACCGCCGTGCCGTCGATCATCGCCGTGCGCGTCGCGGCCTTCGGGAAGGTGTCGGTCGTCATGATGCCGCGCGCCGCCGCCTCCCAGCCATCGGCGGCGAGCCCGGCATGCAGGGCCGGGAGTGCCGCGGTCAGTCGCTCATGCGGGAGCACCTCGCCGATCACCCCCGTCGAGGCGAGAAAGACCTGCTTCGGCCGACAGCCGATCAGCGACGCGGCCCCCTCGGCCGTGGCCGCGGCGGCCTCGGCGCCGCGCCGGCCGGTGAACACGTTCGCGTTGCCGGCATTCACCACCAGCGCCCGCGCCTTGCCTGATTTCAGCGCGTGCCGGCACCAATCGACCGGCGCGCCGGGGCAGCGGCTCTGCGTGAACACGCCGGCGACTGCGGTCCCGTGCGCCAGCTCCGCCATCACCAGATCGGGACGGCCCTGATAGCGGATGCCGGCGGCGGCCACGCCGAGCCGGACGCCGGCGATCGGGGGCAGCGCCGGCATCTCGGTCGCCAGCGGCGAGACGGGGATCGGGCCGGCCATTCCGGTCAGTGACCGGGCGGCGGCGGCACCGCGTTGTCGGTGGCGCGCATCGGGCTGCCATCGGCGTTGAAGCGCTGGATCTTGGCGTCGGCCCGGGCCTGCAGCACCGCCTTCTGGATGCCGTCCTGGATCAGCTGCTGACGGATCTCGTCCTTGGCCTGATCGAAGGTCGTCGGCGGCGCGGTGCGCGTCTCCATCACCTGGATCACGTGCCAGCCATACTGGGTGTGCACCGGCACCGGATCGATCTGGCCGGGCTTGAGGCCGAAGGCGGCGTCCGAGAAGGCCGGCAGCATGTCCCCTTTCTTGAACCAGCCGAGATCGCCGCCGCTCTGCGCCGCGTTGGGCTCGGTGCTGTGCTGCTTGGCGATGGCGGTGAAATCGCCGCCCTTCTGCAGCTGGGCGATAATCTGCTTCGCCTCGTCCTCGGTGGCGACGAGGATGTGGCGGGCATGCACCTCGGGCTCGCCGGGCTTGTTCGCGTATTGCTGGTCGTAGCGGGCGTGGATCGCGGCATCGGTGATGGTGGGCGCGATATCCTTGCGCAGCAGGGCATTCTGCAACGCCTGCTCGGTGGCGCGGACGACCGCGTCGTGCACCGACGGGTCGTTCTGCAGCCCCTGCTTGCGGGCCTCGTCGGCGAGCGCCTGGCGGTCGACGAGTTGGTCGATCATCATCGGCAGCAGGGTCTGCGGCGGCAGGGAGCGCGCCTGGTCCGGCAGGCTGGAGAGCGCGTCGTCCACGTCGCTCATATGAATGGGCGTGCCGTTGACGATGGCCACCACCGGGTCGGCCGGCGCCGCGCTCGCTCCCGGGGCCGCAGGCGCGGTTGGCGCCGGCCGCGGGGTTCCGGCCGGCGCGGTCTGCGCCGCGGCACCGAGGATGGGGCCCATGCAGAGGAACGATCCGGCCAGCAGGGTGGCGGAGAGGCGGGAAATCGGCATGGTGAAGACCTTCGCTCGAGCGCTGGGTGTATGCCCCGGCAGGCCCTGCGCGGCAAGCAGCCCGCACACGGGGTCGGTCTGTGTCGGTTACGCGCCTCGCGGCCGCGTTGACCCGGTGAATGCCCGGCCCTATCTGAACCGGGCCTCGCCGGCCGGCCCGATGACCATCGGAGACGGCCAGCCCGACCTTGGGCCGCCGACCTTGGCCCGCCTCGACCTGGAAGGTCATCCGATGTTCGCCAGCCTCGCCCGCACCATTTTCGGCACCGCCAACGATCGCTCGCTCAAGGGATATCAGCGGCAGGTGCCGCAGATCAACGCCCTGGAGCCGGCGATGCAGGCGCTCGACGATGCCGGCCTCCGGGCGAACACAATCGCCTTCCGCGAGCGACTGGCCAAGGGCGAGACGCTGGACGATCTGCTCCCCGAGGCGTTCGCGACGGTGCGGGAGGCGGCGCGCCGGGTGCTCGGCCAGCGCCATTTCGACGTGCAGCTGATCGGCGGCATGGTCCTGCATCACGGCCGGATCGCCGAGATGAAGACCGGCGAGGGCAAGACGCTGGTCGCGACCCTGCCCGTCTATCTCAACGCGCTCGCCGGCAAAGGCGTACACGTCGTCACCGTGAACGACTACCTCGCCCGCCGCGACGCCGAGTGGATGGCGCAGGTCTACGGCTTCCTCGGGCTCAGCACCGGCATCATCGTCCACGGGCTCGACGATTCGCAGCGCCGCGAGGCCTATGCCTGCGACATCACCTACGGCACCAACAACGAGTTCGGCTTCGACTATCTGCGCGACAACATGAAGTACCGGCTGGAGGACATGGTCCAGCGGGACTTCGCCTTCGCGATCGTCGACGAGGTGGACAGCATCCTGGTCGACGAGGCACGCACCCCGCTGATCATCTCGGGCCCGGCGGAGGACAGTTCCGACCTCTACCGCTCGGTCGACGCGGTGACCGTGGTTCTCGTCCGCGACGAGGAGACCTACGAGAAGGACGAGAAGCTCCGCACGGTGACGCTGACTGAAATGGGCTCCGAGCGCGTCGAGGAGATGCTGCGCGAGGCCGGCATCATCACCGAGGGCAATCTCTACGACATCTTCAACGTCTCGGTGTTGCACCACGTGCAGCAATCATTGCGCGCCCACACGCTGTTCCATCGCGACATCGAATACATCGTGCGCAACGACAAGGTCGTCATCATCGACGAGTTTACCGGGCGCATGATGGAGGGCCGGCGCTATTCGGAAGGGCTGCACCAGGCGCTCGAGGCGAAGGAGCATGTGACCGTCCAGCAGGAAAACCAGACGCTCGCCTCGATCACCTTCCAGAACTATTTCCGCCTGTATCCGAAGCTCGCCGGGATGACCGGCACGGCGATGACCGAGGCGGACGAATTCGCCGAGATCTACAAGCTCGAAGTGGTCGAGGTGCCGACCAACGTCCCGGTGGCGCGCAAGGATTCCGACGACGAGGTGTATCGCTCGGCGGGAGAGAAATACGAGGCGGTGGCCAATCTCATCGCCGAATGCCGCGAGCGCGGGCAGCCGGTGCTCGTCGGCACGGTCAGCATCGAGAAGAGCGAGGTGCTGTCCAACATCCTCAAGAAGAAGAAGGTGCCGCACGCGGTGCTGAATGCGCGCTTCCACGAGATGGAGGCGGAGATCGTCGCCGATGCGGGCGCGCCGGGCGCGGTGACGATCGCGACGAACATGGCCGGGCGCGGCACCGACATCAAGCTCGGCGGCAATCTCGAGATGCGGCTCCGCAAGGAACTGACAGGGGTCGAGGACCCGGCCGTGATCGCGGCGCGCGAGGCCGCCCTCCAGGAGAGCCTCGCCGAGGCGCACCAGCGGGTGCGCGAGGCCGGCGGCCTGTTCGTGATCGGCACCGAGCGGCATGAGAGCCGACGCATCGACAACCAGCTCCGCGGGCGGTCGGGCCGTCAGGGCGATCCGGGCGCGTCCCGCTTCTTCCTCTCGCTCGAAGACGATCTGATGCGCATCTTCGGCTCCGAGCGGATGGGCGGGATGCTGCAGCGGCTCGGGCTCAAGGACGGTGAGGCGATCGTCCATCCCTGGATCAACCGGGCGCTGGAGAAGGCGCAGAAGAAGGTCGAGGCCCGCAACTTCGACATGCGCAAGAACGTGCTGAAATACGACGACGTGATGAACGACCAGCGCCGCGAGGTCTATGCGCAGCGCAAGGAGTTCATGAAGGCGGACGATGTCGCCGAGACGATCGCCGACATGCGGGCCGAGATCATCGGCGCGATCGTCGCCCGGCGCATCCCGGAGAAGGCCTTCGCCGAGCAATGGGAGACCGAGGCGCTCGCCGAGGATGTGCAGCGCGTGCTGAACCTCGACCTGCCGGTCGTGGAATGGGGCCGCGAGGAAGGCATCGACGAGACCGGACTCCGCGAGCGCATCGAGCGCGCCGCCGAGCAGCAGATGGCGGCCAAGAGCGCCAATATGGGCGCCGAGATCCTGCGCTTCTTCGAAAAGGCGCTGCTGCTGCAGACGCTCGACGCGGTGTGGAAGGAGCACCTCCTCGCGCTCGATCATCTGCGCCAGGGCATCGGGCTGCGCGCCTATGGCCAGCGCGACCCGCTCAACGAATACAAGAGCGAGGCGTTCGCGTTGTTCAACGCGATGCTCGACGAGCTTCGCGAGCGCGTCACCGCCAATGTCTCCCGCGTCGAGCTCGCGCCGCAGGCCCAGCCCGAATCGATCACCGTGAGCTTCGCGCCGCCACCCGTGCAGATGACGGAGAGCCATCCGGCGCCGATGCCGCCCGGCGGCGATGTCGCGCTGCTGGACCCGCCGGCGCGCGCCGCGGTCGATCCGTCCGACTCGGCGACCTGGCGCAACACGCCGCGCAACGCTCCCTGTCCCTGCGGCTCGGGCAAGAAGTACAAGCACTGCCACGGGCGCGCCCTCTAAAGCATTTTCACCGTCGGCGGAGTCGGCGCCGGCCTCGCCCTCTGGAACCGGCGCCCCGATCCGTTCAGGATCGGGGAATGAAGGAAATTCGCATAGACCGGAACGGACGGCTGCGGGACGCACCGAGCACCGGACATAATCGCTGGCATCCCGACATCCCGCCGATCATCGAGATCGATCCCGGCGAGGAGGTGCTGCTCGAGACCCGCGACGCCGCGGACGGACAGGTCAAGGACGGCATGACCGTCACCGACCTCAGGCGGCTCGACGGCAAGGTGGGCCATCCGCTGACCGGACCGGTCGCGGTGAAAGGCGCCGAACCCGGAGACCTGCTCGAGATCGAGTACGTGGACATCGTGCCGCAGCATTATGGCTGGACGCGCTTCGTGCCGACCGCCGGCTACCTGCCGGACGTCTTCCCCACGCCGTTCCTTGCGCATTGGCACATGCGGGATGGCTGGGCGACCTCGCCGCAGGTTCCGGGCGTGCGCATCCCCGAGGGCAGCTTCCTCGGCACGGCCGGGCTCGCCCCCTCGCGCGCCCAGCTCGCGGCCTGGACCAAGCGCGAGGCCGATCTGCGCCGCCGCGGCGGCCATGCCTTGCCGCCCGACCCGCAGGATGCGGTGCCGCAAGGCGCGGTGGCGGCAGAAGGGCTGCGCACGATGCCGCCGCGCGAGAATTGCGGCAATGTCGACGCCAAGCAGCTGACCCGCGGCTCCCGCCTGCTGATCCCGGTCGCCGTCGCGGGCGGCCTGTTCTCCTGCGGGGATGCGCATTTCGCGCAAGGCGACGGTGAGGTCTGCGTCACCGGCATCGAGATGGGCGCGACCGTCGTCCTGCGCTTCCACCTCCACAAGGGCGAGGCCGCGCGGAAGAACATCCGCTGGCCGCGCTTCGCCCATCCCGGCCACTTCCTGCCTCCGGAATGGGCGGCCCCGGCCAATTTCATCGCCACCATGGGGATGCCGGTGCGCGAGGACGGCACGCAGGAGAATGCCGACCTCAATCTCGCCACCCGCAATGCCCTGCTCGAGATGATCAAGCTGCTGCAGGAGCGCGGTTTCACCCGCGAGCAGGCCTATGTGATCTGCAGCGTCGCGGTCGACTTGCGCATCAGCAACGTCGTCGATCTCCCGAACGTCACGGTCTCGGCCCTGCTTCCGCTTGGCATCTTTGCCGAGGGTCGCTGAATTTTCTCCGCCTCGTCATCGTCCCAATGATAAAGTCACATGGAGAGAGAACGCACCGCTCCGGTAACGGCGGCGCGCATCACGACAGAAAGTCTGACGATGGATTATTTTCTCCCGATGCCGTGGTTCCGGTTCGTACCGGTCGCCTGCATGGTCTCGGTCATCCTGTTCAGCCGCTGGGCGACGCGGCGGCACGCCGCGCGCCGTCTCGCGCTCGAGACCGAGCGTCTGCGCGAGGGCCTCAAGGTGGAGCTCGCCACGGTCCGGCAGGTGCTCGACGACAATCTGCGCCTGCTCGCCGGCGAGGCCGGGCATGTGGTGGCGGCGCGGAGCTTCTTCGTGCTGTTCCGCGGCACGCTCGGCCGCATGGTCGCGCTCCGGGAAGAGGAGCTCGCCGCCCTGCTCGCCGCGCATGCGGCCAACGAGCGGCTCGAATCGCTGCTCGCCATCCGCGGCAAGCTTTGCGGCGGCGGCGCCTTCCGGCTCGGCCCGCGCCAGGCCGGCAGCGCAGAGATTGCGCGCGCGACGCTCGACGTCATCGCCCAGCTCGACGAAGCGATCGACGTGCTGAACGGGCGGGCGCCCGGCTCCGGCCCGTCCCTCCCCTGGAAACGGCCGAGCTGGGGCATGGCCCCCGCCGGATCGCTCCCGGCGCAACCGATGGAAGCCGCAGGCGCCGCCGATTGATCGCGGGCCAAGCCTCCGGTCAGGCGTCCAATCATGCGCCCACGGTGGCCCGCACGGCACCGACCAGCCGCGTCCGCGCCGCGAATCGCGCCAGCAACAGCACCGCCGCGGTGCTGAGCCCGGCCAGCAGGCCGATCCACACGCCCGGGGCGCCGAGCGCCTGCCGGAACCCCAGGAACCACGCGACCGGCATGCCGACGCCCCAATAAGAGAAGGCGGTGATCAGCATCGGCGTGCGCGTGTCCTTGATGCCACGCAGCGCGCCGCTGGATGCGACCTGCACCCCGTCCGAGAGCTGGAACACGCCGGCCAGCAGCAGCAGTCCGGAGGCCACCGACACCACGGCCGGATCATCCGTGTAGAGCCTCGCGATCGGCTCCGGGATCGCCAGCATCATTATTGTCGCCGCCAGCTGCGTCACCAGCACGAGCCCGATGCCGACCAGCCCGGCGCGGCGGATGCCGGCCGCGTCACCGCGCCCCACCGCGTTGCCGACCCGCACGGTGATCGCGATCGAGAGACCGAGCGGGACCATGAAGGCCACGCTCGCCACGTTGAGCGCGATCTGGTGCCCGGCGACCGCGCGCTCGCCGAGCCGGCCGATCAGCAGGCCGGCGGCGGAGAACAGTCCGACCTCCATCAGCACGCTCGCCGCCATCGGCCCTCCGAGGCGGAGCAGAGCGAGGATGGGCGCGCGCGACGGGCGCCACCCTCCGCCGCCCCACACGACGCCTTTGTAGAGCGGCGCGAAGCGGACGATGGCGAGAAAGACAAGCCCATCCACCCAGCACACGATGGCGCTGGCCGCGCCGCTGCCTCCTGCTCCGTGTCCCGGCAGCCCGAACGCCCCGTACATCAGCACGTAGCCGACCGGCAGCAGCAGGATGAGGCTGCCCATGCCGACCAGCATCGCCGGCCGCGGCACGGAAAGCCCGTCGGAAAAGCCGCGGCAGGCGAAGTAGATCGCGAGGCCCGGCGCGCCGAACGCCGCATGATGCAGGAAGGCGGTCACGTCCGGAGCGAGCGCAGGCGACACGCCCACCAACCCGGCCAGAACCGGGCCGCCCCAGCGGACGAGCGCGAGCAATCCGAGCCCGAGCGCGATCGCGAGCCAGAGCGCCTGGCGGAACAGCGGGGCCACGAGCTCCCGCCGGCCGGCGCCGTCGAGCTGCGACACGCTCGGCGGCAGCGCCATCATCAGCCCCGACATCGCCATCACCGCAAGCGACCACACGCTCGCGCCGATCGCCACCGCGCTCAGCACATGCGCCGAGAGATGGCCCGCCAGCATGACGTCCACCACGTTCATCCCGATGGCGCAGAGCTGGCCGGCGATCAGCGGCCCGGCCAGGCGCAGCGTCGCGGCGGCCTCGCGCGTGATGTGTCCGGACGCTCCCATCGCGGAGCTATGCGCGAAGCGAGCGTCTCCTCACAAGCGGCCGATCCGCATGGCAGGGCACCAGCGCGCATCGCACGACATTACAGCGCGCATCGCACGACGCTACAGCGCGCATCGCACGACGCTACAGCGCGCATCGCACGACATTACAGCGCGCATCGCACGACGCCGTCCGCATCTTCCCGCGACCGGAGGCGTCCGGCATGCAGCAGCCGGTTCACATGCGCGAGCGCCTCGCCGAAGGCGAAGCCCATCTGCTGCGCGTCGAGCGTGCGGCGGAACAGCAGCGGGATCAGCTCGGCGACGCTGCGCGGCGCGGCGGCGCACGCCGTCTCGATGACCGCGCAGCGTCCCTCGTGATGGGCGAGCAGCGCCGCGATGCGGGCATGCAGGCCGCGGAACGGCACGTCATGCGCGGGCAGCACCAGCACGTCGTCCGGCACCGTCGCGGCGATCGCCCGCAGCGACTCCATGTATTCGCCGAGCGGGTCGCCCTCGGGCTCGACATGCGACACCGCGACATTGGGAGAAATGCGCGCGAGCACCTGATCGGCCGGAAAGAAAACCCGGTTCGCCGCATCGTGCAGCATCAGCATCTCGATCGCATGGCCGCCGCCGGCGGAGACCGCGAATTCGCGCCCGCCGACCGCGATGCGCCCGCCCGCAATCACACGCCGGAATTCCTCCGGCAAGCGATCGGTCTGCCTTTGATAGATTGCGGTACGCGCGAGCAGCGTCTCGCTGGCGGCGGCGTCGAGACCGGATCGGCGGTAGAAGCGGCGCTCCGCCTCGCCCGGCGGCACGGCGCCGGTGGCGCGCAGCCAGGCCGCGAGCAGGTATTCGCTGCGGCTCATCCAGAGCGGCGCGCCGTCGCGGCCGCATAGCCAGCCGGCAAGGCCGACATGATCCGGGTGGAAATGGCTGGCGATCACCCGCGTGACCCGCGCGCCGGCCAAGTCCCGGTCGAGCAGCGCCGCCCAGGCGGCGCGGGTGCGATCATCGGCGATGCCGGTGTCGAGCACGGCCCAGCCATCGCCATCGGCAAGCAGATAGGCGTTCACATGATCGAGCGCGTAGGGCAGCGCCAGGCGAAGCCAGATCAGCCCGGGCGCGATCTCTCGCCAGCATCCGGGTGCCGGAACGGCATCGGATTCGGGTCGGATGGGAAGGATCGGGGCGTCGTCCGGCATGGCCCGCACCCTATAGACGCAGCGGCGCCGGGGCGACAGACGGCCGGGCGGCTGGCGGTTCTGCGGGAGCCTATTCGGCGCGGAACGTCACCACCAGCACGTCGCGGAAGGCCGACAGCTCGGGATCGATCGGCTCGACCGGCGTGACGCCGTGATAGACGCGCTGATCGTCGACCAGCGCCGCATCCATCGGCCGGGTCAGCGTGAAGCTGCCGAGCTGCCGCCGCTCGGAATCGTGGATCGAGGTGACGCCGCTCGCCACGTTCACCCGGTCGATGAGCAGTACGAGGACGTAGTCGACGCCATCCTTGTGCATGCCCTCCGGCGTCGGCTGTCCGGCCTCGCCGGCCCGCGCCTCGATGCGGAACTGGTGGATCTCGACATGCCAGGAGGGCGGTGCGGCGAGCCGGCCGAACATCGCGCGGCAAGCGGACAGAATGGCGAGCAAGGCCGGATGCGATGCGGTCTCCGGCAGAACCGGCGCGAACCAGCGCTCGATCCCGCCATTCAGCGCGTTGTAGTCCCGGCTCTGGTAATGCGGCTGGTTCGGCTTGCGGATGATCGCATCCGGCGTCACCGCGAAGGCGGCGTGGCGCCGCCGCCGGTAGCGGCCGCCATCGGCCATGTAGGTGTCGAGGCCGAGATCATTCCAGCTCGCGGCGAAGCTCGGCCAATCGGCGAGACCCTCCGCCACGAGCACGCCGCGCATCGCATCGCCATCGACGAAGGCGAAGCCGTCGGCATGGATCCGTTCGGCGAGGTCCGGCGTTGCGATCGTATCTCCCATGGCCGCATCCTTTCCCCATGCGCGGGTTCACGCAAATGCAAAGCGGGCATTGCGGCGCTCCGCCCCCCGCAATCCTCGGCGTCCGGGATTGGGCGGGAGGCCGACCGCAGGCCCGGCATTCCTGGCATCCGGGACATCCCTGCCGCTAGACTTGCCGCGTCCACGGAGTGCCCGATGCGCCCTGTTGCCTTGCTTCTCGCGCTGCTTGCCCTCGCCGCCTGTGCCACCTATGCCGGTTCGGAAGGTTGGAACCCGGTGCGCGACCGGTATGTCGCGCAGGATACGCAAGCAATCCTGCAAGGAATGGTGCGCGCGCATCTGGAGAATGCGGAGGCCGCGGCCTGCAGCGCCGCGACTCCGCCGGAACCGGGCCTGCATCTTCCCTGCCACTGAGGCCCATTACCCCCGGCCCGCGACTGTTGCGCGGCCGTCTGGTCCAGTCTATCCGGAGCGTGCGCGGGTGTAGCTCAATGGTAGAGCCCCAGCCTTCCAAGCTGGTTGTGCGGGTTCGATCCCCGTCACCCGCTCCAGCGTGCCCCGGACGCTCGCCCGTGACGGGTGCCTGGGGGATCGGGGCCGTCCAGGCTTGACTTTGCAGCCCGGCCGCCTTCTTTACCGCGCTTGCGCAGCGGGCTTGCCCGCGCAGGGCTCGGCCCGGCGACGCAGGGGTGTAGCTCAATTGGCTAGAGCGCCGGTCTCCAAAACCGGAGGCTGGGGGTTCGAGACCCTCCACCCCTGCCAGGCCCTCCCCGCGCGTCCGGCCATTTGGCCAGCTGTCCCGCTTCGCATAGGATGTCTTTGATTGTTTCCGAATCCTGGGAAAGGTGCGGCGTGGCGTTCAATCCGGCGAAATTCCTGCGTGACGTGCGCACCGAGGTCGGCAAGGTGGCGTGGCCGTCGCGGCGGGAGACGGTGGTAACCACCGGGCTCGTTCTCGGCATGGCCGCTGTTTCAGCTCTCTTCTTTTTCGCGATCGACCAGATCGTCGGCCTCGGTATCCGCACGCTGTTCGGCGGCGGGGCGTAGGAGTTCAGTCATGGCTAAGCGCTGGTACGTCGTTCACGTCTATTCGGGCTTCGAGAAGAAGATCGCCGAGCAGCTTAAGGAGCAGGCGGCGCAGAAGGGCTTGGCGGACCAGATCGACGATGTTCTCGTCCCCTCCGAGCAGGTCGTCGAGCTGCGCCGCGGTCAGAAGGTGAATGCCGAGCACAAATTCTTCCCCGGCTATGTGCTGGTGAAGATGGAGCTCTCGGACGATGCCTGGCATCTGGTGAAGAACACGCCGAAGGTCACCGGCTTTCTCGGCAGCAAGACCCGCCCGACCCCGATCAGCGACGCCGAGGCGGACCGCATCCTCAAGCAGACGCAGGAAGGCGTGGACCGCCCCCGCCCCTCGATCCTGTTCGAGATCGGCGAGCAGGTCCGCGTCGCGGACGGTCCGTTCACCAGCTTCAACGGCACCGTCGAGGAGATTGACGAGGAGAAGGGCCGGGTGAAGGTCAGCGTCTCGATCTTCGGCCGCTCCACCCCGGTCGAGCTGGAATACGGCCAGGTCGAGAAGGTCTAAGAGCCTGTTGGAAATGCGCTCTGGCGACCATCCGACGCGCTTTTCCTATGCGCCGAGGCTCACGGCCCGCAAGGCCGCTCCGCGCCGAGGCTCGAGAAAATCACGCCATGTGACTCACCGGTAGTGTCTCAGTTTGAATTTCGGCCTGGATGGAAAGCCGACCTACCCCTGCACGGCTTTGCCGTAGATCGAGAACTCGCTTCCAATGAGGTTTAGGCCAAGGCGACGGGCCACAGTCTGAGACGCCAGATTGTCGAACGTTGTCGCATAGAACGGTTTAGCGTCACCGGTCCGAACCAGCTTCGCCCATGCGGCGACAACACGCGGAGCAAGCCCCTGACCGCGATAGACAGGTGATGTCTCGACCCCTGCGCAATGCGCGGCACCAGACGCTCGAACGCTTGTGCAAACGGACACCGCGCGTCCTTTCACCAGCGCGGCCATCATGGGCGATCCGCCTTCAGCATATTCGATCCATTCATCGAGGCAGGCTTTCAGTAGGTCCAGGTTGGAGGCATCGACCGCTACGCAATCTGAAATATGCGGCAGTTCATCCGGGAAACCGTAAAGCGGCCCCGCGCGAATGGCTGTCACGGTCACGAAGGGTTCGACCAACGACAGATAGGCCGCGTAGTCCTCGGCCCATTTTCTCGGACGCCCCCGAGGAACCGCCGCTAACGTTTGAAGTCGGACCGCCACCGGATCAGGCATCGTCACATGGACGCGGCAAAGCACCGCGTCGGCCGTTCGCAAAATATGCAAGTGTGGGGCATCGCCCACCAAGCGGCCCCGTGCGTCTTGGCGGAACATCGCTCCCAGCAGTTGATCCAGTTGCTGAAGCTCCAGGCCCATGCTCACAGCCTCGTTGCGCGTGAGAGATAGCCGCTCTGGACGAGGTCACCAACGTCCGCTTTGGGGGCAAAAGCCAACTTCAGACTGAGACACTACCGACTCACCAGACCATTTTCCAAACAGCCTCTAACTACCGCCTTTTCGTCTAGCCGCCGGTTTCTTCGAGCCGCGCGAGGAAGGCTCGCGCCCAGCGGTCGGCGCTGTAATAGGTCACCGCGTGGTTGAGCGTCAGCCAGCGCGCATGGCGCTCCGCCGGACCCATGGTCAGCGCGGCATGCAGCGCCTCGGCGGTCTCGTCCGGGTCATAGGGATTGACCAGCAGCGCGCCTTCCATCGTCGAGGCGGCGCCGGCGAAGCGCGACAGCACGAGCGCGCCCGGATCCTGCTGCTCCTGCGCGGCGACGTATTCCTTGGCTACCAGGTTCATCCCGTCGCGCAGCGGCGTCACCAGCCCGACACGGGCGGCGCGGAAGAAGCCGGCGATGGTGTTCCGCGGCACCGCGCGGGTGATGTAGCGGATCGGCACCCAGTCGAACTCGGCATGCTCGCCATTGATCCGCCCGGCGAGTTCGTCAAGTTCCTTGCGCAGCCGGCGGTAATGCGCGACGTCCCCGCGGCTCACCGGCGCGACCTGCATGAAGGTGACGCGGTTGCGGTGCTCGGGAAACCGTCTCAGCAACTGCGCAAAGGCGCGAAACCGCTGCGGCAGCCCCTTGGTGTAGTCGAGCCGGTCGACGCCGATGATCAGGGACCGGTCGCCCAGGCTGGCGCGCAACCGCTCCGCATCGGGCGTCCGTGCGGCGCGTTCGGCGGCGGCGGCGAAGCTCGCGGGGTCGATGCCGATCGGGAACGCCTCGGCATGGGCGTCGATGCCGTTCTCGGCGAAGTTGCGGTCGAGATTGGCCGCATCCTCCTCGGTCTGCATGCCGATCACGTCATAGACCGCAAGCGCCCGCAGCAGCGCCTCGCCCTGCGGCAGGACCGAGAAGATCGGCGGCGGCGGAAACGGCACATGCAGGAAGAAGCCGATCCGCACCGTGACGCCGAGCCGGCGCAGCGCCTCGCCGAGGAAGAACAGGTGGTAATCATGCACCCAGATCACGTCGTCGGGACGCAGGAGCTTGACGAGCGCGGTCGCAAAGGCCTCGTTCACCGCGCGATAGGCGGCGAGCTGGTCGCGGCGGAACTCGGCGAGCTCGATGCGCGAGTGCAGGAGCGGCCAGAGCATCCCGTTCGAGAAGCCTTGGTAGAAACCCCGGTACTCCTCCTGATCGAGATCGAGCGTGGCCAGGGTCAGGGGGCCGCTGCGGATCAGGCGCGGTTCGGCGACGGTGCCGGAGACGGTGTTGCCGGACCAGCCGAACCACAGCACCTGCCGCCCGGCGATCGCTTCCTTCAGCGCGACGGCGAGGCCGCCCGCCGGATTGCCCCGCTCGCGCGGCGGCGGCGTGCGATTGGAGACGATCACCAGCCGGCCCATCTACGCCTCCGTTGCTGCGGCGAGGTCGGCGAGCCAGGCGCGCACGCCCGCAGCATCCCCGAAACTCTCCGGGACGCGAAGCCCGGCGCCGCCGACCGAGCGGACCGCCGCGATCGCGTCCTCGTCGGTGACATCGTCGCCGACGAACAGCGGGCGGCGGCCCAGAAAAGGCGGCAGCGCCATCAGCTCGCGCACCGCGCTCCCCTTATCGGCGCCCCGTGGCCGGACTTCCCAGGCCATGCTCGCCGCCATTAGCTGGAACCTGCCGGCTAAGGGCGCGATCAGCGCCTCGATCGCCGTGCCGAGCGCCGGGCCGGCCTCGGGCGCCGCGCGATAATGCACCACGAAGCCGCGCGCCTTCTCCTCGACCGCCGCCCCCGGGTAGAGGGAAGCGATCGCTTCCGCCGCCTGCCGCCAGCTCTCGGGAGGCGTGGGCAGCGCGGCCCGCAGCAGCGGTCCGCCGGGCTGGTGGCGGATCACCCCGCCATGCTCTCCGGCCACCGCATAGGGAAGCGCGCCGAACAGCGCATCCACCTGCGCGATCGGCCGCCCGGTAATGAAGCCCAGCGCGTCGCCAAGCCGGCTGCGCAGTCGGCCGAGCGTGGCGGGCAGGCCGGCCGGCACAACCACGCTCATCGGCGTCGGCGCGAGGTCGAGCAGCGTGCCGTCGACATCGAGCAGCAGGGCGGTGTCGCGGGCGAGCGCGGCGGGCGGCCGCATCAGCGGCAGCCGGCGAGGCGGATGTCGTAGACCGGATGCTCGAAGCTCGACAGGTTGGGCTCGTCGAGCAGCATCCACCCGTGGAAGCCCGGCGCGCTCGGATGGCTGTCCAGGATGTCGACCCAGGCGGCGGCATCCGGTGCCGCATCCGGCGGCCGTACCTCGCAGCGCTGCACGGTGATGGCGAGCGACCCGTAATGCACGGTCTGCCCGACCGGCACCTGCAGCGGCATCGAGCGGGCATCGATCTTGTCGAGCGCGATCAGGGTCGCCGCACCGCGCGGCAGCCACGCCTGGCCGCCCGGTGCGGCCGGCGGGGCGGGCGGCGCGGCCGGGGCAGCGGGCGGCACGGCCGGGGCGGCAGCCGCAAAATGCGCAGGAGACATCGCGAGCGGCAGCAGGACGCACGCGACGAAACGCCGCTTCATCCGGATTTGGGGCTCTCCAGCCCCTTGACGACGCCGATCAGGATGCGGCGCATCGCCTGCTCGTCGACGCCCATCAGCACCGCATCCTCGAAGGCATCGCGCACAACCTGCACGAGCTCGGCATGATTCTCGGCGAGCACCCGCAGCTTCTCGCGGCAGGCCACCGGCGTGCCGTCCGGCTGCGGCCACGTCGTTGGCGCGCTCGTTTCGGGGGGCGCGCTCATTTCGGGGGGCGCGCTCGTTTCGGGAGGCGCGCTCGTTTTCGGGGAGGGCGCTCGTTTTGGGAGGCGCGCTTTGGGGGGGTGGGAGGCGCGCTCGTTTTGGGGAGGGCGCTCATTTCGGGGGGGTGGCGGGCGCCGTGCCCGCCGACCCAGTTGCGGCGCCGCCATCGCCCGGTGCGGCGCTGTTACCGCCCTGGCCGGCCTTTACCGCATTCACCATGTCGGTGACGCTGAAGATGAACTTGCCGAGCAGAGCCTCTAGGCTGACCGAGGATTGCGTGATGGTCATGGTGCCGCCATCCGCCAGCATCTGCTCGTCGCCGCCGGGCACCAGGGCGAGATACTTGCCTCCCAGCAATCCCTCGCTGGTGATCTCGGCGCTGCTGTCCTTCGGCAAATGGATGTCGCGCGACACGGTGAAGCGGACCGCGGCGAGATAGGTCTTCGGGTTGATGCTTTCGGCCACGATGCTGCCGATCTTCACGCCGGCCATCCGCACATCCGATCCCACCGGCATGCCGTCGATCCGGTCGAAGCTCGCATTCAGCGTGTAGCCGCCAACCGTGCTGCGGCCGGAATTGTCGAAGGCGTAGGCGACGAAGCCGGCGGCGACGAGCAGCACCACCGCCCCGGCGGCGACTTCCGCGACATTGCGACGCGCCACGCTATTCGCCCGGCGTCCAGGCTTCGTAATCGCCGGTGGCGGCGGCGCGGTTGCCGCCGCGGTAATCATGGCCCGGCGGCCGGTAACCGGAGGGCGTGCCGGTCGCATTCGCCTCGTGCGGCTTCTGCCAGGCGCGGCGGCCGGTATCGGGCAGCGGCGCCTCGGTGGTGTAGTGTAGCCAGGAATGCCATTCAGCGGGGACGGCGCTCGCCTCGGGCAGGCCGGCATAGAGCACCCAGCGGCGCTCGCGCTGCCCGGCGGCCACCCGCTTCGCGACATAATAACGGTTGCCGACCGCATCACGCCCGACGACGCGGCCATGCATCCAGGTGAACAGGCGTGTGCCGATTGTCATCCTGTTCATATACGCATCCGCCACGCGGAGGTAAATCGCGCCGACACCGAGATGCTACGCCACTGCATTTTGTGGGGTTCCCGAGCGGCATGCACTGTCGCTAGACTCGTGCCATGAGAACAAGCCGGATCTGGCATGGCGTGCGAATGCGCGAGACCGCGGCGGCGGCGGAGCCGGAGCAGCCGACCCGGCTGGTCACCCTTCCCGCCTCCTGGGACGAAGCGGCGGCGGCGGGTCTGGCGGCGCTCGCACTCGGCACCGGCGCGGTCCGGCTGGCGGATGCGGCGAATGGCTGGATCGCGCCGCTCGCCGCCCGCGCCGCGGAATCCGGCCTGGCCTGTCCGCTATCCGATCGGTTGAACGCGGCTCTCCTGCAGCGCCGCGCCGCGCCGTTCGCGCCGCTCTGGCACGGCGCATCCGCCTCGCCCGGCTTCGTGCTGAATCTTGCCGCGTTCCACGACCCGGTCACCGGCTTCGATGCCGAGGCGTTCGGCGAGGCGATCGAGACCATCGTGATCGCCCTCTCTCTCGTGCCGACGCGGGAGGCGAGGCTGATCGCGATCGCCGATCTCGCCGGGCTGCTCGCCTCGCTGGGACTCGCCTATGACAGCGATGCCGGCCGGGATGCCGCTGCCTGCGTCGCCGCGCTGCTGCGCGGCCGTGTCGATGCAGCGCTCGGCGGCAGCGTCGCAGCGTGGCCGGCGCCCCCGCCGGATTGCGCGATGCCGGATCTCGTGGCGCTCGCGGGCGCCGCGCGTGCGGCGGCGCTGGAGGCGCGGCAATTGCCGCTCGAACCCGCGAACCCGGGGATCGCGCTCGCGATCCTGCCGCCCGGCCCGGTGGAGGCGCTGCTGGGCATCGAGACGGGCGGCATCGCGCCGGCATTCTCGCCGCTCGCCCCGGATGGCGGGCTCACCCGGACGGCCCGCGCCTTCCTCGCCGCCAAGGGGATCAGCGCAGAGGCGGCGCTCGCGGCCGAGCTCGCCGGCGAGCACTTGCTGCAGCCGGCGGAATTCGCCGCCCATGCCGCCATGCACGCGGCCGTCGTCCCGTTCGTTCAGCACGCCGCCGCGCCACCCAGGGAGCAGGCGCCCCGCCCGCGCACGCTGCGCCGGGGCTTGCCCGCGCGGCGCAGCGGTTACGCGCAGAATGCGGTGATCGGCGGCCATCGGCTTTACCTGCGCACCGGCGAGTACGACGACGGCAGGCTCGGCGAGATCGGCATCGCCCTGCCGCGCGAGGGAGCCGCGTTCCGCGCCCTGATGGAGCATTTCGCCGAGGCGGTGAGCCTCGGGCTGCAGCATGGCGTGCCGCTCACCGCCTTCGTGGAAAGCTTCGTGCACACGCGCTTCGGGCCTGCCGGCCTGGTGGAAGGCGACCCGGCGGTCGCGCGCGCCACCTCGATGCTCGATTACGTGTTCCGCCATCTCTCGGCGAGCTATCTCGGGCGCCGTCTTCCCGAGCCTGAGGAGGATGCCGTCGAGCCGCGCCGCGACACCGATCCGCTCCTTCCCCTGGACCTGCCGGAGAGCGGCCGGCAGGATCAGGCCTCGCCGCGCGCGCGCCGCGCGGCGCTTCGTATCGTCAGGGGGTAGCGGCATGGCAGGAAAGATCGAGGCGAAGCTGGCGGAGCTCGGGATCATATTGCCGACGCCGATGGCGCCGATGGCGAACTACATCCCGTTCCAGGTCACCGGCTCGCTCGTGGTGGTGTCGGGGCAGGTTCCGGCCAAGGACGGCAAGATCGCGGTCACCGGAAAGGTCGGCGGCGGGCTCTCCGTCGAGCAGGGCGCGGAGGCGGCGCGGCTTTGCCTCGTCAATGTCATCGCCCAGCTCAAGGTCGCCTGCGGTGGCGATCTCGATCGCGTGAAGAAGGTAATTCGCCTCGGCGGGTTCATTTCCTCCCCTGCCGAGTTCACATCCCATGCGTTGGTGATGAACGGTGCGTCGGATCTCGCCGTTGCGATATTCGGGGATGCCGGGCGTCACGCCCGCACCACGACCGGCGTGCCGGCCCTGCCGGGTGATGCGGCGGTCGAGGTCGAGGGCATGTTCGAGATCGCCTGAGCCGCCTCGGAGGCAGATGGACGACAAGCCGACCGCGCTCACCATGACCCTCCACCGCGCGATCGCCGAGATCGCGCCGGCGGCGTGGGATGCCTGCGCGGGCGAGGACAATCCCTTCGTCAGCCATGCCTTCCTCTCGGCGCTCGAAGATAGCGGCTCGGCCGGCTCGCGCACCGGCTGGCTACCGCAGCACGCGGCGCTCCGCGACGCGGAAGACACGCTGGTCGCGGCCGTACCGATGTATGCGAAATCGCACAGCTACGGTGAATACGTGTTCGACCATGGATGGGCGCATGCCTTCGAGCGGGCGGGCGGCGACTACTATCCGAAACTGCAGGCGGCGGTGCCGTTCAGCCCGGTGCCCGGCCCGCGCCTGCTCCGGCATCCCGGCAGCGCAATTCCGCCCGAGGCGATCGGCGACGCGCTGCAGCAGGCTTGCGAGAGCCTCGACCTGTCCTCCGTCCATGTCACCTTCTGCCAGGAAGACGAATGGGACGGGCTCGGCGCGCGCGGCTGGCTGCGCCGCATCGGCATGCAATATCATTGGGAGAATGCAGGCTACGGCAGTTTCGAGGATTTTCTGGGCGCGCTCGCCTCCCGCAAGCGCAAGGTTCTACGACGCGAGCGACGGGACGCCAACGCCGCCGGCCTCGTCTTCCGCACCTTGCGGGGCAATGCGATCACGCAGCGGGAGTGGGACGCGTTCTATCGCTTCTACACCGCGACCGTGGACCGGAAATGGGGCTCCGCCTATCTGACGAAGCGCTTCTTCCCGATGCTCTCGGAACGGCTCGGCGATCGCGTGGTGCTGATGCTGGCGGAGCATAACGGCACGCTGGTCGCCGGCGCGCTCAACCTGATGGGATCGGACACGCTGTACGGGCGCAATTGGGGCTGCCGCGGCGAATGGCCGTTCCTGCATTTCGAGCTCTGCTATTACCGCGCCATCGATTTCGCGATCGAGACCGGGCTGCAGCGGGTCGAGGCCGGCGCACAGGGCAAGCACAAGATCCAGCGCGGCTATCTCCCACAAAAGACCTATTCGGCCCATTGGATCGCCCATCCGGGCCTCCGCCGCGCGGTCGCCGGCTTCGTCGAGGAAGAGCGTGGAGAGATCGTGCGGGAAATGGAAGCGCTCGGCGAGTATTCGCCGTTCCGCCGCAACGGCGAGGAATAAAAAAGCCCGGTGCCCTCGCGAGCACCGGACCCCGGATCAGCGCATGAGCGCCTGACATGAAAGAGAATTAGGCGGGCATGGCCTCCCGGGCAGCCAGACGGCGCTCCACGACCTGCACCTTCATCGCCTTTTGCAGCTTCTCGAAAGCGCGGACCTCGATCTGGCGCACGCGTTCACGGGAAATCCCGTATTGCTGCGACAGATCCTCGAGCGTTGTCGGCTCGTCCTTGAGGCGGCGTTCGATGAGGATGTGGCGCTCGCGCTCGTTCAGCGTGCGGAGCGCGTTGGCGAGCAAGGCCTTGCGGCCGGTGAGCTCCTCGTGCTCGGCGAGCACCGTCTCCTGGCTTTCGGCGTCGTCCACCAGCCAGTCCTGCCACTCGCCTTCGCTGTCCGCCCGCACCGGCGCGTTCAGGCTGTGATCCGGCGCGGCAAGGCGCCGGTTCATGCTCACCACGTCCTGCTCCGGCACGCCAAGCTTCGTCGCGACCTCGGTCACCTGCTCGGGACGCAGGTCGCCCTCGTCGATCGCCTGCATCTGGCTCTTCAGTCGGCGCAGGTTGAAGAACAGCTTCTTCTGCGCCGCCGTCGTGCCCATCTTCACCAGCGACCAGCTGTGCAGGATGTATTCCTGGATCGCCGCCCTGATCCACCACATCGCGTAGGTGGCGAGGCGGAACCCGCGATCCGGGTCGAACCGCTTCACCGCCTGCATCATCCCGACATTGCCTTCGCTGATCAGCTCGCCCACCGGCAGCCCGTAGCCGCGGTAGCCCATCGCGATCTTGGCGACCAGGCGCAGATGCGAGGTGACAAGCTTGTGCGCCGCCTCGCGATCCTCATTGTCCCGCCAGGCATGCGAGAGCCGCAGCTCCTCCTCCGGCGTCAGCATCGGAAACTTGCGGATCTCCTGAAGATACCGCGACAGATTGCCCTCAGGGGCCATGTTAATAACGGCAGAGGCCATGGAAGGCTCCTTTCCTCCGCAACCGCGAACACTTCCCTTTACGGCGAAGCATGCAGGCCGGTTGCGCGAGCGGGGAAGAAAGCGGGCATAGAACGAACACGTCACGGGGAGCGCCCCGGCAAAGCGGCGGCGAGGCCCCGCACGCCCGATCGGAAGTGAATGCCCTAACCCCCGATGGGTGAAGCAGTTCATACAGGACCTAGCAGGTCCTGTCAAGGATTTCGATCGATGCCGTCGAGCGTGCGGATCAAACCGGCGAAATCCGGCGGCGGCGGCGTCTCGAACGCCAGCGGCCGACCAGTGCGGGGATGCGCGAAACCGAGCCGGGCAGCGTGCAGGGCCTGGCGCGGAAAGTCGAGCGCGGCGCGGCGCCCTGGCTCCGGCAAGGAGCGCGCAGCGGCCGGGACGCGGCGGACATAGACCGGGTCGCCGATCAAGGGATGCCCCCGCGCGGCGAGATGAACCCGGATCTGGTGCGTCCGCCCGGTCGCGAGCCGGCATTCCAGCAGGGAAGCGGCGCCATCCCAGGCGCGGAGCACGCGGTAGCGGGTGAGCGCCGCCTTGCCGCCGCGCGCGACGACCGCCATGCGCTTGCGATCGCGGGGGTCGCGCCCGATCGCCCCCTCGATCTCCCCGCTGCCCGGAGAGGGGATCGCCCAGCAGGCGGCGAGATAGGCGCGGTCGAGATCGCGGGCGGCGAAGGCGGCGGAGAGCGCGGCCATCGCCACCTCGTTCTTCGCGGCGACCATCACTCCCGACGTGTCCTTGTCGAGCCGATGCACGATGCCGGGCCGGCGCTCGCCGCCGATCCCGGCGAGACTTTCGCCGCAATGGGCGAGCAGGGCGTTGACCAGCGTGCCGTCCTGGTTGCCCGGCGCGGGGTGAACGACGAGCCCCGCCGGCTTGTCGAGCACGATGATGTCCGCATCCTCGTAGAGGACGGTGAACGGAATCGCCTCGGGACGCGGCGTGGCGGGGACTGCCGGCGGGATCGCGAGCGCATAGCGTGCGCCCGGCCGCACCGGCTCGGCGGGTTCCGCGAGCCTCGTCCCGTCCCGCGTGACGCAGCCCTCGACGATCAGGGCCTTGACGCGGGAGCGCGACATGGAGCCGATGGCGTCCGCCAGGAACCGGTCCACGCGGATCCCCTCCGCCGCCGTGTCGGCGACGAGCTCGATCAGCTCCGGGAGGGCGGGATCTGGCATTCGGCTCCGATTCAGGCGACGACGGACCGCGATAGCGAAAGGGGCGCTCGGGTGGAAGGCAGCATGCGGGCGGTGAAGATCGCCGTGGTGGTGATGGGCGTGCTGATCGTGCTGGCGACCGCCGCGCTGATCGCGGCGGTGATCCGCCGGAACAATGCTCCGCCGCCTCCCCTCGCCGCCGCCTTGCCGATCCCGGTTCCCGGACTTGCGCCCTCACCGCCCGCCGCGTTGACGCTCGACGAGCCTGCCGGAACGCATGTGGGTTCGATGCTCAGGCTGCAGCAGGGAATGGCCCTGCTCCTGCAAGGTGGCGGCCCGGACCGCGTGGTGATCCTCGACGCGACCGGCCATCCCACCGCCCGGATCGCGCTGACCCGCTGACGGGCGACACCGACGAGGCGACTGCTTGATGTCCACGCCGCCATGCCGTAGAGAACGCCGCGCTTTGGTCAGAGAACGCCGCGCTTTGGTCCCGTTCGTCTAGAGGCCTAGGACGCCGCCCTCTCACGGCGGCAACAGGGGTTCGAATCCCCTACGGGACGCCAGCTTTATCAATGAACTATCGGCCGATATAACCGAATCAGCCATTTCATACGGCAAATATGCGGCATGGATGGTCCCGGACGGGGCTGGAAACGGGCGGATTGGTGCTCGATGATCGAAATCATGGAGGGTCCCGGATCGGCGGTTCTGGGCGGGGCGGCAGCCGGCTGCGGGTGGATCGACTTAACTTTGTCGGCAGGCCGATCCTGGCGCTCCGCAAAGCTCGCCGGCAGGCGCTTGAGGTGGGGGAGCGATATGCCAATGCGGGCCTGCTCGGCCCGGACAGTGAAACACGAACCCGGGGACTCGCGGTCCTGAACGACGCAGGCAATGCGCTGCGTGGCTTCCACCGTGAAAAGGCACCCGCAACGCGCGTATACTTCCTGGCACTTCGTTGCGACTTGCCCTGTGCGAGCAGCGCGCTATTCGGCTTGGCGGAAGCTGCGCGCGGCGAATGCCGGTTGGAAGAGAGAAATCTTTCGTCTCATGCTCCATGGCCTGTTTGTCGCGCTCGGTTCGACGCATGACCTTTCCCGCGCTGAGATCGCTGAAGCTCGTCGAGAGATCGCAGGATGGCACGACGGAAAGCGCGACAGCACGCTGGCGATCGATGCTTAGTTTGGGTTTCCATGGGACCCGACGCAGCGGCCGCCGCATCCTGCCCGTATTTGAGCGGTCATGACGCTCACCACCTTTGTCGCCAAATGGCGCGCCAGCACTCGGAATGAACGGGCCGCAGCGCAAGAGCATTTCCTGGACCTGTGCGCCCTACTCGAAGAGCCCACCCCAACTCGGACCCGACGGGCGCGACCTACGCTTTCGAGAAGGGTGCCACTAAGGCGAGCGGCGGTGAGGGCTGGTCCGCCAGGTCGCCCAGATAAAGACGATGCCGGACTTAGCGGTCTGCCTGACCTTGCGGTTCGATGAAACGCCCCGAGTTTCCCCTGAGAACCGAGCTCACGTTGAACAAGTAACCAATGACATTCAGCATGTCACGGTGCATTCGGCTTTGTTGAAATACCGGATTTGGCAGCGGCTCTTACCTGTGCGAAGATCCACGGCTGTCCATTGGATCTGGACGATGTCATCTATTTCGCAACACATGACGAAGTGGTGCGAAGTTCTTCGCATCCGCGTCTATCCAGCTGGCGACGGGCGCTGTTCAGTTTCATTTACCGAAATGCCGTGCGCGCCACTGATCGGTTCCACCTTCCTACGGACAAGTTCGTGGAAATCGGACGCCAGACCGCGCTTTAACGGCGCCCACTTTCCTGATCCTGTCTGTCCACCAGGGTCTGGATCAAGCTTGTAGAATTTTCTGGCCATGCACCTTGATCAGATAAGGAACCATCTCGTGCCCCTGCCATTTTTTACACTCCCTTTTTCAGCCTGGGCAGGCGTTTTACGCCGCTTTCTCGACCATCCGGCTATTATCTTGCCTCGCGATTTCACGCTATTCTTGGTGGGTGCCCGCACGGATGCCGCCATCGCAAGATCCAGGGCCGCGCATGGCGCGCGTGCGGCGTTTGAGGCCGCTTATACCCGCTCCGACGACCCTTGGGCATCGGCGACGCCGCGTTATCGCTATCAGCAGCGCAAATACGAGCAGATCATGGCGCTGCTGCCAAAGCGGCAATTCCGCCAAGTGCTCGATCTGGGATGTGGCTTGGGATTGCTCTCGCAGCGCTTGGCCACATGCTCTGATGCCGTGGTGGGGATCGATGTCGCATCTGCAGCGCTGGACCATGCACGCGGCCGTGCCACGGGCTTCGACAATATCAGCTTCACGCAAGGCGATATCCTGGATCTGCCGCACGAGCTGAACGGGCGGTTCGATCTGGTGATGGTGGCCGACATCTTGTATTACGTGTCGCCGCTGACGGACGAAATGCTCAAGGCGCTGACTGCCCGGCTAGCCGACCTGCTGGCACCCGGCGGTATCTGCGTGCTAGCCAACCACTTCTTCTTCGCGGCCGATGCCGATTCCAAACTGTCCCGGCGGATACACGATGCGTTCTCCTGGTCGCCCCGGTTCAGCGTGCTGAGCCAGCACCGCAAGGCCTTCTTCCTGGTCACTCTGCTATCCAGACAGGCACCTCGGTCGGCGCTGCCGACAGCCGGATAAGCCGTTTGCTGGACAACCTGACCAGGACCCGGCTCGTCGAGAAGACCGGCGTGGCCGGCGGCCAGAGATGGTGGCGGCGCGCGTTGCTGGCCAGCGTGTTGGCCTGCGCTGGCTGGGCCGCCACCGTAATGTGGCGGGACGTCATGGCGGCAGGCACCGATGTTACTCACGCGCTCTGGACGGTTCCGCTGATTGTTGCGCTGCATGTCGTGCAGTTGTTGCTGTCGGCAGGTGGCTGGCGAGGCCTGTTCGGCTCGGTTCGGCCCGGCTTTGCGACCGTGTTCCGGCTCCGTTTTATCCGTGAGGGCGTGAATTCCTTGCTGCCGGTCGCCCATGTGGGTGGAGAGGTGGTCGCGGTACAGTTGCTGGCGCAGCACGGCATTCCGGCGGCACGGGGCACGGCGAGCATCGTGGTGGATGTCACGATGGAAGTGTGCGCGCAATTCGTCTTCCTACTGGCCGGTTGCTTGGTTCTGGGCTGCCTCTCGGGCGCGGCGCCTGCTTGGCTTTGGCTTGGCAGCGTGATCACGGCGGTGATGGCGGCGATCGGGTTGCTGCTGGTGCAACACTTTGGCGGCTTGCGGCTGCTGGCGGCGGCGGTACGGGAAATTGGCCGGCGTTGGCCCAACCTGACGGTTGCCGACCTGGACGGCCTGCATGCCGAGGTTCGGGCCTTATACCGCCAACCGCGGCGATTGCTGACGGCGTTCCTGCTGCAGAGCGTGTCCTGGGTGTTGGGCGTCGGAGAAAGCTGGATTGTTCTGCAC
Source organism: Acetobacteraceae bacterium (assembly GCA_965276665.1). Classification (GTDB taxonomy): domain Bacteria; phylum Pseudomonadota; class Alphaproteobacteria; order Acetobacterales; family Acetobacteraceae; genus CAWGJC01. The sequence goes on from OZ255620.1 coordinate 467,308, forward strand.
GCGCTCGGCGTGGGTGCGTCGCCCGCGCAGGTCTTCGTGGTGGAAAGTCTGGGAGCCGCTGCACGCAGCGCCGGCTTTGCCGTGCCCGGGGCGCTTGCCGTTCAGGAAGGCGGCTTTGTGCTGGCCGCCGCCGCGGTCGGCTTGCCCGCCATGCCAAGCCTTTCGCTTTCGCTGATCAAACGGGTGCGGGAGGTGATTGTTGGTGTGACCGGTCTGGTCTGTTGGCGATTGTCGCGCAGTGTCAGCCCCCATTTGCGGACGCCTATGCCGTTCGACGAAAGCGACTAGCACTACTTTGACATTTTGCTGAGTGGAGCCGCAATCGTAGTCGGCAATGTGGGCATCGGCTCGGGAGCTTGGGAGGGGCGAACAAGCGGGCGATTACGGCGCGGCGTATTTCAGGGAGCATCAGTTTTGGCGGGGCCGTTGGGCGGCATCTTTTTCCCCCCTGCGCCGCTGCTCCGAGCCGAAGGTGCTGAAGGTAGGCAAGGCGATGCAGCTCATCAGTGCATGCGGATGCAGACCGGTCCACGATCGCCAGCCTGCTCGCGCTCCACCGGGAGCGCACAGCCGGCGGGAGGCGTAAAGCGGTGGGACGCTATCCGCCGCCGGCCCCTCACCGTCTACAAGCTCGGCATGCCCCGCCACCCCACCGTCGCCTCCGCCGCTCCTGCCATCCCGCCGTTGCCCCGCCGGCCCGCGGCCGGCCGCGGAAGCCCGAGATCGATCCCGAGGCGATCCGGGCGCTGGCCGCACTCCGGGTTGAACGCCACGACAATTGCTGCACGGCTGGGGCTGTCGCGCCGGACCTTGTTCGAGCGCCTGCAGGACGATCCGGTGGCGCGGGCCGCCTATGATGACGGTTTGGCGGATCTCGTCACGACCGCCGGGGCGAAGCTCAGGGAGCTGATCGAGGCGGGCAATGTCACGGCCATTATCTTCACGTTGAAGGTCAAGGGCGGGTTCCTGACGCCTCGTGAAGCATCGCCGTCACTTCCCGAGGCGGCCCGGTTATCGACGTAAGCGCGGTTTACACCGGGGTACCGAGCAGCGTGCTTTACGCGAGCGGCACGCGCTCGGGCACGGGGCCGAGGGCGAAGGGGACGACTGAGCTCGCGGCTCGCAGGCTAAGCGCTCGTCCAATGGGTCAACTGGCATCTTCCGGGCCAGTGCCGGCGCGTCGAGGGGGCAGGCAATGGCTTCGCCGCCAAGCATCGAGAAAAAGCTCCTGACCGCCGTCCGGCGTGCTGACGAACTTCATGCGCCTACTCGGCGGCGGATCGCGCTCGACGAGCCGCAGCGCCCATAACTCGCCGCCGCCGCCGCCCGTCTGAGAAGGCGACGGCGCCCACAGACAGTAGACCGTCGCGGTAAGCACCACGCGGTCCGGGCCGTTCTCGCACCCTTCGCAGCGAAGTCGCAGGGCGAAGTGGGCCATCGTCATCTGCCTGACCTGCGGGTGCGCCGAAGCGTGTCCCAGCCCGATTACGCGGTGAACGCCGCAGTCGCAATCCACGACGACATAGTGGTCGCGCATCGTGTCAACGAACGAGGCGAGGACAAGCGCACGGTCGTATGGAAGCTCGCGCATGGAGGGGACGTATAGTGAACAAGTGGCTCGGGTCGAGTCTCGACACGCCGATCAGACGCGCGGCTCGCGTTCGGACTTATTTTATGGTGCGGAAAACACCCCCCCTATGACCCCCATGCCGCCCTACGTTTTTGGGGTCGTGCGCTGTACGCAGTGCTTGCTACCTCCCCCCAAGCTTGGATTCAAATCTCTTTAGATTCTTTAGGAGTTGAAAATCATCGGGGGTCATAGGGGGGTTGCTGTTCAAGACGACCGCGCGAGGAAATACGAAGCGACCGCCCACCTTCCTTCGCCCTTAGCCTTCCCAAGGACCCAGCTCCCGGCGTGAGTTCCCACGAGCGCAGCGAGCCTGCCCACCAGCGCCTGCCTATTTGCGCCGTCCCAGCTGAACTGCGCCACGACATCTTCGTGCAGGTCGGCCGCCTTCACGGGGGCAACGCCATGGTGAACGTGCCAACACGCGAAGGCTTCCGAGATCCTCGCACGCACCGGGTCATTGCTCTTTGCTTCTTGGACTCTGTCGACCGGATCCCGGCAGCCGAGCGCCAGCAGGGGGTCCCGGACCCACTCCGCCCATGCTTCGTATGAGCCAAGCGGCCCGCCCTTTGGCAGATGCGACTGTCGGCCCCACCGCCAAATCGTCAGAAGCGCCGACAGCAGATCTTCGCGGCGAGGCAGCAGCGACTGCACGAAACCCGGCGCGAAGGGTCTGTTCTCCGGATCGGGCGTTCGGGCATCCAGCGCACAGTGAATGAAGCGGCGCGCCAAATCCTCCGAGACGCTCAACCCGTTGCCCGTCACCGCGATGAACGCGGTCGAGTTCAGCAACGCCGTCTCGCTCTTGCCAAGCACACGGACTTTCGCGGGGTTTTCGGTGAGCACGGAGGTGAGGGCGCCGCTGCGCAACTGCTTGCCATTCACATTGTCCAAGAACACCACTGGCTCAGCCTCGAGCAGCGCCGCGACCACTCTCTTCTTAAGCTCCGCAACGTCGTTACCCGGGGTAAATGCCTGCGGCGATCGTCCGAAGGCGATGGCTGATACGGCGCGCACGAGCAAGCCTTTTCCCACGGACGACCCGGAAGTTTCAGGTGCGCGCACGAGAAAGCCCGGCGCCAGATCGATGCTCGGCCGCACGGCCGCAGTTAGCAGACCGCAGAGCAGAGCGGTCTCGTCCTGGCCAGGGTCCACCCGCATGTCGGTCACGTCCACACCTACAGTCGCGTCATGAACGCGCTCGGCGTCGGCAACGGCGAACGTCCTGAAGGCGTTCCGGATGCACCGGAGCGCGATCAGCGCGTCTCCTTCGTTTGGCCGATCGGGCACACTGACCGGCACTCCGGCCGCGCACCACAACTTGCTGCCCTGATCGTATCCGGAGCTGTGCCGGATAGAGCCGTCCCCTGACAGTAGCGGCCCGTAGGCTACCCCGTGCAACGAGGGCAGGCGCCAGTCGCCTCGCATGGCCAGGTAGAGCTTGGCCACGCGATCCGGCAGCGTCGTGCTCTTTGGGCCTGTTTTCCCGATCACCGTCGGGCGACAGACTTTGTGCGCCTCTAGGACGACGCGGTCGGCCCCAAGATGGTGCACCTCCGGAGAGCCGTCGGCGTTCGTGAGAACAACCACTGGTCTGTCGCGTTCGAACAAGTTGCCAGCATCGACCAAAGCATCTCGCAGGCGCTCCGCAGTTTCGGGCAGATCGCCATTGTCGATTATTAGGTCCGACCTCACGTGTCGCTTGCGCAAATCCGGCGGCATGGGCTCGACCATGTCAGCGAACTCGCTCTGGGCCTGTGCGGCCTTGATCTCGCGAACTGCGGCGAGATAGGGTTCCACGTCGATCCCAGCCCCCCGCGCCCACTCGAGAATATCCGCTACGCCCACGTGGAATGGCGGGTCGAGCGAATTAAAAGTTCGCTCTGCCTCGGTCGAATCTCCTCCGCGGTGATACCTGCCGTCGAACTCGATGTAGAGTTCGCGCGCCATCTCGATGTGCTGGGGCAGCGCTGCTTTAAGTGCGCACCCGATCTTTACGTACCCGCTGTCCCGCTCATCAAAACGGCCGTCGTTCTGGATTTGGCGGAACAGGTCGGCGAGCGCGTCAGGAGCGACAGCAGCAAGGAAGCGCTGGCGCGCCGTCAGGGAATGACAGGATCTCGCCACTCCGCGCTTGCCCGGCGGCAGGCCGCGTCAAAGCAGGGCGCTCCGTGATGTCGGCGATGTGCGGTGGAACCATGACCTCCGGTGCGCCGGGAAGCTCAACGAAACGAATTGGGCAGGGGTTCGCTACGCCATGCAAAACGGGGCCGGCTGTGTAGATGGGCGTAATATCGTTGAAGACGGAATGATCCACACGAGAGTCGGCGAACCAAGCTTTTAGTGCCTCGCGCCAAGCGGAACGTTCAGCCAAAACCAGAACCGCAGTCGGGCACCATCCTTGAAACCATGGGAACCGGACGCGCTGACGAAGCATCGCGCCGCGCGGAACTCTGCCGGAAGAAGCGGAAGAACCGCTCGGCCGCATGCTGCCACGTCGGCCCGGTCGGTCTCGGCGGCCAGCGCGACGCCGTCGAGATCGATAGCAATCCAGCGGTGCGCGGCTGGCTCGAGCGTTGGCACGTGCCCGTCCTTCGGATGCAGCAGGCGCCGGGTGTTGTCGGCTCGCTCCGCGCCGATGAGCCTGCCGCGCACGACCATGACATGCCGACGAGACTGCAACTGCTCGAGCAGGCGGCCGAGATCATCAAAGCCTTTTAGAGGGCGCGTGGCGATCTCGAAGAACGTCGCCGAATCGTAGCCTTCACACCTTCGGGCGCGACGCGCTTCGCGAGCACCTTGCCCTCCGTAGAGGCGAGCAGCGTGATGAAGTCCACGATCTGCTCGGCCACCGGAGAGGTGGCGCAGGGATCGGCAGTTGCTTCGACCGCGGCGGACATCGAATCAGCTCTCGCGTCCGGCGAGCAGTGCGCGAACCGAAGCCATCTCGACCAAAGCACGCTTTCCAACTTTCGCAAATCGGACGCGGCCTTCCGACCGCAAAACGTAGAGATGGGAGCGCGAAAGGCCGAAATGCGTGCAGGCGCCGGGGACGGCGGCGAATTCGGCATGCGCCACGGCAGCGGGATCGGGCTTGCGGCGCACGCGGCGAGCGCCGTGGTCGGTGGTTGTTTGGGTGGTGACACCGTGGGAAGCTCCGGGTTCGTGGTGGACCCACAAAGACATAAAGACCGACTCACAAACATGTTGTTCTTCGATTTTGGCAGACTTTTTCGTTCCGCATTTGATCTCACGAACGGCGCGCGGCCGGACGTGCCGGACTTGCGGGCATGAGCAATACCCGCGTCGTCCCATAAATCAGCCGCTCGCGCCGCGGCGAAGCTTGGGGCGGTGCCCAGAATCGCCGCGACACTTCGGCCCCTCGCAGGTGTTCAACCAGCGCGGCCGGCACCTCTACGCGAAGGCCCCAGTCACGGAGAAAACTGCCGAGGAACTCGACGTCGCCGGCCAGCTCGTAATCTGCCATTCGCCACAGCACAGGGCCGCCGTCCCGGTGGTCCTGCCATGTCAGCAGCAGGCCGGTGCGAGTGCCGGAGGGATCGACGAGTTCGCCGGCGACATCAAACTCGTCCGAGATCCACGAAGGCGCGTTGAGGCGCCAGATGCCGCCGTGTGCCGCGAAGGTGGTGCCCGCGTCGAGCAGCGCGCCGAGGAGATCAGGTTGAGACATTCGGGTATCCTTTCGAGGAGGCCCGAACGAGAAAACGTTTGCTGTGAGCAGCAAGAATTGCGTATCATCTGGTTTCCGACACCAGTTCTACGCGCCTACCGACCGCCCGCGACACTCCCGTCCGGGCGGTTCGGCTATTCTATGGAGCTGAGGACAGCAGGTGCCATGTCGGCGACGAGGCGATCGATGCTGGTGCGCGGCACGAAGCTATGGCGGCCGAGCTTGCGAAGCTCGATCCGTCCGGCTCGCGCCAGTTCGTAGAGGGTTGTGCGGGAGATCCCGCCCAACGCGCGGCATGCCGCATCGATCGGCAGGAGGCTGGCCGGGCTGTCCGGCGTTGCGGGAGTGTGCATACACACGTGCTAGCGGACGTCCGCGGGCGTGCCGATAGCGCCCGGCGACTACGTAATGAGTGAAACTGGTCTCGCTTCTCGCAGGACGCTCACCACCTCGCCCGAGGATCCGCCCGCAGTCCTCCCACGGCCCGATTGTCGGGGCGACGCATCATCGTCTCGGTCGGTGCGGGCCGGGCCGGCGGCCGCGCGCCGTCCGACGGCGCAAAGGCGGCGAGCATGATGCCAGCACCGAAGACGGCGATGACGATGAGGCCGTGCAGACCGATCAACCACAAAACGAATACCACCGGCAGCACGATCGCCGACGTGATCGCGCCAAGCGTGGCAAGGGCGGCTGGCAGGAGTGCAAGGGCGACAATCGGGCCGAGCATAGTTACAGACACCTATAAGTCTTTTGAAAAGTGGCAAAATCGATCGCGGGTGTTGCGCCGGTCGCAACCGAGTACCCCGCTTCCTCCCCACCCCCTTACGCAACCTTCTCACTGGGGCGATCTTGATTCAAGAAGATAACCCCAATGGGCTTCCTACGCCGACTGGCTTAGAGGTTGTCTTTGAACGCTAGTGAAATGGGGTGGGAGGCCGCGGTCGGATGTGATTCCAACAGGTTGTCGAGACCGAGTTGGATGAACATCCTGATGTGGACCGCAGCCACCCCATTTCACTAGCGTTCAGAGACAGCCTCTAAGTGGCAGCGATAACAGGTTCGGCCTTATCCGTTCGAACGGATAAAGATGCTCGCTAAAACAAAGAGCGAGAGCCTGTGGAATGAGCGAATGCGAACGGAACATACTCCAGCGCGGCGGCTCAAGGCGGAGTTAACGCAGATCAGCGCCGGCTGAACGGCGCGGGACCAGGACGACCAGACCCCGCTCTGGCGGGATGCCCATCAAGTCCGAACAGCCGCTTCGAAAACACTCAGCGGCGATGCGTCTGGGCGGCGGACGTCGCCGGGGTGCCAGCCGGCGCGCGACAGCAGAGATTGGAATTCCTCGATTGTTCGCTGCCTGCCGTCCTGAACCATCATCATGTGGACATCTATCAGCTTCGAGAAATGCGGCGCCGCCGGGCTGGGAACGATGAACTCGCAGATGAACAGTCGGCTGTCCGGCTTTGCCGCTTCGCGCATGACGGAGAGGATCCGTAAGCAGGCCTCATCCGGCCAGTCGTGCAGCATGTGCTTGAGAAAATACTCGTCGGCCGCCGGAACGCTGCGGAACATGTCTCCGGCCACGTATTCGAGCCGCTGGTCCGCCTGCCGGCGGGTATTGCCCTGGCGCGTGCCGCCACTTCGGGGAGGTCGAAGACGATGCCGTGCGCTGTCGGATGGTCGCCGATCACTTCTCGCAGAAGCGCACCGTGGCTGCCGCCGATATCGCACAACACGGCATCGCCGAAATCCTCATCGCGACAGACGGCCCTGACGGCAGGCGCGTCGCTCGCGGAATAGCTCAACATGGCCATGGAGAAATCCCGCGCATAGGCGGGATCGCGCTGCAGATACCCCAACAGGCTGCCGAATTCGCGGCGGAAGCCGTCGGTCTCACCGCTCCTGACGATATTCGGCAGATGCTTCCACGCCGCGTAATGCACCGGGCCTTCTTCGAGCATCGTCATGGCGCGCAGCGAATGCGGATGGCGCGCTCGCAGACACGCGCCTTTCGCGGTGATCCGGAAGCTGCGGTTGCCGTCTTCCTCCAGCAGGTCGAGCGAGGCGAGCGCCCGCAGCAGCCAGTAGAGCGTCGCCGCGTTGGCGCCGATGCGCGCGGCGAGCTCATCGGCCGTGACGAAATCAGAACCGTCCAGCGCATCGAAAACGCCCAGGGCGGTTCCAGTGTACAACACCTGGCTGCGCCACCTGCCGCCGATAAGCTCGATCACGGCGGGCAGTTCGGATACGTTAGCGTGCATGCTATACTCTTTCGGCAGTGATGCGGCAGCCCGAACCGCGTCAGTTCGGCGCGTAAGCGTGCGGATCCTGCGGGCCGGAGCGACGGGGACGCAGCGAAATCGGACCGTGATCCGCTTCGTACATCACGTCGAAGCAGAAATAGGGCGAGGCGTTGGCGTGAATCACGGTCTGCCGCCCGCTCGGTTGACCGTCGAAGGACAAGCGGCTGCTATGCGCTGGGAGTGGATTGGGTGAGCTCACGCTGATGCCGGGATCCAGCGTTTCACGCCAAGCGCCGGGAAGGGAACGGTCACGGGAATATCGGCCCGGGTCAGCCCGATAATGGCGGGCGCACCCTGATGCGGTACGCCGCCGCCGCCCATCAGTCCGAACTCGCTCATCAGCATGTTGCCTTCGGCGCAACGCGGCCGGCTTGGCACGCAGCTGGCACGTTCGATCACCTCGACCGCAACGGGACCGCCGAGCCAGCCGAAGGCGACGTTCGCGATTGCGCGAAAGCCTGCGATCGTGGTGCCCGAACCGAAAGTCATGCTTGCCGGCTTGTTCTCCGAGCGGAAATCGCCGGGATCGAGCGCGCGCGACAGGATACGGAGTCCCGGCGATCCGGTATCGATCCCGGCCGTGAGTCTCTTGCTGCCGACCCGTAAAGGGAGCGCGAAGTAACGGCCGCCGCTGGGCAGCACCACCTTGCGGATCGGCACAACGGTCTCCGTTTGATCCTGCGCGCGGGCGGATACCCCGCTGGTGAAAAGCAGACACAGCGTCAGCAGGACGCGCGGGCTCATTCGGATCCTCCGCAGGATCCAAGCGACTCAAGAACGAATTCAGGAGCGTGATCCGGCCGGGTGGAGAGCGTCGCCACCGGCAGGACCGGCCGCGCCGGATCGACTAGCGCCACGTTCCTGCGGCGGAGCAGAAGCGCGAGCACCAGGACGGCTTCGCTGATGGCGAGCTGGGCGCCGATGCAGACATGCGGCCCGGTGCCGAACGGCATGAAACGCGACCGGTCCGGATTAGGCTCGTCGAGGAAGCGCTGCGGGTCGAACCTGTCCGGATCGGGCCAGACCGAGGGATTGCGGTGCAGCAACCAGAATGGCGTCAGTACCATGCTGCCCTTCGGCACGTCCCGTCCCGCGGCAACCGTTCGGCGCACGCAGAACCGCGCCGTCATGAAGGCCGGGGAATAGAGCCGCAACGTCTCGTTGACGACGGCCCGGGTCACCGTGAGATGGCTCAGCGCGGCGGTCGCGGCCTGCGGCGAGAGATCGGTGCCCGCGGCTTCGACCGTGACCGCCGCACGCCAGCCCGGCGATTGGGCGAGCAGATAGAGCGACCAAAACAGCGTGAGCGCGGTCGTCTCATGGCCCGCGACCAGCATCGTCGCGACTTCGTCGATCAGCAGGCTTTCTGCATTGTCGCCATGCGCCTGTGCGAGGAGGTCGAACAGATCCCGCGCTTCCCCGGTCGGCGTCGAGTGGCGCTGCGCTACCACGCCGCCGATCACTTGCCTCCAGCGGGCCCGAAAGCGCTTTCGCCGCAGCGCAAGCGGCGTGGGTATCCAGCCCGGCAGCAGAAAATCCTGCAACGCCGGGCGGCCGATGCTCGAAGTGAATTGGGCGATCATGTCGCGTAGCTCGGCACGGAAGACGCTCGTCTCGACAGAGAACATCGAGGCCGATGCGATGTCGAGGCTGAGCAGCTGCATCTCGCGCAGCAGATCAATCGGCGCACCGCCGCGCGCCTCCAGGCGGCGGCACGCGGCTCCGCGACCCTGACGATATGGTCGCCCATCATCGAAGGCTCGCGGCGTGAAGGCGGGCGCCATCGTGCGCCGCTGCTTGCGCCAGCGCTCACCTTCGCTGATCAGCAGGCCCTCTCCCGCGACCGGCCCGAGCACTTTCCGGGCCATCGGCATGCGGACGTAATCCGTGGCGTTGGCCTGCAGCACCTCCAGCATCGCGACGCCGCCGGCCATCAGAACGAGCGGGAAGCGGGGCAGCGAGAGGCGAACCACCGGTTCGGCGAGGCAGCGCGCCGGAAACGCGCTCAACGCGTTCCGGCGCAGATTCACCAGGACCTGCAGGCCGTTCGCCGTATCGTGCGCGAGCGGCGGCATGGCCGGACGAACGTCCGGTTCACCGATCACACCCGGTCTCGCAACGAGCATCGGCTGCAGCTGCCGCTAGGCGGAAGCGCGTCGAAGCAGAGAGATCAGTTCGGCCACGCATGGTTCTCCCTTACGCCGAGGACTGGTCCGGTGAGGACCAGATTTGAGGTCACCAGCCCGGATGCGTGCCGATTTGCAGCCTCCGGGAGCCAGGGCAGCATCGTGTCCAGCACCCTGGGATCAAGCGGTGTACTTGCCTGGAAGTCGAGGTAGACGTTCATCATGTGCTTCTCGTCAGATCCTGAGATCCGTTTCTTGTATCGTCGGGCATGTAAGGCTTATTGTACCCTGCGTCAGCGAAAGGCCATCCCGGTTCACCCGATTGCAACTTGGCCTGCAATCGACGTTCCTCGCGACCGGAATCCACGCCGTCGCCGGTAACGGCCCGATCAGGCGGAGCACCGGATGCACCCAGTAGACTTCCAGCATGGATTGCGGCGCGGCGAAGAAGGGGCGCGGCAGCAAGCCAAGCTTCGCGGTGATCGCTTTCCATACTGCGAACATCACTGCCAGGGCGAGGAACCACGGCCCGAGGCGATGCAGAAGCGGCCGCCCGCTCACACGCGGACCAGCGTCGCCGCCAGCAGGATCGCGAAAACACCCAGCATGATTGCGGCGAGTGTTCCCGTCCGAACAGAAGCACGTCATCGCCGCGTCGGCCGCTCAGGCGGTTGCGCTCGGCGGACCCATCCACCAGACGCCTTGAGATGAGTGCTGTCGATCATCGGCCGTTCCGGAACACCAGCCTCGACGACCAGCGCCGCGAAGATGCGGTCGAACACGCCGAGGCGGCTCCAGCGGACGAAGCGGTTGTAGAGCGTCTTGTGCGGCCCGTAGCCGCGCGGCGCGTCCTTCCACTGCAGGCCGTGTCGGATCACGGAGACGATGCCGCTGATCGCCCGGCGATCGCCGACACGACGCAGGCCGCGCGAGACAGGAAAGAACGGCTCGATCCGGCGCATATGGACGCGCGGCAACAGCAAAACGTCGGGCATCAGACACCTCCGACACCCCCAGAACCAAACCGCCACGAGCCAAGGAAAGGGTCCTGAACCTAAGTGTTTGATCCCGGGCTTTGATGGTGCGGTGTTTTCGCGTGAGTGGAAGGACGCGCTATGGGCCAAGTTCTACACGGAAGCGCCACCACGACGGAGGCGGTCCGTTGCGCGATACGGCACGGTCAAGCGAGCCTGAGGACCCTCGCCAGGCGTTACGGCATCAACCAGAAGACCGTCGCCAAGTGAAAGCGACGGACCTCCGTGACCGACCTCCCGACGGGTCCGCGGGAGCCGCGGTCAACCAGCCTGTCCGTCGCCAACGAGGTGATTGTCGTCGCGTTCCCCAGGCACACGCTGCTGCCGATCGACGCCGTCTCTACGCTCTGCAAGCCACCATCCCGCAGCTGACGCGCTCGTCCCTCCATCGCTGCTTGCAGCGGCACGGCATCGGGCGCCTGCCCGACCGCGCGTTTCCTGACCCACATGTTCGGCATGCGCTGCCGCGAGAACGGCATCGAGCATCGCTTCACCAGGAGGAACCATCCCTGGACCAACGATCAGGTCGAGCGGATGAACCGGACTATCAAGGAAGCCACCGTCCAGCGATACCACTACGACGACGGCGATCAGCTCCGAAGGCACCTCGACCAGTTCGTCAGCGCCTCCAATTTCGGCCGTCGCCTCAAAACCCTCAAAGGCCTGACACCCTACGAGGCCAGTTGCCGCGCATAGCAGAACAACCCAAAACGCTCCAACGTCAATCCGCTCCACCAAAGTCCGGGACTAAACACCTAGAGCATGTTCCGTTCGCATTCGCTCACTCCACAGGCTCTAGCTCTTTGTTTTGGCGAGCATCTTTATCCGCTCGAATCCTCTTTCGGTACCGGCGAAATCATGGTCTGGAGTTGGCGACCAGCCGACCAGTTCCGGGATTTTCTGGCGCCGCCTGCGCACCAAGTCGACGGGAAAGCCGGGACGCCAACCGTCGTACCGCATCGCCTGTCTCGGCGATCGCCGCGTCGCTAGCGCTTGCCGTGAGCAGCGCGACGGCAACGCCCGCCACCGCCGGACCGGCAGGTGAAGTGAAAACGGGCGCACCGAAGCACGAAGCTCCCTCGCGGCTCTGGCCGTGGTCGATACTGAAGCCGCGCACTCGCACCTCGGCGAGCTCAGTGATGAGGGCATCGAGATCTCTGACGCTTGCCCTGGTCAAACTGGGCGGCCAACCATCGGCAAAGAGCCGGCGCAAATCTCCCTCGTCGAAGGTGCTGAGGATCGCCTTCCCGGTGGCCGTGTAGGGCGCCGGGAGCCGCATGCCGGCGCGGAAGCTCACGCCGATCGGGCGGCTGCCGTTGCGGCACCCGATATAGACGACGTCGATTCCGCTCAGGATCGAGAGCGTCACCGTCTCCTCCGGCAGCACGTTGAGCGCGTCCCACACCCGGTTGAACTCGGTGGTCAGGTCGCTCTGGCTCTGGAACGCGCCGGCCCAGCTCAGCGCATGCGGGCCGATCGCGAAATGCGCGCCGCCGACGCGCGCGAGCAGTTCGAGATCGAGCAGCGTGCTGCAGAGCACGTGCACCGTGCTCTTGGAGAGGCCGAGCGCGCGGGCGATCTCCGCCCCGCGCAGCGGGCGCGCCTCGCGCGTGAGGAGGTCGAGGATCTGCGCCGCCTTGACCAGCGCCGGCACGCGCTTGGCGCCCGGCCGCTCCTCCGCATCCGCCCCGAAATTCATCGGCCCGCCCGCAGGATAACCGTGAACACTGGCTTGACACCCCTCGCGCCGCCATGGGACGGTTCAGCATAGAACATGACGTCCAGCATACTGGACGAACCAAGGAAGAAACAACCATGTCACAGGGTCGCGCCCGGCGATTCCCTCCGGACGTTGCGGGCTGAGCCGTGGAGCGGCTCCCGGTCTGCCTGGTCGGCTGTGGCGGCATGGGTCTCCGCCACGTGCTTGGCTATACCGCGCTCGCCGGCACGGGGATTTCCAATATCGAGCTGGTGGCGGTCTGCGACCTGCGCCCCGAGCAGGCGGCCCACGCAGCCGCCGAGGCCGAGCAGCGCCTCGGGCGGCGTCCGCGCATCCACGCCTCGATCGCGGAGGCGATCGCCGATCCCGCCATCGCGGCCTTCGACGTCGTCACGGATGTCGCGAGCCATGTTCCGGTCGTCGTGCCCGCGCTCGAGGCCGGCAAGGCGGTGCTGTGCGAGAAGCCGCTCGGCCTCACGGTGCGCGCCTGCCAGGCGATGATCGCGGCCGCCGCGCGCGGCAAGGCGATCCTGGCGACGGCCGAGAATTACCGCCGCGACCCGCCGAACCGGCTCGCCAAGGCGGTGCTCGATGCCGGGCTGCTCGGCCATCTCCATCTGATGTCGCAATTCTCGGTGGGCGGCGACGACCGCATCATCATCACGCCCTGGCGCCACAGCAAGGATCGCGGCGCGATCGGCATGGACATGGGCGTCCACTACACCGACATCATCCAGTACTATCTCGGCCCGTTCGACAGCGTGGAGGGGCATGGCTTCATCGCCGAGCCGGTGCGCCATCCGCGTACCGAGCCGGACGGGAAGCTGCGCGCGCTCCCCGATCCGGCGCGCGCGCCGGAGCCCGTCACCGCGACGGGGGAGGACAGCGTCGTCGCCACCTTCCGCATGCGATCCGGCGTGCTCGTGCAGCTCGCCTATGTTCCGTCCGGGCCGGGGAAACGCTGGTACCGGCGCAGCCTGCACGGCAGGCTCGGCTCGCTCGACATCCCGCGCGACCGCACCGGCGGCGCGCCCGTGCTCCGCCGGGCCGATGGCGACCGCGCCGGCCGCGCCTTGCTCGCCGAGCTTCCGGACTTCGCGCTCGACGAGGTGACGGCGCGCCTCTTCGGCGAGCACGCGGTCGAATACGATATTCCGTTCGCCACCGCCGATGCCGGCCACATCGCGATCGAGCTGCATGATTTCGCCGCCGCCGTGCTCGCGAACCACGCGCCGGAAATCGACGGCATGGGCGGCCTCACCGCCGTCGCCGCCCTGCTCGCCGCGTACGAGAGCGGCCGGCTCGGCCGCGCGGTGACGATGGCGGAAATGCTGTCCGGCGCGGTCTCCGGCTACCAGGACGAGCTCGACGAAGCGCTGGGGCTCGCCGCATGAGCGCCGACCCCGCCGTCACGCTGGCGCAGGCGCACGGCATCCGGCAGATCGCGCTCGTCGTGCGCGACCTCGAGGCCTCGATCCGAAGCTGGTGGGAATTGCTGCGCATTGGCCCGTGGAATGCCTACACGCTCTCGCCGGACATCCTTCGGGACATGCATTATCACGGGCAACCCGCCCGGTTCGGCCTGCGCCACGCCTTCGGGTTCAGCAAGGACATCCAGATCGAGCTGATCGAGCCGCTCGAGGGTCCGAGCATCTTCGCCGACCATCTCGCGACGCATGGCGAAGGGCTGCATCATTTCGGCATCTACGTGCCCGACCATGCGCGCGCCGTCGCCGAGTTCCGCGCGCAGGGCATGGAGCCGATCCAAAGCGCGCGTGGCTTCGGCGTCGACGGCGACGGCGCCTTCGCCTATTTCCGCACCACGCATCCGCTCGCCGCCATCGTCGAGCTGATCGAGGCGCCCTCGGTGCGCCGCCCGCCCGAGCTCACCTTCCCGGAAGCGCCATGAAGATCGAAAGCGTCGAAACCTTCATCGCCCATAATTGGACCTTCGTGCGCATCCGCACGGAATGCGGCCTCGAAGGTGTCGGCGAATCGACCTTCTTCGGCTTCCCCGAAGCCGCCGCCGCAGTCGTCGCGCGTTTCGCGCCGCTGTTGCGCGGCGAGGATCCGCTGCGCGTCGAATGGCATTTCCTCAACCTCTATCGCAACACCTCGATGCGCGGCATGGCGATCGGCGGCGCGCTGAGCGCGATCGACCAGGCGCTGTGGGACATTCGCGGCAAGCGCTTCGACGCGCCGATCTGGCAGTTGCTCGGCGGGCGCGTGCGCGACCGCGTGCGCGCGATGCTGGTGATCGATTACGGCACGATCGAGCAGGTCGTCGCGCAATGCCGCGACGCCGTCTCGCGCGGCTACACCGCGCTCAAGATCCTGCTGTTCCAGGAGGAGCATCACCGCATGCGGCACGGCGCGCGGCTCGACGATCTCGTCGCGCGCGCCGCGGCGATCCGCGAGGCCGTGAGCTGGGAGATCGATCTCGGCATCGAGCTCCACCGCAACATGGTGCCGGGCGAATCGATCGCGCTGATCCGCGAGCTCGAGCGTTTTCGCCCGCTCTTCGTCGAAGACCCGATCGTGCCGGACAGCGTGCTCTCCTTCGGCGAGGTCGCGAGCAGGACGCGCGTGCCGATGGCGGCGGGCGAGCGCAACACCACGATCTGGGAGTTCCGCGAATATGTCGAGCATGGCGGCATCCATCATGTCCGCCCCGATGTCGGCATTTCCGGCGGCATCACGCACACGCGCAAGATCTGCGCGCTCGCCGAGGCGCATCACCAGGGCGTCATTCCGCACGCGGTTCCCTCGGGCCCGGTCGCGACGGCGGCACAGGTGCAGCTCGGCGCCTGCGTGCCGAACTGGGAGGTGCAGGAGCATCGCGAGCAGGACAAGGCGCCGTGGAACCGCGTCGTGAAATCCATCACGCCGGTGCGCGACGGGTTCTTCGACATTCCCGAGGCGCCCGGTCTCGGCATCACGCTCGACGAGGCCGGAATCGCCGCCGTGCCGGTGGCGCAGAGGGACCGCCCGACAGCGCGCCGCGAGGACGGCGCGATCGCCTTCCGCTGATGATCGTTGACAGCCATTGCCACGCCTGGCCGCGCTGGCCGTACCAGCCGCCCGTGCCGGACGAGGAGCGCGGCGCCGTCGAGCAATTGCTGTGGGAGATGGACCAGAACGGCGTCGATCGCGCGGTGCTTGTCTCCGCCCGCATCGACCGCAATCCGGACAACAACGAGTACGGCGCATCCTGCGTCGCGCGGCATCCGCAGCGCCTGCGGCAATTCGCCGACATCGATTGCCGCTGGTCGCCCGAATACCACACGCAAGGCGCCGCGGACCGGCTCCGCGCGCTCGCGGATCGCATGCCGCTCGCCGGCGTCACGCATTACGTCGAGCGCGAGAACGATGGCTGGCTCGTCAGCGCGGGGGGCATCGAGTTCTTCCGTGCCGTGGCGGAACGCAGGCTGATCCTGAGCCTCGCCGCCTCGCCGGCCTGGCAGGAGGACATCCGGGCGATCGCGCGGCGCTTCCCCGGGATGCCGATCCTCTGCCACCATCTCGCCGGCATCGGCAGCTGGCCAGAGGGCCGCGAAGACGGGGTGCGCCGCGTCGTCGCCGGCGCCGATCTGCCCAACCTCATGGTGAAGGTCTCGGGCTTCTACTACGGATCGGCGCGGCCCTGGGAATATCCGCATAGCGAGGCGCTCTGGGTGGTGCGCGCGCTCTACGAGGCGTTCGGCCCGCATCGCCTCTGCTGGGGATCGGATTATCCGGTGCTGCGCCGCGCGCTGACCTATCGCCAGGCGATCGAGGCGTTCCGCTCGCATTGCGTGTTCGGGAGCGCGGCGGATCGCGACGCGATTCTCGGCGGCACGCTCGATGCGCTGCTGCGCAGGCGCACGCCGGCGGAGGCGCTCGCATGAGCCGGCCGCGCATCGGCCTCGCCTGCAACGAAGCGACCGCGGCGCGCTGCCTCGACGACGCGGCGCGCGCGCGGATCGAGGCGCTCGGGACGCTCGCCATCGCGCATTTCGACGCGCCGTCGAGCTGGGACGCGCCGCCGCCGCCCGATCCCGAGCGCGATGCGCGCTTCGTCGCCTTCGCGCGCGAGCTCGACCTTTTGATGGTGAGCCACGGCGCGCCGCGCATCACCGGCGCGATGCTCGACGCCGGGGCGCGGTTGCGCTTCATCGGCGAGCTCGAAGGCGACCGCTTCGCCCGCCGCATCGATCTCGAAGCCGCCGCCGAGCGCGGCGTGAAGGTGGTCGACACCACGCATGGCTCGTCCTACCCGGTGTCGGAATGGGCGCTCGGCATGATGCTCATCGGGCTGCGCAATGCCGGCAGCCTGTTCCGCCGCATGATCGCGGGTGAGATCATCACGCAGGAGGGCAAGCGCACCGATCCCTGCTATCTGCGCGGCGAGCTCACCGGCAAGCGCGTCGGGCTGATCGCCTGCGGCCATATCGGCCGGCGCCTTATCGAGCTGATCGCCCCGTTCCGCTGCGAGATCCTGGTGCATGATCCGCACGCGCAGCGCCAGCTCGCCGACATATACGATATCAGGCTGACATCGCTCGCCGCGGTGATGTCGCGCTCCGACGTGGTCGTATGCCTCGCGCCGCTGACGCCTCAGACGCGCGGCATGATCGGCGCGCGCGAGCTTGCGCTGCTGCGTCCGGGCGGCGTCTTCGTCAACGTGTCGCGCGGCGCGATCGTCGATTCGGAGGCGCTCATCGCGCGACTCCGGCAGAACGACATCATCGCCTGCCTCGACGTGTTCGACCCTGAGCCGGTGCCGGCGGACAGTCCCGTCCGCAGCATGTCGAACGTGTTCCTGACGCCGCACATCGCCGGCGTCACCGCCGCCTGCGGGCCGCGCTTCGTTTCGCTCATGGCCGACGAGATGGAGCGCTTCCTCGCGGGCGACGAGACCCGCCACGATCTCCGCGCGAGGTTCTAGCGATGCGCTTCGGCTTCTGCCTGCCGATGTTCGCGATGCCCGGCCCAGCGTTGTTTCGCACGCCAGGCTGCGAGCGCCTCGATGCGCGCGAGACCTTCGCGATGGGGACCGCGGCCGAGCGGCTCGATTTCGACAGCCTCTGGGTCTGCGACCATCTGATGCTGGGGCGCGACGAGGCGGTGCTCGAGGGTTGGACCACGCTGAGCGCGCTCGCCGGCGCGACACGGCGCGCGCGGCTCGGGCTCATCCACCAGGCCAATCTGTTCCGCCATCCCGCGGTGGCGGCGAAGATGGTGGCGACGCTCGATCAGCTCTCCGGCGGCCGCCTCATCCTGTTTCTTGAGGCCGGTACGAAGCGCGCCGAGCACATCGCCTATGGGCTCGACTGGGACGAGGAGGCGGCTGCGCGCATCGGGCGGCTCGAAGAGGCCTTCCTGCTGATGCGGCGGCTGTGGAGCGCGCCGGGACCGCACAGCGTCGCCGGCCGGCATCACCGTGTCGAGAACGCGGTCTGCATGCCGCCGCCCGTGCAGCGCCCGCATCCGCCGCTCTGGCTCGGCGGCGCCTTGCCCGGCGTGCTCGCGCTCAGCGCGAAATACGCGCAGGGCTGGAACACGACACCGACCACGCTCGCCGATCTCGATCGCGATCTCGCCGCCCTGCGCCAGGCCTGCGCGGAAGCCGGGCGCGATGCGGCGACGCTTGAGCTCAGCCACGAGACGCAGATCCTGATCGCACCCGATCTGCCCGCGCTGCGGCACAAGCTCGCCGCGCTGCTCGCGCTCGCGGCATGCTTGCCGATCGAGGCACCTGGCGCCGCGCTCGACATGCGAGCCCTGCGCGCCTTCGCCTCTGGCGAGAGTGAACATCCGCCCGGCGCGCTCGCGGAGAGATGGCTCGTCGGCACGCCGGAGATGGTGAGCGCACGCATCGAGGCTTATGCTGCGCGCGGGATCTCGCATTTCTTGCTCTGGTTCATGGACGCGCCGGCGCGCGACGGCATGGAGCTCTTCATGCGCGCCGTTGCGCCTCGTTTCCGCAGCCGGAGCCTCGCGGCGTGAGCGAGTCGCTACGCATTCCCGATCTGCGCGGCAAGCGCGTGCTCGTGACGGGCAGCAGCACCGGAATTGGCGCGGCCGTTGCGCGGGCCTTCGGGGCGCAGGGCGCGGCTGTGGCGGTGCACGGCCACCGCACGATGGCGGATGCCGAGCGCGTCGCCGCCGACATCCGCGCGCAAGGCTCGACATCATTCGTGCTCGCGGCCGATCTCGGCAAACCTGGCGCCACGCGTGGCCTGGTGGCTGAGGCGGCGGCGGCGCTCGGCGGGCTCGACATCCTCGTCAACAATGCCGGCGCCACCTTCGCGCGCCGCCGGCTCGAGGAGCTGCCGGACGGCGCCTTCGACGCGCTGCTCGACGTTAATCTCCGTTCGATGTTCGAGGCGACCCGCGCGGCCATTCCGCATCTCCGCGCGGCCGGCGGCGGCGTGGTGATCTCGACGAGCTCGATCGCGGCGCGCAATGGCGGCGGCCCGGGCTTCGGCCTCTACGCCGCGGCGAAGGCCGCCGTGAGCAATCTCACGCGCAGTTTCGCAAAGGAGCTTGCCGCCGACGGCATCCGCGTCAACGCTGTCGCGCCGGGCGTGATCTGGACGCGCATCCATGAGGAGAACAGCCCGCGGGAGCTGATCGACGCCATGGTCGCGTCGATCCCGATGCGGCGCGTCGGACAGCCCGAAGAATGCGTCGGCGCCTTCCTGTTCCTCGCGAGCGCGATGCTGAGCGGCTACGTCATGGGGCAGGTGATCGAGGTGAACGGGGGGCAGATCATGCCATGACCGCCACGCCCGCCATCAGCGTCGCGGTCACGCCCGTCGCGGCCGAGCGCCGCCGCCGCCGCAGGGTGCGCGGGGCGCGGGTGATCTCGGGCACCGAGGCCGTGCTCTTCGCCGCGCCGGCGCTGCTGCTTTCCGCAGCGCTCGTGCTGTATCCGCTGCTCAATGGCATCCATCTCGCCTTCACCAACGCCTCCCCGCTCTCGCGCCGCGTCCGCTTCGTGGGCTTCGACAATTTCGCGCGCCTGCTCGACAGCGATGCGTTCTGGAGCTCGGTCGCGAACAGCGTCGGGCTGGTCGCGATCTCCGTCGGCCTGGCGGTGATCGCGGGCTATGCGGTCGCGCTGCTCTGCGATGCGCTGCGGCGCGGCGTGACGGTGTTCCGCACGGCGGTCTTCGTCGTCTGGGTCGTGCCGTGGATTTCGGTCGCGATCCTCTGGGGATGGATCTTCGATGCCAATTACGGGCTGATCAACGCGATCCTGCAGAATCTCGGCATCATCGCCGCGCCGGTGAATTTCCTCGCCGATCCCTGGCTCGCGCGCATGATGCTCGTCGTCGCCTTCGTCTGGCGCATGACGCCGTTCATGATGATCATCTCCATCGCGGCGCTGCGCGGGGTGCCGCGCGAGATCCGCGAGGCGGCGAGCATCGACGGCGCGGGCTATTCGGCGACGCAGCTCCGCGTCGTGCTGCCGCTCGTGCGGCCGACGCTCGCGACGGTCGCCGTGCTGGAAAGCGTCCGTCTCATGCAGGAGATGACGCTGCCCTGGGTGCTGACCAAGGGCGGCCCCGTCAACGCGACCGAGGTGCTGAGCCTCTATACCTACAAGCTCGCCTTCCAGCGCTGGGATTTCGGCCTCGCCTCCGCCTCGGGCGTCCTGTGGCTCGTGCTCGTCTCGATCTTCGCCTTCGGCGCGACCCGCCTGGTGGCGCGGCGATGAGGCGCGTGCGATTTATCTTCCCGGCGGTCTGCGCGCTCGCGGTGGCGGCCGGCCTGCTGTTCCCAATCGCCTGGATGCTTTCCACCGCGATCAAGCCGCACTCGCAGGTCTTCACCTACCCACCCGTCTGGCTGCCGCGCGACTTCACCCTCGCGGCCTTCGGGAGCGCATTCCGCGGGGACATGGCGCGCTTCCTGCTCAATTCGCTGATCATCGCCGCCTGCACCGCGATTCTCTCCACCGCCGCCGGCGCGCTCGCGGCCTATCCGATGTCGCGCCATCGCTCGATCGCGACGCGGATCGCGCTGTTCTACCTGCTCGCCTCGATCGCCTTTCCCGCGCCGCTGCTGCTGATCTCGACCTATATCGTCTCGGCGCAGCTCGATCTCATCGACACCTACGCCATCGTGGTGCTGGTCAATTGCGTGTTCACCCTGCCCGTCTGCGTCTGGATGCTGAAATCCTTCTTCGACGGTTTGCCGATCGAGGTGGAGGAAGCCGCCATGATCGACGGCGCCGGAGCGCTGCGCACCTTCCTGCGCATCGTCGCGCCGATGTCGCGGCCCGGTCTCACCGCCGCCGCGATCTACGCCTTCGTCAGCGCCTGGAACGATCTGACGATCGGGCTCACGCTCACCACCTCCACCGCCATGCGGCCGCTGCCGGCCGGCATCAGCGTGACTTATCTGCAGGAATTCCAATACCAATGGCCGGAGATGATGGCGGTCGCGACTGTCGCGACATTGCCTATCCTCGCGCTCTTCGTCGCGTTCCAGCGCAACTTCATCGAGGGAGTGACCGCGGGCGCGGTCAAGCAATGAGCCGGCCGTGACCCGGCCCGGCAATCGGGAGGAACGCCATGAAGCCCATCGCAAGGCTCGCCGCCGCAACAATTCTCGCCGCCGCCGCGATCAGCCCGGCCCGGGCGGAGACGACGATCACCTTCATGGGCTGGGTGAATATGTTCGACTTCCAGAAGCCCGGCTGGGCGCGCATCCTCGCCAATTTCGCGAAGGCGCATCCCGACATCAAGGTGAACTATATCGGCACGCCGGCGGAGGACACGCTGCGCCAGGTGACCGCGGCCATCCTCGCGCGCGAGCCGCCAGACATCATGCAGGTGAGCGCCTCCTGGATCCAGCAGCTCGATGACCAGCGCGCGCTGGCGCCGCTCGGCCTGCTGCTCGGCAAGGACGAGCTCGGGCATCTCTGGAAAACCGGCGTCGATGCGCTCACGATCGATGGCAAGGTCGAGGGCGTTCCCTGGCTGCCGGCACCCTCGGCCTGGGTCTACAACCGCAACCTCTTCAAGCGCGCGGGGCTCGACCCCGACAAGCCGCCCACCACCTGGGACGAGTTCACCAAGGATGTCGACAAGATCTGCGCCCTGCCGGCGGAGAACGGCGTAAGGACGTTCGGCGTCGTGCTGCGCTCCTCGCGCGATGTGATCGCCATGTCGTCGATGCCCTATTTCGTCTGGGGCTTCGGCGGCGAGATCGTCGATGCGAAGGGACTGCCGGACTGGGACAATCCCGGCGCGGTGAAAGCCTTCGGCTGGATCCGCGACATGATCCACAAGGGGTGCAGTCCCGATGCGGCGGACACGCAGGTCGCGCGCTCGCTCTTCGCGCAGGGGCGCGTCGGGTTCGAGTTCGACGGGCCGTACATCAAGGGCCTGGTGAAGACGATGTCGGACGGGAAGATGCAGTTCGGGCCGGACAAGGATGCGTGGGTGGTGCCCGCGCTGGTGGGGATGGACGGCAAGACGCGACTGATCGGGGGTGCGAACGTGCTCGGCATCAGCGCCTCCTCGAAGCACAAAGAGGCGGCCGCGACCTTCGTGCGCTTCCTGCTCGATGATCCGGATTCGGTGAACTATTTCTACGCGACCTCGCAGCAGATCACGACGAGCAATATCGACGTCATCCAGAACGGCCCGATGGGGAAGGACCAGTTCCTGCAGCAATACATCCGGAGCTGGGACAAGGTGGACCTGCTGCCGATCCGTAGCCCGCGGATCGACGCCATCCTCGATAATGTCGGGCTCTCGCTGCAGAAGGTAACCCACGGCGCCGAACCCCAGACCGAGCTGAAGGGTCTCACCCAGGCGATCCGCGACGTGGATCGCTGAGCAGGATGCTGCGCGCCGCCGTGATCGGCGCCGGCTGGTTCTCGGCCCAGAACCACATTCCGGTGCTGGCGCGCCGGGCCGACGTGGTGCTGGACGGCGTCTGCCGGCTCGGCGCCGAGCCGCTCGCGCGCGTGCGGGACCATTTCGGCTTCGCCTTCGCCTCCGAGGATCATCGCGACGTGCTGGCGCGGCGGCCCGACATCGTCGTGGTCGCCTCGCCGCATCATCTGCACCACGAACATGCGCGCGCGGCGCTCGAGGCTGGCGCGCATGTGCTGGTCGAGAAGCCGATGACGGTCGGTCCAGCCGATGCCTGGGACCTCGTCGCGACGGCGTCGCGCACCGGGCGCCATCTGCTGGTGGCGAACGGCTACCATTACCTGCCGGAGATGGAGCTCGCGCGTGCGATGGTGGCGCGCGTCGGCCGCATCGAGCACGTCGCCTGTCTGTTCGCCTCGGCCACGCGACCGGTCTTCTCGGGCGATGTCGGGTTTCGCCGCTGGCGCACGACCTTCTTTCGCCCCGACATCGCGACCTGGCAGGACCCCGCGCATGGCGGCGGATTCGCCTATGGCCAGCTCTCGCATTCCGTCGCGCTGCTGCTCCGGCTCACGGGGTTGCGCGCGGCGCGCGTGAGCGGATGCGCCTGGCGGGAGAACGGGATCGACCTGCACGATGCGGCGACGCTCGTCTTCGAGGGCGGCGCGGTCGGCAGCCTCGCCGGCGCCGCCGCGGTGCCGGAGGAGGGTCGCGCGCGGTTGCGGCTCTTTCTCACTGGCGCCGAGGGCATGCTCGAAATCGGCGTCGATCTCGATCGCTGCATCCTCGAGCGGCATGACGGCGCGCGCGAGGAACTCGCGGTCCCGCCCGGCGCCTGGCGCTACGATTGCGTCGGACCCGTCGATGCGCTCGTCGATCTCGCGCAGGGACGGGGCGCGAATCTCTCGCCGGGCGAGACCGGCGCACGGACGGTGGAGGTGATCGCCGCGATGCTGCGCTCGGCGGCATGCGCGGGAATCCCCGTCCCCATTGGCGACAAGGGAGGATGACGATGCAGCCCGATCCCGCGATCCTCGACCGAGCAGTGCGGCGCTCGGTGCGCCGGCTGATGCCGTGGCTTCTGCTGATGTACGTGTTCGCCTTTCTCGATCGCACCAATATCGGCTTCGCAAAGAATGCGCTGCACGCCGAGGCGGGGATCGGCGAATACGCCTACGCCTGGGGCGCGGGAATCTTCTCGATCGGCTATGCGCTCGTGGAGATCCCGAGCAATCTCGCCATGCGCCGCTTCGGCGCGCGGATCTGGATGGCGCGCATCATGATCAGCTGGGGATTGCTTTCCGCGGCGATGATGTTCGTGACCGGCCCCAAGAGCCTCTACGCGCTGCGCCTGCTGCTCGGCCTCGCCGAAGGGGGATTGTTCCCGGGCGCGATGTATTTCATGACGCTGTGGTTCCCGGAGAGCCGCCGCGCCTCGATCGCCGGTCTCTTCTATTTCGGCGCGCCGATCGCCTTCGTCGTGGGCGGACCGGTCTCGGGGCTGCTGCTCGACGCGGACGGGCTGCTCGGGCTGCGCGGCTGGCAGCTGATGTTCGCGGTGGATGGCCTGCTCGCCGCGCTCGCCGGCATCCTGATCTTCTTCACCCTCGTCGATCGCCCGGCCGACGCGGCCTGGCTCACGGCAGAGGAACGCGCGACGCTGAGCGCGGCCTGCGGCGCGGAGGAAGGTGCGCGCCTCGCGCACGGGCCGCGCGGCGTGCTGGCGGCGCTCGCCGCCCCGCGGCTGTGGTATTTCGCGGCGATCTACATCCTCATCCAGATCTGCGTCGCCGGCGTCACCTACTACCTCCCGGCGCAGATCGGGGCCCTGCTCGGCCGCCATGTCGGGTTCCTCGTCAGCCTGGTCACGGCGGTGCCCTGGGCCTGCGCGCTGGTCGCCGCCTTCCTGGTGCCGCGCCTCGCCGACCGGCTCGGCGAGCGCCGGCTGGTCGGTGCGGCGACGCTGCTCGCCTGCGCGGTCGGCATGGCGGTCTCCGCCACCGCCGGCCCCGCGATCGGGGTCGCCGCGCTCTGCGTCGCGGTCGCCGGCTTCATCGCCGTGCAGCCGATCTTCTGGACCTTCCCGATGAGCTATCTCGGGGGCGCCGCGGCGGCGGGCGGCCTCGCCTTCATCAACATGAGCACCTTCGTCTCCGGCATCGTCGCGCCCCAGCTTCGCGTCTGGGCGGATGCCGATTTCGGGCCTGGCTGCGGGCTCTACGCGCTCGCCTGCTCGGCCCTGATCGGCTCGGCCATGATCGTCGGCATCGGGCTGATGCAGCGCGACACCGCCGCCGTGCCGGCGCGGGTCTGAAGGCAGGGAGAGGACGATGAAGATCAAGAGCATCCGCGCCTTCCCGCTGCGGCCCGACGCGCCCGACACGCGCGACCGGCGCCGCGCGGGATGGCAGGAGGGCGCGGAGATCGCCAACCCGATGTCGCGCTATCCCCGCTACAAAGCACGGCGCACCTCCTGGCGGGCCGCCCTGCCCGCCATCGGCTGCCTCGTCACGGCCGAGGACGGCAGCTGGGGGTTCGGCACCGGGCGGATGGGCACGCCGGCGGCGGCGCTCATCAACGAGCATCTCGGCCCGCTGCTCGTGGGCGAGCCGGCGCTCGCGACGGAGCGCCTCTGGGACATGATGTTCCGCCTTGCCTCGCCGTACAGCGCGGCCGGGCTCGCGGCGTACGCGATCAGCGCCGTCGACCTGGCGCTGTGGGATCTCAAGGGGCGGGTGCTGCGGCGCCCGGTCTACGAGCTGCTGGGCGGCCCGGCGCGCGAGGCGATCACCTGCTACGCGACCGGCAACGACACCGACTGGCACATGGAGCTCGGCTTCCGCGCGACCAAGCTCGCCTGCCCCTACGGGCCGGCGGACGGGCTGGCGGCGCTCGCCGAGAACGAGGCGCAGGTCGCGCGGACGCGCGCGCTCATCGGCGACGAGGTCGATCTGATGCTCGATTGCTGGATGGCGTTCGACGTCGAATTCGCCGTGCGGCTGGCCGAGCGGCTGCGTCCGTACCGGCTGCGCTGGATCGAGGATTGCCTGATCCCGGAGGACATGGCGGGTTTCGCCGAGATGCGCCGGCGGCTGCCCTGGCAGGGGCTCGCGACGGGCGAGCACTGGTATGCCGTCCTGCCCTTCTTCGAGGCGGCGCGCTCGGGGAGCGTCGACATCCTGCAGCCCGATATCGAATGGGTCGGCGGCATCACCGCCTGCGTCAAGATCTGCCATATCGCGGAGGCCGCCGGCCGCACCGTCATGCTGCATGCGGGCATGAACACGCCGTTCGGCCAGCACCTGACGCTC
Source organism: Acetobacteraceae bacterium (assembly GCA_965276665.1). Taxonomy (GTDB): domain Bacteria; phylum Pseudomonadota; class Alphaproteobacteria; order Acetobacterales; family Acetobacteraceae; genus CAWGJC01. Next base: position 492,998 of record OZ255620.1, read on the forward strand.
GCCATGCCCTGCACGAGCTGGGGCGAGTATTTCGTGCACGCGCCGCCCGGCGTGCCGCTCGAGCGCATGGTCGGGCTGCCCGGCACGGTGGTGCCGCAATCCGGCCTGGTGCGTCCATCCGAGGCACCGGGTTTCGGCATGGAGATCGATCTCCGCTGGATCGAGCGAATGGCGGCCTGACCACGTTCGACCCGTACCAGCCGCCCCATCGACAGCAGCACGCTCGGGACCAGGATGACGGCACAGAGGCTCGCAATATTGCGAGAGAGAAAGTCCGCCGCGCCGTCATCGCCCGATCGTTCGCCCCGCAGAGCTGCCGGTATCCGCGCGGCTTATCCCTTCACTGCGCCGGCCGACAATCCCTCCACCAGGAAGCGTTGCAGGTATACGAAGCTGACCGCGACCGGGATCACAGCCAGAGCGGAGGCAGCCATGAGGCTGCCCCAATCGGTGATGTGGTCGCCCTTGTAGAGCATGATGCCCGGCGTCAGCGTGCGGTGCGCGTCGTTGTTGATCAGCACGTAGCCGAACATGAACTCGTTCCAGGCATGGATGAAGGCGAAAACGCCGGTGGCGAGCAAGCCCGGCGCGCAGAGCGGCAGGAGTACGCGGCGCAGGAACATGAGCCGTGAGCATCCGTCCATCTCCGCCGCTTCCTCGATCTCGGCCGGCACGGCGTCGAAGAAGCCCTTCAGCATGAAGGAGCAGAGCGGCACCGCGAAGGTGCAGTAGACAATAATCAGCGACCAGTACGAGCTCAACAGGCCGAGCCGGCGCATGAGAACATAGAGCGGCACGAGCAGCAGCACGCCCGGGATCATCTGCGAGAGCAGCAGCGCCCCGCCCACGGCGCGCACCGCGCCCTGCCGCGTCCAGCGGCTCAGCGCATAGCCGCTGAACGTCGAGATGACGAGAGTGAGCAGCGTGGAGGCGAGCCCCACGATCAGGCTGTTGCGGAAATAGACGAGGAAGGGCGAGTGGAGCAGCACGTCCTGGAAATGCTCGAGCGTGGGCGTGCGGATCAGGAAGGTCGGGTTGACGCTCCTGATATCGGCGGTCGGCTTGAGGGCCGTGTCCACCATCCAGAGAAAGGGGAATAGGCAATAGACGGAGAAGAGGATGAGCGTGCCATAGCTCAGCACGGCGGTGGTGACCCTCGTGGCGCGGCCTCTCACCACGTCACGCCGCCCGCCCGCGCCGGAGCCCGCCGTAATAGTAGAGGGCGAAGCTCGCGACCATGAAGCCCATCATCATGCTGGCCAGCGCGCAGGCGCCCCCGACATCGAAATTCTGCATGGCGTAGCGGTAGATCATGATCGGCAGCGTTTCGGATGCGTTGAGGGGACCTCCCTCGGTCATGACGTAGATGAAGTCGAAATTGACCGCGGTCCAGATGATGTGGATGAAGATCAGCGTGTATGACACCGCGCGCAGATGCGGCATGGTGATGACGAGAAAGCGCCGCATCGGCCCCGCGCCGTCCACCGCGGCGGCCTCCTGCATCTCGCGCGGGATCGCCTGCATGGCAGCGAGCAGGCTCACCGTGTAAAAAGGAAAGCTCCGCCAGATATTGACGAAGGCCACCGTGAGCAGCGCCGTGTCGAGCCTGCCGAGCCAATAGACCGGCGCCTTCAGCAGCCCGAGCTTCACCGCCCAGAGGTTGAGCACGCCGTAATCCGGCGTGAGCAGCCAGGTCCAGTTGAGGCCGGCCACCACGATGGGGATCACCCATGGAATGATGATGATGCCGCGGAAGATCGCGCGGCCGCGCACGTTCTGCGCGAGCGCGACCGCGGAGGCGAGGCCGAGCCCGTACTCGCCCGCGACCGAAACCGACGTCCAGACCAGCGTGTGCCAGAGCGAGGGCCAGAAATCCTCGTCCTCGAGCACGTCGCGATAATTGTCGAGCCCGGCGAAACCCGTCGCGGTGGGATTGACCAGGTTGACGAGGTGCAGGCTGTTCCACAGCACGCGCATCAGCGGATAGGCGACGAGCACAAGGAAGAGCAGCCCGGCGGGTGCGACGAAGAGGAGCGCGGCGCGGCGTACCTGCGCGCCGCGCCGGCCGCGCCGGCGCGCGCGAGCGGCGGATGCCGTCTCACTTGCCGATCGCCGCCAAGCCGCGTCGCGCAGCGCCAGGCTCGATCTCACGTCACTTGCCGCCGAGTTGGGCCGCCTGGCGCAGGTCGCGATTGATCGCGTTGCCGAGCCAGGCGGCGACGGAAGCTGGCTCCTCGCCGCGCAGTAAGACGCGGCCGATCGCATTCTGCATGTCCTGCGTGATCTGCCCGAGCGCAATCGGCGGGAAGAACACGCCGATCGAGGTGAGGCCGACGAAATCCTTGCTCCATTTCGAATCGCCCACCACGTCCGTGCGCGGCGAATTATCGGGCCGGACGGCCTTCTGGTATTGCTGGCCGGCCAGGAACTGCACGAACTCCCATTGCTCCTTCGGGTGCTTGCTGCCCTTGAGCACGTAGAACGGGTTGATCTCGAAGAACGTCGCCTGCGACAGTTTGCCCGGGGGCGGCACGATCTTCACGTCCGCCATCGTCTTGGGGTTCTGCTGCGCGTAGTTCTGCATCCACGGTCCGTCATCAGCCATCGCGTATTGGCCGAGGGAGAAATTCGTGTCCTCCTCCTGGTAGCCCCAGCCCGCAGCGTCAGGCGGGATCGCGCCGCTATCCTTGAGCTCCTTGTAGAAGGCGAAGACCTCGGTGGCGCGCTTGAGCTCGGCCGGGTCGTCGTTCCAGGTGTTGCGGTACTTGCCCTCGCCCTTCGGCACGGCGACGGCGAGGTTGTTCTGCGCGAGGTAGGCAAGCAGCTCCTGCGGCGCGCGCACGCCGGTGCCAGCGATGCCGAAGCCGTATTTACCGGTTTTTTCCTTGACGATCTTGCTGTCGGCGAGCAGCTCGTCCCAGCTCTTGGGCGGCGCGGCGATGCCGGCCTGCTGCAGCAGGTCCGCATGGTAGAGCAGGCCGCGCAGGCCGAGATAATGCGGCATCGCCAGGATCTTGCCGTCGATGGCCAGCGCCTTCCACACGATCGGGTAGATCTTGTCCTTGTCGGGCCATTGGTCGACGAGCGGCGTCATGTCGCGCAACGCGCCCATGCGGGCGAGCTCCCCGAACCATTCGATCAGGCCCCAGCTCACATCCGGCGCATCGCCGCCCGCGATCGCGGTGAGCAGCTTGTCGTGCAGCGGACCGTACACGATGTACTGCGTCGCGATGTGGATGTTCGGATGGTCCTTCTCGAAGAGCGCGATCTGCTTCTGCTCCTCGATGGACATGGGCAGGCTGGGTGAGGCGCCGATCCAGAAATTCAGCGTCACCTGGTCTTCCGCCCGTGCGGCGCATGACAGCAGCGCCCACAGGAGCAGCGCAAGAAGCCCGCGTGCCACTCTCGTCCTCCCTCTTTGCGGACGGCATTGGCTGCCGTCTCGATGGGTTCGTCAGGCGGCGACCGTCACCTTGCTGCCCGGCGGCACGCCCGTCGCCCGCAACTCCTCGATGCTCCGCACCGCGAGCCGCACGGCCCCGCTGCTGTTGCGCGTCGGTACTCGGCCGGCGGCGAGCCGCCGCTTCGCCCCCGCGATCTCGCCCGCATATTGCGCCAGCCAGGGCGCCTCGGCCACAAGCATCTCGTCCGCCATCTGCCAGACTTCCTCCGGGTTGCACACGGCGCCGACGAGCGGATCGTGCAGCATGGCGAGGCGCAACAGGTCCAGATCTCCGCTCACCGCCGCCTGCACCGCCATGCGCTGCACGTTCACCGAGGCCATGCAGGTGGCGGCGCAGCCGAGCGGGAGCGTGAGCCCGGCCACCATGTTGAGCCCGAAGCGGTCCACGAAGCCCGGCGTCTCGACGATGCAATCTTCCGGCAGGTTGGTCACCAGCCCCTTGTTGCGCACGTTGAAATGCCCGCGATACACGCGGCCCGTCTCGAGCGCCTCGATGATGTAGCTCGCATGCTCGTCGGTGCGCGCATAGGCGGAGAGCGGCGAGCCGGCCTCGGCCAGCCAGCGCGGGAAATCGGTTTCGAACCAGTTGCGCTGCTCGGTGCAATGGCGGAGATAGCCGCCCGTCTCGCCGTTGATCCAGCGCGAGAGGTCGATCCAGCGCGGGATCTCGTCCGGCCGCTTGCGGTACCAGGGCAGGTACTCGCTGAGATGCCCGTTGCTTTCCGTCGAGTAGCAGCCGAAGCGGCGCAGCACGTCGATGCGCACCTTCTCCTGCTCGCGCATGCGCGGATGCCGCTCGAACGCCTCCAGCAGCTCCGCCGCGCCGATCCGCCGGCCGCGAAAGCGGATATCGACATACCAGGTCTGATGGTTGATGCCGGTGCAGATATACTCGACCTCTTCCGGGTCCTCCGCGCCCAGCACCTCGGCGATCTGGCGCCACCCGTTCTGCACGCCGTGACAGAGGCCGATTGTGTTCTCGACCCCGCCATGATCGATCGCGGCCCAGGTGTTCATCGCCATCGGGTTGGCGTAGTTGAGCAGCCAGGCGCCTGGCTCCGCCTCGGCGCGGATATCGGCGCAGAAGGCGAGCATCTGCGGGATCGTGCGCTGGCCGTACATGATGCCGCCGGCGCAGATCGTGTCGCCCACGCACTGGTCCACGCCGTAGCGCAACGGCACTTCGATATCGTGCGCGAAAGCCTCGAGGCCGCCCACGCGGACGCAGCAGATGACGTAGCGCGCGCCAGCGAGGACGCTGCGGCGCTCGAGCGAGCTCGTGATGCGGGCCGGCAAGCCGTTCGCCGCGATGTCGCGCTCGAGGATCTGCGTAATCATGCTGAGGTTTTCGGAATTGATATCGTGCAACGCGAACTCGGTATCCTGGAGCTCGGGCACTTTCAGCAGGTCACGCACCAGCTTGCGCGTGAAGCCGACGCTGCCAGCCCCGATCACTGCCACTTTCATCCTGCTTCCTCCGGCATGCTTCCTGAGCCTGACGCCCCGGCCGTTCTTGGTGCTAAAGCGTTAGCCTTTGGCGCCACCCTCCAGAAGAGGAATTTTGTGCTAATATGAGCCATTCCATGCTGGACGCGCTGCGGGCGGCCGGACCCGCCTCCTATGCCGCCCTTTTCCCCCGCGGGGAGTGCCGGCTGCATGCCATGCTGGCGAGCGCCGGCTATGACCGGCGGGAGCGCGGAGCATATGACTGGCACGGATCCAAGCGCGGGGGGGCACCTTTCGTCCTGCTGCAGCACACGATCGGCGGCAGCGGCCGGCTACGCTACGAGAAGCGCGTCTTCGAGGTCCGAGCGGGCCAAACGATGCTCCTCAAATTCCCGCACGAAAATCGCTATTGGCTGCCCCCCGGCGAGAGCTGGGAATTCTTCTGGCTTTGCCTCAATGGCCGGGAGGTGACGCGCATCTGGCGGGAGGCGCTCGCCCGGCGCGGCCCGCTGGTCCGCCTGTCGGTCGGCGCGCTCGAGCAGCTCGCCGGGCTGTGCCTCGCGGCCCTGCGGCAGGAGGCGAGTTCGCCAGCACGCGCCTCGGCGCTCGCCTACACGGCGTCCATGGTGATCGCGGAGGATCTGCTGCCCTGGGGCGAAGCGCCCATCCAGGCGGACCGGCCGGCCGCACTCGAGCGGGCGATCTCGCTCTGCCAGGCCGACCTGCTCGGGCCGCTCGATGTTGCCCGCATGGCCCAGACGGCCGGATACAGCCGCCATCATTTCAGCCGGCTGTTCACGGCCCACCAGGGCGTCTCTCCGGCGCGCTATCTGACGCGGCTCCGCATGGAGCAGGCCGCGCGCCTGTTACGCTCCGATCCGGCGCCGATCAAGGTAATAGCGCGGCGCAGCGGCTTCACGGATCCGAACTACTTCGGCAAGGTCTTCCGGCGACATTTCGGCATCGGCCCGCGCGATTTTCGGCGGAGTGGCATGTACGCGGAGACCGGCAAGGGTCAGGGCGCCGCTGCCCTATGACCGCGCCTTGGTCCGGCTTCAGTCGGTTATGGCGCCGCGATTGCTCCAGACCCGAGTCGGCCATGAGAGGGCCGCTGCCAGTTATTGCGGCGAAAATTCAGTGCCGAGCATGCCGGCACGCTGCATGCCTCCGTGAAGCCACCGGTATTGCAGATGCCGAGCCGGATGTATTGCGTAGGGCCCGCTCCACGAAGGGCAGCGCCTGCCATTTCGAGGCGAATTCCTCACCGATTGCGAGCGGCACGCCAACGCCGCGACGGAGCACCTTGTCGGCCTCCGGCGTTTCGTCGCGAATGGGCTCCTTGAGGAAATCAACCGTGCCGCGCGGCATGCGACGACAGAACGAGATCGCTTCGGCGACCGCGATTGTGGGAATCGATGCCGAGAGTCACCGTTCGCCCGAACACGTCCCGTGCCGCGCGAGGCAGTCGGCCGTCTCCGCTAAAGAGAGGCGCGGCTCGATCTTCGACAACCGGCGTTGACGCCGGGCCGAAGGGGGTATCAGATCTCAGGCAAGAATATCAAACCGGATCGGCCTCCATGATCCGGGTCAATGACGAGGCGAGGAAACATGGCGGCGATTACGCGCAGGAATTTCGGGACCGGCCTCACGGGGCTGGGGGCGCTCGGGTTCTTCGGCGTGCCGGAGGCGGCAGCGGCGGCGGAGAGCGTGGATCGCAAGGACACGCTGATCCTCGAGACTTGGCCCGCCGGCACCACCTTCAAGAACTACAACAACATCAATCCGTTCACGGTCGGCAACGACTACCGTAACCACATCGTCTTCGTGCTCGAGCCGCTGTTCTTCTGGTCCAACCTGACGGCGCAGCACATCCCCTGGCTTGCCACCGGCTACAGCTACAACGACGATTTCACCGAGGTCACGGTGAAGCTGCGGCCGGGCATCACCTGGTCGGACAACACGCCGTTCACCGTGGACGATGTCGTCTACACTTTCGAGATGCTGCGCGGGAACGGCGAGACGAAGCGCGACCTCAGCCTCGCGACCGATGTCTCCAACTTCCTGAAGTCGACAGAGAAGGTGGACGACCAAACGGTTCGCTTCACGCTGAAGCAGCGCGACCCGCGCTTCGTGTTGCGAACGCTCACGGTGAAGTTCAACGCCGGGATCTTCATCGTTCCCAAGCACGCCTTCGCGGGCACGAGCAGTCCCGCCGAATTCGCCAATTACAAGCCGGATAACTCCCTTCCGGTCGGGACAGGCGCCTACCGCATCGTCGACGCCGGGCCGGCGCGCATCATCCTCGATCGGCGTGATGATTGGTGGGGCGGCAAGCCCGAGCTCTGGGGCGAGCAGAAATCCGCTTTTTACGCGCATCCGCCCGAACCGAAGCGGATCATCGCCGTGCCGCGCGGCGACCAGCAGCAATCGGCCGAGCAGCTCGCCGCCAAGCGCTATGACTGGATCGTCGAGGCGCCTGTGCCGATCATGAAGAAGCTGCTCGCGAGCTATCCTTTCATCACGACATTGACCGACCGGAAACCGCCCTGGGGCAATATCGATTGGTGGCCCACCTCCGTTTTCTTCAATTTCGACAGCCCCAAGGTGCAGGAGAAGAATGTCCGGCTCGCACTGCGCTACGCCGTGAACGGGCAGCAGGTCATCGACATCTTCGACGAAGGCGCGGCGGACCCGTCTTTTACGCCGCTGCCTGATTTCAAGGCGCTGCATCCCTATATCGAGGATTTTGCGCCGGTGGCGAAGGCGCAGGGCGTGGACGTGTGGGATATGAAGAAGTCCGCGTCGCTGATGCAGGAGGCCGGCTACAAAAAGAACGGCGACGGATTCTGGGCGAAGGACGGCAAGCGCTGGAGCGCCACGCTTTACGGCAATCCCGCCGTGGAGCAGATCGGACCGATCGTCACCGCGCAGTTGCGGCGCGCCGGATTTGACGTGAGTTGGAATCTCCCGCCCAATTACATCCAGCCCATCTATGGCGGCCAGGCGGATCTGATCCTCTGGGGCCATAACGGCGGGATCTTCGATCCGCAGGACACGCTTCTGCTCTATTCCAGCAAGTTCTATCAGCCCGTCGGGAAGATCACGACGCGCTTCTCGCGCTATCGCAATCCACGCTTCGACGAGCTGACGGACAAGGTCGGGACTTATCCGGTGAACGATCCGGCCATCCGTCCGCTGGTAAAGGAGGCGCTGACGATCTGGGCCGAGGACGTCGTCGAGATCCCGATCCAGCAATGGTATCATCGCATCCCGTTCAGCACCACGTATTGGACGAACTGGCCGTCCGAGGCCAATCCCTACGCGCCGCCGACCGTGTCGCACTGGAGCACGATCCTCGTCATCGCCGGGCTCAAGAAGCAGCAGGCCTAGGCCGTGTTCCTCCGCTGGTTCGGGCAGCGCGTCGCGACGCTGATCGGCGTCATCCTGGTCGCGGCCTCGCTCAACTTCGTGCTGCCCAAGCTCTCGCCGCAGAATCCCGTCGAGACGAAACTGCTCGAGATGGCGGCGAATGGTGGCGCGCTGACGGACGTCAAGCCGCTCGTCGATGCGTACAATGCGAAGTTCGGGCTCGATAAGCCGCTCGCACAGCAATACCTCAACTATCTCGGCAGCATGCTGCGCTTCGATTTCGGTCAGTCGATCGCCTTCTATCCCGCGCGCGTCATCGACCTGATCGGGGCGGCGCTGCCCTGGAGCATCGGGCTGCTCTTCACCGCGACGATCCTTGGCTTCGGGCTCGGCTCGCTGCTCGGCGCCGCGGCGAGCTGGCACGGTGCGCCACGGATCGTGCAAATCCTCGCGCCCGGCGTGATGGTGCTCGCGGCGCTCCCCTACTACCTGCTCGGGCTCATCCTGATCTACCTCTTCGCCTTCGTCTGGCCGATCTTCCCCCTGCAGGGCGGCTATTCGCTCACGGCGGTGGCAGGCTGGAACTGGTCCTTCGCGCTCGAAATCTTGCGGCACTCGATGCTGCCCGCCCTGTCGATCGTGCTCGCCTCGATCGGCACATGGGCGCTCGCCATGCGCGGCATGATGGTCACCGTGCAGGGCGAGGACTACATGGTCTATGCCGAGGCGAACGGGCTCCCGGCGCGTCGCCGCTTCTTCCGCTACGGAATGCGCAACGCGTTGCTGCCGCAGGTAACCTCGCTTGCGCTGCATCTCGGCAGCATCGCCGCGGGTGCGGTGCTGGTGGAGCGCGTCTTCGCCTATCCCGGCCTTGGCATGCTGCTGTTCCAGGCGATCCAGCAATCCGATTATTTCGTGATCTACGGGGTCGTGTTCATCCTGGTCGTGATGGTCGCCGGCGCCATGCTGATCGTCGATCTCGCCATGCCGCTGCTCGACCCGCGGGTGCGATTGGGAACGGGGCGATGAACGCGCGCCTCGTCCTTGGCCTGGTGCTGCTCGCTCTGCTCGCGACCGCGGCGGGCGTGGGATATTTCCTTGTCGATGTCGCGGACGCATTTCCGCTCGCCGCGCCGGTGGCCAAGCCACCCTCCCTCGCCTATCCCTTCGGCACGGACGCGCAGGGGCGGGATCTGCTCGCCGTGATGATCATGGGCACGCTGCTCACCGCGAAGATCGGCGCGCTGGCCGGCGTGATCGGCGTCGGCATCGGCACGGCGCTCGCATTTCTCGCCGCCTATCACGGCGGCTGGGTGGACCGGCTGATCAGCGCGGCGGTGGACGTGCTGCTGACCGTGCCCGGGCTGCTCGTGCTGGTGGTGATCGCGTCCTCATTTCCCGGCCATCTCAGCAGCACGGGCATGGCGCTCGTCATCGCGGCACTCGCCTGGCGGGAACCGGCGCGATCCGTGCGCTCGCAGGTGCTCGTCATGCGCGAGGCGGGATACGTGAACATGGCGCGGCTCTCCGGGCTCGGCGGATTCGCCGTCATCGCGCGGGAGATGGTGCCGAACCTGCTGCCCTATCTCGGCGCGAGCCTCGTCGCGGCGGTCTCAGGCGCCGTGCTGGTCTCGGTTGGTCTTGAGGCGCTCGGGCTCGGCGCGCCGGACCAGCCGACACTCGGCATGACGATCTACTGGATGATGTCGGAAGGCGCGTTCCTGCGCGGGCTCTGGTGGTGGGTGCTGGAGCCGGTGCTGCTGCTCGTCGTGCTCTTCCTCGGGCTCTATCTGCTGGTGATCGGGCTCGACGAATTCGCCAATCCGCGGTTGCGACGGACGGCATGAACGCGGTGCTGGAGCTCCGCGGGCTCTCGGTCGCTTATGGTGCCGGCCGGCTCGTCTTCGAGGCGGTCAAAGGTCTGACGCTGTCGCTCGTGCCCGGCGAGCGCCTTGGTCTCGTCGGCGAATCGGGCTCGGGCAAGACGACGACCGCCCTCGCGATCCTGGGGATGCTGCGCGCGCCCGGCCGCATCTCGTCGGGGAGCATCCTGCTCGAAGGTCGAGAGCTCGTCGGGCTCGGGCCGGAGGAGCAGCGCAGGCTGCGCCTCGCGAAGATCAGCTACGTGCCACAGGGGGCGATGAACTCGCTGAACCCGGTGCAGCGGGTGCGGCGCTCGCTGGCCGATGCAATTCGCGCGCACGAGGATGCAGCGCCCGTGGCGCTCGATGCGAGGATCCAGGCGTTGCTCGCCGAGGTCGGACTGCCCCCCGATGTGGCCGATCGTTATCCGCACCAGCTTTCCGGCGGGATGAAGCAGCGTGTCTGCATCGCGCTTGCGATCTCGCTCAGCCCGCGTGTGATCATTGCCGACGAGCCGACGAGCGCGCTCGATGTCGTCACCCAGCGTCAGGTCATGCACACGCTGCACCGCGCGCAGGAGCGGCATGGCAGCGCGCTCGTGCTGATCGGCCACGATATGGGGCTGATGGCGCAGAGCGTCGGCCGCATCGCGGTGATGCGCAACGGTGAGTTGCAGGAGGAAGGACCGACACGCGCCATCTTCCGACGGCCCGTGAGCCCCTACACGGCGGAGCTGATCCGCAGCGTGCCGATGGTCGGTTCCGGAGGGATCGCCGCCCGCGGGTCCTCCGTGTCCATGGCTGCCACTCACGGCAATGCGCTGCTGGAATTCGATCGGGTCAGCAAGGTCTATCCCGGTCGTTTCGGCAGCCCGCCCCTGGTGGCATTGCACGAGCTCAGCATGCGCTTGCCCGCCGATGACGCGCGCATCGTCGCGATCGTCGGCCAGAGCGGCAGCGGGAAGACGACGCTCGGCAGCCTCGCGCTCGGCTTCACGCAGCCGAGCACCGGCATCATCCGATATGATGGGAGGGACCTTCGCGCGTTGCGCGGCGAGGCGCGACGCCGGTTCCGCCGCGGTGTGCAGGCGGTTTTTCAGGACCCCTACAGCACCTTCAATCCCTTCTACCGCGTCGCGCGCAGCCTGACCCTGCCGTTACGGCAGTTCCGCCTCGCATCCGGTGCCGACGAAGCGCGTGCAATGGCGGAAGCGGCCTGCCGGCAGATCGGGCTCGATCCCGCCCGCCTGCTCAATCGCTTTCCACACGAACTCAGCGGCGGCCAGCGTCAGCGCCTGATGGTGGCACGCGCGCTGCTGCTGCGGCCGCGGCTGCTGATCGCAGACGAACCGGTCTCGATGGTGGATGCCTCGCTCCGCGCGACGATCCTCGACCTCCTCGTTCAGCTGCGCGACCAGCATGGCATCGGCATTCTCTATATCACCCATGACCTTGCAACGGCCTGGCGCGTCGCCGACGAGGTGCTCGTGCTGCACAAGGGCCGCGTCGTCGAGGCTGGCGCGCCAGGCCCGGTGCTGCAGGATCCGCGGCATCCCTACACGCGCCTGCTCATGGACAGCCTGCCCTGGCCGGATCCCGATCGCGGGTGGGGGACCATCGCGGAGCAGGCGACGCTCCAGCGCGAGGTGGACGAAGCGCCGCCCCGGCCGCCGATCCTGCGCTCCGCCTCAATGCTGGATGCGCACGCGGCGGAGCACCGCCAGCACACCCAACACGCAGCACCGGCGGAAAGCAGGTAGAGTCCCGTTCAGCCAGATGAAAACCGGATCGGCGCGAAGACGCCGGAGATGGTGCAGCTTGCCGCAGATGCGGACGAAGACCTCGTCCACGAACCACTCGTCGCCCGTTACCGGACGCCGAGGCTAAGCGTGTGGCAAACCGCCGGCCGAAGGCAAGGCCCCACTCGCGGACGCTCTCGTAGCAAACCCATGACACCCCGCGCGGCCAGGATTAACTCGACGTCCCACAGGCTCAGGCTGAAGCGGTGATACAGCCAAGCAGCGTATTGGATCAAGCCGCCGTGCGGGTGGAGACCTCCTCCGCGAGCGCAACGGGCGGCGCCACCGCATCGCGATGAACAAGTCGAACGTATGAACTGCACCATCAAGGAGGCAACCGTCCAGCGATACCACTCCGACAGTCGGAAGCACCTTCAAAGCCACCTCAACCAGTTCGTCAGCGCTTACAATTTCGGCCGCCGTCTCAAGACCCTCAAAGGCCTGACACCCTACGAACCATCTGTCGCGCATGGCAAAACGAGACAGAACGATTCACCTCAAACCCGCTCCACTCAATGCCAAGGCTAAACACCTAACGGTAGCGCCAACCACCATGCCAGCGATAGCGATTTGCCCAGTATCGATGGCCGTCCCAATAGCCGCGGCCGGGGTAGAAGACGCCAACGGCTGGACCGCCCGGCCCAGCCACGACTGGACCAGGGCCCCCGTTTGGACGACATCCGCCAACGGGTCCGCGATGAAGGCCAATGCCACAGCCGCCTGCTGCCTGGGCTGATGAAGCAATAGTCAAGACAGCACCGGCACTGACGAGCACCAGCATTATCTTCCTCATAGTAACCTCCTTGAATAGCCATCCAGCCATCTGGCTATCGCGCAGAATAGCCGCTCAACGCCCATCGCTACTTTTTGTTCGCTGCCATCCACAGAAAACCGCACTGAGCCAAAGGGTAAGAGAAAAACCACATTGAGCCAAGGGTAAGCTTCCGCGGCAGGCTGGAAGGCAAAAGCGCCGTATCTAGGGTCTAATAACATTCGGGGTTCTCCGACTGAAACAGTCGGCGCGTTCAACGACCGGCTCCGGCGCCGCCGCCACGCCGGAACGAGATTCGGGTGAAGGGCGCCGGTCTCAAGCAGCCGTGATTTTGGGGGCTCCGCTCGGTGTAGCAGCGTCCGTTGCAACAAATTGCAACGAACGGATGTCGGATGTCGCGTCAGCAACGCCTGCTCGCCTGCACCTGCCTCCTCGCCCTCCTCGCTGCCACTCCTGACCCGGCAGACGCGCAGACTTTCGTCGCCGAGGGCCCCTCCCCGATCTTCGACCCGACCGGTGCCTCCGGTCTCGCCATCACGCTGAACGGCAGCGCCGCTTCGGGCGCCGTCGGGCCGATCGTCACCGATCCCGGTGATCCGAGCCGGCTCTGGATCGGCGGCATCAACGGCGGCGTATGGGGCTCGACCAATGGCGGCGCAAGCTGGACGCCGCTCACCGACAACCTGCCCTCGCTGTCCATCGGCGCCCTTGCGCTCGACCCGTCGAGCTCCCCCGCGAGTCCCACGCTGGTCGCGGGGTTCGGCAATTTCAGCAATGCCGCGAATACGGGCGGCGCGCTCGCCGGCCTCGCACTGTCGAAAGACGGCGGCGCCACTTGGCAGCCGGTCGGCGGGCAGGCCCTCATCGGCCAGAACGTCAGCGGCGTCGCGGTCGACGGGCAGACGATCATCGCCGGCACGGATAACGGCGTGATCGGCGGCGGCGTGTTCGTCAGCGGGAATGGCGGGCAGAGCTTCTCCCAGGCAATCGCCGGCCGCGTCACCTCGCTCACCGCGGATCCCGCGAATCCCGCCCGCTTCTATGCCGGCGTGGTGAATGGCGGGCAATCGGCCGTGTACGAGACCAGCAACTCGGGGGCGAATTGGTCGCCCGTCTTCACCGCCGCCAATGCGGCGGGGCTGATCAACGGCAATCCCGCCACGCAGACCACGGTCCTGCGCGTGGCGGCGGGCCCCGCAGGCTCGGTCGCGGTCGGGATCGCGAATGCGAATTCCGCAGGCAACGACGCGGTGGGCGCCTTCCTCTACAGCGCGCAGACCGGGCGCTGGACTTCGCTCACGATGCCGTCCGTGCTGATCTCGGCGAACAATCCGAGCCTCGGCACGTTCGGCATCAATTCCGGCCACCAGGCCCAGCCGAATTTCGCCATCGCCATAGACCCGCGCAATCCATCGATCGTCTACATCTCCGGCGACACGCAGCAATTCCCAAACGGGCAGCCGGTCACCGTCGGCGAGCAGGACGAGCCTCCGGGCCCCGCCACCGGCCCGAACGGAATCGGCGGCGAGGCTTACAACGCCACGATCTTCCGCCTCGAACTCGCGCCCGACGGCAGCAGCAGCTTCACGGCCCTCACCAACTCATATGCGACGGACGGCACGGCGCCGCATGCCGATACGCGCTTCATCAGCTTCGATGCCTCCGGCAACCTGCTGCTCAGCGCCGATGGCGGGCTCTACCGGCGCAGCGATCCGGAAACCAGCGATGGCGGCTGGACCGGGCTCAACACAGGCCTGCAACTCCTCGAGGCCTACAAGGCGGAATACGACCCGACGACGGGGCGCATCCTCGCCGCCGCCCAGGACAACGGCACCGAGATCCAGAGCCAGCCCGGCAGCCCGACCTGGGAATCCACGAATGGCGGCGACGGGTTCAATATCGGCGTGAACGCCACCAGCCTGCCGGGTCGCTCCGCGCTCTATTTCGGCGTCAACAGCGCCTCGGTGACGCGGCTCATCGTCGACGCCGACGGAACCCCCGCAGAAACAGCCGATCTCGACTTCCGCGTCAACGGCCAGACGCTCCCGCAACACGAGGGAGCCTCCAGCGCCGACGAGATCCCGCTCACGAGCCAGTTCGCGCTGAACCGTGTCGCGCCGGAGCAATTCGCGCTCGGCACCACCCATGTGTACGTCGGCACCGACCCGGTGAGCAGCAATGCGGCCGCGTCCGGCGTTCTCGAGACGCCGCTCACGGATGTCTACCAGCCCGCCTTCGACAGCGGTCCGGTGAACGCGCTGGCCTACGGAACGCGGGACAATCCGGGTGCGCTGCTCGCCCTCTATCCGTACGGCGACCAGGTGGTGGTCAGTCTGGCGCAGAATCCCGCACCCGGCACGATGCAGCCCGCCCCGGGCTGGGTTCCGCAGAACGACGGCCCGGTCGCCGGCGTGTTCGATCCGCGCTCGGCGCAGCATTTCTACATCGCGAACGTCGTCTCCATCTTCGGCACCGCGGATGGCGGCCAGACCTTCGTGCGCCTGAACGGCAACCTGCCGAGCACCTTCACCAACATCCGCGCGCTCGAATTCGTCGCGAATAACGGCGTAAACGCGCTCTTCGCCGGCGGGCAGAACAGCGCCTGGAACGCGGGGTCGCCGATCTATGTCGCGCAGGCGACAAACCTCGCGAACTGGTCGCAGTTCGGCAACGGGCTGCCGAACGCGATCGTGGACGATCTCTCCTATAATGCGCAGGGCGACGTGCTCGTCGTGGCGACGCTCGGCCGCGGCGTCTACGCGCTTTACGATCTCACGAGCTACTTTCCGACCGCGACGGTGCTGAATTTCGGCGCTGCCGGCAATGACAGCGTGCCGCTCCCCAGCCAGCTCACCGACGGCGTGGACGCGAATGGCGCGCCGTTCAGCCGCGGCCTGCTCAAGAGCGGGACGGGCAGCCTCTTCGTCACGGTCCCGAGCACCTACACGGGCGCGACCACGGTGGATGGTGGCGTGATGCGCGCCGCCGCGCCGGACGTGTTTGCGCCGAGCTCCGCCTTCACCGTCAATCCGGGCGGCGCACTCGACCTCGCGGGATACAGCCAGACCATCGGCAGCCTCGCCGGCGGCGGCCTGGTCACCCTCGGCGCAGGCATGCTGACCACCGGCGGCGACAACCAGTCCACCAGCTTCTCGGGCATGATCGCCGGCACGGGCGACGTGGCGAAGACCGGCACCGGCACCTTCACCCTCACCGGCACGAACCCCTACACAGGAAGCACCATGGTGGAGGCCGGCGCGCTCGACATCGCGGGCACGGGCGCGGTGGGCGGCAGCGTCGGGGTGAACAGCGGCGCGACGCTCGGCTTCGCGGGTACGGTCGGCGGCGCTCTCGTCTCCGCCGGCATGGTGACGCTGCCGGCGAGCGGCACGCGGGTCGATCTCGGCGGGAGCCTCACCCTGCTCAATGGCGGCACGCTTTCCGTTCCGGTGGCGAGATCCGGGCCCGCGGGCGGCATCGCCGCGGGCGGGGCGGCGCAGCTCGGCGGCACGCTGCAGCTCGTCCCGGCCGCGAACGCGCCGGCCGTCGCGGATGGCGCGATCGTCACCGCCCAGGGCGGCATCAGCGGCGAGTTCGCGGCGGTGAGCGGGGAGACGCGCGACGCCCAGTTCGCGCTCAGCTACAGCGCCACGCGCGTGCAGCTCGTGCCCTTGCCGGATGGGTTCGAGGGCCTGGCGCAGAGCGGGAACGAGCGCGGCGTGGCCGCGGCGCTCGACGCGCTGCTGAACGGCGCATCCGGACTGGCGGCCCGGCTCGGCGCCCTGCCGGTGAACCAGATCGCGCTCGACCTGAACGCGCTGAGCGGTGCGGGCTACACCGCGCTCGAGGAGAACGCGGTCAGCGCCACCCACGTCTTCCAGGACATGATGGCGGCCCGGCTCGGCGCCCCCGCCACCGGGCTGCCCACCGATGATGCGGGCGCGGTTCCGGGCCAGATCTCCGCCGGGCGGGACCCGCTTGGCTTCGGCACGCTGCTCGCCGCGGCGGGAACGGTCGCGACCGACGCGTCAAGCGCCGGCCCGGGCGCCGGCCTCGGCGTTCATCCATGGATCGCAAGCTATGGCCGCTTTGACCACATCTCCGGCACCGACACGACGCCTGGCATGCAATCCGACGGCGGCGCGCTGGTCATCGGAATGGATGCGCCGCTCCATATCGGCTGGACGGATCGCGCGGGCGCGGGCGCGGCATTCTCGTATGATTTCGCCGATATCGGCGCGCCCGGCCTCTCGAGCGCGCACCAGCAAGGCTACCGCGGTTCGCTCTATGGCTGGGCCGGGCTCGGCGCGGCCTGGATCGGCGGCAGCCTCGACTACGCGCATCTCACTGCCCAGGTGTCGCGCATGGTGGGCTTCGGCTTCGATCAGGGCATGACGAACGTGACCCCGGACGGCGACAGTTTTTCCGGCCAGGTCATCGCGGCGAGGCCCGTGACGGCGGGCGGCTTCGCGCTGATGCCGCAGATCAGGCTGCAGGGGCTCGATTACAGCCAGGGCGGGTTCACCGAACCCGGCGAGACCGGCGCGGAGCTCACCATCCGCGGACACGACCGCGGCAGTTTCCGCAGCGTGCTCGGGGTGACGGCGGCGCGGCCGGTCACGTTCGAATCCGGCCCGGTGATCACGCCGCAGATCGGGCTCGGCTGGGCGCATGAGTTCCTCGACCCGACGGCACGGCTCGATGCGAGCTTCGTGGCCGGCGGCCCCGGCTTCGAGACGACCGGCACGAACCCGGGCCGGGATTCATTGCTGGCCGGCGCCTCGCTGTCGGGGAGAGTCGGCCGGGCTTCGGTCTTCCTCGCCTACAACCTGCAAGCCGCCGATCGGGAAACCATCCAGGCCGTGACCGCGGGAGTGCGCATGGTCTGGTGAACGGCGTCGCCTCCTTGCAAGCTTCGCTCCGGGTTGGACCGGACCACGATCGTCGGCGGGATCGAAAGCATTTCGCGCTAACCGGCAAGATGTCGTTGAGGACGGAAGTTCCGTGACGAAGGAGTTATGGGATCTGCGCGCGGGTGGCGCTGGGAGAGCTGATTCCGTGGACTTTCCGCATGGGGAGCGCGTCATGCCAGATCGTTCGATTGGTCAGGAGAGCTGGGACGTCGTGACGCCGACGCGATTGTCCTCGTCGCTCGACAAGCTTCCCGGGCTGGTCGATTGGGGACGGATCGCAACGCTGCTGGAGCCGCTCTAAAGGTCGCAGGCGCTCGAAGACCAGACAGTTTCACGAAGCGGTCGATCGAGCGCAGCAGGTGATCGGCCGGCATGCTGCTCGAGGCTGCGGCCTGGGATGAGCTGCAAGCTTGCTATGCCCGTACACGTTGTCCCGCAGCGAGCACGCAGCTGTTTGGCTGCTGCCGCGGGCCTGGAAGGCTCCGCCGAATACGACTACTCCGTCGGTACGGTTTCGAACTTCCCGTTCCGCACCACGACGACGGTAAGCTTCTTCGTGCCTTGGTGGTCGGTTGGGCTGAAGCCGCGTGGTAGGCCGATAGCAGAAGCATAGGTGAAATACGCATCGCGTCCGCCAACGAAGTCACGGATGGTCTCAAGCTGCGATGCGATGGCCGCCGGTGTCGGGTCGGCACCGGCGCGCCGCACCGCTTCGGCGATGACATACGCGTCCGCATAGGCTCGAATGGTGTATTGGTTGGGCATGCCGGCCGGGGCGTTGGGATAAGCCTTCGCGAAATGTGCGCGGAATTCCTTCATCGGTCCGGTGTCGTCGCTCAGGAACTGCTCGCCGGCAATCCACATCGCATACATTCCCTCGGCCGCCTTCCCAGCCAGCTCCAGCACGGCCTGGTCTGTCATTGCCGTGTCACCCACAATGGGCGCGGTGATCCCGGCCAGGCGGATCTGCGCCACGATACGGCCGCCATCGGCAGGCAGGCCCCATATCTGCACCACATCCGGATTGGCCGCCTTTATCGCATTGATCTGGCCAGTGAAGTCTGTGTCACCGGAATGGAACGTCTGGTCTTCGACGATCTTGATCCCCTTCCCGGCCAAGCCGGTCTTCAGCAGCGGGACTGCGGCTTTGCAATTGGCCTGGTCGCAAGACAGGAGCGCGATGGAATGGGCCTTCAAGTGGGACGCGATGAAATCGACCATGTCCGTCGCGATACTGGCGACCGGGAGCGCGGCACCGCTGAATATGTATCGGCTGAACGGGTCCAGCACCCGCGGGTCGGACGCGAAGCCGACATAATAGGGTGTTGGTCCCATACGCATGCGCGGCACCACCGCGACCGTCGGACTACTCGAACTCCCGTTCCACAACAATGCGATCTGCGTGCCGAGCGTCAACCGCTGTACTGCCGTGATGGCGCCATTGGGCGTGGACTGGTCGTCCGCTTCCACCAGCTTCAATTCATGGCCGTTCACCCCGCCATGAGCATTGATTTCGGCGAACGCCAGCCGGGCACCGTAATCGAACCCCTGGCCGAGTTCGCTGGACGCGCCAGTCAGCGGGATATGCGCACCGATGGTGACCGGCTCGGCCGCCGACGCCAGGCTGGCCGACGCGAGCAAACCCAGCCCGGCAAGCCCGGCGCGCAACGGCGACAGTGTCCAAGGCGTCATTTTTTGTTTCCTCCCAGCGTGCGGCCGTGCTGTTGACAAGCCACGAAAGAGCGTAACAAGCTCCCCTCCTAATCGTCCAACTATTTAATGTTGGAGGGAGGAATAATGGCGCCGGAAAGATGCGCGTTGCCGCTGTCGGGCCGGCGCCTTAATCGATGACGAACCTGGTCGGCGGACTTGCTCTCGGCAGCATCTACGCCCTGATCGCGGTCGGCTTGACGCTGGTCTATCGAACCACCGGCATCGTCAATTTCGCTCAGGGGGAGCTGGCGGCGATCGGCGGCTACGCTTATGTGCTCGCCTCGCTTTGGACCGGGTCGCCCGCCCTCACCATGATCGCGGCCCTGCTCGGCGGCGTCGCTGCGGGCGCTGTCTTCTTCGTCGTTGCGCACGTGATGCTACGCGGGCGGGAGCAGTTGCGCCTCGTCGTGAGTACGATCGCGCTGCTGACCCTCATCCAGGGGGGCGCACGATTGATCGCGACCGACCGGCCCTACCGCGCGCGGGCGTGGCTGTTCCCCGACCAGACCGTCCATTTCGCCGGGACTGTGTTGCCGGTCAATTCACTGCTCATCATCGCGGTGCTGCTGCTGACCGGCCTGGCGCTGTTCCTGTGGTTCTCGTTCACCATCTCGGGCAAGGCGATGGCAGCGGTGGCAGAGGACCCGGTGCGGTCGGCTCTGGCGGGTATTCCGGTCCGTGGCATGCTGTTGCTCAGTTGGGCCTCGGCCGGAGCGCTCGCGGCGATGGCGGGCGTGCTCATCAGCCCCGTCACGGGCGTGTTCCCGGAAATGGGAGCGCAGGTGTTCCTGGCCGCCGTCGTCGGCGCCGTGGTCGGCGGGTTGGACAGTATCCTCGGCGCGTTGGTGGGTGGCCTGCTGGTGGGCGTGATCCAAACCTATGCCGTTATCGCGGTCGGCGGTTCCTACCGCGACGTCATCGTCTTCGCGTTGCTGCTCGCCTTCCTGGTGTTGAAGCCGGCGGGTTTGTTCGGCTCGCGCGACTTGCGGCGGGTGTGATGCGCGCCATCGCGATGGGCCTGGTTGGTGCGGCCGCGGTCGCGGTGGGCGTCGATTTCGTCGACCCCTATCTGCGCTTCCTGCTCGCGCAACTGGCCGTCCTCGTCATCGCCGTGCTTGGCTTGAACGTGCTCGGCAATGTGGCGGGAATGCTCTCGTTGGCCAGCGCCGCCTTCATGGGGTTGGGCGGCTACGCGGTCCTGATCGCGCTCACCCTTTACGGCCTGCCATTGATTGTCGCCGTCCCGCTGACGATTGTGGCTGGCTGGGCGATCGGGTGGCTGATGGGCCTCGTCGCGGTGAGGCTGAGCGGCATCAGCCTGGCAATCGTCACCTTCGGGTTCGTCCAGGTCTTCCAAGTGTTTGCCAAGCAGGGCGGCACTTGGTCCGGGGACGGCTATGGCCTGATCACCCCGGCGTTGACGGCGCCATGGGTCGGCGCGCTGACGCCGGGTATTGTGGCCGATGCGTGCGTCTTCGCCGCGGTGATGATGGCGGTGCTGACCAGCACGCTGACCCGCTCGCGGATCGGCCGGTCCTGGGCCGCGGTGAAGGAGCACCCGGTCGCCGCCCAGATGCAAGGTATCGACCTGCTCCGCACCAGGGCCAATGCGTTCGCCGTGTCCGGTGCCATGGCCAGCCTGGCCGGCGCGCTGCAGGCCATCCTGCTCGGGATCACCAATCCCGGCCTGTACACCGTGGACGTCTCGATCAGCCAATTGGCGATGATGGTGGTCGGCGGCGCCACCGGCAGCGTGGCGGGCCCCATCCTGGGCCCGGCAGTGCTGTTTCTGATACCGGAGTATCTCGATCTCGGTTCGTTCAAGGAGATCTTCTACGGCATCGCATTGCTGGCCACGCTGGCGCTGGCGCCGCGCGGGCTGAGTGGCGTGTGGGCCTTCATCCGCCGACGCAGCGGGGCCGTGCAATGAGCACCATGCCGATCCTGACGCTGACCAACCTCGCGGTGCATTTCGGCGGCCTGAAGGCGATTTCGGACCTCAGCCTCACCGTACGGAAGGGCGCCTTGCACGGCCTGATCGGGCCGAATGGGGCTGGCAAGACCACGGCGATGAACGTCATCTCCGGCCTGGTGCGCGCCACCGCCGGCAGCATGACGTTCCAGGGCCAGGCCTTCCACCCGCGGCCGCACCGGTTGGCGGCGCAGGGCTTGGCGCGCAGCTTCCAGGCGAGTGCCGTGATGGGCAGCCTGTCCGCCATCGACAACGTGCTGCTAGGCGGGCATGCCGCGACCCGGTCGGGCATCCTGTCCTGCGCGCTTCGCCTGCCGCCCGCCATGCGGGAAGAGTATGCGTTGCGCGAACGGGCAATGGCGGCGCTGGCCGATGTCAACTATGCCGGCTCGCCGCACGCCCGCATGGCGGATCTGTCCACCTGGGAACGCCGCCAATTGGAGATCGCACGCGCCCTGCTCTCCCGGCCGAAGCTCCTGCTGTTGGACGAGCCAGCGGCCGGTCTGACCGCGGGGGAGGTAGAAAGCCTCAAGCAATTGATGCGGCGGCTATGCGACGGGCTTGGCCTGTCCATCCTGCTGATCGAGCACAACGTTCCCCTGGTGTTCGGCCTGTGCGAGGAGGTCACGGCGATGACCGATGGGCGTGATATCGCCCATGGCACCCCGGCCGCCGTACGGGCGCATCCGGACGTCGTGCAATCCTACCTGGGCTCCAGGACCCGCCCGGACCGCGAGTCCGCGATGAGCCGCCCGGCGCGCGATGCAGCCGCCCCCGTCCTGCTGCAGCTGCAAGGCGTCTCTGCCGGCTACGGCGCGGCGACCGTGCTCCACAACGTAAACCTGGAGGTGCGGGGCGGCGAGACGGTGGCCCTGTTCGGCCCCAACGGCGCCGGCAAGACCACGCTTCTGCACACCATCGTCGGCGAACGGCGGGCGACAACGGGCAGCGTGACGTGGCAGGGCTGGCGCATCGAACGGCTCTCCATGCAGGCCGTCATCCGCAAGGGAATCGGGATCGTCCCGCAAGGCCGGGCGGTCATGGAACGGCAGTCGGTGGAGGACAACCTGATCATCTCCACCACGGGATTACGCCTCAGCGGCAAGCAACGGCGGGAGCGGCTGGACCAGATCTTCGCGCAATTCCCCTCGCTGGCCCGGCGCCGCCGGTCGCACGGCGCAAGCCTCAGCGGCGGGGAGCGCCAGATGCTCGCCATCGCCAAGTCCCTGGTGCGGCGGCCCACCATGCTGCTGCTGGATGAGCCCTCGATCGGCTTGGCCCCCACGATCGTCGACGAGGTGCAGCGCATCGTGGCCGATCTGAGCGCGCAGGGGCTGACCGTGATCATCGGCGAGCAATCGGTCGAGTGGGTGCTGCCGATCGCGCACCGGGCCTACGCCATCGCGGCAGGGCGCATCGTCGCAGAGGGCGCCCCCGGAGCGTTGTCGGATGCGGACGCTCTGGCCGCGCATTACCTGGGCGGCAAGGCGGCATAGCGATCAGCCCCGCGCCCGGCTTTCTGGCGGCTTCGGGGATGGCCGTTTTACCCGCCGCACCGGGCGCTGCTTGCCGACTGGCTCGCTGAGCACGTCGATGGTCGTGGGGGATTTGTAGGCCAGCAACACCAAGCCCCGCATGTGCTCCAGATGCGCGCGCCAGAAGTTTTCGGCCGCGCTGGGCGTGCCGCGGCGCATCAGGGCCACGACCCGCTCCCGATCGCGAAGGCTATCCTGACGCAGACGGTCCACACTGGCGTTGGCCAGGGTGCGTTCGGTGACGTTCTCGTGCTGCCGCCGGATGATGTCGTAGATCAGCGAGGCCAGCAGATGAATTGTGCGGTTGCCGCAATGCCGGGTGATCAGGTGCGAGAATTCGGCAGCGAGATCGGCGTAGCGGATCAGGTCGCCCTGCGCGGCGGAGCGGGCGGCGGCGATGTTCGCTTCGAGCGCGGCCAGCGCAACTGGGTCGCGCGACATCGCCAGCAGGCCGGCAGCCGGCGGCTCGATCACGGTGCGGGCCAGCCAGACATCCTCCAGCGTGGTGCCCTCGACCTGCAGGAACACGCCGACCTGGTTGGCAATGGCGCCGAGATCGATCGACGTCACCCGCGCGCCCCCGTGCTTCCCGCGATTGATGGTGATCAGCGACTCCGATTCCAGCAGCCGCAATGCCTCGCGCATCGTGGGGCGCGATATCGCGAATTCCGTTTGCAACACGCTTTCCGGATGCAGCTTGTCACCGGGCTTCAGGCGTCCCGTCACGATCTGGCGGCGCAACTGCGCGGCGACCAGGACGGCGGCCTTCGGGGCTTTCGCAGGGGGGGCTGTGCTGGTCATGTGGGCTGGTACGGCATGGTGCCCAGAATTCGATGGAAGCAGCCGCCTTGGCAACCGTCTTGCGGCGGCGCGGCCAATCTTCGTTGCCGGCATCCCTTAATAGATACATGATTAGCCGACGATGACCCCGAAGAGGGTCGCCGGCGCGAATGCTGCGTCACACGGGGATGGCGATGGACCATGAGCACCATGACTCAATCTGAAGTTTCGAGCGCGACGATCCCTGGGCCCGCATTGCAAGGGGTGCGGGTGATCGAACTCGGAACCTTCATCTCCGCCCCGTTCGCCGCAACGTTGCTGGCTGATTTCGGCGCAGACGTGATCAAGATCGAGCTGCCTGGGCTGGGCGATCCGATGCGCACGCTAGGTGCTTACCCGCCCGGTGACGACAGCAGCTACTGGTGGTTGCAGATGGGCCGCAACAAGCGGTCCGTGGCGCTCGATGTCCGGCAACCCGAGGGGTTGGAAATCCTCGGCCGACTAATCGAGACGGCGGACATCCTGATCGAGAATTTTCGCCCGGGTACGCTGGAGAGGTGGGGTGTCACGCCCGAATGGCGCGAGGCGCGGCGCCCCGGCCTGATCGTGGTGCGTATCAGCGGCTACGGGCAGGATGGCCCGTGGCGCGATGTGCCGGGATTCGACCGCAACGCTCAGGCCTTCTCCGGCTTGGTATATGTCACGGGCGAGAAGACGACGGCGCCGCAGCAGGCGGGGCTTCCGGTGTGCGACTACACGGCCGGGCTGTGGGCGGCGTTCGGCGCCGTGATGGCAATGCTGGGCAAGCTGCGGCACAAACAGGCGGGCGGCAACGAGGTGGACTTGGCGCTCTATGAAACGATGGTGCCGTTCCTGAAGGATATGCCTGTGCGTTACCGGGCCGACGCCACGGTGACCGAGCGCACCGGCAACACGCCGGATTACGTTGCGCCCGGGGGCGCCTACCTGACCGGTGGGGGCGATTGGATCTTCATCAGCGGCACCGGCGACCGCGTGTTCGCCCGCATCATGCGCGCCATCGGCCGGCCGGAGCTGATCGACGATCCGCTGTTCCGGGACAACAAGGCCCGGGTCGCCAACCGCCCCGCCCTGGATGCGCTGATCGACGGCTGGTTGCAGCGGCGCACCACGGCGCAAGTGCTCGACACATTCGCCGCGGCGGACGTGCCGGCAATGAAAATCCAAAGCATCGCTGACCTGATGGCCCATCCCCAGGTGATCGCGCGCGGCAACTTCGTGGATGTGCCGGACCACGGCAAGGGAGACGTGTGCCTGACCGCCCCTGTGCCGCGCCTGGCCCAGATGGGCGCCGCCATCCGTTTCCCCGGCCAGCACGTGGGCGAGTCCACGACCGAGGTGCTGCAGGGCGAGTTGAATCTGTCCGCCGACACCATGGCCGATCTACGGCAACGCCGGGTGATCGGCTGACCGATCCGGCCGCGCGCCGTCGTTGACCGATCAGGCGAAAGGCTTATATAGTTATACAATAAGAACTTCGACCATCACGGGTCGCGGTAGCAAGCTGGAGGCACGTCCGTGAGCTGGCCGGCCGTTGTCTACAACGAGGAGGTGATGCGAGAGGGGTTCGGCATCGAGGATGTCGACATCCCGCTGCAAGCCAAGGTCGAGCTGCTGGACGCCCTGTCCCAGACCGGGCTCAAGCGCATCACGGTCGGCGCGTTCGTCAGCCCACGCTTCGTGCCCCAGATGGCCGATTTTCCGGAGCTGCTCCGGGCGTTCCATCCCGTGCCCGACGTGAGCTACCTGCCGTTCATCCACAATGCCAAGGCGCGGGTGCTCGCACAGCAATCCTCGCCGCCGCTGACGATGGAGGAGGAATGGTGCACGCTGTTCCTCGACATCTGTGACGTCCATGGCCGGCGCAACGTCAACCGCTCCATCGACGAATTGCTGGCGGGATGGCCGGGCTTGGTGGCCGAGGCCAAGGCTCGCGGGGTCTGCAAGGGCCGGGTCGGCATCGGATCCGCCTGGGGGTCCAACTTTCTCGGCGGCTTCTCCCAGGAGTATCGCTTCGGGTTCCTGGAGCGCGAGATCGGCCTGCTGCGCGATGCCGGGATCGCGGTCGTCGAGATCGGCTTGCACGACTCCCAGAGCTGGTGCCTGCCGCATGAGGTCGAGGCCGATCTGCGCGCCATCAAGCAGCGCTGGCCGGAGGTGCGGCAGTTCCACTTGCATATCCACAACGCGAGGGGCATGGCCCTGCCCTCGCTGTATGCCGCGCTACGGACGCTCGGGCCAGAGGATGTGCTGGTGATCGACGGCACGCTCGGCGGCATCGGCGGCGGGCAGTATGGGGGCAACGGCCGCGCGAGCGGCATGGCCGCGACCGAGGACGTGGTTCACATGCTGGAAGGGATGGGCATTCCGACCGGCGTCGACATGGACAAGCTGATCGATTGCGTGTGGCTGCTGGAACGCATTATCGGCCGGCTCGGCTACGGCCACGTGGCGAAGGCGGGTCCTCGGCCAAACGGCGTCGGTGGTCGCTACGACGCGAACATGCCGGCGGTGGAAAGCCTGGATGCCGCCAAGCATTTCCGCTTCGGGCCGGCTGCCTATGCCAAGGACGGCTACTCGCCATGGAAGCGGCCGATCGCCGGGCCGTATTACCAGGCCGGATCGTAGCAAGAAGAATAAGGGAAGGAGACCAGCCATGAATCTCGGCTTCAACGAACAACAAGAGATGATCCGCGCCTCGGTGCGTAAATACGCCGAGGCCGAGCTGCTCCCGAATTACAAGCGGTGGGACCGCACGGGCGAGTGGCTGCCGCAAGACTTCATCGACAAGCTGGTCGCCACCGGCCTGCTGACCCTCCGCTTGCCGGAGGAGTACGGTGGTCAAGGCGCATCCTTCGTGGATTGTGGCATCGTCTGCGAGGAGATCGGCCGGTGCGACCACCAGATCCGCTACATCATCAGCAACGCGATCCACCTCGGCGAGATGGCCCACGCCATGGCCCCCGAGTTGCGCGAGGAATGGATCCCGCGGATCGCCAAGGGCGAGATGATGTCGCTTGCCTTCACCGAACCTGGCGGCGGCGCTGACGCGGGCAACATCCGCACCAAAGCGGTGAAGGATGGCAACCACTGGGTGATCAACGGCGAGAAGACCAGCATCACGTTCAGCGACGTGTCGAAGGTCGTGTTTCTCTCGGCTCGAACCGGCGGACCAGGGCCGCGTGGGCTGTCATTCTTCTGCGTGCCGACCGACACGCCGGGCCTGCGGATCACCAAGTTCGAACGCATGGGCCAGCGTCTCGACCGCGGCGGCAGCTTGTTCTTCGACGATGTCCGGGTGCCCGCCAGCAACATGATCGGCGAGGAGAACAAGGGCTTCATCTGGGCCATGACCATTATCGGCTACAACCGCTGCTTCGTGCCGCTCGCCTGCATCGGCGCGGCGATGAAGTCGCTGGAGGAGACCATCGAGTACGTAAAGCAGCGGACCTCCATGGGACGTCCGCTGTCGAAATGGCAAGCGGTGGCAACCGAACTTGCGACCGAATACACCAAGCTCGAATCGGCTCGGCTGCTCTGCTATCGCGGGCTCTGGAAGAAGGATCAGGGTGAACGGCACGACCAGGAATCGTCAATGGCCAAGTGGTACGGCGTTAAGGTGGCGAACGAGGCGCTATACACGTGCATGCGCCTGAACGGCCATTACGGTTGGGCCAAGGATCTCCCGCACGAGCAGCGGCTGCGCGACTGCCTGGGCATGGAATCAGCAGATGGGCCGCGCGAGATCCATCTGGGCATCATCGCCCGCGACTTGCTGGGCAAGGAACATGCTCCGTTCTGACCCGGCGCATGTGCCGTAGGGCGCGGTAAGCATGAAGCTCCAGGGCATTCGCGTACTCGACCTGTCGCGCTTCCTTCCGGGCCCGATGCTGACTCAAGCCATGGCGGACCACGGCGCCGACGTCATCAAAGTCGAGTCCGTCGATGCGGGCGAGCCTACGCGGGGCGTGGGGGAGATGCGGGACAATGTCAGCGTGTTCTTCGCAAATTCCAGCCGGGGCAAGCGTAGCCTCGCCCTGAACCTCAAGCACCGCGCCGGGGTTGAGGTGCTGATGCGACTGGCGGCGCTGTCGGACGTCATGATCGAGGCGTTCCGGCCTGGTGTTGCGGAGCGCTTGGGCATCAACTATGCGCAGATTTCACGGCACGCGCCGCGCATCGTATACGCCTCTATCACGGCGTATGGGCAGACCGGGCCCTACCGTGACCTTGCGACCCATGACTTGGCGGTCGAGGCAATGGCCGGCGTGCTGTCATTGACCAGAGGCAGGGATGGCGCCCCTGCCATTCCGGGCCTGCCGGCAGCCGATATGCTGTCATCAATGGCTGGCTTATCTGCCGTCCTCATGGCGCTGCTACGCCGTACCGAAACGGGCCGGGGCGATTTTATCGATCTTGCGATGGCGGACTGCTTGCTCGCATCCATGCCGAATAATTTCGGTTCGGCCATGGCGGCCCGAGAGCAGCCATCTGTGCGAAACGGACGGTCCCTCGGGGGCAATGCACTTTATGCGCTGTACGCGACCCAAGATGGCGAATGGATCGCGCTCGGCGGCCAGGAGATAAAGTTTGCCGCCAACTTGCTGTCCTTGCTTGGGCGCGAGGACTTGATCGAGCTATGCCGACTGCCACCGGGTCCGGGTCAGGATCCTGTCCGAGAGTTTTTGCGAGTTACTTTTCTTACTCGCACCAAGCGCGAGTGGGTCAGATTTCTTGCAGGCCAGGACCTGCCATTCGCCCCAGTGCAGAGCCTCCCTGAAGTGCTGGAGGACCAGCATTTTCGTGAACGAGGTGCCTTGCTCAGGGATGGGAAGGGATGGGATCACATTGCTTCTCCGATCCGTTTTCAGGACGAGCCGTCTCAGGAGCGCCTCGAGCCGCCTAGCCTTGGGCAACATACCGCCGAAATAATGGCGATGCTCGGATTTGATGAGGCAGGCTGCGCCGATCTGGAAGCCGCCGGCACGATCAAGCGAGCGCCGGAGCGAGAAGCGTCCAACGGACGATAGCCAGGCAGTCTATTGCTTAACTGCGAACTATAAAGCCTGCTTCGCCGAGTACTTCCGCCCAGCTTCCGCTCACCTCAGCCGCGCTCATTTGACAACCTCATAGTTGACAAATGAGCCGATAAACGGGCGAAGTTAGTTTCGCAACCTTCCGGTTGTCAAACTTCCTGCCCTGGGAGGCGGCGCTGCAATCGACGCCCGACCCGATCCTGTTCGAGTTGAAGACTTGCGGTCCGGCCACGACGCGCGACCTGGCCATACGAGCAAGTATCACCCGGCAGGCGGCGCGGAAGCATCTGACGCGGCTCGGTCGGCAGAAGGGTACATGGCCGATGCCTCCCGCCGCGAGGACGGAACTCACGTCATCGTGGAGAACCATATGTCCCATATGCGCCGCGGCGGCGGCGTGTCAGGGATTCTGCCATTCCGAGCTGGCGCTGTTTGCGAAGCTACTCGCACCGGCCAGGGTCGAGCGGCCCGAGCATTTGCTCGCAGAGTCCCGACGCTGCTCTTACTTGATCGTACCCGCAGGTCGCGACAGGTCAGATGCCCGATGATCCTTCCCAAGCGCCTCACGGGCGCGCTGTGGTGATCGACACCTGCCGCACACGGTTGCGGTGTTGGCGAAAGGCTGACCAGGAGGCGTTCGCCGCGATGAACGCCGACCCTGATGTGATGCGCGACTTGGGTGGGCCGATCAGTCGCGTCCAGAGCGACACGAAGCTGGACACCTATGCCGCGGCTTTCGACCAACACGGCATCTGCCACTGGGCACTAGAGAGCCGAGAGGGCGAGTTTCTAGGGTATGCCGGAATCATGCCCCGGCCTCCGGATCATCCTTTGGGGATGCATTTCTCGATCGGCTGGCGTCTCCTGCGCCGAGCCTGGAGGCGCGGCTACGCTACAGAGGCAGCACGGGCAGCTTTGCAGGACGCCTTCACACGCGCGCGGTTGGCGGAGGTCTTCGCCTACACGGGACCCGATAATATCAGGTCGCAGGCGGTGATGGCGCGGTTAGGGCTGGAGCGCGACCAGTCACGTGACTTCACGGTGCACGACGACCGCGTAGGAGCCTGGCGCGGTCTGGTTTGGGTAGCCCGCCAACTGCCGGACCGCGCGGCCCACGCACGAGGGAGACGCCACGGTCGCACAGTCGGCGCGTGAAGCCCTCCTCTTGGTCGCGGCTGCTCGATGTGTCCTCGATGCCCGCGGTGAATGCGATTCGTTGTCGCGCGACATCCAGCAGATGATCGGCATCAACTCACCCCTTCACGATTGGCGCGGGCGACGGAGCTGGCATCGTCGTCCAGCACGTAGCGGTTCAGCAGCATCGCCGGCGTGCCGACGCGGAGGCGTTCATGCGCCATGTGCGAGGACAGTGTGGCAGCGGTGATGATGGCGCCTCGACCCGGTAAGCGAGCTCGGCTCTGCCGTATGCACGCCCTTCCCGGAGGCGTCGAAAAAGCGATGCCGTCGCCTCTGTTTCATCATGGAGAACGTTTCCTCCGCCACCGCCAGGAGCCGCGCCGCGTTTGTCTTCGGCTAGGAAGAGAGAGCCAGCCGTTCGGACATTCGCGATGGGGCGGTCAATCACCGCAAGGAGTTCCGCCTGTCCTTCCTGGGAGAAGGTCATCCGCGCTTGAGCTTCTTGGCGACGATGCCGAGCAGGTTCTTGTCGATGACATCGCCCGCCTGCTGAATGTTTTTGTTGCGAACGCCAGAATATACGTCACGCGCCGGGACAGTTTCTCTCATTGCGCCGATCGAGGCCCGGGATTCAAGGAGGGCGGCGGCAAGCTCGTTTTTCGAGCGCACAATCCGCAATAGCGGGCCGGCAATGCCGATCGCGAAAGTCTCCCCGCTGACGTCGAAGCCGACGGCGATCGCCATCACGTCGAATTCGCGTCCGCCCTGCTGGACCTGCCAGCCCCGCTCGCTCCCGAGCTTCATATCGCGTCGCCACTCTTTCACGTTCAAGGCGAGCGGCGTTTTCCGGTAACGCTGCTCCAATTCGCCCAACAAGTCGTCCCGGATTCCCGCGTCGAGGTCGGCGAGAAGAGCCTTCCCTAACGCGCTTATATGCAGCGGCTTGCGTTCCCCGACACTTGCAGTGAAACGGATCGCCTCAGTGCCTTCCTCCACGGCCAAATAGATCACATGGCGAGCCTGCCGCTTGCCCAGAAGGACGGTCTCGTGCGTCTGGTTCCGCAGCCGCTGCAGCAGCGGTGCCGCATGGCCGATCCAGGGGTCGTGAGCCACGATCGCGCGGGCTATCCCGACGATCTTGCCGGTTGGGTAGATCTCCTTCCGACGTCCCACCGCATACAGGTAGCCGCGCGCCTCCAGGGTTCCGACGAGCTGATGGCAGCTCGAAACTGGCATGTTCAGCAGCTTTGCGAGCTGGGAGAGGGAAAGCGTGCGGCGCTCGGCCGCGAACACTTCCAACAACTCGAGCGTCCGTGCCGCCGCTTTCACGCTTGCGGCGTCACTCCGCGGCTTTCCTGTTGTCGTCATAAGTCGCGATGCCCTCCCGTGCCGGTCATCTCGGTCACGTAGCACATCCCGGCTCCGGCAACGGATGAGACGGCTTGACACCTACTTTCGATATGGAGAAAGTCTTTTCCGAATGCTGAATGCGTCGGTCAAAGAAACCGGCAGCGCAGGGGGGATGATGGCGGACCACGCCGCGCGAGCAGATCTCGCCAAGTACCAGGAATTCGTTGGGCTGGTCGGAGAGCCGCGCGTGGCCAGCCCGCTAGAGGCCGATAATCTGCGGCGGTTCACGCAGGCGGTCATGGATGACGACCCCGCCTATTACGACAAAGACGCTGCTGCGCGCAGCAAACCCGGCGGCATCGTCGCCCCGCCGCTCTACCCCGTGCATTCGTTTCGCCGCCGGCCGGACTCGCCGGACCCGCTCCAGGCGGTGATCGCCGATCCCGAGCATGACGGGATCGGCGGCGCGAGCGGCACGCTCCAGGGGCTGCCCCCGATCCCGTCGCCCTTTAAGCGACTGCTGAATGGCGGCAACGAGATCGAGTTCTTCCGCTGCCTGCGCCTCGGCGAGCGGGCCGTCGCGAAGCCCCGCTACAAGAGCATCGAGCTGAAGCGGGGCCGCAGCGGCGAGATGCTGATCGTGGTCATCGAGGTGCGGTGGGAAACCGCGGACGGAGAGCTGCTGATGATCAACCGCCAGACCTCAATCCGGAGATGAGCGTCGTGCCGCTTTCCTACGAGGACATCGCCGTCGGCCAGGCGCTTGAGCCGCTGGTCAAGGGGCCGATGACGACGGCGCACATCATGCGCTGGTCCGCCGCGATCGAGAACTGGCACCGGATCCACTACGACTGGCGGTTTGCGACCCAGCATGACGGACTGCCGGACGTGCTGGTCAATGGCTCCTGGAAGCAGCACGTCCTGGTGCAACTTGTTAAGGACCGGCTGGGGCCGGAAGGCTGGCTGTGGAAGTTGCGCTTCCGCTACCGCGCGATGGATGTCGCGGGCGACACGATCTTCGCCAACGCCACGGTGACGAAGAAGGAGGCGGCGGGCGGCCTCGGCTTCCTGACGTTGCGGATGGAGTTGCGCAACCAGCGCGACGTGGTCTCGACGACGGGCTGGGCGATCGGGGTGCTGCCGCTGCCGGGCGGGCGGAAGGTGCCTTACCCGTTCGCCCCCGACGATGCGCACGCCGCAATCGCCTTGCCGGCCGATGACTGATCCGCGGCGGTGCCGCATTCCTCGCTGACGGAACGCCATAGTCTGGAGCGAAGCCAATGACATCCTCCTTGCCGCGAGCGATCACGCTGATCGAGGTCGGCCCTCGCGAGGGCTACCAGTTCGAGGGCATCGGCAAGCCCGAGAAGATCTCGACCGCGGACAAGGTGCGCCTTGTCGACATGCTGTCGGAAACCGGGCTCAAGACCATCCAGATGTGCTCGTTCGTCAGCCCCAAGCAGGTGCCGCAGATGGCGGATGCCGAGGCGATCTGCGAGCAGGTGCGCCAGCGCCCGGGCATCAACTACACCGGCATCTATCTGAACGACACCGGGCTGAAGCGCGCGATCGCGACCGGCACGCTGCACATCCTCGGGCGCGTGACCCTGACTGCGTCCGAGACCTTCGCGCTGCGCAATCAGAGGCGCACGCTGGCACAGGATTACGAGATGCAGCGCAAGATGGCAGCGGTTTACCGGGAGCACGGGCTCCCGGTGGAGCGTGCCGGGCTCATGGCAGCGTTCGGTTGCAATTGGGAAGGCGAGATTCCCATCCCGCGCGTGCTGGAATTCGTCGAGGCGCTGCACCGGCTCGCCGAGGAGGTGGGCAGTTCGCTGAAGACTGTCAGTCTGGCGGACACGATGGGTTGGGCCGACCCCGAGCTGATCCATCGCACGGTCGGTGCGATCCGCAACCGCTGGCCCGCGCTGCGCCTGTCCCTGCATCTGCACGACACGCGCGGGCTGGCGATCGCAAACGTCTATGCGGCGCTGCAGAACGGCATCGACCTGTTCGACACCGCAATCGGCGGCCTCGGCGGATGCCCATTCGCCGGTCATAAGGGGGCGGCCGGGAATGTCTGCACCGAGGAGGTGGTATTCCTCTGCCGCCAGCTCGGCATTGAGACCGGCGTCGATCTCGACCGACTGGTGGAATGCGCGCGATTCGCGGAATCGATCGTCGGCCATCCGCTGCCCAGCACGGTGATGAGCGCGAGCCTGCATCCGCGGGGAGCCGAGGCGGCGGCGGCATGAGCCTGCCGGACAATCTGTTCGACGTCCTCGCCCGCGCCGCCGAGACGTTCGGCGGGGCCGAGTTCCTGGTGGTCGGCAACCGCCGCGAATCCATCGCTTTCGCGACGCTCGCGCTTGAAGCGGACAGGTTTGGACATGCGCTCGCCCGGCTCGGCGTCGCACCCGGCGATCGCGTCGCCCTGGAGATGACCAACCAGGTGGACTGGGCCATCGCGGCCTACGGCATCGCACGCTGCGGCGCCACGCTGGTCGGTGTGAACACCCGGCTCTCCGCGCGCGAGATCGCGCATGTGATCCAGCTGACCCGGCCGAGCATCTGGCTGATGGAGGACAATCACCTCGGCAAGATCCAGGCGACGGAGCACATCGCGCCGGTGCTGGCAGCGGTGCGCGAGGCCGGCGTCGCGGTGCCGCGCATCGTCGTCCGCTCGCGGCAGCGTTTCGCCGGCACGACTGACTGGCACGAGATGCTGGCAGGTGCCGAGAGTACCCGGCTGCCGCCCGCGGCGGAGCTCGTCGCGGCGAGCGGCGGTGGCGAATTCCCGGAGCTCGCCGGCGTGGCCGCCATTCTCTCGACCTCCGGCACCACCGCGGCCCCGAAAGGCGTGATGCTGACACATGCCGGGCTGATTCGGCTGGCCGAGGCGGTGGGCGCGCGGCAGATGCTGCGACCGGGACGGCGCTTCTACAGCGTCGGGCCGTTCTTCCATTGCAGCGGCTACATGCACGGGCTGTTGACCAATCTGATCGCGGGATCCACCTACTTCACCGCGCAATCCTACACGCCCGTGGAAACCTGGGAGGTGTTGTCCGGCGAGCGCATCAACTGCGTGCACGGCTCGCTGATCCCGATGCAGGAGATGAGCCGGCTGCCGCAATTCGACCCCTCGCAGTTGGTGCTCGAGCATCTCTGGACCGGGGCGCCGGCGGCGGAGATGGCGCGGCTCGAGCGCGTGCTCGGGGTCAAGGCGTGCGAGCTCTACGGGCTGACGGAAACCGGCGGCAACGTATCGCTCTGCCGGCCGGACGATCCCGAGGCGATGCGGCATGATTCCGATGGCAGGCCGCTGGATGGCATCGAGGTCGCGGTCATCGACCCCGCCAGCGGGCAGATTCTTACAGACGGCAGCGCGGGCGAGCTGCTGGTGCGCGGCTGGAACGTGATGCGCGGCTATTTCCGGGACGCGACGGCGACGACGATCGACGCGGATGGATGGTTGCATACCGGCGATCTCGGGGTGCGGCTCCCGGACGGGTTCATCCAATGGCTGACCCGCATCAAGGACGTGATCCGCGTCGGCGGCGAGAATCTGTCGCCGATGGAGGTGGAGGAGGTGCTCGCCGCGCATCCCTCGGTGCAGCAGGCGGCGGTGGTCGCGGCGCCGCATCCGCGCTTGCAGGAGGTGCCGATCGCATTCCTGACGTTGCGGCATGGCAAGGCGCTGGAGGAGGAGGAGCTGCGGCGGTACTGCCGCAGCCAGCTCGCGAATTTCAAGGTGCCGGCCCGCTTCGTTGCGCTGGAGGATTTCCCGCGCACCACGGCCACGCTGCGCATCCAGAAGGCCAAGCTGCGCGAGATGGCCCTCGCGCTCGCGGAGCCGGCGGCATGAGCACGATCTCCGGCGAGGCGCGAGCCGCCGATGAATACGCGGCATTCCGCGGCTTCGCCGGTGCGTCCTTGATTTCGGCGCCGCTCGAAGCCGACACGATCAGGCGCTTCGTGCAGGCGGTGATGGATGATGACCCGGCCTATCACGACGGATCGGGGCGCCGCGACGGCGTGCTGGAGGCGCCGCCGCTCTATCCCGTGCATGCGTTCCGGCCACTCCCGCGTGCGCCGGACCCGCTGGATTCGGCCGCGAAAGATGCCGATGCCGACGGCACCGGCGATCTCGGCAGCACGCTCTACGGCCTGCCGCCGCTCAACGGGGGCTTCGGGCGACTTCTCAATGGCGGCAACGAGATCGAGTTCCATCGCTGCCTGCGTCTGGGCGAGCGTGCGGTGGCGACGCCTCGCTACAAGAGCATCGAGCTGAAGCGTGGCCGAAGCGGCGACATGCTGCTGGTCGTCATCGAGACACGGTTCGCGACCGAGGCGGGCGAGCTTCTGCTCGTCAATCGCCAGACCGCGATCTGGCGGTAGGAGGTGGCCCGGTGATGTTGCCGAAGCAGGTGTCGCTGGTCGAGGTCGGCCCGCGCGAAGGATTCCAGTTCGAGGGGATCGGCACGCCCGACCGGATCGCCACCAGCGACAAGATCAGGCTGGTGGAGATGCTGGCCGACACGGGGTTGCGGGTGATCCAGATGGCGTCCTTCGCGCATCCCCGCCAGGTGCCGCAGATGGCCGATGCCGAGCAGATCTGCGCCGGCGTGCAGCTTCATCCGGGCGTCGACTACACCGGCATCTATCTGAACGATGTCGGCCTCCGCCGCGCCGCCGCGACCGGCCGGCTGCGTATGACCGGTCTCGTGATCCTGACCGCCTCGGAAAGTTTCGCACTGCGCAACCAGAAACGCACGCTGGATCAGGATCACGCGATGCAGCGCAAGATGGCGGCGCTGCACGCCGAACTCGGCCACCCCGTCGAGGAAGGCTGGATGATGGCCGCATTCGGCTGCAACTACGAGGGCGCCGTGCCGCTTTCCCGCGTGATTGCGCTGGTGGAGGCGATGCATCGCCTGGCGGAGGAAGCCGGCGGCCGGCTGCGCACCGTCAGCCTGGCCGACACGATGGGCTGGGCCAATCCCGAGCAGATCCGCCGCACGGTCGGCAGCGTGCGCGAGCGCTGGCCGGAGCTCCGGATCGGGCTCCATCTGCACGACACCAGAGGCCTCGCCATCGCCAATGTCTTCGCCGCGCTTCTGGAAGGCGTCGATCTGTTCGACACCGCGGTGGGCGGCCTTGGCGGCTGCCCGTTCGCCGGACACCAGGGCGCGGCAGGGAACGTGTGCAGCGAGGAGGTGGTGTTCCTCTGCGATCAGCTCGGGATCATCACGGGCGTCGATCTGGAGGGGCTGATTGCCTGCGGCCGCTTCGCCGAAGGCATCGTCGGCCATTCGCTGCCGAGCAAGCTGCTGACCGCGAGCCTGCACCCGCAGCCGGCCGCAATGGCGGCGGCGTCGTGACGAGCCACAACAAAAAGAAGATCACCGGGAGGATACGGATGTGAAGCGCTCCATGACTCGCCGCGCATTGATGCAGACGGCAAGCGCCCTTGGTGCCGTCGGGCTGGCAGCTCCGGCGATCGCGCAATCGAAACGCCGGATCACGATGGTGTACGGCGTGCAGACGATCGATGGGTCGTCGGAGGGGTTCTTCGCCTCGATCCCGATCGGCCTCGGCTTCTACGCAGAGGAGGGACTCGACGTCGATCTGCAGACGGTGGCGGGAGCCGGCGCGGCCGACAACCTGCTGAGCTCCGGGCAGGCGCAGATCGCGACGCACGGGACCGGCGGCCTGTTCGGCGCGGTCGGGCACGGCGTGCCGATGAAGGCATTCATCTGCCAGGTACCGGGGAATTTCACCTCGATCGGCGTGCTGGAGGACGGTCCGATAAAGTCGTTCGAGCAGCTGAAGGGCAAGACGATCGGGATCAGCGCGGTGAACGGCGCGCCCGTGCTGCTGGTGAAGGCGGTGATGGGGCGGCTGGGATGGAATCCCGACACGGATGTCCAGCTCCTGGCCGTCGGAACCGCGCTGCCGGCGCTGGACGCGCTGCGTCGGGGCCGGGTGGACGCTCTGGTCCTGTGGGACACGATCTTCGCCCTTTTTGAGTTTCATGGTGCCAAGTTCCGGTATTTCCGGCCCGATCCGTTCGACCAGATCGGCTTCACCCATGCCAGCTACGCCTTGAACTCGACCATCGAGAAGGATCCCGAGCTGATCAACAAGGTCTCCCGAGCCTTTGCGAAGTCCCTGGTCTTCATGGCGGCCGCCGACCCGACCGAACTCGGCAAGCTGAACTTCAAGGTCTTCCCGGCCTCGAAGCCCGCCGGCCTGACCGAGAGCGAGGCGCTGCGGCTGGACCGCATGCGCTACGACGCGCGCGCCAAATTCATGCATTTCCAGCAACGGGTCTTCGATCGCACGGAAAAGATCGGCGACGAGACCGATGCGCGGATCGCCGGCTTGCGGGATCTCCTATTCGAGGGTCATGAAATTCCAAAGGCGCTGCCGATTGACGACTACTTCACTCGCCAGTTCCTGCCCGTGATGAACGACATTGACGTGGCTGGGCTGATCTCCCAAGCCAAGGCCTATAAGGTCTGAGTGGGATGTCCTCCGATCAGATGCCTACGGCGCTTGATCCGGCCGCTCGCCACGATTCCATGACGCGCGCTACCCTTTTCGATGTGTTGGCGGACGCCGCGGCCATGCATGGCGACCGCGAGTTTCTGGTCATCGGCGCCCGGGCGGAGACGATCGGCTTCCGCACCTTGCACGAGCGCGCCGACCTGTTCGGTCGCCGGCTTGCGAGCATCGGAGTGGCTCCCGGCGACCGGGTGGCGCTGTGGATGACGAATTGTGTTGACTGGGCGGTCGCGGCTTACGGCGTGGCGCGCTGCGGTGCTGTCCTGGTCGCGGTGAGCACGCGGCTGGCGCCCCGGGAAGTGGTGCACATGCTGCAACTCACCCGGCCGAAAGCACTGCTGATGGAGAAAAGCTTCCTCGGCAAGGTGCCGGCGGCCGAGTATGTGGCGCCGCTCCTTGCCGGCCTGCGCGAGCAGCACGTTGCCGCGCCGACGATCGTCATGCGCCCACATGGCGGCTCGCGGATTCCGGACACGCTCGACTGGGGCATCGATCTTCCTGCGGAGCCTCCCTCCCTGCCAGAGGCCGCGCGCCTCGTCGCGCGCAGCGGAGAAAGTGGCTTCCCGGAGTTGCTTGGTGTGGCGGCGATCCTCTCGACATCCGGGACAACGGCCGCGCCGAAAGGTGTGATGCTCCGCCACGAGGGGCTGATCCGTGAGGCGCGCGAGATCGCGATCCGCCAGCAACTGTCCCCGGCCGAGCGCTTCTATTCCGTGGGGCCATTCTACCATTGCAGCGGATACGTGCACGGCCTGCTCTGCAATTTGCTCGCCGGCGCCACCTACTACACGACGCCGGCCTATCGGCCCGAGGAGATGTGGCAGGTCCTGTCGGAAGAGCAGATTACTGTCTATCACGGCTTCGCCATCCCGTTGCAGGAGACCGAGCGGCTTCCCCAATTCGATCGGAGGAGGCTTGCGCTCGACCGCGCCTGGTTCGGGGCGGGTGCGACCGAGATGGCGCGACTGGAAGCGACCTATGGCGCACGGATGTGCGAACTCTACGGCCTGACCGAAACCGGCGGAAACACGTCGATCTGCGTGGCCGACGATCCCGTCGAGATGCGTCATGATTCCGACGGCACGCCCTTGCCCGGCGTGGAGGTCAGGATCACTGATGCCGGCACCGCGACAGCGCTTCCGATCGACACGCCAGGCGAGATCT
This sequence comes from Acetobacteraceae bacterium, assembly GCA_965276665.1. GTDB lineage: Bacteria > Pseudomonadota > Alphaproteobacteria > Acetobacterales > Acetobacteraceae > CAWGJC01. Next base: position 531,915 of record OZ255620.1, read on the forward strand.
GCGTGCGCGGCCACAATCTGATGCGCGGCTATTTCGGCGACCCGGATGCCACCGCACGCGCGATCGATGCCGAAGGCTGGCTGCACACCGGTGACATGGGAGTCGCCCTCGAGGGCGGCTTCATCAAATGGCTGGCTCGCTACAAGGACGTGATCCGCGTCGGCGGCGAGAACCTGTCGCCGGCGGAAGTCGAGGATGTGCTGGTCCGTCACGCATCGATTGCCGAGGTGGCGGTGATCGCGGTGCCGCACGAGCGCCTCGGCGAGGTTCCGTTGGCCTTCGTCATGCTCGCCCCGGGCTGCCAGGCGACGGAGCCGGAGCTGGAGGCGCATTGCCGGGAACTGCTCGCCAACTTCAAGGTGCCCCGCCGGTTCATTGTGCTCGACGATTTTCCGCGCACGGCGGCGACAATGCGCATCCAGAAGGCGCGGCTGCGCGAGATGGCGGCGGAGGCCGGCTATGCTGGTGGCTGAAAAGCGCGCTGCGCCCGCGGCTCCGTCGTGCGACCGCGCTCCGTTCCTGGAGCTGAGCAGAATCGAGAAGCGCTACACGACGCGAGACGGGCGTTCCGTCGTGGCGCTCAGCCCGACGAATCTCGCGATCGGCGAACGCGAATTCGTCAGCATCCTCGGCCCCAGTGGTTGCGGCAAGACGACGTTGCTGAACATCATCACCGGGCTGATCTCTGCGACCGCGGGCGAGGTGCGGTTCCGCGGCGAACGTCAGATCGGCGCGTCGCCGGATTTTGGTCTGGTGTTTCAGCGGCCCGTGCTGCTGCCGTGGCGCCGCGTCATCGACAACGTTCTCCTCCCCGTCGAGGTGATGGGGTTGAAGCCGCGCGCCGCCTATGCCGAAAAGGCGCGCGAGTTGCTGGCGATGGTCGGGCTGAGCGGCTTCGAGAACGCCTATCCGCGTGAATTGTCGGGCGGCATGCAGCAGCGCGCCGCGATCGCACGCACGCTCGTGTACGAGACCAGCGTGTTGCTGATGGACGAACCATTCGCCGCTCTCGACGCCATGACGCGCGAGGAGCTCAACATCGAGTTGCTGCGCATCTGGCAGGTGACCGGCCGGACCATCCTTTTCGTCACCCACAACATCCCCGAGGCGGTGCTGCTGAGCGATCGCGTCGTGGTGATGACCCCGCGGCCAGGGCGGGTGCGGGAGGTGATCGACGTCGACCTCGGGCGCCCGCGTACGCTCTCCCTGATGGGCGATCCGAAATTCGGGAAGATCACCGAACGCATCCGGTCGCTGCTGCACGACAAGACAGTGTGAGGAGCACCGCCATGCGGTCCAGGGGCATCGATGCCGCCTACGCGATCGGCACGATCGTCGTGTGCCTGCTGGCCTGGCAGGGCTTGGTGACCGCGTTGGACGTGCCGTCCTTCTTCATCCCGGCCCCGAGCGAGATCGCCGTCGCGCTGGTACGCGGCTTGGGTCTCTATTCGAGCAATTATCTGGTTACGCTCTACTCGACCCTTCTCGCCTTCGGCATCGCCTTCATCACCGGGCTCCTGCTCGGCGCGCTGGTCAGCGAGATCAGGTTCCTACGCCGGACGCTCTACCCGTTGCTGATCGCGCTGCAATCGATGCCGCGTATCGCGCTGGCCCCGATCATCATTGTGTGGTTTGGTTTCGGCATGTCGTCGAAAGTGGTGCTCGGCGCGATCTCGGCATTCTTCCCGATCTTCATGAACACCGTCCATGGCATGGTCACCATCGAGCCAGAGCAGATCGCGCTGATGCGCAGCTTGCGCGCGAGCCGGATGCAGATGTTCTGGAAGGTCAAGCTGCCCGGCACGCTACCTTTCCTGCTCGCCGGCGCCAATATCGGCATCATTTTTGCGATTCTCGCGGTCATCGTCGGTGAATTCCTCGGCGCGAACCGGGGCATGGGATTCCTCATCGTCAACGAGAGCAGCCAGATGGATACGGCCGGCGTCTTCGCCAGCATCCTCGTGCTCTCCGCGACCGGTATCGCGTTCCATTACGGGATCGCCTATCTCCGCACCCGTCTGCTGGCATGGTCGGCCAATTCCGAAATCGGCGGTTCCGATGTCTGATGATGCGGAGTCAGCTCTTCGGCCGGCTGCCTGTCGCCGAACTGAAATGCGGTCCGCGTGCGCATAGCGGCAATGGGGACCTTCAAGCCCGCCTCTTCCTGCGTGCCCTTCGCCGCAACGATATCTTCGGGACCGTGCAACAGAGGGGAGGTTAGAGGCGCGGCCTAGACGGAGCGAGTGCACGAGATGCTCGCCGAATGCGGATGGGACGTCAAAGCTGCCAGCATCCATGGCATTTGAAGAGAGTAGGAAAGGATTGTCCGTGCGCCTCGCCAGCTACAGTGTTTCCGGCCGCCCGAGCTACGGCATCATCACGGAGGCTGGGGCCGTTGATCTGCCGTATCGTCTCGGCCCGAGTTGTCCGACCTTGCGCGCCGCCATTGCCCAGGGGGCGCTGCTCCGGATACGCGCCGCCGCCGCCGCCTTACCCGACATTAAACTTACCGAATTGCAGTTCGACCTGCCGATTCCCGACAGCGGCAAGATCATATGCATCGGCCGCAACTACCGGGGCCACGTGGCGGAGGGCAATTCCAAGCTGCCGGATTTTCCCAGCACCTTCCTACGAACCCTAGAGAGCTTCGTGCCGCGGGACGGGTTTCTTGTTCGTCCGCGAGCCTCCACGAATTTCGACTATGAGGGCGAGCTGGCGTTGGTAATTGGGGCTGCTGGACGACACATCGCCAAAGCGAACGCGCTCAGTCACGTGTTTGGGTACACCTGTCTCAATGAAGGAAGTATCCGCGATTATCAGTTCAACCACTCACTGACTGTGGGAAAGAACTTTCATCACAGCGGCAGCATCGGGCCCTGGATCGTCCCTGCCGAGGACGTCGGCGATCCTACGCAGCTGATGCTGCACACCCGGCTGAATGGCGCCGAGGTGCAGCACACACGCACTGACGATCTGATCTTCGATATACCCAGCATCATCTCCTATCTCTCGGTGATGTTGCCGCTGAACCCCGGCGATGTCATTTCGACTGGTACTCCCGAAGGCGTCGGTTTTGCGCGGAAGCCGCCCCTGTGGCTGAAAGCCGGGGACACTGTCGAAGTGGAGATTGCCGGCATTGGCACGCTGCGCAATTCCGTCGTCGATGAGGGATAATGGCGATCTCGAAGGGGAAAGGGTCACGACACGAAAGTGCTCTGAAAGTCCGGTTTGCGCGGCCCACTCTCGCATTTGCGGCGCAACCTTGCCAGACTCTGTTTGATCCCGGACTTTGATGGTGCAGTCTTCTCTTCGGAATGGAAGGATGCGCTATGGGCCAGGTTCTTCACGGGAGCGCCACAACGAGAGAGGCAGTCCGTCGTGCGATACAGCAAGTCAAGCGAGCCTGAGGGCACTGGCTAAGCGCTGCGGCGTCATTAGAAGACCGTCGCCAAGTGGAAGCGTCGGGAGCCCTGTCAGCGTCCCCACGACGCTTGCTACATCTGCCGTAGCGTTCTTGGGACTCTGGCCCAGCGTGGCGCTGATGGCGGCCGTGTGGAACGCGAAACATACGCTCTGATCGATGCTGGATCGAAGTCGGACATTCAGGCGTCATGGAGGCCCTGGAGGAACTGCGTGACCAACTTGCACAGGCCGCGGAGGACACCGGAGCCCAGGTCGAGGACCTTGAGCGCGAAGATGCCGTTGGGCTAAGCGCGGGGGTGAAAGTGGTGGCGCGTCTTGAGGCCGGGCGGAATGCCGCCTCCTTGGTCCTGGCTCACGCCGTGACGTTCAGACGCCCGTCAGCGCGTTGGACGCTCCTGACGTGGTCTCGCGGGGGAGCGTGAATCCGATCAGCACCGGCATGACGAGGAGGACAGCGGATATTGCAGCAGGAGGCCGGCAATGATCGCGATCGCGAGCGGCTGCTGGATGCCGGATCCGGATCCGATGGCAAGGGCCAGCGGCAGCAAGGTCAGGATCGCCGCGAGCGTCGTCATGGTGATCGGCCGCAGGCGATTGCGGCTCGCCTCGCGCAGCGCCGCGCGCGGCGACATCGCGTGCCGCAGCTCGGCGTATTCGGACACGAAGAAGATCGCCATTTCCGTACCGATGCCGATGATCATCGTCATCCCCATCAGCGCGGTGATGTTCAGCGCGACGCCGGTGAGCCATAGACCAGTGAACACCGCGGTCGTCGAGAGCAGCGAGCATCCGATAATGATCACCGGCAGCCAGAACTGCTCATAGAGATAGAGCAGCAGGATGAATTCCGCGATCAGCGCTGCGACGAACACCCGCGCGAGCCCCGCGAAAGCGATCTGCTGCTGCTGGTAGAGGCCGTCGAGCTCGTAGCGCATGCCGGGCGCGAGCATCCCGGGCCGGGCGAGCGCCGCCTTGACGTCCGCGATGGCCGCGCCGATCCCGCGTCCCTCGATGCGGCCGGTGACCGCGACCATCGGCTGCAGATTGTCGCGCGAGATCTGCGGCTGGCCGGTCAGAATCTGCAACGCCGCCACCCGGCTCAGCGGAAAGACATGCCCGTCCGGTGCGCGGATCGGCAGCGCGGCAAGCCCGTCCTCGCGCAGGCCGTACGCGTCCGGCAGCCGGATGCGTACGCCGGACGATTGCGCGGCGCCCGGCAATTCCGTCGCGACCGTGCCGTCGAGCGCCGTGTCCACCGCCTGGGTGACGGCATCCGGCGCCATGCCTTCGAGTGCCGTCCTGACCGGATCGATGCGCAGCTCGATCGCGTCCCCGGCGAGCTGCACGCCGCTCTTGACCTCGACCACGCCGTCGATCTTCGAAATGGCGGTGGCGGCCTTTTCCGCCGCCGCGTCAAGGCCGGACCCGTCGGCGGCATAGAGCTTGATCTCGATCGGCTGCGGCACCGCCGTGAGGTCGCCGATCAGATCCTCCATCAATTGCGCGAGCTCGACGCCGGGGACCTTGGCCTGCACCTGGGCCAGCACGTCGGCCATCACATCCGGTGTCGAGCGGGCGTGGTTCGCCTTCAGCCGCACGAAATAATCGCCATGGTAGCTCTGGCTCAAATCGCCGCCGAGGCCCGTCCCGAGACGGCGGGAGAAGGTCTGTACCTCCGGAACCGCGGCGACGATCGCGTCGACCTGGGCGATCTCGCGCTCCGTCTCGACGAGCGAGGTTCCGGGCTTGGTGTAGTAATCCATCACGAACCCGCCCTCATCGACGGCCGGCATGAAGCCGGTCGGCACGGCGCCATAGGCGACGTAGCCGAGCACAGGAGCGGCACGAGGGCGATCACCAGCAGCCAGGGCCGACGGAACAGCCCATCCAGCGCCCGCCCGTGACGCCGGCCGAGCCAGCCTTCCTGACCCGCGCCGGGATCGTGCCAGCGCCGGAAGTCGATCACGCCCCGCGCCAGAACCGGCACCAGGAAGGCGGTCATCGCCCAGGAGATCAGCAGGGCTGACCCCATCGTCACCAAGAGCTCCGCCGAGAACGCGCCGGTGACGCCGCCCAGGAAGCCGAGCGGGATGAAGACGATGAACGTGGCGAGGCTCGATCCGGTCAGCGGCCGGAGGAATTCCCTCCCGGCCGGCAGCACGGCCGCGCGGCCGGCGCCATCCTCCGCCCCGGCCCGGCGCGCGATGTGTTCCAGCATCACGATCACATCGTCGATCAGCAGCCCGACCGCGGCCGCGATTCCGCCGAGCGTCATGATATTGAAGCTGAGTCCGAGCAGGCTGAGCACCAGCACCGTCGTCGCCAGGGTTGCTGGCACGACCAGCACCGCGACCAGCATCACGCGCCAGCTGCGAAGAAAGGCGATCAGCACGAGGCCGGCGAGCACGAGCCCGATCAGGATCGCGTCGCGCGCGCTCCCCGCCGAGCGGGTGACGAGATCGCTCTGATCATACCAGTTCACCAGCCGCACGCCGGCCGGCAGCGGCGCGCCGGCAAGGCGGGCGCGCACCGCGGCGGCGATCTGCACCGCGTTGCCATCGGGCTGCTCATAGACATTGAACAGCACGGCCGGCTGGCCGTCCTCGACGACCTGCGTCCATTGTGGGAGCGTGCCGTCCCGCACGGTCGCGACATCGCGCACGCGCACGACGCCTGCCGGATCGGCGCGCACCACCACGTTCGCGACGCCCGAAGCGGCGGTGATGCTGTGATCGGCGAAGACGAGATAGAGCTTGTCATGGTCCAGCACGCGGCCGACCGCCTGCAGCACGTTGGCGCCCCCGACCGCAGTCACGAGATCCGACAGGCTCAGCCCGTATGCCGCGAGGCGGTTCGGGTCGGCGAGCACCTCGACTTCCGCGGCTTGGCCGCCCTGCACGTCCACCCGCGCCAGGCCGGGGATGGAGGAGAGCAACGGCACGAGTTGATACTGCGCGAGCTTGCGCAGCGCGATGGGAGAGGCCGGCCCCGATTGCGGCTGCGATTTTGGCGGCGCCAGCGCGTAGGAGATGATCGGGAAAACCGTCGGATCCATCCGGCGTACGTCGTACGCCGTACCGGCAGGCGGATCTGGGCAAGCGAGCCCGGCTCCACCCCGGCCGTCACCACGAGGCCGTCCAGCCTGGTCAGGGTCAGCAGCGTCACGCCGGGCTGCAGCCGGTCACCCGGCGAAACGGGGATGGTCGCGACGATCCCGCCGAAAGGCGCCGTCAAGGTCTGTACCGGTTGGTCGGCCCCCTGGCGCCGCAGCGCATCAGCCGGCGACAAGGCCGGCGAATGCCATGAAGGCAAAGGGAAGAACGATATAGGGGCGAGACATGGGGACCGTCTTGGAGGGACGGCCTTGTGGCGCACCAGGCCTCGTCGCGAGGTGTCGGCCACATTCGCAATTCCCAACTTGACGCACGGCGCCAAACGGGTCGCATGCAGCCAGGGAGAAACGGGGAAAAGCGGTGCGGATCCTGCTGATCGAGGACGATCCGGAGACGGCCGACTACCTGCGGCAGGGCCTGCAGATGGACGGTCATGTGCTGCATGTCGAAGCGGATGGCCGCGCCGGCCTGTTCCGCGCGGTGGGAGAGGATTGGGACGTGCTGATCATCGACCGCATGCTGCCGGGCCTGGACGGGCTCGCCCTGGTCCGCACGCTCCGCGCCGGGACGGTGCAGACCCCGGTGCTGTTTCTCACATCCCTGGGCGGCATCGATGATCGCGTGACCGGGCTGAACGCCGGCGGGGACGATTACCTGGTCAAGCCCTTCGCGCTGCCGGAGCTCACGGCGCGGCTGAACGCGCTGATGCGCCGTCCGCGAACGCCGGCGGCGCAAACCCGGCTCCGGGTGGCGGATCTCGAGATGGATCTGCTGACCCGCACGGCGACCCGCGCCGGCCGGATGCTCGACCTGCAGCCGAAAGAGTTCCAGCTCCTCGAATTCCTGCTGCGCCACGCCGACCAAGTGGTGACGCGCACGATGCTGCTCGAACGGGTCTGGAACTTCCATTTCGATCCGGCGACCAACATCGTCGACAGCCATATCAGCCGGCTGCGCGGCAAGGTCGATCGCGGGCATCCCGAGCTGATCCATACGGTGCGCGGCGCGGGCTACATTCTTCGTGCCTCTACCTAGGCCCTTCCGGACATCGACGTTCCGGCTCACCCTGGCGTACGCGGGGATCTTCGCATTTTCCGCCGTGGTGCTGTTTGGTGTCGTCACCTGGTCGGCCACGCATTTCATGGCCGGCCAGATCGACGCGACCGTCTCCAACGAGCTTGCCGAGATCCAGGCCGACGCCGCCGCTCCCAACGCACCCGGTCTCGAACAGATCGTCGCGGGGCTGGCGATGCATTCGCCCGGCATCGTCTATCTCCTGCAAGGCCCGGACGGGAACGTACTGGCCGGGAACATGCTCGCGATCCGGCCGCAGCCAGGCTTGCGGGTGCTGGCCAGCCGGCACTGGCCCGGCTCGTCGCGCACCGCGGACGGGCTGCGCGGCCGGGGTCTGGTGCTGCCCGACGGCCGCTATCTTTTCGTCGGGCTCGGGACCTTCGCGCTGGGCGAGATGCAGGAGGTGATCGCGCGCGCCTTTGCGGTGGGTCTCGGCATCACGCTCCTGCTCGCGCTCGCGGCCGGGCTCGTCACGAGCTTCGGCCTGCTGCGGCGGGTCGAGGCGGTCACCGCGGCCAGCCGGGAGATCATGGCGGGCGATCTCGGCCGGCGGATCCCGCTTACCGGACGGAACGACGAGTTCGACCGTCTCGCCGACAGCCTGAACGCCATGCTGGCGCGGATCGAGGCCTTGATGTCCGAGCTACGACAGGTCACGGACGACATTGCGCACGACCTGCGCACGCCCCTCGCGCGCCTCCGCCAGGGGCTTGAGCTTGCACTCAGGCGGGAAACCGCGATTGCCGGCTTCCAGACCGCCCTCGGCAATGCCATCGCGCACACCGACGCGATCCTGGGGACGTTCTCCGCCCTGCTGCGGATCGCGCAGCTCGAAGCCGGAGCGCGGCGCGCGGCATTCGAGGCCGTCCGGCTCGATGCGCTGCTGAACGATCTGGCGGATGCCTATCGCCCGGAATTCGACGAGCGCGGCCAGATTCTGCTGACGGAGATCACGCCGACGCCGGCGATTTTGGGAGATGCAAGCCTGCTCAACCAGCTCTTCGCCAATTTCCTGGAAAACGCGCTGATCCATGTTCCCCGCGGCGCAACCGTCCGGCTCGCCCTCGCGCCGGAGGAGGCGGCGATCATCGCCTCGGTGTCGGATGACGGGCCGGGCGTGCCGACGGAGCAGCGGGTGAAGGTTCTCCGGCGGTTCTACCGACTCGAAAGCAGTCGCACGACACCCGGAAACGGTCTTGGCCTTAGCCTCGCCGCCGCGATCGCAACATTGCATGGCGCGCACCTCGCCCTCGAGGACGGCCGGCCTGGCTTGCGATGCTCGGTCAGCTTCCCGCGGACGCAATTCTCAGAGGTGCTCCGGAGACCGGGTTGATCGGTTACGCGCGATGGCAGCGAACGGAACGCCTTTGGCCGCTAGAACAGTTTCAGTTAAGTCGGCGCCCCCCTCGCCTGGCCCCGAACGAAAGCATACCACCGATGGGGCGAGAGCCGGCGCCGACTCCACCGAAGGCGAAAATGCTCTAGATAAAAGACAACTCCACGCAACTCGTCACCTGCTCTGAGCAACGCGATATTGTGCACAACAGCATTCGCCGCACCCGGGCCGCCGGGAGCGTCCAGCATATCTTGCGGCCGAGGCACGACCCTCTCCTGGTGGAAACGCCCGCGCATCCCACATCATCTCCCATCAGCACGGACGCCGTTCGCCATGACGTTTGGCATTGACGCGGCGCGACCGGCACACCGAAGTTCCAAGTATTCAAGCGCAGGACCATTACGATGAAGAACGAAGATTGCGCTCGGCTTTCCGCCGAGGTGACAGACCTCAGGGCGCAAGTGCTCGTCCAGGAACGCCTGCTCATGGAGCTTTTTGCGAGTCTGGCAGGCAAATTCCCTGGCCAGGAAAGCTCCCTGGAGAACAGCATCAATACCGTCGAAGCCGTCGTCGAGATCGTCGTCCAGGAACTCGATCGCAGCCCCCAGGAACGCGCCCTCGCCCGCGCGCTCCGGCGACAGATCGCGCGGATCCTGCCCGAATTCAAAGAGCTTCGGAAAGCCGCTGTCATGCCGGGATAAGGCAGCTCCTTCTGGTCGGAACGGTTACGCGTTGCCGGTGGCAGCGACTGACCTGGTCGCGGCGTCCGGCCCCGCCAGTCCGTCACAAGCGACGTCCCGGGTTCTCAGGGCGACTGCCCTTAGCGGGGTCCAGGGGCAGAGCCCCCTGGCTTCTCGCTTTAATGAATTTCCGGCTCCGGCACCGGGGCCACGATCTGCAGGAAATCGAGATCGCAGCCAGTATCCGCCTGGCCGACATGGGAGGAGAACATCGCGCCGTAGCCGCGTGTATAGTGCGGCGCGGGTTTCTGCCAGGCGGCACGGCGGCGCTCAAGCTCGGTGTCCGGAATGTCGAGATGCAGGCGGCGTTCGGCGACGTCGAGCTCGATGATGTCACCGGTCTGCACGAGCGCGAACGGACCGCCGACATAGCTTTCCGGCGCCACATGCAGGATGCAGGCGCCATAGCTGGTGCCGCTCATCCGTGCGTCGGAGATTCGCACCATATCGCGCACGCCCTGGCGGACGAGTTTTTTCGGAATCGGCAGCATGCCCCATTCCGGCATGCCGGGGCCGCCTTGCGGACCGCCATTCTGCAGGACGAGCACGTGGTCGGCGGTCACGTCGAGATCATCGCGCTCCACCGCCTCCGCCATCGCGTCGTAATTGGCGAAGACGAGGGCGGGGCCACGATGTTTCAGCAGGCGCGGCTCGGCAGCGGAGGGTTTCATCACCGCGCCGCCGGGGCAGAGATTGCCGCGCAGGATGGCGATGCCTTCGGCCGCGCTGACCGGATTGTCGAGCGGGCGGATCACGTCCTCGTTCCACACGCGCGCGGTGGCGATCGCCTCGCCGAGCGTTTTTCCCGAGACGGTTTTCTGGCCGAGATCGAGGCGGTCCGCGACGCGCGACAGCAGCGCCGGCAGGCCGCCGGCGTAGTAGAAATCCTCCATCAGATATTTGCCGGAGGGCCGCACGTTGGCGAGCACCGGCACGCCGCGCGACAGCTCGTCGAAGCGCTCGAGCACGAGCTCGATGCCGGCGCGGCGCGCCATCGCGACGAGATGGATCATCGCGTTCGTCGATCCCGCGAGCGCGGCGCTGGCGACGATCGCATTGTCGAAGGATTTGGCGGTCAGGATGTCCCGCGGGCGCAGATCTTCCCAGACGAGCTCGACCGCGCGCCGGCCGCAGGCGGCCGCCATGCGGCGGTGCTGCGCGTCGGGCGCCGGGATGGACGAGGCGCCGGGCAGCGAGAGGCCGAGCACCTCGGTGAGCCCGGTCATGGTGGACGCGGTGCCCATCGTCATGCACACGCCGTCGGAGCGCGAGATGCCCGCCTCCATGTCGTCCCAATCCGCCGTGCTGATATTGCCGGCGCGTTTCTCGTCCCAGTATTTCCAGGCATCGCTGCCCGAGCCCAATGCCTGGCCGCGCCAATTGCCGCGCAGCATCGGGCCGGCGGGCATGAAGATCGCCGGCAGGTCGGCGCTGATCGCGCCCATTACGGTGGCCGGCGTGGTCTTGTCGCAGCCGCCCATCAGCACGACCCCGTCGACCGGCTGCGAGCGGAGGTTCTCCTCGACCTCCATCGCGAGCAGGTTGCGGTAGAGCATGGTCGAGGGTTTGACGAAATTCTCCGGCAGCGCCATCACCGGGATCTCGACCGGGAAGCCGCCCGCCTCCAGCACGCCGCGCTTGATGTCCTCGACGCGGCCGCGGAAATGCTGGTGGCAATGCGCGAGCCCGCTCCAGGTGTTGACGATGGCGATCACCGGCTTGCCCGCGTAATCCTCCGGCGCCAGGCCCATCTGCTTCATCCGCGAACGATGGCCGAAGGAGCGCAGATCCTCCGGCCCCAGCCAGCGATGGCTGCGCAGCTCGTCGGGGCGGGTCGGGCGGCGGCGTTCGGTCATGCGCGGCGGGGTCCTCTCAACGTGCGGCTTCGCGACGGGCGCGGGTGACGATCTGGGTCGGGTTGACGAAGCGGAGCGCGATCAGCAGCCAGATCAGCGTCGTGACCATATAGACCACGGCCATCGCGTTGATCGATTGCTGCGCCCGCACGCCGGCCGCGAAGACCGAGTAGTAGAGCGCCACCACCAGCGTCTGGCTGCCCGGCCCGGCGGTGAGGAAGCTCAGCTCGAACATCGCGATGGTGCGCACCAGCACGAGCAGCAGCGCGGCCAGAATGCCGGGCGTGAGCAGCGGCACCAGCACATGCAGGAACAGCCGCCCGGTGCCCGCCCCGAACACGCGGGCGGCGGATTCGATCCGCGGATCGATCTGCTCGATGAACGGCACCATCACGAACACCACAAAGGGCACGGTCGGCACCAGGTTCGCCAGGATCACGCCGAGGATCGTGCCCGCGAACCCCGCGCGGTAAAGCACCGTCGCGAGCGGGATGCCGTATGTCATCGAAGGCACGAGCAGCGGCAGCAGGAAGACGAGCGTGACCGCGCGCTTGCCCGGAAAATCCCGCCGTGCGAGCGCATAGGCGGCCGGGACGCCGACGAGACCGGAGATCAGCACCACCGCGCCCACCACCTCGAAGGTGACGACCAGCACGTCCTGCAGCTGGAACTCGCCCCAGGCGTCGCTGAACCAGCTCAGCGTGTAGCCGGCCGGCAGCCAAGTGCCGAACCAGCGGCGCGACAGCGATTCCAGCACCACCGTCGCCACCATCGCGGCGAGATTGACGATGAAGAACACCACCACGGCCCAGACCGCGAAGGCCCAGAGCCGCTCGCCGAGATCGGTGCTCGCCCGCGCGCGCCTCATCCCTTTCCGCCTCCCGCGGGACCGCGATAGACGAGACCGCGAAGCGCGAGGATCGCGGCCACGATCAGCACCTGCGCCGCCCCCATGATCATCGCGATCGCCGAGGCCATCGGATAATCGTATTGCTCATAGGCGGCGGTGTAGGCGGCGACCGAGATCACCCGTGTCGGTCCGGCCGGCTCGCCGAGCATCACCGCCGAAGGAAACACCGCGAAGGCCTGCACGAAGGAGAGGCAGAAGGTGATCGCGAGGCCGGGCACCAGAAGCGGCAGGATGATCGCCCAGAACCGCGCCCGCCGCCCCGCGCCCAGCATCGCCCCCGCCTGCTCGAGCGACGGGTCGATGCCGGTCACGTAGGAGAGCGTGAGCAGGAAGGTGAACGGAAACCCGCTGATCACCAACGAGAAGAACACGCCCCAGTAATCGTGCACCAGGCGGACCGGCCGCGAGACCAGATGCAGGTTGATCAGCACCCGGTTCACCCAGCCAAGCGGGCCGAGATAGTTCAGCAATCCTTCGGCGATCAGCACGGTGCCGAGCGTGACCGGCACGACGAGGATGGTGGTGAGCAGCCGCTGATGGCGCATCAGCCGCACGCGCATCGCGATCGGGATCGAGAGGACGACGTTCAGCACCGTCGCCGGCACCGCGATCCAGAGGGTGATCCACACCGTGTTGTAGAGGAACGGGTCGGAGAAGAATTTCGCGTAGTTGGCGAGCGCGCGGCCGACTTTCGGGTGGAAGGAGAGCACCAATCCGTAGAGGAACGGATAGACGAACAGCGCGATCACCACCGCGAGCGCGGGCAGCAGGAGAAGCGTCGTGCCGTCGAGCCCACGCTGCGCGAGCCGGAGGCGCAGCGGAACGGTATTGATTGCGCGCGGCTGGGCGATGTCCGCCGTCCCCTGCTGCGAGACGCTCATTGCGCATAGACCAGGATGCGCGCTGGATCGGCGCCGAACCGGAGCGCCTCTCCCGGCACGGCGCGCTGCTCGGAGCGGAAGAAGAGCTCCGTGCCGTCCGCCATGCGCGCGGTGCCGTAGAACTCGCGGCCGCGGTATTCCGCGGTCTCCACCGTCGCCCCGATCGGACCGTCCGCCACCGGCACGAGATCCTCGGGCCGGATCGCGGCGAGCGCCGCGCCCGTGTGGTTGGCGTCGATCGCGGTGCCGCCGAGTGCCGCATTGTCGATCGTGATGCCGGCCGCCGATGCGGTCCCGCGCAGCAGGTTCCGATAGCCCATGAACTCCGCGACATCGGCATGCGCCGGCCGCGCATAGAGATCCTCGGGCGTGCCGACCTGCCGCACCGCACCGTCGCGCAGCACGACGATGCGGTCGGCGAGCGACAGCGCCTCGTCCTGGTCATGCGTCACATAGATGGTGGAGGAGCCGAGCGCATTGTGGATGCGGCGGATCTCGGCGCGCATCTCGAGCCGCAGCTTGGCGTCAAGATTGGAGAGCGGCTCGTCCATCAGCACCAGCGGCGGTTCGATGACGATGGCGCGCGCGATCGCGACACGCTGCTGCTGGCCGCCGGAAATCTGCCCGGGCAGCTTGTCGGCATGCTCGCGCAGACGCACCAGCGCCAGCGCCTCCTCCACCTTGCGATCGATCTCGGCGCGCGGCCGCCGCTGCATGCGCAGGCCGAACCCGATATTCCGCCGCAAGGTCATGTGCGGAAACAGCGCGTAGTTCTGGAACACCATGCCGAAGCCGCGCGCCTCGGGCTTCAGCGTGTCGAGCCGCGTGCCGTCGAGCCAGATGCTGCCATCGGTGAGCGGCAGCAGCCCGGCCAGGCAGTTGAGCGCGGTCGACTTGCCGCAACCGGACGGCCCGAGCAGCGCGATGAACTCACCGCGCTGCACCGTCAGGCTGACGTCGCGGAGCGCGTTCAGCGCGCCGAAACGCCGGCTGACCCCGTCGAGCCGCAACTCGCGAAAATCGCGCGACGCGATCGCCACGGCGTCAGGGCTTCCGCTTGCTGCCGACCTGCTGGTCCCAGCGCTGGAAGGCATAGACGAGGTTTTCCGCCGAGAGCGGCAATTCCACCGGTACGTCGGCGATCAGCTTCGCGTATTCCGGTCGTCCGAACTGCTTGATGTCGTCCTGGCTCTGCTGCGGCGCCATGTCGAGCGTGACGCCGGCCACCGCAGGCCCCGGATAGAAATAGCCGCGATCATAGGTATAGGCCTGCGCGGGCGGGCTCAGCAGATAGCTCATCAACTCGAGCAGCACGCCCACCCGCTCCGGCGTCACCAGCTTCGGGATCAGCATGTAATGCGCGTCGCCGACCCAGTGGAACTTGTCGATCGCGAAGATTTTCGCGGTTTCCGGCACGGTGCCGAGCACGCGCGGGTTGATGTCCCATCCGGTGGTCGTGGCGATCATGTCGCGCGTGCCCTGGCCGAATTCCGTCATCACCTGCGCGGTGCCGGAAGGATAGTACTCGATGTTCTCGCCGAGTGCGGCGAGATAGCTCCAGGTCTTGTCCCAACCATTCTTCGGATCCTGCGGATCCTTGTCGCCCAGGATATAGGGCATGCCCATCAGCAGCGTGCGGCCGGGCCCGGAATTCGCCGGCCGCGCGTACATGAAGCGGTTCTTGTTGGCGCGCGTCCAGGCGAGGAGATCGTCCGCCGTCTTCGGCAGCTGCTTCACCGTATCGGGCGAATACTCGAAGAGCGGGCCGGACGGGTAGTAGGTGACGATCACCCCCTGGTCTTGCGCCAGCGACTGCATGCGCCAGGCGGCGGGCAGCAGGATCTTCTGCAGATCGGGCAGCGCAGACGCGTGATCGGGCAGCAGTTTCAGCCACAGGCCCATCTGGATGCCGGCGGCGAGCGCGTCGGTGCCGACCAGCACCATGTCGATATCGCTCCGTCCCGCATCCTGCTCCGCCTTCACTTTGCCGGGCAATTCGGGCGCCGGCGCCTGGCTGAACGCGAAGCGCGAGACGAGCTTCGGGTTCTTCCGGCGGAAATCCTCGAAACCCCTTTGCGTGAGGGCGAGATTGCCGGCGGCGTCGATGATGTTGAGGGTGAGCGGCGAGGCCGGATTCTGCGCCCGCGCCGGTCGCGCGAGGCCGAGCCCGGCGCCGCCGAGCACGCCGCTGCCGAGCACGCCGCCGAGCACGCCGCGCCGTGTGGTCTCCCAATGTGTCATGACATTCCCTCCGATTTTCTGCACAGGCGGCTATCCCGCCGCGCCCTTGCCGCGTAACTTGCCCCGCCGGTACGGAGGAGAGTGCAGCGACCATGCCGAACTCTGGTCCGAACCTTGGGCCGAACACCGGACCGAACCCAGGGTCGGCCGCTGCCCTGCGCGGTCCCTCGCACGGCCCCTCCCACGGCACCGTGAAGATCACCGATGTGGCGGCCCATGCCGGCGTCGCGCCGATGACCGTCTCGCGCGTGCTGAATGCGCCCGAGCGGGTCACCAAGGAGACCGCGCTCCGCGTGCGCGCCGCGATCGCCGAGCTCGGCTACGTGCCGAACCTCGTCGCCGGCGGATTGTCGTCGCGGCGCTCGCGCATGATCGCGGCGATCGTGCCGACCATCGCCACGCCGGTCTTCGCCGATTGCATCGGCAGCTTCACCGACGCGCTGGAGTTCGCGGGCTATCACGTCGTGCTCGGCCTGTCCGGCTATCGGGAAGAACGCGAGGACAAGCTGATCGGCGCCTTTCTCGGGCGGCAGCCGGACGGGCTGCTGCTGACCGGCGCCGCGCATTCGGCGGCGACCCTGCGCCGGGTGGCGCGGGCCGGGATTCCGCTCGTTGAGATCTGGGACGCCGTCGCCGAGCCGGCCGACATGCTGGTGGGTTTCGACCATGCGAGCGTCGGCGAGGCGGTGGCGGCGTTCTTCGCGGAAGCCGGGCATCGGGATTTCGCGGTGATCGCCGCCGATGACCCGCGCGCCCGCGCGCGGCGCGACGGGTTCGTCGCTGAATTCGGGCGCCGGGGCGGAACCCTGGTGGCCGAGCAGCGTCTCGCGGCGCCGGGCAGCATCCTCGCCGGGCGCGAGGCGGCGCGGATGCTGCTCCCGAAACTCGCGGGCCGCACCGCTCTGTTCTGCAGCTCGGACATGGTCGCCGCAGGGGCGCTGCTGGAAGCGCGCGATGCCGGCCATGCGGTTCCAGACCGGATTGCGATCTGCGGGTTCGGGGATTTCGAGCTTGGCCGCGCGCTCACGCCGGCGATCACCACGGTGAAGGTGGAGAGTGCCGCGATCGGCGCGCTCTCCGCGGCATTGCTGCTGCGCCGGCTGCGCGGCGAGAGCGTCACCGCGCGCACCCTCGTTCCGTTCGCCATCGAGCGGCGGGGCTCCGCCTGACCGATCTGTTCCCGCGCGGATCACGCCCCGTTTCCCCTTGCGTTACGCGGCGCATGCGCGTTTTGCCCGAAGCTCTTGATAGAATGTGCTCTAACGGCACATGGTATCGATACCAAGGCTGCATAGGCGCTCCGCGTCACCGGCGTCAAGCACCCGGTTGCGGGCCCGCGGCCGCTCTGAAACACTCCGCCCGCAAACGGATCGGGTTCTGGGAGGCGCGGATGGACGGACTGGCGGCGGAGACGCTCGCATGCCTGCGGCGGGCGAGCACGGCGACGCTCACCACGCAGCTCTTCAAGCGGGGCTTGCGCAACGTGTTCATCCAGGGGGTCCGCCCGCTCGGCCGCTACGGCGCGAACATGGTGGGGGCGGCGAGCACGCTCCGCTACATCCCGGCGCGCGAGGATCTGGACACCGTGTCGGTGTTCGAGAATCCGATGCACCCGCAGCGCCGCGCGATCGAGATCACGCCGGCCGGGAACGTGCTGGTGATGGATTGCCGCGGCGATGCGCGCGCCGCGTCTGGCGGGCAAATCCTGATGACGCGGCTGCAGAAGCGCGGCGTCGCCGGGGTGGTGAGCGATGCCGGCATCCGCGATGCCGGGCCGATCTCGGCGATGGATTTTCCGGTGTTCTGCGCGGGCCCTTCGGCGCCGCTCAATCTCGCGCTGCATCACGCGGTCGATATCGACGTGCCGATCGCCTGCGGCGGGGTGGCGGTCTATCCGGGCGATGCGGTCGTGGGCGATGGCGACGGCGTGGTGGTGGTGCCGCGCCATCTCGCCGACGAGGTGGCGCGTGACGCCGCCGAGCAGGAACGGCTCGAGACCTTCATCGTCGAGCGTGTCGCCGGCGGCGCGGCGCTGCCCGGCACCTATCCCGCGAATGCGGAGACACACGCCGCTTATGCGCAATGGTTGAAGGCGCGCGGCGAGAGCTGACGCGCTGGTTCTGATCGAAGAGAGGGAGACCGCCATGGCGCGGATCGAAGCGGGCGGCCTCAAGGTCGCGCAATCGCTGCATGATTTCGTCGTGCAGGAAGCCCTGCCGGGTACCGGCATCGCGGCCGAAGAGTTCTGGCGCAAGCTCGGCGCGATCTTCGCCGAGCTCGCGCCGCGCAATCGCGAGCTGCTGCGCACGCGCGACGAGATGCAGGCGCGCATCGACGAATGGCACCGCGCGCGCGCCGGCGCGCCGATCCCGGCGGCCGAATACGAGGCGTTCCTGCGCGAGATCGGCTATTTGCAACCCGAGCCGGAGGATTTCACAATCGGCACGGCAAATGTCGATGCCGAGATCAGCCGCATCGCCGGGCCGCAGCTGGTCGTGCCGGTGAACAATGCGCGCTATGCGCTGAACGCCGCGAATGCGCGCTGGGGCAGTCTCTACGACGCGCTCTACGGTACCGACGCGATCGACGAGTCGGATGGCGCGGAACGCGGCAAAGGGTTCAACCCGGCGCGTGGCAAGCGTGTCGTGGCGAAGGCGCGGCAGGTGCTCGACGAGGCGGCGCCGCTCGGCCATGGCAGCCATGCAGATGCCGCCGCCTATGCAATCATCGACGGGCTGCTTGCCGTGCGCCGCCAGGATGACAGCCGCGTCGGCCTCGCCGATCCGTCGCAGCTGGCGGGCTTCCGGGGCGAGCCGGAGGCGCCTTCCGCCATCCTGCTGCAGAAGCACGGGCTGCATATCGAGATCGTCATCGACCGTACGCACCCGATCGGCCGCGACGATCCGGCCGGCATCGCCGATCTCGTTCTCGAATCCGCCATCACCACCATCATGGATTGCGAGGACAGCGTCGCCGCGGTGGATGCGGAGGACAAGGTCGAGGTGTATCGCAACTGGCTCGGGCTGATGCGCGGCACGCTCGCCGCGAGCTTCGAGAAGGGCGGCCGCATGATGGAGCGGCGGCTCAACCCGGACCGCAGCTACGAGACGCCGGATGGCGGCACGCTGACCCTGCCGGGCCGCAGCCTGATGCTGGTGCGCAATGTCGGCCACCACATGTATACCGATGCGGTGACCGATGCGGCGGGGGAGGAATTGCCGGAAGGCATTCTCGACGCCGCGGTGACTTCTTTGATCGCGCTGCACGACGTGCGCGGCACGCCCGAGCTGCACAACAGCCGCGCCGGCTCGGCCTATATCGTCAAGCCAAAGATGCACGGACCGGAGGAGGTGGCGTTCACCGCCAACCTCTTCTCGCGTATCGAGGACATGCTGGCGATCCCGCGCAACACGCTGAAGATGGGGATCATGGACGAGGAGCGGCGCACCACGCTCAACCTCAAGGCGGCGATCCGCGCCGCGACGAACCGCATCGTCTTCATCAACACGGGCTTCCTCGACCGCACCGGCGACGAGATCCACACCTCGATCGAGGCAGGTCCGATGATCCGCAAGAACGACATGAAGGGCGCGCCTTGGATCGCCGCCTACGAGAACCAGAATGTCGAGATCGGCCTCGCCTGCGGGCTGCGCGGCCGCGCGCAGATCGGCAAGGGCATGTGGGCGGCGCCGGACCGGATGGCGGAGATGCTCGAGCAGAAGATCGGCCACCCGCGCGCCGGCGCCAACACCGCCTGGGTGCCCTCGCCGACCGCGGCCACCCTGCATGCGCTGCATTACCTCGAGATCGATGTCCCCGCGCGGCAGGACGAGATCGCGAACCGCCCGCGCGCCAAGCTGGGCGATATCCTCACCGTACCGCTCGCCACCGGGCGCAACTGGTCGGAGGAGGAGATCCGCCAGGAGCTCGACAACAACGTGCAGGGCATTCTCGGCTATGTCGTGCGCTGGATCGACCAGGGCGTCGGTTGCTCGAAAGTGCCGGATATCCATGACGTCGGGCTGATGGAGGATCGCGCGACGCTCCGCATCTCCTCGCAGCACATCGCCAACTGGCTGCTGCACGGGGTGGTGACCGAGGCGCAGGTGAAGGCCACGCTGCAGCGGATGGCCGCGGTGGTCGACCGGCAGAATGCGGGCGATCCGGCCTATCGCCCGATGGCGCCGGGCTTCGACGGCGTCGCCTTCCAGGCGGCGAGCGACCTCATCTTCAAGGGCCGCGCGCAGCCGAACGGCTACACCGAATGGATCCTGCATTCACGCCGGCGCGAGGCGAAAGCCGCCTGACCGCAGATTTGGCTGAGCGCAGAATTGGTTTGACGCCGGCGGCGGCGGCGGCGGAGCATCGGCGTCCCATGGACGCGGAGTTCCGCCATGCGTCGCGCCATTCTCGCCGTCTTGCTGCTGGCCGCCGGGTTTTCGGCCCCGGCGCGCGCGACTGATCCGCCGAGCGTCGATCTCGCTCTGGTGCTGGTGGACGATGTGTCCGGCAGCATCAACGATTCCGAGTTCGAGCTGCAGAAGGACGGCTATCTCGCCGCGTTCAGCGATCCGCGGGTGATCGCCGCCATCCATGGGGGCGCCACCGGCGCGATCGCCGTGCGCTATGTCGAGTTCGCGAGCATGTACGAGGTCAAGAACGTGCTCGACTGGACCATCATCAAGGATGCGGCCTCCGCGCATGCCTTCGCGCAGGCGATGAAGGATGCGCCGCGCAGCTTCCGCGGCCGCACCGCGATCGGCGCCGGGCTCGATCTCGCGGCGAAGGACATCGCCGAAAGCGGGTATGACGCGCCCCGCAAGGTGATCGACATCTGCGGCGACGGCACCAACAATTCCGGCCGCGAGGCGACCGATGCGCGCGACGACGCGATGAAGCAGGGGATCACGATCAACGGGCTCGCGATCGCCAATGAAAGCCCGGTGCCCTGGCTGCAGGCGCACACCCACCCGCCGGGGGGCCTGCCCAGCTATTACCGCGCCAATGTGACGGGCGGGGAATCGAGCTTCGTGCTGGAAATTCATGATTACGCCAGTTTCGGCGAGGCGATGACCCGCAAGCTGATCAACGAGATTGCCGAGCGCACGACGCATCCGGCGCGGCTGCCCGGTTGAAAGGCAAGCCACCACTCGCCCTCACGCCGCGCGCGGCGGTCGCCAAGGCGGAGCGGGAGGCGCGACTCGCGGCGGCGCTCCGCGGGAATCTTCGCAAGCGCAAGCAGCAGGAACGGGCGCGCGAGGCGCCGCCAGCCGGAAAGGATCCCGGCAAGCTGGATCGGTGATCGCTTGTTCGTGTGCGATGCGGTTCAGCAACTTCATGCAGGAATCGCCGCAAGCCGCTTGGCGGTCGTGGAAATTTATCTCATTGCGAGGATAGGATGATCGCCGATGCGCCGCGTGCGCCGCGGCAGGAGGATCGATGTCGAGGCATCTGGCCCGGGCCCTGTTGGCGGCCCTGATCATCGCTGCGCCCGCTCCGGCCGAGCTGGCGCTGGCGCAGAATCCGGTCGCCGCGCCGATCCCGGCGGTCGCGCATCTGCCGCCGGGCGGCCTGCCGGCCCTGCTCGCCCCCGGCACCTCGCCGCTCAACCCGCCGGCGCTCAATCCGCCCGCGCCGACGCCCCCGGGCCTCACCCCGCCGGCGCTCACCCCGCCGACACCTAACCCGCCGGTGCTCGGTGCGCTGCCCGCCCCCGCGCCGCCCGCGCCCTCCCTCACGCCGGAAGCGGTCGAGGCGGAGGCCAGGCGGCTGCACCATCTGCTGCTCGGCGACGTGCCGCATCTCGTCACGCTCGGCCTGGCGCAGCAGCGCTCCCTGGTCGCGCGGGTCGGCGAGGCGCTGCAGACGGCGGACCGGACCATCGACCGGCCGCAGCTCATCATTGCGGTGGATCGCAATCCGCGAGTGCAGGAATTGTCGGTCGTGCTCGCCAAGCCGAACGGCGCCTGGGAGATCCTCGCCACATCGCATGTCTCGACCGGCCAGGCCGGGCGGTTCGACCACTACATCACGCCGACCGGCGTGTTCCTCCACACCGATGCGATTCTCGATTACCGGGCCGAGGGCACGTTCAACGAGAACCACATTCGCGGGTATGGCGTGAAGGGCATGCGGGTGTGGGATTTCGGCTGGCAGATCGCGATGAAGGGCTGGCGGCCGGACCATCAATCCGGCCCGATGCGCCTGCTCATGCATGCGACGGATCCCGACGTGCTGGAGCGGCGCATCGGCCGTCCGGCGTCGCAGGGCTGCGTGCGGATACCGGCGGCGATGAACCGCTTCCTCGACCGGTTCGGGGTGCTCGACGTGGATTACGAGCAGGATGCGAAGACCGAGATCCGCTTCCGCGCCCTGCTCTCCGCCGACCGCACGCCGACCCCGCTCGCCGGGCGCATGATGGTGGTGATCGACAGCTCCGAACAGGCTTAGAGTCTGACGCTGCATTCATGTGGAACGGCCCAGCCGTCTGATCAGGAGCATGGCCGATGCGGCAAAGAGGAAATCACTTCTCAGCCCAACAGGGAATCCCTAGATTCCAAAGGCCTTAGTGTTCAGAGGTCACCTCTTAGGCAAGCATGGCACGCCATTCAGACAGCGGCATTGTCCCCGATATCTCAGGCCGGGGCGGATCAGAGAGGGTGGCAATGTATTCAAGTGAGTGGCCGTCCGGATCATCAAAATAAACACTTGCTGCCGGTATCCAGGGGAAAACGACCGGTTCATTAATCTCAGGACCGCCGCCCCCTCGACGAGGGACAATCCCCTTAAAGCGAAGCGCTTCAACACTTTTTATGGCCTGCTCAAGCTCAACAGAAAACGCGATGTGTAGCCGGAGCCGGACTGGAGAGCTGTGAATCGACCACAGCCCGAGCATTGATCGCTCGCGACCGCCGATCCAGAAAAACGCGGCATGACGTTTGGGGACAGTATGAGCCAACTCGAGGCCGACGATATCCCGATAAAATGCGATCGAACGGTCCAGATCGGATACGGTTAAGTGGCTCTCGTACAGGCCTGAAACGGGGATCATCGGGCAACTCCGACAAAATTCACCGTGCTACGCTAATCGTGGCAGGAGAGCGCAGATAGTCCCGCACGCTTGCTCGACACTAAATCCTCTTGAGCATTGGCTAACGTGTCTGATTCGTTCAGACACAGCCTCTTAAGAGGCAGCCGCGGGTGCCGGTCAGAGCGTGTCCATGAGCGACGCCAGCACGCCGTCCCAATCGCCGAAGCGTGGCTGGCGGAGGATGCGCAGGCTCGGGTACCACGGGCTGCCCGCGCGGCCGTGCAGCCAGCGCCAGCAATTGTCGTAGCGATCGAGCAGGATTACCCGGCATCCCATCCCGCCGGCCAGATGCGCGACCGAGGTGTCGACCGTCACCACCGCGTCGAGATTGGCGATGACCGCCGCGGTGTCGGCGAAGTCTCGCACCTCCGGCATCGGGTCGAACAGCTGGAGACCCGCGGGCGGGGACTCGCGCGCTGCCGCGCCCATTTGCAGACTGACCCAAGACACGCCCGGGATCGCGGCGAGCGGCGCCAACCTTGCCAGCTTCAGGCTGCGGAGCCGGTCCGTCGCCTCGGCGGCGGGATTGCCAGGCCGCGACGCGCCCGCCCAGACCAACCCGATGCGCCGGCCGGGCAAGCCGGCGAGACGCTCCCGCCAGAGGGCGGCATCGTCGGGCTCGGATGAGAGATAGGGGATGTCCGCCGGGATGGTCTCCAGTCGGGTCGCGAAACTGCGCGGCAGGCTCGGGAACGGCGTGTGGAAATCGAAAGCGGGCGGCTCCGCCACCACCGCGTCGATACCCGCCACGCGGGCGGTGATGCGCGCGAGCGGCGCCGGCACCTGCGCGACGACGCGCGCCCCGCGTGCCGAGAGCGGCCGCGCGTAGCGAAGGAATTGCAGCGTGTCGCCGAACCCCTCCTCATGGCTCAGCAGCACGGTCCGGCCGGCGAGATCGGCAGGCAGCGGCGCCGGCAGGCGCAGCGCGGGTGGCGGCACGACATGGCCCGGCATCGCGCGGCGCGCCTCGAACGCCGCCCAGCCCTCCGCGAAGCGCCCCGCCTTGAGCAGCGCCACCGCCCGGTTGAGCGCGAGCTGCGCATCCTGCGGGCGCAACCGGCAGGCGCGATCGAGCGCGCCCAGCCCGGCATCGAAATCGCCCTCCGCCGCCAGCGCCTTGCCGAGATTGCTCCACCCCGCCGCGTGGGCCGGATCGCGCGCGACCGCGGCGCGGAAGCACGCGATCGCCGCCTCGCCCTCGCCCAGAGAGGCGAGCGCCGCGCCGCGCAGATTGAGCGCGACCGGCCAGCCCGGTTGCAGAACCAGCGCCGCCTCCGCCTCCCCGGCCGCCGCGGAACCGCACCCGGCGGCGAGCAGATAGCGGGAGAGTTCCGCCCGCGCCCGCGCATCCCCGGGCGCGAGCCGGATCACCGCGCGGAAATGCGGCGCGGCGTCACGGCCATGGGCGGCGAGCAGCTTCGCGAGATCGGCCAGCGGATGCGCGTGTCCCGGACGCGCTGCGGCGACCTTGACGAGAAGCGGCGCGGCCCCCTCATCCCCGCACCCGGCCAGCGCGAGCCCGCGCAGCAGCCAGGCTTCCGGCGCGTCCGGAAGCGGCACGGACAATGCCTCTGCAAAGCGTCCGGCCTGCAGCGCGGCAAAGGCCGCGCCCAGCGCCGTCCGGCTCAGTGCAGCGCCGCGCAGAACTCCACGATCCGCTTGCATGCTTCGGTGAGCGAGGCGTCGTCGGTCGCGTAGCTGATGCGGACATAGGGCGACATGCCGAACGCGCTGCCCTGCACGACCGCGACATGCTTCTCCTCGAGCAGAGCCAGGCAGAAATCCTGGTCCGTCTCGATCCGCTTTCCCGTCTCGCTCGTCTTGCCGAGCACGCCGGCGACGTTCGGATAGACGTAGAACGCGCCTTCCGGCTTGTGGCAGGAAATCCCCTTCGCGCCCTGCAGCGTCGCGACGACGAGGTCGCGCCGCCGGCGATAGGCCGCGGCGCACTCGGCCACCATGTCCTGCGGCCCGGTCAGCGCCGCCGCCGCCGCCGCCTGGCCGACGCTGGAGACGCCGGCCGTCGCATTCCCCTGCATCACCATCATCGCCTTGATCAGCGCGCGCGGTCCGCCGGAGAAGCCGATGCGCCAGCCGGTCATCGCGTAGGTCTTGGAGACGCCGGAGATGGTGAGGATGCGCTCGCGCAGATCGGCCGCCGCCGCCGCCATCGAGACATGCCCGCCGCCCTCGTAGATGAGGTGCTCGTACATCTCGTCCGACATGATCCAGACATGCGGATGCCGGCGCATCACCGCCGCGATCGCGCCGAGCTCCTCGCGCGAATAGGCCGCCCCCGTCGGATTGTTCGGCTGGTTGAGGATGAGCCATTTGGTGCGCGGCGTGATCGCCGCCTCGAGCGCCTCGGGGCGCAGCCGGAAGCCGTTATTCTGTGGGCAGTTGATCTCGACCGGCACGCCGCCGAGCATCTTGGTGATCAGCGGATAGGCGCCCCAATAGGGGGCGGGGACGATCACCTCGTCGCCGGGATCAAGCGTCGCGATCAGCGCGTCGAAAATCGACTGCTTGCCGCCATTGCTGATCAGGATCTCGTCGAGCGCGTAGTCGAGCCCGTTCTCGCGGGCGAATTTCTGCTGCACCGCTTTTTTGAGCGCCGGCGTGCCGTCTTGCGGCGGGTATTTGGTCTCGCCGCGGAGCGCCGCCTGATGCGCCGCCTCGATCGCGTGCGACGGAGTGGCGAAATCCGGCTCGCCGATCGCGAGCGAGATCACCTCGATCCCCTCGGCACGCATCGCCCGCGCGCGGATCGTCATGGCTACGGTTGCGGCGAGCGAGGTCTGCCCGATGCGCGCGGCGAGTTTCGGCCCGGCGGCGGGAACCGTGTCGCCCATCAGCGCAAACCTTGGCAGAAGCGCTGGATGCGCGTGCAGGCCTCGCGGAGCGAATCGGTGTCGGTGGCATAGCTGATGCGGAAATGACCCGGATACATGAACGCGCCGCCATGCACGGTCGCGACCCCCTCCTCGTCCAGCAGGGCGAGCGTGAAGCTCTCATCATCCTTGATCGCGGTGCCGCCCTTGCTGGTCTTGCCGATGCAGCCATGGATCGCCGGGAAGACGTAGAACGCGCCTTCCGGCCGATGGCAGGTGATGCCGGGCGCCTGGTTCAGCATGTCGACCACGAGGTCGCGCCGCTCCTTGTAGACGCGGGCCATCTCGGCGATCGAATCCTGCTGCCCGGTCAGCGCTTCGACCGCGGCGGCCTGGCTGATCGATGAGGTGCTGGAGGTGGACTGGCTTTGCAGCTTGTCCATCGCGCGGATCAGCTCGGCCGGACCGCCGCAGAAGCCGATGCGCCAGCCGGTCATCGCATAGGCCTTGCTGCACCCGTTCATCGTCAGCGTGCGGCCCTTCAGCCGCGGCTCCACCTCGACGACGGTCGCCGGACGGAACCCGTCGTAGGCGAGCTTCTCGTAGATATCGTCCGAGAAGATCCACACATCGGGGTGCTTCAGCAGCACGTCGCAGATCGGGCGGAGATCCTCGGCCGAGTAGGCGGCGCCCGTCGGGTTGCAGGGATTGTTGAGGATCAGCCACTTGGTGCGCGGCGTGATCGCCGCCTCGAGCGCCTCGGCGCGCATGCGGAACCCGTTATTCTGCTCGCACGGCACGAAGACCGGCTTGCCGTCGGCCACGCTCACGATGTCGGGATAGCTCACCCAGCACGGCGTCGGGATCACCGCCTCGTCGCCGGGGTTCAGCGTGGCCAGCATGGCGTTGAAGATCACCTGCTTGCCGCCGGTCGAGATCATGATCTCTTCCGGCTTGTAGTCGACGCCGGAATCCTCGAGGAACTTGGCGGCGACCGCCTTGCGCAGCGCCGGCGTGCCGGCGGTGTCGGTGTATTTCGTGTCGCCCGCCATGATGGCGCGGATCGCCGCCTGCTTGACGTTGTCCGGCGTGTCGAAATCCGGCTCGCCCGCCGCCAGGCCGATCACATCCCGCCCCGAGGCCTTCAGCGCCCGCGCCTTCTGCGTCATCGCGATGGTCAGGCTCGGGCTGATGCGGTCGAGGCGCTCGGCGGTCAGGCTCATGGGATCTCTCGGCGGCTGGAGGAAGGCGGCACCCTAGCCACCCCGCCCCCCTCGGGCAATCACTCGTCGCGCTTGTCAGGGAACTCGACATTGCGGTGGACATGCGCCGACATCAGCACGCCGAACCCGATCATCACCACGATCAGCGCCGACCCGCCATGCGAGACGAGCGGCAGCGGCACGCCGCCGACCGGGATCACCCCCATCACCATCGCGATGTTGACGAAGACGTAGAGGAAGAAATTGGTGGCGATGCCGAGCGCCACCAGCCGCCCGTACTGGTTGCGGCAGCGGAGCGCGATCAGCATCGCGCCGAGGATGATCAGGCAGAGCAGGCCGAGCACGGCGAGCGCGCCGGCGAAGCCGAATTCCTCGGCCAGCACGGTGAAGATGAAATCGGTCTGCTTCTCCGGCAGGAAGTCGAGATGCGCTTGCGTGCCCTGCAGGAAGCCCTGCCCCCACATGCCGCCCGAGCCCAGCGCGATCTTCGACTGGATGATGTTGTAGCCGGCGCCGAGCGGGTCGTTCTCGGGGTGCAGGAAGGTGTCGATCCGCGCCCGCTGGTAATCATGCAGATGGGCATAGACGAAATGCCAGAGCAGCGGCAGCGGCAGGATCACCAGCGCGAATTTCCACCAGCGCACGCCGGCGCCGAGGAACATCACCGCCCCGATCAGCCCGACGATCGCCGCGGTGCCGAGATTGGGCTCCTTCAGGATCAGCCCGACCGGCAGCAGCACCGCGAGCGCCGGCGGGATCAGGAAGAGCGGATTGCCGAGCCGCTCCCAGGATGCGCGGTGGAACCAGGCGGCCAGCGCGAGGATCAGCGCGAGCTTCGCGAGCTCGCTCGGCTGCATCTGCAACCCGCTGATATCGAGCCAGCGCTGCGCGCCCTTGCCGACATGCCCGTAACGCAGCACCAGCATCAGCAGCCCGACCGCGAAGGCGTAGATCGGCCAGGACAGCCGCGCGATGATGCGAATGTCGATCATCGCGATGCACACCATCAGCCCGAGCCCGAAGAAGAAGCGCAGGATCTGCCGGTTGGCGTAGGTATCGGGCGAGCCGCCGCCGGCGGAATAGAGCGCCACATAGCCGACACCCGCGAGCGCGCAGAGCAGCAGCACGTAGAGCCAGGGGATCTGCCAGAGCTTGGCCGCGAAGCCGAAGGAGGGCTCGGCGCGGAGCAGCCGGCGTTCGAGGAGCATCGCAGGTCCTCCCTACACGCTCGCGGTCATCCGCCGGCCTGCGCCAGCTTCTGCCCGGAATCCTGCCGCTCGGCCGGGTCGCGGAGCAGCGTGTCGGTCATAATGTCGCGCGCGATCGGGCCCGCGACATCGGCGCCAGCATTGCCGTGCTCGACGACCACGGAGACCGCGTAGCGCGGCGCATCATAGGGGGCGAAGGCGACGAACAGCGCGTGCGGCCGGAACTCCCAAGGCAGGTTGGCGGAGTTGAAATGCCCATGCTCGCGGAGCTCGCGCGACACCCGCCGCACCTGCGCCGAGCCGGTCTTGCCGGCGAGCTGCACGCCCGGAATGGTCAGCCTGGCCAGCGGGGCCGTGCCGTGCGGCTCGTTCACCACCGCCCACATGCCGCTCCGGACGGCGTGGAAATAACTGTCCGGCAAGCCCATCGCCGGCCAATCGGCCGCGTTGCTGCCGGGTTGCATCCGGTTGTCGAGCTGGCGGGTGAGATGCGGCTGCACCGCGCGCCCGGTCGCCACCCGGGCGACATAGGTCGCGAGCTGCAACGGCGTGACCTGCACGTAGCCCTGGCCGATGCCGCTCACCACCGTGTCGCCGATCTCCCACGGATGCCCGTGCGCCTGGCGCCACTCGCGGGTCGGGATCAGACCGGTGCGGGTGCCCGGCAGCTCGATGCCGATCTCGGTGCCGAGGCCGAAGCGATGCGCCATCGCCGCGATCCGGTCGATGCCGGTGCGCCGCGCCACCTCGTAGAAGAACACGTCGCAGCTGTTCTTGAGGCCGCCATGCAGGTCGAGCGACCCATGGCCGTACTTGCTCCAGCAATGGAAGCGTGTGTCGCCGATATCGAGATAGCCCGGACAGTTGATGCGGTCGCCCGTTGTCAGCGTCTTCGCCTCGAGCCCGGCCATCGCGACCGCCAGCTTGAAGGTCGAGCCGGGCGGGTAGACGCCGGCCGTCGCCTTGTTGATCAACGGTGTGCGGCGGTTATTCGTCCACTCGATCCATTGCGCCTGGGAGATGCCGCTGTCGAACAGGGTGGGGTCGAAGGAGGGGTTGGTGGCCATCGCCATCACCTCCCCGTTGCGGCAATCGAGCACCACGGCGCTGGCGCTTTCATCGCCGAGCCGCCCCAGAACCTGCTGCTGCAGCACGGCATCGATGGTGAGGCCGAGATCGGCCCCGGCGGTGCCCTCCTGACGGTCGAGCTCGCGGATCACCCGGCCGCCGGCATTCACCTCGAGCTGAACGGCCCCGGCCCGCCCCCGCAGCTTCACGTCATCGGCCTTTTCCATCCCGGACCGGCCAACGCGCATGCCGGGCAGCGACATCATCGGATCCTCGGCGGCGTCCTGCTCGTTCGGCGGCGCCACATAGCCCACGACATGCGCGAGCGTCGGCCCGAACGGATAGATGCGGGTCGTGCCGACATCGACCAGGATGCCCGGCAGATCGGGCGCATTCACCTCGATGCGCGCCATGTCGTCCCAGCTCAGGAAATCCCGCACCAGGATCGGGATGAACCGGCGCCGCCGCTTGATCTCGCGATCGATGCGCGCCCGCTCATGCTCGCCGAGCGGGACGATCCGCTCGAACGTGTCGAGCGTTGCATCGATGTTGTCGGTCTCCTCGGCAACCAGCAGCGCCCGCCAATTCAGCTTATTGCCGGCCACCACCGTGCCGAACCGGTCGAGAATGCGACCACGTGGCGGCGCGATCAGCCGCGAGCTGATGCGGTTGGAATTGGCGAGCATCGTGTAGCGCGCCCCATCCACCACCTGCGCCTGATAGAGCCGCCAGCCCAGCACCCCGAGCGCCGCCATTTGGCCGCCCGCGACGATCAACGCCCGGCGGGTGAAGACGCCGGTTTTCCGGGTTTCGCGCTTCATTGGGGAAATAAGGCCCTGACCTTCCCTCCATGCCTCAAGCCTGCCCCGGATCCGCGATGCCGCGATGCGCGCGGGTCAGCAGCAGGGCGATCACCGGGTAGAAGGCGGCGGAGAGCGCGAACTGGAACAGGGATGCGCCCGGCGGCAGCAGGCGGAAGGTGAGCAGCGAGGCGAAGGCCCAGCCGAGCGTGGCCGCGCCCCCGGCGATCGCGACGAAGACCAGCCAGACGGTGACGAAGCTCCGCGGCACCAGCGCTCGGCGCAGCCGGATCGCGACGCCGTGCACGATCAGCAGGGTGAGCACTCCGGTGCCGATCGGCGCGAGTCCGAGCAGATCGATCAGCAGCCCGAGCAGGAACACCGCAGGCGGCGGCATCGAGGCGGGGCGGAACAGCGACCAGAAGAACACGCAGGCGAGCGCCAGCGCCTGCTGCAGCTGGGCCGCCGCCGGCAGGCCGAGCGGCCCGGCGATCAGCAGCAGCACGATCGCGACCGAGGCCGCAGGGAATGCGTGCCGCGCCGCGGCGTCCAGCCGCCGCCCGAACGTCGGCCGCGGCCTGATGCCGGGAGTCCGCTCGTCCATGCGGCGTCACCGCCTGATCCCGGTACCCGCGATGGGAGCGCCGGCGGAAATCGGCGAGGCGGCAACGGACGGCGCGGCAGCTTGTAGCGCCGACAACGACGCAGCCGGCCCGACATCTGGCCGGGCAGCTTCCGGCGGGAGCACGCCGCCCATGCCATAATCGAACACGCGAACGATCTGCAGCTGGTCGAGCCGCGCGTAAGGCTCGACCTCGGGCACGTTGCTCGCGGTGTAATGCACCACGCCGACCGGCAGCCCGGCGGGGAAGGCGCCGGCCTCGGCGCTCGTCACCACGCGCTCGCCTTCGGCCGGCGCGGAGCCTTCCGGCCAGAACATCAGCCGCGGCCTGGCATTGTTGGTGCCGATCAGCATCGCCCGCGCTTGCGTGTTCTGCAGGATCACCGGCACCCGGCTGTTGAGGTCGGTGATCAGCAGCACGCGGGCGCTCCGCGCGCCGACCTCGGTCACCCGCCCGACCAGCCCGCGATCGTCGAGCGCGATCTCGCCCTTGTGCACCACGTGGTTGGGGCCGACGGAGAGCAGCACGGCGCGGGCATAGACCCCGCCCGCATCGGCGACCACCCGCGCGGTCACGAAGGAGGGCGCGGGATCGGGGATCCAGTGCAGCTCGGTCTTGAGGCTCTGATTCTCCTGGTCGAGCGCGAGCGCGACCTCCTGCCAGCGTCGCAACCGCTCATTCTCGGCGAGCAGCCGGGCATTCTCGTCGCGGAGCGCCAGCAGATCCTGTCCGTTATCGAACATGCCGCGCAGCTTGCCGACCGGTCCCGACATCATCGCATAGAGCGGCGCCAGCGCGTCGCCGAGGCCGGAGCGGGCGCGTTCGGCGAGGACCGTATCGGCCTTGCCGAGGAGCATGAGCCCGAAGGCGGCGGCGATGAGCACCGGCAGGGTCAGCTTCGCCAAGGCCTGGCGGGCGGTAATCGACAGACGGATCACACCCCCACCTGCTTAACCCTCTCGGTTGATAGGCGACGGGGTTATACGCTGAACCCGGGCGGCTTGGGACTCGGAAAGCGGCCGCTCAGTACATCGACGAAAGCACGTTGCGCAGGCGCTTCATCTCCTCGAGCGCGCGCCCGGTGCCGAGCGCCACGCATTGCAGCGCATCCTCCGCCACCACCACCGGCAGGCCGGTGGAATCCCGCAGCACCTGGTCGAGCCGGTAGAGCAGCGAGCCGCCGCCGGTCAGCACGATGCCCTTGTCGACGATGTCGGCGGCGAGCTCCGGCGGGGTATTCTCGAGCGCCACCTTCACCGCATCGAGAATCTGCCCGACCGGCTCGCTCAGGCTCTCGGAAATGGCGCGCTGGCTCACCAACACCTCGCGCGGCACGCCGTTCATCAAGTCGCGCCCCTTCACCTCGCGATAAGGACCCTCGTCGCCGTCCTCGGAGGGGGCGGCGGCGCCGATCTCCATCTTGATGCGCTCGGACGTGCTCTCGCCGATCAGGAGATTGTGGTTGCGGCGAATGTAGCTGACGATCGCCTCGTCCATCTTGTCGCCGCCGACGCGCACGCTGCGCGAATAGACGATGCCGCCGAGCGAGATCACCGCCACCTCGGTGGTGCCGCCGCCGATATCGACGACCATGCTGCCGGAAGGCTCGGTCACCGGCAGGCCGGCGCCGATCGCGGCGGCCATCGGCTCCTCGATCAGCAGCACCTTGCGCGCGCCGGCGCTCTCGGCGCTTTCCTGGATCGCGCGGCGCTCCACCGCCGTCGAGCCGGAGGGGACGCAGACGATGATCATCGGGCTGGCGAAGCCGCGCCGGTTATGCACCTTGCGGATGAAATGCTTGATCATCTCCTCCGCCACCTCGAAATCGGCGATCACGCCGTCGCGCAGCGGGCGGATGGCGGAGATGTTGCCGGGCGTGCGGCCGAGCATCTGCTTGGCCTCCTCGCCGACCGCCAGGACCTGCTTCTTGCCGCGCACATCCGCGATCGCGACCACGCTCGGCTCGGCAAGCACAATGCCGCGCCCCTTGACGTAGACGAGCGTGTTTGCGGTGCCGAGATCGATCGCCATATCCGCCGACATGAGGCCCAGCAGGCGTGAAAACATCAGGGGCGAACCTCAGGGCTGAATGTGTCAATATCCGCGCGTCGTCGGCAATGGTCGGGGCTCCTACCCTTCGTGGCGGGCGGAGACAAGGGCCGGCGGCGGAACTGAATGGGCGCACCGCGAGAAAGCCCGGTCATCAGCGTGTTGACCGGGAAACTTTCCGGCACGGCAGCGTTTATCGCGACGATTTCCCGGCAAGGAGGGCAGGCGTGATCCGGATCGTGAGGCTGGCTGTGGTTCTGGGCGGCGTGTTGAGCGTCGCGGCCTGCGGCAGCGATCCCGGGACGCGGGCGGTGACCGGTGGCCTGCTCGGCGCGGGCGCCGGCGCGGCGGTCGGCGGCGCCACCGGCGGCAATGCCGGCACCGGGTCGCTGATCGGCGCCGGCGCCGGCGCGATCGGGGGCGCCGCCACCACGCCGCGGCGCTGACGTCGGACCGGCGCCGGACGCGCGCCGCCGATGGCGCAAGACGCCACGCAACGGCCGCGCCGCTGCCGCAATTTGGCCGCGGGATTGAACGAGGCTACCAGAATGGTAGCAGCATGACCCTGAATCCCAATCCGTCGCGGCACCGGCCGTGCCGCGCTGTTTCGGAGTTGCTCTGATGAAAAAGCTGTTTGTTCCCCTGGCCCTCGCCGCCTCGCTCGGCCTCGGCGCCTGCACCAACCCGTATGACCCTGGCCAGCGCGCGGTCGGCGGCGGCCTGCTCGGCGCCGGCGCGGGTGCTGCGATCGGCGGGATCGCTGGTGGCGGCCGTGGTGCCGCGATCGGCGCGCTGACCGGCGGTGCGCTCGGCGCGGGTACCGGCTATATCACCACGCCCACTCC
Organism: Acetobacteraceae bacterium; assembly: GCA_965276665.1. GTDB lineage: Bacteria > Pseudomonadota > Alphaproteobacteria > Acetobacterales > Acetobacteraceae > CAWGJC01. The sequence goes on from OZ255620.1 coordinate 565,226, forward strand.
GCCGCCCCGCGGCTACTATCAATAACGCCTCCGGAGGAGGATCCCATGCGACGGAGCTTGCCCGCCGTTGCGGCGCTGATCGGTTTGGCGACCTGCCTCACCGCCTGCACCGACCCGTATGATCCGAACCAGCGCGCCCTCGGCGGGGCCGCGCTCGGGGCCGGCACCGGTGCCGCGATCGGCGCGATTGCCGGCGGTGGCCGTGGTGCCGCGATCGGCGCGCTCGTCGGCGGCGCGGCTGGCGCGGTGGGCGGCGCGGCGACGACGCCCACGCCGCCACCGCCAGGCTATTACGGCGGTCCGCCGCCGGGCTACTACCAGGCCCCCCCGCCCGGCTACTACCAGGGACCGCCCCCGCCGGGGTATTACGGCTACTGACATGCAGCTCCGGCCGCCGTCCCGGATGGCGGCCGGAGCTGCGTCAGGCGGCGGCACGTCAGATCGGCCACTGCCGAGATGTCAGGCCGAAAGCGCCTCCGGCGCAGTCCGGGCGCGCTTGACCATCAGCTTGTTGAGCGCGTGGATATAGGCGCGCGCCGAGGCGACGATCGTGTCGGTGTCCGCGCCCTGCCCGTCCACCATCTTGCCGTTCTCGGAAAGCCGCACCGTCACCCGGGCCTGGGCATCCGTGCCCTCGGTCACCGCGCCGACCGAATAGAGCACCAGCTCGGCGGTGTGCGGAAACAGCGTGCGGATCGCGTTGAAGGTGGCATCCACCGGCCCGACGCCCGGCTCCGCGGCCTGGCGCAGCACGCCGTCCACCTCGATCTCGAGATCCGCGCGCGCCGGGCCGCGCGAGCCTGCCCGCAGGTCCAGCGAAACGAAGCGCAGGCGCTCATGGTCGCGCACCACCTCGTCATCGACAAGTGCCGCAATATCCTCGTCATAGACGACTTTCTTGCGATCGGCGAGGTCCTTGAACCGGCGGAACGCGTCGTTGAGCTGGTTGTCGCCGAGCTCGCCGTACCCCATCGCGCGCAGCTTGTCGCGAAACGCGGCCCGGCCGGAATGCTTGCCCATCACCAGCGAGGTCTTGGTCCAGCCGACGCTCTCCGGCGTCATGATCTCGTAGGTGGCCGGGTTCTTCAGCACGCCGTCCTGATGGATGCCGCTCTCATGCGCAAAGGCGTTGCGCCCGACGATCGCCTTGTTCGGCTGGACGTCGAAGCCGGTGATGGTGGAGAGCAGTTTCGAGGTGCGGAGGATGTTCTCGGTGCGCACGCCGGTGGTGTAGGGCACCGCATCGGCGCGGGTGCGGATCGCCATCACCGCCTCCTCGAGCGCCGCGTTGCCGGCGCGCTCGCCGATGCCGTTGATGGTGCATTCCACCTGCCGCACCCCGACGCGGATCGCCGCGATGGTGTTGGCGACCGCAAGGCCGAGATCATTGTGGTTGTGGGTGGACAGGATCACCCGCTCGACCCCCGGCACCCGCTCGCGCAGCATTGTGAAGATGCGCGCCATGTCCTCCGGCAGCGCATAGCCCACCGTGTCCGGCACGTTGATCGTGGTGGCGCCCGCCTTGATCGCCGCCTCGACGCAGCGGCAGAGGAAATCGGGCTCGGTCCGGCTGCCATCCTCTGCCGACCACTCGACATCATCGGTGTGCTGGCGGGCGAGGGTGATGCTGTCGACGGTGGCGGCCAGCACCTCCTCCGGCGTCATCCGCAGCTTGACCTTCATGTGCAGCGGCGAGGTGGAGATGAAGATATGGATGCGCCGGCGCGCCGCCGGACGCAGCGCCTCGGCGGCGCGCAGCACATCGGCGCGGCCGGACCGCGCGAGGCCGCAGATCACCGGCCCGCTCACCGCCTTCGCGATCGCCTCGACGCTCTCGTAATCCCCGATCGAGGCGATCGGGAAACCGGCCTCGATGACATCCGCCCCAAGCTCGGCAAGCGCCTCGGCCATGCGGAGCTTTTCGTGCAGATTCATCGAGAAGCCAGGCGATTGCTCGCCATCGCGCAAGGTGGTGTCGAAGATGATGACACGGTCTTCCGCGATGCGGCCGAAAGACGGATGGTCGATGGGCATGGGAGTTCCTCGGTTCGGGTTCGACTGGATCGGCGCCGCCTTCCCCCCGAGCGATGGTCCCGGCCCTAGGGACGGGAACGCTCCGCTCAGGGGCGGATAAGTCGAAGGAGCAGGCCGAGTCCGAGCAGGCGCGCGAAGCACCGGGCAAAGCCCCGGGCGAAGCCGAAGAAGATGGGCGCGCAGGAAAACATCGGAACGAATCCTAGCGCTTCCCGCATCCTGCCGGCAAGGAATGGCATGTTCCCGCAAGGAAAGGCTGGGTTGCGCGACCGGCTGGCCTCGAACACGCCGTCGCGGCACTCTCGCGGCTGGGAGGACACGCAATGACGGACCCGACGGGCTTCGACCTGCCGCAGAACCGCGCCAACCACACGGCGCTGACACCGCTCTCCTTCCTCGCCCGGACCGAGCTGGTCTGGCCGGACCGCGTCGCGGTGATCCATGGCGACATCCGGCGGAGCTGGCGCGAGACCGCCCTGCGCTGCCGCCGCCTCGCCTCCGCCCTGGCCGCCGCCGGCGTCGGACAGGGCGACACGGTCGCGATCATGGCGCCCAACGTCCCGCCGCTGCTCGAGGCGCATTTCGGCGTGCCGATGCTGGGCGCCGTGCTCAACGCGCTCAACGTCCGGCTCGACCCCGCCACTATCGCCTTCATCCTGGGCCATGGGAGCGCCCGGGTGCTCATCACCGACGGCGACTATGCCGACACAATCGACGCCGCCCTCGCCGCGATGCCGGAAGCCGCCCGTCCGCTGGTGATCGACATCGACGATCCCGGTGCGCCGGGCAGGCGGATCGGCGCGGCGACCTACGAGGCGTTCCTCGCCGGCGGCGACCCGGATTTCGCCTATGCGGGGCCCGAAGATGAATGGGACGCGATCGCGCTCAACTACACCTCCGGCACCACCGGCAATCCGAAAGGCGTGGTGACCCATCATCGCGGCGCGCATCTCAACGCGGTCGGCAATGTCATGTCCTGGGGCATGGGGCCGCACCCGATCTATCTCTGGACCTTGCCGATGTTCCACTGCAACGGCTGGTGCTTCCCCTGGACGATCACCGCGCTCGGCGGCACCCATGTCTGCCTCCGCCGGGTCGAGGCCGGCGCGATCATCGCGGCCCTCGCGACCCATGGCGTGACGCATCTCTGCGGCGCCCCGGTGGTGATGGGCATGCTGCTCAACGCGCCGGCCGCTCTCTGGCCGGCGGAGCGCCGCGCGATCCGCTTCATGACCGCCGGCGCCGCCCCGCCCGCCGCCGTGATCGAGGGGATGGAACGGCTCGGCCTCGCGGTGACCCACGTCTACGGCCTGACCGAAACCTACGGGCCGGTGACGGTCTGCGCCTGGCACGCCGAATGGGACGATCTCCCGGATGCCGAGCGCGCCCGGCTGAAGGCGCGCCAGGGCGTGCCCTATCCCGTGCTCGACGGGTTGATGGTCGCCGAGCCGACCACCCTCGCCCCGGTGCCGCGCGACGGCGCCACGATGGGCGAGGTGATGATGCGCGGCAACGTGGTGATGAAAGGCTATCTCAAGAACCCGGCCGCCACCGCAGAAGCCTTTGCCGGCGGCTGGTTCCACACCGGCGACCTCGCGGTCTGGCACGCCGACGGCTATGTCGAGATCCGCGACCGGGCGAAGGACATCATCATCTCGGGGGGCGAGAACATCTCCACCATCGAGGTCGAAGACGCCCTTTACCGCCATCCCGCGGTGCTGGAAGCCGCCGTCGTCGCCCGCCCCGACCCGAAATGGGGCGAAACCCCCTGCGCCTTCATCACCCTTCGAACCGACGCCGCCGCCACCGAGGCCGAGATCATCGCCTTCTGCCGCGAACGCCTCGCCGGGTTCAAAATTCCGCGCACCGTCGTGTTCGGGCCGCTGCCGAAAACCTCGACCGGGAAGATGCAGAAATACCTGCTGCGGGAGCGGGCTCGGGGGTTTTGAGACAGGCCAAATAGTCTCAGGCCAGGGGCGTTGCCCCTGGATCCCACCAAGGGCAGTCGCCCTTGGAACCCGGGGAGCTTCGCGCGAAGCGCATCAGACACCGAACCACACCGCCCGGCCAATCCCACACAAGCGCCGTCTCGGGTTCCAAGGGCGACTGCCCTTGGCAGGGTCCAGGGGCAGCGCCCCTGGCCGTTAGACCCTTCGGCCTTAAAAACTCTCCGCGATCAACAAAACATTCAAACACAACACGATAGCCGCGGCAACCCAGCTCGCGAGGTAAGTCACGCGGCCGGTCACAAAAGGCCCCATGATGTCGCGGCGGCGGCCGAGCAGGATGAGGGCGATCACCGGGACCGGCAGGGCGAAGGAGAGGACGACCTGGGAGATCACCAGGGCCTTTGTGGGTTCGACTCCGGCCGCGATGACAATGAAGCCCGGCACCATCGTCGCCAGCCGCCGCACCGCGATCGGCACGCGCAGCCCGAGGAAGCCCTGCAGCACCATTTGTCCGGCCATCGTGCCGACGACGGAGCTCGACAGGCCCGAGGCCAGCAGCGAGAGCATGAACACCGAGGCTGCCGCCGTGCCGAGCAGCGGCGCGAGGGTGTGGTAGGCGGTCTCGATATCGGCGATGCCGGTGTGGCCGGTGGCGTGGAAGGCGCGCGCCGCCATCGCGACCATCGCCATGTTGACGAGCCCGGCGAGACCGAGGGCGACGATCACCTCTCGGTTGGAGAAGGAGATCAGCCGGCGCCGTTCCGCCTCCCCCGGCGCCCGGACGCGATTCTGCGTCAGGCCGGAATGCAGGAAGATCGCGTGCGGCATCACCGTCGCGCCGATGATGCCGCAGGCAAGCAGGGCCGCGCCGGCCGGCATCTCCGGGACCATGGAGTGGTAGGCGACCGCGCCCCAGACGGGCGGCGCGATCACGAGCTCGATGAGGTAGCTTACCGCGATCAGCCCGACGAGGAGCGCGACCGCAATCTCCAGCGGCCGGAACCCGTAGCGTTCCAGCCCGAGCATCGCCCAGGTGGCGAGTCCGGCCACCGCCATCGCGGCAAGCAGCGGCAGATGCAGCAGAAGGGAGAGGCCGATCGCCGCGCCGAGCAGCTCGGCGAGGTCGGTCGCCGCCGCGGCCACCTCGCTCACGCCCCACATCGCCAGGCAGAGCGGACGCGGGAAATGGATGCGGCAGAGCTCGGCGAGGTTGCGGCCGGTGACCAGGCCGAGCTTGGCCGACAGCGCCTGGAACAGCATCGCCACCAGGTTGGCGACCACCACGACCCAGAGCAGGGAGTAGCCGTACTCCGCGCCGGCCTGGATGTTCGTCGCGTAATTGCCAGGATCCATATAGGCGATCGAGGCGACGATGGCCGGGCCGGCGGCGGGCAGCAGGGCGGCAAATCCGCGCCGGCGCCCAGCGAGGATTTCGAGCACCGCCGCTTCCGTGCGGGCGGACGCGCCCGCGACTACTGCTTCGTCCCCCAGATTGTCCAAGCAATCGCTCCGCATGACGTCACTCCGTCTGCGGCTTTATCTTAGCCTTGGCTATAATTTGGTCAATAGGCAAACTTCAGGGCAGGAACCCGACTCCGCCGGACCCGCCGACATAGGCGCCGCGAATCGGCTGGTTCTGATCCGGGGGCGCCTGGCATGCGGCGACCAAGAGCAGGAGAAGGAGGAGAAGAAATCTCATCACTGGGTTTCCTCACTGGGTCTCCGGCCGGAAATCCTGCGCGAGCGTCCGCTCATCGCTGCGCGGCATGTTGACGAGGCCGGCCCGCATCGCCCAGCTACTTGCCTGGAAATGGATCGGCACCACCGCAACCTCGTCGAGCGCGATGTCGCTCGCCTGCCGGAGCAGCGCCGCCCGCGCGATGGAATCCTGGGTGCGGAGCGCGTCGGCGAGCACGCCATCGAGCTTCGGATTGCAGTAGAGGCTCCAATTGTAGAGCCCCCAGCCGCGTCCGGCATCGGGGCAGGCGATGATCGCGCGCAGGATCGAGCTCGCCTCGGCGGTCTGGTTGCCCCAGCCGATCAGCCCGGCGGCGAAGGCGCGGTGCGGGCCCTGCGTCGCGTAGACCGCCATCGGCATCACCTCGGCATGGGTGGCGACCCCGATGCGGGTGAACATCTGGGCGATGGCGGCGACGATCGCGGCATCGTTCATGAAGCGGTCGTTCGGCCCGTCGAGGGTGAGCGCGAACCCGTCCGGATAGCCGGCATCGGCCAGCAAGCGCCGCGCCGCCGCCGGATCGAAGCGGGCCGCGCCGCGGGCGGGATCGTTGCCGGGCATCGGCGCCGGAACCAGGTCGTTCGCCGGGTAGGCGAGCCCGTCCATCAGCCGGTCGCGGATCGCGTCGCGGTTGATCGCGAGCGAGAGCGCCTGCCGCACCCGCACGTCCCGCAGCGGGTTGACGGCCAGCGGCGAGCCGTCCCGTGCCGTCACCAGCCTGGATCGCGCGCTGCCGCTATCGAGGAACAGGTAGATCAGCCGGTCGGAGGCCTTCTCCGTGACGCGGAGCCGCGCATCGCCGCGCAGCCGGCCGATATCGGCGGAGGGCACGCTCTCGATCGCGTCCACATCGCCGGCGAGAAGCGCCGCGGCGCGCGCCGAACCATCGGCGAGAAAGCGCAAGGTCACCGCATCCCAGGCGGCCGGCGCGCCCCAGTAGGACGGGTTGCGCCGCATCGTCACCCGGTCGTCCGGCACCGCGCTCTCGAAGCGGAACGGGCCGGTGCCGACCATCCCCTTGCCCGCATCGAACTCGGCGGTGGAGACGCCCTCGGCCGCATGCCGCGCGAGAATGGCGATGAAGGCGAGGTCGTTCGCCAGCAGCGGGTAGGGTCCGTTGGTGGTGATGTCGAGCGTGTGGTCGTCGACCGCCGCCATGCCGGCGATCGCGCGGGTGTAGAGGGTGAAGCTTGCCGGGCTCTTCACGCGCGCCGGCCGGCCGAGCGAGAACGTCACGTCATCGACGGTGAGCTTCGTGCCGTCGGTGAACATCACACCCGGACGCAGCGTGAAGCGCCAGCGATCCGGCGCCGGCTGCGCCCAGGACAGGGCGAGCGCCGGCACCAGCCGCCCGTCCGCATCTATACCGACCAGCGTGTCGAAGAAATGCGCCGAGACGTCGAGATTGGGGACGAGGTTCTGGTAGTCCGGGTCGAGCGAGGAGGCATCCGCCGCCAGGCCGAGCCGCAGCGCAGCGGCGCGGGCGGCCCCACCGGGCAGGAATGCGGCGAGCGCGAGCGTGAGCAGGCCGATCCGCAGTTCTCTCTGCATGCGCAAGCCGACCATACTGCGCGGAACGCCGCAAGGAGGTCCGATGCCCGATCCGTCGCTGCCGAGCGAGGCCACGCTCGACCATCTGCGCACCCTGATCGGGTTCGACAGCACGAGCCGCAACTCGAATCTCGAGCTGATCGAATGGGCGCGCGGCGTGCTGGAGGCGGCGGGCGCGCGCACCCGGATCAGCCACGACGCCGAACGCCGCAAGGCCAATCTCTTCGCGACATTCGGCGAAGGCCCGGGCGGCCTCGTGCTCTCCGGGCACACGGATGTCGTGCCGGTCGATGGCCAGGATTGGCGGAGCGACCCGTTCCGCGCCGACATCCGCGACGGCAGGCTCTACGGACGCGGCGCCTGCGACATGAAGGGCTTTCTCGCCGCTGCCCTCTCCCGCGCGCCGTCCATCGCCGCCGGGGCGCGCGCGCCGGTCCACCTCGCGCTCTCCTACGACGAGGAGCTGGGCTGCCTCGGCATCCCCGTGCTGCTCGAGGACATCGCGCGCGCCGGAATCACCCCCGCTTCCTGCCTCGTCGGCGAGCCGACCTCGATGCAGGTGGTCGCCGCGCATAAAGGCGGCCGGCTCTACCGATGCCGCGTCTGCGGACGGGCGGCGCATTCCTCGCTCGCGCCGCAGGCGGTGAACGCGATCGAATACGGCGCCCGCATCGCCGTCTTCGTCCAGCAACTCGCCGAGCGGTTCCGCGACGAGGGACCGTTCGACGATGCGTTTGACGTGCCGCACAGCACCATCTCGACCAACCTCGCCTCCGGCGGGTCGGGGTCCAACATCGTGCCCGCTTTGGCCGAGCTGATGTTCGAGCACCGCTTCCTGCCCGGCACCGACCCGGAGGCGCCGATCCGCGCGATCCGCGCATTTGCCGAACGCGAGCTGATCCCCCGCATGCGGGCGGTCGATCCCGCCGCCGGCATCATGTTCGAGCAGATCGGCGCGATCCCGGCCCTGGCGGCGGACCCGTCCGAACTTCTCGACGCCGCGGAAAAACTGCTCGGCGGCAACGGGCCGCGCAAGGTCGCCTATGGCACCGAAGGCTCGTTCTTCCAGCAGGCCGGCATCCCCACCATCGTCTGCGGCCCGGGCAGCATCGAGCAGGCGCACCGCGCCGACGAATACGTCGATCTCGACCAGTTGCGGCGCTGCGAGGAGTTCCTCGACCGGATCGGGCCGGCCATGCTCACGCCGGCAGCAGCATGACGAGCTTGTGGTCCGGATGCACGGCCGGGATCAGCGTCACCTGCGTGTATGCGAGCGCGCCATCCGCGGGATGAAGAAACCGGCGCAGACCGCCCTCGCGCGCCAGCACCGCATGATCGCCCCAGCAGCGGGCGAATTCCGCGCTCCGTGCCAGCAGGCCGCGCAGCAGCGCCTGCATGGCGGCGTCGGCCGGATCACGCGCGGTGTCGGCACGGAACTCCGCCACCAGGCGGCGCGCCCGATCCGGCCAATCGTCGATGAACGCCCGCGCCGTGGGGTCCAAAAACACGTATTCCAGCAGGCACGCATGATCGCCGCCGAGCCAGCCGGAAAACAGCCGGGCGGCCGCATCGTTCCAGCCTCGCGCGCGCCACAGCCGGTCGAGCAGATAGGCGGGCGATGCCATGCCGCGCAGCGCGGCATGCAGCTCGGACGGCGCCGCCTCGTCCGCCACCGGCGCCGACGGTGCGGGATCGCGCCGGCGGGTGAGCGTGAACAGATAGGCCCGCTCCGCCGCACTCAGCCGGAGCGCCCCGGCGAGCCGGCCGATCGCCGCCGGCGACAAGGCGATGTCGCGCCCCTGCTCGACCCAGCTGTACCAGGTGGTGCTCACCCCGGCGAGCAGTGCGACCTCTTCCCGCCGCAACCCCGGCGTCCGCCGCCGCCCGCCGCCCGCAAGCCCGGCCGCATCGGGCGCCAACGCCTCTCGATGCGCGCGCAGGAAGGCGGCGAGCAAATCGCGCTGATCGGCCGGGAGCAGCATGGTGGCAGGCGGTATACCAGGATAAACCCGCCTCTCATACCGGCACCGGGATGGCGCCAAACTGCCGAGGCGAATTACGGAGACCTCGCATGAGCACCTCGCCGCATGCCCACGCCGAAGCGCATTACGCGCCGCGGGCGCGGGATTACGTCACCAGCGCCGTCCACAGCGCCGGCGCCGATCTGGACCAGATCGAGGCCGCGCTTCAGGGCAAGGCCGACGCACGCGTGCTCGATCTCGGATGCGGCGGCGGCCATGTCAGCTACCGCGCGGCCCCGCTTGTCGCCGAAGTGATCGCCTGCGACGTCACCCAGGCGATGCTGGACGCGGTCGCCGCCACCGCCGCCGAACGCGGCCTCCACACCATCGCAACCCGCCGCGCCGCCGCCGAGCACCTGCCCTTCGCCGACGCCACATTCGACATCGTGCTGTCCCGCTTCACCACCCATCACTGGCAGGACATGAATGCCGGCCTCCGCGAAGCACATCGCGTGCTCAAGCCGGGCGGGTTCGCCATCTTCATCGACACCACCGCCCCCGAAGACCCGGCGCTCGACACCCACATGCAGGCCGTCGAGCTGCTGCGCGACCCCTCGCACATCCGCAACTACCGCATCAGCGAATGGACAACCGCCCTCGCCCAGGCCGGCTTCACCCGGCCCGACGCCACGCCACGCCGCCTGCGCATGGATTTCCCGGTCTGGACCGCTCGAACCCGAACACCTCCCGCCATCGCCGCCGCCATCCGCACCGTGCAGGACACCGCCTCCGACCGCGTGCGCGCCTATTTCGCGGTCGGTCCGGATGGAAGCTTTGATATCGATTCCACGTCTTTCGTGGTTGGGGCGGGATAGGGGACCAAGGGAAGGCCGGGGGCTCTGCCCCTGGACCCCGCTGTGGCCGATAGGCCCCAGACCCCGATGGTGGCGCTTCGCGCGTAGCGCAACCCGGGTTCCAAGGGCGCCTGCCCTTGGCGGGGTCCAGGGGCAGAGCCCCCGGCCTTACCTTCAGACCCGCCGGCCACTCTCCCCATCGAACACGTGCAGATGCTCGCGCGGAAAGGCGAGGAAGAGCGTCTCGCCTGGGGGTGGCGGCCCGGGGATGCGGAGGGTGAGCCGGATATCGCCGGGCAGGCGGCCGTGGATCAAGGTTTCCGAGCCGAGCGGTTCGGCGAGGTCGACGGTGAGCGGTGTGCCGGCCGGGACGAGCTGCACGTGTTCGGGGCGGATGCCGAGGGTGACGGTCTTGCCGGTTGTGCTCATCGGCGCGGGTGTGGCGTCGGGGGCGAGCGTGCCCGGGAGGAAATTCATTGCGGGCGAGCCGATGAAGCTCGCGACGTAGGTGTCGGCCGGCCGCTCGAACACTTCCATGGGCGTGGCGAGCTGGACCGGGCGGCCCTGGTGGAGCACGAGCAGGCGGTCGCCGAGTGTCATCGCCTCCACCTGGTCGTGGGTGACGTAGAGGCTGGTGATGCCGAGGCGGCGCTGCAGCCGGCGGATCTCGGCGCGCATCTGCACGCGGAGCTTGGCGTCGAGATTGGAGAGCGGTTCGTCGAACAGGAAGAGTTTTGGTTCGCGCACGATGGCGCGTCCCATCGCGACGCGCTGCCGCTGGCCGCCGGAGAGCTGCCTTGGTTTGCGCGCGAGCAATGCCTCGATACCGAGCAGCGCGGCCGCCTCGTCGACGCGGCGGCCGATTTCCGTGCGCGAGAGGCCACGGATGCGCAGCCCGTACGACATGTTGTCGAAGACGTTCATGTGCGGATAGAGCGCGTAATTCTGGAACACCATGGCGATGTCGCGCTCGGCAGGATCGACGCGGCTCACCTCCCGTCCGTCGAGCACGATGCGGCCGCCGCTCGGCGTCTCGAGCCCGGCGACGAGGCGGAGCAGCGTCGATTTTCCGCAGCCCGACGCACCGACGATCACCAGCATCTCGCCATCGGCGAGAGCGAGGTCGATCCCGTGCAGCACCGGTGTGTCGCCGAAACTCTTGCGCAAGCCGTCGAGCGTCAGCGTCGCCATCATTTCTCGCCTTCGGTGAGGCCGGACACGAACCAGCGCTGCATCAGTACCACCACCGCGATCGGCGGCAGCAAGGCGAGGATGGCCGTCGCCATCACGCGATTCCATTCGGTCTGCGTCTCGACACCGATCATCTTGACGATCCCGATCACGATGGTGTCGAGCCGCGGATCGGTTGCGACGATCAGCGGCCAAAGGTACTGGTTCCAGCCATAGACGAACAGGATGACGAACAGGGCAGCGATATTGGCCGAGGAGACCGGGATCAGGATGTCCTTGAGGAAGCGCCACGGTCCGGCGCCGTCCATCCGCGCCGCCTCGAACAATTCGTCCGGGATCATCAGGAAGGTCTGGCGGAACAGCAGAGTCGCGGTGGCGGACGCGATCAGCGGCACGGCGAGGCCGCCGAAGGTGTTGATCATGCCGAGATCGGCGGTGACCGCGTAGGTCGGGATGATGCGCACCTCGACCGGCAGCATCAGCGTGATGAAGATGATCCAGAACGCGGTCATGCGGAACGGGAAGCGGAAGAACGCGACGGCGTAGGCGGAGAGCAACGAGATCACGATCTTGCCGCAGGCGATCGCCATCGCCATGCCGAAGGAGACGAGCAGCATCCGCCAGACCGGAGTCGCGCCGGGCGCGCCGTACAGCAGCACGTCGCGATAGACGCCGAATCCGTCGAGACGCGGCAGCAGCGAGAGATCGCCTCGCGTGATTGCGCCGGGATCCTGCGTCGATCCGGCGAAGGCGAGCCAGATCGGCAGCGCGAACAGCAGCACGCCGAGCCCGAGCACGCCATGCGCGACCCAGTCCCGCCTCATGCGCGGCGGCCCAGAAAGCGGAACTGGATGGCGGTGAGCAGGATGATCGCCGCCATCAGCACGACGGATTCCGCGGAGGATCCGCCGATATCCTGGTTCACGAACCCGTCCTGATAGACCTTGATCATCAGCGTCTGCGTCGATTGCGCCGGGCCACCGGCGGTGAGCGCCAGGATCGCCGCGAACGTGTCGAAAGCCGAATAGACGAGATTGCCGATCAGCAGGAAGAACACGGTCGGCATCAGCAGCGGCAGGGTGATGGTGCGGAACCGATGAAAGCCGCGGGCGCCATCCATGCGCGCGGCCTCCTGCACCGCGCGCGGAATCGATTGCAGCCCGGCGAGGAAGAAGATGAAATTGTAGCTCACCTGTTTCCACGCGCTGGCGAGGATCACCACGCCCATCGCCTGATAGCCGTTCAACCGGTAATCCCAGTTGACGCCATGCGCGTTCAGCCAGCGTCCGAGGAGCCCGATCTGCGGGTGGAGCAGCAGAATCCACAGCACCGCCGCCATCGCCGGCGCGACCGCATAAGGCCAAATCAACAGCGTGCGATAGAGGAAGCGCCCGCGTATCTCGCGGTCCGCGACGATCGCGAGACCGAGCCCCGCCGCCAGGGCGAGGCCCGAGACCAGCACGCAGAACAGCACGGTCCGCTCGGCCGAGGCGATGTAGAGCGGGTCGGAGAACAGCGAGGAGAAATTGGCGAACCCGACAAACACCGAGGAGAGTCCGAACGGGTCCTCCCGGGTCAGGCTCGACCAGGCCGCCTGCCCCGCTGGCCACAAGAAGAAGACGAAGGTCAGCAGCAATTGCGGCAGCACGAGCAGCATCGGCAGCGCGATGCCCGGAAAGATCGTCCGCCGCTCCATCAGCGGCGCGGCGCCCGCTTCATCCCTGGACCGATTTCTGGAATTCGCGCAGCACGCGGTTGCCGCGCTCGACCGCATTGTCCATGCAGGCCTGGGCGGTCTGCTGTCCCTGCAGCGCCTTCTCGAATTCCTCCTGCATGATGTTGCGGATTTCCGGCAGCCGCCCGAGCCTGAGCCCGCGCGAATTGTCGGTGACATGGCCGCGCGTCAGCTCCTGGATCGGCAGATCCGCGCCCTCATTGCCGGGCTTCTGGTAATAACCCTGCTGCTTGGAGAGGTCGTAGCCGGCGAGCGTCACCGGCACGTAGCCCGTCACCTGATGCCATTCCGCCGCGCGTTCCGGCGTCGCGAGGAAGGCCACGAAATCCGCGGTGCCCTTGTACTCCGCAGGCGTGCGGCGCGGCGCGGTCATGCACCAAAGGCTCGCCCCGCCGATGATCGAATTGTTGGGCTGCTTGATGATCTCGGGGTCGTAAGGCATGAAAGCCTCGGCCCAGCGGAACTTGGCCCCTTGGCGGACATCGCCGCGATTGCCGGAGCTGTCGAACCCGATCGCCGCCCCGCCGGCCGGGAAGATCGGCGAGGCCGCGCCGTCCCGCCCCGCATATTTGAACGTGCCCGCCTTGGCCATGTCGAGCAGGCGCTGGATGTGCTTCACATGCGCGGCGCTGTTGAATTCCAGCACCGCGTCGAGCCCGTCGAATCCGTCCGCCTTGCTGGCGAACGGCAGATCGTGCAGCGCGCTGTATTGCTCGACATGGATCCAGGTCGGCCAGGCCGTCGTCATCGCGACGGGTGCGGCGGATTTCGCCTTGATGGTGTCGCAGGCGGCCACCAGCGCCTGCCAGGTCGCCGGCGGCGCTTCCGGGTCGAGCCCGGCTTTTTCGAACTGGTCCTTGTTATACCACATCACAGTGGTCGACGAGTTGAACGGGATAGAGGCCATCCGCCCGTCGGACAGCGAGTAATAGCCGCGCACCGCGGGGATGTAGTTCGCCGGATCGATCGCGACGCCGGTTTCCTTCGACAGCTCCCAGGCCTGCTTCACCGCGCGGCCGGCGGCGAGCATCGAGCCGGTGCCGACCTCGAACACCTGCACGAGATGCGGCGCCTGGCCGCCGCGGAAGGCGGCGATGGCGGCGGTCAGCGTCTCGGGATAGCTTCCCTTGAAGATCGGCTGCACCTCGACGCTCGCCTGCGAGGCGTTGAAGGCGGTGCAGAGCCGGTTCACCTCGTCGCCGAGCGCGCCGGTCATCGCGTGCCAGAACACCACGCGCGCCTTGGCGTCCTGCGCCCGGCCCGCAAGCGGAGCGGCGACCGCGGCGGCGGCACCTGCCATGAGCATCCGACGTTTCATCCCGCGATCCCTGTTCGTTGGTCCGCCGGGGATTAGGTGCCGACGGTTACAGGCACCTTACGGGATCATGACGCTTCGATGAAGCCCGCGAGTACCGGCCGGCGGCTCGCGAGGAACTCCGCGAAGGCATCGGCGAGCTGGCCGCATTCCGACTCGCCGATCGGCAGGGAGAGATTGATCATGCCGCGGCGGGCGGACCAGATGCCGGCGCGCAGCAGGTCGAAGAACAGCAACTCCTTGATCCGCGGATCGCCGCCCGCGGCATCTTCGGGGCGCGCGATCGGCTGCGGGGTCGCATGCACGGTCATCATCGAACCGCGCCCCGTCACCTGCAGCGGCGCCTCGGCCCGCCGGCAGAGCGCGTTCAGCCGGTCGCGGAGCGCATCGCCGCGCGCGTTGAGCGCGATCGCCGCCGCCGGCGTGTAGAGCTCGGTGAGCCCCACGATGCCGGCCGCCATCGTCAGAACGTTGTTGTTGAAGGTGCCGGCATGCGGCAGCGCATCCTTCCGGCGCGGGTCGAACCGGTCGAGGATGTCGGCGCGGCCGCCGAACGCGCCGAACGACATGCCGCCGCCGACATATTTGCCGAGCGTGGTGAGATCCGGCCGCACGCCATGCACCGATTGCAAGCCGCCGGGGGCAAGCCGGGAGGTCATCACCTCGTCGAGGATCAGCAGCGCGCCGGCTCTGGTGGCGGCCGCGCGCAGCCCGTGCAGGAAGCCGGGCTCGGCCGGGATACAGCCGCCGCCGCCCAGCATCGGCTCGATGATCACCGCGGCGAGGGCCTCGCCCGCCTGCCCGATCGCCGCCTCGGCCGCCGGGAGGTCGTTGTACGGCGCCAGCAGGAAATCGAACGGCACGTTGATCGGGCTGCCGCCGCCGGCGAAGGTCAGCACCCCGCCGTGATAGCCGCCCTGGAAGGCGAGGATGGTCCGCCGCCCGGTCACCGCCCGCGCGGTGGCGAGCGCCATCACATTGGCCTCGGTGCCGGAATTCGTGAAGCGCACCCGCTCGAGCCCGAACCGCTCGCACACCGCGCGGGCGAAGCGCGCCTCGGCGAGCCCGTGGGCGCCGAGATTCCACCCGGAATCCAGCGCCCCGTCCACCGCCGCGCGGATTTTCGGATTGGAATGGCCGTAGATTCCGGCGGTGTATTCGCCGAGGAAATCGATGTAGCGGCGGCCCTCCATGTCCCACAGGAAACACCCCTCGCCGCGCGCCATCGCGATCGGAAACGGATCGTAATGCAGCACGGTGCGCGTATTGCCGCCGGGCATCACCCCGGCCGCCTCCACGTGGCGCGCGAGGCTTGCCGGGTTGCGGGCGACGTAGTCCTCCCGTGCCTCGGCGAGGGCTGCGTCGAGATCCGCGTTGCGGCGATCCGTCATCCTGCACCTCCGGCGTGGCGGCCCACCTCGCCGCCCGGTTCCTCTGTCATTCGCCTTGGCATCCAGCCTGCGCCGCGAGCCGCCGCAAGCGCGGACGCGCCGCCCAGAGCATCAGCCACCAGATCGGCGCGACCCAGAGCAGCCCGGCGCCCAGGAAGTAGACGGCCTGCACCACCCCGTTGCGCGCCGCCACCAGATCGAACCCGGTCACCGCGAGCACGAGATAGGCGGCGAGGAAGACAAGGCCGATCAGAGTGGCAAGGAGGGTGCGGGCCATCCGCCCCTGTAGCGCGTTCCCGCCTCGCCCGACAGGTTGCCCGGCCCGACAGGTTGCAGGAGACGGAAGCCAGGTTGTAGATGGCGCGATGGATACCCTCACCGGCCTCGACCTCAAGGATCATATACGGGCGATCCCGGATTTCCCGAAGCCCGGGATCCTGTTCTACGACATCTCCACCCTGCTCCGGCACGCCGATGCCTGGCAGGTGACGATGGGCCGGCTCGCGCGGATGGTGCGGGCCTACCATCCGGATGTGCTGGCCGGCATCGAATCGCGCGGCTTCCTGATGGCGGCGCCGCTCGCGCTCAATCTCGGCTGCGGGTTCATCATGCTGCGCAAGCCCGGCAAGCTGCCTGGCAAGACGGTCGGGCTCGATTACGGGCTCGAATACGGGCGCGACCGGATCGAGGTGCAGGCCGATGCGCTGCGGCCAGGCCAGCGTGTGGTGGTGGTGGATGATCTGCTCGCGACGGGCGGCACGATGGCGGCCGGCATCGCGCTGCTGCGCCAGCTCGGCGCCGAGGTGCCGGCGGCGGTCGCGCTGATCGAGCTCACCTTCCTCAAGGGGCGGAACCGGCTGGACGTGCCGTTCGAAGCCTTGATCTCCTACGATTCCTGAGGCCGCGATGGCGCGACTCCCCGATCGCCCCGCCCTGCCGCCTGCGCTTTCTGCCGCGCCGCCCGTGAGCCTGGAGGCCTCCAGGCTGGGACCCCCGAGGCTGGGACCCTCAAGGCTGGGGCGGCGCTTCCTGCTCGGCTTGCTCGGCGCGCTGCCGGCCACCCTGGCCGACGCGGCCCCGGTCAGGCCGGCCGCCGCACCTCTTACGCCCGGCCCGGCGCTCGGCGCCTCGCCCGGCTTCCCGGACGGCGCGACGATCCTGATCGCCGGCCCGGATGGGGGAGCCGCCGCCCGCTGGGCGAGCTGGCTCGCGCCGCTCCTCGCCGCCTCGCTGCCGGCCGGCGCGCGACTGCGGCAGGACACGGTGGGCGGGGTGGATGGCGTGACCGGCGCCAACCAATTCGACGCCCGCGTCTCCCCCGACGGCGCGACCGCGCTGCTGCTGCCCGGACGCGCCGCACTCGCCTGGCTGGCCGGGGATCCGCGCGCGCAATTCGATGCCGCGCATTGGCTGCCTGCCTTTGCCGGCCTCGGCTCGGCGGTGCTGGTCGGCCGGCTCGGCGCCGCTTCGCTCCGCGTTCCGACGACGCTCCGTGTCGCCGCCGCCGGCCCGGCCGGCCCCGATCTGCCCGGCCTGCTCGGACTCGATCTCTGTGGGGTCGGGTTCGCGCCGATCTTCGGGCCGCCCGGCGGCCTCTCGCCGCAGGCGGCACTGGCGGGAGGCGGGGTGGATGCGGTGCTCGTGCACGGGCGGAACGTGCCGCGGCAGGTCGCCGAGCTCGCCGCCTCCGGCGTCACGCCGATCTTCTCGCTCGGCGGTGTGGATGAGAGCGGCACGCCGATCCGCGACCCGCAGCTCCCCACCATCCCGACCATGCAGGAGACCTGCATCCGCGTGCGGGGTGCCGCCCCCTCCGGGCCGCTCTACGATGCCTGGCGCGCGGCGGCCGCGGCGACCTTGCTCGATGCCGGGCTCGTCCTGCCGAAGCTGACGCCCGCGGCCATGGTGGCGCTGTGGCGCAAGGCCTGCCGGGAGGCGAGCGAGGCGCCCGACCTGCAGGCGGCCCTGGGCGGCCTCGGCTTGCGCGCCCTATCCACGCCGGCGGCGACTGCCGCCACCGCGCCGATCGCCGCCGGCACCCCGGCGCTGCTCGACCTCCGCCGCTGGCTCGCGACCCGGCTCAACTGGCACCCGAGCTAGTTTCCCCCAAGGCCTTTCCCGCCCGGCCGGCGCCGGCCTTCGAGCCTTTCAAAACCCCTACTATGCTGGCCGTCTGGCGCCGCTTTCCTGCGCTCCGGTGCTCACGGCCCCTTCGCGCCGAGGCTCGAAAACCGACGCCGCCGACTCGGCCCAGCGGATTTTTGGACGGCACTCTAAGCCAGCGCCGAGAGCAGCGAGCCGCTGGATGCGTCGCTGCCGGAAAAGATCGTCCCCAGCAAATCGGTCGGGCTGGCCGCGTCGCCGAACAGGCTCACGATGCCGGTCGCATTGGTGCTGCCGGTATCGGTGTTCTGCGCAAGGTATTGCTGCACCAGCGTGTCCACGTAATGCGGATTGCCGAGCTTCGAGACATCCACCGCCTTGGAGAGGATCGGCACCTGCTGGCTGTAATCGAGCTCACCGAACGCGGTCGGCAGCCCGGCCGCCACCCGCACGACCGTGGTGAGAGTCGAATCGCTCATCAGCTGGTTGATATTGGTCACCGAGGAGACGCTGCGCTTGAAGTAAAGCGCCGCCTGCAGCCCCGGTGACTGATTGTCCTCGCTTGTCTCGAAGGCATTGGTTGCGTACTGGTTGACGATCACGCTCACCGTGCTGCTGTCGGAGAGCGGCGGCGGATTCCACTGCGACATATATTTTGCAAAACGCTGATAGCTCGGATTGCCGAGCTGCTGGGCCAGCGATGACGAGGAGGTCGGGTCCTGTGTCATCAGCTGCTTCAGCATCGCGGTATCGCCGATCATGCTGCTCATGCCAAAGGCGCCGAGCACGACCTGCAGCGCCTGGTAATTCTTGAGCAGAGCGTCGGGAGAGGTGATCTTCGGCGCCTCCTTCTGGAAGCTCGCGATCGCGGCCTTCGTCGTCGGGTCGTAGCCCTCGAACTTGGTGACGTAGCTTTGCTCGTCCTTCGAGACGAGGCTGTACAAGGTGCCGGCGGACAGGCCGCCGATCGAACCGCTCATCGCCCTGCCCTCACATTGCGTGCTGCCGCGCCCATCGCCGCCTCTCCTCGAAGTCCCTTCCGCGCATTTTTGTCCGTCCGTCTAAACGTCAGGTTAATCATTCCACGAGAGATTGCGGGGATCGGCCAGCAAAAAGGATCAGCCGCTATGTTCTCCATCAACACGAATACGTCGGCGATGGCAGCCCTCGCTTCGCTCAGCGCCACCGCCACCAGCCTCAGCGAGACGCAGAACGAAATCTCGACCGGATCGCGTGTGTCGTCCGCCGCCGACAACCCCGCGATCTACTCGATCTCGAATAGCATGCAGGCGAGCATCGCCGGCCTGTCCGCGGTGTCGGACAACCTGTCCTTCGGGCAGTCCACCGTTGGCGTGGCCTCCTCCTCCGCCGCGCAGATCTCGAGCCAGCTCGCGACGCTGCAGCAGACGGTGACGCAGGCCCAGCAGCAGGGCCTGAGCCAGACCACGATGCAGAATCAGGTCAACGCGATCCTGAAGAACATCAACCAGATCGCCAACGCGGCGAGCTTCAACGGCGTGAACCTGCTCGACGGCGTGAGCGGCAACCTCAACGTGGTGCAGGACATCAAGGGCGACACCATCACCGTCGCCAATGCGGATGCCACCGCTTCCGGCCTCGGCCTCTCCAACCTCGCGACCAATGCGAGCGCGACCGAGCTCACCTTCAACAACACCTTCGCGGTCGCGAATGCCGACAACGTGACGCTCTCGGACGGCACGAACAAATACGTTTTCGAGTTCTCCGACGGCTCGGCGCCACTTACCACGACGCCGACGACGACGACCAAGGTGTTCGCCGTGCAGGTCGATCCAACCACGCAGTCGAACATGGAGATGGTCGGCTCGCTGATCAGCGCGATGCAGCAGCAGGGTTTCGGCGCGGTGCTGAACAGCAACGGCTCGCTCGACATCTCCGGCAACAACGTCACCGCCGCCAATTCCTCGGTGAGCTTCGCCAGTGGCGGCGTGACCGAGGCGGCCGTCACCGGCGCCACCGCGGCGATCGCGATGGTGAACTCGGCGGTCAACCAGATGAACACCAAATCGGCGGCGCTCGGCGCGGCCTCGCAGCAGATCACCAGCATGCAGAACTTTAGCTCTGCGCTGTCCGACTCGCTGACGAGCGGCCTCGGTGCGCTGACCGACGCGAACATGGCCGCCGAAAGCGCCAAACTGCAGTCGCTGCAGACCAAGCAGCAGCTCGCGATCCAGTCGCTCTCGATGGCCAATCAGCAGCCGCAGGCGCTGATGTCGCTGTTCCGCTGAAGCAGAGGAAGGAGACGGGCCGGTCGCCGATGGCGCCGCCCCGTTCCCTTCCGACACAAGACAGAACCAGTGATTTTTCCAGAACGGGAGAATGAGATGCCGCGCGGATTGCGTCAGTACCAGAACCCAGCCCTCGACGCGGCGTCGCCCCGCGAGAGCGAGATCGTCGCCTTCACCCTGTGCAATGCCGGCCTCGAGAAGGCCGCAACGCCCGTGGAACGGATCGGTGCGCTGTACAAGAACCACCAGCTCTGGTCGACTATCGTGAAGGACGTCGCGATGGACGGAAACGGGCTGCCCGTCGAGCTAAAATCGCAGATCAGCGATCTCGGCCGCTGGGCGATGGCCTACAGCATCGTCGCCATGGCGAACGACGTCGCCATCGCGCCGCTGATGCAGGTCAACCAGGACATGGTGGACGGTCTGCGCGCGCAGGCTCCGCCGCCGGCCGCCGCCACCGCGCCGTTCGGCGCGATGACCGCGGTCTGACCGAAGCTGCGAGATCGCGGGGCCGCGACCCGGTTGCGGCCCCGCTTTCGCATCATCCCGTCATCACGCCTGCCGGCCGATCAGGCGCGATCGCATCCGCCAAGCAATGACATCTGACAGCCGATCACGTCTGATAGAGCAACATCCGATCGAATGGAATCATTCGATCGGATGAAGTTGCTCGCCGACAAGCAAAGCTTGGGGCGGCTTCCGATCCTCTTTGATCGGAAATCGCTCTAGGTGATCAGCGCCGCCGCTGCCGTCATGCGACAGCACGAAATTCTGGCTGGTATAGCTGCCCGCCATCGCGATGCTGGCGACCGAAGGGCTGCCTTCCGTCACCGTCAGCGTGCCGCCCGCGAAGCTCGCGTCGTTCGCCGGCGTTGCGCGCAGATGATCGTGGCGTCGCTCCCGAAGCCGAAGACGGTGCGGAGGAAATTGTTCGGCCTGTGCAGCTGGAGGTCGCTGCCTGCGCCCCGCTCGGTGCCGTCGGCAGAGAGTTCGAACAGCGCGCCCAAGGCGATGGTGATCAGGCGGGTATTGTCGAATGTCTCCGATTGCTGGCCGTCAACGTCGAGCACCGCCTTTGAACGGTGTTATGTGCCGCTGGTGGTGATCCCACCGAAGCCCTGCTGCGCGGCACGGCGCCAGTGCTCCAATCGGCCGCATCGCTCAGTCGCCCGCGATCGGGTTCGTCCAGGTAATCTTCGTCATCATGACATCCTTTGGCTGGCCGGGGGCCTGACTGACCGGGCGCTGTGGGCTGCCAACGAATGCGGCGACGCTTGATTGTGATGCAGGTACAGCGGTGTGCAAATTATGCAACGTGGTCGCCGGTGAGTATTGCATCTTTTAAATGATCGATGCGACGGTGAGCGGCTCCGACTCCGCAAGGGGCCGGCCCTGCCGACTTTCCCGGGCCGGTTCCTCCGCGGCCGCGCATAGCGACTGACGGCGGAGCCAGGCCGAGAAGCCGCTTTCAGCGGTGAGCACCGCCAGCGGCACGGCGAGCGGCAGGCCGCCAATGAACGGAACCACCCAGAGCAGGTTCGCAGACAGCTCTCCCGGCGCGCGAGCGAAGCCCCCGAGAAGCGTGAGCCCGAGCAGCACGAGTCCGAGCAGCGTGTGCGGCCAGAAGCGGCGCAGCGCCTCCGACCAGCCGATGGCACGGGCGTCACGGCTCTGCCGCGGCCAGCCGGTGCGCCGACCGAGCGTGATCGCGGCCATCATTTCCACGCGCTCGACGCAGCAGATCGGGTCGAGCAAACATGAAAAGACGATCTCGATCGCCATCCCGGCCGCGAACCGCCGCGCCCTGCCGAGCCGGGCCCTCTCCTGCGGGGCTGCGAGCAGCGCCGCATAGCCGGCGAGCCGCGGCGCATGCTGCATCGCCGCCCAGGCCAGCACCGTCTCGGCAAGCGGCGCCATGTGCAGCGTCACCGCGCCTGTCGCCGTGGCGCCGGCGGCGACCAGCATAAGGCCGAGCTGCGCCGGAGCGCCGAGGAACATCAGCATCGCCTGCGCGAGCTGCCACCGTCCCATCGCGCCGAAGCGCCCCGGGCCGAGCAGATAACGGTATTGCAGATTGCCGGTGAGCCAGCGACGGTCACGGGCCAGGAAATCGATCAGCGTGGGCGGATGCGCCTCGAAGCTCCCCGCCGCCGTCGGCATCAACCGCACGCCCCAGCCGGCTTTCTGCAACGCCGCACCTTCGACCTGGTCGTGCGAGAGGATGCGGCTGCCGTCCGGCAACGGCGCGAGCCGGGCATGGGCGCGGAACGGCGCGATGCGGAGCAGCGCGTTATGACCCCAGAACGGCCCGCAATCGCCCTGCCACCATGCCTGCCCGTTCGCCCAGACATGCATTCCGGCATGCATGCCGAACTGGAAGATGCGCGCGAGCGCGGTCCGCGCCGGCCGCCCGGTGGTGAGATGCTGGGCAATCGCGAGCCACGGATCGGCCTGCATCATCCCGACAAGGCGAAGCACCGCCTCCGCCGACATCGCGGAATCGGCGTCGAGCACCAGGGCGAATTCATGGCCACCACAAGCGGATGCGGCGTCGGTGTCGAGGAAGTCGAGCAGGTTGCCGGATTTGTAACCGGTCGGCGCGATCCGGCGCCGGTAGAGGATGCGCTCGGGCGCCGGATCGCCGGCCCGGAAGCGGCGCAACGCCCGAGCCTCCTGCGCGCAATCCGCAGCACCCTGCGTGTCGGAGAGCAAGGCGAGGCTGAAACGCCCATCGCACCCGAGCGCGTCGAGCTCGTCGAGCAGACGGCGGAGCGGCGGCAGCACCGCCGCCATGCTCTCGTTCCGCACCACCACCGTGATCATAATGCGCGGCAGCCGGGCGAGATCGGCCACCGGCCAGGGTGGCCGCCTCGCCACCAAGCCGATCATAGAATGGGCGGCGGAGATCGCGCTCCACGGCACGAGGCCGAGCGCGCACACGATCGCCGCACTTCGCCACACCGGCGCGCCGGGACCCGCGAACGCATGCAGGATCAGGCAGCTGAGCAGGAGTGCCAAGGCGCCGGCGAGCAGGGCGAAGATCAGGCGGCGGCGGAACATCATGCAGGCAAGGCACCTCTCGCTCTTCGGACCGTGTCGCTCGCCGGATCATCGGACCGGTCACCGAGAGACGCCGGACGCGGGCGATCATTCCACGCCGCCGCCCAGCCGTCTCCGTGTGGAATGAGGCAAGCTCTTACAAGATGAAGTAGCAATCTACGGGCGGCCCACAATATATAGGAAGGAGGTTGTCTCCCGCCCCGGGCGATCCCATACTCCGCGCCCAGCCGGAGTCCCGGCCCCTTTGACCTTCACGAGGCGAGAATGAGCGCTGCAAGCCAGTCCCCGAGCCAGCCCGAAACCCGCTTCGACCTGCTGACCGAGAATCCGGTCTACAAGCCGTTCCGCTATCCATGGGCCTACGAGGCCTGGCACACGCAGCAGCGCGTCCATTGGCTGCCGGAAGAGGTGCCGCTCGCCGATGATGTGAAGGATTGGCACCGCAACCTCTCGGAGAGCGAGCGCAATCTGCTCACCCAAATTTTCCGCTTCTTCACGCAGGCGGATGTCGAGGTGAACAATTGCTACATGAAGCATTACAGCCAGGTCTTCAAACCGACCGAGGTGCTGATGATGCTGTCAGCCTTCTCGAACATCGAGACGATCCACATCGCCGCCTACAGTCATCTGCTCGATACCGTCGGCATCCCCGAGATCGAGTACCAGGCCTTCCTCAAATACAAGGAGATGAAGGACAAGTTCGATTACATGCAGTCCTTCAGCGTGGCGAACAAATACGAGGTGGCGAAGACGCTCGCCGCCTTCGGCGCCTTCACCGAAGGGCTGCAGCTCTTCGCCTCCTTCGCGATCCTGCTCAACTTCCCGCGCTTCGGGAAGATGAAGGGGATGGGCCAGATCATCTCCTGGTCGGTGCGCGACGAGACGCTGCATTGCCTGTCCGTGATCCGCCTGTTCCGCACCTTCGTGCAGGAAAACCCGGAAATCTGGACGGACGAGCTCAAGCGCGACATCTACTTCATCTGCTCCACGATCGTCGATCACGAGGACAGTTTCATCGATCTCGCCTTCGAGCTCGGCCCGGTGCAGGGGCTCGATGCGGACCAGGTGAAAACCTACATCCGCTACATCGCCGACCGCCGGCTGACGCAGCTCGGTCTCAACCCGCTCTTCCATGTCGAGCGCAACCCGCTGCCCTGGCTCGACGACATGCTGAACGCCGTCGAGCACGCGAATTTCTTCGAGAACCGTTCCACCGAATACAGCAAGGCCGCGACCTCCGGCTCCTGGGAGGAGGCGTTCGCCGACGTGGTGTTCGACACCAAGCAGCCGACCGGCGAGGTGCTTCCGGCGAAATAGCGCGTATCGCGCCGCCACCGTCTCCGCTAAGCACCGGGCATGATCCGCGCGATACGATGGAGTGTGGGCGGGCTGCTCGCGCTGCTCCTGGTGGCCTGGGGCGTGTTCTGGCTCGGCGAGCACGCACCGGCCAGCCCGGCCGGCGCGGTGGTCCGCGAGGTCGCCTCCCTGCTCGGCGCGCCGGTCACCGATGACGGCGTGCCGGCGGGCGTCGCGATCGGTGGCCCGTTCACCCTCACCGATCCCGCCGGCCACACCGTCACCGACCGCGACTATCGCGGGAAGTTCATGCTGGTCTATTTCGGCTACACCTTCTGCCCGGATGTCTGCCCGACCGAATTGCAGGCCGTGGCGGCGGCGCTGAACAAGCTCGGGCCGAACGCCGAGAAGCTCGCGCCGATCTTCGTGACCATCGACCCGGAGCGCGACACGCCCACCGTGATGGGCAATTACGTCAAGCTGTTCGACCCAAGGCTGATCGGGCTGACCGGCACGCCGGCCGAGATCCACGACATCGCCACCGCCTATCGCGTCTACTACGCGAAGGCCCCGCAGAAGGGGGACCCGAGCGCCTATCTGATGGACCACTCCTCGTTCATGTATCTGATGGGGCCAGACGGAAAATTCCGCGCGCTGCTGCAACCCGGGGAATCCCCGGACGAGATCGCGTCCCGCATCCAGGCGGAGATGCAGAGGGCGAGCTAGGGGCGGATGCCGGTGCCGACGGGTCCCTGGCCGGCGGGGCGCCTGGCCGCCCGCATCCTCACCGCATTCCATCTCGCCTGCGATGAGGCCGAGTTCGGCATCGCCGCCGAATTGCTCCGCCTGCTCGAGCAGGTGGTGACGCGGCCGGCGGTTCCGGTCGACAAGCCGCAACGCCGGGCGCGCGACGCGCTGGTCGCCGCGCATGAGCGTCTCTGGCGGCTCCGGCACCCGGATCCGGGCTCCTGAAGCCTGGAATTTCCGGCTGCACGGGGGCAGGCTTTGCCGCGAAGGAGACCGAAATGCCGGATGACGCGCCCGCCTCTTCCCCCGATGCCGCGCAGGCCATGCACGCGACCCGCCTCGACCGCCTGGCAGAGACCGCGATCAAGGTCGGCTGCCGGCTTGCCCGGGGCCAGGAGCTGGTGATCACCGCCTCGCTCGAGGCGGTGCCGCTGGTCCGCCGCATCACCGAGCACGCCTATCGCGCCGGCGCCTCCCTGGTGACGACGCTCTACTCCGACGAGGTGACGCGCCTCGCCCGGTTCCAGCACGGCGACGAGGCGATCTTCGACATCGCGGCCACCTGGCTCGCGGACGGCATGGCGGCGGCGTTCCGCGGCAATGCGGCCCGCATGGCGATCGCCGGCGAGAACCCGGCGCTGCTCGCGAGCCAGGACCCCGCACGGATCGCGCGCGCCAATCGGGCGATGTCGACCGCCAATCGCGGCGTGCTCGACCTAATCACCCGCTTCGCCGTCAACTGGACCATCGTCGCCAACGCGACGCCGGCCTGGGCGCGCACGGTGTTCCCCGGTCTGCCGGAGGAGGCCGCCCTCGCCCGGCTCTGGAACGCGATCTTCGCCGCCTCCCGCGTCGACGGCCCCGACCCGGTCGCCGCCTGGGCGGCGCATAACGCCGCCCTCGCGGAGCGCACGCAGGTGATGAACGCGCATCATTTCGCCGCACTGCATTTCCGCGGCCCGGGCACCGATCTCCGCGTCGGGCTGGCGGACGGGCATCGCTGGCTGGGGGGCGCCAAGGAGGCGGCGAACGGCGTCACCTGCAACCCCAACATCCCGACCGAGGAAGTCTACACCACCCCGCACAAGGACCGGGTGGACGGCACCGTCTCGAGCACCAAGCCGCTCTCCTACCAGGGCACGCTGATCGAGGGCATCCGCGTCCGCTTCGAGGCCGGCCGCGTGGCCGAGGCGGACGCGGCACGCGGTGGCGACGTGCTGCGCCGCGTGCTCGACACCGACGAGGGCGCCCGCCGCCTCGGCGAAGTCGCGCTGGTGCCGAACTCCTCGCCGATCTCGCGCAGCGGGCTGCTGTTCCAGAACACGCTGTTCGACGAGAACGCCGCCTGCCACGTCGCGCTCGGCCAAGCCTACAGCAACGCCCTCGAAGGCGGCACCGAGCTCGACCCCGACGCGCTCGCCGCCCGCGGCGCCAACCGCAGCCTCATCCATATCGACTGGATGATCGGCTCGGGCGCGGTCGATATCGACGGGCTCGCCGCCGATGGGTCCGCGACGCCGGTGATGCGAAAGGGGGAGTGGGTCTGAGGAAGAAAGAAGGCCAGGGGCGCTGCCCCTGGACCCCGCCAAGGGCAGAGCCCTTGGAACCCGCTACTAGCTAGAATGCCTTTTCAGGGCGCTCTCAGAGCCTGCTTGGAAAAATGGTCTGGTGAGTCATATGGCGTGATTTTCCGAGCACAGGAACATAGGAAAAGCGCGTCAGATGGCCACCAGAGCGCGTTCACGAACAGGCTCTCAGGCTTCGTAGCCTTCGATCACCAGGAGATCAGCCGTCGAGACCGGCGCGCGGAGACGTATGGCCTCCTGATATTCCGGCGAATGCCAGCATGCGAGCGCGGTCTCGTAGGAGGGGAACTCGAGCACCACGTTCCGCTGCCGCGCGCTTCCCTCGAGCGTCTCGGACCGGCCGGCCCTGACCAGGAATTTCGCGCCATATTTCGCGAAAGCGACCGCGTTCGCGGCGACATAGGCCTTGTAGGCCTCCGGATCCGCGATATCGACCCGGACGATCCAATACCCTTTCGCCATCACCTGCCCCCGCGCATGCCCGACACGCCTGATTAGAGAGCGAGAGCGCAAAAGAAAACCGCCTCGAAGGGCGGGTCTCACCGGCATTCATGCGCCGAGGCGCGGATGACCTTCGTGGTGTCTGCTGTCCTCATCGCCGCTCTTGTTCGACCGGCAGGGCCGCCAAGCGCCGTGAACCCAAAACCGTCCTTCGTTCAGGAAATAGGGTTGGGCCTCGGCTTCATCCGCACAAACCGAGGATTGATGACAATGCTCGGCCTGATCTTGGCAATGAATTTCATCGACGAAGCTTACATTCCCGTTCTCCTACCCGTGTATAGCCGCGATATCCTGAGCGACCCGAGACTGGCCGGTTGGCTGCTTGGAGCCATCGTCTGCCTCGCCGCGCTGGCAGTGACACGTGCAGGACGGGCGGGACTGCCAAACCTGACTGGAGCTTGCTGCATGCTCTTGGCCTTTGGCCGCGCAAGTGGACCGCTCAATCCGATCATCAACACCCTCGTCCAGGAGGTCACACCCGCGGCGCTTCGTGGACGGGTTTTTGGGCTGATCGGAGCGACCGCCTACGCGGCGGCACCGCTGGGAATCCTAGCTGCCAGCTCGGTAGTTTCAGTGTGGGGATTGCATACGGGGCTGATGGCTTTCGGTGCGCTATACATGTTGGTGTTTATAGCAGCGTGGCATAGCCGCTCGTTGAATGAATTCGCGGATGGCCGTTCAAGGGTGGTGCATTAGTCTTGATTTTGTATGCTAACAATCCCAGCGTGATAAGCCAACTATCAAGGCACTCATCAACCGGGGTGGAACAGCTCACTCACTGACTGGCCATTGTGAATCCGACGCATAGCTTCCGCAAGTGCAGGAGCCACCGACAGCACTGTCAATTTCGAGACGTGCTTCTCTGACGTAATGGGAACCGTATTTGTGCATGCAATTTCGAGCACATCCGGCTGATCATTGAGGCGCCTGAGAGCGTCGCCGGAGAAGAGGCCGTGAGTGCATGCTATTCGAATTGTCCGAGCTCCCTGCTCACGCAACCGGCCTAACAATTCGAATACAGTGCTACCTTTTGCAATTTCATCGTCGAGCACGATCACGTCTCGGCCGGAAACATCGCCGATGATGGTACTAATACTCACCCGATCATCCTCGAATCGCTGTTTTGCACCCGCCGCCACGGTCGTGCCAAGCATGCGTGCAAATGCTGCCGCCTGTTTCGCGTTGCCGAGATCAGGCGACACAACGACACCATTTGTTAGATCATACTTCTTGAAGTGTTGAGCTAACTCGTGGAGTGCGTGGAGATGATCAGTTGGAACGCTAAAAAACCCATGCACTTGAGGCGAGTGCAGAGTCATCGTCAAGATTCTGCTGGCACCGGCCGTGACTAAGAGGTCTGCGACCAATCGTGCGCCGATAGAGATTCGTGGTGCATCCTTCTTGTCGGATCGTGCGTAGGCGTAGTGCGGAATCACAGCGGTAATCCGCGACGCAGATGCGCCTCTCGCAGCGTCCAGCATAAGAAAGAGTTCGACCAAGTTTTCCTGGACCGGCGGGACCAAAGGCTGGATCAGAAAAACGTCCCGCTCGCGGCAGTTGGCCTGAAGCTGCACTTCCAGGCAGTCATTGGCGAAACGGTTTCGCTTGACTGGGAGAAGGGGCACTTTGAGGTGAGTGCAAATTTCAACCGTCAAGTCGGGATGTGCGCTGCCGCCGAATACAGCAATTTCCGTCATGACCCCCCCCTGCGTCGCCCGACAGACGGCCACATTGGCGCACGGTTTGGGGGGCGAGGCTAGATCAAGGGCCGTGAGCAACCATAAATGGTTGCGTTACTCCTGACTGCGACGGCAACATGCTAAAAGTCCGCTTTCCATTAAACTCTGCCGTGCGCCCTCCCTACGGTCGCGACATCCGGTTGGGTTCATGAAACACCCTCTAGCTGCCTTCTCGGCGCGCCAGCATCGCGACGGTGCTGACGGTCTCGGTCAGCATCCCATCCACCGCCGCCGCCGAGGCGAGCGTCGCCACCTCGGCCGCCAACCCATCCGCCCTGTCGCCGAGCCTGGCGCGCGACGTGGTGGACATCGAGAACACCCGGTCCACCAGACGCTCGGCCGGGAATCTCCGGCGCTCGATCACCGCGATCTGCTCGATCTCGGCAAAGGCGGAGTCGAGAAGAACCGCCTCGTGACGCACCCAGCCGGTGCCGCGCCAGCGCTCGGCTTCCGGCACGAAGCGTGCGGTCAGCGCGCGCAATTCCCGCCGCCATGCGTTTTCCGGCACATCGGGATGCGTGTCGGCGAACAGCGTGATCACGCCATCCGGCTCGACCATCGCGTCGAGCCTCCGGAGCGTGTCCACCCGGTCCATCCAGTGAAAGGAGCGGCCCATCGTCACCAACCGGAACCGGCCGAATTCCGGGCCGAGATCGTACGAGCTGCCCGCCACCAGACGCAGATTGGGCGGCGCTTCCTCGGCCGCCAGCGCCAGCATCGCCGGTTCCGGATCGACCGCCACCACCTCGGCGGCGAGCGGCGCAAACGCGCGGGCCAGCGGACCGGGACCGCAGCCGAGATCCAGCACCCTGTCATCCGCGCCGAGCCCGCTCAGCATCGCGACCCGCGCGATCAGCCGCGGCGAATACGGCACCCGGCCGGCCATGTAATGCGCCGCCGCGGTGCGGAAACGCCGCGGCTCGAACGCGACCGGCATCACGCTCATCCAAATTTCCCGGACCGCGGGAAGCCGCTCGGCGGCAGCTTGCCCGCCTGTCCGCGCTCGCCCGACCAGGGGCGCAGATCGGTCTCGGTGCGCACCTTGTCGCCGAGCTTCCAGGTCAGACCGGCGGCGGCCGCAAAGACCTTGAGGTCGCGCATTCCACCGCCATTATAGCGTTGCAGGATCACGCCGGTGCCGCGCGCGAGCACCGGCACCTGGTCGAGCGGAAACACCAGCAGCTTGCGGTTCTCGCCGATCACCGCGACGCGGTCGCCCTCCGCCGGCACGCAGAGCAGCGCCTCCTCGCCGGCGCGCAGATTGAGCACCTGCTTGCCGGCCTTGCGGTCGGTGAGCAGATCCGCACCCTTGACGACGAAGCCGCGCCCGGACGCGCCCGCCACCACATAGGACGCGGCCTCCCGCCAGACGAACAAGGCGATCACCGCATCGGCATTGCCGAGCTCGGCCAGCAGCCGCACCGGCTGCCCATCCCCGCGGCCGCGCGGCAGGTCGCCGGCGCGCAGCGTGTAGGCGCGGCCATTCGTGCCGAACAGGCAAAGCCGGTCGGTGGTCTCACAGCGCACCGGCGGAAAGCCGAGCCGGTCGCCCTCCTTGAACTTGAGCTCGGTATCCTCGGCGATATGGCCGCGCAGCGCCCGCACCCAGCCTTTCTCCGACAGCACCACGGTGATCGGCTCGCGCTCGACGAACGCATCCGCCAAAACCTCGACCGCAACCGGCGCGGCGCTCAGCACGGTACGCCGCTGGCCGAGCGGGCCGCCGCCGAATTTCGCCCGCGTCTCGTCGAGCTCCGCGCCGATCCGCGCCCAGCGCGACGCCGCATCGGAGAGCAGCGCCTGCAATTCCCGCCGCTCGCGCGTCAGCGTCTTGTGCTCCTTGCGGATCTCCACCTCTTCCAGCCGGCGCAGCGAGCGCAGCCGCATGTTGAGGATCGATTCCGCCTGCAGATCGGTCAGCGAGAACGCGGCCACCAGCGCGGGCTTCGGCTCGTCCTCGTGACGAATGATGCGGATCACCTCGTCGAGATTGAGAAACACCGAGAGATAGCCGTCGAGAATCTCGAGCCGCCGCTCGGTCGCCGCGAGCCGGTGACGCGAGCGGCGGCGCAGCACCTCCTCGCGATGGTGCAGCCAGGCCTGCAGCACGGCGCGCAGGCCGAGCACGATCGGCGTGCGATCGGCGGTCAGCACGTTCATGTTGAGCGGAAAGCGCGTCTCCAGCAGCGTCGCGCGGAACAGCGTCTCCATCAGCATCTCGGGCTCGACGCCGCGCGTCTTCGGCTCCAGCACGAGACGTACCTGCTCGGCGCTCTCGTCGCGCAGATCGCCGAGCAATGGCAGTTTCCGCGCCTCCAGCAGCTCGGCGATCTGCTCGATCAGCCGCGCCTTGGCGACCTGATACGGAATTTCGGTGACGACGATCTGCCAGGTGCCGTGCTTGCCGCGCTCGACCTCCCATTTCGCGCGCAGCCGGAAGCCGCCACGCCCGGTCTCATAGGCCGCGAGAAGCGAGGCCTTGTCCTCGACCAGCGTCCCGCCGGTCGGGAAATCGGGGCCTGGCATGCGCGCGAGCAGCTCCTCCATCGTCGCATCCGGGTTGCGCACGAGATGCGAGGCCGCCGCGCAGATCTCGCCCGCATTGTGCGGCGGAATCGACGTCGCCATGCCGACCGCAATGCCCGCCGCGCCGTTCGCGAGCAGGTTCGGGAACGCGCCCGGCAGCACGAGCGGCTCGCTCTCCTCGCCATCATAGGTCGCGCGGAAATCGACGGCGTCCTCGTCGATGCCGGCCAGCATCGCGCGCGCCACCTCGGTGAGCCGCGCCTCGGTGTAGCGCATGGCCGCCGCGTTATCGCCGTCGATATTGCCGAAATTTCCCTGGCCCTCGACCAGCGGATAACGCGCCGCGAAATCCTGCGCGAGCCGCACCAGCGCCTCGTACACCGCCGCATCGCCATGCGGATGGTATTTGCCGATCACATCGCCCACCACCCGGGCGCATTTCTTGAACCCGGAGGCCGGATCGAGCCGCAGCTGATGCATCGCGAACACCAGCCGCCGATGCACGGGCTTCAATCCGTCCCGTACATCGGGCAGCGAACGCGACATGATGGTGGAGAGCGCGTAGGCCAGATACCGCTCGCTCAGCGCGTCGGCGAGCGGCGCATCCTCCACATGGCCAATCAGGTCATCAGGCATGACCCCGGTCTAGCCGAGATTCGCCACCACTTGCAGCCCTAATTGGGAACGGAAGGTGAATCCCCGGGCGCCGCCAGCGCCGCCACCCGATCCGCCAGCATCACCCGCGCCGCCGGCAGCGGCCGGTTGTGCTGGCCGAACGCATCCCGCGCCAGGAAATGCCCGGTCAGCCGCAGCCCATCCCGCCAATCCGCCGGCTCCGCGAGATTGCCGCCCACCAGAAATCCCGGCAGAGGCAGCAAACGCTCCTTCCAAATTCCCGCCGCCTCGGCCGACACCGCCCGCCCGGTGCGCGGCGACACGAAGGCCAGCCCCGCGGCCGCCCCGGTCACTGCGCAACGCGACAAATCGAGCCCGAAGCCGAGATCGGCCAGAACACCCACCTCCCAGCGCACCACGTCGAGCAGCACCGCCTCCCCCGCCGACAGCCGCGCGATCAGATGCAGCAACCCCTCGAACACCCGCGGATGCGCCTCCCGCTCCGGCAATACCCCCTCCGCCACAGCACAGATCGACTGCAACACCGCCAGGCCCAGCGCATCCTCCATCACCAGCGCCGCAACCGGATGCACCAGCTCGCCGGTCAAATTGCCCAGCTGATCGGCCAGCCGCGCCACCCACCGCGCCTGCACCACATTCCCCGCCTGCCACACCGCACCCCGGCCCCGCGACGCACCCCCCCGCACCAACCCGCGAAACCGCCCTTCCGCCTCCGACACCACACTCCCCACCCAATCCCCCTCGCCAAACGGCCGCCCCCCCAGGACAACCACGGGCGCCTCCCACTCCATGGACTAGAGGGGAGTGGGTCGGAGGAAGGCCAGGGCGCTGCCCCGGACCCGCCAGGGGGCTCTGCCCCCTGAACCCCCGCTAAGGGCACAGCCCTTAGAACCCGCTAGGGCTGTTTGGAGTGGAGCGGGCGAGGAGCTGTTTCCACCACTACCTTGCCCACCCCTCTCCAAACAGCCGTCATGGATTCCAAAGGCTCGGCCTTTGGCGGGGTCCAGGGGCAGAGCCCCTTGGCGGGTCCGGGGGAGCGCCCCGGCTTCCCCCCGCCTCACTCCTCCTCCAGCCCGAGGGCGCGGAGGCGGGCGTGTTCTTCGTCCCAGTCGGGGCGTTCCTTCACGTTGAGGAACAGATGGATGGGGCGGCCGAGGAGGGTTTGGAGGCGGGTTCGGGCGGTGGCGCCGATGGCGCGGATGCGTTGGCCGCCTTCGCCGATGAGGATGGCTTTCTGGCCGGCGCGGGCGACGTAGATGGTGGCGTCGATGCGGGTGGAGCCGTCCTTGCGGTCCTGCCAGGATTCCGTCTCGACGGTGGTGCCGTAGGGCACTTCGTCGTGGGTTTGCAGGAAGATCTGCTCGCGGACGGTTTCGGCGGCGAGCATGCGGTCCGGCATGTCGGTGAGTTCGTCGGGCGGGTAGAGGAACGGGCTCTCGGGCATCGCCTCGGCGAGACGGTCGAGCAGGCGTTCGAGCCCGTCGCCGGTATTGGCGCTGACCATGAAGGTTTCCTCGGCCGGCGCGAGGAGGGCGAGTTCCGCGGTGAGCGGAAGCAGGCGTTCGCGCGGCAAGAGGTCGATCTTGTTGAGGATGAGCCAGAGCCGGGGGCGGGTTTCCGCGAGGCGGGAGGCGATGGCGCGGACGGCGTCGGTGGCGCCGGTGGTGCTGTCGACGAGGAGGAGGGCGAGGTCGGCATCGGCGGCGCCGGTCCAGGCGGCGGCGACCATGGCGCGGTCGAGCCGGCGGCGCGGGCGGAAGATGCCGGGCGTGTCGACGAGAAGGATCTGGGTTTCCCCGCGCATCAGGATGGCGAGCACGCGAAAGCGGGTGGTTTGCGCTTTCGGGCTGACGATGGAGAGCCGGGCGCCGGCGAGCCGGTTCAGCAGGGTGGATTTGCCGGCGTTGGGCGCGCCCAGGATGGCGGCGAAGCCGCAGCGCGTGGTCATGCGCGGAGAGTGTCGAGCAGGGCGCGGGCGGCGAGCTGTTCGGCGCTGCGCTTGGAGCCGGCGGTGCCGCGTCCGGTCTCGCCGGCGACCGAGACGGTGATGACGAAGATCGGCGCGTGCGAGGGGCCTTCGCGCGAGGCGACGGTGTAGCCGGGCAGCGGCAGGCCGCGGGCCTGCGCCCATTCCTGCAGCGCCGTCTTGGCGTCCTTGGGCGGGGCGGATTGGCCATCCATCGCCGCCGCCCAGGCGTGGCGGACGAAGATGCGGGCGGCGTCCAGCCCGCCATCGAGGAAGAGCGCACCGATCGCGGCTTCGGTGGCGTCGGCGAGCACGGTGGCCAGGCGGCGCAGACCGGCGCGGGCCTCGCCGGGCGCGATGGCGAGGGTTGCGGGCATGCCGGCCTGCTCGGCGATGCCGGCGAGGACGGGTTGCGAGACGAGATGGGCGAGGCGGCGGCCGAGCTCGCCCTCCTGCTCGGCGGGGAAGCGTTCTGCCAGCCATTCGGCGATCAGCAGGCCGAGCACCCGGTCGCCGATGAATTCGAGGCGTTCGTTGGAGCCGGCTCCCTTGGCCTGGCCGCGCGGCTTGCGGGCGGCGGAACGGTGGGTCAGCGCCTCGCGGAGGAGTTCGGGGCGGGCGAAGCGGTGGCCGAGGATCGCCTCGGCGCCGTGCAGGGTGTGTCCGGGGCCGCCGCCGCTCACCGGATGACCAAGAACAGGCGGGACCAGCGGATTTCGAACGGCCATTCCCAGACCTGCCACCAGGGGTAGCGGCTGTCGATCGAGAAGAAGATGATCTCGGCGTGGCCGACGAGGTTCTCGATCGGCAGGTAGCCGACGCCCGGGGCCATCTGCACGCGGCTATCGGCGGAATTGTCGCGGTTATCCCCCATCGCGAACAGGTCGCCGGGCGGCACGACGAAATCCTGCGTGTTGTTCATCTCGCCTTCGTCGGTGGCTTTCAGCACGTGGTAGCTGCGCCCGTTCGGCAGCGTCTCGGTATAGCGCGCGATCGGCACCGGGATGCCGTCGGAATCGTCCTGATAGGTGCCGGCCGGGACGCGCGGCACTTCCTGGTTGTTGATGAAGAGATGGCCCTGCCGCATCTGCACATGGTCGCCCGGCAGGCCGATGATGCGCTTGATGTAGTCCGAGCTGGTGTCGAAGGTGTCCTTGAACACGGCGACATCGCCGCGCTTGGGCATCCAGTCGGGGATGCGGCCCGAGAAGAGCGGCGGCGAGAGCGGAAAGGAATAGCGCGAGTAGCCGTAGCTGTATTTCGAGACGAGCAGGTAGTCGCCGATCAGTAGCGTCGGGATCATCGAGCCGGACGGGATGTTGAACGGCTCGAAGGCGAAGGTGCGGATCACGACGGCTATGATGACGGCATAGACGATCGTCTTGACGTTCTCGAGCAGGCCGCCCGATTTGGGCTTCGCCATGGATTTGGGCTTCGCCATATGAGATTGGGGTTCCGCTGGAAAACGCCGGCGGATCAAGCCGACCTGCCCCCTGCCTGTCAAGCAAGCGCTCGGCGGCGCCCGGCGACGGTTAGGAAAGGGGCTCGGCGGAGATGATCACCTGGGCGAAGGCGTAGGGGTATTCGTCGGTCATCGTCAGCGCGATCGAGGCGGTGTGGCCGGCCGGGGTGAGCGCCTGCAGGCGGCGCAGCGAGCCGCCTGTGAGCTTCATCGTGGGCTGCCCGCTCGGCAGGTTGGCGACGCCGAGATCGGAATGGAACACGCCGGCGCTGAACCCGGTGCCGAGCGCCTTGGCGCAGGCCTCCTTGGCGGCGAAGCGCTTGGCGAAGGTGCCCGGGCGCAGGCTCTCGGTCCGCCGCGCCGCGCGCTTGCGCTCGGTCTCGGTGAACACGCGGCCGAGGAAGCGGTCGCCGAACCGCGCCATCACCTTCTCGATGCGCCGGATGTCGCAGAGATCCGAGCCGATGCCGATGATCACGCCGGGCCGATCACGCGCGGGCGCGTTCCACCTGGGCGATGCCAGCGGCGGCGCGCACGCCCGCGATCACCGTCGAGAGGTGACGCAGGTCTCGCACCTCCACGTCCACCAGCGCCTCGAGGAAATCCTGCTGGCGGTTGACGATCTTGAGGTTGGTCACCGCGCCCTCGTGCTTGGCGATCGCGTTGGTGAGGTTGGCGAGCACCGCCGGCTCGTTGGCGGCGATGACGGTGATGCGCCCGGTGCGCGTCGGCGCCTTTCCCTCCTGGCCGATCGCGCCGTAATCCCAGTCGACATCGAGGAAACGCTCGGGCGTCGCGGCGAAGCTTTCGAGCGTCGGGCAATCCTTGGTGTGGATGGTCACGCCCTTGCCGGTGGTGACGATGGCGACGATGCGGTCGCCGGGCAGCGGGTGGCAGCAGCCGGCGTAATGCACCGACATGCCGGCGACGAGGCCGGTGACCGCCATCCCGCTCTCGCGCGTGGCCGGGCGGGTCGGGCGCAGCGGCATCGGCAGCAGGCGGGAGGTGGCCGCCCGCTGGCGGAGCTCCGGATAGGCCGCGTGCACCACGTCCTTCGGCCCGATATTGCCGTTGCCGACGGCGACGTACAGATCGTCGATGCCCGCGAGCTTCAGCGGCTTGAGCGCCGTCTCAAGCACCTTCTCCTGCCCGTCCACGCCTTCCTGACGGAACGCCTTGGCGAGTGCCGCGCGGCCTTCGCTGATGTGGTTCTGCCGTTGCTGCTGCGCGGTGTGACGGCGGATGCGCGCGCGCGCCTTGCCGGTGACGACGAAGCGTTCCCAGGCGGCCGACGGCGTGCCGCCGCGCGCCGTCATGATCTCCACCTGATCGCCGTTCTCGAGCACGTGGCGGAGCGGCACTAGCCGCCCGTTCACCCGTGCGCCGACGCAGGCATCGCCGACCTGACTGTGCACGGCATAGGCGAAATCGACCGGCGTCGCGCCGCGCGGCAGCGGGATTAGCTGCCCCTTCGGCGTGAAGCAGAACACCTGATCCTGGTAGAGCTCGAGCTTGGTGTTCTCGAGAAACTCGTCGAGCAGCGCGGAATTGTCGAGGATCTCCAGCAGATCCTGCACCCAGCGGAAGCGGCCGGATTCCTGCTGCGACGCCGGGCCGCCATCCTTGTAGGCCCAGTGCGCCGCGACGCCGTTCTCCGCCACCGAGTGCATCTCGGGCGTGCGGAACTGCAGCTCGATCTTCTGGTTGCGCGGCTCGCGCAGGGTGACGCCGGTGTGCAGGCTCTGATAGCCGTTTGCCTTGGGCGTCGAGATGTAATCCTTGAACCGGCCGGCGATCACCGGAAAGGCGGCATGCACCGCGCCGAGCGCCGCGTAGCATGCCTCGCGCGTCGGCACGACGACGCGGAACGCCATGATGTCCGACAATTGCTCAAAGGCGACATTGCGCCGCTGCATCTTCTCCCAGATCGAGAAGGGCGATTTCTCGCGCCCGGTCACTTCCATCACCGCGACCCCCGCGGCGCGGCAGACGCGCACGAGCTCGGCGCTGACCTCCTCGATCACGTCCGCACCCTGTCCGCGCAGGAAGTTCAGCCGGGCCTGGATGGTGGCCGAGGCCTCGGGTTCGAGCTGCGCAAAGGCGAGCGTTTGCAGCTCGGATTTGAGCTGATCCATGCCGATGCGCTCGGCGAGCGGCGCGTAGATCTCCATCGTCTCGCGGGCGATGCGGGCGCGCCGCTCCGGGTTCTCGACGAAATGCAAGGTCCGCATGTTGTGCAGCCGGTCGGCGAGTTTGACCAGCAGCACGCGGATGTCGCGGCTCATCGCGAGCACGAGCTTGCGGAAATTCTCCGCCTGCTTGGTGCGATCCGATTGCAGCTCTAGCCGAGTGAGCTTGGTGACGCCGTCAACCAGGCCGCCGATCTCGGCGCCGAAGCGGCGTTCGATCTCGGGCAGGGTGACCGGCGTATCCTCGATCACGTCATGCAGCAGGGCGGTGGCGATGCTGGCGACGTCGAGCTTGTAGCCGGCGAGGATGGAGGCGACCGCGATTGGATGGGTGATGTAGGGATCGCCGTTGTCGCGCCGCTGGGCACCATGCGCCTGCGTGGCCAGCACGTAGGCGGCATCGACCAAATCGGTGTCGGCGCGCGGGTCGTAGGACTGGATGCGCTCGGTCAGCTCGAATTGGCGGACGAGATCAGGCCCGGCGGCATTGCCGTCGGGGGCGTGCGGGGGCGCGGGTCGATCCGGGTGCACGTCACCGCGCGGCGCGCGGCCTCAGCGGCGCCGGCCGCCGAGCTCGGCCTCGATCGCCGCCTCGATATCGTTGGGCGCCAGATCCTCGACCGGAAGGCTTGCCGCCTCCTCCTCAGCAGATACGTCCTGCAGGCCGAAGATATTCTGGTCGGTCGGGATGAGATCGAGCACTTCCTCGTCGGCCGGCTCCGGCTCGGGAGCGCGGGAGAGGGATTTGATCAGGTCCTGCTCGAGCTTCTCGAGCGGCACGGTCGAGTCGGCGATTTCCCGGAGCGCCACCACCGGGTTCTTGTCGTCGTCGCGCTCGACGGTCAGCTCCTCGCCGCGGCTCAGATTGCGCGCGCGCTGGGCGGCGAACAGAACCAGCTCGAAGCGGTTCGGAACCTTCTCGACGCAATCCTCGACTGTGACGCGCGCCATCCTTCGGCCTCCGATCCGGCTGTTGAAGCAAAGGGCGCATGTAATCGCCCGGCCGGCTCACTGCAAGGGCGGCGATGGCGGAAGCGGACGCAGATCGTCCGGCGGCAGCGCGGCCAGCAGCGCCGCGACACCCAGTCCGAGGCGGGGATGCACCCAGCCGGGCGCCACCTCGGCGAGCGGGGAGAGGACGAAGCGCCGCTGATGCGCGCGCGGGTGCGGCAGGACCGGGTCGGGGCCGTCGCGCAGCAGCCCGTCGAGGTCGATCAGGTCGAGATCGATCGTGCGGGCGGCGTCCGGCACGCTCCGCTGCCGGAAATGCGCCGCTTCGATCCCGTGCAGCGCGGCGAGCAGCGCGGCGGGATCGGCCGCCTGCCGCGTGACCCGGGCCAGCTGCGCCACCCCGTTGACATAGCGTGGCTGCTCGGAGGGCGGCACTGGGGCGCTGTCCCACCAGCGGGACAGGCCGCGGAGCTGGTAGCCGGGAATGCCGTCGA
The DNA here is from genome assembly GCA_965276665.1 of Acetobacteraceae bacterium. GTDB lineage: Bacteria > Pseudomonadota > Alphaproteobacteria > Acetobacterales > Acetobacteraceae > CAWGJC01. Next base: position 604,468 of record OZ255620.1, read on the forward strand.
GCGCCGCCGCGGCAGCGCGGCAGGTGTCGAGCCTGGTCACGTCCGGCCGGCTCGGCAGGTTCCCGCCTATCGCAACTATGATCATTGCATCACACCCACGTTCCCAGCGAGATCAAAGCCTTGACCGCGGAGGCGAAATCTCGCGTCTTGGAATTTGCAACCGATCACATTTGCGGGTCGGTGCCGTTTTGGAGTCGCATCCTTATGCATATTCTCCCGACCGAGCGCGTGGCCCTCTTCATCGACGGCGCAAACCTTTATTCCGCGTCGCGCAACCTGGGCTTCGACGTGGATTACCGCAATCTGCTGGCGTTCTTCCGCCGCCAGTCGCCGGTGGTGCGGGCCTATTACTACTCGGCCATTGTCGAGACCGAGGAATACTCGCCGCTGAAGCCCCTCACCGACTGGCTGGCCTATAACGGCTACGCGCTGGTGACCAAGCCGGCGAAGGAGTTCACCGACGCGAGCGGGCGGCGGCGCGTCCGCGGGCACATGGATATCGAGCTGGCGATCGACATGATGGAGCTGGCGCCGCGAATCGACCATGCGGTGCTGTTCAGCGGCGATGCGGATTTCCGCCGCCTGGTGGAGGCGGTGCAGCGGCGCGGGGTGCGGGTTTCCGTCGTCTCCTCGATCCGCACCAGCCCGCCGATGGTGTCGGACGAGCTCCGCCGGCAGGCCGACGATTTCATCGAGCTCGCCGACATCGCGCCGGAATTCACCCGCCGGCAGACCGAGCCGCGCGTGCGGATGGGCCATGGCAATGGCAACGGCAATAGCCGGCCGGCCGACGCGCCGGATGCGTTCACCGAGCAGGCGGAGGTCGCCCTCTCCCGCTGAGCGCATCCATGGCGACGATCGGGATGAATGCCGGGCCGTCTGCCGGTCTTCCGCGTCTCGCCCTGCGCATGGCGAAGCGCGTCCGGCGGCGCGGATTGCGATGAGCGCCGCCGCCGAGGAGCCCGCGCCCGATTGCCCGCTCTGCCCGCGCCTCGCCACCTACCGGGCGGCGAACCGCGCGGCGCATCCAGACTGGTTCAACGCGCCGGTGCCGGGATTCGGGCCGCAGGATGCCCGGCTGCTGGTGGTCGGCATGGCGCCAGGCGTCAGCGGCGCCAACCGCACCGGCCGCCCGTTCACCGGCGATCATGCGGGCGTCCTGCTCTACGAGACGCTGCTCCGCGCCGGCCTCGCGAAGGGGCGCTACGACGCCACGCCGGCGGACGGGCTCACGCTGCGCGATTGCCGCGTGGTGAACGCGGTGCGCTGCGTGCCGCCGGCCAATCTGCCGTTGCCGGCGGAGGTCTCCACCTGCAACCGCTTCCTCACCGGCTCGCTCGCCGCGATGCCGTCGCTGCGCGCGGTCCTCGCGCTCGGCGTGCTGGCGCATGCCGCGGTGCTGAAGGCCTGCGGCATCCCGCCGAGCCGCATCCGCTTCCGTCACGGCGCCATCCACATCCTGCCCGACGGGCTGCTGCTCGCCGACAGTTTCCACGTCTCGCGCTACAACACCAACACGCGGCGACTGACCCCGGCGATGTTCGAGGCCGCGGTCACCGCCCTTCTCGCCCGCATGGACGGAGCCTAGAGAATTTCAGCGGAGCCGGCGCTGGCGCCACCAAAGGTGAAATGCTCTAGCGATATCGCTGCTCCCGCCACGGATCGGCCTCGCCATGGTAGCCGCGCTGCTCCCAGAAGCCGGGGCGGTCGGCGTTGGCGAGCTCGATCCGGGTAATCCATTTCGCCGATTTCCACAGATAGAGCGCCGGGATCACCACCCGCACCGGGCCGCCATGCGCGCGGGTCAGCGGCGCGCCGTTCCAGCGATGCGCCAGCAGCACGTCGGCCCGGTCGAACTGATCGAGGCGGAGATTCGTCGTGTAGCCGTCATAGGCGTGCAGCACGACATGCCTCGCCTCCTCGCGCGGCGCCACCGCCCCGAGCAGCGTGCGCGCCGCCACGCCCTGCCAGTGATTGTCGTAGCGCGACCATTGCGTCACGCAGTGGATATCGTTCACCAGCTCGATCTGCGGCAAAGCGAGAAACCCCGCGAGATCGAGGCTCAGCGGATGCGCGACCCGTCCATCGACATCGAGCCGGAACCGCTCCGGCCCGACATCCGGCTGGGCGCCGAGATCGAGCACCGGCCAGTCCTCGACCAGACGCTGCCCGGGCGGCAGGCGCTCGCGCGCCGGATCGGCCGTGCGGCCGGTGAGCAGCCTCCCCTCGCGCGCCCATGTCTCCTTCGCGGCGATCAGCTTGTCGCGGTCCGCCATGTCAGCCGCGCGCCCGCATCAGCCTGGCCTTGTCGCGCTTCCAGTCGCGGTCGGCGATGGCGTGGCGCTTATCCGCATGCGTCCGGCCCTCGGCGACGCCGAGCAACACCTTGGCCCGGCCGCGCTCGTTGAAATGGATGTCGAGCGGCACCAGGGTCGCGCCCTGCCGGCTGACCTCGCCCAGCAGCTTGGTCACCTGCTTGCGGTGCAGCAGCAGCTTGCGCGGCGCGCGCGGCTCGAAGCGCGACAGCACGCCGCCCTGATATTCCGGGATGTAGCAGTTGAACAGCCAGAGCTCGCCCTCGCGCTCGCCGGCCCAGGCCTCGCCCAGCGTCGCGCGGCCGTGGCGGAGCGACTTCACCTCCGGTCCGCGCAGCACGAGGCCGGCCTCCACGGTCTCCTTCACCGTGTAGTCGAACCGCGCCCGGCGATTCTGCGCCGCGACGCCGTGGGCGATCAGCCCGCTCTTGCCCTTCTTCTCCGCCAAGCTGTCCTCAGTTCAGCAATCCGGCCCCGGCCATGGCCGAACGCAGCCGCGCCGCCGTGTCCTCGCCCACCGGCGCCAGCGGCAGGCGGCAATGTGTGGTGCCGTGGCCGAGCAGGCTCGCCGCCAGCTTCACCGGGCCGGGACTCGTTTCCGCGAACAGCGCGTCGTGCAACGGCAGCAGACGGTCCTGGATGGCCATCGCCTCGTCGATCCGCCCGCCATCCCACGCCGCATGCATCTCGGCGCAGAGCCGGGGCGCGACATTGCCGGTGACGCTGATACAGCCATGCCCGCCGGCGGCGCGAAAGGCGATCGCGGTGTGGTCCTCGCCGGAAAGCTGGCAGAAATCCCGCCCGCATTCGCGCCGCGTGTGCAGCGGGCGGATGAGATTGGCCGTCGCATCCTTCACGCCGACGATGTTCCGGTGCTTGGCGAGCCGCGCCATGGTCGCGACGCTCATATCGACCACGCTGCGCGGGGGAATGTTGTAGATGATGATCGGCAGGTCGACCGCATCGGCGATCGCGGTGAAATGCAAATAGAGGCCTTCCTGCGTCGGCTTGTTGTAGTAGGGCGTCACCACCAGCGCCGCGTCGGCCCCCGCCTCCTTGGCGTGGCGGGTCAGCTCGATCGCCTCCTCGGTGCTGTTCGAGCCGGCGCCGGCGATCACCGGCACGCGCCCCTTCGCCACCGCGATCGCGATCTCCACCACCCGCCGGTGCTCGTCATGGCTGAGCGTCGGGCTCTCCCCGGTGGTGCCGACCGGCACCAGCCCCTCGGTGCCCTCGGCGATCTGCCAATCGACGAATTTCTCGAACGCCGCCTCGTCCACCGCGCCGTCTTCGCGCATCGGCGTGATCAGGGCGACGAGCGACCCGTTGAACATGGTGGACCTCCGAAGCAGGGCGGGGAAGCTAGTTGCGAAGTAATGTCCCCGCAAGGCCGCGATGAGCTACAAGCCCTGCGATGCTGCGTCGCTTTCTCCGCCGCGCCCGGCCAGCCGGGGTCGCGACCGTGCTCCTGTTTGCTGCCTCGCCCGGCGCCCGCGCGCAGGACGTGCTGGCGCTGATCCGCGCCGAGCGCTGGGCCGACGCGGACCAGGCCGCCACGCGCTACCTCGACCCGGTGGCCCGCAAGCTCGTCGATTACTACCGAATGGAAACGCCGGGTGCCGCGACGGTCACCGAGATCGACGCCTTCATCGCCGCCAACCCCGACTGGCCCGGCCAGGCGACGCTCGTCCGGCGCCGCGAGGAAGCGCTCGCCGCCGAGCAGGACGATGCCGCCGTGCTCGCCACCTGCACCCGCCTCGCCCCGCGCACCGCGCCCGCGCTGCTCCGCTGCGCCACCGCCGAGCGCAATGCCGGGCAGGAGGATACCGCGCGCGCCGATGCCCGCCTCGCCTGGACCACCGGCGTCACCGACCAGGCGGCCGAAACCCGCTTCATGCAGCAATGGAGCAGCGCGATCACCCCGGCGGATCAATGGCGCCGGTTCGACCACCTTGCCTGGTCCGACGCCGCCGCCGCCAGCCGCCAGCTCGCGCGCCTCGACGCCGCGCATCGCCGCGCCGCCGAAACCCGCCTGGCGCTCCGCCGCAACGACCCGAAGGCGCCGGCGCTGCTCGCCGCCCTGCCCCCGGCGCTGCGCGCCGACCCGACGCTGATGCTCGACGAGGCGCGCCGTCTGCGCCTCGCCGGGCAGAACCAGGCCGCCTTTGCCCTCTGGCAGGCCTCCGGCAACTCGGCCCAGCACGATTCCGAGCCGGACCACCTCCCCGCCTACTGGGCCGAGCGCAGCCAGCTCGCCCGCGCCCTGCTCCAGCAGGGCGACGCCGCCGGCGCCTACGCGCTCGCGATCAATGCCGGGCAGACCGACCCCGAAGCGATGTCGGATGCCGAGTTCCTCGCCGGCTGGATCGCGCTCCGCCGCCTCGCCGATCCCGCCGACGCCGCCAAGCATTTCCTCCACGTCGCCGCCGCCTCGCACGCCGCGATCACCGAGGCGCGCGGGCATTACTGGCTCGCCCGCGCCCTCGCCGCGCAGAACGACACCGAAGGCGCGCGAACCGAATACGCGATCGCCGCCGGCTGGCCGACCACCTATTACGGCCAGCTTGCCGCCCTCGCCGCCGGCGACGATCCCGCCGCCCTCAACGCCCGCATACGCGCCGCGCGCGACCCGGACTGGACCAGCCGCGAGGCGGTGGATTTCGCCGGCCGCGACATCGCCCGCGCCGCCGAGCTCCTCGTCGCCTGGGGCGAGGGCTGGCGCGCCCGGCCTTTCCTGCTCCGCCTGCAGGAAATCGGCCCGACCCCGTCCGACGAGGCGATGGCCGCGCGCCTCGCCCTCGGCCTCGGCCTGCCGGAAGAGGCCGTCGCCATCGCCCGCCGCGCCGGACGTGACGGCGTGATCCTCGCCGATGTCGGCTGGCCGGAAACCGTCGCGCCGCCGGACGGGCCGGTCGATCCGGCGCTCACCCTCGGGGTGATCCGCCAGGAAAGCAGCTTCGACGCCAGCGCCGCGAGCCCGGCCGGCGCGCGCGGCCTCATGCAGCTCATGCCCGGCACCGCCGCCGACATGGCGCGCAAGCTCGGAGTAACCGATTTCACCCAGATCTCGCTCACCGCCGACCCGGCCCAGAACGTCCGCCTCGGCACCTCCTACCTGCAAACCCTGCTCGGCGAGTTCGGCAACCAGCTTCCCCTCGCCATCGCCGCCTATAACGCCGGCCCCAGCCGGGTGCAGCAATGGCTCACCGCCAACGGCGACCCCCGCACCGGCCCGATCGACATGATCGACTGGATCGAGCTCATCCCCTTCAACGAAACCCGCAACTACGTGCAACGCGTGATCGAAAACACCACCGTCTACCGCGCCCGCCATAACACCACCTCGCCGCATCCTCTGGCGCCGTGGCGAGGGTAGAAGGGTCGGGGCTCCGCCCCGTGCCCCGGCAAGGGGCGCTGCCCCTTGCATCCCCGCTAAGGGCGAAGCCCCTAGAACCCGTTACGGTTTCTTGGAAACGGGTGGTCAAGGTATTGGTGGAAGCGGCTCCTCGCCCACCCGTTTCCAAGAAACCCTGATGGATTCCAAAGGCTCGGCCTTTGGCGTGGGTTCAGGGGGCAGAGCCCCCTGGCGGGGTGCGGGGCGCAGCCCTGCCCTTCTCCCCCGCCTCATCGCCAGCGGTTGCGGCGTGGGGTGGGTGCCGTGGGCGCCGGGGACGGTCGGGTCTTTGGTGGCGGCTTTGCTGGGGTTGGCGTTAGGCGGCTCGCTTTGGCTCGCGGCTGTTCTGGCGTGTGCTGCCGGCGTGTGGGCGATCGGCCGGCTGGGCGAGGCCGGGTCAGACCCGGGATGGGTGGTGATCGACGAGTTTGCCGGCATGTGGGTGGCGATGCTGGGGCTCGGGCGCATCGGCTGGATCGGGGCTGGCGTGGCGTTTCTGCTGTTCCGGCTGTTCGATATCTGGAAACCGGGTCCGGTCGGCTGGGCGGATCGGCGTGAGGGGGCGGTGTGGGTGATGGCGGATGATTTGATCGCCGGCGTGTTGGTGGCGGTGATCCTGCTGATTGTGCGGCGGGTCGTTCCGGGATGGCTGGCGTGAGCGGCGAGGTGGCGGCGAGCGCGGCCGAGACGCTGGCGGCGTGCCGGGCGGCAGGGGTGATGCTGGCAACGGCGGAGAGCTGTACGGGCGGGTTGATCGCCGCGGCGCTGACCGCGATCGCCGGCTCGTCCGATGTGGTGGATGCGGGGTTCGTCACCTATTCGAACGAGGCCAAGACCGCGATGCTGGGCGTGCCGGAGGCGCTGCTCGCCGCGCATGGCGCGGTCAGCGGGCAGGTGGCGGTCGCAATGGCGATGGGTGCGGTGCGCGGCTCACGCGCGGCGGTCGCGGTGTCGGTCACCGGCATCGCCGGGCCGGGCGGCGGCTCGGCCGGGAAGCCGGTCGGCACGGTCTGGTTCGCCGCCCATCGGCGCGGCGGCGACACGCTCGCCGAGCACCATCTTTTCCCGGGCGACCGCGATGCGGTACGCCGGGCAAGCGTGCTCGCCGGGCTGGCGCTGCTCCGCCGGCTGATCAGTGAGTCTGGCCCTCGCTGACGCGCACATCCGCCTCGACATCGCGCACCGTCGCGATCGCGATCTTCAGCCCGGCCACGATGGTGTCGAGCGCCATGCTGGCCTGGCCCGGATGGCGCGCCGCCTGCTCGGGCAGCGAGGGCACGTGGATGAAACCCGCGCGCATGTCCGGATACTCGGTCGCCGCGAGATGGCGCAGCGCGTAGAAGACGTGGTTGCAGAGAAACGTGCCGGCCGTCTGCGACACATGGGCGGGCACGCCGGCGGCGCGCATGTTCTGCACCATCGCCTTGATCGGCAGGGTGGAGAAATACGCGTCCGGCCCGTCCGCCGCCACCGGCACGTCCACCAGCCGCGCGCCCTCATTGTCGGGGATGCGGAAATCATCGACGTTGATCGCGATGCGCTCGACCGACATCTCGGCGCGTCCGCCCGCCTGCCCGACGGCGATCACCACATCTGGGCGGTGCTCGGCCACCACGTCGCGCAGCGCGCCCATGATCCGTCGCGCCGCAACCGGCAGCGGCGCCACCGCGATGCGCACGCCGTCGGCGCGGTGCGAGGCGAGCGCGCGGATTGCCTCGAGGGAAGGATTGACGCTGTCGCCGCCGAACGGCTCGAAGCCGGTAACCAGGATCTTTCGCATGCCCGAGCATAACCCGCAGTTTTCCGCCCTGTCGCGCAAATCCTTGCAACTTGCCGTTCCGGCGGCGGCCGCTCTCGCGCATTGTCGGCGCGGTTCACCCTTCTCCGGGAGTTTCCCCGCATGACCCTGATCGGCGTTCTCATCGTGATCCTGGGCTTCGCGCTCCGGTTCAATCCGGTGCTGGTGGTGACGGTCGCCGGCATCGTCACCGGTCTCGTCGGCCATCTGCCCCTGGTGCGCATCATCACCATCTTCGGCGACGCCTTCGCCAAGAACCGCTTCATGTCGCTGTTCGTGCTGACCTTGCCGGTGATCGGCCTGCTCGAGAGCCACGGATTGCGCGAGCAGGCGCAGCGGCTGATCCGCCGCGTGCGCGCGGCGAGCGCGGGGCGGCTGATCATCCTCTACATGCTGGTGCGGGAGGTGACATCGGCGCTCGGGCTGACCAGCCTCGGCGGACCGGCGCAAATGGTGCGCCCGCTGGTCGCGCCGATGGCGGAAGGGGCAGCCGCGGCGCAGCACGGCCGGCTTACCGAAGCGACGCGGTTCCGCATCCGCGCCTGGGCCGCGTCGGCCGACAATGTGGGGCTGTTCTTCGGCGAGGATCTGTTCATCGCGATCGGCGCGATCCTGCTGATGAAAGGATTTTTCGCCACCTACAACATCCAGCTCGAGCCGTTGGAGATCGCGGTCTGGGGTGTCCCGACCGCGGTCGCGGTGTTCGTCATCCACGCGGTGCGGCTCGCGATGCTCGACCGCCGGATCGCGGCGGAAGCGCGCGAGCGGCTGCCGGAAACCGGCGCCGACGTCGCGACGGGAGCCGCCGAATGATCACGCTCGATCACGTCTATGTGCTGGCCGGGCTGATCCTTGCCTGGGTGGCGTTCCTCACCTTGCGCGACGCGACCAATCCGCGCCGCCTCACCACCGGGCTGTTCTGGGCGATCTACGCCGCCGCCTTCCTGTTCGGCAGCGTCATTCCGGCGTTCTGGAACGGCCTTCTCGGCATCGCGCTCGCGGTGGTAGTGGGATTGGGCGGCGTGCGCGTCGGCCGGCCTGTCGAGGCGACGCCCGAGGAGCGCAGCCTGCGCGCCGCGCGCCTCGGCAACCGGCTGATGATCCCGGCGCTGACGCTGCCCGCCGTTACGCTCGCCTGCGCGATCGGCGGCAAATACGCGAGCATCGGCGGCCACAGGCTGCTGGAACCGGCGAACGTGACCCTGGTGAGCCTCGGGATCGGCGCGGTGGCGGCGCTGATCGTCGCCCTCGCCCTCACCCGGGATACGCTCGGCCATGCGCTCTCCGAGGCGCGGCGGCTTACCGAGAGCATCGGCTGGGCGGCGGTGCTGCCGCAATTGCTGGCGACGCTCGGCGCCTTGTTCGCGGCCGCCGGCGTCGGCGACGTGATCTCGCACGGCGTCACCGCGGTGATCCCGGCAGGCAGCCATTTCTGGGTGGTCGTCGCCTACGCGGTCGGCATGGCGCTGTTCACCATGATCATGGGCAATGCCTTCGCCGCGTTTCCGGTGCTGACGGCCGGCATCGGCATTCCGCTGATCGCGCACCAGGGCGGCAACCCGGCGGCGCTTGCCGCGATCGGCATGTTCTCGGGCTATTGCGGGACGCTGATGACGCCGATGGCGGCGAATTTCAACATCGTCCCGGCCGCGCTGCTCGAGCTGCCGGACAAATACGCGGTGATCAAGGTGCAGTGGCCGACGGCGGTGATCCTGCTCGGGGTGAATGTCGGCCTGATGTATTTCCTGGTCTTCTAACCCGCATCAACCGGGCGTAAGCCGCTGCGCGAAGCGCCATTCGGGTTCCAAGGGCGACTGCCCTTGGCGGGGTCCAGGGGCAGCGCCCCTGGCCTTGTTTTTGCTGTCACCGATCGGCCGGGGCTCGCCGGACGGAGGATCGGCGGGTGATCGGTGGCATCGTGCCCATGGTGCGCAACGGCGGCCGCTGGCAGGACTGCCCGTCTTGCTATGGGCCGCCAACCACGATCTACCATCGCTGGTCGGCACGCGGCGTCTGGCAAGGGATGCTGGCCGCCTTGGTGGAGGCGAGACGCCCGGCGGCCGACACCTGATCGACAGCACGACGGCCAAGGCACACCGCTCCGCCGCGGGCGGAAAAGGGGGCCGACGCCCAGGCCATAGGACGCTCGCGTGGTGGGCGTGGCGCCAAGAGCCTTCTGCCTGGCCGACACGGCCTACCACAGCGATCGCCTGCGCGGCTTTATGCGAGCCCGGGGCACGGACCCCGTGATCCCCAACGAACCGGCCCGCAAGCGTGTCCACCCGTTCGATCCGATCCGCGACAAACAGCGCAACCCGATCGAACAAACCGTTGGACGCCTGAAAGACTGGAGGCGCATCCACACTCGCTACGACAAGCTCCCCCGCAACTTCGCTTCAGCCGTCGCGATCGCTGCAATCCTTCAGGGATGGTGCCGATCAGTCCGGAGCCTGGGCTCGGGACCCTTTATCCGGCTTGGCGAGGCATGATTCTGAGCGGGTCGGAGGTGCCCGATGCCAAACCTGCTCCTGCTGTCCCGCGCTCAGATGCGCCGGATCGAGCCGTTCTTTCCGCGCTCACGCGGCCTGCCGCGGGTCGATGACCGGCGAGTGATCAGCGGGATCGTCTCCGTGATCCGCACCGGCCTGATGGGGAAAGACGCGCCCGCGGCTACGGCCCGCACAAGACGCTCAACAACCGGTTCGTCCGCTGGAGCCGCCTCGGAGTGTTCGCTCGCATCTTCGCGGCCCTCGCCTCGGAGGCAGCCTCGCCGGAGCGGCTGATGATCGACGCGACGCACCGCAAGGCGCACCGCACGGCGGCCAGCCTGCTGCAAACGGGGCTGCTCCTCGCTGCATCGGACGCACCAAGGACGGCCTGAACTCAAAGCTGCACGCCGTCTGCGACGGGCACGGCCGTCCGGTCGTGCTGCTGCTCACCGAAGGGCAGATGAGCGGCCATAGGGGCGCCCCCTTGATCCTGCCCGCGCTGCCGTCCGCTCGCGAAATGCTCGCCGATCGCGGCTATGACAGCAGCCAGTTCCGCGCCGAGTTGCTCCAGCGCGGCATCACCCCGTGCATCCCTTCGACACGCAGCCGCAAGACCGCGCTGTCCTACGACAAAACGCTCTACCGCCAGCGCCACCGCATCGAAAACATGTTCGGCCGCCTCAAGGACCGGCGGCGGATCGCAACCCGCTATCACCGGCGCGCGCACACCTTCTTCTGAGCCATCCGCCTCCCAGTTACCGCCACATTTCAGCTCGCGTAGCGAGGCCGGAGCCTAGGCCGCGGCCCAGCTTTTCTCTCGCGGCGCCAGCTCCCAGCGCAGGCGGGAGAGCAGCACCCGAGCAGGGCCGAGACGGCGGCAAAACCTGCCATGACGACGCGCTACCACGCCTACGCCGCCGCAAACTCCTTGCAGGACAGCGCCTCGATCGCGCGCCTCTACGAGAGATCGCGGCGATGAGCGTCGATGCGCTGTCATCCCGTCTGCACGCGCTGCTCGGACCGGCCGGGCTGGTCGGGGGACGCCACGCCGTCAACCGATGGGCGCGAAGTCATTCTCGGCCTGGAGCGGCTCGACCGCATCCGTGCGATCGATCCGTTTAGTTTTAGCGGCCGCGGATCGACTCTACCGCTTCCACGGGTAACTCAATATGTCGCGCAACGCTTGGCGCGCAGCCTGCACAGACGCTGCGACGACCCGCCGCAAAACCGGCTTGCCCCCCCCCCCGCATTCCATGGATCGCTCGGGGCGCCGTGCAGGGAGGGTTGGATGTCACGCGAACATTTTCTGGCGTTTGTGGCCGCGTCCAAAATTCTGCTCGCCATCCCGGGGCCGACAGTGCTCACAGTGCTCCTGGTAATCTCCTATGCGCTCGGCCATGGGCGGAAATCCGCTGCCGCGGTTGTGGCGGGCGTGGCGCTCGGCGACCTGACCGCGATGACGGCGTCCATGCTCGGCCTCGGGGCGTCGTCGCGACATCGGCGGTGATCTTCACGATCCTTCACTGGGTCGGCGGCGCGTATCTCGTTTATCTCGGCGTCAAACTATGGCGTGCTCCCGTCCAGGCCGCCAATGTCGATGCTGTCCCGCAGGCCAATGGGCTTCGGATGGTCTGCCATTCCTACGCGGTGACGGCGCTCCTCCTACGCGGTGACGGCGCTCCGCTGCAAGATTGCTGCTGGTCTTGATATGGCATGTCGCCCGGCACGTCTTTCGATCGGCGGGGAAAGCCGCCGCCATGTGAAGCTGAGGGAATGGATGTCCGTCGGAGTGTCTCAGAGCGATGAGGACCGAGTTCCGGGATGGACGCCTGTCTCTTCATCGCAGCCCGGAAGGGCGCGATCCGCTGCTGAGGTGGCCCGCAACACGCGCAGCGCCTCAATCCTCCCGCAACCCGCCGCGGTCGCGCTTGATCGCGGAGCGGTGAGCCTTTTCGCCCAGCCGCCGCTCCTGCGACCCGCGCGTGGGTCGCGTCGGCCGGCGGGGGACCGGCCGATCCGCCGCTTCCCGGATCAGCGCGACCAGCCGTTCCACCGCATCGGCCCGGTTGCGGTCCTGCGATCGGAAGCGGCGGGCGGTGATGACGACGACGCCGTCACGGGTAAGCCGCGCGCCGGCGAGGGCTTGCAGGCGGTGCTTCACGTCGCCGGGGAGCGATGGTGAAAGCCTCGTGTCGAAACGCAGCTGCGCGGCGGTCGCGACCTTGTTGACGTTCTGCCCGCCCGGCCCGGAGCCCAGGATGAACGTGATCTCGAGCTCCCGGCTGTCGATCGAGAGACTCGGGGTGATCGGGATCTGCATGGCGGAACTGTAGCGCAGCAGCCTTGTGCGATGCAGCGGAAGAGGGCGCGCCCGGTATCGTAAGGTGCGGTAAAAAATGCGCGTGCATTCCGATATCAAATGCTCTAAAGAAGCGTTCACGGTTGAGCTTCTCGGCCCGGGCAAGTTGTTATCTCCGCTCCGCATCCGCGTCGCGCCGGTCTTCTCCTCCCGATCGAAAAGTAGTGTTCCGCAACGGGCGGAATTTTGGCCGGGAATTGGAGAAAGACGATGACTACAGGTACTGTGAAGTGGTTCAACGCGCAGAAGGGCTACGGCTTCATTCAGCCGAGCGATGGCGCGAGCGACGTTTTCGTGCATATTTCGGCGGTCGAGCGCGCCGGGCTTACCGGCCTGAACGAAGGCCAGAAGCTCACCTTCGATCTTGAGCGCGGCCAGCAGGGCAAGACCTCCGCCGTCAATCTGCAGGCGGCATGATGCGGATGGGCGGCGCGAAAGCGCCGCTCTCACGCGTCGCGCGGCTGCGCTTTCTTAACCGTGCCGGCGCCTGAGCGCCGCCCATTTTCTGGGAGCGAGACATTGATGCTCAAGCACAAATTCGCCGCGGGCGACGTCGTGTCCGTGCTGCATCAGCAAGTCACCAGGAACATCCCCCAGGGACCTTATAAGATTGTCCGCGTGCTGCCGGTGAATGGGCTCGATCTCGAATACCGCGCTAAAAGCACGGTTGATGGTCATGAGCGCGTGCTCAATGACGGGCAGATCGGCGCGGGCTGATTTGCCGACGCCGAATTGACGATATCTCGGTGAACGCCGCCCGGCCGGGCGTGCGCCGGACGCGACTTTGCATTAGGGCGAGCGTATGGTTCGGCCGTTTTCGGCTTGAGGGATCTCGCGATCGGTGCTTGCCACCGCCCGGCAATTGAGCGACCCGCGTCTCGCGCGCTGCCGCATCGGTCACCTATGACGCGCGCGGCCATGGCGCGTCCGGCAAGCCGCTCGATCCAGTATTCTATCAGGACCCGGTCCGCTGGGCGGACGAGGTGAAGTCGGTGATCGACGCGACCGATCTGCGCCGGTCCGTGGTGCTGGGGTGGTCGATGGGCGGCCGCATCCTGAGCCGGTATTTGATAGTCAAGGGAGATGCCGCGCTGAGCGGCGTGCATTCGTCTCCAGCCGCCCATCGGCGATCCGGCCTTCTCCGCGCCTGGCATGCGCCTGTTGCCGCAGCCGCGCGAATTCGACGTCGGCAGTCTGATCCGGCCGAGCGCAGCCTTCCGCCTTTGCTTCGAGCAGCAGCCGGACGAGGCGGAGTTCCCGCTGATGCGCGCCTACAACATGCTGGTCCCGCCGGAGGCGCGCGCGGTGATCCGGGCGCTGCCGCCCGAGATCGCGGAGACGGAGGCGGGATTGCGGCGCATGCGCGTGCCGGTGCTGATCATGCATGGCAGGCGCGACGCGGTCGTGCTGCCGGCCAGCGCGGAGCACACGGCAAGCCTGATCGGCCATGCCCAACTGTTCTGGTACGAGGCATGCGGCCATTCGCCGTTCTTCGAGGATGCGTCCCGGTTCAATCAGGAGTTGGCGGCGTTCACCGAATCAGTCTGGAATCCGTGACCCCGGTGTTCGCGATAGATCGGGCACTCACGAGAGATAGGGCGTCAGGCGCGCGGCGAGCTCGTCCGGCGTCTCCTTGACCGAAAGCGGCGCCAGCGTGCGGCCGTCCGGACCGACGAGGAAAAGAACGGCGGTGTGATCAATGGTCGGGTCGGCGCCGGCGCGATGCACGCGGCTCTCCACGCGATATTCCTGCTGCACATGCCGGATTTCGGACTCTGTGCCGGTCAATCCGATCAGGCCGCCGCCGAAGGCGCCGACATAGCGTCCGACCACCGCCGGCGTGTCGCGTGCCGGATCGACGCTGATGAACAGCGGTTGCAGCCGCGCTGCCTTCGGGCCGAGCTGATGCATCGCCGCGCCCACCGCATCGAGCGTGGCGGGGCAGATATCCGGGCATTGGGTATAGCCGAAATAGATCAGCAGAAACCGGCCTCGGAAGTCGCGGTCGGTGACCGAGTGTCCGTCGGCGCGCGTCAGATTCCATGCGCCGCCGAGCACCGCCGGGCGCGGCGGCGCGGTGCCGCCCAGCAGCCAGAGATAACCCCCCGCGAGCAGCAGCAGCCCCGCCACGCCGGCGAGCAGGATTGTCAGGCCGCCGGTTCTTGTCTCGCTAGTCTTCGACACTCAGCCGGTCCTACATCTGCATATCGGCATGATCCATCCCTGCCCCTGCCGCCAGCGGATGCGCCCGGAAGCGGCGGATATCGGCCAGCAATCTCTGCGGATCGTTCCAGCCCGCCTGGTCTCCCGGCCGCTGCACCGCCCGAAGCCAGCCCGCGCCGTCGACCAGGAACTGCGTGCCGGGAAGCGCGCCCGGCGCGACGCCGGCGATGATGGCATAGGCGAGCGGAACATTCTCGTCCGCCGACGCGCAGGCATGATCCTGCGCGTGCGGCGATGGGTCCGCGCCGATCAGGATTGTGGTCACGCCGGGAACCGCAGCGGGTGCGGCATCGCCGACCACGATGCGCACGAACCCGCCGCGCAGATCGGCGAGCGAGACGGTGCTGCCATTCGCGCAGCTCGCCTGGAAGGAAGGCGCCGGCAAAGGCGGCGTCCAGCTGCCGGCGGCATGCGCCGCCAGCCCGGCATTATGGGCGCGGATATAGTCGATCAGCGCCCAGCGCTGCTCCGGCGACAGCGTGCCGCCGAACCCCGGCATGGCTGGTCCGCCTTCCGGCGCCTCGATGCCATTGGTCAGCCACCAGAACAGCTCGCCATCGCTATGCATCCAGAGATGGGTCGCGGTGAGATCGGCGGGCGGCACCGGCAGGCTGCGCGCCGCCGGCCCATCTCCCCTGCCCGCTTCGCCATGGCAGATCGCGCAATTCTGCGGAAACAGCCCTGCGCCCTCGGCGATCGAAGCGGCGGCAAAGCCGGTGGGCGAGCGGTAGTAGCTGGTCGGGTACGCGTCGACGAGCAGCAGGCCGAGATGCGGGACCGCGAACCAGGCAATCGCCGCCGCGCCCGCCACCGGCAGCAAGACCGCCCAACGCAGCCCGGGGCGCAGCCGGCGACGCAGCAGCAGCGCGGCGACGGCGGCGAGCACCGCGCCGGCCAGGGCGAGCGCGGCGCCGATCACCTCGTCGCGGAACCCGGCATCCTCGCGCACCGTGTCGAGGGAAAAGCGCTGCGCGAACGGCCAGATCGGCTGCAGATGCATCGCCGGCGGCAGGTTGCTCAGCAGGCCGGCCGCCAGCACGGTCAGCAGCCCGAACCCGCTCTGCACGGCAATGCTGACCACCAGCCTGTGCTGCGCCCGGTCCGGCTGCGCGCGCAGCAGCGCGGGCGCCAGCCGGTAGCGGTTGAGCAGCGCAAACCCGAACAGCACCCCGAGCAGAGCGAGCTTGACCCCGGCCACCCAGCCATAGGCGGTGCCGACCAGGCCGGGCAGACCGCCGATCAGCTCCCAGAACTGCCAGGCTGCGGAAGCGACCATGCCGCCCAGACACCATTTGCCGAGCGGCGAGAACCAGCGCGCCGCCATCGCCCCAATTCTGGGCGGCGCGTCGCGCGCCATCAGGAGCAACGGCAGCAGGCCGCCGAGCCAGCCGGCGGCGGCGAGCAGATGGACGATGCCGAAGGCCAGCAGCAGCGTCGGCCGGCTGTCCATCGTCCAGACATGGCCGTGCCCGGCCTGCAACGCCGTCGCGAGCCCGAGCAGCAAAGTCGTGATGATCGGTGCGTATCGCGACGCCAGCCAGGCGGCGATCAGCAGGACCGCCTGCAGCAGCACGATATGGCCGAACTCGGTCGCGGCCAGCACGGTCGGCACCGCCGCCAGCGCCGCCGCCGGATCGGTGGCGCTCGCCATGTCGGCGCCCTGCGCCACGAGCCACACCGCCAGCAGGAGCAGCGCCGCCGCCATCTCGAGCCGGGCCAGCCGGCGCAGGCGGCGGGTTTCGCGCGCCGCCACCGCCGGCTCCGCACCGGCCAGCGCGCGCGGCGCCACCAGCACGCCGAACAGCATCGTGCCGAACGCGCCGAGCAGCCCGGCCACGAACAGGCCGCGCACGAGGGCGAGCGCGAGCCCGCCCTCGATGTCGAACCCAGACGGCAAGTCAGGGCGCCACGGTGAAGCCGAACCTACCCTGCGTCTTGTGCGTGTCGACCGCGGTCGCGTGCCAGGTCACCGTATAGGCGCCCGGCGGCAGCGATTTCACCGGCACCGCCAGAACCGTGGCGCCGCCTTCGAGGTGCACGCCGCCGGACTCCATTCTGGCCCCGGCTGCATTCTGCACGGTGATGGTGCTGAAGCGCGGCTCCACGCCTTCCGTGAAGGTGATCGCCACCTCGCCCGGCGCGGTCGGAACGGTGCTCCCGACCGCGGGCGTCGCGGTTTTCAGGAAAGCATGCGCCGAAGCCTCGCCGGCGCTTGCCAGGCAGAAGAGCGCAGCCACGAGCGCGATGATCTTTCGCATCAGAGGTCTCCCGCCGGTCATTCGAAGAACGGCTTGCCGATGGTATTGGGGAACAGATCGTCGAAGAAGACATGCACGAGCCCGACCGCGCCGACATTGCTGCCCGCCGCGCGGTTCAGCGGCACCAGGGCCTCGAGCCCGATCTCGCCCCATTGCGCCATGTAGATGACGCCCGGCGCGGCGGTCCATGTCGTGCCCTGCGTGCTCGGCGAGGAGGCGGGCGATGTCCAGGTGAGCTCGACGAGCGGGATCAGATTGCCGAGGAATCCCGGCAAGCCGATATTCTTCACCTGCGATTGCAGGTACGGAATGCTGTATTGGATCGAGACGCCGCCGGCCCAGGCATTGTTGCTGCCGTTGTTGAACTGCATCGACATCAGCCCGGAACCCGGGTCAGTGACCGTGCTCGCCTTCAGCCCCTTATCCGCGATCGTGTAGCCGAGCTCGCCGGTCACCGCGAGCGGGCGGAGCATGCCGATCGGCAGGTCGCCGAGCCCCTTGCCAAAATAGGCGGTCGGCGTCGTCGACCCATAGCGGTCCGCGCCGGTATGCGTCGTGCCGGTGCCGCCGATCTCGCGCTGGAGGCCGAGCGAGGCGACGAATTCATGCGCCGCATTGGTGTAGACCTGCCATTTTCCGGTGATGACCAGGTTCTCCCACCCGGCCTGGGTCTTCGACCCGTTCCTCTGCTGGATGTCGGTGCCGTCGTTGAGGATCAGCGCGGTGTTGGACGTGATCGTCTTGTCGTATTCGAAGCCGAGATCGACCTCGTGGCCGGGTCCGCTGCCGCCATCGGCGCCGCTGCGGTTGTAGGTGAAGGCCGGCAGCGACGCCTCGTCGGACACGCCGGGATCGTCGAAGGTGAGGGTGACGGGGAATACACGGTCGCCGGCGATAACGTGGGCGCAGGCCGGCGCCGCGCGCAGCACCGGCAGGCACGCGCTGGCGAGCGCGGCCGCGGGAAGCAGGGATCGCATTCGGAGAATCCTTTGACATGAGAAACCGGGCGCCGGCCGCAACCGGCGCCGCTGAGCCGCATCTCAAGCCAGGATGGGGGGACCTCGCGGCGCGCCGACGCGCGCGCTGGCCGGCGGTGGCCCGCGCCCGGGCGGACGCTCGCGTGGAGTGAACACCCGCGCCGCGCGCGGCGCGGGCAATGCCGCGGACGAGACAGGAATGACCGCAGGCAGCGCCAAGGCGACGCTGAGCGGGCAGAGCGCCGGATCCGCGGCGTGGTGCCGATGCGGCGCGGTGCCGCCATCCTGGGGCGCGCCGCCGCAGAGCAGGCTGACCGCATCGAGCGCGGCGAGCTGATCCGCCGGCGCGCGATCGGGCAGCACCACGGCGCCGAGCGCCACCTGGCTGACCAGAGCCAGCAGGGCCGCCAGGAAACCGAGCACCGCAAGGGCGCGAGGAATGCGCGGTGTCATCCTCTGGAGATTAGGTGAGCGCCTGGCGCCGCACAATCCGCGTGGTGTGCCCGTGCATCCGGCGTTGACGCATCTGGAACGAGTTCGTTGAATGCACCCGCACCCGAGCGGTGCGATCCGTCGAGCGGGGAAAATGCGATGCATGGGTTCGGACGCCGCCGCCTGATCGGCGGCACAGGCGGGCTGCTCGCCGCCGCGATCGCCGGGCGGCCCGCCGCGGAAGGCGCTCCGTCGAGCGCGCCCGGGGCGTTCGCGGGCAAGCAGCTCGTCGCCCAGGGTTTCGGCGGCCCGACGCAGGACATCATCCAGCGCGCGGTGTTCGACCGGCTGGACCAGCGCGTGGGCAGCCGCTCCACCCAGGTGCCGTTGCAATCCGCCGCCGCCTTTGCCCGCATGCGCGCGGAAGCGGCCTCGCCGCAGATCGCGCTCTACCAGTTCTCCGGCGGGCAGGAGAAGCTCGCCGCTTCGGAGAAGCTCTCCGCCCCGCTCGGCGCGCTGCCCGAGCTCGCCGATGTTCCCGCCGCGTTCAAGGACCCGAACGGGACCTGGACCACCTTCGCCGTCATCGCCGAAGGCATCCTGTACCGCACCGACAAGGTGAAGACGCCGCCGCGCAGCTACAAGGATTTTCTCGATCCCGCCTATGACGGGCACATCGCCTTCCCGACCATCACCAACGGGTACGGCACGGATTTCCTGGTGATGCTCGCGCGCGCCTATGGCGGCGGGGAGAAGACCATCGATCCCGGCTTCGCCGCGATGGCGAAATTCGCCGCCAACGCCACGATCTTCAAGGCGGCCTCCGAAGTGCCCGGCCTGTTCGCGCAGGGCGATGCCTGGATCATGCCGTACGATTCCTCCTCCGCGAAACGCTGCAAGGATGCCGGATTGCCGGTCGCCTTCGTGGCCCCCGAGGAGGGCAGCGTCTCCTCGCCCTGCACGGTCTGCGTCGCCGCCCGCGCGCCGGAGCTCGATCTCGCGCGCGCGGCGGCCGGGCAGTTCATCTCGGTCGAATCGCAGACCGCGATCGCCGAGCAGCTGCAATGGGCGCCGGTGAACGCGAAGGTGGTGCTGCCCGAGGCGGTGAGGCAGCAATTGCCGCGGCCAGAGCAGCTGGTCACGCTGGATCAGACCACGATGACGCAGCTGCGTCCGCAATGGACGGAGCGCTGGAATCGCGAGATCGCCCATTGAGGCGCGGCTCCCTCGCGCCGTTTCTACTGCTCGCCCCGGTCGGCCTGCTGCTGCTCCTGCTCCTCGTCCTGCCGCAGGCGGGCATGCTGGCGATCAGCCTCGGCGCGCCGCATTGGTCTCTCGCCGAATATGCGCGCTTCCTCGGCGATCCCTATTATCTCGGCGTGCTCGCGCGCTCGCTTGTGCTCGGGCTGCTCGTCACCGCGCTGACCGTGCTGCTCGGGGTCGGGCTCGCGTACTGGCTGGCCCGGCTGCGCACGCGCTGGGCGCCGGCGCTGCTGGTGCTGGCCACCTTCCCGCTCTGGATCAGCTCGGTCGTGCGCTCCTTCGGCTGGATCGTGCTGCTCTCCCGCAGCGGACTGGTCAGCCAGGCGCTGCTCGGCGCCGGGCTCGTCCGCCGCGGCTTCCAGCTCGCCTACACAACATCCGGCGTGGTGCTCGCGCTGACGCAGGTGCTACTGCCGCTCATGGTGCTCAGCCTCTACGGCGTGATCCGCGCGATCGACCCCGAGCTCGAGCGCGCGGCGCAGACTATTGGCGCGGGACCGCTGCGCGCGGTGCTGCTCACCACCCTGCCCCTCGCCTCGCGCGGCATCCTCGCCGCCGCGCTGCTCATCTTCGCGCTGTCGATCAGCGCCTTTGCGACACCGAGCCTGGTCGGCGGCGCGCGGGTGCAGCTGATGTCGACGACGATCTATGAGCAGATGACCGAGCTCGCGGACTGGCCATTCGCCGCTTCCGTTTCCTTCATCCTGCTGGCCGTGGTGCTGGCGATCGCCCTGCTCTCGACGCGCTTCGGCGGGGCGGACAAGGTCGCCACGCGATGATGCGCGTGCTCGGCGTGATCAATCTGATCATCCTTCTCTACCTGATGCTGCCGGTCATCGTGGTGGTGGGCAGCGCGCTCGGCCCGACCGGGTATCTCGCCTTTCCGCCGCACGGGCTGACCCTGCGCTGGTTCGGCGCGGCGCTGGCCGACCCGCGCTATCTCCATGCCTTCGCGACCAGCATCGGGGTCGCGGCCTGCAGCACGGTGCTGGCCTTGCTGCTCGGCCTGCCGGCCGCCTATGCGCTGGCCCGCTACGAGTTCCCCGGTCGCCGCCTGGTCGAAACCCTGCTGATGCTGCCGCTGATCCTGCCGGCTCTGGTGCTCTCGATCGCGCTGACGCTGGTGTTCAGCCATCTCGGCTTCACCGCGGGAACGCCGCGGCTGATCCTGGCGCATCTCGTGCTGTGCACGCCCTATGTGGTGCGCGTCGTGCAGCCGGTGCTGGCGCGCATGGATGTCGCGCTCGAGGAGGCGGGACAGAATTTGGGCGCCTCGCCGCTCGCCTGCCTGCTGCTCGTCACGCTGCCCGCCATCCGGCCCGGCGCGATCGCCGCCGCGGTGCTCGCCTTCATCGTCAGCTTCGACGAGCTCGATCTCGCGATCTTCCTCGCCGATCCGCGCGCGCCCACCCTGCCGGTGGTGGTCTATTCCTCGGTGCAGCTCGGCATCGATCCGACGATCGGCGCGGTCTCCGCGCTGCTCGTGCTGCTCGCGACCGCCGGCATGGCGCTCTACCAGCTCGGCCTGCTGCGGCGACGCCCCGCATGAGCATGGGCCTGAGCATGGCGGTCGAGCTCGACGGGCTGGCGACGCGCTATCCGGGCGGCGGCACGATCGGCCCGGTCTCGCTCGCGGTGCGGCCGGGCGAGATGGTGTCGCTGCTCGGCCCCTCCGGCTGCGGCAAGACTACGGTCCTGCGCATGCTCGCGGGGTTCGTCGCGCCCACCGAAGGCGCGATCCGGTTGCGCGGGCGCGACGTCACGCGGACGCGCCCGCACCGGCGCGGCGTCGCGCTGGTGTTCCAGAATTTCGCGCTGTTTCCGCATCTCTCGGTGTTCGACAACATCGCTTTCGGTCCGCGGCGTCACGGCGTTGCGCGCGATGAGATCGTCCGCCGGGTGGCGCGGCTGATCGGCCAGATGCGGCTCGACGGGCTGGCCTTGCGCCGCCCCGCAGAGCTCTCGGGTGGCCAGCAGCAGCGCGTGGCGATCGCCCGCGCGCTCGCGATCGAACCCGCGGTGGTGCTGCTCGACGAGCCGTTCTCCAGCCTGGACACCAAGCTGCGCGAGAGCACGCGGATCGAGCTGCGCGTGCTGCAGCAGGAGGTCGGCTTCACCGCGATTCTCGTCACGCATGATCAGAGCGAGGCATTGTCGATTTCCGACCGCGTCGCGGTGATGCAATCGGGACGGCTTGAGCAGTTCGGCACCGCGCTCGACGTGTATCATCGGCCCGCCAACCGCTTCGTCGCCGGCTTCGTCGGCCGCGCCAATCCCGTGCCGGGCGGAATCGTGCGGCCGGAATCGATCCGCATCCTCGATGCGACGGCAGCGGATGGGATCGCCGGAACGGTGGTCTCCGCGGCATTTCTCGGCGGCGGCAGCGAGCTCGTCATCGCGTTCGGCGACGGCACGCCGATCGTCGTGGCCGCGGATGGCATGGCGCCCTCCCGTCACCCGCCCGGATCTTCCGTCCGGCTCGTCTGGCCGCTCGATTCGGTCATCACTTTCGGAGACACCGCATGACACTCGGCACGGCGAAATCGGAACGCGGCGCGATCACGCGCGGCCATGTCGAGCTCGGCGCCTATCCGGATGCGCCGATCCTCTCCGCCGCCATGGTCGCAACCGGACGGCATGACGGTCCGACGCTCTGGATCCAGGCCGGCGTGCACGGGCCGGAAGTGGTCGGCCAGCTCGCTATCGCGCGCTTCCTCAAGGGGCTCGATCTCGCCGCACTGCGCGGCCGCATCGTCTGCCTGATGGTGGCGAACCCGCTCGGCTTCCGCGGCTACAACCGGCTCACGCCGCAGGACGGGATGAACCTGAACCGCGTGTTTCCCGGCAAACCGGACGGTACGGTCTCCGAGCAGCTCGCGCATCGCCTGCTCGATCTGGCACTCGGCGCCGGGGATGTGCTGCTCGATCTGCATTCCGGCGGCGACCTCACCATGACGCCCTTTTATGTAATCTACCCGAAGGGCGCGGGCGCGCCGTCCGATCGCGCCGCCGCGCTCTCCCGATCCGCAGGCTCGCGCTTCCAATGGGGCTCGGACGAGGATTGGATGGATGGCTCGTTCATCACCAACGCCGTGCGCCGCGGCAAGCCGGCGCTGATCGTCGAGAGCGGCGGCGGCGCGCGCGTGTGGGACGAGGATCTCGCCAACATGCAGACCGCGATCGGCGGTCTCTGCACCGCGATGGAGATGCTGCCGGGACGCGCGCCGGTCGCGCAGGATATCCGCTACGGCGGGAATGCGGTGCATCTGAAGTCGGGCGCCGGCGGGTTCTGGCACCCGCTCGTGACGCCGGGGCAGGATGTCGTGCGAGGACAGCCGCTCGGCCGTGTCGTGGATATCTGGGGCGACACCGTGCACACCACGACTTGCCTCTATCCCGCGGGATGGATCGGCTCGATCCGGCGGCCGTTCATGCCGATCTATGCGGGCGATCAGGTGATCGAGCTGGTGGAGCGCGTCGCCGGTTGATTTATCGCGTCACTCTTTTCCCATCGCGTTGCGAAAGATGGTTCAGGCACATGGCAGAATACGATCTGATCGTCCGCGGGGGTACCGTTGTGACGGAGTCCGACGCGTTCCGCGCCGATATCGGCATTCGCGCCGGCCGCATCGCAGCACTCGCCGACTGCCTCGGTGGCGGCCCGGTATTGGAGGCGGACGGATTGATGGTGCTGCCGGGCGGCGTCGACAGCCACTGCCATATCGAACAGCTCCAGGCCGGCGGTGGCGCGGACGAGGAGAGTTTTCTCACCGGCAGCACCGCGGCACTTGCGGGCGGCACCACCTCCGTCGTGACGTTCTCGACCCAGTTCAAGGGCGGCGGCGTGCTGGGGCCGCTGGCCGAATATCGCCGCCGTGCCGCCGCCGGCGCGCTGGTCGATTACGCGTTCCACCAGATCGTCACCGACCCCACCGACGAGGTGCTGCACAAGGAGCTTCCGGAAATCGTCGCGAGCGGCGTGCGCAGCCTGAAGGTGTTCCTCACCTACGACCCGCTCGCGCTCGATGACCGGCAGTATCTCGCCGTGCTCTCGGCGGCGCGCCGGCTCGGCTGTCTGGTGACCGTGCATTGCGAGAATCACGCGGCGATCGCCTGGCGCACCGCGGCGCTGCTGGCGGATGGCCGCATTGCGCCGAAATACCACGCCTGGTCGCGCCCGGTGATCGTCGAGCGCGAGGCGACGCATCGCGCCATCGCGCTGGCCGAGCTGGTGGACACGCCGATCGAGATCTTCCACGTCTCCGGGCCGGAACCCGCCGAGGAGATCGCGCGCGCCCGGGCGCGCGGCGTGCGGGTGTGGGGCGAGACCTGCCCGCAATATTTCGTGCTCACCGCCGCGGATATGGACCGGCCGGGATTCGAGGGCGCGAAATTCATGTGCAGCCCCGCCCCGCGCGACGCCGCCTCCGCCGAGGGATTATGGGAGACGATCCGCCTGCGGGTGATCGAGGTGATCAGCTCCGACCACAGCGGATGGAGTTTTGCCGGGTCGCACGGCAAGCGGGCCGCCGGCGAGGATGCGCCGTTTCCGCAGGTTCCGAACGGCATACCGGGTCTCGCCGCGCGCCTGCCGCTGTTCTGGAGCGAGGGCGTCGCGACCGGGCGGATCACGCCGAGCGATTTCGTCCGGCTGACCGCGACGCAGCCGGCACGGATGTTCGGTCTTGCCGCCAAGGGGCGGATTGCGCCCGGCGCGGACGCGGATCTCGTGCTGTGGGATCCGGCGCGGCGCACCCGGCTCACCAACGCGCTGATGCAGCACGCGATCGACTACACGCCCTATGAGGGCATGGAGGTGACGGGTTGGCCCGTCGCCACGCTCCGCCGCGGCGCCGTGGTGATGCGCGACGGAAAGGTGCAGGCCGAGCCGGGCAGCGGCATGTTTTTGCCGGTCGCGCCGTACGAGATGATCCGCCCGCGCGGCATGCTGCCGGACGGGTTCGATGCCGCAAGCCTGAGCTAGGCCATCCCAGGCCGCGGCATCGCTCGCGGCCGCCGGCCACCATCTTGCATCTTGCATCTTGCATCTTGCATGTTGCATTCAAGATGCATTAGCCTCACGCGATGAGCGCGCCCCGCATCGAGCGAACCTCCCTGCCCGAACGCGTGCGCTCGCAATTGCGCAGCATGATCGTGCGGGGCGAGCTCTCTCCCGGCGGCAATATCGGCGAGGCCGATCTCTCCGACGCGCTCGGCATCTCGCGCACGCCGCTGCGCGAGGCGCTGAAACTGCTGGAGACGGAGGGGCTGGTCGAGCTGCATTCGCATCGCGGCGCCTTTGTCGTGCCGGTGCGGGCCGCGGAAATCGCGGATATGTTCGACGTCGCCGCCACCCTCGAGGGGCGCGCCGCCGAGCTCGCCGCCATGCGCGGCTCGGCCGCCGCGTTTGCGCAACTCCGCCGTTTGCAGGAGCGCATGGAAGCCGAGCATCGCAAGCGCCGGCGCGAGACCTATTTCGAGATGAACCAGGACATCCATCGCGGGATCGTCGCGATCAGCGGCAATCCCACCCTGCAGGCGACCCATGAGGCGCTGTTCGCGCGCGTGCAGCGCATCCGGTTCCTGATGCTCGAATCCCGCGAGCGGTGGGACCAGTCGATCGACGAGCATCGCGAGATCCTGGCCGCGCTCGAAGCCCGCGCGCCCGAACGCGCCGGTGCGGCGCTCGCCGCCCATGTGCGCCATACCGGGGAGCGCGCGGCCACGCGTCTCGGCGCATCGCAACCGAATTCAGACCAGCGGATTTTAGAGAGGTGATCGAGATGAGCCAGTTTCCGAGCCGCCGCCGCTTCCTGCAGGCATCGACGGGATTGCTGGGGGCCGCGAGCCTTCCCGCCTTCTCCGCCGCCGCCAGCGCGCAGAGCGATGCGCAGAGCATCACCGTGACCGGAATTTCGAGCTTCGGCCTGATCGCCTCGCTGCTGCCGCGCTTCACCTCGGAGACCGGCATCAAGGTCAATCTGCAGATCCTGCCCTATCCGCAGCTCCGCACCAGCGCGATGGCCGATCTCGTCGGCGGCACGGCGAACAGCGACATCTATCTGCAGGACATCATCTGGCTCGGCGAATGGGCGAAGAACAACTATGTCCGCCCGCTCGACGATCTGTTCGCCCGCGACGCGGCCGAGATCGACACGCCGGATCTGCTGCCGGGCGCCTTCAACGCGCTGTCGCACTGGGACGGTAAGATCTGGAGCGTGCCTGTCGGGGCCTTCTACTTCCTCAACTACTATCGGACCGACTGGTTCGCGGAGAAGCATCTCGCACCACCCGCGACGCTCGACGACATCGACGCCGATGCCGCGGCGCTGACGGACCCGCATGCCAATCGCTACGGCATCGCGATGGCGTATCAGAAGGGCAGTCCGATCGCATCCTGGTTCCTCGCGACCTATGCCGGCGCCGGCGGAAAGCTGCTCGCCGATCCACCGCATAATTTCCGCCCGACGCTCGACAGCGATCTAGCGCACACCGTGCTGACCCATTATGTCGCCTGGCTGAAATCCGCGCCGCGCGGCGCGGTCGGCTATCATTGGAACGACCAGACCATCGCGATGCAGAACGGACGCCTCGCGATGGCGCCGACCTTCTCGGTCAACGGCACGGAATTCGCCAAGCCCGACAAATCCGTGGTCGCCGGCGATCTCGGCTTCACCTACATGCCGCGTTTGCATGCGGCCGACGCGCCCGTGGTGCCGTTCGGCGGCTGGGCGGCGGCGCTCAACGCGAAATCCGCCAAGACCGAGGCGGCGTGGAAATTCTTGAAATTCCTGATCAGCCGGCAGACGCAGCTCGATCTCGCGAAAGTCAGCGGCACGCCGGTGCGCTACTCGACCTTGCAGGATACCGGGCTGCAGAAAACCTATCCCTGGCTAGGCTTCGTGCTGCAGGCGGAGAAGGACGGGCGCATCTATCCTGATTACCGGCCGCGCTATCCGTTCTATCCAAAGGCCGAGGATGCGATGGGAACGCAGCTCAACCTGGCCGCGCTCGGCGAGGTCAGCGTGCCGGATGCACTGGCCAAGGCGAATGCGGCGGTAAGCGGCATCATCAAGGAGGCCGGCTATCCCGTCTCCTGAATTCTCGGGACGCAACGCCTACACGCCGTTCCTGCTGCCGGCGACGGTCGCCGGATTCCTCCTGGTGGCGCTGCCGCTCGTGATGATCGTCGGCTTGAGCCTGACCGACTGGAACCTCACCACCGGCAGGGCACCGCATTTCGCTGGCCTGCTGAATTACACGCGAATGTTGCGCGACAGCGCATTCTGGGGCTCGCTCGGGCATACCTGCCTGCTCGCCGCCGAGACGACGGTGTTGCAGCTCGTGATCGGCGTCGGCATCGCGGTGCTGTTCAACCGGACATGGCGCGGCATGGGCGTGATCCGCTCGCTGTTTCTGGCGCCGATGATGATCGCGCCGCTTTTCGTCGGCATGATCTGGCGGCTGATGCTGTCGGATGATTTCGGCATCGTGAAATACGCGCTGCAGCTCGCCGGGATCGACAATCCGCCGCTCTGGCTCGACGATCCGCGGATCGCGCTGCAGACGATCGTGCTGGTCTCGGTGTGGGAGTGGACGGCGTTCGTGGTGCTGTTCGCCGTCGCCGGGCTGCAGGCGATCCCGGCGGAGATTTACGAGGCCGCCAGCCTGGACGGGTGCGGCCCGCTCCGCCTGTTCCGCAGCATGACCTTGCCGATGCTGGCGCCGACGCTCGCGGCGGTGGCGCTGTTCCGGGTGATCGACGGATTCAAGATCTTCGACATCATCTACGCGATGACCGCCGGCGGCCCCGGCACCAGCACCACGACGATGGCGTATTTCGTCTACCAGCAGGGCATCAGCTTCTTCGATCTCGGCTATTCCTCCACCCTCGCGCTGGTCATGCTCGTGCTCGGCGTTCTGCTCTGCGCGCCACTGCTGCGCGGGTTCCGGGCCGCGTGATGGCGCGCACGCTCCACCGCGCCCTGATCTATGGCCTGGCGCTCATCGTGCTCCTGGTGTTCCTGGCGCCGATCCTGTGGATCCTGCTGCTGTCGGTGAAGACCCGCGCGCAGATTTTCGCCTGGCCGCCGCAGATCTGGAATTTCACGCCGACCTGGTCGAACTACGCGGATCTGTTCGCCGCGAACGCCGCGTTTCCGCGCGCGGTGCTCGACAGCATCATCGTCGCCGCCGCGGCGACCGCGCTCTCCCTGCTGGTCGGCCTGCCGGCGGCCTATGCGCTGGTCGGCCGGCGGCTCCGCCACGCCCGCGCCGCGCGCGGCATGCTGCTGCTGTTCCGCATGATTCCGCCGATCGCGCTCCTGCTGCCCTACTACCTGATGTTCCGCATGGTCGGGCTGCTCGGCAGCCTCGCCGCGGTGGCGATCGTGCATTTCGCCTTCAGCCTCGCCATCGTGGTGTGGATGATGCGGGATAGTTTCGCGGGCCTGCCGAAGGAGGTGGAGGAAGCCGCGCGGATCGACGGCGCGACGCCGCGCCAGGTCTTCCTCGCGATCGCGCTGCCGATGGTGCGCGCCGCGATCGCCGCATCGGCGATCTTCGCGCTGCTGACATCGTGGAACGAGTTCCTGTTCGCGATCACACTCACGCGCCTGCAGACGCAGACCATCCCGGTCGCGGTCTCGGGCTTCGTCGGCGACGTCTACACGAGCTGGGGACAGCTCGCCGCGGCGACGGTGCTCGGCTTGCTGCCGGCGCTGGCGCTCGCCTTTCTCGGCCAGCGCTGGATCCTGGTCGGCATGGCGCCGGGCGCGGTGAAATGAGTGTGCCCGAACTCCTCGTCTGCGGCAGCCTGACGCTCGACAATGTGGTGACCGCGGACGGCACCCTGCTGCCGCAGGGGGCGGCGGGCAATGTCGTCTATGCGGCGCTCGGCGCCGCGCTCTGGGCCGGGCAGGTCGGGATGGTCTCACGCGCCGGGGCGGATTTCCCGGCCGAATTCCTCGCGATGCTCGGCGATCACGGCCTCGATCTCGCCGGCATCGCGCGGATCGATGCGCCGCACGGGATGAACGTGGCGTTCGCCTACAAGCGGGATGGCAGCCGCGTGCGGACATTTCCCGCCGAGCTGATGGCGCGCATTCCGGCGGAATTGCGCCCGCGCTTCACCGACTACACGACACGCGGGATGGCGCATCGCTTTGCGACCTGGCTGAACTTCGCGCCGACCCCATCCGATATCCCGGCGGAATGGCTCGCCGGCACGCGCGGCGCGCATCTGGCGGCGATGCCGGTGCAGCGCCAGAGCGCGCTCGCCCGCGCGCTGCGCGACACACGGCCCGACCGCCATCTGCAGCTCGACAGCCCGTGGTATGACGAACGCGACCCGGACCGGGATTTCCACACCGCGCTGCTGCGCGACATCGACCTGCTGCTGCCGAGCGAGGCGGATCTGGCGACCTGGCGGCCGGCGCGCGTGCCGATGCAGGCGGCGATCGGATTGGCGCGGGACACCGGTCGGCGTCTCGTGGTCAAGCGCGGCCGCGCGGGCAGCCGGCTGGTCGCGGCGGACGGGCGGCGGATGCTGGACGTGCCGGCCTTCCCCGTCACGGATCCCGAGCCGACCGGCGCCGGCGATGCGTTCTGCGGCGGGGTGCTCGCCGGCATGCGGCACTTCGGCGCGCTGCGCGAGGCGCTCGCCTGCGGCGCGGTCTCCGCCTCTTTCGCCGTCCAGGCGCCGGGTCTGCGCGGCCTGCTCGACGCCACGCGCGCCGAGGCGGAGCGCCGCCTCGCCTGGATCGCTGAACGAATGACCGCAATCGATGAAATGGAAGAACAGGCATGAAAGTCACGGTCGGCGTGATCGGCAAGAACGAGCAGCATCCGAATGATCGGGTCGATGAACACACCATGGCGGCGGCGGAGGAAATCGGCCGCCTCGTCGCGCATCGCGGCGGCGTGATCGTGACCGGCGGCCGCGCCGGGGTGATGGCGGCGGCGTCGAAAGGCGCGCAGCAGGCGGGCGGGCTGACCATCGGCTTCCTGCCGGGCATGGAGAAGTCGGGCGCCAACCCCTATGTCGACATCATCCTCCCGACCGGGCTCGGGCGCGCGCGCAACCTGCTCACCGCCCGTTCCTGCGACGTGCTGATCATGGTCGGCGGCAGCACCGGCACGCTGAACGAACTCACCATCGCCTATGCCGAGGCGCGGCCGGTGGTGATCCTGGAGGGGTCCGGCGGCTGGGCGGATCGCATCCGCGGCGTGCTGCATGACGGACGCTTTCTCGACGAGCGCGAGACGGTGGAGATCGCCTTCGCCGCGACTCCAGGCGAGGCGGTGGAGAAAGCCTGGGCGCTGGCGACCGACCTCACGCGTGTCGCGATGCCGGACCGGCCGTGAGCGCGCCCGGAATGCTGATGCAAGCAGGCAGCGAGGCCGGCCTGCGGGCGATCCGCCTCGGCATGTTGACCCCCTCCTCCAACACGGTGCTGGAGCCGGTCACCACCGCGATGCTGCAGGAGATGCCCGAGGTGACGGCGCATTTCGGCCGGTTCCGGGTGACCGAGATCTCGCTCGACGCGCAGGCGCTCGGCCAGTTCGACAACGCGCCGGTGCTGCAGGCCGCCTCTCTGCTCGCCGATGCGCGCGTCGATGTCATCGCCTGGAACGGCACGTCGTCGGGCTGGCTCGGCTTCGATGCCGATGAGCGTCTCTGCGAGGCGATCACGCGGGAGACCGGCATTCCCGCGACCACCTCCGTGCTCGCGCTGAACGAGGTGATGCGGCGCACGCAAGTCCGACGTTTCGGCCTGGTCACGCCCTATCTGCACGAGGTGCAGGCGCGCGTGGTGGCGAATTACGCGCGGGCGGGATTCGAATGCGCGGCGGAGCGGCATCTGAACGATCCGGGGAATTTCTCCTTCTCCGAGGTCACGGCCGCGCAGATCGAGACCATGGTGCGCGAGGTCGCGGCCGTGGCGCCCGACTGCATCACCACCTTCTGCACCAATCTCCGCGCCGCACCCCTCGTGGCCCGGCTGGAGAACAGCCTCGGCATGCCGATCTATGACACGATCTCGGTCGTGGTCTGGAAATCCCTGCGCCTGGCCGGGGTCGATACCAGCCGCATCGGCGGGTGGGGCGGGCTGATGCGGCTCGGCTGACGGCATTCCCAACCGGCCCCGCGGCGCTATAGTCCGGCCGATGGGAGATCGAGCAGAGATGGCGGAGGGGAGCGCCGCCGACCGCGCGCCGAAGCCGGAGATGAACTGGATCCCGGGCGGCCTGTTCCGCATGGGATCGGACACACATTACGCCGAGGAGGGCCCCGCCTGCCGCGTGCGGGTGAGCGGATTCTGGATGGACCGCGCGCCGGTCACCAATCGCGACTTCGCGCGCTTCGCCGACGAGACGGGCTACGTGACGGGCGCCGAGCGTGTGCCGGACCCAAAGGATTATCCGGGTGCGGATCCGGCGGCGCTGCGCGCCGGCTCGCTGGTGTTCCGGGCGCCGCGCACCAAGGGCCGGATGCGGCATTGGGGCGATTGGTGGCAATTCGTCGCCGGCGCGTCCTGGCGGCGGCCGGACGGCAAGCGCGATTTCGGGCCGGAGAGGCTCGACCATCCGGTCGTCCATATCGCGAGCGAGGATGCCGAGGCCTACGCCGCCTGGGCCGGCAAGTCGCTCCCCAGCGAAGCGGAGTGGGAATTCGCGGCGCGCGGCGGTCTGGAAGCGACGGAATATGCCTGGGGCGACGCTTTCATGCCCGGCGGCGTGCGCATGGCGAATACCTGGCCCGGTCCGTTCCCGATGCGTGGCGATGCCGGCTCGCATCGCTATGGCACCTCGTCCGTCGGCGCCTTTCCGCCGAACGGGTACGGGCTGGCCGACATGATCGGCAATGTCTGGGAGTGGACGGCGGATTTCTGGACCGAGCGCCATGCCGCCGATGCGGCGAAACCCTGCTGCATTCCGCGGGATCCGCGGATGATCGACGCCGCGCGCAGCTTCGACCGCGCGATGCAGGAGGTCCGGATTCCCCGTAAGGTGCTGAAAGGCGGGTCGCATCTCTGCGCGCCCAATTACTGCCGCCGCTACCGTCCGGCCGCGCGCCATCCCCAGATGATCGATAGCGGCACCTCGCATGTCGGATTTCGCTGCATTCTCCGGCCCGCGGGCCAGCCTCCCGCCTGATGTCAGCCAGGCCGGGCGATCATTCCTCCGCCAGCGTCACCCGCCGGCGCGGCGGCGCCTCCCCTTCCAGCCAGCGGCGCAGCGGGGTGGTGCGGCGTTCCGTCTCGAGACAGACGATGCAGTGGATTTCGTCATCTTCGAGAAGATGCCCGAGATCCTCGTGTCCATACCCGCATTCCGGGCAGTGGAAGCACCAGACGGCAACCCGTGGCGATGCCATCGAACCTCCTGCCAGTGGTAAACTATGCTAGCTAGCAGAAGGCTCGCGAGTCGGTGAAGCCGCGCGTCGGCGGCGCGGCGTATCGGCAGGTTCGGCCCCGAGTTCGATCCAGGTCGGCGCGTGATCGCTCGCCTTCTCCCAGCCACGAACCTGCCGGTCGACCTCCGCCGCGGTCAGCCGCCCGGCCAAGGACGGGCTCAGCAGGAGATGATCGATGCGCAGCCCGGCATCGCGGCCATAGGCGTTCCGGAAATAATCCCAGAACGTGTAGATGCGCGCCTCCGGATGCAGCGAGCGCAGCGCGTCGGTCCAGCCCTGCGCGACAAGGCGGCGGAAGGCCTCCCGCACCTCCGGCCGGAACAGCCCGTCATCCAGCCAGCGCTCCGGCTTGTAGACGTCGAGCTCGGTCGGCATGACATTGTAGTCGCCGGCGAGCACCACCGGCTGACCGCTCGCGAGAAGTGCCGCCGCATGCGCCATCAGCCGGTCGAACCAGCGCAGCTTGTAGTCGAATTTCGGGCCCGGCGCGGGATTGCCGTTCGGGAGATAGAGGCAGCCGATCAGCACGCCGCAGCACGCCGCCTCGATATAGCGGCTCTGCGCGTCTTCGGGCTCGCCCGGCAGGCCGCGCCGGGTCTCCACCGGCTCGGCGCCGCGCGCCAGGATGGCGACGCCGTTCCAGCTCTTCTGGCCGAGCCAGATCGCCCCATATCCCGCCTGGCGGATCGCCGCGGCGGGGAATTTCTCCTGCGGGGTCTTCAGCTCCTGCAGGCAGACGATGTCGGGCGCCGTCTCGTCCAGCCAGCGCAGCAGCACCGGCAGCCGGCCGTTCACCCCGTTCACGTTGAAGGTGGCGATCCGCATCTCCGCTCGCGCGCCCGCCGGACGGCCGGACACCGTCCGGACCCGGTCAGGCGCCGCTATCCGGATGGGCGAACTGGATGGAGGAATCCTCACTCTCATTCGCCTCGAAGCGCACCCCATGGCGCCCGGCCCAGATCGCCTTCTGCCAATACAGCGGCAGGAGCGCATAATCACGCATCGCGACCGCGGTGGCCTGCGCCAGCAAGGCGTTGCGCTTC
This sequence comes from Acetobacteraceae bacterium, assembly GCA_965276665.1. Lineage (GTDB taxonomy): Bacteria > Pseudomonadota > Alphaproteobacteria > Acetobacterales > Acetobacteraceae > CAWGJC01. The sequence goes on from OZ255620.1 coordinate 637,437, forward strand.
GCCTCGTCGAACTCGACATCGGATTGTGCGAGCAGCGCATCGAATTGCTTGTTCGAATAGCGGGTGCGGTTGAGCGCGCCGAGGCCGTTCGCCGGGTCATAGGTCGCGAGGATGGAACGCAGCGCCTCCGAGGAATCGCCCGTGCTGCTGCTCCAGCCGAACAGGAACAGGCTGTATTTGCCCTCGGTGGCGGCCGGCGCGAACACATTGTAGGGCAGCGCGTCGACGCCATCGATCTTGATGCCGCCGCGGGCGAACATCTGGCCGACCGCCTGCGCCACCTGCCCGTCCGACGGATAGCGGTCGGACGAGGAATGGAGGGTCAGGCCGAATCCATCCGGATAGCCCGCCTGCGCGAGCAGCGCCTTGGCCGCCTTCGGGTCGAACGGGCTTGGGGTGAGCGATGGGTCGTAGCCGCCCTCGCCTTCCGGCACCATCTGGCCGGCCGGCACCGCGGCGCCGTTCAGCAGGTGGGAGGCGATGAGCTCGCGGTTGATCATCTCCGACAGCGCCTGGCGCACCCGCAAATCGCGCAGCGGATTATGCGGCAGCCGGCTGCCGTCGCGGGCCGCGACGAAAGGCGTGCCGTCTCGCGCCGCGTCCACGGCGAGATAGATGATGCGATTGGTGGCGCTGCTGTAGAGCTTCACCGCATTGTTGCGGCCGAGCTCGCTGGTGTCGCTCGGCGAGACGCTGTCGATCAGCGCGACCTGGCCGGAGAGCAGGGCCGCGATGCGCGCGGCGCCGTCGGGCAGGAAGCGAAGCGTGATGCGCCGCCATTCCGGCTTGCCGCCCCACCAGCTGTCATTCGCCTGCATCACCACGCGGTCATTCGGCGTCCATGACACGAAGCGGTAGGGGCCGGTGCCGATCGCGGCGCGGCCGCTGTTGAACGCCTCGTTGCCGACGCCGCCGCCGAGTTTCGCCGGCAGGATGAAGATCAGACCGATCTGCTGCATCAGCAGCGGCGTCGGTTTCGGCGTGCGGATGCGGAGCGTCAGCGCATCGACCGGCTCGGCCGCGGCGACATTGGTGACCGCGTGCGTCCATGGCGCCGGGCTGCGCTCGATATGGCGCACCCGGTCGAGCGAATAGGCGACATCCGAAGCGGTGAACGGCGAACCGTCATGGAATGTCACCCCCGCGCGCAGCTTGATCTCCCAGGTGAGCGGGTCGACCACCGTCCAGGAGGTGGCGAGGCAGGGCTGCAGCTGGTTGGTGGCGGTGAACTGCACGAGACGCTCGAACATGCCGGACGAGGTCGCGTTGTTCGGGCCGGTCTGGGAGAAATGCGGATCGATGGAGGATTGTTCCGTCGCCCGGCCGAAGACGAGCTCGGCCGGCGCGGGGAACGCCGCCGAGACCCGCCGTCCGGCCGCCGCGCCGGCAAGTACCGTGCCGGCCGCTCCGATGAAAACCCGCCGTCGCATTCCTGGTCTCCGCTCTCCGCCGATGCGCCACGCTGCGCCCAAGGCGACACACTGGCAAGCAGACCAGACGGGTGAGCACACAAGACGGGCAAGCCCGCCTCGCGGCCTGCCAGGCTGCCGCCCGGCGCCGGTTCGGCTCGGCCAAAAATCGCTGTTGACCGACACGGAACAGACGATGATCCTGGCCGCAACAACGAAATTCTCAGCAGACATCCCGCCTCCTTCCTGGCCGTCCGAATTCACCTGAGACAGGCCGGCGGACCAGCGGAGATGGTGCGGGTTGCAGATGGGCCGACAGTCCGTGCCCGCAAGGAGGAGATGACAATGAAGCTGACGCGCCGCCGTCTCGGCTTGGCGATGCCCGCCCTTCTGCTCGCAGCGCGGGGAACACCCGCCGCCGCGCAGGCCGCCAAGCCGACCATCGCCCCCACCATCGCCATGGTGCCGCTGTTCACCACCGACGCGTTCTACGTCACGCTCGGGCGCGGCGCGCATGACGCCGCGAACGCGCTCGGGGTCAACCTGCTTTACCAGGGGCCGCCGGTCGCCGACACGCCGCAGCAGGTGACGATCCTGAACGCGATGATCGGCCGCAAGCCCGACGCGCTGATCATCGCGCCGAGCGACCGCATGCAGCTCATCACGCCCATGCGCAAGGCGTTCGACGCCAAGATTCCGGTGATCACCGTCGACACCTATATCGGCGAGACCGGCGTCTACCAGACCGGCAGCGGCCCGGCGGATTTCCCGCTCTCCTATATTGCGTCGGACAATGTGGAAGGCGGCCGGGTCGCGGCGCGCGCGCTGGCGACGGCGATCGGCGGCAAGGGGAAGGTGTTCATCAACAACACCGATCCCGGCGTCTCGACGCCCGACCAGCGCGAGGCGGGATTTCGTGAGGAGATGAAGCGCCACCCGGATATCGAGGTACTGGCGACGCAATACACGCAGGGCGATGCCGGCAAGGCGGCGGCCTCGGTCTCCGCCGTGCTGGCGCGGGCCCCCGATCTCGCCGGCGTGTTCGGCATCAACGTCGATACCGGCATCGGCACCGCGAACGGCGTGCGCGCGGCGGGCAAGAGCGGCGTGGTGAAGATCGCCGCCTTCGACGCGCCGCAGGCGATGGTCGGCTACATCAAGAGCGGGCTCGTCGATATCGCGATCGCGCAGCATCCGGAGGAGATCGGCTGGTTCGGCGTGCTGACCGCCTTCGCGGCGTTGAAGGGAGAGCCGGTGCCGGCGCGCATCAACACCGGCTTCACGGTGATCGACAAGACCAATGTCGACCAGCCCGGCGTGCAACGCTACGTCTACATCAAGTAGGAGCGCGCGCCCGTGGAGAACGCCACCGTCTCGCGCGGCCCGGTCCGCCCGCTCGTCCCGAGCGCCTGGGCCCGGCTCTATCGCGGCGCCTGGTCCTGCGTGTTCCTGATCCTGCTGATCATCGGCTTCGAGCTCTGGGCGCGCATCGCCGACAACACGTCGTTCATCCTGAACGCCAACAACGTGCAGAGCATCCTGCTGGCGGCGACGCAGCCGCTACTGGTGGCGCTCGGCATGACCTTCGTGATCATCGCCGGCGGGATCGATCTCTCCGTCGGCTTCACCGTCGGGCTTGCTTCCGTGATCGGGACGCAGATCATGCTGCTGCTCGATCCGGGCATGAGCCCGGTGCTCTCCATGGGGATCGGCATTCTGGTCGCCCTGCTCGCGGCGATGGTGCCGGGCGTGGTGAACGGGCTGCTGATCGCGCAGCTCAACGTGCCGCCCTTCATCGCGACGCTCGGCATGTACGGCATCGCGCGCGGCGCCGGCTATCTGGTCTCCGGCGGCCATACCGTGCCCAGCAGCAACCCGGCCTTCTCGGTGCTCGGCAACGGCGTGCTGCTCGGCGTGCCGATCCCGGTCGTGCTCACGATCATCGTCGTGATCATCATGCAATTCGTGCTGGCGGAGACGCGGTTCGGCCAATACACGCTGGCGATCGGCGGCAACCGGCAGGCCGCGATCCGCGCCGGCATCGACGTCAAGCGCCACACCGTCATTCTCTACATGCTGGCCGCCGGGTTGTCCGCGCTGGCGGGGCTCGTCTATGCGGCGCGATTCTCGGGCGGCAATGCGCTGGCGGGCGAGCCTAGCATGCTCGACTCCATCGCCGCCGTGGTGATCGGCGGCACCAGCCTGTTCGGCGGCGAGGGCAGCGTGCTCGGCACGGTGGTCGGCGCGCTGATCATCGCGGTGATCCAGTTCGGTCTTGTCTTCATCGATGTCGAGCCGTTCTGGCAGTTCATCGCCGTCGGCGCGGTGATCGTGCTCGCGGTGCTGATCGACCAGTCGCGCCGCCTGAAGCTGCCGAGGCGCGCATGAGCGCCGCGGCGCCCCTCCTCGCCGTCGAGAACGCGACCAAGCTGTTCGGCGGCGTGCACGCGCTCGAGGGCGTCTCCTTCACGCTGCGCGCCGGCGAGGTGCTGGCGCTCGCCGGCGATAACGGCGCCGGGAAATCGACGCTGATCAAGATCATCTCCGGCGTGCACCAGGCGGATGGCGGCGCGGTGTTCCTCGACGGCAGGCGCATGCAGTTCGCGAGCCCGAAGGAGGCGCGCGACGCCGGCGTGGAGACCATCTACCAGGATCTCGCCTTGGCCGATAATCTCGATGTCTGCTCCAACATCTTTCTCGGCCGCGAGAAGATGCGGCGCGGCCTCGGCTTTCTGCCGATGATCGACCGCCCGGCGATGCGCGAGGCGGCGGAAGCGGTGCTGCGCTCGCTCGACATCCATACCGATCTGAACCGGCCGGTGCGCGATCTCTCGGGCGGCCAGCGCCAGGCCGTCGCGATCAGCCGCGCGATCTACTGGAATGCGCGGGTGCTGATCATGGACGAGCCCACCGCGGCGCTCGGCGTGCCGGAGCAGCGCAAGGTGGTCGAGCTGATCCGCCGGCTGCGCGAGACCGGCGTCGCGGTGCTGTTCATCTCGCACAATCTGTCGGACATTTTCGCCGTCGCCGACCGCATCATGGTGCTCCGCCGCGGCGTGAAGGCGGGCGAGCGGCTCACCGCCGATGCCGATGGCGACGAGATCGTGCGGCTGATGGTCGGCGCCTGAGGCGCTTCCGAAACGACTCCGAAACGGCCCCGAAACGGCCCCGAAACGGCATAGTACTTGCATCGCAGGCAGATCACCTGCTGCTATTCCGGCCGCAGGATTGCGTTGCGGAGGCACCGATGGAAGGGCATGAGCTCCAGGCCATCATCGACCGGGTGAAGCAAGGGCGGCTCCCGCGCCGGGCCTTCATCCAGCGGATGGCGGCGGTGGGCCTGACCGCCCCGATGGCGACGCAGATCCTCGCACTCGGCGGCGTGGCGATGGCGCAGACGGCCTCGCCCTACAAACCGACCAAGGCGGGCGGCGGCGGCACGCTGAAGCTCCTCTGGTGGCAGGGCCCGACCCTGCTCAACCCGCATTTCGCCGTCGGCACCAAGGATCAGGACGGCTCGCGCCTGTTCTACGAGCCGCTCGCCGCCTGGAACTCCACCGGCGATCTGCGCCCGGTCCTGGCGGCCGAGCTGCCGAGCCGGGACAATGGCGGGCTCGCGGCGGACGGCAAGTCTGTGGTCTGGAAGCTCAAGCAGGGCGTCACATGGCATGACGGCCAGCCCTTCACCGCCGACGACGTGGTGTTCAACTGGGCCTATGCGCGGGACCCGGCGACCGCGGCGGTGACGGCGGGGAGCTACAATGCCATCACCGCCGAGAAGGTCGACGACTACACGGTGAAGATCACCTCCCCGACGCCGCTGGTGTTTTGGGCAGATGCCTTCGTCGGCATCAACGGGATGATCATCCCGAAGCATCTTTTCGAGGCCTATTCCGGCGGCAAGTCGCGCGAGGCGCCGGCCAACCTCAAGCCGGTCGGCACCGGGCCCTATCTGTTCCGCGATTTCCGGCCCGGCGATCTGGTCGCCGGCGACATCAACCCGCATTACCACGAGCCCAACCGCCCGTATTTCGACGCGGTCGAGATGAAGGGCGGCGGCGATGCCGCCTCCGCGGCGCGGGCGGTGCTGCAGACCGGCGAGTATGATTTCGCCTGGAACCTGCAGGTCGAGGACGAAGTGCTGAGCCGGATGGAGGCGGCGGGCCACGGCGCGGTGCGCGTCACCGAGGGCGGCAGTCTCGAGATGATCCAGCTCAACAGCACCGACCCCAACGTGGAGGTCGATGGCGAGCGCTCGAGCATCAAGACCGTGCACCCGACCCTGTCCGACCCCGCGGTGCGGCAGGCGCTCTCGCTGCTGGTGGACCGCGACGCGGTGCACAAATATATCTACGGCCGCGGCGGGCCGGTCGCCACCAACATCGTCTACAACCCGAAGCGCTTCAACTCGCCGAACACGAAATACGAGTTCAACGTCGCCAAGGCGATCGACGTGCTGGACAAGGCGGGCTGGAAGCCGGGCTCGGACGGCATCCGCGCGAAGAATGGCAAGCCGCTCAAATACCTGTTCCAGACCTCCACCAACGGCCCGCGGCAGAAGACGCAGGAGATCGTCAAGCAGGCGTTCAAGAAGGCCGGGATCGACGTCGAGCTGAAATCGGTGATCGCCTCGGTGTTCTTCTCCTCCGATGTCGGCAACCCCGACACCTATCCGCATTTCTACGCGGATCTGCAGATGTACACGACGGGGCCGACGCTGCCGGATCCGCAGCTCTGGCTGCAACTCTTCCTCTCGACCGAGGTGGCGCAGAAAGCGAATAAATGGCAGGGCCGCAACATCTGCCGCTGGCGCAGTGCGGATTTCGACGCGCTCTACAAGCAGGCCAGCAACGAACTCGATCCGGTGAAGCGCGCCGCGCTGATCATCAAGATGAACGATCTGGTGATCGACCAGATCGTGGTGATCCCCGTCGTCACGCGCCCGAGCGTCGCCGCGATGGCGAAGACCCTGCAGGCCGAGCTGAGCGGGTTCGACAGCTATATCTGGGATCTCCCCAATTGGTACAAGGATGTTTGAGGCGGCGCGCGGCTTTTCATGTCACGCTCGCATCTCATCCGGCGCATCCTGCTGGCGATCCCGAGCCTGCTCGGCATCAGCGTCGTGCTGTTCGCCGTGCTCGCCTCCGCACCCGGCGATCCGTTCGGCCAGTTGGTGACCAATCCGAACGTGCCTGCCTCCGTGCAGGCGGCGCTGCGCGCGAAATTCGGGCTCGATGACCCGATCTGGCTCCGCTACCTGCACTGGCTGGTGGCGATGCTGCAGGGCGATTGGGGGTTCTCGTTCAGCAGCCGCATCGATGTCGACACGCTGATCCTGCAACGGATTCCGGTCACCATCCTGGTGATCGGCGCGTCGCAGATCCTCGCGATCATCATCGCGATTCCGGTCGGCGTGCTCGCGGCCGCACGGCCCTACTCGCTGTTCGACCAGCTGGCCAACACCGTCGCCTTCGTGGGCTTCTCGCTGCCGACCTTCTTCACCGGGCTGCTGCTCATCCTGCTGTTCAGCATCCAGCTCCGCTGGCTGCCCTTCGTGTTCCGCTCCGACCTGAACGTGACCGGATGGCGATGGTGGTGGGAAGAGCTGCGCCAGTCGATCATGCCCATCGCGGTGCTCGGGCTTTTCCAGGGCGCCTCCCTGGTGCGCTTCGTCCGCTCCTCGGTGATGGACGTGATCAAGCTCGATTACGTCACCACCGCGCGCTCGAAAGGCATCGGTCCGCGGCGCGTGCTGCTCGGCCATGTGGTGCGCAATGCGCTCATTCCGGTGGTGACGCTGATCGCGCTGCAGATGCCCGCGGTGTTCGGCGGCGCGATCGTCACCGAGCAGATTTTCCGCGTGCCCGGGATCGGCTCGTTGCTGATCGATTCGATCCTGACCAACGACACGCCGGTGGTGATGGGCGTCACCTTCGTGTTCGCCGCCCTCGTCATCCTGTTCAACCTGATCGCAGACCTATTGTATGGCTGGCTCGACCCCCGCATCGCTTACCGCTGACGGCGCGCTCCCGGCGCCGGCGCTCCGCCGGGCGGTCCTCTCGCCCGGGCAGGAGGCCTGGCGGCGTTTCCGCAAGCACAGGCTGGCGGTGGTGAGCCTGGCCGTGCTGCTCGTGCTCGTGCTCGCGATCGCGATCGGGCCGTTCCTCTGGCGGGTGCCGATCGACGACATCGATTTCGGCGCGCAGCTCGCCGGGCCGTCTTGGGCGCATCCGCTCGGCACCGATGATCTCGGCGAGGATCTGCTGGCGCGCATGATGTATGGCGGCCGCATCTCGCTGGCGGTGGGCGTGGCGGCGATGCTGGTCGCGGTGGTGGTCGGCGTTCTGGTCGGCGCGGTGTCCGGCATGGCGAGCGGCAAGCTGGATGCCGCGCTGATGTGGGCGACCGACCTGTTCCTCTCGCTGCCGCAATTGCCGCTGCTGCTGCTGATCATCTACCTGTTCCGCAACGCGCTCAGCCAGGCGCTGGGGCCCGAGGGCGGCCTGTTCGTGCTGATCGTGCTGGTGATCGGCGGGCTGCGCTGGATGCCGGTGGCGCGGCTGGTGCGCGCGCAGTTCTTCTCGCTGCGGGAGAAGGAATTCGTCGAGGCGGCGCATGCGCTCGGCGCCTCGCGCTCTCGCCTGGTGATCCGCCACATCCTGCCGAACGCGCTCGGTCCGGTGATCGTCGCCGGCACGGTGGAGGTGGCGACCGCCATCATCGCCGAATCAACCCTCTCCTTTCTCGGCCTCGGTTTCCCGCCGGACACGCCGACCTGGGGGCGCATTCTGTTCAGCGCCAAGGATTATCTCGATATCGCGCCGCACTGGGCGCTGTTTCCGGGGGCCGCGATCTTCCTCGCCGTGCTGTCGATCAATTTCATCGGCGACGGGCTGCGCGATGCGCTCGATGCGCGTCGCGTGATCTAGCGCGCATGGCCGAGATCCTGCTCGAGATTCGCGATCTGAAGACGTGGTTCCGCACCGATGACGGCATGGTGCGCGCGGTTGACGGCGTCAGCCTCTCGGTCGCCCGCGGCGAGACGCTGGCCGTGGTCGGTGAATCGGGCTCGGGCAAGACGGTGACGGCGCGCAGCGTGCTCAAGCTGATCGACATGCCGCCGGGCCGCTTCGCCGGCGGGCAAATCCTCTGGGACGGGCGCGACCTGATCCCGCTCGGCAATGCGGAGATGGACCGCATCCGCGCCCGCGAGATCGGGATGGTGTTCCAGGAGCCGATGACATCGCTCAACCCGGTCTATACGATCGGCAACCAGATTTCGGAATCCCTGCGCACGCATCAGAAACTCTCGCGCAAGGCCGCGCTGGACGGCGCGATCGAGATGCTGCGCCTGGTGCAGATCCCCAATCCCGAGCGGCGGGTGAGCGACTATCCGCACCAATTCTCCGGCGGGATGCGCCAGCGCGCGATGATCGCGATGGCGCTCGCCTGCAAGCCGCGCCTGCTGATCGCCGACGAGCCCACCACCGCGCTCGACGTGACCATCCAGGCGCAGATCCTGGAGCTGCTCGCGGAGATGAAGGAGCGGTTCGGCATGGCGATCATGCTGATCACCCATGCGATGGGCGTGGTCGCCGAGAACGCGCAGCGCGTGGCGGTGATGTACGCCGGCAAGGTCGTCGAGGAGGCGCCGGTGGAGGAGCTGTTCGACAACCCGCGCCATCCCTACACGCGGGGCCTGATCCGCTCGATCCCGCGTGTCGACCGGCGCGAGGCCTCCCGCGCGCGGCTCGAGCAGATCCCGGGCACCGTCCCGAGCCTGCTCGACCTGCCGCCCGGCTGCCGCTTCGCGCCGCGCTGCAAATTCGCGATCGAGGCCTGCACCGAGGCGGAGCCGCCGCTCCGCCTCATAGGGCCCGAGCACCGGGCGGCGTGCATCCGTGCGTGAGATCCAGCCCCTGCTCTCCGTCCGTGGCCTAAAGAAATATTACGGCATCAAGGGCGGCGTGCTCTCGCGCATCACCGATCTTGTGCATGCGGTCGATAATGTGAGCTTCGACATCGCGCCCGGCGAGACGCTCGGTCTCGTCGGCGAATCCGGTTGCGGCAAGTCGACGACGGGCCGCAGCATCATGCGCCTGATCGAGCCCACCGGCGGCGAGATCCGCTTCCAGGAACACGAGATCACCGCCCTGCAGGGCGAGGCGCTGCGCGCGTTGCGGCGGGAGATGCAGATCATCTTCCAGGACCCGTTCGCCTCGCTCAATCCACGCCACACGGTGCGCGGGCTGATCGGCGAGGCGCTGGTCATCCACAGTCTCGCCAGCAGCCGGCAGGATCTGACCGACCAGGTTGCGCGGCTGCTAGAGACGGTCGGGCTGCAGCCCGATCACATGCACCGTTTCGCCCATGAATTCTCCGGCGGCCAGCGCCAGCGCATCGGCATCGCCCGCGCGCTCGCGGTGCGGCCGAAACTTATCGTCTGCGACGAGCCGGTCTCCGCGCTCGACGTCTCGGTGCAGGCCCAGGTGATCAATTTGCTCGAGGATCTGCAGGATGAGTTCGGGCTCACCTATCTGTTCATCGCGCATGATCTCTCGGTGGTCGAGCATATCAGCGACCGGATCGCGGTGATGTATCTCGGCCGCGTGGTCGAGATCGCGAAAGCCCGCGAGCTCTACGACAATCCATGCCATCCCTACACGGAGGCGCTGCTTTCCGCGGTGCCGATCCCGGACCCGAAGGTGCGGCGCAAGCGCATCGTGCTGCGCGGCGACGTGCCGAGCCCGCTTCGGCCGCCGACCGGCTGCCACTTCCACACGCGCTGCCCGATCGCGGTGGCGCGCTGCGCGGTGGACGTGCCGCCGCTCGAACAAGGGAGGGACGGGCATTGGGTCGCCTGCCATCTGCGCCGCCCCGCGGCCGCTCTGCGGCCGGACCAGCAGAGCGTCGTCGCCTGAAAGGAAGACGGTATGGCCGAACCTCGCAAGATGATCGCGCTCGGGGCCTTCCTGCCCGGCGGCGGCGTGCATGGCGCGGGCTGGCGTCTGCCGGAAATGGATGTCGCCGCCTCATCCTCCTTCGCGGCCTACAAATGGGTGGCGCAACGGCTGGAGGCGGGGAAGTTCGACACGCTGTTCATGAATGACAGCGTCGGCGTCAACGATGTCGAGCCCCGCGTCATCGAGCGCAACACGCAGATAATGCGCTGGGATCCGCTCACGCTGATGCCGGCGCTCGCCGTCGTCACCGAGCGCATCGGGCTGACCGCGACCGCGAACACCACCTATAACGAACCCTACACGCTGGCCCGCCGCCTGAGCTCGCTCGATCATCTGAGCGCCGGGCGCGCCGGCTGGAATTGCGTGACCTCGTTGAGCGGCGGCGAGAATTTCGACCGCGACGATCACGTGCGCCACGCCGACCGCTATGCGCGGGCGGAAGAATTCGTCGATGTCGTCACCGGACTCTGGGATAGCTGGGAAGACGACGCGGCGATCAAGGACAAGCGGAGCGGCATCTGGGTCGACCCGGAGAAGATGCATCTGCTCAATCACCGTGGCGCGCATTTCACCGTGCGCGGCCCGCTCAATTCGGCGCGCGCGGTGCAGGGTTATCCGGTGATCGCGCAGGCCGGCGCGTCCGAGCCCGGCCGCGCCCTCGCGGCGCGGACCGGCGAGCTGATCTTCACCGCCGCGCAGACCATCGAGGAAGGGATCGATTTCGTCGCCGACATCACCACACGCGCCGCGCGCTTCGGACGCGCGCCCGACAATTTCCGGATCATGCCCGGCGTCTCGGTGGTGACGGCGCCGACCGAGGCGGAGGCGCTCGCCAAATACGACCGGCTCTACGACATCACCGATTCCGGCCCGCGGCTGAAGGCGATGTCGAGCTTCGCCGGGCTCGGCATCGATCTCTCCGCCTATCCGCTCGACGGTCCGGTGCCGCTGCCGGACGTGATCCCGGAGACGAACACGCATAAGAGCCGGCAGAAGCTGGTCGTCGACCTGATCCGCCGCGAGAACCCCACGATCCGGCAATTGTTCCGCAAGCTCACCGCCGGCGGTCACCGGGTTCTGGTCGGCACGCCGCGGATGATCGCCGATGATTTCGAGGAATGGCTCACCCGCGGCGCGGCGCACGGCTTCAACATCATGTTCCCCGAACTGCTCGGCAGCGTCGATGATTTCGTGCGCCTGGTGGTTCCGGAATTGCAACATCGAGGGCTGTTCCGCACCGACTACGCCGGCCCGACATTGCGCGATCATCTCGGCTTGAAGCGTCCCGAAAACCAGTTCGTCGGCCTCGCATCCGGCGCAAGGGAGAGGATACCCGTATGAGCCAGACACGCAGGCAGGAGACCCGCCGCCGCCCGGCCATCGATGCCGTGCCCCGGCTGGGCAACAAGCCGCGCCACGAGCTGCCCGCGCCGCTGCCCCCGGCGGCCGAGCGCCTGCATCGCCGGCAGCGCCTCGCCGCCGCGTTCCGCCTGTTCGCCCGCCATGGGTTCGAGACCGGCCTCGCCGGGCATTTCACCGCGCGCGACCCGATCCTGACCGACCATATGTGGGTCAACCCGATGGGAATGGCGTTCGCCGATATCCGCGCCTCCGACCTGCTGCTGATCAACCCGGATGGCGATGTCGTCGAGGGCGACGGCCTGGTGAACCTCTCCGGCGTGCCGTATCACGATCAGATGCAGCAGGCGCGGCCGGAGATCGTCGGCGTCGCGCATGCGCATTCGTTCCACGCCAAGATCTGGTCGGCCTTCTGCCGCCCGCTCGACCCGATCACCGCGGACGCGGCGGTGCTGCATGGCGACCAGGTGCTGTTCGAACCGCATCGACCGGAAGGCAAGAGCATCGAGGAGGGTCGCCATGCCGTCGCCGCCCAGGCGGTCGCGGCACTCGGCGAGCGCAACATCCTGATCTGGCAGAATCACGGGCTCTGGACCGTGGGCGCGACGGTGGAGGCCGCGGCCTGGCGCTTCATCGCCTTCGAGGACGCCGCGCGCGGCCAGCTGCTGGCGGAATCCGTGGGCCAGCCGATCATCCCGCAAACCCCGCCAATGGCCGCCGAAGCGCGGCCGCGCGCGGAAGTCTCGGCCTGGCTGAGCTTCCTCCCGCTCTGGGACACGATCGTGCGCGAGGAACCCGACCTGCTGGAGTGACCCTTACTGGGAAGGCGGCGCCGGGTCTTGCACGACGTTCATCGCGATCGTTCGCTCGTCGTGGCGGGCGATGTAACGAAACCCCTTGCGCGCCGCCCAGATGTTCATTTCCTGGTAGAGCAGCACGAAAGGCAGGTCGTGCGTGATGGTGTCGGTCGCCTGGACGATCAGCGCCTCGCGCTGCGCGTCGTCGAGCGTATGCACGGCCTCGTCGATCACGGCGTCGAGCGCCGGGTTCGAGTAGCGCCCGCGATTGACGCCGCCCCAGCCGCGCTTCAGGTCCTGCGTCGCCACCGTGTCGACCAGCGCGGAACTCCCCTCCCCGGTCCAGGAGCCGGCGCCCGAGAGATGGAAGCTGAACTTTCCGTGTGATTCCTCCGGAACGTACATCGCGAAGGGCAGCGCATCCGGCTTGGCGGTGATGCCGATCCGCGTCAGCATCTGCGAAACCGCGACCACCACCTTGCCGTCATTGTTCCAGCGATCCGACGGACCGTTGACCACCAGGTGGAACCCGTTCGGATAGCCCGCCTCCGCCAGCAATTTGCGCGCGCCCGCGGGATCGTAGGGCTCGACCTGCACCTTCGGATCGTACCCGGGATCGCCCGGCCGCATGAATTGCGCGGCCGGCAGCGCGAATCCGTCCATCAGCCGGTCGACCAGCGCCTTGCGGTCGATCGCCTTGTTGAACGCCTCGCGCACGCGGATGTCCTGGAACGGGTTCTTCGGCAGCTCGTGACCGTCGTTGTCGGTGTAGTTGGGCGATGGGCCGGGGTTGAGCCAGTCGAACCAGAAATACATCACACGTTGCGAGGCGATCGGGCTTTCCGTCACCCGCGGATCATGCGCGAGGCGCGCCGCATCCTGCGTCGGCACGGTCTCGATCACGTCGACATCGCCGGCGAGCAAGGCCGCGAGCCGCGCCTCGTCATTCTCGATGATGCGCGTCGAGACATGCTGCCAGACCGGCTTCCTGCCCCAGTAATCATCCTTGCGCTCGAAATCGACGCGGTTCATGCCGGACACGCTGGAAAGCCGGTACGGGCCGGTGCCGATCATCGCCTTGCCGGTGTTGAAATCCGCCGTCGAGGCATTGCCGTCGATCTTGCGGCTCAGGATGAAGATGCGCGACAGCGCCTCCGGCAGCAGCGGCGTCGGCCCGCTGGTGTGGATGCGCAAGGTCATCGGATCGACCGCCTCGATGCCGGTGACCGGCCCGAGGTAATTCGCATATCCGCCCATCGGCGTCGGCACGGTGCGCACGCGCTGGAAGCTGAAGATCACGTCATCCGCGGTGAACGGCGTGCCATCGCCGAAATGCACGTTGCCGCGAAGCTTCACCTCCCAGGTGTCGGGATCGATGGTGTGCCAGGACAGGGCGAGTCCCGGCTCGAGCTTCGCGAGGCTTTCGGTCGATTGCATCGTCAGCGTGTCGAAGACATGCATGGCGATCTGCGAGCTTGGCGTCGCATTGTGGTAATGCGGATCGAGCGAGGTCGGCTCGGTCCGATAGCCGAGCCGCAATTCCTGCGCGCCCGCGGCCGGCGCCGCGAGCGCCAGCACCGCGGCGAGCGCGGCGAGGCGGATGGTCATGGACGTTCCCTTTTTTCTGCGACGCCTTGTTCGGAGCCGCTTTCAGCCTTCATAGACATGATGCTCGGTGCGGTGGGCGCGGATCCAGTGCCAATCGACGGTCACGCCGAGGCCAGGGCCCGTCGGCACGGGAAAGCAGCCATCCGCGCCGACATCCTCGAGCCGGTCGGTATAGCCGCATGTGTAGGAAGGCTGGGTGAAGCACCCGCCCGAGGGGCCGACCATCGAGAGCTCATACCAGTTCGTGTTGCGGATCGCCGACATGCAGTGCCGCTGCGCCGGGCCCGGCGCATGCAGCTCGACATCGAGGCCGAGCGCCTCCGCGAAATGCGCGATCTTCATCGTGCCGGTGATGCCCATGTCAAAATCCGGGTCGGCGCGCAGAAAATCCGTCCCGTCCGCCAGCACGAGCGTCGCCATCGATTCCAGGCCGCGCACATGCTCGCCGAGCAGGATCGGCGTGCGGATCAGCTCGCGCAGCTTGCGGTGCGAGAACGCGCTGAGGCCGCCATCGCTGTACGGATCCTCGAACCAGAAGAAATTCGCGTCGTCGCAGGCCCGCCCGGCTGCAAGCGCATCGGCGAAGGTGCGGAGATGGCAGGCGGCATCGTGCATCAGCGCCATCCGGTCGCCGACGCGCCTGCCGAGCAGGCGGATCGCCGCGGTTTCCGTCACCACGTCGCCGCTCTCCCAGCCATGCATCTTGAAGCCGCGATACCCCATCGCGAAGCATCGCTCGGCGAATTCGACGAAGGATTCGGGCGCGGGAAACCCGGTCGCCTCGCCGGCGAACCAGGTGCTCGCATAGGCCTTTACCCGCGTGCGGTAGCCGCCGAGCATCTGGCTGACGGAAAGGCCCGTCCGCTTGCCCGCGAGATCCCAGAGCGCGATGTCGAGCGGGCTCACGCCCATGCGGTCGTTCTTGCGCAGATCGCGCTTCATCGTCTCGTAGAACAGCTCGCGCGCGAAACAATCATAGCCGGGCAGCTTGCGCGCGCAGCTCTTCGCCTGTCCGACCAGCACCTCGCTGCCGCCGACATATTCGCCGACCGCGCCGTCCCGGGTGAAGATCTGCACCGCGACGCGAATGCGGTTCTCGATCTTCGTGCCGGAAACCGTGCGATGCTCGATCGGAAAGGCGAAGACGGAGAGCTCGACCCGCGAGACCGTACGGCCAGCCGCCGGCGTGCCGTCATGCCGTGCCGAAGCTGGTTCGGTCGCGCTATCGTCCATGGCGGAACACCCTCCGTTTCTGCTGTTGCGCGGGAGAATGAGCCCCTGGGCCGACCTGTCAATCGGCGCAGGACGCCCGCTCAGGCCGGCAGAGAAAGCCGGCCGAGCAGCGTCTCTTCACCGCCTCCATGGGCCGGGAGGCGAAATACCGGCCTGCGGCGAACTTCCCGCCTGCACCTTTCACCGACAATCCCTGCGCGCGCTTGCTCGTGGCGGTGACGAAATTGCAGGCCGCCCCTCCCTGCGACATCAGGTCAAGCGTCGCGATCAGCCGCGCGAGCAGGAAAGGCGGTAGAACGAAGTCGAGATCGTCGGCACGATGTGGAGCCGCGTCGTCGCCTGCGCGATCAGCGGCACCAGCGGCAGCGGATCATTCTTCGGCCCCGCAGCGCGCGTGCAAGCCAGCGAGCGTCAGACTGCCACCACCGCATAAAGGAGCGCGAATGTGAAAAATCCGGCCGGCCAGGGCACCCGACAAGGGGCACCGGCGGATGTCCACGGCTCGCCCGGCGAGGTGTTCCGCGTCTTCCTCAAGCTTGGCGTCACCTCGTTCGGCGGCCCGATCGCCCATCTCGGCTATTTCCGCAACGAACTCGTGCTGCGGCGGCAATGGATCGACGAGGCGGGGTATGGCGATCTGGTCGCGCTCTGCCAGTTCCTGCCGGGACCCGCCTCCAGCCAGGTCGGGTTCTCGCTCGGCCTGCTGCGCGGCGGCGGGCTCGCCGGCGGGATGGCGGCGTGGCTCGCCTTCACCATGCCGTCGGCGTTGATCCTGCTTGCCTTTGCGCTGGGCGCGGCCGCGTTCTCCGGCCCGGCGGCGCAAGGCTTGCTGCACGGGCTCAAGCTCGTCGCCGTAGCGGTGGTGGCGCAGGCCGTGTGGGGCATGGCGAGGAGCCTGACGCCGGATCGCATTCGCGCCGGCATCGCGCTGGCGGCGATCGCCATCGTGATCGGCCTTGGCGGGTCGGTCGGACAGATTGGCGCGATCGCGCTCGGCGCCGTCGCCGGGCTGTTCCTCTGCCGGGGCGAGGCCGCATCCGTGGCGGGCGAATTGCGGCTGCCGGTGTCCCGGCGTGGCGGGATCGCCGCCCTCATCCTGTTTGCCGTGCTGCTGCTCGTTCCACCCGCTCTCGCTTCGTCTTCTGGGCAGAAGGGGGTCGCGCTGTTCGATGCGTTCTACCGTTCCGGCGCGCTCGTCTTCGGCGGCGGCCACGTCGTGCTGCCGTTGCTGCGGGCGGAAACCGTCGTTCCCGGCTGGACGAACGACCAGGCATTTCTCGCCGGCTACGGGGTCGCGCAGGCGGTGCCCGGCCCGCTTTTCACCTTCGCGGCCTATCTCGGCGCCGTGGTCGCGCATCCGCCGAACGGCGTTGCCGGCGCGGCGATCGCCCTGGTCGCGGTCTTCCTGCCCGGCCTGCTGCTCGTCTATGGGATGCTGCCGTTCTGGGACGGGCTGCGCCGGCGGCACGCCGCGCAGGCCGGCATGCGGGGCGCGAACGCGGCGGTCGTCGGCCTTCTCGGGGCCGCCCTCTACGATCCCGTCTGGACGAGCGCCGTGCTGAAGCCGGGGGATTTCGCGCTCGCGATCGCCGGATTTCTGCTCCTCGCCGTCTGGAAGGCGCCGCCCTGGAGCGTGGTCGTGCTGCTCGCCGCTTCAGGCGCGCTCGCCGGCTCGCTGCAGGGCGGAGCGCTGCGGGCGTTCCCGTAGGTCCGGCGAACGGCGCGCCGGCCGCGCGCGGTTTTGCGCCACTCTCAGCCGGCGGCCTTCTGGCGTTCGGCGGCGGCGTAGATCGAGCGGCGGCGGTAATGCGCGAGCGGCGTGCTGCCATTCGCGACCAGCAATTCCTCGCTATCGAAATGATGGTTGCCTTTCCGCTCATCGACGGTTGTGACCGGACCGGCGGTGGTGAACCGGTCGCCGGCTTCGACGATATCGACATGGCCGGCTGGCCGCACTACGCGCTCAGCACCTTCCGCTACCCGGTGGACGCGGTGGTCGGCGTGCGATCCGGCTTCTCGCGCGGCGGATGCCCGGGCGGATGACAGAGCGCCGATCGGCGAGACCGATCATCGCTTCCGCGGCGAGCTGGTGATCCGATCCTCGACCGCGCCGCGGCGGCCCCTCTCGGCAGACCGGCAAAGGCGGCCGGCCGGCGCGGCGCTTGCCTCGGGGGGAAGCATTGCCGTAGTCACTCCCTCCCTCTCCGAGAAGGACGTTCCTTATGCCCATCCTGTCCGGGCGCATGAGCCGGCTCGGCACCGAATCCGCCTTCGAAGTGCTCGCGCGGGCCAATGCCCTGCAACGGGAAGGGCGGAGCATCATCAATCTCGGCATCGGCCAGCCCGATTTCGCGACCCCGGCCCATATCGTCGAGGCCGGCATGAAGGCGCTGGCCGACGGGCATCACGGCTACACCCCGGCCAACGGCATCCTGCCGCTGCGCGAGGCGGTGGCGGCCGACCTGCATCGCCGCCACGGGGTCACCATCTCGCCGGACCGCGTGCTGGTCGTCCCGGGCGGCAAGGTGACGATGTTCTTCGCGATCATGATGTTCGGCGAGGCGGGCGCCGAGATCATCTATCCCGACCCGGGATTCCCGATCTACGAGAGCGTGATCCGCTTCTCGGGCGCCACCCCGGTGCCGATGCGCCTGCACGAGACCAAGGGCTTCTCCTTCGACGCCGAGGAGGTGCTCGGCCAGATCACGCCGCGCACCCGCCTGCTCATCGTCAACAGCCCGGCCAATCCGACCGGCGGCGTGGTGCCGAAAGCGGAGCTCGACCGGCTGGTCGCCGGCCTCGCGCAGCATCCGGACGTCGCGATCATGTCGGACGAGATCTATGGCGAGATGGTCTATGGCGGCACCCATGCCAGCCTGATGACCTATCCCGAGCTCGCGGACCGGCTAATCCTGCTCGACGGTTGGAGCAAGACCTATGCGATGACCGGCTGGCGCCTCGGCTACGGGGTGTGGCCGGCGGCGCTGCTCCCGCATGCGGAGCGGCTGGCGATCAACTCGCATTCCTGCGTCAACGCCTCGGCGCAATATGCCGGCATCGCGGCGATGACCGGGCCGCGCGAGCCGGTGGCGCGGATGATGGCGGCCTTTGCCGAGCGCCGCGACTACATCGTGCCGGCGCTCAACGCCCTGCCCGGCTTCCGCTGCGCCGAGCCCGGCGGCGCCTTCTACGCCTTCCCGAATGTCAGCGGCACCGGCTTCGATTCCCGCATCCTCTACAAACGCCTGCTCGAGGAGACCGGCGTCGCCACGCTGTCGGGCACCAGCTTCGGCAAGGCGGGCGCGGAGTATCTGCGGTTCTCCTATGCCGCCAGCCTGGATGCGCTGAAGGAGGCGGTCGGCCGGATCGGCGACTGGCTCGACGCGCAAAACACCGAGGCGGCGTCCCGGAAGCGGCAAGGCGCCGGAGAGGGCTGACCGGCGGGGCGGCGCAGGGTCTCGGAGCCTGTTTGAGAAGCGCTAGGCCGGGTCATCCGGCGTGGCTTTCGATAATCGGCGCGTAGAGCCGGCCGAGCAGGCGCTCGATCGTCATGCCTTGCACCACGATGGTGAAGACGACCACGACATAGCAGATCGCCAGCAACTCGCCCCGGTAGGGCGAGCTCGGCATGGTGAGCGCGAGCGCGATCGAGACGCCGCCGCGCAGCCCCGACCACACCATCACCGCCACCGCGCGCGCCCCGCTCCTGACACCGCCCGCCTGGATCGCCACCGGGATCACGATGCTGACCAGCCGGCTCGCCAGCGACAGCGGAATCGCCAGCAGCATCGGCAGCACCCCGATCCCGGTAAGCGACAGGCCGAGCACCTGCAGTCCCATCAGCAGGAACAGGATCGCGTTGAGCAATTCGTCGAGTAGGGCCCAGAACGTGCCGACCGCCGGGTGCAGCGCCGGGGATGCGCCCTCCTTCGGCACGGCGGAGAGCACCAGCCCGGCGGTCACGACGGCGATCGGGCCCGACACCCCGGCCGCGCCGGCGAGCCGGTAGGAGCCGACCGCAAGGGCGAGCGAGATGGTGAGCTGCAGCACCGGCTCGCCGATGCGCCGCACCGCCAGGCTCGCGGCGAGACCGGTGACCGCGCCGATCGCCGCGCCGCCGCAGCTCGCCACGATCAGGGTCGCGGCGATGTGGCCGCGGCCGATCATCCCGGTCGCGCCGCCCGCGATGGCCAGCGCGACCAGGAACATCACCACCCCGGCGCCGTCATTGAACAGGCTCTCGCCGTCGATGGTGGCCCGCAGCCCCGCCGGCAACTTCAGCCGGCTGAGCAGCGCGTGCACCACCACCGCGTCCGTCGGCGCCAGGATCGCGCCCAGCACCGCGCACCAGCCGGGCGGGACCGGCGCGCCGATCGCGGCGAACACCGCCCAGATGCCGGCGCCGAACACCAACGTCGCCGCGATCACGCTCACCGTCGAGAGCGGCAGGATCACCCATTGGCGCCGCCGCAAATCGCTCAGCTTGACTTGGAAGGTGCCGGCGAACAGGAGGAAGGCGAGCGCGCCGTCCAGGAACACATGCGGCAGGTCGGCCGCATCGAGCGATCGGCGCAGCGACGCGACGAGTGGCACGCCGAGCAGGCGGTCGGCCAGGGCGATCGCCAGCGACAGCACGAGCGAGGCCGCGAGCAGCGCGATCGCGCGCGGCAGGCGGAGATAGAGCTCGTTGACCCAGCCGACGCCGGCCGCCAGGAGCAGGACCAGCGCGACGAAATCGAAGAATCCGAGGCGGGCCAAGGCGGATCGCGCCCGCGGCGCTCAGCGGCGGAAGCGGCCGCCCCCGCCGCCTCCGCCGCCCCAGCTGCGGCCGCCGCCGGAGTTCCAGCCCTGCAACCTCGCCTGATTGTCGGTGTCGAGCTGGCGGAAATTGGTCTGGCTCGTCCCGGCGCTCCGCTGGCCCGTGCCGGCGGCGCCGCCCTGGTTCGGGCGCTGCACGGAGGACCACGACCCATCATTCCATTTCGACCAGCCGCTGGAATCCTTGCGATAGACATTACCGTCGGCGCCCGCATAGACGTTGCCGTTCGGCCCGCGCGCGATGCCGGCATTGTTGCCGTTCGCCCCATGCACCCCGGCGGCGGCGGCCCCGGTGGAGGAGCGCACGGCCCCGGCCGCGCCGTTCGCGGTGCGCGCGCTGGCGGTGTGCACGGTCGCGTTCGGGCCGCTCACCACGCTCGACCCCCAGCGCGCGTACAAGTTGCCGTGCTGGCTCGTGCTGCCGGACACGCCGGTGCGCGGATTGACGAAGCTCGCCTGCGCATTGCCGCCATTCGGACCCCAGCTCGCCGAGCCCTGCGAATACCGCCCGGTCGCCGGATTATAGGCGGCAAAGGCGCCCGCGCCGCCATTGGGGCCATAGACCGTGCCGCCATGCGCCCAGCCGCCGGTCGCCGGATTGTAATAGGTCCCGCCCCGCGCCCAGACCCCGGTATAGGGATCGTAGGCGGCATGGCCGACATAGGAGTGCGGGTACGGGAAATAGGCCGGCACCGGGCCTGGCACGATGACCGGTGGGTAGTCATAGCCGGTGCCATAGACGAGCACGTCGGCGCTGATGAAGCCGAGCGCGTAGCCGGCGGTGTAGCTGTCGCTCACCGTCGTCGGCGTGGACGCGCCGACATGCACGTAGGTGACCGGATAGAGCGGGCTGGTCGGCGGAATGGCGTAGATCGTGTCGGGCACGGAGGTCGCCAGCACGAACGGGCCGGTCGCCGCGGCGGCGGTGAACCAGGCGCCCCGCCAGCAGGCGTAATAGGTGGCTCCGACCTGGAACACCGGCGTCGCGGTGTTCGCCGCATAGGCGGCCTGCGTGCCGGGGATCGGCACGAAGCGCGGCGCGCCGGCATAGCTCACCGTGATCGTCGTGGTCTTGCGGCTGAGCATGGCCTGCACCGGGATCTGCGCCTGGATCACCGCTTCCGAGGCCTGCTGCGTGCCCGGCACCGCGGTGAGCAGGGGCGCGAGCTTGCCGTCCGGCGGGATCATCGCGAAATCGGCCGGCAGGCTGTCGGTCGCGTAGAGCCAGGGCCCGGCCAGCGAGGCGGCGGAGAACCAGCGCCCCGAGGTGAGGTAATAGAGCCGGCCGCCGGAATCGCGGAACAGCGCGCTCGGCGTGTTGGTCGCGACCTGCAGCGCCGTGCCGGGCACCGGGCTCCAGGCCGGCGGCCCCTCGGTCGCGATGATCTCGGCCGGCACGGTCGAGACGATGATCGCCGGCGCCGCGTTCGCGGCCAGGGCGCGGCCCGGCACATGGCCGCGCAGCGCGGTGAATTGCGGAACGGCGGCGAGGGCCGCGAAGCCCGTGGGAAGATTCGCTTCCGGCGTCCAGGGCCCGCGGAACGCGGCGGCGGAGAACCAGGCGCCGTCATTCAGCAGATACCATCGCTGCGTCGCCACCGATTGGAACACATCCCAGTTGGTGTTCACCGCATGGGTGAGCGCGCCGCCCGGCGCCGGCACCATCACCGGGTCGCCGTCGAACACGACGAGGCTCGCCGGCGTGGCGCTCGCATAGATCACCGGCGGATCGTTGCTGACCGCGACCGGGCTGGCGTCCGGCGATTGCTGCAGGCTCAGCAGCACCATGTCGAGCGGCACCGGTTGCGGCGGCATGGCGGAGAGCGCGGCCTGCAGCCGGCTCTCGAGCCCGGTCGCCCGCGCGGTGTCGAGCGAGGGGAACCGGGATGCCGTCAGCACCATGTCGGAGACGGTGACGATGCGGGTCGCGAGATCGGTGGTGGTCGCCGCCTTGAGCTCGATCGTGCCGAGGATCGGCGCGGTGGCGCCGTTCGGGCGGACCGCGACCACCACCCGCGCGTCGAGCCGCGTGCGGCCCGGCCAGTCGATCACCTGCGGCGGGTAGACGGTGACGCTGCCGTCCTTGCCCTCGATCGTGTGCGGCCAGGCGGCCGGCTGCGGCGCCACCGCCGCGCTCGCGGCGATCGCCACGTTCGTGGCAGACGGCAGCAGACAGCACGCCGCCAGCCCCGCCAGCATCCGCGCGCGCATCAACGGGGCGCGCATCAGCGGAGCTCGATCGAGGGCGCGCGGGAGGGCGGGATCCATCCCTGCGCGACGAAGAGCTGCCCGAGATTATAGGAGATGCGGTGCGCGAGCCGTTGCCCCTCCCCGGCGACGCCCGCCTTCGTCGCCTCGCCATGCGCCCCGAGCGCGCCCGACACCACGAGCGGCACCACCGTGCTCTGCGCCGCGGCGGAGGCCGCGCCGACGCCGAGCCCGGGCTTGCGCCCGCTATTCGATGAGGCGCTGTAGGTCTGCAGCAGGCGGGGATCGCCGTCCGGCCCGACATAGGTCACCTGCGCCGCCGCCTGCACCTCGCTCTTGCCGGCGCCGAAGCCGATCGCCAGGCGGCGCGCGCGATTGCCCTGATCGATCTCGGTGATCTGGCCCTGCACGATCAGATCGCCGGGACGCGGCTCCTCGCCCGGCTGCGCGACCGTCGCGGCGAAGCCCATCTTGCCGAGATCGCTGACCAGGGCGGCGACGACGGAATCCTGCACGTCCTGCGCCAGCGCGGCCTGCTGAGCGTCGGGATCGGTGCCGCTGAACCCGCGCTGCAGCCTCGCACCGATGGCGCGATCGAGCCCGACCTGGTTCGGATCCGCCGCGAAGCCCACGATCACGGCGCGGGCCGGGCGCGGCAGGGTGACGCCACTCTGCGCGGCCGGCGCGATGTAGTTGCCGGTGCTGCGCACCTGCGTCGCGCAGCCGCCGAGCGTCGCCGCCGCGAGTATCGCGAAAACCGGGGCAGCGAGCGGGGTGACACGCGGGACGGCACGCGGAAGACGGCGGATCGGGCGCATGGCGGTTCTCCGGCCAGGAGTGGCGATCGGCATGGTCATTGCGCCTGCGCGGACATGAGCCCGCTCCGGCAGCCGGGCGATAGCGATTGGGCATTGGCCCGCAGGCAATCGATCACCGCCCCGCCTCCCGGCCGCACGCCGCGGCAGAATTCCCGGTAATCGAACCGGCAGGCCCGGGTGAGCAGCGCCATCTCCGTTCGCCGATCGGCAGGCGCGGCCGGCAGCGGCGGCGCGGCGCCATACGGAGCGGCGGCCGGCGCGCCGGGGCTCGCGGCCGTGGCGCCCGATCCGCCGCCGAGCGCGCCCACCGCGCCCTGGCAGGCGGGCGACAGGGTCGACATGTTGCGCTGCAGGCAGGAGAGCGCGGCCTGGCCGCCCGGCTGCACGCCCGAGCATCGCGCCTGGAAATCGGCCCGGCAGGACGAGCGGATGGCGTTTTTCTGCGCGTCCGTCGGCATCTGCGCCGAGGCCGCGCCGATGCAGCCGAGCACGGCTAATCCTGCGGCCAGTCCGCACTGGATGGCGTTCATGATGAGATCTCCCGTTGTCCGGTGACGATGGCGGCAGAGACGGGTGCGGGCGCGGGGCGCGGGCGGCCCGACCACCGCTCCGACAGGCGCTGCACCACCACGAAAAAACACGGCACGAACAGCACGGCGAGGCAGGTCGAGGCGATCATCCCGCTGCACACCGTCACGCCGATCGAGCGGCGCGCATTGGCGCCGGCGCCGGTCGCGAACACCAGCGGGAGCACGCCGAGGATGAAAGCCAGCGAGGTCATCAGGATCGGCCGGAAACGCCGCACCGCCGCCGCCACCGCGCTGCCTACGATCGACGCGCCGGAAGCGCGTTCCGCCAGCGCCACCTCGACGATCAGGATCGCGTTCTTCGCCGAGAGCGCGATCAGCAGGATGAGCCCGATCTGGGTGTAGAGGTTGTTGGCGATCCCGAGCACGCGGAACACCGCAACCGGCCCGAGCAGCGCCAGCGGCACCGCCAGCAGCACGGAGACCGGCGCGAGCCAGCTCTCGTACTGCCCGGCGAGCACCAGATAGACGAGCAGCAGCGCGAGGCCGAGCGCCGCATAGCTTTGCCCGCCCAGCAGCCTTTCCTGGAAGGACATCGCGGTCCAGTCGGCAGCCGCCCCCGGCGGCAGCACCGCGGCGGCGATCCGGTCCATCGCGTCGAGCGCCTGGCCGGAGCTGGTCCCAGGCGCGGCCGCGCCCTGCACCGTCGCGGCCGGGTGCAGGTTGTAGAGCGTCGCGACCGCCGGGCCGTTGGTCATCGACACCTGCACGAGCGTGCCGAGCGGCACCATCCCGCCCTCCGCGTTGCGCACCCTGAGTGCCGCGATGTCGGACGGCGCGGCGCGGAACGCGCTGTCCGCCTGCACATAGACCTGCAGCACGCGGCCGAATTTCGTGATCTGGCCGACGAAGCTCGAGCCGAGATAGGCCGCCAGCGCGTTGAACACGTCGCCGAGCTGAACGTGTAGCGCCTCCGCCTTCACCCGGTCGACGCGCACGCGGAGCTGCGGCGCATCGGCGCTGAACGGCGTAAAGGCGCGCCCGAGCTCCGGCCGCGCATCCGCCCGCCGCACGATCTCCCGCGACAGCGCCTGCAGCCTGTTCCAGTCGGAGCCGCCATCGACGAGCTCCACCATCATGGTGAAGCCGCCGGCATTGCCGATGCCCTGGATCGCCGGCGGGACCAGCACGAGCCCGCTCGCCGCCATCTCCTGCCCGACGATCCGGTTCAGGCTGTCATACATGCCGCGCAGGCCGCCGGCCGGGCTGCGCGCGCCCCAATCCTTCAGCATCACGTAGACCACGCCGGCGCTGGAGACCGCCGCATTGCCGTCGAGCGCGGAAAGCCCGGCGATGCCGATCGTCTGGCGCACGTCGGGCAGCGCGCGCGCCGCCCGGCCGACCCGGTCGAGCACCGCCTCGGTGCGGCCGAGCGACGCGCCGGCCGGCAGCTGCATCGCCATCATCATGTAGCCCTGGTCCTCCAGCGGCAGGAACCCGCCCGGCAGGCCGGCAAGCCCCACCCCCGCCAGCGCCGCCAGCAGCAGCGCCACCAGCGCGGCCGGCAGGCTGTGGCGCAGCAGCGCGCCGACCAGCCGCCCATAACCCCGCTCAAGCCGGCCGTACAGCGCGTCGAACCCGCGGGTGAGCGCGCCGCGCCGCGCCGGCGACCGCAACCACACCGCGCATTGCGTCGGCTTGAGCGTCGCCGCGTTCATCGCGCTGAGCAGCGCGGTCGCGGCGATCACCAGCGCGAATTGCGCATAGAGCCGTCCGGTGAGGCCCGGCAGGAAGGCCGCCGGCAGGAACACCGCCAGCAGCACGAGGGTGATGCCGAGGATCGGGCCGAACAGCTCGTCCATCGCGCGTACCGCCGCCTCGCGCCCGCTCAGCCCGGCCGCCAGATGATGCGCCGCCCCCTCCACCACGACGATCGCGTCATCCACCACGATCCCGATCGAGAGCACGATCGCGAACAGCGTGGAGAGATTGATGGTGAAGCCGAGCGCCGCCATCGCGGCGAAGGCGCCGATGATCGTCACCGGCACCGTGGTCGCCGGCACCAGCGTCGCGCGCCAATCCTGCAGGAACACCAGGATCACGAGCAGCACCAGGATGCCCGCTTCCGCGAGCGTCACATAGACCTCGCGGATCGAGGCGCGCACGAAAACCGTGGTGTCGAACGGCACCGAATAGCGGACGCCCTCGGGGAACCGCCGCGCGAGCTGCGCCATCCGCGCGCGGATCTCGCCCGCCACCTGCAGCGCATTGGCGCCCGGCGACTGGAAGATCGCGAGACCGGCGGCGGGATGTCCGTCCAGCGTGAAGACCTGGCCGTAGGTCTGCGCGCCGAGCTCGACCCGCCCGATATCGCGCACCCGCGTCACCTGCGTGGGATCGTCCGCCTTGACGATGATGTCGGCGAATTCCTCCGGATCCGACAACCGGCCGTCGACATTCACCGTGTACTGGAAATTGCTCGCGACGGTGACCGGCGGTGCGCCGACCTGCCCCGCCGTCACCTGCTGGCTCTGGCTCTGGATCGCCGCGATCACGTCCTGCGCGACCAGGCCGCGCGCCTGCAGGCGCTGCGGATCGAGCCACACGCGCATCGCATATTGGCCGGCCCCGAACACCGACACATTGCCGACGCCGGGCAGACGCGCGATCTCGTCGATCAGGTTGATCGTTGCGTAATTCGCGAGATAGAGACTGTCCCGCGCCGGATCCGCCGAGCTGAGCGCCACGATCTGCAGGATGGCGGTGGATTTCTGCTGCACCGTCACGCCCTGCGCCTGCACCGCCTGCGGCAGCGAGGCCATCGCGCTGGCGACGCGGTTCTGCACCAGCACCTGCGCGAAATTGAGATCGGTGCCGGTCGCGAAGGTGACGACCAGCGCGTAGCCGCCATCGGCCGTGCTGGTCGATTGCATGTAGAGCATGCCCTGCACGCCATTGACCTGCTGCTCGATCGGCAGCGCGACAGTGTCCATCACCGTCTGCGCGCTGGCGCCCGGATAGCGCGTGCTCACCACCACCGTGGGCGGCACCACGTTCGGGTATTGCGAGACCGGCAGGCGGAACAGCGCGACCGCGCCGATCACCACGGTCAGGATCGCCAGCACGTTGGCAAGAACCGGGCGGGCGATGAAGAAGCGAGAGATCACGGCGCCGCGTCCGGCTGCACCGTCTGGCCCGGTACGGCATGCTGCATCCCACCGACGATGACACGGTCGGTCGCCGTCAGTCCGCTGGCGATCTCGCGCAGATCGCCGAGCCGCTCGCCGCGAACCACCCGCTTCCGCCGCACAACGTTGTCGGTGTCCACGACGAGCAGCGTGTCGCCGCCCTGATCGGTGCCGAGCGCTGCGTCCGGCACCAGCAGCGCCCTCACGCCGCGCTCCTGCGCCAGGCGGATGCGCACGAAATTGCCCGGCAGCAGCACGTGATCCTTGTTCTCGAACACCGCCCGGACCGCCAGCGTGCCGGTTCCCGTGTCGATGCCCGGATTGGCGTAATCGAGATGCCCGGCATGCGGCGTGCCGCTCTCCGTCTGCAACCCGGCCTCGACGGGAATGGTGCCGAGCCCGGCAATCGACACGCCGCGCTGCGCGAGCCGCGCGCGGATGCGCTCGGCATCCTGCTCGCTGACCGTGAAGTTGACGTAGATCGGGTCGAGCTGCACGACGCTCGCCAGCTTGGTGTTGACGTTCACCACATTGCCGACCGCGACCAGATGCGCGGTGACGATGCCGTCGAACGGCGCGGTGATCCGCGTATAGGCATAGTTGATCGCGGCCGCGCGCGCCGCCGCCTGCTTCTGCGCGACGGTCGCGCGGTCGCCGTCGCGATCCGCCTGCGCCTGGTCGAGCGTCGCCTGCGCCGAGACCTTGTCGCGCGCCAGCACGGCCTGCCGGTTGTACTGCGCGGTGGTGTAGACGAGATGCGCTTCCGCCGCCTGCTGCTCGGCCTGCGCCTGCTGCAACTGCGCAAGATACGGTTCGGGCTCGATGGTGAAGAGCGTGGCGCCGCGTGTCACCGCCTGACCGTCGGTGTAGGATTGCTCCTGTAGGAAGCCTTGCACGCGCGCGGTCAGATCGACCGTGTTGACCGCCGCGGCGACGCCGGTGGTGTCGAGGTAATGGTCGATCACCCGCTGGATCGGCTGGGCGACCACCACGTTCGGCGGCGGCGCGGCCTCGGCCTGAGTTTCGCGCCGGCACCACACCAGGGCGAGCACAACACAGAAGAACGCCGCGAACCACACCGGCCGCAGCGAAGTCCCGGGCCTTCCGGATGGACCCGCTCCCTCCATGTCGTCGATCGGCATCGTCGCTCTTGTGTTGCGCGGCCAGAATGTTATCAACTGGCACTTATTGGGTGGATCTTCTTGTCGATCACCACGAAGGGATCAGGATGTGGCCGATCCCCTGCCGCGACCCCGCAGGCCGGCGCGAACGACCGCGCGGAGCATTCCGGATGCCCCATCGCCGCTGCGCGCGCTGCGGGCCGATCCGCGCTTTGAATCCCGCTTCGACGAGACGATCGGCCTGCTCGTCCTGCTGTATCGGCAGCAAAGCTGGCTGAACCGCATCTTCAACGATCGCGGACGCGCGCTCGGCGGCATCATCGCGCTCTATTTGCACCACGTGACGCTGACGGCGGCCGGCGCGCCCGGCCTCACGATCACTCGTTTCCAGACGCTCTGCACCACCGCCGGCATCTGCAGCCCGGGTCGCGCCGCGGCCCTGCTCTCGCTGATGCGGCTGATGCGACTCGTCGAGCCGGGCCGCGCGGCCGCCGACCGGCGGGTGCGCAGCCTGGTGCCCACCGAGAAGCTGGTCCGTCTGCAATGGCAGCGCTGGGATTGCCTCAATCCCGGCATTGGCCTGCTGCTCAACGAGTCCGAGATGGCGGCGCTCCGGCGCTTGCGGGGCACGCCGGCGCTCATGGCCGCGCTGCTTCGCCGGATGGGAGAAAAATTCCTGGGAGGCTTCCGCATCCTCGACCACACGCCGGAACTCGCGGCGATCGCCGAGCGGAATGGCGGCCTGCTCCTGATGTGCGTGCTCTGCATCGGCCTGCCGGCCCCGCGCGCTGATATCCAGGACAGCACGATCGCGATCTCGGTCTCCGCACTCGCCCGTCAGCTCGGCATCTCGCGCGCCCATCTGCGCAAGCTCCTGGGAACCGCCGCCGACGCCGGCCTGCTCCGCGCCGCCGCGAATGACGAGATCGTGGTGACGCGGCGACTGCAGCATGCCGCACGCGAGTTCTTCGCCGCGGTGTTCCTCCTGCACGCCGAGGTGGCGGCGGTCGCGCTGGCCGATCTCGGCGCGTCGCACGCCCGGCATTTCGGATGAGAGCCGCGCCGGCGGTGTCAGGCGAGCATGTCGCGCACAAGCGGGATCGCCCCGGCATGCGGCACATTCGGCCCCTCTCTTGCGCCGGCGCATCGGTAACCCCCGCGCGGTTCGCTCGTTAAGCCCCTGTCCCCATCGAGGAGATTGGCATGAGCGCATCCGACGATCCCGCCAGTCCGGCTCCGGAAAAACCGGCGGAAGAGACGTTCGAGGAGCGGGCGCACCGCTTCGAGCGGCAGAAGGTGCGCCCCGAGTCAGAGAACCGCAAATCGGACGGCGGCCCCGGCGCGCAGGTCACCCCGGACGTCGAACCGTCCGGCAGCTGATCCCTCGGAGGCCGCGCACCCCCGGCCGGCGGCGCATCGTTCCACTATTGACGGGTCCCGGGCGGTGGTGTGCTCTCGCGGCCGAGAGACGGGGGACCGGTCGATGACCAGATTACTCGCCGTGGCCGGCGCCGCCGCGCTTGCGGCGGCCCAGGCGCTGGCAGCGGCGCCGGCGCTCGCGAAGGACACGCTGACGCTCGGCATGCAGCTCGAGCCCAATTCGCTCGACCCGACCGCCGGCGCGGCCTCCGCCATCCGCGAGGTGACCTACGCCAATCTCTACGAGGGGCTGACGCGCATCGATGCGAGCGGCGCGGTGGTGCCGGGCCTGGCCGCGAGCTGGACCATCTCGCCCGACGGCCTCACTTACACCTTCCACCTCCGGCAGGGCGTGAAGTTCCACGACGGCACCCCGTTCGATTGCAGCATCGTCCAGTTCTCCTACAACCGGGCGGTCGCCCCCGACAGCAAGAACGCGCAGAAAGGCCTGTTCGAGCCGATCGCCAGGACCGATTGCCCAGACCCGAGCACCGCAATCGTCACGCTGAAGCACCCCGCGTCGAACTTCCTGTTCGACATGGGCTGGGGCGATGCGGTGATGCTCGCGCCGAAATCCGCGCCGACCGACGCCACCAACCCGGTCGGCACCGGCCCGTTCCGCTTCAAGCAATGGGTGAAGGGCGACCGCGTCGAGCTGGTGCGCAACCCCGATTACTGGGGCACGAAGCCCGCGCTCGCGGCGGTGACGTTCCGCTTCATCTCCGACCCTTCGGCCGCGACCGCGGCGATGATGGCGGGCGATCTCGACGCCTATCCCGCCTTCCCCGCCCCCGAGGTGCTCGACCAGTTCAAGGCGGATTCCCGCTTCACCGTCCAGGTCGGCACCACCGAGGGCAAGGTGATCCTCGCGCTCAACAACGCGCAGAAACCGTTCGACGACGTGCGCGTGCGCCGCGCGCTCGCCTATGCGATCGACCGCAAGACCTTCATCGACGGCGTGCTCTCGGGGTACGGCGTGCCGATCGGCTCGCATTACGTGCCGCAAGATCCGGGCTATGTCGATCTCACCGGCGCCTATCCCTATGATCCGGCCAAGGCGAAACAGCTTCTCGCCGAGGCCGACGTGCAGCCCGGCACCAGCTTCACCATCAGCCTGCCGCCGCCCGCCTATGCACGGCGCGGCGGCGAGGTGATCGCCGCCGAACTCGCGCAGATCGGCATCAACGCGAAACTCGTGCCGATCGAATGGGCGCAATGGCTCTCGCAGATCTTCGCCAATTCGCAATTCGACGCAACGATCATCGCGCATACCGAGGCACGCGACCTCGACATCTATGCGCGCGACAAATACTATTTCAACTATCACGACGCCGGCTACAAATCGCTCTACCAGCAATACCTCGCAGCGACCGACCCGAAGGCGCAGCTCGACCTGGTGCAGCAATTGCAGCGCAAGCTTTCCACCGACGAACCGAACGTGTTCATCGCCGCGCTGCCCAAGCTCGGCGTGTGGAACGCCAAGCTGCACGGGCTCTGGGCCAATGCCCCGGTGCCGTCCAACGATGTCACCGGCGTGAGCTGGTCGGAGTAATAGTGCCTCAAAAGCGCGGCTTGTGACCGCCTATCTCGTCCGCCGCCTCGTCACGCTGCTGCTGACGCTGATCGCCGCCTCGCTCGTCGTGTTCCTGGTGCTCGACGTGCTGCCGGGCGATCCGGCGGCGATCATCCTCGGCGTGAACGCACGACCCGACACGCTGGCGGTGCTGCACCATCAGCTCGGGCTCGATCTGCCGGTGTGGCAGCGTTACCTTGGCTGGATCTCCGGACTGCTGCGCGGCGATCTAGGCACCAGCTACACTTATGGCGTGCCGGTCACCGAGCTCGTCGGCCAGCGCGTGCTGGTCAGCCTGCCCCTCGCGGTCATGGCCATCCTGCTCTCCACCGCGATCGCGATTCCCGCCGGCGTGCTCGCCGCCTCGCATCGCGGGCGCCCGGGCGATGTCGCGACGATGGGCGTGGCACAGATCGGCGTCGCGGTGCCGAATTTTTGGCTCGGCCTGCTGCTGATCCTGTTGTTCGCCGTGCATCTCGCCTGGGTGCCGGCGAGCGGGTTCGCCGGCTGGGATGCCGGCGCCTGGAAGGCGCTGCGCTCGCTGCTTCTGCCGGCGCTCGCGCTCGCCTTGCCGCAGGCGGCGATCCTCGCGCGGGTCACGCGCTCCTCCGTGCTCGAAACCCTGCACGAGGATTTCGTCCGCACCGCGCGGGCCAAAGGCCTGCCGCGCCGCGCCGCGCTCTGGCGCCACGCGGTGCCGAACGCGCTGATCCCGGTCGTCACCATCATCGGACTGCAATTCTCCTTCCTGATGGCCGGCACGATCATCATCGAGAACGTGTTCACCCTCCCCGGGCTCGGACGGCTGATCTTCCAGGCGATCGCGCAGCGCGACCTGGTGGTGGTGCAGGATCTCGTGGTGCTGCTCGCTGGCAGCGTGATCGTGGTGAACTTCCTGGTCGATCTCGCCTATGCGGCGATCGACCCGCGCCTGTTGCGGTCGGCTCTCGGATGAGGGGACGCACCGGTCTGCTGATCGGCGCGGCACTGACCGCCGCACTCGTGCTGATGGCGCTGATATCGTTGGTCTGGACACCGTATTCGCCGACCGCGATGGATATCCTGCACAAGCTCGGCCGCCCCTCCGCGGCGCATCCGTTCGGCACGGATTCCTTCGGCCGGGACGTGCTCTCGATGGTGATGGCGGGCGCGCGGAACTCGCTCGCCGTCGCGCTGATCGCAGTCGCGGTCGGCGCCGGGCTCGGCGTGCCGCTCGGCGCGCTGGCGGCGGCGCGCGGCGGCATGGTCGACGAGCTGGTGATGCGCGCGACCGACCTCGCCTTCGCCTTCCCCGCTTTGCTCACCGCGGTGATGATCGCGGCGCTTGCGGGCCCGGGTGCCGCGAACGCCATGCTGGCGATCGGCATCTTCAACGTGCCGGTGTTCGCGCGCGTCACCCGCGGTGCGGCGCTCGGCATCTGGAAGCGCGATTTCGTGCTCGCCGCGCGCACCGCGGGCAAGGGCGACATCGCGATCAGCCTGGAGCACGTGCTGCCGAACATCGCCTCGGTGCTGATCGTGCAGGCGACGATCCAGTTCGCGCTCGGCATCGTCGCCGAGGCCGGGCTTTCCTATGTCGGGCTCGGCACGCAGCCACCCTTCCCGAGCTGGGGCCGCATGCTGAACGACGCGCAGACCTACATCTATCGCGCGCCGCTGCTCGCGGTGTTTCCCGGCCTCGCGATCACGCTCGCCGTGCTCGGGTTGAACCTGCTCGGCGACGGGTTGCGCGACTGGCTCGATCCGCGCCTGCGGCGGGAACGTTGATGCTCGCACTCGATCGCTATTCGGTCGCGATCGCGCGCGTGCCGATCCTCTCCGACATCTCCTTCACCCTGGCGCGCGGGGAGACGATGGGTCTGGTCGGCGAATCCGGTTCCGGCAAGTCGATGACGGCGCTCGCGATCATGGGCCTGCTGCCGGAGCGCGCGCGGAACGAAGGCCGCATCGTCTTCGACGGCGCGGAGCTCGCGGGCGCGAACGAGGCGACGCTCTGCGCGCTGCGCGGACGGCGCATCGCCATGGTGTTCCAGGAGCCGATGACCGCGCTCAATCCGCTCCGCACGATCGGCGCGCAGGTGGCGGAATCGCTCCGTCTGCATCTGCGCCTGCCGCGTCGGGCCACCGATGCGCGTGCCGGCGAATTGCTCGCCCGCGTCGGCTTGCCGGCGCCGCGCTTCTCCCCGAAACTCTACCCGCACCAGCTCTCGGGCGGGCAGCGGCAGCGCGTGATGATCGCTATGGCGCTCGCCTGCGGCCCGGATCTGCTGATCGCCGACGAGCCGACCACCGCCCTCGACGTCACCATCCAGGCGCAGATCCTCGACCTGCTGGCCGAATTGGTCGCCGAGCAGGGCATGGCGCTGCTGCTGATCACGCATGATCTCGGCGTGGTGGGCGAAACCGCGGCGCGCGTGCTGGTGATGTATGGCGGCCGCATCATGGAACAGGGGAGCACGGCGGAGGTGTTCCGCCGCCGTGCCCACCCTTACACGCGCGGCCTGTTCGCCGCCTCCCCGCATGCCCTCCCGCTGGACGCGATGCCCGGCACCCGCCTGCCCGCGATCCCCGGCCAGGTGCCGGATCCGCGAACCCGCCCGCTCGGCTGTCCCTTCGCCGATCGCTGCCCGCGCGTCACATCGGAATGCCGCGCCGCCCCGGTGCCGCTCCGCCCCTTCGCCTCCGGTCACGACATCGCCTGCCTGCGCCCCTACACGGACGGGGCCCGGTGAGCGCGCTGCTCGAAATTCGCGACATCGTGCGCGACTACGCCCTGCCGCGCCGAACCCTGCTGGGCCGTGCCCCGCGCCTGCGCGTGCTGCACGGCATCAGCCTCGATCTCGCGGCCGGCGCCAGCCTCGGCATCGTCGGCGAATCCGGCTGCGGCAAATCGACGCTGGCGCGCACTGTGATGGCGCTCGAACGCCCGCAATCGGGCTCGGTGCGGCTCGCCGGACGCGAGCTCTTCGCGCTCGGCCGTCGGGAGCTCCGCGCCGCGCGGCGCGGCATCCAGGCGATCTTCCAGGACCCGTACGGCTCGCTCGACCCGCGCCACCGCACCGGGCGCATCATCGCCGAACCGATGGCCGCGCTGGAGCCGGAGACGACGCGGCATGCGCGACGCGCGCGCGTCGCCGCCGCCCTCGCCTCGGTCGGCCTGCCCGAGAGCGCCGCCGCCCGCTACCCGCATGAATTCTCCGGCGGCCAGCGCCAGCGCATCGCCATCGCCCGCGCGCTCGTCACCCGCCCCGCGCTGATCGTCGCCGACGAGCCGGTCTCGGCCCTCGACGTCTCGGTGCAGGCGCAAGTGCTGAACCTGATGATGGAGCTGCAGGAGCGGCTCGGCCTCGCCTACCTGTTCATCAGCCACGACCTCGCGGTGGTGCGCTGCATCGCTCCGCGCGTCGCGGTGATGTATCGCGGCCGCATCGTCGAGCGTGGCCCGACCCAAGCCGTGTTCGCCGCCCCCGCACACCCGTACACCCGCGCCCTCGTCGACGCCGTGCCCCGCCCCTATGGCGGCCGCCGGCGCCACACCACCCCGGCCGCGCAACAGGATTCCGCCACCGGATGCCCCTATATCGGCCGCTGCCCGATCGCAATCCCCCTCTGCCGCGAAACCCCGCCTCCCCTTCGCACGCTTGGCAATGGGCGTGAGGCGGCTTGTCATCTTGCTTGAGCTTAGGGAGAAGGCCAGGGGCAGCGCCCCTGGCCTTCCAATCTACGTTCCCCCAAGATAAGCCCGCACCACCGCATCGTCCTGCCGCAGCGTCGCCGCATCGCCCTCCACGAGGATGCTGCCGTTTTCCAGCACGTAGCCGTAATCGGCGATGCGGAGTGCGAGGCGGGCGTTCTGTTCGACGAGCAGGATCGTCGTGCCGGCGTCGTGCAGGCGGGCGATGGTCGTCATCACCTCGCGCACCAGGCGCGGGGCGAGCCCCATCGAGGGTTCGTCGAGCAGCAGAAGTTTCGGGTCCGCCATCAGCGCGCGGCCGATTGCGAGCATCTGCTGCTCGCCGCCCGAGAGGTTGGCGGAATCACGATGTTCACGTTCCTTGAGCACGGAGAACAGCGTAAAGACATGCTCGAGCCGGCGGTTGCGTTCGGCGGTGTCGTCGAGGGTGAAGGCGCCGAGTTCGAGATTTTCACGGATGGTCATGCCCTTGAAGATGCGCCGCCCCTCGGGCACGTGGATCAGCCCCATCGCCGGCAGGCGGTGCGCCGGCATGCGCGTGATGTCCTGGTCGAGGAAGGCGATGCGCCCGGCGGCGCAGCGCACGAGGCCGGAGATCGCGCGGAGCGCCGTGCTCTTGCCCGCGCCGTTCGCGCCGAGCAGTGCGACGACCTGTCCTTGACGCACCGAGAGGCTGACGCCGCGCAGCGCCTGAACCGGCCCGTAGAACGCATCGACCTTGTCGAGCGCCAGGATGGTGCCACTCATTCCTCGCGGCCCAGATAGGCCTCGATCACCAGCGGATCGGCCTGCACCGCCGCCGCGTCGCCCTCCGCGATCTTCTGCCCGTGATCGAGCACGGTGATCGTCTCCGAGACCCGCATCACCAGGCCCATATCGTGTTCGATCAGCAGCACGGTGATGCCGAGCTCGTCGCGCACGCGGCGGATCAGCGCGATCAGTTGCGTCTTCTCGTCATGGTTGAGGCCGGCGGCGGGTTCGTCGAGCAGCAGCAGTTTCGGCGTTGTGGCCAGCGCGCGCGCCCATTCCACACGCCGCTGGTCGCCGTAGGAGAGTGTCCCCGCGAGCCGGTTGCGCTGGCGGGCGATGCCGACGAAATTCAGCCAGTGGCGTGCGGCCTCGAGCGCCTCCGCCTCCTCGCGGCGCTGCGGCGCCCAGCCGATGATCGCGCCGAGCAGGCCGGAGCGCGTGCGGCAATGCAGGCCAGACATGACGTTGTCGAGCACGGTCATCTGCCGGAACAGGCGCAGATTCTGGAAGGTGCGCGCGAGGCCGAGCCGAGTGATGCGGTGCGGCCGCATCCCGGCGATCGAGCGGCCGCGAAACGCGATGCCGCCGGCCGACGGGCGGTAGAACCCGGTCAGGCAATTGAACAGCGATGTCTTGCCCGCGCCGTTCGGCCCGATCAGGCTGGCGATGGAACCTTCCCGCACGCTGAAATCGACGCCGCGGAGCACCTGCAGGCCACCAAAGGCGAGCGTCAGCCCGCGCATCTCCAGCAGCGCCGTGCTCATCGCCGCCGATCCGGCCAGATACCGTGCGGGCGGAACAGCATGATCAGCAGCAGCAGCACCGCGAAGACGAGCATGCGGTACGAGCCGAGACCGCGGAACACTTCGGGAAACACGGTCAGCACGATGGCGCCGATCGCCACACCGGGAATTTTCCCCATTCCGCCGAGCACCACACCGAGCAGGATCAGCGTCGATTGCGCGAAGCTGAACGTTTCCGGCGCGATCGCCGTCATCTTGCCGGCGTAGAAACTCCCGGCGACCGATGCGAACACCGCGCCGGTGATATAGGCGTAGAGCTTGACCGCCACGCGATTGATGCCCATCGCCTCCGCGGCATCCTCGTCATGGCGAACATAGCGCCAGGCGCGCCCGATGCGGGAGAATTCGACGCGCGTGCTCACCACCCAGGCGATCACCGCGAGGGCGAGGAAGGCGTAGTAGAATTCCGCGACGCTGTCGAAGCGCAGGCCGAGCAGATGCGGGCGCTCGATGCCGACGAGACCGCTCGCGCCGCCGGTGATCGACAGGTTGCGTGCCGCGATCCGTACCATCTCGCCGAACCCGAGCGTGACGATCGCGAGATAGTCGCTGCGCAGCCGGAGCGTCGGGCCGCCGATGATCACGCCGGCGACCGCGGCGGCCGCCATCGCGGCCGGGATGCTCGCCCAGAAATTGACCCCGTAGCGCGTGGTGAGAATGCCGGTGGCATAGGCGCCGACCGCGAAGAACGCGGCATAGCCGAGATCGAGCAGCCCGGCATAGCCGACCACGATGTTGAGCCCGAGGCAGAGCACCACGTAGAGGAACGCGTTGCTCATCACCTCGAGCACGTAGTTGCTGACATGGCCCGGCACGCACATCAGGAGGCCGGTGATCGCCGCCCCGATCGCGAGCTTGCCGGCATGCGTCTTGGTCCAGTCCGGTCCGTCATCCGGTACACCGGGGCCGGCCGCGTTCCGCCCGCTCACATCCTCTCCACCTCGGCCCGGCCGAGCAGCCCGGTCGGGCGGAACACCAGCAGCAGGATGAGGATGGCAAAGACGAACACGTCCTTCCATGCGGTCCCGACCATCGGGATCTGCGTGCCGAAGGCTTCCAGCAGGCCGAGCACGAGGCCGCCGAGCATGGCGCCCGGAATGCTGCCGATGCCGCCGATCACCGCCGCGGTGAAGGCCTTCAACCCGATCAGGAAGCCCATGAAGTAATAGATGCTGCCGTAATACACGCCCGCCATCACGCCGGCGGCGGCGGCGAGCGCGGAGCCGATGAAGAAGGTGAGCGCGATCATCCGGTTCACGTCGATGCCCATCAGCCGGCAGGCATCCGGGTCGATCGCGATGGCGCGCATCGCCTTGCCGATCATCGTGCGGCTGACAAAGAGCTGCATCAGCAGCATCAATACCAGCGCCGCGACCACCAGCACGGTCTGCGTCCAGGTCACGTGGACGTTGCCGACATCGAACCCGTCGAAATCGAGATCGGTGTTGAACGCCTGGAACTGGCCGCCGGTCAGCGCGAGCGCGCCGTTGCTGAGCACCATCGAGACGGCCAGCGCGGTAATCAGGATCGAGAGCCGCGGCGCGGCGAGCATCGGCCGGTAAGCGACGCGCTCGATCAGCATGCCGAGGCAGCCGACCGCGAGCATGCTGCACGCCATGGCGACGGCGATGCCGAGCCATCCCGCACCCAGCACCGGCGAGACCAGGGAGAGCACGAGGAAGCCGGCGAACGCGCCGGTCATGTAGATGTCGCCATGCGCGAAGTTCAGCAGCTTGATGATGCCGTAGACCATCGTGTAGCCGAGGGCGACCAGCGCGTAGAAGGAGCCGAGGATCAGCCCGTTCGCGAGCTGCTGCAGCAGGATGTCGGAAAGATCCATCGGCCGCCCGCTGCGCGGGGCGGCGTCAGCTCGACGCCGCCTTGAACAGCGTCCATTTGCCGCCCTTGCCGATAAGCACGACGAAATTGCTGCGGTTGAGCGTGTTCTTCGGCGTGAAGGTGACCGGGCCGGAGATGCCGGGAAACGCCTTCGTCGCCTGCAGCGCCGCCACCACCTTCGCCTTGTCGGCCGAGCCGGCCCGCTTCATCGCATCCGCCAGCAGATCGATACCGTCATAGGTGAGCGCGGAATACGGGCCGGGATCCTGGTGGAACGCCTTCTTGTAGTCGGCTGCGAAGGTTTTCGCGTTCGGCAAGGTGTCGACCGTCGGGTTGGCGAGCAGCATCGTGCCCTCGGCGCCCTTGCCGGCGATCTCGAACACCTTGGGCGAGTTGCTGCCGTCGCCGAGCAGGATCTTGCCGCGATATCCGGCCTGGCGGAGCTGCTTGATGAGCAGCGCCGCGTCATCGTAATAGGCGGTCCAGAACACCGCGTCCGGACGCTCGGATTTGATGCGCGTCACCAGCGCGGAGAAATCCTGCTCGCCCTTGTTCACCACCTCGTTGCCAACGAGCTGGCCGCCCGAAGCGGGCCACGCATCGGCGGTGAGTTTCGCGAGATCGGCGGAATAGGCGTCGCCCTCGTTCACCACGGCGAGCCGCTTCACGCCGTCGGATTTCAGCAGACCGACCGCCGTCTTCACCTGGTCGTCGCCGGTGCTGTTGACGAGGAACGCATCGCCCGGATCCGCATCCACCAGCTTCGTCGAGTTCGCCGCGGTGATCACGAAAGGCAGCCCGGCATCGCCGAACACTTTCAGCGTCGGCAGGGTCGCGCCCGAGCAATACCCGCCGACGACCGCGGCGACGCCCTGGGAGACGAGCTTGCTCGCCGCCGAGACCGCCTGTTGCGGGTCGCAGGCATCATCCTGCACATCCAGCACCAGCTTGCCGCCGAGCACGCCGCCATGCGCGTTGATCTCGTTCGCCGCGAGCTGCGCCGCGTTCGCCATGTCGCGGCCATCGGTCGCCTGCGAGCCGGTGGTCGGCACGAGAATGCCGAGCGTGATGTCCGCCGCCCGGGCCTGGGCGATGGAAAGCGCGAGCGCGGCGGCGAGCGTCGCACCGGCAAGGGTCGTCCGTTTCGACATTCCCGTTCTCCCCATATACTCGGAACCTAGGAAGGTTGGGCGGCCGCCGTCAAATACTTGCGCCGCCGCCAACGCCATCGAGGGAACGCCGGATGAAAATCAGCCGCATCGCCGCCTTTCAGGTGGATTTGCCCCTGCACGAGGGCAGCTATAACTGGTCCGGCGGCAAATCGGTGTCGGTGTTCGACAGCACGGTGGTGCGGATCGAGACCGATGTCGGGCTCGCGGGCCATGGCGAGGTGTGCCCGCTGGGTCCGGCCTATCTGCCTGCCTATGCGGCCGGCGTGCGCGCCGGCCTCGCGGAACTCGCCCCGCAACTGCTCGGCGAGGATCCGCGCCGCACGGTTCCGCTGCACCGCCGCATGGAGGCGCTGCTCAAGGGCCATGCCTACGTGAAATCCGCGATCGACATGGCGTGCTGGGACATTCTCGGGCAGGCCTCCGGGCAGTCGATCGCCACCCTGCTCGGTGGGCGGGACGGCGAGGCGGTCGAGCTCTATCGCGCGATCTCGCAGGAGGCGCCGGAGCGCATGGCGGAGAAGGTCGCGGGCTATCGCGCGGAGGGCTACACGAAATTCCAGCTCAAGGTCGGCGGCGATCCCGACACCGATATCGACCGCATCCGCGCGGTGCGCGCGCGCCTCGCGCCGGGCGAGGTGCTGGTGGCGGATGCGAATACCGGCTGGCTGCCGCACCAGGCGGCGCGCGTGGTTCGCGCGGTGGCCGATCTCGACGTCTATATCGAGCAGCCCTGCCTCACCTACGAGGAATGCCTCGGCATCCGGCGCCGCACCTCGCATCCCTTCGTGCTCGACGAATCGGTGGACAGCATCCCGATGCTGCTGCGCGCCCATGCGGACGGCGCGATGGATGTCGTCAACATCAAGATCAGCAAGCTCGGTGGCCTGACAGTGGCCCGGCAGGTGCGCGATCTCTGCGTGGCGATGGGGGTTGCGATGACGATCGAGGATAGCTGGGGCGGCGATATCGCGACCGCGGCGATCGCGCATCTCGCGCACAGCACGCCGGAACCGCTGCGTTTCTCCGCGACCGATTTCAACAGCTATGTCACGGTGAAGATCGCCGACGGCGCACCCCGCCGCGAGAACGGTTTTATGCGCGCGCCGGAGGGCGCCGGGCTCGGCGTGGCGCCGATCGCGGCGGCGCTCGGCGAGCCGGTGCTCGACGTACGGTAGGTTACTCTCGCAGCCCGGCCTCGCGCAGCAGCGGCAGCACGCCGTCGATGAAAAACGGCAGCTCGGCGGCGAAATTGCAGAAGGAGATGGTGGTGCCGGCGAACCCCGCTTCGCTGATCCGCGCCATCTCGTCGGCGATCCGGCGCGGCGTGCCGACCAGCGGATAGGTGCCCGCACCGGCGGCGAAGCGCTTGCGGTGCAGCCGGTACGCCGCCTCGTCATGCGAGGAGGAGTGCTTCTCCTTTTGCGCCATGTAGAAATCGAGGCTGGCATCATCCGCCATCCTGACCGCGTAATGCTCGTAGTAATCCTCGGCCTCGGCCTGGGTCGGTCGGCAGACGACGTGGCAGGTGGTGAACACGCCGACCTGCCGCCCCGCCGCCGCGGCGCGCGCGCGCATGTCGATGATGTTGGCCTCGCCGGATTCGATCGTGGTGAAGGTGGTGAACAGGAAATCCGCCGCCATGGCCGCGAAATCCCGCCCGGTCGGCGAGAAGGCCGCGTTCAGCGTCACCGGCCGCGGGCGCTGCACCGGCAGCGGCAGGCTGGAGGCGGATTTCAGATGGTAGAATTTTCCGTCATGATCGAAGGGCGGCCCGCCGGCATAGAGGCGTTCCATCACCTGCGCCCATTCGAGCCCCTGCGCGTAGCGGTCGTCCGGCATGGTCAGGCCGAACAGCGCGAATTCCTCGGGATTCCAGCCGCAGACGATGTTGAGCCCGGCGCGGCCGCCCGAGACGTGATCGACCGTCGCCAGCGCCTTGGCCGCGAAGACCGGATGCACCATCGGCACGTGCACCGTCGCGAACAGCGCGATGTCCCGGGTGATGCCGGCGAGGCCGGCCGCGAAGGTCAGGGTCTCGAAACTCCATTCGCGGCTGTTCATCTCGCCGCCGAACCCTTTCCAGCGGGCGATCGGCAGGAAGAACTCGATCCCGGCGCGGTCGGCCATCTGCGCCACCGCCACCACCTCGTCCCAACGCGCCGACCAGCGTTCGGGGACACGGGTGAGCGTCAGGCCGCCATCGGCATTGGCCGAGAAGATGCCGAGCTTGAACCGGTTCGGCCCGTGCATCGGATGCACCCGCGCTGCCGCTTCGGCCACGCCATCCGCCATGCCGTTTCCTCCCTCCCTTGTAAGCCAGCACTTACTTCGGATATGAACTTTTGACCAGTCAAGGAAGTCGGGCCATGCGGATCGTGTGCGTCGGTGGCGGGCCGGCCGGCCTCACCTTCGCGATCCTGATGAAGCAACGGGATCCGGCGCACCGGATCACCGTCCATGAGCGCAACCGCCCGGGCGACACGTTCGGCTGGGGCGTCGTGTTCTCCGACGAGACGTTGCGCAACCTGAAGCAGAGCGACCCGGAGACCGAGGCGCGCATCAGCGGCAGCTTCGCGCATTGGGACGATATCGACGTGCATTTCAAGGGGCGCGTGCTGCGCTCCGGCGGCCATGGTTTCTGCGGCATCGGGCGGAAGCATCTGCTCACCATCCTGCAGGAGCGCGCGAAGTCGCTTGGCGTTGAACTCGTCTTCGAGAGCGAGGTCCCGGATGCGGCCCGTTTCGCCGATGCCGATCTCACCGTCGCGTCGGACGGCGTCAACAGCCTGACGCGCGCGCGCCACGCGGCGGATTTCGCGCCCTCGATCGACGTTCGGCCGAACCGCTTCATCTGGCTCGGCACGCACCGGCTGTTCGAGGCCTTCACCTTCATCTTCGTCGAGACCGAATGGGGCTGGTTCCAGGCGCACGCCTACCGGTTCAACGAGACCACCTCCACCTTCATCGTCGAGACGCGCGAGGAAAGCTGGCGCGGCGCCGGGCTCGCCGCGATGGATGCCGGTGCCTCGATCGCCTTCTGCGAGCGACTGTTCGCGCCCTGGCTCGACGGGCATCGGCTGATGACGAATGCGCGGCATCTGCGCGGCAGCGCCTGGATCAATTTCAACCGCGTCTCCAACGCGCATTGGACCCGCGGCAATCTCGTGCTGATGGGGGATGCGGCGCATACCGCGCATTTCTCCATCGGCTCGGGCACCAAGCTCGCGATCGAGGATGCGATCGGGCTTGCCGATGCGTTCGGCCGGCACGGGACGGACGTGCCGGCGGCGCTCGCCGAATACGAGGCGGAGCGGCGGGTGGAGGTGCTGAAGATCCAATCCGCCGCGCGCAACTCCACCGAATGGTTCGAGAATGTCGCGCGCTACGCGGCGCTCGAGCCCGAGCAATTCGCCTATAGCCTGCTCACCCGCAGCCAGCGCGTCAGCCACGACAATCTGCGATTGCGTGACGCGAGCTATCTGCGCGGGATGGAGGGATGGCTCGCGGCGCGCTCCGGCAACGAGACGGCGAACGCGCCGCCGCCGCCGATGTTCCTGCCGTTCCGGCTGCGCGACATGCGGCTGGACAACCGCATCGTCGTCTCGCCGATGGCGACCTACAGCGCGAGCGATGGCATGCCGACCGATTTCCACCTCGTGCATTACGGCGCGCGCGCGCTGGGCGGCGCCGGCCTCGTCTTCACCGAGATGACCTGCGTGACGCCGCAGGGCCGCATCACGCCCGGCTGCCCCGGTCTCTACACCGATGCGCAGATGCAAGCCTGGGCGCGC
The DNA here is from genome assembly GCA_965276665.1 of Acetobacteraceae bacterium. Taxonomy (GTDB): domain Bacteria; phylum Pseudomonadota; class Alphaproteobacteria; order Acetobacterales; family Acetobacteraceae; genus CAWGJC01. Next base: position 680,527 of record OZ255620.1, read on the forward strand.
ATCGTCGATTTCGTGCATGCGCAGTCGAACGCGAAGATCTGCCTGCAGCTCGGCCATTCCGGCCCGAAAGGCTCGACGCGGATCGGTTGGGAAGGCATGGACGAGCCGCTCGCCGACGACAATTGGGAGTTGCTCGCCCCATCGGCCTTGCGCTGGAGCCCGGCCAATGCGCTGCCGCGGGCGATGGACCGCGCCGACATGGACCGCGTGCGTGATGCGTTCGCGGCGGCGACGCGCCGCGGCGCGGAGGCCGGGTTCGACATGCTCGAACTGCACGCGGCGCACGGTTATCTGCTTTCCGCCTTCATCTCGCCGTTGAGCAACCGGCGCGACGACGAGTATGGCGGCAGTCTCGAGAACCGGCTGCGCTTTCCGCTGGACGTGTTCCGCGCGATGCGCGAGGCATGGCCCGCGCGCAAGCCGATGTCGGTGCGCGTCTCGGCGACCGACTGGGTGGAGGGCGGCATCACCGCCGCCGATGCGGTGGAGATCGCGCGCGCCTTCCGTGATGCGGGTGTCGACCTGGTTGACGTCTCCGCCGGGCAGACCTCGATTGAGGCGAAGCCGGTGTACGGGCGGATGTTCCAGACCCCGTTCTCCGACCGCATCCGCAACGAGGTCGGCATCGCGACGATGGCGGTCGGCAACATCACCGAGCCCGACCATCTGAATTCGATCATCGCCGCCGGACGCGCCGATCTCTGCGCGCTGGCGCGGCCGCATCTCTGCGACCCGCAATTCGCGCTGCATGCCGCCGCGGTGCAGGGTTATGGCGCGCAGGCCTGGCCGAAGCAGTATCTCGCCGGCAAGGCTCAGCTCGAACGCCGGGTCGGCCGCGACACGCCCGAAATCGCCGTGGTGATATGAGCGGGGCGCTTGCCGGCAAACGCGCGCTCGTCACCGGCGGCGCGAAGGGGATCGGCCGCGCCATCGCCGACCGGCTCACGGCCTGCGGCGCGAGCCTGACGCTGCTCGGCCGCGACGGCGCGGCGCTGCGTGCGGCCGGCGACGCTCTGGGCGCGCATCATCTCGTCGCGGATGTCACGGATCACGCGGCGCTCGGCCAGGCGATCGAGACGGCGGGGCCGTTCGACATTCTGGTGAACAATGCCGGGGGCGCCACCTCGCGGCCCTTCGTCGAGAGCGATGTGGCAGAATTTCAGGCGATGCTGTCGCTCAACCTGCTTTCCGCGGTCGCGGGAAGCCGCGCCGTGCTGCCCGGGATGATCGCGCGCGGCTGGGGCCGCATCGTGACGATCGCAAGCACCGCCGGGTTGAAAGGCTATGCCTACACCACCGCCTATTGCGCGGCGAAACATGCGGTGATCGGGCTGACCCGCGCGCTCGCGCTGGAAACCGCGCAGAGCGGCGTCACCGTCAATGCGGTCTGCCCCGGCTTCACCGACACCGATCTGGTGCGCCGGGCGACCGAGGTGATCGTGCGGCGCACCGGCCGCACCGAGCAGGCGGCGCGGGATGCGCTCGCGCGCAGCAATCCGCAGAACCGGCTGATCCAGCCTGTCGAAATCGCCGAGACCGTGATTTTTCTATGTGGCGCGCAGGCCGCGGGGATCACCGGCCAGTCGCTGGCGCTCGCCGGCGGAGAGGTGATGTGATGTCGATTGATCCGGCCGACTACAAAGCCGAGCAGTTTCTCTGGAGCATCGACGGCAAGGTCGCGACGATCACGCTCAACCGGCCGGAACGCAAGAACCCCCTCACCTTCGAGAGCTATGCCGAACTCCGAGACCTGTTCCGCGCGCTCTCGCATGCGCCCACGATCAAGGCGGTGGTGATCACCGGTGCGGGCGGGAATTTCTGCTCGGGCGGGGACGTGTTCGAGATCATCGAGCCGCTCACCCGCATGGCGATGCCGGAATTGCTCGCCTTTACCCGGATGACCGGAGATCTGGTGCGCGCGATGCGCGCCTGCCCGCAGCCCGTTTTCGCCGCGGTCGAGGGCGTGTGCGCGGGCGCGGGTGCGATCATCGCGATGGCGTCGGATCTGCGCTATGCCAGCGCGTCGAGCCGCACCGCCTTCCTGTTCACCCGCGTCGGGCTTGCCGGCTGCGACATGGGCGCTTGCGCGATCCTGCCGCGGCTGATCGGTCAGGGCCGAGCCTCTGAATTGCTGTTCACCGGCCGTGCGATGAGCGGGGATGAAGGCGCGGCCTGGGGATTCTTCAATACGCTGCTGCCGGAAGGCGAGGTTCTGGCCCATGCGCTGGCACAGGCGGCGCGGATCGCGGACGGCCCGAGTTTTGCGCATGGCGTGACGAAGACGATGCTGCATCGCGAATGGTCGATGGATCTCGACACGGCGATCGAGCAGGAGGCGCAGGCGCAGGCGCTCTGCATGGCGACACAGGATTTCCGCCGCGCCTTCGAGGCTTTCGCGGCCAGGCGGAAGCCGGAATTCCGGGGCGATTGATGGCGCCCAGTTTCCTGGAATGGCCGTTTTTCGAGGGCCGCCATCGCGACATCGTGGCGGAGGTTGACGCCTGGAGCGGCGCGAACCCGTCATCTCCGCACGGCGATGACGTCGACGAGATTTGCCGCGCGCTGGCGCGCAGCATGGGGGCCGCCGGGCTGTTCCGGCATTGCGTGCCGGAGACGTCGGACACGATCGACGTGCGCGGATTGTGCCTGATCCGCGAGACGCTGGCGCGGCATGATGCGCTGGCGGATTTCGTCTTCGCCATGCAGGGTCTCGGCACCGGCTCGATCCTGCTGCATGGCACGCCGGCGCAGCGCGCGCGTTTCCTGCCTGCGGTGCGCGATGGCAGCGCGCTCGCTGGCTTTGCGCTCTCCGAGCCGGAGGCGGGGTCGGATGTCGCGGCGATGAGCACCATTGCGAGCCGCGACGGCGAGGGGTGGCGGCTCGACGGTGAAAAGACCTGGATCTCGAATGGCGGCATTGCCGGGCATTACGTGGTCTTCGCGCGCAGCGGCGAGGCGCCGGGCACGCGCGGCATCTCCGCTTTCGTCGTGCCGGCGGATGCGCCGGGGCTCGCGATCGCCGAACGCCTCGAGGTGATCGCGCCGCATCCGCTGGCGCGGCTGCGGTTCGATAATTGCCGGATCGGCGGCGATGCGCTGCTCGGCGTGCCCGGTGAGGGTTTCAAGATCGCCATGCAGACACTCGATATTTTTCGCCCAACCGTCGGCGCCGCGGCGCTCGGCTTTGCGCGGCGCGCGCTCGACGCGGCGCTCTCGCATGCGATGGGACGAAAGATGTTCGGCCGGACGCTCGCCGATCTCGAGACGATTCAGGCCAAGCTCGCGGAGATGGCGACCGCGATCGACGCGGCCGCGCTGCTCGTCTATCGGGCCGCCTGGACGCGCGATGCGACGGGGCGACGGATCACCCGCGAGGCCGCGATGGCGAAGCTCACCGCCACCGAAGCGGCGCAGCGCGTGATCGACGATGCCGTGCAGATTTTTGGCGCGCAAGGTGTCGCGCGGGGCGGCGTGACCGAATCGCTCTACCGTGAAATCCGAGCGTTGCGCATCTATGAAGGAGCGACCGAGGTGCAGAAGCTCATCATCGCCCGCACGCTGCTGCAGGCGGTGCGTGCATGAGCGCCCGCGTGTTGCAGCCGGCGGGTTGGCCGCGGCCGTCAGGCTATGCCAACGGCATGCTCGCCGCGGGCGAGATCATCGTGCTGGGCGGCCAGATCGGCTGGGACGCGGAGGGGCGGTTCGCGCCCGATCTTCCCGCGCAGGTCGAGCAGGCGCTGCGCAACATCCTCGCCGTGCTCGCGGAGGCCGAGGCGGGGCCGGAGACTATCGTGCGGCTGGTCTGGTACGTGACCGACATGGCCGCCTATCGCGGCGCGCTGAAGCCGATCGGGGCGGCGTATCGCCGTGTGCTCGGGCGGCATTTTCCGGTGATGTCGGTGGTGGGGGTGGCGACATTGGTCGAGGCGGCGGCGCTGGTCGAGATCGAGGCGACGGCAGTGCGGGAGCGGCGATGATGGACCATGCAGGCGTGAGTGTGGCGGCCCAAGGGATCGACGGCGTCACTTGGAACATTCTCGGCCAGATCTACGTGCCGCTGCAGCATAGCGCGAGCTGCATGGCCTGGCAGGCGCATTTCCCGCCCGAGGCTTTCGTGCCGCCGCATGTGCACGCGTCGCAGGACGAATTCGTGCTCATCCAGGAGGGCAAGCTGACCGCGGTGCTCAGCGGCACGGATCATCCGGCGGGTCCCGGCGATCTGATCCGCCTGCCGCGCGGCGAGCCGCACGGTCTGTTCAACCGCAGCGGCGCGCCGGTCACCTGCTTCTTCTGGGTGACGCCGACCGCGCGGCTCTGGGATCTCTTCGTCGCGATCGACGGGCTCACGGACAAGGCCGAGATCATGCGGCTCGCCGGCCTGCACGAGGTGAGCTTCCTGCCGCCCGATTGAGCCGGGATCAGCGCATGGTGAGCTGAAAGTTGTTGACCTGCTCTTTCGCGAAGCCCGCCATCGTCGCGTAGCCGCGCACGATCGCCTCGCGCTCGGCGTGCTCCATGACCGTCTCGATATCGGAAAACCCGTCCGGGGCGCGCGCCTCGATCGCGTCGATCACCCGCTCCGGGCCGCCGCGGCGGTTGCTGAGCACGATCTCCGAGGTCGGCGGCCGGCGCTCCGCCTCATAGGCGGCGAGCGCCGTCGCGACATCCGGGTTGGCGGCGAGATGGCGGCCGAGCGCCACGGCATCCAGCACCGCCTGGCTCGCGCCGTTCGAGCCCACCGGATACATCGGATGCGCGGCGTCGCCGAGCAGCGTCACCCGGCCGGCGGACCAGCGCGCCAGAGGGTCGCGGTCGCAGCAGGGATATTCCCAGAACGTGCCGGTCGCCTCGATCAGCGCGAGCGGGTCGACGAAATCGAGGCGGAACCGGTCCCGCACGAAGGGCAGCAGATCGGCGAGGGTTCCAGGGCGGTTCCAATCCTCGCGGCGCGGCGGCGGCGTGCGGCCATCCGCGATGCGCGCCATCACCGCCCAGTTGGTGAGCCGCGTCGCCGGCCGGTCCGGATCGGCTGCGATCGGGTAGAAGACGAATTTCGCCGCATTGCCGCCGGAGATCACCATGGTGCGGCCATCCTCGTGGACCGGCCATTCCGTGGCGCCGCGCCAGAGCATGATGCCGGACCAGGCGGGCGGCCCCTCGCCCGGGTTGAGCCGGGCGCGAACCACCGAGTGGATGCCGTCCGCGCCGATCAGCGCGGCACCCTCCTCCGAGACGATCCGGCCATCGAGCTGGGCGAAGCGCGCGCGCACGCCGCGATCGTTCGCCGAAAAATCGATCAGCCGATGGCCGGTGCGCACCCCGTCCGCACCAAGTCGCTCGCGTAAGGCGGCGCGCAGCACGCCGTGCAGCCGGCCGCGATGGATCGAGAATTGCGGCGCGTCGAACCCCGCATCCACGCCCCGCAACTCCTCCCACACGCTCTGGCCGAAGCGGTTGGCGTAGATCAGCCGGCGGGTGCGGATGCCGGCCCGGTCGAGCGCCGGCAGCAGGCCGAGCTCGCCGAGCGCGCGGATCGCATGCGGGAGGGTGTTGATGCCGACGCCGAGCTCGCGGAGCTCCCGCGTCTGCTCGAACACGCGGCACGGGATCCCGGCCGCGTGCAGCGAGAGCGCCGCCGCCAGGCCACCGATACCGCCGCCCGCGATCAGGACCGTCATCGCGGAATTTCACTCCCGCGGGGCGGCCCTCCGCAAGGGCGGCGGCGAAAAGCTAGATCTGGACGACCGAGTTCAAGTCGAAGGTCTGGCCGGGCGGGTTCTCGCCGATCCTTGCGGTCTTCGGATTGGTGAAATTATAGGGCGGCACCGGCAGGTTGTACGGCGCCGGCACGCCCGAATAGACCCGGCCGGCGAGGTCGTATTTCGAGCCGTGGCAGGGGCAGAGATAGCCGCCGGGCCAGTTCGGCGCCGGGTCGGTGGCCGAGACATTCGGGAAGAAGCCCGGCACGCAGCCGAGATGGGTGCAGATGCCGACCAGGATCGAATATTGCGGGTTGATCGACCGGTGCCAGTTCTGCGCGTAAGGCGGCTGCTGCATGACGCGCGAGTTCGGGTCGCTCAGGATGCGGAGCACCTTCGGGTCCTGCAGCGTCTTCACCGCCTCCGGGGTGCGGTTCACCACGAAGATCGGCTTGCCGCGCCACACCACGATGATCTGCTGACCGGGCTGCAGCTTGCTGAGATCGACCTCGATCGGCTCGCCGGCGGCCAGCGTGTCGGCGGCCGGCTCCATCGTGTCGATCAGCGCCCAGGCAAAGGCGCCCCCGGCGATCACCGCGCCGGAGATGGCGATGAGCTTCAGCAGGTCGCGACGGACCACTCCATCGGCCCCGTGCGCGGCGGCTCCATGCGCGGCGGCAGGCGGGTGCGTCGTCGTGGACATGCGGCAGTCTCCTGTTGCCCCGCCCGGGCACGCGCCGGGGCGTTCGGTCTCTGGGCCGGCGCAAACTGCCGCACGCGGCGCGGCTTGGGAAGTGTCGGCGTGCCGCAGCGCGGCAAAATCCGCCAAGCTTGTGATAGATCGGGGCAAAGCGGCGGAGGCGGAGCGATGGACGGAACGAGGGAACAGCCGGGACCGCGCGGCGAGATCGCCACGCGCACCCTGGCGATGCCGGCCAACACCAACCCGGCCGGCGACATTTTCGGCGGCTGGATCATGTCGCTGATGGACCTCGCCGCGGGGATGACGGCGACGGCGCGGGCGCGCGGGCGGGTGGTGACCGCCGCGGTCTCCGACTTGGCTTTCCTGCAGCCGGTGAAGGTGGGGGACGCGGTGTGCTGCTACACCGAGATCCTCCGCATCGGGCGGAGCTCGATGCGGCTCGGCGTCGAGGTCTGGGTGCTGCGGCGCGGCCAGCCGCCCCGCATCAAGGTGACGGAGGCGGCCTTCACGCTGGTGGCGGTGGACGGGGCCGGCAAGCCGCGCGCCCTGCCGGCGCTAGAAATGCAGGGTCGGCGCCAGGATGTGGACGATCAGCAGGGCGAGAAATAGCACGATCAGCAGCCGCACCACCCCGCCCATCAGCCGCAGCGCGGCCAACAGGAACAGCACCGCGACCACGATCATGATGATCGGCTGCAACTGGCCGCTCACCCCGGCGGCGGTGAGCTGGGCGGCAAGCCACCCCTCCAGCAACGCCAGTCCATGCATGACGAGGTCAAACAAGTTGACCAGCAGGGTCAGGAAAGCGTTGACGATCTGATGCACCTGGTCCACGGGCGCGGCTCAGTTCTTCATCGCGACGGCGTCGAGCTCGGCCCGGGCGATGCCGAGCTCCGCCGCCGCCTCGGCGATCTGCTGCCAGGTGGTGGGATCGACCTCGATGCCCTCCCGCCGGCGGCTTTCGGCCAGGCGCCGCTCCGGCTCGCCGGGCAACAGGATCTCGTCGAAGCCCGGCGCCACCCGCGACCCTCGGACATGCGCGCCGACCGCCGCCACGTCCTGCTTGAGGGTGGCCGGGTCGCCGAGCCGGGAGGCGTCGATCACCGTCGCCAGCATGCTGTTGAGCGTCGCGCCATGCGGCGGCTGGTCCGCGCGATGGCCGCCGGCGATCGCGCCCGCCATCACCTCGCACATCACCGCGAGCCCCGATCCCTTGTGCCGGCCGAAGGAGAGCAGCGCGCCCTCGGCCCGGGTGAACAGCGCCTCGGGGTCGGTGGTCTGGTTGCCCTCGGCATCGATCACCGAATCCGCCGGCACCTGCATTCCCTTGTTGCGGGCGACGCGCGCCTTGCCGAAGGCGATGGTGGTGGTCGCCATGTCGAGCATCATGCCAGGCCCGTCCTCGCCCGGCACCGCGGCGCAGAACGGGTTGGTGCCGAGCCGCGCCTCCCCGCACCCCCAGGGCGCCTGCCAGTTGGTGCCGTCCGCCACGTTGACGAAGCCGGTGAACACCATGCCGGCCCTCGCCGCGAGCTCGCCATAGGTGCCGATCCGGCCGATATGCGAGCTGTTGCGGAGCGCGAGCACGCAGGCGCCGACCTCGCGCGCGCGGGCCACCGCCCGGCGCACCGCCTCCGCCGCCATCCGCTGGCCGAACCCGCGCTGCGCGTCCAGCACCAGCACCGCGCCGAAATCGGTCACGGTGCGCAAGCTCTGGTTCGGCACCAGCAGCCCCGCGCGAAACCCCTTCACATAGGCCGGCAGCATGCCGACCCCGTGGCTGTCATGGCCGGCGAGATTGGCGCGGACGAGGTGGTCGGCGACCTCCGCCGTCTCCTCCGTGTCGCTGCCCATGCGGCTGACGATCAGCGTGGTGGCGGCCGAGAGCGATTCGGGCGTGAAGCGCGGCATGCAAGGTCCTTCTGAGAGTTTCAGCCTTGGGAGTCTCGACGGAAATCAGCCGAGGAATTCGGGCTCGGGCAGGCCGGTGACGCCGGGGCGCACCGCGAACAGCCCGCCGGCCAGCGGCTCGGCGGCCAGGCGCTCGGGCGGCAGGTTCTGCCGCGCCGTGGTGATGTAGAGCGTGTCGAGCGCCGCCCCGCCGAAGCCGCAGCTCGTCACCTGCGAGGCCGGAATCGCGATCACCCGATCGACCCGCCCGTCCGGCCGGTAGCGCACCACCCGCCCGCCGCCGTACTCGGCATTCCATAGGCAGCCCTCCGCATCGACGGTCGAACCGTCGGGCCTTCCCTTGCCGGCGGTGAGGTCGGCGAACAGGCGGGGCTCGCCCAGCGTCCCGTCATCGAGGTCGAAGGGGAAGGCGAGGATCTGCGCGGTCGGCGTGTCGGCGAAATACATCACCCGGTCGTCCGGGCTCCAGCTGATGCTGTTCGGCGTGGTGATCGCGCTCCGCATCACCGTGCAGGCACCGTCCGGGTCGAGCCGGTAGAGCGCGCCGAACGGGCCGCGCGCCCCGGTGCTCATGGTGCCGGACCAGTAGCGGCCGCGGCGGTCGCTGCGCCCGTCATTGAAGCGATTGTCCGGCAGATGGCCCTCCGGATCGTGCAGCGGTTCAAGCACGCCGGATGCGTGGTCGCACCGGTGGAACCCGTCCCGCATCGCCGCCAGCAACCCGCCCGTCGAGCGCAGCCCGACGCTGCCGACCTCCCGCGGCATCGGCGCGCTCCGCACCCGTCCGGTCGCCGGATCGAGCCGATGGATGGCCGGGCCGCGAATGTCGATCCAGTAGAGCGCCTGCTCGCGCACGCTCCAGACCGGGCATTCGCCCAGCATGTCGGGTCCCGCCACCACGCATTCCAGCTCGGCCATCGCCGCCCATCCCCCCTTCTTCCCGGCGTACTACCGGCGCGCGGCTTCCGCCTGTCAAGCAGCAGGGCGGCGTTGACAGCGCCCCCCGCGTGCCCGCTTGCTGGCCGCCTAATGCCGGGGAGGATCGATGGGGACGTATGTCGCGCGACGGCTGTGGCAGCTCGTCATCGTGCTGTTCGGCGTGAGCGTCGTCGTCTTCGTCACCATGCACCTGCTGCCGGGCGACGTCGCCCAGCTCCTGCTCGGCGACAAGGCGACCGCCGAACAACTCGCCCGGCTGCGCGCCCAGCTCGGGCTCGACCAGCCGATCTGGGTGCAATACGCCGACTTCCTGCTCGGCGCGCTGCGCGGCGATTTCGGCACCTCGCTCTCCACCAACCACCCGGCGCTCGACGACGTGCTGGTCGCCTTTCCCGTCACCCTGCAGCTCACCCTCGCCTCGCTCGCGCTGGCCTGCCTCGCCGGCGTGCCGCTCGGCGTGATCTCCGCGGTGCGCCAGGGCTCGCGGCTCGACGCGGCGGTGATGACGCTGACGCTGTTCGGCGTCTCGATGCCGATCTTCTGGCTCGGCCTGATGCTGCTGATCCTGTTCGCCGCCCTGCTCGGCTGGGTGCCGATCGGCGGCCTGATGCCGGTGGGCATGGACCCGCCGCGCATCACCGGCATGAGCATCCCCGACAGCATCCTGTCCGGCCAACCCGCAATGATCTGGGAGAGCATCCACCACATGATCCTGCCGGCCGTCACGCTGGCCACCGTGCCGATCGCGCTGATCACCCGCATCACCCGCGCCGAGGTGCTCGCCGCCTCCGTGCTCGACCACGTGCGCACCGCTCGCGCCAAGGGCCTCTCCGGCACCCGCATCGTGCTGCGCCACGTGCTGCGCAACGCGGCCATCCCGATCGTCACCGTCATCGGCCTGCAGCTCGGCCTGCTGCTCTCCGGCGCGGTGCTCACCGAGACCATCTTCTCACTGCCGGGGCTCGGCCGGCTGATGGTCGATTCCATCCTCTCGCGTGACTACCCGGTGGTGCAGGCGGGCGCGCTGTTCATCGCCACGCTGTTCGTCGCCATCAACCTCGTGGTCGATCTCAGCTACGCCGTGCTCGACCCTCGGATCAGCCGCGCGTGAGGAGGGACGCGTGAGCGGCACAGCGGGCCTCGCCGCCGCACCGGCGCCGCCGGAACGCGCCCTCTCCCGCGCCTTCCGCCGCACCGGCGCCCGCATCGGGCTCGCTATCGCGGCGATCTTCCTGCTGCTCACCCTCGCGGCGCCCGAGCTCGCCCCCTACGATCCCGACGACCAGGATCTCTCGAGCGCGCTCACCCCCCCCTCGCTCGAGCATATCTTCGGCGCCGACCAGTACGGGCGCGACGTGCTCAGCCGCGTCATGGTCGGCAGCCGGACCGCCCTCGCCGCCATCGTCGTCGCCGACGGCATCGCGCTCCTGATCGGCGGCTCGCTCGGCCTGGTCGCGGGCTTCGCCGGGGGCGCGCTCGACAGCATCATCATGCGCCTCGTCGACGTGATGCTCGCCTTTCCCTACCTCCTGCTCGCGCTGATCATCGTCGCCGCGCTCGGGCCGAGCCTGACCAACTCCATCATCGCCATCGGCATCATCTACACGCCGCAATACGCCCGGCTGATGCGCGGCCAGGTGCTCTCGATCACGGATTCGGATTTCGTCTGGGCCGCCCGCTCGGTCGGCGCCGGCCGCACCCGCATCATGCTCCGCCACGTGCTGCCGAACAGCCTCTCGCCCGTGCTCGTCATGGCAACGCTGCAGGCCGGCTCCGTCGTGGTGGAAACCGCCGGCCTCTCATTCCTCGGACTCGGCGCACAACCCCCCTCACCCGATTGGGGCGCCCTCCTCGCGGACGGACACGCCTACTTCCTCTCCGCCTGGTGGATCGCCACCTTCCCCGGCCTCGCCATCTTCTGCGTCGTCACCGGCTTCAACCTCCTTGGCGACGCACTGCGCGACGAGCTTGATCCTAGGCGTCGGTCTCGGGGGTGAGAGGGAAGGCCAGGGGGCTCTGCCCCCTGGACCCCCGCCAAAGGCCGAGCCTTTGGAATCCATTACGGCTGTTTGCGAAAAGGGTGGGTGACACAGTGTTTCCAGCACCTCGTTGCCCACCCTTTTCGCAAACAACCATAGTCGGGTTCTAAGGGCGACTGCCCTTAGCGGGGTCCAGGGGCAGAGCCCCTGGCCTTCCTTCCCTCACTTCGAGATCGACACCTGGTTCATGTCGAAGAACATCTGGGTGGGGTTGAGTTGGTAGCCTTTGACGGTTTTGCGGATGGCGCGGACCTGCAGGGTTGAGTTGACGAAGACCCATGGAGCGTCTTCGAGGATTTGCGCCTGGATTTTCTTGTAGAGGGCGGTGCGCTGGGCGGGGTCGGGGATGGTGAGGGCCTGGGCCAGCATCTGGTCGACCTGAGGGTTCTTGTAGTGGGAAGTGTCGTTCACCGGCATGCCGGTGGAGCCCCAGAGGGCACCCGCGAAATTGTCCGGGTCGCCATTATCGCCTGACCAGCCGACCAGGAAGGCGCCGGGGAATTTGCCCGACCGCGTGGTGGAGAGGTAGGCGCCCATGTCGAGCTTCTGGATGTCGGCTTCCAGCCCGACCTTGCGGAAGTAGCTTTGCAGGGCGACGGCGAGGTCCGCCCCGGCGGGGTTGTAGCCGCGCGGCGTGGTGTAGGTGAGGAGCTCGAACTTGAAGCCGGGCTTCACGCCGGCGGCGGCGAGGAGCTGTTTCGCCTTGGCGGGGTCGTAGGCGTAGCCCTTGAGGGAGGGGTCGTGGCCCCATTGCGCCTCGGGAATCGGCGAGTTCATCGGCACGGCGAGGCCGGCGTAGAGCGCCTTGTTGATGGCGTTCTTGTCGACCGCGTAGTTGAGCGCCTGGCGCACGCGCGTGTCGGTGAACGGGGCGATTTCGTTCGGCATCGCCATGCCGCTGACGGTGAGGCCGGGCTGGGTGAGCAGGGTGAGGTTGGGGTCGCTGCGCACGCCCGGGATCACCTGGGAGGCGACGTCGCCCATGATCTGCGTCTCGCCCTGCTTGAGCGCGAGCAGGGCGGCTTGCGGGTCCGGGTATTCCTTGAAGACGATGTGGTCGACCTTCGGCTTGCCGCCCCAGTAATTCGGATTGGCGTCGAGCACGATCTGGTCGCGCGCCTTCCATTCGTGGAAGACGAACGGGCCGGTGCCGACCGGGTGGTTGCGGAAATCCTTGCCGTATTTCGCGGCGGCCGGGTAGCTGACGACACCGTTCCACACCATCGCCAGGCTGTTCAGGAAGGGCGCGTTGGGCCGCTTCATCTTGAAGACGACGGTGTTGTCGTCGGTCGCGCTGTAGGAGGCGACGTCGCCGAAGGTGAAGTCCTCGTACCCCTCGACCGGGCCTGTGTTGTAGATGGTGTTGGGATCGTCCTTCTTGAGCTGCCGGTCCAGCGTCTGGACGTAGGTATGGGCGTTGAACGGCGTGCCGTCCTGGAAGCTGACGCCCTGGCGCAGGTGGAAGGTGTAGGTCATGCCGTCCTTCGCCACGTCCCAGCTCGCGGCCAGGCCCGGCTCGACCTCGGTGGTGCCCGGCTTGTAGCGGACCAGGCTGTCGAACACGCAGGACATGACGAAGCCGGAGGTGTTGTTTTCCACCGCCTCCGGGTCGAAGCCGGTCGGGTCGGCGGCGATGCTGATCACGAGGGTGGTGTCGGCACGGGCGGCGCTGCCGATGGCGGAGCCGGCCAGCAGGCAGGCGGCGTAGCAGGCTTGGCGCAGGCGCCGATTGGTGGCGAGTGGCATGAGCGTCGTCTCCCGGGTTCCGGGAAAACGCTAAAGAATTTTCGCTGCCGTGACGAGATGGCCTGCTTTGCGGCGCGGAGGGTGTCAAACGGCGCTCCCCGTCCTACATGGGGATCAATGTCCTCTCACCTACCCCGCTGACCTATCGGTCAATTCATGTGGCAGTTGCGAATTCCGCGCTAACATGATGATATAGATTTTGGTTTCGGAAGGATTACGGGATGCCGCAGACCGCGTTGAAGGTGCGCGCGCCGCTCGAGCAGGCTTTTGACGACCAGCACTTCGCCGCTGCCGAACCGAAGGCCGCGCGACCCGCGCTCTCGGTTCCGCGCTCGCGCGGCAGGCGGGTGTCGTCCCGGCTCAAGACCTTCGCAGCGGCCTGCGCGATGGGGTCCTGGGCGCTGCTGGTGGTGATCCCCGTGCTGGTGATCCTCTCCTGGCTGACCGACCTCCATCTCTCCTGAGCGCCAACGCCTCTCCGGCGGAGATCGCGCGCTTCGACGGGCTCGCCGCGTCCTGGTGGGATCCGGATGGTCCCATGCGGGCGCTGCACCGCATGAATCCGGCAAGGCTCGATTGGTTGCAGGCGCAAATGCATACGCGTCTCGGCGCGGCGCCGGTGCGGCTCCTCGATGTCGGATGCGGCGCCGGGCTGGCCGCCGAGGCCCTGGCGCGGCGCGGTCATGCGGTGCTCGGCCTTGATGTCGGCGGCGCGTTGATCGCGGCGGCGCGGGCGCATGCGCAGGAAGCCGGCGTCGATGTCGAGTACCGGATCGGCACCGCCGAAGAGCTTCTTGCCGAGGGGCTGCGCTTTCCGGTGGTGACGGCCTTCGAGGTGATCGAGCACGTGCCCGACCCAGGCGGGTTTCTGATGGCGCTTGCCGGCCTGGTCGAGCCCGGCGGTATTCTGGCGCTCTCCACCCTCAACCGCACGCGCGCCGCCTGGGCGGTGGCGAAGCTCGGCGCGGAATACCTGCTCAGGATGCTTCCGGTCGGCACGCATGACTGGCGGAAATTCCTCCCGCCCGCGGAGCTCGCGGCGCTCGGCCGGACCGCCGGGCTGCGGGTGACGGCGAGCGCCGGGCTGGTGCCCGACCCGATCACCGGCGGCTGGCGCATCGGGCGCAATCTCTCGGTGAACTACCTCATCGCTTTCGCGGCCTGAGCCGCACTTCCTGGTCCCGCGCGGAGACATCATGCACAAGCTGGTCGGCTATTGCACTCGCTGGAGCGTGAAGCAAGGCGGGCGGATCGGCTTCATGGTGAGCAGCGCGGGCGATGCCCCCTTCTCGCTCCGCTTCACCCGGCATTACTGCGCCGATCCGAACCCGAACGGGCCGGGCTACACCGAGATCGCCATGCCGACCGCGCTCGACGGCACGCGCGCCGGGCTGTTCCAATCCGCGCGGCTCGGCAGTTCGGCGGCGGTCCCCGCGCTCGCGGTCGATCCGGGGGACGGGCTTGCGGTGGGCGCGACGCTCTGGCCGACGACGCCGGCGAAGGGCGTGCAGGGCGTGGTGACGATCGCGGCGGCGGCCCGCCGGAAGCAATGGCGCATCGCCCTCTGCGTCGGCGCCGGCGGCGGCGCGATGGCCGAGATCACCGGCGCGGATGGCGCGGTGACGCGGGCCGAGATCGCGCAGCCGATGCTGGAGCGGCGCTGGTATGATGTCGCGCTGACCATCGACAAGGCCGGCGACAAGGCCGGCAAGCTCGCGCTCACGCAGGCGCCCCGCAGGCCGGCGGGGCGTCAGGACGCGCCGGCAAGGAGCGAGGCCCGGGTTGCCGGCACCCTCACGGCCGACCTCGCCACAGTCACGCTCGCGACGATCGGGGACGCGCATTACAACGGCAAGCTCGAGCGGCCGACGCTCTGGCGCGGCGGCATCACCACCGACGCGGTGCTCGGCCGGCAGCGCGGCGGCGTGCCGCACGCGGCGACGCCCGGCCTGCTCGCCTGCTGGGATTTCTCGCGCGACATTCCGGGCGACACCGCAATCGATGTCGGACCCGCAGCCGCCCATGCGCGGCTGATCGCGCTGCCGACGCGGGCGATGACCGGCGCCAGCTGGACCGGCGCGGTGCATGACTGGAAATCCGCCCCCGATCAGTACGGCGCCATCCATTTCCACGATGACGACCAGGGCGATCTCGGCTGGGCGGAAAGCTTCGCGCTCGACATCCCGGCGGACTGGCCGAGCGGGTTCTACAGCGCCCATATCAGCAACGAGGCCGGCGAGGACCGCATCCCGTTCTTCGTGCGCCCGCGCGTCGCGACTTCCGACGTCGCCTTCCTGGTGCCGACCTTCAGCTACCAGGTCTACGGCGCCTTCGTGCGGCCGGGGCGCGGCGCCGAGATCGCCGAACGCGCCGCCGCCTGGGGCGCGCTCCGCGAGACGCCGGATATGAGCCCCGAATTCGGCCTCTCCGCCTACAACTACCATTCGGATGGGTCGGGCGTGGCGATCACCAGCATGCGCCGCCCGATGCTCGACACCCGGCCCTGCCAAGTCAGCCTGATGGACCCCGCGCCGGAGGGCTCGGGCACCGGGCGGATCTGCGCCGACAGCTACATCATCCACTGGCTGCACGGGCTCGGCGTCGAGCCGGACGTCATCACCGATCACGATCTGCACGAGGAGGGCGCGGCGCTGCTCGCCCCCTATCGGGTGGTGGTCGCCGGGCAGCACCCCGAATACCATTCCGAACGCATGCTCGAGGCGCTCGCCGCCTTTCTCGAAAGCGGCGGTCGGATGATCTATCTCGGCGGCAACGGGTTCTACTGGCGCGCCGAACCCTCCATCGCCGCCCCGCACGCGATCGAGATCCGCCGCGCCGAATCCGGCATCCGCGTCTGGGCCACTGATCCGGGCGAGAGCTACCAGGCTTATGGCGGCGGGTATGGCGGGTTGTGGCGCCGCATCGGCCGGCCGGCGCATGCGCTGGTCGGCAACGGGTTTTCCGTGCAGGGCAAGCATTCCGGCTTTCCGTACCGCTTCACCGACGCGATCCGCGATCCGCGTGTCGCTTTCATGACCGAGGGCATCGATCCCGCGCCGGGCGCCGTGTTCGGCGATGCCGGCTTCATGGGCGGCGGCGCGGCGGGGTTCGAGCTCGACAGCGCGGATGTGCGGCTCGGCACGCCACCACACGCCCTCGTGGTGGCGAAAGGGGTGGTGATCCACCCCGATTACGGGCCGGTGAACGAGGACATGCTGGTGATCACCCACCCGAGGCCGCGCGAGGACTGGTCCTGCGCCGACATGGTGTTCTTCGAGACCCCGGCAGGCGGGGCGGTGTTCTCGGTCGGCTCGATGACCTACGCCGGCAGTCTGCCGGTGAAGGGCGGCGACACCGTGCTCGGCCGCCTCACCGCCAACGTGCTCGCCCGCTTCCGCGATCCGGCGCCGCTCTGACCCGGTCTCGGCCCTACCGCTGCGGGGGCGCCGTCGGCATGCAGGTGCGGCACATCGGATCGTCGGTCTGGCCCGAGAGCTGGCTGGCCGCCTCGTCCGTCGCGACATTGACCGGCTGCATGTAGGGAATATCGCCGAGCCGCTGCAGCGTCTCGCCCGGCGGCAGGGTGAAGACCGAGCCCGGCATCGCCGCCATCGCCGCGTTCTGATCCCCGGTATCGAGCGCGGCCGCCACCGCGAACAGCGCGTTCACCACCGCCTGCGCGCTCACCCCCGGCGCGATGCCGAGCGATGCGCGCAGCCTGTCGCGCGCCGATTGGATGGCGGAGACGGTGCCGGCGGAGATCGTCGCGCCATCCGGACCGCTGAGCGAAGCGGCGAGGAACTCCACCGCCGCCACGCCGCGCGCCGCGTCCGAGGGCTTGGCGTAGATGCGGCCGGTATCGGCGAAATCGAATTGCGCGAGTTGCGCCGCCGCATCCTCCTGATCGCCGCCGCCGAACGTCCCCGGCAGCACGCCGACCGGCCCGAGATTGCTGGTGCCGCCGCCTGAATCAGCGCCCAGCGGCCCGTTGCAGCCGGCAAGCGCGATCAGCAGACCCAGGCACGCGGCAATCCTGAGGGTTGGCATGATCTAGCCGGGAATCCCGCTGAGCCCGATGCGGTAGCGCGCGGCATGCGCCGTGTAATGCGCGGAGGTCTGATCGAATTTCGCGCGCTCCTCGGCCGACATCACCCGCGCGAGCCGCGCCGGCGTGCCGATCCAGAGCTCGTTCGGCCCGATCCGCTTGCCCGGCGTCAGCACCGCGCCCGAGCCGAGCATCCCGCCCTCCTCGATCACCGCGCCGTCGAGCACCGTGGCACCCATCGCCACGAAGGCGCGGTTCTTCAGCACGCAGGCATGCACGATCGCGGCATGCCCGATCGTCACGTCATCGCCGATCAGGCAGGCGAATTCCGCCCCGGCATTCACATGGATGACGGTGCCGTCCTGCACGTTGCTGCGCGCGCCGACGCGAATGAGGTTGGTGTCCCCGCGCAGCACGCAGTGGAACCAAACGCTGCTGCCCGCGCCGATCTCCACCCGCCCGATCACCGCGGCGGTCGGCGCGATGAACGCATCCGGCGCGATGACCGGCGAGACGCCGTCGAGCGCGAAAAGCGGGCCGGTCCCGACGATCGTCTCAAGCATCGGCGAGCTCCCGCGAGGCGGCGGTGCGGAGCCCGAGCATCAGCGCCATGTTCTGCACCGCGGCGCCCGACGCGCCCTTGCCGAGATTATCGAGCCGCGCGACCAGCACCGCATGGCGCTGCCGGTCATTGGCAAAGATGCGCAGCTCCAGCCCATCCGTGTCGTTCAGCGCCTCCGGCTCCAGTTCCCCCGAGCCCTCCGCCGGCAGCACGCGCACCGCCTCGCTGCCCGCATAATGCGCGGCCAGCGCATCATGCAGCACGCCACCACTCGCCGCCCCGTTCAAGAGATCGAGATGCAGCGGCACCGAGACCAGCATGCCCTGGCGGAAATGCCCGACCGCGGGCGCGAAGATCGGCCGTCGCGCCAGCCGCGCATATTCCCTCGTCTCCGGCACATGCTTGTGCTCGAGGCCGAGCGCATAAAGGTTGAAGGCCGGGCCGCCCCGCTGCTCATGCGCCGCGATCATCGACTTGCCGCCGCCCGAATACCCGCTCACCGCATTGATGGTGACGGGATAATCCACCGGCAGAATGCCCGCATCCACCAAAGGCCGCAGCAGCGCGATCGCCCCCGTCGGATAACAGCCGGGATTAGCAACGCGCGCCGCCTCGGCGATGCGCCGCGCCTGGCCGCCAACCAATTCGGGAAATCCATAAACCCAGTCAGCATGCACCCGATGCGCCGTGCTGGCATCGAGCAGTTTCGGCGCACGCTCGCCGAGCGAACCCGCCAGCGCCGCCGACTCCCGCGCCGCCGCGTCCGGCAGGCAGAGAACAACCAGATCCGCCCGCTCCATCGCCTCACGCCGCGCACCCGGATCCTTGCGGCGCTCAGGATCGATCGCCAGCAAACTGACCTCGGGCATCGCACCGAGCCGGGCACGGATGCCAAGACCCGTGGTGCCGGATTCGCCGTCGATGAAAACCCGGAACTCGCCCATCGCCACCTCCTGCCAAGCCCAAACAGCCGCACAGCCACGCCCGAAATGCAAGGTCGTGGAATGCAGGGCAGGAAGGCCAGGGGCTCTGCCCCCATGCATCACTTGGGACCCCGCTAAGGGCACAGCCCTTAGAACCCGCTAGGGCTGTTTGGAGAGGGGTGGGCCAGGTACCGGTTGCAACCACTCCCTCGCCCACCCCTCTCCAAACAGCCGTAATGGATTCCAAAGGCTCGGCCTTTGGCGGGGGTCCAGGGGGCAGAGCCCCCTGGCCTTCCTACCCTAGATCAACGCCTGCGCGCAGGCGTCGAGGATGGCTTCGGTGTCGAGCCCGTATTCCCGGTAGAGGTCGGGGATATCGCCGCTTTGGCCGAAGCGGTCGGGGCCGAGGGGGATGATGCGTTGGCCGCGGACGGCGCCGAGCCAGGCGTGGGAGGCGGGGTGGCCGTCGAGCACGGTGACCAGGGCGGCGCCGGGCGCCAGCGGGGCGAGGATGGTTTCGGCGTGGGACAGCGTGGTGCGGTCGCCGTCGCGCCGGGCGCGCAAGGCGGCGAGCCAGCCGGCGTGCAGCCGGTCGGTGCTGGTGATCGCGAGCAGCCCGGCATCGGGCACTTCGGCGCGCAGCTCGGCGAAGGCGGCCTCGGCTTCCGGCGCGACCGGGCCCTGGTAGGCGAGCGCGAGCGGGGCGCCCGGGCCCGGCGGCACGACCCAATGCGCGCCGGCGATCACCGCGTCGGGGTCGAGGGTTCGGGTGGGCTGCGCGATCTGCCGGGTGGAGAGGCGAAGCCAGACCGCCGAACCGTCGGGTTTCTGCATGTGATCAAAGGCGTGGCGCAGCAGGATGGCGAGCTCGTCCACATGAGCGGGCTCGAACGCGGCCAGGCGGTCGGCCGCGATTCCGATCAGCGGCGTGTTGATCGACTGGTGCTGCCCGCCTTCCGGGGCGAGCGTCAGCCCGGAGGGCGTGGAGACGAGCAGGAAGCGCGAATCCTGGTAGCAGGCATAGATCAGCGCATCGAGCCCGCGATTGACGAACGGGTCGTAGACGGTGCCGATCGGCAGGATGCGCGCGCCGTGCAGCGCGTGTGCGAGCCCGGCGGCGCCGAGCAGCAGGAACAGGTTCTGCTCGGCGATGCCGAGTTCGACATGCTGTCCCTTCGGGCTCATCCCCCAGCGCTGCGCGCTGGCGAGCTTGGCGTCGCGGAACACGTCGTTGCGGGTATGGCGGTCGAAGATGCCGCGCCGGTTCACCCATGGCCCGAGATTGGTCGAAACCGTGACGTCGGGGCTTGTCGTCATGATGCGCGCGGCGAGCTCGGCATACTCGCTCTCGGCGCGGCCGATCTCGGCCAGCATGTCGCCGAATCCCGATTGCGTGGAGACGCGCCGCCCCGCCACTTTCGGTATCGGCAGGGCGGCCGGCACGGTGATGCGCGGGGCGACCAGGGCACGCCCTTCCGGCGTCAGCGGCGTCGCGAACGGGCATTCGGCGAGAAAGTGCGCGAGCTCGGCGGGATCGGCGTCGAGCCCCTCGAACGCATCCCATTCATGCCCGTCGCGGATCGCCATCTGGGCGCGGAAATCGGTCATCTGCTCGCGCGTCATTAGGCCGGAATGGTTGTCCTTGTGACCGGCGAAGGGCAGGCCCATGCCCTTGATCGTGTAGGCGATGAAGCAGGTCGGCTGGTCGCCCGCCGCTTCGGCCGCGCGCAGCGTCTCGATCACGGCCTCGATGTCGTGGCCGCCGAGATTGGTCATCAGCGCGCCGAGCTCGGCATCGTCGAGCGGGTCGATGATGGCGCGCAGCCCGCGGGAACGGCCGAGATCGGTGAGCAGCGCCTGCCGCCACGCCGCCCCGCCCTGGAAGGTGAGTGCCGAATAGAGGCTGTTCGGACAGTCGTCGATCCAGCGGCGCAGATCCTCGCCGCCGTCGCGCGCGAAGGCGGCCTGCAGCTTCCGGCCGTATTTCATCGTGACCACGTTCCAGCCCATGTCGCGGAACAGGCCCTCGATGCGGCCGAACAGCCGGTCGGACACCACGGAATCGAGTGATTGCCGGTTGTAGTCGATGATCCACCAGAGATCGCGGATGTCGTGCTTCCAGCCTTCGAGGAGCGCCTCGTAGATATTGCCCTCGTCGAGCTCGGCATCGCCGGCGATCGCGATGTTGCGCCCTTTCGGCAGTCCCGGCCGCGCCAGACCGTGCAAATGCACGTAATCCTGCATCAGTGCCGAGAAGCTTGTCATCGCCACGCCGAGCCCGACGGAGCCGGTGGAAAAATCCACCTCGCCGCCATCCTTTACCCGGCTCGGATAGGATTGCACGCCGCCGAGGCGGCGAAGCCCGTCCATCCGCGCCACGTTCTGCCGGCCGAACAGGTAGTTGATCGCGTGGAACACCGGTCCAGCGTGCGGCTTGACCGCGATGCGGTCCTCGGGCCGCGCCATCTCGAAATAGAGCGCCGCCATCACCGAGATCACCGAGGCGCAGGACGCCTGATGGCCGCCCACCTTCAACCCGTCGCGATTGGGGCGGAGGTGGTTCGCGTTGTGGATCATCCAGGCCGACAGCCAGAGCAGCTTCCGCTCGAGCTGGCGGAGCAGGAACAGCCGCCGCTCCGGCAGCGCCGCCGGACGGAGCGCGGTCAGCGGCGCGTTCATGCGGCGAGACCCGGCAGCCGGCCGGCCGCGCGGCGTTCGTCATAGGCCTTCATGTGCGCGTAGGCGCAGGCGAGGATGGTGTCATCGATGCCCGCCGCGCGCGCGCGGCGGAGCAGAAAGCCGGTGACGTGGTCGCCCTCGGTCGGCCGCCCGGCCTCGATGTCGCGCGCCATCGAGGAAGCCAGCGTGCTCTCCCGCCGCTCGAACATCTTCTTGGTGCGCGTGACGAATTCCGCCGGCAGATCGTGCCCCTCGTGGCGCGCGATCGAGACCACCGTGTCGAACAGCTTGTGGAAGATGATCTGACCCTCCGGCGAGCCGCGCAGGATTTCGCCGAGATTGGCGCGCATCAGGCAGTACATCGTTGCCCCGGTGCCGAGGAAGGCGAGTTTCTGCCACATCGCGCCGAGCACGTCGGCGCTCGCCTCCACGTCGAGCCCGGCGGCGTTCTTCGCGATCGCGGCGAATTCCTCGACGCGCGGGCTCATCGTGCCGTCCTGCTCGCCGAACACGATCTCGCGGTTGTCGAACAAAGCGCGGATGACGCCGTCCGGGTCGAGATTGGTGGCGATGCGCGTGGAGCCGCCGAGCACGCGCCCGGCGCCGAAGCGCGCGTTCAGCGTCTCGATATGCTCCATGCCGTTGAGCAGCGGCAGGATCGCGCCCTGCGGCGCCAGCCCGGGTGCGGCGCCCTGCACGGCTTCCTCGAGGTCGTAGGCCTTGCAGGCGAGCACCAGAAGATCGTGCTCGGGCTTGAGCCCGCCGGCGCCCACGGCGTGCACGTCGAGCGCCAGATTGCCGTATTTGCTCTCGATCCGAAGCCCGTTCTCGCGGATCTGCGCGAGCCGGCGCGCGCGCAGCAGGAAGGTGACGTCCGCGCCCGCCTCGGCGAGCCACCCGCCGACATAGCCGCCGATCGCCCCCGCCCCCAGAACCAGTATCTTCATCGTCCCCGCATTTCCTTCATCGCCCGCTCAAGACCAGCCGCGCGCGAGGCGGCGCACCGCGGTCGCGGCGTTGCGCTTGCCCTCGCCGACATATTCTTCATGCCGTTCGTCGATCTTGGCGAGATCGTAGAGGTAGTTGACCATGATCGTCGCCCCCTCCTTGGCGCCGCGCTCGGAGGTGTCGGCCAGCATGTTGAGGCGTTCGAGCCGCGCGCCGTTGGTCATGTGGAAATGCGCGACCGGGTCGAGCGCGCGCTTGCCGCGGGTCTCGGAGAGCAGATAGCGCGCGCAGAGCCGGGTCAGCACCGGCTCTGCGGCACGGAGCATCGCGGGCTCGCGGAACCAGCCGCGCCGCGCCAGGATCGCGGCCAGCGCCTGCGGCCCTGTCTCGGCGGCCGGCATGTCGTCCGGCGTCGCGGTGCGCAACGCGGCGGATTCCTCCTCGCTCAGCAGCGCGGGATCGTCGGCGGCGAGCTTCGTCTCCAGCCAGGCGCGGAAGCCCGGCACCGGCGAGAGCGTCGCGAAGTTGCGGATGTTGCGGAACTCCGCGGCGAGGAGCTCCACCACGCGCTTGATCAGGAAATTGCCGAAGCTGATGCGGTCGAGCCCGTGCTGGCAATTGCTGATCGAATAGAACACCGCGGTGTCGGCGGTGCGCGGGTCCTGCACCGGCGCCTTGTCGTCGAGCAGGCGCTGCACGCTGTCCGCCAAGCCCTGCACCAGCGCGACCTCGACGAAGATCAGCGGCTCCTGCGGCATTCTCGGATGGAAGAAGCCGTAGCAGCGGCGGTCGGAATCGAGGCGGTTCTTGAGGTCGCGCCAGGAGCGGATGTGGTGCACCGCCTCGTAGCCGACGAGGCGTTCAAGCAGGGAGGCCGGGCTCGACCAGTCGATGCGCTTGAGCTCGAGGAAGCCGACATCGAACCAGTTGGTGAGCAGCTGGCGGAGATCGGCCTCGAGCGACTGCAGCAGGAGATCGTCCCGCATGTGGTCGAGCAGGGTGGCGCGCAGCTCGACCAGGAAGCGGATTCCGTCCGGAATGCTGGTGAACTGGGTCAGCAGCCGGACGCGCGGCGCCTCCAGCGCCCGGCGGAGCCGGGTCTTGGCGGCGGCGCGCGCGATCGGGTCGGCCGCCTCCTGCACCGCGCCGTAGGCCGCGCTCACGGCGCCGGGGTCGCTGTCGAACTCGGCGAGCGTGCGGAGGAAGACGACGCGCCCCTCCTCGGGCAGCACGAGATAGGCCTCGGCGAGCTTCGCCGCGCGGTTCCGCGCGCTGACCTCGCCGCCGCGCCCCTCCAGGCAGTCACGCATCTGGTCGGCGACGCTCGCATCCTCCTCGCCGCCGACGCTGGCCGCCATCTCGCGCCACACATTGGCGATGCGGCGGATGGCGCGGTCGAACAGGCCGGTCGGCGCGGCGGTCTCGCTCATGGCGGCATCCCTGCGGGGTCGGTATTCGGTGAGCTTATTATAGGCGACCGGGCGACCGGACTTAAGGGCGGGCTGCGCGCAGCGCCGGCAGCAGATCCTCGGCGACGAGCCCGGCTCCCGCCAGCGCCCCGGCCCGGCCGTGCAGCCAGCATCCCGCCGCGGCGGCCTCCCAGGCCGGCATCCCCTGCGCGAGCAGGCCGGCGACGATGCCGGAGAGCACGTCGCCCGACCCGGCGGTGGCGAGAAAGGGCGGCGCGTCGCTGTTGATCGCCGCCCTTCCATCGGGTGCGGCGACGATGGTGTCGGAGCCCTTCAGCAGAACCACCGCGCCGGTCCGCGCGGCGGCGCGGCGGGCGGCGGCGAGCCGATCGGGCTCCGGCTTGCCGAACACGCGCGCGAATTCGCCCGCATGCGGCGTCAGCACTGCCGCACCGCGGAGCGCGTCGGGATCGTCCGCGAAGGCGGTGAAGGTGTCGGCATCCGCGACCACCTTGCGTCCCGCGGCCAGCAGCACCGGCAGCGCCTGCCTCGCCGCATCCGGGCCGAGGCCGGGGCCGCAGACCCAGACCTCGCGGCGTTTGTCCTCGAGCAGCGCGGACAGGCTCGCCTCGCTGACGATCAGCCCGGGCGGCCCGGCGCGGAACGTGTCGGCATGCGCGGTGGCGGCGAGCGTCACCATCCCGGCCCCGGCATGGCGCGCCGCATCGGCGGAGAGCCTGGCCGCCCCCGGCATCGCGCCACCGAGCACGGTGACGTGGCCCCGGCTGTATTTGTGTCCGGCGGCCTCGGCCTCGGGGAGGTGCCAGAGCGCCGGGCCGTTGGCGAAGGTGGGGGCGCCGATCGCCGGCAGCACCCGCGCCGGCAATCCGATATCGGCGAGCAGGCAATCGCCGCAGAGATCGCGGCCGGGCAGCAGCAGGTGGCCCGGCTTGCGGCGGAAGAAGGTGACGGTCAGCGCGGCCTGCGGCGCGAAGCCGCGCACCGCGCCGGTGGCCCCGTCCACCCCGCTCGGCACATCGACCGCCAGCAGGGTGCGGGCCGCGCGCAGCACCGAAGCGACCTCGCCCGCCACGTCGCGCGCGAGCCCCGCGCCGAACACCGCATCGATCACCAGCACGGCCCGCGCCGCCTCGGAGCCGGTGAAGGACACGGCCGGGCCGGTCCAGCGCGCGGCGGCGAGCGCCGCATCGCTGCCGGCCCGCGGCGGCGCGAGCGCGGCGATCGCGACCGGCCAGCCCTGCTCGGCCAGACGCCGCGCCGCCACGTACCCGTCGCCGCCATTATTGCCGGGACCGCACAGGACGAGGGTCGGCGCCGCCCGGAACCGCGCCCGCGCCGCGCGGGCCACCGCCCGCCCGGCATTCTCCATCAGCCGGATGCCGGAAACGCCGCTCTCGGCCGCCATCCGGTCGGCGCGTGCCATCTCGTCGGGGCTGAGCAATTCGGGCGGGGTGGCGAGGGAGTGGTTCATGCCGGTAGGATCGCCCCGCCGCAGGGGATGGTTTCGCATGGCCCGGGTGATCACCATCGCGCAGCAGAAAGGCGGCGCGGGCAAGACGACTCTCGCCGCCAACCTCGCCGCCGCGATCGCCGCGACGCGCCGCGTCGCGCTGGTCGATGTCGATCCGCAGCAGAGCCTCACCCATTGGGTGCGGCTGCGCGAGACGCAGCCGGGCGTGGCCGCCCTGCCCTGCACCGGGATCGGCGGCTGGCGGGTCGCCGGCGCGCTCGCCCGGCTGAAGCGCGCGCACGACGTGGTGATCCTCGACAGCCCGCCGCAGCGCGACACCGAGGCGCGGCTCGCGGTGCGCGCCGCCGACCTCGTACTGGTGCCGCTGCAGCCGAGCGCGCCCGATCTCTGGGCGACCGCGGACACGCTCGCTTTGGCCAACGCCGAGGGCAAGACGCTGCGCCTCGTGCTCACCCGCGCCGCGTCCGGCGGCCCGTTGCGCCGTGCGGTCGAGGGCGAGATCGCGCGCCGCGGCCTCGTTCTGCTCACCACCGCCCTCGGCAACCGCGCCGCCTATCCGCAGGCCTTCGCCGCCGGCCTCGGCGTGACCGAAGCGGCGCCGCGCTCTCCCGCTGCCGGCGAAATCCTGTCATTGCTCGCCGAAATCGAGGAGTTCCTGAGATGACGACACTCTGGGCCGTGGTGCTGGCGATCCATCTGCTCGGCGCGGTGGTGTGGGTCGGCGGGATGGTGTTCGCCCTGGCGGTGCTGCGCCCGAGCCTTTCCGTGCTGGAGCCGGCGGGGCGGATCGCGCTGCACGTGCCGGTGCTCCGCCGCTTCCTGTTGCTCGTCTGGCACGCGATGCCGCTGATCCTGATCACCGGCTACTGGATGGTGTTCGGCCTCTATGGCGGATTCGCCGGGCTGCCCTGGCCGATCAACCTCATGCAGCTGCTTGGGCTGATCATGGCGGTGATTTTCCTGGTGCTGTTCTTCGGCCCCTGGAAGGCGATGCGCGCGACCCCCGGCGAGGCGCCGCTCGCGCGGATCCGCACGCTGACCACGATCAATCTCTGGCTCGGCCTGATCACCGTGGTGCTCGGCGCGTTCGGCCATTTCTTCTGAGCGGCTGAGCGGCCGGCCGAAGGCGACGCGCCGATCGCGCTAGAGCATGTTCCGTTCGCATTCGCTCACTCCCCAGGCTCTAGCTATTCATTTTGGCGAGCATCTTTATCCGCTCGAACGATTCCTTTCGAACGGATGATGCTCTAGGCTCCAAACCCGATTAGATCTGTCTCGGCTCGGACGCATTGTGGTCCAAGCTCTGTTTGGACGCCTGAAAGGCTGGAGGCGCATCCACACTCGCTACGACAAGCTCCCCCGCAACTTCGCTTCAGCCGTCGCGATCGCTGCAATCCTTCAGGGATGGTGCCGATCAAGGCCGGAGCCTAGAGCGCGCGGATGGCCACCGTTTCCTCCGCCTCGCGGGCGAGCGGGTTGCGGAGCGGCTGGCCGAAGGCGGGGCATTCGATCTCGAACACATCGCCCGGTTCGGTCTGCACGCTGTCGCTGAAGCTCAGCGTCGCGGTGCCGAAGAAATGCACGTGCACGTCGCCCGGCCGGCGGAACAGCCGATATTTGAAGTGGTGCCGCTCGAGATTGTCGATCGCGTGCGACATGTTCGCCTCCCCCGAGACGAACGGCTTTTCCCACAGCACATTCCCGCCGCGGCGGATGCGCGAGGTGCCGCGCACGTCCTCGGGCAGCGCGCCCACCAGCATTTCCGGCCCGACCGAGCAGGCGCGCAGCTTGGAATGCGCGAGCCAGAGGTAGTTCTCGCGTTCGGTCACATGGTCGGAGAACTCGTTGCCGAGCGCGAAGCCGACGCGCCAGGGCGTCCCGTCCGGGCCGATCACGTAGAGCCCGGCGATCTCCGGTTCCTCGCCGCCGTCGCGCGCGAAACCCGGCATCGCGAGGGGCCGGCCGGAGGGCGAGAGCACCGAGCCGTCGCCCTTGTAGAACCACTCGGGCTGCACACCGAGCGCGCCGCCTTCCGGCTTGCCGCCCTCGAGCCCCATGCGGAACATCTTCATCGAGTCGGTGAGCGTCTCCGCGTCCTGCAGCTTGCGGTGCATCGCGTCGCGCCCCTCGGCGCTGCCGAGATGGGTCAGCCCGGTGCCGGTGACGATCAGATGCGCCGGGTCCGGATGATCGAGCGGCGCCAGCACCCGGTTCTCCGCGCAGGCGGCGGCGAAATCGACCGTCTCGCTCATCGTCTTGCGCGCGAGCAGTGCGGCGAGCCCCATGCCGTCGGCGATCGCCTCGAGCGCGAGCTCGTGCACGCTGGCCACGCCCTCGACGCGCCGCGCCGCGCCGTCCTCGGCGATGGCGACCACCTGGCGTCGCTTCTCCGGTGTCATGATCTGGGCGAGGCGCATCGTTTTCTCCCGTCAGCCGAGCAGTTCCGCGGCAATCTGCGCCCATTCCGCATCGAGCGGGAGGGTGGCGGCGGGCTCGCCGGCGCGGCGATACCAGTAGCCGGCATTGCCGAGATCGCCCTCGACGCGATGGAGATGCGCGTGGACGAGGTCGCATTCCCGATTTCCCTCATCCTGCTGCGCGCAGCCATGGGCGCGGTCCCAATCCCCCTTCCCAACCCACCACAGCGCCTGCACGGCGGGTCTCGCCCCCGCCGGCGGCGTCTCGGCCGACAGGCTGCTTCTGAATTCCTCGACGTTCATCGCGACGCATCCTGGTCGATCTTTGATGACGGATGCTCCGGCCAGTGCCGGAAAGCGTCAAGCCTGGTGTAGAGAGCCTGCATGAATCTGTTCTCGCTCGACGGGCGCGTGGCGCTCGTCACCGGCGCTTCCGGCGCGCTTGGCGGCAGCTTCGTCCGCGTGCTGCATGGGGCGGGCGCGACGGTCGTGCTGGCGGCACGGCGGCAGGCGGCGGTGGCGGGGCTGGCGGCCGAGCTCGGCGCGCGCGCCTCGATTGTCACGATGGACGTGGCCGAGGAAGCCTCGATCACCGCCGGCTTCGCCGCCGCCGCGGCGCGGCATGGGCCGTGCGACCTGCTCGTGAACAATGCCGGCGCCGCCGCGACCGCGCGCTTCCTCGACCAGAGCGCGGACGAGTGGGATGGGGTGATGCGCGTCTCTCTGCGCGGCGCCTTCCTGGTGGCGCAGGCGGCGGCGCGCGGCATGGTGGCGGCGGACATCCCGGGGTCGATCGTCAATATCGGCTCGATCCTCGGCGCGCGGACGATGCCGGGCGTCACCGCCTACGCGGCCGCCAAGGCCGGCCTCGCGCAGCTCACGCGCGGCATGGCGGTGGAACTGGCGCGCCACGACATCCGGGTGAACGCGCTGGCGCCCGGCTATGTCGAGACGCCGATGAACGCCGCCTATCTCGCCTCGGACCCTGGGCGGGCGATGATCCGCCGCATCCCGCAGCGTCGCGTTGGACTCACCCAGGACCTCGCCGGCCCGCTCCTGCTGCTGGCCTCGGAGGCCGGCGCGCATATCACCGGCCAGGTGCTCACCGTCGATGGCGGGCACAGCGTCGCGCCCGTCTAGAGTATTTTCAGTCAAGTCGGCGCCGGCCCCACCGAAGGTGAAGTGCTCTAGCTTCGGCCGTCTAACTCCCCGCGACCTCGCGCAGCACCATCGACGCGGTGAGAATTTGCGGCAGCACCGTCGCCTCGCCATGCGCCGGGTAATAGACGTAGAGCGGCACGCCGTCCCGCCCATGGGCCCGCAGGAACTCGGTGATCGCCGGGTCCTGGCGCGTCCAGTCGCCGCGCAGCATGGCGACGTCGCGGGCGGCGAAGGCCTCGCGCACCGAACGGGGCGTCAGCGCGATCCGCTCGTTGACCAGGCAGGTCAAGCACCACGCGGCGCTCATATCGACGAAGACCGGCCGCCCGGCTTGTCGCAGCGCCGCCAGCCGGTCCGGGCTGAAGGCCTGCGCACCCGGCGCCGTCTGCTGCGGCGGCGCGGCGGTGACGGAGGGCAGCACGGCGAGCGCGGTGAGCAGGGCGACCGCCGCGACACCCCGCCCGGCCAGCCGCCCGAACGCGCCGAGCGCCCAGGCGGCGAACCCCACCAGAACCATCCCGGCCGCGGCGGCGAGCACGCCGTCCGGCCCGCTCTCCGCGCTCAGCACCCAGAGCAGCCAGGCGGCGGCGGCGTACATCGGAAAGGCAAGCGCCTGCTTCAGCAGCAGCATCCACCGCCCCGGCCGCGGCAGCCAGCCGGCAAGACGCGGAAAGGCGGCGAACAGCGCGGTCGGCGCGGCGAGGCCGAGCCCCATCGCGAGGAACACCGCGAGCGCCTCCGCCGGCGGGGCAGCCAGCGCGCCGGCGATCGCCGCCCCCATAAACGGCGCGGTGCAGGGCGTCGCCACCAGCACCGCCAGCAGCCCGGTGAAGAAGCTGCCGGCATGCCCTTCCCGGGCCGCAAGCTGCTGGCCGGCCCCCGCCAGCGCGCCGCCACCGAGCACCGCGCCGGGCTCGAACACGCCCGACAGGCCGAGCCCGACCGCGAGCAGCAGCCAGCTCATCGCCGCGACGAAAACCGGCGACTGGAACTGGAATCCCCATCCGGCTGCGCCACCCGCCGCGCGCAAGGTCAGCAGCACGAGGCCGAGCCCGGCAAACGCGATCAGCACCCCGCCGGTATAGGATCCGGCTTCCCGCCGCACCCGCCGGCGTTCGGCGCCCCCGAGCCCGGCCAGCGCCACCGCCTTCATCGCCAGCACCGGAAACACGCAGGGCATCAGGTTGAGAATGAGGCCGCCGAGCAAAGCGAAGCCGAGCATGCGGAGGAGCGGCGGGGGCGCCGGGGCGCCGCCGGGCGCGGCGGTGATCGTGAGGAAGCGCTGCTGGCCGGAGGGCGCGGTCAGCACCAGCACGCCGCCCATCGGCGCGGCGGCCTTGAATGCCGGTCCCGGTTGGAGCGCCAGAGTGAGCCGCCCGGGCTCGACCGAGAACGGCTGCGCAGCGCCGTCATCGAGCGCGCCCGGCGTGTCGGGAAAGAAAGCGGCTCCGGCGACGCTACGCGCCGAAAGCCCCGGGCCGGTCGCCATCAGGGTCCCGTCCGGCGCGATCGTCGCCACCAGATCAGCGGCGCCGGGCAGGCGCGCCATGGCGAGCGAGATCAGCCCAGCCTGCGGCGAGGGCGCGGGATGCCCGACCGGCAGATCGAGCCGGAATTTTCCCTCCTCCGGCACGCAGACATCGGCGCAAACGAGCCAGGTGGCGCTCGCCTCAAGCGGCAGCGCGGCGCCGGACAACGGCGGCGTGATCGTCACCGGCAGCAGCAGGTCGCCGGTATAGGCGTAGGCGGTGAGCGGGCCTTCGCGCAGGCGCTCGGGCGCCGGGAAGCCGATCGCGCCCGCGCTCGCGCCCGGCGGCAAAGCGAGCGCGAGCGTCGGCGCCGCGCCGGCCGCGCCGGGGTTCTTCCAGTAGGTGTGCCAGCCCGGCGCGAGACGCAGCCGGAGCGCCGCCTGGAACGACACGCCCGGCGCCCAGGCATCGGTATCGGTCACCAGGGTCGCGATCGTGTGGTGGCTGGTGACCGGCGCGCTCTCCGCCGCCCGCGCCGCCGGCGTGGCGAACATCAGCAGGCAAAGGAGGAGGGCGAGGCGCATCATCGGTGCATCATACCGCGCCCCACCCCGCGCGGGCCAGCACGGCTGGTGCCGGTCCGGGTTCCGGCCTAGATGCTCCAGCCTCACCGATGCCGACCTCACCAATGATCGACCTTCCCGAACTGCCGGTCCGTTCCGCGCTCGGCCCGCTCGCCGGGGCGCTGGCGGGCGCGCCGAACGCGGTGCTGGTCGCGCCGCCCGGGGCCGGCAAGACGACGCTGGTGCCGCTCGCGCTACTCGACGCGCCCTGGCGCGGCGATGGCCGCATCCTGGTGCTGGAACCCCGCCGCCTCGCCGCCCGCGCCGCCGCCACCCGCATGGCCTCGCTGATCGGCGAGGCGGCGGGCGGCCTGGTCGGCTACCGCACCCGGCTCGATGCGGCGACCTCCGCCGCCACCCGCATCGAGGTGGTGACCGAGGGATTGCTGGTGCGGCGGATGCAATCCGATCCCGGGCTCGAAGGCGTCGCCGCCGTGCTGTTCGACGAGGCGCATGAACGCGCGCTCGACGCCGATCTCGCGCTCGCCTTCTGCCTCGATCTGCAGCGCGTGCTGCGGCCCGAATTGCGGCTGCTGGCGATGTCGGCGACGCCCGACCTCAGCCGGCTTCCCGACCTGCTCGGCGGTCCGGTCATCGCCGCCGAGGGGCGCACACATCCGGTCGAGATCCGCCACGCCAAACGCGATATCGCCTCGGCGCGCGACCTGCCGGACGCGATGGCGCGGGCCATCCGCGGCGTGCTCGCCGAGGCGGAGGGCGACATCCTCGCCTTCCTGCCAGGGATGGGCGAAATCCGCCGCACCGAGCGCGCGCTCGAGGGATGCGGCGCGCTCGTCCTGCCGCTGCATGGCGACCTGCCGATCGCCGAGCAGGACCGCGCGCTGTCGCCGCAGGCCGGTCGGCGGGTGGTGCTCGCGACCTCGATCGCCGAAACCTCGCTCACCGTGCCGGGCGTCCGGGTGGTGGTGGATGGCGGGTTCCGCCGCGCGCCGCGCCTCGATGCCGGCACCGGGCTGACCCGGCTCGACACGATGCGGATCAGCCGCGCCGCCGCCGACCAGCGGGCGGGGCGCGCCGGGCGCGAGGCGCCGGGCCTGGCGATCCGGCTGTGGAGCACCGCGCTGCATCGCGGCCTGCCGCCGCACGAACGGCCGGAAATCCTCGCCGCCGAGCTCTCCGGCCTGGTGCTCGACTGCGCCGCCTGGGGCGCCGCCCCGGCGGACCTTCCGTTCCCCGACCCGCCGCCCGAAGGCGCCCGCGCCGCCGCCGCCGCGCTGCTGGCTTCGCTCGGCGCGCTCGATGCCGAAGGCCGGATCACCGAAGCCGGGCGGGCGATGGCGCGGCTCGGCGCGCAGCCGCGCCTCGCCGCGATGATGCTCTCCGCCCGCGACGCCGGCGAGGCCGCGCTCGCGGCCCAGCTCGCCGCCCTGCTGGAGGAGCGCGACCCGCTGCGCGCGCCGGATGCGCCTTCCGACATCACGCTCCGCCTCGGGCCGGATGCTCCGGGCGCGGACCGCGCGGCGCTGTCGCGGATCCGCCGCGCCGCCGCCCAATATGCGAGCCGGCTGCGCCTGCCGCGCGGCACCGAGCCGGCGGGCGATCCGGCCCGGCTGATCGCCGCCGGCTTCCCCGACCGCATCGCCCAACGCCGCGGCGAGCCCGGCGCGTTCCGTTTCGCCGGCGGCGGGGGCGCCAGGCTCGGTACCGCGGACCCGCTCTCGCGCGCACCGCTACTCGCCGTCGCCGCCCTCGAGATGCGCGGCTCCGCCCGCATCCGCCTCGCCGCTCCGCTCGATCCGGCCGCGCTCCCGGACGGCGTCGCGGCGACCATCACCGAGACCGTGGAGGCCGGCTTCGACGCCGCATCCGGCGCGGTGCTGGCGCGCCGCCGCCGGCGGCTCGGCGCGCTGGTGCTCGAGGACCGCATGCTGCCGGCCGATCCGGCGGCCACCATCGCCGCCCTGGCCGATGCGCTCGCCGCCCGGCTCGACGCGCTGCCCTGGACCGAGGCGGCGCGGCAGTTGCAGGCGCGCGCGGCGCTGATGCGCGGCCTCGACCCCGAATTCCCCGATCTCAGCGATGCGGCGCTCGCCCGCACCGCCCGGGCCTGGCTCGCGCCGCATCTGCATGGGCTGAGCAGGCTCGCCGAGGCGGAGAAGCTCGACCTCGCCGCGATCCTGCGCGGGCTGCTCGGCTGGGATCATGCGTCCCGGCTCGATCGTCTGTTGCCGACCCATCTCGCCTTGCCCAACGGGCGCGCGGCGATCGACTACACCGAGAGCGTCCCGCTCGCCGCCGCCCGCGCGCAGGCCTTCTTCGGCATGGAAGCGACGCCGCTGATCGCGGAGGGGCGCCTGCCGCTTCGCCTTGCCCTGCTTTCGCCGGCGGGGCGTCCGGTCGCGGTCACCGCCGATCTCGCCGGGTTCTGGCGGGCCGGCTGGGCGGACGTTCGGCGGGACATGCGCGGGCGCTATCCCAAGCATGATTGGCCAGAAAAGCCCGGCTGCAAACCCGGCTGAAAAACCCATCCAAGGTTCTTGCTTGTTGGCCGCGCGGCGGCGTGCAATGTCGCCAATGGGCGGGACGAGCCCGCCGGAGACTCGCATGAACCGTGTCGCCCACAGGCTGCTTGCGCGCGTTCTGCCGCTCGTCGTGGTGCTTGCCGCCTCGGGCTGCGCCGGCATTGCCCAGGCGCAGTCGCCGCAGAGCGCCACCCAGCCGCTGGTCAACGCGCCCGCAAGCTTCGCCCCGCTGGTCAAGCGCGTGGTGCCGGCGGTGGTCAACATCGCGGTGACGGAATCGGTCCCGGCCGGCGATTCCGGATCGGTTCCAATCCCGCCCGAGCTGCGCGGGACGCCGTTCGAGCGGCAATTCCGCGAGCGGATGCGCAACCGGCGCGAGCAGGTGCTGGGCGCGGGTTCCGGCTTCGTCATCGACCCGAGCGGCGTGATCGTCACCAACAATCACGTCGTCGGCCATGCCGACCGCATCGTGGTCTCGCTCTCCAACGGGACCGAATTGCCGGCGCGCCTGCTCGGCACCGACGACCTCACCGACATCGCGGTGATCAAGGTGGATTCGCCGCAACCGCTGCCTTACGTCGTCTGGGGCGATTCGCACGTCGTGCAGGTGGGAGACTGGGTGCTCGCCGCCGGCAACCCGTTCGGGCTCGGCAGCTCGGTCACCGCCGGCATCGTCTCGGCGCGCGGGCGCGATATCGGCGCCGGACCGTTCGACGACTTCCTGCAGATCGACGCGCCGATCAACCCGGGCAATTCCGGCGGCCCCACCTTCGACATGTCGGGCGAGGTCATCGCGGTGAACACGGCGATCGTCTCGCCCACCGGCGGCTCGGTCGGCATCGGTTTCGCCGTCCCGGCGGAGATCGCAAGCGGAATCGTCACCCAGCTGCGCGAGAAGGGGCATATCGATCGCGGCTGGCTCGGCGTCTCGGTGCAGGACACGACGCATATCGCCGATGGCAGCGGCGTGCCGATCGCCGGCGTCGACCGCACCGGGCCGGCCGCGCATGCCGGGCTGAAGGCGGGCGACCAGATCCTGGCACTCAACGGCACCCATGTGGACAGCGCGCGCGGCCTGATCCGCGCCGTCGCCGCGGTGCCACCCGATAACCGCGTCCACCTCACCGTGCGCCGGCAGGGCAAGACGTTCGACCTCGGCGTCACCGTCGGCCGCCGCCCTCCGGAGAACACCGACTGATGCGCATCCTCGTCGTCGAGGACGATGCCGACGTGGCCGGCTTCGTGGTCAAGGGGCTGAGCGAGGCCGGGCACGTCGTGGAACATGCCGCCAATGGCCGCGACGGGCTGTTCCTCGCAGTCTCGGAAACCTTCGATGCGATCATCCTCGACCGCATGCTGCCGGGCGGCATAGACGGGCTCCGGCTGCTCGAGACATTGCGCGCGCAGGACAACCAGACGCCGGTGCTGTTCCTCTCGGCGCTCGCGCAGGTGGATGAGCGGGTGCGCGGGCTGAAGGCGGGCGGCGATGACTATCTCACCAAGCCCTTCGCCTTCGCCGAGCTGCTCGCCCGCGTCGAGGCGCTGACGCGACGCGGCAAGACCGAAGGCCCGCAGACCAAGCTCGTCGTCGCCGATCTCGAGATGGATCTGCTCTCGCGCGGCGTGCGCCGCGGCGGCCAGAAGATCGACCTGCAGCCGCGCGAGTTCCGGCTGCTCGAATATCTGATGCGCCATGCCGGCCAGGTCGTCACCCGCACCATGCTGCTCGAGGGCGTGTGGGACTATCATTTCGACCCGCAGACCAACGTGATCGACGTCCACGTCTCGCGCCTGCGGCAGAAGGTGGACAAGCCCTTCGCCACCGGCTTGATCCACACCATCCGCAACGCCGGCTACATGCTGCGGGCGGAGTAGATGGCGGCGCTGCCCAACCGCACGCCGCGAAAAGCCAGCTAGGGGTCCAGGGGATGAGCATCCCCTGGCGAGGTGCAAAGGCGGCGCCCCTGCCAAAAGCAGCGCCCCTGCCTGGGGCAAGGGGGCGGGGTCCCCGCCTCTTTCGTTCCGCGAGCTTCCGCCTCGCGGCGCTCTATGGTGTGGTGTACGGTTTCAGCGCGCTGGCGCTGGTGGCGTTCCTGTGGTGGGAGACCGCGGCGCTGCTCGACCGGCAGGTCGAGGTGGCGATCCGGGCGGATGCGCAGGGCCTGGCCGAGCGCTGGCAGGAAGGCGGGATGAATGCGCTGGTGGCGACGATCCGCCAGCGTCTTGCCGAGAACGTGGACGACGATGCGATCTATCTCGTCGTGACGCCTGGCGGCCTGATGATCACCGGCAACCTGGAGAGCTGGCCGGCCGGCGTGACCGAACCTTCCGCCTGGTACGAGCTGCCGGTGGAGCGGGCCGGCGTGCGCTCGCTCGCGCGGGTGCGGCGGTTCGATCTGCCGGGCGATTTTCACCTGCTGGTCGGCCGCGACGTGCAGGCGCGCGCCCAGCTCCGCGCGCTGCTCACCGATGCGCTGTTCTGGGCCCTGCTGATGGTGGCGGGGCTCGGGGTGATCGGCGCGCTGCTGGTGCGGAGCCTGTTCCGCCGGATGGTGGCCGACGTGGCGGCGACGGCGGATGCGATCGCGGTGGGCGACCTGGCGCAGCGCGTGCGGCTCTCGGGGCGGGCCGACGAGTTCGACCGTCTGGCCGAGGCGATCAACGAGATGCTCGACCGCATCGCCCGGCTGATGGATGGCGTAAGGCAGGTCTCGAACGCGATCGCGCATGATCTGCGCACGCCGATCGCGCGCGCGCGCGCCCGGCTCGAGGATGCGGAGGCGCATGCGCGCACGGATGCCGATCTGCGCGCCGCGATCGGCCGGGCGATGGCCGATCTCGATGGCGTCGTCGCGGTGTTCGAGGCGTTGCTGCGCATCGCCGAGATCGAGGCCGGGGCGCGACGCTCGGCCTTCGGCCCGGTCGATCTGGCGCCGCTGCTGGCCGATCTCGGCGAGCTCTACGGCGCGGTGGCGGAAGAGCGCGGGATCCGCCTCGCGATCACGGTGCCCGCGCGCCTGCCGATCATCGGCGATCGGGAGCTGCTGCAGCAGGCAGTGGCGAATCTGCTCGACAATGCGGTGAAGTTCTCGCCGGATTCCGGTGTCGTGCTGCTGGCGGCGTCGCGGCAGGCGGCGTCGCGGCAGGCGGGGGGCGTAACGGTGACGGTCGCGGATTCCGGGCCCGGCATTCCTCCGGCGGAGCGGGAGCGTGCCACCGAGCGATTCTATCGCGGCGAGGCGGCGCGCAGCACGCCCGGTTCCGGGCTTGGCCTGGCACTCGTGCACGCGGTGGCGCAGCTGCATGGCGGCGTGCTGCTGCTCGAGGATAACGGGCCCGGGCTGCGCGCCGCGCTCGACCTGCCGCAGGGCAAGGAGGCGGCCGCGCTGGAAGACGAGCCGGCGATACCGGACGAGGTCCAAATGAACCGAACGTCACCTCGCGCCCACGGTCGCGGCGTACGTGTTCCGCAATAATCGCGGAATGCGATTGCGGGCTATCTTGCGGTCTATCTTCCTGGGAGTGTGTCTTGCCTGCGCCACCGGCGCGCAGGGCGAGGAAACGCCGATGCGGGTGACCACGGATACCAGCGATTACTGCGCAGCACTCGCCGCCCAGGTGCGGAGCGCGCAGTCGCAATCGGCCGACGTGCTGCGCCTCTCGTCCGAGGGCGAGGCGATGTGCCGGCAGGGCATGATCATCGGCGGCCTGCACCGCCTGCGCCGCGCGCTCGCGATCCTGCGCAAGCGCGACGATCGGTAGCTTCCGACCGGCGCCGGCGCGATCCGCTTCAGGCCGCTTCCGGCGGCGCGGGACCCGGCACCGCCGAGAGGATGCGATGGCTGGTGAACGGGCTCTCGATCGCCAGCTCGTCGAAGCGGTATTTCACCCGCCGGTTGAATTCGCGCATCACCGCCCAACGCTGCGAGGACACCGTCTTGATCCGCGCACGCAACACGAAATGGTCGTCGAGCAGCTGGTGCACGCCGAGCACGTCGAGATCGGCGACGATCGCCGCGCCCCACCGCTCCTCCTGCCGCATCGCGGCGCCGATCTCGCGCAGCACGTCGGCGATGTGGTCCGGCTCCTCGTTCACGCTGAGCGTGACGTCGAGTACCGCGAACCCGTAATCGCGCGTCTGGTTGGTGAGCGTGGTGACCGAGCTGAACGGGATGATGTGCATCGATCCGTCGAGCGCGCGCAGCTTGATGGTGCGGATCGACAGATGCTCGACCGTGCCCGACAGGCTGCTCACCGACACCACGTCGCCCACCTGGATCGCGTTCTCCAGCAGCAGGAACAGCCCGGTGATCAGATCCTGCACGAGCTTCTGCGAGCCGAAGCCGATGGCGACGCCGACCACGCCGGCGCCGGCCAGCAGTGGCGCGATGTTGACGCCGATCTCGGAGAGCGCGGTCAGCCCGACCATCACCACGATCAGCGTGAGCAGAGCGGTGCGCAGCATCGGCAGCAGCGTGCGCAGCCGCACGGCGCGTTCCGGCTGGCCGCTGGTCAGCCGCGCGAGATGGCGGTCGATGCCGGCATTGCTGCCCTCCCACACGGCGAGCGCCACCGCCGCGGTGACGCCGATCGTGACCACCGCCGAGGCGATGCGGCTGCCGAGCTGCCCGCGTCCGAACCAGGTGATCGCGTCGAGCCCCCAGACCTCCAGCAGCACGACCAGCGTGATCACCGCGACCACGCAGCTGAGCGTCGCGCGCAGGATCGGATAGTAGCGGTTCGCCCGCGCCTCGAGCCCCGGATAGCGCGAGGCCACGTCCGGCGAGACATGCAGGGCGCGGTCGAGCGTGCCGAACAGCACGAGGGAGAGCAGCTTGGCGCCGGCCAGGACGGCGACGGTGAGCAGGAAGAAATGCACGAGCTTGGTGAAGCCGTTCGGGATCTCGAACGCGTACACCAGCCAGAGCGCCACGATGTAGAAGATCGCGATCCAGTGCCACACACCGGCGAACCCGTTGCGGAACCGCGCCCAGGCGCCATGCGCGTGCTTCGGCGCGCGCAGCCGGCGCGCGATCTCGGCGCGGCTGCGCAGCACCAGCACGACCAGCAGCAGATGCGCGATCAGCGCGACCAGCTTGAGCAGCGCGTCATGCGCGGCAAGCGACAGGCCGAGCAGCTCCGCGACATCGGCGAGCGCGCTGCCGAACACCGCCACCACGACGATGCGACGGATCCAGATCGCCAGGAAATACCCGTTCGCCTCGCTGATCTCGAACAGCCGGGCGCGCGGGTCCGGCGGCAGCACCATCATCCGCACCACGCACATGATGGCGCGGGTGACGGCATAGGCCTGCACGATCGCGAGGATGGCGGCGCGCGTCGCCACCGGCTCGCCGAGCGATGTGTCGAGCAGCAGGTTGCCGAGCACGAGGAAGCAGGCCACCGGCAGCAAATCGAGCAGGAGGCCGCCGATGGCGAAGGGAAGCCGGCGCAGCGTGCTCCAGGCGGTGCGGAGCCGCCGGTGACGCAGCGCCTTCTCGTGGAACGGCTCGGAATCGGCCTCGCTGCCCTCGGACACCGGCGGCGGGGGCGGCGGCTCCTCCTGCGCGCGGGCGAGCAAGGCGCGGAGCCGGCGGAGACCGCGATGCAGCAGCCGCTCCACGCCGACCCCGACGCCGAGCACGATCACGAGCTTGAGCAGCGTCTCGACGAGCTGCATGCGGGATTCGGGATCGTCGAGATCACGATGCAGCCACCGCCAGAGCTGCGGGAAGCCGGTGAGCGAGCGGATGCTGGTCGAGACCTGCCTCGAGAATGTCTCGAGCCCCTGCGTGGTGGTGGTGAGCAGCTCGGCGCCCAGACCCTGCGGCAGCAGCGAGGGCGTGGCGGTCGGCTTGGCGGCGGCCGGCGCAGGCGCTGAGCCGGGTGCTGAACTCGGTGCCGTCTGGGACGCGCGCGCCGGCGCGCCGGCGGGTGCGGGTGTCTCCGGCAGGGCGCGCGCAATATGGTCGAGCGTCGCGGTGAACTGCGCCCGCTTCGCCGGGTCGTTGAGCACGTCCAGCACCTGCTGCGCCTCGGCGGGGGTGAGCGGCGGCGCCGTGGCGGGGTGGGCCGGCGGATGCTGCGGGGTCTGCGCGGCCACCGGGCGGACCATCGCGGCGATCAGCAGGAACAGCGCCGTCACGAGCAGGCGGGCAGCGGAACGCCTTGAGTCGAAAGCCAAATCTGGACCTCATATGGGATGGGACGGGCGGCTTAGGCCACGGCCGAGGCTTCCCTAACACGCGAACCGCCCCTATGTCGCATGCATGACCACCGTGCTCACCATCCTGCTCGGCCTCGCCATGCTGGGCGTCCTCGGCGTCCTGTTCGCCGGGCTGTTCGGCGTGGTGCGCGGCGGCGGCGACCCGCAGCGCTCCAACGCGCTGATGCGCTGGCGCGTGATCCTGCAGGCGGCGGCGCTGCTGATCTTCATGGCGCTGCTGAGCCTGCTCAAGCGCTGACCGCCGATTGATTGCGCATCGCGGCGCCGCTACATCGCGCCGGGTGAACGATCTGCTTCCCATCCTGCTCGTCCCGGACCCGATCCTGCGGGCCAAAAGCCGTCCGGTGGGCAAGGAAGACGCCACGCTGGTGCGCGGCCTGCTGCCGCGAATGTATGCGAGCATGTATCGCGCGCCCGGTATCGGGCTGGCCGCCCCGCAGGTCGGCCAGCCGATCCGCCTGGTGGTGATCGACCTGATGCCGGACGACAAGCCGGCACCGCTCACGCTGATCAATCCCGAGATCGTCGCCGTCAGCGACGAGCAGGCGACCCGGGAGGAAGGCTGCCTCTCACTGCCCGGCCAGTACGCGGATCTCACCCGCCCCGCCCAAGTGCGCGTGCGCTACGAGGACGAAACCGGCGCGCGGCAGGAGATCGAGGCGGACGGGCTGCTCGCCACCTGCCTCCAGCACGAGATCGACCATCTGGACGGGGTGCTGTTCGTCGATCACCTCTCGCCGCTCAAGCGAAACATGATCCTCCGCCGGCTGGCCAAGGAGCTGCGGCAGCAGAAGGCCGCGGGTTGAGCCAGATGCGCCTCGCCTTCATGGGATCGCCGGATTTCGCCGTCCCGGCGCTGCATGCGCTGCACCGGGCCGGACACGGCATCGCCGCCATCTATTGCCAGCCGCCGCGCCCCGCCGGCCGCGGTCAGGCGGTCCGGCGCTGCCCGGTGCACGAGGCCGCGTTGGCGCTCGGCCTGCCGGTGCATACGCCGGAGCGGCTCCGGCGTGACCCGGCGGCGCAGGCGGGTTTCGCGGCGCTCGACCTCGATGCCGCGGTGGTGGCGGCCTATGGCCAGATCCTGCCGAAGGCGATGCTCGACGCGCCGGCGCGCGGCTGCCTCAACATCCATGCGAGCCTGCTGCCGCGCTGGCGCGGCGCCGCGCCGATCCAGGCCGCGATCCTCGCCGGCGATGCGGAGACCGGGATCACCATCATGCGGATGGATGAGGGGCTCGACACCGGACCCATGCTGCTGTGCGGATCCGTGCCGATCAACGAGGAGACCGCGGTCCCCGCCCTGCACGACGCGCTGGCGGAGGTCGGCGCAAGGCTGATCCTGCGCGCGCTCGACGAGGACCCGCCGGCCGTCCCGCAGCCCGAAGCGGGCGCGACCTACGCCCCGCGGCTCACCCGGGCGGACGGGCGGATCGACTGGACCGCCCCCGCCGCCGCCATCCTTCGCCAAGTGCGTGCGCTCAATCCGTGGCCGGGGACGTTCTGCATGCTCGGCGAGGCGACGCTGAAGCTGCTGGAGGCGGCGCCGGCGCCCGGCGCCGGCAAGCCCGGCACGGTGCTCGACGACCGGCTGGCGATCGCCTGCGGCGAGGGCGCGATCCGGGCGCTCCGCGTCCAGCTTCCCGGGCGCGGGGGGCTCGTCGCCGAGGCGTTCCTGCGCGGCCATGCGGTGCCGCCGGGCACATGCCTGAGCTGATCGCGGAGAGCGGGACCGGATCCCAGGCGGGTTGCGGCCCCGCGCCCGAGATCGCGCAAACCGTCACCCTCTGGGCGCTGCTGATCGAATATGACGGCACCTCCTTCGTCGGCTGGCAGCACCAGGGTAGCGGAATTGCGGTGCAGGACGTGCTGGAGCAGGCGGCGGCGAAGCTCGCGCGCGGCGTGCCGCCCGGCACGATGGTGGCCGGGCGCACCGATTCCGGGGTGCATGCCGCCGGGCAGGTGGCGCGCATCGCCCTGCCCGAAGGGTATGAAGCCGCGCGTGTGCGCGACGCGCTCAATTTCCACATGAAGCCGCATCCGGTGGTGGTGGTGGTCGCGGCGCCCGCGCCCCGGGACTGGCATCCGCGTTTCTCCGCCCTCGCCCGCCGCTACCGATACCGCATCCTCGACCGCTGCGCCCGGCCGGCCCTCGCTGCCAACCGGGTCTGGCACGTGCCGCACCGGCTCGACGCGGCGGCGATGGCGGCGGCGGCGCAGCACCTGGTCGGGCGGCATGATTTCACCTCCTTCCGCGCCAGCTCCTGCCAGGCGAAATCGCCCACCCGCACGCTCGATGTGCTCGCGGTGACGCGGGACGGGGATTGCGTCGAGATCACCACCGAGGCGCGCAGCTTCCTGCACCACCAGGTGCGGAACATGGCGGGCACGCTGAAGCTGGTGGGCGAAGGGCGATGGACGCCGGACCGGGTCGCCGCCGCCCTCGCCGCCCGCGACCGCGCCGCCGCCGGCCCGACCGCGCCCTCCGCCGGTCTCACCTTCCTCGGCGCCCGCTACCCGATCGACCCGTTCAACCGGTGATCGCGGAGAGGATGAGCCCGATCGCGAGATCGATGCCGACCAGCGCGCCGGCCGAGATCCCGTCCACGTCGAGCGCGACCCGCGCCGCATACCATTCGAGCCAGAGCGCCCAGCCGATCGCCACCAGCTCCAGCGTTTCGTTCAGCAGCGCCGGGGCGCCGAGCACCGGCGGCAGCGCGGCCACGACCAAAAGCAGATACTGGATCACGTTGCACCAGTTCCACACGGCGATGAACAGCGGCCAGCGCGCCTCCCGCCCCATCCGCACCGCGATCGCATGCGAGGCGACGGCGAAGGCCGCCCAGCCCACCGCGTAGGACAGCAGCTCGACCGCCACCGCATGGCCCGGCAGGCGCGGGACGCCATCGGCCGACCAGTCGAGCACGCGGAGGAACAGGAAGGCGGGCAGGCAGAGGGCGGCCGCCCAGAAGCTGCGGATCGCGCCGCGCCTGCCGGCATCGACATGGCGGATGCCGTCCGCCCGGCCGCGTGCCAGCAGCAGCGCCCCGTGCAGCCCAGCGGCGATCATCCCTTGGCCCCCGCCGCGAGCGCGATCAACCGGGGCACCAACAGCACCGCCACCGCGCCGAGATTGGTCCCCGCCACCACCCCGATCGCCCGCCAGACCGAGAGCTCGAGCCCCCGCCAGGCGAGGAACCAGTGCAGCCAGAGCGCATAGGCGCCCAGCCCGCCGAGCGCGAGCACGCCGGCCACACGCTGCGGCAGGCCGAACGGGAGCGCCGCGCCGAGCAGGAGCAGCAGCGCAGTCAGC
Source organism: Acetobacteraceae bacterium (assembly GCA_965276665.1). Taxonomy (GTDB): domain Bacteria; phylum Pseudomonadota; class Alphaproteobacteria; order Acetobacterales; family Acetobacteraceae; genus CAWGJC01. Next base: position 723,314 of record OZ255620.1, read on the forward strand.
ACGACCGGCATCAGCCATTGGCACCAGTTGAACGCGGTCGCGTAGCGCAGCCATTGCGCCTCCCGCGACCAGGTGCGCGCCAGGAGATGCGAAAGCACCGCCGGGAGCAGCAGCGCGCAGAGCATCTCCAGGAAATCGGTCAGCGCCCCGACCCCCTCGCCCTGCACCAGCATCAGCACGGTGCCGACCAGCGGAAAGGCGATCAGCGGCGCCAGGCTGGTGAGGAAGCCGTTCGGCGTGGCGTCGAATTGCGCAAGCCCGGTGCGCCGTCCGCGCCCGATCAGCAGGATGCCGAGCAGCGGGTTGCCTGGCCGCCCCCGCTTGCGCTGGCTCTCCGGCCCGATCATGCCGCCCCGGAAGCGGGGGAGAGGAAGGCTGCCAGCACGGCGCGGTAGATGCGGGCGAGCGCGCGCAATTCCTCTACCGGGACGCATTCATCGGCCTGGTGCATGGTCGCGCCGACCAGGCCGAACTCCGCCACCGGGCAGTAACGCGCGATGAACCGCGCATCCGAGGTGCCCCCAGCGGTGTCGAGCCGCGGCTCGACACCGCTCGCCGCCGCCACCGCCGCGCGCAACGCGTCCACCGCCGGCCCCGGCGTGGTGAGGAACGCCTCCCCGCTCACCGCGATTTCGAGCTCCACCCGCTCGGCATGCTGCGCCAGCGCGCGCTTCAGCCAGGCGGTCAGGCTGGCGCCGGTATGGCGGTCGTTGAAGCGGATGTTGAGCGCGGCGCGGGCGACCGCCGGGACAACATTGGTGGCCGGATTGCCGACATCGAAGCTGGTCACCTGCAGGCTCGATGGCTCGAACCACTCGCTGCCGGCATCGAGCGGGGCCGCGATCAGCGCCGCCACCGCGCGCGCCAGGCGGTGCACCGGGTTGTCCACCCGATCCGGATAGGCGACATGCCCCTGCGTCCCGTGCAGCGCGATCCGGGCGTTCAGGCTGCCGCGCCGGCCGATCTTGATCACCTCGCCGAGCCGGGCCGGGTTGGTGGGCTCGCCGACCAGGCAGAAATCCGGGATCTGCTCGTGCGCGGCCATCCACTCCAGCACGCGGACCGTGCCGTCCGTCGCCGGCCCCTCCTCGTCGCCGGTGATCAGCAGGCTGATCGAGCCGCGCCCCGGCCCCGAGCGCAGATGCTCGGCCGCGGCGGCGGCGAAGGCGGCGATCGCGCCCTTCATGTCGCAGGCGCCGCGCCCGTAGAGCACCCCGTCACGCACCACGCCGCCAAACGGCTCCTCACGCCACGAGGCCCCTCCCGCCGGCACCACGTCGGTATGGCCTGCAAAGCAGACATGCGGCGGATCGGTGCCGATGCGGGCAAAGAAATTCTCGGTCTCGCCGAAGCGGAGCGGGACCACCGCGAAACCGAGCTCTTCCAGGACCGAGCCCAAAATCGCCTGCGCGCCCCCGTCGGCGGGCGTCACCGAGGCGCAGCGGATCAACGCCTGCGCCAGCGGCAGGGGATCGGGTTCGATCACTCCCGCAGGAGCTCGTTGATCGAGGTTTTCGCCCGCGTGCGCTCGTCGACGCGCTTGACGATCACCGCGCAGGCGAGAGACGGGCCGGAACTGCCATCCGGCAGGGCCTTGCCCGGCATCGAGCCCGGCACCACCACGGAATAGGCCGGCACCCGGCCGCGGAACTCCTCGCCCGTCGCGCGGTCGACGATGCGGCTCGACCCGCTCAGGAACACGCCCATCGAGAGCACGCTGCCGCGCTCGACGATCACGCCCTCCACCACCTCGGAGCGCGCGCCGATGAAGCAGTCATCCTCGATGATCACCGGATTCGCCTGCAGCGGCTCCAGCACGCCGCCGATTCCGACACCGCCCGAGAGGTGGCAGTTCCGTCCGATCTGCGCGCAGCTCCCGACCGTCGCCCAGGTATCGACCATGGTGCCGGCGCCGACATAGGCGCCGACATTGACGAAGCTCGGCATCAGCACGACGCCGGGTGCGACGAAGGCGGAGCGTCGCACCACCGCGCCCGGCACCGCGCGGAAGCCGGCCTCGCGGAAGCGGTTCTCGCCCCAACCGTCGAATTTCATGCCGACCTTGTCATAGACGGGGGTGCCGCCGGCGCCCGGCATCGCCACGCTGTCATTGAGGCGGAAGGACAGCAGCACCGCCTTCTTCAGCCATTCATGCACCACCCACCCGTCCGGGCCCTTCTCGGCGACGCGCGCCTCTCCCGAATCGAGCGCCGCCAGCGCCGCCTCCACCGCGTCGCGCGGCGCGCCCTGGGTCGCCGGGGTGAGGATGTCGCGCCGGTCCCACAGCGCCTCGATCTCGCCCTTGAGGCCGCTCTCCGGCATCTCGTCTCTCCATGCAAGGGGCCGGACGATGCGCAGGCCGTCCCGGCCTGTCAACGCGCCGCCATGTGAGGACGGAATCGCGGATTTAACGTCTCCTTCACCGCTCGCGCGCAAGGTACGCGGTGAAAGCAGGGCGGGGCGGAATGGACAGCTTCATCGCGACGCCGGTCGCGGCGGAACCGAGATTCATCACGGATGACGATCCGCTGCGCGATTCCCTGCTCGACAGCCGACAGCGCTGGCGCGACATCGCCGCGATCTCCGCCGATCTCGTGTTCGAAACCGACAGAGAGGGCCGCTTCGTATTCATCGCGCCGGACCGGGTGCTCGGCTGGCGCGCCGCCGAATTGCTCGGCCGGAACGCGGAGATGCTGCTCGACCGGGAGGGTGGCGGCGCCTTCAATCCGTTCGCGCCACCCACGCTGCAGCGCCGCCGCCGCGCCTGGCTCACCCGCGCCGACGGCAGCCGCGCCTGCATCGCCTTCGCCGCCGCCCCGCTCATCGATCGGGGAGGCTGCATCGTCGGCGCCCGCGGCGTCGGCACCGACGTCACCGAGCAGGACAATTACGACAGCGCCATCGCCGCCCAGCTTCGCCGCGGCGAGGTGGTCGACCACATTCTCTGGGCGATGCGCCAGGAAGTGCTCGCGCCGCGCATGATGCAGGCGGTGCTCGACGCGCTGATTCAGGCGCTCGGGGCCGAAGGCGCCGTGCTGCTCGACGCGCCGGAGATCGGCCATGCCGCCATTATCCGCCACCAGGCGGGCGAGGAGGTCGACGAGGCGCTGCCGCTGGCGCTCCGCCTGCTGGAAGCCGAGGACCTGTCGCCCAGCTGTCTCGCGGATGGCGAGATGAAGGTGCTGGTCTGCCCGAGCTACACGCGGTTCGGCCAGCGTACCGGCTTGGTGCTCTGGCGCGGCGCGGGGTTCCGCTCCTGGACCGAGGAGGACCGGCTGCTGGTCTCCTCGGCCGCCGGCATCGTCCGCATGGTGCAGGAGCACGAGGCGGTGCAGCGGGAGATGGCCCGCCAGGCGCGCACCGATCCGCTCACCGGCCTGCTGAACCGCCGCGCCTTCCTCGACGAGCTCACCCGGCGGATCGACCGGCTGGACCGCGAGGGGCTGCCGGGAACGCTGATGTTCCTCGACCTCGACCATTTCAAGTCGCTGAACGACGTGTTCGGCCACGATGCCGGCGACGAGGCCTTGCGCATCGTCGCCGAAGTGCTCCGCCGGACGGTGCGGCCGACCGATCTGGTGGCCCGGCTCGGCGGCGATGAGTTCGCGCTCTGGCTGGATGGCGCCGATCCCTTCGCCGCCGCCGAGCGGGCGGAAGCGCTCCGCCGCCAGGGACCGGAGGCGCTCGCCCATCTCGCGCCGGCCTCGGCGAGGCGCCCCACCATGTCGATCGGCCTCGCCACCCGCCGTCCGGGCGGCGGCGAGGAAATCGAGAGCCTGATCCAGCGCGCGGACCGGGCGATGTACGAGGTCAAGCGCGGCGGCCGCGGCCAATGGCGCACCTCCAACGAGGATCCGGTGTGATGAGCCAGCTCGCCAGCCAGTTCGCCAGCCAGTTCGGGGGTCTCGGCCCGGAACCGGCCCCGGCGTCGACAGCCGAGCCGATCCCTGGGCCGATGTCGACCGAGATGGTCTACCGCCGTGCGGCCGCCATCGCGCTGGAGCCGGCGCCGCCCCACCCGGCGTCCGCCGTCGCCGTCGCCGTCGCCGTCGCCGTCGCCGGCGCGGAGGCGGAGGACTTGCTGCGCCGCGCGCTCGCCGCCAAGCTCGAGGCGACGGGTCCGGTCTCCGGCGATAGCGGCCAGCGCCTGCTGGTCAGCCACACCCTCGCGACCCTCGTCGCCCTGGTGCGCGAGACCGCAGCGCGGCTGCGCGCCGCGCTGCCCGGCCTGCTCGCCGGCGTGCCGGACGCCGATCCCGCGGCGATCGCCCGACGCCTGGACGACGCGCCGATCCCGGCGATGCCGCTCCTGCAGCGCGTGCTGCCGCTGCTCTCGGGCGACGATCTGCTGGCGCTGATCACCGCTCCGCCGGCCGGTTCGACCGCGCGCCTGCTCGCGCTCCGGCCCCGCCTCTCCCCGGACGATGCCCGCGCGATCGCGCAATCCGCCGCGACGCCGGCCCTCCGCGCCCTCCTCGACAGCCCGCAGCCCGCCATCCGCGAGGCGACGCTCGATGTGCTGATCGCGCGCGAGGTCGGCCATCCCGGCTGGTCCGACGACCAGCCCGTCCTCTGCCCCGCCTTGCCGCCGCATGCCGCGGGCGTGCTCTCGGGCCTGGTGGCGCGGAGGATGCTCGCCGTGCTGGCCGCAGATGCCCACACACCGCATGCGGTCTGCGAGGCGCTGCGCGCCCGCATCCAGCGCAGCCTGTCGACGCAGCTCGCGCATTCCTGCGTCGAACCCTCCGGCAGCGAGGCGATCGAGACGGCCTACCGGCTGAAGCGCGTCGGCGCGCTGACCGAGGCCGTGGTGCTCGCCGCCTGCCGGCGCAGCGAGTCGCGGCTGGTCGGCGCGCTGCTGGCCATCGCCGCCAACGTGCCGGTCTCCGCGGTGAACCGCGCCGTGTCGCTGCGCTCCACAAAATGCCTGGTGAGCCTGGTCTGGCGCGGCGGCTTTTCCGCCGCCCTGACCCTGCCGGTGCAGAGCCTGCTGGCGCGGCTTCCCGCCGATGCGCTACTGCCGCCAGCGGAGGATGGGAGCTTTCCGCTCGCCGTCGAGGAGATGCGCTGGCAGCTCGAATTTTTGACGCGCGTCGGACGGTAAGGCGGCTTCAGGCGCGGACGATCGTACCGAAACCACCTTCGGTGAACAGCTCAAGCAGGCAGGCATGCTGGACCCGCCCGTCCAGGATGACCGCGCCCTTCACCCCGCCCTTCACCGCGGCGACGCAATTCTCCACCTTGGGGATCATGCCGCCGCTGATCGTGCCATCGGAGATCCGGGCAGCGACATCGGCCACGGTGAGCTCCGGGATCAGCCGCTTCTCGCCGTCGAGCACGCCGGCCACGTCCGTCAGCATGAGCAGCCGCATCGCGCCGAGCGCGCCCGCCACCGCGCCCGCCACGGTGTCGGCATTGATGTTGTAGGTCTGCCCGTGCTCATCGACGCCGACCGGCGCGATCACCGGGATCAGCCCGGCGCCGGTCAGTGCATGGATCACCCGCACATCGACATGCTCGGGCTCGCCGACGAAACCGAGATCGAGCATCCGCTCGATGCGGCTATCGGGATCGACCACGGTGCGCGTCAGCTTGCGCGCCCGGATCAGCCCGCCATCCTTGCCCGAGATCCCGACGGCCAGGGCGCCGGCATGGTTGATCAGCCCGGCCACCTGTTTGTTGACGGTGCCGGCGAGCACCATCTCGACCACCTCGACCATCGCGCGGTCGGTCACCCGCAGCCCGGCCACGAAGGTCGATTCGATCGCGAGCCGCTTCAGCATCGCATTGATCTGCGGGCCGCCGCCATGCACGACCACCGGGTTGATGCCGACCTGCTTGAGCAGGGCGATGTCGTGCCCGAACTGCCGCGCGAGGTGGTCCTCGCCCATCGCATGGCCGCCATATTTCACCACCACTGTGGCGCCCGCGTAGCGGCGGAGATAGGGCAGCGCATGCGCCAGGATGCGCGCGCGTTCCTCGGCGGCCTCGAACTCCTCCCGCATCAGCGTCCCTTCCGGCGATCGTCCGCAGCCTCTAGCGGAAGCGCGCTGGGCCGCCAAGGCCGCCCGGCGGAGTCGGCGCCGGCCCGTCGCGCGGCGGCCAGACCACCAAGATCCACGCGCTCTCCGATGTGCTCGGCCGTCCCGGCGTCCTCCTGCTGACGGCGGGAACGCCAGCGACGTGCGCACCGCCCCGGAGGTGCTGGCCGACGATCCCCGGCCGCGTCTGCCGCCTGATCACCGACCGAGGCTACGACGCCGGGTGGTTGCGCCGACCTGCGGGAAAAGGCATCACCCCGGTCATCCTGGCATGCGGGCCCGCAAGCGGAACCCACGATAGGCGCCGCTACCGCGAGCGTTGGCGCATCAAGGCCACCTTCTGTCGCCTCAAGGATTTTCGGCGCATTGCCACGCGCGACGACAAACTGGCTTGCAACTACGCCTCGGCCGTTGCGCTCGCCGCCGTCATCGCCTTCTGGTGCTGAGGATGCATTACCGGTTCAGTTGCGCCGGCGGGATCGCATTGGGTGCAGCCTGTGTGAAAACCCGGGTCACTGAGCGATGAGCTACGTTAATGCTCTTTTTGTTGGAGCAACACGGGTGTTGGATCGCCAAGTCGAGGTGCCCCTACAAGGTGGTAGAATGACCCATGGGGTCGTTCGCGTCGGTGATACTGTGCGGAAGCCCCCTACGCCGAATTCGGAGTTCGTGCGCCTGTTGCTCCGGCATTTGGCGGCACGCAACTTCGAGGGGGCACCCGCACCCTTTGAGACGGATGAACTGGGGCGGGATGTGTTTGCGTTCATCGAGGGCGATGTTCCGACCGAATTAGCGTTTCACGACGATCGAACTCTGCGCCACGCAGCGCGACTGATTAGCCGTTTTCACGACTTGGGGGCCGAACTGGTCGCCACCCCTTCCGCCGCCATGGCCGGGATCGAGACCGTCTGCCACAACGACCTTTCGCCCTGCAATTTCGTATTCAGGGCGGCTGTGCCGGTGGCAATGATTGATTTCGATGCTGCCGCGCCAGGGTCGCGGGCTAACGATCTCGGCTATGCGGCTTGGCTCTGGCTCGACCTCGGTTCAGCTGAGATCACCGCTATGATGCAGAAACGTAGGCTGGCGCTATTCCTAGAAGCATATGGGCGAACCGATCCATGCACTGTCTTGGAAGCGGCGTTAGCACGACAGGCAAGCCTGGCTGCTCAATGCGTAGCTCTCTGCAACAGCACCGTGTCTCGTTGGGCAGCGAGCTGTATGGAGTGGACGAAGCAGAACATGCAGGCGATGACTTGACCCTGGCGTGTCGTTCGCGAGAGGCCGCCTGCGTCCTACTACGCCCGCCATGCGATTAGCGGCTTGCAGAAATGCTCTGTTTTCACCTACATGGCTCCCACCGCCGAACCCGTACGATAGTGACCTATCAAAAAGAGTTAGGCCGGTGATGAAGCGTTTCGTCGAAGGTGCGGATCGACGCCAGGTTAGTCCCGTTGTGCCGCAAGCTGGACCTGTTCACGGACGCCGTGGTCGCCATCGCAGAGCACCCGTTTGGCACGCTGAAAGCCTGGATAGAACTAACCCACTTCCTGACCAGGGCGCTCAAGCGGGTCAGCACCGAGATCAGCCTGCATGTTCTGGCCTACACCATGAAGCGGGCCATCGCGATCCTGGGCGCCGGACCGCTGATGGAGGCGATCCAGACCTGAGACTCGGGAAAGAGTGCAGCCATCAATCCGCCTCGGCCTCAGGGTGGATCAGCTGTCCTCCGACCCGTAAACGCGTTTCTCCACAGCCTCGGTGGGTAGCGGACACAGCCTCCGATGGTGCAAGCAGACGCTCGTGATGCATACGCTCGTTTTCTTTTATGTGTCTTCAGGCTAACCGATGAACGTAGGGTTTGCGGACTTTGTAGTCGCGCATATCCGGCCCAGACCCCACGGTTTCGAGCAAGCCACTCTCACCGAGTGCAAGCATACAACCGAATAAGACAACAGCGCCAGGGCTTTGACCGGGCGGTTCCATGTCGAAAGACATGCTAGTTACCGTGCGTCCAATCAGCCTGGCTGCTATTTCCCATTCTTGCGTTGCCCGATCGATCAGGAAGGCATCAAAATATGTAAGCGAAGCTGACACCAAGGTGCCGTCTCTTACAATCCTGAACGGCGCGTTCTCTTTGCGAAGCTGAGACCACACCCTCAATGCCGCACTCATTTCGGTAGAAGAGACAAGACGTCTTTTTCTATACAAGCCGCACGAAACTATATCTTCTGGCCGCATCAAGCCGAGGGACCAAGGCCTTTTGACACAATCTGCCGTTACAAAATCGAGGCCTGTTGCATCGATGATGTCGAAAGGCCTCCCGTCCATACGAAATACAAATTCTAAAAAAGTCGCCTGCTCTGCGGCGCAACTCTTGCAAACCCAAAAGACCGGGTAAACGTCAGGCGAAGTAACTATAGTCCAAGATTGCTCTATCTCGCGCAAGCCGTCGCTGGGTTCGCACCGTAATATAGACCGCATCCAGGCATGACGGAATTTCGTATCAGGCGGATTGATGGGGCCAAAACTTAGGTTTTCGGGTAGTCCGATGACACGCTCGTTACGGCCTAGCATTCGCAAAGCATCGCAAATGCTTTCTGCTATAGCCCAGCCAAACGCCACATGAACGTTTTCAACATTTTCGGTCATTCCGAGTCTCGCGTTTCGGACAGGGGCCTGCGTAGCGAATTTTTCGCAACGGGTCTGGTCAATCGCGGACATGGGGGCACCCGCAAAAGGACTTTCCAATGTAATGAGGGTAGGAGCCGGAAATTGGCTTCAGGCTGGTTGAGTCCGGACCCTAGCGGCCAAGGTCGCGAGAGCGGCGCGCAGTTCGGCGATGCCGGCGCCGGTGATGCTGCTGGTCGCCAACACCTCGGGATGCGCCGCCGGATGCCGACGAGCGAGCGTCGCCATCTCCGCCCATCGCCTTGCTCCCTGCGCCGGGCGCGCATCGTCGAGTTTGGTCAGCACGAGCTGGAAGGTGACGGCGGCGCGGTCGAGCAATTCCATCACCGCGATATCGGCGCGCTTGGTCTCGATCCGCGCATCGAGCAGCAGCACCACGCGGCGGAGGCTCGGCCGGCCGCGCAGATACTCGAACATCAGCCCCTGCCAATCCTCCTTCACCGAGGCGGCGGCCTCGGCGTAGCCGTAGCCCGGCATGTCAACCAGGGTGAGCCGGCCGCCGAGATCGAAGAAATTGAGCTGCTTTGTCCGACCCGGACGGCCGGAGGTGCGCGCCAGCGCGCGACGCCCGGTGAGCGCATTCACCAGCGAGGATTTGCCGACATTCGACCGCCCGGCAAAGGCGATCTCCGGGCCGCCGACCGGCGGCAGCTCATCGAGGCGCTGCGCGGCGTGGAAGAATTTTCCCTCCGCCGCAAACAGCTTCCGCCCCGCCTCAAGGGCGGCTTCTAGGTCCGCGCCATTCTCGGGTTCCGCAGTTTCGTCGAGCGCATGATCAACCATTGCTGTGCGATCGTAAGGGTGTTGTTCCAGGTCCAGTAGATCACCAGACCCGCCGGGAAGCGCGCCAGCATGAAGGTGAACACCACCGGCATGAACTGGAAGATGCGGGCCTGCATCGGGTCGGGCGGCGGCGGGTTAAGCTTCTGCTGGAAGAACATGGTGAAGCCCATGATCACCGGCCAGACGCCGAGATGCAGCAGCGGCGCGATATGCGTTGGATCGAAAGGAATAAGCCCGAACAGGTTGAAGATATTGGTCGGGTCCGGCACCGAAAGGTCGTGGATCCAGCCGAAGAACGGCGCCTGCCGCATCTCGATGGTGACGAAGATGTCCTTGTAGAGGCAGAAGAACACTGGGATCTGCACAACCATCGGCAGGCACCCGCTGGCCGGGTTCACCTTCTCGGCCCGGTAGAGCTTCATCATCTCCTGCTGCATCATCGCCGGCTCGTCCTTGAGCCGTTCGCGCAACGCCTGGACCTTCGGCCCGAGGAGCTTCATCTTGCTCATCGATTTGTAGGATTTGTTCGCCAGCGGGAAGAACAGCAGCTTGACGAACAGGGTGAAGGCCATGATCGCCAGCCCGAAATTGCCGAGAATCTGGTTCAGCCAGTCGAGCGCGAAGAAGATCGGCCGGGTGAGGAATTCGAACAGGCCGAAATCCACCGCCTTGTAGAAGGCCGGGATATGCAGCTGCGCCTGGTAGTGGTCGAGCAGGTGCACTTCCTTGGCGCCGGCGAACAGGCGCGTGGTGGTCGCCGCCTGGCCGTTCGCCGCGACCTGCGCGGGGTTGCGGTCGACGAAATCCACCTGGTAGCGCGGCGCATTGTTCTCGGTGATGTATCGATAGGCGACCGAGACCGGCGTCTGCTGATCCGGCACCAGTGCCGCGAGCCAGTATTTGTCGGTGATGCCGGCCCAGCCGCCATCATCCTGACCGGAATAGGCGACGCCCTGCGCCTTCTCGCCCTGCGAGCGCATCTTCGCATAGGTGAGCTCCTGCAGGCGGTCGCCGATCACCCCCACCGGCCCCTCATGCAGAATGTAGTAGCCGATCACCGTGGGCGTGTAGTCGCGGCGGATGCGCGACCAGGGATAGACCGAAACCGGGGTACCGGTCGCATTCTGCACCCGCTGCTCGACCGTGAACATGTAGTTCTCGTCGATCGAGATCACGAGCTGGAAGGTCAGGCCGCCGCCGTTGTTCCAACTCAGCGTCACCGGCTGCGCCGCGGTGAGCTGCGGCGCGGAGGCGGTCCAGAGCGTGTCCGGCGTCGGCAGCTTGAGGGAAGCATCGGCGCTGCTCCAGCCGAACTGCGCGTAATAGGGTTGCGGGTCGGAGCGCGGCTCAAGCAGGCGGACCAGCGGGGAGTTGGGCTCCACCGTCTCGCGATAATCGCGCAGCACGATGTCATCGATGCGCGCGCCAACCAGGCTCAGGCTACCCTGCACGCGCGGCGCGTCGATCTTCACCCGCGGCACCTCGCGCGGGGCTGCGACCGCCACGGGCTGGGTGCCGGGTCCGGCGAGATTGCCGGTGGGCCCGGGCACGTCCTGCGCGGGGGTCGATTGCGTCGTCGCCGCGGTCCCGGCCGGCGGTGTCGCGCGGTGCGGGATCACAAGCTGGAAGACGAGCAGGATCGCGATCGAGACGCCGATCGCGAGCATCATGCGTTTCTGGTCCATCGGGCCGGTCAGGCCTTTCCTTGATCGGGGCGGTCGGCCGGGCGGGGCACAGGATCAAATCCGCCGGGATGCCAGGGGTTGCACCGCAATATCCGGCGCGTGGCAAGCGCGCCACCGCGGAGCGCGCCATGGATGCGGATCGCCTCGATCGCGTATTCGCTGCATCCGGGGTGGAAGCGGCAATTTGCGCCGATCAACGGTCGCACCGTCCATTGATAGAGGCGCACGGCGCCCACCATCGCGGCCTTCACCGCGCCGCCTCGGGGGCGACCCCCTTGGCGATGGCGCGCCGGAGATCGGCGAGCAGCAGGGGAAACGGGCGGCGCCGCGTGGCGTCCCGCCCGATCAGCACGAGATCGTGGCCCGGCAAAGGCTGCTCGCCCAGCACCTCGCGCGCGGCGGCGCGAAGCCGGCGCCGCGTGCGGTTGCGGATCACGGCATTGCCGACCTTGCGAGTGACGGTGAAGCCAAGCCGGGCCGGCGCGTCATCGCCGCGGGACAGAACTTGCAGCACCAGTCCGGGCACCGGCGCCTTCCGGCCCTTCGCCGCGACGCGCAGGAACTCGGCGCGCTTGCGAAGCCGGCCTTCAGGCGCCATCGGTCAGGCCGACAGGCGCTTGCGGCCCTTGGCGCGCCGCGTGGCCAGGACCTTCCGGCCCCCGACCGTCTCCATGCGGGCGCGGAAGCCATGGCGCCGCTTGCGGACCAGCTTCGAGGGTTGATAGGTGCGCTTCACGAGCCTGTCTCCGAAATCCGGGGTTGCCGCGCGCGAGGCGGCGGCGCAGGCGGCGGCTTATAGGCGCCGCGTCCCCTCGGCGTCAATCACGCCCCGGTCATGCATCGAGGTCACGGATCGACGCCGCCGATCGACGTCTTTCAAGTCTCCTGGCCAAAGGCGCGGTGCCGGAGCTCCTCGAGGTGCTCCTTGCCGCCGGGCATGTTCGGATCGAGATCGATCGCCTTCTGCCAGGCGGCAAAGGCGCCCTTCCAATCCTCCCGCGCCTCGGCGATGCGCGAGAGGGTCTGGAACGCCTCGAATTGCCGCGGCTCGATCTGAACCGCCTCCTCGATGTCGCGGATCGCCGCCGGCACATCGCCCATGTGGTAATGGACGATCGCCTTGCGGTGCCATGCCTCGGGCTGACTCGGGTCGAGATCGAGCACCGCGTCGAGATCGTCGAGCGCCTCCTGATCGGTGCCCGCCCCCGCCTCGCGCAGCGCACGGCTCATCAGCAGGGTGACGGCGGGAGTGCCGGCGTCCAGCCAGGATTGCTTGATCCGCGCCTCGAGCGCCCCGGCCGTCGCGGCGTCCGGCGCGGTGCGAAGCGCGTTGAGCATGCGGTCGACCTGCCCAGGCGGTCTCGCCTGGGCAGGGGTCGCCTGCTGGGTCGCTGGCGGCGTCTGAGCCATGGCCGGCGCGGCGACGGTAAGCGACAGAAGGAAAGCGAGACGCAGCATGAGCAGCATCAAAGGATGCTGCGCCCGTTCGGGCGGCCTTCGCAACCGAATCACGGCGGTTGCTTGAAGGCCAGGGGCTCTGCCCCTAACCCCGCTAAGGGCAGTCGCCCTTAGAACCCGGTTGGCGCATTGCGCGGAACGCCGGATGGACGGAAGTGCTGCGGTGTTGAGTGCGCTTCGCGCGAAGCGCCAACCGGGTTCTAAGGGCGACTGCCCTTAGCGGGGTCCAGGGGCAGAGCCCTCGGCCTTCCCGCTTACTCTCAAGCCGCCCGCGGTACGATTTCCGCCATGGCCGAGGGGGCAGGACCGCCTGCCATCCAGTCGAGCAGTTCAACGGTATGTGTCACCGGCAGCCCGCCGCCGGCGAGTTGCGTGATGCAGCCGATATTGCCGGTCGCGACGATATCAGGCGCGGTCGCCACCAGATTGGCGAGTTTCCGGGCCCGCAGCCGCGACGCGATCTCCGGCTGCAGCAGATTGTAGGTGCCGGCGGAGCCGCAGCAGAGATGCGGCTCCGCCGGCTCGACCACGGTGAAGCCGGCGGTGCGGAGCAGCGCCTTTGGCGCATCGGTTACCTTCTGCCCGTGCTGCAGGCTGCAGGCGGCGTGGTAGGCGGCGGTCAGGCCGGGCGGCGGCCGGCTCGGCGCGTAGCCGATGCGGAGCAGGAACTCGCTGATATCGAGGGTCCGCGAGGCCACGGCCTCGGCCCGCTCGGGCCATGGCGCGGGCTCGGTGCGGAACAAGAAGCCGTAATCCTTGATGGTGGTGCCGCAACCCGACGTGTTCACCAGGATCGCGTCGAGCCCCTCCCCGTCGAGCTCCCGGTTCCATCCCTCGATTGCGGACCGCATCAGCATCATCGCCCGGTCGTGCTGGCCCATGTGATGCGGCAGCGCGCCGCAGCAGCCGACCGATGGCGGCACCACCACCTCGACGCCGAGCCGGGTCAGCAGCCGAATGGTCGCCTCGTTGATCGCGGGGTCCAGCACCGCCTGCGCGCAGCCGGTGAGCAGGCCGACGCGCCTCCGCCGCTCGCCGATCGCCCGATGCACCCGCGGCCCCTGCAGGGCGCTCGGCGACGGCAGGCGCGCGGGCGCCAGACCAAGCATCGCGCGCAGCCGCGCGCCCGTGCCGGTTGTTGGCAGAAATCCGCGCAGCGGCCGGCCGAGCCGCGCGGCGATGAGCGCCAGGCGGAACAATTTCCGGTTCGGCAACACCCGGCCGATCACCGCCCGCAGCAGGCGGTCGGCGAGCGGCCGACGATAGGTCTCCTCCACCACCGTCCGCGCATGGTCGACGAGGTGCATGTAGTTCACGCCGGACGGGCAGGTCGTCATGCAGGCGAAGCAGGAAAGGCAGCGATCGAGATGGGTCGTCACCGCCTCGCTCGCGGGCTTGCCGCCCTCCAGCATGTCCTTGATCAGGTAGATGCGGCCACGCGGGCTGTCGAGCTCGTCACCGAGCAGCACGAAGGTCGGGCAGGTTGCCGTGCAGAGCCCGCAATGCACGCAGGTGCGAAGCACGTCGTTCGAGGCGGCGATCCCGGGGTCGCGGAGCTGCTCCGCGGTGAATTCGGTTCGCATCAGCGCCGCCCGCTGACCGGGTTGTAGCGGGTGAACACGAGCGACACGAGCATGCCAAGCAAGGCCACCGGCAGGAAGGCGACATCGACCATGAATTTCCTCAGGGTGAACACGCGCAGGATCACGTAGACGATCGCGATCGGCACGCAGACCGCGCCCACCACGAGCGGCGGCCAATGAGCGCCCGGAATCGGCCGGTAGCCCTCGCGCGGCGTCGCCCGGAAATATGAGGTGATCACGCCGAGGACGGTGGCGCCGAAGAAGCAGAGCATGACCAGACCCAGCATCTGCTCGTCCTTATGATCCGGCGTGGAGTCGGCCGGGGTTCAACACGCCGTCCGGATCGAGCGCCGCCTTGACCCGCGCCGAGAGCCGGGCGAGCGGCGGCGGTTCGGGGGGGACCACGGCGACCGCTGCGCGAAGCGCCGCCGGGCCGCGCATCAGCATCCAGATGCCGCCGGCCGCCAGCGCCGCCGCGGTGATCGCGTCATGCATGGCTTCGGTCGCGGGACCTGCCGCCCAGGCGAGGCCGCCGCCCCAGTCGAGAAAGGCGCGGCCGCCGGCGGCACGGGCCGCGGCGACGATTGCCGGCCCGGCGGAGGGCCGGACGGAGACGCGCCACACCGCCTCCTCGGCGGCATTGGCCAGCGGCACCGCATCGCGGATGGCGCGCCAGACCGCACGGCTCGCCGCATCGTCGAGCAGCTCCGCGGCGCCGAACGCGGCGAGATCCGCGCGCAATTTGCCGGTGCGGTAGACGACGCTCGCGGCAAAATCCTCGATCCGGGCGAGCGCCACCGGGCGGCCGGCGGGGAGTTCCGGGAGCAGCGACGCCGCCTCCGCCGGCAGCCAGGCGGCGGCGGAGACGCCGTACGGCGCGCCGAGCGCGGCAGAGAGCGCGGCGACGCCCCGCTCGGCGTCAAGGCCCGGCAGCACCACCGTGCCCGCCTGCTCGGGCGCGGGGAGCACTTTCAGCGTGATCTCGGTCAGCACGGCGAGCGTGCCGTGGCTGCCGGCGAACAGCTTGCAGAGATCGAGTCCGGTCACGTTCTTGAGCACCCGGCCGCCCGAGCGCACCAGCTCGGCGCGCCCGGTTACCGCGCGCACGCCCATGACGTGGTCGCGCGTGGCGCCCGCGGTGATGCGCCGCGGGCCGGAGAGATTGGCGGCTACCACCCCGCCCAGTGTCTGCGTGCCCGGCGCGCCGCCGAACACGCGGGAGAGGTCGGGCGGCTCGGCGAGCAGCATCTGGCCGCTGACGGCGAGCGCCGCCTCGATCTCGGTCAGCTTCGTCCCCGATCGGGCGGCGATCACCAGCTCCTTCGGCGCATGGAACACGATGCCGGCATGCTCGCGCAGGCTAAGCGTGCGCGCCGCCTGCACCGGACGCAGCATCCCGGATTTGCTGCCCGCCCCCTGGACCAGCAGCGTCTCCCCCGCCGCGCGCGCATCGGCCACCACGGCGATGATGCCTTCCTCCTCTGCGGAGGGCGCGGAGGAGGCCTCGCCGGTGGGCGGGGTTCCGCCGTCAGGCGGCATGATCGAGAAGCGGGAACACCTTGCTCGGGTTGAGCAGCCAGTCCGGGTCGAAGGCGGATTTGATCCGGCGCTGCTGCGCGAGCTCGGCCTCGGTGAACTGGCGGCGCATCAGGTCGCGCTTCTCGACGCCGACGCCGTGCTCGCCGGTCAGGCAGCCGCCGACGTCGACGCAGAGCTCGAGGATATCCGCACCGAAATGCTCGGCGCGGGCGAAGCTGTCGGGGTCGTTGGCGTCGAACATGATCAACGGGTGCAGATTGCCGTCCCCGGCATGGAAAATGTTGGCGACCTTCAGCCCGTACGCGTCGCTCATCTCGCCGATGCGGCGCAGCACGTGCGGCAATTGCCCGGTCGGGATGGTGCCGTCCATGCAGAGATAATCGGGGCTGATGCGGCCGATCGCGCCGAACGCGCCCTTCCGCCCCTTCCAGATCGCCGCACTCTCCTCGGCACTTTGGGAGACTTTCAGGCTGATCGGGTCGAATTCCGCGCAGATCGCGCGGATCCGGGCGAGCAGATCGTCCTGCTCGGCCTCGCTGCCCTCCACTTCGATAATCAGCATCGCCTCGGCGTCGAGCGGGTAGCCGGCATGGGCGAATGCCTCGCAGGCGTGGATCGCCGGCCGGTCCATGAATTCGAGCGCGACCGGGATGATGCCCGACGCGATGATCGCATCGACGCAGGCGCCGGCCACCTCGTTGGAGCGGAACGCGGCGAGCATCGCGCGCGCGCCTTCCGGGCCGCGCAGGATGCGGACCGTCACCTCGGTGGCGATCGCGAGCTGGCCCTCGCTGCCGGTGAGCAGGCCGAGCCAGTCATAGCCGGCGGCGTCGAGATGCGTGCCGCCGATCTCGATGATCTCGCCCTCGACCGTGACGATGCGCAGGCCGAGCAAGTTGTTGGCGGTGACGCCGTATTTCAGGCAATGCGCGCCGCCCGAATTCATCCCCACATTGCCGCCAATCATGCAGGCGAGCTGGCTCGACGGGTCGGGCGCGTAGAAGAAGCCGCGCCCCTGCACCGCCTGGGTGATGCCGATATTCGTCACCCCGGCCTGCACGACCGCGAAGCGATCGGCATAGTCGATCTCGAGGATGCGGTGCATCCGCATCATGCCGACCACCACCGCATCGGCGAGCGGCAGCGCGCCACCGGAGAGGCTGGTGCCGGCGCCACGCGGGATGACCCGCACGCCTTCGGCATGGAGCAGCCGCATGATGGCGGCGACCTGCTCGGTGGTTTCCGGCAGCACGACCGCGAGCGGCACCTGGCGATAGGCGGAAAGCCCATCCGTCTCGTAGGGACGCAAGCGGACCGGATCGGCGATCACGCCATCGCCCGGCACGATTCCGCGCAATTCCGCGACGATCGCATCCTTGCGGGCGAGGATCTCGGGCTTCGGTGAAGGCTGCGCGATCATTCCGGACGCTCCTGCTTCGGGATGGTCATTCCCTCAAGCAGAGGATGGGAGCGGAGGCGGCGCGCGGCAAGCGGAACTCGGGGGCGGCGCGCCCCGGATCAGCGCCCGGCTTAGCCCTGGCGAGCCTTCATCCGCGGATTCTTCTTGTTGATCACGTAGACGCGGCCATGCCGGCGCACGACGCGGCAGTTCTTGTCGCGGGTCTTCGCAGAGCGGAGGCTGTTGCGGACTTTCATGGCGCGAACCCTGGGACAATGCGGTGCCGAGGGACGGTCTGCCGTCCCCGATCGAGCGCGGGGCAATACGCAGCCGGGACGAGACTGTCAACCCGGCTGGGCGGATGTCAGGCGGGATCAGCCCGAGATCACCGTGCCCGGATCGCGTGCCAGCGCACCAGGCGAAGCCGGCCGGAGGCGAACAGGCGAAGCCGGAACAGCCATGTCTCGGCTTCCGCGACCAGCGCCGCGGCACGGCCATGGCCCGGACGGTTGACCCGCATCGCCTGCACCACCGTCTCCCACCCCGCCATCGCGAGCTGCTTGTGCTTCAGGGTGACATCCTCGGTCACCCTCACATCGAAGCCGGAGACGGCCAGACAAGCGGTAATCGCCGCCTCGCTCGGCAGCAGCGGCGATCGATGCTCGAGACGGCACCAGCCGGCCGCCACCGGATCGGCGGGGTCGAGCGCCCGGTCGGTCACGAGCTCGACCAGCGCGAGCTGGCCGCCGGGCCGGATCGCGGCGGCGAGCTCGCCGATCAGCGGTTCCGGCGCGGCGCCGCGCAACGGCTCGAACAGCACCGCATGGTTGTAGGCATGGCGCCGGAACGCCGGCACCCGCGGATCCCAGCGCTGCAGCGTCGCGCGCTTGCCAAGCCGCGCCTCCGCGAGATGGCGTTCGGCGGACGCAGCGAGATCGGCATCGGCCTCGAAGCTCGACACGTAGCAGCCGAACGCCTCGGCGATCGCGCGGGCCGGGCCGCCGGCCTGGCCGCCGAGCAGGAGCACGGTCTCCGCCGGGGTGGCGCCAAAGGCGCGCACCATGTGCAGCGTCTCGCCGGCGCCCCCGGGACGCAGGAACCCCTCGCCCCAGAGCACGGCCGCGGCGGCGATCCGCTCCGGGCGCCAGGGTCGCGGCTCGACGGCAGCCGGCGGCGGGGCCCCCGGCGCAGTTTCGGGCGACGGCGTGGCGTCAGCCGACACCGCCGCTTCGGGCGGCGTCGTGGCGTAGCGGCGGAACAGGTTTCGCAACCCCGATGCGGACATCGAAAGCACCTTTCCGCCTCAGGATGCGCCGCGAATCTTTCGCAATCCTTAACGCGGGGGACGCTTTGTTGACGATCGCACCGGGTTCGGGCGATGTCAGGCAATGCAGGCACCCCGGATGCAGATGTCGCCCGCGCGGTCAGGGGCAGGCGCATCCGGCGGCCGTGCCTGGTCCGCCTTTCTCGTCATGGCCTTCGTAGTGGTCGGGCTCTGCGGCCTGTTCGCGAGCTACGCCGCCCCGTTGCCGCTCGAACGCGCCGTGGCCCGGGAGGCGACGCTCGACCGGGTGATCGCCGCGTCGCACGCGCCGGACGCGGCGACGGCGCTGGCGGCACTTCGGCCGTTGCTCGGCGATTCGGCGGATGCCGTGCTGCCGGCGGGCGATCCGGTTCCCGCCGATCTCGTCGAGCGGGTCGCCCGCGAGCGCACGGCGATGCGCGAACGGCTCAGCACCGAATCGGCCGAGGTCGGGCTGCGGCTGCGGGTGATGCTCGGCGTGTTCACCTTCGCCGCAGCGCTGTTCGGCGTCGCGGTGCTGAGCGTGGTCGGGCGGCGCTAGAGCGATTTCCGGTCAAAGAGGATCGGCAGCCGCTCAAGCTTGGTTTGGCGGGCGACTTTGCCCGATCGAAAGATTTCAATTCGATCGGATGGTGCCCTAGCCGACCTTACTGGAAGGCGCCGTTCGGCAGGCGGCCATGGACACCGTGTCCCGGCACTCACCCCAGGGGCCGCGCCACCAGCCGGGCTGGCAGCCCGTGTAGCCGTGCGCAAAGCCGCCGCCCGGCATCGGTCCGCTATAGGCACCCACCCGGCACTTGCCCCAGGGACCGCGCCATTGGCCGCCGGGGCAGCCATCCGCCACCTTCGTGGCCAACGGGGAAAGCCGGGGTTGCATGTCGGAGCGCGCGGCATGTGCCGCACCGCCAAGCCCGGCGATGCCGAGGCAGAGTGTGGTGAAGACGGTGGCGTGGAGGACCAGTCTCGGCATTGAAGGCTCCGGTTGATGGGCCGGGCGAATTTACAAAAACCAGTGCTGCTCCATCAATATCGGAATCGCGACGAAATCTTACCTATGCAGAAGCGGCAAGTGCAGGAGCGGCGGGGCGATCAGAAGACGATCGCCTAAAGATTCAGCGGCGTCAGCGCCAAGAGAAGCGGCTTCTGGATCGCGGCGCTTCAAGCATGCGGCGCGGCGGAACCGTCAGCCCGGCGGCGGCGCGAGCCCGTTGCGGGCATAGACGCGGGCCGCCTCGGCGCCGGCGAGCGTGCGCACCCATTCGCGTGCGCGCGCCGTATCCCGCGCGCGGCGGAGCACGCCGGCGGTGAACACGCTTTCGGATGCGAGCTCCTGCGGGAAAGACCCGACGATCTCGATGCCCGGCACCGCCATCAACTCGCTGATCTGCTGGATCGCGATCTCCGCCCGGCCGTCACGCAGCAATTCGGCGGTGAGGCCGCCCGACACCACGATCGCCTTCCCGGAGACGGTTGCCTCGATGCCGAGCTCGCCGATCAGCCGGGCGAAATACTGGCCGCTGGCGCCGCTTTGCGAATAAGCGATCGATTGCGCCCGCTGCAGCGCGTCGACGAATTCCGCGACGGTGCCGATGCGCGGATGCGGCGTGCCGGGCGCGACCGCCAAGCCGACGCGGGACAGCACGAGCGGGGTCACGCTGTCGGCGAGAATGACGCCGTCGGCGGCGAGCGCGGTCGCCGCCGCATCGGTGAGGATCGCGACATCCGCCTGCTCGCCGGCGGCGATGCGTTCCAGCAGCTTCTGGGTCGGCGCGAAATCGATCTCCACCGCGCCGCCAAGATCGGCGGCAACCTCCCGCAGCGCGCCCATCACCGCGAGCGTCGAGAGCATGCGGAGCGAGTCAGACATCGCGACGGAGCGCGTCAGACATCGGCGGTGGCCAGGCCGCCGAGATAGGCGGCGCGCACTTTCGGATCGTTCCACAACGCGTCCGGCTTGCCGCTCACCAGAATGCGGCCGGTCTCCAGCACGTAGCCGCGATCGGCGACGGAGAGCGCCATGTGCGCGTTTTGCTCGACCAGCAGCACCGTGGTGCCGCGCGCGCGGATATCGGCGATGATGCGGAACACCTGCTGCACGATCAGCGGCGCGAGGCCGAGCGAGGGCTCGTCGAGCAGCAGCAGGCGCGGCCGCGCCATCAGCCCGCGCGCCACCGCCACCATCTGGAGCTGGCCGCCCGACAAGGTCCAGCCGAGCGCGCCCGCGAGTCGGCGAAGGTCGGGGAATAAAGTGAGCATCTCCTCGATTTCCGCCTCGCGCGTGACGCGCGTCAGGCGGCCGCGATTGGACGCGCCGAGCAGGATGTTCTCGCGCACCGTCAGGCCGGGGAAGATGCGCCGCCCCTCCGGCACGTGGGAGACGCCGGCGCGCACGATCGCACCCGGCCCCTTGCCGAGGATCGGCTGGCCATCGAGCAGGATCCGCCCCGACGCATGCGCGAGCAGGCCGGAGATCGCCCGCAAGGTCGTCGTCTTGCCCGCGCCATTGGCGCCAAGCAGGGCCACGATCTCGCCTTGCTCGACCGTGAGGTCGAGCCCGTGCAGCACCTCGCCCGCATTGTAGCGGGCGCGCAGCCCCTCGATCGCGAGCAAGGTCATGCGGCCTGCGGCTCCCCGAGATAGGCGGCGATCACCTCCGGATGGCTCAGCACCTCGCGCGGCGTTCCGTCGGCGATGCGTTTGCCGAAATTGAGCACGGTGATGTGGTCGGCGACCGCCTCGATCAGCTTCATGTCGTGCTCGATCACCAGGATGGTGAGGCCGTGGCCCTTGAGCCGGCGCAGCAGCTGGCCGAGCTCCTGCTTTTCGGTGGAGTTCAGCCCGGCCGCCGGCTCATCGAGCAGCAGGATGTCGGGCGAGCCGGCGAGCGCGCGCGCAATCTCGACATAGCGCTGATGCCCATACGGCAGCGAGCCCACCGACGCGGACGCTTCCTCCCGCAGGCCGACGAAATCGAGCGCCGCCAGCGCGCGCGCCACCACGGCGGCGCTCTCCCGCACGTCGTTGCCGGGACGCTCGGCGCCGATCATCACGTTCTCCAGCACGGTCAGCCCACGGAAGACGCGGATGTTCTGATAGGTACGCGTCATGCCGCGCCGCGTGCGCATGTGCGGCGCCATCGTGCCGAGCACCGCGTCGCCGAGCCGGACCGTGCCGGAGGTGGCGCGGTAGAGGCCGGAGATCACGTTCAGGAAGGTGGTCTTGCCCGAGCCGTTCGGCCCGATCAGCGCATGCACGCTGCCGCGGCGGACCGAGAAGCTCACCCCGTCGAGCGCCTTCAGCCCGCCGAAATGCTTGGCGAGATTGTCAACCGTCAGGACGGCGGCGGCCGGCGCGGCTCCTAGGGTGGCTGGGCCGGCATGTTGGCTGAGCAGCGGCAGCGGCGGAATGCGTCCGGTCACCGCGCGCGCGGGGCGATACAGGCGGCGCGCCGCCCAGCCCCAGATACCTTCGGGGAGGAAGATCATGATGAGGATGACGGCGGCGCCGTAGATCGCGAGATAGGCCTGGCGCAGGAAGCGCAGCCATTCCGGCAGGATCACCAGCGTGAAGGTGCCGAGCAGCGCGCCGAACGGGCTCTGCACGCCGCCCAGCAGCGCCATCGTCAGCATCACCACGCTTTCGTCGAAGGTGAACTGATCGGGGCTCACATAGGAGAACGCGCCGGCGAACAACGCGCCCCCGAGGCCGCCCAGCAGCGCGCTGATGCCGAACGACACCACCTTGATGCGGAATACATGGATGCCGCAGGTGCCGGCGGCGATCTCGTTGTCGCGCACCGCCTGCATCGCCCGGCCGAGCCGGCTCAGCTTGAGCCGCCAGGCGAACAGCATCACGCAGACCAGCAGCACCAGGCAGAGCCCGAGATAGGCATGACCGCCGGTGAAGAATTCCGGCCGCGGGATGCCGGACACCCCGTCCGGTCCGCCGGTCAGCCCGATCCAATTGGTCAGCACGAGGGTGAGGATCACCTGGAAGCTGATCGTCACCATCGCGAGGTAATGGCCGCCAAGCCGGAGGCTCGCGAAGCCGAGCAGCAGCCCGAACGCGCCGCATACGATCATCGCGGCGATGGTGGCGATCAGGAATGGCACGCCGGCATGCACGGTGAGCAGCGCCAGCACGTAGGAGCCCATGCCGAGGAAACCCGCCTGCGTCAGCGAGATCTGTCCGCAATAGCCGAGCACGACGACCAGGCCGGAAACCCCGATCGCGTAAGTCGCGGCCTGCATAATGATGTTGAGGTAATAGCCCTGCCCCGGCGCCACCGCGGCCACCGCAATCGCGATCACCAAGCCGATGAGCGCCGTCGGCAGCCCGCGCCACCAGCGCGCGGCGGGAATCACCGCCAGCTCGTCGAGCGGGATGTCTGCCGCGTCCGCGCGGATCGCCTCGGCCGTCATGCCTTCTCCGCGATCAGCTCGCCGAACAGGCCCTGGGGCCTGACCAACAGCACGAGCAGCAGGATGACGAAACCGAACGCATCCTTGTACGGCGTCGAGATGTAGGCGGCCCCAAGCGTCTCGGCGAGCCCGATGATCAACCCGCCCAGGATCGCACCCGGGATACTGCCGAAGCCGCCGATGATGTTCGCGGCGAAGGCCTTGAGCGCGATCGTCGCCCCCATGCCGACGGAGACGAACAGCACCGGCGCCACCAGCACGCCGGCGAGCGCGCCGAGCGCCGCGCTGTACGCGAAGGTGATCAGCACCATGCCGGCGACCGAGATGCCGAGCAGCGCCGCCATCTCCTTGTCTTGCGAGGTGGCCTGCAGCTTCTTGCCGAGCGTCGTCTTCTCGAACACCACGTATTGCAGCGCCACCATCAGGATCGCGAAGACGATGATCGCGAGATACTGGCTGTCGACGAAGACCGACCCGACCATGAAGCCGCCGCCGGCGAACAGGCCGGAGACGGTCGCCGGGCTCGGCCCGTAGATCGCGAGCACCGCGTTCGGCATTAGGATCGAGGCGCCGATCGTGCTGATGATGACGGTGAGCTGCCCGCGATTGCGGAGCGGCCAGTAGACCGCGCCGGCGAACAGCACGCCGAACCCCGCCATCAGCACGATCGCGAGCAGGAACGCCGCCCAGTACGGCACGCCGACGCCCACCAGGAGAACCAGCATGATGTAGGCGCCCAGCATCGAGAACTGGCCTTGCGCGAAGTTCACCACGTTGGCGGCGCGGATCAGCAGCACGAAGCCAAGCGAGGCGATGGCGTAGATCGCCCCGATCCCGAGCCCGGTGAACAAAAGCTGCGGGAGGATGCTCAGCACGTCGCCGGACCTAGAGCACGTTCCGTTCGCATCCGCTCACTCCACAGGCTCTCGCTCTTTGTTTTGGCGAGCATCTTATCCGCTCGAACGATTCTATTCGAACAGATGATGCTCTAGGAGGGCTTGGGGAATTCGACGTATTTGATGAAGTTTATCTTGCCGCTCTGATTCTGCACCACGCTGTAGCCGTGCAGCCCGTCGCCGTTCTGGTCGAAATCGTACTCGCCCTCCGCGCCCTTGTAGCCCTGGATGGCCAGGACCGCGGTGCGGATCGCGTCCGGCGCGGTGCTCTTCGCATTGCCGATCGCGGTCGCAAGGACGTTGATCGCGTCGTATGCCCAGGAGCTCTGATTGTCCGGCAGGTTCTTGAAACGCGCCTGGTAAACATCCGCAAAGGCTTTCGAGGCCGGGCTCGCCCCCACCGCGTAATCGGCGACGCCGTAGGTGTCGTAGAGCGCGGGGCCGGCGAGCTCGAGCGCCGAGGTGTCGACGATCGAGGGCGAGCCGAGCCAGGGCGTGCGCACGCCGAGCTGGCGGAGCTGCTTGGCGAAGACGCCGAGATCGGTCTCGTAGGTGAAGTAGCTGGTGATGAGATCGGCGCCGGAACTGCGCACCTGCAGCACCGTCGGCGTGAAATCCGTCTGCTGGTTGGTGTAGCCGGCATTCAGCACGGGCGTGACGCCGAGCGCCTTGAGCTCGCTGGTGAGCGCGTCGCGGCCGCCGGTGCCGAACGCGTCCGTCGAGTAGATCAGCGCCACCTTCTTGTGGCCGAGCGTCTGCACGCCATAGGCGGCGATCGTCTTCGCCGAATAGGTGTCGTTCGGGCGGCAGCGGAACAGCCACTGATTACCCTGATGGGTGAGCCGCGGATCGGTGCCGCCGATCATCATCGGCTTGCCAATCTTCAGCACGTCGGGCGCCATCGCCTGCACCTGCGTCGAGCGGATCGACCCGATGAACGCGACCATCGAGGCGTCGGAGGCGAGCTTGCTGAAGGCGAGCACCGCGCCGGGGTTCGTCGTCTGGTCGTCGGCGACGACCATCTCGAGCTTGCGGCCGAGCAGGCCGCCCTTGGCATTCACCGCGTCGATCGCCAAGGTGATGCCGTTCCGCATGAACTGGCCGGATTGCGCGGCGGCGCCGGTCTGCGGCGAGACCACGCCGATGCGGATCGTATCGGCCGCGTGGGCGATGATCGCCGGGGCGGCAAGCGAGGCGGCGGTGCCGAGCACAACCGCCCGGCGCGAAATCTCGACCATGGGACACTCCTCCAGGACCGCCTTCCGACGGGCGGATCGGGCGGCATGCCCGTCGGGCTACATTGCAGAAGGGCCTCCCCCTCCGCAAGATGACGGCCAGGACTACCCCGTCAGATGGGTTCCAGGGTCAGCTCGCCGGTCATCAGCCGGTTGCCGGCCATCAGCCCGCCATCCACCGGCAGCACGGTGCCCGAGATGAAAGCCGCCTCGTCGGAGGCGAGGAAGCAGGCGGCGCGCGCCACGTCCACCGGTTCCGCGACGCGGCCGAGCGGATACCATTTGCGCAGATTTTCGAAGATCTCGGGGCTTTTCGCGATGCGCCGGCTCCAGGCGGGCGTGCGCACCGTGCCGGGGCAGACGATGTTGGCGCGGATGCCGAACGGCCCGTACTCCACCGCCATCGAGCGGGTGTAGCTGACCAGGGCGGCCTTCGCCGCGCTATAGGCGGGGTTGCCGAACACCGCGAGCCCGTTCACCGAGCCGATCAGCACGATGCTCCCGGCGCGCCGCGCCCGCATCGGCGCGAGCACGGCCTCGACCGAATGGTACTGCCCGGCGACGTTGTTCGCGATGTCGTCCCGCCAGCCCGCGGCATCGGTCGAGCGCAGCGAGGCGGCGCTGTTGCCGGTCGAGGCGTTGGCGATCAGGACATCAACCTCGCCGAGCGCCGCGACGGCGGCATCCACCGCGGCATGCAGCGCGGGGCGGTCGGTGATGTCGGCCGCGGCGCCGTGCACGCGCGCGCCGTTCGCCGCCAGCGCTTGCACCCGCTCCGCCACCTCGTTCTCCTTGCGGTCGCAGAGGATCACCGCGGCGCCTTCCGCGAGGAACACGTCGACGATCGCGCTGCCGATGCCGCCGACCGCACCGGTGACCAGCGCCACCTTGCCTTCGAGACGCAAACCCATCTTTCCTCCGCTCCCGCCTACCGGCGGTTCAATCCGCCGAGCGCGCGGCCGATCCAGTCCAGATTGGCGCGGCGCACATGGCCGAAATTGTAGAACCCGAACCCGTCGATGCCGGCGGCGTCGATCTCGCGCACCGTGCGCGCGAACCCGCCCTCCTCGGCCCAGTCCGGCGGCCCGGGACGCAGCACGCAGCGGATCGGTGACGCGCCGATCCGCCGGCGCACCTCGCCGAGATCGGCGGCGGCCGCCTGCCAGGAGGGTTCGTAGAGGCATAGCTCGAGCCCGTCCGCCGCGGCGGCGAGCGCGGCCAGATCCGCCCCCTCCACCCAGCCGGCGGCGCTCGGCCGGCGCACGCCTGGGATGACGAAAAGCTCGGCGTCTTTCCGCACACCGGCGCGGATGCCGGCGACGAGTCCGGTCACCACCGTACAGCGCCAGCGTAGGAAGGCGGCGAGCTCCGCATCGGCAAGCAGATCGGCCGCGATCCAGTGCTGGGCGATTCCAGCCGGCGTGTCGAGCGCGGCGCGCAGATAGTGATCGATCCGCTCGGCGATGCGCGTCTGCAACCCCGCCGCGTCGATGCCGGCGCGCGTCGCACCTGCGACGCAATGCGTGCAGAAGCAGAGGCCGAGATGCAGATCGAGCCACGGATTGGCGGCGATCAGCGCGAATTCGTGGTGATAGCCGTGCTGGTAGGGCAGGAAGCCCGCGGTCTCCAGCACCAGGCCGCGCACCGGATAGCGGTCGGCGATATCGGCGCAGAGCGCGACGGCATAGTCCCGCACATCGGGATGCGACGGACACAGGCTGTATCGGTAGGGATCGCCGAACGCGTTGCGGACGACGCATTCCGGATGCGCGAGGCCGAGCCGCGTGTTGTGCAGCAGCACGGTCCAGGCGGTGACGGCGATGTCGCGGTGTTCGGCAAAGGCGCCGAACGGATCGCCTTCGGAGGCGACGCTCCGCTTCGGCTTGATGCGGCCGTAGCGCTCGGGGCGCGCGGCGAAATGCGCGCAGCCATCCTCGGGAAAGATCACGCGCGCGCCGGCGCCGTGCGGACGGATGAACTTGCCGGCGTGATAGCTCGCGGCGAGGCAGAGCGTGTCGAGCGAGAGGCGGCGCATCTCCTCGGCGAACCGGTCGGGCGCCTCCTCCGCGACATCCCAGACATAGGCGTAGAGTCCGTGATACGGCGTGCGGCGCATGGCGGGGAGCTTGCCACGCAGTCGCGGCCGCCGGCAATGCGCGCTCCGGAACTCTTTGGCGCGGACACCCTCGATCCAGGAAATTTCCGCAACGAAGCTGCTGGACGCGCCGGCCCCGGACGTTGCACGCTCCCCCCTCACCGCCCGCCGCACCCGTGCCGAGGAGATTGGGACATGAGACTGACCGGCAAGCGCCTGTTCGCCCGCGTCGCCCGCCACCAGATCGGCCGCCGCTGGGTGGCGCCCCTCTGCCTTGGGCTCGCCCTGACGCTCGCCGGATTAGGGTCGGCGCGCGCGCAGACCGTGCGCGTCACCGTCGCCTATTACAGCGCCGCAACCGGGCCCTACTTCCAGAAAATGGCGGATGAGTTCCACCAG
The DNA here is from genome assembly GCA_965276665.1 of Acetobacteraceae bacterium. Classification (GTDB taxonomy): domain Bacteria; phylum Pseudomonadota; class Alphaproteobacteria; order Acetobacterales; family Acetobacteraceae; genus CAWGJC01. The sequence goes on from OZ255620.1 coordinate 750,842, forward strand.
GCCAATCCCGGCATCGACGTCAAGATCGAGGTGGTGAACTGGGAGAGCCTGCTGCAGAAACTGCGTACCGACATCGCGGGTGGCACGAATTCCGACATTTCGATTCTCGGCACGCGCTCGCTGCTCGATTTCGTGCGCGACGATCTCGCCGAACCACTCGACGGCTACATGGATGCGGAGTTCAAAGCCCGCTTCATCTCGCCCTTCCTGCAGCCGGGCACGATCGACGGCAAGGTGTACGGGCTGCCGATCGCCGCCTCCGCGCGGGCGATGTTCTACAACAAGGCGATGCTGACCAAGGCCGGCTTTCCGAACGGGCCGGCGACCTGGGACGACGTCGTCGCCGCGTCGCAGAAGCTGAAGGCGGACGGCACGCCCGGCTTCGGGCTGATGGCGAAAGGCAGCGAGGTCGACGTGTACTACTATTACGCGCTCTGGAGCTATGGCGGCGACGTGCTCGATGCGCACAAGCAGGCAGCGTTCGACAGCCCGGCCGGCGTGCGCGCGCTCACCCTTTACAAGAGCATGGTCGATCAGGGTCTGACGGAACCCGGCGTCACCAGCTACACGCGCGAGGATCTGCAGAACCTGTTCAAGCAGGGCCGCGTCGGCATGGTGATCACCGCGCCGTTCCTGATCAACCAGATCGCGAAGGAATCGCCCAATCTCGATTACGGCATCGTGCCGGTGCCGGCCGGCACCACTTCCTCGACCTACGCGGTGACGGATTCCATCGTGCTGTTCAAGAACTCCAAGGTGAAGCAGGCGGCCTGGAAGTTCCTCGACTTCCTGTTCACCAAGGCGCCGCGCGTCGCGTTCACCGAGGGTGAGGGTTTCCTGCCGACCACTAAGGCGGAGGCGGAGGATCCGTATTTCACCAACAACCCGCGGCTCAAGATCTTCGTCGACCTGCTGCCGAAGGCGCATTTCGCGCCGACCGTCACCGGCTGGGACGACACGACGAAGGCGGTCTCGGACGCCGTGCAATCGGTCTATATCGGCAAGGCGACGCCGGAAGCGGCGCTGAAGCAGGCGGCGGAACGGGCGGACGAATCCCTCAACAAGTGAGTTCCTACCGGGACACGCGGCGCGGCGAGCAGGAGGAGTCCACCCTGCTGCACGTCGGCGCGGTTCCGGCGGGCGCTGCCGTCGGTGTTGTGTCCGGGCGGTCCCGCCGGCGCGCGCGCAGAGGCGGCGGCGGATGGTGGCTGATCCTGCCGAGCCTCGCCCTGGCGCTCGTGATCATCTGCGTGCCGTTCTACGAAGTCGTGCTGCTGTCTCTCTCGAATGTGTCCCGGTTCGGGCTCGTGCGCGGCTTTGCCGGATGGGCGAATTTCTCCGACATCCTCTCCGACAGCATTTTTCAGGGCACGCTGCTGCGTACCGCGGAATGGGTGATCGGCGTGGTCGGCGGCACGCTGCTGATCTCGATGCCGACCGCGCTCGTCCTGCGGCGTGATTTCTACGGGCGGGGCATCGCGCGCACCATCATCATGCTGCCCTGGGCGATGTCGCTCGCGATGGCGGCGGTGGTCTGGCTCTGGGCGTTCAATCCCGATTACGGCATGATCGACGCGACGCTGCGCGAGCTCGGCGTGCTGCACGCGCCGGTGCAATGGATGGCGGAAGCGCGCACCGCTTTCCCGGTGGAGATCGCGGTCGGCATCATCGTCTCGATCCCGTTCACCGCGACCATCCTGCTCGGCGGCCTCACCGCCATACCCGGCGAGATCTACGAGGCGGCGGCGATCGACGGCGCGCGCCCGCGGCACGCCTTCCTGCATCTGACGCTGCCGATGCTCGGGCCGTTCATCAATATCGCGATCGTTCTGAACGTCATCCACGTGTTCAATTCCTTTCCGATCATCTGGGTGATGACGGAAGGCGGCCCGGACAACTCGACGCATATCATGGTGACCTATCTCTACGAGCTCTCCTTCCGCCTCGGCCGTCCCGGGCAGGCGGCCGCGGTCTCGCTGGTGATGCTCGCGATCGTGCTCGCCTTCACCGTGGCCTACATGCGGTTGCGGCGGGAGCAGGCGGCGTGAGGCTCGCCGTCAACCGGAAGAAGCTCGTCCGCTCGGTGTGGAGCTGGCTCGTACTGCTGCCGCTGCTGGTGGTGGCGCTGCTGCCTTTCGCGGTGATGCTCTCGACCGCGTTGAAGCCGCGCGAGCAGGTGATCGCGTTCCCGCCGCGCTGGGTGCCGACGCGGATCGCCTGGCACAATTTCGCCGATATGTGGCAGGCGGCGGATTTCGGCACCGGGTTGCTGAACAGCCTGGCGGTGAGCCTCGGCGGCACCCTGCTGACGCTCGCGATCTCGATCCCCGCCGCCTATGCGGTGAGCCGCATCCGGTTCCGCGGCCGCGGCGCCTACAGCCAGTTCCTGCTGGTGACGCAGATGCTCTCGCCGATCCTGCTGGTGCTGGGCCTGTTCCGGATGGCGGCCTCGATCCATCTCGGCGGCAGCACGCTGGTCGATTCGCGCGGCGCATTGGTGGTGATCTACGCCGCCTTCCAGCTGGCTTTCGCGGTGTGGATGCTGGCCGCCTATTTCACCACCATCCCGCCCGAGCTCGAGGAGGCCGCGTGGATCGACGGCGCCGGACGCTGGCAGGCGATCCGCCGCATCTTCATGCCGCTGGCGCTGCCCGCGATCGCGGTGACCGGGCTCGTCACCTTCGTGGGCTGCTGGAACGAGTTTCCGCTGGCGCTCACCATGCTGCGCGACCCCGGCAACATGACGCTGCCGCTCAAGGTGGTGAACCTGGTGGCCGGCCGCTACAGCGTGGAGTGGAACCAGGTGATGGCGGCGGCGCTGCTCGCCACCGTGCCGGTCGCTCTGGTGTTCGCCTTCCTGCAGCGCACGCTGGTGCAGGGGCTCACGCTCGGCGCGGTGAAGTAGTCAGTTCACCGCGGCGCGGAAGATCGAGAGCGCCTCCTCGACCTGCGCCTCGGTCACGTCGAGATGCAGGCAGGCACGCGCGCGGCTGTTGTTGCTCGCCGAGAAGATCAGCCCATGCGGGCGCACGCGCTCCGCCAGCGCGTCGGTGGTCAGGCCGGTGCCGGAGACGTCGAAAAAGACGAGATTGGTTTCCGGATCTTCCACCGTGATGCCGGGGATCTGCGCGAGGCCGCGGGCGAGGCGCTTGGCATTCGCATGATCCTCGGCGAGACGCTCGATATTGTGGTCGAGCGCGTAGAGGCAGGCCGCGGCGCAGATGCCGCCCTGGCGCATCGAGCCGCCGAGGCGCTGCTTCCAGCGCCAGGCCGCGCCGATGAATTCCTCCGAGCCGCAGAGCACAGCGCCGAGCGGAGCGCCGAGACCCTTGGTGAAATCCAGCCACACGCTATCGAAGCCTTCGCAAATCTCGGCGGCCGAGACGCCGGTCTGCACCGCGGCGTTCATCAGCCGCGCGCCGTCCATATGGGTCGCCATGCCGGCCTCATGCGCGAGCGACGTCACCGCGCGCAGTCGGTCGATCGGCCAGGCGGTGCCGCCGCCGGCATTGGCGGTGTTCTCGACCTCGACCAGCGTCTGCGGCGGCGCGTAGCGCGTGCGCGGGCGGATCGCGGCGCCCAAGGCCGGCGCATCGAATTGGCCGCGCGCGCCGGGCAGGCCCTTGATGAAAATGCTGGAGATCGCCGCCGGCGCGCCGCCCTCGCTGGTGATAATATGCGAGGTCTCGTGCGCCAGAACCTCGTCGCCCGGGCTGCAATGGGTCGCGATCGCCACCTGGTTGCACATGGTCCCGCTCGGCAGGAAGATCGCCGCCTGCTTGCCGAGCAGCGCGCTCATCCGGTCGCACAGCGCCCAGACGGTCGGGTCCGAACCGTGTTGCTCGTCGCCGAGCTCCGCCTCCACCATCGCCTGCTTCATCGCCGGTGACGGCTTCGACTGGGTGTCCGAGTAGAGGTTGATGCGAACCGGGATCGTCGCGTCGAACCGGGACGGCGCGTAGCTCATGGGGGCGGCGTCATTCATCGACTTCTCCGACAGTCAGCCATTGACCTGCTGCGCCGATGCGGCGGCGCTCTCCGGCGGACCATAGACATCTCTCGCCCGGCGGTGGAAGGCGCTGACCATGCGGCGCACCGCCTCGGTGAACACGGCGCCGATCGCCACCTGCAGGATACGGCTGCGGAACTCGAAATCGACGCGGAAATCGACCATCGTGCCCTGCGGATCGGGCCGGAACTCCCAGCTATTGTGCAGGTAGCGGAACGGCCCGTTCTCGTATTGCACGTGGATGCTGCCGGGCGGGGAGAGCGTGACCCGGCTGGTGAAGCTCTCGCGAAACGGGCCGAACCCGATTGTGAGATCGGCGAGCAGCTCGTTGCCGGTGCGCCTGCGCACGCGCGAGGCGACGCACCACGGCAGGAATTGCGGGTATTTGCCGATATCGGCGACGAGGTCGAACAACTGGTCCGGCCGATAGGGGACGAGCTCGCTATTCTCGTATTTCGGCATCTCAGCCGGCGGCGAGCCGGCGCTCGCGCGCGGCCCGAAGGGCGGCGAAATCCGCATCCGCATGATACGAGCTGCGGGTCAGCGGCGTGGCGCTCACCAGCAGGAACCCCTTGGCACGCGCGATCGCGGCGTAATCGGCGAACTCGTCCGGCGTGACGAAGCGATCCACCGCCGCATGCTTCACCGTCGGTTGCAGGTATTGGCCGAGGGTGAGGAAATCGACATCGGCGATGCGCAGATCGTCCATCACCTGCATGATCTCCGCCCGCTCCTCGCCGAGCCCGACCATCAGGCCGGATTTGGTGAAGATGGTCGGATCGACCGCTTTCACCCGGTCGAGCAGGCGGAGCGACTGGTAGTAGCGGGCACCCGGCCGGATGGTCGTGTAGAGGCGCGGCACAGTTTCGAGATTATGGTTGAAAACGTCCGGCCGCGCCGTCGCCACGGTCTCGACGCCGCCCGGCTTGCGCAGGAAATCGGGCGTCAGCACCTCGATGGTGGTGGCCGGCGCCGCCGCACGGAGCGCGCCAATTACGGCCGCGAAATGCGCCGCCCCGCCATCGGCGAGGTCGTCGCGGTCGACCGAGGTGATGACGACGTGGCGCAACCCAAGCTTGGCCACCGCATCGGCGACGCGCCCCGGCTCCCCGGCGTCGAGCGCCGCCGGCTGGCCGGTGCGCACGTTGCAAAAGGCGCAGGCGCGGGTGCAGGTGTCGCCCATGATCATCATGGTGGCGTGGCGCTGGGTCCAGCACTCGCCGATATTCGGGCAGGCGGCCTCCTCACAGACCGTCACCAGCCGGTTCTCGCGCATCAGCGCGCGGGTCTCGTGATAGATCGGGTGCGTCGGCGCCTTGACCCTGATCCAGTCGGGCTTCCGGCGGATCGGGTTATCCGGCCGGTGCGCCTTTTCCGGATGGCGCAGCACGCCGCCTCCCCGGTGGTCGATTAGGACGCGCGTGGTGCTCATAGACGAGAAGTGGCGGTCACCCTCCGTGGCGTCAAGCGGCTAGAGCCCGTTTGACAATGCGCTGCGACGAGTCAGAGGCGCCTCTACGCGCCGCCCGGCATGGGTTTTCGAGCACCGCGGCGGCGCGGCCGATGGGCCGTGAGCGGCGGCACACAGGAAAGCCGCGTCGGATGACCGTCGCAGTAGCATTGTCAAACGGGCTTTTAGAAGTGGATGGCCTGGTCGTAGGCGTCCAGCACGGACTCATGCATCGTCTCGGAGACGGTCGGATGCGGGAAGACCGTGTGCATCAGCTCGGTCTCGGTGGTCTCGAGCGTGCGCGCGATGGCATAGCCCTGGATCATCTCCGTCACCTCGGCGCCCACCATATGCGCGCCGAGCAGCTCGCCGGTCTCAGCGTCGAACACGGTCTTGACCATGCCCTCGGGCTCGCCCATCGCGATCGCCTTGCCGTTGCCGATGAAGGGGAAGCGCCCGACCTTAACGGTGTGCCCCTCGGCCTTGGCGCGGGCCTCGGTGAGCCCGACCGAGGCGACCTGCGGGCGGCAGTAGGTGCAGCCCGGAATGTTGGTCCAGTCGATCGGGTGCGGGTCGAGCCCGGCGATCTTCTCGACGCAGACCACCCCCTCATGGCTCGCCTTGTGGGCGAGCCAGGGCGGCCCGCAGAGATCGCCGATCGCATAGACCCCGGGCTCCCCGGTGCGGCAGAACGGGTCGATCAGCACATGCGTGCGCTCGACCTTCACGCCCGTCCCCTCGAGGCCGAGATTCTCCACATTGCCGACGATCCCGACCGCCGAGATCACCCGGTCAACCGTGATCTCCCGCGTCTTGCCGCCGACCTCGATGGTGGCGGTGACGCTGTCGGCGCCCTTCTTGAGCGATTTCACCGCGGCCCCGGTGATCAGCTTCATCTTCTGCTTCTCGAACGCCTTGCGGGCAAAGGCGCTGATCTCCTCATCCTCCACCGGCAGGATGCGGTCGAGCACCTCGACCACGGTGACCTCGGCGCCCATGTTGAGGAAGAAGCTGGCGAACTCGATGCCGATGGCGCCCGAGCCGATCACCAGCAGCGATTTCGGCATCGCCGCCGGCACCATCGCGTCCTTGTAGGCCCAGATCAGCTTGCCGTCGCTCTCCATGCCGGGCAGCTGACGGGCGCGGGCGCCGGTCGCCAGGATGATATGCGGCGCGCTGAGCGTCGCCACCGGCTTGCCGTCCTTGGTGACGGCGAGTGTCTGCCGGCCGGCGAGTTTCCCCTCGCCGTCGAACACCGTCACCTTGTTCTTGCGCAGCAGATGCCCGACGCCTGAGGCGAGCTGCTTGGCCACGGCGCGCGACCGTTTCACCACCTTGCCGAGATCGAAGCGGATATTGTCGGCGCCGAAGCCGAACTCGTCGAGATGGTGCAGCAGATGGTTGATCTCGGAGGAGCGCAGCAGCGCCTTGGTCGGGATGCAGCCCCAGTTGAGGCAGATGCCGCCCAGATGCTCGCGCTCCACCACCGCGGCCTTCATGCCGAGCTGCGCGGCGCGGATCGCCGCGACATACCCGCCGGGTCCGCCGCCGACGACGACCAGATCGAAGCTCGTTTCCATGATCCGTCCTATTCCGAGGTCCCGGCCAGCGCAGAGAGCGCCTGCCCGGAGAGGCGCTGCCCGGTCCATTGAACCCGGGGCTCGGCGCCCAATCCACGATAGAAGGTGATCGCAGGCTGGTTCCAGTTCAACACCGACCACTCGAGCCGAGGCGCGCCATCCGCCAGCGCGCGCGCTGCGAGATGAGCGAAGATCGCCCGCCCGATCCCCTGCCCGCGACAGTCCGCCTCGACGAAGACATCCTCGACATAGAGTCCGGCCTTGCCCTCGAAGGTGCTGAAATTGCGGAACCAAACGGCGAAGCCGACCGCGCGGCCTTGCTGCTCGGCCAGCAGCGCAAAGGCGCGTGGCACCGGTCCGAACAGGCTGTCCCGCAAATCCTGCTCGGTGACGGTCACCTCATCGGCGAGACGCTCATAGACGGCGAGCGCATGGATGAAGCGCATCACTTCCGGCAGGTCAGCCTCGGTCGCATCCCGAAGGGTGGCCGGCATCAAAGCATCAGGCTCAGCGGATCCTCGACGATCGCCTTGAAAGCCGCGAGCCATTCCGCACCAAGCGCGCCATCCACCACCCGGTGATCGACGCTCATCGTGCAGGTCATCATCGTCGCGACGGCGAGCTCGCCGTCCTTCACCACCGCCCGCTTCTCGCCGGCGCCGACCGCGAGGATCGCGCCCTGCGGCGGGTTGATGATCGCCGAGAACTCGCTCACCCCATACATGCCGAGATTGGAGATCGAGAAGCCGCCGCCCTGGAACTCCTCCGGCTTGAGCTTGCCGGCTCGCGCGCGGGTGGCGAGGTCCTTTATCTCGGCGCTGATCGCGGCGAGGCCCTTCTGGTCGGCGCGGCGGATGATCGGCGTGATCAGCCCGTCCGGAATGGCGACCGCGACGCTGATGTCGATGTCGTCATAGAGCACGATCGCGTCTTCGGTGTAGCTCGCATTCACCTGCGGCACGCGGCGGAGCGCGATCGCGGCGGCCTTGATGATCAGGTCGTTGACCGAGAGCTTGAACGCGCCCGCGCCCTCCTTCGATTTCGCGTTGAGATCGCCGCGCAAGCCGAGCAGCGCGTCGAGCGCGATGTCCATCGAGAGGTAGAAATGCGGGATGGTCGATTTCGCCTCGGCGAGGCGACGTGCGATCACCTTCCGCATCGAGCTGTTCGGCACCAGGCGGTGCGGCGCGGTGATTTCCGGCGGGGCCTGTGGCGCGCGCGGCGCAGGCCCGGCGGCCATCGCCGCGGCGGGCGCGGCAGAGGGCTGGGCGGCGGCCGGTGCACCGCCCTTCTGGGCGGCCTCGATATCGGCGCGCACGATGCGGCCCTGCGGCCCGCTGCCTTTCAGCACCGCGAGATCGATGCCGGCCTGCTTCGCCATCCGCCGAGCGAGCGGGGACGCGAAGATGCGCTCGGCCGCTGCGCGATCATGCCCGTTGGCTTTCGGTGGCGCGGACGCCTCGGTCCGAACTGGGGTCGGGGTCGGGGCCGGTGCGGGAGCCGGTTCGGGGGCTTTCGCGGGGGGCGCCGGCGGGGCCTTGGCTGCCTCGGCGGGGGCGGCATCCGGCACCGCCTCGCCGGCCTCGACCAGCACCGCGATCGGGGCGTTCACCTTCACCCCGGCGGTGCCGTCGGCGACCAGGATCTTGCCGAGCACGCCCTCATCGACCGCCTCGACCTCCATCGTCGCCTTATCGGTCTCGATTTCGGCGATGACGTCGCCGGCGCGCACGTCGTCGCCCTCCTTCTTGAGCCAGCGCGAGAGCGTGCCTTCCGTCATCGTCGGGCTGAGCGCCGGCATCAGGATGTTCGTGGCCATGCTTGTGCGTCCTCTCTGCCGGTCAGATCAGTTTCCGCACCGCGTCCACCACCCAGCCGGGTTGCGGCAGGGCGAGTTTTTCCAGATTGGCGGCATAGGGCAGCGGCACGTCGACGCCGCAGACCCGTGCGGGCGGCGCGTCCAGCCAGTCGAAGCAATGCTCGACCACCTGCATCGCGACCTCGGCGCCGATCCCGGCGAAGGGCCAGCCCTCCTCGACCGAGACCAGACGGTTGGTCTTCTTGACGCTCGCCGCCACCGTCTCGGCGTCGAACGGGCGAAGCGAGCGAAGATTGATCACCTCCGCCTCGATTCCCTGCTCGGCCAGCGTATCGGCCGCCTTGAGCGCCACGCCCACCATGATGCTGAAGGCCACGATGGTGACGTCCTTGCCCTCGCGCTCGACCTTCGCGCGACCGATCGGCAGGATGAAATCATCGGCCGTCGGGCAGTCGAAGGTCTGGCCGTAGAGGATCTCGTTCTCGAGCACGATCACCGGGTTCGGATCGCGGATCGCGGCGCGCAGCAGGCCCTTGGCGTCGGCCGAGGACCAGGGTGCCACCACTTTCAGCCCGGGGATATGCGCGTACCAGCTCGCGTAGCATTGCGAATGCTGGGCGGCGACGCGGGAGGCGGCGCCGTTCGGGCCGCGGAACACGACCGGGCAGCCCATCTGGCCGCCCGACATGTAGAGCGTCTTGGCCGCCGAGTTGATGATCTGGTCCATCGCCTGCATGGCGAAGTTGAACGTCATGAACTCGACGATCGGCTTGAGCCCGTTCAGCGCCGCGCCCACCGCCATGCCGGTGAAGCCGTGCTCGGTGATCGGCGTGTCGATGATGCGCTTGTCGCCGAACTCATCCAGCAGGCCCTGGCTCACCTTGTAGGCGCCCTGATACTGCGCGACCTCCTCGCCGAGCAGCAGCACGGCCTGGTCGGCGCGGAGCTCGGCGGCCATCGCATCGCGCAGCGCCTCGCGCACGGTAATCGGCGCGGTCGGGCCCCAGTCGCGCTCCGGCGCGGGGGCCGCCTGCATGTCGGGCGCGCGCCGCTCGCCGCCGCGCTTGGCGATCACCGTCTCGTCTTCCGCTTCGGCGGCGACTTTCGGCTCGGCCGGCGCCTCCTGCTTCGGCGCGGATATCGGGGCGGGTGCGGCGTCGGCGCTCTCGCCATCGGCGGCCAGCACCGCGATCGGCGTGTTGACCGCGACGCCTTCGGTGCCTTCGTCGATCAGGATGCGGGCGAGCTTGCCCTCATCCACCGCCTCGACCTCCATCGTCGCCTTGTCGGTCTCGATCTCGGCGATCACGTCACCGGCGCGCACATCCTCGCCCACCTTCTTGAGCCAGCGCGCGAGCTTGCCCTCGGTCATCGTCGGCGAGAGCGCCGGCATCAGGATCTCGGTCGACATCGTCGCTCAGCCCTCCAGCAGCACGTCGGTCCAGAGCTCCGAAGGCTCCGGCTCCGGGCTCGACTGCGCGAAATCAGCCGCCTCCTGCACCACGCGCTTCACCTCGTCATCGATCTTCTTGAGCTCGGTCTCGCCAAGCCCGTACTCATTGAGCAGCCGGATGCGCGCGCCCTCGATCGGGTCGTGCTCGCTGCGCATCTTCTGGATCTCCTCCCGGGTGCGGTATTTCGCCGGATCGGACATCGAGTGGCCGCGATAGCGGTAGGTCTTCATCTCCAGCAGGTATGGGCCCTTGCCGGCGCGGCAATGCGCGATGGCGGCATCCCCCGCCTCCTTCACCGCCACCACGTCCATCCCGTCCACCTGCGCGCCCGGGATGCCCCAGGGCGCGCCGTTGCGCGACAGATCGCGCGAGGCCGAGGCGCGCTCGACGCTGGTGCCCATGCCGTATTTGTTGTTCTCGATGATGAAAATGTTGGGCAGCTTCATCAGCGCGGCGAGGTTGAAGCTCTCGAAGGTCTGGCCCTGGTTCGACGCGCCCTCGCCGAAATAGGTCAGGCTCACCCGGTCATTGCCACGGTACCAGTTGCTGAAGGCCAGCCCGGTGCCGATCGACACCTGGGCGCCGACAATGCCATGGCCGCCGAAGAAATTCTGCTTGCGGCTGAACATGTGCATCGAGCCGCCCTTGCCGTGCGAATAGCCGGTCGCACGGCCGGTAAGCTCCGCCATCACGCCCTTCGGATCCATGCCGGTCGCCAGCATGTGGCCGTGATCGCGATAGGAGGTGACGACCTCGTCGCCTTCCGAGAGCGCCATCTGCATGCCGACGACCACCGCTTCCTGGCCGATATAGAGATGGCAGAAGCCGCCAATCAGACCCATGCCGTAGAGCTGGCCAGCCTTCTCCTCGAATCGGCGGATCAGCAGCATGTCGTGATAGGCGCGGGTCAGCAGGTCCCGCGAGAGGGAGGGTTTCTGGTTCGTCCTGGCCGACCGCTTGCGCGTTTCCGTCACCGTCTGCGCCATCGCGATCTCCTTCCGACACATTCCCTCGAACACCTAGAGCCGGCCATGCCGACCGGCAAGAAGCAGGTGTCGGATTACCATGATGCTGCAATGCAATAGCCATGGTTAACAAGAATCCAGTTAACCGCTTGTCGGATGCATCAGGTCGCTCGTCGCAGGATGAATTTGCTGCGCAGGGCTACGCCTGAAAGCAGCTTTCTGTCGCGTCCCGCCACGAAATCGCCAGGAGGTTGCGCGATCGGTCAGGCCGCGCTCTGTTCCGGCCGGTAGGCGTTGCCCTCGTGGAGCGAGGCCATCGCCGCGGCGACGCCGCCCGCGCGGTGCGGCACGCCGGCGGCGGCGAGGCCCATCTCGACCCCGGTCAGCGCGCCCATCAGCACGAGTTCGTTGCACTGGCCGAGATGGCCGATGCGGAACACCCGGTCGGCCACCTTGCCGAGGCCGGAACCCAGCGACATGTCGAATTTCTCGAGCACGATCTTGCGGAACCGGTCGGCGCTGTGCCCTTCGGGCATCAGCACGGCGGTGAGCACGGGCGAGTATTCCGCGGGCTCCAGGCACAGCACCTCGAGCCCCCAGCCGCGCACCGCGGCGCGTGCCGCGGCGCCCAGCCGGTGATGACGGGCGAATACCGCATCCAGCCCCTCCTCCATCAGCATGGCGATCGATTCCCGCAACCCGTAGAGCAGCGTGGTGGCCGGGGTATAGGGAAAGAACCCGTTGGCGTTCGGCTTCAGCATCTCCTGCCAGTCCCAATAGCTGCGCGGCAGACGGGCGGTTTTCGCCGCCACGCGCGCCTTGTCGGAGACCGCGTTCATGCCGAGGCCGGGCGGCAGCATCAGCCCCTTCTGCGAGCAGCTCACCGAAACGTCGACGCCCCATTCCGTGTGCCGGAAATCGGCCGAGCCGAGGCCGGAGATGGTGTCCACCATCAGGAGCGCCGGGTGCGAGGCAGCGTCGATCGCCTCGCGGATCGCCGCGATCCGGCTGGTGGCGCCGGTGGAGGTCTCGTTGTGCACCACCATCACCGCCTTGATGGCATGCGTGCGGTCCTCGGCGAGCGCCGCCTCGATCGCCGCGGGATCGGCGCCGTGCCGCCAGTCCCCGGGCAGGAAGCTCGGCTCGATGCCCCAGCGCTTCGCCATCGCATGCCAGAGCGTCGCGAACTGCCCGGTCTCCGCCATCAGGACGCGGTCGCCGGGCGAGAGCGTGTTGGCGATCGCCGCCTCCCAGGCGCCGGTGCCGGAGGACGGGTAGAGGATCACCGGGTCGTCGGTCTTGAACACCGCGCGCAGCCCCTCCAGCACGTCATGCCCGAGGCGGCCGAATTCCGGGCCGCGATGGTCGATCACCTGACGGTCCATCGCGCGCATCACCCGCTCCGGGACCGGGCTCGGGCCGGGGATTTGCAGGAAATGCTGGCCGATGGGTGCTGTCATGGCGGGTCCTCCTGCGGGCGTTCTGCATCCAGGCAGGAATGCTGGCAACAAGAATTTGCATGCAATCCACCTCGACGGAGTGAAAGGATTGTCTTACGCTGTGGGTATGGATGTCATCCGCAGCCCGGCGTCGCTGCACGAGGAGGTGCTGACGCGCCTCCGCGACCACATCGTCGAAGGCAATCTCGCGGAGGGCGCGCGGGTGCCGGAGCGCGCGCTCTGCGAGATGCTCGGCATTTCCAGGACCCCGCTGCGGGAGGCGCTGAAAGTGCTCTCATCGGAAGGCCTGGTCGATTTGCTGCCCAATCGCGGCGCCCGCATCCGTCCGCTCGGCAGCCGCGACGTGCGGGAATTGTTCGACCTGATGGGCGGCCTCGAGGCGCTGGCCGGCCGGCTCGCCTGCGAGCGGATCGGCGATGACGCCATCGCCGAGGCGGAACGGCTGCATCATGAGATGTACGGATTCTATCTGCGCCGCGACCTGCACGGGTATTTCCGCTGCAACCAGGCGATCCACCGGCTGATCGTCAATGCCGCCGGCAATGCCGCGCTAGCCGTCGCCTATGCGAGCCTCGCCGACCGGCTGCAGCGCGTCCGCTACGCCGCCAATCTCGATCGCGGGCGGGATCGCTGGAGCGAGGCGATGCGCGAGCACGAGGCGATCCTCGATGCGCTCCGCCGTCGAGAAGGCGCCGAGCTGGCCGAGATCCTGTTCCAGCACCTCCGCAACAAGAGCGGCCCGGTCCTCGCGCAGCGGGATCGCGGCGGGAATGGATTGCATGCAGAATAGCCTGCTGGAACGCCGCCTCGCGCAGGAAATCGACGGCGCAGTGCTGTTCGATGCCGCGAGCCGGGGCCGCTATGCCACCGATGCCTCGCATTACCAGATCATGCCGCGCGGCGTGGTGGTGCCGCGCAGCACCGAGGCGGCGCTGCAGGCGCTCGACCTCGCCCGGCAGGAGGGTGTGCCGATCACCGCGCGCGGCGGCGGCACCTCGCAATCCGGTCAGACGGTCGGCGCCGGGCTGGTGATCGACGGGTCTCAGCACCTCACCCGCATCCTCTCGCTCGACGTCGCGAACCGGCGCTGCGTGGTCGAGCCCGGCATCGTGCTCGACGAGCTCAACCGCCAGCTCAGGCCGCACGGTCTGTGGTTTCCGGTCGATGTCTCCACCGCGTCGCGCGCGACGATCGGCGGCATGGTGGGAAACAACAGTTGCGGCGGCCGCTCGCTCCGCTACGGCACGACGCGCGACAACGTGGTGTCGATCGAGGCGGCGCTGGCCGATGGCACCCGCATGCGGTTCGGCGAGGTGGCGTCCGACCTCTCCGACGTGAACGGCGCGCGCGAGAAGTCGCTCGCCGAGGCGCTGATCGCGATCGGCGCACGCGAGGCGGACGAGGTGGCGCGGCGCTTCCCCAAGGTGCAGCGGCGCGTCGGCGGCTACAATATCGACGTGCTCGATCCGGCGCGTGGCAGGACCGTGAACCTCGCGCATGTCCTGGTCGGATCCGAGGGCACGCTGGCCTACAGCACCGCGGTCGAGCTGAAGCTCTGGCCGGTGCTCGGCCGGCGCGCGGTCGGCATCTGTCATTTCGGCGCCTTCCACAAGGCGATGGATGCGGCCCAGCATCTGGTGACGCTCGGTCCGATCGCGATCGAGCTGGTGGATGCGACGATGATCGCGCTCGCCGGCGAGATCGCGATGTTCCGCTCGACGCTCGACGCGGTGGTGCGCGGCGCGCCGGCGGCGCTGCTGCTGGTGGAATTCGCCGAGGACGACGCGGAGAACCGCGACCGCCTGCGCCGTTTGCACGAGATGATGGGCGATCTCGGCTTCGGCTTCGATCGCAGCGGCGCGCAATGGGGCGGCGTGGTCGACGTGCTCGACCCGGCGCTGCAGACCGCCGTGACCGAGCTCCGCACCTCCGGTCTCAACATCATGATGTCGATGAAGGATCAGCGGAAGCCGGTCTCCTTTGTCGAGGATTGCGCCGTGCCGCTCGCGCATCTCGCCGACTATACCGCGCGGCTCACCGAGGTGTTCGAGCGGCACGGCACCAAGGGCACCTGGTACGCGCATGCCTCCGAGGGCTGCCTGCATGTGCGCCCGGTGCTCAACCTGCGGCTTGAGCAAGATGTCGCGACGATGCGCGCGGTCGCCGAGGAAGCCTTTGCGATGGTGCGCGACTACAAGGGCTCGCATTCCGGCGAGCATGGCGACGGGCTGGTGCGCAGCGAGTTCCACGCGAGCATGTTCGGCGCGCGGCTGGTCGGCGCGTTCGGCGAGATCAAGCGCACGCTCGATCCGGACGGCGCGCTCAATCCCGGCAAGATCGTCGATCCGCCGCGCTTCGACGATCGCTCCCTGCTGCGCTACGCGCCGGGCTATGGCGTGAGTCGCGACATCGCGCCGGCGCTCGACTGGTCCGCCTATCCGGGTGCGGCGGGCGGGCTGCAGGGCGCGGTCGAGATGTGCAACAACAATGGCGCCTGCCGAGCGCTGGCGGGCGGGGTGATGTGCCCGTCCTATCGCGCGACGCGCGACGAGCAGCACGTGACGCGCGGTCGCGCCAACACGCTGCGGCTTGCATTGACCGGGCAGCTCGGCCGCGACGGGCTGGATTCGGATGCGGTGGCGGACTCGATGCGCCTCTGCGTCTCCTGCAAGGCGTGCCGCCGCGAATGCCCGACCGGCGTCGACATGGCGCGCATGAAGATCGAGGTGCAGGCGGCGCGGCGCCGGACGCATGGCGCCACGCTGCGCGACCGGCTGATCGGCGCGCTCCCGCGCTATGCCGGCATCGCCGGGTTTCTGGCGCCGCTGCTCAATCTGCGCAACCGGTCGCGCCTGCTGGCACGGCTCGGCGAGCGGGTGCTGGGGTTCAGCGCCGAGCGCAGCCTGCCGGTCTGGCGGCGCGACCGGTTTCGCGCGGAAGATGCCGGCCCGGCGGCGGGGCAGGAAATCCTGCTCTGGGCGGATACGTTCAACAGCGCCTTCGAGCCCGAAATCCTCCACGATGCGATCGCCGTGCTGGCCGGCGCGGGCTATCGCGTGATCACGGCGAAAGCGCCACGCGGCCGCGCGCTCTGCTGCGGCCGCACCTTTCTCTCGGTCGGCGATGTCGCGGCGGCGCGCGACGAGATGCGGCGCAGCCTTGCGGTGCTGCGGCCTTATCTGGATCGCGGCGTCCCGGTGATCGGGATGGAGCCGAGCTGCCTGCTCAGCTTCCGCGACGAGGCGCTCGCGCTGCTGCCCGGCGAATTCCTCCCGCGCGATGCGGAGCAATTTCTGCTCTTCGAGGAATTCGTTGCCCGCGAGGCAAAAGCCGGGCGTTTCGCCGCCGCGCTCGCGCCGATCGAGAGCCGCGCGCTGCTGCACGGGCATTGCCACCAGAAGGCGTTCGGCGCGATGGGCGCGATCGAGGCCACGCTCCGCCTGATCCCGGGCCTCACCGTCGAGACCATCCCGTCGAGCTGTTGCGGCATGGCCGGCGCGTTCGGCTACCAGAGCGAGACGATCGACGTCTCCCGCGCGATGGCGGAGCTCGACCTGCTGCCGGCGGTGCGCAAGGCGGGCGATGCGATCATCATCGCCGACGGCACCTCCTGCCGCCACCAGATCCATGACGGGGCGGCGCGCGACGCCGAGCATGTCGCCAGCGTGCTGGCCCGCAGCATGGCCGCCGCAAAGAAAATGCATAATATTGCGCTTGCACGCTAAAAATATCCTGTTAGCGTCCTTTTAGCGAGAAGGACCAGCCCAGGCGAGTGGTCCCGTGGGAGGAACATCCATGAGCACGGCCATGATGGCCATGCAGGGCATCGTGAAGGTTTTTGGCGGCACGCGCGCCGTCGATGACGTTGATTTCGCGATCGCGCCCGGCGAGGTGCATGCGCTGCTCGGCGGCAATGGCGCGGGCAAATCCACGCTGATCAAGGTGCTCGCCGGCGTGCACGCGGCGGATGCCGGCACCATCCTGCTGCACGGGGCGCCGGTCGATCCACGCGTGGAAAAATTGCCGATCGCCTTCATCCATCAGGATCTCGCGCTCGTCGAATGGATGAGCGTGGCGGAGAATATCGCGCTCGCCGCCGGCTATCCGCGCCGCCGCCTGCTGGTGGACTGGCGGGCGGTGCACGCGCAGGCACGCCGCGCGCTCGACCTGATGGGCTGCGCGCTCGACACCGGGGCCCGCATCGTCGACCTGACCCAGACCGACAAGTCGATCGTCGCCATCGCCCGCGCGCTCGCCACCGAGGCGGAGGTGATCGTGCTCGACGAGCCGACCGCGAGCCTGCCCGAGAACGAGGTCGCGCGCCTCTTCGCGGTGCTCGACCGGCTGCGCCGCGCCGGGCGTGGGATGGTCTATGTCAGCCACCGGATGGACGAGATCTTCCGCCTCGCCGATCGCGTCACGGTGATGCGCGACGGCGCGCGCGTCGCCGCGCGCGCGATCGGCGAGACCACACCCGCCGAGCTGGTGGAGCTGATCGTCGGCCGCCCGCCGGCGCGGATCGCGGCGCGCCCGGAGATCGACCGCGCGCACGCGCTGCTCGCCGCGGCAGGCCTCTATACGGAAGATGCCGGGCCGGTCAGCCTCGCCGTGCATCCCGGCGAGATACTGGGTTTCGCCGGTCTGCGCGGCGCCGGGCAGGACAGTATCGGCCGCGCGCTGTGCGGCATCGGCCGCCTCGATGCCGGCAGCATCACCCTGAACGGCCGCGCTATCGCGCCGCGCAGCCCGGCCGATGCGATCCGCGAAGGCATCGCCTTCGTCTCCAGCAAGCGGCAGGAGGAGAGCCTCGCGCTGATCCTCTCGGTGCGCGAGAACCTGTTCGTCAACCCGCGCGTCGAGGGGCGCGACATGCTGACGCCGCTTCGCCCCGCGATGGAGGCGGAACTGGCAGAATCCCGGCTGCGCGCGGTCGGCGCGAGGCCGCTGGTGACGGAGCCGGCGATCCACACCTTCTCCGGCGGCAATCAGCAGAAAGTCGTGCTGGCGCGCTGGCTCGGCGGCGGTCTCCGGCTTCTCGTGCTCGAGGAGCCGACGATGGGCGTCGATGTCGGGGCCAAGGCGGATATTTACGGTTTGCTGGCGCGCCATGCCGCGGGCGGCGGCGCGGTGATCGTCGTCTCCTCCGATCTCGAGGAGGTCGCGGCGATCTGCGACCGCGCGCTGATCTTCGATCGCGGCCTGATCACCGCCGAGCTCGGCCGCGACGTGCTGACGGTGGGCAATCTCATCACCCATGTCGGGGGCGCCGCGCCGCCTCCGGAATCGCCCGCAGAACGGCCAAGGAGCATGCTCCATGTCTGACGCGATCAGCGGGGGAGGCAAATCCCATCGCGCGTTCCGGCTGCTCTCCAACCAGGCCTTGCTGCTGCTCACCGTGCTGCTCGCGGCGCTGTTCTCGCTGATGATGCCGCGCACCTTCCCGACGCTGCTGACCGTGCAGTCGATCCTGAGCGACAAGGCGATCATCGCCTTCCTGGCGCTGGCCGAGATGGCGGTGATCTCCTGCGCGCAATTCGATCTTTCGGTGGGCTTCAACGTCAGCCTGCTGCATTGCCTGGCGATCGGGCTCGTCACCAGCAACGGGCTGCCATGGCCGCTGGTCTATCTGATCGTGCTCGTGCTCGGCGTCGGGATCGGGGCGCTGAATGGCGTGCTGGTGCGGGTGGCGAGAATCGACAGCTTCATCGCAACACTCGGCGTCGGCACCTTCGCCTATGGTCTCGCCGGCTGGTACACCGGCGGCCAGCAGCTCATCGGCACCTTGCCGCCGGGCTTCACCGCGCTCGATTCCATCCGCGTGTTCGGCGTGCCGTTCTCCGCGCTGCTGCTGATCGCGATCGCGCTGGTGATGTGGGTGGCTTTCGAGTTCCTGCCGGTTGGGCGCTATCTCTACGTGATCGGCGCCAATGAGCGCACGGCGGAGCTCACCGGCATCCGCGTCAATCGCGCGGTCATCGGCACGTTCATGGTCTCCGGCCTGCTCACCGCGATTGCGAGCCTGGCACTCGCCGCGCGCATCCAGGTCGGGCAGAGCAATGTCGGGCAGGAATTCCTCCTGCCGGCCTTTGTCGGCGCGCTGCTCGGCGCGACCACGGTGAAGCCGGGGCGGGTGAATGTCTGGGGCACGCTGGTCGCGGTGCTGATCCTCGCCGTCGGCATCTCCGGGATCGAGCAATTGGGCGGCGAGTTCTACGTCGAATCGCTATTCAACGGCGGCGCGCTGGTGATCGCGGTCGGCATGGCCGGCTGGGCCTCGCGCCGGCGGTTACGCGCCTCGCGCGACAGCCGCGCGGCGTCCCGCGTGGTCACCGAGATCGCCGCCAAGCATCCCGCCTCCGCCGGCCCCGCGCCCTAAAACGCCGACCAAAAAAGAACGCAGAGGATGCTCCGATGATCACCCGCAGAACGACCCTGGTCGGCAGCGCCGGCGTGCTCGCGGCACCCACGCTGATCCGCGCCGCCCGCGCGCAGGATGCCGCCCCGATTCTCGCCGAGGCGCGCGCGAGCATCGCGGCGTTGGGAGCGCCGGTGAGCGCCTGGGACGGACCGACGAGCGGGCCGCGCGCGGCCAAGGGCAAGCGCATCATCTACATCTCGTCGGACCAGCGGAATGGTGGCGCGCTCGGCGTCAGCCGTGGCGTCGAGGAGGCGGCGAAAGCGATCGGCTGGGACTTCAAGATCATCGACGGCCAGGGTTCGGTGCCGGAACAAACCGCGGGTGTCGGGCAGGCGATCGCGCAGCGTCCGGACGGGATCATTCTCGGCACCATCGACGCGGTCGGCCAGAAGGCCACGCTCGCGCAGGCGACCCAGCTCGGCATCAAGGTGATCGGCTGGCACGCGAGCGCCGAGCCGGGTCCGCTCGCCGACCCGGCGGTGTTCGCCAACATCACCACCCCGCCCAAGGACATCGCGACGACCGCGGCGAATTACGCGATCGCGATGTCGGACGGCAAGGCGGAGGTCGCGATCATGCGCAACTCCGAGACCGCGATCGGACGGCTGAAGGGCGACACCATCCGCGAGCGCATCGAGCAATGCCCGGGTTGCAAGGTGCTCTCCTTCAACATCATCCCGATCGTCGAGAGCTCTTCGCGCATGCCCTCGCTCACCTCGTCGCTGGTGCAGCGCTTTTCCGGCGAGCTCAACTGGATGCTGGCGATCAACGATCTCTATTTCGATTTCACCGTGCCCTCGCTCCGCTCCGCCGGGATCAAGCCGGGCGCCATCTCGCTGGTCTCCGCAGGAGACGGCAGCGTCTCCGCCTATCAGCGCATCCGCATCGGCCAGTACCAGGTGGCGACCGTGCCGGAACCGCTGAACCTGCAGGGCTGGATGGCGGTTGACGAGCTGAACCGCGCCTTTTCCGGTCAGGCCTGGAGCGGCTACATGCCGAAAGTGCATCTGGTGACGAAGGACAATATCACCAAGGATGGCGGCCCGGACAACCGCTTCGATCCGGATAACGGCTATCGCGACGCTTATCGCAAAATCTGGGCCGCCTGAGCGGATGACCCCGATCGCCGCCAGCGACAATTTCGCGGTTCTCGGCCATACCGATCAGGGCGGCCGGCCGGACGGCGTGCAGGTGATCGTGCATGCGGGCTTCGCCTATATCGGCCACATGTTCAGCGACGGGATCACGGTCGTCGATGTGCGTGATGCGCGGCGGCCGCAGACGGTCAACTTCATTCCCTGTCCGCCGAACACCCGGGCGAGCCATCTGCAGGTGCATGACGGCCTTCTGCTCGCGGTGAATGCGGCGAATATCTGGGCGCTCCAGCAATACCAGGATCAGCAGGATTATTTCAGCAACCCGCTCGCCGACAGCTTCTCCCGCCGCGAGCGATCCTTCGTCGCCGGCTTGCGCATCTATGACGTGAAATCCGCCCCTGCTTCGCCGCGCGAAATCGGCTTCTGCCCGGTCGAGGGCATCGGACTGCATCGTATCTGGTGGGTCGGAGGTCGCCACGCCTATGCCTCGGCGCATTTCGACGGCTATACCGACCACATCATGGCGGTGTTCGATGTCGCCGAACCGACCCGGCCCGAGCTCGTCGGACGCTGGGCGCTGCCCGGCATGCACCGCGCGGCGGGCGAGGCGCCCGCCTGGGCCGCGGGCAAGCGCTGGGCGCTGCACCACGCGATCCTCGCCGGCGATCGCGCCTATGGCGCCTGGCGCGATGGCGGCTTCACCGTGCACGACGTCAGCGATCCGGTCGCGCCGAAACTGCTCAGCCATCGCGTGCTGTCGCCACCCTTTGCCGGCGGCACGCACACCCCGCTTCCGCTGCCGGGACGCGGCCTCGCGATCGTCGCCGACGAGGCGACCAGTGCCAATTGCGCCGCAGGCCTCGCCCATACCTGGATTTTCGACGTGCGCGATGCGGCGAACCCGGTGACGATCGGCACGCTGCCACAGCCGGTAGAGGCCGATTATTGCGCGGCCGGCGGTAAGTTCGGGCCGCATAATCTGCACGAGAACCGGCCAGGCCTGTTCCAGAGCGAGACAACCATCTTCGCCACCTGGCACAATGCCGGCGTGCGCGTGTTCGACATTTCCGATGCGTTCCGCCCGCGCGAGATCGGGTATTGCGTGCCGCAGGCGCCCGACCGTGTGGTGGATATCCGACCGGGCGCGGTGAAGGTCACGCAATCCTGCGATGTCTGCGTCGATCGCGACGGCGTGCTCTACGTCACCGACACCAATGCCGGGCTCTCGGTCCTGCAATTCGATCCGCGATGAGCGAGGGCAAGCCCGCAACGCCCGCCACCATGTCGGGCATGGTCTATGCGACGCTGCGGCGGGACATTCTGCAGGGCGCGCTGCCGCCCGCCGGCAAGCTCAGGATCGAAGCGCTGTGTGTGCGCTATGGCGCCACCAGCACGCCGGTGCGCGAGGCGCTGAACCAGCTTTCGACCGAGGGCTTCGTGGAGCGCCGCGACCAGCGCGGCTTCTACGCCGCCGCCGCCTCGAGCACCGAGCTCGAGCAGCTCACCAACACGCGCTGCTGGGTCGAGCCGATCGCGCTGCGCGAGGCCCTCGCCCGCCGGACGATCGCGTGGGAGGAGCGCGTCGTGCTCACCTGCCACCGGCTCTCCCGCGTCGACCGCTCGACGAATGCGGCGGAATTCCGCGAGAACCCGGAATGGGAGACGGCGCATCGCGCCTTCCACCTGGCGCTGATCGCCATCTGCCCGTCGCGCTGGCTGATCGATTTCTGTGCGCTGCTCTCCGACCACGCGGCGCGCTACCGCAATCTCTCGATGTCGGTGATCTACCCCGCGCGTGACATCGCCGGCGAGCATCGCGCGCTGATGGAAGCGGCGATCCACGGCCGCGCCGAGGAGGCGACCGCCTTGTTGGTGGAGCATTACCGCCGCACCGCGCAGATCATCGAGAATTCGCCGTCGAAGCCACTCGGCGACCCGGCGCAAGCACCACGCAAGAGGAAGTCAGCATGAAATTCGTGAGTTTCCGCGCCGGCGCGCGTGATGGCTGGGGCGCAGTGAAGGGCCAGGAGGTCGTCGATCTCGGCACCATCGCGCCCGACCTCAAATCCTTCCTCGCCGCCGGCGGCGCGCTGCCGGCAACCCTCTCCGGCGCGCGCCACGCGCTCTCCGACATCAGCTTCCTGCCGCCGATCCCCGCGCCCGACAAGATCCTATGCGTCGGCCTGAATTATCTGAGCCACATTTTGGAGGGAGGCCGCGAGCCGCCGCCGAAACCGACGATCTTCACCCGCTTCGCCAATTCGCAGGTAGGGCACGGGGAGCCGATCATCCGCCCGCGCGTCTCCGACAATCTCGACTTCGAGGGCGAGCTCGCGGTGATCATCGGCAAATCCTGCCGCCATGTCGCGCGGACGGACTCGGCCGGCGTGATCGCGGGCTATGCCTGCTACAATGACGGGTCGGTGCGCGACTGGCAGCGGCATAGCGGCCAGTTCACGCCTGGCAAGAATTTCCCGCGCACCGGCGGATTCGGTCCCTGGATGGTGACGCCGGACGAATTCGGCGAACCCGCGAAGGCGACGCTCGTCACCCGCCTGAACGGCGAGGAGATGCAGCGCGCGACAGTGGACGATCTGGTCTTCGATGTGCCGTCACTGATCGAGTACTGCTCGAGCTTCACCGTGCTCGAACCGGGCGACGTGATCATCACCGGCACCACCGGCGGCGTCGGCGCCTATCGCAAGCCGCCGAAATGGATGAAGCCGGGCGACACGGTGGAAGTCGAGATTTCCGGCATCGGCATCCTGCGCAACGGCGTCGCGCAGGAAAGTTAATTTCATGTCTCCGGTGAGCCGCCCGCAAGAGGCGCCCCGGCAGGGAGGATGACGTGTTGATCAGATGCGATCGGACCGAACTCGGTCCCGCAACGCCGCCTTGCGGCTGCGGACGCGCGCACGGCGTGGGCCGGCGTGGCTTCCTCGGCGGCGCTGCCGCTCTTGCCGCCGCCACCGCCAGCAGGGCGCACGCGCAACCCGCCGCGCCCGCAAAGACGCGGATCGACGTGCACCACCATTACACCTCACCCGCGCTGCTCGCGATGATGAAGGGGCGCCGCACCAACCAGACCTTCAACATGGGCTGGACTTTGCAGAAATCGCTCGACGCGATGGATGCCGGCGGCGTGAGGACGGCGATCGTCTCGACCAGCGATCCCGGCATCTTCTTCGGCGATTACGACCAGGCGAAATCGCTCGCCCGCGACTGCAACGAGTATCAGGCGCGGATGGTCAGCGACAATAAGGGCCGGTTCGGGATGTTCACCACGCTGCCCCTGCCCGATATCGACAACACGCTCGGCGAGATCGCCTACGGCATGGACGTGCTGAAGGCGCAGGGCGTCGGCATGATGACGAGCTACGGCACGAAATATCTCGGCGATCCGAGCTTCGTGCCGGTGATGGAGGAGCTCAATCATCGCAAGGCGGTGGTGTTCGTGCACCCGCTGCAACCCGCCTGCTGCACCAATGTCGTGCCGAACGTGCCGGATGTGGTGGTGGAATACGGCACCGAGACCTCGCGCACCATCGCGAGCCTGCTGATGAACCACACGGTGATCCGCTACCCCGATATCCGCTTCATCTTCTCGCATGGCGGCGGGGACGTGCCGTTCCTCACCTTCCGCTTCGCGCGGATGGTGAGCGGCGATCCGGTGCTGCTGCAGGCCGAGCCCGGCGGCGCGGTGCCGCTGATCCGGCGGCTCTATTTCGACACGGCGCAGGCCTGGAACCAATATACGCTTCCCTCGCTGACCGCGCTGATGCCGGCTGACCACATCCTGTTCGGCTCGGATTTCCCCGCCGCCTCGCCGGCCGACACCACTAAAGGATTGCAGGCTTTCAACTTCCCGTCCGGCGCGCTCGCGCAGATCGAGCATCAGAACGCGCAAGGCCTGCTTGCCAATTTCGCCTGAGGAAGATCGATGTGCGGGTTCGTTGCTTTCTGGTGTTTGCCTGCTGCTCGCCGGCACGCATTCCGCCTCCGCGCAGCTCGCGGACAAGGCGGTGTTGACGCTCGCGGCCGCGCAGAAAATCGCCGCGGCGGCCGAGGCGCATGCCGTCGCCAATCACTACCGCCAGTTGGGCGCCAGCGGCGCGAGCCCGGTGCAGGATGGCGAGAGCGTGACCCTGGGGGCCGCCACGCTGCCGTCGTGCCGCGAGACGCTTGCCACGTCGGTCGATCGGCGCGAGGTTTGATCGGAAGCCGCGCCATGACGGCAGGAGGACAGCGTGACAGACAGCAAGACTCCGGAGAAAGGTCTCGGCCGCCGACACCTGCTCGGCGCGCTGGGCGGCGGCCTCGCTGCGGCGGCGATCATCGGCCGGGCGCGCGGCGCCGGCATCACCGACGAGCTGGTGAAGGCGGCACAGAAGGAGGGCTCCCTCTCCTATTACCATAACTCCGACATCGACGTGACCGGTCCGTGGAACGCGGTGTTCGCCAAGAAATACAACATCGACGTGCGGAACATGCGGCTGCCGAGCTACCCGCTGTTCGACCGCTGGATCAACGAAGAACGCGTCGGGCGCCATCTCGCGGATCTGATCCAGATCACCGACCCGACCCTTCTCGACCTCGCCGACAAGCAGGGATTTGTGGCGCATTACGTGCCGGCCGAGGATCCCGCGATCGACGACGCGCTGAAGCGCAGCGGCGTGTGGTACACGCTGTTCCTCGACTATATGGGCGTCGGCTACAACCATACGAAGGTGACGCCGCCCGAGGAGGCGCTGATCCATGGCGGCGGCTGGAACGTGCTGCGCGATCCGCGCTGGCTGAAGCGCTTCGGCACCGCGACCCCCGCCTCAGGCGGCAGCAGCTACGCCTATGGCTTCATGTTGCTGAGCACGTTGCGCAGCCAGTACGGGCCCGATTTCTTCAGGGCGCTGGCGGCGAACAAGCCGGATATCTATGCAAGCAAAGCGCCGCTGTTCGAGCGGCTCGGCGCCGGCGAATACGCCATCATGGACCAGGGCACGCAAAGCTCGCTCTCCGATTTCTACCGCAAGGGCGCGCCGGTGCGCTGGGTGTTCCCCGAGCCGACGCTGGTCTCGCCGAGCGTGCAGAGCATCAGCAGCCACGCGCCGCATCCGAACGCCGCGCGGTTGTTCCAGGAATGGAGTTGCACGCAGGAGGCGCAGGCCGGCTGGCTGAATTACGTCGCGGCCGGCAGCGCGCGCCACGACGTCGAGGACCCCCGAAAGGCGCAGAAGAAGGATTGGTTCGGCGAATCCTGGTATGCCGAGCCGAAGACGCTCTACACCGAATACCTGAAGGATCCGAGCTTCGCCGACCCGAAGAAGCCGGTGATCGCCGAGTGGAACGCCATTTTCGGGTATCAGGGCGGACGACGGCTCTGAGCGACGTGCCGCTGACGGCGAGGAGCGTGCCGGGCGCCATGTTGCTGCCCACGCGGCGGTCGTCCTTGTGGGTGCTCCCGGTGGTCATCGGCCTCGTGCTGGTGGTGCTCGTGCTGCTGCCGGTGGGTTTCATGTTCGCCGGCGCGCTGCTATCGGGCTCTCTCGTCGATCCGGCGACGCATTGGACGACCGATAACCTCGCGGCGGTGTACGGCACCCTGCCGGCGGCATTGGCGGTACTTTCCACGCTGATCGTGGCGGCGCTGGTGGCGGTTCTGGCGACCGTCACGGGCGCGGTGCTGGCCTGGTTGCTCGCGCGCACCGACCTGCCGGCACGCGGCTTCATGGAAGGTTGCGTGATCGCGCCGCTGTTCCTCTCGCCTTTCGTCGGCGCGATCGCGTGGCTGATCCTCGCCTCGCCGAAGGCCGGCATGCTGAACGTGCTGATCACCGAACTGACCGGCGTGCCCGGCCCGTTCATCAATGTCGCCACGCCGGCCGGCATCGTGCTGATCATGGCGCTCTATTTCGTGCCTTACGCCTACCTCACCCTGTCCGCCTCGCTCCGCAATATCGACCCGGCAATGGAGGAGGCTTCCTATCTCAACGGCGCCGGTGTGCTGTCGACCACGCTGCGGGTCACGTTTCCGGTGGTGCGGCCATCGCTGATCTCTGCCTTCTTCTTCATCTTCGTTCTGGCGGCGGGGACCTTCGCGATTCCGGCGGTGCTCGACCGCTCCTCGCAGCTCCGCTTTCTGGCGGTCGATGTGTTCCAGGCGAGCGCGACCTATCCGATCGATTACGGACAGTCCGCGGCGATCGGCACCGTGCTGTTCTGGATCTCGGTGATGGGGATCGCCGCCTACCGTTTCGCGGCGCGCGCCGCGAAACGTTTCGTCACGGTGACGGCGCGCGGCTTTCGCATCCGCGCGCTCCGACTGCGCGGCTGGCGGATCCCGGCCGTGGCGCTGCTGCTGGCCTATGCCGTGCTGGCGATCGTGCTGCCCTATCTCGCGCTGCTCTACGCGGCCTTCACCCGCACCACCGCCGCATCGGTGTTGAACGCGCAATTCACCTTTGGCAATTTCACCGCCGTCGCCGCCTCGCCGGAGGTGGTGGCATCGACCCGCAACACATTGCTGGTCGGCGTGATCTCGCCCACGCTCTGCGTCACGCTCGGCCTGTTTCTCGCCTATGCGGTGCGCCGCCTGCGTATCGCCTTCGGCACGGTGCTCGACTATGTCGCGATGTTCCCGATCGCGGTGCCCGGCATCGTGCTCGGGACGGGCATTTTCTGGACCTATGTTCTGACGCCGATCTATGGCACCATTTGGGTGCTTGTGCTCGCCTTCATCACCTCCTATTTGCCCTTCGCCTACCGCATCGGCGACACCGCGCTGCTGCAGATCGACCGCTCGCTCGAGGAGGCATCCGCGCTCTGCGGCGCCTCGCATTGGCGGACCGCACGACACATTACCGCGCGGCTGATCCGCCCGGCGCTGCTCTCCGCCTGGGTGATGGTGTTCGTGTTCTCGGTGCGTGAGATCAGCGCCGCCATCCTGCTGACCTCCTCCGACAATGTGGTGCTCTCGGTGCTGTCCTGGAATTATCTTGATTACGGCGACATCCAGAAGGCGGCGGTGGTCGGTCTGCTGCAGACGGTCATCCTGCTCGTCGGCGTGGTGATCGGACGCGCGGCGTTCCGCGTCCGGCTGTCGCACACCGCATGAGCGCCGCCACGCAGCTCGAGGTGCGAAAACTCGTCGTGCGCTACGGGAACGCGGTCGCCGTGGACGGCATTTCCTTCAGCGCGATGGAAGGCGAATTCGTCTCGCTGCTCGGACCGAGCGGGTGCGGCAAGACCACGACCTTGCGCTGCATCGCCGGGCTCGAATCCGCGAGCGCGGGCGAGATCCGCATCGGCGGCGACATCGTGGCGCGCGGCGGACGTGAGACGCCGCCGGAGAGGCGCGGCGTCAACATGGTGTTCCAATCCTACGCCGTCTGGCCGCACATGACGGTCGCCGAGAATGTCGGCTACGGATTGTCCGGCATTCCGCGCGAGGCGGCGGCCAGGCGGGTATCCGAGGCGCTGCGGCTGGTCGGATTAGAGGCTTTCGCCGGGCGCTACGGCACCGAGCTCTCTGGTGGCCAGCAGCAGCGTGTGGCGGTGGCGCGCGCGGTGGTGACCGAGCCGCGCCTGCTGCTGTTCGACGAGCCGCTCAGCAATCTCGATGCCGGGCTGCGCGAGCGCATGCGCATCGAATTGCTGGAATTGCAGCGCCGCCTCGGCCGCACGTCGCTCTACGTCACGCACGACCAGGGCGAGGCGATGGCGATGAGCGACCGCATCATCCTGATGAATCAGGGCCGCATCGTGCAGGAGGGCAGCCCGCGCGCGCTTTACGACCGGCCGAATTCGCGCTTCGCCGCCGGCTTCGTTGGCACCGCCAACCTGCTCGACGCGACCATCGTCTCGCGCGACGGCGACCGCGCCCTCGTGCGGCTGGCAAGCGGGTTGCGGCTCGGTGCGGTCGGCGCCGGGCGTATCGCCGGTGACGCCGCGCTCGTCTGCATCCGGCCGGAGAACGTCCACCGGGCGGAGAATGACGCGGCGGATGGCTTCGCCGTGCGCGTGCTCCGCGTCACCTATCTCGGCGCGTCGCTCGATTGCGAGCTGGAGACGGGCACGCTGCGCCTGCGCGCGTCGATGGCGGCGCGGCTCGGCGTCGTGGCCGGAGACACGCTGCGCGTCCGCGTCGATCCCGATTGCGTGGTCCTGATCCCGGACACCACGGCAAAAGACGGAGAGGAGTTCCGATGAAGATCACCAAGGTCGAAGCGTTGATGCTGGACCGGTTCTGCTTCGCACGGATCGAGACCGATGAGGGGCTCACCGGCATCGGCGAGAGCGGCACCTGGGGGCAGCTGGAGGCGACGGCGGCGTCGATCAATAAATATGCCGAATATCTAGTCGGTAAGGATCCACGTCCGATCGAGCATCATTGGAACGTGATGCTGCGCGCCAATCATTTCACCGGCGGCGCGATCAGCGGCGCGGTCTCGGCGATCGACATCGCGCTCTGGGACATCAAGGGCAAGTATCACAACGTGCCGGTCTACGAGCTGCTCGGCGGCCAGATGCGCAACAAGGCCCGGATCTACGGGCATGTGAAGGGCCGCACGCGTGAGACGCTGATCGCGGAGGCGAAGCGGCTGAAGGCGGAGGGGATCACCGCGCTCGGCCATCTCAACCCGCTGCTCGATGAGGATGAGAGCTCTGTCTACTACAAATCCCACGCGCAGAAGATCGGCGATGCGGTGGAGACGGTGCGGCTGCTGCGCGAGGCGGTGGGACCGGAAGTGGACCTCTGCGTCGAGATCCATCGTCGACTGACGCCGCCGGAGGCGATCGCGCTCGGGCGCGCCATCGAGCAATACACGCCGATGTTCTTCGAGGACCCGCTGCGGCCCAACAGTTTCGACGCGATGGCCTGGGTGGCGGACCACGTCAACATCCCGGTCGCGACCGGTGAGCGCTTCACCAGCATGTACCAGTTCCAGACCTTGTTGACGCGCCATGCGGTCGAGTATCTGCGCCCCGATGTGTGCCTGTGCGGCGGCATCACGGGGGCGAAGAAGATCGCGGCGATCGCCGAAGCGCATGATGCATGGATCGTGCCGCATAATCCGCTCTCGCCGGTCAGCACCGCCGCTTGCCTGCAGATCGCCGCCTGCATTCCGAATTTCGCGATCCAGGAATACCCGTCGCGGACGCCGGAACTCGATGGCGGCACGGCGGCGCTCGGCGCGGAGCTGGTGACTGGGCTCGACGACCATGTCAAGGGCTTCATGGCGATCCCGCAGACACCCGGGATCGGCGTCGAATTCGTGCCGGATGTGGAGAAGCGCTTTCCGCCGAAATTCCGGCCGATCCGCATGCGGCCGCACGCGGATGGCTCGGTCGTCGACATGTGATCCTCAGGCGGCGGTCTCGATCAGCCGCACGAGGGTTTCGAGCCGGTCGGCCTCCTCGGCCGGCTTGTCGGTGCGGATGCGGGCGACGCGGGGAAAGCGCAGCGCGACGCCCGATTTGTGACGGGTCGAGCGCTGCGCCGCATCGAACGCGACTTCCAGCACCAGGCCGCGCTCCACCTCGCGCACCGGGCCGAAGCGACTGACCGTGTGATTGCGGATCCAACGATCGAGCTGCACGAGCTCGGCATCGGTGAAGCCGAAATAAGCCTTGCCGATCGGTACCAGTTCGCCATCCTCGCGCCACAGCCCGAACGTGTAATCGGAGTAGTAGCTGCTGCGCTTGCCGTGGCCGCGCTGCGCATACATCAGCACGGCGTCCACGGTCAGCGGGTCGCGCTTCCATTTCCACCACTGGCCTTTCGGCCGTCCGGGCAGATAGGCGCTGTCGAGACGCTTCAGCATGAGGCCTTCGATCGCGGCGGCGCGGGCGCCGGCGCGGATGTCGCCGAGTTGCTCGATGTTGTCGAACGGGATCAGTTCGGAGAGCGACATCAGCGCCGGATTCTCCCGCGCGAAGAAGGCCTCGAGGCGAGCGCGGCGTTCGACGAAAGGCAGCGGGCGAAGATCCTCGGCGCCGTCGAACAGGATGTCGTAGAGCCGGACGCCGACCGGGAAATCGCGCTGCATCTTCACCGAGGGCGCCTTGCGGTTCAGCCTCTGCTGCAGATCGGCGAAGGGCGCGACCTGGCCGTCGCGGATTACCAGCAACTCGCCGTCGAGCACCGCCTCGAAGCCGATCGCGCCGATGATTTCCGGGAACGCCGCGCCGATATCGTCGGCCCCACGCGAATACAGGCGCTTGCCCTGTTTCGTCGAGACGAGCTGCACGCGGATGCCGTCCCATTTCCACTCGGCGGCGTGGTCGCGTGCGACGAGGCTCGCGAGATCCGGCGCCTCCAGCGGATGCGCGAGCATCGGCGGGCGGAACACCGGCGCGTCCGCCGGATCGGGCCGCATGCCCCGCCCCTCCAGCCAGGCGAAGAGCGAGAGGTAGGGGGGCGCCAGCCCGTGCCAGACTTCCTCGATGTGATCGGCCTCGATGGTCTCGCCGGCGAGCTCGGCGAGCGCCACCTTGGCGAGACGCGCGGAGACGCCGACCCGCAGCGCGCCGGTGATCAGTTTCAGCAGCGCGAAACGAACAGACGCGTCCGAGGCATCGAGCCAGCGCGCGACGATGCCGGGCAGCTCGGATTTCGGACTGGTCGCGAGCGTCTGCACCACTTCGGAGAGCACGGGGGCCGCGCTGTTGCTCTCGCCGGCCGGCCAGACCAGCGCGACGGTTTCCGCGAGGTCGCCGACATAATCATAGGACCAGCCGAACAGCACCGGATCGGTGCGAGTCTCGACGAGCGCGCGGATCAGCCCGGGCTTCGCCGCCTCGAAGCCCAATTCGCCGGTGATCGCGGCGAGGCCGAAGCCGCGATCGGGGTCGGGCGCGGTCGCGAAATAATGCCGCAACAAGGCGATCTTCGCGAGACGGCTCGGGGTGAAGACCAGCCGTTCCAGCAGCTCGGCAAAGGCGATCATGCGACGTCCTCGGCCGGCGCAGAGTCCGCGTCCTCGTCGCC
Source organism: Acetobacteraceae bacterium (assembly GCA_965276665.1). Classification (GTDB taxonomy): domain Bacteria; phylum Pseudomonadota; class Alphaproteobacteria; order Acetobacterales; family Acetobacteraceae; genus CAWGJC01. The sequence continues at coordinate 782,078 of OZ255620.1, forward strand.
ATAGCCGATCAGGCGGAGCGCGCGGCCGCGCAGCCCGCGGGATTCGGCGGCGTGGATCAGCGCCTCCTCATTGCCGTGCGTGACCCAGATTTCCGGCGCGCCCACCTCGTCGATCGTGCGGTTCAGCTCGTTCCAATCGGCATGGTCGGAGATCACCAGCGGCAGCTCGACGCCGCGCGCCCGCGCGCGCTGGCGCACCCGCATCCAGCCCGAGGCGAGGCCCGCCACCGGCTCGGCGAGGCGGCGCGCCCAGCGGTCGGCGACCGCGGAGGGCGGCGCCAGCACGATCGCGCCGGCGAGTTTCTCTTTCCCCGCCACGGTCGCCGGGCGCAGCTCGCCGAGCTCGACGCCGAGAGCTTCGTAGGCAGCGCAGAGCGGCATCTGCGCGCCGTGCAAATAGATCGGCCGGTCCCATCCCGCCGCGCGCAACAGCGCGATCAGCCGCTGGCATTTGCCGAGCGCGTAGCAGCCGACGACATGAGTCCGGCCGGGAAACAATTCGAGGCTCGCCAGCAGCCGGGCGATCTCGTGCTCGGGCAGCGGGTGGCGGAACACCGGCAGGCCGAAGGTCGCTTCCGTGACGAACACGTCGCAGGGAATCGGCTCGAACCCGTCGCAGGTGGGATCGGCAGTGCGCTTGTAATCGCCGCTGACCACGACGCGGCTGCCGCGATATTCCATCGCGACCTGCGCCGAGCCCAGCACATGCCCGGCCGGATGCAGCGAGACGCGAACGCCGCCGAGGGTCAGCGCCTCGCCCCAGCCGAGCGCCTGAGTGGCGCCGAACGCGCCCTCGCCCATCCGCGTCCGCATCAGCGCGAGCGTGGCGGGGCTCGCCAGCACGTGGCGGTGGCCTGGGCGGGCATGGTCGGAATGGGCGTGGGTGACGATCGCGCGATCCACCGCGCTGAGCGGGTCGATATGGAACCCGCCAGGCTCGCAAAACAGCCCTTCCGGTCGTTTCGAGAGCCAGGTGTCAGGATGCGGCATCGCCCCTATCTGGTGCGTTTCCCGCCTATTGCGCGGGGCTTTCGCACCGGCGGCCAGGAGCGTAGAACGGGCAGGATGGTCGGAACAATACCAGAACCTTTGCCGGCGCCGGCCCCTGCTCGCTTCACGGCCTGGTTCGCCGGGCGCGGCTGGACGGTGCGGCCGCATCAGCAGGCGGTGCTCGCCGCATCGCGGGCCGGACAAGATGTTCTGCTGATCGCGCCGACCGGGGGCGGCAAGACGCTGGCGGGGTTCCTGCCCTCGCTGATCGATCTCGCCGCGCATCCGCGCGAGGGGCTGCACACGCTCTATGTCAGCCCGCTGAAGGCGCTCGCCGCCGATATCGCGCGCAATCTCACCGCGCCGGTGTCCGAGATGGACCTGCCGATCCGCATCGAGACCCGCACCGGCGACACCAGGAGCGACAGCCGGCGCCGGCAACGCGAGAAGCCGCCGCATATCCTGCTGACCACGCCCGAGAGTCTCGCGATCCTGCTCTCGCTCGCCGATGCCGAGCGGGTGTTCGGCGGGCTTTCCTGCGTGGTGATCGACGAGATCCATGCGCTCGCCGGCGGCAAGCGCGGCGACCAGCTCGCGCTCGGCCTCGCGCGGCTGGCGGCGATCGCGCCCGGCGCGCGCCGGATCGGCCTGTCGGCGACGGTCGCGCATCCGGACGCGATCGCCGCCTATGTCTCGGCCGACGGCAAGGGCGCCGGCGTGGCGCGCATCACCGTGGCCGACGGCGCGCCACCGGAGCTGTCGATCATGCTTCCCGAGGGCCACCTGCCCTGGGCGGGCCGCATGGGGCTGGTCAACGCGCCGCAGATCCTCGCGCGCATCCGCGAGGCGCGGCTGACCATCGTCTTCGTCAACACCCGCGCGCAAGGCGAATTGCTGTTCCAGGCGCTTTGGAAATTGAACGACGAGACGCTGCCGATCGCGCTGCATCACGGCAGCCTCGAGCGCGAGCAGCGCCAGCGCGTCGAGACGGCGATGGCGGCGGGGGCGTTGCGCGCGGTGGTGGCGACCTCCTCGCTCGATCTCGGCATTGACTGGGGCGGCGTCGATCAGGTGATCCAGGTGGGCGCGCCGAAAGGGGTGAGCCGGCTGCTGCAGCGCGTGGGCCGCGCCAATCACCGGATGGACGAGGCGTCGCGCGCGGCGCTGGTGCCGGCCAACCGGTTCGAGGTGCTGGAATGCGAGGCCGCGGTGAAGGGCGTGGCCGCGCGCGAGCTCGATGGCGATCCGCCGCGCCCGGGCGGCCTCGACGTGCTGGCGCAGCACATCTTGCTCACCGCCGCCGCCGGACCGTTCCTGCCCGACGCGCTGTTCGCCGAGATCCGCCGCGCCTCGCCCTATGCCACCCTCACCCGCGCCGATTTCGACGACCTGCTGCGCTTCGTCGAGGATGGCGGCTACGCGCTCGCCGCCTACGAGCGCTACCGGAAACTGTTCCGCGATGCCGAGGGGCGCGTGCATATCCGCTCCGAGCGCATCGCCCGGCAGGCGCGGATGAATGTCGGCACCATCGTCGAAGCGCCGCTGTTGAAGGTGCGCTATGCCGGGCGCGGCGGCCAGGCGCTCGGCGAGGTGGAGGAGTATTTCGCCAACCTGCTCTCGCCCGGCGACACCTTCATGTTCGCGGGCAAGCTGCTCCGCTTCATCCGCATCCGCGAGACCACCGTCGAGGTGGCGGATGGCGGGACCGGCGAGCCGATGGTGCCGGCCTACGCGGGCGGCCGGCTGCCGCTCACCACCAATCTCGCCGCCCGGGTGCGCGCCATGCTGCACGACCCGGGGAGCTGGGGGGATTTCCCGCCGCCGGTGCAGGAATGGCTCCGCCTGCAGCGCGCCGCCTCGGCGCTGCCTGGGCCGGATGATCTGCTGGTTGAGACGTTTCCCCGCGAGGGGCGCTGGTATCTCGTCGCCTACACCTTCGAGGGCCGCAACGCGCATCAGACGCTCGGCATGCTGCTCACCCGCAGGATGGAGCGGTTCGGCCATGCGCCGCTCGGCTTCGTCGCCACCGATTACGTGATCGGCGTGTGGTCGGCCAACGAGCCGGACCATATCGACGCGCTGTTCGAGCAGGACATGCTGGGCGACGATCTTGAGGCCTGGATGGCGGAGAGCTCGATGCTGCGACGGACTTTTCGGAATGTCGCGGTGATTGCCGGGCTGATCGAGCGCAACCATCCGGGGATGGAGAAGAACCGGCGGCAGGTGACCGTGAGCTCGGATCTCATCTACAGCGTGCTGCGTCGCCACCAGCCGGACCACATCCTGCTGCGCGCGACGCGGGCGGATGCGGCGGGCGGGCTGACCGATCTCGGCCGGCTCTCCGCGATGCTCGGCCGCATCGCCGGGCAAATCCGCCACGTGCGGCTCGACCGCGTCTCGCCGCTGGCGGTGCCGGTGCTGATCGATATCGGGAGAGAGAACGTCCGCAGCGAGGCGGACGAGGACGCGCTGCTCGCCGAGGCCGAGCTTCTGGTGGCCGAGGCGACGGAGTCGCTCGCCGATATCGACATGCCGGTGGCGAAGCCGCCGCATCTGCCGGCGGTGCATCGTTCCAACGCGGCACGGCTCAAGCGGGCGCGCGGCGAGACGTCCAGCCGGGCGACGCGCCGGGCATGATGCCGGCGCCGTTCCATCTCGCCGGCGAGCGGCTGATGCTCGATCCTTCTGGCGTGCTGGTCTGGCCGGAAGCCGGGCTGCTGGCGGTGGCCGATCTGCATTTCGAGAAAGGCACCGCCTGCGCCGAGCGCGGCAGGCTGGTGCCGCCCTGGGACACCGCGATGACGCTCGACCGCCTCGCGCAGGCGCTGCATCGCTGGCGGCCACGTCTGGTGGTGGCGCTCGGCGACAGTTTCCACGACACGCGCGGACCCTCCCGCCTGCTGCCGCGCGATGCCGCGCGATTGCGCACGCTGACCGAGGCCGCGCGGTTCGTCTGGGTGTGCGGCAATCACGACCCCTGCGCGCCGGCGGGCATCGCCGGCGAGAGCGTCGAGGAATTCTGCGCCGGTCCCTTCGTGTTCCGCCATATCGCGGCGGAAGCGGGGCGCGAGACCGACGGCGAGATCAGCGGGCATTTCCACCCGAAAGCGCTGGTGCCGACGCGGGCGGCGAGCGTCGAGCGGCCCTGCTTCATCGCCGATCACCGCCGCATCGTGCTGCCGGCTTTCGGCGCCTATACCGGCGGGCTCGACATCCGCAACCCCGCCTTCCGCCGCCTGTTCCCACGCGGCGCCCGCGCCTTCCTGCTCGGGCGCGACCGGCTGTTCAGCTTCGCGCTGGCCGAACGGCGCGCACCGGAGCCGGCCTGATGACCGCGATCATGTGGTTCCGCCAGGATCTCCGCCTCGCGGACAATCCGGCGCTGCGGGCGGCGGTGGCGGAAGGCGCGGTGCTGCCGGTGTACGTGCTCGACGAGACGGCGGGGGGTGCCTGGGCGCTGGGCGGCGCGTCGCGCTGGTGGCTGCATGAAAGTCTGACGGCGCTGGCGGCCTCCCTGCAGAAGCTCGGCGCGCCCCTGGTGCTCCGGCGGGGCGAATGGGCGACCGAGATCCCGCGCCTCGCCCGCGAGGCCAAAGCGGAATCGGTGCATGCCGGGCGGCTGCACGAGCCCTGGGCGCGGGCGGCGGATGACGCGGTGGCCGGCGCGCTCGCCGGGCGGGATGTGGCGTTCCGGCTGCATCGCTCGGCAACCTTGTTCGAGCCGGAGGCGGTGAAGACCAAGACCGGCACCATTTATGGCGTTTACACGCCGTTCGCGAACGCGGCCCGTGCGCTCGGGATACCGGAGCCCGGTGGCCCACCGCGCCGCATCCCGGCGGCGAAACCGGCCAGGTCCGACGCGCTTGAATCCTGGGCGTTGCGGCCGACCAAGCCGGACTGGGCTGGCGGCCTGCGGAAAACCTGGGAACCGGGCGAGGCCGGCGCCCGCACCCGGCTCGCCGGCTTCGGCCGCCAGGCGCTCGGCGCGTACGCGACCGGCCGCAACCTGCCCTCGGAAACCGGCACCTCGATGCTGTCGCCGCATCTGCACTGGGGCGAAATCTCGGTCGTTCAAGCCTGGCACGCCGCCGCGCACGCCGCCGCCGCGTCCGGCAAGGATGTTGCGGTCTGGCATGGCGAGCTGCTCTGGCGGGAATTCGCCGCCTACCTGCTCTGGCACCAGCCCCGCTTGCCCGATGCGCCGCTGCGCGAGGCGTTCGAGAAGCTCCCCTGGCGTCGCGACGCGGCCGGGCTGCGCGCCTGGCAGCAGGGCCGCACCGGCGTGCCGATCGTCGATGCCGGCATGCGCCAGCTGTGGCAGATCGGCTGGATGCACAACCGGGTGCGGATGATCACCGCCTCCTGGCTGATCAAGCACATGTTGATCGACTGGCGCCTCGGCGAGGCCTGGTTCTGGGACACGCTGGTCGATGCCGATCTCGCGAGCAACGCCACCAACTGGCAATGGGTCGCCGGCAGCGGCATCGACGCGCAGCCCTTCTTCCGCGTGTTCAACCCGGTGACGCAGAGCGCCAAATTCGACGCGGAAGCCTATATCCGCCGCTTCGTCCCGGAACTCGCGAAACTGCCGGACGCGCATCTGCACGCGCCGTGGGAGGCGCCGCCCGACGCACTCAGGCGGGCGGCCGTTGTCCTCGGGAAGACCTATCCGCGTCCGATCGTCGATCTCGTTGCAGGCCGGAACAGGGCGCTTGCCACCTATCGCAGCGCGGTGCGCGACTTGTGATTCCGGCCGGCGTGCCGCTCCGGGTGGTGGGCGATGTGCATGGCGATGCCCGTGCTTTCTCGCATGCCGTCGCCACCGACCGCTTCGTCATCCAGCTCGGTGACCTCACCGATCGCGGGCCGGACAGCGCCGGCGCGCTCCGGCTCGCGATCGACATGATGGAGGCGGGGCGCGGGCTGTTCCTGCTCGGCAATCACGACCTCAAGCTCGGCCGCGCGCTCGCCGGGCAGGAGGTGCGGATCGACGCAGCGCTGGCCGAGACGCTCGCAGCACTCGATCCCGAGCTCTGCGCCCGCAGCCTCGCCGCGATCGAGGCCGCGCCCGCCTGGGCGCGGCGGGAGCGGAACGTGTTCGTCCATGGCGGCTTCCACACGGCGATGCTGGAACGCGATCCGCCGCACGGGCTCGTCCGTCCGGACGGCGTGCTCTCCCGCGCGCTCTATGGCGAGACCACCGGGCAGCGCCGGCCGGACGGTTATCCGGACCGCGTGCTGCACTGGATCGACCGCATCCCCGCCGGCTTCACCGTCTATTGCGGTCACGATGTCCGCAGCACGGACGGACGGCCCTGGCGCCGCCGCGGCGCGCTCGGCGGCGAGGCGGTGTTCGTCGATACGGGCGCCGGCAAGGGCGGCCACCTCTCCTGGATTGATCTTCCTTGAACGCGGCCTGGCGACCATCTGACGCGGTTTTCCTGTGCTCAAGGCCTCAAGACAGCTCCGCGCCGAGGCTCGGAACTCACGCCAGCTGACTCACTAGAGCCTGTTCCGTTCGCATGCGCTCACTGCACAGGCTCTGGCTCTCGGTTTTGGCGAGCATCTTTATCCGCTCGAACGATTCCGTTCGAACGGATGATGCTCTAGAGCATTTTCGGTCAAGTCGGCGCCGGCCCTCGCCCCCGCCCGGCCCCTCCACGAAAGTATACTCGCGTTGGGGGGCCGGGCGGGGGCGAGGGCCGGCGCCGACTTGACCGACGGCGAAAATGCCTAGCGCCCGTTTGCAACAGGGCCGCCCATGGAGGAGAGCGGGGATTAGACCGGGCTTGCGGCCTACAGCGGCACGCCGGCGAGGTCGCGGCTGGTGCGGATGGTCTGCAAGGTCTGCACCCGGCTCACGTTGGCGGCGCCGGTGAGGCGTTGGGTGAGCTGGTTCTCATGCGCGGTGTCGCGGGCGACGAGGCGGAGCAGGAAATCGCCCCCGCCGCGAATCATATGGCACTCGCGCACCTCGGGCCAGGCCGCCACCATGCTCTCGAAGGCGGCGAGCGTCGCCTCCTTCTGGCTCTCGAGGCCGACAATGGCGAAGAAGATGATTTCCCAGCCGAGCGCCTGCGGATCGGTATCGGCATGGTAGCCGCGGATGATGCCGGCCTCCTCTAGCCGGCGCACCCGGCGCAGGCAGGGCGGCGCCGAGATGCCGGCCCGGCGGGCCAGCTCGACATTCGTCATCCGCCCGTCCGTCTGCAATTCGGAGAGGATGCGTCGGTCGATGGCGTCGAAATCGGGCGTGTCCTCGCCCGGCGGAGGCTTCATGCGGCGGAGATCCGATTCCCGACCCGGTCTCCGTGAAATAAAGTTGCTTGGCGATGCTGGCAAGCCGGGCGGAAGGCTACTCCGCCGCCCGCGCCGCCGCTTCCGGCGCACGGGCCCAGGCGATCGCCGCGCGGGCCAGCGCATCGATCGTATCGATCGGCGGCGCGGCCAGCGTGTCCTGCGGGCCGGCCTGCAATCCGAGTGGGATCTCGGTGCAGCCGAGCACCACCGCGCGGGCGCCGCGCGCGGCGAGCAGTCGTACCGCCTCGGCGAACGGCGCATAGGCCTCCGCCACCCGGTTGGCCTTCACGAGCCCGATCGCCGGCGTGATCAGGCGCTGCATCTCCGCCTCGTCCGGGATCAGGCACTCCCAGCCCATCCCGTCGAGCCGGTCCTGGTAGAGCCGCATCGCGAGCGTCGCCGCGGTGCCCATCAGCCCGATCCGCCCCGGGGGCACGCGGTTGCGCCGCAGCTCCGCCGCCGCCGCATCGACGATATGCAGGATTGGCAGTCTGCAGCCGGCGGTCATCCCCGCGAACCAGCCATGCGCGGTGTTGCAGGGAATCGCGATCGCGGACGCCCCGGCGGCTTCCAGCACGCCGAGTCCGCGAAGCAGCGCGGGCAACGGGTCCGGTCCGGTGCCGCGACGCGCAGCCGTGCGGTCCGGCACGCGCGGGTCGGACCAGAGCACCGCCGGGATATGGTCCTGGTCCCGCTCGGCCGGGGTGAGCAACGTGAGCCGTGCCATGAAATGCGCGCTGGCAAGCGGCCCCATGCCGCCCAGCACGCCCAGGATTTTTTCGTCCGCCATCGCCCGATCCTTTTTGCTCGGGACGCAATTTGCGCCGTGCGGGGCCGCGTGCAAGCCTTCCGGGCATGGAGATCATCGGTCATCGCGGCGCGCGCGGCCGCTTCCCCGAGAACACGCTGGAAGGGTTTCGCGCGGCGATCGCATCCGGCGTGACGCGGTTCGAGCTCGATGCCGGAATGAGCGCGGACGGCTTCGTGGTCGTGCATCACGACGTGGCGCTCAACCCCGATCTCGCACGCGACGCGGATGGCGCCTGGATCACGCCCCCCGCGCCCCTGCTGCGCACGCTCGATGTGCGGGCCATCCGCGGCTTCGATATCGGCCGCCTGCGTCCCGGCTCCCCGACTGCGCGCAGTTTCCCCGAACAGCGCCCGGAAGACGGCGCCCGTATCCCGCTGCTCGCCGAGGTGCTCGCGCTGCCCGCGCATGTCACCATCGAGGTGAAATCGCTCGCCGACCGGCCGGACGCGACGCCGCCGCCGGACGAGATGGCCGAGCGCGTCGCCGATGTCGTGGCGGAAGCAGGGGCGGCGGACCGCGTCATCGTGTCGAGCTTCGACTGGCGGGTGCTGCGGGCGATGCGCCGCCTTCGGCCGGATTTGCCGCTTGCCTGCCTGACCAGCGCGCGCTCGGTCGCCGCGTCGGCGATCTGGTGGGGCGGCGCCACGCCGAGGGACGGGTCGGTGGCGCGCGCCGTGCTTGCGGAAGGTGCGGCGATCTGGTCGCCCGAGCATCCCGATCTTGCCCAGGACGATGTCGCGGCCGCACACGCGCTCGGGCTGCGGGTCGTCCCCTGGACGGTCAATCGGCCCGAGGACATGCGCCGCCTTGCCGGCTGGGGGGTGGACGGGATGATCACCGATTACCCCGACCGCTGGGAGCCGGGCGCCGCATAACCGCACGGGAGCCGCCCGCGGCATCGGCGGGCAGCTCCGGAACAAGGTTCAGGCGTTCAGACGCGGGCGAGCGCGCGCGCCCGCACCGTCGCCAGCGAGTCCGGCGCCAGGCCGGCCTTGGGGAAGAAATTCGCCGAGACCGAGGCCCGGGCGACGAGCGCGCGTATTCCCGGATCCTGGTCGCTGTTCTCCTGCGTCAGCGCTTCCATCGGCACGAAATACTCATGCGGATGCGGAATCTGCGACCGGGCGAAGCCTTCGTAATGCCGCGCCTTCAGACCATACATCACCCGCACGTCCCGCACCGGCAGAATGAGCGGCCGGAGTGGTGCCTCCCGCAGCACGCCGGTCGCTTTCCAGCGCGGGAACGGGTCGTTCGCGATCAGCGGCGCCAGAAGCCACGGCACCGGGCAGACGGCGAGCAGCGACTGCGTGCTCGGCGCGAAGCGCGAGCGCTTGTCGAGCAGATTCTGCAGCGAGCTGCACGCCTCGATGGCGAAGATGTCGGCGAACGGCTCCTCCGCCGTGCCGCCGAAATTCAGCCAAAGCCCGTCCGGCAACGTCCGCAGCCGATCGCTGCCCGGGAATTTGAGGAAAGGCTGCACCACTCCGGTCGCCTCGGCCGGGCGGCCTCGCAGCCAGGAATTCCGCTCGCTCGCATCGTCAAGGCCGGGCGGCCGTTGCGGCCAGCGCTTCAGGCGCGCCCTGACCAGCGCGTCCAGTGATTGATACTCGTCCATGAATTGTCCCTCGTGTCTTCACGCTTTCGACCCGAACCGCTTCGGACGACAACAATGGACGGGCTGAAAAGAATCACCGTCATTCCAAAAGACGATTTGCAATAAGCGAGCGACGTAACGGCGCGGGCCATCCGCGACTGCGATTCCTCCACTAAAATCAATCTGATACAACAGGAATCCACAGGGTGTGGGCAAGTCTATTGGCCGTCAACCCGCCGTGACGCTGGTTGCGGGAACAAGATGTTGCAGCATGAAGCTGAGAGCGGACTTGCGCTCACGATCACGCGACAGTTTTGCTTTCGACATAAAAACCCGGCCCGCGAACGGGCCGGGTTTTCCTGGAAACCCCTTGGGTTAGCGGGCCATTCAACTGCGGCGCGACATGTCCACGAAGTCCCGCTGCACGGCGCCGGTATAGACCTGGCGCGGCCTGCCGATGCGCTGCGACGGGTCCTCGACCATCTCCTTCCATTGGCTCACCCAGCCGACAGTGCGGGCGACCGCGAACAGCACGGTGAACATGCTGGTCGGGAAGCCCATCGCCTTCAGGATAATGCCGGAATAGAAATCGACGTTCGGATAGAGCTTTTTGCTGACGAAGTAATCGTCCTTGAGCGCGATCCCCTCCAGCTCCATGGCAAGGTCGAGCAACGGGTCGTCCTTGATGCCGAGCTCGGCCAGCACCTCGTGGCAGGTCGCCTGCAGGATCTTCGCGCGAGGATCGTAGTTCTTGTAGACGCGATGGCCGAAACCCATCAGCCGGATGTTGCTGTTCTTGTCCTTCACCTTGCTGATGAAGTCCGGGATGTTTTTCGGGCTGCCGATTTCGCCCAGCATCTTCAGCACCGCCTCGTTGGCGCCGCCATGCGCGGGGCCCCAGAGGCTCGCGATGCCCGCGGCGATGCAGGCGAACGGGTTGGCGCCGGTCGAGCCGGCAAGCCGCACGGTCGAGGTCGAGGCGTTCTGCTCGTGATCGGCGTGCAGGATCAGGATGCGGTCCATCGCGCGGGACAGCACGGGGCTTCCCTTGTACTCCTCCGCCGGCACCGCGTTCATCATGTAGAGAAAATTTTCCGCGTAGCTCAGATCGTTGCGCGGATACATGAAGGGCTGGCCATGAGCGTATTTGAACGCCCAGGCGGCGATCGTCGGAATCTTCGCGATCAGCCGGAAGGCGCTGATCTCGCGATGGTCCGGGTTATTGATGTCGAGACTGTCGTGGTAGAAGGCGGACAGCGCGCCGACCACGCCGCACAGCACAGCCATCGGGTGAGCATCGCGCCGGAACCCGTTGTAAAAACTACGAAGCTGCTCATGCACCATCGTGTGGTGCCGGATCGTGCGATCGAAGGTCGCAAGCTCCTCCTGGTTCGGCAGCTCGCCGTTCAGCAGCAGATAACACACCTCGGTGAAGCTCGACCTCTCGGCGAGCTGCTCGATCGGGTAGCCGCGATGCAGCAGCACGCCCTCGTCGCCGTCGATATAGGTGATCTTGCTCTCGCAGGCGGCGGTGCCGCCATAGCCCGGATCGTAGGTAAAAATGCCGAGATCGGAATAGAGCTTGCGAATATCGGCGACCGAAGGACCGATGCTGCCCGGGATCAGCGGCAGCGTCGCCGTTTGGTTGGTCCCCCCCATGGAAAGGGTGACGGACGACCCGTTCGACGTGGCGCTCATGTGTCTTCCATCCATCAAATGCAGCGCCCGATGGAGCTCCGGGCGGCCGGCCGTTCAGGCCCGCGGCACCCTAAACCGATTGAGCACGCGCAGCAATTGAGGGGGGCCGCGCCGGATCGAGCGCCGCCAGCGGATGGTGCGCCTCCACCAGGCGCTGCAGCCGGGCGGCCAGCACATGCGTGTAGATTTGCGTGGTCGCGATATCCGCGTGCCCGAGCAGCACCTGCAGGCTGCGCAGATCGGCGCCGCGCGCCAGCAGATGCGAGGCGAAGGAGTGGCGCAGAACGTGCGGGCTGACCCGCGCCGGATCGAGCCCGGCCGCCACCGCCACCTCCTTCAGCAGCCGGTCAAAGGCCTGGCGCCGGATCGGGCGCTTGCCGTCACGCGTGCCGAACAGGAATCTTGCATCGCGCGGCGCGGCCGCGGCCAGCGCGGCGGCGGCTTCGCGGGCGAGATCGGACAGCGGCACGATCCGCTCCTTGCCGCCCTTCCCGCGCACCAGCAGCATCTCGGCGTCCCGCGTGAGCGCCGCGAGCGGCACCGCCAGCAGCTCGGAGATGCGGAGCCCGGTCGCGTAGAGCATCTCGAGCGCCGCGCGCGCGACGAGACCCGGACGTCCGGCGCGGCGCCCGGCGGCGGCGAGCAGCGCGTCCACCTCCGCCTCGTCGAGATGGCGCGGCAGGGTGCGCGGCAGGCGCGGCGCATCGAGCAGGCTCGTCGGATCGTCCGCGCGCACGCCTTCCCGGGCGAGGAAACCGAAGAACTGGCGGAGCGCCGAGAGGCGGCGCGACGCGGTGCGGGCCGCGAGCCCGGCCTCGGCGAGCCCGCGCAGATAGGCACGGAGCGACTCGCCATCGACCGCGAGGATTGTCTCGCCGCGCCGCGCCAAATGGGCGCCGAGATCGGCGAGATCGGCGGCATAGGCGGCGATCGTGTTGCGGGCGGCGCCGCGCTCGGCGGCCAGCATCTCGAGAAACGCCTCGATCCGCCGGTCCATCACCGCCTCAGGGGGAATGCGTCTGGAAGCGGTCGTTCGGCACCACGGTCTGCACCGTCTGCGTGCGCGGATGCGGCGGAAACTCGGCAAGTCCGAGCATGGCCGCGGCGAGGATGACCAGCCCGCCCAGGACGACGATCAGGAATACGCGGCCCATCGGGTGGTGGCGGCTCCTAGCTGAATGACCCGTGTGCTAGCCTTCGCAGCCATGACACGCAACCTCATGCTCCGCGCCGACGCGCTGCGGTCGCCCTTTCCCATGCCCGCCGCCCTGGCCGGGCGCAGCCTCGTCCTCGTCGGATTGATGGGCGCGGGCAAGACGTCGATCGGAAGGCGGCTCGCCGCGCGGCTCGGCCTGCCGTTCCACGATGCCGATAGCGAGATCGAGCACGCCGCCGGGTGCAGCATCTCCGACCTGTTCGCCCGCTACGGCGAGCCCGAATTCCGCGCCGGCGAGCGCCGGGTGATCCGCCGCCTGCTCTCCGGCGAGCCGGTCGTGCTCGCGACCGGCGGCGGCGCGTTCATGGATGCGGAAACCCGCGCCATCATTCGCGCCGAAGGCCTGTCGGTCTGGCTGCGCGCGAAGCTGGAGACGCTGGTCCGCCGCGTCGCGCATCGCACGCACCGCCCGCTGCTCGCTGGCGGCGATCACGCGATGATCCTCCGGCGGATGATGGCGGAACGCGAGCCGATCTATGCCGAGGCCGATCTCGTGGTACGCTGCGGCGACGACAGCCTGGAGGCGACCACCATGCAGGTGCTGGACGCGCTCGCCGCCCTGGAACGGCCGCGCCGCCTCGCCGTCACCCTGTCGAGCGGCGCCTACGACGTGATGGTGGGGAGTGGCCTGCTCTCCCGCGCCGGCGCGCTGCTCGCTCCCGTTCTGCCGCAGAAGCGGGCGATGATCGTCACCGACGAGACCGTCGCGAAACTGCACCTCGCTGTCCTGCAGGAGGGGCTGGCGGAGACCGGGATCGACACCGGCACCATCGTCATTGCCTCCGGCGAGACCGCCAAATCGCTGGCGACCTATGGCGAGATCGTCGACCAGTTGCTGGAAGCGGGCGTCGAGCGGCGGAGCACGGTGATCGCGCTCGGCGGCGGGGTGGTGGGCGACGTCGCGGGCTTCGCCGCCGCCAGCGTGCTGCGCGGCCTGCCTTTCGTGCAGGTGCCGACCACCCTGCTCGCGCAGGTCGATTCGAGCGTCGGCGGCAAGACCGGGATCAACACCCGGCAGGGCAAGAATCTGCTCGGCGCCTTCCACCAGCCGCTCGCCGTGCTCGCCGATACCGATGTTCTCGCCACGCTCCCGGTGCGCGAGCTGCGCGCCGGTTACGCGGAAATCGTCAAGGCCGGGCTGATCGGCGATGCCGCCTTCTTCGCCTGGTGCGAGGCGAATGCGGCCGCGCTGATCGGCGGGGATCGCGACGCGCAGGCCGAAGCGGTGCTGCGCGTCTGCGCCTTCAAGGCGGCGGTGGTCGGCGATGACGAGCGGGAGACGAAACCCTCCGACGGCCGCGCGCTGCTCAATCTCGGCCACACATTCGGCCATGCGCTCGAGGCCGATCTCGGCTACGGCACCATCCTGCACGGGGAAGCGGTGGCGGTCGGGCTTGGCCTCGCCTTCCGGCTGTCCGCCCGGCTCGGCCTCTGCGCGGCCGCCGACGCGGAGCGCGTCGTCGCGCATGTCGCGTCCTGCGGCCTGCCGGCGGAGCTCGCCATGCTGAACCGCCGCTTCTCGGCCGCCCGCCTGCTCGGCCATATGCGTCGCGACAAGAAGACCCGCGACGGGCGGCTCACCTTCATCCTCGCGCGCGGCATCGGCGCGGCGTTCTCGTCCCGCGACGTGGCCGAGGCGGCGGTGCTCGACCTGCTGCGCGCGGAGGGATGCGACGCCTGACAGGAATTCCGCAACGGCGTGACCGCTGTCCACCGCCGCATCGCGTATGCCGGGGCTCCGTCTACCCGAGCACGAGGGCGCCGGTCTCTCCCGGAGCAACGACGGCGGCCAAGATCGCACCCGAACCGATAGTCCCCGCATAGGCACGGGCGGCGGCCCTCGCCCTCGCCTTCACAAGGCCCCATCGGTCGTATACTTTCGTTGGAGGCCGGGTGGGGGCGAGGGCCGCCGCCGGCTTAATTGAAAGTGATCTAGCAGCGCGCCGGGTTCGGCGTCAGCGTGCTGATCTTGCCGTTCATCACGAAGTCGCCGAAATCCATGCGCAGATTATCGGCGACGCCGTTCTCCCAGTAGCGCATCGCCACCTCGTAATCCGGCTCGAGCGCGGTCTTGGTGCGGTCGAAGAACGCGATATGGACGCGCCCGCTCGGCAGGGCGGCGAGGATCGGATACGGGTTGGCCGCCGGCTTCGACCAGTCCGTGATCACGACGAAACTGTCCTGCGCGCCGTTATCGCCGGTGCCGTCGAAGAGCGGGATCGCGAGGAATTTCTTGCCCGCCTCGGCCCCGGCGATGATCGCCGCCGTGTGCGTCATCGGAAACAGCGTGCCCGCCGGCAGCGGCTGGATGTCGTTCTTCGGCGCCGTGTAATGCACGGTCCCCGCGCCGCCGATGCGCGAGAGCGACGCGTCGCCGTCGAGCTGCTGGGTCACCGCGCTATTGGTCGTCTGCCGCATGTGGAAGCGCATGCGGAGCCCGTCCTTGCTCTCCCAGGTCGCGTAATCGGAGATCATCTTCACCGGCTGGCCGTCGCTGTTGATGATCGTCATGTCGAGGCGCTGACGCGTCGCCCAGGCGTCGCAGGCATCCTGCACCTCATAGCCCATGGTCCCCGAGGCGGCGGCGACATCGCCGGTCGGCACGCCGTCGAGCTTCAGCTGGTAGAATGCGCGGTGCGCGGCGAGCCGCCCGGCAATCGCGCGCAACGGGTCGGCCGCGGCGGGCTGCGAGACGATCGGCGCGGGTTCGGGAGCGGCGGCAGCCAGCACGACGAACGCCAGGGCGGCAAAAAGAAGGCGCATGCGGAGCACTCCGGCGGCTTGACTTCGAAATCTGGGGAGTATTCGAGACTGCGCCAGGGTCTCTCAGACGGGAGCCGGCGGCCAGAGCCGCGCGACGTGGCGATTGCGCAGGCGGAAAGAGAGGCTGATCAGCGCGATGCCGAACAGGATCGCGTAGGCGCCGAGCCACCAGGTCAGCACCACCGCGCCGACCTCCTGGTCGAGCAGCAGCAGCACGCCCCAGATCGTGGAAACCAGGCCGGAGAGCGCCATCAGCCACCGCCCATGCGTCGCGTGCAGCCGGGAAGCTGCGACCATCAGCAGAATGCCGGTCACCACCGCCCAGGCGCCGATCAGCAGGACGAACACCACGACGGTCAGCACCGGCCGCTCGAAGGCGATGACCGCGATGACGAGGTCGAGCACGCCTTCCAGCACCAGCACCATCCACCGCTCGTGATGCGCCGCCGCCCGCACGCCGGCGATGATCGCCAGCACGCCGTCGACCAGCATATAGGCGGCGAACAGCAAGGTGAGCCCGGCGATCGCCGCCACCGGCGTCGCCAGCGCGATCACGCCGAACAGGATCGCGAGCACGCCACGGATCATCATCGCCCACCAGTTGCGGGCGAGCAGCGCGGTCATCCCCGGTGCGCGGGGCATGCCCGGCCGCCAGGGGGCCGTCTCGTACGATCCGCTCATTGCCGTGGACTCCGTTCAACGTCCCAGACGAAGGCGACGCTAGACCATGTCCGGGGCCGATAGAAGCACCGGCCACGTCCTCATTCCTTGTTCGGTCGTGCGAATCACGCGTCGGGCGGGCGGGGCCGGCGCCGCCTCCACCGAAGGTGAAAATGCTCTAGCCCTTCTGCGGCTTGGGCGGCAGGTCGACCCGGAGCGAGAGCTCGCGCAGCCGCTGCGGCGTCACCTCGGCCGGCGCGCCCATCATCAAATCCTCGCCCTGCTGGTTGAGCGGAAACAGGATCACCTCGCGGATATTCGGCTCGTCGGCGAGCAGCATGACGATGCGGTCGATGCCCGGCGCCGAGCCGCCATGCGGCGGCGCGCCGTAGCGGAAGGCGTTGAGCATGCCGCCGAACCGCGCCTCCACCTCGCTCGCCGGATAGCCGGCGATCTCGAAGGCGCGGATCATGATGTCCGGCCGATGGTTGCGGATCGCGCCGGAGGAGAGCTCGACCCCGTTGCAGACGATGTCATATTGGAACGCCTTGATGGCGAGCGGGTCCTGCGTGTCGAGCGCCTCGAGCCCGCCTTGCGGCATGCTGAACGGGTTATGGCTGAAATCGACCTGTCCGGTCTCCTCGTTCAGCTCGTACATCGGAAAGTCGGTGATCCAGCAGAAGCGGAACGCGTCGCGCTCGATCAGGCCGAGCGCCTCGCCGAGCCGGGTCCGCACCTGGCCGGCGAATTTCGCCGCCTCGTCGCGCTTGCCGGCGGCGAAGAGCACGGCATCGCCCGCGCCGAGCCCGCAGGCGGCGCGGATCGCCGCCACGCGCTCGGGCTCGAGATTGCGCGCGATCGGGCCGCGCGCGCCTTCGCCCCCACCAGGACCCTCGAAGATGATGTAGCCGAGGCCGCCCGCGCCCTGCTCGCGCGCCCATTCGTTGAGCTTGTCGAAGAAGGAGCGCGGCTGGCCGCCGGCACCCGGCGCCGGGATCGCGCGCACCACACCGCCCTCCAAGGCGATCCGCGCGAACAGGCCGAAACCCGAGCCGGCGAAATGCGCGGTCACGTCGGCGATGCGGAGCGGATTGCGCAGATCGGGCTTGTCCGAGCCGTATTCCAGCAGCGCCGTGTCGTAGGGGATGCGCGGGAAAGGCGGCGGCGTGACGGTGCGGCCGCCGGCGAATTCCTCGAACACGCCGGCCATCACCGGCTCGAGTGCCGCGAACACGTCCTCCTGGGTCACGAAGCTCATCTCGAGGTCGAGCTGGTAGAACTCGCCCGGCGAGCGGTCCGCCCGGCTCGCCTCGTCGCGGAAGCAGGGCGCGATCTGGAAATACCGGTCGAAGCCCGCGACCATGCAGAGCTGCTTGAATTGCTGTGGCGCTTGCGGCAGCGCGTAGAACTTGCCCGGATGCAGCCGCGCCGGCACCAGGAAGTCGCGCGCGCCCTCCGGGCTCGACGCGGTCAGGATCGGCGTCTGGAACTCGGTGAAGCCCTGCTCGATCATCCGCCGCCGGATCGAGCCGATCACCCCGGCCCGCAGCACCAGATTGCGATGCAGCCGTTCGCGCCGCAGATCGAGAAATCGGTAGCGCAGCCGCAGATCCTCGGGAAACTGCGCATCGCCCGCGACCTGGATCGGCAGCACCTCGGCGGCGGACTGCACCTCGAAGGCCTTCACGCGCAGCTCCACCGCGCCGGTGGGAAGCTTCGGGTTCACCGTCGTGCCCTCGCGCAGCACCACTTCGCCGGTGACGGTGATCACGCTCTCGACCCGCACCGCCTCGGCATCCGCCATCACCGCGCTGCCGGCCGCGAACACGCACTGGGTCAGGCCGTGATGGTCGCGCAGATCGATGAACAGCAGCCCGCCATGGTCGCGTTTGCTGTGCACCCAGCCCGACAGGCGGACGGTCTGGCCGGCATCGCCAGCGCGGAGCTGGCCGCAATCATGGGTGCGGTAGGCGTGCATGCGATATCCCTCGGGCGAGGCGGCGCAAACAACCCGCCCCCTTCGGGACTGTCAAGTTACGCCGGCAAGCTACGCCGGCAAGTGCCAGCGGCAACGCCGCTTCCGTGCCGCGGGCTGCGCGTGTAAGAGCGATGCCATGCCCCGGCAGAACCGGGCGGAGTTCCCGCCCCCCACGCTGATCGCCACCACCGCCGCGCTCGCCGCCGCCTGCGAGCGCCTGCGCCGCGAAGTTTTCGTCACCATCGACACCGAATTCATGCGCGAGCGCACCTACTACCCCGAGCTCTGCGTCGTGCAGCTGGCGGGCGATGCCGAGGTGTTCATCGTCGATGCCGAGGCGCCCGACCTCGATCTCGCGCCGCTCGGCGCATTGCTCGGCGATCAGGCGGTGCTGAAAGTCTTTCACGCCGCACGGCAGGATAACGAGATCTTCCTCCACCGCTTCGGCGCGGTGCCCGCGCCGCTGTTCGACACGCAGGTCGCCGCGATGGTGGCGGGGTTCGGCGATCAGGTGGGCTACGACGCGCTGGTCGCCTCGCTGACCGGCGGATCGATCGATAAGGCGCACCGCTTCAGCGACTGGGCGGCCCGCCCGCTTTCCGACGCCCAGATCGCCTATGCGGCGGCGGATGTGACGCATCTGCGCGGCGTCTACGAGACGCTGCGCGCGCGGCTCGAGAAGGAAGGCCGGCTCGACTGGGTGGCGGAAGAGATGGCGGTGCTCGCCGAGCCCGCGACCTACCGCCCCGATCCGGATGTGATGTGGGAGCGTCTGCGCCCGCGCACCGGCAATCGCCGCATGCTCGGCACGCTCCGCGCCATCGCGGCCTGGCGGGAGCGCGAGGCGCAGCGCGTCAACATCCCGCGCCAGCGTCTGCTGAAGGACGAGTCGCTGCTCGAGATCGCCGCCACCGCGCCGGCGGATGCGGAGGCACTCGCCCGGGTGCGCGGCGTCACCCGCGGATTTGCCGAGGGCCGCAGCGGCGCCGGGCTGCTCGCCGCCGTCGCCGCGGCGCGGGACCTGCCGGAGACGGCCCTGCCGGAGGCCGCGCGCGGCCGCGACGGCGCCCGCCCCTCGCCCGCCCTCGTGTCGCTGCTGAAAGTGCTGCTCGCCGCGAAATGCGAAGAGCACCACGTCGCCCCCCGCCTGCTCGCCTCCTCCGAGGAGATCGACCGGCTGGCGACGGAAGACGCGCCCGACATCCCCGCCCGCCATGGCTGGCGATACGAGGTGTTCGGCCGCGACGCCGAGGCGCTGAAGACCGGGCAGATCTCGATCGGCGTCAACGGCAAGCGGATCAAGCTGCTGCGCAACGCCTGAGGGTAGAGCCGACCTCAGAGCCTGTTTGGAAACGTGGTCTGGCCCGCCAGCTGGCGTGATTTTCCGACCTCGGCGCGGAGCGGCCTTCTCGGCCGTGAGCACCGGAGCACAGGAAAAGCGCGTCAGATGGCCGTCAGGGCGCGTTTCCAGACAGGCTCTCAGACCGCCGCGAACCGCGTCTCCAGCCCAGCCGGCAAGCCCATCGTCTGCGCCAGCCTCTCCATGCGTCGGTCCAAGGTCTCGCCGCTGAACACGCCATCGCCGCTGCCGAGCGACAGCACCACCCGGCCGCCCTCGATCCTGAGCTCGGCCATCGCCAGCAGCGCCCGCGTCCCGGCCGACAGCGTGTAGGCGAGGCGCAGCGCCGCCCCGAGGATCTCGGCCTGACGCCGCTCCGCCTCGCCCAGCAAGGCCCGCGCCGGCGCCAGATAGGGCGCATCCGCCGGCGCCTCGTAGCGCTCCGCCAGCACCTGGGCGAGAAACGCCCGCAGCGGATGATCCGCCGCCACGCCCGGCTGACGCAGCATGCGCAGAAAGGACTGCTCCGCGCGGTATTCCGGATGATCGCGGCTGCCGATATCGGACACCCAGCACGCGGCCTCCCGCCGCCGGCGCGAGGCCGGGTCCTCGCCGGGAAACAACGCCGCAGTCCAGGCGATCAGCGCCGGCGGCAGCCCTGGATCGCGCGCCAGACGCTGCGCATAATCCTCGCACACCGCCAGCACCGGCTCCTGCGCGCGGATCGGTCCGGGCATCTGCGCGAGATACCAGCCCTCCCGCAACCCATTGGCGCTGAACACCACCCGTGCCGCACCCGTCACCCGCAGCAGGCGCCGCAGCACCAGCGCCGCATAGGGCAGATCATCGATCCGCCGCCGCGGCACCCCGGGCAGACGCTCCAGCACCCGCCGCGGCGCCCCCGCCATCGCGCCGGCGAACTCCCGCGCCGCCTCCGCCGCCACCGCGTAATGATGAACGATATTCAGCGGATAGCCGCTCTGCGCGATATGCACCCGGGCCAGCGCACGCCACGCGCCTCCCACCAGATAAAGATCGCGCCCCGCCATCTCCGGCAACCACGTCACGCCCGCGAGATCGGCCTCGGCAATCTCCCGCGCCCGGGTCAGATCGCCCTTCGACCGGTCCGCCAAGCGGATCACCCCAAGCCGCAATGTCCGCGCCCGCGAGGACACTCCCGCCTTCAGCCGCACCAGCTCGAGCGATCCGCCACCGATATCCGCCAGCACCCCGTCCGCGCCGGGAATGCCGCAGAGCAGGCCGGAGGCCGAGAACTGCGCCTCCTCCTCCCCCGACAACACCCGAACCCGGACCCCCGGCAACCGCGCCTGCACCCGCGCCACGAACTCCGGCCCATTCTCCGCATCGCGAACCGCCGCCGTCGCCAACACCTCGAACGGCTCGGCCCCCATCGCCCGCGCCACCGCCCCGTACCGCGCAGCGACCTGCAAGGCCTGTCCGACCGCCTCCTCGTTCAACCGGCCCGTCGCGGTCAAACCTCGCCCCAACCGCAACACCGCCTTCTCGTTGAAGATCGGCACCGGAACCCGCGTCCGACCCTCGAACACCACCAGCCGAACCGAATTCGACCCCAGATCCACAACCGCGCTGCGCATCTCAGAACCCAGGAATATTGGTTGCGTGATCGGGGCGGTTCGCGGGGGCTCCGTCCCCAGGCCCCCGCCAGGGGGCTCTGCCCCCTGGACCCCCGCTAAGGGCCGAGCCCTTAGAACCCGATACGGGCTCTCTGGAGAGGGGTGGGCGAGGTACCGGTGGAGAGGTCTCCTCGCCCACCCCTCTCCAGAGAGCCGGAATGGATTCCAAAGGCTCGGCCTTTGGCGGGGTCCAGGGGCAGCGCCCCTGGCGGGGGGCCGGGGGCGGAGTCCCCGCGAACCGGCCCGGCCAAGCAACCAGCATGCCTCAGTCCTGGGTGACGCGGTCGGGGCGAGGGGTTGGGGTGTGGTGGTGGAGCGGGCCGTGGAGGGCGGAGCCGCGGCCCGAGAGGGAGGGGTTGGTCATGAAGTATTCGTGGGCGGAGACGGGTTTGCGGCCCGGCGGCAGGCGGCGCCAGATGCCGTCGCTGCCGAGCTGCCAGGACTGCATGGAATCCTTGAGGTTCACGACCATGATCTGGTCGAGCACCTGGGCGTGGACGGTCGGGTTGTGGATCGGCACCAGGGTTTCGACGCGCCAATCCATGTTGCGGGCCATCCAGTCGGCGCTCGAGATGTAGACCCGCGCGTGCCGGCTCGGCAGGGCATGGCCATTGCCGAAGGCGCAGATGCGGCTGTGCTCGAGGAAGCGGCCGACGATCGATTTGACCCGGATATTGTCGGAGAGACCGGGGATGCCGGGGCGGAGGCAGCAGATGCCGCGGATCACGCACATGATCTTCACGCCCGCGCGGGAGGCTGTGTAGAGGGCGTCGATCAGAGCCTCGTCGACCAGGCTGTTCATCTTGAGCCAGATCGCGGCGGGGCGGCCCGCGCGGGCGAAGTTGACCTCCCGCTCGATCAGCTCGAGCAGCACCGCGCGGGTGGTGAGCGGGCTGAAGGCGAGCGCGTCCATCCGCGCCGGGCGGGCGTAGCCGGTCATGTAGTTGAACAGGCGGGCGGCGTCCCGCGTCAGGTCGGGCTCGGTGGTGAAGAAACTGAGGTCGGTGTAGATGCGGGCGGTGATCGGGTGGTAGTTGCCGGTGCCGAAATGCGCGTAGGAGCGCATCGCGCCGGCCTCCCGCCGCACGACGAGCGAGATCTTGGCGTGAGTTTTCAGCGCCGCGAAGCCGAACACCACCTGCACGCCGGCGGCTTCCAGGCTGCGAGCGAGCTGGATGTTGGCCTCCTCGTCGAAGCGCGCGCGGAGCTCGACGAGCGCGGTGACGGATTTGCCGGCTTCCGCCGCCTCGATCAGCGCCTTGACGATCGGGCTGTCGCGGCTGGTGCGGTAGAGGGTCTGCTTGACCGCGACCACGTTGGGGTCGCTCGCCGCCTCGCGCAGGAACTGCACGACGACGTCGAAACTCTCGAACGGGTGGTGGACGATGATGTCCTTCGCGCGGATCGCGGCGAAGCAATCGCCGCCGAAATCGCGGATGCGCTCCGGGAAGCGCGGCGTGTAGGGCGGGAAGAGCAGATCCGGCCGATCCTCCACGATGAGCTGTCGGAGATCAGCGAGGCCGAGCAGGCCGTGCATCAGGAAGATCTCGTCCTCCGGCGCGCCGAGCTCGTCGGCGACGAGGGCGCGCAGATCCTCCGGCATGTCGATGTCCATGCCGAGATGGATCGGCACGCCGCGCCGTCGGCGTTTCAGCGCGCTTTCGTATGAACGGACGAGATCCTCCGCCTCTTCCTCGAACTCGACGTCGGTGTCGCGGATCAGGCGGAACGAGCCCTGGCCGGTCACGCGGAAGCCGGGGAACAGACGGTCGAGATAGAGGCCGAGCACCTCGTCCAGCATGACGAAGCGGATCGGCTCGCCCGGCGCGCCCGGCAGGCGGATGAAGCGCTCGATCTGTGCCGGCATCGGCAGCAGCGCGCGCATCTTGTGCCCGTCCTCGTCGCGGTGGAGCTTGAGCGCCAGCACGAGGCCCATGTTCGGGATGAAGGGGAATGGATGCGCCGGATCGATCGCGAGCGGCGTCAGCACCGGGAAGATGCGTTCCATGAACCAGGTGTCGAGCCAGCGGAGCGCCTCGTGCGAAAGCTGGTCGGGCTCGCAGAGCTCGATGCCGGCCTTGTGGAGCAGCGCGCGGAGCTCGGCCCAGACCCGTTGCTGGGTTTCCATCAGCAGATGGGCGCGGGCACGGATCTCGGCGAGCTGCTGCCCGGCGGTGCGCCCGTCCGGCGACAGCGCGGTCACACCGGCCTTGGCCTGGCCGATCAGCCCGGCCACGCGGACGGAGATGAACTCGTCGAGATTGGACGCGCTGATCGAGATGAAGCGCAGCCGCTCGAGCAGCGGGTGGCGGATATTCTCCGCCTCCTCGACCACGCGGTGGTTGAAGTCGAGCCAGGAGAGTTCGCGGTTGATGAAGCGGTCCGGGTCGGACGGCCCGATCGCGGCCTCGACTTCAGCATTGGGCGTGGGAGCGGTGCTGATCTCGTTCATGGCGCGCGAGCTTAGAACAGCCGGGCGGGGTCCCGCGAGGGGAGCTTGTCCGAGGACATTGAATCATCATCATCGTCCTCTTCCCCCCGCATCTCGGCGGCAACCGCGCCGGCCAGGGCGCGGGTGACCCGGCCGCCGGCGGCGAGCGCGCGGCGGTCGAGCCGGGCGGCGGCCTCGCGCAGCACGGCGGGGCTGCGCGGCAGGCGGGCGAGCAGGAAGTGCTGCATCGGCGCGGGCACGACGAGCTGGCGCTCGGCGAGCAGCCGCGCGAGCAGCGCCTGCAGCAGCGCGTCTTCCGGCGCGGCGATGCCGGCCGTGGTGGTGGCGCGCAGCCGGCTCGCGAGATCGGGCAGGCCGGTCGGCCAGCGCGCGGGCGGGTCGCGCCCGGCGAGCAGCACCGGCAGCCGGGCTTCCGCGGCGCGGTTCAGCAGGTGCAGCAGCGGGCGCTCGGGGGCGAGATCGGCATCGTCGATCGCGAGCGGCGACGTCAGCGGCGCCGCCGGATCGGGCCAGGGATCGGGCCAGTCCGGTCCCAGCGCCGCCGGGTCGGGCGTCAGGGCCCGGTGCCGCGCCGCCCAGCGGTGCAGCAGATGGGTCTTGCCGCTCCCCGCCTCGCCCCAGATCGCCAGACGATGTCCGGGCCATTCGGCGGTGCGGTCGAGCCAGGCGCGGGCCGTCGCGTTCGACCGGTCGGGCAGGAAATCGGCCCCGGCATAGCTCGGCGCGTGCGCGAAGGGCAAGGCGAGCTGCCGCGGGGCAGGGTATGCGGTCACGAGGGCTGCGGCGGGTCGAGATAGAGCGGGCTGCCGAGATACCGGCGCAGCCAGAACCGCGCCAGCACGCCGATCGTCGCCGCCGCCGGCACCGCGAGCAGCACGCCGAGAAAGCCGAACACCGCGCCCCCGGCGAACAGCGCGAAGATCACCCACACCGCGTGCAGCTCCACCCGGTCGCCGAGGAAGCGCGGATAGATCACGTAGCCTTCCAGCACCTGGCCGAGCACGAACACGCCGGCCACCAGGAAGACGCCCCGCCAGCTCGGGAATTGCGCGAGCGCGAGGCCGAGCGACGTGACCGCGCCGGTGATCGTGCCGACATACGGCATGAAGGAGAGAATGCCCGCCATCATCCCGACGATCAGCCCGAGATCGAGCCCGACCACCGTGAGCCCGACCGCGTAGAAAAGCGCAAGGGTGAGGCAGCAGAGCGCCTGCCCGCGCAGCCAGGCGGAGAGAATGCGGTCCACCTCCCGCGCCTGGGCGCGCAGGATGCCGGCATAGCGGCGCGGCAGCCAGCCATCGAGGCGGGCGACCACCCGCGGCCAGTCGCGCAGCAAATAGAACGCGACCACCGGCGTCACCACCGCGAGCGAGATGACGTTGAACAGCGCGAACCCGCTGCCGAGGATGCGGGCGAGCGCGGTGGCGATGAAGGAGAGCATGGTCCCCGCCTGGCTGCTCACCAGATCGCGCAGATGCTCGTCCACGTATTGCGGGCCGAGCCGCTGCTGCAGCCGCACGATCACCTCGCCCGCCCAGTCGCGGAGCGCGCCGACATAGGCCGGCACCCGCCCGATCAGCAGCCCGACCTGCGAGAGGATCAGCGGATAGAGCAGCAGCGCGAAGAGCAGCCCGACGCCGAGCAGGGCCGCGATCATCAGCAGCGCGGCGGCGGTGCGCGGCACGCCGAGCCGGGTCAGCCGGGTCGCCGGCGGATCGAGGAAATAGGCGAGGCCAGCGGCGGCGACGAAGGGGAGCAGGATCGAGGCGAAGAGCTGCAGCACCACCCAGGCGGCAATGACGAGCCCGACGAGCAGCGCGATTCTTTGCCCGCGCGTCGCATGATTGCGCGAGAGCACGGGCTCGATCACGGGCGTAGCGGTTCCGGGCGGCGTGGTTCCGGGCGGCGGCGTGGGCGGCGGCGCGGCCGCCGGCGTGACGATCGGGCGCATCATCACGGCCGGTCCCGCGTTGCGCGGCTGCCGGGCTTATGGTTCTGTCGCGCCGCCTCGCCTCGCACCATGCGGCGAGCTTACCGCGGCAACCCCTGACCTTGTCGAGTGCGGCCATGGCCCGAGAGCACGACCCGAGCGCGAACGGCCTGACCTATCGCGAATCCGGGGTCGATATCGCCGTCGGCGACGCGCTGGTGGACCGCATCCGCCCCTATGCGCAAGGCACCGACCGGCCCGGGACGATGGGCGGAATCGGCGGCTTCGGCGCGCTGTTCGACCTGCGGGCGGCGGGGTTCCGCGACCCGGTCCTGGTTTCCTCCACCGACGGGGTCGGCACCAAGCTGCTGCTCGCGATCGAGACCGGGCGGCATGCCACGATCGGCATCGACCTGGTGGCGATGTGCGTGAACGACCTCGTCGTGCAGGGTGCTGCGCCGCTCTTCTTTCTCGATTATTTCGCCACCGGGAAGCTCGCGCTCGACGATGCGGAGGCGGTGATCGCCGGCATCGCCGCCGGCTGCCTGGAGGCGGGCTGCGCGCTGGTCGGCGGCGAGACGGCGGAGATGCCGGGGCTTTACGCCGCCGGGCATTACGATCTCGCGGGCTTCGCGGTCGGCGCGGCGGAGCGCGATGCGCTGCTGCCGCGCCGGGTGGCGGCGGGCGATGCGGTGCTCGGCCTCGCCGCCTCCGGCGTGCATTCCAACGGCTTCTCGCTGGTCCGCCGCGTGGTCGCGACGAGCGGCCTCGGCTGGG
Source organism: Acetobacteraceae bacterium (assembly GCA_965276665.1). Lineage (GTDB taxonomy): Bacteria > Pseudomonadota > Alphaproteobacteria > Acetobacterales > Acetobacteraceae > CAWGJC01. The sequence continues at coordinate 808,241 of OZ255620.1, forward strand.
AGGCGGAGGCGCCGTTCGCGCCGGGCACCAGCCTCGCCGAGGCGCTGCTCGCGCCGACCCGGCTCTACGTGAAGCCGGTGCTCGCGCTGCATGAGGCCGGGCTGCTGCACGCGGCGGCGCATGTCACCGGCGGCGGCCTGCCCGGCAATCTGCCGCGCGTGCTGCCGCCCGACATGGTGGCCGAGATCGACGAGGGCGCATGGACGCCGCCGCCGGTGTTTTCCTGGCTCGCGCGAACCGGCGGCATCGCGGCCGACGAGATGTTGCGCGTGTTCAATTGCGGGATCGGCATGGCGCTGGTGGTGCCGGATCCGGACGCAGCCACCGCACTGCTCGAAGCGGCGGGGCAGACCGTGTTCCGCCTCGGCCGTATCGCGCCGGGCGCCGGCGCCGGCAGCGTGCGGCTGGCGCCGCTGCTCCGCGCCTTTCCATGACGCATTGCCGATGACGCGACGGCGCACCGCGATCCTGATCAGCGGGCGGGGCAGCAACATGGCGGCGCTGCTCGCCGCCGCCGCCGCGCCGGCTTATCCCTCAGACATCGCGCTCGTGCTGTCGAACCGGCCGGAAGCGCCGGGTCTCGCCCATGCCGGGGCGGCCGGGGTCGAGGCGCTGGCGATCGACCATCGCGGCTTCGGCAGCGATCGCGCGGCGCATGAGGCGGCGATCGATGCGGCGCTCGCCGCACGCGGCATCGAGCTCGTCTGCCTCGCCGGCTATCTGCGGGTGCTGACGCCCTTCCTGGTCGGGCGCTGGGAAGGCCGGATGCTCAACATCCACCCGTCCCTGCTGCCCTCCTTTCCCGGGCTCGACACCCATGCGCGCGCGCTCGCCGCCGGGGTGCGGCTGCATGGCTGCACGGTGCATCTGGTCGCCGACAAGGTGGATGCGGGCCCGATCCTCGCGCAGGCGGCGGTGCCGGTGCTGCCCGGCGATACGGAAGCGGCGCTCGCCGCCCGCGTGCTGGCGCAGGAGCACGCGATCTATCCGGCGGCGCTCCGCGCGCTCGCCCTCGGCATCGCCGGACCATCCCCCGCCGCCACCGCCGCGCTCTGCAACCCCGTGGCGCGCGGGTCGCACGACCCCTTGCCCGACGAGGCCGGTGGGCAATAGAACGCTCGCAGTTCAATCGCGCGAGACCGACACCGATGGCCGAGCACCTGCCCCTGATGACCAAGCCCGCCGGACCCACGACGCCGGACGCCTTTGTCGCCGACCGCCAGCATTTCTGGTCAGGCTTCACCCGGTTCATCGTGGGCGGGGTCGTGGCCGTGATCGTGATCCTGCTGTTCCTCGGCTGGATCACGATCTGGTAGCGCCCTGGTAGCGCCGGCCGGCTAGAGCATTTTCAGTTAAGTCGGCGCCGGCCCTCGCAGACGCCACCGAAGGTGAAAATGCTCTAAGCGTCAGCCAACGATGTCATCCGGCTTGAAGAAGAAGGCGATCTCCTGCGCCGCATTCTCGGCGCTGTCCGAGCCGTGCACCGAATTCGCCTCGATATTCTCGGCGAACTGCTTGCGGATGGTGCCCGGCTCCGCCTTTGCCGGATCGGTGGCCCCCATCACCTGACGGTTGCGGGCGACCGCCCCCTCGCCTTCCAGCACCTGCACGGCGACCGGGCCCGAGGTCATGAAATCAACCAGCCCGCCGAAGAACGGCCGCTCCTTGTGCACGGCGTAGAATTCCTCGGCCTGCGCGCGCGTCATCCGGATGCGCCGCTGGGCGATGATGCGCAGCCCGGCTTCCTCGAAGCACGCATTGATCTTCCCGGTGAGATTGCGCCGCGTGGCGTCCGGCTTGATGATCGAGAGCGTGCGCTCCGTGGCCATGATGAAATCCCGTTCTTGTCTGCTGCGCGCGCTCCTAACGGAGTGACCTTGCCGCGGCAACCCCTCCCGCTGGCACCGCCGCCACGCTAAGAGAGCGCTGCCATGAGCCTGCTCATCCTCTCCGACCTCTCGATCCGCATCGGCGGCCGCCTGCTGCTCGACCGCGCCGCGCTCACCGTCGAGGCGGGGCGGCGGATCGGACTCGTCGGGCGGAACGGCGCCGGGAAATCGACGCTGCTGCGCGCCATCTCGGGCGACCTCGCGGTCGATGGCGGGGAGATCCGCCTCGCCGCCCGCGCGCGGCTCGGCCAGGTGAAGCAGGAGGCGCCGGCGGGCGAGGCGAGCCTGCTCGACACCGTGCTGGAGGGAGATCGCGAGCGCCTCGCGCTGCTCGCGGAATCCGAGTCCGCCGAACCGATGCGGCTCGCCGAGATCCATGACCGGCTGCGCATGATCGGCGCCGACAGCGCCCCCGCGCGCGCCGCCGCGATCCTCGCCGGGCTCGGCTTCGACACCGCGGCCCAGGGCCGTCCCGTCGGCTCGTTCTCCGGCGGCTGGCGGATGCGGGTGGCGCTGGCGACCGCGCTGTTTTCGCAGCCCGACCTGCTGCTGCTCGACGAGCCCACCAACCATCTCGATCTCGAGGCGACGATCTGGCTCGAGAGCTGGATCGCCCGTTTTCCCGGCGCGGTGCTCGTGGTCTCGCATGACCGCACGCTGCTCGACCGGGCGGTGGACGGCATCGCGCATCTCGACCGCGGCAAGCTAGCTCTGACCCCGGGCGGCTACAGCGAATTCGTGCGCATCCGCACCGAGCAGGCGATGCAGCAGGCGCGCGCCGCCGAACGCATCACCGCCCAGCGCGCGCATATGCAGGCCTATGTCGACCGCTTCCGCTACAAGGCGAGCAAGGCGCGCCAGGCGCAGTCGCGGCTGAAGGCGCTCGAGCGCATGCCGGCGATCGAGACGGTGGTGGAAGACGCGCCCACCCGCTTCGCCTTTCCCGAGCCGCAGCAGATCGCCCCGCCCATTCTCGCCCTCGACCGCGTGTCCGTGGGGTATGACGGCAATCCGGTGCTGCGCGGGGTGTCGCTCGCCGTCGACATGGACGACCGCATCGCGCTGCTCGGCGCCAACGGCAACGGCAAATCGACCCTGGCGAAACTGCTCGCCGGCCGGCTCGATCCGATGTCCGGCGAGATCCGCCGCTCGGGCAAGCTGCGCGTCGGCTATTTCGCGCAGCACCAGACCGACGAGCTCGTGCTGGCCGAACCGCCGCTCGCCCACATGATCCGCGCGCTGCCGCGCGCCACGCAGACCCAGGCGCGCGCGCAGCTCGCCCGATTCGGCCTCGACGCCGACCGTGCGGACACGCCGGTCGGCAATCTCTCCGGCGGCGAAAAGGCACGATTGCTGCTCGCACTGGCCACGCGCGACGCGCCGCAATTGCTGCTGCTCGACGAACCCACCAATCATCTCGACATCGACGCCCGCGAGGCGCTGGTGCGCGCGCTCGCCGATTTTTCCGGCGCGGTGCTGCTCATCACCCATGATCCGCATCTGGTGGAACTCGTCGCCGACCGGCTCTGGCTCGTCGCCGACGGCACGGTGCGGAATTTCGACGGCGACATGGACGACTATCGCGGCCTGGTCTCCGAGCGCGGCCGCCCGTCGCGCGCCGAAGCGCAGACCCGCCGCGACGATCGCCGCGAGCGCGCCGAGGCCCGCTCGGCCCTGGCGCCGCTGCGCCGCCGCGCCCGCGACGCCGAAACGCTGATCGCCAGGCTCGACCGCGAGCGCGCCGCCCTCGTCGCCGCCCTCGCCGACCCAGCGCTCTACGCGCCCGGCCGCGCAGAAGAGGTCACCCGCGCCAACACACGCCTCGCCGCGATCGCCCGCGAGGTCTCGGCGGCGGAGGCGGATTGGATGGAAGCGTCGGAATTGCTGGAAGCAGGGTAGCAAAGGCACCGGCCCTCGCCCCACCCGGCCCCCCAACGAAGGTACACTACCGCTGGGGGCCGGGTGGGGGTGAGGGCCGGCGCCGGCTTAACTGAAAATGCTCTAAACCTTCCGTTCCCAGCCGCGCTCGCCCTGCTGCCAGTAGGTGAGCGTGTGGCCGGCGGATTTCGCCGCGGTCCAGCGCTGGCGGGCCGCGGCAACGGCCGCCTCGTCGCGTCCGTCGAACAGGTCAAAGGCGCGGTCAAACTCGGCCAGTCTCGCGCTGCTCGCCCCGTCGACCAAAAACAGGAAGCGCGCGCCGTTCGGAGCCTCGTCGCGGCTGGTGATCCAGACCGGTTGCAGCTCGGGATAGCCGATCGCAGCACTGCCATGCGGCAACCATTCGGGTTCGGGACAGATCCAGAGCGCCGCGTCGAGCTCGGCCACCCGCTCCTCGCCGCCGCAGATCACCACCGCGCGCTGCCCGGTGGCGAGCGCCCGGCCTAGCAGACGCGGCAGGGCCTGGTCCGGGCCGGTGCGGGTCAGATGGTAGAAGCCGATCTCCGCCATGCTCACAGGCGATGCGGATCTTCGAAGCGGAGCGTGACCAGCCGATCGAGCAGCCTTGCGCCGAAGCCGGTGGCGCCGGCGGCATGGCGATCCGACGCGGTGTCGCGCAATTCCATCCCGGCAATGTCGAGATGCGCCCAGGGCGTGTCGCCGACGAATTCGCGCAGGAAAGCGGCGGCGATGCAGGCATCCGGCTGGTAACGCTGCGGGGAGCAATGGCGCAGATCGGCGATGTCGCTGTTGATCGCCGCGCGATGGCTCTCGCCGATCGGCATCCGCCAGACCGGCTCCCCCACCGCCTGCCCGGCCGCCGCCACCTGCGCCGCGAGCGCCGCGTCATTGTCGAACAAGCCACCCATCGCCGGGCCGACCGCGGTGACGATGCTGCCGGTGAGCGTGGCGAGATCGATCACCGCCTGCGGCTTGAACGTCTTCACCGTCCAGGCGAGCGCGTCGGCGAGAACCAGGCGGCCCTCGGCGTCCGTGTCCACCACCTCGACCGTGCTGCCGTCGCACAGCCGGAGCACGTCGGAGGGACGATAGCTCGCCGGCCCGACCGCGTTCTCGGCCAGCGGCAGCACCGCGACGGCCGGCGCGGGCGAGCGCCGCCGCGCCAGCGCGAGCATCGCCCCGGCGCAGGCCGCGGCCCCCCCCATATCGGCGCGCATCTCCCACATGCCATGCGCCGGCTTGATCGAGACGCCGCCCGTGTCGAAGGTGATGCCCTTGCCGACGAAGGCGACCGGCTGCGCGTCGGTCGCGCGTTTCCCCCGCCCTGGCCAGCGCAGGACCGCGAGGCGCGGCCCATGCGCCGCCGCCCGTCCCACCGCCAGCAGCCCGCCGAGCCCCTCGCGCTGCATGGCCGGCGGCTTGAGAACGGTGAGCTCGATCCCATGCGCCTCAAGCGCGCGCAGCCGCGTGCAGAAATCCGCCGGCGTCAGCACGTTGGACGGCTCGGCGACCAGCTCGCGGGCGAACAGCGCGCCGCTCAGCGCGGCCTTCGCCTGCCGCCAAGCCGGCCCGGCGCCGGGCGCGGCGAGGCGCTCGATCCGGCGGAGACGCGGGGCGTCCTCCTCCTCCTCCTCCTTCTCCGGGCGCCCGCGCATGCCGAAGCGCCAGGCGCGCATCGCCGCCCCGGTCGCGAGCGCGGCCGCCTCCGCCGGCGGCAGCCGGCGCAGATCGAGCACGATGCGGGCCTCACCGGAAAGCCGGGCGGCGGCGAGCGCGCCGGCCCGCTCCGCCTCGCGCGCCGCGCCCAGCCCGACCAGCAGCATGCGCCGCTTCGGCCCGAACCACTCGCAGGCCTGTCCCGCCTCGGCGTGGAATTGGGCCGTCTCCGCGGCCGGCCCGATGCCCGCCGGCCGCGGATCGCCCGGCGCCAACGGCACGACCCGCGTGACCGCCTTGCGCTTCTTGTGCGTCCGGCGGACGCACAGCGTCGCCGCGCTCACGCCGGCCTCAGCTCTCGTACTGCTCTGCGACCAGCTGATCGAGCAGCCGCACGCCGAACGCGGTCGCGCCCTTCGGCGTCGCCGGCGCATCCTTCGAGCTCCAGGCCACGCCGGCGATGTCGAGATGCGCCCAGGGCACGTCGTTGACGAAGCGCTTGATGAAATGCGCCGCCGTCACCGCGCCGCCGGGCCGGCCGCCGATATTCTTCATGTCGGCGATCTCGGATTTCAGCAGCTTGTCGTAATCATCGTGCAGCGGCATGCGCCACAGCTTCTCGCCGGTCGCCAGCCCGGCGGCGAGCAGCGATTGCGCGAGCGCGTCGTCATTGCTGAACAGCCCCGCATGCTCGTGGCCGAGACCGACCACGATCGCGCCGGTCAGGGTCGCCAGATCGACCATGAAGCGCGGGGCGAATTTCTCCTGGCAGTACCAGATCACGTCGGCGAGCACGAGCCTTCCCTCGGCATCGGTGTTCAGCACCTCGATGGTCTGGCCGGAATAGCTCTTCACCACGTCGCCCGGCCGCTGCGCGTTGCCCGAGAGCATGTTCTCGACCAGCCCGACCAGCCCGACCGCATCGACCTTCGCGCGCCGGCCGGCGAGCGCCGCCATCAGCCCGACCACGGTGCCGGCGCCGGCCATGTCCCATTTCATGTCCTCCATGCCGCCGGCCGGCTTGATGCTGATGCCGCCGGTGTCGAAGGTGACGCCCTTGCCGATGAAGGCGAGCGGCGATTTCGCGTCGCTGCCACTGTCCTTGGGCGCGCCGTTCCAGCGCATCACCACCAGGCGCGGCTCGGCGTCGCTGCCCTGCGCGACGCCGAGCAGCGCGCCCATGCCGAGCTTGCCCATCTCCTTCGGCCCGAGCACCTCGACCTGCAATCCGAGGGATTTGAGATCCTCGCAGCGGCGCGCCATCTCCGCCGGGTTCAGCACGTTCGGCGGCTCGCTCACCAGGTCGCGGGTGAGCACGACGCCCTCGGCCACCGCGCGGCGTGGCGCGAAGGCGGCGCGCGCCGCCTCCGCATCGCCGGCCAGCACGGCGAGCAGCGACAGGCGCGGCTTGTCCTCGGGCTTCTCCTTGGTGCGGTAACGGTCGAACCGATAGGCGCGCAGCACCGCCCCTTCCGCCGCCGCGGCGGCCTGCGCCGGTGAGAGCCCGTCGGCGGCGAGGGCCGCGACCGCATCGCCCGACAGCATCGCGCACGCGGTCCCGCCCGCCTCGGTCACCGAGAGCGGGGTCAGCGCGTCGCTCTTGCCGAGCCCGACGACGACGATGCGGGAGAGCCCGGCGCCGGGCGCGAGGATCGTCGCCGTCTGCCCCTTGCGCCCCTTGAACCGCGCCGCCTCAAGCGCGCGCGACACGGCCCCGCCGGTCGCTTCGTCCGCCTTCGCGCCCAGCCCGCTGAGCGCCGCGCCCTCCGCGATCAGCAGCGCGAGCGCGCCGGTCGACGGCAGGGCGGAAGTTTCGAACGCGATGTCGAGCATGAGCGGTCCTTGCGAGGTCGAGACACGGGGCGGGATATAGACACGAGACTGTAGCAGCCGGCCCCGAACCGCCAAGCCTCTGGCTTGTTGCGGGGCCGGCGGGTAAATCGGGCGCATGACAGACGCCGAATTGCTCGCCCTCGCCGCCGACCTCGCCGAGCAGGCCGGCGCCGCCATCCTCGCCGTGCGCGCGCGGGGGTTCGAGACACAGGAGAAGAGCGATTCCTCGCCGGTCACCGAGGCCGATCACGCCGCCGAGCTTGTGATCGCCGCCGGCCTGCGCGCCGCCGCGCCGCATATTCCGGTCACGGCGGAGGAGGAGATCGCCGCCGGCCATGTGCCGATGGAGGCGGACATGTTCTGGCTCGTGGACCCGCTCGACGGCACCCGCGAATTCGCCGCGGGCCGCGACGATTTCGTGGTCAATATCGGGCTGATGCGCGGCGGACGGCCGGTGCTCGGCGTGGTCGGCGTGCCGGCGGCCGGCAAGCTCTACGGCGGCATCGTCGGCCAAGGCGCCTGGCTGCGCGACGCGTCGGGCGAGCATGCCATCCGGGCCCGCGCGGTGCCCGCGGAAGGGCTCACCGTCATCGCGTCCCGCAGCCACGCCAATGAGGAGCGGCTCGCCGAATTCCTGCATGGGCGCAAGGTCGCGCATGTCACGAATGCCGGCTCGGCGCTGAAATTCTGCCGCCTCGCGGAGGGGAGCGCCGATTGCTACCCGCGCTTCGGGCGCACCATGGAATGGGACACCGGCGCGCCACAGGCCGTGCTCGAGGCCGCCGGCGGCTCGGTCCGTGCTCTCGACGGCACGCCGCTCGGCTACGGCAAGCCGGGCTGGGAAAATCCGCACTTCATCTGCTTCGGGCTGGAGAGCTAATTTTGGGTAAGGCCAGGGGCAGAGCCCCTGGCCTTCCCTTGACCATCATCCTCCACCCCAACGCGGCCGGCCTGACGCAGGCAGCGCAGCTGCTCAAAAGCGGCAGCCTCGTCGCATTCGGCACCGAGACGGTGTACGGCCTCGGCGCCGACGCCACGAATGACCGCGCGGTCGCGTCGATTTTCGCGGCCAAGGGGCGGCCGCATTTCAATCCTCTGATCTGCCATTATCCGAACGCCCAGGCGGCGTTCCGGCATGTCGTGCCTAACGCGGCGGCAGAGGCGCTCGCGGCGCGGTTCTGGCCCGGGCCGCTGACGCTGGTGCTGCCGCGCCGGGCCGAATGCCCGGTCGCGCTGCTGGCGGGCGCCGGGCTTGACACGCTGGCCGTGCGGGTGCCCGCTCATCCGCCGGCGCTCGCCTTGCTGTGGGAGGTGGGACGGCCCGTCGCGGCCCCGTCGGCCAACCGGTCGGGCAGCGTGAGCCCGACCAACGCAGCGCATGTGCTGGAGGGGCTTGGCGGGCGGATCGCCGCAGTGGTCGATTCCGGCCCCTGCGCGATCGGGGTCGAATCCTCCGTCCTCGACCTCGCCGCGGGCGCGCCCTGCCTGCTGCGTCAGGGCGGCGCGACGCAGGAAGCGATCGAGGCGTTGATCGGCCGCGTCGGGCTCGGCATCGCGCCGGAAGCGGCCACGGCATCGCGCACGCTGCGATCGCCGGGCCTGCTCGTCTCGCACTACGCCCCCGCGCTGCCGCTCCGCACCGACGCGCGGACCGTGCAGGATGACGAGGCCCTGCTGGCCTTCGGAGCACCCATCCCGGGCGCGGCGGCGCTGTTCCAGTTGAGCGACGCGGGCGATCTCACCGAGGCGGCGTCACGCCTGTTCGCCGGTCTGCGTGCGCTCGACGCGGAGGGCTCGGCGCGCGGTCTCGCCGGCATCGCCGCCATGTCGGTGCCGGGAACCGGCCTCGGACGCGCCATCAACGACCGTCTGCGCCGCGCCGCCGCGCCACGCCCATCCTGAACGGAACGAGGACCGCATGCTGCCGCCGAAATCCGACCTCACCATCTGCTTTGCCCACGCCGCCTATAATTTCGCCGAGCGCCTCGCGCTGCGCGGCACCGGGCTTCGCTGCTTCGAGGTACGCGATCGCGCCTCGCTCGATGCCCGCATCGGCGAGGCGGACGTGCTGGTGATCTCCGGCCTCTGGCGCAACGAGCTCGCCTCCGTTTCGTCGCGGCTCCGCTTCATCCAGTCGGTGAGCGCCGGCACCGATCAATACGCCCGCGACGTGCTGAAGGCGCACGACATCCGGCTCGCCAGTGCGGCCGGCGCGAACGCGCGTGCGGTCTCCGACCACGCGATGGCGTTGATTCTCGCCCTCGCGCGCCGCCTTCCCGAAGCGCGCGACAACCAGCACCGGAAATTCTGGCGCGGCATGATCGGCGATCTCACCAGGCGCGAGGACGAGCTCGGCGAAAAGACGCTGCTGATCATTGGCCTCGGCCGCATCGGCGGCCGCCTCGCCCGCCTCGCGCGCGCCTTCGACATGCGGGTGATCGGAACCCGCCGCGACCCCGCCGCCGGCGCGAACGGCGCGGATTCGGTGTTCGGCAACGACCGGCTGCCCGAGCTCCTGCCGCAAGCCGATTTCGTCGCCCTCACCTGCCCGCTTACCCCCGAAACCCGCGGCATCATCGGTGTCGACGCACTCGCGCAGCTCCGCCCCTCCGCCCATCTGATCAACGTCGCCCGCGGCGCCTGCGTGGACGAAGCAGCCCTCATCACCGCGCTCACCGAAGGCCGGATCGCCAGCGCCGCCCTCGACTGCACCGCCGAAGAACCGCTCGCTGCCTCCTCTCCTCTCTGGGCCTTGCCGAACGTGCTGATCACGCCGCATACCGGCGGCGAAACCCGCCGCTACGAGGACAATGTTCTCGATCTGCTCATCGAGAATCTGGACCGGCTCTGGCGTGGGGAGACGGAGTTGCGCAATCAGGTGGTTTGAGGGGAGAAGGCCAGGGGCTCTGCCCTGGCCTTCCTACCTCCTATTCAAGTGACTCATCACAAACTGCCGGCACCGATCGGAGCGTGGATTGGTGAACAACTGCTCCGGCGGCCCTTCCTCCTCGATGCGGCCTTGTTCGAGGAACACGACGTGGCTCGCGACATCGCGCGCGAAGTTCATCTCGTGGGTGACGATCAGCATGGTGCGGCCTTCTTCCGCCAGCGCACGGATGACACGGAGCACTTCGCCGACGAGTTCCGGGTCGAGGGCGGAGGTTGGTTCGTCGAACAGCATCGCTTGCGGGCGCATCGCGAGGGCGCGGGCGATGGCGGCGCGCTGCTGCTGGCCGCCGGAGAGCTGGATCGGGTAGCTGTTGCGCTTATCGCCGATGCCGACTTTGTCGAGCAGTGCTTCGGCCTCCACGACGCATTCGCGGCGGTTGCGCTTCAGCACGTGCACCGGCGCTTCGATGACGTTCTGCAAGATCGTCATGTGCGACCAGAGATTGAAGCTCTGGAAAACGAAGCCGAGCCGGCTGCGGATGCGGTTCACCTGCGCGCGGTCGGGTTTTTCGCCGGGCGCGAAGCGGAGCGTCTCGCCGCCGATGCCGATGGCGCCGCTTTCCGGGAGTTCGAGCACCGGCAGGCAGCGAAGCAGCGTGCTCTTGCCCGATCCGCTCGATCCGATGATCGCGACGACGTCGCCTTGCGCTGCGGTGAGCGACACGCCTTTGAGCACCTCGAGCGTGCCGAAGCGCTTGCGGAGTTCATCGACGCGGATGGCCGCCTCGCTCACGACATCGCCCGCAGATGCGGCGTCAGCCAGCGTTCCAGCAGCCATACCGCGCGCCCGATAAGGAAGGTGAGAACGAGGTAGATCGCGCCCGCGCAGACGAATACTTCCAGCGCGCGATAGGTATCGGAGATGATCTGGTAGGCGATGCCCGTGACCTCCATCAGCGTCACCATGCTGGCGAGCGCGGTCGATTTCACCATCACCACGATCTCGTTGCCGTAGGCGGGCAGAGCCTGGCGGGTCGCGAGCGGCAGGATGATGCGGCGGTAGAGCAGCGCGCCCGACATGCCGGCGACGCGTCCGGCCTCGACGGCGCCGGGGGGCACCGCGTTGAGGCCGCCGCGGATGATTTCCGAGCCGTAGGCCGCGGTGTTCAGCGCGAGCGCGAGCACCGCGCAGGAGAATGGTTCGCGCAGGAACACCCAGAACACGCTGTGCCGCACCAGCGCGAACTGACCGAGCCCGTAATAGATGAGGAATATCTGCACCAGCAGCGGCGAGCCGCGGAAGCAGAACACGTAGAGCCTGACAAAGGCGGCGCCGATCCGTGTCGTGGCGCGCAGCAGCGCGAGCAGCACCGCGAACAGGATGCCGATCCCGATCGAGGCGGCGGACAGTTCGATGGTCAATGGCACGCCGGCGAGCAGCCGCGCCAGCGTGTCGGCGAGGAAGGCCGGGTCCATCAGGCGCGCATTCCGCGCGCGGTGCGGAGCTCGACGACGCGGAACGCGGCGCCCGAGATCGTCGTCAGCACAAGGTAGAGCAGCGCGCCGGCGACGTAGAAATCGAACGGCAGCCGCGTCACCTGCGCGCCCACCTCCACCTGCCGCATGATCTCGACCAGACCGGTGACGGAAATCAGCGCGCTTTCCTTGAGCACGCTCTGCCAGACATTGCCCATGCCAGGCAGCGCCGTGCGCAATCCCTGCGGCAGGATGATCCGCCGCAGCATCAACATCCGTTCCATGCCGACGGCGCGCGCCGCATCGAGCTCGCCGCGCGGGATCGCGTGATAGGCGCCGCGCAGCACCTCGGTCTGGTAGGCGCCGGAGACGATACCGATCGCGACCGCGCCCACCGCAAAGCCGGGCAGTCCCACGAAGCCCTGCGCGCCGAACAGATGCGCGGCCGCGCTCAAACCCTCGCTGCCGCCGAAATAGAATAGGTAGACGACGAGCAGATCCGGCACGCCGCGCAGCACGGTGGTATAGGTGGAGGCCGCCAGCCGTGCGGTCGTGCCGCGCGAGAGCTTCGCCCAGGCGCCGAGCAGGCCGAAGACGAGGCTCAGCGCAAAGGCGCAGGCGGACACGGCAAGCGTCATCACCGCCGCCAACACAAGCGGCCGTCCCCAACCTTCCGCGCCGAACCCGAACAGCGCCGCCAGGGCGCTCACTTTGCGAACATCCGCGCCGGCGCTATTGCGGCGTCACGTCGAACTTGAACCACTTCATCGAAAGCGTTTTCACGGTGCCGTCGGCGATCGCGGATTTGATCGCGTCGTCGAACAGCGTCTTGAGCTCCGGATCCGACTTGCGCAGCCCGACGCCCGAGCCGATGCCGAACAGGCCGCCGGCGAAATAGGGCCCGGTCAGCGCCACGTCCTGCATGCCGGGCTTGCTGAGATTGGGCGAGAGATAGGCGAGGCTTTCGAGCACGGCGTCGACCCGTCCGCTGGTGAGGTCGAGATCGCGCTCCTGCGTTGTGCGATAGGTGCGGATGGTCGCGAAATCCTTCATGTATTGCATGAGGAAATCCGCCTGGATGGTGGAGACCTGCACGCCGATGGTCTTGCCCTTGAGCAGCGGCGTCAGCGCCGCGATCACCTGCTTCGCCTGGTCGGGGTCCTTCGCCAGATTGAGGCGGGTCGCCTTGTCCGGCAGGCCGGCGAGAGGCGAGGATTTCATCGTCGCGAAGGAGCTCGGGCTCTGCGCGTAGGGAACCGAGAAGGAGATCACCTCGAGCCGCTTCGGCGTGACGCTCATGCCGTCCATGATCGCGTCGTATTTGCCGGCATTCAGGCCCGGGATCACGCCGTCCCAGTCGGTCGCGATGAAATTGCAGGTGACGTGCATGCGCGGGCAGATCACCGCGGCGAGATCCGGCTCGAAGCCGATGATCTTGCCGTCCGGCCCCTGCTGGTTCCAGGGCGGGTAGGCGCCCTCGGTCGCGATGCGGACCTCTTTCCACTCCTTCGCCCCGACCGGGGCGGCGAGCAGGGCGAGCGCAATGGGCGCCGCCGCCATCAGCTTCCAGAATTTCATCGCGTGACCCCGTCTGATCCCGCCATGTAACCCTAACGCCATGATCGCCCGCAACTCCCGCGGGGTGGCCGCCGGCCGCGCCCTCGATTAGCGTGCCGCGTCCTCGGAGGATCGCGATGCGCTGGAGCCGTGTGCTGAACGTCGTCAACTGCCACGCGGAAGGCGAGGTCGGCAATGTCGTCACCGGCGGGATCGGCGACGTGCCCGGGCGCACGATGTTCGAGAAGCGGCTGCATCTCGAGGCGCATCGCGACGACATCCGCAAGCTGCTGCTGTTCGAGCCGCGCGGAGCGGCGGTGCAGAACGCAAATATCGTGCTGCCGGCCTGCGACCCGGCGGCCGATATGGGCTTCGTCATCCTGGAATCGACCGAATACCCGCCAATGTCCGGCTCCAACACGATCTGCGTCGCCACCGTGCTGCTGGAAACCGGCATGCTGACAATGACCGAGCCGGTGACCGAGCTGGTGCTGGAGGCGCCGGCCGGGCTGATCCGCGTCACCTGCGACTGCGCGGACGGCAAGGTAAGGCGGGTGCGCTTCACCAATCAGCCGGCCTTCGTGCATCATCTGCGGGTGCCGGTAGAGGTCGAGGGGCTCGGCACGCTCACCGTCGATGTCGCCTATGGCGGGATGACCTATGTGCTGGTGGAAAGCGCCGATCTCGGCTTCGCGCTGACGCCGGACGAGGCGCGCGACATCTGCGAGACCGGGCAAAGGATCAAGGCGGCGGCCGACGCGCAGTTGACCGCGATCCATCCGGAGAATCCCCGCATCAGCGGCATCACGATGACGGAGGTGATGGGCCCGGTGCGGCGGGAGGGGACGGCGCTGGTCTCGCGCAACGCGGTGGTGGTCTCGCCCGGCCGGCTCGACCGCTCGCCCTGCGGCACCGGCACCTCGGCGCGGCTCGCGGTGATGCATGCAAAGGGGCTGATCCGCCAGGGCGAGATTTTGCTGCATGAATCGGTGATCGGCTCGCGCTTCGAGAGCCGGATCGAGGCGCTCACAGAGGTAGGCGGCATCCCGGCCGTCATCCCGAGCGTCGCCGGCCAGGCCTGGATCACCGGCATGACGCAACTCGGCCTCGACCCGACCGATCCCTACCCCACCGGCTACACGCTCTCCGACACCTGGCTCCGGCAACTCTGAGATGACGAAGGTCGCGGTGATCGGCGGCGGGATCGTCGGCCTGGCCTGCGCGCACGCGCTGGCGACGGAGGGTCACGACGTCACCGTGATCGACCGCGACCCGGATGGCGACAAATGCTCCTGGGGCAATGCCGGCGCCATCGCGGCCTGCGAGGTGATTCCCGCCGCGACGCCGGGCGCGATCCGCCGCGTGCCGGTCTGGCTCGCCGACCCGCTCGGACCGCTTTTCCTGCGTCCCGCCCATCTTCCGGCGATGCTCGGCTGGCTCCGCCGCTTCGCGCTCGCCGCCCGCCCCCGCGAGATCGCGCGCATCGCGGTGGCGCTCGCCTCCCTCAATCGCCGGGCGCATGACGACACCACCGCGCTCCTCGGCGCGCTCGGCATTCCCCACATGCTGCACCGCGTCGGCGCGCTCGCCGTCTACGACAGCGCCGAAGGCCTCGCACGCGAGCGCCACGAATGGCGGGCGCGGGAGGTGCTCGGCTTCGCCTTCCGCGAACTCGACGCCAGCGCCGTGCGCGAGAGGGAACCGGCACTCGGGCCCCGCGCCGCCTGCGGCGTGTTCATGCCGGATTGGTCGCATGTCGACGACCCGCGCGCGATCTGGGCCGCGCTGCTCGCCGATCTGCGTGGGCGCGGCGTGCCGGTGCTGCAACGGGATGTCACCGATCTCGACGCCTCCGGCACGATCGCTTTCGCCGGCGGCGGGATGCGGGCAGATCGGGTGGTGATCGCCGGCGGCGCCTGGTCCGCCCGTCTCGCGCGCCGCATCGGCGACCGCCCCCTGCTCGAAAGCGAGCGCGGCTACAACACGACGATCGCCGCACCCGGCGTGAGGCTCAACCGTGAAATCATCTTCGCCGAACGAAAATTCGTCGCCACGCCGCTCGCCATCGGCCTGCGCATCGGCGGCGCCGCGGAATTCGCCGGACTGTCAGCCCCGGCCGATTACCGCCGCTCCGCGAAACTGCGCGACCTCGCGCACCTCTATTTGCCCAACCTCACCACAGCGCCGGGCCGCGATTGGATGGGACACCGGCCGACCACACCGGACACGCTGCCGGTCATCGGCCCCTCGCCCTGCGCCCCCCGCATCCTGCACGCCTTCGGTCACGGCCATCTCGGACTGACCCAGGCGGCAACCACGGGGCGCCTGATCGCCGATCTCGTCGCGGGACGTCGCCCCGCGGTCGATCTTGCGCCGTTTTCGATTGGGCGGTTTGGGTAGAAGGCCAGGGGCGCCGCCCCTGAGCCCCCACCAAGGGCGGCCGCCCTTGGAACCCGGGTTGCGCTTCGCGCGGTGTGGCGAGAGCGCGGGACGATGCCCGGGTTCATCTATGATCGACGTGTCTGATGGCGCTTCGCGCGAAGCGCCAGGTTCGGGGTCTGGGGCCTTTCGGCCCCGGCGGGGTCCAGGGGCAGCGCCCTGGCCCTCCCCCTTCACGTCAACGCTTGCTGAACTGGAAGCTTCGCCGCGCCTTCGCCTTGCCGTATTTCTTCCGCTCGACCACACGCGAGTCACGCGTGAGGAAGCCGGCGACCTTGAGGATGCCGCGCAGTTCGGGCTCGTAATAGGTCAGCGCGCGGCTGATCCCGTGGCGCAATGCGCCGGCCTGGCCGGAAAGTCCGCCACCGGTCACCGTGCAGTACACGTCGAACTGGTTGTAGCGATCGGAGACCAGGAAGGGCTGGGTGATCAGCATGCGGAGCACGGGGCGGGCGAAATACTGCACCACCTTCCGGCCATTCACGGTGATCTCGCCGCGGCCGGGCTTGATCCAGACGCGGGCGACCGCGTTCTTGCGGCGGCCGGTCGCATAGCTGCGGCCGAGCGCGTCGCGCTTCGGCTCGCGCCTCGGTGCGCTCTCATCCTCCGGACCGACAGCGGTCGAGACGAGTTCCTTGAGGTCGGCGAGCGTACGGGTCGGGGCGTCGGACATCGTCAAACCCTCCGGTTGTGGCGGTTCATCGCGCCGACATCGAGCGATTTCGGGGTCTGCCCGGCATGCGGATGCTCGCCGCCGGAATAGACGTGGAGATGCTTCATCTGCGCGCGGGCCAGCGGGCCGCGGGTGATCATCCGCTCCACCGCCTTCTCGATCACCCGCTCGGGATGCGCGCTTTCCAGCCGCTGGCGCATCGTGCGGTCCTTGATGCCGCCGGCATAGCCGGTGTGATAGTGGAACACCGACTGCTCCATCTTGTTGCCGGTCAGCCGCACCTTGCGCGCGTTGATGACGACGACATTATCCCCGCAATCGACATGCGGAGTGAATTGCGGCTTGTGCTTGCCGCGCAGCCGGCTGGCGATGACCACGGCGAGCCGGCCGAGCACCAGGCCCTCGGCGTCGATCAGCACCCAGTCCTTCTGCACCTCCGCGGGCTTGAGCGAGAGGGTGGATTTCATCTGGCTGTCCTATAGCGAACGAAGCGCGGCTTATGCCGTTCAGGCCCTGCGGCGTCAAGCAATCCCGTTTGTGGTAACGTGATACCACAGCTTGCGGCCACGGCTTGCACGGGGTTCTTGCGGGCCCCAGAATCGGGCGCAGGGACAGTCCGCCCGCAGGAGCCAAGTCCATGACCGATCAGCGGCAGAAGCGCGGCCTCGCCCGCAACACGGCGAATTACGGCGATCTCGACTTCGCCCTCTACCTGCGGCGCACCTTCGCCCGCTCGATGGGCTATTCGACCGCGATGCTGGAGCGGCCGGTGATCGGCATCGTCGATACCGGCTCGGCCTTCAACAACTGCCACCGCACGATGCCGGAGCTGGTGGAGGCGGTGAAGCGCGGCGTGCTCGCGGCGGGCGGCCTGCCGATGCCCTTCCCCACCGTCTCGCTCTGCGAGCCGTCGCTGTTCCCGACCAGCATGCACTACCGCAATCTCGCGGCCCTCGACACCGAGGCGATGCTGGCCGCCCAGCCGATGGACGCCGCGGTGCTGATCGGCGGCTGCGACAAGACGGTCCCGGCGCAGCTGATGGCGGCCGCCTCCGCCGGCATCCCCTGCGTGCAGCTCGTCACCGGACCGATGCTGGCCACCCCCTATCAGGGCGAGCGCCTTTCCGCCTGCACCGATTGCCGGCGCTACTGGGCGGCGTACCGCGCCGGGCGCGTGGAAGCGGCAAGGATCGACGAGATCGAGGGCCGGCTCGCCACCACCGCCGGCACCTGCGGGGTGATGGGCACCGCCAGCACGATGGCCTGCATCGCCGAGACGCTCGGCTTCATGCCGGCCGGCGCGGCGAGCATTCCCGCCGTGCATGCCGACCGGCTGCGCGCCGCCGAGGAGGCCGGCCGGCTCGCGATGGGCTTCGTCGACGCGCCGATCCGCCCCGCCGAGCTGGTCACCCCGCATTCCGTCGAGAACGCGCTCCGCGTGCTGCTGAGCCTCGGCGGCTCGACCAACGCGCTGATCCATCTCACCGCGATCGCCGGGCGGCGCGGCATTTCGATCGAGCTCGACCGGCTGAACCAGCTGTCCGACACGACGCCGGTGCTGGTCGACCTGAAGCCCACCGGCGAAGGCTACATGGAGGATTTCCACGCCGCCGGGGGGCTGCCGGCCTTGTTGTGGGAGCTCCGCGACCTGCTGCATGGGGACACGCCCGACGTCACCGGCGCGCCGCTCGGCGACCGGCTGCGGGAGCCTGACTTCGTGGATCGCCGCTTCATCCGGGAGCGCGAGAAACCGGTCTCCCCGGTGGGCGGCCTGGTGGCGTTGTTCGGCTCTCTCGCCCCGCGCGGCGCCATCCTCAAGCGGAGCGCCGCAACCCCTGCCCTGTTCGAGCGCGAGGCCCGCGCGGTGGTGTTTGACGGGCTCGCCGATCTCGCCGCCCGGATCGACGATCCGGCCCTCGATGTCACCGAAGACGACATGCTGGTGCTGAAGAACACCGGCCCGCTCACCTCCGCGGGCATGCCGGAGGCCGGCTACCTGCCGATCCCCTCCCGTCTTGCCCGCGCCGGGGTGAAGGACATGGTGCGGATCAGCGACTGCCGGATGTCGGGCACCGCCTTCGGCACCATCGTGCTGCATGTGACCCCGGAGGGGGCGGCCGGCGGCCCGCTCGGGCTTGTGGAAAGCGGGGACCGCATCCGCCTCTCGGTCGCCGAGCGGCGGATCGAGCTGCTGGTCGACCCGGCCGAGCTGGACCGCCGCCGCGGCGCCTGGTCGCCACCGCCCCGCCCGGCTCGTGGCTGGGACCGCATCGTCGCCGACCAGGTGACGCAGGCCGACCAGGGCTGCGACCTCGAGGTGCTGCGCGGAGAGCCCGTCTAACAATCCGATGCAGGAGGCGATCCACGTCATCGGCGCGTCCGGCCGGTCGGGCGCGGCGCTCTGCCGGGCGCTGCTCGCTGACGGCAAGCGGGTGATCCCGGTGGTAAGGAGCCGGGCCCGCTACGCGGCGACGCGCCTGCCCTGGTCCCCGGCGATCGCCGATCTGACCAAGCCCGAGACGCTGGCGGGCGCGCTGCTCGACGCAACCCGCATTGTCAGCACCGCCCATGCCAGGCATGCCCGCGCGGTGCTCGAGGCGGCGCCCCCGGAAGCGCAATTCGTCTTCCTCGGCAGCACGCGGAAATTCACCCGCTGGCCGGACGATCACGCGCGCGGGGTGATCGCCGGCGAGGCGGCCTTCCGCGCCTCGGGCCGCGCCGGCGTGATGCTCCATCCGACCATGATTTATGGCGCTCAGGGCGAGGATAACGTGCGCCGCCTGGCCGCCCTGCTCCGCCGTCTGCCGGTGGTCCCGCTGCCCGGCGGCGGCCGCGCGCTGGTCCAGCCGATCCACCAGGACGATGTCACGGCGGCGATTCGCGCGGCGCTGGAGCAGGGTTGGACCGCCCCGCAGACGGTGGTGATCGCCGGGGCCCGGCCGATGACCTACGCGGAGTTCGTGACCGCCGTCGGCACCGCGGCCGGCCTCGCGCCGCCGCGCATCGTCTCGGTTCCCGCGTCTCTGCTGCTGGCAGCCGCGCCGATCACCCGGGCGCTCCCTTTCCTGCCGCGGATTTCGCGAGCGGAGATCCGCCGTCTGCTTGAGGACAAGGATTTCGACACCGGCCCGATGCTGACGACTCTCGGTTTGCGGACGGTCCCGCTCGACGAAGGATTGCGCCGGACGTTTCTTTCAAGATCAGGAAGTTGAACGGCGACCCTTAAACTCTCAGCCGGCTAACTTTTAGTCGTCGCGGTGGACGCGTTCCATGCGCTCGTGACGTTCCTGCGCCTCGATCGACAAGGTCGCGATCGGGCGTGCTTCCAGCCGGCGCAGTCCGATCGGCTCCCCGGTCTCCTCGCAGAACCCGTACGAGCCGCTCTCGATCCGCACCAGGGCTTGATCGATCTTGGCGATCAGCTTGCGGGCGCGGTCCCGGGTTCGAAGCTCGAGCGCCCGATCCGTCTCGACGCTGGCGCGATCGGTGATGTCAGCCTCGTGGATGCCGCCTTCGGAGAGGCTGGCCAACGTGCCGTCCGCATCGCGGAGCAGTTCCGTGCGCCATCTGAGCAGACGGCGGCGGAAATACTCCACATGGAGCGGATTCATGAACTCCTCGTCCTCTGCGGGCCGGTAATCCGAGGGCAGGGTGACCATCATTCGACCGGTCCCTTTGCGTTGGCCGATGCCCCGGCCGAAATCCAAGGTGGAGAAGCCGGCGGGCTTATAGCTGTGCATGCCAGCTTCGCCAAGCCTGCAATGCAACTTTCATCGCGATCCCGAAGTGACTACCTTCTACGCGCCAGTTCGATGCGCGCCCGCATCGTGACCGCGGCCAGGATCGCCGCGAGTCCAGGATCGGCCGCCTCGGGCATCATCTCGGTGAGCGAGGCGAGCTGGCCGGCGATTTCCGCCTCGTTCCCGCTCCCTGCCGCGCCGAGCAGCATTCGCTGCAGCCGGCCGAGCGCCTCCAGAATGGCGGTGCCATGACGGCGGGCGCGGCGGTCCCGCACCGCGTCCGGCTCGTCATTCTCCTGCAAGGCCAGCATCGTGCCCAGCACCACCGGCGGCGCCTCCTCGGTGCGCACCGCACTTCCCGCTTCCGGCATCGCCACCGTGAAGCGGGAGCCGCCCCCGCGCGAGGCGGCCCGCGCCGCCGGCGCCACGGCGCCCGGTCCCCCGACCATGATCATCCAACCCGGCTCCTTTTTCCCGCCCGCCCCGGCCTGCCCGGCAGAACCTGCCGGGCTTCCGGCGATTCCCGGCCCCCTCCCCTCCGCGCCTGCTCTGGCATGGGGCTTGCGATGACCGCGACGGCGAGATTGCGCGCCAAATGTTGACGAGCCGGAAAGCGAGCCCCGTGAAACGCACCCTCTCCGTCCTGATGCTGGTCCTCGCCACCTTCACCGCGTTTCCGCCCCCGGCCGCGGCCGAGAGCGTGCGGATCAAGGACATTGCGGATGTCGAGGGCATCCGCGAGAACCAGCTCGTCGGCTACGGCCTCGTGGTCGGGCTGAACGGCACCGGCGACAAGCTCGACAACGCGGTGTTCACCCGCGAGTCGCTGATCGGCATGCTGGAGCGGCTCGGCGTCAACACCCGCGATCAGGCGGCGAAACTGCAAACCAAGAACCTCGCCGCGGTCATCGTCACCGCGAACCTGCCGCCCTTCTCGCGCAGCGGCAGCCGGTTCGACGTCACCGTCTCGGCGCTCGGCGACGCCAAGGATCTCTCCGGCGGCACCCTGCTCGTCACGCCGCTGCTCGGTGCCGACGGCGAAGTCTACGGCGTCGCGCAGGGCCCGCTCGCGACTGGCGCGATCTCGGCACGCGGCGCGGCCGCCTCGGTCACCCGCAACATCCCGACCACCGGACGCATCAGCAATGGCGCCACGGTGGAGCGCGAGATGCCGTTCCAACTCGCCTCCAAGGCGACGCCCTGGCTCGGCCTGCGCAACCCCGACCTCGAAACCGCGCGCCGCATGGCCGATGTGGTGAACCGCGCCTTCGGCATGCCGATCGCGCGCGCCACCGACCCGCACACCGTCGCGCTCAACCTCACCGGCCTCGACGTGGTGGACGCGCTCGCCCGCATCGAGGAGCTCCGCGTCGAGCCGGACAACTCCGCGATCGTCGTCATCGACGAGGCGAGCGGCACCATCGTGATGGGCGACCAGGTGCGGATCAGCACCGTCGCGATCGCCCAGGGCAACCTGACGATCCGCGTCACCGAAACCCCGCAGGTCAGCCAGCCGGCGCCGCTCTCCAACGGCCGCACCACCACCGTGCCGCGCAGCAGCGTGCAGGTGGACGACCAGAACGACCACCGGATGGGCATCCTGCAGAGCGGCGTCAATCTCCGCGACCTGGTCGCCAACCTCAACTCTCTCGGCGTCGGCCCGCGCGACATGATCAGCATCCTGCAATCGATCAAGGCGGCCGGCGCCCTGCAAGCCGATCTGGAGATGCGCTGATGGCCACCATCGTGCAAAGCGCGGCCACACTCGCCGCCACGCTCCCGCCGGCGGACGTCGCCAAGGCCTCGAAAGCCGCGCATGATTTCGAGGCGATGGCGATCGGCCAGATGCTGCAGCCGATGTTCGACACGCTCGACCAGACCGGCGGGATGTTCGGCGGCGGCGCCGCGGAAAGCACCTGGCGGCCGATGCTCGTGAAGGAAATGGCGAACAACATGGCCAAAGGCGGCGGCATCGGGCTCGCCCAGCCGGTCTTCGCCGCCATGTTGGAGATGCAGGCAAGCCGCGACGCCAGCGGAAGGAGCGCATAATGACCCAGGAACTCGTGCAGGCCGCCATCACCCTCGCCGACATCCTGCAGGCGGAGAACGCAGCGCTCACCGCGCTCGATCTGCCGCGCGCCGCCAGCCTGTTCGCCGCCAAAACGGCGGCGGTGGCCGGTTTCGAAGCCGCACGCGCACGTGCCGCCAACCACCCGATCACCGGCTCCGCCGCGCGCGACACCGCCAACCGGCTGCGCGACGCCGTCGAACAAAACCGCCGCCTGCTCGAACGCGCGATCACCGTGCAGGGCCGCGTGCTCGCAACCATCGCCCGCGCCGCGCGCAACCAGGCCACCCCCCCGCAATACGGCGCACGCGGCCGCCCGGCTTATCGCGCACCCATCGCCGCGGTGGCGTTCTCTGCTCGGGCTTGAGAGTTAAGGCCAGGGTCGCTGCCCCTGGACCCCGCTAAGGGCAGTCGCCCTTAGAACCCGGTACGGCGCTTCGCGCGTGGTGGCAGCGTCGCGGGAAACACAGACTTCTGGTGATGTCCCGGGATGGTGAATGGGCTTCGCGCGAAGCCCGTTCAAATACTGAAGCACCTCAGACCCAGCCAGTCTCGCGCAAACGCCGTACCGGGTTCTAAGGGCGACTGCCCTTAGCGGGGTCCAGGGGCAGAGCCCCTGGTCTTCCCTGGTCTTCACTCGCATAGGCATCCCCCACCCATCGTGGTATCGCGGCACTCATGGATAGGATTGCCGACCTCGCGACACGCGCCGGCGCGACGGGTGCCTTGTACGCACCGCTGCTGGATGCGCCGTTCGGGCCGGATGGGTGTTTCGTGCTTGGGCGATTGGCGCAATCGCTGGATGGGCGGATCGCGACGGTGAGCGGGGTGTCGCGCTGGATCGGCGGCCCCGAGGATATTCGTCACACCCATCGGCTGCGGGCGATTTTCGATACCGTGATTGTTGGCGCCAGCACCGTGGCCACCGATGATCCGCAGTTGACGACGCGGGATGTGGTCGGGCCTTCGCCGGTGCGTGTCGTGCTCGATGCGAAGCGGCGGCTGCCGGCGCATCATCGGGTGTTTCAGGGAAATGCGCGCACCTTGCTGGCATGTTGCGATGCGAGCTGTCCGGCCCCAGGGCGGGCGGAATTGCTGGTGGTGCCGCGCGGACGGGACGGGATCGATCTCGCGGCGTTGCTGGCGGCGTTGGCAGAACGTGGATTGCGGCGCGTGTTCGTTGAGGGTGGCGGGGTCACGGTTTCGCGCTTCCTTGCCGCCGGGTTGCTCGACCGGCTGCATGTGACATTGGCGCCGTTGCTTTTGGGGGCGGGCGTTCCCGCCTTTGCATTGCCGGAGGCGGCGACACCCGCCGATGGGTTGCGGTTCGGCTGGACCGTGCATCCGCTCGGCGATGATCTGCTGCTCGACATCCCGCTCGGCCGCGTCCGGTCGCGCTGCTGCGCGTGATCGCACGTGCGTTCTGGATCGTGGCGCCCGGGCGCGGCGAGATCCGCGCCGAGACGCTTGCCGCGCCGGGACCGGGCGAGATCCCGCTTGTCATGCTCGCGAGCGGCATCTCGCGCGGGACGGAGTCGCTGGTTCTTGCCGGTCGGGTTCCGCCGAGCCAGCACCAGGCAATGCGCGCGCCGCTGATGGCGGGCGTCTTCCCGTTTCCGGTGAAATACGGCTATAGCGCGGTCGGCCTCGCGCCCGACGGCACGCGGCGTTTCGTGCTTCACCCGCATCAGGATGCCTGCGTGGTGCCGGAGGCGATGTGCGTTCCGGTGCCGGACGAGGTGCCGACCGCCCGCGCGACGCTCGCCGCGAATATGGAGACCGCTCTTAACATCGTGTGGGATGCGGCGCCGCTCGTGGGCGAGCGGATGATGGTGGTTGGCGCCGGCGTGCTCGGCCTGCTCGTCGCATCCCTGCTCGCGCGCATTCCCGGCGCCCTCGTCACGGTGATCGATATCGATCGCACGCGGGCGCCGCTTGCCGCGCATTTCGGCTGCGCCTTCGCGCCACCGGATCAGGCGCCGGTCGAGCAGGAGCTCGTTGTGCATGCATCGGCCTCGGAAGCCGGGCTGCGTCTGGCGCTCGGCCATGCGGCGTTCGAGGCGCGAATCGTCGAGGCGAGCTGGTTCGGCGATCGCGCGCCGGCGATCCCGCTCGGCGAAGCGTTTCATGCGCGCCGGTTGCGCCTGCTTTCGTCGCAGGTGGGCGCGGTCGCGCCGGCGATGCGTGGGCGGCGGAGCCATGCCGAGCGCCTCGCCGTCGCGCTCGCCCTGCTCGCCGATCCACGGTTCGACGCGCTGCTCGAGAGGCCGACGCGGTTCGCCGACCTGCCGGGATGCTATGCGCGCCTGGTGGCCGGCGGCCTTTTCCATGTCATCGATTATGGGAGCGGGTGAATGTTCAGCCTGACGGTCGCCGACCATGTCATGGTCGCACATAGCCTCCGCGGCGCCGAGTTCGGCCCGGCGCAGCGCCTGCACGGCGCGACCTTCGTCGTGGAGGCGGAGTTCCGCGCCGAGCGGCTGGATGCGGCGGAGTTGCTCATCGATATCGGCCTCGCGCGCACCATCCTGCGCGGCCTGCTCGACGCGATCGACTATCGCAATCTCGACGAGGTGGACGCCTTTGCCGGGCGAAACACCACGACCGAGCTCCTCGCCTTCCACATCCACGGACAGCTCGCATCCGCGTGCCGCGACGGGGCGCTTGGCGAAGGCGGACGTGGCGTCGTGTCCATCAAGGTCACGCTGCGCGAGAATCCCCTCGCCTGGGCGGCGTTCGAAGGGCCGGTGTGATGCAGGTCGCGCTGATCGCCCCGGCGCCGTTCGATACGGTCTCCGGCGGCTATGCCTATGACCGGCGGATGGCGGCCGGCCTGCGCGCGCACGGTCATGACGTCGCGCTGGTCGGGTTGGCCGGGCAGCATCCGCTGCCCGACGAGGAGGCGGAGCACGCGGCGCGCGAGGCGTGGGAGACGCTGCCGTCGGGTGGCGCGCGGGTCATCGACGGGCTTGCGCTTCCGGCTTTCGCAGCGCTGGCCGGTGCGCTCGACGGGCGCGCGATCGGGCTGATCCATCACCCGACCGCTCTCGAGACCGGCCGAGAAGAAGCGGACGCGGCGCGGCTGCACGAGATCGAGCGCGCGCTCTTTCCGCGCCTTGTCCGCGTCATCGCCACTAGCGAGGCGACGGCGCGGCGCCTGTCCGCTGAATTCGGAGTGGATGCGGCGAAGATCCGCGTCGTGGTGCCGGGGACCGACCCGGCGCCGCGCAGCCTCGGTTCGAGCGGTTCGTCCTGCGCGATCCTGTCGATCGGCACGATGGTGCCGCGCAAGGGGCATGATCTGCTGATGCGGGCGCTGGCGCGGCTGTTCGATCTCAACTGGCGGCTCACGATCGTGGGGGATGACGAGCGCGCGCCGGACTACGCGGCCGGGCTGCACGCGCTGGTGGATACGCTCGGCATCGGCGAGCGCGTGCGCTTCGCCGGCGCGGCGAGCGACGCGGTGCTCGAGCAGTTGTGGCGTGACGCCGATCTCTTCGCGCTGGCCACATATTTCGAGGGCTATGGCATGGCGATCGCGGAGGCGCTGCGGCGCGGATTGCCCGTCGCCGTCACCTCGGCCGCCGCCGAAGGCGCCGGCGGCGGGGCGGCCGGCGCTCTGGTGACGCCGGAGGCGGGTCTCGTCGTCGAGCCGGGCAATCTCGAGCAGCTCTCCAAGGCGCTACGCCGGCCGATCTTCGATGTGGCGCTCCGCCGCGATATGGCGAAGGCAGCCTGGCGGATCGGCCAGACGCTGCCGGGCTGGGACACGCAGGCCGAAGCCTTCGCCACAGCGCTTGGATGAGCGACACGTTCGACGCCGGCTGGCTCGCTTTGCGCGAGACATTCGATGCGGCGTCGCGCAGTCGCGCCCTGGCTTCGCGGCTGATCGCCCGCCTGCCGACGCGGCCGCATCTGCTCGATCTCGGCTGCGGCACCGGCAGCCTGTTCCGCTGGCTCGCGCCGATGATCGGCGGCGCGCAGGTCTGGCTCCTCGCCGATGCCGACCGCGCGCTGCTCGACCTCGCCTATGCGACGACGGCGGAATGGGCGCACCGGAAAGGCTGGAGCGTGAGTTTTCCGCAGCGCGCGATGCTGGTGCATGCGCCGGGCGGAGCATGGCGGGTTGAGGCGCTGGCGCTCGATATCGCCGATTGCGACGCGCTGCCGCTCGATCGGGCCGACGCGGTGGTGACCAGCGCGCTGCTCGACCTCGTTTCCGCCGATTGGATGTCATGGTTCGCGGAATCCTTGGATGTGCCGTTCCTCGCCTGCCTGACGGTGGATGGACGCGACGCCTTTCTGCCCGCGCATCCGGCCGATGCGATCGTCCGCGCGGCCTTCCGGCGCGACCAGACGCGTGACAAGGGATTCGGCCGGGCGCTCGGGCCGCGCGCGGCCTCGGTCGCGCTCGCGGCGCTTGCGGCGGAAGGGTTTGCCCTCGCCAGCGCGCCGAGCGATTGGCGGATTTCCCGCGGTTCGCTGGCGATGCTTGAGGCAATGGTCGAGGGTGTCGGCGAGGCAGCCGCGGCGGCGCAGCCCGCGCGACAGGGCGCGATCGCCGCGTGGCGGACCGCCCGGCTGCGCGCGGCGCTCGCGATGCGGCTTGCCATCCGCATCGGGCACCGCGACATTCTCGCGATCCCCCCGGAAGAGTAAGAGGAGCAGAGCGGAATGCCGCTGTTGGGTTGCATCGCCGATGATTTCACCGGCGCCACCGATCTCTGCTCCATGCTCGTGCGCAACGGCATGCGGACGGTTCAGCTGATCGGCGTGCCGAGGCCGGACGATCCGGCGCCGGATGCCGATGCGATCGTGGTCGCGCTGAAATCCCGCACCGCGCCGGTCGGGCAGGCCGTGGGCGAAAGCCTGGCCGCCCTGCGCTGGCTGCAGGGCCTGGTCTGCCGGCAGTTCTTCTTCAAATACTGCTCGACTTTCGATAGCACCGAGACCGGCAATATCGGCCCCGTGGCGGACGCGCTGATCGACGCGCTTTCCGCCGGTTTCGCCCTCGCCTGCCCGGCCTTTCCGGCAAATGCGCGGAGCGTGTACCAGGGCCATCTCTTCGTCGGCAGCGTTCTGCTCTCCGAGAGCGGGATGGAGAACCATCCGCTCACGCCGATGACCGACCCCAATCTCGTGCGCGTGCTCGGCCGACAGATGCGCGGCACGGTCGGGCTCGTGCCGTACGCAGCCGTCGAGCAGGGCGGACCGGCGATCCGGAGCGCGATGACGGCGCTGAAGGAGCAGGGCCACCGCGCCGCGATCGTGGACGCGGTGTCGGACCGGCATCTCGTCGCGATCGGCGAAGCCGCCGCGGCGCATGCCTTGATCACCGGCGGATCGGGTGTCGCGATGGGACTGCCGGAGAATTTCCGGCGCGCGGGGCTGCTCGGGGTAGAGACCGATCCCGGCCGCTTGCCGGAGGTCGTGGGATCGGCCGCGGTGCTCGCCGGCTCCTGCTCGCGCGCGACGCTCTTCCAGATCGGTGCGGCGCGCGACCGCGTGCCGACGCTGGAGCTCGACCCGCTCGCCACACCCGACGCACAACGCCTGATCGGTCAGGCGCTCGACTGGGTGGAGGGCAAGCTCGGCGACACGCCGGTGGTGATCGCCGCCTCCGCGCCGCCGGATCGCGTCGCCGCCCTGCAATCACGCCTCGGGCGTGACGCGGCGGGCGCGCTGGTGGAGCAGACTCTGGCCGGCATCGCCGAGGCGCTGTTCGCGCGCGGCGTGCGGCGGATGGTGGTGGCGGGCGGCGAAACAGCGGGCGCGGTGGTCTCGCGCCTCGGCATCGCGCGGCTGCGGATCGGCGACGAGATCGACCCCGGCGTGCCGTGGACGCTTGCCGAAGTGGGCGCCGAGGGAGGCGCCGAGACGATGCTGCTCGCGCTTAAATCGGGCAATTTCGGCGGCCGCGACTTCTTCACGAAGGCGTTCGAACCGCACTGACGCAGAGCACCTGCACGATCGCGCGCGCCGCATCCGCGGGCTTCGCGGGACGCGGCGGCGGGAGCATGAAGCGGCGTCCGGCCAGCGCGGTCGCGAGCGCGACGCCGGGCTCATTCCCATCCATTGTCGCGCGGATCACGCCGGCGACGTGCGCATCGGCGTCGAGCACCGGCGCGCCGCTCCATCCCGGCCCGATCGCGGGCGCGTCGAGCCAGATCAGGCTGCCATGCGCCGACAGGCGGCGTGCCGGCGCATGGCGCGCGCTGCCGCCCGCGCTGCCGCCAGGATAGCCGAGCACGAACAAGGCGCCCGCGCTTTGCTGCTCGGACAGGGCGAGCGTGGCAGGCGCTTCCACCGGAGCGCGCAGCAAGGCGAGGTCGAGCGCGGGCTCCTCCGCCACCAGGATTGCGGATACCGGCGGCAGAAAGGCGGATCGCAGCTCGATACGATCGCATTGCGCGACGACATGCGTATCCGTCACCGCAAGCCCGTCCGCGCCGGCGAAGAACCCGCTCCCCTCATGCAGATGCAGCGGCGGCTCGCTTCCGCCGGCGGCGCAGCCTGGTATCGTGAGCGCGAACAGCAGCAGCAGGCGGCGGAGCTGACGGATATGAATGAAAGCGAATTGCGGCATCTTCTTGTCGATCTCGGCGGCAGTCTCTTTCGGCGCGGTTTTTCTGTCGGCAGCGCCGGGAATATCAGCGTCCGCCTGCCGGACGGCTATTTGATGACGCCGACGAATTCCTCGCTTGGGCGGCTCGAGGCCGAGCGCATCTCGCGGCTCGATGCCGCATTCAGGCATGTCGGCGGCGATGCGCCCTCGAAGGAGGTGTTCATGCACCGGGCCTTCTACAATGCCCGGAAGGAGGCGGGCGCGGTCGTTCACCTGCATTCCACGATGGCGACGGCGGTGGCGTGCCTGTCGGATGTCGACGCCGAAAACCCGATCCCGCCGCTCACGCCGTATTTCGTCATGCGTGTCGGGCGTCGCATGCCGCTGGTGCCGTATTACCGGCCGGGCGATCCGGCGATGGAGCCGGCAATCGAGGCTGAGGCAAGGAGCGCGCGAGCGGTGCTGCTCGCCAATCACGGACCCGTGGTGTCAGGCGGAAACCTGGTTGATGCGGTCCATGCCGCGGAGGAGCTGGAAGAGGCGGCGAAGCTCGCTTTGCTGTTGCGCGGCGCCAATCCGCGCCGCCTGACGCCACCGCAGGTGCAGGATCTGCTGACGACCTTCAAAGTAGCACCATCGGACGACAACAGCCCCGTACAGCAGAAGGGCGCCCCTGCGGGCGCCCTTCGCCATTCTCCACCCTGACGTGAAATCAGGTACGGCTCGGATCAGGTGATCGCGTCGAGATGCTCGTCGGTCATCGTCTCCGGGCTCGGCGATTCGCCCATCGATTCGGAATGCGCCGACATCGCCGTCCCATTCGTGCGCGAACGGCGGGTCCGCGTCTTCTTCATCGCAGCCGGTGCGCTGGCTTTCGTGGCCGCACGACGCGTGCCCGTGCTCCGCGTGCCCGTGCTCCGCGTCGTGGTCTTCCGTGCGCCGGTTGCGCGCCCAGCGGCTTTCGCCGTCGTACGCTTGGCGGCTGTGGCGCGGGTGGTCTTGGTCGCGCCGGTGCGCTTCGCGGGGCTGCGCCGTGTCGCCGTGGCCTTGGCCGCCGCCGGCTTGCGCGCGGTACGCGTGCCCCGCGTTGCGGTCTTTGCCGTCGCGCGGCCCCGCGGCGCGGCCTTGGCGACGCGGCCCCGCGCCGTCGCCTTGGTGGCGGTGCGGCGAGTGGCCGTGGTCTTGCGTGCGCGCGTGGAGGTCGCCGCCTTACGGGGCGCGGCCTTCCGGGGCGCGGTCTTGCGCGTCGTGGTCTTCTTGGCCGCCGGCTTCGCGGCGCGGGTAGCGGTCTTTGTCGTCCGGGTCGCGGTCTTGCGCGTCGCGGTCTTCTTGGCCGCCGTGGCGCGGGCCGGCTTCGCAGCCGCCTTGCGCGTCGCGGGCTTCGCCGCCGCCTTGCGGGCAGCCGGCTTCGCCGCAGTGCGGCGCGTGCTGGCGCGCATGGCGAGCGCCTGCGCGCGCGGCCGTTCCTTGCTGGTCTCGTCACTCATTGCTGGAACTCCCTGTAGGTGATGTTGATGGAGAACATGCCGAACGCAACGGCGCCCCGCGCGACTGGTTGCACGGGCCCGAGCTTTGAAGTTGAACCGGTTGCCGCGCCGCGCCCCGGCGATGAGTGGAGCGCGCAGTTCCTCATGGCCGGATTATGCGAGGACGTGAAGTGCGACGTCGTGGCGAGCAAGCGGTCCATCGACCGTCCTTCCCTGATGCGTGCGGCGCCAAGCTTGACCTTGTCATGCGAATCGGACACGCGCACACGATCTTGCTATTCGACTTGTCGTGCAGGCATGTCAACAAAAACACGTCACGGCTCGCACGGATGCGCATGCGATGACGTGTTTTTTTGCGCACCATGTCCGTGCGCGGTGTTTTCCGCGCACGAAAGCCGCGCGTTCTAGCGCGCGTCGATCGCCGGAACGGAGCGTTGCGCAGCGCCCGTGTACACCGAAAGCGGACGGATCAACCGGTTGTCGGCGGCCTGCTCGATCACGTGCGCAGCCCAGCCGGTGATGCGGGACGCGACGAAGATCGGGGTGAAGAGCGGGATGTCGAATCCCATCAGGTAGTAGGCGGGACCGGCCGGGAAATCGAGATTAGGGTGGATGTTCTTCTGCTTCAGCATCTCCTCGGCGAGGATGCGGCTGATCTCCATCCAGGTGTGGTCCCCCACAACCTGCGCCATTTTCTCGGCATATTTGGTCATCGTCGGCACCCGGCTATCGCCGCTTTTGTAGACGCGATGACCGAAACCCATCACCAGCGCACGGTGGCCGAACTTGCCGGTGAGCCATCCGCGCGCCTCATCGGGCGAGCCGATCTCCTTGAGCGCATACATCACCGCCTCGTTCGCCCCGCCATGCAGGGGCCCCTTGAGCGCCGCGATGCCCGCCGTCACTGCGCCGTGAATGTCGGCACCGGTGGAGGCGACGGTGCGCGCGGTGAAGGTCGAAGCATTGAAGCTGTGCTCGGCATACAGGATGAGCGAGACGTCGAACGCCTTCACCACCTCCTTCTGCGGAACCTTGCCGAAGCACACATGGAAGAAGTTCTCCGCGAAGGTGAGCGACGGGTCGGGCGCAATCGGTTCCTCGCCATGACCGATCCGGTGCGCCGCGGCGATCGCTGTCGGGATCCTGGCAAGCAGCCGCATCGCCTTCCGCCGTGTCGCCGCTTCCGACATGTCGGGACCGTCCGGGTCCTCCATTCCCATGAAGGAGACCGCGGTGCGGATCGCATCCATCGGGTGCGCGCTGGCCGGGAACTGGCGGACGGCCTGCACCAAAGCGTCGGAAATCGCCCGCTCGGCGGCCTCTTCCCGGCGGAATTCCGCGAGCTGGTTCCGGTTCGGCAGCTCGCCGTTCCAGAGCAGATAGGCGACCTCCTCGAAGCAGCATCGCTCGCAGAGATCCTGCACCGCGTAGCCGCGGTAGGTGAGGCTGTTGGTCTCGGGCATGACCTTCGAGACGGCGGTGGTGTCGGCGTAGACGCCGACAAGTCCTTTGCGGACCTCGACGCTCTGGTCGTTGCTCTCGCTCATCGCGGTTTTCTCCTTCAGGAAATGCTGTCTCAGAAGATGCCGGGCCGGCCGGCTTCGAGCCGCGCGGCGGGAATCGCCACGTTCAGGGCCGGCAGCTCCTCCGCCTTCAATCGCGGCAGATCCTGCACCGCCTCGAGGAAGCGCGCTGCCTCGCGGGGGGCGACGATGCCGTCGGTGAGCGCCTCGAACTTGCCGATATAGTCCGCCCGGCCGAACGGCCGCGCGCCGTGCGAATGCGCGTTGGCGACGGCGAGCTCGTCCTCGATCCGGGTGCCGTCGCGCAGGAACACCTGGACGCGGCCGCCAAAGGCGAGCTCGTTCGGGTCGCGGCTGTGATAGCGCCGCGTCCACTCGGGATCCTCGCGCGTCTCGATCTTGTGCCAGAGGGCGACCGTATCGACGCGCCCGGCGCGGCGCGGCGCGTAGCTCTCGACGTGATGCCAGCGCCCATCCTGCAGAGCTACGGCGAAGATGTACATGATGGAATGATCGAGCGTCTCGCGGCTGGCTTTCGGGTCCATCTTCTGCGGATCGTTGGCCCCGGTGCCGATCACGTAATGCGTGTGGTGGCTGGTATGCAGCACGATGCGCTCGATCTCCGACGGGTCCGGGATCCGCTCGCGCATGCGGAAGGCGAGATCGATCAGCGCCTGGCTCTGGTATTCCGCGGAATGTTCCTTGGTGAAGCTGTCGAGGATCGCGCGCTTCGGCTCGCCCGGCGCCGGCAGGGGGACGTGGTACTCGGCTTCCGGCCCGTCGAGCATCCAGGCGACGACGCTGTCCTCGCCTTCGTAGATCGGGCTCGGCGCGCCTTCGCCGCGCATCGCCCGGTCCACCGCCTCGATCGCGAGCTTGCCGGCATGCGCGGGCGCATAGGCTTTCCAGGAGCTGATCTCGCCCTTGCGCGATTGCCGTGTGGTGAAGCTCACATGCACCGCCTGCTGCACGGCCTGGTAGATGGTGGCGGCGGGCAGGCGTAGCAGCGTGCCGATGCCGGCCGCCTGGGCCGGGCAGAGATGGGCTATATGATCGATCTTGTGCGCATGCAGGCAGATCGCGCGCACGAGATCGATCTGGATCTCGTACCCCGTCGCGATGCCGCGGATCAGATCCCGCCCCGACCGGCCGGCCGTCTGCGCCACAGCCAGGATCGGCGGGATGTTGTCGCCCGGATGCGAGTAGTCGGCGGCGAGGAAGGTGTCGTGCATGTCGAGCTCGCGCACCGCCGTGCCGTTCGCCCAGGCCGCCCATTCCGGGCTGACGCGCGCCGCGCCGCCGACACCGAACACGGACGCGCCGCCCCGCCGGCGATGCCCGAGCGCCATGTCGCGCGCCGAGATCACCGGGCGGCGATTGATCGCGGCGATCGCGACCGCGGCATTATCGATGATGCGGTTGACGATCATCTCGGCGACCTCGCGCTCCACCGCCACGCGGTCGGCGGCAATTGCGGCGACCTTCCAGGCGAGCTGGTCCTCGCGCGCGAGCGCGGCCTTCGACGGATGCACCTTGAGTTCGTGGGTGATCATTCGCTTGCTTCCTCCGGTTGCGCCATTCGCGCGCCGAACGTGACGCCCCGATGGGCGGCGCCGGGAACGCGGGTCGGTTTCTTCGTAGGATGGGGTGGCGAGCGCGGCAAGACGCACACCGCGCATGCGATGGGACAACATAGAGACCATATAAGAGTGCGGCCGCGTCGACATTGTGTATGCGGTGAGATCAACACAGAGCATCCTGTCCGGATGCTCTCGGTGGTTCATCGCGTCGAACGCGGGCGCGCCGGAGCGGCGATTTCCGCATTGCGGCGCCGCTTGATCCGGACCGCGCACGGCACGACATCGGCGCTGAGACAAGCATAGAGCTGGCAGAGAACAAAGACAGGTGGATACCGTGAACGACACGCCGCTTCGTTGGGAGCCTGACCGGAGCGTGCCGGCGCCCGATTGGCCGATGCCGACGACGCCGACGGCTTTGGCTCGCGGCGCGGCCGGAAGCTGTCCGGCTTGCGGCCGCGCGCCGCTTTTCGCGGGCTATCTCCGGGTGCGGCCGATATGCCCGGTCTGCACGGCGCCGCTTGGCCGGTTCCGCGCCGACGACGCGCCGCCCTATTTCACCATCCTCGTCGTCGGCCATGTCGTGGTGCCGTCCATGTTCATGGCGGATCGGGCGGGAATGTCGGTCTGGACCGAGGCGGCGATTTTCCTGCCGCTCACCTTCATTCTTTCGCTCGTGCTGCTGCGCCCGATCAAGGGAGCGACGCTCGGGCTGATGCTGCGGCTCGGCATGGTGAAGCCGGACGGGGAATGAGCGCGGAGCGCCTCGCGCGCGTCGTGCTGGATGACGAGGGGGGCGCTCGCCTCTCGCCGCTGCAGGAAGCCGATCGTGCTCATGCGGTGGCGGATCTGGAGGCCGAGGGTCAGTTCGCCGTCGAGGCGCATCGCGGCCCCTATATCCTGCACCTCGCGATCCAGGACGGCCGGCTAGGCTTCGACATCCGCGATTCCGCAGATGCGCCGCTGGTCGCGTATGCGCTGGCCCTCGGTCCGTTCCGCAAGCTGGTGAAGGATTACCAGCTCATGGTGGAAAGCCACGCCGCTTCCGTGCAGGAGGGGCGGGAGGCGCGCATCCAGGCGATCGACATGGGGCGGCGCGGCCTGCACGACGAAGGCGCGCGGCTGGTGCGGCAACGCCTGGCCGGAAAGATCGCGATCGATTTCGCGACGGCAAGGCGCTTGTTCACCCTGGTCGTGGCGCTCTATCGACGCCACGAAGGAAGCGAGGGCGCATGAGGATCGACGGCATACCCTATCGCACCATCTGGCTCGACGCGGATGGCTGGTCGGTCCGGATCATCGACCAGACGAAACTGCCCTGGACATTCGAGACGCCGCTCGTCTCCGATGTCGAGGCGATGGCGACCGCCATCTCCACCATGCAGGTGCGCGGCGCCCCGCTGATCGGCGCCGCCGCCGCCTATGGACTCTGCCTCGCTTTGCGGCGGGATTCGGGCACGGAGGCGATGGAGCGCGACGCCGCGATGCTCGCCGCCACGCGCCCGACCGCGGTCAATCTGCGCTGGGCGATCGCGCGGATGCTGACCCGGCTGCGCAACACCGCGCCCGACGGGCGCGTCGCCGCCGCCTATGAGGAGGCGGCCGCCATCGCCGAAGAGGATGTCGCGCAGAACGCCGCGATCGGCTCGCATGGCAAGGCGCTGATCCAGGCGGCGGCCGCGGGCAAGCCGCCGGGCGCGCCCGTGAACGTGCTTACCCATTGCAATGCCGGCTGGGTCGCGACGGTCGATTGGGGTACGGCGCTCGCGCCGATCTATGCGGCGCATAATGGCGGTATTCCGGTGCATGTCTGGGTGGACGAGACGCGCCCGCGCAACCAGGGGGCGGCGCTCACCGCCTGGGAGCTCGGCCATCATGGCGTTCCGCATACGGTGATCGCCGACAATGCCGGCGGCCATCTGATGCAGCACGGCGACGTCGATCTCGTCATTGTCGGCGCCGACCGCGTGACCCGCACCGGGGACGTCGCGAACAAGATCGGCACCTATCTGAAAGCGCTCGCCGCGCACGACAACCAGGTGCCGTTCTGGATCGGCCTGCCTTCCGCCACCATCGATTGGGAGCTCGCCGACGGCGTCGCCGGCATCCCGATCGAGGAGCGCGCCGAGGCGGAGGTCACACGCATCACCGGCCGCGCGCCGGACGGGACGGTGACGACGGTGCAGGTGACGCCGGATGGCAGCACCGCCGCGAATCCCGCCTTCGACGTCACGCCGGCACGGCTCGTCACCGGGTTGATCACCGAACGCGGCCGCTGCGAGGCGAGCGAGGCCGGGCTTTGGCGCCTGTTCCCGGAGCGCAAACCGAGAAAATGACGGAGACGTAAACGCGCCCCGACTTGAGCGGCGGCGGAAACCGTGCGAAGCGCCGCGTCGCCGATGACGCGCCGCTTTCCCATCATGGTGGTCTGCCTCGCTCTCGCCGCCTGTGGGGGGCATCGGCGTCCACTGCCCGCAGCCGGGGCCGGCACGACTACGCAGCAGAGCGGCCCCTATCCGGTCTCCGTGGCCGATGCGCATGTGCCGGATTTCGCGACCCGCCCATACGAGGGTTTCGTCCGCGAGGATGCGATCGCGATCGCGCTGCGCGAATGGCGGCTGTTCGGCAACCGGGTGGATGATGATCCGCCCGGCTCGCGTCCGCCGCCGCTGCCCGAGGACAAGCCCGAGCGTGAACCCGGCCTGTGGGAGCGGGTCGGCGAGTATTGGTGGCTGAGCCAGGATGCCGGCTCGCGCTTCTCGGAGTGGACCGGCAAGCACGACGAGAACGGTGTCGAGTTTCCCGCCGGCCAGGACGGCAATTACGCCTGGTCC
This sequence comes from Acetobacteraceae bacterium, assembly GCA_965276665.1. Taxonomy (GTDB): domain Bacteria; phylum Pseudomonadota; class Alphaproteobacteria; order Acetobacterales; family Acetobacteraceae; genus CAWGJC01. The sequence continues at coordinate 844,346 of OZ255620.1, forward strand.
GCCGCCTTCATCTCCTACATCATGCGGATCGATGGCGCGGGGCCGAAATTCCCCTACGCAATCAGCCATTCGACCTACATCAATGCCGCCCGCACCGGCGGCTATGCGATCACCGCCCGGCGCCCCGAGGAATATGCGCCGGTGCCGGGCGACCTGATCTGCGAAGGCCGCGGGCGCGCCGGGCGGCTATCCTACGACGATCTGCCGACCACGGAAAATTTCCCCGGGCATTGCGACATCGCGGTCGCCGCGGTGCCCGGCCAGCTCACGGTGATCGGCGGCAATGTCGATGACGCGGTGACGATGAAGCACATCCCAACCACCGAGGACGGTAAGATCGCCGAACCGGACGGCACGATCCTGGACACGCGCTATCCCTGGTTCGTCGTCATCCAGGTCAATTACGACCGGTAGGCCCCGCCTTCGGCACAACCTACCGGTCGCGCAACCTACGACCGAATTCAGTGCACCAGCGCGGGGATCATCTCGTGCTGGCGGATCGCGGCGAGCGCCACATCCCGGTCGGGAGCGACCGCCATCGGGGTGCCATCGGCGCCATGGATCGCGAAAGCCGGACTGCCATCCACGACCACCTGCCGCACATAGGCGAGTTGCGAGACGCCGAGCCGCTGCAGCTGGCTCTCGGTCAGGTGACGGATGTCGACGGTCTCGAAGGTCTCGGTTTTTTCGAAATTGTCGGTGTTCATGATCGATCTCCACGGCGGATCCACTCCGCCTCACGAGTCGGAACCTGCCTCCTGCGCCCCGCGCATCTCCGGCCCATGATGGCGCCGTTGCCCGGTCGCGGCGGTTCCCTAGTCAGCTCTCGGCAGTCACTCTCAGCCCATTCGCCAAACGCAGCGGCTACTCGTTCCTGCCATCCACCACCACGCGATTGGGCACCACGAGGTCCGGCGCGTCGCCATTGCCGGTGGTGATCTGGATCGAGCGGACACGCGGTTCCGGTTGCGGCCGGGCAAGATCCACATGCAGCAGCCCGCTATCGAGCCATGCACCCTTCACCTCGATCCCCTCCGCCAGCACGAAAGCGCGCTGGAATTGCCTCGCCGCGATCCCGCGATGAAGAAAGACCCGTCCCTGGCTGTCATCCGTCTGGCGGCCGCGGATCACGAGCTGGTTATCCTCCTGCGTGATCTGCAGGTCATCCATCGTGAACCCGGCGACGGCCAGGGTGATGCGCAGCCCGGTCGGCCCGGTCTGCTCGATATTGTAGGGGGGATAGCCGTCCGAAGAGGTTTTCGACGCCCGCTCGAGCATCTGCTCGAGATGGTCGAAACCGAGGAACAGCGGTGAAGCGAACATGCGCGTCGTCATCGGGCCCCCTCCTGCGAGCGAAGCATCGCCGGGGCCCGTGAGCGGCACCCCGACGCAACCGATATCGTCAGCGCGAAGGGGTAAATCAAGCGGGCGTTTGACAGGAAAATAACCCGGGCTCATTGTCCGGCCGCCTTCGCAGGCGCGGAAAACGCGGTATGCCCACCAGGCGTCGTGCCCGGAACAAACAAGCAACAGGCAACATCACCACCATGAAGCTCCTCGTCCCGGTCAAGCGTGTCGTGGACTACAATGTGAAGGTTCGAGTGAAGGCGGACGGCACCGGGGTCGAGACGCAAGGCGTCAAGATGTCGATGAACCCGTTCGACGAAATCGCAGTGGAAGAGGCCGTCCGGCTCAAAGAGAAAGGGGTCGCGACCGAGATCGTCGCGGTTTCCATGGGCGTCGCCCAGTGCAGCGAGACGATCCGCACCGCGCTTGCCATGGGCGCCGATCGCGGCATCCTGGTCGAGACCGATGCCGAGCTGCAGCCGCTGGCGGTGGCCAAGCTCCTCAAGGCCCTCGTGGAGCGCGAGCAGCCGCGGATGGTCATTCTCGGCAAGCAGGCGATCGATGACGACATGAACGCGACCGGGCAGATGCTCGCCGCCCTCCTCGGCTGGCCGCAAGGCACCTTCGCGAGCAAGGTCGAGATCGAGGGCGACAGCGTCACCGTGACCCGCGAGATCGATGGCGGGCTCGAGACGCTGGCGCTCACCCTGCCGGCGATCGTCACCACCGATCTGCGCCTCAACGAGCCGCGCTATGCGTCGCTGCCCAACATCATGAAGGCGCGCAAGAAGCCGATCGAGACGATCAAGCCGGCCGATCTCAGCGTCGATCCCACGCCGCGGCTGAAACTTCTCAAGGTCGCCGAGCCGCCGCGCCGGCAAGCCGGCAAGAAGGTGGGCTCGGTCGCCGAGCTCGTGGAAAAGCTTCGCACCGAAGCAAAGGTGATCGCATGACCGCGCTCGTCCTGCTCGAATACGATCATTCCGGCATCAAGCAGCCATCGCGCAGCGCGATCGCCGCCGCCCAGTCCCTGGGCGAGGTCCACGCGCTCGTCGTCGGACCGGAGGCCGGCCCGGCGGCGGAGGCTGCCGCGAAATTGCCGGGGGTCGCCAAGGTTCTCAAAGCGGCCGATACCGCGTTCGAACATACCCTCGCCGAGCCGCTCGCCGCGCTGCTCGTCAGCCTCGCACCGTCCTATGACCACCTGGTCGCCGCCGCATCGGCCACCGGAAAGAACGTGATGCCGCGCGCCGCGGCCCTGCTCGACGTGCAGCCGATCAGCGACATCGCCGGGATCGAGAGCGCCGACACCTTCATCCGCCCGATCTACGCCGGCAACGCGCTCGCGACCGTGCAGTCGAGCGACGCCAAGAAGGTGATCACGGTGCGCGCCGCCAGCTTCGACCCGGTGGCGACCGAGGGCGGCTCGGCGCCGATCGAGGACGTATCGCACGCCGAATCGCCGTCGATCTCGCGCTTCGTCGGCGCTGAGCTCAGCAAGAGCGAACGCCCCGAGCTCGCCGCCGCCCGGGTGGTGATCTCCGGCGGGCGCGGCATGCAGAATGGCGAGAACTTCAATCTTATCGAGCCCATTGCCGACAAGCTCGGCGCCGCCGTCGGCGCCAGCCGCGCGGCAGTGGATGCCGGCTTCGTGCCCAACGACTACCAGGTCGGGCAGACCGGCAAAATCGTCGCGCCCGATCTCTACATCGCGGTCGGCATCTCCGGCGCCATCCAGCACCTGGCCGGGATGAAGGACAGCAAGGTGATCGTCGCGATCAATAAGGACGAGGAAGCGCCGATCTTCCAGGTCGCCGATTACGGCCTGGTCGCCGATCTGTTCACCGCACTGCCCGAACTGAAAGCGGAACTGGAGCGCTCCTGATGAACATCGACGTGAAGCCTGGCGAAGTCCACGCCGATCTCGCCGTTCCACCCCTCGCAATCCGCAGCATCGGCATCATCGGCGCCGGGCAGATGGGCAACGGCATCGCCCATGTCTGCGCGCTGGCCGGCCTGCCCATCACGCTTCTCGACGCGCGCCCCGAAGCCCTCGGCAAGGCGCTCGCCGCGATCGGCCGCAACATGGACCGGCAGGTCAGCCGCAACACCATCACCGCCGATGACAAGGACCACGCCATCGGGCGCATCACCACCACCGGCGACTACGCCGCGTTCTCCGATTGCGACCTCGTGATCGAGGCCGCGACCGAAAAGGAAGACATCAAGCGGGCGATCTACCAGACCCTCACGCCGAACCTCAAACCCGCCTGCATCATCGCCTCCAACACCTCCTCGATCCCGATCACCCGCCTCGGCGCCAGCACCGACCGGCCCGAGAAATTCATCGGCATGCACTTCATGAATCCGGTGCCGGTGATGAAGCTCGTGGAGGTGATCCGCGGCATCGCCACTGACGAACCGACCTTCCAGGTCATCCAGGCACTCGCCGCGAAACTCGGCAAGATCACCGCCGTCTCCGAGGATTTCCCGGCCTTCATCGTCAACCGCATCCTGGTGCCGATGATTAACGAGGCAGTCTACGCGCTCTACGAGGGCGTCGGCAGCGTTGACGCCATCGACACCGGCCTCAAGCTCGGCGCCAACCACCCGATGGGCCCGCTCGAGCTCGCCGACTTCATCGGCCTCGATACCTGCCTGTCGATCATGCAGGTGCTGTACGAAGGCCTCTCCGACAGCAAATACCGCCCTTGCCCACTGCTCGTGAAATACGTCGAAGCCGGCTGGCTCGGCCGCAAAACCAGCCGCGGCTTCTACGACTACACCGTCACCCCGCCTCGTCCCACGCGTTGACGGAGGACGGGGCGCTGCCCCGAACCCCGCCAGGGGCTCTGCCCCCTGGACCCCCGCTAAGGGCGGAGCCCTTAGAACCCGACTATGGTTGTTTGCGAAAAGGGTGGGCAACGAGGTACTGGAAACACCGTGTCGCCCACCCTTTTCGCAAACAGCCGTAATGGATTCCAAAGGCTCGGCCTTTGGCGGGGTCCAGGGGCAGAGCCCTGGCGGGGTTCGGGGCAGAGCCCCGTCCTTCACCACACGAAGGCGGGGATGCAGGCTGTTGGGGTGCAGCCGGCGCTGGCGGCCTGGGCGCCGGCGGGGGTTTCGATGAGGCTTTCGTGGTGGATGCCGCCGAGCACCCAGCAGGAATCGACGCCGGCGGCGTGGGCGCCGGCGATGTCGGTTCGAAGGGCATCGCCGATGGCGAGGGTTTTCGCTTTCGGCGTGCCGAGTGTCGCCTGCACCTGAGTGTAGATGGTGGGATCCGGTTTGCCGATCGAGCGGACGGGTGCGCCGAGTTCCACGTAGCGTGCGGCGAGCGCGCCGGCGCAGATGACGCGGGTTCCGCCGCGGATCACCTCGAGGTCTGGATTGGCGCAGATCATCGGCAGGCGACGCTGGGCGCAGTCCTGCAGGATGTCCTCGAAATCGGCGACGGCGTGGTTCTGGCGGTGGTCGTCGGGCCCGGTGTTAAGCACGAAATCGGCGTCGTCCGGGGTTTCGGTACGGATCAGATCGAGACCGTCGAGCACGTTGCGGTCGCGGTCCGGGCCGAGATGGAACACGCGTGGGCCGAGCGTGGCGAAGAACGGGTCTGTGCCGGATGCGCGGTTGCGCAAGGCTTGGTGGGTCGCTTCGCCGGAGGTGACGAGTGCGTCGTAGAGATGATCGGGAATGCCCATGGCGCGCATGGCGGCCCGCGCGGCGGCGGAGCGGCGGGGTGCGTTGGACAGCAGGACGACGCGCTTCTTTGCTTCGTGCAGCCGGATCAGACAATCGACGGCGCCCGGCAGGGGCGTGACGCCGTCATGGATGACGCCCCAAAGATCGATGATGAACCCGTCATAGCGCGCGGCGAGCGGCGCGAAACCGTGCAGGATTTCCATGTGCTTACCTGGAATCGGCGCCGATCGCGTCGGTCAGCCGGGTGAAGCCGCGGGCGCGCAGCGCGGCGGACAGTTCCGATTTGAGGCGCGGGATCAAGGCCGGCCCGGCATAGGAGAACGCGGTGTAGAGCTGCACCAGGGAAGCGCCGGCGGTGATCTTGGCAAGCGCCTGCGCCCCGGTGGAAATACCGCCGACGCCGATCAGCACAAGCCTGCCACCTGCCAGCCGATGGGCGCGCGCGAGAATCGCGGTGGAGCGTTCGAACAGCGGCGCGCCGGATAGGCCGCCGGTTTCGCCGGCGTGCGGAGAGTGGAGGTTCGCCGGCCGGTCGATGGTGGTGTTGGTCAGGATGAGACCCTGCGCGCCGCCTTGCACGGCGGTTTGCACCACCGCCTCCAGCCCTGCCTCCCCGAGATCGGGAGCGATCTTGACCAGGAGCGGCGGCCGATGTGGCACGGCGGCGGCGATCGCGTCCAGGATCGCACGCAGGCGCGACTCGCCCTGCAGGTCCCGCAACCCCGGCGTGTTGGGCGAGGAGACGTTGATCACGATGTAATCGGCGTGCGGCGCCACCGCGGCGACGAGGGCCGGGTAATCGCGCTCGGGGTCAGCGCCTTCCTTGTTCACGCCGAGATTGGCGCCGAGCGGCACGACATGCGGCGGCATCGAGGCGAAATGGCGGAGAGTGGCGGCGAGGCCGAGATTGTTGAACCCCATGCGGTTGATCACCGCGTGGTCCGGTGCGAGGCGGAACATGCGCGGCCTCGGATTGCCGGCTTGCGGCAACGGCGTGACGGTGCCGGTCTCGACGAAGCCGAATCCGACCCGCGCCAGCGCCGGCGCGGCCGTCGCGTCCTTGTCGAAGCCGGCCGCCAGCCCGATCGGATTGCGGAAATCAAGCCCGAGCGTCGAGACGGCGAGCGCAGGGTCATCGGCGCCGCGATCGGTCCCCGCGAGTCCCCAGCGCAGCGCGGCCAGCGCGAGCCGATGGGCCCGCTCCGGGTCGAGCCGGCGGATCAACGGCATCAGGGCGGAGGCGATGGCGGGCGTCACCCCTGTCTCGTGCCGCATTCCCGAGCGCGTGAAAAGTCCGGCAGGGTTTGCCGGAGCCGAGCAGGGCGGCTAAGCGTTGTCAGGACGCAAACAGGGAGTTGTGCGATGCGACGTGCTCTGATGCTGGCCTTTCTGCTCCTCGGCGTGGTGGCGCCCCTTTCGGCATGCGTCGTCGAGCCTGTCGGGCCGCCGCCGCGCGCCGGCGCCGGGTGGATTCGCGGGCATTACGGTCCGGAAGGACGCTGGATTCCCGCTCACTGGGGCTGACGAGCTCTTTGCCCGTTTGGGATCAGCCTTACCTTGAGACGTGCTGCCGCTCCGCGCTGCATCGATTGATGCTGTGCGGGGCGGTTGGCCGCCCGTCCGGGCTCAAGGACGGGCCGTGCCTCGCGCGGCTGGCTGAGATGGGGTTCGCCTGCGAACGCACGGATGGTCGCTACGCCGTCACCTCCGCGGGCGAGACGCGCCATGCCAGCGAGATCTTGCACGAAAGCTGAACCGGGCATGCGCCTCGACACGGCGATTCCGGCGAAAATCCCGCGCGCCGCCCTCGTCACCGGCGGCAGCCGGCGCATCGGGCGGGCGATCGCGCTTGCCCTGGCCGAGTCGGGATTTGCCATCGCGTTGCACGCCCGTGCCGATGACCGGGATGGCGCCGATACTGCTTCTGCGATCGAAGCCGCCGGAGCACGCTGCCACAGACTCTATGCCGATCTCACCGATGAGGATTCGGTCGCTGGGCTGATCCCCGCCGCCTTGTCGGCGCTCGGGCCGATTGGCGTGCTGGTGAACAATGCGAGCGTATTCGAGCGCGACGAGTGGGACACCGCCACGAGGGCGAGCTGGGATGCGCATCTCGAACCGAACCTGCGCGCGCCGTTTCTGCTCGCGCAAACCTTTGCGGCGTCGCTGCCCGCGCAGTCGGAAGGGATGATCCTCAACCTGCTCGACCAGCGCATATGGTCGCTGACGCCGCATTTCATCTCCTACACGGTGTCAAAGGCGGGGCTCTGGGCCCTCACCCGCTCGCTCGCTCTGGCGCTGGCGCCGCGCATCCGGGTGAACGCGATCGGACCCGGCCCGACGGTCGCCAATCAGCGGCAGACCGCGGCGCAATTCGCGCGCCAGGCCGCGAGCGTGCCGCTCGGCCATGGTTCATCGCCGGAGGAGATCGGGCGTGCCGCGATCGCGATGCTCGCCTTGCCGGGCATGACCGGCCAGATGATCGCGCTCGATGGCGGCCAGCATCTGCAATGGCAGGCCCCCGCAACGCCGGAGCACGATGGATGAGCTCCCCCGGCCCAGGGTTCCGCCACGTTGGGCTCCGCCAGGTTTTTCTGCGCGACATGCGTCTCGACGCCAGCATCGGCGTGCTGCCGCGCGAGCAAGGGGTGACGCAGCGCCTGCTCGTCAACGTGTCGCTGAGCGTCCGGGACGAGCACCAAGGCGTCGGGCCGGACGAGCTCGACCGTGTCGTCGATTATGCCGCTGCCGCGGAGACCGTCCGCCAAATCGTCGGCGCCGGCCATGTCCGGCTGGTGGAGACGCTCGCCGAGCGTCTCGCCGTCGCCTTGCTCGCGGATTCGCGCGTCCGGATCGCCCGGGTGCGGGTGGAGAAGCTGGATGTTTTCGCCGATGCTCTCTCGGCCGGCGTCGAGGTGGAACGCCATGCTGCGGATGCGCCGCCCGCGACTTGTCCACTCACATCATAGCGAATCCAGCAAGCTACCGGTCGATGACGATTCTTTTGCGATACCGTGACCAAATACTTAGCTAGAATCTTGTAGAAACAATTAGATAGAATGTTTCGCCCGTTTTTTAGGCAAACCGAAACGAGTGGCCGTTGGCGTTCGCTCGTCATTGATCCCCGCCTTGCGCATCCCCAGGGTTATCCACAGAGGGAAAACCGGACTCCCCCTTGAGCAGAGCGCCATTTTCCGCCTAATCCCTGTCATCCATGTCGGACCCAGAGACCCCGAAACCCTCCGGCGTCGCCGCCATCGAGGCGGCGCTCGCGACCATGCCCGCCAGCCCCGGCGTGTACCGCATGCTCGACCGCAAGGGCGACGCGCTCTACGTCGGCAAGGCGCGCAGCCTGCGCAAACGCGTCACCGCCTACACGCAGCCCGCCCGGCTCCCCGAGCGCCTGCGCCGGATGGTGAACGACACCGACAGCATGGAGATCGTCACCACCCACACCGAGGCCGAGGCGCTGCTGCTCGAGGCCAACCTCATCAAGCGCCTGAAACCGCGCTTCAACATCGTCCTGCGGGACGACAAATCCTATCCGTGGCTGATGCTCACCGAGGACCACGAATTCCCGCAAATCGTGAAGCATCGTGGCGCGCGCACCCGCAAGGCGAGCTTCTGGGGCCCCTTCGCCTCCGCCTGGGCGGTCAACCAGACCGTCACCGCGATGCAGCGCGTGTTCCTGCTCCGCTCCTGCACTGACAGCGTATTCGCCGCCCGTACCCGCCCCTGCCTCCTGTTCCAGATCCGCCGCTGCTCCGCCCCCTGCGTCGGGCGGATCGGTCAGGCGGGATACGCCACCCTGGTCGCGCAGGCGCGCGCCTTTCTCTCGGGCAAGCAGGCCGCGTTGCAGCAGGAACTGGCGGGGGAGATGGAACGGGCCTCGGCCTCGCTGGAATTCGAGCGCGCGGCCGCGATCCGCGACCGGATTCGCGGCCTCACCCATGTGCAGGGCAGCAGCGTCGTCAACCCGGCGAGCCTGGAGGACGCCGACATCGTCGCGGCCTGGCAGAATGCCGGCCAGACCTGCGTGCAGGTGTTCTTCATCCGCGGCGGCCGCAACAACGGCAATCGCGCCTTCTTCCCGACCCATGCGCGCGCCGACGAGCCGGCCGAGGTGCTCGCCGCCTTCCTCGCCCAGTTCTACGACGACAAGCCGCCCCCGCCCCTCGTCCTGCTCAGCCATGCGATCGCCGAGCAGGAACTGGTCGAGGAGGCGCTCGGGCTGAAAGCGGGCCGGCGGGTCGAGATCGCGGTGCCGGCGCGCGGCGAGAAGCGCGCCGTCGTCCAGCACGCCGAGACCAACGCGCGGGAGGCGTTGGAGCGCAAGCTCGCCGAGGGCGCCGGCCAGGCAAGGCTGCTCGAAGGCGTCACCGCCCTGTTCGACCTGCCCGCCGCGCCCGAACGCATCGAGACCTATGACAACAGCCACATCATGGGCCGCAACGCCTATGGCGTGATGATCGTCGCCGGCCCCGAAGGCTTCATCAAGAGCGCCTATCGCAAATACGCCATTCGCGGGCCGATCACCCCGGGCGATGATTTCGCGATGATGCGGGAGGTGCTGGAACGCCGCTTCGGCCGCGCGCTCAAGGAGCAGGATCAGGAACCCGGCGCTCTCGCCCGCGCCTGGCCGGATCTCGTGCTGATTGATGGGGGCGCCGGCCAGCTTTCCGCCGCGCGCCAGGTGCTGGCCGATCTCGGCGTGCAGGATGTTAAACTCGTCGCCATCGCCAAAGGGCCTGACCGCGATGCCGGTCGCGAATGGTTCCACATGGACGGCAGGCCGCCATTTCAGCTTCCCCCGCGCGACCCGGTGCTCTACTACCTCCAGCGCCTCCGCGACGAAGCGCACCGCTTCGCCATCACCACCCACCGCGCCGGCCGGTCCCGCACCCTTGTCAGCAGCGAGCTCGACGAAATTTCGGGCGTCGGCGCCTCCCGAAAGCGCGCGCTGCTCAACCATTTCGGCTCGGCGCGCGGCGTGAAGATGGCGGGTTTGGCGGATCTCGAGGCGGCGCCGGGGATCAATCGGGAGACGGCCCGGCGGGTGTATGCGCATTTCCACGTTGCGTAAGGCCAGGCGCTCTGCCCCTGCACCCCGCTGGGGCCGAAAGGCCCTAGACCCCAATACTTAAAGATCCTCCACCCGTTCTACGCCCGGGACCAGTTTCAGGGCCTGGGCAAGACGCGGCGTCACGTTGAAACCGCCGGGCAGCGTGATTTCCAGCGTCTGCGCGGAATCGATCTTCGGCACCAGAACCACCCTGCCCCGCCCATTGCCCTCCCGGCCAAGAATAGCGCGGATATGTGACACCGCCGCTGTGTCCTCAAGCCAGATCCGCATCCCCGCGCCCACCTGCGCCGCCGCCTGATCGAGCGGCGCGACATCCTGCGCGGTGATCCTGAGCGCCTCGCCCTCCATCCGGAGATCCGCCGTCACCAGCACGCTCGACCCGGCGGAAAGCAGATCCCGCGCACGCGACAGCACCTCGGAGAAGAACGTCACCTCATAGCTGCCGCCCGAATCTGAAAGTCGCACCCAGGCCATCTTGCCGCCGGCGCGTGTCGGCCGCTCCTTTATCCCGATGACGCTGCCGGCCAGCTTTACCCGGGCCGACCCGTCCTGCGCCCGCTCCTCCATCCGGTTGCTCGGCACCACGCCGAGCCGCTTCAGCGCCGATTTGTAGGCATCGAGCGGATGCGCGGTGAGATGGAATCCGATCGCCTCCGCCTCGAACCCGAGACGCTCCATCGGCGGCCAGTCCGGCATGTCCGGCAGGCGCAGCGGCGCCGGCTCGGTCGGACCGCTGCCCATGCCGAACAGCCCGATCTGCCCGCTCTGCTTCTCCTCCGCTTCCGCGCTCGCCCGCCGTAGCACGGTTTCCGCCGCGGCAAATGACCGCGCGCGATTGGGCTCGATCCCATCGAAAGCCCCCGCGCGCGCCAAATTCTCGATCTGCATCTTGTTGATCTGCCGCGGATCGACGCGTTGCGCGAAATCGGCGAAATCGCGGAAATCCTGTTCGCCGCGCGCCGCCGCCACCTGCTCCATCGCCGCGCGCCCGACCTTTTTCACCGCCGCCAGCGCGTAGCGGATCGCCTGGCTGCCATCCTCCAGAATCTCGATCGAGAAATCCGGCTGGCTGCGGTTGATGTCGGGCGGCAGCACCTGGATGCCGAGCCGCGCCGCCTCCTGGCGCAGCGCCGCCAGCCGGTCCGTGTTGTTCACGCCGAGGCTCATGCTGGCGGCGATGAACGCGACCGGATGGTTCGCCTTCATCCACGCCGTCTGATACGCGACCAGCGCATAGGCCGCCGCGTGCGGCTTGTTGAAGCCGTAATCGGCGAATCGCGCCATCAGCTCGAACACCTCGACGGCTTTCGCATCCGGAATGCCGCGCGCGGTCGCGCCGTCGACGAAGATTTTACGCTGCGCATCCATCTCGGCGCGGATCTTCTTGCCCATCGCGCGACGCAGCAGGTCGGCGCCCCCTAGGCTGTAGCCACCCATCTTCTGGGCGATCTGCATCACCTGCTCCTGGTAGACCATGATGCCGTAGGTCTCTTCCAGGATGTCCTGCAGCTCGGGATGCGGCGGCGCCCAGGCCTCGCCGTGCTTGCGCTGGCAATAGGTCGGGATGTTCGCCATCGGACCCGGCCGGTACAGCGCGACCGCGGCGATCAAATCCTCGAACCGGTCGGGGCGCATCTGCCGCAGCACGTCCCGCATGCCCTGGCCTTCGAACTGGAACACGCCACCGGCATCGCCGCGCGCCAGCATCGCATAGGTGCGCTCGTCATCGAGCGGCAGCCGGTCGAGATCGATGGCGATGTCGAGCCTGTCGAGGAACTGCACGGCGCGCTGCAGGATGGTGAGCGTGGTCAGGCCGAGGAAGTCGAACTTCACCAGACCCGCCTGCTCGACATATTTCATCGAGTACTGGGTCACCAGCAGGTCGGAACGCGGGTCGCGATACAGCGGCACCAAGTCGATCAGCGGACGGTCGCCGATCACCACGCCGGCGGCGTGCGTGCTCGCATGCCGGTAGAGCCCTTCGAGCTGCAGCGCGATCTCGAGCAGGCGCCGGATGCCCTCATCCTCCTCGCGCATCTGCTGCAGACGCGACTCGCCGTCGATCGCCTGCGCGAGCGTCACCGGTTTCGCGGGATTGTTCGGGATCAGCTCGGCGACCTTGTTCACCTGCCCGAACGGCAGGCCGAGCACGCGCCCGACATCGCGCACCGCGGCGCGCGCCTGCAACTTCCCGAAGGTGATGATCTGCGCCACGCGGTCGGTGCCGTATTCGCGCCGCACATAGGCGATCACCTCGTCGCGCCGGTCCTGGCAGAAATCGATGTCGAAATCCGGCATCGAGATACGCTCGGGGTTGAGGAAGCGCTCGAACAGCAGACCGAAGCGCAGCGGGTCCAGATCGGTGATGGTGAGCGCCCAGGCGGCGACGGAGGCGGCCCCCGATCCACGCCCGGGTCCGACCGGAATGCCCTGCGACTTCGCCCATTGGATGAAATCGGCGACGATCAGGAAATACCCGGGAAACCCCATCGCGGCGATCACGCCGAGCTCGAAATCGAGCCGTTCGGCGTAGCGCGCGCGGGCCGCCTCGTCGGCGCCGATCGCATCCATCCGGCGCGCGAGGCCCTCCACCGCCATCGCGCGCACCGTCTCCGCCTCGTTGCTGCCGGGGCGCACCTTGGGCGAAACCGGGAGCAAGGGTTTCCGCGATTCCGCCATCACCGCGCAGCGCTGCGCAATGGCGAGCGTGTTGTCGCAGGCCTCCGGCAGATCGACGAAGCGCGCGCGCATCTCTGACGCAGGCTTGAACCAATGCTCCTGCGTCACGCGCCTGCGTGCCTGCTCGGAGAGCTGCCGTCCCTCGGCGATGCAGAGCAGCGCGTCATGCGCCTCGAACATCTCCGGCTTCGGGAAGAAGCACTCGTTCGTGGCGGCGAGCGGAACCCGCGCCGCGTCGGCGAGCGCGATCAGCCCGGGCTCGATCGCCTGCTCGATCGGCAGACCATGGCGATGCAGCTCCATCACCACACGGTCGGGGAATGCCTCCGCCATCATCGCGAGCAGCGCCTCCGCCTCGGGCCGGCGCGCCTCGGCGAGCAGGCGCGCGATCGGCCCGCGCGTGCCGCCGGTGAGCATGATCAGCCCCTCCGCATGCGCCGCCAGCCGCTCGAACGGGAGCTGCGTATCCAGGCTCGACTCGGTCTCCAGGAAGCCGAGCGAGGAGAGGCGCTGGAGATTGGCCAGCCCCGCCGCGTTCTGCGCGAGCAGCACGATCGGGTCGGGCGCCGGCCGCATCTCGCCGTCCCGCGCATCGCCGCGGGCGAGCCCGATCTGGCAGCCGATGATCGGCTGCACGCCTTTCGCGGCGCAGGCCTGGCTGAATTCCAGCGCGCCGAACAGATTGCCCGAATCGGCGATCGCCACCGCCGGCATGTTCGCCTCGCGCGCGAGCACCGCGATTTTGTCGGCCTTGATCGCGCCTTCGCTCAGCGAATAGGCGGAATGGACTCGGAGGTGGACGAAATTCTCGTGCGGCATCCGCCCATCATAGCATTCAGGCGGCGACGATGCGCCCCTCATGCAGCGTCACCCGCCGGTCCATGCGCGCGGCGAGATCGGGGTTGTGGGTGGCGATCAGCGCCGCGAGATTCTCCCCGCGCACGGCGCGCAGCAATTCTTCGAAGACCTGATCCGCCGTGCCGACATCGAGATTGCCGGTGGGTTCGTCGGCGAGCAGGAGTTTCGGCGCATTCGCCATCGCCCGCGCGATCGCCACGCGCTGCTGCTCGCCCCCCGAGAGTTTCCCCGGCGCATGCGCCGTGCGCGCGCCGAGACCGAAGGCGGCGAGCAGATCCCGCGCTCTGTCGCGCGCGGCGCGCCGGCCCCGCCCGGCGATCATCTGCGGCAGCACGACGTTCTCCTCGGCCGAGAACTCCGGCAGCAAATGGTGGAACTGGTAGACGAAGCCGATCGCGTCGCGCCGGATCGCAGTGCGCTCGCCGTCGCCGAGCGCGCCGGCATCCCGCCCGGCGATCAGCACGCGCCCGCCATCCGGCCGTTCGAGCAATCCGGCCAGATGCAGCAGCGTCGATTTGCCGGTGCCGGAAGGGGCGACGAGCGCCACGATCTCGCCCGCCGCGATCGCGAGATCGGCGCCGCGCAGCACCGGCAGCGCACCGGCCTCGCTCCGATAGGTCCGCGCCACCGCGTCCAGGCGCAGAACCGGCGCGCCGCCCGGCTCACTCATGCCGGAGCGCCTCCACCGGATCGGTGCGCGCCGCGCGCCAGCTCGGGTAGAGCGTGGCGAGCAGGGACAGCGCGAGCGCCATCACCACCACCTGCGCAACTTCCCCCGGCTCCAGCTTCGCCGGCAGATGCGAGAGGTAATACACTTCCGGATTAAACACGCTGACCCCGGTGATCGCCTCGACCCAATGCTGCAGGCGCTGGATGTTGAGGCAGAACAACACGCCGAGCACGCAGCCCACGAAGGTGCCGAGAATGCCGACCGAGGCGCCGCACATCAGGAAGATGCGCATCACCGCGCCACGCCCCGCGCCGATCGTGCGCAGCACCGCGATGTCGCGCGTCTTGTCCTTCACCATCATGATCAGCGACGAGATCACGTTGAAGGCGGCGACCACGATGATCAGGGTCAGGATCAGGAACATGACGTTCCGCTCGACCTCGACCGCGGTGAAGAAGCTGTTGTTCATCTGCGTCCAGTCGACGATGCGGACGCGCGCGCCGGAAAGCGCCGCGGCGATGCGCTGGTGCACGGCCTGCGCGTTGTCCGGGTTGTCCACCATCACCTGGATCTCCGTCACCGCATTCGGTGACTGGAAGAACACCTGCGCCGCCTCGAGCGGCAGGAACACATAGCTGCTGTCGTAGATGCTGACGCCGGCGGAGAAGATCGCCGCCACCCGGTAGGCACGCACTCGCGGAATGGTGCCGAACGCCGTCGCCGCGCCCTGCGGCGAGACCAAGGTGAGGTTGCTGCCGACGCCCAGCCCGTAATTCTGCGCGAGCGTGGTGCCGATCGCGATCGCATTATCGCCCTGGAAATCGTCGAGAGAGCCGGCGCGGATATTGCCGCCCACCTCCTTGAGCGCGCGCAGATCGGCCGCCCGGATCCCGCGCACCAGCCCGCCCGTGGCGCCACCGGTACTCGAGGTCAGCAGCGCCTGCCCCTGGACGATCGGCGTCGCCGAGACCACGCCCGGCACCGACCGGATCCTGCCGGCAACCGCGTCGAAATCGGGGAGCGGCACGCCGGCGCCGAACACGTCGATATGGCCGTTGATGCCGAGGATGCGGGTGAGCAGATCCTCGCGGAACCCGTTCATCACGCTCATCACGATGATCAGCGTGGCGACGCCGAGCGCGATGCCGATCAGCGAGAAGGTGGCGATCACCGAGACGAAGCGCTCGCCGCGCCGTGCGCGCAGATAGCGCCCGGCAACGGCGCGCTCGAACGGCCCGAACATCGCGCTCACCCCGCCTGCTGGCCGATGCGCGCGCGCGCCGCATCCACGCTCATCTCCTCGCGCGAGCCATCGGCGCGGCGCTTCAGCTCGACGGTGTTGCTGGCCGCGCCGCGCGGCCCGACGACGATCTGCCAGGGATGACCCATGAGATCGGCATCGGCGAATTTCACGCCGGCCCGTTCCTCGCGATCGTCGTAGAGCACGTCGGGGCTGAGGGCCGCGTAGAGCGTCTCGCAGATCGCATCCGTCGCCGCATCGCCCCGCTTCAGGTTCAGGATCGCGGCGCGGAACGGCGCCACGCTCTCCGGCCAGATGATGCCGGCCTCGTCATGGCTCGCCTCGATCACCGCGCCGACGAGACGCGAGACCCCGATGCCGTAGCTCCCCATCTCGGGATGCACCGCCCTGCCATCCGCGCCGGCGATGGTGAGCCCCATCGGCGCGCTGTATTTCGTGCCGAAATGGAAGATGTGGCCGACCTCGATGCCGCGTCCCTCACGCCGTTTTTCCGCCGGCACCCCGGCCCAGGCCGCCGTGTCGTGCTTTTCCTCGGTGGCCGCGTAGAGCGATGTCATGCGGCTGAAGAAGCGCTCGAGATCTGCGGCTTCGTCATACGAATACCGGGCGCGGACCCAGTCGATATCCTCAAAACCGGAATCGTAGAAGACTTGGCTCTCGCCGGTGGGTGCCAGAATGATGAATTCGTGGCTGAGCTCGCCGCCGATCGGCCCGGATTCAGCAACCATCGGGATCGCCTTCACGCCGAGGCGCTGGAAGGTGCGCATATAGGCGAGCATCATCCTGCGGTAGCTCACCACCGCATCCGCGTAGCTCATGTCGAAGCTGTACGCGTCCTTCATCAGGAATTCCCGGCCGCGCATCACGCCGAAGCGCGGCCGCACCTCGTCGCGGAACTTCCATTGGATGTGATAAAGGATCTGCGGCAGCGCGCGATACGAGCGCACCTCGCGGAAGAGATCGGTGATCATCTCCTCGTTGGTCGGCCCATACAGCATCTCGCGCTCGTGGCGGTCCTTGATGCGGAGCATCTCGCGGCCGTAATCGTCGTAGCGGCCGCTTTGCCGCCAGAGATCTGCCGGCTGGATGGTCGGCATCAGCACTTCCTGCGCGCCCGCGGCATCCTGCTCCTCGCGCACGATCTGCTCGATCCGGCTCAGCACGCGCAGCCCCATCGGCAGCCAGGCATAGATGCCCGCGGAGGTCTGCCGCACCAGCCCGGCGCGCAGCATCAGCCGATGCGAGGCGACCTGCGCTTCGGCGGGCGTTTCCTTGAGCGTCGGGATCAGGCTGCGGGACAGGCGCATCTTGCTTCCAGGTGCTGTGATCGGCGCCGGAACCTACAGGCCAAGCCGACCTCCGGCTACCCAGACCAGACGGGGGCAGACGAGAGTGCACCGGAGCAAGAATTGTGCAGTGCAACACAAAGCTGCACAAGAAATTTGCAGGGATTGCACAGAACAGGCACGAAAATACGTGACTTCCAAAAGGCCACACGCTAACAACAATCCAGGCCTATGGCGTTCAACGCTGTTGAATCGGCCAAGTTTGGGGAGAAAACGGTTTTCCGGGCAGGATGAGGCATAAGCCTCGTCCTGCCTGATAATGTACAAAATTTAGGCAGTCGCTATTGGTCTGTCGGCGCCGCAAGCCATCCGTGCCGGAAGCTGAGATACGGGCTCTCGATCACCGCCACGCATCCGCCCCAGACGAGCGCCGCGACCAGGGTTGTCGCGATCACCTTGCGCCCGATATGCGGCCGGGTCGGCGCGCCGCGCCAGCCGGATTTCTCATCCGCCTCGGCGACCGGCTTGGTGCCGACGGGCAGCACCGCGAACAGCACCGTCCACCAGATCAGCACATAGAGAACGACACCGGTGAACCAGCCCATCCGATCCGGCCCCTCCGCGTCAGACCCTGAGAAGATGGACGTCGACGATCGGCCGCTTCTGCAGGCGCTTGCCGACCGCCCGGCGCAACGCGGCGCGCGCCGCATCGGCCAGCGCCGCGTCATCGCGCCGCAGCGGCGCGGGCAGATCGGCCACCGCCACCTCGAACTCGTTGGTGACGCGCTCGGTCTCCGGATCGCCCTGCTCGTAGAGGCCCGGCGCGCTGATCTGCGGCCGGCCCATCAGCTTGCCGCCGCCATCGACCGCCAGGCTCGCCAGCACCATGCCGTTGCCGAGCATCCGCCGGCGGGCCGCCAGCACGCCGCCCTTGAGCGGCACCATCCGGTTGCCGTCGAGCGCGAGCCGGCCGACCGGCGCGCTGTCGACCACCTCTGCAGCGCCGGGAGCGAGGCTCAGAATATCGCCATCCTCAAGCAGGATCGGCGTGGCGCCGAGCTCCTGCGCCAGCGCCGCATGGGCGGTGAGGTGGCGCCATTCGCCATGCACCGGCACCGCGTAGCGCGGCTTGACCAGCTTGTAGAGGCGGCGCAGCTCGTCGCGGGCGGGATGGCCGGAGACATGGACCATATGGTCGGCATCGGTCATCAGCCGCACGCCGCGGCGCACCAGCGCATCCTGCACCACGCCGATCGCCCGCTCATTGCCGGGGATCGTGCGGCTGGAAAACACCACCGTGTCCCCCTCGCCGAGCGCGATGTTGCGGTGCTGGTCGGCGGCGATGCGGGCGAGCGCCGAACGCGGCTCGCCCTGGCTTCCGGTGACCAGGATCAGCAGATTATCGTCGGGGATCGAGCCCGCTGCATCCTCGGGCACGAATTCCTGAATGCCGCGCAGATAGCCGCATTCCCGCGCCGCCGCTTCCAGGTTGCGGAGCGAGCGGCCGACCATCGTCACGCTGCGCCCGGCTTCCCGCGCGGCCAGCGCGATGCTCTCGACCCGGGCGACATTGCTCGCGAAGCAGGTGACGGCGACCCGGCCGCGGAGCGAGCGGATCAGTGCCGCGAGCGTGCGCCGCACCTCGCTCTCCGAGCCGGAATGCCCTTCCACCATCGCATTGGTGGAATCGCAGATCATGGCGAGCACGCCGGCCTCGCCGAGGGCGGTGAACGCCGCCTCGTCGGTGGGCGGCCCGACCGCGGGGTCGGGGTCGAGCTTCCAATCCCCGGTATGCAGCACGGTGCCGGCGGCCGTGGTGATCGCCAGCGCCTGCGCCTCGGGCACCGAATGCGCGACCCGGATGAAGCGGAGCGAGAAGGGCGGCAGCTCGAAGGCCCCCCCGGGCTCGATCACGGTGATCTTCGCCTCCTGCGCGAGCTGCGCCTCGCCGAGCTTCCGGCGCAGCACCGCGGCCGCGAAGGGCGTGGCGTAGATCGGGCAGCGGAGCTGCGGCCACAGCCAGGCGACGGCGCCGATATGGTCCTCATGGGCATGGGTGATGACCAGCCCGACCAGCCGGTCCCGTCGCTCCGCGATGAAGCCGGGATCGGGGAATACGATGTCGGCTTCCGGCGTGCTGGCATCACCGAAACCCATGCCGCAATCGACGGCGAGCCACCGTCCGCCGCTGCGATAGAGGTTGAAGTTCATGCCGATCTCGCCCGTCCCGCCGAGCGGCAGGAAGGAGAGGTCGTGCGTCGCTAAATCCATTCAATTGCCTTCGATGATTCGGGCTCTGTCCCGGGACAATGTGGGGGTTGGGTTCCGTTCCGCCAACATCCGCAGCCCTTCCAGGGTGATGTCGGGATCGATCCGCTCGATCAGCGTGGTTCCTTCGGCGAAAAGCGGCGCCAGACCGCCCGTCCCGATCACCTTCATCGGCGCGCCGAACTCCGCCTTGATCCGGTTCACCAGCCCTTCGACCAGCCCGACATAGCCCCAATAGACGCCGGATTGCATGGCCGGGACGGTGGAGCGCCCGATCACCGCCTGCGGCCGGCCGATGCCGATCCGCGGCAGCCGGGCCGCCGCCTGGTGCAGGGCCCCGATCGAGAGATTGATCCCGGGAGCGATCGCGCCGCCGAGATAGGCGCCCTCCTCGTCCACCACGTCGAAAGTGGTCGCCGTGCCGAAATCAATCACGATCAGCGGACCGCGATAATGGTGGTGGGCGGCCAGCGAGTTCAGCAGCCGGTCGGCGCCGACCTCGCTCGGGGTGTCGGCCTTGATCTCGAAACCCCAGTCAAGCTCGGCGCGCGCGACCAGCGGCTCGAGCTCGAACCAGTCGCGGCAGAGGCGGCGCAGATCGTAGAGCGCGGCCGGCACCACGGTGCCGATCACCGCCGCGGTCAGGTCCGCGGCCTTGAGCCCGGCATGGGAGAGCAGCGCGCTCAGCCAGACCCCGTATTCGTCGGATGTGCGCTGCGCCTCGGTGCGGATGCGCCACTTGCCGCGCCATTCCCGACCGTCATGGACCGCGAAGACCATGTTCGTGTTGCCGGCGTCGATCACCAGCAGCATTGCGCGCGCCCCCGCCGATGCGGGGCCTTCACCCGAGCAGCACCCGCGCCGCCGCTTGCGCCGCGCCGACAACCGGGCCGGGCAGGATGAAGAAGAGGGTGGTGAACAGACCGGTCGCCGCGGCGACAAAGGAGAGCGAGGGCGGCCGCTTGTCGAAGGCGGGCTCGGTCTCGTCGAAATACATCACCTTGATGATACGAATATAATAATAGGCGCCGATCACGCTGGTCAGGACGCCGATCACCGCGAGGGTGAAATTCCCGGCCTGCACCGCGGCGAGGAACACGTAGAGCTTGCCGAAGAACCCGGAGAGCGGCGGGATCCCGGCCATGCTGAACATGAACACGGCAAGCGCCAGCGCCAGCATCGGGTCGGTGCGCGCGAGGCCGCCAAGATCGGAGATGCGCTCGAGCGCGCGGCCTCGGCGGCGCATGGCGATGATGCAGGCGAAGGTGCCGGCATTCATGAACACGTAAGTGACGAGATAGATGAGCACGCCGCGCACGCCGGCCTGCGTGCCGACCGCGAGGCCGATCAGCGCGTAGCCCATATGGCCGATGGAGGAATACGCCATCAGCCGCTTGATGTTCGTCTGCCCGATCGCCGCCAGCGAGCCGAGCACCATCGAGGCGATGGAGATCAGCACGATCAGCTGGTGCCATTGCCCGAGCAGGTGGCCGAACGGCACCTCCAGCGCCCGCAGCAGCAGTGCCATCGCCGCGACCTTCGGCGCTGTTCCCATGAAGGAGGTCACTGGCGTCGGCGCGCCTTCGTACACATCCGGCGTCCACATATGGAAGGGCACGGCGGAGATCTTGAAGGTGAGCCCGGCGATGATGAAGACGATGCCGATCACCGCGCCGGCGGACAGGCCGGCCGGGCTGTTCCACACCTGCGACAGCCGCGCGAAATCCATCGTGCCGGAGAAGCCGTAGGCGAGCGAAATGCCGTAGAGCAGCAGGCCGGAGGCGAGCGCGCCGAGAACGAAATATTTGAGGCCTGCCTCGGAGGAGCGCAGATCGTCGCGCGCGAACGCCGCCAGCACGT
The DNA here is from genome assembly GCA_965276665.1 of Acetobacteraceae bacterium. Classification (GTDB taxonomy): domain Bacteria; phylum Pseudomonadota; class Alphaproteobacteria; order Acetobacterales; family Acetobacteraceae; genus CAWGJC01. Next base: position 865,360 of record OZ255620.1, read on the forward strand.
AGATCGCGAGCGATTGCAGCTCGAGTCCGAGATAGAGCGTCATCAAGTTCGAGGCCGACGCCATCACCAGCATGCCGACGGTCGAGAACAGCATCAGCACGGGGAACTCGAACCGGCTGATCCCCTCGCGCACATTGTAGTCGAGCGCCGCGATCACGCCGATCGCCGCACCCGCGAGGATCAGCACCTTCATGAACTTGCCGAATGCGTCCACGGAGAATTGGCCGCCGAAACCGATGCCGGCCGGCGTCGAGATCGCCAGCACCGCGGTCAGCAGGAAGGCGCCGAGGCAGAGCATGGAGCAGAGCAGGCTGCTATCCTGCTTGCGGAGCACCCCGAGCACGAGGATGGCGAGACCGCACAGAGCCAGCACGAGCTCCGGCACCGCGAGCTGCCAGTTCATCGGCCCGAGGCCGATCAGCCCGGCATTCGTCACCGCATCACCCCCGCTAGCCTGACCGTATCGAGAGCCGCCACATGGTGCTGCACCATCGTGTTCACCGTCGCCTCCCAGAACCCGGTGAAGCTCGACGGGTAGATGCCCATCCAGAGCGTCAGCACCAGCAGCGGCGCGAACACCGCCATCTCGCGCGGCGACAGATCCAGAATGGATTTCAGATCGTCGCGGGTAAGCTGACCGAAGATCACCCGGCGATAGAGGAACAGCATGTAGGCGGCGCCCAGGATCATCCCGAGGCTCGCGAGCACCGCGAGGTAGAGGCTGACATGGAAGGCGCCGACCAGCACCAGGAACTCGCCGACGAAGCCGGAGGTGCCGGGCAGGCCGATGCTCGCCATGGTGAAGACCATGAAGACGATCGCATAGGCGGGCATCCGGTGCGCAAGCCCGCCATAGCGCGCGATCTCGCGCGTGTGCATCCGGTCGTAGACGACGCCCACACAGAGAAAGAGCGCGGCCGAGACCACGCCGTGGCTCAGCATCTGGAACAGCGCGCCCTGGATGCCCTGCGCGTTGAAGGTGAACAACCCCACCATGACCACGCCCATATGCGCGACCGAGGAATAGGCGATCAGCTTCTTCATGTCGGCCTGCATCAGCGCGACCAGCGAGGTGTAGATCACCGCGATCACCCCGAGCGCGAAGATCAGCGGCGCGAAACTCGACGAGGCCTGCGGCAGCATCGGCATCGAGAACCGGATGAAGCCGTACGCGCCCATCTTCAGCAGGACGCCGGCCAGGATTACCGACCCGGAAGTCGGCGCCTCGACATGCGCGTCCGGGAGCCAGGTATGCACCGGCCACATCGGCACCTTGACCGCGAAGGAGGCGAGGAAGGCGAGGAACAGCCAGCTCTGCATCGCCACCGGGAAATTCGTCCGCAGCAGCACCTGGATGTCGGTGGTGCCGGCGACATACCACATGGCGAGCAGCGCCAGCAGCATCAGCACTGAGCCGGTCAGCGTGTAGAGGAAGAACTTGAAGGCGGCATAAACCCGCCGCTGTCCGCCCCATACCCCGATGATCAGATACATCGGGATCAGCACGCCTTCGAAGAACATATAGAACACGACGAAGTCGAGCGCCGAGAACATGCCCACCATCATCGTCTCGAGGATGAGGAAGGCGAGCATGAACTCCCGCACGCGCGTGTGGATCGCTTCCCAGGCGGCGAGGATGCAGAGCGGCGTGAGCAAAGTGGAGAGCAGCACGAACAACACACTGATGCCGTCCACGCCCATGCGGTAGCCGACGCCGTATTCCGGCAGCCAGGGCAGGTTCTCGACAAACTGGAAGCCCGGGTTCGAGCGGTCGAAATCGAACCACAGCACGAGCGACAGGCCGAACACGATCAGGCTGGTCCAGAGCGCGGCCCAGCGGGCATTCGAGGCGACCGTCTCCTCGTCGCCGCGCACGCACATGATGACGAGGCAGCCGACCAGCGGCAGCCAGGTCAGCAGCGAAAGGATTGGAAAGCCGGCCGCGTTCATCGCATTCACCGGAACACGAGGAAGATGGCGATCAGCGCGACGAGACCGACCAGCATCACGAAGGCATAGGTCGCGAGCGAGCCGTTCTGCAGGCGCACGACCTGGCCCGAGGAATCCGTGGTGATCGCCGCCAAGCCATTCGGCACGCCGTCGATGATCGTCTCGTCACCGGTATGCCAGAGGAAGCGCCCGAGACGCTGCGCCGGACGGACGAACAGGAAATCGTAGAGCTCGTCGAAATACCACTTGTTCAGCAGGAAGAGGTAGATGCCCGGGAAGGTCTCGGCGAGCCGCACCGGGAGCGCCGGATTGACCATGTAGAAGAGATAGGCGAGCAGGATGCCGAGCACGCCGGTGACGGTCGGCAGCAGGGCGATCGCCATCGGCACATGCTCGGCCGCCAGCAGGATATGGTTGGACGGCCCAACGGTGATGCTGCCGCGCCAGAAAGCCGGCCAATCCTCACCGATGAACATGCCGTGCAACGCGAAACCCGCAACGACCGCACCCACCGCGAGCAGCATCAGCGGGACCGTCATCACCGGCGGGCTCTCATGCACGTGCTCGAGCGTGTGGTGATCCATCCGCGGCTTGCCGTGGAAGGTCATGATCAGCAGTCGCCACGAATAGAAGGCGGTGAGGAAGGCGGCGATCGTCCCGCAGACGAAGCCGTACATCGCGACGCCGTTGGTGGCGCTGCGGGCGAAGGCCGCTTCCAGAATCGCATCTTTCGACCAGTAGCCCGCGAAAGGCGGGATGCCGGCAAGCGCCAGGCTGCCGATCCACATCACCACGTAGGTGATGGGAATGAGCCGCCAGATGCCGCCCATCTTCCGCATGTCCTGCTCGTCCGACATCGCGTGGATCACCGATCCTGCGCTCAGGAACAGCAACGCCTTGAAGAAGGCATGGGTGATGAGGTGGAACATCGAGGCCTGGTAGGCGCCGACGCCGGCGGCCAGGAACATGTAGCCGAGTTGCGAGCAGGTCGAGTAGGCGATCACCCGCTTGATGTCGTTCTGCACGCAGCCGATCGTCGCCGCGAACAGCGCCGTGGTGCCGCCGATGAAGGTGATGATGGCGAGCGTCGCGGGCGCCGTCTCGAGCAGCGGCGACATCCGCGCCATCAGGAAGACGCCGGCCGTCACCATCGTCGCCGCATGGATCAGCGCGGAGACCGGCGTGGGCCCCTCCATCGCATCCGGCAGCCAAGTGTGCAGGAAGATCTGCGCCGATTTGCCGCAGGCGCCGATGAACAGCAGCACGCCGATCACCTCGAGCGCCCGGATATTCTGCCCGAACACATGGTAGAGCGCGTCGCGATGCTCCGCGACATGGCCGAAGATGGTCGGGAAATCGACGGCGCCGAACAGAAAGAACACCAGGGCGATGCCGGTCGCGAAGCTGAGATCGCCGACACGGTTGACGATCATCGCCTTGATCGCCGCCCGGCATGCGCTCGGCCGGTCGTACCAGTAGCCGATCAGCAGATAGCTCGCGAGCCCGACGCCTTCCCAGCCGAAGAAGAGCTGCACCAGATTATCCGCCGTCACCAGCATCAGCATCGCGAAGGTGAACAGGCTCAGATAGCTGAAGAAGCGGAACGAGCGGTGCTCGTGATGCATGTAGCCGACGCTGTAGATGTGGATCAGCGTCGCGACGGTGGTCACCATCGCGACCATCACCGCCGACAGCGTGTCGTCGCGGAGCGCCCAGTCGAGATGGAAATCGCCGGCCTGGATCCAGGTGGCGATCTCCACCACCTCGCCATGCGAGGTCGATTGCAGGAACAACACGCAGGAGGTGACGCCGCAGATCGCCGCCACCACCATGAGCAGGATCGTCATCGCCTGGGCGGCGCGGTCGCCGATGGCGGGGCCGAGAAATCCCGCGATGAGCGAGCCGAGCAGCGGCGCGAAGACGGCGGCGGCGTAAAGCATCTCAGCCCTTCATCAGGTTCACGTCCTCGACCTCGATCGAGCCGCGATTGCGGAAATAGATCACCACGATGGCGAGCCCGATCGCCGCCTCCGCCGCCGCGACGGTCAGCACAAAGAGTGCGAGCACCTGCCCCGCGAGATCGGCCAGCGCCGCCGAGAAGGCGACGAGGTTGATGTTGACCGCCAGCAGGATCAGCTCGATCGACATCAGGATGATGATGACGTTCTTGCGGTTCATGAAGATGCCAAAAATGCCGAGCACCAGCAGGATCGCGGCGACCGCCAGGTAGTGATCGAGCCCGACACTCATCTCCCGACACTCATCTCAATGGCCTTCCGCGTGCGGCGGGAAAGGGTCGTGCGCCTGCGCATCCGGCGAGGCCACCGGGGCCGGCTCGCGCCGGCGGCGGATATCGGCCGGCGCGATGCCGGCGCCCCGCACCGCATCCACCATCTCCATCGTCTCGGCGACGGTGCGCGCGTTCTGCACCGAGATCACCTGGCGGCGCACGCTCTGGCGGTCACGCAGCGTCAGCACGATCGCGCCGATCATCGCGACCAGCAGCACCAGGCCGGCAAGCTGGAACAGCAGCACGTAATCCGTGTAGATCACCCGCCCGAGCGCGACCGTATTCGGCACTGCGGCCCCCGAAGGCGAGAGCCGGAGCGAAGCCGCCGCCGGCGCGACGCGCCAGCCGGTCAGCACCAGGCCGAGCTCGACCAGCAGCACGAGCCCGACCGTTGCCCCCACCGGCGCATAGCGCTGAAAACCCTCGCGAAGCTCGACGAAATCGATGTCGAGCATCATCACCACGAACAAGAACAGCACGGCCACGGCGCCGACATAGACGATGACGAGGATCATCGCCAGGAACTCGGCCCCGGCGATCAGGAACAGCGCCGCCGCATTGAAGAAGGCGAGGATCAGGAACAACACGGAATGCACCGGATTGCGCGCCGTCACCACCATCGCGCCCGAGATCAGCAGGATGGCGGCGAACACATAAAAGGCGATGGCGGCGATCATCGTCCGGGTCTCTCAGCGATAGGGCGCATCGAGTTCCAGCCGCTTCGCCAGCTCCGCTTCCCAGCGGTCACCGTTATCGAGCAGCTTGTCCTTGTCGTAATAGAGTTCCTCGCGCGTCTCCGTCGCGAACTCGAAATTCGGTCCCTCGACGATCGCATCGACCGGGCAGGACTCCTCGCAAAGGCCGCAATAGATGCATTTTGTCATATCGATATCGTAGCGGGTAGTACGCCGCGACCCATCCTCGCGCGGCTCCGCCTCGATGGTGATCGCCTGCGCCGGGCACACCGCCTCGCAGAGCTTGCAGGCGATGCAGCGCTCCTCCCCGTTCGGGTAGCGGCGCAGCGCATGCTCGCCGCGGAAGCGCGGGCTCAGCAGGCCTTTCTCGTACGGATAGTTGATCGTCGCTTTCGGACGGAAGAAGTAACGCAAGGTGAGCCAGAGACCGGCGACGATCTCGCCGAGCAGCAGGCTGCGTGCGGTGCGGTCGAGATACGCCATCAGCCCGTCCTTTCGCGGCGCGGCATAAACCGCCTGCCCGCCTGCATCAAGCCGCCGCGTGCACGGGCAGCCAGCCGGTCGCCATCAGCACCGCCGCCGTGATCACCAGCCAGAGCAGCGACAACGGCAGGAACACCTTCCAGCCGAGCCGCATCAGCTGGTCGTAGCGGAAGCGCGGCAAGGTCGCACGCACCCAGAGGAAGATGAACGCGCAGACGCAAATTTTCAGAATGAACCAGATCGGGCCTGGCAGCCAGGTGAAGGGCACGAACGGAACCGGACTCAGCCAGCCGCCGAGGAACAGGATCGACGTCATCGCCGACATCAGGATGATGTTCGCGTATTCGCCGAGGAAGAACAAAGCGAACGCCATCGCGCTGTATTCGACGAAGAAGCCGGCGACGATCTCGCTCTCCCCTTCCGGCAGGTCGAAGGGCGACCGGTTGGTCTCCGCCAGCGCCGAGATCAGGAACACGATGAACATCGGAAATAGCGGGATGAAGAACCAGATATGACGCTGCGCGGTGACGATGTCGTTCAGCCGGAGGCTGCCGGCGCAGAGCAGGACCGAGACCATCACGAAGCCGAGCGAGACCTCGTAGCTCACCATCTGCGCCGCCGAGCGGAGCGCGCCGAGGAAGGCGTATTTCGAATTGGACGCCCAGCCCGCGATGATGATGCCGTAAACGCCGAGCGAGCTGATCGCGAAGAGGTAAAGCACGCCGACATTGATGTCGGCCACCGCCCAGTGGTCGTTCACCGGGATCACCGCCCAGGCGATCATCGCCAGGGTGAAGGTGAGCATCGGCGCCATCAGGAACAGCAGACGATTGGCCCCTGTCGGGATGATCGTCTCCTTCATCAACATCTTGATCGCGTCGGCGAAAGGCTGCCAGAGCCCGAACGGCCCGACCACGTTCGGCCCGCGGCGCAGCTGGATCGCCGCCAGCACCTTGCGCTCGGCGAGCGTCAGATAGGCCACCGCAATCAGCAGCGGCACCAGCACCGCCAGCGCCTCCAGTACGGTCAGGATCAGCGCACCGAGCAGCGTGTGGAAGAAGAAGTCGCGCATCACTCCGCCGCTTGCTGGGAGGGGGACGGCATCGCGTAGATGCGGCTGCACTCCGCCATCGTCGGGCTCGCCCGGCTGATCGCGTTGGTCTGATAGTAATCCGGCACCGCATAGGCGAGCGGCGATTCGCCGAGCGCCGCGGGATCGCCCGACGGACCGGACTGGTCGGTGCCGGCGAGTCGCGCATATTCGCGCCCGAAGCTCGGCGCCACGCTCTCCATGCGGCGCCGCAGCGCCTCCAGATCATCATAGGGCAGCGACTTGCCGATCACCTCGCTGAACGCCCGCAGGATCGTCCAATCCTCGCGCGCCTCGCCCGGCGGAAACACCGCGCGGAAGCCGCGCTGCACGCGTCCCTCGGTGTTGACGTAGGTGCCGTTCTTCTCGGTATAGGTGGCCCCCGGCAGAATCACATCGGCGCGCGCCGCGCCCCGATCACCGTGATGCCCCTGATAGATGACGAAGGTGCCGGCGCCGATCCGCGACGCGTCGATCTCGTCGGCGCCGAGTAGCCAGAGCAGGCCGACGCCGCCATCCAGCATCGCGCCGACGGATTGCCCGGACGCACCCGGCACGAAGCCGAGATCGAGGCCGCCGACCCGCGCCGCCGCGGTGTGCAGCACGTTGAACCCGTGCCAGTCGAGCCCGATCGCGCCGAGCTCGGTGGCGAGCTTCCAAGCCGAGGCCAGCACCGCCGCGCCATCGGCCCGCGCGAGCGCGCCCGGCCCGACGATCACCATCTTCCGCTTCGCCGCGCGGAACGCCTCGGTCTCCTCGGCGCGCATGAACCCGCCCAGCGCGGCCGCGCCGTCGCCGAGCCAGGTGGCGCTATAAGTGAGCTCAGCCTCCGGCCCGATCGCGACGATCGGAAAATTCCCGGCCAGCCAGCGCTTGCGGATGCGCGCGTTCAGCACCGGCGCCTCGCGCCTTGGATTGCTGCCGATGAGCAGCAGCCCATCCGCCTCCTCGATTCCGGCAATGCTCGAATTGAACAGATAGAACTCGCGACGTGAGGCATCGAGGCGCGCGCCGTCTTGCCGGCAGTCGATATTGACCGAGCCGAGCGTCCCCATCAGATCCTTCAGCGCCAGCATGCTCTCCGCATCGCAGAGATCGCCGGCAATGGCGCCGATCCGCTCGCCCGGCAGGCCGCGCAGCCGGTCGGCGATCGCGGCAAAAGCTTCCTGCCAGCTCGCCGGCCGCAGGCGCCCGGCCTCGCGAACCCATGGCTTGTCGAGCCGTCGCCGCTTCAGCCCGTCGATCGAGAAGCGCGATTTGTCGCCGAGCCACTCCTCGTTCACCGCATCGTTGGGGCGCGGCAGGATGCGCAGCACCTCGGGCCCGCGGCTGTCCACGCGGATCGCGGTGCCGACCGCGTCCAGCACGTCGATGCTGTCCACCTTCCGCAACTCCCAGGAGCGCGCGGTGAAGGCATAGGGTTTGGAGGTCAGCGCGCCGACCGGGCAGATGTCGATCAGATTGCCGGAGAGCTCAGAGGTGAGCGCTTTTTCGACATAGGTGCCGACCTCCATGTTCTCGCCGCGCGCGGTCGCGCCGAGCTCCGGCACGCCCGCGATCTCGGTCGCGAAGCGGATGCAGCGCGTGCAGTGGATGCAGCGCGTCATGATCGTCTTGACCAGCGGGCCAAGATATTTGTCCTTCACCGCGCGCTTGTTCTCGGAATAGCGCGAGTGGTCCATGCCGTAGGAATAGGCCTGGTCCTGCAGATCGCACTCGCCGCCCTGATCGCAGATCGGGCAGTCGAGCGGGTGGTTGATGAGCAGGAACTCCATCACCCCGCGGCGGCCGTTCCGCACCATCGGCGTGTCGGTCTTCACCACCATGTTGTCGGCGGCCGGATACGAGCAGGACGCGATCGGCTTCGGCGCCTTTTCCACCTCGACGAGGCACATGCGGCAATTGCCGGCGATCGACAGCCGCTCGTGGTAGCAGAAGCGCGGCACCTCGACCCCCGCCGCCTCGCAGGCCTGCAGCACGGTGGAGCCGTTCGGCACCTCCACCTCGATCCCATCGACGGTGAGCTTCGCCATGAAGATTACTCCGCCGCCATGCGCGTGGGGGCGTCATGGCGCGTCTTGTACGCGTTGATGCGTTCCTCCATCTCCGGGCGGAAATGCCGGATGAGGCCCTGCACCGGCCAGGCCGCCGCATCACCGAGCGCGCAGATCGTGTGGCCCTCGATCTGTCGCGTCACCTGCTCCAGCATGTCGATTTCCGAAAGCTCGGCGCGGCCCTCCACCATGCGGTTCATCACCCGCATCATCCACCCCGCGCCTTCGCGGCACGGCGTGCATTGGCCGCAGCTCTCATGCTTGTAGAATTGCGACAACCGGGCGATGGCGCGGATGATGTCGGTCGACTTGTCCATCACGATGACCGCCGCAGTGCCGAGCCCGCTCTTCGCGTCGCGCAGGCTGTCGAAATCCATCAGCACCGTATCGCACACCGATTTCGACAGCACCGGCACCGATGATCCGCCGGGGATGACCGCGAGCAGATTGTCCCACCCGCCGCGCACGCCGCCCGCATAGGTGTCGATCAGCTCGCGGAGCGAGATGCCGAGCTCCTCCTCGACATTGCACGGCTTGTTCACATGGCCGGAGATGCAGAAGATCTTCGTCCCCGCATTCTTCGGCCGTCCGAGGGCGGAGAACCAGGTGGCGCCGCGCCGTAGGATGGTCGGCGCGACCGCGATGCTCTCGACATTGTTCACAGTTGTCGGGCAACCATAGAGTCCAACCGCCGCCGGGAAGGGCGGCTTCATCCGCGGCATGCCCTTCTTGCCCTCGAGGCTTTCGAGCAGCGCGGTCTCCTCGCCACAAATATATGCCCCGGCGCCGCGATGCATATAAAGATCGAAATCCCAGCCCGAGCCGGCGGCGTTGGGCCCGATCAGACCCGCCTCGTAGGCCTGGTCGATCGCCGCCTGCAGCACCACCGCCTCGTTGTAGAACTCGCCGCGTATGTAGATGTAACAGGCATGCGCGCCCATCGCGAAGGATGCGATCAGGCAGCCTTCGATCAGCTTGTGCGGATCGTGGCGCATGATGTCGCGATCCTTGCAGGTGCCGGGCTCGCTCTCATCCGCATTCACCACGAGATAGCAGGGCCGCTCGCTCTCCTTCGGCATGAACGACCATTTGAGCCCGGTCGGGAATCCTGCGCCCCCGCGGCCACGCAAGCCGGAGGCTTTCATCTCGTCGATGATCGCCTCGCGCCCGCGCGCCAGAATGGCTGCCGTGCCGTCCCAGTCGCCGCGCGCCCGAGCGCCATCGAGCCCCCAATCCTGCAGCCCGTACAGATTGGTGAAGATGCGATCCTTGTCGTTCAGCATCGCCTCACCTTCCCTCTGCCGCCGCGCCGAGCGTGGTCAGCGTGTTCGGACCGCCCTCGGGCGCCGAGGTGATGCGGCCGATGGTCGAGCCAGGCTTGGGCGCCTCGCCGCGCCGGAGCGCCGCGAGCAGCGCTTCGGTGCGCGGCCCGTCGAGATCCTCATAGAAATCATCGTTCACCTGGAGGACCGGTGCGTTCACGCAGGCGCCGATGCATTCGACCTCGCTCATCGTGAACATCCCGTCCGTGCTCGTCTCGTGCCAACCGGCGATGCCGGTTGCCCGGCGACAGGCGGCGGTCACCTCGTCCGAGCCGCGCAACCAGCACGGCGTGGTGGTGCAGACCTGCAGATGGTAGCGACCGACCGGCGTCGTGTTGAACATCAGGTAGAAGGTCGCGACCTCGTAGACGCGGATCGGCGGCATCGCGAGGCGCACCGCCACCGCATCCATCGCTACCCGCGGCACCCAGGCGCTGCCGGTCTCGCGCGCCATCTGCCGCTGCACGATGTAGAGCAAGGGCAGCACGGCGCTCGCCTGCCGCCCCGCCGGGTATTTCGCGATCGCCTGCGCGATGGCAGCGTCGCTCTCGGCATCGAAGGCGAAATGCGTGGGCTGCGGAATCTCCTCGCCCACCGAGCCGTCACCAATCTCTTCCGTCATCGATCGCTACCTGTCGATCTCGCCGAACACGACGTCGATCGACCCGATGATGGCCACCGCGTCGGCCAGCATGTGTCGCTTCGCCATCGTCTCGATCGCCTGCAAATGGGCGAATCCCGTCGGCCGGATCTTGCAGCGATATGGCCGGTTGCTGCCATCGGCGACGAGATAGACGCCAAACTCACCCTTCGGGCTCTCCACCGCGGTGTAAGTCGCGCCCGCCGGCACGTGATACCCCTCGGTGAATAGCTTGAAGTGATGGATCAGCGCCTCCATCGAGCGCTTCATCTCGGCGCGCGCCGGTGGGGTGAACTTGTTGTCCTGTATGCGCACCGGGCCCGGCTGCATCTGCGCGAGGCATTGCTTGATGATTCTCACGCTCTCCCGCATCTCGGCCACGCGCACGAGGTAGCGGTCATAGCAATCGCCATTGCGCCCCACCGGGATCTCGAACTCCACCCGGTCGTACATCTCGTAGGGCTGTGAGCGCCGCAGGTCCCAAGGGATGCCGGAGGCGCGGATGCACGGGCCGGAAAAGCCCCATTCCAGCGCCTGTTCCGGCGACATGATGCCGATATCAACGGTGCGCTGCTTCCAGATCCGGTTGTTTGTCAGCAGCTCCTCGAGCTCGTCGACGAATTTGTAGAAGCTCTCGGCCCAATCGGCGATGCGATCTGTCAGGCCTGCGGGCAGGTCGCGCGCGACCCCGCCCGGACGGAAGTAATTCGCGTGGAACCGCGCACCGGACGCCGCTTCGTGGAACTCGAGCAGCTTCTCGCGCTCCTCGAACCCCCAGAGGCTCGGCGTGATCGCGCCCACATCGAGGGCGTAGGTCGTGACGTTGAGTAGGTGGTTCAGCACGCGGGTGATCTCGGCGAACAGCGTGCGGATCCACTGCGCGCGTTCCGGGATCGTGATGCCGAGCAGCTTCTCCGTCGCCAGCGCGAAAGCCTGCTCCTGCGATAGCGGCGATACGTAATCCAGCCGGTCGAAATACGGGACCGCCTGCATGTAGGTCTTGTATTCGATGAGCTTTTCGGTGCCGCGATGCAGCAGGCCGATATGCGGGTCGGCGCGCTGCACCACCTCGCCGTCGAGCTCCAAGATGAGCCGCAGCACGCCGTGCGCGGCCGGATGCTGCGGTCCGAAATTGATCGCGTGACTGTCGATCTCGACCGTCTTGCGAGCCGGGTTGGCCTCGGTGACCTCGTGCGCGGCGCTCATCGGCCTTGCTCCGCCGCACGCGCCTCGTGAGCCTTCTCGTCGCCGGGAAGCGTCACCATGCCCTCCCAGGGTGAGACGAAATCGAAGTTCCGGAAATCCTGCGTCAGCGCCACCTTCTCGTAGACGACTTCCTTGCGCTCCTCGTCGTAGCGCACCTCGACATAGCCGGTGAGCGGGAAATCCTTGCGCAGCGGATGACCGTCGAACCCGTAATCGGTGAGAATACGTCGTAGATCAGGCTGTCCGGAGAACACGATGCCGTAAAGGTCCCAGGCCTCACGCTCCCACCAGGTTGCGACCGGCCAGATGCCGCACACCGATGGAACCGGCGTCGCGCCTGACGCGGTGATGATCACGCGGACGCGGTGATTGCGGGTGATCGAGAGCAGGCAATAGACCACGTCGAACCGCTCGGCGCGCTCAGGGAAATCGACGCCGCACAGCTCCATCAGCTGCTCGAACGCGAAGCGCGGATCGTCGCGCAGCGTGGCCATCAACGCCGGCAACTCGTCGCGCGCGGCGTGCACGACGAGCTCACCCTTCTCCACCGCGGCCCCGGTCACGCCGGGCAGCGCGGCGACCGCCTCGCCCAGAACGGAGAGCGGGCTCGCGGGGGCGGGCGTGTTCGGGTCAGCCACGGAGGATCGTTCCGGTGCGGCGGATCTTTTTTTGCAGCTGCAGAATGCCGTAGACCAGCGCCTCGGCCGTCGGCGGGCAGCCCGGCACATAAATGTCGACCGGCACCACCCGGTCGCAGCCGCGCACCACCGAATAGGAATAATGGTAGTAGCCGCCGCCATTGGCGCAGCTGCCCATGCTGATCACCCAGCGAGGCTCGGGCATCTGGTCGTAGACCTTGCGGAGCGCCGGGGCCATCTTGTTGGTGAGCGTGCCGGCGACGATCATCACGTCGCTCTGCCGCGGGCTGGCGCGCGGGATGACGCCGAACCGGTCGAGATCATAGCGCGGCATGTAGGCGTGGATCATCTCGACCGCGCAGCAGGCGAGGCCGAAGGTCATCGGCCAGAGGCTGCCGGTGCGCGCCCAGTTCACCAGCTTGTCGATCTGGGCGACCACGAAGCCCTTATCCTCGATCTCCCCAGTGATGCCGCGAACGACGGCATCCTGCGCCTCCCCGGGCGCCAGGGCCGTGCGGTTCCAGGCAATGTCCGTGCCGGTCGTCGCGCTGCTCATCGCATCATTCCCAATCCAAAGCGCCCTTGTTCCACTCATAGATGAAGCCGACGGTCAGGACCGCAAGGAACCCCATCATCGAGAGGAAGCCGAACCAGCCGATATCACCGAGCGTGATCGACCACGGGAAGAGGAACGCGACTTCGAGGTCGAAGATGATGAAAAGAATGGCGACAAGATAGAAGCGCACGTCGAACCGACGGCGGGCATCGTCGAACGCTTCGAATCCGCACTCGTAGGCGCTGAGCTTTTCCGGATAGGGTTTCTGCCTGGCCGCCAGCAGCGATCCGCCAACCATCGCCAGCGCGATCAGGCCGGCGATGCCGAGGAACACGAGGATCGGGAAATAGCCCGAAAGCAGGAACATGGCGACTCCAGCACCGCGAACCACGGCACGGCCGGATTTGCCGCACCGCAACGCGGCGGACACTACTCCCAACCGGGTCGTGCCGCCTAGAGCCCCTCTAGTTGCTGTATGAGGTTCGCGGGTGGAGCGCCGGCGGGGAACCCTGGCGCGAGTGACGGGGCTCGAACCCGCGACCTCCGGCGTGACAGGCCGGCGCTCTAACCAACTGAGCTACACCCGCAAAGCTGCGCCGCGTGTAGAACCCGCGGCCGCGGGCGTCAAGCGGCGGAGCCTGTGGAACACAGGGGATAATCCAGGAACGGCAGAGAACAATCCAGGAAAGAAGGGGGCAATCTGGTGGGCGGTGACGGGATCGAACCGCCGACCCTCTCGGTGTAAACGAGATGCTCTACCGCTAAGCTAACCGCCCGTACATAACCACGGCCGGATCGTGCGGAGAACACCTCAGCGAGGCTCCTTCGCACGGTCCGGCACGTCAATCACGCCTTCAGTGCGTCAGCGGAGCGCCCGAATGGTCGGCAGCCTTCGGCGCCACCGGCTCGGGCGGCTCCACCCACTCGATCGCTTCCGGCTTCCGCACGAGTGCTTGCGCGATCACGTCATCGACATGGGCGACCGGAACAAGCTTGATGTGCTTCTTCACATTGTCCGGAATCTCCGCGATGTCCTTCTCATTCTCCTTCGGGATGAACACCGTGGTGATGCCGGCGCGGAGCGCAGCCAGCAGCTTCTCCTTCAGGCCGCCGATCGGCAGCACCCGCCCGCGCAACGTGATCTCGCCCGTCATCGCGACGTCGCGCCGCACCGGAATGCCGGTGAGCACGCTCACGATGCTGGTCGCCATCGCGATGCCGGCCGAGGGGCCGTCCTTCGGCGTGGCACCCTCCGGCACGTGGACGTGGATGTCGCGCCGCTCGAACAGGGTCGGCTTGATGCCGAAGCTCTGCGCCCGCGAGCGGACGTAGCTGAGCGCCGCCGAGACGCTCTCCTGCATGACGTCGCCGAGCTTGCCGGTCTGCTTCACGCCGCCCTTGCCGGGGACCATCACGCTCTCGATGGTGAGGATCTCGCCGCCGACCTCGGTCCAGGCCAGGCCGGTGACGACGCCCACCATGTCCTCCGACTCCGTCTCGCCGTAGCGGAAGCGGCGGATGCCGGCAAACTTCTCGAGCGTCTTGCGGGTGATCGCGACCTTCTTCGCCTTCTTGGTCACGATCTCCTTCACCGATTTCCGCGCCAGGTTGGCAAGCTCACGCTCGAGCGACCGAACGCCGGCCTCCCGCGTGTGGTAGCGGATCAGGTCGCGCATCGCGTCGTCGCTGACCGACCATTCCTCCACCTTGAGCCCGTTCGCTTCCGAGACCTTCGGCATCAGATGGCGCTTGGCGATCTCCACCTTCTCATCCTCGGTGTAGCCCGGGATTCGGATGATCTCCATGCGGTCCATCAGCGGCTGCGGCATGCGCAGGCTGTTCGCCGTGGTGACGAACATCACGTCCGAAAGGTCGTAGTCGACCTCCAGATAATGATCGGCGAAGGTGGCGTTCTGCTCCGGGTCCAGCACTTCAAGCAGCGCCGAGGACGGATCGCCGCGCCAATCGGCGCCGAGCTTGTCGATCTCGTCGAGCAGGAAGAGCGGGTTCGAGGTCTTCGCCTTCTTCATGCCCTGGATCACCTTGCCCGGCATCGAGCCGATATAGGTGCGCCGGTGACCGCGGATCTCCGCCTCGTCCCGCACGCCGCCGAGCGACATGCGGACGAAATTGCGCCCCGTCGCATGCGCGATGGATTTGCCGAGCGAGGTCTTGCCGACACCCGGCGGTCCGACTAGGCAGAGGATCGGCCCGCGAATCTTGTTGCTGCGGGACTGCACCGCCAGGTACTCGAGGATGCGCTCCTTGATCTTCTCGAGGCCGTAATGGTCGGCGTCGAGCACCTTCTCGGCCTCGATCACGTCATTGCGGACCTTGCTCCGCTTCTTCCACGGGATCGACAGCATCCAGTCGAGGTAGTTGCGCACCACCGTCGCCTCGGCGCTCATCGGGCTCATGGTCCGGAGCTTCTTCAGCTCCCCCACCGCCTTTTCGCGGGCTTCCTTGGAGAGCCTCGTCTTCTTGATGCGCTCCTCGAGCTCGGCGGTCTCGTCCTTGCCGTCCTCGCCCTCGCCGAGCTCCTTCTGGATCGCTTTCAGCTGCTCGTTCAGGTAGTACTCGCGCTGCGTCTTCTCCATCTGCCGCTTGACGCGGTTGCGGATGCGCTTCTCCACCTGCAGCACGCCGATCTCGGACTCCATGTGCCCGAAGACGCGCTCCAGCCGCTCGCCGACCCCGGCGAGCTCCAGCAATTCCTGTTTCTCGGCGATCTTGAGATTGAGATGGCTCGCGACCGTGTCGGCGAGCTTGCTCGGATCCTCGATCTGGTTGAGCGAAACCAGCACCTCGGGTGCGATCTTCTTGTTCAGCTTGATATATTGCTCGAACTGCGAGACCACCGTCCGGCCGAGCGCGTCGAGCTCGCGGTTCTCGCCTTCGGCATCCGGCAGCTTCTCGACGAACGCCTCGAAATAGCTGTCCGTCTCATTGAAGCTGCTGATGCGGGCGCGACGGCTGCCCTCGACCAGCACCTTCACCGTGCCGTCCGGGAGCTTGAGCAATTGCAGGATCGTGGAGACGGTGCCGACGCGGTAGATGTCGTCCGCCGCAGGGTCGTCCTGCGCGGCGTTCTTCTGGGCGACCAGGAGGATCTGCTTGTCCTCCTTCATCACCGCTTCCAGGGCGCGAACGGATTTCTCACGGCCGACGAAGAGCGGCACGATCATGTGGGGGAACACGACGATATCGCGCAACGGCAGCACCGCCATCGGCTCGGCTCGCACGATCTCCGGCCTGTCGGGCTTATCGGATTCGCTCATAGGAGACCTCCTTCAGGACGATCTGGGCGCGATCGCCCGGTAGCGGCACGATCAAGCCCGAATACATTGGCGCGGACTGATATCGTGCGCCGCAGCAAGGGGCACAAGACACCCGGAGGGGGCGCCCCGGCCGTCCTGCCCCATCGAGGGTAATCAGGCACTCCCCTCGGCCCGCTCCTTCCCATAGGTGAAGAGCGGGTTGGCGCGACCCTCGGCGACCTCGCGGTTGATCACCACCTCTTCCACCCCGTCGAGCCCCGGAAGGTCGAACATGGTATGGAGCAGGATGGCTTCCATGATCGACCGCAGCCCGCGCGCTCCGGTCTTTCGGGCGATGGCCCGGTTGGCGACGGAACGAAGCGCATCCTCGGTGAAGTTGAGCTTCACGCCCTCCATCTCGAATAGCCGGCCATATTGCTTCACCAGCGCGTTCTTCGGCTTGGTGAGAATCTCGATCAGCGCGCCCTCGTCGAGATCCTCGAGCGTCGCCACCACCGGCAGACGTCCGATGAACTCCGGGATCAGGCCGAACCGCAGCAAATCCTCGGGCTCCACCTCGCGGAGCACCTGGCCGGTGCGTCGCTCATCGGGGTCGCGCACATCCGCGCCATAGCCGATGCCCGACCCCCGGCCGCGGGCGCCGATGATCTTCTCGAGACCGGCAAACGCGCCGCCGCAGATGAACAGGATGTTCGTCGTGTCCACCTGCAGGAATTCCTGCTGCGGATGCTTCCGGCCGCCCTGCGGCGGCACGGAGGCGACCGTGCCTTCCATGATCTTCAGCAGCGCCTGCTGCACGCCCTCGCCGCTGACGTCGCGGGTAATCGACGGGTTGTCGGATTTGCGGCTGATCTTGTCGACCTCGTCGATATAGACGATGCCGCGCTGCGCCCGCTCCACGTTGTAATCAGCGGATTGCAGCAGTTTCAGGATGATGTTCTCGACATCCTCGCCGACATAGCCGGCCTCCGTCAGAGTGGTCGCATCCGCCATGGTGAACGGCACGTCGAGGATGCGGGCGAGCGTCTGCGCAAGCAGGGTCTTTCCCGAGCCGGTCGGGCCGACCAGCAGGATGTTCGACTTGGCGATCTCGACGTCGTTGTTCTTCTGGCCGTGGGCGAGACGCTTGTAGTGGTTGTGGACGGCAACAGAGAGAACCCGCTTCGCGTGGTCCTGCCCGATCACGTAGTCGTCAAGAACGCGGCAGATCTCCTTGGGCGTCGGCACGCCGTCCCGAGACTTCACGAGGTGCGTCTTATGCTCCTCGCGAATGATATCCATGCAGAGTTCAACGCATTCGTCGCAGATGAACACCGTCGGGCCCGCGATCAGCTTGCGTACCTCGTGCTGCGATTTGCCGCAGAACGAGCAATACAATGTGTTCTTCGAATCGCCCGACTTGCTCATGAACACTCCAGCCCCGGTGTCCCGGGGGTTCATCCAACGGACACTAACGCCCGTCGGTCGGACCGGACAAGGGATTCCCAAAGGTGGGGCAGCCGGCACGGCCCCAACCGATACGCCTGCCTGGCGGCGTCAAGCCGGCCAGGGCGCGAAGATCAGCCCGACTTTTCGGATACTCGGGCCGGCGTCTCGGCGACCGCCATCGGTCGGTTCTCGACCACTTGGTCGACGAGGCCGAAATCCCGTGCCTCCTCCGCCGACATATAGGTGTCGCGCTCCATCTTGCGCTCGATCGCCTCGATCGGCTGCCCCGTATGGTGAACGTACAAATCATTCAACCGCTTACGAAGGGTCAGGATCTCGCGCGCCTGGATCTCGATATCCGCCGCCTGTCCCTGGGCGCCTCCGGAGGGCTGGTGGATCATGACACGGGCATTGGGCAACGCGTAGCGCTTGTCCTTGGCGCCGGCGCAGAGCAGCAGGCTCCCCATCGAGGCCGCCTGCCCGATGCAGACCGTACTCACCGGACTGCGGATGTATTGCATGGTGTCGTAGATCGCGAGCCCGGCCGAGACCACGCCTCCTGGACTATTGATGTAGAAGGAGATTTCCTTGCTCGGATGGTCGCTCTCCGCATAGAGCAGCTGCGCGCAGATCAACGCCGCAACCTGATCGAAGACCGGGCCGGTCAGGAAGATGATCCGCTCCTTCAGCAGGCGCGAATAGATGTCGAAAGCCCGCTCGCCGCGCGCGGTCTGCTCGACCACCATCGGCACCAGGGTGTTGTTGTAGACCTCGACGGGATCGCGATCCCTCATGCCTCGTCCTTTCGACCCGCGCCCCCGACCATCCCGGAGCGCCGGATGGCAAGATAGGGAGTCAGCCCGCGGGTTGAAAGTCGCTCAGGCTGAAAGCTGGTCCGCTGAAAGCTGGTCTGGTGACAGCCGCCCGGGTTCCAAGCAGCGGGCGACCGGGCGTTAGGGAGTCGGGTCGGCGGCCGTGAGCTCGTCCACCCCGACCTCCCGATCCTCGACCTTGGCGAGTTCGATGATGAAATCCACCGCCTTGTCCTCGAAGATCGGTCCGCGCAGAGACTCCGCCGCCTGCGGGTTCTTGCGGAAGAACTCCATCACCTGCTGCTCCTGGCCCGGGTAGCGCGCGGCCTCGACCCGCATCGCCCGGGTCATCTCGTCATTGGCGACGGTGATGCCGTTGGTCCGCCCGATCTCGGAGAGCAGCAGCCCGAGGCGCACCCGGCGCTCGGCGATCGCCCGGTAATCGGCTTTGAGCGTGGCCTCATCCTTCGCCTTGTCCTCATCATCGGCGCGTCCCTCCTTGAGGTCCGTCTCGACGCGCTGCCAGATCTGGTCGAACTCCGCCTGCACCATGCCCTCGGGCGCCGGGAAATCGGCCCGCTCGGCCAGGGCGTCGAGTAGCTGGCGCTTCAGCTTGAGCCGGGCGAGCTGGTCGTACTCGCGCTGCATCTGGCCGGAGAGCGCGGTCCTGAGCTCGCCCAGATTCTCGAAGCCGAGCTTCGTCGCCAGCGCCTCGTCGACCGGCGGGACCACCGGCTTCTTCAAGGATTTGGCGACGATGTCGAAGGTCGCCGCCTTACCGGCCAGCTCCTTCGCGTGATAATCCTCGGGGAAGGTCACAGCGATGGTCCGGCTCTCGCCCGGCTTCATGCCCTCCACCTGATCGGCGAAGCCCGGGATGAAGCCGCCGCCGCCCACCTCGAGCGGGATGTCGCTCGCCTCGCCGCCGGCGAATTTCTCGCCGTCCACCATGCCGGTGAAGTCGACTGTCAGCGTCTCGCCTTTCTCGGCGCCGCGCTCCTCCTCGACATCGACCAGCTCCCGCTGCCGGGCGGCAATCTCGCCGAGCGCATTGTCGAGCGCCTCGTCGGAGGGGGCGGCCTTCAGCCGCGTCAACGCGATCTCGGCGAAATCCGGCATCTGGATGTCGGGCAGCAGCTCGACCTCGACCTTGAACTCGAGATCCTTGTCCGCCGCCTCGGCCGCGCTCACCAGATCGACCTTCGGCTGCGTCGCCGCGCGCAGCCCGCGGTCGGAGAGCACCTGGCGCGTCGCTTCGGTGACGCTCTCCTCCAGCACCTCGGCGGCCACCGCAGTCCCATAGCGCTGCCGCACCACCGGCATCGGCACCTTGCCGGGACGGAACCCAGGCAGGCGCAGCGTGCGTCCGAGCTCGGTGAGACGTGCCGTACGCTTGCCCTCTATGTCCGTCGCAGGGACCACCACGGTGAAGCCGCGCTTCAAACCATCGGACAGCGTCTCGGTAACCTGCATGGACCGTGGAACCCCAGTTCTACTCGATGCGGGCGGAGGGACTTGAACCCCCACGGCTTGCGCCACCAGAACCTAAATCTGGCGTGTCTGCCAATTCCACCACGCCCGCCCCACGGGCGGAGACGGGGGGTTAGCGCATTGGCACGGAGAAGGCCAGGGCCTCCAAGAACCCGTTTGAGAATGCACCTATGCCGGCCATCGGACGCGGCCTAGTGGGTTCTCAAACGGGCTCTCAGGCTGTTCTGCACGGGCGTACATGCACTCCGCGCGCAGCGCCAACCGGGTTCCAAGGGCGACTGCCCTTGGCGGGGTCCAGGGGCAGAGCCCCTGGCCTTCTAACCCTGGTTTCAGTTCTTGCTCTTATCCACCAACCGATTTTGGGCAATCCAGGGCATCATCCCGCGCAGCTTCTCGCCCACTTGTTCGATCGGGTGTTCGCCCGCGCGCCGGCGCATGGCCTTGAAGCTAGACTGGTTGACGCGGTTTTCCAGCATCCAGTCGCGCGCGAACTTCCCGGACTGGATGTCGGTCAGCACGCGCTTCATCTCCTGCTTGGTCTCGTCGGTGATGATGCGCGGGCCGCTCACGTATTCGCCGTATTCGGCGGTGTTGCTGATCGAGTAGTTCATGTTGGCGATGCCGCCTTCGTAGATCAGGTCGACGATCAGCTTCACCTCGTGCAGGCACTCGAAATAGGCCATTTCGGGTGCGTAGCCGGCTTCCACGAGGGTTTCGTAACCGCCCTTGATCAGCTCGACGAGGCCGCCGCAGAGCACGACCTGCTCGCCGAACAAATCGGTCTCGCATTCCTCTTTGAAGGTGGTCTCGATGATCCCGGCGCGGCCGCCACCGATCGCGCTCGCATAGGAGAGCGCGATCTCGAGCGCGTTGCCGGAGGCGTCCTGCGCCACGGCGACGAGGCAGGGCACGCCGCCGCCGCGCTGATATTCGCTGCGCACTGTGTGGCCCGGGCCTTTCGGCGCGATCATGAACACGTCGATATCCGGGCGCGGGTCGAGCAGGTTGAAATGCACGTTGAGCCCATGCGCGAAGGCGAGCGCCGCCCCCGGCTTCATGTTCGGGCCGAGAGCCTCGCGATAGAGATCGCCCTGCCCCTCATCCGGGGTCAGCACCATCACGACATCGGCCCATTTCGCCGCCTCGTCCGGCGCCATCACGCGGAGCCCCGCGCTCTCGGCCTTGGCGACGCCCTGCGAGCCCTGCCGCAGCCCGACCGCGAGCTCGCCGATTCCGCTATCCTTGAGGTTGTTGGCGTGCGCATGGCCCTGGCTGCCATAGCCGATGACCGCGACCTTCTTTCCCTTGATGAGGTTCACGTCGGCGTCGCGGTCGTAATAGACGCGCATATCTCTTGTCCTTTTCTCTACCGTGATTGTGTCAGATGGTTCGCGGGCCGCGGGCGATGGCGGCGATGCCGGTGCGCGATACCTCGGCGAGGCCGAGCGGGCGCATCAGCGCGAGGAACGCGTCGAGCTTTTCGGTGCCGCCGGTCAGCTCGAACACGAAGCTTTCCACCGTCGCGTCGATCACGCGGGCGCGGAAGGCGTCGGCGATGCGGAGCGATTCCGAGCGGTGCTCGCCGGTCGCGACCACCTTGATCAGCGCCATCTCGCGCGCGAGATGCGGCCCGTCGAGCGAGAGATCGGCAACCCGGTGCACCGGCACCAGCCGGTCGAGCTGCGCCTTGATCTGCCCGATCACCATCTCGCTGCCCGACGTCACGATATTGATGCGCGAGCGCGATCGCCCGTCATCCACCGCGGAGACGGTCAGGCTGTCGATGTTGTAGCCGCGCCCCGAGAACAGTCCGACGACGCGGGCGAGGATCCCCGGCTCGTTCTCGACGAGCACGGAGATGGTGGCGGTACGGAAACTCTGGTCGAGCGGGTTCGGCATTGGGCGCGATCAGACCAGCACCAGGCCCTCATCGGCGATGCCGGCGGTGCGGCCCTCGCCCTCGGCGTTGAGGATCATCTCGTCATGCGCCGCGCCGCTCGGGATCATCGGGAAGACGTTCTCCCGTGGATCGACGGCGATGTCGGCGATCACCGCGCGGTTGGTCGCCAGCATCTCGGCGATCACGCCGTCCAGCTGGTCGACGCTCTCGGCGCGCAAGCCGACCGCATGGAAGCTGTCGGCCAGCTTGACGAAATCCGGCAGCGCCGCAGAATAGCTCTCGGAGTAGCGGCCGCCATGCAGCAATTCCTGCCACTGCCGCACCATGCCCATATACTGATTGTTCAGGATGAACACCTTCACCGGCAGACGGTATTGCGCGAGCGTGCCCATCTCTTGAATATTCATCAGGATGCTCGCCTCGCCGGCGATGTCGATCACCAGCGCATCCGGATGCGCGACCTGCGTGCCCATCGCCGCCGGCAGCCCATATCCCATGGTGCCGAGGCCGCCCGAGGTCATCCATCGATTGGGCCGCTCGAACCCGAAATGCTGCGCCGCCCACATCTGGTGCTGGCCGACCTCGGTAGAGATGAAGGTGTCGCGTCCGGTCGCCCGTGTCATCTCGCAGAGCCGGCGGATCGCGTGCTGCGGCCGGATGATCGCGCCCGGGGTCATGTCCTGGGCGAAGCCCAAGCAGTCGGTCGCGCGCCATTCCTCGATCTGCCGCCACCACGGCGCGAGCGCGCCGCGCTCCGGCCGCGCGCCCTGCTTCCAGGCGGCCAGCAGCGCGATCAGCGCCCGGCCGGCATCGGCCAGGATCGGCACCTCGACGGGCACGTTCTTGTTGATGCTTGAACGGTCGATATCGACGTGGATCTTGCGGCTATGCGGGCTGAACGCGTTGAGCCGCCCGGTCACCCGATCGTCGAACCGGGCGCCGATCGCCAGCATCACGTCGGCGCCGTGCATCGCGAGGTTCGCCTCCACGGTGCCGTGCATGCCGAGCATGCCGAGGAAGTGCGGGTCGCTGGCCGGAAAGGCGCCGAGCCCCATCAGCGTGCTGGTGCAGGGGATGTCGGCGCGGCGCACGAACTCGGTGAGCGCGGCGGCCGCCTCGGGCCCGGCATTGATCACGCCGCCTCCGGTGTAGATCACCGGGCGCTTCGCCCCTTTCAGCAGCGCGATCGCCTGCGCAATCGCACCCGGCTCGGGCTCGGTGATCGGGCGGTAGCTGCGATGCGGCTCCTCGGGCGGCGGCATGTAGGGGGTCTGGCCGATCAAAATGTCCTTTGGCAGGTCGATCACCACCGGCCCGGGGCGGCCGTTGCGGGCGACGTAGAACGCCTCGTGCACCACGCGGGCGAGGTCGTCGGCGCGCTTCACCAGGTAATTGTGCTTGGTGGCCGGGCGGGTGATGCCTGTGGTGTCGGCCTCCTGAAACGCGTCGTTGCCGATCAGATGCGTTGGCACCTGACCGGTGAGGCAGACGATGGGGATGCTGTCCATCAGCGCGTCGACCAGCCCGGTCACCGCATTGGTGGCCCCGGGACCCGAGGTGACGAGAACCACGCCGACCTTGCCGGTGCTGCGCGCATACCCCTCGGCGGCATGCACCGCGCCCTGCTCGTGGCGGACAAGGATGTGGCGGATGGCGTTCTGCTGGAAGATCGCGTCGTAGATCGGCAGCACCGCGCCGCCGGGATAGCCGAAGATGATCTCGACGCCCTGATCCTTGAGCGCGCGGAGCAGCACTTCAGCGCCGGCTTGCGTAGTCTCGGCGTGCGTTCGCATGGCGGTCATCGGCAAAGCCCATCATTCCGCGGTGGAGCGGCGCAATTAAGGGCCGCGGCGAGCGGCGTCAACCGCTCCGGCCAATAAACTGCAATAGATCTCGTCGCTGGCTTTCCGGAAATTGCGCCAGAGACGCGAATCGCGCATGGATCATATGCGTCTCGCTGGACGCTGCCAGCGCGTGATGGCGAAACCAGGTCGCCTGCCGCTTGGTGTACTGGCCGGTGACGAGACGAATGCGGGACATTGCCGCCTCCAGGCCGAGATCGCCGACGAGATGCGCCGCGAGCTCCGGCACGCCGTGTGCCCGCATGGCCGGCAATGCCGGATCGAGGCGAAGCGCGAGCAGATCCCGAACCTCGTCGAGCGCGCCATGCGCCAGCATGGCCTGGGTCCGCGCGGCGATCGCCTCGCGCAGCGCGGGGCGCGGCGGGTCGAGCAGGATCGCCCGGAACGCCTCGCCCGCCGCCTTTGTCGTCTGCGCCTGCCAGGCGGCGAGGCCCCGCCCGGTGCCGCGCCACACTTCCCAGGCCCGGGCGAGGCGCTGGCCATCCGAGGGGCGGAGCCGGGACGCTGTGTCAGGGTCCGCCGCCGCGAGTCGCGCATGCAGCGCCGCCGCCCCCCCCCAGGCAAGCAATTCCCGCGCTTCGGCCCGCGCCGCCGGCCCAGGCTCGGGGATCGACGCGAGGCCGCCGGCGAGCGCCGCGAAATAGAGCCCCGTGCCCCCGCACAGGATCGGCACGCGGCCGGCGACGCGGGATGCGGCGATGGCGGCGAGCGCCGCGTCGCGCCACCAGGCGACGCTGCCGGCCTCCGCCGCGGGGCGAACGCCATACAGCGCATGCGGCGCCAGCGTCTCCTCCGCCGGTGTCGGGCGAGCGGTGAGCACGCGGAGCTCCCGGTAAATCTGCATGGAATCGGCATTGATCACCGTGCCGCCGATCCGCGCGGCGATGTCCAGCGCGAGCGCCGACTTGCCGCTGCAGGTCGGGCCGGCGACGATCAGGATCACCGGCTGTTCCGCTTGCTCGCCCCCCTTGCTCGCCCGGATGCGACCTGCCATCCCCTGGCGCATGCCCCGCCCCTTCATTCTCACCCTCGTGGCCGCGCGCGACGCCACCAGCCTGTCACCGGGGACGATCGCCGCCGCGCGCGACGCGGTGGGCGGCGGACCGCCCGTCATCCTCGCCGAGGCGGAGGCGGTCGACATACCCTGCGCCCAGAACCCGGATCTCGCACGGGTCCGCGCCGCGTTGCGCGGCGCGCCCATCGACACGCTGGCGACGGAGGCAACCGGCCGGCGCAAATCGCTTCTGGTCGCCGATATGGACAGCACCATCGTCACCTCGGAAACGCTCGACGAGCTCGCCGCCCAGGCCGGGATCGGCGAGCAGGTCGCCGCGATCACCCGCCGCAGCATGAATGGCGAGATCGACTTCGCCGCCGCGCTCCGCGAGCGTGTCGCCATGCTCGAAGGGCTCGACCTTGCGGCACTGGACGAAGTCTGGCGACGCACGCAGCTCACACCCGGCGCGCTCACGCTGGTCGCGACGATGGCCGCTCATGGCGCGCGCACCGCGCTCGTGTCGGGCGGCTTCACCTGGTTCACCAGCCGCGTCGCGGCGCTCTGCGGCTTCGACAGCCATCACGCCAACACCCTGTTGGATGATGGTCAGGCGCTCACCGGAGCGGTCGGCGAGCCGATCCTCGATCGCGGCGCCAAGCTCACGATCCTCCGCCAGCTCGTCGGGGAACGGGGCACGACATCCGCCGCCGCGCTCGCCACGGGCGACGGCGCCAACGATCTCGCCATGCTGACGGAAGCCGGACTCGGCATCGCGTTCCACGCCAAACCGGTCGTCGCCGAGGCGGCGCGCAACCGGGTCGACCATGCGGATTTGCGCGCCCTGCTTTTTGCGCAGGGATTTTTCGGGCGAGAGATTCGCGAAGAGTGAAGCAAGGCCGGGGGCTCTGCCCCTGGACCCCGCCAAGGGCAGCCGCCCTTGGAACCCAAACGGTGCTTCGCGCGCGGACACAAGATGGGCCGGATGTGCTCCGGTGGTCATTGCGCATCGCGCGAAGCGCGTCTCGGATTCCAAGGGCACCGCCCTTGCGGGGTCCAGGGGCAGAGCCCCCGGCCTACCCTAAACGCGCATCGGCATCAGCACGTAAAGCGCCGACTGATCCGCGGCATCGCGGACGACGGTCGGCGCGGCGCCGTCGGAAAAGCGGAACTCCACCTTGTCCGGAATCTGGTCGGTGATGTCGTTGAGGTAGCGTGCCTGGAAGCCGATTTCGAGCGGCCCGCTGGCGTATTGCACCCGGTCGCCGTCGAGCTCTTCCGTCGCCGTGCCCTGGTCCGGGCTTGCGGCCGAGATTACCAGCAGGTCGCGTGCGAGCGAGAGCTTTACCGGGCGTGAGCGTTCCGAGCTGATGGCGGCGACGCGGGCGACAGCCTGCGAGAAATCCTTCTGCCCGACGACGAGCACCTTGTCGTTGTCGCGCGGAATGACGCGGTCGTATTCCGGGAAGGTGCCGTCGATCAGCTTGCTGGTGAGCTGGATCGCGCCGATGCGGAACTGAATGCGGGTGTCGGAGAGCGCCACCTCCACCTCGCCGCTCTCCTCGTCGAGGAGTTTGCGCAGTTCGGCCACTGTCTTGCGCGGCACGATCACGCCCGGAATGGCGCTCGCACCTTCCGGCAGCGGCTCCTCGACGCGGGCGAGACGATGGCCGTCCGTCGCCACCGCGCGCAGCACGCGCACGCCATCCGATTCGGTCGCGTGCAGGAAGATGCCGTTCAGGTAATAGCGCGTCTCCTCGGTGCTGATCGCGAAGCGGGTGCGGTCGATCAGGCCGCGCAGCGCGAGCGCCGAGAGGTGGAAGCGATGCGCGAGCGTGCCCGCGGTCATGCTCGGAAAATCCTCGACCGCGAGCGCGACGAGGGAGGTCGCGAACCGGCCGGCGCGCAGCGCGAGCGGCGCGTCGCCGCCCGGATGGTCGAGCTCGACCTCCGCGCCGTCCGGCAGCTTGCGGACGATCTCGTAGAGCGTCGCCGCCGGCGCGGTGGTGGCGCCGTCGCGCGTGGCAGAGACCACCGTCACGTCCTCGATGATCGCGATCTCCATATCGGTTGCGGTGACGGAGAGCTTGCCGTCACGCACGGAGATCAGAACGTTGGCGAGGATCGGGATGGTGTTTCGCTTCTCGGCCACGCTCTGGATATGGGCCAGCGCCTTCAGCAGCGTCGCCCGGTCGGCCTTGAGCTTCATCGTTCTCGTTCCCCAGCGAAGGTCCGGACCCATGGGCCTCCGAGCCGGCACTCTAGCGAAACCGCATGCCCCCGCAAACCGGCGCCCCGAGTCGGGACGCCGCCCGGCTTCGCACTCGGGCGGAGTTCGGCGGTGTGTCGAGGCGCGCCGCGCCGCCTAGCGCGGATCGGTCTCAAGCGTGCGGCGCAGCAGATCGACGCGCTCGGCGAAATCCTCGTCCGTCTGCATCAGTTCGGTGACGCGGGCGACGGCGTGCATCACCGTCGTGTGGTCGCGATTCCCGAACCGCCGGCCGATTTCGGGAAGCGACCGGCTGGTGAGCTGCTTCGCCAGATACATGGCGACCTGCCGCGGCCGCGCCACGGACCGCGCCCGCCGTGCCGAGGACATGTCGGTGAGCCGCACGTTCCACTGCTCGCAGACGCGCTTTTGAATTTCCTCGATGGTGACCCGGCGTTCGTGCGACCGGAGGATGTCGCGCAACGCCTCCTGTGTCGTCTCGAGCGTGATCGGCCGGCCGAACAGCGTGTCGAGCGCGAGCACCCTATTGAACGCGCCCTCCAACTCGCGCACGTTCGAGGTGATCTTGTGCGCCAGGAATTCGATCACTTTCGAGGGCACCGGCACGCCGGCGCGCGCCGCCTTGGCCTCCAGGATCGAGATGCGGAGCTCGAGCGTGGTGGCGTGCAGATCGGCGACCATGCCGCAGCCGAGCCGTGTGCGCAGCCGTTCGGTGATACCCGAAAGATCGGAGGGCGACTTGTCCGCCGACAGCACGATCTGCTTGCCCGCATCGACCAGCGCGTTGAAGGTGTGGAAGAATTCCTCCTGCGTGCTGTCCTTGCCAATGAGGAATTGCAGATCGTCGATCATCAGCACGTCGACGCTGCGGAGCTGTTCCTTGAACTCCATCGTCGATTGCGCGCGGATCGCGGCGATGAAGCGGTACATGAACTTCTCGGCCGACATATAGGCGACCGAGACGTTCTGCCCCATTTCCCAGGCAATCGCGTGCATCAGATGCGTCTTGCCGAGCCCGACCCCGCCATAAAGGAACAGCGGGTTGAAGCCGGAGGTGGCGGGACGCGCGGCGACGCGGCGCGCGCAGGCATAGGCGAACTCGTTCGGCTTGCCGACGACAAATTCGCCGAAGGTGAAATTGGAGAGCAACGGCGCGGCGATGTCAGCCCGCGCCTCCGCCCGTTCCTCGGCCCGCACCGCAGCACCCGAAGCAGACGCCGCCGTGGACACGGTCTCCGCTCTGTCCCCGGCCACCTCGCACTCGGACGGGTTGCCGACGCGGAAATCGACGAGGCGGATGCGCGCATTCTCGCTCTGCCAAAGCGTGCGGAGGCGGTCGCCGTAGTGGGAGCGCACCCAGTCACGCAGAAACCGTGTCGGCAGATGCACCACGACCTCATCGCCCTGGATGCCGGCCAGCGCCATCGGCTGGAGCCAGGTGCGGTATTCCACGTCGCCGAGCTCGGTCTGGAGGCGCTCGCAGATGCGGGACCATTGGGCCTGCGCGGCCTGGCGATCCGCTTCGACGGCCCCGGCCGCCGGCTCAATCACGCGCTGACCTCGGTCAACCATATGGGCCTAGCACCCTGCCCGCTCGGAAATGACGCACGCAGCCCCCCCTGACATGCCTCCAACAATCGAACATGCCGCAAATAGCGATCGGGACCACCACTTCCCAATCCGCGGCCACCGAGTAAATCGCGAGCAATTGCCAGCACCCGGAAGCAGAAGGTTAGGTCAGGCACGCGGTGATGCGCAATGGGAAAACAAGGCGGCGCGAATATTGTTACCTGTTACTTGGCGCGACAGATAAAACAGCCACCACTATTCGGTTTCTGAGAAACGTCAGCAGTAAAACCGATGAAGGTTTTGTTTTGCTTGCCGCTGGCGAGCCTCGACGATCTTGCGTCGCTATGCTCAGGCGCTGGCGATGCCCTTGATGCGGGCGGACAGGCGGGAGAGCTTCCGCGCGACCGTGTTGCAGTGCGTCACGCCCTTGCCGGCCGCGCGCTGCATCTCCGGCTGCGCCTCGCGCAACGCCGCCACCGCCGCCGCCTTGTCGCCGCCCGCGATCGCTATCTCGACCTTCTTCACGAAGGTGCGCATGCGCGACTTGGTCGCCTGGTTGCGCAGGGTGCGGCGCTCGATCTGGCGGACGCGCTTGCGAGCAGAGGCGGTGTTGGCCATGCGTTACTCTATCCTGTTGTGCGGGCTGCGCGGATGCGGCCCCGATCTGCAAACAATCGGTTGCGGTAATATCTGCCGAGCCGACGCACCACGGGTGGAACGTCGGGCTGCGTGTCATAGAAAGCGCCCCCTCGCGAGTCAAGCCGCAAGGGGCTCAGAGTCTGTTTTGGAAACACGCTTTGGCGGGCGTCTGACATGCTTTTTCTAGGTTCCGGTGCTCACGGCCAGCAAGGCCGCTCCGCGCCGAGGCTCGAAAATCACGCCACATGACTCGCCAGACCATTTTTCCAAACAGGCTCTCAGAAGACCGGCTTGCGCTTCTCGACGAAGGCCGCCATCCCCTCGCGCTGGCCATGCGTGCCGAACAGCGACAGGAACATCGAGCGTTCCGCCCGCACCCCTTCGGTCAGCGTGGTGTCGAAGGCCCGGTTCACCGCCTGCTTGGCGAGCGCCACCGCGACCGGCGAGAGCTCGGCGATCCGGCCTGCAAGCTTGAGCGTCTCGGCCACCAGATCCCCCGCGGGGATCACGCGGGCGACCAGGTTGGCGCGTTCGGCCTCCGCCGCATCGATCATCCGCCCGGTGAGGATCATCTCCATCGCCTTGGCCTTGCCAACCGCGCGGGTCAGGCGCTGGGTGCCCCCGGCGCCCGGGATGATGCCGAGATTGATCTCCGGCTGGCCGAATTTCGCGGTGTCCGCCGCGAGGATGATGTCGCACATCATCGCCAGCTCGCAGCCGCCGCCGAGCGCGAAGCCGGCGACCGCGGCGATCACCGGCTTGGTCACCCGCAGCACGGTCTCCCAATGCAGGCCGATGAAATCATCGAGTGCCACGGCCGGGTAGGTGCGCGGCTGCATTTCCTTGATGTCGGCGCCGGCGGCAAAGGCGCGCTCCGAGCCGGTGAGCACGATCGCGCCGATCGCCGGGTCGGCATCGAAGGCGAGGAGCTGCGCGCCCAGCTCCTGCATGAGCTGGTCGCAGAGCGCGTTCAGCGCCTGCGGACGGTTCAGGCGGATCAGCCCGACCTTGCCATGCGTCTCGACCAGAATGGTGTCCGCCATCGCCCGCTCCCCGGAATGCGGCCCCGCTTCTAGCCGAAACCGCCGGCCGCGCAATCGTGCGACGGCCGGCCGGTGAGGTCGGTCAGTGGTGCTCCTCGCGGCCGCCACCGCCACCGCCAGCGGGATGCGGCGGCGGGGCGGGATGCGGAGCAGGACGCGGCGCCGGAGCAGGACGCGGCGCCGGAGCCGGGCGCGGCGCCGGCCGCGGAGCCGGCTGCGGGCGGGGGGCCGGCTGCGGCCGCGGCGCGGGCTGCGGGCGTGGCGCGGGCTGCGGGCGTGGCGCAGCACGCACTTCCGGCGCTCTCGGCGCCGGGGCCGGACGCGCGGCCGGCTGCCGGGGCACCTCGGCTGGCCGCGCGGGCTCGTTCACGTGCGGCGCCTCGGCCGGGCGGCCCGATTCATTCGGACGCGCCGGCTCGCCCGGACGCAGCGCCCCCCGGGGCGCTTCACTCGGGCGCAGGCCGGGGTTCGGCTGCGCAGCCTCGCCCGGCCGTGGGGCTTCACCGGGACGTGGCGCTTCACCGGGACGTGGCGCTTCACCGGGACGTGGCGCTTCACCGGGACGTGGCGCTTCACCGGGGCGCGGCGCCTCGTTGGGGCGCAGCTCGGGATGCTCGCCGCCCGCCACCGGCATTCCCGGACGGCCGGCCTCGGTGCCGGGCGCGCGCAGCGCGGGCAGGCCGTTGGGGCCGGGCGCCCGAGGACCGGCACCGGGACCGCGACCATTCTCCGGACCGGGATTCGCTCCGGGGCGACCGACAATACCCGGCTCTCCGGGGTGGCCGCCCGGCCCGCGAAGACCGGGCAGCGCGCCCGGGCCGGTTCCCGGCGCATTGACCTCCTGCGGCCGTCCGGCCGCAGGCGCGCCGCCCGGGCCTCGCAGCTCCGGATGCAGGGTCTCACCGCGGATCAGCGGGCCCGGTGCGGCAGGCCGTGTCTCGCCGGCAATGCCGAGGCGGCGAGCGGCACCCGGGGTGATTCCGGCGGTCTGCGCCACCGGGCGGATCGGGTCGCGGCCCCTTAGCCCACGCGCCCTGGCGAGCGCCTGGTCGTTCAGACGCTGCGCGGCGCCCGCGACCGGGCGGGAGCCCGCCATCGCCGCGGCCGGCACCACGGTCAGGCCGCGCCGGTCCGCCGGCAGGCCGCCGGCGCCGAAGCGCCGTGCCGAGTAGTTGTTCACCACCGTGTTGATATTGGTGACGTGCGTGATGTTGATGTTGCGCACATAGGCCGGGCTCGCGTGATACCAGGGGTAGAACGGCGCCCGCGGCCCGAGCGGCAGCCAGCCGACGGAGCCATGCGCCAGCGCCGCGCCCAGAGCGACGCCGACACCCACGCCTACCCCGATTCCGAAGAAATTCACCAGCGCCGGCGCATAGACCGGCCGGCCGGCCGCGGAGCCCGGCGCCCACCCCCACCGATTGCCGATATAGGCCCAGCGCCCGTAATGGAACGGTGCGAAGCCCCAGGGCTCGTTGTCCATCCAAGTCCAGCCCCAGGGTCCCACATACCCCCAGCTGCCTTCCCGATACGGCACCCAGTCCGGCCCGACCTGCGGGTACCAGACCGCACCGTAATCCGTGCTCTGCGACCAGCTCCCGTACTGGCCGAGATCCTGATAGCCGGTCATTTGCTGCACCACCGGCGGCGGCGGCGGCTGGCCGGTGGGCTGCGTCTGCGCCTGCTCCTCGGCGGTGAGCGCGGTCAGGCAAGGATCGGCCGTCGCGGCCGCCACCGTGCCCTGGAACTGCGTGGTGCCGGTGACGGTCGCCGTCTGATTGGCGCCGACCTGCAGCGAAACATTCGTGCCGGTGACCTGCGCCGCGCCGTCGAGCACCGTCACCACGGTCGGGCTCTGGGTGTCGCCCGCAGCGACCGCATAATGCCCGGTCCCGCCGATCTGCACCGAACCGCGGGGCGTCTGCACGGTGACGGAATTGCCGTTCGGCACGTCATGCAGAGCGAGACAGACCTCGCCCTGCGGCACGGTCGCCACCAGCGCGGCCTGATCGAGCCGGGTGATGTCGAGCTCGGTCGTGCTTGTCATCGCAACGCGATTGCCGGCGAACTCGATCTCGGCCTTCGCCTGCGCCTCGGTCCAGAACGCATCCCCGGTGCTGACCGGATAATTCAGGGTCGCCGGCGACCACTGCGTGTCATCCGGCCCGTGATAGGAGACCGTGCCGGTGATCTGCGCGAGGCGTCCGACCATCGCGGGCGGGTCCCCGCCCGGCTGCGCCGGCCCGGCGGCCGAGGGCGCGCCGCCAGGCGGAGCGACAGCCGGCCCGGGCGTCTGGCCGAAGGCCGGCCCGGCGGCGAGGCTCGTCGCGGCGAGCAGGGCGGAGAAGCGGGACAGACGGCTGGCTGGACGCATGTGAGCACTCTTCTTCTTTGGAACTCTTGTAACTTGTGACGGCACAAGATGGCGAGATCGGGCCCGCGCGGAACGCAAATCGGTCATAATTGTTCCTGCATGAGGTGGGGCCGGCAATACTCGGACTTCGGAAGCGGGCCGCCGGCACGGACGACAAGATCGGAGGTGAGCGATGCCGACACGCAAGCTGCGTTCCGCCCTGCAGGCCACGGCGCTCGCCGGCAGCCTGCTGCTCGGCGGCTGCTATTGCGACCCCTATACCGGCGCCTGCTACGCGGTTGGCGCCTATCCGGGCTACTACGGATATTACGGGTACTATGGCTATCCGCAGGTCGCCGTCGCCGGACCCGTCGGCGTCGGCTGGGGCGGATGGGGATGGCGCGGCGGCGGCTGGGGCTGGGGTGGCGGCTGGGGATGGCGCGGCGGTTGGGGTGGCGGCTGGCGCGGGGGCTGGCGCCGCTGAGGCGCACGCCAGCCGGCCGTAGAACAAGGTGGCCGCGCTGATCCTGTGGCGATTAGGGTCAGGCGCGCTGCGTCAGCACCTCGAGCGGTCGCTCTGGATGGATGAAGAACCACAGCACCGCGCCCGCGGCGCCGGCGAGCGCGATCGGCAGCAGCGCCGCCGACCAGCTCCCGGTCCAGGTGACCAGCCAGGCGGTCATCAGCGGCCCGGCAGCGCCGCCGGCATTGCCGAGGAAATTCGTCCAGCCCGAAACCACCCCGGTCGCGCCGCGGCCAAGATCCTGCGTCGCCGGCCAGATCGCCACCTGCGTGAGCCCGACCCCACCGAGCGAGATGCACATCAGCACCATCATGAGCGCCAGCCCCTCGACCCGCGACGCCAGGATCAGCCCTGCGGCACTCACCAGGAACCCCGCTACCGCGAAGGGCACCCGCGCCGCCTGGATCGACCCCGTCCGCCGCAGCACCCGGTCCGACCATGCGCCGGCCGCGAACACCGTCAGGAACAGCGCGACCGAGGGCAGCGCCGAGAACACCCCCATGCTGGCCAGCGACACATGCCGCTCGCGCACCAGATAGGTCGGCAGCCAGGTGGTGAAGAAACTCTGGATCAGCACCAGCAGGAAATACTGCACGCCGATCGCCCAGAAACGGAACGAGCCGAGGCAGCGGCCGAACACGCCCGGCTCGCCAGCCTCCGGCTCCGGCCCGCGTTCCGCCTCGATCATCGCCGCCTCCGCCGGCCCCACAGCCGGATGCGCATGCGGATCGTCGCGGAACCCGAACCACCAGGCGAGGCCCAGCAGCACGCCGACCGCGCCATAGATCATGAAGGCCGCGCGCCAGCCAAAGGCCGCCGCCAGCGCAATCGTCAGCGGCGGCCCCACCATAGGGCCGAAATAGAGGCCGCCGAGCAGGATCGAGTTGCCCCGCCCGCGCTCGCGTTCCGGAAACCAGCGGCGGATCGCCAGAACCGAGCTCGGCCAGTCCGCCGCTTGACCGGCGCCGAGCAGCGCCCGGATCGCCACGAAGGAAAACAGCCCGAACCCGAACGGCGTCAGCGCCGTCAGCGCGGACCACAGCAGGTTGGCCCAGAACAGCGCCCGCCGCGGCCCCGCCCGCTCCGCCAGCCAGCCACCCGGCACCTGCAGCAGCGCATACGCCCAGGTGAAGCTCGTCAGGATAACCGACATCTCGCCGAGCGAGAAATTGAACTCGCGCTGGATGATCGGCGCCGCCACCGCCATCGCCGTCCGGTCGAGCGACATCACGAAGGTGATCGGCGCGATCAGCCCCGCCATCACCCACCAGCGCGCTCGCCCCACGCTCGCACCGGCGATCACCGCCTCGGACATGCGCGTCCCTCTCTTCCGTTGCGCCGTCAGCGGGGGCAGCATGGCGGCTTCCGCAATTCGAGGGAATACGCAATGAACGACGTCGCCGCCCATCCGGAAGGCGAGGCCTGGCAATGGCAGGAAGCGACCTGGCGCCGTATCGTCGGGCGCGCCCGCGCCGGCCGCACGCTCGCGCCGTCATCCTGGCCGAACGGCGCGCGCTGCGCGGTCGCCATCTCGTTCGACGCCGATCACGAGACGATCCCGCTGCGCGACGGCGACGAAAGCCCGATGCGGATCAGCCAGGGCCAGTACGGCAACCGCTCCGCCATGCCGCGCATCCGCAAGCTGCTCGAGCGCGAGAGCGTGCCGGCGAGCTTCTTCTACCCCGCCGTCTCCGCCCTCCTGCACCCGGACGAGGTGCGCGCCACCGCCGGCGACGGGCATGAGATCGGCATCCACTCCTGGATCCACGAGCGCAATACCGGACTGCCCTATGAGGTCGAGCGCGACCTCTCCTTCCGCGCCGCCGAGGTACTGGAAAAACTCGCGGGCCGCGCGCCCGTCGGCATGCGCACCGCGAGCTGGGATTTCTCGACCAACACGCTGCAGATCATCCGCGAGATGAAACTGCTCTACGACAGCAGCCTGATGGCCGATGACGACGCCTACGAGCTGATGGACGGCGGCGAAGCCACCGGCATCGTCGAGCTGCCGCCCGAATGGATCCGCGACGACGCGGTGTATTTCAACTTCCACCGCTTCAGCGCGCTTCGCCCCTACACGCCCCCCTCCGGCGTCGAGGAGATCTTCCGCGCGGAATTCGACGGCGCGTTCGAGGAAGGCGGGCTGTTTCTGCTCACCATGCACCCGCACATCACCGGACACCGCTCCCGCCTGCCACTGCTGGAACGGCTGATCCACCACATGAAGGCGAAGGGCCCGTGCTGGTTCGCCACGCACGCGCAGGTGGCGGAATACGTCAAAGCCAATAGCTGATTCTCACCCCGACGGCGTCTCGGCCAGCCAGCCGAGACGCGCTTCTGGCTCCGCATCGGTCCGCGCGATATACGGTTTGATGTCGAGCAGCGGCGTGCCGTCCACACAGTCGATGTTGCGCACCAGCAGGACCGAATCCCCGTCCCGCCCGTCCAACCGCACCACCGACAACCCGACCGGATTCGGCCGCCGCGGCGTGCGCGTCGCAAACACGCCATGCGGCCGGCCATCCCGCCGCGGCGTCACGATCATCGGATGCTCATCGCCCAACGGCCGCCCTCGATGCAGCCAATACAGCAGGATGAGATGCGAAAACCCCTCAATATCCCGCAACCCCTCGACGAACTCCGCAAACACCTCCACCCGACAAACCGGCGCCGGGACCAACTGCCGCCCATTCCGCGGACACGCCCCGGTCTCCCGCCACGGCGTCCTCACCACCCCAATGATCCGAAGCCTTACATCGTCCATGTGATGCGTTCCTGGTAGAGGAAGGCCAGGGGCTCTGCACCCATGCTTCACTTGGGACCCCGCTAAGGGCGGAGCCCTTAGAACCCGACTATGGCGGTCAGGAGAGGGGTGGGCGAGGCATTGGTTGAGACACCTCGTTGCCCACCCCTCTCCTGATCGCCGTAATGGATTCCAAAGGCTCGGCCTTTGGCGGGGGGCCAGGGGGCAGAGCTCCCTGTCCTTCCTTGACCACGACCCCATCACGTGGAACGACGAAAGGCGGCGGGCATGTTGTTTGATTTTGGGAAGCTGGCGGAGCGGGATCGCTACAAGCTGATGGTTTCGACGGTGGTGCCGCGGCCGATTGCGTGGGTGACGACGCGGGATGTGGATGGCCGGGTGAATGCGGCGCCGTTCTCGTTCTTCAATGTGTTCGGCGAGGAACCGCCTTTGCTGATGTTCGGCGTGGGCGGACGGTTGGCGGGGGATGCGAAGGACACGGGGAACATCATTCGCCGCACCGGGCAGTTCGTGGTCAATCTGGTGGCGGCGGCGAATGTGGAGGCGATGAACGTCACGGCCATCGAGTTCGGGCCGGAGGTGGCGGAGTTGCGGGAGGCGGGGTTGTCGACGCTGCCGTCCGAGAAGGTGGCGCCCCCGCGCATCGCGGAGAGTCCGGTGTCGTTCGAGTGCGAGCGGTTCATGCTGATCGACGTTCACACCGCGCGGACGCTGGTGATGGGGAAGATCCTGGCGATGCATGTCCGGGATGACGCGGTGATGGATGCCGAGACATGCTCCATCGACACGCCGGCGCTCGACCTGATCGGCCGCATGCACGGGCGCGGCTGGTATTCGCGCACGACGGACAAGTTCGACCTGCCGCGCATCGCCGCGAAGGACTGGACGCGCCGCGATAATTGAAGGATGTTGCGAATAACTCGCAACTAAGGCAGGGTTGCGGGATGCGAATTCTGCGGCCGCTCCGTCATCGTGCCATGGCCCTGCTTTGGAGCGGCTTGTCGCTTTCGGCGATTGGCGATCAGCTTTACGCGGTGGCGCTGGCCTGGGTGGCGGTACGGATTTTCGGTCCTGCGGCGGGGTATCTCTCGGCCCTTTCGGCGGCGCTGGTGCTGTTGTTGGCGCTCGGCGCCGGGCATTGGGCGGATGGCTGGGACCGGCGGCGGACGATGATCATCGCGGATCTCGGCCGCGCGCTGGTGCTGCTGGCGCTGGTGCTGGCCTGGGGCTGGCTCGGCCGACCGCCGGCGTTCGGGCTGGTGGGCGCGGTGGTGGTGCTGGCGGTCGGACAGGCGCTGTTCCAGCCGGCCCTGCAGGCGGTCGTGCCGGGATGCGTCGGTGAACCGGTGCTGCTGCCGGCGGCGAATGGCTTGCTCGACACGACCGACCGGAGCGCGCGCCTGCTCGGGCCCGGGCTCGTCGCGCTGCTCGGCGGGGTGCTGCCGGTAATCCATTTCGTCACCTTGGACGCGATCTCGTTTCTCGCCTCCGCGGGGGCGGTGACGGCGATCGGCGCGGTCGGCACGGTGCGGCGCGAGGGGCCGCGCGGCAGCGTGCTCGCGAGCGCGCTGCGCGGATTCCATGTGGTCGGGCGGCATCGGCTATTGCGCACCGCGCTGCTGGTCAACGGGCCGGTGAACGGCGCCTGGGTCGCCGCTTTCCTGCTCGGATTGCCGCTGCTGATCGCGCGGCTCGGGGTGACCGGTGTGGGCGGCAGCGGGTTCGGCGCGTTCGGGCTGGTGATCGCCGCCTATGGCTGCACGAATTTGCTCGCCACGCTGGTGATCGGCGGGCGACCGATGCCGGCGCGACCCTATCGGCAGATTTTCTCAAGCAAGCTGGTGACCGGCGCGGGCACGGCGCTGCTGGCGGCGGTGCCGCTGCTGGCGCCCGATCTGCGCCTGGCCGGTTTTGCCGCCGCCGCGGCTTTCGGCGCGGTGGGTGGGCCGATGATGGACATCCCCGTGGCCGTGCTGCGGCAGACCGAGCTGCCGGCGGCCGAGGTGCCGGCGGCGATGCGCGCCTTCATGGTGGCGAGCAATACCGGCACGCTGGCGGCGATGCTCATCGCGCCGGCGGCCTTTGCCCGCTTCGGGCTCGCGCCGGTGATCGCGATGTGTGGAATGCTGATCGCGGCCGCCGGCGTGTTTGGCTTCATCGTACACGCCGGCGACGCGGCCGCGCCTCAGCGCGGCGAGACGGTCACAGATTCGCCTTGAAGAAGGCCAGAGTGCGGGATTGCGCGAGATCGTTCGACGCCTTGTCGAAGCTCGGCCGCTCCTCGCAGCCGAATCCGTGCTGCGCGCCGGGATAGACGAACACCTCGATGCCGGGCTGCGCGGCGCGGATCGCCTCGACATCGATGAGCGGGATGCCGTGATCCATCTCGCCGAAATGGAGCTGCACCGGGCAGTGCGGCTTCGCCTCCTTCTCCGCCGCGATGCCGCCGCCGTACCAGCCGACCGCCGCCTTGAAATCGCCGGTCCGCGTGGCGCCCCACCACGCGACGGTGCCGCCCCAGCAATAGCCGACGATGCCGATGCTCTTGCCGCCGAGATGCTTCGCGGCGGCCTCGATATCGGCGACCGTGCCCGCGGCCGGCACGTTCGCGCGCAGCGCCATGCCACGCTCCGCGTCGGGCTTGGCGTAGCCGAGCTCGACGCCGGGCTCGGCGCGGTCGAACAACGCCGGGGCGATCACGGCATAGCCTTTGGCGGCGAACACGTCGCAGACATGGCGCATGTGCTGGTTCACGCCAAAAATTTCCTGGATCACCACCAGCCCGTGCCTGGCGCCCGCCGGGCCTGCCATGTAGGCGCCGAGCGTATGGCCGTCCGCCGCTTTGAGTTGCACCGTGCTGCCCATGTGGTCTCTCCTTCTGGAAGCGCGCAGGATGGGCGGATGGGCGAGATCGTCAACCTCAGGCGGGTGAAGAAGGCCAAGGCGCGGCAGGAGGATGCGGAGGCGGCACGCGCGAACCGCATCCGGTTCGGCCGCAATGAGGCGGAGCAGGCGAATGACCGCCGGGCGCGCGAGCGGCAGGAGCGCGCGGTCGGCGGGGCGAGACTATCTAGAGCATTTTCAGTTAAGTCGGCGCCGGCCCTCGCCCCACCCGGCCTCCCAACGAAAGTATACTGCCGCTGGGGGGCCGGGTGGGGGCGAGGGCCGGTGCCGACTCCACCGAAGGTGAACATGCTCTAATCGTGCCTTTCAAAACCCGCTAGGCTGAGTCGGCTGGCGTCGGTTTTCGAGCACCGGCGCGAAGCGGCCTGGAGGGGCCGTGAGCACCGGAGCGCAGGAAAGCGGCGTCAGACGGCCAGCATCTTAGGGTTTTCAAAGGCACTCTAAGACGTGAGCGAGGCCAGCGCGTAGCGCCGCAGCACCACCTCGCCGGGCATGCCCATCAGCGGACCCTTGCCGTAGAGCCCGGCCGTCACCGCCACCACCATCCGGAATTCCGGCACGATGAACAGGCGCTGACCGCCATAGCCGAAGGCGGCGATCCAGCGCACCTCCCGCCGCCGGACCAGCGAGCGGCCGAGCCACCAGTGGAACCCTAGAAATAGAGGCCCTCGCCGTTCACGGCCGGCGTCGTCGCCTCGTCGACGCAGGCGGTCGGCACCAATTCCCTGCCCCGCCACACCCCGCGGTCCAGCACGAGCTGGCCGATGCGCAGCATGTCGCGCGGACGCAGGCGCAGGCCGGAGACGGCGTTCGCCGCGCCATCCGCATAGCGCACCCATTCCACCGCCTCGATGCCGAGCGGCGTGAACAGCGCCTCCTCCGCAAGCACGTCGACCGGCCGGCCGGCGGCCCGCGCCACGATCGCCGCGAGCAGCGCGGTGAGGCCGCCATTATAGGCGTAGGTCGCGCCCGGCGGCCGGATCACCGGCTGCGACAGCACGTAGCGGCAGCGATCCTCGGCGGCCATCATCAGTCGCTCACTGTTGGCCGGATCGCTGTAGGGCAGCGCCTCGCTCCAGGCGAATCCCGCGGACATGGTGAGCAGATGGCGCAGCGTGAGCCGCTCATTGGCCGGCGTGCGGAGATCGGTGTGCTCTGGGAAGAGATCGAACACCGGCATGTCGACACTCGCGAGCCAGCCGCGCGCGATCGCGATGCCGACCAGCAGGGAAGTGACGCTCTTGGTCACCGAGCGCAGATCGTGCAGCGTGCCGGCATCGTGCGCGACGCGGCCGAGCGGCGTCGCGAACGCCCAATCCTCGCCGGCGAAATACTG
This sequence comes from Acetobacteraceae bacterium, assembly GCA_965276665.1. GTDB lineage: Bacteria > Pseudomonadota > Alphaproteobacteria > Acetobacterales > Acetobacteraceae > CAWGJC01. The sequence continues at coordinate 905,410 of OZ255620.1, forward strand.
CTCGAACACCAGCTTGCCGTTCCGGGCGATCAGCGCGGCGTGGATATTGGCTTCCGGCCATTCGGCGAATTGCGGAACCAGCCCGGACAGCACACCGGGATCGAGCCCTTCCGTTTCCGGCTCTGCCACGATCCAGTCTTCACCCGCCATCACGAAACTCTTGCGAAACGCGCGAAGTCCAAAGCGAGGGTTTCGTAGATCGGCCGCTTGAACGGCACGGCGAGGGTCGGCAACTCGGCGAGCGGCACCCAGCGCCAGGCGTCGAATTCCGGATGCGGATCGAGATCGAGGCGGATATCGGCATCGGCGCCGGTGAAGCGCAGCGCGAACCAGCGTTGCCGCTGGCCCCGGTAGCGGCCGCCGAGCGCCCGGCCGAGCAGATGCGGGGGCAGGTCGTAGCAGAACCAATCGGGGTGCTCGCCAATGATCTCCGCCCGATCGGTCCCGATCTCCTCGGCGAGCTCGCGCAGCACGGCGCCGCGCGGATCCTCGCCCTCGTCGATGCCGCCCTGCGGCAATTGCCAGCCGCCCGGCGCGCCCTCGGCATTCGGCAGGTCGGCGCGGCGGGCGACGAAGACGAGACCGCGCGGATCGAATAGGGCCGCGCCGACGTTCGGGCGATAAGGCAGCGTCGCGAAATTCAAGATCGACTCACGTGCGGTTGGTCGGCTTCGGGGCGGCGAGCGCGCTGGCGGGCGCCAGGGTGATGCCACGCGCGGCGAGCCCCCTCGCCCAGGCATCGACCTGATCGACCGTCACCGGCCGCAGCGGACCGGCGAGACCGAGCGCGCTTCCCTTGTCCCGCGCGATCTTCTCGAGCTGCGCCAGCCTCGCATCGATGGCTTGCCGGTCCGGCGGATCGTCGATCACCAGGTCGACATCGCGGCCGGCGACATGGGCGAGCGGCGAAGCGCCGGGACGCGGATCGACATAGAGGAGCCCGCGCGAGGCGAGCGTGACCTGCAGCGTGTTGAACGGGTCGCGGGCGGCCGCCAGACGCTCGCCGCGGAATCCGTCGAGCGCGCCCGTGCCGCCTGTCGCACCCGGCACCCGGCTTAGCGCCCAGAGGAGATTCTGCTCGTTGCTCCGTGGATCCGCGCCGGTCATCAGCGCCCGTCTGCCGGGGTCGTTCAGCGGATAGCCCTGCGGCTCCATCGGGATCGAGACGAGATATTCGTGGCCATGCGCGCGCGCGTCGGCGAGCAGCGGTCCGAGATCGGTCGCGCCCGGCGAGAAGGCGAGCGTGACCTGGCCGGGAAGCGCCGCGATCGCGGTCCGCGTCTCCGCCGCGGATTCGCCGGCGCCCGCGAAAACCAGCGCCACACGCGGATGCGGATCGGCGGCATCGAAGGGGCGGGCATAGACCTGCATTGGCTGACGCCCGTCGGCGGCGATGCGCGGCAAGGGCGCGTTCGGAAAGGCGGCCAAGGTTTCGGAAAGCGCCGGAACCGGCGGCGCGATTGTCTGGTCCTCGGACGGCGTTGAGACCGGGGCAGTGAATGCCTGGGCCTGCGGTTGCAGTGAGGCAGGCGGCGGTTGCGCGGGCGCCTGGGAGGCCTGCGCCGGCGCGCCTGTCGGCGTCGCATTGGCGCCGGGCGAGCCGGCGGACGGCGTTCCCGCCGCAGCCTGCTGCGCAGTTCGGGGCTGCGCGTCCGAAATGGGCAACGGCCCAAGATATTGCAGAACGCCCGCGCCGCCGATCACGGCGATGAGAATCACCGCCCACAGAACAGTTAGTAAGCGGCGGCCCGAATCCACCTATGCCCGGGCCGCTTGGCGATGCGCCCGCGTCAGCGTTGCGCCGCCTGGTTCTGCACCGACATCGCCTTCAGCACCGTCTCGCCTTCCTGCAGCTGGAAGTCGGTGGCGGGCTTGGAGGCGTCGAAGGTCGGCCAGGATTCCGGCGGCGCCTTCGGGATCGTCTGCGCAATCTGCGGCAGGTCGGTGCGCGGCGGCGGCGCGGCGGTCTGCGGCGTCCCGCCCTGGTTGGACAGGATGTGGTTCAGATCGGCCTCGCGCTCCGGCCCGAAATGCGCCTGCTCCACGCGGCTTGAGGAAACGGGCACGTCCGGCGTGATGCCGAGCCCCTGGATCGAGCGCCCGGAGGGCGTGTAGTAGCGCGCGGTGGTGAGCCGCATCGCGCCATTGCCGGGTAGCGGGATCACCGTCTGGACCGAGCCCTTGCCGAAGCTCCGCGTGCCGACCAGCACCGCACGGTGATGGTCCTGCAGCGCGCCGGCGACGATCTCGCTCGCCGAGGCGGAGCCGCCATTGATCAGCACCACCAGCGGCAATCCACTGGCGATGTCGCCGCTCGACTTCGCGTCCCAGCGCTCGCTGTCCTCGGCATGCCGGGCCCGGGTGGAGACGATCTCTCCCTGGTCGAGGAAATCATTGGCGACCGCGACCGCCTGGTCGAGCAGGCCGCCCGGATTGTTCCGCAGGTCGAGCACGATGCCGTTCAGCTTGCCGCCGGCCTGCTGGCGCAGCTTGGAGAGGCCGGCGCGCAGGCTCTGATCGGTCTGCTCGTTGAAGCTCGACACGCGCAGGTAGGCGATGCCGTTATCGTCGAGCCGGCTCTTTACCACCGGCGGGCGGATAATCTCGCGGAGCAGCGACACCTCGATCGGCTTGTCGACGCCCTCGCGCTTGATGGTGAGCTTGATCGGGCTGTTCGGCGGCCCACGCATCTTGTCGACCGCGTCGTTGAGCGAAAGACCCTCCACCGTATGGCCGTCGAGCGAGACGATCAGGTCGCCCGCCTTGAGACCGGCATGCGCCGCCGGCGTGTCGTCGATCGGGCTGACCACCTTGATCAGCCCGTCCTCCGCGGTGACCTCGAGGCCGAGGCCGCCGAATTCGCCGCTGGTCTGCACCTGCATGTCCTGCCACTGCTTGGCGTTCATGTAGCTGCTATGCGGATCAAGGCCGGTGAGCATGCCGTTAATCGAGTTCTCGACCAGGTCGCGGTCGCTCACCTTGTCGACGTAATCGGCGCGGACGCGTTCGAACACGTCGCCGTAGAGGGTCAGCAGCTTGTAGGTGTCGGCGCGGTTGGTGGTTTCCTGCGCGATGGCGAGGGGAACCCCGAAATGCCGGGCCAGCATCCCGCCGGCGGGGCCGGCGGCGATTCCGGCGAGAAAGGCCGATCCCAGAAGCAAGCCGGTGCGATACTTCATGCTGCTCATCCTCTCACGCCCGGCAGCTCGCCGGCACCTTGCGATCCATACCCCAGCCCCGGTTACCGGGGGCTGTCCGCACCCTGGCGCATCCGTCATCCCGGCCGGCTTCCGGCCCCGATCAGCCACGCGCAGCCCCCAGGAAGGGGGCTGGATTGACCGGCCGGCCATCATGCCGCAACTCGACGTACAGGGCGGGACGGCCGCCGGCGTCCCGCGGGTTCCAGTCCGGCATCGTCCCGACCGGCTCGCCTGCCTGAAGCGAGCGTCCCACTTGTACGTCAAGCCGGTCCAGTCCTGCCAGAACGAAGTGGTACCCGCCACCGCAGTTGACAATCAAGAGCTGGCCATAGCTGCGGAACGGCGCCGCGAAATCGACCCGGCCGGCGCACGGGGACACCACCCGGGCAGCGGGAGGCGCCTCATAGGAGACGCCGTTCGTTGCGCCATCCTCGCCGGCGGCGCCGAACGCTCGCACCACCCGCCCTACCACCGGGGCGGCGAGCTGGCCGGCCGGCGCGGCAAGGCCGGGGCCGGCGGGCGCGGCGAGCGCGGCCTGCTGGCGCGCGGCGGCCGTGGCCACCTGCTGGCGCGCATCCCGCACCGGCGGCGGTGCGGGCGCCCGGGCCGCCGCCTCGGCCACCGCCGCCTCATGCGCGGCATCCTGCTCCTGCTGCGCCGTCGCCTGACCGAGCGTGGTGACCACGTCGCGGAGCGAATCGGCGCGCGCGGCATCCGCCGCCGCACGCGCCAGCGCGGCCGAGGCGGCGCTCTGCGCGACCGCCTGGTTCTGCCGGGCGGTGGCGAGCTGGCGATCGAGCGCCGCCGATTGCGCGGCCTGCGCCGCCTCGGCGCGGGCGAGATCGGGTTCGGCCGCCGAGAGCTCGGCGCGCAACCGCGCCACCTCCGCCTGCTCGGCCCGGAGCGCGGCCGCCTCCTGCTCCAATTGCTGCGACAGGCCCTTGAGCACGAGCAGCCCCTCGAGCGCGCGGTCAGGAGAGGTCGGCACGGCGAGCAAGGTCTCGGCGGGGTAGAGGGAGAGCCGCTCGACCAGCGGCAGCATCGGCGCGAGATCGGCGGCGCGCGCCTGCAGCCGCGCCTCGGCGTCCCGCTCGCGGGCGGCGAGCGCCGCCATCCGGTCGGCCGCCGCAGCGGTCGCGGTTTCGGCGGTGCGGAGCGAGGCGGCGGCGGCGACCCGTGCGGCCGCCAGCCGGGCGGCCTCGGCGCCGGCGGCCGCGGCACGGAACGCCGCATCGCGCTGCGCGCGGAGATCCGCGGCATGCGCGCTCTCCGCCCGGCGAAGGTTTCGCCGCGTGGCCGTCTCGCGAGAGGCGCGATGATGCACATGGTGCGACGGCGCGGCGGCGGCCATCGCGACCAGCAGGAGCGACAGGCTACTCCGCAGCGCGCGCCGCATCGCCGTCGAGCAGCGGGCGGCCGGTCATCCCGGTCGGCTGGTCGAGACCCATCAGACGGAGCAGGGTCGGCGCGAGGTCGGCAAGCCGGCCGTCATGCAGCCTCGCCTGCACGCCCGCCAGCAGGATCGGCACCGGATTGGTGGTGTGCGCGGTGTGCGGTCCGCCGGTCTCCGGGTCGCGCATCAGCTCGGAATTCCCGTGATCGGCGGTGGCGAGCAGCGCGCCGCCGGCCGCCAGCACCGCATCGGCGATGCGGCCGAGCCCGGCATCCACCGTCTCCACCGCGCGGATCGCCGCCGGCAGGCTGCCGGTATGCCCGACCATGTCCGGATTGGCGAAATTCAGTACGATCAGATCGTATTTTCGCGACTCGATCGCTGTCACGGCCTTGGCGGTCAGCGCGGGGGCGGACATCTCGGGCTGCAGGTCATAGGTCGCGACCTTCGGCGAAGGGACCATGATCCGGTCTTCGCCCTTGTATTTCTCCTCCCTCCCGCCATTGAGGAAATAGGTGACGTGCGGGAATTTCTCGGTCTCCGCCATGCGGAGCTGGGTGCGGCCGGCCTTTGCCACGACCTCGCCGAGAATGTCCGGCAGCGACTGCTTGGGAAACAGCACGCCCATGCGATCGGCGAGCGCGTCGCTGTAGCGCGACATGCCGAGGGCGGCGGCGAAGGAGATGACGCGCTGGCGGGAGAACCCGCCGAAATCCGGCTGCAGCAGCGCGGACAGCAGCTCGCGCACCCGGTCGGCGCGGAAGTTGAAGCAGAGCACCCCGTCGCCGTCCCGCATGCCGCGATACCCGCCGATCACCGCGGGCGGCACGAACTCGTCGGTCACGTCGTGGGCATAGGAAGCCTCGACCGCCGCAACCGGATCGTCGAACGCATCCCCCTCACCTTCGGCGAGCGCGGCATAGGCGCGGCCGACGCGGTCCCAGCGATGGTCGCGGTCCATCGCGAAATACCGGCCGCTAACGGTGGCGATCAGCACCGCTCCGGGCAGCGCGCCGCGCAGGCGGCGGAGATCATCCGCGCCGGAGCGGGGCGGGGTGTCGCGCCCGTCGGTGAAGGCATGGAGCACGGTCTTCACCCCCGCCTCGGCGATCAGCCGGGCGAGCGCCGCGGCATGATCCTGGTGCGCATGCACGCCGCCCGGCGAGACCAGTCCGAGCAGGTGACAGATGCCGCCGGATTTTTTCAGCGCCGCGACGAACCCGGTGAATTCCGGATTTGCACCGAGTTTTCCTTCGGAGAAGGCTCGGCCGATACGGTGCAGCTCCTGCTCCACCACCCGTCCGGCGCCGATATTGAGATGCCCGACTTCCGAGTTGCCCATCTGCCCGTCCGGCAGGCCGACATCCTCGCCGGAGGTGTGGAGGAAGGCATGCGGGCCGCGCCAGAGCCGGTCGAAATTCGGCGTCTTTGCCTGCTTCACGGCATTGTCCATTGCCTCTTCGCGCCAGCCCCAGCCGTCGAGCACGACGAGCATGACCGGGCGGCGCGCCTGCGCTGTGTCTGGCAAAGAACTCTCCTCGGCATGGGCGGCGCTCCGTATCACGGCCGGCCGGCGCGGTGATAGGGATGCCCGGCGCGGATCGCCTGCGCGCGGTAGAGCTGCTCGGCGAGCATCGCGCGGGCCAGGAAATGCGGCCAGGTGAGCGGGCCCAGCGAGAGCACGTGCCCGGCACGGGCAAGCACCGGCGCGGCCAGCCCCTCCGCACCGCCGATGAGGAAGTGCGGCGCACGCCCGGCTGCCTCCCAGCGCGCCAACAGCGCGGCAAGACCTTCGCTGTCCGGCGCGCCGCCGCCCGGATCGAGCGCCACCGCGAAGGCGTCCGCCGGCAGCCGCGCGAGCAGCGCCTCGCCTTCGCGACGCTTGATGTCCGCCGGCACCCCGCGCGCTTCCGCGAGCTCGGTCATCGCGAGCGACGGACGCAGCCGGGCGGCATAACGCGCGAACAGCTCCGCCTCCGGCCCGCGCAGGCGGCCGATGGCGATCAGCCTCACGCGGTCAGGGCGGCCGCGAGGATCGGCGCCGCCGCCTGCCCCATCCGCTCGCCGTCATGCGCGACGCCGGGTACGTCGCGGATGGTCCAGGCGCAGGCGAGGCCGCGCGCCGAAGCCGCCTCTCGCGCGGTCTCGATATAGAAATGCGCGCGCGCATGGCGCGTGCCGCCCTGCCGCATCGCGGCCGCTTCCTTCGGGAAATGCGGACTTTCGGTGTCGATATCCTCGGTTCCCGCCAGCACGACGAGCGGGAAGCCGAGCAGCGCTCGCAATCCCCCCTCGTCGAGCCCGGTGCCGCCGAGGCCATACGGAAAATCGATCGCGAGATCCGGCATCGCATAGGTGCCGGCATTCGCGGTGACGGCAGCGGCGACGCCGTCGACCAAGCCGAGCGAGATCATGCGGTGCACGAACTGGCCGCCGGCGGAATGCCCGAACAGACCGTAGCGGTCCCGCGCGGTGATCCCCGCCTCGCGCAAGGCAACGAACAGGCGCGCATCGACGCCATAGGTCCAGGCGCTGCGCGGATTGAGCGTGCCCGACGGGCTGCGCAGATTGCCGAAATTATACCAGCCGGCGCCGGGGAACGCCGCATCGGAAAATTCCGGCGCGATCACCATCACGCCCGCCGCATCCACCAGCGGCAGCCAGAAATCGCGGTAATCATATCCGTTGCGCCGCACGCCGTGATGCACGAACAGGATCGGCGTCGTTGCATCGAACTGCTTCGGCCGCGCGCCGCGCAGCGTCAGCGGCTGTTCGGGAAAGGCGGGATCGGCATAGACGACGTCGGACGCGCCGGGCGTGGCGACAAGAGCGGCAAGGTCGGTCATGGCTTGGGCCTCAGATCGTCGGCGTCGGTCATCTGATCGACGCGACCGGTATAGGTGAAGCGATCCTTGTACGCCCAAACGCTGGTCTCCCAGTAGAGCGGGATCAGCGCGTTGTCGGTGAGCGCGATGCGCGTCGCCTGGCGGAGCGTGTCGATCCGCGTCGCATCGTTCATGTCGGCGATGGCGCGCAGCGCCAGCGCGTCGAATTGCGGTCTGCTATAGCCGCCGTAATTCGACTGCCCGAGCCCGTGCGCGGCATCGATGGTGATCAGGAACGGGCGCATGATGTCGGACACCTCGCCGGTGCCGAACCCCCATCCGGCGAGCGAGAGGCTGAAGGCGCGCCGGAAGCGGGAGGGAAAGAACACCGTCTGCGGCATCGCGTCCACCTGCGTGCGGATGCCCGCCCGCGTAAGGAATTGCGCGACCGCCTGGGCGACCTGCGCATCGTTGATGTAGCGGTCGCTGGTGGCGGCGAGGGTGATGCCGAACCCCTTCGGGTAGCCCGCCTCGGCCAGCAGCTTGCGCGCGGCCGCCGGATCATACGGGCGTGGCGGCGGATCGGGCAGCGCGCTCGGCAGGCCGGGCGTGAGATACTGATCGGCTGGCACCGCGAGCCCGTCCATGATGCGCGACGCGATCGCCGCGCGGTCGATCGCGAGCGAGATCGCCTGCCGCACGCGCGGATCCTGCAGCGGGTTGCGGCCACCCGCATCGCGCACCTCCGGGCTCTGCGCGCGGCCGATATCGGGTTGCAGGAACATCATCCTGAGCGAGGGCGTCACGGTCCAGGCGATGCCGCCATGCCGCTTGAAGGCCGGGAAATCCTCCGGCGAGGCATTCTCGATCAGGTCGAAATCGCCCGACATCAGTCCCGCATCGCGGGGTCCGGCCTGCGTGACCGCGGTGTAGGTCACCCGGTCCCAGCGTGGTTTCGCGCCGAAATAGGCCGGATTCGCGCGCAGCACCGCGGATGTGCCGGGGATGTATTTCTCCAGCCGGTAGCGCCCGGTGCCGATCGCGAGACGGAGCGAATCGTAATCGCCCGGCGCGGGCAGATGCGCGAGCCCGCATTGGTTCGCCGGCGCGAATGTCAGGCCGCCCTCGGCCGCGAGATGGCGCGGCAGGATTGCGATGGCGGCGAGCTCCGCGGGCAGGGTCGGGTCGGGGATTGCGGTGTGCAGGACGACCGTATGCGCGTCCGGCACGTCGATGCCGGTCAGCGAGCGCGCGACATGGCTGAACGAGCCGGTGTCGTTCGCATGCAGCGCGCGGCAGAAGGTGTAGACCACGTCGCTCGCGGTGAACGGCGCGCCGTCCTGGAACACCACGCCTGGCCGCAAGTCGAATTTCCAGGAGCGCTCGTCGAGCAGGGTCCAGCCGGTGGCGAGGTCCGGCTGCAGATGCAGATGCGCGTCGGCGCCGACGAGCCGGTCGTAGACCTGCAGCGCCAGCGCGTCGTTCGGCCCGACCTCGTGATAGAGCGGGTCCGCCGAGGAGGCGGTCGCGGCGAGCCCCACGCGAATTTCTGCCCCTCTCGCCGGAATGGCGACAGAGACCACCGCCGCCGCGGCCAGAACCCGGGCGATCCATCCCGCCATCGCATCCCTCCTCCCGTTTCGCCGAGCATAGACAGCGCGGCGCGGGGCCGCCACGGTGCCCCGCCACACGAAGGGAGCGGCGCGATGATCCTGGTCACCAACAACGAAGGCTATCCGGGCGTCCCGCTCACCGCCTCGCTGCTCGCCGAAGGCCGCGCGCCGCTCGATGCGATTGAGGCCGGCATCCGCCTGGTCGAGCAGGACGAGCGCGTCCGCACGGTCGGGCGCGGAGGCTGGGCGAACATCCTGGGCGAGGTCGAGCTCGACGCCGCGATGATGGACGGCGGCACGCTGCGGACCGGCGCGGTTGGGGCAGTGCAGGGATTCCTCCACCCGGTCTCGATCGCGCGCGGGGTGCTCGAGCGGTTGCCGCACGAGATGCTGGTGGGCGCCGGCGCGGAGCGCTTCGGCCGCGAGATCGGCGCCGAGACCACCGACAATGTTTTGTCCCACGCACGCGCGGCCTGGCAGGATTGGTTTGCCGCCAGCGTCTCCGATGCAGATCGCGCCGCCTGGGACCGCGCGCCGCTGGTCCCGCATGTCACCACGAAGATCCCGCAGACCGAGGCGCGCGGCACCACCGTCTTCATCGCCCGCGGCCGGGACGGACAGATCGGCTCGGGCACCAGCACCTCGGGCTGGCAATGGAAATATCCCGGCCGCCTCGGCGACACCCCGATCATCGGCGCCGGCTCCTATGCCGACACGCGATTCGGCGCCTGCGCCTGCACCGGGGCGGGCGAGATGGCGATCCGCTGCCAGACCGCCCGCTCGGTTGTGCTCTATCTCAAGATGGGGCTCGACCTGCGCGCGGCGGTGGACGAGGCGATCGACGACATGCGCGCGCTCAAAGGCGGCCTGATCAGCCGCATCACCCTTCATGCCATCGACACGAAGGACAATCACCGCGCCGTCGCGGTGAACGGCGACGGCAGCAACAATTACTGGCTCTGGCGCGACGGCGCGGCGCCGGAGAATCCGATCTGCGAGGTGGTCGCGCTGTAGGATCGGCGCGCCGCATACGAAACCGGCGGTGCCTCGACGAAATCGACGCCCCAGGAACCAGGAATCCGACGCCCAGGACGTTACGTCCAGGATCTGTGGTAGAACCAGCAGTCCGGTTCCGCGCGACGTCGCGCGGAACCCGGAAGCGGCCCGGGAGTTCGTCGGTCATGCTGAAAAAGATCGCTTCCGATCCGCCACCCCCGCCGGGTCAGCCGCCCGAACCGGAGCCCGATCCGGATGGCCCGGTGCCGGTGCAGGACCCGCCGGCGCCGATGCCGATCCCGCGCGATCCGCCGCCCGAGCCGATGCGGGTGTGATGAAGGCGCCGGATTCGGTCGAGGCTGAACGCCTCGTCGATGCCGGCGTCCGCCGCTATTTCGCCGAACGCCGCGCCCGCGTGCCGAGCTTCGTCGCGACGCATTTCTCCGCACGCGGCGCGGCGCGGCTGCATCGCGCGGCACTCGGCTGGGACATCGCCCGTGCGCCCGCCAACATTCTCCTCGCCGGTCCCGAGATCCTGCTGCGCGTCGCCCGTGCCGGCGCGGCGCGGGCAGGAGCAGGCGGCCTCGCACGTCGGCTCGGCGCAACCCATCTCCTGCTCCCCACCGCCGTCTCCCGTCGCATCGAGTGGTTGATCGCGACCGAATTGCTGGAGGTGCCGTTCCGCCAGAACAGCCGGGTGGCGACGCGCGATGCGCTGGCGGAGACGATCCTGGCCGAGCCCGCGCTGGCCGCAAGGCTCGACGACGTGCTCCTGCAAATCGGCCGGTCGAGCGGCGATCCCGGCTTTCGCGCGCAATTGGAGGCTGCCCTCCTCGCCTATGCGGGCAGCCGCGCGGCCGCCTCGGAGATCGCGACCTCGCTGGCGACGATCGGCGCCGGCGCGCTCACGCTCAAGCAGCTCACGCCGGGGGTCGCGTCGCTCGGGCCGGGGCTCGCCGCCGCGATGGCGCAGCAGACCGCGATCGCCTCGTTTCCGCTCGGCGCCGGGCTCGGCGGCTTGTGGTACGGATTGTTCCCGGCCGCGCCCTCCCTGCTGCTGGTGAGCGGGTTGACCGGCGGGTTGATGCTGGGCGCCGCCACGCTGGCCGCCTTTGCCGGCCTGCTGACCGACCCGGTGCAGCGCCGCCTCGGCCTGCACGAGCGGCGCCTGCTCCGCATGATCGATGCGCTCGAGCGGCAGATGCTTGATGCCGCCGCGCCGGCTTTCGCGGTGCGGGACCAGTACGTGGCGCGCCTGCTCGATCTGCTCGACCTGCTCAGCGCGGCCTATCGCCTCACTCACGCCTGAGCCGCACTCACGCCTGAGCCGCGATCCCGAGATGCTCGCCGAGGAATTCCATCGCCTTGCGCAGGAAATACGGGTGTTGCGTGGTCGAGCCGTGATCCTCGTTGGGCAGCACGACGAGCTCGAAATCCTTGTCCGCCTTCACCAGCGCGTCGATCAGCTGCAGGCTCAGCGCGGGGTGGACGTTGTCGTCCATCTCGCCGTAGGCGAGCAGCAGCTTGCCGGCGATGGTGTCCACGACATGCTTGTTGGCCGCCTTGGTGTGGCTGGTGGTGCCGTCCGGCAGGCTTTCCACCGGTCCCTGATGCTTCTCCGCCCAGGTGAAGCCGTAGCCGCGCTGGTCGTGATTGCCGGCGCTCGAGACGCCGACGCGAAAGAAATCCGGGTAGGAGGCCATCGCCCGCACCGTCGCGTAGCCGCCGGCGGAATGGCCCATGATCGCCACCCGCCCGGTATCGATATAGGCGTGGCGGCGCGCAAGCTCGCGGATCGTCGCGACGTGGTCCTCGAGGCAGCCTGGATCGTCGAGCCGTCCATAGCTGCGATCGTGGAAAGCCTTGTCGCGGAGCGGCGTGCCGCGCCCGTCCACGTTGACGACGATGCAGCCGATCTCGGCGAAGGCCTGCGGCATCACGTTGCGGGCGAGCTCGCTGCCTGCGCCGAACGCCCCCTTTGGGGTCTGGCCGCGTTGCGGACCGGGATAGATCCAGTCCAGCACCGGGTAGCGCCGCACCGGGTCGAAATCGCTCGGCAGCCACATCGCACCCCAGAGCGGCGTCTGCCCGTCAGCGGCGATGACGCGGAACGGCACCGGCCAGCGCCAGGCGCCGGCGAGCGCCGGATCGAGCGAGGCCTCCTCCAGGACCGCGACCAGGCTGCCGTCGGCGCGGCGGAGGCTCGTCACCGGCAGGCGGTCGATCGTCGAATGGGTGTGGATGAAATGGCGGAAATCCGGCGCGATGCCCTCTCCCGGCTCGGGCGCCGGGCGGACATGGTCGCGCGGCATGCGGAGCGCCGGCATCGCCACCGAATGCTCCGCCGCCTCCGGCGTCAGCACGGTGAAGCCGGTGCCGTCGAGGCCGATCCGGCAGAGTGTGCGGAGCGTCGGATCCCGCTCGGGATCGACGCCGCCGGCGAGGAACCAGACCTGCCGGGCCGCCTCGTCCACCCGCACCACGTCGCGCACCATCCAGCGCCCCTCGGTCACCCGCCCCTTCAAGGCTCCGGTCGCGAGGTCGTAGAGGTAGAGATGCGCCCGGCCGTCGCGTTGCGAGAACCAGAGCACCTCGCCGCTGCGGTCGAGCACCACGATGTTCGGGCGGCCGATCACCGAGAGGTTGGTGTCGATGAAGGTATCCGCCGTCTCCTCGACCGCGACGCGGCTGGCGCCGGCTGCCGCGTCGAATTCCAGCAGGGAGAGCCGGCGCGAGAGGCGATCGCGATCGGTGACGTAGACGCGGGCGGAATCGGCGCTCCACCAGGCCTCGGACCGCTCGATCGCGCTCGCCACGCCGCCGATCAGCGGGCCAGCGGCGACCGGGTTGATGCGGCCGCTCGCCGCCTCGATGATCAGGTATTCCACCATCGGGAGCGCCGTGTCGCCGCTGAGCGCCAGCTTGAGCGGCCAGTAGCGCGGGCGGGCGCTGCCATCCTCGGGCACGTGCTGGACCATCGGGAAATCGCCCACCGCCCGCTCATCGAGCCGGCAGAGCAGGATGCGGCGCGAATCGGGCGACCACAAGGCGACCGGCGGCAGCGCCACGCCCTTCCGCGCCAGCGTGACCGTCGCGAGGTTGGCATCCGCCGACTTGCCGTAGGAATGAGCAGGCTCGCCATCGCTCGTGAGCCGGCGCTCCGCGCCGCCTTTCGCCGCCCGGAGCCAGACATCGTCGCCACGGCGGAACAGCACCCATTCTCCGTCCGGAGAGGCACGCTCGTGCGGGGCGGCGGCGGGAAGCGCCGGCTCGGGCATCGACACCGCCACGCGATGGCCGGTGGCGGCCTCGACCTCGATCATGCTCGCCCCGCCGGGTCCCTCACGCCGGTAGCGGAAGCGCCCGTCATCGATCCAGATCGGATGCAACTCGGGATTGTAGACCAGCGGGCGCACATTGCCCGGCAGGAAGCGGTCAACCCGGCGCGTGACTTCCGGCGGCAATCGTTCCATTGTTTCCTCTCTGGCGCGCTGGTTCGCCGGCCCGATGCTGCCGTCCTGCTGGGGCAGGCGCAATGCTGCAATGCGAAAACACGGCTGCGTGACGGGAAATCCCAAACCCATCTCGCGTGTCTATGACGAAGGCCGCACTGAAAGCCGCGACACCCTTCTTAACAAAACCGCCGCTTGCCGACGCGTGTTGAGAAGGACCATACGGCGACAGCATGTCGGCCGAGCCGGGATCGCGGAGAAGGCAATTGATGCCATGGCTATGATGAACGGATTGAAGGAACGCGACCTCCGCCTCGATTTCTTTCGCGGCATCTCGTTGTTCATCATTCTCATTGATCACATGCGCGGGAATAGCTGGGTCAACTGGACACCGGGCCAGTTCGGCTACAGCGATGCCGCCTGCGTGTTCATCTTCATCTCCGGCTACACGGCGGCCCTGGCTTTCGGGCGGCTCTATACCCGCACGAGCTGGCTCTCCGCCTCCGGGCGGGTGGCGCTTCGTGTGTGGCAGCTCTACGTGGCCCAGATCGCGACGGTGATGGTCGTCGCGGCTCTGCCGGGCATCGTGCTCCACATGCTCGGCCGAGAGGGCTACAGCTCGGTCCTGCAGCTCGACTATCTGTTCACCGATCCGGTGGATGCGATCCGTGGGATCGTCACCCTCACCTACGTGCCCGGCTATCTCGACATCCTGCCGGTCTATGTCGCGATGGTGGCGATGATCCCGTTCGCGGTGGTGATCGCGCGGGTCAGCCCCCGGCTGCTTTTCGTAATGTCCTGCACGCTCTGGGCCGCGTCGCGCGGGCTGCACTGGAACCTGCCGGCCGATCCGACCGAGGGGCGGCCCTGGTTCTTCGACCCGTTCTCCTGGCAGTTCATGTTCTTCACCGGATTCAGCCTGAGCATGGGCTGGCTGCACGCGCCGAAGAGCTCGCGGCCGCTCACCGGCCTGGCGCTCGGCGTAGTGGTGCTCGCCGCGATGCTCAAGGTAGCGCCCGTCTATCACGCGATCCCCGGCTTCACCCTGCTGCACAAGCTCGCCGAGTCGCAGGTCGACAAGACCACGCTCGACCCGCTCGAAATCGTGCATTTCATGGCGCTGGCCTATCTCGTGTCGAACTTCATGCGGACGCGTCAGCACTGGCTGCGCCACCGGTTTGCGGCGCCGATCGTCGAGACCGGGCAGCAATCGCTGGCGGTGTTTCTGGCCACCGTCATCCTGGCCGATATCGGCGGCATTGCCTTCGACGTGATCGGCAAGGGGTATGGCGCCGAGCTCGCGGTCAATCTCGCGGGCATCGCGCTGCTTCTCGCGGTGGGACAGGTTGTCGGCTGGTTCAAGGCGACGCCCTGGAAGCAGCCGACGCAGACGCCGCTGCTGGAACCGGCGGGAAGCACCTCGCAGTCGGCGCGTCTGCCCTACGGCACGAGTTCGCCCGGCCACCGCTGAGCGCAGCGAGGCCGGGCGAAGCATGGCCTGGGCGAAGCGTGGAGCGCCTTAGGCGAATACCGGCTCCATTGCCGAACTCGACCGCGCTCCTCTGATCGTGATAAGCCCCGGCTGACCGCAGGGGAAAGCGATGATGGAAGGCCAGCAGGATCACGGCGTCTCGGTCATCGCCTTGAACGGGCGGATGGATAGCTCGACCTCGCCCGGGATCGACCAGGAGCTCGCCGCCGCGCTCAGCGCCGGATCGGGGGGCGTGCTGCTCGATCTCGCCGGCCTCGACTACATCAGCAGCGCCGGCTTGCGCGTGCTGCTCAAGGCCGCCAAGCAGGCGCAGAGCGCCAAGGTGGCGTTCGCCGTCTGCAATGCGACATCGGCCGTCCGCGAAGTGTTCGACGTGAGTGGCTTCTCGAGCCTGCTCAAGCTGCACGAAAGCCGCGACGCCGCTCTCGCCGCGATGCGCTGAACGAAGAGGAGCCCGCGATGCTGACCGCCGCCGAAGAGCTGTTCCTCCTGGCGCATGACAATGAGAGCGGGAATTTCACCGAGATCTCCGGCGTTGTGCTCGACCGCGCCCTCGCGGGCGCGGTGCTGATGGAGCTCTCGATCCTCGATCGGATCGACACCGATCTCGAGAAACTCGTCGTCATCAATTCCGCGCCGACCGGCGAGCGTCTGCTCGACACCGCGCTGTCCGAGATCGCCGGCGCACCGGGCGTGCACAGCCCCTCCGAATGGCTCGACATCCTGCAGAAGCGCGGCCAGGACCTGCAGGACATGGCGATCGAAGGACTGATCGCCCGCGGCATCCTGCGCGAGGAAAAAGGCACGCTGCTCTGGGTGTTCGAAACCCGCCGCTACCCGCTGATCGATGGCAAGGAACAACTCGAGGTCAAACGGCGCATCGCCAACCTGCTGCTCAGCGATGAAATTCCCGAGCCGCGCGACATCATCATCATCTCGCTCGCTGAAGTCTGCGGCGTGCTGCAACGCGTGTTCTCCCACGAGGAACTGGAACGTGCGGGCGACCGCATCCAGCAGATCGTGCGCCTCGACCTGATCGGCCACGCGATGCGCGAATCGATCACCGAATTGCAGAACGCGATTCTGACGATGGCGGCTTATCATACGCATTAAGGCCAGGGGCTCTGCCCCTGGACCCCGCTAAGGGCGCGGCCCTTAGAACCTGAATGCGCTTCGCGCGAGCCGCAACCATCCCCGTCCCTCTCCACCGGGCGCGAAGCGCAACAGGGTTCCAAGGGCCCAACCCTTGGCGGGGTCCAGGGGCAGAGCCCTGGCCTACCTTGGCTTTCGCCACGCAGCACCCCGTGATACCCGGACCCCAGCACACCAGAAGAGAGACGCAATGAACGACGTAACGCTGGCGCAGGCCGTCACGATCATCGAGGGCGCGCTGGCGCATGGGCATTCGCTCAAGCTGGCCCCGCTCAGCGTGGCGGTGCTTGATCGCGGCGGTCATCTGGTCGCGTTTCATCGAGAGGACGGGTCGGGCATTCTTCGCTTCGACATCGCGTTCGGAAAGGCCTGGGGCGGGCTCGGGATGGGGTTCGGCTCGCGCGAGATGGCGGCGCGCGCGGCGGCGACGCCGGCTTTCGTCAACGCGATCGCGGCGGCAAGCGGTGGCCGCGTAGTTCCCGTGCCGGGCGGCGTGCTGATCCGCGATGCCGGTGGCGCGCTGCTGGGCGCCGTCGGGATTTCCGGCGATCTTTCCGACAAGGACGAGGCCTGCGCGATTGCCGGCATCGAGGCGGCCGGGTTCAAGACGCAGACCGGCGCCGGGGCCTGAAGGCGGATGGCGCGCATCCTCAAGGCGGGCGCGGATGCCGGCGAAGTGCGCGAGGCGGATGATGGTGTGCGTCGGACGGTTGAGGACATCCTCGGTCGCATCGAGGCGGAGGGCGATGATGCCGTGCGCGCGCTGTCCGAGCAGTTCGATCACTGGGGCCCGGCGCAGTTCCGCCTGACCGAAGCCGAGATAGCGCAGGCGATGTCGCAGGTGAGCGAGCGCGATCTCGACGATATCCGTTTCGCGCAGGCGCAGGTGCGCCGCTTCGCCGAGGCGCAGAAGACCTGCCTCACCGATCTCGAGGTCGAGACCATGCCGGGCGTGGTGCTCGGCCATCGCAACATTCCGGTGGGCAGCGTCGGCTGCTACGTGCCGGGCGGCCGCTACCCGATGGTCGCCTCGGCGCATATGTCGGTGGTGACGGCGAGCGTCGCCGGCTGCCCGCGGATCATCGCCTGCGCGCCGCCGTATCGGGGCGGCCCGCATCCCGCGATCGTCGCCGCCATGCATCTCGGCGGGGCGCATGAGATTTACGTGCTCGGCGGCGTGCAGGCGGTGGCGGCGATGGCGCTCGGCACCGGCAGCATCGCGCCGGTCGACATGATCGTGGGGCCCGGCAACGCCTATGTCGCGGAGGCGAAGCGGCAATTATTCGGCCGCGTCGGCATCGACCTGCTGGCCGGTCCTACCGAGACCCTGGTGATCGCCGATGAGAGCGCGGATGGCGAGATCTGCGCCACCGACCTGCTGGGCCAGGCGGAGCATGGCCCGACCTCGCCCGCGATTCTGCTCACCACCTCGGAGCGGTTGGCGCAGGCGACGTTCTCGGAGGTCGAGCGCCTGCTCGCGATCCTGCCGACCGCCG
Organism: Acetobacteraceae bacterium; assembly: GCA_965276665.1. GTDB lineage: Bacteria > Pseudomonadota > Alphaproteobacteria > Acetobacterales > Acetobacteraceae > CAWGJC01. The sequence goes on from OZ255620.1 coordinate 923,029, forward strand.
AGATCGCGCGCGCGGCGTGGCGGGTCCATGGCCAGGTGGTCGTCTGCGACAGCGACGAGGAGATGCTGGAGCACGCCGACCGCATCGCGTCCGAGCACGTGCAGGTAATGACGCGCGACCCGGACTGGTTCCTCGCGCGGATGCGCAATTACGGCGCGCTGTTCCTCGGTCAACGCACCAATGTCGCTTACGGGGACAAGGTGATCGGCACCAACCACACGCTGCCGACGAAGCGCGCGGCGCGCTACACGGGCGGCCTCTGGGTCGGCAAGTTCATCAAGACCTGCACCTATCGGCGGGTGCTGACCGATGAAGCGAGCGCGGAGATCGGCGCGGTCTGCTCGCGGCTCTGCATGCTCGAAGGTTTCGTCGGGCACGCCGAGCAGGCGAATGTCCGGGTGCGGCGGTATGGCGGCCGCAATGTTGAGTACGGCGAGGCGGCGGTGTGATGCTGCCGGCCACGCCCTCGCTCCGCCTCGACGGCAAGCGGGCGCTCGTCACCGGCGCCGGGCGCGGGCTCGGCCTCGCCGCCGCGGTGGCCCTGGCGGAAGCCGGGGCCGAGGTGGTGCTGGCGGCGCGCAGCGCCGACGAGATCGAGGCCGTGGCGGCGCAGATCCGGGCGGCCGGCGGCGCGGCGGACGCGCTGCCGCTCGATGTCTGCGCAATTCCGGCCGTCACCGCGGCGATCGCGCGCGCCGAACCGTTCGACGTGCTGGTGAACAATGCCGGCACCAACCGCCCAGCCGGCTTTCTCGACGTGACGGAGGCGGATTTCGACGCGGTGATGACCCTCAACCTGCGCGCCGCCTTCTTCGTGGCGCAGGCGGTCGCGCGGCGCATGGCGGCAGCGGGCCGACACGGCTCGATCATCCATGTCTCGTCGCAGATGGGCCATGTCGGAGCGGTCGACCGCTCCGTCTATTGCGCGAGCAAGCATGCGATGGAGGGAATGTCGAAAGCCATGGCGGTCGAGCTGGCGCCGCTCGGCATCCGGGTGAACACGCTCTGCCCGACCTTCATCGAAACCGAACTGACGCGCCAATTCCTGGCGAACCCGGAATTCCGCGCCTTCGTGCAAGGCAAGATCAAGCTCGACCGGCTTGGGCGGCCGGAGGACATCATGGGCGCGGTGCTATTTCTTGCTTCCGATGCCGCGGCGCTGATGACCGGTGCCTCACTGGTGATCGATGGCGGGTGGACCGCCGATTAGAGATTTCACCGCTTCGCTTCCCGGCGATCGTGCAGGCTGGAATCCGACCCGCCCGATCTCACGAATGAAGGATGCGGGATGGATTCGGGATCGGCAAACGTTGCAATAACGGATGCATGTTGCCGGAAAGACAGAGATATGACGATACCCCGGAGATCACCCCTCCGACGGTATGAAACCATGGTGGTAGCATCGTGCTGCGCTCAAAGCCTGGCGCCACCATGGGAGAGACCAATCCATGACCACGATCACCCAGGGAATGGCCGGTACGAACGGCGCCAATGGGACTGCTCCGGGCCAGGATGGCGGTGACGGCGGCGGCGGCGGCGCGGCGGCCGCGACCGACCGGATCCATGCCAAAGCGACCGGTGGCGCCGGAGGCGATGGCGGCCATGGCGGCGGCGGCTTGCGCTTCCTTGCGGGCAATGGCGGTGCGGGCGGCGATGGCGGCGATGCGACAGCATCCGCCGGCGGCGCGCTCACCGTCGGCGGCTCGGGTCTGGGTGTTCAGGCCGTCGGTGGGGATGGCGGCAACGCCGGAGCTCCGGGCATTGGCGAGCAGCAGCCGGATAGCGGTAATGACGGCGGCACGGGCGGCAGCGCGGCGGCCTCGTTCGTCGCGAGCACGAATGATTCCCGCAGCCACTTGGCCGCCACGGTGCGAGCCACCGGCGGCACGGGCGGCAACGGTGTCGGCGCCGGCCATCAGGGAGGCGCCGGCGGCCTCGCCACGATCACCGGGGCGGCGCTCGCCGCCGGGAACTCCGTCAACCTCCAAGCCGTCCAGGCGGGGGGCAATGGCGGCGCGGGCATCCGGGGTGCGGCCGGCGGCGATGGCGCCGCCTCCAGCCTGACCGACGCGGTCTCGGGCAGCACGGATAGCGGCTCGCTCCAGCTCGGTCAGACCGCGATCGGCGGCAATGGTGGCGGTGCGGGCGGCTCCTCCGCAGGCGGCCCGGGCGGCAATGGCGGTGACGCCTCGTCGACCCTGACGGACGATGACGCGGCCAACCCGGCCACGTCGCAAAGCCGGACGCTGACGATCGACAGCACGGCGCGTGGCGGCAATGGCGGCGGCGGAGTGACCGACGGCACCGCGGGGACCGCCGATGCCGCCGTTAGCGTCTTCGCCGCGTCTTCGGCCACCGTGACCGCGGAAGCGCTGTCAATTGGCGGCGCGGGCGGCACGGCCCAGAACGTCGCGACGGCGGGGGGTTCCGCCGACAGCACGGCGCTGCTCGGCGGCGGCAATGGAGTGGCCAGCGCGACGGCCACCGGCGGCGCGGGCGGCAGCGGGCCGTCGGGTGTGGGCGATGGCGGCGCCGCAACCGCGCTCGCGACCGGCGAAGGTCCCGGCGCCGGGACTGTCGAGGCCTCTGCCCAGGGCGGGAATGCCGGCAACGGTGCGACCGTCTATGCCGGGGGCGCCGCGAGCGCGAACGCCACGGATGACCGGGCCGGTGCCGGCAATGTCGGGGCGCTCGCCACTGGCGGCCGCGGCGGGGTCGGAGGGTCGGCGACCGCCGGCGTGACCGATCGCGGCGCGGTCTCCGGCGCGATCGAAGCCCAGGCCTATGGCGGCATCGGTGGCGTGACGGGCGGCAACGCGTCGGCTGGTGCGTCTTCCACGGTCTCACCCTCGGCGACCGTCGCGCAAACCGTGACCGCGCAAGCCTTTGGCGGGTCCGGCGAGGCGGGTGGAACCGCCACCGGCACCGCGAGCTTCACCGGGAAAGGCGCCGCAACCGTCGGCGCCTTCGCGCAGGCGGGCGCCGCCGCCATCGGCATCGCCGGGAGCACCGCCACAGCGACCGCGTCCCTGAACCTCGTCCCCGTCGACGGCACCGCCTTATCGGGGGCGACCGCGATGGCGGTTGGTGGCCAGGGCGGTGAGCAGGCCGAGGGAGCCGGCGGCAGTGGCGGGTCGGCATCGGCCAGCGCGGCCGGCATGATCGACGGCGCGGCCACGATCGGTCCGGTCACCATCACCGCGACCGCGACCGGCGGGGCCGGAGGCGCCAGCTCATCCGCGCGCGGCGGCAATGGTGGGACGGCCTTGGCGACCGCCGTCGGGACGGAAATCTCCGCCGAGGCGCCATCCCTGGCGGTCGGCGCCACAGCGATCGGCGGAAATGGTGGAGCCGGCGAGAGCGCCGCGGGCAGCGGCGGATCGGTCTCCCTGCGTGATGCGGCGAGCGGCAGCACCGCCGGCAGCGATCTCTCCCTCAGCCAGACAGCTCGCGGCGGCGAGGGCGGCGCGACCCGCGTGGGGACCAACCCGGGCGGCGCGGGCGGCGCGGCGAGCTCGGTGCTGCGGGAATTCGATGCCGGCGGCGCCAATCACGATATCAGCGTCGTCTCGACGGCCGAGGGTGGACGGGGCGGCTTCGGACCCAATTCGTACGGTGCAGGCGGGGATGCGAGCGCGGTGGCGCGCGCTGTCGGCGATTTCGCGGTGATGGTCGGTGCGGCGGCGTTGGGAGGTGCGGGCCGGGCGGGCGGCGCGGCCACGGCACGCGCCTTCGGCACCGGCGCCAGCGTCGTGAGCACAGCGAATGCGATCGCCGGGACCAGCCCGGTCGGCGGCAGCCATGGCTCACCGGCCATCGCGCTGGCGGTCGGCGATGGCGGCAGCGGCAGCACGCAGGCGAGCGCCGCGACCGCGATGACCGGCGGCCCGGTGGTCGGGCTGTCGAGTAGCGCGGCCACGACGGTCAACGGGACCAGCATCGCACAGGCCGAGGTGGCGATCGGCCTGGCCGCGGAATTCTCCCCGCTGCATGGCGGCGCGCCCGGAACCAGCTCGGGCGCGGTGGCGGATGCCGTGGGCGCACCGCTCGCCCCTGCGATCGCTGCGGTGACGAGCGCCGATCCGACTATCGCGGCGGCGTTCGGCGCCTCGGCGACCTATCTCGCCCTCGGCCAAGTCGGCGGCGGCCACAGCGCAGCCGGCAGCGACGCCCAGACCACGACGAGCGCGATCCAGCTACAGATCAATCCCGTGGCATTTGCGGCCGGGCAGACGCTCGAGCTCGGTCTCGCGAACCCCACGCAGGCGGATGATTCCGGCATCACCGGCATCTCGCTCGACGTGGTGCTGGGCAGCACCTCGCTGCTGTCGGAGAATTTCGCTACCGTCGCAAGCGCCGATGCCTTCTTCGCCGATAATCCGATCAGCCTCGGCGGCCTGCCGAGCGCGGGCGGATTGCAGGATCTGAATATCAGTCTCGGGGTCTCCACCGATGCGGCGGGCGCCGGGTTCGCCGGTGATATCGCGATCGCCGCCGTGCCGAATTCCGGCGGCGGCGCGCTGCTGCCGGCGCAACCGCCGCCCTCCGGGATTGGGCCGATCGACGCGTCCTCCGGCCAGAGTGTCGGCGAGACGATCGGCTGGCTCGCTTCTCAGACCAGCGCTTAGCGAGCGGCCCGTGGCGGTGCTCAGAGCCTGTTTCGAAACTTGGTGGTGAGTCGACTGGCGTGATTTTCCGAGCACCGGCGCGGAGCGGCCTTTTCGGCCGTCAGCACCGGAGCGCAGGAAAGCGCGTCAGACGGCCGCCAGAGCGCGTTTCCAAACAGGCTCTCAGCCGGAGTGGGCTTCCAGCCGGTCGTAGCCGCGCAGCCGGTAGATCAGCGCGGAGACGCCCCAGCTGACGGCGAAGATGCCGATGATCAGGTAGCCGATCATGCCGGAATTTCCGTTCAGCGCGCCGATCCCGTCCCAGAAGAGTCCGGTCAGGCCGAGCTCTTCGCGCACGAGGCCTAACGCCTCGATCCCGCCCACCACCAAGGCGACCAGCACCGAGACGAAGGTGATGGTCAGATTGTAGTAGAGCTTGCGGATCGGCTTGACGAAGGCCCACTCATAGGCGCCCAGCATCAGGATGCTGTCGGTCGTGTCGACCAGCGACATGCCGGCGGTGAACAGGGCCGGAAAGATCAGGATCGACCAGACGGAAAGCCCCTGCGACGCCTGGGTGGCGGAGATGCCGAGCAATCCGATCTCGGTCGCGGTGTCGAAGCCGAGACCGAACAAGATCCCGAGCGGATACATATGCCAGCTCTGCCCGATCACCGCGAAGAGCGGGCGGCACAGTCTCGCCAGCAGGCCGCCGCCGGCCAGCAGCATGTTGAGATCCCCGTCGCGAAACGGCTGACCGGATTTAACCCGCCGGAAGCTGCGATAGACGCCGAGCAGGATCACGATGTTCATCGCGGCGACCGCCAGCAGGAAGAGCGACGAGACCGTCGTCCCGATCACGCCGCCGATGCTGTGGACAGTGTCCAGCCGGCCCCTGAACACCGCCGCCGTGGCGGCGATCGCAACCGAGGCCAGGACCACTATGGTGGAGTGACCGAGGGAGAAGAAGAAGCCGGTCGCGGCCGGCCGCGCGCCGTCCTGCATCAGCTTGCGGGTGACATTGTCGATCGCCGCGATGTGGTCGGCATCAACCGCGTGCCGCAGCCCGAAGGAATAGGCGAGCAGTGCCGTGCCGAGCAGAACCGGATGCTGGCGGAAGGTGATCAGCGCCGCGAGCCAGGCCGCCCCATTGGCCGCCAGCAGGACCGCATAGAGCACCGCGATCCGCAGTCGCAGCGTTCCCGCGCCAGCCGGCAGCAGGCGCGGAAACCCCGAGAACATCACGGTCCGAAATCGCCTTTGCCCGATCATGCCGCTCCAGTAAAAGGCGAGAGCGCGGGTGGCCAGCCCCTTCTCGCCCTTGCGCCTCATCTGCGGGCTCAGCCGAGCCGGGAGGTCGGTCAGGATGGAACAGATCTTCTCGCGTATCGCGCAGCTCATTGGCCAGCAGCTCGGCAAGCCCCATACCTTCGCCCTCGCTTGCGCCCTGGTGGTCGTCTGGGCGGCGACCGGGCCGATCTTCGGCTACTCCGACACCTGGCAGCTCGTCATAAACACCGGCACCACCATCATCACCTTTCTGATGGTGTTCCTGCTGCAGAACACGCAGAACCGGGACACGCAGGTGATCAAGCTCAAGCTCGACGAGCTGATCCTCGCCAACGAAAAGGCCCGCAACGCGCTGCTCGGGCTGGAGGAGCTCACCGACAAGCAGATGCGGCGCATGCATGAGCGTTTCGCCTCGCTCGGCAGGCTCGGCGCATCCCCGGAGGAGCTCGGGGAAGCGCAGGAGGAATTGCAGCGGGCGAAGCAGGATGTCAGCGAAGCGCAGGAGCACCTCGCCCGCGCAGCCGAGCGCACGCCGCCGGCCTGACCTTCGTCGCCCATCGCGTTGGCGCAATGCGCTAGGCCCGAGTCATCCGGCGTGGCTTTCGAGAACCGGCGCGGAGCGGCCTTACGGGCCGTGAGCACCGGAAGCGCAGAAAGCCGCGTCGGATGGCCGGCATGGTAGTATTTCAGGCTGGCTCCAATCTCGTCACCACCACCGCCAGCACGACACCAGATGCCGGCCCGACCCAGAGCGCGATCACGGCGGAAGTCCGCACGACGCGAACCTCCGGGGATGCCGCGCAGTCAGGCCGTCGTCTCGACCGGCTCCGCCCGGCCGCTCGCCGCCGAGCGCGCGCCGGCTTCGAGCATCGCGGCCGTCGCCAGGTTGAGCGGCATGGCGAGCGTCGGATGCAGCGCGGCGCCGGTCTCGACATGATGGAGAAACTCCTCCGCGATCGTCCCGCGGCCCGGCGGCAACGGATCGCCCGTGAAAACCTGTTTCGGCGTGTCCGATGCGCGATCGGCGTAGAGCAGCACGTTATCGCCATCGACCACGATCGTGCCATGCGTGCCATAGATGAGCGGCCCGTTCGCCACGCCGTTGTGCAGGGTGGTCCAGCTCGCCTCGATCACCGCCATCGCGGCGGGAAAGCGGATCAGCATCGCGGCGTTGTCTTCCGCATCCCCGAACTGACTGAACAGATTGACTTTGATGCCCTGCACGCTCGTCGCCGGCGCGCCGAGATACCAGGCAGCGAGGCACGCGCCATAGCAGCAGTAATCGAGCAGGGCGCCGCCGCCCGTCGCCGACTGATGCCACCATTCCGAACCCTTCTCCGCCTCCGTCACCTCGCCAAAGACGATCGTATTGCCGGGATGCGTGCTGCCGGCGGCGAGCGGCCCGAGGGAGGCGCGGTTGCGCCATTTCACCTCCCACACCGTGCCGATCGCCTGCGCGCGGATCAGTGCCTCCGCCTTACGGATCGCCGGCCTCCAGGTCATCGGCCAGTTCACCGCGAGGCGCACGCCTGCGGCTTCGGCCACGCGCGCCATCGCCCTTGCGTCCGCGAGCGTCGCCGCGATCGGCTTTTCGGTGACCATGTGCAAGCGGTGCGCGGCCAGCGCCTCCGCCACTTCGGCGTGCCGGCTGATCTCCGGACAAAAGATCGCGAGATCGAGCGTCTCCCGGCGCAGCATCTCGCGATAATCCTCGTAGTGCCGCGGCGCGCCAGGCTTGGCGAGCGCGCGGCGGAGATTGGCGCGCCGGCTGCCCTCGACCTCGGTGCGCGTCGGCGTCAGCGGGATGGTGTCGGCGCAGGCAATGAGCTCGGCGCGCCCGCTCGCCAGGAACCGGTCGAGCAATTCGTTGACATGCATATGCGCGAAGCCGACCACGCAGATGCGATATTTGCCTTGCTCGCCTACCATCCCAACGGCTCCGGTCTGCTGAAGGCAGTGAGACAGAATCGGATCGCGATCTCAACCGCCCGCGGCGGCGACGGCACGGTCAGGCCTTCCGCGCAAGGCAGACCGCCGTCGCCTCGCGAATGGCGGCGAGGATCTCGTCGGAGGATTCCGGATCATCGGCGACGCGCGCGAGCCCCGTGCCGATGCGGGAGAACGGGCACGACGCCCCGAGATTGTCGCGATGGGCGGGCTGAGATAGGCGTCCGCGAAGTCAGCGACGCTTCCGCCGGTCGGATCCCTGGCGTTGGCCGCGGCGTCACTGCGGCGGGGATGAAGGTGGCGGTGATCAGCGCCTCCTTCGAACCGAATGGTTGCAGAAGCCGACATGCGTCAGCCCGGCGGCCCGCATAATGTCCGCCACCGAGACGCATCCGGTTCGCCGTCACCTGCTCGCGCGTTATCTTCACGGACCCCTCTTGATCATCAATGATGATGGTCAACCGGCGCCTCGGCTGGAATCGCTGCCGTCTATGCCGATCGCTTCGCCCGGCGCGGTCACGATCTGGTGCTGGCCGCTCGCGATGTCGCCCGGCTCGAGACGCTCGCGTCCCGGCTTCGACCGCCGAGAGGCAGTGACCATCCCGCCCTTGCCGCACATCGAGCAATGTGAGCGTTTCGAGGCCGCGCGGAAGGCGATGGTTTCCAATTTCGCGCAACGCCACCCAACCGCGCGCTATCTCGAAGCGCTCGCTGCGAGGTGGCCGGCGATCCGTCCCGCGAATGGCGAGGGAAGTGTTTGCAATCGGATCGCGGCGCCGCCACATCGGTGCCACGGCTACGATGATGAGGAGGTGCCGGTGCTCGTGATCGAAGTGGCCGGAATGACCTGTGCGCATTGCGTCAGCGCGATCGAGCGTGCGGTCCGGGCGCTGCCCTCGGTGGATGCGGTGAGCGTTGATCTCGCGCGCGGCGAAGTCCATGTCGAGGGCACCTCGGATGCGGCGGCGGTCTGTGCCGCGATCGGCGAGGAAGGCTACGAAATCCTCGCCACCCGCCCGAGCTGAGGACCCGTCCGAGCTGAGGACCGGCGCTAGTTGCTCGCCACCCGGCCCGGCGGATTCGGGTGGGTGTTGAGCCAGATGCCGTGCGGCGAACGCCCGACCGGAATCTCGGTCACTTGCCCGCTCGCCGGATCGATCACCGCGACATGCTGGCCCCAGCGCAGCGTCGCCCAGATCCGCCCGTCCGGCGCGAAATCCATGTCGTCGGGCCCGTCCGGCACCCGGAAGGTCCGCGTCACCGCAAGCGTCTTCGGATCGAGCACCGAGATCGTCCCGTCGACCCGGTTGGTGACATAGATCACGCTCCGGTCGTGCGGGATGAACATGACGTGCGCGCCGCGACCGGTGCGGATCTGGCGTTCGACATGCCCGTCGACCGGATCGACCACCGCCACGTAATCCGACCCCATGATGCCGACGAGAAGCTTGCCATCGTGCCAGAGAACGCCGGCCGGCGTCTTGCCGACCTTCGCCTTCCACAACACATGGCCGGTCGCGGTCTCGATCGCGATCAGGCTGTCGCTCTCCTGCAGGCTGACGAAGACCAGGCTGGAATCGGGCGAATAATTGATGTGGCTCGGCATCGCCGGGGCCGGAATGCGATGCGCGAGCTGCATGGTCGCGGCGTCGTAGATGTCGATCTGGTTGCGCGCGAGACCGGCGATTGTCAGCCACTTGCCGTCCGGGCTGAAGGTAAGCTGATAGGGATCGCTCACCGTGTAGCGGCGCTGCACCTCGCCGGTTTGCGGATCGACCGCGAACAGCGTGTTGCCCACCGTGTCGCCGATCAGCAGCGACTTGCCGTCCGGGGTCAGCGCCATGTGATGCGGCTCGCGCAGCAGCGGGATGCGGCGGATCTCCTTCAGCGTCGTGACATCGATCTCGCTCACCGTCGCGTCGTTGGAATTGATCACGAAGGCGATTCCGCCGGCGCGCGCCGGGCCTGCCCCGAAAGCAAGCAGGGCGGCGACGAAGATCAGGCGGGAGAGAGACACGAGAAACCTTTCAACCGGCCTCGCCGGTGACCGGCTTGAGAGTCCAGGCAGGATCGCCGGGCTCGCAGAAGAGCGGCGTCGCGTTCGGCGTGCGCACATTGGGCTCGAGCCCCATCGCGCTGCGGATCGCGCGGAACAGCCCGCCATGCGCGAGGACGAGCACGGGTGGCGGCAGCGCGGTCGCGCGGTTGATCGCCGCCACCCCGCGGATGCGCAGATCGGCGAAGCTTTCCGCCCCCTCGGGCGTCGCGCGGCCGGCGACCCAGTCGTCGAACCACGCGGTCATCGGCTTACCCTCCATCACCCCGTAGGCGCATTCGCGCAGATCGGGATCGATCGAGACCGGCGCCTCGATCGCCTCGGCGACGACCGCGGCGGTATCGCGCGCGCGCCCGATCGGCGAGCAGATGATCTGGCGGATGCCGCGATGGCGGAGCCGCGCCGCCGCCGCATGGGCCTGCGCGATTCCGTTGGCGTTCAGCGGCACCTCGACGGCGCCCTGCGCCAGGGACTGCACGTTCCAATCCGTCTCGCCGTGGCGGAGAAACCAGAAGGCGACCGGCGCGAGCCCCGGCGACCCTGCGCTTCCGGGGACGCTCAGGGCGAAACTCCTTCCTGCTGCAGCGCGCGCGCGACCGCCGGCCGCGCCGCCATGCGGGCGTAATGCGCGGCGACGTTCGGCGGCAGGGTGATGCCAGCGCGCTTCACCGCCCAGAACTCGACATAGAACAGCGCCGCATCGGCGACCGAGAACCGCCCCGCGATGTAGTCGCGCCCCTCGAGCGCACGCTCGATCTGCGCGAAGCCCTTCTCCATGATCTCGCGGCCACGCGCCTTGACCGTCTCGTGGTCCGATTCGCTGGGCGAGAAATTGCCAGGGCGGGCGATGCGCGTGAAACCCTGCATGTGGATGGTGGCGACGGCATAATCCATCGCCTCGAGCGCGCGCGCCTCCGCCTCCACATCGTCCGGCAGCAGACCGCCCGACGGATTGCTGCGGGCCAGATAGCAGGCGATGGCGGGAAATTCCGTCAGCGCCGAGCCGTCATCGCGGACCAGCGTCGGCACCTTCGATTTTGGATTGATCGCGGTGTATTCTGGCTTGTACTGCTCGCCCTCGGCAAGCTTCACCAGCTCCAGCTCGTATGGCTTGCCGATCTCCTCGAGCAGGATGTGGATGCCGAGCGAGCACGCGCCTGGAGTATGGTAGAGCTTCATCGCGTCATCCTTCCCCAATCAGTCACATAACAATCAGTCGAACAGCGAGCTGACCGAGCTCCCGTCGGAAATGCGCCGCATCGCCTCGGCGATCAGCGGCGCGATCGTCACCTGGCGCAGATTGCTGGCGAGCCGCACCGCCTCGGTGGCCAGGATGCTGTCGGTGATCGTCATCATCTCGACCGGCGAGGCCGCGATACGCGCCACCGCACCGCCCGAAAGCACGCCATGAGTGACATAGACGCTCGCCGATTTCGCGCCGTTCTCGATCAGCGCCAGCGCCGCGTTGCAGAGCGTGCCGCCGGAATCGCAGATATCGTCGAGCAGGATGCAGTCCCGCCCGCGCACGTCGCCGATCACGTTCATCACCTCGGACACGCCGGCCCGCTCACGCCGCTTGTCGATGATCGCGAGATCGGTGCTGAGGCGGGTGGCGAGCGCGCGGGCGCGCAGCACGCCGCCGACATCCGGTGAGACGATCATCACATCCCGCCCCTTGAAACGCGCCTGGATGTCATGCGTGAACAGCGGCGCCGCGTAGAGATTGTCCACCGGGATGTCGAAAAAACCCTGGATCTGCCCGGCATGCAGGTCGAGCGTGAGCACACGGTCGGCGCCCGCCTCGGTGATGAGATTGGCGACCAGCTTGGCGCTGATCGGCGTGCGCGAGCCCGATTTCCGATCCTGCCGCGCATAGCCGAAATACGGGATCACCGTCGTCACCCGGCGCGCCGAGGCGCGTTTGAGGGCGTCGAGCGTGATCAGCAGCTCCATCAGGTTGTCGTTCGCCGGATAGGAAGTGGATTGCACCACGAACACGTCCTCGCCGCGGACATTCTCGTGGATCTCGACGAATACTTCCATGTCGGCGAAGCGGCGGATCGAGGCACGCGTAAGCGGCAGGTTGAGCGCCGCGGCGACGGCCTCGGCGAGCGGCCGGTTGCTGTTGCAGGCGACGATCTTCATGCGGCGGAAAACCCCTCGCGTTCGCCGACCGGGCGAGCGCGGCGGGTGTAGCAATGTGACCGGAGCGTGTCTATCGAGAGGGCGCGGCTTTCACGGACGATCCCCCCGAAGAGTTAGGGGTTCCGGGCGGTGCGGCGCCCGGCTGTGCCACCAACGGTTGCGGCGATCCGGGCCGCGGCGGCAGCTTGACGGCGGCCGCCGCCGGGTTGGTGCGGCGCGGATCGGCCTGGTTCAGGATCACGTCCTTAAGCCCGCCCGCTGCCTGCTGCGTCACCACCAGAGCCACATCGCCCCAATACTGGTCGAGCTGCCCGGCCGGGATCTCGTTGATCTGCGTCACCGCCCCCGCCTCGTGGCCGGCAGCATCCAGCACGCCCCAGCGGATCTCGATTCGCGTCTGGTTGCCGGCGATCGGCGTGCTCTTGACGGTGCCGGCGATGACATAATCCGCCCCCGCCGCGGTCGTTTGCACCTGCTCGCCGATCTGCGGGAGCTGCGCCTGCATCTGCCGGGTGAGCGCGACATCGCCGTCGCCGGGCGCGCCGGTGACCGGACGGATGTAGAGCCGCGCCGGGCGGTTGATCAGGCTGTTGGGATCGCTTTCCCGCCGTGCCGACTCGATGGCGGTCAGCAGATTGGCGATGTCCGCGGCGGAGGCGGCGGAGACCTGCTTGAGCATCCCCGGATCGCCCTGCGCCCAGGCCTCGGCGGGAATCGAGGTCCCGGTCACCGAGCCCTGGCTGATCCCCTGCGGGTTGAGCACGGTGTAGCTGGGCGTGACGCTGCCGCCATGCAGATCGGCGCTCATCACCAGCCGCCAGTCGCCGCGCCGCTCGCGCTCGGCGACCGCCGGCACCTCCTGATCGACCAGCGTGTCCGCCATCGCGCCGGCCCATTGCGCCGCAATGGCCTGCGGCAGCAGCGCGTTGGCGGGGGTCGGAACGTCCAGACGGGAGGGCGGCGGCATCGCGAGCCGCATCGCCGTTGCCCCGGGGTCGCCCTCGAACGGACGCGGCAAGCCGCCGCATGCCGCGAGCGCGAGCAGGGCCGTCAGGACCAGGAGCCTATGCGTTGGGGGCTTACGCATCGGGGGGCTACGCAACGCAGCTCACCAGCATGATCGCGAGGAAGAACAGGATGTGATGTAGGGCATCAGAGGGCGACAATCGAAATCTGGTGGCCGATCGGACCGCCCCCGGCGCGGGTGCGCCGGCGATGGCTGAAGAAGCGCGTCTCGTCCGCCATGGTGTCGGCAGCCAGCACGCTTGCCGCGATGCCGGACGCGCGCAGACGTGCGGCGCAGTAGCCGGGCAGATCGAACTGGTATTTCCCCTCGGCGCCCGCCGAGAAGAAGGCGGTATCGGCCGGATCGTTTGCCAGCACCGCGTCGCGCAGATCGGGACCCACCTCGTAGGAAGCCGGCTGGATGCACGGGCCCACAACCGCGCGGATCGCGACGGCGCGGGCGCCGAGACGCTGCATGGCGGCGAGCGTGGCCTCCAGCACGCCTCCCAGCGCGCCGCGCCAGCCGGCATGGGCGGCGCCGACCACGCCGCTCTCGTGATCCGCGAACAGCACCGGCGCGCAATCGGCGGTGACGATGCCCAGCGCGATCCCCGGCCGATCGGTGACCGCCGCATCGGCCTGCGGCCCCTCGCCCGGCCGCCATGGCGTCGAGACCACCGCAACCTCCGCGCCATGCACCTGCGTGAGGCCGAGCAGCGATACCGGGTCGGCGCCGAGCACGCGGGCCGCGCGGGCGCGGTTCTCCAGCACCGAGTCGCGCGCATCCGCGCCGGACAGGCTGCAGTTCAGGCTGGCGAACGGTCCCGTGGAGACGCCGCCGCGACGGGTGAAGAAGCCATGGCGCGCCTGCAGCGACGCCTCGGCCAGGAACTCGGGCTCGGTCACGACTCAAATCCGGCTGGAACGGGAGATCCAGGGTGGCAGAGCGCCAGCGCCTTGAACAGCCGACCCATGCGATCGGGCTCGGCCAGGCGCTGCGCCGCGGCGACGAGGCCGGCCGCCTCCGCCGGCGGCCGGGTCCGCGCGAGCCGGCCGGTGCGCTGGAACAGGCCGAGCCGGGCCAGGAACAAACCCTGTGCCAGCGGGCCGTGCACCGCCGCGCCCGCCCGGGAGGCTGCCTCGGCAAAGCCGGCGAAATCGACATGGGCGGTGATGTCGGCCGCACCCGGCGCGGCGAGCGGATCGGCTGGGCGCCCCGCCGCCAGCGCCTGCAGGCTCTCGCCGGGCGCGCGCGCCGCCGGTCCATAATCGAGGATCAGCGCCGCGCCGCCCTCGCGGGCCAGCCTGGCGCCGAGCCAGGTGGCGACTCCGCGCGCCGCCTCGCCGATCTCCACCACTTCCCCCTCTGCGGCCGGCAGCTCCTCGGGCAGCAGGCCAGGCGGGTCGGCCGGACGCTCGACGAAGCGCTCGCCGGCGACGAAGCGCTCGGTCCAGCCGGCGCTGCGCCGGACGAACTGCCGGATCGGCAAGGCGTCGAGGAACTCGTTGGCGAGCAGCAGCAGCGGCCCCGGCGGCAGCGCTTCGACCCTCTCGTGCCAGCGCGCCGCCGTTCCGGCATCGCCCAGCCGCTCGGCCTGCAGGGCGCGCAGCCGCGGCGAGATTTCCACCAGATGCAGGCGGAGCGCGCGGCGGAAATCCGGCGCGGCGACGCCGATCGCCCGCAGCGCATCCGCCATCAAGGTTCCGCGACCCGGGCCAGCCTCGGCGAGGATCACCGGGTCCGGCCGGCCCATGCCCTCCCAGGCGATCGCCGCCCAGAGGCCGAGCAGCTCGCCGAACACCTGGCTGATTTCCGGCGCGGTGGTGAAATCCGCATAGGGATCATGCGTCGCGTAATACACGGCGGCGGCCCGTGCCATGAACCGGTCGAGCCGCTCCGCCGTCGCGCCCGACTCGACCGAGTGCGCGCCCTCGCGCGGCTCGCTCAGATGCGCGCCCTCGCGCGGGCCATCATCCAGAGGCCGATCAGCAGCATCGGCACGCACAGCACCTGCCCCATCGTCACGCCGCCCGGCAGGTAGCCGAGGAAGGCGTCGGGCTGGCGGAAGAACTCGCCGATGATCCGCGCCACCGCATAGCCGACCAGGAACGCCCCGGTCAGCCAGCCGAAGCGCAGCCGGCGCAGCGGGTTGCGCGACAGGGCGTAGAGCACGATGAACAGTACGAGCCCCTCGAGCAGCGCCTGGTAGATCTCGCTCGGATGGCGCGGCAGCGGTCCGCCATTCGGGAAGATCATCGCCCAGGGCAGCCAGCCCGGAGCCGGCCGCCCCCAGAGCTCGCCATTGATGAAATTGGCGATCCGCCCGAGTCCGAGCCCGATCGGCACGCAAACGGCGAGCCGGTCCGCAAAGCCGAGCAGCGGGATCCGGTTCCGCGCGCAGAAAATGACCAGCGCCACCACCACGCCGAGCACGCCGCCATGGAAGCTCATGCCGCCCTGCCAAACGGCCAGGATCGCGAGCGGGTGGGCGAGGTAAGTCCCCGGCTGGTAAAACAGGACGTAGCCGAGCCGGCCGCCGAGCACGACGCCGAGCGTCGCCCAGGTGAGGAAATCATCCACCTGCTCGCCGGTCGCGACTTCCGGCGCCTCGCGCACCAGCCGGCGCATCAGCCGCCAGCCGAGCACCAGGCCGGTGATGTAGGCGAGCGCATACCAGCGGATCGACAGCGGCCCGACATGCACCGCTACCGGGTCGAAGCCCGGAAAGAGCAGAACCGGGATCATCGATAGGGATCGGGACCGGACAGGAATTCCGTTACGTAGCGGCGCACTCCAACCTCCATCGGCGTGAACTGGCCGCCATACCCGGCGCCGCGCAGCCGGTCCATCCGCGCCTCGGTGAAACTCTGGTAGACTCCGCGCAACGCCGTCGGCATCTCGACGAAGGCGACCCGCCGCTCGCTGCCCGCGGCGTCGCAGACCGCGTGGGCGAGATCGAGATAGCTCCTTGCCCGCCCGGTGCCGAGATTGAACAGGCCGTTCACCTCCGGGGTGTCGTGCAGCCAGAGCAGCACGTCGACCACGTCCCCCACCCAGATGAAATCCCGCGCCTGCGCACCATCGGCGAGACCCTCGCGGTCGGAGCGGAACAGGGTGGCCGGGTGGCCGGAGACGATCTCGTCGTGCTTCACCTTCACGACGGAAACCATGCTTTCCTTGTGATATTCGTTCGGGCCATAGACGTTGAAGAACTTCAGGCCGACCCATTGCGGCGGCCGCTTTTCCCCCGCCCCGAGCATTGCCTGCACGCGCAGGTCAAAAGCGTGCTTGGTCCAGCCATAGAGATTGCGCGGGCGGAGCGTCGGCAGCAGCGCCGGGTCGTCGTCGAACCCCGCCGCGCCATCCCCGTAGGTGGCCGCCGATGAGGCGTAGACCAGCCGCACGCCGCGCGCCGCGCACCAGGCCCAGAGCCGGAGCGGCAGCTCCACATTGCTCGCCCAGACCAGATCGCCATCCGTCGCGGTGGTCTCGCTGACCGCCCCGAGGTGGAAGACGAGCTCGATCGGCGGGTGGGCGGCGAGGAATTGATCGAGCGACTCGGGGGCCACGATGCGGGCGGGCGGGTGGCGCGCGAGGTTGCGCCACTTGCCGCCGCTGCCGAGCCAATCCGCGATCACCACCTCCCGCCCCTGCTCGGCGAGCGCGGCGTGGAGGTTGGAGCCAATGAAGCCGGCGCCGCCGGTGATCAAAATCATCGCGCGACCTTATAGGGAGCGAGCGGGTCCCGACATAGAGTGGCTCCGCCGCGAAAGCGGCCCCCGATGGGAGTACTCTCGATGAGCGACCGACCGAAATTCTTCGACGACCTCGCCGGCGTGGCCGGGGGCGCATTCTCCGCCTTTGCCGGCCTGCGTGAGGAGGCGGAGGCGATCTTCCGCGCCAGGATGGACGAGACGCTCCGCCGGCTCGAACTCGTCCGCCGCGAGGAGTTCGAGGCGGTGCAGGAGATGGCGGCGCAGGCCCGCGCGGGCCAGGAGGCGGCCGAGTCCCGCCTCGCGGCGCTCGAGGCCCGGGTGGCGGCGCTCGGGACCGCCGCGCTCGAGGCCCGGGTGGCGGCGCTCGAGACCGCCGCCACGCAAGTGTCGGAACCGCCTGCCTCCTCGCCCGAAATCATGTAGGCGGAAGAGGCAGCCCGGCCCGATCGCAAGCGCGTGGAGTTGCTGCGCCGCGTCAACAGGCGCATATGGAAACCGTGATGCGCGCCACCGCTCCTTGCGACGCGATGCAACGGGCCGATAGGGTGCTGCCATCGGCACGCGGCGGATTCGAGTCCGCCCATGCCGCGCCCGGCCCGGACTTCCTCCAGCAGGGGAGACCCGCATGTCCGCCCTGAGTTTCGTCACCCGAGACGCCGCCGCCAATCCCCTCGACCAGATGGAGCAGATCGTCAGCCAGAACGAATGGGCGTTCGACCGCCGCAGCGAATCCGAGATGGCCGCGGAAGCACCGGGAAAATGGTGCGATTACGGGCTGTTCTTCAGCTGGTCGAACGAGATCAGCACGATGCATTTCACCTGCGCCTTCGATCTCAAGGTGCCGGAGAAGCGCCGGTCCGCGCTCTACGAGCTGCTGGCACTGGCCAATGAGCGGCTGTGGATCGGGCATTTCGGCATGGACACCGATGACGGCACCCCGCTGTTCCGCCACTCGGTCCTGCTGCGCGGCGCCCCCGGCGCCTCCGCCGAGAGCCTGGAGGACATGGTGGACATCGCGATCACCGAGTGCGAGCGGTTCTACCCCGCCTTCCAATTCGTGCTCTGGGGCGGCAAGACGCCGGCCGATGCGCTTGCCGCGGCGATGCTGGAGTGCGCCGGCGAAGCATGAGGCACGGGCGCATGAGGCCCCGGTGCATAGGACATGGGCGATGAGCGGATCGCCCGGCCTGCCGCCGGTGCTTCTTATCGGCGGCGGCAAGATGGGCGGCGCGATGCTGTCGGGCTGGCTCGAGGAAGGTCTCGCGCCCTCCATCGTCATCGACCCCGCGCCCGAGGCCGCCCGGCTGGGCCGGCCCGGCATCCAGGTGTTCCCCGAACTCGCCGGCGTGCCGGAGGATTTCCGCCCGGAGGCAGTGGTGTTCGCGGTCAAGCCCTATCAGGCCGATGAGGCCTTGCCCGGCTGCCGGCGCTTCGCCGGCGAGGCGGTGATGCTGTCGATCATGGCCGGGCGCAGGCTCGCCGGGCTGCGCGGGCTGCTCGGCCCGGAAGCCGCTTTGGTGCGGGCGATGCCGAACACGCCGGCCGCGATCCGCCAGGGAATCACCGTCGCCTGTCCCGCACCCGGCCTGCCCGCATCGCAACGCCGGCTTTGCGACCGGCTGCTCGGCGCGATCGGCGGGGTGGAATGGGTGGCGGAGGAATCGATGATCGACGCCGTCACCGGCGTGTCCGGCAGCGGGCCGGCTTATGTGTTCCTGCTCGCCGAATTGCTCGAGCGCGCGGCCAAGGCGGAGGGCCTGCCGGATGAGCTGGCGCGCATTCTGGCGCGCCGCACCGTCTCCGGCGCCGGCGCCCTGCTCGCCGCCAGCGAGGAGGACGCCTCCGCGCTCAGAATTGCGGTCACCAGCCCGAAGGGAACCACGGAACGCGCGCTCGACGTGCTGATGGCAGACGACGCGTGGCCCCGCCTGGTCCAGGAAGCCGTCAGCGCCGCCGTCGCCCGCTCCAGAGAAATCGGCCAGTAACGGGGTCTGGATCCCCAGCGGGGCCAAGGGGCAGCGCCCCTGGCCTGACTTCTCACTTCCGAAGCGCCAACCCCACCCCGGAAAGCGTAAACCCGAGCGCCACGACCTCTCGCGCGCCGATCACCTCCCCCAGCATCAAGGACGCGCTGAGAACACCCGCGACGGGCACCATCAGCGCGCCCGTCGCGGTGGTGCTGGCCGGCAGCAGGCGCAGCGCGGCGAACCAGGTGACGTAGCCGAAGCCCAATCCGATCGCGGCGTTGTAGAGCACGCCGCCCCAGCCATAGGCGTCCACCAGCCAAAGATGCGGGTGATCGAAGGCGAGCGCCGCTGCGATCAGCGGCAGGCTGCCGAGGCCGAGCTGCCACCCGACGGCGGCCAGCGGCGGCAGGCGCACCGGCATCCGCTTGCCGAGCACGGTGCCGAGCGCGAACAGGGTCGAGGCGGCCAGGCTGCACGCCGCCCCCGGCAGCTTCTCCCACGAGGCGTGCAGCGGCTGATCCAGCATCAGCGTGGCGACGCCCGCGAGGGCGAGGATGAGGCCGACGACTCCCGCCGGCCGCGGCCGCTCGCCGAGCAGCGGCCATGCGAGCAGGGTCGCCCAGATCGGCAGTGTATAGGTGAGGATCACCGCCTCGGACGCGCCGAGCCAGAGCAGGGAAAGCGCGGAAAAGCCCATCCAGCAGGTGAAGTTGAGCAGGGTCGAGACGAGCAGCGGCCGCCATTCCCCGGGCAGCGGCAGCAGGCGCTCGCGGCGCAGCGCGGCGGCGGCGATGAACAGCGCGCAGCCGATCACGCCGGTAAAGCTCCGGGCCGTCATCGGCGGCAGCTCGGCGACCACCACCTTGTTGATCGGCCAGTTCAGCCCCCACATCAGCGCGGTCGCGACGAGCAGCAGCAGGCCCCTGCCCCGCGTGCCGCCTGGCTCGATCGACCCGGATCTGGTCAACCCCGGCTCAATGGACGTAGACCCGCACCTCCGGGACGGTGATGCCGGGCTCGGCGCCCGATTGCAGGCCGATCCGGCTGGGATCGACGCCGAGCTTCTCGATCGCATCGGCGACGCCATGCGCATCGGCATCGGCCTGGTTGATATTGGCGATCTGCGCGGCGAGCGTCAGCGCGGTGGGGGCGACGGCGCGGATGTCGAACGCGACATCCACCTTGCGGCTGCGCGCCGCGGTGACCGCTTGGCGCAACGCGTCCGTGTAGGTGACGTCCGGCCGGTCGAAACGGATGGTGACGAGCGGCGGGATCGGCGGCGGCGCGGGCGGCGCCGGCTTGACGACGGCCGGCTTCGGCGGCGGCGCGAAGGTGTTCTGGTCGATCAACTTGCAGCCGGCGAGCAGGACGGGAAGCAGGAGCGCCGCCCGGCGGCCGATCAATTCCGGAAGTCCGGCGCCTCGCGATCCAGTATCCGCTTGATGCTTTCCAGATGCAGCCGGGCGGATTCACGGTCGCCCTCGCGCATCTGCCTGGCGGTGCGCTCCGCGACATCCGGCGGCACGAGCTTGAGCTTGCGGCCCGTCATCTCAGCGAGCCGCTGCGCCTCGCAGGCGCGTTCCAGGTAATAGAGATCGTCCCAGGCCTCGGCGATCGTCGCGCCGACCACCATCACGCCGTGGTTCTTCATGAACACCACATCGGCATCGCCCATGCTGGCGGCGATGCGGTCGCCCTCCGCATCGTCGAGCGCGAGGCCGTTGTAATCCTCGTCGACAACCGTGCGGCCGTGGAATTTCAGCGCGGTCTGCCCGGCCCAGGCGAGCGGCGGGCCTTCCAGCATGGCGAGCGCGGTCGCGTTCGGCATATGGGTGTGAAAGGCGGCGCGGGCGCGTGGCATGGCCTTGTGCAGCCTGCCATGGATATAGAAGGCGGTCGCTTCCGGCGTGCCTTCGCCCTCCACCACGCGCCCGGCGAAGTCGCAGATCAGCAGGCGCGAGGCGGTGATCTCGGCGAAGCTCCAGCCGTACGGGTTCACCAGAAACAAATCGTCCCGGCCCGGCACCATCGCCGAGAGGTGGTTGCAGATGCCCTCATGCAGGCCGAGCCTGGCGGCGGCGCGGAAGCAGGCGGCGAGATCGACCCGCGCCGCCCAGACCGCGCCGGCATCGAGCGCGGTGTTGCGCAGGATCGCCGGCGATGCGGGCGATTCGGTCAAAGCATGGGCCATCGGCGCCTCCCGGATTTCCACCCAGGCTTGCAGGAACCCCGTCCACGGGCAAGATGCCGCCCCGTTTCGTACAGGGATCGACATGGCGAGCAATCACCGCATCGACGGCAAGCGCCTGTGGGACAGCCTGATGGACATGGCCCGGATCGGCGCGACGCAAAAGGGCGGGGTGCGCCGCCTCACCCTGACCGAGGTGGACCGCGCGGGGCGCGACCATTTCCGCACGCTGTGCGAGGCGGCGGGCCTGGCGGTGCGGATCGACGCGATCGGCAACATGTTCGCCCGCCGGTCCGGGCGGGATGCGTCGCGCAAGCCGGTGCTGTTCGGCAGCCATCTCGACAGCCAGCCCTCCGGCGGCAAGTTCGACGGCGCGCTCGGCGTGATGGCCGGGCTCGAGGTGATGCGGAGCCTCGATGATCGCGGCCTGGTCACCGAGGCGCCGCTCGAGCTCGTCAACTGGACCGACGAGGAGGGCAGCCGGTTCGGCAAGAGCCTGATGGGCTCCGGCGTCTGGGCCGGCATTTTCCCTGTCGCGGAAGCCGAGAATTTCGCCGATGCCGACGGGGTGACGGTCGGCGCGGCGCTCGACGCGATCGGCTATCGTGGTAACGCGCCGGCCGCGGCCTTCCCGGCCGATGCCTATTTCGAGCTGCATATCGAGCAGGGCCCGATCCTCGAGCGCGAGGACAAGCGGATCGGCATCGTCACCGGTGCGCAGGCGATGGTCTGGTACGACGCGATGGCGACCGGGCAGGACGCGCATGCCGGCACCACCCCGCCGGCGGCGCGCCGGGATGCGCTGCTCGCGGCGGCCCGGATCGTCGTTTTGGTGGACCAGATGATGCGCGCGCGGGGGGAGGATGGCCGCGGCACGGTGGGCGAGCTGCGCGTCTCACCCAACAGCCGCAACGTGGTGCCCGGCGAGGTTCGCTTCTCGGTCGAGTTCCGCCACCCGGACGATGCGGTGCTGCGCGGGATCGCCGCTGCGTTCCCCGAGGCGGCGCACAGGATCGCCGCCGAGACCGGCGTGACGCTCGCGCTGGAAGAGCTGTTCCTCAACCCGGGGCAGCCTTTCGATCCGGCCTGCGTCGCGCTGGTGCGGCAGGCGGCGGCCGATCTCGGCTATCCGGCGCGCGAGATCGTCTCCGGCGCCGGGCACGACGCGGTGTATGTCGCGCGGCACGTGCCGACGGCGATGATCTTCACGCCGTGCAAGGACGGGCTCTCGCACAACGAGGCGGAGAGCATTCTGCCGGAGGAGGCCGAGGCCGGCGCGCAGGTGCTACTGCAGGCGGTGCTGGCGCGCGCCGGCGTGGCCGGCGAAGCCTGAACTCTATCTGAAAATCTAGAGCATCATCCGTTCGAGTAGCATCGTTCGAGCGGATAAAGATGCTCGCCAAAACAAAGAGCGAGAGCCTGTGGAGTAAGCGAATGCGAACGGAACACGCTCTAGCTGAGCTCGGCCGCCCGCATGAGCACCGGCACGAGCGCCCGGTAATCCGCCGCGCGTGGCGCGTTCGGCCGCCAGGCGAGACCGAGCGTGCGCCACGCGCCACGCCCCTCCAGCGGCCGCAGCACGACATCCGCGCCGGCGGTGACGCCGCCTTCGATCGCGACCTTCGGCAGCAGCGTCACGCCAAGGCCGCCGGCCACCATCTGGACCAACGTATGGAGGCTGGTGGCGGCAAACCCGTCCGACTGCACCATCCCGCAGGCGGCGAGCGCCTGATCACGCAGGCAATGCCCCTCCTCGAGCAGCAGCATCCGCTCGGCGGCGAGCGCCGAGGCCGGCACGCGTTTGAGCGCCGCCAAAGGATTGTCGGCCGGCACCGCCAGCAGAAACTCGTCGCGCGTCACGGACACGGTTTCCGCCGTTCCGCAATCGCAGGGCAGCGCCAGTAGCAGCACGTCGAGCCGCCCGGCGCCGAGACCCTCCACCAGACGCGGCGTCAGATCCTCGCGCAGGAACAATCGCAAGCGCGGAAACGCCGTTCGCAGCGCGGGCATCAGCCGGGGCAGCAGGAACGGTCCGATCGTTGGGATGACGCCGAGCCTGAGCGGCCCGCTCATCGGCGCCCGCGCCACGGACGCGGTCTCGACCACCGCCTCAAGCGCGCCGATCGCCTGCCGTGAACGGACCAGGATCTCCTGCCCGAGCGGGGTGAACACCACACGCTTCCCCGCGCTCCGATCGAGCAGATGCGCATCGAGCTGCCGCTCCAGCGCCAGCACGCCGGCCGACAAGGTCGATTGCGTCACCGCGCAGGACGACGCCGCCCGGCCGAAATGCTGGTGCTCGGCGAGCGCCAGAAGATAGCGAAGCTGCTGCGGCGTCGGAAGCGCATTCATCGATTGGCTCGATCAAAAGTTTCGGAATTATTCATTAGCGTGCAGTGCAGCATTCGCCCATACCTTGCCTCGCCCGTTCGACGAAGAGGATCACGGCAATGCTGACTGTTGGCGATAAATTCCCGAGCTTCAATCTCACCGCCGTCAAAGCCGGCTCCGCCGGGCTCGACGTCAAGAACGCTTTCACCACGATCGGCAACGACGCCGATGAGAACAAGTGGAAGATCTTCTTCTTCTGGCCGAAGGATTTCACGTTCGTCTGCCCGACCGAGATCGTCGCCTACGCCAAGCTGTCGGCCGATTTCCTCGACCGCGACACGGTCGTCTACGGCGTGTCCACCGATAGCGAGTTCGTCCACCTGAACTGGCGCCTGAACCACGCCGATCTGCGCGACCTCGCCATCCCGATGCTCGCCGACATCAAGCGCGAGCTGGCGGCTGCCTGCGGCGTGCTCGACCGCAATGAGGGCGTGGCGCTCCGCGCGACCTTCGTGGTCGATGCCGAGGGCATCATCCGCCATGTCGCGGTGAACGACCTCTCGGTCGGCCGCAACCCGGCCGAGACGCTCCGCGTGCTCGACGCGCTGCAAAGCGACGAGCTCTGCCCATGCAACTGGAACAAAGGCGACGAATTCCTCCGCCCCGCCGCCTGATTTCCCGGTTCTGATCCGACGATCGGGGCCGCGCCGGGTGTCCGGCGCGGCCCCACCGCACAAAGGACGCGCCCGATGTCCCTCGACCATCTGAAGTCGCGCATCCCCGATTACGCGCGCGACATCCGCCTCAATCTCGGCACGCTCGCGACCGAGCCGAGCCTCACCGCGCAGCAGCGCGCCGGCACCTTCGTCGCGAGCGCGCTCGCATCGCGCAATGCGGAGACGATTGCGGCCATCATCGCCGAGTTCGGGCCCGCCCTGTCGGCCGAGGCGCTCAACGCCGCCAAGGCCGCCGCTTCGATCATGGCGATGAACAACGTCTATTACCGCTTCGTCCACCTGGTCGGCGGCGATTACGGCAGCTTGGCCGCGAAGCTGCGGATGAGCGTGATCGGCCGCCCGGGCGTGGAGAAGGTCGATTTCGAGCTCTGGTCGCTGGCCGTCTCGGCGGTGAATGGCTGCGGCATGTGCCTCGAGTCGCATGAGAAGGTGGTGCGTGAGGCCGGCCTCACGCAGGAGCAGGTGCAGGCGGCGGTCCGGATCGCCGCCGTCGTGCATGCGGTCGCCGCCACGCTCGACGGCGAATCGGCGACGAACGGCACGGAAGCGCGTCAGGCGGCCTGAAGGCCGCCGCCGGGACGCGGCCGGAGAGCGGCCGCTCCGGCATCTCATCGCAACGGTCCGCCGCTCCTGGCGGACCGTTGCGATGAGATGCCGCGCTTGACCTTCACGAACCGGCTGCCTCCCGGGTTCACCCGGGATTAACCCTCATCACGGACAGTGTGAGCCAGACAGAGGCTTGCAATGTCCGACCTGCACGATCGCACACGTACGAACCAACCATCGCGCGATCGCTTCGTCGCGTTCGCGTTCGCGGGCGCAGATCTGCTCGTCGAGGCGCAGGCGAATGGGATCATCACCTACGCCGCCGGCGCGTTCCGGGCGTGGTTCAACCGCGATCCGGACAGCCTGGTCGGCATCGAGCTCGAGACCATCATCGCGCCCGGCGATCGCACCGTGCTCTCCATCTGCCTCGCAATCCTCGCCGAGCATGGGCGCCTCGCCCCGGTGGTGCTGCGCCTCGACGACCCGAGCGCGACACCGATGGCCTTTGCCGGCCTCACCCTGCCCGGCTTCCCGCTCCGCCTCTGCACCACCTTCAGCCGGCTCGCTCAAAAACCCTCCGCAGCCGCCGACACCGCCCTGCCCGCCACCACCCTGCTGGAGGTCGCGGAGGCCCGCGTCCGGGCCCGCGCCAGCGCCGGCCTCGGCATGATCGAGGTGATCGGGTGGAGCCGCGGCCGGGCGACCGGCCCCGCATCGCAGCACCAGCTGCAAGCCGAGATCGTCGAGACGGTGACGCGCATGGCCGGCCCCGGCGCGATCGCGGCGGAGGTGGCGGAAGGGCGCTACGGGGTGGTCGGCGGGCATGCGCTCGACATCCGGGCAGTCACCGATGAGATCGGAGAAGTCATCCGCAAGAACCGAGGCGGAACCCGTGCGCGCGTCGCCGGCACGCTGATCCCGCTGGAAGCCGAGGGCCTGACCGGTCCGCAGGCCGCCCGCGCCGTCCGCTTCGCGCTGACCCGCTTCACGGAAGGCGGCACCGCGGCGACCAACGAAGCGGGCTTCGCGAACGGTTTGGCCGGCTTCATCGCCGACGCACAGGCGCGTGCCCAGGCGGTGCGCTCGGCGATCACCAGCCATCGCTTCCGCCTGGCCTTCCAGCCGATCGTCACGCTCAAGACGCGCGCCGTGCATCATTACGAGGCGCTGCTGCGTCCGATCCCGACCCCGGAAAGCCCGGTGCGCAACACCCAGGAATTCGTGACCTTCGCCGAGGCGGTGGGCCTCTCCGAAGAGCTCGATTCCGCAGTGCTGGAGCAATCCCTGCAAGCGGCGAAGCGCAGCGGCGCGGTGATCGCGGTGAACGTCTCGGGCCTCTCGTTCCAGAGCACCGCCTTCTGCGAGCGCATGCTCCGCCAGCTCGCCTTGTTCGACCGCCCGTCGCAGGTGATGATCGAGCTGACCGAGACAGCCGATCTCGGCGACGCCACCGCGGCCTCCCATACGGTCAGGTGGCTCCGCGAGCGGGGCGTGCGGGTCTGCATCGACGATTTCGGCGCCGGGAGCGCCTCGCTTCGCTACCTGCGCGACCTGTCGGTCGATTTCGTCAAGATCGACGGCGCCTACGTCCGCCGCGCGCCCATCGGCCCCCGCGAGCAAGGTTTCGTCGTCTCGATGGCGGAGCTCGCAAAATTCGTCGGCGCCCGGGTGGTGGCCGAGATGATCGAGACCGAAGAGCATGCCCGACTGATGCTGGAAGCCGGCGCCGAACTCGGCCAGGGCTGGCTGTTCGGCAAGCCCGGAGCCTTGCCGGGCAGCTCCTGAACCACCTTGCCACACCCGCAAAACCCGCCTAAGAACCCGCGCCTGGAGCCGCGGGCGTAGCTCAGGGGTAGAGCACAACCTTGCCAAGGTTGGGGTCGAGGGTTCGAATCCCTTCGCCCGCTCCAGATTTCTGAATGTTTTTAGTGGTTTGCTGAGATCACGCGCTCGCCCGTTCGGCGCGTTGAGCGGCTTGGTGTCCACATGGTGTCCACAGTAGCGGCCCGCAAACCTCGCTCACTACTCTAGCAGGCTGCTAAAGAACGGTAAGCAACAGGCACGCTCGCCTCGTTTTCGAATGCCGGGACGACTGGAGTGGCTTTGCCTTTCGGGCAGATGCGGTCGAAGCTTGGCGCGCTCGGCCAAGCTCATGCGGGTGCCCGGCCAGGAGCCTCAACACCCGGATCAGATTGTAGGCGGCGGCCGTCAGGTCAAAGCGCTGGGCGATCGGCGCGAGGCCCACATGCTTCGTCGGCCGCAGCCCGGCCGCGCCCCTTGGCCCAGCCGAACAACTTCTCGATCCGCTTGCGGACGCGCTGGCTGGCGGCGTAGCCGGCGCGTCGAGTCGTGCGCCGGTCCATGCGTGAGCGGCGGCACGCAAAGCTTAGATACCCGCCCGTCGATCGCGACGTGCGGCGTCACCCGCCACGCGCGCCGGGCGTCCAGGGACGGCGCGGCGTCGTAGCCTTTGTCCGCCCCGAGGGTAACCCGCAGCCCGTCGAGGCGGTCCAGCAGCGCGAGCACCGAGTTGCGCTAGGCCGTGCCGGTGGCGCGGGTGATCACGTTAGCGCTTGCGGCTGCAAGCGGCGCCCTTCGCCAACGTAGACGGATGTTTCCCACTCGATCGTTTCGCGTCATCGTAAGTGCTTGTTCTGTTGCAAGAATCGCCGATCCTACGACGCCCGATGCAGATGGCCGAACCGTCAAAAAATTCCGCTGCAGGTTTCGCTAGTGTTTTTGGCTCGACGACGAGTTTCTCGTTTGCGGCAGCTATCGCCAACGGTCGAACGGATGTCGGCGTCGCATCCAAGATCGCGCTGACGCAGGTATCCGCAAACCTACCGTCCTACTACTCCGCCGCTCTACGAATACGCCTGCCAGCCACCTCCCCGAGCTACGCGACCGTGCGCGCCGCTGCAAATTCGTTTCCAAGTCACGGCGTCAACGCACTAACTAGCGCGCTCAACCGACTACCCCAAAGCCGCCGTTGCAGAACCAGTCGCTTTCGGCCCAGGCCTCATAGGCCGCTCCTCGCCAGCCGTTTAGACGCCCGGCAAGACAACTTTCAGCATACTCGGCGAGAAAGTCGCGGACGTGGTCAGCACCGCCGCTCGCCTGAAGCCCGATCAGGAGATGTCGGATGTTGAGCAACTCCTCCGCCGCCTCCGAACCGTAAAGCGATGACAGCTTCAGTCCTCGAAAATGCCTCTTCACGCGCTCGGCGAGCAGCGGCTCCCATGCGGCTGAGGTCTCCACGCGAAAGCGCATGGAGGCCGGCGCTACTTCCACGACGTCGGCGTACAGCCAACGTTCGTCGGTAATATCGTCGAAGTATGGGTGAATCGAAACATCCTCGGGTGCATGGGGGACGCTCGCGAGCTTAGCCTTGTTGCAGTCGCTACACGCCGGGACAAGATTGACCGGCACGACGGCGAGCGCCGGATAATGCGCCTTGGGGAGGTGGTGATCGAGTGTGGTCACCGTTCGATGCGCGCACAACGGACAGCGCCCTTTGGCTGCCGCGAAGATGTCGTCATAGATAGCGCGGCCGGGCCCGCTCTGCTTCGCCATGCGGCCCGTGTAGACCGCCTCCATCTCCGCCGTCGTCACCGTGCCGTTGACAAGAGGATCGCGCACGATCTGGTCGAGGGCCTGCGCTTCTGCCGCCGCCACATAGTCGTCGGACGCATCACAAATCGCCTGGGTGGCAGCTGTCAGCTTTGCCTTCAATGCCGGCTCACGCACCCGGCTAATGCAGGCGACGAACGTGTCTTCGGCTGAGTATGGCGGACGATCGAGCTTCAACATCACTTGTCGTCGA
Organism: Acetobacteraceae bacterium; assembly: GCA_965276665.1. Lineage (GTDB taxonomy): Bacteria > Pseudomonadota > Alphaproteobacteria > Acetobacterales > Acetobacteraceae > CAWGJC01. Next base: position 951,388 of record OZ255620.1, read on the forward strand.
TCTGGCGAGCGGCGATGAGAGCCCGGATGATTGCCTTAGCTTCGCCGCCCAACTCGCCGTCGAAGCGTCCAACGACGTCCTCGTAGTCGTCGCCGTCGGCGACGGCGTCACGCAGCATCTTGTGGAAGCCCGAGTCCGTGACTTCCAGTCCGAAGATCTCACGAGTCAGGATGCCAACGTTCTCGCCGAAGGTCTCGATCTCGGGATGGTCCGCCTCCACGCGAACATTGGTGCGGCGCACCTTCCAGACACAGCTTCGCGGCACCTCCTGCAACACAACCGGTGAATGGGTTGCGATTATGCCGACGCCGTTGCGGTTGATCAGCAAATCGGAGAGCGCGCGGACGAAGGCTGACAGCAGCGGCGGATGAAGATGCGCCTCGGGCTCATCGAGCAGCACGAGCGTGCGCTCTTCGACGGTCTCCACAAGGCGCGTGATCGTCAGCAGGACGATCTTATGCCCAGAGCTCAATTTGCCGAACAGGGAGCGCGCTCGCGCCCGAAACTCCTTCTCGGGCAGGTCTTCATCTGCAAGCGACGCGACCTCGGCGTCCTTGAAGATCGGATCGGCCTCGAGCATCTCCAGGGCGCGTCGCCATCGACTCACGCGCGCACCCTGCCGGCACAGCCAGACGCTGCTGCCAAAGACCGACGAGAGCTGGTCGGGGGTCCGCGGCGGGTGCGGCTTGCCGTCTGCGCCGAGGCCTGTCCGCCGCAGACCGATATAGGCGTATTGAACGCCGCTCGATTTATCCTGGCGGGTCGGGAGCGGACCGAAGGGATCGAACGCGCTGAAGGTCACCGAGACCAGGTTGGCGAACAACCGTTCGTCGATCAGGTCTTCCGTGTCGCCCTTAAACGATCCGACATCCTCCTCGTCGGTCTCGACGCCGACGAGCGCGCGGGTCATCCCGTTGAGAAGTCGCGTCTTGCCTACGCCGTTCCGGCCGATCAGCACGTGGATGTTGGTGGGTGGCTGCGACTCGGGCTGGACCTCAAAATCGAGCCGGACCGGGTTGATCCGCGACCGAGGCGGCTTAGGCGCCGTGTAGCTGAAGTTGTAGCTCGACAGCCGCGCGCCGCCGCGCGCCATTCTGTAGAACTGTCCCTGCACGCTTGCTGGCGTGACGGCGCGCAGCAGCGAGACGCCAGTCACCTTCTCGTCGAGAGCCCGCTGAAAGAGCTCAGTGTGGAACGCGACGTCCTTCAATGCCCGCAAGATGCGGTCGCGCTGTTCAGGGCCGAGCGCGTTCAACGCCTCGTAGTAGCTATCGTCTTGGCCGAGCGAAAAGAACCGATCGTCCAGTGCATCGAAGTTCCTCGGAATGGCGGCGCGGCGCTGGCCCTCCTCCATCTTGAACTGACCGATCTTCACGCTCCCGATTTGATGGCGCTCGCCGTCCCCGTCGTACACGACGAGTGTGTACATGGTGTTGTACTTGAACCAATCGTCCCAGTTGTCAGTCAGGAGGTAGGCGCGATCCTTCGCGTCCGTCGCTGGCCGAGCCCCGTGATCAAGGACGCGGAAATACATCGCTCGCCCGCCTCGTGCTCCCGCGCGTGATCATGCTCGCCTTTCCGTCGCGTTCAGTGCGCGCTCAAGCGCCCCGACGCTTCCCAGCACGTCGTCAAAGGCCGGCGGCTCGCCGAAGATCATGGCCGTCATCGCGCGATAGTCGGTCCGCAGCTGATCGACCATGTCGTCATGGGGCATCAGCGCGAAACTGCCGGGCGCGGCGCTGGCTAGGTCGAAGTCGGGCCTGTTGAAGAACATGCGGGCGTGGGCAACGCAGTCGGCGCCGAGGTCTAGATCAACTGCCGCCGTCGTTCCAACAGCCTCTTGGGTGAGCCTATGGAGGTCGTAATAGTGCCGCGACACACGCTGGCCGCCGCCCTTGAGTTCGCCGCGGTTGTCGAACCAACGGCGCAAGCCATGGAGGATGACGACCTTGTCCCAAAAGGTGCGCTCCGGCTCGACGGTCCGCACCGCTGGCACCGTCAGGTCTAGCGCCGGCAGGTCATCGTCGACAAAGGGCTTGATCGGCACCTCGCGATTGGGGTCGAGCGCAGATTTTGCGCCTGACTCGATCTTGATTGCCGCCCGCACATAGTCGGAGTGCGGGGTCGTCGCGGGATACCAGATCAACAGCGTCTGCCCGTCGGGATCGGCGGCGTCGGGCTCGACACGGGCACCCGCAGGTTCGAGTCCGGCGGCGGTCAGGCGGTCGTGCAGAATGCCGGTCAGCGCCTCGCGCATTGGTCCGTTGACGTAGGCCTGGCAGGCATCCCGGATTGCATCAAGCCGCGCTTTGCGCTTCTTGCCGCTGAGGGCTTCAAGCTCAGCGATAGTCGTATGCGCGCCGATATCGTCACGGAACACCGTGACGTCGATGTCTTCCGAGAAGCGGTTGATCAGCCCGAAGCCTTTCGACAGCGAGGTGCCGCCCTTGAAGAGGAGCCGGGGCCCGCCGTCGGGAAGACCATGGAAGAGTGCGTCCAGGGTCCAGCAGACCCAGAAATCCTTCTCGACGTTCTGCGACGTCGTGCCGAGCCGGGCGGCGGTGGTGTCGAGCGCGCTGAGCACCGCCTCGGCGCCCGCCGAGAACACCTCGTCATAGGCCGGGTTCATGTGTTCGATGTCCGTGTCGGCGCGCGATGTTCAGGCGACGCCTGCTTTGCGGCGCCGGCTTTTCGGCGTGTTCGCTCGGGATGGCTGGCCTGCCGCACAGCAGCCGGATCGTGGCGACGATGATCATGATCATCATCGTCGTCATGACCATGATGTTCATCATCGGCGCCGCGTTTTGCCGACGCAGCGTCGTCGCTCTCGATCACCGTCTTCAGGAAGACGCGCATCCAGGTCGGGAGCGTCGTCATCCCGTCTAGAAGGTCCGCTCGGATCGGCGGTCCCGCCAGGAGATCGTCGAGCAACGTGCGAAGCTTGCGACGCACCCGGTCTGCCTCGCCATCCCGCCCGAGCATGTCGCGCATCCAGTGCAGCGCCTGGACGACGCGCATGGCCGGGCGTCCGGCCCAGAACAGCTTGCTGGCCGCGGTCGGGCGGAAGCTGATTGTCACGTTGCCCAGCCGCAGCGCGCGGCGCCGGGCGTCGGAATGGACGACGATCTTTGCGGGGACAGCGTCCGTCAGGCCCAGGTCGTTCGCCGCGGTCATCCCGTCGACCAGCATTCGGACCTGGTCGCGCCGACTGAGCGCCTCGATCACGGAGCGAGGATCGGGCGGATTGGGCTTCTGGGTCAGCTTGTTGAAGCCAGGCTGATCATAGAGGCCGCGGTCGATGCGGCGCAGCTGCTCCGCCTTTGTCAGCCGCTGAAGCGCCTTGTCGACCGCGTCGCGCGAGCCGAGATCGAGGAAGTCGGCGGGCGTCCACACCTTGCGTGGTCGGTCCTGCCGCATCCGGTGCAGCACGGCGGCCTTGAGGTCTGTCGGCAAGTCGTTCATGTCCGAAACTTGTAGTTTTTTTTCGGACAGGAGCAAAGCTGATGGTCCGAAGAAAGTATACTAATTTCGGACAGACATTCGCTTTTCCCCTGGCGAGGTAAGGGAAACCATAGCGTAGTGCCGGATACCCTTGACGGCGCGCGACTCATTCATCATCTTCACGTCATAGAAGTGAGGATAGTGAATGCGGCATCGACTGATCGATCTGACAGGCGGCCAGACCATCCTCTCGGGTGCCATCCCGGGACGGAAGCTGCTGAGCAAGCTGATCGCCGCGACGCGCTCGTCGGAGACGCCGGCGCCCGCCTTCCTCGACTTCGACCGAGTCGAGGTTGCGACCGCCTCCTTCCTACGCGAGGCCGTCATCGGATTCCGCGACTACGCCCGACAAACCCTCCCCAACATCTACCCCGTCGTTGCCAACCTCCTCCCGGCCGTTGCCGAGGAGCTGGAGTTCTTCGTTCGCGCCCGTGGGGATGCGCTCTGGAGCTGCGAGCTCGATACCTATGACCGCGTCCTCGGCGCCCGACTGATCGGCGACCTTGACCCTGTCCAGCGCTCGACCTTCGAGGCCGTGATCGAGTTCGGTGCCACCACCGCCCCAGAACTCGCCGCCCGCTTCGGCAGCCAGGGGATCGGGCCGACGGCTTGGAACAACCGCCTGTCGGCGCTGGCCACCAAAGGCCTGCTCGTCGAACGCAAGCAGGGCAAATCCAAATCCTTCAGCCCGCTCCTGGAGACCGCCTGATGGGCCTCGACTATATCCGCGCGCAGACCGGTAAGCCGTGGCGCAAGCGCTGGGATGGTGGCCTCGACCGTCTGAAAGCGCCGACGCTCCTCGACCTTACCATGTCCGAGGCCGCTCGCACCGTCACCGCCGAGCTGAACGCCGGCTCCGGCGTCAGGGCCGGTGACACGCTGATCGTCCAGAGCGGACCCGACGGCCTCGCCGTTAGCGACGGCCTGCGCGCGATCGGGCGGGTGGCCAACCCTTCACCTGAGCTGACAGCGGCCATCCACGACGGCGGCGGCTACGCCGAAGGGGTGCTCCAGCGCGTGGGTCTCTTTGGCGACACCGCAGAGATCAGCGTGAAATGAACCGCCGACCGTCCCATGAGCCCTCGCGCCACTTCCCGCAGCCACAGCGGCTCTGGGACGACGCCACGCGCCACGCCCCGTCGCTGGGCTGCCCGACCTGCCTCGAACGCGATCGCTGCGGCGGCGTCCACACCGACGCGGGCGTCCTCGACTGCCGCGACCTCTGCTCCTGCCAGGACAAGACCAAGTGCGACATGGTCTGCCGGTTCAATCCACGCATCTTCGTAGCTCGGATGCGCGAGGTCGAAGGTCTGGGTTTCGACACGGCGCCGCGCGCCGTAGCCAACGGCGTGCCCCCGCTGCCGGCGATCATCCCCTTCGTCGACCACCGCTATGGACGCGCGGCGACCCTAGACGAGCCGGCCGTCGCGATCTCCCTTTATGACCTGGTCAACCTCGCGACCAGCAAGCCGCACGTGGCTTCCCGTGCCGATCTCGCGGCGCGGTTCTTGATCCCCGAGGGCGCAGCGATCGTGGTGTCCGGCGTCGACAAAGACGGGCCTATCGAGCGCTGGTGGGAACTCAAGGATCGCCCCGCCATCCTGACCGCCTTGCGGGCGCTCGGCGTCACGCTCGTAACGACGCCGAACTACAGCGTCCTGACGGACGTACCGCGCACTGACAACCTCCACGCCATGAAGCGCATTCTATTGGCCTGGACGGAGATGGCGAGGGCGGGCCTGCCGGCCGCCCTGCACGTGAACGGCCGCACCCAGTACGACTATACCAGGTGGGCCGAGCTCATCGCTGACCGCCGGGAGATCGAGATCCTCGCGTTCGAGTTCGCGACCGGCTGCGGCCGGGGCGAGCGGATCGACTGGCACGTCGCCCAGCTCTGCGCGCTCGCCGATCGCGTCGGCCGGCAGCTTGCGCTCGTGATCCGGGGCGGCGGGCGTAAGCTGGACGTGCTGCGACGGCATTTCTCCGACGTCACGCTGGTCGAGACCGAGGCCTTCTCGCGCACCATCCGCCGGCGGCGGGCTCATCTGACCGAATCCGGCCGGCTGAAATGGGTGAAGTTCCCGACCCCGAAAGGTGCGCCGATCGACGACCTCCTCGCGCACAATGTCGCGCTGGTGCGAGCATCCTATGAGACCTACGCCAAGACCGCTTTGCGCCTACGGCTGCCGACGCGGCACATTCGGCGCGCAGCGCACCGAGACGGCGAGGCCGCCCAGCCAAGCCTTCTGCGCCAAGTCCACCTGCCCGGTGAGGCTCGGGGCGTCGCCCCAGAGCCGCAGGGCGTGGTCGCCGCTGCGAAATCGTAACTCGGCGGCGTCATGAGCGAGTGCGCGAAACAACCGACCGATACCGTAGCCGTGCCCCGTGCTTCGAGCGTGCCGCGATGCGCCGTCGGACGCGGCCACCCGCAGCGCCGTTCCGGAATCCGTCAGCCCAGCGAACTCCGGGTTCTCACGCAGACTCGCCAGCACGCCGCGCCCCGCGTCGGCGACGACGAATTCGAAGGCGCCTTCGCTCGCGGCATAGACCGCGACGCCGCTCTCCGACCGGCCGCTATGCTCGAAGACATTGTCCAGAAGCTCGCCGAGGGCGCCCATGAGCCCCGCTGCCAGTCCCCGCGCGAGACCCGCCGCGACAGCCGCGTTCTCGGCATGCTTAGCCCACTGATCCCAAACCAGATGTTCGGGCCCATTACCCTCAGGGTCGTGGCGCGACAGCGGGAACACGCCCGCTCGATCACGGGCGCCCGCGCCGCTCACCGTTCCCTCCCGAAGTGCGCGGTTGATCTGATGAAAGACGGGGGGCTCGACCGTCACGCCGCTATAGGCGTCGGGCAGGGTCGCGACCGCCGTCGCCAGTTCGACCAGCGGCCCGATCCGGCCAGACCGGGCCAGCGTGACGGCACCGAGCGTCGGCAGCCGTCCGGCCACCGCCTGCCACAGCAGGTCGTCGATAGCCTCGAAGCTGGCAGTGATCCTACGTGCCTCCCGGTTCACTCCGCCGCCTGCCTTCATCTCGGGCACATCCTGGACGATTGCTGCCTGCAGCGTTTCCCTCGTTCGATCTCTTGTGACGGCTGCAGTGTCGTCGACTTCAGCGCCAAACACCACCGATCGCGCCCGATTCTTACGTGAGACAAGTCATTAGCTCGATCCGCTCCATTGATTTGAGATTCATTGACGACCTCGTCGATTTCGTGCGAGGCCCAGGCTTCGTGCTGGATTTTTCCGACACCCGCTTTTCAGACTTCTTCGCCTCCGAGCTCAGGATCAACATCGACGATCCGAAATACGCGACCCATGGCGGATCGAAGGGCAAGCGCCTGCGCTATTTCCTCCAGACCTGCGATGACGCGACCGCCGTTCGCGCGCTGGAAGCGCTCTGGGAACATCGCAATGAATATCTAACCCGTTCCGCCGGCGCCGATCCCGTCGCTTCTGCCGAGAAACGCTACCAAGGCCTGATCAACCGGCTCTCGGGCGGCTCCGCGCCGTCCCGCCCCTCGGCAAGCCCGCAGTCTGTTCCCATCAACCGCGCGGCGATCATCAAGATCAAGACGGACCTGCTGCAGGTCACGGCGTTGGCGCCGCATGCGCGCGGGTATGCCTTTGAAAGCTTCCTCAAGGGCCTGTTCGATGCCTTCGGCTTGGCTGCGCATGAGCCCTTCCGGTTGCGTGGCGAACAGATCGACGGCAGCTTTCAGCTCGCGAGTGAGATCTACCTTCTCGAAGCCAAATGGCACGGTCAGCCAATCGGCGTCGCCGAGCTGCATACCTTCCACGGCAAGATCGAGCAGAAGGCTGCGTGGACCCGCGGGTTGTTTGTCAGCAACAGCGGCTTCACTGACGACGGCCTAGCCGCCTTCGGACGCGGCAAGCGCGTCATCTGCATGGACGGCCTTGACCTCTACGAGATGCTCGATCGCGAACTCCCACTCAACCAGGTTCTTGAACGCAAAGTCCGCCGCGCCGCTGAAACCGGCGCTCCGTTCATCCGCGTCCGCGACCTCTTTCCGCAGTGACCGGGAGGAACGAGGGTGGCGCAGTTCAATGATTGGTGCATTTCGGTCGACGAACAGGTGGGGAGTCATCATCGCCGGGTGATGGCCGGCCAGGCCACGCACCTAGCGGTCGGCATTCAGGCTACCGCGGCGATCGTGGCCGGGCATTACGCCTCGGAAGAACAGGTGGCGCGCGCACTCGCCCGGCTCGGCAAGCCGGCGGCCGCCGCGGTAATTGAGGGTAAGCTGCCGACCACTAAGCAGATCCGGTCAGGCGACCTCGGCGAGATCTACGCGACGGAATGGATAGACGCCCACAGCGGCGGCTATCGCGCGCCGATCAAGCGTCTGCGCTGGAAGGATCATCGCAACATGGCGATGCGTGGCGATGACGTGATCGGCATTCTGCAGGATCCGCAGTCGCAACGCCTGAGTTTCCTGAAGACTGAGGCGAAGAGCCGCGCTTCATTGACGACCCAGGTGCTGACCGAAGCTCGTGCTGGGCTGGACAAGGATGGAGGCCTGCCCTCGGCTCACGCGCTGCACTTCATATCGGCGCGCTTGCTCGAACTCGACAATCTGCCGCTAGCAGATGCGATCGATGACGCCCTGCTCAAGCACGGCATCCCGCCGCAAAGTGTCCGACATCTGCTTTTCACATTCTCTGGTAACGCGCCGGACGCGCTGCTGACCGCGGCCCTCCAGGCCTATCCAGGCACCATCAATCAATGGGGCATCGGACTGCGCGTGGAAGGACATGGCGCCTTCATCGGCGCCGTCTACGATCGGGTGATCGCCGATGCCAACCACCCCTGACGCCATCGCCGCCGATATCGCCGAAGCGGCGACCGCTGGCTTCCGGGGTCGGCTGATTGCACGCGGACAGGCCCGCGCGATCATCTGGCGCGATGGCGCCCTTCCGCCCGACGCGCCAGCTTTCGCGCCGCAGCTCAGCTACGACCTGCACAGCTATGCCTATGCCCTGCTCGGCCTCGGTCTGCGCCTTCGAGAGCTTGGCGGCGATCCCACCCAGGCCCGCACCGCCTTCGAGCAGGCCGCCACCGCGCTTGAGGCGGTGATGGCCAAAGGCAATCGCCAGGAGGTCGATCGCGACTTCCATTTTGTCATGGCGGCCGCCGCATATCATCTCGCTCACCTGTCCGCTCGGGCCTATTCCCTCCTCGCGATCGTCGAGGCAGACGAAAATTTCTCCCGCGTCGAGCGTGCCCTCGCGCTGCTGATGCGCCGCAACTTCGGCGCCTTGCGCGGCAGCGTTCTCGATTATCGGGCCTCCGGCCAAGGCAGCGATGCGCGAATCGCCGCCGCCATTCAGGACAGGCTCGATCAGGCTGAAGCCGCCGTCGCCGCGCCGCCGGATGCCGGTGGCGACGATTTTCTGTTCGACGGCCTCGATACCGCGCTCACCGACGCCTTCATGGGCGCCATGTCCCTCTACCTGCTCGCGCTTGAACGCGGCGAGCAAGCGCTTGTCGATCAGGCGGTCGAACGGCTTCGCGTGGGCCTGGCGATCTGCGGCGAGATGAATATGCTGCCGCAATGGTGGGCGCATCGCGTCGCGATCCACCTCCTCTCAGACCTGTGGTCGAGCACGTTCCACGAAAAAGTGCCGCTTGAGCCCGCCGGTGGATTGGCGGCGGACTGGCCGCGGCTGCGCGAACTGTTCATCGCGCTGATGCAACGTCGGGCGAAGGCGGAGATCGACTTATGGCCGTCGCAGACCGAGGCGGCCGCCCGCGCTGTCGACCAGTCTGACGACCTTGTGGTGTCATTGCCGACGAGCGCCGGCAAGACGCGCATTGCCGAACTATGCATCCTGCGCTGTCTCGCCGGCGGCAAGCGGGTGGTGTTCGTCACGCCGCTGCGCGCGCTATCGGCGCAAACCGAAACTACGCTGCAGCGGACCTTCGGCCCGCTCGGGAAGACAATTTCGGCCCTCTATGGCAGCATCGGCGTCAGCGGCTTCGATGAGGACGCGATCCGCGAACGCGACATAGTCGTTGCAACGCCGGAGAAACTCGACTTCGCGCTGCGCAACGATCCTTCGCTGCTCGATGATGTCGGCCTGCTTGTCTTCGACGAAGGGCACATGATCGGCCTTAACGAGCGCGAGGTCCGCTACGAGGTGCAGATCCAGCGGCTCCTGCGCCGCGCCGATGCCCAGCAGCGCCGCATCGTCTGCCTCTCGGCTATTCTTCCCGATGGCGACCAGCTCGACGACTTTGCGGCGTGGCTGCGCCGCGATCACCCGGGCGGGATCATCAAGAACAACTGGCGGCCGACCCGGCTGCGCTTCGGAGAGGTGGTATGGACGTCGCCGACCGCGCGGCTAAATCTCTGGGTCGGCGATGAGCGGCCTTGGGTCCAACGTTTCATCACGGGCGTTGCCCCACCCAACTGGACTCCGCCGAAGCGGCGCCGCACCCGGCTTTTTCCCGACGACCAGCGCGAACTCTCCCTCGCGACCTCTTGGCGGCTCGTCGATGACGGCCAAACCGTCCTCGTTTTCTGCCCCGAGCGGCGCAGCGTCGAACCGTTCGCCGATGTCATCGTGGATTTGCATGAGCGCGGCACCCTGCGCTCGCTGCTGGAAGCCGATCCAGACGTCCTGAATACCGCGATCGCCCTGGGTGAGGAATGGCTGGGCGCCGAGAGCGCCATCCTCAAATGTCTGCGTCTCGGCGTGGCACTTCACCATGGCGCGTTGCCGACGGCGTATCGCAAAGAGATCGAACGCCTGCTCCGTGAAAACGTCCTCAAGGTGACTATCTCCTCGCCAACCCTGGCCCAGGGCCTCAACCTGTCGGCTACGGCGGTTGTAATGTACTCCCTCCATCGCGCTGGCGAGCGGATCGAAATCAGCGAGTTCAAAAACGTTATCGGGCGCGCCGGACGTGCCTATGTCGATGTCGAGGGCATGGTTCTCTTCCCTATGTTCGATGAAATCCCCAAGAAGCGGCGGAACTGGGAAGCGCTCATCACTGACCTTGGCGCTCGCGAAATGGAAAGCGGGCTGGTTCGCCTTGTAGCGGCATTGCTGACGCGCATGCGCGCGCGCGTCGGCGGCGACCTGGGCCAACTGGTCGAATACGTCGTCAACAACGCCGCTGCCTGGACCTTTCCCGAAGTCGCCAACGAAAAGCCGGAGGACCGCGAGCGCGCCCTCACCGAATGGGAACGTCACCTCGCGACGCTCGACACGGCGATCCTAAGCCTCATCGGCGAGAACGACATTCCGGACGACGGGATAGAAGCCGCGCTCGACGACATCCTCCAATCCTCGCTGTGGCACCGCCGCCTGCAACGTCAGGCCGCGCCCATACAGGAGGCGCTCAAGACGGGCCTGGTGTCCCGCAGCCGATTGATCTGGAGTCAATCGACCGCGGCCCGACGCCGCGGCTATTTTCTGGCCGGGGTCGGACTGACGACGGGCCAGGCGCTCGACGCGATCGCCGCGGACGCTAATCTGCTTCTCATCCAGGCCAACGGTGCGATCCTCGAGGGCGACACCGCAGGGGCGATCACCGCGATCTCCGGCCTCGCCGAGCGGGTCTTCGCCTTCTATCCGTTCATCCCCGATCCATTACCGGCGAACTGGCGCGACATCCTGCAAGCCTGGCTGCTCGGTCAGCCGCTCGCGCCGCTGGCCGCCGGGCAGTCCTCGGAAACGCTGCAATTTGTTGAAGGCGGCCTCGTCTACCGTTTGCCCTGGGCAATGGAGGCGATCCGCGTCCGCGCTGCCGCAAATGGCGACACGGTGGGCCCATTTGACCTGGCTCTAGAGGACCACGAACTCGGTCTCGCCGTGCCCGCCGTGGAGACAGGCACGTTGAACCGATCCGCATCGATTCTCATCCAAGCTGGCTTCAATTCCAGGCTTGCGGCGATCAAGGCCGTGACAGACACGGCCGCGGCTTTCACGACGGGTCAGGAGCTCCGGCAGTGGCTTAACTCGGAAGCTGTCGCCGCCCGGAGCGCGTTGCCTGACTGGCCGACGCTGGAAACTAAGCCGATATGGCTGGAGTTTGCCCGAAGCTTCGCGCCATTAGAGAACCGAACTTGGGCTGATCGCCGCTATTGGGCGAGTGTCAAGTGGCTAGGCGTGCCTCCTCAGCCCGGTACAGCGGTTCAGGTTCACGACTGGGCTGGTCAGCCGCGAGTGCTCTCGACCGAAGGCGCACCGCTCGGCACCGTTCAAGCCGCGCTGAATTTGCAGCGAGCGGGTCTGCTACGAGCGCAGGTCGCCGAGGACGTCAGTAAGATCGACCTTGTATATTTGGGACCGGACGATCTCGCCGGAACGTAAAGGCATGTCGCAGCCCGTCGCTCTAAGTCTCTCCTTTCCGCCTGGATCCCCTGCCACCTCTCCTTGGTTCAGCGCAGCGTCGGGAAGATCCGTGTATGGCGTTGGGGGTTGGGAAGGCCTTCCCCTGCGGCCGAACCTATCGTCTCGGCCGACCCCATCAGCAGGGACACACCGCAACGCCCCGAGAGGAAGAGGACGGCGGCTATCGCCGTGACGGAGTGAGGGTCGAGAGAGAGGCTCCCGACCGCCCCGTCGCGGGAGACCTGCGATGATCAACGTAGAAGTTCTGGACGCCCGCCCCGATCCGCGGGGCGGCTATCGTGTCGATGTCGGCCGCGGCGAGCGCATCGGGCGGGTGTCGTCCGAGTGGTTCAGCCGACCAGCGGACGAGCGCTACCTGTCCCTGTCGGAGCTGATGGCGTCGGTGAAGGGCCGCGCCGAACGTAGCCGTACCCGCACCATTGAGAGCGCGGCAATGCGTATCGAGGCCGATCGCGACAACGCCGAGCGGCTCGCGCTGGTCCTGCCGGGCTCCGATCAGCCGGTGGCACCCACCCACTGGAGCTTCGGCCAGCTCGCCGCGCTTGTCGGCGCGCCAGCGGCTTACCTGCGCCAGCTCCCGGCACCGCTCGCCGGCGTCAATCTCCAGTACGGCCTGACCTCGCATCGCGCTGAACAGGTGAAGACGCTCGAGACGGACGACGGCCGCATCGAGCTGCGCGCGATGACGGGCCCGGATTATGGCCGCATCTACGATCATGAGCTGGTCGCCGCCGTGCAGCGGATCGCGGGCAACGGCACGGGCGACACCCGCTGGAAGGTGCCTGGAGTGCTCAACTGGTCGACGGGTGTCTACAACCCAATGGTCGACATCACCCAGGAAACCACCACGCTCTACGCCTCGGACCGGGACGTCTTCCTGTTCCTGGTCGACGACCTAAACCCGATCGAGGCCGGACGGCTACCTAATGGCTCGCCCGACCTCTACTTCCGCGGCTTCTACTGCTGGAACTCCGAGGTGGGCGCGAAGACGCTAGGCATCGCGAGCTTCTACCTCCGGGCCGTGTGCCAGAACCGCAATCTGTGGGGCGTCGAGGACTTCGAGGAAATCACTATCCGGCATAGCAAGTACGCCGCCTCACGCTTCGCGCAGGAGGCCGCGCCGGCGCTCACCCGCTTCGCCGACTCCTCGCCCAAGCCCTTCATCAATGGCATCCGTCAGGCCCGCGAGCGCATCGTCGCGCGCACCGATGAGGACCGGACCGAGTTCCTGCGCAAGCGCGGCTTCGGCAAGGCTGAAACGGCGAAGATCATCGAGACCGTCCTCGCCGAGGAGGGGCGCAAGGCGGAGAGCGTCTTCGACTTCGTCCAGGGCATCACCGCGGTCGCGCGCGACAAGCCGCACCAGGACGCGCGGCTCGACCTGGAAGCCCGGGCCAAGAAGCTGCTCGACCGGGCAACCTGACTTCCGCCTAACCGAAAAGCCGGACCTCCGGGTCCACGGCTTTCCGGCTCGGAAACCAGCATCCGGCACAGCAAGTTCGCCGCCAACCGCTTCGCGCACGAGGCGGCGCCGGCGCTGGAGAACTTCGCCAACTCGTCGCCCGCGCCGTTCATGGCCGGGATCAAGGCGTCTCGCGAGCGGATCCTGGCGCGCACGGACGAGGACCGCGAGAGCTTCCTGCGCAAACAGGGCTTCTCGAAGCCGGAGACGGCGAAGATCATCGCGACTGTCCTCGACGAGGAGGGGCGGCCGCCGGAGTCCATCTTCGACTTCGTGCAGGGCATCACGGCACTGGCCCGGTCGAAGACCCATCAGGACGGAAGGCTGGAGCTGGAGGGCAAGGCGTCAAAGCTGTTGGCGGGCGTGCGCTGATTCGGAAAGGCGTGGAGTCGGCATGTCGTCTCCACGCCGACCCGGCTTCGCGCGTCCGGACGGGATGAGAGTGAGAGGGCCGTGAAGGGCTTCGTGACGGGTTAGGAGGTCGAGAGAGCGTCTCCCGGCCGGCCCGTCGCGGAGAACTCACGTGGCCCAATCGGTTCAGAAGATAACGCTCAGCGCCTCGCGCGACATACCCTTCAACAAGCTGCTGCTCAGCGCCTGCAACGTGCGCCGGATCAAGGCGGGCGTGTCGATCGAGCAGCTTGCCGACGACATCGCCCGACGGACCCTTCTGCAATCCATCACCGTGCGTCCCGTGCTCGACGCCGCCGGCGCCGAGACCGGAATGTACGAGATTCCGGCCGGCGGCCGCCGCTATCGGGCACTGGAACTGCTGGTCAAGCAGAAGCGCTTGGCCAAGACCGCGCCCATCCCTTGCGTGATCCGCCTCGACGGCATCGCCGAGGAGGACTCGCTAGCCGAGAACGTCCAGCGCGCGCCGCTGCATCCGCTCGACCAGTTCCGGGCGTTTCTCGCGCTCCGCGAGAAGGGCCAGTCAGAGGAGGAGATCGCCGCTGCGTTCTTCGTCTCGGTGGCGGTGGTAAAGCAGCGACTGCGCCTGGCGTCCGTCTCACCCAAGCTGCTGGACGTCTACGCCGAGGACGGGCTGACGCTCGACCAGCTCATGGCGTTCACCGTCAGCGCCGACCATGAGCGGCAGGAGCAGGTGTACGAGCGCCTGAGCCAGTCTTATACCAAGGAAGCCCACGTCATCCGGCGAATGCTGACCGAGGGTGCCGTGCGCGCGGCCGACAAGCGTGCGCTCTTCGTCGGCACCGACGCCTACGCAGGGGCGGGCGGCGCCGTGATGCGCGACCTGTTCCAGGGCGACGACGGCGGCTGGCTGCAAGACCCGGCATTGCTCAACCAGCTGGTCGCCGAGAAGCTTCAGCGCGAAGCGGACACCATCGCCGCCGGGGGTTGGAAGTGGATCGAGGTCGCGCCCGACTTCGCCTACGGCCACCATTTCGGGCTGCGCCAACTCCGGGGCGACACAGTGCCGCTGACCGCCGAGGAGGAAACGACGCGGGACGCGCTGCGGGCAGAATACGACCGGCTCGAAGAGGAGTACGGCTACGTCGAGGAGGTGCCCGAGGAAATCGACCAGCGCATGACCGAGATCGAGACGATGCTCGGCACGCTCGAAAGTCGGCCGGTGGCGTTCGATCCCGAGGAAATCCCGCGCGCCGGTGCGTTCGTCAGCATCGACGGCGCGGGCGCCTTGAAGGTTGAGCGGGGCTACATCCGGCCGGAGGACGAGCTGCCGGTCGCGGCGGACCCCGAGATCGACGCGGACGACCGGCACACCACCGATGAGCCGGTCTACACGGCGGCTTATGATGCGGCGGGCGGCGACGTCGTTCACGGCATGCCGCAGCCTGCCCCAGAGCCTGAGGAGGAAGACGGCATCAAGCCGTTGTCGGACCGACTGCTGACCGAGCTGACCGCGCATCGCACCCTGGCCCTACGGCATGCGATCGGCGAGCAGCCCGAGGTGGCGTTCCTGGCCGCGCTGCACGCCCTCTCCCTGCGCTTGTTCTACGGCTACGGCCTGAACTCCTGCCTTGAGCTCGACGTTAAGAGCGTCACGTTCAACACGCAGGCGCAAGGCCTGAACGACTCGGCAGTAGCTCGGTCGCTGACCGACCGGCACCAGTTCTGGCTGGCGTCGATGCCCAAGCACCCCGAGGACCTCTGGGCGACGCTGTCCCGGCTGGACGTCCCGAGCCAGCAGTCCTTGTTCGCGCACTGCGTCGGGCTGAGCGTCAACGGCGTGCACGAGGCCTACAATCGCCGGCCGCAGGCGCTGGCGCATGCCGACGTGCTGGCGAAAGCCTTGGACCTCGACATGGCGGCGGCGGGCTGGACCCCGACCGTCGACACGTATCTCGGCCGGGTCACCAAGGCGCGCATCCTGCAAGCTGTGCATGAGACCAGGGGCCAGCACGCGGCCCAGCTGATCGACCATCTCAAGAAGGGCGAAATGGCCGAGAAGGCGGAGGCGCTGCTTGCCGGGTCCGGTTGGCTGCCGGAGCCGCTGCGCACGCCGGGACGCGCCTTGCAGAACAACGTCGAGGCGGCTGAGACCGACGCGGCAGACGTCCTCGAAGAGACGGCGGCGGACGGCGGCGAACCGGCCATGGCCGAGGACGAGGCTGCGGCGGAGGATGAGCCGGTCGCGATCGAAACCCACGCGATCGCGGCCGAGTAACTCACCCACTGCTGCAACCCGGGGGCTCGCCAGCAACGGCGGGCCCCTTTTCTTGTCTGGAGGCCACGATGCCGAACACGGCGTCCGAGCTGGCGCGCCGTCTCGCCGCGAACGCGGAGGCGGTCTGCCGCCATTACCTGTCCAACGGATACCGGCAAGGCCGCTACTGGCTCGTCGGCGACGTCGGCAACACGCCAGGCAGCAGCCTATACGTTCGCCTGCACGGCCCCGAAGCGGGCCGCGGCGCTTCTGGCAAGTGGACCGACGCCGCGACCGGCGAACACGGCGATCTTCTCGACCTGATTGCCGCCAACCGGAGGATCGACACAACGCGCGACGTGCTGGACGAGGCGAGACGATTCTTGAGCCTACCGATCCCTGAGGCATCGCCGATACAATCAATAGCACCGGCCGGATCGCCCGAGGCGGCACGGCGGCTGTTCGCGGCATCCAAGCCGATCCTTGGCACGATTGCGGAAACGTATCTGCGCGAACGCGGCATTAAGGCTTTGTGGGATTACACGGCGCTGCGCTTCCACCCGCGCTGCTACTACCGCCAGGATGGCGAACCCCCGGCTGGAGCGCGTTCAGACTGGCCGGCGCTCGTGGCAGCTATCACCGACCTCGACGGCACGATGACCGGGGCACACCGCACCTGGCTCGATCTCTCCGGCCGCACGAAGGCGCCCGTCGAAACGCCGCGACGCGCGATGGGTCATCTACTCGGCAACGCGGTGCGGTTTGGGACGGCGCTCGACGTCATGGCGGCTGGTGAGGGCATCGAAACGATGCTGTCGTTGCGTAGCGTCATACCCACCCTGCCCATGGTCGCCGCCCTCTCGGCCAACCACCTCGCCGCCTTGATGCTGCCACCGGCACTGCGCCGGCTCTACATCGCGCGCGACAACGACCCGGCCGGACATCGGGCGGTGGAAGTACTGGCCGAACGGGCGCAGGGCGACGGGATCGAGGCGCTGGTGGTGGCGCCGACGCTGGGCGACTTCAACGACGAATTGCGGCAACTCGGTTCTGACGCACTGCGGGCCGCACTTCGGGTGCAACTCGTCCCCGAGGATGTGGACCGGTTCCGGCGATCGCCGGCGCCCCGCGATCGGACCCAGTGAACGTGGCGGCGGCGCAAGGATCGGGGGTGGTGCAATCAGTGTGTGCCTGTCCGGCCGGGAGAGCCGCGCCCACGACCTTCTGAGAGGGCGATCGGACCGGAAGCGGCCCGGGCCGGCAACGGCTGAGGCCGGCTATTTTCCGCTGCCGCAAGCGGCTTTGCATCGCGAAGCAAAATAGCCGTCCCACGCCGTCCTCCGCTGCGCTGCGGCCGCTCGGGCAAGCGCCCGGCGGTGCAGGCCCGGTCCGCCCCCGGTCTTTGACGCCTACGAAGGCCGCGATGGGCGCGGACCGAAGCAAAGGCAGACAACGATGACCGACCACCTCAACCCCGATAACGAGCCCCACCACGCCGAATCCTCGACGGCCTCGCTCCTAACCGAACTCCAGCTCTACGGCCACCGCCCCTTCCAGGACGAACCTGACGCCAGGCCGCTGCCCGAGGAACGCACCGTCCGCACCGCACTGGCCGACATCTTCGACGCCCTCGTCTCCACCTTCACCGACACGCGCCTCGAACCCGACCTCGAAGACTTGCTCTGGTCCACCGTCAACCTGTTCCACCGTGCCGCCGACCGAGTCGAACGCGAGCTCGACGCGAACGAGCAGGCGCAACGTCGGAGCCAAAAGGACCAGGACGGCTCGGAAATCCGTTCGGTCGAGCTGGAGCGGCTGCTGGCCGAAGGGCTGACGCTGATCGAGCGACGCAACGCCTTCGAAATCATGCGCGACCAAGCCGCCGACCTGTTCGAGACGCACACCGGAACCGCATGGCGACCGCGCGCCGGGTCGAAGGTGAACCACCGCGCGCTGACAGCGGCGGTGATCGACAGCCGCGACTTTCTGGCGGCCAAGCGCCGGGCCGAGACCGAGATCATGGTCCCGCCGGGTCCGAAGGTGGCCTTCACGGGCGGCTACGAGTGCAACGACCATCAGGCGATCTGGGCGGCGCTCGACCGCGTGCACGCCAAGCATCCCGGGATGGTGTTGCTGCACGGGGGATCGCCGAAGGGCGCCGAGCGCATCGCGGCCTGCTGGGCCGACAGTCGCAGGGTTCCGCAGGTCGCGTTCAAACCCGACTTCACCCGGCACAAGAACGCTGCTCCGTTCAAGCGCAATGACCAGCTGCTGGACGTGCTGCCGATCGGCGTCGTGGTGTTCCCGGGCTCCGGCATTTCCGACAACCTAGCCGACAAGGCCCGCAAGCTCGGGATCCCGCTTCTCGACTACCGCAAGGGAGGCGGGGCGTAAGCCCCCTCCGGGCTGCCGCCAACCCGGAAATCCGCAAAGGCGGCTCCGCAGGGAGTCGCTTCTCCGGCACCACGTGTTGCTCGCGGCGCACCGCGACTCACGCCATTGCGCCGGGACACGGAAGGCAAATTACGGCAAGATTGAAGACGAGGAGGATCGTGTCATGGTGCTCGGTGTGGTCTTCAGCCTGCTCGGCATCGGCATGCTCGTGGCACTCATGTTCAACATGGCCATTCTCGCGCTGCCCTTGTTCGTCGCGGTCGCCGCCGGCCGGTTTGCGTACGACACCGGCGCGGGCGCGCTGGGCGCAATCGCCGTCGGACTCGTGGCAGGCGCTGCCGCACTCAGCGTCTGCCAGGTTGTCTTGGTGATGACGCGCTCGACGATCGTCCGTCTGGCCGTCGCGCTGGCCTTCACGGCGCCAGCGGCCTTCGCCGGCTACCATCTCGTGTTCGGCCTCTCGCACATCGGCGGCGCACACGGCGTTTGGCAGCAGATCTTCGCCGCCATCGGCTCGGTCGCCGTCGGCGTGGCAGCGCTGATGCGGCTTGCAACGCCGATCATCCCGCCGGCATCGCCGACCCGCACGGCGTGAGCCGGAATGTGCAACGACTACGGCAACCGGGTCGCCTACAGCACCTACGTCGAAAAGTTCAGCCACCTCCGCCTACCGCTGATCCTGCCCACCGCGCCACCGAACCTGGAGCCGCGTGACGACATCTGACCGACCGAAGTTGCGCCCATCGTTCGACGCCATGGCGAGGATGTCCAACTGGCGCAGCTACGGTGGGGCTTTCTGCCGGGACGGGCGAAGGCACCGCCGGTGATCAACTTCAGATCCGAAGGCCGGCGTTTCTCAAGCGGACGATGCCTTGTACCAGCGTCGCACTTCTTCGAGTTCACCGGCACGAAATCGCCTAAATCGAAGTGGCGGTTCACCAAAGCGGGGGAGGACTGGTTCTGCTTCGCCGGGTTATGGCGGCCCGCACAGGGCAAAGTGCCAGAGAGCTTCACACTACTCACCACCGAACCCGGTCCGGATATCGCGCCAATACACAACCGCTAGTTCGTGGTTTTGGAACGCACTGACTGGAAGGCATGGCTGGACTTGACCCGACCGGAAAGCGAACTGCTGCGACCATTGCCGCAGGGCAGCCTGATGGTTAAACAAGTACGCTGACAAGAGGGTTTGGCGTCTCCCTTCGGGCCAGGCTCGTCGGCTGCGCTCGAATCGGCATTGCCGCTTCGCCCCTTCGGGCTTGATCCCTGACGCAAGTGGATGGGCTTGCGCGAACGCCCGGCGTCATCTGGAACGAGGCGTAGCGGTTCCGGTCTGTTATCGTTGCGGCGGGACCAGATCATGGTGTGTGTGCTGACCTACCCTCGATCATGGTTGCACGGTGGCTCTTAGCTCTGAGCACCAGCCACTGGAATGAAGTTGCGGCTATTGCGAGAGGCCTTGTCGTCGCCATCGTTCCACAATACTGGGCGAGTCCCAGCTGTCGGCCTGTCTCTGCTGTTAGCCGGCACCGCCGTTCGTGCGCGGCAACCGGTCTTTGCCCGACGGGATCGCTCGTCGCCTTGTTCATGCACACCGTGCGCCGCCACGTGTCGCCTCAGGGCTGTCCGGGTCTGGTGCGCTCCACGCTGCCTCGGATGGCCTGATCTGGCCGAAGGACGGCTGCGCCTCGATCGCCTATGCCGCAACGGCGGCCGCCAGCTATTTTCCGCCGCCGCAAGCGGCTTTGCATCGCGAAGCAAAATAGCCGTCGCCCGCCATCCTCCGCTGCGCTGCGGCTCGTAAGCGCGAGTGCGTCGTCGATCGCCTCCGGCCGGACGATCGCCATCGAGGCCGCGATGGGCGCGACCCGATGAACAGCAGGAGAAAACACCATGGCGACCATCGGCACCTTCACCAAGACGGGCGAGAGCTTCACCGGCGCGGTCAAGACCCTCAGCATCAACGCCAAGACGACGATCAAGCCGGCCGACAAGACCAGCGACAAGGCTCCCGACTACCGCGTCTTCGCCGGCTCCGTGGAATTCGGCGCCGCCTGGAAGAAGACCTCCGGCGAGGGCCGCGACTACCTCTCGGTCAAGCTGGACGATCCGAGCTTCCCCGCCCCGATCTACGCCACACTCGTCGAGGGCGAGGACGACACACACACCATGATCTGGTCCCGCCGCAACGGCGACTGATCGGCACCGCAGCGCCCCGCGTCACACGACGCGGGGCGCTTTGGTCTTCAATTATCTACACGTTATGTTCGAAGCTCCCTCAGGTCGGCTGCAGCACGATCGCCGGGATCGCTATCACTCGGTGGCGGCTTGTTCTCGGCCACCAATGATGAAAGACGGTTCGGAATTAGGCGGCTGCCGCCAGAGGCCTCGGCCAAACGAAGGGCGTTCGCTCTTGCATTCCCAGCAGCACAACGCCCAGCATCGCGGGCACACGGCTTGAGGCCGCGCTGCGCCGCTCGTGCCCATAGAACCCAAGATCCCCTCGGATTGGATTACCGAGGTGCAGGCGCTTGACAGATTGATACACCTTTTACTTGCAATTCGAGAAACGGCCTCCGGTGATGAGGCCTGACTGGTATGTCGCGAGGCGTCTCATTCGCAAAGACACCGAAGCCCAAAAGGTTACCCATGCTCCAGTTTAGCGACGGGGATGAAGCCTTTCTGGCGGGGGGGGGGAATAGCTTTCCACCCGTATATTGATAGTGAGCTGACAGGCAAGGCGGCGAATGCGGTTGCAGGTAATCGAGCCTCGGGACTGGTGGCCAGCGTGGTTGGGTGTGACATTCTGTTCTATAGGACAGAGCGCTCCCGCTCGGGGAAATCGACGATCCTACGACACTGCGCCCGATGAAGACTTGGTCCTGTGGTCGGCGAGCGATGACAAGCGAGCGTTCGACATTCTAATCAGCCGACATGGACCGCTCGCGTTGCGGGTAGCGTCCCGTCTGGTCGCAAACACGTCCGTCGCCGAGGACCTTGTGCAGGATGCCTTGCTGCGTGCCTGGTCGCAAGCTCATCGCTTCGACTCTAGCCGGGGAAGCTTTAAGACGTGGCTTTCTCGCATCGTGGTGAACCTCTGCATTGACCACCTCCGGCGACGACACCCAGAGCCGCTGCCGGATGCGTTTGATCCACCTGATCCTTCGGCCAATGCGGAGCAGTCAATGCAGAACATGGACAATTCCAGGATGCTCATTGCGGCAATGCAGGCGCTGCCATCCCAACAACGAGCTGCGCTCATTATGGTTTATCAGGAAGACATGTCCGGCCTTCAGGCTGCACAAGTGCTGGGCGTCTCGGTAAAGGCGATCGAGCGACTGTTGTTCCGAGCCCGTGCCAGCCTCCGCACCCGATTAGATGCGGCGCATCTCGGGAGCGTCTCCTAGCCATGCTGTCACACAGGCGCCTTTTCTCGCTCATCGACACCTATGGAGCCGACCCGCGGCGTTGGCCGGAGTCCAAGCGGCCTCATGCCGAGAAGCTTCTTTGCGGCTCCGAACCAGCGCGCGCGTATCTCGAAGCCGCTCGATTACTCGACGCTTCGATTCGAGATGCCTCCAGGATGGCCGATACTCACCTGTGGGGCCCGGGAGACCAGGAGGCTGCCCTCGCCAGGGTGAGGGCGCTTGTCGGATCTTCCATTTTGACTCAGAACCTCCCGCTGAACAGAACGGCCTTTTTACCGCCGTTCCTTTCGCCGGGACGGTTCGCCGTGCTCACGCTGCGGGGCAGAGGTCTCGGTCTAGCTGTCGGATGCAGCTTGGCAATTGCCGTCGGATTTTTTGTCGGTTCAACGCAGGTGGCGGTTCCTATGTCTCAGAACGTCATTGCGATCTTTCAGCCCGCTCTGCTGCAAGTGGTGACGGATTGATGGCTTTAACCCGAGTAAGCACGGTTGAGGCTGGCAGATTGCGTCGAACCGCGCTCGCGGTTTCGATCATCCTGAATCTATTTTTCGTCGCCGTGATCGGAGGGTATCTCCTTCGGCCCAGCTTCATCGCACGGCAAACCGAGGGCCCGATGAGCCGTGCCGTCTCCCTCGTTGAAAGTCAGCTCGACTCCGCCGACGCCGCTGCATTCGAGGCGGTCGTGCAACGTGACAAATCGCGTAACGCCGAGGCAGAGCGGGCACTGGTTGCGTCCCGCGACGCGCTTGAGACCGGCTTGGCCTCCGAGCCGTTTGATCCGGCGAGGGCGAAGGTCGCGGTCGCAAACACGCGCGAAGCGCTCGATCGCTTTATCGACAGCTTCAGCGCAACGGTGATCGACGCGCTAGGCCGCCTGTCCCCCGCAGGCCGCAAGAAGCTGGTCGAGCTTCGCCGCGAACGTCTCGACGCGTTCGATCCATTGAAATCTCCTTGATCGACCCCGGACCGTCACCCCGTCCGACCCTGTAGCCAAATCCAAAACCGGAGCTAACGATGCGTTCCTCACACAGCAGCCGATTTGCCCGCGCCCGTCTGTCGGCCCTCGCAGGGTGCGTGCTCCTGGGGGCATGCTCAGCGGTCACGCAAGGCACAACGCAGCAGGTCGCGGTGTCGACGCCAGGCTCGGAAGGCGCGTCCTGCCTTATCGCCGGTGGCGATGGCGTCAACATGACGGTGAACGTGCCCGCAACGGTTCGCCTTCCAAAGAGCAAGAATGATCTCCGGGTCACCTGCCAGGCCGCGAACCAGGCGCCAGTCACCCGGACCTTCAAGTCGTCCTACTCGAACTGGTCGTATGTTCAGACGCCGATCGGGTACGTTGCGGACGCAGCCACCGGCGCGATGTGGGTCTACCCGGCAAAGTTCGAGGTTCCGATGGGCGAAGGTCGGACGGCCCCCAAGCCGCAGACATAGTACGAACCCGCACCCTTGCCGCGGAGACCCGGCCGCGTCGGATGACCGCTGCGGTAACATGACGAGACGGGTCTGAGCCCACGCCTGAAACACGTACAGATGCATTCCCGGTCATGCCCGGCTGCGTCGAAGTCCGAACCGCGCAAAACCGTGAGCCGTCAGAAGAGGGGGGCGGTGCAAACCCGCCCGTATCTACCAAGCGAGCGATCAGCTCGATGCCGCATAGGTCCGGCAGCCCCAGGGCTGCCCTCGGAACGCAGAATGAATGATCTTCCTGACATAGGCCGTCCATCGACGCGCGGGGAACCGGACGCCGCGCAATCAAAGGCAAGAGCGCCGACATCCGCCGCGCGACCGCGTCACCATGGCAGGACTGCGATCCTCGCCTTGTTGGGTCTCGTGATGCTCACGGTCGGGGTATTTGCGCTACGGGGCCGCCATCCCAAAGGCGCAGGCCCCAATGTGGATGAGAGCGCGGAGGCCCCTCCGGTTCAGGCAGTGCTCGCCACCTTCGGCGATATCGATACCGTCCTCAGCGCGATCGGCACCGTCACCCCGCTTGCGACGGTGACGATAAAGACGCAGATCAACGGACAGCTTCAGGATGTCGGGTTCACGGAGGGGCAGAAGGTCCACCGCGGAGACTTTCTGGCACAGATCGATCCGCGACCCTACCAGGCAGCGCTGGAGCAGTATTCGGGCCAGCTAGCCAAGGATCAGGCAACGCTCCGGCAGGCCCAAACCGATTTGACGCGATATCAGCGCCTGTTGAAGGCGGACAGCATCGCGCGGCAACAGCCCGAGGACCAAGCGTTCGTCGTTGCCCAAGACGAGGCTGCAATCCGCTCCGACCAAGGGCAGGTCGACACGCAGAAACTCAACCTCCTCTACACGAGGATCGTCTCCCCCGTGGATGGGCGAGTGGGCCTCCGACAGGTGGACCCGGGAAACTACGTGCAGACCACGGACACAACGGGGCTCGTCGTTGTGACGCAAACGCAGCCGATCTCGGCGATCTTTGCCCTGCCCGAAGACAACCTTCCCGCGGTCCTGAAGAACTACCGCGGCGGAGCCACCTTGAAGGTCGCGCTGTTCGATCGTGCGAACGACACTGAGCTCGCAACCGGCAAGCTGTCGACGATCGACAACCAGGTCGACACCACCACGGGCACATGGAAGCTGCGCGCGTTGTTCGACAACGCCGATGAGACGCTGTTCCCGAGCCAGTTCGTCAATGTGCGGCTGACTGTCAGCACTCTGCACGACGTGGTGACGGTTCCCGCGGCCGCGGTGCAACGTGGCGAACCCGGCGCATACGTCTACGTGGTGTCGCAGGATGGCAAGGTCGCCGTTCGGCCCGTCAAGACCGGCGTCGTCGACGGCGCCCGGATACAGATCGTCAGCGGCCTGTCCGCGAACGACCACGTGGTGCTAAGCGGTTTCGACCGCCTTCACGACGGCGCGCTCGTCAAGGTGCTGCCCGGCCCGGGCACGGCGCCATGAATCCCTCGCAGCTGTTCATCATGCGCCCGGTCGGCACGATCCTGCTGATGGTGGCGATCGTCATGGCCGGCGTGCTCGGGTTCACCTACCTGCCGCTCTCGGCTTTGCCGGAGGTAGATTATCCGACCATCCAGGTGCAAACCTTCTATCCGGGCGCCAGCCCGGACGTGATGACGACCGCAGTGACCGCACCGTTGGAACAGCAATTCGGCCAGATGCCCGGCCTGAACCAGATGATCTCCACCAGCTCCGGCGACTCATCTGTCATCACCCTGCAGTTCAACCTCTCCTTGAACATCGACGTGGCGGAGCAGGAGGTGCAGGCCGCCATCAACGCGGCCAACAACCTGCTGCCGTCGAACCTCCCGTCGCCCCCGATCTACGCCAAGGTCAATCCGGCCGACACGCCCATCATGACGCTGGCGGTCACGTCGAAGACGTTGCCGCAGACCCAGGTCGAGGACATCGCCAACACGCGGTTGGCCATGAAGATATCGCAGCTCCCCGGCGTCGGCCTGGTCGGCATTTCCGGCGGCCATCGTCCGGCCGTCCGCATCCGCATCAAGCCGCAGGCGCTCGCTGCTTACGGACTCAACATCGATGACGTGCGGAGCACGATCGGCAACCTTAACGTCAATCTCCCGAAGGGCAGTTTCGAGGGCGCCCGCCTGTCGACGGCGATCAACACCAGTGACCAGATCGCCAGCGCCGCCCAATACGCCAGTGCCGTCATCGCCTGGCGGAACGGCGCCGCGGTCCGGCTGTCCGACATCGCGGAGGTGATCGACGGCGCCGAGAACACGCAGCTCGCCGCCTGGGCGAACCGAACGCCCGCCATCATCCTTGCGGTCCAGCGGCAGCCGGGCGCCAACGTGGTGGCCGTCGTCAAGCAGGTCAGCGCCCTGTTGCCATCGTTGCGGAGCGCCCTTCCAGGGGGTGTCGACGTCGCCCTGCTGTCGGATCGAACCACCACGATCCGGGCGTCGGTGTCGGATGTGGAATTCGAGCTGGTGCTCGCCGTGGCACTGGTCGTGCTGGTGATCTTCCTCTTCCTGCGCAATTTCCGTGCGACGATCATCCCAAGCCTGTCTGCGCCCGTGTCGCTCATCGGCACGTTCGGCGTGATGTACATGCTGGGGTTCTCGCTCGACAATCTCTCGCTCATGGCGCTGACGGTCTCGACCGGTTTCGTCGTCGACGATGCCATCGTCATGATCGAGAACATCACCCGGTATATCGATGCGGGGGAGCCACCGCTCCAGGCGGCGCTCAAGGGCGCCAAACAGATCGGCTTCACCATCATTTCGCTGACGGCATCGCTGATTGCAGTGCTCATACCGCTGCTGTTCATGGGCGATGTGGTCGGGCGGCTGTTCCATGAGTTCGCCCTCACGCTCACCGCAACCATCGTGATCTCCGCCATCGTCTCGTTGACGCTGGTGCCGATGCTGTGTGCACAGATGCTGCGCAGGGGCGACGAGGCCGAGCGCAACCGATTCGACCTTGCCGCCGAGCGCGCGTTCAACACGCTTGTCGACCAGTATGCCCGGGCGCTGAACTGGGTGCTCGACCGGGAGCGGACGACGCTCGCCGTCGCCGTGGCGACGCTCGGCGTCACCATCGCCCTTTACGTGCTCATCCCCAAGGGCTTCTTCCCGACGCAGGACACCGGGGAACTCCGCGGCATATCGCAAGCGGCCCAGACGATCTCTTACGCCGCCATGGCCGAGCGTCAGCAGGCACTGGCCGACGCCATCCTGAAGGACCCCGACATCGCCGGCCTGAGCTCCTTCATCGGTGTAGACGGCACCAACCCGACCCTCAACACCGGTCGGTTCCAGATCACGCTCAAGCCGCCTGGGCAGCGATCCCAGGGCGCGACGGGAATCATCGCGCGGCTGCGGCGCGAGGTCGCGGGCGTTCAAGGCATCACCCTCGCCTTGTTGCCGGCCCAGGACCTGGCGATCAGTGCGGCCGTCAGCCCTTCACGCTACCAGTTCGTGCTGCAGAACCCCGATCCATCCGAATTCGCGGTCTGGATACCGCGACTGGTGGCGCGCCTCCGCGCCGACCCAGCACTCGCGGACATCGCCAGCGATCTGCAAACCGATGGCCAGGAGCTTGACATCGTGATCGACCGGGCAACGGCAGCGCGGTTCGGCATCACGCCGGCAACGGTCGACAACGCGCTCTACGACATCTTCGGCCAGCGCATCATCTCGACCGTCTACACCCAGTCAAATCAGTACCGCGTCATCCTGGAAGCGGATGCGTCCGCCCGGGCTTCCGTCGATGGTCTGTCGCAAATCTATCTGCCCTCGTCCTCCTCCACGACGCAAGGTCAGGTACCCCTATCGGCAATCATTCACCTGGAGCGGCACAGCGCCGCGTTGCAGGTCACGCATTACAGCCAGTTCCCAGCTACGGTCATCTCGTTCAACGCGGCGCCGGGCGTGTCGCTCGGGGCCGCGGTTCAGGCCGTCATCGAAAGCGAGGCGGCGCTGCACCTGCCCGCCAGCTTCATCACCGCGTTCCAGGGTGAGGCGGCGGCGTTCGAGTCCTCGCTGTCCAATGAGGGTTTCCTGCTCCTGGCCGCGATGGCCACGGTCTACATCGTGCTCGGGGTGCTCTACGAAAGCTTCGTTCACCCGGTGACGATTCTCTCCACCCTGCCGTCAGCGGGCGTGGGAGCCTTGCTGATGTTGATGGCAACCGGCCACGAGCTGGACATCATTGCGATCATCGGCCTCGTGCTTCTCATCGGCATCGTCAAGAAGAATGCGATCATGATGATCGACTTCGCACTCGCGGCCGAGCGCGAGGAGGGCCGCCCGCCGCGTGATGCCATTTTCGAGGCCTGTCGCCTCCGTTTTCGGCCCATTCTGATGACCACCATGGCGGCATTGCTCGGGGCGTTGCCGCTGGCGCTCAGCGGCGGGACCGGGGCGGAACTACGCCGGCCGCTCGGCCTCGCCATCATCGGTGGCCTGACCATCAGCCAGTTGCTGACGCTGTTCACCACGCCGGTGATCTATCTCGCCTTCGATCGGTTGGCCTTGCGGATGCGAGGCCCTGGAAGGGACCCCGCAGCGCAGGCGGCGGAATAGTCCGATGAATATTCCGGCATTGTTCGTGGCGCGTCCCGTGGCAACCACGTTGCTGACGATTGCCATCGCGCTCGCGGGATTGCTCGCCTATGCGAAGCTACCCGTCGCATCGCTGCCGCAAGTGGACCTGCCGACCATCGTGGTCACCGCGAAGCTGCCGGGAGCCAGCCCGGATACCGTCGCCTCGTCGGTCGCCGAGCCTCTGGAACGCTATCTGGGTCAGATCGCCGACGTGACCGAGATGACGTCCCAAAGCACCCTCGGCCAGGCTCAAATCGTCCTGCAGTTCGGCCTCGATCGCGACATTGATGGCGCGTCGCGCGACGTGGAGGCCGCGATCAACGCCGCACATGCGGACCTACCGTCTGACCTGCGCAGCAATCCGACCTACCGCAAGATCAACCCGGCCAGTGCGCCCATCCTGATTCTTGCTTTGACGTCCAAGACCCTGAACAAGGCCCAGCTGTATGACGCGGCGTCGCGCGTGCTGCAGCAGAGACTCTCCCAGCTCCCCGGCGTGGGGCAGTTCTCGCTTGGCGGCGCCAGCCTGCCAGCCGTTCGGGTCGAGCTGAACCCGACGACGCTGTTCCACTACGGCATAGGCCTGGAGGACGTGCGTGCGGCGCTCGCCTCCGCCAACGCCGACAGCCCCAAGGGAACCGTCGACGACACAAACGGTCATTGGCAGATCAACACCAACGACCAGGCAAACCAAGCGTCCGACTATCGGCCTTTAGTGGTGGCGTGGCGCAATGGCGCCGCGGTGCGGCTCAGCGATTTGGGCGACGTCGTCGATTCCGTGGAGGACTTGCGCAACGTCGGTCTTTATAACGGCGACGCCGCCGTGATGGCGCTCCTATTCCGCCGGCCCGGCGCCAACGTCATCGAGACCATCGATCAGGTAAAGGCAGCCCTCCCATATCTTCGCTCGGCGCTTCCGGGTGGGACCCAACTCACCGTCATCGGGGATTTCAGCAACACCATCCGCGCATCGCTCCACGACACGGAAATGACCCTCGTCATCTCGGTGGTGCTTGTCACCCTGGTCGTCTTTGCCTTTCTGCGGGACTGGCGCGCCACCCTCGTGCCCGCGACCGCGGTTCCGGTGTCCATCGTCGGCACATTCGCAGCGATGTACCTTCTCGGCTTCAGCCTGGACAATCTGTCGCTGATGGCTTTGACCATCTCGACCGGTTTCGTCGTGGACGACGCCATCGTCGTGCAGGAGAACATAGCCCGACATCTCGATGCAGGCATGCCGCGCCTGAGGGCCGCCGTGCAAGGCGCTGGCGAGGTGGCATTCACCGTGTTGTCGATGAGCGTTTCACTGATCGCCGTCTTCATCCCGATCCTGTTCATGGGCGGCGTCATCGGCCGGCTTTTCCAGGAGTTCGCAATGACCCTATCGGTCGCAATCCTGGTTTCACTTGTCGTCTCGTTCACCACCACGCCGATGATGTGCGCCCTGTTCTTGCGGGAGCAACGGGAGGGGCGTGCAGCACGACCGGGCATGTTCGACCGGCTGCAGGGCGGTTATTTGCGATCACTTGGCTGGGCGTTGCGACATCGCCGGGTCATGCTCGTCGTGCTGGTAGCGACAGTGGGTGTCAACGTCCTTCTGATCAAGGCGGTGCCGAAGGGTGCCTTCCCGGACCAGGATACCGGCCGGATGCTTGGCTCGATGACGCCCGACCAGGGCGCTTCGTTCGACATGATGCAGCAGCAGCTTGCCCGAGGGATCGACATCATCAAGCGCGACCCGGCAGTCGAGGCGGTGGTTGGGTTCTCCGGCGCGGGTGGGCCACCCACCGCCAGCGCCGCCGCGGCCACCTTGTTCGTCTCACTGAAGCCGCGCGGGCAACGGACTGGCGCCACCGGCGTGGTGGCCAGACTTGCCAAACAGCTCGACGGGATTGCCGGCGCCCGATTCTATCTCAACCCGGTCCAGGAAATCGGCACTGGCGGCCGGCAGAGCAACGCCGCTTATCAATACACGCTCGAGGCCGACAGCCCCGAAGGCCTGTATTCCTGGACACCGAAGCTCGTCACAGCGCTCCAAGAAGATTCGCGACTGCGGGACGTCAACGCAGACCTTCAGCAAAATGGCCGGCAAGCCAATCTCACGATCGACCGCGACACCACGGCGCGCCTCGCCATTACCCCGATGCAGATCGACAACACCCTCTACGACGCATTCGGCCAACGCCAGGTGTCGGTGATCTACAGCGCGCAGAACCAGTATCACGTCGTCATGGAGGTGGCCCCTCGCTACTGGCAGGATCCGCAGATGCTCAAGCAGATCTGGGTCAGCACATCCGGCGGATCGGCCAGCGGCACGCAGACCACCAACGCCGTTCCTGGGACTGTCTCTCAGTCGAGCAGCACGAACAGCGTCACGACGGCTGCGACGGCGGCCTCGACGCAGTCGGTACGGAACGCCGCCACCAACGCCATCGCCACCGTCGGTCATGGTTCCAGTTCATCGGGCGCAGCGGTTAGCGTGAGCAAGGAGACGATGGTTCCCCTTGCCGCCGTGACCCGGCTGGAGGACGCCAACACGCCGCTGACGGTCAATCATCAGGGTCCTTTCGTTGCGGCCACGATCTCGTTCAACTTGCCGCCCGGCGGCACGCTGGACAAAGCTATTGCCGCTGTCGCACAAGCCAGCCGCAGAATTGGAATGCCGGCCACCATACACGGCGAGTTCGGCGGCACGGCAAAAGTCTTTCAGGAATCGCTGTCGAGCGAGCCCATTTTGCTCGCCGCCGCCCTCGTTGCGATGTACCTTGTTCTCGGCGTGCTCTACGAGAGCTTCGTCCACCCGCTCACGATCCTCTCGACGCTCCCCTCGGCCGGCGTCGGGGCGGTACTGGCACTCCTGCTGACGGGGACCGAGTTCTCGATCATCGCCCTGATCGGGATCATCCTTCTGATTGGTATCGTCAAGAAGAACGCGATCATGATGATCGACTTCGCGGTCGTGGAGCAACGCGACAATGATCGCGGCTCCGTCGCTGCGATTACCGAAGCCTGCCGGCTCCGGTTCCGGCCGATCATGATGACGACGATGACGGCGTTGCTTGGGGCGCTTCCTCTGGTTCTAAGCTTCGGCGAGGGCAGCGAACTGCGCCGGCCACTCGGCATCGCGATCGTGGGCGGTCTGATCGTCAGCCAAATACTCACGCTCTACACGACACCCGCCGTCTACGTCACGTTCGACCGCTTTCAGCGCCGATCCCGGGGCGGGCGATTGAGGTTGGCCGGCGCGGCGGGAGCAGCAGAATGAAACGCTCTCTCCTCCTCGCGGCACTACCGCTGGCCGCCTGCACCGTCGGTCCGGACTACCATCGGCCGGCGGCGATCGTGTCGCCCCTCTACAAGGAGGCGGCATATTCTGAAGGCGCGCTTGCCGCGCGCTACGGCTGGAAGCTGGCCACGCCGCGCGCCGACCTCAGCAAGGGCGCGTGGTGGTCGGTGTTCAACGACCCGGTGCTGGACGGACTGGAGCGGCAGGTCGCCGTCACCAACCAGAACGTCAAGCAGTCGGAGGCCAACTACCGCCAGGCCGTGGCCCTGGTCCGCGAGGCACAGGCGAACCTTTTTCCAACCGTCACCCTCACGCCAAGCGTAAAGCGAGAGACGCTCAACAGCCTCGGATCGTTCTCGACCGGAGGGGGCAGCGGGAGCGCTGCCGGCAAGGCCATCACGGAATATAGCGTGCAGGGTAGCGCCTCGTGGGACCTCGATGTCTGGGGCCGCATCCGCCGCCAGGTGGAAAGCCAGCAGGCCGCAGCCCAGGTCAGCGCCGCAGACCTGGCCAACGCGACGCTCTCGGCGCAAGGCACGCTCGCCACAGACTATTTCGACATGCGGGCGTCGGACTCGATGATCCGGCTGCTGACCGACACCGTCACCGCCTACCGCAAGACGCTACAGATCACCCAGACGCAATACGAGCTAGGCACCGCCTCGCGCGGCGATGTCGCGACGGCGGACGCGCAGCTCAAGACGACCCAGGCGCAACTGGTCGGCGCGGGTGTGCAGCGCGCGCAGTACGAACATGCCATTGCCGTCCTGACAGGCCACCCGCCGGCTGATCTCTCCTTACCTGCGGCTCCGCTCACGACGGCCGTTCCGACCATCCCGATCGGCGTGCCGTCGGCGTTGCTCGAGCGGCGGCCGGATATCGCAGCGGCCGAGCGCACCATGGCGGAACAAAATGCCCAGATCGGCGTCGCCGTAGCCGCCTATTACCCGGACATCTCGCTTAGCGCTGCGTTCGGCTATGCTGGTAATCCCCTCTCCAAGCTGTTCACTCTCGCCAACCAGGTCTGGTCGCTCGGCGCCTCCGCCACGGAGACGCTCATCGATGGCGGCTTGCGTCGCGCGACGTTATCGGCAGCTCATGCCGGCTATGACGCGGACGTGGCGAGCTACCGCCAGACGGTCTTGAGCGCATTCCAACAAGTCGAAGACGATCTGTCCTCGCTGCGGATCCTTGAACAGCAGGCTGCCGCCCAGGACGCTGCCGTGGCCTCTGCCAAGCGCGCCGTCGACGTGACGATCAACGAGTATCGCGGCGGGACGATCGCCTACACCTCCGTCATCACCGAGCAGACGCAGCTGCTGTCGGACCAGCAAACCGCAGTGACGATCCAACAGGATCGCCTGGTTGCGGCTGTGGGCCTGCTGCAGGCGCTGGGTGGGGGATGGCAGGCCAGCGACCTGCCGGCCAAGCAACCACTGGATCTGACCGCGGCGATCAGGCCGTAGCGAGGAGCCGTTTGTCACGTTCACCCACGGAGCCTGACGATCGCCCAAAGCCGTAATATCGAAAGGAGAATGTCGTCATGAATAAAGTTAGCATCGGCTTGACAGGCCTCGTCGCAGGGACGGCGGCCGGGCTCTATGCCGGTCGTTCGCGGCTATTTTCGCAACTCGCATTGATGGCGTCGCCCGCCCCGAAAAACGAGGAAATCATCGACACGCATCACCACTTCCTTCCCGATTTCTACTTCGACACCCTGGGACGAGATGCGGTTGCCGGAGTCACGCCGTCTCATGAGGCCCCGAAATGGTCGCTGGCGGACGATCTCGCCGTCATGGACGACTACGGGATTCGCAAAGCCGTGATATCGGCGCCCTTGGGCGGAGGGCAGGAACCATCCAAGGAGATACCGCTCGCCAGCCGGCTCAACGCGTTCAGCGCAGACATGGTGCGCTCTCGGCCCGACCGCTATGCGCACTTTGCAACCATTCCATTGCCTGACATCGATGCAAGCCTTGCGGAGGCTGCCAGGGCGCTGGATACGCTCGGCGCCGTCGGCTTGATCGTCTCCACGAACTACCGGGGCGTCTACCTAGGCGATCCCAGCTTCGAGCCACTCTGGCAGGAATTGGATCGACGCCAAGCTGTCGTGTTCGTCCACCCGACGAAGCCCGGCTATGAAATCCAAGGCCTGCCTCCCGGCGTCCTCGAATTTGTCTTCGACACCACGCGCACAGTGACATCACTGCTATTCTCCGGAACGACGCGGCGCTTTCCGAACATCAAATTCATCCTCTCGCATGCCGGCGGCACGATCCCATTCGTGTCGTCGCGACTGGAAGGACCGACACGCATGGATGCGGAAATCGCAAAAACGCTTCCGAATGGCGTCTTTCCCGAGTTGAAACGGTTCTACTGGGACACGGCGCTGGCATTCAGTGAACCAGCAATTAAAAGCCTGCTCGCGATCACCGATGTCTCCAAGGTCACTTTTGGGTCCGACTATCCCTTTGCGCCAAAGCAGGTGTTTCCAATCGGGCTACGGAGCCTGAATAAGGAGATCTCCGCGAACGGTTTGGCGGACGTACTGCATAACTCGGCTTTACGAATCATGCCCGTATTGGCTTGAATTATATAATAATATTAGGAAATTCTTGGAGAATATACAAATTCTTATATGCTCATTGTTCCTAATTACCGTTTTTCTTGTCGTAGTGCTTTGCTGCGGACTTGAGACTGCAGTGCCCAACCATCTCCGGAAGATGTCAGTGGTAGCTGGCATCTGTCGTGGACATCCAAAAATCATCTTGCACGTCAGGCGGTTGCTGATACGCGATGCCAGCGGAGCGGACGACGACACGCCAGCTGAGCGAATTATAAGACTAGATCGAGCGGGCGTATCGACCCGGCCAATTGGCATCCGCGTAGGTGTTGGTCTCGACGGTTAGGTTGACGCTGCAACGTGTCGCGGGCGGCCGGCTTAGAGTCTGTCTCGAATCGGTTCCTCAACGTGCCAGCCTTCGTAGCAGCAGGATAGCGGAGGCTGCGTAGAGGAAAGCTTCTGCGGAGGCGATTGTGGCTTCGACATCCTTTGCCAGTCGGCGGTTGCGGTTGATCCAGGCGAAGAAGCGCTCGACCACCCATCGCTTTGCTTGCACCGCGAATCCGATCTGGCCCTCCAGCTTGCGGACAATCTGCACGCGGATCGGACTTGCTGCGGCAACGCGCGGCCACTGGTAACCGGCATCGGCAAAGACGACTTTGACGAACGGCCAACGTGACCGGGATGTGCGCAACAGCGGTCCAGCGCCGTCACGGTCCTGGATGTCGGCTGCATGCGCCAACAGTTTTAGCGCCCGGCCGTCCGTGTCGACCAGCGCATGGCGCTTGCGGCCCTTGATCTTCTTGCCGCCATCGTAGCCTCATATGCCGCCGCTTTCCGTCGTCTTGACTGTCTGGCTGTCCATCACCGAGGCTGTGGGACTTGCCTCGCGGCCGACCCGCTCGCGGTCGCGCATGACTAGGTGATGGTTGATGGTCTCCCCTGTGCCGTCGTTCCGCAGCCGGGCGAACCAGCGATAGATGGTTCGCCAGGGCGGGAAGCTGTCTGGCATCAGCGGCCACGCAATTCCGCCGCGCAGAACGTAGCACATGGCGTTCACCACCTCCCGCATCGGATAGGCCCGCTTGCGGCCGCAACTGGCCTCGGGCGGAAGGAAGGGGCATAGGATGGCCCATTCCGCATCAGTCAGGTCGCTTCCATAGCGTAACTCGGCTCGGCTATGATGCCGCCGGGTAGTCGGGCCCACATCGTTCTCTCGTCTGGTCGCCGCAAACTTGACGAATCACGATTTGCCCCGGCCGCCTACGCTCAACCAAGATCATGCCGAACGCGTTTCGAGACAGCCTCTTAGCCGACGGCATTCCGCCGGATCGATCAGTACAACGTCGATGTCGCCCATTGCCGCCGTGGCGATGCTGACCTTTTGGGCCGCTTCAACTGGGCCTGATCCCAAATTTTCAGCACTTCTCGTCCAATAATAGTTGCCTCCACCTCGGCGATCAGCAGCGTGACCGGACGCTGCTTGCGTGGTGCAACTCTCGACTGTCCCTCAGACCAGACCGGCCCGGGTGCAATTGATTGCTGAATTCTTTATCCTTGGCGTCGTTTTGCATTAGTTTTCTAAAGGTTCTATGCGTGATCGCAAAAAGCTGTCAGATGTCATGGATCTTGATTTGACACCGTGCGGTGAAGACCTGTGCCGCCGATGCCGCGATCTGCTTGCGCGGTTTCGCCCCGCCACTGCAGCCGAGTGAACCAGCCCGCATAATAGTGCCCTCCTCCCGCCAGCGCGACGGGGCTGGCCATAATCTCATTTTGGCGTGAGAACAGGAGCCGCATTGAGACGCGATGGCGCAAACCGTACCCAAAGACCAGTCCGATGCCGGAGTGGGCCTCGGCACGCGCTCGGGCCACCCCTGCTCGGCCAGCCGAACGCAGCCGGGTCGCGATGCTCCTGAAGGGGGCATCGTAGCCATGCGGGGCCTGCTTTGGCGCCATTCGTCCAGGGAATGCGTTACCGGCGAAGACCACGCCGTTCGTCCGCGCCGCAACGGCGGCCGTTCGGTCTGGATCAATCGCGGTAGCGAACTTCCGCGACGCCACACGCGTACAGATCAGCAATACGGCTGCGTTATGCTTAAGCAAAGTGGACGCGGCCCAACGGGGCGTCCGGTCTTGGTCGGGTAGAAGGGTTCGACAGTCCTCGGCGTGTTGCCGCGGCGAGCCGCCGGTGCCCGCACGCATTATTCGGCGGGACTTACAGAGACCGACACGGACTTAACCGGCCTAGGCGTTCGGACCGAGCCCGGTGCAACCGCGCCCTCCTTCCCCTGCTCTACCAGATCGGCACGATGCTGCGCCGCCACACTGCGGAGCGTCGCGTAATAATCGAGCGCGTTCTTCTGCAGCGGGTCTGTGGTGCTAAGCAGCGCCGCGCGGCCATCGACGATCCCGACTGCCGCTTCGGTCACGGTGATGGCCGGCGAGAGGCTGGCTGTGGCAAGGCCGACGGGATCCGTAACGAAGCCGACAACTTTGCCTACGCTGTCGCGGACATTGGATGGGCCAAATAGCGGCAGCTGGACCGCTGGCCCTGCTCCGACACCCCAGACCCCTAGCGTCTGGCCAAAATCAGCAGCGTGGCCGGGCCGGTGCCAATCAGTGGCGACGTCGAACAGTCCGGCACCGCCCGCCACGGTGTTGATTGCGAAGCGCTGCGTCGTTGTCCAGGCCCGGCTGCCATTGCCCTGCAGCGCGTCGTTGACCAGGATAGCCGGCTGTTCGAGGTTGCTGAGAAAATTATGGACGCCCCGTTGAACGGCATGCGGAACATAATCCTGGTAACCTTTCGCCACCGGGTGCAGCGCGTTGCGGTCGACAAACTGATTGCCTGCGAAGATCGCCCGATTGGTAGGCTCCGCCGGGTCGTCGTTCTGCTTGTACTGTAGCAACGCCTCCGGGTCAGACGGCTTGGTCGCGCAGGCCTGCAATCCTAGCAGGGACAGCAGAGTAACAGCATGGATGCTGGCTGCCCGGCGGCGATAAGGGACGGCTATCGGCGTGAGGCAAGGGGTCAAAGCAGTCTCTCCTTTGTTGGATGCAGCCAAAGCCGGTAGTTCTTCTTCGGTTCTATTTGCTTCGAGACCTTGCACGCGCGAGGGATAGTCCCAATCAATGAGGTCGTTCATTCTGTGTTTCGTAACCCCAAGATGCGACTGCGAGGCGAAAGCGTGACCAAACCAGTCGCTTGCCCACTAAATACGGTGGGCAGGTGCCACCCCCCCCCTCTAAGAGTCCGTTTGGAATCGGTTTTTTAACGAGCCAGTCTCCGTAGGAGCAGCATAGCTGCGGCGGCGTAGAGGAAGGCTTCGGCCGAGGCGATTGTCCGTTCGAAGTCCTCTGCAAGCCTGCGGTTTCGGTTGATCCACGCAAGGAAGCGCTCCACCACCCAGCGACGCGCGATCACCGCGAAGCCGACCTGTCCATTGGCCCTTCGGATGATCTCAACGCGGACCGGGCTGCTGGCAGCCACGCGAGGGCCCTGGTATCCCGCGTCGGCAAAGACGAGTTCCACGAAGGGCCAGCGCGGACGCGAGGCCCGCAGGAGCGGCCCGGCGCCGTCTCGATCCTGCACGCTGGCGGCATGGACGGCCAGCTTCAAGGCCCGACCATCAGTATCGACCAGGGCGTGCCGCTTGCGGCCTTTGATCTTCTTGCCTGCGTCGTAGCCGCGGACGCCGCCGCTCTCGGTTGTCTTGACGCTCTGGCTGTCGATGATGGCCGCCGACGGGCTTGCGTCTCGCCCGGTCCGCTCCCGATCGAGCATGACCAGGTGATGGTTGATGGTCTCCCACGTGCCGGCGTCACGAAACCGGATGAACCAGCCATAGACCGTCCGCCACGGGGCGAAGCAGTGCGGCAGCAGACGCCAGGCGATGCCGCCGCGCAGGATGTAGAAGATGGCGTTCACCACCTCGCGCATCGGCCAGGCGCGCTTGCGGCCGCGTCCAGCCTCACGGGGCAAGAACGGCTCTATCAGACGCCATTCGGCATCGGTCAGGTCGCTCGCATAGCGCAGCCCGGCACGGCTATGCTGCCGCCGGGTGGTCGGAGTCCACATCGAGGTCGTCCAGAATGTTGCAACCCGGACGCATCACGAAAACCCCGACCAACCAACCCCTTGCGCGCTCATGCCGGAAGCGTTCTCAAACAGCCTCTGAGCCGGCGCGCAGTCTCAAAGCAATTACTATGGTTCAGAGTAATATGCGCCTAAAATTGCCGAACAAACGACGCTCCATGCTCAACTTGAAATAGAGGCGTGACTGGCATCTTTAATCTCCCGACTGCAAGACCCCACGTCTACGCGGCGCCTTTGTGCCAAGCTTCGGTTGCAACTGCGCTACATCGTCGAGAAGGGCCGCGGGCTTCACACCCAGAGCCTGCGACGCTTCCCACAGCGTCAGCAGCGTGATGTTCTGCTGGCCGCGCTCCATGCTGCTGACGTGAGCGCGGTCCACGTCCATCCGCACCGCTACCGCCTCCTGGCTGAGGCCGGCGGCGAGGCGGAAACGGCGCATGTTCGTACCGAAAAGTCTGCGGATGTCCATCCGCAGGATGGAGACCACTCGCGTATTTCGGTGCTACGCATCATAATACGCGGTAAGTTGCCGTGGCGGCGCTGGCACACGCCTTGGATATCTGTCGCCGTAGCATTGCGTTGCACTCGGCCTCACGCTTGTATCACGCCGCCGCGGCCGTCGGGGGGAGTCGGCAGACTGATGACAGCAACTCCAGCTTCGATCGCGGACGAGCCTCCCGCGTCCGATCACCTCACCGAGTACGACCGGAAGCACCTCAAGACCTATGCCCGCCTGCTCGATGCCGCTGCCGAGCATGCCGATTGGTGCGAGGTGGCCAGCATCGTGCTGGGGCTTGATCCGGCGCGAGAGCCCGAACGGGCACGCCGCGTGCACGAGGCGCACCTCGAACGCGCGCGTTGGATGACGACAACGGGTTACCGCGACCTTCTGGCCGACGCATCGCCGCGCTGAGCGTGTCGCTCGGCGAGCAACACCCGTTGCGGTCGCCAAGACTCCAACTTCCCGCAATTGCCGACAGGTCTCCCATTTGGCGTCTTCCGGCGCTGTCGCACGGACGCCTCGACGGGGAGGACGTGTCATGCCGGAAGCGAGCAGCGATTGGCGGGTCGGATCCCGCTACGACTATTTCGACGACCTTGCGCCGGAGCAGGTCGCGTTCGAGTTCCTGCGGCGCCATCCCGACTACGCCCCGAGCTACCGGCGGCTGAAACGAGCCTGCAGAGACAGCGCCGAACCCGCGCCCGCGCCGTTCAGTGCGCGTTGGGGGTTGCGATTTCGCGGCCGATCCGGCGAGCCAAGCCGACCCAGCCTCGATCATCTGGATGCCGGAGCACAATCCCCGCTTGGCGGTTCTCACCGAAGCGCCTGCACTCCTCCCGATCGGCCCGACCCTGGCCGCGGCACGGTTGCAGGAGATTGTCGCGGCCCCTGAAGGCGCCTACGCCGAACTCTCGGCATCCCCGACAGGTCATCAGGTGCTGGTTCTCGGCGTCACGTCGCCCTCGGTGCCGGTCGCGATCGTCGTGCCGCTTGATAGGCTTTTCGAGGACCGCGTCGACGCTGCTCGCCAACTTTGGCGTGCATTGAGTAGAGGCGCCACTGCGACACCACCAGCATTCAGCGCGCAACGCCGACGACGCCTAAAGCTTGTCTTGCGGGCGCTCGATGCAGACCTCGCCGGGGTCGGGTATCGCGACATTGCCTCGGGATTCTTCGGCGACCGCGTCCCTCACGACGCAGCTTGGCGGACGCACCCGCTCCGCAGCTTCACGATTCGCCTCGTCCAGGACGGCCGCGCCCTGATGCGCGGCGGCTACCTGCGTCTTCTACTTCCCGATCGCCGCAAACGCTGACCATCGCCGCAAACGCTGACCATCGCCGCAAGATCTCACCAGTTGACGACTTGCGTCTCGGGGGTGCCGCGATTGCAGAAATAACTCCGGCATCCATCCCCTCGATCGCGCTCCGCGAGGGTGCTCGCGAACCGCCGATCTAATCCGGCGGCGCTCGCAAGACCAACGGAGATGCGACCATGCCCGACCCGCTCGCCGGATTGCCGCCACGCTACCTGCGCACGCCCGAGGCCGCGCGCTTCCTCGGCCTGTCCGGCCGCACCCTGGAGAAGCATCGCACCTACGGCACCGGCCCGCGCTACTCGAAGCTCGGTGGCCGCGTCGTCTACCAGGTCGAGGACCTGCAAGCCTGGGTCACGCGGGGGGCCAAAGCATCGACGTCCGACCCCGGCATTGGCGCGGTCCTGCCGGCCAAGCGGCACGCCGCCGTGGCCCCCGGCTATGCCGGCCGCCGCTGATTGCCGGGACGGCAACATGGCACCCCAGCGCACGGCAGAGCGCGAGCAACTGGACCTGTTCCAAGCGCTACCCGGCGATCTCGCTCCACGCGACGCCCAGGACCTCATGGCCTATCCGTTCTTCAGCCTCGCCAAGAGCCTCCGCACCCGGCCAATCGACTACCGGGCCGGCGACATCGCCATCCGCGTCGAGGCTGTCCCGGAGCACGGCATGGCGACGATATGGGACGCGGACATCCTGATCTGGGCCGCCTCGCAGATCGTCCAGGCGCGCGACCAGGGCATCCGGTCCTCACGCCTGATGGCGGCCACACCCTACGAAATTCTGACCTTCACCAGGCGCGGCACCTCGATCCGCGACTACCACCGCCTCAAGGCGGCGCTCGATCGGCTGCAATCCACGACGATCGCGACATCCATCCGCCAGCCTAGCGATCGCCGGATGCACCGCTTCTCCTGGGTCAACGAGTGGAAAGAACGCCTGGACGAGGCAGGCCGGCCGCTCGGGGTCGAGCTGATCGTCCCGGATTGGTTCTACGCCGCGGTGATGGACGACGCGCTCGTGCTCACCATCGACCGTGCCTATTTCGAGCTGACGGGCGGCCTTGAGCGCTGGCTGTATCGGCTGGTGCGCAAGCACGGCGGGCGGCAGCGCACGGGCTGGCGGTTCGACTTCCGCCACTTGCACCAAAAGTCCGGCGCGCTATCGCCATACCGGCGCTTCGCGTTCGAGCTTCGCGACATCGTTCGTCGCCAGCCTCTGCCGGGCTACGTGCTGTTCGTCGAAGCCGAGGCTGGCGGTCGCGTCCTGCTCGCCTTCGAGCCCGTATCCGCCTGTGGACAACCTGTGGAAGCGCTCGTGCTATCGGGAACGCCCACTATCGTGCCATCGGGAACACCACCCTCGTGCTATCAGGAACACAAACAGGGTGTAACCCCCTCGTATCAAACGACGAATCGCGCCCTTAACTTAGACTCTAACGAAGAGTCTAACCTTGTAGTGGGCGCGCGGCGTTTTGTGGATCGCCGGCAGCCGGTCGTGCGTGCGGAGAGTCGACCGGGAAGAAAAGGCGAAACGGGCCAGCGAGGCGCGACATGATCGTCGCACTGCTGAACCAGAAGGGCGGGGTCGGCAAGACAACGCTGGCGCTGCACCTGGCGGGCGCCTGGGCCGCACAGGATCTGCGCGTGTTGGTCGTCGACGCGGACCCGCAAGGCTCGGCACTGGACTGGTCCGAGCAGCGCAGCCGCGAGGGCCTGCCGCGCCAGTTCGGCGTGCTCGGCCTGGCGCGCGAGACGCTGCACCGCGAGCTTCCGGAGATTTCCCGCGACGTCGATCACGTCGTCCTCGACGGCCCGCCGCGGGTCACCGGCATCGCACGCTCTGCGCTACTCGCCGCCGACGTGGTGCTCGTGCCGGCCACGCCTTCGCCGTTCGACGGTTGGGCCTCGGCCGAGATGCTGCGGCTGCTCGGGGAGGCGCGCATCTTCCGACCGGAGCTGATCGCGCGCTTCGTGCTGAACCGCTGCGCGGCTCGCACGGTTATCGCGCGCGAGACCGGCGAGGCGCTGGCCGAGCATGACCCGCCAGTGCTCGCGTCCCGCGTCGGCCAACGCGTCGCCTTCGCCGCTGCGGCGCGCACGGGACGGCTCATCGGTGAGCTGGATGGCCACATCCTCGGCGCGCGAGAGATCGCCAACCTGGCGGCCGAGATCGCCGGACTCGTGCCGTGACCGTGCGCGACCGCAAGCAGGGGTTTGCAGCCCGGCCCGCGAGTCCAGACGACTGGGTGCGGGCATCAGGCGACGGCCGACCTGCGCCGACGGGAGCGGACGCCTATACCGCCCGGCTCACCGTGGACGTCACCCCTGAGCTGCGCGGCCGGATCAAGATCGCGGCGTTCCGGCGCGGTCTGACCGCCGCAGACAT
This sequence comes from Acetobacteraceae bacterium, assembly GCA_965276665.1. Classification (GTDB taxonomy): domain Bacteria; phylum Pseudomonadota; class Alphaproteobacteria; order Acetobacterales; family Acetobacteraceae; genus CAWGJC01. The sequence continues at coordinate 993,405 of OZ255620.1, forward strand.
GCTGCGCACCTTGCTGGAACGAGAGTTCCCGCTCAACGCCGACGACCGCGGAGTGACGCCATGAAGGCGCTCACCGAAGTCGAGCTGTGTTGGCTGGAAGGCCGCATCGAGCGCTGGATCAGGTTCGGCCGCGACGTCGAGGAGCGCATCATCGACCGCTGCCGGCGTGTGCTGTCATTCGCGCCCGGCACGGTGTTCGCGTTCGTGCGATGGGCAGCGAACGACCACGGAACCGTCGTCTCGCGCATCGACATTTTGCGCGCCGTCGAACGTGGCAAGGCCTGCTCGACGATCCCGTGCGTGACACCCGGCGGTGAAGTCCTGCTGCGCAGCTTCGGCTGGCCGAAAGTGGAGCGGGTGCTGAAGGCCATCGACGCCGTGGACGCGCTCGGCGTCGATCCGGGCGACGCCGACCCGAACCACTGGCGGCACGTCCACAACCGTCTTTCCGCTGGCCAGGAGCCGCGGCCCTACACGCGCGAGCGCCATCGCGCCTGGCTCATGAGACTGAGGATCGAAGCATGACACGACGCAGACTCGTCGTGGCGACCGGCAGCGTCGCCATCGCCACTATCGCGCTCATGGCGGCCTCGAAACACCCACCGATATTGGTCTGGAATGCAAGCGCAAGCGTGCCGATTGGGTTGTATGTAGTACGCGATGCAGGACGGCTTGCCACCGGCGAACTCGCCGTCGCGCGACCGCCCGAGACGCTGGCCGACTTCCTCGCAACCGGGCAGTACCTGCCCAAGGGCGTGCCGCTCATTAAGCACGTCGCGGCACTTCCAGGCGCCATCGTCTGCCGCAGCGGACGGTCGGTCAGCATCGACGGCGTGGTCCGTGCTGAGGCCCGTGAGAGGGATCACGCCGGACGTCCGCTCCCGTCGTGGAGCGGATGTCAAACAATCGCTGAGGACGAAGTCTTCCTGCTGAACGCGAACGAACCCGCGTCATTGGACGGCCGCTACTTCGGGCCCTTGCCGAGCGCCAACATCGTCGGGCGAGCCGTGCCGATCTGGACGGAGCAGCGGCCATGAAGGCGATGTTGCGAAACATGTCGATCGCAGCCGTGGCCACGCTCGGCTTGCTCTCCATCGGCGAAACGGCCGTGGCGCAACAACCCATCCTCCCTTCCCGGCCCGTTACTCCCACCACCGACCCAATCGCGGCTTACGTCGCAGAAGCCTCGCAGCGATTCGGCATCCCGGAAGCTTGGATACGCTCCGTAATGCGGGTCGAGAGCGCCGGCGAGGTCGGGGTGACATCGTCGGCCGGAGCGATGGGCCTCATGCAGGTGATGCCCCAGACGTACGCCACAATGCGTGTAAGGCTCGGCCTGGGTGCCAATGCCTACGACCCGCACGACAACATAATGGCGGGCGCGGCCTTCCTGCGCGACATGCACGACCGCTATGGTGATGCTGGTTTCCTGGCCGCCTACAACGCCGGTCCGGCGCGCTACGAGGAGTTCCGGGCTGGCGGGCGGGCGCTGCCCTCAGAGACGATCCTGTACATGGCTCGTCTTGGTCCGATGCTCGGCTTGGATGGCGGAGTGGCGCTCGCGGTCAACGTGCCGAGTGTGGTCGCGACACCGGAAGCCGCGCCGATCTTCGTCTCGCTTCACGGCAACGTCGCTGTCGTTGGCCTGCAGCGCCACTCGACCCCGACCGTCCAGCTCGCAGCAGCCGACGTGCAGGCCGGCGACCGAGCTGCGGGCCTTTTCACGTCGCGGGTGCCGTCGTCTGACCGCACGCCAGCGAGTGCCGAACGCGTCACGCCCACACCGATTTACACGCAGCCACCGAGCGCTGCTTCGCCCAGTCCAGTGCCGCTCGACGGCCAAAGGGACACGATTTTCGTGCAGCGCGGCACAGGGCGGGCCAGCCCATGAGGGCGAGGATGGTTACCGTCGTGCTCTGGGCAGTGTTGTCGCAAGCGGTCGTGCTGCGGTGCTATGTTTGGCTAGGATTGTTGGTCCCGGATAGAGCTTTGCTGAAGTCAGGGAGAACAGGACGGCAAGATAAAAGCCGCGATGTGCGGCTCGGTCGGTCGGAGCGCTGGCGCTTTGTTATCAACAGCTTCGACACGCATTTGGCGATGTGTGCCGGGAGCACACGATGTGGGGCCACGCGGGACCGCTTGAGATTGCTCGGGCGAGCGCACCTCGCGAGCGACTCATGAAGCCCAGCGACGACGAAATTCGCATTCGGCCAGGCCGCGTCCGCTCGCGCGGCGATGCCAGTGGCAAGCGCTTCGTCAGCCAGGTGCTGCGGGCCACCAAAAAGGCGGGCGGGGTCTCGCGCCGAATAGCGTCGTCATCCCGATCGAGCACCTTCGGCCGTGGCCGCTCCGCCAGTCTTCGCGCCGTCCGCGGACTGAATGCCCGAACCCGGCTCGTGACCGTCAAGGTGCGTGTTGTCCGGCACGGCACTCGCGCGGCACCTCTCGCCACCCATGTCGCCTACTTGCAGCGCGACGGCGTCACCAAGGACGGTGCCGCCGGCCGCCTCTTCAGTGGGGAGCGCGGCGAAGCCGATGGGCGCGCATTCGCCGAACGCTGTGTCGACGATCGCCACCATTTCCGCTTCATCGTCTCGCCCGAAGACGCGGCTGAAATGGCTGACCTTAAGGCGTTCACCCGCGACCTGATGGCCAACGCCGAGCAGGATCTCGGAACGCGGCTCGACTGGGTTGCGGTCGAGCACCACAACACCGAGCACCCGCATGTCCACGTCCTGGTCCGAGGGCGGATCGACGACGGCGCGGACCTGGTGATCTCCCGCGACTACATCACGGAGGGTATGCGGTCTCGCGCCCAAGCGCTCGTCACCATTGAGCTCGGGCCGCGGACCGATCTGGAGATGCGGCGGAGTCTTGGCGCGCAGGTGGATGCCGAACGCTGGACGCCTCTCGACCTCAGTCTGGCTCGGCGCGCGGCCGACAACGATGGCGTGGTGGACCTTCGACCCGATGGCGCTGTCCAGCCCGACGCCGCTCATCATGCCCGCATCGGCCGAATGCAGAAGCTGGAGCGGCTCGGGTTGGCGACGCCAGCCGGATCTGCGCAATGGACGCTGAGCCTCGAGGTGGAGAGTTCCCTTCGCGCGCTCGGCGAGCGCGACGACATCATCAAGCGCTTGCATCGGGCGCTGGGCGAACGAAGCCCTTCCGAATGGGTCATCGCCGGTGAGGCGGTCGAGCGCCTTCCACTGGGAAAGCTGGTCGCCCGCGGTCTCGACGACGAGCTGAAGGGGACGGCCTACGCCATCGTTGACGGCGTGGACGGGCGCGCCCACCACATTCGCCTGCCGGACCTCGATGCGACCAGCGACGCCGCGCCGGGTGCTGTCGTCGAACTGCGGCGGTTCACAGACGCAGGTGGCCGCGAGCGCGTCGCGTTGGCCGTGCGCTCCGACTTGGGCGTCGAGGCGCAGGCGACATCCCAGGGCGCGACCTGGCTCGATCGTCGGCTGATCGCGCGGGAGCCGGCCCCGCTATCAGTGAACGGGTATGGAGCCGACGTGCGTGCGGCGCTTGACCGACGCACCGAGCATCTCGTCAGCGAGGGTTTGGCGCGCCGGCAAGGTCAGCGCGTGCTGTTTGCCCGCGACCTGCTCGACACCCTCCGCCAGCGCGAGCTTGGGGCGGCCGGCGAGCGCATTGCCGCTGAGACCGGGCTGCCCGCTCGGACTGCAGCCGACGGCGAGCATGTCGCCGGCGTTTACCGCCAGCGCGTCACGCTTGCCTCCGGGCGTTTTGCCATGATCGACGATGGTCTCGGCTTCAGCCTCGTGCCGTGGACGCCGACGATGGATAGACATTTTGGTCGTCAGGTTTCCGGTGTCGCGACCACGACTGGAGTAAACTGGACTATGGGCCACAAGCGTGGCCTCGGCATTAGCTAAGCGGCAGGTTCCGACAAGATGGAGCCGCTCGACGGGCGCCGTCGAGTGGCCGGAGATGGCCGAAGAACGAACCCGCTGCGCGGGAGGGGTGTGGTTCTAACGGCAACGTAGCGGTTGGGTGTCACAGTGCGGTTGAGCGCGATCGGGTAGCGAGCGGAACATTCTGGCTTCTCAAACCGAGAGGAGCCGACTAATGGACCAACTCACCCGCGCCGCTACGATCAGCCCGCTGCGGCAGCGCCTGATCGACGACATGAACATGCGCCGTTTCTCGCGCGAGACCCAGCGCAACTACATCCGCGACATCGGACGGTTCGCCAGCTTCCTGGGCCGTTCGCCCCACACCGCGACCGCGGAGGATCTGCGCCGGTTCCAGATCGAGCAGCGTGACGCCGGCATGGGGTTGCCAACCATGAACAGCATCGTCTCGGCGCTGCGGTTCCTGTTCACCAGCACGCTCGACCGGCCCGACCTGGCGCGCAAGCTGGTCCGGGTGGCGCACCCGCGTAACCTGCCCGTCGTGTTGTCCCGCGACGAGGTGGCGCGACTGCTGGCCGCGACGACCTGCCTCAAGCATCAGGCGGCACTCTCGGTCGCCTATGGCGCGGGCCTGCGCGTCGCGGAGGTCGCGGCGCTCAAGGTCGCCGACATCGACAGCGAGCGCATGCTGATCCGCGTCGAGCGCGGCAAGGGTGGTCAGTTTCGCAACGCCATGCTCGCCGCCGACCTGCTGACCCTGCTGCGGGAGTGGTGGCGGGCCGGACGCGAGCAGGGAGTGATGCATCGCGAGGGTTGGCTGTTCCCGGGGCAACACGCCACCAAGCCGATCAGCACGCGGCAGCTGCATCGCGTGGTCGCCGACGCGGCACAGGCGGCCGAGATCGCCAAGCGGGTCGGGCCGCACACCCTGAGGCACAGCTTTGCCACCCACCTGCTCGAGGACGGGGTCGACATTCGTGTCATCCAAGTTCTGCTCGGACACGCCAAGCTCGACAACACCGCCCTCTACACCAAAGTCGCGACCCGGACCGTCCGCGCCGTGACCAGTCCGCTCGACAAGCTCGGCATGTTCAGGCCCCGGGAGAGCGCTCCCGCCGGCTGAGGCGGTGCGAACCTCGCTCGAGGTCGCCGATATCTTCCGTGCTGCCGGGCCCGCTTACCGGACCAACCATGCCGGACAGCTGAGCCTGCAGCAGCTCAAGGTCATGGCGGCGATCGAGGCCTGTCGCACCGCCGCCCTCGGCGGCCACATCGAGGGTTGCCAGAACTGCGGCCATCGACGCATCGCTTATAACAGCTGTCGCAACCGGCACTGTCCCAAGTGTCAGGCCGCTGCCGCACGCGACTGGCTGGCCATTCGTGAGGCCGACCTGCTGCCGGTCGGCTACTTCCACGTCGTGTTCGGCCTGCCGGCCGAGGTCGCCGATATCGCGGCCCAGAACAAGGCGGCGGTCTACGACCTGCTGTTCCGCGCGGCGTCGCAGACCATGCTGATCATCGCCGCCGATCCACGCCATCTCGGCGCGCGCATCGGCATCACCGCCGTGCTGCACAGTTGGGGCTCGGCGCTGACCCGCCACCCGCACATCCACATGACCGTGCCCGGCGGCGGCATCTCGCTCGACGGCCAGCGCTGGGTCTCGTCGCGCCCAGCGTTTCTGTTGCCGGTGCGTGTGCTCGGCAAGCTGTTCCGCCGGCTGTTCCTGACCCGGCTGACCGAGTTGTTCGACGCGGGCCAGTTGCGGTTTTTCGGCCGGCTGGTCGGATTGAACGACACGGCCGCATTCCGGCGCCACTTGGCACCTACCCGCAGGAAACCCTGGATCGTCTACGCCAAGCCACCATTCGCGGGGCCAGCGGCGGTGCTGGCCTATCTGTCGCGCTACACGCACCGGGTCGCGATCTCCAACCGCCGACTGACCGCCGTGGACGAGCGCGGTGTCACGTTCCGCTACAAAGACTACCGCCGCGACGGTGCCGATCGGTATCGCACCATGACGCTACCCACCGACGAGTTCATCCGCCGGTTCCTGCTGCACGTCCTGCCGCGGGGATTCCACCGCATCCGCCACTACGGCCTACTCGCCAGCGGCACCCGCCGCGACAACCTGGCCCGCGCCCGCGAACTCCTCGCCGTGCCGCCACCAGCACCCGAACCAGACGCGGCCGACCCTGCCGACTACCGGCCGGCCTGCCCATGCTGTGGCGGGTGCATGCTGATCCTCGAGACTTTCGAGCGTTTCGCCCAGCCTCGCGCGCCGCCGCGGCCGACGTGCTCATCCGGCAGGACTGCGTCGTGATCCGGCACGGCATGATTGGCATCGCGATCGAAGCCCTTTTGCGGTCGATGGCAGACTGTTGCCCTCGTGCCCGGAATCACCTGAGACACCGGCGCCGCAGTGCCAGTCTCATGACGGTTTGCGGAATTGACCGCAGCGCTCAGCGCCTGTTTAGCCTGGATAAGCGACCGATAGTCGGCTCGCGGCTGATCTTTCAGCCCAGCCCGAATACTGAATCCCCATAGAGACCTCTCTCGGCCCGCGGGTTCGTTCCTCGGGGACTTTCGTACGCCTCCGGCGCCCGAAACTCTTCACGGAAGCGGACCGGCCGCTTTCGGGCCGGCGATACAGAGGAGCGGACATCAGCCAGCCGGTTCTGAAAGCATGGAGCGGCCGGCGAATTTGGCCTCGGCTTTGCGCGCAAGAGCCTCGATCCAGTCCTGGTGATAGCTGTAGAGGCCGCCGGGGTGCCTGTGCCCAAGCTGCTCCAGGAACCAGGGGCCCTGCTGCGTCTCCTCGCTCAGCACATGGCAACCGGTTTCGGTTGGCGTGATGACCCAGCCATGGAAAGCGCTTGACCCGGTCTGGTCGCCATCGACGATCGTCGACCAAGAGAGGCGGCGGGCGGGGACGCACTCCGTCACCACCAAACTCATGGGAAACGCGATCGTGATCCGGCTGTATCGAGTTCCAAGCCGCAGTTCGGGCTCGCCGTTCAAAATCCTCACCTGATTCTCGGGCGGGAAATAGCTTGACCAGTTCTCGGCATCGACCAGCAGCTTCTACACCACGGCTGCCGGCGCTTTCACATCGATCTCGTTCAGCGCGTAGATCGGCGAGATCCGCGGGTCATACTCCGGCGGGTAGACAACATGGTCGAGCATTTTCTCTTCCTTCAATATGTCGCTGCTACAGGTGTCTGAACGCCTGCCTACTGGGTTGAGCTTCATCGACGCTCCCACCCTGAACGCCCCAAATGGGCGCCGTTCTCGTCGAAAGTCAGTGTGAAACGACACACACCGCTTGTGCGAAAACAATCCAGCTGCACCGAAACCCCGCCTACGCCATTGCAGGCCGTCTACGGAGCGGTGTGGGATGAGGGATGATCGATTGGGATGACATCCGCCATTTCCTGGCCGTCGCTCGCGGCGGTTCGGTACGCGCGGCAGCGGAGCGCCTCGGCGTCAATCACGCGACAGTGCTCAGGCGCGTGGCCCAGCTGGAGGGGCGTCTGGGCGCGCGTTTGTTCGACAGGCTTCCCTCCGGATACCGCATCACCGATGCGGGGGAAGAAGTGCTCGGGCTGGCGGAACAGATGGGAGCGTCGTCCCTCCAGTTGGAGACACGCATCCTTGGCCGCGACCAGGGCATTTGCGGCCTGCTGCGGGTTACCATGGCCCCGACGGTCGCCACCCACCTCCTCATGCCGGACTTAGCCGCGTTCGTTCGGTTGCATCCCGAGGTCGAGGTGAACGTCGTGTCGCTGGACGAGCCAGTGAACCTCACCAACCGCGAGGCGGATATCGCGATCCGCGTGGTTTACGACCGCGCCACTTTACCGGCCAACCTGCATGGGCTGAAAGGCCCGGAGCTGTTCGGCGGCGTCTACCTGTCGCGCGAGCTTCTGGCGAGTTGGCGGGCGGGCGACGTCGAGCGGAGCCGTTGGATCATCAAGGGCAGTTTCGAGGTTGCCGACTGGGCGTCCATCGGTGACATTCCGACTTCGAACGTGCCGTTCAGGACAACAAGCGCGGATGCGCAGATTGTTGCAGTGAGACAGGGCCTTGGGTTGACGACCCTTCCCTGCTTCGTCGGCGACACCGATCCGTTGCTGGTCCGGGTGCCGGGTTCCGAGTTGCACATGCACGGTACGCTGTGGATGCTCACGCAAGGGGAAACGCGCAAAACCAAGCGGGTGAAGTTGTTCACCGAGTTCATGTCTGCGCGGCTGGCACGCCACGCGCCGCTGCTAGCGGGACATAGCCCCGCCCCTGGCTGACGCGCCCGCCTGACGCGTCGCTGCTGCGCCAGACCAGGACCGGTGGTGCATAAACGCATAAGCGATGTGGAGAAGTTCCGGGTCCACGCCGGGCAGCTCCGGCCCCAGATGCCGGTTGTCGAAGCGAGGGTCCGGCGCGCCGAAGGCAGGCCGCCACCACCCGCTGGCACAACGACATCTGGAGGCGACATGTTTGAAGCGATCTACTGGCCGGAGGACATGCGGCCCAGCCGCTCCCCGATCCACTTCACCAACGAGCTGGAGGTCGAAGCGTCCCCTGAGACGATCTGGTCGCTGCTGACCGATCCGCGAGCGTGGCCCGGCTTCTACCCGGGGGTGGACCATGTCAGGCTGCTCGACGGGCACGGCACGCTCCGCCTCGGCACGCGGTTCGAGACCAACCTCGCCGGCCAGGATGTGTCCGCGTCGGTCCAGGAGTTCGAGCCGGTGACACGCATCGCCTGGGGCGGGTGTCCGACGGGGTCGCCCGGGTCCCGTGCCTATCACGCCTGGATCATCACCCCCACGGCGAACGGCAGCCATCTCTGGACCGAGGAGACGATGCAGGGATCGCTCTGGATCGAACTGGCCAAGGCCGCGCCGGACATCTTCTGGCGCACGCACGAAACGTTGCTTCAGGACCTCGCCAGGGTCGCCGTCGAACGAGAGCGCGGCTCGGCGGAGACCACCAATATCAAAGTCGGAGAACAATCATGACGTATGCAATTATCGGCTTCGGCCCCGTTGGCCAGGCGCTTGCCACGGCGTTCGCCCGCAAGGGCCTCGATGTGGCCGTGGCAGGTCGGCGCCTCCCCGAAGCCTTGGCGCAACAGGCTGCCGCGATCGGACCGACGATCACGCCTAGGACCCTGGCGGAGGCGCTGACGGCCGACACCATCCTCCTGGCCGTTCCCTTCTGGGAGCACCGGGAGGTGGCGAAGGCCGCCGCCGACTGGAAGGGCAAGACGATTGTCGATGTGACGAACGCGTTCGATGTTCCTGTGGAGGATCTGGATGGCTTGCCATCCTCCGCCGTCATCGCCCGCGCCTTTCCCGGCGCCAAACTGGTCAAGGCGTTCAACCACCTGGCCGCGGCTAAGCTGGCTGCCGACCCGAACGTAGGCGGCGGCCGGCGGGTGATCTTCGTGTCGAGCGACGACGAGGATGCGACGGCCCCGGTCCAGGCCCTGGCTGACCGGCTCGGCTTCGCCCCTGTCAACCTCGGAAGGCTGGCCGAAGGCGGGGCGCTCGTCCAGGCGCGCGGGCGTAGCTGGGCGCCCTTGATCTTCCAGGATCTCGTCAAGGTCGTGGGCCGCTAGCCCGCGATCCGGACGGGCTCAGGCAAGGCTGCCGGCTTTCTCTCATCCATCGACAAATAAAGGGATTACCCAATGAACATCGACATGACTGGCCGCAAGGCAATCGTCACCGGATCGACCGCAGGGATCGGCCACGCGACTGCGGGGGGGCTGGCGCGGGCTGGCGCTGCGGTGGTCGTCAATGGGCGAGGTATTGACCGTGTCGAGGAGGCGGTGCGGCAGATCCGGCAGCTCGTTCCCGGAAGCGACGTGTCCGGCGTGGCCGCGGATCTGTCGAATCCGGAAGGCGTGGCCGCGCTTGTGGCGCGGGTTCCGGACGCCGATATCCTCGTCAACAACGTCGGCACGGCCTATCTCCGGGAGTACCACGGCATCGAGGATATCGCGGGGATCCCCGACGAGGATTGGCTCAGCCTGTTCCAGCTCAACGTGATGAGCGGCGTGCGCGTAACCCGGCACTACCTGCCACGGATGGTGGGGCGGGGTTGGGGCCGGGTCGTGTTCGTCAGCAGCGAGTCGGCGGTCAACATTCCCAAGGAGATGCTCGACTATGGCATGACCAAGACGGCGCAGCTGGCCGTTTCGCGTGGTCTAGCCGAAGCGGTCGCGGGCACGGGCGTCACCGTCAACGCCGTTCTGCCCGGCCCGACCCGGTCCGAGATCATGGGTAGTTTCACGGCGGAGCAGGCGAAGGCGCAAGGCATCACCCAGGACGAGGCCGAACAGGCGTTCTTGAAGGCGGCCCGGCCGACCAGCCTCCTCGGGCGCTTTTCGACCACGGACGAGGTCGCGAACATGATCGTCTACGCCTGCTCGGAACAGGCATCCGCAACCAGCGGCGCCGCCCTGCGTGTCGAGGGCGGCGTGGTCCGGTTCGTGGCGTAGCGGACGGGCAACGGTTATCCCGAAGGGGCGCAACATGGCTTCGGACCTGATCGTTACGTAAACAGAGGCGTGACGGAGAGACATAAGTTGACAGAGCGCATTCTTCAGGTGGATGTCGATGGCGTCGAGCTATCTTATTTTGAAGAAGGGGCGGGAACGCTTGTCCTTCTTCTACACGGATTTCCTGACACGGCTCGCACTTGGCAGCGAACACTGAAGTTTCTTGCTGGCAAGCAATTTCGCGCTGTCGCTCTATTCCAGCGGGGTTACTTCCCGTCTGAGATTCCTCTGAACGGCGACTACTCCATCCGACGTTTGGCTGCAGATGTCTTGCAACTGATCGACCGACTTGGAGCAACCAAGGCCGTCCTCATAGGGCATGATTGGGGAGCCTTGGCGACGTATGCGGCGGCGGCCCTGGCTCCAGAAAAGGTCGCCGCAATTGTAACAGTCGCTATTCCGCCTTTCGTTGTTTTTGAAGACAGCGACGAGGAACGCAAGGTACGTCCTCACAACGTCTATCTCGGACGTGGCGAGGAGTCTGCCGCCGCTTTGCAGAAGGACGACTTCGCTGAGGTCGACCACCTGTATGCACTCTGGAGCCCACATTGGCAGGGCGCACGGGAGCACGCCAAAGGGGTTAAGGACGCTTTCAGGTTGAAAGGCCGATCACGTGCGGCTGTGGACTACTATCGCGTCCCGCTTTCCGACCACGATGCAAGGACGTTTTCAGTCAGACTCTCAACTCCTGCTCTCGTCATCTATGGTGAAGATGAACCGGAGATACGAAAATCCATGTTTCGCAAGACTGCATCTGCATTCTCCGGACCGATTACGTGTAGGGAATATTGTAGTGTTGGCCATTGGCCGCACATCGAGGCGTCAAGTCGCTTCGAACAAGATGTCATCGAATTCTTTGAGCATAACGGCATCTCGTGATGCGCTGCCATGGAGTTGTTAGATACGAAAGCCTATCAATACTAATCGGAACACCTTTGCTCACCAAGCTTGAGTTTCGCGAAGCGTCGGTCCCGTCTGCCCGCGGTGGCCGACAGGCTCACGCCTGACCTTAAGGTGTCGGAGACCGATGTGCCGGAACCGGTGAGCCTGACGCTGCTCGCCAGCACGACAATTGCGACGTTGGGCATCTGGCGGCGGCCCGCAGGCCGAGTTAACTGAAACGCTGGACCAAAGTGGCGATCCGCAGCCAGGTTCCGTAGGTCGCTCGCGTAACATCCGCCGCTTTTGGGAAGCAGGCCTCAGTGCCTGAATGTCCGAGATGGGCGGATAGTGTTGAAGAAGTCGGCTTCGGGCTGAAAGCCACGCATCGGCCGACCCGGCCAGATCGGGCCGAAGCCTTCATCCAGGCGCGGATTGAGGCTCAGCCGTGATCAGTTTGGCGAGCTTGCGGAGGTTCTGGGCGGTGGCGGCCAGGAGGAACTCGTCTTTCGCTCCGTTGGGACCTCGCAGGCGCAGGCGGTCGAGCTTCAGAATGCGCTTAAGGTGAGCAAACAGCATCTCGATCTTCTTTCGCTCGCGCCGGGATGTCGCATACGCGTCGGTTAGCGCGAGATCGCGGGCCATATCTCGCGCGCCTTCGTGGATGGATCGCGGCACCTTGCGGGCGGGCTGGCCGGGACAGCAACGCGGCTTGAGAGAGCAGCCGTCACAGTCTTGCTTGCTTGCGCGGTAGCGGGTGAACCCATCCTGGTCGACACCCGAGCGTGGCGTCGTGAAGTTGCGGTGAGACCGCTTCAGCTGCTTGCCGCCGGGGCAGGTATATCGGTCGTGCTTGTGGTCGTAGGTGAAGTCGGACCGTGCAAAGGTGCCGTCCGTTCGGGCGGATTTATCGAACACCGGGATATGCGGTTCGATGCTGCGTTCATGCACCAGGGACGCGAGGTTCTCAGCCGATCCGTAGCCGGCATCTGCCACGAGCCGTTCGGGCCAGAGGTCGAAGCGCTCGCTCACCCGGTCGAGCATGCGATGCTGCGCCGTAACTTCGGCCTGCCGGACGGCCGTGGTCGGCTCGACATCCAGGATGACGGCGCATTTCAGATCAATCAGGTAGTTGGTGCAGTAGGCAAAGAAGGCGAGGCCGCCGTTTGCGCCGGTCCAGCGCGAGGCCGGGTCAGCCGGTGAGATGAACTTTGGCACAACCGGCGTTGCCGCCCCGAACGCGGCATCGTCGAGCACGGCAAGGTATTCGCGTACGGCACGATTGGCCACCTCGGGCGCCATGCCCTCGCTACCGGGCACGCCGCGTTGACGATTGGCATCGGCCTTGACCATGCTGGCGTCGACGGCAAAGCCCTCGCCGCCCACCAATCCCTCGGCCATGCAGCGGCGAACCACGGTCTCGAACACCTGGCGCAAGAGGTCTGCATCGCGAAAGCGGCCATGCCGGGCTTTGGAGAAGGTCGAGTGATCTGGCACCGTCGCATCGAGGCTGAGCCGGCAGAACCAGCGATAGCCGAGGTTCAGATGTACCTCATCACACAGCCGGCGCTCGGAACGGATGCCGAAGCAGTAGCCCACGATCAGCATGCGGATCATCAGCTCGGGATCAATTGAGGGCCTGCCAAAGTCGCTGTAGTAGGGCCGGAGGTGCTCGCGCATCCCGGACAGATCGACGAAGCGATCAATCGACCGGAGCAGATGGTCCATCGGCACGTGTCGATCGAGATTGAAGCTGTAGAACAACGCCTCCTGCAGCACCGTCCGCTCGCCCATCATCGCCGCGCCCTCGCTCGATCCAGCACCGAGTGAATCAGGTGCTATCGAGCCGGCTCAACCGAGTTTTTCAACACAATCGGCGCAAAGCGGACCTGAGCCGAGTGAAGTTGGAATGTGTGCTTTCCAACAAACCCGGTGATTGCGCGCCGCACTATCCCACACCACGCAGCGCTTGATCTGACCTTGTGATTCTCCTGCTGCGAGACTTTCTGACTAACCCCTTCCACCAAGGGGCTTTCATGTCCGCAACCAAGATTCTCTGGGGCCAGCTGATCGTCGTTGGCCTGATCGTGCTGGCCTTCGTCTGGGCCGCCACGCAATGGACGGCGTGGCGTCTCGGCTACCAGCCGCAACTCGGCACCCCGTGGTTCGAGCTCTGGCGCGGCATGCCGGTCTATGCGCCGCCGGCGTTCTTCTGGTGGTGGTTCCACTTCGACGCCTACGCGCCGCCTGTGTTCGTCGAAGGCGCCTACATCGCGTCGTCGGGCGGGTTCGCGTCGATCGTGGTCGCAATTGCCATGTCGGTCTGGCGCGCCCGCGAAGCGCGCGACGCGACCACATATGGCTCAGCCCGCTTCGCGACCGAGCGCGAGGTCCGCTTGGCCGGCATGCTCGGCGACGACGGCGCAATCCTCGGTCGGCTCGACCGGCACTACCTGCGTCACGATGGGCCGGAGCACGTCCTGTGCTTCGCGCCCACGCGGAGCGGCAAGGGCGTGGGCCTCGTCGTGCCGACGCTGCTCACCTGGTCCGGCAGCGCGATCGTCCACGACATCAAAGGCGAGAACTGGACCGTCACGGCGGGTTGGCGCGCGCGCTTCGGCCGGGTGCTGAAGTTCGATCCGACCAGTCCGGACTCGGACGCCTACAATCCGCTGCTGGAGGTGCGCCGCGGCGATTGCGAGGTCCGCGACGTCCAGAACATCGCCGACATCCTGGTCGATCCCGAAGGCGCGCTCGAGCGCCGCAACCATTGGGAGAAGACCAGCCACTCGCTCCTCGTGGGTGCTATCCTGCACGTCCTCTACGCCGAGCCAGACAAGACGCTGGCCGGTGTCGCCAACTTCCTCTCCGATCCTAAGCGGCCGATCGAGACGACGCTGCGCGCCATGATGACCACCGCCCACCTTGAACCGCAGGGCGTGCATCCGGTGATCGCCAGCTCGGCGCGCGAGCTGCTCAACAAGTCGGACAACGAGCGCTCCGGCGTCCTGTCGACCGCGATGTCTTTCTTGGGCCTCTACCGCGATCCGGTCGTGGCAAAGGTGACGCGCCGATGCGATTGGCGGATCAGCGACCTGGTCGAGGGGGACCAGCCTGTGACGCTCTACCTCGTCGTGCCACCATCGGATATCGCACGCACCAAGCCGCTCGTGCGATTGCTGCTCAACCAGATCGGCCGGCGGCTGACCGAGGAACTTCATGCTCAGCGCAAACGGCAACGCCTGCTGCTGATGCTCGACGAGTTCCCCGCGCTCGGCCGTCTCGACTTCTTCGAGAGCGCGCTCGCGTTCATGGCAGGCTACGGCCTGAAAAGCTTTCTGATCGCCCAATCGCTGAACCAGATCGAGAAGGCCTACGGCCAGAACAACTCGATCCTCGACAACTGCCACGTGCGGGTGAGCTTCGCGACCAACGACGAACGCACCGCCAAGCGCGTGTCCGATGCGCTCGGTACGGCGACCGAGCTGAAGGCGCAGCGCAACTATGCCGGCCATCGGCTGTCGCCCTGGCTCGGGCACCTGATGGTCTCGCGCCAGGAGACCGCCCGGCCTTTGCTGACGCCGGGGGAGGTCATGCAGCTGCCGCCGACTGATGAGCTGGTGCTGGTCTCCGGCCTGCACCCCATCCGCGCAAAGAAGGCCCGCTTCTACGAGGACGCCCAGCTCAAGGGGCGCGTGCTCGCTCCACCGAGGCCAAAAATTGCTCCGATCGCAGAGGCTCCTCGAACACGACAACCAACCGACGATTGGACCCTGCTCGTCGTTCCCGTCCCGCGCACGCAGCCGGGTAGGCCCGTGACGGAGGTCAAACCCGCGGACGAGGAGGATCCGGCCAACGGAGGCATTCGGCGCGAACCGGAGCTGCCGGAGCACGCGGAGATCGTGCCCCAGCCTCCGTCCCCGGCCCGCGAATTCGAGTTCGACGAAGAGGATCGCGACGACGCAGACGCCGCCGTGAAGGCGCGCGCCCTGCAACGGCAGTTCGGCAACGCCGTGCGGCAGGCGCCGCTCGACCCCGCAGACGGCCTCTCGCTTTGAGGCGCTCGCCGTGAAGGAGAGGCTATCCGTCTATCTCGATCCGGCGGTGATGGCGCAGCTCGTCGCCTTTGCCGCGCGCCGCAACAAGTCGCTGTCACTGATCGCCGAGGCCGCAATCGCCTCCTTCCTGTCGCCGGACGGACCGGACAGACTGGAAGCGGCCATTTCCAGGCGGCTTGACCGCCTCTCGCGCCAGAACGACCGGCTGGAGCGCGACCTCGGCATCTCGGTCGAAATGCTGGCTCTTTTCGTGCGGTTCTGGCTCACCTCGACGTCGCCTATGCCGGACAGCTCCCAGGCAGCCGCCCAGGCGAAGGGACGCGAGCGATTTGAAAGTTTCGTCGAGTCCCTCGGCCGCCGGCTCGCCAGCGGTCGCAGCATCGTCCGCGAAGTCAGCGAGGACATCCCGGCCGCAACCGACGAGAGTTCCGCGGAAAGCTGAGCCGGCCGTTCCGCCGTTGTCCTGCCTTCGTGCGCCAGGCCGCTACTACGCCGTAAAGCTTGTTGCCGACCGCCCGCCGTGCCGCTTCTTGTTCGTCCCGTTCGCGGCAGCGCTTTTGCGGCCGCACCAGCGAGCGAGTTGCAGGTGGGGACAGTCCCGTTCCGAAATGAGGCTCACGCGCGCGGCGCCCGCATGCTGCGCACCGCGCTTGGCCCCGACATCGCCGCCTGGCTCGACGATCCCGGTGTCGTCGAGGTGATGCTCAATCCGGACGGCCGGCTTTGGATCGACCGCTTGAAGGAGGGCGTCGCCTACACCGGTCACCGCCTGTCGCCGGCCGATGGCGAGCGTATTGTCCGCCTTGTCGCCCACCACGTCGGAGCAGAGGTCCACCCCGGCAGCCCGCGCGTTTCCGCCGAGCTGCCGGAAAGCGGCGAACGCTTCGAGGGACTGATTCCGCCCGTCGTACAGGCGCCGTGCTTTGCCATCCGCAAGCCGGCCGTCGCGATCTTCACCCTCGACCATTACGTCGCGGCCGGGATCATGACGGATGCGCAAGCCGAGATGCTGCGCGTGTCCGTCGCCGAGCGCCGCAACGTGCTGGTCGCCGGCGGCACGTCCACTGGAAAGACTACGCTGGTCAACGCGCTGCTGGCAGAAGTGGCCCGCAGCGGCGACCGCGTGGTGCTGATCGAGGACACCCGCGAACTGCAATGCGCCGCGCCCAATTTGGTCGCGCTGCGCACCAAGGACGGGGTCGCGACACTGTCGGAATTGGTCCGCTCGTCTCTCCGCCTGCGCCCCGATCGCATCCCGATCGGCGAGGTGCGCGGCGCCGAAGCGCTCGACCTGCTCAAGGCTTGGGGCACTGGCCATCCCGGCGGGGTTGGCACCATCCACGCTGGCTCTGCGCTCGGCGCGCTTCGTCGCCTGGAACAGCTGATCCAGGAAGCCGTCGTCACCGTGCCCCGTGCCCTCATCGCCGAAACCATCGACGTCGTGGCCGTCCTTGCCGGCCGCGGCGGCGAACGCCGCCTGGCCGAACTCGCCGCCGTCACCGGCCTCTCGCCGGCCAGCGACTACCTCCTCACCCCTGTCGGAGAACCATGATGTTGCCCAGCCGTGTCGCCGCTATTCGCAACCGCCTCTCCATCGCCACGCTCACGGCGTTCGCGCTGTTCGCCGCCGCGCCGGCCTACGCCGCTGGCGCGAACATGCCGTGGGAGCAGCCGCTCAACCAGATCCTGCAATCGATCGAAGGGCCGGTCGCCAAGATCCTCGCGGTGATCGTCATCATCATCACCGGGCTGACGCTGGCGTTCGGCGACACGTCGGGTGGCTTCCGCCGGCTGATCCAGATCGTGTTCGGCTTGTCGATAGCGTTCGCCGCGTCGAGCTTCTTCCTGTCGTTCTTCTCGTTCGGCGGCGGGGCGCTGATCTGATGACCAGCTTCGCAGCCGAGCGCGACAGCGTGCCGGGCTTCGAGGCGCCCGTGCATCGCTCGCTCGCCGAGCCGATCCTGATGGGCGGCGCGCCCCGTTCGGTGGCCATCCTGAACGGCACGCTGTCTGCCGCGCTCGGCCTCGGCCTCCGTCTGTGGATACCGGGCCTGCTGCTATGGGCGATTGGCCACGCCGCAGCTGTCTGGGCCGCAAAGCGCGATCCGCAGTTCGTCGACGTTGTGCGCCGCCATCTCCGCATTCCCGGCCACCTGGCGGCCTGAGCCGATGATGCACCTGGCCGAATACCGCAAGACGAACGCCATGTTGGCCGACTTCCTGCCATGGGCGGCGCTAGCCGCGCAGGGCGTGATCCTGAACAAGGACGGCAGCCTACAGCGGACCGCTCGCTTCCGTGGACCGGACCTCGACAGCGCCACAGCCGCCGAGCTGGTGGGCGCCTCGGCGCGGCTGAACAACGCGCTGCGCCGCCTCGGCTCGGGCTGGGCGGTATTCGTCGAGGCGCAGCGCAACGCGGCGTTCGGCTATCCGCCCTCGGATTTCCCGGACCCGGCCTCATCGCTCGTCGATTGCGAGCGGCGGGCGCAGTTCCAGGAGGCAGGCGCGCACTACGAGAGCGCCTACTACCTGACCTTCCTGTATCTGCCGCCGGCCGAGCAGGCGTCCCGGGCCGAAGGTTGGTTGTACGAGAACCGCGCCCGCGACGAGGGCGCCGATGCGCGCGAGGTGCTGCGCGGCTTCGTCGATCGCACCGGCCGGGTGCTGCAACTGGTTGAAGACTTTGTGCCGGAGGTGGTCTGGCTCTCCGACGCCGAGACGTTGGCCTACCTGCATTCGACCGTCTCCACCAAACGGCATCGCGTGCGCGTGCCTGAGGTGCCGATGCACCTCGACGCGATCCTGGCCGACGAGCCTCTGACCGGCGGTCTCGAGCCGCGCCTCGGCCCCGCGCACCTGCGCACGCTCACCGTCATGGGCTTTCCGTCCGCCACTTATCCCGGCTTGCTCGACGAGCTAAACCGGCTGCCGTTCCCCTATCGCTGGATGACGCGGGCGATCTGCCTGGACAAGACCGACGCGACCAAGCTGCTGACCAAGATACGCCGGCAGTGGTTCGCCAAGCGCAAGTCGATCGCCGCGATCCTTAAGGAGATCATGACCAACGAGGCTTCGGCCCTATTGGACACGGACGCCAACAACAAGGCGCTCGACGCGGATGCCGCGCTGGTCGAGCTCGGGTCGGACATGATTGGCCAGGCCTATGTCACCGCGACCGTAACGGTCTGGGACGAGGACGCGCGCGTCGCCGACGAGAAGCTGCGCCAGGTCGAGAAGGTCATCCAGGGCCGTGACTTCACCTGCATGGTGGAGACGGTCAACGCCGTCGAGGCCTGGCTCGGATCCCTGCCCGGCCACGCCTACGCCAACGTGCGCCAGCCGCCGGTAAGCACGCTCAACCTCGCGCACATGATCCCGCTCTCGGCGGTGTGGGCCGGCCCCGAGTGTGACGAGCACCTCGACGCCCCGCCGCTGCTGCTCGGCAAGACCGAAGGCGCTACGCCGTTCCGGCTCTCGATCCACGTCGGTGATGTCGGCCATTCGCTCGTGATCGGCCCGACCGGAGCGGGCAAGAGCGTGCTCCTGGCGCTGATGGCCATGCAGTTCCGGCGCTATGCATGCGCGCAGATTTTCGCCTTCGACTTCGGCGGCTCGATCCGCGCCGCGGCACTGGCCATGGGCGGCGACTGGCACGACCTTGGCGGCTCCCTGGCCGACGATGCGACGGAGCCGGTCGCGCTCCAGCCGCTGGCCGAGATCGACGAGCCGGCCGAGCGCGCCTGGGCCGCGGAGTGGCTAGCGGACCTGCTGCTGCGCGAGCAGGTCGCGATCACCCCGGAGGTGAAGGAACACCTCTGGTCGGCGCTGGGGTCACTGGCCTCGGCTCCGGTGCAGGAACGCACGCTGACCGGCCTGTCGGTTCTCCTTCAATCCAACGCGCTAAAGCGCGCGCTCCAGCCCTACACGCTGACAGGCCCGTGGGGCCGGCTGCTCGACGCCGACGTCGAACGCCTCGGCACCACCGGCGTCCAGGTGTTCGAGACCGAAGGTCTGGTCGGCTCCAGCGCAGCGCCGTCCGTGCTCGCCTACCTGTTCCATCGGATCGAGGGGCGGTTGACCGGCGAGCCCACGCTGCTGATCGTCGACGAGGGCTGGCTGGCGCTCGACGACGCGTCGTTCGGCGCGCAGTTGCGCGAGTGGCTGAAGACGCTTCGCAAGAAGAACGCCAGTGTGGTGTTCGCCACCCAGTCGCTGGCCGACATCGAGGGAAGCGCAATCGCGCCGGCGATCATCGAGAGCTGCCTGACGCGCATCCTGCTGCCGAACGAACGCGCCGTGGAGCCGCAGATCACGGCCATCTACCGGCGGTTCGGCCTCAACGACCGGCAGATCGAGATCCTGGCCCGGGCCGCGCCGAAGCGCGACTACTACTGCCAGAGCCGGCGCGGCAACAGGCTGTTCGAGCTGGGCCTGGGCGAAGTGGCGCTCGCCTTCTGCGCCGCGTCCTCGAAGACCGACCAGGCGCTGATCGCAAGGGTATTGGCCGAGCACGGCCGCGAGGGCTTCGCCGCGGCATGGCTACGGCGCCGAGGCCTCGATTGGGCAGCCCAGCTGCTCGACGGCCAACCACACCCGTCCGCTTCGCCTTCCGCATCCCCACGCAAGGAGCTTTCACGATGACCAATCCAGCGCATCGCGTTCCGTCGCTGCGTCATGTGGTCTTGGCCGGGATCGCTGCGTTGCCGCTCTTTTTGGGAGCGCCCTTACCAGCCCGCGCGCAATGGGCTGTCTTCGATGCCGCCAATTTTAGCCAGAACATTTTGACCGCCGCTCGCGAGTTGCAACAGATCCAGAATGAAGTGACCTCGTTGCAGAACGAGGCGCAGATGCTGATCAACCAAGCCCGCAACCTGACCAGCCTGCCGTATTCGGCGTTGCAGCAACTGACGTCCACCATCCAGCGCACGCAGCAGCTGCTCAGCCAGGCGCAAGGAATAGCCTACAACGTCGCGAATATCGAAAGCCAGTTTCAGAGCCTCTACCCGACCGGCTACACCGGCTCGACGTCCTCGGCGCAGCTAATCGCGCAAGCTCAGACGCGTTGGCAAAACACGTTGTCCGGCTTCCAGGACGCTTTGAAGACGCAAGCGACTGTCGTGGGCAACCTGAACACTGCGCAGACTCAGGTGAACGCGCTGGTGTCGTCAAGCCAAGGCGCGACGGGCGCTCTTCAAGCCACCCAGGCCGGCAATCAGCTGCTTGCTTTGGTGTCGCAGCAGCTTGCCGACGTCATCGCGCTGCTCGCGGCACAGGGGCGTGCGCAAAGCCTCCAAGGTGCGCAGGTCGCCGCCGGTCAGAATCAGGCGCAGGTTCAGTTGCAGCGCTTCCTGGTCCCGGGTGCCGGCTATCAGCCCGGTAACATCACCATGTTCCACAACTGATCAATGCACGGGACCGACGTCACGCGTTGGCTTCGCGGCGGCGGCATCGCGCTCGCGGTGCTCGCGCTCGCTGCCAGTGCAGTCGAAGTCAGCCGGGAAGGGAAAGGGTCGGACCCGCCGATCCCTTCGGTGGCCGCCCGCGATCCCCTTATGGTCGAGCTCCAACGCTGCAACGCGTTCACACCGACGAGCGGCCGCGACAAGGCGTGCGAGCGCGCATGGGCAGAAAACCGCAGGCGCTTTCTGGGAGCATCCCACCAGAGATCGTTGGATCCGGCCAGCCCAACTACTCAGCCTGCACCCACGGGAGATCGCCCGTGAACAGCGGCGTCATCGACAACTTCCTCGGTATCTTCACCCAATACATCGACAGCGGCTTCGGCCTGCTCGGCCCGGAGGTGAACTTTCTCGCCCGCACGCTGGTGCTCATCGACATCATCCTGGCCGCCCTGTTCTGGAGCTGGGCGAGCGACGAGGACATCATCGCCCGGCTGATCAAGAAGACGCTTTTCGTCGGCGTGTTCGCCTATTTCATAGGCAACTGGCAGATGCTCTCCAAGGCGGTGTTCGAGAGTTTCGCCGCACTCGGCCTGAAGGCGTCCGGCACCGGTTTGGCTGAAGCGGACTTCCTACGCCCCGGGCGCGTAGCGCAGGTTGGCCTGGATGCCGGCCAGCCGATCTTGCAGTCCATCTCCGGGTTGATGGGTTTCGTCAGCTTCTTCGAAAACTTCATCCAGATCACCGTTCTGCTCTTCGCTTGGGCGATCGTGCTGATCTCGTTCTTTGTGCTGGCGATCCAGCTCTTCGTGAGCCTGATCGAGTTCAAGCTGACCACGCTTTGCGGCTTCGTGCTGATCCCTTTCGGCCTGTTCGGCAAGACCGCCTTTGCCGCCGAGCGCGTGCTGGGTAGCGTGATCTCTTCTGGCGTGAAGGTTCTCGTGCTGGCGGTCATCGTCGGCATAGGCTCGACGCTGTTCTCGACGTTCACGACGAGCTTCCCGGCAACGCCCACGATCTCTGACGCGATGGGCCTGGTGCTCGCGTCGCTGTCCCTGCTCGGCCTCGGTATCTTCGGGCCTGGAATAGCGAACGGCATCGTTTCCGGAGGCCCGCAACTCGGCGCCGGAGCCGCTATCGGGACCGGGCTCGCGGCTGGCGGCGTGGCAGCGACCGCAATCGGGGGCGCGGGTCTTGCGGCCGGTGCCGTCGGGTCCGGCGGTGCCGCCCTGGCCGGCGCGGTCCGCGGCGGCGCATCGCTCGCCGGCGCATCGGTCGGCGCGTTCCGGGCCGGAGCCATCGGCGAGTCGGGCCTGAGTGCCGTCGCAAGCGGCATGGGCGGCGTTGCCAAAGCCGGAGCGGAGGCGGCGATCATTAGTCCGCTCCGCCGCGTCGCCAGTGACCTCGGCGGCCGGTTCACCGCCGGCGCCCGTGCCGGCTTCGAGGCGACCAGCGGCGGCGTCGGAGGCGGCACGAGCGGTGCTGCCGCTTCATCGGACGGAGTTGGTGCCGCGAGCGGCCCACCAGCCTGGGCGCGCCGGATGCAGCGCGGCCAGAGCATCGACCGCGGCGTGTCGACGGTCGCGCACGCCGTAAAGTCCGGCGACGGCGGCGGTGCCGGTTCTTCGGTGGATCTTTCGGAGTCTCGTGAATGAACCTCTTCCGCCGAACCGACGTGCGCTACGGCCGCAGCCCCGCGCCTGAAACGCCGTACCAGCGCGCCGCAGCTATCTGGGACGAGCGCATCGGCTCGGCGCGCGTGCAGGCCAAGAACTGGCGGCTGATCGCGCTCGGCGAACTCGCCATCGTCGGCGGCCTAGCGCTTGGGCTGGTGTGGCAGTCCGCACGTGGTATGGTCACGCCCTGGGTGGTGCAGATCGACCGGCTCGGCCAGGCACAGGCGCTTGCGCCCGCCGACGCCGACTACCAGCCGACCGACGGCCAGATTGCCTGGCATCTCGCCCGCTTCATCGAAGAGGTGCGGGGCGTGCCGGCCGACCCGATCGTCGTCCGCCAAAACTGGCTGCGGGCCTACGACTTCACGACCGACAAGGGCGCGCTGGCGCTGAACGGCTATGCTCAGGCGTTCGATCCCTTCGGCAAGGTCGGCAAGGTCCAGGTCTCCATCGAGATCGCCAGCGTCATCCGCGCGTCGCCCGACAGCTTTCGCGTGGCCTGGGTCGAGCGCCGCTACGAGAACGGCAGCCTCAGCGCCACCGAGCGCTGGACGGCGATCCTGACCACCGTACTGCAAACCCCGCATGACGCCGAGAAACTCCGGAAGAACCCGCTCGGCATCTACGTCGCCGCCATCAACTGGTCGAAGGAGCTTGGGCAATGACGCCACATATCCATTTCGGCGTCATGCCGGCTCTGCTGATCTCCGGCTTTACGCTCGCCGGCTGCTCGACTTTCAGTCCACCGGAAATCACCTACGACGATCCGGCCGCGACGCAGGCGGTCCGGCTGCCGGACCCACCGAAGCCCATTGAGGTGGTGGCACTGCCGCAGCCGCTCCCCTTGCCGGGACAGCTCAAACCGCGTCCGGGGAGCCGCCGGACGGCCGCGCCCGAAGCGTCCGACCCGCTCGCCCGCGTGGACCAGGCCAACGCTGCGGCACGGATCCAGCCGAGCCGCGCCGGCTATATCGACGCCGTGCAGGTGTATCCCTTCTCGGACGGCGCGCTGTTCCAGCTCTACGCGGCACCCGGCCAGGTGACCGACATCGCCTTGCAGGAAGGCGAGCAGCTGGCCGGCAGCGGCCCGGTCGCTGCCGGCGACACGGTGCGCTGGATCATCGGCGACACCGAGAGCGGGACGGGCGTCAACAAGCGTGTGCACATCCTGGTCAAGCCGACGCGGCCAGACCTCACGACCAACCTCATCATCAACACCGACCGCCGCACCTATCATCTCGAGATGCGCTCGGCGGAGAAGACCTACATGGCCTCGGTCTCCTGGCAGTATCCAGCCGATCAACTCATCGCTCTGCGCGGGCAAAACGCTGCGGCGGATGCGGCTGCCCCGGTCGATGTGGGCGTCGATGTTTCACGTCTCCGATTCCGCTACCGCATCGAGGGCGACCGTCCGGCTTGGCGACCGCTGTCGGCCTTTGACGACGAGCAGAAAGTCTTCATCGAGATGCCCCGCGGCATCGGGCAGGGCGAGCTGCCGCCGCTGTTCGTTCTCGGCCCGGACGGCAAGGGCGAGTTGGTCAACTACCGCGTCCGGCAGAACTACTACGTCGTCGACCGCCTATTCGGCGCGGCCGAGCTACGGCTCGGCGGCGAGCACCAGCAGACCGTGCGGATCGTGCGCACCGACGCCCGAGCTCCGGGATGAGCGACCAGCCGGAAGAAGCGAGTTCTGCACGGCGCGACGAGCGGACGGTCGCTGAGCAGCTGCGCCTTCGACCTGAACGGCCGCGCGTCACCCGCCTCTCGCGCAAGGTGCTGGTCGGCCTCGGCGCGGCCGGCTCAGTCGCGGTCCTCGGCGCCACGATCTGGGCGTTGCAGCCCAACCGGCGATCAGGCGGTGGGGAGGAACTCTACTCGACCGACAACAGGACGACCGCCGACGGCCTTGCCAACCTGCCACGCGACTATACGGGACTGCCACGCAACGTGCCGCCGCTCGGGCCGCCTTTGCCTGGCGACCTCGGCCGACCGATCGTGGCAGCCCAGGCAAACGGCCAGCCGGTCACCGTCCCGTCCATGCCAACCGCTCCCGTTGATCAAGAGGAGCAGCGGCGTTTACAGGAGCGCGAAGCGGCCCGGCTCTCGAAGCTGTTCGCCGGAACGAGCGTGCGCGAGCAGCCCGCCACATTGCTAACCGGGCAATCTCCGGACGGCGCCGGAGCGCAGGCATTTAATGCCGGTGTTCCCCCGGGTGGTGGGCCGCTAACTGGTGCAGGCTCCGACGTTCGGCAGAACGGCCAGGACGGCAAGTTGGCTTTCGTGAATGCCGCGACCAACAAGCGCACCGTCAGCCCCGATCGGCTCCAAGCACCGACGTCTCCCTACGTCGTACAGGCAGGAACCCTGATCTCTGGCGCACTGCTGACAGGCATTCAATCGGAACTACCCGGGCAGATCACCGGCCAAGTCACCGAAAACGTCTACGATTCACCGACTGGGCGCTACCTCCTCATCCCGCAAGGTGCCAAACTGATCGGGATCTACGACAGCCAAGTCACCTTCGGGCAATCCCGCGTGCTCCTGGTCTGGACCCGGCTGATGATGCCGAACGGTCGCTCCATAGTGCTCGAACGGCAGCCCGGCACGGATCCGCAGGGTTATTCGGGGCTGGAGGACGACGTGGACAATCACTGGGGTCAGTTGTTCAAGGCCGCCCTGCTCTCGACGTTGCTCAGCGTCGGCTCGGAGGCTGGCACGACCGGCCAGCAGAACGACCTCATCCAGGCGATCCGGCAGGGTGCGTCCAATTCGTTTAGCCAGACTGGGCAGCAGATCGTCGGACGTCAGCTCAACATTCAACCTACCCTTACCATCCGGCCGGGATTTCCGGTCCGCGTCTTCGTGAATCAAGACCTGGTGCTCGCGCCTTACGCCGGATGAGGAGCAACGAATGACGATGTTGAAGCTCGGACGTATACTCGACGAGAAGACGACCAAGATAGCGGTCGAACTACCCGCTGCTGTTCATCGCGACTTGCAAGCTTATGCGGTCGCGCTGGCTCGCGAGACGGGCGAGGCCATCGAGACAAACCAACTTGTAGCACCTATGCTCGCGAGATTCATGGCATCGGACCGCGGCTTCGCGAGGTTGCGAAAATCTCGCGTGGCGTCGAAGCCTGCACTACCTATTGCGGTCGCCGACGCTCCGCCGCCTGGACGCGAGCCGAACTCAGGAACCTCCTGAAGGCAGGATTGTCGTTCTTCTCGGACCAGACGATGCTGAAAGGGATTTCTTCGTGGTCCAGCGGCCGGAACGTGACGCCAGGATACGTCACGCCCGCCTCCGCCTCGCCGACCAGGCTCAGGCCTTGCCCTAGACCCACCAACGCAAGCAACGTTTCCCGCTGGACGGCTACCTGCTCGACATCAGGATGGCGGCCGAGCTCGGCAAGGCCACGGACGATGTAGTCTTGGATTTCAGGTCCAGGATCGACACGGCTCACGATGAATCGCTCATGCGCTAGCTCTTCCCAGGCGATTTCCAGTTGGACAGCGAGGGGATGATCGTCTCGAAGAGCAATAGCGACGCGCTCATGCCAGAGCGTTTCAACCTCGCAGCCGGGCGACAACGGCATCCCGGTCACGATCGCGAAGTCGAGCGCCAGTGCGCGCACACTCGCAACATTGTCACGCGGTGACCCTTCAATCACTTCGAGTTCGAGATCGGGATGTGCTTCGCGGAAGCGAAGCAGCAGCTCCCGCGCGAAGCCAGATGCGATCGAGGCGACGATCCCGAGGCGAAGCCTTCCCTCCTCCCCTCGCCCATTGAGTGCTGCCGTGCGGCGTAACAGATCGATCTCGGCGAGGATCAGTCGACCACGCTTGAGGACACGGTCGCCAGCCGTCGTGGGCTGAATCCCGCGGCTTGTTCGGTTGAAAAGTGAGACACCGAGCGTGTCCTCAAGCGCTCGTATCCGTCGGCTAACAACCGACGGGCGGACGTGGAGGCCCGATGCAGCCCGACGAAAACTGCCGAACTCGATGACTAAAAGCGCGTAAGCGAGGGCCTGCACGTCAAACCCGGACGCATCGACAAAGCCGCTCGCCGCCCTGAAATCGACTGAGTGTGACGCCATCAATTCGAATAACCTCTGCAACCGTTCGCCTTCCGGAATTCCTCTGAGAACAAACTATTTGAGTGTAGATGCGGCCGTCTCCCGTGTAGAGACGATGCAGAACACCGTCACCAAGCAGGAGGCCAATAGGAACACTGAAATCGGCCAGGACGCACCGCCGGCAGCCGCGACGAGGGCCGTCGCGATGGCGGGCGTCAGGCCGCCGATGATGTTGGCCAATTGATAGCCGAGCGAAATCCCCGTGTAGCGGACGTCCGTGGCGAAGAACTCGGAGAAGTAGGCGGGTTGGACAGCGAACATGGCACCGAGCCCGAAAGAATATCCGAACGCGATCGCGAACAGAAAAAGCGGAAAGCTGCCGGTGTCGATCAACCAAAACATCGGGAAGGCGAAGGCGGCGCCCAGGCAGGCCCCGAAAAGGTATACGGGTCGACGTCCAATACGGTCCGACAGCGCTCCGAAAGCGGGGAAGGTGATCATTCCCGCAGCGCTGGCGGTCAGGATGGCGATTAGCACGTCGGTGGAGGTGAAGGCTCCCGTCTTGGTCGCATAGGTGAGGAGGAAACCAATGATCAGCCAGCCTAGAACGATCTCGCCAGTGCGTAGGCCCATCGCGGTCAGCACGGAGCGCTTGTTGCTCCGAAGGACCGTCATCAGCGGTGTGCGTTCCGGCTGCTGGTGAGCACGTTGATTGGCCTCGAACAGCGGCGTCTCCGCAATTCGGTTGCGGATGAACAGCCCGATGGCAAGCATGAAGATGCTGGCGAGGAACGGAATGCGCCAGCCGCCGCCGAGCAATGCATCACGCGGAATGAGGGCAAATACGAGGGTGGAGATGAACAGGCCGACGACATTTCCAAGTTGAACAAAGGTTCCGAAGAAGCCGCGCCGCTCGCGCGGAGCGTATTCGATGATCATGGTTGCCGCGCCGCCCCACTCGCCGCCGAGCGCAAACCCTTGCAACAGGCGCAGCGTGATGACGAGGAACGGTGCCCAGCTGCCGATGCTCGCATATGACGGCACCAGTCCGATCGCGAAGGTCGACAGACCCATAATCGTTAGGGCTAGGATCAACATCGACTTTCGGCCGTAACGATCACCGAAATGGCCAAAGACGGCGGCGCCGATTGGCCGCGTGACGAAGGTGATGGCCAGGGAGAGATAAGCGGCCAGAAGCCCCAACAAGGGCGATAAATTCGGAAAAAACACCTGCGGAAAGACGAGCGCGGCGGCGGTGCCGTAAATAAAGAAATCGTAGAACTCGATGGTCGTGCCGATTAGGCTCGATCCAACCACCACGGGCAGGCTCGTTCTCGGCTGGACTGAGATCAGGGCTTCAACATCTGTTCCGCTCGATGCACTCATATCCTTTTCTCCTCTATCGTTTTCCAGCTGCGATGCGTTACTCGCCGCGGGCGGGTTGGTCCGGAACTGATGCGAGGGCATCAGGGGGCACGTTGCCAACATCCGCTCGGTGTTCTTTTCGGCCACGCAGCTCCTCTCCCGACGCGCCGCTCTGAGCACGATTGGTAGCGTGGAGGCGGCCAGCGCCGCGCCACCGGACGCAGGCCGGGTCGAGGTTGGCAATGCTGTCGCAGCCAAGCAGGCCGATAACCCGCTCGACCTCGGTGCGGAGAATCTCGATCGCACGGGTGGCGCCGGCCTGGCCGCCGGCGGCCAGGCCATAAACGGCAGCGCGTCCGAGCAGCACCGCATCGGCGCCAAGCAGCAAAGCCTTCACGATGTCCGAGCCGCGGCGGAAACCGCTGTCAAGCATGATGGCGAGCCGTCCGCTCAGGGCGGCCGCGACCTCGGGCAGCACCTCCATCGGCGAAACGGCGCCATCGAGCTGACGGCCGCCGTGGTTGGAGAGCACTATGCCATCGGCCCCGTAGTGCGCTGCGAGCAATGCGTCCTCGACGCCGCCGATGCCCTTGATGATGAGCGTACGCGGCCAAAGATCGCGCAGCAATGCGACGTCCTTCCAGTTCAACGAAGGGTCAAGTTGCTTCCCAAGCGCAGTGGATGCGTTGCGCGCTGAGTTTTGACCTGGCGGCACCAGATCAGCCACGTTCGCGAGGCGTGGGGGACCGTGAGGGATCATCACGTCGAGCAGCCATCGCGGATGCATCAGCACTTCTAGTTTGTTGCGGAGATTGAGCTGCATCGGCCGGCGAAAATTGCGGACGTCCCACTCCCGGTTGCCGGGAACGGAGGTATCGACCGTCAGCACGAGTGCTTCGAAACCCGCTCTTTCGATACGCTCTACCAAGCTGCGGGCCCATTCGCGGTCTCGGTATACATAGAGCTGCATCCAGAGCCGGCCGCCGGCGCGGCGGGCGATATCTTCGAGTGCCACCGTCGAGACGGTGCTGAGGGTAAAGGGGATGCCGGCCCGGGACGCGGCGGTCGCCAGCTGCAGATCGCCCTCATGGGTCAGGAAGCCGTTGACGCCGGTCGGTCCGATGAGGAAGGGCAGCGCCGCGTCGCGGCCGAACAATTGGATGCCGAGATGCCGGTTCGAGACGTCGACCAGCGTGCGCGGCACGAGCG
This sequence comes from Acetobacteraceae bacterium, assembly GCA_965276665.1. Lineage (GTDB taxonomy): Bacteria > Pseudomonadota > Alphaproteobacteria > Acetobacterales > Acetobacteraceae > CAWGJC01. Next base: position 1,022,514 of record OZ255620.1, read on the forward strand.
CTATGTCGTCGAACACCGCCCGGTTGCGCTGCAGCGTCACTTCTTCCTCGGCCCCACCTTCGACGTATTCGAAGGCGAAGTTGGGCGTCCGGCGGCGGGCCATTTGCCTCAAGTCCTCGATCGTCACGGCTCTCTCGACATCCGTGCCCTGGTAGCGGCGCCGCTTCATCTAAACGCTGCCGGCGCTACGGACTACGGCCTGCATCCAAATGGCAACGGCGACGGCGCCTCCATCCGGAACGCCGATCGCGCGAGCGCCGAGATAGCTCGCGCGACCAAGCCGAGGTGACATCTCCGCAGTCCGCTCGGCCCCCGCTTCGGCCGCAGCAACGGCGCTCGTCCAGGACGGTGCGCCAGTGCTCACCATCAAAGCGTCAACCGCCGGCTGCAGTGCGTCGACCATCGTGCGATCGCCGGGCTTGGCGCCCCCAATCTCACGCACTGCCGCGACACCGTGCGCGAAAGCATCGCGCCAATCGGCAGCGCTGGGAACGTCCTTACCCTCCAGTTGTCGCGCGGCGCGGAGAAGGGCAGTCGCGTAGAATGGCCCGGAGCTACCGGCGATGGCACGGCGCAACGCCTGGCCAAGTGCCGCAAAGAAGATGGACGGCGTGGCGAATGCGTCTTCGGGCAACGCCCGGATCGCCACCGCACCGCGGGCCATGCTGGCGCCGAGGTCGCCGTCGCCGGCCCGTGTGTCGAGTTCCGTCAGACGGGGCTCGGCCGCGTCGAGCGCGGAGGCGACGGCCAATGCCGCCTGCTTCAGACGTGGCGCGATCGGTCCTGCGGCAATCACGGCGGCCGCCGGTTCGGCCCTCGGCACCATGACGCGGGCGATCGTCAATGGGATGCGCCCGTCGGCGGTCCAGGCCGGGGCCTGTGCTGGGCGGTCGAGCAAACCGAGACGATCATCGTCGAGTTTGAGCAGCGAGAGCGAGCAACCCGGCATCTCCAGCGCGGTCAGGTAATTGCCCGACCAGGCTCGCTCCACCACAAGATTTCGCCCGCGCAAACGTGCCAGCGCGTGGCCGGCCACTACAGCCAGCTCCATCGGCGGGGTGCCACCGAGCCCATTGACCAGCAGCGCCACCCGGTCGCCGGCCGACAGGCCACGGTCGCCGATGATCGTGTCCAGGATCATGTCGACCAGCTCGTTCGCGGGCCGGATGGTGGACCGCGCGACGCCCTTCTCGCCATGGATCCCCAAACCGAGCTCAATCTCGTCCTCGCCGAGGGTGAAGCCCGCCTGGCTCGCCATGGGCAAGGTGCAGGCGCCAAGACCCACGCCCATGCTGCCTAGCTCGGCAGCCGCCGCCCGCGCCACTGAGGCGACCTCTGCGAGCGGCTTACCGTCCTCGGCCGCGGCGCCGGCGATTTTATGGATTAGCACGGTGCCGGCAATTCCGCGGCGCCGTGCTGGTTCGACCGTGTCACGCAGCGCGACGTCGTCGGCCACAACCACGATCTCGCACGGGATGCCATCTGCATGGGCGAGTTCGGCGGCCAGCGCAAAATTGAGCCGGTCCCCAGTATAGTTCTTCACCACCAGCACTGCGCCGGCTGGCCCGGCGCAGGCGGTGATCGCTGCATGGATTTGATCCACCGATGGCGACGTGAAAACGTCGCCCGAGATCGCGGCGGTGAGCATGCCGGGTCCGACATAGCCGGCATGGGCGGGTTCATGCCCGCTGCCGCCGCCCGATAGAATGGCGACGGAGCGGTCGGCAGGCGCAGGCAAACCGGCGCGCAGAACAACGTTTTCGTCGCCCAACAGCAGCCAACCGGGCGTCAGGGCGGCGTAGCCTTCCAGCATCTCCCGCACGACGTTGCGAGGATCATTGATCAACTTCTTCAAGGTATAAACCCCCTTGCTGCGCTCTTCGCGGTGTTCCGGCCTGGCAACCCGCCACATCCTTTGCCTGCATCAAGAACTTTGTTGTGTGGCCATCGTTCTGTTTGCGGCCGGTCTTGCGGGCGATAGCCTTCGGACATGGTCACTGCGCCATCGCCATGGAGAAGATCGTCATGCAGGACGAAGCGTCCCGTCGGGATTTCTTGTGGCAAGCGGCCGGCGCCGGGATCGCCGCAGCCGCAATGGCGACTGCCGCCAAAGCACAGACCGACGGGCAAGCTGGCGCTGGCATGGGCTCGGGCGCCGCCGGCAACATAGGACCCGTCGCCTGCACGTTGCGGCCGCAGCAGAACCGCTGGCGCAGCATTCTGGATCTTTTCGGCCTTTAGGATTTCCAGATCGACCCGACCAACGAGGGCGAGGCAGGCGGCTGGTTCAACGGCATCGCCTCGCCGCGCCTGCTCAGCGTCCCCGGGAGTTGGAACGAGCAGTTCCTTGATCTGCGCGATTATTTCGGCGCCAGTTGGTATGTCACCCGGGCCACCTTGCCCGCTGCGTGGCGGGGCCAGCGAATCGTCTTGCGGATCGGCTCTGCGGTCTACGGCGCGAAGCTTTGGATCGATGGCAAGCTGATCGGCGGCCACGAGGGCGGCAACCTGCCATTTGCCTTTGACATTACGGGCGCAGCGGCCTGGGACCAGCCGATGACGATCGCGTTGAGGGTGGACAACACGTTGTTGCCCGAGCGGGTGCCGCCCACTGGCGCGTCGGACCCGAAGCGGGCCGTTAACGTTCCAGACGTGACGTTCGACTTCTTCCCTTATAGCGGGCTGCATCGGGCGGCGTTCCTCTATACGCTGCCACCTACCCATATCGGTGACATAACGGTCACCACCGCGTTCGAGGGCCCGACCGGGGTGGTGCGGGTGCAAGCGACGGCGAGCGGCTCCTATACGGGGCCGGGGCGAGCGCAGATCGGCAGCGGCGGCGATGCAGTGAGTGCACCACTCGCGTTTCGCGATGGCGCTGCGGACGCCACATTGCGCATTGACAACGTCCGGGCCTGGGGCCCGGGCGATCCGCACCCCTACGCGTTGGCCGTGGGGATCGGGCCCGATGCCGAGCCCACCGACGGCTATGCGCTCGATATAGGCGTGCGCACCGTGGAGGTATGCCGTGATAAATTGCTGCTCAATGGTCGGCCGATCATGCTGCGGGGCGCCGCGCGGCACGAGGACTTCGCCATCAACGGGCGAGGGCTGACCCTGCCTGTCGCGGTGCGGGACCTGCAACAGATCCATTGGATCGGCGGCAACTCGTTCCGCACCAGCCACTACCCCTACGCGGAAGAGACGATGCAAATGGCCGACCGCTTGGGTATTCTCGTGATAGACGAGATTCCCGCTGTTGGGCTGTTTTTCTCCGATTCCGACGACCGCATCGCAGCCCGGCTGGCGCAATGCAAACAGGACATCACCGAACTCGTCGCACGCGACAAGAACCATCCGAGCGCCATCGTCTGGTCTCTCGCCAACGAACCCATGAACAATCGGCACGCCGGTGGAAACGGGATTGCCGTGCCGAGCGACGACGGCTTCAAAGCCAAGGGTTCCGACTTCTTCAAGGCGCTGTTCGCCCATGCGCGGACGCTCGACAGCACCCGTCCGTTCGGTTTCGTCCAGATGATCGATACCGACTCTTCCTGGAATGTGGAGGGCGACCTCAACATGGTCAACCGCTAATGGGGGTGGTACGACTTGCCCGGGCACCCGGAGGCGATCGCCACCGAATTCGCCACCTACTTGGACACGCTGCACGCAGCCCAAGGCAAGCCCGTCATCATCACCGAGTTCGGCGCCGACACCCTCGCAGGCTTCCACGCCGAACCGCCGGAGATGTGGAGCGAGGAATACCAGGTCGCGATTATCGATCGGATGCTCGACGTCGTCGCCAAGCGGCCGTGGATCGTTGGCGTGCATATCTGGTGCCTGAACGATTTCAAGACCGCGCAAGCGGTGCGGCGCAGTGGCGGCATCAACATGAAGGGCATTTTCACCCGCGATCGCCGGCCGAAGATGGGCGCGCACCGTCTGCGCGCGGTCTGGCACCCAGAGGCGAAGGCGAAAAGCTCCGGGTAAGTTAAGACTGCCTGAGGGAGTGGCCACTTGATCTTGGTCTCCGGTCCTTAAACCCTAGGCGGCGATTCCGAGATAGGCGTTCTTGACGCGCTCGTCGCTCGCCAGCGCTTGCGCGGTGCCCTCGGCCACGACGCGGCCGGAGCCGAGCACGTAGGCGCGGTGCGCGACGGCCAGTGCCAAGCGTGCATTCTGCTCGACTAGAAGCACGGCTGTGCCGCGGCGGTTGACCTCGACCAGCTTGGCGAAGACCTGGTCGACCAGTTTCGGCGCAAGGCCGAGCGAGGGTTCATCCAACATCAAAAGGCGCGGCCGGCTCATCAGCGCGCGGCCAATCGCGAGCATCTGCTGTTCACCGCCGCTGAGCGAGAACGCCAGCGAACGGGATAGCCGGCGAAGGCTCGGGAATAGGTCCAGCACCTCCTCCATGACCTCCGCGACGTAAGCGTTGGGCTTGCCGTGTGCGCCTGTCTTGAGGTTATCGATCACGGTCAAGCCGCCGAACAGGCGACGCCGCTCAGGCACCAGCGCAACGCCTAGGCCGACCAACCGCTCGGTTGGCTCGGCGAGGAGCGATCGCCCGTCGAATTGGATCGTTCCGCTCGCCGGGGTGAGGCGAGCGATCGCTTTCAGCGTCGTGCTCTTGCCGGCGCCGTTGTTGCCGAGGACGCTGACGAACTCACCCTCGCCGACTGTCAGATTGGCGCTTCGCACGGCCTCGATGTCGCCGTAGCGGACGGTCATGTCCCGCAGTTCGAGCAGGGGCTTGGCTGCCGTCACCGGGGACGCGGTGCCGGACGGCGCCTCCGCGGCGGCCCCAAGGTAGGCCTCGATGACCGCGTCGTTGGATTGGATCTCACGAGCGGTGCCGCGGGCGAGAAGCAGGCCTAGATTGAGCACGGTGATGTCGTCGGCCAGACGCATCACGACATCCATTTCGTGCTCGATCAGCAAGACGGTGAGACCCCGCTCGCGCATCTCCCGGATGACCTCGATCAGCCGCGCCGTCTCGGTATGGTTGAGGCCACCATGGGGCTCGTCGAGCAGGACGAGCTTCGGCGCGAGCGCCATGACCTTGGCGATCTCGAGCAGACGGCGCTGGCCTTGCGGCAGGCTGGCGGACGGGACCTCGGCGAGATCCGCGAGCCCCGCGAACTCGAGGATCTCGCGGGCCCGCTGTTCGTCGGCGTGGCTGATCCGCAAGCCCAGTCCTTTGCGGTGAAGGACGACCAGCACAGTCTCCAGCACGGTCATGCTGCTGAACAGCCGCGTGTTCTGGAACGTCCGGCCCATGCCGAGATCGGCGAGGCGCTCGGGCGGAAGGCCGGTTGCATCCTTGCCGAGGAACTCGATGCGGCCCGCGGTCGGCCGGTAGACGCCGCTGATGATGTTGAACAGCGTCGTCTTACCCGACCCATTCGGGCCGATCACCGCGTGGATGCTGCCGGGCGCCACGCCCAGGCTGATGTCGTTGAGCGCCACCAGACCGCCGAAGCGCTTGGTCAGCCCACTCACCTGCAGGATCGGGCTCATGCGGCTGTCTCCGGCAGGCGAGCGACCAATTTGCTGGGGCCGCCGGGAGGCCGCAGCCGCCGGAACGCGCGGCCAGCCAACCCGGCGATGCCGCCCGGCGCCAGCGCGATCACAATGATCACCACCATGCCGAAGATGACGAAATATGCTTCCTGCAGGAAGCGCAGCCCCTCCGGCACGAGCGTGTAGAGCACGGCCCCGATGACCGCGCCCAAACTGCTGCCAAGCCCGCCCACGACGACCATCGCGAGATAGGCGAACGTCGTCTGCCAGGCGAACACGTCCGGGCTGATGTAGCCGAGCAGGCAGCAGTAACAGACGCCGGCGACCCCGCCATAGGTCGCCGACGCGACGAACAGGCCGATCTTCAACGCCCGTACGTTGATCCCAGCCGCCTGCGACGCGGTCATATCGTCGCGGAACGCGCGAATGCGCAGCCCGACCGGGCTCTGCGCCAACGCGACGGACCCGGCAAGCGCCAGCCCGGTGACGGCGAGCAGCACCGCCAACATCGAGGGATTGTCCCCCGCCAGGCCGATTCCTGTGATCCCCGTCAGGCCGTTGGAGCCGCCGGTCAACCCGTCAAGGTTGACCATCAACTCACTCGCGATCAGGCCAAACGCGAGCGTGGCCAGCGCGAGATAATGTCCGCGAAGCCGCAACACCGGCCAGCCAAGCAGCGCGCCCACCACGGCGGTGATCGCCACGGCAGCAGGAGCCGCGAGGATAGCCGGGAGCCCTTCGCCTTGGAGCAGCGCGAAGGCGTAGGCGCCGATGCCGAAGAACGCGGCCTGCGCCAGCGAAATCTGGCCGCCGAAGCCCAGCACCAGGTTCAGGCCGAGCGCCATGATGACGTTGATCAGCGTCACGTCGACGACGTGCAGATAGTAGATGCCGACGAGCTGCGGCAACGCGATCGCGAGGGCGACGCAGGTGCCTGCAATGCCCGCCATCGCGGGCCAGAGAGAGTTGCGCATCACGGACGCTCCAGCTGCGGCTCGCCGAAGATGCCTTCGGGCCGGACCACCAGCATCGCGAACAGGATGCCGAAGGCTATGACGTCGATGTACTCGGACGAGACGTAAAACGAGCCGAGCGACTCGATCAGGCCGAGCAGCAATCCGCCGATCAGCGCGCCGGGTATGCTGCCGAACCCACCGAGTATGCAGGCGGCAAACGCGTCGAGCGACACTTTGCCGCCCATGTCTGCAGAGACGTAGAACAGCGGCGCGAGTAGCCAACCGGCGAGCCCGGCCAGCATCGAGGCGTAAGCGAAAATGATCGCAACGATACGATTGGTCCGGATGCCCATCAACCGCGCTGCCTCCGCGTCCTGCGCCGTGGCGCGCATGGCGCGGCCGATCGAGGTGAAGCGAAACATCCCCTCCTGCAACCCCATCAGCAGCAACAGCGTCGCTAGGATCAGCAGGTATTGCGCGTAGATCTTGGCGCCCAGCACGTTGACGGTTGCGGTCCCGAGCGGCCCGGCGAACGACAGCGGTTCCGGCCCCCAGATCAGCACGACCACGTTCTGCAACAGCATCGACAAGCCCAATGTGGCGACGATGGCCGAGAGCTGCGGCCGGTTGCGCACCGGCCGGTAGACGAACGTCGCCATCGCCACGCCGAACACGCCCATGACCGCGAGCGTGCCAAGAAGATTGAGCGCCAGCGGTAGGTGCAGCACGTTGGCGAGTGAGCCGACTGCCACGAATGCCCCGAGCATGACCAGTTCGCCTTGCGCGAAGTTAACGACGCCGACCGCGTTCCAGATCAGGGTGTAGCCGAGTGCGACGAGCGCGTAGACCGCGCCCATTGCAAATCCCGCCAGGATGAGCTGCACCACGACGGGCGAGACCAGCGCCGTCATGCGGTGACGACGCTGGCGACGGTGGGCTTCTCGTCCTTGATGACGGTGATGAGGCCGGAATGGACCATGTCGCCGCTGGCGCTCCAGCTATAGCGCGTCATCACGCCGGGCCGGTCCTTTACTTTCGTCAGCGCATCGCGAATATCCGGTCCACTGACGCTGGCCGCTTCGCCGATCGCCCAAGCGAGCAGGTTCATCGCATCGTAGTAGGTGCTGCTGTAGAGCTCCGGCGTCTCGTGGTAGGCGTCTTCGTAAAGTTTCTTCCAGGCGACGATGGCCGGGCTGTCGTTCTCGGCGATGAAGTCGGTGATGGCGTAGACGCCGTTGGCGGCGTCGCCGGCGAGCGAGCGGAACGGCGGCTGGCTGAAAGTGGTCGAGCCGGCGAGGCCGAACTTCATGTCGAGCGTCTTGCGCTGTTTGGCGAACAGGCCGCCCGGTTGGTCGTCGGTCCAACAGATCACGCCATCGACCGCGGCTTGCTGGAAGTTGAGCAATTGGGAGGTGAAGTCCTTGGTGCTGTCCAGATGCGTCTGCATCGCGACCGGGGTGATCCCGTGCTGCGAGAGCGCCTGCTTGACCGCATTACTGCCGCTTTGGCCGAAGGCGGTGTTGACGTAGGCGACGCCGATCTTCTTCCAGCCCAGCGTGTCGACGACGTACTTCACCAGTAGCCTGGCGCCGTCAGCGTCGTTCAGCCGCACCCGGAACACGAATTGATTGTTCTGCTGCGTCACGACCGGGCCGGTGGCGCCGGTGAGCGCCGGCACTTTATATTGGGCCAGCATCGATTCAGCAGGCAGGACCGCCGGGGTAAAATGCGGGCCGAGCAGCGCCACGACGTTGTATTGCGTGATCAGCTTGGTTACGGCGTTCGCGGCGGCGGTCGGGTTCGGGCCCTGGTCGTCCTCGAAATAGACCTGCAGCGGACGGCCTTTGATGCCGCCGCTTCCGTTGATTGCCTTGATCGCCAGTCCAATCCCATTTTTCATCCAGGCGCCGTCCTGCGCGAATTGCGCCGTCAACGGAGCCGCGACACCGATCGGGATCGGCTCGCCAGCCGCCTGCACGCTCCGGCTTGCCATCGCGGACACCATGGCGGCCGTCCCTGCGCGCATCACGGCGCGGCGGCCGAAGCCGGCTTGAATGTTCGGTTGACCTATCACGCGCATCCGCTACCTCCCTTGGACGAGGCCTTCTTGAGCCTCTTTCCCGGCCAAACCATTGCGGGGCGATGAAACGGCGGTCAATGACCTTCGTAAGAAATGTTCCGGAATGCGGAACCCATGTGCTGCCTGCGCCGCTAATCGGCAAGCTCCCCTCATAGAGGTTCCGCAATGCGGAACAGGTTTTTTGATAAGAGTTGACGATCCCCAGGTTCGTGTCGGATGACACACGCGACCTTGCAGGCGCCGCCCTTGCTGCGTCGGCAAAGGAGTTCACAGGAGGAACGTCATGGACCATAACCTGCCCGTCGACACCAAGCAGAGGCCTGCACTACTGAATCCGAAACAAGTGCTGAGCGGTATCCTGCCGCCGACCACCATGCCGTTCGACCGCAGCGGTGAACTCGTATTGTCGGCATTGCGCGAGCAGATGGATTTCGTCGTCGAGCAGGGCGCCCACGGTGTCGTCGCCGGCGGCAGCACCGGCGAGGGCCATACGCTCAGCTTCGATGAGTTCGTCCGCGTCATGCACCAGACGCACGACGCGCTTGCCGGCCGCAAGCCGTTCGTGGTTGGCCTGATCGTCAACAGCACCCGTGAGGCAATCGAGCGCGTAAAGGCTTTGCGCGACCTCGACATTGCCGCGCTCCAAATCACCCCGGTGCACTACCTGTTCAAGCCGAGCGCCGAGGGCACCATCGACCATTTCCGCGCCATCTATGACGCGACCGGCATCCCGATCCTGATCTACAACGTCATTCCCTGGAACTATCTTTCCGTCGACCTGATGCTGCGCATCATGCGCGAGGTCCCGGGTGTGGTCGGCATGAAACAGAGCGGCGGCGACGTGAAGTCCGTCTCTGACTTGGTACAGCAATCCGATAAACGCAACGTCGTTCTCACCGGCGTCGACGCCCTGCTCTATCCCGCGTTCGCGATGGGCGCGAACGGCGCGATCAGCGCGCTGACCGCCGCAGTGCCCGGCGTCTGCGTCAAGCTGTGGGATGCGGTGCAGCGCGGCGATCACGTGACCGCTCTCAAAATCCATCGGGCACTGGCCAATCTGTGGAACGCAGTCCCGCACGACGTCCTTCCCGCTGCTGCGAAATACATCCAGCACAAGCAGGGGCTAGGGATGTATTATCCGCGCCAGCCTATGGACCATGTCACCGACGGGCTGAAGTCTGCCATCGACAAAGCTCTGGCCGGATTGCCGTTGTAGCCCCTGGAGACCGCCGGCCGCATGGGCGGCCGGCGAACCGCGAGCAAGTGCAATGGACCACCAAATTCCGAGCTTCGACTCAGTGATGGGGGCGCTGCGCGACCGCTTCGGGGATCGCTTCGCATCCGGCTTGGCCCTGCGCGAGCAGCACAGCCATGGCGAGGGTCTGCCGCTCATCGGGATGCCGGACGCGGTCGTCTTCCCGACCAGCACCGACGAGGTTGCCGCCATCGTAGCGCTCTGTGCCGAGCATCGTCTGCCGATCGTCCCCTTCGGCGCCGGTACCTCGCTCGAAGGTCATGTCGCTGCCGTCCGCGGCGGCCTTAGCCTCGATCTTTCGCGGATGAACGCCGTGCTCTCCGTCTCGCCGGAAGCAATGGATTGCCGGGTCCAGGCCGGCATTATTCGCCACGCCCTGAACGAGGCGCTGCGCGACACGGGCCTGTTCTTTCCCGTCGATCCCGGCGCCCACGCCTCGATCGGCGGCATGGCCGCGACCCGCGCGTCCGGCACTGCGGCAGTCCGCTACGGCACAATGCGCGACAACGTGCTCGGCCTGACCGTCGTGACGCCCGACGGCAAGATCGTTCGCACCGGCGGCCGTGCCCGCAAATCCGCGGCCGGGCTGGATCTTACCGCGATGTTTGTCGGCAGCGAGGGTACACTCGGTGTGATTACCGAGGTGCAGTTACGCCTGCATCCGTTGCCTGAGGCGGTCATAGCCGCCGTCTGCCAATTCCCGTCGTTGCGTTGTGCAATCGATTCGGTGATTACGGGGCTACAGATTGGGCTTCCGTTCGGCCGCGTCGAGCTGCTGAACGACGTACAGATGCAGGCTTGCATCGCCTACTCCCGATTGGCTGAATTCGCGCCTCTGCCGACGTTATTTCTCGAATTCGCTGGCGAGCCGTTGGCCATCGCCGCACAGGCTGAAACGATGCAGGGGATCTGTGCCGACGAGGGCGGGAGCGCCTTCCACTTGGCCGCGCATCCCGAAGATCGAAGCCGCTTGTGGAAAGCTCGCCACGAAATCTACTACGCCTGCATGGCATTCCAACCCGGCCGCAAGAACATGGGCACCGATGCTTGCGTTCCCATCTCCGAACTCGCCGCGTGCATCGCCGAGACCGAGGCGGACATCGCCCGCACCAAGCTGATTGCGCCGATCGTCGGCCATGTCGGTGACGGCAACTTCCATCTCGGGATCATGTACGATCCCGAGCGGCCGGAAGAGGTTGCGGAGGCGGAGGGACTGGCGCGCCGCGTCGGCGAACGCGCGATCCGCATGGGCGGCACCTGCACCGGCGAGCACGGCATCGGCGCCCACAAGCGCGACCTCCTTGCGCTCCAGCATGCCGACGCGTTGCCGTTGATGCGGGCGATCAAGCGGGCGGTCGACCCGCTCGGCATCATGAACCCCGGAAAAATGCTGCCGAGCTAGGAGTTCATGCTGATTAGGCGCATAGTTCCGCATTGTGGCACCACGATGAGCGAAACTGAACCACTCCCCCCTCGCGCCGATGATGGCCTAAAGTCGCTCGTCAAGGTCGTCCGGCTGCTCGACGCTTTCTCGGCGCGACAGCGCACGCTTTCGCTGACCAATCTCTGTGCGGCCACGGGCTATCCCAAGAGCACCGTTCACCGCCTGCTCAGCGCCATGCGCGAGACCGGCTTGTTGGACCAGGAAGAGGGTCGCGACCGCTACCGTCTTGGCATGAAGCTGTTCGAGCTCGGCAACACCGTGCTCGCCAACATGGACCTCCATCGCGAGGCGCGCCCGTTCGTAGACGCGCTCACTCGGCAAGGCGGCCAAGCCGTGCACCTGGCCGTGTTCGATGGGCGGCGCGCCGTCGTCATTCATCGGGCTGATTCGTCGCCGGATAAATTCCTCGCCGCGCACACGATCGAGCAGGCACCGGTCCACTGCACCAGCGTCGGCAAGGCGATCCTGGCTTTCCAGCCAGATGCGGTCGTGCAGAAGATCATCGCCGCCGGACTTACGCGTTACACGGAGACGACGATCACGGACCCGGCGCGGCTTCGAGCGGTCTTGGCCACCGTGCGCGAAACCGGGTATGCGCTCGACGAGGGCGAGCATCAGCCAGGGCTGCGCTGCATCGGCGCCCCGATTCGTGATCAACGCGGGTCCGTGATCGCCGGGATCAGCCTCACCGGGCCGGCCTTCCGTATTCCGCTCAGCGAAGTCGACGCACTCTCCAAGCTCGTCGTTTACCACGCCAACGGCATCTCCGCAGCACTCGGCTATCTGTAGCGCCTCATGTCGGCTGCTCGCTGAGTGTCGAGTGATTGCCCGACCGCGCCGCAGCGTCGGGCTCGTGGGCGTGCCTTCCGGCGATGACGACGTAGACGGCCGGCAGCACGAACAGGGTAAAGGCCGTTCCGATCGAGAGCCCGGTCGCGATCACCAGGCCCATGTTGAACCGCGAAGCCGCGCCGGCGCCTGACGCTAGCAGCAGCGGCACCACGCCCAACACCATGGCCGCTGTCGTCATCAGGATCGGGCGCAGCCGGATCCCCGCCGCCGTCACAATGGCGTCGCGTTTGGACTTGCCCGCCGCCTGCTGCCCATTGGCGACCTCGACCATCAGGATGCCGTGCTTGCTGATCAGGCCCATCAGCGTCACCAGGCCGACCTCGGTGTAGATGTTCATCGATGCCCCGCCGACCCCGAGGCTTATGAACACAAGAGCCCCTGCGATCGACAGCGGCACCGATATCAGGATGATGACCGGGTCGCGAAAACTTTCGAACAGGGCGGCCAGCGCAAGAAAGATGATGATCAGCGCAAAGCCAAACGTGGTGACGAAGCCGCTCGACTCCTGGATGTATTGGCGCGATTGCCCGGCGTAATCGACCTGCACGTCGGACGGCAGACGCCGAGCGGCGAGATCCTTCAGCGTCTGCAGCGCGTCGTCTTGCGACACCCCGGGCGCCGCGACGCCGGACAACGTCGCCGACTGAATCTGCTGGAAATGGTTCAGCGTCTCCGGCACCGTCTTGCGCTCGACATGGGCGATGGCGGAGAGCGGGATCGGCACGCCCTTAACGGTCGCGATCGGGTCGTTCAGCACCTGATCGGTATTCAGCCGGAAGCGCTGCTGGATCTGCGGGATCACCTTGTAGGACCGCGAATCCAGGTCGAAATAGTTGACGTAACCGCCGCCGAGCAGCCCGGCGAGCGCCTGTCCGACTTGGTTCATCGTCAGACCGAGCTGTGCCGTCTTGTCACGGTCGATCACGATCACGTCCTGCGGCGAGTCGATCTTCAGGTCGGTGTCGAGGAACAGGAATTTCCCGGATCGCTGCGCTGCCGCCAGCACGTCCTGCGCGCTGTCGTAGAGCTGTCCGACTGGCATGGTGGATTTTACGACGAATTGGATCGGCAGCCCTTGCGAGCCTGGCAACGGCGGGAGTTGGAAGGCGACCACCTTCTGGCCCGTAATCCGGATGAACTCGTCCTGCAATTGGCGCTGTATCGTGGCCGCGCTGCGCGTGCGCTGGTCCCATGGCTTGAGCGTGACGCCGCCGATCGACGTCACCGGGCTCTCGATCTGGAAGGTGTGGTCGGCCTCGGGCAAGGCGGACATGATCTTCTGCACCTGCTGCCCGAACAGCAGTTTCTGTTGCAGCGTCGCGGTTGGAGCCGAGGTCGGCTGCAGGATGACCACGCCCTGATCCTCGGGCGGCGCCAGTTCGCTGTCGGCGCTACCATAGAGGAAGTAGATGCTGCCCAGCACGCAGGCGGTGAACAGCAGCGTAATCCAGAGCGTGTCGAGGCTGCCGTGCAGCGCACGCTCGTAGCCGCGTTGCAACCGGCCGAAGTTGCGATCCAGCCAGGCAACGAGCCGGGCTTGCCAGCCGCCGCCCTGCGCGTCGTGCGGCTTTAGCAGCAGCGAGCACATCATGGGCGACAGCGTGAGCGCTACGATCGCCGAGACGGTGACGGCGCCGACGAGCGTGAACGCGAACTCGGTGAACAACGTCCCGGTCAGCCCTTTTTGAAAGCCGATCGGGACATAGACCGCCACCAATACGATCGTCATCGCAATGATCGGCGTCGCCAGGTCGCGCGCGGCCTGGAGCGCGGCCTGGAGCGGCGTCTTGCCTTGCTCGAGGCAACGCGTGACGCTCTCGACCACGATGATTGCGTCGTCGACGACGAGCCCGATCGCCAGCACCAGCGCCAGCAGCGTCAGCAGGTTCACCGAGAAGCCGAACAGCAGCATCATCGCGAACGTACCGACCAGCGAGAGCGGGATGGCGATGATCGGGATGACGACCGATCGCAGCGAACCGAGGAAGGCGAATACCACCAGCGTGACGATGCCCAGCGCTTCGGCCAGGGTCGTTGCCACCTCCCGGATCGAGCTGTTCACGAAATCGGTCGAATCGTAGATGATCGATGACCGCAATCCGGCCGGCAGCCGCGCCTGTAGTTGCGGGAGCACCGCCTTGGCGCGGTTGATCACGTCGAGAAGATTGGCCGATGGGACCGTCTGCAAGCCGATGTAGACGCCCTTCGCGCCGTCATAGGACACGGAGGATTCGTAGTCGTCCGCCCCCAGCGTCACGTGCGCTACGTCGCCCAGCCGGATGATGCCGCCATCCACCTGCTTCACGACGAGGTTGCGGAACTCGGAGAGGCTGTGCAGGCTGGTGCTGGCCGAGAGCGAATACTGCACCATCTCGCCCTTCGTGGTGCCGACGCCCGCGATGTAGTCGTTGTTGGCCAAAGCGTTGCTGACGTCGGCGGCGCTGATGCCGTAGGCGGCGAGTTTCTGCGGGTCGAGCCAGGCGCGCAGCGCGAAGTTCTGCGCGCCGAGGAACTCCGCCGTCTGCACGCCTTCGATCGACTGCAGTTGCGGCTGCACCGTGCGGGTCAAGTAGTCGGTGATCGCGTTGGACGGCATGCGGTCGCTCGCAAAACCGATGATCATGGCGTCGAGCGACTGGCCCACCTTCACGGTCATCACCGGCTGTTGCACCCCGCTCGGCAACTGGTTGAGCACCGAATTGATCTTGGCGTTGACCTCGGTCATCGCACGGTTCGAGTCGTAATTGAGCAGCAGGTTGAGCGTAATCGTGCTGGTCCCGTTCGTGCTGACCGATGTCATGTCGTCGATGCCGTTGGCTTGGGCGATCGCGTTCTCGAGCGGGGTAGTGACGAACCCGGCCACGGTCGCCGGGTCGGCGCCGTAATAGGCGGTGGTGACGGTGATGACGGCGTTCTCGGTCTTCGGATACTCCAGGATTTGCAACGAACTGAACGCGCGCAGCCCCAGCACCAGGATCATCAGGCTGACGACGCTGGCCAGCACCGGGCGGCGGATGAAGATGTCGGTGAACATGGCGCTGGCGTCCTACTGGTCGACAAGTTTCGGATTGGGATCGTCGCTCGGCTGCACGGCGTTGTTGACCAGCACCTGCGAATCGTTGTGCAGCTTGAGTTGCCCGGCGCTCACGACCATGTCGCCGGCGTCGACGCCGGTCAGGATCTGCACCTGTCCGCCGCGCGTCTCGCCGGTGGTGACGAAGATCTGCTTGGCAATGAATTTCGGCTTGCCGTCGGCCTGGGTGCCGTCTGGCTCCAGCCTGTAGACCAGGCTGCCATAGGGATTGAAGCTGACCGAGGTGAGCGGGATCGTCACATGCGGTTGCGTCGCTCCCGTCGCGATCGATACGGTTGCGAACATGCCCGGCAGCAGCACCTGGTCCGGATTTCCCAGCGTCGCGCGGATCTGGACCATACGGCTTGAACTGTCCACCTGCGAATTGATCGCGTTGACCCGGCCGGGAAAGTCACGCCCGGGTAACGCATCCACCTGCACCGTCACCGCCTGATCGACCCGGACCGCGCCGATCGTTTGCTGCGGCAGATAGAAATCCAGGAACATCGGATCCAGCGCCTGCAGTGTCACGATCTTGGTGCCGGGGCTGAGATATTGCCCGAGGTCCACCTGGCGCAGCCCCAGCCGTCCGGTGAAGGGGGCGCGGACGAACTTCTCGGCAATCACGGCCTGCTGCCCCGCTACCTGCGCCTGCGCGTTCTTCAGGGTGCCGAGATCGGTATCGACCGTCGATTGCGCGACCCCTTGGGCACGGAGTTGCTTCAGGTCGCGCTGGTAGGTGATGGCGTCGAGCTCCGCGGTGGCCTGCAATTGGGCGAGCTTCGCATCGTCGTCGTTTGGCCGCAGTCGCAGCAGCAGCGTCCCCGCCTTGACCGTGTCGCCGGACACGAAGTGCAGCTCCCCGACGATACCGCCGACCTCGGCCGAGAGGTCCGCACCCTGGCTCGCGCGTAACGATCCGTTGCCGCTGAGCACCGGCTGCCAGGATTGGCTGGTCGCCGTGACCGTTGCGACCGTCGGCAGTTGTGCGACGATGGTGGCGACGACGCCTTCAAGGATGTGCGCCTTGAAGATGTGGAAGCCGACTAGCCCCCCGCCGACCAGGCCCAAAAACAGCAGCATGAGGATCAGGCGAAGCGCCACACGCGGCTTGCGTGCGGCCGGCAGATGCCGTTCGGTGGTGGTGCTCATGGCAGAAGTCCACAGCAGTGAGAGACGGAATCGGCGACGTCGGTGCGATGCCACCAGCCGCCGCCGAGCGCCTGAAACAGCGCGACGCTGTCGGTGAACCGCGCCGCCTGCGCAGCGACCAGGGTCAACTTTGCGTTCTGGTAGCTTTGCTCGGCCTGCAGCACGGCGACATAGGTTGTCCCACCCGCCTGGTATTGGGCGCGGGTGACGGCCAGGCTCGCGCTGGCCGTGCGCTCGGCCTCGGCGTCGGCCTGCAAGGTCTCCGCGTCGTGCACGACGGCCGAGATTGCATTGGCGACGTCCTGGAACGCGGAGGCGACGGTCGCACTATAATTGGCCGCCGCCGCTTCGAGCGCTGCATCGGCCGACCGGCGCTTTGCCAGCAGCGTGCCGCCTTCGAAGATCGGCTGCGTCAGCGTGGCCGCGAGACTCCAGACCAAGCCCGAGGGCGTGAACAAATCCGACAGCTTCGCGCCCTCGCGGCCATAGCTGCCGGTCAGCGAGAGCTGCGGCAGCATGTTGGCGATCGCCACGCCGACATTGGCGCTTGCCGAATGCACCTGGGCGGCATAGGCCCGCACGTCCGGCCGCTGCGCCACGATTTGGGACGGCACCGCGGTCGGCAGTTCAGCCGGCAGGGTCAGCGTCGCGAGATCGATGGGCGGCCCGCTCACCTGGCTTGGCGCCACGCCGAGATAAGCCGCCAGCTGGTTGCGTTGCTGCTCGAGCTGCTTGCGCAGCGGCGGCAGCGTGGCTAGCGCCGACGCGAGCGTCGACTGCTGTGACAGCACCTCCGCCCGGCTCACGCCGCCGAGCGCGAACCGCCGCTGGGTGACGTCGAGCTGCTGCTGGTCGATCCGGATGATGTCCTGCGCCGCCTCGATCTGCGCCTGATAGGACGCTTCGTTGAGCGCGGTGGTGACGACGTTGGCGGTCAGCGAGAGATAGGCGGCTTCCAGCTCGGCGTGCTGATAATCGGCCGTTGCCGCCAGCTGTTCGATCTGCCGCCGCGTGCCGCCGAACACATCGAGCGTGTAGGACACGTTCAGAGAGCCGTTATAGAGTGTGTAGAGCGCGGAGCCGTTCTGCCCGAACCCGGCGAGCGACGCCTTTTCGCGCGTATCGCTCGCCGAACCGCTGACCGTTGGGAACAGCGACCCCTGCTCAGCGCGCACATTTTGCTTCGCCTCGCGCAGCGTGGCTTGGGCGGCGGCGAGCGTCGGGCTGTGCTTCAGCGCCTCGGCGACCAGCGCATCGATCCGGGACGAGTGCAGCAGCGTCCACCAATCGCCCTCGATGTCGCGTCCCGACACCAGAAGCTGGCCCGCACCGGCGTTGCCGGCAGTGGAGACGGTCGCCGCCGGGGTGGGCCCGGACGTCACCCGGTCCAGTTGCGGCGGCGTCGGCTCAACGTAGTCAGGGCCGATGGCACAGCCGGCCTGCGCGAGGCCGGACAGCAGCCCGAAGACGGGAGCCCGACGGATGAGGCATTTTCCTAGACCCATGGGTCTGCTATATATAATGGCATACCCACCAGTCTAGTAACGCGTAGGTAAAATCGCATGTCCCAGATCACTGTTTCGCGACCATCCGGCCGACCGAAGGACACGGCCAAGCGCGCCGCCATCGTCGAGGCGGCTAAGCGCCTTTTCGAGACGGGCGCTTACGATTCGGTCACGATGGAGCAAGTGGCGAGCGAAGCCTGCGTAGCGAAAATGACCGTCTACAGCCACTTCCGTGACAAGGAGTCGTTGTTTGAGGCGATGATGCAATCGATCTCGGACATGCTCATCGCGGCGCTGCCGGCACGACCCGGCCCAGGCGGAGATCTGGAAGACGAACTTGTACGCTTTGGTTGCGTCCTTCTCGAAGTCCTGCTCCATCCCGGCGTGCTGCATTCAATGCACCGCCATCTCGACCAACTCTCGCGCAACGCTCCTTTGGCAGCACGCTTCTATAACGCGGGGCCAGGCCGGACCCGCGCGACGTTGACAGCCTTTCTGACGTCGAGCGCGACATGCCGCGATCTGTCCCGAACGGAGGCGCCGGAGGCTGCGTCGGATCTGATGAATCTCTGGCTCGGCGACCTGCCGCTCCGTCTCATGCTCGGGCTGCAGAAACCGCTGTCGCGCAAAGCGGTAGCGGACCGGGTGCGCCGTTGCGCGCGCTTGATCATTGGCGCGTATGCGTTGCGCACGAGCGAAAAGCCCTTGCCTTGAGCTCGTGCGCGGGTCGGCTTTCGGATGACACAAGGTGGCCAGGAGCGCGTCGGCGACCGCATGGTGTACGTTCTCGAGCAAAGTAGCTACGCGACGAGGGTAGAAGGTGCGGGGGTGCCGGGCGACGTCTCGGCCCTGTCGCGAGGCAGGAACGTCGCCGCGAAGAGTGCCAGGAGGATGATTGGGACCGACCAGAAGAAAGTGTGGCCAAACGCATGGCCGAGACTGGCGAGCAGATCATTGCCAGTCGCAAGCTGGATAGATCGCGCGGCATGAAGGCCATTCGACCCATTTCCCACGCCCAGCGGCCCCACATGATCCGTTAGCACGACAGCAAAAATTGCTGTGCCAATCGAACCTCCAACACGCTCCACCACGTTCAGCCCGCTGTTGACGCGAGCGATCTGCTCGTGTTGGAGAGTTGCCAACGCCGCACTCATGGTCGGCATCAAACTGGACCCCATGCCCAGGCCCATGATGAAGAGGGCAAGCTCGATCAGCCAGAACGACGTCGTACTTTCGATCAGGCTGAGGCCGAGCATGCTGAAAGCCACGAGGCCAAGGCCGGCCAATACGATCTTCCGAGGCCCGTTGCGGTCCGTCAACAGACCGGCAACGGGCATGGAAACCATGGCGCCGACGCCTTGCGCAGCGAGCAGCAGGCCAGCGTCAAGCGCAGATCCGCCTCGCACCAATTGGAAGTACAACGGGAGTAGGAGTGACGTGCCAAAGAATGCCGTGCAAAAGAGAAGGATTGTGACGGCCGCGGCTCCGACGGTACGACGGCCAAACAGGCTGACATCAATCAGCGCACCTTCTCGTCGTAGGGCGTAAACAACAAAGGTGACGACGAGCGCGAGGCCGGCCAATGTATAGAAAGCCCCAGCGGCGGAGTTGAAGTTGCCAGCCGCCGTCGCCCGGGCGAGCCCGTAGACCAAAGTCGCTAAGCCGGGAGAGAGAAGCAAAAGACCGCACCAGTCGAGCGCGTCATGAGGCCTGGGTCGGTCAGATTCGAGTATGCGGCCGGCCGCATACAGAGCGATGGCCCCGATGGGCAGGTTGACGAAAAATATCCACCGCCAGGAAACATCGTCGACAAGCCAGCCGCCCAGGATCGGCCCGAAGATCGGCCCAAGCAACATCGGAACCCCGATAATGCCCATCAACCGCCCCATACGCCGCGGACCCGCAGCCTGGCTCAGGATCGTCATGCCTGCAGGCATGATCATGCCGCCGCCGAACCCCTGTAGCATACGGAAAATGATCAGGCTCTTTGACGACCAAGCGGCGCCTGATAGAGCGGACCCAATGAGAAACAACAGGATCGATGTCATATAAAGCCGTCTCGTTCCAAAGCGGTCGGCAGCCCAACCGGTAAGCGGGATAACCGTGGCGAGAGCGAGCATGTATCCAGTCGATACCCATTGGATGGTCGCAAGCGACGTCTCGAACGTGGTCGAGAGGTCTTTGAGAGCCACATTCGTGATCGTCGTGTCGAGGATGGACATGATGGTGCCGAGGACGACCACAGACGCTATACGCAACAGTCGAGGGTCAAGCCTTTCTTCCGCTTGACCGCCGGCAGTGATTGTCAAATGAGAGTCATCGCTACCATTCATTGTGAAGCCTTGTACAAAGCGGTTGTCAGACCGCGGGGCCCATATACGGCACAGACATGCGCCGGAATCAGATCAACAAAGGTGGCGACCAACGCGCCAAGACCGCCAAACCTATCGCCGTCGAGCGCCGCCACGAGGCGTTCAGCGGCCTAACTCCGAACCTGCATGAGCCATACGGTCAAAATGCTCTTGCTCTCCGTGATCTACCTGGAACTTCGAGCGTCGAAGACGTTTCTCCGTTCAGGCAGACAACATCCGGTTCGTTGCACGATGCCGGGGGATGCTTGCCTCAGAGACCGGATCACCAGATCAGGGTACAGGAAAAGGCGGTGGTGGGGGCGGTGCCGAGTTATAACCGCCCATATAACCACCCATGGGCGGCGGTGGCGGCGGAACACAGCCGGAGAGACAAAATAAGATGGCCGCGAAAGTCATGACAGTGGGAAAAAGTTTTCTCATGGTGAGTTCTTTCTATTGTAAACGCGAGATGTCGTTAGAGCTGCGGAAGCTGCCATCTATACTTGGACTTTCATGAAACGCTCCAATGACGGCGGCGGCTTCCGAGACAATGTCTGGATTCGCGCCGTAATCCGGGCCCGAGCGGATTGATACGCCGCAAGCGCCGAAGGTAAGTCGTCGAAGCCGAATCGGCTCAGCTCGGTGGCGAGCGCCCCGGCGTCCTGCAGTGCCTGATTGGCGCCTTGCCCGTTCATCGGCGCCATCGGATGGGCCGCGTCGCCCAGCAACGCGACGTGCCGGTCGACCCATCGCTCGATCGGATCTTTGTCATAGATTGGGTGCGTCGTGACGTCGACGTTCCTGCCCCGGATCAGTCTGACGATGACTGGCTGGAAGTCGGCATAGATGGTCAGAAGGTCTTCGGCGGACGTTGCGCTCCACAACTCCTTGGGTGGGGTCAGCGTCGGGATCGGCGCGCTAATGGCGACCTCGGCTCCGCCGCGGACGGGCAGCGTCAGCACCGAGAGTGTGTCGGCCCGCCACACGCGGATGCGATCATTGGGCATCTCGGCAGGCAGCAATGATGCCGGTGCGATGGTGCGGTGCGCGACGTAGTTGAGGAAGGTCATCGGCACCACGTCGAGCAATGTCCGAACCGTCGAGCGAAGCCCGTCCGCGCCGACGATGAGGCGGGCGTGGACCGTGCGCCCACCTTCGAATGTCGCTGCAGCGTGCTCCGCCTCGTTCGCGACCGAGATGAGGCGCTGGCCGAGATGCAGTGACCCGGGCTGCAACCGTGCGACGAGCGCGTCGTGCAGATCCGCGCGGTGAACCGAAAATGCGAACTCGGCCTCGCCATCCTCGACCGCCGTCGGCGTCGTGCCGAGCACGATGCCCGCCTTATCACGAATTTCGACCGTGTTGACGCCGACCATCTTGCTGCGAACCTCGTCGAGGACGCTCCAGCTCGCGAGCAGCGCCATGCTGGACTCGCGGATCACGATCGCGCCCCCGACTTCGCGCAGTTGCGCGGCCTGTTCGAACACCTCCACGTTGAACCCGGCCTGACTGAGCGCGACCGCAGCCGCGGCGCCCCCGATGCCGGCGCCGATGATCGCGATGTCGATCTGACCGTTTTGTGAGCCTGTGCTCGTCATGGCTGGCTTGCCTTCATGCCTTGGTTTGCCATAAGTGGAGGAACGCCCTCCGGAACACCAATCACATTAAGCGGAGGACATCCCTCCACTAACGGCAGGCCTTAGACGATGCTGAAATGACGACACAAAACCGAGTAAAACGGCCGCTTCGTGCCGATGCCGCCCGTAACCAAGCCAGGATCCTGAAGGCCGCGCGGGAGGTGTTCGGTTCGAGAGGGTTGGACGTGTCCCTTGACGAGGTCGCCCAGCATGCCGGCCTCGGCGTGGCCACGCTCTACCGGCGATACCCCGACCGGGAGAGCCTGATAAGCGCACTATTCGAAACCGAGTTGCGCAACACCGTTGAACGCGCGCGCGCAGCGCTGGAGATCCCCAATGCGTGGGAGGCCTTCACAGTTCTGTTGCGATCCATATTCAGCGCTGTCGCGGAAGACAAAGGCTTTCGGCAGGCGCTGCTGAGTTCCCGGCACAGCCTTGGCGCGGCCACGCCGATAAGGCGCGAGTTGATCGGCCTTCTCTCTCTTGTCATCGCGCGAGCGCAAGGCGACGGAAGGTTGCGTGCGGAGGTCACGGCGCGCGACATTCCTCCCATGATGCTCATGATCGGGATCGTTGCTGATTTTACATCCAACTCGAGTCCGCAACTATGGCATCGCTACAGCGCGCTGCTGATCGATGGCCTGTCGACGCGCAAGAACCCTCCGCCGCTGGCCCCCGATCCGCTCTCGGAAGCACAGATGGAACTCGCCTTCTCGCGCTGGTGAGCCGAGTTCGCCCGTGCGCAAAAGCTCCGGGCCAGTGACTCAGGATGCTTGCCCGACGCGGTGATGATTCGACTCGGTGATAGCGAACCGCTGCGGTGCGCCATGCCGATCCCGCTTCGAGCCGATGAGCCGATGACGATGCCGCCCCAAGAAGTCTCCACGCGCGTCGGGACGCGATCAAGCGCGCGGCTCGTGTTGTCCCGGACGGCATAGGGCTCTGGTTCGCCGACGAGGACATGGGCGCCCCGAAAAACAAGATCACCCGGCGTTGAGCCCGGCGCGGCCCCAGGCCGCTCCGATAATTCTGATTCGGTTCAGTAGGCCAGCCGCTCGCTATCCTCGAACATCATCACAGGCGGATAGGCGTGCTCGTCGGTGATCACGTCGAGCAGGGTCACACGTGGCGACTTGAGTGCTGCCGCAAGCGCCGGCTTGAAATCGGCGGCCTTCTCGATATGGATTCCATCACACCCGCAGGCGCGGGCGATCGCGGCGTGATCGACCGGCGTGAAGTCGCAGGCGTCCGAATAGCCGTTGAAGAGAACCTTCTCCGCATGCTTCTCGTACCCGAGAATTTGATTGTTGAGCACGGTCAGCACTACCGGCAGGTTCATCCGCCGCGCTGTCTCCAGTTCCGACCACACATGGCCGAATCCGCCGTCGCCGGACAGGCAGAAGACTGGCGCGTCCGGCCGCGCCACTTTCGCACCGATCGCATAGGGGAGTCCCCAGCCCAGCCCGGCGAGTCCACGCGGGGTGATGAAGCGCATACCGGGTTTCTGCGACACCAGGAAATTAGTGACCCAAATCGATGAGTAGCTGGCATCTGCCACGACGATGGTTTCGGGCGTCAGCAGGCTGTCCAGATCACGCATCAGGCGTTCCGGCCGTAGAGGGCTTTGATCGAAGTTCACTTCGCGGGTGACGTCGGCCGCCGCGGCGCACAGCCCGGCCGCGATCTGCCTCTCCAGATCTGGCCGTGCAGCCTTGCGCCGCGCCAAGTTTTTCGATCCCAATGCGGCCGTGAGCGCTTCAAGCGTTAGCTTCGCGTCACCCACCAAGCGAATGTAGGCCTCGTAATTGCGACCGATCTCCTGCCCATCGACGTCGATATGGATGTATTTGGCGCCCTTCGGATACAGTTGCCAGCTGTCGGTGCCGTTCTGATTGGTGCGGTTGCCGACCAGCAGGATCACGTCGGCATCGGTGACGAGGCTTCGCAGATGCCGCGTGCGCCCGCGGGACCCCATGAAATAGCCGACGATCCCGACTGATAGCGGATGACGCTCGTCGGTCGAGCCCTTGCCCATGACAGTCGTGGCTACCGGCAGCGAAGCCGACTCCTGCAACCGGGCGACGGCATCTGCGGCCCCCGATACGTGCACGCCCCCGCCAGCGATGACGAGCGGCGCTCGGGCACCGGCCAGAAGATCGGCCGCACTGTCGATGCTGGCAGGGTCCGCCACCGACCGGTCGAGCGGAAAGCTGCCCAGCGACGCGAGGCGTTGACCCGCGCCGGCCTTTGGCGTGTCGAGGAACAGGTCGATCGGTGCGATCAGCACCGCCGGTCCCGGCCGGCCCGAAGCCGCGGCTGTGAACGCCATGTCCACATAGTCGTCGATCCGATCGACTTCGGTGATGCGCTTGATCCATTTTGCCGCGCCCTTGAACAGTTCCAGGTGGTCCAATTCCTGGAAAGCGTTCTTGTCGGTCTGTTGGCGATGGACATCCTGTACGATGGCGACGATCGGTATCGAGGCGCGTAGCGCCTCGGCCAGTCCAGGCACCAGCAACGTGGCGGCGGGTCCGTTCTGGGCCGTGACCACGGGCACCTTGTTGCTGACGCGGGCATACGCATCGGCCATCGCCGCGCCCGCATTCTCGGTGCGATAGCCGATCTGGCGGATGCCATATTCCGGCGCCACCAGGAAAAGCGCGGCCGGTATCGCCTGGCCGAAGATTACCTCGACCCCATGGCGCCTCAAGGCCGCCGCAAAGACATGGGCGCCTGTTGCATTGCCCAGCGTTCGCTGCGCTTGCACGGCTATCAAGTTACTCATCGTATTCTCCTGATTTGGCACGGGGACTGTCACCCCCCGCATTGCTGGGATTGTCGGTCGGTGCCGGCGGGTGATCAGGCGTTGATCAAACAGGATGCCCAGCCGACCGTGGTCAGCTTTCCGTCCGACTTTCGCCGCGCCCAGACTTCGAGCTCGACCTTCCGACGGCCGTCGTGGGCGGGTGCGATCGCCGTGACGATCGCCGAGATGACGATCGGATCGAAGACTTGCAGCACGTTCACGAACTTGACCTGGAACCAGCCATTGGTGAACCAGGCGGCCCCGAACGCGCGCACAAGGTACTCGCCGATCAGACCGGCCTGCTGCTGGCCCTGCACGATGATAGTCGGCAGCTCCCCAGCGCGCGCGATCTCCAGATCGTTGTGAGTGTTGCGGACGAACTCCCCGACGCGGGAAAACACGGCCGACTGCTCGGCGGTGATCGTCTTCTCCATCGGCGCCAGCACGTCGCCCACGTGCACATCTTCGCCGATCGTCCCGATCACTCGGGCGCCACCCGGCAAATCGCCCGTCACGCGCCGCTCGGGCATGCCGCTCGCCCGGCCGCCGATGGCGCCCGGCACCGTCCGCAAGATCTCCACGCCGCGATGGCGCACGATGGTTCTGCCATCTTCGCCGACGGCCTTTGCCTCCATGACCACGTAGCCCTGGCCCCGACGGACATAGGCTTCGACGTACGTGCCAGACATGGTCACCCGTTCGCCGAGCTTGACCGGGTTTTCGAACCACATCTGCTCCTCGGTGTGAAAGCCGACCGTCTTGCTGGCGCGGTAGCGGGTGGTGAAGAGCTGGACCATGTCGTTGCCCAGCAGGCAGGGCTGGCCGATGCGCGCGCCCTCGAACGGGCTGGCTTGCAGATACCAGGATAAATAGTCGTCCTGCGTGAAGGAGAACCGCTTGATCTTGTGATCGTCTATGACGATCGTGACCGGCCCCAGCGTCTCTGGGATTTCGAGGTTCTCGAAGACTGGCTCCTTCAAACCTGCTTCCAGGTCCTGCACCGTCGCGGCGCGGCGGGGATCGGTGAGGTCCCGCCAGGGGATGGTGCTTTCGGCAGTTGCGCTCATAGGTGGTGTTCCTTGCTCTGTTCGGGGCGTGATGCCCCAGCCTTGCGCGGGCCAAGCCAGTCGGCTGCGACCTCGCTTGTATGCTCACCAAGGCGCGGGCTTCCCCTGCGGATCGCACCGGGCGTCGCACTCAGGCGAATGGGCATGCCCTGCATCGGGACCGCCCCCGCGGCCTCATGCGGCACGTCGACGACGAAGCCGCGATCCCACATGAGTCGTGAGGATGCGACCTCGGCCACGGTCGCAACGCGCGCGGCGGGGACGCCGGCATCCGCCAGCGCGGCGAGTACCGCATGTCCGCTGCGGGCCGCGACCCATTCCCCGACGATCGCATCAAGCTCGGCGCGGTTCTGCACGCGCGCGGCGATCGTTGCAAAGCGGGCTTCCGCCGGCAGGTCGGGCCGCCCAATGGCAGCCGCCAAACGCGGGAAGGGTCCATTGTTGCCGCCGACGATGTGCACCCACGTTCCGTCCGCCGCACAGAAGGTTTGGCCAGGAGCGGCATAACGATCCTGATTGCCCGCCCGCGTCATCTCTCGCCCGCACAGGCGGTGTTCGGGAATTGCCGTCATCAGCAAAGAGA
The DNA here is from genome assembly GCA_965276665.1 of Acetobacteraceae bacterium. Taxonomy (GTDB): domain Bacteria; phylum Pseudomonadota; class Alphaproteobacteria; order Acetobacterales; family Acetobacteraceae; genus CAWGJC01. The sequence continues at coordinate 1,048,798 of OZ255620.1, forward strand.
CCGCGCTACCCATCAGGCTGACGTCGACGACCTGCCCGCACCCGGTGCGGTGACGCGCCTCGATCGCCGCCAGGATGCCGATGGCGGCGTGCAACCCCGCCGAATAATCGACGATGCACGTCCCCGCCATCGTCGGCGGCCCATCGGGTTGGCCTGTGATGGCCATCAGGCCCGAGCCGGCCTGGGCCACGGCATCGAAGCAGGGTTCGTCGCCGCCCGTTTGGCCGCAGCCAGATATGCGGGCCATGATCAGGCGGGGGTTGAGGGCCTCTAGTTCGGGCCAGCCGCAGCCCATTTTCTCCATCGTGCCGGGGCGGAAATTCTCGATCAGCACATCGGCCTCGCGCACCAGATCGCGCAGGACGCGCTGGCCGGCCGGATCGCGGAGATCAATCGTAATGCCGCGCTTGTTGCGGTTGAACACCATGAAATAGATGCTCTCCCCGGCAACGTGCGGGGCGATCGCGCGGGTGTCGTCGCCGCCGATCGGGCGCTCCACCTTCACCACATCGGCGCCGAGATCGGCCAGCACCATCGCGCAATGCGGTCCGGCGATGAAGCGCGTCAGATCGAGCACGCGCAACCCATTGAGTGCTGCCAACGCCGTCGTCACGCGCGGGCCGCCCGGTTGAGGCTGACCGCCATCAGCGAACGCGCGCCGACGCGATCGAGATACTCCCAATGGTCGGCGGGCCCGGTCACCTGATCGGCAAGCCAGGCATCCAGCGAAGCGCGATCTGCAGTCGCGCGCATGCAGGCTTGCAGATTGACGATGTCAGCTGCGTAGCGATTGTCCAGGGCAAACGGATGCGCGCCGAACGGCGCCTCGACCGCCCATGTGACATCCGCGCCCGATAGCACCGTGTCGGCCGGCCGGCTCGCGATCGTCTCCGCACTGACGATCTGCTCGACCGTGACGATGACGTTCCGCGCCGCGCGCGCGAGCATGAGGTCGTCTGCGCAGGCTCCAGCACGGTCCGGGCTGAATTGGACATTGCCCCTCGCATCCGCGCGATGCGCGTGAAGGATGGCGACGTCCGGGACCAGAGCCGCGACCGCCAGAACAGTCCGGCCGGTGAAAGGATTGGTGAAGGGTTCGATAGACGCGGCCGCAGATGTCGCATCGTCATCGTGCAAAGGCAGCATCGACAGGCCGAGGGCGGCGGCGCGGAGGCGGACGGCGGAGGCGGCATCGGTCGATGCGGCACAGCCGGATGCATCCAGCAGTGCGAGGCCGGGGTTTTCCGATGCGGCGACGACCTGTAAATCGCGGCGCCCCTGACGGATGATCTCGCGGATGGCCGCCATCGGAATCCGGCGGTCGTCGGGGCCCCCAAGCGCCACGATGGCGCCGTCGGAAATCAAACGGATCGCCTCGGCGAGTGAGAGAACTTTGCCTGTTTGCATCGTGCTAAGCGCCCTTCGCCCCGAGATAGAGTCCATCGGGGTCGATCACGCGCCGCAGAAGATCAAGCTGGTGGGGCGTCGGCGTCTGTGATTGGATAACCGTCTCGGCCAAGCCGAGTTCGAAGCCGCAGTGCTCTTGCACCGCCGCAGCCGTGACGCCCGGGAACAGCTCTTCGATGCGCATGCGCTTGGTGACCGGGTCGAAGCCGAGCACCGCAAGGTCCGTGATGACGCGGGCGGGACCGCTTCCCGGAAGCCCCGCCGCCTCGCGCGCACCTGGGCCGGTGAGAAAGCCGGGCGTCGTCAGGTAATTTAGCTTCTCGACAAAGCGGCGGTGATCAAGCCTGGCGATGATGACGAAACGCCCCGCCATGCTGGCGATGTCGTTGGCGCCGCCGCTGCCCGGCAAACGGACCTTCGGCCGGCGGTACGGGCCGATGACGGTCGAATTGAGATTGCCGTACCGGTCGATCTCCGCCGTGCCGAGAAAGCCGATATCGATCTTCCCACCCTGCAACAGGCTCAGGGCGAAGGCAGTGCCGGCAATCTTCGGGGATCCAAAAGCAAGCCGGTAATCGCCCACGCCGGATGCGAGTTCACGTGGCCGCGGATCGATGATCCCCGACTCGAAGACAAGCTTCACGCCGGGCGCGTGCGTGGCCTTGGCGAGATAGGCGGCAACCATGGGCAGGCCGGTGCCGATGAAGGCCACGTTGCCGTCTTCGATCTCGCGCGCGGCAGCAACCGCCATCAGCTCGTCGCTCGTCACCTCGGCCAGTTCATTCATGCGGCATCCCCCGCATGACGGAGCCGAGAACGGGGTCAACGCCCAGCCGCAACAACCTGGAAATGCCGAGCGCGTCCAGATACTGCCAGTGATCTGCCATCTCGAAGACCCAGCGGCGAAGATAGTCATCGGTCGCTGCTTGCATGCGGGAGGCCGCGTAGTAGTCGCCGAGATGGGCGGTGTCATGCTCGTAATAGCCATAGACGCCGGTCGGGTGCGCGCCGTACGGCAGATGCACCAGCGCATCCACCAGAAGGCTCGGCAGGATGGTCAGCTCCGGCTGTCGGCGGATGACATTCGGTTCAACGATCTCCTCGACCGAAACGATGACGTGGGCGGCTGCGCGCGCCTGCTCCTCCAGCACCGAGGTGGCGCCGAAGAGCTGCACGTTGCCGTCGCGGTCTGCCCGCGCCGCATGGATGATCGCCACATCGGGCTTGAGCGGCGAGACCGCCGTCACGATCCCGTTGCCGAAAGGCGAGTCCATGCGCCGGCTCTTCATCGCTGGATCCTCAAAGCCTGGCATGTTCAGGATGTCGGTCCCGGCCATGGCGCGCATCGGCATGAACGGCAGCCCCAGGCCCGCCGCCTGAAAGCGGCATACCATGCCGAAATGGCTGTGATCTTCGGTTGCGATCAGACCCGCTTCGATGCCTTCGCTGAAGCGGCGGCAGCGGCCGAATCCTTCGAACATGAAATTCGAGAAATAGGCGCGGTCCAGCGCCCCGGCGGCAGCGAGATATTCCGCCACCCAGCATTCTGCCACTCCCATGATGGTCAGGCCCCGCACCCCTTGCCGGATCAGCGCGCGGGTAAGCGCCATCGGCTGATGCGAGTGGGCGAAGCCGCCCGCGGTCAGGGCCATGCCGTCCCTGACCACGCTGATCGCGTCTTGAAGGCTGACAAGCTTGCCGCCGGCCCGGTTCATGCGTCCTCCGACTGCAAGGCGAGCGCGGGCGGCGCGCCTTCGATCCAGGACTCGCGCGCGCCCGTGATGAGCGACACGACGTCGTCAGCACCGCTCAGCATGCGGGTGGGCACGTCGCCCACCTTTTCGCCGCGGCGGAGCACGACGACGCGGTCGCTCATCTCCATCACCATCGGCATGTTGTGGGTGATCAGCACGACCGAGGTTCCCTCGGCGCGGATACGGCGGACGCCATCCATGGCGCGCTTGGTTTCCTGCACGCCGAGCGCCGCCGTCGGCTCGTCCAGCAGCACAAGCGAGCGTTCCCACAGCCTGGCGCGGGCCAGTGCCACCGCCTGGCGCTGGCCGCCGCTGAGGCCGCGCACATTCGCGCTGGCCCGCGGCAGGTTGACCGAAAGGTCTTTCAGGACATCATCCGCGCGCTGCCGCATTGCGCGCTTGTTCAGCATGGCGAACGGACCGAAGCGCCGCACCAGTTCCCTGCCGAGGAAGATGTTTTCGGCGACCGTCAGATTGTTGCACAGACCAAGGTCCTGGTACACCGTTTCGATGCCGAGGCCGCGCGCGATCTCGGTGGACGTGAAGGCGATCAGCTTGTCGCGAAACCTGATCGATCCGGCGGTCGGCTGGATCGCGCCCGACAGGATTTTGACCAGCGTGCTCTTGCCCGCACCGTTGTCGCCGACCAGGGCCACCGTCTCGTTCTGGCCGATGGTGACGTCGACACCGCGCAGGGCGTGGACGGCACCGTAGCTCTTGCGCAGGCCAGCACCCTGCAGCAGCGGCGTCCGCATCTCCATCATGTCGGTCATTCCATCCGCCAGCCGCCGCCGCGGAGCATGCTCCACCAGACGGCCAGGATGATGACGAAGCCCTGGGCGATCATGAAGGCGATCGGATCGACACCCAGCAGAACCATGCCGTTGCGCAGCACGGCAACGAACAGGACGCCGAGCACGGTTCCCACCATGCGCCCGACGCCACCCGAAAGCGCGGTGCCGCCAACGATCACGGCGGCAATCACGTCAAGCTCGAACTGGTCGCCGACGGTCGCATTGCCCCCGTTCAGGCGCGCGGCGAACAGCACGCCGCCCATAGCCGCCAGCGCCTGCACGATGATGAAGACATAGATGCGCATGCGGTTGACGGGGATGCCGTAGCGCGCGGCGGTGACCGCGTTGCCGCCGACGGCGTAGAGATGCCGGCCAAACGGCGTCTCGGACAGCACGAACCAGCCAAAAGCAATGGCGAGCACCATCATGACGACTGGCAGCGGGACCCCAAGCAGATCGCCGAACCAGAGATTGTCGACCGCATCCGATAGCGGCCCAATGGTCTGGCTGTCGCTGAGCAGGAAAGCGATGCCGCGCACCGCGGAGAGCAGCCCGATCGTGGTGATGAACGAGGGGATTCCCCAGATCACGCGCAGGCCGCCGATAAAGCCGCCGATGACCGCCGCCACGGCCAGAACGCAGACGAAACTGAGCCACGCAGGCAAGCCGAGCTTGACGATGAGCAAGGCAAAGATTGTCCCGCCGAGACCCAGGCTGGCACCGACGGACAGGTCGATCTCGCCGGCGATGATCACCATGGTCATGCCGACCGCGACGATCGCGGTCACCGATACCTGGCGCAGAAGCGACGACAGGTTGCCGAGCGTCGCGAAATTCGGCGCGAGAGCGCCGAACAGCGCGATCAGAGCGATCATGCCGATGGCGACGCCGATCTCGGTTCGCCAGCCGCCCAAGGCGTGTCGCAGAGCCTCCCGGGGGCAGGGCGCTTGCTCTTCTGCGCGAACCGGCTGCTGCAATGCTGCCATGGGAAGCTCCCTGACCGGCAAGGCGCGGCTATTGGCCAAGGGACTTCACAAGTTTCAAGTAGTCGTTGAGGCCAGCAGGATCGGACTTCAAGTAGATCCTGGCAGGCACCTGGATTTCGCGCGGCCCGGGCGTTCCGCTCAGGTCCTTAACCGCTGCCTCGACTGCCAGATAGCCGATCTGATAGGGTTGCTGATCGGATACCGCGATGATCCGGCTGCCGGCCTGAAGCATCGCTTGCGCCAACTCCTCGCTCATGTCGATGCCGTAAAGCTCGACCGCGCCATGCATGCGGGTGACGGTCGTTGCCGCGCCGGCCAGCGTGCCCGAGTTGGAGGCCCAGATGATCTGCGTCGCCGGATCACGGCGCAGAACGCTTTCGACGGCATTCGCGCCCTGCTCGGGTGTCGCGCCTTCGATCTCGGAGACGATGTCGACTTTCACATCCGTCAGCGCCGACAGCATGCCCTGCTTGCGCACGGCGCTCCCCGGATTGATCGAGGGCAGCGGTATGAGACCGATCTTGGCATGCCCATCCATGCGCGCCTTGATCGACTTGTCCATCTCCCGGCCGACCGAGGCGGCGAGTTCCTTGTTGTCGACGCCAACGCTGTTGGTCGCGAGCGAACGGTCCGCGAAGAACGTATTGTATTCGACGATGGGCAGATGCTGCGCCCGCGCGGCACGCACCGCGTTGGCCGAGGCGTCCTTGTCGAGCGGACTGATGACGAGCGCCTTGATCCCGCGTGTCATGAGATCATCCATGACCTGCGCCTCGGTCGGCAGTTGGCGGCGATTGAGCACGATCTGGAGGTCTGCGCCGTTTTTGGCGGCGGCGTCCTTCATGCCGCGCTCGACCTGCTGCCAGAACTGGCTGTCACGAGCGTACAGCACCGCACCGATCAGCGGCCTGTCCGCGGCCGCCGGAACAGCCGACGCCACGAGCGTCGTCGCCAGCATTGCCGCGGCGAGTATTGCACGACGTTTCACGGTTCGCCCCTTTCTTGCTGTTGTTGGCGCGCATTGCAGACGAATTCCCGCCCGACGGCGCCGGGTTGCCGCGGCGTTCCGACGATGGCGCAGGGCGGATGCCTGGATGGGCTCACCGGCGCGGCTCCGGTACGTGATCGAGATCGCGGTGCCGGGTCTCTCCGACCAGAACCGCGCAGAGAGCGGTGATCAGCGATGCCGCGATGATGAAGACGGAGATCGACCAACTCATGTTGTTCCCCCAAGCCAGGAGAGCGGTGGCGATCGCGGGTGTGAACCCGCCGACAATCGCTGCGAGTTGCGAACCGACGGCGACACCAGTATAGCGCACGTCGGTAGCGAACATCTCAGAGATGTAGGCTGGCTCGATGCTGTACATCGCGCCGACAATAACACTATAGGCGACCACAATCGCGAGATAGACGCCGGTCACGGTCCCCGTATCAAGCAGCCAAAAGAACGGAAAGGCGAAAAGGCAGCCCCCGACAGCACCAATCAAAAAGACAGTGCGGCGTCCCACGAAATCGGAGAGCAGCCCCCAGAGCGGAAAGGTCACGATGCCGCAGGCGGCGCCCAACATTACTCCCAGCAAGACGGTACTTCGCGGCATGCCCAGCCGTGTGGTGGCGTATTGCAGCACATAGCTGATGACGATGTAGCCAATCACCGTCTCGCTGACGCGCAATCCCATCGCCAAAAAAATCTGCTTCGGGAAGCGGCGCAGTACGTCCTTTATCGGCAGTGCGAGCGATGCCCTCCGCTGCTTCAACGCGATGAAGGCGGGCGGCTCGCCCACGCTGAGCCGGATGTAGACGCCGGCGAACAGCAGCACGATGCTGGCCAGGAATGGAATGCGCCATCCCCAGGACAGGAACGCCTCCTCCGGCAGGGAGGACGCGAGCGCAAATGCGCCGGTGGATACCAGTACCCCGATGACGTTGCCGAGCTGGACGAAGGTGCCGTAGAAGCCCCGCCGGTTCGCTGGCGCGAACTCGATCGTCATCGTCGTCGCGCCGCCCCATTCGCCGCCGACCGCGATTCCCTGAAGTAGACGGAGCACCACCAACAGGATTGGCGCCATGACACCGATGGCGGCGAAGGACGGTATGCAGCCGATCAGAAAGGTCGACACGCTCATGATCACGACGGTTGCCACGAGCATCGCCTTGCGGCCGATCGTGTCGCCGAAATGCCCGAAGATCACGGCGCCGAGCGGCCGCGTCACGAAGGCGACGCCGAGCGTGCCGAATGACACGAGGGAAGCGGTCAGCGGCGGCATGGATGAGAAGAAGAGTTTCGGGAAGACGAGTGCAGCCGCCGCGCCATAGATAAAGTAGTCGTAGAACTCGATGAACGTGCCGACCAGACTGGCAATTGCGGTTCGCATCGTCACCGCCTGGCTTGGGGTCCCAATCGCGGGAGCCGGCGCGATGGTCGCATCGGACATGGTTTCCTCCGGGTGGTTTCTTTCTTGCGCCGGCGCCTTTGGCGACGGCGGAACTCCAAGGCAAGGCGGCTTGACCGCCAGATATAAACATAAAAACGATTCTGTGAAATCGTTTTTATTGAGTCCCCATAAAACTCGGGCCGATTGGATCAACGTCAATGGGAGCAGACCGGGAGAGGAGCGCTAGGCGCGCCGTTGGCGCGGTGCGGGCCCAGTACTGCCCCGGATCACGAGCTGGGCTGGGAACATCACCGTCTGCCGCGCCGACTCCGGCGCGGTGCTGTTTATCCGCTCAATCAGCAGTGTGGCCGCTGCAGCCCCCATCTCCCGCTTTGGAAGAGCGATCGTCGTCAGATTGATGCGGGCTAGGCTGGCGAGGGCGATGTCGTCGAGCCCCACCACCGAGAGCTGATCCGGCACGGCGATCCCGCGTTCCGACGCGACGTCCAGCACGCCCAGCGCATTCATGTCGTTACTCGCCATGACCGCCGTTGGCCGCCGCTTGAGATCCAGCAACTGCTTGGCGGCGCGGTGCCCCGCCTCGGTCCCGTAGTCAGCATTGACGATCAGCTCCGGATCGGCGTCGAGCTTAAGCTCTGCGACCGTCCGCCGGAACGAAGCCAGTCGCTCCGCCACCGCCGACGAATATGCCGGACCAATGACATACCCGATGCGCCGATGACCCAGGCCGGAAAGGTAGCGGACCGCCTCGGCAATGCAGACGCGATTGTCCGCTCCCACAAAGTTGTCAGCGAACTTCCGGCTCCGCCGCTGCATAAGGATGAAAGGCGGTCCCTGGCTCAGGAGTTCCCGTACCTCCGCGTCGCCGCAATATTGGGAGATCAGCACCAAACCATCGACCTGTCGGTCCAGCAGGCTTCGCATGAGCATGAGCTGCCGCGTCTTGCTCTCATCGGTGTTGCATAGGAAGAGGGCGAATTTCTCCCGCACGGCGACATCCTCGATGCCACGCAAAAAATCCGGAGAACTCGGATTCGCGACATCGGCCATCAGCACGCCAATCGTGTTGGTACGGCGCGTCCGCATCGCCTGGGCGACGGCCGACGCCCGGTAGCCGAGCCGCCTGGCGGCCTCGAGAACCATCTTGCGCGTGTCCTCGCGGACATAGGCCTTCCCGGCCAGCGCATTCGAAACGGTCGATAAGGCGAGGCCCAAATCCTGCGCCACATCACGGATGGTCACGCGCGCGCGTGTCCCAGGCATTGCGTCGGTCTTCACCGCCATGCTTGCGGGGATGCCACCGCCGACCAGAAGTCTGGATCGCATTTGAACGGGCACGGCCAACATGTAATCATGCGCGTAGTGTCCCAGGCTTCGACCACTTCGGCCATTGTCGCGCGCGGCGTCGTGCTCACACCGCGCTTACTGCCGACAAACCTGCTATCGCTGTTGAGTCGAGGCCCAGCCAGTCCAGCAGCACCGCAGCCGTGTCCGCACCAAGGCACGGCGCACCTGCGCGGATGGAGGCCGGGCTTTCGCCAAGCCTGATCGGCAGGCCCTGCATCGCGATCGGCCCGATCCGCGCATGCGGAACCGCGACGATGTGCTCTGCCTCCTGCATGTAAGCCTCGTTCACGACCTCGTTAATCGTCGCCACCTTGGCTGCCGGCACGTCAGCTGCGGCGAGCATCGCGACCGCCTGATCGGCATCGATACCGGCGATCCATGCCGCGACGATCGCCTCAACGCCGTCTTGATTCTCCATGCGGGCGGCATGAGTGGCAAAACGCGGATCTTCCAGCAACTCCGGCTTTTCCAGAACCGCAGCCAGGCGCGGGAACATCGCCGCAGTGCCGGCAATCAGATGCACCCATCTCCCGTCACGGCACTGGAAGGTCTGCCCAGGTGCCGAGTAACGATCACGGTTGCCCCCGCGCGTCACGTGCCGCCCCAGCGTCTTCGCCTCGGTGATCGCGGTCAACAGCAGCGAACAGGCGCCACCCATCAGGCTCACATCGACAACCTGACCCACGCCGCTCGTGTGCCGCCGTTCGATTGCGGACAGAATGCCGATCGCCGTGTAAAGCGCAGTGGTGTAGTCGACGATAAAGCTGCCGAACATGGTGGGCTTTCCACCGGGCTCACCGGTCAGCTCCATGAGCCCGGAGCGCGCCTGCGCGATGCCGTCCAGGCAGGGCTCCTCCGACCGGGAATTTCCCTGCCCATATCCGGAGACCCGCGCCATGATTAGGCGTGGATTGAGCGCGTGCAAAGTCTCCCAGCCGCAACCCATCTTCTCCATCGTGCCGGGACGGAAATTCTCGACCAGCACATCAGCCTGCCGCACCATGTCCCGCAGGAGAGCCTGGCCCGCCGGATTGCGGAAATCCAGAGTCATGCCGCGCTTGTTGCGGTTGAACATCATGAAGTAGATGCTCTCGCCGTCGATCTGCGGATGGATGGCGCGCACATCGTCGCCAAATTCCTTCCGCTCGACCTTGACCACGTCCGCGCCGAGGTCGCCGAGCACCATCGCGCACTGCGGACCGGCGATAAATCGCGACAGATCCAGTACCCTGATGCCGTTCAACGGACCTGGCATGGCAATCTCCCTGATTCTTCAGTCAAACTTGTTGGACTTTGTCACCGCAATTTCGGTCGGGCCGTTTCCGGTCGGTGCTGGGACCGATTTTCCGACGACCGCAGCGGTAGCGTTTCCCCTTAGCTTATTAGCACTTCAATCGTGCGGCGCCGGCCAGATAGAAACGATTTTATTGGCTGAGTCAAGAAGCTGCTACCGGCAGGTGTTGGCCTCTCCCGTGGCGTCGATCTGCTCCGACCTACTTTCCCAAGATTGCTCTCTCGACCTTCGCTCGAAGCTGCTCAACGTCGGTGCCACCGGCGGCAAGGCGCCCCCAAGAGCATGCATGAAGTCTTCATCACCTCAGTACGGCGGCCGGACCGGCCTTTCCGGAACGGCGTTGCGCGGCGACCGCTCCCCCCGCGAGCGCAGCAGCGATACGCTTCGTCACGCGATTGGCTGCGCGACGAGACGGATCATTCTGCACATGAGCGTCAATCTCGGTCGATCGGATATTCGCATGTCCGAGGATCGCGCCGGTCAACGCGAGCGTCTCGCCAGTCGATGTGGCCGTGGAGCCCATCGTATGCGTGTGTCGGCGTGGAAAAGGGGCTCTGACTTACTCTCGGTGCAGGTCTCGTAAGTTGGTCGGGTCGATTCGGGAGCGCTGCGATGCGACGTGGTTCATTCCAGATGATATCGCCTGCTGGTCTTCTGGTTGAGACAGTCACCACCGAGCCTGACCGTCTACTGATCGTGGCAAGGCCGACCGCTGCCGATGCAGCCTGCCCCGAGTGCGGCCGACGGTCGTCGCAGGTCCATAGCCGGTACGATCGACGGCTGACGGATCTCCCTTCGCACGGCCGTGCCGTCCACCTGCGTAACCAGGTCTGCCGGTTCCAGTGTGCGCCGCCGTCAGCTGCCCCAGGCGGATTTTCAACGAGCCGCTCGCCGACAGCATCGCGCCCCGTGCCGCCAGACATACAAACCGGCTCGAGGGCGTCGTCCATCATCTGGGCCTCGCTCTCGGAGGCCGACCCGCCGCCAACCTAGCAAGGCGACTGATGTTGCCGGTGAGCAGGGACACACTGCTGCGGGTCCTGCGCCGCCGGGCTCCCGTTGGGGGCCCCACCCGCCCAGGTCATCGGCATCGACGACTTCGCGTGGAAACGTGGCCAACGCTACGGCACGGTGGTGTGCGATCTCGAACGACACTGCCGTCCAGATCGCCGACCGGTGGCATCTGATGGATAACGGCAGCGCAGCATTTCTGGAGGCGGTGCGCCGGTCAACGAAGGCGATCCGCCAGGTCCTGGGATCGACGGTGATCGACCCGGCGCTGCTGACCTGTGCCGAGCGCATCCAGTACGAGGGCTTCCTGCGGCGCCAGGACGACAGCCAGAGGATCAAGGCGCTGGCCGAAGCGGGCAAGTCCATAAAGAAGATCACACGATCGACGGGCCGCAGCCACAAGCTGGTCCGCAGCGTGCTTTGCGGTGGGGATGGCGACGTGTTCCGCTGCCGTCAGAGCATGTTGGAGCCGCACATCGCCAAGCTCCGGGCCGACTGGGATGCGGGCTGCCGCAATGGCGAAGAGTTATGGCGGCGGCTGGGTGCAGCAGGCTTCAATGGCGGGCTGCGGGCGGTGACGGAGTGAACGACCCGACAGCAACGCAACGAAAAGGCCGACGTGGTTTGGCCCGCAAGGCTCCGCCCGCTCGGTTGTTGAGTCGCCTCATGACGGCACAGCGCGCGCAGTTGGCGAAGGCCGATGCGGTCACGGTGGCGGCAATCAAGACGGGGGTCCCGGCGCTGGTCATCGCGCGCAACCTCATGGAGCGTTTCTATTGCATGCTGCGGACGGGTGCCGTCGGTGCCACTGCCGCACTAGCTTGCAGAGACCGGCAGCAGCTTGCTGGCTCCATTTGGGAAGGGCATCGCCGCCCACCTAGCTGCGGTGACGGCGGCACTGACCGAGCCATGATCCAACGGACAAACCGAGGGTCAGATCACCAAGCTCAAGCTGGTCAAGCGCCAGATGTATGGGCGCGCGCGCCTCGACTTACTCCGTGCACGCCTGGTCGTCCCCGCGTGATGCCCGGCACCGAACTGTCCCGAGATTGAGTCAGAGCCCTTTTTGCACGCCGATTGACGGCATGATCAACAACCCAGACCAGGCCGGGCATTTATTCGCCGAGCTGCAAGCCGCATTACCACTGTCGGTGCGCATCACTCCCGAACTCGCAGCAACTCTCCAGTCCGCCGCTGCGGTGATACCGATCAGCTCGGCCTGCTCGATCAGATCGATCAGTTACGCCGGCGACGAGGGCGGCGTCATGTGCGAACTTGACCTGCTGAACGAAAACGGCAAAGCGATCTACGTGTCGATCACTCACCTCCGCTTCGATCCGCGCCTGCCCGCTACACGCGAGATCGCCGCCTATCAGAAACACCGAGTCAAACGCATCCGCCGCGGAGCCGGGTAGCCGACCCACCGTTAACACCCGTCAACGTGCTCGCGCCGTGACGCTTACCCCGCAACCAACGATCCCGGTGCAGCGAATGCGATGGCAGCACCGTTTAGGCCAGTAAGGCCGGCTGCCCCCAACCGCCGCCGACCACAACCGGTGACTTCCACCCATCTGCTTCCAATTCGCTTCCGTTAGCCGCCGATTTCCAAATTGGAAACAGCTTATCGGCATCAAGATTTGCGCTAAGCCTCTGACACTAACTAGAGAAATCTGGAGCGGGCGAAGGGATTCGAACCCTCGACCCCAACCTTGGCAACGTGCTGATTTTGGACCGCCTTTGCTGGCCAATGCTACGCTGTTTTATCCGTCAGCGTCCGTGAACGCTTCGCCGATTTCTCGCCGACGGCTTTCCAATCCACCGGTTTCAAGCTTTTTCCGGAGAGGGCATCAGCGATCCGCCTGGTGACCCGATCGGCAGCCCGCCGGGAGGGATCGTACTGCACATGGGCGTAAATCGCCGTCGATCTGGGATTTGCATGCCCCAAGATCGCGCCGGTCAGTGCCAGCGCCTCTCCAAATGAAACAGCCGTCGAGCCCATCGTGTGCCGTAGTGTGTGGGGCGTAATGCCAGAAAGCCCAGCCTTCAAAGTGATTTTGGACCATAGCTGTTTAGCAACCTGATAGTGCCCATCACCCCTTTCGGCTGGAAATACGAAGTCAGTGTCAGGATGCCGCGCGACAGCGGCCAAAATCGCGATCGCCGCAGCGCCTAACGGCCTTATTGACTTGCCGGTCTTGGTATCAGCCAGCACCAGCATTCCTCGCTCAAGGTCCAATTCGGACCAGCGTAGACCTGCAATCTCGTCCCGCCGACACCCGGTCAGCGCCCACAGGCGTATAATCGCCACCGCCTTTGTGTTCGCGCCTGCCGCCTCAACCTCATCGAAGGCATGACCAAGGCGCGACACCTCCTCTAGGGTCAGGAACCGCTCGCGTCGATTGTCCGTCTTCCGAATCGCGGCCCGTTCAACCGGGTTATCCGGTGTTATCCCTCGCCGCACGGCGAAGCTGAAGACCGCCGAAAGATCACGAACGACTTTGCGGGCCGCACCGTCTCCTCCCCGAACGATGATGCGTTTACGAGGCGCAATTTTTTCATCCTTGGCCGTCTTGCCGGCGCTCACGTCTCGAACGAACCGCTCTATCTCGCCGGCGCCGACCTCGGTCACCCGCTTATGCCCGAGGAGAGGCAGGACATGGTGCTTCAGCCTTCCGAGAGTGTAAGCCTTTGTCCGGTCCTTCATCGGCTCGCCCTGACGGATGCCCCGCTGAATGAAGCAGCCTTCGTTTTCGTATAAATCGACGAGCTGGGTGATGGTCATCTCTCTGCGCTTTTTCTGGCGCTCACCACCGGGATCATCACCTGTCGCTGCCGATGCGAGGAGCAGGCGGGCTTGCCGACGGGCTTCGTCGACTGTGAGGGGACCAAACCGCCCGACGGTAATGAAGCGTCGCGGCGCCGATCTGCCGCCGCTATCGGCCCGGTAGCGGACAATAAATGTCTTCGTCCCACTCTTCTCGACGCGCAATCCGAAGCCAGCCATTCGGGTATCCCAGACGTGGTAGCGCTCCGCCCGGGGCTTTGCGCCGTCGACCTCTGTCTTGGTCAGAAGGACGCTAGAAGACCTATCCATGGGGAGCCTCAGCTTGAAATGGTGTCCACATGGTGTCCACCATGATCGACGACCGCAGGATATCCCGTCGGGCCATATCGTAGCAAGTAGCTGAAATTAATATGTTTCGTAGTGCTCGCGGATACCTTCGGATACCCCAGAGTAGCCATTCTGCACCCTTGCCAAGGTTGGGGTCGAGGGTTCGAATCCCTTCGCCCGCTCCAAATTTCCTTCAAGTAAATCATCGCGTTAAGTCAGGGCCGCCGCGAGGCGGCCCTTCGCTTTTGGCGCTTACATTTCGCCCCGTGAAAAAATGTAAGCACTATGCAGGCAGCTAGGAGAAAACGCGGGGCTGTTCCAGCGTGCTGGAGCGGAATTGCGTGGCCTACTACGGATCGGCATGTCCTCGAGCTTCGCGATCCGCGAGATCATTCCACGTATGCCCGTCTTCTTGCAGACGCATCCCAAACTGCGAGTCGAGTTCCTGTGCAGCGACCAGTGGCAAGACCTTTTGCTCGAAGGAGTAGATGTGGCTCTGCGGCTCGGCAAGCTCGCTGATTCGACCGCCACAGCCCGCCAGCTCGGCCAGTGGGAGCGCGCGCTTTTGGCCGCTCCCGCCTATCTCGAGCGGGTGGGTGTGCCCGCGACGCCGGCCGACCTCTCCGCGCACATGATCGTTGCCGGCCCCCTCGGATTCGGAGTGAGCTGGACCTTCACCAATGGCGACCGCCATGTCTCGGTCAAGCTGGAGGGTCGGGTCAGCACCAGGCTGAATGAGGCGGCGATCGCCTCAGCCGTAGCGGGCCTGGGGCTTGTCGCCACCGACGTCACCGACATCGTGCGCGAGGTCGAGAGCGGCGCGCTGGTCGTGGTGCTGCCGGATTGGAAACTCGAGCCGGTCGAGGTGCATGCGGTTTACGCCGCGGGCAAGGCGGCCAAACCGGCAGCACGCGCCTTTACCGATTTCTTAATAGAGGACTTGCAGCGGACTCGGCGCGCGCTGGGCGACTAGCCGAGGCTGAACGGCTAATGGTGGTCAGATCGTGCCCACTCCGCTCGGCCCAGCCGTTGAAAGCCGACACGCCGGTGGGTCGACCTTGGCTGAAGCCTACGTTCGACGACGCGGGCCGTAGAGCCTTAGCGATTATTCCCAGCCTAGATAGTTCTTCTTGCCGATCGGGACGCCAGCGGCGCGCAGCAGGTCGTAGGCGGTCGTGACGTGGAACCAGAAGTTCGGCAAAGCGAAGCTGAGGAGATAGTCGCGGCTGGTGTACGGCCGCGGGCCGCCCGGCGCGGGCAGGATCACCTCGGCCTCTTCCCGGCCCTCGTAGCCCTTGGGATCGACTGACTTCAGAAAGGCAACGGTAGCGTGCAGCCGGGCCTGCAGCTCGGCAAACGTGGTCTCGCTGTCGGTCATCGGCGTGTTGGAAGCCCGGCCGACGCGAACCGCCGCGAGCTTTGCGGTGTCGCTGGCCCGCTGGATCTGGCCGCTCAATGACATCATGTCGGGCCACAGCCGCTTGCCGACCAGCTCGGCCTCTCTGATGCCGTTGTCGGCGGCGAAGTCCGCGCCGCGCTGCAGCACACCGGCGAGATTTTCGAGGCCGGCTATCATGACCGGGACGCTGATGTCATAGAGGGACAGGGGCATGCGCTACTCCGACGGAGGAGGAAAGAGCTATTTGTCGGCGAGGTTGCGGGAGGCGGTTTTGCGCCACCCGCCTTGTCGGGCCAAGGCGTGGAGAGAGCAGGGCGGCGCCCCACCGGGCGGTGATTTTGGGCGTGCCCGCCGGAGCGCCGCGAGGTCAACCGGCCAGGAAACCGCCGTCGATCGCGATGCTTTCGCCCACGATGTAGGGGGCCTTGTCCGAAGCGAGGAAGTGGATCAGCGCGGCAACTTCTGTCGTGTTGCCGATGCGTTGGGCCGGGATGGTGCCGGCGATCATCTTCTTCACTTCGTCCGTGCCGCCGCTGACGGTGTCGAACATCGGGGTCTGAGTGTTGCCCGGGGCGACCACGTTCACACGGATGCCGAGCGGGGCGCCTTCCAGTGCGACGGACTTGGTCATGCCCTCTATGGCGTACTTGGAGGAGACGTAGACCGAACCGCCGTGCGGGAAGCCGGCGCGGCCGTAGATAGAGGAGATGTTGACAATCGAGCCCGTGCCCTGCGTCTTCATCTGGGCGAACTCGTACTTCATGCTGAGCAGGGTGCCGAGGACGTTGGTGTCGTAGACGTCCTTGTACTGCTCTTCGGTGACGTCCGTGATCGGGCCCAGGGCCGGGCGGCCGGCGTTGTTCACCGCAATGTCGAGCCGGCCGAACTTGGAGACGACTTCCCCCACCGCGGCCTCGATCTCGGCGTCGTGGCGCACGTCGAGCTTGATAAAGATGGCGTCAGCGGCACCCTTGCTCTTCAGCTCTTCGACGAGCGCGGCGCCTTTATCAGGGTGGCGACCCGTGACGGCGATGTTGGCGCCGTCGGCTGCATAGGCTTCCGCGACAGCGCGACCGATCCCGGACAACGCGCCGGTAATGAGGACAACAGGTTTCGACATGGTTTCAATCCTTGTGTTCGGCTCTGGAGACCCGTTTTGCTACCGTTGGGCCCTGTGCGTATGGCCTTCGCCAATTCACTGGCGGCCGTTGAGAAGGGGAAGGAGGCCAATAACGTCCGAGCGCTGGTTGTAGTCGAAGATGATTTCGCTGCGCGCAATGATCCCGCTGGTGCCAATTAAAAACCGCGCCTGCATGGGAATGATGTAAGGCTGCCCACTCTTGAGCGCCAGCAGCTCCGGCCCGAACTCGCTTTCGAGCCGTTGGATTTCGCTGGCCGTGCGGCGCACCCCGAATGCTTCGGCGACTTTGCCCTGGTCGTCGTTGACGATCGGGAACTCCAGGCCGTACTCCGCGCTGATGCGCGTGTTAGCGTCTGGGGTGAGCTCATGGAACACTCCGATCACCGTCAGTCCGGCTTTGCGCAGTTCGGGAGAGGTCCGCACGAGATCCCGTAGGTCGGCTTGGCAGCACATGCACCAGCCACCGCGGTAGAAGGTCAGAAGCACGGGTCCAGCCTTCAGGATCTCGATCGAGTTGTAGGCGATCCCCGTTGGACCAGTGAGTTCAAAAGCCGGAGCCTCGTCACCTTCGTCGAGGCGCTTGTGCAACTGGTCAGTAACCATTGTCCATCCTCCGTCTGATCGTCGACCTCGTGTGGCTGGCGATCGGTCCTCGCTGATCGTCACCCTTTCGCCGCATCGATCCGCGGAAAGTCGATCGGCGTTCGCACCGCGTTGTTCATAAAGTTCGTCAGTAAGAACTGAGCCGAGAGTGCAACCATCTCGACGATGTTGGAGTCGTTCCAACCGACCTCTCCTTCACTGCCGCGAACTCGCCGTCGGACACCTGGCCCCGCTTCTCGATGAGTGCCTTTGCAAAGGCGATCGCCGCCTGGCGTTTTGCGTCGGCGGAGCGACCCTCGCGGTTGAGGGTGATCTCCTCCGGCGGAATCTTCGCTAGGTTCGTCGAGATGTAGCTGTACGCGGCCAAACAGTAGTCGCAACTGTCAGCCTCCGAGACAGCCAATGCGATGCCGTCGCGGGTCTTGACGTCGAGGGTCTTGGAAAGAGGGCCCATCAACGCGGCCCAGTCAGCGAGGGCGTTCGGGCTTATCGACATCAGGCGCTGTAGGTCGGCACGAAGCCGAGCATCTTGTTGACGTTGTCGAGGATCGCTTGTGACTCTGCGGGCGCTTGGTCCCGTGCCGGTATTGCTATGCGGGGCATTCCTAATTTCCCTTCGGGTAAGCACGTGGCTTTGCCAGATTCAGTCCGGATCGATGTTCATTATCGAAAATTCTTCAAGGTCCTTTGCGTAGTCAGCGGCGGGAGCGTTAGATTGCGACGCTTGCTCGCCCAAGCGCGTGCGAATGTCCGCGCTGAACCCCAAGGTCTTTCCCACAGGGCAACTGTCCGCCCCGCGTAGTAGATGATTGCGCTGCTGTTCGTTCAGGTCCCCTTGGATATCGATGGTTCGATCGAAGAAGCCGCGGTCACCATCCTGCGCACGGTGGTAGGAGACCGCGACCTCGACATAGGACAGTGGGTAGCCCTTGTGCCTGGCGTGCAGCCTGATCGTCATCGCGGTGCAGGCCGCCAGCGAGGCGCTCAGTAGATCGTACGGGTTCATTCCTGCTTCGGCACCGCCTCGCCCATCCGGCCCGCCGACGGGGAATTCCGTCGCGCCTGAGCGCCCCTTGAACGAGCCTTGGAGGTTGAGACTGCCGGAGACGACGGCGTGGGCGCTGGGTGAGGACCCTGGTGTCGAGTTCGTCACGGAGGTAGCCTTCCATATCGCTTGGGCGGATGTTCATTGCAGGGTGACGGAGCGTCAGAGTGGGTCGCGGCAGTCGATCAATTTGCAGGGCATCTTCTGCGGCGGAGCCGGGCCGGCCGGTGCCGTCTCCTCCTCACTGATGACTCCGAAAGCCAGCAAGAGGGCAACCAGTGACACGCAGGCAGCAACGAGCGCGGCCGAGGCAAACCCGGCGCCGTATGCGTCGAGCGCCGCAGACCTGAGCGCCTCGCGCGCGGGCGGCGGGGCAACAGCAAGCAACCCAGCGAGGTCGCCGGACGTAATACGGGCCGCTGCCTCCCGCGCGGCTTGAGCCGTAAGACCAAGCTTTCCTGCACTCTCGACAAATGTGACGCGTGCGACGTCTGCCAACACGGCGCCGAGAGCGGCCACGCTCACGAGAATTCCGATAAATCGGGTTGTGCTGGCGATACCCGAGGCCATCCCCGCACGGTTCTCCGGGACGGCACCCTGCAGCACTTTCACGGTCTGTCCGTTGAGGATGCCGGCGCCGCACCCCGCGACGAGCATCGCTATCAGAAAGACGCTGTAGGGAAGGTTTGATTTGGCGGCCAGCCAAAATCCGGCGTTGCCGACCACGGTGATCGCTAATCCGGCCGATAGAAGAAGCCGTCCTGAATACCTGGTCGCGAGTTGGCGTGTGACACGGGGCGCGAGTACCATCGGAAGCGCGAACGGGATCATCGCGACGCCGGCCGGGAGCGGATCGAAGCCGTAGGCGTTCTCGAGGTACAGGGGCAGAAAGAAGATCATGACCTGCGCGCTCGCACCGTAACCGATCATCGCCAGGGCCGCGCCAACAAACGTCCTGCTGCGAAACAGGCTGAAATCAACCATCGGGCGCTCTTGGCGGACTTCTGTCATGAAGAATGCAATGAACGAGACGAGCGCAGCTGCTAGACGTGTGATGATGGACAAGCTGAACCACCCAGCGCCATTTCCATCAATGAGCGCCCAAATCAGGAGCACGAGGCCGGCACTGAACGTGAGCGTGCCGAGGAAGTCCAACTGCTTTGCGCTGGGATCGCGAGACTCCCCTACAAATTTAAGCGTCGCAAGGATCAGAACGATAGAGGCCGGAACATTGACGAGGAACACCCAGCGCCAGCCAAATAAATTCGTAATCAGTCCGCCGATGATCGGACCCACAGCCAGTGCAATTCCGAGGCTGGCTCCCCAGAAGGCGAAGGCGTGGCTTCGCTCTTCCCCGGAAAAGGTGTTCGATAGAATGGCCAACGATGCGGTCAGCAGGAACGCCCCGCCGACACCCTGCACGGCACGCGCGATGTTGAGCATTAGCGAGCCGCTCGCCAACCCGCAGACCGCGGATGAGGCCGCGAAGATAACGAGTCCGATAATCATCGATTTCTTCCGCCCCCGCAGATCGGCGTAGTTGCCTGACGCGAGGAGAAGCGACGCATAGGTCAGCACGTAAGCGCTTATCACCCACTGGACGTCAGTGAATGAGGCCCCCAAGGATCGGCCGATTGCGGGCAAGGAGACCGCAACGATGTTCGAATCCAGCATGATTAGCGACGACACGAGCGACGCGATCAGAAGAACCAGGAACATTGCTCGGTCCGCAGGCCGGCTTTCTTCGGACTGCGCTGCCTTACTGGACGCCACGGATCAGTGCCCGTGCGGGTCGGCAGCGCGGCTTACCGCAGGGTAATACTGCGGTGCCTCGCGGCGATCGAGCATCGTGTAGTCACGGACAACGCGAACGTGACGGATGTGATGCGTGTCCGGCAGAAGCATGCGCTCCCCGTCCTCGAAGTATTTCACGGCGTTGCAGTCTCGCCAGGTCAGCGTCAGGCACAGGTCGCCCGGGGTTAGGACGGCCTCGTAGACGTCCCAGTCGACGAGGGCCTCCCCAGAGTAGATGTCGAGACCCAAGAATTGCGAGCAAGCGGTTACGTTGCTGGGATGTCCGGGAGGACGCGTGGCCGTGATGATTGTCGTCATCGTCCCTTCGCCCACGACGGTTTCGTCGCTGCGCTGGTTCAGCAACTCCATTCCGGGCTGGAGTCGATTGTCGCCGAATATCTCGCCAATGCGTAGATGATAGCTCTCAAGGATGTCGTCGCGACCTCTTTGCTGGATCAGGTGGTGGTTCTGCGCGGTGCGCCACCGCACAAGAGCTTTCTCGTCGCGCCAACCCGACAATGAGAGTATCCACCCGTCGCGCTGCATGCTCTTATAGCGGATGTTATCGACGAAACCGTCGATCTGCTCGAGTTCGGGGCGAAGCATCTTCGCACTGGCCAGATAGTCTTCCCACTTCTCAGGCTTCGGCTGTACTTCGAACAAAACAGAAAACATGACCGTTTCCTCCCGACACTACAGGGCTGCGATGCAATCGATCTCTATGTCGAAGTGCCCGGGCCATGCTGGGACGTTGACGAAGATACGTGCCGGCGGATCTTTCGGAAAATAGCGAGCGTAAATCTCGTTCACGACGGCGAACTTATCGACCGATGTGCAATACACATTGCACTTCAGGACTTTGTCTAGAGAGGAGCCGGCGGCTTCCACGCAGAGCTTCAACTGCTCCAGCACCAACTCGGTTTGGCGCTCGATGGGCGCGTCGACAACCTCTCCAGTGTCGGGATCGAAAGGAGGAAATCCCGACACGTAGATAGTGTCGCCGTGGCGTGTCACCGCTGAGGTCGGGGCCTTCCAGCGCTCCAGATAGGTGGAAAGCGGTTCTACACGAATTATCTCTCGCGCCATCAATCTCTCCAGTCCCTGCTAGTTGCGGGAAAATGGTGCTTCGCATCCGGCAGTCCGGAGAACTGTACGACGTAGCGCAAGGACCCCGGCGGCTGAGCAGCGAAGTTTGGCGTCTTCCGAGGATGAAGGTAGCCGGCGGGAATGGATTTGATATATTCATTTCCGCCATGAATAGGCGTTTGAAGGACGCTCGACGTGGCGGCGCTACATGCGGATGTTGGCGAGGTCCGCCGGATCATGGGCTGAGGACGGGGCAGTTCATCGCGTGGGGTGGCGCTGCGTCGCGGCCCTTGTTTCCGAGCTACAGCGTACCGATTCCGACTGGCCACGACCACTTGTCTGATGGTCGGCCTCACGCTGGATTATTGTCGCCTGCCGGCGATCGCCCCACGCTGAGCCGCCGGAGAACGAACCATCGTTTCGAAGGACTCTGTGGCAGGGGATCGCGAACTCGATCGGGTTCTGGGAACACGCGTTCCCAACGGCGCGAACAGCTCGCGGAGAACCGACTCGTTTCGCGATCTCCGCGAAGGTCGTGGTGTTCCCGAAGGGGATTTTCGCTACTGCGCCCCATACCCTTCGTTGGAAATCTGAGCCACGGATATCGAGGGCGAGCGTGAGATTGCCGGTTGGCCTTTCGACATACTCGACTACCGCGTTGAGCGGCTGACGTGTTGCATTCAGATCACGCTGAAGGTGGGCTCCAGGAAACCGTGCCTCAAAGTCGGCGAGCATTGCGTCGTGGTCGGGCCGCTCGCGGATGGCGACTGCGACGACGCCCTTGCTGGATAAGACAACACCCACCGCAGCGATGGACGTCACGCCGAACCCATAGCGTAGCACCTCCGCCGGCACGGCCGCGCGGTCCTCTGGCCGCCTCACGCTTTGACGTGGGAGGCTGAGGCCGCAACAGCAACGAGTGCAGGGGAGCCGGGATAGAACGCGCTGTGGTCGCTTTCATGGTTTGCCAGCCCCGGCTTGGTTAGCAAACCGCGAGGCGGGGCGAAGCTCATGATCCTCCGCCGCGGCTTGTCGTGCCAGCCGATATAGAAGGCGGCGAGCTTCGGAAAGAATTGCAGCTCGCTGCACGGGAGGTGGTCGTGGATCCACCACGCCATGGACTCCCACCTGCCACCCGTTTCAATAGAGTCGACAAGCCAAGGCACGACGACTGTCGCCATGGCGCCTCTACCGCCGTCGGCGCTTCTCTGATTACAGATGTGGCGAGCTCGATCGTTCTCATTCGACGCGCAATTGCCGAAGTGCTTGTTGCTGAAAGCGTTGACTTCGAGGGACCCATAGCCCGAGCGAATCCCCAGCCGGCCGAACGTTGCCCGCAGGGGCTCCGACAGGTTCGGACAGAGTTGCGTTCCGACTTCAATCGCGAGTCTCGGATCATCAGGCAAGTTCGGAAGGCGGCGAATATTGGAAATTCCACTATACAGAAATCGCGCATGAAGAACGTCCGAAACAAGCGCGCGCGACCGAATTCCTCCGCGCCCCGGACGGACCTCGGCGTTATCACCGAAAACATACAAGATCACTTGTCGCACTTCTCGTCATTCAACTGACTTCTTTGGTAATTGAGAGCCTCGGACAATTCGACCACAAGGAAACCGACGAAAGCGCGGGCTGCCGGTTTCGCCGCTTTACCAGCGGGAAATACTGCGTGGAGCTCGATGTCGCCCATGTCCCAGTCCGAGAGGACTTGCACGAGCAGTCCGCTTTCCAACTCCTTTCTCGCCGCGCCTATTGTCATCGAGACAAGCCCGAGTCCTGCGACGGCGGCCGCAAGCCCTACCTCATTGTAGGTGACAACCAGCCGGCCATTCACGGTCACCGAAGTCGCCTTCCCGTTCTTGCAGAACGACCATGACCGTCCCAAACGCGACGGGGCGATGATTACAGAGTGTGTAGCGAGGTCTGCAGGCGTCTTCGGTGTTCCAGCGCGATCCAGATACGACGGTGCTCCGAAAATGACGCGCGGCAACACTGCGATTCGCTTCGCGGTGGCCGTGGAGTCCGGCAAGGGACCGAACCGCATCCCGACATCCACGCCCTCGCTCACGAAGTCCTGGCGCTGATCGCTGGTGATAAGTTCGACTTTGAGCTTCGGGTGTCTATCCATGAAAGCTGGGAGCCGCGGCGCCACCTCGCGTACAGCGAAGCTGGACGAAAGGCCAATCCTCAGCATCCCACGCAGTTCGCCAGAGCCGCGCACAGCATGCTCCGCCTCTTCCAACTCGGCGAGAATGGGCTCGATCCGCGCGAGAAAGTCAGATCCTGCGTCCGTTAGCGTGACCGCGCGAGTCGTCCGTGTGAAGAGGGCCGCACCCAGTTCGCGTTCGAGCTGAGATATGACACGAGAGACCGTCGGTTGGGGGACGTTGAGGTCTCTCCCACCTGCCGAAAAGCTGCCTAGCCGCGCCACCCGCGAGAAAAGGCGTAAGGCTGATAAGCGGTCATTCATAGCACCAATGGATAACTCAAAGTCAGTTTAGCGGTCTACCTCCTTCGTAGTGAATTGATCACTTTCTGCTCGAACGACGACGCAGACGGTGGAGCGGGAACCATGTCGGCCAAAGAAGCACTCGCCGGTACTGCCGCATCCGGCCTTTCGTTGTTGGGAAGGCTCGACGCTTTTGGAACTGAGTTTCAGATGAAGTTTGCGTTGCCAGCCACCCTAGCGATTATGCATCGGGTGACCGACGGACTCATCGCGTCTGGCCAGGCGCAGCGCGCACTGACGGCCGGTGATCAAGCCCCAGATTTCGATCTTCTCGGCAGCGACAGGAAGACGGTCTCGTCCCGCGACCTGCTCGCAAAAGGGCCGATTATCCTGACCTTCTTTCGCGGGTTCTGGTGCCCTTACTGCAACTCTGACCTTGCCGATTTGGAGATGGCTCGCCTCGAGATCGAGAAGCACGGCGCGAGCCTCGTCGCGGTGTCGCAACAAACGGCTGCGAACAACCGGATATCGCAACGTGCCAACAATCTCGGCTTTCCTGTCCTCAGCGACAAAGGCGGCGCCCTAGCGCACGAGTTCGGGATCCGCTGGGACGTCCCCGACAAGCTGAAGCTCGTCCACAAGGACGTCGGCGCAGACCTCGAAGCTTTGAACGGCGACGACAGTTGGAGCTTGCCGATGCCGGCTCGCTATGTCGTCGACCAGGACGGCATCATCGCCTACTCCGAGGTCAACCTCGACTACACGCAGCGGTCCGAGCCCTTGAACGTCTTCCCGGTCCTCAAAGCATTACGCGCCACGAAGAACGCCTGACGAATTCAGCGTCAAATCCGTGGATTCAGCTATATCCGAATAAAGGAAGTAATGTGATGAACAACAAAGTGTTGGTCGCGGGCGCGAGCGGGCTTATCGGCCTCGCCGCTGTAGAAGCCTTCCTCGATGCCGGCTGGGATGTCCTCGGGATCTCCAGGCGCAAGCCCGAGCTGCCCAGCGGGCGCAGCCTCGCATTCGTCTCCGCCGACCTGCGTGATGATAAGGCTGTGCGGGACGCACTGTCGGGCGTCGGCAGCGTCACGCACTTCGCTTACGCCGCGATCATGGAGAGACCAGACGACCTGGTCGGTGGCTGGTCTGACCCCGAGCAGATCGCGACGAACAACGCGATGCTGCGCAACGTCGTCGAAACCTTGATTGCTCAGAAGTCCCCGCTCAAGCACGTCTCAATCATGCAGGGGACGAAGGCCTACGGCGGGCACGTCCGACCGATGCCGATTCCGGCGCGCGAGAGCGACCCGCGCTTTCCCCACGCCAACTTCTTCCTCGATCAAGAGGACTATGTCCGCGACACCGGCGCACGCCACGGATTCACCTACACTGCACTGCGGCCGCAGCTGGTGACGGGGAAGACGCCCGGCGCGCTCAACGTCCTGCCGGCGATCGGCGTCTACGCCGCGATCCGTCGCGAGAGGGGCGAAAAATTCGGCTTTCCCGGCGGCCCGTCCTTCGTCTGGGAGACGGCCGACGCCGACCTGCTCGGGAAAGTGGCCGTATGGGCAGCCGAGGCTCGCCAAGCTGAGAACCAGATCTTCAACGTCACGAACGGCGACGTCTTTGAGTGGCGCAACGTCTGGCCGGCAATCGCCGAGACCCTAGGAGTTGAAGTCGGACCGGACGAGCCCACGAGCGTGGCGGCATACATCCGGGACAACGCCGACGTCTGGGCGAGTATCGTCGAGAAGCACGGCCTGAAGAGCCGTGACCTCCGCGCGCTAGTCGGCCAGGGCGACCAACATGCCGACTTCTCGTTCCTTTACGGCGCTCCTGCCGCGCCGACCATATTCGTCAGCACGGTCAAGCTCCGCAAAGCCGGCTTCAACGCCGCCGTCGACACGCGCGACGCCTTTCAGAGTGCGCTCCAGTGGATGGTCGACCAAAAGCTGCTGCCGCCGACCAAAGGCTGACGGTGGCAAGCGCGTCCTCCCGATCTGAGCGCGTCGAGACTGGGCGCGATCTAAGCCTCCAGCTCGATCGGAGAGGCGACGCGACGCGGGCGCTGTTGCTCTCCGGCGACGAGGCCGAAGCGGAGCAGGTCGCCGCGGGGCGGATTGAGGGCTTTGGGTTCACCGCAACCGACCTGCGAGACTTGGTTGGCGGCGGCCGTAGGCAGCAAGTCGGTCAGCCCCTCGCGACGGGTCGCGACCTGTTGTTTGCTGACGGACGCTTACCGCACTCGCCCTCCGACGCGCAGGGCGACCCCATCGGCCGTCACGAGACGCAGCGATGACCGGTGAGGCTCCCGACCCGAGCAGCCGGCGCTACGACGCCGAGGGAGATCGCCACCCTCAGATTGAGGCGACGCGGTGACCATCGACCTCCGAGACATGAGGTGGGCGATTTTGGTGTCCCAGCATCGAAGCTTGCGGCAGACCGCAGAGGCGCTGAACATTCGGCAATCCACTCTCAGCCGCCGCCTCCAAGATCTTGAGAGCCAGTTGGGCACGACTTTGTTCGAACGTAGCAATGGCGGCACTCGGCCCACGATCGCGGGCCTGGGATTCCTGGATGCAGCACAACGGATCATCGTGGACACGGAAACTATGATCGCCCGTTTCAAAACCCGCTCAAGAGGGGAGAGTGGCCGGCTCACGATCGGGGTGCATGCGTCGCTTTCGGCAGGAAATCTCAGAGCTACTCTGATGGAGCATCGACGAAAGTTTCCGGCCGTCGACATTCATCTCGTTGGTGGATCGAGCGAACACTTGATTTCTGATCTGGGCGGCTCGGCAATCGACGTCGCATTTGTCGCGGAGGAGTTATCGCGCTGGACCAACAAGCTACTGGATGTGTGGAGCGAGCGCGTTGTCGTTGCGCTACCTGAAGGCCACCCACTGAGCGCTCATGATCCGATACGCTGGTCGGAACTGCGGGGCGAGAGGCTGCTTGTGCCTTTGCGCGGCCCTGGGCCCGAGTTCCTCAATCTTCTTTCCCAAAATTTGGGATGCGCGCGCCCGTGCCGTGTCCTTCGACAGGACGCCAGCCTCGATCGATTACTGACGCTTGTGGGTGCGAGACAAGGGGTTCTGCTGGCGTTGGAGGGTGCGACCGGCGCAAGCTATCCGGGTGTCGTTTATCATGAGGTTCACGACACCGATGGGCCTACACGCCTAAATTTCCGCGCATATTGGCGCGGCGCGAACGGCAATCCCTCGCTGCCACCGTTTCTAGAGTTGCTGGCGGAGCGTTATCCGGATCTTTCCGGTGCGCGGACGCCGGTCTGAGCCGTAGAAGACTCACGCAGGGCTTTTAGAAACCCGCGATCGGTCGCGATGAAACGTTCGATCATGAGAGGGATCAACTTTACAGGATCGGCTACGGTTTGCCCGGTCGTCCTTCCCAGCACCTGAGCATAGGAAATGAGCCGCCGATGCACTGTGGCGGGCAGTTCGACACTGACCTTGACTGGCTTGTCGTCCGCGAGCGGCCCGAGTTTGAGCTTCGTCAGTGTGTTGATCGGCGTGGAATAGGGACCCTGTTGGAGTGTTGATCGGCGTCCGAAAGGGACCCCTCTGACGGTGGGGTTCACGATGGCTCTCGTTGTGGTGCGGGGGCCGGATTGGGATGCTGGTGGTGGAGACGATTGCGCGGATCCGGCGGGCGTATTTTGTACAGGGGAAGTCGATCAAGGCGATCTGCCGCGAGCTGCGGGTGTCGCGGAAGGTCGTGCGCAAGGTGTTGCGGTCGGAGGCGACGGAGTTTCGTTACGAACGCGAGCAGCAGCCGATGCCGCGGCTCGGGCCGTGGCGGAGGAATTGGACCGGCTGCTTGCGGCCAATGAGGGGCGACCTGGTCGAGAGCGGCTGACGCTGATCCGGGTTTTCGAGGAGCTGCGTGGACTGGGTTACGAGGGCGGCTATGACGCGGTTCGGCGGTATGCGCGGGCGTGGCGACGCGAGCAGGTGTCGACCTCGGCGGCGGCATATGTGCCGCTGAGCTTCGCACCTGGAGAAGCTTACCAGTTCGACTGGAGCCACGAGGTCGTGCTGATAGGTGGCACGACGGTGACGGTGAAAGTCGCGCATTTGCGGCTGTGCCATAGCCGAATGTTGTTCGTGCGGGCGTATCCGCGCGAGACGCAGGAAATGGTGTTCGACGCACACGACCGTGCATTTGCATTCTTCCGCGGGACCTGCACGCGCGGCATCTACGACAACCTCAAAGCAGCGGTGGACGCGATCTTTGTCGGTCGCGAGCGGGCCTATAATCGCCGGTTCCTGCAGATGTGCAGCCACTACCTGATCGAGCCCGCCGCCTGCACGCCGGCGGCAGGATGGGAGAAAGGTCAGGTTGAGGATCAGGTTGGTGTAGTGCGGGAGCGGTTCTTTTCGCCGCGCGTGCGGGTCAAGAGCTACGACGAGCTGAATGCCTGGTTGTTGGACAAGTGCGTCGCCTATGCTCGGGCACACCGACATCCCGAGTTGCGCGACCAGACGATCTGGTCGGTGTTCGAGGCCGAGCGCACGGCTCTGGTGCCGTATACCGGGCGCTTCGACGGCTTCCACGCGCTACCTGCCTCGGTCTCGAAGACCTGCCTGGTTCGGTTCGACAACAACCGCTACTCGGTATCGGCGCATGCAGTCGGGCGGCCGGTCGAGATCCGTGCCTATGCCGAGCGGATCGAACTCCGTCAGGACGGGCAGCTCGTTGGCGAGCACCGCCGATGTTTTAGCCGGGATCAGACGGTGTTCGACCCCTGGCACTACGTCCCGGTTCTGGCGCGCAAGCCGGGCGCGCTCCGCAATGGCGCGCCATTCAAGGACTGGCTGCTGCCGGCCGGCCTCGAGCGGATCCGCCGCAAGCTGGCCGGCACGGCCGATGGCGATCGCCAGATGGTGGCCATCCTCGCCGCCGTGCTGAGCGATGGCCTGGCCGCCGTGGAGGCCGCCTGCGTGGAAGCGTTGCGCGAGGGGACCCACTCGGCCGACGTGGTGCTCAACATCCTGTCTCGGCACCGCGAGCCGGCGGCGCCGATCACCATCATGACCCCGGACGCGCTTCGACTGCGCCATGCGCCAGTCGCTGATTGCGCACGGTATGACGGTCTGAGGAGAGCCAGTTGATAGAAAGATCCGAGATCCTGACCGCCATGGCGGATCTGAAGCTCTATGGCATGAAGGCCGCCTATGACGAGATCATCGGCACCGCGGTGAAGCGCCAGCATGAGCCTGCCCGCATCGTCGGCGATCTGCTGACGGCCGAGATCACCGAGAAGCAGGCGCGCTCGATCCGCTACCAGATCACCATCGCCAAGCTGCCGCTGGCCAAGGACGTCGACGACTTCGCCTTTGACGGCACGCCGATCAACGAGACGCTGGTGCGTGAGCTCGCCGGCGCCGAATTCCTGGCGCATCAGCGCAACGTCGTGCTGATCGGCGGCACCGGCACCGGCAAGACCCATCTTGCGATCGCCATCGCGCGCGCCTGCATCCGCGACGGCGCCCGCGGCCGGTTCTTCACCGTCGTCGATCTGGTCAACCGGCTCGAGGCGGAGGGACGCGCCGGCCGTCAGGGTCGAATGGCGGACTATCTCTGCCGGATGGATTTCGTGGTGCTCGACGAACTGGGTTACCTGCCATTTGCCCAATCCGGCGATCAGCTGCTGTTCCATCTGATCAGCCGCCTCTACGAACAGACCTCGGTGATCGTCACCACCAACCTGGCCTTTGGCGAATGGCCTACCGTGTTCGGCGACGCCAAGATGACGACCGCGCTGCTCGATCGTCTCACCCATCACTGCGACATCGTCGAGACCGGCAACGAGAGCTGGCGCTTCAAAAACCGCGCCTGACCCCCTCCCCAGACCCCACCCCCGGGCTTGCACCGGTGGGCCCACAGGAACCCCCCACGCGCCGCTCCACCAGCCTCTTTAAAGGGCGCTCCGCGGCGCGCGGGTCCCCCCTATGGACTACAGGCACAAGCCCAAACAAAGGGGTCCCTTTTGCACGCCGATAGAGAGGCCCGTTTCCGCGCCGATTGACAGGGTCGTGACAGAGCTCGGAAGTAGATCTCGGAAGCGAGGCTTCGAACGAAGAAATTGAAAACATTGTGGAAATCTGGAGCGGGCGAAGGGATTCGAACCCTCGACCCCAACCTTGGCAAGGTCCAGATTACTCTTCGCTCCATCACTCTTTGCCTCTCTACATCTCTATAATACAATGGCTTATATCGGAAACCCTACGCTCAACCACGACATCCGCCCTCCGTTTGCGCCGAACTGCTTACATAGTGCTTACATAGTTCTTACATTTTTTGCGGTCCTGATAATGTAAGCAGATCGGATTGCAAAGAGGAAGGCGTCATGAGCGGGAGGTTGACCAAGACGGCTGTTGAAGGCCTGACGCCGCCGGGCAAGCAGGGCGAACAGAGCTTCCTTTGGGATGGCGAATTGAAGGGCTTCGGCGTCCGGGTCATTCACTCTGGCCTGAAGACCTTCATCCTTCAGTACCGAGATGCCGACAGCCGGACCCGCCGGATCAAGCTCGGGCGCTTCGGTGCGATCACGGTTGAGAACGCGCGCGATCTCGCCAAGTCTTCCCGTCAACCGACCCGACAGCCCGGCCTCCGCGCCGGGCATTTTCGTTTCAGGAGACCGTCATGACCGACACATCCGACACCACGTCGCATCCCGCCGCGCCGCTTTCCGATTGGGAGATGGAGGCGGTTGCACGAGCCAAGCTGTCAATCGGCGCGGAAACGGGCCTCTCTATCGGCGTGCAAAAGGGACCCCTTTGTTTGGGCTTGTGCCTGTAGTCCATAGGGGGGACCCGCGCGCCGCGGAGCGCCCTTTAAAGAGGCTGGTGGAGCGGCGCGTGGGGGGTTCCTGTGGGCCCACCGGTGCAAGCCCGGGGGTGGGGTCTGGGGAGGGGGTCAGGCGCGGTTTTTGAAGCGCCAGCTCTCGTTGCCGGTCTCGACGATGTCGCAGTGATGGGTGAGACGATCGAGCAGCGCGGTCGTCATCTTGGCGTCGCCGAACACGGTAGGCCATTCGCCAAAGGCCAGGTTGGTGGTGACGATCACCGAGGTCTGTTCGTAGAGGCGGCTGATCAGATGGAACAGCAGCTGATCGCCGGATTGGGCAAATGGCAGGTAACCCAGTTCGTCGAGCACCACGAAATCCATCCGGCAGAGATAGTCCGCCATTCGACCCTGACGGCCGGCGCGTCCCTCCGCCTCGAGCCGGTTGACCAGATCGACGACGGTGAAGAACCGGCCGCGGGCGCCGTCGCGGATGCAGGCGCGCGCGATGGCGATCGCAAGATGGGTCTTGCCGGTGCCGGTGCCGCCGATCAGCACGACGTTGCGCTGATGCGCCAGGAATTCGGCGCCGGCGAGCTCACGCACCAGCGTCTCGTTGATCGGCGTGCCGTCAAAGGCGAAGTCGTCGACGTCCTTGGCCAGCGGCAGCTTGGCGATGGTGATCTGGTAGCGGATCGAGCGCGCCTGCTTCTCGGTGATCTCGGCCGTCAGCAGATCGCCGACGATGCGGGCAGGCTCATGCTGGCGCTTCACCGCGGTGCCGATGATCTCGTCATAGGCGGCCTTCATGCCATAGAGCTTCAGATCCGCCATGGCGGTCAGGATCTCGGATCTTTCTATCAACTGGCTCTCCTCAGACCGTCATACCGTGCGCAATCAGCGACTGGCGCATGGCGCAGTCGAAGCGCGTCCGGGGTCATGATGGTGATCGGCGCCGCCGGCTCGCGGTGCCGAGACAGGATGTTGAGCACCACGTCGGCCGAGTGGGTCCCCTCGCGCAACGCTTCCACGCAGGCGGCCTCCACGGCGGCCAGGCCATCGCTCAGCACGGCGGCGAGGATGGCCACCATCTGGCGATCGCCATCGGCCGTGCCGGCCAGCTTGCGGCGGATCCGCTCGAGGCCGGCCGGCAGCAGCCAGTCCTTGAATGGCGCGCCATTGCGGAGCGCGCCCGGCTTGCGCGCCAGAACCGGGACGTAGTGCCAGGGGTCGAACACCGTCTGATCCCGGCTAAAACATCGGCGGTGCTCGCCAACGAGCTGCCCGTCCTGACGGAGTTCGATCCGCTCGGCATAGGCACGGATCTCGACCGGCCGCCCGACTGCATGCGCCGATACCGAGTAGCGGTTGTTGTCGAACCGAACCAGGCAGGTCTTCGAGACCGAGGCAGGTAGCGCGTGGAAGCCGTCGAAGCGCCCGGTATACGGCACCAGAGCCGTGCGCTCGGCCTCGAACACCGACCAGATCGTCTGGTCGCGCAACTCGGGATGTCGGTGTGCCCGGGCATAGGCGACGCACTTGTCCAACAACCAGGCATTCAGCTCGTCGTAGCTCTTGACCCGCACGCGCGGCGAAAAGAACCGCTCCCGCACTACACCAACCTGATCCTCAACCTGACCTTTCTCCCATCCTGCCGCCGGCGTGCAGGCGGCGGGCTCGATCAGGTAGTGGCTGCACATCTGCAGGAACCGGCGATTATAGGCCCGCTCGCGACCGACAAAGATCGCGTCCACCGCTGCTTTGAGGTTGTCGTAGATGCCGCGCGTGCAGGTCCCGCGGAAGAATGCAAATGCACGGTCGTGTGCGTCGAACACCATTTCCTGCGTCTCGCGCGGATACGCCCGCACGAACAACATTCGGCTATGGCACAGCCGCAAATGCGCGACTTTCACCGTCACCGTCGTGCCACCTATCAGCACGACCTCGTGGCTCCAGTCGAACTGGTAAGCTTCTCCAGGTGCGAAGCTCAGCGGCACATATGCCGCCGCCGAGGTCGACACCTGCTCGCGTCGCCACGCCCGCGCATACCGCCGAACCGCGTCATAGCCGCCCTCGTAACCCAGTCCACGCAGCTCCTCGAAAACCCGGATCAGCGTCAGCCGCTCTCGACCAGGTCGCCCCTCATTGGCCGCAAGCAGCCGGTCCAATTCCTCCGCCACGGCCCGAGCCGCGGCATCGGCTGCTGCTCGCGTTCGTAACGAAACTCCGTCGCCTCCGACCGCAACACCTTGCGCACGACCTTCCGCGACACCCGCAGCTCGCGGCAGATCGCCTTGATCGACTTCCCCTGTACAAAATACGCCCGCCGGATCCGCGCAATCGTCTCCACCACCAGCATCCCAATCCGGCCCCCGCACCACAACGAGAGCCATCGTGAACCCCACCGTCAGAGGGGTCCCTTTCGGACGCCGATCAACACTCCAACGGGGTCCCTATTCCACGCCGATCAACAGCCGACGACGACTAGCTGACCCCAGAGTATCTTGGTTGCGGACATGGGAACCCCTCGGTCAAACGGGTTCTCAGGAAGTCGGCTGATCACCGCACCGCAAGTCTCAAACATAGCGGCTCGCGCTCACGGCTATTGCCGCGCACGATTACCGAGCTGGGGGGCACCGGCTTTAAATTCGCAGGTTAGCGGCCGCCCGTCCGTTATCGGCCAATAGGTCGGGCGCAGTCGGGCCATTTGGAGAGCGCCCGGCCGAAGCCCCCTTCATAGGGTCGATTTTCGAGGGCCGGATGAAGATGTTCGCTTCGCTATTCCAGATACGGCGTCAGCACACCTTCGATCCATTTCATGAATGCGCGGACTCGGCGCGACAGATTGCTCCGATGTGCTACGACGAGGGACACGGCGAGGGCACGGCGACGAGAATGAGGTATGATCTCCACAAGTGCTCCACTCTCCAAGTATCGGCCAATCCCCAAGAGTGGCGCCTGAATCAGGCCAAGACCGGCGAGGGCAGCGGCTTCGTAGGTCTGCGCGCTGTTGACGTGTAGCGCACCCGGCAACTGAAGCGTCGCGTAGCTGTCGCCGTCCGGATATTCCCATCCAATGGGTCTTGCGCCCAGCATCGTCGAAAAATGAATTGTCCGATGTTCCTGACGCTGGAGATCTTCTATCGATCGAGGGACGCCATGGCGCGCCAGATAGGTCGGACTGGCAGCGTTGACCATGCGCAACAGGCCCAGCGAGCGGGCAATCAGGGTCTCGTCCCGGATGGGACCAAGCCGCAATACGCAGTCAAACCCCTCTTGAACCAGATCAACTTGCCGATCTGTACTCGACACCTCCAGCTCCAACTCGGGGTGAGTCGCCATGAAATCCGGCAAGGCCGGCACGATCGTTGCGCGCGCCATCTCGGTCGGAAGATCGACCCGTAAACGCCCGCGAAGCGCCACGCGATCGCCTGCGAACATCGCGTGCAGGTCATCGACTTCAGCGAGCAGATCGCGGGCACGGGCATGAAATGCGCGTCCATCCTCGGTCAACTGCACGCTGCGCGTCGTCCGGTGCAGGAGCCTGACGCCGACATCTTCTTCCAGCTTCCGGACCGCCGTTGAGGCCCTCCCCTTCTGGATGCCCAGGCTGTCGGCCGCGTGGGTGAAGCTCCCCATTTCCGCTACCGTTATGAATATGCGGATGGATTCGAGATTCTGCATTTTTCGTGCCTCGGTATTGTTCACCACAGAGAGAACAGTGTGTTTAGTCTCCCGGTGTTTATCATACCTAAGAGACACAGTAAGTCTTGAAAACGAGGAGCCCATAGGAGAACGACAAGTGTCCGAAACCATGAGCCTGCATCAGGTGCCTGAAACCATGAATCTGCATCGCGCCCTGTGGGCCGGCCGGATAATGAGCGCGTTCGTCGTTATCGCTCTGGTGGCAGACGGCACTATTCAGCTTTTCGCGCCGGCACAGATCGCGAGCATGTTGCAGGAAACCGGGTTCGCGATAGACCTGACCCGTGTCGTGGGTCCGATCATACTCGCCTGCGCCATCCTTTACGCCATCCCGGCCACCGCCGTCCTCGGCGCGATCCTGGTGACGGGCTTTCTGGGAGGCGCGATTTGCGCCCATGTCCGCATTGGTGAGTTGGGGTCGCCGCCGGAACTCATCTCCCTGCTTCTGGGCGCGATGACATGGGGCGGCCTCTACGCGCGCGATCCCCGTATCCAGGCCATTCTGCCGCTCATCCGTTGAACCGGCAGGGGCAATGCTCTGTCCCTCAAGATCAGGAGAAAAAGCATGTATTTAGTAATGGGAATCACGGGGAAAGTTGGCGGCGCAACGGCAGAGCATCTGCTGGCGCACGGCAAGGAAGTACGCGCGCTCGTCCGCAATCGCGGGAAGGCGGCGAACTGGGCGAACCAGGGCGTGGAACTGGTCGACGGCGATTGGAATGAGTCGGCAGCCATCGAGCGGGCGCTCAAAGGCGTCGAAGGCGCGTTCGTCATGTTGCCTTCTGTCTGGGCGCCCTCGCCCGATTACAAAGAAGCCAAGGGCGTGATTGCGAACTATGTCGAGGCGCTCACCAGGGCAGCGCCGCCGCGGGTGGTAGCGCTTTCGTCGATGGGAGCGAGCAGGACCAGCGGGCTCGGGATGATCACGGCCTTGTCGCTTCTGGAGCAAGGTTTTCGCGACCTGATATCGCCAATCGCATTTGTACGCGCAGGTGGGTTCTTCGAAAACTTCCTTTACGGCTTGCAGGTCGCTCAGGGCGGAACGCTACCGGTCTACTACAATCCGACAAACCGGAAATCGACCATGGTCGCGACGAGTGACGTCGGCGCGGAGGTCGCAGCCCTTTTGACCGGGCCAGCCTGGTCAGGGCAGCGCGTCGTCGAGCTCGGTTCGATGGTCAGCGCGGATGAAGTCGCCGAACAATTGGGTGAAGTCGTGAATCTCGACGTGAAGGCCTTTGCAGTCCCGCGTGCAGGGTGGGCGGGAGCGTTCGAACAATTCGGTGTCCCGAAGGGCCACACCGGACCTGCCGAAGAAATGTTTGAGGCCGTGAATGCAGGATGGATGGACCTCGGGGCCGAGGGTACGGAACACATAGCGGGCACGACGTCTGCACGCGACGTCTTCGCGGCTGCACAGAACGCCGCCAAGGCGTACGTACACTCGGCGGGCTCAAAGAAAGGCTGATGGCGCCCGACGCGGTGGCCAGCTTCGTCAAGGAATTTACCCGCAAAATTAACGAAACGGGCAAGGCCGCCGACATGGCCCTGGAAGAGCATCGCCACGGACCGAAAGCAGGGGTTCAGATGCTGCCCTTCATGACGATCTGGCTCAGATTCTTGTGTTCTGTGAGGCTGCCGATAAGAACGCAAAAATCCCGACAGCTAATGCCGTCTGGAGTCAACTGTCGGTGGTTGCGGGGCGCGCAACACCCGATTCTTGCGATTGGTCGAGAGGGCCATTCCCCGCTTGGCTGCGTAGATTGACCGTTGCCCTCCGAAGGTGGAGGCCACACATACGAATCGTGTCGGGCGCGCCATCTCTCTCATAAGAGATTGGCGCTTGCTGGCGCCGTACGTTGCGGCGGCAGCGTTACGCGTTTTCGTTGAGCCCTTGCGGCAGATAGGCCGCAAACTCTTCCTGAAGAGCAACGGAATAGGAGGCGGCAAGCGCGTTGATCTGAAATCCGATTGATTTGCGCAGTGTTCGCAGAGCGGACTCGAACGCTAGCCAATCAAGGTCGCGGCTATCACATCGCAACGTCGTAAGATCGAACTGCTCGACTGCATCGAAGAACCGGCGGATCGTCTGAGCTAAGGCAACGATAACGATATCGAGCGGCTGCCTGGCGCGCAGTCGCGCCGCAGGCGGGTTAGGTCATGGCGCAGGCCGTCCAGAGACATTCGAACGCGATCGGGAAATTCGGCGTCGAACCGCGCCCAAAAGGTGCGGCGATCCTCTACGAGGGCGACGATGTCGCGAGCGAGTCCCGGAGCCGTTTGCCCGGAACGGAGGAGTTCGATGCTGCGCGACCAGCCTTGCTGCCGGACCTCAGCGATCATGGATTCGTGGTCGCGCTTCCATGCGCGCAACTCGTCCACCGAGAAGCCGCCGTCATCCTTATCCACCATGTCGCCACACTCGCGGTACAGCCACAGCCCATTGGCAGCGGAGCGTCGCGCGGCTTCGCTTCGATCGGGGTCACAGCGCGGGCCTCCGGGAGACGCGGCGCAGATATGGGCGGCGTGACCCGTCGCTAGTCCTCGCAGCAGGCCCGAGCGCGGCCCGGCGGTGAGCCGCAGGCAACGGGGATTCGAGCAGAAATGCGCGGCTCTGAGCGAAAGTTCTGTCTTGATGGGTAGAGAGAAATTATCATGTGGCATTGTGGCTCTCGGCTCGGTCGGCGATCAAGAGGCTGAGGTGACCTTCCGATAACGGAAACCGCACGCTGTCGGCTGCGCGAAAGTGAAGCCTGCCCATTCGAGATCTTCGCCAAGGAAGTCGTCGTCGGCCAGCATGTATCGCGCGCTGCCCTCCAAGAGCTGGACGAGATACTGGCGATTGACCACACGGGCGAGGTCCGGCGGGACAGCCCCGGCGCTGAAGCCGGACGGTCCGCCGGCAACGATGAACACGCCCCAGTGGCGATCCAGGGCAAGCCACCAGGTCCGTAGTGAATTGAACATCGCACCGAAGATGGAGTCGTTCCCGGGGTGCGAGAGGCGAACAACAGGGTTGGTGGACGATCGAAGTGCGATAGGCGTTTGGCAGACGATGACGTTGATCGCGCTGGCGTCGGCTGGAAGCATCGTTTCCATCGCGCCGGCTCGGAACAGCTCATGCGCGGCGCCAGGGTCGGACGCGATCCACGCGTGCATGTCTCGCTCTTCGTCCGTCAGTTCGTCTTCCAACTCTCCGGTCAGGTAGCGGGCGTGCTGCGTCTCGATGAAGCGCAGCGTTTCGAGATTGCGGAGCTGAAGGTGCCGCGCGAAGCCGTAGAGCGGCAGGCGATCGGTCTCGTCGAGGCCCGCGCAGTTTCCGCCGCTGATTTTGAGCCAGGTCCCGTTCTGGGAAAACGGCGTCTCGATCGCCTTGTTCAGATCGCCTTCGATCGATGCTGGTGCGCCATTGTCGTCATAGTCGTGGAGGCGCTCCTCATAGCCGATGCCCTCGATCGACTTGTGATCGGCAGCCACGACATTGCGATGGCGCTCGAGCACCATGACCTTGTTCTCATCGTCGGCGCAGGCGAAGCGACGCATGTAGAACTGCGGCACATAATGATGCTTCTTTGCCTCATTCGCGGCCACGGTCAGTCGTCCTTCTCCATGAGATACTTGTGGTAGGAGCACAGCGTGCGATCCGGGTCCCCGACGCGGGAGTATTGCCGCTGCCGCGCGTAAGTTCAAATCCCTCCCCCGCAACAGATCGACTGTCTAAGGCCAACGCGGGCGCTGGCGCTCGCCATCTAGCCGGCAGTTTCAGTTGCGGGGGCCCGCAACACCCGATTCTCGCGAAAGTAGATGAAGAGATTATCAAGCGCAGGGGCAAAGGCTTCCAGAACGGGAACTAAAAGCCCATGTCTAATCTCGGCTTCTGCGGCCCGGTCGGACGTATAAATCAATCCCATCCCTTGCACAGCGAGTGACCGGAGCAAACTGCTGTCATTGACAATCACTCTGCCCGCCGGCCGAATGGACAATGGCCGACCATCCCGGACAAACTCCCAGTCGTAAATGGATCGTGATCTTGGGAAGCGGAACCGAATGCATTCATGCTCGGTCAAGGCTTGCGGGACTTCCGGTCGACCTCTTGCCGCGAGATAGGCGGGTGCTCCCAGCACGAGCCAGCGAAACGCTGACGATACTCTGGTCGCTATCATATCGTTGGCGATGAATTCTCCGATGCGGATGCCAGCGTCATAGCCACCCGAGACCAGTTCAACGTCGGCATCCTCCACGCCGATTTCCACGCTGACCTCGGGATAGGTCTCGCGGAATGTCGGCAGGATTGGTTCAATCACAAGCGGCAGGGCGAGGCGGTGGACGCACAGACGGAGCAAGCCCGCAGGCTCCGCGCGCAAGGCCGCGGAGACGCTGAATATCCGCCAATCGACACTCAGTCGTTGCCTGCGTGATCTCGAATATAAACTGGGTGCCACACTTTTTGAGCGCACCAATGGTGGCACCCGGCCGACCATAGAAGGCCAGGAGTTCCTCGATGCCGCACGCCGCATCATCGAAGAAACTGAAGCTATCACCGCGCGCCTGCAGACTCGATCCCGAGGCGAGAGTGGTCGCTTGACCATCGGCGTACACGCCTCCCTCTCAGCCGGCAACCTCAGGGCCACCCTCCTCGACCATCGGCACCGCTTCCCCGACGTCGATACTCATCTGGTTGACGGATCGAGCGACCATCTGATCTCCGATCTCGCCCATTCCGCCATCGACGTCGCCTTCGTGGCCGAGAACACTCCAACATGGAGCGACAGGTTGTTGTCGGTATGGAGCGAGCGAGTGGTCGTCGCTCTCCCCGAGAACCATCCGCTGACAGCTCGTGACGCGGCGTCACCTTCCGAGAGGTGCATGATGCCGAAGGGCCAACGCGGCTGAATTTTCGCGCCTACTGGCGCCAGGCGAATGCAACCCTTCGCTGCGCCCCTTCCTCGACATGCTTCGCGAGCGTTACCCGGAAATATTGGCCCTTTCCCCCTCTGGATTGAATGACGTTCCGCCGCACCTTCGCGAAAGCCCGATCCGTCGCCATGAATCGTTCGATCATCGGCACAATCAGCTTCGCTGGGTCGGGCGCCGGTTGACCGCTCGTGCGACTGAGCACCTCGGCGTAGGCGGCCAGGTCGCGATGCGCCGTAGCCGGCAACTCCAATGCGAACTTGACGGGCTTATTGTCGACAATCGGCCCAAGCTTGAGCTTCGTCATGGCATTCCTCCTTGCTCATAAGGTGCGAGCACAAGGTCGCGCGTAACGATGACGCGCACCGGAAATCCTGGTCGGATAGTGAGGGTCGGCTGGATGGTGAGCTGGCGCTGAACGATCTGCTGGCCGGTCTGGCTGATGCTGTTGGAGGCGCCGCTCCGGATCGCCTGTACCAGGTTGTTCTCATCCTGGCTGGTCCCGGCTTCGGTGCCCACGCTGAGCGACGTCGAAAGCACGGCTGCCTTCAACAGCATGCCCCAATGGTTGTCGACGTCGTCCTCAAGCCCGGCGTAGCCTTCCGTGTCGGCGCCGGGCTGGCGCTCCAGTACCATGGATGTGCCGTCTGGCATGATAACGCGTGTCCAAACCAGCAGTATCCGCGACTGCCCGAACGCAACAGAGCTGTCGTACTGACCGATTAGCTTCGCGCCCTGCGGAATGAGAAGATACTTGCGTGTGGGATTGTCGTAGACGGCCTCCGTCACTTGGGCAGTGATCTGGCCGGGCAGATCGGAACGAATGCCGGTGGTGAGCGCCGCCGGGATGACGGCGCCTGCCTGGACGACATAAGGCGAGGCTTTGGCCTCAAGCCGGTCGGCGCTGACCGTGCGCTTGTCGGTCGAAGCGTTGAGGAATGCGGTCCTGCATGTTCTGGGCGGAGCCGGCGTCGACCGGCGGCGCCCCCTGGGGCGTCGGCGTTCCAGCCGACGTGCCCGGAATGAGCTGGGCAACGCTCTGAGGCTGCTGATCGGTCTGGGCGAAGAACTTACTGAGCCGGGGGGCGGGGGGCGGCGCCGACTTAATTGAAAATGCTCTAGTGCCCGTTTGGAAACGCGCTCTGGCGGCCATCTGACGCTTTTCCTGTGCTCCGGCGCTCATGGCCTTTAAGGCCGCTCCTCTCCGGTGCTCGGAAACCACGCCATATGACTCGCCAGACCACGTTCCAAATAGCCTCCAAGGGCGGCTGCCCTTAATGGGTCCCAAGCGATGCATGAGGCAGCGCCCCTGCCCGCGACCCGGAAATGGGCGGCGCGGTCTGGCTGATCGCCGCGGCGTCGGGTATTCGGTTCGCGCTGATGTGAGGGGGAGACGATGCGGGCGAAGATCAGGGACACCGAAATCTATTTCGACATCGAGGGCATGGGCCTGGTGCCGGATGGCGAAGCGATGCGCGAGCGCCCCGTCGCCTTCGTGGTCCATGGCGGACCCGGCGGCGATCATACCGGATTCAAGCCGGGCTACACGCCGCTCGCGGCCAAGATGCAGCTCGTCTATTTCGACCATCGCGGACAGGGCCGTTCGGCGCGCGGCGATGTGTCGACCTATCATCTCGACGAGAATGTCGAGGACATGGAGGCGCTGCGCCTGCATCTCGGCCTGGGCCCGATCGTCTCGATCGGCACGAGCTATGGCGGTATGGTGGCGATGGCGCATGCAGCGCGCTTTCCGGCGAGCGTCTCGCATCTCGTGCTCGTCGTCACCGCGGCGCATGCCGGGTTCAATGCGCGGGCGCGGGAGATCGTCGCCGAGCGCGGCACGCCCGAGCAGCAAGCGATGGTCGGGAAGCTCTGGGGCGGCGAGCTCACGAGCCTGGAGGCGATGCGCGAGTACTACGCGGTGATGGGCCCGCTCTACTCGCGCAAGCACGACCCGGTCGCCGGCGCGTCCTCCCGGCTGCGCACCACGCACTCGCCGGAGGCGCTCAACCGCGCCTTTGCGCCGGACGGCTTTCTGCAGACCTACGATCTGCGTCCGGAGCTCGGCCGCATCACCGCGCCGACCCTGATCATCGCCGGCCGGCATGACTGGATTTGCCCGCCGGAATTCTCCGAGGAGCTGCATCGGCAGATCCCGGGCTCGGACCTCCGCATTTTCGAGCACAGCAGCCACTCGGTGCGCGCCGACGAGCCGGAGGCGCTGATGGATGCGATCGCCGGCTTCGTGGTCTATCGGAGCCGGTAGGCGGGCGGGCGCCTAGAGCCTTTTCAGTTAAGTCGGCGCCGGCCCTCGCCCCACCCCCGGCCCCAACGAAAGTATACTACCGAGGGGGCCGGGTGGGGGCGAGGGCCGGCTCCACCGAAGGTGAAAATGCTCTAGGCGCCGGCCGCCACGCCGCCGGGCACGTCCCGCCCAAGCACCGCATCCTCGTGACGGATGATGCGGCGGGCGAGGCGGAGCGCCTGGTAGCAATCATCCGCCTCGGCGGCCGCCAGGGCGCGGTCGAGGATCTCGCGGGCGAGGTTGGAAGTGGTCGCCGCCTTGTAGCTTGCGATCAGCTCGCGCGCTTCCTCGAGGCCGGCCTCGCGCTCCTCCTCATTGCCGATGTAGGCGGTCTGCAGGGCGAAGTAGATGCGCCGCGCCGGGCTGTCCACCTGGTCAGGCGCCATGATCTGCTTGCCGAAGAGGAAACGCGCGCGGGCCGCAAGCTCCAGCCGGGTCTTGGTTCGGAACCGGATGGAGGCGCCGTTGACGATCATCATCTCGCCCGGCCGGATCTCCAATACGAGGTTCGACATTCCCCACCTTCCGCGGTTGTCGGCGCCATCTTGGGCCGAATGAAGCGCCATCTTGCCCGGGCGGCCTTAACGCCGGGTGAAGCCGGCGGCCTTTTTGGCCACATTCTGCCGGTCCTCGCCCGTCAGCTCGTCATGTAGTTGACCAGCGAGAACTGGTTCATGTCGCCCAGGATCTTGTAGGAGGCCTGTAGCTGGGTCTGCAGATCGGAGAGCTTGGTCGCGGCCGCCGCCATGTCCACGTCCTGCACGTCCGAGACCTGCGAGGTGAGCGCCGTCACCGTGTCCGAGAGGTCGGTCTTG
This sequence comes from Acetobacteraceae bacterium, assembly GCA_965276665.1. Classification (GTDB taxonomy): domain Bacteria; phylum Pseudomonadota; class Alphaproteobacteria; order Acetobacterales; family Acetobacteraceae; genus CAWGJC01. The sequence goes on from OZ255620.1 coordinate 1,090,965, forward strand.
CGCGCGGTCAGCTCGTCCTGCCGGCTGCCGAGCATCGCCGCGTCGGTGGAGATGCCGCTGGTCGCGCCGCTCAGGCTCGTCTCGAGATTGGTCACCAGATCCTGGAAGGGCTGCCCGGTCGCTGCCTGGCTGCTGGTGAGCGAGCCGATGGCGGCGAGCGAGCGCATCAGATCCATCGTGTAGGAGCCGGTGCTGGTGGTCGACGGCGCGCTCGCCGCATCGGCATTCTGGTTGGCGAGGATGCCGGTGGTGATGCGCTGGCCCTGCCCGGTCTCGACGGTGGGCAGTGCGGTGTCGATCGCCGGGTCGAACGGGGAGTTCGTGGTGGCATCGGCGAGCGTCGCCGCAGCGGTGGAAGCGGCGCCCTTGGCGGCGAGGCCGCCGACATCGGTCTGGATGCTGGTGAAGAAACCCGAATTCAGGATGTTCGCCGCATCCGGGATCGCCGGATTGCCGCTATCCTGGCCCGAGAAGACGTATTCGTTGCCGACCTGCGTGTTGAGCAGGGTCGCCACCTGCTGCAGCGCCGCGCGCGCCTGCGAGGCGATGACGTCGATGCTGGAATCGCTGCTGGTGCCGATCGACAGCAGGCTCGAGGAGAATTTCGAGGCGATCGTGCCGAGCTGCGTCAGCACGTTCTGCGTCGCGCTGATCCGCGCGCTCGCACCATCGATATCGCTCTGCCAGGCATTCGCCGAGGCGATCTCCGGGTTGAGCGTGATCGACACCGCAGCACCGGATCCGAGCCCGGAATAGGTGTTGGAGACCAGCCCGCTCGAGGATTGCTCGCTCACCCGGTCAAGCTGCTGCTTGATCGTCTCGCTCTCCAAGACGAGCCGGCTGCTCAGCCCGTAATCGGAAATGCCGCTGATGCTGCCGCTCATGTCGCGCTCACCGTATTGATCAACTGGGTCCACATGGACTGCACCGCCGCCACCACGCGGGCATTCGCGGCATAGGAATTCTGCAGCTGGATCATCGACGACATCTCGGCATCGACCGAAACGCCCGAGACGTCCGAGACCTTGCCCTGCAAGGTGGTCTGCAGCGCCTGCGCGGTGCCGAGCTGATCCTGCGCCGTGCTGCTCGCCTGCGATTGCGCGGAGACCAGCCCGCTCGCGAGGCTCGCGATCGTGCTGCCGGAGTAGGGCGCGGCGAGGTTGCCGTTCGGGCCGAGCCCGCTCTGCGCCGCCGCCGGCTGCGCCTGTCCTGATTGCGCGTTTGCGCCGAACGTGTAGTCGAGCACGCGCTCCACGAGACCGGTGAAGCCGGCCGGCCCGGTTGTCGGGTTCGGCGTGAAGGCGGAGCCGCCGCCCGGGTCGCCGGCGGCGATCGCATTGGTGCCGTCGCGTACCAGCGAGGCGTTCGACTGCACCGCCGGGTTCACCTGGATGTCGCCCGAGAAGCCGACATAGCCCGACTGCGCCGGCGTGCCGCCGCCCGCGGGCACGTTGCCGTTCGCATCGCTGAACAATGTCAGGCCCTGCGCCTGGAAGCGCGAGGCGAGCGTGTGGGAAAACTCGTCGAGCTCGGCCTGGAAGGTCGGGATCGTGCTGTCGCGCAATTGCAGATTGGCGCCGATCTCGCCGCCGACGAGCTGGCTCGTCACGTCGGTGCCGTTGAGCGTGATCGGCGGGATGTCGGTGCCGGTGGTCGAGGTGGCGCCGAGCGTCGCGTCGCTGGTGGCGAACGGCCCGGTGCTGTTGTGCAGCGGAATGCTGAGCCCGCTCTGCGTCACCGCCAGCATGTCGCCGCTGCTCTGCGGAATGAAGTTGACGTTGAGCAGCTGCGACACCTGCTGGATCGCATTGTCGCGCTGGTTCTCGAGATCGGCGGTGCTGTCTCCCTGCGCCTTGATCCCCATGATCTGATCGGACAGCGTGCCGATCGTAGCGATCCCGCTGTTCAGGTCACTGACTTCGGAGCTGAGCGAATCCTGCGCGGTCTGCCGCTCGCCCGCGTAGGTCGAGGCGAGGCCGTTGATGCCGCCGGCGAGGCTCGACGCCGCGCTCACCACCTGCGTCTGCGAGGCGGCGACCGAAGGGTCCGAGGCGAGCGTCGAGAACGCGTCCTGCAAGCTGCCGACGAGGCTCGCGAGATCGGTGCCCGCGCCCGGCGTGCCGAGTGCGGTGTCGATCGAGGACAACGCCGTGGTCGTGGTCTGCAGCCCGGCCACCGCGCCACCCTGCGCGGAGAGCTCGGATTGCAGCTCGGCATTCACCTGCCGCTGCGCGACGCCGACCACCACGCCCATGCCCTGGCCGCCGCCGTCGAGGCTCGTCTGCGGCAGCGTCTCGACGGCATAGCCCGCGGTATTCGCATTCGCGACATTGTGCGAGACGAGGGCGAGCTGCTGGTTGATCGCCGACAGGCCGCTGGTCGCGATCGAGAGTACGGAGTCGAGGCTCATGATGGGGCTCCGACTTCCGCGCTCACTGCTTCATGTTGATCGTGGTCTGCAGCAGCTGGTCGGCCGCGGTCACCACCTTGGCGTTCGCGGCATAGGCCTGCTGGGCGACGATCAGCTTGCTGAACTGCGTGGCGGTGTCGACGTTCGAGCTCTCCACCGAGCCGGTGACGAGCTGGCCCGCGCCATTGGTGTTCGCCGCCTGCGTCACCGCCTGGCCGGAGGCCTGGGTCGCGGTGAAGGCCTGCCCGTTCTGCCGCTGCAGCGCATCCGCATCGGCGAAGGTGGTGATCGGCACCTGCGCAATCGTGCGGGACTGGCCGTTATTGTAGTTCAGCACGATGCCGCCGCTGCTGGTCGTCGAAACGCTGCTGAACGCGCCGGCGGCGACACCGTCCTGGGTGATGCCGCGCAGATTGTAGCTGGTGCCTGCATATTGGGTGACACCGTTCGCCGATCCATAATTGCCGAGGTTGAGCGTGACCTGCTGCGGACCCTGACCGAAATCGGCGTTGAAGGTGATGGTCGCCGGGCTGCCGGAGGCGTAGCTCGAGGCGGTCACGCCGGTCGCATTGGTGATGCTGCCGAGCGTGCCGTCGGCGACCGAGTTGCCGCTGGTCGCGCCGAACTGCACTTCCGCCGAGCCGACAGCGCTGCCGGAGGTGTTGTCCGGAACATTCACTCCGACGGTCCAGTCGCCGGTTGCATTCTGCGTCCAGTTGAGGTTGACCGCGTGCTGGGTGCCTTCCCCGTCATAGATCTCGATCGAGGAGGAGGTCGACGTGCCGGAAGCCGGTGTCGCCGGCAGGTTCGCCGACAGCGTGACGTTCGAGGTGGCGACGGGGTCGAACTCGGACTGGCTGACCTGGACTGGCGCCAGGGTGGTCTGGTCGGCGACGCCGGTCGAGGAATTGACCGACCAGCCGTTCAGATATTCGCCCGAGCTGTTCACCAGGTAGCCGTTCGCGTTCATGCTGAAATCACCGGCGCGGGTATAGTAAGCCTGCGGGCTGAAGGTCGGGTTGCCGTTCACCGTGCCGTTCTGCTCGCTGACCGGAAAGAAACCCTGGCCCGAGATCGCCAGCGCGAGCGGATCCGTCGAAGTCTGGATCGTGCCCTGCACGTCGTTGGTATAGTCGGGCGTCGCGATGACGGACCCGGAATCGTTGGTCGAGGCCGTGCTCGTCGTCAGGTAGTCGGCAAAATTCGTGTCGATTCCCTTGAAGCCGACAGTCTGGCTGTTCGCGAGATTGTCGCTGATATTGGTGAAGGACGCGGACTGCGCCCCCAACCCGCTCACGGCGGTGCTCAGCGCGCCGAATAGTGACATCGAAACCTCCTGCGTATTCGCGTTCGGGATGGGTCGTGCAGGTTTCGTGCCAAAGTCCGGGAACGCGACACGGCATCGGCCGGTCGGTCCGCGTGGAGGGCGGAACCGGCTCGATTGCGCGCGGGCGGCAGTTTGCGCCGGGCAAACTCTGCCGGGCGCGGGCCAGGCGCGACCCCGGCGCAGGGCGCTGCGTCTGGCCCGCCTCTTGCAACAACGGTCGCAGCGATGCGGGAGGCCCGTGTCGGGACAGCAGGGAATGCCGATGCCGCACGTCGCCCCCACCACCGCGCACGCCGCTTCCGCCCCGGCCGCCACCGGGCGCGGAACCGCTGCCGCGTCCAACGGGGGCGACAGCTTCTCCACCAGCCTCGCCGCCGCGCTCGAAGCCACGCCCGCCACCGATCCGGCGGCCGTTGATTCGATGGACGCTTCGCCGCCCGCGCTGGACGCGGCCGCGACCGCGGCCGATGCAACCGCCCTGCTCGCCAACGCGCTCGGCAATACCCAGTCGGCGGCATCCACGCCGCAAGTTGCCGGGAGCGGCGAAAGCCGCGCCGCCCAGCCGAAATCAGCCCATGGTGGAACACGCGCCGAGACGGCGACGGACCCGGCTGCGACGCCGATGCCGGCGATCATCCCGGCCGCCTTGCTTCCCGTGCCGACCGTGCCGGCCGCCTCGCCTCCCGCCACGGTTTCCGGCAGCGACAAGGCCGGGGCGGCGTCGGCCGCCGTCACGGCGATCGACGGTAACCGGCAAGGGCAGATCGGCGGCCATCAGACAAAGGAAGCAGCCGCGACGCCCTCCCGGGCGGCGCACGCCTCAGGACCAGAGGGCGCGGACCAGGCCGGCCAGGCAAACGCCGCTCCAGGCACAACTCCGGGTGCTGCCATCCACGCCGCCACTCACGGCACCGTCCTGGCCCATACCGAGGGCGCGCTCGCGGCAACCACCGCCAATACGGCCATGGCGACGCTCACCGCCGCCACGCCGACGCTTGCCGTCACCCAGACCGGCATGACCCAGACCGGCATCACCCTGGGAGCGGCGCCGACGGCCTCGGCCACGCCGACGCCACAGCAATCCGCCGCCTCGCCGGCCGTGCAGGTGGCGCCGGTGATGATCGCGATGGGGACGAGCGCCGGGGGCGCCGGGCATGTCATCGTGCAGCTCTCCCCGGAATCGCTCGGCCGCGTCGAGATCCGCATCGACCGCGCGCAGGACGGCACCGCCTCGGTGCAGGTGAGCGCCGACCGGGCGGACACGCTGCGGCTGCTGCAGGCGGATGCGCCGGCGCTCTCCCGCACGCTCGACCAGGCGGGCGTCCCGCAGGATGGCCGGACCGTGAGCTTCCACCTCGCGCCGGCGCCGGAGACAGCGAGCGGCCAGAATGCCGGCGCCGGCCAGCAATCCCCCGGCCCGTTTTCGCATCAGTCTTCGTCCGGCCAGACCGCCTCCGGCCAATCGAATGGTGGCCAATCCCAAGGCGGCCAATCCCAGGGCGGCCAACCACATGGCGGCCAGTCCTCCGGCAACCGATCTTCCGGCGACCAGGCAGGGCGTCAGACCGCCTTCGCCGAGCCTGCCGCTCCCGCCACCCCGATGCAGTTCCGGCAGCTCGCCGGCATCAACATCACCGCCTGAAAGGACATTCCGATGAGCGGTTCCGTCACCTCGACGACCTCGGGCACCACGTCGACCACCAGCACTGCCGCCGCGAGCAGCGCGAGCAGCAGCAGCGTCGCCAGCGCGACCGGGCAGAACGCCCTCGCCTCGCTGTCGAGCAACTTCAACGACTTCCTAAACCTGCTGATGACCCAGGTGCAGAATCAGGACCCGACCAGCCCGATGGACTCGCAGAGCTTCACCACCGAGCTCGTGCAATTCTCGGGCGTCGAGCAGCAGATCACCACCAACAGCAATCTCGGCCAGCTGATCCAGCTCACCCAGGGGAGCGACATCATGCAATCCTCCTCCCTGGTCGGGAAAACCGTCTCCGGCACGGCGACGCAAATCCCGCTGCAGAACGGCAGCGGGTCGATCAGCTTCACCACGACGGCCTCCGAGCCGGTGAGCATCGCCGTCACCGATGCGTCGGGCCACGCGATCAAGAGCGTGACCGCGCAATCCGCCGCCGGCGCCAATACATGGACGTGGGACGGCACCAACAATTCCGGGGCGACGGAGCCGAACGGCGCCTACAACATAGCCGTCACCACCACCAGCGCGTCGGGCGCGTCGAGCAGCGTTCCCTTCGACGTGGTCGGCACCGCGACCGGTATCGCCAGGGGCACCGGCGCGAGCGGGGTGAATGTCGAGCTCGGCCCGGTCGGCATGGACATGGGCTCGGTGCAGTCGCTCGGCAATTAATGCCGGGCCGTTAACCTTCGGGAAACCCCCGACCGCCATCTTCGGCGCACGGCAAAATGCCGGGCAGCCGGAGACGCGCGAGCAATGACCACGGGTCCGAGCGGAGCAGGAACATGAAGGCGATGCTCGAGGCCCTGAAGGGGCTCGGGGCCATGCGCCTCGCGATGATGGGCGGCGTCGCGGTCGCAACGCTCGGCCTGCTCGCCTTCCTCGCGATGCGCGGCGGCGAGCCGATGGCGCTGCTCTATGCCGATCTCGACCTCAAGGAGGCCGGGCAGATCGTCGACCAGCTCGACCGCGCGCACATCGCCCATCAGGAGGACGGTCAGGGCAGCCGCATCATGGTGCCGGCGAACGAGGTCGCGCGGGCGCGGATGCTGCTCGCCAAGGAAGGCCTGCCCTCCGGCGGCTCGCTCGGCTACGAGATTTTCGACCGTGGCGATGCGCTGACCGCCAGCCAGTTCCAGCAGAACATCAACGAGACCCGCGCGCTGGAAGGCGAGCTCGCGCGCAGCATCGGCATGCTGAACGGCGTGCGCGCGGTGCGCGTGCATCTGGTGCTCGCCAAGCGCGAACCCTTCGCCCGCGAGACGCCGGAAGCGCAGGCCAGCGTGCTGCTCACGATGACCGGGGCGGCGAAGCTGGATCGCGAGGGCGTGCAGGCGGTGATCAACCTCGTCGCCGCCGCGGTGCCGGCGCTCAAACCGCAGAACATCGCGATCGTCGACAGCCGCGGCAACGTGCTGGCCCGCGCCGGCGCCCCGTCCGGCCCGCTCGGCGAGGCGCAGACCACCGAGGACATCCGGGCCGCGACCGAGCTCCGCCTGTCCCGCGCCGTCGAGGAGATGCTGGAGCGCGTGCTCGGCCCCGGCCGCGTGCGGGCCGAGGCCTCGGTCGAGATGAATTTCGACCAGAGCCGCGAGACGCAGGAGAAATACGACCCGGACGGCCAGGTCGTGCGCAGCACGCAGAACGTCAACAACACGAGCAAGACCACCGAGGCCTCCCCCGCCAATGTCTCGGTGCAGAACAACCTGCCGAACGCCAATGCCGGCAACGCGGACGCCGCCGGCACGCAGGAGGCGCGCCAGGAAGAGACCACCAATTACGAAATCAGCAAATCGGTGCGCACGTTGGTGCACGACCAGCCGCAGATCCGCCGGATCAGCCTCGCCGTGCTGGTGGACGGCATCGAGGGAACCGGCACCGATGGCAAGGATAACTGGAAGCCGCTCTCCACCGACGAGCTCGCCCGGCTCAACGCGCTGGTGAAGGGCGCGATCGGCTACGACGAGAAGCGCGGCGACCATGTCGAGGTGGTCAACCTCCGCTTCGCCGGCGTCGACGCCTCCGTGCCCGAGGCGCCGCACGGCCTGCTTGGCATCGGCCTCGAGAAGGCCGATCTGATGCGCCTCGGCGAGACCGCGGTGTTCGGCCTGCTCGCTTTGCTCGCCCTGCTCCTGGTGCTCCGGCCGCTGGCGCTGCGTCTCACTGCGACCGCGCTTCCCGCGCCGGACGTGACGGCGGTGGAGGCGCTCTCGCTCGGTGGCGCCGCGGCGGCGCTCGGCGGTGCGGCCAATGGCGCGGTCGCCGCGATCGCCGGGCCCGGCGGCGCCGCGCTCGCCGCCGCCGACGGCACGCTGCTCGCCGAGGGTGACGGCATGATCCAGCTCGCGAATGTCGAGGGCCAGATGCGCGCCTCCTCGCTGCGCCGGATCACCGACCTCGTGCAGAATCATCCCGAGGAGACGCTGACGATCATGCGCGGCTGGCTTGCGCAGGAAGGAGCCTGAGCGTTGCCCCGCACCGACGCCACCGGCCTCACTGGTCCGCAGAAAGTCGCCGTGCTGCTGCTCGCGCTGGGCGAGGAGAATTGCCGGGCGCTGTTCGGCCAGATGCACGAGGAGGAGATCAAGGAGGTCTCGATGGCGATGGCGCAGCTCGGCGCGGTGCGCGCCGATGTCGTCGAGCGCCTCTGCTTCGAGTTCACCGAAAGCCTGGGTGTCGCCGGCAACCTGATCGGCACATTCGAGAGCACCGAGCGCCTGCTGCTGAAGACGCTGCCCAAGGATCGCGCGCTGCAGGTGATGGAGGAGATCCGCGGCCCCGCCGGCCGCACGATGTGGGACAAGCTCGGCAACGTGAACGAGGCGGTGCTCGCCAACTACCTGAAGAACGAATACCCGCAGACCGTCGCCGTCGTGCTCTCCAAGGTGAAATCCGATCACGCGGCGCGCGTGCTGACCATGCTGCCGGATAATTTCGCGATGGAAGTCGTCATGCGTATGCTGCGCATGGAGGCGGTGCAGAAGGACGTGCTCGACGGCGTCGAGCGCACGTTGCGTTCCGAGTTCATGTCCAACCTCGCGCGCAGCACACGGCGCGACGCGCATGAGCTGATGGCCGAGATTTTCAACAATCTCGATCGCCAGGCCGAGACCCGCTTCATCGCGGCGCTCGAGGAGCGCAACCGCGAGGCGGCCGAGCGGATCAAGGCGCTGATGTTCACCTTCGACGATCTGCAGCGCCTGTCGCCCACCGCGGTGCAGGTGCTGCTGCGCGCGGTCGAGAGGGACAAGCTGCCGGTCGCGCTGAAGGGCGCGTCCGAGCAGCTCCGCGATCTGTTCTTCCGCAATATGTCGGAACGCGCGAGCAAGATGCTGCGTGACGATATCGAGGGGCTCGGCCCGGTGAAGCTGCGCGACGTTGACGAGGCTCAGGCCGGCATTGTGGTGCTGGCCAAGGATCTCGCCGCCTCCGGCGAGATCGAGATCTCCGAAAGCAAGGATGAGGAGATCGTCTACTAGCATGGACCGGCTCTTCCCCCTTCCCTTCGGCTCGGATCTCGCGGCCGAGATCGCCGCCGCGGTGCTGCCCGAGCTTCCGGTAGCCTTCTCGCCCGGCCCGTTGCTCGGCGTGCTGTTCGCGGAGGATTTCGACGGCGAGCCGCACACCGCCGACGATCTGCCGGCGCCCGGGCCGGAGCCCGAGCCGCCGCCGCCGGCCTTCGGCGAGGCCGATCTCGAGGCGGCGCGTCGCGACGGCTACGCGGCCGGCTTCGCCGATGCCGAGGCCCGCGCGTCAATCGCGCGCGGCCTCGACCGCGTCGCCGCGCTGGAAGCGGTCGGCGCGTCGCTCGGCACGACGGCGGGCGCCGCGGTCGCGCTGGTCGAGCAGGCCGCTTCCAGCACCGCCGCCCTGATGCTGCAGATGCTGTGCCGGCTGCTGCCCGCGCTCTCCGCCGCGCATGGCGAGCAGGAGGTGCGGATGCTGACCCGCACGCTGCTGCCCGCGCTGTCGCGCGAGGCACATGCGACCATCCGCGTGCATCCGCAGCATCTCGACGGCGTGCGCGAGGAGCTGGCGGGGCTCGATCCCGCGCAATCCGCGCGCATCGCGCTGCATCCCGCCGCCGGCATGGCGCCAGGCGATGCGCGCGTCACCTGGGAGTGCGGCAGCGCACGGCGCGAGGCCGCGGCCATCCGCGCCACCATGGAAGCCGCGCTGGCCGGTCTCGGCCTGATCAGCATGGCGGCGCCGGCGAACGGGACGGTGGCGGACGGCATCGTGCCCGGCGCACCCGGATCAGAATCGTGGGCCACGCAAAACGCAGGCAGGGAGCTCGAACATGTCGGATGAAGCCGATCTCGCGGATCTCAGGGAAGGCCAGGGCGCGGAGGCCGGTCCGCCGCGCGGCGCGCGCGACCTCGAGGCGGTGTACGACATCCCGGTGACCGTCAGCGCCGTGCTCGGCAAGAGCACGATGCAGGTGAGCCAGCTCCTGAAGCTCGGCCGTGGCGCGGTGGTCGAGCTCGACCGCAAGCTTGGCGAGGCGATCGACATCTACGTGAACAACCGGCTCGTCGCGCGCGGCGAGGTGGTGATGGTGGATGACAACCGGCTCGGCGTGACGATGACGGAAATCGTCAAGGCCGACCGGGCTTGACGCGGGCGGCGGAGGAATTTCGATGCGCGTTCTGATCGTCGGCTCCCTCGCGGGAGAGCTTGCCCAGGCCGGCCGCATGGCGATGGCGCGCGGCGCGCGGCTCGACCAGGCGGACGATATCGAATCCGGCCTTCACCAGTTGCGCGCGGATGCGAGAGTCGACGTCGTGCTCTGCGAGATCTCGCACGATGTCGGCGGCCTGGTGCGCGCGATGGCGGCCGAACGCATCACCGTCCCTGTCGTCGCCTGCGGCATCAACGCCGATGCCGATGCGGCGGTGCGCGCGATCCGCGAAGGCGCGCGCGAGTTCCTGCCGCTGCCGCCCGACCCCGATCTGATCGCCGCGATCCTGGAGGCGGCGGCCGGCGAGACGCATGCGCTGATCGCCCGCGATCCGGCGACGCTCGCCGTGCTGAAGCGCGCCGAGCAGATCGCGCCGGCCGAGGCCTCGGTGCTGATCCTGGGCGAATCCGGCACCGGCAAGGAGGTGATCGCGCGCCATCTGCATCGCCGCTCGCGCCGCGCCGCCGGGCCGTTCGTCGCGCTGAACTGCGCGGCGATCCCGGAGAACCTGCTGGAGAGCGAGCTGTTCGGCCACGAGAAGGGCGCTTTCAGCGGGGCCGTCGCGCGGCGCATCGGCAAGTTCGAGGCGGCGAATGGCGGCACCCTGCTGCTCGACGAGATCAGCGAGATGGATGTCCGCCTGCAGGCGAAATTGCTGCGCGCGCTGCAGGAGCGCGAGATCGACCGGGTCGGCGGATCCGGCCCGGTGCGCGTCAACGTCCGCATCCTCGCCACCAGCAACCGCATAATGACCGAGGAGGTGCAGACCGGCCGGTTCCGCGAGGACCTCTATTTCCGCCTCAACGTGATCTCGCTCCGCCTGCCGCCGCTGCGCGAGCGCCGCGGCGACATCGCCGCGCTCGCCGCGCATTTCGCGCAGCGCTATGCAGAGGTGAACGGCTTGCCGGCGCGCCCGCTTTCCGCGGTTGCCGAGGCGCGGCTGACCGCGCATGGCTGGCGCGGCAATGTGCGCGAGCTCGAGAACACCATCCATCGCGCGGTCCTGCTCGCCGAGGGCGACGAGATCGGGTCGGACGCGATCGAGCTGGCCGGCGAGGAACGCTTGGCCGCGGCGGTCACGGCGGCCGCGGGACAGGAGGCCGGCATTGCGGGGCTCGTCGGCCGCACCGTCGAGGATGTCGAGCGCGGCCTGATCATCGAGACGCTGGGCCACACGCTCGGCAATCGCACCCATGCGGCGACCATCCTCGGCATCTCGATCCGCGCGCTGCGCAACAAATTGCGCGACTATGCGCAGGCCGGCATCGCGGTGCCGCCGCCGGCCGCGGGCGTCGCGGCATGAACCAGGCGCTCGCCCTCGGGGACTGGCGCGGCAAGCTCCGCACCTATGCGCCCGGCACCGATATCGGTCTGGCGCTCGGCGTGGTCGGGTTGCTGGCGATCCTCATCCTGCCGCTGCCCACGTTCCTGCTCGATCTCGGCCTGTCGCTGTCGGTGACGGCCTCGGTGCTCGTCCTGATGGTGGCGCTGTTCCTGCAGCGCCCGCTTGATTTCACCACCTTCCCGACCCTGCTGCTGCTGACCACCCTGCTCCGCCTGTCGCTCGACGTGGCGACGACACGGCTGATCCTGAGCCACGGCAATGAGGGGCCGACCGCCGCCGGCCATGTGGTCGCCGCGTTCGGCGGGTTCCTGATGGGCGGCGACGTGGTGATCGGGCTGATCCTGTTCGCGATCCTGCTGGTCGTGAACTTCATGGTGATCACCAAGGGGTCCGGCCGCATCGCCGAGGTGGCGGCGCGGTTCAGCCTCGATGCGATGCCGGGCAAGCAGATGGCGATCGACGCCGACCTCTCGGCCGGGCTGATCGACGAGAAGGCGGCCCGCAAGCGCCGGCGCGAGCTCGAGGAGGAGAGCGGCTTCTACGGCGCGATGGATGGCGCGGCGAAATTCGTGCGCGGCGATGCGATCGCCTCGCTGATGATCACCGTCATCAACATCCTGGGCGGGCTCGCGATCGGGCTGCTGCGGCATGGCATGCCGATCACGGATGCGTTTTCCACCTTCACCACGCTCACGGTGGGCGACGGTCTGGTCTCGCAGATCCCGGCTCTGCTGGTCTCGACCGCCGCCGGCATCGTGGTGACCAAGGGCGGCGTCGAGGGATCGGCGGACCGGGCGCTGGTGCTCCAGCTCGGCGGCAATCCGAAGCCGCTCGCCCTCGCGGCCGGCGCGGCCGGCGTGCTCGCGCTGATGCCCGGCCTACCGGCGCTGCCATTCCTCGGCCTGGCCGGACTTGCCGGCGGGGGCGCCTGGCTGCGCTGGAAGAACCCCCTGCCGATGCCGGGCAGCGAGCCGGTGCCGGCCACCCCGCCGGCGCCGCAGGAGGCGCCGATCACCGACAGCCTGCGCATCGACATGCTGCGGCTCGAGCTCGGCTACGGGCTGCTCTCGCTCGCGGGCGGCGACGGGCCGCGGCTGACCGAGCAGATCAAGGCGCTGCGCCGCACGATCGCGGTCGAGATGGGGTTCGTGCTGCCGCCGGTCCGCATCCAGGACAACATGCAGCTTCCCGCCGAGGGGTACTGCATCCGCATCAAGGAGATCGAGGCCGGCAAGGGTGAGCTGCGGCCGACCCAGCTGCTGGCCATGGACCCGCGCGGCGGCGTGCCCGCGATCCCGGGCGAGCAGACGCAGGAGCCCGCCTTCGGCCTGCCTGCGCTCTGGATCGAGCCCGGCCGCAAGGAGGAGGCGATGCTCAAGGGCTGCACGGTGGTCGATCCGCCGAGCGTGCTGACCACGCATCTGACGGAGATCGCGCGCGAGATGATGGCGGAGCTGCTCTCATACGCCGAGACGCAGAAGCTGCTCGACGACCTGCCGCGCGAGCACCAGAAGCTCGTCACCGACCTGATCCCGGGCCAGTTCACCATCAGCGGGGTGCAGCGCGTGCTGCAGGCGCTGCTCGGCGAGCGCATCTCGATCCGCGACCTGCCGACCATCCTGGAGGGCATCCAGGAAGCGACGGCCGGGGCGGCGCGCTCGATCCCGGCGATCACCGCGCATGTGCGGATGCGCCTCGCCCGGCAGATCAGCGACGCGAATGTAGGGCCGGGCGGCTATATCCCGATCGTGACGCTCTCGCCCGACTGGGAGGCGGCGTTCGCGGAATCGCTGGTGGGTGCGGCGGATGACCGGCAGCTCGCGATGGCGCCCTCCAAGCTGCAGGAATTCATGCAGCGCTTCCGCAACGTGTTCGATGCGGCCTCGGCCACGGGGGAAACCCCGGTGCTGCTGACCTCGGGCGGCATCCGCCAGCATGTCCGCGCGATCGTCGAGCGCCTGCGTCCGACGACGCCGGTGCTCGCGCAGGCGGAGATTTTTCCGCGCGCCCGCATCCGCACGATGGGTTCAATCTGACGCGCATCCGCACGATGGGTTCAATCTGACGCGCATCCGCACGATGGGTTCAATCTGACGCGCATCCGCGTGGCGTGATGAATTAAGGCGGCTGCCCCGGGGCGGAACCCTGCTGCCCGAGCGAGACCGGGCCGCTGATCGGCGCCGATGGGAGCTGGTAGATGAACGCGTCGTAGGCGAACCAGATCAGCAGCAGCGCGCCGAGTGCGGCGATGATCGTCATGATCATCGGCGTGCTCAGGCGGAAGATGGTATTCTCCCGGTCGACGAGCCATTCCTGCAGGAAGCGGCGGGTCGGATAGGGTGGGACCTGCACCACGTCGAACACCACCTCGTCGAGCGAGCGCGCCGGCTGCGCCGTCAGAATATGGCGGACGTGATCGGCGCCGATCTGCTCGCAAGCGGCCCGCCAGCGCTTGCGGTCGTCCACCATCTTGTATTCTGACATCGCCCGCTATCCGTGCTGCCGGGTCCGATGCGGCCTTACTACATCGTGGCGCCGATCTGCCAGGGGGCGAATTCGGCCGAGCCGGAATCGAACTGCTCGCTCTTCGTCCGCTCGCCGGACGCGGTGCGGAGCATCAGGTCGAAGATGCGCTCGCCGCATTGCTGCACGCTCTCATCGCCGTCGAGGATCGTCCCGCAATTGATGTCCATGTCGTCCAGCATGCGGGTGAACATCGGGGTGTTGGTGGCGAGCTTGATCGAGGGCGAGGGCTTGCAGCCGAACACGCTGCCCCGCCCGGTGGTGAAGCAGACGAGATTGGCGCCCCCGGCGACCTGGCCGGTGGCGGAAACCGGGTCGTAGCCGGGCGTGTCCATGAACACGAAACCCTTGGTGGTGACCGGATCGGCGTAGTTCACCACGTCCATCAGATTGGTGCTGCCGGCCTTGGCCATCGCGCCGAGGGATTTCTCGAGAATGGTGGTGAGGCCGCCCGCCTTGTTGCCGGGCGAGGGGTTGGCGTTCATCTCCGCCCCCTCGCGCCTGGTGTAGTCCTCCCACCAGCGCATCAGCGCGACGAGCTTCTCGCCCACCTCGCGGCTGGCGGCGCGGCGCGTCAGCAGATGCTCGGCGCCATAGGTCTCGGGGGTCTCGGCCAGCACCACCGTGCCGCCATGCCGCACCACGAGGTCGCTCGCCGCGCCGAGCGCGGGATTGGCGGAGACGCCGGAATACCCATCCGACCCGCCGCATTGCAGCGCCACGCAGAGCTCGGCCGCCGAGACCGTCTCGCGCCGGATGGCGTTCGCTTCCGCCAGCACCTCGCGCACAAAGGCGATGGAGGCCTCGACGGTGCGCCGCGTGCCGCCCATCGACTGGATGTCCATGTTGCGGACGCGCCCGGCGAGCCGCTGCTCCTCGAGCAAGCCGCCGATCTGGTTGACCTCGCAGCCGAGGCCGAGCACCACGACATGGCTGAAATTGACGTGCCGCGCATAGCCCGCGAGCGTCCGGCGGAGCAGGCGCAGCGGCTCGCCCTCGGTCATGCCGCAGCCGGTCTTGTGGGTGAGCGCCACCACGCCGTCGACATTGGGGAACTCGGCCAGCGGATCGGACCCGGTGAACGGGTTGCGGCGGAACGCATCGGCGACGAGGCCCGCGACATGCGCGCTGCAGTTCACGCTGGTGAGGATGCCGATATAATTCCGCGTGGCGACCCGGCCGTCCGGCCGGCGAAGACCCTGGAAGGACGCCGGCACGGTTTCCATCTCGATGTTCCGCACATCGGCGCCGAACGCGTAATCCTTGGCGAAATCGCCCATCCCGAGATTGTGCACGTGGACATGCTCGCCCGGGACGATCGGTGCGGTTGCGAAGCCGATGATCTGGCCGTAGCGGCGCACCGGCTCGCCCAGCGCATGCGGCCGCACCGCGACCTTGTGCCCGGCCGGGATCCGTCCGGAGGAGACGACGCCCTTCGCCACCGGCGTGCCCGGCAGCAGCGTCGCGCGCGCGATCACCACGCCGTCGTCGAGGTGAAGCCGGATCACGGGAGGCGTGGTCATCGCATTGATTTCCTCGAAGAGCGCCGGAAGCGGGGATCACCCCGCTTCCGGCAGCGGATCAGGCGGCGACCGCGCCCGCCACCTTGCGCGTCTCGGCGACCGCGTTGCGGGCGGCCACCAGCATCAGCCCGCTATCGTTCTGGATGGTGGTCAGGCGGAACCCCATCCCGATCGCCTTGGCGGCATAGGCGGCGGACCCGGTGTGGATGCCGGCGTAGATATTGCGCTTCTTGCACTCGGCGAGCAGCTTTTCATAAATCTTGATGTATTTGTCGTCGGTGTGGTCGAGCTTCGGCGTGTCGCCATAGGAGAAGGCGAGGTCGCTCGGGCCGACATAGATGCCGTCGATGCCGGGCACGTCGAGGATGCTCTCGATGCTCTCGATCGCGTCCTTGGTCTCGATCATCGGGATGACCAGGATCTCGTCATTCGCGGTCTCCTGGTATTTGCTGGCGACGCCGTACATCGCCGCGCGGATCGGGCCGTTGCTGCGCTTGCCGGCGGGCGGATAGCGGCAGTAGGAAACCAGCTGCTCCGCCTCGGCCTTGGAATTGATCATCGGGCAGATCACGCCATAGGCGCCGCCATCCAGCACCTTGCCGATGATGCCGGGCTCGTTCCATGGCACGCGCACCAGCGGCGTGACCGGATGGCCCTGCATCGCCTGAAAGCAGGACACCATGGTGATGTAGTCCTGCACGCCGTGCTGCATGTCGACGGTCACGCTGTCCCAGCCCGCCTGGGCCATGACTTCCGCAGTGAAGCCGGAGGGGATCGCCAGCCAGCCGTTGACCGCGGCCTTGCCGTCTTTCCAGCGCTGCTTGAGCTTGTTCGTCGCCACCCTGTCACCTCCGGGAAATTGCCCGCCGATCGAACCCGACACGGGCCGCTTGCGAGACGATCCAGGCTAGGCGCGAGGCCGGAAAGCGTCAATTCGGCGGCCGCTCCCTCCCTTCCCGCGGCGCCGGTTTGCGGCTAGAAAACGCCGCCATGCCCTCACCCGTCGACACCGTGATCGCCGAGGCGAAAACCTTTCTCGGCGACCGCCTGACCGAGAACGCTGCGCTGCGCGAGCAGCATTCGCATGGCGAGGATCCGCAGCCGCCGGCGCTGCCGGACGCGGTCGCCTTCGCGGCGAGCTCGGAGGAGGTCGCGCGCCTGCTCCGGCTCTGCAACGCGCAGGGCGTGCCGGTGGTGCCGTTCGGGGCCGGCACCTCGCTCGAGGGCCATGTGACGCCGGTGCGCGGCGGCATCAGCCTCGACCTCTCGCGCATGACCGACGTGCTGGAGGTGAACCAGGCGGACATGGATTGCCGGATCCAGGCGGGCGTCACCCGGCTCGGCCTCAACGAGCATCTGCGCGACCAGGGTCTGTTCTTTCCGGTCGATCCCGGCAGCGAATGCACGATCGGCGGCATGTGCGCGACCCGCGCCTCGGGCACCAATGCGGTGCGCTACGGCACGATCCGTGAGAACGTGCTCGGCCTCACCGTGGCGTTGCCGGACGGGCGGCTGATCCGCACCGGCGGGCGGGTGCGCAAATCCGCCACCGGCTACGATCTCACCCGCCTGTTCATCGGCTCCGAAGGCACGCTCGGCGTGATCACCGAGATCCAGCTTCGCCTGCACGGCATTCCCGAAGCGGTCTCGGCCGCCACCTGCCAGTTCAGCACGCTCGCCGATGCGGTGGAGACGGTGATCGCGGTGATGCAGGCCGGCATCCCGGTCGCCCGGATCGAGCTGCTGGACGAAGTGCAGATGGCCGCCTGCATCGCCTTCTCCGGCCTCACCGGCATGGACGCCCTGCCCACCCTGCTGTTCGAGTTCCACGGCACGCCGGCCGGCGTCGCCGAGCAGGCGCAGCTCACCGAGGAGCTCGCCGGCGCCTGCAACGCGCTCGGCTTCCGCTGGGCGACCGATGCCGTCGAGCGCGCCAAGCTGTGGAAGGCGCGCCATGACGGGTACTGGGCGGCGATGGCCTCGCGCCCCGGCCATAAGGGCCTGACCACCGACGCGGTCGTGCCGATCTCCCATCTCGCGCAAGCGATCCTCGGCGCCAAGCAGGATATCGCGGAATCGGGCCTCTCCGCGCCGATCGTCGGCCATGTCGGCGACGGCAATTTTCACACCGTGATCCTGATTCCGCCCGAACCCGGCGCGATGGACCGCGCGATGGAGCTCGACCGCCGCATCGTCGCCCGCGCGCTCGCGCTCGGCGGCTCGTGCAGCGGCGAGCACGGGGTCGGGATCGGCAAGCGCGAGTTCCTCGAACAGGAACACGGCGCAGAGGCGATCGGGGTGATGCGCGCCGTGAAGGGCGCGCTCGACCCGCGCGGGATCATGAATCCGGGAAAGATTTTCCTGAACTGATGGCGTCCAGCCGCGTGGCGGTCGCCAGCGTCGGCTCCACCCAGAGCGGATCTTTGCTCCCAGCCCTGGCGCTCTCCCCGTCAGCGATGCTGGACGCCTCGAGATGGTGCCTCACGCCTCCGCCGGCAGCTGGTGCCAGGCGATCTCCGGCCCCTCCCGGAAGGCGAAGCGCTGGAGGTGGCGGGCGACCACGTCCTCGACCCGGCTGCGCCCGGCTGCATCCGGCGCGGCGGTGCGGAGCACCAGCTCGTCCCGACCGGCCTCGAGATCGCAGATGCCGGCATCGAACACGATCTGCCCGCTGCCCTCGCCGTGACGCACGGTGAGCCGGTGCTCGAAATGCTTGCAGAGCTGGGTGAAATAGCGGCGCGGCATGGTGGTCACGACGCGCGCTTCCGAACGATGCGTCACGCTCACGCCTCCTCGATCTCGCTCGCCGCGCGATCCAGGATCGCCGCAATGGCGCGCGCCTTTTCCTCGTCCGGCACGCCGCGCGACAGGCGGAGTTTCAAGGCGAGCTTCAGGTTCTCCATCGCGCGCAGGAGCTGGACCGGGGTGGAGTGCTCGCGGGCGCCGATATCGTTCATCCGCGCCAGGATCGCGTCCACTGCGGCGCGGTTCTCGGCGAGATGGGCCTCCCCCTCTTGGGTGATGGCGTAGAGCTTGCGGCTGCCCTCGCTCGGCCCGAGCGCGACATGGCCGAGCTCTTCCAGGAGCGTGAGCGTCGGATAGACGATGCCCGGGCTCGGACTGTAGGCGCCGCCGAGCTTCTCCTCGATCGCCTTGATCAGCTCGTAGCCGTGGCGGGGCTTCTCGCCCACCAGATGGAGGATGATGAGGCGAAGATCACCCTGGTCGAAGACGCGGCTGCGGCCGCCGCCGAAACGACCGTGATGCCGGCCGTAGCCGTGCTCCTCGCGGTCGCCGCGCCGCATGTGGCGATGGCTGTGAAAGGGGTGGCATCCGAACATTGTGCTTTTCTCCGAGTGTATCTCGATATAACTGTTTCCATAGATATATCGAAGCACTATCGGAAACAAGAGGGCCCCAGGAAAAATCAGGCGGCGGCGAGGCCGAGCCGGGCGGCGACACGCGCGCGTCCCATCAAGGGCAGCAAGGCACGGAGTTCCGGCCCCTTCTCCTCGCCGGTGAGCGCGAGGCGAAGCGGGTGGAACAATTCTCGTCCCTTCCGGCCGGTCTCCTGCCAGATTGCCGCGACCCAGGCCGGCCAGGTCCCCTCGTCCCAGGGCTCCGCTGGTAGCGTCCGGGCCGCGGCACGCAGGAAATCGCCCTCGCCCTCCAGCACCGGCGGGACGATGTCGCCGCCCACCACATCCCACCAGGCTCGCGCCTCGGCCAGCAGGTCGAGATTGCCGCGCACCGCGTTCCAGAACGCCTCGGTGGCGCCCTCCGGCAGCCTGGGCGCCACCTCGGCGAAATCGAGCCCATGCAGCACCCGCCGGTTCAGCGCGAGGAGCTGCGCGCCGTCGAAACGCGGGCTCGAATGCGAGACATGGCCGATCTCGAACCCGGCGGCGATGTCGGCGAGCGGCAGCGGCGCCGGGTCGTCGGAGGTGCCGAGCCGGGCGAAATAGGAGGTGATCGCCATCGGCTCGATGCCGTCGCGCGCCAGGCTGCGCAGCGAGAGCCCGTCGAAACGCTTGGAGAGCTTGCCGCCATCGGCGCCCACCAGAAGCGGCAGGTGACCGAAGCGGATCGCCCCGGGATCGCCGCCCAGCGCTTCCCACAGATCGAGCTGCAACCCGGTATTGCTGACGTGGTCCTCGCCGCGGATCACATGGGTGACGCCGCCCTCGAGATCGTCCACCACCGAGGCGAAGCCGTAGAGCGGCCGGCCATCCTCGCGGATCATCACCGGATCCGACATCGCCGGCAGCTTGACCTCCCGCCCGCCGAGCACGAGGTCGCGCCAGGCGATGGTGCGGTCGGTGAGGCGGAACCGCCAATACGGCCGCTTGCCGTTCGCCTCCGCGGCCGCGCGCTGCGCCGGGGTGAGCGCCAGCATCGCGCGGTCGTAGATCGGCGGCTTGCCGCGCCGCAGCCGCGCCTCGCGCTTGGCGCGGAGCTCCTCCTCGCTTTCGAAGCAAGGATAGAGCCGCCCCGCCGCGCGCAGCCGCTCGGCCGCCGCCTCATACCGGTCGAAACGCTCGGATTGATGGAAGCTCTCATCCCAGTCGAGGCCGAGCCAGGAGAGATCCTGGCGAATCGCCGCCTCGTATTCGGGCTTGCCGCGCTCGGTGTCGGTGTCGTCGATGCGGAGCACGAAAATCCCGCCATGGCGGCGCGCATAGAGCCAGTTGACGAGCCCGGCGCGCAGATTGCCGACATGCAGGTAGCCGGTCGGGCTCGGGGCGAAACGGAGCTTCATTCCGGCCCGTATTCCGGCTCGTCGCGCCGCGGATCGAGCGCGCGCCAGTCGCGCTCCTCCTCGCCGGCGGAGCGCGCGGCGAAATCATGCAGCTCGGCGGCGGAGCGCCAGCCCTGCTCGCCGGCATCCACCACCTCGGCATCCTCGCCGAACGCGAACCAGGCCTGCAGCACGGCGGAGGCGGCCAGGCCCGGCTGCCGGCAGCGCTCAACGGAATCGCGCACATAGCGACGCGCGAACCCGTTGGCCTGCATCAGCGTCGGAAACCCGCCCACCTCCTCGACCACATTGTCCGCGGAATCGGCCGAGAGATCGCGGATGCGCACCCGCCAGCCGCCTTCGGGGGCGAACAACTCGCTCACGCGGGCCCCCCGCGCAGCAGGAATTCGCGCCCGATCTTCACCATCGGCACGCCGTCATAGGCGACGATATCGGCCGTCGCGTAGGTCTCCGACCAGGCTTCCGGGATGAAGCTGCCGGTGCCGACCATATCGATCGGCGCGCGCGCATCCGCCATCACGCGGCATTTGTCGACGCCGAAGCCCGAGGAGGCGACGATTTTCACCGCCGGAAACCCCGCCTCGTCGAAGGCGTCGCGCATCCGCCAGATCGCCGCGGCGGATACGCCGGTGCCGACCAGGCTCCTGAGCTCGGCATCGCTGCGGTAGCGGCGGATCGCGCCCGGCGCGTGGCGTTCGAGCACCGCGTAGCTGGTCTGCGGGTCAAGCCCTTCGAGAAACCGGCCGCCATGGGTGTCGAGACGGACCGAGAGGCGGCCCGCGGCGGCGAAATCGGGGAAGCGCCGGCAGACCGCGAGACCATCAGTGACCTCGCGGCCATAATAATCGGTCAGCACCGTCAGGTCCTGATCGGGGAAGGTCTCGCGGAACATCTCGGCGGCGCGCACGGTCGAGCCGGCATAACCGATCAACGCGTGCGGCATGGTGCCGAAACCCTGCCGGGCGCCGAAGAAATGCGCGGTCGCATCGGTCGCGTTGCCGACGAAGCCGCGCGCGCCCTCGCGCTCCGCCGCGCGGCCGCCGACGGACGCGGCATAGGCCATCATCTCCTCCATCGCCTCGCCCGCGCAGTGCCGCGCCTCCATCGCGAGGAAACACGCCGTGGGCAGGGTCACGCACATCTGATACGCGTTGTGCGCGGCGACGCAGGCGGGTCCGATCCTCTGCAGGAGCAGGGTTTCGAGATCGGCGAGGTGATAGAAGCTCCCGGTGAGATAGACGATCGGCTCGCCCGCGCCGACCCAATCCCCCTCTTCAAACCGCAGCTCGATCTCGATCTCCGCGCCGCGCTCGGCACTCACCGCGCGCAGCCAGTCGAGCATCAGCCGCGGCGCCGAGATCACCGGCCGGCGCAGGAAGATCGCGTAGGTGACGCGCTTGTCGCCGAATCGGCCGATCACCGCCTTGGTGCGGTTGAAATAGGCGTCGGTGTGCCCGGCGACATCGCGGCCGATGCGTTCGGCGACGTCGTTGCCGACCGTCACTGCGCCGCCACCGCCGGCGCCGCTTTCTCGATTCGGCGGGATTTCAGCGCCTCGGCGACCAGGAAGGCGAGCTCGAGCGATTGCTCGGCGTTGAGCCGCGGGTCGCAGAACGTCTCATAGGCATGGCTGAGATCGGCCTCGGTCAGCCGATGCGCGCCGCCGACGCATTCGGTGACGTCGCGCCCGGTCATCTCGACATGCACGCCGCCCGCCCAGCTTCCCTCCGCCGCGTGCACGTCGAAGAACCCGTGCACCTCGGCCAGGATCTGCTCGAAGCTCCGCGTCTTGACCCGCGCGGCGGTGGAGATCGTGTTGCCGTGCATCGGGTCGCACAGCCAGACCACGCGCCGGCCGGCGCGCTGCACCGCGCGCAGCAGCGGCGGCAGCGCGTCCCGCACGCGCTCGGCGCCCATGCGGCTGATCAGGGTCAGCCGGCCGGGCTCGTCCGCCGGGTTCAACGTCTCGATCAGCCGCAGCAGATCGTCGGCCGGCGTGGTTGGCCCGACCTTGATGCCGATCGGATTCTTCACCCCGCGCAGGAATTCCACATGCGCGCCGTCGGGCTGGCGCGTGCGGTCGCCGACCCAGAGGAAATGCGCCGAGCAGGCGTACCAGTCGCCGGTGGTGGAATCGACGCGGGTGAGCGCCTGCTCGTAGGGCAGCAGGAGCGCCTCGTGGCTGGTGTAGAAATCGGTTTCGCGGATCTGCGGAATGGTCTGCGACGTCATCCCGCAGGCGGCCATGAAGGCGAGCGTCTCGTCGATGCGGGCGGCGAGATCCTGGTAGCGCGCGGCGAGCGGGGAACGCGCGGCGAATTCCAGGTTCCAGCGATGCACCTCGTGCAGATCGGCATACCCGCCGCCGGCAAAGGCGCGCAGCAGGTTGAGCGTGCCGGCGGACTGGAAATACGCCGCCTCCATCCGCGCCGGGTCCGGCAGGCGCGCGGCCTCGGTGAACTCCGCGCCGTTGATGATGTCGCCGCGATAGGAGGGGAGTTCCACCCCGCCCACCGTCTCGGTATCCGACGAGCGCGGCTTGGCGAATTGTCCCGCCATGCGGCCGAGCTTCACCACCGGCACGCCGGCCCCGAAGGTCAGCACGACCGCCATCTGCAGCAGCACGCGGAACGTGTCGCGGATGATGTTCGCGGTGAAGTCGGAGAAGCTCTCCGCGCAATCGCCGCCCTGCAGCACGATCGCACGCCCCTCGGCGGCGAGCGCGAGGGCCGCTTTCAGCCGCCTCGCCTCGCCCGCGAAGACGAGCGGCGGATAGCGGCCGAGACGCGTCTCCATCGCGGCGAGCGCCGCCGGGTCGGGGTAGGTCGGCGCCTGGCGGATCGGATGGTGGCGCCAGCTTTCCGGCGTCCAGCTTGTCATGCGGTTTCCCCTGTTGGCAGCCGCTATTCGGCGGCTTTGGCCTCGCCCGCAACCCGCGTGCGGGCGCGGAGCGTGACGAATTCCTCGGCCGAGGTCGGATGGATGCCGATCGTGCGGTCGAAATCCGCCTTGGTCGCGCCGGCGGTGATCGCCACCGCGATGCCCTGCATCATCTCCGGCGCGTCGTCGCCGAGGATGTGCACGCCAATGACGCGCTGGCTCGCCTGATCAACCACGATTTTCATCACCGTCCTCGTCTGGCGTCCGGTCATGATGTGGCGCATCGGCGTGAATTTCGCGACGTAGATATCGGCCGGGGCACGCGCGGCCGCCTGCTCCTCGGTCAGGCCGACCGTCGCCAGCGGCGGGTGCGAGAACACCGCGGTCGGCACCGCGTCGAACGACCAGTTCCGCTTGTGCTGGCCGCCGAACAGCGCGTCGGCCAGCATATGGCCCTCGGCGATCGCCACCGGCGTCAGGTTCATCCGGTTGGTGACGTCGCCGATGGCGTAGATGGTCGGGATGTTGGTGCGAAACCCCTCGTCCACCGCCACCGCCCCGTTATGGTCGATCTTCACCCCCGCGGCGAGCAGGCCGAGGTCGCGCGTGTTCGGCACCCGGCCGGTGGCGAAGAACACGAGATCGGTGTCGATCGCCGTGCCGTCGGAGAGCAGCAGGCGCTTGCCGCCCGCAATCTCCTCGATCGCCTTCGGCGTCACGGCGGCATGCAGGGTGATGCCCTGGCCATGCAGCGCCTCGGCCAGCGCCTCGCGCAGATCATGGTCGAAACCGCGCAGCGGCAAATGCTGGCGCAGCACCAGCGTCACCTCGGCGCCGAGACCGGCGAAGATGCCGGCGAACTCCACCGAGATGTAGCCGCCGCCGATCAGCACCACGCGCTTCGGCATGTCCGGCAGGTGGAAGGCCGCATCCGAGATGATGCCGAGCTCGCCGCCCGGAATCTGCGGCTTCATCGGATGACCTCCCACCGCGATCACGATGCGCTCGGCGGTGACGCGCGCGCCGCCGACATCGAGCGTGTGCGCATCGAGGAAGCGGGCATGCGCCTCGTAGCGGGTGACGCCGGCGCCATCGAGCAGCCGGGTGTAGATGCCGTTGAGCCGGAAGATTTCGGCATCCTTGGCGGCGATGAAGCCGCGCCAGTCATGCGTGCCCCGCTCCGCATGCCAGCCGAACCCGCGCGCATCCTCCGCCGCCATGCCGTAATCGGCGGCGAGCACCATCAGCTTCTTCGGCACGCACCCGACATTGACGCAGGTGCCGCCCCAGAACCGCCCTTCCGCCACGCCCACCCGCGCGCCATGCCCGGCGGCGATGCGCGCGCAGCGTACCCCGCCCGAGCCGCCGCCGATGACGAACAGGTCGAAATCATAGGACGCCAAATGCCTGATCCTTCCACGCGCCGCACGAAGATAGGCGTACGAACCTCCAATGTCAGCCTTGGGGCCGCTCCCACCCGGTCGGCCTCTACTCCGAAAGTCTAGGTTCCGAGGACTGGCCGCGGGCCGTACTACTTGCTCCCGGCTGGGGAGGGGATAATGACGAAAATCACCTGGAAGACCGACAAGAGCGGCAACTGGTCCACCGGGGCGAACTGGTCCTCGGGCGGCGTTCCCGGACCGGCCGACAGCGTGACGATCGACACCGCGCACCCCAGGACGATCACCCACACCACGGGCAACAGCACCGCCGCGGCGCTCGACGTGGCGGCGGCCGACACGCTGGACGTGAAGGCCGGCCGGATCGCCGTCAGCGGGCAGGCGGCGATCGCCGGCAGCGTGATGGAGAGCGGCGGCACGCTGAGCCTGGGCGGCGGCTCCGATCTCGGCGGCGGGTTCACCCAGACCGGCGGCACGCTCGCCATCCGTAGCGGCGCGCTCACGCTTTCCGGCGCGAGCAGTCTGGGCGGCAGCGTCACCGGCGCCGGCACCCTCGTGACGAGTGCCTCCACCATCGACGGCGTCATGCTCGAGGACGGCGCGACGCTCAGGAACGCCGGCACGCTTCTGCAGACCGGGAACATCGCCGCGGACCCCACCGGGACCGCCGCGATCCGTTTGCTGAACGGCGCCTTCCATTCCTGGCAGATCGAGAGCGGCGCCACCATCGCGGGCGGCGCGGACGCGATCTTCGTCAATGCCGGCAGGCTGGTGACGGCGGGCGATGGCGGGACCGCGGTGATCGACATCGCCGCGCGCAGCACGGGGCAGATCGTGATCGGACCGGGCATGCTCGATTTCAACGAGCCGTCCTACGATCCGTCCTACGATCTCGGGGGCACCATCTCCGGCGCCGGCACCCTCGAGCTCGGCGCGGCCTCCGGCACGCTGGCGGCGAACCTCGATCTCGCGACCGCCGCGATCCTGGTGGACGGGGCGAATGTGGCGCTCGGCGGCGATCTCGCCTTCGGCGGGGAATGGACGAGCGGCGGCACCGTGGCGCTCGGCGGTCATACGCTGACCTTGTCCGGGCAGGTCGCGCCCGGACTCATCGTCGCGGATGGCACCCTGCTCCTCACCGGCACCACGGAGGGGCCGGTCACGCTGATCGACGCGTCGCTCGACAACCGGGGGGTGCTGAACGGCTCGATCATCCCGGACACCGCGGCCGGTGCGGGCCCGTCGAGCGCGGTCAACGAGGCCGGCGGCACCATCACGACCTCGGTGAGCGTCAACCCCGCAGGCGGCCGCTACGGCCTGACCAATCGCGGCGTGATCCACTACACGGGAAACGGGTCGCTGGCCCCCGGGCTGACCAGCACCGGCACGCTCGTCGTCGATGCGACGCTCGCGCTCGATAGCCAGGACGGCGCGCTGGGCAACCTCAATGAGAGCAACACGCTGGGCGGCGTGGTGAGCGGCGCCGGCTCGCTCTCTTTCTCCGGCTCTGTTCAACCCGATGCCGGTCCTTCCAACTATTCGACGCTCGCCGCCGGCCTCTCGCTGACGGTGGCGGCGGTGTCGATCAACGGGGGCTACGTCCTGCTGGAAGGCGATCTTACCTATGCCGGGAGCTGGACGGAATCCGAGGCGAGCGTCGATCTCGGCACATCCGCGCTGACCTTGACCGGCTCGGTCGATTTCGCCGTCGTCCCGCAATTCGAGGAATCGGCTCGAACCTCGTTTTATGGCACTGGCGTCGTCACGCTGGCCGGCAACACCACGATCGGCAGCCTGTCAGCGGGCTCGCTGGTCAATGCCGGCTTCGTCAACCAGGTGTCGCTTGTGGGCTATCAGGTCGACCCCTATCCCATGTACGCCGCCGCCCTGGTCAACGAGGCGGGCGCGACCTACCAGATGCAGGAATATGCCCAGCTCTATGCCGGCACCCTCGAGAATAGCGGGTTGCTCACCGCGCAGGGGTCGCCGGCCGGCGCCACCACCAACACGCTGATCGACGTCGCCACCATCAACAACGGGACGGTGCAGGTGACCGGCGGGACGCTGACCTTCGGCAGTTCGGTGGCCGGCGGCGGCACGCTGCTCCTCGCGGCGAATAGCGGCATGACCTTCGAGGGCAATGTGGCGGCCGGGAGCACCGCGATGCTCGGGGCGGACTCGACGCTCGACGTGAGCGCAACCGCCGGGTTCGGGGCGACGATCGCCGATTTCACGCATGGCGACGTCGTCCTCCTTGCCGGGCTCAGCTGGAATTCCGGCGTTTCGGACAGCTACACGCCCGGGACCGGCGCCGGCGGGGTCCTCTCCGTCAGCAACGGCTCGGCGAGCGCGAGCCTGAATTTCGCCGGGACCTACACGACCGGCTCATTCTCGCTGGTCGACAACCAGGGGAATGTCGCGGTCGCCCATAGCTGAGGACGGCCCCCGGCACGCGCGTCCGACGGCTACTCGACCGTGACGGATTTCGCCAGGTTGCGCGGCTGATCGACATCCGTGCCCTTCAACACGGCGACCTGATAGGCGAGAAGCTGCACCGCCACCGCGGCGAGGATCGGCGCGGCGAAGGCGTCGAGGCCGGGCAGGATGATGGTCTCGGCGGCGAGGCCCTTGAGCCGCGCCGCGCCGGCCGCGTCGGTGAAGGCGATCACCTGGCCGCCACGCGCCGCCGCTTCCTGCAGATTGGACGCGGTCTTCTCGAACAGCGCGCCGGACGGCGCGATGGCGACCACCGGCACAGCGCGGTCGATCAGCGCGATCGGACCGTGCTTCATCTCGCCCGCAGCGTAAGCTTCAGCATGTATGTAGCTGATTTCCTTCAATTTCAACGCGCCCTCAAGCGCAATTGGGAAGCTCGGGCCGCGACCGAGATAGAGCACGTCCCGCGCCTCCGCCACCCGTTCGGCAATGCGGCGGATCGCCGCGCCATCGGCCAGCAGCTCCGCCGCGCGCCCCGGCACTTCCAGCAGCGCGCCGGCATGGGCGGCGGCCTGCGCGGCGGAGAGCGCGCCGCGCGCCTCGCCGAGCGCGATCGCGAGGCAGGCGAGCACCGCCGCCTGGGCGGTGAAGGCCTTGGTCGAGGCGACCCCGATCTCCGCCCCGGCGGCGGTCTCCAGCACCGCATCGCTCTCCCGCGCCATGCTGCTCTCGGGGACGTTCAGCACCGAGAGCGCGTGCTGGCCCTTCGCGCGCAGGAAGCGGAGTGCCGCCAGCGTGTCCGCGGTCTCGCCGGACTGGCTGACCAGCAGCCCGAGTCCGCCTGGTGCCAGCGGCGGGTCGCGATACCGCAGCTCGCTCGCGATATCGGCCTCGACGGGCACCCGCGCGAGGCGCTCGATCCAGTGCCGGCCGAGCAGCCCGGCATAGAAGGCCGAGCCGCAGGCGCTCACCGTCACCCGCTCGATGCCGGACAGCGCGAATGGCAGGTCCGGCAACGTCACCGCCCGGCTCGCCGGGTCGATCAGCCGGCGGAGCGCATTGCCGATCACCTCCGGATGCTCGTGCAGCTCCTTTTCCATGAAATGCCGGTACGGCCCCTTGCCGAGGCTGGCCGCCGTCGCCGCGGCGCGCGTCACCGGCCGCGTCACCGGACCGGCGGCATCAAGGATCTCCGCCCCCGCCCGGGTGACGATCGCGCGATCGCCATCCCGCAGATAGGCGATGCGCGGGGTCAGCGGTGCGAGCGCTAGCGCGTCCGAGCCGACATACATCGCATCCTCGCCGTAGCCGATGGCGAGCGGCGCGCCGTGCTGGGCGCCGACGATCAGATCGGGCTCGCCGGCGAAGATCACCGCCAGCGCATAGGCGCCCTCCAGACGACGGAACGCGGTCTCCGCCGCCTCGCGCGGCGCCATGCCGCGGGCGAGATGCAGGTCGACGAGCTGCGCCACCGTCTCGGTGTCGGTCTCGGTCTCGAATTCCTGGCCCTCCGCCTCCAGCTCGGCGCGGAGTGCCGCGTGATTCTCGATGATGCCGTTATGCACGACGGAGACCCGCGCGGTGCCGTGCGGATGCGCGTTGCCCACGGTCGGCGCGCCATGCGTCGCCCAGCGCGTATGGCCGATGCCGATGCGGCCCGGCAGCGGATCGCGATCGAGCGAGGCGGCGAGATTGGCGAGCTTGCCCTCGGCACGCCGCCGCGTGATCCGGCCGTCCACCAGCGTCGCCACGCCGGCGCTGTCATAGCCGCGATATTCCAGCCTTTGCAGCGCGCCGAGCAGGATCGGCGCCGCCTCCGTCCCGCCGATCACGCCCACGATACCGCACATCTCAGCCGTCCTCTCGCCTCGCCGCTTCCTTGGCCGCCCGTTCCCTGGCCGCCCCTGCCCTGGCCGCCCCTGCCCTGGCCGCCCGGAACGTCGCGGCGAGACCCGGCTTGTTCACCTGGCGCGCCCGGCCGAACGCCATCGCATCCGCCGGCACGTCGTTGGTGACGACGCTGCCGGCGGCGAGGAACGCGCCCTCCGCCACCGTCACCGGCGCCACCAGCACCGCGTTCGAGCCCACGAACACGCGCTCGCCGATGCTGGTACGATGCTTCGCCGTGCCGTCGTAATTGCAGGTGATGGTGCCGGCCCCGATATTGCTGCCGGCGCCGATCGCCGCATCGCCCAGATAGCTGAGGTGATTGGCCTTCGCGCCGTCCCCGAGGCTCGTTGCCTTCAGTTCGACGAAATTGCCGACATGCGCGCCCGCCCCGATCTGGGTGCCCGGGCGGAGCCGCGCGAACGGGCCGATCAGCGCGTCCGGCCCGACACGGGCGCCTTCCAGATGCGAGAAGGCGCGGATCTCCGCGCCGTCGGCCACCGACACGCCGGGGCCGAACACCACGTTCGGCCCGATCGTCACATCGATGCCGAACGCCGTATCCGCAGAGAGAAACACCGTCTCGGGCGCGGTCATCGTCACCCCCGATGCCATCGCCGCCGCGCGCAGGCGCTGCTGCACCGCGGCCTCCGCCTCGGCGAGCTCGGCGCGCGAATTGATGCCGCGCAGCTCCGCGAACGGCGCCTCGACGGCTGCGACCCGCGCCGCCTCGGCATTGGCCAGCGCGACGACATCGGTGAGGTAGTATTCGCCCTTCACGTTCCCGCGCCCGACCGCGCCCAGCCAGCGGGCGAAATCCGCCGCATCCGCGCAGAGCACGCCCGCATTGCAGAGCGTCTCCGACCGCTCCGCCTCGTCCGCCTCCGCCCATTCGACAATGCGCGACACATAGCCGCCTTCCACCAGAACACGGCCATACCGGCCGGGATCGGGCGGCCGCATCGCGAGCAGCGCAAGCCCCGCATCGCCGAGACGGCGCCGCGCCAGCAACGCGGCCAGCGTCTCCGGCCGGATCAGCGGGTTGTCGGCATAGAGCACCGCCACCTCGTCGCCGCGGCCGCCGAAATGCGCCTGCGCCGTCAGCGCCGCATGGGCAGTCCCGAGCCGCTCCTGCTGCACCACGCCCGCATGCGGCGCGGCCAGGCTGGCGACCGCCTCCATCTCCGGCCCGACCACCACGACGATCCGGTCGAACGCGGCCTCGCAGCTCGCGATCAGATGGCGCAGCATCGGCCGGCCGGCGATCGGATGCAGCGCCTTTGGCAGGCGCGATTTCATGCGCGTACCGAGACCGGCAGCCAGGATGACGGCGGTTGCAACCATGCGCTGCGGGCGTAGCGTCGGCAGCGGAGCCGTGTCAAAGCACGAAGGATTACGGAATGCGACGGACGCCGCCGACCCTGGTTCTCGATCTCGACGGCACGCTGGTCGATTCCGTGCCCGACCTCGCCGCAGCACTCACCCGGCTGATGGCGGCGCGCAACCTGCCTGGCTTCGCCCCGCCGGAGGTCACGTCGATGGTCGGAGACGGGGTCAAAGCGCTCGTCGAGCGCGCCTGCGCGGCCCGCGACACGCCCGCCGACGCGCACACCGTCGCCGCCTTCACCGCCGATTATCAACGCAACGCCGCGGTGCTGACCCGCCCCTATCCGGGGGCGGAAACCGTGCTCTCCCTCCTCCGGCAGAACGGCTGGCGCATCGCAATCTGCACCAATAAGCCGGAAGTCGCCGCCCGCCGCCTGCTCGCCGCCCTCGGCCTCGACCACTATCTCGACGCGATCGGCGGCGGCGACAGCTACCCCACCCGCAAACCCGACCCGGCCCACCTCCTCGCAACCCTCGAGGCCGCCGGCGGCGAACCCGGCGCCGCCATCATGGTCGGCGACCACGCCAACGACGTCGCCGCCGCCCACGGCGCCGGCATTCCCTGCATCTTCGCTGGCTGGGGCTACGGCAGGCCAGACATGGCCACCGGCTCAGCCGCCACGGTGCCGGCTCTCGCGGACGTTCCGGCTGTGGCGGAGCGGCTTTTGCGAGGGTGAAGGGAACCCGGACGGCGCGTTGCGCGGGACACGGGCGAGACCGGGATGGTGAGGTGTTTGATGCACTTCGCGCGAAGCGCCATATTGGGTTCCAAGGGCGACTGCCCTTGGCGGGGTCCAGGGGCGGAGCCCCTGCCTTCACGGCGACTTGGCCGCAGAGACCTTGGTCAGATAGGCCACAGCATCCCCGAACCATTGTGTGCGGAAGGAGATGCGCACCGGCACCGGCATGGCGCCGGGCACTTCGTGGGCAAACCAGGCGCTGCCGTGGTGAGGCTGGCGGACTTCCTTGGGGTCGTCGTCGCGGCGGAAGCCGGCGAGCTGCTGGCCGGTGAAATCGCAGCGGAGTGCCGGGCCGGAGAAGTCCGAGCCGTGCGAGCGGGTCAAGGTTTCCTCGCCGGCGGTGACCACCGAGATGCGGGCGAGGCGTCTGCCGTCGAAGGTTTGCACGTTCCCTTCGCAGCGTCCGGTATCGGCGACGTGGCGCATCAGCAGCGCGATGGCGCTCAGCGTATCGACGGTGTTGCGTTGCTCGGCGACGGGCACCGGCTCGCGCTCCTCCTCGTTCGGCGGCTGGAGGTCGCGCACGTCGGGCACGCCGTCGGCATAGTTGATCAGCGTGCGGCGGGCGCGGCCGCGGATGTCGCCCCAGCTGTAGAATTGCAGAGGCTCGACCGAGTTGTCGGTCCAGATGCCGTTCACCCTGGTGTCCATGTCGGAATGGATCATCGCGCCGAACAGGCCGGAGGTTCGGTAGGCGAGCTCAAGCCGGTATTCGCGCGCGTCGGCGGAGAGGTGGCCGGTGAAATTCACGACGTTCAGTCCGGCCGCGTAGGTCGCGAAGGTGAAGTCGAGCGTTTCGGGCACGGGCTGCGTCTGGGCGGGCTGCGCCTGCGCCGGCAAGGCGGTGGCGGGAATGGCGGCCGCCAGGAGGGGCCCCATCAGGGCGAGCGGGATGCGTGGCATGCGCCAACACTGCGCCGGCCCCCTGTCGCGCCGCAATGGCGACGGCTTGCGGCGTGCCGCTTGACACTGCGCGCGGCCGCCGACTAAGTCCGGCGCCTCGGGATGGGTGCGTAGCTCAGCGGGAGAGCATCGCCTTCACACGGCGGGGGTCACAGGTTCAATCCCTGTCGCACCCACCATCCTCGCCCAGGCTTTGTTGCGAGCAGGTGCGTGCGCCGACAGGATGTCGCCGTTACGCTTCGTGACGATCCGGCTCATTGCGCCGTGACGTCCCGGGTTGAGAAACCACCCGGCAGACCCAATCGTTCAGAGTGACATGGAACCGACCGCCGGAACACCGGGGGTCCCGGAAGGAGTGACTTCAATGCTGCAACGGCTGCGAACGCAGGCGATCGGCCTGGGCGCGGCGGTGGCGCTGACCGGTTTGACCGGCTGTGTCGCCTATCCTGGCTACTACGGCTACTACGGCTATCCCGGAGGGTATTATGGCGTTCCCGCCGCGGTGAACGTCGGCTATTGGGGCGGCGGACCGGCCTGGGGCGGCTGGGGCTGGCGCGGTGGTTGGGGCGGCGGCTGGGGCGGCTGGGGCTGGCGCGGCGGCTACTGGGGTGCCGGCTGGCACGGCGGCGGCTGGGGCGGTTACGGCTGGCGCGGCGGCTATGGCGGCGGCTGGCGCGGCGGCTACGGTGGTGGCTGGCATGGCGGCGGTGGCTGGCATGGCGGCGGCGGCGGCTGGCATGGCGGCGGCTGGGGTGGCGGCGGCGGTCGCCCCAGCCCGGGCGCGGCCATCGGGGGCCTGGTCGGCGGTGGCCGGCGCTGAGCTCGGGCCGATAGTGCACACAGACGGCGGGGCGTCGGCCCCGCCGTTGTTGTTTCAGACGGGTCTTGTTTCAGGCGGGCGCGCCGTCTTCCGCGAGATCCCACCACAGCCCGGTGAAGGCGGCAATGCCCTCCCGGGCCGGCCGCTTCAGCAGATGCTCGTTCGGCCCGTGCTGCTGGCAGCCATTGTAGCTGTGCGGCACCCAGACCAGCGGCACGCCGACATGGTCGACGAAGATGTCGCCCGGCAGGCCGCCGCCGGCATTCGGAATGACCTGCACGGCCCGGCCCAGGGTTCGCTCCATGCTGGAGGCGGCCCAGCGCACCCAGGGATTGGCGGGGTCGGTTCGGCTCGCCGCCATCCGGCTGCCGCCGCCTTCGATCTTCACCTCGGGAAATCCGGCCGCGTCGAGATGCTTGCGCAGCAGGGGGATGAAGGTCTCGGGATCGACATCCACCGTGTGGCGGAGCTGGCAGCGCGCCCAGGCATTCGGCGCCACCGCGTTCACCGGGTTCTCCGGCCGGCCGGAGGTGATCGCGAGGACGATGAAGCTGGTCCAGCCGAACACTTTCTCGGCCGCGGTCAGCCCCGGCTCGCCCCAATCGGGGTCGATCGTCGCGACCGCGCCTTCGCTCGGCACCTCGCAGCCGGCGAGCGCGCCGCGCACCGCCGCCGGCATCCCGTTCGGCGGGAGCCAATCGCGCACCAGGATCCGGCCGTGCCGGTCGACGATCGCGCCGATCGCATGCGCGAGAATGATCGCCGGGTCGGCGATCATGCCGCCCCAATTTCCCGAATGGACGCCGCCGGGCCGCAGCGCGACCGAAAGGTCGAGGTTGAACACGCCGCGCGTGCCGCAGGAGATGGTGGGCAAATTCGGCGCGACGCGCGGCCCGTCGCTCGCGATCAGCACGTCCGCACGAAGCCGCGCCGCCTCGGCCGCGATGAAGGCGCGCAAGCCGAGCGAGCCGCGCTCCTCGGCGGTTTCCAGCACCAGCTTCAGGTTGAAGCCGAGCTTGCCGCTGCGCTCGGCGAGCACCGCTTCCAGCGCCGACAGGTTCAGCACGTGCTGGCCCTTGTTGTCGGCCGTGCCGCGCCCATACCACCGATCGCCGCGATCGGTCATCGTCCAGGGCGAGAGACCTTCGTCCCACTGGTCATCGAGCCCGCGCACCGTATCGCCATGGCCGTAGGTGAGCACGGTCGGCAGCCCCTCCCCCTCGATCCGCTCGGCGGTGAGGATCGGCCCGAGCCCGGGCTCCGGGTTAGGGTGCAGCGCCGCCGTGAACCCCATCCGCTCGATCCAGGGCGCGATGCCGGCTTCGAGGTAGCGCCGCACATCCGCCTCGTGCCCCGGATCCTGCGACGTGCTCGGAATCGCGACCAGCGCACCCAGCCGCTCGGCAAACCCGCCGCCATCGAAAAATTTGTCCGCCCGCGCGATCGCTCCGTCCCGTGTGCCCATCAGGCTGTCCTTCCCCCGCAAACGCCGGGAGGCTCGCGCCTTGCGGGTCGCGCCGCAAGTCGGCAGCCTGCGGCCGAGAAGGAGCGACGCATGGCGGAAAGACGAATTGGTATCGTGATGAACGGCGTCACCGGGCGCATGGGGATGAACCAGCATCTGGTGCGCAGCATCGTCGCCATTCGCGCCGAAGGCGGCATCCGGCTGCGCGACGGCGACCGGCTGATGCCGGACCCGATCCTGGTGGGGCGCGACGAAACCCGCCTCGCCGCGCTGGCCCGCGCGCACGGCATCGCGCGCTGGACCACCGACCTCGCCGCCGCGATCGCCGACCCGCGCGACGCGCTGTTCTTCGACGCCGCGACGACGCAGCAGCGCGCCTCGCTGCTCACCCGCGCGATCGAGGCGGGCAAGCATGTGTATTGCGAGAAGCCGAGCGCCGACTCGCTCGATGCGGCGATCGCCATCGCCCGGCTCGCCAAGGCGCGCGGCATCCGCCACGGCGTCGTGCAGGACAAGCTATTTTTGCCGGGGCTACGGAAACTCAAGCTCGCGATCGATTCCGGCCTGATTGGCCGCATCCTCGCGGTTCGCGGCGAGTTCGGCTACTGGGTGTTCGAAGGCGATCTGCAGGCGGCGCAGCGCCCCTCCTGGAACTACCGCTCGGCGGAAGGCGGCGGCATCATCCTCGATATGCTCTGCCACTGGCGCTACGTGCTCGACAACCTGTTCGGCGCCGTGCAGTCGGTCTCCTGCCTCGGTGCCACGCACATCCCCGCGCGCATCGACGAACGCGGGGAGCGCTACGCCGCGGACGCCGATGACGCCGCCTACGCCACCTTCCAGCTCGCCGGCGGCGTCGTGGCGCAGATCAATTCCTCCTGGTGCACGCGGGTGCGGCGCGACGACCTGGCCACCTTCCATGTCGACGGCACGCACGGATCGGCGGTGGCGGGCCTGCAAGCCTGCCGGGTGCAGCCGCGCGCCGCGACGCCGAAGCCGGTGTGGAATCCGGACATTCCGCAGACCATCGATTTCTTCGCCGGCTGGCAGGACATCCCCGACACCGAGGCGCCGGTGAACGGGTTTCGCGCGGAGTGGGAGCTGTTTTTGCGCCATCTCGCCGGCGAGACGCCGGATTTTCCCTGGAACCTCGAGGCCGGCGCGCGCGGCGTGCAACTCGCGGAAGCCGGACTCCGCTCGTGGCGCGAACGGCGCTGGGTCGACGTTCCGGATCTCGAACTCTGATGCCGAAACTCCTGCTCCCGACCGCGGATGGCGGCCTCGCCCCTTACGTCACCGCCGCGCCACGCGAATTCCCCGCCGCCACGCGGCCCTTCCCGCGCATCGCCTATTCCGCCGCGCATGTCGTCGCCGATGCGCGCGCCGCCGGCGACCCCTGGCTCACCCCGGCGATCGACTGGGACGCGACGCTCGCCTATCGGCGCCATCTCTGGTCGCTCGGCCTCGGCGTCGCTGAGGCGATGGACACCGCGCAGCGCGGCATGGGGCTCGATTGGCCGACCAGCCTCGAGCTGGTCCGCCGCAGCCTCGACGCCGCGCGCGACATGCCGGCGGCGCTGATCGCCAGCGGCGCCGGCACCGACCATCTCGCACCGACACGCACGACCACGCTCGACGAGGTGATCGGCGCGTACGAGACCCAATGCGAGGCCGTCGAGGCGCTCGGCGGCCGCATCGTCCTGATGGCGTCCCGCGCGCTCGCCGCCACCGCCCGCTCGCCCGACGATTACCTCCGCGTCTACGGCCGCGTGCTCGACGGCGTGCAGGCGCCGGTGATCATCCATTGGCTCGGCGGCATGTTCGACCCGGCGCTCGAGGGCTACTGGGGCAGCCGCGAACCCGACGCGGCGATGGAAACCTGCCTGGCGATGCTGCATGCCAACGCAGGCAAGATCGACGGCATCAAGATCTCGCTGCTCGACAAGTCGAAGGAGATCGCGATGCGCCGGCGGCTTCCCGCCGGCGTGCGGATGTACACCGGCGATGATTTCGACTACGCGGAACTGATCGCCGGCGACGCGCACGGCCATTCGGACGCGCTGCTCGGCATCTTCGACGCG
This sequence comes from Acetobacteraceae bacterium, assembly GCA_965276665.1. Classification (GTDB taxonomy): domain Bacteria; phylum Pseudomonadota; class Alphaproteobacteria; order Acetobacterales; family Acetobacteraceae; genus CAWGJC01. The sequence continues at coordinate 1,127,227 of OZ255620.1, forward strand.
ATCGCACCGGCCGCCGCCGCCGCCCTCGGCAGCCTCGCGCGCAACGATCTCGCGACCTTCCACGGCATCCTGGCATCCACCGTGCCGCTGTCGCGCCACATCTTCCAGGCGCCCACGCGGTTCTACAAAACCGGTGTCGTGTTCATGGCCTGGCTGAACCTGCACCAGGACCATTTCGTCATGGTCGGCGGCCAGCAATCCGCGCGCAGCCTGCCGCATTTCGCCGAGCTCTTCCGCCTCGCCGACCGCGCCGGACTGCTGCGCGACCCAGACGCCGCCGCGGCGCGCATGCGCGCCCTGCTCGCGACCTACGGCATCGCCTGATGGCCGACCGCGCCAGGCTCTCGCTCAACACGGCGACCGTGCGCGAGCAATGCAACCTCGCGCAATGCATCGAAGGCTGCGCGCGCCACGGCATTCCCGGCATCGGCCCCTGGCGCGACAAGGTGGCGGAGTATGGGCTGAGCCGCGCCGCACGCCACATCCGCGACGCCGGGCTGCGCGTCTCGGGCCTCTGCCGCGGCGGGTTCTTCACCGCCGACCCGCAAGCCGGGATCGCCGACACGCGCGCCGCCATCGACGAGGCCCACGCGCTCGGCGCCGACTGCCTGGTGATGCTCGCGGGCGGCCTGCCCGCCGGCTCGCGGAACCTGCCGGCCGCCCGCAGCCTCGTGCTCGACAGCCTCGCCGCCGTCGCGCCCTACGCACGCGAAGCCGGCATGCGCCTCGCCCTCGAACCGCTGCATCCGATGACCTGCGCCGACCGCTCCGTCCTCACCACGCTTGGCCAGGCGCTCGACTGGGCGGACGCGCTCGGCCCCGAGATCGGCATCGCGCTCGACGTCTACCACGTCTGGTGGGACCCCGAGCTCGCCGCCAACATCGCCCGCGCCGGCAACCGGATCCTCGGCTTCCATGTCTGCGACTTCCTCGATCCGACACGCGATACGGTGTTCGACCGCGGCATGATGGGCGACGGCGTGATCGACATCCCCGCCATCCGCCGCCTCGTCGAAGCGCAGGGCTACGCCGGGATGATCGAGGTGGAGATCTTCTCGCGCGACTGGTGGTCGCGGGATGCGGACGAGGTGCTTGCGACGGTTGTTGCTCGGTTTGAGGCAGTTTAAGGCCAGGGGCGCTGCCCCTGGACCCCGCTAAGGGCAGCCGCCCTTAGAACCCGGGTGGCGCTTCGCGCACGGAAGAGCGTCGCGGGACGATTCCAGCGTTTGTGGTGTCCCCAGATGGTGAATGCGCTTCGCGCGAAGCGCAATCAAACACCGTATTGGGTTCTAAGGGCGACTGCCCTTAGTGGGGTCCAGGGGCAGAGCCCTGGTCTTCAAATCTTTTCCACCCCACACCACTCCGCAACGAACCCCGCGATCGACACGGTGATGTCCTTCAACTTCGCCAGATCCGCGCGTTCGTCGAAGCCGTGATGGTTTTCCCCCCGCGGGCCGTAGCAGAGGGCGGGCATGCCGAAATAGAGGCCGTAGAAGCGTGTGTCGTTGACGCCGGTGGAGAAGCGGGGCTGCATGGTCTCGCCGGTGACGGCCTTGTGGGTTTCGGCGAGCACGCGTTCGGCTTCGCTGCCGGGTTGCTGCACGAAGCCGTCGGCCTGGAAGCCGTTCCAGATCACCTCGGGCGGGTTGTTGGCGAGGAAGTCGTCGCCTCTCGCGGCGCCGGTGACGCAATCGAGAACGGCCTTCCGGGCATCCTCGAGGGAATCCCCCGGCATCAACCCGATGCGGCAATCGACCTCGCACCAGGCGGGTGTCGAGCTGCCCCAATCGCCGCCGCGGATCACGCCGGGGTTGAACTTGATCGGGTCGGTGACATCGCCGAGATGCGCGGCCCCGTTGGCGCGAAGATTCAGCGCCCTGGTGTGTTCCTGCAACGCCTGGATCAGCTTGTAGGCGGACATGATGGCGTTGGTGCCGCTCTGCGACACCGCGACGTGCACGGGGATGCCGCGCACGCGGAGGCGGAACCACATCACGCCGACATGCGCGCGGGTGATGGTGCCGGCAGTGGGTTCGGCGATCAGGCAGGCTTCGGCCCGGTAGCCGCGCGCCAGGGTGGAGAGCGCGCCGTTACCGGTGCATTCCTCCTCCGTCACCGATTGCATGATGACGTCGGCGGCGGGTGCGTAGCCGGCGGATTTGAGCGCGTCGAGCGCGAACACCATGGCGGAGACGCCCTGCTTCATGTCGCCGGCGCCGCGCCCGTTCATCCAGCCGTCGCGGATGACGGGATCGAACGGTGCGTTTTCCCACATCTCGCGCGGGCCTTCCGGCACCACGTCGACATGGCCCTGCAGGATCAGGCTGCGCCCGGTGGTTTTCGGCGCGCGGATCGTCGCGACCACCTGCACCGCCTGGGTGTAGTCGGTGTCCATCACCGGGGAGAATCCGGGCAGGTGGTCCATCGCGATTTCGGCGAGGGTGTAGCGGTCTACGCTCCAGCCGCGGGCGGCGAATTCGCGGGCGATCCAGTCCTGGCATGGCCCTTCGTGGCCACGCCGGCTCGGGAAGCGGACCAGGGATTGCAGCCAGGCGATCTGCTTCTCCCAGTTCGCGTCCACGGCACCGCGGAGTGCTGCGAGCAGCGCGGCATCCGCCATCAGGCGGCCTGTGCCGCGAGGTAGTCCATTGCCGCCTGCATGCCGGGCCCGTGCGGCACGCGGTTGATCGTGAGGCTCATCTCGACCGCGCCGAGCGTGCCGAGCACCATCGGCTCGTTCAGGTCGCCGAGATGGCCGATGCGGAACACGTGCCCGCTGAGTTTCGCGAGTCCGCCGCCGAGCGAGACGTTGAAGCGGTCGAGCGCGGTCTTGCGGACCGCTTCCGCGTCGTGTCCCTCCGGCATCAGCACGGCGCTGACCGAGTTCGAGGCGCGCGACGGATCTGTGCAGTAGAGTTCCGGGCCCTGATTGCCCGCCCAGCCGCGCACCGCGCGGCGCACCGCCTCGCCGAGCCGGTGATGGCGCGCGGTGACATTGTCCATCCCCTCCTCCTCGAGCAGGCGGATCGCCTCCTGCATGCCGTAGAACAGGGTGATCGGCACCGTGCCGATGAAGCTGCGATGGCGCTTGCCGCTCATCTTGCTCCAGTCGAAGTAATGCCGTGCCAGCTTGGCGCTCTTATGCGCCTCGAGGCCTTTTTCGGACACGCCGGTGAAGCTCATGCCGACGGGCAGCATTAGGCCTTTCTGGCTGCCGCCGACCACGCCGTCGATGCCCCATTCGTCCATGTTGAACGGCAGCGAGCCGAGCGACGAGATGGTGTCGACGAGGAACAGCGCCGGGTGCTTCGCCGCGTCCAGCACCGCGCGGATCTCGGCCAGGGGCAGGGCGACGCCGGTGGAGGTCTCATTGTGCACGACGCAGACCGCGCGGATTTTTTGGGCGGTGTCGGCCTCCAGCGCCGCGGCGACCGCGGAGAGCGCCACGCCGCGCCGCCAATCCGCCGGGACGTGCTGCACCTCGAGCCCGAGGCCGCTGGCCATCTCGCCCCAGCCCTCGGAGAAATTCCCGGTCTCCGGCAGCAGCACGGTCTCGCCCGGCGAGAGCATGTTGACGAGCGTCGCTTCCCACGCGCCATGGCCGGAGGCGGTGTACATGAACAGGCCGTGCCTGGTGCCGAGGATGCGCTTCAGACCCTCGTAGCAGGCATCGTAGACCGGCATGAACGCGGCGTCCTGGAAATCGCCGCTCGGCCGGTCGATCGCCCGCAGGATGCTGTCCGGGATGTTGGTCGGGCCCGGATTGGCGAAGAACTGGCGGCCTGTCCTGCGTGCCATAGCTTGCGTCTCCTGCGTCGGTCTTTGACCTCGGTCCGAAGGAGACTATTCGGTTTCGCCGATAAGAACACCCTGGCCAGAAGAACACCCTGGCCAGAGAGGGCATCGGCCCAGATGGAGCATCGGTGATGAGCGACCCGTTCAACCTGGACCGCTTCGTCGAGGCGCAGGCAGGCCCCTACGAGACCGCGTTGGCGGAACTGCGCGCCGGGGCGAAGCGGACGCATTGGATGTGGTTCGTCTTCCCCCAGCTCCGCGGGCTCGGCCATTCGCCGACGGCGCAATTCTACGGCCTGGTCTCCGGCGGGGAGGCGCGCGCCTATCTGGATCACCCGGCCCTCGGACCCCGGCTGATCGCCTGCACGGCGGCGGTGCTGCACGGCAAGGCGGCCTCGCTGCACGCCCTGTTCGGCTCGCCGGACGATCTGAAGTTCCGCTCCTGCATGACCCTGTTCGCGGCGATCTCGCCGGCGGGGCCGTTCCGCGCGGCGCTCGACCGCTGGTGCGGCGGGGCGCCGGACGCGCGCACGCTCGCCCTGCTCTCGCCGGCCGACCTGCGCTGCGGCCCGGGCTGACGCCACGGCGAAGATCGCGGGCCCTCTAAATCATTTCACCTTCGGTGGAGTCGGCGCCGGCCCTCGCCCCCACCCGGCCTCCAACGAAAGTATCCTGCCGATGGGAGGCCGGGCGGGGGCGAGGGGCGGCGCCGACTTAACTGAAAATGCGCTAGCCCGAGGCGGGCGGCTCTTCGTCGCGCGGGCGGAGCAGCGCGCCGAACGCGGCCGCCATGTCGGTCGGGATCAGCACGGTCGTGCCGCGTTCCTTGTTCATCTCGTAGAGCAGGTTCATCTGGCGGAGCTGCAGGGCGATCGGATTCCGCGCATAGAGCGCCGCCGCCTCGAGCACCTGCTGGGCGATCGCTTGCTCGGCGGAGGCGAGGGTGACGCGCGCATCCTTCTCGCGTTCGGCCTGCGCCTGCCGGCTCATCGCATCCTGCAGCGCGGTCGGGATCGAGACGTCACGGATCTCGACGGAGGTCACCGCGACGCCCCAGCTCGCGGTCTTCTCCGCGATCACCTGGCGGAGCTGCTCGTCGGCGGCGCGGCGGTCGGAGAGCAAGCGGGCGAGCTCGGTCGCGCCGATCATCTCGCGCAGGCTGGTCTGCGCCACGCGCTCGATCGCCTCGCGGTAATTGGCGATCTGGATCGCCGCCGCCCGCGCATCCGCGACCTGCCAGAACACGATGGAATCGACGCCCACCGCGACCATGTCGCGGGTGAGCGCGCGCTCGGCGGTGATGCTGGTGGTTTGGATCCGCATGTCGATGATGGTGGCCACCTGGTCGATCAGCGGCAGCACGAGGAACAGGCCCGGCCCGCGCACCGCGCGGAACCGGCCGAGGCGCAACACCACCGCGCGGCGCCATTCCTGGGTGATCCGCACCGAACGAAGCAGCACCAGCACGATGACGACGACGATGACCAGGATGACGATCGGCATCGACGCTCCCCCGCAGCCTGCCCGGCATCATGGGCCTGCCGGCGCGGAAGTCCACTCAGCCGAGGCGCATGCCGGCCATCCCGGCGCGCAGCACCGCGAGCCGGTCGCCGAGGCCGCGGTCCCGCAGCGCCGGGCGGCCGCGCGCGAGCCGGGCGAGATCGCGCCGCGCCAGCACCGCCGGCAGCGCCGCCGCGCGGGCCGCCGGCGGCACGGCGAGGCCGCCGGCCTGGCGCAGCAGGGGCAGGCATTCGAGGGCGAGCGCGCGGCAGGTCTCCTGCACCGGGGGCGCGAGCGGGTCGGCGATCACAGCCTCCTGCGTGAGGCCATGCGTCGCCAAAACCTCCTCGGGCAGCACGCAGCGCCCCTGCGCCGCCACCGCGACGACGCTGCGGAGCACGCCGGCGGCGCCATAGGCGGTCCCGATGGTGGCGAGCCGCCCGTGCATCGCCGCCGGCGCGCCCAGCACCCGCCCGGCCTCGGCCATCAGCCCGCCCGCTGTCATGCGAAGATAATCATGCCAAGCCGCGCGGGTGGCGATCGGTCCCGCCTCGGCCTCCCGCCCGTCGACCAGGCCGAGCAGCGCCGCGCGGTCGAGCCGGCCGGCGGCGATCTCGGCGGCGAGCGGGGTCGCCACCTCATGTCGCTTCGTCGCCCCCTCCACCACCTCCCGCCACCATTGCAGGCGGATCAGCGCGAGAGTGGGCTCGGAGGCCGCCTCCCGCGCCCGCGCGAGCTCGTGATTGAAGGCATACAGCGCGAACAGCGTCTCCCGCGTCGCCGGCGGGGCGAACAGGGTGGCGAGGAAGCGATCGGGGTCGTGCCGGCGAACCGAAGCGCCGAGGGCCGAGAGCATCCCCCCGACATGGCGCACCCCGCGCGACCCCGCAAGCTTGACCTCCGGCGGCAAGGGCCATAGCTCAGAGGCGGCTCCCGCGGCGCCTCGCGCCGCGTCTCACCGACATCCCGCTCACCCGATCGGAGAACAGAGACCATGGCCTTTGAACTGCCCGCCCTTCCCTATGCCAAATCCGCGCTCGCGGCGAACGGCATGTCCGAGGAGACGCTCGATCTCCATCACGGCAAGCACCACCAGGCCTATGTCACGGCGCTCAATGGGTTCGTCGAGAAGGATTCCGCGCTGCAAGGCAAGTCGCTCGACGAGATCGTCAAGCTGGCCAATGGCAAGCCCGACATGGCGCCAGTGTTCAACAATGCCGGCCAGCATTGGAACCACACGCTGTTCTGGCAGATGATGTCGCCTGCCGGCGGCAAGATGCCGGGCGCTTTGGAGAAGAAGATCACCGAGGATTTCGGCTCGGTCGACAAGTTCAAGGACGCTTTCAAGACCGCCGCGGTCGGCCAGTTCGGCTCCGGCTGGGCCTGGCTCGTGCAGGGCAGCGACGGCAAGCTCAAGGTGACGAAGACCCCGAACGGGTCCAACCCGCTGGCGACCGGCGAGGGCACCGCGCTGCTCGGCGTCGATGTGTGGGAGCACAGCTACTACATCGACTTCCGCAATCGCCGGCCGGATTACGTGCAGAACTGGCTCGACAAGATCGCCAATTACGAGTTCGCCGCCAGCCGCATGAAATAACGCGAAGGGGCCCCGAAAGGGGCCCTCTCAGCTTATCTTGGCGGCCTTCACGTCATTCGCCGGGGTCGGCTTGACCACCGACGAGATCGTCTCGCGCAGTACGATGACCCGGACATTCGGCGCGAGCTCGACCTCGACCTCGTTCGTGCCCTCGCGCACTTTCTGCACGGTGCCGAGCATACCGCCCCCGGTCACCACCCGGTCGCCGCGCTTCAGCGCCGCCAGCATCGACTTCATCTCCTTCTGCCGGGTCTGCTGCGGGCGGATCAGGATGAAATAGAACACCGCGAAGATCAGCAGGATCGGCAGGAACTGCGTCACGCTGGACAGGGTGGCGGGCGAGAGCATGGGAAGGGAGTTCCATCTGCCTGCTCGGCGGGTTGCCGTGCTTGGAGCGGGACCATAGTTTCCGCCCCCCGAACGTCAAGCAGGACCGCCCGGATGGACGAGCGCATCACCAACCTCCTCACCCGCATCGCCGCGGCGCTCGAGCGCCTCGCACCTCCGGCGGTGGCGGAGATCGGGCTCGACGCGGCGGACGCCTTCGTCTGGCATCCGGAACCCGCCCATCTCGCGCCGGTGGCGCAGGTCTCGCGGGTGCCGATCGGGCTGCTGCAGGGGGTCGAGCGGCAGAAGGCGCTGCTGCTCGAGAACACGCTCCGCTTCGCGCGCGGCCTGCCGGCCAACAACGCGATGCTGTGGGGCGCGCGCGGCATGGGGAAATCCTCGCTCGTGAAGGCCGTGCATGCGGAGGCCAATGCCGCGCAGCCGCACGCGCTGGCGCTGATCGAGATCCATCGCGAGGACATCGCCACCTTGCCCGATCTGCTGAACCGGCTGCGCGGCGCCCCCCGCCGCTGCCTGATCCTGTGCGACGACCTCTCCTTCGAGCGCGAGGATGCTGACTACAAGGCGCTGAAATCGGTGCTCGACGGCGGCATCGAGGGCAGGCCCGACAACGTGCTGTTCTACGCGACCAGCAATCGGCGGCACCTGATGCCGCGCGACATGATCGAGAACGAGCGCGCGACCGCGATCTCGCCGGGCGAGGCGGTGGAGGAGAAGGTGTCGCTCTCCGACCGGTTCGGCCTCTGGGTGGGCTTCCACAACTGCGACCAGGACGCCTTCCGCCGGATGGTGGAAGGCTATGCCGCGCATCTCTGCCTGCCGATCGAGACCGACGCGCTGCATGCGGCGGCGAACGAATGGTCGGTGGCGCGCGGCTCCCGCTCCGGCCGCGTCGCCTGGCAGTTCATCCAGGATCTGGCGGGCCGGCTCGGCGTGAAAGCCGCCTAGAGGGTGTTACGAACCCAACGAAGGTTAACATATTCGCTTGGGATATTTGCACCGCGTAAGCTGCTGTTGAATGAGCCGGAGGGCTGGGTGCGGAATTCTTGGCGTATGCGTGAGAGGCATTTGCCCCGTCCGGAACGCGGCACTATTTAGCGGCTGGCGGACTTGTCCAATGCTCCTGTGGCGTATCTGCCCAGGTCGAACCTAGCGGTTGCAGCGACACCCACGTCTCCACCAATTTGCCTCCCTCGGTCCGGTAAGATTGCATACCGGCACGGCTCCGGGCCCCGCCGGTCTTGGGATCGGTCCACTTGAAGGCAAATCGGAACCACGCCCGGTCGCCGGCGAATGAATGGTCATAGACGACGACCCGGATACCGGGCCGCTCCTGCTGGACCTTGGCGATCTCGGCAGCGTAGGCGTCCCGCGTCACCGTCCGGTCGCCGCTTTCATCATGGCGGATGTAGTGGTCGCCCACGCAACGCGGCACCAAGTCGAATTCGCCCTCATGCCATACCCGCTCCCATCGGTCGAAAAGCGCGATCATTGTCTGCTGTTCTGACATTGAATTCCTTTCTGTTGGCCGCTTCGTCATGAATGGCAAATTGTCACCTGCGCGAACCGCAGGGCTGCTCATCACCAGAAACGCCAACTTGGTGAGGTTGTGGGCAGCCGGCGATCACGCGCGGCAGGTCATCACCATTGACCAGACGGCCCTGCGTCATGCCATCCGCGACCATCGCAAGATAGAATTCGTCTATCAGGATAAGAACGGCAACACGACTGATCGTGTGGGCCGCCCCTTGATTATGGCGTTTTACGGCCCGGTCTGGTTGCTCGCAGCGTGGTGCGAAGTGCGTGATGGCTTTAGGGTATCCCGGATCGACCGCATGTCCGACTTGACTGTGCTTGATACGACATTCGAGGCGAAGCAAGGACAGGCAGCACGGGATTTCTTGCAGCAGGACGCTACAAAGCGGCCTTAAGCCGGGCGCTGCTGCCCGCTACTGGATCTTCGCGATCTGCTTCTCGCTGAGCGCGCGAATGAAATCCGGCAGCACGATAAAGCCGGCCGGCTGCAGATAGCGCGGCGCGTTGCCGCCCTGCACGCCCACCGCCCAGTAGAGGAATTGCCGAATCGCCGCCGCCGTCGCCGGATTCTGCTGGTGCGCGTCGACCACGACGTATTCGTAATTGACCAGCGGGTAGGAATTCGCGCCCGGCGCATCGACGAGGCTGAGCCGCTCATCGGCCGGCGTGCGGACGTCGAGGGTGGAGGCGGCTTCGCCAATGGTCTCCGGCGTCGGCGTCAGGAAGGCGCCGCTCTGATTGCCGAGCATCACGGTGCCGAGCTTCGCCTTCGCGATCTCGTCGCCGAAGCTGACGCCGACATAACCGATCGAACCGGGCGTCGCGGCAATCGTCCGCACCATGCCGGCATTGCCTGTCGCGGTCTTCTCGCCGGTTGCCTCGGGCCAGTCGATCGACGTGCCGTAACCCGGCCCGTCCTCCCAGCTCTGGGTGGAGAAATCAAGAAACTGGGTGAAGATGAAGGTATCGCCCGCGGCATCCTCGCGGCGGACCGGCACGATCGGCTGCTGCGGCAGCGTCACGCCAGGATTGAGCCGCGCGATTTCCGGCGCCCCCCAGCTGGCGATGCGGCCGGCATAGATGCCGGCGAGCGCATGGCCGTCGAGACGCAGCGAGGCGATGCCGGGCAGATTGAAATTCACCGTCTGCGCCGAGATCGCGAGCGGGATGTTCATCACGCCCGGATTATGCTCGCTCTCTTCGTCCGACATATACGCATCCGAGGCGCCGAGCTCGGCGCGGCCGGCGATCGCATCGGCGATGCCGGCGCCCGAGCCGGTGCCGGCGGCGCTCATCGTGACGCCATGCCCGCCGGCATAATCGGCGATCCAGCGCTGGAACACCGGCAGGAGCAGGGTCGAGCCGGTCTCGCGCAGGCTGACGGAACCGGCCGGCGGCTGCGCCCAGGACGCGGGCGCGAGCGCCACGGTCGCCGCGAGACAGAGGGCGGGGATGCGGATCATCGGCCGATCTCGTCGAGGTTGACGCCCGTCGTCTCGATCCGCCAGTGCCAGGTGGCGATCGCGCCCAGGACCGAGGTGACGACGAGCCCGTAGAGCAGGCTCCGCGTGCCGATGCCGGCGAGCAGGATCGGGAACAGGAAGGCGGTCAGCACCGCGCCGATCTTGGCGAAAGCGGCGGCGAACCCCGCGCCCATGCCGCGCACCTCGGTCGGGAAAACCTCGCCGGCCAGCAGGTAGGTCTGCGCGTTCGGTCCGAGATTGGTCATGAAGCTGAACAGCATGAACCCGGCGAAGATCAGCTCCACCTGCAGGCTGCCGCCGACATCGAGCGAGAAGGAGGCGACGAGCAACCCGATCGCGCAGCCGATGAAGCCGAGCACCTGCAGCGAGATGCGGCCGACGCGGTCGGCGAGCAGCACCGCGCAGAGAATGCCGACGATCAGCAGCACGTTGATCATTGCCGCCCCCTCGGCCGCGCGGATGCCGTCGGCGATCAGGTCGCTCAGGCTGCGGATATGGTCCGGTCCGCCGCCGAGGGCCGCGGCGAGAATCGTCGGCGTGAAGATGCCGATGCCGTACGTGCCGAGATCCTGGATGAACCAGGGCACCGAGGCGAACAGGGTCGCCCGCCGGTTGCGCGCGTTGAACAGCGCGCCGAAGGAGGGGTGGGCGTGCGGGTTCGTGTTCGACGCCGCGGCGGCCGCCCGCGCCAGTCGGATGTTCTGCGGATATTGCGGCGTGCGGGCCAGCAGCCGGCGCACCGCCTGCTCGGCCCGTTCATGCGCGCCGCGCACCGCGAGCCAGTTCGCGCTTTCGACGACGAAGAAGCGCCCGAGCGTGACCGCGATCGCCGGGACGAGGGCGGTGGCGTACATCCAGCGCCAGGCGTCGAGCTCGGGCCGCCACAGCAGCACGAGGCAGCCGACGCCGGTGCCGCCCAGCGCCCCCAGCGCCTGGAAGCCGAACGCCCCCAGTACGAGCTTGCCGCGCGCGCTGCTCGGAATGCTCTCCGAGATGATCATGTGCGCGGTCGGGTAATCGCAGCCGAGCGCCAGGCCGAGGCCGAACAGGCAGATGATCAGCGAGGCCGCATTGGTGCAGAGGATCAGCAGGCCGAGGAAGGCCACGAAAATGACCATCTCGACGATGAACATCCGCTTCCGCCCGAAATAATCGGACAATCCGCCGAGCCCGACCGCGCCGACCAGGATGCCGGCGAGGCTCGCCGCGCTGATTAGCCCCTTCGCGGTGGCGCCGATATGAAAGTCGCGCACGATCAGCGGCAGCGCCACGCCGGTCATGAACACGACGAAGCCCTCGAAGAACTTGCCGGCCGCGGCGAGGCCCCAGATGCGCCATTGCATCGCGGTCATCGGCGCGCCCTTGAGGGTCGTGCCGTCGGCCCAGACGGGCAGCTCGTCGATATATTCCTGTACGGATTTCGGCCCCGCCGTCGTGGGCCGCCCGGTATCCAGCACGTCGTTCATCGACGAAATCTCCGGTCCGCTGAAATTCTGCACTTTCCCCGGATTTGGCCGAAGCGGTGCCGCGGGTCACATGAAGCTTTGATGTCGATCCGTCACGACATCGCCGCCGCCGTGCTTGACAGGCGCCCCGGCTTGCCGTTGGTGCCCGGCTTTCACAAGGGTCGGATCGGGTGGGCTACGCCGTCAAGGAGGTGTTTCTGACGCAACAGGGCGAGGGCGCCAATCTCGGGCGCACCGCCGTGTTCATCCGCTTCGCCGGCTGCAATCTCTGGACCGGCCGCGAGGAGGATCGCGAAGAGGCCGTCTGCCGGTTCTGCGACACCGATTTCCGCGGCGGAGAGCGCTTCGAGGATGCGGCCTCCCTCGCCCACGCCGCGGCGGCACTCTGGCCGGACGCGGTGGGCGAGCGCTTCGCCGTGATCACCGGCGGCGAGCCGCTGCTGCAGCTCGACCCGCCTCTGCTCGCCGCCCTCCGCGCAGCCAGGTTCCGCATCGCGGTCGAGACCAACGGCACGCAACCGCTGCCCGGCCCGATCGACTGGGTCTGCGTCTCGCCGAAAGCCGGCGCCCCGCTCGCGCTCGACCGCGCGGACGAGCTCAAGCTCGTCTATCCGCAAACCGGCCTCGAGCCCGCCTCGCTCGCCGGGTTCGCAGCCCCGATCCGCTGGCTCTCGCCGATACAGGGAATGGCGACCGCCGCCAACACCGCGCGCGCCGCCGCCTATTGCCGCGCGCACCCGGAATGGCGCCTCGCGATCCAGGCGCATAAGTACTGGGACATCCCGTGATCCTGATCTGGGCCGAGACCACCGTCTCGGCGGCGCATCGCTTCCTCGATTACGCGGTGCACGGCCATACCTACATCGTGCGCGTCGCGGTGCGGCCGGATGGCTTCGTCGATGCGGAGGCGCTGGCGGAGCGATTGCGGGTGGTGCGCGCCGGCGTCGATCATCGCATGCTGAATGACGTGCTGCGCGAGCCGACGATGGAATGCCTCGCCGAATGGTTTTCGCATGCGCTGGCCGACGAGTACGCGGTTGCCGAGATCTCTGTCGCCCGGCCCGAAGGCATGGGCTGCGTGTGGCGGCCCGATATCTGATGGCATATCCGATGGCGGCTCGTGTTGCGCAGCAGCATTGAATTGGTCTTGCGGGTGGCGGAACCCGACTCCTAGTCTCCCGATCCGGATGCGACCGCAAACGCTCGCATCCCAGACAAGAAGAACGGGGAAACGAAGATGGGGTCATGGAAGGAAACCGGGCTCGGCCGGCGCCGGTTCGTCGCCGGCGCCGCGGCCGGGCTGATCGGCGTCCCGCTCGCGCGCCCGGCGCTCGCCGCGGCGAAACCGGAAAAACTCGTCTTCATGATCGACAACGCGCCCTGGCACGGCGCCATGCACGACGCGGCGGACCAGTTCAAGAAGGACACCGGCATCGGCATCGAATTCACCGTGCTGCCGGATGACGCTCTGGTCGCGCGGCTGAAGGCCGAGCTCACCGCGCAATCCTCCGGCATCGACATCACCCAGTTCGCCACCACCTGGGTGAGCTGGATGGCCCCGCATGTCGACGACCACGCGCAGATGATCGCGCAGGCCTCGAACGCCTACTCGGCGAATTTCGGCTGGGACGACATCCCGGACAGCGTCCACAAGATGGCCACCTGGGACAACAAGCTCTGCGGCGTGCCGTATCGCGTCACCATGGGCATCCTGCACTACCAGCCGGCGGTGCTGAAGCAGGCCGGTTTCGACAAGCCGCCGACAAATTGGGATGAATTGCTCAAGACCGCGCAGGCGGTGACGCAGGCCGGCGGCGGCAAGCGCTACGGGCTCGGCTTCACGATGCGCGAGGGGCCGGCGATCTCCGACCAGTGGATCACCTTCCTGCGCTCCAATGGCGGCGATCTCGCCGACTTCAAGACGCACGAAATCCTGGTGAACCGGCCGGAAGGGGTGGAGGCGCTGCAATATTTCGGCGATCTGCTCACCAAGTACAAAGTCGTGCCGCCCGACGCCGTGACCTGGGAATGGGACGAGATCATCGCCAACGGCCAGAATGACCGCTACGGCATGACGATCGCCTTCGCCCCCTCGGGCACGATGCTGAACGACCCGAAAGTCTCGCGCACCGGCGGAAAATGGGCCTGGACGGTCGCCCCCGGCGCGCACGGCGTGGATCAGAGCCGCACCTTCCTGGGCGGGTGGAGCCTGGCCGTGCCGCGCTACTCGCGCAACAAGGACTGGGCCTTCGCCTTCCTCCAGATGGTGGCGGGCAAGGATTGGGCGCTGCGCTCCTTCCAGCAGGGCAATTGCCCGGCGCATCTCTCCGCGCTCAACGACCCGGCGATCAACAAGCAGTTCGGCTGGGCGGCCCCCGGCGCGGCCGCGCTGAAGACCGCGACGGTCGACCCGCAGGAGCCGATCTGGGGCGCGATGGAGCTGGCGCTGCGCAGCGGCATCTCGAAGGTGCTGCTCGGGCAGAGCCAGCCGAAGCCGGCGCTCGACGCGGTGGCCGAGAACTGGAAGCGGATCATGCGGCGCGGCGCGGCGCTGTAGCGCCGGCGCCGTTCGCCGCTTCGCCTTTCAGGAACGCAGCCCTCAGGAACGCAGCACTCAGGGACGCAGCACGATGTCGGCCGACGCCGTCTCGGACACCGCTTCCGGCGCGGCGGTCGCCTGGGGCGGCGGCGCGCTGCGCACCGCCGCCATCATCATCGGGATGCGCGGCGCCAGCCCGGCATCATCGAGCCGGACATCGCTCATATGATCGACATGCAGCCCGAGCACCGCGGCGGCGGCGGCGGCGCGCGCCTGCAACGCGGTCAGCGCCGCCTTGGTCGCCTCATCCATTGCCTGCTGGCGGAGCGCCGGCGAGAGTTGCCAGGCGAGCGAGGCGGTGGCGAAGCCACGCTGCTGCAGCGTGCCGACCAGGTCGAGCAGCCGGGGCGCGTCGCCGCCTTGCAGGGTGAGCGTCTGCTGCGCCGACCAGCCCCGGTTCTTGTCGTCGGCCGGCCCCACCGCGTAATCAAGCGCACGCGCCTCGATATGCGCCGCCTGCGCCGCCTGCAGGCCGGCGGCGATCATCGCGTTCACCGCACGCTGCGCCGCCGCAGCACCGGGCGCGACATTGAGCGCGATCATGTCCGCCACCAGCACATCCGGTGCGGAGTGCACGGTGCCGGTCGCGCTCAGATGCAGCATTGTCTGGCCGGGCGCCCCCGTCGTCGCCGGCTGCGCGGCGGCGGGCAGCGCGGCGGCGGCCGGCACGACGGCCAGGAGAAGCGCCAGCGTTCTCACGCCGCCCGCTTCCACAACTCGCCGACCAGCGTGCCGGCCTGCCGCTCGATCGCCTCGGCCGCGTCGAGGCACAGATCCTCGCGGTAGCGCGACCCGAGCAGCTGCACGCCGACCGGCGCGCCGTTCGCCGCGAACCCGACCGGCACCACCGCCGCCGGCAGGCCGAGCAGGTTGATCGACGACATGAATCGCAGATCGTTCCAGAACAGCGCCCGCACCGCCGGGTCCCCGGCGAGATCGGCATTCACCGGCGGCGTGCGCCGCACCGAAAGCGGCGACAGGATCACCGGATACGCCTCGAGGAAGGCCAGCCAGTGGCGCAGGAAGCGCGAACGCAGCGCGATCGCCCTCATGTAGCCGTCGCGGTCGAGGATGGTGGCGGATTTCAGGAAACCGTCGAGCGTCTTGGCGAAATCCGCGCTGCCGATCTCGCGCATCTGCGCTTCCTGCATCGCGGCGAGCTCGGTCATGATGAGGTCGCTCCAGAGCTGCCAGGTGCCGTTCAGATCCGGCAGCTCGGCCTCACTCACCGCATAGCCCGCGTTCGCGAGATGATCGGCCGCCTCATGGAGCAGCGCGATCACATCCGCATCGGTCTCCATGTCGTCCGGGATCTTCGCGAGCGCCACCTTGATCGGGCGCGGCGGAGCGGGACCGGTAAGCGGTGCGGGCACCCACCACGGATCACGCGGATCGCGCACGCTCATCGCGGCGAGCGCCAGGCGGACATCGGCCACGCTGCGCGCGAGCGGTCCTTGCGACGACATGAACTGCGCCATCAGCGGGCGCTCCACCGGCGCGCTCGGGTTGAAGGCGGGAATGCGTCCCTGTGTCGGCTTGATGGTGGTGATGCCGTTGCAATAGGCCGGCCAGCGCAGCGAGCCGCCGATATCGTTGCCATGCCCGATCGCGCCGATCCCCATCGCGATCGACGCGCCCGCGCCGCCCGACGAGCCGCCGCAGGTGATGCCCGCATCCCACGGGTTGAGCGTGAGCCCGTGCAGCTTGTTGTCGGTGAAGCCGCGCATCGAGAATTCCGGCGTGTTCGTCAGGCCGATCACGATGGCGCCGGCCTTGCGCAGATTGGCGACGACCGGCGAATCATCCGTCGCGATATTGTCCTTGAACGCGACGACGCCGTTGGAATTCGCCTGTCCCGCGACATCGACATTGATCTTCACCGTGACCGGCACGCCGTGCAGCGCGCCGCGCGACGCGGCAGGCGCCGCATCGGCAGATTTCGCCGCCGCCATCGCCTGCTCGCCGAGATCGACGACGACGGCGTTGATCGCCGGGTTCGCCGCATGCATCCGGTCGAGATGCGCGCGCACCACGTCGGCGACGCCGGTCTCGCCGGCGCCGATCGCCCGTGCGGTTTCCGCAGCCGACCATTGCCAGACCGGTGGAGCCGCCATCGTCATCTCCCGAGCGTGATGCGGCGAGGCTAGCCGCGCGACCACCGCGTGTCGAGCGCGTGAAGCAAGACTGTGTCGCGCGCGTCAGGCGATGCGGTGCCGGCCGGCGTGGACGATCGCCTCGCCCGGTCCGTTGCACGTCACGATGGTCAGCCCCGCCGCCTCGGCCTGACGGATCGCGAGCGCGGTCGGCGCCGAGATCGACACCAGCATCGGCATCCGCGCCGCCACCGCCTTCTGCACCATCTCGAAGGAGCAGCGGCTGGTCACCACGCCGAATCCCGCTTCCGTCTCGGCGCCCCCGCGCAGGCATGCGCCGATCAGCTTGTCGAGCGCGTTGTGCCGGCCGACATCTTCGCGCGCGAACAGGATGCGCCCTGACGCATCGCTCCAGGCCGCCGCATGCGCGGCATGGGTGAGCCGGCTCAGCGGCTGGAACTCGCGAAGCGCATCGAGCGCGGCGGCGATCACGGCGGCCCCGATGCGCAGCGTTCCGGCATCGGCGGCACGGCGCATCGCATCCGAGCCGGCGACATCCGCGAGCGCGGCGACGCCGCAGAGCCCGCAGCTCGTATGCCCGCGCAGATTGCGCAGGCGGCGGTCCTGCAGGAACCGGCGGAACGGTTCGGGCGCGAGCGCGAGCGCGATTTCCACCCCATCATCCCGCTTGTGGAGCGTGATGTCGCGAATATCGCGCGCCGCCGCGATCACGCCTTCGGTCAGCGAGAAGCCGATCGCGAAATCCTCGAGATCGGCCGGTGTCGCCATCATCACGGCATGCGGCACCCCACCATAGGCGATCGCGATCGGCACTTCCTCCGCGATCGCGCACGCCACCGGCTCGCCGCGCCGGTCCGGGCCAAGGCGATGGCCGTGATGCGCGCGCCAGGATGAAGACGCCGCTGCGGTGATGACCCGATCCGCCATGGCTGCAATATAGGCGGTGCCGCCGCATGCTCCACGCCACCTCGCGCCCAGCCCAGCCGGTCCTCACGCGGGGAGGTGCAATCGGGCAGCCCCGCACGCCGGTCGGCGGCGGAGCGGCGTCGGGCCGCCTCACCGTCACCGGGCTTGCCCGCTCAGGCGGCGCGCACGGTCCGCAGGAAGCCGTCCACCTCGCTCCGCAGCAGGGCCGCCTGCCCGGACAGGCGGTCGGACGCGCTCATCATCTCGCCTGCCGCCGCCTCGTTGGCCGCGAGGCCGCCCGACACGTCACGCAGGCCGGAGGCGACCTGCAGCGTGCGCCCCGCCGCCTGCTGGATGTTCGCCGAGATCTCCTGCATCGCCGCACCCTGCTGCTCGATTGCGGCCGAGATCGAGGTCGCGATGTTCTCGACGCCGCGCACCGTCTCGGCGATGCCCTGCACGGCCTGCAGCGCGGCGCCGGTCTCCTCCTGCATCGAGGTGATCTGCGCGCGGATCTCGTCGGTCGCCCGCGCGGTCTGGCTGGCCAGGCTCTTCACCTCGCCGGCGACCACCGCGAAGCCCTTGCCGGACTCGCCCGCGCGCGCCGCCTCGATGGTCGCGTTCAGCGCCAGCAGATTGGTCTGCGCGGCGATGTTCTGGATCAGCTCGATGACTTTTCCCACCTTCTGCGCCGCCTCGGCGAGCGTGCCGACCGATGCGCTGGTCAGCCGGCCGCGCTCGGCCGCCTCGCGCGCCACGTTGGAAGCCTGCGCCACCTGCCGCGCGATCTCGGCGCCGGTCGCGGCCATCTCCTCGACGGCGGCCGCCACCCCCTGCACATTCGCCGTCGCCTGCTCGGCGCCGGCCAGCGCGGCATCGGCCTGCTGGCTCGCGCCGCTCGCCGCGTTGGTGACACGCCCGGCCACGCCGCCCATGCCGGCCCCGGCGGAGGCGACCTCGTCCACCACGCCACCGATCTGCCGGTCGAACCGGTCCGCGAGATCGAGCAGCGCGACGCGCTTCTCCTCCTCGGCACGGAGCTGTGCACCAGCCTGCTCCTGACGCAGCTCGTCCATCCGGACGGCATTGTCCCGGAACACCTGCACCGCGGCGGCCATCTCACCCACCTCGTCGCGCCGGCCGGTGTCGGGCACCGCGGCCGCGTGATCGCCGCCGGCGAGCCGCCGCATCGCCTCCCTGAGCCGCGTCAGCGAGCCCGTGATGTCACGATTGATCAGCCAGGCGGCGATCAACGTCACCAGCAGAATCGCGAGCCCCGCGCCGCCGAGACGCAGCAGCGAGCGACGGAAGGCGGCATCGAGATCATCGGTGTAGGCGCCGACCAGGAACACGGCCTGCCACGGCTTGAAATAGGCGACATAGGCGATTTTCGGCTCCGGCACGGTCGCGCCGGGTTTCGGGAAGACGTAGGAGATGGTGCCGGCATCGGCCCGCTCGAACACCTTCTTCTCGAGATCGACAATCGGCGTGCCGTCGCCGGTCTTCGCGGTCGAGAGCTGGTTCTCGAGCTTCGGATTGGCGCCATGCGCGATCACCACGCTGTCCAGCGTGGAGATCGACAAATAGCCGCGACCGCCGTCGAACAGCATTCCGTGCACGACATCCCGGAGCGCCTCGACCGCCTGCTCATGGGTGATCTGGTGCGCGCTCACCCGCGCCTCGAGCGCCTTGGCGACGCCCAGCGCGGACTCGTCGACCGCACGCAACTTGTCGATGCGGTCCTCCATCATGCGCTGACGGAGCGAGGTGGCGCCGACGCCGACCGCGACGATCAGCGAGACGACGGAGAGCCCGACGAGGATCGCGAGCTTGGTGCGGAGTTTGAGGCGGCTGAGCAGGCGCATGGACGTCTCACCAGAGGTTGGAGTGGCGGATGAACGGCACGAACCTCGGATGCTATGGGCGATCCCTGAACGGATCATGAACGCGGGCTAGAGCATTTTCACCCTCGATGGAGTCGGCGGCGGCCGTCGCCCCCGCCCGGCCTCCCACGAAAGTATACTTGCGTTGGGGGGCCGGGCGGGAGCGAGGGCCGCCGCCGACCTGACTGAAAATTGCTCTAGAAGGCGGCGATCAGCAGCACGCCGCCGATCGCGAGCACGGCCCCGGCGAGCCGCGGCAGCGTCGCCGGCCGCGCCTCGAGGCCCAGCAGGCCGAAATGATCGAGCGCCAGCGAGGTGATCACCGCGGCGATCACCACCAAGGTGGTGAAGGTGGCCGAGCCCAGCTTCCGCGTGATCAGCAGCGTCGCCATCAGGAACACCGCGTTGCACACGCCGCCCAGCACCACCCAGGCGGGCACGCCGTGCAGCCGGACGCCGATGCCGCGCAACGGGAAGCCGAGGAAGGGAATGCAGGCGAGCAGGCACAGGCTGCCGACCGCGTAGACCGCGAAGGCGGCGATCAGCGGCGCGCCGAGCGCCTTGTTCAGCGTGGCGTTGCTCGCCGATTGCAGCGGGTTGGAGATGCCGGCGAGCACGGTGAACAGGAAGAGCAGGATCCGCACCGTCAATCCTCCAGCGCCGGGCCCCGGAACGCATCGAGCCCCGGCGGCGGCGGCGGCAGGCCCACCGGACGGTTCTCGCGGGCGGAGCGGTAGATCGCCTCCATCACGCGATGATCCTGCACCCCCTCCTCGCCCGGGGTACGCGGGCGGCGGCCGGTCAGCACGCATTCGGCCATGTGGTCCATCTCGGCGGCGAACTGGTTGGCCTCGCCGGTGATGCGCTCCTCCACGCTCTCCGCATCCTCCCGGTCGGGCGCGCGGCGATGGAGGTGCAGGCGGAGGCCGCGATAGGCGAAGGCGGGCTCCAGCGCGACCACCGCCTGCTGGAAATAGAGCCGCGCCGGACGCGCCTCGTGCGCGTCATAGGCCGCGGAGAGCCGGGCGACGGTACCCGACGGAAAGCGCATCATCCAGGCGATGTTCTCCTCGATCTCGGCGAAGCGCGGATCGCCGGGCGTGCTCCACGACCAGGCCATCACCTCGGACGGCTCCTCGCCGGTGACGAAGCGGGAGAAATTGAGGCCGTAAATGCCGATATCGGGAAGCGCCCCGCCGCCGGCGAGCGCCCGGTCGTGCCGCCATTGCGGCGCGGTGTCCTGCACCTGCCCGTTATGCGCCTCGATCATCTTGAGCGGGCCGAACCGGCCGGACCGGGCGATGCGCGTCACCTCGCGATGATGCGGCTCGTATTGCAGCCGGTAGGCGATCATCAGGATGATCCCGGCCGCGGCGCAGGCGGCGACCATCGCCTCGGCCTCCGCGGCGTCATTGGCCATCGGCTTTTCGCAGAGCACGTGCCGGCCGATCCGCGCCGCCTCGCGCACCTGGCCGAGATGCAGCCCGTTCGGCGTGACGATATAGACGGCGCGGACGCTCGGGTCGGCGGCCAGCCGGTCCCATTCATCATAGCCATGGACCGCGCTCTCCGGCAGGCCATGCTGCGCCGCGATCCGGCGCCCCTTCGCGCCGTCGCCGGTCATCACCGCCCGCAGCCGGCAGAATTTGGTCATCGCCAGCGCCGGGATGATGGAATCCAGGCTCAGTCGGCCGAGCCCGACCAGACAGAAGCCGACGCGCGCATCCGGCGCCAAGGGCGGCAGCGGCGGCGCCCCGCGCCGGTCGGTCGGCCCGACGAACGGGGGCAAGATCTCGGGGCGGTCCTGCCCCGGCACGCGCGGTTCGGCCATACTGATCCTCCACGAGGGCCTCGACGGCCCTGCGAGGCCTGACGGCCGGTGCCGGCATCCGGCGCGGCTCGCCGGATCTTTTGACAGCAGGGGGAAACCCCGCTATGCGGCCCGGCCCGACCCTGTCGGGACCATTGCCGGGAATGTGGACGGACCGAACGGGTCCGCGCCCGCCGGCCCCGGGCGAAATCAGACGGTCGAGACCAGACGGTCACAACCAGACGGTGACGCAGGGGACGGACTACCGGTGCAACAAGCCAGCGCCTGCCCACGCACGGGCGACGCGGCACAGAAGAAAGGCAACGCGCCATGACCAAGCGCGCCGAGAGCAAGTACAAGATCAACCGCCGGCTGGGCGTGAACCTCTGGGGCCGCGCCAAATCTCCGCTCGCCAAGCGCGAATACGGCCCCGGCCAGCACGGCCAGCGCCGGAAGGGCCGCCCGACCGATTTCGGCGTACAGCTGATGGCGAAGCAGAAGCTCAAGGGCTATTACGGCAATATCAGCGAGAAGCAGTTCCGCAAATATTACCAGGAGGCGGTGCGCCGGAAGGGCGACACCTCCGAGAACCTGATCGAGCTGCTCGAGCGCCGTCTGGACGCGGTCGTCTACCGCATGAAATTCGCCATCACGCCGTTCGCCGCCCGCCAGTTCGTCAATCACGGCCACATCACGGTGAACGGCAAGCGCGTCAACATCCCCTCCTACCTCGTGCGCGACAACGACTCTGTGGAGGTGCGCGAGCGCTCCAAGCAGCTCGCGGTGGTGCTCGACGCCGCGCAAAGCGCCGAACGTGACGTCCCAGAATACCTGGAAGTGGACCACCGCGCGATGAAGGGCCGCTACGCCCGCGCGCCAAAACTCTCGGACGTGCCGTATCCCGTGCAGATGGAGCCGAACCTGGTCATCGAGTTCTACTCGCGCTGAAGCGGTGACCCCGGAGCAGGAAATCGCGCGCCGCCGGACCTTCGCGATTATCTCGCACCCCGATGCCGGCAAGACCACGCTGACCGAGCGCCTGTTGCGCGCCGGCGGCGCGATCCAGCTCGCCGGCAATGTCCGCGCCAAGGGCGAACGCCGCCGCACCCGCTCCGACTGGATGAGCATCGAGCGCGAGCGCGGCATCTCGGTCGTCACCTCGGTGATGACCTTCGAGCACAAGGGATGCGTCTTCAACCTGCTCGATACGCCGGGGCACGAGGATTTCTCGGAAGACACCTACCGCACCCTCACCGCCGTGGATTCCGCGGTGATGGTGATCGACGCCGCGAAGGGCATCGAGGCGCGCACCCGCAAACTGTTCGAGATCTGCCGGCTGCGCGACATCCCGATCATCACCTTCGTCAACAAGATGGACCGCGAAAGCCGCGACCCGTTCGACCTGCTCGACGAGGTCGCGAGCACGCTCGCCCTCGACACCGCACCGGTCACCTGGCCGGTCGGGCGCGGCGCGGACTTCGTCGGCACCTACGACCTTCGAGACCGCGCGCTGCACCTCACCGAACCGCTCGGGCAATCCGATCCGCGCCTCGCCGCGATGGGCGAGGAAGTCGATCTCGCGCGCGCAGGCCTGCCGGAATTCGATGTCGGGAGCTTCATGGAAGGCCATCTGACGCCGGTGTTCTTCGGCGCCGCGATCAAGGAAATCGGCGTCTCCGACCTGCTCGACGCACTCGCCGATTTCGGGCCGAAACCGCGCGCCCAGGCCGCCGACACCCGCACCGTCGCCGCGACCGAGCCGAAGCTCACCGCGCTCGTGTTCAAGATCCAGGCGAACATGGACCCCAACCACCGGGACCGTATCGCCTTCGCGCGCATCTGCTCGGGGCGCCTCGTCCGCGGCATGCGCCTCAAGCAGGTGCGGACCGGAAAAGCCGTGCCGCTGCACGCGCCGCAATTCTTCTTCGCCCGCGACCGCGCCATCGCCGAGGAAGCCTTTGCCGGCGACGTCGTCGGCATCCCCAACCACGGCACGCTCCGCATCGGCGACACGCTGACCGAGGACGAGGAGCTGAACTTTGTCGGCATCCCCTCCTTCGCCCCGGAAATCCTCCGCCGCATCCGCCTCGACGACGCGATGAAGGCAAAGAAACTCCGCCAGGCGCTGCAGGAACTCGCCGAGGAAGGCGTGGTGCAGCTGTTCCGCCCGCAGGATGGCTCACCGCCCATCGTCGGCGTCGTCGGAACCCTCCAGCTCGACGTGCTGCAAGCCCGCCTCAACGCCGAATACGGCGTCCGCGCGGGATTCGACGCCGTCCCCTACACCCAGGCCCGCTGGATCACCGGCGACAAAACCGCCATCACCCACTTCGCCCAGGCTCAACGCAATGCCATGGCCGACGACGTCGACGGCGACCCCGTCTTCCTCGCCTCCTCCGCCTTCATGATGCGCCGAACCCTCGAACAAACCCCCGCCCTCACCTTCCGCGACATCAAGGACCTGCGGCTGGCGGCTTGAGGGGGAAGAAGGCCAGGGGCTCTGCCCCCTGGACCCCCGCCAAAGGCCGAGCCTTTGGAATCCATCACGGCTGGTTGCGAAAAGAGTGGGCAACGAGGTGTTTGATACATCTTGGCGCCCACCCTTTTCGCAAACAGCTATAGTCGGGTTCTAAGGGCTGCGCCCTTAGCGGGGTCCAGGGGCAGAGCCCCTGGCGTTCCTTCACTTCATCACCAAGCCGCCATCCACGTGGAGGGCTTGACCGGTGATGTAGCTGGCCTCTGGTCCGGCCAGGAAGAGGATGGCGGCGGCGATGTCGGTGGGTTCGCCGAGGCGGCCGAGCGGGATGTGGCGGGCGTTTGCGTCTGCCTGGCCGCGCGCCAGTGCGACGTGGGCGCCGCTATCCTTGCGGATGAAGCCGGGGATGACGGCGTTCACCGTGATGCCGTCCGCGGCCAGGGTGATCGCGAGCGCTCGCACGCTGGCTTCGAGCGCGGCCTTGGCAGCGGCGGAAGCGGGGAAGAGCGGGATGTCGAGACGGAAGCTGTGCGCGACGAAGCTGCCGACCGCGATGATGCGTGGGGCGCTGCTCTTCTGCAGCTGCGGGATGGCGGCGCGGGCGAGGCGGAGGAAGGCGTGCGAGATCGTCTCGGTCGATGCGGCGAGCGCAGCATCGGTGAGCGCCGCCAGGGGTGTCCGGTCAGCGAAGCCGGCATTGCTCACGACGACGTCGAGGGCGCCGAGGCGTTCCACAGCCGCCGCGACCAGCGCCGCGGGGAGATCGGGTTCCGCCAGATCGCCGAGCATGGTTGTGGCCGTGCCGCCGCGCGCCGCGACCCCGGCCGCGACACCGTCGAGCCCGGCCTGGTTGCGGCGCGTGTGCAGCAGCATCGCGGCGCCCGGTCCGGCGAAAGCACGCGCGGTCGCGGCGCCGATGCCGCTCGCCGCGCCGGTGATCAGGATGCGCCGCGTCACGCGCTTGCGCCCGCCGAGACGTCGCGCGAGCCTGCAGGGACGTTCAGGCCGGATGCTCTCATATGACCCCTCTGCCCAACGCCGATCCCGCGCTCCGGCAAGAATTCGAAGACTGGCTCGACCGCTTCAGCGGCCATGTCCGCAACGTCGACTATGCCGCCGCGCGGCCGCTCTGGCACCCCGACGTGGTGATCTTCGGCACGCATCAGGATCTGCTCACCGGTATCGACGCCTACGTGGCCACGCAATGGGGCAATGTCTGGCCGCGCACCGCCGATTTCCGTTTCGGCCAGGCGCATGTGCTCGCCGCCGACGATGCCAGCCTCGCGGTGGTGATCGTGCCCTGGACCAGCACCGGTTTTCACCGCGACGGCACCCCGTTCGACCGTCCCGGCCGCGCGACGCTGGTGTTCCACAAGCACGACGATGGCTGGCGCTGCGTGCATTCGCACATGTCGCTCAACCGCGGCGTGCCGCAGGAGAGTTTTGGGGATCGGCCGGTGAAGGCGCGGTGAGAAGGCCGGGGGCGCTGCCCCTGGACCCCGCTAAGGGCAGTCGCCCTTAGAACCCGGTTTGGCGCTTCGCGCGAAGCGCATTCACACGCCGAAACCCGTCCGGCCACCCACACAACCGCCGTAATGGGTTCCAGGGGCGACTGCCCTTAGCGGGGTCCAGGGGCAGAGCCCCTGGCCTGCTTTCTCGCCCACACCCCGATTGACACTCCCAACCCTCGCGCACAAGGTTCGGCCGTCCGAGACAAGGGAGCCGCAGATGGCCGAGAACGGCGAGAAGCGCCTGCGCAGCCGGCGCTGGTTCGATGATCCGCATGATCCGGCGATGACCGCGCTCTATCTCGAGCGGTACATGAATTACGGCATCACCCGCGAGGAATTGCAGGGTGGCAAGCCGATCATCGGCATCGCGCAGACCGGCTCCGATCTCTCGCCCTGCAACCGCCATCACATCGAGCTCGCAAGCCGCGTGCGCGACGGCATCCGTGACGCGGGCGGCATTCCGCTGGAATTCCCGGTCCACCCGATACAGGAGACCGGCAAGCGGCCGACCGCCGCACTCGACCGCAATCTCGCCTATCTTGGCCTGGTCGAGGTGCTGCACGGCTATCCGCTCGATGGCGTGGTGCTCACCACCGGCTGCGACAAGACGACGCCCGCCTGCATCATGGCGGCCGCGACGGTGAACCTGCCGGCGATCGTGCTCTCCGGCGGCCCGATGCTGGACGGGTGGTACAAGGGCCGGCTCTCCGGCTCCGGCACCATCGTCTGGGAGGGGCGCAAGCTCTATGCCGAGGGCAAGATCGGCTACCAGCAATTCATGGAGATGGTGTCCTCCTCCGCGCCCTCGGTCGGGCATTGCAACACCATGGGCACCGCGACGTCGATGAACTCGCTCGCCGAGACGCTCGGCATGTCGCTGCCCTATTGCGGCGCGATCCCCGCGCCGTATCGCGAGCGCGGGCAGATGGCGTACGAGACCGGCCGGCGCATCGTCGGCATGGTGCACGAGAATCTCCGCCCGTCGGACATCATCACCAAGGAGTCGCTCGAGAACGTGGTGGTGGCCGCCGCCGCGCTCGGCGCCTCCTCCAACTGCCCGATCCATTTCGTCGCGATCGCGCGGCACATGGGCGTCGAGCACACGCTGGAGGACTGGCAGCGCCTCGGCCCCGAGATCCCGCTGCTGGTCGATCTACAGCCCGCGGGGCGCTTCCTCGCGGAGAGCTTCCATCGCGCCGGCGGCGTCCCCGCGGTGCTGAAGGAACTGCTTGACGCGGGCAAGCTCAACGGCGGCGCGATGACCGTCACCGGCAAGACGATCGGCGAAAATCTCGCGAACGTGCCCGTGCCAGACCGCGAGGTGATCCGCGCCTATGCGACGCCGCTCAAGGACCATGCGGGGTACGTCGTGCTGTCGGGAAATCTGTTCGACAGCGCGGTGATGAAGATCAGCGTGATCGACCCCGATTTTCGCCGCCGCTTCCTCTCCGACCCCGCGCATCCCAACGTGTTCGAAGGCAAGGCGGTGGTGTTCGAGGGACCGGAGGATTACCACGCACGCATCGAGGATCCGGCGCTCGGCGCGGATGAGCATTCCGTGCTGATCATCCGCAATTGCGGCCCGGTCGGGTTTCCGGGGGGCGCCGAGGTGGTGAACATGCAGCCGCCCGCCGCGCTGCTGAAGGCCGGCATCGACGCGTTGCCGACGATGGGCGACGGACGGCAGAGCGGCACGTCCGGCAGCCCGTCGATCCTCAACATCTCGCCGGAAGCGGCGGTCGGCGGCGGCCTCGCGCTGCTGAAATCAGGCGACCCGATCCGCATCGACCTCAACACCCGCAAGGTGGACGTTCTGATCCCCGCCGACGAGCTCGCCGCGCGGCGGAGTGCGTGGAAGAAGCCGGACCTGCTGCACATGACGCCGTGGGAGGAGATCTCGCGCAGCATGGTCGGCCAGATGGGCACCGGCGCCTGTCTGGAACCCGCCACCCTCTATCTCGACATCATCGAGACGCGCGGCGAATCGCGGAACAATCACTAGATGCCGGAAACGGGACGGCTCGCCGGCAAGCGCGTCTTCACCACCGCGGCGGCGCAGGGCATCGGCCGCGCCACCGCGCTTGCCTTTGCCGAGGCCGGCGCGGCGGTGATCGCGACCGATATCGACGAGGCGGCGCTCGCCGGCATCGCAAGCGAACGCATCACCACGGCGAGGCTCGACGCGACGGACGATGCGGCGATCCGAACAGCGGCGGAGCGCGCCGGGCCGATCGACATCCTGTTCAACTGCGCGGGCTTCGTGCATCAGGGCACGCTGCTCGAAGCCACCGACGCCGAGTGGGATTTCGCCTTCAACCTGAACGCGCGGTCGATGTTCCACACGATGCGCGCCTTCCTGCCCGGCATGATCGCGCAGAAGCGCGGCGCGATCGTCAACATCGCGTCGGTGTCCAGCACGCTGAAGGGCGTGCCGAACCGCTTCATCTACACGGCGACGAAATCCGCGGTGATCGGCATGACGAAATCCGTCGCCGCCGATTTCATCACCCAGGGCATACGCTGCAACTGCATCTGCCCCGGCACCGTCGCCTCGCCGAGCCTCGTCGAGCGCATCCGCGCCAATGCCGCGGCCGCCGGCTCGGAGGAGGCGGCGCGCGCCGCCTTCGTCTCCCGCCAGCCGATGGGGCGGCTCGGCACGCCCGAGGAGATCGCGCGGCTGGCAGTCTATCTGGCGAGCGACGAGGCGGAATTCGTCACCGGCCAGGCCATCGTCATCGATGGCGGCCTCACGCTCTGATCTCCATTCTGGCCCCCATTCTGATCCCATGAAGCATCCGGAGGATTTGCGATGAAATTGCTGCGCGTCGGCGCGCCGGGCGCCGAGAAGCCCGCTCTGCTCGATCCCGAAGGCGGAATGCGCGACCTCTCCGGCACGGTGCGCGACATCGACGGCGACGCGCTCTCCCCGGCCGGGCTCAAGAAGCTCGCAGCGCTCGACTGGAAATCGCTGCCAGCGATCTCAGGCACGCCACGCATCGGCCCCTGCGTGGTCCGGCCGCTGAACTTCGTCTGCATCGGCCTCAACTACGCCGACCACGCGGCCGAAACCGGCGCCGCCATCCCGAAGGAGCCGATCATCTTCCTGAAATCGCTCGGCGCCTATCAGGGCCCGAATGACGACGTGAAGATCCCCTGCGGCTCGAAGAAAACCGACTGGGAGGTCGAGCTCGGCATCGTCATCGGCAGCAAGGCGAGCTACGTGCCCGAGAACGCCGCGATGGACCATGTCGCCGGATACTGCGTGGTGAACGACGTCAGCGAACGCGAATTCCAGAGCGAACGCGGCGGCACCTGGGACAAAGGCAAAGGCTGCGACACGTTCGGCCCGACCGGCCCCTGGATGGTCACCAAGGACGAAGTGCCGGACCCGCAGAACCTTCCCCTCTGGCTTGAGGTGGACGGCAAGAAGATGCAGGACGGCAGCACCAAGACCATGATCTTCGGCGTGACGACACTCGTCAGCTACGTCAGCCACTTCATCACCCTTTACCCGGGCGACATCATCAGCACCGGAACACCCCCCGGCGTCGGCCTCGGCATCAAACCCGAACCGATCTTCCTGAAAGCCGGCCAAACCATGCATCTCGGCGTGGCGGGCCTTGGAGAGCAGACGCAGAAGGTTGTTGCTGCTTAAGGCTTACGAAGGCCAGGGGCTCTGCCCCTGGACCCCGCTAAGGGCAGTCGCCCTTAGAACCCGGTGATGGCGCTTGCGTGGAATGGGGGGGCGCCGGTGGTTTGGCGTTTGATTGCGCTTCGCGCGAAGCGCCCGTACCTGGTTCTAAGGGCGACTGCCCTTAGCGGGGTCCAGGGGCAGAGCCCCTGGCCTTCCACCCTTCCTTTTCTCCCCCCTGGTAACCACCCGGCAATTCCTGCCCTGTAGCATCGTCTCATGCGGCTGAAGCTTTACAGGGCGGCGAGCACGTCCGAGGCGATGGCGCGGGTTCGAGCGGAACTCGGGCCTGAGGCCATCATTCTTGGCACTCGCCGGGCCGGCGATGGTGTGGAGCTGACGGCCGCGCTGGAGGAGGAACCGGAGATCGGCCCGGCGCCGCTCGATATCGCGCACCCGGAGCATGATCCTGGGCGCGCGGCTGCTCTCGCCTGGCATGCGGTGCCGGAGTCGATGGCCGAGGGGCTTGGCCGGGGTTCGCTCGAGGATGCTTTGGCCGGTGCGTTTGCCTTTGCCGCCCTGCCGCTGGCTGCGCGGGAGGCGCCGCTGTTGCTGGTCGGGCCGCCTGGGGCGGGCAAGACGCTGACCGCGGCGCGGCTGGCGACGCGGCTGGTGCTGGGCGGTGCGCCGCCGTTGGTCATCACGGCGGATGGCAAGCGCGCCGGGGCGCCCGAGCAGCTCGCCGCCTTCACGCGGTTGCTCGGTCTCAGCCTGATCGTGGCCGATACGCCGGTGATGCTGGCCCGTGCGCTCACGCATCGGAAAGGTGGCGCGCCGGTGCTGATCGATGCGCCCGGCACCGATCCGTTCGATCCGACCCAGCGCGCGGAAATGGCGGCGCTTGCCGGATCGGCCGGCGCCCGCATCGCGCTGGTGCTGCCCGCCGGGCTGCATCCTGAGGAGGCGGCGGAGCTCGCCGCTGCCTATGCCGGCATCGGGGCCGATTTGCTGATCGCCACCCGGCTCGATCTCACCCGCCGGCTCGGCGCGGTGATGGCTGCGGCGCGAGCCGGCGGGCTCACGCTCACCGAGGCCGGCATCGGACCGGGCGCGGCCGACGGACTGGTCCCGCTCACGCCTGCTTTCCTCGCCGCCCGGCTCGGCCAGGCCCATCCCGTCATCGCTCATTCTGTTGGACGCGCCGCATGAACCATGCCGCCAGCCCCGATCTCGTGCTGCCCGCGCGGACCGGAGCCGCCCGGACGCTCGCCGTCGCGTCCGGCAAGGGCGGGGTCGGGAAGACCTGGTTCGCGATCACGCTCGCCCATGCGCTCGCCCGCCAGGGGCAGTCTGTGCTGCTGTTCGATGGCGATCTCGGGCTGGCCAATGTGGACGTGCAGCTCGGCCTGAGCCCGGCGCGCGACCTTGCCGCCGTTGCGAGCGGCCGGGCCCGGCTGGAGGAGGCGGTGATTCGCTCCGAGGCGTGCGGGTTCGATGTGCTCGCCGGCCGCTCCGGCTCCGGCGCGCTCGCGACAGTGGCGCCGGCGGCGCTCGAGGCAATCCTGGAGGGGCTGGCCGGGGCCGCGCGCCACTATGACCGCATCGTGCTCGATCTCGGGGCCGGGCTCGACCGGCCGGTGCGCCGCATGGCGAGCTGGGCGGACACCACGCTGGTGGTGGCCACGGAGGAGCCGACCTCGCTGACCGACGCCTACGCGGTGCTGAAGCTGCATGCCGCCGACCGGGGCCGGGATGCGCAAATCGTGGTCAACCAGGCCGCGAGCCCGGTCTCGGGGGCCCGCACCTATGCGACGCTGGCCCGCGCCTGCGCGAATTTCCTCGGACATACCCCGCGGCTCGCGGGGGTGATCCGCCGCGACGAGCGGGTGCGGGAGGCGTTGCGCCGGCAGGCGCCGCTGCTGACCCGCCATCCCGCCACAGTGGCCGCGGCCGATGTCGAGGCCATCGCCACGTCGCTTGGCTGAGCCCGGGCTGCCCCCCTGCCCCGCGCCGCGCAGGGTTGAAGCGGCGGCGCGTCCCTGGTACCGCCGCACGCATGGCGCGCCCTTTCCTGCCGTTTTTCCTGCTGCTGCCGCTTCTCGCTCTGGCCGCACCGGCCCTTCCCGCTCCCGCACCGCCCCCCGAATGCGCGGACACCGTGTCCGGCGCGGGGCGCGTCGCGCTGCCGAACATCGCCGCCGCGCTGGTGCCGGGTGGCCGGCTCGACATCCTAGCCGTTGGGTCTGCCACGCTGATGGGGCCTCGCGCCGGCAGCGCGGAGGCGAGCTTTCCTTATCGGATGGCGGATGCGCTGCGCGCCGCGGTGCCGGGCGCGACGGTCGAGCTCACGGCAACGTCGCAGGAGGGTCTGACCGCCGCCGCCATGCTGGCCCGGATGCGGCAGGCGATGGCCGGACAGCATTACCGTATGGTGATCTGGCAGACCGGCACGGTGGAGGCGGCGCGGCATCTCCCGCCGGCGGAATTCGCCCGCACACTGGCGGCCGGCGCGGCGCTGGCGCGGCAACACGGCGCCGATCTCGTCCTGATCGACCCGCAATTCAGCCGCTTCCTGCGCAACCATTCCGACCTGCCGCGCTACGAGGCCGCCTTCCACGCGGTGGCCGGGCAGAACGGCGTCGCGCTGTTTCGCCGGTTCGACCTGATGCGGAGCTGGGCGGCGGCGGGGCAGATCGATCTCGAGCGGACGCCCTCCCGCGATCACGATGATGTGGCGAACCGGCTGCATGCCTGCCTGGGGAGCAATCTCGCCACCCTGGTGCTGAACGGGATCGCCGCCGCCCGATCGTAACCATCCTGCTGCAACTCCCGCGGCCGCTTCGCATTAGCGATCAATGCGAGATCGGGATCAGAGCCGACCGGAGGATAGAGTGCCGGAGGATAGAGTGCCGGAGGATAGAGTGATGGAGTCGATCGATGCCTGGCTGCGCGTCTCGCTGAAGCGCCGCTACGAGTCGACGCTCTCCGAGCCGCTGCCCGAGGAGCTGCATGTACTGGCCGCGCAGCTGAACCGCGACCACACGCAACCCATGCGTGACCTAAGAGCGCCTTTCAAAACCTGCTAGGCTCAGTCGGCTGGCGTTGGTTTTCGAGCCTCGGCGCGGAGCGGCCTCGAGGCCTTTAGCACCGGAGCGCAGGAAAGCGGCGTCGGACGGCCAGCATAGTAAGTTTTGAAAGGCACTCTAAGCAATGAGGCGCTCGGTCTCGGGATCGAACAGGCAGATCGCGCGGGTATCGACGGAAAACGCAGCCTCGCTGCCGGCGGCCGGACGGATATCCGGGGCGATGCGCGCCAAAGCCGACTCGCCGCCGAGGCGAAGCAGCACGATGGTCTCGGCCCCGGTGGGCTCGCTCATCTCGACGGGCGCGCGCAGCGCATGGGTCGAATCCGGCTCCTCCCCGAACAGGCGCTGCGATTCGGCGATGCATTCCGGGCGAATGCCGACCACCACCGCGCGGCCCATGTAGGCGGCGGCAGAATCATGCGCGGGCAGGCGCAGGCGAATCTCGTCGGGCCGTCCGGCGCCGATCACCGCGTACGGCACGTTGCCCTCGGCGACCAGGCGGGCGGGCATGGTGTTCATCGGCGGCGAGCCCATGAAGCGGGCGACGAACAGGTTGGCCGGGCGGCGATAGACCGTATCCGGATCGGCATATTGCTGCACCTCGCCGTGATTCATCACCGCGATGCGCGTCGCCATCGTCATCGCCTCGATCTGGTCGTGGGTGACATAGACGATGGTGGTGCCGATGCGCTGATGGAGCTGCTTGATCTCCATCCGCATCTCGACGCGGAGCTTGGCGTCGAGATTGGAGAGCGGCTCGTCGAACAGGAAGAGCAGCGGATCGCGCACCAGGGCGCGGCCCATCGCCACGCGCTGCCGCTGGCCGCCCGAGAGCTGCGAGGGGCGCCGGTCGAGCAGCGCCTCGATCTGCAGCAGGCGCGCGACCCGCGCGACCGCCTCGACCTGCCGGGCTTTCGGCACGCCGCGGCACTCCATCCCGAAGGTGATGTTCTGCCGCACCGTCATCGCCGGATAGAGCGCGTAGGATTGAAACACCATCGCGATGTCGCGGTCCTTGGGCGCCACGTCGTTCATCGGCCGGTCGCCGATCTCGATGCTACCCTCGCTCGCCCGCTCGAGCCCGGCGATGATGTTGAGCAGGGTGGATTTGCCGCAGCCGGAAGGGCCAACGAGCACGGTGAAGGCGCCGCTCTCGATCTCGAGATCGATGCCCTTCAGCACCTCCGCCCCGCCGAACCGCTTGCGTAGGTCGCGTATCCGCAGCGCCGCCATCGAGGCCCCCTACTTGACCGCGCCGGCCGTCAGGCCGGTCATGAAATACCGGCCGCCGATCAGGTAGATCAGCAGCGTGGGCAGCGCTGCGATCAGCACCGCGGCACTCTGCACGCCGTATTGCGGATCGGCGTTCACGCTGGCGCTGAGCGCGATCAGCGCCGCTGTCACCGGCTGGTTGATGCCCGAGGTGAAGGTCACGCCGAACAAAAACTCGTTCCAGATGCCGGTGAACTGGAAGATCACCGTCACGATCAGGATCGGCGGCGAGAGCGGCAGCACGATGCGCCAGAAGGTGCGGAAGAACCCGGCGCCATCGATCCGCGCCGCCTTTAGCAAATCGACCGGGATGCCGAGATAGTAATTGCGGCAGAACAGCGTGGTGAAGCTCATCCCCTGGATCACGTGGATCAGCACGAGGCCGGCGATGCTGTTGGTGAGATCGAGATCGCGCAACACGATCGCCCAGGGCAGCAGCTTCATCTGCTCGGGCAGGAAGATGCCGAGCGTCACGATCGCGAAGATCGTGCGGTCGAACGGGAAGCGCCAGAGCGTGATCGCGTAGCCGGCGAGCGCGCCGAGCGCGGTCGAGAGGATGGTGGCCGGGATCGCCAGCTCGAAGGAATTGATCATGTAGGGCTTGAGCCCGACGCATTGCTCGGCGATACAGAACCGGTCCCAGGCCAGCGCAAAATTGCCGAGCAGCAGATGCTGCGGCCAGCCGATCAGTGAATTGCCGAGGATCTCCTGCGAGCTGCGGACCGAGTTCAACAGAACCACAACGAGCGGCAGCAGGAACAGCACCGCCAGCACGATCAGCACGAGATAGAGGAGCGCCCGCCGCCAGCCGAAGCCGGATCCTGCGGCGATCGCGCCGCTCATCGCGCGGCCTCCCGCCGCCGCTGCCAGCGCATGACCACGACATAGGGGATGGTGACCACCAGCAGCGAGAGCAGCATCAACACCGCCGCCGCCGAGCCGCGTCCGAGCTCGCCGCGCTGGAACATGAAATCATAGACGACATAGGCCGGCAGCATGGTCGAGATCCCGGGTCCGCCTTCGGTCAGCGCGCGCACCAGGTCGTAGGTCTTGATCGCGAATTGCAGCAGCAGCGCGAACACGGTGAACAGGATCGGCCACATGGTCGGCAGGATCACGCGACGATAGGTGCGGAACGTGCCGGCGCCGTCGATCTGCGCCGCCTTCACCAGATCGCCATCCACCGAGCGCAGCCCGGCGAGGAACAGCGCCATCGCGAAGCCCGAGGCCTGCCACACGCCGGTGATGATCACCGTGTAGATCGCGCGGTTCGGCTGCACCAGCCAGTCGAACTGGAAGCTGGTCCAGCCGAGCTCGCGGATCAGCTTCGGCACGCCGAAGCCGGGATTGAGCATCCAGCTCCACACCGTGCCGGTGATGATGAAGGAGATGGCGAGCGGGTAGAGGAAAATGGTGCGGAGCACGTTCTCCCCGCGCACCTTCTGGTCGAGCAGGATCGCGAGCAGCAGGCCGACCGCGGCGGTCAGCACCACGTAGCCGATGCCGAAGATCACCACGTTCACATAGGCGACGCGCAGATTGGCGGTGCGCAGCACCGAGACGTAATTGTGCAGCCCCGCCCAGTCATATTCCGGCATCAGGGTCGAGGGGGTGAAGGAGATCCACGTCGTCCAGGCGGTGAACACCAGCACATAGGCGGCGGAGATGCCGAGTGGCACCCAGATGGCGATCCAGGCGAGCGCCTCGGCCAGGCGCCGGCCAAAGGCGGTGCGGTAGGCGGCGCGCGGCGCCGCGGCGCCGACCGCCGTCGTCAATGCGTCAGAGCGCGCCGGAGACGGCATCGACCAGACGCTTCTGCCCATCCTCCGGCGCGATCGCCTTGTTGTGGACGAACTCGGTGAGCACGTCGATCATCGCCGCGCTGATCTGGTTGGGCTGCGCCATGTTGTGGGCGAGGCTCAGCACCACCCGGTCGTTCTTGATCGCATCCACCAGGCCGGCGGCGGCGTTGCGCTGCCCGTCGGTGAAGCCCGCGCCGGTGAGATCGACATCGGTGCGCGCCGGGATCGAGCCGGTGATCTTGGAATACATCTCCTGGGTGGCGGGCTGCATCACCAGATTGGCGAACAGCGTCTGCCCGGCCTGCAGGTCGGGCGCCTTGTTCTTCCAGAAGATGAAGCTGTCGGCGTTCAGGTCGAAACAGTGCGAGCCGCTATCCTGCGGACCCGGCCCGCTGCTGAAATCGGCCGGCGTCGCGCCCGCGTTCAGCATGTTGCCCTGCGCCCAGCCGCCCATCAACAGCATGCCCATGTCGCCCTTGACGAAGGCCGGCAGGTTCGTGTTCCAGCTCTGCGCCGCGATGTTCGGGTTCATCCAGTTGGCGATCTTGCGAAGCTGGACAAAGGCGGCCAGCACCTCCTTGCCCTTCAGCGTGGGCATGTCGAGTTGCATGATCGCGCGGCGGTAGGCGTCCGGGCTGATGCCGGCGAGCGCGATCTCGAACTTCATGCCGTCATCCCAGCGGATGCCGCCATTGGCGACCGGCGTCATGCCGGCCGCCTGCATCTTCGCCGCCGCGTCGTTGAACTCGGCCCAGTTGGTCGGCGCCTTGGCGACCCCGGCGCGCTGCATCCCCTTGGTCGAGAGGAACAGCGTGTTGATGCGGTAGACCTGCAGGGGGAGCGCGATCCAGTGCCCGGCCGGCTGGCAGGTTTTGGCGAGCTCGACGGGCACTTTCGGCTCGTAGCCCGCGGCCTTGACCAGCGCGGAGATATCGACCGTCGGCGCGATCTTCGACCAGGCGGCGATCTCCGGCCCCTTGAGCTGGGAGACGGCGGGCGGGTCGCCGGCCAGGATCTCGGCGCGCAGCTTGTTCATCATCTCGGTGGTGAAGCCGGGCACCGGGCTGTGCTGCCAGTTGCCGCCATTCTGGTCGAACAGCTTGCCGAGCGCGGTGATTGCCGCGCCATCGCTGCCGGCCGACCATTGCGAGATGATGGTGAGCCGGGGCTTGACCGCGCCCTGCGCCCGCGCGGAGCGGGGGAGCGCAAGGCCAGAAAACGCGAGACCGGGAAGTGCCAGCGCCGCGGCGGAGCCCGCCAGCACCCGACGCCGGGTCACGTCATGTCCGTCAATGGTCGCCATCGCTCCCTCCTTCGATCCCTTGCTTACGGGGGGATCTGTAGGCGGTGAGTCTCGCTTG
The DNA here is from genome assembly GCA_965276665.1 of Acetobacteraceae bacterium. GTDB lineage: Bacteria > Pseudomonadota > Alphaproteobacteria > Acetobacterales > Acetobacteraceae > CAWGJC01. Next base: position 1,163,404 of record OZ255620.1, read on the forward strand.
TTACGGCGGCTCGCGCAAGCCGCGCGATACGAGGCCGCCGGACCGTTCGATGAATTCTGCGATCGCCGGAACCCCCTCGCCGGCCCGGATATTGGCGAACACGAAGGGCCGATCGCCGCGCATCCGCCGCGAATCCCGGTCCATCACCCCGAGGCTGGCGCCGACGAAGGGGGCGAGGTCGATCTTGTTGATCACCAGCAGGTCGCTCCGCGTGATGCCGGGGCCGCCCTTGCGGGGGATCTTGTCGCCGGCCGAGACGTCGATCACGTAGATCGTCAGATCGGCGAGCTCCGGGCTGAAGGTGGCGGCGAGATTGTCGCCGCCGCTCTCGATCAGCACAAGGTCGAGCCCCGGGAAGCGCCGCCGCATCTCGGCCACGCCCGCGAGATTGATGCTGGCATCCTCGCGAATCGCGGTGTGCGGGCAGCCGCCGGTCTCGATGCCCATGATCCGCTCCGCCGGGAGCGAGCCGGCGCGGGTGAGGAATTCCGCATCCTCACGGGTGTAGATGTCGTTGGTGATCGCGGCGATCTCGTAATGCGGGCGGAAGGCGCGGCAGAGCGCGTCCATCAGCGCGGTCTTGCCGGTGCCGACCGGGCCGCCGATGCCGACGCGGAGCGGACCGTTGGGCGATTGTCCATTCGCCAATTCGCTCATGTGCGGAACAGCCTCGTCTCCTGGGTCTCATGACGCATCGCGGCGATCTCGGCGCGAAAGCAGGCGGTGCCCAGCGCCTCGACGCCCTCCTCGCGCGCGGCGGCGGCGAGCAGGCCGGGCTCCAGCGCCGCCAGGGCGCGCACCCCCGCCTGCTGGCCGAGCGGGATCAGCCGTACCGCCGCCGAGACGAGACTGGCCGAAGCCGCCTGCAGAAAGGCCGCGACCGCATCGGATGCCGGGATGCCGTGCGCGGCGGTCAGCGCGCCGACCGCCACCGGATAGGCGATCCCGTCCGCCGGCAGCTCGCATCCCCAGGCCCGCGCGGCGGCGACGAACGCCTCGCCTTGCGCGACCGTCTCGAGCCGGCGCTCGCGGCAGGAGCAGACGGATTGCGCGAGCGCGATCACCGCATCGAGCGCCGCGCCGGCGCCCGCCGCATGCGCGGCGCGGAGCAGAATGGCATCCGAGCGCAGGCTGCCATGGCGCAGCAGATCGCCGATCCAGGCGGCGAGACCTGCGCCGTCGCGCACATCCCCGGCCTCCACCGCCCATTCGAGCCCGTGCGAATAGGCATAGCCGCCGGTCGGGAAGCCGGGCGAGAGCCAGGCGAGCAAACGCAGCAGCGCGGCAGCGGTCACTGGTGATGCCCGTGCTGTAGACGATCGTGTTCGTGCTCCGGCTCGTCGTCGTCGTGATGATGGTGATGCGCCGCCCCCGCGTAGGCGCCGGGCTCGGGATCGAACGGGGCGGCAATCTCCGCGGCAAAACCGCCCAGCCCGCGCACCATCTCCGCGATCACATGATCGTCGCGGATACGGATGCGCTCGCCCAACAATTGCACCGGCAGATGGCGGTTGCCGAGATGCCAGGCGATGCGCACGAGCGCGGCCGCATCGCCGGCGGCAATCTCCAGCAGCGCCTCCGCCCGCGCCACCACCCGGACCACGCCGCCACCCTCGAGTGCCAACCCATCGCCGTCGCGCAGCCGCGCCGCCTGCGGCAGATCGACCAGCAGATCGCGCCCGGCTTCCGTGCGCAGCACGATGCGGCGGCGATGGCGGCGGTCGAAATCCAGCAGAACGCGATCGATCGCCTCGCCCTCCCACGTGCCCGCGGCACGCACCGCAATCGCGCGCATCAGAACAGGAAATACCGTTGCGCCATCGGCAGCTCAGTCGCCGGATCGCAGGTCAGCAGCACCCCATCCGCGCGCACCTCGTAGGTTTCCGGATCGACGCTGATCTCGGGCGTCGCGTCGTTATGGATCATGTCGCGCTTGCCGATGCTGCGCGTCTCGGAAACCGGTGCGAGGCGGCGCGCGAGGCCGAGCCTGGCCCCGAGATCGTGCTCCAGCGCGGCGGCGGAGACGAAGGTGACGGCGCCGGCCGCCAGCGCGCCGCCATAGGCGCCGAACATCGGGCGGTAATGGACCGGCTGCGGCGTCGGGATCGAGGCGTTCGCATCGCCCATCAGCGCGACGACGATGGTGCCGGATTTCAGCACGAGATCGGGCTTCACGCCGAAAAACGCCGGAGACCACAGCACGAGATCGGCGAGCTTGCCGGGTGCGATGCTGCCGAGCTCACGCGCCATCCCCTGCGCGATCGCCGGATTGATGGTGTATTTCGCGACGTAGCGCTTCACCCGGTTGTTGTCCGCCGCGCCATCCCCGGCGAGCGACCCGCGCTGGCGCTTCATCTTGTGCGCGGTCTGCCAGGTGCGGATGATCACCTCGCCGACGCGCCCCATCGCCTGGCTGTCCGACGAGATCATCGAGAGCGCGCCGAGATCGTGCAATATGTCCTCGGCGGCGATCGTCTCGCGGCGGATGCGGCTCTCGGCGAAGGCCAGATCCTCCGGGATGCCGGCGTCGAGATGATGGCACACCATCAGCATGTCGAGATGCTCGTCGAGCGTGTTCACCGTGTAGGGCCGCGTCGGGTTGGTCGAGCTCGGCAGCACGTTCGGCAGGCCGGCGACCTTGATGATGTCGGGCGCGTGGCCGCCGCCCGCGCCCTCGGTGTGGAAGGCGTGGATGGTGCGGCCGCGGAACGCCGCGATCGTGTCCTCGACGAAACCGCTCTCGTTCAGCGTGTCGGTGTGGATCATCACCTGGATGTCGAACCGGTCGGCGACGCCGAGCGCGCAATCGATCGCGGCCGGCGTGGTGCCCCAATCCTCGTGCAGTTTCAGCGCCGCCGCGCCGGCCCGCACCATCTCCTCGAGCGCAGCGGGGCGCGACGCATTTCCCTTGCCCGCGAAAGCGAGATTGACCGGCAACCCGTCCGCGGCCTGCAGCATGCGCGCCAGATGCCAGGGTCCCGGCGTGCAGGTGGTCGCCGCGGTGCCGGTCGCGGGGCCGGTGCCGCCGCCCACCATGGTGGTGATGCCGGAGGCGAGCGCCTCCTCGACCTGCTGCGGGCAGATGAAATGGATATGCGCATCGACGCCGCCCGCGGTGAGGATCTTGCCCTCGCCGGCGATGATCTCGGTGCCGGGACCGATGATGATGTCCACGCCCGGCTGCACGTCCGGATTGCCGGCCTTGCCGATTTTCGCGATCCTGCCGTCCTCAATCGCGACATCGGCCTTCACGATGCCCCAATGGTCGATGATCAGCGCGTTGGTGATGACAGTGTCGGCCGCCCCCTCGCCGCGCGCGCGCTGCGACTGTCCCATGCCGTCGCGGATCACCTTGCCGCCGCCGAACACCACCTCCTCGCCGGGGATGGTGTGGTCGCGCTCGACTTCGACGAGGAGATCGGTGTCGGCGAGCCGCACGCGGTCGCCGGTTGTCGGTCCGTAGAGCCGCGCGTAGACGTCGCGGGGGATGCGCGTCATGCGTCGAGCGCCCCCATCACGAGCGCGCGGAATCCCTGCACGATGCGCGCGCCGCGAAACGGCACCAGCGTCACCTCGCGTGTCTGCCCCGGCTCGAAGCGGATGGCGGTGCCCGCCGCGACGTCGAGGCGTTTTCCGCGCGCGGCGTCACGGTCGAACACGAGCGCCGCGTTCGCCTCCGCGAAGTGATAATGGCTGCCGATCTGCACCGGCCGGTCACCGGTATTGGCGACGGTGATCGCGGTGCGGCTCAGCCCCTCGTTCAGCACGATCTCGCCCTCGGCGGGGATGATTTCCCCGGGAATCACCGGATCGGCTCGTGCACGGTGACGAGCTTGGTGCCGTCCGGAAACGTCGCTTCCACCTGCACGTCGGCGATCATCTCGGCCACCCCTTCCATTACCTGCGAGCGCACGAGCACATGCGCGCCCTGCTCCATCAGATCGGCCACACTGCGCCCGTCACGCGCGCCTTCCACCACGAAATCCGAGATCAGCGCCACCGCTTCCGGGTAGTTGAGCCGTACGCCGCGCTCGAGCCGCCGCCGCGCGACGATGGCGGCCATGGCGATCAGCAGCTTGTCCTTCTCGCGCGGCGTCAGGTTCATCGGCACCGTCCCTGTCGACGCCGCATTCTGCGGGCATGTGCCGGCACAAGGTCAAGCGGGGGCCGCGCCGGGCCGCGTGAGGCTCAGCACATCCACACCCGTGGAGGCACCCTGCCGTCGCGGAGCACCGCAAGCGCCGCCAGCACCCCGCGGCGCAGCGCCGCCGCGTCCGGCGCGAGCAGGCGGGCCACCAGCATCCCGTCCCAGCAGGAGGCGCCCGCTTCCGCGCCCGCGAGCGCCGTACGCAGGGCGTCGAGGCGGGTGGCGGCGTCGGGAGCGACGAGCCAGAGCGTCGCCGCGGCGCCGGCGCCGTTGGCGGTCGCAGGCGTGGCGAGCAGGGACGCGATGTCGCCGTCCAGCCGGATGGCATCGTGCAGGATGAGCCTGCCGTCGCGCAGCAGCCGCACCCGGTCTTGCAGGAACCCGTGGCGCAGCGTCTCCCCCATCGCCGCGCGGCCGAACACCAGCGATTCGAGGCCGAGGAACGACGCGTCCGCGGCCAGCGACACGTCGAGCGCGCGATCGAGCGCGGCGCCATCGAACAGGATCGTCTCCTGCGGCAGCCACTCCATCGCGGCGCCGGCGGCGAGCGTGATGCTGGCGCGCACCTGCGCGGTCCTGGCCCCGGTCCGCGCGCGATACACCCGCTCCGCCGCCTGCGTCGCCAGCACCACCCGCGCGCCGTCCTCGAGCGCCACCGCGATGCGCAGGTCGTCGCCATCGGCGATGCCGCCGGACGTGTTCAGCAGCACCGTGTCCACGCGCTCGGCGGAATGCGCGCGGAGGAAGCGCGCCTGCAAGCAGCCGACCTGGCGCAGCCGCGCGAGCACGGTCGCCGCGCCGCGCCGGCGGAAGCCAAGGCCGATCTCGCCGCGCGCGCGCTGGAGGTCAGACGGAGAGGCGGCGGCGGACATCCTGCTCGTCGAGTTCGGCCAGTCGCCCCGCCAGCACGATCTCGCCGCGATCCATCACCGCGACCCGGTCGGCCAGCTCGCGGGCGAACTCGAAATACTGCTCCACCAGAAGAATGGCCATCCCGCCGCGCCCGCGCAGCAGCGCTATCACGCGGCCGATATCCTTGATGATGCTCGGCTGGATGCCCTCGGTCGGCTCGTCGAGCACCAGAAGCCGGGGTTTCATCACCAGCGCGCGGGCGATCGCGAGCTGCTGCTGCTGGCCGCCGGAGAGATCGCCGCCGCGCCGGCGCAGCATCGTCTTCAGCACGGGGAACAGGTCGAAGATCTCGTCCGGCAGGCGGCGTTCGCGGCGCGGCAGCACGGCGAAGCCGGTCTCGAGATTTTCCCGCACTGTCAGGAGAGGAAAAATGTCGCGGCCCTGCGGCACCCAGGCGATGCCGCGCTTCGCCCGCTCGAACAAGGGCAGCCGGGCGATGTCGCGATCTTCCCAGCGGATCGCGCCGGCGCTGATCGGATGCGCGCCGGTGACCGCCCGGAGCAGGCTCGTCTTGCCGACGCCGTTGCGGCCGAGCAGGCACGTCACCTCGCCCGTCACGGCTTCCACCGAGACCTGCCGCAACGCGATCGCGGCGCCGTAATGCAGGTCGACATGTTCGACGCGCAGCACCGCTCAGCGCCCGAGATAGACTTCGACGACGCGCGGATCGGCACTCACCGCATCGATCGAGCCCTCGGAGAGCACCGAGCCTTCGTGCAGCACCGTCACCTTGACGCCGAGCGCGCGGACGAAATCCATGTCGTGCTCGACGACGACGACGCTGCGGGTGCGCGCGATGTCGCGCAGCAGGGTCGCGGTCTCCGCCGTCTCCGCATCCGTCATGCCGGCGACCGGCTCGTCCACCAGCAGCAAGCGCGGCTCCTGCGCGAGCAGCATGCCGATCTCGAGCCATTGCTTCTGGCCATGGCTGAGCGCGCCGGCCGGCCGGCCGCGATGCTCGGTCAGGCGGATCACCGCCAGGATCTCGCCGATCCGGGTGCGCTCGGCGGCGGTCTCGCGGGCGAAGATCAGCGCCCGCGGGGCGCGCGGACCGGCGAGCGAGAGCAGCAGATTGTCCCACACGCTGTGCATCTCGAACACGGTGGGTTTCTGGAATTTCCGGCCGATGCCGAGCTCCGCGATTGCCGGCTCGTCGAGCTGCGTGAGGTCGGTGTCGCGGCCGAACAGCACGCGCCCGGTATCGGGCCGCGTCTTGCCGGTGATCACGTCCATCATCGTCGTCTTGCCGGCGCCGTTCGGGCCGATCACCGCGCGCATCTCGCCCGCCTTCAGCACCAGCGAGAGCGAATTCAGCGCGCGGAACCCGTCGAAGCTGACAGTCACGCCGTCGAGCATCAGCAGCGTCTCGGGCCGCCCGCTCATGACGCGACCTCGCCCGCCTCTTCCCGCGCCGCCGCGGCGGCCAGCCGCCGCCCGACGCGCGGGCGCCGCATGTCGAGCAGGCCGATCAGCCCACGCGGCAGGAACAGCGTGACCAGGATGAAGGCGCCGCCGAGCGCGAACAGCCAGAACTCGGGCAGCGCGCCGGTGAACACCGTCTTGCCAAAATTGACCAGCACGGCGCCGAGCACCGCGCCGATCAGCGTGCCGCGGCCGCCGACCGCGACCCAGATCACCGCCTCGATCGAATTCGCCGGCGCGAACTCGCCCGGATTGATGATGCCGACCTGCGGCACGTAGAGCGCGCCGCCGATCCCGGCCATGATCGCGGAGAGCACGAACACGAGCAGCTTGTAGCGCTCCGGCCGGTAGCCGAGGAAGCGCGTGCGGCTCTCCGCGTCGCGCACCGCGATCAGCGCCTTGCCGAACCGCGAGAGCACCAGCGCGCGCGACAGCAGGAGGCAAAGCGCCAGCACCAGCGCGGTCACCAGCATCAGGCCCACGCGGGTGCTGTCGGCGGAAAGCGGGAACCCGAGCAGATCCTTGAAATCGGTCATCCCGTTATTGCCGCCGAATCCCATATCGTTGCGGAAGAAGGCGAGCAGCAGCGCATAGGTCATCGCCTGGGTGATGATCGAGAGATAGACGCCGGCGACGCGGCTGCGGAAGGCGAGCCAGCCGAACACCAGCGCGAGCAGGGCCGGCACCACGATCGCCATCACGACGGCGAAGCCGAACCAGTTGAATCCCCACCAGTACCAGGGCAGCGTCTGCCAGCCGAGGAACACCATGAAATCCGGCAGCAGCGGATTGCCGTACACACCGCGCGTGCCGATCTCGCGCATCAGGTACATCCCCATCGCGTATCCGCCGAGCGCGAAGAACGCGGCGTGACCGAGCGAGAGGATGCCCGCATAGCCCCAGACGAGATCGACCGCGAGGGCGAGGATCGCATAGGCGAGATACTTCCCGGCCAGCGCCACCGTGAAGCCCTGCACGTGCCAGGCGCTGCCTGGCGGAAAGGCGAGATCGCCGAGCGCGAGCAGCAGCGGCAGGCCGAGGATGAGCACGAGCCCGAGGGTCAGGCGCGTGCGGCTCATGCCTCGACCGCCCGACCCTTGAGCGGAAACAGCCCGCGCGGCCGGCGCTGGATGAACAGGATGACGAGCACGAGGATCACGATCTTGCCGAGCACCGCGCCGGCGAAGGGTTCGAGGAATTTGTTCGCCATCCCGAGCGCCAGCGCACCGAGCGCGGTGCCCCAGAGATTGCCGACGCCGCCGAACACCACCACCATGAAGCTGTCGATGATGTAGCCCTGGCCGAGATTGGGGCTGACATTGTCGATCTGGCTCAGCGCCACGCCCGCCATGCCCGCGACACCCGAGCCGAGGCCGAAGGTCAGCGCGTCGATCCACGGCGTGCGGATGCCCATCGCGGCCGCCATCCGCCGGTTCTGCGTCACCGCGCGCATCCGCAGCCCGAGCGGCGTCGCGCGCAGCACCGCCATCAGTCCGAACAGCACCAGCAGGGCGAAGATGATGATGTAGAGGCGGTTATAGGTGAGCTGCAACCCGCCGAGCTGCACCGCCCCGCTCATCCAGCCGGGCGTCGAAACGGCGCAGTTGGTCGGCCCGAACACGCTGCGCACCGCCTGCTGCAACACCAGTGACAGGCCGAACGTCGCGAGCAGTGTCTCCAACGGGCGGCCATAGAGGAAGCGGATCAGCAGACGCTCGATCGCGATGCCGGCGGCGCCCGACACCGCAAAGGCGAGCGGCACCGCGATCAGCAGGCTCGCCCAGGCGAGGCCCGGGGCGGTCGAGCCGATCACCTGCTGCACCACGAAAGTGACGTAGGCGCCGAGCATCACCATCTCGCCATGCGCCATGTTGATGACGCCCATCACCCCGAAGGTGATCGCGAGACCGGTCGCGGCGAGCAGCAGCACGGAGCCGAGGCTCAGCCCGTAATACGCATCCTGCACCAGCGACCACATGGCCAGAGTGTGGTCGATCGCGGCGATCGCCGCGCCGATCGCGGCGGCGACCGCCGGCGGCTCGTTCCGCAGCGAGGCGAGGAAGGCGCGGGTATCGAGATCGCCGCGCGCGCGCAGCACCCGCACGGCGGCGATGCGGTCGGCATCCGGCGCCTGCCCGGCCGAGAGCAGGGAGGCGGCGCGCGCCTGCAGCATCGCCCGCTTCACGCCGGCATCGGTTTCGCGTGCGATGGCGCGATCGAGCGAAGGCAGCGCGCCGGCGTCGCGCGCCTGAAACACCGCCTCGGCGGCGCGGGCACGGGTCGCGGCGTCGGGCGCGAACAGGCGCAGGCTGCCGAGCGCCGCCTCGACCGCGCTCCGCACCGCATTGTTCATCCGCACCTCGCGCAGCCCGCTCGCCATCAGGCCCGGCGCCGGCCTGCCGGTGAGCGCTTCGGCGAAGCCGCCACCGGCCTGGCGCACGAACAGCGCGCGATCGCTCTGCCGCGCATAGAGATGTCCACCCTGCAGGGCGGCAAGCACCGAAGCGGCGCGCGGATCGCCCGAGGCGCCGAGCTGGTCCACGCCCTGACGGATGGTGTCATAGCTGGTGGCGGCAAGGTTCGCCGCCGCCGCAGGGTCCGGCGCCGTCTGGGCGCGGGCGGCGGGGGCAAAGGCGGGCATCAGCAGGAGAAGCAGGGCGGCGAGAATGCCGGCCGCCCGTCCCGGCATCAGGTCTTGCCGGCGCCCGAGCCGCATTTGCCGGTCTTGACGTTGAACGCGCCGCAGGAGAGCGGCGCGCGCCAGTCGCCGATCAGATCCTTGGTCTCCGCGACATAGGGCGACCATTCCTGCGCGACCACCAGCCCCGGCGTCTGCGAGACGATGTTGAACTGGCCGTCATCCTGGATCTCGCCGATCAGCACCGGCTTGGTGATGTGATGGTTCGGCATCATCGCCGATTCGCCGCCCGAGAGGTTGGGCACGGAGACGCCGATCATCGCGTCGATCACCGCCGTGTGGTCGGTGGTGCCGGCCTTCTCCACGCCCTTTACCCACATGTTGAACCCGATGGTATGCGCCTCCATCGGATCGTTGGTGGTGCGCTTCGGATTCTTGATGAAGCCGTGCCAGGAATCGATGAACGCCTTGTTCTCGGGCGTGTCGACGCTTTCGAAATAATTCCACGCCGCGAGATGGCCGACCAGCGGCTTGGTGTCCATGCCCGCGAGCTCTTCCTCGCCGACGCTGAACGCCATCACCGGAATGTCGGTCGCCTTGACGCCCTGATTGCCGAGCTCCTTGTAGAACGGCACGTTGGCGTCGCCGTTGACGGTGGAGACCACGGCGGTCTTCTTGCCGGCCGAGCCGAAACTCTTGATCTGGGAGACGATGTTCTGCCAGTCGGACTGCCCGAACGGCGTGTAGTTGATCATGATGTCGGCGGGTGCGACGCCCTTCAGCTTGAGATAGGATTCGAGAATCTGGTTGGTGGTGCGCGGATAGACGTAATCGGTGCCGGCCAGCACCCAGCGCTGCACCTTCTCCTCGCTCATCAGGTAATCGACCGCCGGGATCGCCTGCTGGTTCGGCGCCGCGCCGGTGTAGAACACGTTGCGGCTGCATTCCTGGCCCTCGTACTGCACCGGGTAGAACAGAATGCCGTTCAGCTCCTCGAACACCGGCAGCACGGATTTGCGCGACACGCTGGTCCAGCAGCCGAACACCGCGGCCACCTGATCGCCGCTGATCAGCTGACGCGCCTTTTCGGCGAAGAGCGGCCAGTTGGAGGCCGGATCGACGACCACCGCCTCGAGCTTGCGGCCGAGCACGCCGCCTTTCTGGTTCTGCTGGTCGATCAGCATGAGCATGACGTCCTTGAGCGTCGTCTCGCTGATCGCCATCGTGCCGGACAGCGAATGCAGGATGCCGAGCTTGATCGGCGCATCCTGCGCCGAGGCGCGCCGCAGAATGCCCGGCATGGCGAGCGAGCCCGCCGCCAGCGCCCCGAGGCCGAGCTGCCGCCGGCTCGGCCCGAATGTTCCACCCGCCATCATTGCCCCCTGTGCTTCGATGAGGAAGACCTTAGATGAAGGAGACACGATGCAATAACCGTACCATCCAGAGAACCACTTCGGAAACGTGACGAGTTCCCGCCATTGCCCGGATTCTGGGCAGCAGCCGTCCCGCCTGCCCCGATCCGAGCAAACCGGATCGGGGCAGCACGATCAGGGCGACGCGATCGGGGCCGTCAGGATCACGCGATGCGATACGGCGCCAACACCGCCTCGTCCGGCTCGACGCCGATGCCGGGCGCCATCGGCGCGCTCACCGTGCCGTCGGGGTTGAGGGTCAGCGTCTCGCGATAGATGCGCCCCCACATCGGGTCGACCGTGTCGCGATAGAATTCGAGAATGAGCCCGTTCGGGATCGCGGCGACCAGATGGATGTGGATGTCCTGCGAGCCGTGCGGCGCGATGTCGAGATCATGCGCCTGCGCGAGCGCCGCCACCTTCATGAACTCGGTGACCCCGCCGAGCACCTTGGCGTCCGCGTTCAGGATCGCCGCGCAATCGTTGCGGATCAGGTCGCGGAAACCATAGCGGGTGTACTCGTTCTCCCCGGTCGCGATCGGGATGGTGGTCGAGCGTGCGAGCTTGCGGTGGCCGTCGTAATCATCGGGCGCCACCGGCTCCTCGAACCAGAACAGATCGTATCTCTCCACCTGGCGCGCGAAGCGGATCGCGTCGTAATGGCGATAGGCGCAATTCGCATCGACCAGCAGCTTGACCGCCGGCCCGACCGCCTCGCGGCAGATGCGCACGCGCTCGACATCCTCCTCGATCGGCACCCCGCCCACCTTGATCTTCACCGCGCGCGCGCCCAGCGCGACATTCTGCTCCATCTCGGCGGCAAGCTCGCGCAACCCCTTGCCTTCCTCGTAATAGCCGCCGGCGACATAGGTCGGCACGCGATCGCGGAAGCCGCCGAGCAGCTTGTGCAGCGGCATGTTCGCGAGCTTGCCGCGAATGTCCCAGAGCCCGATATCGATCGCCGAGATCGCGCGCGTGGTCAGCCCGCGTCGCCCCACCAGCTTCGGCACCCACATCTTGTGCCACAGGCGCTCGACATCGACCGGATCCTCGCCGATCAGCAGCGGCGCGAGATGGGCCACGATGCTGCGCTCGATCGCGCCGCCCTTGCCGAGTCCGATGCCGGTCATGCCCGCATCGGTCTCGATCTTCACCAGCGCGTAATCGACATGGGTGTAGGTGTGCTTGCCGTTGGTGATCGGCCTGGTGCGCGGCCAGCGATATTCCTGCATGACGATGCCGGTTATTTTCATCCTGTTTCCTCCCGCTTCGGCGGGGCGCAGCATCCTCCAACACGGTTGCGCGCGAAAGGGTGGCCCGGCCCGTCACCGTTCGCTAGGTTGCGAGCGTGCCCCCGGAGACTGGGTCCGGCAGGCGGAGATCCGCATGAACACGCCTCTGCTGACCAGCCGCCGGTTCCTGCCGCTCTTCCTCACCCAGATGCTCGGCGCGCTGAACGACAATCTGTTCAAGAACGCCTTCGCCCTGCTGGTGATCTTCGGCGTCGGGCAGGGCGGCCCGGAGCTCGTGGCGATCGCGGGCGGCGTGTTCATCCTGCCCTACGCGCTGTTCTCCGCGGCCGCCGGCGGCCTCGCCGACCGGTTCGACAAGGCCCGGCTGATCCGGCTCACCAAGCTCTTCGAGCTGCTGCTGATGGCGGGTGCCGCGGTGGCGCTCGCCACCGCGAACGTGCCGGCGTTGCTCGCGGTGCTGTTCGGGCTCGGCGTGCAGGCGACGTTCTTCGGCCCGCTGAAATACGGCATCCTGCCCGACCATCTGGACCGCACCGAGCTGCTGCGCGGCAACGGGCTGATCGAGGCGGGAACCTTCGCCGCCATCCTCGTCGGCACCATCGCCGGCGGCGTGCTGATCGGCCTCCCGCAGGGCGCGCGGATCACCGGCGCCTGCGGGCTGGTCTTCGCGCTGGCGGGGCTCGCCGCGTCGTGGCGTGTGCCGCCCGCGCCGCCCGCCGCGCGTCCGGCGATCGACTGGAACATCCTGCGCGCCACCATCGCGCTGCTGCGCGATGCGCGCGCCAATCGCGCCGTCTGGCTTTCGATCCTCGGCCTCTCCTGGTTCTGGACCCTCGGCGCCACCTTCCTGGCCGAGTTCCCGGTGCTCGCGCAGCACGATCTCGGCGCCGGCAATGGCGTGGTGACGCTGATGCTCGCCTGCTTTGCGATCGGCATCGGGCTCGGCTCCGTCGCGGCGGGACGGCTGCTGCACGGTGCGGTGTCGGCGCGCCACGTGCCGTTCGCCGCGCTCGCGATCTCCCTCTTCGCCCTGCTGTTCGCCTGGTGCCTGTGGCCGGTGACGCCGGCCTTTGGCTGGCACGGCATCCCGGCGCTGCTGACACGCCCGCGCGGCGCGCTAGCGATGTTCTGCCTGCTGGCGACGGCGGCGAGCGGCGGCGTGTTCTCGGTGCCGCTCTACGCGCTGATCCAGGAGCGCGCCGGGGCTGCGCATCGCGCGCGGATGATCGCGGCGAACAACGTCGCCAATGCGGTGGGCATGGTGCTCGGCGCCGGCGTGCTCGCCGGCCTCGCAGCACTGCTCTCCGCGCCCGCGATCATCGCGATCGCGGCCCTGCTCAACCTCGCCGTGGCGGTGCTGGTGTGCGGTCTGCTGCCGAAGGATGTCGCGCTCACCCTCTGCGGCATCTATTTCCGGCTGCTGCACGGCGTCGCCCTGCGCGGCGTCGAGAACCTGCCGCCGGCGGGCACGGCCTGCGTGATCACGCCGAACCATCAGAGCTTTCTCGATGGCTGCCTGCTCGCCTGCGTCCTCCCGGGCGAGCCGGTCTTCGCCGTCGATCGCGCGATCACCCTGCAATGGTGGGCGAGGCCGTTCCTCGCCCCGGTGGACGTGCTGCCCGTCGATCCGGCGAACCCTTACGCGGTGCGCGAAATGGTGCGCGTCGTGCAGGGCGGCCGGAAGCTGGTGATCTTTCCCGAAGGCCGCATCACCCGCACCGGCGGCCTGATGAAGATGTATGACGGCGCCGGGCTGGTCGCCGAGCGCGCTGGCGTCATGGTGGTGCCGGTGCGGATCGAGGGGCTGCAATTCAGCCCGTTCTCCCGCATGCGCGGCAAGCTCCGGCTGCGCTGGTTTCCCCGCCTCTCCGTCACGGTGCTGCCGCCGGTCACGCTCGCGGTCGATCCCGGGCTCCAGGGGCATGCGCGGCGCCGCGCCCTCGGCCTCGGGCTCGAGGATGCGATGGTCGGCGCGGAATTCGCGACGCGCCCGATCGACCGCACGCTCTTCGCCGCCCTGCTCGACGCCGCCGCGATGCACGGCATGGGCGCGCATATTCTCGACGATGCGCAGGCCGCTCCGCTCACCTATCGCCGCCTGCTGCTCGGCGCGGTCGTGCTCGGCCGCCGGCTCGCCGCGTTCACCGAACCGGGCGAGATCGTCGGGCTCATGCTGCCGAATGCGAGCGGCGCGCTGGTCACCTTCATGGCCCTGCAGGCCGAGGCGCGAGTGCCGGCGATGCTCAACCACTCGGCCGGCGCCGATGCCATGGCGGCAGCCTGCGCCGCCGCCGGCATCCGCCGCGTGCTGACCTCGCGCGCCTTTGTCGAGGCGGCGAAGCTCGAGCCCGCGTTGGCGCGGCTCGAGCGCGATTGCCGCATCACCTGGCTCGATGATGCGCGCGCGGGGATCGGCAAGCTGGCGACGCTGCGCGGCATGCTCGATCTGCGAGGCGCATGGCGGCGTCCCGGCGCGGGCGCGCCACCCGCCTCCCCCGCCGTCGTGCTGTTCACCAGCGGCTCGGAAGGCGCGCCCAAGGGGGTCGTACTCAGCCACCGCAACATCCTCGCCAATTGCGCGCAGATCGCGGCGGTGGTGGATTTCTCGCCGGCCGACCGCGTGCTGAACGCGATGCCGATGTTCCACGCCTTCGGGCTCACCGGCGGAACCTTATTGCCGCTGCTGAACGGCGTGCCGAATTTCCTCTACCCATCGCCGCTGCATTACCGGACGATTCCGGAGCTCGCCTACGCGATCAACGCGACGATCGCCTTTGGGACCGACACCTTCCTCGCCGGCTGGGCGCGCTTCGCCCATGCCTACGATCTGCGCGCGATGCGCGTGATCTTCGCCGGCGCCGAGCGGGTACGCGAGGAAACACGGCGCCTCTACGCCGACCGCTTCGGCGTGCGCGTGCTCGAGGGCTATGGCGCGACCGAAACTTCGCCGGTGCTGGCGCTCAACACGCCGATGCACAACCGCCCCGGCAGCGTCGGCCGCCTGCTGCCCGGCATCGAGGCGCGGCTCGAGCCGGTGCCGGGTATCGCGCAGGGCGGCCGGCTGCTGGTGCGCGGCCCGAACGTGATGCTCGGCTACCTGCTCGCGTCTGCGCCGGGCGCGCTCGAAGCACCCGAGGATGGCTGGTACGACACCGGCGATATCGTCGAGATCGATGCCGACCGTTTCGTCACCATAAGCGGCCGCGCGAAGCGTTTCGCCAAGATCGGCGGCGAGATGGTCTCGATGGCGGCGGCGGAACAGCTCGCCACCGCGCTCTGGCCGGAGGCGATGCACGCGGTGGTCAGCCTGGCCGATGCGCGCAAGGGCGAAACGCTGCTGCTGCTCACCACTCAGCCCGACGCCACCGCCAGCGCGCTCCTCGCCGCCGCCCGCGCGCAGGGGATCGCGGAGATCATGCTGCCGCGCGCGGTCCGCATCATCAAGAAACTGCCCCTGCTCGGCAGCGGCAAGATCGACTACCCGGCCTCGCAACACCTCGCCGCATCGGCACGCGACGCGGCGGAATAGCCGCCATCCCGGTCAGTCGATGATCGCCTGGTAGGTGAGCACGCGCAGCTCGCGGCGGATCGGGTAGGTGGAGGAGGGCATCAGCTGGGTCAGCATCAGCACCGCCATGTCCTCGGCGGGGTCGATCCAGAACGCCGTGCTGGCGGCGCCCCCCCAGGCGATTTCCCCGGGGGTGCCGAGGATCTGCGCCTTGGCCGGGTCGATCATCACCGAGAAGCCGAGGCCGAAACCCACGCCGGCATAGGATGATTCGCTGAAGCGCGGCATGCCCATATCCGCCATGTCGCCGCGCAGATGGTTCGCCGCCATCAGCTCGACCGTCTTGCGGCCGAGCAGGCGCATGCCGTCAAGCTCGCCCTTGCCGAGGATCATGCGGCAGAAGCGGAGGTAATCGGCGGCGGTCGAGACCAGCCCGCCGCCGCCCGAGGCGATGGGTCGCGACTTGGCGAAGCTGCTGTCCTCCGCGTCGTCGATCAGCATGAGCTTGCCGTCCTTGCCGGGCGTGTAGTTGGCGGCAAGGCGCGGCACCGAGGCGGCGGGCACCATGAAGCCGGTATCCACCATACCGAGCGGACCGATCGCGCGTTCATGCAGGAACTCGGCGAAATCCTGCCCGGAGATCACCGCGACGAGATGGCCGAGCACGTCGGTCGCGACGCTGTAATTCCACTCGGCACCAGGCTGCGCGAGCAGCGGGAGTTTCGCCAGCCGCTCCACCATCTCGCCGAGCGTGCCCTCGCCGGCGCCGAAATCGATGCCGGCATCGCGGTAGAGCCCGTCGACCAGGGTGGACGCCATGAACCCGTAGGTCAGGCCGGAGGTGTGGGTGAGCAGGTCGCGAAAGGTGATGTCGCGCTCGGCGGGAACGCTTTCCCACTTGCCGCGCGCGCCGCCGGTCAGCACGCGCATGTTGGCGAAATACGGGAGAAAGCGGGTGATCGGGTCGTCGAGCTGGAAACGGCCTTCCTCGTACAGCATCAGGATCGCCGCCGAGGTGAGCGGCTTGGTCATCGAGTAGATGCGGAAGATGGTGTCCGCGCCGAGGCTCTTCTCCCGCGCGACGTCGGCGTGGCCGGCGACGTGGAAATGCGCGATACGGCCGCGGCGGAGCACGGCGGTGAGCACGCCGGGCAGCTTGCCGTCGGCGACGAGCTTTTCCGCCCAGGTATTGACGCGGGCGAGGCGGTCGGTCGAAAGCCCGACATCTTCCGGCCGCGTGGCGAGATTCGCATCCATCATTCGCGTGCTCCCTGATGACCCATGCCGATTGGCCGACCCGTCAAGTGCGGCCGGTCATCGTCCGGCGAATTGCGGCCGGCGCTTTTCCATGAAGGCCGTGCGCCCTTCGCGATAATCATCGCTGTTGAAGCAGGCCTCGGTCGCCGCGTGCACCGCGTCCATGTCCCGCGCGCTCTCGTCGCGCAGCACCTGGTTCACGGTCAGCTTCGAGGCGCGTACCGAGAGCGGCGCGTTGTCCGCGATCGTGCGCGCCAGATCGACCACGCGGTCGGACAGTTCCTCATCCGGCACCATCGCATTCACCAGCCCTATGCGCTCCGCCTCGCGGGCATCGATGCGCTGGCCGGAATAGAGGATCATCCGCGCATGCGCCGGGCCGACCAGCGACACCAGCTCCTGCACCGCATCGAACCCGTAGGCGATGCCGAGCCGCGCCGCCGGGATGCCGAATTCGGAATCGATGGCAGCGAGGCGGATATCGGCCCGCATCGCGATCGCGAGCCCGCCGCCCAGGCAGTATCCGCGGATGCGCGCGATCAGCGGCTTGTCGAAGCTCGACAGCGCCTCGCGTCCGGGCTTCGTCGCCTCGTCGTATTCGCGCCGCGCGTCGTCGTTGCTGCGCTGCTTCTCGAACTGGCTGATATCGGCGCCCGAGACGAACGCCTTGGCGCCGGCGCCGGTCATCACCACGACGCGCACCGAGGGGTCCTCGCGCCAGCCGTTCAGCGCCTCGGCGAGGCCGCTCCACATATCCACCGACATCGCGTTGCGCTTCGCCGGCTGGTTGAAGGTGATGAGGCCGATCCCGTCATCGACCTCGGCGAGCAGCTTGCCGTCCGCATACTCCATCAGATCGCTCCCTTACCGCGCATCGCATCGATCTCCGCTTCGCCGTAGCCGATCTCGCGCAGCACCGCCTCGGTATCCGCGCCCGCATCGGGCGTCGCGCTGCGCACGCCGCGCGTCAACCCCGCCAGGTTGATCGGCGAGGCCACCACGCGCGTCTCGCCGAGCCGCGGATGGACGACCGGCGTCGCCATGCCGAGATGCTGGACCTGCGGGTCGGCGAACACCTTGTCGATGGTGTTGATCGGGCCGCAGGGAATGCCGGCTTCCTCGAACAGTTCGATCCAATGCGCGGCCGGCTGGGTGCGGGTGACCGCGGCGATCGCCTCGTTGATCGCCGCGCGGTTGGCGGAGCGGCCGGCCTGGTTCGCCCATTCCGGCTTGTCCGCCCATTCCGCATGCCCGATCGCCGCGCAGAACTGCCGCCAGAGCCGGCCGCCGGAAGCCGCGATGTTGATCGGCGCATCGGATGTCGGGAACACGCCGGTCGGAATCCCGGTCGGATGATCGTTGCCCGCCTGCCCCGCCACCTCGCTCGCCATCAACCAGCGCGCCGCCTGAAAATCGAGCATGAAGACCTGCGCCTCCAGCAGGGAGGTGTGCACCCAGCGCCCCTCGCCGGTGCGCTCGCGGGCATAGAGCGCCATCATCATCGCGAAAGCGAGCAGATTGCCGGCCGTCAGGTCGTCGATCGGGATGCCGACGCGCACCGGCCCCTGGCCCGGCAGGCCGGTGATCGACATCAGGCCGCCGAGACCCTGGGCGATCTGGTCCACCCCCGCGCGCGGCGAATAGGGCCCGTCCTGCCCGAACCCGCTGATGCTGCCGTAGACGATGCGCGGGTTCACCGCCTTCACATCCTCATAGGCGATGCGCAGACGATGCTTCACCGCCACCCGCATGTTCTCGACGATCACGTCGGCCCGCGCGGCGAGGCGCATGAACGCCGCGTGGCCTTCCGGCGTTTTCAGGTCGAGGCGGATGGCGCGCTTGTTGCGGTGCAGGTTCTGGTAGTCGAACCCGTCGCGCGCGCCGGCGATGTCCTCGCCGGCGGCCGGATTCTTCGGCGGCGGCGGCTCGATGCGGACCACCGCGGCGCCCCAATCGGCGAGATGGCGCACCGCGGTCGGGCCGGCGCGCGCGAGCGTCAGGTCGAGCACGGTGAGCCCGGCAAGCGGCAGCGCGTCAGAGCCGGACTGTTCTGGCATTCTCGTCTCCCCGATCCGCCGCAACCTTCCTCCAGCGGGCCGGTGGGAACAAGGTGGGCGAGAACAAGGTTGGACATGGACAAGGTGGATTTGGCGCTGGTGCTCGCCCTCGACGGCTCGGCGAGCGTCACCTATGACGAATTCAACCTGATCGTCGGCGGCCTCGCCGGCGCGCTGCGGGATGCGGGCGTGGCGCAGGCGCTGATCGGCGGCCCGGCAGGGGCGAGCCTGCTCTGCCTGCTGCTGTGGTCCGGGCGCGGCGCGCAGCACGTGTCGATCCCCTGGATGCGGCTCGCCTCGCCCGATGCCGTCGCCGGCTTCGCGGACCGGACCGACAATCTCTCCCGCACCGTGCGGGCCGGCCAGACCGCGCTCGGCGAGGCGCTGCTCGGCAGCCTCCGCCTGCTGAGCGAGGCACCGGCCGCCGCCGCCCGGCAGGTGGTGGACGTGGCCGGCGATGGCCGCTCGAATGACGGGGTGGCGCCGGGGCCGATCCGCGACCGCATGGTGGCGGCCGGCATCACCATCAACGGGCTCTGCGTGCTGCACGAGGAACTCGATCTGGTGGAGAGCTACACGCGCGAGGTGATCGGCGGCCCGGGCGCCTTTGCCATCGCCTGCGCCGATTACGACGCCTTTGCCGATGCGATGCAGCGCAAGCTGCTGCGCGAGATCGCGCAGACGTCGCAATCGCCGGGCGACATCGCCCGCATAGCCGCCGTCGGGCGGCACCGCCCGTGTATCGGGGAACCCGGGGAGGATCGCGCGCGGTTCCGTGAACTTTGACCTCCGCTGGAACGTAAAGGCCGCTTGAGCAACGGAATCAGGTCGCCGATGAACGAGATTCCGCCGGCGGGGACCGTCCCGGTCGACGATCCCGAGAGCCTTGCGCCGGCCCCGAACCGGGTGGCGGCCAAGGAGGACGGGCCGGCAGCGAACCAGGTGCGCGTTCCGACCGCGGCGGACGCCGGCGCCGAAGAGGGTGAGGAAAACCTCATCGAGATGCCGCTGCCGCACAATGTGCGGACCGTGTTCCAGGGCATCCTGGTACTGGTGACCATCATGGTTTGCCTCTCGATCGCCCGCGACTTCTTCCTGCCGGTGGTGCTCGCGATCATCCTCAAGCTGCTGCTGCAGCCGCTCGTCCGGCTGCTCGAACGCGGCCATATCCCAAAGGTGGTGGGCGCGCTGCTCTCCATCCTGGTTCTGCTGATGGTGCTCGTCGGGCTCGGCATGGTGCTGAGCGGCCCGGCGGCGCAATGGGCGTCCAACCTGCCGCAGGCGCTCCCGACCCTGGAGAAGCGCTTCTCCAACCTCTCCGCGCCGCTCGCCCATATCCAGCAAACGATCGGGCAGATGGGCGTGCATTTCGATCCGCAGAGCACGCTCTCGCAGATCCACCCGGCGGAATGGGCGACCGCGGTGTTCAGCGGCACCGGCACCATCGCCTCGCATCTGCTCGAGACGCTGCTGATCCTGTTCTACCTGCTGGTCTTCGGCGAGCTGTTCCTGCGCCGGCTGGTGGAGATCCTGCCGCGCTTCCGCGACAAGCGGGAGGCGGTGGAACTCTCGCTCCATATCGAGAAGGACCTCTCCGCCTACCTGCTCACCATCACCATCATCAACGCGGTGGTCGGCGTCGCCACGGGCCTGGTGATGTGGCTGACCGGCGTCCCCGGGCCGCCGCTCTGGGGCGTCGCCGCGTTCTGCCTGAACTACGTGCCGATCCTCGGCCCGTTCTGTGGCGTGCTGCTGTTCCTGCTGGTCGGCGTGCTGGTGAAGGGCGCCACCTGGCTGGCGCTGCTGCCGGGCGGCCTCTATCTCTGCATCCATCTCGCCGAAGGGGAGATGATCACGCCGATGCTGCTGGCGCGGCGCTTCACCATCAATCCGGTGGCGCTGATGCTGTCGCTGACCTTCTGGTACTGGATGTGGGGCGTGCCGGGCGCGATCCTGGCCGTGCCGATGCTCGCCATCGTCAAGATCATCTGCGACCGGCTCAAGCCGCTCCGCGCGATCGGGCATATCCTGGAGGGGTAGTAGCCCCGGCTCTGGGCTTGGGCCCTTGGCCCATTCTAGACGCTTAGGCGCTCCGGGCAATTCTAGACGCGCAGGCGCTCCGGGATCGTCAGCCCGAGCCTGAGCGGGACGTCCCAGACCTCGCGCACGCGTCTTACCGGCGAGAAGCCGGCCGCCAGATAGGCGGGCAACGCGCGGGGATGGTCGGCGGTGCAGGTGTTCACCGTCATCGCGCGCGGGCGTCTTGACCAGGCCTCGTCCACTGCGGCGCGCAGAAAGACGCGGCCCCAGCCGCGACCGATCGCATGCGGCATCAGCCCGAAATAGCTGAGATTGACCACCGGCGCGCCAGGCGCGCCGTCGAGTTCGAAGAACCCGGCCGGCTCGCCGCCTTCGTACAGCACATGGATCGAGATGGCGGGATCGGCGAGCATTGCGGCGAGCGCGTTGTCCGACATCACCCGCCGCAACCACCAGACATAAGGGCCGCCGACCGTCGCATAGAGGAAGCGATAGAACGGCACGCTCGCCGCGCGCAGCCGGAGCAGCGAGAGCGAGGCCGGGAGCGCCGGGACCGACGCACCCGCGGGGGCCGCCTCCATCCGCAGAAACGTGACGGTGACGCCGACCCGGGCCGCCGTTTCCACCGGACGGGCGCTCAATCGTCGAGGAAGCTGCGCAGCTTGCGGCTCCGGCTCGGGTGCTTGAGCTTGCGGAGCGCCTTGGCCTCGATCTGCCGGATGCGCTCGCGCGTCACGTTGAACTGCTGCCCGACCTCCTCCAGCGTGTGATCGGTGTTCATGCCGATGCCGAAGCGCATGCGCAGCACCCGCTCCTCGCGCGGCGTCAGGCTCGAGAGAACCCGCGTCGTCGCCTCGCGCAGATTGGCCTGGATCGCCGCATCGAGCGGGATCACCGCCGCCTTGTCCTCGATGAAATCGCCGAGATGGCTGTCCTCCTCATCGCCGATCGGCGTCTCCAGGCTGATCGGCTCCTTGGCGATCTTCAGCACCTTGCGCACCTTCTCGAGCGGCATGCCGAGTTTTTCCGCCAGCTCCTCGGGCGCCGGCTCGCGGCCGATCTCGTGCAGCATCTGCCGCGAGGTGCGGACGAGCTTGTTGATCGTCTCGATCATGTGCACCGGAATGCGGATGGTGCGCGCCTGATCGGCGATCGAGCGGGTGATCGCCTGGCGGATCCACCAGGTGGCGTAGGTCGAGAACTTGTAGCCGCGGCGGTATTCGAACTTATCGACCGCCTTCATCAGCCCGATATTGCCCTCCTGGATCAGATCCAGGAATTGCAGGCCGCGATTGGTGTATTTCTTGGCGATCGAGATGACGAGGCGGAGATTGGCCTCGATCATCTCCTTCTTGGCGCGGGCAGAATCGCGCTCGCCGCGGCTCACCGTCGCATAGACGCGGCGGAACTCGGAGATCGGCAGGCAGGCATCGTTGGCCACCACGCCGATCTGCGCGCGCAGCTCCATCACCTCGACGCCGTAGCGCATCGCGAAATTCTTCCAGCCCTTGCCCGGCAGGCGCGTCACTCGCTCCATCCAGTTCGGGTCGAGCTCGTTGCCGCGATACTCGCGCAGGAACTCGTCGCGCGGCACCCTGCAGCTCTCGGCGAGCCGCAGCAGCTGGCCTTCCATGCCGGTAAGACGCTGATTGATCTGCTTGAGCTGGATGACCAGCTCCTCGATGCGGTTGTTGTGCAGCCGCACCAGCTCGACCAGGTGGACGAGCTCCTCGCGCTGCTTCTCGTAGGTCTTCTCGGAGCGCGCGTTGATCTCCTCGCCCGAGGTGATGGTCTCGAGCCGGCGCGACTGCACTTTCGAGAGCTTCCGATAGAGATTCTCGATCTCCTCGAAATTCGCGAAGACTTCCGGCTTGAGCTTTTCCTCGAGCGCCGAGAGCGACAGGCCGACGCCCTCGCCCTCCTCCGCCTCCTCGATGTCCTCGCCGGGCTCGAAGGTCTCGGCCACGGTGTCCGCGGCCTCGCCCGCGGCTTCCTTCGGGCCGCCCTGCGTCGCCTCGAGATCGATCACGTCGCGCAGCAGGATGCGGCCGGCCTTCAGCGCCTCGTGCCAGCCGATGATCGCGCGGAAGGTCAGCGGGCTCTCGCACAGGCCGCCGATCATCATGTCGCGGCCGGCCTCGATCCGCTTGGCGATCGCGATCTCGCCCTCGCGCGACAGCAGCTCGACGCTGCCCATCTCGCGCAGATACATTCGGACCGGGTCGTCGGTGCGGCCGAGGCTCTCCTCGTCCACATTGCCGGTCGGCTCGCCCTCGGCCTCCTCGCCCGCCGCCTCGGCCTTGGGCGCCGCCTCGGATTCCTCGGTCTCCTCGCCCTCGACCACCTGGATGCCGGTCTCGTTCAGCATCGCCATCACATCCTCGATCTGCTCCGAGGAGTTCTGATCGGGCGGGAGGACGGCGTTCAACTCGTCGAAGGTGATGTAGCCACGCTCCTTCCCACGCGCGATCAGCCGCTTCATCGCGGCCGATTGCGTGTCCAGCAGGGTGGTGTCCACGTCGGGCTCGGCCGTCGCGCCATCGCCGCTCACCGCTTGCTTCGTCGCCATTCAGTGCACTCCCACCGTCAAGTGATGCATCATGCGTCCACTTCCGCGTCCTGCTCGCCGCGCGCGAGCTTGTTGCGTGCCGCGGCCAGCGTGATCAGCCGCCGCTCGGACGCCCTATCAGCCGCGCGCGCGAACGCGTCGCGCGCGCGGGCCAGGTCGGCTTCGAGCCGATCTGGGTAGGTGAGGCCATAAAGGTGCCACCAGCCCGCCTCTGCCTCGGCGGGCATCGCGCCCGGCCCGGCGCAGTCGATCAGCGGCAAGGACGCGGAACTCATAACCAGCGAGAGCTCGCCATCCAGCCCTGAGTGGCTGAGGTGGGCCAGCAGACCAGCCGATTCAAGCAGTTCCGCCGTTTCCGCGAACCCCCCCAGCGCATCACGGATGCGCGCGAGCGGCGGCGGCAGGTCGAGCCGCGCATAGGCATCCTCGACATCGTGCAGCAGCGTCGGGTGGCGGAGCAGGATGGCGGTCAGCAGGCGCAGCCGCTCGGCCTCGCTCGCCGCCGGCGCCGGCAACCGGCGCGGCGGGCGATATTTCTTCTCCTCCCGCGCGGCCCGGGTCCGGCCGGACCGGCTGCTTTCGAACAGCCGGTTGCGCAGCGCCTGGCGGTATTCGCCGGCCAGGATGCGGTCGGGGATCCGCGCCGCCTGCTCGTTGAGCCGGGTCAGGAAGGCGGCGCGGAGCTCGGGCGTCTCTTCGCGGGTACCGAGCTTCGTGCCCTCGCGCATGAAGTCGAACAGCGCATCGGCGAGCGGACGGGCATTGTCGAGCTCCGCCTGCAGGGCATCGGGGCCGCGGCGGCGGACGAGCGAATCCGGGTCCTCGCCGGCCGGCAGGGCGGCGATGCGCAGCGTCCGCCGGGCGCCGAGCAGCGGCAGCGCGGTCTCCATCGCGCGCAGCGCGGCCCGGCTGCCGGCGGCGTCGCCGTCGAAGCAGAGGATCGGCTGCTCGGCGATCTGCCACAGCGTCTCGAGCTGCTCGGCGGTGAGCGCGGTGCCGAGCGGGGCGACCGCGCCGTGGAATCCCGCCTGGTGCAGCGCGATCACGTCCATGTAGCCTTCGACCACCAGCGGCACCGCGCCCTTGCGCACCCCTTCGCGCGCCAGATCGAGCGCGTAGAGCGTGCGGCGCTTGGAGAACACCGCGGTCTCCGGCCCGTTGAGGTATTTCGGCTGGCCTTCGCCCAGGGTGCGGCCGCCGAAGCTGATCGTCCGGCCGCGCCGGTCGCGGATCGGGAAGATCACCCGGTTGAAGAACAGCTCGCGCGGCGCCCGCCCGTCCGGCTCTTCGGCCTGGGCCTGCATGAGCCCGGCCTCCTGCAGCACCGCCGGCTCGATGCCCTGGCTCGCCAGCTCGGCGGAGAGCGCGCCCCGCCCGGCGCCGGACCAGCCGAGGCCGAACCGGGCGATCGTCTCCGCGCTCAGCCCGCGATCCTGCAAATAGGCGAGCGCCGGCGCGCCTTCCGGCGCGTGCAGGCGGCGGACGAACGCGGCCTCCGCCGCCTCCAGCACCGAGCGGAGGTCGTGCCGGCGACGCTCCGCCTCGGTCTCGCGCGGCTTTTCCTGCGGGACGTCGAGACCGGCCTCGGCGGCGAGCTGCGCCACCGCCTCCATGAACCCCGCCCCCTGCGCCTGCATGACGAAGCTGATCGCATCGCCATGCACGCCGCAGCCAAAGCAATGATAATGGTCGTCATAGACGTAGAAGCTCGGCGTCTTCTCGCCATGGAACGGGCAGCAGCCCTTCCATTGCCGCCCGGAGCGCGCCAGCCGCATCCGCCGCCCGATCAACGCCGGCAGCGGCGTCCGGCCGCGCAGCTCTTCGAGGAAGTCGGGCGGCAGCGCCATGCGTCAGCCGGGCGCGCCGAGGCGGGATTTCACCAGCGGGCCGGCCTTCGCCATGTCGAGCGTGGCGGCGTGCTTGGCGCGTAGCAGCGCCATCACCTTCCCCATGTCCTTCATCCCCTTCGCCCCGGCGTCGGCGATCGCCGCATCGACAACATCGGCCATTGCCGCCTCATCCATCTCTTCGGGGAGAAAGCCCTCGATCACCGCGATCTCGGCTTCCTCCTTGTCCACCAGATCCTGCCGCTTGCCCTGACGATAGAGCTCGATCGACTCGCGGCGGGATTTCACCATGCCGCGCAGCGCAGCCACCACCTCCTCGTCCGGAATGCGCTCGACCCCTTTCGGCCGCGCGGCGATGTCGGCCTCCTTCACCCGCGCAAGGATCAGGCGGATCGTCGAGGTGCGGGCGGCGGTCCCGGCCTTCATCGAGGTTTTCAGCGCGTCGGTGAACTGGTCTCGCAGCGCCATCCGCATCCCTCCGGCCGAAAAACACCCCTATAATATGTCTTCTGCCGACGCCACTGCCGGAAGTAGATACGGAGAGAATTTCCGCTCTATTGAGAGTAATTATTGCGCTGGGAAGTTTCTTCCCATATTTTCCCTGCAGGCGGGAGGTGGCGCATGAGCTTATCGGTGGAGCAGGTGATCGAACGGCTGGGCGGGGGCGAGGCGGCCGGGCGCGTCACCGGCGTCGGCACCGAGGCGGTGCGCAAATGGCGGCAGGCCGAGGCGATCCCGACCCGCCACTGGAAGGCGATCAGCGCCGCCACCGGCATTCCTCTCACCGAACTCGCCCTGCTCGTCGAACCCGCTGCCGCCGATGCGCCGCCCGAGGGAGCCACCGCCGCGCTCGTGCTCGGCGATGGCAGCGTGTTCTGGGGCAGCGGCTTCGGCGCGCATCGTTCCGGGCTCGACGCCGCCGCCGGCGAACTCTGCTTCAACACCGGCCTCACCGGCTATCAGGAGACGCTGACCGACCCGTCCTATGCCGGGCAGATCATCACCTTCACCGCGCCGCATATCGGCAATGTCGGCGCCAATGCCGAGGATCTCGAGGCCGCCGGCATCGCCGCGCGCGGGCTGGTGGTCAAGCAGGACCCGACCGCGGCCGCGAACTGGCGGGCGACCCAAAGCCTCGATGCCTGGCTCCGCGCGCAGAACGTGTCCGGCATCGCCGGCATCGACACCCGCGCCCTCACGCTGCGCATCCGCGACGGCGGGCCGCCGAACGGGCTGATCGCCTATCCGGAGGACGGACGCTTCGACCTTCCTACGCTCCGCGCCCGCGCCGCCGCCTGGCCCGGGCTCGAAGGCATGGATCTCGCGAAACAGGTCTCCTGCATGCAAACCTATGCCTGGAACGAAACCGAGTGGGCCTGGCCGCACGGGTTCGGCCGCCAGATCGCGGCGCGCCACCATGTCGTCGCCGTCGATTACGGGGCGAAGCGCAACATCCTGCGCTGCCTCGCCAGCGCCGGCTGCCGGGTGACGGTGGTGCCGGCTACCGCGACCGCGGAGGACATCCTCCGTCACCAGCCGGACGGCATCTTCCTGTCCAACGGACCGGGCGACCCGGCGGCGACCGGCGCCTACGCGGTGCCCGTGCTGCAGGCGGTGATCGCCTCCGGCAAGCCGGTCTTCGGCATCTGCCTCGGCCACCAGCTTCTCGCCCTCGCCCTCGGCGCCCGCACCTACAAGCTCGACCGCGG
The DNA here is from genome assembly GCA_965276665.1 of Acetobacteraceae bacterium. Classification (GTDB taxonomy): domain Bacteria; phylum Pseudomonadota; class Alphaproteobacteria; order Acetobacterales; family Acetobacteraceae; genus CAWGJC01. Next base: position 1,190,175 of record OZ255620.1, read on the forward strand.
CCACCGCGGCGCCAACCAGCCGGTGAAGGAACTCGCCACCGGCCGCGTCGAGATCACCAGCCAGAATCACGGCTTCGCGGTGGATGAAACCTCCCTGCCGAACACCGTGACCGTGACGCATGTGAGCCTGTTCGACGGATCGAACGAAGGCCTCGCCTGCACCGACCGCCCCATCTTCTCCGTGCAGTATCACCCGGAAGCGAGCCCCGGGCCGGCCGACAGCCATCATCTGTTTGAACGGTTTGTCGCATTGATGAGCGAGCATAAGGAAAGGCCAGTGGCTCTGCCCCTGGACCCCGCTAAGGGCAGTCGCCCTTAGAACCCGTCAGTGCGCTTCGCGCGGAGCGCCAAATCGGGTCCTAAGGGCGACTGCCCTTAGCGAGGTCCAGGGGCAGCGCCCCTGGCCTTCCTCCCTCTCCAAGCAAAGGCCAAACCGGATGCCCCGTCGCACCGATCTTCGCTCCATCATGATCATCGGCGCCGGGCCGATCGTCATCGGCCAGGCCTGCGAGTTCGACTATTCGGGCGCGCAGGCCTGCAAGGCGCTGCGGGAGGAAGGGTATCGGGTCATCCTGGTGAACTCCAACCCGGCCACGATCATGACCGATCCGGGACTGGCGGACGCCACCTATATCGAGCCGATCACGCCGGAGATCGTGGAGAAGATCATCGTCCGGGAGAAGCCGGATGCGCTGCTGCCGACGATGGGCGGCCAGACCGCGCTCAACACCGCGATGCAGTTGCACGCCGCCGGCATTCTCGAGAAGCACGGCGTCGAGCTGATCGGCGCGAAGGCCGAGGTGATCGACCGGGCCGAGGACCGGCTGAAGTTCCGCGACGCGATGAGCGCGATCGGCATCGAGAGCCCGAAGAGCCGCATCGCGCACAGCATGGCCGAGGCGCGAGACGCCTTGGCCGAGATCGGTCTGCCGGCGGTGATCCGGCCGAGCTTCACCCTGGGCGGCACCGGCGGCGGCATCGCCTACAACCGCGAGGAATACGAGCAGATCGTGCAGGGCGGCCTCGATGCCTCGCCCACCGACGAGGTGCTGGTCGAGGAGAGCGTGCTCGGCTGGAAGGAATACGAGATGGAGGTGGTCCGCGACCGCGCGGATAACTGCATCATCGTCTGCTCGATCGAGAATGTCGATCCGATGGGCGTGCATACAGGCGACAGCGTCACGGTGGCGCCGGCGCTCACGCTGACCGATCGCGAATACCAGCGGATGCGCGACGCCTCGATCGCCTGCCTGCGCGCGATCGGCGTCGATACCGGCGGGTCCAACGTGCAGTTCGCGGTCAATCCCGCGGATGGCCGCATGCTGGTGATCGAGATGAACCCGCGCGTCTCGCGCTCCTCCGCGCTCGCGTCCAAGGCAACCGGTTTTCCGATCGCCAAGATCGCGGCGAAGCTCGCCGTCGGCTACACGCTCGATGAGCTGAAGAACGACATCACCCGCACCACGCCGGCGAGTTTCGAGCCGGTGATCGACTATGTCGTGGTGAAGATCCCGCGCTTCACCTTCGAGAAATTCCCCGGCACGCCGGCGCTGCTTTCCACCAGCATGAAATCGGTGGGCGAGGCGATGGCGATCGGGCGGAGTTTCGCGGAGGCGCTGCAGAAAGGCCTGCGCAGCATGGAGACCGGGCTGTCCGGACTCGACCCGGTGGCGGTGCCGGGCGGCGATCGCGACGGGTTCCGCGCGGCACTGTCCGCCCCGCGCCCGGACCGGCTGCTGATGGCGGCGGAAGCGTTGCGCGCCGGGCTGTCGGTCGAGGAGATCCACGCCGCGTGCCGCTTCGACCCGTGGTTCCTGCGCGAGCTCGAGCGCATTGTCGCTGCGGAGCGGGCCGTGCAGCCGGGCGGGTTGCCGCGCGAGGCCGGTGCGCTCCGTCGGTTGAAGGCGCTCGGCTTTTCCGATGCGCGGCTCGCGGTGCTCGCCGGGCAGAGCGAGACGCAGGTCGCGGCGTTGCGCGCGCGGCTCGGCGTGCGGCCGGTCTACAAGCGCATCGACACCTGCGCCGGCGAGTTCGCCTCCGGCACGCCCTACATGTATTCCACCTATGAGGGCGGCTTCGGCACGCCCGCCTGCGAGGCGCACCCGACCGCGCGGGAGAAGATCGTCATTCTCGGCGGCGGCCCGAACCGCATCGGCCAGGGGATCGAGTTCGATTATTGCTGCGTGCACGCGGCCTACGCGCTGAAGGAGGCCGGGTTCGAGACCATCATGGTCAACTGCAACCCGGAGACCGTCAGCACCGATTACGACACCTCCGACCGGCTGTATTTCGAGCCGCTCACCGCCGAGGACGTGCTGGCGCTGGTCGGGCGCGAGCAGGAGGCGGGAAAGCTGCTCGGCTGCATCGTGCAGTATGGCGGGCAGACGCCGCTCAAGCTGTCGCAGGCGCTGTCCCGCGCCGGCGTGCCGGTGCTCGGCACCTCCGCCGATGCGATCGACATCGCCGAGGACCGCGAGCGCTTCCAGCTGCTGCTCCAGCGTCTCGGCCTGCGCCAGCCGGAGAACGGCATCGCGCGTTCGGCCGCCGAGGCGGAGGCGATTGCGGAACGGATCGGCTATCCGGTGGTGATCCGGCCGAGCTACGTGCTCGGCGGCCGCGCGATGGAGATCGTCTACGACACCGGGGCGCTGCATCGCTACATGCGCGAGGCGGTGCGCGTCTCGGGCGAAAATCCGGTTCTGATCGACCGCTATCTCGCCGATGCGATCGAAGTGGATGTGGATTGCATCGCCGATGGCGAGACCGTCTATGTCGCGGGCGTGCTCGAGCATATCGAGGAGGCCGGCATCCATTCCGGCGACAGCGCCTGCTCGCTGCCGCCCTACACGCTCTCGCCCGCCGTGGTCACCGAGCTCAAGGCCGAGACCGAGGCGATGGCGCGCGCGCTCGGCGTGGTCGGGCTGATGAACGTGCAGTACGCGATCCAGGACGAGACGATCTACGTCCTGGAAGTGAACCCGCGTGCGTCCCGCACCGTGCCGTTCGTCGCCAAGGCGACCGGGGTTCCGGTGGCGAAGATCGGCGCGCGGGTGATGGCGGGGGCGCGGCTCGCCGAATTCCGCCTCGACGGCCAGGCGATCGCGCCGCATGTCGCGGTGAAGGAGGCGGTGTTCCCGTTCGCCCGCTTCCCGAATGTCGACACTATTCTCGGCCCGGAGATGAAATCGACCGGCGAGGTCATGGGGCTCGATGCGAGCTTCGAGCGCGCCTTTCTGAAATCGCAGCTCGGTGCCGGCGTGCGGCTGCCGCAGGCGGGCACCGTGTTCCTCTCGATCCGCGACAGCGACAAGAAAGGGCTGGTGCCGCTTGCCCGCCGCTTCGCCGATATGGGCTTCTCCATCCTGGCGACCGCCGGCACCGCGTCCCGCATCCGGGAGGCCGGGCTGCCGGTCGCGGTGGTGAACAAGGTGCTGGAGGGCCGGCCGCATTGCGTCGACGCGATCCGCTCGGGCGAGGTGCAGATCGTCGTCAACACCGCCTCCGGCGCGCAATCGGTGGCCGACAGTTTCGACATCCGCCGGAGCGCGCTGACCCATGGCGTGCCGCACTACACGACGATGTCCGGCGCGCGGGCGGCGGTGCACGCAATTGCAGCACTGAAGGGCGGCACACTTGAAGTCGCCCCTCTACAGTCCTATTTTCACGGATCGTTTTAGTGCCTTGATTTCGTGCAGCAAGGGTGTTCACCATGCTGCGTGGGCACTCGCCTGCAACCCCATCATCCGTGTGAGAACCGAGGACGTCGCCTTGCAGAAATTCCCGATGACCGCCAACGGCCTGACGCGGTTGGAGGAGGAGCTGCGCCAGCTCAAGGGCACCGAACGCCCGGCGGTGATCCGCGCCATCGCGGAAGCGCGCAGCCATGGCGATCTCAGCGAGAATGCGGAATATCATGCCGCTCGCGAGCGCCAATCCTTCATCGAGGGCCGCATCGGCGAGCTGGAGGAGATTGTCTCCGCCGCCGAGGTGATCGACCCCGCCTCGCTCTCGGGCGAGCACGTCAAGTTCGGCGCCCGTGTCCGCCTCGTCGATGAGGAGACGGAGAAGGAATCCGCCTACCAGATCGTCGGCGTGCACGAGGCGGACATCAAGCTCGGCCTGCTCTCGGTGTCCTCGCCGCTCGCCAAGGCGCTGATCGGCAAGAAATCGGGCGACACGGTTTCAGTGCCGGCGCCCGGTGGCGACCGCTCCTACGAGATTCTCAGCGTCGCCTTCGGCTGATCTCCATTGATTCAGCCATGATCGGGCTCGTCGACGTACGGGAGGCCGCCTCCCGGATCGCCGGGCGCGTCATGCGCACCCCCACCATCGAGGCGGCCACCATCTCGCGCGCCACCGGCGCGGAGGTCTGGCTCAAGCTCGAAAATCTGCAGGCGATCGGCTCGTTCAAGGAACGCGGGGCGGCGAACCGCCTGGCCCTGCTCTCCGCCGGGGAGCGGGCGCGCGGCGTCGTCGCGATGTCGGCCGGCAACCACGCGCAGGCGGTCGCGCGTCATGCCAGCCTCGCCGGAATCGCCGCGATAATCGTGATGCCGCGCTTCACCCCGCTCGGAAAAATCTCCCGCACCCAAGGCTGGGGTGCCACGGTCTTGCTGGAAGGCGAGACGCTCGCCGAGGCGGCGGAGCATGCGGCGATGCTGGCGGAGCAACGCGGCCTGGTGCTGATCCATCCCTATGACGACCCGGCGGTGATGGCCGGCCAGGGCACGCTCGCGCTCGAGATGCTGGAGGACATGCCGACGCCCGATGCGCTGTTGGTGCCGATCGGCGGCGGCGGCATGATCGCCGGCTGCGCCGCGGTGGCGGCGGCGCTGTCGCCGGCCACGGACATGCTCGGCGTTTCGGTCGATGCCTATGCCTCGATCTCCGCGCATTTCGGCGGCGCGCCGCGGCCGCCCGGCGGCGCCACCATCGCCGAGGGCATCGCGGTGCGAGAGGTCGGGCAGCAGCCGCTCGCGGTGATCCGCGCGCATGTCCGCGACGTGCTGGTGGTGCCGGAACGCGCGGTGGAATGCGCCATCGCGCTGCTCGCGGAAGGCGCCAAGCTGGTGGCCGAAGGTGCGGGCGCGATCGGGGTGGCGGCGCTGCTCGCCTATCCCGAGCGGTTTCGCGGCAAGCGCGTCGGCACGGTGATCTGCGGCGGCAATATCGACGCGCGCATCCTCGCCAACGTGCTGCTGCGGAACCTGCTGCGCGACGGCCGGCTGCTCCGCCTGTTCATGGAAATCCCCGACCGGCCCGGCGTGCTCGCGGATATCGCGACGCGCATCGCGAATTGCGGCGGCAACATCATCGATGTCTCGCATCACCGCCTGTTCGCCGCACCGAGCGTGCAGGCGGCGGAGCTCGAGGTGATGGTCGAGGTGCGCGACCCCGCGCATGCGGATGCGATCACCGAAGTTTTGGCAGAGAGCTACCGGGTGCGGCGGCAGGAAACGGTCTCGCGCGAGCGCGCCGGCTGACGGCGCGCCGGCAGGCTCGCGCGACCTTTGTTCCTGCCCGCGGCAAAGCGGCCTGACGCGGAATTGACGCCGAGTCGGGGCTTGCCGAGGTTACGGGGCCAAGGCGAGTATGGCGCATGATCGATGCTCTCGGAACTCCCGCCCGGCTGCTGCCGGTGCTCGCCCTCCTCCTCGGGTTGACCGGATGCGGTTCGGTGCTCACGGAGGGCACCTCGGCGGCGGCGGGTGTCGCCGGCGCCGGCATCGCGAGCGCCGTGACCAATAATGGCACCGTCACCGCGGCGGTCGGCCTCGGCACCCAGGCCGCCGCCGCGACCGGGCTCGCCTTCGTCGAGCGCCGCGTGCATGGCGCGGAACAGAACCGGATCGCCGCGACCGCGGGGCAGCTGCCGGTGGGCGGCGTCGGCGCCTGGTCGGTCTCGCACGACATCCCGATTGAGGCGGACGAGCATGGTGAGGTGTCGGTCAGCCGCGAGATCGGCGCCGGCGATCTCGCCTGCAAGGAAATCGTCTTCTCGGTGGAGACGCGGCAGAACACGGCTCCATTCCGCAGCTTTTATGTTGCTTCCGTCTGCCGCGACGGCGATCACTGGAAATGGGCCTCTGCCGAGCCCGCCGTGTCGCGCTGGGGCACCCTGCAATGAGGGTGAGATCGCTGATGGTGCTCGCGCTGCCGCTGGCGCTCGGCGCCTGCGGGGTCGCGAGCGCGGTGGTGGGCGCGGTGGCCGGCGCCTCGGTGGGCGGCGCGACCGCCAACCCGGTCGTCGGGTACGGCGTCGCGGTGGGGGTGAATGCCGGGCTCGACGAGCTGCAGAAATACGTCGCCCGGGTGCGGCAGAATGCCGAGCAGGATGCGATCGTCACCGCGGTCGGGCAGATGGGTGTCGGCGAGACGCGCGATTGGAAGATCGTGCATGACATCCCGATGTTCGACAACGAGCATGGCGAGATGCAGGTGGTGCGGCTGATCCCGACGCCGCTCACCCGGTGCAAGGAAGTGCTGTTCACGGTCGATGACGGCAAGCCGCCGCATCTCGACCGCACGCTCTACACCACCGATGCCTGCCTCGACACGCGAGGCTGGAAATGGGCGCAAGCCGAGCCGGCGACGGAACGCTGGGGCTATTTCGAGCATATCAGCCACTGAGCGTCGCGCCGGAACCAGGGAGGTTCTCATGCGACAGAAATCCGGGATGATGATCGGCCGCCGCGCGGCACTCGCGGGCGGCGCGGTGCTGCTCGCGGGTGCCGGGACGCCAGCAAAAGCGGCGCCGATCACCATCGTCGTCAACCAGTCGCCCTGGTTCGACGGATTCCGCAAGACCGTCGCGCGCTACACGGCCGAGACCGGCAATCAGGTCTCGCTCGACGTCAACCCGTTCGCCGGCAGCCTCGAGAAGCAGCGCAGCGCGGCGCGGGCTGGCGAGAGCCCGTTCGACATCTTCGTGATCAACGCAGGCTTTTTCGTCGAAATGTACGAGGGCGGCTTCCTCCGCCCGCTCGGCGAGATCGATGCCGGCTTCAGGCTTGATCCGGCGGTCTACACTTTCGATGATTCGGTGTTCTGGGATGCGAAGGACAAGCGCGTGAGCGCGAGCTCCGGCGCGCTGATGACGGTGCCGATCAATCCCTATATCCCGCTGCTGCATTATCGCGCGGATCTCTACAAGGCGAAGAATCTCGCCGTCCCCGCGACCTGGGATGCGCTGCTCGCCAATGCGCGCGCGCTCAACGCGCCGCCCCGCATGTACGGCATCGTGCAGCGCGGCGATCGCGGCGCGTTCGACGTCACCTACGACGTGCTGCCCTATCTCTGGAGCCATGGCGGCGACATCTTCAAGGATCAGAAGGGCGGCGATTTCACCATCACCATCAACAGCGCGCAGACGCTCGCCGGATTGCAGACCTATCTGCGGCTGATGCACGAGGCCGGCCATCCGCACACAGCGGGGCAGACCCAGACCGACGTGATCCAGGCGATGGCGACCGGCCGCGCCGGCCATATCATCGGCGTGCTCGCCGCCAGCCAGTTCGACGACCCCGACAAATCGGCAGTGGTCGGCAAGGTGAATTTCGCGCCGCCGCCCGCCGCGCCCGGCTACAAGACCTCGCCGCCGCTCGGCCATTGGCTCGGCGGCATCCCGCGCAACATCCCGGATGCGCGGGCGCAGGCGGCCCTCGCGTTCCTCGCCTGGTTCCAGGGGCGCGACGCGCAGATGGCCTATGCGCAGGCCGGCTCGCCGCCGGTTCGGCGGGACGTGCTGGAATCCGACCTCGCGAAGCAGCCACAATTCCGCTGGATGCCGGCGCTCGCCGCGGCCCTGCCCTTCGCGCGGCTCAGCTTCGTCATCTCGCAGGCGGCGGAGATCCTCGCCGTCACCGAGCTCCGCTTCAACCAGGCGATCGGCGGCGAGATGCCGCCGGAAGCGGCGCTCAACACGATGTCGGCCGAGATCGCGGCGGTGATGGCCCATGCCGGCCTCAACGCGCCGCGCCTGCCCGATCTGAAACCGGCGTGATCGGCGAGAGCCGGTGGTGGCAGGCCGCCTGCCTCGCGCCGGCCCTGCTGCTGTTCGGCCTGCTCACCCTGCTGCCGATCGCGATGCTGCTCGCGCTCAGCACGCATGACATCAGCTGGACGGGCGGCCACGCGGTCTGGCGCTTCACCGGCCTGCGCCATTACGCCGAGCTCGCGAGCGATGGGCTGCTGCGCGCCAGCCTGCGCAACACCGCTGTCTTCGCCCTCATCGCGGTCGGGCTCGAGATGCTGCTCGGCCTCGCCCTCGCGCTGCTGGTCAGCGGAATGGCGCGCGGGCAGACGCTCTACCGGCTGGTCTTCCTGCTGCCGATCCTGATCCCCGGCATCGTGATCGGCGCGATCTGGAAGCTGATGTACGGCTTCGATTTCGGCGTGATCAATCTGGCGCTCGGCGCGGTCGGTCTCGCCCCGCAGGACTGGCTCGGCGAAAGCAGCCTGGCACTCGGCGCGGTGATCGCCGTCGATGTCTGGCACTGGACGCCGTTCTGCTTCCTCCTGCTGCTCGCCGGGCTGGAATCGCTGCCGCGCGACGTGTTCGAGGCGGCGCGCATCGATGGCGCCGGCGCGGCCGCCACCTTCCGTCACGTCACCCTGCCGCTGCTCGCGCCGACCCTCGCCGTGACCTTCGTGTTCCGCCTGATCCTCGCGATCAAGGTGTTCGACGAGGTGTATCTCCTCACCGGCGGCGGCCCCGGCACCTCGACGGAAGTGATCAGCTTCACCATCTACCGGCGCTTCTTCACCGAGGACCGGGCGGGATACGGTGCGGCGATGTCGGTCGCCACCTTCGCGCTGGTGGCGGTGCTGCTCGGCGGCGTGGCGCTGGCCGGAAGGCGGCGCGCATGAAGGCGCTCCGTCATCTCGCCCTTGCGATCGCGGCGCTGCTCGTGTTGCTGCCGCTCGCCTGGATCGTCGCCGCCGCGTTCAAGACGCAGATCGCGCTGCTGATGGGCAGCATCGACTTCACGCCCACACTCGCCAATTTCGCCTCCGTGCTGGACCCGGCGAGCTCCGATTATGTCAGGAATTTCCTCAACAGCCTGGTCGTCGCCGTGATCAGCACCGTGCTCGTGCTCGCGGTCGCGACGCTCGCCGCGCATGCGCTCCGCCATCTGCGCCTGCCACGTTTCGTCTCGCCTTTGCTGCTCGGCTGGTCGGTGCTGTTTCACATGCTGCCGCCGATCACGCTGGCTGGCGCCTGGTATGTGATGTTCCGCGGCGTCGGGCTCGACAACACCTATCCCGGGCTGATCCTCGCACATGCCACGCTGAACCTGCCGATGGCGCTCTGGATGCTCTTGATCTTCGTGCAGGACGTGCCGGTGGAAGTGCTCGAGGCGGCACGCATAGACGGCGCGTCCGGCCGGCGGATCCTCACCCGGGTGGTGGTGCCGCTGATCCGCCCCGGCCTCGCCGCGGCCGGGGTGCTCGCCTTCGTGTTCAGCTGGAACGAGTTCACCGTCACGCTGACATTGAGCCAGCGGCAGACCGCGACGGTGCCGGTCGCGATCGGGAAATTCGCGCAGGAGAACACGATCAATTATACGGAGATGGCGGCCGCGGCGGTGCTCGCCACCATCCCGACGATCCTGCTGCTGCTCGCCGCACAACGCCTGATCGTCCGCGGGCTGACCGCGGGCGCGGTGAAATAGGGGGATCATCATGCGCGCCGTGTTCGTGCTGTTCGACTCGCTGAACCGCCACATGCTCGGCCCCTACGCCGGCACGCGCATCCCGACACCGAATTTCGATCGGCTCGCCGCCCGCACCGCGCGCTTTGCCAACCATTACGTCGGCAGCCTGCCCTGCATGCCGGCGCGCCGTGACATGCAGACCGGCCGCCTCTCCTTCCTGCATCGCAGCTGGGGGCCGATGGAGCCGTTCGACAATTCCTTCCCCGCGTTGCTGCATGATGCAGGCACCTACAGCCATCTCATCACCGACCATTTCCACTACTGGGAGGATGGCGGCGCGACCTACCACAACCGCTACGACAGCTATGAATTCGTGCGCGGCCAGGAAGGCGACAAATGGAAGGCGATGGTGCAGCCGCATTGGGAAAGGCTGCACGAGATGTATCACGCGCGACAGTACAGCGAGCAGCTCGGCAGCTATCAGCGGCACAACATGGTCAATCGGGAGTTCATCCGCGAGGAGGCGGATTTCCCCTCCGTGCAATGCTTCGCGCGCGGCCTCGAATTCCTCGATCTCAACCGCGACGCCGATAACTGGCTCCTGCAGATCGAGACGTTCGATCCGCACGAGCCGTTCCAGGCGCCGGCGCGGTTCCGCGAGGCGTTCGCCACCGGCTGGAACGGCCCGGTGCGCGACTGGCCGCGCTACGGCCGGGTCGATGAGTTGCCGGAGGAATGCGAGGAGCTGCGCGCGAATTACTATGCGACGATCGCGCTCTGCGACTTCCTGCTCGGCGGCCTGCTCGACGTGTTCGATGCGCGGAATCTCTGGGCCGACACCGCGCTGATCGTCACCACCGATCACGGCTTCCTGCTCGGCGAGCATGATTTCTGGGCGAAGAACCGGATGAACCTCTATGCCGAGATCGCGCATATCCCGCTTTTCGTGCACGACCCGCGCCGGCCGCAGCCGGCCGCCCGGCGCGACACGCTGACCCAGACGATGGATCTCGCACCCACCTTCCTCGACCTGTTCGGCGTCGCGGCGCCCGCGGAGATGGAAGGCCTGTCGCTGCTGCCCCTGCTCGAGAGCGACTGGCGGGCGCGCGCGGGCCTGCTGTTCGGCTATTTCGGCGGCGCGGTGAACGTCACTGACGGGCGCTACACCTATCATCGCTTCCCGCCGGATCTCCGCGATCAGGAACTGTTCCAGTACACCTTGATGCCGACGCACATCTTCTCGCCCTTCACCCCGGAGGAATTGTCGGCCGCCTCGCTCGCGCCGCCGTTTCCGTTCAGCAAGGGAACGCCGATGCTGCGCGTGCCGGTGATCGAGCGTTCGCCGATGTACAATAATTACGGCCCCGGCGCGCTGCTCGAGGATGAGACCCGGCTCTACGATCTGACGACCGATCCCGGTCAGGAGCGGCCGTTGCACGACTCGGCGGAGGAGGCCCGGCTCTGCGCCCTGATGCGGCAGCTCATGCTGGCGAATGATGCGCCGCCGGAAGCCTTCGTGCGGATCGGCCTCTGATGTTCGGTGCTGCGACCTCGCGCACCGCGCTCCGCCCGCTCGCCGGCGATCTGCGGCAGCTCGCCTCGGTGCGCCGCATCGTGCTCGATGACGGGCCTGAGCGCGGCGTGCGGGCGCTCGCCTTCTCGACCGGCGGCGGCCTCGATTTCTGGGTGCTGGCGGACCGCACCCTCGACCTCGGCCCGCTCTGGTTCCGCGGCATCCCGCTTGCCTGGCAATCGCCCTCGGGCTTCGCGGCCCCCGGCCTCGTCAACGCGCTCGATGATAACGGACGTGGGGTCGAGCGCTGGTTCTCCGGCATGCTCGTCACCTGCGGGCTCGATCACATCCGCAAGCCGGAGGGCGGCGTGCTGCACGGGCATTTGCCGTTCACCCCGGCGCGCGTCACCGCCTATGGCGAGGATTGGGAGCGTCCGGCGCCGGTGCTGTTCTGCCAAGGCGAGGTGACGCAGTCGCGCGTCAATGGCGAGGCGCTGCGCCTGGTGCGGCGCATCGAGGCGGAGATCGGCGGCGGCCGCCTCCGCATCCTCGACCGGGTGGAGAATCTCGGCGCGCGGCCGCAGGCTTTCGCGATGCTCCATCATGTCAATTTCGGCTTCCCGCTGGTGCAGGCGGGCGCGCATCTCGCCGGCCACGGCTTCGCCCATACGGTCGATCCCACGCTTACCGGGCCGCATATGCTGCATGCCGCCGCCGCGACGCCGGGGTGGAATCGCTGGACCTTGGCCGCGCCGCTCGAAGGGCGCACGCTGACCGCGACGCTCGCCTGCGTCGGCGACACGCTGCCTTTCGTGCAGATCTGGCAGAACCTCGAGGAGGCGACGCGCATCCTCGCCGTCGAGCCCTGCACGAGCGAGCGCCTGCCGGATGGCGGCAGCGGGCCGGAACCCGTTCTCACGCCGGGAGAGCGGCGCGAATTACGGCTCGCGTTGGAATTCTCCCTCGAATGATGGCGCCCGGCACCCGGGCCGGTGCGCGCTAGCCGGGCACGCCCTTGGTGGTGGAATATTCGAAGTGCAGCGCCTCGCCGGGATGCACGATCGGATGCATGGCGTGCGCCGCCATCGCCGCCTCGCTGAACCCTTGCAGGATCAGCTTGAGCTTGCCCGGATAGGTCACCACGTCGCCGATCGCGAACACGCCGGGCGTGCTGGTCTCGCAGGTGGCGGGCGCGACGCGCACATGGTGGCGTTCGAGATCGAGCCCCCAACCGGCGAGCGGGCCGAGATCCATCGACAGGCCGAAGAACGGCAGCAGATAATCCGCTTCCAGCGCGCGCGTCTTGCCGTCGAGATCGGCGACTTCCACCGCCTCCAACCGGCCCGACGCGCCGTGCAGCGCGTGCAGCTGGAACGGGATCACCATCTCGACCTCCCCGGCCGCCTCCGCCGCGGCGAGGCGTGACGCCGCCTCGGGGGCGGCGCGGAATTTCGCCCGGCGATGCACCACCATCACCCGTGCGGCGACGTCCTTGAGCGAGAGCGCCCAATCCACCGCGCTGTCCCCGCCTCCGGCGATCACCACGCGCTTGCCGCGGAAATCCTCCCGCCTGCGGACGTAGTATTGCACCGTGCCGGTCTGCTCGAACGCGTCGAGACCGCCGAGCGGCGGCCGGTTCGGCCCGAACGCGCCGGCGCCGGCGGCGAGCAGCACCGTCCTCGCGCGGATCTCGTCGCCGCGATCCGTGCCGAGCCGGAAATCGCCGGACGCACCGGCGAGCCGCTCGACCCGCCGCCCGGTCAGGCGCGGCGGATCGAACGGCGCGACCTGCCGCTCGAGCTCCGCGATCAGCGCCCCGGCCTCGATCGCCGGATGGGCGGGAATGTCATAGATCGGCTTCTCCGGGTAGAGCGCCACGCATTGGCCGCCCACCGTGTCCAGCGCGTCGATCAGCACGCTCCGCAGTTTCAGCATCCCGCATTGGAAGGCGGCGAACAGCCCGACGGGGCCTGCGCCCACGATCGCGACATCGGTTTCGATGAGTTCCGGCATGCGCCGCATCCTAGGCGAAAAGCAACGCGGACGGCACCCCTGGACAAGCGGGCGAAAGCGCGGCCCCATGGCAACCATCCTCAGGACGGGAATATCCATGGCCGCCGCCTCGCTCGACACCGTCATCGCAGACCAGCAGACGCGGTATCCGGGCACTGGCGGCGCGATCGCCCTGCTGCGGAACGGCGAGGTGCTGGCGCGGCATGCCTGGGGCTGGGCCGACATCGCGAAACGGGTGCCGTTCACGCCGCAAACCCCGTCGCTGATCTGCTCGATCACCAAGCAATTCACCTGCGGCCTGCTGCTCGATCGCGTGGGAGATCCGGATCTGCTCGACGGCGCGGTGCGCGCGCATCTCCCGGCGCTGCATGGCGCGGCCCCGCGGGCGCGCGAGCTCTGCCACAACCAGTCGGGGCTCCGCGACTACTGGGCGCTCACCGCGCTCTGCGGCGCGCCGGTCGAGCGCGCATTCGGAGAAGCGGAGGCGCAGAGCCTGATGCGCCGCGCGCGCACGCTCCATTTCGCGCCCGGCACGCGCTACTCCTACGCCAACCAGAATTTCCGCATTCTCTCCGACATACTCGAGCAGCGCTGCGGCGAGAATTTCGGCGCGCTGCTCCGTCGCCATGTGTTCGACCCTGCCGGCATGCCGCATGCGATGCTGAATGCGGATACCGAGAGCGTCGCCGGCGGCACGATCGGCTATGAGGGATCCGCCGAGCAGGGATTTCGCGCCGCGGTCAACCGCATTCACTGGCGCGGCGATGCCGGGATCGCCGCCTCGCTCGACGATATGATCGCCTGGGAGCGCCGTATCGACGCGACGCGCGACGATCCCGACGCGCTCTATTCCCGTCTCGCCGCGCCGGTCGCATTCCGCGACGGCACGCTCGCGCAATATGGGTTCGGCCTCGGCCGCCCGACCCTGCTCGGACGCCGCGCCACCGCCCATGCCGGCGGCTTGCGCGGCTGGCGCAGCTTTCGGGCCAGGCTGCCGGCAGAACGCATCTCGGTGGTCGTGCTGTTCAATCACATGGCCGATCCGCGCGCCGCCGCGCTCGATCTGCTGGCCGCCGTGCTGGATGCGCCGCCGCCGCCGAAGGCCGCCAATCCGGGCGATGGTTGGGCCGGTCGGTACATCGAGCCGGAAACTGGCCTCGCGATACGCATCGAAGCGCTTCCTGAACGGCTTCGCCTTCGCTACACCTCGGAGGCGGAGATGCTCTCGATGGTGTCGCCCGGCGAAGCCGCGAGTGGCACGACACGTCTCACCCGTGACGGCCTGGCAGTTACGATGCACCGAGCCGGCGACAATCAGACGACACGCCTGCAGCCCTGCGCGGACGGATCGCCCCCTGATATCGAAGGCGTGTATCGCTGCGAGGAGCTCGGCGCCACCCTGGTCTGCACGCGCGCCGGCGGGGTGCTCTATGCCGCCTGCGCGGGTGATCTCGGCGAGGGCGAGATGCAGGCCCTGATCCCGCACGGCGCGGATCATTGGCTCATGCCTTGCCCCCGCGCGCTCGATTATTCGCCCCCCGGCGACTGGACGCTGGCTACCCGGCGCGACACAGAGGGCCGCGTCACCGGACTCACCATCGGCTGCTGGCTGGCCCGCAACCTCGAATACGGACGCATCGCATGACCGGGAAAACCATCCGCATCGCCGTGCTCAATTTCGTCCATGAGACGGTGACGTTCCTGCAATCCGACACGATCGAGGACGATTTCACGTTTCCCGGCTCGCCCGCGCGCGGCGAGGCGCTGCTTGCCTCCGATCCGCGCTCCTATATCGGCGGCTTCGTCAAATTCGCGCGCGAGCATGCCGATGTCGAGCTGACCGGCATCGAATCGCCGCTCTGGTCGAAGCGCGGCACCGGGTCCGGGTGGATCGCGCAGGAAGCATTCGACGCCTTCGCCGGTCGCATGGTGGCGCAGCTCAAGGCGGAGGGGCCGTTCGACGGCGTCTATCTCGCGCTGCACGGCGCGATGGGCGTGCGCGGCGTGGCGCGGCCGGAGGCGGAGCTCGCGCGCCGCGTGCGCGAGGCGGTCGGACCGGCCGCTTTCCTCGCCGGCACGTTCGACCCGCACGGCAACGAGGATGAGGAATTCCTCCTGCAGGCGAACATGGCCTTCGCGGTCAAATATTTCCCGCATTACGACGGCTACCTGCAGGGCGAGCGGGCGGCGCGCATGCTGATCCGCGCGATCCGCGGCGATTACCGTCCGGCGCATGCGACGGTGAAGGTGCCGATCATCTCGCCCACCGTCCTGCAATGGACCGGCGCCAGCCCGTGGATGGATCTCGTGCAGCGCGCGCTGATCTGGGAGGCGCGCGCGCCGGACGCCTATGTGAACGTGTTCTTCGGATTTCCGTGGTCGGATGTGCCCGATGTCGGCATGACGATCCAGGCGATGACCAATGGCGACACGGCGCTCGCGCAACGCATCGCATCCGACATCGCCGGATGGGCCTGGCGGAAGCGCGAGGCGCTGCTGGCCTCGACGAAAATCCACCGCATCGCCGCCGGCGTCACGCTCGCCAAGGAGGCGATGGCGGCCGGCCGCACGCCGGTGGTGCTCGCCGATCACAGCGACCGTTCGGGTGCGGCGACCTGGCTGCTGCGCGAGATCGTCGAGCAGGATCTCAAAGACACGCTGATCGTCACCATCGCCGACGAAGCAGCGAGCGCCGCGCTCTCGACGGCGCGGCCGGGCGATGCGTTCGACATGGCGGTGGGCGGCAAGCTCGACATCTCCGCCGGCGATCCGGTGCGGATCCGCGGGCAGGTCGAGGCGGTGCATGAGAGCAGCGGGCGCGGCAGCGTCGACCGCTGGGTCAGCATCGCGTTCGGACGCGGCAATGTTCTGGTGATCAGCCCGCATCTGGTGCAGATCATGGAGCCGGACCGGCTGCGCGAGGCGGGCTTCGTGCTCGAGCGGTTCAACGCCTTCGCGATCAAGTCGCGCGCGCATTTCCGCCGCGGCTTCGACGATACCGGCTTCGCGCCGACCATCCTGCTGGTCGAGCCGGACGAGCCGTTTCTCGGGACCGTGCGTCTCGAAGCCTTGCCTTACGAGCACGCGGATCTCACGAAATTCTACCCGTATGGAAGCCCGGAGTTTCGCGCGCCGGATTGACGGCGGCGGCGGCCGGGTGAAACATTCGCGTCATGCCGATCGACGAGACCGAACGCCGCTTCCTCGATGCCGTCAGCCTCGACCTGCCCTGGTCGCTGGTCGAGACCTTCGCGACGACGCCGCGATGGCGGCCGGAGGATGTCAATCGCGGCGCCGACATCATCATCCAGCGCCTGCGCGGCGCCGGCGTGCCGGTCGAGGTGCATGAGCCGGAGATCTGCCTGTCGGTTCCGCTCACCGCGAGCGTGACCGCCGGCGGCGTCACCTATCGCGCGAAACCGCCCTCCTCCGCGCTCTCGGTCCCGGAGGGAATCAGCGCGAAGCTGGTGCGTCTGCAGGCCAATCCGAAATCGCTGCGCAGCTACAACCGCGACATCGCCACGCTGTTCGGCGGCAGCATCCGTTCGGATGAGGAGGCGCGCGAGAAGATCGGCGGCCGCATCGTCGTGATGTCGGGCTTCGGCAATCCGGCGCTGACCTCGCTGATCGAGGAATGGGGCGGCGCCGGGCTGATCGCCTGCAATCCCGGGATCGACATCCATTGGGGAACCTGCACGACGATCTGGGGCAGCCCGGACCTGCAGGATATGGGACGCAAGCCGAAAATCCCCGTCATCGCCGTCAACCATCCGGACGGGCAGAAGTTGATGGCGCTCGCCGAGGCGGGCGGCGAGGCGACGATCCGCACCGAGATGCTGGAAGGCTGGTTCCGGCAGAAGATTCCGGTGTCCAGCATTCCGGGGGCCATCGAGGCAGAGAAATTCGTCCTCGTGCACGGGCATTACGACAGCTGGGATGTGGGCGTCGGCGACAATGCGACGGGCAATGCGACGCTGCTCGAGCTGGCGCGCGTGCTCTGGGAGCACCGCGCCGATCTGCGCCGCAGCGTGAAGCTCGCCTGGTGGCCGGGGCATTCCACCGGGCGCTACGCCGGGTCGACCTGGTTCACCGACCGGTTCGCGATGGAGCTCGACCGCGATTGCGTCGCGCAGATCAATTGCGACAGCCCCGGCTGCCGCTGGGCCACTAGCTATCACGCGACCAGCGCCTTTGCCGAGAGCGCCGCGATCGCCGAACAGGCAATCCGCGACATCGTGCCGGATGCCGAGATCGCGACGGTGCGGCCCCCGCAGGCCGGCGACTACTCGTTCAACAATATCGGCCTGCCGAGCTTCTTCATGCTGAGTTCGACGATGCCCGACGCGCTGCGCGCGGAGAAGAACTACTACGACGTGTCCGGCTGCGGCGCCAACATCGCCTGGCACACCGAGAACGACACGCTCGAGATCGCTGATCGGGACGTTCTGTTGCGCGACATGCGCATCTACCTGCTCGCGGTGCTGCGGGTCGCCAATGCGGAGATCCTGCCCTTCGACTGGGTCGCGACCTGCGACGAGTTCCTCGCCACGATCGACCGCTACGAGGCAGCGAGCGCCGGCGCCGCCGATCTGGCGCCGTCGCGGGATGCGACGCGCGCCTTGAAAGCCGCACTGGGTAGGCTTGCCGGCATGCCCGCGGATCGGCGCAACCATGCCGCGCAGGCGCTGGCGCGCATCCTCATTCCGGTGAACTACACGCGCGAGCCGCGTTTCCGCCATGACCCCGCCTACACCGTGCCGCCGCTGCCGACGCTTGCGGTCGCGGCCGATCTGGGGGCGTTCTCCGGCCATGCGCGCAAATGCGCTGAAATCGAGCTGATGCGCGGGCAGAACCGCTTCCTCGGCGCGATCGAAGCGGCGACACGGCTGGTCGAGGGAGCAATCGCATGAGACAGGATGATGTGCGCGGCCGCGAGCTGATGCGCCATGTCGGCGAGTTCGCCAAGCGGATCAAGCTCTCCGGCAGCAAGGAGGAGCTCGAGAGCTTTCATTATCTGCGCGCGCAGCTCGACGGGCTTGGCTACCGCACGCGGCTGATCAGTCATGACGCCTATATCAGCCTGCCCGGCGCGTCGCGCGTCACCATCGGCAATCAGGCGCTCAGGAGCATCACGCATTCTTTCTCGCTGACTTCGCCGGACGCCGGCACGCGTGGCGCGCTGGTCGATCTCGGCGAAGGGCGCGCGCGGGATTTCGCGGCGCAGGATTTGCGCGGCCGCATCGTGCTGGTGGACGGCATCGCGAGCCCGGCGGTCGCCGCGCGCGCGGCGGAAGCGGGGGCGACGGGGCAGCTCCATGTCAGTCCACACGAGCATCTGCACGAGATGTGCATCTCTCCCGTATGGGGCAGCCCGTCGGCCGAAACGCGGGATGCGCTGCCGCAGACCGTCACCTGCACGATTTCTGAGGCGGATGGCGCGGCAATCCGCGAGCGGCTGCGTGCCGGCGAGCTCGTCGAGGCGGTGCTGCACGCGGAGGTGGACACCGGCTGGCGCAAGACGCCCATTCTCGAAGCGAGCCTCGACCCGGACGGCGCGGCCGTGGATGCGCCGTTCGTGCTGTTCTCCGGCCATCACGACACCTGGTATTATGGCGTGATGGACAATGGCAGCGCGAACGCGACCATGCTGGAGAGCGCGCGCGCGCTCGCCGCCGACCGCGCGGCATGGCGGCGCGGGCTTCGCCTCTGCTTCTGGTCGGGTCACTCGCATGGCCGCTATTCCGGCTCGACCTGGTATGTGGATCATCATTGGGACGAGCTCGAGCGGCGCTGCGCCGTGCATGTCAATGTCGATTCCACCGGCGGGACCGGTGCGACCGTGCTGACCGACTCCGCCGTCTCCTCGCAGCTCGCCGGGCTCGCCGCCACGGTGATCCGCGACGAGACCGGGCAGGAGCATGCCGGCACGCGCAACTCCCGCAGCAGCGACGCCTCGTTCTGGGGCGTCGGCGTCCCGTCCATGTTCGGCAGCCTCAGCATGCAGCCGAAAGGGCCGGTGAAGATGCGCAACGCGCTCGGCTGGTGGTGGCACACGCCCGAGGATCTGATCGACAAGATCGACGAGGATTTCCTGGTTCGCGACACGCGGATCTTCGTCCGCACCCTGCACCGCCTGCTCACCGACCGGGTCCTGCCGCTCGACCATGGCGCGGCGGTGGACGAGCTGCTGGACGAACTGCGCAATCTCGCGCCGCTCACCGAGGACGGCGCGCCGCTTGCGGCCTCGATTGCGGCGGCGGAAACGCTGCGGGGCGGATTGCGCCGCCTGGCCGGGATCGCGGACGCGGCGCGGGTGGACCAGGCGCTGATCGGCATCTCCCGCGCGCTCGTCCCACTCGACTACACGATTGGCGACCGTTTCTCGCATGATCCGGCGCTGCCGCAACCGGCCTGGCCGGCGCTGCGGAAGCTGCGCGATTACGCGGAAGCCGAACCCGACACCGATGAGTGGCGATTCCGGGCGGTCAGCGCCGTCCGCAGCGCCAACCGCCTGCTGCACGCGCTGCGGCAGGCCAATGCTGCGCTCGACGCGGCGCTTTCCGGGGAAGCGGGCCAGGGAACATGATCGTCATCGCACCCTGAAGGGGAGACGGACCATGTCGCAAGCCGCATCGCTGCTCGGCCAACCGGCCGCGTCGCTGTCCATCGAGCGTATCCGCCGCCGCGCGATCCTGTCCTGCGCGATCGGCAATTTCGTTGAACTGTTCGACTTCGTGATCTTTGGCCTGTTCGCGGCGCAGATCGGGCGTAATTTCTTTCCCGCCGTGAACCCGCTGGTCTCGCTACTCAGCAGTTTCGCGACCTATGGCGTCGGTTTCGTGATGCGGCCGGTCGGCGCGGTGGTGATCGGCGCGTATGGCGATCGCAGCGGGCGGAAGGCGGCGCTGGTGCTCACCGTCGGGCTGATGGCGGCCGCCACCGGGCTGACCGGCCTGGTGCCCGCCTATGCCTCGATCGGCATCTGGGCGCCGCTGCTGCTCGTGCTCTGCCGCCTCGTCCAGGGCTTCTCGACCGGTGGCGAATGGGGCGGCGCGGCGGCCTTCCTGGTGGAATACGCACGGCCCGGCAAGCGCGGCATCACCGGCAGCATGCAGCAATTCAGCGTCGGTCTCGGGCTGATCTTCGGCACGCTCTCGGCCGCGGTGCTGAACGCCGTTCTCGATCCAGCGGCGATGAACAGCTGGGGCTGGCGCATCCCGTTCCTGGTCGGCTTCCTGCTCGCGCCGATTGGTTATTACCTGCGTTCGCGGGTGGCGGAGACGCCGGCCTTCGAGCAGACCGCGGCCTCGCACCACCTCGTCGGCAACCCGGTGCGCGACAGCCTGACCGTGCATCGCGGACCGGTGCTGATGGCCTGCGGACTTTCGATCGTCGGCTGTGTCGGCAACTACATCTTCAACATCTTCATGCCGAGCTTCGCGGTCAGCCAGCTGCACCTGCCGGCCTCGGTCGCCTATTACTCCACGGCCCTCTCCGCCGTCGTGCTGACGGTGTTGACGCCGGTGATGGGCGCCGCCTCCGACCGCTGGGGGCGCAAGCCGGTGATGCTCGCCTCCGCGATCGGCTATCTCGTGGTGGCGTATCCGCTGTTCCTGATCGTCACCGATGCAAGGAGCGGCGCCTCGCTCGTACTCGTGCAAAGCATCTCCGCCGTGCTCCTCGCCATGTATGCCGGCCCGTTGCCGGCGATCCTGAGCGAACTCTTCCCGACCCGGGTGCGGTTCACCGCGCTCTCGATCGGCTACAGCCTCGCGGTGACGATCTTCGGCGGGTTCGCGCCGTTCATCTCGACCTTTCTGATCGGCCAGACCGGCAGCCCGCTCGCGCCGAGCTACTTCATCGTGGCCTCCGCGCTGATCAGCGTGGCCACGCTGATCGGTCTGCGCGATCCGATCAATGTTCCGCTCGATTAGGGGATCACGATGACGGAAACCTGCGATCCGGTCACGCTCGAGATCGTACGCGGCGCGATCCGGGCGGCTCAGGCGGAGATGGAGGCGCTGCTCGAACGCACCGCCATCAGCGCCTTCATCCGCGAGAAGAAGGATTTCTACACCGCGCTGTTCGATGCGGACGGCGTGGTGGCGGTGGGCTCCAACGTGCCGGTATTCGGCGACATCACCACCCCGGTCTTCGCGCATTTTCCAAAGGAGGAGATGCAGCCCGGCGATCTCTACTGGTACAATGACTGCTACGGCTCGCGCGGCGCGGTGTCGCATTCCAACGACCAGGTGTTCCTCGCGCCGATCTTCCTGGACGGCCGGCGTTGCGGCTTCGTGATGGCCTGGGCGCATTTCGCGGATATCGGCGGCTTGCGACCCGGCTCGATCAGCCCGGACGCGACCGACATCTTCCAGGAAGGCATCATCATCCCGCCGACGAAGCTGATCGATCGCGGCGTGACCAACGAGGCGACGCTCGCCATCTTCCACCGCAATTCGCGCTACCCCGAACAGAGCCGCGGCGATACGCGCGCGCTGATGGCGGCGGTGACGCTCGGCACGCGCAGGGTCGAGGAGATCCTGCGCCGCTTCGGCCCCGACGTGATCGCGGATGCGCTGCGCCAATTGCTCGCGCGCACGCGCCGGGTGGTGCGGGCGCGGCTGGCGGAGACGTTTCCGTACGGCACGCATCGCTTCACCGACATGATCGATTCCGACGGGCATGGCAACGGTCCGTTCCGCATCCGCTTCGCAATGACGCGCGAGAAGCACGAAGGCGGCGAGGACCGCTTCATCCTCGATGCGACCGAGACCGATGACCAGTCTCCCGGCCCGGTCAATTTCCTGATGAACCCGGACGTGCCGGGCGTGGCGCTCGGCCTCTACTTCCTCGGCGGCGAGGCCGGCCAGGTCTGCAATGCCGGCGGCCCGCTCGCGCTCGACGAGGTCCGGCTGCGCGAGGGCTCGCTGCTGCAGCCGCGCTTCCCCGCGCCGCTCGGCATGCGCGGGCTGACGATGATGCGGGTGCTGGCGGCGCTGAACGGGCTGATCAACGTCGCCGGGGGCGCCGGCGCGCCGGCCGCGCATTCGGCCTATGTCATCATCCTGCTGCGCGGCCATGCGCGGGGTGCGCAATTCCTGATGTCGGACGGGATCGGCGTCGGCTATGGCGCGCGGCCGAACGCGGATGGCATCGATGCGGTGTATTTCGTCGCGCAGGAGAACTATCCGGTCGAATTCCTCGAGCTCAGCTATCCGGTGCGGCTGCGCCAATACGGCGTCGTACGCGATAGCGGCGGCCCGGGACGGTTCCGCGGCGGCTGCGGCATCGTGCGCGAATATGAGATCCTGGCGGATGATTCCGTGCTCGCCGTGCGCATCGACAGCGTGCAGAATCCGCCCTGGGGCGTGGCCGGCGGCATGTCAGGGGGCGCCGGGCGCGCGACCGTCAACCCGGGCACCTCGCGCGAGCGCGTGCTGGTGCCGCTCTCCGACGGCAATGCGCTGCAGCCCGGCGATATTCTCCGCATCGAGACCGGCGGCGGCGGCGGTCACGGCGACCCGTTCGACCGCCCTGCCGAAAACGTGCTGGCCGACGTGCTCGGCGGGTTTGTGAGCCAAGAGGCGGCGGCGCAATTCTACGGCGTGGTGATCGACGGCGACCGCGTGGATGCGGAGGCGACCGCTTCACGCCGGGCGCGGCGGCCGATGACCCGGGGATTTCACCGCACGGAGTATGTCGATGCCCTCACCTGACGGCACGCTGTCGGGCATCGGCGCGCCCACCGGGGCGTTGTCGATCGCGGTCGATATCGGCGGCACCTTCACCGATGTGATGCTGCAGGATGCGGCGAGCGGCCGCGCCTGGCGGGCCAAGACGCCGAGCGTGCCGGCCGATCCGTCGCGCGCCTTTCTCGCCGGCGTCACCCTCGCGCTGGAGCAGGCGGGGCTGCCAGCCTCCGCCGTCTCCCGCGTGCTGCACGGCACCACCATCGCGACCAACATGATCCTGGAGGAGAAGGGCGCGCGCACCGCGCTCGTCACCACGGCCGGATTCCGCCATGTGCTGGAGATCGGGCGGCAGGACATTCCGCGCCGGGTCAATCTCTATGCCTGGATCAAGCCGGCACGCCCGGTGCCGCCGTCACGCGTGCTCGAGGTGGCGGAGCGCATCGGGCCGGGCGGCGTGGTGCTGCATCCGCTCGACGAGGCCAGCGTGCAGGAAGCGATCGAGGCGCTGCGCCGTCTTGACGTGCAGGCGGTCGCGATCTGCCTGCTGCACGCTTTCGCCAACCCGACGCATGAGCGGCGCGTCGCCGAGATGCTGCGGGCGGCGTTGCCGGGCGTCGCGGTCACCGCCTCGACCGATGTCCTGCCCGTGGTGCGCGAATATGAGCGCTCGCTCGCGACCATCCTCAACGCCTCGGTGATGCCGGGTGTCGCGACCTATGTGGAACGCGTGGAGACACGGCTGGCGGAAGCCGGCATCGCCGCGCCGTTGCTGCTGATGCAATCGAATGGCGGGGTTGCGGGCGCGCGCACGATACGGAGGGCGCCGGCGCTGACCGCGCTCTCCGGCCCGGCCGCCGGCGTGGTCGGCGCGCGCGACGTGGCCGCCGCCTGCGGCATCGGCGACATCATCACCGTCGATATCGGCGGCACCAGCGCCGATATCTGCCTGATCCGCGAGGGGAAGATCGCGCTGACGCAGCAGGGCCGTGTCGGCGAATGGTCGCTGCCCCTGCCGATGGTCGACATGGTGACGATCGGCGCCGGCGGCGGCTCGATCGCGACGGTGGCGGATGACGCGCTCACCGTCGGTCCGGCGAGCGCCGGCGCCGATCCGGGCCCCGCCTGCTATGGTCGCGGCGGCACGCTGCCAACGGTGACAGACGCGCATGTCGTGCTCGGCCATTTGCCGGAAACCCTGCTCGGCGGCCGCATGGCGCTCGATGCCGCGCGCGCCGCGACCGCGATCCGGGATGGCGTCGCGGCGCCGCTTGGGCTTTCGCTGCACGCGGCGGCGCGCGGCGTGCTGGCGATCGCGGACAGCAACATGGTCGGCGCGATCCGCGTCGTGTCGGTCGAGCGCGGGCATGATCCGCGCGCCTTTACCCTGGTGCCGTTCGGCGGCGCCGGCCCGCTGCACGGGTGCGCGCTCGCCGATCTGCTCGAAATTACCCGCGTGCTGGTGCCCGCCGCCCCCGGCGTGCTCTGCGCGGAGGGTCTGCTCGCCGCGGATCTGCGCGCCGAATTCAGCCGCACGCTCGCCGCCTCCGGCGAGGTGGAGATCGAACACGGGTTCTTGGCGCTCGAGCGCGATGCGGAAGAGTGGTTCGCGCAGGAACAGGTCCCAGCGGCAGATCGCACGACCGGGCGGACCGTTCTGATGCGCTACCACGGACAGGGCGGCGAGCTCGCGGTGGCGTGGGACGGCAGCATCGAGGCGACCAACGCCGCCTTCATCCGCGCGCACGACGCGCTTTACGGTTTCGCGCTCGAATCGCCGACCGAGCTGGTGACGCTGCGCGTGGAGGCGGCGGGAAAGCTGCCGCCGCCGGTGCGCCCATCCCTGCCGGCGGGGAGCGGCGTCGCAGCGCGCGCGCGCTGGACGGTGCATTTTGCCACCGGCTCGGAGGATTCCGCACTGATCGATCGCGCCTCGCTCGGCGCGGGCGACCGCTTCGCGGGCCCCGCGATCGTCACCCAGCTCGACGCGACGACGGTGGTGCCGCCCGGTTGGGATGTCGAGGTGCACGCATCCGGCGCGCTGCTGCTGACCCGCGCCGCTACCCCTTGACCGCGCCGAAGGCGAGGCCACGGGCGAGGTAACGCTGGAAGAAGAAGGAGAGAATGATCGGCGGCCCGATCGCGATCAGCGTGTTCACCGCGGCAAGGTTGAAATCGATGTCCCGCGTGCCGCGCGAGGCGAGAATGAAGGCGGTGAGCGTCTGCGCGTTGCGCGAGGTAAAGGCGGAGGCGAACAGCGCCTCGTTCCAGCCGAAGGCGAAGACGTTCACCGCGGTGACGATGATCCCGTCGCGCGCGAGCGGCAACGCCACCAGACGGAAGATTTGCCACGGCGTCGCACCCTCGATCTTCGCCGCCTCCTCGATATCCTTCGAGATGTCGCGGAAGATGTCCCGCATGATCACCACGCCGAACGCGACGGAGAAGGTCGAGTAGGCGATGATCAGCCCGGTCATCGTGTCGATCAGATGGAGCTGCACCATCATCACGTAGAACGGCACCAGCATCACCGCGGGGGGCAGCACGCGCTGCGTCATGAACCAGAGGGTGATGTCGCGGGACGAGACCGGAAACTCGAAGCGCGCCAGGCTGTAGGCGGCCGGAATGCCGATCAGCAGCACGAGCAGCGTGTTGCCGGTGCTGGCGAGCAGGCTGTGCCAGAGCGCGACCAGCACGCCGCCATCGCTCAACACCTGCGCCCAGGTGTCGAGCGTGGGGCGGAATTGCAGGAAGGGGATGAAGGCGCCGGAACGGAACGTGTCCTCCAGCGTCTTGACGGAATTCAGCACCGCCCAGAGCAGCGGAACCAGGATCCACACGGCGGAGCCGATCAGGATCGCATAGATGCCGATCCGGCTGCGGCCCGCGGCGCGGGTCCAGAGCACGCTGCGCATCGCTCAGCTCAACCGCCGGCGCATCTGCCGGAAGAACACCACGACGACGACCGAGATCATCGCGAGCACCACCAGCCCCATCGCCGATCCGTCGCCGAAATTGAAGAACTGCACCGTCGTCATGTAATTATAGGTGCTGTAGAGCTGGGTGCTGGTGCCCGGGCCGCCGCTGGTGAGCGCGAAAGGCAGACCGAACGCCTTGAACCCTTCGATCAGCCGCAGCGTCACCGCCACCGACATCACCGGCCAGGCAAGCGGCAGGCCGACATGGCGCATCACCTGCCAATGCGATTTGCAGTCCAGCATCGCCGCCTCGTAGATCTCGTCCGAGACCGAGGCGAGGCCAGCGAGCGCCAGGAGAAACACGAACGGCGTCCAGCGCCAGACCTCCAGCACCATCGCCGCGGCGAGCCCCCAGGTAGCGGTGGAGAGGAAGGGCAGCGAGATGCCGAACTTGCCGAGAATATAGGTGACGAGACCGCCCTGCTCGCTGAACAGCGTGATGCCGAGATAGCCGATCGCGACATCCATCGTGAACAGGGGCGCGGTGATCAGAGCGCGGAACACGCGCGTCCCCGGCGCGTCGAGATTGATCACCCAGGCGAGCAGGAAGCCGAGCACCACCTCCACCGGCACGGTGACGCCGACATAGATCGCCGTGACGAGCACGCTATGCCAGAACTCGGCCGATTGCAGGATATCGGCGTAATTGGTGAAGCCGACATAGCCGGTGATGCCGCGCCCCATCACGTAGCTGGCAAAGCTGTAGCGCACTACCTGGAAGAGCGGGAAGAAGGTCAACCCGATCGTCCACAACGCGGCCGGCACGAGCATCAGGTATTTGAACGACCGCTCATCCCCGAGCCTGACGGGACGGCGCGCCGTGGCGGCGGCTTGCACGCTCAAGCGGCGAAGGATGCGCGATAGAGCGCCTTCTGGTTGTCGCGGCCGTAGCGGTTTGTGATCTGCTCCCAGGCGGCGGCGGTCGCGTCCAGCGCATCCTTCGGCTTCACCTGGCCGGCAAGCAGGGCCGAGAGGCGGATGTCAAGCTCGTGCCAGTATTCCGCGGCCCCCGGGATGCGCAGATACGGCTCCTGCACCGGCAGCGCGAGATTCGCGTAATAGGCGTCGAGGAACTGCTTCGCATCGTCGCGGTTCCAGCCCTGCGCCTGCCATTCGTCGAGCGTGCCGGTGCCTTCCGGCGGCAGATACTCGTAACGCATGCCGGGCTGCACGCCGGTGAAGCCATGCGTGATATTGTAATACGCGTTCTTGCGGTTCGCCATGAATGCGAGGAAATCATAGGTCGCCTGCTGGTTCTCGGAATAGCGCGAGATCACGCCGTGCCAGCTGCCGCCATTCACGTTGCCGACCTGGTTGAGGCCGTATTTCTTCCAGCTCCCGTTGATCGGGTCGAACGCCTCGTCCACACCCGGAATCGGTGCGGCGCCGATCTTGCCCTGCACGGAGGAGGATTTCGTGTCCTGCGCGAGCGTCGGCAGGTCGCCCCAGGTCGCTTCCATTACCGCCTTGCCGGTCAGGAACAGGTTCCAGCCTTGGCCGAGCGTCCAGGCAATCTCCTCGCGCGGTCCGTTCGGCAGGAATTTCAGGTAGGACTCGAGCGCGCGAAGATGGCCCTCCGAGTTGATCAACGGCTTCATCGTGTCGGGGTGGAAGTAGAAATACTTGTTGTCCGGCGACACGACGTAGGGCGCGGCGAGGGTCAGGAAATGGAAGAAACCCTGCGCGTTCACCTTCGCGTGCAGGCCCACGCCCCAATCCGGCGTGCCGTCATTGTTCCAGTCCCAGCCGGTAAAGAAATCCGCCACATCGTGCATCTGCTGCATCGTTTTCGGCGGCACCGGCATGTCGTAATTGTATTTCGCCTTGAACTTCGCCTGGTTGCCCGCATCGCCCAGCACGTCCTTGCGGTAGTACAACGTCTGCGCATCGGCATCGAACAGCGTGCCGTAGAGCTTGCCGTTCCAGGTATAGAGCTCCTTCATCGCCGGGATGAATTGCGACACATCCCAGTACGGCATGCGCTTGTCGGCGAGAAAGCTTTCGATCGGGGTGAGATGCGGCGTCTGCGGCACGAAGTAATCGCCGTAATACCACGCGGCGGTGAGATAGGCGTCGTTGCGATGCAGACCGCTGTTCAGGTCGGAGAAGATCTGCGTATAGAGGATGTCGCCCGGCACTTCGGCGACGCTGACGCGGCCGCCCGTCTCCTCCTCCCAATGCGCGACATGCGCCTTTACGCCATTGCCGACGGAGCCTTTCGCGACCAGCATGTTCACGGTCTTTCCGCGATACGGCTTGGTTTTCAGGAAGGCGACGCGTTCCGGCGTGATCCCCGTCTCGTACGGCGCTTCCGGTGCGGAATCGAGCAAGCCTTCCGGAGCGGCGCGCGCGACTGGCGCGGCGAGCACGGCGGCGGCGGTCAGAAATGTTCGGCGCCCGAATCCCAGGCGAGCGACGACATGGCTCCGCGCGCCATGCAGGCGCTCACGGTCGTTCGACATCGTGACGTTCCTCGATTTATCTCTGTTTTTTGCGACGTTAATCCCGTTCGTCTGGGCCTGTCCAGCAATCCGGCTAGCCGGCTGCG
Source organism: Acetobacteraceae bacterium (assembly GCA_965276665.1). GTDB lineage: Bacteria > Pseudomonadota > Alphaproteobacteria > Acetobacterales > Acetobacteraceae > CAWGJC01. The sequence goes on from OZ255620.1 coordinate 1,218,575, forward strand.
TCTCGCCGCGCCGCGTGAATTTCGCTGTCGAGTGCGCCGAGAAAGCGCGAGCGGTCGGCCCGCGTCAGGGCGCGCGGTCCGCCACCGCCGACGCCGAGCTCGCGCAGATGGCGCGCGACCTCGCGCCCGGCGAGCGCATTGCCGATGTTGTCCTTGGTCCAAGGCCTGCCGATCGGCGAGACCGCGCGCGCGCCGCGCGCGAGGCAGCGCGACGCGAGCGGGATGTCCGCCGTGACGCATACATCGCCGCGCTCGATGCGCTCGGCGATCCAGTCATCCGCGACATCCGCGCCGGATTCCACCACGATCATCGAGACGTTCGGCCGCCCGGTCGGACGCAGCGGACCCGAACCGTTGGAGACGACGAACACCACGAGGCCGAGCCGGGCGGCGACGCGATACACCTCCTCGCGCACCGGGCAGCCATCGCCGTCGACGAAGAGCCGCGTTGGCATTAGGGCGCGGCGTCTCGTCCCGCCGCGTAACGCGCCGAGACGAGGAGCTTCGGCTCGAAGGTGAAATCGGTGTCGAAGGGAAAGATCGGGCGCTCGATGCGATGGCGGCGCAGCCGGCGGAAATCCTGATCGACCGCGCCGGGCGAGATCGCCATGACATTCGGCGCCGCGAGCGGTGCAAGCGCCGGCGCCAGATACCCCGATTTCACCACCAGCAGCCGCACCGTGCGCGGATCGAGGCCGAGCGCGGCGAAATCCTCGATCTCGTGAAACGGCCGGCGGCGCGCCGTCAGCACGAGGGTGACGCCGCCGCTGCGGATCACCGCCTGCCGCTCCGCAAGCTCCGCCGTCTCGGCAAGGAACAGGATCTCGGCCTCGATCCGCACCTTTTCGCTGCCGCGCGGATCGAGCGTGCCGCCCACGGTCAGGCTGATCCGCGCGCCGATTCCTGCCTCGTAGCAGCGCATCGTCGCCGGCCGGTCGGCGATGCCGGCGATCAGCGTCTCGGTGGCGCCGCGGGCAAGCAATTCGCGCAGCAGATCGGCACGGTCACCGACGCCGCCGGCGGTTGGATTGTCACCGGATTCCGCCAGGATCGCCGGCCGGGTCTCCGCGGCGAGCGCCCAGTCGAGGCATTCCTCCGTCGTCCCGGTGCGGCAGCCGGCATGAAAATCATACCGTGCGTCCCAGTATTCGCGCGCCAGCCGCACTCCCTCGCGATCGAGCGCGTCGGGATCGGTGCCCGTCATCACGATCGCTGCGGTCGCGCGCGGCTCGTCGCCCCAGAGATAGCCGACCATGATCGAGGCATCGCTGATGCCCGGCACCGCATCGATTCCCGGCAGGCGCGCATAGAGCGAGCGCGCCGGCTCATCCACCGTGCTCGTAGATTCGCCGGAGAGCAGAACCGGCACCTTGACCCACCGCACATGCGGAAGCCGGCCGCTCTCGAGACAGGCGACGAGCATCGCGCAGGCCCGGCGCTTGGTGTCCTCCACATCGATATGCGGCGCGGTGCGATAGGCCGTGAACATGTCGATGGTGTCGATCTCGCGCTGGCTGATGCTGCCATGCAAATCGAAGCTGCAGGAGATCGGGCAGTCCGGTCCGACCACCGCGCGCGCGGCCTCGATCCAGTCGCCCTCCGCATCGTCCATGCCTTCGACATTCGCCGCGCCATGCATCGCGAGATAGAGCCCGTCGATCGGCAGGGCGGCGCGCAGAGCGTCGAGAAATTCCCGCTTGAACGCATCGTAGGCCGCGCGGCGGATCGGCGCGCCAGGCACCGCGCGCGCATGCAGCAGAGGCATCCAGTCGACGGCGAAATCCTGCAGCGGGCGGAACTCCGGATGGGCCAAGAGCGCGGCGCCGCGGAGGATGCGGAAATCCTGCATGTCCATCAGCGCGGAATTGAAGGTGCTGCATTCCGTGTGCAGGCCGCCGACGGCAATCCGCATCGTCCCTCGCTCCTCCCATCGGCTTGACAGGCCATAGACCCGGGACGAATAATCGAGCGGGTCCGGCGACGCAATGGTTTCGGGATCGGCTGGGATCGGGTGCGGGCCGTCCAGCACGACCCGGGCTTCGCGGAAGTGTTGCGTGGGCGGGACAATCATCATGACGCTGCGTCTGAGCAGGGCCGAGTTCATCGCGCTGGGGATCGCGTCCGCCGGCGCGACATTCATGCGACCCCGCAAGGCAATCGCGATGGGCGACACGCTCGCCATCATGCAGTCCGAAGGCCCGCGCAGCATGGACCCGGCGGATCACACCGCGGTGCAGACCGGCGCCGTGCTCGCCGCGATGTATGAAGGTTTGACGCGATACACGGAGACTTTCGACGTGGCGCCGTCGCTCGCGACCGCATGGACGGCGGACGAGCCGGCCACGACATGGCGATTCACGCTGCGCTCCGGCGTCACATTCCACGACGGCACGCCATGCGACGCCGCCGCCGTGGCGGCCAGCTTCGCCCGGCATCTCGAACCGAAACGCGGCCTCGCGGGGAGCGGCCGCTTCCGCAGCGTGATCGCCAAGGTGGAGGCGGCGGATGCCTCCACCATCGCGTTCACCCTCAAGGCGCCCTACCCTGCCTTCACCCGGCTGCTCGCGATCAATCAGGCCTCGATCGTCAGCCCCACCGCCGACAAGACCGGCACGCTTGGCCGAAACCCGGTCGGCACCGGGCCGTACAAATTCGTCGAATGGTCGGCGAGCGATCACGTCACGCAGCAGATCTTCGACAAATATTGGGGCGCCAAGCCAAGCTTCCCGAAACTCCGCTGGAGCTGGACCGCGGAACCCGCGGTGATGAACATGGCGATCCGATCGGACGATGCGGATGTGGTGAACCCGCTGCCTCCCGCCTTCGTCGCGCAATTGCGGAACAGCCCGCGCATCCATGTCATCGACCGCCCCGGCGCGGCGGTGTTCTGGGTCGCGCTCAACGCCAAGCTGAAACCGCTCGACGATGTGCGCGTGCGGCAGGCGCTGAACTATGCGACCGATCGGCAGTCCCTGGTGCAGACACTGCTGTTCGGCAACGGCAAGCCCGCCAACTCTCCGCTCGCGCCGGTGACGCAGTATTTCGATCCGACCGTCACCGGCTACGCCTACGACATCGCCAAGGCGAAATCCCTGCTGGCGACCGCAGGCTATCCGGACGGCATCTCGATCAACGTCGCGGTGCAGGAGCCCGGCGCGAATGTCGCGGAGGCGCTGCAGGGGATGTGGGCGCCGGCCGGCATCAAGCTCGATGTGCAGAGCATGGAAACCGGCGTATGGACGCAGGCTGCGTTCGGCAATCCGGACAAGAAGGCGCAGCAGAAGATCTACAGCGTGCTCGCCTCGTGGTCCTCTGGTGCCGTGGATGCCGATCTGCAATTGCGGCCGCTCTACAGCACGGCGGCCTGGGCGCCCGCCGGCGCCAATCTGGGCTTCTACAGCAACCCCGATCTCGACAAGTTGCTGGACCAGGCGGGCTCCACCACAGACGCGCCGACGCGGCAGAAACTCTACGCGCAGGCGCAACGGATCATCGTGAACGATGCACCGCAGGTGCTGCTCTACATTCCGAGCGATCTGACCGCCGTGCGCGCCAATCTCTCCGGCATCTGGCTGATCCCCGGCGGCCAGGTGACGGTGACGGGAGCGAAGCGGACCTGACACGCGTCGGCGCATCCGGGACACATCCTCCATGGGCGCCTATGTCGCGCGGAAACTGCTGACGCTGCCCTTCGTGCTGCTCGGCGTTTCGCTGCTCGTCTTCGGCACGATCCGCCTGCTGCCGGGCGATCCCGCGCGCATCATGGCTGGCCCGGAAGCGACGCAGGACGCGGTCGACGACATGCGGGCCCGGCTCGGCCTCGACGCGCCGTTCTTCGTGCAATACGCAGATTTCCTGATGCACGCCGCCTCCGGCGATCTCGGCATGTCGATCCGCTCGAAGCAGCCGGTCGCCACCGAGATCGCGCGCAGCTTTCCCTACACCGCCGCCCTCGCGCTCTGCGCCTACGCCGTCGCGATCATCGTCGGGGTGTTCGCCGGCACGCTCGCGGCGATCAAGCGGCGCGGCTGGTTCGACCATTTCGTGATGGCGGCAACGATCCTCGCCGCATCGGTCGCCAATTTCTGGCTCGGATTGATGGCGATGAATTTCTTCGCGGTGCAGCTCGACTGGTTGCCGCTGCTCGGCGCGGGCGACTGGACGCATTACCTGATGCCGACCCTCGCGCTCGCGCTGTTTCCCACCGCCCTGATCGCGCGGATGACGCGCTCCAGCATGCTCGACGTGGTGCGCCAGGATTACGTGCGCACCGCGTTCGCCAAGGGCCTGCCCGCCCGCACCGTCTATGTGCGGCACGCGCTGCGCAACGCGCTGATCCCGATCGTCACGATTGTCGGGCTGAATTTCAGCGGCCTGCTCGGCGGCGCGGTGGTGACGGAGAACGTGTTTAACTGGCCGGGGATGGGACGGCTGCTCGTCGATTCCGTGCGCTTCCGCGATTATCCGGTGATCCAGAGCCTTGTTCTGCTCGCGGTGATCAGCGTGGTGCTGATCAACCTGCTCGCCGACTGCCTGATCGCGGTGATCGACCCGCGCATCGGGTTCGACTGACCGGCGATGCGCTTCGGGATGCGTCCTTGGCGCCTGCTCCGGCGCGGCAATCTCGCTCTTGGCGCGGCGTGCGTCGGGGTGATCCTGCTCGCCGGCGTGCTCGCGCCCCTGCTCGCGCCGGCCGATCCGTTCCGGCAGGAACTCGGCGCCGCGCTGCAATCGCCCTCCGCCGCGCACCTGCTCGGCACCGACCAATACGGCCGCGACATGCTCTCCCGGTTGTTGTACGGCGCCCGCATCTCGCTGCTGGAAGTGGTGTTCGGCGTCGGCCTCGCGATGGCGATCGGCGTGCCGCTCGGGCTGATCGCGGGATGGTTCGGCGGTCTCGCCGATGAGGTGATCGGCTGGATCCTGAATGTCGTCTTCGCCTTCCCCGGCATCGTCCTCGCCATCCTGATCGTGAGCGTGCTCGGCACCAGCCTCGTCAACCTTCTCGCCGCCATCGCGATCTTCGCCATGCCGGTCTACGGCCGACTGACGCGCAACCTCACGATCTCGCTGAAGACGGCGGAATACACGGAAGCGGCGCGCGCCGTGGGCGCCGGGAGCTGGCGGATCCTCACCCGCCATATCCTGCGCAACGCGGCCCCCCCGCTGCTCGTGCAGGCGACGCTCACCGCCGGCACCGTCGTGCTGACCGCGGCCAGCCTCAGCTTCCTCGGCCTCGGCGCGCAGCCACCCATGCCGGAATGGGGCGCGATGATGAGCAGCGGCCGCGACTTCCTCGGCGTCGACACCTACCTCTCGCTGTTCCCCGGTGTCGCCATCACCCTCGCCGTGCTAGGCTTCAACCTGCTCGGGGATGGGTTGCGGGATTTACTGGATCCTCGGGGGTGAAGGTGTTGAGGCCGGGCTCTGGCCCTGGACCCCGCTCAGGGCAGTCGCCCTGAGGACCCGTGCGGCGCTTCGCGCGAAGCGCCGCCAAACACGGGAGCGCCCTCCGGCCAGCCCACCTGACATCAGGCACCGTATCGGGTTCTCAGGGCGACCGCCCTGAGCGGGGTCCAGGGGCAGAGCCCCTGGCCTTCCCTTCCTACCCCCGCGCCAATCGCTGCAAAGGCACATCCAGATCCGCCAGCATCGTCGCATCGATTGCCCGGCCGGCGCGGATCATCGACTGGCCGGCGCGGACGTCGCGCGGGGCGTTGACGCCGGCGACGCCGATCAGGGCGCCGCCGACGTCGAGGTGCCAGGCGGAGAAGATGGGGTCGGTCTTGGCGCCGCGCAGCACCGTGCTGGCCGCGCCTTCTGCTGTGCCGGCGACCTGCAGGTTGACGCCGTGCTGGTCGGTCCAGAACCAGGGCACCTCGTCGTAGGACGCGTCCTTGCCGGCCATGGCGCGGCCGACGGCGATGCCGTGATTTTGCGCGTGGCGCCAGGATTCGAGCCGCATCCGCCGGCCGAGGCGCGGCACCCAGAAGGCGGCGACGTCGCCGGCGGCGTAGATGTCGGGCGCGCTGGTGCGGCCGTGCTCGTCGACGGCGATGCCGCCATCGAGCGCGATGCCGGCCGCCTCGGCAAGGGCCGTGTTGCGTTCCATGCCGATGCCGGCCACGACCGCGTCCGCCGGAATTGCGCTCCCGTCGGCGCAGATCACCTGCCCCTTCTCGATGGCGGCGACGCCGGTGTTGAGATGGAGCGAGACGCCGGCCTTCCGGTGCAGGGTGGCGAGCCACTCCGCCATTTCGAGCGCGAGCGAGCGTCCCATCACCGAGGGGGCCGCCTCGACGACGGAGACGGTGCAGCCGCGCGCCCGCGCCGAGGAGGCGATTTCGAGCCCGATCACGCCGGCGCCGATACAGACGATGCGGGCGTCCGGCCTGAGGATCGGGCGGAGCCGGCGCGCATCGTCGAGCGTGCGCAGCGTGAGCACGGTTTCGCCGCCCGGCACGCGCAGCGGGCGTGCCCGGCCGCCAGTCGCGAGCAGCAATTTGGCGTAGGGGATGGTCGAGCCGTCGACGAGGCGGATGCGGTGCGCCTCGGGTTCGATCGCCGTCACGGTGATATTGCAGCGGAGCTCGATATCGCTCGCCGCGTAGCGTTCGGCGGCGTGGAAATAGGTTGGCACCGGCTCGTCGGAGGCGGTCAGCATTTGCTTGGAGAGCGGCGGCCTTTCATGCGGCGGCTCCGGCTCGTCGCCGAGCAGCAGGATGGGGGCGGCGAATCCCGCGTCCCGCATGGCGATGGCGGCATGGGCGCCGGACTGCCCTGCGCCGACGATGACATTCGCCTCGGCGCTCATGCCGCGCGCCTTGCCGGAGGGAGACAGGGTCCGGCGGTTGGGGCATCATTAAGGCTGTCAATTCCGACAATGGGAGGCGTCATGCCGGGTGAGTGGGTTCGGGCCGCAGCGAGTGCGGACGTGGCGGAGGGAGCGGCCGTGGCGGTCGAGGTCATGGGGCATTCTCTAGCCCTGTATCGGGTGGAGGGTGAACTCTTCTGCACCGACAATGTCTGCACCCACGAATATGCGTTGCTGACGGATGGCTGGCTCGAAGGGCATGTGATCGAGTGCCCGCTGCATGCCGGGCAGTTCGACATTCGCGACGGAAAGGGCCTCTGCGCGCCGGTGGAAAAGCCGGTGGCGATTTTTTCGGTGCGCCAGGATGGCGACGACGTGATGGTCCAGCTGGACTGACCTGCTGCCGGTTGCCCGCGCAAGACTTCTGCACAGATGGCAGGCCGGGCTCCTCATCATCGGGGCTCGCCGGCCAGAGCGCGGCCGCCGGGTCAGTCTCGAGGATGGCTTCGGCATCGGCGCACGTTGCGGCGCGCCGATGCCGGCTCAGTCGACGGTGGCCTCGGTCCGGGGCTTGCGGCTGCGGCGCGCGGGCTTGGGCGCGGGCTCGGCCTTCGGCTTGCGGCCGAGGCCGATCTGCTTGGCAAGCGCCGAACGGCGTTGCGCATAGCGGGGCGCCACCATCGGGTAATCCGCCGGCAATCCCCAGCGCTCGCGATACTGGTCGGGCGTCATGCTGTAGCGGGTGTGCAAGTAGCGCTTCAGCATCGTCATCTTCGCCCCGTCCTCGAGGCAGATGATGTGGTCCGGGAAGACCGAGCGCTTCACCGGCACAGCCGGCTGCGGCTTCTCGACCGGGGCCGTCGAAGTCCCCGCATTGGCCAACGCCGCATAGACCTGCTGGATCAGCGGCGGAAGCGCTTCCGCCGCAACAGGATTATGGGCGACGTGCGCCGACACGATCTGAGCGGTGAGAGCAAGGGCTGAGGCGTTTGTGGGTGTGTCTGCCATGGTTTCCTGATCGGGCTAGCCCAATACCATCCCTCGCACGGGTTTGACTGGGATTCAACTGATTTCAGGCGAGTCGTCTCTCACAGACAAGCTGTCTGGCCGATATCCGGCATCATTCATTTGCATCGGATCCATGATCGGCAGTCCAGCCTGGCATTGTTTGTTGCTACCGCGCTCCATTCATAGGTCCGAAAGACGTTATTTAGCCGAGACGATGCCTCGCCGATCACGGGAACGACTTTCCTGGAATCAGCCCGGCCGGCGCCGCATCAGGGCCGCGCGCACGCAGAGCGCCACGGTCTCGTCGCGCTGATTGACCGCCTGGTGCTCGAACTCGACGATGCCCGCTTGCGGCCGCGACCGGCTGGCGCGCAGCGAGCGGACGCGCGTGCGCGCGCGCAGCGTATCGCCGTGGAAGACCGGCTTCGGGAACTCGACGCTGCTCATGCCGAGGTTGGCGATGGTGGTGCCGAGCGTGGTCTCGCCGACGGTGAGCCCGATCAGCAGGCCGAGCGTGAACAGGCTGTTGACGATCCGCTGCCCGAACTCCGTCTGGCGGGCGAATTCCTCGTCCAGATGCAGCGGCTGCGGGTTCATCGTCAGGGTGCTGAACAGCACATTGTCCATCTCGGTGACGGTGCGGGTCATCGCATGGGCGAATCCCTGCCCCTTATGGAATTCCTCGAAATAGAGCCCGGCCATGATGACGCATCTCCCCTGTCGGTCGGGTTGAGATGCCATTCCGCGCCGCCACGCGGCAAGCCTCTCAGATCGCGGCGCTCCCGGGCCGCCAATGGTCCGGATCGGCGACCGGCGTCGCCGCCAGCAGCGCCCGCGTATAGGCGTGCTGCGGTGCGGCGAGGATCGGACCGGCCTCGCCCTGCTCGACCACCACGCCGCGATGCATCACCACCAGCCGGTCGGCGATCGCGCGCACCACGCCGAGATCATGGGTGATGAACAGGCTCGCGAGCCCGCGCTCACGCTGCAATCCGGCCAGCACCCGCAGGATCTGCGCCCGCACCGATACATCGAGCGCGGAGACCGGCTCGTCGGCGACGATCAGCGCCGGATCCGAGGCGAGCGCGCGGGCGATGCCGACACGCTGGCGCTGCCCGCCGGAAAGCCGGTCCGGGCGGCGGTCGCGGAACTCGGTTGATGCAAGTCCCACCTGATCGAGCAGCGCCTCCGCCGCGCGCAGTGCCCCCGGCCGGGAGAGTCCGCGATTCCAGCGGAGCGGCAGCGCGATGCTGTCGGCGATGCTGCGGCGCGGATTGAGCGCCGCGCCGGTATCCTGGAACACTGCCTGCACCTCGCGGCGATAGCGTCGCCACGCCTCGCCGCGCAGGGCGGCGAGCGGCGCGCCGCGGAAGCGGATCGTCCCGGCGCTCGGCGGCAGCAGGCCGAGCAGCATGCGGCCGAGGGTCGATTTGCCGCTGCCGCTTTCGCCGACCAGCGCCACCGTCTCGCCCGGCGCGATCGCGAGCGACACGCGATCCACCGCGCGCAGCACGCCCGCCTTGCCGAACAACCGCTCGCCGCGCAGCGGAAAATCGCGGCACAGCCCCTCCGCCTCGATCAGCCACTCAGCCATCGGCGACCTGCGGCCATGCCGCCACGCCCTCCTGCGCCCGCCAGCAGCGATCGCTGCCGCCGGTCTCGCGCGCCATCAGCGGCGGCTCGCGCGCGATGCACGGATCGGGCAGCGCCAGCGGGCAGCGCGGATGGAAGCGGCAGCCAGCGGGCGGATCGCGGGCGGGGGGCACGCTGCCGGGAATGGAGAACAGCGCATCCACGTCGCTTGCCCCGATCACGCTGCCGAGCAGCCCCTGCGTATAGGGATGGCGCGGCGCGTGGAACAGCGGCCGCACCGCGTTCTGCTCGACGATGCGCCCGGCATACATGACATGCACCCGGTCGCAGGTCTCCGCGACCACGCCGAGATCATGGGTGATCAGCAGCACCGCGAGCCGCATCTCACGGCGCAGGCGGCGCAGCAAGGCGAGGATGCCGGCCTGCACGGTGACGTCGAGCGCGGTGGTCGGCTCATCGGCGATCAGCAGGGCCGGGCGCATGGCGAGCGCGGCGGCGATCAGCACGCGCTGGCGCTGGCCGCCCGAGAGCTCGTGCGGGTAGCGGCGCGCGGTGCCGGGCGGGAGTTCCACCTGGGCGAGCAATTCTTCCACGCGTGCCGCGCGGTGATCCGCGCCATGCGCCGCCAGCGGCTCGGCGATCTGCCGCCCGGCGGTCAGCAGCGGATCGAGAAAGGCGGAGGGGTCCTGGAACACCATCCCGATGCGCGCACCGCGCACCGTGCGCAGCGCACGTGGCGGCAGGCGCGCGAGATCCCGTCCCTCGAACAGGATCTCGCCGCCCTGAATGCGCGCATCCGGGGTCGGGAACAGGCCGATCATGCCATAGGCCGTCATCGACTTGCCGGAGCCGGATTCGCCGACGAGCCCGACGATCTCGCCTTCCGCGATCGAGAGCGACACGCGATCGACAAGGCGCGTTCCATCGCGCAGGCCGATGCTGAGCTCGCGCAGTTCGAGGAGCGGCGCGCTCATGCGCGGCCGAGCGCCGCATTCAGCGCGTCGCCCAGCGTGTTGAAGGCGAGCACCGTCGCGGCGATGGCGAGTCCGGGAAACACCGCCATCCACCAGGCGGATTGCAGATAGGCCTGCGCTTCGTTCAGCATGCTGCCCCAGGAGACCCGGTTCGGATCGCCCAGGCCGAAGAAACCGAGCCCGGCTTCGAGCAGGATGGCGGTCGCGACATCGAGTGCTGCGAGCACAATCACCGGCGCGAGCACGTTCGGCAGCACCTCACGGAACACCAGCGACGCGCCGCGCATGCCGCCAAGCCGCGCCGCATCCACGAAGGCCGCATCGCGCAGCGAGGCCACCGAGGCGCGCACCACCCGCGCGGTCTGCGGCCAGGCGAGCGCCGCGATCACCAGGATGACCTTCGGCAGCCCCGGTCCGAACAGCGCGATCACGATGAGCGCAAGGACGAAACGCGGCAGGGTCTGGAACAGCTCGGTGAGGCGCATCAGCAGGCTGTCGATCCAGCCGCCGCGCCACCCCGCCGTCGCGCCGATCGCGAGGCCGATCAGCGCGCCGGCCAAGGCGGTGACGATGCCGACGAGCAGCGACACCCGGGTGCCGTACGCCGTCTCCGCCCAGATGTCGCGGCCAAGATCATCGGTCCCGAGCACATGGCCCGGCGAGAGCGGCGGCGCCAGCGCGGCATCGCTCCCCGCATAGGGATCGTGCCGGGCGAAAAGCGGCGCCGCGATCGCGACGATCGCGACGATCGCCAGAAACAACGCGGCGAAGATCGCGCCAGGACGCACCCGCCTCATCGCACGCGAGGGTCGAGCAGACGATGCGCGATATCCGTCGCGAGATTGGCGAGGACCACCGATACCGAGACGAGAAGCAGGATCGCCATCATCGTCGGATAGTCGCGGCTGGCAATGCTGTCGAACAGCAGGCGGCCGATGCCGGGCCAGCCGAACACCGTCTCGATCAGCGCGGAACCCGCCAGCACGAAGCCGAGATTATAGCCGATGACGGTGATCACCGGGGCGGCCGCGTTGCGCAGCACATGACCGAGCAGCACGGCGGTTTCGCCCGCGCCGCGCGCGCGCGCGGCCAGCACGAACTCGGCCCCCATCACCTCGAGCATCGCCGCCCGGGTAATGCGCGCGATCAGGGCGAGATAGCGGAGCGAGAGCGCAAAGGCGGGCAGCACGAGATAGCGCAGATGCTCGACCAGTCCGGCCAATCCCGCCGGCGTGCCGCGCACCGATTGGCTGCCTTGCGAGGGCAGCCAGCCGAGCCCGATCGCGAAGCCGAGGATGAGCAATTGCCCGACCCAGAATTCCGGCAGCGCATAGCCGGTCGTCGTCACCGCGCGAACCGTGCGGTCGAACATCCCGCCGGCACGCCGCGCCGACAGCACGCCGAGCACGACGCCGACAAGGCTCGCGAAGCCGAGCGCGGTGCCGGTGAGCGCGAGCGTGGCGCCGAGCCGCCCGAGCACGAGCGCCAGCACCGGCTGGTGATTGGCGAAGGAATAGCCGAGATCGCCATGCAGCACGCGCCAGAGATAGAGCAGCACCTGCACGGGCACCGGCCGGTCGAGCCCGTAGGTGTGGCGCATCGCCGCGACATAGCCGGGCGGCGCGGGAAAATCGCCGACCAGCAGGGTGACGGGGTCGCCCGGCGTGCTGGCGATCAGCGCGTAATTCAGCACCGCCACCACGATCAGCAGCGGGATGGCGTGCAGCAGACGCCGAAAGACGAAGCGCGCGAGCCCGGCCCCCATCAGAACGCCCGCATCAGAACACCCTGCATCAGAGTAGGCGCGGCATCAGGCCGGCCGCACGCCGCCCCAGCGGTCGCGCGCATCGATCGCCGGCCACAACCCGGTCAGTCCGCGCGTCGCGAAATCCACCGTCTCCTCGTCGAACAGCACAAGATCGGGCAGATCCTCGTTCAGGATCGCCTGCGCCTGCCGGTAGAGCTTCGCCCGCACGTCACGGTCGGGCGCCGTCGCCGCCTCCGCGAGCAGCCGGTCGATCTCCGGGTTCGAATAGCCGGACGCATTGGTGAGCGGCGTGTTCGCCGTGTTGGTGAGATACAGGCGGTGATAGCCGATCGCGGGGTCACCGGCCGAGAAATAGGATTGCAGCGTCATGTCGAAATCATGCTTCGCGAACACACGGTCCATCTGCACCGCGCGTTCGAGCGCGACGAGCTGCACCTCGACGCCGATCGCGTGCAGGTTCTCGCGGATGATCTGCGCCGAGCCGCGCAATTGCGGGCGCGCCGCGTCATAGACGAGCGAGACCGGCGGCATCGTCATCCCGGATTGCGCGAGCAGCGCCTTGGCATGCGCGGGATCGAGCGGGTATTTGCGGTCATAGCTGTCCGCCACGTCGAGCAGCCAGCCAAACCCGTCGCCGAATGCGCCGTAGCCGGGCCGGGCGAGCCCGTCCATCACCTGCGCCACCAGCCGCTTGCGGTCGATCGCGCAGGCGAGCGCCTGGCGCACCAGCTTGTTGGCGAAACTCGGCCGGCCGAGGTTGAACATCAGGAAGTAGATTGCGGGAATGTTGATGCCCTTGCGGTATTGCAGCTTGGCATCCCGCATCAGCCGCGGCTCGTCCGGCTTCGGCAGATAGAAATCGACCACCGCGTCGATCTCGCCCGTCTCGAGCCCGGTCGCACGATTGGCGGGCTGCGGCACGATCTGGAACACCAGCCCATCCATGCCGGGCGTCCCGCCCCACCACGCGGTGTTGCGCTCGACACGAATCGCGCTGCCGCGTGACCAGCCCGTGAAGCGGTACGGCCCGGTGCCGATCGGCGCCTGGTTGGCGGCATTCGCGGCGATGTCGGTGCCGGCATAGACATGCCTGGGCAGGATCGGCGCGTCGAACACCGAGAGCTGCGTCAGGAACGGCGCATAGCCCTTCTGCAGCGTGAACAGCACGGTGCGCGCATCCGGCGCGGTGACCACGCAACCGATCTGCTTCAGCACGGCGCCGGTGCGGGGGTGATATTCCGCCAGGATCTCGGTGAAGGTGAACACCACGTCATCGGCGGTGAACGGCTTGCCGTCATGCCAGGTGACGCCGTCGCGCAAGGTGAAGCGGTAGGATTTGCCGTCCGGCGTGAAACTCCACGCGGTCGCCAGCCCGGGTTGCGGAGCGAAGCCGCGATCGAGCCAGAGCAGGCCCTCAAAAATCTTCGCGCCGACATCGCCGGTCGCGTAATCGGTCGACATGCCGGGGTTGAGCGTCGGCGGGTCGGAATCGATGCCGAGCACCGCGGTCGCCGGCGCAGCGAGAGCCGGGCGCGCGGCGAGGCCGAGCAGCGCGAGGGCGAGGTCGCGGCGCGCGAGGCGGAAATTCATGCCGGCGCTCCGCCGCCGAGCACCCGCATCGCGATCCGGGCGAAGAGCTGCACGCCCTGGTCGAGCGCGACTTCGTCGATGTCGAAATCGGTCGCGTGATGCACGGCGGGAATGTCGCTGCCGAGGATGAAATACACCGCCTCGCCGCCCTGCTGCTGCACGCGGCGCAGCATGAAAGTGGCGTCGTCGCCGCCGCCGATCGGCCATTCCGGCAGCACCTCGGTGATCCCCGGAATCCCACTCGCGGCCTCGGTGACGATGCGGGCCGCGCCAGCGCTCTGCGCAGCACCAATGGTCTCGCCCTGCAGCATTGTCTCGACGGTGACGCCCTGCATCGCCGCGGCGCCGGCGAGCACCGAATGCGCACGCTCCGTCATGTAGTCGAGCGTGTCCTGCGAGCCGCCGCGGATTTCGATCAGCATCTCGGCGCCGTCGGCGATGATGTTGCGGCCGCTGCCGGCGACGAGGCGGCCGACATTCACATGCGTCACCTCGTCGGCATGGCGCGCGATGCCGTGCAGCCCGAGCGCCGCCGTCGCGGCGGCGAGCAGCGCGTTGCGGCCTTCCTGCGGTCCCATCGCGGCATGCGCGGCGCGGCCCCGGAACGTCACGTCGAGCTTGCGCGAGTAGAGGAAGCCGGTGGCGCGCGCGGCGACCTGCCCGCTCGGCAGCTTGCAGCCGAGATGCGCGGCGAACAGGTAATCCACATCGTCGAGCACGCCCGCCTCCACCATCGGCTTGGCGCCGCGTCCGCCTTCCTCCGCGGGCTGGAAGATCAGCCGCAGCGTGCCGTTCCAGCCGGCGGCGGGGTTGGCGAGGCGCTCGGCCAGAGCAAGACCGATCGCGGTATGGCCGTCATGGCCGCAGGCATGCATCAGGCCAGGGCGGCCCGAACGGTATGCCTCCCGGTTCGGGCGGTGATCCGCGCCGTCGGTTTCCGGCACCGGCAGCGCATCCATGTCGAAGCGGAACGCGAGCGTGGGGCCGCTGCCGCGGCGGATTTCCGCCACCACGCCGGTCTGGCCGCCGGGCATGCGCGCGACCCAATCCTCCGGCGCGCCGGCGGCGAGCGCATCGGCGATCGCCGCCTCGATCGCTTGGGCACCCGGGCGCCCCAGCATCGCCGCTTCCCGCATCACCTCGGGACCGGCCTTCACCGAAAAGCCGAGCCTGGCGAGGCGGTCGGCGGCGAGCGACGCGGTGCGGAATTCGAGGAAACCGAGCTCGGGGTGGCGGTGCAGGTCGCGGCGGAGCGCGACCACGCTCGCATCATTGGCGCCGAAACCGTCCATCCCGCCTCCCCCGATCCGGCCCGGCAATACCCCCGCGCTTGCTGCAGCGCAATGAAAATGCCACATCGCAGCCAAGGAACGCGGGAAATGGAATACTGGCAGGATTTCACCGACGCGCCCGTGCAGGATGCGAAAATCATCTGGCGGGATCGCTATGCCGCGCCGATGCCGGACAGGCGCGCGCTCTGGCTGCCGCTGCGCGATCTCGGCGCGTATGCGGTGGCCGGGCTGATCGCCAACCAGGTTGCTTTTCGCGTGCTCGACCGGCTGGTCGCCTGGCTCACAGAGGCGGTCGCGCCGTATCGCGCGGAGATCCTGTTCGGCCTGCCGACGCTCGGCCATGCGGTCGCGCCGGCGCTGGCGCGCGCGCTCGGCCACACACGCTGGATCGCCGCCGGCCATTCGCGAAAACTCTGGTACGACGAGGCGCTTTCGGTTTCGGCGAGCTCCATCACCACGCCGGATGCGCGCCGCATGTGGCTCGATCCGCGCACGCTGCCGGTGCTGCGCGGGCGGCGCGTGCTGCTCGTCGACGACGTCATCAGCACCGGACGCTCGATGCGCGCCGGGCTCGCGCTGTTGCGCGCCGCCGGGGTGGAACCGGTGGGCGCCGCCGTGCTGATGCGCCAGACCGAGCGCTGGCGCGAGGGGTGGGATTGTCGGATCACGGTGGAGAGCGCCTTTGCGACGCCCCTCTTCACGCGAGCGGCAGGCGGATGGGCGATCAGCCCGGATTGATGATCGTGCGGCTCTCGCAATCGGCTTCCACGCCGTCGCGCGTCAGGGCGACGACGTGGTATTCGCCGCGCAGCCAGGGCTCGAACTGATCGCGGTAATGCGGGCTGCCGGGCACGCCGGAATTGCCGATATTCTGCACCGCGAGGAAGCGTTCCGGCGCGGTGAAATCGACCACGATGCGATATTCCGCGCCCGAGCTCGCGCCATGCGGCGGCAACTCGCCGCCGGTGTTGCGCACCGTGTGCGAGCCGCCATCGACCGGCGCCGGACCGACATCGAACGCGGCCTCCGTCGCCGGTTGCGAGGCCGGGTGCTTCCAATGCGCGAGATGCACGTCGCCCCAGCGCCAGGCCGCCTGATCCGCGCCCAGCCGCTCGCGCAGCCCGGCGAGCGTCCAGCGCGCGACCTCGGCGACCTTGGCGGCGACGCCTTCCGGAAAATACTCCGGCTGCTTGCCTTCCAGCAGCGCGACGCCGAGGCCGGTCTGCTGCACCGAGAGGGGAAGCAGGCGCTCCGGCAGATGCACCGCCTGCACCACGCGCTGCCAGCGCGCCATGAACCCCTCGAAAGCGACCGGCGCCGGGCTTTCGAGCGTGTAGTCGCCGTCCCAGCCTTCGAGCAGGGCGGCGAAGTCTCCGGCATCTGCTGCACCGCTCGCCGCGAGATGCCGCAGGATGTGCGGCACCAGCCCGACGGCGCGCATGTTCTTCACATCGTTCTGGAACGCGATGTTCGCCGCGCGGTCGAGATTGCCGGGCGGCGCGAAGGCGAGATCAATGCGCGCGCCGCGATGCCCCTGCGAATAGGCGCCGTAGATCGGCACCGGGAAATTCGGCGGCACCACACGCTGATTGGCGCTCGCGACATAGCCGCGCGCCGGATTGAAGCTCTGCGGCAGAGCGTCGTACGGGATGGCGCCGCGCCAGGCATCCGCGGGGTTCGACGCATCGCGGAAGCCGCCGGTGACGCGGCCACGGATCGGCACGCGGCCGGCCATCTGATAGCCGACATTGCCGCTGCGGTCGGCGTAGACGAAGTTGAACACCGCGATCGACCAGTCGCGCAGCGCGGCCCGGATGCCGTCACGATCCTGCGCGCGGTGCACGCCGATCATCGCGCGGAAATCATCGATATGCTCGGCGCCCACCCAGCGCAGCGAGAGCGGCGGATCGCCGCCTTCCGTCACCGGGGGGATCAACGCGTTGATGATCGGGCCGCGCACCGTCTCGCGCACGGCGAGCGCATGCGGCGCGGCGCCACGCACCGCGATGCTCTCCTCCCGCGTCTCGAAATTCCGCCAGCCATCGCCCTCGCGGTAGCGCGACACGTCATGCGGATCGACCTCCTCGCGGTAGAGGTCGCGCGTCGAGGCCGCGTTGTTGGTGATCGACCAGGCGAGCGTGCCGTTGCTGCCCCACCACATGCCGGGCAGGCCCGGATGGCCGGCGCCGGCCGCGTCGTCCTCCGGTCCGTGCAGACCGAACTCGTACCAGCTCGACGGCACCCAGAAAGGCTGGTGCGGGTCGCCGCAGAGGATCGGCGCGCCAGTGCCGGTGCGCTCGGGACCAAGCGCCCAGTTATTGCTGCCGGTCGCGTCATCGGTGCCGGCCGGGTGTGGCGGCCGGTCGCCGCCATCGGGGAGGATCAGGTGCTCCGAGCCTTCCGGCGTGAGGAACAGGGTGCGGAGCGCGGCGTCGGGCAGCAGGCGCGCCGTCTCGGCCGCCGCGATGCGATCGATGCGCCCGTTCAGCGACCACCAGATGCCGCGCGCGATCGCCACCAGATCGACCAGGGTGAACGGCTCGGGCGTGTAGTCGAGCACGAGGAACTCGACCGGCAAGGATGTCTCCGCCAGCGCGATCTGCCGGTTGATCCCGGCGACCAGCGCCTCGGCGATCGCGCGGGATGCCGGGTCCATCGCCTCCGCCTCGCGCGCGGCGATGGCGGGCAGGTCGATCGTGCGATGCGCGATGTCGCTCGCCAGATAGGCGGCGCCGAGGATCTCCGCCTGCCGCCCGAGCGCGCGGCGGCGCAGCCGGTCCATCTGCCAGAGCCGGTCCTCGGCCATCGCGACGCCGAGGCCGAAATAGAGATCGGACGTGGCGTCGGCGAAGACATGCGGCACGCCGGCGCGGTCGCGCAGGATCTCGACACGGCCGCCGACCTTCGCCGACACCACGCGATCGGCCGGCGCGGCGCGGGTGCGCAGCCAGGCGTCGCGCGCTTCGGTGAACTCGGCCTCGGCGATCCCCGCGGCGCGGCAGATCTCGGCGATCGGCCGCTTTTCGCGCAAGACGGCGACGATATCTGGCTCACCGAATTTCATGCGGGGTCCTTATGATTCGCGGCGGCGAATTGACGACATCGCGCGCAGCCCCGCAAGGCGTTAAGCCGGATGAAAGCTTTCGCGGGCAGGCTCGCCCGCATCCCGTTGGAGGCACGGATCAGGCCGATACGCATGCCTCCGTCGCGGAGGGGCCGTCCCTGGTGGGACGGCCCCGCACGCCGCCTATCTCGGCGGCAGATCCTTCACGCTGTCGATGATGCGGTCAAGCATGCCGTAGGCGATCGCCTCCTCCGCGCTCATCCAGTAATTGCGGTCGGTGTCGCGCGAGACCTTCTCCATCGGCTGGCCGGTCTCGCGGGCGATGATCTGGTTGATCCGCTCGCGCATCTTCAGGATCTCGCGCGCCTCGATGTCGATATCGACCGCCGGGCCGCGCACGCCGCCCATCGGCTGGTGCAGCAGGAAGCGGGTGTTCGGCAGGCAGAACCGCCGCTCCCGCGCGCCGCCGAGGAAGATGAGCGCGCCGGCGCTCGCCACCCAGCCGGTGCCGATCACCCGGACCGGGGAGAGCGTGTCGATGTAGCGGATCATGTCGTGGATGGTGTCGCCGCTCTCGACATGGCCGCCGGGCGAATTGATGTAGACGTCGATCGGAGCGTCCGAGGAGCCGGCCAGCGCGAGCAGCCGGCCGGTGACGTCGCGCGCCACCCGGTCGTTGATCGCGCCGAAGATCAGCACCTTGCGCTGGTTGAAGAGGCGGCTCTCCAGCTCGTTGACCGGCGAGGCGAGCGTGCGGTTGTCCTCCGGCTCCTTCGGCTCGGGGCCTTGCGGCTCCGGCACGTCGGGCCCGTCGGGATCCGGCTCGTCGTCGGGATCGGACAGCATCAGCCTGGCATCACGCGGATCGGTCATGGCGGTTCCCAAGGGAATGGCGGGCGGCGGCCGTGGTGGCAGCCTTCGCCCGACGCGTCAATCTGGGGTCGCAGCGGACGCTGCGAAACCCCTCGACGTTCGATCCGGCCGGAGCGCGATCTCCAGAGCCCTGTCCTCAGAGGCCGTTTTGACACGTGGTCTGGCGAGTCACATGGCGTTATTTCCCGAGCACCGGAGCGGAGCGGCCGTCTCGGCCGTGAGCACCGGAGCACATAGAAAGCGCGTCGGATGGCCGCCAGAGCGCTTTTCCAAACGGCCTCTCAGAGCTCGATCTGGCGGCCGATCTCCAGGAACCGGTCGCGCGGCAGGTCGAAGGTCTCGGGCGCGTGGACCGCGTTGCGGTGCATCACCGCGAACAGCATCCGCTGCCAACCGGGGAGCACGCGGCGTCCGGGCGCGCGGACGATCTCGTCATGGGCGCCGAAATAGATGGCGTCGCCCGGGTCCACCGGGCAGCCCGCCTCGCGGGCGGCCCTTAAGGCGACGGAAAGGCTCGGCATCTCGACGAAACCGAAATGCACCACGATGCGCCAGAGACCGTCCGCCATCTCGGTCACCTCGACACGGCTGTCCCAGGCGACGCGCGGCACCTGCTCGAACACCACCGCGAGGCTGATGACCCGCTCCTGCAAGGCCCCGAACTGCTCGGCATGACGGATCATCAGCAGCGGCACCGCCTCGTTGGCGCGGGTCAGGAACACCGCCGTGCCATGCACGCGCGGCAGCGCGCCGTTGTGAAGGGAGGCGAAGAACGCCTCGGGCGGCCCCTCCCGCGATGTCAGCCAGGCGCGGATCTCGGCCACCCCGCGATGCCAGCTCGTCATCAGGATGAACAGCACGGCGCCGAGGAGCAGCGGGATGTAGCCGCCCTCGCGCACCTTCAGCATGTTGGCGGCGAAGAAGGCCGTGTCCATCACCAGGAACACGCCGGCGATCGCGCCCGCGCGGATCCGCCCCCACTTCCAGCAATCCCGCATCGCCCGGTAGAGCAGCACGGTCGTGAGCAGCATGGTCGTCGACACCGCCGAGCCATAGGCCCCGGCCAGCCGGTCCGAGCTGCCGAAGCCGAGGGTGAGGCCGAGCGTGCAGATCATCATCGTCCAGTTCACGAAGGGGACGTAAATCTGGCCGTATTCGCGATCCGAAGTCTGGCGGATGCTCAGCCCCGGCAGCCAGCCGAGCTGCATCGCCTGGCGGGTCAGCGAGAAGGCGCCGGTGATGATCGCCTGGCTGGCGATCACCGTCGCCATCGTCGCCAGCACGACCAGCGGGTAGAGCGCCCAGCCGGGAGCGGCAAGAAAGAATGGATTGCCGCCGGGCTTCGCCTGGCCGACCAGCAGCGCGGTCTGCCCGGCATAGCTCAACAGCAGCGCCGGCAACACGATCCCATACCAGGAGAGGCGGATCGGGAAGCGCCCGACATGGCCCATATCGGCGTAGAGCGCCTCGCCGCCGGTAATCGCCAGGAACACGCCGCCGAGCACGACGAGACTTGCCATCGCGCCGTGCCGCAGCAGGAAATCCACCGCATAGAGCGGATCGGCCGCGCGCAGTACGCCCGGATGCCCGAGCAGCTGCGAGAGGCCGATCACCGCGATGGTCACGAACCACAAAGCCATCACCGGGCCGAATACCCGGCCGATCCGCGCGGTGCCGAATTTCTGCGCGGCGAACAGGGCGACCAGCACGACGGCGGCGAGCGGCAGCACCGCGGGCTTCACCGCCTTGGTCGCCACCTCGAGCCCCTCGAGCGCGGACAGCACCGAGATCGCCGGGGTGACGATGCCGTCGCCGTAGATCAGCGCGGCGCCGAACAGCCCCATCGCGCCGAGCAGCCCGATCCGCCGTCCGCGCCCGGCGCCGATCAGCGACATCAGCGCCAGGATGCCGCCCTCGCCGTGATTGTCGGCGCGCATCACCAGCAGGCAGTATTTCACCGAGATCGACAGCACGAGCGTCCAGAGCAGGAGCGAGAGGATTCCGATCGCGCCATCCGCGCTCACATGGCCGCCGACGCCTTTCACCACCGTCTGCATCGTGTAGAGCGGGCTGGTGCCGAGATCGCCGTAGACGACCCCGATGGCGGCAAGAGCCGCCACCGGGAGGGCGGGCTTCTCACGGGCCGCCTCGGCTTGCTGCTTTTCGGGCATGCGACCTCTGTTCTCTCCCGTGATCCCTCCCGGCCTGGTCTCTCCAGGCATGGGCGTCGCGACAACTCCCGGCCGCGGCCGCCGGGACAGCGCCCCTTGCTCACGTTCGCGTGATCTCTTCAGCGTCCGAAATGCGGCTTCCTGTTGCCGGGCGGGGCTGGTCGTTCTTAATTCCGACAATGCTGCGGAATCGTTCGATGCCGAAATCCGCCTTGCCGCCCCGCGCCGCCGGCCGATGACGCGCATCCTGCTGCTCGGGGGCGATCCGGGGGAAGCCGATCGGGCGGGGGACGCGCTCGCCGCGGCCGGCCTCGCGCCGAGCCTCGAGCGGGTGGCGACGGCCGCCGAATTCCGCGCGGCGCTGGACGCTGGCGGGCACGCGCTGGTCATCGTCGACCTCGCCGGCCGAGAGGCGGCACGCGCCTCGCTCGCGACCGCGCGCACGATCAGGCCGGAAATCCCTGCGCTGCTGCTCGCCGACCGGCCGGACGAGGCGATCATCGCCGCCGTTAGCGAAGGCCCCGTCGGTTGCGTCTTCCGTCCCCTGCCCGGCCGCCTGGCGGAAGCAGTGACGGGGGCGCTCGCCGCTTCCGCCGCCCGGGCTGAGACCGCCCGGCTGGAGCGGGCGCGCGAGGCCGAGCGCCGCGCGCTCCGCGAGCGCGAGCTGCGCCTCGGGCTGCTGATGAAGGCGACCGCCTCGATGCTCTGGACCGCCGATTCGGTTGGCCGGTTCGCGGTGCCGCAACCCGGCTTCGAGGAGCTGACCGGCAGCAGTTTCGCGCAATACCGGGGCTGGGGCTGGCTCGGCTTCATCCACCCCGAGGATCGCGACCGCATGCGCGATGCCTGGCGCGCCGCCGCGGTGAGCCGGACCCTGCTCGAGATCGAGCATCGCGTCCGGCTGCCGGACGGCAGCTATCGGCACCTGCTGACACGGGGCGTCCCCGTCCTCGGGGCGGAGATCGACGGCGAGCCCGGCCGGCTGCTCGGCTGGACCGGGGGTTCGTCGGACATCGAGACGCGCAAGCTGGCCGAGCTCGCGCTGCACCAGCGGATCGCCGAGCTGGAGGCGGCGCTCCGCCTCAGGGAATGCGGCCTCGGGTAGTAGGGCGCGGGAATGCAACCCCGCTCACATCATTGCGTTTTCCCGCGCACGGCCATGTCGGCCGCAACGGAGCGCCCTCGATGCTGAAACTCGCCTTGTTCTTCCTGGTGGTGTCGATCATCGCCGGCCTGTTCGGGTTCACCGGCATCTCGGCCGCGACCGCTGGCGTCGCGCGCATCCTCTTTTTCATCGCGATCGTCGTGTTCCTGATCTTCCTCGTGCTGGCGATCACCGCCGGGCGCGCGATATTCTAGCACCGCATCGGACTGGCCTGCGCGAAACGGCGCCGGGGATCGCCCGGTGCCGTTCGCTTGTGGGGGTCCGCTTTGTACAGGGCATGGTTTCGGATCCAACGCCCGGCCTAACGGGGCGGCCAGGCGGCCAGGCCGCGCAGATCCTGGACGATGCGGGCGATCGGGCCCGACCAGTCCCCCGCTCGTTCCTGCCGGTAGAGGCGGAGCGTCGGGTACCACGGGCTGTCGTCACGCCCGGAGAGCCAGCGCCAGCACCCGTCGAAGCGCGACAGCACCCAGACCGGCCGGCCGAGCCCGCCCGCCAAATGCGCGACCGAGGTATCGACCGAGATCACCAGATCGAGCCCGGCGATCAGCGCGGCGGTGTCCTCGAAATCGGCGATGTCCGGCGTCGGGTCGATCAGGTCGAGGCCGGGCGGCGGCGTCCGCGCCTGCTCTGAAGGCGGGCCGAGCTGCAGGCTGACGAAGCGCACGCCCGGGATGCCGGCGAGCGGCGCGAGGCAGGCGAGGCGCAGCGAGCGGCGGCGATCCGCGTGGTGGTTGCGCGGCTCGCCCGGCCGCGGACTGCCGGCCCAGACCAGGCCGACACGCAGCTTCCCATCGGCCGGCAGGCGCGACGCCCAGCGCTCCGTCAGCGCCGGATCGGCGTGCAGATAGGGCGCCTGGCCGGGAATCGTCTCGAGCGTGGTCCCGCAGGCATGCGGCAGGCTCATCAGCGGCGCATGCAGATCGAACTCGGGGAGCGAATCCCCGCTCGCGACGATCTCCGCCGCCCCTTCGACCCGGCCGAGCAGGCGCAGCAGCGGCCTCTGCGCCTCCAGGATGACGCGGCCGCCCCGCGCCGCGACCTCGGCGGCGTAGCGGACGAATTGCAGCGTGTCGCCGAGACCCTGCTCGGCATGCAGCAGCACGCGCTCGCCGGAGAGCCTCTCGCCGCCCCATTGCCGGCAGCCGAGCGTCCGGCGCGGGTAATGCGCGAGGCGCAGACGGTGCTCGTGCTCGGCCCAGCCCTCGGCGTAGCGGCCGGCGGCGAGCAGCGCGAGACCATGGTTGAAACGCGCATCCGGCTGGTCCGGGGCGAGCTCGATCGCCGCCTCGCAGGCGAGCAGCGCGCCCTCGATGTCGCCGCTGTCGAGCAGCGCGGCCCCCAGATTGGCATGCGCCTCGGCGTAGTTCGGCCGCAGCGCCAGCGCGCCCTGGAACGCGGCGATCGCTTCCTCGAACCGCCCCTGCACCAGGAGGGCGCTCCCGAGATTGGAATAGGCCTCCGGATAATCGGGCTGCAGGCGGATCGCGGTGTCGCAATGCGCGGCCGCCTCCTCGAACCGGCCGAGCGCGTGCAGCGCGCAGCCGAGATTGGCATGCGCGACAGCGTAGCCCGGCCAGACATGCAGCGCGTCCCGGTAGGCTTCTTCCGCCTCCTTCATCCGGCCGAGTGCCAGCAGGCAATTGCCGCGATTAACCCGCGCCTCGGCGAAATCCGGCCGGGCCGCGGACGCGGCCGCATAGCAGGACGCCGCCTGCTCGAGCATGCCGTCGCGCTGCAGGAGGGTCGCGAGATTGTAGTGGGTTTGCGCATGGCCGGGACGCAGGCGGATCGCGGCGCAGAAGGCGATGACCGCCTCCGCCGCGCGGCCGAGGCTCGCCAGCGCGTTGCCGCGCTGAAATTCCGCCTCCGCCTCGTCGGGATTGCCGGCCAGCACGGCGTCGTAGCAGGCGAGCGCCGCCTCCGGCTCGCCGGCGATGCGGAGTGCGGTGCCGAGAGCGAGCTGCGCCGCGCCGTCCTGCGGCATCACCCGCACGGCGTTGCGCGCCGCGGCGATCGCGAGCGCGTTCTGTCCCTGGTTGAGCAGCGCCGCGGCGAGGCCGAGATAGGCAGGGCCCAAATGAGGAGAGCCCGGCGCGGGGTGCGCGAGCGCGCGGCGATAGGCGGCCTCCGCCTCGGCGAACCGTCCGGCGGCGAGCAGCCGGTCGGCCCGGCCGAGGGCCGCCACGGCATCGTCTTGTGTGTGATCGGACGGGCGGTCAAGCATGGGGGCATCCTGCGCCCGCGATATTGCCGCCCGGTTAAACCCGTCTTCTATGACGCCGCTCTCACTTGCCGTTCCCGCCTCAACGTCCTAATCGCGGCCGGGCGCAGAGGAGAGAGCTCATGGCCGCCATCGCCGACATCGTCGCCCGCGAGATTCTCGACAGCCGGGGCAACCCGACAATCGAGGTCGATGTGGTGCTCGACAGCGGAGAGATCGGCCGCGCCGCCATCCCGTCCGGCGCCTCCACCGGCGCGCACGAGGCGATCGAGCTGCGCGACGGCGACAAATCGCGCTTCGGCGGCAAGGGCGTGCAGCAGGCGATCGCGAACGTGGAGGGCGAGATCTTCGATGCGATCGGCGGCATGGATCCGTCCGAGCAGATCCGCATCGACGAGATCATGATCGATCTCGACGGCACGCCGAACAAGGCACGGCTCGGCGCCAACGCGATCCTCGGCGTGTCGCTCGCCACCGCCAAGGCGGCCGCGGCGGCCGAGGGCGTGCCGCTCTACCGCTATGTGGGCGGCGTGTTCGCCCGCACCCTGCCGGTGCCGATGATGAACATCGTCAATGGCGGCGCGCATGCCGACAACCCGATCGACGTCCAGGAATTCATGATCCAGCCGGTCGCCGCCGGCACCGTCGCCGATGCGGTGCGCATGGGCTCGGAGATCTTCGCCGCGCTGAAGCGCGCGCTGCACGATGCCGGGCATAGCACCAATGTGGGTGATGAGGGCGGGTTCGCGCCCAATCTGCGCTCCGCCGAGGAGGCGCTCGGCTTCATCGCGCGCGCCTGCGAGGCCGCCGGCTACCGGCCGGCCGAGGACGTCACCTTCGCGCTCGACTGCGCGGCGACCGAGTTCTTCAAGGACGGGCGCTACGCGATGGAGGGCGAGGGCAAGACGCTCGATGCCGGCGGGATGGTCGATTACCTCGCCGATCTGGTCGAGCGCTTCCCGATCGTCTCGATCGAGGATGGCTGCGCGGAGGATGACTGGGAGGGCTGGGCGCAGCTCACCGCCCGGCTCGGCGACCGGGTGCAGCTGGTCGGCGACGATCTCTACGTCACCAACCCGGACCGGCTGCGCCGCGGCATCGCCGAGCGGAGCAGCAACGCGATCCTGGTGAAGGTGAACCAGATCGGCACGCTCAGCGAGACGCTGGAGACGATGGAGCTCGCGCACCGCGCCGGCTTCGCAACGGTGATGAGCCACCGCTCCGGCGAGACGGAGGATTCCACCATCGCCGACCTCGCCGTCGCCACCAATTGCGGGCAGATCAAGACCGGGAGCCTGTCGCGCAGCGATCGCACGGCGAAATACAACCAGCTCATCCGCATCGAGGCGACGCTGGGTCCCGCCGCCCGCTATGCCGGCCGGACCATTCTCCGGCGCTGAACCAGGCTGCGACATGAAAGTCGCAGGTCGCTGAAAACGAAAGCTTTGCGGCAAACCCGGCTTTGTGTCCCCAAAGCTTTGTGCAATCGTTCCGGCCGGGACGGGTCGGGGGATTCGGGGCGATGCAGATCGGCCGCATGCTGAAACGCAAGGCCAAGGCGGCGCTGCCGCCGCTGCTGTTCCTCTCGCTCACCGCCTATTTCGGCTGGAGCGTCACGCAGGGAAATCACGGGCTGCGCGCCTATGTCGCGAGCCAGCAGACCCTGCAGGTCGCGCAGGCGACGCTCGCCGATGCGCAGGCCGAGCAGGCGGCGTGGGCGCGCCGCGTCGGCGGCCTGCGCGCCAACCATCTCGACCTCGACACGCTCGACGAGCGCTCCCGCGCGATGCTCAACCTCGCCGAGCCGAACGAGATCGTTGTTCCCTATCCGCAGGGGCAGCGACTCTTCTGAGAGTCTTTGCCTTCGACGTCGGCCGGGCAGTATCCGGCCGCCCCGGACGGTCCGGCCTCGCCTCCGCTAGATCGCCCGCGCCACTGCCGCCATCCCGGCATCTGCCGCATCCAGAGCATGCGCGATATCGGCCTCGGTGTGGGCGCAGGAGAGGAACATGTTGTGGCGGGGGTGGAAATAGACCCCCTGGGTGAGCGCCTCCGCGCAATAGAGCGTGCCGAGGCGGAAATCCGCATCCCCGGCGAACTGCACCAGCGGCATCTGCGGCGGCCCGCTCTGGATCACCTCGATGCCGTGTCGGGCGGCGCGTTCGGCGATCCCGGCGCGCAGCGTCTCGCCTTTCTTGCGCAATTGGGCGGGCGCATCGAGACGCTCGAGCTCGCCCAGAGTCGCCAGCGACGCCGCCATCGGCACCGCAGTGCACCAGAACGAGCCGGTGACGAAAACCTCCGTCGCCGCCTGCCGGAACCGCTCATTGCCGGTGACCGCGGCGAGTGCATGCCCGTTGGCGATCGCCTTGCTGAATCCGGAGAGATCGGGCCGCACGCCGACCGTCTCCCACGAGCCGCCAAGATCGAGCCGGAAGCCGGCGCGCACGTCATCGACGATCAGCGCGGCGCCGGTCGCGTCGCAGAGCCCGCGGGCACGGCGGGCGAATTCCGGCGTGGGCACCTCGAGCGTGCGGCTCATGTCGTGCCGAAATGCGGTGACGATGATCGCCGCCAGGTCGCCGCCCGCGCGGTCCACCGCATTCTCCAGGCTGGCGGCGTCGTTGTACTCGAAGGTGAGCAGATGCGCCCGGTCCTCGACGGTGACGCCGGCGAGCGAGGGCGAGCACCAGGGCACCGCACCGTGATAGCTGCCCTCCGCCACCAGCACCTTGCGCCGGCCGGTGCCGGCGCGCGCGATGGTGACGCAGCTTGTCGTTGCGTCACTGCCGTTCTTGGCGAAGATGCACCAATCGGCATGCGCGACCATGCCGACGAGGCGTTCGGCGAGCTCGACCAGCACCGGGCCGGGCCCGTTCAGGCAATCCCCGAGCGCCGCCTGCCTGCGCGCCGCCTCCTCGACCACGGCGTTCCGGTGCCCGAGCACGACCGGCCCCCAGGAACACATGAAATCCACGTACTCCCGGCCGTCCACGTCCCAGAGATGGCTCCCCTCGCCGCGCTCGAAATATTGCGGGTAGCCAGGCGGCAGCTTGGTCGCGTCGAGATGGCCCCAGAGGCCGCCCGGGATCACCTGCCGGGCGCGCTCCCGCAGCGCTGCATCGCGCGACAGGTTGGAACGGCTCGTATCGGGCAGCGCGTCAGGCATCGGCGGCTCCGTGTGGGGATGAGAAGCATAGTGTTCGCGGGCAGCCGCCAGGACAAGCGGCTCCGCCCTGGCGTCCGGCGGCAGCTTCATGCGAATTTCACCGGATCGGCACGGCGGAGGCGGTCGCATGACGGACACCCCGGAGACGTTCAGCCCGCACGCCGCCCATTGGGGCGTGTTCTCGGCGGCCTGGGCGGAGGGCAGGCTGGTGGTGCGGCCGCATCCGGACGACCCCGATCCCAATCCTTTGCTGCAGAATTTCCCCGACGCGCTCCGCCACAAGGCGCGGCTGGCGCGGCCGATGGTGCGGCGCGGCTGGCTGGAGGGCGGCCCCGGTCCGGACACCAGGCGTGGCGGCGACGAGTTCGTGCCGATGGACTGGAACCGCATCCTCGACCTGCTGGCCGGCGAGCTCACACGGGTGAAGACGGAACACGGGCCGCAGGCGGTGTTCGGCGGCTCCTATGGCTGGGCGAGCGCCGGGCGCTTCCATCACGCGCAAAGCCAGGTGCACCGCTTCCTGAACATGGCGCTCGGCGGCTATGTCCGCTCGGTCAACAGCTACAGCGCCGGCGCCTCGGCGGTGATCCTGCCGCATATCCTCGGACCTTATGACGCGGTCACCCGCAACACCGTCACCTGGGACCAGATCGTCGCGCATTCCGAGGTGGTGATCGCGTTCGGCGGCATGGCGCTGAAGAACTCGATGGTGGCGAGCGGCGGGGTCAGCCGGCATGTCGAGCGCGGGTCGATGCAGGCGGCGCGGGAGCGCGGATGCGCGTTCATCTGCGTGAGCCCGCTGCGCACCGATCTGCCCGAGGAGGCCGGGGCCGCCTGGGTGCCGGTGGTGCCCGGCACCGATACCGCGCTGATGCTCGGCCTGCTGCACACGCTGGTCGCGGAGGGGCTGCACGACCGCGCCTTCCTCGCGCGCTACTGCGAGGGCTGGCCGGTGCTCGAGGCCTATGTGACGGGGCAGAGCGACGGCCAGGCCAAGGATGCCGCCTGGGCCGCCGCGATCTGCGGGATCGCGGCCGACACCATCACCGGCCTGGCGCGACGCCTGGCCGGGCGGCGCAGCCTCGTCGTGGTGTCGCATTCGCTGCAGCGCGCCGAGCATGGCGAGCAGCCGGTCTGGATGGCGGCCGCGCTCGCCGCGGCGCTCGGGCAGATCGGCCTGCCGGGCGGCGGCTATAACTACGCGCTCGGCGCCATCGCGCATTACGGCAAGGCCGCCAACGCCGTGCCGACCGCAGCCGTGCCGCAAGGGCGCAACCGGGTCGGCGCCTTCATCCCGGTCGCGCGCATCTCCGACATGCTGCTCAACCCCGGCGCCCCGTTCGACTATAACGGCGCCCGCCTCGCCTACCCGGACATCCGGCTGGTCTATTGGGCGGGCGGCAACCCGTTCCACCACCACCAGGATCTGAACCGGCTGCGCCGCGCCTTTGCCACCGTCGACACGCTGGTGGTGCACGAACTCGCCTGGACCGCGACCGCGCGGCATGCGGACATCGTGCTTCCCTGCACCATGTCCCTCGAACGCGAGGACATCGCCGCCACCCCTGCCGACCCGCTGATGGTCGCGATGCACAAGCTGGCCGAGCCGTTCGGGGAGGCGCGAGACGATTACGCGATCTTCGCCGCGCTCGCCGAGCGGATGGGGGCTGGCGATGCGTTCACCGAGGGGCGCAGTGTGCGGGACTGGCTGCGCTTCCTCTACGAGACGACCCGGGCGGCGCTGCTCGCGCGCGGCGCGCCGGCCCCGGATTTCGACGCGTTCTGGCAGGCGGGCGAGCTCGCTTTGCCGCAGGTCGCCGATGATGGCGGCGTGCTGCGCGCCTTCCGCGCGGACCCCGACGCGGCCGCGCTGCCGACGCCGAGCGGCAAGATCGAGCTCTATTCCGCCACCATCGCCGGGTTCGACTATGACGACTGCCCGGGCCACCCCGCCTGGTTGCCGCCGGCCGACTCGCCCGATGCACGCCATCCCCTTTGGCTCGTCGCCAACCAGCCGGCGACCCGGCTGCACAGCCAGCTCGATTTCGGCGGCCACAGCGCCGGGCGGAAGGTGCGCGGCCGCGAGGTCGCCTGCATCAACCCGGCCGACGCGGCGCCGCGCGGCATCGCCGATGGCGATATCCTCCGGCTGTGGAACGATCGCGGGGCCTGCCTCGCCGCCGCCTCGGTGACCGAGGCGGTGCGGCCGGGCGTGGTGCAGCTCCCGACCGGCGCATGGTTCGACCCGGAGACACCGGCCGAAGAGGGTTCGCTCTGCGTCCACGGCAATCCCAACGTGCTCACCCGCGACCGCGGCACCTCGCGCCTCTCGCAAGGATGCACCGGCCAGCTCACCAGCATCGAGATGGAGAAATTCCGCGGCAACCTGCCGCCGATCCGGGCCTTCGACCCGCCGGAGGGCGCGGTGCCGGCGGGAGCGTCTTGATGGTTGATTTTTCCCACTGGGAACAATAGGATTCGCCCTGAGACAGCAATTCCGGAGCATTCCCATGGCGAATTTCTCGAAGCAGACGCTCTCGCGCGTCGGCCGCCTGCTCAACTTCGGCAAGAAACCCGGCGAGAAGACCCCGACCGACATGGCCAAGCTCGCCGAATGGACGGGCGTCGGCCGCAAGGCGCTCTACAACTGGACCCTGCCGGACGATCACGCGCAATACCGCGCCATGCCCCCGCTCGCGAAGCGGCTGGTGACGCTGCTCGCCTATTTCGCGATGACGGGCCAACTCAACAACGCGCGCCTGAAGGATATGGAGAATCTGGAGCTCGCCCTCAACGACGACGTCAACGGGCAGAAGCTCATCCGTCGCGTCAGCGCGATCCTCGGCAAGGGGGCGCCCAAGACCGAGGGCGCCGAAGCCTCCGAGGCCACCGCGGAAGGCGAGGCGAACGAGGATGAGGACGTGGAATCGGCGGCCGCCTGAGCGGTCTTCCGATCGGGCTGAAGAGAGCGCGATGATCGCCTGGACCGGGGTGTTCCCCGCCGTCACCACCAAGCTGACGCAGGAGGAAAAGCTCGACCTGCCGGCGCTCGAGCGCAGCATCGACCGGCTGGTGGTGAACGGGGTCAGCGCCGTCATCGTGCTGCCGATGCTCGGCGAGAACGCGTCTCTCACCGATGCAGAGCAGGATGCGGTGATCCGGACCGCGCTTGCCGCCGCCGGCGGCCGCGTGCCGGTGCTCTCGGGGCTGGCCGAGATCTCCACCTCGGAGGCGGTCGCCACCGCCCGCCGCTTCGAGGCGCTGGGCGCCGCCGGGCTGATGGCCTTCCCGAGCCTCGGCTACCGCACCGACCCGCGCGAGACCGCCGCCTGGTACGCCGCCCTCGGCACCGGATGCGGCCTGCCCATCATGATCTACAACAATCCGATTGCCTATGGCGTGGACGTCACGCCCGCGATCCTGGAACGCCTCGCCGACATCCCCTCGATCCAGTGCATCAAGGAGGAGACCGGCGACACCCGGCGGATCACCGACCTCGCCAACGCTTTCGGCGACCGCTTTTCGGTGTTCTGCGGCGTGGACGACCTGCTGCTCGAAAGCATCGCACTCGGCGCCACCGGCTGGGTTTCCGGCATGACCAACGCCTGGCCGGCCGAATGCGTGCGCCTCTTCACCTTGGCAAGCCAGGGCCGCCTGCTGGAGGCGCGCAGCCTCTACCGGATCCTGATGCCGGCCTTCCACCTCGATACCGACGTCAAGCTCGTTCAATACATAAAGCTCGCCGAACACCTCGCCTACGGCGCCCCCGAATACGTCCGCAGCCCCCGCCAAACCCTCACCGGCGTGGAACGCACCCGCGTCACCAGCATCATCGAAACCACCATCCGCCGACTCGCCGCCGAGTCCCGGGCGGCGGCGTGAAGGGATCGTTCGAGCGGATAGAGATGCCCGCCAAAACAAAGAGCCAGAGTCTGTCAGTGAGCGAATGCGAACGGAACATGGTCTAGGAGCGGATGCTTGCTGCTTCGTGCCTCGGTCTCGCCTAGACCCGCCCTGGCCCGCACCGCTGAAGCGCCTGTCAGGTGTCCTCTCGACCTGGAAACCTCGGTGCGGAGCGGCCTTGCTGGCCGTGAGCACCGGAGCATAGGAAAACCGCGTCAGACGGCCGCCAGAGCGCGTTTCCAAACAGGCTCGTAGAGCACTTCATCTTCGGTGGAGTCGGCGCCGGCCCTCGCCCCCACCCGGCCTCCCAACGAAAGTATACTACCGATGGCGGGCCGGGTGGGGGCGAGGGCCGGCGCCGACTTAACTGAAATGCTCTTAGGGTAACGGTGGAGCGAAGGTCACGGAGCGAGCGGCTTTCTCGGCACAGGTTGTGTCATGCTCTCGATCTGGCTCCTCAATGAAGGCTGCAACCAGAGCCTGGGCGCATGGGCTGAAGTGTCGAACGCTATGCCCAATCCCGGCGAACAAAACCCAGCGCGCACGCCGCCCAATCAGGTCGGCGACGTGGCGGCTCTGCTCGGGCCTGATGTTCGGATCGAACTGCCCCGCCAATACGAGCGTCGGCACCACAGTATCGCGCGGGATCTCGGGCTCGGCGCCGAGTGCCGACCACTTTGCACAGATGCCGGGCGGCAAGAGCGCCAAATCGAGCGGGTTCGCATTCTGCGGTACTGGCTCGCGCCAGCGTGGCCGATCGCGGCATTCGACGGCGACGAACGCACCCTCGTTGCCGTCCCGCTTCGCGCCCGCCAGCAGGCTGCCCAAAGCCGTACCGACCGGTTCCATGTCGCCGTTACGTGTCGCCGCGATGAGGCGCGGCAGATTGGCGTAAGTTGGGGGGTAATAGACAAGCCGCCCGACCACCTCTTCCAACACAGAAGGTGTGAGTTTCACGCGATCGCCTGGCACGTGCAGCGTCGGCGGCAGGGGCACGACCGGTGTCGCCTGCCCGAGCCGCACCAGCGCTGCCCGGTAGAGGCCAGCAAGATCGGGGTAGGTTGCGCTACAGGCTGGATTCGTGCCGCACGCCGCGAAGAAGGCGTCGCGCGCCCGCGCCACTCGAGCGGACCAAGGCATGCCGAAGAAGGCATCGGGTGGGTTGAGGCTGTCGAGCACGGCCGACCGGACGCTCTCGGGGTGGAGCGCGAGCAACGTCATCGCCACCGTCGTGCCGTAGCTTTCGCCGATCACGTTCCACCGCGTCAGCCCAAGCGCGCGGCGCACCCGTTCATAATCCTCGACTGTCGTCGCCGTGCCGAAATCGTCCGGATCGATGCCGCGCGCGACGATCGCGTCGTGACAGGCCGCATGTATGGTACGGCTCGCGGCCAATGCGGCGGCAGTGGGGTCCGTCGCCACGGCGAGATTCGCGTTGATGAGGTCGCCCTGGAGGCCGGGGCAGAGACGCGGCTCCGAGCGGCCCATGCCGCGCTGGTCAACGAGGACGAGGTCGCGGTCAGCGGCGTAGGAGTGTCGAGCCTGGAAGCCGGCGAAGATCGTCAGCGGCGAACCGGGACCGCCGCTGATGTAGACAACCGGATCGGCCTTGGCGGGCTGATGCGCGCTGGCGATAACCACGACAGCGAGGGCGAAGGTCGAGCCGTCCGGATGCGCGTAGTCGCGCGGCACGTGCACGACGCCGCAGCGCAGGCGCGGCAGAACATCGGCGATATCGGGCAGGTGGCAACCCGTCGGCTCGAAACGAGGCGTGTCGGCGGCGCGTGCCGCCGAGCCGAACGCGATGACGGAAAGGACGACGCCCGTAAAGGCAATGAGGCTGCGAACCATGCGTCGGTGTTCCAATGGATAGGCCCACATGCTCGGGCTGGCAGGTCTGCTCCGCCCAGGGCCGCCAGGGTCGCATGCGGCGGTCGCGTGCGGCGCTCCCAGGCGGCAACGCGATAAATCTCCAGCCTTATTCGCTCCTACGGGGGCTCTGGAGCATTTTCGGTTGAGTGAACGCCGGCCCTCGCCCCCTCTGGCCCCCATCGGTAGCATACTTTCGTTGGGAGGCCGGGTGGGGCGGGGGCCGGCGCCGACTCCACCGAAGGTGAAAATGCTGTAGAGCAGCGTCACCTCCGGTGGAACCGGCGACGACCTGACACGCGCGAGCGCGGCACGAGGAAGACATGCGGTTGACCGGGACGACGGAGGCGGCTGAGCGCTGCCGCATCTATCTGCTCACCCCGGCCACGCTCGATCCACCGGTTTTCGCCGGCCGTCTCGCGGCGGCGCTCGATGCCGGACCGGTGGCGGCGGTGCAGCTCCGCCTGAAGGATTGCACGGATGACGCGTTCCGCCGCGCGATCGACGTGCTGCGCCCGGTCGCGCAATCCCGCGATGTCGCTTTTTTGCTGAACGACCGCGCCGATCTGGTGCGCGAAACCGGGTGCGATGGCGCCCATGTCGGGCAGGAGGATGTGGCGGCGCGCGAGGCCCGCCGCCTGCTCGGCCCCGATCTGACGCTCGGCGTCACCTGTCACGCGAGCCGCGACCTCGCCATGCAGGCGGGCGAAGACGGGGCGGATTACGTCGCCTTCGGGGCCTTCTTTCCGTCCGCCAACAAGGAGACGATCCACCATGCGGAGCCCGAGCTGCTCGCCTGGTGGTCGGAGACGATGGAGCTCCCGAGCGTCGCGATCGGCGGGATCACCGCGGTGAATTGCGCCCCGCTCGTCCAAGCCGGCGCAGATTTTCTGGCCGTCATCGGCGCGGTCTGGGACCATCCGGACGGCCCCGCCGCCGGCATTTGCTCCCTCGAGGCTGCGATCACCGCTTCCGCTTGACCGGCCGCCGAGGCGCCCCAGGCGGTTCATAACTTTCTCGGGCGCTCTCCTCAGGCGGCGGCCCGGCTTCGCACCACGCGCATCGGCGCGGGCCGGCCGAGAAGATAGCCCTGCGCCTCGTCGCAGAGATGCTGACGGATCGCCGCCAGCTGCTCG
Organism: Acetobacteraceae bacterium; assembly: GCA_965276665.1. Lineage (GTDB taxonomy): Bacteria > Pseudomonadota > Alphaproteobacteria > Acetobacterales > Acetobacteraceae > CAWGJC01. Next base: position 1,253,188 of record OZ255620.1, read on the forward strand.
GGCGTCTCCACCCCCTCCGCGGTCACCGCCAGGCCAAGGTTATGGGCGAGCCCGATGATGGTGCGGACGATGGTGATCGCATCCTCGCTCTGGCCGAGCTCGCGGATGAAGGACTGGTCGATCTTCAGCTTGTCGAACCGGAAGGAGCGGAGATAGCTGAGGCTCGAGTAGCCGGTGCCGAAATCGTCGAGCGCGATCCGCACCCCGAGCCCGCGCAGCGCCAGCAGCACCTCGATCGCCCGCTCGCTGTCTTCGATCAGAATGCCTTCGGTGATCTCGATCTCGAGCCGCGACGCCGGCAGGCCGCTGCTCACCAGGGCACCGGCCACGATCTGCACGAGGTCGCTCTGCTGGAACTGGACCGGCGAGACATTGACCGCGACCCAATGCGGCGCCTCCCAGGACGCGGCCGTCCGGCATGCGGTCGCGATCACCCATTCGCCGATCCGGCGGATCAGCCCGGTCTCCTCGGCGAGCGGGATGAACTCGGCGGGCGAGACCAGGCCACGCACCGGGTGCTGCCACCGGAGCAGCGCCTCGTAGCCTTCCACCACGCCGGTCTGGCAATCGATCAGGGGCTGGTAATGCAGCTCGAACTCGTCACGCTGCAGCGCGTGGCGCAGATCGTGCTCGAGCTGTCGCCGCGCGTGGAGGTGCTCATTCATCGCCGCCTTGAAGAAGCGGAACGTGCCCTTCTCCTCCTTCGCGCGGTAGAGCGCGGTATCGGCGGCGTGCATCAGCCTTTCCTCGGTGGCGGCGTCGCTCGGATAGAGGGCGATGCCGATCGAGGTACCGATCGTCGCCGTATGGCCGTCGAGATCGAAGGGGCGGTCGAGCGTCTCCACCACCCGCCCGGCCAGCAGCGCCGCCTTGTCCGGCTGGTCCACGTTGACGACGATGACGAACTCGTCGCCGCCCACCCGGGCGAGCGTGTCCAACGGGCGCAGCTCCGCCCGCAGCCGGGCGGCGACCTCCTGCAGCAGCGTATCTCCCGCCGCATGCCCGAGCAGGTCGTTCACCGCCTTGAAACGATCGAGGTCGAGATAGAGGAGCGCCACGCTGCCGCCCGTTTCGGCGACACCGTCGAGTGCGCGGCGGAGACGCTCCTGCAGCAGGAAGCGGTTCGGCAGTTCGGTGAGCGCGTCGTGATGCGCGAGGTGGCGGATGCGCGCCTCGTCGCGCTTGCGGTCGGTCAGATCGTGCAGCACCACCGCGATCGCCCGGGCGCCGTCATACTCGATCGCGCTGCAGGACAGCTCGACCGGCACGAGAATGCCGGCGCTCGTACGGACCTGCACCTCCTCCGGCATGAGTGCGCCTCCGGAATGGCGCGCCCGCCGCCGGATCGCCGGCTGATCGGCCTCGGCGAAGAGCTCGACCACGTTCTGCCCGACCAGCCGATCGGCCGGCAGGCCGAGCAACCGGCCGCTTGCGGTGTTCGCCTGCAGGATGATGCCGTCGCGATGGATCAGCAGGCTTTCCCGCGAGATGTCGCTCAGCAGGCGAAGCCGGTGCAGCTCGCGCACCGCGCGCTGCGAGAGATGCTGCTCCATCAAGGTGGCCGCCATGCTCACCAGCAGGATGGCAAGGCTCGCCGAGCCGACCACGATCGCCATCGAGGCGGAGCCGAGGCCAGGCGGCAGGTCCGAGCCGACGCCCAGCGTCAGGTGCAGCGCCGCCATGCCGGTGAAATGCAGCCCGCAAATGCCGAGCGCGAGCCAACCGGCCACTTCGGCGCGCCGCCAGCCCGAGGCAAGGTTCTCCGCCCGCGAGAGAGCGATCGTGCAGCAGCCGATGCCCACCAGGACGGAGAAGGAAAGCTCGCCAGTGTCGAAGCCGAACCGTCCGGGCAGCCGCATCCCCGACACGCCGCAATAATGCATCCCGGCGATCGCCAGCCCGAGCAGAACGCCGCCGAGAAGGTTGGCGAGCCGGCGCGAGCGCACGCACCGCCATGCCGAGAACGCCAGCAGCGCGCCGAGGCAGGCGATCCCGATGGAGATCAGCGTCGGCAGCTCGGCATAGCTGATCGGGAGGTCGGGCATGAAGGCCAGCATCGCCACGAAATGCAGCGACCAAACGCCGCAGCCGAACAGCGCCGCGGCGGCCAGCAGCCAGAGCAGCGGCGCATCGTTCTGCCGGGCGCGCGCCATCAGATTCACGGTGGTGCCGCAGGCAAGAATGCAGATGCAGGCGGCGAGCGCGACCAGCCGGGTATCGTGTTGCTCGGTGATACAGCCAATCAGGTTCAGCATGGGGAAGGCGGCATCCAGATGAGGATCCTACCATGGGCCAAGGCAGTTAATCGCCCGTGAAACCGCAACCTAGCTGTCAGCGAATGTTGCTAGAACCCCAATGATCTTGGAACCCGCTCAATGGCCGCCCGGCAGGCCGGTGGCCGGGTTGACGCTCCCGCCCGCACTCGGCGTCGGGCCGCCCTGATACTGGTAGCTGCCGCCCGAAAGTCCGGAATCCGGCGGCGACGTACAGGCAGCGACGGCCAGGAGCGCGAGCAGGACGCCCGCAAGACGGATCGGCGGGTAGGGCATGAGATCAGGCCTCGATTGCGGTCGGCGTTCAGTCGGGCGGTAACCATAGCACCTGCTCGATCCGAGCGGCACCTGCCGCAAGCATGGCAAGTCGGTCGAAGCCGAGCGCGATGCCGGATCCGTCCGGCATGCCCCGCTCGAGGGCGGCGAGGAAATCCTCGTCAAGCGGCCAGTCCAGCGGCGGAGCATTCCCGCTGAGCGCATGCCGCCTTGCGCGCTCAGCGATGAAGCGGGCGCGCTGCTCGGCGGCGTCGGTCAGTTCCTCGAAGGCATTGGCCAGCTCGATGCCGCAGACGAACAGCTCGAAGCGCAACGCGGCGCGCGGATCGGCGGGATCGCGCCGCGCCAGCGCCGCCTGCGGAGCGGGGAAATGCGTCAGGAAGGTCGGGCGGTCGCGGCCGAGATGCGGTTCCACCCGCGCAAGCAGCAGGCGGAAAAACAAGTCTTCCCAATTCTCTTCCGCGCGGAGCTGCACGCCTGCCTGAGCCGCGAGAGCGGCCGCGTCGTCGATCGTGCCGAGCACGTCCGCACCGACATGGCGGCGAAACGCCTCGGCCACGCTGATCCGCTCGAAGGCGGCGAGCGGGTTGCACCGGCCGCCCCGGGAGACCTCCGGCGGCAGCACCGCGCGCAGCAGCGACTCGGTTTCGTCCATCAGCCCGGCGAGAGTCGCGCCAGGCCGATACCATTCGAGCATGGTGAACTCGGGCGCATGCAGCGACCCGGCCTCGCCGTTCCGCCAGACCCGCGCGAGCTGGAAGATCGGCCCGGCGCCGGCGACGAGCAGCCGCTTCATCGCGAATTCCGGACTGGTGTGCAGCCAGCGCGGCGTGGATGTGCCGTCCGGCTGGTGCAGCTCGGTGCGGAAGGCCGCGAGATGCACCTCCTCGCCCGGCGCCCGGACCAGGCAGGGGGTCTCCACCTCGGTGTAGGCACGGGCGCGGAAGAAGGCGCGCACCGCCTCGGTCAGGAGGGCTCGCCGGCGCAGGAAGGGCAGCCGGGCGGCGAGCTGCTCGGGATCCCAGGCCGGCTGGGAGACGGGTTGCGGCATGCGGGACCAGGCTCTATCTGCCGCCACCATGCCGGACACCCATGCGTATGCAAGGCCGACCACGCTGAATGACGCGGACCGAGCCGGCACGCTCCGCGATGCGGGGACAGCCGGCACGCTCCGCGATGCGGGCGCCCTGATCGCGGCCGGGCTGGTCGATCCCGCGCAGCGCCAGGCGATCGCCGCGGTCGCGGAACGCTACGCCATCGCCGTCCCGCCCGCCTTGCACGCGCTGATCGCCGCGCCCGGCGATCCGATCGGATTGCAGTTCATCCCCGATCCGGCGGAGCTCGCCACCGCGCCGCACGAGAGGGCCGACCCGATCGGCGACGACGCGCTGTCACCGCTGCCGGGAATCGTGCACCGTTATGCCGACCGCGTCCTGCTCAAGCCGCTGCTCGCCTGCCCTGTCTATTGCCGGTTCTGCTTCCGCCGCGAGCATGTCGGCCCCGAAGGCGGGCTGCTCACCACCGCGCAGCTCGCCGCGGCGCTCGCCTGGATCGGCGATCGTCCCGAAATCCGCGAGGTGATCCTCACCGGCGGCGACCCGCTCATCCTGTCGCCGCGCCGGCTGGGCGAGATTCTTGCGGCCCTCGATGCGATCCCGCATGTCGAAACTCTCCGCATCCACAGCCGCGTGCCGGTCGCCGATCCGGCGCGGCTGACGCCGACGCTCGCCGAATGCCTCGAGACAAGAACGCCCCTCTTTCTCGTCATCCATGCGAACCACGCACGCGAACTGACGGATGACGCGAGAAATTCTCTGCGATCCATCCAGCGCCTCGGCATCCCGGTGCTCGGCCAGTCGGTCCTGCTGCGCGGGGTGAATGACAGCGCGGCCGCGCTGGAGGCGCTGTTCCGGCGCATGCTCGCCTGCCGGATCAAGCCCTACTACCTCCACCAGCTCGATCCGGCGCCGGGCACCGCGCGCTTCCACGTCCCGATCGAGGAGGGACAGCGCTTGCTCGCCCAGCTGCGCGGGCGCGTCACCGGTCTCGCCTGGCCGACCTACGTGCTGGATATCCCCGGCGGCCATGGCAAGGTGCCGGTGGGGCCCGCCTATCTCGAAGGGCGCGACGCGGTGCGCGACCCGGTGGGGAACCGGCACGCGCTTGCCGCTCCAACCCCTTCCGGCTAGAAGCCTGCTCTCTCCCCGACTCTTTCCCAGATTGCAAGAGTTTGCACCATGAAGCAGCAGGCGAACCTGATCCGCGCCGGCCAGGTGATCGAGCATGACGGTCGCCGCTGGACCGTGCTCAAGCAGCAGATCATCTCGCCCGGCAAAGGTGGCGCGTTCATCCAGGTCGAGATGCGCGACCTGCGCACCGGCAACAAGACCAACGAGCGCTGGCGCACCGCCGACACGGTCGAGCGGCTGATGACCGAGGAGAAGGACTACACCTACTCCTACACCGATGGCGGCAACCTCGTGCTGATGGACCCCGAGACGTTCGAGCAGGCGATGATCCCGGTCGATCTGCTCGGCGATGCCGCGCCGTTCCTGCAGGACAATATGGCGGTCGTGGTCGATCTCGTGGAAGGCGATCCGGTCGCCGTCCACCTGCCGCCGAACGTCGTGCTCGAGGTGGTCGAGGCCGATCCGGTGGTGAAGGGCCAGACCGCCTCCTCCTCCTACAAGCCGGCCAAGCTCTCGAACGGGGTGAAGACCATGGTGCCGCCCTTCATCGAGGCGGGCGAGCGCATCGTCGTGCGCACCGAGGATGCGACCTACATGGAGCGGGCGAAGGGCTAGCGGGCGAAGGACTGGGCCCGACAATGGCATTCCGCCTCTCGCCCCACCTCACGGTGATGGCCAACGCGGCCCAGAAGGCCGCCAAGCGCCTGCTGCGCGACTTCAACGAGGTCGAGCAGCTGCAGGTCAGCGTGAAGGGACCCGGCGATTTCGTCAGCCAGGCCGATCTCCGCGCCGAGGCGACCTTGCGCGAGGAGCTCGGCCGCGCCCGCCCGGGGTATGCCTTCCTGATGGAGGAGAGCGGCGCCTCGGGCTCCGAGAACTGGACCTGGCGCTGGGTGGTCGACCCGCTCGACGGCACCACGAACTTCCTGCACGGCATGCCGCACTGGGCGATCAGCATCGGTCTGGAGCGGCGCCTGTCCGACGGACGGATCGAGACCGCGGCCGGGCTCGTCTACAACCCTGCGCAGGACGAGATGTTCTGGGCCGAGCGCGGCGCCGGCGCCTTTGTCAACGAAAAGCGGCTCCGCGTCTCGGCGCGGCGCGAGCTGATCACCGCGGTGTTCGCCACCGGCATTCCGTTCGCCAAGGTCGATCCCCGTAACCGCCTCGCCTTCGCGCGCACGCTCGGCACGCTGATGCCGGCGGTGGCCGGCATCCGCCGCTTCGGCGCGGCCGCGCTCGACCTCGCCTGGGTCGCCGGCGGACGCTTCGATGGATATTGGGAGCTCGGGCTCAAGCCGTGGGATTCCTGCGCCGGCGTGTTGCTGGTGCGCGAGGCCGGCGGCTTCATCACCGATGCCCAGGGCAACGAGAACCCGACCACCGACGTCGTCGCCGCCAATCCGCATTTGCACGCGCGGCTGCGCGAGGCGGTGGCGGACGGGGTCGCCGCCGCTGCCGGCACCGTCGCCGCCTGAATGTGATCGGCGTGCTTGCAACGCGATTGAGACCCGGCGCGGGCTTCGTTAGCCTGGCGCGGCCCATGCCCATCCGCACCTCGATCGCCCTGCTTGCCGCCCTCGCCATGGCCCCGGAACCGGCGCGCGCGCAGGTCAGCGTGAACAACCAGGCGCTCGACCAGCTCAGCCCGTCATCGGGGGCGCCCACGCATCACACCAGCCGATCGGAGCACACGCCGCATCACGCGCCCGCGCACCATCCCGCGCCACGTGCGGAGGCGCATCCTTCCCCGCATTCCACCCCGCCGCGATCCGAACCGACCCGCTCTGCCGCCGCACATCCCGAACCGGCCCATCCGGCCCCCGCGCATCCCACCACGCTGCCCGCGGTGCTCCCTGCCATCCCGGCCGCACCCCCCCCCGTCGCCGTGATCGCCCCGGTACCGCCAGTGCCGGTGCAGCCCGTCGGGCCGCCGCCGCCAGTGCCGGTCGTCGCCGACGCGCCGGGCACCGCCGACAAGATGAACGACGGGCTCCGCGTCACCTTCGGGCCGAGTCGCAGCGACCTGAACCCGGCCACCGCCGCCGCCCTCACCGCCTTCGCGCAACTGGTCAAGGACCAGCCGATCGGCATCTATATCGACGGCACCGCCACCGGCGCGCCGGACGATCCCTCGACGCCCCGCCGCCTCTCCCTCGCCCGCGCGCTCGCCGCCCGCGCCGTGCTGATCAACCAGGGCATCCCGTCCACCCGCATCTACGTGCGCGCCCTCGGGCCGGCCACCGGCGACGGACCGCCCGACCGGGTGGACGTGACCGAACGCCGGGTGACACCGTCGCCCGACACGGAACCGAAACCGTGACCAAGCCGACCATCTACCTCGTCCGGATGGTCATCTTCCTCATCGCGGTGATCGTGGTCGCGATCATCCTCTCGCACGCGCTGACCATCGCGTTCGCGAACAACCCGGTGCTCAACGGACTGATCTTTCTCGTCCTGCTGCTCGGCATCCTCTGGAACCTCCGGCAGGTGCTGCGTCTCACCCCGGAGGTGAACTGGGTCGAGACGTTCCAGCAATCCCGCACCCGGCTCGCGGCGCTGCCCGCCCCGCGCCTGCTCGCGCCGATGGCCAGCATGCTCGCCACCCGCACCGGGCGCGGCCGCGACGGGCAGGACCGCTTCACCCTCTCCGCCCCCGCCATGCGGTCAATCCTCGACAGCATCGCCAGCCGCCTCGACGAAAGCCGCGAGCTCTCGCGCTACATGACCGGGCTGCTGATCTTCCTCGGCCTGCTCGGCACGTTCTGGGGCCTGCTGCTCACCGTCGGCGCGGTGTCGGACGTGATCGCCGGCATGACGGTGGGATCAGGCGACATCAACGCCCTGTTCGACCAGCTCAAGGCCGGCCTCGCCCGGCCACTGCATGGCATGGGCACCGCCTTCTCCTCGTCGATGTTCGGCCTCGCCGGGGCGCTCGTGCTCGGTTTCCTCGACCTCACCGCCGGACAGGCGCAGAATCGCTTCTTCAACGAGCTCGAGGAATGGCTCGCCGGGATCACCCGCATCTCCTCCGGCGTGCTCGGCGGCGAAGGCGAAGGCTCGGTCCCGGTCTACGTGCAGGCGCTGCTCGAACAAACCGCCGAGAACATGGAAAACCTGCAATCGATCCTCGCCCGCGGCGAAGACGACCGCGCCCGCTCGGGCCAGGCCCTGCTCACCCTCACCGAACGCCTCACTACCCTCTCGGACACCATGCGGGCGAGCCAGCAGCTCATGCTGCGCATCGCCGAAACCCAGTCCCAGCTCGGCCCCGCCCTCACCCGCCTCGCCGAACGCAACACCGACGACGGCAGCCGAAACCACCTGCGCAGCATCGAATCCCACCTCGCCCGCCTCATCACCGAACTCGAAAAAGGCCGCAGCCAAACCACTAGCGAAATCCGCAACGACATCCGCCTCCTCACCCGAACCATCGCCGCCCTCGCCGAGGGCCAAACGCCATGAGGTCGCTCCGGAGAGAACAGGGGCTCCGCCCCGTCCCCCGCCAGGGGGCTCCGCCCCCTGGACCCCCGCTAAGGGCGAAGCCCTTAGAACCCGACTGTGGCGGTCAGGAGAAGGGTGGGCGAGGAGCTGCCCCGACCACCTCGCTGCCCACCCTTCTCCTGGCCGCCGTAATGGATTCCAAAGGCTCGGCCTTTGGCGGGGTCCAGGGGCAGAGCCCCTGGCCGGGGCATGGGGGCGGAGCCCCTGTTCTCTCCGGAGCGACCTCATGGCGTTGAGCACCCGGCGGAGGGGGGGTGGGAATGGGTTGGATGCGTGGCCGGGGTATGTGGATGCTTTGTCCACGTTGCTCATGGTCATCATTTTCGTCCTGTTGGTGTTCGTGCTGGCGCAGGCGTTTTTGTCGGTGGCGTTGTCGGGGCGGGAGAAGGCGCTCGATCGGCTGAACCGGCAGATGTCTGAGTTGACTGACATGCTGTCGCTTGAGCGTGGGCATTCGAAGGATTTGCAGGCTTCGGTCGCGCAGCTGACGCAGAATCTGGCGGCGGCGGCTTCGGCGCGGGACACGCTGGCGGCGCAGCTGCGCGCGTTGCAGACCTCGGATGCGCAGGCGGTGGCGGATCGTGATGCGGCGCGCGCGGCGCTCGGTCAGGCGACGGCGCGCCTGTCGGATGCGGAGGCGCGGGCGCAATCGTCGGCGGCGCGGGTGGCGGCGTTGCAGTCGCAGATCGCGGATGCGGGGGCGCGGGCGGATACCAGCGCGCAGCAGGGCGCGGCGGCGGCGGCGCAATTGGCGGCAGCGCAGGCGCAGCTTGCGACTCTGAATGCGCAGGTCGCGTCGATGAAGGCGCAGATGGCGGATCTCGACCGCACCGTCACCGCGGACAAAGCGACGATCCAGGCCCGGCTCTCCGATCTGGCCGCGCTGTCGGACCAGGTGCGCGCGCTGACGGCGTTGCGGGATGATCTCGAGAAGCAGGTGCGGGATGCGGCGGCGAAGTCGCTGACCGATGAGCAGCAGCGGCAGGCGGTTGCGGCGCAGTTGGCGGACGAGCAGAAATTCTCCGACAGCGCGCGGGCGCAGATCGCGCTGCTCAATCATCAGATCGATGCGCTTCGCGCGCAGTTGCAGCAGGTGGCTGCGGCGCTCGGCGTATCGGAGAAATCCGGCGCGGACAAGGACGCGCAGATCGCCGCGCTGGGGCAACGGCTGAATGTCGCGCTCGCCTCGAAGGTCGAGGAATTGCAGCGCTACCGCTCGGAGTTCTTCGGCCGGCTGCGTGAGGTGCTGCAGAACCGGCCCGGCATCCAGATCGTCGGCGATCGCTTCGTGTTCCAGAGCGAGGTTCTGTTCCCCGCCGGCAATGCCGATCTGTCGCAGAGCGGACAGGACCAGATCAACAAGCTCGCGACGACGCTGAAGCAGATCGCCGCGGAAATTCCGCCTGACGTGAACTGGATCCTGCGCGTCGACGGCCATGCCGATCACCAGAAGGTGACGAACGGGAATTTTCCCTCGAACTGGGAATTGTCCACGGCGCGCGCGATCACGGTGGTGAAGCTGCTCATCGCGGACGGCGTGCCGGCGGACCGGCTGGCGGCGACCGGGTTCGCCGATTTTCAGCCGATCGATCCGGCCGACACGCCGGAAGCCTACGCGAAGAATCGCCGCATCGAGTTGCGGCTGACCGACCGGTAGGAAATTCCCCGCAAGAGCGTCAAGGCGTTCCGCAAACTTCCCCACGCGCCGCGCCGTTCCATCTCCCAACCGGAGGTCGGGCAATGGCGGACATCGAAGTGGCGCGGGTTCGGGACATTCCCGAGGGCGGCATGAAGCAAATCGAGGCGGGTGCGTTCAAGTGCCTGCTGGTGCGGCTCGACGGCATGGTGCATGCGCTGGAGGCCGAATGTCCGCATGCGCGGGCGCCGCTCGCCGAGGGTGCGGTCTGCAACGGCCGGCTGGTGTGTCCCTGGCATATGGGAACCTTCCGCGTCGCCGACGGGGCGCTGGTCGAGCCGCCGGCGATGCGCGGGTTGCAACGTTATGCCGTGCGCATTGACGGAGATGCGGTGCTGGTCGATCCGGCGCCGCTCGATCCGGCGCCGGCGCTGCGGGCGGCGCGCGATCCGGGCCGGGTGGTGCTGGTCGGCGCCGGCGCCGCGGCCGCGATGGCGGCCGAGACGTTGCGTGAGGGCGGTTTTGCCGGCGCCATCACGATGATCGGTCCGCATGCCGAGGAACCGATCGACCGCACGCTGCTCAGCAAGCAGGCGATGGCCGGGCAATGGGAGCTTGGCGAGCTCGGATTATGGGATGGCGCGGCGACGGCGCGGCTCGGCATCGAGCGCGTGCTTGGCACGGTGATCTCGCTGGACGCGGAGGCGCGCGAGATCGGGCTGCAGGATGGGCGGCGGCTCGCCTATGATTCGGCGCTGCTCGCGACGGGCGGCGTGCCGCGGCCGCTCCCGCTGCCCGGCGCGGCCCTCCCAGGCGTGTTCCTGCTGCGGCACCGGAGCGATCTCGCGGCGATTCTCGAGGCGAGCGCGGGGTCAGGCCCCGCGGTGGTGATCGGCAGCTCCTTCATCGGCATGGAAGCGGCGGGGGCGCTGGTCGAAAAGGGCCTCGATGTCACGGTGATCGGGGCCGAGCGGGCGCCCTTCGCCAAGCAGTTCGGGCCGGATGTCGCGGCGGCGATCCGCCGGCTGCATGAGCGGAGCGGCGCGCGGCTGCATCTCGGCGCGAAGGTCGCGCGGCTGGTCGGGTCGTCGCGCGTGGCGGCGGTGGAGCTCGAATCCGGCGAGCGCGTGCCGGCCGGGCTGGTCGTGGTCGGCATCGGCGTGCGCCCGGCGACGGGTTTCGTGAGCGGCGTGCGCAAGCAGGAGGATGGCGGCATCCTGGTCGATGCGGCGATGCGCGCGGCGCTCGGACTGTATGCGGCGGGCGATGTCGCGGCGTTTCCGTGGCCGGGCGCGCCGGTGCGCGTGGAGCCTATTCGCGTCGAGCATTGGCGCGTCGCGCAGCAGCACGGGCGCATCGCCGCCTTCGGCATGCTCGGGGCGGAGGCGCCCTCGGTCGGCGTGCCGTTCTTCTGGACCGCGCAGCACGGCAAGCGGATCGATTATCTCGGCCATGCGAGCGATTGGGATGAGATCACGATCGACGGCGATCTCGACGCGTTTGATTTCATCGCCTGGTACGTGCGTGGCGGCCGCGTCGCGGCGGTGCTCTCCTGCGCGCGGGAGACCGAGATGGCGCTGCTTGCCGAGCTGATGCGCGAACCGCCGGATCTCGCGACCGCGCGGGCGCGGATCGCCGCGCGGCGCTGATCACACGATCGGCGGCGCGGCGTCGTATTCCTCGGAGATCTCGCGGCCCGTGTAGTCCGGCATCAGCGCCGTCGCGATCAGGGTGATCACCGCGCAGGCGAGGATGAACCAGGCGATCGCATAGCCGGAATGGGTCCTGGCGAGCAGCCAGGCCGCGATCAGCGGCGCCGGGCCGCCGGCGATCACCGAGGCGAGCTGGTAGCCGATCGAGGCGCCGCTGTAGCGCAGGCGCGGCGTGAAGCATTCGGCGATCAGCGCCGCCTGCGGCCCGTACAGCACGTCGTGCGGGATCAGCGAGAGCACGATCGCGATGAAGATCACCCCGGAGGAGAGCGTGTTCAGCAGCCCGAAATAGATGAAGCCGTAAATGCCGGTCAGCACGGCGCCCAGCATGTAGATGCGCCGGCGGCCATACAGATCGGACAGATGGCCGGAGAGCGGGATGGTGACGAAGGAGAGGGCGGAGCCCACGAGCACGGCGAGCAGCAGCAGGTTCATCGGCGCTTTCAGCGTGCCGGTGCCGTAGGCGAAGACGAAGGCGGTGAACACGTAGAACGGCCCCTGCTCGCCCATCCGGGCAAAGGCGCTGAGCAGGATCTCGCGCCAGTGCCGCCGCCAGACCTCCGGCAACGGTGCGCGGGCGATCCGGCGCGTCGCCTCGAGATTGCGGAACACCGGGGTTTCCAGGATGTCGAGCCGGATCCAGAGTCCGATCGCAACCAGCACCGCGCTCAGCAGGAACGGCACGCGCCAGCCCCAGCTCAGGAATTGCGGGCCCGAGATGGCGCTGAACGCGAGCACCGCGAGATTGGCGAGGAACAGGCCGGCCGGCACGCCGAATTGCGGCCAGGACGCGATGAAGCCGCGATGGCGCGTCCCGCGCGCCCATTCCATCGAGAGCAGCACCGAACCGCCCCATTCGCCGCCGACCCCGATGCCCTGCACGAAGCGCAGGAAAGTGAGCAGGACCGCGCCCCAGATGCCGATGCTCGCGTAGCTCGGCACGAGGGCGACGAGGAACGTCGCCACCCCCATCAGGAGCAAGGTCGCGATCAGCGTCGATTTCCGCCCGATGCGATCGCCGAAATGGCCGAAGATCGCCGCCCCGATCGGCCGCGCGATGAAGCCCACCGCATACACCAGGAAGGCCTGCAGCGTGCCGACCAGCGGGTTGGAATTGGGGAAGAAGAGCTTCGCGAAGACCAGGCCGGTGACGGTGCTGTAGAGGAAGAAATCATACCACTCGATGGTGGTGCCGATCGTGCTGGCGATCACCGCGCGGCGGAGCTGGTTTTGATGTTCGCGCTCGTCGAGCGTGGTCTCCGCGTAGGACATGCTGTCTCCTGTTCCGCCTGTTCCGCCGGTTTTGCCTGTTCAGCCGATCGTCAGGCCGCCATCGACGACGAGCGTCTGGCCGGTGACCATCGGCGCGCCGATGCCGAGGAAGACGATCGCCTCGGCGATGTCCTCGGGCGTGCAGCGGCGTTTGAGCAGCGCGGTCTCGGCCGCGCGCTGCCGGTAGGCCTCGGTCCATTCGATCTGCCAGGAACTGTCCACCGAGCCGGGTGCCACGGCGTTGACCCGCACCTCGGGGGCGAGCGCGCGGGCGAGGCTGCGCGTCAGATGGATCAGCCCGGCCTTGCTCGCGCCGTAGGCGAGCGAGCTGCCCGGGCTGGTCAGCCCGGCGATGGAGGCGGTGTTGACGACCGCGCCCTTGGCCGCCCGCAGCGCGGCCGCGGCGGCGCGGGCGCAGCGGAACGGGCCGATCAGATTGGTCTCCAGCACGGTCAGCCAGAGGGTGTCGGTGATGCTGTCGAGCTCGCGCGGCGGCACCGCCTCGCGCACCCCCGGCGTGCCGGCATTGTTGACCAGCAGGTCGAGCCGGCCGAGGCGCTGCACCGCATCGGCGATCATCGCCTCCGCCTCGTGCGCCACGCCGACATGGCCGGGCGCCCCGATCACGCGATGGCCGGCGGCGGCGAGCCGAGCAACCTCCGCCGGACCGCGCGGATCGTCGGGCAGGAAGTTGATCGCGACCGCGGCGCCGCCTTCGGCCAGCCTGGTCGCGGTGGCGAGGCCGATGCCGGAGGCTCCGCCGGTGATGAGGGCCGCGCGCCCGTCGAGCGCGTAGCTGATCGCTGCCGCGTCCATGTTCCTCCCCGCCCGGTTCTGCTTTAGCCTGCCGGGGTCGAGCCCGGGAGACGAGCATGACCGCAGGCGCCGAGCCCGCGCAATCCGATTCGGGCGCGGCCCAGCCGCATGTGCTGATCGCGACCCCCTGCTATGGCGGGCTGGTCGGCCAGAACTACATGCAATCGGTGATCCGGCTGATGCAGCACGCGTCCTCGGCCGGGTTCGGCCTCGACCTCGCGCTGCTCGGGCACGATTCTCTGATCACGCGCAGCCGCAACTCGCTGGTCGCCCGCTTCCTCGACATGCCGGCGGCGACCCATCTGCTGTTCATCGATGCCGATATCGGCTTCGACCCCGCGCAGGTCGCGCGGATGCTCGCCTGCGGCGAGGAGGTGGTCGCCGGCATGTATCCGCTGAAGGTGATCGAATGGAATCGCCAGGCCATGGCCAGGGTCGCCGCGGGCGAGCCCATCGGCACCGCGCCGATGCTCTATGTCGGGCGGGTTTGCGAAGGCGAGGAGGCGGCGCGGCGCGGCGCCTTCGTCACCGCGACCTATGCGGGCACCGGCTTCCTGCTGATCCGGCGGAGTGCTATTCTCCGGCTGATCGCGGCGCATCCGGAACTGCGCTACGGCAGCATCCAGACGCATCCCTTGCCGCCGAGCCCGAGCGAGAACCAGTACGCGCTGTTCGATTGCATGATCGAGCCGGAGACCGGCATCTATCTGAGCGAGGATTACGCCTTCTGCCGCCGTTGGCGCGATCTCGGCGGCCGCATCTGGCTCGACACCGAGGGCGTGCTCACCCACACCGGCACGCTCGACTTTACCGGCGAGCCGAACCGGCGTTTCCCGGCCGGATGACAACAATTCGGTAAGGTTTCCCGCCGACATTCGATCCGCGGCCGAGAAGCGGCCGGGCGAGGTCGAAAGGACGCGGCGATGCGCGAGGGACACAGCCGGACCGGCAGTGTCGTGACGGCGTTGGCCGGCACGCTGACGATGACCGCCCTGGTGATGACGGGCGTGGTGCATCTGGCGATCCAGGCGATGGAGAGCGGCGCCGATCCCGGCGATATCGTGAGCTTCACCCCCGGTGCCCCGCTTCCGAGCGATCTCGCCGGGCTGGTCGCCGCCCGCATCGACGGGCCGGCGGAGGGCGCCTGCATGCTCGACCTCGCGGTGATCGCCCGCTCCGGCGGCAGCTTCGTCATCGAGGCGCGCGACGGGCAGGCCTATCGCATGCACTTATCGCATGCACTGGGCGGGGCGGCGGACGAGCGTGGGAGGCGCCGATTGCGGCCGAGCGCGCGACATCGTGCTTGGGCCGGCCGATATAGACCTGCTGGCGCTGGCCGCCGGCGGCTTCGGCACCGAGGCCCAGCGTGCGCCGGTCAACGCCATGCGCACGGCGAATTCGGTTCCCTGAGACGCGCGCCACTCTCGGGCGGACTACTCCTTTAAGCGGGATTGCGAACCCCCCCTCCCCGAAACGATAGCTGTTACAGGTTTAGGGGGCACGGTCATGGCGACAATCACCTGGAAGAACGACAAGAGCGGCAATTGGAGCACCGGCGCCAACTGGTCGTCGGGCAGCCTCCCGGGCAGCGGCGACAACGCCGTCATCAGCACCGCCGACCCGCACACCATCACCCATTCGATGGGCTTGCACAGCATCGCGAAGCTGAACGTCGCGGCGGCTGACACGCTCGCGATCACCGGCGGCAAGCTGGTGGTGAGCGGCGCCGCGACGCTCGCCGGCAATCTCGTCGAATCGGCCGGCACGTTCGGCGTCGGCGCGGGCTCCTTCTCCACCGGCGGCATCACCCAGACCGGCGGCACCCTCGCGGTGAACGCGGGCGTGTTCAACGTCAAGGGAACCAACAGTTTCGGCGGCACGATCGCGGGCGCCGGCACGCTCGATCTGAGCACCGGCAGCAATACACTCGCGGCTGGCCTCGCGCTCAACGTCGGCAAGCTGGTGATCGGCAGCGCGGCGACCGTCACACTCGGCGGCAATCTCGCCTATGCCGGCACCTTGGCCGATAACGGCGGCACCATCGACAGCGGCGGCGAGACGCTGACGCTCTCCGGCGCGGCCTCGGGCCTCAATCTGGTCGATACGGCGCTGGTCCTCACCGGGACGATGACCGGCGGCCTCAATCTGTTCGGCTCGACGCTCGACAATTTCGGCGTGCTGAACGGCACGATCGACCTGACCTACGGGCAGGGCAACCTGCAGCTCTCCGAGGCGTTCACCAACGAGGCGGGCGGCACCATCAACACGTCGGGGATCAACTCGCGCCTCGACAGCGGCGTGAACACCAATGACGGCGTGATCAATTTCACCGGCAGCGGCGAGGTTTTCACCTCGCTCACTAATCTTGGCACGATCAACATCGAGGCTGGCGCGACGATGACCGTGTCCGGGTTCCACGAGGCAAGCCAGCCGTTCCTCACCTATGATCTCGGCGGTGTGGTCAGCGGCGCCGGGACGCTCGATATCGGGACGGGCGTCGATTTCCAGCCGGGCGTGTCGCTTTCGGTCGCCGCCATCGAGATGACGCAGGCGAACGCCGAAGTGCCGCAGAACAGCTTCATGACCTTCGCGAGCGACGCCAGCTACGCCGGCAGCCTGACAATGAATTCCGGCGGCATCGGCCTGAACGGCCATGCGCTGACGCTCAGCGGCGTGGTCGATTTCGCGGATATCGCGCCGCCGCTCAACGCGCCGTATTCCAATATCGACAACAGCGTCAGCGGCGGGACCCTGACGCTCGCCGGAACGACGGCGATCGCGAGCCTGAGCGCGGACACGCTCGTCAATACCGGAGCGATCACCCAGATCGCCGTCGCCACCGGCGATTACGGTTTCGACGTCTCGTTGCTCGTCAACCAGGCGGGCGCGACATATCAGATGCAGAACGGCGCGCAGATCACCCCCGGGACGCTGGACACCGTCGGGACGCTGGAGAATTTCGGTGCGATCTCGGCCTCCGGCCAGACCGCGATCGACATCGCGACGATCAATGCCGGCACCGTGCAGGCCATGAGCGGAACGCTCACATTCGGGAGCGCCGTGTCCGGCGGCGGCACGCTGCTGCTGGCGGCGAATGCGGGGATGGCGTTCAATGCCAACGTGGGGGCGGGCGGGCTGGTGTCGCTCGGGGCCAACACGTCTCTCGCCGTCGATGCGACGGACGGGTTCGGCGCCACCATCGCGAATTTCGCGGCCGCGGACATCATCACTCTCGACGGACTCGGCTGGAACAGCAACGCGACGGCGAGCTTCAACACGTCGAACGACCAGCTCTCGGTGATGAGCGGTTCGGCGAACACGACCCTGCAATTCGCCGGGAGCTATACCAGCGCCAGCTTCTCGCTGTTCGACAACCAGGGCACCGTCGCCGTCACGCACAGCTAGCTGTTTAGTCTCGTGGTTTGCTGGAGCGGATTTGAGATGAACCGTTCTGGCTCGTTCTGTCCGGTTCATCCGTTCGACCGGGCCGTTGGTCCAAGGATGGTTGATCCTGGTGAAGCGATGCTCGATGCCATTCTCGCGGCAACGTATGTCGAACATGTGGGTCAGGAAGCGCGCGGTCGGGCCATCGGCATAGCGCGGGGGCAGGCGGAACTGGATGCCGTTATCGGTCAGCACGGTGTGGATGCGGTAAGGCACTGCTTTGACGAGCGCGACGAGGAAGGCCGAGGCGCTGCCGTGGTTGGCTTTCTCGACCAACTGCACGAAGGCGAGCTTGCTGGTGCGATCGACAGCGACGAACAAGTGCGGTTTGCCCTCGGCGGTCTGCACTTCGGCGATGTCGATGTGGAAGAAACCGATCGGCAGCAGCGTGTGCCTGGGGAACGCGACGACAATCACCTCGTTGGCGACGGACAGGCTGGTTGACCGCGGCTCCCGCGGACCCGTCGGGAGGTCGGTCACGGAGGTCCGTCGCTTCCACTTGGCGACGGTCTTCTGGTTGATGCCGTAACGCCTGGCGAGGGTCCTCAGGCTCGCTTGACCGTGCCGTATCGCGCAACGGACCGCCTCCGTCGTGGTGGCGCTTCCGTGTAGAACTTGGCCCATAGCGCCTCCTTCCACTCACGCGAAAACACCGCACCATCAAAGCCCGGGATCAAACACTTAGGTTCAGGACCCTTTCCTTGGCTCGTGGCGGTTTGGTTCTGGGGGTGTCGGAGGTGTCTGATGCCCGACGTTTTGCTGTTGCCGCGCGTCCATATGCGCCGGATCGAGCCGTTCTTTCCTGTCTCGCGCGGCCTGCGTCGTGTCGGCGATCGCCGGGCGATCAGCGGCATCGTCTCCGTGATCCGACACGGCCTGCAGTGGAAGGACGCGCCGCGCGGCTACGGGCCGCACAAGACGCTCTACAACCGCTTCGTCCGCTGGAGCCGCCTCGGCGTGTTCGACCGCATCTTCGCGGCGCTGGTCGTCGAGGCTGGTGTTCCGGAACGGCCGATGATCGACAGCACTCATCTCAAGGCGCACCGGACCGCGGCAGCCTCGCCAAAAAGGGGCTGCTCCACGCTGCTTCAGACGCACCAGGGGCGGCCTGAACTCCAAGCTGCACACCGTCTGCGACGGACACGGCACCGGTCCGCCTGCCGCTCACGGCAGGCCAGACCAGCGACCATGCCGGCGCCGCGATCCTGCTGGCGGATCTGCCAAAGGCGCGCGAGCTGATCGCCGACCGCTGCTACGACAGCACCGGATACCGCGATGCTAGGCAGCAGCTGCAGGGGAGTAATTCATCCGTCCGAGGTCGGCGATGAGATTTGGCCCGGTCGGCTCCCAGCCGAGCCGCTCGCGCGTCCACGCGCTCGACGCCGGCATATCGAGCCCGGCGAACGGCCCGAGCCAGCCAAAATGGTCCGCCGCTTCTGTCGGCGACAGCGACACCGCGGGAACACCCAGGCCGGCACCGATCACCTCTGCGATCTGACGCACCGGCACGCCTTCCTCAGCGACTGCATGATACCGTGCGCCAGCTTCGTGCCGCTCCAGAGCCAGTCGATAGAGGCGCGCGACGTCGGTGACGTGCGCCGCCGGCCAGCGGTTGGCGCCTTGGCCGACATAGGCGGACACGCCCTTCGCGCGGGCGATCTCGACGGCCGGCGAGATGAGGCCCTGTTTCACCGGATCGTGAACCTGCGGCAGACGCATGATTGCCACCGAGACGCCCCTGGCCGCCTGCTCGGCGCCCGCGCGCTCGGAGGCAATACGGGGAATGGGGCTGTTCCAGTCCACCACGTCCTCGGTTGCGGGCCGGCCGGGTTCCGTGCTGCCGATGCCGGTGCCAGAGGTGATGATGAGCGGCCGGTTCGTGCCGGCGAGAGCGCTGCCCATGGCCTCGATGACGCGCCGATCCTTCTCGCAATTGGCCACGAAATTCGAGAAATCGTGGTCGAAGGCGGTGTGGATCACCGCGTCCGCCTGAGCCGCCCCACTCGCGAGGCTGCCCGGGTCCTCAAGGGTGCCGCGATGCACCTCGGCGCCGGCCTCCTTCAGCCATCGCACGCCGGCGTCCGAGCGGGTAAGGCCGAGCACCTGATGGCCGGCGGCGATGAGTTCGGAAACGATCCGGGAGCCGATGAAGCCGGTCGCGCCGGTGAGGAAAACACGCATGAAGCACCTCCGAGTGTGAGCCGGGATGTCGCGCCAGACATCAACCTGGTAAAGTAGTGACTTGATCATAGTATAGTGGCCAACAGGATAGCGTATGCCCGCTCAGGCAGCCGATCAGCTCGGAACTTACCTTCGTAATCGCCGCACACGGCTGGACCCGGCCGCATTCGGCTTTTCAGGCGGCCGTAGGCGCACTCCGGGCCTCCGTCGTGAGGAGGTCGCGCAGCGCGCCAACATCAGCCCGACCTGGTACACTTGGCTGGAGCAGGGGCGGGGTGGCGCGCCGTCCGCCGACGTGCTCGACCGCATCGCCACTGGGCTGATGCTGACCGAACCCGAACGCGAGCACTTGTTCATGCTCGGTCTCGGCCGGCCGCCCGAGATCCGGTACAGGCGCGTGGACGGCGTGACGCCGCGGCTGCAGCGCGTGCTCGACGCGCTGGAGGTCAGTCCGGCGATCGTCAAGACCGCGATCTGGGATGTGGTCGCGTGGAACCGCGCAGCAGCAGCACTTCTCACCGACTATTCGAAGCTGCCGCGCGAGCAGCGCAACATCCTGCGCCTCATGTTCGGCAACCCGCGTGTGCGGGCGGCGCAGGTGGATTGGCAGAGCGTCGCGCGCTTTGCGGTCGGCGCGTTCCGCGCGGACGTCGCCCGCGCCGGCGCCGGCGCGGAGGTCAGCCGTCTCGTCGACGAGCTCTCGAGGACGAGCGCCGAGTTCGACGCGCTGTGGCGCGACAACGAGGTTGTCGCTCACGGCGAGGGCTTGAAGCGGATCCATCACCCCGAGGCCGGGATGCTCGAGCTGGAGTTCTCCGCCTTTGCCGTCGATGGCAGACCGGAATTGGGCATGGTCATCTACAATCCCGCGTCGCAGGCAGACGCCGATCGAATCCGAACCCTGATAGCTGCCAAACGAGATTGAAGCGCGCCTACCAAACGATTGGCCTCTTGGGGGATCGATGCAGTTGCGAGCGGCGCAGTGCGGTGAGTGGGCGCATAGCGCTGCTACCGGAACCCCGGGTCAGACGCCCCGTCCTGCTTCTCGCCTCTGACGACGATCGACAGGAGCGCATCGGGAAGTGGTCGTTGTAGGTGCAACGCTTCGCCGACCGGCGAACAGTTCCTCGCCCCCAAACTCTCGCCGGGCGACATCGTCATCGCCGACAACCTCGGCAGTCACAAGGTCAGCGGCGTGCGCAAGGCCATCGAGGCGCGTGGCGCTTCGCTGATGTTCCTGCCGCCCTATTCGCCCGGCCTGAACCCGATCGAACACGCTTTCGCAAAACTCAAAGCCCTTATCCGCAAAGCAGAACCGCGCACCCGAGAAGCCCTCCGGAGACGCATCGGATCAATCGTCAACACCTCCCCAGCCTCGCAATGCGCCAACATGCTCTCGCACTGCGGCTACACACAGTCAGGATAAAAACGCTCTAGGTGGGCGTAATCGACGGCGTGAGCGCGCGCCGCGCCCGGGCGGGCGCCGTCACTCGATGCCGCTGCGCAGCCGCAATTCCGGCAGGCCCCAAACCAGGACGAAGGCCGCGCTCATCACCACGCCACTGAGCAAGAAGCAGCCGGTGAGTGCCACGCGATAGGCGCTGCCGATCGCCGTCTGCTCGATCGCCGACATCCCGGCGAGCGCCGCCATGCCGCGGCCGGAGAAATCCGCCATGTCCACCCGTCCGGCCAAGCGCGCCGCCATGATCGCGCCCGACATCGCCACCCCCACCGCGCCGCCGAGCGAGCGGATGAAGGTCATCGCCCCGGTCGCCGCGCCGATCTCGGCATGCGCCACCGAGTTCTGCACCGCCGTCGTCAGGTTCGGCATCCCCATGCCCATCCCGAGCCCGAGCGCGCCCATCGACACCAGGAACACGGCGGGCGAGGCGGCGAACCAGGCGAACACCGCAAGGCTGGCGAGCGCCACCGCCTCCAGCCCGATCCCGGCCAGCAGGAACGGCCGGTTGCGCCCGAGCCGGGAGACGATGCGGCCACCGACGATCGAGGTCAGCAGCATCCCTGCCACCTGCGGCACCATCATCCCGCCCGCGACCGCCGGCGACATGCCGAGCACGAGCTGGAAATAGAGCGGCAGGAACACGGTCGAGCCGAGCATCGCGAAGGCCATCATGCCGCCGACGACCACGCCGCGCGCAAAAACCGGGTTGCGGAACAGAGGCAGCCGGATCAGCGGCTCCGCCGCCCAGGTCTCGCGCCACACAAAGGCCGCGACCGCCGCCGCCACCAGCAGCGCGAGACCCACGGCGGCGGGCGATATCCAGGCGATCACCGTCCCGCCCCAGGCGAGCAGGAGCAGCAGTGCCGCGGTCGAGGTCGCGAGCAGCGCCGCGCCGGCATAGTCGATCCGCCGTGGCCTGCCGCGCGGCTTGCGCGGCAGGGCTGAGAGCAGCAGCCCGAGCGCCACCAAGCCCACCGGCAGGTTCACGTAGAACACCCAGCGCCAGGACAGCGCCTGGGTGATGATCCCGCCGAGCAGCGGCCCCGCCACGCTCGACAGCGCGAACGTGCCGGTGAACAGCCCCTGGTAGCGCGGCCGGTCGCGCGGCGCGATGACATCCGCCACCGCCGCCTGCGCGAGCGTCAGCAGGCCGCCCGCGCCGAGCCCCTGCATCGCCCGGAACAGCACGAGCTGCCCCATCGAGCGGGCCGCCCCGCAGAGCAGCGAGCCCAGCAGGAACACGATGATCGCGACGGAGAACAGCCCGCGCCGGCCATAGAGATCGGAGAGCTTGCCATAGAGCGGCGTGGTGACCGTGGCGGTGAGCATGAACGCCGTCACCACCCAGGAAAGATGCGCCATGCCGCCGAGATCGCCGCCGATGCGCGGCAGCGCGGTGTTGACGATGTTCTGGTCGAGCGCGGCCAGCACCATCGCGAGCAACGCCCCCGACAACACGATTTTTGTACGTGGCGGCGGAGTTTGCGGCGGGCGGCTCGTCTGCGCGGACGCGACCGGGCCGGCCGGCGGAACCGGGCGCGCCCCGGCGCGCAGCAAGGGCGCGGCGGCGGGAAGCCGCCGGCCGCCCCCGGCCAGGATCCTAGACCATCGCCATCCCGCCGTTGACATGCAGCGTCGCTCCCGTCACCCAGCCCGCCTCGTCGGAGGCCAGATAGACCACCGCCGCCGAGATGTCCTCGGGCGCGCCGATGCGGCGCAGCGGAATCGCCTCCAGCATGCGCGCTTGCTGCGCCTCCGTCAGCACCGCGGTCATGCTGGTCGCCACCATTCCGGGCGCCACCACGTTCACCGTGATGCCGCGCGAGGCGACTTCCTGCGCCAGCGACTTGCTCATGCCGACCAGCCCGGCCTTGGCGGCAGCATAATTCGCCTGCCCCGCATTGCCCGTGGCGCCGACCACGCTCGAGATGCCGATGACCCGGCCACGCCGCCGCCGCACCATGCCGCGCAGCGCCGCGCGGGCGAGCCGGAAAGGGGCCGCGAGATCGACCTCGATCACCGCCTGCCAATCCTCGTCCTTAAGGCGGAGCGCCAGCATGTCCCGGGTCAGCCCGGCATTGTTGACCAGAATATCGAGCGGCCCGGCGGCCGCCTCCGCCGCCGCGACCAGCGCGTCCGGCGCGGCCGGATCGCGGAGATCGGCGGGGCAGACATGCGCGCCCTCACCGAGCTCGCCCGCCAGCGCGTCGAGCGCCTCCCGCCGCGTGCCGGAGAGCGCGACCGCCGCCCCCTGGGCGTGCAGGGCGCGAGCGATCGCCGCACCGATGCCACCCGACGCGCCGGTGACCAGCGCGATCTTTCCGTCCAGCCGGAACATGGAGTTCTCCCTCAGATCGCCTTCAGCATCGCCTCGATCTCGACCGGCGTGCCGGCCGAGAGGACCAGCGCATCGGGCGCGATCCGCCGCGCGAGGCCGGCCAGCACGCGGCCGGCGCCGAGCTCGAAGAAGCGGTCAACACCCATGCCGACCATCGCCTCCATGCTCTCCCGCCAACGCACCGTCGCGGTCACCTGGCGGACCAACAGGTCGCGGATCTCGGCGGGGTCGGTCGCCTTGGCCGCGGTGACGTTCGCGATCAGCGGCACCACCGGCGGCGCGGGCGTGGTTTCGGCGAGCGCCTCCGCCATCTCGTCGGCCGCCGGCGCCATCAGCGCGCAGTGAAACGGCGCCGAGACCGGCAGCAGCAGCGCGCGCCGCACGCCGCGTTCCTTGGCGAGCGCGATCGCCCGCTCCACCGCCTCGCGATGGCCGGAGATCACCACCTGATCGCCGCCATTGTCGTTCGCCACCTCGACCACCTGACGGGTCTCTCCCGCTTCGGTCTCGTGGATGGCGGCATCGGCGCAGATCGCGCGCACCTGGTCGAGCTCGACATTGAGCAACGCCGCCATCGCCCCCTCGCCCGCCGGCACCGCGCGCTGCATCGCCTGCCCGCGCCGCCTGAGCAGCTGCGCGGCCTCGGCGAGGCTGAATGCATCCGCCGCGGCGAGCGCGCTGTATTC
The DNA here is from genome assembly GCA_965276665.1 of Acetobacteraceae bacterium. GTDB lineage: Bacteria > Pseudomonadota > Alphaproteobacteria > Acetobacterales > Acetobacteraceae > CAWGJC01. The sequence continues at coordinate 1,276,977 of OZ255620.1, forward strand.
GCCGAGCGAATGCCCGGCGACGAGGGCCGCGGACACCGCGAGCCGCAAGCCGCCCTCGCGCTCCAGCGTGCGCAGCACCGCGATCGACACCGCCATCAGCGCCGGCTGCGCGTTCTCGGTGAGCATCAGCTCCTCGGCCGGCCCCTCGAACATCAGGCGGGAGAGGCGCTCCTTCAGCGTCTCGTCGACTTCCTGGAAGGTCTCGCGCGCGGCGGGGAAGGCCTTTGCCAGGTCGCGGCCCATGCCGACGGCCTGGCTGCCCTGGCCGGGGAAGAGAAAGGCGTGAACGGGCATGGGACTCCCTGAACCGGTTTTCTGCCGATATCGTTCTTCTCGGTCGCGGCGCGGTATCCCGCGACCGGAGCCGTGTCAACGGCGCAGCCCCAAGGTCAGACTCCGGGGCCAGGCTCTCTGGCCGGTGCCGCGTGTTGCATTCCGCCGGCCGCTGTGCTCAACACCCGCCCTTCCCTGCCGAGGCCCTGGCACGCCCCGGCTATGCGCGCATCCCGCGCGCCGAACCTAGCCAGAGGGAGTTCACATGCCGCTCTACGAAAGCGTGCTGATCGCGCGCAACGACGCGACGCAGCAGCAGGTCGAGGCGATCGCCGACCAGATCGCCGAACAGCTCGAAGCCGAAGGCGGCTCCGTGCAGAAGCGCGAATACTGGGGACTGCGCAGCCTCGCCTACCGGATCAAGAAAAACCGGAAGGGCCATTATATGCTGCTCGGCCTCGATGCCCGGCCGGCCTTCATCACCGAGATGGAGCGCCAGCTTGGCCTGAACGAGGACGTGCTGCGCTTCATGACCCTGAGGGTGGAACTGATCGACGAGGCGCCGTCGGCGATCCTGAGCCGGCGCTCGGATGAACGCGAGCGCGGCTTCCGCGGCCCGAAGCCCGCCGGCCGCTTCGATAGCGGCCGCCGCCGCGGCTATGACGACCGCGAGGAATTCCGCGCCCGCGACGAGGCGCGTCCGGCCTTCGAGCCGTCCATGCCGGGCGAGGAGTAAGCGCGATGTCCGACTCGACCGAGATCAACCCCGCCTCGCGCCGCGCCGCCGTCGGCGCCCGTAGACCGTTCTATCGCCGCCGCAAATCCTGCCCGTTCTCCGGCCCGAACGCGCCGAAGATCGACTACAAGGACGTGCGGCTGCTCTCCCGCTTCCTCTCCGAGCGCGGCAAGATCGTGCCGAGCCGCATCACCGCGGTCTCCGCCAAGAAGCAGCGCGAGCTCGCGGTCGCGATCAAGCGCGCGCGCTTCCTCGCCCTCCTGCCCTATGTCGTGAGCTGAGGGAGCGGAACGATGGCCGCCATTGAACTGATCCTGCTCGAGCGGGTCGAGAAGCTCGGCCAGATGGGCGAGCGGGTGAAGGTGAAGCCGGGCTTCGCGCGCAATTACCTGTTGCCGGAGAAGAAGGCGATCCGCGCCAGCAAGGACAATCTCGCCCGCTTCGAGACCGAGCGCGTGCAGCTCGAGGCGCAGAACCTGAAGCGCCGCGAGGAAGCCGAGCGCCTCGCCGAGCGCGTCTCCGGCCTGACCGTCATGATCATCCGCCAGGCCGGCGAGGGCGGCGGCCTCTACGGCTCGGTCTCCGCCCGCGACATCGCCGATGCGGCGACCGAGGCCGGCCTGTCGATCAGCCGCCAGCAGGTGACGCTCGAGCAGCCGATCAAGTCGCTCGGCCTCGCGCCGGTGCGGGTGATGCTGCACCCGGAAGTCTCGATCCCGGTCACCGTCAATGTCGCGCGCACGCCGGAAGAGGCGGAGCGCCAGGCACGCGGCGAGCAGATCGGCCAGGAGGAAGACGAGGACGAAGACGAAGCGGCCCCCGTCCCCGCCATGTTCGAGCCCGGTGCGGAAGAGAGCACCGTCTAAACGCCGCCGCGGCGCGCCAGATGATTTCGGACCATCTGGCGTGCTGCGGCGCAGCGTATTCGGCGATGCATGCACGCCGTCGCCTCCGGCTTTCCCGCCCCGCTCCACGCTTTTCCAGAATGACATTTATGCGCAATGAAACTTTGACGTAACCGCGCCACGACCGTTACCTTTCCGGCAACGGACGGGACGATAATGCGATCCAGCCTCGACATGCTTCTCCGGCGGCTCATAACCGTAGGCCGGTTCACCATCCGCTGGCCGGATGGCAGCGTGACGCTCTATCGCGGCGGGGCTGACGGGCCGGAAGCCGCCGCCGCAATCCGCGACTCCCGCGCAATCCGCCGCCTGGTTTTCCATCCCGCGCTCGCGGCCGGCGAGTGCTACATGGATGGCAGCTTCGTGCCGGAAGCCTGCTCCATCTACGACGTGCTGGAGCTGCTGACCGCCAATCTCGCCCTGGGCACAGAGCCGTCGGTGATGCGGCTTCGCCAGCGTCTTGGGCTCCGGCTCAAGCGCTGGATGACGGACAATCCCGTCGCCCGCTCGCGCCAGAACGTCGCCCATCATTACGATCTGAACGGCCGGCTCTACAGCCTGTTTCTCGACCGCGACCGGCAATATTCCTGCGCCTATTTCGCCCGCGGCGACGAATCGCTCGAGGAGGCGCAGCTCGCAAAGAAGCGCCATATCGCCGCCAAGCTGAAGCTCGACCGCCCCGATCTCACGGTGCTCGACATCGGCTGCGGCTGGGGCGGCATGGCGCTCACCCTCGCCGCCGAATTCGGCGCCCGGGTGCACGGCATCACCCTCTCAACCGAGCAGCACGCCGAGGCCGAGGCCCGCGCGCGCGCCGCCGGCCTGTCCGACCGCGTGACCTTCGCGCTGCAGGATTACCGCGCGGTGACGCAGCGCTTCGACCGCATCGTCTCGGTCGGCATGTTCGAGCATGTCGGGCCCCGCGCCTACCGCCCCTTCTTCGACACGGTGAAGCGCTGCCTGACGCCCGAGGGCGTCGCGCTGCTGCACTCGATCGGCCGGTCGGACGGGCCGGGCAGCACCAATTCCTGGATCGCCAAATACATCTTCCCGGGCGGCTATTCGCCCGCGCTCAGCGAGGTGCTGCCGCATGTCGAGGCGGCCGGGCTCTGGGCCACCGATATCGAGGTCCTGCGCCTGCATTACGCGCTGACGCTCCGCCACTGGCGCCGCCGCTTCGCCGCCAATCGCGACACCATCTCCGCCCTCTACGACGAGCGCTTCTGCCGGATGTTCGAGTTCTATCTCGCCGGATCGGAGCTCGCCTTCCGTCGGCAAGGCCATATGAACTTCCAGATCCAGCTCTCGCCGAGCCTGAACGCCGTGCCGCTCACCCGCGACTACATGATCGACGCGGAACGCAACGCCGCCGTGCCGGAACGCTCGGTGAGCAGATCGCGCACATGATCGGCGATCGCCAGTGAGGCGGTGAGCCCGGGGCTCTCGATCCCGAACAGATTGACCAGGCCCGGAATGCCGTGCACTGCCTCGCCCTGCACGACGAAATCCTGCGCCGGGGCGCCTGGCGGCACGATCTTCGGGCGGATGCCGCTATAGCCCGGCTGCAACGTGTCGTCGCGCAGCCCGGGCCAGTAGCGGCGCACCGCGTCGTAGAAGGACAGCGAGCGGGCGGGGTCAACCTCGTACTCGATCCGCTCCACCCATTCGACATCCGGCCCGAACTTCGCCTGCCCCCCGAGATCGATGGTGAGATGCACCCCGAGACCGCCCGGCACCGGCACCGGATAGATCAGCCGGCTGAACGGCGAGCGGCCGGCGAGGGTGAAGTAATTGCCCTTCGCATAATATTCGGTCGGCACCGTCTCGGGGGGCAGGCCGAGACTGCGCGCCAGCGCCGGCGCGGCGAGCCCGGCGGCGTTCACCAGCACCCGGCATTGAAGCGCCATCGCCTCCGCCCCGCCGACGCGGATCGTGATGCCGGAAGAACTCGCCTCGCCGCCTTCGACCGGACTATGGAAGGCGAACATCGCGCCCGCATTCTCCGCGTCGCCCTGCAGAGCGAGCATGTAGCCGTGGCTGTCGATGATGCCGGTGACCGGCGAGAGCAGCGCCGCGGTGCAGGAAAGCGCCGGCTCCAGCACCCGCGCCTCCTTGGCGGTCAACAGCCGCATGCCCTCGACCCCGTTCGCCTCGGCGCGGGCCTTGATCGAGCCAAGGCGCTCGCTTTCCTCCGGCGTGGTGGCGACGATGAGCTTGCCGCAATTGCGGTGCGGCACGCCGTGCTCCGCGCAATAAGCGTAGAGCGCCCGCCGCCCTTCGACGCAGGATTTCGCCATCAGGCTGCCGGCCGGATAGTAGATGCCGGCATGGATCACCTCGCTGTTACGCGAGGAGGTGCCGGTGCCGATCCCTTCCGCGGCCTCGAGGACGATCACCTCACATCCGACCAGCGCCAGCGCCCGCGCCACGGCGAGTCCGACCACGCCGGCCCCGACCACCACGCACTCCACCTGCTCCATGCACGCCTCCGCTTACGCGGCGCGCATTCTCCGCCGCCTGAGCGATGGGCGAAAGAGCGTCGGGCGCCTATCCGTGGCAGGCGGGCGTCGACCCGCATTGCATGTTCGCGGGCTCTCCATAGCGCGTCGGGATCTGCATCGCGAACAGCAGCAGGAGGGCGAGCGCGGCCATCTGCAGAACGAAGCCGAGATGCCGGCGCTGGCCGCGCAGGACCGCAATGGTGCGGTTCATGGCGAACTCCTTCAAGGGGGAGACCAGTTTCGCCCGGCATCGGCTAACGGATGGTTAATCGACCGCCGTCTCGGGCATCGCCACCACCACCAGCAGCACGGCCAGCGCGCCGGCGCCACTCAGGCCGAGAAACGCCGCCACATGGCCGTAGCGCTCCGCAATCGCGCCCGCGAGCCCGGTCGAGAGCGTGGCGCCGATGCCCGTCGCGAGCCCGATCACGCCCATGCAAAGATTGTAGCGATTGGTCCCGGCCGTGAGATCGGCCGCGACAAGCGGCAGCAGCACCCCGAGCCCGGCGCCGCTGATCCCGTCGAGCGCCTGGATCACCACCAGCAGATAGGGATGCACGAGCGCCGCCAGCAGCAATCCGCGCACCGGCAAAGCGATGAACCCGGCGATCAGCACCGGCCGCCTGCCCCAGCGATCCGCGAAATGCCCGATCCAGGGCGCCAGCACGGCCACCACCGCCTGCGGCACTACGATGCAGGCCGCGATGATCAGGTTAGCCGCACTGCCCGCGCGCAGCGTGATCTGCGAGCCGGCCAGCGGGAGCATCGCCGCATTGCCGAGCGCGAACAGCGCGGAGCCGGCGGAGAACACCAGAACACCGCGATTGAGCAGCATCCGTCTGAGCCCGTGCAGGCCGGTGCCGCTTCCGGGTTCCACTGGCGGCGCTTTCGTGAGCTCGGCGGAGTCGATCGCCCGCAACGCGATCACGCCCGGAATGCTGAGCAGGGCGGTGAGCAGGAACACCGAACGCTCCGACACATAGGTGCCGCACGCCCCCATCAACGCCGCGGCGAGCCCGCTGCCCACCGAGGCGAAGCGCCCGTTGCGTCCCAGCCGCGCGCCGAGCTCCGTCCGCCCGACCAGCGCCAGGCTGATCGCCGCGATCGCCGGCGTCAGCACGCAGCTCGCGAAACCATGCAGCACCTCCGCCACCATCACCGGCAAGCGGTCGGGGAAGAAGGCGAAGATCAGCGCGCTCGCGGTGATCGCGAGCAGCGCCGCGAGCGCCGCCTCCCGCTTGTTGCGGATCGCATCAACCAGCGCCCCGGCGGGAATCTGGCTCAGCATCGCGGCAATCGTGCCGACGCTGAGCGCAAGTCCGATCTCCGATTCCGTCCAGGCCTGCACCGTCAGATAGACGGCGATGAACGGACCGAACCCGGTCTGCACGTTCGAGGAGAAAAAATTCAGCGCGTCGAGCCCGAGGCGGCTCCGTCTGGCCGCCACGCGCGGCCCCCTTAATGCGTCGCCGCGGCGGCCGGCGCCGATGGCGCGGTCGGAGCCGGAGCCGCGGAGGGCGGCGGCGGTGCCGCCGGAGGCGTCACGGCGGCGGGTGGAGGTGCGGCCGGCGGAGGTGCGACAGGGCTCGTCGTGGCGGTTGGCTTGGCTACGGGCGGGTTGGAAGCGGTTGCGGTGGTTGCCGGCGGGGGCGCCGCCACCGTGATCGGCTTCCCGGCCGCAGTGTCCTCGTAGAGCGGCGTCGCCTTGATCTGATCCAGCGTCATGTCGAGCACGGCATAGCTCGGCGTATGGCCGGTGGGAAAGTCGAGCGCGCGCCAGGCGATCGCGATCCGGCGCATGCCGACACCGAGGAACCCGCCGACCTCGATCACCGCCGCACGCGGCAGGCCGGCCTGGTCGACGAGCACATTGGTGATGTGGCCGATCTCGTCGCCCTTCTCATCCTTCACGTCACGCCCGACCACGCCGGTCGCATCATCCCGATGGATCTGCTCCGCCACCGCGGGCGCCGGCTTGTGCGGCGTGCTCCCGGCGGCGGCAGGCGCCGGCGGCGCGGCAGCAGGCGATGCGGGGGCTGGCGGTGCGGGGGCTGGCGGTGCGGCAGCTGGCGAAGCAGGGACAGACGCGGCCGGCGCAGGCGGCGGGGGCGCGACCGCAGCGGGTGCAGCCGGAACCGGTACAGACGGCACGGGTGACGTCGCGGTCGCAGCGGGGACGGAAGGCGCAGGCGGCGGGGCCGGAACAGGCGAGGCCGGCGGCACGGCGACAGGCGCGGGCGGCGGAGACGCCGCAGACCCAGGCGCCGCCGGCAAAGCCCCAGCCGGAGGCGACGACGACGCGGCAGGAGAGGGATCGGCCGCCCAAGCCGGCGCGGCCAGCAGCAACAGGATGACGATCAGCACGGAAGATGGCATCGAAACCCAGAGCGCCGAATAAAGATGAAGCATGATCGCTTCACCGCGCAAACGCCAGAGCACGGAATGGCCGGAGAAACAGCATGAACGGAAAAATCGCCCTCGTCACCGGCGGCGCACACGGCATCGGCGCGGGAGTCACCGCACGGCTGATGCGGGATGGCTGGCACGTCGTCGTCGCCGATCGCGACCCCGCAGCCGCCGCAACCCGCAGCGTCATCGCCGACATCTCTGGCGAGGCGGCGGTCACCGCCCTGATCGACGGCATCACGCAGCAGGAAGGCCAACTCGACACCCTCATCTGCAATGCCGGCTTCATGATCCGCAAACCCATCCGCGAGACCTCGCTCGCCGAATGGAATCGCGTCATCGCCACCAACCTCACCAGCACCTTCCTGCTCGCCCGCGCCGCGGAACCCCTGCTGCGGCAGGCACACGGCAGCATCGTCACCATCGCCTCGACCCGCGCCCACATGTCGGAAGCGAACACCGAATCCTACTCCGCCTCGAAAGGCGGCCTGCTCGCCCTCACCCACGCCCTCGCGATCAGCCTCGGCCCGGAGATCCGCGCCAACTGCATCAGCCCCGGCTGGATCGACGCCAAAGGCGAAGAGCTCCGCCCCATAGACCACACCCAACACCCCGCCGGCCGCGTCGGCCGCGTCGAAGACATCGCCAGCCTCACCGCCTGGCTTGCCGGCCCGGAAAGCGGGTTCGTCACCGGGGCGGAATTCACGGTCGACGGCGGCATGACACGGAAGATGATCTACGTGGAGTGAGTCAGAAGGCCAGGGGCGCTGCCCCTGGACCCCGCTGGGGCCGGAGGCCCCAGACCCCCCATTCGGCGCTTCGCGCGTTGTGCAATCAGCCTCGCGGGTCAGCGCCAGCACCGGAGCGTGCCTGAGGTATCGATTGCGCTTCGCGCGAAGCGCAATCACCACCGCGGTATAATACCAAGTTCGTAACCGAGCTTCCGATGCCCTGTGCGCGAAGCGCCGAATGGGGGTCTGGGGCCTCCAGGCCCCAGCGGGGTCCAGGGGCAGCGCCCCCGGCCTTCCAGAAACTACCCCCGCATAGCCCGATACTCACGCCGCACGATGTCGAGCAATTCCTCGACCGAGGTTTCCGCCGCGGCGCGCTCGTAGGTGACGGTTCCGTGCTGCATCAGCATGATCCGGTCGGCGATATCGAGGGTTTGCGCATAATTGTGCATGATCATCGCGATCGACAGGTCGCCGCGAGCTTTCAGTCGCAGGATCAGGTCGATGATCAGCCCTGCCTCGCGTGCGCCCATCGCGGCGAGGGGTTCGTCGAGCAGCAGGATGCGGGCGTTCGAGCTCACCGCGCGCGCGACGGCGATGGCCTGGCGCTGACCGCCGGAAAGCCGCTCCACCTCGAGGTCGACGGAGGGGATGTTGACGCCGATCTCCGCCAGCGTGTCGGCGGCGCGGCGGCGCATGGTGCGGTTGTCAAGCAGGCGGAACGGACCGCGCCGCAGCACCTCTCGGTTGAGGAACATGTTGTGATAGATGCTGAGGCCGCCGACGAGCGCCAGATCCTGATAGACGCATTCGATGCCGAGCGCGCGCGCATGATCAACCGAGCGCAGCGCGACCGGTTCGCCGTGGATGTGCAGCGTGCCTGAGTTCGGCGCCTGGTAGCCGGTGAGGATCTTCATCAGCGTCGACTTGCCGGCGCCGTTATCGCCGAGGATGCCGAGAATCTCGCCCTGTCCGAGGCGCAGCGACACGCCGTCGAGCGCGGTGACGTTGCCGAAGCGCTTGACGATGCGGTCCGCCCGCAGCGCGTCCTGCGTGTCGGCCATCAGGCGCGTCCGCTGCGGCGCAGCCGCGCGAGATGGATGTTCGCCACCATCGCGACGAGGATCGCCGCGCCGATGATCATGTCGAAGGTGAAGGCGTTGATCCCTTGCAGGGTGAAGCCGTCGCGCAGCACGCCGAGCACGATCGCGCCGATCAGGCCGCCGATCACCGTGCCGGATCCGCCGGCGAGCGGCGTGCCGCCGATCACGCCCGCCGCCACCGCCATGAACATCGCGTTGGTGCCGCCGGCGAGCGGATCGGTCGAGCCGATGCGATAAGCCTCGAGGATGCCGGTCAGCCCGGCGAGCACGCTGGTCAGCACGAAATTGCCGATCTTGATGCGCCGCACGGCGATTCCCGCCTCGCCCGCGCCGATCAGATTGCCGCCTGTCGCGATGGTGTGCAGACCCCAGCGCGTGTTGCGCAGAATCACGTGCATCACCGCGACGATCGCGAAAGCCCAGATGATCTCCGCATAGCCGGCGGCCCCCATGATCGCGGTGAACACCGGTCCGGCCTCGGTCTCCACCGGCGCGCCGTGCGAGACCGTCAGGGTGAAGCCGTTGATCAGGAACAGCGTGCCGAGGGTGGTGACGAATGAGGGCACGCGCAGCATGACGGTGATCGCGCCGTTGACGAGCCCGATCAGCCCGGCGGCGACCAGCGCGAGCAGGATCGCCGGGATCAGCGGCACGCCGGCGGCTTGCGCGAAATGCATCAGGAAGGGCGCGAGCGCGAACACCTGCCCGGCGGAGAGATCGATCTCGCCGCAGATCAGCAGCATGATCTCGCCGCAGGCGATGATCGCGGTGGCGGCAACGAATTGCGACAGCGTCTGCAGATTCGCATCCGTCAGGAAGTTCGCGTTCACCGCCTCGAAATAGACGACGAGCAGCACCGCGACGATCGCGATGCTAGCCTCTCTCCACCGCAGCAGGGCGTCAAGCGCGCGGCCCCTCGGTCGTGTTTCTGGTCGTGTCTCCCGGAGCTGTGCGCCCCGGGGCCGTGCGTCCGTCATACCTTGATCGGACCCGTTCGCGGCACGATCTGCGCAGCCGTCGCGTTGCCCTCGTAGCGCGTCTTGGTGCCGAGATACGGGGCGACGTTGTCCTTGGTGACGAATTTCAGCCCGGTGTTGATGTCCGCCGGACCGGAGAGGCCGCCGGATGCAAGGAAGGTGAACATCTCCATCGCCGTATAGAAGCCCTGCAGATAGGGCTGCTGGTCGATGGTGAAGTCGAGGAAGCCCTGCTGCATCAGGTCGAGCGTGCGCGGCAGCAGGTCGAAGCCGCCGCCATGCACGCCTTTCGCCGGCAGCCCGTATTGCCGCATCACTTCGGCGATGCCCTGGGTGCTGCCGCCATCCACGGCGAACATGCCCTTCAGATCCTGGTGGCCGATATAGAACGCCTTGATCGCGTTCAGCTCGTCATTCACCGTGGCCCCGGTCGCGACCACCTGCACGGTGATCGGCTTGCCGGATTTCTTGATCACGTCGGTCGCGCCGTCGAGCCGCGGCTGGATATTGAGCTGGCCGGGCGTCGCGATGAACATCGCGACCGTGCCGGAATCGACGAGGCTGACGATGCGCTGCCCCATCCGCACGCCGGCCTGGTAGAGATCCTGGCCGATATAGGCGAGGCGCGGGTTCGTGGTGCCGGCCGGCGCGTCCGCGTTATAGGCGAAGACCGGAATGCCGGCATCGAGCGCGCGCTGCACCGGCGCGTTGAAGGCTTTCGGATCGACGATGCACACCGCGATCGCGCTTGCCTTGGCGGCGATCGCGGCATTCATCGAGTTGACCATCTCGGCCGCATCCGAGGTCGCCGAGCCGGTCCATTGCGACTCGCAGCCGAGCAGCGCGCAGGCATCCTGCATGCCGTATTGCGTCGGCACGAAGAACGGATTGGTGGTGACGTGATTGACGAAGACGAACCGCCAGCGCGGATGCGCGGGGAACGGACCGGAGGCCGCCTGCTGGGCGAACGCCGCACGCGCGCCGAGCGCCGCCAGCACCGGGGCGCCGGCGGAGGCGCGCAGCACTGCGCGGCGAAGCGGGCCGGACCCGGTATCCTCATCGTGTCGCGCCATGACCTCTCCTCCCTGTGTCGGCCGGATGAACTCAGCCACCCTATTGTGGTTTCCGCCGGAGGCTGGACCGGCCTTGCGCAAGACGCAAGCCGCCCACCATGCTGCAGCGCGGAAGGATAGGGCCATGCGACGGGGCAGGATCAGGATCGGGATTTCCGGCTGGACCTACGCGCCCTGGCGCGGCGCCTTCTATCCGCAGGGTCTGCCGCAGAAGCAGGAGCTCGCCTATGCCAGCCGGCAGCTCACCTCGATCGAGGTGAACGGCACCTTCTACGGGCTGCAGAAACCCGAGAGCTTCGCGCGCTGGGCGGAGGAGACGCCCGAGGATTTCGTCTTCTCGGTCAAGGCGCCGCGCTACATCACCCATATTCTCCGGCTGCGCGAGCCGATGGCGGCGGTCGCGAATTTCCTCGCCTCCGGCCCGCTGCGCCTCGGGCAGAAGCTCGGGCCGATCCTCTGGCAATTCCCGCCCAGTTTCCGCTTCGACGATCCGGCGCGCATCGAGGCGTTTCTCGCCCTGCTCCCGCACGACACCGAGGCGGCCGCCGCCCTCGCCCGCCGCCACGAGGCGCGGCTCGACGGGCGGAGCTGGACGGAGATCGACGCCGTGCGCCCGCTCCGCCACGCGATGGAAATCCGGCATGAGAGCTTCGCCGCGCCGGCCTTCGCCGCCATGCTGCGCCGGAACCGCGTCGCGCTGGTCTGCGCCGACACCGTCGCCTGGCCGCGGTTGATGGATCTCACTGCGGATTTCGCCTATTGCAGGCTGCACGGCGAGACCGAGCTCTACAGAAGCCGCTACACCGGCACGGCGCTCGACGAATGGGCCGCACGGGTCGCCGCCTGGTCCGAAGGGCGAGACGCGCCGCAGGGCAGGCTCGCCGGCCGCACGCCCGGGGCTCCGCGGAAGCGGGACGTGTTCGTCTACTTCGACAATACCGACAAGAAGCAGGCCCCCGGGGACGCGAACCGCCTGCGCTCACGACTGGAATCGGGCCACCATGCTACCGCAGACGCGCCCGCGGCCGCGTGATATGCGGGCGCGTGCAATTCGTCACCGATTTCGCCGACCAGGCTCTCGTGCTGCCGGCCATCCTCCTGATCACCTTATCCCTGGCCCTGATCGGCTGGTGGCGCGGGCTGGCCGCCTGGCTCGCCGTCATCGGGGTCTGCTACGCGATCGTGCTGGCGATGAAGCTGCTCTTCATCGCATGCGGCTCGCCGCTGCCGATGCTGGCGCTGCGCAGCCCGAGCGGGCACACGATGGCCGGAACGCTGCTTTATGGCGGGGTGCTGGCGCTGTTCGGACTCGCGCGACGGCCGGCGATTCTCTGCGCGGTCGGGCTGGCCATGCTGATCGGAATCACGCGGCTGGCATTGCACGACCACACGGTCTCGGAGACGCTGCTGGGTGCTGCGATCGGCGTGGCGGGCGTGGCCGCCCTCACCCGGCTTCCCGGGCCACCCCCGACACGGCTGGCGCGGCTTTCCCTGCCGCTTCGTCTGGCTCTGGCGCTTCTCGTGGTGGCGCCGGCGCTCCTGCTCCATGCCGATCGGTCGCCGGCGGAGCAGATCATCGCGGTCTTCGCGCGCACGCATCTGCGGCAATACCTCGCCTGCCGCGAAGGCTGACCATCGCCGCCGGGACGCGCTGGCCTGCGTCCCGGCGGCGATGATCGTCAATCAGGCGGCGAAGCGGCCCACGCAGGCGACATACAGGTCGTGGAACGCGGTCCACAGCGGCATCACCCGGTCGTCCGGGCGCAGATGGCGGGCGAGCGCGCCGTGCCCTTGATCCGGGTCGCTGTCGAAGCGGATGTGCTCGGCCAGGAAGTGCTTGAACGCGGCAAGCGCCGGGGTGTCCCAGTGCTGCCCCTTCAGCATCGCGCGGAACACGGCCTCGAGACCGCCATCCTCGTAGCTGGTGATGCTCATCGCCCGGGCGACCGGGTCCTGCGCGCGGGTGATGGCGAGATAGGCCGCGCCCGCCGCTTCCAGCTGCGCGCGGCGGTCGGCCGCGATCGGCTGCAGCAGGAGCGTGCGACGCATGAACTCGTCATGGTTCATCCGTTCGCCCGGCGCGGCGACGCCCGGGAAGGGCGAAAGATTGCTGGTATCGCATTCCTCGCGCGCGAGATGCTGCAGATTCGCATCGTCCGGATGCAGCGCGAGCGCCACTTCCAGGCTTTCGCGGAACTGCACGGAGAAATGGTAATACGCCCAGGCGGCGTCCACCATCTCGTCGGGCGACAGGGCGGCCCAGTCCAGATCGCTGATGTCGTCGACGACGCGCTCGTAATCCTGCTTCACTATGACGTTCATGTGCTGTCCCCTTTAGGTATTCGCGACTATTCGGAAACTGTCCAGAATTCGCACCAGGGCGCGAATGTCGTCGCATGACGTCTCGCCATGCGTGATGCAGGCGCGAACCACGTCACGCTGCTCAAATCGTGCGGCCGAAATCCAGGCAGCGCCCGAAGCGACGGTCTCGGTCACGATGTCCCGCACCGGGGGAAACCCGTCCGGCGGTTCCGCGCACACCACGGCGAGCGCCGGGTCGTTGACAATCCGCCAGCCGCGCGCGGCCAGTCCGCGCGCGAGCAGCGCGGCAAGCCCTGTCGCATGCGCAACATGCGTGGCAAACCCGTCCCATCCCGCCACAGCAAGAGAGACAAACAGCCGCAGCCCGATGAAGCGCCGCGACCATTGCACCGAGTTGACGTAAGGGTCGCGCGACGCGTCGTTCGACGGCATGAACCCGGTCGAGACCTGGAAGGCGCGCGACAGGATCCTGGTGTCCCGCACCAGGATCATCCCGCACCCCATCGTCGTCGCGAACCATTTATGCGCGTCGATGGTGACGGATTGCGCCTGTTCGATGCCGGCAAGGCAGCCCCTCGCCTGCGCGCTGGCGATCAGCGCGCCGCCCCAGGCCGCATCGACATGGAACCAGCACCCGGTTTCACGGGCGATCCGCGCGGTTTCGATAATCGGGTCGACCATGCCGGCGCAGGTGGTCCCGGCGGTCGCCGCGATCATCACCGGCACGCGACCGGCGACACGGTCCTTGGCGATCGCCGCGGCGAGGGCGTCCGGATCCATCCGGCCAGCGCCATCGGTGCCGACCAGACGCACGGCATCGCGGCCGATCCCGGCCTGCACGGCAAGCTTGTACCAGGCGAGATGCGCGTCGCTCGACACGTAGAGCACCGGCGCGCCGGAGAAGGCGCGCACGCCCTCGGCGACGAAACGCGGCTCCGTCTGCACCAGCGCGCAGAGCAGAGCGGTGAAGTTCGCCTCCGAGCCGCCGGTGGTGAAATGGCCCCCGGTTCCCGCCGGCAGCCCGGCACGCTGCGCGATGGCGGCGATCACATGCGCCTCGATCGCGACCGCGGCCGGGGAGGTGGTCGCCGTCGCGAGCTGCGGGTTAAAGGCGGCGGCGATGCGCTCCGCGCACTCCGCCGGGAAGGACGGCGCGGGATTGAACAGGCCGAAATAGCGCGGATGCGTCATGTGGACGACGCCATGCTCGATCTGCTCGACAACCCAGGGGAGCACTGTTTCCAGAGCCTGCGGCGCGGCGAAATCAAACGTTTCGAGTTCTTCATCGAACCGCGTATGGTCGAGCGTCGGCGAAACCGCGCCGCTCGCCATGCGACTTCTCGCGCGGCGCAGCGCGACCGTCAGGCGGTCCTCCTGCCGCTCGCGCTCGACGGCATCGGGAAACAGCGATGCCGCCGGCACCGGATCGCGCTCGGCGAGCATCAGCCGGCCACCTTCTGCGCGCATTGCTCGAGCCAGTTGCCGTAGAGCGTGACGGCAGGCGACCACCAATCGTGGTAGATCAACGTAGCCTCCGTCACGCGCGAGAGCGCGAGCGCGGTCTTCTCCGGATCGGTCTGCGTGGCGCGGCTCTCGATCGCGCGCAGCGCGGCCTCGGTCGGCGCGTCGAAATAGAAGCGCGGAATCTCGGGATAGAGTGCGCGCTCCCCGCTTAGGAAGCGTTTCACGTCGCGCTGATATTCGCGCATCAGCGTGTTCCGCCCATATTCGGGATGGCCGTGCAGGAACAGGAACGACGAGGCGAATTCCTTGGCGAACGCGTCCACGCCGGCTGCCGCCGAGGATGACAGCATCGTGTAGCCCTGCGCCCGGAGATCAGCGCTCCGCAGCGCATTCTGCCGCGAATGGGGCGTCCGCCAGCTCGCCGGCATGCCGGCTGCGAAAGGATGATCCGGCGCGTCGAGCGCGCAGTCGAACACGCCCGAGACCTTGCCGCCGCAGGGATGACGCGCGATGCCGTCGAGATGCAGGACCGCGGCATGCGCCGCGAGGCACGACCAGAGAACCGGAAACGCCTGCTCCCGCGACCAGTCGACGAGCGCGGTGAAGTCGCTCCAGAACGGCTCCTCGATAAGCTGCGCGGCGCGCGGCTCGGTCCCGGTCACCACCAACCCGTCGAGCTCCGCTGATCCGAGATCGAGGCGCGAGCCGCTCGCGCCGATCCGGCGGTCGGACAGGGTGAACGATCGCAACTGGAGGGAGCGCCCCCGCGCCGCGGCCGAGAGCACGCGACGGAACTGGCGCTCGGTCGCGTCCATCGCCGCATCGGACATGTTGTTGACGAGTCCGATGACGACCGGGCGCTCGGGCTCCCAGCGCGATTCGCCGATCCAGTTCATGATGCCGCCGCCACACGAAACCCCGAAGCCGCCGACAGAGCCTGGTCGAGATCCGCGATGATATCCGCTTCGTGCTCGATGCCGACGCTCATCCGGATTGTCTCAGGGGTCACGCCGGCGCGGATCTGCATCTCGGGCGGCATCTGACGATGGGTGGTCGAGGCCGGATGGCAGGCGAGCGAGCGCACATCGCCGAGATTGACCACGCGCTTGACGAGCTTCAGCGCATCGTAGAACCGCACGCCAGCCTCGAACCCGCCGCGCACACCGAAGGTGAGGAGCGGCGGCACCTGGCCGCCGAGGTAGATCCGCGCGAGGCGATAATGCGGGCTGTCTTCGAACCCTGCGTAATTCACCCAATCAATCCGCGTGTCGTCACGCAGGAATTCCGCCACGCGCCGCGCATTCGCGACATGACGCTCGAGACGCACCGCGACGGTCTCCACACCTTGCAGCAGCAGGAATGCGCTGAACGGCGACATCGCCGCTCCACCGGTGCGCAGATAAACGCTGCGCGCCCGTGCGATATAGGCGGACCGGCCGAAATGCTCGGTGTAGACGAGACCGTGATAGGACGAGTCCGGGCGCGAGAAGGCCGGAAAGCGCGGCGCATGGTCCGCCCAAGGGAAATTGCCGCTATCGACGATGACGCCGCCGAGCGTCGTGCCATGGCCACCCATGAATTTCGTCAACGACGCGATCACGATATCCGCGCCATGCTCGATGGGGCGCAGCAGAATCGGCGTCGGCACCGTGTTGTCGACGATCAGCGGCATGCCGTTGCGATGCGCGACATCAGCGAGCCCGGCGAGATCTGCGACGTTGCCGGCGGGATTGCCAACGCTCTCGCAATACACAGCCCGCGTGTTCGCATCGATCTGCGCCGCCACCGTCTCCGGTGCATCGCTCTCGGCGAACTTCACCTCGACGCCGAGCTCGGGGAGGAAATGCGCGAACATCGAATGGGTGGTGCCGTAGAGCTGCGGCACCGAGACGATGTTGCGGCCGTGCTCCGCGACGTTCAGCATCGCGTAATGCAGCGCCGCCTGTCCGCTGGCCAAGCAAAGCGCCTCGACGCCGCCTTCGAGCGCTGCAACCCTCTGCTCCAGCACCGCATTTGTCGGATTGCTGATCCGGCTGTAGCGATGACCTTCCGCCTCGAGATTGAACAGCGCGGCACCGTGTTCCGCGCTGTCAAATCCGTAAGCCACGGTTTGGTGGATCGGGACCGCGACGGCGCGTGTCGAACGATCGAGATCGTAGCCACCGTGTACTGCGATCGTCTCGCTGCGCATGCCGTCCTGGCCGTTGCGTTTTCGGGATTCCAAGTGGAGCACTCCCATTACACTCGGGCAATTAACCCGAAGGACTAAGCTGCTTGCGATGTGGCTGATGATGACTAGCCAAATAGTATAGTTCGGCGGCGACAAGGACGACCGGGTGCGCATAACTGCACTCGTTTCTATCCCGAATTAGCCGATGACCGACGCTGATTCACATGCACGGACGCGCATTGATCATGCGCGGCCGAATCAGGCGATTGGCGATAACCGGCTTGAGGAGAGGCGGTCGCGCCGATACGATCGGCGCGCCCGAAGCAGCGTTCGGGAGTTAGATCGGCGCCGGACCGGCCGCGCCGTTCACGCCATGATTGTAGTGATTGAGGCCCCAGATCGCCGCCTGCGTGCGGTTCGCGGCGCGCACCTTCCGTAGCAAACCCTTGACGTGCACCTTCACGGTCGCTTCTGAGATCGAGAGCTCGCGCGCGATCACCTTGTTTGACGAACCGCCGATTAGAAAACGCAGGATCTGGTTTTCCCGACCGGACAGCGACACGCCGTCATGGCGGAAACTACCCGCCGCATGGCTGGTCCCATCGTGATACATCCGGGCCTTGCTTTCCGGCTCGCGTAAGAGGGGCGAGCCCACCGTGGTGACGCAGCGGGCCGGCAGGATGCGCTGTCCATGCATGACCAGCTCGATCGCGTTCACCAGCACGCTGGCGGAGATGTCCTTCGACAGAAAAGCATCGATGCCTGTGGCGACGATCTCGTCGGTCACGTCCTCGGTCAACGTGCGGTGCGCAAGGACGATGACCCTCGCGATCGGGTGAGCGATGCGGGCCTGGCGGAGCATCTCCACCTCACCTTCCTCGGCCGTCCAGACCAGGACATCGAAAGCCGCATCGGGCGCGGCGATCGCCTCGGTCAGCGATGTGGCGCATCCGGCCACCGAGAAACCGCCGGCGCGCAGGATCGTTTCCAACGCATCTCTGACAAGGTGGCTCGATTCGACGATAAAGACTTCCCTGCGGTGCACGGCATCCACTCCTGCGTCTTTGGCAAAAGTCCTGCGCGGGGGCCGATCAATCGGAACTCACGGGAGCAAATCCGCTCATTTCGACTCGGTCCGCGAACTTGCCTCGCGACACGAGTGTCATAGCAAGAAACGGGGCGGGTTGCAACGAGAATTGACGATCGTTTAACGATGAGAAAACGGCCGCAAGTCGTGGCAAATTCTCGAAATCACGCATTTGTGCAAACGCTTACGTGGTTGTGGTTACGGAAAAATAACCTTTTTGAATGATTGCGCACGGGTGCCGCGATCCGAGAGCGACAGAAAGCAAGGCGTCTCGATAAAGGCAGAAAAGTCTAATACTCCGTTCCATCGCGACGAGATTCGTCGCCCGCGATCCAAGGTCGGGAGGCGGCCGGAACGGAATCGTCAGCTTTGGACGGCGAAGCGCGCGAGACGCTGCTGCAAATCCTGGGCGAGCGTGGCGACGGATGGGTCGTGCACGATGGTGGCATGGCGCGCGGCCACCGGCACGACGATTGTCCGCGGGGCGAGCGCATGCCAGATGCGTGCGATCTGCGGGAGGCGGTGCAGCGGCCTAGTGGTCGCTTCGTAGACCAGCACGTCTCCGGGATAGGACGCGGCTCTATACTGGAAGAGCGCTGTGTAGAGGCGCTCGATGAAGGCGGTCTGCATCGCCTGATAAACCGTGAGGTCCATATAGCCCGCGAGTTGATGGCCGCGCCCGGACCGGCCCCGCAGGATCGCCCAGCCGGCGCGGGTGAAAGCGGTGAGCTTGTCCGCCGCCCGCCGCACCGCGGCGCGGACGATGCCCTTGCGCCGGACATCGTCGCGGACGAACCAGTTGCGCACATTGCCCATCAGCTCGAGCAGGTAGCGCGGGTGCCAGACGGGCAGGCCGGCGCCGGTATTCTCGGGCGCCCAGTCGATCGCCACCAGCAGTCCCACCGTGCGGCCGCGGGCGCGGAGCTGCTGCGCCACTTCGAGCGCGATGATCACGCCGGCCGACCAGCCGCCCAGCAGAAACACGCCGTCCGGCTGAAATTCGATCAGCGCGTCGGCATAAAAGCCGGCCATGGACGCGACCGAGGTGCCGAAGGCCGGGTCGCGCATCCGGGCGCGCGGCGCCTGGATGCCGTGCACGCGCGCGCTCGGCGAGAGATGCCGCGCCAGCTCGGCGAAATCGAGGCCGGCGGACCCCGAGACCGAGTGGATGCAGTAAAAGGCGGGGAGCGTGCTGCCGGGCGCGAATGCGCTCTCGCTCAGCGGGATGACCGGATTGTCGCGGTTGCGCGAAACCCCGGCGAAGAGCGCGCGGAGCGCTCCCTTATCGGCCTTCGGCGGGGGAGGCAGCGGCGCATCGATCAGCGCGGCGTCCGGACTGGCGAGGGGCGGAAGCGCGAATTTCATCGAAGCGCTCATCCATCCTTCCCCACGCCCGCCAGTGTGACATCATCGTAGCTTTGGGGCCGCGGAGCAGCCATTGGCCTTTGGGGATTGGCGCGGGCGCATTGGAGGTACATCTTTTGAGGGAGGCGGTCCTTGTAACAATACTTGCTTCGTCGCGAATTTCGCGTCATTGACCCGCCAGGAAACTGTGAAACCCGTTCAGTGTGAAACCCGGGACAGGGAGTGGCGTGTGGCGGAGGCGATCGACTCGGCGGTGAACGCTGTCCCAGCAAGGAATGGCACCCCGGCGCGCCGCCCAGCGGTGCCGGCGCGCCAGAAGCCCGCTTATGGCGTGCTGCTCGCCGTCCTGATGGGCGCCATGTTCTGGACGGTCACTGTGGTGCTGGTCTGGAAACTCACCTAGGCCGGGCGGACGCTCGGAAGGGCAAGGACCAGAGGGACAAGGATAGGTCGGGACCGAAAGATAGGCGGCGCGGGCGTTCCCGCGCCTCTCCTGGAGGCGAGATCGATCCGTCCCCGCGCCCAGGTCAGAAGTGCCGCTCGTAGACGTTGACTACGTCCCCGGGGGCGACGAACGAATCCGGCATGATTTTCCCGGTCGTCGCCTTGCCGCCCACCGTGCGCACATCCTCCGCATAGTCCTCGAATGCGCGATAGGTGAACCCGCCGGCAACCGCCACGGCGGTCAGCATCGTCATGCCGGGCTGATAGGGATAGCTGCCGGGCCGCGCCACCTCACCGAGCACGAAGATCGGGCGATAGGCCAGAACCTCCACCGAGACGCTCGGATTCTGCAGGAGCTTGCGGCTGGTCAGCTCGCCGGCGATCCGGCTCTGCAGCCCGGCCGGGGTCAGCCCGGCTGCATGAACCTCGCCGATCAGCGGCACCGCGATATTGCCGGCGTCATCCACGCGGAACTGCCCGGTGAGCTGGTCCTCGCCGAAGGTGATGATGCGGATCTGATCGCCGCTCCCGAGCAGATAGCTGGCATTCTGCGTCGGCGGCATGACAGGCAGGTCGCTGCCCGGGGCGCAGGCGGCGAGCGGCGCGAGCACGCAGGCAAGGAGGGCCGCGCGGCGGATCAGGCTAGCGCGGGTCGTCGGCCTGCCTGGGTTCGGGAGCATGGGCAGGGGTCTCCTCTCTTGCTTCATGGGTTGAGGTGCAGCTGCAGCAGCGCGACATTGTCGACGTAGTTGAGGCCGATCGGCTGGAACGGGCCGCCACCCAGGGCCACCGCGTTGGACGAATCGCGACGCGAATAGGTGTAGCTCGCGGTCAGGCGCATCTGCCGGTTGATCAGCCAGGTGGCGCCGACGCCAAGGGAGAAGGAGTTCTGCGAGCCGCCACCGCTGCCGTATTCATCTTCGTAGAACGAGCCGTTCGCATTGAGGATCACGTTGCGGAGATATTCGTGATCGACGCGAAGCTTGAGCGCGGTCTCCGTATAGGCGGCCTGGTTGACCGAGGCTGAATCCGTGATGTAGCGCGAGGCCGAGGCGGTGACCGTGGTGAGCTCGGTCGGCGCATAGATGACGGAGGCTTCGACCACCGGCGCTGAGACCGTGCGGTAGGCGCTGTTGGAAAAAGTCTGGTTCTGGTAGCCGGCGAGCAGGCGGAGCGAGACCAGCTGGGTGATGTCGTATTCGATGCCGCCGAGCGCCGAGATGCTGTTGAAATTGCGCTTCGGCACGCCGGCCACCGTCTGGGTGTAATCCGCATTGTCATCCCGCAGCACGAAGACAACGCCGCGGCGCGGGGAAAAATCGTAGCGCGTCTCGATGCTCGGCGAGACCACCACCCGATCGCGATAGGCCTGGATATAGGGCTGGCCGTTAGCGACGCCGTTATCGTAATTCTCAGCCGAAACCTCGAGTCCGGGCGAGACGGTCAGTTGCCCGAACGGCATGTCGTAGCGGCCGCGGACATCGTCGGTCCGGTAGGCGAGCGGATGGTCGAGCGCCGGGGTATCGAGATCGAGCGCGGTCTCGTTGGCGTTCAGGTGGGTGTAGCTGCCGGTGAAATTGGACCGGCCGATATCGGCGCTGCCGCCGAGCGAGGCAGACCAGTTGGTGTAGGACTGGTTCGATTCGCCCGGATAGCGGAAATCGTCGACATTGAGATTGAGCCCGACGCTGTCGCGCGACCAGTTCGAGTTGAGCCGGACGGTGCCGCTGGTCTCGATGGTGGCGCCTCCCTTGCCGATCCCGTTGACGTTGTCGTCGTAGCCCACGCCCTCATCGAGCGACGGGCTGAGCAGGAAGCCGCCGAGATGCAGAGGCTGGGCGTCGTACTCGGGATGGGTGCGCGAGGTCACGGTCACCCCGGGCTCGACGCCAGTGCCGGCGATGCTGGTCGCCAGGTACTCGTCGATCTGCTGCGCATGGGCCGTGCTGCCCAGCGCGAGGATCAGCGAGGCTCCGACAACGCCAGGCCAGCGGGGAAACGAAAGCGGAATGTGGCTGATCCGAGCGGTGAACGGGCATGAACGTCCATGCACGATACGCAACATTCCGGATAAGTCGAGAGCGCATTCGTAGAAATCGCCCGAAAACCCTCGACAGGAAGGGGCACGCCGTTCGGCGAGGCGCCCGCTTCATGCAAAAGGCGTAATCCGTTGAAGCGAATGATCTCGGTTCCGCAAAGGAACATACTGTCTCGCAGATGGCCGCACCCGCTTCGGCCGGACCACCGAAACAGGAAACGGCGTGCCTCTCATCCTCTCATCCCTCGCGCTCCGCCGGGCCCCGGCAGGCGTGCTTCTCGCTCTTCTGCTCCTCGCCGCCGCCGGGACCGCCCGGGCGCAGGCGTGGCGGCGGCCGAGCGGGGGCCAGCAAAACGGCATCTCCCGGTTGCAGGAAGCGGCCGCGGCGGATCATGCGCGGCTGCTCGCGCTCAGCGGCCCGGGCGCGCTGCTCGAGCGCCTGCAGGAGAGTGCCTCGAATCAAGGCGGCTCCGGCGCGCTCTCGGCGCCGATCGGCACCGGCCCGTCGGCGTTGTGCGAGAAGGCGATCGCGGAGAGCGAGCGGACCGAGGGCATCCCCGCCGGGCTGCTGACCGCGATCGCGGTGGCGGAGAGCGGCCGGCCCGATGCGCGGGGCGTGCGCCGGCCCTGGCCCTGGACGCTCGATATCGACGGGGCGGCGCATTATTATGATGGCCGCCCGGCGGCCGTTGCCGGCTTGCGCGACGCGCTCGCGCATGGGGCGACCGCGGTGGATGTCGGCTGCATGCAGGTCGATCTGCAGCAGCATCCGGATGCGTTCACCCCGGCCGAAACCGGGTTCGATCCGGCCGTCAACGTCCGCTACGCGGCCCGCTTCCTGAAGTCGCTCTGGTTCGCCGAGCCACACCGGGATTGGATGGTCGCGGCCGGCTACTATCATTCGCACACCGAGCCGCTCGCCGCTTCCTACCGGCGCCTCGTCGCCTGGACCGGTCCGGCCCGGGCCCGGGCCCCGGCCTTCTGACCGCCATGGGGCGCTACCTGGTCACTGGCGGGGCGGGATTCATCGGTAGCCATCTGGTGGCAGCCCTGCTCGACCGCGACGACACCGTGGTGGTGCTGGACAATCTGCGCCAGGGGCATGCCGAGGCGGTGCTGGCCGGCGCGCAGCTGGTGGTCGGCGACCTCGCGGATGCCAGGCTGGTCGATGCGCTGCTCGCGGATGGGCCCTGGGACGCGGTGTTCCATTTCGCGGCGCTCTCCCTGGTCGGCGAGAGCATGCGCGCCCCGTTCCGCTACCTGACCGAGAACGCCGGTGCCGGAATCGGGCTGATCGAGGCCTGCGTCCGCCATGACGTGCGCCGCTTCGTGCTCTCCTCCACCGCCAATCTGTTCGGCGAGACCGCGCCCTCCCCGATCGGCGAGAGCGCGCCGGTCTGCCCGCAATCACCCTATGGCGAGAGCAAGGCGATGCTGGAGCGGGCGCTATTCTGGGCCGACCGCGTCCACGGGCTGCGCAGCGCCTGCCTGCGGTACTTCAATGCGGCCGGCGCGGATCCGGCCGGCCGGCTCGGCGAGGACCATGCGCCGGAGACGCATCTGATCCCGCTCGCGATCGACAGCGCGCTCGGGCGTCATCCCCCGCTCAGCATTTTCGGCACCGATTACCCGACCCCGGACGGCACCTGCATCCGCGACTACGTCCATGTCTCCGATCTCGCCGATGCGCATCTCGGCGTGCTGGACGTTCTGCGCACGCGGAGCCGCAGCTATAATGTCGGCAACGGGCGCGGCTATTCGGTGCAGCAGGTGATCGCCTGTGTCGGCCGGCTGGTCGGCCGGCCGGTGCCCTGCCTGCGCGGCGCGAGGCGGCCGGGCGATCCCGCGATGCTGGTCGCCGACGCGACCCTGCTGCGCGATGAGACGGGCTGGAGCCCGCGCTTCTCCACGCTCGAGGACATCATTGGCAGCGCGCTGCGCTGGCGCTTGCAGCATCCGGACGGCTATGCAGACACGCTCAAGGCGCTGGTCGGGTGATGGCTGCACGCGCCGGCCTGCCGCGACGATTCCAGCCAGGGCCTGCGCCTCCAGCGAGGGCCTGCGCCCTTGGCTCAGCGCGGGCCCCGCACCTTGGCCGGATGGCCGGCGGCAATCATGCCCGCCGGCACGTCGGCCAGCACCAGGGAACGCGCGCCGACCACCGCACCCCGCCCGATGGTCACGCCGGGCGCGATGAACACCTGGCTCGCGACCCAAGCCTCGTCCTCCACCACCACCGGATGGGCGATGATCGGGAAGCTGGGATCGCGATGATCATGCGTGCCGCCGCAGAGATAGCTGCCCTGGGAGACGACCGCGTTGCGACCGATGCGGATCGGGCCGAGCGAGTAGAGCTCCACATTGTCGCCGACCCAGCTGTGATCGCCGATCTCGAGCTTCCAGGGATAGGTGATGCGAACCGAGGGCCGGACGCGGACATCATGGCCGATCCGCGCCCCGAACAGCCGCAGCACGAAGCGCCGCCAGCCATAGAGCACCTGCGGCGAGGCATGGACCAGCAGGACCTGCGCGATCCACCAGAGCTGCACCATCGCCGCCGAGCGGCCGCGGAACCCCGGTGGCAGGCGGAAAGTGGCGAGATCCTGCACCGGTCCCCGGTCCATCGGCGCGTCAGGCATGCGCGGCAAGGGGGCTAGGGATCCCATGCGCATTCTGTGGGTCGGCAAGCCGCCGGCGGACGGCCAGGCCGGTGACGAGGTTTTCGACCGCAAGACGATCGCCGCCCTGCGCGCGCGCGGCCATGCCGTCGATCTCGTGCATCC
This sequence comes from Acetobacteraceae bacterium, assembly GCA_965276665.1. Lineage (GTDB taxonomy): Bacteria > Pseudomonadota > Alphaproteobacteria > Acetobacterales > Acetobacteraceae > CAWGJC01. The sequence goes on from OZ255620.1 coordinate 1,301,355, forward strand.
GACGCGCGCGCAGCGCTCGCAGGAGATCGCCAACCTGCTGCGCGGCGTGCCGCACTACCGCACTCGCTTCGCGACGGCGGCGAATCGCCGGCTGGTGGAGGCTGCGTGGGCTCAGCATGATATCACCGTCTGCTCCTGGGAGCCGCTCGATACGCTCGTGCCCCATCTGCATGCGCCCATCATCCTGATCGCGCACAACGTGACAAGTCTCGCTTTGCCGCAGCTCTACCCCGGCAATCGCCTGGTACGTCTCGCCGCCCGTCGCGCCGCGCGATGGGAAGCCGGATGCTACACCGCCGCCCGGCTCGCCGCGATCGCCACCCTATCCCGCCGCGACCAGGATCACGTCGCCGCCCTGCCCGGAGCGCCCGACGTGCTGCTGACCGTGCCGGGCATGCCGCCGATCATTCCGCTCTCGGCAAGCTCCGGCGTCAGCGGCGAGATCGTGCTCTCCGGCACCTATGACTGGCGGCCGAAGCGGCGCGACATGGTGCGGTTTGCCGAGGAATACGTGGCCCTCGCCGATCGCCTGCCGGTGCGCGCCGGCGCGCTGCCGCCGGTGGCCGCGGCGCTGCTCCGCCCGAAACCGGCGCCAGACGCACTGGAATCGGCGGCGGCGATCCGCTTCGGCGTGGTGACCGACCGGTTCGAGGCAGGGCACAAGCTCAAGACGCTTGCCCATATCGCGCAGAACCAGCTCGTGCTCGCCTTCAGCGACGCCGCGCACGACATCGTGGACATGCCGGATCACGCATTCTTCATCCGGCGCCTGCACGCTGCCGCCGATATGGCCGGGCACGTTGCCGAAATCATGGAGATCGCGACCCGAGACCCGGCCGGGCTGCGGGCGCGGTTTGCGACCTTTCAGCGGCGCTGCGCCGAGCGCTTCACCTGGGGTGCGGTGGCCGACTCACTCGCCGCTGCGGCGGCGCACGCCACGGAACGGAGGCAATGATGCGGATCGCGGTTCACGATTATGCGGGTCACCCGTTCCAGTTCGAGATGTCGCGCGCCCTGGCGCGGCGCGGCCATGTGGTGCGGCACTTCTTCTTCGCCGACGATCCCGGACCGAAGGGCGATACGGCCCGGCGGCCGGATGACCCCGCCGATTTTTCGGTCGCGCCGATCAGCATCCGCCTCGCCTACAGCAAGGAGCGCTTCGTCCGCCGCCTGCTCGGCGACCTGCTCTACGGGCGGGAGGCGGCGCGCCAGATCCGCCGCTTCCGGCCGGACGTGGTGATTTCGGGCAACACGCCGCTCGACACGCAGCGCGCGCTGCAGCGTTCGGCGCGCCGCTCGGGCAGCCGTTTCGTGTTCTGGGTGCAGGATTTCTACGGCCTTGCGATCGAGCGCCTGCTCGCCGGGCGCTGGCGCGGCGCGGGCTCGGCGATCGCCGCCTGGTACCGGCGGATGGAGACGCGGCTGCTGCGCGAGAGCGACGGGACCGTGCTGATCAGCCCGGGCTTCGCGCAGTTCCTGCCGCCGGGCCTCGGCAATGTCCGGGTTATCCGGAACTGGGGCGCGCTCGACCTGATCTCGCCCGGCCCGCGCGACACCGCCTGGCGCGAGCGGCACGGCCTCGCCGGCAAGTTCGTGTTCATGTACACTGGCACGCTCGCGCTCAAGCACGATCCGAACCTGCTGCTCGCTCTCGCCGATGCGTTCGCCGGCAATGAGGAGGTCGCGATCGTCGTTGTCGGGACCGGGGTGAACGCCGATACCTTGCGTGCCGCGCAGCAGGCTGCGCCGCGGGAGAATCTCGTCCTACTGCCGCTGCAACCAGCGGCGGAGCTGCCAGAGGTGCTGGCCAGCGCCGATGTGCTCGTGGCCCTCCTCGAGAGCGACGCCGGCGCCTTTTCCGTGCCGTCGAAATTGCTGAACTATCTCTGCGCCGGCCGCCCCGTCCTGCTCTCGGCGCCGCCTCAGAATCTGTCGGCCGAGGTGCTGGCGGAGAGCGGCGGCGGCCTCGCGGTTGCCGCCGGCAGCAAGGCGGCGTTCGTCGACGCCGCCAACCGCCTGTTCGCCGACCAGGCGGGCTGCGCGGCGATGGGCGCCTCGGGGCGCGCCTATGCCGAGCGTAATTTCGCGATCGACGAGATAGCCCGCCGGTTCGAGCTGGTCCTCGAGGCGCAGCCGGCGGCCGCGGCGGAAATGGTCGGAAAGATGGCGTGGTGAGCCGGCGGCGCGGCTCACGTCCACAAGGACAGGCCGTTCGCCTTCAACCAGTCGTGAAAGCGGCCAAGATGCCGGCTGTTATTCGACCAGGGGTAATACTGAATTTCGCGATGCAGGTACACATCGGGCCGGGAGAGATCCGGGCTGACATTCGGCATGTCGGACCAGCAATAGACGGCCGTGCGGATCTCCACGGCACCACCCGCGCGGAGCCGCGCCTCGACATAGCGGAACGAGGCCCCGGTCTCCACACAATCATCCACCATCAGCACGCGTTGCCCGGCGACGTCGAAAGCGAAGGATTGCGCGCCTTCCTCGAGCGTGCTCGTGCGGTTCTGGAACACCACCCAGAGCGCCTTGATCGGACCCCACATGATGAGACCGGAGGGGATATGCAGCGCATCCTTGATGACGCGGAGCCGCTGCTTGTAGCGGCTGCCCTTCCGGCGCACGCGCACGATATGGAATGGGATGCCGAGGGCATCGGCCACGACCTTGGCGGGAAAGATCGCGCCGTTGGCGAGCCCGACTACCGATTGTGGATGATATCCGCTGGCGGTAACCGCCGCCGCCAGATCCCGCGCGAGCGCCTCCGCCTCGTCCAACGTGACATGCGCGCTCTGCGCTGGCGCGTGCAGATACTTCGCATAGGTGCCGGAAAATGCTAGGATCGGCGTGTCCGGTGCCACAGCACAACTCCACAGAAACGTCGCGTATCCGGCGGGAAGAGGCGTGCGGCGGCGAGGGATCATCGACCGCCCGCCGGTCCATAAGGCAAACTAGGTCGGCGCTCGCGGCAGCGTCAAGACATCGATCGGCGGCAGGAAGGAAGATGCGTTTTGGCTGAAGCGATGCTTGCAAACCCGCCGCTCGCACGACCGGCGATGCGCGTTCGGGCCGACGAGTCCGCGGCGCTTCGCCGCGGCTTCGGGGTAATGTTCTTCAGCCTGATCTACCTGCAGAAGATCAGCCTGAATTCCGGCACGCAGAGCGTCGCCATCTCGCTGCCCATCCTCTATCTCGTGCTCGGCGTGCTGGGGCTCTCCGGCCGGTTGTCGGTCAGCCCGGTCCGGCTCGCTCTGTTCGGGGCCTTTGCCGGTGCGGCGATGGTCAGTCAGATCTTCGCCGGCCAGGATTTTTCTCTCAAGAGCTTCATTTTCCTGCTCAGCATCTATCTCCCGTTCATCCTTCGCTGGGACATCGAGGAGGCGGAGTGGCGGCGTATCGTCGCGCTGTTCCAGGCGATGATGGTGCCGGTGGCCGGCATGGTGTTCGTGCAGATCCTCTACCAGCTCGCCTTCCACTGGAGCGTGCTCAGCATCGAGCCTTTCATCCCGAGTCGGCTGGCCGCGCAGGGCTTCATGTACACGGCGCCGGTGCGCTGGGGGCACCCGCTGATGCGGCCGAACGGCTTCTTCATGCTGGAGCCGTCCTTCCTCTCCGCCTTCACGGCGAGCGCGCTGGTGCTGGAGCTCTGCATCTTTCGCCGCTGGTGGCGCATGGCCTGGTATGGCGCGGCGCTCGTCGCCTCGACTGGCGCTACGGGAATGGTGCTGATGGCCGTCGCGGCGCCGTTCATTCTGGCGCGGCAGCGGCCGGGCGTCATTCTGGTCGCGCTGACGCTCGGGATCGTCGCCGGGCTCGTGGCGTACGAGGCCGGAGCGCTGGACGCGTTCCTGGGGCGCGTTGGCGAACTCGGAAACCAGGACAGCAGCGGGTTCGGCCGCCTCGTGGCGCCGCTTATTCAGCTGAGCGGGGTGATGGGGGATCCTTCGAGCCTCTACACCGGGGCCGGGGCCGGCAATATCGGCATTGCGTCATCGATCACGTCCAGCGCGTGGCCAATCGTTAAGCTGGCGATAGAATACGGCCTTCCCACGACTGTGCTGTTCATGTTTTTCATGCTGTCCTCCTTCAGCCGTCCCTCGGTTCGTCCACTTGCCGTGGCGCTGTTCTTCGTCTTCAACTTCACCGGCGGCTATCTGCTCAGCCCGATCATGCCGATCCTGATCATGGTGCTGGTCGCGGCACTCGGCGTGAGGCGGCAAGCATCACCATCGGCTGCGGGGTCCGGCGTCGCGTCGGAGTGGTCGGCTTGAACCCGCCGCCCGCACTTCTGCTTCTCGACCTCGATGGCGTCACCGTCTTCGAGCACGAACCACCCTGGGTGGAACACCGCGAGATTCTGCTCCTGCACGACGAGCTGTTGCGCTTCCTGCGTGCTTTGGACGCGCCCGTTGTGGTGCTCACCCATCGCTCGCGCGCCGAAGCCCGCCGCATTCTGCATGCGGCGGCTCTCGCCGAATCCGGCCTGCTCACCGGCATCGTTGCGGCCGAGGATCTGGTGCTCGCCGCGCTGCGGCGCGGGGCGCTTCCACGCCTACTTGGCCGCGGCCTGCGCAAAAGCCTCTGCCTGTCGGTGGTTGAGGCACGGCACGGCGTGGCGCGCGCAAATATGGCGTTCATCGATGACCGTCTCGACAACCTTGAGGACCTGCTTGCGCACGGGGTCGGCTTGGCGATGCACGCGCCCTCGGAGGTCGGCCCGGATGGTGCGATCACCAGCTTCGATTTCGGCGAAGCCGCCGCCCTGTTCGCCGCCTGGAGAATCGAACGCGGCACGCCGCGCATCGTGCCGCTTACCCCGATCCATCGCGGGCTCGCCGATTACGGTCGAACCGGGATCTGCACCACGCGCGAAGGCGTCAGCCTGTTCAACGCGGCCCGCCTGGTCGCCCGCACAATCCGCCGGTCTCTCGCACCCGGATAACGTGCGCGGCGCGAATCACCGGAGCTGGATAGCCGGCATACGTCGCCCTGCCAGCGACGATTCCGGCGCGTTGGAGAATGCCGTTCAGCCCAACTTCTTGTTCCACGGCGCAGGGTCGACGATGGTTCGACACAATATGGCAACGCGACTAAGCGTGCCTTTCAAAACCCGCTAAACTGAGTCGGCTGGTATCGGTTTTCGAACCTCGGTGCGGAGCGGCTTGGAGGGCCATGAGCACCGGAGCGCAGAAAAGCGGCGTCATATGGCCGGCGGACCCGGTTTCCAGCTAGCTTCGCCGCGGGATCAGCCGGCGCCCGCGCAGCCGACCCAGCAGCAGCGCCCGCGCCTCCGAATCCAGCGCAACCACCAGCACCGCGTAGATGAGAGCGCCGTTCACCACTCCGGCGGCGAGCAATGTCGGCGCGGACACTCCCCTCAGCATCGTCTCGGTCAGCATCACACCGGCCACCATCCCCGCAAGGCAGAGGCTGGGCGCGACCATGTCACGCAATTGTGCCCCCAGACTGATCTTCGCCTCCCGTCGGATGATCTCGAGCGTCAGCGGCACCAGCGGAAGCAGCGGCACGACCCAGAGCAGGCTGGCGATGAGAGGTCCTCGGGGCCGCAGCAGCGCCATGCCGCCGAGCGTCACCACCAGGTGCATGATCGCGTTCAGCAAAGAGTAGCGTACATGCCCGAGCGCCCGCAGCAGCAGCGAACTCGGCATGCGCAACATGTAGAGCGCAGCGCCGATCCCGAAAACCTGAATCGGCACGATGCTCGGGATCCACTCAGAGCCGAGAAGCACCCGCACGATCGGGCCGGCGCAGACCGCCACGCCCACGAACACGACCGGCAAGCCAAACGCGGTGAGCCGGTTCAGTGTGTGAAACGCACCCTCGAGGGCGGTGCGGTCATGCTGCTCGCGTGCCAGGAAGGGCAGCCCAACATTGGTGAGCGACGTGGTCAGCAGTATTTGCGGCGCGAGCGTCAACCGGAATGCGATGTTGATGTAGCCGGCGGCGGCCAAGCCGCCGAACGCGGCGATCAGCGCGGTGAACGCCTGGATGCGCAAGCCGACAAGCGTGTGCATCACCGCGTAGGGGAGCGCGAAATGCCAGAGCGGCCGCAGCGCGGTCACCGACAGGCGGAAGCGCGGCCGCCATCCGGAAATCAGGAGCAGACCACCGGATTGCGCCATTGTGGCGGCAACAAAGGGTACAATCAGGCTTGGTGCGCCGAATCCCGTCGCCGCCAGGATTGGCCCGGTCAGCGCGCTCAGCAGCTTGGCGAACACCGACGGCGCGGCGACCATCCGATAATCCATGTCGCGGCGCGAGCGCGCATTGCAAACACCGGTCATCCCGCTGAACGGCAGGGAGGTGGACGCGGCGAAAATCAGCATCGCGAGCGGTCCGGCACCGGTGCCGTGCAGCGCGAGCGCGGCCAATCCGCCGACCGCCGAGATCGCCGCACCGAGCCCGGTCACGAACCAAAAACCCTGATCGAACGCCGCCTCGTCGACGCCACGATTCTGGATCAGCGCGTCGTGCAGCAGCCCCTCGACATAGAGGTTGACGACCTGCACCACGCCGATGGCGAGCGCCGCCGAGCCGAAATCGCGTGGGCCGAGCAGCCGCGCCATCACCAGCATGCTGACAAGCGAGATCACCGTCGTGCCGCCGGTATCGGCGATCACCCACCAGGTCGAGCGCGGCATTGCCTGCGGGCTCATCGGACCGCGCCGCCGTGGGCAAAACGGCCGCATCTCTGTATAGCGGCCGAAGCTGGAGGCGAAGCGGGGAGAGACAGAGAATGACCGATCAGGCGATCGTGGTGACCGCGGCCAATGCCGGCTTCTTCTCCCTGCTTTCGGAACTCGTCGCTTCGATCCGGGCGGTGCCAGACGCCCCCGTGGTCGATCTCGGCTGCTACGATCTCGGCCTGACCGGCGAGCAGGTCGCGCAACTGGCCGCGGCGGGGGTGCGGGTGATCCGGCCATCCACCGGGCTCGAGGCGGGACGCCTGGCCGAGGATGTCGGCAAGCTCGGCTATCTTGCCCGCCCGTTCCTGCGGGAGAATTTCCCGGGATACGCCACCTATGTCTGGCTCGACGCCGATACCTGGATCCAGAGCGGCGAGGCCCTGCGCGGCCTGATCACCGCCGCACGGGAGCGCGGCGCCGTGTTCGTCCGCGAGGATGAGCCAAGCTATCATTCCAATTTCGGACTCTTCCTGTGGAAGGGAAAACATTATCTTTACGGCTACGGTCCGCTCCGCGCCGCGCGCCTGCTCCTGCGGCGGCAGATCAATAACGGCGTCTTCGCCATGCGCGCCGACGCGCCGCACTGGACGATCTGGCAGCGCTATTACCAGTCCGCCCTCACCCGGACCGGGCTTGCCGCGCCGCACGACCAGTTCGCTCTGAACGCCGCCGTGTATCTCGCCGGCCCGCCTGGCGCCACGCTGCCGGCGACGTTCAACTGGATCTGCGATCTCGCCCGCCCACATTGGGACGAGAACGCGAACTGCTTCTGCTCCCCGGATGCACGCCGTCGCCGAATCGAGATCATCCATCTTGCCGGTCCGGTGAAGACGGTCTCGTTCGACATCCCGACGACGCGAGGACGCATCCTGCGCGGGATGCTGCGCTACGGCGCGGAACGCATCCTCGTCGCGGCGCCGGAACCGGGCAAGAATGGTCACTCGGCCCGGTAGGCATGCAGGGAGTAACCCGGCGCCGGGCGCAGGAAGCGGGGCGCCGGCAGCGTCCCCCGCGTCGGGCGGGATCCCGTCAGGATCGCCGCAGGGCCGCGGATGATGGACCGGGGCCGCCAGACAGAATGCGGGTGCATGGTGCTTAGTTGCGCCGCGCGTGCAGGGTGTGCCGCACCGGCGAATAGGCGAGAGGCGGGACAATCGGTGCGCCGGTCGGGCGCTGCTTCGCCTCGCCGCCCTGGTAATACCCGGCGTAGTAGCCATGCCGGCCCGCCCGTTGCGAGCGTGCCCGGCTGAGCATGGTGACGAGATCGCCCTGGCGCTCGATCGGGAACCGGCTCAGCGCCTCGGCGACCATCCCCTGGGAGGTGTGGTTCGCACGCACGACGAAGAGGATCCGGTCCGCCCAGTGCGACAGCAGCACGGCGTCCGAAACCCTGAGCACCGGCGGGCTGTCGATCACGACGAGATCGTAATGCGTCCGCGCGAAGGCCATCAGCGCGGCGAAGCGCTCGCCGGTGAGCAGCGTCATCGGATTGTTGCTGGCGCCGGTCGCCAGCAGGCAATGCAGGCCGGATTTGCCGTCGCGCTGGATCGCGCTGGCGAATTCGCGGTCGCCGGCGAGCGCGGATTCGATCCCAGGCTGCGCCGCGAGCTTCAGCGCCTGCGCCAGGCGTGGGCGGTGCAGATCCCCCTCGATCAGCAGCACCCGCATCCCGTCGCCGGCGGCGCGGCGCGAGAACGCCGCCGCGATGCTGGTCTTGCCCTCCCCCCGCTCGGCCGAGGAGATGAGGATCGTCGTGCCGCTGGCGCCTTTGCCAATCACGCTGGCGCCCGCACTCTGGTTCGGCAATGCCAGGCGGATGCCGCGCAGCGTCTCCGCAAGCGGATTGCGCGCATCGCGGATTGCGAGGTCGGGGATGCCCAGCCGGCGCGTCCCCATCGAGGGAAGCATGCCGAGCGCCGGCAGGCCGGTCGCGTCCGCCAGCGCCAGCGCCGAGCCGAGCCGCGGGTGCAAGAGATAGCGGAACAGCAGGAAGCCCATCGTCAGCAGGCCGCCGGCAAGGAAGCCGAGGACCACGTTGAGCGCCAGGTGCGATGAGTTCGGGCGCTCGGCGGGGACCGCGGGCGAGGCGATGTCGGCCGTGCTGATCTGGCTCGCCGCGTAATCCGCGTCCTGCGTACGGGTGAGCAGCGCGTCGTAGATCGCATGCTTCGCCTGCGCATCCTTGGTCAGCCGGTCGAGCTCGAGCTGCTGCTCGCTCGACGTATTCGCGTTCGCCGTGCCGGCGGAGACGGCTGCCTCCAGCTTCGCCACGCGGTCGGCCGCCAGCGCCTCGCGGCGCGCCGCCGCGGCGCCGAGCTTGCCGTTCTCCGTGGTCAGCGCCGAATGCACCGCCCGCAACTCGGACTCGATCGCGATGCGGCGCGGATTCTGGCTGCCGAGATCGCTGGCCGCGGCAAGCCGCTGCATCGCATCGGCTTCACGCTGCTGCAGCGCCTGGGCGGTCGGCGAGACGAGCCCGTCAGGCGCGGCCCCACCCTGGGTCGCCACGACCCCGGCCTGCGCCGCCGCCAGTTCCTGCCGCGCCGCGGCGAGCTGCGCCTGCTGCGTACTGAGATCGAGAGCGGCCAGCGAGCCCGCCTGCAAGGCCACCAGTTTGTTGCTTGCCTGGAATGCCTGCACCCGCGCATCCGCGGCCGCGGCGTCCTGCTGCGCGGCCTTCTGGCGGTCGCGCAGCCAGTCGCTCGCACGCAAGGCTGTCTCGCGGCTCACCTGATTCTGCGCGGCGATGTAGCCGCGCATCACGGCATTCACCACGGCGGAGGCGAGATCGGGCGAGGCGGCCTCGAAGCCGACCGTCAGCACCCGGCTGTTCTCGTTGCCCGCGATGGTCAGCGTCTTCTGCAGATAGAGCAGCGCGGCGTCGTCGCGATCCGCCTGCGTCGGCGGCGTGTCGCCGCGCAGCAGCCGGCGCATGTCGGCCAGCTGCGCGGGCAGGCGCGGCACCGGAATGAGATTGGTGCGGTTGCCGAGATCGAGCTGATGCACGAGGCCGGCGAGCAGGACGCGGGAGCGGAGAAGATCCGTATCCGTCACCCGGCTCACCGCCTCGTCGGTGCTGTCCTTCGGCGCGCTGATCACGAGCAGACCTTCGCTCGAATACCGCACCGGCAGCATTCTCGAGACCGAGAAGGCCAGGCCCGCGAACACGATGCAACCGAGCAGGATCGCCCAACGGCGCGGCCAGAGCACGCCCAGCAAAATGCGCGAATCCATTCGTCCCGTCCTCATCATATCCATGGTCCCGGCCTTCTCTGCGTCACGCGCCGGTGTTTACGCGGCCTTGTCGATCGTGGATGCGGTCTGCGCCACCTGCGCCGCGATCCAGGCATAGGTCTTCTCGAGGCCGTCGCGCAGGCGTCGGCTCGGCGCCCAGCCAAGCTGCTCGCGGATCTGCGCATTGTCCGAGGTCCGGCCGCGCACGCCCTGCGGACCGTCGATATGCCGCTTGCGCACCGTCTTGCCGGCGATCTCCGCCACCATGTCGACCAGCTGGTTGATCGACACCATCTCCTCGGACCCGACATTCACCGGCCCCGTGACCTCGGAACGCAGCAGGCGGATGGTGCCCTCGACGCACTCGTCGACATAGAGGAATGAGCGGGTCTGGTGGCCGTCGCCCCAGATCTCGATCTCGGCGTCCTGGTCGACCATCGCAATCTTGCGGCAGATGGCCGCCGGTGCCTTTTCCTTGCCGCCGGTCCAGGTGCCCAAGGGGCCGAAGATGTTGTGGTAGCGCGCGACATGGGCGTCGATGCCGTAATTGCGGCGATACGCCATGTAGAGCCGCTCGCTAAACAGCTTCTCCCAGCCGTACTCGCTATCCGGCTCGGCCGGATAGGCAGACCCCTCGGAGCATTTCGGGTTTTCCGGATCGGTCTGGTTATACGCCGGATAAATGCAGGCGGAGGAGGAGTAGAACACCCGGCCGACGCCGCGATCCCGGCATGCATCGAGCACGTTTAGGTTGATCGTCGCCGAGTTGTGCATCACATCGGCATCGTGCTCGCCGGTGAAGATGTAGCCGGCGCCCCCCATGTCGGCGGCAAGCTGATACACCTCGTCGAAGCGCCGATCGACCACCTGCCGTACGAAATCCTGCTCGCGCAGATCGCCGCGCACGAACTCGCTCGCCTGCGACGGCGCATGCTCGTGATGCTTGATGTCCACGCCACGCACCCAGCAGCCCTCCTGACGCAAGCGCGTCACCAGATGTCCGCCGATGAAGCCGCCTGCACCGCAGACGAGAACTGATTTCACCATGTTGGCTCACCCATCCTGTCGAAAAATTGAAAGCGGTCGCGGCTCAGTAGGCGCCGCGGGGCCGGAGCAGCACGATCACCGTGCGCAGCAGCAGATGCAGGTCAGTGGCGAGCGACAGCGACCGCACATATGCGCAGTCGAGCGCCACTCGCTCGTCGTATCCGGTGTCGGACCGGCCGCTCACCTGCCAGAGCCCGGTGAGGCCCGGCCGCACCGAGAGATATTCCTCGGCCGCGCCGCCCACGTAATGGCGATCGAGCTCGTCGCGAACCACCGGGCGCGGCCCGACCAGGCTCATCTCGCCGCGCAGCACGTTGAGCAATTGCGGCACCTCGTCGAGCGATGTCTTGCGGAGAAAGCGGCCGGCCGTTGTCACCCGCGGATCGTTCTTCAGCTTGCGGGTCGCGTGCCATTCGCAGCGTGCATCGGCATCCTCGGCGAGCAGCCGCGCGAGCGCCGCGTCGGCGTCGACCCGCATGGTGCGGAACTTGAAGCAGCCGAATTCCCGACCGCCGAGGCCGATGCGCCGATGCACGAAGAAGACCGGGCCGTCGCCCGCGGCCACCATCAGCATCAGCAGAAGAAACACCGGCGATGCGATCACCAGCAAGATGAGGGAGAGGACGATGTCCATCATCCGCTTCACTCGCATGCGTGTCTCAAAGCCGGGAACGGCCGCCGCGGTCTCGCTGATCTGCGGCGCCGGGCTGGCGATTTCGGTGGTGATAAACATCGTGTCCACAGCACCTCAAAGCCGCGACTTGCCGCGGATAGTTAGAACATCGTCAACGGGTCGTTAACTGGACAGCACAGTGACAGAAAATAGCGCACCAAGCAATTTACAACCGCTCAGCCAGGAGTATTACTTACGAAGCACTGCCGACCCGAAAGCAGAGGGGAATATCGTGACGGCGGCGAAAGAATCCGTAAATTGAGAGCGTTAAAGCCGGATCGATCCGGCGCGCAGCCGGTCCACGAGGGCGGCATCGCAGCGCACGTACGCTTGACCATCATCGAACCACACTGGATCAGCGCCCGAATCCGCGTAGCCTTCCGCGGCGAGGCCGGACTTCTTGAGCCGGAACGTGCCGGTCATTTCCATGGCACCGCACAGGCGCACGAATCGCGGCCGCGCATAGCCTGGCAGCCGCGCCGCAACCTGGCGGCGGAATTGCGCGAGATCGAAGCTCTCATCGACAACGAGCGCCGCCATGCCGGCCTTGCCCTCCGCGCCCGGCACCGGGACGCCGAACACCGCGGCATCCGTCACGCCCGGGCAGGCGGCGGCGACGGAGGCGACCTCGGCGGTCGAGACGTTCTCGCCCTGCCAGCGGAAGGTGTCGCCGAGCCGGTCGAGAAAACTATAGAATCCTTCCGTATCCCTCCGCATCAGATCGCCGGTGCGGAACCAGCGATCCCCGGGCGCGAAGACATCGCGCAGGATTTTCTTCTCCGACGCCGCACGGTCGACATAGCCGTCGAAGCGCCGCGCCGGCTCGTCCGACGCCCCGCCGATGCGGCCGATCGCCTCACCCGGCTCGTCCACGCCGCAGGCCATGCACCGCCCGTCCGCGTCGCGCAGCGGCTCGCCGGAGACCGGATCGTGGCGGATCAGCGCGATCGGAAAGCGGTGCGCGAGGAAAGGCGGCACGCGGCCGATCGCGCCTGGCTTGCCCTCGAGATTGTAGAGCGAGATGTTGCTCTCGGTCGCCGCGTAGAACTCGATGATCCGAGGAATGGCGAAGCGCGCCTGCAGCGCCTCCCAGACATCGCCGCGCAACCCATTGCCGCAAAACAGGCGCAGCCGGTGAGCGGTCTCGGATGGCGAAGCCGGCGTGTGGAGCAGATAGCGGCAGAGCTCGCCGATATACTGCACGATCGTGCACTCGGTCTCGACGACATCCTGCCAGAACCGGCGGGCCGAGAAGCGTTCGCGCAGCACCACCGAAGCGCCGCCCACCAGCGCCGCGCCCACCGCGACGACGCCACCGACGCTGTGGTAGAGTGGGAGGCAGTCATAGAGACGGTCGGCCGGCCGCATGTCCGTCATGCCGGCGAACCAATGGCTCCATTCCATGATGCGCGAATGACTGACCTTCGCCGCCTTCGGCAGGCCGGTGGTGCCGGAGGTGTAGATCAGCAAGGCGCAATCCCGACCGGCCGGCGCGCGCCGCTCATGCGGCTCGAGCGGCGCGCCGCTCATCGCGGCGGCGGCATCGGCGGTCCAGATTTCCATGCCGGGCAGCAGCGCGAGGGTCTGCTCCGCCGTCTCCCGCATCGCATCCGGCGCGATCAGCCGAACCGCGCCGGCCGCCCGCATGCAATGCGCGAGCGCGCCCGGCGCCAGCTGCGTGCTCAGCAGCGCGACGACACAGCCGATCTGCGTCAGCCCGAGCCAGGTCGCCACATACTCGGGCGTGTTCGGCATCAGCAGCGCGATCACCGCGCCTTGCGGCAGGTCCTGCGCGAGAGCGAGGCGCGCCACCCGGTTCGCCTGCGCGGCGAGCTCCGCAAAGCTCATCCGGGATGTCTCGCCGATCAGCGCGGGCGCCTCGCCCTGGAGGGTGGCCTGCTCGGCGACGATCATCGCGAGCGTCGCGTCCGGCCGGTCGCGCAGGCGCTGCGTCGCCTGCAGGGCCCGCACCCAGTCCCGCGTGACGTTGAAGGCGGGCGCCTCCGCGCGTGGCACGAAATTCATCTCAACCCCGTCGCACGTTCCAGAACAGCGACAGGCCCTTGAGCGTGCCGGTGAGCTCCTGCCGCTGCACCGTCGGCTGGAAGAACTCGCCGAGCGGCAGATAGGGCACGTCCTCGAAAGCCTGTTCCTGCAGACGCGCGGCCACCGCTTTCTGGGCCGGAAGATCGGGCGCGCTCAGCCACGCATCCTGCAGCGCCTCGAGCTTCGGCGCGGTCGGCCAGCCGAACCAGGACTCGCGGCCCTTGCCATGCAGCGCCAGATTGGCCGCCGGGCTGACCATGTCGAACCCGGCGAAGGTGGTGAAGAACACGCTCCAGCCGCCCTGCTCGGGGGGCGCCTTGCTCGCGCGCCGCATGATCACGCTGCCCCAATCCATCGCCTGCACGTCGACATTGAGGCCGCAGCGCTGCATCATGTCCGCGGCGACGAGGGCGAGCGCGTTGATGCGCGGATAATCGGATGGCGTCATCAGCACCACCTTCTCGCCACCATAGCCGGCGGCGGCGACCTCGCGGCGGGCGCGGGCGATGTCGCGTGGGCCGGTGATGGCGCTCATGCCGGCATCGCTCGCCATCGCCGAGCCAGGCGTGAAATAGCCGACATCGCCGCGCGCCGAGGCGGTTTCCTCGCCGACGATCACCGTCATGTAATCGGCCTGGGAGAGGGCCGGCAGCAGCGCGCGGCGGATCGCCGCATTGTCGAAGGGCGGATAGAGCTGGTTCAGCCGCATCAGCCCGGTATTGCCGGTCACATCCACCAGCGAGACCCGCAGATCGACGGCGCGGCGCATCAGCGGCAGAAGGTCGAAGGAAGGCTGCTCCCACCAATCCGCCTCGCCGCGCTGCATGGCGGCCGCCGCAGTGGCGAGATCGGGGATGACGTTCCACTCGATGCGGTCGAAATGCGCGATCTTGGGCCCGGCGGTGCAGCTCGCGACGCCGCCCGCGCGCGGGCGATAACCGTCGAACCGCTCGTAGACCACACGCGCGCCGACCACCCGCTCATCCGCCTTGAAGCGGAACGGGCCGCTGCCGACCATCTCCGTCACCTGCTTGAACGGATCCGTCCTGGCGAGCCGTTCCGGCGTGATCGGCAGCATGTTGATGCCAACCTTGCCGAGCGCGTCCGGCAGATGCAGGAAGGGCGCGCGAAGGCGGAACAGGATCGTCCGGTCATCGGGCGCCGAGAGCTCGTCGGTCATCGCCAGCAGCGTCTGCCCGTACGCATCCCGCGCACCCCAGCGGCGGATGCTCGCCACGCAGTCGCGCGCCAGCACCGGTGTCCCGTCGTGGAAGAGAAGGCCCTCGCGCAGGCGCAGCCGCCAGACCGCGCCGTCCCTCTCCGTGACCGCACCCTCGACCATCTGCGGCTGGGTCTGGAGCGCCTCGTTCTGGCCGTACAGCGTGTCGAAGACGAGATAGCCGTGATTGCGGGTGACGTAGACCGAGGTCCAGACCGGATCGAGGGCGGTGAGATCCGATTGCGGGATGAAGCGCAGCACGCGCGCGCTCTCGGCACGGCCGATGCTCGGCATCGCCAAGTTGGCGGCGGCGGCCTGGAGAAAGCTGCGTCTCTTCATCGCCGGGTGCGCTCCGCTCTTCCTGCCGATCAGGCCGTGTTGCCGGCATCCACGGTCATCACCGTGCCGGTGATGTTCGCCGCCCCGCTGCCGAGCAGGAAGCCGACCGCGGCGGCGACATCCTCGGCGCTCGCCATCCGCTTGAGCGCGCTTCGCCGGGCGACGCGCGCGCGATCGCCATCTTCCATGCCATGCGTCATCTCGGTCTCGACGAAGCCGGGCGAGACGGCGTTGACGGTGATGTTGAGCGGGCCGAGCTCGCGCGCGAGCGAGCGGGTGAAGCCGAGCATCGCCGCCTTCGTCGCGCTGTACGCCGAGAGCCCGGCATAGCCGGTGCTGGCGACGATGGAGGCGATGTTGACGATGCGGCCCTCGCGCGCCGCCATCATCGGCCGCATCAGGTATTTGGTCAGGATCAGCGGCGCGGTGACGTTGAGGCGGATCAGCCGCTCGATCACGCTTTCCGGCATCGTCGCCAGCATGCCTGCCGAGCCGGCGCCCGCATTGTTGACGAGTCCGTAGATCGGGCCATGCGCTTCGCGGATGCGCTTGCCGAGACCGGAGAGCTGCGCGCTGTCCGTCAGGTCGCAGGCCATGAAATGCAGCGAGCCCTCCGGCACGCAATCCGGCGTGGCGGCGGCGTTGCGGGCGACCGCGATGACCTTGTAGCCCTCCCGCGCGAGCGTCGTCGCGATGCTGAGCCCGATGCCCCGGCTGCCGCCGGTGACGACGACATTACGCACGGAGCCGCACCATCTTCCCCGAGGCGGCAACCTCGAGCGAGGGGACGACCCGGATCGAGGCGGGCACCTTGTGCGCGGGCAGCGCCGCGATGCAGGCCGCGCGGAGCGCCTTGCGCAGCAGGGCATCGTCGCCCGCCGGCTCCTCGAGCACCACGTCCGCCGCCACCACATTGCCGGTGATCGGGCTGCGCCGCGCCCAGACCCGCGACATGCGGACATTCGGTTGCCGGTTGATCACCGCCTCGACCTCTTCGGGATGCACCTTGAGGCCGCCGACATTGATCACCCCTTCGCGCCGCCCGATGAACAGGTAGCGGTCGCCCTCGCGCTCGACCCGGTCGCCGGTATCGACGAACCCGTCCGCGTCGGCGATCGGTCGCGGCGCCTCGCCCAGGATGTGGGTCGCGATGCGCGCCGAGCGGATACGGAGCGTGCCCTCCTCGACCCGCATCTCGGCCGGGCCGCCGGTCTGTCCGATCAGCGCGGCCGGGAAGCCGGCGCGCCCGTCCCGCACGTCGAAGGCGACGCCCGCCTCGGTCGAGGCGAAAGCATGCGCGACGCCGGCATTCGGGAAGGCCGCGTGCAGCCGGTCGAGAATCGCCTGGTCGGCGATCTCGCCGGACAGCCGCACGTAATCGGGGGTGATCCGCGCGTTTTCCGGGCTCATCAGCGCCTTACGCCAATGCGAGGGCGTGCCGGAGATATGGGTGACCCCGGCCGCCGCCACACGCGCCAGGAAATCATCGACGCTTTCCGCCGGGCTCGAGAACACCATCGAGGCGCCCCCCACCAGCGCGCGGAGCAGGATCTGCAAGCCACCATAGCGGCGCACGTCGTAGAACGTGCTCCAGACCGTGTCGGGGACCAGGCCGATGCCGTCGGCGAGCGGGCCGAGCAGGCTGGCGAGCGTGTGGACAATGAGCTTCGGCCGGCCGGTGGTGCCGGAGGTCAACAGCACCCATTCGGTCTCGATCTGCCGGGCCGGCGAGGCACCGGGCAGCAGGGCACAGTCCTCCATCTCGGTCAGCACGTGATCGGCCTCGGCCGTCGCCGTGATCGCCTGCATGTCGTCGGGGCTGAGGCCGGGCGGGCAGAGCACGATCCGGCGGGCGATGCCGTCGAGCGAGAGCATGGCGAGCGTCGCCGCGCGCTGCGCCGGCGCCGTGATGACCACCGAGGCGCCGCGATAGGCCGCCTCGCCGCCGCCGATCAGCGTGTCGAGGCCCACGCGTCCGTGCTGGTCGCTCAGCAACCGCCCGGTGCTGCCGGCGTCCCAGGTGAGGCCGAGCAGCGACCGCATGTCAGACCGATTCCGCCTCATACAGCCGCACGAAATCGCCGAGCGTCACCGGGAAATGCTCGTCGCTCGCCGTGCGGAACGGGTCGACGCCGAGCTCGTCCTCCAGATTGGCGACCAGTACCGCGACGCAGAGGGAGTCGAGGCCGGATTGCAGCAAGGGCAGATCGTCGGTCAGCGGCGCGAGCGCCTTGCCCTGCTGCGCGGCGATGTCTTCGATCTGGCTGATGATGGTCGCGCGAACGGTCATACGGGGCCTCGTCTCGGTTTGACAGCAGGAGCGGCCACCGCGCGTCACGGTTTCCGGTAGCGGGAATGTGCCTCGAATCCGGGGTCAGGTGCCACTTGTTCGTAAGATGCAACTCTTTGGGTGATGGCGCGCGGGCGGTTCCGCCGGGATTGCGGCGCGATCGGATTACTCCTTTCGGGCTAGCCACGTTGCGCGATGCCCGATCGGCTGCGTAAAATTGTGCTCTCGTCCGACGGAGCGCGCATGGCCCAGCATCACCTCGACGCCACACCGCAGACGATCCGCCGGGGGGTGTTCGACGCGAGCTTCCCGCCGGTGATGACCGTTTCTTCAGGAGACAGCATCGTCATCGAATGCGTGTCGGGCCGCAGCGAGGTGCTGCCGCCGCCCGGTTCGGGGATGACCGTGCCGCCCGCGCTCAAAGCCGTGCTCGACGCCAACCTGCCGGGCGGCCCGGGGCATCTGCTCACCGGACCGGTCGCCGTGACAGGGGCCGAACCGGGCGACATGCTCGAGATCCGCATCGACGCGATCGAGCTCGGCGCGGATTGGGGCTACAACATGATCCGCCCGCTCGCCGGCACGCTGCCCGGCGAGTTCCACGACACCACGCTCACGCATCTGCCGGTCGATCGCGCGCGCAACATCTGCACCTTGCCATGGGGCACGGAGCTGCCGCTCGCGCCGTTTTTCGGCGTGATGGGCGTGGCCCCGCCGCCGGAATTCGGCACCATCGCGTCGAAGGAGCCGCGCATCCATGGCGGCAATCTCGACAACAAGGAGCTGACCGCGGGCAGCACGCTGTTCCTGCCGGTCTGGGTTCCGGGCGCCTGCTTCTCCACGGGCGACGGACATGGCGTGCAGGGTGACGGCGAGGTCTGCGTCACCGCGCTCGAAATGTGCCTCACCGGCACGTTCACGCTGGTTCTGCACAAGGGCGGCGGCGCACAGCGCGCGCTGCTGACGCAGCCGCGCGCGGAAACGCCGACGCATTTCATCACCATGGGTCTGAACGAGGATCTCGATCAAGCGATGAAGCAGGCGCTGCGCGAGATGATCGGGTTCATCTGCTCGCGCAGCAACCTCTCCCGCGAGCAGGCCTACATGTTGTGTTCGCTCGCCGTCGATTTCCATGTGACGCAGTCGGTGAACGGCGAGAAGGGGATTCACGGCATGCTGCGCAAGTCGCTGCTGTCCTGACGCGGGAGCGCCGCATGGCGGACGACGATCTCTGCTTCACGCCGGCGCATGTGCTGGCGCCGATGATCGCGCGGAAAGACATCTCGCCGGTCGAGCTCGCCGAGGCGGTGCTGGCGCGCATCCGCGCCTGCGAGCCGCGGGTCAACGCGATGGTGGTGCTGGATGAAGTGGGCGCGCTCGCCGCGGCGCGGCGTGCGGAACAGGCGCTCGCGGCGGGTGCTCCGCTCGGGCCGCTGCATGGCGTCACCGTCACGATCAAGGATCTGGCGCCGGTCGCCGGGCTGCCATTCCAGCGCGGCAGCCGGATCCATGAAGGCGAGACTGCTTTGGAGGACGCGCCGCTCGTCACGCGCCTCAAACAGGCGGGTGCGATCGTGCTCGGCAAGACCACGACGTCCGAGTTCGGCTGGAGCGGCGTGAGCCGTTCCCCGCTGACCGGCATCACGCATAATCCCTGGCGGCACGGACTGAATGCGGGTGCGTCCTCCGCCGGCGCTGGCGCCGCGTCGGCGGCGGGGTACGGGCCGCTGCACCAGGGTTCGGACGGCGCGGGATCGATCCGCATGCCGGCGCATTTCTGCGGGGTGTTCGGCCTCAAACCCTCTTTCGGGCGCGTGCCCTACGCGCCGCCGGCCAATAACGACTCCATGTCGCATATGGGCCCGCTGACGCGCAGCGTGATGGATGCGGCGCTGATGCTGCGGGTGATGGCGGGCCCGCATGCCTGGGACCAGACGAGCCTCGAAGCCCCACCGGCCGATTATCCCTCCCGCATTGCGGAGAACGGCCGCGCGCTCGCCGGCAAGCGCGTCGCCTTTAGCCCGGATCTCGGCCATGCCCGCGTCGATCCAGCGGTGGCCGCGCTGGTGCGGCAGGCGGCGGAGCGCGTCGCTTCGCTCGGCGCGCAGGTCGAGGAGGTGACGCCCGCCTGGGGACCGGACGGCCCGGAGATGATCCGCTTCTTCTGGTCGGCGCATATGGCGATCCATCTGCGCAACCTGCCGGAATGGGAGGCGCGCATGGATCCGGGGCTTGTGGCCTGCGCCAAATCCGGCGGCACGATCGATGTCGCCACCTATGGCCGGATGCGCGAGCGCAAGCTCGGCTACGCAATGGCGATCAATCGCTGGTTCGAGGATTGGGATTACCTGCTGACGCCGGCCGTCTCCACGCCGGCCTTCCCGCCCGAGCATTTGCAGCCGCCGCATTGGCCGCAGCATGATTGGGATTGGCTGAGCTGGGCGGAATTCTCCTACCCGTTCAACGCCTCGCACAACCCGGCGGCCTCGGTGCCGTGCGGGTTCACCGAGGACGGGCTGCCGGTGGGGCTGCAGATCGTCGGCCGCCGGTTCGACGATCTCGGCGTTCTCAAGGCCGCCGCCGCTTACGAGGCGGCGCATCCCTGGGCGGAGAAGCGGCCGGCCCTGTGTGCGGCGCTCTAACTCGGCGGGTGCGCATCCAGGTAGCTCAGGCAGGTGCGCACGATCGGCGCGCAATACGCGTCGGGCGCCAGCGTGCCGTTCTTCTCGCCGGAATACAGGATGCGGGTCACCTTGCCGGATTCGACGCGGAACGTGGCGTGGCAATACCCGCCATAGGAGAAGCCGAGGCCGCTGACGACCGGCACGCTCAGGTTCGTGCTACCCGTCGAGGTCGCCGCATAGGTCAGCACGTCGACGTTGCCGAAACTGCTGTGCTGATCGGGTGCGCCGAGACAGGATTCTAGATCCACTTCGGAGAGCCCGACCAGCCGGTGCGCGGCGTCCTCGGCGATGCGGGAATCCTTCACCGCGCAGGCGGCGAGCATTGCAGGCAGGACGAGAGGAAGCAGGCGGCGTGGATGCATGGTGCTCCGCATTGCAGCATGAGCCGCCTCGCTACGATGCGACGCGGCCTGACGTCGAATCACGGGAGAGTGGTTTCACGATCGGCATGGTGCCGCCGTCTGTTTTGCCGCCGTCCGTCTCGCGGCGATTGGGGCGCAACGATGTGCGCGACGCCGTTGCCGATTGCCATCTCCGTGCCGAAGCTGCGTGACAATTCGGCGAAGCGCGACAGGATGGCCGCGCCCTCCGCGCCGCCGGCAAGCCGCGGCCGTCCGCGGCGATGCGCGGGCTCGCCGAAGCCCAGGCTGATCGGATGGATGTCGATCTGCACCGGCTTGCCCTTCTCGAAGGAGCAGAGCGGCACCACGCTCTCCCAGTACCGCCGATCCGCCGGAAATCCGCGGCGGTCATTGTCGGTGCGCACGCGATACACCTCGCCCGGCTTCATCGCTGTGCCGGCGCGGAACCGCTCGTAGCTGTCGGCCGGCACACGCGGCACCAGCTCGTTCTGGCCGATGAAATTGCCGAGGCTGTAGAAGATCGGCCGTCCCTGGTGGAACTCGATCCCGCGCAGCAGATGCGGCCCGTGCCCGACCACGAGATCCGCGCCCTCCTCGATCATCCGCCGCGCGAAGACCGGCAGGAATTCGGCCGGGTGTTCCTTGTCGCCGCCCTGCTCGTGGGCATGGAAACTGACCAGCACCAGGTCGGCGAGACCCCGCGCCTCGCGCACCCAATGCGCCATCTCCTCGACGTCGCGCTGCTTCGGGGCGGTGCGCTTGGCTGGGCTCGTCGCGGCGCGGAAATTCATCTCGCCGAACGGGTGGATGGCGGGATCGTCGGGCGGGAAGCCGGCGCCGAAGGCGATCCGCTGCTGCCGCTCCGCCTCGAGCCCGAGCTGCTCGGCGATCTCCTTCACCGCAGCGAGCTGCGCCTCGGTGATCTCGTAGACCGTGTCGTGGCGGAGCGGTGCCACGCCCGGCCGCCCCGGCATGTCGGGGCGCTGCGCGCTCGCTTCCTGGCCGCGCGCGAAGGTGGCGGAGCAGGCGATCATCGCCACCGTGCCATGCGGATGGGTGTGGTAGGCCGGCCGCCGCGCATCCTCGAGATTGCGGCCGATCCCGGCAAAGGCGAGGCCGCGCTCCTCGAGCGCATCGAGGGTGAGCCGAAGCCCCGAGACCCCGTAATCGAGCGCGTGGTTGGTCGCCGCGGCGAAAAGATGAAATCCGGCCTCGCCGAGCTCGTCCAGCACCCAGGCGGGCGCGCCGAAATGCGAGCCGCCGCTCTCCAGCGCCGGATCGCCACGGTACTCGTTCGCCAGCACCTCGAGATTGGTGAAGCCGATATCGGCGCTCCGGATCAGCTCGAACAGCGGCAGCAGCGTGGGGTCGGTGCGGCTGAGCAGCCGCCTTTGCAGGATGCTGTCGCCGGTGAGCGCGAGACGCAGCGGAACCGTCCGGCTCATGCGAGACCTCCTGTGCCGATGCGCCAGCATGAAGCTGCGGCATCCTGGGTCAAGGCCCAAGGGTCACGACGAATTGACCACCATTGCGCGCGTGAAGTCAGACGTCTAATTCTCGGAAGCCCACGGAGTTGGCTCCAGGGAGATGGTATGAAAATCGCATCGGGTTGGAGACGCCTCGCGTGGGTCGCTGCACCGATCGCGCTGCTCGGCCTCGCATCCTGCCAGCCGGCGGTGCTCGACCCGCAAGGGCCGGTCGGCAGCGCCGAAAAGACCATCCTGATCGACTCGGTCGCGATCATGCTGGCGATCGTCGGGCCGACGATCCTCGCCACGCTGGCATTCGCCTGGTGGTTCCGCGCCTCCAACACCCGCGCGCGCTACCTGCCGAACTGGGCCTATTCCGGCCAGCTTGAGATGATCGTCTGGGCGATCCCGCTGCTGACCATCATGCTGCTCGGCGGCGTGACCTGGGTGAGCTCGCACGAGCTCGATCCCGCGGTGCCGCTCGCCTCGAAGCAGCCCCCGCTCGACGTGCAGGTCGTCTCGCTGGATTGGAAATGGCTGTTCATCTACCCCAGCCAGAACGTCGCCAGCGTCAACCGGCTGGTGATCCCGGCCGGCGTGCCGGTGCATTTCTCGCTCACCTCCGCGAGCGTGATGAACACGTTTTTCATCCCGCAGCTCGGCAGCATGATCTACACGATGAACGGGATGTCCGACACGCTGAACCTGATGGCGGACCGGCCCGGCACGTATCGCGGCCAGTCGAGCCATTACAGCGGCGACGGATTTTCCGACATGCATTTCGAGGTCGACGCGATGAACGCCGCAGATTTCTCGGCCTGGGTCGGGCAGACCCGCGGCAAGGGGCCGGTGCTCGACGATGCGGGGTACGGGGCGCTCGCGAAGCAGAGCACCAAGGTTCCACCCTCGACCTACGGCACGGTCGAGCCCGATCTCTATCGCAAAATCGTCACGCAAATCCTGCCGCCCGGACCCGGGCCGGCGACGCAGACCAATCCGGGCGCGCCGGTGACGGCGGGAGAGTAGCATGTTCGGCAAGCTGACCTGGTCCGCGATCCCGCTCGACCAGCCGATTCCGATGATCGCGTCCTGCGTGGTCGCGCTGGTGATCCTGGGGGTGCTGGCGACCGTTCTGGTGAAGGGCTGGCTGCCCTATCTATGGAACGAATGGATCACCAGCGTCGATCACAAGCGGATCGGCGTGATGTACGTGCTGCTCGCCATGGTGATGCTGCTGCGCGGCTTCACCGACGCGATCATGATGCGCTCGCAGCAGGCGCTCGCCTATAATTCGCCCGGCTATCTGCCGCCCGAGCATTATGACCAGATCTTCTCGGCGCATGGCACGCTGATGATCTTCTTCGTCGCCATGCCCTTCGTGATCGGGCTGATGAATTTCGCCGTGCCGCTGCAGCTCGGCGCGCGCGACGTGGCGTTTCCCACGCTCAACTCCGTCAGCTTCTGGCTGACCGCCACCGGCGCGCTGCTGGTGAACATGTCGCTGGTGATCGGCGAGTTCGCGCGCACCGGCTGGATCGCCTATCCGCCGCTCTCCGAGCTCGCCTACTCGCCGGGCGTCGGCGTCGATTATTATCTGTGGGCGTTGCAGATCGCGGGTGTCGGCACGCTGCTCTCGGGCGTCAATCTCGTCACCACCGTGCTGAAGATCCACGCGCCCGGCATGACCTACATGCGGATGCCGATGTTCTGCTGGACCACGCTCGCCGCCAACCTGCTGATCATCGCCGCTTTCCCGATCCTGACCGCCACCTACGCGATGCTGCTGCTCGACCGCTATCTGGGATTCCACTTCTTCACCAATACCGGCGGCGGCAACGTGATGATGTTCATGAACCTCGTCTGGGCCTGGGGGCATCCGGAGGTCTACATCCTCATCCTGCCGGCGTTCGGCGTGTTCTCCGAGGTGGTGTCAACCTTCTCGGGCAAGCCGCTATTCGGCTACCGCTCCATGGTGATGGCGACGATGGCGATCTGCATCCTCGCCTTCATGGTCTGGCTGCACCATTTCTTCACCATGGGCGCCGGGTCCGACGTGAACGCGGTATTCGGCATCGCGACGATGATCATCGCGGTGCCGACCGGCGTGAAGGTGTTCAACTGGCTGTTCACCATGTATGGCGGCCGGATCGTCTATAGCCCGCCGATGCTGTGGTCGATCGGCTTCATGGTGACCTTCACGATCGGCGGCATGACCGGCGTTCTGATGGCGGTGCCGCCGGCAGATTTCGTGCTGCACAACAGCCTGTTCCTGGTGGCGCATTTCCACAACGTGATCATCGGCGGCGTGCTGTTCGGCTCGTTCGCGGGCTACACCTACTGGTTCCCGAAGGCGTTCGGCTTCCGGCTGCATGAGGGGCTCGGGAAGGCCGCCTTCTGGTGCTGGTTCGTGGGCTTCTACCTGGCGTTCATGCCGCTCTACGTGCTCGGCTTCATGGGCATGACGCGGCGGATGCAGCATTACGAGGTGGCCGCCTGGCGTCCCTGGCTGCTGATCGCCGGGGTGGGCGTGGTGGTCATCCTCGCCGGCATCGTGCTGCAGATCACGCAGCTCGTGGTCAGCATCCGCCACCGCGAGAGCCTGCGGGATATCACCGGCGATCCGTGGAACGGCCGCTCGCTCGAATGGTCGACCGCCTCGCCGCCGCCTTCCTTCAATTTCGGCGTGCTGCCAGATGTCGAGGGCGAGGAAGCCTATTGGGGGATCAAGCAGCGCGCCCGCGAGCAGGGCAGGCTGCACGACGAGCCCGAATACGAGCAGATCGAGATGCCGCGCAACAGCCCGACCGGTTTCATCTGCGCCTTCTTCGCGACCATTATGGGCTTCGCGCTGATCTGGCATATCTGGTGGCTGGTGGCCGTCGCCTTCGTGGGCGCCTTTGCGACCTTCGTCGTGTTCTCCTGGCGTGACCGGGTGGAATACGAGATCCCGGCCGAGGAGGTGGCGCGGATCGACCGCGCGAACCGCGAGGCACGGAGTGCCGCACTGGGCGCGAGGCCGGCGGAATGAGCGCGACAACGGCGGCGTCCGCGGACCCGCACCGGCTCGGCCATGGCGCGCAAGGCCACATGGCCGAGCATGCCGAGCGCGGACCGGCCTCCAAGCGCATCATCGTCGGCTTCGGGTTCTGGATTTTTCTGCTCAGCGACATCGTGATGTTCTCGGCCTTCTTCGCGAGCTACGCGGTGCTGTCCCGGCAGACCGCGGGAGGACCGAGCGGGCGTGATCTGTTCGACCTCACCAATGTCGCGATCGAGACCGGCTGCCTGCTGCTGTCGAGCTTCACCTGCGGCATCGCCAGCATCGGGGCGCGGGCGCACCGGGGCGATATGTTCTACGGCGCGATGGCGGCGACCTTCGTGCTGGGCGCCATCTTCCTCGGTCTTGAGGTCCATGAATTCGCCGGCATGGTCGCGATCGGCGCCGGGCCGACGCGGAGCGCCTTCCTCTCCGCCTTCTTCACCCTGGTCGGCTGCCACGGGCTGCACGTCACCCTCGGGTTGCTCTGGCTGCTGACGATGATGGCGCAGGTCTTCGCCAAGGGATACCGGGCCGACATCCTGCGCCGCGTGCTTTGCTTCAGCCTGTTCTGGCACGCGCTCGACATCATCTGGGTGGCGCTGTTCACTGTCGTTTATCTGTATGGAGCCGGACGATGAGCGCGACCGAGCTGCCGAACATCACCAATCCTCACGGCGACACCGCGCCGGGCGATGAACGGCTGGAAGGGCATGAGATCGCGGAGGGCCTGCGCGCCTATCTGGTCGGGCTCGGCCTCGCCGTGCTGATCACCTGCGTCGCGTTCTTCATTTCCGGCACCACGCTGGTCTGGGGTCCGAGCATCCCGATCGCGCTGTTCGTGCTCGCGATCGGGCAGATGGGCGTGCATCTCGTCTTCTTCCTGCACATCACCACCGGGCCGGACAATGTCAACAACGTGATGGCGCTCGCCTTTGGCGTGCTGATCGTGTTCCTGGTGATCGGCGGCTCGATCTGGATCATCGGCCATATGAACCAGAACATGCTGCCAATGCAGCAGATCATGCAGATGCAACGCTGAGAGCCTGTTGGAAAACGCGCTCTGGCGGCCATCTGACGCGCTTTTCCTATGCTCCGGTGCTCACGGCCAGCAAGGCCGCTCCGCGCCGAGGCTCGGAAAATCACGCCATATGACTCACCAGACCGCGTTTCCCAACAGACTCTCAGAGTCTGCGCCTCACCCGATCGCGTCCTGCACTGGGCGCCGAGCCGGCCGGGCGATCCGCCGCCCAAGCGCGATCGCCGGGCGGTCGACGAAACGCGCAAAGGCGGCGGCGGCGAGCAGGCTGAGCGCGAGCAGCAAGGCGAATGCCAGCGCCAGCGCGAGCCCGCCGGGCAGCCGCCCTGCCATCGCGCTCCATGCCGTGGCGACGACCGTGAAGAGTATTGGGAAATGCACGAGGTAGAGGCCGAAGGAGAGCCGCCCGAGCCACCGCGCCGGACGGATTGAGAGCGCCCTCAGGGCCAACGGCGAGAGCGCGATGCCGGCGAAGACCAGCACCGCGCCGCACTGGCTCTGGAACTGATAGAGACCCGGCATCGGCAGCAGCATGAGATGCGCGAGCGCCGCGCGGATGCCGTCGACCCAGCGCCAATCCTTGGCCGCGCACATCGCGATGCCGAGCGCCAGCAGCGCGAGCCCCGCTTCCGAGCGCTTCGTCCCGAGCCGCCGCGCCGCGAGATGGCCGAGCACGAACAGGAACACCGCCTGGCCGCCAAAGCCGAGCGCGCAGAGCAGGATCGCCGCCGCGTGCCAGCGCGGCGCCGCGCGCAGACGGACCAGCGCGAGCACCAGCAGCATGCCCGCCATCTCCATGTGCAGCGACCAGAACGGCGCGTCGAGCGAATCCGCGAGCGGGTCGAGGCCGAGCCAGGCGACGAGCCGCGCCGGCAGCAGCGTGGTGTCCGCGTACCCGGTCACCATCGCTTCCTCGGCCGTCTCGCGCAGCACCTGCGCGAGCGTCGCCGGGCCGCTCGAATCCATCGCGAACCAGGGCGAGCCGCCGAGCCGCGCGGCGATCCCGTGCGCGGCCGGCATCGCCGCCAGCAGCAGGGCGGCGAAGACGCAGGCGGCGGCGACCGGAATGCCGATGCGCACCACGCGCTGCGCGATCCGCCGCGCCACGCCCGCACCCTCCCGCGCAAAGGCGCGCGACAGCACCGCGCCGCTGATCAGGAAGAAGATATAGACCGCGGAATGCCCGTCGAAGACGAAGCCCAGGATCCCCGCCCGATCCGGCCAGCTCGGCCGAAACGCGGTGACGAAATGCAGCAGGACCACCTGCAGCGCGGCGATCCCGCGCAATCCCTCCAGATAACCGAGCCGCGGCGCTAGGGCATTTTCACCTACGGTGGAGCCGGCGCCGGCCCTCACCCCGCCCCCCAACGAAAGTATACGACCGACGAGAGGCCGGGCGGGGGTGAGGGCCGGCGCCGACTTAACCGAAAATGCTCTAGATCCCGCTGAACCAGTTGAAGCCGCGCTGCTCCCAGTAGCCGGGCGCGTAGCGGTTGGTGACCTCGATCGCGGTGATCCATTTGGGGTTCTTGAAGCCGAGCTTCGTCGATGTGCGGAGCCGCAGAGGATAGCCGAACGGCGCGGGCAGCGTCTCGCGCGCATAGGTGGTGGCGAGCAGGGTCTGCGGATGCAAGGCGGTCGCCATGTCGATGCTGCTGTCGTAATCGTCGACGGTCTTGAAGGCGATGTATTTCGCCCGCAGATCGGCGCCGACATGCGTGAGGAAGGTGCGGAGCGGCACGCCGGACCACTCGCCGATATAATCCCACCCCTCGACGCAGACATGGCGGATGATCTCGTCCTGCTGCGGCAGGGTGGCGAGGCGCGCCGCGGTCCAGGGCGCCTTATCGGCGATCAGCCCGGAGAGCTCGAGCCGCCAGCTCTGCCCGTCGATCGGCTTGACCTGATCGACGTCGAAATAGGCGTTGAAGCGCGGCGGTTTCAGCACGCGGGAGGCCGGATAGGTTGGCGCCAGCTTGTTCGGGTCGAAGATCAGCGCCTGCACCCGGTCATTGAAGGCGGAGATCGCGCGCAGCGCCCTCTCCACCGCGTCGGGCGTCGAGACGTCGCAGCCGGTCAGCAGGGTGAGCGCGCCGAGGGAGAGCGCGCCGCGGATCACGCCCCGCCGCTCGACGGCGCCCAGCAGGCGCTGCTGCTCGTCGAGGAGAGCGGCATCCGGCACGCGCTCAGGGCGGAAAAAGGAGGGGGATTTCATCGGCCGGCCCGCATCGGCAAGGGCGGGCGGGCGCCCTGCTTCAGGCGCGGGCCGCCGCTCAGCATCGCCCAGAGCGTGCGCGGCACCAGCAGGGCCAGCGCGACATGCACCGCGAGGAAGCCCACGATCACCGCCATGCCGCAGAAATGCACCAGCCGCGCGCCCTGAAATCCGCCGAACAGGCCGACGAGCCCGGAGAACTGGATCGGCTTCCAGATCGCGAGACCGGTCACGACCTGCGAGATGCCGGCGAGAATGACGATGATGTAGAGCAGTTTCTGCACCGCGTTGTACTGGGTGATGTCCTGATGCGCGAAATGCAGGTGCAGCGTCTCGCGTACGGTTTGCACGAGATCGCGGAGCCGGATCGGCACCAGGCGCTCGCGGAAGCGCCCCGTCAGCACCCCGTAGAGCAGATAGGCGAGGCCGTTCAGCACGAGCAGCCACATGCCGGCGAAATGCCAGAGCAGGCTCTCCGCCGCCCAGCTCCCGAGCCGGAGCGAGCGGTCGAAATGCAGTCCGCCGATGATCACGTAATCATTGTAGATGCCCCATCCGGAGGTGATCATCACGATCATCGCCAGCGCATTGAGCCAATGCATGATCCGGATCGGCAGCGGGTGCAGCCGGCGGGCGGAGACACGGGCGGCCTGGGGAACGGCGGGAGGCGGCAAGGCTGTCTCCTTGTCCTGGAAATCGGTCCGGCTCAATGCGAGGGCCGGGAGAGGCCGACGCGGATGGTGCTGGCCGCCGGCAGCCGCGCCGCGCCGCCCGTGTAGGTGGGAAATCCGCGCAATTGCGCGGGGGTGAACGAGACGATGTCCATGTACTGGCCGAGCAGGGTC
Organism: Acetobacteraceae bacterium; assembly: GCA_965276665.1. GTDB lineage: Bacteria > Pseudomonadota > Alphaproteobacteria > Acetobacterales > Acetobacteraceae > CAWGJC01. The sequence goes on from OZ255620.1 coordinate 1,330,564, forward strand.
ATGCCGTCGACCGGCACCGCGATCGGCCGTCCGAACAGGCCGCGCAGCCCGCCATAGGCGACGATCACCGCGATGCTGCCATCCGGCTGCCGGACCACCGCGCGCACCCGGCCGAGCACCGGTTGGCTCTCGATCGGCCGCAGCACCTCCCGCCCGATCAGCGTGCCGACGACCACCGGCTGGGGGTAGCGCGTCGCGGCCTCCGCTGCCAGGGTCGCGGCCGAGGGCAGCTCCGGCGCGGCGCGTAGGCTGTTCCCGATCAGCAGGCCGCCGATCAGCAGTCCGGCAAGCACCGGGCGAGGCAGGATCATGCGGAGGCGCTCCCGTTCCGACCGGACGCAGTCTTGCGTTCAGTCTTCGTCGGAGCCTTTCGTCGCGGCCCGGGCGGGGGTTACATTCTGGGTAAACCGGCGGTCTGGGATAACTGGAAGGCCGGGATAACTGGAAGGCTTGGATAACTGGAAGTCTGGGATAACTGGAAGTCTGGGATAACTGGAAGTCTGGGATAACTGGAAGTCTGGGATAACTGGAAGTCTGGGGGGTAACCGGCAGCGCCGCGCGGGCGAAGTCGCTTCAACGGCACCTTGATCCGCGATGATCCTTCATGACGCCTGATGCCCTGATCGGCCGCCTCACCCAGGATCTTCGCCCCGTCCGACCGCGCAGCGCCTGGCGGGACGGGGCGTGGCTCGGCGCGATCTGCGCGGTCGAGCTCGCCCTGGTTCTGCTGGCCGGACTCGCGCGACCGGACATGGAGGCGGCGCTGTCCCGCCCCTCCTTGTGGTGGAAATTCGCCGGCACCGGGGTGATCGCGGCGGCGGCCGGCGGGGTCGCCCTGGTCTCGCTCGATCCGTCGCGCTCGCCGCGGCCCGGATTGCAGCGGGTCGGCCTCCTGATCGCTCTGACACTCGTCGCGGGCGCGATCCTGGACGTCCTGCACGGCGGTCATGCCGCGGAGCTCGCCGCCCGGCTGGACTGGCGGTCCGGCCTGCAATGCGCGAGCAAGGTGGCGGGCCTCTCCCTCGCGCCGGCGATCGGGCTCGGCTGGTCGATGCGACGCGGCGCGCCGAGCCACGCCGACGCCTCCTCGCTCGCCGCCGGGCTGGGCGCCGCCGGATGCGGTGCCTTCGTCTTCGTCTTCGCCTGCCCGTGTGACGATCCGCTCTACATCGCCGTCTGGTACGGTCTCGGCTGCCTGGCGGTGGTGCTCGCCGTCTCGCTGGTGCTGCCGATCGTCGCTCGGTGGTGAACCGATCGCGCGGGTTGGACGTAACCCCCAAAGGACACATCGCGAATTCACCGCAAGAGGCGCGGTGGTCGCCGCCGGGGGAAGCCAGATGACTGACCGACGCTGCGCGATCGGCGTGATGGCCAAGGCGCCCCGCCCGGGCCGCGCCAAGACGCGGCTCTGCCCGCCGCTGCGGGCCGAGCAGGCCGCCGCGCTGAGCGCCGCCTTCCTGCGCGATACCACCGGGAATATGAGCCTCGCCGCGCGATCGGCGCCGATCGCCCGCTACGCCGCCTATGCCCCGCTCGGCACGGAAGCGATGCTGCGCCCCCTCCTCGCCCCCGGCACCGAGCTGATCCTGGCCGATGGCACCCCGGAGATGCCGCCCGGCGTCGAGGGGTTCGGACGCTGCCTGCTGCACGCGATCGAGGGCATGTTCGGGCGCGGCCATGCAGCCGCCTGTGTGCTGAGCTCCGATACGCCCAACCTGCCGACGCGCTGCCTGATCGAGGCGGCCGAGGCGTTGCTTCAGGACGATGGGCGCGTGGTGCTCGGCGCCTGCGCGGATGGCGGCTACTACCTGCTCGGGATGGCCGCCGCGCATGCCGGGCTCTTTTCCGATATCGCCTGGAGCACCGGGAGCGTGGCCGCCGCCACCCGCGCCCGCGCCGCCGCGCTCGGGCTCCGCGTCATCGAGCTCGAACCCTGGTACGACGTGGACGACGCCGCCTCCCTGACGACGCTAATCCAGGAGGAGGGCGGCTTCGTGGCCCCGCACAGCAAGGCCGAGATCGAGCGGATGGGGCTTCGCGACCGCCTCGCCGCTCCCGCCTCATGATCCCGGCCGCATGACCCGAAACCTGATGGCGCTTCTCGGGCTTGGGCTCGTCCTGCTCGCCTTGACGGCATGCGGCCTCGCCATCGACGTGCCGCATGCCGGGGCCGCGCAGGTCGCCCGGGTGAACATGCTGGTGGCGACGATGGCGGCCGCGGCCGCCATCTGGTTCCTCGCCGTGCGCCGCGTGCTCGGGACGGCGCTGCCGGAGCGCGCGCTGCTGCCGGTTCTCGGGATCGCCGCCCTGCTCCGGGTGATGCTGCTGACCGCGCCGCCTTTCCTGTCCTCCGACATCTATCGCTATGTCTGGGACGGTCGCGTGCAGGCGGCAGGCATCAATCCCTATCGCTACATTCCCGCCGACCCGGCGCTCGCCGGGCTGCGCGACACGGTGGTGTATCCGAACATCAACCGCGCCGGTTACGCGCGCACGATCTACCCGCCGATGGCGGAGCTGGTCTTTGCCGCCATTGGACGGGTGTCGGACAGCGTGACGGCGATGCGGCTCGCGATGGTGGGCTTCGAGGTGCTCGGCATCGCCTGCCTCGTCGCGATGCTGCGGCTGGCCGGACTGCCGGCGGCGCGCGTGCTGATCTATGCCTGGAACCCGCTGCCGCTCTGGTCCTTCGCGGGGGACGGTCATGTGGACGCGATCGCGGTCGGGCTGCTCGGCCTCGCTCTGCTCCTGCGGGCGCGGCGGCGGCATTCCTGGGCCGGCGCGGTGCTGGGCGCGGCGACGCTGGTGAAATTCCTGCCGGTCGCGATCGCCCCGGCCCTGGTGCGCGGGGCCATGCTGCGCAGGACCCCGGCACGCAAGGCCGGCCTGCACGGGACTTTGGCACCCGAGGCCGGGCTGCGCGGCATCTGGCGTCCGGCGCTGGCCGGCGCCGCGGTGATCGTGCTGCTTTATGCGCTCTACGCCTCGGCCGGCCGGCACGTGCTCGGCTTCCTGCCCTCCTACCAGGGCGAGGAAGGTTTTTCCGACGGTACCGGCTTCTGGTTGCTCGCCGGGCTGGCCGAATTCGGCCGCCTGCCCGACTGGGTGGTCACCGCCTATCTGGCGCTCGCCGCCACGGTGCTGGCGGCGCTCGCCATCCGCGTCCTTCGCGGCCCGCCTGCCCGCGAAAACGCGATCGTGACGCTGTGCCGTGATGCCGGACTGCTCGCCGGCGCGTTGATGGTCGCGCTGAGCCCGCATTATCCGTGGTATTTCGCCTGGCTCGCCGTGCCTGCGGTCCTGGCGCCATCGCCTGCCCTGCTCTGGCTCGCCGCCGCGCCGCTGCTCCTCTTCCTCGACCCGATCCCGGGCGATCGCTTTCTCTGGCCGGCTCTCGTCTACCTGCCCGCCGCCCTGCTTCTCGCCGTCCCGCAAGGAGACCGTTCATGTCCGCCTCGACGAGCCTGAAGGATCCCCGCCGCTATTTCGAGGAGATCGGCGCCGCCCGCGACGCGCATGCCGAGCAGCCGCCGGTCTGCCTGTATCTGGAGACGACGAACCGCTGCAACCTGCTGTGCGAGACCTGCCCGCGCACCTTCGAGACGCTGGAGCCGCCGGCGGATATGAGCTGGGAGCTGTTCACCCGCATCGTCGACCAGGTGCCGAACGTGGCCCGCGTGGTGCTGCACGGCGTCGGCGAACCGATGCTGGTCAAGGATCTGCCGCGGATGATCCGCTACCTCAAGGATCGCGGCACCTACGTGCTGTTCAACACCAACGGCACGCTGCTGCAGCCGAAGCGTTTCCAGCAGCTGATCGATACCGGGCTCGACGAGCTGCGCGTCTCGCTCGACGCCGCCGACCGCGAATCTTATGCCCGGATTCGCGGCAAGGATTTCTTCACCCGCATCGTGCGCGATGTGGGGAAATTGATCGCCTATCAGAAGCAGGTCGGCGCCACCACGCCGCGCGTGTCGCTCTGGCTCACCGGCCTCAAGGAGACGGTGGAGCAGCTGCCGGCGTTTGTGCGCATCGCCGCCGAGATGGGGGTGACAGAGGTGCATCTGCAGCGCCTGGTGTTCGACGAGCAGGGTTATGGCATGGCGAATGCCGAGCATTCCCTGTTCGAGTCGACGCAGGCGGAAGAGCGTGCCGCGATCGAGGCAGCGCAGGCGGTGGGGGCAAGCCTCGGCGTCACCCTCGACGCCTCCGGCGCCACCGAGCCCGGCATCAGCCTGACAAAGCAGGACGACCGCGCCTGGACGACCTGCCGCCGTCCGTGGTCGCTGATGTATTTCACCGCGCATGGCCGCGCGCTGCCCTGCTGCATCGCGCCCTTCTCGGTGCGCGGCTACAGCAATTACACGCTCGGCGACGCGACGCAGCAGGAACTGCGCGAGATCTGGAACAGCCCGGAATACCAGGGTTTCCGCACCTCACTGCTCTCCGACGCGCCGCCCGCGCCGTGCCGCAATTGCGGGATGCGATGGAGCCTGTAGCAATCGTCATCCCGACGCTGAACGAGGCGGCGACGATCGGCGATGTGGTACGCGAGATCCCGCCCGAGTACCGTGCCGACATCATCATCGCCGATAGCGGCAGCACCGACGGCACGCCGGAGCAAGCGCGCGCCGCCGGCGCGCGGGTGATCGATACCGGGCGCGGCTATGGGCGTGCCTGCGCGATGGCGGCGGCGGCGGCGGCGGAATCCTGCCGCGTCATCGTCTTTCTCGACGGCGATGGCGCCGATCGCGGCGACCTCATCGACCGCATCGCGCGCCCGGTGCTTGACGGATCGCAGGATTTCGTCATCGCCTCGCGCACCCGTGGCGAGCGCGAGACGGGCGCGATGCTGTGGCACCAGGTGCTCGCCGGCCGCCTGGCCGGCGCCGGCATCTTCGCCCTCACCCGCACGCGCTACAGCGACATGTGCGCCTTCCGCGCGATCGACCGCGCGGCGCTCGCGCGGCTCGCGCTGCGCGAGATGACCTATGGCTGGAACATCGAGATGCAGATGCAGGCGGCTCGCGCCGGGCTGCGCATCCTCGAAGTGCCGATGCCCTATCGTCGGCGCGCGGGCGGCGCCTCGAAGGTCGCGGGATCGCTCCGCGGCACGCTCCGCGCCGGCAGCAAGATCATCAGCACTTTCCTGCGCGTAGCGGCCTCCCCGGCGCCCTGACCGGCCGCGCAGCGGCGTGTTCCTCGCGCCCGCGGCCGGATCAGCCCGACGACGGCTCGCCCGCGAAATGTTGCGCAGCCGCCTCGTAATCGGAATAGCCGAGGACCGTGCGGAACTCGGCCGGGGACAGCGCACTCTCCGCATTCGCGCTGCCGGCGCCGATCGCGGCCAGTCCGGCCCTGATGCCGGCGGTGACCGGCGAGATCAGCGCGGTCGGGTATGTTCCTATCTTCAGCCCGAGCTCGGCCGCCCGGGTCTGCGAGGGCGTCTCCCGCCCGCCCCCCGGCGAAAGCACCGCGAAGGAAGGACGCCCCTCTGCCGCGGCGACGGCCTGACGGATTTCCGCCTCGTCATTGGGCGAGTCCAGGAACAGGATGTCGGCCCCTTCGGCGGCGAACATCTCGATGCGGGCGACCGCCTCGTCCATGCCCTGGGTCGGCCGGCAATCGGTGCGCGCCATCACCAGGATGCCGGACTCCCGCGCCGCCGCGACCGCGGCCCGGATTTTCATCCTGGCCTCCTCCCGCGGCAGGCATGGCTTGCCGAGCGCGGTCAGCGCGCGCGGCGTGACCTTGTCCTCGATGAGAATCGCCGCCGCGCCGACCTGGCCATAGGCGCGTACGGTGCGCTGCACGTTCATCGCATTGCCGTAGCCATGATCGCCGTCGGCCAGCACCAGCAAATCGGGCGCGGCCCCACGCGCCATCTGCAGGGAATCGAACATCTCGGCGAAAGAGATCAGATCGAGATCCGGACCGCCGAGCCGCGCCGCCGCCACGCAGGAGCCGGACAGAAAGGCGCTCCGGAAGCCGGCGCCGGCCGCGAGCTTGGCGCTCAGCCCGTCCCAAACCGCAGGCATGACGATAAAACCCGGCTCCCCCAGCAGGTCGCGCAGACGATCGGGAGGCGACATGACCAAAACTCCTTCAGTCCCGCAAGCGACCCATCCTGCGGATCATCGACACGCAGCGATCGATTGGTCAACCGCCGCTCGACGGCGCGGCAATTGGTGTGTGCAACCGGGCCGCGGACACGATCTCAGTTTGCGGGGAAAAGCAGCGACCGATCGATGTGTCGACACGGGGGCGCCCCGCAGGAGCGCCCCCGCACGTCAACGCGCCGCGTTTACTGCCACACCTGCACGTAGCCGAACTGCGTCGGGTAATTCACACCGGTGCCGAGTTGCAGATAGACCCCGTCGCCGCTGCGGTTCGCCACATCGAACACGGCCGTGCCGGTTGCGCCGTTCGTGTAACGCACCTCCGTCGGCGTGGTCGTCGGCACGCTGCAGACCTCGTTGCCGTCGATGAACCACTTGATTTCCCTGTGGGTCCACAGGCATCCGTATCGGTGGAAACGCGCCATGTCGAAATTGTCGGCCGGCTCGCCGGTATCCGTGGTCGCGTGACCGCTGATGCTGTTGTTGTTGTTCGAGTAACCGTCAGCCGGATTGCCGTCGTATTTCCACTCGTGAACGGTCGTCGCGATATTGGTGAGCCCCACCAGGCCATTTGACCCGACATTGGCATAGGCTTCCATGAAATCGAGTTCCATGAACGGTCCCGACCCGTTCGCCCCGTCGATGCTGTTGGCCCAGAAGCTGGGCCAGCCGGCCTGGGGCCTTCCCGCCGCCAAGGCCGGGTTGAATCTCATTGCGGCCTCGAAATACCCATATTGGAACGCCAGACCGTTGCCGATGTTCCTGGCATGCAGCCCGGGGCGCGAGATCGCGGGGGCCTGCGAGTTGACGGAGCAGAGCCCGTTATAGCTCGGCTGGTTAGTGATCGTCAGCACGCCGCCTTCCGAGATGCCGAAATCCGACACCGTCAGCTCGCCGGACGTGTTGCCCTGGTCATCCGGGTTGTAGGTGTAGAGATCCGCGATCCCGGTATGGGATGCCTGGACACGCATTCCCGCGAAACTCGATCCCCCGAACACCAGCTTCGTGAAGCCATGCGCCTCGGCGTGATAGGGCGGCGTCGGATCGGCCTCGGCTGATGCAAGAACAGGCGTCGGTTCAGACTGACTTCGTCGAGTAGCGCGTGCGTCGTTACTCCTGTCGTTTGAAAACCAATCCCCAATCGGCTTCCGGCCATAGAGGAGCTGGTTAGAACAGAGAATTAAAGGAAAGAGACTCCTCCGGTCTATATTGGTCCGGTTGGGGCTTTCCTTCGTACGACGTGGGTTGTTCAATACCTGATGCAGCGAACTGTCTCCTTGGGTGACAGACGCCTATAGATGCATTGGTGCCGTCTCCACAACACCAATTTGTGATTGACAGACACAATCCGCAATCGGTCTGCATGCGAATCATTTCGTTCAATGCTGCTCAATCAGAGCGACGGAATGGCGTGGCATTACCGTTCTGTTTCACCGAGCAGCCATCTGGAGACGCTGGATCGTTGCGGTTGGCCATTATATTTGCCGGGGTATGTTTGCCGGGCGTCATGATATAACAGTCGGTGACTGGAGACTGTGACAGGCCCGGTCACCCGAGCCGGTTTTGATACACGCAGAGATTGGCATAAGCCGCCGCGAGCAGGGGCGCGGCCACCCCCGCCCGGGCCCCGCGCTGGACCAGGTCGCCCACGATCTGGTCAGCCTCGACGCGCGAACCTGCCTGCAGGTCGCGATACATCGAGGAGGTCATCGGCGAGCCCCTCGCCGTCATCGAAGCGCGGGCGGTGGTCAGGAAGACCTCGCTCGGGGCCGTCCCGACGGCGCGGACGATCGTCACCACCTCGTCGAGCAGCGCGTTGACGAAAGCTCCTCCGGTCGGCGCGGCCGCAATCTCGCCGACATTGCCGCGCATCAGACAGGTGATGGCGCCCAGCGTCGCGAGCAGGATCCATTTCTCCCACATCTCGCGCTCCACCGTCATCGACAGCTTGGCGTCGAACCCGGCGCCTTGCATGAACGCGTCGAGCGCGCGCGAACGCGCCGTCTCCGTGCCGTCGCGCTCACCGTACACGAGCTCATGGAACGGCGCGAGCTGCACGATGCGCCCGTCGCCTTTGAGCATTGCGGCGATCTTGCAGACCCCACCGACGACATTGCGCGCGCCGAACCGCGTGGTCAGCACATCCATATGCCCCATGCCGTTCAGCATCGGCACGATCATCGTCTCCGCCCCCACCGCCGGCGCGAGATCGTCGAGCGCCGCGTCGAGCGCAAAGGCCTTCACCGCAAGCAGCACCGCGTCATAGGCCCCGTCGATCGCATCCTTGGTGACCACATGCGGCGACAAGGCGACGTCGCCATGCGGGCTGGTGATGCGAAGCCCCTCCGCGCGCAATCTTTCGGCGCGCGCCGGACGCACCAGGAAGCTCACACTCCGCCCCGCCTCGGCGAGCCTGCCGCCGAAATACCCGCCGGTCGAACCAGCGCCCACAACCAGAAGCCGCATCGCTTTTCTCCTACGGATTTTTCGCACCCAGGCTATTGGCATATGCCATGATAAAGGCACGGTTCACCCCGCTGCAGCTTTCGTCAACTGGGGTGCCAGGCGGCCACGCTCCGGATGAAGACGTGTCGGACGGTCATTTCTTGGCGATGCGGGCGGACCCGGTTACCAGCGGGACGGATATCCCGCGATCATCCGGACGCGGGCATTGTCTCGCAACGAAATCCCTCGCCCCAGCGCCGGACACGGCTGGCCGAAGGTGCGGGAAAATGCGTGAAGCAGCAGACCGTGCCGGTATCGCAGAATTTCTCGAGGAAACCCTTTCGCGTCTCGACCGCGCGCGCCGGATCGAGATCCGCCCGGAACTGCAAATCCGGATAGCGCAGCTGCAACGGCGAATGCAGCAGATCGCCGGTGATCACCGCCGGCGTGCCGCCACGTCCGAGCTCGACCGCGAAGTGATCCGGCGTATGGCCCGGCGTCGGCAGCAGCCGCACCAGCTCGTTCAGCGCGTGATCGCTCGTCACCAGGTCGGCGCGATTGGCCGCCACGATCGGCAGCACGCTGTCGACGATGCATGGCACCGGCGCGTCGGCGTTCCGCGCCGTCCAGTATTCGAGTTCCTTGGCGGAAAACAGATAGCGCGCATTGGGAAAGGTCGGCACCCAGCGTCCATTCTCGAGCCGCGTGTTCCAGCCGACATGATCGACGTGCAGATGCGTGCAGAGCACGAAGTCAACGTTCTCTACTCGCGTGCCCGTGGCGTTCAGCGCTGCGAGCCAGGTGTCGTCATTCTTCCGATGCCAGGCCGGACGGGTCTCGCGGTCCTTGTCGTTGCCGACGCAAGTGTCGACGAGGATGGTGTGATGCGCGGTCTTCACCAGGAATGACTGAAAGGCGAGGACGAGCCAGTCCTGCGCGTTCAAGGCCCAGGGGTGGAGCCAGGCGCGGTTTTCCGCCAGCCGCTCCGCCGTCAAGTTCGGCAGGAATTCGGTCGCCGCGGAGAACGCATCGACACCCTCAATGATCGGCGTGACCGTGATGTCGGCATTTTGGAAGATCGGCGTCATACGGCACTCATCCTCATTCCGTTGCGATCACGCTGGGCTTGCCGTTCCCAACGCGATGATCTGCAGCGGCAGATACGGATGGCCTGTCGAGGGCTCTGCGCGCCGTATCGCTCCGATCGCCAACAATCCGCGGTCGGGCCGCTCAGGATGGTGGTTATGCCGATACCACCGGTTCGGCGGCGCGGGCGGTCTGCGAGCCAACGAGCATCGCACCGAGGGGCGTTGCTCCGGCCAACGCCAGGACGATTTGCGATCTTGTTCATCGCGGAACTTCCGTTGCCGCCGACATCCTAGGCGGATGCCGGCGGCAACGCGACTCCCGCGGGAAAGCTCCGGTCTTACTTGCCGCCACCCCCGGCCCCGCCCGCACCGCCACCCGCGCCGCCGCCGGCACCACCTGCTCCGCCTCCGGCCCCCGCACCCGCGCCGCCTCCAGCGCCGCCGCCCATCCCGGTCCCGCCGCCACTGTTGCCGCCGCCGCTGGTTCCGGAGTTCGAGCCGATGCTTGTCCCGCCCGTTGACGGCGCCATGCCGGCCTGCGTCGGCTGCGAGGACATCGATGGCGTGCTGGTGCCGCTCGGAGCCGGAGTTTGCGCCAAGGCGGCAGGCGCGGCGGCAAGAAGCGTCGCCACCGCCAGGAATGTCATCCGCGTCATTTTGATTTCCCTTTGCTTTTCATGAATGCGCCTCAAGGCTGACCGCTTCCGCCGGCCGCGCCATAGACCTGTCCCGTCGCGAAGCTCGCATCGGCCGCGGCGAGCTGCACGTAGATCCCGCCGAGTTCCGCCGGCTGTCCGGCTCGGCCAAGCGGCGTCTGCGCGCCAAATTTCTCTAGCTTCTCCTGTGACGCGCCGCCGGAGACCTGCAGCGGCGTCCAGATCGGCCCGGGCGCGACGCCGTTCACCCTTATGCCTTTCGAGGCAAGCTGCTTGGCGAGGGATTTCACGTAGTTCATCGTTGCCGCCTTGGTTTGCGCATAATCGTAGAGATCCGGCGTCGGATCGTACGCCTGCTCGGATGTCGTGCCGATGATCGCAGAGCCGGGGCGCAGATGCGGCAGCGCCGCCTTGATGATCCAGAACGGCGCGTAGATATTCGTCTTCATCGTCCAGTCGAACTGCTCGGTGGAGATGTCGAGGATCGATTGATGCGCCTGCTGGCGGCCGGCATTGCTGACGACGATGTCGAGGCCGCCCAACCCCTGCACCGCGTCGGCCACGAGCTTCGTGCAGAACGCCTCGTCACGGAGATCCCCGGGCAGCGCAAGCCCGACGCGGCCTTCCGCCTTGATCAGCGCGATGACCTCGCCCGCATCGGGCTCCTCCTCCGACAGATAGTTGATCGCGACATCCGCACCTTCGCGCGCGTAGGCGATCGCCGCCGCGCGTCCCATGCCGGAATCGCCGCCGGTGATCAGCGCCTTCCGCCCGGCGAGCCGTCCCGAGCCGCGATAGCTCGTCTCGCCGTGATCGGGCTTCGGATCCATTTTGCTGGCAAGGCCCGGCCAAGGCTGCGATTGCTGCTTGTAGGGCGGCCGGGGAAAGCGCGTGCGCGGATCTTGCAGTTGAACCGGCAGCGGGGCCGGCGGCACGCCACGATCCTGCGCGATCGCCGGCGCAGCGGCCGCGATGGCGAGGCCCAGACCGCCGCCGCCAATCACGTGGCGCCGTCCCAGGGAATTGCCGTCATTGCCGTCCATGGTCTGCTCTCCCGCGCATGCGCTAAGAGAACGGAGCCTGCCCGGCATCGTTGCGTCACTTCCTCGCTAGAGCATCTTCAGCTAAGTCGGCGCCGGCCCTCGCCGCCACACGGTCCCCATCGGTGGCATACTTTCGTTAGGGGCCGGATGGGCGCGACGGTCGCGCCGACTCCACCGAAGGTGAAATGCTCTAAAGCCCGCCGCGCTTTGCCATTGCCTTGATGTGGCCGCCGGTGCGGCAGGCGCCGTCGCAGATCCAGAGATTCGGAACATCCCAGCTCCGGCAATCGGCATTGACGACGCTCGTGCGGGGATCCTCGCCCATCTGCGGGGTGCCGTTCAGATGGCACGTATCGTCCGTCTGCTCCCAGATCTCGCGGGCATTGATCGCCTGCAGCACCTGGGTCATGAAGTTCAGCGAATGGTTGATCAGCCGCTTGTCATTGTCACCCCAGGAATAGGTGGCGCGCGGCATCGCCATCAGATTGCGCCCGACCAGCCCCGAGCTGTTCGCCAGCCCATCGGGAAAGCGCGCGGTGGCGGAATTCATCAGCAGCCGGGGCGTCTCGATCGGGTAGCCGGCGACGACGACGTTGCGCGCCTTCTGGAATCGCCAGCGTCCCTCGCGGTGATAATGCACGCCGCTCGCGCGATCGGCGCTGTCCATCTCGATGCGGCCGGCCATCGCGAGGTCGCGGATTACCGCCCCCGCGGCAATCGCGCGGGGGGAATCCATGTCACCAGCACGCTCTGCTTCGCATTGGTCGAGCAGCCGGCGACGCAAAACCCGCGATAGACGCATTGATGCGCGAGACCATGCGGCGCCGAGAGGGTCGCGACCGGCGTTTCGGTCCAGAGGCTTCCCCCGCCTCGCAGCCGCGCGCCAGGGCCTGAGCGGCGGCATTCAGCTCGTGCGCACGACAGGGATAGCGTGGCCGGCGCGGTCGCGTCGCCACCATCGATCTCCACGAGGACGAGCGTCGTGCTGTCACAGGCGAACGTGCCGTCCGCCTCCGGCGCATCGGTCGGGATGGTGTAGGCCGCGGCGCGAACGGAACCGATGGCGACGCGACATCCCGCCGCGCATCGCTATTTCTTGTGCCCGGGCAGCACCGAGGCGAGAACCTGCCGCGCGGTTCCGATCAGCACGCTCCCTTCCTCCGGATCGACCTTGGCGAGCGTGCTGGTGAGCGCCTTGGCCTGCGCGAGCGTGATGTGCGGCGGAAGCGGCGGCACGTTCGGGTCCGTCTTCACCTCGAGCACCACCGGCCGGTCGGCGGCGAGCGCCTCCTCCCAAGCCGACCCGACGCGATCGGGATTGTCCACGTAGATGCCCTTGAGGCCGATCAGCTCGGCGAATTTGTGGTATGGCACGTTCGGGATGCGCTGCGACGCATCGAACTTCGGATCGCCCTCCATCACGCGCTGCTCCCATGTGACCTGATTAAGATCCTCGTTGTTGAAGACGCAGACGACGAGCTTCGAGCTCGCCCAGTCCCGCCAGTATTTCGCGATGGTGATAAGCTCAGCCATGTTGTTCATCTGCATCGCGCCGTCGCCGACCAAGGCGATGACCGGCCGGCCAGGGTGGGCGAATTTTGCCGCGATCGCGTAAGGCACGGCGGCGCCCATCGACGCCAGGCCGCCGGAGAGCGAGCACATCATGCCGCGCCTGATCTTCAGGTCGCGCGCATACCAATTGGCGCAGGAGCCCGAATCGCTGGTGATGATCGCGCGCTCCGGCAGAAGCGGCGAGAGCTCCCAGGTCACACGCTGCGGATTGACCGGATCGGCCTTCTGCATCGCGCGCTCTTCGAGGGTTTTCCACCAATCCCGCACGTTCGTCTCGATCGTGCTCCGCCAGCCATCATCGGTCTTCTGTCTGAGCAGCGGCAGCAACGCCTTCAGCGTCGCCACGCTGTCGCCCACGAGATTGACCTCCATCGGGTAGCGCAGGCTCAGCATGTCAGGCTTGAGATCGATCTGCACGCCGCGCGCCCGACCTTCCTTCGGCAGGAATTCCGAATAGGGAAAGCCCGAGCCGATCATCAGCAAAGTGTCGCAGCTCTGCATCATCGCGTCGCTCGCCTCGGTGCCGAGCAGGCCGATGGAGCCGGTGACCCAGGGCAGCTCGTCGGGGAGCGCCGCCTTGCCGAGCAGCGCCTTGGCGGCGCCGGCGCCCAGCCGGTCGGCCACCGCGATTACCTCGTCGGTCGCATGCAGCGCGCCGGCGCCGACCAGGATCGCCACCTTCTTCCCGTCGTTCAGGACCGCCGCCGCACGCTGCAGATCCATCTCGCGCGGCACCACCACCGGGTCGGAGTAGCCGACGCCCGAATGCACCGTGCCATGCTGGCGGGCCGGTTCGGCGTAGGGCTCGTCCTGCAGATCATTCGGCAGGATGATCGCGGTCACCCGGCGTTCGCCGAGTGCGACGCGGATTGCGCGATCCACCAGATGTCGCACCTGCGGCGGCGTCGATGCCTGCTCGACAAAGGCGCCCGCGACATCCTTGAACATGGAGTGCAGGTCGAGCTCCTGCTGGTAATGGCCGCCGAGCGCCGCGCGCGCCTGCTGGCCGGCGATCGCGAGGACCGGCATGTGATCCATCCGGGCATCGTAAAGGCCGGTGATCAGATGCGACGCGCCGGGCCCGGATGTGGCGATGCAGACGCCGAGCTCGCCGGAGAATTTCGCATAGGCCGAGGCCATGAAGGCGGCCATTTCCTCATGCCGTGCCTGCACGAAGCGGATCTTTCCGCCCTGCCGGTTCAGCGCGCCGAACACGCCATTGATGCCGTCTCCCGGGTAGCCGAAGATCGTCCGCACGCCCCATTGATGGAGCCGGTCGCAGAAGAATTCGCCAACTGTCTGCTGCGCCATCCGGACAAGCTCCTTATGCGTTGGGAATCTGGGTGCGTCGGGAGTCTGGGCGCGTGAGGAACGCGGCTGGTGAACGCGGCGGATCTCGCCCCGTTCCGGGCCGTTATGACCGCGAACGGAAGCGGAGCGGGTTCATGGGCAGGATCGTCGTCATCACCGGTGCCGGAGCGGGCGTGGGCCGGGCCGTCGTGCGGGAATTCGCCCGGCACGGGGACGATGTGGCCCTGCTGTCACGCGACCCAGACCGGCTGGAGGCCGCCGCCGAGGAGGCGCGCGGCCTTGGGGTGCGCGCGCTGCCGATCCCGACCGACGTGGCCGATGCCGACGCTGTCGATGCCGCGGCGGCGCGGATCGAGCAGGAACTCGGGCCGATCGATGTCTGGGTGAACGTCGCCATGGCGACGGTGTTCGCGCCTGTCAGCCGGCTCACCGCGGCGGAGGTCGCGCGCGCCACCCAGGTCACCTATCTCGGGCAGGTGCACGGCATGCTGGCGGCGCTCCGTTACATGCGGCCGCGCAATCGCGGCGTGCTCGTCAATGTCGGCTCGGCGCTCGTCCACCGGTCGGTGCCCCTGCAGGCGGCGTATTGCGGCGCGAAATCCGCGATTCGTGGCTTCACCGATTCGCTGCGGTCCGAGCTGATCCATGACGGATTGGCGATCGACGTCTCGGTGGTGGACTTGCCGGCCGTCAACACGCCGCAATTCGACTGGGCGCTCAACAAGATGAGGGTCCGGGCGCAGCCGGCGCCGCCGATCTATCAGCCGGAGGTGCCGGCGCGGGCGATCTACTTCGCGAGCACCCACAAGCGGCGGGAGATCTGGGTGGGCTTCCCGACCGTGAAGGCGATCCTCGCCAACCGGATCGCGCCGGGCCTGATCGACCGCTATCTCGCCAAGGCCGGATATCGCGGGCAGCTCACCGATGAGGCGCAGCCCGCGGATGCGGCCGCCAACCTGTTCGAGCCCGCGAAAGGCGACTGGGCGGCGCATGGACGCTTCGACGGGCGGGCGCGGACGGGAAGCTGGGAGATGTTCACCAGCCGGCATCGCGACGTGTTCTGGGCGACGATGCTGGGACTGGTCACAATCGGCACGGCGGCGGCGGCATGGCGCGGGCGGCGACCCAAATAGGGCAGCGCGGGGGGGGGGCCCCAAAGTACAGGTTACAGGTCAGCACAACCCGCGGTGAGCGCGTCGTCGTGGCTGCGGCGCAACACCGGAACCCGATCTGCGGACTTGACCGGCGCTCGCGCAACCGGCGGCGCGCCGGGAAGGTTCATTCTGCAGTTTCCGCCTCCGGGACGCTTGGATGACGGCAATTTTTCGGCCGAGCGCTAATCTCTGGGCCAAGGTCGTCCTGCTCGGCCTCGCCTCGGCGATGGCCGCAGGCCTGTCCTGGTGGCTGCTCTGGCCGCGCACCGATTACGTTCGCCGCGTCGGGTTCACCGTGACCCAGCCGGTGCCTTTCAGCCATGAGCATCACGTCGCCGGGCTCGGGATCGATTGCCGGTTCTGCCATTCAGATGTCGAGCAATCGGCGAATGCCGGCATGCCGCCGACCTATACCTGCATGACCTGCCATTCGCAGATCTGGACCAATGCCGATCTGCTCGCGCCGGTGCGACAGAGCCTCGCCACCAACACCCCGATCGCCTGGCACCGCGTCTATGACCTGCCGGATTACGTCTATTTCAACCACAGCATCCACATCGCCAAAGGAGTCGGGTGCGAGAGCTGTCACGGGCAGGTGGACCGCATGCCGCTCACCTTCAAGGCGACCAGCCTTACCATGCAATTCTGCCTCGATTGCCACCGCGACCCGGCGCCCAATCTGCGGCCGCAGAACGCAATCTATGACACGGAGTGGCGCCGCGCGGCGGACACGCCCTCGCCGGCCGCGCTGATGCAGCAATACCAGGTCGGCGGCCGCACGCTGACCGATTGCTCGATCTGCCACCGATGACGAACCCTCCTTCCTGGCGGCGGCTGATCGACGATCCCGAGGCCGCCGCCGCCGCCTTTCCCGGGCTCGCCGGCCTGCTGCGCGGCAGGACCGAGCGGCGCGACGTGCTCCGCCTGCTGGTCGCCGGGGCGGCGCTGGGCGGCCTCGCCGGATGCGGCGATCCGGGCGCCGGAGACGGCCATCTCGTGCCGGCGGTGATCGCGCCGCCGGGCATCGTGCCCGGCATCCCGAACGTCTATGCGACGGCGGCCGTGGTCGATGGCAGCGCGATCGGCATCAGGGTCGTGCACGAGATGGGGCGCCCGATCAGGATCGACGGCAATCCGCATCACCCGTCGAGCCTGGGCGCGACCGACGCGATCACCCAGGCGACGCTGCTCGATTTCTACGACCAGGACCGCGCCGTCGGCATTCAGCGGAACGGCGTCCCGAGCGATCGCCCGGCCCTGCTCGCGATGCTCGCAGAATTGCGCGCGCGGCTGGCGGAGACGCAGGGCGCCGGGTTCCGGGTGCTCACCGGAACCGTCGCCTCGCCGAGCCGCGGCGCCGCGCTCGACGCGGTGCTGGCGCGCTACAAGCAAGCGCGCTGGCACCAATGGACCCCGGTGTCGCGCGACGCGGTGCGGCAGGGCGCGATGCTCGCCTATGGCCGCGCGGTGGACGTGATCCCGGATCTCACCAAGGCGGATCATGTGCTGGCGCTCGACAGCGATCTCCTCTCGGGCGCGCCGGGCCATCTTCGCTTCGCGCGCGATTTCGCCTCCCGCCGCAATCCGACGCGCGGCCCGATGAGCCGCGTGCGCGCGGTGGAACCCATGCCGAGCCTGATCGGGTCAGCCGCGGACCATCGGGTGATCGCGGGTCCGGATGCGCTCCACGCCGGCATCGCCGCCCTCGCCGCCGCCGTGCTGCACAACACGGCGCCGTCCGAAGCGCCGGGCTGGGTTGCCGCGGCTCTGGCCGACCTGCGTGGCAATCCCGGCCGCGCCTTCCTCCATCTCGGCCCGGATCATCCGGCGGCGCTGCATGCGCTGGTGCATGCGATCAACGAAGCGCTCGGCGGCCGCGGCGCGACCTACACGCTGATCGCCTCGCCCGAGCATAGACCGATCGATCAGGCGGCGAGCCTCGCGGCGCTGATCGGCGACATGCAGGAAGGCCATGTCGAGACCCTGCTCGTGCTCGACGCCAATCCGGTTTTTTCCGCCCCCGGCTTCGCGCAAGCGATGCGGCACGTGGCGCGGACCATCACCCTGGCGCCCTCCTTCGACGAGACGGGTGCGGCCAGCAGCTGGTTCGTGCCGCAGACGCATGATCTCGAGAGCTGGGGCGATGCGCGCGGCCATGACGGTACCGCGAGCATCCTGCAGCCGCAGGCGCTGCCGCTTTATGACGGCATCGATCCGCTCGTGCTGCTCGGCCTCCTGCACCAGCCCGCGCCGCAATCGGCGATGGCGGCCGTGCGCGAGCAATGGCGCGGTCGGCTCGCCGATGACGATGCATGGCGCGACGCCCTTGCTGCGGGCGCCGTGCCGGAGAGCGCGCAACCCGCCGCAAGCGTGACGCTGCAATCGGTCTCGTTACCCGTGTTGCCGCCGGCCGCGCCGCTCACGGTGCTGTTCCGCCCCGACCCCTCGCTCTGGGATGGGCGGTTCGCCAACAATCCCTGGCTGCAGGAACTACCGCGCCCGTTCACCAAGACGGGCTGGGACAACCCGCTTCTCGTGCCGCCGGGCCTCGCACGCCGCGAGAAGCTCGCGAATGGCGACCGCGTCATGCTCAGCATCGGCGCGCGCACGCTCGCGCTGCCGGTCTGGATCATGCCGGGCCAGGCAGAGGACGCCGTGGTCGCGCAATTCGGCAATGGACGACGCATCGTCGGCGATGTCGGCGCGGATGCCGGGTTCGATGTCTTCCCGCTCCGCGACGCGACGGGCGAAGTCAAGTTGCGCCGCATCGCCGGCCATGTCGCGATTGCCTGCACCGACCATCGCAATCCCGAGGAGGGTAATTCCACCGACATTCTCCGCCACGCGACCCTGGCCGCATTCACCGCGAACCCGGCGATGTTCGCGAAAAAACCCGCCAATGATCTGCTGTATCGCCGCCGGCCGCCCGGCGCGGTCGCCTGGGGCATGTCGATCGATCTCAATTCGTGCATCGGCTGCAATGCCTGCGTCGTTGCCTGCCAGGCCGAGAACAACGTGCCGGTGGTCGGCAAGGCGAACGTGCTGCGCGAGCGGGAGATGTACTGGCTGCGTATCGACCGCTATCTCGACGGGCCGGAAAAGCAGGACGCGCATTTCCAGCCGGTGCTCTGCATGCATTGCGAGCAGGCGCCTTGCGAGAGCGTGTGCCCGGTCGGCGCGACGATGCACGACCAGGAAGGCATCAACGTGATGGTCTACAACCGCTGCGTCGGCACGCGGTTCTGCTCCAACAACTGCCCCTACAAGGTGCGCCGCTTCAACTATTCCGCTTTCGCGAAGCAGGAGACGCGCCCGCCGATCGCGCGCAACCCGGATGTCAGCGTGCGCGGGCGCGGCGTGATGGAGAAATGCAATTTCTGCCTGCAGCGGGTCGCGGCGGCGCGCATCGCCGCGGATCGCGACGGCACGCCCGAGCGCGTCACCACCGCCTGCCAAGCCGCCTGCCCGACCCAAGCCTTCACCTTTGGCGACCTCAACGACGCCGCGAGTGACGTTGCCGTGCGCAAGAAGAGCCCGCTCGACTACACGCTGCTCGCCGAGGAAGCGACCTTTCCGCGCGTCACCTACGAGGCGCGCATCGCGAACACGACGTCGGGTAACACCGGATGAGCGCCGCCACCGATCTCGTCGGGCCGGGCGAAACCCCGGCAAGCGTCACCGACCACATCGCGGCGCTCGCGCTCCGCGAGCGGGCGCAGCTCTGGTGGTGGATCGCGTTCCTGCCCTCGGTCGGGCTGTTCGGCCTCGGCGTCATCGGCGTGGCCTGGCTGTTCTATGCCGGCGTCGGCGTCTGGGGCATCGACTGGCCGGTCGCCTGGGGCTACGCGATCATCAACTATGTCTGGTGGATCGGCATTGCGTCCGGCGGCACGCTGATCTCCGCCCTGTTCTTCCTGGTGCGCGTGGAATGGCGCACCGCGATCAACCGCATCGCCGAGACGATGACGCTGTTCGCCGCCGCCTGCGCCGGCATCTTCCCGATCCTGCATCTCGGGCGGCCCTGGTTCTTCTACTGGTTGTTCCCTTACCCCAACACGATGGGTCTCTGGCCGCAATTCCGCAGCCCGCTGCTGTGGGATTTCTTCGCGATCCTCACTTATGTCATCTCCTCGGTGATCTTCTGGTATCTCGGCCTGATCCCGGATCTCGCCTCGGTACGGGATCGCGCGCGACGACGCTGGCAGCAGGTGTTCTACGGCGCGCTCGCGCTCGGCTTTCGCGGCTCGGGACGCGAATGGCGGCATTACCGCGCGACCTATGGCGTGCTGGCGGCGATCATGGCGCCGCTGGTCGTCTCGGTGCACAGCATCGTCGGGCTCGACTTCGCCGGCGGAGAGACGCCAGGCTGGCACTCGACGCAATTTCCGCCCTTCTTCGTGTTCGGTGCGGCGCTTTCCGGTCTAGGGATGGTGCTGCTGCTGGTGATCCCGCTGCGACGCGCGATGCATCTCGAGGCGTATGTCACCCCGCGTCACCTCGATGCGCTGGCCAAGCTGCTGCTCACCAGCAGCCTGTGTGTCGCCTACGCCTATGTGATGGATGCGTTCGGCACGTTTTACGGCGCCGACCCCGCCGAGAAGACGATGTTCATCGCGCGCATCTCGGGCATCTACGCCTATGTCTATTGGGGCACCATCCTCTGCAACATCCTGCTGCCGCAAGCGCTGTGGTTCCGCGCCGCGCGCGCCTCGCAGCCCTTGCTGCTGCTGATCTCGGCGGCGGTGATTCTCGGCATGTGGTGGGAGCGATTCGAGATCGTGGTGACGAGCCTGCATCGGACCGAACTCCCCTCGGCCTGGGGCAATTATCACGGCACGTTCTGGGACTGGGCGATCCTGCTCGGCTCGATCGGCATGTTCGGCGCCGGGTTCCTGCTCTGCATCCGGGTGATGCCGGTGATCTCGATGTTCGAGATGCGCGGCATGCTGCGGCGACGGCCATGATCCTGGCGGCGTTCCGCACCGAGGACGCGCTGCGCGAGGCGGAAACCCGCGTGAGACCGCTCGGCCAGGTCGAGACCTACATGTCGAGCGAGCCGGATGCGCCCGACGGCACCTCGCCGATCCCGCTCGTCATCCTGCTCGCCGGCGTGCTCGGCACGCTCGGCTCCTTCCTGGTGCAGAGCTATGCGACCACGCTCGGCTACCCGCTCGACATTGGCGGCCATCCGAATTTCTCCTGGCCCTCCTACGTGCCGACCGCGTTCGAGAATGGCGTGCTGGTCGCGGTGATCGCCGGCTTCGCCGCCTTCCTGATCGTCAACCGGCTGCCACGCCTCTACGCCCCGATCGATGAATCCGAGGCCTTCCGCAATGCGAGCCGCGACGGATATTTCCTCACGGTCCGCACCGAGGATGCGCCGCGCGCGCATATCGAGCGCGTGCAGGCGGTGCTCGCCGAATGCGGCGCCGAGCTCGTGCAGGAGCTGGCGGAATGAGGCGCGCGCTGCTCGCGCTGCTCATCCTGCTCGCCGGCTGCGACGACATGTCGCATCAACAGAAGAAGAACGCCTATGCCGATCGCAGCGTCGCGCCGGGCCCGGTGCCGTCTGGCACCGTCGCCATCGATGCGAAACCCGCGCCGCCGCCAAACCTCACCCTCGCGCTGCTCGAACGCGGGCACGTGGAATTCCATGCCTTCTGCACGCCCTGCCATTCCGAGCTCGGCGACGGGCGCGGCATGGTCGTGCAGCGCGGCTTCTCGCCGCCGCCTTCCTACCACATCGCCCGGCTGCGCGACGCGCCGACCCAGCATTTCTACGACGTGATGACCAACGGGTACGGGGCGATGTATTCCTTCGCGCAACGCGTGCGGCCGGAAGATCGCTGGGCGATCGCCGCCTATATCCGCGCGCTGCAAGCGAGCCAGAACACCAGGCTCGCGGATCTGACCCCGGCGGAACGGCAGGCGCTAAGATGAGCCGCGCCGAGCGCATCGCCTGGGCGGCCGGCGGCGTGGGCTGCGTGGTCGCCGCGATCGGCTGGGCGATGGCGCCGCGCGATTTCGCCTATGGCTGGCTGGCGGCGCTCGCCACCTGGATCGGCTGGCCGCTCGGCAGCATCGCGCTGCTCCTGACCCATGCGCTGACCGGCGGCCGCTGGGGCGATGCGTTGCGCCCCGCCCTGCTCGCCGGGATCGTCAGTCTCGTGCTGCTGATTCCCGCGCTGATCCCGTATGCGATCACCGCTGACCTGCTCTATCCGTGGATGCATCCTGGCGGCGCTCTCGCCAATCGCTTCTACCTCAACGTGCCGTTCCTGGTCGGGCGCAGCGCCGCCTATCTCATTGTGTGGCTCGGTCTTGGTGCGCTCGTTCTTCGCGGGGCGTCGCTCGCCCGCATCGCGCCGCCGGGCCTCATTCTTCTCGCCTTCACCGTCACCTTTGCGGCGATCGACGCGACGATGTCGCTCGACCCGACATTCGAATCGAGCATCTACGGCATGCTGGCGGCGGCCGCGGTGGGGTTGCTGGCACTCGCCATCGCCGTGCTCGCCGCCGTCGCGGCAGCGCCTGAGGACGCGCTCGCGGATTTCGGCAAGCTGCTGCTCGCGCTCGTCGTGCTCTGGGCCTATCTCGACTTTATGCAGCTGCTGATCGTCTGGCAGTCGAACCTGTCTGCGGATGCGCCGTGGTACGCGCGCCGCATGCATGGCGGCTGGGGATGGGTGCTGGCGGCGCTCGCGATCGGGCATTTCCTGCTGCCTTTCGCGCTGCTGATCATCCCGCGCCTGCAGCGCAACCGGCGCGCGCTCGCCGGCGTCGCGATCCTGCTGATCGCGATGGCGGTGCTGCGGAGCTGGTGGCTCGTGCTGCCGGAAGGCGGACGCAGCGTCGGCTGGATCGATCTCGCCTGCCTCTGCGCGTTCGGCGGCTTGGCGGCCGGGATCACGCTGCGGGCGCCGCTTCGCAGGCGCGGGGCGCGCCATGTCTGAGCGGCTTCTGCCGCCTGCGCGCCACGAGGCCCAGGATCTCGGCTTTCGCCCGATGCTGATCGCCGCCGGGTTGATGCTCGCCGCCCTGGTGCTCGTGGGGCTCGGCCTCTGGTGGCTGTTCCCGAGCGCCCCCGGCAATCATCTCACCATCGGTCAGGTGCCGGATTATCCCGCGCCGCGCTTGCAGGCGAGCCCGCGCACCGACATGGCGCGCTTCTATGCGAAGGAGATGCAACGGCTGCACGGCACGGGTTGGGTGGATCGCGCGCAGGGCATTGTGCACATCCCGATCGAGGATGCGATGCGCCACGTCGCCGCCACCGGCATCCCCGACTGGCCGACGCAGCCTGCCAAGCCGACACAACCTGCCGGGACGGCACGATGATCCGGCTGCTGCTTGCGCTCTGCCTCGCGCTGTTCGCCGGCCGCGCCTTGGCCGCGCCGCCCGATCTCACCATCTATTCCTATCAGCAGCGCCTTGGCGCCGATGTGCCGACGGACGCGCCCTTCACCGACGAGACGGGACACAGCGCGCCGCTGCGGGATTTCCTCGGTGGCCACCCGACCATCCTGGCGCTCGGCTACTTCCATTGCCCGAATCTCTGCGGCGTGGTGCGCGACGATCTGTTCAGCGCGCTGTCTCGCAGCGATATCGCCGCCGGACGCGATTACAGCCTCGTCGCGCTCAGCATCGATCCGACCGAGCATGCGGAGGACGCGCGTGCCGCGAAACGCGACGACATCGCGCGCTATGCAGCGTCTGGTGCGGACGCGAACTGGCATTTCCTGACCGGTGATGGCCCGGCGGTCTCTGCGGTGGAGCGAGCGGTCGGGTTCCGCAGCCAGTTCGACCCACGCCTCAAGCAGTTCATCCACCCCGCAGGGATCGTCTTCCTCACGCCGGCCGGCACGGTCTCGGGCTACGCGCTCGGGGTCGGCTATCAGCCCGCCGATCTGGTGGAAGGCATCGCCGCCGCGGGGCGTGGACGCATCGCGCAGGCGGTGGCGCCGGTTCTGCTGATCTGCTTCCATTTCGACCCGACGACCGGACGTTACACGCTCGCGGTGATCAAGCTGCTGCAGCTCGGCGGGCTGTTCACCGTGCTGACAATCGGCGGGTTGATGGCGCTCGCGTTCCGGCGCGACCGCAAGGCGAGCCCGCGATGAATATCCTTTCGCTGCCCGCCGCCTCGGTGCAGGCGAGCGAGTCGGACGCGCTGCTGGTCGCGCTGCTCATTGTAACCGGCGCCGTGCTGGCGCTCGTGTTCGGGCTGATGATTTTGTA
Source organism: Acetobacteraceae bacterium (assembly GCA_965276665.1). Taxonomy (GTDB): domain Bacteria; phylum Pseudomonadota; class Alphaproteobacteria; order Acetobacterales; family Acetobacteraceae; genus CAWGJC01. The sequence continues at coordinate 1,354,190 of OZ255620.1, forward strand.
CATCGCCCGTTATCGCGCCGGCAGCACGCTCGATCGTGGCAGCCTGGGTGAGAAGAGCTGGCGATTCGAGATTGGCTGGACCGCGGCGACGCTCGTCGTTTTCTTCGGCCTGTTCCTCTGGGGTGCCGATCTCTACATCCGGATGTTCGAGCCGCCGAGCGATGCGTTGCGCATTTCAGTGATCGGCAAGCAGTGGATGTGGAAGGTGGAATATCCGGGCGGGCAGCGCGAGATCGACCAGCTGCACGTGCCGATCGGCCGCCCGGTGGAGCTGCTGCTCACCTCCGAGGACGTGATCCATGATTTCGCGGTGCCGGCCTTCCGGGTGAAGCATGATGTCGTGCCCGGACGCTACGAGGAGATCTGGTTCACCGCCGATCGGAAAGGCACCTATCATCTGTTCTGCACGCAACTTTGCGGGAGCGGGCACGCGGCGATGGTCGGCCAGGTGGTCGCTCTCTCCGCGCCCGATTTCTCGCGATGGCTCGCGCAAAATGGCGGTGCGGGAACGCTCGCGGCACAGGGACAGGTGTTGTTCATGCGTTACGGATGCAGCGGCTGCCACGGCGCGCAGGGGCGCGGCGGCGGCGGCACGGTGCGCGCGCCGGCGCTCGATGGCGTGTATGGCAGTCCGGTGCCGCTATCGGATGGCAGCGTGGTCACTGCGGATGATCAGTATCTCCGCGACAGCATCCTGCAGCCGGCCAAGCAGATCGTCGCCAGCTACCAGCCGTTGATGCCCTCCTTCCAGGGCGTGGTCAGCGAGGAGGATCTCGTGCCGCTGATCGCCTACATCAAATCGCTCACGGCGCGGGGAGATCAGGGATGAGCGTCACCATCGACACCACGCCCGAAAGCTATCTTTCGGAGGAATCGAGCCTCCGTTCCTGGCTGCTGACGACCGATCACAAGCGGATCGCGCTGCTTTACATGGGCTCGATCACCGCATTCTTCTTTCTCGGGGGCGCGGCGGCGGCGCTGGTCCGACTCAACCTGATCGAACCCTCCGGCGCGATCGTCTCGTCGGAGACCTATGAGCGGCTGTTCACCCTGCATGGCGTGGTGATGGTGTGGTTCTTCCTGGTGCCGGCGGTGCCGGTAACGCTCGGCAATTTCATCGTGCCGCTGATGATCGGCGCGCGCGATCTCGCCTTTCCGCGCCTCAACCTGCTGAGCTGGTACCTGTTCATCATCGGCGGCGCGGTGACGCTGTACGCGCTGTTCTCCGGCGGTCTCGATGTCGGCTGGACGCTCTACCCGCCGCTTTCCAGCAACTACACGGAAGGCCATGTGGCGCTGGCGATCACCGGCATCTTCATCTCCGGCTTCTCCTCGATCGCGACCGGCCTCAACTTCATCGTGACGATCCACCGGCTGCGTGCGCCCGGGCTCACCTGGTTCCGCCTGCCGGTGTTCATCTGGTCGACCTATGCGACGAGCGTGATCTTCGTGCTGGCGACGCCGGTTCTCGCGATCACCCTCGTGCTGCTCGGTTTCGAGCGCGTCTTCCATGTCGGCGTGTTCGACCCGCGGCTCGGCGGCGACCCGCTGCTGTTCCAGCACATGTTCTGGTTCTACTCGCATCCCGCGGTCTACATCATGATTTTGCCGGGAATGGGTGTGGTGAGCGAGATCATCCCGGCATTCAGCCGCAAGGAGCTGTTCGGCTACGAGTTCGTGGTCTGGGCGAGCGTGTCGATCGCGGTGATCGGCTTCTTCGTCTGGGGCCACCACATGTTCGTCTCCGGCACTTCGATCTACGCGAGCCTCGTCTTCTCGCTGCTGAGCTATTTCGTCGCCGTGCCTTCGGCCATCAAGGTGTTCAACTGGCTCGGCACGATGCACAAGGGCTATATCCGCTTCGACGCGCCGATGATCTACGCGCTCGGCTTCATCGGCCTGTTCACGATCGGCGGCCTGACCGGGCTGTTCCTCGCCTCGCTCGCGACCGACGTGCATCTGACGCAGACCTATTTCGTGGTCGCGCACTTCCACTACATCATGGTGGGAGGCATGGTCTCGGCCTTCTTCGGCGGGCTGCATTACTGGTGGCCGAAGATCACCGGGCGGATGTATCCGGAGATGTGGGCGCGCTTCGCCGCGATCCTGATGTTCTTTGGCTTCAACGTGACGTTCTTTCCGCAATTCATCCTCGGCTATCTCGGCATGCCGCGCCGCTATGACCATTACGCGCCGGAATTCCAGGTGCTGAACGTGCTCTCCTCAGCCGGTGCCACGGTGCTGGCCGCCGCCTATCTCCTGCCGCTCGGCTATCTCACCTGGTCGCTGTTCCGCGGCGTCAAGGCGCCGCCCAATCCGTGGAACGCGACAGGGCTCGAATGGCAGACGCAATCGCCGCCGCGGACGGAGAATTTCGCGTCGATTCCCGAGGTGACGCGCCGCCCGTATCATTATCCGCCGCCCGAGAGGCAACGTCATGCCTGAGTTCAGCACGCCGGCCGCGCATGCCGAATTCCAGTATGCGAGCGCCAGCCACCAGGCCGAGACGGCGATCTCCGGCATGTGGCTGTTCCTGGCGACGGAGGTGCTGTTCTTTGGCGGCCTGTTCCTGGTCTGGCTTACCTACCGGCATTGGCATCCGGCCGGCTTCGCCTATGCGACACGGCGCATGGAGCTCGGGATCGGCACCGCGAACACGGCGCTGCTGCTGACGAGCAGTTTTGCCTTTGCCTGGGGGCTCGCCGGTATCAAGCGCGGGAATCATCGCGTCCTGCTCCGTGCAGCCTTGTTGACCGCGGCGCTCGGCCTCGCCTTTTTGGTGCTAAAAGGGATCGAGTGGAACAAGGATTTCAACGATCACCTGTTTCCCGGCGCCGGGTTCGGGCTTGCCGGGCCGGACCCGGGCGGCTCCCGGCTGTTCACCATCTTCTACTTCATCGCCACCGGACTGCACGGCGTGCACATGATCGGCGGGATCGTCCTCGTGCTGCTGGTGGCGCACAAGGCGGCGCGCGGCGGCTATAGCCGCCAGCACCATGTCGGCGCGGAAGTCACCGGCCTCTACTGGAGCTTTGTCGACATCGTCTGGATGGTTCTCTATCCGTTGATCTATCTGGCCGGGCGATGAACCGCGCGGCCCTTCTGCTCGTGTGGCTCGTGCTGCTGGTGCTGCTGGCGGCGGAATTCCTGTTCGCGCGGATCGGGCTGGGACTCGTCTCGGTCGGTATCGGTTTCGTGATGGTCGGCATGATCGCGGTTTTCTACATGCAGCTGGCCCGGGCGCCGGCGTTGTCTCGGGTTTTCGCTCTCGCCGGCGTGTTCTGGCTGATGATCCTGCTCGGCCTGACCGGGATGGATATTTTCACCCGTACCGACGTTATCGTCCCGCTTCAAACTGCAATGCAGACGAGACCATGAGCGAACACGTGCACGCCGCCATCGATCAGCCGGTCTTCATCGCCATTCCCGCACGCGACGAACGCGACCGGCTACCCGCCTGCCTGCGGGCGCTCGCGGCGCAGGCCACGCTGCTCGACGGGATTGTCGTGCTGCTTGATAATTGCCGCGATGACAGCGCGGCAATGCTGGCGAGGCTACGCCCAAGCCTGCCGGTTCCATTGCATGTCGTCGAAACCAGGCTTCCCGGGGAGCAGGCGCATGCCGGCACCGCGCGGCGGCTCGCGATGCGGCACGCGTCGCGTCTTGCCGCAGGAAACGGCGTGCTCATGACCACGGATGCGGACACGGTCGCCGCGCCGAATTGGGTCGCTGCCAATCTCGCGGCCATTTCGGCTGGTGCCGATCTGGTGGCGGGGCGGGCGGTGATCGACCCCATCGAGGCGCTTGCGGTTCCGGCGAGGCTGCATGCGGACGACGCGCGCGAATGCCGCTACGCCGAGCTACTGGATGCGCTTCACGACGCGTTCGATCCGGATCCGCACGATCCCTGGCCGCGCCATGCCGAGCATTCCGGTGCGAGCCTTGCGGTGCGGACCGCGATGCATGACCGGGTGGGTGGCATTCCGGCCTTCCCGCTCGGTGAGGACAGGGCCTTTGTCGCGGCGCTGCGCGAGATCGACGCCCGCATCCGGCATGCGCCCGAGGTCTGGGTGACGGTCTCCGGCCGGCTGCTCGGCCGCGCCGCCGGCGGCATGGCGGACACCATGCGGCGGCGCATGCAATCCCCTGATCCCTATCTCGATGATCGGCTCGAACCCGCGCACATCGCGGCGCGGCGGGCGAGGCTGCGCGCCGCGTTCCGCCGCGCCTGGCGCAGCCGTGCGGCCGATGCGTCGCTTACCGGTACGCTCGCTTTGCCGGACAGCGTTCTGGCGGAGGCGCTGGCACGGCCGTTCTTCGGCGAGGGATGGACGTTGGTCGAGGATGCGAGCCCGGCATTGCGGCGCCACCTGGTGAGGGCCGAGGATCTCGGGCGCGAGACGGAGATCGCGCAGGCGCTGCTGGAAAACCCAGTTGCGGACCTGACTGGCTCAGTGCCGCCTTTCAAGCAGATCCAGCCGATATGAATCGTGCCGCCTCTGACGTGACGGGATCAAAGCCGGCGCGCAGGCGGAGATGAAGATCTCGGCCGCCACGTCGCCGGTGCAGGGCGTGTCGGTCGGGCCGGTCCAATTCACGAGCAGCGCCGCGCCGTCCTCGGTCAGCGTCGCGCACAGGCGCTGCGCGGTCCGGCGAAGATCGGCCGGCGACAGGAAATAGAGAATCTCCGAGAGCAGCACGAGATCGAATGTCCTGTCGGGCCAGTCGTCCGGCAGGCGTCCGCGGGCGAATTCGATCGCGGGAAGCGAGGCGCAGAAAGCGCGCGCCCGCGCGAGGGCGGCCTCCGCCACATCCATCGCGAGCAGAGCGTCGCAGCGCGCGGCGAGCCGCCGCGTCATCACGCCGATCGAGCATCCCGGCTCAAACCCGACATGGAAGCGGCGCCGCGGTAGGGCGGCGAGCGTCGCATCGTATTTCGCGATCTCGTATGCGCTCTCGCGCATGTTCCACGGGTCGGCGGCGGCCGCATAGATGCGGTCGAACACCGCGTCCGGCCAGGAGCCCGTCTCGACCGGCGTCTGCAGATAGGTCTCGAACGGCGTGTCGAAGATCGAGAGCAGGTTGCGCGGCAGCCGGAACCCCCCAGGATCGTCGCGGATCATGCCGCCATGCTGCGAGGCATGCGCGGCGATGGCGCGCCGCTTGGCCGGCAGATGCGCGGCGATGTCGAGCCGCCAGCCCGCGATGGTGTCGGGCGGCAATCTCTTCTCCGGCGGCAAGGTCCATCCCCAGACGGGGTAGGAGAGCAAACGCATCCCGGCTTTCGCGCAGGCGGCGCGGGCGATCAATTGCGCGGCCTCGTGATCGCAATGCGGGTCGTGCAGCCAGGGCGCGACGACGATGGCGCAGCCCTGCTGCCTGGCGAGCTGCGCGACGCGCTCCGCCATCTCGCCGATGCGCACGGCGGCGCGGGTATCGGCCACTCGTGCGAAACGGATGCGGCAGCCGGGCAGGCCGAGCCGCGCGACAGCACGGCGCCCCTCGCGCTCGCGCAGGTCGCGCAGCCGCGCGGATTTGTAGCGGCGCGATCCGGGATGGGATTGCGTGCCGTCGGTGAGGAACAGCACGCAAGGCGGCATGCCGCGACGGCAGCTTTCCGCGATGAGGCCGCCGCAGCCGAGACTCTCGTCATCCGGGTGTGGCGCGATGATCAGCAGCCGGGCGCCCCCGGTGATGGTGTGCAGATCGGCGAGCGGCAGCGCGCGGAACCCAGCGAGCGCTTCCCCGACAGTCATCATGAGGTGCGCGTCATGAGGCGGTGGGTTCCGGCACGCCGCGTGTCATGAACCAGGACGCCGCCTCGGTCAGTGTCTCGTCGGGAGCGGGCTGGCGAAGATAGGTGGCGAGATCGCGCAACAGCATTTCCACCGGGTTGTTCTGCAGGAAGCCCGCGAGCCCGAGCGAGCGCTGCATGAGCCGCATGGCGTCGAGACAGGCGGTCTCGATCGCGAGCCGGCCGAGATTGACATAGGCCGCGACATCGCCCGGCGCATCCGTGCCGCTCTCCGCGACATGCGCCATCCGCGTGACCCAGAGACGCGCGGTTTCCTGCGCGATCAGCGCACGGCCCATGCGCGCCTGCTGGTGCGGGTCGCCGTCGCGTCCGCGCTTCGCGAGCTGCGCCCGCCCCGCCTCGATCAGCGCCTCGAGGCCGCCGAGAGTGACCGCGCTGGCGCGCCAGGCGCCGGCGGAGAATTCCGGCTGCCGCAGGTAATCACCGGGCATGCCGATCAACGCCTCGGGCGGCGCTTCGATGCCGTCGAGATCCATGTCGGCAGTCGCCGCCGCGCGCATTCCCATGGTGCCGGCGGCGAGCGGCCGAACGCGCTCGCCCGGTGTCAAGGCAAGCACCGTCATGCCGGTGCCGTCGGGCGTTCGCACGGTGACCAGGGGACGGGTCACATGGCCGGCGGCGGAGCAGAAGGCCTTGCCGCCGCGCAATCGGCCGCCTTCCAGCCGCAGGCCCGGCGGAATCTCGGTGCTCCAGATCGCGAAGAGATGCCCGTCCTGCGCATCCGCAGCCGTCTGACGGCGCTGCGCCTCGCTGCCATAGGTCATGACAAGCTTGAGCGCATTGACATGGCCTTCGAAAATCCGACCGAGCGAGAGATTGCCGCTGCCGAGCAGACGGAGCAGCGCGAGCACGCCCTCCGCTCCGTGCGGTTCGGTGCCGAGCCCGTACCCGCCGAGACAGGCGGGCAATGGGGTGGCGAGCAAGCCGAGCCCGCGGAGCGCGGCAATCTCGGCCTCCGGAAACGCGGCCTCGCGATCGAGACGGGGTGCGCTCTCCCGCCACCCTCCGCGCAATTCCGCCACGCGCCACAGGAGGGAGGTAAGAGGCTGCATTCCTCGATCCAGACGCGGCATCCCCCGGATGGTTGCGCGCGGCCGCGCGCCGCCAAGATCTCCGGGCGGCGAGGCGAGCGCAGGACGGGCCCATACCCGGCGAGGAGGAATGCGCACGCGCGACAATCCGCGTTTCCGCATCTATCGTCCTGCGAAAGCCTGATCGGGAAAAGCGACCATGACGACCGTCGTCAAGACAATCGAGAACGGCTCCAAGGGGATGGCCGGTGCCACCGGCGGCGCCGGCGGCCAGGATGGCGGTGGACGGGACCGCCGGCGGCAACACCGCCGCGACCCTTGCCGGGAAGACAGCGCGGCGCTGTCGATGAACACGGCCCAGGCTGCGCGCCGGCCTATCAGGGCAGCGGCGATGTCGGGTCCGTCACCGGCTGGCTCGCGGCGCATGCGGGGTGACGCAGATGCAGGCTGACACAGTCGACACGCGCGTCGCGATCCGCCGCATCGAGCTGTTTCCGTTGCGCGCGCCGCTCCCGGCGCCGCGCGCGACACCGTTCGGCCGCCAGTTCGGGCCGCAGACGCTCGTCCTGCGGGTGACCGATGCCGAGGGCGCGACCGGCTGGGGCGAAGCCTGGGGCACCTTCCCCTCCGGCTTCGGCGTCGAGCACCGCGCCGCCTTTGTCGAGATCGTGCTCGCGCCCTTGCTGACCGCGCAGGAATTCGCCTCGCCGGAGGCGGCGTTCGCGCATCTCACCGTCGCGACGCGCCTGCTCGCCAACCATACCGGCGAGGCCGGCACCGTCGCGCAGACCATCGCGGGCATCGACATCGCGCTCTGGGATCTGGTCGCGCGCCGCGCCGGCCGGCCGATCTGGCGCGTGCTGGGCGGCGAGCGGAGCGCGGTGCCGGCCTATGCCAGCGGGCTCGATCCGGACCGGGTCGCCGAGCATCTGCCCGCGTTGCGCCGGCAAGGATACGCCGCGCTGAAAGTCCGGCTCTGGGACGGCGAGGCCGCGCATCGCGAGACGCTCGAGACGCTGCTCGCCGCGATCGGGCCCGACATGCAGCTCCTCGCCGACGCCAATCAGAGCTGGTCCCCCGAGGCGGCGCGGCGGCAGCTCGCCTCGTTCGGCGACATCCCGCTCGGCTGGATCGAGGAGCCGATCCCCGCCGATTGCACCGATGCGGAATGGCAGGCGCTGCGCGCGGTCGCCCGCGTGCCGATCTCGGGCGGCGAGAATATCCGCGGCGAGGCGGGATTTTCGCATGCGCTCGAACTCGGCGCGCTCGCCGTCATCCAGCCGGATATCTGCAAATGGGGCGGGTTCTCCGGCTGCCTGCCGCTCGCCCGCCGCATCATCGCCGCCGGGCGCCGCTACTGCCCGCATTTCCTGGGCGGCGGCATCGGGCTGCTGTGCTCGGCGCATCTGCTGGCGGCGGCGGGCGGCGACGGGCTGCTGGAGCACGACGTCAATGCGAACCCGCTGCGCAGCCGGCTCGTCGTCGTGCCGCCGATCGAGGGCGGGATGCTCGGTCTGCCCGATCTGCCGGGCTGGGGCGCGGCCCCGGACCGGGAGGTGCTCCGCGACTACGCGGCGAAACCGGTGGGAGGATCGTAAATGCAAGAAGCCCGTAACGTTCTCGGCAACCGGTGGCTGCGCATTCTCGGCGTCGCCTTCGTGATGCACGTGATTTCCTTCATGGACCGCACGAACATCGCGATGGCGATCCCGTCGATGCGCGCCGATCTCGGGCTGAGCGCCGCCGCGATCGGCTTCGCCACCGGCTCGCTGTTCTTCGCCTACATGGTGCTGCAGATCCCGGCCGGCCGCCTCGCCAGCACCTGGAGCGTCCGGCGGCTGATCTGCCTGATGTCGATCGCCTGGGGCATCGCCTCGCTCTCCACCGCTTTCGTGCATAGCGGGACGGAGCTCACGCTGAACCGGCTCGCGGTCGGGTTGTGCGAAGGCGGCGAGATGACGGCGGTGATCGTGCTGATCCGCCACTGGTTCACCGGTGCGGAGCGCGCGCGCGCCAACACGCTGTTCATGATGAGCGTGCCGCTCTCCTCGGTGATCGCGAACCCGATTTCCGGCCTGCTGCTCGTGCATGTCGGCTGGCGGTGGATGTTCATCCTCGAGGCCCTGCCGGCCTTTCTCTGGGCCGGCGTCTGGTACGCGCTGATCACCGACCGGCCGGAACAGGCAGGCTGGCTCGGGGAGGCGGAGAAATCGCGCCTGATCGCAACGCTTGCCGCCGAGGAGAGAAGCGTCCCGGCGCAGCGCGGCCATTGGTCGCGCGTGATCTGGCATCCGGCGGTGCTGCTGCTCACCCTCTACAATCTGCTCGCGCTGATGGCGAATTGGGGTGTCACGCTCTGGCTGCCGAGCCTGCTGCGCGAGGCCGGGTTCTCGATCGGCGCGGTCGGCTGGCTGAGCGCGCTCACCTATGCCGTGGGTGCTGCGATGATGCTGCTGGTCTCGTTCAGCTCGGACCGTTTCCGCGAGCGCAAGTGGCACATGATCGGCATGACCGTGCTCGCCGGCGTGTTCATGCTGACGGTGCCGTCGCACGGCGCCGGCCATCTCGTGGCGCTCGTGCTCTGCTTCGTGCTGGTGAACGGCTTCTTCTACGGGCGGTTCGGCCCGTTCTGGTCGCTGCCTTCGGAGATCTTTCCGGCGAGCGTGGTCGGGGTGGCGATCGGCATCACCAACGGCATCGGCAATCTCGGCGGCTTCTTCGGCCCGTTCACCTTCGGCTATGTGCGCACCGTCACGCAGAGCTTCTCGTTCGCGATCACGCTGGCGGGCGTGGCCTTCATCCTGAGCGGGGTGGTCGCGGCGTTCATCCGCATGCCGGACCGCCGCCGCCCCGCCGACCAGGCCCGCGCCGCCGACCCGAGCCGTCAGGCGGGCGCCCCCGCGCCGGGCTGACCGCCACGGGTCCGATCGACGCGGGTTAGAGCATTTTCAGTTAAGAGTGCCTTTCAAAACCTGGCCTGGCGGCCGTCTGACGCACGCTTCCTGCGCTCCGGTGCTCACGGCCACTAAGGCCGCTCCGCTCCGGTGCTCGGAAGCGCACGCCAGACGACTCACCAAACCAGGTTTGAAAGGCACTCTAAGTCGGCGCCGGCCCTCGCCCCTCCCGGCCGCCCAACGAAAGTATACTACCGATGGGGCCGGGTAGGGGGCGAGGGCCGGCGCCGACTCCACCGAAGGTGAAAATGCTCTAGTGGACCGCCGCGCCTTCGGCGCCGAGCCCGGTCTGCGAGCGTATGAACTGCGCGTCGAACCGTCTCGCCTCCTCGGCGGCGGCGGCGGAGTGATCGGTCACAGAGCCGAGCCAGCAGCCGAGAAAGCCGATCGGCAGGGAGAACAGCGCCGGCCCGTCGAGCGGAAAGATCGCGACGGCATTGTGCAGGATGTCGACCCAGATGGTCTTGCTCAGGATCGTCAGGCCGACCGAGCTGATCAGCCCGGCCCAGCCGCCGAGCACCGCGCCCCGGGTGGTGAAGCGTCGCCAGTACATCGACAGCAGCAGGACCGGGAAATTGGCGCTGGCGGCGACCGCGAAGGCGAGCCCGACCAGGAACGCCACGTTCTGCCCCTGGAATACGATCCCGAGCAGAACCGCGACCAGGCCGATCGCGAGCGTGCTGATCTTCGACACCCGCACCTCGGCCCCTTCGCCGACGACGCCGCGGCGGATCACGCTCGCATAGATGTCGTGGCTGATCGCGGTGGCGCCCGCCAGCGTCAGGCCGGCCACCACGGCGAGGATCGTCGCGAAGGCGACGGCGGAGATGAAGCCGAACATCAGATCGCCGCCGACCGCATGGGCGAGATGCACGGCCGCCATGTTGGCGGTGCCGCGCAGCGCGCCCGACGGGTCGAGATAGGCGGGGTCGTGCGAGATGATCGCGACGGCACCGAAGCCGATCAGCGATGTCAGGATGTAGAAATACCCGACCAGCCCGGTCGCCCAGATGATCGAGGAGCGCGCGGCCCGCGCATCGGGCACGGTGAAGAAGCGCATCAGGATATGCGGCAGCCCCCCCGTGCCGAACATCAGCGCGATGCTCAGCGAGATCGTCGAGAGCGGGTGCGCGACCTGCGCCGCCGGCGCCATGATCGCGGCATGCCTGGGATGCGCATCGACCGCGGCGGCGAACATCCTGTCGAGGCTGAACCCGAACCGCTCGAGCACCAGGAACACGACGGTGGTCGCGCCGATCAGCATCAGCGCGGCCTTGATGATCTGCACCCAGGTCGTCGCCAGCATGCCGCCGAAGCTCACATAGAGGATCATCAGCACGCCGACGACGATCACCGCGTAGAGATAAGGCAGGCCGAACAGCGTCTGGATCAGCGCGCCGGCGCCGACCATCTGCGCGATCAGATAGAACAGCACCACCACCAGCGAATTCACCGCCGCCATGCTGCGCACCGGTCCCGCCCGCAACCGGTAGGAGACCACGTCCGCGAAGGTGAAGCGGCCGAGATTGCGCAGCCGGTCGGCCAGCAATCCCACCACGACCGGCCAGCCCACCAGGAAGCCGATCGCGTAGATCAGCCCGTCATAGCCGGTGGTGTAGACGAGGGCGGAGATGCCGAGGAACGAGGCGGCGGAGATGTAATCGCCAGCAATTGCCATGCCGTTCTGGAAACCGGTGATCCCGCCGCCCGCGGCATAGAAATCCTTGGTGGTGCGGGTGCGGCGCGCCGCCCAGTACGTCACCATCAGGGTGAGCACCACGAAGGCGAGGAACATCGCGATGGCGCTGTAATTGGTGGGTTGCTGCTGCACCGGGCCGGCATCGGCCGCCGCCGCCAGGGCGATGCCAGGCCTCGCCGTCAGGCCGATCAGGAAGGCCGGAACAACGCCGGCGATGACGCGTCGCGTCATCGCCGCGCCTCCGCGAGGATCCGCTCGCGCAGCCGTTCGAACGTGCCGTTGGCCTGCCAGACGAACAGGCCGACGATCACAACGTTGAACACGATCACGATGAAAGCGAGCGGGAAGCCCATGGTGATCACCCCGCTCACCCGGGTGCTCATGATCCCCGGCGCAAAGGCGAGCAGGAAGATGTAGCCGAAATAGACGATCATCGCGAGCAGCACGACCACCAGGCTCGCGCGGTTCCGGCGGCGCACCAGCGTGGCGAAGAGCGGGCTGGCCGCAATACGGGCCGCGACGGGATCCGCAGAGGCGATCCCCGCCGATCGGGCGTCATCAATGTCGGTCACGTCTTCTCCCAGGCCGCATGGTCGGCCGCAATACCGGCAATATCATCGGCCGGTCATTTATGGTTGCGACTTTCATACGATTCCGGCTGCAGGTGCAAGCAATGTCGAATCCGCATCCATCGCACTCCATCGTCGCCGCCTTCCAGGACTGGGTGACGCGAAGCGCTTCCCTGCGCATCGTGGAGGTGATTTTTCGCTCGCGCGCCGGCTCCGACGCAAGGTGACGGCGGTGCACAAGGCGAATCTGCTGCGCATCTCCGACGGGCCTGTTTCTCGAATGCGTGCGTCAGGTCGCATCGCGATACCCGGATGTCGAGTACGACGAGAAGCTGGTCGATGCGATGGCGGCCCTGCTGGTGCGCGATGCGAGCGTGTTCGACGCGATCTGCACGACCAACATGTTCGGCGACATCCTCTCCGATCAGGCGGCGGAGATCTCCGGCAGTCTCGGCCTTGCCGCCTCCCTGAATGCCGGGGCCGAGAACGACGTCGCGCAGGCGCAGCACGGCTCCGCGCCGGATATTGCCGGGCGCGGCATCGCCAATCCGAGCTCGCTGATCGGCTCGGCGGCGATGCTGCTAGAGCATTTTCACCTTCGGTGGAGTCGGCGAGCGGCGCGACGATGCGCGGTTGCTGCGCGCCGCGGACGCGACCGAGGCGGCACTCGACGCGACGATCGCGGTGAAGGATCGGCGCACCGGCGATATGGGCGCCCCGCTCGGCATCGAGGCATTCACCGATCACGTCGTGCGGACGATCGCATGATGGGTGCAGTTGGAAGAAAAGCGGGGTTCTGCGCGGCTCTACGGGTTCTGAGCGAGCAGCGCGGCGCGGATCTGCTCGAACCGGCATTGCCGGGGCGCCTTGTCCGGCCGCCAGCGCATGATCCTGGTGCCGTGCCGGAACCGCTCGCCGGTGACGTGATCGAATCGCACCTCGACAACCAGCTCGGGCCGCAGCGGCTCCCATTCTCCGGTGCGTTCCGTGCTCCATCGGCTCGGACCGCCCGGCGCCTTGCCGGTGAAGCCGGGCGCCTCGCGCAGCGCCTCGAGGCGTCGCGTGAGCTCCGGCCGCTCGGCCTCGCTGATCGTCGAGGTGAAGCCGACATGGTCGAGCTTCCCGCCCTCGCCGTAGAGGCCGAGAAGCAGGGAGCCGACGAGATGGCTGTTGCTCTCGTAACGGAAGCCGCCGACCACGCAATCGGCGGTGCGCAGGCGCTTCACCTTCACCATCGCGCGCTCGCCCGGCGCATACTCTGCCTCACGCGGCTTGGCGACCACCCCGTCCGTGCGCCCATTCCCCGCCTCGCTGAGCCAGTGCGCCGCCTCGCGCCGGTCCTGCGTCGCCGGCGAGAGCGTGAGCGCATCCGGCAGCCCGGGCGCATGGGCGAATTGCTCGAGGCGCTGCCGGCGCTCGCGGAACGGGCGGTCGAGGAGCGGCGTGCCATCGGCCGCCAGCATGTCGAACAGGATGAGCTTCGCCGGTGTTTCGCGCGACAGGCGCCGGATGCGGCTCTCCGCCGGATGCAGCCGCATCTGCAAGGCGGCGAACGCGGCGACGCCGCCGATCTCGATGACGAGCTCGCCATCCACCACGAAATCATCGGCGGACAACGCCGCGAGCATCGCGACGATTTCCGGGAAATACCGGCCAAGCGGCTTGCCGGATTTCGCGCGCAGCTCGACCGCATCGCCGGCCCGGAAGGCGAGGCAGCGAAACCCGTCCCATTTCGGCTCGAACTGGAAATCGCCCTCCGGGAGCTCCTCGGCCGAGCGCGCCTCCATCGGTTCGGTGGAAAGCGGCAGCGCGAAGCGGTCTTCCACGACGACCGTCACTCCGCCGCCTTAGTCTTGCCGGGCCGTTTGCCAAAGCGTTTGATCGCATCCTCGAGCGGCTGCGCCGCCGCGTCGTACTCCTCCCAGGCTTTCGTCTTGCGGAGCAGCGCCGGCACGGTTCGCAGTGTAAAGCGTGCTGGGTCGAGGCCGGGCTTCACCTGCGACCAGTCGAGCGGCATCGACACGGGCGCGCCGGGACGCGCGCGCGGCGAGAGCGGCGCCACCGCCGTGGCCATGCGGTCGTTGCGCAGATAATCGAGGAAGATGCGGCCGCCGCGCAGCTTCTTCGCCATGTTGACGACATAGCGGTCGGGTGCGTCGGCCGCCATGACGAGGCAGAGCTCATGCGCGAAGGATTTCGCGTCGGGCCAAGCGAGCTTGCTGCCTTTCACCGCGGCGAGCGGCGTCACGACGTGCAGCCCCTTTCCGCCCGTCGCCTTGCAGAAACTCTCGAGACCGAGCGCCGAAAGCCGGTCGCGGATCTCCTTCGCCGCCGCGATCACCGTCGGAAAATCCACATCCGGGCCAGGATCGAGATCGAAGATCAGCCGGCCGGGAATGTCGTAGCGCTGCGGGGCGCAGTTCCACGGGTGCAGCTCGACCGCGGCGATCTGCGCCACCGCGGCCAGGCCCTCGACGCGGTCGATCTCGAGATAGGGTTTGCGGTCCCCGGAAACCGTGACCAGCTCGACGAGGCTCGAGGTGCCGCGCATCGCGTGGCGCTGGAAGAACAGCTCGCTGCCGATCCCGTCCGGCGCGCGGATGATCGAGCAGGGCCGTCCGGCGATATGGCGCAGCAGCCACGGGCCGACCGCTTCCAGATAGCGCGCGAGGTCGAGCTTGGTGACCGGCTCGCCATCCCCGCCATCGGGCCAGAGCGGTTTTTCGGGTTTCGAGATCAGCACGCCCATGACGACGGGCTTGTCGTTCGACGATGGCGTCCGGTGCGCGGGCGCCGGGTCCGGCTTGCGCGCGGGCACGGGTTCCGGCACCGCGACATCCTGCGGCGCGGCCGGAATCTCGGCCTCGACCTCAGCCGCCGGCTTGTCCTCGCGCAGGCCCTTGAACGCGGCCTGGCGCACCATGCCGTCCCCGGTCCAGCCGGCGAATTCGATCTCGGCGACCAGCTCGGGCTTCAGCCAGGTGACGCCGGTCTCCTTCTTCGGCGCGCCGACTCCGGTGAAGGGCGAGCGCGTGGCCGCCATCGCATTTAACCGCGGCATCAGCTGCGCCACCTTCTCCGCGCCATAGCCGGTGCCGACGCGGCCGACATAGACGAAATGTGCGCTGCGATGCACGCCGACCAGCAACGAGCGGAATTTTCCGCCCGTCATGGTCCAGCCGCCGATCACCACCTCGTGCCCGGCGCGGCATTTCGCCTTGGCCCAGGTTTCGGTGCGGCCGGATCGATACGGCGCGTCGAACTGCTTCGAGACGATGCCCTCGAGCGAGAGCTGGCAGGCGGAGCGCAGCACGGCCTCTCCACCGGTTTCGAAATGCTCGACATAGCGAATGCGGGCGCTCTCCTTCGAGGCATCGAAAATCTCGCTCAACCTCGCTTTGCGCGCGGCAAGTGTCTGCTCGCGGAGATCGGCATCGCCGTCGAACAGCAGGTCGAAGGCGTAGAACAGCAGGCTGTCGGTCTTCTGCTCGGACAGCGCCGCCTGCAGCGCCGCGAAATCGGGGGCGCCGTGATGGTCGAGCGCGATGATCTCGCCATCGATGATCGCGTCGGGCAGCGATTCGGCCGAAGTGGCGATGGCGGGAAATTTCGCCGTCCAGTCGAGCCCTTTGCGCGTCAGGAGCGTGGCCTTTCCGCCCTGGATGCGGAGCTGGATGCGATAGCCGTCGAATTTTATTTCGTGCACCCAGCCATCGGCCGCCGGCGGTCGCTCGACGGAGCGGCAGAGTTGCGGCGGCACGAAATCCGGCATTGCGGCGGACGGCTTGCGCGCAGGTTTGACAGGTGACTTGGCGCGTGATTTTGGGGGGGCGGGCTTCGGCCCGCTCTGCTTCGCGGCCGGCGTGTCGTCGGCGTTGCGGTCGCTGATCCAGACCGCATCCGGCTCCGCGCGCACCTGCCCGGCGAGCATGAAGGGTCTCGGTCCAGGCCCCTCCCCGGCGGCGATCGCCGCCATCGTGCGGCCGCTCGCGACCGAGCGGTCCTCCGCGACGATCGCCTCGCCATCCCCGTCGCGTGCCGCCGCGTCGCGATGCTTGATCAGCAGCCAGTTCACGCGCTTGCCGCCGGTGCGGTCGTGCTTCATCCGCACCAACACCCAGCTGCCATGCAGGCGCTCGCCCTCCAGCACGAGTTTGAAATCGCCGCTGGCCAGCGCCGTTTCCGGGTCCGCGCCGCCCTCCGGTTCCCAGGTGCCGCGATCCCAGAGCTGCACCGTGCCGCCGCCGTACTGGCCTTTCGGGATGGTGCCCTCGAAATCGCCGTAATCCAGCGGGTGGTCCTCGACCTCGACCGCGAGGCGCTTATCCGCCGGGTCGAGCGACGGGCCGCGGGTCACCGCCCAGGATTTGAACACCCCGTCGAGCTCGAGGCGAAGATCGTAATGCAGCCGGGTCGCCGCATGCTTCTGGATGACGAAGCGGCGGCGCTCTCCGGGCGGCGAGACGGCATCGCCACGCGGCTCCGCCGTCTTGGTGAAGTCGCGCTTCGACTGGTATTGGGTGAGCTTCGCCTTGGCCGCCATGCCGGTGGTCCTCATCCGCCCCGGACAATGCGAACCCGGAACGCCCGGCATAAGTTCCGCCGGACTTTCCCGCTCAGGCGTGGGCGAGTGCTTTTTCCAACGCGCGCTTCCCCATGCGCGAGCGGCCGGGGATGCCGGCCTGCTTCGCCCGTTCGTAGAGCTCGGCGCGTGTCGGGCCGGCGCTCGCGCGGCTTCCGCCCTCCTGCTGCTGTTCGGTGTGCTTGAGCCGCCGCCGGTTCTCGGCCGGGGATTGCCGGTTGGACGAACCCGACTCGCTCAACGCGATGGCGATCGCCTGGCGCGGGTTCCGCACCTTGCGGTCCGGTCCGGCCGCCGGCGTGCCGCTCTCGAGCTCGCCTTTCTTGAACGCATGCATCACCCGGCCGACGATCTTCTTCTGCTTCGAACTCTGCTTCGCCATCTCCGACCTCCATGCCCAAGATTGTTGACCAAGAAATGCTGCGGCGATTCATTCCGGGCGCGCGGGCCGTCCATCAGCTCCTCACCGGATAAGGCATTTCCATCGAAGAGGTTTCCGCGAGGCACCAGCCGAGCGCAAAGGCGGCGGCCGGGGCGAGCGCCAGGGCCAGGAATGCCGCGGACCAGCCCAGCCAGTCCACCAGCACCCCGCCGAGCAGGCCGGACAGCGCGCCGCCGATGCCCTGCAACCCGTTCAGCACGCCATAGGCGGTCTGCGTGCGCCCGCTGCCCCAGGTGAGATCGGCCACCAGCACCGGCACCGCCACGCCGAGCAGGCCGGAGGCGACACCGTCCAGCACCTCGGCGGGAACCAGCCAGAGCGGCGAGGTCACGCCGGCCGAGATCGCCGCGCGCAAGACCAGCGCCGCGCAGGCCACGAGCAGGAGCTGGCGGCGGCCGCGCTTGTCGGCGAGCGAGCCGGCCCAGAGCGCCACCGGGATCATCGTCCCTTGCGCGATCACGACGTAGATCGCGGTCCAGCGCGTCGCATCCGCCCCGGTGGCAGCCAGACGCTGGCCGAGCAGCCCGAGCATCGCGCCATTGCCGAGATTGAACAGCGCGAGCGCGGCGGCGAGCAGCAGCAGGCGGCGATTGGCGAGCACGGAAAGCATCGGATGCCGGCGGTCGGTGTCCTCGGATTCGTCCCAGCCATGGGCGCGCCGCCCGTTCCAGGCGCCGGCTGGCATGGCGATCACCGCGACGATCGCGCCGAGCGCCATGCCGCCCAGCACCCAGAAGGCGGCGGACGGGCCGAGGACGCGGGTGCCGAGCCCGATCAGCACCGCGCCGGCGAGGATGCCGGCATGGGTGAATGCCTGGTTGCGGCCCTGCTGCGCGGGAAACATCGTCTTGCCGACGATGCCGAGCGTCAGCGAGGTGACGGCCGGCAACGCCAGCGTGCCGCCCGCCGCGGCCAGGAATTGCGCGCCCATCACCATGGGCAGGCTGCGCGCCGGCAGGGAGAGCAGCGTGCCGGCCAGGATGGCGCCGCATGCCAGGGCCAGCAGCAGGCGCGGCCGGCCCGCGCGGTCGGCGACGAAACCGGCCGGGCCGTTCAGCGCCAACGTGGCGAGCCCGACGATTGTGCTCGAAAGCCCAACCCGGCCAGGGCCCCAATGGGCCACCTCGGCGAGCCAGGTCATCAGGAAGGGTCCGAGCCCGCCCTGGATGTCGCCGATGAAGAAATTGATGATGGCGAGATGGATGAGCGGCGACATGCAGCGGCGAATCCTGACCTTCCGGCGTTT
This sequence comes from Acetobacteraceae bacterium, assembly GCA_965276665.1. Taxonomy (GTDB): domain Bacteria; phylum Pseudomonadota; class Alphaproteobacteria; order Acetobacterales; family Acetobacteraceae; genus CAWGJC01. The sequence goes on from OZ255620.1 coordinate 1,372,528, forward strand.
CCCCGCCTCCCTCTGCGCGCAACGAAGCGCTTGGGCAACCGTGCGGAGAGAACCACGTTCTTCGGCATAGCTCGATGATCATGGTGGAGTTCCGGATGAAGTACGTCCGCGGCGGATCGTGCGGCGCGGTGGCGCGTGCGCGAGGGAAGGCAGGCGGGTGAGCGCGCCGGCCGAACACGATGCCGATCCGGATGCGCGCAAGGACAAGGACAAGGCGGACGCGTCGCAGGCGAAGCGGGATGCCGAAAGCGGCAGCGAACGCAAGAGCGGCGGGAAAACGGACGAGCAAGACAAGAACCGGGATAACAAGGACGATCACGACAAGGACGGCGACGACAAGGACGAGCCGCAGAAGCCGAGAAGCCGCTGGCCCGTCGTCATCGTCGTCATCGTCGTCGTGCTCGCGATCATCGCCGGCGTGGTCTACTGGTATGAGACGCGCAACGAGCAATCGACGGACGACGCCTATACCGAAGGCAATGCGGTGTCGATCGCGCCCAAAGTGTCGGGCTACGTCGTCGACATGCGGATCAACGACAACACCATCGTCCATGCCGGCGATCTGATGCTGAAGATCGACCCGCGCGACTACATCACCGCGCGCGACCAGGCGCGCGCCAATCTCGACCTCGCGCGGTCGCAGCTCGCGAGCGCCGAGGTCGATCTCGACATCGCCCGCGTGCGCGCGCCGGCGACCCTCGTGCAGGCGCAGGCGCAGCTCACCCAAGCGCGCGCCAACCAGGCGCAGGCGGTGCGGGATTTCCAGCGTCAGCGCAGCGTCGATCCGCGCGCGACGACGCTGACGAATTACGACCAGGCCTCCACCGCGCTCCGCGCGAACAGCGCCAACGTCAACTCCGCCGAGGCGCAGGTCTCCATCGCCTCCCTCGTGCAGCAGAACATCCAGTCGGCCGAGGACACGGTGCGCCAGCGCCAGGCGCAGGTCGAGCAGGCGGAGGCCAACCTCGCGCAGGCGGAGCTGAACCTCTCCTATACCGAGATCAGGGCGCCGTCGGATGGCCGCGTCACCCGCCGCAATGTCGATGTCGGCACGTTCGCGCAAGCCGGACAGCAGGTTTTTTACCTCGTCACCAACGATGTCTGGATCACCGCCAATTTCAAGGAAACCCAGCTCGATCGGATGCGGCTCGGCCAGCATGTCGATATCGGCGTCGACGCCTATCCCGGGCTGAAGCTCACCGGGCATATCGACAGCATCCAGGGCGGCAGCGGCGCGCGCTTCTCCGCCTTTCCCGTCGAGAACGCGACCGGGAATTTCGTCAAGATCGTCCGCCGCGTGCCAGTGAAGATCCTGATCGACCATGGTCTCGAGCAATGGGGATTCCTCCCGCTCGGACTCTCCGTAGAGCCCACGGTCATGCTCAAGTGAGCGGGTCGCGCGGCGGCTCGAACCCATGGCTGGTCGCGATCGTGGTGACGCTCGGCGCCTTCATGGAGGTGCTCGACACCACCATCGTCAACGTCTCGCTGCCGCATATCGCCGGCAGCCTCGCGGTCAGCGACGATGAGAGCACATGGGCGCTCACCACCTATCTCGTCGCCAACGGCATCGTGCTGACGATTTCGGGCAATCTCAGCCGCCGTCTCGGACGCAAGAAGTACTTTCTTATCTGCATCGCCGGCTTCACCGCGACATCGCTCGCCTGCGGCACCTCGACCTCGTTCGTCGAGATCCTGGCGTTCCGCGGCCTGCAGGGATTTTTCGGCGGCGGATTGCAGCCGACGCAGCAGGCGATCATCCTCGACACATTCCCGCCGGAGAAGCGGCAACAAGCCTTTTCGCTCACCGCGATCGCGACGATCATCGCACCGGTGCTCGGACCGGTGGTGGGCGGCTGGCTGACGGACCGGTATTCCTGGCACTGGATTTTCCTGATCAACGTGCCGATCGGGGTGCTGACCTTCTTTGGCGTGCTGCATCTGGTGCAGGATTCGCCGGATGCCGAACGCGAGCGGCGAACCGCGCCACCCTTCGACTATCTCGGCGTCGGCTTCATCACCCTCGCGCTCGGCTGCCTCGAAATCGGCGTCGATCGCGGCGAGGATTACGACTGGTTCGCCTCCGGCATCATCCGCGTGCTGCTCGGCATCTCCGCCCTCGCCTTCATCTTCGGCATCCTCTATTTGTGCTACGCCAAGAACGCGGTGGTCAATCTCCGGGTGTTCCTCGACCGCAACTTCGCGCTCGGCTGGCTCGAGATCGGCTTGATGGGCTTCGTGCTCTATGCGAGCGCGGTGCTGATCCCGCAATTCGCGCAGCAGCAGCTCGGTTATACCGCGACCTGGGCCGGTCTGGTGCTGGCGCCCGGCGCGGTCGTGCTCGTCATGCTGATACCGATCACCGGGCGCGTGCTGAACTACGTGCCGGTGAAATACGTGATCGCGTCGGGCGGCATCGCGCTCGGCGCGGCGCTGTTCTATTCGCAGGATCTCGTGCCGGATCTCGATTTCTACCATCTGATGCTGTTCCGCGCGGCGCAGACAGCGGCGCTCGCCCTGCTCTTCGTGCCGATCAGCACCGCGGCCTATGCGACCTTGCCGCCCGAGCTGAACGGCGATGCCGCGGCCATGTTCACCATGGCGCGGAACGTACTGGGCGGCGTCGGCATCTCGGTCTCCACCGCGCTGGTCACCGACCACAGCCAGATCCGGCAGCAATACCTCATCGAGCATCTCACGCCGGTCAACCAGCCCTACAACGTGCTGCTGCAAGACGTGCAGCACGCGCTGATGAGCGTCGGCCAGTCGGCCGCCTCGGCGGCGCAGATGGCGCCGGGACAGGTGTTCCAGATGCTGCGCAACCAGGAGGCGGTGCTCGCCTACGGCGACGTGTTCTTCATCACCGGCTGCCTCGCTCTGGTGATGACGCCCCTCGCCCTGCTGATGTCCGGCGCGAAGAAGGCCGGCGGCGGCGCGGAATGAGCGTCGGACTGCGCGCCGGGGCGCTCGCCGCCCTTCTCGCCATCGCCGCCTGCACGGTCGGGCCGGATTACCGCAAGCCCGCCGACCCGCCGATCCCCGCATGGCGGGACGCCTCGGCCAATGGGCAGGCGGTCAGCATGCGCAGCGATCCGGATCCCGCCTGGTGGAACGGATTTTCCGACCCCGTGCTGAGTATGCTGATGAGCAAGGCGATCGCCGGCAATCTCGATTTGCAGCAGGCCGTGCTCCGCGTGGTCGAGGCGCGGCAGGGCGTGGTGACGGCGCGCGCCGCCGGCCTGCCCACGCTCGGCGGGACCGGCAGCTACATGCGCGAGCAGCTCGGCCTCAAGGGCCTGCTGGAATCGCGGGGCGCCTATGGCGACCTCAACGATCTCGCCGATCGTCTCGCCCCGCTGGATGCCGCGATGCCCGGTGTCAGCACGGGCGCCGCCACCGCCGGGAATAGCGCGCTGAACGCGCTGAGCGCGCCGATCGACCTCTACCAGTACGGGCTCGACGCCTCGTGGGAGCTCGATCTGTTCGGCCGCGTCCGCCGCTCGGTCGAGCAGGCGCGCGCGCAGACCACGGCGCAGGCGGAAGCCGCGAGCGATGCGCTCGTCATGCTCGAGAGCGATGTCGGCCAGGCCTATTTCCAGCTGCGCGGCGCGCAGGCGCTGCTTGCGAGCCAGCAGGAGAATGTGCGCGCCGCGCAGGAAGCGCTCGACCTCACCACGCGGCGCCAGCAGAGCGGGCTGACCACGGATCTCGACGTCGAGCAGGCCCGCGCGCAGCTCGACGACACCGAGCGGCAACTGCCGGACTACCAGAAGCAGATCCAGCAATCGATGAACGGCCTCAGCGTGCTCACCGGCCAGCCGCCCGGCACGCTCGACCCGATGCTCGCCAGCGCGCCCCTGCCGCACGTGCCGGCGGTGATCGGCATCGGCTTGCCGTCGACCCTGGCCCGCCGCCGCCCCGATATTCGCCAGGCTGAGGCGCAGCTCCATGCCGCGACCGCGAATGTCGGCGTCGCGGTGGCGAGCTTCTATCCCGACATCTCGCTCACCGGGAATCTCGGCATCCGGGCCACCGATGCGAGCTATCTCACCAATTGGGCGAGCCATTTCTATTCCGCCGGGCCGAGCCTCTCTTTGCCGATCTTCCAGGGCGGCCGCCTCACCGCCGGGCTGCGCATGGCGCGCGCCCAGGAGAAGGAGGCGGCGCTGCACTATCGCGCGACCGTGCTCAATGCGCTGCGCGAGGTGGAGGATGCGCTGATCGCCTACCGCACGGACGCGGCGGCGCGGGACAAGCTCGCGGATGCGGTCGGCGCGGCGGACACCTCGTTCTACCTCGCCCGCAACCAGTATTCGCACGGACTCGCGAATTTCATCCAGGTGCTCGATTCCGAGCGCACCGCCATCACCGACCGCCAGCAACTCGTGCAGGCCGACGCCACCCTGGCCAATGACGTGGTGGCGCTCTATCGCGCGCTCGGCGGCGGCTGGCAGGAAAGCCAGCTTCCGGCGCCCAGCCCCCCGGTCGATCCCGTCCCGCCGCCGCTGCCGGGTCTGCTCGACAGCATCGCCGCCCCGCCCACGCCCTGAAGCGGCAACCCCGAGGCGGCGCACGAACCAGCGCGGCGACCATCCGTTCTGCTCATGAGGCCAGAGTGCCCAGGAGAGGAACGATGACGAACGAGCCGACCAAGAACCCGATCTTCACCCGTCAGGAGCAGCTCGCGCCCACCGGGCAGCACGACACGCATTTCTACGATCCGAATGCGACGGATGATCAGATCGTCGTCGTCTTCGAGACCTTCGACCGCGCTCGCGCCGCGCGCGACGTGCTGGCGGAGGCGAACGTGCCGCGCAGCGCGATCGACATCGTGCATGGCGAAGCCGAGGAAGGCGATGCGGGCTTCACCTACGAGCGGACCGATCGCGGCTTCTGGAGCGCGATCACCAGCCTGTTCTCCGCCGGCGAGGAACCGCAGAACAGCCACGCGGAAGCGGTGAGCCGCGGCCATGCGGTGATGCGCGTGCAGCCGCCTTCCGGGCAGCGCGCCGAGATCGTGCGTCTCCTCGGGAGTCTCGAGCCGATCGATTTCGATGCGCGGCTCGAGGAATGGCGGAGCGCCGGATGGAACGGCATCTACGCGCAGCGCGAAGCGTACGATCCAGCTGTCACCGCGTCACCGGGCGTGGCGCCGGCGAGCCAGGCCGCCGCATCCGCCGCCAGCAGCCCGACCGGGCGCGCCGCCGACATCGTCTCCACCGGCGAGCCCAAGGGCACGTCCGGCTCCTCGGTCGAAAGCACCGGCGTCGCCGGCGCACCGGCCGGAACGACGCAGCCGCGCGACTGACGCGGGCTAAGCGTATCGCGTCGTCGTCGCCTAGAGCATTTTCGGTGAAGTCGGCGCCGGCCCTCGCCCCCGCCCGGCCCCCCAACGGTCGTATACTTTCGTGGGAGGCCGGGTGGGGGCGAGGGCCGGCGCCGACTTCACCGAAGGTGAAAATAATCTAGCCGTAGGTTTCATATCGCCGGCGCGCCGCCTCGACTTCCTCGGCATCGAGGATCCGCGGCGTGCCAGCGCCGCGGGCCAGGAGGTATTGCCGCGCCAGCGCCTCGAGCCGCACGGCGGCGGCCATTGCCTTGTCGAGCGATGCCGCGTGGCAGATCATCCCGTGATTGGCGAGCAGGCAGGCGGTGCGCCCGCGCAGCGCCTTCACCGCATGCGAGGCGAGTTCCGGCGTGCCGAAGGTGACATAGGGCGCGCAGCGAATCTCCGCGCCCCCAAAACCAACAACCATGTAGTGAAAGGCGGGGATCGCCTCGCCGAGACAGGCAAGCGCGGTGCATGCGTCGGAATGCGCATGCACGACCGCCGCCGCCGCAGGATAGGCGCGATAGATCGCCGCATGCATGAACCACTCGCTGGATGGTTTCGCGCTCGAGTTCTTGCGCACATTCCCGTCGAGCGATAACGCCACCGTATCGGCCGCACCAACCGCATCCACCGTCACGCCCGAGCGCGTGATGACCATCCCGTCCCGCTCGCGCTGGCTGACATTGCCCGAACTGCCGAAGCTCAAACCGGCGGCGCCGAGCGCTCGATAGGCCTCCGCGACCGCACGGGCTGCCGCATCCCATTCCGCCGGACGCGGATCGGTCGGATGGCGGTCGGCAAGCGCGGTCATGCTGCATTTTTCCTGGTGCGCGATGATGCCGATCCTATATCGTATTGCCGGTTTGATCGCAAAATCGACGCCATACGGGGATCGCGCACTTTTGGGAAGCCTGCTTTTCGGCGCCATTGCGGACGATCTGACCGGCGCCGTCGAGCTCGCAGGCATGCTGGCCGCAGGCGGCGCACGCACCGCGCTGGTGACGGATGAAGCGGCGATTCCCGAAGCGGCGGACGCGGTCGTCATCGCGCTGCGCTCGCGCGTCGCGCCGCGCGCCGAAGCGGTTGCGCGATTTCGCACGGCGGCCGACGCGCTCGGGGCGCGCGGCGCGGCGCAGCTCTTCTTCAAATACTGCGCGACCTTCGATTCCACGGCCGCAGGCAATATCGGCCCTTGCGCCGACGTGCTCGCCGAGCGCGGCGGTTCCCTGCTCTTCTGCCCGAGCTTCCCCGAAGCGGAGCGCACCGTCTATCGCGGCCATCTCTTCGTCGGCGATGTGCTGGTCTCGCGCTCGCCCAAGCGTCTCGATCCGCTCACGCCGATGACGGAGCCCGATCTCGTGCAGGTGCTGCAGCCGCAGACCGAGCACCGCGTCGGGCTGCTCCCGCTCGCTTGCGTCGCGCAGGGTGCATCGGCGATCCGCGCCCATGCCGCGGAGCAGCGCGCGCACGGCGTACCTTACCTGATAGCCGATGCTGTGTTCGAGCGCGACCTGCGCGCGATCGCCGCCGCGAGCTGGGACTGGCCCGCGATGACCGGCGGCTCCTCCATCGCCGCGCATTACCCTTCGCTGTGGCGCGAGGCGGGACGATTATCGCCCGCGCCGGTGAACGGCCCCGCGCCGGTGTGCGGACACGCCGCGGTGCTCGCCGGCAGCTACGCCGACCGCACGCGCGAGCAGATCGACCGCTTCGCCGAACAACATCCGGTGCTGCGCCTCGATCTGCGCGCGCTCGGCGAACCCGATCAGGCGGTCGCATCCGCGCTCGACTGGGCGAAAGCCCGCCTCCCGGCGGGGCCGCTCTGCATTTCCACCGCCGCCTCGCCGGACGCGGTCGCGGCGGCGCAGGATGCGTTCGGCATCGCCGGCGCGGCGTCGCGCGCGGAGACTTTGCTCAGCGAGATCGCGCGCGGCCTGCAGACGCTCGGCGTGCGCCGCCTGCTCGTGGCGGGCGGCGAAACCTCGGGTGCGGTCGTGCAGGCGCTCGGCATCTCGCGGCTTGCCGTCGCACCCTACGCCGCGGCCGGCATCGGGACCTGCACGACGGAGGCACCGGTGCCGATGGCGCTCTGCCTGAAATCCGGCAAGCTCGGTCCGGTGGACATGTTCGCGCGCACCCTCGCCGCGATGGGCGAAGCGGCATGAGCGCCTTGCGATTGCAGCAGAACCGATCATCAGGAAAGGCATCATCATGAGGCATTGGTTGATCCCGCGTGGCCCGACATTCGTCGCCGCCCTGCTCGCCGCATCGCTTCCCGGCCTCGCCGCCGCGCAGACCGCGCCGCACAAGGGAGGCAGCCTGATCTACGCAAACATCTCCGGCCCCGGCACGCTCGATCCCTATGTCTCCAGCAGCCTGGTCGAGCTCGAGGTGATCCACGAGATCTACGAGGGCCTGGTCGCGATGGACGGCCAGTATCAGACCAAGCCGATGCTGGCCGAGAAGGTCGATATCAGCCCCGACGCGCGCATTTTTACCTTCGCGCTGCGCCACGGCGTAAAATTCCAGAACGGCAAGGAGATGACCTCCGCCGACGTGCTCGCCTCCTTCCAGCGTTACCAGAAGATCAGCGCCAACGCCGCGGCGCTCGCCGACGTCAAGAGTTTCACCGCGCCCGATCCCTACAATTTCGTCATCACGCTGAACAACCCGAACGCCGTGTTCCTCGATGTGCTGAAGAGCCCGGTCTATCCGTTCTCGATCATGCCGGCCGAGGAGCGCGACAAGCCGGCGCGCGCGGCCGATGTGATCGGCACAGGCCCGTTCAAGCTCGGCGAATGGGTGAAGGATAGCCATCTCAACATCGACCGGTTCGACGATTATTCGCCCAACACGAGCGAGCCCGGGCCAGACGGTCTCGCAGGCCGCCGCACCGCCTATCTCGACACCGTGCGGTTCAATTTCACGCCGGAGGCGAATGCGCGCGTCGCCGCTCTGCAATCGGGGGGCGCCGACGTGATCGGCGACATCCCGGCCGAGCTCGCCAAGCGCCTCGCCGACCGCAACGACCTGCACGTGCAGCAGGTCTTTCCCTATTGCCAGGCCTATTTTATCCTGAACACGCAGCAGGCGCCCACCACCAACCCGCTGATCCGCCAGGCGATCGATGCGGTGGTGAATGTCGGCGACATCACCGATGCGACCGGCGACGTGGTGCAGCAGAACGCCTCGATGGTCTATCCGTCGAGCCCGTATTTCGCCGGCAAGCTGGCCAACCCCTTCTACAGCCAGAACGACCCGGCGAAGGCCAAGGCGCTGCTCGCGCAGGCCGGCTACAAGGGCGAGAAGATCGTGCTGCAGACCAACTCGAACTACACCTCGATGCGCGATTCCATCCTGGTGCTCTCCGAGGAGATGAAGGCGGCCGGGATCAACGTCGAGGTGCAGGTGGTGGACTGGACGACGAACGCCGCGAACATGCAGGAAGGCAAGGGCGGCTGGAACGTGTCCACCACGTCCTTCTGCTCGAACCCGCTGCTCGGGCCGCAGCAATGGAAGTTCATGATCTACGGCTTCCCGCATGTGAAGGGCGACACCGTGCTCGACAGCGCGTATCAGGATTTCTACCAAAATCTCGACCTCGCCAAGCGCAAGGATGACTGGGCGGTGATCGAGAAGGACGTGCTGTCGCAAAGCTACATGATCAAGATCGCCGACCAGGCGAATGTGCGCGCGTATGACAGCAAGGTCGGCGGCTTTCAGCCCTACTACATGATCCATTTCTGGGACGTGTACAAGCAGTAGGATCACGGGCGGCGTCACGAGCGGTCACGATGCGGAACGGAGAGAAATTTGTCCGTGTGGCGCGGCGGGTGGGGTGGCGGGTGGCGCAGGCGGTGCCCGTCATCCTGATCGTGGCACTCCTCGCCTTCCTGCTGCTGCATCTGTTGCCCGGCGATCCCGCCGTCATCATCGCGGGCGATCAGGCATCGCCCGAGGCGGTGGCGGCGATCCGCCACCAGCTCGGGCTTGACCGACCGCTGCTCGACCAGCTTCTGCTCTGGCTCGGCCATCTGCTGCGCGGCGATCTCGGGCAATCGCTCATTCTCAATCAGAGCGTGCTGAGCGCGGTGATCGAGCGGCTGCCGGTCACGTTGTCGCTCACCCTGCTCTCACTGTTGATCACCGTGCCGCTCGGCGTGCTGCTCGGCGCCCTCGCCGCCTGCTTCCGCAACAGCTGGACCGACACGCTCGTCATGCTGTTCGCGATGATCGGCGTCTCCGTGCCAAGCTTCTGGATCGCGATCCTCGCGGTGATCCTGTTCAGCGTGACCCTGGGCTGGCTGCCGTCAGCGGGGTATGTGCCGCTCTCGCAAGGCGTGCTGCCCTGGCTGCTCGCGCTGGCGATGCCCGCTGTCGTGCTTTCGCTGTTCCAGATCGGCTTCCTCGCGCGAATGACGCGCTCAGCGATGCTCGACGTGCTCGACGCCGATTTCATCCGCACAGCGCGGGCGAAGGGCGTCAGCCCGTGGCGCACCGTCGCGAAACATGCGTTCCGCAACACGCTCATCCCGGTGGTGACGGTCACAGGCATCATCCTCAGCTTGTTGATCGGCGGCTCGATCGTGGTCGAGCAGGTCTTCGCGCTGCCCGGCATCGGACGGCTCGTGGTGGAGGCGATCCTTGCGCGCGACTACCCGGTGGTGCAGGGCACGATGCTGCTGTTCGGCTTCGCCTTCGTGGTGCTGAACCTGATCGTCGATGCGATCTACACGCTGGTCGATCCGCGGGTGCGGCATGGCTGACGCGCTCGTGCTCGCCGGGCCGGCGGAGCGGCTGGCGCCGAGGCGGCGGCTGCGCACGTTGCGCAAGCTGGCGCGCCACCGTTCCTTCCAGATCGGCTTCGTGATCATGCTGCTCTTCGCGCTGACGGCGATCTTCGCGCCGATCATCACCGGCATCGACCCAACAGCGATGCATATCCGCTACCGCTTCCGGCCGCCCTGCGCCGCCTACTGGTTCGGGACCGACATGTTCGGCCGCGACGAGTTCACTCGCGTACTCTGGGGTGCGCGGCTCTCGCTCTGGATCGGGTTCGCGACCGCGGTGATCTCGGGCGTCGCCGGGGCGCTGATCGGCGTGGCGGCGGCGCAGTTCCGCGCGCTGGACGGGCTGCTGATGCGGGTGATGGACGCGCTGATGGCCTTCCCCGCGATCCTGCTCGCGATCGGCATCAGCGCCGCGCTCGGGCCACAGACGAGCAGCGTGATCGTGGCGCTCGCGGTCGCCTACATCCCGCGCACCGCGCGCATCGTGCGCGCCTCCGCGCTGGTGATCCGTGAGCTCGAATACGTGGAGGCGGCGCGCATCGCGGGCGCGGGCAACGCGCGGGTGATCTTCCGCCACATCCTGCCGAACTGCCTCGGGCCTCTGCTCGTGCAGCTGAGCTTCGTCTTCGCCTACGCGATCCTCGCCGAGGCAACGCTGAGCTTCATCGGCATCGGGCCGCCGCCGCCGGCGCCGAGCTGGGGCAACATCGTGGCCGAGGGGCGCGATTACGCGGTGGAGGCGTGGTGGATCATGCTGTTCCCCGGCATCGCGATCAGCCTCGCGACCTTGGGGATGAATTTTCTTGGCGACGGGCTGCGCGACGTGCTCGACCCCCGACTCAAGGTCGAGGGCTGATGGAGGACGCGCTGCTCAGCGTGCGCGGGCTCACCGTGCGGTTCCAGGGCGAGAACGGCTGGCTGACCGCGATCGAGGATGTCGGCTTCGATCTCGGCGCCGAGCGGACGCTCGGCATCGTCGGCGAATCGGGCAGCGGCAAGAGTGTCACCGCGCTCTCGCTGCTGCGCCTGCATGCGCCGCGCACCACGCGGATGAGTGCCGAGAAAGCGCTCTATCGCGGCCAGGATCTTCTCGGCATGCCGGAGCGCGCGATGCGCCGGATCCGCGGCGGCGAGATCGCGATGATCTTCCAGGACCCGATGTCCTCGCTCAACCCGGTGCTGACGATCGCCGACCAGATCGGCGAGACGCTGCAACTGCATCAGGGCCTGTCGCGGCAGGCGGCACGCGCCCGCGCGATCGCGCTGCTCGACACGGTGCGCATCCCGGATGCGCGGCGGCGGGTGGACGAGTACCCGCACCGGCTTTCGGGCGGCATGCGGCAGCGCGTGATGATCGCGATGGCGATCGCCTGCCGGCCGCGTCTGCTGATCGCCGACGAGCCCACCACCGCGCTCGACGTGACGATCCAGGCGCAGATCCTCGACATGCTCCGCGATCTCAGGCGCGAGCTCGGCATGGCGGTGATCCTGATCTCGCATGATCTCGGCGTCATCGCGGAATTCGCCGAGACCGTGATGGTGATGTATGCCGGGCGCGTGATCGAAACCGGGCCGGCGCGGCGGCTCTACCGCGCGCCGATGCATCCCTACACGGAGGGCCTGCTGTCGGCGATTCCGAAGCTCGATATAGGGCTGACGCGGCTCAGCGCGATTCCGGGCAGCATCCCGGATCCCGCGCAGGCGCTGCCCGGCTGCCGGTTCGAGCCGCGCTGCGCGGAAGCCGAGCCCGCCTGCCGCAGCGCGCCGCCGCCGCTATTGCCGGCGGGACCGGACCGTTTCGCGCGCTGCCCGCCGCGCGTGCGCAGAGTGTCCGTGGTCGAGAGCGCGCCGGCATGAGCGAGGCGCCGATCGTCGCGGTGCGCGACCTCAACAAGAGCTTCGCGCTGCCATCCGGCGGCGCCGTCGTCAACGCGGTGAACGGCATCAGCTTCGACGTCGCGCCCGGCGAGACGCTCGGCCTGGTCGGCGAATCCGGCTCCGGCAAATCGACCACCGGGCGGATGCTGGTCGGGCTGGTGCCGGCGAGCGCGGGCGAGATCCGGCTGTTCGGCGAAACCATCACCGGCGCGGCCGGGGCGCGCGGCTTGCGCGCGGTGCGGCGGCGGCTGCAATTCGTCTTTCAGGACCCGTTCGCCTCGCTCGATCCGCGAATGCGGGTGGCCGACATCATCGCCGAGCCGATCGACATTGCGGGCGGCCTGACCCGCCGCGATCGCGCGGGACGCGTCGACGAACTGCTGGAGATGGTCGGCCTGCCGCGCTCCTGCGCCGAACGCTTCCCGCATGAATTCTCCGGCGGCCAGCGCCAGCGCATCGGCATCGCGCGCGCGCTCGCCCTGCAGCCGGATTTCATCGTCTGCGACGAGCCCGTCTCTGCGCTCGACGTCTCGATGCAGGCACAGATCGTCAACCTGCTGCTCGACCTGCAGGACCGGCTCGGCTTGTCCTATCTGTTCATCGCGCACGACCTCGCGGTCGTCTGCACGATCTCGCGTCGCGTCGCGGTGATGTATGCCGGGACGATCGTCGAGATCGCGCCGAAAGCGGAGCTTTTCACCCGGCCGCTGCACCCGTACACGCGCGCGCTGCTGGACGCGGTTCCCCGGCCGGACCCGGAGCATGTGCGCGCCGCCACGCTGCGGGGCGGAATTCCGGCGCGTGCCGATGCGAGCGGCTGCCCGTTTCGCGCGCGCTGCCCGCACGCCGCCGAACGCTGCGCGGCCGAGCGCCCGGCGCTCGACGAGATCGCGCCAGGCCATCGCGTCGCCTGCCATTTCGCAGCCGATTTCATGCATTGATCGGAGCTCGGATGTCCTCACCAGATCTGCTTTTCCTGCCGGCCACGCAGGCCGCTTCGATGATCCGCCGGCGCAATCTCTCGCCGGTCGACTATGTCGATGCGGTGCTGGCCGCGATCGAGGCGGCGCAGCCTCGGCTCAACGCCTTTGCGACGGTGACGGCGGAGCGCGCCCGCTCGGCCGCGCGCGCGGCCGAGCAGGCGGTGATGCGCGGCGACGCGCTCGGGCCGCTGCACGGCGTGCCGGTCAACATCAAGGATTTGTTCACCACCGCTGGCGTGCGGACGGCGTATGGCTCGGCGATCTACGCCGACAACGTGCCGGACAAGGACGACATCCTGGTGCAACGCCTGCAGGCGGCGGGCGCGATCGTCACCGGCAAGACCACGACACCGGAATTCGGCCATAAGGGCCTGACCGACGGGCCGAGCTTCGGCGTCACCCGCAATCCGTGGAACACCGAGCGCACCACCGGCGGTTCGAGCGGCGGCGCGGCGGCGGCCGTCGCGGCCGGGCTCGGTCCGCTCGGGCTCGGCACGGACGGCGCCGGGTCGATCCGCATTCCCGCCGCCTGCTGCGGCGTGATCGGGCTCAAGCCGACGGCGGGCGCGGTGCCCTACGAGCAGGCGGTCGACAGCTTCGCGAGCTATGCCGCGGCCGGCCCGCTCGCGCGCACCGCGGCCGATGCGGCGCTGATGCAATCGGTGCTGAGCGGACCAGACGCGATCGATCCGTGGAGCCTCAACGTGCCGCGTTTCGGGCAAATCAGCGCGGCGGTGACGAGCCGCGACCTCGCGGGGCTGCGCGCCGGCTACATCCCGCTGATGGCGAACAAGGCGGTGAGCCGCGACACCGGGCGCAACACGCGGGAGACGATCGCCGCGCTGGAGGCGCTCGGCCTCGCCGTCGAGGAGGTGGCGGACACGATCGACTGGATCGAGGAAGCGTCGCGCAACGTCTACATGGGCAATATCTTCGTCAATTTCGGCCCCCATGTCGAAAAATGGCGCGATCAGATGGACCCGATGCTGCTCGACTATATCGAGCAGGGCAGCCGGGTGACGATGGCCGAATTCCGCCGCGGCCAATATGCCCGCACCGGGCTCTATCGCGCGGTGCAGCGCTTGTTCGACCGCTATGACATTCTGCTCTCGCCCACCCTCACCCGCTCGGCGCTGCCCGCCGATTTCCAGGGCTGGCGGGCCGAGGTCGAGGTCGACGGCAACGCGGTCGGCCCGACGCGGCGCGGCTGGACCTGCTACGTCTATCCGTTCAACCTGACCGGCCACCCGGCGATCTCGGTGCCGTCCGGCTTCGAATCCGACGGGCTGCCGACCGGGTTGCAGATCGTCGGACGCTGGCACGCCGATGCGGATCTGTTGCGCCTCGCCGCCATTCTCGAGGAGGTGCGCCCCTGGGCCGATCGCCGGCCGCCGGCCGCATGACGCTCTCGCCGGTCATCCGCGAGAATTTGACGGGGCGTGCCTATGACCAGCTGCGCGCCGCACTGATGGAGGGACATTTCTGGCCCGGCCAGCGGCTGAAGATCAGCGAGCTCGCGACCGCGCTGCTTGTGTCGGAGACGCCGATCCGCGAGGCGGTGATGCAACTTGCGCGCGAGCGCGGGCTCGAGATCGAGCCGAACCGCGCGGTCACCGTGGCCACGCTCTCGCTCGCGCAATATCTCGAGCTCCGCCGCATCCGCCTCGAGCTCGAGGGGCTCGCCGCGGCGGCAGCGGCGGCGCATGTGCGCGAGGTCGACATCGCCGAGCTCACCCGGGTACACGCGGCGCTGATGACGGCGGAGGCGCAGGCGGATTATCCCGGCGCGGTGCGGGCGAATTGGCATTTCCACCATCTGCTCTACAGGATCGCCGCGATGCCGGAACTTCTCGGCATTATCGAGACCATCTGGCTGCGCAACGGGCCTTTGCTGAACTACCAGTATCCGCACGCGCCGCCGACCTATGCCGGACGGCACCGGCATCTCGACGTGATCGACGCGCTCCGTGCGCGCGACGCCGCCGCGATCCGCGCCGGCATCGTCGCCGACACGGTGGAGGGTGGCGCGCGGCTGCTCGCCTTGCTCACCGACATCGATGCCGGGCGTGTCACCGCGCCATTGCCGAAGCATGCGTTCGGCACGCGGCAGAGGGGGGATCACAATACTGCTGAGTGATCCCGAGGCCGGGTGGGATGCGGGCCGGCGCCGACTTAACTGAAATGCTCTAGCCGCCGTAGAGCGCCACTGCATTGCCGCGGAAGAAAGCGTCGCGCTCCGCCTCGCTCGCCTTGAAGCGGAAGGCGTAGCTCGGATTGTCGAAATCCCAGTGCGGGTAGTCGGTTGCGAAGAGCAGCCGATCCCAGCCGATCCATTCGATGACGTCGCGCAGGTGGCCGGGCTCCGCCGGCTCCTCCATCGGCTGGGTGGTGAACCAGATCTGATTGCGGATGTAGAAGGAAGGCGGGTGCTTCAGATGCGGTGATTCGTCCCGCAGCGTCCTCCACACCTTGTCGAGCCGCCAGGCGAGCGGGGGCGCCCAGCCGAACCCGCCCTCGATTACCACGAAGCGCAATCCGGGCAGCCGCTCGAACACGCCCTCGATCACCAGGCTGACGACCTGCGCCTGACAGGATTGCGCGTGCGCGACCATGTCCTCGATGTAGAAGGAGGCCCAGCCCGAGGAGGTGTTCGGGTTGCCGCCGAACCCGAACGCGTGCATCGCCACCGGCAGCCCGGCGCGGGTCGCCGCCTCGAAGATCGGGAAATACCGCGCGGACCCGTAGGGCGCGCCGCTGCGGCTCAGCAACAGCACATGGCCGAAGACGGGATTGCCGGCGCAGCGCTCGATCTCCTCCACCGCGCCGGCCGCATCCTCCTGGTTGATCACCACGGAGGCGCGGAGCCGCGGCTCCGGCTGCACCAGGAACTCCACCTGGTATTCGTTCAGTGCCCGGCAGATCGCGTTGCCGAGATCGGGGTTCATGAAATTATTGCTCGGCGTCGGCGGGTTGATCAGGCCGAGCACGACATTATTGGCATCCAGATGCTGGCTGCGGGTGAAGTCGATATCGGTGCCCGGCGGCCGCCCGCTCGGCGGCCAGGCGTCACGCCGCGCCGCCAGTGGTTGCGCCTTCGGGTAGGAATGCGCGCCATCCTGCAGGCCGGTGCGGTGACTGGCGCCGAACATGCGGAGATGGTTGCGCCAGCGCTCGGAGAGAAAGGGAAACAGCTCCTCCATCGAGGCGGGGCCGAGATGCAGATCGCAATCGGCGATCGCCTGGCGGGCGCTCGCCGGTTTCGGTGCCGAGACCACGGATCGGATATCGACGTTCATCGCATCCTCCTGTTTGCCACACTCTACCCCTTGACCGCCCCGAATGTCAGCCCGCGGATCAGATGGCGCTGGACCAATATGGTGAAGATGACCGCCGGGAGCATGATCCCGATCGCCCCGGCGGCCGAGATCGACCAGTAATTGATGTCCTCGCCGCCGAATTCGGCGATCGCCACCGGCAGCGTCTTGGTGTGGCTGCCGGTGAGGATGAGGGCGAACAGGAACTCGTTATAGGCGAGCAGCATGCTGAAAAGCGCGGTCACGCCGAGGCCGGGCCGCACCGTCGGCAGCACGATCATCCGGAAGGCCTGCCAGCGGTTGCAGCCGTCGATCAGCGCCGCCTCGTCGAGCTCGACCGGCACGTCGACGAAGAAGCTGCGCATCAGCCAGATGGTGAAGGGCTGGTTCATCGCCACCATCGCCGCGACCATCATCGGGTAGGTGTCGATCAAATTAAGCCAGCGCGCCATCACGAAGAACGGGATGGCGAGCAGGATCTGCGGGAACATGCGGATGGTGAGCAGGCCGATCAGCAGCTTGCCCGCGTGGCGCGAGCGCATCCGGGCGATGCCGTAAGCCGCGAGCGTGCCGATCGGCACCGAGATCAGCACCGTCGCCGCGGCGATGATCGCGCTGTTCAGCAGATAGCGGAAGAAGCCATGATCAATCCAGACCTGGTAGTGATAGGTGAAGGTGGGCGTGAAGATGAGCTTGGGCGGGATCGAGAACGCATCCGCCGGCTGCTTGATCGAGATCAGCATCCCCCAGAGGATCGGCACCAGGTTGAGGAAGGTGAAGATCACCAGCCCCACCAGCAGCAGCGCCTGCATGCGCGCGCGGCGGTTCATCAGACCACCTCCCGCCCGCGGCGTTGCACGACGAGGATCATCCCGACGATCATCACCGCGACGATCAGCAGCGTGATCACGCCGAGCGCCGAGGCGCGGCCAACCTCCAGCATGCGGAAGGCGAGCTGGTAGGTGTAAAGCGTGATGGTCTCCGTCGCGGTGCCCGGGCCGCCATTGGTGAGCACATAGACGAGATCGAAGAAGCGGAACGCATCCATCACGCGGATCGCGACGACGAAGACGATCAGCGGCTTCATCATCGGCAGGATGACATAGCGCAATCGCTGCCAGGCCGTCGCGCCGTCGATCTGCGCCGCTTCCAGCAGGCTGGTGTCGAAGCTCTGCAGCCCGGCATAGAGCACGAGCATCAGGAACGGCATGAACTTCCAGGTGTCGGCGATGATCAGGCTGAATTTCGCCCAGATCGGGTCGCCCAGCCAGTCCGGCGGGAAGATGTTGAGCGAGATCAGCGTCGCATCGAGCAGACCCCAGCGGCCGACGAACATCCATTTGAGGAAGATCGCGCCGACCACCGGCGTCACCACATGCGGCAGGAAATTCAGCAGCGAGATCAGCCTGACGCCGGAGGTCAGCGCGTAGAGCGCGAGCGCGAGCACAAGCCCCACCAGCAATTGCAGCGCCACGCTGCACCCGACCAGGATCACCGTGGTGAGCAGGTCGCTCCAGAAGCGCTGCTCACCGAGCAGGGCGGCGTAATTCGCCAGCCCGACGAACTGGATCTGCTGATTGCCGAGATAGTATTCGAAGAAGCTGTAGTAGACCGCGGAGAGGAACGGGTAGAGCAGCACCAGCGCCATCACCAGGATGCTGGGCACCATGAAGAGCCACATCGGCGGAAAATCTCCTCGGCTCTTTCGGCCAGAGCTTTCGATTAACTCAGATTTCTCATGGGAATACGGCGGAACGCGCGCTCCTCACGTCTTGTCGTAGCCGCGGCGGCGGAGCAGGTCCGTGACCTCGCTGGCGCCGGTGTCGAGCGCCTCCTTCACCGGCATCTGGCCGACGATCGCCTGCACCATGCGCTTGGTCGAGATCTCGGCGGTCTCGCTGAATTCCGGCAAGGCGGGAAGCGGCAGCGCCGCATCGAGCGCCGCGGAGACGGAAGGGTACCAGCGGTATTGTTTCTGGATGTCGGGATCGTTAAGCACCGCGCGCCGCGTCGGCACGGCGAGGCGCGCGCCCTCGCGCTGGTTCTGCTCGGACAGCGCGGCCGCCAGCACGCGGAACAGCAGGTCCTTATCGCGCGCGCTCTTGCGCGAGATGCAATACGCATCGGTGACGATCGCCTGCTTGCCGCCGGGCGGCACCGCCCATTTGATCTTGCCGACGACCCGCGACTTCGACGGGTCGTCCATCGAGGCGCAGCGCGTCGCCCATTGCTGACCGGATGCGGCGATGTCCTGGCCGAAATTGACCGCGTTCTCGTCATTCGCCTGCGCGGTGTAGCCCGGCACCGAATAGCGCGCGAGCTGCTTGAAGGTCTCGATCGCGGCGACGCCTTTCGCATCATTGAAGATCGGATGCCAATCCTTGTCGAACCAGCCATCGCCCACCGTGTTCAGCACACCCTGCAGCTCGTAGGGCGGCTGGTCCCATTTCAGGCTCAGCGTGTAGCCGTTGCGGCGCGGCGTGTTCAGCTTGCGCGCGATCTCGACCACGCCGTCCCAGCTCGTCGGCAATTCAAGATGGTTCGCTTGGAACAAATCGTCGCGATAGGCGTAGAGCAGCGTGTTGGTGGTGATCGGCATCGCGTAGAGATGCCCGCCATAGGAGCATCCGGCGATCGAGGCCGGGCTGATATCGGCGAGCTTGAACTCGTCCTTGTGCTTCGCGAACAGATCGTCGAGCGGCTCGAGCCAGCCGGCCTTGGCGTAGCCCGGGATCATCGAGCTGTTCGCCCAGAGCAGGTCGAGCGAGGTGTCGCCGGAGGAGAGCGCGATGCGCTCGAGATTGATCGCGTCGCCCGACTGCATCAGCCGCGCATTGACCGGCGCCTCGGGAAGCGCGGTCTTCAGCTTTTCGGCGTAGAATTCGAGCGCCGGATAGCGATGGCTGAGCAGCTGCAACGGCTCCGCCGCGCGGGCGGCGCGGAGGATCGCCGGTGCGACGAGGGCTGCGGCAAACCCGGCGACGGCGCCGCGCCGCGTTATTTCCTGGATGGTTTTCATGACGTTTCCTTCCCGACCGGCCGTGCCGATCAGGCTGTCCCGTAGACGGTTCGCGCGTTGCCGATGAAGAACGCCGCGCGCTGCTCTTCCGTCATCGGCAGAGGCAGCGCGTGCTTGGGATCGTCGAAATCCCAATGCGGATAATCGGTTGCGAACAGCAGCCGATCCCAGCCGATCCACTCGATCGCGTCGCGCAGCCGCTCGCGCGGCTCCGGCTCCTCGATCGGCTGCGTGGTCAGCCAGACCTGGCGGCGCAGGTAATGCGAGGGCGGATGGCGGAGATGCGGCGTCTCGGCGCGCAGGCGATGCCAGACGCGGTCGAGCCGCCAGGCGAGCGCCGGCAGCCAAGAGAAGCCGGATTCCACCATGATCACCTTGAGCGCGGGGATCGCCTCGAACACGCCTTCGAGCACGAGGCTCGAGAGCTGCGCCTGCGCGCATTGCGCGTGGCCGGCCATCTCCTCGATGTAGAAGCTCGGCCAGCCCGAGCTGGTCACCGGCTGGCCGCTATAGCCGAAGGCATGCACCGCGACCGGCAGCCCGGCCCGCGCGGCGGCCTCGAAGATCGGCCGGTAGCGGCGGCCGCCCAGCAACTCGCCGGTGCGGCCGAGCAGCAGCACCTGGGCGAAATCGGGGTTGCCGGCATAGCGCTCGATCTCGGCGGCGGAGGCGGCAGGGTCTTCATACGGCACGACGATCGAGGCGCGCAGCCGCGGTTCCGGCGCGACCAGCGCGTGGCGCTGCCATTCATTGTTGGCGTGGCAAAGCGCGGCGGAGAGGCCGGGATTGCTGAGCCCCTGCCCGCTCGGCGTCAGCGGGTTGACGATGCCGAGCACGATGGTGTGCGCATCCAGATGCTGGCGACGCAGAAAGTCGAGATCGGTGCCGGGCGCGCCGCCGCCGGGCGGCCAGGCATCGCGCCGCGCCGCGTTGGGCTGCGCCTTGGGATACGGGTTGACGCCGGCCTGGTGGCCCTGGCGCTGGCTCAGCCCGTAGGTCTCGAGATAGGCGCGCGCCTCCCGCGTCAGGAACGGATGCAGATCGGCGACCGAGGGGAGCACCGGATGAATGTCGCAATCGGCGATCCCGGTGCTGACACCGGCGGTCGAATGCGGGCGTGGGCGTGTCTCGACATTCATCGATCCGTCTCCCTACAGCTTGTAGCCGCGTTGCCGCAGAAACGCGGTCGTCTCTCCCGCGGCGGCATCGAGTGCTGGTTTCACCGGCATCTCGCCCGAGACCGCCTGCACGATCCGCCGCGCGATGAACTCGCCCACCTGGTAGAATTCCGGCAGCGCCGGATACGGCATCGCGGTCTTGATCGCCTGGGCGGCGGCCGGATAATAGCGGTTCTTCTGCTGCATCGCCGGGTCGTTCAGGATGGTCAGGCGCGTCGGCACGGTGAGCGACGCCGCCTCCCGCATATTCTCCTCGGTGACGGCCCCGGCGACGATGCGGAACAGCAGATCCGGGTCCTGCTTGCTGAAGGCGGAAAGCGTGTAGCCGTCCGCGCTGAACCGGCCGTGGCCCTGCGGCGGCTGCGTCCACTCCATCTTGCCGACCACATGCGACTGCTTGGGGTCGTCCATCGCGCCGGCGCGGGTCGCCCATTGCAGGCCCATCACCGCGGCATCCTGCTGCAGGGTAATGGAGCATTCATCGTTCGCCGCGGAGGTGAAGCCCTGCTGGGCGTAGCGCGTGGTCTCCTTCAGCGCCTCGATCGCGCGCACGCCGGGATCTGTGTTGAAGATCGGGTGCCAGGTCTCGTCGAACCAGCCGGGCCCGATGATGTGCATGTACCAATCGGCCTCGTTCATCGTCGCGTCCACCGGACGGAGGCAGGAGATGGTGCCCGCGCGCATCGGGCTGTTGAAGAATTTCGCCATCTGCTGATACTCGACCAGCGTCTGCGGCGGTTGCTTGCCGGCCTTGTCGAACAGATCCTTGCGGTAGAAGAACAGCATCAGGTTGATGTTGGCCGGGATCATGTAGATGTGCCCGTCATAGCTCGCGACCTTCATCACCGCATCCGCGATGTCGCCGAGCTTGTACTGCTCCTTGTATTTGGCCCAGAGATCGTCGATCGGCCGGATCCAGCCATTCTTGGCGAAGCTGGTGACGGTCGCGTCGCTCGCGTAGACGAGGTCGACCGTGTCGGCCTTGGAGGAGAGCGCGATGGTCGAGAGCTCCAGCGCCTTGTCGAACGGCACGAGCTGCGCGTTGAGCTGGACCCCGGGCACCGAGTTCTTCATCTTGGCCGCCCAGAATTCGAGCGCCGGGTAGCGATGGCTGATCAGCTGCACCGGCGCCGCCGCGGCGCGTGCCGGCGCGCCCATCCCAGCCGCCATGCCGGCGGTCGCCAATCCGCCCATGACGTGCCGTCGGCCGAGCTGACCGTTCCGCATCGTTTCTCTCCACAGATTTTCTCGTTGCCGCAAGACAACAGGCTTGTCCGCATGGCGTCAACAAAAGTCGCGCGCCGCCGTGCGGCACTGTCATCGAGATGACCGCCGACGCGGGTTGTTCCATGGTTTTCTACTTTTTCTGTATGATATTTGCGGCAGAGGAACGTCCCGCCGTGGTCACCGGCCGGTCGTCATGGAATTTCAGCGCGCGCTGAAATCCTGGCCGCGGGCAGGGGGTTGAGCGCAACGAGCAGGACGCGCCAGCGGGTCGTGAGGGGCATTCAGCCTTCGTCGCGGGCGAGATAGCGGCGCACGGCTTCGGCCATCACACGCAGGCCCATCGCGAGATCGTCGGGCGCGGTGTCCTCCGCCCAGTGATGGCTGATGCCGCCGATCGAGGGGACGAAGATCATCGCCGCCGGCAGGCGCCGCGCCATGTATTGCGCATCGTGACCGGCGCCCGACGGCATGTGCCGCCAGCCGCCCTGCGTCAGCGCCTCGGCGGCGCCCGCGAGCGCCTCCTGCAAGGCGGCGTCGCAGAGCGCGGGACGCGACTGGCTCACCACATGCAGCGTCGCGGCGCATCGCTCGCGCCGGTTGCTCTCCTGCACGCCACGGCGCAGCACCGTGTCCAGCCGTTCGAGCACGTCCGTCGAGATGTCGCGGAACTGGAACAGCACCTCCGCATGCCCGGGAATGATCGAGGCGGCGCCGGGCGTCACCGCGATGCGTCCGGCGGTCCAGACCGTGCGCTCGCCGCAATGGCGTGGAAATTCCTGGTCGAGCCAGGCGAGCAGGCGCACGGCCGCGAGCCCGGCATCGCGCCGCTCCGCCATCGTGGTGCCGCCGGCATGATCCTGCTGGCCCTCGATGGTGATGCGGTATTGCCAGATCGCGACGATGCCGGTGACGACGCCGATCTGCTCCCCGGCCTGCTCCAGCGTGGTGCCCTGCTCGATATGCATCTCGAGGAAGCCGCGATAGCGCCCCTCCTCCATCTGCGAACGCGGCTTGCCGGCGAGGCCGGCCTCGTCGAGCGCCGCACGCAGCGTCTTGCCGTGATAGCGATTGGCCAGGCGGTCGATCTCCGTCTCGTCAAGCAGGCCGGTGAAGGAGCGCGAGCCGACGAAGGAGCCGTAATGCCCTTCCTCGTCGACAAAGGCGATGACGTCGACGGGCAGGCCGGCGCGGGCGAGGTTGAGCGCCGCCACCACGCCGAGCGCGCCATCGAGCCAGCCCGCCTCGTTCTGCGTCTCGAGATGCGAGCCGGCGAGGAGCTTTGGTCCCGGCCCGGGATGCCGGCCGATCACATTGCCGATGCCGTCGATCTCCGCGACCAGCCCGACCTCCTGCATCCGGGCGATCAGCCAGCGGCGGGACTCCATGTCCTCCTTGCCGTAGGTCGGGCGATGGACGCCGGTGCGGAAGGCGCCGATCTGGCGCAGCTCGTTGAGATCGTCGAGGAAACGGCCGGTATCCGGCTGGATGTTGCTTGCGCTCATGGAGAGGAAAGGTGGCGGACCGGCCGCGGCCTTGGCAAGCGCCGCGTCGCTTTCGCGCGCGGGCGGCTTCAAACCGGCCCGGCTTGCCGGTAAGTAAGCGAATGGCGTGGCCGGTCAGGCCGCAGCCTCATAAAGGGGAACGTCCATGGCTTCGTTACTCTCCGGCTCACGCCTGTTCCGGCGCGACGTGCTGACCCTGGCGGCCGCGATGCCGCTCGCCACGCTGGGCGCGCACGCGTCGCTTGCGGCGGCGTCCGGCATTCGCGGCCAGCAGGGCAAGCAGATGACGCTGAAGCTCGGCTCCTCGCAGCCGACGCATACCGACAACGCGCATACCGTGTTCTTCGACACGTTCGTCGCGGAGCTGACGCAGCGGACCGGCGGCGCCGTTGGCGCGATCTTTTACGGCGACAGCCAGCTCGGCCCGGAGGACAAATATCCTAACCAGATCAATTCCGGCACGCTCGACATGATGATGACCGTCTCCGACTGGTCGCCGATCGTGCCCGAGCTCGGCGTGCTGACGATGGGGTTCCTGTTCGACTCGCTCGACCAGACCGGAAAGGTGATGGACGCCGAGGCCGGCCAGCGTCTCGACGCGCTGTTCAAGAAGAAGACGCGCGCCGAGATTCTCGGCTGGTGCTACAATTTCGGCGGCCGCAACGTGCTGACCAAGAGCCCGGTCGCCACGCCCGCGGATTTCCACGGCAAGAAGATCCGCGTGCTTCCCGCGCCGACCTATGTGCAAACGTTCCGGCTGCTCGGCGCCGACCCGGTGCCGATGAGCTTCAACGAGATCTACGTGTCGCTGCAGACTGGCGTGATCGACGGGCTCGAGCACGACCCGCCGACGATCCTGCAATTCAAGCTGTTCGAGACCGCCAAGAACCTCACCCTGACGCAGCACATCTTCGACCCTTCGGCGCCGATCATTTCCTCGGCCGTGCTCGGCCGGCTGTCGGCCGGCCAGCAGCAGGCGGTGCGGCAGGCGGCACTCGCGGCGGTCGCCAATCAGCGCACCAAGGCCGCCGCCGCGGAGGCGCAGGCGCTCGGCGTGCTCAAGCAGAACGGCGTCAAGACGATCGACATCGACCGCGTGAAGCTCGCCGATGAGGTGAAGCCGTTGTGGAAGAGCTTCACCAGCCAGCATCCGGATGCCGCGCCCGTGCTGCAGGCCATTCTGGCGGAGACGGGGAAGACGCTCTGAGCGTGTCGGCCACGCCGCGCCGCCCGCTCGCGGAGCGGGTCACGGCGGCGATCGTCGCGACGCTCTGCGCGCTGGTGCTGGCGACCGGAGTGGTCGTCGTGTTTCTCGACGTGATCTTCCGGTATTTCCTGTCGAGCCCGCTGCAATGGGGCGACGAGGTGGCGATCGCGGTGCTGATCGCGATCACCTTCCTGGGCGGCGCGCTGGCGCTCTATCGCGCCGAGCATCTCGGCGTGCGGGCGTTCCGCAACCGGCTGACCGGGCGGTGGGCGGCGCGCGCGGACGGGTTCGCCGCCTGGATCGTGTTGATCGTCTCCGGCTGCCTCACCTGGTCTTCGATTCCGCTGCTGCAAAGCGTCGCCGGGCAGACCACGCTGAGCGGGTTGATGCCGGCAAGCGTCGATTATGTTCCGCTGCTCGTCGGCGGCGCGGCGATGAGCGTCTTCGCGCTGTTCCATCTGTTTCGCGTGCCGCGGCATGGGGTGCGGGAAGCGGCGATCGCCGCCCTCATCCCGACCGCCGCCCTGATCGTTTGGGGCCAGATCGCGCCGGCGGGGGCGGGCACCGGCGTCTGGCTCATGCTCGCGGTGGATGCCGCCTGCCTGGCGGCGGCGGTGCCGGTCGCGTTCGCGCTCTCGGCCGGCAGCCTCGGCTACATGGCGGTGACGAATTCCATGCCGATCGTGCAGTTCGCCACGCAGATGCAATCCGGCGTCGGCAGTTTCGTGCTGCTCGCGATTCCGTTTTTTGTCCTCGCCGGGCTGGTGATGGGGATCAACGGCATGTCGGTCCGGCTGATCGCCTTTCTCGACATGGTGATCGGGCGCGTGCGTGGCGGGCTCAGCGTGGTGATGATCGCGGCGATGGCGGTGTTCTCCGGCATTTCCGGCTCGAAAAGCGCCGATGTCGCGGCGGTCGGCTCGATCATGCTGCCGGCGATGCGCAAATCCGGTTATGACGAGAACGACGCGGTGGCGCTGCTCGCCGCTTCCGCGGTGATGGGCGAGACGATCCCGCCCTGCATCAACATGATCATTCTCGGCTATGTCGCGAACGTGTCGATCGGCGGATTGTTCATCGCCGGGTTGCTGCCAGCCGGCGTGATGGCGGCGGGATTGCTGCTGGTGGCGGTACTCACCGCGCGCCGCGCACGGACCCATGACGAGGCCCTGGCGCCGGCGCGTGGGCGCACGCTCGGCGAGATCGCGAGAATAAGCGGCGGCGCGCTGCTCGCGGCGTTGCTGATCGTGATCATCGTCGGCGGCATCGTCGGCGGCGTGGCGACGCCCACCGAGGTTTCGGCGGTCGCGGTGGTCTATGCGCTGGTGATCGGCGGTCTTGCCTTCCGCGAGATGAGCTGGCGCGCATTCGCCGATTTCCTGGCGCGGTCCGCCTCGCTCTCGGGAATGATCCTGTTCATCGTCGCCGCCGCCGAATTGCTGAGCTATTTCCTCACCGTCAACCTGATCCCGCAGGGCATGGCGGCGGGGCTCGCGGCGATCGGCGCGTCCTCCGGCAGCTGGGTGTTCCTGCTGATCGCGATCGCGATGCTGATCGTCATGGGATCGGTGCTCGAGGGCGCGCCGGCGCTGATCATCTTCGGGCCGCTGCTGCTGCCAGCGGCGCAGAAGCTCGGCTTCAATCCGCTGCATTTCGGCATCGTGCTGATCATCGCGATGGGGATCGGTCTGTTCGCCCCGCCACTCGGCGTCGGGCTCTACACCGCCTGCGCGGTGGGCGGCGTGCCGGTCGAGCGGGTGGCGCGGCCGATCGCGAAATATCTCGCGATCGTGCTCGTCGCCCTGCTGCTGATCGCCTTCGTCCCGCCGATCACGCTGCTGCTGCCGCGCTGGCTCGGGATCTCGTGAGCCGGTTCCTCGTCACGCCGCCGGACGTTTCAGCGCGGCCAGCACCGCCTCGCCTTTCGGGCTGCCGAGCCCGGTCACCGGATCCCAGCCCGGGCCGGCTGAATACCCGTCATTATTGCCGCTGGTGATGTCGGTGAATGCGGCGGGCGCCGCGTAGAGCGCCGGATTGACGAAGCCCGCATGGCTGGCGACCGACTGGTTGACCAGCGCGAGCAGCCCGGCCCAGAGCGGCGCCACCGCGCTCGTGCCGCCGACCACGGCATCCTCCCCGTCGATCGCGACATTGTAGCCGGTTTCCGGATCGGCATCGCCCGCGACATCGGGCACGCCGCGCCCCTGCTGCTGGTTGCCGCTCTGCCAGTCCGGCCGCGTGTATTGCGTGCTGTAGCCGCCGCCGCTCGCGCCGCCCTCCACGCCGTCATTCCACGCCGTCTCGGCCCCCGTCCGCGGCAGGCGCGTGCCGCCGCAAGCGAGAACATGCGGGCTCGACGCCGGAAAATCGACCGTCAGCGCGCCATCGCCGCTGCCATCCGTCGCCCCGCCATCGCCGGAGGCCACGCAGATGCTGATGCCCATGGTGGACGCGGTCTGGAACAGCTGGTCCATCGCATCCAGATCCTGCGCAGCCCACGCCGTCTCCGGGCCGCCCCAGCTGATCGAGATGATGCCGGGTTCGCGCACCGTGTCGTGTACCGCGGTGGAGATGGTGTCGAGGAACGCGCTGCTCGTGTTGCCGCCGAAATAGACCGCGATATTCGCCGCCGGCGCCACCGCGCCCAGGATCTCGATGTCGAGCTGCACCTCGCCATCCGGGCCGCCGGCGCCGCCATTCGGCGCGGTGGGTGCGCCATCGACCGAAACCGCCTCCAGCGTGCCGGTCCGGTGCACGTTCTTCGCGGCGAAATAGGCCGAGATCTGCGTCGCCTCATAGCCGCCGCCGAGCTCGATCAGCGCGATCGTCTCGTTGGCGCCGGTCGCATCGGCCGGAAACCCGTAGCGCTCCGCGACCGCCGCCGGGTCGTACGACACGGTGGAGCGGCTCGAGCGCGGGCGAATGCGGAAATGCGTCTTGGCAATCGGGCGCTGATCGAACCCCATCACCGCGACGACATGCTCGGCCATGTCGGGTGGCACATGCAGATGGCCTGACCGGCAGATTTTCTCGGCCGTGCCGATACGGTAACGGCCGAGCCCCTCGGGCTCAAAGGCGCTCACCGCCTGCGCATAGGTGCCGCTCAGCCTCACATGGTGCGCGGCGCCATCGGCGTGCTCCACGGTCAGCTCGTGCTCTCGCGCATAGGCGATGACGCGATCGATCACGCTCTGTCTTGTGCCGTGGTGGTGCCCGTATTCGGCGCGGCTGAGGCGCGGGCCGAGCGGCGCCAGTGGCGCATGCGGCTTCAGCACGATGGTGAGCCGGATCGGCTCGTCACCCGCGATGTCGCCGATACGCTGGCCGCCGGGCTCCATGCAGAAACTGCGGGTGATTGTCTGCAGATGATGGGAAACCATCTTCTCTCCTCATTCGAGTTCGGCGTGCGCGATCAGGCGCTCGCGGTGCGCTTGCGGCTTTGCAGCGAGCGGATGCGCGCCATCGCCGCATGATCGGCGGTGATGCCGTCGTAGAGACGCGCGAGATCGGCTTTCAAAGCGGCGCGCGAGCCGCCATCGAGATAGACCATGTGGCCGGAAGGATAGCAACGGATGGTGAGGTTCCGCCGCACCGTCGCGTCGGCGAGCGGCATCGCCTGCAGATCTCGCATCGTCTGGGTGAACGGCGTCACCGAATCGTAATAGCCGTTCGCGGAGAGCACTTTCAGATCGACATTGAGGCTCATCACCGCAGCGAGGTCGCCGGCGGTATAGAGAATGACGTTGCCCCGCGCGTCGATCCCCTTCTGCGCGCCGGTGGGATCGGTATGATGGAAATCCCAATTCGCGAAGGCCTGGTCGTTCAGATCGGTGAACGCGGAGTTGCTGGTGTAGCGCAACTCGTCGTTGAGATAGCTGTTCCACATCGCCGTGTAGGCGCCATTCACCGCCGTCATCGTCGGGTCGTTGCCGCCGGATTTCGGATCGATGCGCGCGGCGATCCCGGTGTCGATGCCGGTCGCGCGGCCGTCATAGGAGCCGAGAGCGCGCCCCTGATCCATCAGCAGGGTCAGCAGGAATTGATAGGTGCCGAGATCATTCGCCGCCGCCACGTCGATGTTCCAGCTCAGCAGCGTGTCGCGATCGATGCCGATCAGCGCGGCGAGGCGGGTCACCGTATCGGCATCGGGATGCGGCCGTTGCCCCAGCGCGGCGGGATATTGCGTGGCGGCGAACGCCATCGCCGCCTGCGCAGCGGCGGCGACATCGGCGGGCACCGGCTGCAGGCCGGATTTGTGGTGATACCAGGCATCCGCCGCCCAAGTCGGCAGCAGCCCGACCGGATCGCCGGCTTTCGAATAATCCAGGATCGAGGACTGGATGGTCAGCCCGTTCAGATCGACGCCATCCTCGTGCAGCATGTAGGCGAGCACGCAGGTGCGCGCGGTGCCGTAGGATTCGCCGAACAGGTATTTCGGCGAGTTCCAACGGTCGTTCACCGTCAGATAGCGCTTGATGAACTGCTTGAGCGAGCCCGCATCCTGGTCGGTGCCCCAGAAATCCTTGTTCACCTTCGGCGCGACCGCGGCGGAATAGCCGGTGCCGACCGGGTTGATGAAGACGAGATCGCTGCGGTCGAGCAGGCTGTCGGTGTTGGTCTCGATCTGATACGGCGCGGGCGGGGTGAAATCCGGCAGCGAGGTCCTCAGCCGCATCGGCGCGAAGGAGCCGAGCAGCACATAGACCGACGAGGATCCCGGGCCGCCATTATAGAAGAACGTCACGGGACGATGCGCCTGGTCCGCGCCGTCCTCGGTGAAGGCGACATAGAAGATCTTGGCGTCCGGCTTGCTGCTGCTCGGATCGACGGTCATCAGATGCCCGGCTTTCGCCGTGTAGCGGATGAGCTTGCCGCCGAGCGAGATTTCGTGGCTCGTCACCGCCGCGTTCTCGCTGATATCGGCGACCGCATCGGCCGGACCATTGCCGTACGCCACGGGGTCGGAGAACGGCACATCCTTTTCCGCGACCCGCACGGGAGCCGCGCCGGGTCCGGTTGCTGCGCTCATCGCGTGTTCACTCCCATGCTGGCACTCCGATGCTGGACGTTGGCACGGAGCAGTTCGGAGACGCCGTCCGAAGAAGGCAGAGGCGACGCTAGATCAGGCAAGAGAACGTATCAAGAACACATATTGAAAAGCGAGTGGGCGGAAGCGGATGGGAATCGAACCCACCGCCCGCTTTCGGCGGGCCGCTGATTTTGAAGATCAGGAGGGCCACCAGACCCCAATCGCCTCCTCTGCCCTTCGCTAGCGCGCGCGCCGCCAGGGAGTTTCAGCGCGGCTGCGCCGCCGGGAGTTTCAGCGCGGCTGCGCCGCGGGGGAGTTTCAGCGCGGCTGCGCCAACATGCGCCGATCGGCGATGCGGCGGGTAAAACCGACGGCATCCAGATATTCCAGAAGCGGCACGCTGTATTTGCGCGAGATGCCGAGCGCCGCGCCGGCCTCGCGGACGAGAAGTCCAGGCGGTTCGGCGAGCTTCGGCGCGAGCAGGCGCTGCGCGTCGGCGATGGCGTCGCGATGGAACAGGATCTCGCGCTTCTGCATCGCATCCGGCACGCGCACCAGCACGCCCGCGCGGACAAGCTGGATCAGCAGCCGCCGAGACGCCGCATCCGCGGCGAGATCGGGGGGTGCGAGGCCGCCGTGCCGCACAATTTCAGCGAGCGATGCGGCGTCGCGCATCTCCTGCGCCGCGCGCTCCCGGTCCTGCGCCGGGTGGGGAATTCGGAGCAACCCGCTCTCGCGCTGCACCCGGCCCGCGCGGATCAGCACAGCGAGGATCTCGTCCAGCAGCACCGCGCCGGCCCAGCCGAGCCGCGACCCCAGATGCTCGCGCGACAGGCCGGCAGGCTGGCCGGCGAGCAGAGCGACGATCGCGGCGGCGATGCGGTCGCGATCGGCGCGGCGTGCGGCGATCTGCGCGCGACCGATCTCGCCCTCCGCCAGCGGCACCAGCGCCGCGGTCTCGGCCGGCGCCAGACCGGCGAGACGCGCCAGCCGGGTGAGCGATAGGCCTGCCGCCCCCGCCTCCGACAGGCCCGCGCGCACGATCGCGGCCGGATCGGCCGAGGCGAGCGCCGCCAGCCGGGAGAGCGGCGCGCGGGCGTTGCGGCGTTCCCGCACCGCGTCGGGGTCGATCACCCGGCCGCCGGCGAGCGTCACCGGAGGCGAGATCCGCCGCAGGATGAAATTTTCCCGCGCCGGCACCGACACCTCCCGCGCGCAATGCAGCTGCGCGAGCGCGCTCTCGCCCGCCAGCACTTCATCGCGATCGAGCAGACGCAGCCGCACGGGGATTTCCTCGGTGCCGAACAGCAGCATCACCCGGCTGAAATTTGCGAGCGCGGGTTCGCCCTCGATGGCGCGCAGTGACACGCTCAGCCAGCGCGACGGCGAGAGCAGGCCGGGCGTCGCCAGCGCGGCGCCGCGCGGGACCGCATCCGGCGCGACGTCGCGCAGATTGGCCGCCACGCGCTGTCCGGGTTCCGCCCGCGCCACCCGCGCGCCATGCACCTGCAGCCCGCGCAACCGCACGCGCCGGCCGCCGGGCACGATCTCCATCTCGTCGGCGATCGCGAGCGCGCCGCGGCGCAACGTGCCGGTCACCACGGTGCCGTGGCCGGTGATGCTGAAGGCGCGGTCGATCGGCAGATAGGCGAAGCCGGCATTCTCCCGCGGCGCGTCATCCGGAAAGCCGAGCAGCGCGTCGCGCAGCGCATCGAGCCCCTCGCCGCTCACCACGGAGGTCGCGATGGCGGCCTGCACCGCAAGACCGGCGCGTCGGACGAGGGTTTTCGCCGCGCGCGCCACGGTGGCGATCGCTGCCGCGTCCACCAGATCGGCCTTGCTTATCGCGATGGTCGCGCGCCCGATACCGAGCAGGGCGGCGATGTCGAGATGCTCGATCGTCTGCGGCTTGATGCCCTCATTCGCGGCCACCACCAGCAGCACGGCGTCGATGCCGGTGGCGCCGGCGACCATGGTGCGCACGAAGCGCTCATGGCCGGGCATGTCGATGAAATCGATCTCGGTCGCGCCCTCCCTCACGCCCTCCGCGCGCAGGAAGGCGAAGCCGAGCGCGATCGAGATGCCGCGCGATCTCTCCTCCTTCAGCCGGTCGGTCTCCATGCCGGTGAGCGCCCGGACCAGCGCCGTCTTGCCGTGATCGACATGGCCGATCACGCCGAGCGTCATCCTCACGCGGCGCGCGCCGTGCGGACCGCGGCGGCGAGAGGCTCCAGCGCGGCGTCCGGCACCGCGAGCATGTCGAGCAGCACCGCGCCGGCGGCGATGCGCGCCACCACCGCCGGATGCCCGGTGCGCAGATTTGCGGCCAGGCGGTCGGCCGACATCCCGGCCGCGGTCAGCCGTACGGCAAAGCTCGGAATGCCGTCACCCGGCATCGTGCCGCCGCCAGCGAAGCCGGTCGTCGCGATTACAGCGCCCGCGCCGCCGATCAGTGCTGTCAGCCTGGCGGCGCGGGCTTCGAGCAAGGCGGGCGTCTGCGCCAGCGCGCGCAGCACCGGCACGGTCTCGGCCGGGTTGCCGGCATAGAGGCGGAGCGTCGCCTCCAACGCGGCGAGCGAAAGCTTGTCCAGCCGGACCGCGCGCAGCAAGGGGTGGCGGCGCAGCCGGTCGATGGCGGCGGCGCGCCCGGCCAGGATCCCGGCTTGCGGCCCGCCGAGCAGCTTGTCGCCGCTGAACGCCACCACATCCGCCCCGGCGGCGAGCGAGGCCTGCACCGTCGCCTCCGGCGCCCGGCCGAGTAGGGCGGGATCGAGGAGCGCGCCGCTGCCGAGATCCTCGACCAGAACGAGTTTTTCCGCGCGCGCCAAGGCGGCGAGCTCGGGCAGGCAGGCCGCCTCGGTGAAGCCGGTCATACGAAAATTGCTGCGATGCACTTTCAGCAGCACGCGGGTCATCGGCGTGATCGCGTCGCGGTAATCGGCAAGCCGCGTCTTGTTGGTGGTGCCGATTTCGACCAGCCTGGCGCCGCCCTGGCGGATCACGTCGGGGATGCGGAAGCCGCCGCCGATCTCCACCAGCTCCCCGCGCGAGACCACTACCTCGCCCCCCGCGCCGGCGAGCGCGCTCATCGCCAGCAGCATGGCGGCGGCGTTGTTGTTGACGGCGAGCCCGGCCTCGGCGCCGGTGACCTCCCTGAGCAGGGAGTCCAGCCCCGCCCCGCGGGTGCCGCGTTCCCCGCTTGCCAGGTCGAACTCCAGGGTGACGTAGCCCCGCGCGGCCTCCGCCGCCGCCTGCACGGCCGCCTCGGCCAGCGGGGCGCGGCCGAGATTGGTGTGCAGCAGGATGCCGGTGGCGTTGATGACGGGCCGCAGCCCGGCCGGGCGCCCGGCCGCCAGCGCCTGGCCGGCCCGCAGGATCAGCGTCTCGCCATCCGGCACGCCGCCGCCCGTCCCGAGCTCGCCCCGCACCGCCTCGAGCACCGCTCGGAGCGCCGCCACGACCGCCGCCCGGGGATGCGCCGCGAGCAGGCGCTCAGCGCCGGGCTGCTCCAGCAGGCGTTGCACTTGCGGCAGCGCACGCAGCTGATGCGTACGCAACTTACCGGCGGCCAACTCGTCCAATGCAGCATGCCTCCACCGCGTCCGTCCTGAGGATAACGCTTTGAACCTCTCCGAGACACGCTCGCCCGAGATACGCCTGCCCGAGCTCCGCTTGACAGAGCTGGCTCATGGCGGCGGGTGCGGGTGCAAGCTCGCTCCCTCGGTGCTGCAATCGCTGCTCGCGGACATGCCGATGACAGCAGCCTTCCCCGATTTGCTGGTCGGCAGCGACACCGCGGACGATGCGGCGGTGCATCGGCTGCGCGACGATCTGGCGCTGGTCGCCACCACCGATTTCTTCATGCCGGTGGTGGACGACCCGTTCGCCTTCGGGCAGATCGCGGCCACCAATGCGCTGTCCGATATCTACGCCATGGGTGGCAGGCCGGTGCTGGCGCTGGCCGTGCTCGGCATGCCGGTGGGCAAGCTGCCGGTCGCGACGGTGAAGCGCATCCTGGCCGGCGGCGCCGCAATCTGCGCGCGCGCCGGCATCCCGGTGGCCGGCGGCCATTCGATCGACAGCCCGGAACCGATCTACGGGCTGGTGGCGATCGGAACGGTGCATCCGGACCGCATTCTGCGCAATGCCGGCGCGCGGCCGGGCGATGCGCTGATCCTGGGCAAGGGGCTCGGCATCGGCATCTTCAGCGCCGCCCTGAAGCAGGGACGGCTCGCGGCCGCGCAGTACGACGAAATGCTGCGGTCCACCACCCAGCTCAATGCGGTCGGCAGCGCGCTCGCCGGCATTCCGGGCGTGCATGCGGTGACAGACGTGACCGGGTTCGGGCTGCTCGGCCATCTGCTCGAAATGTGCCGCGCCTCCGTCGTGGGCGCGGAGACTAGGCTGGAGGCCGTGCCGGTGCTCGATGGCGCCGCGGCGCTTGCCGGAAGCGGCGTGGTGACCGGCGCCGGGGCGCGCAATTGGGCGAGTTACGGCGATTCGATGCGGCTGGCCGGAACGCTCCCCGGCTGGGCGCGCGACCTGCTGTGCGATCCGCAGACCAGCGGCGGCCTGCTGATCGCGGCGTCGCCGGATGCCGCCGACGCGGTGCTGGGGATGCTGCGGCAGGCCGGGTTCGGATACGCGGCGAAAATCGGCGAGGCGGTCGCCGGACCGGCTCTGGTTGCGGTAGGCTGAGGCCGAGAGGGAGATACACGATGACGGATCGCGCAGACGGACCGCCGCCGCGCCGGGGCCGCAAATTGCGGCGCACCGCGACCGAGCGGGTGAAGGGGTTCCTGCAGGACTGGTCGCTGCCAAGGCAGTTCGCCGGGCAGGATCCGATGTCGAAAGCGGCCGAAAGCGCCGCCTCGCGCAGCCTGCGGCCACGGCTGGAACTGGCCGACACCGTGGGCACCAGCATCTGCCCGTTCTGCGCCGTCGGCTGCGCGCAGCTCGTCTATGCGAAGAACGGCAAGCCGATCCATATCGAG
This sequence comes from Acetobacteraceae bacterium, assembly GCA_965276665.1. Lineage (GTDB taxonomy): Bacteria > Pseudomonadota > Alphaproteobacteria > Acetobacterales > Acetobacteraceae > CAWGJC01. The sequence continues at coordinate 1,406,981 of OZ255620.1, forward strand.
GGCGATCCACGCAGCCCGGTGAACCAGGGCACGCTCTGCCCGAAAGGCGCCAGCACGCTCGGCGTGCTGCTCTCGCCGCAGCGCATCAACAAGGTGCTCTACCGCGCGCCTTTTGCGACGGACTGGGAGGAAAGGCCGCTCGAATGGGCGATGGACCGGATCGCCGAACGTACCAGGCAGACGCGCGATGACAGCTTCGTCGAGCGCCTGCCCGACGGGCGCACCGTCAACCACACTGTCGGCCTCGGCTCGTTAGGCGGCGCCACGCTCGACAACGAAGAGAACTACCTGATCAAGAAGCTCTTCGGCGGCGGCCTCGGCATGGTGAACATCGAGAACCAGGCACGAATCTGACACTCATCCTCGGTGCCCGGTCTGGGCACCTCCTTCGGTCGTGGCGCCGCCACCATGTCCCTGTGGGATCTGGAAAGTGCGGATTGCATCGTCGTGATGGGCTCCAACATGGCGGAGAATCATCCGATCGCCTTCCGTTTCGTGGTGGAAGCGCAGCGGCGGGGCGCGACGCTCATCCATGTCGATCCGCGCTTCACCCGCACCTCGGCGCTCGCGAACATCCACGCGCCGATCCGCTCGGGCAGCGACATCGCCTTCCTGGGCGGCCTGATCCACCACATTCTGGAGAAGGATCTCTGGTTCCGGGAATTCGTCCTCGCCTACACCAACATCGCGCATATCATCGAAGATGATTACCGAGACCCGGAGCAGAATGACGGCGTGTTCTCCGGTTTCAGCGCGGCGACCAGCTCCTACAAGCAGGATAGCTGGCAGTACAAGGGCAAGACCGTCCCCTCCTCGATCGCCGAGCATCGCGTGCAGACGCAGGAAAAGTCCCGGGGCGGCGATTTCGAGAGCATGACGGAGAGCCCGCCGCCGACCGACCCGAGCCTGCAGCACCCGAATTGCGTCTATCAGATCATGCGGCGGCACTATGCGCGCTACACGCCGGAGATGGTGGAGCGGGTCACCGGCTGTCCGCGCGAGACCTTCCTGCGCGTCGCCGAGACGCTCGCTCGGAATTCGGGCCGCGAGCGCACCGGCGCCTTCTGCTACGCGGTCGGCTGGACGCATCACACGGTGGGCGTGCAGATCATCCGCGCCTGCTCGATCATCCAGGGCCTGCTCGGCAATGTCGGGCGTCCGGGCGGCGGCATTCTCGCGCTGCGTGGCCATGCCAGCATCCAGGGCAGCACCGATATCCCGACGCTCTACAACATGCTGCCCACCTATCTCCCGCAGCCCAATGTGTTTCACGAGCACGGCACGCTCGACTCGTACCTGCGCACCGAGACACCGACCACCGGCTGGTGGAACAACATGCCGAAATATGCCGTCAGCCTGCTGAAGGCCTGGTACGGCGCGGCGGCGCATGCCGACAATGAATTCGGCTATCAACACATACCGAAACTGACAGGCGACGTGTCGCAACTGCCGATGACGCTCTCGACTCTAGATGGCGTGGTGAAAGGCCAGTTCATCCTTGGCCAGAATCCGGTGGTCGGCGCGGTCAATTCCGATCTGGTCGAACGCGCGCTGGCGCGGCTCGACTGGATGGTGGTGCGCGATTTCGCGATGACCGAAACGGCGAATTTCTGGCAGAAAGGCCGCCTCGTCACGCGCGGCGAGCTGCGCCCCGAGACGATCGGCACGGAGATATTCTTCCTGCCGACATCCCTCGCCGGCGAGAAGGACGGCACCGTCACCAACACCAGCCGCCTCGTGCAATGGCACGATGCGGTGCTCGAGGCGCCCGGCGACAGCCGCTCCGATCTCTGGTTCATCTACCATCTCGGCAAGCGGCTGAAGCAGATGTATGCCGATAGCACCGAGACGCGCGATGCCGCGATGCGGGCGCTCACCTGGACCTATCCCGAACGCGGCGCGCGGCGCGAGCCGGAGGCAGAGGCGGTGCTGCGCGAGATCAACGGCTACACCGTCGCCGACCGCAAGCCGGTCGCGAGCTACCAGGAATTGCGGGATGACGGCAGCACCGCCTGCGGCGGCTGGATGTATTGCGGCGTCTACCCGGCGGACGGCCACAACCAGGCGCGCTCGCGCAAGCCGGACGCACCGGGCGAGAACACCAGCCATGCCGGCTGGGCATTCGCCTGGCCGTCCAACCGGCGCACGCTCTACAACCGCGCCTCGGCCGATCCGTCCGGCAAGCCATGGTCCGAGCGCAAGAAGATGGTGTGGTGGGATGCGGAATCCGGCACATGGACCGGCACCGACGTGCCGGATTTCATCGCCGACCGCGCCCCGGATTACCGGCCGGACTGGAGCAAGCACCCGCGCGGCATGGACGCGCTCGGCGGCGATGACCCATTCATCATGGAAGCCGACGGCAAGTGCCAGCTCTTCGTCCCGAGCGGACTGAAGGACGGACCGCTGCCGGCGCATTACGAGCCGGTGGAGAGCCCGGTCCGCAACCCGATCTACGGCCAGCAATTTAACCCGGCCGCGAAACTCTGGAGCCGCAAGGGCAACGAGAGCCACGCACCGGAAGACCCGCGCTTTCCTTACGTGTTCAGCACCTACCGGCTGACCGAGCTGCATTGCGGCGGCATCATCGGCCGGGTGACGCCGCACACCGCCGAATTGCAGCCCGAGGCCTTCATCGAGATCGCGCCGGAACTCGCGGACGAACTCGGCATCGCGCATCTCGGCTGGGCGGTGCTCTCCACCTTGCGCGGCGAGATCGAGGCGCGCGCGATGGTGACCGAGCGCATGCGGCCCTTCACGGTGAACGGGCAGCGCGTGCATCAGGTCGGCATGCCATGGGTCTATGGCTGGGAGGGCTATGCGCGGGGCGACATCGCCAACGTGCTGCTCGCCATCACCGGGGATGCCAATACCAGCATCCACTCCACCAAGGCGGTGACCTGCGCGCTGCGCGCCGGCCGGCTGACCGCGCGCGGCGGCGGCGATGGGTGAACTGGCGCGGCAGGCGCTCGACGAGATCAAGGCGGCGTTCGTGGAGCGGTCGCATGCGGATGGTCATCGCTTCTCCGCCGCCGCGCTTCACCTCAGCGGATTGCGCGACATGCTGGCGGCAGCGCAGCGCCGGGACGGCGCGACCCCCGAAAGCCGACAGCGTCTCGAGCGGGTGAATGCGGTGATCAGCATCGTGCTCGCCTGCCATTTTCCGCTCGACACGCTGCCCTGGAATGAGCTCGAGAAAGCGCGCGACTGGCTGGCCGAGATCGTGCACCAACCCGGCGGCACGGCGTGAAGGGTGTCACCGGACCGACGCGCGGCATGTCGGGCACCGTCACGCTCGTGCAGGAGGGGCGTTTTCAGATGACCGATGATGACGGTGTCTCGCATCTTTTCATCCTCGGCGCTCGCGCCGCGGCGGAGCCCGGGCAGCTGGCCGCGCTGCAGCGGCGGCAGGCGCGGATCCGCGTACGCTACCGGGCGGCCAGCAACCTCATCGGCAATCTCGTCAGCGCCATCACCCTCCTCGATTGAGCACCCGCATGGACATGCATCCCCGCGCCCGCGAAGAAACCCGCTCCGAATTCGACCAGGTGATTCCAAACGAATCCGAGCTCACCGCGCATGTGCGGATCGCGCCCGGCAAATCCTACGGTTTCTTCACCGACACCACGGTCTGCATCGGCTGCAAGGCCTGCGAGGTGGCGTGCAAGGAATGGAACAATCTGCCGGCCGACAATCTCGGACTGACCGGACAGAGCTACGACAATACCGGCGCGCTCTCGGCCAATAGCTGGCGGCATGTGGCCTTTGTCGAGAAGGCCGGGATCGGCGGCGTGCGCGGGCGCGAGCAGCCGGCCTTCCAGAGCGGCTGGCTGATGCTGAGCGATGTGTGCAAGCACTGCCACAACGCGCCCTGCCTCGAAGCCTGCCCGACCGGCGCGCTGTTCAAGACGGAGTTCGACACCGTCGTGGTGCAGCAGGATATCTGCAATGGCTGCGGGTACTGCGTGCCGGCCTGCCCGTTCGGGGTCGTCGATATCAGCACGCTCGACGGCAAGGCGCATAAATGCACGCTCTGCTACGACCGGCTGAAAGGCGGGCTGGAGCCGGCCTGCGCGAAATCCTGCCCGACCGATTCCATCCAGTTCGGCGAGCTGCACGATCTGCAGGCGCGCGCCGCACGGCGGGTCGAGGATCTGCACGGGATCGGCGTCGACAGCGCCTATCTCTACGGCGTGCCCGGTTCGCCGGGGGCGACCGGCGGGCTCGGCCATCTCAACGCGTTCTTCCTGCTGACCGAGCGGCCGGAAGTCTACAATCTGCCCGCCGCGCCGACCCGCCCGGCGAATCGCGTCGCCCCGAGCCTGCTCTCCGGCCTCGCCACCGTCGCCGGGCTGGCGGCCGCTGCGCTCGCGCTGTTCGCGCGGCGGGAGAGGTGAAATGCCCGAGGAAGTGACCCCGCACGAGCCGGACGACGCGCCGATCGTGCCGGAGACCGCCGGGACGCCGGTTTCGCGGCCGGGCGGCTGGCAGGGGCCGACCTATTACGGCCGCTCCCAGCTCAAGGCCGCGCCGTTCGAGAACTGGGCGGTGGGCGGCTACATCTTCCTGGCCGGGCTCGGCGGCGCCGCCTCCCTGCTCTCCGTCCTGCTCGATCTCGCCGGTGGTCGTCGGGCCGCCGGCACGGTCCGGCGCGGGCGCTATCTCGCCTTGCTGGCGCCGCTCGCAGCGCCCTTGCTGGTGTGGGACCTGCACACGCCGAAACGCTTCTACAACATGCTGCGCATCGCCAAGCGCACCTCGCCGATGTCGATCGGCACCTGGATCCTGATGGCGTTCAGCGGGTGTGCCGGGGCGAGCGCCGTCGCGCAATTCGCCGCCGACCGCCTGCCGGGGCGGCGCTGGCTGCGCGGCGCGGCGCGGCTCGCGCATTATCCCGCCGGGCTGGCGGGCGCCGGGCTCTCGACCTACACCGCCGCCCTGCTCGCCGCGACCAGCACGCCGCTCTGGGCGGCCGCGCCGCGGGCGCTGGCGGCGCGGTTCGGCGCCTCCTCCTTCGCCGCCGGCGCGTCCGCCCTTTCGCTCGGCGAGCGCTCGCCGAGGACACGGCGCGATCTCGACATGCTGACGCTCGCCGCCCTCGGCGCCGAGCTCGCCGCCACCGCCGCCTCGCACGCCGCCTATCGGCAAAAGGGTGTCGACGAGGCGCTGAACGGGCCGGAGGGCCAGATAGAGGCGATCGGCGCGACCGGGCTCGGCGCCATCCTCCCGCTCGGGCTGCAAGCCGCGTCGCTGGTTCTGTCGCGGCGCCCCGGCCTGCTCTCCACCCTCGCCTCCACGGCGGTGCTCGCCGGCAGCCTGATGCTCCGCATCTCGATCATGGGCGCCGGCGACCGCTCGGCCGAGCGCCCGGAGGTGAGCTTCCGGTTCTCGCAGCCGGAGAATCTTCCCTGACTGCATCGCGAACGCCAGGGCAAATCGCGCATGTCGCGCAGGCGGATAGCGCCGGCGCGCATTCCGTGCAGGCATTGTTCGACGCGACGTAACAAGCGCCGGGTACGCCGGATCTGCTGATCGCCAAAGCGGGCGTCGGCATGAACGGCATGCCGGTCGACGAGATGGACGAGGACAAGCTGATGCAGTGCTGCGGACCGATCTCGTCGGGCCGCTGCTCTGCGCGCGCGGCTCCTGACCCCGGACGCCGCGGATCACCGGCCAGACCTAGAGCATTTCACCTTCGATGGAGTCGGCGCCGGCCCTGCGCCGACTTAACTGAAAATGCTCTAGGTGATGGATGGCGGCTCACCATGAACTGGGGCGGCGCCTGAGCGCCTGTCCTGCGAAACGCGTCGGGCCTGTCACCATCCGGCGGAAATCCGTGTAGAACGGACCCGCTCATCGATGTGAGGAGGGGCATGTCGGGCACCCTGGTGCAGGGCGCGGGTCCTTCCGGGCGGCGGTCACTGATGGGCGTGCTGCACGCCGTGGAGCCGGCGCTCGCCTATGGTGTCCGCCTCGCCGCCGCGGTCATCCTCGCGCTGGGGATCGCCTATTGGCTGCAGCTCGACAACCCGGTCTGGGCGGGCACCTCGGCGGCGATCGCCTGCCAGCCGTCACTCGGCGCCTCGCTGCGCAAGGGGCGGTTCCGGGCCATCGGCACGATCATCGGCGCGGTGGGAATCGTCTGCCTGACCGGAGTGTTTCCGCAAAGCCGGGTCGGCGTGTTCACCAGCCTCGCTCTCTGGGGCGCCGTGTGCGGCTATCTCGCGACGCAGCTCCGCAATTTCTCGGCCTATTCCGCCGCCCTCGCGGGCTACACCGCGGCGATCGTCTTCGCCGATGGCGTCGGCGCGCCGAACGACACCTTCCTGCTCTCGACGGCGCGGGCGACCGAGATCTGCCTCGGCGTGTTCTGCGCCTCCTTCGTGTTCATCGTCTCGGATACCGGCGATGCGCGGCTCCGCCTCGCCGACGGTCTTGCCCGCATGGTGCAGGACATCGTCGAGGGACTCACCGCCACGCTCGCGGCGGGCGGCGATCCGCCGGAGCTCCGTGACCGCAGGCGCCTCTTGATCGGGCGCGGCGTGGCGCTGGACGCGGTGGCGGACGAGGCGATCGGCGAGACGACGTATCTGCGCAGCCGGTCGCACGTGCTGGCCGCGGCGGCGGAGGGGCTGTTCACCGCGCTGGCCGCCTGGCGCGGCGTCGCCACCCATCTGCTGGCGGCCGAGGACCCCGCGGCCAGCGCCGAGGCGGCGGCCCTCATCCCGATGCTGACCGAGCTGCACCCCGCCGAGTGGTTCGACCACCCCGAACGCGGCCGCGAGGCCTGCAACGCCGCCGCGCGGGAGATCCTCGGGCGGCACGCGCATACGGCGGCCGGACGGGTGGTCGGCGACCGCTGCGCCGCCGCGCTGCTCGCGCTGCGCCGGGCGGTGAACGGGCTCGCCATGCTGCGCTATCCGGGGCGCGAGCTGCCTGAGAAGAGCCGGGTCGGATTGCGCGGCTCCGACCCGCTGCCGGCGCTGGTGAACGCGATCCGCATCACCATCACCATCCTGGCGGCCGACCTCATCTGGGTCGAGACGAACTGGTCGGGCGGCGAGACGATGGTGCTGTTCACCGCGGTCGCGGTCATCCTCTTCTCGCCGAACCCGCAAGCCTACCGCGCGGTGATCGGCTTCGCGATCGGCACCGTGCTGACCGCGATGCTGGCCGCGGTGGTGGGGTTCGCCGTGCTGCCGGCCGAGCATGATTTCACCGCCCTCGCGCTCACTCTGGCCGCGGTTCTGGTGCCGCTAGGCGCGCTCTCGGCGGGGCCCTGGCTGAAGCCGGTCTTCGCCGGGCTGGTGATGAATTTCACCCCGATCCTGGCGCCCGCCAACCAGCAGCATTACGACCCCGGCGCCTTCCTCAACAGCGCGCTCGCCATCGTCGCCGGGACCATCGTGGCGGCGGTGTCGTTCCGCCTGATGCCGCCCGTCTCGGCGCCGTTCCGCGTGCGCCTTCTCTGCGCGATCACGCTCCGCGATCTGCAGCACCTCGCGGTCTGCCGCCGACCGCTCGACGCGGCGGGCTGGACGGCGCGGCTGACCCGGCGCCTGACCGACATGCCGCAGGATGCGTGGCGGGACGATCTGGCCCGGGTCGTCGCCGCGCTCTCGGCGGGAGAGGCCGTCATCTTCCTCCGCACGCATCGCCGACCCATCGGGGGCAAGGCGCTGGACACGGCGCTCGCCCGGCTGCGCGGTGCGGATGTCCCGGGCGCGTGCGACTGGCTCGCCCGCTACGATGCGGCGCTTTCTTCCGGCCCGGCGGCGCAGAGCCCGGCGGTGCTGCGCAGCCGCGCCGCCGCCACGGTGCTTGCGGACGCGCTCGCCCGCCATGCAGATTATTTTGGCTCCGGCGCGTTGCATTGGTGGCGCGGGCGGGTCGTCTCGGGAGCGAGCGGGTGAGATACGCGAGCATCAACATCTTCGGGGTCTATGTCGCGCCCTTCGCGCCGATGATGCTCGCGGCCTGGCTGATGACGTTCTGCCTGCGCGTGCTGGCGGACCGCTTCAACTTGCTCCGCGTCGTGTGGCACCCCGCGCTCTTCACCCTGGCCGTCTACGTGATGATCCTCGCCGTCATCGTGCTTGGTGTCGGCCGATTGGGATGGGCCTAGGCATGAGAGAGCCGCGATGAGCCGGCGCGACGACACCATGCTGGCGGGCGCCGCGCACGCCGCCGAGATCCCGGCCGACCGCCACCCGGCGCGCATCCTGCGCGTGGTGCCGATCATGGTGACGGCCGTCACCGTCGCGCTCGCCTGCCTCGCCGCCTGGGCGATCTGGGACGCCTATGTCGCCGCGCCCTGGACCCGGGACGGCGCGGTGCGCGCCTATGTCATCACCGTCACCCCGGAGGTCTCGGGGCGGATCGTGCAATTGCCGGTGCGCGCCGACCAGTTCGTGCACAAGGGCGATTTGCTGATGGAGGTCGACCCGACGGATTACGCGCTCGCGATGGACAGCGCGCAGGCGAGCGTCGATCAAGCGCGCACGGTGGCGGACAACGCGCAGCGCGAGGCGCAGCGCCGGCTCGCGCTCTCGACCCTCTCCACCTCGGTCGAGGAGCAGCAGAATTATCTCAGCCAGTCCCGCTCGGCGCAGGCGGCGCTGCAGGGCGGCATCGCTGCCCTCGCCCGCGCCCGCGTCAATCTCGACCGCACGCGCCTCGTCTCGCCGGTCAACGGCTTCGTCACCAACCTGACCGCGCAGGTCGGCGATTACGCGACCGCCGGCCAGCGCGCCCTCTCCGTGGTCGATACCGACAGCTTCTGGGTGGAAGGATATTTCGAGGAGACCCAACTGCAGTCGATCCACATGGGCGATCCGGCGCAGGTGCAGCTGATGGGCTACAGCACGCCGCTGGCCGGCCATGTCGCGGGCATCGCCCGCGGCATCGAGGTCGCCAATGCGCAGCCGGACCCGGCGGGGCTTGCCTCGGTGAGCCCGGTCTATACCTGGATCCGCCTCGCCCAGCGCATTCCGGTGCGCATCGAGCTCGACCATCCGCCGAGCGGCATCACGCTGGCGGTCGGGCTCACCGCGACGGTGCAGATCGAGGCCGCGACCGGCCCGCGCGGCCCGGCGGTGCTTTCCGCGGCGCCCGCGCCGCAGGCCGGCGCGCCGCCTGCGGCCCCGGCCGGCGCCACGCCAAGCCACTAGTAATTCTGCACAGAGGTTTTTCCCGGTTGGATGTCGAACGACCCCAGCGTGTCTGTCCGCCAGGCTGAGACTTTGTGCGGGACAGCCGCTTCCGCCCCGAACGGTCGTAAGCTTCAATGTCGCTCAGCGGCCAGGCTGCCATTCGGGGTAGCGCGGCACGTCGCCCTCATCCACGAGCCACGACGCGGCCTGCGAGGTCCAAATGTGCATGCTCGGCCGCGCGCCCGGTTCGTCGTCCAGCGTCGCCACTCGGAGAATGATGTGCGGCTGAGTCTGACGTTCCGCCACCAGATGCGTGCCGCACAGAGAACAGAAGCGACGCAGCTTACCCGGCGAGGACTCATAGGCGGATAGCTTCTCTTCCCCTGCCCCAGCGGAAGTGCTCGCGCATGACCCCGGCGGTGGACGCGTAGGCTGCGGCGTGCGCCTTGCGGCAGGTCACGCAGTGGCAGTGCGCAATCGGCATGTCGAGCTGTTCCACTTGGTAGCGGACGGCCCCGCATAAGCAGCTACCTTTCAGGCACATCCCACGCTTCCTCACCAGGCGCAGTCGCTCTTCCGCGCGTCCGTCGGCGCGACACCTCTTGGCGCCACCCAGGGCGCGCGACATAAAAGTCCGCATCCGCCGTGGAGGGAGCGATGCGCAAGGTCAATCTGGCCGAGGCCTTCGGCACGTTCAACGATCATTGGAGCCCGAAGGTCGCCGACGCACTGAACGACTCGCTCGTCAAGCTCGTGAAACTCTCCGGCCGGTTCGACTGGCACCATCACGAGACCGAAGACGAGCTGTTTCTCGTCGTCGGCGGCCGCATGCGGATGGGGCTGCGTACCGGCGACATCGATCTCGAGTCGGGCGAGTTCATCATCGTGCCGCACGGCGTCGAGCATCGGCCCGAGGCGCTCACCGATGAGTGCCACGTGCTCCTGCTCGAACCCCGCACGACGCTGAACACCGGCAACCTGGTGAACGACCGGACGGTCCGCGACCTCGACACGCTGTGACGCCGGCCGCGCGGCCGGCGATGTCACGATAGATCGTCCGTTCCGAGACTTCGAGCTCGCCGGCGAGCTGCGCCACCGTCACCGGACGCCGCCGGCACGCAGCGCCTGCAGCAGCATCAGCAGCCGGGTAGGGGGCGAGGGACGGCGCCGACTCAACTGAAGATGCTCCAGCAGATCATCCTGACCATTCGCATCAGGAGAGGTGCCGGATCAGCCGCCCGGTGCGGCCGACGGATCGGCCCGCGAGATCAGCTCGGCCGGCGCGGCCGCCTCGTGCGCCGCCGCCTGCTGGGTACGAACGAAGAGGCCGAGCAGCCCGGCCGCGACGTAGAGGAAGCCGCCGGCGATCATCGCGCTGTCGAAGCCGCCGGAGCGCGTGCGCAACCAGCCGAACATCAGCGGGCCGAGGAAGCCGCCGAGATTGCCGATGCCGTTCGCCACCGCCATGCTCGGCCCGGCGACGCCGCGCGGCACGGCGTCGGCCACCATGATCCAATAGACCGTGATCCTGCCGAACCAGAGCCCGGTGGTCAGCGTGAGGCAGGTGAGGAGAATCAGGATGTGGTTCTCCCCGAACAGCCCCGCCGCGCACATGAACACGCCGGCGAGCACCGTCGGCACGAGCAGATGCCAGCGCCGCTCAAGCATGCGGTCGGAGCTCGCGGAGATGATGAACGCCATGACGATGCTGACAACATAAGGGATCGAAGCCAGCAATCCGGCGACGCCGATCGCCCGGCCGCCCTCGACGAGCAGCGTCGGCAGCCAGAAGGTGAGCCCCCAGAAGGCGGTGAGGCCGAGCAGGTTGTAGATCGCGAGGATCACCACGGTCGGGTGCCAGAGCGCCTTGAACCAGTGGCGGTCGACGACCGGCCCGCGCCTCACCTCGGCATCGAGATCGGCGACCAGCGCCCGCTTCACCGCCGGATCGAGCCAGCGCGACGGGCGCGGATCATCCTCCACCGCCCACCACCACACGCCGCACCAGAGCAGCGACGCGCCGGCGGTGACGACGAACATCCAGCGCCAGCCGACATAGCTCACCGCCAGTCCGCACACCGCGTTCCCGATCGCGGCCGCGATCGGCGTTCCCAGCAGAGCGAGATTGGCGCGGGCGCGCTCGCGCTGCGTGAACCAGCAGCGCATCACCACCACCACCGCGGGCAGCACGCCGCCCTCGGACATGCCGAGGACCAGCCGGTTGACGACGAGCTCGGTCTCGCTGTGCACGAGCGCGGTGCTGGCGGAGACCAGCGACCACAGAATGCCGAGCATCATCAGCATCCGCTTAGCGCTCCAGGCCGAGGTCAGGCGGCCGACCGGGATTTGCAGGACCAGATAGCCCCAAGCGAACATGCCGACGGCGAAGCCGAGCGCGGTGGCGGATAATCCGAGATCCGCGCGCATGCCGGGAAACGCGACCGCGATATTCGCCTTGTCGATCTGCGAGAAGATGTAGAGGATCGTCGCGACGCCCTGGATGCGGAACCAGCGGTTGCGCAGAATGCTGTCCATGCCTTCTCCCCTGAATCGTCTCCCCTGGCGGCACCGGATCGTTCGTTGTCCGGGCTCGCATCGCCGAGTGTCACACGCTGTCATCCCGCGCCTCGCGCGGGAGCGGCGGTCAGGCCTGGCTGGTGGTCGGCAGCCAGGGACAGGCCGCGCGCCGTCGCGCCTCGACCACGGCGATTTCCGCGGCGTAGCGCTGCGTGACATCGATATCGTCGAGCCCCTGCAGCAGCCGTTCCTTGCGCAGGGGATTGATCTCGAATGCGTGCGGCGCGCCGTCAGGCCCGGTGACAATCTGGCGCGACAAATCGATGGTGAGCTTGCTGCCCGGGCGGCGGCGCATGGCGGCCCTGAGACCGTGCGCCACCGCTTCCGGCAGCACCACCGGCAGGATGCCGTTCTGCAAGCAATTGCCGTAGAAGATCTCGGCGAAGCTCGACCCCACCAACGCGCGAAATCCGTAATCCATCACCGCGTAGGCGGCGCCCTCGCGCGACGAGCCGCAGCCGAAATCGGCATCGGTGAGCAGGATCTCGGGCGTGCCGTAGGCGGGATCGTTCAGCGGGCAATCCGCTCTCGGGCGCTCGTTCTCGTCGAAGCGCACGTCGTGCAGGAACGCCTCGGCATAATCATGGCCGGGCCGCCGATGGCGCCGCATGTAGCGGCCGGGCAGGATCATCCCGGTGTCGATCTTGGCGATCGGCAGCGGCACGGCGGCGGCGGTAAGCACGGTGAAGGGGCGCATCGCGCGGTCTCCGCTCAGCCCGGCGCCAGGCGGCGCACATCGGTCAGACGGCCGGTGATCGCGGCGGCGGCGACCATCGCCGGGCTCATGATATGCGTCATCGCGCCGCGCCCCTGCCGCCCTTCGAAATTCCGGTTGGTGGTCGACGCGCAACGCTGTCCGGCGGCGATGATCTCGCCATTCGAGCCGTTGCACATCGAACAGCCGGAATCGCGCCACTCGAGCCCGGCTTCGAGAAAGACGCGGTGCAATCCCTCCTGCTCCGCCTGGCGCTTCACCGTGCTGGACCCGGCGGACACCATGCCGGGGACCGCCGCCTTCCTGCCCTTCAGCACGCCGGCCGCCATGCGCAGATCCTCGATGCGGCTGTTGGTGCAGGAGCCGATGAACACGCGGTCAATGGGGATCTCGGCGAGCGGCGTGCGCGGGCTGAGCCGCATATACTCCAGCGCGCGGCCGACATGGCGGCGTCGTTCCAAATCGTCATAGCTCGCGGGATCGGGCACCGCATCGTCGATCGGCGCGCAATCCTCCGGGCTGGTGCCCCAGGTGACCATCGGGGCCAGTCGCGCGGCGTCAAGATGCAGCTCGCGGTCGAACCGCGCCCCCGCCTCGGTGGGCAGGCCGCCCCAATATGCGAGCGCGCGATCCCAATCCGCGCCCTTCGGCGCGCGCTCACATTGCGCGAGATGCGCGAACGTCAGATCATCGGCCGCCACCATGCCGATGCGCGCGCCGCCCTCGATCGACATGTTGCAGATGGTCATCCGCCCATCCATCGACATCGCGCGGATCGCCGAACCGGCATACTCGACCGCATAGCCCGCGCCGCCGCCAATGCCGATCTCGCGGATGATCGAGAGGATGACATCCTTCGCGGTCACCGACGACGCCAGCACGCCGTCGATGGTGATGCGCATGGTCAGCGGACGCTTCATCCACACGGTCTGCGTGGCGATGACGTGGCGGAGCTGATTGGAGCCGCCGATCGGGATCGCGCAGGCGCCCATCGCGCCATGCGTCGCGGTGTGAGAATCGTTGCAGGTGATCAGCATGCCGGGCTGCGAGATGCCGAGTTCCGGACCGACCACATGCGCGATGCCCTGCTGGCGATGATGCATGTGGATGTGCGGCAGGCGGAACTCGGCGGCGTTATTCGCCATCATCGACACGACATTGCGAATCTCGGGATTGCCGATGCCCTCGATGCCGGCCGCGCGATTGATCGTCGGCAGGTAGTGGTCGGTGATCGCCAGATGCTGTTCCGGCCGTGCGCTCGCCCGTCCCTCGACGCGCAACTGGTCGAAGGCCAGGAAGGACTGGCCCTCGTTGATGTAGTTGAAATCGACATAGAGCAGGTCTTCGCCCTGTGGCGAGGTGACGGTGACGTGCTCGCCCCAGATCTTGCCGAACAGCGTCTGCGGACCCGGCATCCCGGCGCTTCCCCCGTGCATTTATAGTAAGTATAAGTTTCTCTTTCCCGCGTTCGCAAGTGATATTCTTCCCGGCCGGAGGTAACGCAGCGTGGAAATTGCGACGGGGCTCGAGGCGGACCGGCCGGCCAGGGCAGAAGGCGAGCCGCTCGGCCGCCTCCAGTTGGGCGCGGGCCTGACCGCACGCGCGCTCGAAGTGTTCATCGCCGTCGCCCGCTCGGGCACCATGAGCGCCGCGGCGCAGGCGCTCGGCCTCACCCAGCCCGCCATCTCGCAATCGATCGGCCAGATGGAAACCGCGCTCGGCGTGCAGCTCTTCGACCGCTCGCGCCGGCCCTTGGTCCTGACCCTGCACGGCGCCGCCCTGCTCGAGCCGGCGCGCGCCGTGGTGAGCGGCATCGAGCGCTTCGGCCTGGCGCTCCGCTGGAGCGTCAACGGGCATATGCCCCTGCTGCGCATCGGCATGCTGAACAGCTTCGCCGAAACCATCGGTCCGGCGGTGTTCGCCCGGCTGCGCGCGCTGGCCGCGGAGCTGACGATCGATTCCGGCTTCTCCGCCACCCGCATGCGCGCCGTGGCGGACCGCGCATTCGACTTCGTCATCACCACCGACGAATCGCCGCCCCTGCCCGGGGTGACGGCGGTGCCGATCCTGACCGAACCCTTCCTCATCGTCGCGCCCGAACGCTACGAAGGCGACCCGCTCGCCATCAAACCGCTCAGCGACTCACTTGACCTCATCCGCTTCGGCCGCGACCCGTTCATGAACGCGCGGTTCGACCAGACCCTGCGCGCCTGGGGCATCACGCCCACCCGGCGCTACCACATGGACACCCACGCCGCGGTGCTCGAAATGGTCGCCTCCGGCATCGGCTGGACCATCCTGCCCCCGCTGGCCGTCTACCGCGCCCTCACCCAAGGCAGCCGCTTCAGGATCGCGCCCTACCCCGAATCTTCCATGCGCCGCGTCATGGTCGTCGTCGCCCGCGACGGCGAAGGCGGCGAAATCGTGCAACACATCTACGACGCAGCAACCGACGCCCTGCGGAACAAGGTCCTGCCGGTGCTGCGGCAACACTTGCCGGAGGTCGCGGCGATGATCACGCTGCATGCGGATGATGCGCGATGAGGCCGCGGAAAAAGGCCGGGGCGCTGCCCCTGGACCCCCCGCTGGGCCGAGAGGCCCCAGACCCCGAGTTCGGCGCCTCGCGCGAAGCGCAATCAAACGTCCGAGCCCATCCGGCCCATCCCAGGTCCCGCGCAACGCGCCAATCGGGTTCTAAGGGCGACTGCCCTTAGCGGGGTCCAGGGGCAGAGCCCCTGGCCTTAAGCCTGCTAAGACCCAGACTTCTCCACATGCCCGCCGAATTCGAAGCGCAGCGCCGAGAGCAGCTTGTCGGCGAACTCGGCTTCGCCGCGGGAGCTGAAGCGGGCGTAGAGGGCGGCGCTGATCACCGGTGCGGGGACGCCTTCGTCGATGGCGGCCTGGAGGGTCCAGCGGCCTTCGCCGGAATCCGAGACGCGGCCCTGGAATTTCTCGAGATCGGGGCTTTTGCGGAGCGCGCTGGCGGTGAGGTCGAGCAGCCAGGAACCGACGACGCTGCCGCGCCGCCAGACTTCGGCGACATCGCCGATGTTGATGTCGTAGCTGTAGAGCTCGGGGTGGCGGAGCGGCGTGGTTTCCGCGTCGTCTTCCTGCTTGGTGAGCCCGACGTTGGCTTTGTGGATGATGTTGAGCCCTTCGCTATAGGCCGCCATCAGCCCGTATTCGATGCCGTTATGCACCATCTTGACGAAATGCCCGGCGCCGTTCGGCCCGCAATGGAGGTAGCCGTGCTCGGCCTGGCTCGGCTCGCCGGTGGCGCCCGGCGTGCGCTCCGCCGTCGCCACGCCCGGGGCGAGCGATTTGAAGATCGGGTCGATGTGGCGGACGACTTCGTCCTCGCCGCCGATCATGTGGCAGTAGCCGCGCTCGAGGCCCCAGATGCCGCCGCTGACGCCGACATCGACGTAGTGCAGGCCCTTCTCCTTGAGCGCGTGCGCGCGCCGCACGTCGTCGTGGTAGTAGGAATTGCCGCCATCGACGACGATGTCGCCGGATTCCAGCAGCGGAATGAGGGTTTCCAGCACCGGATCGACCACCGCGGCCGGCACCATCAGCCAGACAAGGCGCGGTTTCGTCAGGCTTTTGACGAACTCGTCGATCTTGGTGGAGCCTTTCGCGCCCTTTTCGGTGAGCGATTTCACCGTCTCGGGGTGGCTGTCATAGACGTGGCACTCATGGCCGGCCTTGAGCAGGCGCTGCACCATGTTCCCGCCCATCCGGCCGAGACCGATCATTCCGAGCTGCATGCGCCTTCTCCCTGATCTCGGAGTGTGTCTCCCACGCTCCGCGCGAATGTATCCCACGCTCCGCGCTGGGGCGGCAACCGCGTCAGCCGGATGCCACCCAGCTTTCATGGAAGGCGGTATCGTCGGCGAGCAAGCGATGAAGCGCGGCCAGAGTTTCGGGCGGCGGCGGTGTCTCATCCTGGGCCATGTCGTCCGCCGCCAAGGACAGCGCCAGCTCGACGCCGAGCAGCCGGTTGAGGCGCGGCAGATCGGCATCCAGCGTCTCCATCGTGCCGACAAAGGCGAAGGCGGCGCGGTCGAGCCCGGCGAACATCACCTGCCGATAGGCGTGGCGAATGAACGGAAGGCGCGCGAAAGCGAGGAGGTCGAGGTTTTCATCGCGCATGTAGCGATGCAGCGTATGACCGCCCGGTTCGGTGCGCTGCCAGTAGCGGTAATGCGAGATGGTGCGGGCGACCGGGTGGCGCAGGATCGCGATGCGCGGCACGGCCGCCGGAACATGCCGGTACTTCGCCGCGTGGAAATGCCCGTGGATCGCGCGGGCCCCGCCTGGCGGCGCGGGGCTTCGGGCGAAGAACCCGTCCGGGTCGAGATGCATTGCCGAGGACGGGTCGAACGGCCGGTCGGCGTAATCCTCGCACACGCTGCCATAGGCGCGTTCGAGCGCGCGGCGGAGGGCGCGGCCGGCACATTTCGGCACATGCACGGAGATCACGGCGAGCGCGCTCATGGCCGGCGGGCGATCACGCTTCGCGCTCGTTGCGATGCCGCTTGCTTTTTGTTCGCTGCATTGCACAATGCCGCAATGTCAGACCCCGACATCATCGGCAACCCGGAGCCGGACGAGGGCGCGGGGCCGGCGAAGGTCTATCCCGCAGCCGGGGAAGACGACCAATGGGTCGTCGAGGCGCCCGGTGCGCGGAAGGGCGAGCGGAAGATTTTCACCGGCCCGAACGCGGCGATCGCGGCACTGGAATTCGCGCATCGCAGCTACGGCAGCGCGCGTTTCTTCACGCGTTAACGCCCGCTCAATCGGCGAGCCCCGCCACCGCGATCACCGTCGCCAGCCCGGCGACCATGCCTTGCAGGCTGGCGCCCTTCTCGACGTCGATCCATTCGTCGAGCGAGTGCGCGCGGTCGCCGCTGCCGCCGGAGCCGATCTGGATGGCCGGAATGCCGAGGCTCATCGGCAGGTTGGCGTCCGTCGAGGAATGCACATGCGCGGGACGGAAGCCGTGTGCCGCCATCGCCGCGTCGGCGAAGCGCACGAGATCGGTGGTGCGGTCGGTCTGGCCGCCGGGGCGGTCGCCGATCGGGCGGAGCTCGGCGCGCACCGCGCCGCTCGCGGTGGCGCGGGCGCGGTTCTCCGCCGTCACCGCCTCGTCGACCACGCTGCGCAGCCGTGTGTCGAGCTTGCCCAGCTCGTCGGGCGATTCCGAACGGAGATCGACGTCGAGCCATACCTCGCCGGGAATGGCGTTCACCGAGGTGCCGCCGCCGACCACGCTCGCGCTGTAGGTGGTGCGCGGCACCACCGGCACGCGGGTGCGGCCGAGCTCGGCGGCGGCCTGCGCCATCGCATACATCGGGCTCACCGTGCCGAACGCGCCGAAACTATGGCCGCCCGGCCCGGAGAACACCACGCGGTAGCGTTTCGAGCCGACGCCGCCGGTCGCCATCCGGGTCATGTCGGGGCTGTCGACGCTGATAAAGGCGGCGGCGCCGCTGCGGCCGAGCCGCTCGGCGTGCCGGCCCTTCTGGAACAGGTGGCGCATGCCGCGCAGATCCCCGGCCCCCTCCTCGCCGACATCGCCCACGAACAGGATGTCGCTCCGGGTGCGGATGCCGGCGGCGTCGAGCGCGCGCATCCAGGCGAGCAGCACGGCGAGGCTGCGCGTGTCGTCGCCAATGCCGGGCGCATGCAGCTTCGTGCCCTCGCGCCGCACCGTCACCGCCGTCCCTTCGGGGAACACCGTGTCGAGATGCGCGGCCACCACCAGCACCGCGCCATTGCCGGTGCCGCGGCGGAGCCCCATCACATTGCCTTCCGCGTCCTGCTCGACTTCGGCAAGGCCGTGGGATTGCAGCAGGGCGCGATAGGCCTCGGCCCGGCCGGCCTCGCCGAAAGGCGGCGAGGCGATCTCGGTCAGCCGGACGATATCCTCGACCGTGCGCTCATGCTCGGCCTCGAGCGTCTCGCGCGCCGCGGCGAAGCGCGGGTCGGCGAGGATACGCGCCACCGTCTCGGCGTGATCGTCCATCGCGCTGGTTCCTTCAGGCGGTCATGTTGACGACGAAGCGGGTGCCGCGATGGCTGCGGTCGAGCTCGACGGTGGCGCGCACGCTCTGCGCCATCGCGCTCACGATCGTGCTGCCGAGTCCGCTGCCGCGCGCCGGCGCCGGCTGCTCGGGCAGGCCGACGCCGTCATCCTCGACGACGAGCCGCACCAGATCGTCGCGCGGCCGGCGGAGCGCGATGCGGATGCTGCCGGCCGGCCCGCCGTTCGGCGTGCCGGCCGGATAGGCGTATTTCAGCGCGTTGGTGACGAGCTCGTTGACGATCAGCCCGATCGGCACCGCCTTGTCGGTCTCGACCCTGACCGGCTCGGCGGCGAGCTCGATCCGGCAGCCGCCATCGCCGGTGCCGGCGGTGCGCCGCAATTCCTCGACAAGGCCGGCGAGATACTGGTCCATCTCGACGAACTGCACGTCGGCCGAGGTGTAGAGCCGCCGGTGCACGAGGCTCACCGCCTCCACCCGCTCGGCCGCCGTGCGCAGCATCTCGCGGGCTTCCGGCACCGCGACGCGACGCGCCTGCAGCTCGATGAGCGAGCTGATGAGCTGCAGGCTGTTGGCGACGCGGTGATTGACCTCGCGCAGCAGCACCGCCTGGCGGGCGACCAGCATTTCCGCCCGGTCGCGCGCCTCGCGCACCTCGCGCTCCGCGAGCTCCTTCTCCCGGCGCAGACGCTGCTGGTGGATCGCATGGCGGATCGCACCGACGAGCGCGGGCAGGAAGGCGCCGTGCACATCCTTGACGACGTAATCGACCGCGCCCGCCTTCAGCGCGGTGACCGCGACGCGCGGCTCCTCGGCGGCGGTGACGAACACGACGGGCGGCGCATCGGCCAGCCGGCCGATCTCCTCGAGCACTTCGAGTCCGTCCTGACCGGGCATGTAATGGTCGAGCGCCACCGTATCGAACGTCTCCCGGGCGAGCAGGTCGAGCCCCTCGGCGCCGTTCGCCGCCAGGGTCACCGCGCAGCCGGTGCGGGCGAGATGGCGTTGCACCAGCCGGGCGAGCGCGGGGTCGTCGTCGATATAAAGCAGACGGAGGCCGGCGAGACCGTCGGGCATCTCACGATTGCTGCGGCATTGCAGGACCGCATCTTCGTCGTCGCATGGTGGACGGCCCCTCAGACCGGTTCGGGAACCTGCATGACCGCCAGGAACAGGCCGAGCTGGCGGATGGCGGCGGCAAAGCCTTCATAGTTGACCGGCTTGGTGATGTAGACGTTGCAGCCGAGGTCATAGCACCGCTGGATCTCCACCTTGTCGTCGGTGGTGGTGAGCACCACCACCGGCGTCCGCCGCAGCGTCTCGTCGGATTTGATGCGCGCGAGGATGTCGGTGCCGCTCATATCCGGCAGGTTGAGGTCGAGCAGCACAAGCATCGGCCGGTGCTCCGCCGCCCCCGGTCCGAACAGGTATTCGAGCGCGGTGGTGCCGTCGGCGAACGGGATGATCTCGTTATGCACCCCGGCGCGGCGCACATTCTTCTCGATCAGCCGCGCATGGCCGGGATCGTCCTCGATGAGAAGGATGGTGACCGGTATGCCGTTCATGCGGCGACGCTCCTGGTGGCGGCGGTGACGAGGGGCAGGCTCACGCGGAACGTCGATCCGCGCCCCAGCACGGACCGACAGTCGATGGTCCCGCCGAGCCGCCGGACCAGCGCCCGCACATGGGCGAGCCCGATGCCCTCGCCGGCAACCGACTGGTCACCGGCGCGGCGGAACAAATCGAATATGCGCTCATGGTCCTTCTCGGCAATCCCCCGGCCGTTATCGGCGATCTCGAACCGCGCCATGCCCCCATCGGCCCGTCCGGAGACGCGGATGCGGCCCGGCCGGCCCGGCTGCAGGTATTTGAGCGCGTTCTCGATCAGGTTGCCGAAGATCTGCTCGACGGCGAGCCGATCCGCGACAAGGGAGAGCAGCGCGTCGATCGCGATCTCGGCGCCGAGATCCTCCGCCTGATGGCGGAGCGTGTCGGCGATGCCGGCCAGCACGACGCCCATGTCGAGCCGCTCCGGCGCCAGCACGCGCCGTCCCTCCCGCGACAGGCGCAGAATGGCGGCGATCAGCCGGTCCATCTTGGCGGTGGAGGCGCGGATGAAGCGGATCGCCTCCGGGATGTCGTCATTCGCGGCCTCCGCCACCTCGGGCGGCAGCTCGCCCGGATGACGCTCGCCGAACGCGCCCACGAACTGCCCGAGCGTGCCGATCGCCGCCTCGAGCTCGCTGGTGAATCCCATGATGTTCACCAGCGGCGCGCGCAGGTCATGCGAGACGATGTAGGCGAAGCGCTGGATTTCCTCGTTCGCCTCGCTGAGATCGGCGGTCCGTTCCGCGACCGTACGCTCGAGATGGTCGTTGGCATGGCCGAGCTCGGCATTCGCGCGGCTCAGCGCGGCCCGCGTCCCGCGGAGAGCGCGCACGTAGCGGCGCAACCCGTAGGCGACCCAGGCGCCCGCCACCAGCACGACGGCCAGGCCGAGCGCGTTGCTCAGCATCAGCCAGTCGCTGTTCCCGCGGATCGTCCGCATCACCGTCGCGAGCCGCGCCCGCTGCATGCGCCCGAGATCGGCGGAGCTGGCGCGGATGCTGTCCATCAGGACCTTCCCGCGATCCGTGTTGAGCTCGGCGATCGCCGCGTCATGCTGCCCGGATGATTGCGAGGCGATGGTCGTCTCAAGCTCGGCGAGCTTGCCGTCGATCGCATCCGACAGCGTGGCGAGCGGCGCCTGCATGTCGGCGACGCCGCTCGCGGAGTCGCGGACGGAGGCCAGCGCCCGCGGCAGCGCGGCGCGCGCGGTCTCGAAGGGCCGCAGATACGCGGCGCGTCCCGTCAGCAGATAGCCGCGCTGCCCGGTTTCGGCATCGTCGGCGGCGATCTGCAGGCGCTGGATCGCGACGTCCAGCGCCTCGCCGCGGGACAGCGCGATCAGCTCGTCGCGGTTGCGCCGCGCGAGCACCGCGGAGGAGGCGACCAGCGCCATCAGGACGGCGAGCGCCCCGGCGATCGCGCCATATCCGAATGGACCGAGCGCCTGCTCCCGGGCCGCGCGGCCGCCGCGAGCTGTCTCGGTGCCGTCCGGCGCTTCCTGCCTCATTCCCGCCCCTGGCCAGCCCCGGCCGACCTTTCATGCACTCGGTTCATGCACTCGGTTCATGCACTCTTTCGCGCGCCCTTTTCATGCCTGGGAGGGAGTATGCCGTGCGGGAAAGAATGCTGGCAATGCGCCTCAGGCGGCCGGCACGGCTTTACATGCGGGTGACACCCGCCGATTCTGCGCAGATGCAGCACACCCCGTCGGCGTCCTCCGCAACGGAGCAGGTTCCGGGCGGCCCCGCAGCCGGGGAGGACGGCGCCTCCCCAGTCTGGCGGCGCACGCTGCTCGTGATGATCGGCATCCAGATCGTGATGACGCTCGCCTTCACCGTGCTGAGCCCGGTGATGCCGCTCTTCCTGCCCGAGCTCGGCGTGCACGACCCGGCCCGCATCGACATCTGGGCGGGCGTGCTGACGTCGATCACCTCGTTCATCGCGGCCTTCGCCTCGCCGTTCTGGGGACGGGTCGCCGATACCTACGGCCGCAAATCGATGGTGATCCGCTCCTGCTTCGCGATCGGCCTGTTCACCGCGCTGATGAGCCTCGCGCTCAACGTGTGGCAATTCCTGGCGCTGCGGGCGCTGATGGGCGCCTTCGCCGGCTTCACCGCGGCAACGATCACGCTCGTCGCCAGCCAGGTGCCGCCGCGCAAGCTCGGCTACGCGCTCGGCTGGCTCAGCACCGGCCAGCTCGTCGGCTCGCTGATCGGCCCGGTCGCCGGCGGCACCATCGCCGACATCACCGGCAGCTACCGCATCCCCTTCCTCGTCACCGCGGTGCTGACCGGCACCTGCTCGCTCGCCGCCTGGCGGCTGGTGCCGGAACATTTCGTCCGGCCGAAATCCACCGCACGCAAACCTTCGATGATCGAAAGCCTCCGGGTGGTGACGCGCTCGCCCGGCCTGCTGCCGCTCTTCCTCGTGCTCCTGCTCGCGCAGTTCGGCGTGATGTCGGTACAGCCGGTGGTGACGCTGTTCGTCCAGCAGCTCGCCGGGCTGCGCCCGGATGTCGCGACGCTGGGCGGATTCGCCTTCTCGGTGACCGGCGTCGGCGACCTGATCGCCTCACCTTTCCTCGGCCGGCGCAGCGACGTGCTCGGCTACCGCCGCGTGCTGCTGATCTGCCTCGGGGGCGCCGCCCTTACGAGCGCGCCCCAAGCCTTCGTCCATAGCTACGCCGCCTTCGTCGCCGCTCGCTTCGGACTCGGCCTGTTCGTCGGCGGAATCCTGCCAACCGCCAACGCCCTCGTCGGCCGCCTCGCCTCCTCCGGCGACCGCGGCCTGATCTACGGCATGACCGCCTCCGCCATGTTCCTCGGCGGCTCGCTCGGCCCATTCTGCGGCGGCGCCATCGCCGCCACCCTCGGCCTGCGCTGGGTGTTCCTCGTCACCGCCCTGCTGCTGACCGCAAACCTGATCTGGGTCTTCGTGAAAGTGCCGGAGGTCAGGTAAGGCCGGGGGCTATGCCCCCTGGACCCCCGCCAAAGGCCGAGCCTTTGGAATCCATTACGGCTGTTTGGAGAGGGGTGGGCGAGGGAATGGTTGCGACCATCTCGTCGCCCACCCCTCTCCAAACAGCCCTAGCGGGTTCTAAGGGCTGTGCCCTTAGCGGGGTCCAGGGGCATAGCCCCTGGCCTTCCTCTCACGCCCGGCGCTTCTCGACGTCCGGCAGGAACATGGTCAGCAGACCGAGCAGCGGCAGGTAGGCGCAGAGGCGGTAGACGAAGTCGATGCTGGTGTGGTCGGCGAGCACGCCGAGCACCGCGGCGCCGATCCCGCCCATGCCGAAGGCGATGCCGAAGAACAATCCGGCGATGGTGCCGACTTTGCCCGGCACCATCTCCTGGGCGTAGACGAGGATGGCGGAGAAAGCCGAGGCGAGGATCACCCCGATCGGCACGGTGAGCACCGTGGTCCAGAACAGGTTGGCGTGCGGCAGGGCGAAGGTGAACGGGAACACCCCGAGGATCGAGCCCCAGATCACGTATTTCCGCCCGATCTTGTCGCCCACAGGTCCGCCGATCAGCGTGCCGGCCGCTACCGCCGCGAGGAACACGAAGAGCCGGATCTGCGCCGCCTGGATCGACACGCCGAATTTATGGATCAGGTAGAAGGTGTAGTACGAGTTGATGCTCGCAAGGTAGAAATACTTGGAGAAGATCAGCACCACCAGCAGCGCGATCGCGAGCCTGACTTTGGCGGCCGGCAGCGGCGGCCCGGAGACCCGCGCCGCGGCGGATTTCGCCACCCGGCGCTGCCCCGAATACCAGCGGCCGACATTGAACAGCACGACCATCGCGACCAGCGCGGCGAGCGAGAACCAGGCGATGCTGCCTTGGCCGCCCGGGATGACGATGAAGGCGGCGAGCAGCGGCCCGAGCGACTGCCCGGCATTGCCGCCGACCTGGAACAA
The DNA here is from genome assembly GCA_965276665.1 of Acetobacteraceae bacterium. Taxonomy (GTDB): domain Bacteria; phylum Pseudomonadota; class Alphaproteobacteria; order Acetobacterales; family Acetobacteraceae; genus CAWGJC01. The sequence goes on from OZ255620.1 coordinate 1,430,999, forward strand.
CGATTGCGCGAGGCCGTAGCGCCCGCCCGACGCCATGCGCGCCACCCGCGACGATTCCGGATGGAAGACCGACGAGCCGAGGCCGACCAGCGCCGCGGCGAACAGCACCATCGGGAAGCTCCCGGCGCGCGAGAGCACCAGCAGGCCGATCAGGGTCGAGCCCATCCCGACCGCGAGCGAGAAGGGCTGCGGCCGCTTATCCGTGTAGAACCCGACGGCCGGCTGCAGCAGCGACGCCGTCACCTGAAAGGTGAGCGTGATCAGCCCGACCTGGCTGAACGAGAGCTGGAAATTCTGCTTGAGCAGCGGATAGATCGACGGCAGCAGCGACTGGATCATGTCGTTGACCAGGTGCGAGAAGCTGATCGCCCCCAGCACCGTGAACACCGCGCCAGTCGCCGCAACGGTCGGGCTGCCGCGGGTGACCGTCGGCGCAAGCCCGGCGCTGATCGCATCCTGCACCGCCATCGGCTTGGTCTGCTCGTTCATCCGCCATCCTCCGCGCGCATCGCATGATGACCGATTTTTGGCGCCGCAGCATGGGCCTCCGGCGGGAAACTGCGTTGCGCGCGCTTTCTGCGGGTCAGCGTGGGTGCGCTGCTTCAGGCAAACAGCGGCGGCCGTTCGGCGATGGCATCAAGACGCGCCTCCAGAGCTCGTCCCACCGCGAGCATCGGGCCCTCGTCGTAGAGCCGGCCCCATAGGCAGAACGGATGCGGCACCCGATGCGCCGGCCCGTCCGCCTGGCCGCCGCCTTCCAGCTTCCCCCGCCCGAGCGACAGCGGCGCCCGCGTCGGCGATTGCTTGAAGCCGGCGCGCAGGCAGAGGCTCGGGTGGCCGGTGAAATTGGTGATGGTGAGCATCGGCCCCGCCATCGCCGGCCCGACGATGACGTCCACCCGCTCGAACTGCGCCGCCATCTGCCGCATCACCAGGGTGCGCAGCCGGTCGAGCTGCACGTGATCGACGGCGGAGAGGAAGCGCGCCTTGCGGAACCCGTTGGGCCAGCCGGTCTCGTCCTGCCGCCGCAGCATGTCGTCCCGGTTGCTGAGCGTCAGTTCCTCGAACGCGGCGGCGGCCTCGGCGAACAGCACGGCGGTGAGCGCGTCATACGGCAGATCGGGGCGGGTCAGCTCCACCATCTCGAGACCGAGCCCGCGCGCCGCCTCGAGCGCTTCCCGGTCCTCGGGGATCGCCGCCTCATGGGCGAAATCGACGGGGAAATAGCCGAGCCGCAGCCCATCCAGCGATGACGCGGCCGCATAGCCGAACGGGGCATCAATCTGGAACGGATCGGCCGGATCCACCCCGATGATCGCCGCCAGCACCAGCGCCGTGTCCTCCACCGCGCGGCAGATCGGGCCGATCTTGTCGAGCGACCAGCAGAGCGGCATCGCCCCGCGCCGCGACACCCGCCCGAAGCTCGGCCGCAATCCGGTCGTGCCGCAGCGCGCCGAGGGCGCCACGATGGAGCCCAGAGTCTCAGTGCCGATCGCGAACGCCACCAGCCCGGCGGCGGTGGCCGAGGCCGAGCCGGCGCTCGATCCGCTCGACCCCTCCTCCGGATTCCACGGATTGCTGCTGCGCCCGCGGTGCCAGATATCGCCATAGGCCAGCGCGCCCACGCTCGTCTTGCCGAGCATCACCGCCCCCGCCGCACGCAGCAGCGCCGTGACATGCGCATCCTCCGCCGGCACCCGCCCGGCATAGGGCTCGGCCCCCCAGCTCGTCTCCACGCCGGCGGTGTCGATGATGTCCTTCATCCCATAGGGGATGCCATGCAGCGGCCCGAGCCAGGTGCCCGCCGCCAGCATGCGATCGAGCTCCGCCGCCCGCGCCAAAGCCGCGTCGCCCGTCACCGTGACGAAGCAGTCGAGACGCGGCGCCAGCGCGGCGATGCGGTCGAGATAAATCCGCGCCAGCCGCTCCGCACTCAGCCGGCCGGACCGGATCCACCCCGCCAACGCACCCACCGACGCAAAGGCGATATCCGCCTCAGCCCCCGGCACCGGATGCTCCCGCGGCGCCCACGAGAACGGCCCCGGCTCCGGCATCCGAAACCCCGGCAACCGCGGATCGAACCGGCACGCCGGCCCGACATCCCCCGGCACCACCACGCAACGCCGCGCCGCCGCCATGCGGATCTGCGCATCCAGATTGCCCAGCATCAACGCCCGCTCGGCCGCCGTGTAGCTGACCCCAGCCACCCCCTCCGCCGCGGCAATCATTTCCACTGTCACGTCATCGGTCATCGTCGGAGGCTACTGGCGGGATCTGGTTAAGGCCAGGGGCTCTGCCCCCATGCATCGTTTGGGACCCCGCTAAGGGCACAGCCCTTAGAACCCGCCAGGGCTGTTTGGAGAGGGGTGGGCCAGGTACTAGTTGCAACCACTCCCTCGCCCACCCCTCTCCAAACAGCCGTAATGGATTCCAAAGGCTCCGCCTTTGGCGGGGGTCCAGGGGGCAGAGCCCCCTGGCCTTTACTTAGACCCGTCAGCCGCCATGTCCGTTCCGGCCTCGGATTGTCATCGATGCGCGTGGGTAACGCTATTCCGCCGCCAGGGGGAGGGGTGTGCGCCGTGTTTTCAGGGTTTCCGCGAGGTGGAAGGCGAGGTCGAGGGCCTGCGCGCCGTTGAGCCTGGGGTCGCATTGGGTGCGGTAGCTGGCGTCGAGGTCGGAATCAGTCAGCGCGTGCGGGCCGCCGGTGCATTCGGTCACGGCCTTGCCGGTCATCTCGACATGGATGCCGCCAAGTCGCGTGCCTTCGCCGGCATGGGCGGCGAAGCAGGTGTCGAGCTCGGCGAGGATGCGGTCGAAACGCCGGGTCTTGCGGCCGTTGGCCGCGGTGACGGTGTTGCCGTGCATCGGGTCGCAGCACCAGACGACGGAACGGCCCTCTCGGCGGATCGCGCGAAGCAGGGACGGCAGAACGCGGGCGATCCGGTCGGCGCCCATGCGGGTGATCAGGGTGAGGCGGCCGGGCGTGTTGGCCGGGTTGAGCAGGTCGATCAGGCGAAGCAGCTCGTCTGCGGTGAGGGTTGCGCCGCATTTCAGCCCGAGCGGGTTGGCGACGCCGCGGAGGAAGGCGACATGAGCGCCGTCCGCCGCGCGGGTGCGCTCGCCGATCCAGAGCAGGTGGGCGGAGCAGTCGTACCAGTTCCCGGTGAGGCTGTCGGTGCGGGTCAGCGCCGCCTCGTAGGGCAGCAGCAGCGCGTCATGGCTGGTGTAGAGCGTGGTGGTGGCGAGGGTGGGGGCGGTGGCGCCGTCGAGCCCGCAGGCGCCCATGAAGCCGAGGCTCTCGCCGATGCGGTCCGACAATTCGGCGTAGCGCGCGGCCTGCGGCGTCTCGGCGAGGTAGGCCTGGTTCCATTGCTGCACGCGGTGCAGGTCGGCGAACCCGCCCTGGGCAAAGGCGCGAAGCAGGTTGAGCGTCACGGCGGATTGGAAATAGCCGCGGATCATCCGCCGCGGGTCGGGCGCGCGCGCCGCCGCGTCGAAGGCAAAATCATTGATGATGTCGCCACGATAGGCGGGCAGCGTCACCCCGTCCCGGGTCTCGACGGGCGATGAGCGCGGCTTGGCGAACTGGCCGGCGATGCGGCCGATCTTCACCACCGGGCAGGCGGCGCCGAAGGTGAGCGTGACGGCCATCTGCAGCAGCACCCGGAAGGTGTCGCGCACCGCGTTAGCGTGGAATTCGGCGAAGCTCTCCGCGCAATCCCCACCCTGCAGCAGGAAGGCGCCCCCGTCCGCGACGCGGGCGAGCTCGGCGGTGAGGCGCCTTGCCTCGCCGGCGAAGACGAGCGGCGGGGCGCGGCGGAGCTCGGCTTCCGCGGCCGCGAGCGCCGCCCGGTCCGGATACTCCGGGATCTGCGTAACGGGGTGCGCGCGCCAGGCATCCGGCGTCCAGGATTCGGACACGGCTCAGCGCCCCGTGCGTTTGGGCGGTCTGGGGGCCTCGGCCGAGGGTCCGGTGATCACGTCGAAATCGTCCTGGCTCATAGTCGGCCTCCTTGGGGGGGGGCCGCTCCGCGTCAGGCGTGCATTCGATCTGGGATGGTCGCAGAAAACACGAAAGCCGCCTGGGCGGGGCGGCTTCGGATGTTCAGTGACTGTGCACGATCCTCAGGCCGCCGGGAGATACCAGCGATACCAAAATCGCGTCGTCGCGACGGTGTGTTCGAGGACCATGCACGAGTTCTAGACGGCTTGCCGCTTCGGCGCAAGCGGGGCTTGATCGGGGGATGGAACGTCTCTCCGCCCGCGCCGCACGCCGCATCGCGCTGGCCGCCCAGGGCATCGGCCGGGCGCGTCCCGCCGCGCCGTCGCGCCGCCACGTGCAGGCGATGGCGGAGCGACTCGGCGCGGTGCAGATCGACTCCGTCAACGTGCTGGTGCGCGCGCATTACATGCCGGGCTTCTCCCGCCTCGGCGCCTATCCGCGCGACGCGCTCGACGCGCTCGCCTGGGGCAGCCGGCGTGGGCGGAAGATGTTCGAATACTGGGCGCATGAGGCCTCCCTGCTGCCTTTCGCGATGCACCCGCTGCTCCGCTGGCGGATGGATCGCGCCGCGCGCGGCGAAGGCACCTGGTCCGGCATCGCGCAATACGCGGCGGCGAACCGGCGCGCGGTCGAGGCCGCGTTCGACGAGATCCGCGCCGAGGGGGCCAAGGCGGCGGCCGATCTCGCCGAGCCGGGAAAATCGCGCGGCAGCTGGTGGGGGTGGAGCGACGGCAAGAAGGCGCTCGAATACCTGTTCTGGAGCGGCCGTCTGACCGTCGCCGGCCGCCGCGGCAATTTCGAGCGCCTCTACGACCTGCCGGACCGCGTGCTGCCGGAGGATGTGCTTGCCGCGGCGACGCCCGCGCCCGAGGCGGCGCAGCGCCGGCTGCTCGCCATCGCCGCCCGCGCGCTCGGCATCGGCACCGGCGGCGATTTCGCCCGCTATTTCCGCCTCGGGCCGGAGGTCAAGCCGCTGATCGCCGAACTGGCGGAAGCGGGCGAGCTCATCCCCGTCACCGTCACCGGCTGGGATCGTCCCGCCTATCTCCACCGCGATGCCGTCCGGCCCCGCGCGGCCGGGTCCGCCGCCCTCGTCTCCCCGTTCGACCCGCTGCTCTGGGAGCGCGACCGCGCCGAGCGCCTGTTCGGCTTCCGCTACCGGATCGAGATCTATGTTCCGGCCCACAAGCGCGAGCACGGCTATTACGTGCTCCCCTTCCTGATGGAGGACCGCTTCGTCGCCCGCCTCGACCTCAAGGCCGACCGCGCGGCCAGTGTGCTCCGCGTGGTCTCGGCGCATCGCGAAGCGCCGGCGGAGCCGGGTTCTGTGCTCCTGGCGTTGATCCCCGAGCTGGACTTGATGGCCGCGTGGCTTGGGTTGGAGGCGTTGGATCTGGGGAAGCTTGAAACCTGGTTGAGAAAGTAAGGCCAGGGGCGCTGCCCCTGGACCCCGCTGGGGGCAACGGCCCCCAGACCCCGATTCAGGGTTCGAGGATCGCGCGGATCATTGTTTGGCTGTCGGCGATCAGCGATTCGCCGGCCTGGGGGCGCGTCAGGAAATCCAGCCAGGAGAAGAGATCGGCGAGGCGCGCCACGCGCTGCCAGCCTGGCGCGGGCCGAAATCCTTGCTCGATCCCGGCAATGAAGTCGGGCGCCGCGGGCGGGCGAAGCAGATGGCCGAGGTCGAAAGCCGGGCCGCCCGCGAAAGCGAACTCCCAGTCGAGCACCGCCGCCACGGCCCCGTCGCGTACGAGGAGGTTCGCCGGATCGTAATCGGCATGGGTGAGCGTGGCCTCCATCGCCCAATCCGCGTCGAGACGATGGCCGTCGCGCGCCACCGCCTCCGCCAGCGCGGCGCACAACGCCGGCCCGAGGCGGCCGGGGCCGATGCCGGCCACCCAATGCGCGACATATCCGGCGAGCCCGGCTCCGCCGAGCGGGATCGGCGTCGCCACCGCAAGCGCCGCGTCGAGAAACCCGCTTCGGGAAAAGCGCACCGCCCGCAGGCGGGCGAGCGTTGCGCCGACCGAACGCCCGAGGCGCTCGGCATCGCCGCCCCCGGCAAACGCCTGATCGAGCCGCTCGCCCTCGACGAATTCGAGCACCGCCCATGGCGCCGGCACGCGGCCATCCGCCGGACCGGCAGCAAGCACCGCCGGCACCGGCACGATCTCGTGGAGACGGCGCAGCAGCGCGATCTCCTTGGCCGCCTCCACCGGCTTGCGCTGCCACAGACGCAGCACCGCCGTCGCCCGCGCGGCACCAGCAAGATCGACCTGGATATTGCTGTTGCCGAGACCGCCCGACAGCACCGCCATCCCGACCACCCGCGCGCCGGGCAGCGCCTGCCGCACCAGCGCCTCGGCGATCTCGGGCGACGGCACCAGCGGCGGTTCCGAGCGTTGCCAGGTTTCGCGCATCGACGCCTGCATCCTCCGCCCCACCCAGTCCAAGGAAGATTCCCATGAAACAGGACGTCACGGAATACGTGCTGACGACCCGCGGTCAGGGACTGGTCTCGATCACCGGCGCGGTCTGCGCCTGGGCGGAAAGCGCCGGCATCGGCACCGGCCTGCTCACCATCTGGTGCCGGCACACCTCCGCCTCGCTACTGGTGCAGGAAAACGCGGATCCGGACGTGCAGGCCGATCTCGAGACCTTCCTCCGCCGCCTCGTGCCCGAGGGCGATCTCTACAAACATGCCGATGAAGGGCCCGACGACATGCCCGCCCATATCCGCGCCGCGCTGACGCTGACCCAGCTCTCGATCCCGGTGCTGCGCGGCCGGCCAGTGCTGGGCACCTGGCAGGGCATCTATCTCTGGGAGCACCGCGCCGCGCCGCACCGCCGGCGCCTGACCCTGCACGTGATCGGCGAGGAGGGTTGAGCGCGCGCGCCGCATCGCCTATCGCTCGCGCGCATTTCCGGAGCGCGCCCATGCCTGAGCTGACGCCCATGCCTGAATTGACTATCGAGATTTGTGTCGAAGGCACGGACGGCCTGCTCGCGGCACAGGAAGCCGGCGCCGATCGTGTCGAGCTCTGCGCGAGCCTGGTCGAGGGCGGCATCACGCCCAGCCTCGGCGTGGTGCGCGCGGCGCGGCAGCGCGCCCGCATTCCGTTCAACGTCATCGTCCGTCCGCGCGGCGGCGACTTCCTCTATTCCGAGGCGGAGCATGCGGCGATGCTCGACGACGTCTCCGCCTTGCGCGACCTCGGCGCATCCGGCGCCGTCATCGGCTGCCTGACGCCGGAGGGCGACATCGACGAGGCGCGCACCGCAGCACTCGTCGCCGCCGCGCGGCCCCTCACCGTCACCTGCCACCGCGCCTTTGACATGACGCGCGACCCGGCGGCGGCGCTCGAGGTGTTGATCCGCTGCGGCGTCGACCGCGTGCTGACGAGCGGCCAGCAGGTCGATGCGGTGGACGGAATCCCGCTGCTGAAATCGCTGCACGAGCAGGCGGCAGCGCGGATTATCATCATGGCATGCGGCTCGCTTTCCGAGCAGAGCATCGCGCGGGTGCGCCGCGAGACCGGCGTGAAGGAGATGCATTTCTCGGCGCTGAAGGAGACGCCGAGCCCGATGCGCTTCCGCAATCCGGCGCTCGTGATGGGCGGCGCCGACCCGGAGCGCGAATATCGCCTGCCGGTCACCGATACCGAACGCGTCGCCCGCACCATCCGGGCCGCTCGCGCCGGGTGATTGCCGCGCCGGCGGCGCGGGTGATTGCTGCGCCGCAACCATGCGTCTAGCATGACGGGCTGATGACCGTGCCGGGCAAAACTGTCCGGCGCAGCAGGAGGCTTGCATGGCAGCGCGCTACCGCATCGGCTTCGACATCGGCGGCACCTTCACCGATTTCATCCTGCTCGACGCGGCGCAATCGACGATCCGGCTGCACAAATGCCTCACCACGCCGCAGGATCCGTCGGTCGGCGCGCTCGCCGGCCTCGCCGAGCTGGTGCAGGCGGCGGGGTTGACGCTCGCGGATGTCGGCGAGATCGTGCACGGCACCACGCTCGTCACCAACGCGCTGATCGAGCGCAGCGGCGCGCGGCTCGGGCTGATCACCACCGAAGGCTTCCGCGACATCCTCGAGATGGGCACCGAGCAGCGCTACGACATCTACGATCTGTTCCTGCAATACCCGGATCCGCTGGTGCCTCGCCGTCGCCGGCTCGAAGTCGCCGAGCGGCTGGACCGCGACGGCAACGTGGTCACGCCGCTCGACATTGAGGCGGCGGTCGCCGCGGCGGCGCGCCTGGTGGCGGATGGCTGCGAGGCGGTCGCGATCTGCTTCCTGCACGCCTATCAGAACGCCGCGCACGAGCAGCAGGCGGCCGCCGCGATCCGCGCGCGCTTCCCTGATCTCGCGGTCTCGCTCTCCTCGGACGTGGTGGCCGAGCTCTGGGAGTATCAGCGCTGCGTGACCACTTGCGCGAACGCCTATGTGCAGCCGCTGATGGACCGCTATCTGCAGCGCATCGAGCGCGACCTGCATGCGCGCGGCTTCGCCGGCCGGTTGCAATTGATGCATTCCGCGGGCGGGCTGCTAGGCCCCGATGTCGCGCGCGCCTACCCGATCCGCCTGCTGGAAAGCGGGCCGGCGGGCGGCGGCCTCGCCACCGCCTATTTCGGCGCGATGGCCGGGCATGCGAGCGTCATCAGCTTCGACATGGGCGGCACCACGGCGAAGGCCTGCCTGATCGAGGACGGCCGCGCCGAGATCGCCGCCGAGATGGAAGCGGCGCGCGTGCACCGCTTCAAGCGCGGCTCCGGCCTGCCGATCAAGGCGCCGGTGATCGACATGATCGAGATCGGCGCCGGCGGCGGCTCGATCGCGGCGATCGACGAGGTCGGGCTGCTGAAGGTCGGGCCGCATTCGGCCGGCGCCGATCCCGGCCCCGCCTGCTACGGGCGCGGCGGCGCCGAGCCGACCGTGACCGACGCCAATCTGCTGCTCGGCTATTATGATCCCGGCTTCTTCCTTGGCGGCCGGATGACGCTCGATCTCGCGGCGGCGGAGCGCGCGCTCGGGGCACTCGGCGAGAAGCTCGGTCTCTCGGCGATCGACACCGCCTGGGGCATCCACCGCGTGGTGACCGAGAGCATGGCGGCGGCGGCGCGCATCCACATCGTCGAGAAGGGCCGCGATCCGCGGCGTTTCGCGATGGTGGGCTTCGGCGGCGCCGGGCCGGCGCATGCCGGCGGCGTCGCGCGCGCGCTCGGCGTCGCTGAGTTGCTGATCCCGCCCGCCTCGGGCGCCGCCTCGGCGCTCGGCTTCCTGTCCGCCCCGCCCTCCTTCGAGGTGGTGCGCTCGCACCCGATGCTGATCGAGGCGGAAGGCGCGGCCGCGGCGATCGAGGCGGTGCTCGCCGCGCTCGAGGCCGATGCGCGGGCGCGGCTCGCGGCAGGCGGCGTCGCGGAATCCGATGTCAGCATCGAGCGTTCCGCCGATATGCGTCTGGCCGGGCAGTTGCACGAGATCAATGTGCGCCTGCCGGATGGCGCGATCGACGCGGCGGCGCTGCCGCTCATCCTGGCGGCGTTCCAGACCGCCTATGCCGCGCGCTACACCTCGGTCTACGCCGGCGTCGCGGTGCAGGCGATCAGCTTCCGCGTACGCGCCAGCGGCCGCGCGCCCGCGCTCACCGTCGAGCAGGCGGAGCTCGCCGGCGGCGGCGCGGCGCGGAAGGGCATGCGGCGCGCCTGGTTCGGCGAGGGTTTCGTCGACACGCCGGTCTATGACCGCTACGCGCTCGGCGCGGGGGCCGACATCACCGGTCCCGCGATCATCGAGGAACGCGAGGCCACCACCATCATCGGCCCCGGCGACCGGATCTCGATCGACGCCTCCGGCATGATGCGCATCGCCATCGCCGGCGTCGCAGCCGCCGCCGCGCGCATCACCGCGGACACCTCGCTCGACATCGCGCGGGAGATGATCGAGGCGGATCCGGTCTCGCTCGAGATCATGTGGAGCCGGCTCGTCACCGTGGTCGAGGAGATGTGGCACACGATCTGCCGCACCGCCTTCAGCCTGATCGTCTCCGAGGCGCAGGATTTCGGCTGCGAGATGCTCGACCCGGATGGCGAGAGCCTCGCGCATTCGCCGCGCTCGATGCCGGTGTTCAACCTGACCCTGCCGCGCGCGGTCAAGGCGCTGCTCGCCAGATATCCCGCCGAGACGCTGACGCCGGGCGACGTGCTGATCACCAACGACCCGTGGCTCTGCGCCGGGCACCTGTTCGACATCGCGGTGGTGACGCCGGTGTTCCGCGACGGGCGGGTCGTGGCGCTGATGGGGACGGTCGGCCATGTCGGCGATATCGGCGGCATCAAGGATTCGCTCTCCGCCCGCGAGATCTACGACGAGGGTCTGCAGATCCCGCCGATGAAGCTCGCGCGCGACGGCGTGATGAACGAGGATCTCGTCGCGCTGATCGCCGAGAACGTGCGCAAGCCGCAGGAAGTGCTCGGCGACATCCATGCCTTCATCGCCGCCAATGCGTTGGGCGCGGAACGGCTCGCCGCCTTCATGGACGATTACGGCATGCACGATCTGCGCGCGCTCGCCGCGGTGGTGCAGACGCGCGCCGAACGCGCGATGCGAGAGGCGATCCGCGCGTTGCCGGACGGGGAATACCACTCCGAAATCTGGAACAACCCGCTCGGCGAGAAGCTGCGCTATCCGCTCAAGGTCACGGTCAAGGACGACACGATCGCGCTCGATTTCGCGGGCGTTCCGGCGCAGCGCGACCGCGGCGGCTTTAACTGCACCTACAACTACACCGCCGCGCACGCGACCTATCCGCTGAAATGCATGCTGAGCCCGGAGGTGCGGAGCAATGCCGGCTGCTATCGCCCGTTCACCGTCTCTGTGCCCGAGCGCTCCATCCTGAATTGCGCGAAGCCGGCCTCGGTGAACATCCGCACCCGCACCGGCTGGTATATCGCGCCCAACGTGTTCCGCGCGCTGGCCGAGGCCGCGCCCAGCCAGGTGCAGGCCTATACCGGTCTGCCGAAATCCATTGGCATATACGGGCAGGACAAGACCGGCGCAATCTACGCCGATCATTACTTCATGGGCGGCGGCCAGGGCGGCTCGGCGCGCAGCGACGGCAAATCGGCGCTGCTCTGGCCGACCTCGGCGGCCAACACCTCGATCGAGTTGCTCGAAACCCGCGCGCCGATCCTGGTGCTGGAGAAATCCCTGGTCGCCGATTCCGGCGGCCCCGGCCGGCATCGCGGCGGCCTCGGCGTGCGCACGCGGCTCCGCAAGCTCTACGAGGACGGGCTGCCGACGCTCGCCACCGTCTATCCCGAAGGCGTCGGCATCGAGACGCCCGGCCTGTTCGGCGGCAATGCCGGCGGCAGCGTGCGCGGCGTGGTGCTCGACGCGAAGGGCGACGTCACCGAGGATGTCGGCACCGGCAAGCTCGTGGTGATGACGCGCACCGACCAGGTGGTCGAGGTGCAGCTGGGCGGGGGCGCCGGTTATGGCGATCCGCGCGAACGGGCCCGCAGCGATGTCAAGCGGGACGTGGCGGAAGGCTATGTCGGCGACGCGGCGGCCGCCGCGTCTTATGGGTTCCGCCCCGGCGCCGCGCAAGCGGCGGAATGAACAGGAGCGCAGGATGAACCGCAGGGATCTGCTTCTCGGTGCCGCCGCCGTCGGTGTCGCCGGCACCGCGCGCCCGTCCTTCGCCTTCGAGCGGCAGGGCGGCAAGAAGATACTGGTGTTCTCCGGCGGCCAGCCGGTGCCGCTGCTCGACCCGCATGTCCGCTACGACTGGTCCACCCGCATGATGCAGCAGGCGGTGTACGACGCGCTCGCCAAATACGAGGGCAATCCGCCGAAGATCGTGCCCTGGCTCGCCGAGCGCTGGGAGACCAGCGCCGACGGCCTGACCTGGACCTTCCACCTCGTCAGCAACGCCAAGTTCCACAACGGCGATCCGCTGGACGCCGAGGCGGTGCGGTTCTCCTATGCGCGCGGGCTTCGCCTCAACAAGGGCGTCGCCTGGATGCTGAAGGATCATCTCGATCCGGCAGCGATCCGGGTGATCGATCCGCGCACCATCAGCTTCACGCTCAAATCGCCCTATCCTGGCTTCATCACCTTCGTGCCCAACTGGTTCATCGTGAACCCGAAGCAGGTGACCGGCGGTGATGACGGGCAGAAATTCCTCACCGACAACGAGGCGGGGTCCGGCCCGTTCAAGATCCGACGCTGGGACGGGCAATCCGCGATGGTGCTCGACGCGGTCGATGATTACTGGAAAGGCTGGCCGATGGCGCAGGCCGACCGCCCGGCCGGCGTGATCTACCGCGTGATCCGCGAACCGGCGCCGCGCAAGGCGGCGCTGCAGCGCGGCGAGGTGGACATGGTCACCGAGATGACGCCGGATGATTACGACCAGATGGCGAAGCTGCCGGGCATCGCCGTCACCGACGATACCGGGATGACGCCGTTCACCATCCAGCTCAACACGGCGAAAGGCCCGACCGCGGACATCAATTTCCGCCGCGCTCTGGCCTACGCCTTCGACTACCAGGCGCTGCTCCAGATCGAGGACAATGCCGCCAAGCTGATGGACAGCCCCTTCCCGAACGCGATGAGCGGGCACATCACCGTCGATGCCATGCCGCGGCAGAATCTTGATCTCGCCAGGCAGTATCTCGCGAAGACGCAGTGGAAGAATGGCGGCGTCGAGATCGAATACGCCTATGTCGCCGGGCTCGATGTCGAGCGCAGCATCGGCCTCGCCTTGCTCGAATCCGCCCAGAAACTCGGCATCAAGGTGAATGTCGTCGCGCAGCCCTGGCCGACGCTGGTGGCGCGCGGCGCCAAGCCCGAAACCTCGCCCGACGCCGCCGCGGTTTACGTAACCCCGGTCAGCATCGATCCCGACGTGATCGCGGCGCAATACGCCTCCAGCTCGGAGGGCAATTTCTGGGGCATGCACCATTTGAAGGATTCCGATCTCGACCACGCGATCGCCGCCGCAAGGCTCGAGACCGACAATGCCAAGCGCATGGCGATGTACGCCGACATCCAGAAGACGATCGTCGGACTGCAACCGGCGATCTTCGGCATGCTGGAAGATCGCAAATGGGCCATGCGGACCTACGTGAAGGGCTTCGATTACTGCCCGGTCCGGTTGACCGGCGAGGCCGATCTCTACGCGGTCTATGTCGGTACCTGACATCATCCGCATGGTGCTCCGCCGCGCGGCGCTGATCGCGCTGATGCTGGCGGGGCTCGTGCTGATCACCTTCACCATCTCGAACGTCGTGCCGTCCGATCCGGCGGCGCTCGCGGCCGGGCCGGATGCGACGCGGGACATGGTCGCGACGGTGCGCCACGAATACGGGCTCGACCGGCCGCTGCCCGAGCAATTGCTCCGCTACGTCACCGATCTCGCGCATCTCCGCCTCGGCCGCTCGATCCAGACCGGCGACGATGTCACCGACGATCTCGCGCGCTACTTTCCCGCCACCGTCGAGCTCGTGCTGCTCGCGATGGCGTTCGCGGTCGTGGTGGGCGTGCCGCTCGGCGTGTTCGCGGCGACCCGGCGCAATTCGCCGATCGACCACGCGATCGGCATCGTCTCCGTCTCCGGCGTGGCGCTGCCGGCCTTCTGGGCGGCGCTACTGCTGCAATTGCTGTTCTCCGTGCGGCTCGGCTGGCTGCCGACCGGCGATCAGCTCTCCGTCGCGACCACCACGCCGCCGGCGATCACCGGCATGGTCATGTTCGATGCGCTTCTCACCGGACAATTCGCGACATTCGCCGAGGCGATGTCCCACGCGGTGCTGCCCGCCTTCGTGCTCTCCCTGCCCGCGCTCGCCTCCATCGTGCGGGTGAATCGCGCGGAGATGCTGGAAGTGCTGTCGGCGGACCACATCATGGCGTCGCGCGCGCATGGCGTCTCGCGCCGGCGCATCGTGTTCGTGCTTGCGCTCAAGAACGCCATGCTGCCGACGCTCGCGATGATCGGGCTGCGGCTCGGCTGGATGCTCGGCAGCACCGTGCTCGTGGAAACCGTGTTCGACTGGCCGGGGATCGGGCTCTACGCGGTGAACGCCGCCCTCGCATCGGATTTCAAGCCGGTGATGGGGGTGACGCTGCTAATCGGCCTCACCTTCATGATCGCCAATCTGCTGATCGACCTCGCCTATGGCTGGCTCGACCCCCGTACCCGCACGGCCTGACGCGCTGCACGGCGCGGCCGCGCCCGGCCTGCTCGCGCGGCTGCGGGAGGAGCATGCGGGCAGCATCCGCCAGGCGCGCTTCTTCGTCTGGACGCTGTCGGGCAACGCAGCCGCGCTGCTCGGGCTCGCGCTGGTCGCCGCCTTCCTGCTGCTCGCCGCGTTCGGGCCGCTGCTCGTCCCCTACCCGGCGGATGCGACCGGGGCCATGCATCTGGCGCAACGACTGAAACCGCCCTCCGCCGCGCACTGGTTCGGCACCGACGAGATGGGCGACGACATCTGCACGCGCGTGATCGTCGGCACCCGCACGAGCCTCTGGGTCGGCCTCACGATCACCCTGGCGGCCGCCGCGATCGGCGTGCCGCTCGGCATCATCGCCGGCACGCTCGGCGGACGCTGGCGGAGCGCGATCATGCGGGTGACGGACGTGTTCCTCGCCGTTCCGGGCCTCGTGCTCGCGCTCGCCATTGTCGCGGCGCTCGGGCCCGGCACGATGCATGCGGTGTTCGCGCTCTCGCTCGTCTGGTGGCCCGGCTATGTCCGGCTGATCGAGGCCAAGGCGCTGACGCTGCGCCGGGAACCCTATGTCGAGGCCGCCCGCACCATGGGCGCCGGGCATCTTTGGGTGCTCGCCCGCCATATCCTGCCGAATTGCATCTCGCCGCTGGTGGTAAAGGCGAGCATGGATATGGGGCTCGCCATCCTCGCCGTCGCCTCGCTCGGCTTCATCGGCCTCGGCGCCAAGCCGCCGGCACCCGAATGGGGCGCGATGATCTCGACCGCGCGCACCTACATGCCGGATTGGTGGTGGTACAGCTTCTTCCCCGGCCTGTTCATCTTCCTCACCGTGCTCGGCTTCAACCTGCTGGGCGACGGGCTGCGGGATACACTCGATCCTCGGAGTGCACGGGGATAGGTGGGAAGGCCAAGGGCGCTGCCCCTGGACCCAGCTGGGGCCGACGGGCCCCAGACCCCGATTCTGGCGTTCGCGCGCAGCGCAATTGAGAGCCGGATTACGTTTCGGACGCTAAGGTTGTCCCGCGTTGTCGATTGCGCTCCGCGGAGCGCCGAAATCGGGGTCTGGGGGCCGCCGGCCCAACGGGGTCCAGGGGTAGCGCCCCTGGCCTTCCTCGTCACCGCCCCGACATCCGCAAGCCGATAACGTTGCGATAGGAAATGAGCCGCGAGTTCACGTAACGAAAGCGGAACTCGATCGGCTTGTCCTCGAAGGAAAACGCGGTGCGCTCGACGAGCAGCACGGGCGCGGCGTCCGGTAGGCCGAGCCGGGCGGCGATGTCGGGCGGGCTTTGCACCGCGCCGAGGCTTTCCTCCACCCGCAGCACCGTCAGGCCGCCGCGCTCCTGGTAGAGACCATAGATCGAGCCGCCGCGGGCGACGAACATCTCGCGCGTGAGCTTCGGCATCACCGTGCGCGGCAGATAGATCTGGTCGAGCATGCAGGGCTTGCCGCGCCACAGTCTGAGATTCCGGATTTGGATCACCGCCGCGCCTGGCGCGATGCCGAGGCGGGCAGCGACGAGCTGGCTTGCCTTGCGGTCGCTGAACGCAATCAGCTCGGCGCGGGGGATGACCCGCTCGCCATCGGTGGTGAAGAATTGCAGATAGCGGCCGAAATCGCTCTCTTCGGTGTGGCTCGAGACGTAGGTGCCGCGCCCGGCCTGGCGGAGCAGGATGCGTTCGGCGACCAGCGCATCGACCGCCTTGCGGATGGTGCCGACGCTGACGCCGTACCGCGCGGCGAGCTGCGGCTCGGTCGGCAGACGCGTGCCATGAACCCATTCGCCGGATTGCAGCGTGCCGAGGATGCGCTTCCTGACCTCCGCATAGAGCGGGGCCTCGACATAGACGCCGCGTGCCAGCCGTCGATCCATCATGCGCTCCGAAGCCGGCGCTGCGCGGGGCAGCGCGACCGCACGATCGTAGTCGACATAGGGAAAGCAGCCAACTTGACGTCAAACATACATATGATGCATGTGATGCAGCATGACCACGCAGGCAGGACGCGTGGCGCGGATGAGGAAGAAGACGCAGATGGCCAGCCAATCGGCAGTCGCCGGCAAATCCGCTGTCCCGGCTCTGCTGCCGCCCTCGAAGACCCTGATGGAAGGATTCCGCCGCGAGCGCATCAAGACGAAGGGCGCTGAGATCAATGTCGCGATCGGCGGCAGCGGGCCGCCGCTTCTGCTGGTGCACGGCAATCCGCTCACGCTGGTGAGCTGGCACAAGATCGCCCCGTCCCTCGCACGCGACTACACGGTCGTCGCACCGGATCTCCGCGGCTACGGTGACAGCTCGAAGCCGGATGGCGGCGAGGATCATGCCGCCTACAGCTTCCGCGAGATGGGCAACGACAATGTCGAGGTGATGCGCGCGCTCGGCTTCGACAGCTTCGCGATGGCCGGCCATGATCGCGGTGCGCGCGTCGGTTTTCGCATGGCGCTCGACCATCCGGAGGCGGTGACCCGGCTGGTCGCGCTCGACATCGTGCCGACCTACCATCTGCTGAAGAACATCACCCTCGGCTGGGGGCTCGAATCCTATCACTGGTTCTTCATGGCGCAGAAAGCGCCGTTCCCGGAAAAGCTGATCTGCGCCGACCTGCCGTATTATATTCAGTACAAGCTGAATAAGCGCGGCGTCGGCCTCGAGATTTTCACGCCGGAGGCGTTCGCGGAATATGCCCGCTGCACCACGCCCGAGCAGATCCATGCCGTGTGCGAGGATTACCGCGCGACGGTGACGCTCGACCTCGCGATGGACGAGGCGGATTTCGGCGAGAAGCAGATCACATGTCCGGTGCTCGTGCTCTGGGGCTCGAACAGCCATGTCGGGCGGCATCTCGACACGATGAACGCCTGGAAGCCCTGGGCGCCCGATCTGCGCGGCTTTGACCTGCCGACCGGGCATTATCCGGCGGAGCACCGGCCCGACCTCGTCTACGATGCGTTCTATAAATTCTTCGGCGGCGAAGAGCCGACACGCCTCGCCTGATCGGCGATCCGCGGGCTTCCAGGTCCAACTCGCAATGCAGGTTCAGGGTGACACCTTGCAAGACGCGCATGCCGTAGCGGCCGAAGATACCCTGACGCGCCATGTTGCGCGGTTCGTCACCGTCACGCGGCTTGAGGATCTGCCGCAGGGCGCGATCGAGCTCGGCAGAAAGTCGATCCTCGACGGGATCGGCCTCGCCTTGGCGGGAAGCGTGTCGGAGAGCGGCGCGCTCGTGCGGCGCTATCTCGGCGAGCTCGGGCTGCAACCGGGGCCGGCGACGGTGATCGGCAGCGACATGCGCGTGGCACCACGCTTCGCCGCCTTCGCCAACGGCGTCGGCATCCATGCCGATGATTTCGACGACACGCAGCTCGCCGTCGCGTCGGACCGGGTCTATGGCCTGCTGACGCATCCGACCGCGCCGGCGCTGCCCGCCGCGCTCGCGGTGGGAGAGGCGCGCGGCAGGAGCGGCGCGGACACCATGCTCGCCTATCACATCGGGGTGGAGGTGGAGTGCAAGATCGCCGAGGCGATCGCGCCGCGGCATTACCAATCGGGCTTCCACACGACCGCGACCTGCGGCGTGTTCGCGGCGGCCTCCACGGCCGCCAAATTGCTCGGCCTCGATGCCGAAGCGACCGTGCGGGCGCTCTCCGTCGCCGGCAGCCAGTCCGCCGGGCTGCGCGAGAATTTCGGCACGATGACCAAGCCGTTCCATGCCGGGCATGCCTCTGAGAGCGGCGTCGCCGCGGCGCATCTGGCGAGCATCGGCTGGACCGCGACCCCCGTGCTGCTCGAGGCGCCGCGCGGCTTCTTCAATGCCGCCGCCGGCGGGTTCGACGAAACGGCGATCCGCGGCAAGCTCGGCAAGCCATGGACGTTCGAGAGGCCGGGCATCTCTATCAAGCCGCATCCCTCGGGTTCGCTGACCCATCCCGGCATGACCGAGATGCTGCGGCTGATCCGGGAGCACGACATCAGGGCGGAGAATGTGGCGCGGGTGCGCGTCGGCACCAATTCGCACATGCCGAACACGCTGATCCACAACAGCCCGCGCACCGAACTGCAGGCGAAATTCTCCATGCAGTACAGCATGGCCGCCTTGCTGATCTTCGGCCGCGCGGGGCTGAACGAATACACCGACGAGATCGTCCGCCGCGACGATGTGCGGGCGATGATGAAGCGGATCGATTTCGGCATGGACCCGGAGGCCGAGGCCGCCGGCTACCACAAGATGACGACGCTGCTCGAGATCACGCTCAAGGATGGCCGCGTCCTGCGCGGGCGAGCGGATTTCGGCAAGGGCAGCCCGAGCGACCCGATGAGCTTCGACGAAGTCGCAGAAAAATTCATGCAATGTTGCGAATACGCGCGCTTTCCGCGCGACAAGGCGCAAGACGTGGTCGGCTTGGTGCAACAGTTGGAATCACTCGGCGCGATCGCCGATCTCACCCGCCTGCTCGCGGTGCCGCGCTAACCAGCAGCCCAAGCGTTGATCACGCACCGACAAGACGTGACGCGCTTCCGGCCAGCATAGTCAGAGACGATCTCGGGGGACATCCAGGATGTCAGGCTTGAAGCGACCGGCGACCGCGACCGCGATCTTCGCCATGCTCTGCGGCAATGCCGCGATCATGTATGTCGATCGCACGAACATGTCGATCGCCGCCCCGGTGATGCAGCGCGAGCTCGGGCTCAACAACGTCTCGATCGGGGTGATCTTCGCCGCCTTCTCGATCGCCTACACGATCTTCATGGTGGTCGGCGGCCGGATCGGCGATCTGATCGGATCGCGGCGCGGCCTCACGCTCTGCGGCATTCTGTGGGCGATCGGGACGCTCGCGACCGGGCTGGTCGGCGGCTTCATCTGGTTGATCGTCGCCCGCTTCATCGTCGGCATGGGCGAGGCCGCGGTGTACCCGATCTCGTCCTACGTCATCGCCCGCTGGATCAGCCGGGAGCGGCGTGGCGCGGCGCAGGGCATTCTGCATGGCTGCGGCCGGCTCGGCGCCGCGGCGACGCCCTTCGCCGTGACCGGGCTGATCGTGGCCTTCTCCTGGCGCTCGGCTTTCATCGTTCTCGGCGTGATCAGCGTGATCTTCACCGGCGTGATCTGGATTTTTCTCCGCGACGATCCGCGCCAGCATCCACGCGTGACGCCGGACGAGCTCGCCCGGCTCGGCTACGAGCCGGAGGCGCCCCCGGGGGCGCCCGCCGTGTCGAAGCTGGAATGGGGGGAATTCGTGCACCGGGTCTGGCCGGTGACCACGGTCTCCTTCTCCTACGGGTTTCTGTCCTGGTTCCTGCTCAGCTGGGTGCCGCTCTATTTCGCGCATGTGCATGGGCTCAACCTGAAGCGGGTGGCGATCTTCTCCACCCTGGTGCTGATCGGCGGCGTGCTCGGCATGGTGCTGGGCGGCGTCGCGACCGATTGGTGGCTGACCCGGACGGGCAGCGCCAGACGGGCGCGGCGCGACATCCTGGTGCTGTCCTTCGTCACCTCGATGCTCTGCATCGTGCCGCTGCTGCTCACGGCGAACCTGGCGATCGACACGGCCGCCCTGGCGCTCGCCTATTTCCTGATCGAGTTCGCGGACCCGTCGATCTGGATGCTGGGGATGGAAGTGCTGCCCTCGCACGCCGCCACCTCGACGGCGACGGTGAATACCGGCTTTGCGCTGGCGGGCTTCGTCTCGCCGCTGCTGGTGGGATGGATCCTGGACGCAACGGCGGGGAACTGGAACGACGTGTTCATCGCGTCGATCGCGCTGCTCGTGGTGGGGATCGCCGCGGCGTTCCGCGTCCGTCTCGCCGACGAGGCGCCGGCGGCGCAAGCGCCAATGGCCGCCAACTAAAGCATTTTCAGTTAAGTCGTCGCCGGCCGGATGTCCCGGCCGGCGCTGCCAATCAGGCGATGGAGAGGATCAGGCGGCGGCCTGATGCGGGACGCCCTTCTCCTTCAGCAGGGTTTCGAGCTCGCCGCTCTGGAACATCTCGGTGATGATGTCGCAGCCGCCGACGAACTCGCCCTTGACGTAGAGCTGCGGCACGGTCGGCCAGCTCGAGAACTCCTTGATCCCCTCACGGAGCGCCATGTCCTCCAGCACGTTGGCGGTCTGGAACGGCACGTTCATGTGGTTCAGGATCTGCACCACGCGGGCCGAGAAACCGCATTGCGGGAACATCGCGGTGCCCTTCATGTAGAGCATCACCGGATTCTGGGTGATGTCCTGCTGGATGCGGGTGCTGACGGTATCGCTCATCGGGAACCTCCTTCGCGGGGTTGGATCGGTGTTCAGGTCACTCGGTGTTCATGTCACTCGGGGGCGCTGGTCTGCAGGGCGAGCGCGTGGAGCACACCGCCCATGCGGCCGCTCAGCGCGGCATAGACCATCTGGTGCTGCTGCACGCGGGAGCGGCCGCGGAAGGCGGAGCTCACCACGCGGGCCGCGTAATGATCGCCGTCGCCGGCGAGATCCTCGATGCTCACCTCGGCGTCGGGCAAAGCGGCCTTGATCAAGGCCTCGATCTCGCTCACCGCCATCGCCATCAGGCTGCTCCTCTACCCGCACGCGGCGGTCAGGATTCCATCCAGGCCGGGAAGAAGCGCTCATGCGCCTGCCGCACCGTGGCAAGCGATATGGCGACGCCACCATCGAGTGTCAAATCCGCCCCTGCCGCGCGCCCGAGCCGCAAGGCGGGGATTTCGGCCGCGGCGGCGCGGGCGAGAATCGCGGAAGAATCCGGCACGGCGAGCACGTAGCGGCCCTGATCCTCGCCGAACCACCAGCCATGCGGCGACACGCCGGGAGGCGGGGCCGCGAGCACCGCGCCGACCGCGCCGGCGAGCGCCATCTCCGCCACCGCGACCAGCAGCCCGCCATCCGAGACATCATGGCAGGCGGCGACCCGACCCGCCAGAATCTCGGCTCGCACGAAATCGCCGTTGCGGCGCTCCGCCGCGAGATCGACCGGCGGCGGCGCGCCGGCCTCCCGCCCCGCCACCTCGCGGAGCCAGAGAGACTGTCCGAGCCAGCCCTGTGTCTCGCCGATCAGCACCAGATCGAGACCGGGGCGAAGCGCGATGCCGACCGCCTGGCCGGCCTCCTCGATCACGCCGAGGCCGCCGATCGCCGGCGTCGGCAGGATCGGCTCGCCGGCGGTCTCGTTGTAGAGGGACACATTGCCCGAGACGACGGGGAAGTCGAGCGCCGTGCAGGCGGCGGCCATGCCGGCGATGGCGGCGGCGAACTGCCCCATGATGCGGGGCTTCTCGGGATTGCCGAAATTCATGTTGTCGGTGATCGCGAGCGGGCGGGCGCCGACCGCGGTGAGGTTGCGCCAGGCCTCGGCCACCGCCTGCTTGCTGCCCTCCTCCGGGTCGGCGGCGCAATAGCGCGGCGTGCAATCGGTGGTGAGCGCCAGCGCGCCCGCATGGTCCTCGATCCTGACCACCGCGGCATCGGCCGCCCCCGGCCGCTTCACCGTCTGGCCGCCGACGGTGCTGTCGTACTGGTTCCACACCCAGGCGCGCGAGCAGAGATCCGGGCAGCCCACCAGGGTGATCAGCGCCGTTCCGATGCCGACCGGGTCGTCCACCGCGCCGAGCGGCGCGGATTTCGGCGTGGCCTCGACCGGGCGGTGATAGAGCGGCGCCTGGTCGGCCAGCGGGGCGAGCGGAATGTCGGCCTCGACCCGGCCGCGATGGCGCACGGTGATGCGGCCGGTCTCGGTGAGCCGGCCGATGACGGCGAAATCCAGCTCCCATTTCTCGAAGATCGCCCGCGCCGCCGCCTCGCGCTCCGGGCGCAGCACCATCAGCATGCGTTCCTGGCTCTCCGACAGCATCATCTCGTAGGCGGACATCGCCGCTTCGCGCTGCGGCACGGCGTCGAGGTCAAGCGCGATGCCGACGCCGCCCTTTCCCGCCATCTCCACCGAGGAGGAGGTCAGGCCCGCCGCGCCCATATCCTGGATCGCGACGATCGCGTCGGTTTCCATCAGCTCGAGACAGGCCTCGATCAGCAGCTTCTCGGTGAACGGGTCGCCGACCTGGACGGTCGGGCGCTTCGCCTCCGCATCCTCGCCGAACTCGGCGCTCGCCATCGTCGCGCCATGGATGCCGTCCCGCCCGGTCTTCGAGCCGACATAGACGACCGGGTTGCCGATGCCGGCGGCGGCGCTCAGGAAGATGCGATCGGCGCGCGCGATGCCCACGGTCATCGCATTGACCAGCGGGTTGCCGTCGAAGGCGGGGTGGAAGTCGATCTCGCCGCCCACCGTCGGCACGCCCACGCAATTGCCGTAGCCGCCGATGCCGCGCACCACGCCGTCGACGATGCGCCGCGTGCCCGCCAGTTCCGGACGGCCGAAGCGCAGCGCATTGAGATTGGCCACC
This sequence comes from Acetobacteraceae bacterium, assembly GCA_965276665.1. GTDB lineage: Bacteria > Pseudomonadota > Alphaproteobacteria > Acetobacterales > Acetobacteraceae > CAWGJC01. Next base: position 1,453,633 of record OZ255620.1, read on the forward strand.
GGCCGCGCGCCCATGGTGAACACGTCCCGCAGGATGCCGCCCACGCCGGTCGCCGCGCCCTGATAGGGCTCGATGAAGCTCGGGTGGTTGTGGCTCTCCATCTTGAAGACGGCGGCGAGCCCCTGCCCGATATCGACGACCCCGGCATTCTCGCCCGGCCCGTGGATCACCCAGGGCGCGGCGGTCGGCAACTGCTTCAGCCAGACACGGGAGGATTTGTAGGAGCAATGCTCCGACCACATCACGCTGAACACGCCGAGTTCGGTCAGCGACGGCGTGCGGCCCATGATCGCCAGCACGCGGGCATACTCCTCGGCGCTGAGCCCGAACTCGCGGGCGAGCGCCTGACCGACATCCCGCTGCATCAGGCGGCGACATCCTCCGCCAGGGCATCGAAGAGCGGCTTGCCGTCGGTTCCCCCCATCAGCGGATCGACGAGGTTCTCCGGATGCGGCATCAGCCCGAGCACGCGCAGATTTTCGCTCAGAATTCCGGCGACGTTGCGCCGGCTGCCGTTCGGATTGGCCGCCTCGCTCACCTCGCCCCCTGGCGTCGCATAACGGAGCGCCACCCTCCCCTCGCCTTCCAGCCGGTCGAGCGTCGCGTCATCGGCGAAGTAATTGCCGTCCCCATGCGCGAGCGGCGCCCGGAACACCTGGCCACGCTGGTAGTGCCGGGTGAACGCGGTATCCGCCCGCTCGACGCGCATGTGGCAGTCATTGGACAGGAAGCGCAGCCCGGCATTGCGCATCAGGGCGCCCGGCAGCAACCCGGCCTCGGTGAGGATCTGAAACCCGTTGCAGACGCCGAGCACATACCCGCCCCGCGCCGCATGCGCCCGCACCGACGCCATCACCGGCGATTGCGCGGCCATCGCGCCGCACCTGAGATAATCGCCGTAGCTGAACCCGCCCGGCAGCACCACCAGATCGATCCCGGACAGATCGGTCTCCCGATGCCAGACCATCCGCGGCTTGCGTCCGGCGCTCCGCGCCAGCGCAATCGCGATGTCGCGCTCTCGGTTGATGCCGGGAAAGACGATTATCGCGGCGTGCATGTCGAGGGCCTTGGTTGGGTTGGGGGAGAAGCCAAGGCCGGGGGCTCTGCCCCTGGACCCCGCCAAGGGAAGAGCCCTTGGAACCCGGCTGGCGCTGCGCGCGAAGCGCCATCGCGGGGTCTGGGGCCTTTTTTCGGCCCCAGCGGGGTCCAGGGCAGCGCCCCTGGCCTTCCTCCCTGCTCCGACCCCATGAGCGCCCCTCCTAGGACGGAAAACTGACCGCGTAGCTCTCGATGACGGTATTGGCGAGCAGCCGGCGGGCCATTTCCTCCGCTTGGGCGCGGGCGCGGGCGGGGTCCGTCTCGGCGAGATCGAGCTCGATCACCCGGCCGGCCCTGACCTCACCCACCGCCTCGAAGCCAAGACCGTGCAGGGCGCGGCCGATTGCCTTGCCTTGCGGGTCGAGCACGCCGGGCTTCAGCATGACGGTGACGACCGCCTTCATCGGGCGGCCCTGCTCACGAGCCCGCCACTCCGGTCACGAGGTCACCGCCTTGATCATCTCGTCGCCGGCTTCCCGGATGCCCGATTCGGGCAGGATGCCGAGGCGCTTCGCCACTTCCTGGTAGGCTTCCTCGACCTTGCCGAGGTCGCGGCGGAAGCGGTCCTTATCCATCTTCTCGCTGGTCTTGACGTCCCACAGCCGGCAATTATCCGGGCTGATCTCGTCAGCCAGGACGATCCGCATCTCCTCGTTTTCCCAGAGGCGGCCGAATTCCAGCTTGAAATCGACCAGCGTGATGCCGACGCCGAGGAAGAGGCCGGTCAGGAAGTCGTTGATCCGGAGCGTGAGGGAGACGATGTCGTCCATGTCCTGGGTGCCGGCCCAGCCGAAGGCGGTGATGTGCTCCTCCGCCACCATCGGGTCGCCGAGCGCGTCGTTCTTGTAGAAATATTCGATGATCGAGCGCGGGAGGCGGGTCCCCTCCGGGATGCCGAGCCGCTGGCTGAGGTTCCCGGCGGCGACATTCCGCACCACCACTTCCAGCGGAATGATCTCGACCTCGCGGATCAGCTGCTCACGCATGTTGAGCCGGCGGACGAAATGCGTCGGCACCCCGATCTCGGAGAGGCGCTGCATCAGGTATTCGCTGATCCGGTTGTTCAGCACGCCCTTGCCCGTGATCACGCCCTTTTTCTGGGCATTGAAGGCGGTCGCGTCATCCTTGAAATACTGCACCAGGGTGCCGGGCTCCGGCCCCTCGAACAGAATCTTTGCCTTACCCTCGTAGAGCTGGCGGCGGCGAGCCATCGCGTGTTCCCCGGCTTTCCGGCCTCGCTATAGCAGCCGAGCGCGGACAGGGCCACGCCCCCTTGCCGCCAGGACCCAGCGAACTGGCACGCCGGATGCATGTTTGGGCTTGACCATGCACCAGCCACAGCCCGGCCGCCCCCACTCCGTCCTCGACCGCTACGATCCGGGGGAGGCCTATTGCGAGATGCTGCGCAACCCGGCCAGCCGGCCGATCATGGAGCGGCTCGCCGCCCTAGGCCCCAGCGCCTTGCGGGACCGGGCGGCGCGGGCGGAGGCCGAGCTCTACAATCTCGGCATCACCTTCACGGTCTATTCCGAGGAGGGGCGGGTGGACCGCATCCTGCCGTTCGACGTGATCCCCCGGGTGCTCTCCGCCGGCGAGTGGGACATGATCGAGCGGGGGGTGAAGCAGCGGGTGGCGGCGCTCAACCTGCTGCTGCACGACATCTACCACGACCAGGCGATCCTGCGGGATGGCGTCATCCCGCGCGATCTCGTGCTCGGCAACCCGAGTTACCGCCCGATCATGCAGGGCGTCGATTTGCCCCACCACACCTACGTGCATGTCTGCGGCACCGACATCGTGCGCGGGGCGGGTGGCGGGTTCATGGTGCTCGAGGACAATGCGCGCACGCCCTCGGGCGTCAGCTATGTCGTCGAGAACCGGCACATGATGCTCCGCGCCTTCCCCGACCTGCTGGACGAGATCGGGCTCCGCAGGATCGAGAATTACGGGCTGCAGCTCGCCCGCGCGCTGCGCGCGGTGGCGCCGGCGGGCGTGGGCGACCCGCAGATCGCCCTGCTCTCGCCCGGCACCTACAATTCCGCCTATTTCGAGCATGTCTTCCTCGCCCGCGAGATCGGCGCCCCGCTGGTCGAAGGCCGGGATCTCGTGGTGGAGAACGACATCGTCTACATGCGGACCACCGGCGGCCTTGCCCGGGTGGACGTGATCTACCGGCGGATCAACGACGATTATCTCGACCCCGAGGCGTTCCATCCGCAGAGCATGCTGGGCGTGCCGGGGTTGATGCGCGCCTACCTGAAGGGCAATCTCTCCCTCGCCAACGCGGTCGGCACCGGGGTTGCGGACGACAAGGCGGTCTATGCCTATATGCCGCGGGTGATTCGCTACTACCTGGGCGAGGAGGCCATTCTGCCGAACGTGGAGACGCGGATCTGCCGCGAGCCCGAGGCGCTGCAATACACGCTGGATCATCTGGCGGAGCTGGTGATCAAGCCGGTCGGCGAGGCGGGCGGCTACGGCATCACCGTGGGCCCGCATGCGAGCCGCGCCGAGCTCGACGAATGCCGCGCCAAGCTGCTCGCCAACCCGGCCAACTACATCAGCCAGCCCTGCGTCGCGCTCTCCGTCGCACCCACTCTGGTGAACGGGCAGATCGAGCCGCGCCATGTCGATCTCCGCCCCTTCGCGGTGACCGGCGCGGAAAGCTGGGTGCTGCCCGGTGGCTTGACCCGCGTCGCGCTCAAGAAGGGCTCGCTCGTCGTCAATTCCTCGCAGGGCGGCGGCTCGAAGGACACCTGGGTCCTTGCCTGAGGTCCTGCTCTCCCGCTATGCCGACTGCATCTTCTGGCTCGCGCGCTACGTGGAGCGGGCGGAGAATCTCGCCCGCATCCTGGACGTGAACGCGACCTTCTCGCGCGACAGCAGCGGCGCGCAGAACTGGCTGTCGATCGTCGAGCTGAACGCCGATGCCGAGGCGTTCGCCGAGCGCTTCGGCGAGGTGACCGAGCAGGCGGTGCTGCGCTTCTACGTGACCGATACGACCAATTACACCTCGATCGCCAGCAGCATCGCCGAGGCGCGGGAGAACGCCCGCACGCTGCGCCCGCTGATCTCGACCGAGATGTGGACCCAGCTCAACATCCTGCACAACCGCTTGGCGGATCTCGAGGAGGGCGCGCTCGCCCCGCATCATCTCTCCGCCCTGCTGCGCACGATCCGCGAGGACGTGCAGACCCATACCGGCATCACCGAGGGGACGCTCTATCGCGATCAGAGCTGGTTCTTCTACCAGATCGGCCGCTATATCGAGCGCGCCGACCAGATCACCCGGCTTGTCGACATCAAATACCACCTGCTGCTGCCGCGCATTTCCGATGTCGGCTCGGCGATCGATGTCAGCCAGTGGAGCGCGCTGCTGCGCTCGGCGGCCGGCTATCACGCATTCCGCCGGCTGGGGAGCGGCGAGATGACGCCGGGCGCCATTGCCGGGTTTCTCCTGCTCGATCCTCGCTTCCCGCGCTCCGTCGCCTGCTGCGTGCAGGAGCTCGAGACGCTGCTGATCACGCTCAAGTCGCGCTATGCGCTGCGCGGCGGCAATGACGCGGCGGAGGAGCTCGATCGGCTGCGCGCGGTGCTCGGCACCTTGCGCATCGAGACGATCCTGCGCGAGGGGCTGCACGAATTCGTCGATCTCATCCAGCGCCAGCTGGTCGCGGTGACGCGCGAGATGTCGATCGCCTTTTTCGGGCTGCGGGCGCATGCGGCCTGAACGATGACCATTCTCACCGTGCGCCACATCACCACCTATCGCTATCGCCAGCCGGTCTCCCTCGGCGAGCATCGGGTGATGTTCCGTCCGCGCGACAGCTACGACCAGCGGCTGATCGGCACCGAGCTCAACGTGACGCCGGCGCCCTCCGAGGTGAGCTGGCTGCACGATCTGTTCGGCAATTGCGTCGCGCGCGTACGCTTCTCCGGCCGCGCGACGGAGCTGCGGTTCGAATGCGTGATCCGGCTCGACCACTTCGCCACCGAGGAGCTGCCGTTCCGCACCGCGGAATACGCGCGGCTCTATCCGTTCTCCTACGGCGCGGAGGACATGCCCGATCTCCTGCGTTCGATCGAGCGCGCCTATCCGGATCCAGACCGCGAGCTCGACCATTGGGCGCGCGAGTTCCTGAGCCGCGACGGGCCGACGCCGACGCTCGACATGCTCGCGGCGATGACGCATGCGATCAAGCAGCGCTTCACCTATGTCGCGCGGTCGGAGAGCGGGGTGCAATCGCCGCTCCGCACGCTCCGCCTCGGGAGCGGCAGCTGCCGCGACTTCGCGATGCTGATGATGGAGGCGGTGCGCTCGCTCGGTCTCGCCGCGCGCTTCGTCTCGGGCTATCTCTACTCGCCCGGCCGTGACCAGCGGCCGGCCGGCGGCAATATCGGCGGCGGCGCCACGCATGCCTGGCTGCAGGTCTATGTGCCGGGGAATGGCTGGGTGGAGTTCGACCCGACCAACGGCATCGTCGGCAATCGCGACCTGATCCGCGTCGCCGTGGTGCGCGATCCGTCGCAGGCGGTGCCGCTTTCCGGCACCTGGACCGGATTTCCGGCCGATAATCTCGGCATGACCGTGGACGTACAGGTCACGTCGGAGGAGGCGGGTTCCGCTACGGCGTTGCAGGCGGTTTCAGGCTGACGGGACGGATTTCACACATGCGCATCAAAGCCGGTTATTCCATCACCTTCGATTGCCCCAACCCGACGCCGATGCTGCTGATGCTGAGCGTGCATCCGTCACGGCTGGCCGATCTCGACCGGCCGCATCGCATCGATTTCACCCGGGACCTCGCCGCGCACGAATACACCGACGGGTTCGGCAATCTCTGCACCCGCATTGTCGCACCCCCCGGCCTGCTCACCATCTCGACCGAGTTCACCGCGCGCGACACCGGCGCGCCGGACGAGGTGGCGCCGGACGCGCCGCAGATCCCGGTCGAGGAGCTGCCCGACGAGGTGCTCGTCTACCTGCTCGGCAGCCGCTATTGCGAGACCGACCGCCTCTCGGACACCGCCTGGTCGCTGTTCGGCGGCACGCCGACCGGCTGGGCGCGGGTGCAGGCGATCTGCGACTTCGTCAACGACCGCATTGCCTTCGGCTACGAGCATGCGCGCCCGACCAAGACGGCGTGGGACGCCTTCATGGAGCAGCGCGGCGTGTGCCGCGACTTCGCGCATCTCGCCGTCACCTTCTGCCGCTGCATGAACATCCCGGCGCGCTACTGCACCGGCTATCTCGGCGATATCGGCGTGCCGCCGGTGGACGCGCCGATGGATTTCAGCGGCTGGTTCGACGTCTATCTCGGCCATCGCTGGTACACCTTCGATGCGCGGCACAATTTTCCGCGCATCGGGCGCATCCTGATGGCGCGCGGCCGCGATGCGACGGATGTCGCGATCAGCACCAGCTTCGGCAGCAGCCGGCTCGTCGATTTCACCGTGATGACCGACGAGGTGGTGTCAGCGGCGTAGCAGCACGTCGCGCGCCTGGTTGACGCGCGTGGCGAGCCAATCCGTGCCGCCGCCATCGGGATGGGCGGCCCGCATCACCCGCAGATAGGCCGCGCGGATCTCCGCCTCGCTGGCGCCCGGCTGCAGGCCGAGCACGGAGAACGCCTCGCTCTGCGACATCTGCGCCTGGGGTGACGCCGCGGTCCGCTTCCGCTTCGCGGGCTGCCACCAGCTCCAGACCAGCGGCCCGAACATCACCAGCGCCGCGATCGCCGCCGCGCCACGGCCGGTCAGCAGCAGCAGGGTTGCGAGCGACAGCCCGGCCAGCGCCGCGACCCAGGCGACGAGCGAGCGCAGGGTCTCCACCCGCGCGCGGGAAAACCCCTGCCCCGCGCCGAGCAGCAGGGCGAGGCAGCCGATGCCCAGCATCAGCCAAAGGATCACACCCGAACTCCCGCGCGCTTCATCGCGTCACGCGGTCACGGCTTATGGCGGTCGCCCGCGGATTGCGCATGCACCGCGGTACCGGCGAGCGCGCTGATATTGACGATGCCGCGCGCCGTCGTGCTCGGCTCCAGCACATGGATCGGCTTCGACATGCCGAGCAGGAGAGGCCCGACCGGCAGGCCGTCGGCCGCCGCCTTCAGCAGCGTGTAGGCGATGTTGGCGGCATCCAGCGAGGGCATCACCAGCAGATTGGCGACGCCGTCGAGCCGGCTGTCCGGCACCGCGCGATCGCGGATCGCCTCGGCGAGCGCGGCATCGGCATGCATCTCGCCATCCACTTCTAGGTCGGGCGCGCGCGCGCGTATCAGCGTCAGCGCATGGCGCATCTTGCGCGCGCTCGGCGCATTGCTCGATCCGAAGCTCGAATGCGAGCAGAGCGCCGCCTTCGGCGTGATCCCAAAGGCGCGCACCGCATCGGCGGCGAGCAGGGTCATCTCCGCCACCTGCTCCGCCGTCGGATCCGGCACCATATGCGTGTCGCAGACGAAGAGCGCGCCCGATTGCAGGATCAGCGAGGAGAGCGCGTAGATGCGCTCCGCTCCCTTCGCACGCGGGATGATCGGGATCACGTATTCCATGTGCCGCCAGAACCCGCCTGTGCCGCCCACCAGCGCGGCATCCGCGAGGCCGGTATGCAGCAGCATCGAGGCGGCAACGGTGCTGCGGCTGCGGATGCGCCGCACGGCGGCATCGGACGGCACGCCGCGTCGGCCGACCAGGCATTCATACGGAGGGGCGAGCGGGTCGAACACCTCCGCATCCGCCTCCGGATCGAGCACGCGCACCTCGGCATCCTCCCCCGAGCCGGTGCGCAGCCGCAGGCCCATCGCCTCCACCTTGCGCGCAATCGCCGCGCGATCGCCGATCAGGATCGGGCGGGCGATGCGCTCGTCGACCACCGTCTGCACGGCGCGCAGCACGCGCTCATCCTCGCCATCCGCATAGACGATCCGCGCCGGGTCCTTGCGCGCCGCCTCGAACACCGGACGCATCAACTGGCCGGAGCGGAAAACGAAGGTCTCGAGCGTCTCGCGATACGCCTCGAAATCGGTGATCGGCCGCGAGGCGACACCGGATTCCATGGCGGCGCGCGCCACCGCCGGCGCAATCTGCAGGATCAGCCTGGGGTCGAAGGGTTTCGGGATGATGTAATCCCGCCCGAAGATCGGCGCGTCACCGCCATAGGCGGCGACCACCGTCTCGCTTGCCTCCATCCTCGCGAGCTCGGCGATCGCCTCGACCGCGGCCTGCTTCATCGGCTCGTTGATCTCGGTGGCACCGACATCGAGCGCGCCACGGAAGATGAACGGGAAGCAGAGCACGTTGTTGACCTGGTTCGGCATGTCGCTCCGCCCGGTGGCGACGATCGCATCCGGCCGGTGCTTGTGCACCAGCTCGGGCATGATCTCGGGGTCGGGGTTGGCGAGTGCGAGGATCAGCGGCTTGTCGGCCAGCAGCTCGAGCCAGTCCTCGTGCAGCACGTTCGGCGCGGACAGGCCGAGGAAGATGTCGGCGCCGCCGAGCACGTCGGGCAGCTTCCGCGCATCCGTCTCGCGCGCATAGGGCAGCATGTTCGGCGGCAGGTCGCCGCGCGCGGCATGCACCACGCCCTTGATGTCGGTGAGCGTCACGTTTTCCGGCTTCAGGCCGAGCCCGACCAGCAGGTCGACGGTCGCGAGCGCCGCCGCGCCGGCGCCCGACGTGACGAGCCTCGCCTCCTCGATGCGCTTGCCCTGCAGCAGCAGACCGTTGCGCACCGCGGCGGCGACGATGATCGCGGTGCCGTGCTGGTCGTCATGGAATACCGGGATGCCCATCCGCGCGCGCAGCGCCCGCTCCACCTGGAAGCATTCCGGCGCCTTGATGTCCTCGAGATTGATCGCGCCGAAAGTCGGTTCGAGCGCCGCCACCACCTCGATGAAACGGTCGGGGTCGTCGGCATCCACCTCGATGTCGAACACGTCGATGCCAGCGAATTTCTTGAAGAGCACCGCCTTGCCCTCCATCACCGGCTTGCCGGCGAGCGCGCCGATATTGCCGAGACCGAGCACCGCCGTGCCGTTCGAGATGACCGCGACCAGATTGCCACGCGACGTGTAGTCGCGCGCCGCCTCCGGATCGGCCTTGATCTCGAGGCAGGCGGCGGCGACGCCCGGGGAATAGGCGAGCGCCAGATCGCGCTGCGTCGCCATACGCTTGGTCGGCTCGATCCTGAGCTTTCCCGGATGCGGCAGCCGGTGGTAGTCGAGCGCCGCCTTTCGGAAGTCTTCGTCCATCGCCATCTCCTGACCGCACGCGCCGCTCAGCAAAGCCCGTGGGGCGGTCAGGATCGGCGGAGTGCGTCAGGCTGGCAATAACCCCACGGCACATGGCAGCGGGGCGCCGAGGATCGGAGTGTCATGCGGTCGAGAAGACTCGAACTTCCACGAGGTTTCCCCCACAAGCACCTCAAGCTTGCGCGTCTACCATTCCGCCACGACCGCACCGTGGGCAGCGGCGTATAGCCGATGGTGGCGGAGGCATCAATCACCCTCGACCGCGTCGAATGGAACACCGCGGAAGGCTTCACCCCCTACCCCGCCGCGCTCGATGCGATGGCGGAACGGGTGGCCGCCATCCGCGCCGGCAGCGCCGCCGAGAAGGTCTGGCTCGTCGAGCACCCGCCGCTCTACACCGCCGGCAGCTCGGCACGCCCCGAGGAATTGCGCGACCCCGCCCGCTTCCCGACCTACGAAGCCGGGCGCGGCGGCCAATGGACCTATCACGGGCCCGGCCAGCGCACCGCCTACGTGATGCTCGACCTCACGCACCCGCACGGCTCCGTCCGCCCGCGCGACGTCCGCGCCTATGTGGCCGGCCTCGAGGACTGGCTGATCCGCGCCCTCGACCGCTTCAACGTGCGCGGTGAACGGCGCGACGGGCGCATCGGCATCTGGGTCGCCGACCATGCCACCGGCCGGGAAGCGAAAATCGCCGCGATCGGCGTCCGGCTGACCCGCTGGGTGAGCTGGCACGGCATCGCCCTGAACGTCGAACCCGACCTCACCCATTTCAGCGGCATCGTGCCCTGCGGGATCAGCGAACACGGCGTGACCAGCCTCGCCGCGCTTGGCCTGGCAGTCACCATGGCGGAGGCGGACGCGGCTCTGCGGGGGGCTTGGGTCGAGGTGTTCGGGTAGAAGAAGAAGACCAGGGCGTTGCCGCCGGACGCACGCCCCGTATGTCCAAGCGCTGCGCGCGAAGCGCCAAATCGGGGCCTGGGGCCTCTCGGCCCCAGCGGGGTGCAGGGGCAGCGCCCCGGGCCTGCCCTCCTAATTCCGCGCCAACGCGATAAACCGCGCCGCAAGAGCGACATCGGCGCCGAGGCGCGCGCGCCGCGCCACGGCCTCCTCATCGGCGCCCCAGAACTCCTCCTGGAAGCGCTCGTCAAGCGTTGCCAGCCGGTGCGCCTCGGCGGCGTCGAGCGCCGCCTCGGCGAGGGCGAGCCCGAGGACGAGGCTTCCCAGCGCCGGCACCGCCACACCGAGCCCGGCCAGCGTGTTCGGGTCGAGCACGCCGAGCGCGGCGCCGAAAGCGGCGAGCGAGCTCGTGTCCTGCGTCACCGGCATCACCCCGGTGGCCACCCGGAGATGGGCGCCGAAGCGCTGCTCGGCCCAGTCGAGCCAGGGCTGCCATTCGGCCTGCTGGAGCGCGACGAGGGCGGGTGGGGTGTCGGCGCGGTAACAAAGCAGGTCGGTCTCGCCGTAGCGTGCGAGCGCGGCAGCGGTGACGGTTCCGTGCGGGGCTATGCGCTCCTGCGCGGTGCCGGCGAGGCGGGAGAGCGGCACGTTCTCGAAGCTCATCTCGCCGCCCTTGCCGCCGCCGGCTTCCTGCCATTCCGCCGCGACCGCTTCGGCGAGCGGCCGGCTGGCGAGGTCGAGGCGGAGGCCGCCCGGCAGGTGCATCGGCTTGCCGTCGAGGAGAACGCGAAAGCCGGAGGCGGTCGGCTCGATGGTCGCCCGGTCCCAGAATCGTCGCATCACCAGAATCGCCGCATCAACGGCCCTTGTGCTGGAACAGCCGCAGCAGCTCGCCCGGGTCGACGCCACGGCGCTTTTCCGGCGCCGGCGCTGGGCCGGGCGCGCCGTTGCGCGATGCGGCCAGCGCCGGCCCGCAGGAATCGCCGGTGGCGGTGCCGAGCGCGCCGATCACCGCGCCCACCCGTCCCCCCTGCACGGCATCGAGTGCCGCGCGTGGCGCGGCCAGCGTGCCGTCGAGCTTCACCGGCACCGCGACGCCGGTGCCGCCCAGGCGCAGCAGGGGCTGGAAGTGCAGCGCGAGGCCTTCATCCGCGAGGTTGACCGTGCCGCCGCCGGTCATCGACAGGCGGGAGGTATCGAGGTCGAAGGCGCCGAGCGTGGCCATGCCGTGCGCCGCATCGAAGCGGAGCGCGAGGCAACGCACATCGGTCTTGCCGATGAGCTCGGCCGGCAGGTGCGCGGAGTTCAGCACGCTGCCGAAGAACCGCGTCACCAGCGCGTTGTCGAGCGCGCCATCCACCATCGAGAGGCCGAGCCGACCATCGACCGTCGCGGCAAGGGCGCGGAGCGTGGCCCCGGCGCCGTGCAGATCGGCATCGAGCGAGATGGTGCCCTCCGCCTCCGCCGGCACGTGCAGCGCCGCCAGCAGCGGCGCGAGGGCGAGCTGCGGCGCCCGTATCACCACACCGACCGTCGGCGGCGACCGGCCCGCATCCACCTCAAGAGCCGCCTGCGCCGGACCGCCCGGCGTGTCGGCGGTGAGCGGCGCGAGGGTGAGATGCCCGCCGACCAGCAGCAACCGCGCCACCACGTTGCGGTCCTCGACGCCGCCGGCCCGCAGGCTCGCGACGGTCAACCGGATATCGGCGTCCGCGGTCCGCAGCGTGTCGAGCGGCAGCGGCTTGTCGGGGATGAGCCGCGGCGGCCCGGCGGGGCCGGCCACCGGCGCGGGCGGGGGCGCCGGCTGCACCGGCGGGGCGGGCGGCGGGGCCGGCGGGAGTGCTGCCTGCATCGCATCGAGATCGAGGCGCTGAGAGGTGAGATTGGCCTCGATCCGCGGATGGGTGGAGAGCGCGGAGACGGCCAGGAAGCCGGCTAGGTCGCCCGCAGCGGAACTGGCCTTCAGCTCGTCGAGCGCGAAGCCGTCCGGCCGGTCGCCGAGCCGGAAGGCGATGTCGAGGTCGTGCAGGGCCGGCAGCTTGCGGCCGGCGAGCGCGTCGAGCGCGGCAAGGTCCGGCACTTTCGCCGTGACCGCCACCGACTTGCCCGTCATTGCGAGCGGCGCGCCGATCTCACCCCGCGCGGTGAAGCTGGCGGCGGCCGCCTGGCCGGCGAGATCGACGCGGAACGGCGTGCCGGCCGCCGGCAGCAGAGCGGAGGGCGGCCCGAAACTGCCGGAGAGCGCGACCGGCGCGCCGCGCACCGCACCGTGCAGGTCGAGATGCGAGGGCTGGTCGGGCGCGGCGTCGGTGAGATCGAGGCTCGCGATATGCAGGAAGCTCAGCCTGCCGCCCGGATCGGAGGCGCCGAGATGCAGCTTGAGCGCGGTGATCCGCGGCACGATCAGCCCGCCATCGACGAGATGCAGGGAGGCCGAAACATCGTGCAGCGCGGGCAGCCGGGCATGCGGAAAGATCCGGTCGAAGGCAGCGAGGTCGGGCACGGCGCCGTCGAGCGCGAGATCGTAGCCCCCCAGCCGGTCGGGGTCGGCGAGCGTGCCCTCGGCCGCGGCGTGGCCGCCCAGCGCGGCGAGGCCGAGCTTCACCGGCCAGGGCGAGGCCGGCTTGCCCGCACGCAGCGCCGCGACCGGGCCGGTTGCGGCGGTCAGCGTCACCGGCACGCCATGCGCGAGCAGGCTGGCGGAGAGATCGACCGGCGCGCTGTCGCCGGCGGCGGTGGCATCAAGGCGCGGGATGCCGATCATGGTCGCCCGGCCGGCCCGGTCGCGCCAGGTGAGACGCCCGTCCTCGATGCGGAGCGCGTGCAGTTCGGTCTGCATCGGCGTGCGGGTCTCGGCCGGCGTTGCCTGGGGGAGGGGCTGGGCCGGCTGCGCGGGGCGCATGACCCAGTTGCCGGTGCCGTCCGGCCCGCGCTCCAACAGGATATCGGGGCGGAGCAGGGTCAGCCGCTCGATCACCACGCGGTGCGAGAGCAGCGGCAGCAGCGCGACCTGGAACTCGACGCGCCCCGCCGTGGCCATCGCAGGGCGCGAGCCACCGGCGATGTTGGCGAGCGAGACGTCGGAGGCGGCGATCACCGGCGAGAGGCCGGGCGTGAAGGTGAGCGGCCCGGCGAGGGCGAGGTCCCGCCCGGTCGCGCGCTTCACCGCCGCCGCGATGCGCGGCTTCAGCGTGTTCGGGTCGAAGCTCGCCCAGGCGATGCCGGCGGCGGCCACGATCAGCAGCACGAGCACGCCGAGCCCGATCAGCAGGGCGCGAAGCGGGCGGCGACCTACCCGGTCAGCCATGGTGTTCGATCATCTGGAACCTTTCAGCGCCGCGCGGGCGGCGGCGGGGCGGGGGCGGTGAAGCCCAGCATCCGGAACGTCTCGCGCATATGCGGCGGCAGCGCCGCGGCGACGGTCAGGGTTCCGCCTTCCGGATGCGGAAAGGCGAGCGCGCGCGCATGCAGATGCAGCATCGCGGGGAAACCCTCAGGGTGCGCGCGCTCGCCGCCATATTTCTCGTCGCCCAGGATCGGCGTGCCGAGCGCCGCGCAATGCACGCGGAGCTGGTGGGTGCGGCCGGTGAGCGGCGCCAGCTCCAGCCAGGCGAGCTTGCGGCCGGCGGCATCCTCGGTGCGGTAGTCGGTGAGCGCGCGCGCCGCGTCCGGATCGTCGGGCTGGGCGATCACGGTGCGCCCGGCCGGGCCGCCGACGCGGACCAGCGCCGCGTCGATCACCCCCTCGGGCGGCACCGGCCGGCCGGCCACCACCGCCCAATAGGTTTTTTTCACGTCCCGCCCGCGGAACAGGGCGGCGAGCTTGCCGGCGACCCCCGGCGTGCGGGCGAGCAGCAGCACGCCGGAGGTGTCGCGGTCGAGCCGGTGCACGAGGCGCGGCCGGTCGGCCCCGAGACGGAGCCCGTCCAGCATGCCGTCGAGGTGACGGGTGATGCCGGGACCCCCCTGCACCGGCAGCCCGGCCGGCTTGTCGAGCACGATCACCTGGTCGTCGCGGTACAGCACCAGGCGGGCGAGTTCCGCCTCCAACCGCGGATCGACCTTCTCCGCCGCCGGGGCCGGGGAGACGGCGAGCGGCGGGATGCGGATCGCCTGGCCCGGGGCGAGGCGGGTCGCCGCGGCGGCGCGCTTGCCGTCCACCCGGATCTGGCCGGTGCGGCAGAGTTTTTGCACCGCGCCCTGCGGGAGGGCCGGGAAATGCCGGCGGAACCAGCGGTCGAGCCGGATATCGGCTTCGTCCGCCGTCACCTCGCGACGATGCGCGCTCATCCGGGCTCCTCGGCCCTGCGCTCAGCGGGATTGCACTCGGCGGCATTGCGCTCGGCGCGCAGCGCGGCCCAGTGCTCGAGCCGGCGGGCGATCTCGCGCTCGAAGCCGCGGCCGGCGGGCTGGTAGAGCGCCTGCCGCTCCATGCCGTCCGGAAAATAGTTCTGGCCGGAGAACGCCTCCTCCTCCTTGTGATCATAGGCATAGCCATCGCCGTATCCGAGCTGCTTCATCAGCTTGGTCGGCGCGTTCAGAATATGCGCCGGCGGCATCAGACTGCCGGTCTCCTTCGCCGCCCGCATCGCGGCGCCGAGCGCAGCATAGGCGGCGTTCGATTTCGGCGCGGTGCCGAGATAGAGCACGGCCTGGGCGATCGCGAGCTCGCCTTCCGGGCTGCCGAGCCGCTCATAGGCCTCCCAGGCGGCGAGCGTCTGGGTCAGCGCCTGCGGGTCGGCGAGGCCGATATCCTCGGAGGCGAAGCGCAGCAGGCGGCGGGCGATGTAGCGCGGATCCTCGCCGCCGGCGAGCATGCGGGCGAGCCAGTAGAGCGCCGCGTCGGGGTCAGAGCCGCGCAGCGACTTATGCAGCGCGGAGATCAGATTGTAGTGCTCCTCGCGATCCTTGTCGTAGAGCGCGGCGCGACGGGCGAGCAGCGCGGAGAGGCCGGCGGGGTCGAGCACGCCCTCGGCCTCCGGCAGGGCGAGAAGCTGCTCGGCCATATTCAGCAGGTAGCGCCCGTCGCCATCCGCCATCGCCCGCAGCACGCCGCGCGCCTCCCCGTCGAGCGGCAGCGTGTGGCCGCCCGCCTCGACGCGGGCGAGCAGGCTTTCGAGCGCGGCATCGTCGAGCCGGCGCAGCACCATCACCTGGCAGCGCGAGAGCAGCGCGCCGTTCAGCGCGAAGGAGGGGTTTTCGGTGGTCGCCCCCACCAGCGTCACCGTGCCATCCTCGACGGCGGGGAGAAAACCGTCCTGCTGGGCGCGGTTGAAGCGGTGGATCTCGTCGACGAAGAGCAACGTCCCCTGCCCCGCCCGGCGGCGGCGCGCCGCCTCCTCGAAGGCGCGCTTGAGATCGGCGACCCCGGAGAACACCGCGGAAAGCTGGGTGAAGGCGAGGCCCGCATCCTCCGCGAGCAGCCGCGCGATTGTCGTCTTGCCGACGCCCGGCGGCCCCCACAGGATCAGCGAGGCGAGCGAGCCCCGCTCCAGCATCTTCGTCACCGTGCCCTCGGGCCCGAGCAGATGGTCCTGGCCGACGACCTCGCCGAGATGCGTCGGCCGCATGCGGTCGGCGAGCGGGCGCTGGGCGTCGTCCGGCGGGGTCGGCGGCTTCGACGCCGCCTGCGGGAAGAGGTCGCCCTCGGGTTTCATGCGAACGGCCATGGCGCTTCTTACACGCGCCGGCGCCTCATCCGGGAGAGGCGAAGACGCGGTTCAGGAAAATACCGAGATCACGGTTGGATTGGGCATGGACGACGGGGTCCGCGCCGATCGGATAAGGCTTGTCCGGCACGCAGAGACCCAGAATGACCTCGCGCAGGAACGGGCCGCCCATCGGCAGGCCGGTATGGGTATCGAAGATCGTGCCGTCGCGCGCCACCCGGAAGCCGCAGCCGGAGAGATTGCGGCCGATCATCATCCGCGGCAGCCCGCCATCCCATTGATGCACCGCGCCGGGATAGGCGATCACGCTCACCTGGCTGCCGCCGCTCCGCAGATCGTCGGCGATCGCGGCGCAGCGCGCCGGGCGGATCAGCTGGTCATCGGCGCCGTAGAGCATGAGCAGCGGCGCGCCGGTGGTGCGGCTGTCATCGAAGCGGGCGACGCAGGGGCCGTAGAACGAGACATGCCCGGCGAAGCGCAACCCGTCCGGGGCGAAGCGGTCCGCCATCTCGTCGTAGAGCGCATACATCGTCGCCATGCCGCCATAGGAGAAGCCGGTCAGCACGACGTGGTGCGGATCGATCTCCGGCAGAGTGGCGAGGTAACGCAGCCCGGCATAGGCATCGGCCACGAACATCGTCTCGGTGATGTGCAGCACCCGGCCGATGAAGCTGCTCGCCATGTCGCGCCGCGCGCCGAACGTATCGATCACCAGCACCGCGACGCCCATCGCGGCGAGCTGCGGGCCATATGTCTCGCCCCGCTCCTCCACCATCCCGGCGGCGCCGTGCAGCATCACCACCGCGGGCGTGGTGTGGTTGGGCGGCGCGTCCATCGGCAGATAGAGCTCGCCGATGCCGGTCGTCGCCGGCGCTTGGCGGGAATCGGCGGGGCTGAACGGACTGCTGCTCGGGAAGCGCACTTCTTCTGTACGCACGCCGATGATGCCGGCGGGGTCGGGCCAGGGGTCGACGATGCGGGCCCCGCGCGCGCCACCGGCTGAAATCGCCAGTAGCACAATCAGCAAGGGCAATAACGGGACACGGCGCGGCATGCAGCCTCCATCGCGGCGTGGCGGCGCAGGTTCCCTTCGGAGCGGCATGGCCATAAGCTCGCCTTCCAAGGGAGGAACGCGATGCCGGAACCGGACGCCGCGCCGAGGCTGCGGGTCGCGTATATTTCTTGCGCCGAGCCGAAGGAGATCTGGGCTTTCGCGATGGACCCGGCGAGCGGCGCGCTGCGTGGGATCGCGCGCACACCGGTGCCCGGCACCGCCGAACCCTCGCCGCAGAGCCTGCCGATGGCGGTGAGCCCGGATCGGCGCGTCCTGCATGCGGCACTCCGCACGCCCGCCTATCCGGTGACCAGCTACGCGATCGACGGCAGATCGGGCGCGCTCACGCCGGTCGGCACCGCGACCCTCGCCGACAGCATGGCCTATCTCGCGACCGATCGCACCGGTCGGCATCTGCTCGCCGCCAGCTATTCCGGCGCAAGGCTCACCAGCAACCCGATCGACGCGCAGGGCCGGGTGCAATCCGCCCCGGTGCGGAGCGTGCCGACCGCACCGAAGGCGCACAGCATCCTGGCCGCCCCCGATAACCGCTTCCTCTACGCGGCGGTGCTCGGCGGCGATCATGTCATGCGGCTCGCATTCGATGCCGAGGCCGGCGCGATGACGCCGTTGCCGCCGCATGCCGCGAGCGCGCCCGGCGAAGGTCCGCGCCATCTTCGCTTTCACCCGGACGGGCGCACGCTGTTCGTGGCCAACGAGGTCGGCGGCACGGTCGATGCCTATGCGATCGACGCGGAGAGCGGCCGGCTGACCCGCGGCTGCGGCGCCAGCCTGCTGCCGGACGGCACGCCGCCGCGCCCGACCGCGGCGGCGGCGGATCTGCAGATCACCCCGGACGGGCGCTTCCTCTATGCGAGCGTGCGCAGCCGCAACCTCATCACCGGTTTCGCGATCGGGCCGGATTCGCTCCGCCGCATCGGCAGCTGGGACGTGCCGGCGGTGCCGCGCAGCCTGGCGATCGACCCGGACGGCCGCTTCCTGCTCGCCGCCGGCCTCGAGACCGCGCGCGTCGCCACCTTCGCGATCGGCAGCACCGGCGCGCTCACCGGGGTCGCGCAGACCGTCACCGGCGCGCAGCCCAACTGGATCGAGATCATCGATCTGCCCGGCTGATGGGCGCTAGAGCATTTTCAGTTAAGTCGGCGCCGGCCCTCGCCCCCACCCGGCCCCAACGGTCGTGTACTTCCGTGGGAGGCCGGGTGGGAGCGAGGGCCGGCGCCGACTCCACCGAAGGTGAAAATGCTCTGGTTGAAACGCCCGGCCTGAAGGGAGGAAATCTTGCACCCGGATTACGAGATTCTCGATGAGCGCTTTCTCATGCTCACCCAGCCGAACGTGCGCCTGGAGAAACTGCATGGCGGGATGCGCTGGGCCGAGGGACCGGTCTATTTCATCGACAGCGACACCCTGCTGTGGAGCGACATCCCGAACAACCGCATCATGCAATGGGCGGACGGTCTCGGCGCGCGAATCTGGCGGCAGGATTCGAGGAACAGCAACGGCAATACGCGCGACCGGCAGGGCCGCCTGATCACCTGCGAGCACGGCGCGCGCCGCGTCACCCGCACCGAGATCGACGGCAGCATCACCATTCTTGCCGACCGGTTCGAGGGCAAGCGCCTCAACTCGCCGAACGATGCCGTGGTGAAATCCGATCACAGCATCTGGTTCACCGATCCGCCCTACGGCATTCTCAGCGCCTATGAGGGGGAGCGCACCGAGAGCGAGATCGGCGCCTGCAACGTCTATCGGCTCGACCCGGCGAACGGTGCGCTCAGCATCGTCGCGGGTGATTTCGACAAGCCGAACGGCATCGCCTTCTCGCCCGACGAGAGCAAGCTCTGCATCGCCGATACCGGCATCTCGCATAGGAGCGACGGCGCGCACCACATCCGCGTCTTCGACGTGGTGGACGGCACGCGGCTCGCCAATGGCCGCGTGCTGGCCGACATCACGCCCGGCTGCGCGGACGGGTTCCGCATCGACACCGACGGCAATATCTGGACCAGCGCCGGCGACGGCGTCCACTGCCTGACGCCCGAGGGGATGCTGCTCGGCAAGATCAAGGTGCCGGAAGTGGTCGCCAATCTCTGCTTCGGCGGCCCGAAGCGGAACCGCCTGTTCATCACCGCGACGACCTCGCTCTATTCGATCTTCGTCGCGGCGTCGGGCGTTTCCTGGCCCTGAGGGCGAAGCGCCGCCGAAAGCTCTATTGCTGGGGCGGCTTCACGTGGACGTAATCCGGCGGCGTCCTGAAGGCGGCGGCGTCCTGCGGGCCGTAGGTGACGGTGGCGGCCTCCAGCAACGTCCGGTTGCCGGCGCGGGCGCGGAGCAGCACGCCGTCGGCGGTGAAGCAGGCGATGGTGGGGTCGCCCGTGGTGTCGGTGGTCTGCCAGTCGGTGCAGGGCAGGCCGGCGACGGTGTCATTGCCCTGGCGGGTGAAATGGCCGCCCTCCGGGCCGAAATTGCCGCCCGGCAAGGTGGCGGCGCCGGTGTCGAGATCGAGGACCTGGCGGTCAGCATCGCGCACCACGGCGACCCGGTGATCCTTGTAATTCACGATCATGTAGAGGCCGGGCGTCGGCGGATCGACGCGCAGCATCTGCGGCCCGGCCAGCCATCGCATCCGCTGGGTGAGCGTCTGGTCGGCCGCCGTCATGTGGTAGGTCACATCCACGTCGCGCGTCGGGATGGTGTTGGGCCGGGTCTGCGCGGCGGCCGGGAGCGCCGCGGCGCAGACCAGAAGCGCTGAGAGCGCGGCGCGTCTCATTGCGTTTGTCCGGAGGATCTGGGCGCCTGTCCGGTGGATCTGGCGGGCGGCATCATCATCGTGGCGGCGGCGGCCGGCAGGTTGATGCGCGCGAAATCCGCCGGCGGCTCCAGCAGCGCCCGCGGAATCGGCCCGTAAGTGACCACGTTCGCGATCACCCCGCCCGACCCGCCCTGCGCCGACTTGCCCTGCGCGCGCAGCACCACGCCATCCGCCGTCAGGCAGACCGAGGCATCCCCTTGCGCATTGTGCAGCGACCAGAGATCGCAGCGATGGCCGGCGACGGTGTCGCTCCCGCCATGCACGAAGCCGGCGGCGTTCTCCGGCAGCATCGCGCCGATCGGGGTGGCGGAAAGCGGGATCCGCATCACCGTCTTCTGGCGTGGCAGCACAAGCATGCCAAGATCGCCGGCGCGATCGACGATGGCGTAGCTGCCGCCGGGCAGGTCGATCCGCGCCTGCGTGCCGCCCGCCTTCCAGTGCATCGCGATGGTGGTGGACCGGTTCTGCTGCTGATCGATCACCGCGTAGGTGACGGTGACATCGCGCGTCGGCCAGATATGCGGCGGCGCGTCCTGCGCCGAGGCCGGCGCCCCCGACAGGCTGCCGGCCAAAGTCGCGCTGGCCAGCATCGCTAAGGCGAACGGCGCGATCATTCTCGGCATGGCAATCCTCTCGAAATCAGGCGGCCGGACGCTGCGCCCCGGGCCGCCCGCGCGTCAACTCAACCACTCGCCAGCGTGTGGATCTCGACCTCGACATCCTGCGCGGCCGGTGCCTCCGGCCAACGCGCCGGCGCGGCCAACGCGTCGGCCAGCATCGCGCGATACGCCTCGCGCGGCACTTCACGCGCGCCGAATTGCGTCAGATGGGCGGTCACGAACTGCGTGTCGAGCAGGCGGAAACCGCCCAGGCGCAGCCTGGCCACCAGGTGCACCAAGGCCACTTTCGAGGCGTCGCGCGCCCGGCTGAACATGCTCTCGCCGAAGAAAGCAGCCCCGATCGCGACGCCGTAAAGCCCGCCGACCAGCACACCGCCAAGCCGGCACTCGACGCTATGCGCCTGGCCGCGCCGGGCGAGCTCGACGAACAGGCGCTCGATCTCGTCGTTGATCCAGGTATCCTCGCGCCCCGCCGCCGCCTCGGCGCAGCCGGCGATGATGGCGGGGAAATCCCGGTCAGTCGCCACATCGAACGCGCCGGCGAGCACGGTTCGGCGCAGCCGGCGCGGCAGATGGAACGATCCGAGCGGGAGAACCCCGCGCTGCTCAGGATCGAGCCAGTAGAGCCGGTCGCCCCGCCTCGTCTCCGCCATCGGGAACAATCCGGCGCGGTAGGCGCGGAGCATGAGATCGGGCGTGATCTCGGAGGTCCGGCGCGACACCGTTCACTCCCGCCGCAGCACGCGGTCGTTGATGAAACTCGAAATGCCGTGCGCGGTAAAATCCCGCCGGAGCGCCGCCTCGTCGTATTCGTGCTCCACCCAGTCGAGAAACGGTCGCCGGCCCTCGGCCTCCCGCGCGTAACGGATGAAGAAGGCATCCAGAATGCCGGTGCGCGAACGGTTGAAATGGCCGAACCGCCAGGAGAGCTGGCGCAGCGCCTCCGCGGCGCTGCCCCCCTCCATCAGCACCACCAGGCCGGCCGCGAGCCCGGCGCGGTCGGCGCCCGACTTGCAATGCATCAACGCCGGCGTCTCGAGACCGCGATAGAGGCCGGCGAAGCGGAGGATGCGATCGCGATGCGGCGCGCCGCGGCTCTCGAACGCCATGTCCACATGCGCAAGCCCGAGCCGCGCCGCCGCGTCACGGGACAGCGCATCAGAGCCGCATTGCCGGTAGCCGCGCAGATTGATTAACGTGCGAAGCCCAAAGCGACGGACCGCCGCGGCCAGCCGCGCCGGCGTCGGGTGGTTGGACCGGTAGAGCCGCCCGGGCACCACCTCGGCCCAATTCTCCCAGAGCACGCGAAACACGGCATGATCGACCAGCAGGCTGTCGGACCAGGCTTTGGCGCGTCCCCTCGGGGTTTGAAGGTTCCCGGCGAACATTTGGCGCTAGGGGAGAAGGCCGGGGGCGCTGCCCCTGGACCCCGCTGGGGGCGACGGCCCCCAGACCCCGGAATGGGCGCTTCGCGCGCGGGGAACGGAAGGGGCGGATGTTTCGGGATTTGAATGCGCTTCGCGCTGGGCGAAGCGCCGCAATCGGGATCTGGGGCCTTTCGGCCCCAGCGGGGTCCAGGGGCAGCGCCCCTGGCCTACCACTTCGCCCACTCGCTAGCCCTTGCGTTCGGCCTGCAGCTGCTTGATGCGGCCGATGGCTTGCGCGGGGTTCAAACCTTTGGGGCAGGTCTGCGTGCAGTTCATGATCGTGTGGCAGCGATAGAGCTTGAACGGATCCTCGAGAGCGTCGAGGCGCTGCCCGGTCGCCTCGTCGCGGCTGTCGGCGATGAAGCGATACGCGGCGAGCAGCGTGGCCGGGCCGAGGTAGCGGTCGCCGTTCCACCAGTAGCTCGGGCAGGCGGTGGTGCAGCAGAAGCAGAGGATGCATTCCCACATGCCGTCGAGCTTCTTGCGCTCCTCGACGCTCTGCAGGCGCTCGGCATCCGGCGGCGCCGGCGTGTCCGCCTTCAGCCAGGGCTCGATGCTGGCGAGCTGCGCATAGGCCTGGGTGAGATCGGGCACCAGATCCTTCACCACCGACATATGCGGCAGCGGGTTGATCTTGACCGCGCCTTTCACCTCCTCCGTCGGCTTGAGGCAGGCGAGCGTGTTGGTGCCGTCGATATTCATCGCGCAGCTGCCGCAAATGCCCTCGCGGCAGGAGCGGCGGAAGGTGAGCGTGGTGTCGATCTCGTTCTTGATGTGGATCAGCGCGTCCAGCACCATCGGGCCCATCTTGTCGAGATCGAGCTCGTAGGTGTCGATGCGCGGATTCTCGCCGTCATCCGGATCCCAGCGATAGACGCGGAATTCGCGCATGCGTTTCGCGCCTTGCGCCGCCTTGAACGTCTTGCCGGGGCGGACGCGGCTGTTGGCAGGCAGGGTGAACTCGGCCATCGGGCTTTGCTTTCGTGGTCGCGCGCGGTCAGTAGACGCGCTTCTTCGGCGGGAACACGGAGACTTCGTTGGTGAGCGTGCGCATCACCACCGGGCGGTAGCCGAGCGAGACATGGCCGCCCTCGTCGCACCAGGCCAGCGTGTGCTGCATCCAGTTCTGGTCGTCGCGGTCGGGAAAATCGTCATGCGCATGCGCGCCGCGGCTCTCGTGCCGGTTCTCCGCGCCGACGATAGTGCAGAGCGCGTTGCCCATCAGATTCTGCAATTCCAGCGCCTCGACGAGGTCGCTGTTCCAGATCATGCCGCGATCGGTCACCGACATGTCGGCGAGTCCCTGCCAGAGCGCCTGCATCTTGTCGACGCCCTGACGCAGCGTGTCGCTGTTGCGGAACACCGCGGCGTGGGCCTGCATCGCGCGCTGCATGTCCTCGCGCAGCTTGGCGACGCGGGTGCCGCCGGAGGCGTGGCGGGCGCGATCGAGCCGGTCGAGCGAGTTCTCGCCGGCCTTGGGCGGCAGCGGCGCCTGCGAGGCGCCCGGCTTGATGGTCTCGGACGCGCGATGCGCGGCGGCGCGGCCGAACACCACCAGGTCGAGCAGCGAGTTGGTGCCGAGCCGGTTCGCGCCGTGCACCGAGACGCAGGCCGCCTCGCCCACCGCCATCAGCCCGGGGATCACCGCATCCGGGTTCTCGGCGGTCGGGGACAGCACCTCGCCGTGATAATTCGTGGGGATGCCGCCCATGTTGTAGTGCACGGTCGGCAGCACCGGGATCGGCTCCTTCGTCACCTCGACGCCGGCGAAGACGCGCGCCGTCTCGGAAATGCCGGGCAGCCGCTCGTGCAGGATGTCGGCGCCGAGATGCTCGAGATGCAGCAGGATGTGATCCTTGTTCGGACCGCAGCCGCGCCCCTCGTTGATCTCAATCGTCATCGAGCGGGAGACCACGTCGCGGCTCGCAAGATCCTTGGCGGTGGGCGCGTAGCGCTCCATGAACCGCTCGCCCTCGCTGTTGGTGACGTAGCCGCCCTCGCCGCGCGCGCCCTCGGTGATCAGGCAGCCGGCGGGGAAGATGCCGGTGGGGTGGAACTGCACGAATTCCATGTCCTGCACCGGCAGCCCGGCGCGCAGCGCCATGCCGCTGCCATCACCCGTGCAGGTATGCGCCGAGGTGCAGCTCTGATAGGCGCGGCCATAGCCGCCGGTCGCCAGAACCACGGTCTGCGCGCGGAAGCGGTGGAGGGTGCCGTCATCGAGGTTCCACGCCATCACGCCGCGGCAGGCGCCCTCATCCATGATGAGGTCGAGGGCGAAATATTCGACGAAGAACTCGGCGTCGTGCTTCAGGCTCTGCTGGTAGAGCGTGTGCAGGATGGCATGCCCGGTGCGATCGGCGGCGGCGCAGGCGCGCATCGCCGGGGTCTTGCCGTAATCCTTCATATGGCCGCCGAAGGGGCGCTGGTAAATGCGGCCATCCTCGGTGCGGCTGAACGGCACGCCGAAATGCTCGAGCTCGTAGACGGCCGGGATCGCTTCGCGGCACATATACTCGATCGCATCCTGGTCGCCGAGCCAGTCCGACCCCTTCACGGTGTCGTACATATGCCAGCGCCAGTCATCCTCGCCCATATTGCCGAGCGCGGCGCCGATGCCGCCCTGCGCCGCGACGGTATGGCTGCGGGTCGGGAACACTTTCGTGATGCAGGCGGTCTTGAGACCGGCCGCCGTCATGCCGAGCGTCGCCCGCAGCCCGGCGCCGCCGGCGCCGACCACCACAACGTCATAGGTGTGATCGGTGACATCATAGGCCCGGCTCGAGGGCATCGTGATCGCGTTCATCCTGTTCCCTCGCGATGCTGTGCCCCGGATCGACCGGCGCCTCAGAATCCCATGTGCAGCACGGCGGCGAACGCCGCCAACCCCAGCAGCCACGCCACCGCCTTGATCAGCAGCAGCGAAACCGTCTTTGCCGCCTCGGCATGCACGTAATCCTCGACGACCACCTGCAGGCCATGCGCCATATGCACGAAGGTGGAGATCACCAGCGCAAGCAGCAAGACCGTGTTGATCGGGTTGGCCGCCCAGAGCAGCACGCCGGCCCGCGGCGTCCCCAGCATTCCGAGCACCGAGACCACGAACCAGATGGTCAGCGGCACCAGCGCGATCGAGGTGACGCGCTCGATCCACCAGGCATGCACGCCGGAGCGCGCGGCCCCCAGCCCTCGCATCTGGGCGAGCTGGCTCCGCCGGACATCGATGCGCGGGGCGCGGGCTTCGTTCGTCGCCATGCCGCTCAGCCCCAGGCCGCCAGGCCGACGATCCAGATCAGGACCGTCAACACCGCGGTGCAGACCAGCACCACCCAGCCGCTCGCGTGGAATTGCGGGATGCTGAACCCGTACCCCGCATCCCAGGCGAGATGCCGGATGCCCGCGAGGAAGTGATAGCAGAGCGCCACCGTCCAGCCGAACAGCAGCAGGAGCCCGATCCAGGAACGCAGAAATCCCTGCACCGTGGCGAACGCCCCGTCCGAGCTGGCGGCGGCCACCAGCCACCAGACCAGGAGCAGGGTGCCGATGGAAAGCGCGATGCCGGTCACGCGGTGCATGATGGAGAGCACGCTGCTGATCTGCGGGCGGTAGACGCCGAGATGCGGCGAGAGCGGACGCTTTACCAGCTTGCCCTCGCTGGTCCGGCCCACCATCAGCCCGTCGCGTGTGTCGCTCATCCGGCTTGCCGTCCCTGAAGCCGCAGCGCAATCGCGCTGCAGCATGAACCGTCACGCTCCCTTACGTCACCGGTTCCGCACGGTCAACGCGCGCCCTGCGCGAAGCGCCAAGCCGGGTTCCAAGGGCGACTGCCCTTGGCGGGGTCCAGGGGCAGCGCCCCTGGCTTTACTTTCCCCTAAGCCGCCACCGCCTTCCGCAACAATCCCTGCGAGACCAGCACCTCGGCGATCTGCACCGCGTTCAGCGCGGCGCCCTTGCGAAGGTTGTCGGAGACGCACCAGAAGGCGAGGCCGTGCGGCACCGACGGATCCTTGCGGATGCGGCTGACGAACACCGCGTCCTCCCCCGCGCATTCGGCCGGCGTGATGAAGCCGCCATCCTCGCGGGTATCGACCACCGCGACGCCCGGCGCCTCGCGCAGCAGGGCGCGGGCCTCGCTCGCGGTGATCGGGTGCTCGAACTCCACATGCACCGCCTCGCCATGGCCGATGAACACCGGCACGCGGACGCAGGTCGCGATCACCTTGATGTCGGGGTCGAGGATCTTCCTCGTCTCGACCACCATCTTCCACTCCTCCTTGGTCGAGCCGTCATCCATGAAGCGGTCGATCTGGGGGATGCAGTTGAAGGCGATCTCCTTGGTGAATTGCTGGGGCGTGGTCAGATCGTTGACGAAGCTCGCCTTGGTATGGGTGAACAGCTCGTCCATCCCCTCCTTCCCGGCGCCGGAGGTCGACTGGTAGGTCGAGACGACCACCCGCTTCACCCTGAACCGGTCGTGCAGCGGCTTGAGCGCCACGACCATCTGGATGGTGCTGCAATTCGGGTTGGCGATGATCCGGCGCTTGGCGAATTTGCGCAGCGCCTCGGGGTTCACCTCCGGCACCACCAGCGGGACGTCCGGCTCCATCCGGAACTGGCTCGTATTGTCGATGACGACGCAGCCGGCGGCGGCGGCGCGCGGGGCGTGGATGGCAGAGACCGCGGCGCCGGGGCTGAACAGGCCGATATCCCAACCCGCGAAGTCGAAATTCTCGAGCCCGCGCACCTTCAGAACCTGTTTTTCGCCGAACGAGACGTCCTGGCCCACGGACCGGCCGGAGGCCAGGGCCACGACCTCGCTCACCGGGAAATCGCGCTCGGCGAGCGTCTTCAGCAGCTCGCGCCCGACCGCACCCGTCGCGCCGACCACCGCCACCCTGAACGCCATGACCCAGCCTCCGTCCGAAACCGGGCAGAGCTAGCGGGAAGGCGGTTCCGCTGCAAGCATCAGCGCAGGAAGGCGGACATGGCCGAGATCGTGTTCATCCAGCCGAGCGCCGCCGCGACCGTCTCCGGCGCGAAGCCGACCGTGACCGGGGAGAGGCGGCGCGCGACCGGGATGGTCGCCGCGAGGTCGGCGAGCGCCGGGGAGGCGAGATCGATCTCCAGCCGGTAGGGCGGCTCGACGATGAAGGGCGGGATGTCGGCGGCGCGCGCGACCGCCTCTGCCGCGGCGGCGCGGATCGCCTCCCTCGCCCGCGCGGGCGAGAGGGCGCGGGCGGCGCGCTGGCCGAGCGCGTGCTTGACGGCCACCCGCGCCGCGCCGGGAAACAGCGGCCCGCATTCGGCGGCCAGCACGTCATCGCCGGACAGCATCAGCACCGGGACGCCGAGGCTGCCGGCATAGGCGCCGTAGATCGTCGCTTCCGCGCAATCCATGCCGTTGAGCCGGATCGCGCGGAAGCAGAAGCCGTTGGTGGTGTGGGAGAGCACGCCGGGCCGGCCGGCGCCGGCGTGATAGCCGATGCAGAGAACGCCGGCGAAATCCGCCGTAAGGCCCGCGAACATGTTGAGCGGCTTCGGCTTGCCGAGGATCAACTCGGCGCGCGGGTCGAGCGCCTCGGGCAGCAGATTGATCATCGGGCCATGCGAATCATTCACCAGCACGGCCGTCGCGCCGCCGGCGAAGGCGCCGTCGATGGCGGCGCTCGCCTCCTCGGTCATCAGCCGGCGCGCGCGCTCGTATTCCGGGTTGCCGGGCTGGCCGTGCGACGGGGCGACCACGCCGGCCACGCCCTCGATGTCGGCGGAGATATAGATCTTCATAGGAACTCCCTGAGAGCCCGGCGGTGGTGCCCATCCCGGCCGGTCATCGGCGCCGCGGCGGCGAGCGCATCCAGAACCGCTTCCTGCGCGCAATCGGCGACGGCGCGAAAGGCGAGATCTAGCCGCGCCTCGGCCAGCACGCGCGTCTCCAGCACGTCGCGGCGCGGCGCCTGCGTCACGCGATTTGCAGTGGTGAAGGCGAGCGCGATGTCGCCGCTGCCATGGCCCCAGACCGAGCCGCAGCGCGCAAGCCCGACGCCGGCGCGGCGCGCGACGCGGCGCAGTTGCCGGAACTCGAGCGGCAGGTCGGTGGCGAGGATGGTGATCACCGAACCGGCTTCCGTGTGCGGCGTCACGGCAGGGCCGATCCGCCGTCCGTCCGGGAGGCGGAGATCCCCGGCACGGCCGAAATTCGCCAGCACCAGCGCGCCGAGGTGAAACGCCCGCCCATCCGCCCGCAGCACGCGGGAGGCGCTGCCGATGCCACCTTTGAGCCCGAAGCAGGACATGCCGGTACCGGCGCCGACCGCGCCGATGCCGACATCCGCCGACGCCCCGGCGAGCGCCGCCGCCGCGTCCTGCTCCGTCACCGCCAGCACGCGGATATCGCTCAGGAATCCGTCGTTGCATTCGAGCACCACCGGATTGACCGTCGGCAGGCGCCGGCCGAGCTCCGGGTTGCGCGCCATCGCGTCACGGATCAGCGCGGTCGCGCAGGTGCCGACCGCGAAGGTGTTGGTGAGCAGGATCGCCGTCTCTATCGCGCCCAGCTCCTCCACCTGCACGAGGCCGGCGCTCTTGCCGAACCCGTTCAGCACATCCGCCGCCGCCACCGGCTTGTCGAGAAAGAGATTGTCGCCCGGCGGCAGGATGGCGGTGACGCCGGTGCGGATATCACCGGTGATCAGCGTGCGATGGCCGACGCGCACGCCCGGCACATCGGCGATGGTGTTGAAGTTGCCGGTCTGCAACTCGCCGCAGCCAAGGCCGAGATCCCGCGCGCGCATCAGCGCAATTTCTGATCGAGCGCGTCGCGCAGCCCGTCGCCGAGCAGGTTGAAGGCGAGCACGGTGACGAAGATCGCGAGGCCCGGGAAGATCGTCAGATGATCGGCGACGCCGAGATAGCTGCGACCATCCGCGAGCATCGCGCCCCATTCCGGGCTCGGCGGCTGCGCGCCGAGGCCGATGAAGGAGAGCGAAGCCGCCACCAGGATCGCGGTGCCGACGCGGAGCGAGACATAGACGATGATCGCCGGCAGCGTGCCCGGAAAGATATGGCGCAGCACCAGCACGCTGCCGCGCACGCCGATGCTGCGCGCCGCCTGCACGTAGAGCGTCTGCTTGAGCGAGAGCGCGCTGCCGCGCACCAGCCGGGCGAAAACCGGTATGCTGAACACCGCGATCGCGTAGATCGCATTGACGATGCCCGGGCCGAGCACGGCGACCACGCCGATCGCGAGCAGGATGCCGGGAAAGGCGAGCAGCACGTCGCAGAGGCGCATGATCAGCCCGTCGGCAAACCCGCCGAGGAAGCCGCTCACCAGGCCGAGCGCCACCCCCGCCGTGCCGCCGAGCGCCACCGAGACGAAACCCACCGCGAGGGAGATGCGGCCGCCCCAGATGATGCGGCTCAAAATGTCCCGCCCATAGGTGTCGGTGCCGCAGAGATGGATCCAGGACGGGCCGGCGAGAACGTTGTCGTAATCCGGCGCGGACGGATCATATGGCGCGATCAAGGGTGCCGCGAGCGCGACGAAGAGGATCAGCAGCAGCACGATCCCGCTCGCCAGCGCCAAGCGCCGGCGGCGGAAGCGGCGCCAGAACTCGCCCCAGGGCGAGCTGATCACCGGCGAGCTGATCACCGGCGAGTCGATCACCGGCGCATCGGCCGCTGGCGATTGGATGCCGGCATGCTCATCGCAGCCGGATCTCCGGATTGACCACCGCGTAGAGCAAATCGACGACCAGATTGATCAGCACGAATTCCAGCGAGAAAAGCAGGATCTCCGCCTGGATCACCGGATAATCCCGGTAGCTCACGCTATCCACCAGCAGCCGGCCGAGGCCCGGCCAGGAGAACACCGTCTCGATCACGATGGCGCCGCCCAGCAGCGTGCCGAATTCGAGGCCGGTGAGCGTGATCACCGGGATCAGCGCGTTGCGCAGCGCGTGGTGCCAGACCACCCGCCGCTCGCGCATGCCCTTGGCGCGCGCGGTGCGCACGTAATCCTCCGTCGCCACCTCGACGAAGGCGGAGCGGGTGAAGCGCGCCATCACCGCGGCGACGCCGATGCCGAGGGTGAAGGACGGCATGACGAAGCTGCGCCAGCCGCCATAGCCGCCGGTCGGGAACCAGTGCAGCCGCACGCTGAACAGATCGATCAGCAGCAGGCCGAGCCAGAAGGCGGGAAACGAGATGCCGGAGACCGCGAGCGCCATCCCCGCCTGGTCGAACCATCGCCCGCGCGCGACGCCCGAGACCACGCCGATCGCGATGCCGGCGGCGGTCGCCCAGATCATCGCGAACAGGCTGAGCCACAGCGTCGGCATGAAGCGCGTGCCGATCTCGGTCTTCACCGGCTGGCCGGTCTTGATCGAGCGGCCGAAGCTGCCGGTCGCCATGTCGGCGACGAAGCGCAGATATTGCACCGGCAGCGGCCGGTCGAGGCCGAGACGCTGGCGGACGGAGTTCACGTCCTGCAAGGTCGCCTCCGGTCCCGCGATCAGCCGCGCCGGATCGCCCGGCAGCAGGTGCACGAAGCCAAAGGCGAATACCGACACCGCCAGCATCACCGGCACGATCCCCGCGACCCGCCGCAGGAGATAGGCGAGCATGCGGTCGCGTCAGGTGAGCTCGCTCTCCTCGAGCAGCAGCCCGCCATCGGGAATGCGGTAGGCGCCCTGCAGGGTCTTCGCCTTGGCATCCAGGATATGATCGATGCTGAGCCACACCGCGGGCGCCGCCTCCCAGACGCGCTTTTGCGCGTCCGCATAGGCGGTGCCGCGCGCCGTCGGGTCGGCGGTGAGCAGCGCGTCCTGCACGTCCTTGTCGACCGCGGGATCGCTGAAATAGGAGACGTTGAACAGCGCCGGCGGCCAGCCGCTCTTTGAAAACAGCGGGCGGAACTGCCAGTCGGCATCGCCCGTCGAGGCGGACCAGCCGATGTAATAGGTCTGCACTTGCGCGTCCTCCGGTTTGTCGACCGAAAACACCTTCGCGCTGAGCACCCCGGATTCGAGCGCCTGCACGTTCAGCTTGACGCCCACCTGCGCGAATTGCTGCTGGATGAACTGCATCCCGCGCGTCGCCAGCGTGTTGGATGCGCCCCAGATCTCGGTCTCGAACCCGTTCGGGTAGCCGGCTTCGGCGAGCAGCTGCTTGGCCTTCGCGAGATCATACGGCCAGGGCGCGCCCTTCTGGTAGAAGGTGAGCAGCGGCGGCTCCGGACTGTCGAGAGGGTCGGCATAGCCGCCCCACACCACCTTGATGAACGCCTCCTTGTTCACCGCGTAATTGAGCGCCTGACGCACGCGGATATCGTTGAACGGCTTCTTCATCACGTTGAGCGCGACGTAGCGGGTGATGATCGACGGCGTGTTGATCACGTCGAGCTTCGGGTTGTTCTGCACCACCTTCACCATCTCGGGCGGCAGCGGGTAGATGTATTGCGCCTCCCCCGATTGCAGCATGGCGATGCGGCTGCCGTTCTCCGGCACGCTGCGTATGGTGATGGTGTCGACCTTCGGCAGACCTTGCTTCCAGTAATTCGGGTTCTTCGCCATCTTCACCGTGTCCGGCGACCAGCTCACGAAGGTGAAGGGCCCGGTGCCGACCGGGTTGCGGGCGATCTCCGCCCTCGGGCGCTGCAGGGATGCCGGGCTGTGCAAGGTCAGCGCCGGATGGGCGA
The DNA here is from genome assembly GCA_965276665.1 of Acetobacteraceae bacterium. Taxonomy (GTDB): domain Bacteria; phylum Pseudomonadota; class Alphaproteobacteria; order Acetobacterales; family Acetobacteraceae; genus CAWGJC01. The sequence goes on from OZ255620.1 coordinate 1,485,180, forward strand.
TCGTGTTCATGAACGCGCCGAACGGCGTCTTCAGCACCACTTTCGCGGTGTGCGGATCGACCACCTCGACATGGTCGACCATCGCGAGCAGGCTTTGCCGCCTCAGATGGTTCGCCGGATTGGCGATGCGCTCGAGATTGACCTTTACCGCCTGCGCGTCGAACGGCGCGCCGTCGGAGAATTTGATGCCCTGGCGCAGGGTGAAGGTGAACTCGGTCGCCTGCGCGTTCGCCGTCGCGCTCTCCGCGAGCACCGGCACCGCCTTCATGTCCTTGTCGAAGCCGAACAGGCCCTGCAGCATCAGCCGGCAGACCGCTTGGTCGAGCGTGTTGTTGGCGTCCGCCGGATCGAGCGTCACCAGATTATCCGGCACCGCGACGGTGAGGTCCTGCCCCCCGGCTGCCTCGGCGCGCTGCGCCAGGGCGGCAGCGGCCGCGAGCGAAGCGGCGCCTCCGAGCAGCGAACGGCGACGGATCTCGGGCATGCTCAGCTCCTCTTAATAAAGCCCGCCGACCGAATGGCGGGCGACATAATGGTCGGGTCCGACCGCAACGAGAGGCGCGACGGTGGGCGGGTCGTCGGGGCGACGCAAGGGGGACGGCACCTCGCTGTCATCGAGCGCGCGATCATCGCCCCCACGATGCCAGCGGCGGCGTGGGTCGGGCACCGGCACGGCGGCGAGCAGGCGTCTTGTATAGGCGTGCTGCGGGTCGCCGAGCACCGCCTGGCGCGGCCCGATCTCGACGATCTGGCCGAGATACATCACGGCGACGCGGTGGGCGATGCGCTCCACCACCGCCATGTCGTGCGAGATGAACAGATAGGCGAGGCCGCGCTCCACCTGCAGCGCCATCAACAGGTTCACCACCTGCGCGCGGATCGAGACGTCGAGCGCGGCCACCGCCTCGTCGGCGATGATCAGCCTCGGCTCGCTGGCCAGCGCGCGGGCGATGCAGACGCGCTGGCGCTGACCGCCGGAGAGCTCGTGCGGATAGCGCCGGCCGAAGGCGGCGGGCAGCCCCACCTGCTCGAGCAATCCGGCGACGCGGCGCGGGACCTCGGCGGCCGCCGCGAGCCCGTGGGTGCGGATCGGCTCGGCGACCGAGAAGCCCACGGTCAGCCGCGGGTCGAGCGAGGCGAACGGATCCTGGAACACGTATTGCACGGAGCGGCGGAGCATCGCCTCGGATGAGCGGTCGAGCGCCGTCACGTCGCGGCCGGCGAGCGTGACGCGGCCGGACTCCGGCTGTTCCAGACGGATGATGCTGCGCCCGGTGCTCGACTTGCCGCAGCCGGATTCGCCGACCAGGGCGAGGGTTTCGCCGCCCCGGATGGCGAGGCTCACCTGCTCGACCGCATGGATGCGCGCGCGCGTCCGGCCGAGCACGCCGCGCCGCACGGCGAAGCGGGTGGTCAGCCGATCGACCTCCAGCACCGCATCGGGCTGCACCGTGTCCTGCGGGGCGGGCGCCCCGCCGGCGGGATCTGGGAACGGCATCGGCAGCGCCTCCCCGGCAAGGCTGCCGAGCGTCGGGACGGCGGCGAGCAGGGCGCGGGTATAGGGATGGGCGGCGGCGGCGAAGACGCCGAACACGTCGCCCTGCTCCACCGCCTCGCCCTCGCGCATCACCACCACGCGGTCGGCGATCTCGGCGACCACGCCCATGTCATGGGTGATGAACAGCAGCGCGGTGCCGGATTCGCGCTGCAGCTCGGCGATCAACCGGAGCACCTGCGCCTGCACCGTCACGTCGAGCGCGGTGGTGGGCTCGTCGGCGATCAGCAAGCGCGGGCGGCAGGAGAGCGCCATCGCGATCATCACCCGCTGGCGCATCCCGCCCGAGAGCTGGAACGGGTAGCGGTCGAGCTGACGCGCCGCCTCGGGAATGCGCACCCGCTCCAGCAGCCGGCGCGCCTCGGCGCGGGCGACGGCGCGGCTCGCGCCTTGGTGCAGCATCACCGCCTCGGCGATCTGGTCGCCGATGCGCAGCACCGGGTTGAGCGAGGTCATCGGCTCCTGGAAGATCATCGCGATCTCCGGGCCGCGGATGTCCCGCATCGCCGCCTGCGTCTCCTGCGCGAGATCGCGGAGCCGTCCCGCGGCGTCGCGGAAGACGAGCCTGCCGCTCATGATGCGGCCGCCGGAATGGTCGATCAGCCGGGTGATCGCGAGCGCGGTGACCGACTTGCCGGAGCCGGATTCGCCGACCAGCGCCACCGTCTCGCCTTCGGCAATGGCGAGCGACAGCCCGCGCACCGCCTCCACCAGGCCGTGCCCGGTGGTGAAGCCCACGCGAAGCGCGTCGATCCCGAGAAGCGGCGCGGCAGGCGGCGAACGGTCGGGGGGCGGCGAAGGGTCCGGGCTCGGCACGCGCCACTGTGCGGCGAGCGGACGGCGTCGACAAGCGTGTCGGGCGCGACACGATTTTGGCTTGCCTGGCGGCCCGGTTGACGACAGCATCTCCGCCCGTGCAGCCCTTGTCCCCCTCCCGCGCCAGCTGGCTCGGGCTCGCCGTGCTGCTCGCCGGGGGGTTTCTGCCGCCAGCCGATTTCTTCATCGTCAACGTCGCGCTGCCGTCGATCCATGACGGGCTGAACGCCTCGCCCTCGGAGGTGCAGCTCGTGATGTCGGGCTATGCCGCCGGCTACGCCGTGTTCCTGATCACCGGCGGCCGGCTCGGCGACCTGTTCGGCCGCCGGCGCCTGTTCGTCGCGGGCATGGTGGGTTTCACCCTCACCTCGCTGCTCTGCGGCCTCGCCAATTCCGCCGAGGCGCTGGTGGCGGGACGGATCCTGGAGGGCGTGACGGCGGCGGTGCTGGTGCCGCAGGTGCTGGGCTCGATACGCTCGCTGTTCAGCGGCCGCGCGCTCGGCCTCGCGCTCAGCCTGTACGGGGTGATGATCGGGCTGGCGGCCGCCATCGGCCAGCTCGCCAGCGGCGTGCTGGTCGCGGCTGATATCTTCGGGCTGGGCTGGCGCGCCATCTTCCTGATCAACCTGCCGGTCGGCGTGGCGGCGATCATCGGGACCTTCCTGCTGGTGCCGGAGACCAGCGCGCATAGCCGGCCACAGCTCGATCTCGGCGGCGCGGGGCTGATCTCGCTGGCGCTCGCCTGCTGATCCTGCCGCTCTCGGTCGGGCGGGAGCATGGCTGGCCGCTCTGGGCCTTCGCGATGCTGGCGGCGCCCATCCTGCTCGTCTGGTTCTTTCGCCACGAGGAGCGGCTCGGCGCGCAGGGCGGGATGCCGCTCGTCGATCTCGCGCTGCTGCGGGTCGGCAGTTTCCGCCGCGGCGTCATCATCGCGGCGCTGTTCTTCACCACCTCGGCCTTCTACGCCTTCTTCGCGATCTACCGGCAATCCGGACTCGGAGACGGGCCGCTCGCCACCGGGCTCGCGATCCTGCCCTACGGGATCGGCCTGTTCATCGGCCCGCTTGCCTCGAGCCGGCTGCCGACATGGATCGGCGGACGCCTGCTCGCGGTCGGCATGACGCTGGAGGTCGCGGGCTATGCCGGCGTTGCGGTCTGCGTCGGCCAGCTGACCGGCGGCATGCCGCTCAACCTGCTGCTCTTCCTCGCCGGGTTCGGCCAGGGCGTAGCGATGCCGCGGCTGATCAGCCAGGTGCTGCGCGAGGTGCCGCCGGCGCAGGCCGGGCTCGCCGCCGGCATCCTGAACTCGATGCTGCAGATCGGCGCCGCGCTCAGCGTCGCGGGCATCGGCAGCCTGTTCTACGCGGAGCTCGGCGCCGGCGCATCACCGCTCGTCTACGGCCACGCGTTGCAGGACGCGATGGTGGTGCTCACCGCCTGCCTGTTCGCGGCCCTTCTGCTCTGCCTGCGCGAGCCCGCCGAGTTGGCGGCTCAGCCGGTGCTGCCGCCCACGAACATCTCGTAGCCGACATCCACCACCTTGGTCTCGACGGTTTCGCCGCGCAGGCGACGGACCACCATCTCGGCGGCGAGCTGGCCCATGCGGTAACCGCGCACGCGCGCGCCGGTGATCGAGGGCACGACGTGCAACGGCAGGTCGAGATCGCCGAGACCGGCGACCGCGAGTCGCTCCGGCACCGCCCAGCCGCGCCGCTGGGCGGCGAACATCGCGCCCATGGAATAGGTATCGCCGCTGCAGAACACGGCGTCGAGATCCGGCGCCTGCGCGATCAGCCGGTCGAGCGCCGCCGAGACATCCTGCATGCCGGCGGGATGCGGCAACTCGGCGATCAGATCGTCCGGCAATGCCGCCTCCCGCACGGCATCGCGAAACCCGCGCCGCCTTTGCCGGGCACGGTCATTCGCCTGCAGCGCGCCGCAGATCATGCCGATCCGGCGCCGCCCGACCTGCAGCAGATGACGCGTCACGTCACGCGCGGCGGCGCGGTTGTCGAAGCCCACATTCATGCCGACCGGATGCTCGCTCAGCGTCCAGGTCTCGACCACCGGCACGTGACTTCGCTCGAGCAGCAGGCGGGCGGCCGGGGATTGCACGACATCGGCCAGGATCACCGCGTCCATCCGCCGGCCGAGCATCGCCGCGAGCAGCGAGAGTTCGTTGTCGCCGGAGAGATTCCGGTCGCCGAGCACGAATTGAAAGCCGCGCGGCAGCAGGAATTCGGAAATGCCGCGGATGGTGCCGACGAAGGCCGGCGTCGAGAAGGACGGCACGATGATCGCGATCTGGCCGGTGCGCTCCGAGGCGAGGCTGCCGGCGACGAGATCGGGGATGTAGCCGGTCGACTCGACGGCGAGAAGCACCCGTTGGCGCGTGCGCTCGGCGACGGTGTCCGGCCGGCGCAGCGTGCGCGAGACGGTGACCGGGGAGACGCCGGCGACCGCGGCCACCTCGTCGAGCCGCACGCGCCCGAGCCCCGCCCGGGCGCGCCGCCGTTCCGCTCCCCGCGCTTCGGCATCATTCATCCGGGCGCGTCTATCACGAATGGCGTGGGCGGCGGAACATCGCGATAGGATCAACGGCTCTTCATCCCGACGCGGCTGGCACCGGCTTGCGGCGGCCGCCGATCGGCACGGCGACGAGGCTGCCGAGAATCATGCTGAGGCCCGCGATGGTGAGTGCGAGGGAGAAGCTGCCGGTCACGGTGCGGATATAGCCGAAGAAATACGGCCCGACCGTGCCACCGAGATTCCCCGCACCGTTGATCAGCCCGATGCCCACGCCGACGACGGCCGGCGGCAGCACCTCGGTCGGCAATGTCCAGAACGGCCCGAACCGCCCGAGGAACGCGCCGATCGCCAGGATCAGGAACACGACGATGCCGATCCGCGATTGCGCGCCGGCGAACTGCGCCAACAGGAGAAAGAGGCCAGAGCTCGCGGTCGCCGCGATCATGTGCCACTTGCGCTCGCGCAGCCGGTCGGAGCTCAGCGCCACCAGCAGCATCATCGCGATCCCCGCCGCATAGGGCAATGCTGCGAGCACGCCGACGGCGCCGATCGACAGCCCCGTCTCCTTCAGCACCGTCGGCAGCCACAAATTGATGCCCCACTCCGCCATCAGCGCGAGGAAATTGTAGAGCGCGAGCAACAGCACAGCCGGATGCCAGAGGGTAGCGATCCAGTGGCCGCGCACGGCCGGCCGCATCTCGCGCGCTTCCAGCTCGAGGGCGGCGACCAGCCGGTCCCGTTCCGCCGCATCGAGCCAATCGGCGTCCTGCGGACGGTCTTCGATCGCCCACCACCAGACCAGGCCCCAGATCAGCGCCGGAACTGCCTCGATCACGAACATGGTGCGCCAGCTGGCATAGCTCAGCACAAGGCCCGAGACCGGATTGGCGATCACCGGCGCGACCGCGAGGCTCAGCAGGAACACGGTGTTGGCGCGCGCCCGCTCCGGGCGGGTGAACCATGCGCGGATCAGCACGAGCGTGCAGGTAAGCACGCCGCCTTCCGCGATGCCGAGCCCGAACCGGTTCAGCACCAGCTCCGTCTCGGTGTGTACGAGCGCGGTGGTCAGGGACAGCGCGCTCCACAGCACGAGCAGGCCGGAAATCACCCGCTTCGCGCTCCACACCGAGGCGAGCCGCCCGGTGGGAATCTGCAGCACGATATAGCCCCAGAAGAACATGCTCGTCGCGAAACCGATCGACGCGGCGCTCATGCCGAGATCCTGCCGCATCGCCGGGATCGCCATCGCGATGTTGGTGCGGTCGATGTAGGACAGCACGTACATCACGAAGGCGACGCCGAGAATGCGCGTCCAGCGGTTGCGGCCCGGGTGTCGCCACCAGCTTTCCGCGGAGCTGCTCATCGCATCGGCCTAATTGTAGACCGGCTTCGTTCCCGGCGTCGGCGAATAGCCGAACGAGCCGCGGGCGATGACTGCCTCGCGACCGCCGAATTCCTCGATCCGAGCCGCCTGATCGGCGCGCGCCTGCGCATCCGCGCGCTCCGGATCGACGATGCGCGCGAGCTCCGCCCGCATATCGGCGACGAGCGCCGCATAGCCAGGCTCGACGCCGAGATCGCGCACCTCCCACGGATCGGCGACCACATCGAAGAGCTGCGGCGGCTGACCCACGTAATGCACGAGCTTGTATCGCCCGCGCCGCAGCATGAAGGCGCCGGTGACCGAGCCGGAGGCATGATATTCGCTGAACACGCTGCGTGGGGTTCCGTGCCCGCGGAGCACCTCGAACAGCGAGCGGCCCGGGAGGTCGGCATCCGCCGGCACACGGGAGACGCCCGCGCAATCGAGGATGGTGGGAAAGGCATCAACGAGCGACACCGGCTCGCGGCAGACGAATCCGGCCGGAACCTCCGGCCCCGCGACGATCATCGGGATGCCGGCCGAATCCTCGTACATGTTCGATTTTCCCCAGAGCCCACGCGCCCCGAGATTGTCGCCATGATCGCTCGTGTAGACGATGCGCGTGCTGCCGGCGAGACTGGCCTCATCGATCGCGCGGACGATCCGACCGACATTGTCGTCGAGAAAGCTGACAAGCCCGAAATAGGCGGCGATCGCCCGGCGCACCTTCCGCGCATCGAACCCTTTGTCATACGGGCTGATCTCGCGCATCGCGGCGAGGAAGGGATGGTTCGGCCGTTCATTCTCGGCGTAGAGCATCGGCCAGGGCACGCCGTCCTCGGGATAGAGGTCGTACCATTCGGGCCTCGCGATCAGCGGGAAATGCGGGCAGACGAGCGAGACGAACAGCACCCAGGGTTTGTTGCCCTGCGCCGCCGCACGCTTGCCGATCCAGTCGACCGCCGCCTCGGTGATCCGGTCGTCATATTGCTGGTAGGAAGAATCGCCCGGGCCGGCATCGGCCGCGAGCTTCAGCGCCGCCGCGCGCGGCGGCGAATCGTCGCGGATGAGGCCAAGAAGATCGCCCACGCCATCGACGACATGCAGCGGCATGATCTCTTCGGAAAACCCGTTCGGGTCGTCGATGCTGCGGAAATGCAACTTGCCGATCGAGACCGCCGCGTGTCCCGCCTCGGTCAGCCGGTGATGCCAGCTCGGCACCGAGCCATCATAGGGGATCGCGTTGTCCCAGAACCGGATCTGATGCACGTACCGCCCGGTCGCGAAGCTCGCCCGCGAGGGTACGCATATCGGCGAGTTGCAGTAGGCGTCGGTGAATTGCGTGCCGCGCGCCGCCAGCCGGTCGAGATTGGGCGTGCGGATCATCGAATGACCGGCGGACCCGAGCACGCGGCGGTTGTGCTCGTCCGACATGATGAACACGAGGTTTGTCGGTGTCACGCGGCCTCCGCTTGATTTTCCTCGGGGATACCGCGTGATGAAAGCGCTGTCAATGTATCATATGAAAATAGTATGCTTTTCCTATCTGGATGATGGGAAGAGCCGTCTTGTGGGGGGAGGATCAGGGGGAAGGCCGATGCTGCCTCGAGCCGCCGCCGGCACATCCCCGCCCGGCATCGCGAGCCGCCCTGATGTCGAAAAAACACAGATCGACGGCAATCGCGCGGGTCGGTCGGCGCCGGCCCGACATTGGATTACGCTGACCGGACAAACGTCCAGGGCAAGAAGATGGAAACGATGGAAGTGAGCGCGACCGAGGAAAGCGTGTTCGGCATCGTGTCGCGGCAATGGCGCGTCACGGTCGCGGCGATGCTGGGCTGGGTGCTGGACGCATTCGATCAGATGATCCTGATCTTCCTGCTCGTGCCGCTCAGCCGGCAATTCGGCGTCACCATGGTGGCGATGGGCGCGATGCTGAGCATTTCAACCTATTCGAAGATCGCCGGAAATATCGGATGCGGCGTGCTCGCCGACCGCTTCGGGCGCAAGCCCATCTTCATGATCGGCGTGATCTGGTTCGCCTTCTTCAGCGGCATGACTGGGCTTGCCTGGAGCTATACCGCGCTGCTGGTGATCCGCACGCTGTTCGGCTTCGGATTCGGCGGCGAGTGGTCGGCCTCCGCCGCTCTGTTGATGGAATCGCTTCCCGCGCGGGCCCGCAGCTTCGCCTCGGCGATCATGATGGCCGGATTCGAGATCGGCTATTTCATGGCCGCCGCGGCGAATGCGGTGCTCTATCCCACACTCGGCTGGCGCGCGCTGTTCTTCATCGGCATGCTGCCCGCTCTGCTCGCTCTGTTCATCCGGCGCGGCGTGCCGGAATCGCCGGTGTGGTTGGCCACGCGCGGCGCCGCCAAACGCGGCACCCGGCCGCGCTTTCGCCTAACCGCCGCCGCATTCCAGGGCTGGCTGTTCATGGCGATGCTGCAGTTCCAGAACACCGCGATCTTCACCTTCTATCCCGCCTTCCTGCAGACGGTGCGGCATCTTTCGCCGATGCAGGTTTTCCCTTATGCGGCTACCTACTCGGTCGCCTCGATCATCGGCAAGCCCTGCATCGGGCTGATCGCCTCGTATTGGGGGCAGCGTCCGACCATCATCGTCTATCTGCTCATCTCCATCCCCGCCGCGATCTTCTTCACCCTGGTCGGCGATCCGGCCGGGCTCTATCTCGGCGCGGTGTTGATGGGCGTGATCGCCAACAGCATATTCGGCCTCGTCCCGGCCTTTCTCGAGCGGCGCTTCCTGCCGGACCATCGCAGTTTCGGCATGGGATTCGGCTATGCGGTGGCAGGCTTCGGCGGCTCCGCCGCGTCCCTCGCGGTGCCGCTGCTTGCGCGTTCGATCGGTCTTGCCGAGGCGATGGCGGTCGTCATCATCGCCGGCTCGGTGCTCGCAGGCGCCGTGGCCGCGGTGAACCCGCGAACCATGCCGGGCGATGCGCGCGCGCTGGGTTCCGCGGCCTGATGCAACGTGTTCGAGCTGGGGGCGGCAATCGACCGCCGCCGGCTCGAACTCTTTCGCTCACTGCACTTCGGCGGCCACCACGCGGGCGACCCAATGCCAAGTATCGGCATTCGGCGGCGTGACGCTCAGGTTGACGCATCCATTCGTCCTGTCCGCGCTCACGGCCAGCGCGGCACTGCTTCCATTGCCTTGCGCCACCGATGTCACGCCCGCTGGCGGCGCGCTGTAGATCGTCGACATCGGGCCGCTGCCACGCGCGATCAGGCCGCCATTCATCGTCCAGACCACGGCATTGCCGGTATTGCTATCGTCATTGCCGACGAGAAGGATGTCGAAAGCCGCCGCCTCGTTGTTCTGCAGACGAATGCAGTTCAGCCCGTTCGGAGCATTGCCGTCCGAGGTCAGCCGCTCCGCAGTGGCACTCGAGCTCGAGGCGTGCAGCACGAAGGTGCAAGCCTGCTGGTCGCCTGCCGTCGCGAAATCACCGCTCGCGAAGCAATCGGCGCCGGTTCGACCCCAATCATTGGCTGAAGCTCCTCCGGTCCGGCTGTTGGTGCCGCTTGCCAAATTGCTTGCACCGCCTGTGATCATCGCACCGCTGCCCGAGGCAGTGTTGCCGAGGCCACCCGCCACCATGCTTTGAGGGCCTGACGCGGTGTTCCCCTGGCCACCTGTGACGACCGATTGCAGGCCGGAGGCCATGTTGGTCAGACCCGACGCAGCTCCACTCTGACTGCCGCTCGCCGTATTCCCCTGCCCTCCCGACACCACGCTCTGCGCACCGGATGCGACATTGGTCTGGCCGCCGACGATCGCGGATTGCAAGCCGGACGCCGTGTTGGTCAAGCCGCCCGCGACCACGCTTTGATCGCCGCTTGCCGCGTTGTTCTGTCCGCCGGGGATCACGCTTTGCGCGCCCGATGCAACCTGACGGGAAAGCGTACGCACCATCTGCAGATCGACGGCGCTCGAGCCCCGCGGGTTGCCGCCGTTGGGCAGGCTATTGGGAATGCCCGTTGTCAGCGCGCCAGTGCCCGCGGGTATCACCGCGATACCCTGGTTCGTCGCCGAACCGCCGACACCGTAGATCACAGGCATGCCACTCCGCGCTGCGGTGAGTTGCGGGTAGCCCATGGTTGCAGCACTGCTGTCCTGCATCACCGCCAACGTGCCATTGCGGTTGAACACGCTCATCGTTCCGTCGCCGCGCAAGGCGCCGATATTGCCGTCCGCACGGATCTGGATCTTGCCCGGGATGACGTAGTCGCCCGCATAGTCGATGTACATCTGCTGGGTGTATTGCGGTCCCAGGATTTGCATCATCGCCATCGTGGCGTTGTCGCCGACCGAGAGGCCGTCGCCGGATTGCAGCGCGGTGCCGCCCTGCAAGGTGAGCGGCGTGAATTCGTCATGGCCGGCCGGGATCGCTATCGTCGGCACGGTGAAAGCGACCATGCTGCCGGCCGCAAGCGCGGTCGCGTTGGAAAACGTCACCTGGCTCTCCGTCATCGAGACCACCGTCCCGAGCGAGGCGCCGCCGCTTGAGGCGGTCATGCCGATCTGCAGGCCGTAGGTCGAGGAGAACTGGATGGTGTTGCCGGTGTTCGCCACCACGGTCTTCAGCTTGAGCGGCATCGAGAACGAAACCTGCGTGCCCGCTGCGACGCCGTTGGTCTGTTGGTTGAGGGTGATCGTCGATTGCGAGACGGACGTCACGAACGAGCCGCTTGGAATGCCGTTTCCCGAGACGCTCATGCCGATCGTCACTCCGGTCGGCCCTTCGGAGGGCGGCGTGAAGGTGACCGATTCAGTGTTGGCCACAGCCCCCGTCAAAGCGGGAGTCACTGTGACGATGCCATCGCGCGTATCGAGCGCGGTGACCATGCTCCCCGGGGCGACGCCGTTGCCCGAGACGGTCATGCCGATCTGCAACCCGGCGGTGGGGATGTTGATCTGCGTGCTGCCGGACGGCGACGATGCGGTGGTCTGCGACACCACCGGCCCGGGGGTCGAATCATAGTTCAGCGTATTGGCCCTGCTGCCTGAACTCGGCGTCGCATTGGCGGCGCTCGTCAGCAGGCTGAAGGTCGGGAAGCCGTAGAGCTGCGGCGTCATCGGGTTGTTGAACCACCCGGACCAGCGCGGCCCGTTCACCCCATAGAGTGCGTCCGGCCCGTTATCGACATAGATGCCGTAATTCCGTGCCGCGCCCTGACGCATATAGAGTCCAGTATAGAAGAAGCTCGAATCGACGGCGTTCGTGCCGACCGAATAGCCGATGGAGGCACCGTTCGAGCCGCGCGAGGCGGCAGCAGCACCGATGACCAGTGGTGCGCTCTCGCCGATGGTGTACGCCATCGGCAGACGGAGATTGGCCTCGATGCCACTATAATTCTGCCCGTCGAACTCGTTCTTCACCACACCGCCGACATTCGCCGCCGACGCGCGCGCGACACCATACAATCCGTAAGCGTACCCATCCTGCAGCGCGAGGAAGCCGACCCCCGTCACACCGGCCGGCTGCGCGGTGAGGCCGGTGCTCGCGTCGGTGTAGACCGCGCCGAGGATTGCGTTGTCGTTGTTATAGACCCGCAAAGGCGGCGCACCCCAGATATTGTAGAAACCAACTGGCCAGCCGGTGAGATACTGGCCGATATTGAGGCTCGAATAGGCCGGACCGTGCGGCAAGGTCGGGTCGATCGACGAAATCACGTTCAGCAGATTGCCGAGCGAAATCGAGTAATCCTGACCCGGCGTGTTCGCCTTGGTCATTCCATAGCGATCGTTGATCGTTGCCGACGTATTTGCGGATAATCCGTTGATATAGGTTGGGGTTGACGAATTTTGTCCCTTGGCTTGCGGCCCCGACGCGCCGGCAATCAGGACGAGCGGCACCATGCCGGCGGTCGCCAGCACGATTTTACGGAGATTGGGCATGTCGATCCCTTTGGGCGGGGCGGGATGGGACCCGGACATGGCAAAACCCGCGCCGGCCGAGCGGCCTGCGCGGGTGAAACCTGGTTCCGGGGATAGCTGGAATCGTGCCGCGCAACGCAGTGCCGGCACCACAACTCGATGCTACAATCTACGTTAGGTCAAACTGGGGTATTTGGGCAATACAAATGAACACATCGGCGCGATCCAGAATCGCGCCGATGTGTCAGTCGCCGACGGCTCGGGTGATCAGTCCGCGTGGCCCGCCAATACGCCGGACACACCCGGCCGGTCCGCCGCGAGCGTCACCGGGTGGCGGACGAGCGCGAGGTAGATCAGCGCCGATACGAGGCCGATGCCGGCTCCGGTGAACAGCGCCGGCGTGAACGACCCCGTGCTCTGCACGATGAAGCCGGTGACGAGCGGCGCCAGGGCTCCCCCGAAATACCCGCCGAAGTTCTGCATGGCGCCAAGCGAAGCGACGCAGTTGCGCGGCGCCGCGACGCTCGGCAGCGCCCAGGCCGTCGCACTGCAGACGTAGCCAAGGAACATCGCCACCGAGATCGCGCCCACGGCCAGTAAATTGCTCTCCACCTCGGCCGCGACAATGGTGAAGATCGACATGCCGATCAGGCTGACAACGATCGGGTATTTTCGGCTGTTCACCGGAGACACGCCGCGCGCGACCAGCCAGTCGACCAACACGCCGCCGCACAGGCTGCCCACCACGCCGAAGAAATACGGCACGGAGGCGGCGATGCCGGTGTGCGAGATGCTCATGTGGCGCTGCATCTCGAGATAGCCCGGCAGCCAGCTCATGTAGATCCACGTCATGTAAACGCAGCCGAAGAAGCCCAGGATCATGCCCCAGCTCGTGCCGAAGCCGAACAGGCCTTTCCAATCCCGCCACGTCACGCGGCTCGCCTGTCCGGTCTCGTCACCTTCCGTGAGATAGACCCGCTCCGACTCGTCGAGTTCGACATCCGCAGGATCGCGATAGACGATGTACCAGGCCGCCGCGCAGATCACGCCGGCAACGCCCATCACGAGAAACATGCCGCGCCAGCCGAGCCAGAGCATCAGGCCGGTGAGCAAGGGCGCCGCGATGCCGGCGCCGAGCGTGGAGGCACAGTTGAAGATGCCGGTCGGCCGGCCGCGCTCTCGGATATTCCACCAGTCGCGAACGGCGCGCGCGCCGGTCGGGAACTGCGGCGCTTCGCCAATGCCAAGCACCACCCGCGCGATGATGAACTGCCCGTATCCGGTGACCAGTCCGGCCGCGCCCTGCGCGATCGACCAGATCGTGAGCCCGATCGCGAGCAGCCGCCGCGGGCCAAGCCGATCCACCAGCGCACCGGTCGGCAATTGCGAGAAGGCATAGGCCCACAAAAATGCCGACAGCAGCACGCCCATATCAGCGACGGAAAGGTGCAACTCGGACCTGATCAGCGGATTGCCGATCGCCAGCGTCGCCCGGTCGACGTAGTTGACGCATCCACTGACGACGAGAACGATCAGCGCATTTCGATGAATACGCCGCAGCCGGGGTGACGCGACGGGATTGGCCATGGCGCCCAGTTTCCTTCCCTTAAGCTCTTGTCGGCAGGACGGTTCACACGCCCGCCGGGCACGCCGCCTTGAGGCGAGACTATCGCCAGGATCATCACTCCGCAACGGATCTCGCAGCGACCCCAAGGCCGCCGAGCTCGATCTGCTCGAGGCTGCGGCCGCTCGTCTCCTGCAGCATGCGCCAGGCGAACACGAAGGCGATCAGCGCGAAGACCGCAAAGATCATGAAGATCGATCCAGCGCCCACGGCGAGCAGCACCGGGAAGGTGAGCGCGACGAAGAAATTGCCGACCCAGTTCAGCATCGCCGCAATCCCCATCCCGGCACCTCGTCCGGCGAGCGGCAGCACCTCCGGCAGAAGCACCCAGACAACGGGCCCCCAGCTCAGCGAGAACGCCACCTTGTAGAGCGCGATGCAAAGCACCGCGATGGCGATCACCGCTTCCCCGCGCAGCGGCCCGCGGAAGAAGATCACGCCGAGAACCAGCATGCAGAGCGCCATCACGAGCGCGCCACCCAGCATCAGCGGCCGACGCCCCACCCGATCGATGATCTGCGACGTCACGATCGTCACCAGCACCGTCAGGCCACCGAGCCCGACAGCCACGAGGATCGCCGCGGAATCGCCGAACCCGGCCGCGGTGAAGATCGTCGGCGCGTAATAGATGATCGTGTTGATGCCAATCACCTGCTGCAAGATCGCCAGTCCGCAGGCGAGCAGCAGCGCCCGTCTTCCGCCCGGCGCGGCCCAGAGCTGCGCCAGGCCGCCGCGGTGACGCTGCGCCGCGGCGTCGATATCCGCGAGTTCGCGCTCGGCCTCTCCCGGCGTTCTCGTGCGCAGCAGCACCGCGTGCGCCTCGGCGCGCCTGCCGTGCCGCGCGAGCCAGCGCGGGCTATCCGGCTGCATCGCCATGCCGCCGAGCAGAAGCAAAGAGGGGATCACGGCGAGCCCGATCATCACCCGCCACGCGCCGCTCGAGGAGAGCGAATAGTCGATGATGTAGGCGATGAAGATACCGGACGAGATCATCAGCTGGTTGAGCGTGGTGAGCGCGCCGCGCACGCGTGTCGGCGCCATCTCCGAGAGATAGAGCGGCACTTCCACCGATGCCGCGCCGACGCCGAGGCCAGTCACGATGCGACAGATCACCAGCATCGGCGCACCGGTCGAGAGCCCGGCACCCAGCGATCCGAGCGCGAGCAGCGCGCCCGCGAGCATCAGCAGACGTCTCGGGCCGACCCGGTCCGTCGCCTGCCCGGCAATCGCCGCACCGATCAGCGCGCCCACCAGGATGGCGCTGACGACGACGCCTTCCAGCAGCGGGGTCAGAGCCATTGCGCGGCGGATGAACAGCAGCGCGCCGCCGATCACGCCGATATCGTAGCCGAACAGAAGACCGCCGAGCGCACCGAATCCGTAGGCAAAAGCCGCCCCGCGCGACGTCCTGCCTCCCATCTCCGTCATCGTCTCCTCCATTCGCGGCGTTCCGCCGCTGCTTCATGGCCTTTGGCCATTGCAGTTGGTATAGCCCGCCGCCACGCAATCCGCATGGGAAATGCTTTTCTGCAGCAGCGGGAAGAGCAGCCAGCCGGCGAGCATCAGCAATGCGAGCCCGCCGAGCACGAGAACCGGCAGCAAGTCGGGCCGGCGCCGTTCAGGCTCGTCCGGCATGCCGGTCTCCCGATCCGTTCACGCGGCCGCCGCGCTCTCGCGTAAGGCGCGCCAGATCTGCTCGGCATGCGCCGGCATTTCGAGATGGCGCACGCCGGCCGGCGCCAGCGCGTCGAGCAACGCATTCATCACCGCGGGAGGAGCCCCGGCGCATCCCGCCTCCCCGCTGCCCTTGATGCCGAGAGGATGGCTCGGCGCCGGGGTCGCGCGTGTCTCGAGCGCGAGCGCCGGCAGATCCGCCGCCCGCGGCATGGCATAATCCATGAACGAGCCTGTCAGCATCTGTCCGGATTGCGGATCGTGCACCACGCGCTCGCACGCCGCCTGACCGATCCCCTGCGCGACACCGCCCTGCAGCTGACCTTCAAGCAGAAGCGGGTTCACCACGCGGCCGAAATCATGCAGCATCGTATAGCGTAGCAGCGTCCAGGCGCCGGTTTCCGGATCAATCTCGACCTCCGCGACATGGCAACCATTCGGGAAAGTCGGGCCGCTCGGCTGCCAGAAACCGTTGCCGCCGAGCGTCTCCGGCGCGCCGTTCTGCCCGAGCTTTCCGGCGACGGAGAGAAGTCCGACCGTGCGATCGGTGCCGACGATGCGAAACGCGCCGTCCTCGAATTCGACATCCTCCATCGCGACCTCGAGCGCATCCGCCGCAAGCGGCCGCGCGGCATCGATCAGCTGCGTGCTCGCATCCTGCAACGCAGCCCCGGCGATCGAAATCGAGGCGGAACCACCGGTGCCATGGCCGGAGGGAACGAGATCGGTATCGCCCTGCACAACCATGATGTCCGCCGGCTCGAGCCCGAGCATCTCGGCGACCAATTGCGCGTAGGCGGTCTCGTGACCCTGTCCGTTCGACATCGTGCCGAGACGCGCGGTGACGACACCGTCGCGGCCGAGCTCGAGCCACGCATGCTCGGACCAACCGCCCGCGACACGCTCGCAGTAATGCGCAAGACCGATCCCGCGCAGCATGCCGCGTTTCGCAGACTGCTCGCGCCTGACTGGAAACTCCGGGACATCCGCTCGCACGAGCGCGGCGTCGAGCATGGCCGGGAAATCGCCGCTGTCGTAGCGGAGTCCGAGGCCGGTGGCGTAGGGAAGGTCCTCGGGCATCAGCAGATTGCGCCGGCGGAGCGCCAGCCGATCGATGCCGGTTTCGCGCGCGGCGTGATCGACGAGCCGCTCCACGAGATGCACCGCCTCCGGCCGGCCGGCGCCGCGATAAACTTCGGTCGGCACGGTGTTGCTGAATCGCGCAGTCACGCGAACATGGATGCAGGGAAGCCGGTAGACGCCGGCGAGCGCGGGCGTGTTCAACGCCGGCGAATAATGACCGCTCGGCGCGAGATAGGCGCCGATATCGGCCTCCGTGCGGACGCGGAGCGCGAGGAAATGTCCGTCCGCATCGAGCGCGAGCGCGGCTTCGCTCAGATTGTCACGCGCCTGATAGTCGGACACGAATCCATCGGCGCGCTCGCCGATCCAGGCGACGGGACGGCCGAGCCGGCGCGCCGCCCAGACGACGAGCGCCTGCTCCGGATGCAAGGCGTTCTTGATTCCGAAGCTGCCACCGACATCGCGGATCACCACGCGCACGCGATCCGGCGCGACATGCAGCACGTCCTCCGCCAACGCTTGCTTGAGCGCATGGGGCATCTGGCCGCCGGTGACGAGCGTGGTGCGTCCGGTGCTCGCATCGTATTCGCCGATGGCGCCGCGTGTCTCGAGCGCGCCAACATGCACACGGGTATTCGCCGCCGCAAGCCGCACGATCCGATCTGCACGTGCAAACGCGGCAGCGACCGCAGCGGCGTCGCCGGCCTCGAAGCGGAAGCATTCGTTGCCGGGCGCCGCATCCCAGACGCGCGCCCCGGACGCCGCGCGGATGACCAACGGCAGCGGCGTGTACTCGACGATGACGTGCTCGGTTGCGTCGCGCGCCGCCGCCTCGGTTTCGGCCACGATCATCGCGACGGTCTCGCCGGCGAAGCGCACGCGGCTGCCTGCGAGCAGCGGGCGCGTCGGCACGTGCAGGAGCGTCGCCTGGTTGGGCGTGTTCGGCAGCACGGGAAAACGGGAGGGGCCCGGGATCCCGCCGAGCCCGTCCGCCTCGAGCTCCGCCGCCGTCAGGATGGCGAGGATGCCGGGCATTCGGCGCGCCGCCGCGGTGTCGATCGCGGCGATCTCGGCATGCGCGTGCGGGCTGCGCAGCATCACCGCATGCGCGCAGCCGGCGGGCAGAAGGTCCGCAGCGTATTGTCCACGGCCAGTGAGCAGCCTGGTGTCTTCCTTGCGGCGGAGCGGCTGGCCGAATGCGTTGGTCCCCATGCTTGACCCTCAGGATGCGCGAGTCTCGTCCGCCCGTCCGGACGGTCCAGCATCGCGCCGAAGGGCGAAGCGCCGCAAATCGGCCAGCAATTCGGGGTCGGCGATCACCCGCGGAACCTTGTTCTGACCGCCGAGCCGGCCGCGGGAGGCCATCCACGCGTCGAACCCGCCCGGCGGCATGCATTCCACGCGAGGGGGCAGCAGCTGGCCGCCGGCGCGATGGGCGCGGTAGTCCTCATTGGCGGCGAGAAGCGCTGCGTCGAGGCGTATGGCGGCCGATTGCGCCTCCACCTCGGTGCCCGGTGCGAACTCGATGACGAAGACATGCCCGCCCCGGGCACCATCGACCGGCAGCGCGCCGACGGCGAACTCGACCACCAGTCCGGCTGCGAGAACCGCCGCCTCGATCTCGGCCCCGGACAGATGCTCGCCGAAAGCGGAGAGGAAGTAGGAAATCCGGCCGGTCACCAGGAGGCGGGCGGGATTGCGATCGACCAGCCTGACGGTGTCGCCGAGCAGGTAGCTCCAGAGCCCGGCGCAGCTCGTCAGAACGAGCGCATACTCGATCCCGGTCTCCGCATTGCCGATCCAGTGCCGCGTCGGGTCAGATCGATCGATCTCGGCCGCCGGCACGAATTCGTAGAACAGCCCGTTATCGAGCAGCATCCGCATTCCCTCGCCCGGTCCGCGATCGGCGATGGCGATGAAGCCTTCGCTGGCCGCGTAGGCTTCCCGCAGCTCGGCGCGGCTGCCCTCCAGCCACTCGGCGAAGCGCGCCGCGTAGGGTGCGAAGGCGACGCCGCCATGCACCACCAGTTCGAGCTCGGGGAAGAACGCGTGCAGGCGCCGCGGGCGCTCCGGGTGCAGCGCCGCCAGCCGTTCGAGGAACAGCAGAAGCCAGGGCGGGGTGCCGGAGATCGAGCCGATCCGGGTGCGCTGCGAAAGCGGCGCGAGGCGCGCGATCTTGGTCTCCCAATCGGCGATCAGCGCCACCTTCTGGGGCGGGAAGTGCCACGGGCGCGCGTAGCCCGGCACCTCGAACGCGGCGATGGCGCTGAGATCGCCGCTCCGGACCCCGCGGCCTTCGTCGTGCAGCGCCGTGCTGCCGCCCAGCATGAAGCTCCGCCCGGCCAGGACGCGGCTTCGCGGCCGGTTGCGGAGGTGATGCACGAGTACGTCGAGCGCGGCGCTGCGGTCGGCGCGCAGCCGGGCGAGCGTGATCGGCAGATATTTCGTCCGCCCCGCCGAGGTCCCGGAGCTGAGCGCCAGGAAGCGGGCGGAAGCGGGCCAGGTCGCCCCCGCGAAGTCGGGGAAGGCGGGCCGCCAGTATTCCTCCCAGAAATCCTCATAGTGGCGGAGCGGCACGCGGGCCTGGTATTCGGCGATGCTGCGCACGCCGGATAGCGCGTGATCGCGCCCGAACCGGGTTGCCGCGCCCTGCGCGAGCAAATGCCGCAATTGCCGGCGCTGTGCGGGTCCGGGATCCTCGCGCTCGAGCACCCGGCTCCGCCGGCGCGCATGCAGGCGGAGCAGCGGGGTCGCGTCGATCATGCGGGAAGCAATCTCTGCACGATCGGGAACTCCGCCGCCACCAGGGACGGCGTCATCGGCAGGCGGATTGTCTCGCCGCGCCGCCAGAGTGGGATCTGGTCGGCAAAGTTCGCGCTGCCGATCCAGCCATCCTGGCCGCCGAACAGCACCGCGTAGGTCGCGTCGGGATCGGCCATGTCGGCCAGGAAGCGGGCTTGCGAGCCATAGGTGGCGGCATGCCGGCTGCGCAGCAGCCCATGCGCGGTCTTCATCACCGTCTCCCGCGAGCCCGACACGCCATACTCGCCGCAATCGAAACGCCGCCCCGTCAGCGGCAGCCGCGCCGCGAGGTGGCGCACGCGCATCCGGTGCATCGCGCCCCAATCTGGGAAGCGAGCGGCGTCGCGCGCGGCGGCGCGCAGCGCGCGACGGAACAGGCGTGATCGCTGCTCGGACGGGAGGGCGGCCAGATCCTCGGCCAGGAAGATGGCGAGCTCGCTCCACTCCCGACGCCGCGCGCCGCCCAGCCCGGCCGCGACATGGCGGAGCAGCGTCTCAAACAGCACGGGCGCGCGATCCTCGACGCCATAACGCCCATTCCAGCCGGCCAAGCCGGTGGGCGGGGCGAGACCTTCCGCCGCGAGCGCCTCGACCAGCACGGCGGACAGCCGGCGCGCGGCGGGGGACGTCACATCCAGCTGCAGCGCCCGGAGCTCCTCGAGCCCCGTCCGCGGCGTGGCATCGAGCAGAGCGTGCAATCGCTCGATGCGCTCAGGCGTGACAAAAAAATACCCGACCGGGATGGCGCAATCGGCCGGCCGGTTGTTGGCGGTGGCGAGGTAGCCCGCCTCCGGGTTCACCTCCCATGGCAGCTCGGCCGCAGTGGCGAACCCGTCCCACTCGGAGGCCGGATCGGCCGGATCGAGCACCAGGCCCTTGGGGTGTGCTTCCCGCCGGCGCGGCAGCCAGACCGCCATGACCTGGCCGATATTCCCGGCCGCGTCGGCGAATTGCATGTTCTGGCCGCCGACGCCGTACGAGGCGAGGGCGGCGCGGAAATCCTCCGGCGTGCGCGCGCGGGCGACCGCGAGGAAGGCGCCGATCTCGTCGCTCGCCTCGCGACCCGTCCAGCGCAGCGCGATCCGCTCGCCCTTGCGGGCGCGGAACAGCGGCGCGTCCGAGATCACCGGGCCGAAGCGCGATGCGCGGATTCGGATGCTCCGGCTGCCCAAGAAGCGCGTCCGCAAGCGTTCGATCCGGACCATCAGGGCGGAATCCGGCTCGCCGCGGAGGGCGATCAGATCACTGGCCGCCGCCCGCATATTGGTGCCGCCCCAGGCCATCCGCGCGCTGCGGCCGAGGCCGAAGATCGGCAGACCCGCCGGCATCAGCCCAACCGCCCGCAGCGAGGGCGCGCGCACGCCGGCGAGGATCCAGAGATTGGGCAAGGAGAGGCTCAGATGCGGATCGGCGGCGAGCAGCGCGCCGCCGCTCGTGCTGCGATCCGCGCCGACCACCACGCAGTTGCTGCCCGAGCGCGCGAAGCCGCCGAGCAGGCCCGCGAGCAGCACGCGCTGGTCGCGCGGGCGGAAGCTCGTGATGCCGCCGGCGCCAGCGCGGAGCGCCCGCTGCCAGATCACCGGCCAGTCCGGGCGATCACGCAGGCGGATCAGGCCGAAATAACTGCCCCAGTTGATGTCGGCCCCGGCGGCGCGGCCGATCGCCAGCAGGTCTTGCACCGTCCAGGCTTCCCGCCGCAAGCCAAGCAGACGGGCTTCCGGCGGAGCGGGAGCATGGGCTTGATAATGATTGAGCCCATCGGCGAAGCGCTGCAGCCAGTCCCGCGTGGCGGATGGCAGGGAGGGCTCGATGAGCGATGCGGTGTGCCCGAATCCGATAATGCGGAGGGTTTGATCGATGCGCCCCGCGAACGGGCCGGCAATCTCCGACAACCGTCCGTAGGCGATCCGTTTGCCGAGTGCCAGCAGCCCTTCGCGAAGATGCGCATGCACAAGGCCGAGGGCGAAGGCGAGATCACCGTCGGTCTCCGCCTCGAGATGCGGCACCGCCTTGTCGTTCCAGCGGATTGTGACCGGGTGCGCGAGCGGCAGGCCATGTTGCGGCATGACCGCAAGCCGCTCCGTCAAGCTCGATCCCATGCCGAAATCCGCGCCGTTCGGGCTTCAAGCGCGCGGGGCCAAGGTCGAGTTCCTAGACGGGCTCCAGGTCCCCGGGGGCAATGCCCCCGGGAGAGGCGGAAGCCTTTTTAGGCGAAGTTGCCGGTGTTCAGATTGGTGATGCCCGCGAAGGTGACCTTCGTGCCGTCGGTCAGCGTCAGCGTCTCCGAGCCGCCGGAAACGGTGGCCGTCGACAACGCCGCCGCAGCGGCACCCGGGCCATACCCCGCCAGCGCCACCTTGTCGCCCTGGCTCGCGCTGAAATCGCCGATGACATCCGACCCGCCGGCCGCGCCGTTGCCGAACAGGAAGAGATCCGCGCCGGCGCCCCCGAACTCCGTCAGATTGCCGTGGCCGGCCACGATCGTATCGTTGCCCGAGCCCGCACTCACCAGATCGGTGCCCGCGCCCGCATACCAGAGATTGTTTCCGGCCGCCCCGATGCCGACCAGCGTCTCGTTGCCGACGCCCGCCACCATGACATTGTTGGCCGCGCCGCCGGCATAGAGCGTGTCTCCGTTGCCGCCGCCGTAGATCGTCGAGGCGCCGCCCTGGCCGACAATCACGTTGCCGCCGCCCGCGCCGCCGACGAACAGGCCGCCGCCCGCGCCGCCATACATCGTGTCGGCCGAACCGGTTCCGCCATAGACGGTGCTGGCCGCGCCGCCGTTGACGAAGGTGAGCTTGGTCGGGCCGCCGAACACCAGGTCGCTGTTCGCGCCGGTGGCATAGACCGTCTCGCTGCCGCCGAGGCCATAGACCGTGTCGGCGCCGCTCGAGAGCACGAGCGCGTTGCCGGACTGCACGACGACGGCGTTGGCGCCGTTGCCGGGCGAGATGGTCGCGTTCCCGGCGGAATAGACGGTATTGGTGCCGCTGTTCAGATAGGCGGCGTTCGAGGTGCCACCCTGGAAGTCGATGACGTTGCCGCCACCGCCGGCCACGACAGTGGTGCTGCCGGACGCGCCGCTGAAATAGGTGAGGGCGCCGGTGCCGGAGATGATCGTGAGCGCCGGATTCCCGCCGCCGGTGATCGTGTTGGTCGTGTTGTTCTCGACCACCACGGCCTGGGTCTGCGCCGACAGCACGAACGAGCCGGGATCGATGAACGCGGCCGACCCGGTCACCGAGGTGTTCACATTATTGCCGGAGAAGCTCTGGACGCTCGAGGGTGGCAGCGAGCTGATATACTGCGATACCGACCCTGCAAACTGGGAGAATGCGGCGGAATTGCTGGTCGAGCCCAGCGAGATGGTGACCACCCCCTGCGGACTTAGAACGGTTTGTGACGCCATCTACTGATCCCTCCGGCTTGCCGGCTGAACCGGCGACGACTCTGCGCAAGCGGCGCTGTGTGCTCCGAGCAGATTGTAACTAACGTTGTGTCAAAACCAACCTCACGAACGTGCGATAAATCGTTTAAAGATCGTTAAGATTCCAAAATTTTCTGGCTTCATGCGGCGGCTTATGCCGCCCTGGCGGGTGACGCTGACAAAGCTTCACGGAACGGGCATTATCCTGACGTAGTTGGTGCCATGACGTCCTGCCGACATTCCGTCGGCGCGCCCGCAGATGCGGGTGATCGTGCCTCGAGGAGTTCCCATGCGCCTGGATGCCATCCCGATCGGCAACAACCCGCCCGATGACGTCAACGTGGTGGTCGAAGTGCCCATCGGCGGCGAGCCGATCAAATACGAGATGAACAAGGAAGCCGGGACCCTGTTCGTGGACCGGTTCCTGCACACGCCGATGCGGTACCCCGGAAATTACGGCTTCGTGCCGCATACCCTGTCGGAGGATGGCGACCCTCTCGATGTGCTGGTGGCGAACACAAGGCCGATCGTGCCCGGCGCCGTCATCAATGTCCGGCCGGTCGGCGTCCTCAAGATGGAGGATGATGGCGGCGTCGATGAGAAGGTGCTCGCGGTGCCATCGGCCAAGCTCACCAAGCGCTATGTCTCGGTCCGCAACTATGGCGACCTGCCGGCCATCACCATCGAGCAGATCCAGCACTTCTTCGAGCACTACAAGGATCTGGAACCCGGCAAATGGGTGAAGGTGATGGGCTGGGGCGATGCCGACGAGGCGCGCCGCTTCATCTCCGAGGCGATCGACCGCGCCGCCCGGAGCGTGCCAGCCGGCGCGCGGCTCGCGCATATCGCCGGATAATCGGTCCGCTCATCGGGCCCGCAGCATCGAGGCCGGTTTCCGGAATGGCGCCAGAGTCTGTTTGGAAACCCGCTCTGGCAGCCGTCTGACGCGCTTTTCCTGTGCGCCGAGGCTAAAGGCTAAAAGGCCGCCGCTCCGCGCCGAGGCTCGGAAAATCACGCCAGTCGACTCACCAGGCCAATTTTCCGAACAGGCTCTCAGGCCAGGGCAGCCTTAGGCGAGGGCCGCCTCCGCCAGCGCCGCCGCGGCGCGCACCCGGGTTGCCCCATAGGCGCGCTCCAGCCGGCGGAGGGTGAAGTGAGCGCGGGCGAGGTCGCGGAAATGCGACAGGAAGGCGGCGTTGATCGCGGCGCCGCACATCGCACCGACAACCGGTACCGCCTGCACCGCAAGCTTGTCGGACAGCACCACGCCGTACCGCGCGCCGGCCTGCGAGAGCAGGGCCACCACCGGCCGCCCCTGGAGCAGCAGGCGGGCCGAGAAATAGGATAGGTCGGAATCGGTCCCGTCCTCGCCGAGCCGGGCGTCCGGACTCAGCAGGAAGACCTCGAGGCAGGCGCGCCGCGCATCCTCGTCGCGCAGATCTTCCCCCTCCTCATGCGCGATGCGGGCGATGTCGCGCATGATCGCGAGGGTGGTGAAGCCGGCATCCGGCAGCATGCCGGCCACCCCGTAGAAGCCGCCGACCGCACCTGAGAGCGTGACCGCCGCCCGCGTCATCCCTTGCGTCACCCGGGAGGGCGGTCCGTATTCGGCAGTTTCCCGCACGCCCATCACCGCGACGTCGAAGGCGCGGGCCAGCGCCGCCTCACCGATACCACGCAGCTTGGTCGCGAGTCCGGCGCGGTTCGAACCGCCACGTCCCACCGCGCGACTGACGAACCGTGTCGCCAACCCCCCGGCCGAGCCGAGGGCAAGCCCGAGCACGTCCGCCACCCGCACGAGCAGCCCGCGTCCGCGGCGCAGGCTGCGCAGGGCGGCGACAAGCTCTTCCTGCACGGGGGATGGCAGCCGGTCCGGCACCGCCGGAACGGTCGCGCCGAGCGTCTGCGGGACCATCTGCCCGAATCCCTGCTCCATGTGCCGCACTCCTTTCGCCCTTTCGGGCAGCAACGCGGCAGGGCGCCCCAGGTCGCGTGCCTATCGCGCGATCCGCCAGATCGTGCCGTTGCCGTCTTCGGTGACGAGCAGCGATCCGTCCCGCGCCATCGCGACATCGACCGGGCGCCCCCAGACCGCGCCGTCGCTGGCGACGAAGCCGGTCAGGAAATCCTCGACCTCGCCGGTGGGCTGGCCATCGCGCATGCGGAGGCGGACGATCTTGTAGCCGGTGCGGTGGCTCCGGTTCCAGCTCCCGTGCAACGCCACGAAGGCATCGCCGCGATACGCCGGCGGGAACAGCGTGCCGTCATAGAAAGCAATGCCGAGCGGCGCGGAATGCGGGGCGATCAACACGTCCGGCACGCTGATCCGGGCGGCGAGCGGGCTGCCGGCGCCATCGAGCCGGGGATCGGGATGATCGCCGATATAGAACCACGGCCAGCCATAGAAGGCCCCCGCAGTCACCCGCGTCGCGTAATCCGGCGGCAGATTGTCCCCCAACCCATCCCGCTCGTTGACCGCGCACCAGAGCGCGCCACCCGCCGGTTGAATGGTCAGGCCGGCGCAGTTGCGCAGCCCGGTGGCGACGACCTGCCCCCCGCTTCCGTCCGGCGCAAAGGCGAGCACATCCGCCCGCCCGGCTTCCGCCCCCCAAGGCGGCCCCGAGCCCGTGCGCCTGCTCCCAGGCGGTCCAGCCACTGGGCGGGTCGGTCAGATGGGCCAGGTTGGAGGAGGAGCCGACCGAGACGAAGAGCTTCGACCCGTCGGGCGAGACGGCGAGGTCGCGTGTCCAATGGCCGCCGGTGGGAAGGCGCGGCACGATCGTCTCCGCCGGGCCGCTCGCGGCGGGGGCGCCCGGCATCCAGGGGAAACGGATCACCCGCCCGGTCTCCCCGACATAGACGAAGCGGGGGTTCGGTCCCGGCGGATAGAAGGCGAGCCCGAATGGCTGATCGAGGCCGCTCGCGAAGATGGCGGCTGTCCCGGCGCTGCCATCGGGACGTGGTCGATAGGTGCGGATACGTCCGGCGCCGCTCTCAGCGACGAAGACCGTGCCGTCCGGCGCGGTGCGGATCACTCGCGGCTCGTCGAGGCCGGCGGCCCAGAGCGAGACCGTGAAACCCGGGGGCACGCGCGGCAGGGCGCCGGCCGGCCGGGTGGCGATGCCGGGGGCATTGCTGCTCGAGCCGGTCGCATAGGGGGCGGGCAGATCGTCCGGCCGGATCAGCCGGGTCACGCCTGGCGCATCCGCGTGCCAGTCCGCAAAGGCGGCCGCCCCGGTGAGCACAGCCTGGGCGGCCGCCGGCAGCGGCGCGGCGAGCAGCGGCAGGAGGAGAATTCGCAAGATCCGACGCATGCCGTCCTCCCCGAGTGCCGGCGTCTAGCCTTGCGGCCGCACGCCCAGAATATGCGCGATCGCGAAGGTGAGATCGGGCCGGTTCAACGTGTAGAAATGAAACTCGTCGATCCCGTTCGCACGCAGCAGCCGGACCTGTTCGGCCGCCACCACCGCGGCGACCAGGCGGCGCAGCTCGGGGTCGTCCGCGGTGCCCTCGAACATGGCGCCGAGCCAGGCGGGCACGCTCGCCCCGCAGATCGCGCTGAATTTCTGTGCCTGCGCGAAATTCGTCACCGGCATGATTCCGGGCACGATCGGCGCGGTGATCCCGGCGGCGAGGCAGCGGTCGAGGAAGCGGAGGAACACCTCCCCCTCGAAGAAATAATTGGTGATCGCGCGGGTGGCGCCGGCATCGAGCTTGCGGCGGAGATTGTCGACATCGGATTGCGGATCGAGCGCGGTCGGATGGGTCTCCGGATAGGCGGCGACCGAGATCTCGAAATCCGCGACGCGGCGCAGCCCGGCGACCAGATCGGTGGCGTATTCGTAGCCGCCGGGATGCGGCGCATAGGTGCTCCCCGCCGGCGGGTCCCCGCGCAATGCGACGATATGGCGCACGCCGGCCGCCCAGTAGCGGCGTGCCACCTCATCCACCTCGTCCCGCGTCGCGCCGACGCAGGTCAGATGGGCGGCCGGGATCAGCGAGGTGTCGCGCGCGATGCGCTCGACCGTCGCGTGGGTGCGGGTTTGCGTGCTGCCGCCGGCGCCGTAGGTCACCGAGACGAAGCGCGGGCGGAGCGGCTCGAGCCGGTGGATGCAGGCCCAGAGCTGCGCCTCCAGCGCCTCGGTCCGGGGCGGCATGAACTCGAAGGAAAGCGCCGGGGGAGCGAGGTCGAATCGCGGGGCCGGCAGCGCGCTGAAGCGCGGCTCGGCGCCCCAGCGCTCGAGTGTCCTTGGGGCCTCGTTCATCGCCGACCTGCTTCCGGCGGCATAACGCCCGTTGCACGGATGGCCGAAGATGATGCACAAGCGGCAACCTTCCCGGTTCCGGTTCGGAACGGGCCCTGCAACGCCGCGCCAGGCGGCCGCATCGCGCGGCCGTCGGACCGACCGAGGATAACGATGCGTTCTGCCATCCGACCTCACCTTCTTCCGGCGACCCGGCTGTTCCTGGCCGCTTCTACGCTTGCACTGGGCGGTCTCTCGCTCGCCGGCTGCGCCGCCCGGCCGCCCGCGAGCGACCCGGAGGCGGTGGCGGAATACCGCCAGAACAACGACCCGCTGGAGCCAACCAACCGCGTCTTCTACGCCGTCAATAATGGTGTGGACACCGTGATCCTGCGACCTCTCGCGGTCGCCTATCGCTACGCGGTGCCGCAGGTGATCCGCAACCCCATCCACAACGTGCTCGTCAACATGGCGAGCCCGGTGACTTTCGCCGACGACGTGACGCAAGGAAAGCCGCGCCGCGCGGGCGACACCTTCATGCGCTTCGTGATCAACACGACGGTGGGCGTCGGCGGCGCGTTCGACGTGGCGCGCGGCTGGGGATATCCGGCCCATGAGACCGATTTCGGCGTGACCCTGGCGCTCTGGGGCCTGCCGGAGGGCCCCTTCCTGTTCCTGCCCGTGCTCGGCCCGAGCAACCCGCGCGACGCGCTCGGCTTCGGCGTCGATACCGTGATCGATCCGTTCTTCTGGCCGCCGAACGGCGGCGGGTTCAACACGCTCCGCATCACGCGCACCGCCGTCTCCGCCGTCGATTCGCGGGAGCGCGTGCTCGACGACACCGACCAGATCCAGAAAACGGCGCTCGATCCCTATGCGACCTATCGCAGCCTCTATCGCCAGCATCGCGCCTCCGTCATCGATGCCGCGCGCAAGGATGATCGCGCGACCGTGCCCGACTGGTTCCCGCCCGCCCAATAAGGCCCGCCTGCCGAGGACAATCATGCTGACCCGACGCCGTCTGCTCGCCTTTGCCGCTCTCGCCACCGGGGTTCGGGCGTTCGGCCCGCTCACCGCCTTCGCCCAGTCCGGCGCCCAGTCCGGAATCTCCCCGTCTGAGGCCAGCGCTTTCGTGCAGGCGGCCGCCAACCGGCTGCTCGCCGTGGTCAACGGACCCGGAACGCTCGCCCAGAAGCAGGCGGCGATCACGCCGATCGTGGAATCCGCCGTGGACGTGAACGGGGTGGCTCGATTCTGCCTCGGCCGGTTCTGGCGGCTGGCGACGCCCCAGCAGCAGCAACAATACGTGCAGCTGTTCCACGCGGTGCTGGTCAACAACATCTCGGGCAAGCTCGGCGATTACCAAGGCGTGACGTTCAGCATCGGCCGGGCGGATCAGCGGGCGGATGGCGTGCAGGTCAGCTCCGTCATCACCCGGCCGAACAACGCGCCGAACAATGTGATCTGGGTGGTCGGCGGCGCGCCCGGCGCCCCGCGCGTGATCGATGTGATCGCCGAGGGCACCAGCCTCCGCTTGACGCAGCGCAGCGACTACGCGAGCTACCTTCAGCGCAACGGCAACAATGTCGGTGCCCTGATCGCGGCACTCCGCCAGCAGACGGCAGCGGGCTAGAGCATTTTCAATCAAGTCGGCGCCGGCGAGGCCAGGCTCTCGAAGATCAGCATCCGGTCGCCGTTTCGGTCGAACTCCCCGCATTCCCGCATGCCGATGCCGCCCAGCACCATGCGGGAGCGGAAATTGCTGGCCTTGGCGACCGCGATCACACGCGGGATGGCGGCGCGATCATGCGCGAAGCGGAGCGCAGCACCCCCCGCCTCGCGGGCCAGCCCACGCCCCTGCGCCGACGCGCTGACGGCAAACCGCAACGCCATGCCGCGCCCGTCCGGACGGGCATGCAGACCGACCAAGCCGAGCAGCGCGCCGCCGCCGCTCGGCCGGACCCCCCACATGCCGACGCCATGCTGGCCCCAGAAGGCGATATCCGCGGCGAGCTCATCCGCCGCCTGCACCGGGTTGCGCACCCCGCCCAGCATGGTCGCATAGATCAGCGGATCGCCCTTCAGCCGCACCAGTTCGGGCAGGTCGGCAAAGCAGACCGGGCGCATCGACAGTCGCCCGGTCTCGATCGTCCAGCTCGGGTTCAAGGCCGCGGCGGCCCGTCATGAATATGCGTCGCGATGGCCGCCCCGCCGGTTTGCCCGTGCTCGAGTCGATGCTCGGCCCTGTTCGGCTAGAGCATTTGCTCCTTCGGTGGAGTCGGCACCGGCCCCGCCCGGCCCCCACCAAAAGTATACTACCGATGGGGGGCCGGGCGTGGCGTGGGCCGGCGCCGACTTAACTGGGAACGCTCTAATGCACGAAATTGGCCAGAATCGCGAGCAGCAGCAATGCCACGATGTTGGTGATCTTGATCATCGGATTGACGGCCGGGCCGGCCGTGTCCTTGTAGGGATCGCCGACCGTGTCGCCGGTCACCGCCGCCTTGTGCGCCTCCGACCCCTTCCCGCCGAAATTCCCCTCCTCGATGTATTTCTTCGCATTGTCCCAGGCGCCCCCGCCCGAGGTCATCGAGATCGCGACGAAGAGCCCGGTGACGATGGTGCCGAGCAGCATCGCGCCGAGTGCCGCGAAGGCCGATGCCTGCCCCACCAGCACGCGGATCACGAAATAGAGCACCACCGGCGCCAGGATCGGCAGCAGCGAGGGCAGGATCATCTCGCGGATCGCCGCCCGCGTCAGCAGATCGACGGCGCGGCCGTAATCGGGCTTCGCGGTGCCTTCCATGATGCCGGGGATCTCGCGGAACTGCCGCCGCACCTCGACCACGACCGAGCCCGCCGCACGGCCCACCGCGGTCATGCCCATGGCGCCGAACAAGTAGGGCAACAGACCGCCCAGGAAGAGCCCGATCACCACATACGGATCCTGCAACTCGAAATGCACCGGCAGGTTCGGGAAGTAATGCGTGAGATCCTCGGTGTAGGCGGCGAATAGCACCAGCGACGCGAGGCCGGCGGAGCCGATCGCATAGCCTTTCGTGACCGCCTTCGTGGTGTTGCCGACGGCGTCGAGCGCGTCGGTGGTGACACGCACATCCGCCGGCAGATCGGCCATCTCGGCGATGCCCCCGGCATTGTCGGTGACCGGCCCGTAGGCGTCGAGCGCCACGATCATGCCGGCGAGCGCTAGCATCGTCGTCGCCGCCACCGCGATGCCGAACAGCCCGGCCAGCGAATAGGCGAGCACGATGCCGATGCAGATCACCAAGACAGGAAGCGCGGTCGCTTCCATCGACACCGCAAGACCCTGGATCACGTTGGTGCCGTGTCCTGTGGTCGAGCTGTTGGCGATGCTGCGCACCGGGCGATAAGCGGTCGAGGTGTAGAACTCGGTGATCACCACGAGCAGCCCAGTCACCCCGAGCCCGACCAGCGCGCAGAGGAAGAGGCCGCCGCCGTCCACCGCGACACCGCCTGCCATCGGCAGCGGGGTGGAGAAGCCGGTGAGCAGCGCGATGACGATCGCGATCAGCACGAGCGAGATCCCCCCCGTCACCAGCAGGCCCTTGTAGAGCGCGCGCATGATGCCGCCATCCGGCCCGATGCGGACGAAATACGTGCCCGCGATGGAGGCGAGAATGCAGACCGCGCCGATCAGCAACGGCAGCAGCATCACCGTGTCGCGCACCGGCGGGGCGAAGAAGATCGCCGCCAGCAGCATGGTCGCCACCACCGTCACGGCGTAGGTCTCGAACAGATCGGCCGCCATGCCGGCGCAATCTCCGACATTGTCGCCGACATTGTCGGCGATCACCGCCGGGTTGCGAGGATCATCCTCCGGGATGCCGGCCTCGACCTTGCCCACCAGATCGGCGCCGACATCGGCGCCCTTGGTGAAGATGCCGCCGCCCAGCCGCGCGAAGATCGAGATCAGCGAGGCGCCGAAGGAGAGCCCGACCATCGCCTCGAGCACGGGGCGGAGATCGTCGCCCTGCAGGCTCGCGCGCAGCACGAAATAGTAGATCGAGACACCGAGCAGCCCGAGCCCGACGACGAGCATGCCGGTGATCGCACCGGCCCGGAAGGCGATGGAAAGTCCCGCGGCGAGCCCGCTGCGCGAGGCCTGCGCGGTGCGGACATTGGCGCGCACCGAGACATTCATGCCGGCATAGCCGGCGGCGCCCGACAGCACGGCGCCGATCAGGAAGCCGATCGCCACGCGCGGGCCGAGCAGCAGGCCGAGGATGATCAGAATGACGACGCCCACGATCGCGATCGTGGTGTACTGCCGGTTGAGATAGGCGCGCGCGCCGACCTGCACCGCGGCCGAGATCTCCTGCATGCGCGCATTGCCCGCATCGGCGGCCAGCACCTGGCGGCTGGTGACGATGCCGTAGGCGAGCGCGGCGAGTCCGCAGAGGATGATGACGATTTCGGCGAAAACCATGCTGTTCGTTTCCCCTTCGAATTACGGTTTTCTTTTGCTTTGGCCGCTCGATTCCGAACGGCGACGAAACCATGGCAGATGCGCCGGAGGCCAGCAACAAAGTTGCGGGGTTGCCAAAAGCCGCAAAATTCCTGCAAGACGGCTTGGTGGTTCGGAAACAGGTCTTGATCAGTCGGCTGGGGTGATTGTGCGAGCGTTGGAGCGGAGCGGCCTTTCCGGCCGCGCGCGCCGGAGCATGGCAAGATCGCGTCAGATGGCCACCAGGACGCATTTACGAGCCGCGCCCTGGCGCCCGTAGCTCAGTTGGTCAGAGCGGGCCGCTCATAACGGCTTGGTCGCAGGTTCGAGCCCTGCCGGGCGCAGTTATGGCCGTGCATCATGCGCCCGGATCATGCGCCCCGGTTGTGCGCCCTGGCGACGATCCTTACATCTCCGCCCGTTCGAAAGGCGACGCGCCCATGGCAAGTTATCAGTACGTCTATGTGATGAAGAACCTCACGAAGGCCTTCCCGGGCGGCCGCGAGGTCTTCAAGGGCGTCACTCTTTCCTTCCTGCCCGGCGTCAAAATTGGCGTGCTCGGCGTGAACGGCGCCGGCAAGTCGACGCTGCTCAAGATCATGGCGGGCATCGAGACCGAATATGGCGGTGAGGCCTGGGCGGCGGAGGGCGTGCGCGTCGGCTACCTGTCACAGGAGCCGCAGCTCGACGCCGACAAGACCGTCGCCGAGAACGTCGCCCTGGCTTTCGCGCCTCTCAAGGCGGCGCTCGCCCGCTTCAACGATATCTCGCTCGAATTCAGCGAGCCGATGGATGACGAGCGCATGAACACGCTGCTCGCCGAACAGGCGACGCTGCAGGAGCAGATCGACGCCGGCGACGGCTGGGAGCTCGACCGCCGCATCGAGATTGCTCTCGACGCGCTGCGCTGCCCGCCGCCGGACAGCCCGGTCTCCAGCCTCTCCGGCGGCGAGCGCCGGCGCGTGGCGCTGTGCCGCCTGCTGCTCGAAAAGCCCGACCTGCTGCTGCTCGACGAGCCCACCAACCATCTCGACGCGGAAAGCGTCTCCTGGCTCGAACACACGCTTCGCGAATATGCGGGCACGGTGATGATCGTCACGCATGACCGCTACTTCCTCGACAACGTCACCAACTGGATTCTCGAGATCGAGCGCGGCCGCGGCTACCCGTTCGAGGGCAATTACTCCTCCTGGCTCGAGCAGAAGCGCAAGCGCCTGCAGCAGGAGGAGAAAGAGGAGAGCGCCCGCCAGCGCGCGCTCGCCGCCGAGCAGGAATGGATCGCGAGCTCGCCGCGCGCGCGCCAGACCAAGAGCCGCGCCCGCATCCAGCGCTATGAGGACATGCTGGCGAAATCGCAGGAGCAGGCGAGCAGCATCGCCGAGATCGTCATCCCGCCCGGCCCCCGCCTCGGCGGCACCGTCATCGAGGCGGACCAGCTCCGCAAGGCGTACGGCAACCGGCTGCTGATCGACGAGCTCGAGTTCAAGCTGCCGCCCGGCGGCATCGTCGGCGTGATCGGGCCGAACGGCGCCGGCAAGACCACGCTGTTTCGCATGATCGTCGGCCAGGAAAAGCCCGATTCCGGCGCTCTGCGCGTCGGCGAGACGGTGAAGCTCGGCTATGTGGACCAGTCCCGCGATAGCCTCAATGCCGGCAAGACGGTCTGGGAGGAGATCAGCGGCGGCACCGACGTGATCTATCTCGGCAAGCGCGCCGTTCCCTCCCGCGCCTATGTCGGCGCCTTCAACTTCAAGGGCTCCGATCAGCAGAAGAAGGTGGGCGTGCTCTCGGGCGGCGAGCGCAACCGCGTGCATCTGGCGAAGATGCTGAAGTCGGAATCCAACGTCATCCTGCTCGATGAGCCGACCAACGACCTCGATGTCGACACGCTCCGCGCGCTTGAGGACGCGCTCGCCGAATTCGCCGGCTGCGCGGTGATCATCAGCCATGACCGCTGGTTCCTCGACCGGCTGGCCACCCACATCCTCGCCTTCGAGGGCGACAGCCATGTCGAATGGTTCGAGGGGAATTTCCAGGCTTACGAGGAAGACAAGCGGCGGCGCCTCGGCTCGGATGCGACCGAGCCGCACCGGATCAAATACCGGCCTCTGGCGCGATAAGGAGCAGGCGGCCGGAAAAACAAACCCGTTGCACGCCCGAAGCTTCACTGAAACGCGGCAGCGGCCGAGCGCGTACCGCGTTAGAGCATTTTCGTCTTCGGTGGAGTCGGCACCCCCGACTTAACTGAAATGCTTTAGCTCGGTTCGGCAAGGGAGACGAGGCATGGCACGGCGCTATCCGGAGATGAACCTCCGCAACGCGGACGGCTCAGGGCGCGGCTCGGTTCGGCATGTCTCGGCCACGATCTCGCGCGTGTTCCCCGACCGCGCCTCGCATGACGGCGCCGAACACCAGCATATCTGGATCGACGCCGTCAGCGCGCTCGATGGCGGCGCCGACTATGCCGGCAACGTCTTTGTCGCCATCCGCATCACCAACGGCGGCATCGGCCACGACATCGCGTTCGCCAAGAGCACGCCGATCGAGCTGCAGGGAGATTGGATCCCAGCGGACGAGGCCACCGCCGGACAGGACGATCCCGGCCTGCCGGTCCTTCACTTCACCCACAAACCCGTCGGATTCGTCCTCTACGACGGAACGAAATACGCGTGACACACAGGGCCGTCGCCGGCAGCCGTCGATGATGTAGACGCCTGGACGGCAGTAGCCGGGGTCGCCGAGCCCGAGCCGCTCCACACTTTTGATCTCATCGGTCTGATCGAGACTCGGCGTCTCCGCGACCTCTCGCCGCCTCCGGCAGGTCACACTCGGCAAGCGGACCAGCGATGGAGGCCATGGCCAGGACCAACGGCGTTCGGTGTATGCGGCACGGCATTCCTCATCGACGATGCGCGATTGCAGGGAAGAGACACCGCGCCGGCACCCGAGCGGACGCTAGAGAACGCATGATGCTTTAGCGCGACTGCTGGATCGCCGAGAGGATCCACCGTCCGCCAGGGGCGCGCAGGAACGTCCAGAGCTCCGTCGCCTGTGTCCGGGTGGTGTCGCTGCCGGCGACGATGCGGCCCTGCGCGTCGCGGGTCACGTCGAGCATCGAGAAGCGCATCGCGACCGTCGCGTATTCCCGCGAGCTTTCGGACCACGCTTCCGCCAGATCGCCTTGCTCCAGCCGCACCGCGGTGACCTGGTTGCGCACCCCCTGGCTCGCCTGCTCGCCGAGCTGCTCGGAGAAATAGCCGACCATCTCGGGGGTCGCCATGCCACGCAGCGCGTTCAGATCCTGGGCGCTCCACGCCGCCTGCACGTCCTGCAGCAATTGCGCGAAGGCCTGGTAATCCGCCCGGCTGACCGCGATCGGCGGCGCGGACGGGGCGGCCGCCCCCCCGAACCCGCCGCCCATCGGCCCCGGTGCGGCGCCGACCGGGCCACGGGCGGACCCGGCGAAGACCGGCTGGCGGTTGAAGAAGAACCGGAACGCGAGACGGACCAGGAAGACGATCAGCAGGATCTGGATCAGCAGCCCGAACACGCTGCCGAAACCGTGGATGCCGCCGAACATCCCATGGCCGAACAGCATGCCGCCGATCCCCGCGCCGATCAGGCCGCCCATGATCCCGGTCATGAAGGGCGAGCGAGCGCCGTACCCGTACCCGCCACCATAACCGCCATAGCTCTGCCCGTAGCCGGAGCCATAGCCGCTCGGCGCCTGCGGCGTCAGGCTGCGCTGCATCGGCGCCGCGCCGTATGGCGAGGTCGCGGTGCTCGGCGGGGCCGAGTAGGTCTGCATCCCGCGGCTGCCGAACGAGCTGCCGCCGCCGGCCCTGGCTTCGGCCAACGCAGGCACGAGGCACAGCGTCACGACGAGCAGGGCGGCGAGGAAGGCCGAAAAGCGGCGCATGGGGGGAAAACTCCCGATTGGACGACCGATATAGGAATGAAAGGAGCCGAGACGAGAAGAATTTACGCGCCGGCCATCGTCATGCCGTCGATCCGGATCGTCGGCGCATCCGTACCCCGGCGGAATTCGAGGTCGTTGGCCGGGGTGAGATCGGAGAACATCGTGTGCAAATTGCCGGCGATGGTGATCTCCGCCACCGGTTCGGCGAGCGCGCCGTCACGGATCATGAACCCGGCCGCGCCGCGGCTGTAATCGCCGGTAACGCCGTTCACCCCCATGCCGATCAGCTCGGTGACGAACAGCCCCTCCTTGATATCGGCCATCAGCTCGGCGGGCGTCATCGTGCCGGCTTCCATGTAGAGGTTGCTGGAAGAGGGACCGGGCGGGCTGCTGGTGCCGCGCACCGCATGGCCGCCTGTGCGCAAGCCGAGCTGGCGCGCGCTCCGGCTGTCGAGGAGCCAGTTTGTCAGAACTCCGTCCTCGACCAGGGCGCAGGCTTCGGTCGGCACGCCTTCGCCGTCGAACGGGCGGGACCGCAGGCCGCGCACGCGGCGAGGGTCGTCGCGGATGGTGATGCCCTTGCGGAAGATCTGCTGGCCCAGATTCTCCTTGAGAAAGCTCGTGCCGCGCGCAACGCCGGCGCCGTTCGCCGCGCCGGCGAGATGCCCGACGAGGCCGCCCGCCACGCGCGGATGATAGAGCACGGGCAGCTTGGCGGTCGCCGGCCGCCCCGGGCTGAGCCGGGCCAGCGCCTGTTCCGCCGCGCGCCGCCCGATCGCCGCCGCATCCGGCAGATCGGCGAGATGCACCGTGGAGGCGTAATCGTAATCCCGCTGCATCCCGGTGCCCTCGCCGGCCACCATCGCGGCCGAGATGCTGTGGCCGGTGCGCGAGAAGGTGCCGGCGAACCCCGCCGAGGTCACCATCGTGACGATGGTGCGGCTGTATCCGGCCGAGGCGCCTTCCGAATTGGTGATGCCGACGATCGCCAGCGCCGCTTCTTCCGCCGCCGCGGCGCGGGCGAGAAGCGCCGTCGAATCGGGCTCCGACGGATCGGTGACGTCGAGCGCCTCGATGCCGGTCGGCGGCGCGGCCTCCTCGGCCAGGCCGCCGAACGGGTCTTCCGGCACCACTTTCGCCATCGCCACCGCCTGTTCGGCGAGGGCGTTGAACCGTGTGGGGTCGACGCTGCTGGAGGAGACGATCGCCGCGCGGCGGCCGACGAACACGCGCAGACCGAGATGCTGCGTCTCCGCCCGTTCCAGATTCTCCGTCCGCCCAAGCCGGCGCTCGACCGATAGGCCGGTGGAGGAGATGAGCAGCGCATCGGCCGCATCGGCGCCCGCCTTGCGGGCCGCGGCGATGAGGTCGCCGATCACGCCGATATCGCTCATGCGGCGAGCCGGTCGATGATCGCGGGCAGGCCAGGCACCCGCTCGGCCGGCCCGAGCGCGGCCAGGGTCGGCGCGGCGCGGAACAGCCGCCCCGCGGCGCGCGCGATATCCGCCTCCGTCACTGAAGCGAGCTTCGCGACCGTCTCCGCCGTCGGCACCACGCGGCCGAACACCTGCAATTGCCGGGCGATCTGCTCGCATCGGCTGCCGGTGCTCTCGAGCGACATCAAGAGCGACGCCTTCACCTGCGCCCGAGCCCGCGCGAGTTCGGCCGGCGTCACCCCGCGCTGGACCTTGTGGAGCTCCTCGAGCGTGACCGGCACCAGCTCGGCCGCCTCCGCCTCGCCGGTGCCGGCATAGATGCCGAACAGGCCGGAATCGAGATAGGGGGCGGTGAAGCTGTAGATCGAATAGACGAGGCCGCGCTTCTCCCGGATCTCCTGAAACAGCCGCGACGACATGCCGCCGCCCAGCAGGGTCGAAAGCAGCAGCACGGCGTAGTAATCCGGGTCGTCATAGGCGACGCCGGGGAAGCCGAGCACGATATGCACCTGGTCGAGCTCTCGCCCCTCGCGGAACTCGCCGCCGGCATAGCGGCCGGGCAGCAGCGCGGGCGGGGGGGCGGCGGCAAGGTCGGCGAAATGCGTCTTCGCGAGATCGAGCACCGCCGCATGGGTGAGGTTGCCGGAGGCGGCGACCACCACGTTGGGCGCCGCGTAATGCCGCCGCATGTACCCGACCAGCGTGTCGCGCGGCATCTCGCGGATCACCGCCTCGCGTCCGAGCACCGGTCGGCCCATCGGCTGTCCCGGGAAGGCCGTCTCCTGGAAATGGTCGAAGATGATGTCGTCCGGCGTGTCGTTCGCCTGGCCGATCTCCTGCAGGATCACGCCGCGCTCGCGCTCCAGCTCGGCGGGCGCGAACACGCTGTGGGTCAGGATGTCGCCGATGATATCGGCGCCGAGCGCCAGATCCTCCTTCAAGAGCTTGACGTAATAGGCGGTCTGCTCGCGGGCGGTGTAGGCGTTGATGTGGCCGCCGACATTCTCGATCGCCTCGGCGATCTCGGGCGCGCTGCGCCGCTCAGTGCCCTTGAACGCCATGTGCTCGAGGAAATGCGAGACGCCGTTTTCCGCCTCCGTCTCGTTGCGGGTGCCGGTCGCGACATAGGCGCCAAGGGAGACGGTCTCGACCCGCTCCATCCGCTCGCTCACCACGGTGAGGCCGGAGGGCAGCCGCGTGACCTGCACAGCACCCTGCTCCGGCTGGATGTTCTCGCTGCTCATGGAAGCCATTTCCTTATCTCGTCTGGTCAGGCGGCGATATTGCGGCGCACCGCGGCGCGGACCACCGCCTCGACCACTTCGAGCTGGTTCGGCGCCACCGTGAGATGCTCTTCCCTCTCATATAGGTCGGCAAGGCGCGGCGGCAGAGGGGGGCGGATGCCGGTGGCGCGCTCCACCACGTCGGGGAACTTGGCCGGGTGCGCGGTCGCCATCGCCACCGTTGGCACCCCATGGCAGGGCAGCGCGCGTGCGGCGGCGATGCCGATCGCCCCGTGCGGATCGACGATCTCCCCGCATTCGCGGTGCAGCCGGGCGATCTCCGCCTCGGTTTCGGAATCGTCGAGCCGGAACCCGTGGAACAGCGTGCACGCCCGCGTCCAGGCCGCCTCAGGGACGGCCATCCGCCCGGTCGCGCGGAAATCCAGCATGGTGCGCGCGGTCGCCGCCGCATCCCGGTTCAGCAGCTCGAACAGCAGGCGCTCGAAATTCGAGCTCACCTGGATGTCCATGCTGGGCGAGACGCTCGGCTTGACGGCGCGGATCGACATGTCGTTCGCGTCGAGAAAGCGGGCGAGGATGTCGTTGCGGTTGCTGGCCACCGCGAGCCGCGCCACCGGCAGGCCGATCCGCCGCGCCGCCCAGGCGGCCAGCACATTGCCGAAATTCCCGGTCGGCACGCTGAACGCGACCTCCCGCTCCGGCGCGCCGAGCGCCAGGCCGGCGGCGATGTAGTAGGGGATCTGTGCTGCGACCCGCGCCCAGTTGATCGAGTTCACCGCCGAGAGCGCCAGCTCGGCGCGGAACGGCGCGTCGGCGAACATCGCCTTCACCAGATCCTGGCAATCGTCGAAACTGCCCTCGACCGCGATATTGGCGATGTTGGCGGCCGTGACCGTGGTCATCTGCCGCCGCTGCACCTCCGTGGTGCGCCCGTGCGGATGCAGGATGACGATGTTGACATGCGGGCTGTCTCGGCATGCCTCGATCGCCGCCGAACCAGTATCGCCGGAGGTCGCGCCCACGATGGTGATGCGCTCGCCGCGTTCGCCGAGCACATGATCGAACAGCCGCCCGAGCAGCTGCATCGCCATGTCCTTGAAGGCGAGCGTCGGCCCGTGGAAGAGTTCCATCATCCAGAGCCCGTGATCGAGCTGGCGAAGCGGCGCCACCGCCGGGTGGTCGAACCCGGCATACGCCTCCTCGCAGAGCGAACGGAGCGTGGCGAAGGACAACGCATCGGCGACGAAGGGCTGCATCACCCGCGCCGCCAGCTCCGCATAGGGCAGACCGCGCAGCGCGCGCAGATCCGCTGGCGAGAAATGCGGCCATTCCGCCGGCACGTAGAGGCCGCCATCCTCGGCGAGACCGGCCAGCAGCACGCCCACGAAATCGCGCTCGGGCGCCTCCCCTCGGGTCGAGACGTAGCGCATCAGGCGGTGCCACCTTCCTCCTCGTCATCCTCGTCCGGCTGCGCGTAGTACCAGTCGAGCACCTGCTCGTGGAAATCGGGGTCGCGGAGCAGCCGCGTCGCCAGCGCTACCGCGATCTCGTGCGCCGGCGGCACGTCTTCCACCCCTTCGGGCAGATCCTCGCCGGCGATGACGCGAACCGTCATCGTCTGCCCCTCATCGCCGACGATCACCGCCACTTCGCGGCGTTCGAGCTCGACGATGGGGTTGCGTCCATCCTGGGCCATGTATTCTCCTGAGAGGCGGGTTCAGTTGCGGGAACGCCCGCCATAGCTGGCGGCCAGGCCCTCGCCGGGGTCGGAATTCGGGCCGTATGGCATGATCGGATAACGCAGTCCGGTCCGGTCGAGCCCCTTCAGACCTTCGATCGCGGTGGCGAGCTCCGCCGGCGGGAGCGCCATCAGCAGCTCGTCATCCGAGACGCCCCCATAACGCCGCTCGGCATAGCATGGAATGGACAGGCTGATCTCGCCGGTCGCGAGCGCCCGCCCCCAGCTATCGGCGCAGGCGGTCTCGCCGGTGATCGAGAAATCGAGGCGCCGGTAGGTCTTCCACTGCAACCCGTTGATGAACAGGATCATCTGCGCCGGGTTGGCGTAGAACAGCACGACATCAGGCGGGTCGAGCCGCCCCATGCGGAGCGGCGAGGCGACGAGGCCGACATAGCGCCCGGCCGGCACCCGCGGCATCTGCTCCTGGTGCTGGCGCGCCGCCTCCTGGTTCTCGAACCAGACGCCGGTCATCGCCTCGCCCGAGGCGAAGAATTCCGGTGGCTGCTTGAGGCCGACCACCGCGCCGCAGGCCATGAACGGCAGCAGCGCATCCTCGGTGATCGCCAGGGTCTGGCCGCCGAGCCTGGCCTGGGTGACCAGCTGGCAGGTGGAGAAGCGTTTCCCCTTCGCCGGAAGCCGGAGTCCCGGCACCTGCTCCATCGCCGCCGGATCGTCGAACAGCTTGAGCCCGATCGGCAGGCTGCGCAGCTTCAGCAGCCCGACGAGATCGGCCGCCAGTTCCTTGAGCGTCTCCGCATCCATTCCGCCGCCTCCCTCATCCCAGATACCGTGCGATCAGGTGGGATTGGAAGTCGAGGGGATCGAGCTTCTTGCCGGTGGCCGCCTCCAGCATCTCGTTGAAGCCGAGCCGGCTGCCGACCCCATGGACGTGCTGGCGCAGCCAGAGCAGCAGCGGCGCGAGATCTCCTGCGGCGAGCGCCGCATCGAGCCCGGGCAGCACGCGCCGCGCCGCCGCCATCAGCTGCGCCGCCGCCATCGCGCCCAACGTGTAGCTCGGGAAGTAGCCGAAACCGCCATCGTACCAGTGGATGTCCTGCAGGCAGCCGAGCCGGTCGTCGGAGGGGGTGACGCCGAGCAGCGCCTGCATCCCGTCATTCCAGGCTCCGGGCAGGTCGGCGACGGCGAGATCGCCCGCGACCAGCGCCTGCTCCAGGCGGAAGCGCAGGATCACATGCGCGGGATAGGTCACTTCATCGGCTTCGACCCGGATATGGCCGGGCCGCACCTGCCGCCAGAGCCGGGCCAGGTTCTCGGGCGCATAGGCGGCCGGCTCGCCGCCGAAATTCGTCTCGAGCAGCGGGCCGAGCCAGGCGAGATAGCCATCCGACCGACAGGCTTGCATCTCGACGATCAGGGACTGGCTCTCATGCGCCGCCATGCCGGAGGCCTCGCCCACCGGCTGGCGCGCCCAGCTCTCGGGCAGTCCGCGCTCGTAGAGGGCATGGCCGGTCTCGTGCATCACCCCCATCAGGCTGCCGGCGAAATCCGCCTCGTCGTAGCGGGTGGTAATCCGCACATCGGCGGGAATGCCGCCGCAGAACGGGTGGGTCGAGCGATCGAGGCGCGCATGCTCGTAATCGAGCCCGGCCCTGGCCGAGAGCGTGCGGCAGAGCGCCTCCTGCACCGCGGCCGGGAATGGCCCGGTCGGCATGATAGGCGCCGGGTTTCGCACCTGGCATTCGAGCACACGCGGCAGAGTGGCGCGCAGGAAAGTCTCGTATTCGGCGAAAACCGGCCCGACATCGGCCGCACCGATGCCGCGTTGATAGCCGTCCATCAGCGCATCGTAAGGCGACAACCCGAGCGCGGGGGCGAGGGCCGACGCCGCCTCGCGCGTCAACGCCACCACCCGCTCCAGCAACGGGGCCACCAGGGCGAAGTCGGCCTGCTGCCGCGCCACCCGCCAGATCGTCTCGCAGGCCGTGTTGGCGCGCGTGCGTGCCTCGACCAGATCGGGCGGCAACGCGGTCGCGCGGCGATGAGCATGGCGCATCAAGGCGAGATTGGCAGCCGCCCACTCGTCGGCCGGGGGCGAGGCTTCCGCCGCGTCGAGATCGTCGGCGATCTCCGGCGCGGTCAGCATGCCATGCGCGAGCCCGGCCAGCACCGCGAGCTGCTCGCCGCGCGACTCCGCCCCGCCCGGCGGCATCATCGCCGCGGCGTCCCAGCCGAGAATCGCGGAGGCTTCTCCCAGTACCGCCATGCGGGCGAAGCGCCGGGCGAGGCGGTCATAGGCTTGCGGTTGGTTCGTCGCGTCCATCACGGAGCGCCTTCCTCGACCAGGTGATGAAGACCACCACGAGCACCGCCGCCAGACCATACCAGGTAAGCGCGTATTGCAGATGGTTGTTCGGCGGCCGCGGCAGGCTCTCGGCGGGAATCGGGGCCCCGGCGACCGGCGGTCCCATTACCACGAGCACGAAGGGCGCCACGCCAGGAAGCCCGATGCCCGCGCCGATCCGCTGCGGGTCGAGCGTGTAGTAGCGCCGGCCTCCGGGATCGTCGGAGGCGGACACCCAGCCGGGCCGCTCGCCCGGACGGACGAAGCCGCTGACGGTTGCCGCCCGCACCGGCTCGGGCGGCGGTCCGCCATGCGCGGCCGGAATCCAGCCCAGATCGACCAGGAGAGGCGGTTCTCCCGCCCGTTCCAGCGGCTCGATCAGCTGCGCGCCCATCACCGCGCCGGATGGAAAATCACGGACGTCATCGCCGTAGAGCACGGCAAGATCGCCGCGCAGCGTGCCGCCGGCCGCAACCTTCGCGAAGGGCGGCGGGTCGGCGGGGAGCGGGATCGGCGGCGCCGCCTCGGCGCGATCGATCTGCGCGAGCAGCCCCTCCTTCCAGTGCAGACGCTGCACCTGCCAGGTTCCGAGCCCGATCAGCAAGAC
This sequence comes from Acetobacteraceae bacterium, assembly GCA_965276665.1. Classification (GTDB taxonomy): domain Bacteria; phylum Pseudomonadota; class Alphaproteobacteria; order Acetobacterales; family Acetobacteraceae; genus CAWGJC01. The sequence continues at coordinate 1,527,939 of OZ255620.1, forward strand.
CAGCATGATCGCGACGGAAAGTCCCGGACCGGCCAGGCGGCGCAACGGCACCGCCGGCCGAGCGATTCCCGCATTGCTCACAGCCCCATCTCGCGCGCGCGGTAATGATACTGCAGGGCGACGAAACCCGCCTTGGTCGGCCGCATCAGCACCACGGCGAGCGGCACCGTCACCACCGGCCAAAGCACCGCATGCACCCAGAGCGGCGGGTTGAACCGGAATTCCACCCAGAAGGCGAGAACGACGATGACGATGCAGAGCAGGAACATGACAGCGAAACTGCTGCCATCGCCGGTATCGACCTCGCGAAGATCGAGCTCGCAGACCGGGCAGGCATCGCGCATGGTCAGCACGCCGCGGAACAGCTTGCCCTCGCCACAGCGCGGGCAGCGGCAGGTCAGCGCCGCCCGCACCAGCGAAGGCTCCGCCATCAGCCGACCGGCGGCGGGCCGGCGCCCCACCAGTAGATGCAGACGAACAGGAACAGCCACACGACGTCGACGAAATGCCAATACCAGGCCGCCGCCTCGAAGCCGAAATGCCGCTCCGGGGTGAACTGGTCGTTCTTGGCGCGGAACCAGCACACCGCGAGGAAGCAGGTGCCGACGATCACGTGGAAGCCATGGAAGCCGGTGGCCAGGAAGAACACCGAGGGGTAGATGCCGCCGCCGACGAATTTGAACGGCGCGTCCGAGTATTCGAGGATCTGCAGCGAGGTGAAGGACAGGCCGAGGAGCACCGTCACGCCGAGTCCGAGAATAAGCCCTTTCCGGTCACGCACCAGCAGGCTGTGATGCGCCCAGGTGACGGCTGTCCCGGAGAGCAGCAGGATAAGCGTGTTCATGAAGGGCGTGTGGAACGGGTCGAAAGTGTGAACCCCGGCCGGCGGCCACATCGGCGTCGTCGCGCCCGAGACATGCTCGGGGAACAGCGCGAAGTTGAAGAACGCCCAGAAGAATCCGACAAAGAACATCACCTCCGAGGCGATGAACAGCGTCATGCCGTAGCGCAGCCCGAGCCGCACGATCGGGCCATGCACCGGGCTTTCGCGGATCACGTTCCGCCACCAGAAGAACATCGTCGTCAGCACGATCAGCACGCCGAGGCCGAGCACGATGTAGCTGCCGAAATGCGCTGCGAGCACGATGCCGAGCACGGTGAGGCCGCCCCCCGCCGCGCCGATCACCGGCCAGGGGCTCGGATCAACCAGGTGATAGGGCTGCTTCAGCCCCGATCCCGCGGTGACCGGAACGCCATGGGGATCGGCCAACGCGCCTTGGAGGTCAGTGTTCATGCCAGCCACCCAGAAAAAACCTGCCGCATCATTGCCGAAACCCGCTTCCGTTCAACCGCTCGCCGCGATCTATCAATATCCGAAATCACCCGCCGCCGTGCTGGCCGCCAAGCTTGACGATCGCCAGCACGTAGAACAGCACCGCCAACGCCAGCAACACGATCAGCAGCGCAATGTTGCGCCCACGCCGCCGCCGCCGGAATTCCGCCGCCTGCAGGGGCGGCATCCGCGGCGGAAACTCATCCGCATCAGGCAACGAACCTGTCCACGGCAACCGCGAGGAACAGCACCGCCAGATAGGCAAGCGAGAAGCGGAACGCGGCCCGCGCCGGCGCATCCCCGCTCAGGCTTCGGCCAAGCCCGTCCTGCCGGTCGCGCAGCACGCGCCACGACATCAGCAGGAAGCCCGCGCCGAGCGCGAGCGCCGCGACGCCGTAGACCGGACCGGCCAGGCCGGTCGCCCAGGGCAGCAGGCTCAGCGCAACCAGCAGCACGGTATAGGCCATGATGTGCCGCCGGGTCGTCCGCGCGCCCGACACCACCGGCAGCATCGGAACGCCCGCGCGCTCGTAATCGCCGGACGCGTAAAGAGAGAGCGACCAGAAATGCGGCGGCGTCCAGAAGAACACGATCGCGAACAGCAGCACCGGCATCCAGGAGACCGATCCCGTCACCGCCGCCCAGCCGATGATTGGCGGGAACGCGCCGGCCGCGCCGCCGATGACGATGTTCTGCGGCGTCCGCCGCTTCAGCCACATCGTGTAGACGAACACGTAGAATGCGATGGACAGCGCGAGCGCCGCCCCCGCCACCAGATTGGTCGCCAATCCCATCACGACCACCGATCCGATCGCGAGGGTGACGCCGAAGGCGAGCGCCTCCTCCGGCGCGATCCGCCCGGCGGGGAGCGCCCGGCGCGCTGTCCGGCGCATCACCGCGTCGATGTCACGGTCGTACCACATGTTGATCGCACCCGCCGCGCCGGCCGCGACGGCGATGCAGAGCACCGCCACCGCGCCGAGCACCGGATTGAGATGCCCGGGCGCCACCAGCAGGCCGATCAGCCCGGTGAACACCACGAGCGTCATCACCCGCGGCTTCAGGAGCGAGACCCAGTCGCGGATCTCGCCGAGCGCCGTCCCCTGGGCGAGAGCCGGTGTGGCGATGACAGGCTTGGCCATCAGCGGACCCGCGGCAATTCCTCGAAGGTGTGGAAGGGCGGCGGCGAGCTCACGGTCCACTCCAGCGTCGTCGCGCCCTCGCCCCAGTAATTGTCGGCGAGATGCTCCTTCGAGGTGAAGATGCGGAACACCACGTAAAGGAAGATCAGCACCGAGAACCCGGCGATGAACGCGCCGATCGAGGAGACGAAGTTCCAGCCGGCGAAGGCATCCGGATAATCCGGATAGCGCCGCGGCATGCCGGCGGCGCCGAGGAAGTGTTGCGGAAAGAAGGTGAGATTGACGCCGACGAACGTCACCCAGAAATGCACCTTGCCCCAGAATTCGGGATAGGGCCGCCCCGACATCTTGCCGATCCAGTAGTAAAAGCCGGCGAAGATGCCGAACACGGCGCCGAGGCTGAGCACGTAATGGAAATGCGCGATCACGAAGTAGGTGTTGTGCAGGATCTCGTCGAGCCCGGCATTCGACAGCACCACCCCGGTCACGCCGCCGACGGTGAACAGGAAGATGAAGCCGATCGCCCACAGCATCGGCGTCGCCATCTCGATCGAGCCACCCCACATCGTGGCGATCCAGGAGAACACCTTGATGCCGGTGGGCACGGCGATGATCATCGTCGCCGCCATGAAGTAGGCGCGGGTGTCGACATCGATGCCGGAGACGAACATGTGGTGCGCCCACACGACGAAGCCGACCACGCCGATCGCCACCATCGCGTAGGCCATGCCGAGATAGCCGAAGATCGGCTTGCGGCTGAAGGTCGAGATGACGTGGCTGACGATGCCGAAGGCCGGCAGGATCATGATGTAGACTTCGGGGTGGCCGAAGAACCAGAACAGATGCTGGAACAGCACCGGGTCGCCGCCGCCGGCCGGGTCGAAGAACGCAGTGCCGAAATCGCGGTCGCAGATCAGCATGGTGATCGCGCCGGCAAGCACCGGAATGGCCAGGAGCAGCAGGAAGGCGGTGACCAGCTGCGCCCAGACGAAGAGCGGCATCTTGTGCAACGTCATGCCCGGCGCGCGCATGTTGAAGATGGTGGTGATGAAGTTGATCGAGGCGAGCAGCGAGCTGGCGCCCGCGAGATGCAGCGCGAACAGGGTGAAATCCTGCCCGATGCCGGGCTCGTACGTCGCATTCGAGAGCGGCGGATAGAGCGTCCAGCCAGTGCCGGATTCACCCATCAGCAGCCCGGCCATGATCAGCGCGAAGGCCGGAACCAGCAACCAGAAGCTGATGTTGTTGAGGCGCGGGAAGGCCATGTCCGGCGCGCCGATCATCAGCGGCACGAACCAGTTGCCGAACCCGCCGATCAGCGCCGGCATGACCGTGAAGAAGATCATGATCAGCCCGTGCGCGGTGATGATCACGTTCCATTCCTGGCCGTTCGACACGATGTGCTGGCCGGGGTACATCAGCTGCGCCCGCATGATCATCGACAGCGCGCCGCCGATCAGCCCGGCGCACACCGCAAAGGTGAGATAGAGCGTGCCGATATCCTTGTGGTTCGTGCTGGCGAGCCAGCGCACGAAGAATCCCGGGCGATGCCCGTGATGCTCGTGGGCGTGATCGTGGGTGGTTGCCGACATCTTCGCTACTCCTGAACGCCTGATCCGCCGGGGATCAGCGTTGAACCTGGTCGTTGGCGGCGTATTGGCGAGGGGCGGCCCCGAGCGGATCGGAGGGTCGCGTCGCATCCGCACCGAACTGCTTCTTCGCCTGTGTCACCCAGGTGTTGAAATCCGCCTCGCTCACGGCATGCACCACGATCGGCATCTCGCTGTGGTTCTGGCCGCAGATCTGGTTGCACTCGCCATAATACGTGCCGGGCTGGTCGATCCGCACCCAGGTCTCGATCGTCTGGCCGGGAATTGCGTAGCGCTGCACGCCGAGCGAAGGCACGAAGAAGCTGTGGATCACGTCACCCGAGGTGGTGAGGATCCGGATGTTCTTCCCGGCCGGCAGCACCAGCTCGTTATTCACCGTAAGCAGACGCGGCTGGCCGGGCTTCAGTTCGTCAGCCGGCACGATGTTGCTCGCGAAGTCGATATTGCCCTGGTCGGGATAGGCGAACTCCCAATACCATTGATGCCCGGTCACCTTCAGGGTGAGGGCCGGGTCGTTGGTGCGGTCCTCGAAATAGACCAGCCGGAACGAGGGGATCGCGATCACCACCAGGATCAGCACCGGGATCACCGTCCAGGCGACCTCCAGCACGGTGTTGTGGCTGGTGCGGCTCGGCACCGGGTTCCGCTTCGCGTTGAACCGGTAGATCACCCAGCCGAGCAGCCCGGCCACGAAGGCCGTGATCACCGTGATGATGATGGTGACCAGCGTGTTGAGGCTGGCGATGCTGTGACCGACCGGGCTGTATTGCTGCTGCAGCCCGAGCTGCCAGGGATGCGGCCGGGCCACGATCTGCGCCTTCGCCCCTTCCACAAAGGCCGCCAGGAGCGGCAGCGGCGTCAGAAGGGAAGTCAGAAGCCGCCGCGTAGCCTGCATTGCCGTGTCCGTTTCGCTTTCCAGTCCGCGCCTGGTCCGCCGGCGCACGAGCTGTGAGTATCGGACCGTCCGCCGCAGATCAAGGTGCGACCATGCGGCACCGCACCAAGTCCGGTCCGCGTGGCGCGCTTGCCGCAGTAAACGGTGCTACGAGCACCTTTCAAAACCCGCTAGGCCGCGTCGTCTGGTGAGCACCGGGGCGCAAAAGCGACGTCAGACGGCCGGCATAGCAGGGGTTCGAAAGGCGCTCTGCGTCATTCGTGGTGATTGGTGAGCCGGACCAGGGTGAACAGGCCGAATGGCGGCACCGGCGCGACCGCGGCTGCAGCCAGCTCCTCCGCCGAGAGCAGCGCATCCATCGCGAAATCTGGATGCCAGCCGAGCGCGCGCGAGGCGGGCGCCATCGCCCACTCCACCCACCAGCGCGGCCCGCGCTCGGCGGCGAAGTGATTGACGAACAGGATATGGCCGCCTGGACGGACCACCCGCCGCAACTCGGCCATCAGCGCGCGGGGATGCGGGACCACGGAGGCCACGAACATCGCCACCGCGATGTCGAACGCGCCATCCTGGAAGCCGGTCTGCTCGGCATCGAGCTCGAGCAGCGCCTCGACATTCATCAGGCGTTCGGAGCACGCGCGCTCGCGCGCCCGGGCAAGCATTTCGGAACTGAGATCGATTCCGGTGACCCGCTTCTCCCGCCCGTAGCGCGGCAAGGCGAGTCCCGTGCCCACCCCCACCTCGAGCACGTTGGTGCCCGGAAGGGCGTTCACCGCCGCCACTGCGCGGCGGCGCCCCATGGAAGAGACGCCGCCGAACACGGCATCATAGACCGACGCCCAGCGCTGATAGGCGGCGCGAACGGCGTTGGCATCAAGCGCCGCGCGCGGCTTGCTGCGGCGCGGGTTCAGCACGTTCGTGGCGCGTGTCATCGGGTCCCCCGCACGCTCCTAACCGAGCGCGGGCAAGCCAGCAAGCCGCAACGCCGCGAACCGCCCCTGGCCCGCGCCCCCCGAGCCCGCGTCAATCCGACTTCATCAGGTCGATCGCCGCCGCACGGCCGTTTTGCTGCTGCTCGACTTCGAAGCCGATCTTCTGGCCCTCGGCAAGGCTGCGCATGCCAGCCTTCTGTACGGCACTGATGTGGACGAACACGTCCTTACCGCCGGTATCAGGCGCAATGAAGCCATAACCCTTTGTGGGATTGAACCATTTTACGGTGCCCTGGGGCATCGACGGTCGCCTTTCTGCCTGGGCGGAGCATCGCCGCCGCCCGTGACGTGGGCGCACGCGGTCCGGCACGCCTCACTCCCTATGCGGATACCGGCTCTCTGCGATGTGGCCGATTTTGCGCCGGAAACATCACATCCCAGCGACCCGCGCGTAAACGATACGCCGCGGAATCGTCATCCGCAATCAATACTGCGGCGGTCTGACAGGCCGATGAACGCTCAGGCGGCGTCTTCGCGACGGTCCTTCACGCGAACATAGGCGAGCTGCGCGTGTTCCTGACAGTAGGGTTTGCCGCCGATCGCCTCGGCATCGCAGAACCGGAAACTTGGCGTGCCGGGCTCACCGATCGGCCAGCAGCAGGGTTGCGGCCGGAGCGAGCCGGTACGGACCGGCGGCACCGCGCGCAAGGCCGGCCGCGTCGGTGGCGCCTCGGGCGCGGCCGCGGGTCCGGGTTCCGACACGATCGGCCGCGTGACCGGCGACGGGGTTCGGAGCGGTGGCAATGTCGGGCCGACCACCCGTCTCGGCGCGGATCGGCGCGGCGCCGTCCCGGTCTCGCCCCGCCGGATCGGCGATGGGCGCGCGGAGAGGTTGAGGCGATGCGCCTTCCCCACGACCGCGTTTTTCGAAACCCCCATCCGCCGGCCGATCTCGGCCGTTGAGTGACCTTCCGCCCAGAGTGCTCTGAGCTGGCCGATCGTCTCGTCGCTCCACTCCATGTCGTGGTCTCCCCCGCTCACAACCACAACATACGGTAGGCTGAATGACGCTTCCGGCTCAAGCCGGATTCGTCAGTTTTCTGTGGACAACTGCAATCACAAACGGTGCAGCGCGGTCGCCTCGGCAAAGTCGGCGGCCTGAAGGTGACGCGCGGCCGGAGCGGTCCCATCCGCTGCCCGCACCATTTGCGTGGTGCGAAGGCCGGAGCTGGCGGCCGCGTCGAGCTCCGCCTCGATATCGGAGAGGAACAGCAGCTCCGCCGGCGGCACGTCGAGCACGCGTGCGATGCCGGCATAGCTCCCCGCCTCGCGCTTGCCGCCGATAGTGGTGTCGAAGAATCCGGCGAAGAGCGATGCGAGATCGCCGGCGACCGAACGCCCGAACAGCAGACGCTGCGCTGCAATCGAGCCGGAGGAATAGACCGCGAGCGTCACCCCCGCCGCGTGCCAGGCGCGGAGCGCGGGGGCGACGTCGGGATAAAGCGCGCCGGTGAGCGTGCCGTCCGCGTAGCCCGCTTCCCAGATCATTCCCTGCAGCGTCTTGAGCGGCGTGACCTTCGCATCCGCGTCCATCCACGCGCGCAGGGCGTCGAGCGGCCGGTGTCCAGGCGCCAAGGCCCTGGTCTCGTCCAGCACGGAAGCGACCCGCGGCTCTCCCGCATGGGTGGCAAGGAAATCCGCCATCCGGGCGTATGCGAAGGGGAACAGCGTGTCGCGCACAAAGGCGATCGGGGTGGTGGTGCCTTCGATATCGGTCAGGATCGCGCGCGGCGGCGTCACGAGGCCCGGCGTCACGAGGCCCACGTCACGAGGCCCACGTCACGAGGCTGGGAAAAGCTCGTGCACGGTCTCGCCGGTATAATGCGGCACCCAGCCGGAGGTGTCGGTGAACACGCGCAGCGCGGTGAAGAACGGCTTCTCCCCGGCATCGAACCAGTGCCGCGTATTGGCCGGCACGCTGATCAGATCGCCCTCGGCGCAATGCGCGTCGTAGATCCGCCCCTCGACATGCATGATGAAATTGCCCGAGCCATGCACGAAGAAGCGAATTTCGTCCTCGGTATGGGTGTGCTCGGAGAGGAATTTCTGCCGCAACGCCGCCCCTTGCGGGTTGTCGGCGGTGAGCTTGAGGACGTCCGCCGAGCCGGCGCCGCTCGTCCCCATCAGCGTGTCGAGATAGGGCCGGTAGGCGGCGAGAATCGTCTCCGCCGAATCAGTTGGCGAGAGCACGACCGGACTGTCCCAACGCTCGAAGCGCACCCCGATCGCGCTGAGGGTTTCCGCGATCTCGTCCGGTTCCTCGGTGCGGAGCAGCGGGGTATCGGGCGTCGCGTCGTCGTACACGGTGAGGCGGCTCATCGGCGCAATGTCCTCCGCGCGAGTTCGCAATCGAGCAGGAATTCCAGCCCTTCCAGCCGGGCGAGCGCAACGTCCATGTCTGCACCCCAAACATAGACGCCGTGCCCGCGAATCAAGTAGCCGAGCACGCAACCCTGGAGCCGCGGCGCCACAAAGCGGGCAAGGCGGGGAATATCCTGGTCGTTGTCGAACAGCGGCAGCGCGAGCGACGCCTCATGCGTGGTCTGGCCCGCAAAGGCCTTCTGCACCTCGTAGCCGGCGATCCTCAGCTCCGACTCCGCTATTTCCATCGACAGCACGGTGCCGGCGACCGAGTGCCCGTGCAGCACGGCCCCGGTGTCCGGAAATGCACGATAAATTTGGCAATGCAGCGGCGCTTCCGCGCTCGGCCGCGCATCCGCTGTCAAAGGCTGCCCGTCGAGATCCACCTGCATGACGCCGCTCGGGGTCAGAAACCCCTTATGGCCGCCGCTCCGTGTGATCGCGATCCGGTCCGGCGACAGCCGGAGGCTGATATTGCCGGCCGTCGCCGGCACCCAGCCACGCTGATCCATCCGCCTGCCCGCCGCGATGATCGCCTGCGACGCGGCATCCGGAACCGGCGAGACGCCGGTCCCGCCGATACCCGGCGCGAGACTCAACCCTGACGGGCGGCCGTCGTCTCACGCGGTGGCGGCGCGGCGGTCACATTCGGCGCCGCAATCGTGCCGCTCGGCCGCTCGGCCGAGGCCTCCATCGAGGCGTCGGTGGAATCGTCCGCCATATTCTTCTTGAAGGCTTTGATGCCCTTGGCGAAATCGCCCATCAAGTTGCTGACCTTGCCGGTGCCGAAAAGCATTAGCACGACCAGCAGCACCACCATCCAGTGCCAGATGCTGAAGCTACCCATTGTTCCTCCGACCGGGGCGTTGGCATCCCCGAACCTTGCCGTCGATCCGCCACCTTAGCGCCACCATCGTCCCAGAGCCAGGACATGCGCGAGCCAGGACATGCGAGAGCCAGGACATGGCGCGATACGCCGGGCGATGCAAGTTAGGGTCGTGTCACCTTCGCGCGGCTCCCGTCTCGGCCAGCAGCTCGTCCAGCACGTAGCGCGTGTGCGCCCCCGCCGCCGGCCCGGTCCAGCCAATCTCCTCGCCCGCCGCCGCGCCGTCCAGCCGGATCGGCGAGCCCGGATGCAGGGTTCGGCCGATCAGCGGATCCTCGACCGGGACCACGGTGCCGCGCGCGGCGAAATGCGGGTCCTTCGCGATGTCGGCGATGTCGTAGAGCCGGGAGGCGGGCACGTCGGCCGCTTCCAGCGCCGCTTCCGCCGCGCGGGCGGGCAGTGACCGCGTCCATTCGGCGATCGCCCGGTCCAGCACCGCGCTGGCGGCGCAGCGCCGGCATTGTCGGCGAAGCGCGGATCGTCGGCGAGGTCGGGCCGGCCGATCGCCGCCATCAGGCGACGGAAGATCGGGTCGGAATTGCCGGCGATGCAGAGCCAGCGCCCGTCGGATGTCGGGTAGGTATTGGTCGGCGCGGCGGTCGCGATCGCGGCGCCGGCGGGCTGGCGCACCCGCCCGTCGAGCGCGTATTCCGGCAGCATCCCCTCCATCAGCGAGACCACGCTCTCCACCAGCGAGACGTCGATGATCCGTCCCTTGCCGGTGCCGGTCACGTCCCGCTGATAGACCGCCGCGAGCAGTCCGATCGCGGCGTACATGCCCGCGAGATCATCGCCGATCGAGATGCCGGTCCGCGGCGGCGGCAGATCGCTGGCGGCGGCCGGATGGCCGGTGAGGTGGCGGATGCCGCCCATCGCCTCGCCGATCGCGCCGAAGGCCGGCTTGTCGCGATACGGGCCGTTCTGCCCGTAGCCGGAGATGCGGGCGAGCACGAGGCGCGGGTTCGCCGCATGCAGAGCCTCCGGGCCGAGACCCAGCCGCTCGAGCTGGCCGGGCCGGAAATTCTCCACCAGCGCGTCGGCGCGTGACGCGAGGCGCAGCGCGGTCTCCCGCTCCCGCTTCAGGTCGAGCTCGACGCAGAGCTTGTTGCGGCCATGGATGCTGAACCAGACCGGATGCCCGTCGCGCTTCGCCCCCCAGCCGCGCACCGGATCGCCGCCCGGCGGCTCGACCTTGATCACCTCGGCGCCGAGATCGGCCAGGATGCGCGTGCAGAACGGACCGGCGATGTAGTGCCCGAGCTCGAGCACCCGCAGGCCGCGAAGCGGGCCCTTCAGGATTGGCGACGCCATGATCGTCCCTTCAGTTGAACCTCCATACCGCCCAGGCCGCGGCGGTGCCGATGATGGTGGCGAGGCCGATGCTGCGCGTCGCCAGCATCGCGCCCACCGTCACCGCGGCGCCCGCCCATTGCGGCACGCCGCCACCGACCAGCGCAGGCACCACATAGGCCACGAACAGCGCCCCCGGGAGATAGCCGAGCAGGGCGCGCAGCCGGGCGCCGGGCCTGATCTGGCGGAACAGCAGATAGCCGCCGGCCCGGCAGGCGAAGGTGACGGCGGCCATCGCCGCGATCGCCGCCAGGGACCATCGGTCGAGCCTCATCGCCGGTCCCGGAGCACCCCGGCCCCGGCCCCGGCCACCGCGCCGGCGACGATGTGCCAGAACGAGCCCGGCGCGACGAAATGCACCGCAAGCGCCACGCCGGCCGCGACCAGCCAGGGCAGCAGATCGCTCCGCCCCCGCCACATCCCCGTCAGCATGGCGATGAACAAGGCGAGCGCCGCGAAGAACAGCGGATGGTCGGCCGGCAACAGCAGCAGGCCGGCCAGCGCATATCCAATGACGGTCGAGAGCACCCAGCACAGCCAGACCAGCCAGCCGCTGCCGAACACGAAGGCGGCGTCCTCGCCGCCGCGCTCCATCTCGGCCACCGACATCGCCCAGTTCTGGTCGGCGAGCGGAAACAGCGTGAGCCAGAGCCGCCAGCCGCGCAGCCGATCGAGCCAGGGGCCGAGCACCGGCCCCATCACCGCGAAGCGGAGATTGACCGCGAAAGCCGCAAGCGCCGCGCCCAGCACCGGGGCCGGATGCACCCACCCGCCGAGCGCCACGATCTGCGAGCTGCCGCCGCAGACCAGCGCGCTCATCAGCACCGCCTCGGCGGCCGAGAGCCCGTGCATCTCGGCCAGGATGCCGAACACCAGTCCGAAGGGCAGCGTGCCCAGCACCAGCGGCAGCGCAGCCCGGGCGCCGCGCCAGGCGCCGGCGCGGGTGAACAGCACCGGACGGGTCAACGGAGCCGGCCGGGTCACGAGCGGCGAAGCGCGATCACCGCGGCCTCGGCCGCCGCCCGCTCCATCACGAGCGCGGCGCGGGCCACATCCTGCGGGAAGCCGGCCCGCGCCAGCATGCCGAGCTCCCGGAACGCCGCCTCCGCGTCCGGCGGCTCGGCGGACCGCCGGAACGGGCCGATGCGGCGCCGGCGCGCAAAGGCGAGCGCGGCAGCGAGCTCGTCCGCCCCCTCCTCCGCACCCGCATCCGGCAAGACGGCGCGCACCGTTTCGGCGGAGACGCCCTTCGCCGTCAGATGCGCGGCGACGGCGCGGCGAGAACGGCCGGATTTTTGCAGCCGCCGCGCGCGGCTCTCGGCAAAGGCGGCATCGTTCACCGTGCCCCCTTCGGCCAGCCGAGCCACCACCAACCCCGCCGCCTCGCGGGCGCTGGATGCCGCCTGCCGGGCACCGTCCACCCCCGCCTCCTCGGCGAGGCGCAGCCAGCGATCGATGAAGCGGTGCAGCACGCGCCGCAAACCGGCTTCCGTCGCGGCGTAGCGGGAGAGATGCGCGAGCGCCCGCTCCTGCAGGCGGCCCGCGTCCGGCGCGGCACCGGCGGCCCGTTTCGCTCGCCTCGGCGGGGACTCTCCCATCGCGAAACGATGCCATGCGGGCGATGCGGAGGGAACCCGGCCCCAAGCCGGCCGTATGCCTGCCATCATCATTCATTTCTTGCAGCGGACAATCCGCGCCAGAACCAGAAGAGGTCGCCATGAACCGCCCCCTCGCCGCCGCCCTCCTGCTCGCCATGCTCGCCGCTCCCGCGCCATGGCAGGCGGCGCTCGCGCAACCCGCAGCGCCGAGCGGCACCGACCCGCATCTCTCGGTGGCCGCGGTGCGGATGGCCGGCGGCAGGCGGGTGAGCAAGATCATCGGCAGCACCGTCGTCAACGATCACAACGAGACGGTCGGCACGGTCGATGATCTGATGCTGGCCGAGGGCAACACGGTGGCCGTGGCGGTGATCTCGGTGGGCGGCGTTCTCGGCATCGGCAGCAAGCTGGTGGCGGTGGGTTACGACACGCTGCAGGCCGGGCAGGATGGCAAGCTGGTCTGGCCGGGAGCCACCAAGCAGTCGCTCGCCCAGATGCCGAGCTTCACCTACGGAAGCTGAGACCGCCGAAGCCGAGACCGTCCCATGACGGTGCGGCGGTGTTTCGATGACATCGGCCGTCTTGGGGCAACCGCTTGGCGGCGCGGGGCGCTGGCAGGACGTTCCAAAATCCTGTCAGGACATCTCACATGATCCGCACGCTTGCTTTCGCTGCTCTGTTCGGCGCCAGTCTTCTCGGCCCTGCAATGGCGCAAACCACCAATCAAGGCGGTTCCAGCCAGGGCCAAGCCGGCGGCACCATGGGATCGGGCCCGTCGACGATCACCAACGGACAGGGGCAGGCTGTCCCACTCGGGACCTCGGGCTCAGGGGCCGGCTCGGCCTCCAGCGGGACTGGTTCCGCGAGCAGCAGCAGCGGTGGCGCGGGGAATGCCGGTGGAGGCGCTGCCGGCGGCGCGGGCGGCGGGGGCGGCAAAGGCGGCCGCTAACCACACTCTATCGTGTCGCGATGGCCGGATCATGGCGCCCGGCCATCGCGCATTTGCTTGTTTGACACGCCGTTGACGGCGCAAGCATGATGGTTGTTTCCTCCGCACCGGACGCGATGGATCGTGCCTGGGGCAATCGTCGGAGGGAGACACACAGCAAGGGTTCGAGACCGCGCCATGATCGCCGCGTTGATGCCGACCTACAACCGTGCCGACCTCGCTTTCGAGCGGGGTGAAGGCGCCTGGCTGTGGACGACGGACGGGCGACGATTCCTCGATTTCGGCGCCGGGATCGCGACCTCCTCGCTCGGCCACAACCATCCTGGGCTGGTCAGCGCGATCACCGAGCAGGCGGCGCGCGTCATGCACGTCTCCAACCTCTACCGCGTACCGCAGGCCGAACGGCTGGCGCAGCGGTTGGCCGAGGCGACGTTCGCCGACAGCGTCTTCTTCTGCAACTCGGGCGCCGAAGCGAACGAGGGCATGGTGAAGATGATCCGCAAGGCGCAGGCCGAGACCGGCCATCCCGAGCGGTTCCGCATCATCTGCTTCGACGGCGCCTTCCACGGCCGCACGCTCGCCATGCTGTCGGCGACGGGCAACGCGAAATACCTCCAGGGCTTCGGGCCGCCGGTGGACGGGTTCGACCACGTGCCGTTCAACAACATGAACGCCGTGCGGGACGCGATCGGGCCGGAGACGGCCGGCATCATCGTCGAGCCGGTGCAGGGCGAGGGCGGCATCCGGCCGGCCGCGTTGCAGTTCCTGCGCGACCTGCGTGCGGCCTGCGACGAATTCGGGCTGTTTCTCGGCCTCGACGAGATCCAGTGCGGGATGGGCCGCACCGGCAAACTCTTCGCCTATGAATGGGCGGGCATCGAGCCCGACGTGCTCGCGGCCGCCAAGGGGATCGCCGGCGGCTTCCCGATGGGCGCCGTGCTCGCGCGCGAGGCGGTGGCAAAGCACCTCGTCGCCGGCACGCACGGGACCACGTTCGGCGGCAACCCGCTCGCCTGCGCCGCCGCGAATGCGGTGCTCGACACCGTGCTCGCGCCCGACTTCCTCGACGGCGTCGCGCGCAAAAGCGAGATGCTCTGGACGGAGCTCGGCAAAATAGTCGCCGATTACCCGACGGTGTTCGCGGAATTGCGCGGTGCCGGGCTGATGCTCGGATTGCGGTGCGTGGTGCCGGCCGCCGAGGTGCAGGGTGCATGCCTCGCGGAGGGTCTGCTCGCCGTCGCCGCCGGAGAGAACGTGGTGCGGCTGGTGCCGCCTCTGGTCATCACCGAGGCGGATTGCGCGGATGCGGTGGCGATGATCCGCCGCGCAGCGCAGCGCTGCCAGCCCGGCTTGCACCGGGACGCCGCGAAGTGAGCGGCGCCGCCTCTCTGCGCCCGCGAGGCGCGGCGACCTCGAGGACCGATCGCGGCGGCGAAAGGCCGAGGCATTTTCTCGATCTTCGGGATTTCGAGCCGGCGACGCTGCGCCAGATGCTCGACATCGCTGCCGGGTTCAAGCAGGCGGGTGGCGTGTCCTCCCGCCCGCTCGCCGGCAAGACGCTCGCGATGATTTTCGAGAAGCCGAGCACGCGCACCCGCGTGAGCTTCGAGGTGGCGATGCGCCAGCTCGGCGGCGACGTGATCGTGCTGTCCGCGCGGGAGATGCAGCTCGGACGCGGCGAGACACCGGCCGACACCGCGCGCGTGCTGTCGCGCTACGTCGATGCCATCATGCTGCGCACGGATGGCGTGTCGAAATTGCACGAGCTCGCGCGACACGCGACGGTGCCGGTGATCAACGGCCTCACCGACACCAGCCATCCCTGCCAGCTGATGGCCGATATGCTCACCTTCGAGGAGCATCGCGGCCCGATCGCGGGCCAGGTGGTGGCCTGGTGCGGCGACGGCAACAACGTGGCGCGCAGCTGGATCGAGGCGGCGGTGCGCTTCGGCTTCACGCTCCGTCTCGCGACGCCGCCGGGTTTGCGGCCGCCTGCCGAGCTGCTTGATTGGGCACGCTCAGAGGGGGCGGCGATCGAGCTCACCGATGATCCGAACGCGGCGGTCGCCGAGGCGCGCTGCGTCGTCACCGATGCGTGGCTCAGCATGTCGGACGATCCGGGCGAGAACCGGCACAATCAGCTCGCACCCTATCGCGTGACCGAGCGGCTGATGGAGCACGCCGCGCCGGATGCGATCTTCATGCACTGCCTCCCGGCGCATCGCGGCGAGGAAGTGACGGAAGAGGTGATCGACGGCCCGCGCTCGGTTGTGTTCGACGAGGCCGAGAACCGCATGCATGCCCAAAAGGGCGTGCTCGCCTGGGTGCTCGGCGCGGCACGCTGATCCGCCTGGTCGCGCCGAGCCGCGCGCTGCTGCCGGGCTATGCGGCGGCGTTGGAAAGCGGCTGGTCGCGCAACAATCTGGGTGATGTCAGCGGCCACGAACTCGCCGCGATCCGCGCCGACCCGGATCAATTCCTGCGAGACATGACCGAGCCCGACGGCACGCTCCTGCGCGCCGACGGCACGCGTGTCGCGAGGCTTCCGGGCCGCATTCTATGGATCTCGGATGGTGCGTTTTGTGGCGTGATCGGTTTCCGCCACCAGCCCGGAACGGAAGACGTGCCGGAGGGCGTTTCCGGTCATGTCGGGTATGCCGTGGTCCCGTGGAAACGTCGTCGCGGCATTGCGACCCGGGCGCTCGCCCTGCTGTTGCCCCTTGCCCGTGGAGCGGGACTGCGTCGCATCCTGCTGACTTGCGACAAGGACAACATTCCCTCCCGCCGGGTGATCGAGGCGAATGGCGGCACGCCAGCGGAACCGATCGACGGCAGCTGCGCCTACTGGGTGCCGACGACGTAATGAAAGCGGCCGGAATACGATCCCGGCCGCTTATACCCAGGCTCAGGCGAGAACGACGCTACGCCGCCTTCGCCATGTGGTTGATCGACTTCGTCGCAAGCTCGTACAGCATCTTGTCGGCCTTTCGCTCTTCATCGAGCGTGGATTGCAAGGTTGCGGCGGCTTCCTTGTTGCCGAGCTCCTTGGCCCACGAAACAAGCGCGCCGTAGCGGGCCATCTCGTAATGCTTGACCGCTATGCTTGACCGCTGGGGCAGGCGATCAGTCCGACATCCATCACCGGGCCTTTCTCACCTTCCTCGATCAGCTCGGTGGCTTCCTCGATGATGCCGTTGATCGTCTCGCGGGTGACCGCCTGTGCGCGCTTGCCGAATGGCTAGAACACGCTCTGCAGACGCTCGACGCGATGCTGCGTTTCCTCGCGATGCTGCGTGAACGCCTGGCGGAGATGCTCGTCGGTGGTGACGCGCGCCATCTTCGGGAGCGCCTTCAGGATCCGCCGCTCGAAAAGCCCGGATGCGCGTGCCGCCCGCATTCGACGAATCCCGTATGCGCGAGCAGCGCGCGATTGCCCTCGAGCGCGTGCCGCGTGCCGAGATGCAGCCTTGCCAGCCCGCGATCGCGCGCCGCCGCCTCCGCCGCTATGAGAAGGGCCCGGGCGATGCCGCGCCGGCGCCAGGCCGGATCGATCGCGAGACGGCCGAGATAAAGCCCGTCCCGCTCCACCCAGAACACCCCGGCTACCAAAGCCAGCCCTGGGCTGGCGCCAGCCTCCGCGACAGCGCCCTCGCCGACGCGCAGCTGCGCCGCTGCGCTCGCTTCCGTCTCGCCGAGAGCGGAGGGCGGCGGGTCCCACTGCATACCCCGCGAAGCAGCGGCGGATCAGCGCCGCGAGGGCGCGGCGTCGCTCTCGACTGCGGGGCGGATGCACGGCCTCCCCATCCCCGCACGCTAGACTAGCGGGCACCGCACGGTAGCGGGAGGCCCTGCGGATGATTATCCTTTGGCGATGCCCGAGACTCCCGCCTTTCTCGATTCCGGCCGGCCGGATGTCCCCGACATCGTGGTGCCGCGCGGGGTCACACCCTTCTTCCTGCCGAAGCGGCCGGTCCGCGGCCGGCTGGTGCGGCTCGGCCCGCTCGCCGACGCGCTGCTCACCCGCCACGATGATCATCCCGCCGTTACCTCCCTTGCCGGCGAGGCGCTGGCGCTGGCGGCAGGCCTCGCCGGCGCGCTAAAATTCCGCGGCTCCTTCTCCTTCCAGGCGAAGGGGAACGGCCCGGTGCCGATGCTGCTCGCCGACTGCACCGAAGCCGGTGCGCTGCGCGGCTACGCCCGCGCCGCCCCGGAGCGGCTCACCACTTTGCTCGCCCAATCCCCCGAGCCCTTGGCCACGGAACTACTCGGCGCCGGCTATCTCGCCTTCACCGTCGATCAGGGCCCCGACACCGATCGCCACCAGGGGATCGTCGCGATCGAGGGCGCCACGCTCGCCGAGATGGCGATGCATTATTTCGAGACCAGCGAGCAACTGCGCTGCAGCGTGCGCCTCGCTTGCGCCCGTGGACCGATGGGCTGGCGCGCCGGCGCCATGATCCTGGAAAAAGTCGCCGGACAGGGCGGCATCGACCCCGAACTTGACGATGCGGCGCAGGAAGAGAGCTGGCGCACCGCCCTCGCCCTCGCCGGCACCCTCACCGACGCCGAGCTGCTCGACGACCATCTGACGCCGGAACGCCTGCTCTATCGATTGTTCCACACTGAAGGCGTCGCAACCGACCGCTCCCGCGCGCTCGCCTATGGCTGCCGCTGCTCCCGGGCCCGCCTCTCCGGCATCCTCGAAGGCTTCCCACCCGAGGATCTCGACCACATGAGCGTGCAAGGCGACATCGTCATGACCTGCGAGTTCTGCAACAAGGATTTCCGATTCCGTCGCGACGAGGTGCACGGACAGGGAGATCACCTGGCGCATTAAGCGCTCGAAAGGCCAGTGGCGCTGCCCCTGACCCCGCCAAGGGCAGTCGCCCCTGGCCTTCAAGGCGTAGGCGCAGTCTTCAAATACCTGAGAAAATCATCATCCGGCGTCATCACGAGATGCGTGGTGTTGCTGGAGAGCGTGTCGCGGTACGCCTGCAGCGTTCGCCAGATTTCGAAGAAATGCGGGTCCTTCTGGAACGCGTCGGCGTAGGTGGCGATCGCCTGGTGTTCGCCTTCGCCGCGCAGGCGGTCGGCCTGGGCGCGGGCATCGGCGAGCAGGACGGTACGGTCGCGTTCCGCGTCGGCGCGGATCCGGGTTGCGGCTTCGGCGCCTTCGGCGCGCGCCTGGCGCGCGACGCGTTCGCGTTCGGACTGCATGCGGGAGAGCACAGCCTCCGTGTTCTCCTGCGGGAGGTCGGCGCGGCGGATGCGCACGTCGACGACATCCACGCCGAAGCCGGCCATCTCGGTGTTCACCTGGGTGCGGATCTGCCGCATGATGCTGTCGCGGTTCGCGGATAGCACGTTGGGCAGCGTCTCGTTGCCGAGAATGCGGCGGAGGCTCGAGCTCACCACGGAGTTGAGCCGGGCGCGGATCCCTTCCTCCGAAGCGCCGACCGCCTGATAGTAGCGCAGCGGATCGGTGATGAGAAATCGGGCGAAGGCGTCGACGATCAGGCGGCGCTGGTCGCCCAGGATCACTTCCTCGCCTGGCATGTCGTAATCGAGCAGGCGGCGGTCGAACAGGATCGCGGTCTGCATGAACGGCACCTTGGCGTGCAGCCCGGGCCCGCGGATCAGCCGGATCGGCTGGCCGAGCTGGGTGATCAGTGCCTGCTCCGTCTGATCGACGGTGAACAAGGTGCTCGCGGCGATCATCGCGAGGATGAACACCGCCACCACCAGCGCGATCATCGTGCGCGTCATGGCGTGGCTCCCGCGGGCGCCGGTGTTGCATCGGGCAAAGGCGGCGATGGCGTGATCGATGGGGGCGTGATCGATGGGGGCGTGATCGATGGGGGCGGCGCGGGTGGCGCGGCCGGCGACGCTCCCGTTATCGGCGGCCCTCCCGTCAGCGGCAGCAATGGCAGCGGCGCCGCGGCGCCATGGTCGAGCACCGTGAGCTGCGCATGCGCGAGCATCGCCTGCATCGTTTCGATATAGAGCCGCCGCAGCGTCACGTCCTTCGCCAGGTCGTAGGCGCTGAGCACGCTCAGGAAGCGCTGCGACTCGCCCTGGGACTGCGCGATCGCCGCCTGACGTTGCGCGTCCGCCTGCGCGACGATGGCGGCGGCATCGCCGCGCGCGCGCGGCACGATGTCGTTGCGATAGGCGTCGGCCTCGTTGCGCATGCGCTCGGCGTCGGTGTTCGCGCGCTGCACGTCGCGGAAGCTGTCGATCACCGCCGCCGGGGGATCGACACGCTGGAGCTGCACCTGCGTGACTTCGATGCCGGCATGGTACTGGTCGAGGATCGCCTGCGTGCCGTCGCGCACCTGCTGCTCGATGCGCGCCCGCGCCTCAGCGAGGGCCGGCTGGATCGGCGTACGGCCGATCACCTCCCGCATCACGCTCTCCGCCGCGTATTTCACCGTGGTTGCCGGGTTGCGGATGTCGAACAGATAGTCGGCGGCGTTGCTGATGCGCCAGAACACGCTGAAATTGATGTCGATGATGTTCTCGTCGCCGGTCAGCATCAGGCTTTCCTGCGGCACGTCGCGGGCGGCGATGGGCTGGCTGCCGCCATTGGCGGCGCGGTAGCCGACATCGACGCGGTTGATGCGCGTGACGGCGGGCAGCAGCACGCTCTCGATCGGCCAGGGCAGATGGTAGTTGAGCCCGGGCGCGGTGGTGCCGGCAAAGGCGCCGAAGCGGAGCACGACGCCCTGCTCGTCCGGCTGCACGCGGTAAAAGCCGGAGGCGAGCCAGATCGCCAGCACCGCGATGATGATGAGCGCGAGGCCGCGCGGGCCGCCGCCGCTTCCCGGCAGCAGCCGTCGCAGCCAGGCTTGAAGACGGGCGATCAGCAGGTCGAGATCGGCCCCACTGGGGCTCCATCCGCCCCCGGGCGGCCGCGCCGGCCGGCGTGGGCCGCCGCCGCCGCCCCACGGATTATGTCCCTGGCCCGGGCCCGGGCCATTGGCCGGGCCGTCATTCCTGCCGCCATTATTCCAGGGCATGCGTTGCGATCGCTCCTTCGTGCCGCGTGCATAGGCGCAGCCGCCCTGGTAGTTCAAGCCGATGACAGACCCCGATCCCGCCCGACTGCGCGCCGCCCTCGCCGGAATCCGCGATCCGCTGACCGGGCAGGACCTTGTCACCGCGGGGCTTGTCGAGGGCATTCAGGTGCGGGGCGGCCTGGTGCAGGCGACCCTGCGGGCCCGCCGCGAGGAGGCGGGCAAGATGGAGGCGGTGCGCCAGGCGGCCGAACGGGCGCTCGCGCAACAGCCGGGCGTGACCAACGCTTCCGTGGTGCTGACCGCGCACCGGACCGAGGCGCCTTCACCCGCGCCCGCGCCGCCACCCCCATCGCCGCATGCCGGCCCTGCGCCGGCGGCGCGCCTGCTGCCGGAGGTGGGCGCGATCGTCGCCGTCGCGTCCGGAAAAGGCGGCGTCGGCAAATCGACGGTCGCGGTCAATCTCGCGGTGGCGCTGGCGGCCGGCGGCGCGCGCGTCGGGCTGCTGGACGCCGATATCTATGGACCGAGCCTGCCGCGCATGCTGGGGCTCGCCCGCAAGCCGGAGGTGCGCGGCGAGCGGCTGATCCCGCTCGACGCCTGGGGGCTGAAGGCGATGTCGATCGGCCTGCTGGTGGAGGCGGAAACCGCGATGATCTGGCGCGGCCCGATGGTGATGGGCGCGCTCGAGCAGATGATGGGCCAAGTCGAATGGGGGCCGCTCGACATCATGGTGGTGGACATGCCGCCCGGCACCGGCGATGCGCAGCTGACGATGGCGCAACGCGTGTCGCTGGCCGGCGCGGTGATCGTCTCCACCCCGCAGGATATCGCGCTGATCGACGCGCGCCGCGGGGTGACGATGTTCGAGAAGACGCATGTGCCGGTGCTCGGGCTGGTCGAGAACATGAGCTATTTCTGCTGCCCGAACTGCAATCATCGCACCGAGATTTTCGGCCATGGCGGCGCGCGGGCGGAGGCGGCGCGGCTCGGCGTGCCGTTCCTCGGCGAAATCCCGCTGCTGGCGGATGTGCGGATGAGCGGGGATGCCGGCACGCCGATCGCCGCCGGCGCGCCGGCGAGCGAGGCGGGCCGCGCCTTCGCCGAGCTGGCGCGCGCGGTCCGGGAGCGGCTGGCTGGGGGAGCCGCGCCGCCGCCGCGCTTCGTCGTCAGCTAGAGCATCATTCGTTGGAATGGAATCGTTCGAGCGCATAAAGATGGCTCGCCAGGACAGAGAGCTAGAGCCTGCGCAGTGTGCGAATGCGAACGGACCATGCTCTAGCGGCTAGCAGTCTGCGCCTCGGCCTCCGGCGAGGCGTCGATCCGGGCGTCGATCTCGGCGCGGGTCGGCAGGCTCGCCTGGGTGCCGATGCGGGTGCAGCAGAGCGCGGCGGCGAGGTTGGCGCGGCGGATCGCGTCCGGCAGAGCGAGGCCGCGATCAAGGCCGGCGGCGAGCACGCCGGTGAAGCAATCCCCGGCCGCGGTGGTGTCGGCGACATCCACCAGCTGCGCCGCGATGCCGAGCCGCGAGTCCCGTGTCGCGATCTCGGCGCCCTGGACGCCGCGCGTGCACACCACGCCGACGCCGAGCGCCGCGTGCAGGGAGCCGGCCTGAAAGCCGGTGCCGAGCGCCTCGCCGAGCCAGGCGCCCTCGCCGGCATTCACCACCAGCAGATCGACGGCGCGGAGCGCGTCATCCGGCAAAGGCAGAGCCGGGGCGAGGTTGAGCACGATCCTTGCGCCGCGCCGCCTCGCCCGCCGGATCAGCGTGGCGATCTCTCCGGCATCGACCTCCATCTGCAGCAGCAGCGTGGTGTCCGGCCCGAGCAGCGCATCCTCGACCGCGTCCTGGCGCGCCAGGAGATTGGCGCCCGCGGCGACGGCGATCTGGTTCTGGCCGTCGCGATCGACGCAGATCGAGGCGATCCCGGTGGTCGCTGCCACCCGGGCGACGCGGGAGAGGTCAACCCCGTCGCCCATGAGCCCGGCGAGCGCCGGCTCGGCAAGGGCATCCGCGCCGACAGCGCCCGCCATCACCACTCGTGCCTCGTCCCGCGCCGCAGCACTCGCCTGATTGGCGCCCTTGCCGCCGGGCTCGAGCCGCGCCACCGGGCTCAGCCGCGTCTCGCCGGGGGCGGGCAGCGCGTCCATCGGGAAGATGACGTCGAGATTGATCGAGCCGAAAGCGACGATCACGGCGCACGTCCGAGTGCGGCGGCGAGCTCCGCCCATTCGCGCTTGGAGAGCCCGCTCTCCGCCTGCCCGACCGGATCGCCGGCGAGCATGCGCCGCACCACCGCGAACATCGGCGCGGAGAGGGTCACGGCGCCCAGCCGGTAATCCTGGAAGGCGGCGAAGCTGGCCGGCACCCAGGCGCGCACGCTCTCCATCATCGCCTCGGCATAGGCGCGAATCTCGTATTGCGCGTGCGCATCGGCCCGGAGCGCGAGGAAGCTCAGCAGGTTGTGCAGGTCGGTCTTCCAGTACCACTGGGTGTAGGTGTTAAGGGTGAGGTTCATCCGCGCGAGCTCGCGCGCCAGGCCGCGGCGGGATTCGTCGCGTTTGGCGCCGGCGGCATCCTCGTTCAGCATCGCCGCGTAATCCTCGTAGGTCTGCTCGGCGTCGCGGCGGAGCAGGCCGAGCACCCATTCCGCCTCCTCGCCGGCAAGCGGTTCGGCGCGGCCCTGCCGGTTGCTGGCGGATTGCGCGGCGAGGTGCTCGCGGGCCGGGATGTAGAACTCGCGGTCGAGGATCGAGTAGCGGGCGGAATACTCGTTCACGTTGGCGGTGCGGTGGCGGATCCACTGCCGTGCCACGAAGATCGGCAGCTTCACATGGTATTTGATCTCGCACATCTCGAACGGCGTCGAATGGCGATGCCGCATCAGGTAGCGGATCAGCCCGGCATCCTCGGAGACGCGCCTGGTGCCGCGCCCGTAGGAGACGCGCGCCGCCTGCACCACGGCCGCGTCGTCGCCCATATAGTCGATCACCCGGACGAAGCCGTGATCGAGCACCGGACGCGCCGTGTAGAGCATCGCTTCCAGCGCCGGCACGGTGGCGCGGCGGGTCTCCTGGCTGGCGCCGCGCAGCGCCTCGATCGCATCCTGCTGGTCCCGGGTGAGCGGCATGGTTTCCCCCTACCGCATCGCGCGGGGGATGCCTATATTGCGGCTGCCGGCTTGCCGGCTATGGCGATAAACGGTGCGTGGAATAAACGTTGTGGACCCGGGGGCAGTACCCGGCGCCTCCACCAGCCTCCGGGGTCGCCCGGCGGCGGATCGGGGGGCGAAACAGGCTCGACACGCGTGGTAAAGACCCATCTTTTGCTCGGCATGGTTCCGCCGTTATCGGGCCGTATGACAAGTGCCAATGACAATCATGAGGCGCTCGCTATCGCTGCGTAAGCAGTGACAAGCGCGGTTCGGGAGGGCACCGGGCAACAGAAGCCCTCCCACTCATTTCTGCCGATCTGCGGATAACGTCGCGCGGGATTGCGCCCCGACGGGCGTCGGCCGTGCGCGTGTCCTTGCGTCGACCCGCCGCATGCTCGATTTCCAAAACGACGCGCCCGCGCTATGGGAATGGTCGTTGAGCGAGACAGGCCGCATGGAAGACGAGACGGCAGCGCCAGAGAGCCTGCTGCCCTACGAGGACTGGACCGAGGCGGCGCTGCGCGAGGTGATGGCCCGCGCGCTGGCCTTCGCCGGCACCAACGGCCTGCCGGGCGAGCACCATTTCTACGTCACCTTCCGCACCGACTACCCGGGCGTCACCCTCCCGGACCGCCTGCGCGCGCAATATCCGCAAGAGATGACCATCGTGCTCCAGCACCAATTCTGGGATCTCGAGGTCGAGAATGCGGAGCGCCGGTTCAGCGTCGGCCTTTCCTTCGGCAACATCGCCTCGACGCTGGTGATCCCGTTCGACGCGGTGACGCAGTTCGCCGACCCGTATGCGCGACTCGGCCTGCGCTTCCGCCCGGTCGAGCCGCCGGAATCCGAGCCGATCGAGCCGGAACCGGAACCGGAACCGGAACCGGAACCGGAGGCTGTAACCGACGCAGCGTCTCCGGAAAGCTCCGAAGCGACGCCTCCCGAATCCGCTCCCGAGATGCCGCAGGTCGTCAGCCTCGACGCCTTCCGTCGCCGGCCGCCGCCAAAAACCTGATCGCGCCCCCCTGATCGTGCCCACCGAGGACCGCTTCGCATGAACGCTTCCGCTCCCCGACCCTCCGGCTTCCATTATAGCCCGATGTTTCCGCTCGGCCATGACGGCCGGGAATGGAAGCGTCTGGAGATCCCCGGCGTCTCCCGCTTTCAATGCGACGGGCGGAGCATGCTCCGGGTCGAGCCCGAGGCGCTGAGCGAGCTTGCCTTCCAGGCGTTCCATGACGTCTCCCACCTGCTTCGCCCGGGCCATCTGCGTCAGCTCCGCGCGATCCTCGACGATCCGGAAGCTTCCGAGAACGACCGCTTCGTCGCGCTCGACCTGCTGAAGAACGCCAATATCGCCGCCGGCGGCGTCCTGCCGATGTGCCAGGACACCGGCACCGCGATCGTCTTCGGCAAGAAAGGCCAGCGTGTCTGGGTCGCCGGCGACGAGGAGGAGGCGCTCTCCTGGGGCGTGCACCGCACCTACACGGAGACCAATCTCCGCTACTCGCAGATGGCGCCGCTCGGCATGTTCGAGGAGGTGAACACCGGCAACAACCTGCCGGTGCAGTTCGACATCATGGCCGCGCCCGGCGAGGACCATGCCGACGAGATGCATCTGATGTTCGTCGCCAAGGGCGGCGGGTCGGCGAATAAGAGCTTCCTGTTCCAGGGCACGCCCGCCCTGCTCTCGCCGGCCAAGCTGATGGCGTTCCTGGCGGAGAAGGTCCGCACGCTCGGCACCTCCGCCTGCCCGCCCTACCACCTCGCGATCGTCATCGGCGGCACCAGCGCCGAGCTCACGATGAAGACGGTGAAGCTCGCCTCGACACGCTGGCTCGACACGCTGCCGACCACCGGCAGCCGGGCCGGCCATGCGATCCGCGATACCGGGCTCGAGCAGGAGGTGCTGGCGCTCACCCGCGACATGGGCATCGGCGCGCAATTCGGCGGCAAGTATTTCTGCCACGACGTGCGGGTGATCCGCCTGCCGCGGCACGGCGCCAGCCTGCCGATCGGGATCGGCGTGTCGTGCAGCGCCGACCGGCAGGTTCTCGCCAAGATCACCCCGGACGGCGTGTTCCTCGAGCGGCTCGAAGCAGATCCCGCGCAGTATCTGCCGGAAGCGGCGGCCGAGGCGCTCCCCGGCACCGTCGTCGCCGTCGATCTCGATCGCCCGATGACGGAGATCCGCCGCCAGCTCTCGCAATATCCGGTCAAGACACGTCTGGCGCTCACCGGCACCATCGTCGTCGCCCGCGACATCGCGCATGCCAAGCTGCAGGCGCGACTCGATGCCGGCGAGGGATTGCCGGACTACATCAAGGATCATCCGGTCTATTACGCGGGCCCTGCGAAGACGCCGGAGGGCTACGCCACGGGCAGTTTCGGCCCGACGACGGCCGGGCGCATGGACAGCTATGTCGCGGCGTTCCAGAAGGCCGGCGGCTCGCTCGTCATGCTCGCCAAGGGCAACCGGTCGAGAGCGGTGCGCGACGCCTGCGAGACCTATGGCGGGTTCTATCTCGGCAGCGTGGGGGGCCCGGCCGCCCGGCTGGCGCAGGACTGCATCCGCAAGGTCGAGGTGCTGGAATATCCGGAGCTCGGGATGGAGGCGGTATGGCGCATCCAGGTCGAGGATTTCCCCGCCTTCATCGTCACCGACGATAAGGGAAACGATTTCTACGACGGGCTTACCTGATGCGTTTCACCGTCGATCGGATCGACCACATCGTTCTCAACTGCCGCGACGTCGACATCACCGCATCCTGGTACCAGCGCGTGCTCGGCATGGAGCGCGAGGAATTCGGCGAGGAGCGCCGCACCGCGCTCAAATTCGGCGGCCAGAAGATCAATCTGCGGCCCGAGACGGCCGACACGAGATCCTGGATCGCGGCGCGCGAGACCAATGCGGGCGCAGGCGATCTCTGCTTCATCACCACCGTCGGCTGGGACGAGGTGGCGGCGCATCTGCATGATTGCCGGGTGATGATCGAGCTCGGCCCGGTCGCCCGCACCGGCGCGCTCGGGCCGATGAAATCGATCTATTGCCGCGACCCCGACGGCAACCTCGTCGAGATCGCCTCCTACTACGCGCAATGATGCCGGGCGTGTCGGGCGCGCGCGCCGTTGGCCTGCTCGCCTTTGCCGCCTATCTCGCCTCAATTCCGCTCGCCAACTGGATGATCGGGCATGTCGGGTATTGCCCGGCCGGCTCGCCAGGCGCGCCCTGCGTGCTCCCGGTGGCGCCGTTACCGGGCGGCGGCGCGCTGCTGGCGCCCTCGGGCGTGCTGATGGCGGGGATCGCCCTCGTGCTGCGGGATGTGATCCAGCGGCTGGCCGGAATCGGTGCCGGGCTCGGCGCGGTGTTCCTGGGAGCGGCGCTGTCAGCGCTGGTGGCGCCGGCCTCCCTCGTTCTCGCCTCGGGCGCCGGGTTCCTGCTGAGCGAGCTGGCCGATTTCGCGGTCTACACCCCGTTGCAGCGGCGTGGCCTGACGCGCGCGGTCTTCGTCTCGGCCGCGGTCGGGCTGGTGCTCGATTCGGTGGTGTTCCTCGGCCTTGCCTTCGGCAGCCTCGCCTTCCTGCCGGGCCAGGTCGTGGGCAAGCTCTGGGCCGTGCTCGCCAGCCTGCCGCTGATCCACCTGCTGCGGCGGGTGGCGCCATCGCCGGCCTGAGAGACGCGGGCATGCGTCTCGCCGATTTCGATTTCGACCTGCCGCCGGAGCGCATCGCGCAGCATCCCGCGCGGCCGCGCGACGCCGCGCGCCTGCTCGCGGTGGGCGCGGCGCTGCGCGATCTGACGATGCGCGACCTGCCGGGTCTGCTGCGCCCCGGCGACCTGATCGTCGCCAATGACACGCGGGTGATCCCCGCGCAGCTCGCGGCGCGGCGCGGCGCGGCGCGCATCGGCATCACGCTCGACCAGCCCCGCCCCGACGGCACCTGGCACGCGCTGGCCCGCAACGCGCGCCGGCTCGCGTCCGGGGACCGGCTCGATTTTCCGGGCGGCCTCACCGCCATCGTGCTGGCGCGGCACGAGGATGGCGGGGTCGATCTCCGCTTCGACCGCGCCGGCGCCGCGTTCGGCCCGGCGCTGGCGGCGGCCGGTGCGCTCGCGCTGCCGCCCTATATCGATCGCCCGTCCGGCCCCACCGAGGCCGACCGGCAGGATTACCAGACCGTGTTCGCCCGCGAGGAAGGCGCCGTCGCCGCGCCGACGGCGGGGCTGCATTTCACTCCGTCCCTGCTCTCCGCACTGGCGGAAGCCGGCATCGGGCAGGCGGCGATCACGCTGCATGTCGGCGCCGGCACCTTCCTGCCGGTCCGCACCGAGGACGTCACCGCGCATCGCATGCATGCCGAGCGCGGGGCGATTTCCGCCGAGACGGCCGCCGCGATCGCCAGGACGCGGGAGGCGGGCGGCCGGGTGGTCGCGATCGGCACCACCTCGCTCCGCCTGCTCGAATCGGCGGCCGATGCGGACGGCAGGCTCCGCCCGTTCTCCGGCAGCACCGATCTTTTCATCCTGCCCGGATTCCGCTTCCGGGTGGCCGATCTGCTGCTGACGAATTTCCACCTGCCGCGCTCGACGCTGTTCATGCTGGTCTCGGCCTTCGCCGGGCGCGAGCGGATGCGCACCGCCTACGCCCACGCGATCGCCGCCGGCTACCGCTTTTTCTCCTATGGCGACGCGAGCCTGCTGGAGCGGGCGTGAGCGTTTCCTGGCGGCAGGCGGGCGCGGATGGCGCCGCGCGGGCCGGGGTGCTGGCGACGGCGCATGGCGAGGTCGAGACGCCCGCCTTCATGCCGGTCGGCACCGCGGCGACCGTCAAGGCGATGACCGCGGATGCGGTGCGCGCGACCGGGGCGAAGATCGTGCTCGGCAACACCTATCATCTGATGCTCCGTCCCGGCGCCGAACGCGTCGCCGCCCTCGGCGGCCTGCACCGGATGATGGACTGGCCGGGGCCGATCCTCACCGATTCCGGCGGCTTCCAGCTGATGTCGTTGGCGACGCTCCGCCGCATCGACGAGGAGGGCGCCACCTTCCGCTCCCATGTGGACGGCACCGCCCATCGGCTGACGCCGGAGCGCGCGGTCGCGATCCAGCATCTGCTCGACGCCACCATCACCATGGTGCTCGACGAGTGCACCGCGTTTCCGGCCACCGAGGCGGAGGCCGCCGCCTCGATGCGCCGTTCGATGCGCTGGGCCGCCCGGTCGCGCGCCGCTTTCGCCGAGCGCCCCGGCTACGCGCTGTTCGGCATCGTGCAGGGCGGCGTGCATCCGGCGCTGCGGACGGAATCCGCCGCCGCGCTGACCGCGATCGGTTTCGACGGCTACGCGGTGGGCGGCCTCGCCGTCGGCGAGGGGCAGGCGGCGATGTTCGCCGTGCTCGAGGCGACGGTGCCCTGCCTGCCGGCCGACCGGCCGCATTATCTGATGGGGGCCGGGACGCCGGAGGATATCCTGGGCGCTGTCGCCCGCGGGATCGACATGTTCGACTGCGTGATGCCGACCCGCGCCGGCCGCACCGGGCGCGCCTACACGTCGCGCGGGGTGCTGAACCTGCGCAACGCCCGCCATGCCGATGCGCCCGGACCGCTCGACCCCGACTGCACCTGCCCGGCCTGCACGCGCCACCCGGCCGCCTACCTGCACCATCTGTTCCGGACCGGCGAGATGCTCGGGCCGATTTTGTTGACCTGGCACAACATCCATTATTATCAGGCGCTCATGCAGGGGCTGCGGCGCGCCATCCTGGAACGCCGCCTTGCGGCGCACGCGGAAGCGCTCCGCGCCGGCTGGCAGGGCTGAGCGCCCGGGAGACGCAGCGCATGCCGCATGACGGACACCATCAAGACGGGCACCAGCAAGACGGGCACGATCATCCCGTCCAAAATCTTGGCGCCCACGAGCATCATGAGCATGGGGGTCATGATCATCATGGCCAGGGCCATGCGCACGCGCATGGCCCTGCCAGCTACGACCGCGCCTTTGCGATCGGCGTCTCGCTCAACCTGGCGCTCGTCGCCGGCGAGGTTGGGTTCGGTCTCGCCGCCGGCTCGCTCGCGCTGGTCGCCGATGCCGGACACAATCTGGGCGACGTGCTCGGCCTCGTCCTCGCCTGGGTCGCGGCGATGCTGTCTCGCCGGCCGCCCACCGGCCGGCGCACCTATGGCTACGGCCGCGGCTCCATCCTCGCGGCGCTGACCAACGCGGCGGTGCTGCTGATCGGGGTCGGCGCGATCGTGCTCGAGGCGGTGCGCCGCCTGTTCGCCCCCGCCCAGGTGCACGGGCTCACCGTGATGTGGGTCGCGATCGCCGCCATCCTCGTCAACGGCTTCACCGCCTGGCTGTTCATGTCCGGCCGCAAGGGCGACGTGAACATCCGGGGCGCCTTCCTGCACATGGCGAGCGACGCGCTCGTCTCGCTGGCCGTCGTGGTCGCGGCGCTGGTGATCCGCTTCACCGGCTGGGACTGGCTCGACCCGCTGATGAGCCTGTTGATCGCCGCGATCATCGTCGCCGGCACCTGGAGCCTGCTGCGTGAATCGCTCGACCTCGCGATGGATGCGGTGCCGGACCGGGTGGACCGCGCGGCGGTGGAGCGCTACCTCGGCGCGCTGCCTGGCGTGGCCGAAGTGCACGACCTGCATATCTGGAGCTTGAGCACGACCGAGATCGCGCTGACCGCGCATCTCGTGCATCCCGGCGGCCTCGACGACGCCATGCTGCAGGCGACCTGCCGGGCGATGCGCGAGCAGTTCGGCATCGGGCACGCGACCTTCCAGATCGAGCAGGGCGACCCCGCCTTCCCTTGCGCACTCGCCGCCGCCGAGACCATCTGACGCCGATGGAACTGACCCAGCTCGGCCGCCCCACACCGCTCCCCGCCTCGCCCGAGGCGGCGGTGCTGGACCGCATCCCCGCGCCCGAGCCGGATCTGAGCTATCTCGTGCGCTTCACCGCCCCCGAATTCACCTGCCTCTGCCCGGTCACCGGCCAGCCGGATTTCGCCCATCTCGTGCTCGACTACGTGCCCGGCGAATGGCTGGTCGAGAGCAAATCCCTGAAGAATTATCTCGGCAGCTTCCGCAACCATGGCGGGTTCCACGAAGCGACGACGCTCGCGATCGGCCGCCGCCTGGTCGAGACGCTGGCGCCGCGCTGGCTGCGCATCGGCGGCTATTGGTATCCGCGCGGCGGCATGCCGATCGACGTGTTCTGGCAGACCGGCGCGCCGCCCGCCGGCCTGTGGCTGCCCTCGCAGAAGGTGCCGCCCTACCGTGGGCGCGGCTGACCCCAAGGCGCTGATCCGCGACAAGGCGCTGGCCCTCGGCTTCGACGCGGTGGGCTTCGCCGAGGCGGCGCTGGGGCCGGAGGCGCGCACCCGCCTCGCCGATTTCCTCGCCGCCGGCCAGCACGGCGACATGGGATGGCTCGCCTCCCGCGCCGAGGAGCGCGCCCAGCCCCGCACGCTCTGGCCTGAGGCGCGGAGCGTGATCTCGCTCGGCCTCTCCTACGCGCCGGCGGACGATCCGCTGGCCACGCTCGGCCGGCCCGACCGCGGCAGCGTCTCGGTTTATGCCCGCAACCGCGACTACCACGACCTGTTGAAAGGCCGGCTCAAGCATCTCGCGCAATTCGTCGTCGCGCGGTTCGGCCCGGCGGTGAAGGTGTTCGTGGACACCGCCCCGGTGATGGAAAAGCCGCTGGCGCAACAGGCCGGGCTCGGCTGGCAGGGCAAGCACACCAACCTCGTCTCCCGCGCGCATGGCTCCTGGCTGTTCCTCGGCGAGATCTACACGAGCCTCGCTCTGCCGCCCGATCCGCCGCACCAGGATCGCTGCGGCACCTGCATGCGCTGCCAGACCGCCTGCCCGACCGACGCCTTTCCCGCCCCCTATCGGCTCGATGCGAGGCGCTGCATCTCCTACCTCACCATCGAGCATCGCGGGCCGATCCCGCACGCGCTGCGCCCGATGATGGGCAACCGCGTCTACGGGTGCGACGACTGCCTCGCGGTCTGCCCGTGGAACCGCTTCGCCCGCGCGACGTCGGAGGCGGCGCTGCAGCCGCGCGCCGATCTCGCTGCGCCGCCGCTCGCCGAGCTGGCCGCGCTGGACGATGCAGGTTTCCGCGCCCGCTTCGCCGGCTCGCCGATCAAGCGCATCGGCCGCAACCGCTTCGTTCGCAATGTGCTTGTCGCCATCGGCAATTCCGCCGATCCGCGCCTCCGCGCCTCGGCCACGCGTCTCGCCGCGGACCCCGATCCGGTGATCGCCGAGGCCGCCGCCTGGGCGGTCGCGCGGCTCGACGCCTGATGCTCGCGCGGCTCGACGTTTGATGCTCGCTCGGCTCGACGCCTGATGCTGGTCAAGCGCAGCTTCGCCCTCGCCGGGCATCGCACCAGCGTCGCGCTCGAGCCGGAATTTTGGGCGGCGCTGACCGCGCTCGCCGCCGCCGAGCGCCGCACTCTCGCCGCGCTGGTGACGGAGATCGATGCCGCCCGGCCGCTCACCCAGGGTCTGGCGTCAAGCCTGCGCCTGCTCGCGCTGAAAAAGGCCGCGTCGTTAACCATCCCGTAAGGTTGAGAGGCGAAACATGGGGGCGCGGTCAAAACTGGCTGCAGAATTCGAGGAAGAGCCCCGATGCACCCGCTCCCGATCCATAGCCTCGCCGCCCAATCCGTCGTCGAGACCGAAACCGTGGCGATCAGCCCGCTGCTGATCGCGGACCGCCTGATCACCCTCGCGCAACAGGCCGAGCGCGGTGGCCTGGTCAAGGCGGCCGACCGCCTCGTCCGTCTCGCGATGGAAGTATGGGATACGCCGGCCGGCTTCCAGACCGCCTGAGCCCGCGCTCTACCGCGCGGCGAGATCGATCGTTCCGCCGGCCTCGACCGTGCGTTGGGTGGCCCCGCGCCGCGCTCCCGAGAGCGGCGATGGCATCGCGCATGCGGCTCTGGTCGAGCAGCGGGACACCACGGCGAGCGCGGCGATCGTTAGCACCGGCGGAAACGCGCACCCAATCAGGACCGATCGAGCGGCGCGCATCGTCAGGGCGCGCCGTAACCGCCGCCGCCCGGCGTCTCGATCACGAACACGTCCCCGGGCGCGAGCTCCGCGCTGTCGGTGCCGGTCAGCGTCTCGCGGCGCCCGTCCGCACGCTCGACCCATTGCCGCCCGGCCGCGCCGTCGCTGCCGCCGGAAAGGCCGAACGGCGCCACCGCGCGGCGCGAGGCGACGATCACCGCCGTCATCTTCTCGAGGA
This sequence comes from Acetobacteraceae bacterium, assembly GCA_965276665.1. Lineage (GTDB taxonomy): Bacteria > Pseudomonadota > Alphaproteobacteria > Acetobacterales > Acetobacteraceae > CAWGJC01. The sequence goes on from OZ255620.1 coordinate 1,560,502, forward strand.
AGCGGAGCCGGCGGATCGCGCCGTCGCCGCCGTGGAAGCGCCCCGCGCCGCCCGAGCCGCGCCGCACCGCGAATGTCTCGAGCCGCACCGGGTAGCGCAGCTCGAGAATCTCGGGGTCAGTCATCCTTGTGTTGGTCATATGCGTCTGGATCGCCGAGGTGCCGTCGAAATCGGGGCCGGCCCCGGTGCCGCCGCAAATCGTCTCGTAATATTGGCGAGTCGCGTCGCCGAACAGGAAGTTGTTCATCGTCGCCTGGCTGCACGCGATCGCGCCGAGCGCGCCGAACAGCGCGTTGCAGGTGGCCTGCGAGACTTCGGTGTTGCCTGCGACCACAGCGGCGCCGGGGTTCGGCGAGAGGAAGGTGCCGGGCGGAATGACCAGACGGATCGGCTTCAGGCAGCCATCGTTGAGCGGGATCTCGTCGCCCACCAGGCAGCGGAACACGTAGAGCACCGCGGCCCGCGTCACCGCCGGCGGCGCGTTAAAATTATCGGCGCGCTGGCGCCCGGTGCCGGTGAAATCGACGGTCGCGCTCCGCGTCGCGCGGTCGATCGTCACCGCGACCTCGAGCGGAGATCCGTCATCCATGCGGTAGGAGAAGCGACCGCCGCCGATCCGGTCGATGACGCGCCGCACGCTCTCCTCGGCATTGTCCATCACATGGCGCATGTAGGCGGACACCACATCCCAGCCGAATTGCGCGACGATGCGCGAGAGCTCCTGCAAGCCCTTCTCGTTCGCCGCGGCCTGCGCCTTGATGTCGGCGACGTTCACGTCCGGGCTGCGCGCGGGGTAGCGGGCGGAGGCGAGCAGCGCGCGGAACTCCGCCTCGCGGAACTCGCCCTGCTCGACGAGCAGGAAGTCGTCGATCACCACGCCTTCCTCCTCGAGCGTGCGGGAGGCGGGCGGGGTGGAGCCCGGGGTGATGCCGCCGATATCGGCGTGGTGGCCGCGCGAGCCGACGAAGAAACGGATTTCCGTCCCGTCCGCGTCGAACACCGGCGTGATCACCGTGACGTCGGGCAGATGCGTGCCGCCGTTGAACGGATTGTTGAGCGCGATCACGTCGCCCGGGCGCAGCGTGTCGCGCCGATGCGCGATCACCGTGCGCACGCTCTCGCCCATCGCGCCGAGATGCACCGGCACGTGCGGCGCGTTGGCCACCAGATTTCCCTCGGCATCGAAGATCGCGCAGGAGAAATCGAGCCGCTCCTTGATGTTCACGCTCATCGAGGTGTTCTGCAGCACCGCGCCGGTCTGCTCGGCGACGTTCATGAACAGGTTGTTGAACAATTCGAGCAGCACCGGATCCGCGCGCTCGGTGCCGGCGGCAACGCGCGCCGGACGCGGCTCGGTGCGGCGCAGGAGCAGATGGTCGCATGCGGTGAGCTCGGCGCTCCAGCCCGGCTCGATCACCGTCGTCGCATTGGCCTCGCGGATCAGCGCCGGGCCCGCGATGCGATCGCCGGCGCGCAACGCCGTGCGCTCGAAGACCGGCGTGTCATGCGCCGCGCCGCCGCTCCACATCGAGATCATGTCGATCGGCGCGGGCGCGCCTTCGCTCGGCGGCAGGGTCGCCTCATCGATCCGCTCGCCGGCGGCGATCGCCTCCACGCCCACGGTTTCCGCGACCAGCGCGCGGTCCAGCGTGGCGAACCCGAAGCGCGCGCGATGCGCCTCGGTGAACCGCGCGACCATCTCGTCGAACACGCCGAGCGGCACGATCAGCGCCGCTTCGGTGCCGGCATAGCGCAGATGCAGCAGGCGCGCGGTGCGGATGTTCGCGGGTTCCGCGCCCTGTTCCGTAAGCGCCGAAGCGGCCTCGCCGGCCAGCCGGTCGGCAAGGGTTCCGAGCTCCGCAAGCGCTTCGGCGCGAAACGGCACCTCCACCGCTTGCTCGCGCAGCACGCTCTGATCGGCGAGCCCCATGCCATAGGCGGAGAGCACGCCGGCGAAGGGATGGATGAACACCGTCTCCATGCCGAGCTCGTCGGCGACCAGGCAGGCATGCTGCCCGCCGGCGCCGCCGAAGCATTGCAGCGCGAAGCGCGTCGCATCGTGCCCCTTCTGCACGGAGACCTGCTTGATCGCGTTCGCCATGTTGGCGACCGCAATGCGGAGGAAACCCTCCGCGACGTCGCGCGCATCGCGCCGCTCGCCGATCGCCGCCGCGATGGCCTCCGCGAGCTTGGCGAATTTCGTCCGCACGGTCTCCGCATCCAGCGTCTCGTCGCCGTATGGGCCGAAGATCGCCGGGAAATGCCGGGGCTGGATCTTGCCGACGCAGAGATTGGCGTCGGTGACGGTGAGCGGGCCGCCGCGACGATAGCAGGCCGGCCCGGGATCGGCGCCGGCGCTGTCCGGCCCGACGCGGAAGCGCGCGCCATCGAAATGCAGGATCGAGCCGCCGCCGGCCGCCACCGTGTTGATCGCCATCATCGGCGCGCGCATCCGCACGCCCGCCACCTCGGTCTCGAAGGCGCGTTCGAACCCGCCGGCATAGAGCGCGACATCGGTCGAGGTGCCGCCCATGTCGAAGCCGATGATGCGGTCGATCCCCGCCATGCCCGCGGTGCGCGCCGCGCCGACGATGCCGCCCGCCGGGCCGGAGAGGATCGCGTCCTTGCCTTGGAACCGCGTGGCCTCGGCGAGCCCGCCATTCGACTGCATGAAATAGAGCCGCACCCCGCCGAGCTCCGCCGCGACACGATCGACATAGCGGCGGAGGATCGGCGACAGATACGCATCGACCACGGTGGTGTCGCCGCGCGGGACCAGGCGCAGCAGCGGCGAGACCGCGTGGCTTGCCGAGACCTGCGCGAACCCGGCCGCGCGGGCGAGCTCGGCGAGCCGGCACTCATGCGCCGGATGTTTCCACGCATGCATCAGCACGATCGCGCAGGCGCCGATGCCGTCCCGCCGCGCGCCGGCGAACGCCGCTTGCGCCGCTTCCTCGTCGAGCGGCTCGATCTCGGCGCCGTCGATGCCCACGCGGCCGCCGATCTCCACCACGCGCTCATAGAGCATCGAGGGCAGGCGAAGCGCGAGGTCGAACAGCCGGGGCCGCGCCTGGTTGCCGATGCGCAGGCAATCCGCGAAGCCGCTATTGACCACGAGCAGCGTGCGCTCGCCCTTGCGCTCGAGCAGCGCGTTGGTGGCGACGGTCGTGCCCATCTTCACCGCATCGATCTTCTCCGCCGGGATCGCCGCATCCGCATCCAGGCCGAGAACCGCGCGGATCCCGGCGAGCGCCGCGTCGCGGTAGCGTTCGGGGTTCTCGCTCAGCAGCTTGTGGGTGGAGAGGCGGCCGTCCGGGGCGCGGGCGACGATATCGGTGAAGGTGCCGCCGCGATCGACCCAAAACTGCCAGCCCGCCATCGTCGTTCTACATCCCGGCAAAGGGGCCGGAGAATGCGGGCGGTGGCCCGGCACGGCAAGCGCGAACGTTTTGCTCGCGTCAACCTTCGCATGATACAGGCGGCATATGGGGTACTGGGGCAAGATGATCGGCGGAGTGGCGGGCTTCGCGATGGGCGGCCCGATGGGCGCCGTCGTCGGCGCGGCCCTCGGCCATGCGGCCGATCAGGGCGCGATCCCGCAGATCCGCGGCATGTCGCAAGGCCTGTTCGGGCAGATAGGGTCCCAGCTCGGCGCCCAGTTCGGTGCGATGCGGGCGGGGCTCGGTCCGGCGCGCATCGCTGCGATGCTCGGGCGGCGGGACCAGCTTTTCGCGATCAGCGTCGTGGTCCTCTCGGCCAAGCTCGCGAAATGCGACGGTCCGGTCACCCGTGCGGAGATCGACGGTTTCCGGCGAATGTTCCGCATTCCGCCGCAATCGGTGCGCGATATCGGCCGGCTGTTCGATCAGGCGCGGGAGAGCACGGAAGGGTTCGCCGGCTACGCGGACGAGCTCGGCCTGGCCTTCGCCGATAATCGCGGACTGCTCGAGGACGTGCTGACCGCGCTGTTCGGCGTCGCGCGGGCGGATGGGCCGGTGAACCGGCGGGAGCTCGAGTTCCTGCAGCGCGTGCATCAGGGTTTCGCGCTCGACGACCGGAGCTGGAAGCGGGTCGCGAGCGGCGGCAACCGCTTCGCGCAGCACCAGCAGGAGGGCGAGGCGGATCCCTATGCGGTGCTCGGCGTCGCGCGGCATGCGAGCGCCGCCGAGCTGCGCGCCGCCTGGAAGGCGCTGATGCGGGCCAATCATCCGGACACGCTGGCCGCGCGCGGCGTGCCGCCGGAGTTCATCGCCCGGGCGAGCGATAAGGTGGCCGGGATCAACGCTGCCTGGGACCGCATAAAGCGCGAGCGCGGGATTTGACCCCGACGCCGGAATTTCGCCCCCAGCCCGCCCGCTTGACCTCCGCCGCGCCGGCGTTCATAGGCGGCGCGCCAGACGGCCGGACGACCGCTGGCGGGGTTCACGCCCCGCTGGAGGAAAGTCCGGGCTCCACGGAAAGACGGTGCCGGCCAACAGCCGGCGGGGGCGACCCCAGGGAAAGTGCCACAGAAAACAAACCGCCGGCCGCACGCGGACAACCGCTCGGCTGCCGGCAAGGGTGAAACGGGGCGGCAAAAGCGCACCGCGCCCCCGGCAACGGGGGCGGCAGGGCAAACCCCACCGGGAGCAAGACCGAATAGGGGCGGCCGGCGGCGCCGGGCCAACGGCCCGGCGTGTCGCAGGGATTTTTCGACCCGTCGCCCGGGTTGGTCGCGTGAGGCGTGCCGCGAGGCACGTCCCAGAGGAATGGTCGTCCCGCCCTTTCGGGGGCGGACAGAACCCGGCTTACAGGCCGTCTGGCATTTCCCGGCCTAAAGGCATTTTCACCTTCGGGGGGCCGGCGCCGACTTAACTGAATGCTCTAAAAGCGTCCACAAGCGATCCACAGCTTTGCCCACAGCCGGTGGGAGCAAGAGCTTGCGCCAACCGGTACGACATCCAGGAGATCGGCCTGTAACTCTTTGAGTGCGTAGGAAATTAACGGCGAATTTCGCGTCCTATGAGCCGATTGTCTTTGACGTCCCATGTCCTCCCATGTAAACCCATGGTTGCCCAAGGTGAACCGGGGGGGCCGGGGTCGCTCGGGCAGGGGATGGAAAGGGGGCCGGGGCTGGATGAGCCAATTCCTTGGCACCCATCAGAGCCGGCTCGATGCCAAGGGGCGCGTTTCCGTCCCGGCCGCATTCCGCGCGGCATTGCGCGCCTCCGGCGGCGAAGCCGCAGGCGGCGGGGTCTCCATGATCCTCCGTCCTTCCCATCAGCACGACTGCATCGAAGCCTGGCCACTGGCCGCATTTGACGCGTTGTCGGCGCCGCTGCAGACCCTGCCGATGTTCAGTGACGAGCACGAGGATTTCGCCGGCACGCTCTACAACGACGCCCAGCTCGTCGAATCCGACAAGGAGGGACGGATCATGGTGCCGGGCGGGCTGCTCGCCCATGCCCGGATCAGCAGCGAGCTCACCTTCATGGGATTCGGACGCATCTTCCAGATCTGGGAGCCGGAGGCCAGCCAGCGCCGCGCGGCCGAGGCGAGGGAGCGGACGAAGGCCCGGCGCCTCTCCCTGGGCGGCGCGAGCGCCGCCGTGACCGCGTCGCCGAAGGGGGCGCCGAATGCGGCGCCCGGGGCCGCGCCCAATCCGGGGGCCTCGGCATGAGCGGCCATATCCCGGTGATGCTCGACGAGGTGCTCGCCACCCTCTCGCCGCGCGATGGCGGCATCTATCTCGACGGCACGTTCGGCGGCGGCGGCTATGCGGCGGCGCTGCTCACGCGCGCCGACTGCACGCTCTGGGCGATCGACCGCGACCCCGAGGCGATCGCGCGTGGCGCGGCGCTCGCCGCGCGTCATCCCGGCCAGCTGCATCTGGTCGAGGGAAATTTCGCCGACATGCTCTCGCTTCTGGCGAATCGCGGCGTAACGGCGCTGGATGGCGCGGTGCTCGATCTCGGCGTCTCGTCCTTCCAGCTCGACGATCCGGCGCGGGGTTTCAGCTTCCGCGCCGATGGCGCGCTCGACATGCGGATGGCGCGCTCGGGCACGACCGCGGCCGAGCTGGTGAACTCACTCCCCGAGACCGAACTCGCCGACACGCTCTATCATTTCGGCGAAGAGCGGCTCTCCCGCCGCATCGCCCGCGCGATCGTGGCGGCCCGCGCCGAGGCGCCGATCGAGACCACCGCGCGCCTCGCCGGGATCATCCGGGGCGTGGTGCCGCCGGATCGCTCGGGCATCGATCCGGCGACCCGCAGCTTTCAGGCGCTGCGCATCCGCGTGAACGACGAGCTCGGCGCGATCGAGCAGGCGCTCGACCAGGCGGCGAGGCTGCTGGCACCGGGCGGAAGGCTGGTCGTCGTCGCCTTCCACTCGCTTGAGGACCGGCTGGTGAAGCGCTTCATGGTGGAGGCCACCGGCCGCGCGGCCGCCCCCTCGCGCCACGATCCGAGCATGCTGGCCCGCGCCACGCGTCGAGAAGCCCGTTTCCGCCTGCTCACGCCCAAGGCGCTCCGGCCGGGTCCGGCCGAGACCGCCGCCAATCCGCGCGCCCGCAGCGCGCGCCTGCGCGCCATCGAGGCGCCCCACACGTCAACAAGGACGATGGCATGATCCGCCCGTTCACCTGCGTCTGCGTCGTGCTCGCCGCCGGCTCCGGCCTCTATCTCTACCACGCGAAATACCGGGCCGAGGTGCTCGACCGGCAGATTGCCGAGGTGGTGAAGGCGACGGATGCCGCGCACGAGCGCACCGGCATGCTGCGGGCGGAGTGGACGGTGCTCAACGAGCCCGACCGGCTGCAGGATCTCGCCACCCGGTATCTGCAGCTGCAGCCGATGGCGCCGACGCAGTTCGTGCAGATGTCGGCGCTCGACACCCGCCTGCCGCCGGTCTCGATCACGCCCCCCGCCCCGCCAGCGCCGGCGCCCGCCGCGCCGGGCCCGGCCGTCGCCGCCACGACGCCCGTGCTTCCGCCTTCGACCGTGTCGGCGCCGCTCGCGGCCTCGGTGCAGATGGCGTCGGCCGAGGTCCCGACCGGCGTCTCGGCCTCCCCGGTCTCGGCCTCCCCGGTCTCGGGCCCCACCGTGTTGGGAACCGGCGCACCGGGCCCGGACGCGATGCGGCGCGGGCCGGCCACCGCGGAGACGACCGCGTCCGCCACGCCCGCGCCGCATCCGCGTGAGGCCGCGCCAGCCCGGGCCGCGTCGCGGGATACCCGCCGCCATCCGACCGCGACCGCTGCCTCCGGCCCGCTTCCGGGTCCGAGCGCCGAGCCGCGCCCGCTGCCGACGCATGGGGTGATGGCGCCGGTCGTGGAGGCGTTCGCGACGCCACACCCGATGCAGATCAACCGCGCCCCCAGCTTCCAGCGCGCCGAGGCGACGATGCCGCTCCAGCGCGCCGAGGCGACGACGCCGGTCGTCTCGAGCCTCGCCTACAGCGCGCCGGTGGGCTCCGCCCTCGGCGGCGGCCGGTCGATGCTGCCGCCGCCGGTGCCGATCCAGCAATGAGGCGTGATGCCCAGACGGGGCCGGTGCGGGTAAATCCGGTGCGGGCAAAGCCGGGATGACCGACGCGCCGTCCCCCGACGCACCGCCTCCCGCACGCCCGGCCGGAACGCCGCGCGCGGGTGCGGTACCGCGCGTGGAGACGGTGCGCGTGACCGCGCCCGACCTCGCCCGGCGCGCCGCGATGGAGAAGACGCGCAGCCGCCTGCTCTGCGCCGCGGCCGGGTTCGCGCTGTTGTTCGGCGCGGTCGCGGCGAAGCTCGCCGATGCGACGATCCTGTTCCCGACCCTGCCGAAACCCGAACACACCGTGCAGGTGACGCCGCCGCCGCCCGCCGGCGGCACCGCCGGGACCGACCAGGATGCCGACCAGGGCGCGGCCGATACCGGCCACCATGTCCGCGCCGAGATCACCGACCGCAACGGCGAGATCATGGCGATCTCCCTGCCGACCGCGGCGCTGATCGCCGATCCGCGGCAGATCATGGACGCCGCCGCCGTCGCGCACCGGCTGAAATCCGTGCTGCCGCAGATGGACGAGACGGTGGCGGCCCAGCGCCTCGCCGCGGCGAAGAAGGATTTCGTCTATCTCGCCCGCCAGATCACGCCGCGCGACGAGATCACCATCAACAATCTCGGCATCCCCGGCATCTCCTTCGAGCCCACCGAGATCCGCCGCTACCCGCTCGGCCGGGTGGCCGCGCAGGTGCTGGGCGGCGTCGATGTGGACAGCAACGGCGTGGCGGGGGTGGAGCGCGCCTTCGACAAGCGCCTGCGCGCCGACCCCTCCCCGCTACGCCTCTCGCTCGACGTCCGGGTGCAGGCGGTGGTGCGCGACGAGCTCTCCAAGGTGATGACCGAGTTCCAGGCGATCGGCGCCTGCGGCATCGTGATGGATGTCCGCACCGGCGAGGTGCTGGCGATGGTCAGCTTGCCGGATTACGACGCCAATGATTTCGGCTCGGCGAGCGCCGATGACCGGTTCAACCGCGCGGTGACCGGCATGTACGAGCCGGGCAGCACGTTCAAGTTGCAGACCGCGGCGATGGCGCTCGATTCCGGCGCCGCGCATATCTGGGACATGTTCGATGCCGCGCACAACATCCATGTCGGCCGGTTCACCATCTCGGATTTCGAGGGCAAGCATCGCTGGCTCTATCTGCCGGAGGTGCTGGCCTATTCGTCCAATCTCGGCGCCGCCCATATCGCGCTGACCGTGGGGGCGGAGCGGCAGCGCGCCTGGCTCAAGCAGATGGGGATGTTCCAGCGGGTCGGCATCCAGCTGCCGGAGGCCGGGCTGCCGATCGTGCCATCCGCCGCGAACTGGAAGGAAGTGACGGTGATGACGGTGGGCTTCGGCCACGGCATCGCGATCTCGCCGCTCCATGTCGTGCGCGGCACCGCGACGGTGGCCAATGGCGGCCTGTTCGTCACCCCGACCATCCTCGCCGCCGCCGCCGGCGCGCCGGCTCCGGACTTCCCGCGCATCATGCAGCAGGGCACGTCCGACACCATCCGCAAGCTGATGCGCCTGGTGGTGACCGACGGCTACGGCAAGCCCGCCGACGTGCCCGGCTATTTCGTCGGCGGCAAGACCGGCACGGCCGAGAAGGTCGGCCATGGCGGCTATGAGAAGCACACCAATGTCAGCGCCTTCATGTCGGTGTTCCCGATGAACGCGCCGCGCTACGCGGTCTACATGATGCTCGACAGCCCGCACGGGAATGCGAGCACGGGCGGCTTCTCGACCGCCGGCGCGGTGAGCGCGCCCGCCGCCGGGCGGGTGATCGCCCGGATCGCCCCGATGCTCGGCCTGTTCCCCGACACCCAGGACATGGCGTCGATCCAGGCCTCCCTCGCCATCCCGCTGCAGCCCGCCCGGCCGCCCGGCGTGCGCGCGCTCGGTCCGGGCTCGCCGCCGCCGAAGCCGGAGGGCGCCCCGGTGGCGGAGGGCCCGCGCGTGCACCATTCGCGGGAAGCCACGGACGGCGCCGCCCGCTTCGACGGGCTGCGCCGCGAGGCGGCCGCGCATGAGGCCCTTGTCGAGCCGCCGGCGCAGTGAGATGCGGGACGCGATGGACACTTCCGAGCGCCGGCCGCCGCCGCTATCTCCCCTGCCCGTGCTCCGCCCGGCGGCCCCCAGGCCAGCCGCTCCCTGGCCGGCCGGCGAGGAGGCCGCGATCACCGGCGTCACCGCCGACAGCCGGCTGGTCGGGCCGGGCTTCCTGTTCGCCGCGCTGCAGGGCGGTCGGGCGGATGGCCGCCGCTTCATCGCCGAGGCGGTGGCGCGCGGGGCCGCCGCCATTCTCGCCCCGCGCGGCACCGCCTGGCCCGAGGGCGTCGCCCTCCGTCCGCTGATCGAGGCGGAGGAGCCGCGCCGCCTGCTCGCCCATCTCGCCGCAGCGCATGAAGGGGCGCAGCCGGAAACGGTGGCCGCGATCACCGGCACCAACGGCAAGACGAGCACCGCCGAATTCCTCCGCCAGATCTGGACGCTTGGCGGCGAGCCGGCGGCGAGCTGCGGCACGCTCGGGCTGATCGCTCCGGGCTTTCCCGCCGGCCCCGGCCTCACCACCCCCGACCCGGTGGCGCTCGCTGGCATCATGTCCCGGCTCGGCCGCGCCGGGATCGGCCGTGTCGCCGTCGAGGCGTCCTCGCACGGGCTGCACCAGTATCGGCTCGACGGGCTGCACCTGGCCGCGGCCGGCTTCACCAACCTGACGCGCGATCATCTCGACTATCACGTCACGCTCGAGGCCTATCGCACCGCCAAGCTGCGCCTGTTCGCCGAGCTGCTGCCGGTCGGCGCGCCGGCGCTCGCCTCGGCCGAGATGGAGCCCGAAACGCTTGCCGCGCTGCGCGCCATCGCCACCCGCAGACGGCTCGATTTCGCGACGGTGGGCGAGGCGGGCGAACTCATCCGCCTGCGCCGCGCCGCGCCGCGCCCGGACGGCCTCGCGCTCGAGCTCTCGGCCTCCGGCGTGCGGCGGGAGCTCGTGCTGCCGTTGCCCGGGCGTTTCCAGGCGGATAACGCGCTGCTCGCCGCCGCCATCGCGATCGCGCTCGGCGAGCAGAATGCGCTCGACCGACTCACCCTGCTCACCGGCGTGCGCGGGCGGATGGAGCTGGCCGCGCGCCTGCCGAACGGCGCGGCCGCCTATGTCGATTTCGCCCATACGCCGGACGCGCTGAGCCGGCTGCTCGCCGCCCTCCGGCCGCATGCGGCGGGGCGGCTGCATGTGGTATTCGGCGCCGGCGGCGACCGCGATCCCGGCAAGCGCCCGCTGATGGGCGCGGCGGTGGCGCAGGGTGCGGACCGTGCGATCGTCACCGACGACAACCCGCGCAGCGAGGATCCGGCGGCGATCCGGCGCGCGATCCTCGCCGCCATCCCGCAGGCGACCGAGATCGGCGACCGCGCCGCGGCGATCGCCGCCGGCCTCGACGGCCTCGCGCCCGGGGACGTGCTGGTGGTCGCCGGCAAAGGCCACGAGCAGGGCCAGACGATCGCCGGCGAGACCCTCCCGTTCGACGATGCGACGGTGATCCGCCGTCTCGCGGGCGTCGCATGAACGCGCTTCGGGGCAACCCCATCCGTCCGGGCCCGCTCTGGACCGGCGCCGCGCTCGCCGCCGCCACGGCCGGCGAGTTGCGCCAGGGCTTCGACGCGCAGGGCATCTCGATCGACACCCGCACGCTGCGGCCGGGTCAGATGTTCGTGGCGCTGGTCGGCGAGAATGGCGACGGCCACGCGCATGTCGCGCAGGCGCTGGCGCGCGGCGCCGCCGGTGCGATGGTCCATGATCTGGCCGGGCTGGACGAGTCCGCGCCTCTCCTGGCGGTGGGGGACACGCTGCAGGGGTTGCGCGATCTGGCCGCCGCCGGCCGTACCCGTTTCGCGGGGCGGCTGGCGGCGGTCACTGGCTCCGTCGGCAAGACGACGACGAAGGAGATGCTGCGCGCCATCCTGGCCGAAGCCGGGGATCCCGCCGGCCGGACCCATGCCGCCGAGGCGTCGCACAACAATCAATGGGGCCTGCCGCTGACGCTCGCGCGGCTGCCCCCCGACGATGCCTATTGCGTCGCCGAGATCGGCATGAACCATGCGGGCGAGATCGCGCCCCTCGCCCGCCTCGCCCGGCCGCATGTCGCGATCATCACCAACGTGGAAGCGGCGCATATCGGCTATCTCGGCAGCCTGGAGGCGATTGCCGACGAGAAAGCCTCCCTGCTGACCGGGCTCGAGCCGACCGACCTCGAGCCCGGGGGCATCGCGATCCTGCCCGCCGACAGCCCGCTGCTGCCGCGCCTGCTGGCCGCCGCAGGGGATGCGCGCATCGTCACCTTCGGGGCGAAATCCGGGACGTTCCGGCTGCTGGAGGTGGCGGCCGATGCCACCGGAAGCGACGTCACCCTCGACGCGGACGGCACCTTGATCCGCTTCCGCCTGCCCGCCCCGGGCCGGCACATGGCGCTCGACTCGGTGGGCGCGATCGCCGCCGCTGCCGCGCTCGGCGTGCCGCCCGCCGCGGCGGCCGAGGCGCTCGCGGGGTTCGCGGCGATCGGCGGGCGGGGCATGCAGCGGCGCATCCTCGGCGGCCGCGCCGTGCTGCTCGACGAGAGCTACAACGCCTCTCCCGTCGCGGTGCGCGCCGCGCTCGACATCCTGAAGCTCATCCCGTCCGAGCGCCGGGTCGCGGTGCTCGGCGACATGCGGGAGCTCGGCGCGCATGCGCCGGCCGCGCATGCCGGCCTCGCGCGCGCGGTCGCCTGCGCGGCGGACGTCGTCTATGCCTGCGGGCCGGAGATGGCGCATCTCTTCGCCGCCATCCCGGAGAGCCTGCGCGGCCGCCACATGCCGGACGCCGCCTCCCTCGGCCCGGTCGTGGCGGAGGCGGTGCGGCCGGGCGATGCGGTACTCGTGAAGGGCAGCCTCGGCAGCCGGATGAAGCTCGTGGTCGAGGCGCTCGAGCATGCCGGCGAGAGGTCCTGATGCTCTACAACATCACGCGCCCGTTCGCCGAACAGGTCTCCCTGTTCAACCTGTTCCGCTACGTGACGTTCCGCTCGGGCGCCGCCTGCCTCACCGCGCTCGTGGTCAGCCTGCTGCTCGGCCCGGCGGTGATCCGCATGCTCCGCCGCATCCAGCGCGACGGCCAGCCGATCCGCGTCGACGGGCCGGAGCGGCACCTGATCGAGAAGAAGGGCACGCCGACGATGGGCGGCGTGCTGATCCTGCTCGCGGTGACGGTCTCGACCCTGCTCTGGGTCGATCTGCGCAACCTTTATGTCTGGACGACGCTGTTCGTGACGCTCGGCTATGGCGCGGTCGGCTTCGGCGACGACTACCTCAAGCTCACCAAACGCAGCCATAAGGGGCTCTCCGCGCGCGGCAAGCTCGTGGTGCAGCTGGTGATCGGGCTCGTCGCGGCCGCCTGGTTCGCCTTCCTCACCCGCGGCCCGCTCGGCACCGCGCTGGTGCTGCCGGTGTTCAAGGACGTGCTGGTGCCGCTTGGCCTGTTTTTCCCGGTGCTCGGCATGCTGGTGATGCTCGGCGCCTCGAACGCGGTCAATCTCACCGACGGGCTCGACGGGCTGGCGATCGTGCCGACGATGATCGCCGCCGGCGTGTTCGCGCTGATCGCCTATCTCGTCGGCAACCGCATCTTCGCCGATTACCTGCAACTGCATCCGGTGCCGGGCGTGAGCGAGCTCGCGGTGTTCTGCTCGGCGCTGATCGGCGCCGGGCTCGGCTTCCTGTGGTTCAACGCGCCGCCGGCGGCGGTGTTCATGGGCGACACCGGCAGCCTGGCGCTCGGCGGCGCGCTCGGCGCGGTCGCGGTGGCGACCAAGCACGAGATCGTGCTGGCGATCGTCGGCGGCCTGTTCGTCGTCGAGACCGTGTCGGTGATCGTGCAGGTGTTCTGGTTCAAGCGCACCGGGAAGCGCGTGTTCCTGATGGCGCCGCTGCACCATCATTTCGAGAAGAAGGGCTGGGCCGAACCCACCATCGTCATCCGCTTCTGGATCATCTCGATGATCCTGGCGCTCGCGGGGCTCGCGACGTTGAAGATCAGATGAGCGGTTTTTCTTCCACGCTGTTCGCCGGCCGCCGCTACGCGGTGCTCGGCCTCGGCAGCAACGGCCTCCCGGCAGCGCGCGCGCTGGCCGCGATGGGCGCGGATATCGTCGCCTGGGACGACCGGGCGGAGGCGCGCGAAGCGATCGCCGGCGTCGCGCTGCGCGATCCCGCGCCCGACATCGCGCGCTTCGACGCGCTCGTGCTGTCTCCCGGCATTCCGCACCGCCTGCCGGCGCCGCACCCGACGGCCGCCGCGGCGCTCGCGTCCGGCGTGCCGGTGCTGAGCGACGCCGAACTGCTGTTCCAGGCCGTGCGCGGTGCTGGCTCGCGCGCGCGCTTCGCCGGCGTCACCGGGACCAACGGAAAATCGACCACCACCGCGCTGCTCACCCACATTCTCAAGAGCGCCGGCTTGCCCGTTGCGGCAGGCGCGAATCTCGGCCCGGCGGCGCTCGCGCTGCCCTGCCTCGAAACGCAAGATGCTGTATATGCACTGGAAATGTCCTCCTACATGTTGGAGCGAATCGTCTCGCTGCGCTTCGATGCGGCGGCGATGCTGAACCTCAGCCCCGATCATCTCGACCGCCATGGCGACATGGCAGGCTATGCCGCAGCGAAGCGCGCGATCTTCGCGCGCCAGGATGCGGGCGACGTCGCGGTGGTCGGCATCGACGATGCGCCGTCGCGGGCAATCGCGGCAGCAGGTTTCGCCGCGCGCCGGATCACCATCTCGGGCGAATCCCCGGCCGATTTCTGGTGCGAGGCGGGCATGCTGCGCGACGCGGACGGCCCGATCCTGTCGATGGCGGAAGCGGCGGCCCTGCCCGGCGCGCATAACGCGCAGGATGCGGCGGCAGCGGCGGCGATGGCAGCCGCGCTTGGCGTATCGCGGAGCGAGATCGCACACGGCATCGCGAGCTATCCCGGGCTGCCGCACCGGCAGCAGCGCGTCTGCGTGCTCGACGGGATCGCCTTCGTCAACGACAGCAAGGCGACCAATGCGGATGCGACCGCGCGCGCGCTCGGCTGCTACGCGCGCATCGTCTGGATCGCCGGCGGCATCGGCAAGGCGGGGGGCATCGCGCCGCTCGCGCCCTTCTTCCCGCGGATCGCGCATGCGCTGCTGATCGGGCGCGACGCGGCCGGATTCGCCGCCACGCTCGGGCAGGCCGGCGTGCCGCACACGCTGGCGGAGACGCTCGACGCGGCGGTCCCGGCGGCGAATGACGCGGCGCGCCGGACCGGGGCGCCGGTGGTGCTGCTCTCCCCGGCCGCGGCGAGCTTCGACCAGTTCAGCGGATTCGAGGCGCGCGGCGAGCGCTTTGCCGAACTCGTCCACATGCTCGCGCGAACCGACGGAGAATTCGCCTCCGGCGACGGGATGGCTGCCTGATGCCGACGCTCTCGCGCGCCGATAATTCGCTGCTCGGCCGCTGGTGGTGGACCGTCGATCGCTGGACGCTCGCCGCTGTCGGCACGCTGATCGGCTTTGGCTATGTCATGATGCTCGCCGCCTCTCCGGCGGTCGCCGAGCGCATCGGCGCGCCGCGCGACGTGTTCATCTTCAAGCAGCTCGGTTTTCTCGCAATCGCCGGGATGATCGTGATCGGCACCTCGCTGCTCTCGCCGCGCGGCGTTCGGCGGCTCGCGCTGATCGGCTGCGCGATCGCGATCGCGCTCACCGCGCTCACGCTGTTCAAGGGCGTCGAGATCAAGGGCGCGCGGCGCTGGATCTCGCTCCCCGGCATGTCGGTGCAGCCGAGCGAGTTCCTGAAACCTTGCTTCGCGGTCGTGACCGCCTGGCTGATCGCGGAGGGGCGGCGGACGCCCGGCTTTCCCGGCATGGCGATCGCCTTCTGCCTGTTCGGCCTGATCCTGCTGCTGCTGAAATCACAGCCCGATATCGGCATGCTCGCGGTGGTGAGCGCGTCGTTTTTCGCGCAGCTCTATGTCGCCGGCCTCAACCTGTTCTTCGTCGGTGTCGGCGTGTTGCTGATGGGGGCCGGCGGCGTCGCCGCCTATGCGATGTTCGAGCATGTGCGCAGCCGCGTGCTGCGCTTCCTGCACCCGGATGCGGGCGACAATTTCCAGGTGATGACCGCCCTGCAGGCCTTCGGCAATGGCGGCCTGTTCGGGCGCGGGCCCGGCGAGGGGCGGGTGAAGGACGTGCTGCCCGACGCGCATGCCGATTTCGTGTTCGCGGTGGCCGGCGAGGAATTCGGGATGATCGTCTGCCTCGTCATCCTCGGCCTGTTCGCCTTCATCGTGCTGCGCGCGCTGCTGCGGTTGTTGGGCGAGGCGGATCTCTTCGTGGTGCTCGCCTCGACCGGGCTGGTGACCAGCTTCGGCCTGCAGGCCTTCGTCAACATGGCCTCCACGCTGCATCTGATCCCCACCAAGGGCATGACGCTGCCGTTCATTTCCTACGGCGGCTCCTCGGTGCTGGCGATCGCGCTCGGCATCGGCATGCTGCTCGCGCTGACGCGGCGGCGGCATGGGGAAATCCGGTGAGGGGCCCGGCAGTGCCGACGGTGGTGATCGCGGCGGGCGGGACCGGCGGGCATCTGTTCCCCGCGGAAGCGCTGGCCGAAGCGCTGATCGCGCGCGGGCATCGCATCGTGCTGATGACGGACCGGCGCTCGACCGCGATCGACAGCGCGGTCTTCGCCAGCCGCGAGCGCATCGTGCTGCCCGGCGCCGGGCTGGTCGGGCGCGGGGCTCTGCGCAAGGTCGCCGGCACCGCTGCCCTGGCGGCCGGCACGCTGCGCGCGCGGCGCGAGCTGGCGCGGATCGCGCCCGCAATGGTGGTGGGCTTCGGCGGATACCCCTCGGTCGCGCCGGTGATGGCTGCTGCGATGCTGCGGCCGCGGCCGGCGATCATCCTGCATGAGCAGAATGCGGTGCTCGGCAGCGCCAATCGCTTCCTCGCCCGGCGCGCCGACCTGCTCGCGACGAGTTTCGCCGACACCGGCGACGTGCCGGCCGGCGTGCGCAGTTCCGTCACCGGCAATCCGGTGCGCCCGGCGATCCAGGCGCTCGCCGGGCGCGGGTATGCGGCGCCCGACGAGACGATCAATCTCCTTGTGCTCGGCGGCTCGCTCGGCGCGCGGGTGCTGAGCGATGTGGTGCCGCCGGCGCTCGCCAGCCTGCCGCCCGATCTGCGCGCGCGCATCGCGCTGGTGCAGCAGGCACGCGGGGAAGATGTCGCGCGGGTCCGGGCCGCCTATCACGGGGCCGGAATCACCGCCGAGATCGCGCCCTTCTTCGCCGATATCGCCGTGCTGCTCGACGCCGCGCATCTGGTGATCGCCCGCGCCGGGGCCTCCACCGTCGCCGAGATCGCGGTCGCCGGCAGGCCGGCGATCTTCATCCCGCTGCCGGTCTCGATCGGTCACGATCAGGGCCGCAACGCGCGCGCGCTGGAACAGGCCGGCGCCGCGGCGATCCTTCCGCAGGAGATGCTGACGGCGGCAAGCCTCTCAGCGCAGATCGGCGACATGCTCGCGGCGCCGGAACGGCTGGCGGCGGCCGCTTCTTCTGGCGCGTCGCTCGGCCGGCCGGATGCCGCGGCGGCGCTTGCAGATCTGGTCGAGGCTCGCATCGCGCAGGAGCAAGCGGCATGAGGGCGCTCCCGCTCGGCATCGGCACCATCCATTTCGTCGGCATCGGCGGGATCGGCATGTCCGGGATCGCCGAGGTGCTGCACAATCTCGGCTATTCCGTGCAGGGCACCGACCTCGCGGATTCGGGCAATGTGAAACGTCTGCGCGAGGCCGGCATTCCGGTCGTGGTGGGGCACGACGCGCGCAATCTCGGCGACGCGCAGGTGGTCGTCGTCTCGACGGCGGTGAAGCAGGACAATCCGGAAGTGACGGCGGCGCGGGCGCGGCTGATCCCGGTGGTGCGGCGGGCCGAGATGCTGGCCGAGCTGATGCGCCTCAGATGGTCGGTCGCGATCGGCGGCACGCATGGCAAGACGACCACGACAAGCCTGATCGCGACGGTGCTGGAGGCGGCGCGGCTCGATCCCACCGTGATCAATGGCGGCATCATCAACGCCTACAACACCAACACGCGGCTCGGCGCCGGCGAATGGATGGTGGTCGAGGCCGATGAGAGCGATGGCAGCTTCCTCCGCTTGCCCGCGGTGATCGCCGTC
The DNA here is from genome assembly GCA_965276665.1 of Acetobacteraceae bacterium. Classification (GTDB taxonomy): domain Bacteria; phylum Pseudomonadota; class Alphaproteobacteria; order Acetobacterales; family Acetobacteraceae; genus CAWGJC01. The sequence goes on from OZ255620.1 coordinate 1,578,248, forward strand.
GTCACCAACATGGACCCCGAGCATCTCGACCATTGGGGGTCGGAAGAGGCGATGGTCGCGGCCTACGACCAGTTCGTGGCCAACGTGCCGTTCTACGGTTTCGCGGTGCTGTGCATCGACCATCCGGCGGTGCAGCAGATGATCCCGCGCCTGTCGGATCGCCGCATCGTCACCTACGGATTCTCGCCGCAGGCGGATGTGCGCGCCGACCGCGTCATCACCGACAAGCTCGGCGCGACCTTCGAGGTGGTCGTCACCGATCGCGGGCGCGGGGCCGCGCGCCGGCTCGGCCCGTTCCGGCTGCCGATGTTCGGCCATCATAACGTGCAGAACGCGCTCGCCGCTGTGGCAGTCGCGGTCGAGATGGATATCGACAACGAAACGCTCCGGAGCGCCTTTGCCGGGTTTCGCGGCGTCAAGCGGCGCTTCACCAAAACCGGCGAAGCCGGCGGCATCACGGTGATCGACGATTACGGTCACCATCCGGTCGAGATCGCCGCGGTGCTGAAGGCGGCGCGGCAGGCCGGCGCGCGCAATGTCGTGGCCGTCGTGCAGCCGCATCGCTATTCGCGTCTGCATTCGCTGTTCAACGAATTCTGCGCCTGCATGAACGACGCCGGCACGGTGATCGTCGCGGATGTCTACGCCGCCGGCGAGACCCCGATCCCGGGCGTCACGCGCGACGCGCTGGTGGAGGGGTTGCGCACGCGCGGGCATCGCAGCGTGGTGCCGCTGCCCGGTCCCGAGCACCTCGCCGAAATGGTGCATGCGATCGCGCGGCCGGGCGATTTCGTTGTCTGCCTCGGCGCCGGCACGATCACCAACTGGGCGGCGACGCTGCCCGCGCAACTGGCGGAGCTGCAGGGCGGCATCCGGCTGGTCGCCGGGGGCGAGAGATGATGGCGGCGCAGGCTTTCGGCATTTCGCTTCCGGCGCTGCGCGGACGGGTGCAGGCTGGAGCGCCGCTCGCGCCGGTGACCTGGTTCCGCGTCGGCGGTGCGGCCGAGATCCTGGTACGGCCGGCAGATGACGCGGATCTCGCCGAGTTCCTGCGTGAGCTGCCACTCGATATTCCGGTCACCGCGATCGGCGCCGCCTCCAACCTCATCGTGCGCGATGGCGGCGTGAACGGCGTCGTCGTCCGGCTGATGCGCGGCTTCGGCATGGTCGCCGTCGAAGCGGACGGCATCGTCGCGGGCGCTGCGGCGCTCGACATGACGGTGGCCGAGCATGCCGCCGCGGCAGGACTTGCCGGGCTCGAATTCCTCTCCGGCATCCCGGGCGCGCTCGGCGGCGCGGTGGCGATGAATGCGGGCGCTTATGGCGGCGATATCGCGGAAGTGCTCGACTGGGTGGAGATCGTGACACGCTCGGGCGAGCGTCTGCGGCTTTCTTCGAGCGAGCTCGCCTTTGCCTATCGCCACACCAGCCTGCCGGCGGGCGGCATCGTGGTGCGGGCGCGGCTGCGGGCGCATCGCGGCGATCCGGCGGCGATCGCGGCGCGCGTCGCCGAAATCCGCGCCTCGCGAGAGGCGACGCAGCCGGTGCGCGCACGCACCGGCGGCTCCACCTTCCGCAACCCACCCGACATGAAGGCGTGGGAGCTGATCGATGCCGCCGACTGCCGCGGTCTCGTCCGCGGCGGCGCGCAGGTGAGCGAGAAGCATTGCAATTTCCTCATCAATACCGGCAACGCGACCGCGGCCGATATCGAGGGGCTCGGCGAGGAAGTCCGTCGCCGCGTGCATGCGCGGACCGGCGTGACGCTCGACTGGGAGATCCGTCGCATCGGCGTTCCGGGCACGCGGCCCGAGGTGATCGCGTGACCCGCGTCGCGGTGCTCTATGGCGGCATCTCGGCGGAGCGCGAGGTCTCGCTCTCCTCCGGCATGCAGGTCATCGCGGCGCTGCGCGCGCGCGGGTTCGACGTGTTGCCGGTGGAAGTCGGCGCCGATCTCGCCGCGATGCTGCGCGCGCTCCAACCCGCGCGCGAGCCAAAACCGGATGTGGTGTTCAACGCGCTGCACGGGCGGTTCGGCGAGGACGGCACCATCCAGGGCATGCTCGACTGGATCGGCATTCCCTATACGCATTCCGGCGTGCGCGCTTCGGCGCTGGCGATCGACAAGGTGGCCGCGAAGGCGGTGTTCCGCGAGGCCGGGCTGCCGGTCGCGATCGGCCGGCTGGTCGACATGGACGAATTGGAAGCCGCGGACCCGCTGCCGCTGCCCTACGTGATCAAGCCGTTCAACGAGGGCTCCTCGGTCGGCGTCGAGATCATGCGCGCCGGCGGCAATCGCCGCGCCGAGGTCGCGCGCAACTGGCGGTTCGGACGGCAGGCGCTGGTCGAGGAATACGTCCCCGGCCGCGAGCTGACGGTCGGCGTCATGGCGGATCGCGCGCTGCTGGTGACCGAGATCACTGCCGCCACCGGGTTCTACGATTACGATGCGAAATACGCGGAAGGCGGCTCCTCGCACGTGCTGCCGGCGCGCGTGCATCCGGAGGCGCGCGACCGGGCGCTCGAGATCGCGCGCGCCGCCTATCGCGCGCTCGGGTGCCGCGGCGCGTCACGCGCCGATTTCCGCTACGACGACACGGCCGGCGAGCCTGGCCGGCTCGTGCTGCTGGAGATGAACACGCAACCGGGGCTGACGCCGACATCGCTGCTGCCCGAACAGGCGGCGCATCTCGGCATGGATTTCGGCTCCCTGTGCACTTGGATGGTGGAGCACGCGCAATGCCGCGCGTGACGATGGTGGAGCACGCGCAATGCCGCGCGTGACGATGGTGGAGCACGCGCAATGCCGCGCGTGACACAATCCGCATGAAGAAGCGCTCGGGCAGCATCGTGCCGAGCAATGCGCGCGAGCGCCCGGCGCGCTGGCGGCTGATGCTGCGCCGGCAGCGCCGCCTGCTGCGGCCGGCTGCCTGGGGTGTTGCGGGCTTCGCCGCCGTGCTGGTCGTCACCACGTTATGGCACCAGCTGCAACCGGGCGGTTCGCTGGTGAGCCTGCGCGAGCGGCTCGGCGACGCCGCCGACATGCGGGTGAAATCCGTGGTCGTCGAGGGCCGCGCCAACACGCCGGAGCCGCTGCTGCGCGCGGCGATCGGCGTGGCGCCCGGCGACCCGATCCTCGGCTATTCTGTGGCCGCCGCGCGGGCGCGGATCGAGACGCTCTCCTTCGTCGAGCACGCCTCGGTGTCGCGCGAATTGCCCGGCACGATCCGTGTCGTTCTCACCGAGCGCCGCCCGTTCGCGGTCTGGCAGCATGATGGCAAATTCCAACTGATCGGCCGTGACGGGCAGGTCGTCGCGGACCAGAATCTCGCCGCCTATGCCGGACTGCCGCTAGTCGTCGGCGACGGTGCGCCGGCGCACGCGGCGGCGCTGCTCGATCTGGTGGCGCAGCAGCCGGTGCTGCAATCGCGCATCTCCGCCGTGGTGCGCGTCGGCGACCGGCGATGGAATCTCAGTCTTCACAACGGCACCGACGTGCTGCTGCCGGAAGGCGCGGACGCCGCGGCGATCACCCGGCTGATGGCGCTCCAGCAGGACCACGCACTGCTCGACCGGCCGCTCGCGGTGATCGACATGCGCCTGCCCGACCGCCTGGTGCTGCGTCCGCGCAGCGAGCAGGCGGCCCCACTCGCCCCCTTGACAGGCACGAGGCGTCCGACATGAACGACATGTCCCCGCGCCGCCCGACTTCCCGGGCCGGCCTGCCGCCGCCCGCGGAGCCCGAGGCGCCGGCGCGCCATCGTGCGCTTCGCAGCGGCCCGTTCGGCGTGCTCGATATCGGCACGACGAAGATCGCCTGCCTGATCGGCCGCTGCGAGAGTGACGGCACGCTGCGTGTGCTCGGCTTCGGCTGGCAGAAGGGCCGCGGCGTGCGCAGCGGCGGCATCACCGACCTCGAGGAGGCGGAGCGGGCGATCCGCGCCGCCGTGGCGCAGGCCGAGGACATGGCCGACACGCATCTGCGCAACGTCACCGTCAATCTCTCCTGCGGCGCGCCGGAAAGCCGGCTGTTCAACGTGCAATGGCCGGTCGGCGGCCGCGCGGTCACCGAAGCCGATGTCAAGCGTGTGGTGCAGGAAGGCCGCGCGCGCGCGATCAGTGAGGGGCGCGAGATCATCCACACCCTCCCCGTCTCCTTCGCGGTGGACGAGACGAGCGGCGTCGGCGATCCGCGCGGGCTGCATTGCGACACGCTCACCACGCGGCTCCACATCATCGACGCCGCCGGCACCGCGCTGCGCAATCTCTCAGCGACGATCGCGCGCTGCGATCTCGACATCGCGGAGCTGGTCTCCGCGCCGATGGCGGCCGGACTCGCGACCCTGGTCGATGACGAGCGCGAGCTCGGCTCGATCCTGATCGACATGGGCGGCGGCACGACCAGCATCGGCGTGTTCGCGGAGAACCAGCTGCTGCATGCGGCGATGCTGCCGATCGGCGGCGAGCACGTGACCAGCGACATCGCGCGCATGCTCTCGACCACGCGCGCCGCCGCCGAGCGGTTCAAGACGCTCTACGGCAATGCGCAATCGAGCCCGGACGACGAGCACGAGCTGCTGACCGTGCCGCTCGTCGGCGAGGAGGACCATCAATATTCACGAGTGCCGCGCAGCATGGTGGTGAACATCATCCGCCCGCGCCTGGAGGAAACCTTCGAGCTGGTGCGCGACCGGCTGGAAGGCGCCGGGCTCGGCCGCGCCGCGACCACAAGGATCGTGCTGACCGGCGGCGCGAGCCAGCTCGCCGGGGCCCGCGAGCTCGCGCAGAAGATCCTCGACCGCAACGTGCGCACCGGCCGCCCCGCCGGCCTGCGCGGCCTGCCTGACGCGGCGGCGACGCCCGCTTTCGCCACCTCGGCCGGTCTGCTCGCCTGGGCCGCCGGAGACGGCCGCTCGCTGACCGACATCGATCTCGGCGCGCCGGACCGCCCACGCGGTCCGCTGGGCTGGATCATCGCGTTCCTGAGGGACCGCATGTGATGCGCCGAAGAACGCCCGGACACCGCGATGTGCGCGCTGTCCGTCCCTCCACCGAACCCGCAATTCCCGCAGGGAGAACCGCCAGATGACCCTGAACCTGACCATTCCTAAGACCATGCACACCGATTTCACGCCGCGCATCACCGTGGTCGGCGTTGGCGGCGGCGGCACCAACGCGGTCGACAACATGATCGCGCTCAATCTGCAGGGCGTCGATTTCGTGGTCGCCAATACCGACGCGCAGCAATTGATGAACAGCCGGTCGGACCGCCGCATCCAGCTTGGCCCGCATCTGACCCAGGGTCTCGGCGCCGGCGCCAAGCCGGAGATCGGCCGCGCCGCGGCGGAAGAGGCGGCGGACGAACTGTCCCGCCATCTGGACGGCTCGCACATGGTGTTCATCACCGCCGGCATGGGTGGCGGCACCGGCACGGGTGCGGCGCCGGTGATCGCGCGGATGGCGCGCGAGCGCGGCATCCTGACCGTGGGCGTGGTGACCAAGCCATTCACCTTCGAGGGCGTGCGCCGCGCGCGCTCGGCGGATGCCGGCATCACCGAGCTGCAGCAATATGTCGACACGCTGATCGTCATCCCGAACCAGAACCTCTTCCGCCTCGCCAATGAGCGCACCGGCTGGAAGGAGGCGTTCAAGATGGCCGACCACGTTCTCTACATGGGCGTGCGCGGCGTCACCGACCTGATGGTGGCGCCCGGCCTGGTCAATCTCGACTTCGCCGACATCCGCACCGTGATGGCGGAGATGGGCAAGGCGATGATGGGGACCGGCGAGGCGGAGGGCGAGAACCGCGCGATCCGCGCCGCCGAGGCGGCGATCAGCAACCCGCTGCTCGAGGACACCAGCATGGCGGGCGCGCGGGGCCTGCTGATCAACATCACCGGCGGCGAGGATATGACGCTGTTCGAGGTGGATGCCGCAGCCAACCGCATCCGCGAGGAAGTGGCGGAGGATGCGAACATCATCTTCGGCTCCGCGGTGGATGACAGCATCGCCGGCCGAGTGCGCGTCTCCGTCGTCGCGACGGGCATCGACACGCCGGAGCACGCCAGCGCGGATGGCGAGATGCCGCGGCCCAAGCTCGTCGCCGTCGGCGGCGGCCAGATGCCGGTGCCCACCATGCCGATGGTCGCGATGACGCCAATGGAGATGGCCGAGCCGATGGCCGCCGCGGTGATGCCGCTGCCCACCGCGCGGGCGCCGATGCCGGCCTTCGCGCCTGCGCCGGTGCCTATGCCGATGCAGCAGCCGGCGCAGCGGATGCAGCCCGCCGCCGAGGCCCCTGCCGCCTATCCGCCGCCGCCGCTCGCCCAACAGCACGCCCCGCAGATGCAGGCGATGCCGGCGCAGGCGCCGCGCAACGGCGGTTTGTTCAACGAGGCACCGGCCGCCGCTCCGTCGGCGGAGCCGAAAGTGCCGCCGCGTCCCCGCGTCAACCTGTTCCAGGCGGTGACCGGCGCGCTGATCGGCGGACGTGGCGCCCCGGCGGCGCAGCCGGCCGAGCCGCCGCGCGCCGAACCGGGCTTCACCCCGGCCGCGCGGGTGGAGCAGGCTCCGTCCGTCCGTCCGGCGCCCCCCGAGGAGATGGGACTCGATATCCCGGCCTTCCTGCGCCGGCAGTCTTCCTGAACGGTTCCGAACACGGTGCGGCCGTCGGTCACACGACCGGCGGCCGGCTGCGATCAAGGCGCGTCATTTCTTACAAGATCAGCAGTTTGTGGCCGAAACATCCGGCAACAATCATTGACTCGCACTGGTGAGTCGCCCTCCCGTAAGTTGGCCTTCATCGAGTTCCGGCAACGCCGTCAGGCATCCGGACGGCACAGCGACACGGGATCTCATGGACGGATTGGAGCCCTTTTCTCTCGACGTGATGGCCGCGCGGCAGCAGACGCTGCGGATGCCGATCTCCTGCGTCGGGCATGGGCTGCATTCCGGGGTGCGGGTGACACTGACCCTCCGCCCCGCCGACATCGACACCGGGATCGTGTTCCGGCGCAGCGATCTCGGTCTCGACATTCCCGCCCGCTACGATCACGTGATCGACACGCGGCTCTGCACGGTGATCGGCCTGGATGGCGGCCGGACCGCACGGGTCGGTACGGTCGAGCACGTCATGGCGGCGCTCGCCGGCGCAGGGATCACCAACGCGGTCGTCGAGCTGAACGGGCCGGAAGTGCCGGTGCTGGACGGCTCGGCCTCTCCCTTCCTGTTCCTGATCGACTGCGCCGGCGTCGCGGTTCAGGAAGCGCCCTGCCGCGCGATCGCGGTGCGTCGCCGCGTGCGGGTGACGGAGGGCGATGCCTTCGCGGAGTTGCGCCCCACGAAGCCGGAAGGCGCCGGGCTCGATCTGGCGATCTCCATCGCCTTCGAGGCGGCGGCGATCGGGCGGCAGGCGCTGAGCCTGTCGCTCAACCAGGCGAGCTTCCGCCGGGAGCTCGCGCAATCCCGCACCTTCACGCTCCGCTCCGAGATCGACCACCTGCGCGAGGCCGGCTTGGCTCGCGGCGGCAGCCTCGACAACGCGGTGGTGGTGGACGGCGCCAAGGTGCTCAACCCGGCGGGGCTGCGCTGCAAGGACGAGTTCGTCCGCCACAAGATGCTGGATGCGGTGGGCGATCTCGCGCTGGCCGGTCTCGCGATCCAGGGCCGCTTCGTCGGACATCGCTCCGGCCATGCTCTCAACAACCGGCTTCTCCATGCGCTGTTCGCCCAGCCGGATGCTTTCGCGCCCGTCGAGAGGGAATTCGCTGGCTGGTCGGGCCAGACTGGCAGTGCCGAGCCCAGCCATGCCGAGACCAGTGCTGCGGAGACCCGTGTTGCCCGGACCCGGCACAAGATGCAGGCAGCGGTCTGAGCGGCGCGCCGCTTCGCTTCCGCGCGCCGGGTTGCTATAAGGCCGCTCTCTCCAGCGCGCGATGAGGCCGATGCGACTACCGCGATTCCTGTTCCTGGCGACCCTCCCGCTTCTCGCGGGATGCCAGACATTGAGCTCGCTCGTTCCCTGGAACAGCGATCCCAACGCGTTGAAGACGTCGAACAAAGACCCCTCCAACATTCCCGTCGAGCAGCTCTACAATAACGGCGTCGATGCGCTGAACCAGCACCGCTACACCACGGCGGCGCGGCAGTTCGACCTCGTCGAGCAGTACTATCCCTATTCGTCCTGGGCGGTGAACGCGCAGCTGATGGAAGGCTACGCGCAATATCTGCAGAACCAGTACACGCCGGCGATCGGCGCGCTCGACCGCTTCATCCAGCTGCATCCGGCGCACCGGGACATCGCCTATGCTTATTACCTCCGCGCGCTCTGCTATTACGAGCAGATCGCCGATATCGAGCGCGACCAGAAAGATACGGTGCAGGCGATGCAGGCGCTGCAGGAGGTGGTGAACCGCTTTCCCGACAGCGCCTATGGCCGCGACGCTCGGCTGAAAATCGATCTCTGCCGCGACCATCTTGCCGGCAAGGAGATGGAAGTCGGCCGGTGGTACGAGGGTCAGCATCTCTACACGGCGGCGATCGGCCGCTATCAGCGCGTGGTGGACGATTTCCAGACCACCAACCACACGCCCGAGGCGCTCTATCGCCTGACCATGATCTATCTCCGGCTCGGTCTGCCGAGCGAGGCGAAACGCACCGCATCCGTGCTCGGATACAATTATCCGGGCAGCCAGTGGTATGCGGACACCTACCGCCAGCTCGCGAGCGACGGGCAGGCACCGCCAGTGCCGGGGCCCGGCGGCAGCCAGCCGGGCTTCCTGTCGCGCAGCATCGACTGGATTTTCTAGAAACCAGACAGGTTCCGCCGCATCGATGCTCACCACGCTCTCGATCCGCGACGTGGTTCTGATCGAGCGGCTTGATCTCGAATTCGGCGCCGGACTCACCGTCCTCACCGGCGAGACGGGCGCTGGCAAGTCGATCCTGCTCGACAGCCTCGGCTTGGCGCTCGGCGCACGCGCGGATGCCGGGCTGATCCGTGGGGGCGCGGCGCAGGCGAGCGTCGCCGCCAGCTTCGCGCCCGACTCCAGCCATCCCATCTTCGACCTGCTCGCCGAGCAGGGAATGGACCCGGAGGACGCGGTCGTGCTCCGGCGCATGGTCGGGCGGGACGGCCGCTCGCGCGCCTTTCTCAACGACCAGCCGGTCGGCGTCGCGCTGCTGCGCCGCGCCGGCGCGCTGCTCGTCGAGGTGCAGGGCCAGCACGAGCAGATGGGCCTCGCCGACCCCGCCACCCATGCCGGGCTGCTTGACCAGTTCGGCGTGGCCGCCGGGCCGCGTGGGGCGGTTGCCGCCGCCTGGACATCCTGGCGCCGGGCGGAAACCGCCCTCGCCGCCGCCCGCGCCGCCCTCGCCGAGGCGGCGCGCGAGGAGGAGTGGCTGCGCCATGCGAGCGCGGAACTCGACGCGCTGGCACCCGAGCCGGGCGAGGAGGAGGCGCTGGTCGGCGAGCGGCAGGAATTGCAGCATGGCGAGCGCCGGGCGGAGGCGATCGTCGCGGCCATCGCCGAGCTGACGCCGCGGGACCGCCGCAACGCCGGACCGGGAGCCGCCTTGCGCGCGGCCAGCCGCGCGCTCTCCCGCCTGCCGAATGCCGCCTCGCTCGATGCCGCCAACGCGGCCTTGCTGCGTGCCGAAGAGGCGGTCGCCGAAGCGGAGAGCGTGCTGTCGCGCATCGCCGCCGAGGCCGAGGCCGATCCGCGCCGGCTCGAGCAGGCGGAGGAGCGGCTCTTCGCGTTGCGCGCCGCCGCCCGCAAGCACTCGGTCGTGCCGCTGGAGCTTCCGGCGCTTGCGGCCACGCTGCGCGACCGGCTGGCCGCGCTCGAGAGCGGAACCGCGGGTCTCGCCGCGCTGGAAGCCGCGGAGACCGCCGCGCGGGAGAGCTATGCCGAGGCAGCTCGCGCCCTCTCCGCCGCCCGCGCCGCCGCCGCGCGCAAGCTGGAGCGGGCGATCGCGCAGGAGCTGCCGCCGCTCCGGCTCGACAAGGCGCGATTCGCTGTCGCCATCGCGCAACTCGAGGAATCCCGCTGGAACGCGCATGGAACCGATGCCATTCGTTTCCTGATCGCCGCCAATCCCGGCCAGGAGCCCGGCCCGCTCGAACGCGTCGCCTCCGGTGGCGAGCTGTCGCGGCTGATGCTTGCGCTGAAAGTCGTGCTCGCGCGCGGCTCGCCGGTGCCCACCCTCGTGTTCGACGAGGTCGATTCCGGCATCGGCGGCGCCACCGCCGCCGCGGTCGGCGACCGGCTTGCCCGCGTCGCGCGCGGCGTGCAGGTGCTGGTGGTCACGCACAGCCCGCAAGTGGCGGCGCGCGGGGCCGCGCATCTCAGGGTCGCCAAATCCGCCCTGCGCAACCGCACGGAAACCAATGTCGTGCCGCTCGCGGGCGCCGCGCGCCGCGAGGAGATCGCGCGCATGCTGGCTGGCGAGACGGTGACCGAGGCGGCGCGGGCGGCGGCCGACAGCTTGCTGGGAGATGCGGCTTGATGCTGGGGAAGGCCAGCGGCGCGGCCCGATCGCGCCAGTTTCGCGCGAAGCGCCTTATCGGGGCCTGGGGCCTTTCGGCCCCAGCGGGGTCCAGGGGCAGCGCCTCCGGCCGTCCTTACTTTTCCCCCCGATGACCGCCTTCGCAGACCGCCCCGTCGAACAGCTGGACGAGACCGAAGCGGCGACCGAGCTAGAACGTCTGGCCGCCGAGATCGCACGGCACGACCGGCTCTATCACGAGCAGGACGCGCCCGAGATCACCGATGCCGAGTACGACGCGCTGCGTCGGCGCAATGCGGCGATCGAGCTGCGCTTCCAGGGCCTGGTGCGAGAGGACAGCCCGTCCCGCCGCGTCGGCGCGGCGCCGGAGAGCGGGTTCGCGAAATACCGTCATCGCGTGCCGATGCTCTCGCTCGACAATGCGTTCGACGCGGCGGATTTCACCGAGTTCGTGGCGCGGGCGCGGCGTTTTCTCGGTTTGCCGCAAGAGGCCAAGCTGCCGATGATCGGCGAGCCGAAGATCGACGGGCTGTCGATCTCGCTCACCTATGAGAACGGCGTCTTCCTGCGCGGCACCACGCGCGGCGACGGCACCGAGGGAGAGGACGTCACCGCCAACATCCGTACCACGAAAGCGGTGCCGAAAAAGCTGAAGGGACATGCGCCGGCGCGGATCGAGATTCGCGGAGAAGTGTTTCTCGGCAAGCAGGATTTCCTGGCGCTGAATGCGGCGCAGGCGGAGTCCGGCGGCAAGGTGTTCGCCAATCCGCGCAACGCCGCGGCGGGCTCGCTCCGCCAGCTCGATGCGTCGATCACCGCCGGCCGGCCGCTTTCGCTCTTCGCCTACGCGATGGGCGAGGCGAGCGAGAGCGTCGCCGACACGCATGGCGGCTATCTCGACCGGCTGCGCGCCTGGGGTTTCGCGGTGAACCCGCTCTCGCGCCCGCTCGCCGATGCGGCCGCGGCGGACGCGTTCCAGCAGGAAATGGCGCTCGGCCGCGCCGCGCTCGCCTACGATATCGACGGCGTCGTCTACAAGGTCGACGATCTCGGCCTGCAGCGACGCCTCGGCTTCGTCGGCCGCGCGCCGCGCTGGGCGATCGCGTGGAAATTTCCCGCCGAGCAGGCGGTCACCACGCTCGACGACATCCTGATCCAGGTCGGCCGCACCGGCGCCCTCACCCCGGTCGCGGCGCTGGCGCCGGTGAATGTCGGCGGCGTGCTGGTGACACGCGCGACGTTGCACAACGAGGATGAGATCGCGCGCAAGGATATCCGCATCGGCGACACCGTCGTGCTGCAACGCGCGGGCGACGTCATTCCGCAGATCGTCTCGGCGGTCGTGGAGCGGCGACCGAAAGGCGCGAAACCCTATGTCTTCCCCGAGATCTGCCCGGCCTGCGGCAGCCAAGCGGTGCGCGCCGAGGGGGAGGTGGTGCGCCGCTGCACTGGCGGGCTGATCTGCCCGGCGCAGCGCGTGGAGCGGCTGATCCATTTCGTCTCGCGCGCCGCGTTCGACATCGAGGGACTCGGTGAGAAAACGATCCGCGAATTCTTTGCCGAGGATCTGCTGAAGACGCCAGCGGATATCTTCCGTCTTCCCGAGCACGAAGCCGCGATCGCCGCGCGCGAGGGATGGGGGAAAACGTCCGCCGGCAATCTCTCCCGCGCGATCGCGGCGCGACGCCACATTCCGCTCGCGCGCTTCATCTACGCGCTCGGCATCCGCCGGATCGGCGAGACCAACGCCCGGCTTCTCGCCCGCCATTACACGAGCTTTGCGCACTGGCGCGACGAGATGCTCGCGGCCGCCGAGCCGGGCTCGGAAGCGCGATCGGAGCTCGATAACATTCTCGGCATCGGGCCCGCGATCGCCGCCGAGCTCGCGGCGTTCTTCGGCGAGTCGCGCAACATCGATGCGCTGGACGGGCTCGCCGCCCTGCTCACCATCGAGCCGGGAGCCCGGGCGGAAGGCGGCGGCATGCTCGCCGGCAAGGTGCTGGTGTTCACCGGCACGCTGGAGACGATGAGCCGCCCGGAAGCCAAGGCGCGCGCGGAAGAGCTCGGCGCGCGGGTGACCGACAGCGTGTCGAAGAACACCGACCTCGTCATTCTCGGCGCCAACCCCGGCAGCAAGGCCAAGCGCGCACAGGCGCTCGATATCCGCACCGTGAGCGAGGCGGAGTGGCGGGAGATGGCCGGGCTCTAGAGGCCGCCGACCGCAGGCGTTCACGTCTCCCGCGGCCCTGCATCCGCTTGCGTTTCCCGCCCGTAACAGCAGCAGCCCGATACGGTGCAGGCAGCATGCCAGGCACCCGCGATGGAGAGGCCCTTGCTGGCGGAATTGGAAACGGTATGGTCGGAGCCTAGCTGCGGCCCGGGTCGCAGCGTCGCACTCGCGGTGGAGGGCTTTCTCCTGGCGGCTACCGACACGCAGGTTGCCACGTTCAACGATTCGCTGCCGGAGCTGCTGCGGCGTTGCGGCGAGGGTGATCGCGCGGCGTTCCGCGCGATCTACGAGGCGCAATCCCCGCTGCTCTATGGCGTGGCGCTCAGGATGACGCGCGATGCAACGCTCGCGGCCGATGCGGTGCACGATGCGCTGCTGCAGGTCTGGCAACGCTCCACGCGGTTCGACACGCGGCGCGGCTCGGCGCAGGGCTGGCTTACCAGCCTCGTCCGCTATCGCGCGATCGACCTGCTGCGCAAACGCGGGCGGGAGAGCCTCTCGTCCGAAGTGCCGGAGCAGGTGGATGAGGCGCCCGATCCGCTCCAGGCGTTGCTGGCGACGCGTGACGGCAACGCGCTCCGCCATTGCCTCGCCACGCTCGAGGAGGCGCAGCGCCGGCTGATCCTCTTCGCCTTCGTGGACGGGCTCTCGCACAGCCAGCTCGCCACCCGCATCGCCGCCCCGCTCGGCACCATCAAATCCCGCATGCGACGTGGCCTGCTGGCGCTCAAGGCGTGCCTGCAGCCATGAGCGAGAGCTCCGAAGACGGTGACATGCTCGCCGCCGAGTACGTGCTCGGGACGCTGGAACCCGCCGAGGCGGCGGATGTCGCGCGCCGGCTGCCCATCGAGCCGCCGCTCGCCGCCTCGGTGATCGCCTGGGAGGACCGGCTTGCCCCGCTCGCGCTGCTGGCGCCGCCGGTCACGCCGCCGCCGGACCTGTGGACGAGGCTGGAGCGCAGCATCGGCGGCGCGAGCAGCACCGGCGCGGCGCGCAGGCCGGGCGGGGTGACCCGCAGCCTCGGCTTCTGGCGCGCCACGACGGCGATCGGCTTCGCGCTCGCCGCCGGCTTCGCCGCGGTCGCCTTCCTGCCGCGGCAGGAGAGCCGGCCGGTGGCGGCGCTGGTGCCGACGAACGGCGCGCCCGCTGCCTTCGTGGCGGTGCGGCAGCCGGACGGCACGCTGCGATTGACGCCGCTCGAGGCGGTTCCGGTCGCGGCCGACCGTGACCTCGAGCTCTGGGCGCTCCCGGCGGGTCAGACGAGGCCCATTCCGCTCGGCGTCCTGCCGGCCGGCGGCAACCGGCTGGCTCCCTCGGCGGTGCCCTCTGGACGGACGCAATTGCTGGTCAGCCTGGAGCCGCGCGGCGGCTCGCCGACCGGCCAGCCGACCGGACCGGTGCTGTTCGGCGGCACAATCAGCGCAGAATAGGTCAGCCCAGAGTAAGTCAGCCCAGAGGAGGGGCCGAAATCCGGTTGCCAACGGCCTGGCGGAGTGCCGCGATGCCGCTCTCGACATGGCGGCTCGGATGCACCCGGTTGGTCAGCAGCGTCCAGGCGATGCCGCGGGAAAAATCGATCCAGAGCCCGGTGCCGGTGAAGCCGGTATGGCCGATCGTCTCGGGGGAGCACAGACTGCCGCCGGACCAGCCGGGATGGGCGCGCTGCCAGCCGAGGGTCCGCGTCTCGCTGGCCGGACGCCGGATCAGCGCGATCGCCGCGTCCGACAGCAGGCCGCCGGCGAGCAGGCCGTGCGCGAAGCCGAGCACCGCATCCACCGTGCCGAACAGTCCGGCATGGCCGGCCATGCCGCCGAGCGCATAGGCGTTCTCGTCATGCACCGCGCCGCGCATGACGTGGCCACGCCAGGCGCAGCGTTCGGTGGCGACGGCGCGTGACGGCCCGGGCGCGATCGCGAACCCCTCCGGCAGCGCCCACTCGGCGAGGCGCCGGCCGTGCTGCCGCTCGAGCAGGATGCCGAGCAGGATGAAGTTGATGTCCGAATAGGCATCCGGCCCGCGCCGCCACTCCCGCTGCAGCACGAGCGCCGCCAGGGTCGCGGGATCGCTCCCCCAGGTGTAAATCGGCTCGACCGTCGGCAGGCCGCTCTGATGGGTGAGGCAGGCGCGGATCGTCAGGCGGCGCAGCCAGTGATCCGGCTGGTACTGGAAGAAATCGGGGATGTGGCGGGAGAGCGGGTCATCGAGATCGACCCGGCCGGCCTCGAGCAGGCGCAGGATCTCGGTCGTCGTGAAGATGATTTTCGTCAGGCTCGCGAGGTCGAAAAGATGCGCGCGGGTGAGCGGCACCCGCTCCGGCTCGCGCTGCGCGAGGCCGGCGAGCCGCACCGCCCGGTCGCCGGCGACGGTGACCAGGCCGAGCGCCGCGCCGGGAATGCTCCCGGCCGCGACCGCCTCCGCTGCCGGGACGAAGCCGTGCGCGACGGCCTCGTCCGGCGTCACGGCCGGTCGTCGCCGAGCAGGAGCGGCGCCGGCACGTAGCGGAATGCCGCTCCGTCCCGCACCGCATAGCCGATCCCGGGCCAGGGCATGTGGTAGCCAACGATCCGCATCCTCTCATCGGCTAGCCTGCCGAGGAGGTGCTGGCGCGTGCTGGCGGCCTGCGCGCGGTCGTAATCAAAGGCGATCGGCGTCGCCGGCTCGGCAAAGGAGAGCGGCGCGTGGAAGGCGACATCGCCGATCACGCAGAGCTCCTCCTCGGCGGAGGAGACGATGAAGGCAGTATGGCCGGGCGTATGTCCCGGTGTCGCGAGGGCATGGAGACCGGGCAGGAACTCCTCGCCATCGCGGATGAAGGTGATGCGGTCGCGCAGCGGCGAGAGCTGCCGCCGCACCCCGGCCGCGGCGCGCTGGAACCGGAATTCGGTGCATCGTTCCCAGAAATCCAGCTCGGTTTCCGAGATGTAGATGCGCGCGTTCGGGAAGACCGGCGTGCCGTCCTCGCGCATCGTGCCGCCGCAATGGTCGCTATGCGCATGGGTGAAGACCAGCGCGTCGATCTGGTCGACGCGGATGCCGAGCGCGCCGAGATTGCGCTCGAGCCGTCCCGCATAAGGGCCGAACTCCGTCCCCGCGCCTGTATCGGGGCCGGTGCCGGTGTCGAACAGCACGAGATGGCCGCCGATATCGACCAGCAGGATGTTCTGCTCGGCGCGGAGCTTCCCGGAGGAGGGCTGGAACGCCTCCTCCAGCAGGGCGCTCACCCTCTCGCGCGGCAGCTTGGGGTAGATGCGCGCGGCATCCGAGAACAGCAGCGGCCCGTCCGAGACGATGGCGGCGTCGAAGATGCCGATGCGGAACCGGTGCGCCGGCGCCGGCGGCGCACCGATGCGCGCCGGGTTCAGCCCGACCCGGCGGAAGCGGTTCGGCGCGGATTTCGGCACGGTCCCGTTCATGTGAGCGCCATGCAGGCCGGCCCAAGCCACGCCCTGACCGGCTCCGGCAGCAACGGTCCGATCTCGGCGAGGACACGGGCGTGATAGGCGTCGATCCAGGTGCGTTCGGCTTGGGTCAGCATGGCGGGTTCGATCAAGCTCCGGTCGAAGGGGGCCAGGGTCAGGGTTTCGAACCCCAGGAACGGTTTCGGCGACTCGGGATGCGCCGGTTGGGCCAGCAGCAGGATTTCGAGGCGGATACCGTATTCTCCCGGCAGGTAAAAGCCGGGTTCGTCGGAGAGGATCATGCCAGCGGCCACCGGCACCGGTCGCGCGAGGCGCGAGAAGCTGACCGGCCCCTCATGGACGGAGAGGAAGCTGCCGACCCCGTGGCCGGTTCCGTGGTCGAAATCGAGCCCGGCCTGCCAGAGCGAGCGGCGGGCGAAAGCGTCGAGATGCGCGCCGGCCACGCCCTGCGGGAAGATCAGCGTCGCCATCGCGATCATGCCCTTCAGCACACGGGTATAGCGGTCGCGGAGGATTGGCGGCGGGGCGCCGCGTCCGGTCCAGACGGTGCGGGTGACGTCCGTGGTGCCGTCGACGAATTGCGCGCCCGAATCGCAGAGATAGAGCTCGTCCGGCCGGATCGCGCGATTGCTCGCCTCGGACACGCGGTAATGAATCACCGCGCCATGCTCGCCGGCCCCCGAGATCGCCGGAAAGCTCTCGCCGCGAAACCCCGGCAGCTCGCTGCGGAAGGCCAGCAGCCGGGCGGCGGCGGAGAGTTCGGTCTCGCTGCCTGCCGGGCCGGTCTCGGCGAGGTAATGCAGGAAGCGGCACAACGCGATCGCGTCGCGCCGGTGGGCCGCGCGGGCGCCCGCCTGCTCGACGGCGTTCTTGCAGGCTTTCGGCAGCAGGCAAGGGTCGGCGCCGGGCGCCACCTCGGCGCCGGCCGCGCGGAGCGTCTCTGCGAACCAGGCGGGGGAGCCGGCCCCATCGACCCGCACCCGCTTGCCTGCGAGCTCGGCGAGCGCCGCCGGCAAGGCGTCCCGCGGGGCGAGCGCGATATCGTTGCCGAGCCAGGCGCGCGTCTCCGCCGGGAGCTTGCCGGGCGGCATGAACAGCGAGGCGCGCCCATCCGCCCGCAGCACGACGAAACCGAGCGCGAAGGGCGTGAACGGCACGTCGTTACCGCGGATGTTCAGCAGCCAGGCCAGCGAGGCGGGATCGCTGATCACCGCCGCATCCTGCCTCGCCGCGCGCAGCAGAGCAGCGACCTCCTGGCGCTTCTCGGCGCTCGACCTGCCGGCATGATCCAGCGTGTGGGGCATCGCCGGCGCGGCGGGCGGCGGCGGCCGGCCGTCCCAGGCCATGTCCACCGGGTTCTGCACGACCGGCACCAGGGACACGCCCGATTCCGCCAGACGCGCGAGCCCCTCCTCGGCGATCAGCCACGGGTCGTAGCCGATCCGGGCCTCGCTCCCGCCGGCCTCGGTCAGCCAGGCGGCCGGGGGCTGCTCGGTGATGTGGCGCCGCTCCCAGAGCGCCGGATCGGTCTGTTCGGCGAGCTGGAGGACGTAGCGGCCGTCGGTGAACACCGCCGCGCGGTCGCGCAGCACGATCGCCAGCCCGGCGCTGCCGGTGAAGCCGGTCAGCCAGGCAAGCCGCTCGGCGGAGGGCGGCACATACTCACCGAGATGCTCGTCCGCCCGCGGCACCAGGAAACCGTCGAGACCCTGCTCGGCGAGCACCGCGCGCATAAGCTGAAGCCGTTCCGCGCTCATTCGTCACGCTCCCGAAAGCTTAACATTTTTATCATAGCTACAACCGTAACCATGCTCCAGATGCATGGCTGGAAGGAGAACTTCACGCGTTTGCTGCGGCGCATCAAAGCGCATATTGCGCCTTGAGGACATCGAGCGACAACGAAGGGGTTGCCCTGTCGGTCTCATCCGATGTGTCAACAACCGAGGCTAAAGCCATGAACGCACAAACTCCGAAAGACAATCTGGTGATGCTGTCGAATGGCGTCACCAACTTCAACGGCTTCGATCGCCAGGAAATGCGGGGCGAGACCGCGCCGGCAGGTCTGGTCGCCCGCATCGGCGCCTGGCTCGGCGCGATCCGCCGCAAGCAGGCGGTGATCGAGGAACTGTCCATGCTGACGGATCGCGAGCTCGCCGATATCGGCCTCGCCCGCAGCGACGTCCCGCACGTCTTCGACCGCAGCTTCGGCGAGCTGCGCGACGAGCAGCGGACCGGTCAGGGCCGCGCCTTCGGCGCCTACCAGCTCGGCTGATCCTGCAGCCGATGACCGCCGACCCATGACGGGCGGACCTTCGGGTCCGCCCGTTCGCTTTTTCACCGCCTGCATCGGATCGATGTAGCGAAGGCGCCGGTCCGCCGCCACAGTCCGGCGAAGGCAGCGGAGGATTGGCGGCCGCATGGCGCAGAACATCTACGACGACCCGGATTTCTTCGCAGGCTACGCGAAGCTCGGCCGCTCGCAGCAAGGGCTCGACGGGGCCAATGAGTGGCCTACGCTCCGTGCCCTGCTGTCCCCGATGCAGGGCCTCCGCGTGCTCGATCTCGGCTGCGGCTATGGCTGGTTTTGCCGCTGGGCGCGCATGGCCGGCGCCGCCTCGGTGCTCGGGCTCGACATCTCGGAACGCATGCTCGCGACGGCGCGGCGCATGACCGACGATGCCGCGATCACCTACCGCCAGGGTGATCTCGACACGGCGGCATTCGCCGGCGGCTTCGACCTCGCCTTCAGCTCGCTGACCCTGCATTACATCGAGGATCTGCCCGGGCTGCTCGCCAGGCTGCACGCGGCGCTCGCCCAAGGCGGCCGGTTCGTGTTCTCGATGGAGCACCCCCTGCTGACAGCGCCCTCCCGCCCCGGCTTCATTCAGGGCGAGGGCGGCGGCGAGATCTGGCCGCTCGACAACTACCTGGTCGAAGGGCCTCGGCGCACCGACTGGATCACCTCGGGCGTGCTCAAGCAGCATCGCACGGTCGGCACGATGCTCAACGCGCTGATCGGCGCCGGCTTCGCCATCGCGCATGTCGAGGAATGGGGGCCGAGCGAGGCGCAGATCGCCGAGCAGCCCGCCCTCGCCCGGGAGCGCGCCCGGGCGTATTTCCTGCTGATCTCCGCCACGCGCGATTGCGGTTGCGGCCAGGGCGGGGTGCCGCACAATCGCCCATGACGCCGCTCCCGCATCGCCCCTATGCGACCATCATCCTCGGCGTCGACAATGCCGAGCAGCTCCGCGCCAATGTCGAGACGTTCCATCACGCCGCCGAGGAGGATACCGCGCTGCTCGGCCGCCTGCAGGCGAGTCCGCATTGGCGGGATTATGTCGAGACACGGGAGCGGGAATTCTTCGCGCCCCGATCATGCGGGCCTCGTTCAGGCCGGATCGAGCCGGTAGAACGCTGCCGCCGTTCTGCCGAGAATGCCGGCCCGATCCGCGTCGGACAGAGTCTCGAGCAGGAGCCCGGTCGCCGCCAGCCAGCGTGCATAATCCGCGGCGAGCGTCATCACCGGCCAGTCGCTTCCCCAGATCAGGCGGTCGGGGCCGAAGCAGGCCAGCAAATGGTCGGTGAACGGGCGCAGCGTGCCGGCATCCCAGTCCGCTCCCGCCTCCGTCACCAAGCCGGAAAGCTTGCAATGCAGCCCGGGCAGAGCGGCGGCGCGGGCGATGTCGTCCGCCCAGGGCTGGAATTCGCCCCGCCGGATCGGCGGCTTCGCGGCATGGTCGATCACCATGCGGAGCCCAGGATGCGACGCCGCCAGAGGCGGCACCAGGCCGAGCTGCGGCGTCAGGATCAACAGATCGAGCGCAAGCCCGGTCTCTTCCATCGCGCGCAATGCCGGCGCGCAGTCCGGCCGCAGGATCCAGCCCGGATCAGGCAGATCCTGCAGCATCGGCCGCAGGCCGACCAGGCGTGGAGTCGCGGCCAGCGCCCGGATCCGCGCGGGTGCGTCCGGGGCCGAGAAATCCGTCCAGCCCACCACGCCGCGCACCAGCCCGGCCGATCCGGCGGCGACTTGGAGCAGAAATTCGGTTTCCGCCGACGTGGGCGCCGCCTGCACGAGCACGGTCCCCGCGACCGGGCCGCACACCGCACGCAAATCGTCGAGCCCGTAATCCCGATGGATCGCCATGTCCGGCGTCAGCCAGCCGTAATCGCCCCGCGCCAACCGCCAGACATGGTGATGCGCATCGATCATCCGGCGCGCACGCACGCCCAGGCAGTCACCCGATGACGCCCTTGCGGAGGATGATGTTGCCATAAAGCCGGCGCTCGCCGGTTTGCACGATGGCGTAGGCGCTGGCGGCCGCCGCGTAGAAGGCGAAGCGCTCGATCGCCTTGGCCGCCGGCGCGCCGGCGGCCGCCAGGTGGTCTCCGAACACCTCGAACACCGGAGGCCGCGCCGCCGGGTCGCCCACCACCTGCATCACCTGCGCCGGCGCGGCGACATAGGTGTCGAGCGGCAGCAGCGAGAGCACGGCCGCCAGCACCCGGTCGATCTCGGTGCCGGGCAGCACGATCAGGCGCCGTGCATTGCTGGCGCCGGGAAAATTGGCGTCCACCAGCGCGATCGTGTCGCCATGACCCATCGCCGCCAGCGCGTGCAGCAGATCGGGGCAAAGCAGCGGATCGATGGATTTCAGCATGCATGCTCCTGGACAGGTCAGGCGTTCTTCCGCAGCACCAGGGCCGCCCAGCGTTCGTCCGCGATCCGCCGCTCGAGCCGCAACCCGGCGCGGCGATGCGCGGCGAGGACGAGCGGCGCCTGGTCGACGGTCAGGCCGGCGAGAATGGCGGTGCCGCCCGGTGCGAGGTGGCGGCCGAGATCGGTGGCCATCGCGCAGAGCGGGCGGGCGAGGATGTTGGCGAACACCAAGTCGTATGGGGCCCCGGCGCGCACCACCCGGCTGCGCCACCCATCGGCGAACTCCGTCCGCACCAGTCGGCCGAGCCGGTTCAGCACCGCGTTTCCGGCGGCCACCCGCACCGACCACGGCTCGATATCGACCGCGAGCACCGGCCGGCGGAGCAGCCGCGCCGCCGCCATCGCCAGGATGCCAGAGCCGGTGCCGAGATCAAGGATGCTGCGCGGCCGCCGGTGCGCCACCGCCTCCAGCGCGCGCAGGCAGCCGCGGGTCGAGCCGTGCTCGCCGGAACCGAAGGCAAGCCCGGCATCGAGCGTCAGCGTGATCCGCCCCGGCGCGGCCGGCCCGGCGAGGTGGGTGCCGCGGATGGCGAAGCGCCGGCCGATCGGCTGCTCCGGGAAGCTCTCGTAGGTGCGGGCGAGCCATCCCTCGCTCGCCGTCTCGCTCCGCCCGAGCGAGGCCGGAATGCCGGTGGCCGCCTCGGCAAGCGTGAGCGACAGGGCGAGCGCCGGCTCCCCCCCGCCCGCATCCTTCACCCCCTCCACCCGCCACCGGCCGCTGGCCTCGTCGCGAAAGAAGCCCACCGTCGTGCAGGCGCTGCGAAGCGCCGCCTCATAGGCGCCAACCGCCGCCTCCGGCACCTCGACCCAGACCGTCTCCAGCCGCGTCGCGTGCCGCATCAGCCGGCCTGCTCGCCCGTGCGCTCGCCGACCTTCTCGACGAACCGGTCAAGCACGCGCTTGTCGCCCGCCTTGTCGAACGCGATATCGAGACGGTCGTCCTCCGCCCGAGTGACGGTGCCGTAGCCGAATTTCTGGTGGAACACCCGCGTGCCGGCGCCGATCGCATCCTCCCGCTTCGGCCGCGCCGGCTGCTCCCAGGCCTCGATCACCTTCGGGCGCCGCGTCGAGCCGAACGGGAACTGGCCGCTAAACACCGCAGGTGACTGCGCCAGCCGGCTCTCGCGGGCGAGCGACGCCGTGCCGATCCGCTCGACATGCTCGTCCGGCAGCTCGTCGATGAAACGGCTCGGGATGCTCGACTGCCAATTGGCGTAGATGCGTCGGTTGGCGGCGTGGCTCACGATGGCGCGGCGGCGGGCGCGGGTCAGCCCGACATAGGCGAGGCGCCGCTCCTCCTCCAATCCCTTGAGCCCGCTTTCGTCGAGCGCGCGCTGGTTGGGGAACACTCCTTCCTCCCAGCCGGGCAGGAACACGGTGTCGAACTCGAGCCCTTTCGCGGCGTGCAGGGTCATTAGGCTGGCGCGGTCGCCCTCCGCCGCCTCGTCATTCTCCATCACCAACGCGACATGGTCGAGGAAGCCGGCGAGCGTCTCGAAATCAGCGAGCGCGCGGACCAGCTCCTTGAGGTTCTCGAGCCGGCCCGGCGCTTCGGGCGATTTGTCCTGTTGCCACATCCCCGTATAGCCGCTCTCGTCGAGCAGCGTCGCGAGCGTCACCACATGCCCTTCGCTCCCGAGCATCTCCCGCCAGCGGTCGAAGCCCTGCATCAGGGGGCGCAGCCCCTCCCGAACCCTGCCCTTGAACCCGCCTTCGGCGAGCAGCATCGCCGTCGCCGCGGTGAGCGGCACCGCCCGGTCGCGGGCCAGCGCGTGCATGGCGCGCAGCGCCGCCTCGCCGACGCCGCGCCGTGGCAGGTTGACGATGCGCTCGAAGGCGAGGTCGTCCGATGGCTGCGCGAGCACGCGCATATAGGCGATGGCGTCGCGGATCTCGGCGCGTTCGTAGAAGCGCAAGCCACCTACCACACGATACGGGATACCGAGCGTGATCAGCCGCTCCTCGAAAGCGCGGGTCTGGAAGCCGGCGCGCACCAGCACGGCCATCTCGGCGAGCGACTCGCCGTCGCGGCGCAGCGTCTCGATGCGCTCGCCGACCATCCGCGCCTCCTCGTCGGAATCCCACAACGCGACCACGCGTACAGCATCGCCCGTCGCATCGTTGCGGCCGGACCGCAGGGTCTTCCCGAGCCGCCCCTCGTTATTGGCGATCAGCCCGGCGGCGGCGGCGAGGATCGGCGCGGTCGACCGGTAGTTGCGCTCGAGCCGGACGATGCGCGCGCCGGGAAAATCCTTCTCGAAGCGCAGGATGTTCTCCACCTCGGCGCCGCGCCATGAATAGATGCTCTGGTCGTCGTCGCCGACGCAGCAAATGTTCTTCCGCTCCTGCGCCAGCAGACGCAGCCAGAGATACTGGACGACATTGGTGTCCTGATACTCGTCGACCAGCACGTAGCGGAAGATGCGGTGATACTCGGCGAGGATTTCCGGGTGGCCGCGCAGGATCTCGGTCATCTCGAGGAGAAGATCGCCGAAATCCGCCGTGTTGAGCGCTCGCAGCCGGGCCTGGTAGGCGGCATAGAGCGCCCGGGCGCGCCCGTCGGCGAAGTCGCTGTCCTCGGCGGCGGTGATCCGCGCCGGCGAGAGGCCGCGATCCTTCCAGCGCTGGATCAACCCCATCAACGCCGGCGGCGCCCAGCGCTTGGCATCCACCCCGGCCGCCTCCATCACCTGCTTGAGCAGGCGGAGCTGGTCGTCGGCGTCGAGGATGGTGAAGCCGGAGGTCAACCCGGCGAGCGGCGCATGCCGGCGCAACATCCGCGCGCAGAGCGCATGGAAGGTGCCGAGCCAGAGCCCCTCGGCCGGCCGGCCGAGAAGGACGCCAACCCGCTCCCGCATCTCGCGCGCCGCCTTGTTGGTGAAGGTGACCGCGAGCACCTGGCCGGGAAATGCCCGGCCGGTCAGCAGGATATGGGCGAAACGGGTGGTCAATACGCGCGTCTTGCCGGTGCCGGCGCCAGCCAGCACGAGCAGCGGGCCGTCCACCGTCTCGACCGCCTCGCGCTGCTCCGGGTTGAGACGGGTCAGATAGTCGTCCACGTCGAATCCTGTGCTGGGAAGAGAGCCAGATATAATCCCTGCCGAAGAGGCCGCCAAACTCTAGGCCAGTTCCTCATACTTGCAGGCATGACTAATAGCCCCGTCCGGCGATTGCTGCGGGGCAGCACGAATGAGAAGGTGGGGCCCTGCTCTTGACGACGGGGTTCTGCCCGTCGCCGCCTAGCGGTTCGAAAGGAGCCTTCCATGGCCTCTGCCGTTATTAACATGGCCCCTGAGGGCAATCTGTCGCGGTATCTTCAGGAGATCCGCAAGTTTCCGATGCTGACGCCGGAGGAGGAGCTGCGGCTCTCGCATGCCTGGCGGGACAATGAGGATCGCGAGGCGGCGCACAAGCTTGTCACCTCGCATCTGCGCCTGGTCGCCAAGATCGCGATGGGCTACCGCGGCTACGGGCTGCCGGTGGGCGAGCTGATCAGCGAAGGCAATGTCGGGATGATGCAGGCGGTGAAGCGGTTCGACCCGGATCGCGGGTTCCGCCTCGCCACCTACGCGATGTGGTGGATCAGGGCGGCGATCCAGGAATACATCCTGCACAGCTGGTCGCTGGTGAAGATGGGCACGACGGCGGCGCAGAAGAAGCTGTTCTTCAACCTGCGCCGACTGAAGAGCCAGATGCAGGCGATCGACGAGGGCGACCTGCGTCCCGAGCAGGTGACCGAGGTCGCGACGAAGCTTGGCGTGCCGGAGCAGGACGTGGTGAGCATGAACCGGCGCCTTGCCGCGCCGGATCACAGCCTGAACGCGCCGGTGCGGGCGGACAGCGAAGGCGAGTGGCAGGACTGGCTGGTGGACGACGCCGAAAGCCAGGAGACGGTGCTCGCCGAGCACGAGGAGCTCACCGGCCGCAAGGCCTTGCTCGCCAACGCGCTCCGCACGCTGAACGAGCGCGAGCGCCACATCCTCATCGAACGCCGCCTCAAGGACGAGCCGACAACGCTCGAGGCCCTCGCCGCCCAATACGGCGTCTCGCGCGAACGCATCCGCCAGATCGAGGTGCGCGGCTTCGAGAAACTGCAGAAATCGATGAGCGCCCAGGTCGCGGCTCAGCGCGCCGCGGCTTGATCTGGCGGGGTAAGGCCAGGGGCGCTGCCCCTGGCCTTGTTCCCTTCACGGATGCAAAGCCCAAACGCGGACAATCAGCATCGTCCCCACGACCGCGACCATGCAGGAGAGCGGCAGGCCCAAGCGCCAGTAATCGCCGAAGCGGTACCCGCCGGGCGCCATGATCAGCGTGTTGTTCTGGTGGCCGATCGGGGTGAGGAAGTCGCAGGATGCGCCGAGCGCGACGGCCATCAGGAACGGGTCCGGGCCGAAGCCGAGATTATGGGCGACGGCTGCGGCGACCGGCCCCATCACCAGGACAGCCGCAGCGTGGTGCATGAATGGCGTGACGATCATCGACACCACCAGGATCAGCCCGACGGCGTAGAGCCCGGGAAGATGCGCCGCGGTGTGGGTGAGGCCGGTCGCGATCAGCGCGCTGGCGCCGGTGTCGCGCAATGATTCGCCCACCGGGATGAGGCAGCCGAGCATCACGATGAGCGGCCAGTCGATGGCGTCGTAGGCTTCGCGCGGCGTCAGCGAGCCGGACAGCACGACGAGCGTGGCGGCGGCGAAGAAGGCGACCTCGACGTCGAGAACACGCAGCGCCACCAGGACCATTGCGCAAGCAAGGATGAGCACCGGCAGCACGCGGCCGCGCGGCCGGGCAATCGTCAGGTTGCGCTCTGCGAGCGGCAGGCAGCCGATGCGCGCGAGGGTTTCCGCGAGCTGCGCGCGGCGGCCTTGCAGCACCACGATGTCGCCGAGCCGGAACTTCGTCTGCCGCAGCCGGGCCGCCATGCGCCGGCCGCCTCGGCTTGCCGCCAGCAGGTTCACCTCGTAGCGCTGGCGCATGCGCAGCATCTCGGGGGTGCGCTCGATCAGCGGTGAGTCGGCGAGCACCACCGCCTCCACCGCTTCCATCTCGTCGTCCTTGTCGCGCCCTTTGATCGCGACCATTTCCGCCGAGCCGAGCAGCGCCAGCCCGGCGCGATCGACGAGCGGTTTCAGCGCGACCGGATCGCCCTGCAGCACCAGCACGTCGCCCGCGAACAGCACCCAGTGCGCGGCGGGCACGTAGCGCCGGTCCTGCTCGCGGATGATCGCGGAGACGGCGACGTCTCCCTCGCTCAGCGCCTCGAGCGCGCCGACCGTCTGGCCGACCAGCGGAGAATTCTCGGGCAGCCGCGCTTCGCTCGTGTATTCCTCGAGCGCGAAGCGCCGTTCCGGCGTCGCCTGCCCGCGGCGGCGCGGCGTCAGGCGCCAGGATGCCGCGAGCAGCAGGATGGCGAGCAGCGACAAGGGCAGCCCGACCGGAACGAAGTCGAACATGTGATAGGGCTGGCCGGTCACCTGCCGGCGCACGGTGGAGATCAGCAGATTGGGCGAGGTGCCGATCTCGGTGATGGTGCCGCCGATCAGCGAGCCAAAGGCGAGCGGCATCAGGAAGCGCGACACCGGCTGCTCCCCGCGGTCGGCGGTGCGGAGCGCGATCGGCAGGAAGATGCCGAGCGCGCCGACATTCTTCATGAAGGCCGAGAGGAACGTCACCGCGCCGGTGAGCGTCGCGACCTGCATTGTTGTGCTCCGCACCATCCGGAGCACGCGCCGCATCGCCACCTCGACGACGCCCGAGACCGCGATCGCGCGGCCGATCACCAGCACGCAGGCGATGATGATGACGACCGAGTTGGAGAAGCCGCGGAATGCGCGCTCGGCGGGCACCACGCCGGTCAGCATCGCCGCCGAGAGGGCGATGGCGCCGACCACATCGTAGCGCAGCCGGTCCGAGACGAAGAGCGCGAGCATCAGCCCGACGATCAGGAACGCCTCGACCTGGTGCAACGTCATGGCGCGGCATCCGACACGGGACGCGGTTTGGCGAGCGCCTGCGCGATCTCGCGCGCGAGCCCGGCCGGATCGCGCAGATGCAGGTCGCGCTGCGGGAAGGGCAGGTCGATCCCGGCGTGGCGGAAGCGGTCCCAGATGTTGAGCAGCACCTCGCTCCGCACGTTCGCGGTCCCGCTGCTCGGGTCGGTGATCCAGAGACGAAGATCGAGATCGACGGTGCTGTCGCCGAAATCGGTGACCAGGCAGACCGGCTTCGGCTCGCTGAGCACGCGCGGCACGGCGGCGGCCGCTTCCAGCGCGAGCGCGATCGCCTGCCGCGGATCCGCCTCGTAGGCGATGCCGAACTTCACGTGCAGGCGCACGAGGTTGTTGGAATAGGTCCAGTTGACGACGCGGTTGGTGATCAGATCCTCGTTCGGGATCAGATGCTCTTTGCCGTCGCGCGTCACCACCGAGACGTAGCGCGCGTTCATGCGCGTGATCCAGCCGAAGCCGCCATCGATCTCGATCACGTCGCCCGGCTTGATCGAGCGGTCGAGCAGCAGGATCACCCCGCTGATCAGATTGGAGACGACCTTCTGCAGGCCGAAGCCGATGCCGACGCCGATCGCGCCCGAGAACACCGCGAAGGCGGTGAGATCGATGCCGATGGCGCCGAGCGCCAGCACCACCGCGAGCATCAGCAGCGCGATGCGCACCAGCTTGGTCACCAGCACCTGCATCGCCGGCGTCAGCTGGTCGCTGCCGCGCAGCCGCTGGTCCAGCATGCGGGAGAGCAGGTTCGCGAGCCAGAGTAGCAGCACCAGCAGCACCGCGCCTTTCAGCACAAGCAGCACGCTCAGCCGGAACGTGCCGATCGTCACCGCCATCGCGTCCAGCAGCCCGGCCGTCCAGCCAAGCAGCCCGGCGATGTTCAGCGCGGCGATGATGAACGCGATGACGGCGATCGCCTGCGCGAGCTTCGGGTTGCGCACGATGCCGGCGCTCAGCCGGATCAACACCCAGGCGATGGCGCAGCTCTCGACCAGGCGGAGCACGGCGGTCGGTTGATGCAGCGCGCCGAGCACGAGCTCGCCGAACCAGACACACAGGAGAAGGACGATCCAGGGTGCGGCCCGCGCCAGCGCGCTCGCCGCCCCCTGCAGCGACCAGGAGGCGAGCCGCCCGCTGCGCGCGAGCAGTGCGGCGGTGATCCGCGGGCCGGCGAGCCAGACCAGCAGGAGCAGCCCGCCGGCGAGCCCCGACTGCACCAGCGTGCTCCAGAGCAGCACATGCGCTCCCAGCCACAGCAGGCTTTCCGCCAGCAATGGCCGCCATTCCTGCAGAGTAAGCCCGTTCATTGCGTATTCCGCGTCATCGCGGACTCAACGCGCAAGCCCGTGGCGAGTTAAGGATGAGATATCCAGAAGGAGGCGGCTCATGCGGCTTGAAGGATCCTGTCATTGCGGCGCCGTGCGGTTTCGCATGGAATCGGCGCAGCCGGTGCCGTATCAGCGATGCTATTGCAGCATATGCCGCAAGACGCAGGGCGGCGGCGGATACGCGATCAATCTCGGCGCGGATGCCGAAAGCCTGCGCGTGACCGGGCGGCAGCACATCACGATCTATCACGCGAAAATGCGCAACGAGGGCGACCGAAGAGCGCGGCGCAGCTCGGCGGAGCGGGCGTTCTGCTCGCTTTGCGGCAGCGCGCTCTGGCTGTTCAGCCCGGAATGGCCGGAGCTGATCCATCCTTTCGCCTCCGCAATCGACACGCCGCTGCCCGCGCCGCCCGAGCACACCCATCTGATGCTCGATTTCAAGCCCGAATGGGTGGAGGTGCAGGGCGGCAAGCGCGACAAACGCTTCGGGGTCTATCCCGAGGAGTCGATCGCCGAGTGGCACGAGCGGACCGGCATGACGCAGGCTTGATCGTCGTCGAGGCCGATCAGGATGGCGCGATCGCCTCGAGGCGCCTGGTCAGGAAGGCCGTCACCGCGACCTCTTCCGCGGTCAGCCCGGAATCCGGTTCGGCGAGCGCCGCCTCGCCGCGCTCCTTCAGCGCAACCGCGAGGCTGCCGTCGAGATAGCCTTCGAAGATCGCCGGATGGATGTAGCATTTGCGGCAGATCGCCGGCGTGTTGCCGAGCATGCGGGAGACGGCTTCCACCGCCTGCACCACGTTCTTCTTCGCCTTCGTCGCGCTGTCGAACTGCTCGAGCTCGCGCAGCGCCAGCGCCGCAAGATTGGTCGCCGCCCAGGTGCGGAAATCCTTGGCGGTGACCTCCTCGCCCGAGACTTCGCGCAAATACTCGTTCACGTCCTCCGAAGCGACCGCGTGGTGCTCTTCCGCCTCGTCGATATACTGGAACAGCGCCTGTCCGGGGATCTCGCGGCAGCGGCGCACGATGTTGGCGAGGCGGCGATCCTGCAGCTCGACATGGCGCACGATGCCGTGCTTGCCGCGGAAGTCGAAGGTGACGCGCGCGCCGTCGACCTTGGCGTGCCGGTTGCGCAGCGTGCTGAGCCCGAAGCTTTTGTTCGCCTGCGCGTATTCCTCGTTGCCGATCCGGGCGAGCGTGCGTTCCAGCAGGCGGACGATGGCGGCCAGAATGCGGCGTTTCGGAAATCCGGGGAGCGCGAGATCATGCTCGACCGCATTGCGGATCGTCGGCAGCACGCGGCCGAACACCAGCATCTTGCCGTATTTCGCCTCGTCGCGGACGACGCGCCAGCGCGGATGATAGCGATACTGCTTGCGTCCGCGCGCATCGCGTCCCACGGCCTGCAGATGGCCGTGCGCCAGCCGGCAGATCCACACCTCCTGCCAGGCCGGGGGGATGACGAGGGAGCGAATGCGCTTCAGCACCGTCTCGTCCTCGACCGGCGCGCCGTCCGCATCGAGATAGGTGAAGCCGTTCTCGGCCGGGGCGCGGCGGATGCCCGGCATGCGATCGCTCACATAGCGCAGATGCGCCTCGCGCGCCGCCGCTTCCGGATCGAGCACGACCTCGGACCCATTCGGCGTCGGCGTCTCGCGCACGCCCACGGTTGCGGCATCGGGTTTGCGCGCCCGCTTTGAACTCCGCCGATGCGGAGCAGCTTTCTGTCGCGCCTGTGCGGAACGCTTGGCATGCGGCACAGCTGGAGCTGGCGGCTGCGCAACCTTGTTTTCCGATCCCGTGCTCGCCGCCATGTGACCGTTCCCGCCAGACCAGACGGGAAACACCCGCCGGCGCCTTCCGGTTCCGGCGGTCCGGTCAGGGGTCCGTCGACAGGCGCTCCGCCACGGCGGCACGGATCTCGTCCGGCGCACCCTCGATCGCGGCGCAGAGCCG
Organism: Acetobacteraceae bacterium; assembly: GCA_965276665.1. Lineage (GTDB taxonomy): Bacteria > Pseudomonadota > Alphaproteobacteria > Acetobacterales > Acetobacteraceae > CAWGJC01. Next base: position 1,608,412 of record OZ255620.1, read on the forward strand.
GCGCATCTGCCGCCTTGTGGCATAGAGCTGGTCGAGCAGGGAGAGCACGACCGGCATCGACTCCTCATCGAGCGACATCTCGCGGCGGAGCGAGACGATCAGGCGCACGCGGGCGATATCGATGTCACCGAATTCCCACGCGCCTGCCGGGCCGGCGGGACGCACCCACTGCTCTTCGATCCAGCGCTCGAGCTCGGCCCGGTCAAGCCCGGCCGTGGCGCACAGGAGCTCGACACGCATCGCCTACTCCTCCATGCCCTTGCGCGGATCGAACTCCTGCCCGGCCTCCCAGCCGCGCAGGAATTCCTCGAGCGCCTGGTCGGCCGGCCCGACGGTCACCCGCAGCACGACGTAGAGATCGCCCGCCGGCTGGCCGCCATGCGCGGCGACGCCCCGCCCGCGCAGGCGGAGCCTTGCGCCGCTATCCGAGTGTTTCGGCACGTTCATCGTGACCCGCCCACGCGGCGTCGGCACCTCGACGCGGCCGCCGAGCACCGCCTCATTCAGCGAGACCGGCAGATCGACGCTGATATCGTTGCCCTCGCGGCGAAAATAGGGATGCAGGCGCACCTCGATCTCGATCAGCGCATCGCCGGCCGGCCCATCATTCAGGCCCGGATTGCCCTGACCCTTGAGCCGCAAGGTCTGGCCGCTCTCGATCCCGGGCGGCACCTTGACGTCGAGACCCTTGCCGTCCGGCAGCGCGATGCGGCGCGTGGCGCCGTTCACCGCATCGACGAAATCCACCGGGAGCGCGTAGCGCGCATCCTGCCCGCGCATCCTGACCTCCGCGCCGCCTGCTCCGCCGAAACCGCCCTTGACGTTGCCGCCGCGGAACAACTCGTTGATGATGTCGCCGAGATCCTCCTCTCCCATCCCGTGCGGCGCGCCGCCGCCGTAGCGCCGCCCCTGCCGCCCCTCGGCGTAGTTCCGCCAGGAGCGGGTTTCCGGACGTTCCTGCCCGGCGGCGTCGATCTCGCCGCGATCGAAACGCGCGCGCTTTCCGGGGTCGGAGAGCAGGTCATAGGCGCCGGAGACCGTCTTGAACTTCTCCTCGGCGCGCTTGCTGCCGGGGTTGAGGTCGGGGTGGTGCTGCTTGGCGAGCTTGCGATAGGCGTTGCGGAGCTGGTCGGGCGTCGCGTCGCGCGAGACGCCGAGCGCGGCGTAAGGATCATCCGCCATCAATGCGCCTCCGCCCAGGAGCGGCCGATCCCGGTCTCCGCGACGATCGGCACGCTGAGGCTGGCAGCACCCTCCATCACCTCGCGCGCGAGCGCGGCGGTCGCCGCCGCTTCGGCCTCGGGCGCCTCGAACAGCAGCTCGTCATGCACCTGCAGCAGCAGGCGGGCCTGCAGGCCGGAGGCGGCGAGGGCCGCCGGCAGCCGCACCATCGCCCGCTTGATGATGTCGGCGGCCCCGCCCTGCAGTGGGGCGTTGATGGCGGCGCGCTCGGCGTAGGCACGAATGGCCGGCTTGCGGTCGGCGATCTGCGGCACCCAGCAGCGCCGGCCGAACGGGGTGAGGACGTAGCGGTTGATGCGGGCTTCCTCCTTGGTGCGCTCCATATAGGCGCGGATCTCCGGCAATCTCGCGAAATAGGCCTCGATATAGAGGCGCGCCTCGCCGGGCTCGATTTGCAGCTGGCGCGCCAGGCCGAACGCGCTGATGCCGTAGATGATGCCGAAATTGATCGCCTTGGCCCGCCTGCGGGTGGTCGCGTCCATCTCCGCCATCGGCACTCCGAACACCTCGCTCGCGGTGCGCGCATGGATGTCCTCGCCGCTCGCGAAGCTCTGCCGCAAGGCCGGGATGTCGCCCATATGCGCGAGCAGGCGCAGCTCGATCTGCGAATAATCGGCGCTCACCAGCACATGGCCGGGCTCGGCCACGAAGGCGCGGCGGATGCGGCCGCCCTCCTCGGTGCGGATCGGGATGTTCTGCAGGTTGGGCTCGGTGGAGGAAAGCCGCCCGGTGCTGGTCGCCGCCATCGCGAACCGCGTGTGAACGCGCCCCGTCGCCGCGTCGATCTCGCCCACCAGCGCGTCGGCATAGGTGGATTTCAGCTTCGCGAGCTGGCGCCAGTCGAGCACGTGAGCGGCCAGCGCGACGCCCTGATCGGAGAGGCCCTGCAGCACCGAGGCATCGGTGCCCCAGGCGCCGGTCGCCATCCGCCTTCCGCCGGGCAGCTTCATCTCGTCGAACAGGATCTCGCCGAGCTGCTTGGCGCTGCCGAGATTGAAGCTCCGGCCGGCGAGCGTCGCGATCTCCGCCTCCATCACCGCCATGCGGGCGGCGAAATCGGCGGAGATGGCGCGCAGCTCATCGGCGTCCAGCCGCACGCCGGTCCGCTCCATCCCGTCCAGCACGTCGACCATCCGACGGTCCACCTGCTCGTAGAGGGCGAGGGCATGGTTCGGGCGGAGGCGCGGACGGAGCGCCCGCCAGAGCCGGAAAGCGATGTCGGCGCCCTCCGCGGCGAGCGTGGCGGCGGAGGCGGGGGACACGCGGGCGAGCGGCAGGCGGGCGCGGCCGGTGCCGGTCACCTGGTCCTGCGTCACCGCGTGATGGCCAAGGTGCAGCGTGGCGAGCTCGTCGCGCCCATGCCCGTGCGCGCCGGCCTCCAGCGCGTAGGAGATCAACATGGTGTCGTCCACCGGGGCGATGCTGTCGATCCCGGCGCGGGAGAGCGCCCGTTTGGCCGCCTTGGCGTCGTGCAGGACCTTCAGGATCGCCGGATCGGCGAGCACGGGCGCGAGCACCGCCGCAATATCCGTCTCCGCCGGCTGGAGCGGCGGCGCCTCCTCCGCCGCGTGATGCAGCGGGATGTAGGCGGCCCGGCCCGGCCCGGTGGCGAGCGCGATGCCGAGCAGGCCGGAGGGCGCGGTCAGCACGTCGAGCGCCAGCATGCCGGTGGCGCGCGCCTCGGCGAGATAGGGTTCGAGCGCGGCCGCCTCGGCGATCACCGCATAGGGGCCGAAGGAGGCGGCGGGCTCCGGCGCCGGCTCGTTGGGCGGCGTGTCCGCGGCGGGCGCCGCGCCCTCCAACCCGAGCCGCATCGCGGTGCTGCGGAAGCCGAGCCGGTGCAGGAAGGCGGCGAGCGTGTCGCGCTCCGGCTCGCGGGCGCGCAGCGCGTGGACCTCCACCGGCAGCGGCGCCGCATCGTCGAGGATCACCAGCCGGCGGGAGAGCCGCGCAGCATCCGCATGCGCGATCAGCATATCCCGTCGCTTCGAGGGTTTCATGCCGGGGGCCGCCGCGAGCACGCGGTCGAGATCGCCGAATTCCTGCACCAGCTGCGACGCGGTTTTCGGCCCGATACCGGGCACGCCGGGCACGTTGTCGACCGAATCGCCCATCAGGGCCTGCACCTCGACCACCTTCGCCGGCGGCACGCCGAACCGTTCCATCACCTCGGCTTCGCCGATCGGCTTCTGCTTGATCGGGTCGTGCATGATCACGCCGGGGCGGACCAGCTGCATCAGATCCTTGTCCGAGGAGACGATGGTGACGCGGCCGCCGGATTCGGTGGCGACGCGGGCGTAGCTCGCGATCAGATCGTCCGCCTCCCAGTCCGGCAGCTCGATCGCCGGCACGCCGAAGGCCGCGGCGGCCTCGCGCACCAGCGCGAATTGCGGAACGAGCTCGGGCGGCGGGTCCGGCCGATGCGCCTTGTAGCTCTCGTAGAGCCGGTTGCGGAACGTGCTGCGCCCGGCATCGAAGATCACCGCGAGATGCGTGCCGACATGGTCGCGCAGCAGCTTCGCCAGCATGTTGGTGAAGCCGAACACCGCGTTGACCGGCGTGCCGTCCGGCCGCGTCATCGGCGGCAGCGCATGGAAGGCGCGAAAGATGAAGCCCGAGCCGTCCACCAGCACCAGATGGAGTTCTTGTGGCTTCTCGGGCCGCTTCTCTGGCGTCGGGGCGCCGGCGGGCGGCTCAGTGGCCGCGATCGAGTCCGGCGCCATCTTTCAGCACGAACAGGCGCGAGCAGTACGGGCAGAGGATTTCCCGTTCCACGATGCGCAAATAGACGCGGGGATGGCCGAGCGCGCCGCCTCCGCCGTCGCAGGCGGCAACGCGCTCGTCCACGAGGATGGTCTCGGTGGGTGTCGGGGCAGTGACGCCGTCCGGCATGGCGGGAGCCTCGGTGGTTTGCGTCCCGGAGATATAGACCGGGCCGGCATCGGAAGAAACGCCCAGTTCGGACGGCCCCGATTGGAGATCAGCCGCACGGGTTGCAACCGCGGGCGGAAATCCGGCTCAAGCATTTTCCAGTAAGTCGGCGCCGACCCCCGCCCCCACCCGGCCTCCTATCGGTGGTATACCTTCGCTTGGGGGCGAGGGCCGGCGCCGACTCCACCAAAGGTGAAAATGCTCTAGAGTGGCGCTGTGACACGCCCCCTCTCCCGCCGCCTCCTGCTCGGCGCCACCGCCGCCGCGACCGCCGCCATGGCCGGCTGCAGCCGCGGCCTGCCGCCGCTGCCGCCCTCGCACGAGGCGCCGATCACCGACGGCACCTTCACCATGCCGGACGGCGTCGTGCTCCCCTATCGCCAGTGGATGCCGGATGGGCCGCCGCGCGTGGTGATCCTTGCGCTGCACGGGTTCAACGACAGCCGGGACGCGTGGGAATATCCGGCCCCCGCCTTCCAGCAGGCCGGCATCGCGATCTACGCGCCGGACCAGCGCGGCTTCGGCGCCACCGCTTCGCGCGGCACCTGGCCGGGCGTGGATCCGATGGTGGCGGATGCGCTGGTGATGGCGGCGCTGCTCCGCGCGCGCCACCCCGGCGTGCGGCTCGTCCTGATGGGCGAGAGCATGGGCGCGGCGCTCGGCATGACGGTTGCGGCGCGGCCCGGACCGCCCGCGGCGGATGCCTACGTGCTGATCTCGGCGGCGGTCTGGGGCCGCGCGCAGATGGGCATCGTGCTGAGCTCCGGCCTCTGGATCGTTTCGACGGTCGCGCCCGGCTGGGAGGTCACTGGCGCCGAGGTGCCGGTGAAGATCCGCGCCAGCGACAACCGCGCCGCGCTGATCCGCCTCGCGCGCGACCCGCTCACCATTCGCAAGACCCGCTTCTCCACGCTGCGCGGCCTGACCGACTCGATGGATGCAGCGCAGGCGGCGGCTCCGAGCATCGTCGCGCCAAGCCTCTTTCTCTATGGCGGGCATGACGATCTCGTGCCGGAGGAGGCGACCGCCGCGATGTGGCGGCGACTGCCGGCGGGCGCCCGGCGCGGCTTCTATCCGAACGCCCATCACCTCATGCTGCGCGATCTCGACCGTCAGGCGCCGACCGGCGACATCCTCGCCTGGCTCGCCACGCCCGGCCGCCTGCTGCCCTCCTCGGCGGATATCGCCGCCGGCGCCTGGCTCGCCACGCGGGCCGCCTGACCGGCGCAACCCGGCGCTCTTCCGCGATCCGGGGTTTTCCGCTAAGCAGGCGCCACGGACCCGTAGCTCAGCTGGATAGAGCGTCGCCCTCCGAAGGCGAAGGTCGCACGTTCGAATCGTGTCGGGTCCGCCATATTCTCTTCGTCCCGCAGGTCTGGCAGTCCTTGCCGCAGGACGCGGGAAGCATGCCGGGCGCACCATGGGGTTCCGCGTGGCGCGTTGCCATCGTTTCAACAGAGGCCCGGTTCTTGGGGCCACCGCATTGAGGCGCCGAAAGCGCTGGAGGCAAGCATGGTCAAGCGAGTGAAGGCTGAGGATGTGGCGGGGGTGATCGAGTTCAAGGCTCGCACCAGCGAGGATCCCGAATTCCTGACCTGGATGGCCAATCACAAGGCACGCAACGGCGGCAAGGTGCGGGTGAGCCGCGGTGCCACCGGCGTCCGGGTGATGTTCAGCAAATCCGCCGACATGGAGCTGTGGCGGCAATGGTCGGCGCAGGCGTCGGGCGAGAAGAAGCGGCCCGCCTAACGCCACGCGAGGGGCCGTCGCCAGGAATTGCTTCGTCGAGCGCTGCTGATCGCCGCGCGCGTGATGCCGATGTATCGGCAGCGTCACTGGCGCGCGCCATCACGTCGGCTGCGGGACATTGACCATCCAGGGAACGCCGAATTTGTCGGCCACCATGCCGAAGCACGGCGAGAAGAAGGTCTTGGATATTGGCATCCGGATCTCGCCCCTGTCGCTCAAGGCCGCGAAATGGCGCTCCGCCTCGGCGGGATCCTTTGCGGTGAGCGAAAGCGCGAAACCCTTGAACTGGCTCGGCTGCCCGGGCTGCCCATCCGAGCCCATCACGATCGTGTCGCCGATCCTGAAAGTGACATGCATGATCAGATTTTCGCTGCCGGGCGGCACCATCTTCGGGTCCAGCGGCTCCGGGCACTCGCTGTAGCGCATCTGGAACAATATCTCGGCCCCGAGCGCGTTCTTGTAAAAGGCGAGCGCCTCCTCGCAGCGTCCGTTGAAGAAAAGATAGGGTGCGACGCTCATGACTGCCTCCCTTGCTCGTTCCTGACGCCGCTCACCGGATAAAGGCGCTCCGGGTTTAATGTGGTCGCCGTCCACAAGCTTCTAGCGGACAACGTGGACAGCGTCCACATGTCTCGCCGAACATGCCGCATCGATCCCCCTCCCCGGACCCGCCTTCTGCGCGGGCCACCTACCGCCACGGCGATCTGCGCCGGGCGCTGCTGGAGGCCGGCATCGCGCTCGCCCGTGAGGGCGGCCCGGCCGCGGTCGTCCTGCGGGAGGCAACGCGGCGCGCCGGCGTCGTGCCCAATGCGGCTTACCGGCATTTCGCGAGCCGTCTCGACCTGCTCGCCGCGGTGCGCGCCGCGGCGCTCGCCGAGCTCGCGCAGACCATGGAGAGGGAGCTCGATGCGATCGATCCGGCACTTTCCCCGGCCGACCAGGCCCGCTCCAGCCTGCGCGCCGTCGGGCTCGGCTATCTGCGCTATGCCTGGGCCAATCCCGGCCTGTTCCGCACCGCCTTTGCGACCGACGAGACGTCCGGAGGCGATGCCGATCCCGCCAAATCCGGGCGCAGCGGGCTCAACCCGTTCCAGCTCCTCTCCGCCGCCTTGGACGGCATGGTCGCGACGGGCGCCTTGGACCCGGCGCGCCGCCCGGGCGGCGAATTCCTCGCCTGGTCGGCCGTACACGGCTTCGCCATGCTGATCCTGGAAGGCCCGCTGCATTTCCTGTCCTCCGAGCAGGTGCAATCCCTGGGCAAACGGCTTGTCGAAATGGTGGAAACCGGCCTGTAGTCCATGCCACCGGGACGCGTCGTCGGGCATTTTCGCCACTGAAGCGCGGCGCGATCCCGGCCGGAGGCTGCTTGACGCGATTCCGCCCGCGCCGCATTCATCGATGACGGGCCGCTCTCCTTCAAACCCATGACGCCCGTCGACAGGGTATGCCATGCCGCTTTCCGCCGAGGATGCGCCGCTTGCCGACCGGCTCGTCGCGCGTTTCTTCCGCTACCTGGCCGTTGCGAGCCAGAGCGATGCGCACGCGACGAGCGTGCCGAGCACGCCAGGGCAATGGGAGATGGCCCGGCTGCTGGAGGCCGAACTTCGGGAACTCGGGCTCGCGGACATCCATCTCGACGAGCATGCCGTGCTCACCGCGCGGCTTCCAGGCAGCATCGCCGGTGCGCCGCGCATCGGCTTCTGCGCGCACATGGACACCGTCGATGTCGGCCTCTCGCCGGAGATCAATCCGCGGCGCACCACCTATACCGGGGCCGATCTCTGCCTGAACGCCGTGTGCGACATCTGGCTGCGCGCCGCCGAGCATCCGGAGATGGCGCCCTATGCGGGCCAGGAGATCATCGTCGCCGACGGCACCAGCGTGCTCGGCGCCGACAACAAGGCGGCGTTGACGATCCTGATGGATCTGCTGGAGAGATTCCAACGCGAAAAGCCGCCGCACGGCGATATCGTCGTCGCCTTCGTGCCCGACGAGGAGATCGGCCTGCGCGGCGCCAAGATGATGGACCTCGCGCGCTTCCCGGTCGATTTCGCCTACACGATCGACAGCTGCGAGGTGGGCGAGTTCATTTTCGAAACCTTCAACGCCGCTCAGGTGACGATCGAGGTCGAGGGCGTGACCGCGCACCCGATTTCCGCGAAGGGCGTGCTGGTCAACCCGCTGCTGGTGGCGAACGATCTGATTGCCCGCTTCGACCCGCTCGACACGCCCGAACATTCGGAGGGGCGCGAAGGCTACAATTGGTGCACCAGCCTGACCACCAACCCCGCCGGCGCGACGCTCACCATGTCGCTCCGCGATTTCGACGAGGACGGACTGGCGCGCCGCAAGCAAATCGTGCGGGACGCGGTGGCGGCGACCCAGGCCGCCTTCCCGCGCGCGAAACTCGCGTGCCGGATCGAGGATTCGTATCGCAACATCGCCTCGAGCCTCGGCAATGACCGCCGCTGCCTGCATCTGCTCGAACGTGGCTTCGCCGATCTCGGCATCGCCCCGCGCATCTTTCCGCTGCGCGGCGGCACGGACGGGTCGGCGCTTTCCGCGCGCGGCATCCCGACGCCGAATTACTTCACCGGCGGCCTCAACTTCCATTCCCGCTTCGAATGCCTGCCGGTGGAATCGTTCCTGACCGCCTACCGGCTCACCGACCGGCTGTGCCGCCTCGCCGCGAGCTAGAGCATCACCCGTTCGAACGGACTCGTGCGAGCGGATCAAGATGCTCGTCAAAACAAAAAGCTAGAGCCTTCGTGAGCGAATGCGAACGGAACATGCTCTAGCTCAGGTCTCGCGGATCACCGGATTGCGCAGCGTGCCGATGCCGTCGATCTCGATCTCGACCAGATCGCCATGCTGCAGATGAGGCCCCGCGCCATCGGTGCCCATCCACATCACGTCTCCCGGATGAAGCGTGATGTAACGGCTGATCGCCGCGATGAAGGTCGCGATGCCGAACACCATGTCGTTGGTCGCGAAACGTACCTGCTCCGCACCGTTGACCCGGACCGTGGTTTCAAGCGCATCGAGCGACACATCGGTCTCGATCCACGGCCCCATCGGCTTGAACGTATCGGAATTCTTCGCCCGCCAGAACGTGCGGTCGGCCTTCTGCCAGGTGCGCTCGCTGACATCATTGCCGATCGTGTAGCCGAACACGCAGGAGAGCGCCTCCGCCTCCGGGACGTTGCGCGCGGCCTTGCCGATGACGGCGACGATCTCGCCCTCGTACTGCACGGTATCCGGCGCGTCGCGGGGGATGCGGATCGGTTCGCCATGCGCGATCAGCGCGTTGTTGGACCGGTAGCCGATCGCCGGCGTCTCGGGCAATCGCGTCGCCGTGGTGCCGAGTTTTTCCGCCATCGCGCGGGCATGACCGCCGTAATTCATCCCGGCGGCGTAGAAATTTCCCGGCACGACGGGGATGAGCAGCTGCACCTCGGCCAGAGGACGGGCGGCACCGCCATGCGACCACCCGCCGAACGGCGTGCCGCGGATCGGATGCACCATCTCGCTCTCCAGCGTCGCGTAGGTCGGACCATGTTCTCCGGCGAAGCGAATCCAGCGCATCACTCTCTCCGATCTTCTGCAACGGCATCGCGGCGCAGCCTAGGATACGCAGCCACCCGAGAAGGAGGCAAACCTCGCCGCCGCGCTCGACGCCGGGACGGGGTTCACGCAGAATGACGCGTCCGGTCGGCATTCCAACCATGAGAGAAGCGGACAGGCCAGCAAGCAGGATCGAGCGGATGGGATTGCAGGAAACCGGTGAGCCTCCCCTTTGGCGGTCGATGATGATCGTTCCGGTCAATGTGGAGAAATTCGTCGCCAAGGCGCATGCGCGCGGTGCCGATGCGATCATCCTCGACCTCGAGGACAGCATCACGCCGGACGAAAAATCGGCCGCGCGCGGCCTGGTGGCCGACGCCGCGCGGCGATGCGCGGCGGGCGGGTCCGACATCCTGGTGCGCATCAACCGCCCGCTCGAGCTGGCGGTGCGCGACATCGAAGCGGCGGTCTCCCCAGAGGTCGCCGCGCTGATGGTGCCAAAAGTGGAAAGCGGCGCGCATGTGCGCCTGCTCGCGGAACTTCTCGACACGGTGGAGGCCGAACGCGGTATCGCGCCGGGGCACACCAGGATGGCCGTGCTGATCGAAACCGCCGAAGCGTTCTGGCGGATGAAGCAGATCGCCGCCGCGCATGAGCGCGTGGTGGCGATCTCGCTCGGCAGCGAGGATTTCAGCTTCGCCACCAACTCCGAGCCCGCGCCCGATGTGCTGCTCTACCCGAAGCAGCAAATGCTGCTCGCCGCCTATGCCGCCGGGATCATCCCGCTCGGCGTGATCGGGTCGATCGCCGACTTCCAGGATCTGCCCGCGTATCGCGAGGCGATCGGGCGGTCGCGCCGCTTCGGCTTCCAAGGCGCGTCCTGCATTCACCCCTCGGTCGTGCCGCTGCTCAACGAGGGCTTCAGCCCCTCGCACGAGGAGATGGCCGCGGCGGAGCGGATCGTGGCCGGGTTCGCGGCGGCGAAAGCGGCGGGACGCGGCGCGGTGACGGTGGACGGCAAGATGGTCGACATCCCCGTCGTGCGCCGCGCCGAGCGCGTCCTGAAGACCGCGCGACGCATCGCCGAGCGTGCACGGCGGAATGCGGCCGCCTGACAATCCGTGCACAAGCAAGGAGTGCGATGACGTTCAGCAAGAAGGAATTCGAACCCGGGCAGTCCGGCCCCTTGACGGGCCTCCGCGTGCTGGATTTCTCCCGCCTGATGTGCGGCAACATGCTCAGCCTGCAGCTCGCCGATTTCGGCGCCGAGGTGGTGAAGGTGGAAGCGCCGGACCGCGGCGATACGCTGCGGGAGTGGCGCGCCGGCGGCGTCAGCGCGCATTGGAAGGTTTATTCGCGCAACAAGAAGAGCATCACGCTCAACTTGAAATCCGCCGATGCCGCCGTGATTGTTCTCAAGCTGGTGCCGGAATTCGACGTGCTGATCGAGAGCTTCCGGCATGGCTATCTCGAGACGCTCGGGCTCGGCCCCGACCGGCTGCTCGCCGCCAATCCGCGCCTCGTGATCACCCGCATTTCCGGCTTCGGGCAGACCGGCTCCTATGCCAAGCGCCCCGGCTTCGGCTCGCTCATCGAGGCGATGTCCGGCTTCGCGCAGCGCAACGGATTTGCCGACCGGGAGCCGGTGCTGCCGCCGCTCGCGCTCGCCGACATGATCGCGGGACTCTCCGGCGCGATGGCGACGCTCGCGGCCGTTCGAGAGGTCGAGTCGCATGGTGGCAAGGGGCAGGTGGTGGATGTCAGCCTGCTCGACCCGATGGTGTCGGTTCTCGGCCCCGAGGCGCTGATCCACAAACTGACCGGCCAGATTCGCCGCCGCGTCGGCAGCGCGTCCGAGACGACCTCGCCGCGCAATGTCTACGCGACATGCGATGGCGGCTGGGTCACCATCTCCGCCTCGACGCAGAACATGGCCGCACGCCTGTTCGCCGCGATCGGCCGTGCGGACCTCAACGCGAACCCCGAATTCAGCACGAACACCGAACGGCTGAAGCGCCGCGATCAGGTGGATGCGGTCGTCGGCGGCTGGATCGGCCAGCGTAGGCTCGACGAATGCCTGGCGGAGTTCGAGAAGGCCGATGTCACCGCCGCGCCGGTCTACGACATCGCGCAATTCCTCGCCGATCCGCACGTGCAGGATCGCGGCATCTTCGTCGAGACGCCGGATGAGGAGCTCGGCACAATTCCGACCCACGATGTGGTGCCCCGCCTGAGCGCGACACCCGGCAGCTTCCGGCTGCCGGCGCCCCGGATCGGCGAGCACACGGACGAGATCCTTGGCCGCGCCGGTCTCACCGAGCAGGAGCTCGCGGCGCTTCGCGCCAGCAGGACAATCTAGAGCATCATCCGTTCGAACGGACTCGTGCGAGCGGATAAAGATGCCCGCCAAAACAAAAAACTAGAGCATTTTCAGTTAAGTCGGCTCCGGCCTTGATCGGCACCATCCCTGAAGGATTGCAGCGATCGCGACGGCTGAAGCGAAGTTGGGGGGAGCTTGTCGTAGCGAGTGTGGATGCGCCTCCCGTCTTTCAGGCGTCCAACGGTTTGTTCGATCGGGTTGCGCTGTTTGTCGCGGATCGGATCGAACGGGTGGACACGCTTGCGGGCCGGTTTGTTGGGGATCACGGGGTCCGTGCCCCGGGCTCGCATAAAGCCGCGCAGGCGATCGCTGTGGTAGGCCGTGTCGGCCAGGCAGAAGGCTCTTGGCGCCACGCCCACCACGCGAGCGTCCTATGGCCTGGGCGTCGGCCCCCCTTTTCCGCCCGCGGCGGAGCGGTGTGCCTTGGCCGTCGTGCTGTCGATCAGGTGTCGGCCGCCGGGCGTCTCGCCTCCACCAAGGCGGCCAGCATCCCTTGCCAGACGCCGCGTGCCGACCAGCGATCGTAGATCGTGGTTGGCGGCCCATAGCAAGACGGGCAGTCCTGCCAGCGCCCGCCGTTGCGCACCATGGGCACGATGCCACCGATCACCCGCCGATCCTCCGTCCGGCGAGCCCCGGCCGATCGGTGGGCAGCAAAACCGCGATCGCTGCCCACTGCCGATCCGACAACCAGAAGTCTCCAGCCACCCAAGACACTCCGCTCAACACAGAGCTCGAATCACAAGGCGTCCGACCCGAGCCAGATCTAATCGGGGTTGGAGCATAGAGCCTGTGGAGTGAGCGAATGCGACGGAGCATGCTCTAGCCGTCACAGCGACGGCACATAATCCTTGCGCGGATATTCTTCGGCGGTCTCGGTCAGATTTTTGTGGGCGAACGCCCGGTAGGGATGTTGACGCAAATGCTCGACATCGATGTCGACGCCGAGCCCGGGCTTGGTCGGCAGTTCCGCCCAGCCATCCTTGACCTCGATCCCGCTCGTCGCGACCTGCTCGCACGCCTCGCTGAAGTTGACGAAATACTCGGCGATGCGGAAATTCGGAATGACGGCGCAGACATGCACGGTTGCCGCGAGTCCCATCAGGACGCTGTTGTAATTGTGCGGCGCCATCACGACGGCTTGCGGCTGCGCCATCGCTGCGATGTCCATCAACGCGGTGATGCCGCCACAGGCGCAGATATCCGGGTTGAGTATGTCGGCCGCCCGGCGTTCGAGCGTCTGGAAGAACTGCTCCTTCGAATAGAGCGCCTCACCGGTCACGATCGGGATCGGCACCGCGCGACGCACCTCGGCGACCAGCTCGATATTATCGGCAAGACATGGCTCCTCGTACCAGGTGATGCCGAGCTCGACGAGACGCTGGCCGATGCGGATCGCGTGCGAAGGCGAGAAGCGGCGATGCGCCTCGATCAGCAATTCGAATTCCGGGCCCATCGCCTCGCGCATCCGGCGCACGAAATCGATGGCGAAATCCTCATCCTTCGGATCCACGTGGCTGCGCCAGGGCCCGGGGAACGGATCGAATTTGGCCGCGGTGAATCCCATCGCCTTCACCTGGCGCGCGCGCTCGATATTCTCCTCGACCGTGCTGCCGTGCGACCAGCCATTGGCATAGACGCGCACCCGATCGCGCGACTTTCCGCCGAGCAGGTTGTAGACCGGCTGCCCGGTTCGCTTGCCGAGTATGTCCCACAGCGCGATCTCGATGGCGCTCCAGGCGGAGAGCAATTCCATCGACACCCGGCGGATGGCGAAATCCTCGAACAACACCTGCGCGGTATGGCGGATGGAATAGGCGCTGCGGCCGATCACGTACTCCGCCATGCAATGGATGCAGGCTTCGATGACTTTCTCTTTGCCACGGGTGACGTACGCCTCGCCCCAGCCGTGCAGCCCATCCTCGGTTTCGACGCGGCAGAACAGCAGGTTCTTGCCGCTGCCGGGATGCAGAAGAAATGTCTCGATGCGCGCGATCTTCATGTGTTCGCGCCCCGGGACAGCGATGGACGCGCCCGATGCCGCGATGCCGCGCGCGTGCCGCTCATGGACGTTTCCCCCAATCTTGCTGGGCCGTGGGCCGGCCTTACCAGACGCTAGATCGGTTCGGCCCGGCGGTAAACCGCTCAGGCGGTGCGCCGCTCCTCGACCACCACCGTGCCGACGATCGAGGAGTCCTCGTAGAGCAGGCGCGCCAGCACGCCCGCGATCACCGCGCCGAGGATCGGCGCCACCCAGAACAGCCAGAGCTGCCCGATATAGTCGCCGCCGGCAAAGAGCGCAGGGGCGGTGCTGCGCGCAGGGTTGACCGACGTGTTGGTGATCGGGATCGAGATCAGATGGATGAGGGTAAGAGCCAGGCCGATCGGAATGCCCGCAAAACCCGTTGCCGCGCCCTTCGACGTCGTGCCGATGATGACGACCAGGAAGAAGAAGGTGAGCAGAAGCTCGGCGAAGAAGCAGGCCGTCATCGAATAATGCGCCGGACTGAGATCGCCATAGCCATTCGCGGCGAACCCGTTCGGAACCCAGCCCGGCTTTCCCGAAGCGATGATCCACAGCGCGCCGGCGGCCAGGATGCCGCCGATCACCTGCACGATGATGTAGGGGATGACGTGCTTGTTCGCGCAGCGGCCCGCGGCCCACAGGCCGAGCGTGACGGCCGGATTGAAGTGCCCGCCGGAGATATGGCCGACGGCATAAGCCATGCTGAGGACGGTCAATCCAAAGGCGAAGGCCACACCGGTGAAGCCGATGCCGAGCTGCGGAAACGCGGCCGAGATCACCGCCGCGCCGCAACCGCCGAAGACGAGCCAGAACGTGCCGATGAATTCCGCGGCAAGTCGCCGCTGCATGTCGTTGTGCATGAATCCCTCCCGCTCTCTCACATGATTGGCTCACGCCAGGGAAATTGCAGGCGCTCCGTGACAGGCGCTCCGTAGTCAGACCGCCTGAACTCGTTTCAAATACGACGCAATGGAACCGCTATAGGCTGGAGCGGGAGACGGAGTCCAGAGAACTATTCTGACGACATAACGATGGCGCAAGCCCGGGTCTCATCCGGGTCTCGCGCCAGAGCCGCCACCCTGTTTCGCGCCTCGGCGTTGCGCGGCTCGGGACTACCACCCGTTGTGACGGCACGACGAACGCCCATTTCCCCGAAATGACGCGCAGCATTCAGTCCCGCCCGACACCATGGGAGACCGTGATCCTTATCTGCGGGAAATGCGCCCGCAAGCTCGACGGCGGCTTCGGTGTCAAGCGGGAGGATACGCTTCGGAAAGCGCTGCGCTCGGCCTTGAAGCAGCGGGGAAGCGGACGCGCGGTCAGGATCTTCGAAACGCGTTGCATGGGGATCTGTCCCAAGAAGGCCGTCATCGCTCTCAATGCGAGCCGACCGGGCTCGATCCTGACCGTGCCGGCGGGGGCGAATCCCGAGGACGTCATCGCCAAGGCATTGAAAGGTGGCGGGATACCCGACGCCGATCACCGGTAGGGAATTCGCGGCCAAGCACCGGCGGCCGAGCCTCGGCGCCGTCATTTGGGCGGAAGCGGGCAGGACATGTCGCCTTCCGGGCAGGTCAGGAAGCCGTGGAAATCGGCGGAGCGCTTCAAGGTCAACGAAGCGAGGCAATTGGCCTCGATCATCGGCTCGATGCTGCCCGCGACGGGGCCCGGCTGGCCGATGAATTTGCACTCGGCATCGCGGAAGGCGATCCAGGCCCGCTGCGTTGCGGCAAGCCGCTTCATCTGCTCGTCATCGCCCTTCAGGCGCTGCTGCATCTGCTTGTAGAGAGCGTTCAGCTCGGCATCGGCCTTCTTGTAGTCCTGCCCGGCGCATTCATTCATCGTCGTTTGATCCGCCGCACTGGAACAATCGGCGCCCCGGGCGGTCGGGCCGATGACCAACCCTGCAAGCACGATGAGCACGGGCGACAATGTTTTCGCCCGCCTAGTCCCCGCCTCGCCGCTGGCCACGCTCCTTCGCAACGGCGTCCGCCGGTTCTGGTAAGCGGACTGCCGGAAGCTGGACGTCATGTTTGCTCCTATCGCTGCCGGCGGCATTATTGCCGCGGGGCTGGCTGGCGGGAAGCGCGGAAACCTGGTTTCCCTTCGATCACGAACGCGGCACATATGCGGCGATGGTTTCGCATCCGCGTTGAAGCCGCGTCGGCTCAGGGGCAGTCGGCTCGCGGCAATTGGGCCGGATTTGAGACGGCGGAAAGCCAGGCTGGATTTCGACCGAAACCGGCGACGGTGCGGTGGGTCAAGGCGGCGGACCGGAGTAGCCTTTGCGCCCGCGTGAGTTGTGCGTCACAGGAGAGAAATCATGTCCATCATCGCCTGGATCATCCTCGGCCTGATCGCCGGGTTCATCGGCAGCAAGATCGTCAACAAGAGCGGCGAGGGCGTGCTCCTCGACATCGTCCTCGGCATCGTGGGCGCGATCGTCGGCGGCTTCATCTTCAGCTTCTTCGGCGCGAACGGCGTCACCGGCCTCAACATCTACAGCCTGGTCGTCGCGGTGATCGGCGCCATCGTCGTGCTCGTCATCTACCACGCGATCTCCGGCCGCCGGCGGGTCTGAGCCCGATAGAAGCCTGGGGCGGCCGCATGTCCGGGCCGACCGGCGAGGTCAAACATCCGCCGGCGCAGGTTGCGCCGGCGGAGACGCCGGGCATCAACGCGCTGCTCACGCTCGCCGTCAGCGTCGTCTGCGTCGCCGCCCTCTATTTCGGCCGCGAGGTGCTGATCCCGATCACCCTCTCGATCCTTCTCAGCTTTCTCATCGCCCCGCTGGTGAACCTGCTCCGGGACATTCATCTCGGGCGCGTGCCTTCGGTTCTGCTCGCAGTGCTCCTGGCGCTCGCCGTCATTCTCGCGCTCGGCGGGCTGATCGGCACGCAGATCGCCAGCCTCGTGCAGCAGGCGCCGCACTATCAGACGACGATCGAGCGAAAAGTCGGCGAGGTTCGCGGGATCGCACTCGGCCGGCTGAACAGCCTGGTCGACGATCTCGGCCGGCAGATGCAAAGAGCCGGCGAAAACCGGCCCGCGCCCGTCGCCGGCACTCATACGGCCGCGCCGCCTGCCGGGCCGCAGCCGATTCCGGTCGAGGTGCATCAGGCCGACCCGACCCCGTTCGAGCTCGCCGCGCGCATCGCCGAACCGGTTCTGAGCCCGCTTTCCACCACGGCGATCGTGCTGATCTTCTCGATCTTCATCCTGCTGCAGCGGGAGGATCTGCGGGACCGGCTGATCCGGCTGTTCGGCTCCGGAGACCTGCATCGGACCACCGGCGCGATGAACGACGCCGCGCGCCGGCTCAGCAAATATTTCCTCGCCCAGCTCGGGGTGAACGCCGCGTTCGGCGTGATCATCGGGATCGGCCTCTTCGTCATCGGCGTGCCGTCGCCCTTGCTCTGGGCCATTGTCGGGATGCTGCTGCGCTTCGTGCCCTATATCGGCGCGCCGCTCTCGGCGGTGGCGCCGCTCGCCCTCGCCGCCGCGGTCGAGCCCGGCTGGTCGATGGTGATCTGGACGGCCGGGCTCTACGTCGTGGTCGAGGCGATCACCGGCCAGATCGTCGAGCCGATGCTCTACGGCCATAGCACCGGCCTGTCGCCCTTCGCCGTCGTGGTCTCCGCCACGTTCTGGACCTGGCTCTGGGGCCCGATCGGTCTGCTGCTCTCGACGCCGCTGACCTTGTGCCTCGTCGTCCTGGGCCGTCATGTGAAACGGCTCGAATTCCTCGACGTGCTGCTCGGCGACCGCCCGGCGCTCAGCCCGGTCGAAAGCTTCTACCAGAGAATGCTCGCCGGCGATCCGGACGAGGCGCTCGATCAGGCCGAGATCCTGCTCAAGGAACGGTCGCTTTCATCCTATTACGACGAGGTCGCGTTGAAGGGGCTGCAGCTCGCCGCCAATGACGCGCTGCGCGGCGTCTTCTCCGAGCTGCAGCTCGACCGGATCAAGACCGCGATCCAGAGCTTGGTCGAGGATCTCGATCGGCATGGCGACATGGATCCGTACCCCTCCGAGGCGGATGACGGCGCTTCGGTCCCCCCCGCCTCGGAACGCGATCTGCCGCGCCGGCCGGCGCCGGGCAGCCCGATCGCGGACCCGTCCGACCTGCCGGCGGCGTGGCGCACCGAGAGCGCGGTGCTTTGCGTGGCCGGCCGCGGGCCGCTCGACGAAGCCGCATCCTCGATGCTCACCCAGTTGCTCGACAAGCATCTTCTGGGAGCGCGGACAGTGCCGTTCGCCGCGGTCGCCCGCGAGACGATCGGCTCGCTGGACGTGACCGGCGTGACGATGGTCTGCGTGTCGTATCTCGAGATCAGCGGCAGCCCGGCCCATCTCCGCTATCTCATCCGCCGCCTGCGCGACAAGCTGCCGCAGGCGAAGATCCTCGTCGGCCTCTGGCCCTCGGAGGACGAGACGTTGCGCGACGACCGGGTGCGAGCGGTGATCGGCGCCGATTACTACACGAGCTCGCTGCAGGAGGCGGTGGAAACCTGCCTGCACGCGGCCCATACCGCGCGGGTCACGATCCAGGCCGCGAACGCGCCACGGCCAGAGGAACGGCCAGAGGAAATGCTCACGAGCCGATGAGATTTCGCCATTCGGCGATTTTCCTTTCTTGAAATCTGGCTCAGCACTCTCCCGATCCGTTTGCTCTCGCAGCCGAATTGCCGAGCGACCCGGGATTTCGCCTCACCCGCTCCACCGATTTCGCGTGAAGTCCGCCCGATGGCACCAGGCAGCAACATGATCGCAAGCCGCTGTCGCATCGCCGATACAGAGTTGGCTGCGCTGATGCCCTGGACGTGACATAATTAGACGTGAGACCACGCTGGCGGTAGCATCCCCGTAACAAACAGACGGGGATGGAAATGAGCTGGTTCTCGCGGCTGCGTAATCCGGACAAGCTCGTGACAAGCGGCGTGCCGCCTGGCGACCATCGCGAGGCGGCGCCGAGTCCCCTGACCGAGCCGCCGCCCGCGCCACCCTGTCTGACCGGGCTGGCGGCGGATCAGGCGACGGCGGCGCTGACCGAATACTACGCTGCACTCCGCCGGCACGGCGCTGCCGTGGCGACCGCCCGGCGGGAGCTCGCGATAAAGATGGGCTTCACGCATTACCGCTGGATCGCGGCCGGCGCGAAAATTTGCGATGTCGCCGGACGCCTCGATGGGACGGTGCTCTCCTACCGCGACCCACCCCCCGACGGGCATCCGCGAGAAGGCCGATGCAATGCGGAGGCATGGTGCCGATGCGCGGCACGGTCGATCGCCACCAACTTCGCCGGGTAATCCCCGAGCCATCCCAGCGTACTCGGCACCCGACGATCTTCCGCGCTCCGGAGGTCGGCCGGATGTGGCGCGCCCGGCTGGATTCGAACCAGCGACATCTCGCTTAGAAGGCGAGTGCTCTATCCGACTGAGCTACGGGCGCGGAAATCGCCGGCTCTAGAGCATGTTCCGTTCGCATTCGCTCACCGCACAGGCTCTAGCTCTCTGTTTTAGCGAGCATCTTTATCCGCTCGAACGATTTCGTTCGAACGGATGATGCTCTAATGCGTCCAGTTCTCGATCCGACCATAGTGGAAATTATCGGCATACGCCTTTGGCTTGTGCGTGCGCGGAGGCGGGATCTCGATGTCGTAGGGAAGCCCGTTGCGGTCGGCGAAGGCAATCGCCTCCTCGCGCGTGTCGAAGCGCAGCGTGACCTGCGCCCGCGTGTCGCCGCTTCCGGACCAGCCCATCAGCGGATCCGGGCTCTGCCGCTCGGCGCGCTCATACACGAGCACCCATTGATTGGTGTGCGCCATGCCGGATTGCATCGCCGTCTTCGGCTGCCTGAATATGCGGGCGCGCATCGCTCTCCTCCTCATGGTCGGGGCGGCCGGATTCGAACCGGCGGCCTCGTGTACCCAAAACACGCGCGCTAACCAGGCTGCGCCACGCCCCGCCGTGCGGCGGGAAGCTATGGGGCAGCAACGCTTCGTGCAAGGGTGTTGAAGGAAGGCCAGGGGCTCTGCCCCCATGCATCACTTGGGACCCCGCTAAGGGCACAGCCCTTAGAACCCGCTAGGGCTGTTTGGAGAGGGGTGGGCCAGGGACCGGTTGCAACCACTCCCTCGCCCACCCCTCTCCAAACAGCCGTAATGGAGTCCAAAGGCTCGGCCTTTGGCGGGGGTCCAGGGGGCTGAGCCCCCGGCCTTCCTTCACCCTCTCACGAAGCATTCCCGAAGATTCGCTGCTGGACTTTGTCGCCGACGCGGATGCCGAGTTTTTCCGTGGTTCCGGCGGCGAGTTCCAGGGTGGCGCGAACCGCGCCGCCGCTGTCGA
The DNA here is from genome assembly GCA_965276665.1 of Acetobacteraceae bacterium. GTDB lineage: Bacteria > Pseudomonadota > Alphaproteobacteria > Acetobacterales > Acetobacteraceae > CAWGJC01. The sequence goes on from OZ255620.1 coordinate 1,628,651, forward strand.
TCACGGCGAGGCTTTCCGGCACGGTGTTCTCCGCGATGCTGCGGATGGTGCCGTCCTGATTGATGAACACCATGTCGAGCGGGGCGATGGTGTTTTTCATCCACATCTGGATGTCGTGGGGCGGCCCGAAATCGAACAGCATTCCGCCATCGGCCGGCACGGTCTTGCGGAACATCAGCCCGGTTTCCTGCTGCTCGGGCGTCTTGGCGATCTCGACGTTGAAATCGTGCGGTTTGCCATCGCGGGTGACGATGACGAGCTTTTCGCGCGGCAATTCCGGCTGCGGGCCGGTCGGGTCGGCGGCCTGCGCGAGGCCGGGGGGGGCGGTGAGCAGGAGCAGGAGCAGGCATCCGGGGAGCAGGGCGCGGCGGCGCAGGGTTGGGGTCATGCGAGGAGACTCTCCTTCAGCGCAATGTCGGCGAGCGCGCGGATCGTGTCGCGCACCGGGCCCTCGCGGGGCGTGTCGCGCAGGGTGGTGAACCAATGTTCCGGCGGGTTGCGGCCGGCGGCGCGGTTATAGGTCAGGCCGCGCAGCACGGTCTCGGCCGCCTCGGTGGTGTGCGGCGGGATGGGGATGTCGTTCAGCACCGCCCAGACCCCGGCCCAGCAGCGCGCGACGGTGTAGGGATTGTAGCCGCCGCCGCCGGTGACGACCAGCCGGGGTGCTGCGTCGCGGAGCGCGGCCGCCACCTCGAAATGCGCATTGTTGGAGAGGGCGAGGCGGGCCAGCGGATCCTCCTCCAGCGCGTCTGCCCCGCATTGGAGCATGATCGCCTGCGGCGCGCGCGAGGCGATCAGCGGCAGCACCGCCTCGTGCAGCAGGACGCGCATCTCGCTGTCGTTGAACCCCTGCGGCACCGGAAAATTCCGCGCCTCGCCGCCGGCGCGATCCTCGGCCGGCCCGGTGAACGGCCAGCGTCCGGCCTCATGGATGCTGATGGTCAGCACGCGCGGGTCGCGGGCGAAGGCGTCCTGCACCCCATCGCCGTGATGCGCGTCGATATCGAGATAGACGATGCGCTCGAGCCCCTGATCGATCCAGGTGAGCAGGCCGAGCACAGGGTCGTTCAGGTAGCAGAAGCCGGCGGCGCGCGCCGGGCGACCGTGATGCGTGCCCCCGCCAGGGCAGTGTACCACGCCGCCGGACTTGGTCAGGCGCGCCGCCAGCATCACGCCGCCGGCCGAGGTCATCGGGCGGCGGTAGATCTCGCGATAGACCGGGTTCCCCTCGGCGCCGATGCGGAAGCGCTCGCGGTCGGCGTCGGACACCGCCTGCGTCGCCTCGGCCCGCTGCAGGGCGGCGAGGTATTCGGGGTCGTGGAACCGTGTGACCTGCTCCGGCCGCGCCATCGGCGCGGTGGTGAAGACCGCGTCGGGCAGCCAGCCCATCGCGCGGCAGAGATCGGTGACGGTGGAGACGCGCGGGATGGCGAGCGGATGTTTCGGCCCATAGGTCGAGCCGCGATAGATCTCGCTGCCGATATAGACGGGACGCACGCGCGGGTCGGGCCGGCCTTCCTCCATCGATGGGCGCCCCCGGGTCAGGCCCGCTGGGGCATGCCTTTGGGGATGACCGTGCGGACGATGGAGGCGTCGAGCGCCTCGTAATCGTGATAGCCGATCGTCTGGTAGAGCTCCGCGCGCGTCTGCATCCGGTCCACCATCGCCTGCGTGCCGCCATCCCGGGCGATCGCGGCATAGATTTCGGCCTGCGCGCGGGCGGCGACGCGGAGCGCGCTGACCGGCCAGATCACCATCGCGTAGCCCATCGCGGCGAACTCGTCGGCGGTGAAGAAGGGGGTGCGGCCGAACTCCGTCATGTTGGCGAGCAGCTTCACCCCCGGCATCCGTTGGGCGAACTCGCGGAACATCTCCGCGGTGGTCAGCGCCTCGGGGAAGATCGCATCGGCGCCGGCCTCCAGATAGAGCCGCGCGCGGGCGACGGCGCCGTCCATCCCCTCGCTCGCCGCCGCATCGGTGCGGGCGATCACGACGAGATGCCGGCGGGCGCGGGCGGCGGCCGCCACCTTGGCCGCCATGTCGTGCGCATCCGCCAGCCGCTTGTCGTTGAGATGGCCGCATTTCTTCGGCAGCATCTGGTCCTCGATATGCACCGCGCCGGCGCCGGCTTCCTCAAAGGCGCGGACCATGTGCATCACGTTGAGCGCCTCGCCATAGCCAGTGTCGCCGTCCACCAGCACCGGCAGGCCGGCGGCTCGGCTCACCTGGCGGATGAAGAAGCACACCTCGTCGACGGTGATCACGCCGAGATCGGGCAGGCCCATCGAGGCGGTCATCGCCGCGCCCGAGAGATAGAGCGCGTCGAACCCGGCCGCCTTGGCCTGCAGCGCCGCCATGCCGTTATGCGCGCCCGGCAGGCGGAGGATGCCCGGCCGGTCCAGCATCGCCCGGAACCGGCGTCCGGCGGGAGCGTCTGGCAGATCGGCGGCGACGAGATAGGTCATCGGGAACTCCGTGGCAGGCAAGCCGGGGGCAGGCAATTCGGGGGCAGGCAACCCGGGCGGCTCGTAGAGCCTTCACAGAAATAGGCGTTGGTTGCACGGCCTGCACCCTGCAAGTAACGTCCGCCGCGCGCAACGGAGGTGAGTTTTCGATGGACATGACGGGCGAGCGGCGCATTCCCGCGCCGCGGGAGAGGGTGTGGACGGCGCTGAATGATCCCGAGATATTGAAGGCGTCCATCCCCGGCTGCCAGAGCCTGGAGAAGACCTCCGAGAACGACATGGCCGCCACCGCGACGGTCAAGATCGGCCCGATTTCCGCGCGTTTCGCCGGCAAGGTGCATTTGAGCGACCTCGATCCGCCGAACGGCTACCGCATCAGCGGCGAGGGCCAGGGCGGCGTCGCCGGCTTCGCCAAGGGCGGGGCGGCGGTGACGCTGGCCGATGAGGGCGAGTTCACGCTGCTGAACTATACCGTCAATGCGCAGGTCGGCGGCAAGATCGCGCAGCTCGGCGCCCGGCTGATCGACGCCTCCGCCAAGCAGATGGCGGACAGCTTCTTCGAGCGCTTCAGCAACGCGGTCGCCGGTCCGGCCGAGGTCGGCGCGTCGGGCCTCGCGGGGGTTGCCGCGGCGACCGCCGAGACCGTCGGCGCGATCCCCGCCGCCGCCGCCGCGACCATGGCGCCGACCCCGTCCCCCACCGTTCCCGCTTACGCCGAGGTTCCCACGCCGATGTCGAGCCAGCCTGTTCAGCCCACCGGTATCCCGATCGCCGCCTGGATCGGCGGCATCCTGTTCATCCTCATCTTCCTGATGATCTTCAGCGCCTATGTCTGAGCCGACGTGACGCCCGCATCCGTCACCGAAACCGAGGCGCTGCTGCGGCGTGAGGGATATGTCGCCGATCGCGGCCTCGCCACCACCGTGCATCTGGCTCTCACGATGCAGCGGCCGCTCTTCCTGGAGGGCGAGCCCGGCACCGGCAAGACCGAGATCGCCAAGGTGCTGGCGAGCGGGCTCAAGCGGCGGCTGGTCCGGCTGCAATGCTATGACGGGCTCGACCTCTCGGCCGCCGCCTATGAGTGGGATCATGCCCGCCAGTTGATGGCGATCCGGCTGGCCGAGGCGGCCGGCGGTGCGGATCGCGACGTGCTGGCCGCCGACATCTACGGGCGATCCTTCCTGCGCGCCCGGCCGCTGCTGCAGGCGATCGACCCCGAGCAGGGCCCGGCCGTGCTGCTGATCGACGAGCTGGACCGCGCGGACGAGCCGTTCGAGGCGTTCCTGCTCGAACTGCTCGCCGATTTCCAGCTCACCATCCCGGAATACGGCACCATCCGCGCCGCCACGCCGCCGGTGGTGGTGCTGACCTCCAATCGGACCCGCGAAGTGCATGACGCGATCCGGCGGCGCTGCCTCTATCAATGGGTCGACTACCCGAATGCGGCGCGCGAGCGGGCGATTCTCGCTATCCGCGCGCCGGGCGTGCCGGCGCGGCTCTCCGCCCAGATCGTCGCCTTCGTGCAGCGCCTGCGCGGGGAGGAGCTGTTCAAGCTGCCGGGCGTCGCCGAGACGATCGACTGGGCGAACGCGCTCACCGCGCTGGACCGGCGCGAGCTCGACCCGCAATCGGTCGACGATACGCTCGGTATTCTACTGAAATATCAGGACGATATCGCGCGGCTGCGCGGCGAGGCGGCAGCCCGGCTGGTGGCCGAGGCACAGCAGGCGACGGCGGCGTGAGCGGGGCGGCATGAGCGGGGCGGCGGACGGGCTGCTCGCCGCCAATGTCATGCATTTCGCCCGCCTGCTGCGCCGCGCCGGCCTGCCCGTCGGACCCGCGGAGGTGGTCGCCGCGCAGCACGCGCTGACCCAGGTCAACATCCTTGATCGCGAGGAATTCCGCATCGCGCTCCGCAGCGTGATGGTGCATCGGCACGAGCAGCAGGAGCTGTTCGACAATGCCTTCGCGCTGTTCTGGCGCAACCCGGTGCAGGCGGAGCAGCAGGCGTTGATGGGGCTGCTCTCGCCGGAAAGCGCGCCGAAGCCCGAGCGTCCCGCACCCGGCAGCCGGCGCCTAAGCGAGGCGATGGCGACGCCGCGCGAGCCGCGCAAGGCCGAGGAGAGCCAGCCCACCGTCGACATGGCGCTGGTGGCGAGCGCGCAGGAGCGCCTGCAGACGATGGATTTCGAGGCGATGTCGGCGGCCGAGATCGCCGCCGCCAAGGCCGAGATCCGTCGCCTGTCACTGCCGCTCGATCTGCGCCGCACGCGCCGCCGCCGCCCCGACGAGCGCGGCGCGATCACCGATCTGCGCGCCACGCTCCGGGCCAGCCTGCGCCAGGGCGGCGAGGTGATCCGCATCGCGCGGGCGCGCCGCACCATCCGCCCGCCGCCGCTCGTCGTGCTGTGCGACATTTCCGGCTCGATGGGGCGCTATGTGCAGGTGCTGCTGCACTTCCTGCATGCGGTGGCGAATGACCGCGACCGGGTTTCCGTGTTCCTGTTCGGCACGCGGCTCTCCAACATCACCCGCCAGCTCCGCCATCGCGACCCGGAGGTCGCCTTCCAGATGGTCGCGCATGCGGTGCCGGACTGGTCGGGCGGCACCCGCATCGGCGAGGCGATCGAGGAATTCAACCGCGACTGGGCGCGCCGCGTGCTCGGCCAGGGGGCGGTGCTGCTGCTGGTCACCGACGGGCTCGACCGCGACGGCGCGCGCGGCCTTGCCGCCGCGATGGACCGGCTGCACCGCAGCTGCCGGCGGCTGATCTGGCTCAACCCGCTGTTGCGGTGGGACGGGTTCCAGCCCAAATCCCAGGGCATTCGCGCCATGCTGCCCTATGTGGACGAATTCCGCCCGGTCCATGACCTCGCAAGCCTGCGCGCGCTGATCGACAGCCTCTCCCGCCCCGCGCCGATCCGTGGCCGCGGCGGTGTGGCCGGACCCTGGAAGGACGCAGCATGAGCCATACGGAAACGGCCGCAATCGTCGCGGACACGGCAGAGGATGTGCTGACCGCCGCCGCCGCCTGGCGGGCGGCCGGCGAGCAGGTGGCGATCGCCACCGTTACCGAGACCTGGGGCAGTTCGCCCCGCCCGGCCGGCAGCCAGATGGCGGTGGCGGCGAGCGGGCGCATGGCCGGCTCGGTCAGCGGCGGCTGCATCGAGGGCGCGGTCGCCGATGCGGCGCTGCAGGTGATGCAGAGCGGCGCGCCGCAACTGCTCGATTTCGGCGTCACAAATGAGCGCGCCTGGGAAGTCGGCCTGGCCTGCGGCGGCAAGGTGAAGGTGTTCGTGGAACCGCTCGCATGACGCCGGCGCTGCTCGAACGCCTGCGCGCCGCGCAGGCCGGCAAGCAGCCGGTGGTGCTGGCGACCCGGCTGCCCTCCGGCGAGCAGATTCTTCTGCCGGACGCCGCGGCCACGCCGGAGCTCGCCGAGGCGGCGAAGCAGGCGCTGCGGGACGATGCGAGCCGAACGGTGACGCTCGGCAATGAGAGCTGGTTCCTGCAGGTCCACAATCCGAAGCCCCGCCTCGTGGTGGTGGGCGCGGTGCACATCGCCCAGGCGCTGGTGCCGTTCGCCGCCGGGCTTGGCCTCGCAATCACCATCGTCGATCCGCGCCGCGCCTTTGCCACCGACGAGCGCTTTCCCGATGTCACGCTCTCGAGCGACTGGCCGGACGAGGCGCTGGATGCGCTGGCGCCCGATGCGCGCACCGCGATCGTCACCCTCACCCACGACCCGAAGCTCGACGACCCGGCGCTCGACCGCGCCTTGCGGTCGGAGGCGTTCTATATCGGCGCGCTCGGCTCGCGGAAGACGCATGCGGCGCGGCTCGGCCGCCTGCGCGAGCTCGGGCATGACGACGCCGCGCTCGCCCGCATCCGGGGTCCCGTCGGGCTGTCGATCGCGGCGGTGACGGCGCCCGAGATCGCGCTCTCGATCGTGACGGAGATCGTCGCCGTCCGGCGCGGGGCCGCGCTCGGCGAGCGCGCGCCCAAATCCGCCATCGGGCAGGCGGCGTGAGGTTCGGGCCGGTCCCGCTCGAGGAAGCCCAAGGCGCCATTCTCGCCCACACCCAGCGCCTGCCGGGCCGCGTCATCCGCAAAGGCTCGATCCTCGGGGCCGATGCCGTCGCGGCGCTCGCGGCAGCCGGCCGGACCGAGGTGATCGCCGCCCGGCTCGAACCGGGCGACGTGCCGGAGGATGAGGCGGCGGACCGGCTCAGCACGGCAATGCTGGGCGAGGCGGCCGCTTCGCCGCTCGGGCGGACGCGCGCCGCCACCGGTCGGGTCAATCTGCAGGCCGAGGCGCACGGGCTGCTGCGCGTCGAGACCGGGCTGATCGACCGAATCAACGCGGTCGATGAGAGCCTCACCATCGGCACTCTGCCCGATTACGCGGTGGTCGCGCCGCGCGACATGGTGGCGACGATCAAGATCATCCCCTTCGCGGTGCCCGGCCCGGTGCTGGAAGCCGCCGAGGCGCTCGGCCGCCGGCAGGGGCCGATGATGCGCGTTCATCCCTTCCGCCCGCTCACCGTCGGGCTGGTGATGTCGCAGCTCGACGGGTTGAAGGAGAGCGTGCTCGAGGGCACGGCAAAGGCGACGGAAGCCCGGGTGCGCGCGCTCACCGGCATCATGCTGCCGCCGCGCCGCTGCCCGCATGCCGAGGCGCCGATCGCCGCGGCGCTCGCCGCGCTGATCGAGGACGGAGCGGATCTGCTGCTGGTGGCCGGCGCCTCGGCGGTGGTGGACCGCCGCGATGTCGGGCCGGCGGCGATCGTGCGGGCGGGCGGGGAGATCCTGCATTTCGGCATGCCGGTCGATCCCGGCAATCTGATCTGCCTCGGGCGGATCGGCGACCGCCCGGCGCTGATCCTGCCTGGCTGCGCCCGCAGCCCGCGGCTGAACGGCATCGATTTCGTGCTCTCCCGCCTGTTCGCCGGGATGCCGCTCGGGCCGGCCGACATGGCGCGGCTCGGCGTCGGCGGCCTGCTCAAGGAGATCGAGACCCGTCCTCTGCCGCGCGCCCGCGCGCCCGATGCGGCGCGCGCCGTCGCCGCCCCGCGGCCACGCAAGCGCCCCGGCGTCGCGGCGGTGGTGCTCGGCGCCGGCCGGTCGAGCCGCATGGCGCCGCGCAACAAGCTGCTGATCCCCGATGAGAGCGGCCGGCCGATGATCGCCCGCGTGGTGGACAACGTTCTCGGCAGCGCCGCCCGCCCGGTGATCGTGGTGCTCGGCCACATGGCCGAGGCCGTCGAGCAGGCCCTCGCCGGTCGTTCGCTACGTTTCGTCCATGCGGCGGATTTTGCGGACGGGCTCTCCGCCAGCCTCAAGGCCGGTATCCGCGCGGTGCCGCCCGACGCCGCCGCGGCGCTCATCTGCCTCGGCGACATGCCGCTGGTCGGGCCCCGCCTGCTCGAGCGCCTGCTCGCCGCCTACGACCCGGATGAGGGCCGGACCATCGTGCTGCCGAGTTATCGCGGCAAGCCGGGCAACCCGATGCTGTGGGACCGGCGGTATTTTCCCGAGATCCTGCGCTTGGGCGGCGATGCCGGCGCCCGCGCCCTGCTCCGGCGCTATCTCGACGCGGTGGCCGAGGTCGAGGTGGACGACGATGCGGTGTTGCGCGACTTCGATACCGCGGAATCGCTGCTGACGCTCTCCGGCTAGAGCATTTTCACCTTCGGTGGAGCCGACGCCGCCCCTATTCTCCGGCGGCGGTCCGCGGCGACAGACGGGGCCGGTGTCCGCTCACCTCGGCGCCGTCTCCCGGGGAGAGGCCGAAGAAGCCCGGCATCGCGAGCAGCGGCAGCAGCGCGATCAGCAGGAAGACGTGGCGGAAATCGGTGATGCTCGGCGTCATTCCCGGCGGCACCAGCACGCCCAGCATCGCCGCGCTGAACGAGACGCCGAACCCCATCGAGAGCTGCTGCACCACGCTGCCCAGGCTGGTGCTGCGGCTCAGCATCTTGGGCGGCATCTCGGCATAGCTCAGCATCTGGCAGGCATTGAACTGCGTCCCGCGCGCCACCCCGAACCCGGCGATGGTGAGCAGGATCAGCCAGCGCGGCGTGCTCGGTGTGAGCAGCGCGAAGCTCGCGATCCAGACGGAGCAGATCATCGAATTGGCGATCAGCACCCGCGCGAAGCCGAATCGGCGCAGCACCTTCGCCGACACCATCCGGATCGCGATGGCGCCGAGCGCGGTGGCGAAGGTCAGCGAGCCCGATTGGATCGCGCTCATCCCGAACCCGACCTGGAACAGCAGCGGCAGCAGGAAGGGCGGCGCATTCACACCGGTCCGGCTCAGCCCGCCGGCGATCGAGCCGATGCGGAAGGTGCGGATGCGAAACAGCGTCAGGTCGAGCACCGGGTGGAGCAGCCGGCGCGCGTGCCAGCCATAGGCGATCAGGATCAGGACGGCGATGCCGAACAGCAGCGCCTCCTCGACCGACGAAATCTCGCCGCGTCCCACCGTCTCCAGGAATAATTGCAGCAGCGCCAGCCCGAGCCCGCAGATCACGAAGCCGGTGGTGTCGAACCGCGTCCGCTCCGCCTCGCCGCGCAGATTGGCGACCGCGTACCAGGAGACCAGGATCGCGGCGATGCCGAACGGGATGTTCACGTAGAAAATCCAGCGCCAGGACGCGTAGGTCGTGAGGAACCCGCCCAGCAACGGCCCGAGCGTAGGCCCCACCAGCGACGGCACGCTGACATAGGACATCGCGGTGACGAGCTGGTCCTTCGGGAAGGATCTGAGCAGGATCAGCCGTCCCACCGGCGTCATCATCGCGCCGCCCACACCCTGCAGCACGCGCATCGCCACCAGCATCGGCAGCGTGGTCGCGAGCCCGCAGATCGCCGACGAGATGGTGAACACCGCGAAGGCCAGGCAGATCACGTTGCGCGCGCCGTAGCGGTCGGTGATCCAGCCACTGATCGGGATGAACACCGCGAGGCTGAGCACGTAGCTCGTGATGGCGAGGCTGAGCCGCACCGGCGTCTCGTGCAGGCTGTGCGCCATCTGCGGGATCGCGGTGGTGATGATGGTGCTGTCGAGCTGCTCCATCAGGAAGCCGAACGCGACCACCAGCGGAATCAGCAATTTGAGCCGGGGATTGGCGAGGACCGGGGGCACCTCGAGGGATGGTTCTGTGGCGGCCATGACAGCATCTCACTCCGCGGCCGATCTTCCGCCGCAGTGCAGCAGTGAAGCATGGCGGCCCTTCCGGGTGAAGCGCAGCCCCGAACACGGCGGCCTCGATCGTGTCCCAATGACGACATGCGTGCGCGTGAGTTTGCGCTGCCCGCTTCGAGGATATTAGGATGCGTAAACGCAACGTTCGACGAGGAGCGCGATGGCACGGATCGTCAGAGTGGCGGCCGCGCAGATGGGACCGACGCAGCGTGCCGATTCGCGCGCGCAGACGCTAGGCCGCCTGATCCGGCTGCTGGAGCAGGCGGCGGAAGCCGGCGCGCGGCTCGCCGTCTTCCCTGAGCTCGCCTTCACCACCTTCTTCCCACGCTGGCTGCTGACGCCCGCGGAGCTCGCGCAATTCGCCGAGCCCGCGATGCCGAACCCGGCCGTGCGCCCGTTCTTCGACCGCGCCCGCGCGCTCCGCATCGGCGTGAGCATCGGCTATGCGGAGCGCGTCGCAGACGGCCGGCTGTTCAACAGCGCCATCCTGGTCTCGCCGGAAGGCCGGACCCTCGGCACCTATCGCAAGGTGCACCTGCCAGGCACGGTGGAGCCACGCCCGAGCGGCGGTTTCCAGCAATTGGAGAAGCGGTATTTCGCCTATGGCGACAAGGGTTTCCCCGCCTGGCGCGCGCCCGCCTCGCTCGCCGATGGGGTGCTCGGCATGATGATCTGCAACGACCGCCGCTGGCCGGAGGCCTGGCGGATGCTCGGCCTACAGGGCGTGGAGCTGGTCTGCTGCGGCTTCAATTCCGCGGCCTACGACCCGCATGGCGGGGACGGCGAGGACGCCGCGCTGCGCACCTTCCATTCGCGCCTCGTCGTGCAGGCCAACGCCTACATGAACGCGACCTGGGCGGTCGCGGTCGCCAAGGCCGGCATCGAGGATGGCGCCGGGCTGATCGGCGGCTCCTGCATCGTCGACCCGAACGGCATGATCGTCGCCGAGACGCGCGGCCTGGGCGATGAGGTGATCACCGCCGATTGCGACCTCGATTCCTGCCGCCAGGGCAAGGAGAAGATGTTCGACTTCGCGGCGAATCGCCGGCCGCAATGGTACGGCGCGATCACCACGCAGGTGGGCGCCATCCCGCCGGCCGGGCTCATCACCGCCTGATGGATCTCACCCCGCCATCAGCAGGATGCGCGGACGGCCATCGAGCTCCGTGACGGCCGCGCGGACGCCGAACACCCGGGCGATCAGCGTCTCGGTGAGCACCCCGGCGGTCTCGCCGGCGGCGACCACGCGCCCCGCCTGCAGCACGAGAAGCCGGTCGCAGAACATCGCCGCCAGATTGAGATCGTGCAGCGCGACCACGCTCGTCACCCGCAACCGGCGCAACAGGGCGAGAATCTCGAGCTGATGGCGAATGTCGAGATGGTTGGTCGGCTCGTCGAGCAGCAGCTCGGTCGGCGCCTGCGCCAGCGCGCGGGCGATCTGCGTGCGCTGGCGCTCGCCGCCGGAGAGCGTGCGCCAGAGGCGGTCGCGCATGTCGCTCATGCCGGTCTCGGCGAGCGCCGCCGCAACCGCCGCCTCGTCGCGCGCCGCCCAGGGCGCGAGCGGCCCGCGATGCGGCGTGCGGCCGAGGCGGACGATGTCGCGCACGGTGATGTCGCCATCGGTATCGGCCTGCTGCGCGACCACCCCGATGCGGCGGGCGAGCGCGCGGCGGCGCAGCGCACCGATTTCGGCATCGTCCAGCGTCACCACCCCGGCGGTCGCGCGCCGCAGACCGGCGAGCAGGCCGAGCAGCGTGGATTTCCCCGACCCGTTCGGGCCGAGCAGGCCGAGTACCTGGCCGGGTGCGGCGACCAGGGTGACATCGTCGAGGATGATCCGCCCATCCGCCCGCCAGGCGACCGCCCGCGCCGCAAGCGTCACGCGAGGCGCCGCGCGCGATAGAGCAGGATCGCGAAGGCTGGCGCCCCCATCAGCGCCGTCACCACGCCGATCGGCAGCACATGGCGCGGCACCACGGTGCGGGAGGCGATGTCGGCCAGGACCATGAACACCGCGCCGATCGTCGCCGCCGCGGGCAGCAGGCGCCCGTGCGGCGGCCCGGTGAGGAAGCGCGCGGCGTGCGGGACCACCAGGCCGACGAAGCCGACCGCGCCGACCATGCTCACCATCACCGCCGTCATCGCCGCGGTGAGGGCGAACAGCACGAGCCGGATGCGTGTCACGCTCACGCCGAGCGAGGCCGCCGCATCGGTCCCGAAGGTGAAGGCGTCGAGCGCGCGCGCATGCGCGGCGATGATCGCGAGGCCGCCGAGCGCCACCGGGGCGGCCACCGCGACATCCCTCCAGCGCACGCCGCCGAGATCGCCGAGCAGCCAGAACATCGCGCCGCGCGCCTGTTCCGCATTCGCGCTGGTGGTGACGATCGCGGCGGTGATCGCGGTGAAGAGCTGCGATCCGGCGATGCCGGCGAGGATGATCCGAGACGACCCGCCGCCCGCGCCTGCCGCCAATAAGGCGACCACCGCGAAAGCGAGCACCGCGCCGGCAAACGCGCCGCCGGTCAGCGAAAGCACGCCGCCGCCGATGCCCAGGATCATTACCGCGACCGCGCCGGTGGAGGCGCCGGCGGAAATGCCGAGGAGATAGGGTTCGGCGAGCGGATTGCGCAGCAGCGCCTGCAGCACGGCGCCGGAGAGCGCCAGCGCCGCGCCGCAGCACGCGGCGAGCAGCGCGCGGCTCAGACGGTAGTTCCAGACGATGCCGCTCTCGATCGGGTCGAGCGCGAAATGCGTGCCGAACAGGGCATTGCTCGCCGTCTCGCCGACCGCAGAGAGCGGAATGCGCATCTCGCCGATCGAGGCGGCGCAGGCGATGACGAAGACCAGCGTGGCACCGGAGAGCAACGCGAGGCCGAGCGCCGCCGCAACCCGGCCGATCATTTCGCGAACCCGAATTTCTCCAAAGCGGAGCTTAGAATTTCAAGACCGTCGATCGCCCGGATGGTCGGGCTCATCGCCTGCGCGTCCATCACCAGGACATGGTGCTGCCGCACCGCATTGAGCCGACTCGCGACCGGATCGGTCTCGAGGAAATGCTCCTTCACCGCAGGATCGTCGGCAGGGAAACGCCGGCGCGACATGGTCGCGATCACGATCACATCCGGATTGGCGGCGGCGATGGTCTCCCAGCTCACCAGTGGCCATTCATCGGCGGCGGTGACGACGTTGCGCGCGCCCAATGTACGGAGCATGGCGGCGGCCGCGCCGGTGCCGCCGGCGATGAAGGCATCGCCCTGTACCGTCCGGCTCGAGAACCAGAACAGCGCCGAGACACCCGCCGCGCGCACCGCCGACTGCGCCGCCGCCTCCCGCGCCTGCAGACGCGCGACCAGCGCGTCGCCGGCGGCGTTCACGTCGAAGATCTCGGCCATCTCGCGGATCTCGCGATAGATCAGCGCCATCGAGAAATTCTGCGTGCGCACCCCGTCGCCATCGCCGCTATTGTCCTTGCCCTCGCAATCGGCGGGCGAGACGTAGGTCGGAATGCCGAGGGCCGCGAATTGCGCGCGCGTGCCGACCGCGCCATGCGGACCGACATGCCAGGTGAATTGCGCGGCGACGAGATCGGGCTTGCGCGCGACCACCGATTCGAAGCTCGGATCATTGTCGGCGAGGCGTGGAATTGTCGCGTTCGCGGCGGCGAATTGCGGCTGCACCGGCTCGAACCAGACGGCGGTCCCCACCATGCGGGCGGCGAGGCCGAGCGAGAGCAGGATTTCGGTGCTGCCCTGCCCGATCGAGACCGCGCGCTGCGGCGCCCGGTCGAAGGTGACGTCGCTGCCACAATTCCGGATCGTCACCGGGTAGTGCGTGCGCTCTTCCGCGCGGGCAGCGGAGATGGCGGCGAGGGTGGCGCAAAAAGTGAGCAGCAGGAGCGGGGCGCGTCGGCAAAACTTAGTCATTCGGTTTATTCTGATATAATATAACGTTGTTATGACCAGATGCGAATGCGCGGTCAAGAGCTTGGGCACGCTGCGCCCGTCGGGATGGATGGAGGTCATGGTCATTCTCCTCGGGTGCGCGCCCGGGTTGATTCGTTTGCTTCGGCGTTGCGAAAGGTCTGGCTCCCGCTCGGCACCAGCATGCCGGTCGGTTACAGTGGCGCGACCGCGCCGGGCTCTCACCGGCTTCCTTCGCGTGGTGAGCCTAGTGGCGGCGGCGGCGCGGGGTCAACCGAGCGGGAGCCAATCGAAGCGCTCAATCCAAGCGGGAGTGTTGATGCGCATTGCGCTGATCCGGCACCTGCCGCCACTGATCGCGGCCGGGACCTGCTACGGGCGGCTCGACATCCCGGCGCGGCCGCCGCAGGCGCTCGAGATCACACGCCTACGCGACGCGATCGGCGACAGGCCGGTGCACAGCAGTCCGGCTCTGCGCTGCCGCGACCTCGCGCAGCATCTCGGCACGCCGATCCTCGATCCGCGCCTGCGGGAATTCGATTTCGGCGATTGGGAGGGCGTGCTCTGGGCCTCGCTGCCGCGCGCGGCGCTCGATCGCTGGGCCGCTGATCCCTGGGGCTTCGCGGCCCCCGGCGGCGAGACGATGCGGGGATTTGCACGACGCCTCGGCGATTTTGCGGCTTCGCTGCGCGCAACCGGACGAGACGGAGATGCTGCGGTGGTCTCGCATGGCGGCCCGCTGCGCCTGCTGCCCGCGCTGCTCCGGGACGAGCCGCCGGACCTGCTGGCGCCCGCGCCGGCTTTCGGCAGCCTCACCTGGGTTCAGGCGAGCGCTGCGGCCAACGTGAGCACGATGCCTCCGACGAGCTGATCGGTGGCGCCGAGCACGTCGCCGGTGTGGCCGCCGAGCGCGCGCCGCGCGCCGCGCGCGACCAGCAGCGCCACGCCGATGCTGAGCGCAATTGCCGCGAGCGCGATGCCGACTGGCAGGGTTGCGGCCGCAGCCGCGGCGAGCAGGCATCCCGCCAGGATCGCGGCGCGGGGCGGGGCGCGCAACACGGCGGCGAGCCCCTCCGGCCGCGCCGGGTCCGCGGCGGCCAGCACGAGCAGAATGGCGCCGCGGCCGAGCCCGCCCGCCGCGACCAGCGCCGCCGCGACCCTCGCGGGCCGGTCGAGCACGGCGATCGCGGCGCCCCGGATGCCGACGGAGAGAATGAGCGCGAGCACGCCGTAGCTGCCGATCCGGCTGTCGCGCATGATCGCGAGCCGGCGCTCCCGATCCCGGCCGCCGAGCGCGTCGGCGGCATCGGCGAGCCCGTCCTCGTGCAGCGCGCCAGTCAGCGCGAGCATTGCCGCGACCGTCCAGAGCGCGGCCAGCGGCGCTGACAGGGCCTGGCGAAGCAGCGCATAGACGGCGGCGCCGATGCCGCCCACCAGCGCGCCCACCGGCGGAAATGCCCAGACGGCGCGGCGAAGCACGTCCGGCCCCTCCCTCATGCCCCCAATGCGCCCGACCGGCAGCCGGGTCAGCAGGGTCAGCGCGAGAAGAAAGTCCCGCCACAGCTCGATCATTGCCGGCCGCTCACCCCCGCCTCGGCGAAGCTCGCCATCCCGGCATGACAGGCGACCGCCGCGCGCAGCACCGGCACCGCGAGCGCCGCCCCCGATCCCTCGCCGAGCCGCAGGCCAAGATCGAGCAGCGGATCGAGGCGCAGCTCGGCCAGCAGCATCCGTCCCGCATGCTCGGCCGAGACATGCGCGGCGACCGTATGCGCGAGCCCGGCCGGATGCAGGCGCGCCAGCACGGCGACGGCGGCCGCCACCACGAACCCGTCGAGCAGGACCGGCACGGAATGCAGCCGCGCCGCCAGCACCGCGCCAAGCAGCGCCGCCGTCTCCCGCCCGCCCAGGCAATGCGCCACCTCCAGCGGATCGGCCAGCGCCGCGCGATGGCGAGCGAGCGCGGCGTCCACTGCCTTCCGCTTGCGCACCAGCCCGGCATCGTCGAGCCCGGTGCCGCGCCCGGACCAGCGCGCGCCGCCGCCGCCGAACAGCGCGGCCGCGATCGCAGCCGCGATCGTGGTGTTGCCGATCCCCATCTCGCCCAGGCAGAGCAGGTCGGTCGCGGGCTCGACCGACGCGAAGCCGAGCGACACCATGTCCAGGAATTCGCGCTCGCTCATCGCCGGCGCCTGCGTGATGTCGGCCGTCGGCGTGTCCAGCGCGAGCGGCACGACAGTGAGGGTGGCGCCCGCCATCGCGGCGAGCTGGTTGATCGCGGCACCGCCGGCGGCGAAGTTCGCCACCATCTGCGCGGTGACCGCGGCCGGATAGGGCGAGACGCCCTGCGCGGTGACGCCGTGATTGCCGGCGAAGACCAGCACGCGGACGGTGTCGAGCCGCGGTATCGCGCGGCGCTGCCAGCGGCCGAGCCAGGCGGCGAGCGCCTCGAGCCGGCCGAGACTCCCCGGCGGCTTGGTCAGCACCGCCTGGCGCGCGGCGATCGTGGCGGCGGCCGCCTCGTCCCCCGCGGGAAGGTCGCGGCAGGCGGCGCGGAGCGCGGCGAGCGAAACGAATTGCATCAGGAATCCCGGGCGATCGCGTGAAAGAAACTGCCGCTGACCAGGCCTCGCCTGCCGCCGGCCGGCCCGAGCGCATTGCCCAGCCCGTCCTGCAGCGAGGCGAACGGCGCATCGCCGCCCGGCTCCGCGGTGGTCGCGTAATGGAATTCGTGGCCGCGCAGCACGCTGCCCGCAGGGCCGAGCGGCCCATCGGCGAGCAGCGTCGCCATCCGATAGCCGAGCGTCATCCGCCGCCGCGCGAAACTCGTGCTGTGGTCGAGCAATCCCGTCATCCGGTGCCAACCCCCCTTCGCATCCTGCAAGGCGCGGCCGAGCACCATGTGGCCGCCGCATTCGCCATGCACCGGCGCGCGCGCGGCGAAATTCCGCAATCCGATCTGAAAGCGCTCGGCGGCGGCCAGCGCCGGAGCATGCAACTCCGGATAGCCGCCGGGCAGCCAGGCGGCGTCGCAATCCGGCGGCGGCTGCGCGTCGGCCAACGGCGAGAACGGCACGATCTCCGCCCCCGCGCGGCGCCAGCCGGCGAGCAGATGCGGATAGGCGAAGGTGAAGGCCGCATCGCTCGCCAGCGCGATGCGCTGCCCGGGCGGCGGCAGCGCCGGACCCTGCGGCACCGCCTCCCGCAACGGCGCGCCGGCCGCCAGAATGGCGTCGAGATCGAGGCGGCCGCCGAGCTCCGCCAGCCGGTCGAGCAAAGCCGGCAGATGCCCGAGCTCGCGCGCCTGCACGAGACCGAGATGCCGCTCAGGCAGCGCGATTTTTTGCTCGCGCGGCACGGCGCCGAACACCGGAATGCCGACATCCGCCATCGCCGCCGCCACGCCATGGCGATGACGCGGGCTGCCGACGCGGTTCAGCACGACGCCCGCGATCCGCACATCGGCACGGTGGCTTGCGAAACCCTGCGCGATCACCGCGGCGGATTGCGACTGGCCGCTGACATCCAGCACCAGCAGGACCGGCTGGCGGAGCGCCGCCGCGAGATCTGCGGCGCTGCCGCTGCGCCCGTCGCGCGTGCCGAGCCCGTCGAACAACCCCATCGCCGCCTCGACGAGCAGGAAGCTCGCCGGCGCGCCGGCGGCGAGATGGCGCAGCAAAGCGGGCGACATCGCCCAGTTGTCGAGATTGATGCTGTCCGTGCCGCAAGCCGCCTTGTGGAAGGCGGGGTCGATGTAATCGGGCCCGGATTTCGCCGCCCGCACCGCAACCCCGCGCCGGGCGAAGGCCGCCAGCAAGGCAAGGGTGACGGTGGTCTTGCCGGCCCCGGACCGGGGTGCCGCCACGATCAGGCCCCTCGCCTCAGCCATCCCGCGCTGCCCGCGTGCCCAAAACACGGCGCGCTCCCCGCGCGCGGGGAAACGCGCTAACCTGCCGCCGATGACCGAATTGCGCCGCGGCTGGACAACCGGCGCCTGCGCCGCCGCCGCGGCCAAGGCGGCCTGGACCGCGCTGCTGACGGGAGATTTCCCCGATCCCGTGACGCTTCGCCTGCCGCGCGGCGAGACCCCGGAATTTGCGCTCGCGGAGGCCGCGCTCGCCGACGGCATCGCGCGCGCCGCCATCGTCAAGGATGCGGGCGACGACCCGGACGTGACGCATGGCGCGCTGATCCGCGTCGCGATCCGCCGTGCGCCTCCCGGCAGCGGCGTGCTGTTTCGCGGCGGCCCCGGGATCGGCACGGTGACCCTGCCCGGCCTGCCGGTCCCCCCCGGCGAGCCAGCGATCAACCCGGCGCCCCGGCAGATGATCCGCGACGCGCTCGCCGAGGCGGGGGGCGCGCCGGCGGATGCGGAGGTGACGATCTCCGTGCCCGAAGGCGAGACGCTGGCGCTGCGGACGCTCAACCCGCGGCTCGGCATCATCGGCGGCCTGTCGATCTTGGGGACGACGGGCGTGGTGGTGCCCTATTCCTGCGCCGCCTGGGTGCACAGCATCCATCGCGGCATCGATGTCGCACGCGCAACCGGGCTCCCCCATGTCGCCGGCGCGACCGGCAGCACTTCGGAGGCGGCGGTACGCGCGCATCACGCGCTGCCTGAGCCGGCGCTGATCGAGATGGGGGATTTCGTCGGCGGCATGTTGAAATATCTGCGTGCGCACCCGGTGCCACGCGTCACCGTCGCGGGCGGCGTCGCCAAGATGACCAAGCTCGCGCAGGGTCGGCTCGATCTGCATTCCCGCCGCGGCGAGGTCGATTTCCACGCCCTCGCCGCGCTCGCCCGGGAGCACGGCGCAAACTCGCTTGCCGATGCCGTCGCGAATGCGAACACCGCGGCGCACGCCTTTGCGCAAGCCGGCGAAGCCGGGATCGCGCTCGGCGATGCGGTGGCGACCCGGGCCTGGATCGTGGCGGCCGACGCGCTGCGCGGCAGTGGCGCCGCGCTCGACATCCTGCTGTTCGATCGAGAAGGGCGGCTGGTGGGCGAGGCGCCTCCCCGTCACGTTGGCTGACCTCGGGGCTGACTCCGGAAGCGGCGCACGTAATCCGGGCTGTAGAGCGCGCTGTCGGCGAAATCCGCCGGCGCCAGCGCCGGCCCGACCAGCACCAGCGCGGTGCGCTCGACCGGCGTCCCGGCCATCAGGGACCGTATTGTCGCGAGCGTGCCGCGCAGCAGGCGCGCATCGGGCCAGCTCACGCGCACCACGATGGCGACCGGGCAGTCCGCGCCATAGAGCGGCACGAGTGTCTCCACGATCCGGCCGAGCGACTGCACCGCGAGATGGATCGCGAGCGTCGCGCCGGTCGCGCCGAACGCCGCCAGGGATTCGCGCGCCGGCATCGCCGAGGCCCGACCTGGCATGCGCGTCAGCACGATGCTCTGCGCGACGCCCGGCACGGTCAGCTCCCGCCCGAGTGCTGCTGCGGCGGCGGCAAAGGCCGGCACGCCCGGCGTGAGCGTATAGGCAATGCCGCGTGCGTCGAGCCGGCGCATCTGCTCGGCGACGGCGCTGTAAAGCGAGAGATCGCCGGAATGCAGCCGCGCGACATCCTGCCCGGCCGCCTCGGCCGCGACGTATTCCGCCTCGATCGCGTCGAGATCGAGCGGCGCCGTATCGACCAGCCGCGCCCCATGCGGGCAATGCGCGAGCATCTCGGGCGGCACCAGCGAGCCTGCATAGAGGCAGACCGGGCAGCGCGAAAGAATGTCGCGCCCACGCAGGGTGAGCAGATCCGCCGCCCCCGGCCCGGCGCCGATGAAATGCACGGTCATGGATGTGCCTGCGCCAGCGCGCAGGTCGCGCCGTCGGCCGCGATGCGGGGCAGGATCAGCCGGCCGCCCGGCCCCGACGCGGCGAGCGCGCAGGCCTCCGCCACCGAGGCCAGCCCGGTCGCGCGCAGCGAGGCGGCGGAGCGCGTCGGGCAGAGTTCCTGCACCGAGAGCAGCGCCGCCTGCTCCATCCAGTCGAGCGGCAGGCCGAACGCCGCACCAGCCATCGCCTCTCTCCGGAATGCCGGGAGGGCGAGACGACCCGCCGCCACCCCGGCCAGTCCCTCCGCACGCCGCAGCAGCGCGAGCAGCACGCCCGGCGCCGTACCCTTCCGGCAGCCGAACCCGGCGATGATCGCGCCCGCGTTCATGGCTTCGTCGCCGCCCATTGCGTGACGGTCATCGCCGGCCGGAAGCCGCGGAGCCCGCCGATCCGGTCGAGCCGCTCAATGCCGATGCGGGTGAGCGTGCCGCCATGCCGGTCGAGCGCGGCGGCGAGCGCGCCGTCCGTCTCCAGCGTCACCGAATTGGCGACCATGCGGCCGCCGGGACGGAGCGCCGCCCAGGCGGTCTCTATCACGCGCGGATCGCTTGCCCCGCCGCCCAGGAACACCGCGTCCGGGATCGGCAGGCCGGAAAGCGCGTCCGGCGCGCGGCCGCTCATCACAGCGAGTTCCGGCACGCCGAGGGCAGCGGCGTTGCGCGCGCAGCGCGCGGCGCGCTCCGGGCGCGGCTCGATCGCGATGGCGCGACTCGCCTGGTGGCGCAGCATCCATTCGATGCCGATCGAGCCGGCGCCGGCGCCGACATCCCACAGCACGCCTCCCGCCAGCGGCGCCAGGCTCGACAGCGTGACGGCGCGGATCTCGCGCTTGGTGATCTGCCCGTCATGCTCGAACAGCTCGTCCTCGAGCCCCGCGGCGAGCGGCATCGGACGGGCTTCGGGGCCGGCCCGCACCTCGAGGGCCACCAGGTTGAGCGGATCGATGTCGTTCTGGCCCGCGAAGTCGCGGATGCGCGCGCGCGGTCCGCCCAACGCTTCCAGCACGCGCATCCGGCTCGGCCCGAAACCGAGGGCGGCAAGCATGGCCGCGATCGCCGCCGGGGTTTGCGCATCGGCGGAGAGCAGCAGCAGCCGCGCGCCGGGCTGCAGAAACGGACGCAGCCGCGCCAACGGCCGGCCACAGAAGGAAAGCATGCCGACCTCCTGCATCGGCCAGCCGAGCGCCGCGCAGGCGAGCGAAAACGCCGATGGCGCAGGCAGGCAAAGAAATTCCTCCGCCGTCACGTGCCGCGTCAGCAGGCTGCCGATGCCGAAGCAGAAGGGATCGCCCGAGGCGAGCACCGCCACCGCCTCACCCCGCCGGGTGAGGATCTCCGGAAGCGCATCGGTGAGCGGATGCGGCCAGGGATGGCGGATGCCGGCGATCAGCGTCTCGGCGAGAGCCAGGTGCCGCGCCCCGCCAAAGACATGCGCGGCGCCCGCAAGCAGCGCGCGCGCCGCGCCGGCAAGTCCCGAGACCCCCTCCTCGCCGATGCCCAGGATGCTAAGCCAGGCCGGCATGAAGATTCTCATTCTCGGCGGCAGCACGGAGGCCTCGGCGCTCGCGCGGTTGCTGGCGGCGGATGCACGGTTCGCGCCGGTACTCTCGCTCGCCGGGCGCACCAGCGCACCGCGTGCTCAGCCGGTCCCGGTGCGGATCGGCGGTTTCGGCGGCGCGACCGGACTCGCGGACTATCTCGGACAGGCAGGCTTCGCCGCGCTGATCGACGCCACCCACCCGTATGCCACGCAGATGTCGCGCAACGCGGTGCAGGCGGCCACCGCCGCCGGAATCGCCCTGCTGCGGGTCGAGCGGCCGCCCTGGCGCGCGATGCCGGGCGATGATTGGCGCGCCGCCGCTGACATGGCGCAAGCCGCATCGCTGCTCGCCGCGGCGCCGCGGCGTGTGCTGCTGACGATCGGCCAGCAGGATCTGGCGCCGTTCCACGCTCATGCTCATGACTACGTCGTGCGCAGCATCGAGCGCCCTGCGCCGGCTTCGCTGCCAAACGGCGCGCTCTGGCTCCCGATCGCCTTTCCGCTCACCGAGGAAGCCGAGACAACGCTCCTGACCGAGCAGCGCATCGCGATGATGGTGACGAAGAATTCCGGCGGCGGCGCGACGGCGCCGAAACTCGCCGCCTGCCGCGCGCTCGGGCTTCCCGTGGTGATGATCGGGCGGCCGCCCTTGCCGCCGGCGGAGACCGTCGCGGACGCAGCGGCAGCGCTCGCCTGGCTTGCGCATCAGGCCGCGCTCCGTGGCGCGTAGAGCCAGGTCCCGCCATCCAGCCGGGCGATGCGGCGCGTCGCCGCCGTGCCGATCAGCACCAGTGTCCGCATGTCGGCCCGCGCCGGATCCGCCTCGGCGAGCGGGGAGAAATCGATCCGCTCGTCCGGCCGGGTGATCGCGGCGGCGAACGCCACCGGCACGTCGCCCGGCAGCACGCCGCGCAGCAGGTCGAATGCGGCGCCGAGCCGGCTGGGCCGCGCGCGCGAGGCCGGATTGTAGAGCGCGATCACGAACCCCGCCTCGGCAGCGGCCCGCAGACGGCGCTCCACCAGCTCCCATGGCTTGAGGTTGTCCGAGAGCGACAGCACGCAGAAATCATGGCCGAGCGGCGCGCCGATCCGCGCCGCAGCCGCCAGCATCGCGGAGACGCCCGGCAGCACGCGCAGGTCGAGCGCGCGCCATGTCGGCGGCCCACGATCGATCGCTTCCAGCACCGCGCTCGCCATGCCGAACACCCCGGCGTCGCCGCCCGAGACCACCGCGACCTGCGCGCCCGCCTCGGCCATCGAGAGCGCATGACGCGCGCGGTCGAGCTCGGCGCGGTTGTCGCTGCAATGCCGGCGCTGCCCAGGGCGCGCCGCCACCCGCGCGACATAGGGCGCGTAGCCGACGAGATCCGTGGCCGCCGCGAGCGCCGCCGCGGCTTCCGGCGTCAGCAGATCGGGGTCGCCCGGCCCGAGCCCGACCACCGCGAGCCAGCCCCTCATCGTGCACGGCTCTCCTGCCGACCCGGCACCAGCACGAGCGCGAAATAGGGGGCCGGGGCGGCGTCGCGGTCGCGCAACGGGATGATGCGCTCCTCCCGCATGGTGCCGCGCTCGACATAGAGCGCGCGGTCGAGCATGCCGGCCTCGGCGAGCGCCGCGCGGATCTTCGGCAGGTGCCGGCCGACCTTCATGATCACCACGGCGTCGCAGCCGACAAGGCGCTCGGCCAGCCGCGCTGCGTCCAGCGTGCCGGGCAGCACGGTCAGGCAGTCATCGCCCTGCGCGACCGGCGTCATCGCCCGCGTCCAGCAGCCGCTCATCGCGGTGACGCCGGGCACCACCTCCTGCGGAAAGCCCCCGCGCAGCCGGTCGAACAGATACATCGAGGAGCCGTAGAAGAACGGATCGCCCTCGCAGAGCAGCGCCACGTCGCCTTGCGCCAGGCGCGCCGCGAGCGCGCCGGCGCATTCCTCGTAGAACGCGCCCATCCCCGCGAGATAGCGCGGATCGCCCGGCGCGATCTCTGTGGTGAACGGATAATCGAAGCGCAGCTCGGCGATGCCGGGGCGCAGATGCGGCGCGGCGATGCGGCGCGCATGGCCGAGCTCGCCGCGCTTGGCGAAGAAGGCGATGGCCGGCACGGTCCCGAGCAGGCGCGCCGCCTTCACCGTGACGAGATCCGGATCACCCGGCCCGAGGCCGAGCGTGTAGAGCGTGCCGGGTCCGCCCGCGCCCATGCCTATTCCGCCTCGCTCGCGAGCGCGTTGACCGCCGCCGCCGCCATCGCGCTGCCGCCTTGCCGGCCGCGCACCACCGCCCACGGGATCAACGCCTGCTCCAGCGCGGCTTTCGATTCCGCCGCGCCGACGAAACCCACCGGCATGCCGATGACCGCCGCCGGCCGCGGCGCGCCGTCATCCAGCATGTCGAGCAGATGGAACAGCGCGGTCGGCGCGTTGCCGATCGCCACCAGCGCGCCGGCGAGATGCGGCCGCCAGAGCTCGAGCGCCGCTGCCGAGCGCGTGGTGCCGAGCCGCGCCGCGAGGGAGTGCGTTTCCGCCTCGGCCAGCGTGCAGATCACCGCGTTCTCCGCCGGCAGCCGAGCGCGGGTGACGCCATCGGCGACCATCCGCGAATCGCAGAGCACCGGCGCGCCGGCAAGCAGCGCCTCGCGCGCCGCCGCCACGAAGTTTTCCGAAAAACCTAGCGCCGCCGCAACCTCCACCCGCCCGCTTGCATGGATCACCCGCACCGCGACCCGTGCCTGGTCCGCATCGAAGCGGGCGAGATCGGCCTCGGCGCGGATGGTGGCAAAGGAGCGCGCGTAGATCGCCGCCCCGTCGCGGAGATAATCCCGGCTCACGCGCGGTCCAGGATGTCGGCGAGGGACAGGCCGCGCGCTTCCGCCGGGGCGCCGTCCCGCACCAGCGCGTAGCCGTCCGCCTCGCCCACCAAAGTGAGCGCAGCCGGGCCGGGATGCGCGCACCCTTTCGCGCAGCCGGACACGTGCAGGATGCCGGCGCGCGGCAAGCCCGCTTCGAGCAATCGCCGCGCATCCGCCCGCGCCGGCACGAACCCGGCGGCGCAATCGGGCGCGCCTGGGCAGGCAACGATGCGCAGCGCAGGATCCGCCGGATCGACGATCCCGCCGAGCGCGCGCACCGCCTCTCCGAGCGCGAGCGCGGCACCGACCTCGATGCCGGTCAGCACCAGGCCACGCCAGGGCGTGACCCGCAGCGTGCCGTCGCCGAACCGCTCCGCCAGCGCCGCGAGCTGGGCGAAAACCCCGACGCCGAGCTCCCCGAACGGCAGGCCTAATCCGAACGCGCCGCGTTGCGTGCCCGGATAGGCGAGGAAGCCCACCGGCATCGTGTCGCGCCGCGCCGCCGCGGGGAAGGGGTGCGCCGCCAGTCCGGCCGCCGCGAAAAGTTCCGCCGCGCCGCGCGCCGCCACATGCGCGCGCATCCGCTTGGCGCCACCGGCGAGAAAGCCGCGCAGCAGGCGCCAGGCAGCGTCGGGCGCGTCGCTCGCCAGCCCGCTTCCGTCAGGCGAGACCAGCACGCGATCCCGTGTCACCCGCACATGCAAATCCCCGCCCATGCCGGCGAGCGGCAGCACCCCGCCGCCATCGACGACGAGTCCGAATTTCGCACCCAACCCCGCCGACGCGGCGAGCAGCGCCTCGAGCCCGGCGATCACCGCGGGCAAGTTACTCGGCAAGGAAGGATCATCGCCCAGCAAAGGCGGCACCAGCAGCGTGCGTCGCCGCTCGGCCGATGGATCCTCGCTGCCGAGACCCGCTTCCAGCATCGCCACGGCGACTGGCGCGGGATCCGCCACCCGCAATTGCAGATTGCCACGATTGGTCAGCGCCGCGTCGCCGCACCGCGCGACGGCCCGCGCCTGCGCCGCGGTCAGCACCCCGCGCGGCGGCTTTATTCTCATCAGCCATGCCTCGGCCGCCCGCATCGGGTCGAACAATCCAGGGCAGGCGCCGCGGATCACGCCGCCTCCAGGATCGAAAACACGGCGTTGCGGCGCGGGCGCCAGAGATCGCGGCGGAGCGCATCGGCGAAGCGCGCCCGCATCGCCGCATGCGCCGCCGGGTTTTCCGCGCGCAGGAATGCCTCCGTCGCTGCATCGCCGAGCGTGGCGGCGAAATAGAGATCGAATTGCCGGTCGAGCCGCGTCGACAGGGTTACGGCGAAGCCGTGCAGGCTGTCGAGCGTGCGCGCGAGCTCCGCCGCGCCGCGTCGTCCGTGGCGACGCTGGCCGGCGATCCAGTCCGGGTTGGCGGCGCGCCCGCGCACCACGCGCGCAAGCTCGTCGGCGAGCAGGCGCATTCGCGGCGCGCCCGCTGTCGTCAGATCGGCATGATAGAGCGCGGGTTCGGCGCCGAGCACGGCGGCGGCGGCGGCGAACCCGCCCTCATGCGCGGCGTGATCCGGGCCGTCGAGCAGATCGGTCTCGGCATGGTCCTGCACGTGCAGAAAGGCATCCGCCCCGGCCACGCGCGCGGCGAAGCCGACCGGGTCCGCCGCACCGTCGCGCCCCGGTCCATAAGAAGCGGCGGAGCCGGCGAGGTAGGCCTCGGCGATCGCCGCCCGATCCGCGCCATGGACCAGCATCCGTTCCGCCCCGGTGCCGTAAGCACCCGGCAGCGCGCCGAAAATGCGCGATGGGCTTGCGCATCCGGCAAGCGGGTTCCACTCCGCCGCCTCGTCGCGCGCGGCGACCGCCGCGACCGCGCGGTCGAACAGCGCGATCTGACCCGGGAACGCGTCGCGGAACAGGCCGGAGATGCGGAGCGTCACATCGACCCGCGGCCGGTCGAGCAGTGCGAGCGGCAGGATCTCGACCCCGGAGACGCGGCTCGACCCGTCGTCCCAGAGCGGCCGCGCGCCGAGCAGGACCAATGCGAGCGCCAGGTCCTCGCCGCCGGTGCGGATCGTGGTGCTGCCCCAGATGTCGAGCACCAGCGCGCGCATCGGCTCGCCGCGCTCCTGGCTGTGGCGGCGCAGCAACTCCTCGGCTGCCGGTTCGGCCAGGGCCACGGCGGAGCGGGTCGGCACGGCGCGTGGATCGATCGCGAACAGGTTGCGCCCGGTTGGCAGCACGTCGGCGCGGCCACGGCTCGGCGCGCCGGCAGGGCCGGGCTGCACGAAGCGCCCGTCGAGCGCCGCCAGCAGGGCCGCCCGCTCCGCCGCCGCGCTCGCGTCGAGATCGGCGGCGAGGCGCGCTTCAGGCACTGCGGGGCACGAGCGACGCAAAGCATCGAGAAGTGCGGCACGGCGATCCGGCGGCGGGCTCTCGCCGAAGACGTGCAGCCCGTCGCGGATCTGCATCTCCTTGACGTCGCAGAGATAGGCGTCGAGCCGGGCGAGCTGCTCGGACTCCGGCGCGTCGGGGGGGGCGGCGGCCTCGTCGAGCAGGCCGCATGCGGCAGCGCGGGCGACGATGTCGCGGCGGAGCAGCGCGGTGCGCCGGCGATCGAGCCCGTCGGCGGCGGCGTATTCGTCGATCAGCCGTTCCAGCGCCGCCGCCTCTCCACGCAGCGCGGCGTTGCGCAGCGGCGGGGTCAGATGGCCGATGGTGACCGCGCCGAGCCGCCGCTTGGCGGCGGCGGCCTCGCCGGGGTTGCTGACGATGAACGGGTAGATCACCGGCGTGCCGCGGGCGAGCGCGGCCGGCGCGCAGGCGGCGGAGAGCGCCACCGCCTTGCCGGGCAGCCATTCGAGCGCGCCATGCGTGCCGAGATGCACGACCGCATCCACCTCGCGCAGCCAGAGCCGGAAGGCGACATAGGCATGGCAGGGGGGCAGCCGGGGGTCGTGATAGCGCGCCCGTCTGTCCTCGCCCGCGCCGCGATCCGGCTCGATGGCGACGACAATGTTTCCGCACCGCAGATGGCGGATCGGGAAGCCGGAACATGGCGCGCCCCAGGCCTGCGTCACCGCCTCGCGGAACGCGGCGGGCAGATCTGCGAAGCGGCGCTCATAGTCGGCCAGCGGCAGCGTGACCGCCTCGGCCGGCTTGCAGAGACGGCGCGGCAGGTCGTCGGGCACCGCATCGATCTCATATCCCGCCTCCCGCAGCCGCGCGAGAAGAGCGTCGAGGCTGGCGAAGCTGTCGAGCCCGACCGCGTGGCCCTCCTGCCCGCTCTCCAACCCCACGCCGGGATAGTCGGAGAGGATGATCGCGAGACGACGCGCGGCGCGTGGCGTGCCGGCGAGGCGGGCCCAGCCAGCGGCGCGGTCGGCGGCGAGCGCCACCCCGTCCGGATCCGGCAGGAGGCGGGTCGGCGCGAATTCGAGCTCCGGCAGGCTCGCCGCCGCCTCCTTGAACGCGATGGCGGTGGTGAGCAGGCGGCCGTCGAGCTCCGGCAGCGCCACCTGCATCGCCAGATCCGCCTGCGACAGGCCGGATTGCGCGGCCTCCCACGCGCCGCGCCCGCTGCCAGCCAGCACCGCCTGCAGCACCGGCACACCGGCCGCGTCGAGCGGCGAGCCGGCTTCGCCGCGCGCCGAGAAACCGGTGAGGTTCACCACCACCGCAGGCTGCCAGGCAAGCAGCGTCGTCGCCACGCCGGCGGCGGTCGCCACCGATTTCAGGCTGTCCACATAGAGGGCGCGCGGAGCGAGGCCCCGCGAAGCAAGCGCCGCCGCGAGCGCGGCCACGGGTGCGGTGTCCCCCGCCAGCAGATGCGAGCGGTAGAAGACGAGCGCGGCGGTAGGACCGCTCGCCGCTTGCAAGGGAAATTCGCCCCAGGCCTCGACCGGCTCGGCCACCTCGCCCGCATCCGGGACGAGACCCGCCAGATGCGCCATCAGGCCGAGCGCGATGCGAAGATTCGCCACACCGCCGGCGGCGAAGCAGGCATCGAGCCGCGCGAGCGCCCCCGCCTCCATGGTGGAGAGCGCGGCGAGGCGGGAATCCGAGCGCCGCTCGCCCGGCAGCAGGGCGAGGGGGATTTTGCCGGCGCGGCAGGCAGCGGCCACCTCCTCGGCGCCGTAGGTCCAGTAATCCGCCCCGCCGAGCAGCCGGGCGGCCACGCAGCGCGCCTGCCCGACCACCGATTCCACGAACAGATCGACGGAAAGCGGGTGGCGTAGCCGGGCTAGATTGACCAGCCGGAGGCTCGGCCGCGCCGCCCCCATCGCCTCCCAGGAAGCCGCCGCCGCCGCGAGATCGCTATCGGCGAAGGAGAGCAGCACGAGATCGGCGCGGGAATGGCCGAGATCGACCGCCGCGCCCTCCTCCAGCCCATGCGTCTCGCGGGCGAGCAGGTGCATCGTCTATCCGGCGATCGCGGCGGAGACCGCCGCCCGGTCGAAGCCGGCGAGGCCGATCACCACCAGCCGCCCGTCCCGCGCCTCGCCCGGCATCCAGGCGCGGTCGTATTCCTGGCGGAACCGCGTGCCCACGCCCTGCACCGCGAGGCGCATCGGCCGGCCGGCGACCGCGGCGAACCCCTTCATCCGCAGCACGTCATGCGACGCGGCGACCTGCCGCAGCCGGTCGATCAGCGCCTCGGGGGAAGCCGCCTCCGGCACGTCGACGACGAAACTGTCGAAATCGTCGTGCTCGTGCTCGTCGAGCGCGTCGTGGTGCGAGGGGCGGCCGGCGAGATCGTCCTCCGCCGCGGCCGCGAGGCCGAGCAGCACCGCCGGATCGAGCCGGCCTTCCCGCGCCGCGACGAGCTTCACCGCGCGCGGCAGCACGCGACCGACCGCCTCGCGCACCCGCGCGGCATCATCGGCGTCCAGCAGATCGGATTTGTTGAGCACGACCAGATCGGCGGCGGCGAGTTGGTCCTCGAACACCTCGGCGAGCGGGTTGTCGTGCTCGAGGGACGGATCGGCCGCGCGCTGGGCCGCGACCGCCGCCGGATCATCGGCGAAGCGGCCGGCGGCGACGGCCGGTCCGTCCACCACCGTCACCACGCCATCCACCGTCAGGCGCGAGCGGATGTCCGGCCAGGTGAACGCCTTGATCAGCGGCTTCGGCAAAGCGAGGCCGGAGGTTTCGATCAGGATGTGCTCGGGCGGCTCGGCACGGCCGATCAACGCGCGCATCGTCGGAATGAAATCCTCGGCGACGGTGCAGCAGAGGCAGCCATTCGCCAGCTCGACGATGTTCTCCTCGTCGCAGCCGGGAATGCCGCAGGCGCGCAGCGTCTCGCCATCGATGCCGAGCGCGCCGAACTCGTTGACGATGATGGCGATCCGCCTTCCGCCGGCGTGGGCGAGCAGATGGCGCACCAGGGTCGTCTTGCCGGCGCCGAGAAAGCCGGTGACGATCGTCGCCGGGATCTTCATGCCGGCACCCCCGGCAGGCGTCCGATCACCACGTCGCGGAGCGAGGCGGGGCGGCGGGACGGCATCACCGTGCCGCTCGCCGAGGCGCCGTAGGTCGCGCCGTAGGCGATCAGGTCGGACGCGTGATCCGGGGTGAGCCGGCCGAGCAGGTAGCTCCATTTCCCGGGCATCGTCATCGCCGCCGAGCAGCCCTGCTCGCAATTGGCGAGGCAGGTGATTTCCTGAACGCGGATCGGCGCGTCCGCTGGCAGGCAGGCGGCGACGGCATCGTGCAGATGCCGCCCCAGCGGCGCTGCGCCCTCGGCAAGCTCCCGCCCGGCGCGACAGGTGATGCAGACATGCAGGACCGGCTTTTCCAAAGGCACCCCTCCCGGGCAACAAACCAGGCGGGTGCGTCGCCATTCCGGACGGGTCCGGGCCGGCGTGTCGCGGCCGTTGCCAGGGCACCCCGCCCGGCTGGCCGTAGGCGTCGATGGCAGGTCTCCTGGCTCGCGGATCAGGCACGCCCGGCCAGCCTTCCCGGCTTGCGCCAGTGGCGGAACGGCGGGGCACTCACCGCTGACAGTTGCGGGGGCAGCCGCGGCATCGCACCGCGTTCCCTTTTAACCGCCGGACGGCGAACCGGCCGGCGGACCATCGCGGATAGGGGTAGTCCGCCGGATCGGGCCATGTCAAAGGGCGCGATGCCCGCTTCGCTGACATTGGTTCTCGGCGGCGCCCGCTCCGGCAAGAGCCGGCATGCTGAGGCGCTGCTCACCGCCCTGCCGCCGCCTTGGCGCTACGTCGCGACCGCGGAGGCGTTCGACGACGAGATGCGCGACCGCATCGCCGCCCATCGCGCCGCCCGCGCGCCCGGTTGGGAGACCGTGGAGGCGCCGCTCGACCTCGCCCCGGCGCTCGACACCGCGCGGCCGGTGCTGGTCGATTGCCTGACGCTGTGGCTCGCCAACCGCATGCTCGCGAACCTGCCGCCGGACGGGCCGGAGGCCGGGCTCGAGGACGCGCTCGAGCGGCGCAGCGCGCCGACCGTGCTGGTCGCCAACGAAGTCGGGCTGGGGATCGTCCCGGAGAACGCGCTCGCCCGCGCCTTCCGCGACGCCGCCGGCGTGCTGCACCAGCGGCTTGCCAGCCGGGCCGACCGCGTGGTGTTCATGGTCGCCGGGCTGCCGATGGTGGTGAAATGAGCGAAGACGCCGAACGTCACCGCGCGAAGATGGTCCGCCGCAAGGCGGTGCAGGACGCGGAGGTGGCCGCCAAGACCGTCGAGAAGGGCCTGCTGATGGTCAACACCGGCCCCGGCAAGGGCAAATCCACCGCCGCTTTCGGCCTGCTGCTGCGGATGGTCGGGCAGGGCCGGCCCTGCGGCGTGGTGCAGTTCATCAAGGGAGCCTGGAGCACCGGCGAGCGGCGGGTGCTGGAAGGCTTCCCGCTCGTCGAATGGCACAGCATGGGCGAGGGCTTCACCTGGGAAACCCAGGACCGCGACCGCGACGTCGCCGCCTGCGCCGCCGCCTGGGATCGCGCGGTCGCGATGATGGCGCGCCCCGATCTCGCGCTGCTGGTGCTGGACGAGCTCTGCATCGCGCTGCGCTACGATTACCTCGACACCGATGCGGCGATCGCGGCCCTCGCCGCGCGGCCGCCGGCGCTGCACGTGATGGTGACGGGACGCAACGCGCCGCCGGCGCTGATCGAGGCGGCCGACATGGTCACCGAGATGGGCAAGCTGAAGCACCATTTCGCCGCCGGGGTGAAGGCGCAGGCGGGGATCGAGTTCTAGAGCATGTTTTGTTCGCATTCGCTCACTCCGCAGGCTCTAGCTCTTTGTTTTGACGAGCATCTTTATCCGCTCGCACGAATCCGTTCGAGCGGATGACGCTCTAGGTGACGGCGCGCGCGCTGATGCTGCAGGGCACTGGGTCGAGCGTCGGCAAATCCCTGCTGGTCGCCGGCCTCGCCCGCGCTTATGCGCGCCGCGGCCTCGCGGTACGGCCGTTCAAGCCGCAGAACATGTCGAACAACGCGGCGGTCACCGAGGATGGCGGCGAGATCGGCCGCGCCCAGGCCCTGCAGGCGCGCGCCGCCCGCGTCTCCCCGAGCGTGCACATGAACCCGGTGCTGCTGAAGCCCGAGAGCGAGACCGGCTCGCAGATCATCGTGCAGGGACGCCGCATCGGCAGCGCCCGCGCCCGCGACTACCAGGCGATGAAAGCCGGCCTGCTGCCCCGCGTGCTGGACAGTTTTTCTCACCTGCGTGCGGAGGCCGATCTCGTGCTGGTGGAAGGCTCGGGCAGCGCGTCGGAAATAAATCTGCGCGCGAACGACATCGCCAATATGGGATTCGCCCGTGCCGCCTTCACGCCGGTGGTGCTGGTCGGCGATATCGATCGCGGCGGCGTCATCGCCAGCCTGGTGGGCACGCATACCGTGCTCGCCGAAGCCGATCGCGCGATGATCCGCGGCTTCGTCGTCAACCGGATGCGCGGCGATCCCGCCTTGTTCGAGACGGGAATGCGCGCGATCACGGGCCGGACCGGCTGGAAGGCGCTCGGGCTGGTGCCGTTCTTCGAGCCGGCCCGCCTGCTGCCGGCCGAGGATTCGCAGGATCTCGGGGCGCCGGTCTCGTCGGGACCGCTCCGCATCGCCGTCCCGGTGCTTCCCCGCATCGCCAATTTCGACGATCTCGACCCGCTCGCCGCCGAGCCCGGCGTCTCGTTGCTGCTGCTGCGGCCGGGCATGACGCTGCCCGGTGATTGCGCGCTGGTGATCCTGCCCGGATCGAAGGCGACCATCGCCGATCTGGCCGAGCTCCGCCGCGAAGGATGGGACATCGACATCCTGGCGCATCGCCGTCGCGGCGGCGCGGTGCTCGGCCTGTGCGGCGGCTATCA
This sequence comes from Acetobacteraceae bacterium, assembly GCA_965276665.1. Classification (GTDB taxonomy): domain Bacteria; phylum Pseudomonadota; class Alphaproteobacteria; order Acetobacterales; family Acetobacteraceae; genus CAWGJC01. Next base: position 1,660,783 of record OZ255620.1, read on the forward strand.
GATGCTGGGGAACGCGATCGCCGATCCGGCGGGCATCGAGGGACCGGCGGCCGAGATGCGTGGCCTCGGCCTGCTCGATGTCCGCACCGTGCTGACGGACGAGAAGGTGCTGCGGCCGGTGGCCGGACATTCGCTCGCCGGGGATGCCGGGTTCACCGGCTACGAGATGCATATGGGCGAGACAATCGGGCCGGATGCGGCGCGCCCGCTGCACCGGCTTCAGGACGGCCGGACGGAGGGTGCCGCCTCGGCGGACGGAAAGGTGCTCGGCACCTATATCCACGGGCTATTCATGGACGATTCGCAACGCGCCGCCTGGCTCGCCCGCTTCGGCGTGCGCGCGGCCCCCCGCCGGCATGAGTTGGAGATCGACCGGGTGCTCGACGCGCTCGCCGCGCATCTCGAGCGCCACATCGATCTCGATTCTTTGCTCACGCTCGCAGCATGACGCTCAGAAGCATCGCGGCCCCGATCTGCAGCCGGCAGGCGAGCCGGTAGAGCGTGAGCGCGCGCGCCAGATCGGGAAGCATGGCCTCGGCCCTGCCGTCGCCCATCCAGCCATCGGCGACCCGCACCGCGCCGTAGATTCGCGGCCCGGCGAGACGCAGGCCGAGCGCGCCCGCCATCGCCGCCTCCGGCCAGCCGGCATTGGGCGAGCGGTGACGCCGCGCATCGCGCCAGATTGCCCGCACCGCGCCGCGCGCATCCGCCCCGGGCAGCAGCAGGGCGGCGAGGACGAGCCAGATGGCGGCGAGGCGGGAGGCGGGCAGGTTCAGCAGGTCGTCGAGCCGGGCCGCCGCCCAGCCGAATTCCGCGTGGCGCGCCGTGCGATGGCCGATCATGCTGTCCGCCGTGTTCACCGCCTTGTAGGCCGCCATCCCGGGCAGCCCGGCAACCGCGCCCCAGACAGCGGGCGCGACCACGCCGTCGGAAAAATTCTCGGCCAGGCTCTCGATCGCGGCCCGGATCACCGCCGGCTCGTCGAGCGTGTCCGGATTGCGCCCGACGATATGCGCGACCGCCCCCCGCCCGGCCGCCAGGCCGCCGGAGGCGAGCGCGTCGCCGACCGCGCGCACATGGCGGTCGAGGCTGCGCTGCGCCGGCAGGCTGGCGGTAAGCAGGCCGAGCAGCGCGACGGCGGACGGCAAGGGCAGCACGCGGAGCAGAACGATCTGCAGCAACGCTGCCGGCACCAGCACGGCGATCAGCAGCACGGCCTCGGCCAGCACGCCGCGGGCGCGGCGGCGGGGCGGCCTATTGCACCGGCGGTCGAGCCACAAGACGAGCGCGCCCATCCAGACCACGGGATGGCGGATGGCGCGGAAGACCGCGTTCGGGTAGCCGAAGACGGCATCGACGAGCAGGGCGACGGCGACGATCGTCAGGCAGGTCAATTTCGCGGCGTTCCCGGGAGCGGGCGATGGAGCATGGCGGCAGGCTGGCGGCGGCGCGCGCCCGGTTCCCCGGGGCGCCAGAACCGTGGATCGATCTCTCGACCGGCATCAACCCGGTTCCCTACACCATCCCGCCGCTCCCCGCCGAGCCGCTGACCCGCCTGCCCGAGCCGGAGCACGAAGCGGCGCTGCGTGACGCTGCCGCCCGTGCCTATGGCGTTCCCGACTCGGCGATGGTGGTCGCGGCGCCGGGCACGCAGATCCTGATCGGCCTGCTCCCGCATCTGCTGCCGATGCCGCGCGCCGGGATCGTCTCGCCGAGCTACGGCGAGCACGCGCCGTCGTGGCGGGCCGCAGGCGCTGCCGTGTCGCTGCTGGACGAGCCCGAAGCGGTGCCGGGCGGCGCGCTCGTCGTCGTCAATCCGAACAATCCGGACGGGCGGCGTTGGGCCCCGGACGCGCTGCTCCGCCAGGATTGCGCGCTGCTGGTGGTGGACGAGGCCTTTGCCGATCTCGACGCGACGCCGAGCCTCGCGCCGCTGCTGGAGGCGCGGCCGGTGGTGGTGCTGCGCTCCTTCGGCAAGACATACGGTCTCGCCGGACTGCGTCTCGGCTTCGCCCTGGCGCCGGTGCCGATCGCCACACGCCTGCGCAGCGCGCTCGGACCATGGGCGGTGTCCGGCACCGCGCTCGCGATCGGCACGCAGGCGCTCGCCGATGCGGCGTGGCGCGCGCGCACGGCGGAACGCTGCGCCAGGGAAGCCCAAAAACTCGATTCCCTGCTGCAAGGCGCCGGGTTCCAAGTTGTCGGCGGCACGCGCCTGTTCCGGCTCGCGGAACACGCCGGCGCGGCCGGCCGCGCCCTCCGGCTCGCCCGCGCCGGCATCCTGGTGCGCGATTTCGCCGACCACCTGACCTGGCTGCGCTTCGGTTTGCCGCCCGATGAAAGCGCCTGGACGCGGCTCGCCGCCGCGCTGGCTCACGGCTAGGGCATTTTCACCTTCGGTGGAGTCGGCGCCGGCGCGGAGCGGCCTGGAGGGGGTGTGAGCACCGGAGCGCAGGAAAGCGGCGTCAGACGGCCGGCGTAGTCGGGTTTTGAAAGGCACTCTAAGCTCGTCGCGGCATGATCAACGCAGTCGCGCGCCTGGTTCCGGCGGAGTTTGCGCCGGGGTCGGTCTGGCTGGTGGGGGCGGGGCCGGGCGATCCGGGCCTGCTCACCCTGCATGCCCTGCACGCGCTCGCCACCGCCGATGTCGTGCTGCATGACGCGCTGATCGCGCCCGAGATCCTCGACCTCGCCGCCGGCGCCCGCATCCCCGTCGGCAAGCGCGCCGGCGGCGTCCGCACGCCCCAGCTTCGCATCAATGCCCGCCTCGTCGCCCTCGCCCGCCAGGGGCTGCGCGTGCTCCGCCTCAAGGGCGGCGACCCGCTCGTCTTCGGCCGCGGCGGCGAGGAGGCGATGGCGCTCGCCGCCGCCGGCCTGCCATTCCGCATCGTGCCAGGCATCAGCGCCGGGCTCGGCGGCACCGCGTCCGCCGGCATCCCCCTCACCCACCGCACGCTGGCCCGCAGCGTCGCCTTCGCGACCGGCCATGACGCCGATGGCGGCCTGCCCGCCGATCTCGACCTCGCCGCCCTCGCGCGCGGCGCCGACACGCTCGTCTTCTACATGGGCCTCCGCCAGACGGCCGCGATCGCCGCCGGGCTGATCGCCGCCGGCAAGCCCGCGGACACGCCGGTCGCCTTTGTCAGCGACGCCACCACGCCCCGCCAGCGCGTCCGCGCCGCAACCCTCGCCACCGCCGCGCAGGCCGCCGCCGAGCTGCCCCTCACCGCCCCCACCCTCCTCGTCATCGGTCCAACCATCGGCCTCCTCGACAGGCTCGCCGGCGAGATCGCCCCGATGCGCGTTGCCGCTACGAGGCGAAGCCGGTCGAGATCCAGGGAATTGCCGCCACGATGACCAGTGCCACGACCAGCACCGCGACATAGGGCCAGATGCGGCCGAACGCCTCGTCGCTCGGCACCTTGCTGATCAGGCAGGTCTGGTAGAAACCGACGCCGAAGGGGGGCGAGAACAGCCCGATGCCCATCGCCAGGATCGCGACGATCGCATACTGCACGGTGTCGATGCCGAGCGTCTGCGCGATCGGGAACAGCAACGGCCCGAACAGCACCATCGCGGGCAGGCCTTCCAGCACGCTGCCAAGCACGATGAACAGCACGATCGAGACCGCGAGAAAACCGTATTTCCCGCCCGGGATCCCAGTCATCAGCCCGGCCAACGTCTGGGCGAAGCCGGCCTGGGTCAGCGCCCAGGCCATCGCGCTCGCCGAGCCGATGATCAATAGGATCGCGCCGGAGAGCGCCGCCGTCTCCACCAGGATCGGCACGAGGCGCCGCCAGTCGAAACAGCGATACACCGCGATGCCGACGAGGATCGAATAGACCACGCCGATGGTCGCGACCTCGGTCGCGGTGGTGATGCCGGCGAGCACGGCGTAGCGGATCACGAAGGGCAGGATCAACGCCGGGATCGCGATCAGGAACAGCCGCCCCACCGTGCGGGGCGACACGCGCGCGCCCTCCGGCCGCTCATGCCGCGTGCGGAAGAACACCAGCGCGGCGAGGCCGAGTGCCGCAATCCCGGCGGGCAGCAGGCCGCCGGCGAACAGCGCCGCGATCGAGACGCCCGTCACCGCGCCGACGATGATCAGCACGAGGCTCGGCGGGATCGTCTCCGACATCGCGGCCGAGGCGGCGAGCTGGGCGGCGAGCTCGCCCGGCGGCGCCCCGCGCCGGCGCATCTCGGGCAACAGGACCGGCGCCACCGCCGCCTGGTCCGCGGCCTTCGACCCCGAAATGCCGGAGATCAGATACATCGCGACGATCAGCACATAGGACAGGCCCCCGCGCCGGTTGCCGACCAGGGCGGCGAGGAAATCCACCATCGCCCGCGCGATGCCGGTCATCTCCAGCAGCAGGCCGAGCACGACGAACATCGGCACGGCGAGCAGCTCGATCGAGGACATCCCCTGGTCCATCTGCCCGATGACGACGGAGAGCGGGATGCTGGTGGTGAAATAGATATAGGCGATGGTCGCGATGCCGAAGCTGAACGCGATCGGCACGCCCAGGAAGATGCAGGCGCCAACGATGCCGATGAAGAAGATCAGCAGGTCGAGATTGCCGAGCGCGTCGAATACCGGCTGCAGCGCATAGAGCACGCCGCCCAGCACGATGGTGATGCCGATGACGATCGCGAGCTCGAGCCAGGTCGCGCCCTCGAACAGGCGGCGGAGCGACACCCAGAGCAGCAGCAGCAGCGCCGCGAGCTGACCGCCGATCTCCCAGGAATCCGGCATTTGCAGCACCGGCGTCAGGATCGCCTGCTGCTGCACCGCGTAGAACCATCCCGGCACGACCAGCGCGACGGTGACGAGGGCGACGACGAGGGCGGCGAAGCGCAGGCAGATGCGCTGCGCGCGCGCGTCGAGCGCGCCCAGCACCACCGTCATCCGCATGTGCTCGCCGCGCCGGAGCGCGATCACCGCGCCCAGGCTCACCAGCCAGAGAAACAGGATGCCGGCGAGCTCCTCCACCCAGACGAGCGGGCTGTCGAACACGTAGCGCGACACCACGCCCGCGAACAGGATGACGATCTCGGCGGCGACCAGGAAGGCGGCGACGCCTTGCGTCAGCCCGTCGATCAGGCGGTCGATCCGGCGCAGCATGTCGGGCGCGCCCGCGCCCGCGTCAGCCGAGCGAGCCGGTATAGCCCTGCAGAGCGCTCCACAGCGCCGGCGTGAACTTCGACTGCCAGGTCTTGTAGAAGCCGGCCTTGATCAGCGCATCACGGAACGGCGCGATGTCGGGCTTGGCGAACTCCATCTTCTGGCCCTTGAGCGTCGCTTCCAGCGTGCCGTCGAGCTTCTGGTTCGCGGCGCGCTGCGCCAATGCCTGGGCGTCGAACGTGTCGGCGATGATCTTGCGATGATCCTCCGGGAGGCCCTGCCAGAACGGTCCGTTCACCAGCATCCAGTAGCCGACCCACATATGGTTGGTGAGCGAGCAGTATTTCTGCACCTGATAGAATTTCTGCGTCTCGATATTGCCGAGCGGATTCTCCTGCCCGTCGACCACATGGGTCTGCAGCGCGGTGTAGAGCTCGGCCACGTTGATGGTGACCGGCGCCGCGCCGAGACCCTGGAACAGCGAGAGCGAGATCGGGCTCGGCGGGACGCGGATCTTGAAGCCGTGCAGATCCTCGGGCGTGTTGATCTGCTTCGTGCTCGACGTCATCTGGCGGAAGCCCTCGTCCCAGATGCGCGTCATCGGGTGCAGCCCGGCCTTGGCGATGTCGGCGCGCACCACGTCGCCGACCTTGCCGTCGAGCGCCGACCAGGCGGTGTCGGGATCCTTGAAGGCGAAGCCGATATTGTCGATCGCGGCGCTCGGCACCAGGGTGGCCAGGATATTGTCGCCGATCGCCATCATCTGGATTGCGCCGGAGCGCACGTCGGTGAGCATGTGGGTGTCGTCGCCGAGCTGGCTCGACGGGAAGACCTGCACGTCCACGTCGCCATTCGTCGCGGCCTTGATCTTGCTCGCGGCCTCGGTGGCGTTGGCGGTGGTGGGATGATCGCTCGGCAGATCGACGCCGAGGCGGATGACGGTGCGACGCGCGGCGCGGGCCGGGTGGATGGCGGCGCTGCCCGCCATGGCGGCGGCGCCGAGCAGGAAATGCTTGCGCGTGATGGGTGTCATGCTGGTTCCTCCCGGGGGCGTTGCGCCGGCGGACCCATCTGCCGTCGCGACGGGACGGCGTCAATAGAAGGCCGTGATTGAAGAAAGCCCGGACCGCTGGAGCATTTTCACCTTCGGGGGAGTCGGTGCCGACCCTCGCCCCGCCCCGGGCCCTCCACAAAAGTATATTCGCGTTGGGGGGCCGGGCGGGGGCGAGGGCCGGCGCCGGCTTAACTGAAAATGCTCTAAAGCGAGGCGAGGATGCGTTCGGCGAGCTTCAGATGCGGCCGGTCGATCATCTTGCCGTCGAGCGTCATCACCCCCGCGCCGGGGTTCCTCGCGAACAGGTCGCGCACCGCCTCGGCCCAGCGCACCCGGTCGGGCGGCGGGGTGAAGGAGGCGGCCGACGGCGCCACCTGGTCGGGATGGATGCAGAGCTTTCCGGCGAAGCCGTCGCGCACCGCCTCGGCGATCTCGGCGGCGAGTCCCGCCGGGTCGCGCGGATCGGGCCAGGGCGTGTCGAGCGCCGGCACCCGGGCTTCCGCCGCCGCGATCAGCAGCGCCGCCCGCGCGGCGGCGACCGGCGGCGCATACCGCCCCTCCCCATCGCGCGGCGCGATGCCGAGATCGGCGGAGAGATCCTCCGCGCCAAAGGCGAGCGCCGCCAGCCGCGCCGACACGCCCGAATAATCGAGATGCCGGAGCGAGGCGGTGGTCTCGGTCGCCAGCGCCACCACGAGGATGGTGCCGAGCGTCAGCCCGGACGCTGCCTCGAGCGCCTCCAAATGGTGGTCGAGCGCGCGCAGATCGTCCGGTCCGCCGCATTTCGGAAGAAGAATGGCGTCCGGCCGCGCCGGCACGATCGCGGCGAGGTCGGGGAGATACCATTGCGTGTCGCGCGGGTTGACCCGCACGATCAGGCCGGCCCGTCCGCGCGCCGCCGCGACCGCGGCCGCCGCCGCCGGGCGCGCCGCGTCCTTGGCGTCCGGCGCCACGCTGTCCTCGAGATCGAGGATCACCGCATCGGCCTGCGAGGCGAGCGCCTTTTCGACCTTCCGCGGCGAATCCGCCGGCGCGAAAAGCGGGTTGCGGAGCCTCATGCGCTGTTCTCCACGCCGGCCGCGATCGTTCCCAGAATATCCGCCTCGTCCTGCCCGAGCGCCGGCGCGCGGGTGCGGATGCGGCCCGGCGTCGCCGACAGGCGCGGCACCGGCGCGTGCATCGGCACCGTGCCGAGCCCGGGAATTTCGGTCTCCACCAGCACGCCGCGCGCCCGTACATGCGGGTCGGCGGCGAAGCCCTCCGGCTCGTAGACCGGCCCGACCGTCACCTCGGCGCGGGCGAAAAAATCGAGCGCGGCATCGAGATCCCGCGCGGCGATGAAGGCGCCGACGACGCGGTCCACCTCGTCGACATTGTCGAGCCGGTCGGCATTGGTGCGGAAGCGCGGATCATCGATCATCTCGGGCCGGCCGATCGCGCGGAACAGCCGCTCCGCCATCGCCTGCGTCGAAGCGGAGAGCGCGACGTAGCCGCCATCCCGCGTGGGATAGACGTTGCGCGGCGCGGTGATGCTCACCCGGTTGCCGATCCGCGAGGGCGAGCGCCCGGTCTGGCGCTGGATCGCGGCATCCGGCCCGAGCGTCGCGTGCAGCGGTTCGAGCAGGGAGAGATCGACCACCTGGCCGCTTCCGCCGCGCTCCGCCCCGCGCAGCGCGACCATCGTGGCAAACGCGCCGGAAAGCCCGGCCACCATGTCGGCGAGCGCCATGTTGGGGAGCGCCGGCGGCTTGTCCGCGAACCCGTTCTTCGCCGCGAAGCCGCTCATCGCCTCGACCAGCGAGCCGAAGCCGGGGCGGCCGGCATAGGGCCCGGTCTGGCCGAAACCGCTCACCCGCACGATCACCAGCTTGGGGTTGAGCGCGAGCAGCCGGTCTGGCCCGAACCCCGCCGCCTCCATCGTGCCGGGGCGGAACCCCTCCACCAGCACCTGCGCCGTCGGCACCAGCGCCGCCAGCCGCGCCTTGCCCTCGGCACTCCGCAGGTCGAGGCGGAGACTCTTCTTGTTGCGGCCGTAAACCTCCCACCAGAGGGATTTCCCCTCCTCGCGCCAATGGCGCAGCGGGTCGCCCTCCGCGGGTTCCAGCTTGATCACCTCGGCGCCGAAATCCGCGAGCTGCAGCGTCAGCATGTTGCCCGCGACCAGCCGTGAGAGGTCGAGCACGCGGATGCCGTCGAGCGGACAGGCGCCGCCCGGCTCGAACCCGTCCGCCGTCACGCGCCCGTCGCGATCATCGCCGCCCCCATGGTTGAACGGGCGGAAGATCGCGCCGGCGGCGGTGCAAGTCGAGGGCCGGAAGTCGGGGCATCGCGCGACTCGCCCCCCGCCCTATCATCGGCCGATGCATTTCCACGCCGACCTGCACGTCCATTCGAAGCACTCGCGCGCCACGAGCCGGGATCTCGACCTCGAGCACCTCGCCTGGTGGGCGGCGCGCAAGGGCATCGCCGTGATCGGCACCGGCGATTGCGTCCATCCGGGCTGGCTCGCCGAGATCGGGGAAAAACTGGTGGCGGATGGCAGCGGCCTGTTCCGCCTGCGCCCGGAGATCGAGGCCGCGCTCTGGCAGACCCTGCCGGCGTCCTGCCGCAACCCGGTGCGGTTCATGCTCTGCACCGAGATCTCGACCATCTACAAGAAGGGCGACAAGACACGCAAAATCCACCATCTGATCTACGCGCCGGATTTCGCGACGGTGGACCGGCTGGCGGCGCGGCTCGCCAGGATCGGCAACATCGCCTCCGACGGCCGCCCGATCCTCGGCCTTGATTCGCGCGACCTGCTGGAGATCGCGCTCGATTCCGGCCCCGGCTGCTACTTGGTGCCGGCGCATATCTGGACGCCCTGGTTCGCCGCCCTCGGCTCGCAATCCGGCTTCGATTCCATCGCCGAATGCTATGGTGATCTCGCCGACGCGATCTTTGCCGTGGAGACCGGGCTGTCCTCCGATCCGGCGATGAACTGGCGCATCTCCTCGCTCGACCGCTTCCGCCTGACCTCGAATTCGGACGCGCATTCGCCGGGCAAGCTCGGGCGGGAGGCGACGCGCTTCACCTGCGAGCCCGGCTACGACGCCATCCGCCACGCGCTGCAAACCGGCGAGGGCTACGGCGGCACGGTGGAGTTCTTCCCGGAGGAAGGAAAATACCACCTGGACGGGCATCGTGCCTGCCAGGTGCGGCTCGATCCGCGGGAGACGCTGGCGCAAGGCGGGCTCTGCCCGGCATGCGGGCGGCGGGTGACGGTCGGCGTCGCGCATCGGGTGGAGATGCTGGCCGACCGCGCCGAGCCCGCGCCACCGCCCACCGCCGGCGCGGTCGCCAGCCTGGTGCCGCTGCCCGAGATCCTGGCCGAGATCGCGGGAACTGGCGCCGCCTCCAAGGCGGTGTCCCACGCCTATGATCGCGCGACCGCGGCCCTCGGCCCGGAGCTCGCGATGCTCGAGGAATTGCCGATCGAGGAGGTCGCCGCCACCGCACCCCTGCTGGGGGAGGCGCTGTCGCGGCTCCGGCGCGGCGCGGTGATCCGGCAGGCGGGGTACGACGGCGAGTACGGGGTGATCCGGCTCTTCGCCGAGGGCGAGCTCGCCCGGGCGCGCGGCGGCGACCTGCTGTTCGACGCGCCGCGCCAGTCCCGCGCGCGCAAGGCGGCGGAGAAGGCGACCGCCCCAGCCCCCGAGATGGTAGCCGAACCCGTCAGCGAGGCCGAGCGTATCGGCCTTGATCCCGACCAGGCACGGGCGGCGGCGATGCCCGGACCGCTCGCGGTGATCGCGGGCCCAGGTTCGGGCAAGACGCGGATGCTGACCCACCGTCTTGCGCGGCTTGCCGTCGACGGGAAGGCGGCCTCCTGCCTCGCCGTGACCTTCACGCGCCGGGTCACGCAGGAGCTGCGCGCCCGCCTGGCCGGACTGCTGCCGGCGGGCGCCACGCTGCCGTCCGTGCACAGCTTCCACGCGCTCGGCCTGCGCATTCTGCGCGGGCATGCGGAACTGGCCGGGCTCGGAACGGATTTCCGCGTCGCCTCGGAGCAGGAGCGTGCGGCGGTGTTGGGCTCGCCTCGTCTGCTTTCGGCGGTCTCCGCGCTGAAACGGAGCGGCGAAGCCGGCACCGGCGAGGCGGCAGCGGCGCACGTCGCCCTGCGCGCGGCGGGGCGCGCCGGCAACTGGGTCGATCTCGACGATCTGGTCTCGCTCGCCGCCGATCTGCTGGAGGCGCATGAACCCGTGCGGGCGGCGTGGCGCGAGCGCTTCGTCCATCTCTGCGTCGACGAGTTCCAGGATGTCGACGCAGCGCAATACCGACTGCTGCGCGCCCTCGCCGCGCCCGATGCCGATCTCTGCGTGATCGGCGATCCCGACCAGGCGATCTACGGGTTCCGCGGCGCCGACGCGACCGCCTTCGCCCGTCTCGCCGCGGATTACCCGGCGCTACGCACGCTCCGCCTGGGGCGCAATTACCGCTCCGCCGCCGGCATCGTCGCCGGCGCGGCGGCGATCGTCGGCGGGGCGCCCGAGCCGATGCGACCGTCCGGGCACCGGATCGGCCTGCATGCGGCGGCCTCCGACCGGGCCGAGGCCGGCTTCGTCGCGGCCACCATCGAGGCGCTGCTCGGCGGCCATGACATGCTCGCCGCAGCCCGAACGGAGGAAAGCGGCCCGGGCAATTCGGCGCTCGGCTTCGCGGATTTCGCGGTGCTCTATCGCACCGACCAGCAGGCTGCGGTACTGCGCGAGGCGCTCGATGCGGCGGGGATCCCGTTCGGCAAGAGCACGCCGGCGCCGATCCTGCGCCAGGAAGCGGTGCCGCGCCTGCTGGCCGCCCTCGACACCAATCCGGATGGGGAGCTGCCGGCGCGGATCGCCGCCGCGGCCGCGGGGCTGCGAGCCGAGATCGGCCCGGCGCCGCTCGCGGAGGCGGCGCGTTGGCTCACCGCGCTCGCGGAGACCGCCGGCGATGCCGCGCGCCTGCACGAAGCGGCGGCGCTGGCGACCGAGGCGGATTTCCGCGACCCGCGCGCCGCCCGCGTGTCGCTGCTCACCATGCATGCGGCGAAGGGGCTGGAATTCGCCGTCGTCTTCGTCCTCGGGCTGGAGGAGGGGCTGATGCCGCTTGCCTGGGGCGATGCGGTCGACGAGGCGGAGGAGCGGCGGTTGCTCTACGTCGCGATGACGCGGGCGCGCGACCGGCTCTACCTCACCCGCGCCGCGCAGCGATCGCGGCGGGGCAAGCTGGCGGCCGCATTGCCCTCCCGCTTCCTGCGCGACCTCCCCGCGTCGCTGACGCTGGTGATCGATCCGCGCGCGCGGCGCCCGCTCACCCAGCAGACGCAGATGAAGCTGTTCTGAGAGGCTGAGCGGCCGGGCGTTGCCTTGAACGGCGCGGTGCGGCGGCCGATGCTGCGCGGCGCGGGGCAAAGAGCGGGCATGAGCGAGACCTTCGATTACATCGTCATCGGCGCCGGTTCCGCCGGGTGCCTGCTGGCCAACCGGCTCTCCGCCAATCCGGCGCATCGCGTGCTGGTGGTCGAATCCGGCGGTCCCGATAACTGGATCTGGTTCCACATTCCCGCCGGCTATCTCTTCGCGATCGGCAACAACCGCGCCGATTGGTGCTTCGAGACGGAAGCCGAACCCGGCCTTGACGATCGCCGTCTCGCCTATCCGCGCGGCCGCGTGCTCGGCGGCTGCTCGGCGATCAACGCGATGATCTACATGCGTGGCCAGGCCGCCGATTACGATGGCTGGCGCCAGCGCGGCCTCGCCGGCTGGGGGTGGGACGACGTGCTGCCCTATTTCCTCAAGCACGAGGACCACGCCGATCCGCCCGGTCCCGCGCACCGCCAAGGCGGCGAGCTGCGTGTCGAGTTTCCGCGCGTGCGCTGGGATCTGCTCGACCGGATCCGCGATGCCGCGGAAAGCGCCGGCATCCGCAAGATCGCGGATTTCAACGACGGCGACAATGAGGGCTCCTCCTACTTCCAGGTGACGCAGCGGCGCGGCCGGCGCTGGAGCGCCGCCACCGCCTTTCTCAAACCGGTGCTCCAGCGGCCCAATCTGCGGCTCGACATGCACACCGATGTCGAGCGCATCATCATCACCGAGGGCCGCGCGACCGGCCTCGTGCTCCGCCGCCAGGGCGAACGCCACGAGGTGCACGCGCGTGGAGACATCATCCTCGCCGCCGGCGCCGTCGGCTCGCCGGCGCTGCTGGAGCGCTCGGGCATCGGCGAGCCGGCCCAGCTCGCCGCCGCCGGCATCGCGCCGCTGCACGCGCGGCGCGGCGTCGGCGGTAATCTGCAGGATCATCTCCAGATTCGCCCGGTGTACCGCGTGCGGGGCGTGCGCACGCTGAACAGCGATTACTGGAATCTGTGGCGACGCGGGATGATGGGCGTCGATTACGCGCTGCGGCGGCGCGGACCGCTGACCATGGCGCCCTCGCAGGTCGGCGCCTTTGCCAGATCATCCGACCGCTACGCGACGCCCAATCTGGAATTCCATTTCCAGCCGCTCTCGCTCGACAAATGGGGCGAAGGCCTGCACCGCTACCCGGCCTTCACCGCCAGCGTCGCCAATGTGCGGCCGACCAGCCGCGGCAGCGTGCATGCGACCGACGTGGCCGATCCACGCGCCGTCGCGATCCGGCCGAACTATCTTTCGACGGAGGAGGACCGCATGGTCGCGATCGATGCGCTGAGGCTGGTCCGCCGCATCGTCGCGCAGCCGGCCCTCGCCGAATTCCATCCGACGGAAATGCTGCCCGGACCCGATTGCGCCGGGGACGCGGACCTGCTGGCGGCTGCCGGGCGGCTCGGCACAACCATCTTCCACCCAGTGGGAACCGCGCGCATGGGCCTGCCCGACGATCCGGATGCGGTGGTCGATGCGCGGCTGCGGGTGATCGGGCTCGACGGTCTTCGCATCGCCGACGCCTCGGTGATGCCGACCATCACCTCCGGCAACACCAATGCGCCGACGATGATGATCGCGGAAAAGGGTGCGGCGATGATCCTGGAAGATGCGCGCTAGAACGTGTTCCGTTCGCATTCGCTCACTCCACAGGCTCTAGAACGGGACTCGTTCACATGGAACCATAGCCGGAGTTGGCGAGGTAGTTGGCGCACTTGGTGGGGCTGAAGAGATCGAGCAGTTCGCCGACCCGTCGCCAGGTGGCCTCGACGCTGCGGGGCTGGGCTTTTCGCATGAGGTGCTTGAGCTTTGCGAAGACCTGCTCGATCGGGTTCAGGTCGGGGCTGTAGGGCGGCAGGAAGATGAGGTGCGCGCCTCTGGCTCTGATGGCGGCCCGCGCGGCCTTGCCCTTGTGGCTGCCCAGGTTGTCCATGACGACGACGTCGCCTGGTGACAGAGTCGGGGCGAGCTGGGTCTCGACATAGAGCAGGAACATCTCGCCGTTGATGGGTCCGTCGATGACGAAGGGCGCGTCGATGCGGTCGTGGCGCAGAGCGGCGATGAAGGTGAGGGTCTTCCAGTGGCCGTAGGGCGCATGGCCCTTCAGGCGCTTGCCTCGAGGTCCCCAGCCGCGCAGAGGCGCCATGTTGGTCTTGACCCACGTCTCGTCGATGAACACCAGGCGCGAGGGTGCGATCCGGCTCTGGTAAGCCTTCCACCGCGCGCGCCGGCGGGCCACGTCAGGCCGCGTCTGCTCCTCCGGCAGCAGGGTTTTTTTTGAAGCTGAGCCCTTCGGCGTGCAGGAACACCCACACCGCCCGGGGCTGGGTCTTGATCCCCCGGTCCGCCAACTCGGCCGTCAGCCCTCTCAAGGTGACCGGGCCGGCGGCCACCCGCCGGCGAAGCCACTCGGCGCATTCGCCCGATAGCGTTCGCGGCTTGCGGCCGCCGATCTTGTCCGGCTTCAACGAGCCCGTCTCCCGCTGGCGACGCACCCACTTGGAGACGCACGACGGGCTGATCCGCAGCGCCGCCGCGATCTCGCGATGCGTCTCGCCCGCCGCCTTCCGCGCCAGCGCCCGAGATCGAAAATCCACCGAATAGGGAGCCGTCATCCACGCTGGCCTCCGCTCCAGCATGGAGGGTGAATCAGACATCCCCCGATTCGGGAATCCCGATTCCGTCAAATCGCGTCATGCTCTAGAGCATTTTCACCTTCGGTGGAGTCGGCGCCGGCCCTCGTCCACCCGGCCCCCCAACGATAGTATACTTTCGAGGGAGGCCGGGTGGGGGCGAGGGCCGGCGCCGACTTAACTGAAAATGCTCTAGCTCTCTGTTTTGGCGAGCATCGTTATCCGCTCGCACGAGTCCGTTCGAGCGGATGATGCTCTAATCGCCGAAGACGTGCTTCGCCATGAAGGCGTTGCGGAACTTGCCCTTCGGGTCGTGCTGCTTCGCCAGCATGCGGAAATCGTCGAGGCGCGGGTAGAGCGGCGCGAGGGTCGCCGCCGGTGCGTGCATCAGCTTGCCCCAATGCGGGCGGCCGCCGAGCGGGATCAACAACGCCTCGATCTCGCGGGTCAGCGCATCGACCGCCTCCGGCGCGCGCGACCAGGTGAAGTGGATCGCCACCGCGTCATGGCCATACGCCCCGCTCAGCCAGAGATCATCCGCCGCCATCGTGCGGATCTCGGTCGCCAGCAGCTGCTCGTCGATGCGCGCGCCGATTGCGTGCACCGCGCGCACCGCTTCGGGGAATTTCGCCCGCGGGACCATGTATTCGCTCTGGATCTGGTCGCTGACGCCGGGGTTGCGATCGCGGCGGAAATGCGCCAGCCGGTCCGACCACGGCCCGGCCACGCCGCCGAACGGATTGAGCCGGTCATTCGCATCGTCCCGCCCGCTCGACACCTTGTGCATGGGCGCCGGAATGGCGCCGAGATGCGACACCGCAAGCTCCTCGGGCAAGCCCTCGGTGAGTCGCGTCTTCAACCACATCCGGTCGACCTTCGGGCCGGACCATTTGGTCATCAGGCTCACGCTGTACGCGGCGGAGGAGACCGCCTGGTAGTTCTCGAACACGGTTTCCCACGGCAGATCGACGAACGCGTCCTGCCGCACGGAGTAGCTCGGCTGGATGTCGAGCGTGACGCGGGTGACGATGCCGAACGCGCCGAGCCCGACCACCATGCCGTCGAAGCCCGGATCGCCGCGCCGCACGCGCAGGATGTCGCCCTCCGCGGTGATCAGCTCGAGCCCGCAGACCGCGCTCGAGAGCGTGCCGTTCGTATCGCCCGAGCCATGCGTGCCGGTTGCCGTCGCGCCGGCGACGGAGATATGCGGCAGCGAGCCCAGATTGTGCAGCGCCCAGCCGGCATCCTGCAGGTGCACCGCGAGATCGCCGTACGGGGTTGCGGCGCCCACCGTGACGGTGCGCCGCCCGGGGTCGATCTCGAAGAGCGGCGGCACCGCGCCGAGATCGATCAGCGCGCCGCCTTCGGAATCGGCGATGCCGTTGAAGGAATGCCGCGTGCCGAGCGCGCGGACACGGCGCGCTCCCCCCACCAGGCGTCGCGCTGCGTCGATATTTTCGGGTCGATGGATGCAGGATGCGACGAAGACGTGATTGCCCGACCAGTTCTCCTCACGCTTCACCGTGCCGCGTCCTCCGTTGGGTCCTGAGGCGATCCGACAGCCTCAGGCGACGACGCGCATTATCTCAGTCTTTTGCCGAAGCAGGAAGACGGCGCCCCAGGGAGGCAGCATTGCGGAGTCGCCGCTGAAATCGCTCTCTTCCGGTCCGATCGGCAACACTTCGCCGTAGGCGGACAGATCCGCGCGCAGCTTCTGGTCCGACAGATTGAACAGGCAGACGATGCTCTCGCCCGCATGCTCGCGCACGAAGCCGATGCAGGGGTCGGGCAGATCGAGCGGCCGCAGCGAGCCGCGGGCGAGCGCCGGATGCTGGCGGCGGAAGGCGAGGAAATCGCGCCAGGCATGCAGGATCGCGCCCGGATCCTCCTCCTGCGCCGAGACCGCGAGAACGCGATGCGAGTCGGGCACCGGCAGCCATGGCGTGTCGCCCGCGGTGAAGCCGCCATGCGCCGTCTCGTGATGCCAGGGCATCGGCGTGCGGCTGCCGTCGCGGCCGCGGAATTCCGGCCAATAGGCGATGCCGAACGGATCGCGCATGTCCTCGAACGCGATCTCCGCATCCGGCAGGCCGAGCTCCTCGCCCTGGTAGAGGCAAACGCTGCCGCGCAGGCTCAATTGCATCGCCATCAGCAGCCGTGCGAAGCGCGGATCCGTGGGCGCCTCGCCGCGACGCGGATTCCACCGGCTCACCGCCCGCTCCACATCGTGATTGCTGAACGACCAGCAGATCCAGCCATCGGTGCCGGCGGCGGCGCAATCGCGCAGCATCCCGCGCAAAGTCGGCACGTCGAACCCGCCGCGCAGCGGGCGCAGCGTATAGGCCATGTGCAGATGCCGCGGGCCGGCGGTGTAGCCGATCACCCGCTCGAACGCGCCGGGCTGGCTCGACACCTCGGCGAGCGTGGTGGTGCCGGGAAACTCGTCCATCAGACCGCGGATGCGCGTGATCGCGTCCATCGCGTCGCGCTGCAGCATGTCGTGCTCGTGATGCTGCAACGCGAAGAGCTTGGCCGGCGTCGCGCCGTCGCTCGGCGGCGCCGGGCGATTGTTGCGCAGCGCCGCGTCGTGCATCAGGAAATCGATCGCATCGAGCCGGAACCCGTCAACGCCGCGCCGCAGCCAGAACCGCCCGGTCTCGAGGATTGCCTCGACGGCTTCCGGGTTGCGGAAATTGAACTGCGGCTGGTGCGACAGGAAATGGTGCAGATAATACTGCCGGCGCCGCGGCTCCCAGGTCCAGGCGGAGCCGCCGAACACCGACAGCCAGTTGTTGGGCGGCGTGCCGTCCGGCGACGGGTCGGCCCAGACATACCAATCGGCTTTCGGATTGTCCCGGCTGGCGCGGCTTTCCACGAACCAGGCATGCTGGTTCGAGCTGTGGCTCCAGACCTGGTCGATCAGCACCTTGAGCCCGAGCGCATGCGCGCGGGCGACCAGCGCGTTGAAATCCGCCAGCGTGCCGAACACCGGATCGACGGCGACATGGTCCGCCACGTCATAACCGAAATCACGCATCGGCGAGGTGAAGAAGGGACACAGCCAGATCGCGTCGACGCCCAGGCGCGCGACATGATCGAGCCGGGCGGTGACGCCGGGCAGGTCGCCCACGCCGTCGCCATCGCTGTCCTGAAAGCTGCGCGGGTAGATCTGGTAGATCACCGCGCCACGCCACCACTCATCACGGTGTTCAGGGCTGTGCGCAAGCCGGCGCGCATGTTCGGGCCGGGCGGAACGGAGGAGGCGCGCGGAAGCGGATATCGTGTCCATGCGACGACTTTCTTCCCTTCGACCGATTAGGCTACAGGGAAATTATGTCGCAAGCATGAATTCCCGGGGATTTCCTGGATTACACACAAAGTCTTGCTGCGTGGCGGTTCGTGCACACTATTCGGCCGCCGCCCGGAGGGCCGCACCGGCGGCAAGGGGGCAGAGCGGCAGGCTGGCGGCGAGCATCGCGGTCAGCAGCAGGAGGTGCGGGCGGGCCGAAAGCCCGGTTCCGACGGCGTCCACGGCCGCTGCGCCGAAGATCAGCACCGGCGTCGCCAGCGGCAGCACCAGCAGCGGCAGCAGCACGCCGCCGCGCCGCGCGCCGAGCACGATTGCGGCACCTGTGGTGCCGAGGAGCGACAACACCAGCGTTCCGGGCAGCAATCCGGCAAGCAGCACCGGCAGCGCGGCAGCGGGCAGGCGCAGCATCAGCGCGACCGGCGCCGCCGCGAGCAGCAGCGGCAGCCCGGTGGTAAGCCAATGCGCCGCCGCCTTGGCGGCGGCGACGAAGCCGGCGGGGAGCCCGCAGAGCAGCAGCTGGTCGAGCGATCCGTCCTCGAAATCAGCGCCGAACAGCCGGTCGAGCGGCAGGAGCGCCGCCAGCAGCGCGCAGACCCAGACGATGCCGGGGGCGAGCCGGGCCAGCACTTCCGGCGCAGGACCGATCGCGAGCGGGAACAGCGAGGCGGCGAGCGCGAAGAACAGCAGGGCGGCCAGCGTATCCGCCCCATGGCGGACAGACAGCCGCAGCTCCCGGCCCAGCAGGGCGGCGAAGGCGCTCATGCGGCGCCGAGACGCAGCGTCTCCGCCCCGGGCAGCGGCAGCGGCAGATGGGTCGCCGCCACCACCAGGCCACCCCTCGCGCGATGCGCCGCCAGCAGCCTGCCGAAGGCGCCCACCGAGGCGGTGTCGAGGCCGAGGGTCGGCTCATCGAGCAGCCAGAGCGGCGCATGGCCGAGTGCCAGCCGAGACAGCGCGAGCCGCCGGCGCTGCCCGGCCGAGAGCATCCGCGCCGGCAGATCGGCGAGCGCCGCCAGGCCGAGTGCTGCGAGCGCCGCCTCGATCGCCGGCCGGCCCACGCCCGCCAGCCTTGCGGCGAGGGCGAGGTTCTCGGCCGCCGTCAGGCCGGGCTTCACCGCATCCTGGTGGCCGAGATAGAAGGTGCGGGCGGCATGCGCCGGCGGGTCGGCGGCGATGTCCGCGTCCGCCCATGCGACCACGCCCGCATCCGGCCGGGCGAACCCAGCGAGCAGGCGCAGCAGCGTCGATTTGCCGGCCCCGTTCGGCCCTTCCAGCAGCAGCGCGCCGCCCGGCGCCACCGCCAGTGAGATCGCGCGCAGAACCAGTCGCTCGCCCCTCAACACGGCGATATTCTGTGCGCGCAACGCCATCGCCCGGCCCTTCCCCTCCCGCCGCCTCCCGGCTGTCCCCAAGTGGACG
Organism: Acetobacteraceae bacterium; assembly: GCA_965276665.1. Taxonomy (GTDB): domain Bacteria; phylum Pseudomonadota; class Alphaproteobacteria; order Acetobacterales; family Acetobacteraceae; genus CAWGJC01. The sequence continues at coordinate 1,679,756 of OZ255620.1, forward strand.
GGCGGCAAGCGGTATGGTTTAAGCCGGGCGCCAAATCCATGCACCCGCCCGCGCGCGACGCCGATGCCGCGCCGAGCGACAGACGAAGGGCGAGCAGCCATGAAAGCAATCGGGCGGGACAGCCTCAACACACGCCGCACTCTCACCGTCGAAGGGCAGGAATACAGCTACTTCTCCATCCCCGAGGCGGCCAAGCAGCTCGGCGACGCGTCCCGCCTCCCGGTCAGCCTGAAGGTCCTGCTCGAGAACGTGCTCCGCTTCGAGGACGGCGCCAGCTACAAGGTTTCCGACGCGCAGGCGGTGGTGGACTGGCTCAAGAAGGGCAGCAGCACGCGGGAAGTGCCGTTCAAGCCGGCGCGCATCCTGATGCAGGATTTCACCGGCGTGCCCGCCGTGGTCGATCTCGCCGCCATGCGCGACGGCATCCTCCGCCTCGGCAGCCAGCCCCAGAAGGTGAACCCGCTGGTGCCGGTCGACCTCGTGATCGACCACTCGGTGATGGTGGATTTCTCCGGCAGCCAGGAAGCCCTGCAGCGCAACGTCGAGCTCGAGTTCGAGCGCAACGGCGAGCGCTACACCTTCCTCCGCTGGGGCCAGGAAGCGTTCGAGAATTTCCGCGTGGTGCCGCCCGGCGCCGGCATCTGCCATCAGGTCAATCTCGAGAATCTCTCCCAGGCGGTATGGACCGCCGAGATCGACGGCACGCATTTCGCCTATCCGGACACGCTCTACGGCACCGACAGCCACACCACGATGGTGAACGGCATGGGCGTGCTCGGCTGGGGCGTCGGCGGCATCGAGGCGGAGGCGGCGATGCTCGGCCAGCCGATCGCCATGCTGATCCCGGACGTGATCGGCTTCCGGCTGACCGGCAAGCTGCCCGAGGGCGCGACCGCGACCGACCTCGTGCTGACCGTCACCCAGATGCTGCGCAAGAAGGGCGTGGTGGCGAAATTCGTCGAGTTCTTCGGCCCCGCGCTCGATCATCTGCCGGTCGCCGACCGCGCGACCATCGGCAACATGGCGCCCGAATACGGCGCCACCTGCGGCTTCTTCCCGGTCGATCACATGACGCTCGACTACCTGCGCCAGACCGGGCGCGACACCAGGCGCATCGCGCTGGTCGAGGCCTATCTGAAGGCGCAGGGCATGTTCCGCGACGCGACCATGCAGGAGCCGGTCTTCACCGACACGCTGGAGCTCGATCTCGGCACCGTCGAGCCGAGCCTCGCCGGGCCGAAGCGCCCGCAGGACCGCGTTGGGCTGAAGAGCGCCGCCTCGGCCTTCACGGCGGAGCTGACCAAGAGCCTCGGCGTGCCGGCCAACGACGTCGGCACCCGCGCCGCGGTCGCCGGCAAGAATTACGAGATCGGCCATGGCGACGTGGTGATCGCCGCCATCACCTCCTGCACCAACACCTCCAACCCGTACGTGATGACCGCGGCCGGGCTGGTCGCCCGCAAGGCCCGCGCGCACGGCCTCACGCCGAAGCCCTGGGTCAAGACCTCGCTGGCCCCCGGCTCGCAAGTGGTCACCGAGTATCTCGACAAGGCCGGGCTCTCGAAGGATCTGGACGCGATCGGGTTCAACCTGGTCGGCTATGGCTGCACCACCTGCATCGGCAATTCCGGCCCGCTCGACGAGGCGATCGTCGATGCGATCGAGGACAACAAGCTCGTCGCCGTCTCGGTGGTCTCCGGCAACCGCAATTTCGAGGGCCGCATCCACCCGAACGTGCGCGCGAACTACCTCGCGAGCCCGCCCTTAGTTGTCGCCTACGCGCTGCTCGGCACGATGACCGAGAACATCACCACCGCCCCGCTCGGCACCGGAAAGGACGGCCAGCCGGTCTACCTGCGCGACATCTGGCCCTCCAACAAGGAAGTCGCGGACACCGTCCACGCCAGCATCAACCGCGAGCAGTTCCTCGAGCGCTACGCCGAGATCTTCACCGGCACGAGGGAATGGCAGCAGATCCGCGTCGAGGCCGGCAGCGACACCTATGGCTGGTCGGACAGCTCCACCTACGTGAAGAACCCGCCCTATTTCGAGGGCATCACGATGGAGCCGGCGCCGATCATCGATGTCAAAGGCGCGCGCGTGCTCGGCCTGCTCGGCGACAACATCACCACCGACCACATCAGCCCGGCCGGCTCGATCAAGAAGGACAGCCCGGCCGGCGACTACCTGCTGGAGCGCCAGATCCGGCAAGGCGATTTCAACAGCTACGGGTCCCGGCGCGGCAACCACGAAGTGATGATGCGCGGCACCTTCGCCAATATCCGCATCAAGAACGAGATGCTGAGCGGCGTCGAAGGCGGCTGGACGAAGCACTACCCATCCGGCGAGCAGATGCCGATCTACGACGCCGCGATGCGCTACAAGGCCGAGGGCGTACCGCTGATCGTGTTCGGCGGGAAGGAATACGGGATGGGCTCGTCGCGCGACTGGGCCGCGAAAGGCACCTTGCTGCTCGGCATCCGCGCTGTCGTGGTCGAGAGCTTCGAGCGCATCCACCGCTCCAACCTCGTCGGCATGGGCGTGCTGCCGCTCACCTTCAAGGACGGCACCACCCGCAAATCCCTCGAGCTGGTGGGCGACGAGACCATCGACATCGCCGGCCTCTCCGACCTCACGCCGCGCATGGACCTCACCCTGGTGATCCACCGCGGCAACGGCAGCACCGACGAAGTGCCGGTCACCTGCCGCGTCGATACCCTCGACGAAGTCGAATACTACCGCCACGGCGGCATCCTCCAATACGTGCTGCGCGGCATGGCGGCCTGAGGGAAAGCCGGGGCTCCGCCCCGGACCCCGGCAAGGGGCGCTGCCCCTTGCATCCCCGCTAAGGGCGGAGCCCTTAGAACCCGACTAGGGCTGTTTGGAGAGGGGTGGGCAAGGTGATGTTTCTACCACCTCGTTGCCCAACCCTCTCCAAACAGCCGTAATGGATTCCAAAGGCTCGGCCTTTGGCGGGGGTCCAGGGGGCAGCGCCCCCTGGCGGGTCCGGGGCGGAGCCCCGGCCTTCCATCAGGACCTCCACGCGATCAGCCTGATCGAGGGCGCGCGGGCCGCTTTGGCGGTGGCCGCGATTGTGGCGCTGGACCAGTGGATGAGCCGGCCGCCTTTGATGGAGGCGGCGCTCGGGGCTTTGTTCGTGTGTCTGGCCGATGCGGGTGGTCCGATCCGGCGGCGCATTCCGGGGATGGTGGCCTTTGCTGTGCTGGGGGCGCTGGCCACGGCGGCTTTCGGGCTGAGCCGGGCCTTGCCGCTCTATGTGATGATTCCTCTTGCCTGCCTCGGCGTGATGGCGACCGGGTTCGCGCGGGTCTGGGGTCCGATCGCGATGCAGGTCGGGAATTTGCTGACTGTGGTGATCGTGTTCGCGGTGTACCGGCCGATGGGTTGGGCGCAGGCCGGCATCATCGCGGCGGCATTTCTGGGCGGCAGCGTGTGGGCGGCGTTGCTCACGCTGGTGATCTGGCGGCTGCATCCGTTCGGTCCGGCGCGGGCGGCGATTGCGGAATGTTATCGGCAATTGGCGCTGGCGGCGCGGGAGATGCGGCACCTGGCGGAGGGGGCGTCCGGCATCGCCGCCTGGGAGGCGCATGCCCGGAGGCATCGGCGCGCGGTACGGGAGGCGATCGAGCGGGCGAGGAGCGCGGTGAAGGAGGGGGTGCGCTGGCGCGGCACGCCCACGCCGCGGCTGGCGCAGGGTCTGGTGCGCATCGAAGCGGCGGAGCAGATTTTCGGCGCCCTCATCGCGCTCTCGGACATCCTGGAGCAGGACGAGGATCGCGCAATGCGGCCGGAAGCCGGGCGCGCGCTCCGGCTGATTGCGCCGGCGCTCGCGATGCTCGGCGCGGCGGGGCGCGCGGACCGGGCACTGCCGGAGGCGCGGCTCGATGCGGCTATTGGACGCATCGCCGCCGAGGCCGCGCGGGCGCCGCGGATTGCACCGATGCTGGACGCGATCACCGAGCGGCTGCGCATCGCGGCGACGATGTCCCTGCCGACGGCGCTCGCACCCACGGATCCGCAGGAGGGCGAGCCGGCGCTGCCGGTGCTCACGCGGCTGGTGCAGCCGGTGCGTAGCAATCTCGCCTGGCAATCCTCGACGCTGCGCCATGCGCTGCGCTGCGCGGTGCTGACGGCACCTGCGCTCGCGATCACCTTGCCGCATTACCGGGGGTATGAGCACTGGCTGACGATCACGCTCGTGATGACGACGCAGCCTTGCTTCGGCAACACATGGCAGCGGGCGGTCGAGCGCATCGGCGGCACGGTGCTGGGCGGCGTGGCCGCGGCAGCGCTCGGGCTGGTCTGCACCACGCCGTCGACCGTCGCGCTGGCGCTGTTCCCGCTGTCGATCTTCGCGTTCGCGGTGCGCTCGGTGAGCTATGGCGCGTTCATCGCTGGCCTCACGCCGATCGTGGTGCTGCTCTCGGAGCTAGGACGGCCGGGTTCGAGCGAGCTCGCGATCGCGGTGATCCGGGCGGCCTATACGTTGGTCGGCGGCATTGCGGCGGTGATCGGCGTGATGGTGCTGTGGCCAAGCTGGGAGCCTGACCGGCTGCGCGGCGAGCTCCAGACCGCGATCGCCGCGCATGCGCGCTATGCGGATGCGGTGCTGGGCCGAGCGGAGGCGGAGACCGTGGAGGCCGCGCGGCGCGCGGCGGGCCTCGCCAGCAACAACCTCGAGACCTCGATCGCGCGCCTGCTGCTGGAGCCGGGCCAGGCTGCCGCGAAGCCGCGCGCCGGACCGGATCGGCTGGAGGCGGCGATGCTGGTCGACACCGCGCTCCGCCGCCTCGCCGGCCGCCTCGCCGCGCTCCGGCTGACCGCGGAGCCGGATGCCGGGATGGATGCGGCGGATTGGGCCGCCTGGCGGGAGTGGATCGCGACCGCGCTCGCCGGCCTTCAGCAGATGCCGCCGCCGGCCCCGCCGCGCCCTGCCGCGCGGCCGGTGGAGGCGCTGGCGCGGATCGGCCGGCAGATCGAGCTGATGCAGGGCGCGCTGATGCGGGGCGCCTGACGCGGCTGGAACCGCGCGCGTTTCCGCCATAGTTTCCGGCCAGCAACGAATGGGGATGGCATGGCGGCGGTCGAGGAGCACAAGGCCAGGCACGTGATCGAGCGGGCGATGTTCGCCTCGCGATGGCTGCTGGCGCCGATCTTTCTTGGCCTGATCGTGGCGCTGCTCCTGCTGGTGGTGAAATTCTTCCAGGAGCTCGTGGCCACGGTGCCGCACGTGCTCGACATGCAGACGAGCGAGCTGATCGTCGAGGTGCTGTCGCTCGTCGATCTCTCGCTGGTCGCCAATCTACTAGTGATGATGATGCTGGCCGGGTACGAGAATTTCATCTCCGGCTTCGTCCAGACGGAGGGCGTGTTCCGCCCGCGCTGGCTCGGCCATATCGATTACGGCGCGCTGAAGCTGAAGCTCATCTCCTCGATCGTGGCGATCGCATCGGTCAAGGGGTTGGAGCTGTTCCTCAATCCCGGCGGCATGCAACGGCAAGACAGCTTGCTGCATTTGGCCATGCTGGTCGGCTTCGCGCTCACCGCCGTGCTGCTCGCGCTGATGGACCGGCTGGCGACGGGGAGCGAATCACACTGATCGCGACGGTGTCATCTCACCGCCCGACCGCTTCGTAGGCGGCGAGCCCGGCGATATCGACGATCTGGCTGACCGAGGCGCCCATCCCGACCAGCTGAACCGGGTGCGCCAGGCCGCGCAGCAGCGGCCCGATCGTGCTGGCGGCGCCGAGCCGCGGCGCCAGGCGCGAGGCGATATGCGCCGCGTGCAGCCCGGGCATCACCAGCACATTGGCGCTTCGGGTCAGGCGGCAGAACGGATAGAGCGCCCGGATCGAGGGGTCGAGCGCCACGTCCACGCTCATATCGCCGTCATACTCGAAATCGACCTGGCGGCGGTCGAGGATCGCGACCGCCTCGCGGATGCCGCGCGCCGCTTCCTGCGGACCGTTGCCGAAGCTTGAATGCGAGAGCAGTGCCACGCGCGGCTCCTGGCCGAGCTGGCGGGCCGCGGCGGCGCTGCCGATTGCGATATCGGCGAGCTGCTCGGGTGTCGGCCGCTCATGGATCAGCGTGTCGGCGATGAACAGCGTCTCATGGCCGCCGAGCAGCAGGGTGAGCCCGAAGGAGATGCGCCCCGGCCCGGCATCGATCGCGTGGCCGATATCCTCGAGGCAGACGCCGGCGGAGCGGGTCAGGCCGGTCACCATCGCATCGGCGTCCCCCACCGCGACCATGCAGGCGGCGAACACGTTGCGGTCCTGGTTGACCATGCGCTGGCAGTCGCGGCGCAGGAAGCCGCGCCGCTGCAACCGCGCGTAGAGGAATTCGACGTAGCGCGGATTATGGCCGGACAGCCGCGCATTGTGGATCTCGATGCCATCCGTCTCGCCGAGGCCGAGCCCCGCCATGGTGTCGCGCACGCGGTCCTCGCGGCCGATCAGCACCGGCATGCCGTAGCCGGCATTGCGGAAGCCGACGGCGGCGCGCACCACCTTCTCCTCCTCGCCTTCGGCGAACACCACGCGCTTCGGATCCGCGCGGACCCGCTCCATGATCAGGTCGAGCGCATTGGCCGTCGGGTCGAGCCGGCCGGAGAGCTCGCGCGCATAGCGGCGGAGGTCGGGCAGCGTCTTGCGCGCGACGCCGCTCTCCATCGCGGCGCGCGCGACGGCGGGCGGCAGATGCGAGATCAGCCGCGGATCGAACGCGTTCGGGATGATGTATTCCGGGCCGAATTGCAGCGCGCTGACGGCCGAGGCGACACTCACCTCGTCCGGCACGTCCTCCCGCGCGAGCAGCGCCAGCGCCTCGGCGGCGGCGATCTTCATCGCGTCGTTGATCGTGCTCGCCCGCACGTCGAGCGCACCGCGGAAGATATAGGGGAAGCCGAGCACGTTGTTGACCTGGTTCGGATAATCGCTGCGCCCGGTGGCGATGATCGCGTCCGGGCTGACCGCGCGCGCCTCCTCGGGCGTGATCTCGGGGTCGGGATTGGCCATCGCGAAGATGATCGGCTTGGCCGCCATGCTGCGCACCATGTCCTGCGACAGCGCGCCCTTCACCGAGAGGCCGAAGAACACGTCCGAACCCTCGACGGCCTGGGCGAGCGTGCGCGCCCTGGTCTCGACCGCGTGGCCGGATTTCCACTGGTTCATGCCTTCGGTGCGGCCGGTGTAGATCACGCCCTTGGTGTCGCAGAGGATGATGTTCTCGCGCCGCATCCCCATCGCGCGCAGCAACTCGACGCAGGCGATCGAGGCGGCGCCGGCGCCGTTCACCACCAGCTTGGTGGTGGCGAGATCGCGGCCGGTGAGATGGCAGGCATTGATCAGCCCGGCGGCGGCGACGATCGCGGTGCCGTGCTGGTCGTCATGGAAGACCGGAATATCCATCAGCTCGCGCAGCCGCTGCTCGATGATGAAGCATTCCGGCGCCTTGATGTCCTCTAGATTGATGCCGCCGAAGCTCGGGCCGAGGAAGCGCACGCAGTTCACGAAATCGTCCACGTCCTCGGTGCTGACCTCGAGGTCGATCCCGTCGACATCGGCGAAGCGCTTGAACAGCGCGACCTTGCCCTCCATCACCGGCTTGCTGGCGAGCGCGCCGAGATTGCCGAGCCCGAGCACCGCGGTGCCGTTCGACACCACCGCCACCATGTTGCCGCGCGTCGTGTAGTCGTAGGCGAGCGCCGGGTCGCGATGGATGTGCAGGCAGGGCTCGGCGACGCCCGGCGAATAGGCGAGGCTCAGGTCGCGCGCGGTGACGAGCGGCTTGCTGATCCGCGTCTCCAGCTTGCCGGGCCGTCCTGACGAGTGCAGCGCGAGCGCCTCCTCGGCCGAGACGCGGTTGCTGCGGCCGGGCGGGGTGCTGGAGACAGTGCTGCTGGTCGTGTCGCCGGGCATCGCGCGTTTCCCTCCGAGGGGTTTCTTGGTCTGAACCCCCCACTATACCGGCGTGCGTGCCAGGGGGAACCCGGCTTGCGGTGCTTTGGGGGCGCGGTAGATAAGGGCTCATGCCGTCAGAGGCTGCAGCGTCCGGGGCCAGCCCGGTGATGGCGCAATGGTTCGGCGCCAAGGCCGCGCACCCCGATGCGCTGCTGTTCTTCCGCATGGGCGATTTCTACGAGCTGTTCATGGAGGATGCCGAGCGCGCCGCCGCGGCGCTCGATATCGCGCTCACCGCGCGCGGCGAGCATGCGGGCAAGCCGATCGCGATGTGCGGCGTGCCGGTGGTGAGCGCGGAGATGTATCTCGGCCGGCTGATCCGCCGCGGCTTCCGGGTCGCGGTGGTCGAGCAGATGGAAAAGGCGCCGGCGCGCGGCCGCGCGCCGATCCGACGCGAGGTGGTGCGGCTGGTCACGCCGGGCACGCTCACCGAGGAGGCGCTGCTCGAGGCGGGCCGGCCGAACCTGCTGATGGCGCTGGCGGAGGCCCCGGCCGCGCGCGGCGCCACTCCGATGCTGGGCGCGGCCTGGCTCGACATCTCGACCGGCGCCTTCGAGACCGCCGCCCTGCCGACCGCCGCCCTCGCCGGCCTGCTCGGCCGGCTCGACCCGGCCGAGCTGCTGGCGCCCGCCGGCCTGCCGCTCGGCGACCACGAGGGCCGCCGCGCGCCCGATGCCGCCGTGCCTCCGGTGCCCGAGGAGGCGCGCCAGCGCGTGGCCGCGGCCTTCGGCGCCGCCTCGCTCGACGCCTTCGGCAGCTTCACCGACGCGGAGGCGGCGGCCGCTTCGCTCGCGCTCGCCTATGCGACGGCGTCGCAGGCCGGGAAGCAGCCGCGCCTCGCGCCGCCGGTGCCGCAGGGCGAGCGCGGGGTGATGGAGCTCGACGCGGCGACCCGGGCGAGCCTCGAGATCATCCGCGCGCGGGACGGCGGCGCGGCGCACACGCTGCTCGCTGCGGTGCAGCGCACGCTCACCGCGCCGGGCGGCCGCCTGCTTTCCGCCCGGCTCTCCGCCCCGCTCACCGCGCCGGCGGCAATCGCCGGGCTGCAGGCGGAGTGGCTTTTCCTCGCCGGCGAGCCGGGTGCGGCGGCCGGGCTGCGCGCCGCCCTCCGCGGCGTGCCGGACATGGCGCGCGCGCTCGGCCGGCTGGCGCTCGGACGCGGCACCCCGCGCGATCTCGGCGCCATCCGCGACGGGATCGCCGCCGCCGGCCGCGCCGCCGCCGCGCTCGGGGGCGACGGGCTCGCCTCGCTGCCGCCCGGCCTCGCCGAGGCCAGGGGCGCCCTCGCCCTGCCGGAACTCGCCGCGCTGCTGAATGCCGCGCTTGCCGAGCCGCTCCCGGCGCGGCTCGACGATGGCGGCGCGATCGCCGCCGGCTTCGATGCCGAGCTCGACGCGGAACGCCGGCTGCGCGACGAATCGCGCCGGGTGGTGAGCGGGCTGCAGCTCGATTACGCGCAGCGCTACGGGGTGGCGAGCCTGAAGCTCCGCCATCATGCCCAGCTCGGCTACGTGATCGAGGTGCCGGCGGCCGCGGTGGAGACGCTCTCGGCGCATCCCGACCTCACCCTCCGCCAGGGCATGGCGAACGGCGCGCGGTTCGGCTCGGCCGAGCTCGCCGCCCTCTCGCGCCGCATCGTGGAGGCGGCGGAACGCGCGGCGGCGCGGGAGCGGCGTGTGTTCGAGGCGCTCGCCGCCGGAGTGCTCGAGCGCGCCGATGCGATCTCGGCGGCGGCGGCCTCGCTCGCCCGGCTCGATGTCGCGCAATCCGCCGCCCGCCTGGCCGAGGGGGGCGCCTGGTGCCGCCCGACAATCGGCGAGGGCACGTCCTTCCGCATCGAGGCCGGGCGGCACCCGGTGGTGGAGGCTGCGCTCACCGGGCAGACCGGGTTCGTGCCGAATGATTGCGATCTCTCGCCCGAGCGCCGGGTGCTGCTGCTCACCGGCCCGAACATGGCGGGCAAATCCACCTATCTGCGGCAGAACGCGCTGATCGCCATCCTCGCCCAGGCCGGGCTGCCGGTGCCGGCGAAACGCGCCGAGATCGGCGCGGTGGACCGGCTGTTCTCGCGGGTCGGCGCGGCGGACGACCTTGCGCGCGGCCGCAGCACCTTCATGGTGGAGATGACGGAGACCGCAGCGATCCTGCGCCAGGCCGGCCCGAAAAGCCTCGTCGTGGTCGACGAGATCGGCCGCGGCACCGCAACGCTCGACGGGCTCGCGATCGCCTGGGCGGTGCTGGAGGCGCTGCATGACGGCATCGGCTGCCGGACGGTGTTCGCCACCCATTTCCACGAGCTGGCCGGCCTCGGGCTGAGCCTGCCGCGGATGCGGCCGCACATGATGCGGGTGCGCGAATGGAAAGGGGCGGTGGTGTTCCTGCACGAGGTGGCGGAGGGCGCGGGCGGACGAAGCTGGGGGGTGCATGTGGCGAAGCTCGCCGGCGTGCCGAACAGCGTCGTCGCGCGCGCCGGCACCCTGCTCGCCGCGCTGGAGCGTCGCGGCCCGCTCACCGACGCGGCCGAGTTGCCGCTCTTCGCCGCCGCCGGGTCCGCGACGCCCTCGCCCGACCCGGAGCTGGACCCACTGCACGCCGCGCTGGCGGCGCTCGATCCGGACCGCCTCACCCCGCGCGAGGCGCTGGACGCGCTCTACTTCTTGAAGGCAAGAGCCACTTCTGCCGATGCCCGGACCGGGCTAGATTGAGAGCAAGATGCTGAGTCCGTCCCCGCTCCCGACCGCGCCCGAGGCCGCCGCCACCGTGCTGGACAACGCGCTCGAGCAGTTGAAGGTCGTGCATCGCGGATCGGTCCCGCGCGAGGCGGCGCTCGGCCTGTTTCGCCGGCACCTAGCCCGCATCCAGCAGGATGTCCGCCACGGCTTCGAGACCGAGCAGTTCAACGGCCTGCAGGCGGCGCGCCGGCTCGGCCTGCTGGTGGACGGTCTCGTCGCCTCGCTCTACCGCATGACCGTCGAGGACATGCCGCCCGGCCAGGCCACACCCAATCTGGCCACACCCAATCTGGCCACACCCAATCTGGCCACACCCAATCTGGCCACACCGGGCGGGGCGGATCCGTTCGCCATGGTCGCGACCGGGGGCTACGGCCGCGGCGTGCTGGCGCCGTTCAGCGATATCGACCTGCTCTTCCTCACCGAGGCCGAGCCGACGCCGCCGGTGCTGAAGGCGGTGGAGGACATGCTCTACTTCCTCTGGGATCTCGGCCTCAAGGTCGGCCACGCCACCCGCTCGATCCCCGAATGCCTGGCCACCGCCCGCCAGGAGCAGACCGTGCGGACGGCGCTGCTCGATGCGCGGCACGTCGCCGGCAGCGCCACGTTGTTCGCCGATTTCCGCACCCGCTTCGACCGGGACTGCCAGGAATCGGGTTTCGACGCCTTCTTCCACGCCAAGCAGGCCGAGCGCGAGATGCGGCACCGCCGCTTCGGCGAAAGCGCCTTCTTGGTCGAGCCGAACGTCAAGGAAGGGCGCGGCGGCCTGCGCGACCTGCAGACCCTCTACTGGTTCTCGCGCTACGTGCTCGGCACCCAGATCATGGCGGAGCTGACCGGCCCCGAATCGCCCGGCGGCGGCCTGCTGACGATGACCGAGGCGCGGCTCGGGCGGCGCTGCTGGTCCTTCCTGTGGTCGGTGCGCTTCCATCTGCATTACGTGGCCGGCCGCGCCGAGGAGCGGCTCACCTTCGACCTGCAGCCGATCGTGGGCGCGCGCATGGGCTACACGCGACACGGGCGGCAGGACGGGGTGGAGCGCTTCATGCGCCATTATTTCCTCACCGTGCGCGAGGTGACCCGCCTGACCCGCGTGCTGGAGCCGGCGATCGCGCGGTTCGCTCTGGGTCCGCCGGCGATCGCGCCGGAAGCCGATCCGGCGCTGCTGCGCGCCGGGTTCCTGCTCGCCGACGGCATGCTGCTCTCCGCCCCCGGCCGCGAGTTCGACCGCGAGCCGGTGCAGATGCTGCGCATCCTGCAGGTGGCGCGCGACCGCGACCTCAAGCTGCACCCGCTCGCGATCCGTGCGCTGATCCGCCACGTCAAATGCGCGGTCAGGCTGCGCGGCGACCGGGCGGCGTCGGCGATCTTCCTCGACCTGCTCTGCGGGCGCGATGTCGAGCATATCCGCTCCGATGGCTGGGCCTGGATGGCGATGCTGAACCAGACGGGCTTCCTCGGCCGCTTCCTGCCGGACTGGGCGCGCATCGTCGGGCAGATGCAGTTCGACACCTATCACGTGTTCACCGTCGACGAGCACACGATCGAGGCGGTGCGCGTGCTGAACGCGCTCGAGCGCGGCGACCTGGCCGACGAGGCGCCGGTCTCGTCCGGCCTGGTCGAGGATCTGCAATCGCGCCGGGCGCTGTTCGTCGCCATGCTGCTGCACGACATCGCGAAGGGCCGCGGCGGCGACCATTCGGAGCTCGGCGCCGAGATCGCGCAGGAGACCGGGCCGATGCTCGGCCTCTCGGCCGAGGAGACCGAGACCGTCTCCTGGCTGGTGCTGCACCATCTCCTGCTTAGCCAGGGCGCGTTCAAGCGCGATATCGACGACCCGAAAACCATCCTCGACCTCGCCGACACCATTCAATCGCCCGAGCGGCTCAAGCTGCTGCTGATCCTCACCGTCGCCGACATGCGCGCGGTGTCGCCGAAAGTCTGGAACAACTGGAAGGCGACGTTGCTGCGCGAGATCTATGCGCGGGTCTCCGAAGTGCTGGCCGGCGGGCTCTCCACCACTGAGCGCGACGTGCGGGTGGCGCGCGCCAAGGAAGCGGCGGCGGCGCTGCTCGTCAACTGGCCCGAGGATGCGCGGCAGAAATTCCTCGATCTCGGCTATCCCGGCTACTGGCTCTCCTTCGACCCGGCGACGCATGCGCGGCACGCCCATCTCACGCGGGACGCCGAGGCACGGCGCGCGCCGCTCACCGTCGACACGCAGCCGCTGCCGGCGCGCGCGGTGACCGAGGTCGCGGTCTACACGCATGACCATGCCGGCCTGTTCAGCCATATCGCCGGCGCGCTCGCGGTCGCCGGCGCCTCGATCGTGGATGCGCGCATCCACACGCTGACCAACGGGATGGCGCTCGACACGTTCTGGATCCAGGACGCCGCCGGGGGCGCGTTCGAGGCGCCGCACCGGCTGGCGCGGCTCTACGTGCTGATCGAGCAGGCGCTGACCGGACGCATCCGGCTGGCCGACGAGATCCACGAGGCGCAGGGCCCGCTGCTCGGCAGCCGGATGCGCGCGATCCACGTGCCCCCGCGGGTGGTCATCGACAACCGGGCGTCCAACACCCACACGCTGATCGAGGTGAACGGCCGCGACCGTCCGGGTCTGCTGCACGACGTCACCACGGCGATCTCCGAGCAAGGGCTGCAGATCGCCTCCGCCCATGTCACCACCTACGGCGTGCGCGCGGTCGATGTGTTCTACGTGAAGGACGTGTTCGGCCTCAAGATCGAGAACGAACGCAAGCTCGCGCAGCTGCGCGAGGCCCTGCTCGCCGCGCTGGCGGTGCCGGATGCCGCGCCCAACCCGCTGCCGAGCCGCAGGCGCGCGACCGCCGCCTGATCTCCCGCCATGCGACCGCCCGCACGGATTTCAGTCAGGCCGCCTGCTCCGCGAACGTCATCAGCGCCGCCGCCGCGGCGCAGCGCTCGGCCTCCTGTCGCCGCCCGAGCCGGCGATAGGCGTCGCCGGCGAGGCTGAGCGCGCCGCCATGATGCGGATGAATGGCGAGCGCCGCCTCGCAGCTCCGCGCCGCCGCCTTCGCGCGCCCCGCCGCGAGGTCGCGCTCGGCCGAGCCGAGATGCGCCGCCACCCGGTCGAGCAGGGCGCGGTCGTTGAGCCAGCGCAGGCCGCGGCGGCGGAATTCCGCGACATGGTGAGCATCGCGCACGGCGTTCGCATTCAGCGTACAGAAGCACGTCGCCTCGCCCGAGCCCCGCCAGGCGAAATTCGCCCGCAGCGCCGCGAAGATCAGCCGGTCCTCGCCGCCGCCATCGGCGAACAGGGCGTTCGACCAGAACGGCAGCACGAAATGGCAGGCGAGCTTGTCGAGCATCAGCGTGCTCGGCTGCACGAAGCCGCCGTAAGCGGCGGCGTTGATGCCGCGCCCTGGTCCGAGCGAATCCCACTCGTCGCGGCAGATCGTGCCGCCGCCATGCGGGTCGGCCAGCCAGCGATCCGAGAACGCCCACGCGCATCCCTCGATCGCCTGCGCGAGACCGCGCAGATGGCCGGGCGCATACCAGTCATTGTCGTCGAGATAGGCGACGCGCCGGCTGTTCGCCGCATAGGTCAGGATGGTGCGAAGCGCGCCGCCATAGGCGTTCGGGTAGAGACCGCCATGGCGCTGCGCCGTGGAGTAGCCGAGATCGAGGATCGTCAGCATGACATTGCCCGGGCATTCCGCGCGGATCGTGTCAAGCAGCGAGGCTTCTCCATGCGTGTCGATGCCGGGCGCATCAATGCCGATGAGGAGCTGGATCGGACCGGGAAAATCCTGCCGGAAGACGGACCGGGCCGCGCGCAGCAATGATGCCGACAGCATCGTCGGCATCACAACAGCAATCTCCGCCGGATCCTGCTTCACCTTCATGCCGCGCAGCATGCCGATAAAAGATGAATGTCGGATTACGCATCTGGCCATGGCCGGTCGTTACGGTGCATGGTTTGCCGGTCCGGCCACCAGGACCGTTCAACGACGATCTCCTGGCTTTTGTGAGGAGGCAAGCCGCGATGCAGATCAACAATGTCGCCGACCTCATCACCGAGACGCTGATGCAGGCCGGGGTGAAGCGGATCTTCGGTGTCGTGGGCGACAGTCTGAACGCGTTGACCGAAGCGCTGCGCCGGCGCCCGGCGATCGACTGGATCCATGTCCGCCACGAGGAGGTCGCGGCCTTCGCCGCGGCGGGCGCGGCGCAGATCACCGGCGAGCTAGCCGTCTGCGCCGGCTCGTGCGGCCCGGGAAACCTGCATCTGATCAATGGATTGTTCGACGCGCACCGGTCCCGCACGCCGGTTCTCGCGATCGCGGCGCATATCCCCTCCGCCGAGATCGGCGGCGGCTATTTCCAGGAGACCCACCCGCAGAACCTGTTCCGCGAATGCAGCCATTATTGCGAGCTGCTGTCGGACACCGCGCAATTGCCCTACGTGCTGGAAAACGCGATCCGCGCCGCAGTCGGGCAGCGCGGTGTCGCGGTGGTCGTCATTCCGGGCGACCTGGCGATGCGCAAGCCGCCGGCGCGGGCGATCTCGCCCAATCCCGGCCTGCTGCCGGCCGCGCCCCTGGTGCGGCCGGCAGATGCGCAGCTCGACGCGCTGGCCGACCTGCTGAACGGCGCCGCCCGCGTCACGCTGTTCTGCGGCCGTGGCTGCGCCGACGCGCATGACCAGCTGATGGCGCTGGCCGAGGCGCTGAAGAGCCCGATGGTGCATGCGCTCGGCGGCAAGGAGCATGTCGAGTACGAGAATCCCTACGATGTCGGGATGACGGGCTTCATCGGCTTCTCCTCCGGCTATGCCGCGATGCATGCCTGCAATGTGCTGCTGATGCTCGGCACGGATTTTCCGTACAAGCAGTTCTTCCCGCAGGACGCGAAGATCGCGCAGGTCGATATCAGGCCGGAGAATCTGGGCCGGCGCTGCAAACTCGATCTCGGCCTGGTCGGCGATGTCGGCACCACGATCGCGGCGCTGCTGCCCAGGCTCACGGTCAAGACCGACCGGGCGCATCTCGATGACAGCCTCGCGCATTACCGCCGCGCGCGGGAGGGGCTCGACGATCTCGCCCGCGGCACGCCGGGCCGAAAGCCGATCCATCCGCAATATCTCGCCCGATTGCTGAGCGAAGCGGCCGCCGACGATGCGGTGTTCACCGCCGATGTCGGCACACCGACGATCTGGGCGGCGCGCTACCTGCGCATGAATGGCCGCCGCCGGCTCATCGGCTCCTGGGTGCACGGCTCGATGGCCAATGCGATGGCGCACGCGATCGGCATCCAGGCCTCGTGCCCGGGCCGCCAGGTGGTGTCGATGTCCGGCGATGGCGGCTTCACGATGCTGATGGGCGACCTGATCACGCTGACGCAGCACAAGCTGCCGGCGAAGATCGTGGTGTTCAACAACGGCGTCCTCGGCTTCGTGGCACTCGAGATGAAGGCGGCCGGCTTCGTCGATTACGGCACCGATCTGCAGAATCCGGATTTCGCCGCGATGGCGCGCGCCATGGGCATCCATGCGCTGCGCGTCGAAGATCCGGGCGATCTGCCGGGGGCGGTCGCGGATATCCTGGCGCATGACGGACCGGCGCTGCTCGACGTGGTGACCGCGAAGCAGGAGCTCTCGATGCCGCCGACGATCGGGGCGGAGCAGATGAAGGGGTTCAGCCTCTACGTGCTGCGCGCGATCATGAGCGGCCGCGGCGACGAGGTCGTGGATCTCGCGAAGACCAACCTGCTGCGCCGCTGACGCCGCGCGTCGAACCCAACCGGCCTTGACCCATCCGAACGGTCTTCTACCCTTCGCGCGCAGCCGGGAGGGATGACGCGCGATGAGTTTGGCGATGAGCTGGGACGAATGGGCCGCGCATGACGGAGTCGGACTGGCCGATCGCGTCCGCAAGGGCGAGCTGACGCCAACCGAGTTGGCGGCGCAGGCCGCGGCCGCCATCGCCAAGACCAATCCGGCGCTCAGCGCCGTCGTCGAGGTGTTCGACGACGTTGTCGAAGACCCGCTGAAGGATGGGATGAACCAGGCGGGCGCGTTCGCCGGCGTGCCCTATCTGATGAAGGATATCGGGCCGACGCTGAAAGGCCGGCTGCAGGAAATGGGCTCGCTGCTGATGCGCGGCAATCGCGCCGCGGCGGACAGCTATCTCGCGGGGCGGCTCCGCCATGCCGGGCTCAACATCATCGGACGCAGCACGACGCCGGAATTCGGCGTGTGCAGCTCGGCCGAGAATCCCGCCGTCTATGTGACGCGCAATCCATGGGATCTCGACTACACCACATGCGGCTCGTCGGCCGGCACCGGCGCGATGGTGGCGGCCGGCGCGCTGCCGATCTCGCACGCGACGGATGGCGGCGGGTCGATCCGCATCCCCGCCGGCGTGAACGGCAATATCGGGCTGAAAGTGTCGCGCGGCGTGTTCTCGATCGCGCCGGCCGCCTCCGATCTCACCGGGCTTGTCTCGATCCAGGGCTGCCATACCCGCACGGTGCGCGACACCGCCGCCTTCGTCGATGCGTGCCGCGGCGGCGCGCCGGGCGAGTTCATGCCGTACTGGACGCAGCCGGAAAGCTGTTCCGATCTCGTCACGCGCCACCCCGGACGGCTGCGCATCGCGCTCTCGCATGAATGGGGCGATTACCGCGCGACGCCGCATTTCGTCGCCGAGCTGGAGCGGGTCGGCCGCTTTCTCGAAGGTCTAGGCCATCACGTGGAATGGGCGCTGCCGGCGGTGGATTTCCGTGCCGCCTTTGCCGCGCAGACCACCTGCTACATCAGCAATTTCGCGCAGACGATCGCCAACTTGCTCACCCAGCTCGGGCTCGAGCGGCCGGCCGCCGATCTGGTCGAGCCGATCAACATCAAGATCTGGGAAGCGGGTCTGCCGACATCCTACGGTGAGCGGGCACGGATGCAGGCGGTGTTCAACACCACCGCGCGCGCCTTCGGCGCCTTCTTCGAGGAATGGGACATCATCCTGACGCCGATCACCGCCCTGCCGACGCCGCGCATCGGCGCCACCGAATATCTGACGATCAGCGACAATCCCTCGGTGCTCGATTGGTTCGGGAATCTCTGGCAGAACTTCGCCTATACGCCGCTCGCCAATCTCTGCGGCATTCCCGGAATTTCCCTGCCGCTTGCCGCGCAGGAGAACGGATTGCCGCTCGGCATTCAGGCGCAGGCGCGGCAAGCCAATGACGGGCTGCTGCTGCAGCTCGCCGCGCAGATCGAGCGGGCGATCGACGGGAAATGGAATGCCGGCCGCGTGCCGGGCGTGCATGTCACCAAAGGCTGAGGAGTTTTCCCTGACGCGGGCCATCTTGCTCTCCGGTTGAACAATGTCGCCGATGATGCACAATCGTGGCGGGAGGCGATGATCCGCGATGTCGGCGGGCAGCAGCTCTGCCTGTTCGGCGCCGAGCAGCGGAAAAGGACAGGGTGATGAAGTCAGTCCGGAACATGGCCGCGATCGGGTTGTGCCTGATGCTTGCCGGCACCATCGCGCTGACCCGCGCCCGCGCGGCTGATCTGACGATGGGCATCGCGGTCGAGCCTGACAGCATCGATCCGCATTTCCATTGGTTCGGCGGTGATCTGAACGTCAGCTTCCAGATTTTCGAGCCGCTGGTCCGGCTGGGCGCCAACGGCACATTGTCGCCGGGCCTCGCGACGTCCTGGAAGCCACTCGATGACACGAGCTGGGAATTCACCCTGCGCCCGGGCGTCACCTTCCAGGACGGCACGGCGCTGAGCGCGTCCGATGTCGCCTTCACCTACCAGCGCGCGCCGACCGTGCCGCGCAGCCCGAGCGGATTCGGGCCGTTCCTGCGCCGCGTGGCGAGCGTGGACGTGCCCGATAACGGGCATGTGGTGGTCCACACCGCCGGGCCGGATCCGCTGTTGCCCACCGATCTCGCGATGATCGGCATCGTCTCACGCCATGTCGGCGGGGGTGCCTCGACCCAAGATTACAATTCCAGCCATGCCGCGATCGGCACCGGTCCCTATCGCTTTGGCTCCTGGCTGCATGGCGATCGCATCACGCTCGAACGCAACGATGCCTATTGGGACGCCGCGCCGCCCTGGGACACTGTCACGCTGCGCTTCATCCCCGATGCCGCCGCGCGGCTCGCCGCCTTCCGCGCAGGCGACGTGGCGCTGATCGACGCCGTTCCGCTCGATGATGCGCCGGCGCTGAAGCGCGACGCGGCGTTCCGCGTGCGGGAGGCCGTCTCCAACAACGTCATCGCATTCCAGCTCGATGTGAGCGCGCGCAAGCCCCCCTTCGTCACCGGGCCGAACGGCGAGGCGCTGAGCGTCAACCCGCTTGCCGATGTGCGGGTGCGGCGCGCGCTGGCAATGGCGATCAACCGTCCGCTGCTCAGGGACCGGCTGATGAACGGCGAGATGGCGGTGGCCGACCAGATGATGGCGCCCGGGCAGTTCGGCTACGATCCGAAGCTGCAGCCGATCCCCTACGATCCGGCACAGGGCAGGCAGCTGCTCGCGGAATCCGGCTATCCGGGCGGGTTCCGCCTCACCATGCAATGCCAGGCCGACCGCTACCCGAACGGCGCGCAGCTCTGCGAGGCGGCGGCGCAGATGTTCACGCGCATCGGCGTGCGCGCCACCCCGGACCCGATGCCGCATCTCACCTTCATCGGCCACGCCAACCGGCACGAATACAGCCTGTTCACCATGTTCATGCTGAACGACACCGAAGAGCCGAGCCAGGCGATGATGCAGATGTTCGCCACGCAGAACGCGGCGAAAGGCTGGGGGATCATGAATCGCGGCCAGTTCGACGATGGCGGGTTCGACCAGCTGCTCGAGGCGGCGGAGCGTCAGGTCGATCCCGCCGCGCGGGAAGCGACGTTGCGCCGCGCGGAGGACATGCTCACCACGCACGTCGCGTGGATCCCGCTGCTGCGACCGCTGAACATCGAGGCGATGCGCGCGACGCTCGATCACGCGCCGCGCGGCGATGGCTACGTGCTGGCGGCCGATGTGCATCCCGCCGGCAAGTAGAGCATCATCCGATCCAACGGATTCGTGCGAGCGGATAAAGATGCCCGCCAAAATAAAGAGCTAAAGCATTTTGACCTTCGGTGGAGTCGGCGCCGGCTTAACTGAAAATGCTCTAGAGCCTGTGGAGTGAGCGAACGCGAACCGATCGCGCTCTAGCGGGCAGCGATCGCCGGATCAGCGGCCGATCGCGTAGGCGGTGCGGCGCGGATCGGCGCCGCCATGCAGCACGCCGGTCCCATGATCGACGCGGATCGCGCCGAGCGATCCGGCGCTGCCGGTCCAGCCTGGCCACGCCTTGATGCCATGGCCGAGCGCCTGCAGCCGAGCGAGCACGGATGGGTCGACGCGGCCCTCGATATTCGCCTGGCCGGGCGAATAGGGATGCGGATCGGAGGAACGCGGATAGCTGTAGGTCGCGCAGCGCGGCGCCTCCATCGCGGCCTGCACATCCATGCCGAAATCGATCACGTTGATCAGGAACTGCACCATCGCCTGCGGCTGCACGTCGTTGCCGGGCGTGCCGTATGGCATGACGAGGCGCCCGTCCTTCAGCACCATGCCCGGGCTCGGCGTGAGCCGCGGGCGCTTGCGCGGCGCCATCACGCTCGGATGATCGGGATCGAGCCAGGATTGCATGCCGCGGCTCGAAATCATGAAGCCGTATCCCGGCACTAGCGGCGCGCTGGTCACGCCGTCGCTCGGCGTGGCGGAGAAGGCGTTGCCCGCGCTGTCAACCACGCAGAGATAGCTGGTATCCGGCTCCACCACGCCCGGCGCTGCATCGGGATGCCGCCAACGGCTGGCCTCGCGCCGCGGCGGCGCGGCCGAGAATGCCCAAGGCTCGCCCGGCTCCGGCATGCCGGGCGACGCGCGATGCGGATCGATGCGCGATCGCCATTGCGCGCCGTATCCCTTCGCGAGCAGCCCGTCCATCGGCACGGCGCCGAAACGTGGATCGGTGAAATACTTGTCGCGATCGGCAAAGGCCGCTTTCAGCGCCTCGATCACCAGATGGTAGAGCGCCGCGCTGTTCGCGCCGAGGCTTGCGATGTCGTAGCCCTCGAGGATGTTCAGCGCCATCGGCACCACCGGCCCCTGGCACCACGGGCCGCACGCATGAATGTCGTAGCCGCGATAATTGAGGCTGACGCTCGGCTCGATGGCGACGCGGAACGCCGCGAGATCCTGCAAGGTGATCCAACCACCTTCGGCGGCAACGAAATTCGCCATCGCCTGGCCGATCTCGCCCGTGTAGAAGCACGCACGCGCCGCTTCCAGCCCAGCCTCGCGGCTGGGTGCGCCCTGCTCCGCCGCCGCCAGAATTCGCAGCGTGCGCGCGAGATCGCGCTGGACCACGCGCCGGCCGACCGCGACCGGCTCGCCATCCGGCAGAAAGACGGCGCGCGTGGACGCCCAGCCGCGCATCGCGCGCAGCGATGCTTCGTCCGACAACGTCTCATGCATGACCGGATGCATCGCGAAACCGTCTTCCGCGAGCTCGATAGCGGAATCGGCAATTTCGCCGAACCGCATCGTGCCGTGGCGCTGCAAGGTGGTCAGCCACGCGTCCATCGCCGCCGGCATGATGCAGCGATGGATGCCGCGCCCCATGCGGCCGCCGCGCTCGCGACGGAAGAATTCGGGATCCGCGGCGGCCGGCCACCAGCCAAGGCCGCTGATCGTCTCCACCGCCCCGCTATCGGCATGGAAAATGCAGATCGGCGCGACGCCGCCGATATTGGTGAGATCCGGCTGCAGCACGTTGACGCAGAGCGCGGCGGCGACACCGGCATCGAATGCATTGCCGCCCTTGTCGAGAATCCGCATGCCCGCGGCGGCGGCGAGGTAGTGGCCGGCCGAGATCATGTAGCGGGTGCCCATGATGACGGGCCGCGTCGTCGCCGCGACCCAATGCGCGTCTGCCATCGCCTGATCCCGGACCGCCGTGCGCAAAAACTCTGCGCCCGGCATCACCGACGCGTCAACGCCGCGACGATCCGGGAGGCTGGGCGCGCCCGCTGAGATGGGTCTAGACTGCGTGCGGGCGCACGCCGCCGCGCCCTGTCGCGAAGTTCGGAGGATGCTATGGCCGATTTCGTCACGCCGACCTTCCGGCCGATGATCACCTCCGCGAAATATGCGGTCGCCGCCGGACATTACCTCGCCTCGCAGGCCGGCATGCGCATTCTTCAGCAGGGCGGGAACGCGATCGACGCGGGTGTCGCCGCCGGCATCTGCATCAACGTCACGCAGCCCGATCTCACGAATTTCGGGGGCGTCGCGCCGATCATCCTCTATCTGGCGAAAACGCAGGAGGTGATCTCGATCTCCGGGCTCGGCCGCTGGCCGAAGAAAGCCTCTCTCGAATATTTCCGCGATGAGTTGAACGGCGAGATCCCGCTCGGCGTGCGCAACGCCATCACGCCGTCCGCCTGCGATGCCTGGCTGACCGCGCTGTCGCGCTACGGCACCTTCACCCTCGCCCAGGTGCTCGAGCCGGCGCTGGAGCTGGCGACGGACGGGTTTCCCGCGAGCCGGCTGCTCTCCCACATGCTGACCGGCGTGCACGCCAATGTCAGCCAATGGCCATCCTCCGCCGAATACACGCGCAAGGACGGCACGCCGTATCAGGCCGGCGACATGATCCGTCAGCCGACGCTCGCGCGCACCTTCCGGACATTGATCGCGGCGGAAAAGGCCGCCGCATCGAGCGGCCGCGCCGCCGCCATCATGGCCGCCCGCGACGTGTTCTACAAAGGCGAGCTCGCCGAGAAGATGGCGCGTTTCTCGCAGGAGCAGGGCGGATTCCTCGATTACGACGATCTGGCGAGCTTCTCGGTCGGCGTCGAGCCGCCGGTGAAGACGAGCTATCGCGGCTACGAGGTCTATGCCTGTGGCCCGTGGTGCCAGGGACCGGTGCTGCCCCAGACCCTGAGCATCCTCGAGAATTACGACCTCGCTTCGTACGGCCACAACTCGCCGAAAGCGCTGCACGTGATCGCCGAGGCGCTGAAAGCGAGCTTCGCCGACCGCCATGCCTATATCGGCGATCCGGATTTCGTCGACGTGCCGATCGATGGTTTGCTGAACAAGGATTACGCGAAGGAATGGGTCGAGCGCATCTCGCTCACCGAGGCATGGAGCGACATGCCGGAGCCCGGCAACCCCTGGGCGTTCGAGGGCAAGGCGCAACCGACCGGCTATCGCGCGCCGGTGCCGCAGCCCGGGCCGATCGGATCCGACACCAGCTATCTCTGCGTGGTCGATGCCGAGGGCAACGGATTTTCCGCGACGCCGAGCGACGGCGTGCGCTACACGCCCGTGGTGCCGGAGGTCGGCGTGGTGCTCTCGCCGCGCGGTTTTCAGAGCTGGCTCGATCCGCGGCACCCGGCCTCGCTGCAGCCCGGCAAGCGGCCCCGCCTCACCCCCAATCCGGCGCTCATGCTGAAGGATGGCAAGTTGGCGATGACGTTCGGCACGCCCGGCCTCGACGTGCAGCCGCAGGCGATGACGCAGCTCGTCGTGAACACGGTGGATTTCGGCATGGATCCGCAGGCGGCGATCGAGCAGCCGCGTCTCGCCACCTATAGTTTTCCGGCCAGCCAGCACCCGCACAACTACACGCCGGGCCTGCTCTGCGCGGAAGGCCGCATCCCGGATGCGACGCTCGGCGAGCTCGCAGCCCTCGGCCACAAGGTGAGCAAATGGCCGGATTTCATCGCCGCGGCCGGGGCGCTCTGCGCGGTCCGCGCCGACACCGAATACGGCCCGCGTGCCGCCGGCGCCGATCCACGCCGCACCGCCTATGCGATGGGCTGGTGAGGAAAATACTGGTGACGAAGGGGCCGAGCCGAGCCGCCCGACCTTCCCGCCTCAATCATGCTCGTACCCGTAGACCTCGGGCAGGATGAAGATCGCCGCGAGCAGGCCGATCAATGGGAAGAGCGCCACGAACAATGTCGCATTCGCCTGGCCGATCGCGGCAAACAGCACGGGAAACAAAAAGATCGACAGGAACGCCGGCAGCTTGACGAACACGTAGGCGAAGCCGCTTGCGGTGCCGCGATATTCCGGGCGCGCGACCATCGTCGGGATGGTCATGCAGTTCTCGGCATCCCAGTAATGGCCCCAGAGCATCGCCGCGGCGGCGAAGGGCAGGATCTGCACATGGCCGGTGTAGAGCGCGGCCGCCGCGACCAGCAGTGAGACGAGCACGATCCCGAATCCCGCGATGCTGAGGCCACGCTGGCCGATCTTCGGCGTGATCAGCGGACCAACCCAGCCCGAGATCGCGGCAATGACATAGAGTGCGAGGGTGACGAGATTGGTGCCCAGGATGCCGGACACGCCGACCATCACGAACAGCACCGGAATATAGAAGGCGAAGGTGGAGAACTCGGTCGATTGCGCGAAGCAGGCGATCCAGCCGAACAGGGTGGCGCGCCAGCGGATCGGATCGCGCCGGATGTCGGCGAGGAATGCGGTCGGCCGCGGCTTCGTCACCACCGCATCCTCGTCCGGTAGCATGTCGAGCGCATCGCCATACATCTCGCGCGTCACCTGCTTCGCCTCGCGGAAGCGGCCGTGCCGGATGAGCCACACCGCGGTTTCCGGCAGGTTGTGGCGCATCAGCAGGATGATCGCCGCGGGCAGCGCACCGAGCCCGAGCGTCACCCGCCAGATCAGGTCGTGCGGCAGTTCCAGCACCACAAAGACCGCGATCACCGCCAGCGTCATCACCTCGCCGAGCGCGAACATGAACTGCCAGCGATTGCCCATCACCTCGCGCTCGCCCTTGGGCATCGACTCCATGATGTAGGTGTAGCCGTTGGAGATGTCGCTCCCGAGCGGGATGCCGAGGATGAAGCGGATCACCACCAGCGTCAGCATGTTCGGCGAGAAAGCCTGCGCGAGCGCGAAGATGATGAACATCACCATCGTCGAGAGGAACATCACCCGCCGGCCGACCTTGTCGGACAGCCAGCCGCCGATCAGCGCGCCCACCAACGCGCCGCCCTGCGTGCCCGCCGCCGCCAGCCCCAGCATCGCCGGCGAGGGATGGAAGATGTCGCGGATGAAGATCAGCACGAAGGCGATCGAGTAGAGATCCCATGCCTCGACCAGGATCGAGGAGATCATCAACCAGCCGATCCGCTGGCCCTTCGGGTTGTAGTTGGTCACCAGGTACCGGACCGCCTGGTCCATCACCGCTTGCGGAGCATCGGTCGGCACGTCGGGGTTCTCCTGCATGGTCTGGGGCGCGGGGGATCAGGGCCACGGTCCTGCGCGCGGTTAGAGCCTGCTTGTCGTCCGTTCGCAATCCGCCGCGGTCAGCCGCTCGGGCTGCAGACGGGTCCCGAGGCCGGGGCCTTCGATCGGGTAGACGAATCCGTCGCGGATCGGCGGCAGCGTGGTCATCACCTCGCGGTACCAGCCGCTGGTAAAGGCGCGCACCGTCTCCTGCACCAGCGTGTTCGGGCAGTTGAGCGAGAGATGCACCGAGGCGGTCAGCACCACCGGGCCGGTGCAGTCATGCGGCGCCACCGGCCGTCCCCAGGCCTCCGCCATCGTCGCGATCTTCTTCGCCTCGCCGACCCCGCCGCACCAGGAGAGGTCGAGCATCACCACGTCGACCGCATCGGCCTGCAGGAACTCCCGGAAGGCGCGGCGGGTGGCAAGCGTCTCGCTGGCGCAGACCGGAACGGCGGTGCGCGCGCGCAGATCGGCCAGCAGATCCGCATTGATCATCTTGATCGGATCCTCGACCCAGAACGGGTCTATCTCGGCGAGCGCGCGCAGCACGCGCTCGGCCGCCGGCGGTGTCCAGAGCGAGTGGAGCTCCGCCATGATGTCCATCTTGTTGCCGACCGCGGCGCGGATCTTGCGGAACGGTTCCATCGCGTGGTCGATCTGCGCGGCGGAGATGACGCGGCCCTCGCTCGCTTCCGCCGCGTGATCGAAGGGCCAGATCTTCATCGCAGTGACGCCTTCCTCGAGCAGGGAATGCGCGAGCTCGTCGGCGCGATGGAGGAAGGCGTCGAGATCCTCGTAAGGGCCGGCGGATGCGGCGGGGTCGACCCCCCAATTGTCGCTGCGCTGGCCGCTCGCCGAGCGGATGTAGCGATAGCCCGCGCAGGTGTTGTAGATGCGAACCCGGTCGTGCGAGAGCCCGCCGAGGCATTGCCAGATCGGCTGCCCCGTCGCCTGGCCGAACAGATCCCAGAGCGCGATATCGATGGCCGACGCCGCCCTGATCTCGGCCCCTGTGCCGGAGAACCCGAGATACCCGTTCTGCAATGTACGCGCGTGCCGATCGATCTGCAGCGCCGGCTTGCCGAGCAGGAGCGGCGCGACGGTCTCGTGGATATGCGCCTCGACCGCGCGCGGGCCCATGAAGGTCTCGCCCAGCCCGATCAGGCCCTGATCGGTATGGACATGCAGCCAGAGCAAATTGGGGAATTCACCGAGCCGGATCGTCTCGATGGCGGTGATCTTCATCGGTTCGGCCTCTCCTCTGTATCAACGTGCCGGTTTTCGCAGCGGGTTGATCTAGGCCATTCCGGGCGCCGACAGAAGCGCCCGGGAACGCTGGAGTCAGCGCGCCAGCCGGTCGAGCGCCGCTTCTCCCAATCCGAGGCCATGGCCGGCCGCCAGAATGGTCTGCCAGCCTTGATCGGAGAGCGGTATGCCGTCCCGCTCGCGCTTGGCGCGCATCCGGCGCTCGGGCTCGCCCGGCACGAGCACCTCCGCGAACCCGGCGGCCGGCGCGGAACTGGTGATCGCCTCGCTGACCGCGCTCACGCCTGAGCGGAAATCCTCTGCCTCGGCGAAGCGCCCGATGTCGATGATCACGGCGAGCATGCTGTTCGACACACCGCCCTTCCGCGGTTCGTCCGCCCGCTGGCCACCGGTCAGCACGGCGCCCAGCGCCTCGCACAGCACGGCGAGACCCGACCCCTTATGCTTGCCGCACGCGGTCAGCGCGCCGGCATGATGCTCGATGAGCGCGGTGGGATCCGTGGTCGGATTGCCGCCCGCGTCGAGCAGTGCATCCGGGGGCGCCGGAAGCCCTTTTTCATAGGCGAGCCTCGCCTTGTTGAAGGCGATCGTCGTCGTGGCCATGTCGAGCAGGAACGCGGGTCCTGCGGTTCCCGGTACGGCACCTCCCGGAACCGCGGCGCAGAACGGGTTTGTGCCGAGCCGGCCTTCTCGGGATCCGTATGGCGCCTGAAAGGGTTCGTGGTCCGCCACATTGACGAAGCCGATAAAGGCGCAGTTGCTCTCGGCGCAAAGCTCCGCATAGGCGCCGATCCGTCCCATATGCGCACTGTTGCGCAGACCGAGCGCGCAGGTGCCGAGCGCCCGCGCCCGCTCGATCCCACGCCGGACAGCCTCCGCCGCCATGCGCGCGCCGAAACCGCGTCGCGCGTCGAAATGCAGGATCGCGCCGAAATCCGATAGCAGGGCGAGCGTCTGATTGGCAATGACATGCCCGCCCTTGAAGGCGCGCACGTAGCCGGGAAGCACGCCGATCCCGTGGCTGTCATGCCCGGCGAGATTCGATCGGACCAGATGGTCGGCGACCTCCCGCGCCTCCTCGGCGGAGCTCCCCATCCGCTCCAGGAACAGCCGCCCGAGCTGCACACCATGCTCCATGGAAACGATCGGCACTCACTTTCCCCCTGCCTGCTCGCCCGTGCGATCCCGCCCGGCGTCAGCTCGATTTCGCAAGCTGCTCGATCTGCTGCTGGCCCCAGCTCACGGCGGCGTCGACGGATGAATGGTCGACCAACACCTTCTGCAGCACCTTGGTGAGGATGTTGGCGTCATATACTTTCCCCGCCAGCACGTTCGGCGGACCCGCATAGCCGTCCATGAATCCGTCCTGCGCCAGCGTCTTGAAATTCTTGAAGGCAGGGTTCGCGGCGAAGAGCGGCATACTGTCGAGCATCGAGGGATAGATCGGCGCCCAGCGGCCCCCCACCTTGTCGATCACCGCGCGGTAATGGTCAGGCTGATAGAAATAACGCAGCCAATCCTTCGCCAGATCCGCGTGCTTCGATGCCTTCGAGACCTGCCAAACCCAGCTGCCGATCGCATTGCCGCGCTTGCCGTCCGGGCCGGGGCCTTTCGGCACGCTCGCCATTACGCTATGCGCGAGCAGCGTCTTGTCATTGTCCTGCATCCAGTACCAGACGCTCGGCGGGTTGATGATGAAGGCGGCGCGCCCGGTCTGATAGGCGATGTTGTTGCCGCTATCGTCCCAGGTGAGCGCCGCACGCGGGATCGTGCGGTCCTTCAGCAGCATGTCCGCGACGAATTGATACGCCGCCTTGACCTGGGGCGTGTCGAAGGTGACGGTCTTGCCGTCCGCCGCCATCACCTGTCCGCCGAACGACCAGATCATGTTGCGGATCTGCCCCTCGGCGTCATTGGTGTTGCTCACCGTCATGCCGAAGCCGGAGATGCTGGGGTGCTTGGCCTGGATCAGCTTCGCATCCGCCCGCAGCTCGTCCCATGTGTCCGGCACCGGCTTGCCGACCTCGTCGAGCAGATCCTTGCGCACGAACATCGGCGCCACATCCACTTCGAGCGGCAGCGCCTCGATCTCGGTGCCGGCCTGACCGGAGGCGAGCTGGTTCTCGAAGATGCCACCGGGCACTTTCCGCATGTCGGCCAGAACGTCGCCGAGCGGCACCACCAGACCCCGGCCGATATAGTATTGCGCGCGCTGGCTCACCTGCATGTAGGCATCCGGCGGCGCATTGCCCTCAAAGGCGGCGGCGAGACGATCGTTGAGCACGGTCGCCGGCACCACGACATATTGCGCATCGATATTCCGAGATTTGCCGAAATCCTTTACCATCTGGCCGATATAGGCATCGGCATTCTGGTTGAACGCCTGCAGCCCCCAGACCGTGAGATCGGCCGCCCGCGCGCTTCCCGCCGACAGCACGGCGGCGAAGCCAGCCAGCAAGGCCATTCCGCGATTCATGTTTTCCTCCCAATTTTCTCGACGCTCGTTTTTGGTGCTGCTTATTTGATGCTGCCGCTCGTCAATCCCTCGACCAGATAGCGCTGCGCGATCACGTAGATGACGAAGACCGGCGCGATCGCGATCACCGACGCCGCCATGAGCTGGCCCCAGATGAACACGTCGCCCATCATCATGCCGACCAGCCCCGAGGTGAGCGTGCGTGCCGAGTCGCTGTACACATAGACCAGAGCATAGAGAAACTCGTTCCAGGCCTGGGTGAAGGCGAACAGCGCGACGATGACGAGCCCGGGTGCGGCGATCGGCACCAGCACACGGAGCAGAACCTGCAAGCGCCCCGCGCCGTCGATCCGCGCGGCCTCGTCGAGCTCTGCGGGGATGCTGCGCAGGTGGCCGATCAGCATCCAGGTGGAGAACGGCACGGTGAAGGTGAGATAGGCCAGCGCCAGCCCGGCGATGCTGTCGATCAGCCCGAGCCGCTGCAGCACGAGGAAGAGCGGGATGAACAGCAGCGCCGGCGGCAGCAGATAGGCGGCGACGATGCCCCGCGCCACGGTGGCGCGGCCGATAAAGCGGATGCGCGTAATCGCATAGGCCCCAAGCGTCCCGATGACGACGGAGAGCACCGTCGTCGCGATCGCGACGATCGCACTGTTGCGCACGAAAAGCGGAAAGCGGGATTTCAGCAGCACCGCGACATAATTCGCGAGCGTCGGCGCCATCGGCACCAGTGTCGGCGGCAGCGCATAGATCTCCTTCTCGCCCTTCAACGAGGTCACGGCGATCCAGTAGACCGGCATCAGCGACCAGGCGAGCAGCAGCAGGATGCCGAGGCCGATCACCAATCCCCGCGCCGATCTGCGGCGGCGCCCGGCGACCATCGCCATCAGCGTACCCCCTTCTCGCGCAACATCCGCCGCGTCAGCAGCACGATGATGCCGAGGAAGATCGGCAGCACCGAGACGATCACCGCGGCCCCCGCCCCGAGCTCGCTGCGCTGCAGACCGTACTGGTAGGCGAGCGTCGGAAGAATCTGCGTGCGGTTCGCCGGGCCGCCGCCGGTCAGCACATAAACGGTGTTGAAGCTGTTGAACGTCCAGATTGTCGAGAGCATGACCGTGATCGCGATGACGTCGGCGATGGAGGGCAAGGTGACGTTGCGGAACCGCGCCCAGGATCCCGCGCCGTCGATCGCCGCCGCCTCGTGCAGCTCGGGGGGGATCGTCATCATCGCGCCGACGAACATCATGATGAAGAACGGCAGGCCCTGCCACACCGTCGCGAGACCGATGGAGATCATCCCCATCTGCGGATCGGAAAGCCAGTTCACCGGCTGGTCGACCAGGCCGAGCCCGAGCGCCCAGGCATTCACCGCGCCGGATTGCTCGTCGAGCAGCCAGCGCCAGCCGAGCGCCGCCACCAGGCCGGGGACCGCCCAGGGCAGGAATGCCAGCGCCCGCACGAGATTACGCAAGGGAAAATCCTGGGTGAGCAGCAGCGCCGCGGCAAGCCCGACCACGAGCTTGGTCAGCACCGCGCCCACGGTCAGCGCGAAGGAATTGATGATTGCGATCAGATAAACCGGATCGTGCGCCAGCCGCGCGAAATTCGCGAGCCCGACGAAATGCCCGGCCTTTCCCACCGCACGATCGGTGAAGCTCATCCAGACGCCGTCGAGCAGCGGATAGGCCGCAAGTCCGACCAGCACGAGAAGCAACGGAAGCAGGAAGAGATAGGCCTGCGCGGTCTGTGACCCCTCGCGCAGAAAATGGCGGCGCATGATCGGTCGCACAAAGGGAACGGCGAGATCCGCGCCGCTCGCGGGCCGGAGCTCACCTGCGCGCGGCACGCATCTTGTCCACGCCCTCGAGCAGGCCACGCATGTAGCCGATTGCGAAAAGCCGCCCGAGCGCCTCGTAGCCGGGGCGCGTGTTCGGATCGCCTTCCATCGCCGGCGCGTGGTCCGGGCGGATCGGCCCGTCGAACCCGATATCGCGATACGCCTCCATGCAGGCGAACATGTCGGTATGACCTTCGTCGTGGAATGTCTCGACGAAATTCTCGGCGGTGCCGCGCACGTCGCGGAAATGCGCGAAGGCGATGCGCTCGCCGTAATGGCGGATAAGGTCGGGCACCCGCGTCGGGCTGTCCATCAGACCGAAATTCGCCTGACAGAAGCAGATCGCGTTCGCCTCGCTCTCGATCATCGCCATCGCCCTGTCGTAATTCTCGGGTTTGCCGAAGATGCGGGAAATGCCCATCACCGGCGAGAGTGGCGGATCGTCGGGATGCAGCGCCAGCCGCACGCCTGATTTTTCCGCAACCGGCACCACCTTGCGCAGGAAATACTCGAACGTTTCCCACAGCGCATCTTCGGTGATGCGAAGCCGGTTCGCTCCGGGCGCGCGCGAGGTGAGGTGGTGCTCGTAGCCCGTGACCAGCGCGCCGCCCCGCCCGCGCGTGGTCGTTGAGGTGCGCGCCCAGGTCAGAAACACCATCCAGCTATAGCAGAGCACCGGAATTTCGAGCGCGCCCATGTTGCGGATGATCTCGCAGAACTGCTCCATCTCGGCCTCGCGCCCCGCGCCGCCGCTCTTCATCTCGTCCATCGGCACAAGACCTTCGATGCCGGCGAGGTTGAGCCCGGCATCCTCGAAACGTTTCTTCAGCGCGAGCATGCTGCCATACTCGTGCAGCCGCCACTCGCTTCCGGGCGGCCCGAGCACGACGGCATGATCGACGCCCATCTGTCGCGCATGCACCCATTTCGGGCCGATCTGCGTCTCGAGGCACATCGCGAATTTCATGCGGCGCACGCGCCGGTCGCGAGACGGACCAGAAAGCCTGACTGAATATCGATGGCGCGATGCTGCATCGCGATCTGTCTCCTTCCCTCGGTGTCGCGCGATGACGACATTCTTGTTGAGTTCAGAAAAGAACTCTTATCGTTTGGCGAAAAACTAGTCTCGTCCCATCCGACCCGTCAAGGGCGGGGTGGCGGATTGCGCTCGGCTCGCGCGCCAGATTGCGCCGTGGCCGCATCCCTGGGCGACGCGGTGAAAGCAGAGATCGACCCTTTAGGCAGCACGCTCGCGCAGCAGGCCCCATGCGCGGAGAATCTGTTCGAGCTCGGATCGCGCGGCGTCCGTCAGCGTGCCGCGTGCGGGCGGCCGCGCGGGACCGACCGGCATGCCGAGCAGGCGCATCGCCTCCTTCACCACGGTGACGTTGGTGCCGTTGTGCTCGCGCGCGCGCATCGCCTCGAATCCGGCAATGCCGTCGATCAGCGAACGGGAGCGCGTGAAATCGCCGGCGGCAAGCGCATCACGCACGGAGAGTGACAAAGCGGGGTGCACATTCACCAGCCCCGATGTGAAGCCGCGCGCGCCCACTGCCGCGAATGGCAGCGCCCAGGCCTCGGCAAGCCCACATAGCCAGAGCAGATCACGCCCCGCGGTGAGTCGCAGCCGCTCGGCCAGGCGCAGCGGCTCCGGCACCGCGTATTTGATCCCGACGACACGCGGATGCCCGACCAGATCGAGCAGCTCGGCCGCGCTGAAATTATCCTGGCGCATGTAGAGCACGACCGGCAGCGCGGTCGTATCGGCGACCGCATGGGTGTAGGCCACCACGCCGCCCGGAGAGGCGAACGGATCCGGGACCTGATGGATCATCACCGCATCGGCGCCGCAGGCGGCCGCGTGCTCCGCCAGGCGCTGCGCGTCGGCGAGCGCGCGCCCGACACCGGCAGTCACCGCGCTCCTGCCGGCATTGGCGGCGATCGCACGCCGGGCGACGAGTCTGACCTCGTCCATCTCCATCGCGTAGAACTCGCCGGTATTGCCGCCGGTGACGATATTATCGATCCCCGCCCGCGCGAGCCCGTCCACGACGCGGTCGAGCATCGCCTCGTCGACACGCCCGGCGGCGTTGAACGGCGTGACATGCACGCCGGACACGCCGGTCAGCGCCTTACGGATCTGTTCGCTCATCGAATGTCTCCCGATCTTGCTGCGTCGATGACCGCGTCAGAACCGCGGCAGCTCGGTGTTCGCGGCGCCCATCCACTTCTTCTGCAAAGCCTGGATGTCGCCCGTCGTCCATAGCATGAAGATGTCGGTGTTGAGCCAGTGCAGCATATCGGGCTCGCCGAGATTGAGGCCGACCGCCATCGGCGCCGAGGCGACGGTGAATTTGGTTTCGAGCTTCGGGTCCCGCCCGGTCACCGCGACCGCGAGACCGCCGCTGGTTACGATGCCATCCACCTGCCCCGCCAGCAAGGCCTGGCTCGTCGAGGCGTCGTCATCATAGCGCTGGATGGTGGTGCCAGGCACGGCATTCTTCGTCAGCGCGATATCGTTGGTGGTTGCGCGGGTGACGCCGATCTTGTGGCCCTTCAGATCGGCCATCGACTTGAAGTCACTCGACTTAGACGCTAGCACCACCTGCTGGTCGACATAGACGCAATCGGTGAAGGCGATCACCTTCGCCCGCTCCGGCGTGATTGAGAAGGAGGAGATGACGATGTCGAGCTTGTGGCTGAGCAGGTTCGGAATGCGCGCGGAAGCGACGGTATCGACGATGTTCACCTTCACGCCGAGATCGCGCGCGATCAGCCTGGCCAGGCCGACATCATATCCGTCGGGTTGCATCTGATCGTTGATGAGCCCGTAGGGCGGCGTGCCGAGGCTGACGCCGACATTGATGGTGCCGCGCTTGACGATATCGGCCAGCAATGTCTGCGCCGAGGCGCCGATGGTCGAGACGGCGAGGAGCGCGCAGGCCAGCGCCAGGCGTCGGAATTTCGTGTGCATGGAGGTCCCTTTTTATTGGAGCGGCACGGGTCGGATATGCGGAACCCTCGCCTCGAGCTGCCGCGAGACGAGCGAAAGCGTGAAGCAGATGACGAAATATATCGCCGCCACCGTCAGGAAGACCTTGAGCGGCTGGAAGGTGGAATTCGAGACGATCTGCCCGGCACGCGTCAGCTCGACATAGCCGATGATCGAGGCGAGCGCGGTGTTCTTCACCAGCTGCACAAAGAAGCCGAGCGTCGGCGGCACCGCGATCCGCACCGCCTGCGGCACGACGACGCGTTGCAGCGTGCGCCACCAACCGAGCCCAAGCGCCGCCGAACCCTCCCACTGTCCGCGGCCCACGGCCTGGATCGCGCCGCTCCAGATATCGCCGAGGAATGCCGCCGCGTAGAGCGAGAACGCACCCGAGGCGGCGACGATCGGCGGCACCTGCAATCCCGCGAAGGCAAGGCCGAAATAGGCGATGAACAGCAGCACCAGCAGCGGCGTGCCCTGGATGACGAAGAGATAGATCTGCGCCGCGATGCGCGGCGCGCGCAGCGGCGAGATGCGGGCCAGCGCGATCACCACGCCCAGGATCGATCCGCCGACCAGCGCGATCGCCGACAGCACGAGCGTCCAGATGCCGGCATGAGCAAGGTATTCGACATGGCGGAAGGAGAATGTCTGGAACATCGCGGAGCTCAGCGCGCCATCGCGCGAAAGCGGAAGCTCGACCGGCCGATCGTCGCGAACAGACCTTTGAAAACGCCGGTCATCGCGATGTAGATCACGGCGACGAACAGATAGGCCTCGAGGCTACGGAAGGTGAGACCCTGGACGTCGTTCGCCGTGCCCGTCAATTCCGGAACGGAGACGGTCGAGACGATGCTCGAGGCGAGCATGATCAGGATGAACTGGCTGGTCAGCGACGGGTACACCGCCGCCAGCGCCGGCTTCAGCACGACATGGCGGAAGGTGCGGTAGGGCGAAAGGCCAAGCGAGCGCGCCGCCTCGATCTGTCCGTGCTCGATCGACTGGATGCCGGCGCGCACGATCTCGGTGAGATAGGCGCCCGCATAGATCGACAGCGACAACAGCCCGGCCGGTATCGGCGCGATGCGCACCCCGATCGTGGGCAGACCGAAATAGATCAGGTAGATTTGCACGAGGAAGGGCGTGTTGCGTACCGCTTCCACATAGCCCTGCCCGACCGCGCGCAGCGGCGGCCAGCCCGAAAGCCGCGCAGCCGCTCCCAGCACGCCGATGATCAGGCCAAACACCATCGCGGCGGCGGACAGCACCAAGGTGACGATGGCGGCCTGCGCGAACAGGGGCCAGCGCGCCAGCGTGCCGGAGAAATCCAGCGAAACCATGTCCCTCGACGCCTCCCCCGGGTGCTCCTTTGGTCAGGACGCGATGCGGTCGGCCGCGCTCGTCCGAATCTTCTGCAAACTGTTTTCGCGGCTGCGCAGCAGGTGATGTCGCAGCGCCTCCCGCGCCAACTCTCGGTCATTCTCGACCAGCGCGTCGAACATGGCTGCATGCTCGACGGCCGATTGCGCGTAATTGCCGACCGCGTAGACGAACACCGTGTGCGTCTGGCGGAGGATGCGCAGATGCCACTCCGCGATCAGGGCATTGCCGCCGGCGAGAACCAGCGCGTGATGGAAAGCGCGGTCGAATTCAAGCGCGGTGGCGACGTCGTCGAGCGTATCGCGCCCGGCATAGCCGCGATGCCGCTCCAGGCTCTCGCGCAACGTGCCGATGAGCGCGCGCCCGACCGAACCCTGCGCGAACGCCCGGTCGAGCGCATCGAGCTCGATCAGCAGCCGGGCATCGTAGATATCGATTAGATCCGGCTCCGCAAGCCGGCGCACCACCGTGCCTTTGCGCAGCGAGGAGACGGCAAGCCCATCCGCCTCGAGGCGGAGCAGCGCCTCCTTGACCGGGGTCGGGCTGATCGCGAGCTCGGCGGCGAGCTCCTCCGGCCGCAGGCGCGCGCCCCCCGCGAGCTGTCCGCCAACGATCCGCGATCGCAGGTCGCGATAGGCCTGATCGGCCAGGGTCTCGCGGACGACATTGCTCATCGCCGCATTCTCCATCTTCGCGACGGGTCGACAAGCTGGAAAATTTTCTATTTTCGATGGAATGTTCGTGCGAGAGCGCGCCAAGCCTTCCGCCGAGACAGGCTGACGCGCGGCCGTGTGCCACCAGGACAGGAACAACCCAGCATGAAGATCGTCAGCGTCGAGCCGTTCATCCTGCATCTGCCGCTCACGCAAAGCTCGATTTCCGATTCCACACACAACATCACGCATTGGGGCGTCGTCGGCGCG
This sequence comes from Acetobacteraceae bacterium, assembly GCA_965276665.1. Lineage (GTDB taxonomy): Bacteria > Pseudomonadota > Alphaproteobacteria > Acetobacterales > Acetobacteraceae > CAWGJC01. Next base: position 1,715,658 of record OZ255620.1, read on the forward strand.
AAGATCGAAACCGAATCCGGGCTGATCGGCTACGGCTTCACCGGCACGCATGCGCATCTGCCCTCCGACCGGTTGATCACCGCCTGCATCCGCGAGTGCTACGCTCCACTGCTGATCGGCGAGGACGCGACCGCGATCACCCGGCTGTGGATGCGGCTGGCCCGCAATCCCGCCCTGCAATGGGTCGGGCGCGCCGGGATCACCCAGCTCGCGCTCGCCGCGGTGGATGTCGCGCTGTGGGATTTGCGGGCGAAACAGGCGGAGATGCCGCTCTGGCGCCTGCTCGGCGGCGGCGGCGACAGCGCGGTCGAGGCGTACAACACCGATATCGGCTGGCTCTCCTTCTCGCGCCAGGAACTCGTGGCACTCTCCTCCCAGGCGGTGAAAGGCGCGGGATTCCGACGACTGAAGGTGAAGGTCGGGCACGACGATCCACAGGAGGATATCGGCCGCCTGCAGGCGGTGCGCGCGGCGGTCGGGCCGGATATCCGCATCGCCGTCGACGGCAACGGGAAATGGGATCTCCCGACCTGTCTGCGCTTCTGCGCGCGCGCGGAAGCGCTCGACCTGTTCTGGTTCGAGGAGCCGATGTGGTACGACGATGTCGCCTCGCATGCCGCGCTGGCGCGCGCCACCACGATCCCGGTGGCGCTCGGCGAGCAGCTCTATTCGCTCGATGCCTTCAAGGCCTTTCTCGGCGCGGGCGCCGTCCATTACGTGCAGCCGGACGTGACGCGCCTCGGCGGCATCACCGAATACATCCAGGTCGCCGACCTCGCGCATGCCTACCGCCTGCCGATCGCGCCGCATGCCGGCGAGATGAGCCAGGTTCACGTTCATCTCTCGTTCTGGCATCCGGCCTCCGGCATTCTCGAATATATCCCCTGGATCAAGGACCATTTCCTCGAGCCGATCCGCGTGGAAAACGGGTATTTCGTCCGGCCCGAAATGCCCGGCGCCGGCACCACCCCGCTCGAGTCCAGCATCGCGGCCTTCGGCAAGGCGCCATAGGTCAGAAAGTGATCTGCATCTTGATGCTGCGCGAGCGATCCCCGGCGGCCTCGAAGGCGGCGACCGCGGAGGCGGCCGGCATCACGCCGCTCAGCAGCGGGCGCACGTCGATGGCGCGTTTCTCGAGACAGGCGACGGCGATTGCGAACATGCGGTCGAACCGGAAGCTGCCTAGGATCGCGAGCTCCTTCGCCATGATGCGGTTCGCGGTCACCGGCGACGGTCCCGCGGGCAGCGAGCCCACCTGCACGATGGTGCCGCCGGGATGCACCGCGTCGATCGCGGCATTGAGTGCCGCCGCATTGCCCGAGGCCTCGAACACCACGTCATAGCCGCCGAGCCGGGCGGCGTTGGCGGCGAGAGCGTCGGGCTCCGCCGCCACGTTCAGCGCCGCATCCGCGCCGAGCCGGCGCGCGACCGCGAGCGGGGCGTCGATGATATCGGTCAGCCCCAGAGTCGCGGCGCCGCCATGCCGGGCGACGAGCAGCAGCAATTGCCCGATCGGGCCGCCGCCGGTCACCAGCACGCGCTGCCCCGCCAGGTTGCCGGCCCGCATGCCCGCATGCAGCGTGACCGCGAGCGGTTCGGCGAAGGCGAGCTCGTCGAAGCCGATCTCCGCCTGTACCGGATAGCACTGGCTCTCCTCGACGCAGACCCGCTCGCGAAACCCGCCTTGCATGTGGGGAAACTTGCTGGCGCTGCCCATGAAGAACACGAATTCGCAGAGATTGGAGCGGCCTTCGCGACAGCGCGCGCACCGCCCGCAGCTCCTCCCCGGATGCACCGCGACGCGGTCGCCGACCCGCACCCGCGTCACGTCGCGGCCGATCTCCGCCACCTCGCCGGAGAATTCATGGCCCGGGATCAGCGGCTCGCGGATCACGAAATCCCCGATCCGGCCGGCGTGGAAGTAATGCAGATCGGAGCCGCAGATGCCGCCGTTGCGGACACGGATACGGATCTCGGTCGGTGAGAGCGCCGGATCGTCACGCTGTTCCAGCCGCAGATCGCGCGCGCCGTGCAGCACACAGGTCAGCATGGTCTCTCTCCCTTTTGCCGCGCTTCCGGTGTTCAGAACCCGTGCAGCGCGCCGCCATCCACCACCAGTATGTGCCCGGTCACGTAGGCCGCCGCGTCCGAGGCCAGATAGGTCATCGCCCAGCCGATATCGGCCTCGGTGCCGACGCGTCGCATCGGAATGCGGCCCATGATCTTGTCGCGCCTGGCCGGATCCTGCGATGTCGCCTGCCGGAACAGGGCGGTGTCGATCCAGCCGGGCGCCACGCCGTTGACGCGGATGCCGTCCGGCGCGAGTTCCGTCGCCAGGGCGCGCACGAGCCCGACATGCGCCGCCTTGGCCGCGGAGTAGCCGGCGACGAACGGAATGCCGAGAAACGAGCTCATCGACGCGGTGAACAGCACCGAGCCGCGTCCCGTGCCGCGCAGTTGCGGCAGCAGGGCGCGGGTGAGCGCGAATGCGCCGGTGACATGCACCTCCATCACCGAGCGGAACTCGTCGACCTGCATCTCGGCCACCGGTTTCTTGACGGTGCCCCCCGCATTGTTCGCGAGGATCGAAACCGGACCGGCTGTATCCAGGACCTCGGCCGCGAATGCCTCCGCGCCGCCCGTCTCGGCGACATCGAAGGGGAGCGCGGTCGCGCTTTCGCCGAGCAGCGAGACCGCCGCCGCAAGACGATCGGCGTCGCGTCCGACGATGACGACCTCGGCGCCCGCCGCGACGAAGCACCGCGCAATCCCAAGGCCCAATCCGCTGCCGCCACCCGTCACCAGCGCGCGATGGCCGCGCAGCGAGAACGCCACCGCGGAATCAAGCTCGCTCACAGCGCCGTCTTCCGGTGCGAGACGCAGAGCCGGTCGACCTCCGGCCAGTCGATCTCGACGCCGAGACCCGGGCCTTGCGGCACATGCGCGATCCCTTTGGCGTCGATCGGCAGATCGCCGGCGAGCGGGAAGCGGAACGGCGCCTCCGGCACGACAATTCGAAATACTCGCAATTCCGGATCGCGCAAGACGCATGCAGATTCGCGATGTCCATATAGGCCATCGTCGTCGTGTGGATCTCGCAATTGATGCCGAATCCCTCGGCCATATGCGCGATCTTCATCGTGCCGGTGATCCCGGCCTTCCAGGACACGTCGGCGCGCACGATGTCGGCGGCGCGCTGCATGATCGCCTGGGCGACACCCCAATGCCCGCCGCGCGTCGTCTCGGTGGCCGCGACGGCGATGTCGAGCGCCGCACAGAGCGACTGGTATTTCGCGAGCTCGAAATCGCGGAACGGCTCCTCGAACCATTCGTAACGCAGCGCCTCGAGGTCGCGACCGACGCGGATCGCCTGGTCGAGCGTGTATTCCCCGACCGGATCGGCGAAGAGCAGCATGTCGGGTCCGACCGCGGCGCGGATGGCGCGATGCACCTCGATGTCGCGCCGCCACGGCCCGGGTCCGTGCGCCTTGTAGCCGGGGATGCCGCGGTCGCGGTAGGCGAGCGCCTCCTCGACATAGGCATCCACCTGGCCGAGGAAGAGGCCGCTCGCGTAGCTCGGAAGGCTGTCGCGATACGCGCCGAGATAGCGATAGAGCGGCAGCCCGGCGGCGCGCGCCGCAATATCCCAGAGCGCGACATCCACCGGGCCCGGCAGATAGGCGGGGAAGAAGGTAAGATGCCGGTCGAACGTCCAGAGATCGTGCCAGATGCGCTCGCGATCCGACACGTCGCGCCCCACCAGCACCGGTGCGATATTCTCGTGCAGATAGGATTCCGTCACCTGGCCGGAGCGCGCGGCGAGCGCCGAGGCATGGCCGTCGAGACCGGCATCCGTGCGCAGGCGGAGCACGACGACATCCCATTTCATCGCGCCCCCGGCGCGATCATCCGGGAACAGCGAGAGGTCGCGCTTGCACCACCAGGTTTCGAGCGCGGTCAGCTTCATGCGGCGCTCGGCAGGCAGCTCGGCCCGATCGGCGTGAAGGATTTGTAGGTCAGGATGAATTCCTGATGGCCGAGCTGCTCGGATTTCGTCGCCGCCCCCGCAGCCACCGCGCGTACCAGTTCGGCGATCTCCTGCCCGACGGCTTCCAGCGTCGCGGCGCCCTCCAGGATGGCGCCCGCATTGATGTCCATGTCGTCTTCCATGCGGCGAAAGGTGCGCGGATTGCCGCAAATCTTGATCACCGGAGAAATCGCCGAGCCGACGACCGAACCGCGCCCGGTTGAGAACAGCACGACATGCGACCCGCAGGCGATCAGCTCGCCGATCTCCGCATTGTCGTTGATGTTCGGAAAGCCGAAGCGCACCGGCCCGTCGGGCACCACGTCGAGCAGGTAAAGTCCCGGCGCCGGCGGCTCGTCACCCGGCTTGATCAGCCCGGCGATCGGCGCGCTGCCGCTCTTGGCATAGGCGCCGAGCGATTTCTCCTCGATGGTGGTGAGGCCGCCATCGGCATTGCCGAGCGCAAAACTGCTCTGGCCAAGCGTGCGGTAATAGTCTTCCGCCTTGCGCACGCAGGCCAGGATCTCCTCCCCGAGCGCTTGCGTGGTGGCACGCTCCGCCATGAAGTTTTCGAGACCGAACAGCTCACCGGTCTCCTCGAAGATCGTGCGCGCTCCGGCGGCGACCAGGCGATCGAACGCGACGCCGATCGCCGGATTGGCGGTCAGCCCGCTCGTCGTGTCGGAGCCGCCGCAGATCGTGCCGACCACCAGATCGGCCTCCGTCATCGCGACGCGCGGCACCGCGGCGAGACGCCGCCGCGTTTCGGTGACCCAGGCCGCACCGCACTCGATCGAGCGCAGGCTGCCGCCGGCCTCCTGGATCGTCACCAGCTCCGCCGGGCGGCCGGAGGCGCGCACCATGTCGAGCAGCGCCGCGCGGTTCATCCCCTCGCATCCGAGCGAGACCAGCAGCACCGCGCCGACATTGGGATGCGTGCAGAGGCGCTGCATCATGCGCCCGGCATAATCGTTCGGGTAGCAACCCGGAAACCCGATCATATGCACGGGCGAATTCGTGGGATCGCCGCGGAAGCGCAGCACGATCTCCTGCGCGACGTGTCGGGCGCATTCCACCATGTAGGCGACGACGACGATGTTGCGGATGCCCTTCCGCCCGTCCTGCCGCAGATAGGCTTCGAACCCGCTCATCGGCGTTGCGTCGGGATGGTGTCGCTGCGCAGATTGTGCAGATGCACCATCTCGCCGGCCGCGATCGCCGTGGTCGCGACGCCGATCGGTACCCGGTATTTGCTGATTTTCTCACCGGCGGCGATCGGGCGCAGGGCGATCTTGAAGCCGAACGGCACCGCCTCGGGAATGCGCGTCGGGGCACCGCCGTCGAGGCTGAGCATCTCGCCCGCCGCGATGTCGCGCACCGCCACGGCGACCGGGTCCGTCGGTGCCAGACGCAACAACGTCGACTCGGCGGTCATCTTACATGATCCCGGTCTGCGCGTAGATCGCCTCAGTGCGCTGGCCTTTCGCGATCATCTCGCGCACGCCGTCCTCGCCCCGCACCTTCGCAAGCGCGTCGGCGACGATCGTCTCGAGATGCTCGGACGGGATGACGACCAGCCCGTCGACATCGCCGACGATCACGTCGCCCGGCGCGACCCGCACCGCATTGGCGAACTCGATCGGACAGCGGAAATCGATCACGCGGCCGCGCAGGCGCTGGTCCTGCGCATAGGCGCCGCTGGAGAACACCGGGAAGTCGAGGGACTCGATCTCCCGCGTGTCGCGATGATAGCCGTCGAGGACGGCGCCGGCCGCGCCGAGCGCCTTGGCGCGCGTGCTCATCAGCCCGCCCCAGAGCGCGTAGCGCGGCGAGGCGCCGGTGGCGATGTAGATCTCGTTCGCGCGCAGATCGTCGAGCGCGCGGAACATCAGGCCGAAGGGCTGCGCCTCGCCGGCGGATGCCACGAACTCGCCATGGCAATCGGCTTCCAGCACCGGCATCGCCCGGCCGACCAGAATCGGGCCGCGCCGCAGCGCACGGATGTCCGGCGGCAGGAATTGATGCCGCAGCCCGGCCACGTCCAGCACGTCGCCGATCACCGCGGTGAAGAGCTGCGTGCGGATCGTCTCGAAGATCGCGGCGTCGTCAGCCATCGGTTTTCACTTTCCTGCTTTTGACCCCGCTTTTGACATCGCGTTGCGGCCGCGGCCTGGCGACGGGGGTCTCGGCCGCGCGGTAGAGGGCGGCGAGCGCGTCGTCAAAATGCCGCGTCATCGCATCCTCCGCCGCCGCGGCGTCGCGATCGCGGACGCCGACGACGATCTGCAGATGCAGATCCTGCACGCGTTCCAGCTCCGCCTCGCCGAAGCGGAGGCGCAGCCCGGCCTTCATCGAGGCGGTGAAGGCGGCGCGGCAGGCATCGACCAGCACGACATAGAACGGGTTGGCGGTCGCCGCGGCCAGCGTGCGGTGAAATTCGATGTCGAGCGATACGAACGCCTCGGGATCGTGCAGCCGCGCCGCCATCTCGGCGCCGAGAAACGCCAGACGATCGACGGTCGACGCCTCGCGCCGTGTCGCGGCCTGCCCGGCCATCGCGATCTCGAGTCCGCGCCGCACCTCGAGGACCTGGGGCGCATCGGCCTGGCCGGTGGCGAGCGCGTGCTCGAAAAAATGCCGGAGCGCCGCGGGCTGCATCCGGCTGACGCGCGGCGCGCGGCCGGGCGCGGTGTCGATCGTGCCGAGGGCGAGCAGGGTCCGCGACGCCTCGCGCACCACCGGCCGGCTGACCCCAACCGCCCGGGAGATCGCCGCCTCGCCCGGCAGCGGGTCCCCGGGCTTGAGCGCGTGATGGGCGATGTAGTCGCGGACATAGGTGACCACCTCCCCGGCCAGCCCGGTATCGCGTTCGGTCGTGTTGGGCGCAAAAGCGGGCAAAATGGCCGGCGGCGAGAACCTGTCTGACATGACATACATGGTGCGCCGGATTTCACGGGCGCGCAAGCGCCCCTGATCCCTCCCGCACCGGAGAAACCGGCGCGGGAGGCCGCCGCGATCGAAGCCGGTCAGACCCGCCGGCGGCCGGAGATCGCGTGGTAGATGACGAGCACGACGATGGCGCCGATCACCGCGACGACCAGGCTGTAGATGTTGAGGCCGGTGACGCCGTTCGCGCCGAAGAAGCTGAAGATGAAGCCGCCGACGATCGCGCCCACGATGCCGAGGACGATGTCGAGGAGCACGCCCTCGCCGCTCTTGTTGACGATCTTGCTGCCGATGAACCCGGCGATCAGGCCGAGGATGATCCAGGCGATGATGGACATGATTTCTCTCCAATGACGCATTCGCTTGCCGCGAGCGCGGCAGCCTGCGCGGTCAGGGCTTGCGGCATGAGGCGCGGCTGGAACCCGGATTTTGCAGCAGCGCCACGGCCCAGCCCTCCTGCCGGGCTTGCATCCAAGCAGATCCCGGCTGCCGAGGCGAATGATGCGCCGGCTCCGCCCCGCGTGAGCGCGTCAGGGCAAGATATGCGAGATGATGGTGAAGTGGTCGGTTCCGTTCGGGTTGCGGGTGATCGGTGCGGAGAAGGAGGCGTCGCGGATCAGCGGGTCGGCGGAGAGCGCGCCGATCAGCCCCGCGGCGTTGCGCGCATTGCCCTGCAGGGTGAGCGTACGGCCGCGCAAGGAGAAATCGGTGACGTAGGAATCATCCGGCAAGATCTCCGTCAGCACCGCGAGCACCTGCAGAACATTGCCGGTCTCCGCCTGCTGGCCGGCGATCGCGCCCGTGCCGGCTTCCGCCCGCGCGATCCGCTCGCGCAGCGCCTGAACGGTCCGCACCGGTCCCGAAAGCCGGTCGATCTCGACCTCGACGGCATGGCGTCGCCAGGATTGCAAGGCGAAAGGCTGGGCGAGTGCTGCGAGCGCGAGCGCCGCGCAGATCCAGGCGGCGAGCGTGACAGGCCAGGCGCGGTCGCGTTCATGCTCGAGGGGCAGCCGCCGCGCCCCGCCGCCGCTGGCAGGAAATTCGAGCGCGGTAGGCGCGAGACCGATCCCGGCGAGCGCGTCCGTGACCGGCGCCAGCGTTGCTCTCGGCACCATCGAGAGGCGTAGGGACAGCCGGTTGTTGGGCTTGTCGCGCGACAGGATCTCGCTGTCCCAGAACACCGCATCGGCGCGGAACGGCGTCAGCCGGTCCATCTCGAAGCCAAGCACGCGTGCAAGGTCGCGCTCGGCGGCAAGCGGCAGCACGACCTGCCGCTCCAGCAGCAGCGCGGCGGGCGGCCGGAGGATGACCGGCAGGCGCCGCCGGCGCAACAGGGCGCGGATCGCGGCGGCCGCTTTGGCGATGGAGGGGAATCGCCCCGCCTCCGCCTCGCGGCCATTCTCCCGCTGGTGCAGCGAGATCGCCGGCTCCCCGGGAAGCAGGCCGATGATCAGCGCGTCGGGCGTGGTGCGGGAGAGGCGATCGAGAGGCAGCATCTCCCGCCATTGATCGAGCCACCACAACCAGATTTCCTGCAGCACACTGTCCCCGCTCACATTTCGCGGCAATCAATAGGCCAACCGCGAAGCCGTATGATATCCCTGCCCGGGCCGCCCGCGGCCGGTCGCGGCAACCAGGGGATTGCACGCAACGGAAAGGAGCGCCGTGGCACTCGATCTGCCGCGCGGAAATCGGGGTCATTGGCTGGCCGCCGCAATCACGGTGGTCGCGCTCATCCTGCTGTGGTTTGGCGCCGCATCGCCCTTGCTCGGCTGGTACGACGAGCGGGAATCGGATCTCGCCGAGCGTTCGCTGCTCGCGCGCCGCATGGCGGAGACCGCGTCTTCCCTGCCGGATGCGCAGCGTCAGGCGGCCGGGCGTCTCGCCGAGGCGGAAAGCGCCGACGAGCTGCTCCCGGGCGGCAGCGACGCGATCGCCGGCGCCGCGCTGCAGGAGCAATTGCAGGCGATGGCCGCCAAATCGGGCGTGCAGCTGGTCAGCGCCGAGATGCTGCCGGCCGGCGATGCCAGCCGGTTCCGCCGCATCGCCCTGCGGCTCGCCGCCACCGGCCGCATGCCCGAGATCGTCCAGCTCCTGCAGCTGATCGAGACCGCGAAGCCGCGGCTGCTGGCCGCCGATCTCGGCCTGCAGAGCCAGATCACGGTGGACCGTCCCGGCGCCCCCGATCTGCGCGCGAGCTTCACCGTCTTCGGCTTCCGCGCCGCCGGGGCGCCCGAGCCGGCGAGACAGGCGCCATGAGGAAGCCGGGCGTCCCTGCCTTACTCGCCGCCATCGCCGTGCTGCTGCTCGGCGTGCTGGCGGCCGAGTGGCGGATGGGTCCGGCCCGGGCCCCCGCCGCCGCGGTGGCGCGCCGCATCGCCGCCGCGCCGCCACCGTCGCCCGTGCCGCCCGCCGCACAGGCGCAGAGCTGGAGCGCCACGATCCTCGCAAGGCCGCTCTTCTACCCGAGCCGACGCCCGCCGGCCGCCACCGCCGTGGCCGCCACCGAAAGCGCCGGCCTGCCGCGGCTGAGCGCGGTGCTGGTCAGCGATGCCGGCAGCACCGCGATCTTCGCCGGCCCGGGCGCCGACAAGCCGGTCATCGCGCATGTCGGCGACACGCTCGGCGCCTATCGCGTCAGCACCATCTCCGCCGGACAGGTCACCCTCGCCGGACCAAACGGACAAAGCACGCTCCGTCCCTCCTTCGATCCGGGACACCAGCTCGTGCAGCCCGCGCCCGTGGCGCAGGGGAATGGCTCGATTCTCGAAAAGTTTCAGAACGGGCACGCGGCCGCGGTGGCGATGCCGCCGCCGCCCACCTTGCAAGGTCTGATCGCCTTGCAGCGATCAACGGCCGCAGAGCGGGCCGGCGCACCCACCGCACCGCCACGCCCTGCTTCGCCGTGATTGGAAAGCCGGTGCGCAATCGCCGGCGTGAAGCTCGTCGGGCGGCCGCGTCGCGGCCGCCCGACCGCCTGCTTCAGGCCGCCGCGCCGGCGTTGATGCCATTCGGGAAGAACAGGCCGCCCGTCGTGCCGCCGCCATAGACGATCGACAGCACCTGGGCCGGCGTGCGCCGGAACACCTGGGCACTCGTATCAACATTGGTGATGTTGAACGGGTTGCCCTGCGAGTTGGTGCCGAAATCCTCGATCCCGGAGAGCGAGGAGCGAAGCGTCGAGATCGCATTCGTCGCCGCGCCACCGCCGATATTCGACAGGTAGGCGCGGATCGCGCCGGCATGGTACGCCTCGGTGCCGAGAATGCTCGCGGCATAGGAGACGTTGGCCGGGACAGTCAGCGAGCTGGCCGCGCCCGCATAGGCGGTGACGCCGACATCCTCGAAGATGTAGGCGCCGATCAGAAAGTCGAGCTCGCTCGCGAACGGGTTGAAGGTCTGCCCGCTGGCGATCAGGCCGGCGGCGACCGCCAATGTCGTGAAGCTCGTCGACAGGTCGATCGTCGGCTCCGCCACCGCGAGGCCGCCGAGGGCGGCGCGGAGGAACTCCACATGGGCGAGCTCATCCACCGCGATGCGCTGTGCGTAATAGGCAAGAGCGGTCGTCTGGAACGGCACCAGCGACCCGCCGGTGACGGTTCCCTGGGTGCCGACGCCGGTCAGCAGGCCGGCCGAGAGGCCCGAGCCGGTCACGGCACGGAGGTAGTATTCGGCCTCAAGATACTCGAGATTGAGGGCGAAATTCAGAATCGCGGCATCGGTTGACGGCGAAGCGGCAGCCGGCCGGGTGCTGGCGATCAGCCCGCCCGTGCTCAGCGCGCCGAGGCTCGCGACGCCGGCCGCACCGACGCCGACCTTGCGCATGAAATCACGTCTCTCCGCACGGCGCGCGGCCGTGGAGTCCAACTCATTTTGAAGCGCGGTCATGGAGTACTCCTGCACGAGTATCGCCGGATATCCGACGGCCAGAACGGCTCCCGGCGGCCAAACCTTTCTGGACGGCACCAGGCACCGCCACACACTTACCGCTTTGCCGTGCAGACGGATGCGCGTCCATTACAAGAAAACCTAAATGAACGGTAAACTTTCAGTTACTCGTTGATGACCCAGTACAATGTTGCGTCGCGGCAGAATTGCTGGCCGACGAACGATTAATTGCAGTTTCACGAAGTCCTGTCAGCATCCCGGCAAGCTGGCGGGACACCGATTTCCAATCACGCGGGGCGAGCCAGCGCCGGGCCGCCTGTCGCGTCGCTTCGCGCAGCGTCCGGTCCGCCAGGATCGCATCGATCCCCGCGGCCAAGGTCTGGCTGTCGGTGGCGCCGAAGCGGATCACGGCGTCCTCGGCCTCGTCGAAGAGCGGCAACGGCGTCACCGCAACCGGGACATCGGCGGTCAAGGCGCCGCGCATCGCCGCGCTCGAAGCCTCTTTCGACGATTGATAAGGAAGCACAACCAGGTCGCATTCCCCGAGCAGGCCGAGCGAGCGCGCGTTCGGCAGGAATTCGGTCACGAATTCCACCTCCTCCTGCAGGCCAAGGCGCGCCATCATGTCGCGGCAGGATGCGATCTCGTCGGTCGATGCCGGTACGCCATAATTGGCATTGACCAGACGGAGCCGCAGGCGCGGCCAGGTTTCGCGCAGCGTCGCGACCGCCGCGATCAATTCGCCGATGCCCTTGCCAGGAAGGAAGAAGCCGTAGCAGCCAATGAGCGGCGCATCCGCTTCCGGCCGCAGCGTGCGCACCGCCCGGTCCCGTGTCGGGAGCATGGCGCCATGCGGCAACAAGGCGACGTTGCTCGCCAGCCCGAGATCGGCGAGAAGGTTCACATCGGCCAGCGTGTGCACGAGCACACGGGCACATGCGCGGAGCGTGTGCAGCACCCGCACGCGATCTGCGGTCCCGATATCGCCGAGATCGCGCGTGTTGTGCAGTGCGACGACGATGATGCGGTCCTGTGACGCCGCGCCCTCCAGCAGGCGCGCGAGCATCGGCCAGGGCATCAGCCCGGCCTGATGCTGCACCACGATGCAATCAGGATCCGCGCCCCCGAGGGCGGCGAACAGATCCGGGAGACTGGCCTCGTCGCCGAGCCGCCAGGCAACCCGGACCGGCGGCCCCGCCGCCTGCTTCTCGGCGCCACAATCCGGCTCGGTGCGGGAATCCGCGAGGATGATGGGCGTCATCTCCGTCGGCAGAGCATCGAGCAGATGGCGAGAATATTCCGCGACCCCGCAGCGCACCGCCCAGGACGATACCCAGGCGAGACGCGGCCGGCCCGGGCGGGGTGCGACCAGCCAGTCCGACGCGGCCGCAGCGATGCGGCCGAGGACCGCCGCCGACGCGATGGCCGCCGCGATATCGGCGCGCGCCCGGTCCGCCCGCGCCCGCCACGCCGCCGCCTGAAGCGGATCGCGCCGCGTCGCCACGGCCTCGCGCAGCGCTGCCGCGAGATCATCCCGATCAGGCTCTGCCCAGGCGGAGAGCGGGCTCGCAAGATGGCTGCCGGAGGGCGCGAGGCGGTATTGCAGCAGCCGCGCATTGCCCGGATTGCAGAAATCGAGATGGCCGCCGAAGCCGGTGACGATCAGCGGAATGGCCGCCGCCATCGCCTCGGCGGCCGGCAGGTTGAACCCTTCCCCGCGCGTCGGCAGCACCACGGTATCGGACGCGGCGAACAGACCGAGCAGCTCGTCGCGCGAGATGTCGCGGTCGATCAGCTCGATCTCGGCAAGCTCCGGATCCGCCGCGCGCAGGGCGGCGAGCTGTTCGGCCACGTCGTTATGCGGGTTCGGGAACCCCTTGATCACCAGCCGCACCGGGTCGCCCACGCGGAACGCCTTGGCATAGGCAGCGAGCAGCACATCCACGCCCTTACGCGGAAAGCAGGAGGAGACATGCAGAAACGTGAATATCTTTGCATCCCGCGGCGGCCGCGCATTCGCGAGCGCCGCGAAGGAGGCGAGATCCGGCGCGTGGCCGACCGCGCGCACCGGGATCGGCAGGCCGGAATCGAGCAGCGCCTTGGCGACGAACTCCGTCGGCGCAAGCACGCCGCGGAAATTCTCCGCGAGCAGCGCGACCGTCTCGGGCGGCACCACGGTTTCTTCCCAGAAGAACGCGGCGAGCGCCAGATCGCCGGGATCGGTCGGCACCCAGACCGGATAGTGCTGGCTGATCACCACATGCGGTCCGGTCTCGTGGCGCGGACGCCCGATCAGCCCGGCGATCTCCTGCCGCATCGATGCCGGAACATCGTCAATCGCGCCGGTGATCTCGCCCTCGACCGCGATCACCCGCACCGCGCCCGGCCGTTCCGCCTCGATCGCGAGCGCGAGGTCGCGGTTGATGCCGGCCAGGCTGTAGCTGCCGTTGATGTGTCCGGCGATGGTGAAGCGCAGGTTTGCGGCGAGCACCGCGCGCAGCTGCGGCGGTTCCGGGGGCGTCGCGCCCGCCCGGATCAGCGCCTGCACGAGCAGCGGGATCTGGCGATCGAGGCGGAAGCGGTCCAGCGAGGCGCGCTGCCGCCGGTGCAGCGCGGCGCGCGCGCTCGCATCCTCGGCGAGCGCCAATATCCGCTCGCCCACCGATTGCGGATCCCGCTCGGTCAGGATGCCGCCCGAGGCGGTGGTTTCGCCGAGCGTGAACGGCACCGCGCCGCAAGGCCAGGCAAGAACCGGAACGCCGCGCGCGATCGCCTCGACGAGCGGAACGCCGAACCCCTCGTGATGGCTGAGGGAGACGTAGAGATCGGCCTCGGCGTAATGCGCCTCGAGCTCCGTGTCGCTCACCAGCCCGGTCAGCGTCACGCGATCCGCGAGATCGTGGCATTGGATCGCGGTCTCGATGGCCTGACGGTAAGGTCCCGCGGCATCCACCCGCCCGACCAGCACCAGCCGCGCGGCGCCGGCAAAGGCAGCCGCGAAATGCCCGAAGGCGGCGACCAGATCCGCCTGTCCCTTGGAATCGATCACCCGGCCGACGAACAGCACGGTGAACGGCTGCGCGGGATCGCGCGGTGCCACCGGCCGGCGCGTCATGCGATCGAGATCGAACAGCAGCGTGCAGGCGATGGGGTCCGTGAAACCGAGGCGGCGCAGCTCGGTCGCGTTGAACTCGCTCGCGGCGAGAACCGCGGCGACACGCGAACGCAGCCGCCCCAGCTGCGCACGCCCGAGCTCGGCATAGGATTGCAGCGCCGGCACGCCCGCCAGCAGCGCGGGCGGCGTGATGTTGTGATAGAACAGCACTTTCGGCACCGGCAGCGCGACGATCCGGTCGAACACGTCGTAGCCCATCGAATGGCCTAGCAGCAGCACGTACTCGTGATGCTCGGGCAGTTCGGCCAGCGGCCGCAGCTCGCCCGCCAGCGCCGGATCGAGATGCTCGACGAAAATATCGCTGCGATAGCCGAGCTCCCGCAGGATGCGCCGCGTCAGCAGCATCGCGGCGGTGATCGCATCCGCCGGCGCGGAGCCGGAGTGGAACTGATGAATTGTGCGATATGCTTGGCCAGACATGGCGGCAGGCGCGTTCGCCGCCGCGGTCACCGGCAGCCTCTCCGGTCCCGGGCGGCCATCCTCCGGATCGGGGGACCCGGCTTCGCCCGGCGGATTGATCGGCGCGGCGCCGCGGTCCCGCGGGCGAATCGCCTGACTAACGCTCCGGATCGGCGCGGTGAGCCGCCAGGATGTGCTGGCACGCGTGGCGGCGAGCCACGCGGTGGCATCCTGCGCACGAAGCTCCAGCTCCTGCAGGCGGCCATGCAGCGAAGCGAGCTCCTGCCGCCGCACCCCGAGCTCATGCTCGCGCCTGGCCAGGCGCTCTCCCACGGCGGCGGCCTGCACCTCTGCGCTCATCGCGCGCATCACTGTCGCCGCGACCCGGCGCTCGGCGGCGAGCAGGCGCCCGGCCGCCTTGCTCTCGACCGCTTCGATCCGTTCCCGCATGGCGGCAGCCTGGGCCTCCGCCTCGCTGATCCGCCGCGTCCATTCACTGTCCGCGGCGCGCAGGAAATCGTCGAACACATTCGGCGGCGTGGTGAAATGCGGGCCGAGCTCGCCGGCGCGTTCCGCGGCCAGATAGAAGCGGTTCAGGCCGTCGAACCAGGCGAAGCGGTAGCCGGCCGCGACCACCAGCTCCTCCCACGCCTGATGATTGTGCTTCTGCGACATCGGCGCGGTCGCCTCGATGACGATAATCCACGGCCGGAACGCCTGGAAGTCGCAGCCCGCCAACACCGCGCGCTCGCTGCCCTCCGCATCGATCTTGAGGAAATGGATCTCACCGGGGGCGTGCTCACGGCAGATCTCGGCCAGGGTCCGGAGAGCCACCGGGCGGCGCTGCGGCGCGGGCAAGGCGCTGGCGAACACTCCGGCCACATCCGCCTCCAGCGTGGACAGGCCGGTGCCCGGCATCACCAGCAAATCCGCCTGCCCGGCATGGTCGCTCACCGCCACGCAGAGCGTGACGTCGCGCGGCCGCGCCGCCCGCAGGCGCTGCGCGTATTCGGCGACCGGCTCGAGATTGATGCCGCGCCACCCCCGCTCGTAGAAGGCCCGGGTGACCGAATCGACATCCGGATGGGCGGCGCCAACATCGATGTAAAATCCATCAGCGACATGGCGGAGCGCCCGCCATAGCATGACGTCCTCGAAATTTTGCGCGTAAGAAACAAATGTCATCTGTGGCGTATCCCGCGCCGGGCATCATCGGCCATACTGCCGCCGGGCTCGCGCCGAGCGGCGTGCAAAGGGGTTGGACGGATAGGCTTCATCGGCGACCCGGGTTAGTTTCATCCGACAGAGGCAGCCACGGCGCAGGACGAGGCACGCAGGGGGCGGGGTGAGGAACGCAACAGGAAGAACGAGTTGAGGGTATTTGGCAAGCGGGCGGGGACCTGGTTCCACCGCCCGCAGGGGGCGCCGTCCTACGACCCGCATACGACGGAGGAAGATGTCAGAGCCTGCTTCCGGCTCCTGCTCGGACGCGCTCCCAATCCGTCGGAATGGCAGGGCCACACACTTCGCGTCGGCGAGCCGCTGCCCGCCGTGGTCGCGAGCTATCTGCAAAGTCTCGAATTCTCCCGCCGCGGCCTGCTGCGGCCGGACACGGTTTCGGGCGCGCCGCAGGTGACGCAACTGCCGGATTTCCGCGTCTATAGCCTCGCTGGGGATGCAGCGGTCGGCCAGAGTGTGCAGGAGAACGGTTACGAGCCTCATGTGAGCGCGGTGTTCCGGCGCCTCCTGCGCGAGGGGATGGGCGTGCTCGATATCGGGGCGAATATCGGCTATTTCGCCTTGCTCTCCGCTGCGATCGTCGGCCCCTCCGGCCATGTTCTCGCGATCGAGCCGAATCCCGGCAATGCAAGGCTGCTCGAGATCAGCCGCCGGGCCAACGGGTTCGAAAACATCGTGATCGCCCAGGTCGCGGCCGGACGGGAGACCGGGCTGCTCGTGCTGCACAGCTCCTTCTCGAACGGCACCACCTCGCCGCCGCCCGAGGATGAAGCCGCGCTGCTCGCCAGCATCACGGTTCCGTGTATTCGCCCCGACGATCTGCTTTCCGGCGCGCACCGCATCGACGTGATCAAGGCCGATGTTGAGGGCGCCGAATACAATGCGCTCCTCGGGTGCCAGGCGGTGATCGCCCGCGACCGGCCGACCATCATCAGCGAGTTCAGCCCCGAGATGATGCCCGGCATTTCCGGCATCGACGGCCCGGGCTTTCTGCGCTGGCTTGCCGGGCTCGGCTACCGGCTCGCTGTCATCGAGCCCGACGGGCGCACGACCGAAGCGAGCGAGACGGCGTTCGTGGCCGAGATCATGGCGGAATACACGCGCCGGCGGATCGACCACATCGACATCGTCGCCACGCCAGCCGAGATGTGACGCCGGACCGGAATTCCCGCCAGAGCATCACCCGTTCGAACGGAATCGTTCGAGCGGATGAAGATGCTCGCCGAAACAAAGAGCTAGAGCCTGTGGAGTGCGCGAATGCGAACGGAACATGCTCTAGCGCGATTTCCGATCAAAGAGGATCGGAATCCGCTCCAGCTTTGCTTGCCGACGAGCAACATCCGATTGAACGATTCCATTCGATCGGATGTTGCTCTAGCGCGGGCCGGATCAGAAGCGGACGGACTGACCCGTACGCAGGCTTTGCTGGGCGGCATCGGCGATCTGCAAGGCGGCGACGCCATCCGCGAAATTCGCCATCGGCCGGTCGCCGCTTCGCACGCAGGCGAGAAAATGATCGAGCTCCGCCGCATAGGCCTCGGCATAGCGCTCGATGAAGAACGGCAGCACGGGATCGGCCGCCATCGTGCGCTCGGCGTCGAAGCTTTGCACCGTGGTGGCATGCCGATTGCCGGCGAGCAGCATGCCGCGGGCGCCGAAAACCTCCAGCCGCTGATCGTAGCCATAGGCGCAGCGCCGGCTGTTGTTGATGTGCACGAGCGCGCCGGCACGGCTTCGCAACAGCACCATCGCGGTATCAATGTCGCCGGCCTCGCCGATCGCCGGATCGACGAGACAGGCGCCCATCGCTTGCACCTCGACGATCTCGCCGACCAGCGATCGCGCCATGTCGAAATCATGGATCGCCATGTCGCGGAACAACCCGCCCGACCCGGCGACATAATCGGCGGCCGGCGGCGCGGGATCGCGGCTGGTGATCACCACCTGCTCCACGCGTCCGATCTCGCCCGCCTCCACCCGTTCGCGCAACGCGCGGAAGGACGGATCGAAGCGGCGGTTGAACCCGATCATCACCGTCTCGCCGTGCGCGCCGAGCGCCGCCTCGCAGGCGCGCACGCGGTCCATGTCGAGATCGATCGGCTTCTCGCACAACACCGCCTTGCCGGCGCGCACCGCGGCGACGACGAGCTCGACATGCGTCGCGGTCGGCGTCGCGATCAGCACCGCCTGCACATCCGGATCGCCGAGCACCTCCGCCACGCTCCCCGCCGCCATCACGCCGAGCTCAGCGGCCGTCTCGTCCGCGGCCGCTTGCACCACGTCGAACACCGCGGCGAGGCGCGCCGTGGGATGGCGCGACAGCCCACGCGCATGCATCCGCCCGATACGCCCACAGCCCAATACCGCGATCGAGGTCGCCGTCATCCTCGGATCCCGGCCTCCGTGAGAAAGCGCGCAAGATTGGCGCGGCCCAGCGTCGCATAAACGAGCGGGGCGGCCTTTTCCGGGTCCTGCTCCGCCTCGATCACCACCCAGCCGGCATAATCGGGCAAGTGGCGGAACACGGATGGGTAATCCACCACGCCGTCGCCCGGCACGGTGTAGACGCCTTCCACCACGCTCTTGAGAAAGCTCCAATCTGCGGCGCGAGCGCGCGCCATCACCTCGGGCCGCACATCCTTGGCGTGCACGTGGCTGATGCGGCCGCGATAGCGCGCGGCGAGCCGCACCGGGTCTGCGCCCCCCCAGAATGCGTGGCCGGTGTCGAGCAGCAAATGCACCGCCTCGCCGGTCTGCGCCATCAGGGCGTCGATATCCGCCGCATCCTGCACCACCGTGCCCATGTGGTGGTGATAGACGAGGCGCACGCCCTCGCGGAGCGTCGCTTCCGCGACCTCGGTGACACGTCGCCCGAACTCCGCCCAGCGCTCCCGCGGAAGAACCGGTCTGGCGGAAAGCGGCGTGTCGATCTGGCCATGAATCGCGTTGCTGGTTTCGGCGAAGACCAGCACCGTCGATCCCATCGCCTTCAGAAGGTCGAGATGCGGCCGCAAGGCGAGGAGTTCCGCGTCGGCATCGCGCTCCAGCAGCGCGGCCGAATGCCAGCCCGACACACAGGCGAGGCCGAACGGCGCCAGTGCCCTCCGCAGGGCCGCCGGCTCGCGCGGGAATTTGTGGCCGAGCTCGATGCCGGCGAATCCGGCTTGCTTCGCCTCGGCCAGGCAGGTTTCGAGCGGCGTGTCGCCGCCGAGCGCGCGCAGATCGTCATTCGACCAGCCGATCGGATTGGCGCCGATGCGGATCGCCATTTTTGTCCTTTCGTGTTGCCTTACCGGCGTCTAGAGCTTTTCAGTTAAGTCGGCGCTGGTCCTCGCCCCACGGCCCCAACAAAAGTATACTACCGATGAAGGGCCGGGTTGAGGCAGGGGCCGGGTGGAGGCGAGGGCCGGCGCCGACTCCACAGAAGGTGAAAATGCTCTAGCCATCCTGGTCACGGCGTGCGTTTTCGTATTCCGCGCGCGCCACCTGCACTTTCCTGCTTTCGGAGATCTCGGGCACCGCGACATCCCACCAATGGCCGCCGGCCTCAGTCGTCGCGAGCGGATCGGTGTCGATCACCACCACGGCGGTGCGCGCCGCCGCGCGCGCTCGTATCAGCGCCTTCTCCAACGCGGCAATGCCCTCGACCTTCTCGGCGATGGCGCCAAGGCTCCGCGCATGCGCGGCAAAGTCGATCTGCGGCACGGTTTCGTGCGCCGTGTCCTGCAGCAGATTGTTGAAACTCTCGCCACCGGTCGCATGCTGCAGCCGGTTGATGCAGCCGAAGCCGCGGTTGTCGAGCACCACGATGGTGAGCTTCAATCCGAGCATCACCGAGGTCGCGATCTCGGAATTGAGCATCAGATAGGAGCCGTCGCCGACCAGCGCGAACACGTCCCGCGACCGTTGCGCGAGCTTCACGCCGAGCGCACCGGCGATCTCGTAGCCCATGCAGGAATAGCCATATTCCAAGTGATAGCCGCCGGATTGCGCGGGCCGCCAATGCTTGTGCAGCTCGCCCGGCAAGCCGCCGGCGGCGCAGACCACGATGTCAGAGCGTCGCGCGTGCCGCTGCACCGCGCCGATCACCTGCGCATCGCTCGGCAGAACGGTATTTCCAACGGCGGTGTAGCGCGACGCGGTCTCCGCCCAGCGTTGCTTCTCGGCCGCGGCACGCTCGGTCCAGGACTCCGGCGCACGCCAGCCCCGCAGCGCCTGCGTGAGCGCCGCGAGGCCGGCTTTCGCGTCCGCGACCAAAGGCTGCGCGCCATGCTTGTGCGCATCGAATGCCTGCACGTTCAGGCCGATGATGCGCCGCCCTTTCGCGCGGAACAGCGTGCGCGAGCCAGTGGTGAAATCCTGCAACCGCGTGCCCACCGCCAGCACGACATCGGCCTCTGCCGCCAGCGCGTTGGCCGCTTCGGTTCCGGTCACGCCGACGGCGCCCATGGTCAGCGGATGGGCGTCGGGGAAAGCTGATTTGCCGGCCTGCGTCTCGGCGGCCGGCACGCCATGCGCCGCACAAAAATCCTGCAGCGCCGCCTCAGCCTCCGCGTAGAGCACGCCGCCGCCCACCACGACAAAGGGTTTTTGCGCGGCGCGCAGTGCAGCGACCGCCGCGGCGAGTTCCGTCGCATCGGGCGGGGCGCGGCGCGGCGTCCAGATGCGCGGCTCGAACAAGCCAACAGGATAATCATAGGCTTCGGTCTGCACGTCCTGGCAGAAGGCGAGGGTCACCGGGCCGCATTCCGCAGGATCGGTCAGCACCGCCATTGCGCGATGGAGGGCCGGGACGATCTGCTCCGGCCGGGTCAGCCGGTCGAAATAGCGCGAGACGGGACGCAGGCAGTCATTCGCGCTGACCGTGCCGTCGCCGAAATCCTCAACCTGCTGCAGCACCGGATCGGGGCGGCGGCTCGCGAACACATCGCCGGGGATTAACAGCAGCGGCAGGCGATTGACATGCGCGACGGCCGCGGCGGTGACCAAATTCGTCGCACCGGGGCCGATAGATGTCGTGCACGCCATCATCCGTCGCCGGCGCGATGCCTTGGCGTAGGCAACCGCCGCATGCGCCATCGCCTGCTCGTTATGCGCGCGGAAGATCGGCAACGCTTGGCGCAAACCCGCCAGCGCGTCGCCCATCCCGGCGACGTTGCCGTGGCCGAAGATCGCCCATATTCCGCGGAACAGCGGCACGGTTTCCCCGTCCATCAACGTGCGCTGCGCCGCGATCGCGCGCACCAGCGCCTGTGCGGCGGTGAGCCGGATGCGCGATCCGCTCACGCCGCAGCCCGCTCGGCGAAACGCTTTGCCATCGCCTCGATCGCCTCCTCCCCGGGGCTGCGTTCCCAGCCTCCCCACTCGCCACCATGGGAGATCATAGAGAAGCGACCCTGCCCGCGCTACCTTCGGGCCGTGGCGCTGCGCGCGGCGGCCCGCGGGATGGGTGTCACCCGGCGTCGGTATGCACCTCGAACGCGTCGTCCACCGGCACGCCGAGGGCCGTCACGAGCCGGTTCGTCTCCGCGGCCATGCCCACCACCGCCAGCAACTCCGCATATTCCGGCTCGGTCATGCCTTTCGCCCGCGCCGCCGCGGTGTGGGAATGGATGCAGTAGGTACAGCCATGCGCGACGGAGACCGCGACATACAGCAGCTCCTTCATCTTCGGGTCGAGCGCGCCGGGCGCCATGACGATTTTCAGGCTTTCCCATGTGCGCTTCAGGGTGGCGGGATCATGCGCCAGGGCGCGCCAGAAATTGTTGACGAAATCCGATTGCCGTGTCGCGCGGATATCGTCGAAGACAAGGCGCGCCTCGGGCGAGAGCTCGCCGTCGCGCAGAAGTTTGACCGTGGCCATCACATCGCTCCCCATCCTCTTGTGCGGGCAGCATAGAGTCGGCGTCCCCGGCGTAGAAGTGCGAGCCGGCGCCGCCGCAAGCCCGCAATGTCCCGCTCAGACCTGCGTTGCGAGCGGCCGCACCACGATCTCGTTCACGTCCACATCCTCAGGCTGCTCGATCGCGAACTGGATGCTTCGGCCGATCGCGTCGGGCTGGGTCGCCATTGTGCGGTAGGATGTCATCCGCTCCCGCGCGACCGGGTCGCTGATCGTGTTCGCAAGCTCCGATTCGACCGCGCCCGGATAGACGCAGGTGCAGCGGATCGTGTTGCTCTCCTTACGCAACCTCTCCAAGATCGCCCGCACGGCGACTTTCGTCGCGGCATAGACCGCAGCGATCGGTTGCACCACGAAGCCGCCGGCCGGGGACACGTTGATGACATGGCCACTCCCTTGCGCTTCCATGCGCGGGAGCACCGCGGCGATGCCGTGCAGAACGCTGCGAATTTCGACGTCGATCCTCTGCGCGGCATCGCGCGCAGCCGGACGGGCCTGATTCGGTGCCGGCGGGCGCACACCCGGTGCCGGCGCCGGATCCGATGGAGTCGACGATCTTCCCGCAGGCCTGCGCTGGGTGCCATCTGCCGAACGGCAATGGCCGGCAATCCGCCTGGGCGGCGCTCGGCAGCTCGCACAGCGCGGGCGATCCGTCCGGGACCAACATGGTGCAGGTGCTGGCATGGTGCAGGTGCTGGCGCATGGCTCGCAGATCGACACCGCCCAGGAGCTGATGTTCACGCATCCGTTCACCCGCGCCTTCACCGATCCGGAACTGGCGGCGGCGGCGAATTACGCGATTGCGCAATTCGCCGGGCGGCAGGGTCATGTGACCGCGGCGCAGATCAAGGCCGAGCACGGCGCATCCACGGGCCATATGCAGTCGCCGCCGCCCGGATCCTGACCGCCGCGTCGCGTCCTGCCTGGTTTGCGGCGTTGCGGCGCAGCAAGGGTTTCGGTAGCTTGTCGGAGCACTCATCCCGGACCCGGTGAAATCCCGGGTGGCTCTTCCGGCCGCCAATCCGCCGGATAACGCATCACACGCGACGCCGATGACGCCGCATCGAAGGCGACACGCGCCGGCTGCGGAACCGATCCATGAACTCACGCGCGTTTTCCCATTATGGAACCGAATGGTTCAGCGGACTTGCCGATCTGCGCCGCGATGTTCTGGCCGGCATGGTCGGCACCTTCGCGCTGATCCCGGAGGTCATCGCGTTTTCCTTTGTCGCCGGCGTCGATCCAGAGGTCGGGCTCTACGCCTCCTTCGTGATCGGCATCGTGATCGCATTTGCCGGCGGCCGCCCGGCGATGATCTCGGGCGCGGCCGGTTCGGTCGCGCTGGTGGCCGCGGCGCTCGTCGCCAGCCACGGTCTGCAATACCTGCTGGCGGCGACGGTGCTCGCCGGATTGCTGCAGATCATGTTCGGGTTGCTGCGCCTCGACGTGCTGATGCGCTTCGTGTCGCGCTCGGTTCGCACCGGCTTCGTCAATGCGCTCGCGATCCTGATCTTCTCCGCGCAGACGCCGCATATGCTGGGCGTCACCTGGCACACCTACGCGCTGATCGCCGCGGGCCTGCTCATCATCTATCTGCTGCCGCGGCTGACGACCGCGATCCCTTCGCCGCTGATCTGCATCCTCGTGCTGACGGCGTTCACCATGGCGGTGAGGATGCCGGTGGCGACGGTCGCGGATCTCGGACGCCTGCCGGAATCCCTCCCCACCCTCGCCCTGCCGCATGTGCCCGGGTCGCTCGCGACGCTCGGCATCATCGCACCCTATGCGCTCGCGATGGCGGTCGTCGGATTGCTGGAATCGATGATGACGGCGAGCGTGGTGGACGACCTCACCGACACCACGAGTGGCAAGGCGCAGGAATGCACCGGGCTCGGCCTGGCGAACCTCGCGGCGGGTCTGTTCGGCGGCATCGCCGGCTGCGGCATGATCGGGCAGACCGTGGGGAATGTGCGTTTCGGCGGACGCGGGCGCGCCTCCACGCTGACCGCCGGGCTGTTCTTGCTGATCCTGATGGTGCTGCTCCGGCGCTGGGTCGCGCAGGTGCCGGTGGCGGCGCTGGTCGCGATCATGATCATGGTTTCGGTCGAGACGTTTTCCTGGTCGTCGCTGCGCGATCTCGTGCGGCACCCGAAAGTGTCGAGCGTGGTGATGCTCGCGACCGTGATCGTCACGGTATTAACCCATAATCTCGCGGCCGGCGTGACGGTGGGCGTGCTGCTCAGCGGCGTGTTCTTCGCTTTCAAGGTGATGCGGCTGATGAACGTGCGCGCCGAATACGACGAGAGAACCGGCACCCGGATCTACTACGTCTCCGGCCAGATCTTCTTCGCCAGCGCCGATATCATGGCCGACAGCTTCGACCTGCGCGACACGGCGAGGCGCGTCCGCATCGACCTGACCGCCGCGCATCTCTGGGACATCACCGCGGTCGGCGCGCTCGAGGCGGTGGTGGGCAAGCTTCGCCGCCATGGCGCGGCGGTGGAGGTGGTCGGCCTGAATGCGGTGAGCGCCACGCTGGTCGATCGGCACGGCCCGACGCTTCGCGCCAGCTGAGTGCGGGAGGGCGACGCTGCCGCTCGCGGCCATGCGCCTTGACGGTAGTGTCTCAGTTTGGCTTTCGCCTTAGCGGCAATCCTCGCAAGTAATCATTGCGAAGCCGCGCTTTGGCCAATGACTCGGGGCTCCCGCACATAGCCGAAGTCGGCCCCGCCCGACCAAGCCCGTCCGTCAGGGTAACGAAGTTCGATTCCGACGAGATCGCTTTCATCTGCCAGCGACATATTAACGCCCGTCTGGACATTGCCGAATTTCGATATGGCGCTCTCCGTCAGAGTGAAATGCGTAGTCGAGCCACATCGGCCGCAGAAGTGGATTTCTGCGGCCGGATCGTCTTTGTCTTCCCGGCTATATTCTCTGGTCGCGCCCTCGATGCTGACTTCGGAGGGGTGGAAATAGGACCAGCGAGCGCCAGACTTGCTGCATAGCGTGCAATTGCACTCGTTGATGAAGTCCGGTCGCTTTGCCACTTCGATGCGGACTTGACCGCAGAGACAGGTAAGTTTCAGCATTACCGTCTTATATCAGGAGGTCCGCTCGCCTGATAGCTGCCGTTGGCTCCCACGCAGAGCTGAAATTCAAACTGAGACACTACCCCTTGACGTGACATAACATAACCGGTAGCGTTTTGTTATGGCGGCAAATACCCGAATGGCGACTGCGGTGCAGATTCTGTGCGTCATCGCCTATAAAGGCCCGGACGGCACCAATTCGGAGATCATTTCTCGGAGCCTGCGCACCAACCCCGTGGTGATCCGGCGGATTCTCAAAAGCATGGAGTGGCACGGCCTGGTCGACATCCGCCCCGGCAAGGATGGCGGCGTGCAGCTCGGGCGCGAGCCGGGACGGATCACCCTCGACCAGATCCACAAGGCGGTCGCGGACGAGACATGCGTGTTCGCTTTGCGACCGCGGGGAAACCCGAACTGTCCCGTCGATTCCAGGATGAAGACCCTGCTCGGGCCGATCTTCGATGCCGCCGATGCCGCCGTCGAGAAGACGCTCGGGCGGATCACGCTCGGCAGCCTAGTCAAGACGATCACTTGACGCGTCTCCACGCGATCTCCTGACGCTTCCTCGCGCGGCCGAATCCCAATTTCATCAGGCGGGCGATCATGGACCAGGTCACGAACGCTGATCGGCAAGACGGGCTCGCATCGCCGGCGGTGGCGCAGGGGCGGCCGGAGAATTCGCGCGCGCGCCGCTCCGCCTCGCCGAACCAGGTTCTGGCGATCGTGTGCGTCGGCATCGTGCTCGCCAATCTCGATCTGTTCATCGTCAATGTCGGGCTGCCGAACATCGCGCGCGATTTCCGAACCGCCTCGCTCGAGGATCTCTCCTGGATCCTGAACGGCTATGCGATCGCCTACGCCGCCCTGCTGGTGTTCTTCGGGCGGCTGGCGGAGCGCCACCGGCGCAATCAGAGCTTCCTGCTCGGCGTCGCGCTGTTCACCGCCGCTTCGGCCGCCTGCGCCGCCGCCAACGGTGTCGAGATGCTGGTGGCGTTCCGCGTGCTGCAGGCGGCGGGGGCGGCGCTGATGACACCGACCTCGATCGGATTGCTGCTGGCATCCTTTCCGCCGGACCGCCGCGGCGGCGCGGTGCGGACCTGGGCGGCGATCGGCGGCCTCGCCGCGGCGCTCGGGCCACTGGCAGGCGGCGTGCTCGTTACCTTGAGCTGGCGCTGGATCTTCCTCGTCAATGTTCCGATCGGGCTGATCGCCATGGCGATCGGCTGGTGGAAACTGCCGGAAGTGGCGGGACATGACGTGCCCCGCCCCAGCCCATTCGCGGCGCTGCTGGTCACCGGCGGCATCGCCGCGCTGACTTTCGCGATCGTGAAGGTGAATGACTGGGGATGGGATTCGCCCGGCATCGCCGCCAGCATCGCGGTCGCGATCGCCTGCCTGGCGCTGTTCGTCCGGCATTGCCTGCGCGCGCGCAATCCGTTCGTCGATCCCGCCCTGTTCCATGTTCGCCAGTTCACCGGCGCCACTCTGGTGATGGGCCCCTATTCCGTCGCGTTCGGGGCGACGCTGTTCTCGATCGCGGTGTGGGAGCAGACCGCCTGGGGATGGTCGGCGCTGAAGACCGGTCTCACGATCGCGCCCGGACCGTTGCTCGTGCCGACGACCTCGCTGCTGCTCGCCGGCCGGCTGATCGCGCGGTTCGGCGCCGATCGGGTGATCACCGCGGGGATCGCCTTCTTCGTCGCCGGGCTGCTCGTCTGGGCCACCTGCATCGGCGCGACGCCGAATGCCGCCATCGTCATCCTCGGGATGGTGCCGGCGGGGATCGGCGTCGGGCTGACCTTTCCCACCCTGCTCGGCATCAGCGCCTCTTCGCTGCCGCCCTCCTCCTTCGCCACCGGCTCTGGCGTGATCAACATGGTCCGGCAGGCGGCCCTGGCGGTCGGTGTCGCGATCTTCGTGGCCATAGTCGCCTCGCCCGCCTCGCCGATGGCGCGGCTCGCCGCCTTCCGTCGCGGATGGTGGATCATAGCGGCGATCACCGCGCTCGGATTGATCCCGACATTTCTGCTGATCCGGCCCACGCGGGCCGCGCGGCTCGCGGCGCAACCCGCGCGGCCGTGACCGGGCCGGCGGTGTCAAAGCCCGGCCAATCCCGTATCCACCGCAGCGGCGAACCGGTCCACGATGGTATCCACCTCGGCCGCGGTGACGGTGTAGGGGGGCGCCACGATCACGTGGTCGCCGGAGGCGCCGTCCATCGTCCCTGACGCGGGATAGACGGCGATGCCGTGCGCGAGCCCGGCCGCCTTCAGCCGCGCGGCGACGCCGAACGCGGGGGCGAATGGCTGGTGCGTCTCCCGGTCGGCCACGAACTCCACCGCCCGGAACAGGCCGCGCCCGCGGATATCGCCGACAGAAGGATGCTGGCCGAGGCGGACGGAGAGGCCCGCGCTCAGGCGCTCGCCCATCGCCCGCACATTGGCGAGCAGCTTGTCCTCGCGGATGATTCGCTGCACCTCGAGCGCGGCGGCGCAGGCGATCGGATGCGCCTGGTAGGTGTGGCCGTGCACGAAGGCGCCGGACCCGGCGGCGAGCGCTGCGACGACCTTGCGCCCGACGAGAAGCGCGCCGACCGGGGCGTAGCCGCCGCCCAATCCCTTCGCCACCGCCTGCAGATCCGGCGTCACCGCCTCCTGCTCCCAGGCATGGGTCGTGCCGGTGCGGCCCATGCCGCACATCACCTCGTCCAGGATCAGCAGCGCGCCGTGCCTCTCGCACACCGCGCGCATCGCCGGGAAATAGCCCGGCACCGCGGTAACGCAGCCGGCGGTGGCGCCCACCACGGTTTCTGCGATGAAGGCGATGACGCGATCCGGCCCGATCCGCTGGAACTCGTCCTCGAGCTCGGCCGCGAGACGGGCGACGTACTCCGCATCGCTCTCGCCCGCTGCCTGGCCGTGATAGGGAAAGCAGGGCGAGACATGGCTGAACCCGGTCGGCAGGATCGCCTCGTACGACGCCCGGCGCGCCTTGTGCCCGCTCGCCGCCATCGTGCCGATGGTGTTGCCGTGATAGCTCTGCCGGCGCGAGATGAAATGCACCCGCTCCGGCGCGCCGCGCTCGACGTGATATTGCCGGGCCATCTTCAGCGCCGATTCCATCGCCTCCGAGCCGGAGGAGGTGAAGAAGGCGTGGGTCAGGCCGCCCGGCTCGCCGCCGAGAATTTCGTCGGCGAGCTGCTCGGCCGGATCGGAGGTCGCGAAAGTGGTGCTGGCGTAGTCGAGCCGCCGCGCCTGCGCGGCGATGGCGGCGATCACCCGGGGATTGGCATGGCCCAGGCAGGCGACGGCGGCGCCGCCGGCGGCGTCGATCACCCTGCGTCCATCCGCGAGGGTGAGGATCAGCCCCTCGCCGCTGGCGGCGCGCTCGGGATCGGTATGCAGCGTGCGGTGCAGGACATGGGTCAACGCGGACCTCCTCGGCCGGTCAGGACATCTCGGCCTCGTTCGGCACCGCCTGCCGCGACGCTTCCGGCGCCACCTTCACGCGCAGCCAGTTCGCGAGCTCCCGCCGGTGCTGCGCAAAGTCGCTCACATCGGGCCCGATATCGTAGCGCCAGGCGATATCCCTGCGATCGGGATCATCCTGCAGCGCGCGGAAATCCTCCGCCAGCACCCGCGCCTCGCCGATGTGGCGAGTGAAGCCGTCCGCCACCATGCGCGCCGCCGCGCGCCCGAACAGCGCGGCCATCTGCCGCAGATCGTATTCCGGATGATACTGCACGCCCCAGAACGAGCGGCCGCCGTCCTCGCAGACCATCGCCTGGATCGCGCTATGCGCGTTGCCGGCCAGCACGACGGCGCCCGGCGGCGCCGCGCAGACCTCGTCCTGATGCGAGCAGAGCGCGTCGAACACATCCGGCTTGCCCTGGTATATCGGATGCGCCTGGCCGGCGGCGTTCGGCCTGATCCGCCGCGCGAGCCCGAACTCGTAACCGGACGGATGGCGATGCACGCGGCCGCCCAGCGCGACGCTCATCACCTGCATGCCCCAGCAGCTGCCGAAGCCGGGCACGCCGGAGTCGAAGGCGGCCCGCGCGAACTCGATCTGATGGCGGGTGACGTTCCCGGTGTCGTAGGCGTGCAGCGGCGATCCGGTCCAGGCGACACCGTGAAAATCGGCCAGCGCCATGCCTTGCGGCAGTCTCTCGCAATCCCCGGCCGCCAGCACGCAGCATTCGAGCCCATCGAGGATGCCATCCTCCTGCGAGCGCAAGATCCCGACCTGCGAGCGCAGCGCCGCGGCGTAATTCTCGCCATGCGGCGCGGCGCCGAACGGCGCGAGCGCCGCCTGGGACGCCGCCGGCGCGCTGTCGACGATCAGGATCCGCGCGATCAACCCGATGCCCGCACCATCACCCGCCGCGCCGTCAACCGGTCGCCCCGGTCGGCCACCCGCCCCATCACCCGCCCGTCCATCACCCGAACGTCCATCACCCGAACGTCCATCACCCGCCCGTCCATCACCCGAACGTCGCGCGATAGGCTTTGCCCAACACCGCGTCGAACCGCGCGCCGGGCTCGAATTCGCGCATCTCCTCGGGGCGCGAGAGGCCGGGAAGCTGGCGTGGGCAATCCGAGGCCTCCCCCATCACCTGGGTGATCGGAATGAGCGCCGTCCAGGCCGGCACGCCCGCGTAATCCTCCTCCTCGTCCGCGACATGCTTGTCGCGGATCTTGGCCGAGGCGGTCTCGATCTCCATGCCCATCATCGTGGTGGCCTTGAATTCCTGCGCATTGGGCTGGCGGATCAGCTTGGAGCGGCCCGGATAGATGCGGTCGATGAAATTGTCCATCAGCCGCAGCTTCTCCGACGTGTCCTCGATGATATGCGCCTGACCAAACGCCATCACCGCCCGGTAATTCACCGAGTGGTGGAACCCGGACCGCGCCATCACCAGCGCGTCGACATGGGTGACGGTCAGGCAGACCTCGATTCCCTTGCCCTGCGTGCGGATCATCCGGCTGGCGGAGGAGCCGTGCCAGTAGAGATGATCGCCCTCGCGCCAGAACCCGGTGGGCGTGCAGTACGGCCGCCCGTCGATCACATAGGCGATGTGGCACACCAGCGCCGCGTCCAGGATTTCGTAGACCGTCTTCTTGTCGTAATGGCCGCGTTCATGGACGCGCTTCACCCGGTTGACCGCGGAGACCGGAAAGCTCGCTTCCGCCCCGGTGGTCTCTTCCTCGCCGGTGGTCTCTCCCTCGATCGTCTCTGACAGGCCCGACATCGTCCCTCGCCATCCGCAATGCGACGCGGACAATCGCCGTGAAATGGTCCATATGAAAGATCCAGTAAACCAGAAACCGACTGGACCAGTCATGCGGCAACGCGCGCGTAAGGCGCCGCCCCTCGGCATCATGCTCGATCCCTCCCGCACGAGCCCGCTGCACAGGCAGATCGCCTTGCAGCTACGCCGCGCAATCCTCGAGAGGCGGCTCGCCCCGGGTGCCGCGCTGCCCTCCTCCCGCCTGCTGGCGACCGAGCTCGGCTGTGCCCGCGGCACCGTCATGCTGGCGCTCGATCAGCTCATCGCGGAGGGATATCTCGTCGCGCGCGCCGGCTCCGGCGTGTCGGTCGCCGCGAACCTGCCGGACGAGATGCTCGTGGCGCAGGCCCCCGGCGATCCGCCGCCCGTCGCGCGGCCGGCGATGCCCGAGGCGGCGCTGCCGGCGCAGGACCCGCCTCTCGCGTTCCCCGTGCAGCCGGACCGCCGCGCCTTTCCCTTCCCGCTCTGGGCCAAGCTTCTGGAGCGGGAGTGGCGCAGCCCGACCTGGCAGATCGCCGGCGCGCTGCATCCGTTCGGCCATCCCGGCCTCAGGCGCGCCATCGCGTCCTATCTGGGCGTCGCCCGCGGTTTCGCCTGCGACGAGCAGGCGGTCGTCATCACCTCGGGCGTCCGGCAAAGCGTCGCGCTGTTCGCCGCCATCGTGCTCGACGCGGCGGACGAAGCTTGGATCGAGGAGCCGGGCTATCCCGGCATGCGCGAGGCGCTGGCCGAATCCGCGGCGCGCGCCGTCCCGGTGCCGATCGACGAGTCGGGCTTCTCGCCCGAGGCGGCGCTGGCCCTGGCGCCCCGGGCGCGGCTCGCGATCGTCGCGCCCTCGCACCATTTCCCGCTCGGCACGGTGCTCAGCCTGCCGCGACGCCTCGCTCTGCTGAACTGGGCGGAACGGATGCAGAGCTGGATCATCGAGGACGATTTCGACGGCGAGTACCGGTATTCCGGACGTCCGCTCGCGCCGCTGCGGGCGCTCGACCGCACCGGCCGCGTCGCCTATCTCGGCAGCTTCTCGAAATTGCTGTTCCCGGCGCTGCGGCTTAGCTTTCTGGTGCTGCCGGAATCGCTGATCGGACGGGCGGGTCAGGTGATGGAACGCGTCGCAGCGCGCGCCTCGCTGCTCGGCCAGGGCGCACTCGCACGCTTCATCGCGGACGGGCATTTCGCCGCCCATCTGCGGCGTACCCGCCTGCTCTATGCAAGCCGCCAGCAGGCGCTGATCGCGGCCGCGCAACGCCATCTCGACGGGCTGCTCAACATCGCGCCGGATCCGGGCGGCATGCATGTGATCGCGCGCCCGCATCCTATCATCGAGCCGGCGTTCGACGATGTGCGCGCGGCTCAGGCGGCGGCCGCTGCGTCCGTCATCGTCTCCCCGCTGTCGCTCTGCTATTTCGGCGCGCCGAAAGCCCATGGCCTGATGCTGGGCTATGCCGGCACCCCGGAAGCGGAGATCGAGTCCGCGATCGGCACTTTGCGGCGGACCCTCGAAAGCGATCGCGTGCGCAAGCCCGGCCGTTCGGAACCAGCCCGATCTGCTTGAGAAAAGTGAGATTATCCGCCGTTTGATGCGACGCTCTTCGCGATGACGTCGCGCATGCCGATCGGGCGACGGCCCAGGAGATGCTCAGGGCTGGGTCGGTGGCCGTGAACTCGCCAGCCCGGGAGGCCCGATACAAACCCAGCGCGAACCGGGCTGCGCCAGGCGGCGCCGTCGCAGTCGTCCTCGCCGGCAGGTCGTCGGCGGCGAGGAGCTTCCGCGTGACGCAGCGGCCGATCGAGGAGGCCGCCGAGGATTTCCGGTCGGGCTGGGACATGCATGTCGGCTTCGGGTTGGAACACCCCGCGCTGTTCTCGATCATCGGCGGCAACCCGCAACCGGACCGCGTGAAGGCGGCGCAGGCGGGATATGCGACGTGCGGCGGAAGATCGGCCGGCTTGCCGGCACGGCGCTCCTTCGAAGCAGTCGCGTTCGACACGCTTGAGTGGGTGGACTGGTTCAACGATTACCGGCTTCTCGAGCCGATCGGCTATATGTCGGCCGCCGAAGCAGAAGCGCGTTATCATGCGGCGATGGAGAGCCAAACCAAAACACCTCCGGGGAAACCCGGTGCGGTTCAGTACCGTGATGCGTCAGCTTCTGAGCACCGCACCATCCAGCGACCGCGTGACGATCCTCGGGATGCGTTGACCTGAACGGACCGCCCGATTGCGCTTCAACGCGGCAGCGCCTTCAGTCGGGCTCAACCCGGTCCGCCAGCGCCCGGGTATAGGGTCCGCTCGAGGCAACCAGAAATTTCGCGTATGCGCTCTGAGCGCGACCTTCTACGAGATCGCTCCGCGCCATCGTCTCGACGACGCGGCCGCGGCGCATGACCGCCAAACGCTCGCACATATGCGCAACCACCGCCAGGTCGTGGCTAACCAGGATGCAGGTGAGCCCGTCACGCCGCCTGATGTCGGAGAGCAGATTAAGGATTTCCGCCTGCACCGACACGTCTAACGCCGAGGTCGGTTCGTCGAGCAGCAGGATGCGCGGTTCCAGGACCAGCGCACGCGCGATCGCCACGCGCTGTCGTTGGCCACCCGACAGCTCGTTGGGGTACCGGTAGCGGAAGCTCTCGCTGAGACCGACTTCGGCCAGCACCTTCTCGATGCGCCGGTCGGCGCCCGCGATCCGGTGCATCGCCAATGGATCGCGCAGTATGGTGTCAACCATGTGCCGAGGGTGCAACGAGCCGTAAGGGTCCTGGAACACCATCTGCAACGCCTTGCCGCGCCGTCGCGCAAGCCTCTTGTTCTGTGCCTTCCCTTCGATGCGCAACGCCCCGGTCCAATGCTCGTACAACCCAGCAAGGCAACGCAGGACGCTCGACTTGCCGGATCCAGACGCACCCACCAAACCGAAGCATTCGCCAGGCCGCACCGTAAAGCTGACCCGGTCCAGCACCGTGCGCGTGTCGGGAGGGTGGCCGAATGCAAGCGACACTTCCTCCACGTCGATGGAGGGGATCGAGTCACCCATCCGGCAGGGCCCATGCGGGGTCGCGCTGCATAACCTGTAGCCGCGCGTCGGGGTTCGCGAGGTCGGGCATCGCGGCCAGGAGGCCGCGCGTGTAGGGGTGCCGCGCGTGGTCGAGATCGACGGCCCGGAGGGTCTCGACCACACGGCCGGCGTACATGATCAGCACGAAGTCGCAGAAGCTGCGCACCAGGGCCAGATCGTGACTGATGAAGATCATCGCCGTGCCGTGTTGCCGCGCGAGATCGTCGAGGATGGCCAGCACCTGCAGCCGTACCGTGACGTCGAGCGCAGAGGTCGGCTCGTCGGCGATGATCAGGTCCGGCTCAGGGATAAGCATCATGGCGATCATGACTCGCTGCCCCATGCCTCCCGAGATCTGGTGCGGATACAGGCCACAGACGCGCTCGGGATCCTGGATGCGCACCGCGCCCAGCATCTCCAGCGTGCGACGCCGAGCCTCGCGGCGGG
Organism: Acetobacteraceae bacterium; assembly: GCA_965276665.1. Lineage (GTDB taxonomy): Bacteria > Pseudomonadota > Alphaproteobacteria > Acetobacterales > Acetobacteraceae > CAWGJC01. The sequence continues at coordinate 1,749,118 of OZ255620.1, forward strand.
TCACGTCGTGGTGGATCCGATACGCCTCGTCGATCTGCTCGCCAACGTTCATCACCGGATTGAGCGAGAACTTGGGATCCTGCATAATCATCGAGATGCGGCGTCCGCGCAGGCCGCGCAATCGGCGTTTGTCGGTGCCGAGCAGGTCGATACCGTCGAAGCTCAGCCGTTCGGCCGTCACGCTCGCCGAAGCCGGTTGCAGTCCCAGGATGGTGCGTCCCAGGGTCGACTTTCCGGAGCCGGATTCACCGACGATGCCGAGCTTTTCCCGGCCGAGCGAGAACGACACATCGCGAACCGCATGCACGTATTCCGGCGACCGGCCGAAGCGCACCGAGAGCCGCCGGACCTGAAGCAGCGGCTCATCCATTGCGTGGATCCAGCACATCCCGCAAGCCGTCGCCCAGCAGATTGAAGGAGAGGCTGACCACGAGGATGGCCAGCCCAGGGAACGCCGCGAGCCACCAGCTCTCCAGCATGTATTGCCGGCCGCTGGAGGTCATCGCCCCCCACTCCGGTGTCGGGGGCTGGGCCCCCAGACCGAGAAAGCCGAGGCCAGCCGCGGTGAGAATGACACCGGCCATGTTCAGCGTGATGCGGACGACGATCGACGACAGGCACATCGGCATCACGTAGCGGCGGATGATGCGCAGTGACGATGCACCTTGAAGGCGCGCTGCCGCGACGTAGTCGCTTGCCCGGATGCTGAGGGTTTCGGCCCGGGCGAGACGGGCGATGGGCGGCCACGAGGTGAGCGCAATGGCGATGATCGCGTGATCGAGGCCCGGGCCGAGGGCGGCGGCAAAGGCGAGCGTGAGCACCAGGCTGGGAAAAGACAGGAACAGGTCGGTCAATCGCATCAGCACGATCTCGATCCAACCGCCGAAATACCCGGCTGTGGTGCCCACCAGCAGGCCTAGCGGCCCGACTGTCACCGCCACCAGGACGACTATCGCGAGCGTCACGCGCGACCCGTAGATGACGCGGCTGTAGATGTCCCGTCCGAACTCGTCGGTGCCGAACCAATGCGCCCGGGACGGCGGCTGCAATGTCGCGGTGAGGTTCTGCGTCACCGGGTCATGGATCGCCAGCACCGGCGCGAGGATTGCGACCACCACCAGCAACACGATTAAGACAAGCCCGGCGGCGGACAGATGATTTCGCAGTAAACGTGCGAAACCCCGCCTGAAGACGCGCCATGTCGCGGCGCGGCGCTGCGCCGACGCGCTCACAGGCGGGGCCGCCACGAGGTTCAAGCCCGCGTCCTCGGGTCGAGCGTCTGATACAGCAGGTCCGCGATGAGGTTGAGGCCGATGAACACGATGCCGACCAGCAGCACGCATCCCATCACCGCGTTCATGTCGCCCAGCAGCAGGTTGTTGGTGAGATACTGTCCGAAGCCCGGCCAAGCGAACACGGTCTCGATGAGAACGGCGCCCTCCAGCAACTGGCCGTAGGACAACGCGACCACCGTCAGCAGTTGCACGCGAATGTTGCGGAAGGCATGACGCCAGATCACCAGCCGCTCCGGCGCGCCTTTCACCCGCGCCGTAATCAGGTAATCCTGAGACAACTGCTCAAGCATGAACCCGCGGGTCATGCGGCAGATATTCGCCATCGACGCGTAGCCGAGGATCGAGGCCGGCAGCCAGATGTGGTTGACCGCGCTCCAGAACACGTCGGCATCGCCGGCCAGCAACGAATCCACCAGCATCAGGCCGGTGCGCACCGGCACCGTGCCTTCGTAGAACACGTCCAGTCGCCCGGTGCCCCCCGACCAGCCGAGCCACGCGTAGAACACCAGCAGGCCGATGATGCCGATGGTGAAGATCGGCACCGAATGCCCAACCAGGGTGGCGACGCGAATGACGTGATCGGTCAGTCGTCCCCGTCGCGTCGCCGCCACCACGCCCAGCGGAATGCCGAGCCCGGCGCCGATCAGGATGCTAAGCGTGGCCAACTCGACGGTGGCCGGGAACACGCGGACGATATCGCCAAGCACCGGATGCCCGGTCAGCAGTGCCACCCCGAAATCCCCGCTCAGCATCTGGCGCAGGTATATCCCGAATTGCACCCATAGTGGTTTGTCTAGCCCGAGCCGGATAGTGGCCGCGTGATAGGCCGCCTGATCCGCATCCTGCCCGACGATACGCGCCACCGGGTCGGCCGGCATGACATGGCCGATGACGAAAGTCAGCACCAGCAGGCTGAACAGTGTCACCACCATCGCCAACGCCGACCGGAGCGCGCCGCCGAACCGCCGCCGCGCGCGCGGGCCGAAGATCACGACTGTTTCTTCACGTCCCGGAGCATCGTTGTCCAGGATGGATTATAGACATAGCCTTTCACCTCGGTGCGCAAACCCACCGACGTCACCGCCTGTGAAAACGGCTGCATCGCCGGCACCGCGTCGGCGTACTCGCGCTGGATCGCCTCATAAAGGCCACGCTGCGCACCGGCATCGGTCTCCACCAACGCGGCATCGATCCTCTTGTTGAGGTCTGGGTCGAAGAAGCTCGTGCGCCAGCCCTGCAACGAAGACAGCTTCGCCGCGTCGCGATTGTCCGGATCGTAGATCTGGGCCCGCACGCTCGAATCCGGGTGCGGGATCTCGCCGCCACCGCCCCGGCCGACCACCATCTCGAAGCTGCGGTTTCGCATTGCCCCATAGACCTGGTCGCCGTCCCCGGTCTGGATGGATGCCTTGATGCCGGCCTGCGAGAGCGTGCTTTGGATGGAAGTCGCGGCATTGATGAAAGGCGATTCCGCGAGCACCCGGATGGTGGTGGAGAACCCATCGGGCAGGCCTGCCTCCGTCAACAGCTTCTTCGCCGCCGCGACGTCAAGCTTGTAATTCGGATCGGGCAAGTCGCCCATGACGTCCTTTGGGATCGGCCGCTGGTGGCTCACGCCGTAGAACGGCATGATCGTCGCATTGATCCCCTCGTAATCGATCAACGTGCGCAAGGCGAGGCGAACCCGCTTGTCGGCGAAGTGCGGAACCTTCAGGCTCACCGCCAGGTAGTACACGTTGCCGCCCGGCACTGTCCGGATGGCGATCGCGGAGTTCTGCTTCAGCGCCGCAAAGTCCGCCGCAACAAGGTTCATCGCGATATCGATGTCGCCCCGTTCCAGCGAAAGCCGCTGGGTCTGCGATTCCGGCATGTGCCGATAGATCACGCGCCGCATCGTGGCGGGCCCCCGCGCGTATCCATCGAAGCGTTGCAGGATGATCAGGTTGTTGGCCTGCCAGGACTGCAGGGTGAACGGGCCCGAGCCCGCATCATGGGTGGTAAGCCACGCGCCGCCCATGTCCCCGTTCTTGTCGTGCATCATAGCGATTTTGCTGTCGACGATCGCGGCAGCGCCGTTGCTCGCGAGCATGTCCAGGATCAGCGCCGGATCATCCGGCTGCGGCAGGCGGACGATCACCGTTGCCGGATCCGGCGCGCTTATCATCTTCGCCGCATTGTCCGCGGTGTAACCGTGGCTGCGCCACAGGCTCGCCTGATCGAGCGTGAGCTTCAACGCCCGCTGCAGCGACCATACCACATCCGCCGATGTGACCGCATTGCCGGAATGGAACTTTGCCCCGGTTCCCAGCTTCAGCGTTATCGATCGATGGTCCGGGCTGACGGTCCAGCTTTGGGCGATTGCCGGATGCAACTTCCCCGGCACGACCGGATCGATCGTGATCATGAAGTCGTAGACGTTCGAGACGACTTCCATCGCCTCGCGGCTGGTGACCGAGGACGGGTCGAGCGAGAGGATGTTGCTCATGCTGTGCCCGATGATCAACTGGTCCGCGGGCGTCCTCGCCTTCGCCGGGGTCTCTGCGGTGGCGAGCAGACCGAGGCTCGCCAGGGCCGTCGTGCGCATCAAGCCCGCCAGCACAAGCCGACGCGATGGTACCTGATCCGGTGCGATCCGGAAATCCTTCGTGGCGGTCGATTTGGGTGTCATGAATGTCCCTCCGAGTGGCAGCTCCATTCCCACTTAGTTCGCAAGTTCACCGCAACCAGACAGTACCGGCACCACGCTTGGCCGCAACGCCAGTATGGCGTTGCGAGCCACAGATCGATGGTGCTTCTCTTGAGAAGAGCAAACGCCGGTTACACGGCGGCCAGCAAGTTCTGGCGGGGAGATATTTCCATGAAGCGTCGTGATCTCGTGAAAGCGGCCGTCGCCGCCACGGCCCTGCAGGGCGTCCCATCCGCAATCAGCGCTGTTCCAGTCCAGGCGGCCAACACCAGCCCGCTGCTGATCGACTCGCACTGTCATGTCTGGAAGCGCGATCCGGCGTTCCCGTTCGCCGCCGGCGCACGGGAGCCAACGCAGGACGGTTCGGCGGAAATGCTGCTGACGTTGATGCGCGCGAACGGCGTATCTCGTACAGTCATCATCCAATACATCGCTTATCACTGGGACAACAGCTACATCGCCGACGTGCTGAGGCGTTACCCGCACGACTTCATCGCCCTGTGTAGGGTGAATCCGACGGACCCTGCCGCACCCGACCAGCTGAGCCGGCTCGTGCAGGAGCAGCATTTTCACGGCGTGCGCATCAGCCCGGGCAGCGGCCCCGGGGGCGATTGGATCCGAGGTGATCTCATGCCCCCGCTGTGGCGGCGCTGTGCCGAACTCAAGGTGCCGATGACGATTCTGACGCCGGTCACGCGGCTGCCCGACATACATCGATATATCGAGCAGTATCCCGATCTGGTGGTGGTTATCGACCACATGGCCGATTGTCCGGCGGACCGTCCCGACCAATTGGAGCTGCTGCTTGCGCTGGCGCGCTACCCGCATGTTTTTGTCAAGATTTCGCACATGTGGTCGGTTTCGAAGCAGCCTTACCCGTATCCGGACGCCACCATTCAGGTACGCCGCTTGTTCGATGTTTTCGGCCCGAAACGGCTGATGTGGGGCACCGACTGGCCGGTATCGCTGCGGTATCTGCCTTATCAGAGGGCGGTCGAACTGTACCGCGACCACCTCGGCTGGCTTTCCCCAGAAGACCGTACCCAGATCCTGAGCCGAACCGTACAGACCGTCTGGCCGTTCGGGCTGGCCTGATCGGCTCATCGCGCCACCTCACCTGATTCCCGGATCGCGTCTTCACCTGCCTTCCGTGCATCGCGCATCCGCATGGCCAGTTCCGGGCGATCGGTCATCACCCCGGCTGGACTGGCCCGCAGCGCTGCGGCCAATGCCACCTCGTCGTTGCATCCAAATAGATCGAGGTTGAGCCCGCTCTCGGCCAAATCGGACGCGAAGCGGTCCGGCGCGGCGTTCCAGCGAAGCCCGATGCCCCTCACGCTGCAGGACCGCGCCTCGGCCAGAGCTTGGTGCGGCGTTCGCTCGGCCAGATAGGCCATCCCGATCAGCCAGACATGGGAGCGCGCGGGAATGTTGCGCATCGCAACCACGACGTCGTCGCGGACAAAGGAGCTGACTATGGTGCGGTCCAGAATTCCAGTCCGCCGCAGCACGTCGCGAAGGTTCTGCTGCAACGCCGGATAGGGGCGCCCGGTCGCATCCCGCTTCAACTCCAGCCGCAGCATCGCGCGTGATGGAAGCAGGATATCGATAATCTCTTCGAGCATCGGCAGCCCCTCGCCGCCGCCATCGCGCAGGCGCACTCCGCGCAATTGCTCGCTGGCCATGTCGCCAACGGGCCCGGCGGCGTCGGTCGTCCGCTCGAGGGTCGCGTCGTGGATCACAACCACGCCGCCGTCCCGCGTCGCGTGCACATCGAGTTGGACTTCGTCGGCACCTAGCAGCACGGCCTTCCGGCAGGCCAGGCGACTGTTCTCCAGCCACTGCAACGCACCGCCGCGATGGGCGATGATGTGCGTCATTTCACGCGATCCGCTCGATCATACCGGACACGCCTGAGCGCAGCAGGGCATCGGCCAGCCGATGTACTGCGAGCGCTGTTCGTCCGTCGCTTGTAGGCGGCCGACCCGTCTCCAGCGCGTCGAGCATGTCGGCGAGCAGCCGGCGATGCGCGAGGTAGTCGCCCGCTACTTCCGGCAACTCCGCGTCCTCCTGTTCATCGATCGTGGTGCCGTCGCGCAGCCGGACGCGCAGACGCGTCCGCTCCAGAAGCGCCGAACCATGCTCGGCGGCGATGTCGATCCGCTCCGGCACGGTTGGAAACGCCGTGGTGGTGGCATCCAGCGTGCCGATAGCCCCATTGGCCCAACGGAGCGCACCGGCCACTACGTCCTCGGTGTCGATGGTCCGTAGCGGGCTCGTCGCATGAAAGCCGCATACCTGCTCGGGAATGCCCAGCAGCATCACCAATTGGTCCATGGTGTGAATTGCCTGGGACAGCAATACGCCGCCGCCGTCGCGTGCGCGCATACCTCGTCCGGCTTCGGCATAGTAGCTGTCGGGTCGCCACCAGCGCATCGTCAGCGAGGCCGAGATCACCCGGCCGAGTGAGCCGCGCGCAATCAACTCCTGCAATCTCAAATGCGGCGAGCGGAACCGGTTCTGAAACACGATTCCGAGCGCGACCCCGGCTGCATCGCATGCCTCCACCACCTCGCGGGCCCGCTCCGGCGTGGCCTCGACCGGCTTCTCCAGAAGCACGTGCTTGCCTGCGTCCGCGCAACGCCGCACCAATTCCAAATGCGACCAAGGCGGGCTCAGCACGATGACGAGATCGACCGCCGGATCGTCCAGCACGGCTTGGACGCTATCCACGACCGGCAGGTCGTAGCGTGACGCGAAGGCTTCACGCCGCGCCGCGCTCCGGCTCCAGCCCGCCACAACCCGCGCCCGGTCGGACAGGGCGCGCAGAGCCAGGATGTGCTTGTTGACCGCCATGCCCAGCCCGAGAAGGCCTACCCCGTGGCATGGCGGCGCCTTCCTGGCCGGGTTCTCAGGTAACGAGGTTGGCATTGATGTAGTCGAAGTCCAGATCCTCGCCGAGCCCGGGCTTTTGCGACAAGTGCACAAAGCCCTCCTGGTCCATCGTATCGGCACGGGTGCGCAAGTACTCCGGCACGGCATCGTAATCGTAATGCGGATGCAGCAGCCCGCGCTCGTACCACCGGCCGTTCTTCTGCGCTGCGCAGATGGTGAGATTTCCAGGTCCACCGCCGTGCACCTCGCACTGCATTCCAAAGGATTCCGCCAGATGGACGATCTTCATGCTCGGCCCAATGCCGCCCACGTCGTGGACCCCGGTGCGCACGATGTCGCAGGCGTTCGCCTTGATCCACTCTGCCCGGGTAAAGTATTTGCCGTCAGCGGTCTCCGGCCCGATCACCGGGATGTCGAGGTTAGCCGCGAGCCAGGCATAGGAGCTGACCGAATACTCGTTCATCGGCTCCTCGTACCAATAATAATTCAGCTTCTGCAGCTCGCGCCCCAGCCACAGCGCATCGCTGCGGCTGTAGCCGTGATAGGCGTCGAGCATCAGCGGTATATTCGGGCCCACCGCTTCGCGCACTGCGGCGCATGCCTTCACGTCCATGACCGGATCAGGCGCGAAAGACACCGGCTTCATCCAGGTGTGCAGCTTGATCGCCTTGTAGCCGCGACCCAGCAGCCATTCGGCGTATCGCCCATAGTCCTCCGGCGTCGCCAGACCACCCGGGATCTCGTCGCCACACATGGTGCTGGCATAAGCCGGCACCTTGTCGCGGTAGGCGCCCAGCAGCTTGTAGACCGGCACGCCAAGCTTTAGGCCAGCCAAGTCCCAGAGCGCCATCTCGACGACGGCCAGCGTCCGATCGGTCAACTGGCTGGTGCTGCCGCGCTGCCAATGGGCCATCTCCTGCCATAGCTTCTCGCGATCGAACGGATCCTGCCCGATCAGCACGTGCTTGAGGAATCCGTTCACCAGATGCGGCCGCACCACCTCGACGGGGCTCAGGCAGTGGCCCTCGGACCCGTCATCGGCGACGAGCGTCAGCAGCGCCTGCCGGACCTTGTGGGGCTCGCCCGGGTGGGTATGGCCATCGGTATCCTTCACCAGCCGGGAAAGATGGGTGAAAACCCTGACCTTCACCTCGGTTAGCTTCATGTGCGTTCTCCCCTGGGCACTCAGGTTGTCATATGACATGATGCATTCCTCGGGCGCGGTGGTCAATTCGGCGGATAATGCCGGCGCGTTGGACTGCCCTTCGTTATCATGCAAGATCGGCGGCTCATGACGGCAACAGATCGTGCTTCCCGGCGGCCATCGCGCGATGCGCGCCCTGTCTCGGGCCGGCCCGGCGACCTGCTGTCGCCGCTCAGTACCGGACGCACCCTCAGCGCCGAACTGATCGAGCGGCTGAGCCGCGATATCCTCGACGGCACGCTCCAGCCGGGGGCCCGCCTCCCCACCGAGCAGCAACTCGGCGCGGCCCTCGGGGTCAGCCGCACCGTGGTCCGGGAGGCGCTTGCCGCCCTGAAACGCGACGGCCTTGTCGTGCCACGCCAGGGTGCCGGCGTGTTCGTTGCCGACCACGACCAGCGTCGCCCGTTCCGTATCGATCCCGATGCACTGAGTTCGCTGAACAAGGTGCTCGATCTTATGGAGTTGCGCACCGGCCTCGAAAGCGAGGCAGCCGGCCTCGCCGCGCTGCGCCGCACCGGCGAAGACCTTCGCGCGCTGGACCGGGCGCTGCTCGCCATCGACGCGGCGCAGCAGGCCGGCCTCGATGCGGCACAGGCCGATTTCGACTTCCACCGCACCATCATGCTGGCGACCCACAACGCCTATTTTGCCGAGTTCCTGCGTTATCTCAGCCAGTTCATCATGCCGCGCCACAGCATCCGTGCCATGGCGGTGCCGCCTGCCGGGCGTGCCACCTATCTCCGTCGGGTACAGGTCGAGCACCGTCTGATCCGGGACGCGATCGTGGCACGGGACGCGGCGGCGGCTCGCGAGGCGGCGCAACAGCATCTGCGGAACAGCCGGGAGCGCTACGGCAAACTACGCGACAAGCTGCGCCGCATCCGGGTCTGATTGTTAAGTCCCGGCATTCGGTGGAGCGGGTTAGGGGTGAGGAGTTCGGGCTGCGAGGCACGTGCCTTGCGGATGAACTCGTAAGGGGGATGCCTTTGAGTGTTTTGAGGCGGCGGACGAAGTTAAAGGCGGCGACGAAAACGAAAGTATACTACCGATGGGGGCCGGGTGGGGGCAAGGGCCGGCGCCGGCGCCACCGAAGGGGAAAATGCTCTAGACGGCTCGCTGGACCTCAATGGTGAGGTGCGAGAGAGAGTGGAAGCGGGCCAGCCGTTCGCGGTAAAATTCTGGCTCACGCGACTGCCGCGTGATGACCGAGACGATAGCGCCCAAGTGGCCCGGACCAAGCCGCCATACATGCAAGTCGCGCAACCGGTCCCCTTCCGTTTCCACGGCAAGCCGGATGCCTCGCTCGACTTCCTGGTCCGGGCTCATGTCGAGCAGGATGGCCCCGGTGTCTCTGATCAGCCCGTAAGACCAGCTGGCGATCACAAAGGCGCCGATAATACCGGCCAGCGGATCCATCCAGAGCCAGCCGAAGGCTCGGGCCAGCAGCAGCCCGGCGATGACCAGCACCGAGACCGCTGCATCAGCCATCACATGGATGATGGCTGCGCGCATGTTGTTGTCCCGGTGCGCAGCGCCGTGGCCATCGGCATGGCCATGATCGTGCTCCGCAAAGACAACCGGATAATCGCCGCCGCCCACGCGAACGATCGCGGTAAACTCGTGCGGCTCCGGGATTTCCTGCACGCTTTGCAGATAGTCGCCGCGGTCTTCCAGGGCGAAGACCTGACGCGCACCGTCTGGCCGTACCGTCTCGACGGTCACGACTGGGGCGGCTCTATCCTTCGCGCGGACACGAAAGACCGGCGGGTGGTGCTCCTCGAAGACACTTAGGACCAGGACGCCATCTGGTGTGGCGATGCGCTTCTCCTCGTTGTGTTCGTGGTGATCGCCCTCATCCCCGCTGCCATGGCTGTGTCCATGCCCATGGTGGTGGCCGGGACCGTGATGGTGATGACCGCCGCCGGACAGCAGCCATGCCGAGGCCACGTTGACCCCTAGCCCGAGAACCGCGATGGGGATGGCCTCAGCGAAGTGGATCGGCACAGGGGCAAAGAAGCGGCTGACAGCCTCGTAGCCGATCAGGATGGCGATCATCGCCAGCACGATGGCGCTGGTGAACCCGGCGAGATCGCCCAGCTTGCCGGTCCCGAAGGTGAAGCGGGAATCGTCCATGTGCTTGCGGGCGTAACTGTACGCGAGAGCCGCGAGCAGCAGCGCCCCGGCATGCGTGCTCATGTGCAGACCATCGGCGACCAGCGCGATTGAGCCGAACAAGGCGCCGCCGACAATTTCGAGCGCCATCATGGCTCCGCATAGCCAGATCACGGCCCAGGTCCGGCGCTCCGCGTGCTCGTGCCCCGCGCCCAGAAAGACATGGCTGTGACCGGTGAGCTCCGCTGGAACGTGGATGTCGGCCATATTCGGGCTCCTCACTTCAAATAGGTGCGAACGACCGCGAGCAGCTGCTCGGCGGCCTCGCCGTTCAGGGCGCCCGGGTGCAGCTCGGGATCGACCAGGTGCGTGCGCACGTGATCCTCGACCACCTCGGCCATCAGCCCGGCCATGGCGGCGCGCGTGCTGGCCAGCAGGTGCATCACTTGTTCGCAGCCGGCTTCGGACTCCAAAGCGCGCTCGACGGCCTCGATCTGCCCCCGGATGCGGCGAACTCGGGCCAGCAGCTTTTGTTTCTCGCGGACGGTGTGGGTCATAGGTGGGTTAATTAGAATAGACCCCTACCCTATGCAATGGCCGGCGAAGGCTAGGTGTATCGTTCCGGGCTTGATGGTGCATTCCTGACACGTGAGTGGAAGGAAGCGATCGCACCAGCAAGTGCGCCTTCATGCAGCTCGCCGACAAGGCAACCCGCGTCACCGCTTCGGCCTTCCTCGTCGCCCTCAATCGTTGGCGCTGGTTGCCCTGCCCGCCAGGACGTCGCGGAAATGGTGAAACGCGTTGCCGCGCCGTCCAACTCCGTTGTCGTGCTTGACATGCAACGGGCTGATGTTGCGGCCCGGGCGGAGCAGCTCGGAATTACGAGAGTTCCGAGCGATGTCATTGCCGGTAGCCTCGCGAACTGCTGCACGGCTCGCGGTCCTGACGAAGCAACGCTCCAAGCGCTATAAGCGGTTAGTTTGTCCAGAACACGGGTGCTGGGTGGGCAAGTTTCGTGATCACCAGCACTAGGACCGAAACTCCGTGCTCGCAAGCCACCCGCTCAGCACGGCGAGGCGGCCATCGCGGTTGCCGTGCTCAACCGCATGATCCGGGCCGTCAAGCCGATTTCCATCCCCGGACATGACACCCAGCACAGACCAGCCGATTGCCCACCATGCGCAGGCCCATCGACCAGCGCCTCGTTAGCCTACATCGTCCAGCACAGGCAGCGGCTCCTGAAGGCCGGCTGGTAGCGTGAGCCGGAGGACCATGTTGCGATCTTCGCGCAGATGCCTGCGCATCAATGCTTCGGCCTCCGCACCGTTGTTGACCAGCATCGCAGCGATGATCGCCCCATGCTCCTCGAGGGCAGGGCCGACACGGCCATTTCTGAGAGTCAGCAAGCCGAAACGGTGAACCTGGTCGCTCAGGAGTTGCATGAATTGTGTCAGCCGCGAATTGCCTGCGAGCGCGGTGATGCGTTCGTGCATCAGGATCGAATGGTCATAGGCTTCCCGCAGTCGCCCACGCGCCATGCTCGCGACGGCACGATCGTGATCGGCCTGGAACGCGGCCGCGTCCCGCGGCCCGATCCGGATCGCGGCAAGTCGTGTCGCGAAGCACTCGAGCTGATCGCGCAACTGATAGACCTCGACGACATCCTGCAAGCTGAGATTGGACACCATGACCCCGCGCTTCGGCAGAATCTGGACGAGCCCCTTACTCGCGAGCTCGCGGAGCGCCTCGCGAATCGGTGTCCGGCTGATCTGCAGTTCATCGGCAAGACGGCTCTCTGAAAGCAGCGTGCCGGCGGCGTAGTAAGAATCCAGAATCCTTGCCTTGATCTTGTCATAGGCATTCTGACGAAGGGAAGATGCAAGCTTTCTCCTGCTGCGTTTGCTATCTCCGCTGGATGGTCGCATCTGTTCCCTCACGCGCACCACATCCGCACGCGGGTGATGACTTTCGGTTCGATGTAGACAGATCCGGCACGCCTGTGCAACCGCCACGGCGTCATGCCAATCCGGGGCACCTGTAGAGTGCGTCAATCAGGCTCGTTGCGCGCGCACCGGTATCAAGACCGTTATGCATCTTGTTCGTGGCATAGCAGAACCCGATGCGCGCCACCGGGTCGCAGAAACCCTGCGAGCCGCCGGCACCGGAATGGCCGAACGTGGCGAGATTCGGGCCCATCGAGCGGCCGGGCGGGCTGTTCAGCATGAAGCCGACCGCCATCCGCAGGCGCAGCCCCTCGGGCGGGATCGGATCGGGCTTCTGCTCAACCAGGAACGGCGCGAGCGTCGCCGCATCGGGCAGCGCGACATTCCGGAACCGGCCGCCACCGGCGAGCGCGCTGTAGATCTTCGCCACAGCCCGGGCGGTTCCCTGCCCGTTGACGGACGGGATTTCGCAGCGCCGCCACGCCGCGGAATTGAAGTCCTCCTCGGCGGGCAGTGGGCGCCACATGCGTGCTTCGATGCTGTCGACCGGTGCGCACTTCGCGGCGTTCACCGAATTGCCGGCGGAGGGCACCATGGTCGCGCAGCGGCGCCGCTCCTCGGGCGATAGGCCGAAGAAGAAATCGGCGCCGAGCGGCTCACTGATCTCGCGCCGGAGGAATCCGCCGATAGTCATGCCGGTGATGCGCCGCACGAGCTCGCCCGCCATGTTGCCGAGCGTCGCCGAGTGGTAGAATTGCCATGAGCCGATCGGCCGGAGTGGACGCTGCGTCGCAATTGCATCTGCCATCCTGTCCCAATCGTAGTAATCGCCCTCGCGCGCGCTGTCGATCACGGGAATGCCGGCGAGGTGGCCCAGCGCTACGCGAACAGTGACGGCTTCCTTGCCGTTCTGCGCGAATTCCGGCCAATACTCCGCCATCGGCCGGTCGAGCGCGATCTGTTTGCGGGCAGCCAGGATCGCGATGCAGATCATCGAGATCCCCTTCGAGACCGACATCATGCAGGCGATCGTGTCCTTCTCCCACCGCGCGTCGCTGGCCTTGTCGCGGACGCCGCCCCAGAGATCGACCACGGGCTCGCCCGCGTGATACACAGCGACGGCGCCGCCGAGCTCTCTGTTCGTGGAGAAGTTGTTCCCAAAAGCTTCCAGCATCGGCTGGAAGCGCGGATCGCAATGGCCCTGCACGGGCCCGCTGGTCTCGTTCATCGCACCGTTTATCCGATCACTTCGCGCTGCATGCGCCGCGTGATGTCGTTGTAGCTGGCCTGCAGTTTCGCCCAATCAAGCCGCAGCAGCTTGTCGGGCGGCGCCACGCGAGACGCCACCTTCGGGTCGAGTTTGACCAGCGAATTGGTCATGCCCGACGGCATGATGTTACCGAAGGCCGTCTGCTGCTCCGGCGCGAGCGCGAAATCCACGAATTCGAGCAGCAGGTCGCGATTCTTCGCGTTTACTGGCACGTGGTAGGAGAGAACACCCATCGGCGCGCCCTCGCGCGGGATGCAGTAGGCCGCGTCCAGGCCGGCATCGATCAGCGCGTAGGAGCGAAAACCGCCGAAGCCCGCGGCGACGGAGGCCTCGTTGCGCTGGAGCAGCCCATCCACTTCGTTCGAGGTGTTGAACCAGCGATAGATGTTCGGTTTGAGCCGTTTTAACGCCTCGATGCCGACGCGATAGTCGTTGTCGCCGCCATTGATCCGTGCGGCGATCATCACGAGCTCGTACATCGATCCGGCAGTCGGTCCGGGGCACAGAACCTTGCTGCGAAGGCCGGGGTCCCACAGATCGGCCCAGGCCTCGATCGGCTTGGGTACGCCGTCCTTGCGATAGAGGATGCCGTAATCGACGTAGTTGAAGCCGACCGCCTTGTGCTCATACGTCTCGTAAAACAGCGGGTCGATGTTCTTGAGGTTCGGAAGCTTGTCCGCGGAGAGATCCATGAACACCCCGTTCGTGCGGATGGCCCTCATCGCGACAGGGAAGGAGAGGAAGGGGAGGTCGATCTCCGGATCATCGCGATTGATCAGCGCACTGTTCAGCCACTCGTCCGACGAGCCGTATTTGAAGGCGAAATTGGCTCCGGTCTTGCGGGAGAAAGGATCGGTGACGAGCTTGCGGTAGTTGTCCTCGTAGGCGCCACCATAGCTTGTCGTCACGATGGTCTTGGATTGCGCCCGGACAATGGCGGGAAATCCCGTCACGGCGGCGGCGGTCGCGCCGGTGCGCAGCAGGGTGCGGCGCGAAATCAGGCTGCTGGGTTCGCTCGGCAAGGTCGCCTCCAATCACCGTTCTATCATGGCTTCAGAAGAAGGGTGGCATCCGCATCCCAGCTCAGTCGCACAGTCGAGCCGATCTCCACCGGCGTGCGTGCGTCCGCGGCCACCGGAGGGAGGGCGGTGATGCGGCCGATCGGCGTCTCGACACGCACCGACCAGCGGTCGCCGCGATAGATCACGTCGGTCACCGTGCCGACGAGCGCGTTGGCTGCTGCGTGGTCGGCCTCCGTCGCTACGGCGATGTCCTCGCCACGAATCCCGACGGCGATGTCGCCCGCGATCACGGATTGCTCCGCCAGTTGGGACACCAGGCGGATGTCTCCGCAGGAGAGCTGCACGTGGGTCCCGGATTGACCGACGACCCGGGCCGGAAAGAGGTTGTCGATCCCCATGAAATCGGCGGCGAAGCGCGTGCTTGGATGCCGGAACACCTCGCGGGGGGCTCCGATCTGGGCGATGGTGCCGGCATGCATCAACGCGATCCGATCGCTGAGCACGAGCGCCTCGTCCTGATCGTGCGTCACGAAGATGGTGGTCATGCCGAGCTCGCGGACCATCCGGCGCAGCTCGATTTGCAGCGCATCGCGCAGCTTGCGGTCGAGAGCACCGAACGGCTCGTCCATGAGGAGAACCTTCGGCGCGAAGACTATGGCGCGGGCGATCGCGACACGTTGCTGCTGGCCGCCCGATAGCTGTCGCGGCATGCGGCTGGCGAGAGCATCAAGCCGTACGAGCTCCAGCCCCTCCTTCGCGCGCTTCGCGCACTCGGCGCGCGACACGCCGCGCATGCGCAGCCCGAAGCACACGTTGTCGAGCACGCTCATATGCGGGAACAGCGCGTGCGACTGGAACACCATGCCGAGACCGCGTCGATTGGGTTCCACGCCCGTCACGTCGGCGCCGTCAAGCACGATCCGGCCGCGATCCGCAGCGGTCAGCCCGGCCATGATGCGCAGCAAGGTTGTCTTGCCGCACCCACTTGGCCCGAGCAGCGTCAGGAACTCGCCGCTGCCGATCGCGACGGAGACGTTGTCCAGCACCTTTGTGCTACCATAGGTCTTGCTCAGGCTCTCGGTGACCAGTGCCGACACTCTATTTCCCCAAGGCGTCGCGCAGCCCGACCGTCCGTTCGAGGAACAGCGCGGTCAGCGTTGAGAGAAGAACGAGCAGCGTCGACACGGCGGCGATGGACGGATCGGAGTTGAACTCGACATAGCTCAGCACGGCAAGCGGCAGCGTGTTGTTCTTTGCGTTCGCGAGAAACAGCGAAACGGACACGTTGTCGAACGAAATGACGAAGGCGAAGAGCGCGCCCGCCACGATGGCACCCGTGAGACCGGGGAGCGTGACCAGAAGGAGGGTCCGTACGCGCGAGGCCCCAAGCGTGCGCGCCGCTTCCTCGAGCGTAAGATCGGCGCGCATCAGGCTGGCGACCGATGTGCGCAGCAGGAAAGGCATGACGACGAGCACATGCGACCCGATCAGGCGCAGGTCGCTGTTGCGGAAATGGATCGCTGGCGAGATCACCAGCAGCGCGAGGCTGATGACGACGCCCGGAACGAAGAGCGGCGCCATCAGCAGCGTCTGGATCGCGGCCCGGCCGGGAAAGCGGCCGCGAATGAGCCCCATCGCGGCGCCGAGCGCGATCGGGGTCGCGACCAACGTCGAGATGGCGGCCAGCCACAGGCTAGTCCAGGCCGCCGTGAGGAATTCCGGCCGGGTGACGGCCACGGCATACCATTTCAGCGACAGGCTGCGCGGCGGAAACGCCATGATGGCATCGCCGCCGAAAGACATGATGATGACGATGAGGGTAGGTGCCAGGATGAATGCGATGATGACGGTGATCGTCGCGGCACTGAGCGCCTTCATTCAGCCTTCTCCGCGGCCGGCGCGCCGACGAAGCGCGAGAGCCAGGCCGTGTAGAGCAGGATGACCAATCCGGACGCGGCGAGGAGGATCACGGCCAGGGCAGAACCCGAAGCCCAGTCATAGAGATTGATGAAGTTCTCATAGATCAGCGTCGTGATGAAGTTTGGGCCGCTCGGGCCGAGCACCGCGGGCGTGACATAGGACGACACGGCCAGCGCGAACACCACCGTTGTGCCAGCACCGACGCCAGGCAAGGCGAGGGGTAGCAGCACCTTGCGCCAGAGATGGAATCGCGAGGCGCCGAGCATAAGCCCGGCATCGAGCAGGATGGGATCGATTTTTTCGAGCGCGGCGAGAAGCGACAGAACCATAAACGGCAGCAGGACGTGGATGAGGCCGATGGTGAGCGAGAGATCGGTGTAGAGCAGCGGGACGGGCGTGTGCACGATGCCCGCTTTCATGAGCAGCTGGTTGATGACCCCTTTCGTCCCCAGCAGCACCACCCACCCGAATGCGCTGACGACGACGCTGACGAGCAGCGGAGACAGCACGATGAGCGTGAGCAGCGGCCGCCAGCGACGCGACGCCTTCCACAGCATGTTGGCAACCGGCATGCCCAGCACCAGGCAGATCACCGTCACCACGATGGAGATCAGGAACGTCTCGCCGACGATGCTCAGCGTGTAGGAATCGCTCAGCACATGGCCATAGGCGCCAAGCGGCGTGGTTGCGCCGTCGCCGATGCCGGGCGCGCCAGAAAAACTGTATCCGAGCAGGAAGAGAACAGGCACGACGAGGAGCAGGCAGACCAGCAGCATTGCCGGCGTCAGCATCGCCGCGAGCTCGATCGTGCGGAACCTCATCTCCGGTCCCGTGCCATCAGCGCGACGGGCCGCCCATCGGCACGGTCATGCGCCCGCGAATGCGACGATCTGCCGAACCGGGGCGCCGGCGTAGAGCTTGGAATAGGCGTCGTTCACCTGGTCGAGCGAAATCCGATCCGTGATCAGGCGATCGAGCTGCAGGCGACCCTGCATATAAAAGCCGAGCAGATTCGGAATGTCGACGCGAAACTGGTTGGACCCCATGGAGGAGCCCTGAATGCGGCGGTCCTTGATGAAGTTGGAGGCTTCTAGCTCCAGCTTCATTCCCGGCCTGAACATGCCGAG
Source organism: Acetobacteraceae bacterium (assembly GCA_965276665.1). GTDB lineage: Bacteria > Pseudomonadota > Alphaproteobacteria > Acetobacterales > Acetobacteraceae > CAWGJC01. Next base: position 1,766,592 of record OZ255620.1, read on the forward strand.
GATGGTGGCGACGCCACCCGGCTTCAACATGGCGAAGGCCTGCTCCGCCGTGATCTTCAGGCCGAGCGCCTCGAACGCATAGGGAACGCCGCCCGACGTCATGTCCAGCACCGTCGCGACCGGATCGGCGTTGGTGGCATTGATGGCATCCGTCGCGCCGAGCTCGGTCGCGAGTGCGAGCTTCGCGTCGATCTTGTCGACGGCGATGATGCGGCCGGCGCCCGCGAGCATCGCGCCGCTGATGACGGAGAGGCCCACGCCGCCGCACCCGATCACCACCACGGTCGAACCCGGCTTCACCTTCGCCGCATGGATCACCGCGCCGACGCCGGTGAGAACGCCGCACCCGACGAGCGCGGCGCGATCAAGCGGGATGTCCGGATTGATCTTCACCAGCGCGTTCTCGTGGACGAGCATCTGCTCGGCGAAGGAAGAGAGGTTCGAGAACTGGTGGACGATCTCGCCCCTGAGCCACAGGCGCTGCGCCTTTCCCGGCGGCAGCTTCACATCAACGCTCTCGCACAGATTCGGCCGGCCAATGACGCATTGCGAGCAGCAACCGCAGAACACCGAAAGGCACGTGACGACATGGTCGCCCGGCCTCACATAGGTCACCTCACTGCCGACCGCTTCGACGATGCCGGAAGATTCGTGGCCTGGAATGAAGGGAAGCGGATAGGTGTAGGTGCCGTCCGCGAAATGCAGGTCCGAGTGGCAGACGCCGGCGAAGGCCGTGCGGATCAGCACCTCGCGGGAGGCGGGATTGCCGATCTGGACATCCTCGACGGTCATGTCCTGGCCCGGCTTCCAGAGAACGGCGGCTTTCACGTCGCTCAGCCCTTTCCTTGAACGCGAGCGCGCGTCTTCGAATGCCGACGCCCATGCTCCAGCGACGAGCATCGTGCATGGCGAAAAAATGCTGGTCAAGGATTCTTCTTGGATCCATGATGGATTTCAGGAGCATCGTAATGAATTGACTCGGCGGCAAGATGGATGCGTCGTCGGTCGGGAGTTCTGTCGTTGGTTGATGCGTTGGCGGAAGCAATGGTCATCGTTTGGCGGGCAAGTGATGCCGCGCGCTGAATCCGCCAGCCATGTCGAGGGCATGCTCAAGGGCTTCGTGACCGTTGACGGCAAGAACCTCCATTATACGCGAACGGGGCATGGGCCCGCCGTCGTCATGCTGCATGCCTCGCCGTGCTCGGCGCGGGTGATGGCGCCACTGCAAGCGGTCTTCGCGTCGCGCTTCACGACGTTTGCATTCGATCTTCCGGGTCTCGGCCTGTCCGACATGCCGGATGCCACGCCGGTGGAGACGGCGGACCTCGCGGGCATGATCGCGGGGGCGATCCGGGCGCTCGATCTGTCGCAGGTGGCCGCGTACGGGCGGCATACCGGCGCCGGCGTTGCGGTCGAGCTGGCGCATCGGTATCCGGAACTGTGCAGCATGGTGCTGACAGATGGGTTCCCGGTGTTTGCGCAGCCCTATTCGAACGAGCGCCTCACGGAATATCTGCCGCCGATCGTGCCGCGATGGGACGGCGGCCATCTGGTCTGGACCTGGTTCCGTTATCGCGAGCAGCACATTTTCTGGCCGTGGGACCGGCCGCTCGCGCAGCATCGCGCCGATTGTGACTTACCTGATATCGACTTTCTCTATCGTGGAGCGGTGGAGCTGCTCGATGCCGGTGCGAGCTATCCCGCGATCTACGCCTCGGCGTTCCGCCATCCCGGCCTCGCCATGATCGGCGACTTGAAACCGCCTGTGTGCTTCGGCAATCGGCCCGGCGACAGCCAGCACAAGACGATGAAGCTGTACCCGCCCACGGCATGGGTGCAGGAATTCCCGCGTGATTTTGTCGAGGCGTCGGCGCTCGAGTGTCGCGTGCTGGAGCAGCATCCAGCCACGGGAGGTGTGCCTGCGCATCGGAGCCGGGTAAGGCTCGGCGTGCCGCGCGTGATGGACTACGTGGCGACCCGTGACGGGCAGAGTCTCGTGATCGGCGTCGGTCTCGACAAGCCAGGCACGCCGGTTCTCCTACTTCATGATCTGCCAGGCTCTACCGCGTTGCATCGCGCGGAGATTGAGGCGATGGGCGCTCACCGACCGGTGCTCGCGATGGATCTGAGCGGCAACGGGCATTCGGACCTCGCGCCCGATGCGGTGGTGGGAATTGGTCGTTGGGCGGATCAGGTTGAAGATTTGCTGTCGCTTCTCAGCATCGAGCGCGCGATCCTCTCCGCCATCGGGACGTCCGCAACGGTAGCCGTCGCGCTTGCCTTGCGGGCCCCGGAGCGGGTGGCGGCACTCATGCTGCAATCGCCACCGATGGTCGGGGGGGAATGGGCCGAGGCGCATGCTGAGGATTATGCGCCGGACATCACGCCGGTGCGGGATGGTGGCAACTTTCTTCGTCTGTGGCACCATCTGCGCGATCAGGAGCTGTGGTGGCCGTGGTTCGAGCAGAAGCACGCGCATGCCCGGCCGGCGCCGCGGATTGCGCCGGAGCATTTGCACGCGCGCGCCTTGGCGGTGCTGGGACAGCCGCATCATTATCGGCCGACGTGGCGCGCCGTGCTTTCTTATCCGCTTGATGTAAGCCTGGCGCGGGCAACGCTTCCGACAATGGTGACATATCGCGAGCGGGACCTGTTTGCGAGGTTCCGGGATCGTGCGGCGGCGATCGCGGGCGGGCGTGAGGCGGTGCTGTTGCCGGACGAGGAAGAAGCCGCCGCGAGCGTGATGGAGGCTTGGCTTTCGGCAGCCGGGATCAAGTGCGACCAGGACGCGGAAGCGGTGCGCCGAGTGCCGCCAACAACTCCGGAAGGAACGGCGCATGCTGTGGCGTGAAAGTGAAGGGCGGCGCATCCTCCCACAGCGTCTCCTGCGAACCGCCGAGGGAGCGGAACAGGATGAGCGCGCCGGTGCGCGAGCCGTACGGTCCGTGCTTGATCATCGGCGGGCGAAAACAATAGGCGCCGGCCTGCATCGTTCCGGTGTTGCCCGCGAGCTCACCGGCGAGCAGGAAGAATTCCTGTGCGATCGGATGCCGTTCGGCGCGATCCCCATGCAGAAATGGGACGGTGGCGGTGATATAGGTGTTCTCGCCGGAGATCGGGTCGGTACGGAGCACGCGCATCCGCGCGCGGGCATGCATGCTGCCGAGACCAAATTTCTGGAAGTCGCCGTCCCACGCGCCTTCGATCAGATCGATCCTACGAACCAGTCGGCGCTCTTCGAAGCGGGACGGATCACCGGCAGCGGGATTGGGCATCGCGGAGAAGAAGCTCAGCAGCGTCACCCCTTCGGGCGATGCGACTTGTACGCGCGCATAACCATTGGGCAGAAATGCGTAGCTGTCCTCGCGATACTCGACGCCGCTGATGCACAGGCTACCGTCCAGAACGTAAAGCTCCTGATCCGCTGGCAGAACGTGATCGGCGCCGGCGGCCCAGCCGGCAGGATAGCGCAGCAGGCAGGAGAAGGCGCGGGTCTCGGAATCCGTGCTGAGCAGCTTGACCTCGCCGCCGGGACAATCGAATTGCGCCCCATTGCTCCAAGGGAGAAATTGCGACTGGATGAATTCGATATGTTCGCGCATTCCATGATCGTTGGGCGAGGAGCCGCCGGCTGTCAATCGTCCCTGTCGTCGCGCTGCCGATCGCATTGAACGGACCAAGGTGATGAGCAACGTGCAGCCCCCGCCTTACTTTCTTCCCGACATGCTGCGCCAACCGCAGGCGGCCGTGCGCACGCTGCAGGACCATCTGCTCCGTCGTATGGTCGACATCTGCTACGAATCCCATCCGTTCTATTCCAAGCTAATGCGGCAGGAGCGGCTCGAGCCGCAGCACATTCAATCCTGCGACGACCTGGTGCGGTTACCTCCGGCGACAAAGAAGGACTTTCTCGCCGATCCGGATGCGTTCCGCCTTGATCCCGCGAAGCTTCCCGGGAATGAAGGGATTCTCTGGAAGGTCGTCTACACCACCGGCACCACGTCCGGCCGTCCTGCACCGGTCTATATCACGGCGCACGATCACTTCGCCTACATGTTCGGCTTCAAGGATCGCCAGGACATGATCGGGCTGCGCGATACGGATCGCTTGATCAACCTATTTCCACTCACGAATTTCCCGCTCGGCGCCTTTGCACGGGCTGCCGATGAGATCGCGGCCGTCGGCGCAACAATCGTCTTCGGCCATACCGGGCGCGCGGACATGCCGTTTCCGCTCAACCGTTCGCTTGATGAGGCGGTCGCCGCCATTGCGCGCCACCGCGTGACGGTGTTGTGGGGTGTCGCGGGCTTCGTGCGCCGCGTGCTCATCCGGGCGAAGGACTCCCGCGCGGATCTTTCGAGCGTGCGCATGGTGATGACGACAGGCGAGGCGGCCTCACCGGCGATGCGTGCAGATTTCCGTCGCCGCATGGCCGATCTCGGATGCGCCGACACGGTCCTTGTCAACCGCTACGGCTCGACCGAGCAGGGCGGGACGATGATCGAATGCTGCGACGGCAGCGGTTTCCACAGCGTGCTGCCCGATCAGCTCTTCCACGAGGTTGTTGATCCGGAGAGTGGACGGCGTCTTGCGGATGGTGAGATGGGGCATCTGGCGGTCACGCATCTCAATCGGCGCGGAACGGTGTTCCTGCGCTACCTCGTCGGCGATGTCGCATCGCTGGACAGCGAGCCGTGCCCGCATTGCGGCCGCACCTCGGTGCGGATGTCCTCGGCGCCGGTGCGCTCGGGGGATATCATCAAGATCAAGGGAGCGCTCGTCAATCTCGGCAACCTGAAGTCGGAATTCGATCGGAAGCAGGACATCGACGAGTATCAGATCGTCGTGCGGCCGGAGGATCAGAACGACTGCTTTTCGATGGACGAGCTGGTGATCCGCCTGGCGCCGTCACAAGGCAGCGATGGCGGCGTGGCCGAGCAAGTTGCCGCCGACGTGACGCGCCTCACCAATCTGCGGCCGCGGATCGAGATCGTCGATCGGGACGAGATCTTCGACCCTATGGCCGCGAGCAAGCCACGACGCATCGTCGACGCGCGGCCGCCGCGCTGATCGCGGATCATCGGGGCAATAGGGCATTCACAGGGCCGCGCAACTGGCCGCTATCGCGCGGGATGACTGGAGAGAGAGGCGATGAAACCTTGGGACAATGTAATCTCCGAGGATGAGCAGAAGGCCTATCGCGCCGCGGGATTCGGTCGTCCATCCGGGCTCGGCGCACGACCGGCGCTGCTGATCATCGACGTGCAGTATCGTACAACCGGGACAGAACCTCGCCCGTTCTGGGATTCCATCAAGGAATTCCCGACCTCCTGCGGTGACGTCGCGTGGCGTGCAGTGAACCGCATCGAACGCCTGCTCGCGCTGTTCCGCAGCCGTGGCTGGCCGGTGCTCTACCCGCATGTCTCGCCGAAGGAAGGTTTCGACGGCGGCCGTCTGGCCGACAAGGTGCCGGCGATCATGACGGTGGCGCGCAAGGGCTACGAATTCGTACAGGAGATCGCGCCGCGGGAAGGCGATATCCTGCTGCCGAAGAAGCACCCGAGCGCGTTTTTCGGGACGCCGCTTGCGAGCTATCTGATCAACCTGAACGCTGACACGCTCGTTGTCACCGGATGCACGACGAGCGGATGCGTGCGCGGCTCGGTGGTCGATGCCTTCGCCTATAATTTCCGCGTGGCGGTGCCGCATGATGCGGTCTACGATCGCAGTCAAACCTCGCATGCCGTCAATCTCTTCGATATGGCCGAGAAATATGCCGACGTGATGGCGACGGACGAGTTGATCAAGCAGCTCGCCGCCCGCAATGCCGCGCCGAACGGTGGCGAGCGACGGGCCTCGTGAGCATGACATCGTTCGACCTCGTCATCCGCGGCGGGCGCGCCGTTTTCCCGACCGGCCCGCGTGCATGCGACATCGCCGTGCGGGATGGCCGGATCGCGGCCATTCTCGCGCCCGGGGAATCTGTCGCGACCGCATCTGAGCTCGATGCGAAGGGGCTGGTCGTGATGCCGGGCGTGATCGACGTTCACTTGCATCTTGGCCACGGGCGCGACATCTCGCGCCCGCGCGTGCCGGAGGATGCCGCGGGGGAGACTGCGGCCGCTGCGAAGGGCGGCATCACCTGCTTCATACCCTATGTCATGGCGAGTGAGCCGTTCGAGGATGTGTTCGACGGCATCCGCACCGTCACCGAGCAGGGCGCGCGGATCGATTTCGGCTATCATTTCTGCATCTCGACAGAGGCCCAGCTCGCGCAGGTGCGGCGCTACGCCGCAGAATATGGCGTTCCGAGCTTCAAGATCTTCATGAACAATCGCGGCGGCGAGGGGAAGCGCCTCGGGCTGCCGGATATCGATGACGGATTCCTCCTCCGCCTATGCGAGGAGGCGGCCGCGGCCAACGGCATGGTGTGCCCTCATCCGGAGACGATCGAGCTCGCCTGGGTGCTGCGCGATCGCGTCATGCGTGCGGACCCGGACGGCAAGAGCCGGCTCGCCGGCTGGAATCGGACGCGCCCACCCTTTGTCGAGGCGGATGCGGTGCAGCGGGCGGCGCTCGTCGCGAATGCGGCCGGTGTGCCGCTCTATGTCGTGCACACGTCGTCCCGTGAGGCATTGGAGGCCGCGTTGCGGCAGCGTCACGGCGGGATGCAGATATATATCGAGACCTGCCCGCATTACCTGACGCATGATGTCGATTGGGAAGGCGGTGTGGTTGGCAAGATCAACCCGCCCTTGCGCGAGGCCGGGGATCGCGATGCGCTGTGGCGTGCCGTGCTGGCGGGCGATGTCGACACGGTTGCAACCGATCACGTGCATCGGGACATTTCTGCAAAGCAGGGGAACATCTGGACCGCGTCGCCCGGCTGCCCGGGGCTCGAGACGTTGCTGCCCGTGATGCTCAGCGAAGGGCATCACAAGCGCGGATTGCCGCTCGAGCGCGTGGCGGCGCTGCTGGCGGGAAATCCCGCACGGCTCATGGGACTCGATGCGGTGAAGGGCATGATCCAACCCGGCCTCGATGCCGATCTAGCGCTGGTCGATCTCGATGCCGAATGGACGCTGGAGCGCGCCGATATCGTCTCGAGTGCGGGCTACTCCATCTACGAGGGATGGCGGCTCCGCGGCCGCGTCGTGCACACGATATGCCGTGGCCGGCTTGTGCTCGAGAGCGGCGCGCTGCGCGACGACGCGATTGGCACCGGGCGCTACGTGCCGCGACACCTCGCCTCGACACGGACCGCATCCCGGGTGGCCGCATGACCGGACAGCCTCTCGCCTTCGACGCCAGGCGGACGCGCACCGGCTATGGTGCGATCGATATCGTCGTGAACTGCTATACGCCGGAGATCGTCGCGGCCGGGCGTGCGCCGACGGATGACCGGTTCCGCGAAAAGGTCGGCGTCGCGACGCAGGAGCGGAAAGGCACGTCGCTCGAGGATTACATCGCAAAAATGGATCGTGCCGGCATCGAGCGTTCGCTATTGGTGGCGGCACGTTGCGGCGATCTTCGCGTGAGGGGCTCGACGGAGGTGTCGTACGAGGCGATCGCAGAGGCCTGCCACAAATATCCGCATCGCTTCTCTGGCCTCGCGGGGATTGACCCCACACGTGGGGTCGCGGGTTTGAAGGAACTCGATAGGGCCGTGCAAGAATATGGCTTCGTCGGCGCGCATCTCTATCCCCATTGGTTCGGCAAGGCGCCCGATGCCGCCATCTACTATCCATACTATGCACGCTGCGCCGAACTCGGCATCCCCGTCATGATGCAGGTGGGGCAGTGCTTGGTGTATCAGACGGATCGTCGCCTGCCTTCGGTCGGGCGCCCGATGGCGCTCGACCAAGTCGCGATCGACTTCCCCGAGCTCACGCTGATTGGCATCCATCTCGGCTACCCGTGGGTGGACGAGATGATCAGTTGCTGCTGGAAGCACCCGAACGTCTACATGGCCGGTGACGCCTACGCGCCGAAGCATTGGCCGGCGCAGGCGATCCACTACGCGAACACGTACGGGCAGGAAAAATTCATGTTCGGTACCGACTGGTGGGTGATCGACCCCGAGCGCGCGATGCAGGAGGTGGCCGCGCTGGATTTTCGCCCGGGTCCGCTGCGGAAGATCCTGCGTGGCAACGCGGCGCGGATATTCCGCCTGCCGGAGCAGGCCTCCTGATGCGCCAGGCCCACATCTGCGCATGGCGGGTGCCGTGTGACCATCGTAGCAAGGAGCAACGCCGCGCGGATTGACCGGGCGTTGACGAAAGCTCTGGCAAGGCATTCGAGTTGCATCCAAGATCCACCCGGCATGCATCGCGGGACGGGGAGGAGCGCCCCGGCCGCCGGCCGTGCCATGGGACACCGACCCGCGGCTCCCGCTGAGAGTTGCTGTCGATGATCGGGTTCCTTCTTCGACGTATCGTGCAGGCAGTTCTCACGGTGCTAGGTGTCATCACGGCCGCCTTCTTCCTGATCCGCCTGGCGGGAGACCCGACTACGCTGCTCCTCCCGGCCGAGGCGACGCCGGATGATGTCGCCCGCCTCCGCCAGTCGATGGGGTTGGACCAGCCGCTGGTCATTCAGTATCTCCGCTTCATCAATAACGTTCTCCACGGCGACTTCGGCACTTCCGTGCGGACCAGCGAATCCGCCATGAGGCTCGTGCTTGAGCGGTTGCCGGCGACGATCGAGCTCGCGTTGACATCCTTCGTGTTCGGCATCGGGCTCGCGTTTCTGGCAGGTCTCGCGATGCGCATGTCGCACTCGCGGGAGCTGCGTGCGGTGATCATGTGGGTTGCGCTTGGGCGGCAGGCGATCCCGATCTTCTCCTTCGGCCTCATCATGATCCTGGTGTTTTCGGTCTGGCTGCGCTGGCTGCCATCCCTCGGTGCAGGCACGCCGGCGCACCTCGTGCTGCCAGCGGTCTCGCTCGGCAGCTATGAGCTCGGGCTCTACCTCCGCCTCTTCAACGCCTCGCTCGCCGCCGAGCAGCGGCAGGATTATGTGCGGTGCGCCTACGCGAAGGGCCTCGGGCGCGGGCGCACCTTGCTCACGCACATGCTGCCGAACGCCCTGCTGCCGCTCATCACCATTGCGGGCATCAACCTCGGCCTGCTGCTCGGCGGCACGGTCGTGACGGAGATGGTATTCAGCTGGCCCGGCGTCGGGCGCCTCATTGTCCAGTCCGTCAGTCAGCGGGACTACCCGGTGATCATTGCCGGCGTGTTCCTGATCTCAGTCATGTTCGTGGTGCTCAACCTTCTTGTCGACCTGCTCTATGGGCTGCTCGATCCTCGCGTCAAGACGGCATGAAGCTCCGCCTCGCCCCGTCGCATATTGTCGCCGCGATGCTCCTGATCGTGATGATCCTGTTCATCGTCGTGGTGCCCTTGTTGCCGAGTTACCACCCCTACGCGCAGAATCTGGCGGCAACCCTGGTGCCGATCTTCCAGCACGCGCCGGACGGGCACTGCTTCCTGCTAGGCAGCGACACGCTCGGCCGCGACATGCTGAGCAGGCTCGCGCTCGCGGGTCGGATCTCGGTTCTGATCGCTGGGGGAGCCGTTGCTTTCAGCCTCGTGCTCGGCGTGATGCTCGGGCTGTTCGCGGGGTATTTCCGAGGCGTGACGGAATCCTTCATCATGGGCTTCGCCGATCTGCAGCTCTCCATCCCGCGCATCCTGCTGCTCGTCGCCGTTACGGCGGCGCTGGGGCCGGGAACCGTCAAGCTCGCTCTGCTGCTCGGCATCACGAGCTGGGTTTCCTATGGCCGCGTTGCGCGCGCGATGGCGATGAGCCTGCGCACGCGCGAATTCGTGCTCGCCGCCGTCACGCAGGGCGCGACGCCCGCCTGGAACATCCGCAAGCACCTGCTGCCGAATGTGCTTCCGCAGATGCTCATCGTCGGCTCCTACGAGTTCGGCCAGATCGTCATTCTCGAGGCATCGCTCAGCTATCTCGGCCTCGGGGTGCAGCCGCCCTTGCCGAGCTGGGGCATGATGGTCAGCGACGGGCAGAACTATCTCGCGCTTGCGCCGTCTCTGTCGGTGCTGCCGAGCATCGCCCTCGTGCTGCTGATCGCCGGCTTGCAGATACTCTCCCAGGCCTTCACCTCTGAGAACCAGCCGATTGCCGTTCCGGAAAAGGCGGCCATATGAGCTCGGCGCAAGACTCGTCGGAGGTGATTCTCGAGGTCTCGAACCTTTCCATTGAGGTGGCGCGCGACGATGGCGTTGTGCGCCTGGTGGACGATGTTTCCTTCTCCGTGCGACGGCACGAAGTATTCGGCATAGTCGGCGAATCCGGCTCCGGCAAGAGTCTGACCGTGCTCGCAGTGCTGGGCCTGCTGCCGGGCGCCGTCCGCATTGCCGGCGGCCAAATCCGGCTGGGTGGCCGCGAGCTGACGACGCTCGGCTTCAACGAGATGCGCGCCATCCGTGGCAAATCGATTTCGGCCATCTTCCAGGACCCGATGACGGCCCTGAACCCGGTTCGTCGCATCGGCGTGCAGATCGACGAGGCCGTGCACGTCCACCATCACGATTGGGCGCGCAGCCGCGTGCGGGAGCGTTCACTGGCGCTCATGGAGATGGTCGGCATCCCGAACCCGGCCTGGCGGTATCGCCAGTTTCCGCATGAATTCTCCGGCGGGATGCGGCAGCGGATCATGATCGCGATCGCCATGGCGAACGATCCAGAGCTGCTCATTGCGGATGAGCCGACGACGGCGCTCGATGTCACCATCCAGGCGCAGGTGTTGTCGGTTCTGGCCGAGGTACGCCGTCGCACTGGTGCTGCGATGGTGCTGATCACGCATGATCTCGGCCTTATCGCGGAAACGTCGGATCGGGTGGCCGTGATGTACAGCGGTCGCCTGGTGGAGATGCGCAGCGGCGGCTCGATCTTCGCGCAGCCGACGCATCCCTACACGGCTGGCCTCGCCGCGAGCCTGCCCAGCCCAGATCGCGACCAGGCCGAGCTCAACGCCATTCCCGGCTACGTGCCCGACCCGGCACGGCGCCCGGCGGGATGCGCGTTCCATCCGCGTTGTGCGATGTCGGCGGGGCGTGAGGCATGTCGGGCGGAGATCCCCGCGCTTCGTCCGATCGCACCGGACCGCGCCTCCGCCTGCCACTTCGCCGAGGAGACGACGGGTTGGGCGGAGCTGCAACGTGAGCACCTGCTCCTGCCGGATGCGAGGCGGAAACCTCCGTCTTCCGCCCCGGCGGTCCTGAGGGTGGATGGTCTGGTCAAGGAATTCCGCCATCGGGGCCGGTTTGGCTTCGGAGGCGCGACGATGCGCGCCCTGCGCGACGTGTCGTTCACGCTGCGCAAGGGCCAGACGCTCGGCCTCGTCGGCGAGTCCGGGTGCGGCAAGTCGACGCTCGCGCGCGTCGTGCTGCGTCTGCTGGAGGCGTCGGGCGGCCGCGTCTGGGTGAACGGCGAAGAGTTCAGCACCCTCGGCCGCGGCGCGCTGCGCGCCCGACGGCGCATCCTGCAGATCGTGTTCCAAGACCCCTACTCGTCGCTCGATCCGCGCATGACCATCCACGAGGTGATCGCCGAGCCGCTGCGGATCAACGGGCGCTATACGCCGCAGCGCGTGCATGAACTGCTTGGCCATGTCGGCCTGGCGGTGGAGATGGAGACGCGCCGGCCCGACCAATTCTCCGGCGGCCAGCGACAGCGAATTGCAATTGCGCGCTCGCTGGCGTTGCAGCCCGACATCCTCATCCTCGACGAGGCGGTGTCGGCGCTCGACGTCTCGATCCAGGCGCAGATCATCAACCTGCTGCGCACGCTGCAGGCGCAGATGGGCCTCGCCTATCTGTTCATCTCGCACGATCTCTCAGTGGTGCGGCACATCTGTGACGAAGTCGCGGTGATGTATCTCGGCCGCCTGGTCGAGCGCGGCCCGACGCGCCGCATCTTCGAGGAGCCGGCGCATCCCTACACACAGGCGCTGATCGCCGCGGTGCCGCGCCCCGACAGCCTCGGCGAGCGCCGCCACGCGGTCATCGTGAAGGGTGATCAGCCGAACCCGTTCTCGCCGCCCTCCGGATGTGCATTCCGCACGCGCTGCCCGAGAGCCACCGATCTCTGCGCGCAATCCGAGCCCGCACTGCTGGAGCGCACGGAGGCGACCCATTTCAGCGCCTGCCATTTCGCGACCGAGATTGCTCCCGGCGCGCTCGGAAACGGCCCGCAGCTCGTCGCGGCGTTCAGCTCGCCGGGGGAATCACGTTGTGCGGGTTGATGATCCCGTTCGGATCGAGGTGACGCTTGAGCGCGCGGAGCATCGCCTGCGTGGCCGGAAGCCGCGTCTCGAAGTAGGGATATTTCCTGCCGATCTGCATGTGCACGCCGCCGAGCTCGGCCCACCGCGCGACGATCGTCTTCGAGAGCGCGCCGACGACTTCGCGCGCACTCGGATTGTCCTTCCGCGTGCGCAGGCGGGCGCGCTCCGCTTCAGTCATGAAATGCGTGTGGATTGGAAGGGGCGCGTCGGACCAACGGATCAGCGTCTCGATCCCGACGCCGGTCGGCCCATGCGCCGAGAGCAGGTAGCCGCGATCGATGCCGGCGCTCCGCATCTCGTCGGCATGCGCGTCGAACGCCGCCTCGGTGGCGCGAAAGCACTCCACAGCGCGCGCGTTGGGGACCACAACGTGCAGCCAGTTCATGCGCTTCCCGGATGGGGTGAGCAGCCCGTTCATGCGCGTGAACGGCACCGCGCGCATCATTCTGGGCACGGAGGCCGGCACGCGCTGGCCGCCAGCTTCCTGCGCGATGACGCGGATCCGCCGCATGCGGGATGCGGCGTCGGCGCGGTCGCGCCCTTCGGCGATGCAGTTCATGAGATAGCCGATGCGTTTCGCGAAGCGGCGCCCGCTGAAGCCAATCCGCGCGGCGTCGCGCAGCCCCGCACCGCGGAGCACGGACATCAGCGTCTTGAGGTCGGTGCGCAACCCCTGGCTCGCCATGCGGTTTCGCGCGGTGAACGGGTCCATGGCAAGGCATTCGGTGGCGAGAATGTCGGCCCCGATCCGCCCCATGGTGCGGAGCAGGGCGGCGGGATCGTCGAAGGAGTAGGAGCACATCGCGACGGCCCCCGCGGCAGGGATGAGCTGGAGCGTCGCCTCGACCTTGATGCCGAAGGCGCCGCAATCGCCGAGGAAAACGCCGCTGAGATCCGGCCCGTAGTTGCGAAAGAAGGGCGAAGGGTTAAGCATGGTCGCGGCAGAGCCGGTGACGAGAAGCTCGCTGGTGCCAGTGACGATTTTCAGCCCAAGAACCGATTCCGCGGATGTTCCGCGATAGCCGGACCCGTAGAATTTCGCGCCCTGCGCAAGGCTTGCGCCAATGGTCGCATGCAGCCCCGAGAACGTGCCCCAGAACGGCGTGGTGAGACCGACCTTCGCGAGCGCCTCGTGCAGGGCCGCCCATGTGACGCCGGGCTCGACGGTAACGAGCCTGTCCTCCGTGTTGATTTCGATGATGCGGTTCATCCCCGTCATGTCGACGACGATCGTGCGGTCATCTGCGGGAATGTATCCGGCACTGTAGGAAAGGCCCGCGCCGCGCGTGGCGAGCGAGAGGTGGAGGCTTCGCGCGACGTTCACCAGCGCTTGCACATCCTCGATGCGGCGTGGCGTCGCCATCGCGAGCGGTGCGTGCTCCGCGACGTAGAAGATGTCGGTGCGCAGCAATTCGAGCCCATCGGTGTTGATGGCCATATCGGGCAGCATGCACCGCAGCTTGTCGAGGAGTTCCGAGCGCTTCGAGAGCGTATCCTGGCCGTCCATCGACGAGCTCCGTTCGGGTCTCATGCCGTTGCAGGATGCAAAATTAGATCTGCGTCCCTTCGGTGCTCCGTTTAACTGCTTCGCGATCTTCCGCAAGGAAAATTGGGAATTGCGGCACCTTTCGTCCCGGGCGCCGCGCCGTCACGACGAACATGATCGGTCTCTGGGGAGAACCAATGATGCATACGCGTAGAGAACTCTTTCATCTCATGTCGTCGACGGCGGTCGGATCGTCGCTCGTCGGCGTCACGGGCGTGGCATCGGCAGCGCCGCCGCAGACACTCACCGTCGCGTTGCCGGGTGATTTTCCGCGCCTCGATCCGAGCAAAGACACGTCGCCGCTCGGCTTCAACTTCCGCCTGAACGTCTTCGATGCGTTGACGCAGATCGAACGCAACGGAGAAGTGCATCCCCGGCTCGCGACGAAATGGGCGACCTCGCCCGACCTCACCGAGTGGACCTTCACCCTGCGCCAAGGCGTGAAGTTCCACGACGGCAGCCCCTTCACCGCCGCCGATGTCGTCTGGACGGTGGAGCGCATCCTTGACGATCCGACGACGCCCGTGCGCACCTTTCTGAAGATCGCAAGCAGTGCGCAAGCCGTCGACGACTACAATGTCAAGTTCAAGCTGGTGCAACCCTACGGCAACTTCGACCGGCAGATGACCTATATCAGCATGATGTCGAAGACGTATTTCGATAAGGTCGGCGACAAGGGCTACGAGACGCATCCGGTTGGAACCGGCCCCTATTCGCTCGTGCGCTGGGTGAAGGATGATCGTTCGACGTTGCGCGCCAATCCGAGCTATTGGGGAGGCGAACCCGCGATCAAGACCGCTGTCTATCGCCCGATCCCGTCCGAGGCGAGCCGCGTCGCGGCGCTGCTGTCGGGCGAGGTTGATCTGGTTCCGGCATTGCCGCCGTCGTTCATGAAGCAGCTCAGCGCCTCGCCCGATCTGAAGGTGGGGATCGCGCCGGGCTTCCGCGTCATCTTCCTGGGCTTCAACGTGAATGTCGCACCGCTGAACAATCCGAAGGTTCTCGAGGCGATCGACCGCGGGATCGACCGCGAAAGTCTGACCAAGTACCTCCTGCAGGGTCTCGGCAAGCCGACAGGGATCGTGGTTCCGCCGGTGGATATCGGCTATGATCCCTCGTTCAAGCCGACGCCGTTCGATCCGGATGCCGCCCGCAAGCTGGTGAAGGACTCAGGTTACGACGGTAAGCCCGTCATCCTTCAATACCCGAACGACAATCTGGTGATGGCCGACCAGGTTGCGCAGGCGATCGCCGGCTACCTGACGGCGATCGGACTCAAGATCGACCTCCGCCCCATGGAATTTACCGCGTTCTTCCCGGCTTGGCTGCAAGACAAGCTGAATGCCGCCTATCTCTTCGCGTTTGGCGGCACCAGCTACCATGCGGAAGCGATCCTGACGACACTCTATGAAAAGGGCTCGCACGGTTTCAAGATCGACGACCGGATCGACCATCTGCTTAAGCAGGAGCGCACCCTCACCGATCCTGTAGAGCAGAAGAAGCTGCTGTCCGAGGCGTTCCGATATAGCAATGAGGATCGCTATGAGATTCCGCTCTATGACGAATTGCAGGCTTTTGGTGAACGCAAGACCGTTGATTATATTCCCTTCCCGGACGGCTTCGTGCGGCTCTACGACTTGAAATAGGGTCTGTATCGCCTCGGCGGTCCCAGACAACCCAATGCACACCCCAAGGCACGATCCGCTCAAGGCACGATCCGCGATGGGCGCCGCGGGCCGAGGTCTGCCGGACCGCCGAGAAAATGGCGTCCCCGGCGGGATTCGAACCCACGGCCCCAGGATTAGGAATCCTGTGCTCTATCCTGCTGAGCTACGGAGACGACGGCCCCCTATAGCGCAGAGGCGGCGGCGCGTCAGCCTCTGGTCGGACGGCGCCTGCCGGGGCAGGATCGGAGCCTGCAGAGGGAGAGCGGCGATGACACGGGTCGGAAAACGAGACGGATCGATGGCGGCCACGCGATGATCGACGCTCTCGCGCTGCATCGCTCGCTGCTCACCATCGACACCCATATCGACATTCCCTGGCCGCAAACCCCCGACCCGTTCACCGCGACGCGGCGCTGCGTCGATTACCCGAAGATGCGGGCCGGGCATGTCGTTGTCGGCGCCTTTGCCGCCTACATCCCGCAGGGCGCGCGGGATGCGGCCGGCTATGCGGCGGCGCGTGAGCGGGCGATCGGCATGCTCGAGCACATCAACACCATGCAGGGCGAGGCCGGCGGGATCGTGGCGCGGGTGGTCACCACCGCCGGTGAGATCGCGGCGGCGCATCGTGACGGCGTCTTGGCGGCGCTGCCCTGCGTCGAGAACGGTCATGCGATCGGCGAGGATCTGGCGCTGCTCGCGCGATTCCACGAGCTCGGCGCCTGCTACCTCACGCTCACCCATAACGGGCATAACGCGCTCGCCGATAGCTGCAACCCGCGCGCCGATCTCGGCGATGCCGAGACGCTGCATGGCGGGCTCAGCGAGCTCGGGCGCGAGGCGGTGCGCGAGCTCAACCGGCTCGGCATGCTGATCGACGTCTCGCACGCCTCGAAGCAGACGATGCTGCAGGCAGCGCAGCTGTCGACGACGCCGATCGTCGCGACCCATGCCTGCATCCGCGCGCTCTGCGATCATCCGCGCAATCTCGACGACATGCAGCTCGACGCGCTGCGCGACGCTGGCGGCCTGATCCAGATCACCGCGGTGGCCGGCTTCCTCAAGGCCAAGGCGCGCGCCGATGCGGTGACGGTCGGCGATTTCTGCGACCACATCGATTACGCGGTGGAGCGCATCGGGCTCGCCCATGTCGGCATCGGCTCGGATTTCGACGGCGGCGGCGGCTTCGTCGGCTGGCGCGACGCGTCGGAGAGCGCGAACCTGACCGCGGAATTCGTCCGGCGCGGCTATGGCGAGAGCGAGATCGCCCAGCTCTGGGGCGGCAATTTCCTTCGCCTGATGCGGCAGGCGGAGGAGGCCGCAGCGTGAGGCAGGTCCGCCTGCCGGACGGGACGGAGATCCCGGCGCTCGGCCAGGGCACCTGGCATATGGGAGACCGGCGGGATGCGCGGCGCGGCGAGATCGCCGCGCTGCGGCGCGGGATCGCGCTCGGCATGACATTGATCGACACCGCCGAGATGTATGGTGATGGTGCCGCCGAGGAGCTGGTCGGCGAGGCAGTCGCCGGGCAGCGCGACCGCGTGTTCATCGTCAGCAAGGCCTATCCGCAGAATGCCGGCACGCGCAGCCTGCCCGCCGCCTGCGAGCGCAGCCTCCGCCGGCTCGGCACCGACCGCCTCGACCTCTATCTGCTGCACTGGCGCGGCGGCATTCCGCTCGCGGAGACGGTCGCCGCTTTCGCGCGGCTGGTCGAGGCCGGGAAAATCCGCCGCTGGGGCGTCTCCAACCTCGATACCGACGACATGGAGGAGCTGATCGCCGCTGGCGGCGGTGGCTGCGCGACCGACCAGGTGCTCTACAACCCGGGCGTCCGCGGCATCGAATTCGACCTGCTGCCGTGGTGCGCGGGGCGGGCGATGCCGGTAATGGCGTATTCCCCTGTCGGCCAGGGCGGCAAGCTGCTGCGGTCCCGTGCGCTGGCGGAGATCGCCGGGCGCCATCACGCGACCCCGGCGCAGATCGCGCTCGCCTGGTGCCTCCGCAGCCCGGACGTGTTCGCCATCCCGAAGGCCGCCGATCCGGCGCATGTCGCGTCGAACGCGGCGGCGGCGGAGATCACTCTCACCAAGGCCGATCTCGCCGCGATCGACGCCGAGTTTCCGCCGCCGCGCAGCAAGCTGGGTCTCGCGATGCTCTGACGGAGGGGGCAAGGACGGCCTGCCCTGGCTATCTCTTCCGGGGCGCGGCCGTTTCGATTTTCGCGACTCGTCGGTTGCTCTAGGCTTTTCCCATGTCCCCGATTCGGCCCAGGCGTGGCCGGCACTTCGCGTGCTGACCGCCTTCGTGCTGCCCACCCTGCTGGCGCTCGCGGCCGGCCTGCTGGTCTGCGGCCCGGCCGCCATCGTGGCGCCCGCCGCCGCGCGGATCGCGATGCCAATTCTGGCCTCGTTTTCCGTGCTGCTCGCCGCCGCCTTCCTGATCGAGGGCGCGATGGCGGATGCGGCGGCAAGCCCGGCCGGCACCCTGCTGAGCCTGCCGCTCGGGCCGCCGGGCGCGCCGCTCGCCTTCGGGCTCGATACGCTCTCGGCCTGGTTCCTGATCCCGGTGCTGGTCGCGGCCCTCGCCGCCGGATTGCTCGCCCCGCCGGATGGCGGCCAAGGCGCTCCGCAAGATGCCGGAAGAAGCGCCGGAAGAAGCATCATACTGCTGCCGGTACTGGTGGGTGGCCTGATGCTGGCCTTGTTGGCGGCCGATGCGCTCTCCTTGCTGCTCGGCCTCGGGATCGCTCTGGTCGCGGGATGGTGGCTCGGACCGGCCACCAAGGGCGTGCCGCCGCTCCGGGGCCTGGCGGTTCCGGCCGCGGGGGCGGGCGCGATCTTCCTGGCCCTCGGTCTGCTCGGACCGATGAGCGCCGGCTTCGCCGGGCTGCACGGCCTGCCGGCGGCGGGCGCATACGGCGCGGCGGCGCTCTGCCTGGCGCTGCTCGGCTGCTTCGCGCTGATGGGGCTGCCACCGCTTCCGCCCTGGCTGGCGGATGCCGCGTCGCGTGCGCCGGGGGCGGCCGCCGCGGTGCTGGCCGGGGCCACGCCGTTGATCGGGCTCTATCTGCTCGTGCGGCTGCTGTTCGGGATCGCCGGGCCGCTGCAGCCGGGATGGTGGGGCTGGCCGCTCCTGGCGCTCGGCGCGCTGGCGGCGATCCGCGGATCGCTGCGGGCCAATTTCGCGGAGGATCTGCCCGGCGTGCTGGTCGCGTCGGGTGCCGGACAGCGCGGGATCGCGGTGGCCGGGCTTGGCGCGGCGCTGGTCGCCCGTGGTGCGGATCTGCCGCCTTTGGCCGCGCTGGCGCTCGGGGCCGTCCTGCTGCAAGGCGCGGCGCTCGTGCTGTCGCAAACTTTGCTGCTGCTCGTCGCGGCCAGCGTGGAAGCTTCGGCGGCGACGCGCCGGCTCGACCGGCTTGGCGGGCTCGCGCATGCCATGGGGGCGACCCTGGCGGCCTGCCTGGTCGGCGCCGCCTCACTCGCCTGCCTGCCGCCTTCCGCCGGGTTCGCCGCCTTCTGGTTGCTGATCCAGGCGTTGATCGGCGAGTTGCGGGTGGGCGGAATCGGGTTGCAGGCGCTGCTCGCCTTGGCGGCGGCGGCGATCGCCTTCGCCACCTCCCTCGGCGTCGCCGCGATGGTGCGGATGGTCGGCATCGCCTTCCTCGGCCGGCCCCGCGCCCCGCGTGGCGCGGCAGCGGAACCGGCGCCCCCGATGGCGCGGCGTGTCGCCTTCGCCCTGGCCGCCCTGCTCGCGGTGCTCGGGCTGCTGCCTGGGCCGGCCATCGGGCTCGCCGGGCCGGCGCTGCGGCAGATGCTCGGCACCGAGTGGGACGGTCAGGACGGGGCGCTCGGCATCGCGCCGCAGGCGGGGTTGCCCGCCTATTCCGCCCCCGCGCTCGCCGGCCTCGTCATCCTGGCCCTGCTCGCCGTCGCCTGGATCACCCGGCGCCGCACCGCGCGGGGTGAGGGATGGTCGCCTGCCTGGGAATCGGGTTTTGCCGCCGCCCCGCCATGGCTACCTTTCGGCGACCCGCTGACAGAGATCGGGCCGAGCTCCTTTGCGCCGTCGTTGCGCGGGACGCTCGGGCGGCTCGGAGCGCCCGTGCCGCGCCGCGGTCGGTTGGCGGCGATCGGCACGGTGCTGGGGCGGTGGAGCGCCGGCGTGGAGCGGGCGGCCGAAGCCCGTGCCGCCGCGCTGGTGGTCGCGGTCCTCGCCATGCTGCTGGTGCTGGCCGCCTTATGAGCGGAATCGCCGCGCCGCTTCTCGCCTTGCTGGCCCTGGTGATCCATGTCGTGCTGGTGCTGGCGGCCGCGCCGGTCATCGCCGGCCTGATTCCATTCCTGCAGGCGCGGTTCTCCGGCCTGTCCGGGCCACCCTTGCTGCAACCCTGGCGCGACCTGCTGCGCCTCGCGCGCAAGGTGCCGGTGCTGCCGGAGAGCGCGTCGGAGCTGTTCGCCGCCGCGCCGGCCTTCGTGCTGGCGGCCACCGGCGCCGCGGCGTTGCTCGTCCCTTCCTTCGCGACCGGGATGCTGACCGCGCCCGGCTCCGACCTGCTGGTGATCGGCGGATTGCTGATGGCGGCGCGCGCCGCGCTTGTGTTGGCGGCGCTGGATGCCGGCACCGCGCCCGGCGGCATGGCGGCGGGCCGGGAGATCGGTCTCGCGGCGCTAGCCGAGCCGGCGTTGCTCCTGGTGATCCTGGTGGTCGCGGGAACCGGCGGCACCACCAATCTCGACATCGCCGCCGCCACGCTCCGCGACGCGCCGCTCGCCCCGCATGTGCCGCTGGCCCTCGCGATGCCGGCGCTCACCCTGGTCGCGCTCGCGCTGAACGCGGGCCGCGGATCAGGGCCGGCCGGCGAGGCGGCGCTGACCGCCGAGTTCTCCGGCCGCCATCTCGCGGCGCTGGAATTTTCTCGCGCGCTCCGTCTCGTTATCTGGTTCAACCTGATCGGGGCGCTCGCCTGCCCGTTCGGGATGGCGCCGCTGGAGGGCGGGCTGGTCGCCTGGGTGGCCGGCCTCGTGCTCTGGGGGGTAAAGATGCTGGTCCTCGCGGTCGCCCTGGCGCTGGTCGAGGCGATGCTCGGGCCGGCGATTCGGGCCCGGCTACCGGGCCTGCTCGGCTTCGCCTTGCTGCTTGGCCTGCTCGCGGCGGCGTTCCTGTTCGCCGGCACGGGCTCGGTCTGATGGCGGAGGCGCTCCTGCTGCCCGAGGCGGTGGCGCTGGCGCTCGGGCTGGCGCTGCTGGCGAGCGGCGCGCGGGCCTTGCTGATGGCGCAGGCGATCGTGGTGGGGCTCGGCGCCGGGCTCGATGCCTGGCTGCGGGAATCGCCGCTGCTCGCCGGGGTCGCGATTCTGCTCATCGCGCTGAACGGCGTGCTCCTGCCGCGGCGGCTCGAGGGGGCGCAGCGTGCCGCAGGTCTTGGCTGGGCGGCGGCGGGCGTCCTGCTGGTCGGGCTCGGCGTGTTCGCGCTGCCGCAGGCGGCGCTGGCGGGGAGCGCGATGCGGCGGGGCGCGCTGGCGCTGGCGCTCGGGGTGGTGCTGCTCGGCGCGCTCGCCACGGTGCGGCCGGACGGCCGGGCGGCTGGCCTGCTCGCGATGGCGAACGGCATCGCACTCGCCGCGCTGCTGGGTGGCGATCCGCCGCTGGCACTCGGCGTCGCGGTGCTCGCGCTGCTGCCGCCGGCCTGGACCCTCCGGAGATGACGGATTTCCTGCCCGCCGGGATCGATGCCGTGCTGGTGGCGCTGGCCGGGGCGCTCTCGCTGGCTTTCCTGCGCGGCGCCTGGACGCGATGGATCGGGCCGACCGCTACGCTGCTCTGCCTGCTGGCGCTCCTCGGCACCGGATTCTCGGGTGGTGCCGGCCCGGAGGGCGCGGCGCTGCCGCTGGCCCTGATCGCCTCGATCATCGCGCTTGGCGGCATGGTGAGCAGGATGGAGCTCGGGTCGGAATCCGCCTGGCGGGCCGCGTCGCTCGCCGGCGTGGTGCTGGCTTTGCTCGCCAATAATGCGTGGCTGACCTGGCTCGGTGCGTTCGGGGCGGCGGCGGCGATCGCCGCCGAGGACGGGGAGGAGGCGCCGGCGCTGCCGGCCATGCTGGCGCTGCTCGGCACCGTGCTGCTCGCGCTCGCCGCCCGGCCGGTGCTCGGTCCCGGCCTGCTGGCGCTGCGCTGGAGCGACCTGCTGACGACGGCTTCGCGCTCTAACGGCAAGCTGCTTGGCCTCGGCTTCGTCTTCCTGCTGATCGGCTATGGCGCGCTCGCCGGGCTGGTGCCGCTCGCCCTGCGGCAGCCGCGGCGGATGCCCTCGCTGCTCGCCGCCTCGCTCGGCAATGCGGGACTGCTGGTCCTGCTGCGGCTGCGGCGCATGCTGGCGGTCAACCCGGCGGCAATCGGCGCGGACTGGCCTCTGCTGGCGCTCGGTCTGCTGAGCGTGCTCGCCGCCGCCTTCGCGCTGTGGCGGCGGGAGGATGCGCGGCGGATGCTGCGCTGGGCCGGCACCGGGCAGGCGGGGGTCATCGCGGTCGCGTTCGGTCTCGGCGGGGTCCTGCCCGGCTTGCTGCAGATGGTGTTGCGTGCGCTCTCCGAGGCGGCAGCGATCCACGCGCTCGGCGATGCCCACCCTGCCGGGACTGCCGGACGTGGCCGGCTGACCGCCGCCGCCGGCCTGCTTGGCCTCGCCGCGGTGCCGCCCTCCGGCCTGTTCGCCGGATTCTTCCTGATCCTGAGCGGCGCGCTGGCGCGGGCGCCGCTGCTCACATTGCCGCTGACCGTCGCCATCGCCGCGATGTCGCTGGCGCTGGTGGCCGCGGCCCGCGATGCGACCGGGCGCAGCGGCGCGCTCGCGCGATGGCTGGTCTGGCTGCATCTGGGGCTCGCGGCGGTCATCGGCTATGCGTTGCCCGGTCCATTCGGCGCCTGGCTCGGACCGGGATGAGCGCGCTCTCGATCATCCAGGCCGGCACGCCCGAGCCGGCGCGGCCGTTTCCCCGCCGGCTACTCACCCCGGGCGCCTGGCGCGATCTGGCCGCGGCGCTGGCCGACGAGCCGGGGCTCGCTTTGGTCGGGCTCTGGGCCGACACCAGGCAGGTGCATGCGCTGTTCCTGGACGGCGCGACGCCGCTCGCGGTCTCGGTTCCGGTGCTCGATGGCCTCTATGCGGCGCTGTCGCCGTCCCGGGGTGGGGCGGCGCTGTTCGAACGGATGGTGCAGGATCTCTGGGGGCATCGCGCGGCGGGCGGACGCGATCTTCGGCCCTGGCTCGACCATGGCCGCTGGGCCGCCGCGCGGCCGATGACGCCGCGCCCGGTCCCGGTGTCGGGCGCGCCCGAGCCGCCGGAATTCCTCCCGGTCGAGGACGAGACGCTGCACCAGCTGCCGCTCGGCCCGGTGCAGGGCGAGATCACGCCGCCGGCGCATCTTCGCCTGACGCTCGCCGGCGAGACAGTGCGGCGGGCGGAGGCGCGGCTCGGCTATGCGCATCGCGGCCAGCTCGTGCTGATGCGCGGCAAATCGCCGCGGAGCGCCGCCCGCTTCGCGGCCAGGCTCGCGGCCGACGCAACGGTCGCCCATGGCATCGCCTTCGCCGCCGCGGCGGAAGCGGCGCTCGACATCGTGCCGCCGCCGCGCGCCCAGGCGCTGCGTATCGTGATGACGGAGATCGAGCGGATCGCGGCGCATCTCGCGGGTGCGGAGGCGGTGTGCCGCGAGGCCGGGGACGCCACCGCGGCCTCCGGCTTCGGACGCCGCCGCGAGATGCTGCTGCGCGCCTCCGGCCTCGGCTTCGGCCATCGGCTGATGATGGATTGCGTGGTGCCGGGCGGCGTTGCCGCCGGGCTCGATCCCGCGGGTACGGCGGGGATTCGCGATGCGCTCGACGGCGTCGGGGGCGCGCCCATCCCGGCCGGGCTTTCGGGCGCGGTGATCGTCCCGCCCGCTCTCGTGCACCACCATGCCGCCGGCGGCTTCGTCGGCCGCGCGGCGGGGCGCGCCTTTGATGCGCGGCGCCTCGACGAGAACGGCGCCTATGCGGCGCTCGGTCTCGATGTTTCGCTGCGGAGCGAGAGCGACGCCGCGTCGCGCCTCTCGCTCCGCCTCGCCGAGGCGGCGGAGAGCGCCCGCATGCTGCGCACGCTGCTCGACGCGCTGCCGGAGGGGCCGCTCACCGTGTCGCTGCCGATGGGTTCCGGCGAGGGGTTCGGTTACGCGGAAAGCGCGCGCGGCGATGTGTGGCACTGGCTGCGGATCGATGGCGGCCTGATCGCCGCCGCCTTCACCTGCGATCCGGCCTGGCACCATTGGTCCCTGCTGGAGGCAGCGATGCAGGACGCGCCGCTGACGCAGCTGCCGCTCGCCGCCGCCAGCCTGGATTGTCCGGTTTCGGGGATCGATCTGTGAGCGCATTCCGCGACATCGCGCGCAGCCTGCTGCAGGGTCCGGCCGCCGAACCCGCGCCGGGCGCCGCGCCGGAAACGGTGCAGGCGCTGGCGGCGCGCCTCGACGCGGCGGCGCGGGCACGGCTCGGCCGCAGCCTGGCGCTCCGGCATGTCGATACCGGCAGTTGCGGCGGCTGCGAGCTCGAGCTCCGCGCCGCGCGGGGCGTGCTCTACGATCTCGAACGGTTTGGTCTCCGCTTTGTCGAGAGTCCGCGCCATGCCGACGTGCTGATCGTCACCGGCCCGCTCACCCGCAATCTGCGTGAGGCGCTGGAGCGCTGCCGCGATGCGACCCCCGAGCCGAAATGGGTGATGGCGCTTGGCGATTGCGCGGCCGATGGCGGGGTGTTCAAGGGGAGTTATGCGGTGCTGAACGGCATCGACGCGACGGTGCCGGTCGATCTCGTGCTGCGTGGCTGCCCGCCCACGCCGGCGCAGATCATCGAGGCGCTGCAGAGCCTGCTTGAAGCCCAGGCGAAGCCGGCGCGCGCGGCGCGGGCGCATGTCCGCTAGTCTGGTGCGCTAGAGCATGACGCGATTTGACGGAATCGGGATTCCCGAATCGGGGGATGTCTGATTCACCCTCCATGCTGGAGCGGAGGCCAGCGTGGATGACGGCTCCCTATTCGGTGGATTTTCGATCTCGGGCGCTGGCGCGGAAGGCGGCGGGCGAGACGCATCGCGAGATCGCGGCGGCGCTGCGGATCAGCCCGTCGTGCGTCTCCAAGTGGGTGCGTCGCCAGCGGGAGACGGGCTCGTTGAAGCCGGACAAGATCGGCGGCCGCAAGCCGCGAACGCTATCGGGCGAATGCGCCGAGTGGCTTCGCCGGCGGGTGGCCGCCGGCCCGGTCACCTTGAGAGGGCTGACGGCCGAGTTGGCGGACCGGGGGATCAAGACCCAGCCCCGGGCGGTGTGGGTGTTCCTGCACGCCGAAGGGCTCAGCTTCAAAAAAAACCCTGCTGCCGGAGGAGCAGACGCGGCCTGACGTGGCCCGCCGGCGCGCGCGGTGGAAGGCTTACCAGAGCCGGATCGCACCCTCGCGCCTGGTGTTCATCGACGAGACGTGGGTCAAGACCAACATGGCGCCTCTGCGCGGCTGGGGACCTCGAGGCAAGCGCCTGAAGGGCCATGCGCCCTACGGCCACTGGAAGACCCTCACCTTCATCGCCGCTCTGCGCCACGACCGCATCGACGCGCCCTTCGTCATCGACGGACCCATCAACGGCGAGATGTTCCTGCTCTATGTCGAGACCCAGCTCGCCCCGACTCTGTCACCAGGCGACGTCGTCGTCATGGACAACCTGGGCAGCCACAAGGGCAAGGCCGCGCGGGCCGCCATCAGAGCCAGAGGCGCGCACCTCATCTTCCTGCCGCCCTACAGCCCCGACCTGAACCCGATCGAGCAGGTCTTCGCAAAGCTCAAGCACCTCATGCGAAAAGCCCAGCCCCGCAGCGTCGAGGCCACCTGGCGACGGGTCGGCGAACTGCTCGATCTCTTCAGCCCCACCGAGTGCGCCAACTACCTCGCCAACTCCGGCTATGGTTCCGTGTGAACGAGTCCCGTTCTAGAGCATTTCACCCTCGGTGGAGTCGGCGCCTGTCCTCGCCCCCACCCGGCCCCCCATCGGTAGTATACTTTCGTTGGGCCAGTTGGGGGTGAGGGCCGCCGCCGACTTAACTGAAATGCTCTAAATCAAACAGAGCGCCTGCAGCTCGCGCAGCATTTCCGGCGGAAGATCGGCGAGGCCCTTCGCCGACGCGCCGGTGAGATCGGCAGGCGCGTCTCCGGCCTCGAGATAGCGCCAGCCCTGGAACGGCTTGGTCTTCCGCCCCATCACCGGGACCAGCACCGGATCGAGGATCAGCCCCGCGCAGCGCGAGCCGTCATCCCAGCGATCCTCGCGGATCTCGGTGAGGCGCTGGCGCACCGCCAGCACGCCCGAGACCACCCAGAACATCGAGCCGCCCTTGATGATCTCGGCGGCCCGGCGCGGGAAATTCCGCGTTCGGTGGCGGAGTGGCGGATCCGATTCGCGCCGCGCCGCCTGCAGCGTGCGCAGATGGGCGATGTCGCGCACGCCGACGGCGAGCTTCGTCAAATGCAGCATGCCGCCAGCATGTGGCCGGCCCCGCGCGCCGCCGCAAGCCGCGCCATCGCGCGCATCCGCCAATCGGCGCGGAGCGGCGTTCTCCGCGAGTTCCGGCAGGCTAGAGCATTTTCACCTTCGGTGGGGTCGGCGTCAGCCCTCGCCCCCGCCCGGCCTCCCATCGCCGGCCTCCCACCGCCGGCCTCCCATCGGTAGTATGCTTTCGTTGGGAGACCGGGCGGGGGCGAGGGCTGACGCCGACTTACCTGAAAATGCTCTATTTCCGCCGGCGGATGGTGCGCGGCGGAATCGACGCGGGCGGCGGCCGGTCGGCGCTCATCCGGCCGATGATGTCGTTCTTCGCCCGCGCGATATGCGCCGCCATCACCGCCGCCGCCGCCGCCGAATCACCGCGCTCGATCGCATGGATCAGGTAGCGATGCTCGGGCACTTCGCCGGTCATGCGGTCGGGATCGTGGCCGAAGCTCGCGAACAGCGCCGCCACCAGCATCCAGTGCCGCTTGAAGAAGGCGAAGGCCTCCGGATTGCCCGCGGCCAAATAGATGACGTCGTGAAACTCCCGGTTGGCGGCGAAGATCGTCCCGGCATCGCCGGTCTTGACGGCCCGCTCGAACGCCGCCTGCCGCACATGCAGTGCGCCGATGGTGGCGGCCGGGCGCAGGGTTGCGGCGCGGGCGGCCATCATCGTCTCGAGCGCGCTTCGCACGTCGAACACGTTCTGGACAAAGCCCGGGTCGACGCCGCGCACACGGGCGCCGCGATTGGGCTCGATGACGACGAGCCCTTCCCCGCGGAGCTCCCGCAGCGCCTCGCGCACCGGCGTATGGCTCACGCCGTAGCGCGCGGCGAGCGCGTCGATCTGCAGGCGCGAGCCGAGCGGGAGCGCGCCGCTGACGATGTCGTTGCGAAGGAGATGCTGGACGCCGGCCCCGCGATTCTGCACCATTCTATCAAATCCTCGGCCCGCTTTTGGCTCATCCTTCTGGAGCTAGGATGCCGCCACCGGGATATCTTGCATATTTGATCAACTTCCGCAGTATGCCCTTCAGGCTGCCGCACGGCTTGCTGCCGACGGATTCAATCAGCGGACGGGCGGCATGAACCGGCCCGGATTCGGGGGAGACCAATGTCGGGCATGGTGGACGCCAGAGGTGCGGACGATGCCGACAGACGATCGCTGCGGCAGGCCGTGATCCTGTGCTCGGCCGGCGGGTTTCTCGACGGATACGACCTGCTGATCATGGGCGCGGCGCTGCTCCAGCTGGTGCCGGAATTCCATTTGGCGCCCGGCGCGGTCGGCTGGCTCACCTCGCTGCCCTTCCTCACCATGGGCATCGGCGCGCTCGTCGCCGGGCGGGTCTGCGACCTGATCGGGCGGCGCACCGTCTATCTCGTCGATGTCGCGCTCTTCGTCGTCTTCTCGCTCCTGCAGGCGGTCGCGCAGGAATACTGGCAGCTCCTGGTAATGCGCATGCTGATCGGGTTCGCGATCGGCATGGACATGCCGACCGGCTCCTCCATGCTCGCCGAATACGCGCCGCCCGAGAAGCGCGGCGGCATCACCGCGATGATCAACACGGCCTGGCTGTTCGGCGGCTTCGTCGCCGCGGTGGTGGGGTTCGTGCTGTTCGAGATCGTCGGCCCCGGCGCCTGGCGGTGGATGTTCGGCCTCGGCGCGGTGCCGGCTCTGGTGATCGCGGTGATGCGGCACGGGTTGCCGGAATCGCCCTACTGGGCCCGCGAGGCGAGCGCGCGGGGCCGCCTGCCCCGCGCCGATGCCCGCCGCGCGCGCGGCGGGTTCGGCGAGATCCTGCGCTCGCGCTACTGGCGCGTCGTGCTGTTCTTCACCGCCTACATGGTCGTCCAGGCGATGGCGGGCGGACCGCCTTTCGTCTACACCGCGCTGATTTTCCGGCAGGTGATCAGCTTCTCGGGCGCCAACGCGCTGCTGCTGAACGCGGGATTGCTGCTCGCCTACTCCGTGCTCAGCATCGGGCTGCAATTCACCGCGCTCGAACGCTGGGGCCGCAAGCCGTTCGCCATGGCGGCGACCGCGCTCGCCGCGATCGGCGCGCTGGCCACCGCCCTGCTCCAGCATTCCGGGCCCGCGCTCGTGGTCGCGTTCTTCGCCTTCGCGGTCGGCGTGCAGATGTCCACCATCCCGTTCTGGCCGTGGTCGGTCGAGCAATTGCCGACGCGGATCCGCGCGACCGGCCAGTCGATCGGCAGCGCCGGCGCGAAGCTCAGTCAGTTCGTGGGCGTGCTGATCTTCACCCCGGGCGCTCTCGCCGGGATTGGCTGGACGCCGTACTTCGTGGGCGTGGGCGGCGCCTTTCTCTGCCTCGTCGCCGGGGTCGGCGTGTTCGGCCCCGAGACGCGCAGCCGCCCGCTCGATGATTGACCGTGTGCGTGATTGACCGTGTGCGTGATTGACCCCGGCCGCGATTGATTCCCGGACATCAGGAGAAGCGACACAAGCATGCCGACGCTGAGACGCCCGAACATCCTGCTGCTCTGCACCGACCAGCAGCGCTACGACACGCTCGGCTGTTATGGCAGCCAGGTCGCGCAGACGCCCAATCTCGACCGGCTCGCGAGGCAGGGAACGCTGTTCGAGAGTTGCTATGTGCAGAACACGATCTGCAGCCCGTCGCGCGCCTCGCTGTTCACCGGCCAGTATCCGCGCAATCACGGTCTCTGGGCCAATGGCGTGACGCTGCCCGCGCACCAGAAGATGTTCACCCGCGCCCTCGCCGAGGCCGGCTACGATTGCGGCATGATCGGCAAGCAGCATCTCGCCGCCTGCCAGGATTGGCGCACCGAGCCGCGGCAGGATGACGGCTACCGCGTGTTCGAATGGGCGCATGACCCGATCCACCGCTCGCCGCAGAACGCCTATCTCATCTGGCTGCAAGCCAATTACCCCGAGATCCACGACGCGGCCTTCGCGGCATCGGGCGGCGGTCCCGGCGGATCGGATGTCGGGAACAAGGCGCGCGGCGCGACGCCGATGAACGTCGTTCCGGTGGAGGCGCATTTCAGCCATTGGGTGGCCAGCCGCGCGATCGATTTCATCGGCGATCGGGCGCGACCGAAGGAACAGCCCTTCTTCCTGATCGCCAATTTCTTCGACCCGCACCACCCGTTCGGCGCGCCGAAATCCTATCGCGACCGGTTCGACGCGGCCGGACTGCCCGGGCCAGTCGGCAGCCCGGATGAGCTCGACGGCAAGCCGGCGATGCAGCGCGAATACTCGAGAACCTCCTACGCCGGCCTCGCGCCCGGCTTTCGCGACTACTCGGCCGACGAGATCCGCGAGATCCGCGCCTCCTACCACGCGATGATCGCGCTGATCGACGACGAGGTCGGCCGCGTGCTGGCGGCGCTCGACCAGGCGGGGTGCGCCGAGGACACGCTGGTGATCTTCACCAGCGATCACGGCGAGATGCTGGGCGATCACCAGATGGTGCTGAAGGGCCCGATGATGTACGATTGCGCGGTCCGCGTGCCGCTGATCCTGCGCTGGCCCGGGCATGTTCCCGCCGATCAGCGCCGCGCCGAGCTCGTGCAGTGGATCGACCTGACCGCGACCTTCATGGACGCATCCGGCGGCAAAGGGCTGCCGCAGGCGCAGGGAAAATCGCTGCTGCCGCTCGCCGCCGGCCAGGAGACCGGCTGGCGGGAATGGGCGCTCGCCGAATATCGCGATTCCGGCCATCCCGGAAAGCTCGGCGATCCCAGCTCCGGGGTGCACACCACGATGCTGCGCTGGCAGGACTGGAAGCTGGTGGTCTGGCATGGCCGTCCGGCGATCGACCGCGACCGCGACGGCGAGCTCTATGACCTCGCTCTAGACCCCGACGAGCTCGTGAACCTCTTCCACGACCCGCGGCATCGCGACCAGCGCGAGCTGATGATGGCGAGGCTGCTCGATGTGCTCGACGCGACCGAGGACCGCTCGCAACCCCGGGAAGCGGCCTGGTAACGGGCGCCGCTTTCTGGGCTCACGCCCAACGGTGCTAAAGCCAGCGGCCGACCCGGCCGAACGCGTAGCCGGCCAGCAGCGCCGCCAGCGCCATGGTCAGCGGGTGCTGGCGGACGCGGTTGGCGATGTCCCGGGTCTGCGCATCCACGAGCCCGGCCACGCCGGCGGCGGCGCGGCGGATATGGCCGTCGAGGGTGGCCTCCACCCTGCCCGGCCGGGATACGGCGTTGAGGTCGCGCCGGAGGTCGTCGACCTCCTGACTTGCCGAAATCGCCATTGTCCCGCCTCATCTCCGAACCACCCCAGGATGCGCGGGTGGCGGCTTCGGTGCAACGATAACGCGGCGCGCGCGCTGGGACCCGCACGGAAAGGAGCCTCTGATGCCCGAGTGGACACATGTTACCGATGCCGATGCGGCGGCTGTCCATCTGCCCGCCTGGTTCGGCAACCGCATGATCGGTGCGCGCGGGCGATTCGGCCTGCTGCTCGCCACCGGGGATGTGGTGCGCGCGACCTCGATCGCGGCGGCCCATCTCTCCTCCGCCGGCTTGGCGCTGCTCGACGTGCTGCTCGATCATGCGGGGGTGCCGGACGGCGTCGATCTCGCCTGGCAGTCGAAGCATTTTCTCGGCGCGCCGGTGCCGGGTGCGAGTCTCGCCACCATCAACCTCGCCCATGTGCTCGCCATCATCGAATTCACCGCGAGCGAACTGGCCGAGGCAACGAATGGCCCGGAAGCGCTCACCTCGATCGACGAGATGCCGGACCTCGATCGCGACCCGGTTCCCGATGCCGCCACGCCCGATGCGCTGGAAAGCGCTTAGCGGCGGGAGGCCCGCTATCCCTATGCACCCCTTCGCCACCGGCTAGAGGCTGTTCCGTTCGCATTCGCTCACTGCACAGGCTCTAGCTCTCTGTTTTGACGAACATCTTTATCCGCTCGAACGCTTCCGTTCGAACGGATGATGCTCTAAAGGCGCCGGGACACGCCCGCTACTCGCGGGCAATGAGATAGATGCACACCGTGTTGTCGGCGCCGGTCAGCACCTCCACCCGGCGCCCGGCGTCCGGCCAGTGCATCGCGATGTCCTCCTGCAACTCGACATCGGTCAGCCCATAGCTGAGAGCGGTGCGAGCGTAGATCTCGATCTCCCGGCAGCCCTCGATCCAGTCGCCCGAATCGCGGCCGGGATAGAGAAACAGGCAGACATCGAAGCTCGGCATCGTGGCTTCCTTGCGGGTTTCCGCAAAGCTTCGCCAAAATTGCCTAAGCGAGGTTTAACGCAACCGGCGTGCTCCAATCGGCCCGGACCGACGTGACCGCGGCAAGATGCCCTAGCCGGTGTAGCTGAAGGCCGCCATCGCACCGAGACTGTCCTTCGTCGCGCCGGGCATAATGATGCTGAAATAGGCGGGTGACGCGGCCGAGCCGGATGCGGCCGGAGCGGGAGCCGGGGCGACGCCGTTCACGCCGGCCATCGCCGTGCTCGGCGCGGTCATGCCCGTCGTCGCCACCGGCGTGGCGCCTGCCATGGTCTGCCGGCTCGGTTCGAATTTCAGCTGATCGAACGGCACGGACACAAGCTTGC
The DNA here is from genome assembly GCA_965276665.1 of Acetobacteraceae bacterium. Taxonomy (GTDB): domain Bacteria; phylum Pseudomonadota; class Alphaproteobacteria; order Acetobacterales; family Acetobacteraceae; genus CAWGJC01. Next base: position 1,798,232 of record OZ255620.1, read on the forward strand.
TGCCGACGCCCAGGAACCCGCCGACGGACAGCACCGCCTGATCGACCTTCCCGTCATCGCCGATCAGCAGATTGTCGATCGTGCCGAGCGTGGCACCCGCATCATTGTAGATCGTCGCGCCGACGAGCTGGCTTGACCGCCACGAATCATGCATTTTCTGCAGGCTGCCGGTCGGGCCGGACTGCATCATGCCGGCCATCGCCGGCGCGGCGGACGCGCCCGGGTTGCGCGACGATGGGGTTCTGCCTGAAGGCTGCGCGAGCGCGCCGGCCGAGGCGACGCTCAAGAGCAGCGCGAGAGCCGAAGAAGGCAGGATACGCATGGCGTTCTCCTCACTGATGTCGTTGTTTGTGGAGAGAACGGCCGTGTCGCAGCGCCGGTTGCAATTAGCTGGGAGGACGCAACAACCATTGCTCGTGGCTCAGCCGGGCGAGGACCTGCGGCTGCAGCGGATCGCCGGCGGCAAGCAGCGGATGCGCGAAATCCTCCTCCGGATCATGCGCCATGCCGAGCTTCGCCATCACGCGGCGGGATTTCGCGTTGCCCACGCATGCATTCGCGACGATTTCCGGCAGGTGCAGCCGCCCGAAGCCGAAGCCGAGCGCGGCGGCGGCGCCCTCCGGCGCATAGCCGCGTCCCCAGAACGGCCGCGCGATGCGCCAGCCGATCTCGACCGCGGGGGTGAAATGCGCCTCGTAGCCGACACGGGCAAGGCCGACCGCGCCCACGAAGAGACCGCTCGCTTTCTCCGCCACCGCCCACATGGAAAAACCGTGCAGCGATTGATGCGCGATCTGACGATCGATCCACGCATCGGATGCGGCTCGCGTGGTCAGCGGGCGGAGATATTCCATCGCCACCGCATCCGCCGACAACACCGCGAAGGGCTCGCGATCAGCCTCCGTCCAGGGCCGCAGAACCAAACGTCGCGCAACGATTGGCGGAAAATCCGTCATCCGGATACCTGTTCGTTTCCCGTTCGTTCGTGGTCCAGCCGAGGGCGGACCGGAGCGTCGCGATGGCGAGCCTATCCCGCCGGCCGATGGCCGAGCAAGGCAAGGAGCTCGCGGCGCGTGTCGGGGTTCGTGCGGAAGGCGCCGAGCATGTGACTGGTGGTGAGCAGCGTGCCGGGCTTGTGGATGCCGCGCGTGGTCATGCAGTGATGCGTGGCCTCGATGATGACGGCGGTGCCGCGCGGCTGCAGCACGGTGTTGATGGTATTGGCGATCTGCGCGGTCATCTTTTCCTGGATCTGCAGGCGGCGCGCATAGGCATCGACGACGCGCGCGAGCTTGGAGATGCCGACGACGCGGCGCGCGGGCAGATAGGCGACGTGGGCATGGCCGATGATCGGCGCGATATGGTGCTCGCAATGGCTCTCGATGCGGATATCGCGCAGCAGGACGATCTCGTCATACCCGTCGGTTTCCTCGAACGTGCGTGCGAGGAGCTGGGTCGGATCGATATCGTAGCCGGAAAAATACTCGGCATAGGCGCGGATCACGCGGGAAGGCGTGTCGCGCAGCCCCTCGCGCGCCGGGCGGTCGCCGGCCCAGCGCAGCAGGGTGCGCACGGCATCCTCGGCCTCGGCCTGCGTCGGCCGCCCTTGCGTGTCGTCCGGCGGTTCGGCAGGCATCAGTGGATGCGGCCGCTCTGATGCGGACTGTCGAGGCTGAAAGCCGGGATCGAGATGTCGAACGCTTCGCCGCTCTCCGCCACGATCATGTGATAGGCGCCGCGCATGAAGCCGCTTGGCGTGTCGAGCGGAGTGCCGGAGGTGTATTCGAACGCGGTACCGGGCGCGAGCACCGGCTGCTCGCCGACCACGCCGTCGCCCTCGACCTCCTTGGTGCGGCCGAGCCCGTCGGTGATCTGCCAGCTCCGGCGCATCAGCTGGACGGTTTCACCGCCCTGATTCTCGATGGTGACGCGATAGGCCCAGACGAACTGGTTGTCATCCGGCTTCGACTCGTCCTCAAGGAAAAACGCTTGGACGGATACGCGGATGCCACGTGTCGTCGTGCTGTAATCACGTTCCATTGCTGATCTCATGTGAAGATGTCGGCCGGGCTGTCGGCCCGTAGCTCACGCCCTAGTTCCGTGCCGAGGCGGGCTGCATCGGCGGTTGATCCATGAACGGCCCGCTTCAGCAGGAAGGAGCCGTCGGCGCGGGCGACAAGGCCGGTGAGCGCGAGCGCGCCATCCGGCAGCAGGCGGGCATGGCCGCCGATCGGCGTGCGGCAGGAACCGTCGAGCTCGGCGAGCAGCGCGCGCTCGGCGATCGAGACGGCGCGTGCCTCCGGATCCTCGATGCCGCCGAGCAGCTCGCGCAATTCGGCCGCATCGTCGCGCACGGTGATGCCGACGATGCCCTGCCCGGCGGCGGGCACCATCGCATCCGGATCGAGCACGATGCCGGCCTCCTCCGCGATGCCGAGCCGGCGCAACCCGGCGAGCGCCAGCAGGCTCGCATCGCATTCGCCGCGGCGGAGCTTGTCGATGCGCGTCTGCACATTGCCGCGGATCGGCACCACGCGAAGATCGGGCCGCGCGTGCAGAAGCTGCGCCTGGCGGCGCACCGACGAGGTGCCCACCACCGCCTGCGAGGACAGGGCGGCGAACGGGTCGGCCGGGTCGGATGATCCGCAGGACGCGCCGAGCAGCATGGCGTCACGCGCATCCTCGCGCCGCAGGGTGCAGGCGAGCACGATGCCGGGCGGCATCTCGGTTTCCAGATCCTTCAGGCTGTGCACCGCGAAGTCGATGCGACGATCGGCGAGCGCTTCGTGGATCTCCTTGGCGAACAGCCCCTTGCCGCCGATATCGGCGAGCCGGCGATCCTGCACGCGGTCGCCGGTGGTGCGGATCGGGTGCTCATCGAACACCTCCATGCCGGCGAGCACCGGGCAGAAATGGCGCAGCCGGTCGAGGAAGAGCCGCGTCTGCACCAGCGCCAGCGGCGACGGCCGCGTGCCCACGCGCAGCGGCAGGGCCGGCGCGTGCGGCCGGACCCCGCGTGGCGCGGGTGGCATCGGGTGGGCGGCGGACATGGCCTGTCCTATGAGATAGCGAAGGCGAAGGGAAGGTGCCCAGATGGGTAGTTTCTGGCCCGAACGGATGGTGGGCTCGATACTCGGAATCGAGAGCAGTTGCGACGAGACCGCGGTGGCGGTGCTGGATGCCGACGGCCGGGTGCTGGCCGAGGCGGTGCTGAGCCAGCAGGACCATGCGGCGTTCGGCGGCGTGGTGCCGGAGATCGCGGCGCGCGCGCATCTCGCGCATCTGCCGGAGATGGCCGGGCGGGTGCTCGCCGAGGCGAAGCTGGGCTGGGACCGGCTCGGCGGAATCGCCGCGACGATCGGACCGGGGCTGATCGGCGGGCTGGTGGTGGGCGCGGGTTTCGGCAAGGGGATCGCGCTGGCGCGCCGCCTGCCCTTTGTCGCGGTCAATCATCTGGAGGCCCATGCGCTGACCGCCCGGCTGCCCGGGCTGGTCACCGACGACATCCTGCCGGGCGGCGCCGCCTTTCCCTATCTGCTGCTGCTGGTCTCCGGCGGCCATTGCCAATGCGTCGCGGTGGAGGGGCTCGGACAGTATCGCCTGCTCGGGACGACGATCGACGACGCGGTGGGCGAGGCCTTCGACAAGGTCGGCAAGCTGCTCGGCCTGCCCTGGCCCGGCGGCCCGGCGCTCGAGCGGCTGGCCCGCGAAGGCGATCCGCGCCGGCATGATTTCCCGCGCCCGATGATGGGTCGGCCGGGCTGCGATTTCAGCTTTTCCGGGCTGAAGACCGCGGTCGCGCAGACCGTCGCGGCGCAGTCGGCGGCCTCGGCCTCCAGCGCCCTGACGCGGCGGGAGGCGGCCGATATCGCCGCCGGGTTCCAGGCGGCGGCGGCGGCGGCGCTGGCGGACCGCACCGGCCGCGCGCTCGGGATGATGCCGGCGGCGCGGCTGCTGGTGGTGGCGGGCGGCGTGGCCGCGAATGCGGCGGTGCGCGCCGGGCTGACGCCGGTCGCGGCGCGGGCCGGGATCCCGCTGGTCGCGCCGCCGCTGCGTCTCTGCACGGACAATGCCGTGATGGTCGCCTGGGCCGGCATCGAGCGGCTGCGCGCCGGGCTCGCCGACCCGCTCGACGCCCCGCCGCGCCCGCGCTGGCCGCTCGCGGAGTTGCAAGGTCCCGTGACCCCGCCGGCATGAACTACCGCCACGCCTTCCATGCCGGGAATTTCGCGGATTGCATGAAACACGCACTGTTCGTGTGGCTGCTGCAGGCCATGCGGCGCAAGCCGGTGCCGTTCCTGGTGCTCGACACCCATGCGGGCACCGGGCGCACCGATCTCTCCACCGGGCCGGCCGAGCGCACCGGCGAGTGGCGGTCCGGCATCGCCCGGCTGCTGGACGCGCCGCCGCCCGCGCTCGCCGAGTATGTCGGGCTGGTCGAACGGCTCGGCCTCTATCCCGGCTCGCCGGCGCTGGCGCAGGCGCTGCTCCGCGCGGATGACCGCCTGGCGCTGTGCGAGCTGCATCCGGAGGACGCCGCCACGCTCCGCCGCCGCTTCGCCGGCGATTGCCGAATTGCGGTGCATCGTCGGGACGGGTGGGAGGCGCTGCGCGGCCTGCTGCCGCCGCCCGCGGCGAGTGGATTGCGGCGCGGCTTGGTGCTGATCGACCCGCCCTACGAGGCGCCGGACGATTTTTCCCGACTCGCGGCGGGGCTGGAAGCGGCGCAGGACAGGTTCGCGGGCGGGGTGTTCGCCGCCTGGTATCCGATCAAGCACCGCGCGCCGGTGCGGGCGTTCCACGCGGCGCTGCAGGAGAGCGGGCTGCGCGACGTGGTCGCCGCCGAACTTCTGCTGCGGGCGCCCGAGGATGCGGGGAGGCTCAACGGATGCGGATTATTGCTGGTCAATCCGCCTTTCGGGTTCGAAGAGGCGGCGCCCCCGATTCTCAAGGCGCTGCTTGACCGGATCGGCGCGTGCGAGGCGGCCGAAGGCATCGATCTGCTGCGGCTCGCCGATGAGTAGGATCGCGCTTGGCTAGCATCGCGATCCTGGGGGCCGGCGCCTGGGGCACCGCGCTGGCGGTACAGGCCGCGCGGGCCGGCCACCGTGTCACCCTCTGGGCCCGCAGCCCGGCGTCGATCGCGACGCGGCGCGAGAGTCCGCGCCTGCCCGGCGTGATCCTGCCCGGCGCGGTTGGCGTCACCGGCAGCCTGCCCGGCGCGGGACATGACGCGATCGTGCTCGCGGTTCCCATGCAGCATCTGCGCGGCGTGCTGACCCGCCTCTCGCCCGGCGCGCCGCTGCTGATCGCCGCCAAGGGCGTGGAGGCGGGCACGCACCGCCTGCCGCTGGAGATCGCCGCGGAGCTTTGCCCGGACTTGCCGGGGGCGGTGCTGACCGGGCCGAACTTCGCCCATGAGATCGCCGCCGGCCTGCCCGCCGCATCGGTGGTCGCGTCGCGCGATGCCGGGCTGCGGGCGCGGCTGATCGCGTTGCTCGCGACCCCGTCCTTCCGGCTCTACGGCAATGAGGACACGATCGGCGCGCAGCTCGGCGGGGCGGCGAAGAACGTCATCGCCATCGCCGCCGGCGCGGTGATCGGCGCCGGGCTCGGGGAGAATGCGCGCGCGGCGCTGATCACCCGCGGGGTGGTGGAACTCGCCCGGCTCACGCGCGCGCTCGGTGGCCGGGCGGAGACCGCCGCCGGCCTGTCCGGGCTCGGCGATCTGCTGCTCACCTGCACGAGCACGGCGAGCCGCAACACCTCGCTCGGCATGGAGCTCGGGCGTGGCGTGGCGCTGGCCGACATCCTCGCCGGGCGGAGCGCAGTGACCGAGGGGGTGGCGACCGCGCCCGCCCTGGTCGCCCGCGCGGGCGCGACCGACTTGCCGATCTGCCGCGCCGTGGCCGGCCTCGTCAGCGGCCGCGCGACGCTCGATCAGGCGATCGCGGCCCTGCTTGCCCGGCCGCTCCGGGACGAGTAGGCAGGCGCATGCTGCGTGGCATCCTGACCGTGGGCGGCTGGACTTTGGCGAGCCGAATCATGGGGTTCGGGCGCGACATGCTGTTCGCCGCCCTGCTCGGCGCGAGCCCGGTGGCCGACGCCTTCTTCGTCGCGCTGAAGCTGCCGAGCCTGTTCCGCCGGCTGTTCGGCGAGGGGGCGTTCAACGCCGCCTTCGTCCCGGCGTTTTCCGGCATGCTGGCGAGCGAGGGGGGCGAGGCGGCGCGCGGTTTCGCCGAGCAGGCGTTCAGCCTGCTCGCCTTCTGGCTGCTGACGATCACCGTGCTCGGCGAGGTGTTCATGCCGCAGCTGATGGTGGTGCTGGCGCCCGGCTTCTCGGCCGAACCCGACAAGCTGGTGCTCGCGACCACCCTCACCCGGATCACCTTCCCCTATCTGCTGCTGATCTGCCTGACCGCGCTGCTCTCGGGTGTGCTGAACGGGCTCGACCGCTATGCCGCGGCGGCGGCGGCGCCGCTCGTCTACAACGCGATCGCGATCGGCTTCATGCTGGGCCTCTCCCACACCATGCCGACGCCGGCGCATGCCTTCGCCTGGGCGATCCCGGTCGCCGGGGCGGTGATGCTAGGAATGCTGCTGCATGCGGTCGGGCGGGCCGGCATGCCGGTCCGTCTCCGCATCCCGCGCCTGACGCCGGAGATGCGGCTGCTGATGCGGCGGATGGCGCCCGGGCTGTTCGGCGCCGGGGTGACGCAGCTCAACCAGATGGTCGACGTGATCATCTCCACCCTGCTCCCGGCCGGCAGCGTCTCCCTGCTCTATTACGCGAACCAGGTGCAGCAATTGCCGCTGGCGACGATCGGCACCGCGGTAGGCACCGCGCTGCTGCCGCTGCTCTCCCGCCAGGTGCGCTCGGGCGAGGCGGAAGCGGCGACGGCGACGATGAACCGCGCGCTCGAATACGCGCTGTTCCTGACGCTGCCCGCCGCGGTCGCGCTCGCGGTGAATGCCGTGCCGATGATGGAGGTGCTGTTCGTGCGCGGGCATTTCGACATGCACAGCGCCAGGCTGAGCGCGCAATCCCTGGTGGCCTTCGCGCTCGGACTGCCGGCCTTCGTTCTCGTGAAGGTGCTGGCGCCGGGTTTTTTCGCGCGCGGCGATACCTCGATGCCGGTCAAGATCGGCCTGGTGGCGCTCATCCTGAACCTGGTGCTCAACCTGCTGCTGATGCGCCCGCTCGCCCATGTCGGGCCGGCGCTGGCGACCAGCGTCGCCGCGATCTTCAACATGGTGGCGCTGGGCGCGGTGCTCGCGAAGCGCGGGCAGCTCAGGATCGACGCGCAGCTGGCCACCCGGGCGCCGCGCATGGCGCTCGCCGCCACCATCATGGGCGTCGTGCTCTGGGAAGCGCAGCGGACGATGTTCGCCGCGCTCGACCGCCCCTTCCCGTTCCGCTGGATCGGGCTTTTCCTGCTGATCGGGATCGGGATGGCCAGCTATTTCGCCGCTTGCCAGCTGCTCGGCGCATTCGACCTGCGTGAATTCGCCGGCACCGCGCTCCGCCGCAAGCGGGTGCTGGCGAAGCAGGGTTGACCGCCGGACCCGGGCGGTCCGACAACCCTCCTCCTATGCAGCGCATCCTCTCCGGCATCCAGCCGACCGGCATCCCGCATCTCGGCAATTATCTTGGCGCGATCCGCAACTGGGTCGGGCTGCAGCGGGACCATGAATGCCTGTGGTGCGCGGTCGACCTGCACGCGATCACCCAGCCGCAGGATCCGCGCGCGCTCGCCGGGCAGACGCGCGAGCTGATCGCCTCGCTGCTCGCCTGCGGGCTCGATCCGGTGCACCACATCGTCTTCGCGCAGTCGATGGTGCATGCGCATGTGCGGCTCGCCTGGATCTTCACCTGCGTCGCCCGCATCGGCTGGCTCAACCGGATGACGCAGTTCAAGGACAAGGCGGGCAAGGACCGGGAGGCGGTCTCCGCCGGGCTCTACACCTATCCGGTGCTGATGGCCGCCGACGTGCTCGTCTATCACGCGACACGGGTGCCGGTGGGCGACGACCAGCGGCAGCATCTCGAGCTCGCCAACGACATCGCCCAGAAATTCAACCATGATTACGGCGTGGATTTCTTCCCGCCGATCGAGCCGGTGATCCTCGGGCCGGCGGCGCGGGTGATGAGCCTGCGGGACGGCAGCAAGAAGATGTCGAAATCCGACACCTCCGATCAGAGCCGTATCAACCTCACCGACGATGCCGACACCATCGCGCTGAAAGTGCGGCGCGCGCGCACCGACCCGGCGCCGCTGCCCGAGAGCGAGGCGGGGCTGGAAGGAAGGCCTGAGGCGCGCAACCTGGTCGGCATCTACGCCGCACTCGCCGATACCGACATCGAGACCGTGCTCGCCGAGCATGGTGGAAAGGGGTTCGGCGCGTTCAAGGAGGCGCTCGCCGAACGGCTGGTCGCGACCCTCGCCCCGATCGCCGGGGAGACACGCCGCCTGCTCGGCGATCCCGGGACGCTCGACGCCGTGCTGCGCGACGGCGCCGGGCGCGCGCGGGCGATCGCCGACCCGATCATCGCCGAGGCGGAGCGGCTCGTCGGCTTCCTGCAATTGCCGCCGGCCTGACGCAATGGCCGCGCGGGTGAAGTCAGCTGATACGCCCGCACCTCAGGCAGCACGCAAGCTCCCAAGCAAGCCCAAGGTCGGGCCGCCACCCCGCGTGTTCTTCACCATCGTCGCCAACAATTATCTCGCCTACGCGCGCACCTTGATGGAGTCGCTCCGCCGCCACCATCCTGAGAGCCCGCTCTACGTCGTGCTCTGCGACGAACCGCATCCGGGCGAGACGGTGGAGGGGGCGCAGCTGCTGCCGGCGCATGCGCTCGATCTGCCGGATTTCGACGCGATGGCGTTCTTCTACGACGTGATGGAGTTCGCGACCGCGATCAAGCCGGCCTGCTTCCAGCATCTGTTCGCACGACATCGCCGCGCCGACATCATCTATCTCGACCCGGATATTCTCGTCACCGCGCCGCTGCTCGGCGTGGAAGCGGCGCTCGATGAGGGCGCGAGCCTCGTGCTCACACCGCATATCACCGCGCCGCTGCAGGACGGGGCGCAGCCGGATGATCTCACGATCATGAAATCCGGCGCGTACAATTGCGGGTTTTTCGCCGCGCGCGCGGATGGGGAGGCGCGCGGCTTCATCGCCTGGTGGCATGAACGCTGCCGGCGCGACGCGGTGGTGGACATTCCGGGCAACCGCTTCACCGATCAGCGCTGGGTCGATCTCGCGCCGAGCTTCTGCCCGCATGCGCGCATCCTGCATGATCCTGCCTACAATCTCGCCTACTGGAATCTCGGCCAGCGGCGCGTCGCCCGGCGCGGCTCGACCACCCTCGTCGACGGCGCGCCGCTGCGCTTCGTGCATTTCTCCGGCGTGACGCCCGCCGATCGCACGGTGTTCTCGAAGCATCAGACACGCTTCGCGCCGGCCGATCTCGGCGCGCTGCGGCCGCTCTTCGAGGCGTATCTCGACCATCTCCACGCGCATGGCTGGGCGGCGACGCGCGGCATTCCCTATGCCTATGGAAAGTTCCGCAGCGGCCGCGCGATCATGCCGGCGATGCGCTTCGTGTTTCGCCGCCACGAGGCGGAAATCGCCGATCCGTTTGGGGAGAACGGCGCTGTGTTCGACAGCATCGAGCCGGCGTTCGCCTCGCATGGGCCGCCGGGCCTGACCCGCACCCTGCACGCGCTCTGGCACAGCCGGCCCGACCTGCGCCGTCAGTTCGACATCGAGCGGCCGGACGGTCGGATGCGGCTGCTGCAATGGTTCGTCGAGGAGGGTGAGCGCAGCGAAGGGTTCGACACGCGATCGGTGGCAGCGGCGGCGACGATTCTCGGCCGCCGCGAGGCGGTGGGCGGGTTCAATCCCTGGCCGCCGCAGGCAGTGCTCGTGCATGACGGCCCGCGCGGGTCGCTCGATGCCTGGCTCGCCGAGCCGGTCACGCTGAACCCGCCGCTCGCCGGCTCGCCGACGCCGCTGCCGCGCCATCTCGCCCTGGTGTGGGAAAGCCGCGCCGATCTGCGCCAGCATTTCATCATCCGCGGCGAGGCCGAGCTCAGCGCCTATCTCGCCTGGTGCCTGACCTTCGGGATGAAGGAGGGCGTGATCGATGCCGCGCTGATCGAGAGCAGCATGGCGCCGTTCGCCGACGAGGTGCTGGATGCGCCCGAGGGCGGCGGCCCACCGGTCACCCGCATGATGGAGATGCTGGCCGGCACCTATGCCGGCCCGTTCCCCGACGCCGCCCGCGAATACAAGGCGAGCTTCGCCGGGCGTGCCGCGATCCTGCTCTGGACTCTGGCTGTCGCGGGCACCGAATTCGAGTGGCCGCGCGGCTTCCTGCACACGCTGCTCGCCTGGTGCCACGCCCGCGCGCCGCAATTCGCCGATCAGGGGCCGCCGATCACCAACCTGCTGCTGATGATCTGGACGCTGCGCACCGATGTGCGCGGGCAATGCGACCTGCGCACGCTCGAAGGCCAGATGCGGCTGATCGCCTGGACGATCGGGTTCGGGATGCGCGAATTGCGGCTGCCGCTCGACGCGGTGTCGGACGAGCTTTTTGCGTTCCTGGGCGACCAGCATGATCCGGACGTGCCGGCGTTCTGCCGATTCCACGCGCTGATCTGGAACACCATCCCGCGGGTGCGGCTGGCGGTGGAAAGCGGCACCGTCGCCGGCAAGCGCGGTCTGGTGCGCCTGGCCGCCGCGTCGCGCGAGGATGAGTGGGATTTCGCCTGCTGGCTTGACCGCATCGCGCCGCCCCCACCCCACGCGAGCGCCATCCCGCCCGGTGGCGTCCTGATCACCGGGCTCGTGGGAAAAGCCTCCGGCCGCGGCGAGGATGCGCGGCTTACTGCCGCCGCGCTCGCGAGCCTGGGTGTCGATACGATGACGCTCGACCGGCTGACCGGTGAATTCGCCGGCGCCGAGCGCCGCCCGGCCGCCGTCGACATCGTCCACCACAATGCGGATAGCGCAGCCGGTGACTACGTCTTCTCCCATCGCACCGGCACGTCCGGCGCCTACCGCATCGGCTATTGGGCCTGGGAGCTGGCGCGGTTTCCCGCCGCCTGGCGCAGCGCATTCGCCTATTACGACGAGATCTGGACCTCGACGCGGTTCAGCTACGACGCGATCCGTGAAGCGGCCCCGAAGCCGGTGTTCCTGATGCCGATGCCGGTGGTGCGGCCCCCGACCGATCCCAGCCTGACGCGGGCATCCTTCGGCCTGCCGGACCGGAAATTCCTGTTCTTCTTCGGCTTCGATTTCGGCTCCTTCCTGGCGCGCAAGAACCCGCAGGCGGTGCTCACCGCCTTCCGCACCGCCTTCCCGCGCGGCGATGACGGCGTCGGCCTCGTGGTCAAGACGCTGGGGGGCGCCGGGCATGAGGAAGGGCTCGCCGCCCTCATGGCGCTGGCCAAGGCCGATCCGCGCATCATCGTCCGCGACCATGAATACAATGCGGTCGAGCATGCGACGCTGATCGCGTGCTGCGACTGCTATGTCTCGCTGCACCGTTCGGAGGGGTTCGGCCGCGGCCCGGCGGAGGCGATGGCGGCCGGCAAGCCGGTGATCGCGACCGGGTATTCCGGCAATCTCGACTACATGACGGCGCAGAATGCGCTGCTGGTCGACTATCGGCTGGTGCCGGTACGCGCCGGGCAGTATCCGGGCTGGGAGGGACAGAGCTGGGCCGAGCCGGATGTCGAGCAGGCGGCGTTCCACATGCGCCGGGTGCGCGACAATGCGGCGATCGCCCGTCGCCTCGGCCGCGCCGCCGCCGCGACCATCGCCGAGCGCTACGACCCTGCCGCAATCGGCCGTGCCTATCTGGCCCGGCTGCGCGCGCTGCCGGTGGCGCTCGCTTTGCCCAGCCGCGCTAGGCGCGCCGCGCCGCGACCGGCGCGGGCGTCTTCGGCTTGAAGCGGCACCATTCGGCGGCGACGCAGCGCCAGCATTCTGGCACTCGCGCCTTGCAGACATAGCGCCCGTGCAGGATCAGCCAGTGATGCGCGCCCTGCATGAATTCCGCCGGGATGCGACGTACCAGCAGATCCTCGACCGCCCGCGGATTGGCGCCAGGGGCAAGCCCGGTCCGGTTGCCGACGCGGAAGACATGCGTATCCACCGCGAGGGTGGGTTCGCCGAACGCGACGTTCAGCACCACGTTTGCGGTCTTCCGCCCGACGCCGGGCAGCGCCTCCAGCGCCTCTCGCGTTCGCGGCACCGCGCCGCCATGCTGCTCGACGAGGATGCGCGACAGCTCGACCACGTTGCGCGCCTTGCCCTGCCAGAGGCCGAGCGTGCGGATATGCTTGCCGACCCCGTCCGCGCCGAGCCGGACCATCGCCGCCGGATCGGGCGCGGCGGCGAACAGGCCCGGCGTGGCGCGGTTGACGCCCGCATCGGTGGTCTGCGCAGAGAGCACCACGGCGACCAGCAGGGAGAAGGGATCGACGAATTCGAGCTCGCTCCTGGCGTCCGGATTGGCGGCGGCCAGCGCCGCCATGAACGGGCGGATGTCGCGGGCCGGCATCATCACCGGCTTGCGGGGTTTCTCGGATGGGGTCATCGCGTCTAGGTTCGCGGCATGCAGGGCAACGCGCAAGCGCCGGCGCAGGCGATCAGCCTGGCGGCCACCGTGTTCGAGGCGGTGATCGTGCCGCATCGCAGCCTGTCGCGGCGCGGGCTGACGATCCTGATCTGCGTGCTCTGCACGCTGTCCTCGGCGACGGCGACGCTGTTCTGGCTGCTCGGCGCCTGGCCGGTGGCCGGGTTTTCCGGCGCCGAGATCCTGCTCGCCATCGCCCTGCTGCGCTTCAACGCGCTGAGCGCCCGCGCCTCCGAGATGGTGCTCCTGAGCGACGAGACCCTACGGGTGATCCGCACGGACCGGCACGGGCAACGCGTCGAGCGCACCCTGCCGGCGGGCTGGCTGAACGTCGTGCTCGAGGAACGCCAAGGGGCGGTTCCACGCCTGGTGCTGGCCGCGCATGGCGTGCGAGAGCAGATCGGCGCGGCGCTGGGCGAAGCCGAGAAGCGCGACTTGGCGGCGGCGTTGGACGGCGCGCTGCACCGGCTGCGCAACCCGCGCTTCGACAACCCCCAATTGCGGGAGGTCAGCCCTCCGTCGGGCCCAGCGACTTGATCAGATCAAATACGCGCTTGCGCACCGAGAGATCGGTGATGCGGTAATAGGCGCGCACCAGCTCCAGCGTCTCCCGCCGGTTCAGCGCGTCATCGGCCGCGGCCTGACCGCCGCCGAACACCGCCTGCTGCTCGGCGAAGCCCCGCCGCATGGCGGGACCCGACAGCCGTTCCGGCAAATCGTCGAAGAAGAAGCCGATCGGCACGTCGAGCGCGCGGGACAGGTCGAACAAGCGGGACGCGCCCACCCGGTTCACGCCGCGCTCATATTTCTGCACCTGCTGGAAGGTGAGCCCGAGCGCCTCGCCAAGCCGCTCCTGCGACATACCGAGAAGCGTGCGGCGGAGCCGGATCCGCTTGCCGACATGCGCATCGATCGGGCTGGCCCGGCCTTCACGCTCCACCCGCTCGGCGGCCTCGGCATCGCCAAAGGCTTCCTGATCCATGACCAAACCTTTAAGCGCGAGCCACAAGCTATTCTTTCAACCTTTAATTGTCAAGGTTGGGGTAACTCGGCGTTAACCTTTCTCCTCATCGGGAGAATGGACAGGAAAAGCGCCAGCGCCGCCCCTAGGCCTGGGATCCAGAGCCCGAAACGGGCGAAAGGCGTGGCCGGCAAGGCACCCGGCACATCCAGCACCAGCGTTCCCTGCCGATCGATCCCGAGGCGCCCCAGCTCGCGGCCGAACGCGTCGAAGCCGGCGGAGATGCCGGTATTGGCCGCGCGCATCAACGGCAGCCCCTCCTCGACCGTCCGCATCCGGGCGGCCGCCAGGTGTTGGCGCGGCCCGGTCGAGTTGCCGAACCAGGCGTCGTTGGTGATGTTGACCATCCAGGCCGGACGATCCGCCCGGTCGATCACCTGGCCGGGAAAGATCGCCTCATAACAGATCAGCGGCCCGACCGGCGGCAACCCGGGGAGGTGGAGCGTCGCCGGCCCGCTGCCAAAGCCGAACCCGCCACCCGGCACGACCTGCACCGGCAGCGGCATCCAGCTCGGCTGATACTCGCCGAACGGCACCAGATGCCATTTGTCGTACGTGCCGGTGACCTCGCCGCCGGCCCCGAGCGCGATCAGGCTGTTGCGCGGCCGGTCGGCCGGGGTGGGGTTGGTTGAGATCGGGCCGGGGAACCGCACGCTGCCGACGATCGCCGCGACGGCCGGGCTGGATGCCGCCATGATCGCCTGGCGTTCGCCGGGTTCACGGTCCAGCAGATAGGGGCTCGCGCTTTCCGGCCAGATCACCACCAGCCGGTCCGGCGTCCCCGCGCCGACCGCCTGCCGCACCCCTGCTTCGGTCAGCGCCAGATAGCGGCGGACGATATTGAGGGCAAGATCGGCATTCCATTTCTGCCCTTCCGCCACGTCGCCCTGCACCAGCACGGCGCGCAGCCCAGGCGCTGCCGGCGCTGGACCATGCGTGCGCCACAGGCCGAAACCGGCCCAGACCAACAGCCCGGCGGCGCCGCAGGAGAGGCCCCGCCGGCCGAGCGCGGGCGTCGCAGCGAGCAGAACCGTGAGCATCGTCAGGCCCGGCGTGCCCACCCAGGCGGCGAGCTGCAGGAAAACCGTGCCGAACGGCCCCGGCACCGCCCAGACGCTGCCCCAGGGGTTCCACGGGAAACCCGTGCCGATGAACTGCCGCGCGAGATCGGCGAGCGTCCAGGCCGCCGCCAGCGCCACAGCACGCCGCCAGCCGGGCAGCGCCAGCCGGGCGATGCCGCAGGCGACCGCGATGAAAAGGGCCAGGATTACCGACAGCGCGGGCACGGCTAGCGGGACCACCCACCACAGCCGCGCCGCCTCCACCATGATCGCCTCAGTGATCCAGTAGAGCCCGATCAGATGATGTCCGAAGCCGAACCAGAACCCCAGCACGAGCGCAGATCGCCATCCCGCCGTGCGCCCGAGCAGAACGAGCAGCCACGGCACGGTGACGAGCAGCACCGGGATGAGATTGAACGGCGGCAGCGCCAGCGCGGAGACCGCGCCGAGGGCGGCGGCGAGACATCCGGCCTGCCACGGGCGGCTCGGCGCAGGCAACGAACGGATCACGCCCGCCGGCTACACGCCCGCGTGCCGGGATGCAAGGCGGAGAGGATGACGCCCGGCGCGATGCCGGGCGCGCGCGTCAGCCGACCTTGCGCTGCGGCTGGATCTCCGCCGGCATCTGCACCTTGCGCGGGTTCTGCGCCGCCTCGGCCATGATGCCACGCATGTCGCGCAGAAAGGCGGCGCCCTTTAGCGTCCGCTGCACCAGCACGCTGCGGCGATCCATCGGGTCGATCTTGCGGCGCGCGAGATCGAGCTCGCCGAGCCGGTCGAGCGCCCGGGTGATCGCCGGCTTCGACACATTCAAATCCGCAGCCAGGCCCCGCACCGTATGGGCGCCGTCCTGCAGATAGCAGGTGAGGAACACGCCGAGCTGCCGCGCCGACAGGTCGGGCCCATCCCGAC
Organism: Acetobacteraceae bacterium; assembly: GCA_965276665.1. GTDB lineage: Bacteria > Pseudomonadota > Alphaproteobacteria > Acetobacterales > Acetobacteraceae > CAWGJC01. The sequence goes on from OZ255620.1 coordinate 1,813,884, forward strand.
GCACCATGGCGACGACGGTATCCCGGAGGATGCCGACCATTGAGTCGGCCGACAGGTTGGTTGCCATTCGCTTTTGTCCTTCTGAAGCCGGTCGGTCGGCAGGAATGCCAACCGGTTGGAATGCTATGTTGGACTTGCAACTGATCGATTACAGGATGTGTTTGGTTCCGCAAATTGCAGCGCACATCCCATTTTCGTGACCGCCCCCGAAATGGATCACGCTCTCGGAGCCGGGCCGAAACGCTTTGCCAAAGCCATGAAGACCGCGCGCATCGCTTGCGCCTCGCCGCCCTCAGGCTTCCCTGGTCGGGTCGAATCGTTCCAGGAATAGACGTCAAGATGCGCCCAAGGGATCCCGGGCGCCAGGAAACGCTGCATGAACAACGCCGCCACCACCGCGCCGGCGAACGGCTTGGCGGCCACGTTGTTAAGATCGGCGACCGAACTCGCCAGCCAGGATTCGTAGCCGGCCCAGAGCGGCAGCCGCCAGACCGGATCATGCGCGCTCGTCCCCGCCTCGAGCAGGGCGGCGGCCCAGCCCTCGTCATTGCAGAACAACGCCGGCAGATCGGGCCCGGTCGCCACCCGGGCCGAGCCGGTCAGCGTAGCGAAATCGACCAGCAGGGCCGGGCCCTCGTCCGACGCGGCGGCGAGCAGATCGCACAGCACCAGCCGGCCTTCGGCATCGGTGTTCCCCACCTCGACGGTCAGGCCGCGCCGCGTCCGCAACACGTCGAGCGGGCGCATCGCGGTGCCGGAGACGCTGTTCTCGACGCAGCCGATGCGCGCCGCCAACCGCACCGGCAGATCGTTCTCCATGATCATGCGGGCGAGCCCGAGGGTGATCGCGGCACCTCCCATATCCTTCTTCATCCGCAGCATGCCGGCGGCCGGCTTGAGGTCGTAGCCGCCGGTGTCGAAGCAAACGCCTTTGCCGCAGAGCGAGACCAGCGGCGCGTCCGGCCCGGCGGCGCTGCCCTGCCAGCGCAGAATGGCGACCACCGGCGGCCGGGCCGAGCCGGCGCCGACGGCGGCCACGGTCGGGTAGTCGCGGGCAAGCTCCGCGCCTTGCGCAAGGCTGAATGCCGCGCCATGCGGCGCCGCGAGATCGCGTGCGGCGGCGGCCAGCTCGGCCGGGCCAAGCAGATTGGCCGGCGTGTTGATCAGGTCGCGCACCATCCAGGCCGCGCGGGCGGTCGCGATGGCGCGGTTCACGCCGCTTCCGGCCGGGCGCACCAGCCGCGCCGGCGCGCGGCCTGGCTTGCGCAGCCGATCGAACCGATAGGCGCCAAGACAGAAGCCGAGCGCCGCTTCCGGCGCAGCCGCCTCGTCGTCGAGGCGCCAGTCGCTGCCCGGCGGCAAGGCGAAGGGCAGCGCGCCCCAGACATGCGGCGCCGGATCCTCGCCGAGCCCGAGCACCGCGCCCGCCACGCCGGTCTCGCCCGGGAGCAGCGCGACGGCGCCGGCGGCGGCGGCGAAGCCCGATTCGCGCAGATAGCCGGCCTGCGCCGGCGCCAGCCTTGCGAGCAGCGCCTCGAGGCCGCCGGGCCTCACCGCATGCAGGGGCCGCGCAGCGGCAGCGTCATCGGCAAGGCAATCAAGATCTTGATCGGGCATTCCGTCCCCTGAGCAGATCGGCTCATTGGGAACATTTTACCGAAAACCCCTCGCGTGACAACCAGCGTGTTCAGCGCCGAATCGCTTGCAACCACGGGGCTTCACCCCAAACATCCGGGCATGTCGGGATTCCCGCCCCGGGTCAGAGCAATCCTCGGACCGACCAACACCGGCAAGACGCATCTCGCGATGGAGCGGATGCTGTCCCACGCCTCGGGCATCATCGGCTTCCCGCTCCGCCTGCTCGCGCGGGAGAACTACGATCGCATGGTCCGCGCCAAGGGCGCCCGGCACGTCGCGCTGATCACCGGCGAGGAGAAGATCGTGCCGCCGGAGGCACGCTGGTTCGCCTGCACGGTGGAGGCGATGCCGCTCGACCGCGAGGCGGCCTTCGTCGCGGTGGACGAAATCCAGCTCTGCGCCGATCCCGATCGCGGCCATGTCTTCACCGACCGGCTGATGCATGCGCGCGGCTTCGCCGAGACGATGTTCCTCGGCGCCGAGACCATCCGCCCGCTGCTGCGCGCCCTGGTGCCGCAGGCCGATGTCGAGACGCGCCCGCGTCTCTCCGACCTCGCCTCGGCCGGCTACGCCAAGCTCGTCCGCCTGCCGCCGCGCAGCGCAATCGTCGCGTTCAGCGCCAGCGAGGTCTACGCGCTCGCCGAGATGATCCGCCGGCGCCGCGGCGGCTGCGCCGTGGTGATGGGCCGGCTCTCGCCGCGCACCCGCAACGCGCAGGTGGCGCTCTACCAGGAGAAAGAGGTCGACTACCTCGTCGCCACCGACGCGATCGGCATGGGGCTCAACATGGATGTCGACCATGTCGCCTTCGCCGGCCTCAGCAAGTTCGACGGCCAGCGCCCGCGGCGCCTCTCCGCCCCCGAGGTCGCGCAGATCGCCGGGCGCGCCGGGCGCGGCATGCGGGACGGCACGTTCGGTACCACCGCCGCCTGCCCGCCAATGTCGGACGAGCTCGTCAACGCCGTCGAGGCGCACACGTTCGAGCCCCTCCAGCGCCTCTGCTGGCGCAATGCGGAGCTGGATTTCGCGACGATCGACGGGCTGCTCGCGAGCTTGGGCGAACCGCCGCCCCGCCCCTTCCTGGTGCGCGGCAACGACGCGACCGATTTCGAGACACTCGACGCGCTGGCCCGCGAGCCAGAAATCCGCCGCGCGGCGAGCGGACGGCGGATGGTCCGGCTGCTCTGGGAGGCGTGCCAGATCCCGGATTTCCGCAAGCTGACGGATGACACGCATCTGCGGCTCTGCGCCCGCGTGTTCGACCATCTGGCGCGCGACGACACGTTGCCGACCGACTGGCTCGCCGGCAATATCGCGGCGCTGGCGCGGGCGGATGGCGATATCGACACGCTGATGCAGCGCCTCGCCGGCGTGCGCATCTGGTCCTACATCGCCGCCCGCGGCGACTGGGTGCGGGACGCCGCACACTGGCAGGCGACGGCGCGGGCCGCCGAGGATCTCGTCTCGGACGCGCTGCACGAGCGTCTCACCACCCGCTTCGTCGATCGCCGCGCGGCACATCTGATGCGTCGGCTCGAGGCGCCGGATGGGGCGGCTCTGCTCTCCGCCGTCACCGGTGGTGGCGAGGTGGTGGTGGAAGGGCATTCGGTCGGGCGGATCGCCGGGTTCGGCTTCCAGCCCGACCCGCTCGCCGAGGGCGAGGAGCGGCGCTTGGTGCTACGCGCGGCCCGCCGGGCGCTGCGCGAGGAGATGCCGCGCCGGGTCGGGCGGGTCGAGCGGGCGGCCGACCCGGATTTCGCGTTCGGCCCGACCCATCTGCTGCTTTGGCAGGGCGCGCCGGTGGCCCGGCTGCGCCGAGGTCCGACGCTGCTGCGCCCCGCCGTGGAGGTTCTGGGCAGCGAGTTCCTCGACGGTGCGCAGCGCGAGCGCATCCGGCTCCGGCTGCAACGCTGGCTCGACCAGCGGATTTCTGCCGACCTCGCGCCGCTGGCGGCCGCGGAAGCACGGGCGAGCGCGGAGCCTGCCCTGCGCGGCCCGCTGCATCGGCTGAGCGAGGCGGGGGGGATCGTACCCGGACCGACCGAGGCGGAGATTCCGCCGATGCTGCGCGCCGCCCTGAAACGGATCGGCGTGCGGGCCGGGCGATTCGCGCTCGCCATCCCGGCCTTGCTCAAGCCGCGCGCCATGGAATGCCGCGCCCGGCTCTGGGCGGTGCAGAACGGCACCGCTTCGCCGCCGCTGCCGATGCCCGGCCAGGTGTCGCTGCCGATACCGGCCGACTGGCCGGCGGGCTTTGCCCAGGCCATGGGCTGGGTTGCCGCAGGACCGGTACTGCTGCGGCTCGACATTGCCGAGCGGGTGGCGGCGGAGCTCGCCCATTCGGCGCGGGGCGGCGCGGCGTTCGTGCCCGCCGGGTTGCCCGGCAGGCTCGCGATCGCCGCCGAGGCGCTGCCGGCGGTGCTGCGCGCGCTCGGCTTCCACGTGTTGCCGACGCCGGCGCTCGCCGCAGGCGAGTACGGGCCGCCGATGCCGTCGCAGCTGATTGTGCGCCGACGCCCCACGAAACGGGTGTGGGAGGCGGCAGCCGGCCCCGCGGCCACGATGTCCGCCAGCCCGTTCGCCGCCTTGGCCGCGCTCCGGCGCCGATGACGGAGACGGAGACGGAGACGGAGACGGAGGATCGGGACTGGCAGCGGCTCGACAAATGGCTATGGTGCGCGCGCTTTCTGAAATCTCGTGCCGATTGCACCCGCCTGGTCGCCGCAGGCGGGTTGCGGATCAACCGCCAGCCCACCGACAAACCCCATGCCAGGTTGCGGACCGGCGACGTGCTGACGCTTTCACTCCGTGGGCAGGTGCGGGTGATCCGCGTGCTCGGCCTGGCCATGAGACGCGGGCCGCCCGCCGAAGCGCGGACCCATTACGCCGAAATCGTGGAGCCGCCGCCTTGCGCCGCCGGCGAAACGCCTGCATATCCGCCGCGGGACGCGTCGGCCGATTGACCGTTGCGCCCGTCAGGCCGGGAGCGCGCCATGACCTACGTGGTCACGGAAAACTGCATTCGCTGCAAGTTCATGGATTGCGTCGAGGTGTGTCCGGTGGACTGCTTCTACACCGGCGAGAACATGCTGGTGATCCATCCGGACGAATGCATCGATTGTGGCGTGTGCGAGCCGGAATGCCCGGCCGAGGCCATCGTGCCGGACAGCGACGACCGCGCAACCGAATGGGCCGAACGCAACCGCGTCTATGCCGCCGAATGGCCCAACATCACGCGGAAGGGCGAGCCGCCGGCGGACGCCGATGACTGGAAGGACAGGCCCGGCAAGGCCGCGCTGTTCTCCGACAAGCCCGGAGCTCCTTAGGTCCTCAGACGGGCAATCCCCTAGAATTTCAATCCCCGACCGTCTCATTGGGAGATGTGGCCCGCTGGGAAAATGTGGTCAGGCCCATGACGGGCCCTTGTTTCCATGATATCATGGCTACATTCAAGGAATTGTGGTCGCTCGGCGTTGCGCTGCAGCGTTCCCGATCTTTCCGCGTATGGTTGATTGCTGCCGGTGAGGTTGACGGCCGTTCGAGGCTCACGCCTATCCGGGGCAGGAACGAGGGCTTGTTTGAATGAAGAGTTCCGCAGCCTCTTCTGGCAGCCGAGCCAAGGCATCCACCAAATCGAGACCGGCTCGCGCGCCGGCCGTGAAGGCCAAATCCAGCGGCTCGCAAAAAGAGCCGGCCCGCAAATCTCCCGCCCGACCGACCGCAAGGCCGGCTCGGACGGCGAAAGCCCCTGCTCCTAAGAACGAGAAACGTGTGACCGTTAAATCAAAGACACCGACGAAGCCATTGGCCGTTCCGCCCGCCCCCAAAATGTCAGGCAACAAACGCATCGCTTTGAAAAAAGACGCGAATCCTTCGCAGACGGCGAAAGTCGGTACGGTCAAACACGCGGCAAAAGCCGCGGAGTCGAGCAGGCCCGCAGTCAAAACCGCACCGGCTAAAGCAGTCGCGCCGATCGAGCTCGTTCCGGCCACGCCGGCAACCCCAAAGGCCGTTGCGGAGCCCGTTGCGGCAGCACCCGATGCGCCGTCAGGTCCGAAGGAGGTGGCTGACACTGCCGATCCCGGCGTTCCGGCGTCGGAAGTTACCGCTCCGAGCTCAGCCCCCGAGGCTGAGCGCCGGATGCCTACTCTGGGCGGCGCGCCGCATCGCCTGGGTTCGGGGGCGCCTTCGATGGGTGGCGGAATGTCGCCCCGCAACGTGGCCCCGCGCGTGCCCTCCAAGGCCGAGATCTTCGTCGAGGGCGATCATGTCGTCTACCCGACCCATGGCGTCGGCAAGGTGGAGCGGATCGCGACCGAGGAGATCGCCGGGCACAACCTCGAACTGATCCACATTACCTTCGAGGAGAACCGGATGACCCTCCGCGTTCCGGTCACGAAGGCGAGGAGCGCGGGGCTGCGCAAGCTGGCAACCCGCAAGAGCTTTGACGAGGCGCTTGCCGTGCTCCGCGGACGGGCGCGGATCAAGCGCACCATGTGGTCGCGCCGGGCGCAGGAATATGAGGCGAAGATCAATTCCGGCGACCCGATGGCGATCGCCGAGGTCGTGCGCGACCTGCACCGCAATGCCGGGCAGCCGGACCAGAGCTTCAGCGAACGGCAGATCTACGAAGCGGCGATGGATCGTCTGGCCGCGGAGCTGGCCGCGCTCGACAAGACCGACAAGGCCGCCGCTGCCCAGAAGCTGGACGATTTCCTGAAAACGATCGCGTAACGCATCGCCTATCAAAGGCGTGCTGGGTGCCGCCACGGCATCCAGCACGTATTTTGGTCCGCCCGGCACCAAGCCGCGCCGCCTGGAGCGTTCAAGTTAAGTCGGCGCCGACCTTGCCCAAGCCAAAAGAACCAAGAAGGGCGCGGCCGGTTGCCCGGCCGCGCCCTTTGTTATCTCGTCCAAGCTCAGGTGAAGTTGGAGCTCGACAGGTTGGTCACGCCAGCGAAGGTGAGCTTCGTGCCGTCGGACAGGGTCAGCGTCTCCGAGCCGTTGCTCGTCGTCGCGTTGGCCAGAGCGTTGGCGACCTCGTCCGGGCCGAAGCCGTTCAGCAATACCTTGTCGCCACCCGCACCGGAGTTGAAGTCGTTGATCAGCGTGGTGCCGGCTGCGCCGTCGGTGAAGGAGAACAGATCCGAGCCGGCGCCGCCATGCATCGTGGCGTTGCCGGTGCCCCCCACCATGGTGTCGCTGGCCGAGTTGCCGATCAGTTGATCATTGCCCGAGCCCGCGAAGAGGAGGTCGCTGCCGGTCCCGGTAGCACCCGTCAGAGTCTCGTTGCCTGCACCCGCAACGAGAACGTCGCGGGCCGCCCCACCCGCATACAGGGCGTCGTTATTGCCGCCGCCGAACAGCGTCGCCGCACCCGACTGCGCCACCAGGTCGTTGTTGCCGGCTGAGCCGCCGTAGAACACGCCGCCACCGGCGCCGCCATAGATCACATCGCCGCCGCCCGTTCCGCCATAGACCGAGCTTGCGCCAGAGCCGTTGACGAAGGTGAGCTGGCTCGCGCCCGCGCTGATCAAGTCGCTCTTGGAGGAGCCGATTGCAAAGACCGTCTCGGCACCCGTGCCACCCGTGATGGTGTCGGTGCCGTACGAGTAGATCACCGCCGTGCCGGAGGCGACTGAGATCGCGTTGTGGCCGATGCCCGCCGTGATCGTGGCGCTGCCGGCCAGCGAGGTCACCGTATTCGAACCGTTGTTCAGGGAGGCCAAGTTTGAGCCGGAGTCGAATGTGATATTGTTGTTGCCGCCACCGGCAACCACCGTCGTGTTCCCGCTCGGGCTGGTGAAATTCAGGCCGCCTGTGCCGGACAGAACCGTTAGCGCGGCATTGCCGCCGCCCACGATCGTGTCCGCCGAGTTGTCCATCACGATCACCGCCTGGGTCGCGGCCGAGAGGGTGAAATTCCCCGCATCAAGGTAACCCATCTGCGTGGTCACCGTCTGGTCGGAGGTCGAACTCGGGTAAACGCCCTTCGCCGTGGACGGCGTGGCATTGAAGAGCGCATTGACCGAACTGCTAAACTGTTGGAATTGCTGCTGATTGATCGTCGAATTGTAGTTCAGGGTTACGACACCCTGCGGGCCCAGAACAGTTTGCGCCATCTGGTGATCTCTCCTTGGTTCGCGACCCGCTCAGCGGATCGTGAAAGCACGCCTCGTGCACCGGTTTCTTCTCCCGGAGCATTCCGTCATCCCTCGTGGAGGGTCGGCCGGAAAAAACGCTTCGAGCGGCTCCCTTTGCCGGATGTCACGGCAGTTCTTACAGATAGCGCCGGTGACGTCAAGGAAACGGCAATGACATTACGAATTTCGCTTCGAATCGGCAAAGAAATCGGCCGCTCCTCCGTTCACAGCTTCATGGTAACGCATCAACAATCCTCATGGGCACGCGAGCGCCCGTCCTCATATGGCGCCTTTGCTGAAACCCGGCACATCGCGCCGTCTGGCCTGTCAGACATGGCGTAGTTTTGAGCAAAGCTTTCCGGAGATTGCTGGTGGCCGGACTGGTCGGGCTTGGCGCCGGAGTGTCGCCTCCTGGCCAGGCCGCCCAGTGCAGTGCGACGGTGTTGGCCGAAGCGCCGCTCACCGATGCCTGGGGTTTCCTTATCCTGCCGGCGACGATCGGGGCTAGCCCGGTCTCGCTGCTCCTCGACACCGGCGCCGAGGCCGGTTTCGTCACCGCGGCGGCGGCGGCCCGGCTGGGCCTGCCGCTCGAGCCGGCGGCGACGGGCCTCGTTCAGGGAACCGGCGGCGAGGCCGCCCGTCCGCTCGTCACGCTGAGAGGTCTATCGATCGGCGGGGTCGCGATGCCGGCACGGCCGGTACCGGTCGGCAATCTCCCGTCATCACCGATCGTCACCCCTCCAGTGGCCGGATTGCTCGGGGCCGACCTGCTTGAGGCGGGGGACGCCGATATCGACCTGCCGGCGCACCGGCTCACCCTGCTGCGGCGGAACGGGGAATGCGATGGGGTGGCCCCCTGGCCGGGCGCTGCCTCTCTCCCGATCGAGCTGTCCCGTGGACGGCCGATCGCGACGGTGACGCTCGACGGCCACAGGCTCCGCGCGCTGATCGATACCGGGGCGCGGTCGATCATCCTCGACACGCGGGCCGCGCTGAGGATCGGGGTTTCGGCGGCGGCGCTCGGGCGTGACGCGGGCGGCGTTTCAGGGGGGATGGACCTTCGGCCGCTTGCGTATCACTGGCACCGTTTCCGAAACCTCACGGTCGGACAGGCGGTGCTGCGCGACCCGGTCCTCACCGTCACCCCGATCGACGAGCAGGCGGATATGTTGCTTGGCGCCGATTTCTTCGCCGGGCGGCGCGTCTGGCTGTCCTATGCAAAGCAGCGGATGTTCTTCGACGTCAACGCCCGGGACGGCAACGCCCAGAACGTCAGCGTCCGGTGAGGATGCGCTCCATCAGCTGCCGCACCGTCGGGATGAAGCCGTTGGAGTAGAACGGATCGGTCGCGAAGCGGAACGCGTTATGGCCGCTGAACATCAGGTTCTTCTCTAGCTTTTCCGGCGAGTCGGCGTCGTGGCCCACATTCTGGAGCGTCTTCTGGATGCAGAAGCTGCGCGGATCGGCCTTCTTGCCGGTGCTGTACTCCGGCCCTTCCTGGCTCCAGTTCGAGAACCGGCATTGGCTGAGGCAGCCCATGCACTCGATCTGGTCGGCGGTGATCTCCCGCATGGTGTCGGGCGTCACGAAAATCAGCGTGGAATCCGGGGTCCGCATCGCCTCGACATACCCCTCCCGCTCCCAGGCGAGAACATGGTCGAGATCGCGCGGCGTCAGGAACACGACACGCCGCCGCGGGCCGACGCCATATTCCGCCGTATGCTCGCCCATCGCCTCCGTCGTGTAGGCGACCTGCCGCTCCGACCGCGCGCGCAGCTCCTGGATGAAGCCGTTATTCACCGCTGACGAATAGAAGCCGGTCGGGCTGAAGCGGTTGAGGAACACGTCCCCTTCCTTCAGCGTCAGCAGGCGCTGCTTCCAGGTGTCACCGATCGGGCTTTCCTTGGTGAGCAGCGGGCGGGTGCCGAACTGGAATGCCACCGGGCCGAGATCGGGGTTGTCGATCCAGTCCTCCCACTCCTCGAGCCACCAGACGCCGCCGGCCATGATGATCGGCGTATCATCGAGCCCGAATTCCCGCATTTGCTTGCGCAGCGCGAGCACGCGGGGGAACGGCGCCTCCGGCCGATCCGGGTCCTCGCTGTTGGACAGCCCGTTATGGCCGCCGGCGAGCCAGGGATCTTCGTAGACGACGCCGCCGAGCAACGTCGCCGCCTTATAGTACGCCCGTTTCCAGAGCGCGTTGAAAGCGCGGGCGGAGGAGACGATCGGGTAGTAATGAACGCCGAACCGCGCGGCGATCTCGGACAGGCGATACGGCATGCCGGCCCCGCAGGTAAGGCCGTGGATCAGCCCCTTCGCTCCCTCGAGCACCCCGGTCATGACGCGTTCGGCGCCGGCCATTTCCCAGAGAATGTTGGCGTGGATGCGCCCCAGGCCGCCGGCCAGCTCATGTGCTTGCTGCGCCTGGGTGATGCCGCCGCGGACCGCATAGTCGATCAGCTCCTCATGCCGCTCGCGCCGCGTACGCCCCCGGTAGTCCTGCGGGATGCGCCTTCCGTCCTGGTCGTAGCTATCGGCATTGACGGCGCTGAACGTGCCCGCGCCGCCCGCCGCCGCCCAATGGCCGGAGGACACGCCGGTTGAGACCGCGATTCCCTTGCCGCCCTCGACGAGCGGCAGGATCTCGGCTCCGCCCATGCGGATGGCATTGAGGATCTTCATGCGACCAGCCCAGACAATTGTTTTAACGCCACTTATTGCGTCATCGGACGGTTACAATAGGGGGAGGCCGACGGATTTCGCCCGCCCCGCCTCGCCCCACTGTCAAAGCGCCTACTCGGCGGCCCGGTCGCTGCCTTCCTGCGGCCTCGGCCGGCGCTCGCCCCGCTCGCGATCGCCGCCGCCGCCCTTCGGGCCGACCTGATCGCTGATATCGGCGCCGGTGGCCTGATCGACCACCCGCATCGACAGCTTTACCTTGCCGCGATCGTCGAAGCCGAGCACCTTCACTTTCACCTGATCGCCGACATTCACCACGTCCGTGGTCTTGTTGACCCGCCCCTGGCCGAGCTCGCTGATATGCACGAGCCCGTCCCGGGCGCCGAGGAAGTTCACAAAGGCGCCGAAATCGGCGGTCTTCACCACCTTGCCGGGGTAGATGATGCCGACCTCCGGCTCGGCGACGATGCCCCTAATCCAGGCGATCGCCGCCTCGGACTGGGTGTCGCTGGTGGCGGCGACCTTGATGGTGCCGTCATCCTCGATGTCGATCTTGGCGCCGGTCTTCTCGACGATCTCGCGGATCACCTTGCCGCCGGTGCCGATCACCTCGCGGATCTTCTCCTTCGGCACGTTGATCACGGTGATGCGGGGCGCGGTCGCCGCCACATCCTGCCGCGCGCCGGTCAGCGCGCGGGCCATCTCGATCAGAATGTGCAGGCGGCCCTCGCGCGCCTGCGCGAGCGCGATCTGCATGATCTCGGGCGTGATCGACGTGATCTTGATGTCCATCTGCAGGCTGGTCACGCCCTGCTCGGTGCCGGCGACCTTGAAATCCATATCGCCGAGATGGTCCTCGTCGCCCAGAATGTCCGAAAGCACCGCGAAGCCGCGATCCTCCTTGATCAGCCCCATGGCGATACCGGCAACCGGGCGCGTTAGGGGCACGCCCGCATCCATCAGCGCGAGCGAGCTGCCGCAGACCGTCGCCATGGAGGAGCTGCCATTGCTCTCGGTGATCTCGGAGACCACCCGCATGGTGTACGGGAATTTCTCCTTCTCCGGCAGCAGCGGGTGCAGCGCGCGCCAGGCAAGCTTGCCGTGGCCGATCTCGCGGCGTCCGGGGCTGCCCATGCGCCCGGTCTCGCCCACCGAATAGGGAGGGAAATTGTAGTGCAGCATAAAGTGCTCGCGATACTCGCCCGCGAGCGCATCGATCATCTGCTCGTCCTGCCCGGTGCCGAGCGTCGCCACCACCAGCGCCTGCGTCTCGCCACGGGTGAACAGCGCGCTGCCATGCGCGCGCGGCAGCACGCCGACCTCGGCGACGATCGGCCGCACCGTCTTGGTATCGCGCCCGTCGATGCGCAGCCCGGTGTCGAGGATCGCGTTGCGGACGATGTCGGCTTCCAGATCCTTGAACAGGCCCTTCACCTTGTCCGCCTCGATGCCCTCGGCGGCGAGCGTCGCCATCGCCTGCTTCTTGGCCGCACCCACCTTCTCGTAGCGTACCTGCTTCGCGGTCTCCCGATACGCCTCGGCGAGACCCGAGCGGGCTGCCGAGTCGACGCGGGTGACCAGCGACTTCGCCTCCTCGGAGGGCTCCGGCAGCGCCCAGGGCTCCTTCGCCGCATGCTCGGCGAGGTCGATGATCGCCTGGATCACCGGCTGGAAATGTTGGTGGCCGAAGGTCACGGCGCCGAGCATCACCTCCTCGGAGAGCTCCTCGGCCTCGCTTTCCACCATCAGCACGCCCTCGGCGGTGCCGGCGACCACAAGGTCGAGCTTGGAGCGCGCCGATTGCTCCATCGTCGGGTTGAGCACGTAGGCGCCATCGAGATGCGCGACGCGCGCCGCACCCACCGGGCCGAAGAACGGGATGCCGGAGAGCGTCAGCGCCGCCGAGCAGCCCACCATCGCGACGATATCCGGGTCGTTCTCGAGATCGTGGCTGAGCACCGTCGCCACCACCTGGATCTCATTGCGGAACCCCTCCGGGAAGAGCGGGCGGATCGGCCGGTCGATCAGCCGGCTCACCAGCGTCTCCTTTTCGGAAGGCCGGCCCTCGCGCTTGAAGAACCCGCCCGGGATCTTGCCCGCCGCAAAGGTCTTTTCCTGGTAGTTCACCGTTAGCGGAAAGAAATCCTGCCCCGGCTTGGCGGTCCTGGCGCCGACCGCCGTGCACAGCACGATGGTGTCGCCGTAGCTCGCCAGGACGGCGCCATCCGCCTGGCGCGCGATCTTGCCGGTTTCCAAGACGAGCTTGCGCCCGCCCCAGTCGATCTCCTTGCGGAAGTAGTTGAACATGGTCGCACTCGTTCCTTTCGATGCGCGACAGGAGCGGACGTTTGTTCCGGGCGATCCTTGTTCCGGAAGGAACGGCGTCTCGGGTGACAGGGTAGGGGCTGCACTGTCGCGCAGCCGCAGAGCCATGTGACCGGAGGCGCCGTCAGCCCCCGTAGAGAGGGACCGGATCGGCCGATCGGTGCGTCCGCCGCTCTCGCGGCGTATCGCGCACCCCATGGTGCGCGGAGGGTCGTGCGCCGCCCCGCGGCGACCACACGACCATAGCAGAAGCCTAGCGGCGCAGGCTGAGCCGGCCGATCAAAGTCTCGTAGCGGGACTGATCCTTCTTCTTCACATAATCGAGCAGCCGGCGGCGCCGGCCGACCAGCATCAGCAGCCCGCGACGGCTGTGAAAATCCTTTTCATGTGTCTTCAGGTGCTCGGTCAAGTTGGTGATCCGCTCCGAGAGCAGCGCCACCTGAACTTCCGGGCTGCCGGTATCCGCATCCGCCTTGCGGTATTCGCCAATGAGCGCCGTACGGCGCTCCGCCGTGATCGACATCGCGTGATCTCCTCGCGTGGGGGGTTACAGCAGGCGCTCGGGCCTGACCCAGCCATCTTCCAGCCGGCAGAGCCCGATGACACACCCCCCCGCCATCGCGCGCACCAATCCGCCCTCGGGATCGGCCGCCGCGGGAATGCGCCCCATGAGCGTGAGCAGACTGATCGCCTGTCCATGCCGCAGGGCGCCGGCCTCATTCTCCGTCAGGGCCAGCGCCGGGATGTCGGCCAGCGCGGTCGCGACCGGAAGCAGGAGGTCCGGGGAAGCCGGCGGGGTATCCTCCGCCGCCACGCATTTGTCCAGCGAAATCGCCCGATCCTCGCCGAACGGCCCGACCCGCATCCGGCGCAGCGCCGCGATATGGCCGAGCGTGCCGCAGGCCAGCGCCAGATCGCGCGCCAAGCTCCGCATGTAGACGCCCTTGCCGGACTGTACCTCGAACACCGCATGATCGGCATCCGGTCGCTCGATCAGCGCGAACCGGTCGACCCGCGCTGGCCGCTTCTCAAGCACCGGCGCCCGCCCCTCGCGCGCCATGTCGTAGGCCCGCTCGCCCGCCACCTTGATCGCGGAAAATACCGGCGGCACCTGCATGATGTCGCCCCTGAAGGCCGGCAGCGCGGCGGCGATCTCCGCCTCCGACGGCCGGCCGGGCGCTTCCGCCGTCACCACGCCGTCCGCATCATCGGTGTCCCGCGCCTCGCCGAAGCGAAGGGTGAACCGATAGAGTTTGGCGCCGTCCATCACATACGGCACGGTCTTCGTCGCCGCACCGAACGCGATCGGCAACACACCCGTCGCCAGCGGATCGAGCGTACCGCCATGCCCCGCCTTCTGCGCGTCGAAGCCGCGCCGGACCCGGTTCACGACATCGGTGCTGGTCATCCCGGCGGGCTTGTCGACGATCAGCCAGCCATCCAGCGCGCGGCCGCGCTTGCGTCTCATGGGTGACGGGCCATGGGGAGGAAGATTGGGGCTCTGCCCCAAGCCCCGGCAAGGGGCTCTCCCCCTTGCGTCTCCGCCGGGGCCTTGAGGCCCCGGCCCCCCGGATTGCGCTGCGCGCAGCGCCGCCTTTCGGGGGTTTGGGGCCTCAAGGCCCCAATGGGGAGTGCAAGGGGGCGAAGCCCCCTTGCCGGGGTGCGGGGCAGCGCCCCGGCCTTTCTCACAGAAACCCTTACCCGAGATCGCGTGCGACGGCGGGCGAGTGGAGGAGGGTTTCGATCTTGGACGCGTGCACGATCGTGGTGTCGGGCTGGAAGTGGAGTTCCGGTGCGAAGCGCAGCCGGAGCTGGCGGCCGATACGCCCGCGCAGGAACGCCGCGGCCCGGCCGAGCGCCGGCAGGAGTTCGCTGACATCGGACCGGCCGAGCCGCGCGACGAACACGGTCGCGTGCTTCAGATCCGGGCTGGTGCGGACCTCGGTCACGGTGATGCGGCAATCGGCGAGCGAGGGGTCGCGGAACTCGCCGCGCGCGAACTGCTCAGCGAGCGCGTGGCGGATTTCCTCCGCCACGCGCAATTGCCGCTGAGACGGCGCCCGGGTTGCAGACGCAGGCGTCAACCCGGCACCATTTCCGTCTCGTAGCACTCGACCATGTCGCCTTCGCGCAAATCGTTGAACCCGGCGAAGGAGAGGCCGCATTCGTAGCCGCGCGCGACCTCCCGCACATCGTCCTTGAACCGCTTGAGCTGCGACAGCTCGCCCTGATGGATGACGACGCCCTCCCGCAGCAGCCGCACGCCGCAGCCGCGCCGCACGACGCCCTCGGTAATCATGCAGCCGGCGACCTTGCCGACCTTGGTGATGTCGAACACGCGGCGGATCTCGGCATAGCCCAGGAACTTCTCGCGGGCCTTCGGCGCGACCTTGCCGCGCACCAGCTTCTCCACGTCGTCCGCGACCTCGTAGATGATCGAGTAATAGCGGATCTCGACCTTCTCGCGGCTGGCGAGCTCGCGGGCCTGACTGGTGGCGCGCACGTTGAACGCGATGATCACGCCATCCGACGCCTTGGCGAGCTGTACGTCGCTCTCGGTGATCTGACCGACCCCCGCGAGCAGCACGCGCACCTTCACCTCCTCATGCGCGAGCTTGAGCACGGTCGTCTGGATCGCCTCGGAACTGCCCTGCACATCCGCCTTGATGACGACCGCCACTTCCTTCTGCTCGCCGGCGACGATCCGCGCGAGCATCTGGTCGAGCGTGCCGCGCCCGGCGGCGATGCCGGCGGCGGTGGTGTCGCGCAGGCGGCGCTGGCGGAACTCGCTGATCTCGCGCGCCCGCGCCTCGTTCTCCACCGCGACGAACGGCTCGCCGGCGGAGGGAACGGCGGAGAGACCGAGGATCTCGACCGGCGTGGAGGGCCCCGCATCCTTCAGCGCCTCTCCGCGATCGTCGAGCATCGCGCGCACCCGGCCCCATTCGGCGCCGGCCACCACGATCTCGCCCTGATGCAGCGTGCCCTTCTGCACGAGCATGGTGGCGACCGGACCGCGCCCGCGATCAAGCCGGCTTTCGATCACCGCGCCTTCCGCCGCGCGCTCGGGATTGGCGCGCAAATCCAGGATCTCGGCCTGCAGCAGGATCGCCTCCTGCAGCTTGTCGAGCCCAGTGCGCTTGGTCGCGGAGACTTCGACGTCCTGCGTCTCGCCGCCCATCTCCTCGACTACGACTTCATGGCTCAGCAGCTCGGTCCGCACCCGCGCGGGGTTGGCGTCCGGCTTGTCCATCTTGTTGATGGCCACGATGATCGGCGCGTGCGCCGCCTTGGCGTGGCGGATCGCCTCGATGGTCTGCGGCATCACCCCGTCATCTGCGGCGACGACGAGCACCACGATGTCGGTGACCCCGGCGCCGCGAGCGCGCATCGCGGTGAACGCCTCGTGGCCCGGCGTGTCGATGAAGGTGATGCGGTCGCCGGAGGCGAGCTCCACCTGGTAGGCGCCGATATGCTGGGTGATGCCGCCGGCCTCTCCGGCCGCCACGTCGCTGGCGCGCAGCGCATCGAGCAGCGAGGTCTTGCCGTGGTCGACATGGCCCATCACGGTGACCACCGGGGGGCGGATCTCGAGATCGGCGTCGATGTCCTGCGCGCCCTCGAGCCCGAGCTCGACATCCGCTTCGGACACGCGCTTGGAGCGATGACCGAATTCCTGCACCACCAGCTCGGCGGTGTCGGCATCGAGCGTCTGCGTGATGGTCGCCATCACGCCCATCTTCATCAGCGCCTTGATCACCTCGGGGCCGCGCGCGGCCATGCGGTTGGCGAGCTCGCCGACCGTGATGGTATCGGGCAGGATAACTTCGCGCACCACCCGAACCTGGTCGGAACGAAGGCGCTCAAGCTCCGCCTGCCGGCGCTCGCGGTCGCGCTGGCGGCGCACCGAGGCGAGGCTGCGGGTGCGCTCGTCCTCGCCCTCGATCGCGGCTTGCACATCGATGCGGCCGGGGCGGCGGCGGTCATCGATGGCCTTCCTGGCGACCGGGATCGGCGGCTTGCGCGCCGGCAGCACCGCGCCGGGCCGGCGGATCGGCCGGGATTCCTCCTCCTCCTCACCGGCCGGGCGGGCGGGGCGAAGGCGAAGCGTCTCGGTGGGTTGGGCCGGAGCGGCAGGCGCCGGGGTGGCGGGACGCGCCACACGGCGCGGCTCCTCGCCACGGACAACCGGCGCCGCGGCCGCCGCAGCAACGGCGGCTTCCTCGGCCTGCCGGGCGGCGGCCTCGCGCGCGGTTTCCTCGGCGGCGCGGCGCGCCTCTTCCTCGGCGGCCCGACGCGCTTCCTCCTCGCGGCGGCGCGCTTCCTCGGCGGCGGAGAGGATCGAGATCTTCTCCTGCTCGCGCCGCTCCGCCTCGCGGCGGGCATTCTCGCGCTGCTGCTCGACGAGCGCGCGCTCGCGAGCGGCGAGCTCGGTCGCGGTCAGCGCCCGCTGCGGCCCGGTGCTGCGCGGCTGCGACCCGCGCGCGCCCCCGCCGCCACCCGGCTGCGGGCCGGGCGGCTGCGCCGGCGCGCCGGCGGCACGCTTCTTCCGCACCTCGACCTGCACCACCTTGGAGCGGCCGTGGCTGAAACTCTGTCGCACGGATCCGGCATCCACGGTGCGGCCGAGCTCCAGCCGGCCCGACGGCCGAAGCGAAAGCCTGCCCTTACCCGCGTCCTGATCGTTGCCTTCGCTCATGCACCATTCCGTTCAATCGCTCGGCCGCTTTGGCCATCCTGGCCGGAAACACCCGCCAGCCTCATCGTCTCGACGACGATGGCATCGGCCAGCCGGCCGCGCGCCACCGCCACATGCACCACATGGTCACGGCCGAACACCGCGCCCAGTTCCGCCGCCGGCAGCGGGGCGACCACGTGCAGCTCACCGCCATCGCGTGACGCATTCCTGCCAAGGAAGCGTGCCCGCTCCTCACGGCTGCCATCCGCCGCCTGGACCACGAGCCGGGCGCGCCCTGAAACCAGCCATTCGCGCGCTCTCTCGAACCCGCACACCGCCTGCCCGGCGCGGCGCGCGAAGCCCAGAAGATCGCCGACCCGACGAACAAGCCCCGCCTCGATGACGGAAAGGAGGTCGGGGGGCAGGTTGACCGGACCGCGCGCGGCCCTGACGAAGCTCCCCCGGGTGCGCGCGGTTTCTATCACATCCCGCCGGGCGCTCAACCAGATTCCCCGCCCGGGCAGCCTTGCGGCAAGGTCGGGGACGAGCATCCTATTCGGACCGACGACGAAGCGCAGCATCGCCGCGCGCTCCCCTTGTTCGCGGGTGACGATGCAGCGCCGACGCGGACCGTGCTCCGGCTCGTCCGCCGGCTCGGTTTCGGGTGCGTGTTCGACCGCGTCAGCCGTGACCGTCCTCCTCGTCCCCGGGCCCGTCCGCCGACGCCTCCGCGGTCTCGTCCGCCACATGCGTCCCCGCGGCGTGCGCCCCGGCGGCGCTCGCGGGAGCGGCCGCGCCATCCTCTTCGGCGAACCAATGCGCGCGCGCGGCCATGATCAGGTCGCTCGCGGTCGGCTCGTCAATCGCCTCGGCGCCCAGCATCTCCACCAGCTCGTCGGAGGCGAGATCGGCCAGATCGTCGAGCGTCTTGACGCCCTTCTCGCCGAGCGCCACCAGCATCGCCGGCGTCAGCGCGCCGAGATCGGCGATCTCGTCGGCGACGCCGAGCGTGCGCCGCTTGTCCGTCAGCTCCTCGTCGCGCCGCGCGAGATGGGTCTGCGCCCGGCGGATCAGCTCGGCGGCGACGTTCTCGTCGAACCCTTCGATCGCGGCGAGCTCTTCCTCGTCGACGAAGGCCAGCTCCTCGATCGTGGTGAAGCCCTCAGTCACCAGCAGCCCGGCGATCACGTCGTCGACGTCGAGCGCATCGACGAACAGCCCGGTGCGGCGGCGGAACTCCTCCTGCCGGCGCTCGCTCTCCTCCGCCTCGGTGAGGATGTCGATATCCCAGCGGGTGAGCTGGCTGCCGAGGCGGACGTTCTGGCCGCGCCGGCCGATCGCCAGCGAGAGCTGGTCATCCGGCACCACGACCTCAACCCGCCCGGCCTCCTCGTCCATCACCACCTTGGTCACCTCGGCGGGCGCCAGCGCGTTCACCACGAAGGTCGCGGCCTGCGGCGACCACGGGATGATGTCGATCTTCTCGCCCTGCAATTCCTGCACGACCGCCTGCACCCGCGACCCGCGCATGCCGACGCAGGCGCCGACCGGGTCGATCGAGCTGTCGCGGCTGATCACCGCCATCTTGGCGCGGCTGCCCGGATCGCGCGCCACCGCCTTGATCTCGATGATGCCGTCATAGATCTCCGGCACTTCCTGCGCGAACAGCTTGGCGAGGAAGCCGGGATGGGTGCGCGAGAGGAACACCTGCGGCCCGCGCGGCTCCTCCCGCACATCGTAGATATAGGCGCGCACGCGGTCGCCGTTGCGGAAGCTCTCGCGCGGGATCAGCTCGTCGCGCCGCAGCAACGCCTCGGCGCGGCCGACCTCCACCATCAGATTGCCGTACTCGGTGCGCTTGACGATGCCGTTGATGATCTCGCCGACACGATCCTTGTACTCGTCGTATTGCCGCTTGCGCTCGTATTCGCGCACCCGCTGCACGATCACCTGCTTGGCGGTCTGCGCGGCGATGCGGCCGAAATCGATCGGCGGCAGCGGATCGACAATGTGTTCGCCGACATTGATGCCCGGCTGGAATTTGCGCGCGATATGCACCGGCATCTGGGTCTCTTCGTTCTCCACTTCCTCGACCGCCTCGGTCCAGCGGGAGAGGCGCACGTCGCCGGTCTTGCGGTCGATCGTCGCGCGGATGTCCTTCTCATGCCCGTATTTGGCGCGGCCGGCCTTCTGGATGGCCTGCTCCATCGCCTCCAGCACCTCTTCCCGGTCGATCGACTTCTCCCGCGCGACGGCATCGGCCACCAGGAGGAGTTCGGGACGGGCGATCGCGGTATCCATTGATCTTGCCTCTCGGTTTGCTGGTGGTGTCGTCTACTGGCTCAGCCGGGCCGGCTGCGTGGCGTCGATCAGCGCGTCGGTGAGCACAAGTTGCGCGCGGCGCATGTCGTCGAGCCGCAACGCCACCTCCTCGCCGTCATCGAGTCTGAGCCGCGCCGCCGTCTCATCCGCGCCGAGCACGATGCCCGCGAAACGCTTGCGACTGTCGAGCGGAACGGCAAGCTCGACCCGGGCACGATGGCCGGCGAAGCGGTTCCAATCCTTGACGCGGGTCAACGGGCGGTCGATGCCGGCGGAGCTCACCTCGAGTGTCCAGGCGCCAGGCAGCGGGTCCGCGACATCGATCACCGCGCCGATCGCCCGGCTGATCGCCTCGCAATCCTCGACGCCGATCAGCGTGCCATCGGCGCGGTCGGCCATCACCTGCACCGTCGGCCGCTCACGGCCGAGCACCGCCACCCGCACCAGCTCATACCCCATATCGGCGAGCGTGGGCGCGATGATGTCGGCGAGCTTCGCTTCCAACCCTGTATGTCTCGGCCTGTCCTGATCCAAGGATTATCCTGATCCAAAAACAAAAAAGGCGGCCCGTGAAGGCCACCCCCCGTAACTCAGCGGAAGATTGTTTCTGCCCTCGCAAATAGTCCTGCGGCGCGCGATTTGCAAGATCATCGGTGGCGCGTGAGCGACCAGTAGAGCGGCGTGCGCCCCGCGCGGAGCGCCTTGGCCTCGTAGCGCGTCGGCGGCCAGTCCGCCGGCCGTACCGCGACCGGTAGGGGCACCGCAAAAAATTCCTGGGCGGCAAGCACGTCGGCCACCCAGCCCTGATAGGTCGGATCATCCGACGCGATCCGCCACTCGGCGCCGGGCCGCAACACCCGCGCGAGCTCCGGGAGCAGCGCCGGGTGCACGAAGCGGCGCTTGGCATGGCGGGTCTTCGGCCAGGGGTCCGGAAACAGCAGGAACAACCGGTCGAGCGCGCTGTCGGGCAGACCGCGCAACAGCGCGCGCGCATCGTCCGCCCAGACGCGCAGATTGGCGGGGAGCGGCGCCGTCTCCTCCGCGACCCCATCCGGCACGAGGCGGGAGAGCAGAGAGCAGATGCCGTTCTCGAACACCTCGCAGGCGATCAGCCCGGCTTGCGGATGCGCTGCCGCCTGAGCGGCCGCATGCTCGCCACCGCCGAACCCCACCTCGAGCCACAAAGCCGAGATCGCGGCGGGGAAAGCCGAGCGCGGATCCTCGGTGGCGTCGAACGCAAGCCGCGGCAGCACCAACTCGAGGAGGCGCCGCTGCCGCGGGCGCAGCGTGTGGCCGCGGGCGCGGCCGTACAGCCGGTCGGGTGGCGCCCTCAGGCGCGCCCAAAGGCGGATTTCAGCGCCGGCACCAGATCGGTGTTTTCCCAGGTGAAGGTATCGCGCGCGGGATCCGGCTCGCGGCCGAAATGCCCATAGGCGGAGGTGACCGCGTAGATCGGCCGGTTCATCCGCAGATGCTCGCGAATGCCGCGCGGCGACAGGTCCACCAGATCGCGCAGCACCGCTTCCAGCCGCGCCTCGTCCACATCCCGACCGGTGCCCTGCAGGTCGACGTACACCGAAAGCGGCTTCGCCACGCCGATCGCATAGCTGATCTGCAAGGTGCAACGCTCCGCCAGCCCGGCCGCGACCACGTTCTTCGCCAGGTAACGGCAGGCATAGGCGGCGGACCGGTCCACCTTCGTCGGGTCCTTGCCGCTGAACGCGCCGCCGCCATGCGGGGCCGCGCCGCCATAGGTGTCGACGATGATCTTGCGCCCGGTCAGCCCGCAATCGCCGTCCGGACCGCCGATCACGAAATTCCCCGTGGGGTTCACGTAGAACTCGCGCTCCGGCGGCATCCACCCGGCCGGCAGGCAGCTCTCGACCAGCGGCCAAACCATCGCCCGGATCGCCGATTGCTCGAGCCCATCGTCATGCTGGGTCGAGACGACGACGCTCGCCGCGCCCACCGGCTTGCCGTCGACATAGCGGAGCGTCACCTGGCTCTTCGCATCCGGCTGCAAGCCGGCGACGCGGGGGTCACCCGCCTTCCGCCGCTCGGCGAGCTTCCGCAGGATCAGATGCGCGTAATGGATCGGCGCCGGCATCAGCGCATCGGTCTCGGAGCAGGCGTAGCCGAACATCAGCCCCTGATCGCCCGCACCCTCTTCCTTGTTCCCGGCGCCATCCACGCCCACCGCGATGTCGGTGGATTGCGCGTGCAGGTAGCAGCCGATCTCGGCGTTACGCCAGGAGAAGCCGGGCTGATCGTAGCCGATATCCTTCACCGCCTCGCGCACCAGATGGATCAGGTAATCGGGGGTGATGCGTTCCGGCCCGCGCGTCTCGCCGGCCAGCACGACCCGGTTGGTGGTCACTAGGGTCTCGCATGCCACGCGCGATTGCGGATCGGCGCCGAGAAACGCATCGAGCACGGTGTCGCTCAACCGGTCCGCCACCTTGTCGGGATGACCCTCAGACACCGATTCCGACGTGAACAGGAACTCGCCCTTGTCGCGCATGGATGCTTTCCTCTTGTCGCGAATGGCCCGGAAAACCCCGGAGGCTGCGCCGGGCCGAACGCCGGGGCGCGGCGTGTGTGGCGTAAAGGGATTCTGGGGTCAACCCTCGGCGGGCAAGCCGAGCACGTCTTCCATTCCGTAAAGCCCCGGCGCCCGGCCGACCAGCCAACGCGCCGCCCGCACCGCCCCTGTCGCGAAAACCCTGCGGTCGAACGCGCGATGGGTCAGCGCGATATGCTCGCTCGCGCCGGCGAACAGCACTGTGTGCTCGCCGACCACCTGCCCGCCACGCAATGCGGCGAACCCGATCGCGCCAGGTCGCCGCTGGCCGACATGCCCATCCCGCCCACTCTCGCGCACGGCTTCCAGGTCAACGCCCCGGCCCCGCGCCACCGCACGACCCAGCCCGATCGCCGTGCCGGACGGCGCGTCCACCTTCTGGCGGTGATGCATCTCGACGATCTCGACGTCGTAACTCTCCGCCGGGAGCGCCGCCGCCATCCGTCGGGCCAGCGCCAGGACCAGCGCCACCCCGGGCGCGAAATTTGGCGCATAGGCCACGGGAATCACCAGCGCGGCCGCCGCCACCGCGGCCTCGTCGTCCAGAGACAACCCGGACGTTCCCAGCACCCACGGCACCCCGGCCCCCGCCAGCACGTCTGCATGCTCCTGCACCGCCGCAGCATGGGTGAAATCGATCGCCACTTCTGACACAGCCGCCAACGCCGCCACATCACCGTCCCGCCCGATGCCTCCCGACAGAACCGCTCCCGCCGCGGCAACCTCCTCGACCAGCAACCGCCCCATCCGGCCGCCAACCCCCATAACCCCAACCCGCATCACAACCCCCAAACGAAAAACCGCCGCCACCCGCCTGCATAAAGCAGACAAGATGACGGCGGCTTTCATTACCGAAAACTCGAGGCCGTGGCGGCGCGACCAAAACCGATTAACTCAGTCCGATCGCGCCGCCGGCACCCGGTCTACAGCGCACGTGGGGGGGGGGACAGCGCCGTAGATGCAAGCCCAACGTGGGCCGCACGCCAAAGGTTGCACCTAACCTGTCAAGATTAAAGTTACTTTTTTGAAAGCCCGCCTCCACAATGCAATCTTTCGTCGCTGGCTTGCAACAGTATGTAAGGAAGGCCAGGGGCGCTGCCCCTGGACCCCGCTAAGGGCGGAGCCCTTAGAACCCGCTAGAGCTGTTTGGAGAGGGGTGGGCGACGAGGTGGGCGCAGCCATTCCCTGGCCCACCCCCTCTCCAAACAGCCGTAATGGATTCCAAAGGCTCGGCCTTTGGCGGAGGTCCAGGGGGCAGAGCCCCCTGGCTTTCTTACTTACTGAGCCGGCTTGCCGCGGCCGTCGAAGAAGTCGCGGACTTTGGTGAAGAAGCTGGCGTGTTCGGGGCTGCCTTTGCTGTGGTCCTTGCCCTCGGTCTCGAATTCCTCCAGCAGCTCGCGCTGCCTACGGGTGAGGTGTTGCGGGGTTTCGACCGCGACTTGGATGAACATGTCGCCACGGGCGGCGCTGTGCAGCACCGAGAAGCCCTTGCTGCGCAAGCGAAACTGATCGCCGGTTTGCGTGCCGGGCGGGATTTTCACCTTCGCGCGCGAGCCGTCGATCACCGGCACCTCGACCTCGCCGCCGAGTGCTGCCTGCGCCATGCGGAGCGGCACGCGGCAGTAGGTATTCGCGCCGTCGCGCTGGAAGATCAGGTGTGGGCGGAGCGCGACATGAACATAGAGGTCGCCGGGCGGAGCGCCTTGCGCGGCCGCCTCGCCCTCGCCCGCGAGACGAATGCGGGTGCCGTCCTCGACGCCGGCCGGAACCGGGACCTGCAGGCTGCGCTCGCGCGGCACGGTGCCGTTGCCGCCGCAGACTCGGCATGGATTGCGGATCACACGGCCGGCACCGCCGCAGGTCGGGCAGGTCCGCTCGACGAGAAAGAAGCCCTGCTGCGCCCGCACCTTGCCGGCGCCCTGACAGGTCTGGCAGGTCTCGGCGGCCTGCTGCTGGTTCTCGGAGCCGGTGCCCTTGCAGGCATCGCAGGTGACGCGGGTCGGAACCCGGACCTGCACCTTCACGCCGGCGAACGCCTCGTCGAGTTCGATCTCGACCTGAGCGCGAATGTCGGAGCCCGTACGCGTTCGGCCGCCGCCGCGACGGCCGCCCATGAAGTCGCCGAACATCTGGTCGAAGATGTCGCCGAGGCCTCCGCCCCCCCCGCCACCGCCGAAATCGAAGCCGCCGAACCCGCCGCCCTGCTCGAAGGCCGCGTGGCCGAACCGGTCATAGGCAGCGCGCTTCTGATCGTCCTTCAGCACGTCGTAGGCCTCGTTCACCTCCTTGAACTTGGCCTCGGCGGCATGATCGCCCGGGTTGCGGTCGGGGTGGAACTGCATGGCGAGCCGGCGATAGGCACGCTTCAAATCATCCGCGCCCGCATCGCGCGCGATCCCGAGCGTCGCGTAATAGTCCTGTTTCGCCATTCCGGTTTTATGCCCCCGTTCGGGTGATACCCGGCCATGCAGCGCGAGAAAAGAAGATGGGCGCCCGGCTTCTCGCGAAGCCTGGGCGCCCCTGTTCAATCATTGGCCGAGCGTCAAGCCGACTTCTTCTTGTCGTCCACTTCCTCGAATTCGGCGTCCACCACCTTGTCGTCGGCGGCGGGTTCGGCGTGCGCCTCCGGGCCGGGACCTGCCTGCGCGCCGGCCTGCTCGGCGCGATACATCGCCTCGCCGATCTTCATTGCCGCCTGGCTAAGACGATCGGTCGCCTGCTTCAACGTATCGGCATCCGCGCCCTCGAGCGCGGAACGCGCCGCCGCGACCGCTGCTTCGGCGTCGCCCTTCTCATGCGGCGGCAGCTTGTCGCCGTGTTCGGAGAGGTTCCGCTCGACCTGGTGGATCATCGCCTCGGCCTGGTTGCGCGCCTCAACCTGCTCGCGCTTGCGCTTGTCGGCCTCGGCATTCGCCTCCGCCTCGCGCACCATCCGCTCAATATCGGCATCGTTCAGGCCGCCCGAGGCCTGGATGCGGATCTGCTGCTCCTTGCCCGTCGCCTTATCACGCGCCGAGACCGAGACGATGCCGTTCGCGTCGATGTCGAACGTCACCTCGATCTGCGGCACGCCGCGTGGCGCGGAGGGGATGCCGGTCAGGTCGAAATTGCCGAGCAGCTTGTTGTCCGCCGCCATCTCGCGCTCGCCCTGGAACACCTTGATGGTCACGGCCTGCTGGTTGTCGTCCGCCGTCGAGAATATCTGGCTCTTCTTCGTCGGGATCGTGGTGTTGCGGTCGATCAGCCGGGTGAACACGCCGCCCAGCGTCTCGATCCCGAGCGAGAGCGGGGTCACGTCGAGCAGCAGCACGTCCTTGACGTCGCCCTTCAGCACCGCGCCCTGAATGGCGGCGCCGATTGCCACAACCTCGTCAGGATTGACGTTACGCGCCGGATCCCTGCCGAAGAACTGCTTCACCGCCTCGATGACCTTCGGCATGCGCGTCATGCCGCCGACCAGGATCACGTCGTTGATCTCGCCGGCCGTCACGCCCGCATCCTTGAGCGCCGCACGGCAGGGCTCGAGCGTGCGCTGGATCAGGTCGTCGACCAGGCTCTCGAGCTTCGCCCGCGTCAGCTTCATCACCAGATGCTTCGGCCCGGAGGCGTCGGCGGTGATGAAGGGCAGGTTGATCTCGGTCTCCTTCGAGGAAGACAGCTCGATCTTCGCCTTCTCGGCGGCTTCCTTGAGGCGCTGCAGCGCGAGCTTGTCGCTCCGAAGATCGATGCCCTGGTCGCGCTTGAACTCCTCGGCGAGGTAGTCGATCACCCGGCTGTCGAAATCCTCGCCGCCGAGGAAGGTGTCGCCGTTGGTCGACTTCACCTCGAACACGCCGTCGCCGATCTCGAGCACCGAGATGTCGAACGTGCCGCCGCCGAGGTCATAGACCGCGATCGTGCCGCCGTTCTTCTTGTCCATGCCGTAAGCGAGCGCCGCAGCCGTCGGTTCGTTGATAATGCGCAGCACGTCGAGCCCGGCGATGCGCCCGGCATCCTTCGTCGCCTGCCGCTGCGCGTCGTTGAAGTAGGCCGGCACGGTGATCACCGCCTGGTCGACCTTCTCGCCGAGATAGGATTCGGCGGTCTCCTTCATCTTGCCGAGCACGAAGGCGCTGATCTGCGACGGCGCATAGCGCTCGCCGCGGGCCTCAACCCAGGCATCGCCATTCTCGCCGCGCACGATGGTGTACGGCACCAGACCCTTGTCCTTGTTGACCAGCGGGTCCTCGAACCGGCGGCCGATCAGCCGCTTCACCGCATAGAGCGTGTTCGTCGGATTGGTGACCGCCTGGCGCTTCGCCGACTGGCCCACCAGCCGCTCGCCGTTATCGGCAAAGGCAACCATGCTGGGCGTCGTCCGCGCGCCCTCGCTGTTCTCGATCACGCGGACATCCTTGCCCTCCATGATCGCGACGCAGGAATTCGTGGTGCCGAGGTCGATGCCGATGACCTTGCTCATGAAAACTCTCTCCTTGTCAGCGGTCGCCCGCGGCCCGAAGCACCGCAGGCAACCCTCGGGTTAGTGGGAGTATAACGCGACGGGAATGTGTGGACGGATCATCTCGCGAACAAGAGGCGTGCCCGGCTCAA
This sequence comes from Acetobacteraceae bacterium, assembly GCA_965276665.1. GTDB lineage: Bacteria > Pseudomonadota > Alphaproteobacteria > Acetobacterales > Acetobacteraceae > CAWGJC01. The sequence goes on from OZ255620.1 coordinate 1,840,843, forward strand.
GCAACTGTATTTAGGCCGGGATTTGCCACGCCATCGCCAGCGGTCGGCTTGGCGACAACCACCATCGCAGGCCGTAGCAAACGCCCGTTGAGCGTCCAGACCGAGGTCCAGGCCTGCATCACGGTTCCCGGCGCATGCTCGGCCGAGGGCTGCTCCGCCATCGCCTGATGCAGGTTCGGATCGAATGCCTCGCCGGTCGGATCCTGGCGGGCAATGCCGTTGCGCTCCAGAATCGCCTGGAACGACCGCTCCACACTCTCGAACCCGGAGCGCAACTTGCTCACGATATCCGGCTCATCCGCAGCGGCCGGTGGCAGGCTCGCCAAGCCCCGCCGCAAATTCTCCGCGGCTTCCACCACGTCGCTCGCGAATTTCTGCACGGCATACTGCCGCGTCTCATCGACCTCGCGCCGGGACCGCGCCCGCACATTCGCGGTCTCCGCCTCGGCCCGCATCCACCGGTCGCGGAAATCATCCCGCTCCGCCTCCAACGCCGCGATCCGCGCCGCCGGATCGGACGATTCCTCCGCCGGCTCCGCCCCCTCCGCTACACCCGCCATCTCTTCCTCGCTCATGCCGCCCCAAGTAGAGGGCGCGGGCTTTGGAGACAAGTGTTCGGGGCGCTACCCCGGACCCCGCCAGGGGCTCCGCCCCTGGACCCCGCTAAGGGCGGAGCCCTTAGAACCCGCTAGGGCTGTTTGGAGAGGGGTGGGCAGGTATTGGTTGATACATCTCCTCGCCACCCCTCTCCAAACAGCCGTAATGGATTCCAAAGGCTCGGCCTTTGGCGGGGGTCCAGGGGGCGGAGCCCCCTGGCGAGCTCGGGGCAGCGCCCCGAACGCTTACCCCAAAAGCCGTCCCACCACCCGGGCGGTATAATCGATGACGGGGATGATGCGGCCGTAGTTAATTCGGGTGGGGCCGATGACGCCGATAGCGCCGACGATCTTGTCGGCGTCGTTGCGGGCGGGCGCGACGATCATCGAGAGGCCGGAGGCGCCAAACAGGCCGCTTTCGGCGCCGATGAAGATGCGGACGCCGTCCGATTGTTCCGCGAGTTCCAGCAGGCGAAGCATGGTTTCCTGGGTTTCCAGCCGTTCGAACAGGACCTGGATGGTGGAGAGCCGTTCGATCTGGGTGACGTCAGAGAGCAAGCGGCCCTGGCCGCGGACGATGAGGCTGCCGCCGCGGCCTTCGCCGGACCAGGTGGCGAGGCCGGTTTCGACGACGAGCGCGGAAAGCTGGTCGAGCTCGGATTTATTGGCGGCGATGTCGTCGGCGACGGCGCGGCGGAGTTCGGCGAGCGAGCGGCCGGTGGCGCGGGCGTTAAGGTAGTTGCCGGCGGCGATGAGCGCGGAGGGCGGCACGCCGGGCGGCATTTCGAGCACCCGGTTCTCCACCTGCCCGTCGGCGCCGACGAGCACGACGAGGGCGCGGGTGCTGCCGAGCGGGACGAATTCTATGTGGCGGACCGGCCCTTCGCTTTTCGGCGCGAGCACGAGGCCGGCCGCGGCGGAGAGGCCGGAGAGCATGGTGCTGGCTTCGGCGAGCGTGTCCTGCAGGCTGCGGCCCGTCGCGTCGAGCGCGCGGGAGATGCGCTCACGGTCGTCCTCGCCGAGATCGCCGAATTGCAGCAGCCCGTCGACGAACAGGCGAAGGCCGCGATCGGTGGGAAGTCGGCCGGCGGAGGTATGGGGGGCGAACAGCAGCCCGGCTTCGGTGAGATCGGCCATCACGTTGCGGATGGTGGCCGGGCTCAGCGCGATCGGCAGCCGGCGGGAGAGCGTACGGCTGCCGACCGGCTCGCCGGTCTCCACATATTGCTCGACGATCTCGCGCAGCACGGAGGCGGCGCGCGCGTCGATGCCGGGCGGAAGCGGGCGGATTGGGTCCATCTGGGAAAATCTAGGCGGTTTTCGCCAATCGGAAAGCGGTTTAGCGCAGGGCAAGGCCGGTCCGTGCGATCTCTGTCCCTCGGGGAGACCGGCGGAGAGCGCGCCATGCCGGTTTTTGAGAAATCCGTTCATGCTCTATAGCTCCGCCGCGATTTCCGCGGAGAGCCTTCATGCGACCATCAGGCCGCGCTGCCGACGTGCTGCGCGACGTCTCGATCACGCCCGGCTTCGCCCATCATGCCGAGGGGTCCTGCCTGATCCGCATGGGCGGAACCGAGGTGCTGTGCGCGGCGAGCGCGGAGGCTCGCGTGCCGGGCTTCCTGCGCAATTCCGGCCAGGGCTGGGTGACCGCGGAATACGGGATGCTGCCGCGCGCGACCCACACGCGCGGCGATCGGGAGGCGGCGCGCGGCAAGCAATCCGGCCGCACCCAGGAAATCCAGCGCCTCATCGGCCGCAGCCTGCGCGCGGTGGTCGACCGGGCGGCGCTCGGCGAGATGACGGTCACGCTCGACTGCGACGTGCTGAACGCCGATGGCGGGACGCGCTGCGCGGCGATCACCGGCGCCTGGGTGGCGCTCTCGCTCGCCATCGCGCATCTGGTGCGGATGAAGGTGCTCGCGCGCTCGCCGATCACCGGCCAGGTGGCGGCGGTGTCCTGCGGGCTGGTGGGCGATGGGGCGGTGCTCGACCTCGATTACGCCGAGGATTCGAACGCCGAGGCGGATGCCAACTTCGTGCTCACCGATGCGGGCGGGATCGTCGAGATCCAGGGCACGGCGGAGCGCGCGCCGTTCAGCGAGGCGGATTTCACCGAATTGCTGCGCCTGGCGAAGGCAGGCACGTCGCGGCTGTTCGCGCTGCAGCGGGAGGCGATCGGCGGCTGATGCGACGGCTCGCGCGCGGCAGCCGGCTGGTGCTGGCGAGCCATAATCCCGGCAAGCTCGCCGAGATGGCGGAGCTGCTCGCGCCGCACGCGATCGAGCTCGTCTCCGCCGCCGCGCTCGGCTTGCCGGAGCCCGACGAGACGGCGCCGGATTTCGCCGGCAACGCGCGGATCAAGGCGCTGGCGGCGGTGGCGGCGGGGCTGCCGGCGCTCGCCGATGATTCCGGGCTGTGCGTGGCCGGGCTCGGCGGCGCGCCGGGCGTCGTATCGGCCCGCTGGGCTGGCCCGGATAAGGATTTCGGCGCGGCGATGGCGCGGGTGAACCGCGAATTGGGCGGCGCGGCCGATCGCCGCGCCTGGTTCGTCTCGACGCTCTGCCTGGCGTGGCCGGACGACGAGACGGCGACCTTCATGGGGCGGGTGGATGGCGGCATCGCCTGGCCGCCGCGCGGCACGCGGGGCTTCGGCTACGACCCGATCTTCATCCCCGCCGGCCGCCGCGAGACCTATGGCGAGATGGATCCGGCGGAAAAAGCCGCGACCAGCCACCGGGCCCGCGCCTTTGCCCAGCTCGCTTCGGCCTGCCTGCCGCACGGATCCGCCTAGCCGAACAGCGCCGAGCCGAGCATCACGAGCAGCAGCGCGGAGCCGGTCAGCAGCAGGAACCAGGCGCCGAGGGCCGCGAGGACGAAGATGCGGCCGAGCCGGGCGCCGAGCCGGTGACGGAAGGGCGTCTCCCGCCGGGCGCTTCGGAGCGGGAGCACCACGTCAGACATGGCGCTGCACCTGGAGCGTGGCCCGTGCGACGGTGAGCGCGTCGCGGATGATCACCGCCTCCCCGCCATGCGCGGCCGCCAGCTCGCGGGCCAGTCCGAGTCCCTGGCCGACCATTGCGCGACCTCGGCACGGTCCCCACCCGTCATCGGTGACGGTGAGCGCCACCCGCCCGCGGCCATCCTCCTGCACGGTGACGCCGATGCGCCCGATCAGGCGCAGCCGCATCCCGTGCTTGACCGCATTGCCGACGAATTCATGGGCGATCCGCAGCACCGGCATTTCGAGCGCGGGCGGGCAGACCCCTTCGACCCTGATATCGAGGGCGATCTGCTGCTCCTGCGTCGCCAGCAGCCCGACCATGCCGTCGCAGAGCGCACGCAGCCGCTCAGTGATCGGCGGCGGCTCGCGGGTCATGCCGAACAGCGCGTCCGAGATGGCAACCGACAGCATGATCCGACGCTCCAGCTCCTCGATCGCGTGGCGCGCGGCGGCATTGCGCGCCGCGTCCGCCTGGTCGTGCAGCTGGATCAGCATGCCCTGCAACGCATTCTTGGTGTGGTGACGGAGCTCACGCATCTCGAGCGGGCGCCGCGCCGCATTCCCGGCTCCCATCGGTCGACGCGCATCGCGCCGCATGCACCGCCTGGCCATCGCCTGCATCGTCCCTACCTCGTCGTTAGTGGAGGAAGTTTGTGTGGGAATTTTTCCCACGTCAAGCGCTCGTGGGTTTATTTCCCACGTCGGCCGGATTAGGGTCCGGCCTCGAAACAGCCGGGCACGCCACCTCCCATGCCTCCCCTCGACCGATCCGCCGCACCCGCGCCGGCAGCCCTGACCGGGCCGCTTCGCCGTTTGCTGCGCCCGGTCGTCCGCCTGCTGATCCGCAGCGGCCTCACCTTTCCGGTGCTCGCCGATCTGCTGCGCGCGCTCTATGTCGAAGTCGCGTTCGACGATCTGCTCGCCGGCTCGGAACCGACGGTGAGCCGACTCAGCCTGATGACCGGCATCCACCGCAAGGAGGTCCGCCGCCTGCGCGGCCCGGATGCGGATGCGGCCGAGCCGCCGATGGTGACGCTCGCCACCACCATCATCGGGCGCTGGCTCGCGGAGCATGCCGGTCCGGATGGCGCGCCGCTGCCGCTGCCGCGAAACACCACGGACGGCCCCTCCTTCGAGGCGCTGGTCCGATCGGCCACCACCGATATCCGCCCGCGCGCGGTGCTCGATGACTGGCTGGCGCAAAACATCATCACGCTCGACGAGGCGGACCGCGTCAGCCTCAACGAGGCCGCCTTCCTGCCGGCGCCGGGCGGCGCCGAACAGCTCTTTTTCTTCGGCCGCAACCTGCACGACCACGCCGCCGCCGCCGCCGCCAACCTGCTCGCCGGCGGCGCCGCCGCCCCCTTTCTCGACCGCAGCGCGCATTACGACGGGCTGACCGAGGCGACCGCCGCCCGGGTCGAGGAGGTCGCCCGCGAGGCGGCGCGGCGGATGCTGATCGAGGTGAACCGCGCGGCCCTCGCGCTGATGGCGGAGAACGACCAGGCGGTCGCCGCCGAGCCGGGGCAGAATTTGCGGCGGGTCAATCTCGGCGCCTATGTGTTCCGCGACGACGATCCCGGCAGAGAGGCGGGCTGATGGTGAAGCGACCGGGCGTGCCCGGCGGCGCGCGGCGCGGTTTGGCGTTGCTCATGGCGATCCTGCTGGCGGGCTGCGTGGCCGCGCAGCCGGTCGCCGATCGCGGCATCGGCGGCACGGGCGCTCCGGCGCAGATCGAAACCGCGGATCGCGGCATCGGCGGCACGGGCGTTACAGGCGGCACAACTATCACCGGCGGCACGGGCATTTTCGGCGCGATCACCGGATTCGGCAGCATCTGGGTGGACGGCGTGGAGGTGCAGACCGACGCCGCGACCCGCGTCACCGGCGAGGCCGGTTCTGCCTCGGCCGCGGCGCTCGGCGTCGGGCAGGTGGTCGCCGTGCAGGCGGACGAAGCGAACGGCGCGTTGCGGGCGAGGCAGATCACGCTTCGCACGGAGGTCTCCGGCCCGGTGCAATCGGTGGGCAATGGGGCAGCGGTGGTCGCCGGGCAACGCGTGACGATCGCCTCCGGCACGCCGGGCGGGGCGGCGCTGCGGCCGGGGTCATGGGTGGATGTCAGCGGGTTTCGCACGCAGGACGGAGCGGTGGCGGCGACCCGGTTCGACCAACGCGCGGCGACCGGACCGGTGAGCGCAAGCGGCCCGGTGAGCGCACGCGATGGCGGCCTGTTCGTCGGCGATCTCCGCCTGTCCGGCACGGCGCCCCTTCCCGCCGCCGGCAGCTTCGTGCAGGTCGAGGGCACCTACCGCGGCGGCGCGCTCGAGGTGACGCGGGTCGCGCCCGACCTGATCGCGACCGATCCCGGCGCCTATTTCGGCCCGCGCACCGGCCGGCTGCTCATCGAGGGCTATGCACGCGGGGGTTCCGGGCGGATGGCGATTGGTCCCGGCCTGCGCCTCTCCGCCGCTTCCGGTCTCGCCGCCGCGGGTGGCGGACGATCGGTGGTGACGCTCGACCGCCAGCCGAACGGCGCGCTGGTGGCGACCGGGCTCAACCGTCCGGTCGCGCGCGGCGCACCGCGACCCGGCCTGTTCCGCCCAGCCCCGTTCTCCCAGGCGGCAAGGCCGGGCATGGGCGAGCGCCCCGACCCGTTCAGCCGCCCGGGATTCGCGCATCCGTTCGGCCGGGGAGAAGCCCCGGCCCCGTGCTTCGGCTGCGGCGGCGGCGGCCTGGGTGGCGGCATAGGCGGCGGCGGGTTCCGCGGCGGGATGGGCGGCGGCGGATCCCGTGGCGGGATGGGCAACGGCGGCCCGCGCTAAGAGCCCGCTTGAGAATGCGCTAGGCCGAGTCATCCGGCATGGCTTTCGAGAACCGGCGCGGAGCGGCCTTATAAGGTCCGTGAGCACCGGAAGCGCAGAAAGCCGCGTCGGATGGCCGGCATAGGTGCATTCTCAAAACGCGCTCTTAGAGCATTTCACCTTCGGTGGAGTCGGCGCCGGCCCTCGCCCCCGCCCGGCCCTCCAACACGAGTATACTTTCGTTGGGGGGCCTGGCGGGGCGAGGGCCGGCGCCGACTTAACTGAAAATGCTTTAGCGATCAGCCGGCCAGATTTTCGACCAGGAACTCCTCGCAGCGGCGCATGCGCGCCGGAACATGGCGTTCCGGCGGCTGCAAGGCGGTGATCGGCAGCGGGTCCGGCTCGGCATCGGCCAGAATGCGCTGCAGCCCTCCGTCGCGGAGACAGGCCGCGGCGGCGAAGCAGCCTTCCGCGCGGGAAAACCGCAGCCGCCCCTGCACCGCCACGCTCTCCCGCGCCGCCCCGCGCCCGAACGCCCAGACCAGCGGCTCACGGGGATTGAGGTCGATCACCGCCTCCCGCCCGGCGAGCTCCGCCGGCAGGGCCGTGCCGTGATGGACGAGGTAGCCGGGCGAAGCGCAGGATTATCAACACCGCGGAAGCAGCTACATGGAGGCTTCCCGTGTCGGAGGTCTTGCATGAACACCCGCCCGCCCTTGGCCCGCTTCGAGCCCGAACTTCTCGCCCTGCTGCGCATCGTCGCCGGACTGCAATTCCTAGAGCACGGGCTCGTCAAGCTGGTCGGCTTTCCGCCCGGCGCCCCACCCGGGATGGTGCCGCTCGAGAGCTTTTTAGGGATTGCCGGGGTAATCGAGACCGTCACCGGCATGCTGCTGGTGCTCGGCCTGTTCAGCCGCATCGCCGGCTTCATCGCCTCAGGCGAGATGGCGATCGCCTATTGGACCGCGCATGCGCCGCACAGCCCGTTCCCGGCGGTCAATGGCGGTGACGCGGCCATCCTGTTCTGCTTCCTGTTCCTCTATATCGCCGCGCGCGGCCCCGGCCGTTTCGCGATCGATACACGGCGCGGCGACGCGTCCGCGCTCCGGGCCACCGTATGACGCGGCTCCCGACGCTCTTCATTCCGCAGGGCGCCGGCCTCTGACTCGGTCTCGTCTGAGATGGCTCCGGCGCAGCTTAGGGCGGCAGGAAATGAGTCTTAGAGGATTTTGCGGCGCTCGCAGCTCTTATCCGCCTTCAGGCTTTCCTCGACGAAAGCTTCGAGCAGCTCAATCACGCGATCTTCATCGAAGACTTCCTCGTCGATCACCGTGCGGATCAAGCCGCACGCGCTGACGACCTCGGTTCGTCGCTCCGGCACCGGGATGAACGTCATCGCCGGCGGCGCATAGGCGGCGGATTCCTCCGCGGAAGGGATGTGCAGCAGGCAGCAGCAGCCGGGCTTGGTGAAGCAATCCGGATCCTGCGCCCGCAGCGGCACCACTTCCAGCCGATAGCCGTCGCACATATCCTGCCCGACCACCGCGACGGCACGGTCGATCACCGCCCGCGGCTCGGACGAAAAGCGGTCGAACCAGGATTTGAGCTCCCGCCGGCGGTCATCGCGGGTCTGTTCATGGTGGCGATGCAGCTCGGCCGCCTCTCTCCACCGCTGCCGGTGGGTCTCGACGAAATGCCGGATACGAGCCCCGGTGTTTTCGGACATGGCAATCTTCCTCGCTTGCGAGGCGCTCTTCGTCGCCTTCAGGCGAGTACTGTAACGCGCATGGTACTCGGGTTACAGAAAAATAACCGATCGCGGGGCTTGCGGCCCGCGCTAACCCTGCCCGTCGCGCGCCAGCGTCGCCAACCGATCGGCGCGGCTGTTCATCGGATGGCCGGAATGGCCGCGCACCCAGGTCCAGGTGATGGTGTGCGGCTTGGCCGCGGCGAGCACGCGCTGCCAGAGATCCATGTTGGCGACCGGGTCGCCGGCGCTGTTGCGCCAGTTCCGCCGGACCCAGCCGCTGTGCCATCGGGTGATGCCGTTGCGAAGGTATTCGCTGTCCGTGGTGAGGGTGACGAGGCAGGTCCGGGTGAGCGCCTCGAGAGCGGCCGCCGCAGCGGTGAGCTCCATCCGGTTGTTGGTGCTGGCCGGCTCGCTGCCGGTGAGCTCGCGTTCCCGCCCGCGAAACCGCAGGATCGCCGCCCAGCCGCCGGGGCCCGGATTGGGCTTGCACCCCCCGTCGGTCCAGATTTCCACCACGTCCGCGGTCCGGGCGGACTCCATTGTCTCGCCGACATCTTCGGGGCCGGTGAAGGGCGGGTCAGAGTCCATAGGCATGCTCGTCGGCGGCCATGAGGTGAAAGCGCAGGCGGCGGAGATACTCGATCGGGTTCTTGCGGGTGACGAGCGCGGTGGCCGGCGTGTTCACCCAATCATAGAGACGGGTCAGCAGGAAGCGGATCGCGGCCCCCTGGCAGAGCACCGGCAGGGCGGCACGCTCCGCCGGAAGCAGCGGCCGCGCCGCGCCATAGGCGCTGAGCAGGGCCCGCGCCTTGGTGACGTTGAACGAGAAATCGGCCTCGAAGCACCAGGCATTGAGGCAGACCGCGAGGTCGTAGGCGAGGAGATCGGTTGCCGCGAAATAGAAATCGATCAGGCCGGAGAGCCGACCTTCGAGGAAGAACACGTTGTCCGGAAAGAGGTCGGCATGGATATGGCCGCGCGGCAGGCCGGCTTCCGGCCAGGCGGGCAGGATGCGGGCCAGCGCCGATTCGAGCTCCTCGCGAAGCCCCGGCTGCACCGCATCGGCGCCGGCGGCGCAGCGCGCCATCAGCTCGGGCCAGCCGGACGGGCCGAGCGCGTTGCGGCGCGTGGGCGTGTAATTCGCCCCCGCCTGGTGCAGCGCCGCCAGCGCCGCGCCGAGCGGCGCGCAATGCTCCGGCCGGGGACGGCGCGGCCATACGCCGGGCAGGAAGGTGGTGATCGCCGCCGGGCGTCCGACGAGGCTGCGCAGCGCAGCCCCGTCGCATCCGCGCACCGGCTGCGGGCAGGTGACGCCGCCCCGCGCGAGGTGCTCCATCAGGCCGAGGAACCAGGGGAGCTCCGCCGGCGCCACGCGCTTCTCGTAGAGGGTGAGGATGAAATCCCCGGCCTCGGTGCGCAGCGAGTAGTTGCTGTTCTCAACCCCTTCGGCGATGCCGCGAAACGCGATCAGCGCGCCGATCTCGTACTCCGCCAGGAAGGCGGCGAGCGCCTCATCCGACACCTCGGTGTAGACGGCCATAAGAGTGCCTTTCAAAACCCTACTATGCTGGCCGTCTGACGCCGCTTTCCTGCGCGCCGGTGCTCACGGCCTTCCAGGCCGCTCCGCGCCGAGGCTCGAAACCGACGCCAGCGGACTCAGCCTAGCGGGTTTTGAAAGGCACTCTAAGTGACCGGTCAGAGCCCGCGACCGCCGGAGCGCATGCGGAAAGCCCTTAGGCGAGCGGCGCGGGAAGGCGGAAGGTGACGTTCTCGCGGACGAAGGAACGCTCCTCGATGGCGAGCGTGTAGCGTTCCGCGAGCATCGCCAGCAATTCCTGCACCAGCGCCTCCGGCGCGGAGGCGCCGGCGGTGATGCCGACGGTTCCCACGCCATCGAGATCCGCCCAGTCGAGCGAAGCGGCCTTTGGCAGCAGGATCGCGCGCTCGGCGCCGGCCCGCTCGGCGACCTCGCGCAGACGCTGCGAGTTGGAGGAATTGGCGCTGCCGATCACCAGCACGAGGTCGCTGTCGGCGGCGATCGACTTGACCGCGCCCTGCCGGTTGGTGGTGGCGTAGCAGATATCCTCGCGCTTCGGCCCCTGGATCGCCGGGAAGCGCTCGCGCAGAATCGCGACGATCTCGGCCGTGTCGTCCACCGAGAGGGTGGTCTGGGTGATGAAGGCGAGGCGCGAGGGATCGGCCGGGGCGACACGCCGCGCCTCCTCGGCATTCTGCACCAGGGTGATCGCGCCGGGCGGGAGCTGGCCCATGGTGCCGACGACCTCCGGGTGCCCGGCATGGCCGAGCATCAGGATGTGCCGGCTCTCCGCGGTGCCGCCGGCGAAGTGGCGCTCCGCCTCGCGATGCACCTTACTGACCAGCGGGCAGGTCGCGTCCAGGTAATCGAGCTGGCGGCGCTCGGCCTCCTGCGGCACGGATTTCGGCACGCCATGGGCGGAGAACACGACATGCGCCTCGGACGGGACCTCGTCGAGATCCTCGACGAAGATCGCGCCCTGTCGCTCCAGCGCCTCGACGACGCTGCGGTTATGGACGATCTCGTGGCGCACATAGACCGGCGCCCCGTACCGGCGGAGCGCCTCCTCGACCACCCGGATGGCGCGATCCACCCCGGCGCAGAAGCCGCGGGGGCCGGCGAGCAGCACGTTCAGCGTAGGGCGCGACAGCGTCTTTCCTTTCGCTCTGCCGACGCGCAATAGAGCACGGTCATGCAAGCCGGCACCAGCCCTCGCTCCCTCCCGAACCCCCGATCCTGCCCGGAGTCAGCCATGCGGTTTCCGCTCCGCCCCGCAACCAATCCGGCGGCGTTCCTGCGCGCCGCCTGCCTGCTCGCGCCGCTCGGTCTCGCCGCTTGCGGCGGCGGCGGGTCGGCGGCGCGATTCCCGCCGCCCTGCCCGCATCCGGCGATCCTGCCCGAATCGGGGGATCTGCATCTCTTTCGCGGCGCCGGGCGGGACATCACCGATCAGATGCTGAGCGCGCGCATCGAGGGGATCGACGGCGCCTGCTCGCCGGGCGGCCGGGCGGCGACCAACGTGCAGCTCATCATCGACTTCTCCGCCGATCGCGGTCCCGCCGCGCCGAGCCGGGTCGCCGACATCCCGTGGTTCATCGGCGTCGCCCAGGGCGACCGCATTCTCGACCGCCAGGCCTATGTGCTGCACGCCGTCTTCCCACCCAATGCCGACCACGTGACGCTGCAGAGCAATCCGATCCATCTCAAGCTGCCCACCTCCGACAAGGTCAGCGCCGCCGCCTATACGGTCTGGGTCGCGTTCCAGCTCACGCCCGACGAGATCTCCATCAATCGGACGACTCCTTCTCGCTAGAGTTGTTGCCCACACTGCCCGAATCGGGCAGTGTGGCTCGCCCAAACCACTCCACGCGGGAGAGAGCAGGTTCCGACCTGCCGCCGAAGGCGCAACCGGCCCCCGGAAACGCTCAGGCAAAAGGACCGCGACGGAGAGCAGGGTCTCTGGAAAGCCGGTGCCGGGCTCGCCCGTCGCCGCACCGACGGAGTAAGGGCGCGGCGGCGACGCCGCTTCCGAATCTCTCAGGTCTCCGCGACAGAGGGGGGTCGTGCCCGTCGGCAATCACGCCGGCGGCCGATCACGCCGGGGGCCTGATTGTCCGAATTCCTGCCAGACGAGATCGGTCCAGCCGAGCCTTCCGAGCCGAAGACCGTCCCGCTTGACGCCCTGCATCGTCGGCTCGGGGCCCGCATGGTCGTGTTCGCCGGCTATTGGATGCCGGTGCAGTACCCCGCCGGCATCCTCGCCGAGCATCTGCATTGCCGCTCCGGCGCCGCGCTGTTCGACGTGTCTCATATGGGCCAGGCGAGTCTCTCGGCCGACGCGATCCCCGCGCTCGAACGCCTCGTCCCCGGCGATCTCACGGGGCTCGCGCGGAACCGCCAGCGCTACACGCTGCTGATGAACGAGGCCGGCGGCATCATCGACGATCTGATGGTGACGAATGCCGGCGAGCGACTGCTGCTCGTGGTCAATGCGAGCCGGCGGGAGGCGGATTACACGCATCTGGCGAAGACGCTCGGCGAGGACGCGCTCACCCAGCACGACGACCGCGCGCTGCTCGCGCTGCAGGGGCCGGAGGCTGCCGCGGTGCTCGGCCGGCTCGCCCCGGAGGCCGCCTCGCTTCCCTTCATGGGCGCGGCCGCCACCAGGATCGGCGGTATCGAATGCTGGGTCACCCGCTCGGGCTATACCGGCGAGGACGGGTTCGAGATCTCGGTCGCCGCTGCGGAGGCCGAGTCGCTGGCCGAGCGGCTGCTCGGGGAGGCAGACGTGAAGCCGGCCGGGCTCGGCGCGCGCGACAGCCTCCGCCTCGAAGCCGGGCTGCCGCTCTACGGCAACGACATCGACGAGCTCACCACCCCGGTCGAGGCCGGACTTTCCTGGACCATCGGCAAGCGAAGGCGGGAAGCCTGGGATTTCCCGGGCGCCGCCGCGGTGCGCGACGAGCTCACGCACTCTCCGCATCGCCGCCGCGTCGGCATCCAGCCGGAAGAACGGGCGCCCGCCCGCGCCGGCACCGAGATCGTCGCCGGCGACGGCACCGCCGCCGGCACGGTGACCTCCGGCGGGTTCGGACCGAGCGTGAACGGGCCGGTCGCGATGGGCTATGTCCGCCGCGACCTCGCCGCGCTGGGCACGCCGCTCTTCCTCTCCGTCCGCGGCCGGCAGATGCCCGCCCGCGTGGTCAAGCTCCCCTTTGTCCCCCATCGCTACGTGCGCTGAAGGAATCGCCCATGACCGATCTGCGTTTCACGAAGGATCACGAATGGGTCAGCCTGGATGGTGATCAGGCGACCGTCGGGATCACCGAGCATGCCCAGCAATCGCTCGGCGACCTCGTCTTCGTCGAGTTGCCGGAAGCCGGCCGCGCCGTCGCCGCGGGCGAGGCCTGCGCCGTGGTGGAGAGCGTGAAGGCGGCCTCGGATGTCTATGCGCCGCTGCCCGGCCGCGTCACCGAGACCAACGCCGCGATCGTCGAGGATCCTGCGCTGGTCAATCGCGAGCCCGCCGGCAACGGCTGGTTCTTCCGTCTGAGGCTCGATGCGGGGGCCGATCTCTCGTCGCTGATGGACGAGGCGGCCTACGCGAAATTCGTGGAGGAACGCTGATGGACGCGCTCGCCGAGCTCGCGGTGCTGGAAGGCGGCGATTCCTTCGTCGCCCGTCATATCGGCCCGAGCGAGGCCGATATCGCCGCCATGCTGCACGAGGTCGAGGCGCCGACGCTCGCCGCGCTGGCCGACGACACCGTGCCGGGGACGATCCGCCTGACGGAAACGCTCGACCTGCCCCCGGCGGTCGACGAGCTCGGCATCATCGCCGAGCTGCGCGGGCTCGCGGCCCGGAACACGGCGAAGAAATCGCTGATCGGCACCGGGTATCACGGCACCCACACGCCGCCGGTGATCCTGCGCAACGTGCTCGAGAATCCCGGCTGGTACACCGCTTACACACCCTATCAGGCCGAGCTCGCGCAGGGCCGGCTGGAGGCGCTGCTGAATTTCCAGACCGTGGTGACCGAGCTCGCCGGCATGGAGATCGCCAACGCCTCGCTGCTCGACGAGGCGACAGCGGCGGCCGAGGCGGTGGCGATGTCGCATGCGATCGCGCGCGCGAAATCCGACGTGATCGCGATCGCCGCCGACCTGCATCCGCAGACCCGCGCGGTGGTGGCGACGCGCGCCCGGCCGATGGGCTGGAAGCTCGTCGAGTTCGCGCCGGGCGATGCCGCGGCGATCACCGCCGCGCGGCCTTTCGCCGTGCTGCTGCAATATCCCGCCACCTCCGGCGCGCTCCGCGATCTCACCGTCGAGATCGACGCGACGCACCGCGAAGGCGCGTTCGCGATCGTGGCCGCCGATCTGCTCGGCCTAGCGCTGCTGACGCCGCCCGGCGAGATGGGCGCGGATGTGGTGGTCGGCTCGGCGCAACGCTTCGGCGTTCCGATGGGGTTCGGCGGCCCGCATGCGGGGTTCTTCGCCACGCGGGACGCGCATAAGCGGCATATGCCGGGAAGGCTGGTCGGCGTCAGCCAGGACGCGTCCGGCGCGCCGGCGATGCGCCTCGCGCTGCAGACGCGCGAGCAGCATATCCGCCGCGAGAAGGCGACGAGCAATATCTGCACCGCGCAGGTGCTGCTCGCGGTGATCGCCGGGTTCTACGCGGTCTGGCACGGGCCGGACGGGCTGAAGCGCATCGCGCGGCGCATCAACCTGCAGGCGCGCCTGCTCGCCGACGCCGCGCGGCAGGGCGGCTACGCACTCCGCCATGACGCCTATTTCGACACGATCACGCTCGAGGCGGGCGAACGCGCCGACGCGCTGATGCAATCGGCGGACGAGGCCGGGTTCAACCTCCGCCGGCTGGATGCGACCGGCATCGGCATCGCGCTCGACGAGACGGTGACGCGCGAGGAGCTCGAGCGCCTCGCCGCGGTGCTGGGCGGCAGGCTCGCCGCCGCGCCGCCGGCGATCCCGCCCGGGCTCGTGCGCAACACGCCCTTTCTCGAGCACGCCGCCTTCCTGAGCCATCGCGCCGAGCACGAGATGCTGCGCTATCTGAAGCGGCTCGAGGATCGCGACGTCGCGCTCAACCGCAGCATGATCCCGCTCGGCTCCTGCACGATGAAGCTGAACGCGACGGCGGAGATGATCCCGATCACCCTGCCGGGATTCGCCGACATCCACCCATTCGCGCCTACAGAGCAGACCGCGGGCTATGCGACGCTGATCACCCGGCTTTCCGACTGGCTGAAGGCGATCACCGGCTTCGCCGCCGTCTCGCTGCAGCCGAATGCCGGCAGCCAGGGCGAGTACGCCGGGCTGCTCACCATCCGCGCCTGGCACGAGAGCCGTGGCGAGACGCATCGCGATATCTGCCTGATCCCGTCGAGCGCGCATGGCACCAATCCGGCGAGCGCGGCGATGGCGGGGTTCCGCGTCGTCGTCGTCGCCTGCGACCGCGACGGCAATGTCGATCTCGACGACCTGCAGGCGCGCATCGCGCAGCACCGCGGCAAGCTCGCGGCGCTGATGATCACCTATCCGAGCACGCATGGCGTGTTCGAGGAGGAGATCAGCGCGATCTGCGAAGCGGTGCATGCCGCCGGCGGCCAGGTCTATATGGACGGCGCGAACATGAACGCGCAGGTCGGGCTCACCAGCCCGGCGGCGATCGGCGCCGATGTGTGCCACCTCAACCTGCACAAGACCTTCTGCATCCCGCATGGCGGGGGCGGCCCGGGCGTCGGCCCGATCGGCGTCGCCGCGCATCTCGCGGCCTTCCTGCCCAATCATCCGATGCGCCCCGACGCGGGGCCTGCAACCGGGTTTGGCACGGTGGCGGCCGCCCCGTTCGGCTCGGCGCTGATCCTGCCGATCAGCTACGCCTATATCCGCATGATGGGCGCGCCCGGGCTCAAGCGCGCCACCGAGGTCGCGATCCTGAACGCGAACTACATGGCGCGCCGCCTCGGACCGCATTTCCCGGTGCTCTACACCGGCCGCAACGGCCGGGTCGCGCATGAATGCATCGTCGATTGCCGCGACTTCCAGGCGGAAGCGGGGGTGATGGTCGAGGATGTCGCCAAGCGGCTGCAGGATTTCGGCTTCCACGCGCCCACCATGTCGTGGCCGGTCGCCGGCACGCTGATGATCGAGCCGACCGAGAGCGAAAGCCGCGCCGAGCTCGACCGGTTCTGCGACGCGATGATCGCGATCCGCGAGGAGATCGCCGCGATCGGCGAGGGCCGCATGGACCGGGCCGACAATCCGCTGAAGAACGCGCCGCATACGGCCGCCGAGGTGATGGCGGAGCGTTGGCCGCATGCCTATTCCCGCGCCGAAGCCGCCTTCCCGCGCGCCTGGGTTCGCGCGGCGAAATACTGGCCGCCGGTCAAGCGCGTCGACAACGTGTATGGCGACCGCAATCTCGCCTGCACCTGCGCGCCGCTGGAAGCCTATGCGGAGGCCGCCGACTAAGCATTTTCAGTTAAGTCGGCGCCGGATCGAGTTTCCGGCCGGCCGCGAGAGCATCATCCGTTCGAACGGCATCGTTCGAGCGGATAAAGATGCTCGCCAAAACAGAAAGCTAGAGCGTTTGCACCTTCGGTGGAGGGCGCCGGCCCTCGCCCCCGCCCGCCCCCAACGCGAGTATAGTTTTGCAGGGGGCCGGGCGGGGGCGAGGGCCGGCGCCGACTTAACTGAAATGCTCTAGAACCGGGACGGCGCTTTAGCTCAGTCTCGCAGCAGGCCGTTCAACGATGCGCGGACGCCGAATTCGCCGGGCAGCGCGCCACGCGGAAACAGGCGCGTGACATGGCCCATCTTCCGCCCTGGCCGGGCTTCCGCCTTGCCGTAGAGATGCGCGATCAGCCCTTGCGTGGCGAGGATTTCGGGCCAGAGCGCGGTCTCTTCCGGGCCGACGAGGTTCTTCATCACCGCGTCGGCGTGGCGGCTGGCTTCCGGGAGCGGCAGGCCGGCGACGGCGCGGATATGCAGCTCGAACTGGCTGGCCGGGCAGGCCTCGATCGTCCAGTGGCCGGAATTATGCGGCCTCGGGGCGATCTCGTTGGCGAGCACGCGGCCATCCCGATCGACGAACATCTCGACCGCCAGCAGGCCGACAAGGCCGAGCGCGCCCGCGACCTCCCGGCCGATCATGCCGGCGCGGGCGGCGATTCCCGGCGTGACGCGGGCGGGTGCCAGGGTCAGGTCGAGAATGCCGTCGCGATGGCGGTTCTCCACCGCGTCGAAGGCGGCGAGCGTGCCGTCCGCGCCGCGCGCCACCACGACGCTCATCTCGCAGGCGAAATCAACGAAGCCTTCGAGGATCAGCGGGTGCGGCGCAAGGCTCTCCCAGGCGGCGTCGAGATCGGCGGGATCGCGCAGCATCGCCTGACCCTTGCCGTCATAGCCGAGCCGGGTGGTCTTGAGGATCGCCGGCAGGCCGAGCGCGGCGACAGCTTGGTCGAGCTCCTCCCGCGCGCCGATCTCGCGCCACGGCGCGGTCGGGATGCCGGCGGCATTGAGGAAGGACTTCTCGGCGACGCGGTCCTGGCTGATGCGGAGCACGCCGGGCGCCGGGCGGACCGGACGGAGGGAGGCCAGCAGGTCGAGCCCGGCGGCGCTGACATTCTCGAACTCGAAGGTGACGACGTCGACCTGCGCGGCGAAGTCGCGCAGCGCCGCCGGGTCCTCGTAATCGCCGATCGTGGCGCCGGCGGAGACCAGGGCGGCGGGACTGTCGCGCTCCGGCGTGAGCACGTGGCAGCGGAAGCCGAGCCGGGCGGCCGCCATCGCCGACATCCGGCCGAGCTGGCCGCCGCCGACAATGCCGATGGTGGCGTTGGACGGAAGGATCACTTCGGTCAGGCGGTCTCGGCTGGGGTCTCGGGCACGGCGGCGGCTTGCGCCGCCCGCCATGCATCCAGCCGCCGAGTGAGGTCGGGATCCGCGAGCGAGAGGATGGAGGCCGCGAGAAGCGCCGCGTTCACCGCGCCGGCGCGGCCGATCGCGAGCGTGCCGACGGGGATGCCGGCCGGCATCTGCACGATGGAAAGCAGGCTGTCCATGCCCTTGAGCGCGTGGCTTTCCATCGGGACGCCGAGCACGGGCAGGCTGGTCCAGGCGGCGCACATGCCGGGGAGATGGGCCGCCCCGCCGGCGCCGGCGATGATGACGCGAAGCCCCCGGCTGCGGCCCGTCCGCGCATATTCGGCAAGGCGGTCGGGCGTGCGGTGCGCGGAGACCAGGCGCGTCTCGTGCGGGACGTCGAGCGCGGCCAGCGTCTCGGCGGCGTGGCGCATGGTCGGCCAGTCCGACTGGCTGCCCATGATGACCCCGACGACGGGCCCCTCTCGATTCAAGCGATGTTATCCGGGATCAGGCGGCTTTCCAGCCAGGAGATCTCGTCCTTCAGCAGAAGCTTGCGCTTCTTGAGGCGCTGGATGTGAAGCTGGTCCAGCCCCTGCTCGGCCAGGCGGGCGATGACGGTGTCGAGATCCCGGTGCTCGCTCCGCAATTCGTGAAGCTTGCGCAGCAGGGTGTCGCGATCGGTCAGCATCGCCAGGGGTTCAGCATCGGGAGGGGGTCAGCATAGCGCGGCGATCAACATCGGCGGCGCTCTTAGCACGGTTGCCTGCGCGCACCTATCAGGGCTCGCGAGATCGCGCGCGATTCGTTTGGCGCCCCGGCCCTATCTTGTCATAGGCTTGCCACGTGTCCGAGCGCCATGTGGCGACGGCCATGCTGAGAGGAAGGAGGCACCATGAGCCTGCAGTCTCGCATCGACAGCCTGAAGGATCGCCATATGAGTCTCGAAGCGCGCATTGCGGCCGAGGACCAGCGGCCGCGTCCGGATGACGCGGTGATGACCCGGATGAAGCTCGAGAAGCTGCGGCTGAAGGAGGAGATGGAGCGTCTGCGCGACCGGCGGGACTAGCTCTCCTGCGGCAAACTCCGGCGCTCTGAGCGCCGGAGTTTTCGGACGCTATCGTAGGCGGCCCCGGATTTCAGGCAGCCCAGCTTCAGGCCGCCTCGTCGGCTTCCGGCGGTGGCGGCATCGGGACGGCATGCCCCTCGCGGGCGAGGCGGTCGTTGGCCTGCGCGACCATCGCATTCAGGTCGGTCTGGCTGCAAAGCCCCAGGATCACCGGGTCGCGCGGCTTGATGTTGGTGCTGTTCCAATGCGTCCGGTCGCGCACCTTGGCGATCGTGTCCTTGGTGGTGCCGAGCAGCTTCACGACCTGCGCCTCGGAGAGCTGGGGGAAGTTGCGAAGCACGAAGGCGATCGCGTCCGGCCGGTCATTGCGTTTCGCGACGGGCGTGTAGCGGGCGCCGCGCGACCGGCGGGGGACCACGGTCGCCCGCGGCGAGAGCCGCAGCCGCGCCTCCGGATCCGCCTCGCAGCGCGCGATCTCCTCGCTGGTGAGCTGACTGTTGGCCACCGGATCATAGCCAACGATGCCGGCCGCGACCTCGCCATCGGCGATCGCCTGCACCTCAAGCGGGTGCATGCCGCAGAAATCGGCGATCTGGGTGAAGGTCAGCGCGGTCTTCTCGATGAGCCAGACGGCGGTCGCCTTCGGCATCAGGGGCATGGTCATTGCGGAAAACCCTCTCGCTCCGCCCTGCCGGCTTGCTCGGTCACCGGACGGATAAATATGTCTGATTCCAGGCATATGGACATTCGGCCCGGTCAGGGTCAAGGCGATGATCACGGTGGTGAAGACCGGAAGGGAGACGGGTATGGAAGAGGATGAGCCAAGCCGGCCGCGCGCCAGGCTGACACCTTTGCCGATGGACGGAATGGGTGTGGCCGAACTCGAGGCTTATATCGCCGAGCTCGAGGCCGAGACCGCCCGCGCCAAGGGGGCGATTGAGCGCAAGCAGGGGCATCGCAGCACCGCGGAGGCGTTCTTCCGCAAGTCGTGAGAAACCCCGCCGGCAGATGCCGACGGGGTTCCTCCGCTCGGGCCGGACGCCTGGAGCGGCGTCAGGCGGCCTTGGGCTCCGTCGCGGCGTCGTTCGCCACCAGGCGATCGGTCGGCTGCGCGGCCGAGGCCAAGCTGCCGATCTCGATGCGGCGGGGCTTCAGCGCCTCCGGGACCACGCGCTTGAGGCCGACATGCAGCAGCCCGTGCTGAAGGTCGGCGTCCTCGACCACGATATGGTCGGCAAGGGCGAAGCGGCGCTCGAACGCGCGGCCTGCGATGCCACGATGCAGCAGCTCGGCCTTCGGCGCATCGGCGGCGACGCGACCGGTCACGAACAGCGTGTTGTCCCTGACCGTCACGTCGAGATCGTTCGGGCCGAACCCGGCGACCGCCACGGTCAGGCGGTAGCTGTCCTCACCGGTTTTCTCGATGTTGTAGGGTGGATAGGACTGGGTCGCCGACGCTTCCTGCGCGGCATCCATCACCCGGGCGAGCCGGTCGAAGCCGATGGCGGTGCGAAAAAGCGGGGAAAAGTCGTACGTCATGCATACCTCCTGCAAGAGCAAGGTCAGTTCTCGGACCGCCCACCATTGAGCCGGTCCAGCGGTCGTCTCCAAAGCCCCGTTTGGGCACTTCGGATACGCCAGAAGTAACAACGCCGCCCTTGGGTTCAAGGGCGGCGCCACGACGCTATCGCAAGAAAAATCAGCCTCGCTTGCTGCCCAGCCCGGCGAAGCGCTTGTTGAACTTCGCGACCTGGCCGCCGGTGTCCATGATGCGCTGCTGCCCGGTCCAGGCCGGGTGGGATTTCGGGTCGATGTCGAGCCGCAGCGTCTCGCCCGGCTTGCCGTAGCAGGAGCGCGTGGTGAACTGCGTGCCGTCGGTCATCACGATGTTGATCTCGTGATACTCGGGGTGGATATCCGGTTTCATGTCTCTGCCGCCTCCGCTGCCCCGATGCCGACCGGGGCGAAGCCGCGCCGTATAGATAAAAGCCGGCATGTGTTCAAGCCGGTCACCAGGGCGGCGGGTTACGCGAGCATCGCGCGCTGGTATTGCGGCGGCAGCTCCACCTGCGCGCCGAGCGCGCGCGCGGCGCGCAGCGGCCAGGCCGGGTCGGCCAGCACCGCGCGCGCCAGCAGCACGATATCCGCCCGGCCATTGCCGACGATCTCGGCCGCCTGCGCCGGGTCGCGGATCAAGCCCACTGCGCCGGTCGCGATCCCCGCCGCTTCCCGCACGCGCTCGGCGAACGGCACCTGATAGCCCGGGTGCAGCGAGGGAATCTGCTGCGCCGGGGACACGCCGCCGCTCGAGCAGTCGATCAGGTCGACATCGCCGCGCGCCTTCAGCAGGCGGCAGAGCGCCACCGTCTCGCCGATATCGAGGCCGCCCGGCACGTAATCGGCGCAGGAGAGCCGCACGAAGAGCGGCAGGTCGGACGGCCATTCGGCGCGCACCGCATCCACCACCTCCATCAGCATCCGAGACCGTCCGGCGAGATCGCCGCCATAGGCATCGTTGCGGCGGTTCGAGATCGGCGAAAGGAAGGAGTGGATGAGGTAGCCATGGGCGCCATGGATCTCGACCACGCGCATGCCCGCCTCGCGCGCCATCCGCGCCGTGGCGCCGAACTGGCCGGCGATCTCGGCGATCTCGCCGGCCGAGAGGGCGTGCGGGGCGATGCCGTCCT
The DNA here is from genome assembly GCA_965276665.1 of Acetobacteraceae bacterium. Lineage (GTDB taxonomy): Bacteria > Pseudomonadota > Alphaproteobacteria > Acetobacterales > Acetobacteraceae > CAWGJC01. The sequence goes on from OZ255620.1 coordinate 1,862,173, forward strand.
CGGTGAAGGGAACCGGGCTCGGCGCGACCGGCACCCAGCCGCCTTCCTCGGGCCTGATCGGCGTCCCGCCTTCCCAGGGCCGGCGGCTGCTCGCCTTGCGGCCGGCATGCGCGATCTGCATGCCGGGCACCGCGCCGCCGCGCTCGATCACGCCGACGAGGCGCTTCGCCAGCGCCTGCTGCGCCTCGTTCCAGAGGCCGAGGCAGCCCGGCGTGATGCGCCCGGTCGCGGAGACATGCGTCGCCTCGGTGAACACGATCCCCGCGCCGCCCACCGAGCGGGCGCCGAGGTGCTGGACGTGCCAGTCATCGCCGAGCCCGTCCGTCGCGCTGTACTGGCACATCGGCGCCACCGCGATGCGGTTGCGCGCGGTCACCGAGCGGAAACCGACCGGCTGGAACAGCAACGGATTTTCCGGCATCGCCGCGTCTCCCGATCTGATTGCTGCGTCGCGATAGGCCGCGTGCGCCTGCTTGGCAAGCGTGGCCGCCGCTCGTAAGCGGGAAGCGGCACAACGGGAGGAAGCCATGCGTCTCGAAGGCAAGGCGATCGTCGTCACCGGCGGCGGCGGCGGGTTCGGCGAGGGGATCGCCCGCCGCTTCGCCGCCGAAGGCGCCCGCGTGGTGGTCGCCGATATCGACCAGAAAGCCGCCGAGCGGGTGGCCGGCGAGACTGGGGGCGCCGCAATCCGCGGCGACGTCCGCAATGGCGGGGACGTGCGCGCGATGGTCGCGCTCTGCCTGGAAAAATTCGGCGCGCTCGATGTCGTGGTGAACAATGCCGGCACCACGCATCGCAACCGGCCGATGCTCGAAGTGGATGAGGAAACCTTCGACCGCGTCTACGCCGTCAACGTGAAATCGATCTACTGGATGGCGCAGGCCGCGGTGCCGGAATTCCGCCGCCAGGGGCGCGGCGGCTCGATCATCAACATCAGCAGCACGGCCGGCATCCGCCCGCGTCCCGGGCTCGTCTGGTACAACGGCACCAAGGGCGCGGTGAACACCATGACCCAGTGCATGGCCACCGAGCTCGCCCCCGACAATGTCCGCGTCAACGCGATCTGCCCGGTGATGGGCGCGACCGGCATGCTGACCGACTTCATGGGCGTGCCCGACACGCCGGAAAATCGCGCGCGCTTCGTCGGCACCATTCCGCTCGGCCGGATGAGCACGCCGGCCGACATCGCCAATGCCTGCGTCTGGCTGGCGGAGGATTCCTCCTCCTTCATCACCGGCGTATTGCTGCCGGTGGATGGCGGCCGCTGCGCTTGAACATCCTCTCCATCCAGTCCTGGGTCGCGTACGGCCATGTCGGGAACGCCTCCGCCGTCTTCCCGCTGCAACGGCTCGGCGCCGAGGTCTGGGCGGTGCACACCGTGCAGTTCTCGAACCACACGGGGTACGGCTCGTGGCGGGGCCAGGTGTTCTCGGGCGAGAATGTGCGGGAGGTGGTGGCGGGCATCGGCGAACGGGGGGCGCTCGCCCGCTGCGACGCGGTGCTCTCCGGCTACATGGGCGATGCCGGCATCGGCACCGCCATCCTGGAGGCGGCGCGGACCGTCCGCGCCGCCAACCCGGCCGCGCTCTGGTGCTGCGACCCGGTGCTCGGCGATACCGATGAGGGGTTCTACGTTCGCACCGGCATCCCCGAATTCATGCGCGACCAGGCGGTGCCGGCGGCCGACATCGTCACGCCGAACCTGTTCGAGCTCGAATATCTGAGCGGCCAGGAATGCCGCACTTTGGACGCGACCAAGACCGCCATCGCCGCGCTGCAGGCGCGCGGGCCGCGCATCGTGCTCGTGACCAGCTCGCGGACCGAAACCACGCCCGATGACGCGATCGACATGCTCGCCGCCGATGGGGGCGAAGTCCACCTGCTCCGCACGCCGATCCTGCCGATCACGGTGAACGGCGCCGGAGATGCGCTGGCCGGATTGTTCCTGTTCCATCGCCTCCGCACCGGTTCAACCGCCGCGGCGCTGGCCGAAGCCGGGAGCGCCATCCACGGCCTGCTCCGCCGGACCGCGGAGGCCGGCTCCCGCGAGATCCTGCTCGTCGCGGCGCAAGAGGAGTTCATCGCACCTTCGCGGCGGTTCAGGGCGTTGGAAGTTTGAGGCATGAAAGGCCAGGGGCTCTGCCCCTGGACCCCGCCAAGGGCAGTCGCCCTTGGAACCTGGCTGCGCTCCGCGCCGGGTGGTTGATGTCGCGGGATGTCGTCAGCGCCGATGTTCCAGGTATGGTGATTGCGCTTCGCGCGAAGCACATCCGGCTCAGCGTTTCTGCGCAAACCGTCGTATCGGGTTCGTTCCGGTAAGTCGGCAGGCGGAGTAGAATTCTCAAAACCAGGGGGAGCGCCCCTGACCTATCTGCCTTATTCGCCTTGGGATCGCCCAAATCCGCAGGCAAAGTCGCGCCATGGAACGAGACCGCATGAGCTTCTTTGCGATCTACCGCCGGGTGCTACGGATGCTGGCGCCCGAACGCGGCGTGATCGTGGTTCTGGTCCTCGCCAACGCGATCGTGGCGGGGCTGCAGTTTCTCGATCCGGTGCTGTTCGGACGGGTCATCGGGCTCCTTTCCCGGACCGGTTCGATCAGCGCGGCGGAGCTCTGGTCGCAGGCGGGGTCGCTGCTCGGCGTGTGGGCGGCGGTGGGTGCGGCCGGCATCGTCGCCAACATGGCGATGGTGGTGCAGGCCGAACGGCTCGCGCATCGCAACCGGCTGGCCGCGATGAGCCGGTATTTCGACCATGTGCTGGGGCTGCCCCTCTCCTTTCATGGGGACGCGCATTCCGGGCGGCTGATGAAGGCGATGCTGGGCGGCGCGGACGGGCTGTTCGCGCTCTATCTGCTGTTCTTCCGCGAACAGCTCTCGACTTTCATCTGCACCATCGTGCTGCTGCCGTTGACGCTGCTGATGAACTGGCAGCTCTCGATCGCGCTGATCGTGCTCGTCGTGCTGTTCTGCACCTTCGCGGTGGTGGTGATCCGCAAGACCGAGAGCGCGCAGCGGCGCGTCGAGATGTATCACTCGAATCTCGCCGGCACCGCGCAGGACGCGCTCGCCAATGTCATGGTGGTGCAGTCCTTCACCCGCCTCTCGGCGGAAAGCCGACGGTTCGGCGAGATCGTGCAGGCGCTGATCGCCAACCAGTTCCCGGTGCTGAACTGGTGGGCGATCGTCAACGTGCTGACGCGCGCCTCCTCGACGCTCACGGTGATCGCGATCGTGCTGATCGGCACCGTGCTGCATCTGCGCGGCCAGGCGTCGGTGGCGCAGATCGTCTCCTTCATGGGGATCGCGACGCTGCTGATCGGGCGGCTCGAATCGGCGATGAATTTCGCCTCGCGCCTGTTCTTCCAGATGCCGGGGCTCGAGGAATTCTTCCAGGTGCTCGACGCGCAGAGCTCGGTGCCGGAGCAGGCGAGCGCGGCCACTCTCACGGTCCCGCGCGGCGAGATCGGGTTCGATCACGTCTCCTTCGCCTATCCCGGTGGCCCGCGCATTCTCGACGACGTGTCCTTCACCGCGCGGCCGGGCAGCATCGTGGCGCTGGTCGGCCATACCGGCGCCGGAAAATCCACCGCGATGAACCTGCTGCAGCGCCTGTGGGACCCGGTCGCGGGCGCGATCCGCATCGACGGGCAGGATCTGCGCGGGGTGACGCTCGAAAGCCTGCGGCGGTCGATCGGCGTGGTGTTTCAGGAGAGCCTGCTGTTCAACCGGTCGATCCGCGAGAACCTGCTGATCGGCCGGCCCGAGGCCACGGATGAGGAACTCGAGCGCGCCTGCCGGCTGGCCGATGCGCATGAGTTTATCACCCGCCAGCCGCAGGGGTATGACACGATCGTGGGCGAGCGCGGCGCCACCCTCTCCGGCGGCCAGCGCCAGCGCCTCGCCATCGCTCGCGCGCTGCTGAAAGACCCGCCGATCCTGATCCTCGACGAGGCGACCAGCGCGCTCGACGCCGCCACCGAGGCGCGCGTCTCCCGCGCGATGCAGAACCTGATGAAGGGGCGCACTACCTTCATCATCGCGCACCGCCTGTCCACGGTCCGTGATGCCGACGAGATCCTGGTGTTCGAGGCGGGGCGGATCGCCGAGCGCGGCCGGTTCGACGCGCTGCTCGCGACCGGCGGCCGCTTCGCCGATCTCGTCGCCACCCAGCTCACCGGGGTGCCCGCTCTCCAGGCGGCGGAATGAACGCTGCGGTGCACACCTGAAATTTGCCATCCAGCCTGCGAAAGGCGGAAGATGAAGGAACCGTAATCCGGAAAGGAGCAGGTTCCATGACGATCGCTGCAATCCTGCGACACAAGGGCAACGACGTGGCGCATGTCGCCGCCACGGCCACGGTGAGCGAGGTGGCGGAACTGCTATCGGCGCGGCGGATCGGCGCGGTTCTGGTGTTCGACGCGGTCGGTCAGCTCCTCGGCATCGTCAGCGAGCGCGACATCGTCCGCGCCTTGGCGGCGAACGGTCCGCGCACGCTGGAGATGACCGCCGGGCAGCTGATGACGCGCGCGCTGCGCACCGCGACCCGCGACAACACCGTCGAGGAAGCGATGACGATGATGACGGCGGGCCGCTTCCGTCACATCCCCGTGCTCGAAGGCAGCACGGTGATCGGCATCGTCAGCATCGGCGACGTGGTGAAGGCGCGCATCATGCAGCAGGAAACCGAGGTGGACAGCCTGAAGGCCTACGTCGCAGGCTCATAGGCGCCGGTTGCGGATAGCCCAGCCCCGCTTCCCGGCGCTGACGCGGCCGGGAGGTGCGGCGCATCCCACGGCAGCTTGCCGGCATTGATGCTCGGAGGCGCGTGCGCCACGACCGGCGCGACGGCGGATCCGGCCTGTGCGGGCATGCGCGGCGCGCATGCGGTGAGCGGCCAAGCCACAGCCAGCAAGGCCACCGCCTGAAAAAAAGTCGCGCGCAGCGTCATCATGTCACCTCATGGAGCAAGACCGGCACGGCCGGTTTAATGTTTCACCAGGATAGTATTATCCTCGCGTATTGACCTGGCGCATTGGCATGAGGAGATAAGGCATGGCGCTTCCCGGGAACATCCACACACCTGGTTGGATCAACGAGTTCAAGGCATTCGTCACCCGCGGCAACGTGGTCGATCTTGCCGTCGGTATCATCATCGGCGCGGCGTTCACCAGCATCGTCAACAGCCTGGTGAAAGACATCTTCACCCCGGTGCTCGGCTTGATCCTCGGCGGCATCGATTTCAGCAATATATTCCTCACGCTGAGGGGCCAGCACGCGGCGACGCTCGCGGACGCGCAACGCGCCGGGGCGGTGACGATGAATGTCGGCCTGTTCCTCAACGCCTGCATCCAGTTCCTGATCGTCAGCTTCGCGATCTTCTGGCTGGTCAAGGCGCTCACCCGCCTGCATGTGCGGGAGGAGGCGAAGCCCGCCTTCACCAAGAGCGAGCAATTGCTGACCGAGATCCGCGACGTGCTGACCACGCGCGGCGGCGAAACCCGCTGACATGCGCCGCCTCGCCGCGGTCCTGCTGCTCGCTTTTCTTCTCGGGGCGGCGGGCGCGCGGGCGCAAGCCGATTTCAGCCTGCCCGGTCTCGACGCCGACAGCACGCGGTTCGCCAATCAGCTGACCAGCCGGTTTCCGGCCGGCGGCACGCCGCAGGCACGCAAGCAGGCCGAGACGGCCGCCGCCGCGGCGATGGCCAAGCCGGACTGGAACGCCGCCGCGGCTTTACTCGAGCAGCGCGCCGGCCTCGGCGAGGTCAGCGCCGATCAATGGCTGGCGCTCGCCCAGGCCGAGCTCCGCCGCACTCCGCCCGATTCCGCCCACGCCCTCGCGGCCGCCTGGCAGAATTTCCAGCAGGTCGATTCCGGCGCGCCCGAGATCCCGGCGCTCCGGGTGATCGCCGATGCGCTGCGGGTGCAGGACCGGCCGGTGCAGCAGATCCAGGCGCTGGAGGCGGCGCAATCCCGCGCGCCCAACGATGCCGGCATTCGCCAGGCGCTGGCCGATGCGCAGAAGGCGGCCGGGATGCTGGTTGCCGGGATCCGCACCGAGATCGACGCCGACCCGCCGCGCGCCTGCCTGCGCTTCACCGTCGCCCCGTCGCGGCGCGATGATTTCCATGCCGCGGATTGGGTGCGGCTCGATCCGCCGGTCCCCGCCGCCGCGGTGACGCGCGAGGCCGACCAGATCTGCGTCTCCGGCCTGCCGCTCGGCGCCACCACCACGGTCATGCTCCGCGCCGGCCTGCCGGCGGAAGGCGGCGTGGCCTTGAAGCAGGACACCAGGGTCGCGGTGGCGATGGGCAACCGCGCGCCGCGGCTGGCTTTCGACCAGCGGCTGTTCCTGCTGCCGCACGGCCAGCAATCGAAGGTCACGCTCACCAGCGTCAACCTGCACGGCGTCACGCTCAGGCTCGTCCGCCTCTCCGAGCGGGCGATGCTGCCCTGGACGCGGGACAACCCGCTCGGCCAGCCGCTCGACCCCGACACCGCGATGGGAGCGGCGGATAACGGGCGGACGGTCTGGCAGGGGAGCGCCGAGATCCCCGGCTACAAGCCGAACGCGACGCTGAGCACCGCGCTGCCGCTGCCCGACGCGTTCGACACGCCCGGCCTCTACGCGCTGCTCGCCACCGCTTCGGACGCGAGGACCGGCGACGATTCCACCCCCACCACCGCGCAGATGATCCTGCGCACCGATCTCGCGCCCACCGTGTGGCGCGGCACCGATGGGCTGACCGTGCAGATGCGCGGCTATTCGGACGCCAGGCCGCGCGCCGGCGTCCGCCTCGACCTGCTCGCGCATGACAACGACATCCTGGCCACCGCGACCACGGACGGGGACGGCGTCGCGCGGTTCGCCGCCCCGCTGCTCGCCGGCAGCGGTCCGGTCGCGCCGGCGGCGATCCACGCGACGCTCGGCGATGATCTCGTGGCGATCGATCTAACCACCGCCGCCTTCGACCTCTCGGATCGCGGCGTGTCCGGCATGCCGGATCCGGGTCCGCTCGACGCCTTTGTCTACACCGATCGCGGCATCTACCGCCCGGGCGAGACGGTCAACGTGATGAGCCTGCTGCGCGACGATGCCGGCAGGCCGGCCGACATCCCCGCGCGCATCCGCATCCTCCGCCCGAACGGCGATGTGTTCCAGGAAGGCGTGCCGGCGCGCACCGGCGATGCGGCGCAGCATCTCGCGGTTCCGCTCTCCTTCGGCGCCGCTTCGGGCACCTGGACGATCCAGGTGATGGCCGATCCTGGCCGGCCGCCGATCGGCACCGGCGCGTTCCGCGTCGATGCCTTCGTGCCGGACCGGATGGCGGTCGATCTCGGCCCGGCGCACGGCCCGATCCTGCCCGGCACCGAATACGATCTGCCGGTCGCCGCCCGCTTCCTCTACGGGGCACCCGGCGCCGGGCTCTCCGGCAGCGGCCGGATGCGGCTCGAGATCGACCCGAGCCCGCCCGCCGCCCTCGCCGGTTACACGGTCGGCCTCGCCGATGAGGAATTCGCGCCCGACACCGCCGACCTGCCCCTCGGCGACACCGACGCGCAGGGCCATACGACGCTCCCGATCAAGCTCGACCAGGCGCCCGACACCACCCACCCGGTTCGCGCGGTGGTCAGCACCGAGATCGACGACCCGTCCGGCCATGGCGTGCGGGCGCATCTCACCATCCCGGTGCGCCCGGCCACGCCGCTGATCGGCATCAAGCCCGGCTTCGCCGACGCCGTCGATGCCGGGGCCGAGGCCGGGTTCGACATCGCCGCGATCGATCCCGAGGGCAAACGCATCGCGCTGCCCGCGACGCTCCGCCTGGTGCGCGAGCGGCCGGACTGGCGGCTGGTGGTGAACGGCTCGCTGGCGCGGTTCGAGCTCGTCTGGCGCGACGAGCCGCTGGAGACGAGCCGGATCATGCTGCCGGCGAGCGGCACCTACCACTATGCGAAGAAGCTCGATTTCGGCCGCTACCGGCTGGAGGTCTCGCAGGCGGACGGCCTGGCCGCGACCTCCGTTCGGTTCCGCTCGGGTTGGGCGAGTTCCGACAATCCAGACACGCCGGATGATGTGGACGTCTCGGCCGACCGGCGGGTCTATGCCCCCGGCGCAGAGGCGCGCATCCAAATCGCCGCCCCCTTTGCCGGCGAGGCGAGCGTGGCCGTGCTGACCGACCGGGTGCATTCGCTGCAGGACATCACGGTCCCGGCGGGCGGCACCGACATCACCGTGCCGGTCGATCCCGGCTGGGGGGCCGGCGCCTATGTCGCGGTGCATGTGTTCCGCCCGGGCAGCGAGACCACCCGCCCGGCGCGGGCGATCGGCCTCACCTGGCTCGGCATCGATCCCGCCTCGCGCACCCTCCCGGTCAGCATCGACGTGCCGGACCGGGTTGCGCCGCGCGGCCGCATCACCGTGCCGGTGCGCACGCAGCCCGGCGCCTGGGTGACGCTCGCCGCAGTGGACGAGGGCGTGCTCCGCCTCACCGATTTCGCCAACCCCGACCCGATCGCGCATTTCCTCGGCAGGCGGGCGCTCGGCATCGACATCCGCGACGATTGGGGCCGGCTGATCGCGCCCGCCCGGGGAAGCGCGACGCTGCTCCACCAGGGCGGCGACGAGGCGGCCGGCGGGGTGCGCCAGATCCCGCAGAAAGTGGTCTCGCTGTTCCAGCCGCCGGTGCAGGCCGGCGCGGACGGCGTGGCGCAGATCCCGCTCGATCTGCCGGATTTCAACGGTCAGATCCGGCTGATGGCGGTGGTCTGGCAGGGCGCGGAGCTCGGCAGCGCGGCAAGCGACATGCTGGTGCGCGACAAGCTGATCGCCGAACCTCTCCTGCCGCGCTTCCTCGCACCGGGCGATGATGCGCGCCTCGCCGTGCTGCTACAGAACCTCGAGCTCCCGGCCGGCGAGGATGCGGTGACGATCTCGGTCGGCGGCCCGCTCGCGCTCGACGGACCCGCCCGCCTCGCCGCGACGCTCGCGCAAAACGCCCAGGCGGTCCCGTTCACCGGGCTGCGTGCGACCGGCGCCGGGACCGGCACGGTGCATCTCGACGTGACCGGGCCGGACGGGTTCCACCTCGCGCGGGATGCGACGATCGCCATCCGCCCGGCGCGCGGACGCGAAAGCCTGGTCGCCGGCGGCGAGCTCGTCCCCGGGACCGATACCAAGCTGGCGCCGGCGATCGCCGGCTTCATCGCCGGCACCTGGCAGTCGCGGGCGAGCTTCGGCGGCGCGGTGCGCTACGACGCCGCCTCGCTGGTCGATGCGCTCGGCGGCTATCCGCTCGACTGCCTTGAGCAATCCGTGAGCAAGGGTCTGCCGCTCGCCGTGCTGCCGGACGGCGCGATCGCCGGGCCCGACCGGGCGGGGCATCTGCAGGCGGCGATCACCGCCGTGCTCGACCGGCAGCGCTACGATGGCGGGTTCGGTCTCTGGTCGGCCAATGACGATGCCGAGCCCTGGCTCTCCGCCTACGCCACCGAGTTTTTGGTCCGCGCCCGCAATGGGGGTGCCGCGGTGCCGGAGGCGGCGCTGCAATCGGCTTTGAAATTCTTGAGCGACCAGGCGGATACGCCGGCCGACACGCCAGCCAAGCGCGCGGCGGAGAGCTACCGCCTCTACGTTCTGGCGCTCGCCGGCCAGCCGCATGCGGGGCCGGAACGGGTGCTCGCCGAGCATCTCGATCAGTTGCCGACCCCCCTCGCCCGCGCCCAGCTCGGCGCCGCGCTTGCCCGCACCAATGACCGGCCGCGCGCCGAGGCCGCCTTCACCGCCGCCCTCGCCGCCCCCGCCCGCACCCCCTGGGATGCGGATTACGGCTCGGCGGTGCGCGACCAGGCGGCGATCGCCGTCTTGCTCAAGGAGAGCGGGCTGCTGGCGGACCGGCTGCCGGGGCTGATCGCGCAGATGCCCGGCGCCGATCTCAGGCCCGACAGTCTCGACACGCAGGAGCAGGCCTGGACGGCGACGGCCGCCGCCGTGCTCGGCCGCGGGCTCGCGCCCGCCACGGTTTCGGTGAACGGCACCGCGCTGCCGCCGGGTCCGCTCGTCTCGGTGGCGCTGACGGGCCCGGCGACGGCGCGCAACCTCGGCCAGCGCGCGGTGTTCAGCACGGTTTCGGCGAGCGGCGTGCCGAGCACCGCCCTGCCCGCCGCTCGCGCGCAAATGCGGGTGAGCCGGCTGTTCTATAATCTCGACGGCAGCGCGCTCGATCTCGACCGTTTGCAGCAGAACACCGTGTTCGTGCTGGTGCTGCAGGGCCGCGCCGATGACGGGCAGGATCACCGGGCCATGCTGCTGCAGGGCCTGCCCGCCGGGTGGGAAATCGCCGGCCGCTTTCCCGCCGGCGCGGTACCGGGGCTCGGCTGGCTCGGCACGCTGAGCGACACCGAGGCGCAGCCGGCCGCCGATGACCGCTTCGCCGCGGTGATCAGGCTGACCGGGGACCAGCCGGATTTCCGCGTCGCGGTGCGGCTGCGCGCGGTCACGCCCGGCAGCTACGAAATTCCGGGCGCCGAGCTTGCCGACATGTACCGCCCCGGCGTGTTCGCCCGGCAGGCCGCCAACCGCATCAGCGTGCTGCCGCCGCAATGACGGGAGCGCATTGAGGGCGATCGCGCTCGGGCTCGCCCTGCTGGCGCTGCTGCTCTGCGGCGGCGCGGCGCTGCTCGACCGGCATTTCCCGCCCGATCTCTCCCGCCTGCACGCGGCCGGCACCGAGATCCTCGACCGTCAGGGCCGCACCCTCGCCCTGCTGCCCGCGCCGGGCGGCGTATGGCGCTTCCGCACGACGACCGAGGACGTCTCGCCCGATTTCGTCGCTCTGCTGGTGCGCACCGAGGATCGGAATTTCTGGTCCGATGCCGGCGTCGAGCCGCTCGCCCTGCTGCGGGCCGCCGGCCAGTTCCTGCGCGCGGGGAAGATCGTCTCGGGCGGCTCGACGCTCAGCATGCAGGCGGCGCGGCTGCTCGACCCGCGACCGCGCACGCTCGCCGCCAAGCTGATCCAGATCGTCCGCGCCCTGCAGCTCGAGGAACGGTTTTCGAAGCGCGACATACTCGGAATCTGGCTGACGCTCGCCCCGTATGGCGGCAATCTGGAGGGGGTGCGCGCCGGGGCGGCGGCCTGGTTCGGCACCGATCCGCGCACCCTCGACCCGGCGCAGGCGGCGCTGCTGGTGGCGATCCCGCGCCGGCCGGAGGCGCTGCGGCCGGACCGCCATCCGGCGATGGCCCGCGCGTTACGCGGTCGCGTGCTGAACGGCTCGCACGATCGCGTGCTGGCGGAGGCCGCCGACGCCCCGATGCCCGCGCGCCGCCTGCCATTCCCCGCGCACGCGATGCAGGCGGTGCGCACCCTGCCCCGCTCGCCCGTGGCGACGACCACGCTCGACCTGCCCTTGCAGGAAGCGGTGGAGCGCCTGGCGGCGGATCGGCTGGCGAGCCTGCCGCCCCGCGTATCGCTCGCCATGCTGATCGCCGATCTCCGCACCCGCGACATCCGCGCGCTCTACGCCGGCGTCTGGGGCGACGAAGCGCGGAGCGGCGCGCTCGACCTCACCCGCGCGATCCGCTCGCCGGGCTCGACGCTCAAGCCGGCCCTCTACGCGCTCGCCTTCCAGGACGGGCTGGCGACGCCGGAGACCCGGCTCGCCGATCTCCCGACCCATTTCGGCGGCTACGCGCCCGACGATTTCGACTTCACCCACCAGGGCAATGTGACCACCGCCGAGGCCTTGCGGCGCTCGCTCAACCTGCCGGCCGTGCTGCTGATGCAGCGCCTCGGCCCGACCCGCTTCGCCGCCTCCCTCGCCGCGGCGGGCGTCACGCTCCGACTGCCGCCAAATGTTGCCCCCTCCCTCCCGCTGGCGCTCGGCGGCGCCGGGGTGACGATGCGGCAATTGGGCGCGATCTATGCCGCGCTCGGCACGGATGGGGAGGTCACGCCGCTCCGCCTTCTCCCTGGCCAGGAGAATTCGCGCCGCGCCCTGGTGCAGCCGAGCGCGGCCCGGCTGGTCGCCGACATCCTGACCGAGCCGTTCCCGAGCGGCGGGCCGCCGGGTGTCGCCTGGAAGACCGGAACCAGCTGGGGCGGCCGCGATTCCTGGGCGCTCGGGTTTGACCACGATGCCGTCGCGGCGGTCTGGGTCGGGCGGCCCGACGGGACGTCCCTCCCGGCGGCCACCGGGCGCGATCTCGCTTTGCCGATGCTGGCCCGGCTATTCGGCCTGCTGCCCGCGTCGGCGCGCGCCGCCCCGCCGCGCGAAACACCGATGGCGGAACCGGACAAGCCGGCCGACCCGCTCCGCCTGCTGTTCCCGCCGCCCGGCGCGGTACTCGGCGGGGACGGGCCGGTGCCGCTGCACGCGATGGGCGGCAGGCGGCCGCTCACCTTCCTGGTGGACGGCGCCAGGGTGCCCGACACCGACGCCACCGAGCGCAGCGCGAGCTGGACCCCGCCCGGTCCCGGTTTCTTCACGCTTTCCGTGCTCGATGCGGACGGCGCCTCGGCGAGGGCGAATATTCGCATCCGCTGAGGCGCGTGACCGGGATTGCCCATAGAACGGGCAGATGACGCAACCGTGACGCGGACATCGCCACCATTCTGCCTCCAGACCGAAGCAAATCGCGTGTGGCCTACTTTTTGCCTTTGTGTGGCCCGTTTCTTGCTGCCCGTTTCTTGCTGTTGGCCCGTTTCTTGCTGAAGGACTCCGTGATGAGCCGGCGGCGATGGTCGCCGCCGCCGCTCCCCGCATTGCGGAGGCGCCCCCATGTCGTCAAACAGCACCGCCATCCCGACGCTCGTCATCACCGGGGCCCATCCGAGGCTCTACAACCAGGATCTCGCGCCGACCGCGCCGGAAGGGCGAAGCTGGGGCGTGTTCAGCCTGTTCGCGATGTGGATGTCGGACGTGCACTCGGTCGGCGGCTACACCTTCGCGGCGAGCCTGTTCTTTCTCGGCCTGACCGGATGGCAGGTGCTGATCTCGATGCTGGTCGGCATCGTCGCCGTCTACTTCCTGATGAACCTGATCGGGCGCCCGTCGTTGCGCTACGGCATCCCGTTCCCGGTGATGGCGCGTGTCTCCTTCGGCGTGCTCGGCGCCAATCTCGCCGCCATCGTGCGCGGTGTCGTCGGCATCGTCTGGTACGGCGTGCAGACCTATTTCGCCTCCAAGGCCGTGCAGGTGCTGATCATCACCCTGGCGCCCGCCGCCGCCGTGCTGACCCATAACAGCGTGCTCGGCCTGTCCAGCCTCGCCTGGATCAGCTTCGTGTTCATGTGGCTGTTCCAGCTGCTGATCTTCCTGAGCGGCATGGAGCGCATCCGCCGCTTCATCGATTTCTGCGGCCCGGTGGTCTACGTGGTGATGCTCGCGCTCGCGATCTGGATGGTGTCGCAGACCGGGCTGTCGAGCCTCGCGCTCCAGCTCAGCCCGCCCGCCGCGAGCAGCGGCATGACGCTCGGCGTGATGGCGAACGCCGCGATGCTGATCGTCGCCTATTTCTCCGCCCTGCTGCTGAATTTCGGCGATTTCGCGCGGTTCGGGAAAGACGAGCGGGCGATGAAGCTGGGCAATCTGCTCGGCCTGCCGGTCAACTTCCTGGTGTTCTCGATCATCACCGTGATCGTCACCGCGGGAACGCTGAAAGTGTTCGGCACCGCGATCATGGACCCGGTGCTGATCGTGCAAAAGATCGGCAATCCGGTGGTGGCGATCATCGGCTCGATCACCTTCATCGTCGCGACCATGGGCATCAACATCGTCGCCAATTTCGTCTCGCCCGCCTACGACATCTCGAATCTCAGCCCCGAGAACATCAACTTCCGGATGGGCGGGCTGATCACCTCCATCCTGTCGGTGCTGGTCTGCCCCTGGCTGTTCGTCGCGAGCCCGGCCGCGATCACGCTTTTCGTCAGCATCTTCGGCTCGGTGCTCGGGCCGATGTTCGGCATCATGATCGCCGATTATTACCTGGTGAAACGCCAGGTCGTCGCGGTCGAGGATCTCTACACCATGTCGCCCGCCGGCTCGTTCAACTACGATGGCGGCTGGAACCGCAAGGCGCTGATCGCGCTCGCGGCATCGGGCGTGCTGTCGATCGGGCTCTCCCTGCTCGGCGCCTATGGCCTGATCTTCAATGTCGGCGATTGGGGATGGTTGATCGGCGCGATCGCGGGCGTGCTGATCTATCGCGGCCTGTCCGGCCAGAGCGAAGCGGGGATGGCGCTCGGCGCGGTCGAGTGAGCACTACATGTAGCGCTCCCACACGCGTGCGGAGAGCTCGCCCACATGCTCGTGCCAGCTCCGCCTGCGCCAGGCCTCGTAGCTGATCGTCTCGGCCCGCTCCATCCAACCGCGCAGCATCGCCTCCACCCGGGCGGCGGTCGACGTACCGAGCACGATCGCGTCGATCTCGTTGTTATAGGCATAGCTGCGCCGGTCGAGGTTCGACGAGCCGATCGCGACCCAGACCCCGTCGATCGTCGCGACCTTCGCGTGCAGCATGCCGTCTCGGATCTCGTGGATGCGCACGCCGCGTTTCATCAGCCGGCCGTAGAGCGCGCGCGCCGCATGCATCGCGCCCGGCACGTCGGTGTAGCCGGCAAGGACGAGATCGACGTCGACGCCACGCTGCGCCGCCGCGGCGAGCAGCTCCCACTCCGCATGGGTCGGCACGAAATAGCCGGTGGCGAGCAGAACGCGGCTTCGCGCCGCGGCGATCGCGGCGTGCAGCGATTCGTAATAGAGCTGCCGCTTCTCGCGCGGCGCGCTGCCATCGACGCGGATCGTCTCCGGCCCGGCTGGCGGCGGCGGCGCCCCGGCCTCCGCCGGCCGCATCGCGCCGCCGCCATAGCGCGCCCAGCCATGATGGAACAGCCGCGCGATCTCGGCCACCGCCGGCCCCTCGATGCGGATCGCGGCGTCATACCAAAAGGCCTTGTTCGGGTCGCGCGGCGTGCCGGCGCTCGGCGGATTTTCATACACGCGCGACATGTTGACGCCGCCGAGGAACGCCACCGCGCCGTCCACCACCAGCAGCTTGCGATGATCGCGGTCGTTGAATCGCCAGTTGAAATGGCGCTTCAACGGATTGGTCGCGCGGAATTCGAGCACCTGCACGCCCGCCTTGGCAAGCCGGTCGAAGAACGCATCCGGCGTGCCGCCGGAGCCGATCGCATCGTAGATCAGCGCGACCTCCACGCCCTCGGCGCGCTTGCGGAGCAGCAATTCGCCGAGCGCCTCGCCGCCCGCATGCACGTCCTCGAGCGTGTAGTATTCCATCAGCACGGAGCATTGCGCGGCGGCGGTCGCGCCGAAGATCGCCGCCATCGCCTCGCCGCCGCTCTCGTAGAGGTGCACGGCATTGCCGTCGAGGAGCGGGCAGTCGGAGACCGGCTCATGCGCCGCCGCCTGGCGTTGCAGTGCTGCTTCGCTCATGCGGTGTCAGCCGACGCGCACGATCTGCCCGTGCCGGGTCTCATCAGGCATGCAGAGCGCGACCAGCCGCGGCGCCACGTCCGCCGGACGCGCGAGGCCGGACGGATCCTCGCCCGGCATCGCGCGCGCGCGCATGCGGGTCGCCACCACGCCCGGATCGAACAGGTTGATGCGCAGCTTCGTGTTCTCCGTCTCGTCGGCCCAGCTCAGCACGAGATGCTCCATGCCCGCCTTCGTCGCTCCATAGGCGCCCCAGAAGGCGCGGGCGCGGCGCGCGATGCCGGTGGTGACGAACACCGCGCGCCCGGCTTCCGCCGCCACCAGAACCGGCCCGCAAGTGCGGATCAGGTGCCAGGCTGCGGTGAGATTGACCCCCACCGTCTCCGCCCAGTCGCGCGGCTGAATGTGCGTGGCCGGCGTCAGCATGCCGAGCGCGCCCGCATTGTGGACAAGGATGTCGAGGCGGCCGAAACGCTGCGCGAGGCTCGGGCCGATCTGATCGATCGTCTCGCCCTCGCGCAGATCGAGCGGCAGCAGCGTCGCGACGCCGCCCTCGGCGCGGATCACATCGTCCGTCTCCTCGAGACCGCCTTGCGTGCGCGCGGTCAGCACGACATGCGCGCCGCGCCGCGCGAGCTCGATCGCGACCGCCGCGCCGATGCCACGGCTGGCCCCGGTGACGAGCGCGATTTGTCCGGCGAGCGGAACGGGCGACGCCTGCCCCGACAGCGGTGCCATCAATGGCTTTCGAGCAGCGAGAGCTGGCGGTCGGAATTGTCCTGCATGTCGGGCAGCGCGATCGGGTAGTCGCCGGTGAAGCAGGCGTCGCAGAAATCCGGCCGCGCCGCACGCCCGTCACGTCCCAAGGCGCGATAGAGTCCATCGATCGAGATGAAGGCGAGGCTGTCCGCGCCGATCAGCTGCGCCATCTCCTCCACCGAATGCTGAGCGGCCAGCAGCTTGCTGCGCTCCGGCGTGTCGATGCCGTAGAAACAGGAATGCGTCGTCGGCGGTGAGGAGATTCGCATATGCACCTCCGCCGCGCCCGCCGCCCGCACCATCTCGACGATCTTCTGGCTCGTCGTGCCGCGCACGATCGAATCGTCCACCAGCACCACCCGCTTGCCCTCGATCGTCGCGCGGTTGGCGGAGTGCTTCAGCTTGACGCCGAGATGGCGGATCTGATCCGTCGGCTCGATGAAGGTGCGGCCGACATAATGGTTGCGGATGATGCCGAGCTCGAACGGGACGCCGCTCTCCGCCGCATAGCCCATCGCCGCCGGCACGCCGGAATCCGGCACCGGCACGATCACGTCGGCCGCCACATGGCTCTCCCGCGCCAGCTCCGCGCCGATGCGCTTGCGCGCGCCATAGACCGGCATCCCCTCCACCACGCTGTCGGGCCTGGCGAAGTAAATATACTCGAACACGCAGAACCGGCTCTGCGAGCTGCCGAACGGCTTGATGCTGCGCACGCCCTGGTCGTTGATGATCACGAGCTCGCCCGGCTCGACATCGCGCACGAACTCGGCGCCCATGATGTCGAACGCGCAGGTCTCGCTCGCCAGCACCCAGCCGCCTGTCCCGTTATGCCCGGGGATCCGGCCGAGGATCAGCGGACGCACCCCGAGCGGATCGCGCACGCCGAGCAGCGCATCGCTCGACAACGCGATTAGCGAATAGGCGCCCACCACCTGCTTCAGCGCGTCGATCAACCGGTCCGGCACCGTCGAATACAGGCTGATCGCCACGAGATGCACGAACACCTCGCTGTCGGTCGTGGACTGGAACAGGCAGCCGCGCCGCACCAGCGCACGGCGCAGAATATGCGCGTTCGTCAGATTGCCGTTATGCGCCACCGCGAACCCGCCGAACTCGAAATCTGCATAAAGCGGCTGCACGTTCCGCAACACCGTCTCGCCTGTCGTCGCATAGCGGTTATGGCCGACCGCGCTGTGCCCCGGCAGGGAGGCGATCACCCGCGCATCGCCGAAATTGTCGGCCACCAGCCCCATGCCCTTGTGCAGATGGAAGCGCTGGCCGTCATAGCTGACAATGCCCGTCGCCTCCTGCCCGCGATGCTGTAAGGCGTGCAGGCCAAGAGCCGTCACCGCCGCGGCATCCGTCACCCCCCACATGCCGATGACACCACATTCCTCATGCAGCGTGTCATCCTCTCCCTGCGGAAGGGTGCCGAAATCAGGCGAGCGCGTGATGGTGACCATGCGACATCCTCCCGGCTAATGTGGGGCCGCCAGCGCCGCACCTTGCGGCGCTGCATGCAGCAGCGCATCCGAGCTCGGACTTGCCCCACCCGGCAGCGGCGCCACCTGCGGACGCGGCCACCCCTCGGGGATTCGGGCTACCACCCACACAGCACCTTGATGAACCAACGGCAAGGACTGCGCCGCCAACACAGGCGGCGGCCAGCTGCCGATCGGCATGACCATCCCCGCCCCGATATAGGCGGCCATCAGCAGAACCACACCCCTGACCACACCGAAGACCGCGCCGAGCGAACGATCCAGACTGCCCAGAACCGACCCCCGAACCGCCCCGGCCACCGCATGCGCCGCGATCGACGCCACGATCAACACCACGAGAAACACACCGGCAAACGCCAGCGGCCCGGACAGATCGGGATCCCCAACCCAGCCCAACACCACCGGCTGAACCCGATCATACAAGCGAACCGCCACCACCGCCGCGATGACCCAGGCCGCCAAGCCCAGCGCCTCCCGCACGAAGCCGCGCGACAGGCCCACCAAGGCCGACACCACCACCACCACCAGGAATACGCCATCAACCCAGTTCATCGCCGAACCCTTCGCCACGGGGGCTATATCGGGGAGATGCGAGGAAGACCAGGGCGCTGCCCCGGACCCGCCAGGGGCTCTGCCCCTGGACCCCGCCAAAGGCCGGGCCTTTGGAATCCATTACGGCTCTTTGGAGAGGGGTGGGCGAGGTACCGGTGGAAACAGCTCCTTGCCCACCCCTCTCCAAAGAGCCAGAGCGGGTTCTAAGGGCTCCGCCCTTAGCGGGGGGTCCAGGGGGCAGAGCCCCCTGGCGGGGTCCGGGGCAGCGCCCTGGTCTTCCTTTCACCCCCCGACATTGCCGCGCGCGGTGAAGAGCGTGGTGAGGTCCGAGAGGTGGCCGAGCTCGGTAAGGGTGAGGGCGGTGGGTGGAGGTTGGCGATTGCCGCGGGCGACGCGGCGGGGGAGGCAGGCGTGGGAGAAGCCGAGCTTGCCAGCTTCTTTGAGGCGGAGCTCGGCTTGCGGCACCTGGCGGATTTCGCCCGAGAGGCCGACCTCGCCGAAATAGACGGTACCGGCGTCGGTGGGGGTTTCGGTGGCCGCGGAGGTGAGCGCGGCGGCGATGGCGAGGTCGGCGGCGGGTTCGCCGACGCGCAGGCCGCCGGCGATGTTGAGGTAGACGTCGCTGCCGGAGAGCCGGAGGCCGCAACGGGTTTCGAGCACCGCGAGCAGCATGGCGAGGCGGCCGGATTCCCAGCCGACGACGGAACGGCGGGGCGCGCCGCCCGGGTTGGGCGCGAGCAGGGCCTGGACCTCGAGCAGCACGGGGCGGCTGCCTTCGAGCCCGGCGAACACGGCGGAGCCCGCGATATTGCCCCGGCGTTCGGCGAGGAACAGGGCGGAGGGGTTGGCGACCTCGGCGAGGCCGCCTTCGGTCATCTCGAACACGCCGATCTCGTCGGTGGCGCCGAAGCGGTTCTTCACCGCGCGCAGGATGCGGAACTGGTGGCCGCGATCGCCTTCGAAGTAGAGCACCGCGTCGACCATGTGCTCGAGCACGCGGGGGCCGGCGATATTGCCTTCCTTGGTGACGTGGCCGACGAGCACGAGAGCGAAGCCGCGCGACTTGGCGAGGCGGATGAGCTCGAACCCGCAGGCGCGCACCTGGGCGACGGTGCCGGGGGCGGATTCGATGGTGTCGAGCCACATCGTCTGGATGGAGTCGATCACCACCAGGCCGATATCCTCCTGGCGTTCGAGGCTGGCGGTGATGTCGCGCAGGCTGATGGCGGCGGCGAGGTCGAGCGGCGCTTGGGTGAGGCCGAGGCGGCGGCCCCGCAGCCTCACCTGCTCCACCGATTCCTCGCCCGAGATGTAGAGCACGCGCTTGCCCGCGCGGCCGAGCGCGGCCGCCGCCTGCAGCAGCAGGGTCGATTTGCCGATGCCGGGGTCGCCGCCGACGAGCACGGCGGAGGCCGCCACGAACCCGCCGCCGAGCACACGGTCGAGCTCGGCGATGCCGGACTGGCTGCGCGGCGGCGGCTCGGTGCGGCCTTCGAGCCCGACGAAGCCGATCGGGCTGCCGGCGGCTTTCTTTCCGGCGGCGAGGCCGGGCCGCGCCTCGACGGACTCCTCGACGATGGTGTTCCAGCCGCCGCAGCTCTCGCATTTGCCGGCCCAGCGCGGCGTGACCGCGCCGCATTGCTGGCAGACGTAGCGATGGGTGGGCTTGGCCATGGCGTGATCTAGCCCGGCGGCGGGCGAGTCGCGAGGGCGGCGGCCATTTTGCCTCAACGGCATTTTGCGGATAAGCCGGCCGGGCAATCCCGAGGAGGCATCGCGATGCGCGTCCCCTGCGCGACCCTGGCCGCGCTGGTCCTTCTGTGTGCCGGCCCGCGGGCGGAGGCGGCGGCGCTGCAATTCCTCGGCAGGGGCGTGCAGATCTACGATTGCACGGGGTCCGGCACGCCATCCTGGACGCTGAAGGCGCCGGATGCGGTGCTGTATGACGCCGCGGGCGGCGCGATCGGCCAGCATTTCGCCGGACCGAGCTGGCGGGCGAAGGATGGCAGCACGATCGTCGGCCAGGTGCTGGTGTCGAGCGCGGCCCCGCTGGCCGGCGCGATTCCCTGGCTGGTGCTGCGGGTGACGTCGCATGGCGGTCAGGGCCTGTTCTCGGCGGTCGGCTATGTCACCCGCACGGCGACGCAGGGCGGCGTGGCGCCGGCGACGGGCTGCGATGCCGGCCATGTCGGGGCCGAGCTGCGCGTGCCGTACTCCGCCACCTACATTTTTTTCGCACCTGTGGGCGCAATGCCATGACGGATATGGATTTTCTGCCTGCGAGCGAGCTGGTCCGGCGCTTCGCCGCCGGCACGCTCTCCCCGATCGTGCTCGCCGAGCACCAGCTCGGACGGCTCGCGCGGTTCGAGAAGGTGCTGAATGCCTTCCGGATCGTCGACGAGGCCGGCGCCTTGCGGGCGGCGCGGGATTCCGCCTCACGCTGGCAGGCGGGTGCCCCTCTGGGCGCCCTCGACGGCGTGCCGGTGACGGTGAAGGACAATCTCGACATGGCGGGCTTCCCCACGCGCCATGGCTCGATGACGAGCCCGCCGGCCCCGGTGGCGACGGATTCGCCGGCCGTCGCCCGGCTGCGCGCGGCGGGGGCGGTGATCCTCGGCAAGACCAACCTGCCGGAATTCGGCTGGAAGGCGCTGACCGACAGCCCGCTCGCCGGCATCACGCGCAACCCGTGGAACCCCGACCACACGCCCGGGGGCTCGAGCGGTGGCGGCGCGGCGGCGACGGCCGCCGGCATCGGCACGATCGCGCTCGGCAATGATGGCGGCGGCTCGGTGCGCGGCCCGGCGAGCTTCTCCGGCCTGGTCGGGATGAAGCCGAGCCTCGGCCGGGTGCCGCATCTGCTGGAAGGAATATTCGCGACCCTGGTGGCGGAGGGGCCGCTCGCGCTCACCGTCGCCGACGCGGCGGCGGCCACCGCCGTGCTGGCCGCCCCGGATGCGCGGGACTGGCACTCCCTGCCGCCGCCCGCGCCCGGCTGGCTCGATGGCCTGTCCGGCGATCTGGCGGAATTCCGCTTCGCCTGGTCGCCCGATCTCGGCGAGATCGCCCCCGATTCCGAGGTCGCGGCGGTGATGGAGACCGCGATCGGGGCGCTGCGGCAGGCGGGGGCCTCGATCGACCTGGTCGGGCCGGTGATCCCGCCGCTCGAGCCGCGCTTCAGCGCGTATTGGTTCGCCGGCTTCGCCCGAAGGATGCTGAGCATCCCGCCAGCGCGCCGCTGCGAGATGGACCCGGTGCTGCGCCGCCATGCCGAATCTGGCCTGGCGATCGACATCGCCGCGCTGATGCAGTCCGAGCTCGAGCGGGCAGTGCTGTGGCGCCGCTTCGCCGAGCTGCACCGCGGCCATGACATCCTGCTGACACCCACGATGCCGCATGCCGCACCCAGGGTGGAGACCGAGTACCACACCGCCCGGTTCGACCGCTGGCGGGATGGCGTGCCCTATACCCTGCCGTTCAACCTCACCGGCCAGCCGGCCCTCACGCTGCCCTGCGGCGTCACCCCGGCCGGCCTGCCGGTCGGGGTGCAGATCGTCGGCGCGCGGCACGCCGACCGGCGGGTGCTGGAGGCCGGCCTCGCCATCGAACGCGCGCTCGGCTTTCCGCAGCCGCATCCGGTGCTGGCGGCACGCTTGGCGGGGTGACGCGCCGCCCGGGCCCTGCCCTGGACCCCATCCTTCATCAGCGCAAAAACCCGGACAGACATTGCGTTCGGACCCAGGGCGTATGATGATGTCGGAACAGCATCGACCGTTGTGTCATGCGGATGATCACGAGCTATTTTGTGCTGTGCGCGGATCGAAATCTCGCCGCGTCGGGCGCGCAACGGAGGCGGCATGGCGACGCGGCTCACCACGACATTCCGGCAGGGTTTAGGCCGCTTTCTGCCACTCGCCGCTGGGCTCGCGATGTTCGGCTCTGTCATCCCGGCGCGGGCCGAGACGAACCTGAACGCGGTGCTGGAATCGGAGGTCGTCTATCTCGACCCGCGCTTCACCACCGCGACGATCAGCCGCACCTTCGGCTACATGGTCTATGACACCTTGTTCTCGATGGATTCGAAGGGCGCGATCCATCCGCAGATGGTGAAGGATGTCGCCATCTCGCCCGACAAGCTCACCTACACCTTTACCTTGCGCGACGGTCTGGTCTGGGATGACGGCTCGCCGGTGACGGCCGCCGACTGCGTCGCCTCGCTGAAGAGCTGGGCCCCGCACGACGCGCTCGGCCGCATGCTCGCGGCCGCGACCTCGGCGATGGAGTCGCCCGATCCGAAGACGATCGTGCTGAAGCTCTCCAAACCCTTTCCACTCGTGCTGCAGACGCTCGGCAAGCCGAACGCGATCGTCCCGTTCATGATGCCGGCGCGCCTCGCCAATGCGCCGGTGAACTCCAAGACGACGGACGTGGATGGCTCCGGCCCGTTCCTGTTCCGGCCGAATCTCTGGCGTCCCGGCGACACGATGGTGCTTGAGCGCAACCCCGCCTACGTGCCGCGTGCCGAACCGCCGGATTTCCTGTCCGGCGGCAAGAAGGTGAACATCGACCGGCTGACGCTCAAGGTGATGCCCGACACCAGCACCGCCGCGACCGCGCTGATGCAGAACGAGATCGACTATCTGCAATTCGTGCCGTTCGACTGGATCAACCGGCTCGAGAAGACCAATGGCGTCAAGCTGATGGCGCTCGGCGGCATCGATCAGTATCAGGGCAATTACCGCATCAACGCCGACAACCCGCCTTTCGATGATCCGGCCATCCGCCGCGTGCTGTGGAAGCTCGTCGACCAGCAGACCGTGCTGGAAGCGACCGGACTGCCGGCGAATTTCTATCTGAAGGACTGCCCGTCTTTCTGGATGTGCGGCACGCCGCTCGAAACGGACGCCGGCAGCGCGATCGCCAAATTCTCGATCGACGACGCCAAGCGTGCGCTCGCGCAGACGAAATACCACGGCGAGAAGGTCGTGATGATGGAGCTCCCCAACGATCCCACCTCGATGCAGGCCTCGCTGGTGATGGCCTCCAATCTCCGCGCCGCGGGTTTCAACGTGGAGGAGCAGGCGATGGACTGGGGCACGCTGCTCGCGCGCCGCATCAAGAAGGAAGGCTGGAACCTGTTCGCTGTCTATTCGAACGGCGCCGACATGATGTCGCCACTCACCCATTTCTACGTCTCGTCCAACTGCTCGGATTATCCGGGCTGGACCTGCGACCCGCGCGTGTCCGACCTGCTCAAGCAATTCGCCGACGCCGATACGGATGCCTCGCGCAAGCAGATCGCGGCACAGATCCAGACCGACGAGTACGAGGCCGTGCCCTCGGTCATGTGGGGACAGTTCACCCTGCCCGCCGCCTACCGCACCTCGCTCACCGGACTGATCCAGTCGAGCTTCCCGATGTTCTGGGGTGTCGACAAGGCGGGGAAATAGCCGCAGGACGATCGTGTCGGACGTCACTCTCGGCCCGAAGGAACTCGCCCGGCTCAGCGTCCTCGTCGTGGATGACGTGGCGGATAACCGGGATCTGCTGATCCGCCGGCTCCGCCGCCTCGGCATCTCGCAATGCGGCCAGGCGGCGGACGGGCGGGAGGCGCTCGCCGCCATGGAAGCGGCGCATTTCGATCTTCTCCTGCTCGACATCATGATGCCGGTGATGAACGGTTACGAGGTGCTGGAGGCGCTCAACAAGGGCGGCCATATCCATGACATGCCGGTCATCGTCATCTCGGCGCTGAACGAGATCGAGAACGTCGCCCGCTGCATCGAGCTCGGCGCCGAGGATTTCCTGTTCAAGCCGTTCAACCCGATCCTGCTGCGCGCGCGCGTGCTCGCCTCGCTCGAGAAGAAGCGGATGCGCGACGGCACCCGCCAGCAGCTCGCGCGCCGCCAAGCCGAGCTCGCCGAGGCGCACACGCTGCAGATCGCGCTGGTGCCGCCCGATTTCACCGAGGATGGCGTGAGTTTCTCGAGCCGGCTGCGCCCGGCGCGGGAGATCGGCGGCGATCTCGTCGATCATTTCGCGGTGGGCGCCGATCTGCATGTGATGCTGCTCGGCGACGTGTCGGACAAGGGAGCCGGCGCGGCGCTGGTGATGGCGCGCACGCATGCGCTGTTCCGCGGCCTCGCCTCGCGCCCCGATGCGGAGGCGCTGTTCCGCGACCCGGCCCGCGCGGCGAGCCTGGTCAACGAGGCGCTCTCCGTCGGCAACACGCAATGCATGTTCGCCACCCTGTTTCTCGCCACGCTCGAGACGGAGGCGCGTCGCCTCACCTGGGTGCGCGCGGGACACGTGCCGCCCTATTTGCGCAACTTGGACGGCACGCTGCACCGGCTCGCCGCGCAGAGCGGCCTGCCGCTCGGGATGATGGCGGGCGCCGGCTACACGGCGCACGACACGCTGCTGCAGCCGGGCGACACGCTGCTCGTGGTGAGCGACGGCATCACCGAGGGCGTGTCGCCGGACGGGACGATGTTCGGCGATGCCGGCATCGCCGCGTTCCTGGCGGCGTCCGACGAGCCGACGCTTGCGGATCTGCTGGAAATGCTGCGCGCGCATGAGGCGGGCGCGCCGGCGGCGGATGATGTCGCGGCACTCCTGCTGCGGCTCGGCTCCCCATGACGCCCCCGGGCACGACCGCGGGCATGATTGTGTCGTGAGCGCGAGATGACCGCGTTTCGGGCGAGCACCCTGCCCGATCCGGACGGCGTCGCCGCGCTCGCCGACGCGCTCGACGCCTTCCTGCGCGCCCAAGCGGTCGATTCGCGCACGCGCCACCACATCCTGCTCGGCATCGAGGAGCTGCTCGCCAATCTGCACGACCATGCCGGCGCGCATGACCAGCCGGCGGACGTGCATCTGCAGGTCGAGCCCGCCCGCGTGCTGGCCGAGATCACCGATACCGGCAGCGCCTTTGATCCCCGCGGGGCGCCGACGCCCGACCTCTCCTCCGACGCCGCCGGGCGCGAGATCGGCGGCCTCGGCCTGCATCTCCTGCGCAGCCTCGCGGAGGGGCTCGACTACGAACGGCGCGGTCCGCTCAATTTCACCCGCTTCTGGGTCAGGCGGGGATGAGCGGCGCGCGGCCGGCGCATGCGGCGCGGCTGCTAAATGCGCTGCCGACCGGCGCGGCGCTGTTCAACCGTGCGGGGAAACTGCTCGTCGCGAATACGGCGCTCGCCTCGCTGATCGGCGCGGGGCCGCCCGGCACTCTCGTCGAATTGCTCGCCGGTTTGGGTGAGCCGCCGGGACGCGTGTTCACCGGCCAGCGCACCGCCCGCATCGCCCGCCGCGCCGCGCATATCCTGAGCGGCGCGGCCCTCACCTTCCTGCAGACCGCTCCCTCGGGCGCCACGCTCGCGCTCAACTCCCATCCGCTCGGCGACGCCATCGCGCTGACCTTCTCGGACGTGACGGAGGCGCGGGAGGAAGGCCGCATCCTGGCGCGCACCGCGCGGCAGGCGCGCGAGCTGCTCGATTCCAGTCCGGTCGCGGTCGCGATCATCGGCGCCGATGGCAAATATCTCTTCGCCAATGCCGAGCATGATCGGCTGTATCGCACCGTGCTCGACGAGAGCTCCCACCATGTGCAGGACGTGCACGTGCATCCCGAACGGCGCGAGACCCTGCTCGACGAGTTCGACGCGCGCGGCGAGCTGCGCAACGCCGAGGTGCATCTCAAGCGTCCGGACGGCAGCACCTTCTGGGCGCTGCTCTCCTGGGACAAGATGGAATATGACGGCGAGCCGGCGCAGGTCTCCTGGATCTACGACATCACCGATCGCAAGCAGGCCGAGGCGGCCCTCGACGCCGCGCGCGAGGCGGCCGAGCGCGCGAACCAGACGAAATCCGAGTTCCTGGCGACGATGAGCCACGAGCTCCGGACGCCGCTCAACGCGATCATCGGCTACGCGCAATTGCTGCAGGAGGAGGCGGTCGAGGACGGGCGGGAGACGATGAAGGGCGACCTCGCCAGGATCGAGACCGCGGGGCGGCATCTGCTCGGCCTGATCAACGATATTCTCGACCTGTCGAAGATCGAGGCGGGGCGGATGGACATCCTGATCGAGAAGGTCTCGATCCCGCGCCTCGCCGACGAGCTGCGCGGCCTCGCCGCCCCGCTCGCCGCCGCCAACGGCAACACGCTCGACATCATCGTCGCCCCGGATGCCGACGCGCTCCGCACCGACATCACGCGGCTCCGCCAGTGCCTGCTGAACCTGCTCTCGAATTCCTGCAAATTCACCAAGGATGGCAATGTGCGCTTCCTCGTCGAGCGGATCGCGCGGCCGCCCGGCATGCGGTTCGTGGTGCGCGACGACGGCATCGGCATGACGGCGGGCCAGATGGGTCGGCTGTTCCAGCCCTTCACCCAGGCGGACAGCTCCACCTCGCGCGAATTCGGCGGCACCGGTCTCGGTCTCGCGATCACCCGCCGGCTTTGCCGTCTGCTCGGCGGCGATGTCACGGTCACGTCGAGACGCGGCCAGGGCAGCACCTTCACCATCATCCTGCCGCGCGAGCCGCCGGCAGCCGAGCGGAGCGCCGAATGAACGGCAGGATCATCGCCCCTTACGGCACGTGGGAATCGCCAGTGACCGTCGAAAGGGTCACCGGACGCTCGATCGGGCTCGGCGCGCCGATCGCCGATGGCGGCGATCTCTACTGGCTGGAATCGCGCCCTACCGAGACGGGGCGCTCGGTGGTGGTGCAGCGCAGCGCGGACGGCACCATTGCGGATGTCACGCCGCCGCCTTTCGATGTCGGCTCGCGCGTGCACGAATATGGCGGCGGCGGCCTCGCGGTGCGCAACGGCAGCGTCGTGTTCGGCGACCGGCGCACCCACGAGGTCTGGCTGGCGACGCCGGGCGCGCTCCCACGCCGCATCGCCGGGGTGGCCGGCTGCCGTTATGCCGATTTCAGCTTCGTGCCCGGACGCGACGCGGTGGTGTGCGTGCGCGAGGATCATCGCGAGCGGCCGCCGACCGACCCGGAAGCCAGCCTCGTGCTGCTCGCGCTCGACGGCGATCCAGGGCAGGAGGGTGTCGTGCTCGTGCGCGGCCCGGATTTCCTCGCCGCTCCCCGCGTCTCGCCGGATGGCGCGACGCTCGCCTGGATCGCCTGGAACCACCCCGACATGCCGTGGGACGCGACCGCGCTGCACATTGCGCGGCTCGCCGGCGACGTCCTTGGGCCGCCGATGCTGATCGCCGGCGGCGCGGACGAAGCGGTGCTGCAGCCTGCCTGGTCGCCCGCCGGCGTGCTGCATTTCTGCTCGGACCGCACCGGCTGGTGGAACGTCTACCGCGTGCTGGACGGCGTGGTCGCGCCGGTCACCGCGGTGGCGGCCGAGATCGGCTCGCCGCACTGGGTGTTCGGGCAGCGCAATTTCGGCTTCCTGCCCGACGGGCGGATTCTCGTCGCGATCAGCACGGAGGGCCAGACCCAGGCCGGGCTCGTCGAGCCGGGCGGGTTGCGCATGCTGCCGCTCGGGCCGGTCGCGCAATGCCCGGCCATGCTGGGCATGACGAATTTGGGCGCCAATTCAGGCCTGCATCTCGCCTGCCTGCGCGTCGCCGCCGATGCGCCGCCCGCCATCGTGCTCGCCGATATCACCGCGGGCGAGAAAGCACGGGAGACGGTGCTGCGCAGCGCCGCCACCGACACGCTCGACCCCGCGGAGATCGCGCTCGGCGAGGCGTTCGGCTGCGCCACCGCCGATGGCGAGCAGGCGCATGCCTTCTGGTATCCGCCCACCAATGCCCGCTATGCCGCGCCGCCGGAGGAAAAGCCGCCGCTGGTGATGATGATCCATGGCGGCCCGACCTCGATGACCAATGCCGCCTTCTCGCTCCGCATCCAATGGTGGACAAGCCGCGGCTTCGGCGTGGTGGATGTGAATTACCGCGGCTCGTCCGGCTACGGCCGCGCGTACCGCAAGAAGCTGGACGGCGCCTGGGGTGTCGCGGATGTCGAGGATTGTATCGCCGCCGCGCGGCACCTGGTGCGGGAAGGCAAGGTTGATGGCAAGCGCCTCGCCATTCGCGGCGGCAGCGCCGGCGGCTTCACCGCGCTCGCCGTGCTCACCACGAGCGCGGATTTCGCCGCCGGGGCCAGCCTGTACGGCGTCGCCGATCTCCGGCTGCTCGCCGGCGACACCCACAAATTCGAATCCCGCTACCTCGACCGGCTGATCGGCAGACTGCCGGAGGACGCGGCGACCTACGCCGCGCGCTCGCCGATCAATCATCTCGGGAATCTCCGCGCCGGCGTGATCTTCTTCCAGGGGCTCGACGACAAGGTGGTGCCGCCGAACCAGGCCCGGCTGATGGCGGAGGGCATGCGCGAGCGCGGGCTGCCGGTGGCGCTCTACGAGTTCGCCGGGGAGGATCACGGATTCCGCAAGGCGGAGACGCTGAAGCGCGTGCTGGAGCTCGAGCTCGATTTCTACGGCAGGCTGTTCGGCTTCACCCCGCCCGGATTGTCCGAGCGCGTCACCCCGCTCACGGCGACAGCATAAATCCCTGGGGCCGGATCAGCCCGTCCTCGTTCGGCACGAAGCGGCCGAGCCGGCGGCTGATCCCCAGATCCAGGTGTAGTTGTAGAGATAGATCTGCGGCATCTGCGTCAGGTAGCGCCCGACCACCTGCCGGTAGACCGCCACGCACTGCGCCGGATCGGTTGTCGTGCGGCCCCGCTTCGGCAAGGCGCGGGCGCCGGCGAGATCGCGCGCCGGCAGCGGATGGGCCGGATTCCAGTAGGTGCTCTTCGGCACCTGCGTCTGATTGTTCGCGACGAACAATCCGTTGAACACGACCTGGTTGATCGCGCCGCGGTCGATCGCCTTCTCGAACGCGATCCGCACATGCGGATCGCGGACGCGGCCCGCCGGCGCGGACGCCATGCGCGAGGTTGAACTCCAGTATGCGGAACGCGCCCGCGATGGGTGCGCCACAACGAGCCTCGGATCCGCCGCCGCCGCGACATCGGTCGGCGCGCGCCGATCGACGATCTGCAGCTGCCCGGAGCGCAGATTGACGAGACGCACCGTGCTGTCGGGATCGGGTGGAAGACGATGCGGTCGATATGGATCGCCGCCACATTCCAATAGCCCGGGAAGCGGTCCACCGTGATGTGGTCCTGCGCGACCCGCTCGGTGAGGGAGTACGGGCCGGCGCAGACCGGGTGCTGCGCCATCGGATCGCCCGGCTTCGCCATCGCGGTCGGCGAGAGCATCATCCCGGCGCGATCGGCGAGTGCGGCGAGCAGCGGCGCATAAGGGCGGACAGCCGGATCCGCACGGTCGCGGGATCGACCACCTCCACCCCGGCGGCCGGCGCGAGCTCGGATTTACGCAGGCTCCCGGGAAGCGTCTTCTCGCGCTCGATGTTCGCCGCTCCCGCGGCCGCATCGAACAGGGCGCCGTCCTGGAACCGCACATTCGTGCGCAGATGCAGCGTGAGCGCGAGATTATGCGCAGACCATTCCCAGCGCGTCGCGAGAGCGGGGATGCAGGTCTGGTCGGGATTGGTCTCGATCAGCTTGTCGCAGACCGAGGCGAAGACGTTGCGGTCGATGTAATTGCCGCTGCGCGCCGGATCGAGCAGGCCCGGATCCCCGGCCAGCCCGATATCGAGCGTCGTCGCGCCGGCGGCGCCGGGAAGCAGCAGAAGGTGGCGGACCCGGCCCTTGCAGGCCGCCCCCGGCGGTGGAAGTTTCCATCCATGACAGACAGCGCCCTGCGCCCCGCCCTCCCTCTCGAGGATCTGCATGTCGGCCAGCGCTTCTCCAGCGCCACCGCCACGCTCGAGCCCGAGGCGATGAAGGCGTTCGCCGCCGATTTCGACCCGCAGCCCTTCCATCTCGACGATGCCGCCGCGCGCGACACGCTGTTCGGCGGCCTGGCGGCGAGCGGCTGGCACACCGCCGGCATCACCATGCGCCTGCTGGTGCAGGGCGGCCTGCCGATCGGCAGCATCATCGGCGCCGGGGCCGATCTCGCCTGGCCGAAACCGGTGCGCCCGGGCGACACGCTGCGCGTGGAGAGCGAGATCCTCGCGATCGAACCCTCCAGCTCACGCCCGGGCCGCGGCACCATCACCGTGCGCTGCCACACGCTCAACCAGCGCGACGAGATCGTGCAGACCATGACCACGCGCCTGGTGATGACGCGCGCGACGCAGGAGGCGCCGCCCGAGCCGCCGAATGCGGCGCAGATCGCCTTCTGGAACAGCCCGGCCACCGCCGCCTGGGTGCGCCAGCAGGACCGGCTCGACGCGGCTTTCCGCCCGATTGCCGAAGCGGCGCTCCAGGCCGCGCAGCCGATGCCCGGCGAGCGCGTGATCGATGTCGGCGCCGGCTGCGGCGCCACCGTGCTCGCGCTCGCCGAACGGGTCGGACCATCGGGCCACGTGCTCGGGCTCGACATCTCGGCCCCGATGCTGGAACGCGCCCAGGCCCGCATCGGGGAAGCCGGGCTCGCGCAGGCCGAGATGCGGCTCGCCGATGCCGCGACCCACGCGCTGCCGCCGGGCGAGGCGACGCTGCTGTTCTCCCGCTTCGGCGTGATGTTCTTCGACGACCCCGCCGCCGCCTTTGCCAATCTGCGCCGGGGTCTGCGTCCCGGCGGCCGGATGCTGCTCGCCGTCTGGCAGCCCCTCACGCGCAATCCGTGGTTCCATCTGCCGATGGACGCCATCCGCCCGCTCCTGCCGCCGCAACCCCCGCCGGATCCCGACGCGCCCGGCCCGTTCGCCTTCGCCGACCCTGACCGCGTGCGCCGCATCATGACCGATTCCGGCTGGCACGATATCGGCTTCGCGCCGCGCGAGCTTGCCCTGCCGATCGGACGGGGCGAGGAGGCGGTCGATTTCGCCCTGCAGGTCGGCCCCGCCGCCCGCGCGCTCGCCGAGTCCGACGACGCGACCCGGGCGCAGGCGCGGGAGGCGGTCAGGCAGGCCTTCAAGGCGCACGAGACGGCGGAGGGCGTGCGGCTGGGCGCCTCCATCTTCCTCGTCTCGGGCACCGCCTAAGGGCACGCGGCTGGGAAGCAGAACCATCGGCGTTGCATCTCGTTTCACGATCGGTGACGGCCGCGGGCCGTCACGCAACGAGGAGATGAGACGATGCGAATGCCCGTTCTCCTGGCGCTGGCCGCCATCACGCTGCTTGCCGGGCCGGCGCTGGCCCAATCCACCACCGGCCATCCGCCCGCGCCGCGCCGCGTGAACGGCTATGCCCGCAGCAGCGATGGGGTCCCGGTCGATCACGGGCCGTATACTGCGCAGGCCAATGGCGCCTATCAGGGTGGCGGCGTGGTGCTGCAGGGTCCGCCCGGCGGCCCGGCCCCGGTGCCGCAGCTCACCCCGCCCGGCCAGATGCCGGCCAATATGGCGCCGACGCACTGATCGGATCGGGCGGCGCGGGATGACGCGCCGCCGAGGTCCGTCAATGGTGCAGGATCTTCGACAGGAAGAGCTGCGCCCGCTCGCTTCTCGGGCGGGCGAAGAAATCCGCCTTCTCCGCGTCTTCCACGATGCGCCCATGGTCCATGAACAGCACGCGGTCGGCGACCCGGCGGGCGAACCCCATCTCATGGGTGACGACGATCATCGTCATGCCGTCCCGCGCGAGATCGGTCATCACGTCGAGCACCTCGTTGATCATCTCGGGGTCGAGGGCGGAGGTCGGCTCGTCGAACAGCATCGCGACCGGCTCCATCGCGAGCGCCCGGGCGATGGCGACGCGCTGCTGCTGGCCGCCGGAGAGATTGGCGGGATGCCGGGCCGCCTGCGCCCGCATGCCGACGCGGTCGAGCAGCTTGTGCGCGCGCGCCACCGCCTCGGCGCGCGGCAGGCCGAGCGCCTTCATCGGCGCGAGGGTGATGTTCTGCGTCACCGTCATGTGCGGGTAGAGCTCGAAGCTCTGGAACACCATGCCGATCCGCGCGCGCAGCTTCGGCAGGCTGGTATGGCGGTCCGCGACGGACACCCCGTCCACCGTGATGCTCCCCTGCTGGAATGTCTCGAGCCCGTTGATGCATTTGATCAGCGTGCTCTTGCCGGAGCCGGACGGACCGCACACCACCACGATCTCGCCGCGCGCGACGCGGGTCGAGCAATCGGCCAGCACCTGGAAGGCGCCGAACCATTTGCTGAGATTCTCGATCTCGATCATCGCGCCCTTTCACTCATAGGGCATACCGCCGCTGCAGCCGGCCGACCGAGAGCGAGGCGGCGAGGCAGAGCACGAGATAGACGAGCGCCACAAGCAGGTAGAGCGGCACGAGATCATTGTCCCGCGTGCCGATCACGCTGGCCGAGGTCAGAAAATCGCGCACGCCGACCACGTAGACGAGCGAGGTGCTCTTGAACAGGTTGATCGCCTCGGTCAGCAGCACCGGCATCATGTTGCGGAAGGCTTGCGGCAGCACAATCATCCGCATCGTCTGCCCATAGGTGAGTCCGGAGGCGAGCCCCGCCGCGACCTGCCCCTGGCGCACGCTCTGGATGCCGGAGCGGATGATCTCGCAGAAATACGCGCCCTCGAACAGCACGAAGCCGATGATCGCCGATTGCATGCCGCCGACCGGATGGCCGACGAGCAGCGGCACCAGGAAATAGAACCAGAAGATCAGCAGCAGCAGCGGCAGCGAGCGCAGCAGGTTGACGTAGCAAGCCACCGCGGTCGCGATCAACCGGTTGCGCGAGATGCGGAGCACGGCGAGCAGCGTGCCGAGCAGCAGGCCGCCGATCAGCGAGGCGAGCGTGATCTCGACCGTCACGCGCATCCCGTCGAGCAGCAATGGCAGGATGCCGGCGAGATACCCGGCGGTCATCTCAACTCGCTTCGGAGGTGATGGCGCCGACAACGCGCGTGCGGCCCTCGACGCTCCGCATCACGGCGGCAACCGTCAGCGTCACCACGCCATAAAGCAAGGTCGCGGTCAGGAACATCTCGATCGGCTGCATCGTGTATTCGGAAATCTGCCTTGTACGGCCGGTGAGCTCCAGCACGCCGATGGTCAGCGCGAGCGAGGAGTTCTTGAAGATGCCGAGAAACTCGGTGGTGAGCGCGGGCAGGATGATTCGGTAGGCGTTCGGCAGCAGCACGTGGCGATAGACCTGCAGGCGGGTGAGGCCGGAAGCGAGCCCGGCATTCGCCTGGCCCGCGCCGATCGCGCCGATGCCGGAACGCACCTGCTCGCAGACGCGCACGGCCGTGTAGAGGCCGAGACACACCACGGCGGTCCAGAACTCGACATGCGGCAGGCCGCGCTTGAGCCAGTTTCCGGCGGCGCCCGGCAGGATCTCCGGCAACACGAAATACCAGAGAAACATCTGCACGAGCAGCGGGATGTTGCGGAACAGCTCGACATAGGCGGACGCGGCAAAGCGTACGGCGCGGTTGGGCAGCGTGCGCAGGATGCCGAGCACCGAGCCGAGCGCGAAAGCGATCACCCAGGCGGCGAGCGCGATCAGCACCGTCCACATCAGCCCGGACGCGATCCAGCCGAGATAGGGCGGCGTGACGAGCACCGCCCAGTTCCAGGTGTAGCTCATCGGACGCGGCGGACTAGTCCGGGTAGGCCTCGCCGGCGAGCACGTCGTGCAGCATCGGGCTCATTGGTCCTGCGACCGGCGCGATCCATTTGTCGTAGAGCGCCTGCATCTGGCCCGAGCGGATCATCTCCGCCATCACGCGCACGCCGACCAGGCGGAACGCATCGTCGTTGCGACGCACCACCACCGAATAGGGATCGAAGGAGAGCAGTCTGCCGGCAACGGTGTATTGATCCGGATGGCCGGATTTCGCCACCAGCCCGTGCTCGACGATCGAATCCGTGACATAGGCATCGACGCGGCCGCTCTGCAGAGCGAGCCAGCCGCGCGGCTGGTCCTCGGTGTCGAGGAAGTCGATGCCGAGATGCTCTGCGGCGTCGATCGCCTTGATGATCTTCTCGTTGGTGGTCCCCTGGTTCACCGCCACGCGCTTGCCCTTCAGATCCTCGACCTCCTTGATGCCGGAATCCGAACGCACGAGAATTTGGTTGCCGGTGATGTACATGGTGGGCAGGAAATCGACCTGCCGTTCGCGCCCGAGCGTGTGCGTGGTCGTCGAGCAGGCCATGTCGATCGTGCCGTTGACGAGCAGCGGGATCAGCGTGGTGCCCATCACCGTGACGTAGCGCACGGTGAGCTTGTCGAGCTTGAGTTCCTGCTTCACGCCCTCGGCGATGTGCTGGCAGAGATCGATCGAGTAGCCGATCGGGTTGCCGGACTGGTCGACATAGGAGAACGGCACAGAATTCTCGCTGCGCCCGATGGTGATGACGCCGCTCTCCTTGATCTTCTTCAAGGTGCCGGTGAGGTCCTGCGCCGAGGCGGGCGCGATCGCCGCCAGCAGGGCGAGCGCCGCGAGAATGAGTCGCATGTGAGGAGAATCCTTCCCGGTCAGTCGAGCTCGCGCAGCACGCGCGCGACGAGCTCGGCGAGTTTCTCGTAATCCGCCATCTCGTTGTAGGCATAGGCGGAGAGGCGCAGCCAGATGCTGCCCGCGAGGTCGTGCAACGGACAATCCGTGCCCGCCTCCAGCAGTTTCATGCGCAGCGCGCGGGCGCGCTCGACCGAGATCTCGCCTTCCAGCGGCAGCCGCACGAGGCCCATCGCGCCCATCATCGCCGGATCGGCGCCGGGCTCAGTGTTGAGGCGCTGCGCGATCATCCGCGTCGCCGCCACCGCGAGCGCGTGATTGCGCTGGCGGAGTGCGGCGCCGCCCATCTCCTCATGCAGCGCGATCGCGTCCGGCACCGCGAGATAGGCGGAGGGATCGCGCGTGCCGGTCCAGTCGAACTCGGCGAGAAAACCCTGGCCGAGCCCGTGCGAGATGGTCACCGGATGGATGCCCGCCTGCCGCGACGGCCGCGCCCAGATGAATGCAGCACCCTTCGGCGCGCACAGCCATTTATGGCAATTCCCGACATACCAATCGGCATCGATCTCCTTGAGATCGAGCGTCACCTGCCCGGGCGCGTGCGCGCCGTCGATCAGCACCGGAACGCCGCGCGCATGGCAAACCGCGACCAGCCGCGCGACCGGCAGCACGAGCGCGCTCGCCGAGGTGATGTGGTCGAGCACGGCGAGCCGCGTGCGCGGCGTGAGCGCCGCCTCGATCGCGGCCGCGATGTCGTCTTCCCTCGGGCGCGGAAACGGGATCGCCGCTTCCACCAGCCGCGCGCCGGCGCGCTCCGTCACGTAGCGGACGGTGTTGCGCACCGCGCCATAGACATGCGCGAGCACCAGCACCTCGTCATCCTGGCGCAATTCGAGCGAGCGCAGCACGGCGTTGCAGCCGGTCGTCGCATTGTCGAGGAACGCGATCTCCTCGCCCGGCACGCCGAGAAAGCGGCCCAGCGCATCGGCCGCGCGGCGCAGCGCATCCGGCAGCACCAGACGCATGAAGCGGCTGGGCTGCGCCTCCATCTGGCGGCGCCATTTTTCCTGCGCGGTGAGCACGCGGGAGGGTGTGGCGCCGAACGAGCCGTGATTGACGGTGAGGAAATCCCAGTCGAGCGCCCATTCGTGTCGCAGCGCGGCACCGCATTCGGGCGCGAGCGCCGGGGATAATTCGGTGTTCATCACCGCATTGTGCCAAGCGCTCCGGGATGCGGCAACCGGCTGGACTTCGGCCGTCCGGGCTGCGCTAACTCCCGCCCCCGTACTGCCCTCGCCACACGGAGTGTCGCGATGTCTCTTGCCCGGCACCTCTTCCTGGCCGCGTTGCTCGTGCTGACCG
The DNA here is from genome assembly GCA_965276665.1 of Acetobacteraceae bacterium. GTDB lineage: Bacteria > Pseudomonadota > Alphaproteobacteria > Acetobacterales > Acetobacteraceae > CAWGJC01. The sequence continues at coordinate 1,898,254 of OZ255620.1, forward strand.
GCCTCGCGCCGGCCGCGGCGCAGCACAGCGCGGGGGGGCGCGATTCCGGCCCCGCAGAGCAGGCGCGTCCGCGCCTGCCGCCGGAAGCGGCGACGCAGCATATCCTCGCACTGCCCGGGCGCATGCTGCACATTACCGCCCTCGCCGGCAGCGTGCCGGTGCTGGACGCGGAGACCGACCGGCCGATCGCCGAGATCGCCACCACCGCCTATCTGCTGGACGGCGCCGATCCGCGCACCCGACCGATCGTGTTCGTCACCAATGGCGGTCCCGGCTTCTCCTCCGCCTGGCTGCAGCTCGGCGCGCTCGGCCCGTGGCGCGTGAAGATGGGCGACGACGCCGGCTCGGGCCTGCCGTCATCTCCGCCCGATCCGCAGCCCAACGCCGAGACCTGGCTCGATTTCGCCGATCTCGTCTTCATCGATCCTGTGGGCACCGGCTACAGCCGGTTCGTCGACCCGGACGAAGCGGTGCGCAAGCGGCTCTGGTCGGTGGACGGGGATGTGCAGTCGATCGCGGCCGCGATCCGCCGCTGGCTCGAGCGGCACGACCGGCTCGCCTCGCCGAAATTCCTGGTCGGCGAGAGCTATGGCGGGCTGCGCATGCCGCGGGTCGCCCGGGTGCTGGAATCCGACATGGGCGTGGGCGTCAGCGGGCTGGTGCTGGTCTCGCCGGCGCTCGATCTCGGGGGCAGCCGCGCCTTCGATCCGCTGGCGCTCGTCGGCCGGCTGCCGAGCATGGCGGCGATCGCGCGCGCCAAATCGGGTCCGGTGACCGAGGCCGGGCTCGCCGATGTGGAGGGCTACGCGGCCGGCGATTTCCTCGCCGATTTGCTGCGCGGCGAGAGCGATGCGGCGGCGACTGCACGGGTGGTCGCGAGGGTCGCCGATCTCACCGGGCTCGACCGCGCCCTCGTCGCCGCCTCGAACGGGCGGGTGCCGGTGCCGGTCTTTCTGCGCGCCCAGACGCCGGCACAGATCGCGAGCATCTATGACGGCACCGACATCGCGCCGCGCGCCTTCCCCGATACGTCCTATGCCCGCGAGGAGGACCCGGTGATCGCCCGGCTCTCGCCCTCCTTCAGCAGCGCGATGGTCTCGCTCTATCAGACCGAGCTCGACTGGCATCCCGAGGGTCCCTACCAGCTGTTCAGCGAGCAGGCGGGACGGAGCTGGGATTGGGGCCGCGCGCTGGCGCCCCCGCAGGGGATCTCCGCGCTCCGCGTGCTGCTGGCCGAGGATCCGCATTTCCGGGTGCTGGTGGCGCACGGGCTGTTCGACCTGGTGACGCCGTATTTCGCCGATACGCTGCGCCTGCGCGCGCTGCCGCCCATCGGGCCGGCCGGGCGCGTGCGCCTCGTCACCTACCCGGCCGGCCACATGGTCTACAGCCATGATGCGACGCGGGCCGCGTTCCGCAATGATGCGCGGGCGTTGGTCGCGCCGCCGCCGGCGCCCTAGCGCCGGGTCTCAGAGCCCGTTTGAGAATGCGCTAGGCCCGAGTCATCCGGCGTGGCTTTCGAGAACCGGAGCGGAGCGGCCTTGCGGGCCGTGAGCACCGGAAGCGCAGAAAGCCGCGTCGGATGGCCGGCATAGGTGCATTCTCAGACGGGCTCTCAGACCAGCCCGAGCCAGGCCAGCCAGAGTGCGGCCGCCAGGCAGGGGCCAAACTGGATTGCGCTCCCCGCGCCCAAACGCTCGCCGGCGAGGCGGCGCACCGCCGCGGTGAGCAGGCCGAGCAGCGCCGCGGCCAGCAGGATCGCCGGCAGCGCGGCAATTCCGGCCCAGGCGCCACAGGCGGCGAGCAGCTTGGCATCGCCCTGGCCGAGACCCTCGCGCCCGCGCAGGCGTCGATACGCCGCACCCAACAGCCGCAGGCCGAGATAGCCGGCCGCCGCCCCCGCAGCGCGCGGACCCAGCATGGCCGGATCATCCCACCAGGCCGCGGCCAGCCCGGCCGCCACCAGCGGCAGGGTGAGCGCATCCGGAAGCCGCCATGTCTCGTAATCAATCCAGGCGAGCGCCAGCAGCGTCCAGCCGAGCAGCGCGCCGAGCCAGAACCAGGCAGCCCCGGCGCTCGGCGCCGCGAGCGCGGCCGAGGCAGGAACCAGGAGAGCGGATAATTCCACCGCCGGATAGAAATACGGCAGGCTCCGCCCGCATCGGCGGCAGCGCCCGCGCAGGAGACAAAAACTCGCGAGCGGCACCAGCTCCGCCGGAGCGAGCGCCCGCTCGCCGCATTCGCACATCGACCGGCCGCGCGCGATGCCGCGACCCGCGGGCAGCCGGCGGATCACCACGCCGAGGAAACTGCCGATGAAGGGCGCGACGAGGAGCGGGGGCAGCCAGGGCGGCACGCTTTCTCCTCCGGCGTTGCTGCCGCCTTGGCGCCTGTGCCATAGACTGCCGGCCACAGACAATGCCGGCTGATACCGAATTCGCGCCCCTCCCGGCGCCAGACGCCGCAGACCCGGACGTCCCGGTCGAGCGGCTGGTCGCCTTGCTGCTGGGCGCCGGTCTGTGCGACGCGCGAACCATCGAGCGCGGCCGCCGCGTCGCCGCCGAAAGCGGCCAGCGGATCGACGCGGTGCTCCTCCAGCTCGGGCTGATCAGCGAGCGCGACCTCGCCGCGAGCTTCGCCACCCTCACCGGCCTGCCGCTCGCCACCCCGGCCCGCTACCCCGCGGAATCCGGCCTGCTCGCCGAGGCGCTGCCCGAGCGCTTCCTGCGGGAGGTGCGGGCCATGCCGCTGGCGATGGAGGCGGACCGGCTGGTGGTCGCGGTGGCCGACCCGCTCGACCCGTTCGTCCCCGCCGCGATCGCGGCGGCCACCGGCCGCGCGGTCTCGCTCGAGGTCGCGGTGCCGATCGAGCTGGAGGCCGCGTTCCAGCGCCTGTTCCGCGAAGGCGAGGCCGAGGCCGAAGGCGGCGGCGAGGGCGATGCCGGCGGGTTCGAGGAGGATGCCGAGCGGCTCAAGGATCTCGCGAGCGAGGCGCCGGTGATCCGCCTCGTCAACCAGATCATCTCCCGCGCCGTCGAGACCCAGGCCTCCGACATCCATGTCGAGCCCTTCGAGGACCGGCTCCGCGTGCGCTACCGCTATGACGGCGTGCTGCACGAGGCGGAGGCCCCGCCGCCGCGCCTCGCCGCCGCCATCGTCTCGCGCATCAAGATCATGGCGCGGCTCGACATCGCCGAGCGGCGCCTGCCGCAGGACGGGCGCATCCGCATGGCGGTGCGCGGCAGCGAGACCGATTTCCGCGTCTCCACCATCCCCTCCCTGCATGGCGAGACGGTGGTGCTCCGCGTGCTCGACCGCAGCGCCGTCCGCTTCGACCACGCCGCGCTGGGCCTGCCGGCGCCGGTGATCAACCGGCTCTCCCGCGCGCTGAAACTGCCGAACGGCATCGTGCTGGTCACCGGCCCGACCGGCAGCGGCAAGACGACGACGCTCTATACCGGACTGCTCGCGCTCAACTCGGTGGAGCGCAAGGTGGTGACGGTCGAGGACCCGATCGAATACCACCTCCCGGGCATCAACCAGATCCAGGTCAAGCCGCAGATCGGCCTGACCTTCGCCAGCCTGCTGCGCTCGATCCTGCGGCAGGATCCGGATGTCATCATGGTGGGAGAGATCCGCGACCTCGAGACCGCGCAGATTGCGGTGCAGGCAGCGCTGACCGGGCATCTCGTACTCTCGACCCTCCACACCAACTCCGCCGCCGCGACCATCACCCGGCTGCGCGACATGGGGCTCGAGGACTACCTGATCACCGCGGTGCTGCGCGGCGTGCTGGCGCAGCGCCTGGTGCGCCGCCTCTGCACCGACTGCCGGCGGGAGGAAGCGGCGGCGCCGGAGCTCGTCGCCCGCTTCGGGCTCGACCGGCTGACCACGCGCCGGCCGGTCACGCTGTTCCACCCGGTCGGCTGCGCGCAATGCCGCGGCACCGGCTATCGCGGCCGCTTCGCGGTCGCCGAGTTCCTGCAGCCGAGCGAGGCGATGGAGCAGCTCGTCTTCGCCGGGCGCGACCAGAACGAGATCGAGCGCGTCGCCGTCACCGGCGGCATGGTGCCGATGTTCGAATCCGGCCTCGTCGCGGCGCTCGAGGGCGAGACCACGGTCGAGGAGCTGGTCCGCAGCATCCGCGTGGAATCCTGAGTCTTGGCGAGCTTCCGCTATAGCGCGATCGAACCCGACGGGCGGGTCTCGCGCGGAGTGATGGAGGCGGAGGACGAGGCCGCCCTCGTCCGCGCGCTGCAACGCGCCGGCCGCATTCCGGTCCGCACCGCGCCGGCCGAAAGCGGCGGCTTCCTCGCCGGGCTGCTCACCCGCGAATTCGGCCGCGAACGCGGGCTCTCCCGCCAGGAAGTCGCGAATATCACCCGCGAGCTCGCCACCATGCTCGGCGCCGGGCAGGATCTCGACCGCGCGCTCCGCTTCCTCACCGAAACCGCGCCGCGCCCGCGGGCGCGGCGGGTGCTGCAACGCCTGCGCGACGCCGTGCGCGACGGCAGCCCTCTCGCGGCGGCGCTCGCCCAGCACTCCGGCAGCTTCCCGCGCCTCTATATCGGGCTGGTGCGCGCCGGCGAGGCGGGCGGGCAGCTGGCCGAGACGCTCGACCGGCTCGCCGTGCTCCTCGAACGCCAGCGCCGGCTGGTCGCGACCGTGCAATCGGCGATGATCTACCCGACCCTGCTGATGGTGGCCGCGATCGGCTCGATCCTGATCCTGCTCACCGAAGTGCTGCCGCAATTCGTGCCGCTGTTCCAGGAGAACGGCGTCGCCCTGCCGCGGCCGACGCAGATCCTCATCGCCACCGGCAATGCCGTCACCTCCTACGGGCTCTACGGGCTGGCGGCGCTGCTGCTCGCCGGGTTCGCGGCGCGCGAGGCGCTCCGACGGCCGGGCCCGCGCCTCTGGACCGACCGCGCGCTGCTGCGCATCCCCATCATCGGCACCTTGCTGCGCCAGGTGATGGCCGCGCGCTTCACCCGCTCGCTCGGGACCCTGCTGATCAACGGCGTGCCGCTGATCGCGGCACTCGGCATCGTACGCGAGGTGATCGGCAACCGCGCCGCCATGCAGGCGGTCGAAGCCGCCACGCTGCGCGCCCGCGGCGGCGCCGGCCTCGCCGCCCCGCTCGGCGACTCATCGCTGTTCCCGCTCCGCACCATCCACCTGCTGCGGCTCGGCGAGGAAACCGCGCAGCTCGGCCCGATGGCGCTGCGCGCCGCCGCCATCCACGAAGAGGAGGTCTCGCTCGGCGTGCAGCGCCTGGTCTCGCTGCTGGTGCCGGCCATCACCATCGCGATGGGCGCCGCCGTCGCCGGCATCGTGAGCTCGCTGATGCTGGCCATGCTCAGTTTGAATGATCTGGCGCATTGAGGATGAAGGCCAGGGGCTCCGCCCCTGGACCCCGCTGGGACCGACAGGCCCCAGACCCCGATTCGGCGCTTCGCGCGCATGACATCGGTGAGGCCGGGCGTGCTCCGATGTTTGATTGCGCTTCGCGCGAAGCGCAATCAGCACGAGGGGACGACACGGACGCCCGGTTGGATCCGCGCTGCCGCCACCCCCGCGCGAAGCGCCGAATCGGGATCTGGGGCCTGTCGGCCCCGGCGGGGTGCAGGGGCAGCGCCCCTGGCCTTCCTTCCCCTGGGCTTCACTCTCATAGAAATGCTGATCGTCATCGCCGTCCTCGCCCTGGTCGCCGGGATCGTGATCAGCCGAGGTCCCGAGCGCAGTCCGGCGTTGGAGGCGCGGGCGACGGCGGCGCAGATCGCCGGGCGGTTGCGGATGGCGCGGGCGCAGGCGATTGCGAGCGATGCGACGGTGTTGTTCGCGCTGGATCCGGCGCGGCATCTGACCGCGATCGGCCAGGATGTGCAGGCTTTGCCGATGAGGGTGGCGCTGGAGATTACCGGGCCTGCGGTGGCGGGCAGCCGGCTGCCGGCGATCCGCTTCGAGGGCGATGGCAGCTCGTCGGGTGGGTCGGTTCTGCTGGATGAAGGGGGCCATCGGCTGCGGATCGACGTGGATTGGCTGACCGGCCGCCCGCGTGTGCAGGAACTGCCGGCGCGGGATGAGGCGCCATGACGCTGATCGAGGCGATCGTCGCCTTCGTGATCGCCGCGCTATCGCTCGGCGTGCTGTTCCAGGCCGGCGGCAACGGCATCGGGGCGGTCCGCACGGCCGGGCGGTACGAGGAGGCGGTGTCGCGAGCGGAGTCGCATCTCGCGGCGATCGGTCCCGGCACGCCGCTGGCGGCGGTCGCCCAGCAGGGCGATGACGGCGGCGGCTATCACTGGGCGCTGCAGATCGCGCCGATGCGCGCCGTCTCCTATGTCAACCGGGATCCGACCGGACTTGGTCCGACGAATCGTCAGGCGACGCTGTTCGCCGTGGGCGTCGACATTTCCTGGCAGGAGGGCGACCGCACACGGCATGTCCGGCTCGAGACCGAGCGGGTCGGCGCGGCGCCGATCTCTCCATGAGGAGCGATCGGGTGAGGCGGCCCGGAGCGAAGCGAGGCGAGGCGGGATTCACCCTGCTCGAAATCCTCGTCACCCTGGTCGTGCTCGGCTTCCTGATGGTGGCGCTGACGCAGGGTCTGCGCTACGGGCTCTCGGCCTGGAGCGTGCAGAGCCGCGCGGTGGCGGCGCGAGGCGATCTGGACGCCGTCGACCGCACGCTGCGCCAGCTCATCGCGCAGATGGATCCCGGCACGCCGGACACCCCGCCGGCCTTCACCGGGGGCGCCGACCGCATCGCCTTCACCTCGACGCTGCCGGGCCCGCGCCTCGCGGATGTGGCGCTCGGGCTGGGCGGCAACCATGCTCTGGTGCTGCGCTGGGCGCCGCATCTCGACGGCATCCCGAACGGCGCCCCGCCGACGCCGCAGGACGATGTGCTGCTGGATGGCGTGGCGCGCCTCGATCTCGCCTACTGGCAGAACGGCACCTGGTCCTCGAGCTGGGGTGGCAAGACCCTGCCGCCGCTGATCCGCATCCGGATCCGGATGCTGGCGGGCGGCGCCTGGCCGGACATCGTCGCCGCGCCGATGCGGAGCCAGCAGCCCGGATGAGCCGCGCACGGGCCTGGTCCGAGGAGATACGGCAGCGCGGCTTCGCGCTGCTGATCGTGCTGTGGTCGCTGGTGCTGCTCTCCCTGATCTTGACGCAGGTGCTGGCGGCGGCGCGGAGCGAGACCCGGCTGGCCGGCAATCTGCGGGACGCGGCGGCAGTGCAGACGGCGGCGGATGGCGCGGCCTGGGAGGCGGCGTTTCATGTGCTGGACAGTTCGGACGCGCATTGGCAGCCGGACGGCAGAGTACACCGCATCGCCACCGCGGCCGGGCCGGCCGAGGCGGTTGTGCGGAGCGAGACCGGGCTCGTCAACCCGAACCTCGCCTCCGCCGAGCTGCTGACCGCGCTGCTGCACGACACCGGCACCAGCGACGATGTCGCCGGGCCGATCGCCAACGCGATCGTCGCCTGGCGCACGCCGGTGAGCGGCGGCCGGACCGGGCCGGATTCCGCCTATGCCCAGGCCGGGCTGCCCTACTCGCCGCCCGGGCGGCTGTTCACCAGCGCGACCGCGGTGGGCGAGGTGCTCGGCGTCACGCCGGCGATCCTGGCCCGGCTGCTGCCGCATCTCTCGGTCTACAATCCGGACGATCCGGACCCGGAATTCGCCGATCCGGTGGTCAAGCAGGCGCTGACCGAGGTTGCCGGCGGCCAGGCTCCGGCGGCGGCCCGGCCGGATGTCGGGCCGGATGAGAGCGTGGTCTCCGTCACCGTGCGGCTGACCGGGCGGGGCGGGGCATTCACCCGCCACGCGGTGTTCTCGCTCGGCGGCGGTGATGGTCCGCCAATGCGCGTTCTGCTTTGGCAATGAAGCACCAACCGCGTTGATGTTGTATATAGATGAAATTTTTGGTGCAATGACTCGCTGCCAGCGGAGCGGCGCCGATAGCCGGCGAGTGTGACCGACGGGTGATAGACGCCGGGACCGGATCTCGCTAGCCCTTCCTCGGCCCTCTCGGCCGACAGGATGTGGTCGGCGGGATGCTGGGACTGGCGGAAGGGATTTTGCGTGGGGCTTGCTGGACGGATGGGGCGCCGGTGGCGCCGGAGCGGTGCGACGGCTCTACGCAAAAACCGAAGCCACCTTGACCTCGTGCTGGTTGCCGCGCTGCTGGCCGGGTGCACGCCGCCTGCCAACGTGGTCTATGCGCCGGCGCAGCTGCCGCCTGCCTCGACTCGCGGCGCGGCCGCGGCCCGCATCAACGGCACGCTCGGCACCACCAAGAGCACCCCGCCGGCCGAGATCTCGGTCGGCAGAGCCGCCACGGCCCCGGCCGGCGCCGCGAGCTCGGGCGCCGCTCAGGGCGGCGGCGACATCTCGCTCGAATTCGCCGACACCGATATCCGCGCCGCCGTCGCCCAGGTGCTCGGCGGCGTGCTGCGGGCGAACTACACGATCGATCCGGCGGTGAAGGGCACGGTGACGTTCCACACCGCCCGGCCGCTCACCCAGGATCAGGCGCTCGCAGCGCTGCAGACGATGCTCGCGCAGAACAATGCGGCGCTGATCCAGAATGGCGGGCTGTATCGCGTGGTGCCCGCCGCCGCGGCGGCGACCGGGGCGGCGGCGACGATCGGCGCGGCGGGCGCGACCGTGGTGCCGCTGCGCTACGCCTCGGCGGAGAACCTCGCCAAGGTGCTGCAGCCGGTGGTGGGCACCGCCGCGCATGTCGCGCCGGACACGTCGGGCAATGCGCTGGTGGTGAGCGGCGATCCTGATTCGCGCGACGCGCTGGTGCAGCTCATCCAGAGCTTTGACGTGAACGAGCTCGCCGGCCAATCCTACGCGCTGCTGCCGGTGCCGCAGGATGGCGACCCGAAGGATTTCGCGACCACCTTGCAGGACGCGTTCCGCGGCCAGACCGGCGGCGGTCTCGCCGGGCTGGTGCGGGTGCTGCCGCTCGCGCATGTCGGCGCGGTCCTCGTCGTCGCCTCGCAGCCCGAGTACATCGCGGCCGCGCAGCGCGTCTATTCGCTGATCCAGCGCCAGCAGCGCGCGACGGTGCGCAGCTGGCACGTCTATTACCTGCAGAACAGCCACGCCGACGACACCGCCTATCTGCTGCAGCGCGCCTTTACGCCGAACGACGTGACGGCGCAGCCGGATTCCGCGAAGCAGCAGAACGGACCGTCCATGAACACGCAGGGCGGGATGAACTCGGGCACCGGCACGACCTCGGGCATGAACGGCGCCACGGGAACGACCGGCGGTGCGACGCTCGGCGGCGGGACGACCGGACAGTCGACGATCGGCCAATCATCGGCGCCGACCACCACGGCGGGCGCGGCGACCTCGGGCCCCGCGCCCGGCGGCGGCAATCCGTTGCTCGGCGGCCTTGGCGGCGGCGGCGATCAGAACGGCAACACCTCCACCGACCAGATGCGGATCATCTCCAACCCGCAGAACAACGCCGTGCTGATCTACTCGACGCCGCAGGAGGAGAACACCGTCGAGGCGATGCTGCGCAAGGTCGACATCCTGCCGCTGCAGGTGCGCATCGATGCGACGATCGCCGAGGTGACGCTGAACGATCAGCTCAAATACGGCACGCAATTCTTCTTCAAGGAAGGCAGCGTCAACGAGACGCTGACCACCGCGGCGACGAACGCGATCGCCGGCAGCTTCCCGGGCTTTGTGTTCAACGCGGGCGCCAAGGGCGTGACGGCGGCGCTCTCCGCCTTGCAGGCGGTGACGACGGTGCACGTGCTCGACTCGCCGGAGGTGATGGTGCTCGACAACCAGCCGGCGACGCTCGAGGTCGGCGACCTGGTTCCCTACCTCACGCAATCCTCGCAGAGCACGCTGGTCAGCGGCTCGCCGGTGATCAACTCGATCAATTACCGGCAGACCGGCGTGATCATGAAGGTGACGCCGCGGGTGAACAGCGGCGGCCTGGTGACGCTCGATATCGCGCAGGAAGTGAGCGGCATCGACAGCTCGGCGCCGACCTTCGCGGCGATCGGCTCGCCCACCTTCTCCGAGCGCGACATCGAATCCCGCGTCGTGGTGCAGGATTCGCAGACGGTCGGGCTCGCCGGGCTGATCACCGACACCATCTCGCGCGGCAATTCCGGCATTCCGTTCCTGAAGGACGTGCCGATCCTCGGCTTCCTCACCGGCAGCCAGGACAATGAACGCAATCGCACCGAGTTGCTGGTGCTGATCACGCCGCATGTGGTGCAGGATCAGCGCGACGCGCGCGCGCTGACGCAGGATCTGCAGAGACAGTTGCCGAACGCCGCGATGGTGCCGGCGGAATCGCAATATCTGCCGATCACCGGCTCGAACAACCCGAATGCGAATGTGGTGCGCCGGCTCGGCATTCCGCAATAGCGGGATCGCCGCGCGGCAATCGGGCTGACGACCGGGCGGCCACGCACGCCTGGTCCCAATTCGTGTCAACCCTAGAGCGTTTCCGGTTAAGTCGGCGCCGATACCGAAACCGATGACGGCATCGCGCGCAACGGAAAGGAGCGCCGTGGCACTCGATCTGCCGCGCGGAAATCGGGGGCATTTGCTGGCCGCCGCAGTCACGGCGGCCGCGCTCATCCGCGCCGCCGGGGCGCCCGAGCCGGCGAGACAGGCGCCATGAGGAAGCCGGGCGTCCCTGCCTTGCTCGCCGCCATCGCCGTGCTGCTGCTCGGCGTGCTGGCGGCCGAGTGGCGGATGGGTCCGGCCCGGGCCCCCGCCGCCGCCGCGGTGGCGCGCCGCATCGCCGCCGCGCCGCCACCGTCGCCCGTGCCGCCCGCCGCACAGGCGCAGAGCTGGAGCGCCACGATCCTCGCAAGGCCGCTCTTCTACCCGAGCCGACGCCCGCCGGCCGCCACCGCCGCGGCCGCCACCGAAAGCGCCGGCCTGCCGCGGCTGAGCGCGGTGCTGGTCAGCGATGCCGGCAGCACCGCGATCTTCGCCGGCCCGGGCGCCGACAAGCCGGTCATCGCGCATGTCGGCGACACGCTCGGCGCCTATCGCGTCAGCACCATCTCCGCCGGACAGGTCACCCTCGCCGGACCAAACGGACAAAGCACGCTCCGTCCCTCCTTCGATCCGAACCGCAAACCAGCCGAGCCCGCCATCCCGGTGGCCCCGGGGGCCGCCGGTCAGCCCGTGATCCCACGCAATCCGCCGATACCGGTTGGACAGCCTCACCCCATTTTCGGCCCGCGCACCAGTCCCTGATCACGCTCAGTCGCGATGCTCGCTCACTGATTGCAGATCCGCGCGCTCTGATCGTTGTTCGGCCCGTTCGAACAAAGATCGTAATCATGCCCTTCCCGCTCGGACGGGCTGCGATAGGCGTAGGCGTGCCCCCACGGATCGACCGGTGAGGTGTCGCCCTTCAGATAGGGGCCGTTCCAGCCGGTGACGCCGGAAGGTTGCGTGCTCAGCGCCGCCAATCCCTGTTCGGTGCTGGGATAGGAGCCGAGATCGAGCTTGTAGAGATCGAGCACGGAGCCGAGCCGCTCGATCGACTGACGTGCCACCGAGACACGCGCGCCGCCGAGCTGGCGCAGCGCCGCCGGCGCGACCAGCCCGATCAGCAGGCCGAGAATCACGATCACCACCAGCAATTCGAGAAGAGTGAAACCGCCATCGGCGCGCGTTCCCGCGCGCCGCATGCCATTGCATCGAATGCCGTTATGCCGAATACCGTTGCCGGATCGGATCGCTTGCTGGCATTCTGCCGATGTCTCGAGGCTTCGCATCAATGGCTGTTCCCTATCTTGCCTGCATGGCGCTCACCGCCGCCTTCTACCACCTGCCGCCGCGGGTGCTGCCATCGATCCACGCGGTGGAGGGCGGCGGCATCGGTGTTACGCACCACAACACGGATGGATCGGACGATCTCGGGGTTATGCAGGTCAACACACGCTGGATCGTGCCGCTGGCGCAATTGTCGCGCATGGCGCCGACCGAGGTTCGCGTGCGGCTGCTCGGCGATTCCTGCTTCAACATCGCGGCGGCCGGCGCGATCATGCGCAGCTATCTCGACGAGGCAAGAGGTGATCTGATGCGCGCCGTCGGGGATTACCATTCACACACGCCGTCACTCAATCTCGAATACCAGGGCCAGGTCCTGCAGGCGGCGCGGGCGATCTTCTGGAACGCGGGCCGACCATAGGCGCGTGGCCGCGCCGGTAGAAGCCACCGCCTCCCCCGTCACCGACACGTCACACGCTGCATTGACACGTCACACGCTGCACGGCAAACGGCCGCTTTGACAGGCAAGGAGCAGATGTGCGCCAAACGGTGATGATCGGCTCGCCGCTCGAGGCCGAGCATGTCGCGCGCATCCGCGCCTTTGACCCGGAGCGCGTGGCCGTGCTGCACGCGCCCGATCTGCTGCCGCCGACCCGCTACGTCGCCGACCATGTGGGCGGCCCGTTCACCCGCGACGAGGTGCAGCGCACGCGCTGGCGGGCGATGCTTTCGGAGGCGGATATTCTCTGGGATCTCCCGGCCGCCGCGGATCTCGATTTCCTGTCGCGGCTGCGCTGGGTGCAGACGACGAGCACCGGCGTCGGCCGCGCCGCGCACGCGCTCGGCCTCGCGCAGCGCAACGTGCTGGTCACCACCGCGCGCGGCGTGCATGCCGGACCGCTCGCGGAATTCGTGTTCATGGCGCTGCTCGCGCATTTCCGCGGCCTGGCGGAATTGCGGGCGCTGCAGGCGGAACGCAGATGGGTGCGCGGCTGCGGCGAAGAGATCGCCGGCCGCACGCTCGTGACGCTCGGCGCCGGCGATCTCGCGCGCGGCTGCGCCCGGGTCGCCGCCGCGTTCGGCATGCGTGTGATCGCGATCGCCCGCGACCCGTCCCGCGCCGGCGCGCATGCCAAATTGTTCGACGAGATCCATCCCGTCTCGGCCATGCATGACGCGCTCGCGCGCGCAGACGCCGTGGTTGTGACGGTGCCGCACACGCCGCAGACCGAAGACCTCGTTGATGCGCAAGCCATCGCGGCGATGCGGCCGGGGGCCGCCTTCGTCAACATCGCCCGCGGCGCGGTGGTGGACGAAACGGCGCTGATCGACGCGCTCTCGCGCGGCCATCTGGGCTTCGCCGCCCTCGACGTCGCGCGCATCGAGCCGCTGCCGCCGGACAGCCCGCTCTGGTCGATGCCGAACGTGCTGATCAGCCCGCATTCCGCGAGCACGGTGAGCGGCGAGAACGCAAAAATCACCGATATCTTCCTGCACAATCTCCGCGGCTGGCTCGACGGCCGGCGTGAGGCCATGCGGAACGTTTTGGATCCTGTGCTGATGTATTGAAGGGAAGGCCAGGGGCGCTGCCCCTGGCCTTCCCGCCTCACCCCAAACGCCGACGCAGCACGCGGAGCGGGGCTGTCAGCCGCCAGGAGCTCGAGCGGTAAACTGCGTCGAGCTCGGCGCGCAGCGCGTCTTCCGGTGAAGGTGATGGCGGCGGTGGGGCCGCGGGTTCAGCCGTGAATGACATTTCGGTCAGGCGGCGCGCTTCCAGCACCGCGGCCCATTCGATGCCGGGCAGCGCGTGCTTCCGGACGCCCCATCCGGCCCGGGCGAGGGCGTCGTGGAAATAGGTTTCGTTGAAGCCGAGTTCCATCCAGCCATGGTGACGGATGGCCCAGAGGGATTCGCCATCCATCCGCAGACCCCAGGGGAGCGGGAAGTCGGGCATGATCGGCTCCGCGGCGAACAGCACGCGGCCGCCCGGCTTGACCGCGCGGTCGAGGGCCGTCAGCAGCCGGTGGTGGTCGGAGCAGTGGTGGAAGCATTCGAAGAACACCACAGCGTCGAACGGTTCCGTCACGGTTTCCGCCCAGAAGAAATCGGCATTGACCACCGTGATGCCGACGCCCTGGCGACTGGCGCGGCGGCGGATCAGCTCGCAGAAATCCGGCTCGATATCCACCGCGGTCACATCGAGCCCGATCATCGCCATCGCGAGCGTGGTGTTGCCCCAGCCCGGCCCGAATTCCAGCACGCGCGCGCCCGGCGCGAGATCGAGGCAATGCAGCAGGTATCCGGCCCCCATGGTGAAGAAGCCGGCGGTGCGGCAGCTGCCCGTCGCGTAGGGAAACGGACGCCGCTCGACTTGGTCGATGTCGAACTTCGTCTTCTCGTTCTGCGGCTCGTAGCACCGGCCGGAGATATGCTCGTAGAGCGCCATCTGCGCCGCGTGGTAGTCGGCCGAGAACGGGTCGGGCGGCAGCGAGGCGGAGAAATCCATCCGGAAGGTGGTGAACACCTCGCGGAGCGCACTGTCCGAGCGCTTCGCGGCCTCGTGACACTCCGCCAGCTTGGCGTCGAGTTCGCCGAGCGTGGTGATGACCTGCACCGTTACCTGCTCGGGCACCTGCACGGGCGCCGCGATCAGCCGAGAATGTCGAGCGCGGCGCGGGAGAGCGCCTGCACCCCGAGCCCGATGCAGGCCTCGTCGGGCTGGTAGCCGGAATTGTGCAGCCGGTCCTGCCGCCCCGGCGCGCCCGAGCCGATGCGCAGTTGGAAGGCGGGCACCACCTGCGCCATCAGCGCGAAATCCTCGGCGCCCATCACCGGCTCCAGCTCGTCCACCACCTCGCCGAGCTGGGCGCGCACCGCGCGGATGGTGGGGTCGATCACCCGGTCGTCATTCACCATCGGCGGCACGCCGCGCTGGTAGGCGAGCACGCATTCGGCGCGCATCCCCGCGCCGATGCCGGCGCAGAGCCGGGTGATCGCCGCCTCCGCGGTGTCGCGCGCCGAATCGTGCAGCGTGCGGACCGTGCCGCGCAGCGTGCAGGCATCCGGGATCACGTTGGCGGCGACGCCGCCCTGGATCGCGCCCACCGTCACCACGCAGGGCTCGGTCGGCTTGACCTCGCGGGAGACCACGGTCTGCAACTGGGTGACGAGGTGCGCCGCGGCGACAATCGGGTCGATCGTGGTATGCGGCGCCGCGGCATGGCCGGAGCGGCCGCGCACCGTGATCTCGAACTCATCCGCCGCCGCCAGCGCCGGGCCGCGCACATAGCCGAACCGGCCGACCGCCAGATCCGGCCCGTTATGGAAGCCGAGCGCGAGATCGACCCCATCCAGCACGCCCTCCTTGATCATCTCCCTGGCGCCGCCGATCGCCTCCTCGGCCGGCTGGAAGATCAGCCGCACCGTGCCGGCGAGCTGCGGCGCCAGGCCGGCGAGCACCTCGGCGACGCCGAGCAGGGTCGTGGTGTGGATGTCATGGCCGCAGGCATGCATCAGGCCGGGATTCTGGCTGGCAAAGGCGAGGCCGGTCTGCTCGGCGATCGGCAGCGCGTCCATATCGGCGCGGATCGCGAGGATGGGGCCGGGCCGCCCGCCCCTGATGGTGCCGACCACGCCGGTCTTCGCCACCCCGGTGCAGTGCTCGATGCCCATCCGCGCGAGTTCGCGAGCCACCACGCCGGCGGTCCGCACCTCCTGAAAGGCCAGCTCGGGATGGGCATGGATGTCGCGACGGATCTCGATCAGGCCGGGCTCGATCCGGTCGGTCGCGCTGCGGATCGCGGTTTCGGGGTCGTTCGCCAGGGTGGAATCCGGGGGCAAGGTCATTTCACATCCCTCTCGATCGGGTTAGCACATCATCGCACGCCGCTTCGCATGGACAAGCCCGGAGCAGGGCCTCTATAGCTCGGCGCAAGATTGCGGGAGCCGGCGGATGAACTCCATGACGTTGACGGCGGACAGCACGCAGGCCGGGCGCGCCCAGCCCGGCGGCAAGCGCATGATCGTGCCTGTCATCCTCTCGGGCGGCACCGGGACGCGGCTCTGGCCGGTCTCGCGCAAGAGTTTTCCGAAGCAGTTCTGGCCCCTGGTCTCCGACCGCTCCCTGATCCAGGACACCGCGCTGCGCGGCCATGGCGAGGGCTTCGCCGCCCCGGTGGTGGTCTGCAATCACGAGCACCGCTTCGTGGTCGCCGAGCAGCTCCGCAACGCCGGGATCGAGGGCGCGCGCATCCTGCTCGAGCCGATCGGCCGCAACAGCGCCCCGGCGATCACCGCCGCCGCCCTGCTCGTCGCGATGGACGATCCCCAGGCCGTGCTGTGGATGATCCCGTCCGATCACGCGATCCCCGATCTCACGGCGCTGCACAAAGCACTGGAAAGCGCCGTCACCGCAGCCGCCGGCGGCCGCATCGTCACCTTCGGGATGCGCCCGAAATCGCCTGAGACCGGCTTCGGCTACATCGAGTCGGGCGAGACGCTCGCCGGCATGCCGGGCGCGTTCGAGCTCACCCGCTTCGTCGAGAAGCCCGACGTCGCGAGCGCCGAGGCGATGGTCGCCTCCGGCAAGCATCTCTGGAATTCGGGGATGTTCGTGTTCACCGCCGAGACGCTGATCGAGGAGATGCAGGTCCACGCGCCGGAGGTCGTCACCGCCGCCCGCCGGGCGATCGAGACCGCGACCAGCGACCTCGACTTCGTCCGCCTCGACCCGGCCTCCTTCGCCGCCAGCCCGAATATCAGCATCGACTACGCGCTCGCCGAGCACACCCGCCGCGCCGCGGTGGTGCCGGCCGACCTCGTCTGGTCCGATGTCGGGAGCTGGGACGCGCTCTGGGAGATCAGCGCGAAGGACGAAGCCGGCAATGTCGGCGACCAGGACGTGCTGTTCGAGGAGGCGGAGAACTGCTTCGTCCGCACCGACGGCATCCTGACCGCAGTGCTCGGCCTGAAGGACGTCGCGCTCGTGGTGACCGAGGACGCGGTGCTCGCGATGCCGCGCAACCGCGCGCAAGAGGTGAAGAAGATCGTCGACCGGCTGCAGAAGGCCGGCCGCAGCGAGGCGCTGGCGCATAACCGCGAATACCGCCCCTGGGGCTTCTACGAGGGGCTGATTCGCGGCGACCGCTTCCAGGTGAAGCGCATCGTCGTCTCGCCGGGCCACAAGCTCAGCCTGCAGAAGCATTTCCATCGCGCCGAGCACTGGGTGGTGGTGCAGGGCAGCGCCATCGTGACCTGCGATGGCGAAGAGACCCTGGTGCGCGAGAATGAGAGCATCTATCTCCCGCTCGGCTGCATCCACCGGATGGAAAATCCCGGCCGCATCCCGCTCACCTTGATCGAGGTGCAGTCCGGCTCCTATCTCGGGGAAGACGACATCGTCCGCTTCGAGGACAGCTACGGCCGCAGCTGAGACGCGCGTCTTTCGCATTCAAAGCCCGGAGTCCCCCTCGCCTCATGCCCAAAGCCCTCATCACCGGCATCACCGGCCAGGATGGCGCGTATCTGTCACAGTTGCTTCTCGAAAAAGGGTATGAGGTCACCGGCCTGCTCCGCCGCTCCGCCTCCGCCGACGTGGTGGGCGAGCGGCTGCGCTGGATCGGGGTGATCGACAAGGTGAAGCTGGTCGATGGCGACCTGATCGATCTCTCAAGCCTGATCCGTGTCGTGCAGGAGGCGGCGCCGGACGAGGTGTACAACCTCGCCGCGCAGAGCTTCGTCGCCGCCTCCTGGCACCAGCCGATCCTCACCGGCACCGTCACCGGGATGGGCGCGGTCAACCTGCTCGAGGCGATCCGCCTGGTGAACCCGGCGATCCGGTTCTACCAGGCCTCCTCATCCGAGATGTACGGCCGCATCCAGGAAGCCCGGCAGAGCGAGCGCACGCCGTTCTACCCGCGCTCGCCTTATGCGGCCGCCAAGCTCTACGCGCACTGGATGACGGTGAACTACCGCGAGAGTTTTGCCATGCACACCTCGTCGGGCATCCTGTTCAACCATGAAAGCCCGCTGCGGGGCATCGAGTTCGTCACCCGGCGCATCACCGACGGCGTGGCGCGCATCAAGCTCGGCCTCGCGACCGAGCTCGCTCTCGGAAATCTCGACGCTCGGCGGGATTGGGGCCATGCGCGCGACTACGTCCGCGCCATGTGGCTGATGCTGCAGCAGGAAAAGCCCGGGGATTACGTGGTCGCGACCGGCAGCAACGCCTCGATCCGTGACTTCGCCAACCTCGCCTTCAGCCATGCCGGGCTGAACGCGGCGGACCACATCGTCCAGCGGCAGGATCTATTCCGCCCGGCCGAGGTGGACGTGCTGCTCGGCGACCCGAGCCACGCCCGGCAAACCCTCGGCTGGCAGCCGGAGGTCACGCTCGACGTCCTGGCGGCCGAAATGGTCGAGGCGGATCTGGCGCGCCACCGCGCCCGCATGGCCTGAGAGCCCGACCTTCCACCCCCATTCGCGCAACGCAAGCCGATGACGCCCCACAGCATCCTGGTCACCGGAGCGACGGGTTTCGTCGGACGCCACCTCGTTCCCGCCCTGCAGGCGGCCTTCCCCGAGGCCGCGCTGCACACCGATTACTTCGACGTCACACTGCCCGATGCTTGCGCCACCGCGGTCCGCGCCGCCCGGCCGGATGCCTGCATCCATCTCGCCGGCATCGCCGCCATCCCCGCCGCTCGCCGCGACCCCGACACGGCCTGGCGCATCAACCTGCACGGCACAATCGCCCTCGCCCGCGTCATCCAGGACACCACGCCGGACTGCGTCTTCCTCCACGTCTCCACTGCCGATGCCTACGGCCTCTCCTTCCGCGCCGGCACGCCGCTCGACGAGACCGCCCCGCTCGCGCCCGCCAACACCTACGCCGCCACCAAGGCCGCCGCCGACCTCGCGATCGGCGCGATGGCGGCCGACGGGCTGCGCGCCATCCGTGCCCGCCCTTTCAACCACACCGGACCGGGTCAGTCGGACGAGTTCGTCGTCGCCGCCTTCGCCGCCCAGATCGCCCGCATCGTCGCCGGCCGCCAACCCCCCACCCTGCGCGTCGGCCGCCTCGACCCGGAACGCGACTTCCTCGACGTGCGCGACGTCTGCGCCGCCTACATCGCCTGCCTCACCCGGGCGGACCACATCGCCCCCGGCACCATCCTCAACATCGCCTCAGGCCAGCGCCGCCAGATCGGCAGCATCCTCACAACGCTCCTGACGCTCGCCAACACCACCGCCACCATCGAATCCGAACCCAGCCGCCTCCGCCCCAACGACATCCCGACCGCCTGCGGCAACCCCGCCGCCGCCACCGCCACGCTCCACTGGCAGCCCAGCATCCCATGGGATCAAACCCTCCGGGATGTTCTGGCTTGGTGGCGCGGGCGGTAGAAGGCCAGGGGCTCTGCCCCCATGCATCACTTGGGACCCCGCTAAGGGCAGGCCCTTAGAACCCGCTAGGGCTGTTTGGAGAGGGGTGGGCCAGGTATCGGTTGCAACCACTCCCTCGCCCACCCCTCTCCAAACAGCCGTAATGGAGTCCAAAGGCTCGGCCTTTGGCGGGGGTCCAGGGGGCAAAGCCCCTGGCCTTCCTCCACCCCGCGTCACAAAGCCACAGCACCCCGGAGTGTTTCGATCTCGTGGATGAGGGCGACGGTGGGGCGTTGGCGGCAGTAGCCGCGGATGCCGGCGAGGGATTGGGCGTGGCGTTCTTCGCTGTGGGTGGTGCAGGCGTCGGTGGCGAGGGTGACGAGATAGCCGAGGTCGCAGGCGTCGCGGACGGCGCCTTCGATGCATTGGTCTGTCACGAGGCCTGCGATGATGAGGGAGCGTATGCCAAGGTTGCGGAGCACATAGTCGATATTGGTGGAGACGAAGACGTTCGACGAGGTTTTCGGGAAGATCATTTCATCCTCGGCGGGGGCGAGATCGTCGAGCACTTTCGCGTCCCAGGAGCCGCGCGGCACGTCGAAGCCGGAGATCTTGTAGTCGAGGCTGCGGTCGCGGCCGTCTTTCGTCATGTTCTCGATGACGGCGTACATGACTTCGATGCGGCCGGCGCGGCAGGCGGCCTGCAGGCGCTGCATGTTGGGCAGCGCGGTGTCACGGAGCGATGTCCAGTAGTAGCCGAGCTTGGTTTCGGCCTCGGCGGGAGAGAGGTGGCGGTATTCGCCGCCCTGTGGATGCGCGCAGTAATTCTGCACGTCGATGATCAGCAGGGCGGCGTGGTCGGGGTGGATCGGGATGTCACGGCTGAGCTGAGTCATGCGGGGGATCCGGTTTCGGTGAGGGCGATGGGCAGCAGGCGGGCGAGGCGCTCGGCCCAGGCGCGCTGGTCGTCGGGTTCGGCGATGAGATCCTGGCGGATCTCGAGCTCGACATGCAGCAGGCCGGCGCGTTCGGCGTGGACGGGCATGGTGTAATCGGTGAGGTCGTTCATCGTGTAGGGCTCGTTCGCCGCGGCGACGAGCCCGTCTTCGGCCTCGAGCAGGCGGAGCAGCGGGGCGGCCAGCCGGTCGTCGCGGTTGAACAGGATGCCGGCGTGCCAGGGCCGGCTGATGCCGGCGAAAATCGGCGTGAAGCTGTGCAGCGCGATCATCACGCTCGGCTGCCCCACGGCGGCGCGTGCGGCGAGGGTCGCGGCGATGCGGTCCTGGTAAGGACGGAATATCTCGATCTCGCGGGCCTGGCGCGCGGTGTCGTCGAGCACGTGGTTGCCCGGGATCTGCGTCGCCTCGCTGATCTCGGGTATCGAGGTCGGCACGCCCGGCTGGCGGTTGCAGTCGATCACCAGACGCGAGTAGCGCTGCAGGATCAGCGTCGCATCGAGCAGGGCGGAAAGCCTGCGGCCCAAACCGTCGATGCCGATATCCCAGGCGATATGGCGGTCCATGTCGGCGACCGAGACGCCGAGATCGCCGAGCGCGCGCGGAACGAGGCGGCCCGCATGGTCGCCGGTGAGCAGGAAGGGCGAGGCCTTGTCCGGATTGAGCAGGATGACCGGATCGGGCTCGTCAGGCGCGAGGAGCGTCACTCAATACACCTCAGCGTAGCGGTCGCAGAGCTCGGCGGGGGTGAGGCCTGCCATCTGCTTCACCTCCGCGCGCTTGTGGCGGAGATAGGCGTCGAGATGCACGGGGCCGAACCAGTCCCGCGCGGGGGCGCAGGCGTCGAGCGCGTCGAGCGCATCGGCGAGCGTGCGCGGGAGCGGCTCGGGCGTGGCGTTCGCCGGCAGTTCGAGCTTGCGGCGCATGCCGTCGACACCAGCGAACACGATCGCGCCGAGCGCCAGGTAGGGGCTCGCGGTCGCATCGGCGGGACGGTACTCGACATTGGTGCCGCGCGCGCGTTCGGCCGCCGTTACCTCGCCGAACACCGGGCAGACGCGCAGCGCCGCCCCGCGATCCTGCGCGACGAGGTCGATCGATGTCGGCGCCCAGCGATCCGGCATGAGGCGCAGATAAGACACCGGCGACGGCGCGGTCACCGCGCAGAGGGCCGACATGTGGTGCAGCACGCCGGCGAAGAAATGCTGGACCGGCTTGGCCAATCCGAGAGTCTCGCCTCCCGCATAGGTCGCCGGCGTGCCGTCGGGCGCGCGGAAACTCAGATGGATATGCGTGCCGTTGCCGATGCCGTCCGGCTCGAGCTTCGGCGAGAAGATCGCGCGATGGCCGAGACGGTGCGCGGTGGCGCGCGCGACCTCACGGGTGATCACCGCGCAATCCGCGGCGGCCAGCCCCGGCGCGGGCGCGACCGTCACCTCGAATTGCCGCGGCCCGTATTCGGCGAGGAAGCTGTCCGGCGCCACGCCCGCATCGCGCAGCGCGGCGACGAAGGTTTCGCCGAAACCGAGCGCGCGGCGGAACGCGCCGAGCGCGTAGGCATCTCCCGGCCGGTCCGCGATGCCGGCATAGGTGAATTCCTGCTCGAACGCCGCGAGCAGATCGAGCCCGGCGGTGTCGGCGAGCGCGGCCAGCGCGCGGCGGAGGAAGTCGCGCGGGCAGCATTCCCAGGGGGCGCCGTCCGTCGTGCACATGTTGCCGAGATAGAGATGCTCGACCGGTCCGCCATCGGCAAAATCAATGCGCGCCTCGGCCTGCCGGTCGGGCACGATCATCAGGTCGCCCGACGTGCCGAACGGCGTGTCCCAGATCGGGCCGAAGGCGGACATCATGATGTTGCTCGGCGTCCAGCCGACGCCCTTGGTCAGGCGGGAGGCGAGCTCGCGTGCGGGAAACGCCTTGCCGCGCACGTGCCCGGACATGTCGCACGTGCCGATGAAGACGAGTTCTTCCCGCAGCATCTTTTCCCCGGGGCGATGAAATGCGGCCAGTACGCTAGAGCAACATCCGATCGAATGGAATCGTTCGATCGGATAAAGTTGCTCGCCAGCAAACGAAGCTGGAGCGACTTCCGATCCTCTTTGATCGGAAATCACTCCAGAGCGGTTCGCCCGGGAGAACCAGAGCCCTCGCGGGCGACGGCGCTTCATGCGATGGAGCGGGCATGCGGGGCATCGTCAATCGCATCGTGAGGATCGTGGTGCTGGTGGTGGCGGCGCTCTGCTTCCTGCTTGCGATGTTCCTCGACTGGGACGGTCTCGCGCGCATGCTCGGTCTGGAGGGCATGGCGGCCCGCGTCGCGCTCGCCGCCTGCGTCGCGGTTGCGGTGGCGTTCGTCGTCGCGCGTCTCGGCCGCAAGCCGCCGAAGCAAGCGGCCGCGCGGCGGACGCCGCGGAAGCGGCCGGCGGCGGCGCGGAAGAAACCTAGCCGCGCTGGCGCGGGTCGAGCGCGTCGCGCAGCCCGTCGCCCACGAGGTTGAAGGCGAGCACCGAGAGCACGATCGCGACGCCGGGAAAGATCGCGAGCCAGGGCGCCTGGGTGAGGAAGCGCTGCGCCGAATTCAGCATCGATCCCCAAGAGGGCGCGGGCGGCTGCTGGCCGAGACCGAGGAAGGAGAGGCTCGATTCCGCGAGGATCGCCTGCGCGATCGCGAGCGTCGCCTGCACCAGAACCGGCGGCACGATGTTCGGCAGCACGTGGCGCACGGCGACGCGCCAGGCCGGGTTGCCCAGCGCACGCGCCGCCTCGACATAGTCGTTCGTCGTCGCGTCCAGGGTCGCGCCGCGCGCCACCCGCACGAAGCGCGGCGCGGTGGTGATGCCGATCGCGATCATCGCATTGGCGAGATCGGGCCCGAGAAAAGCGGCAAGCGCGATCGCGAGGATGAGGAACGGCACGGCCAGCATCGCGTCCACCAGCCGGCCGATCACCGCATCGGCGATGCCGCCGGCAAAGCCTGCGATCAGCCCGAGCGGCACGCCGATGCCGGCCGCGATCACCACCGAGATCACGCCGGCGAGCAGGCTCGCCCGCGCGCCGAACACCACACGGGAGAACACGTCGCGTCCGTTCTCGTCCGTGCCCATCCAGTGCGCGAAGCTCGGCGGCTTGCGGATCGTGGTCCAGCTCGTCGCATCCGGACTGTATTGCGTGACCAGCGGCGCCGCGATCGCCATCAGCACGAACACGGCGATGACGACGAGGCCGACCACCGCCGCTCGGCGGCGCAGGAAGCGGGCGAGCGCCAGCCGGCGCGGGCTTTGCGTCAAGACGATTGCGGGCGCGGCCGGCTTGGCGGCGGCCGAGGCTGCGGTGGCGGCGGTGGCGGTGGCGCTCATACTCCAGTCATCCCTGCCGCATTCTCGGGTTGATGACGACGTAGAGCAGGTCGGCGGCGAGGTTGAGCGCCACGAACAGGAAGGCGGTCACGAGCACGACGCCCTGCACCACCGGATAGTCGCGATTGAACACCGCATCGACGATCATTTTGCCGAAACCCGGGATGCTGAAGATCTGCTCGGTCAGCACCGCGCCGGAGAGCAGCGTGCCGAATTCGAGCGCGCCGAGCGTCACCACCGGCACCAGCGCATTCCGCAGCGCATGCTTGATGACGACGCGGGTTTCGCGCAATCCCTTCGCCCGCGCGGTGCGCACGTAATCCTGGTCGAGTGCGGTGAGCATCGCGCTGCGCGTATGGCGCATCAGCACGGCGGCCGTCGCGCTGCCGAGCACGAAGGCGGGCATGATCGTGGTGGCGAGGGATTGCTTCCAATCCTCGCCGAGCGGCACGTAGCCCGATGGCGGCAGCCAGCCGAGATGCACCGAGACCAGCAGGATGAGCATGATGCCGAGCCAGAAGGGCGGCACCGACAGGCCGCCGAGCCCGATCACGTTCACCAGGTAATCCCAGACGGAGTTGCGCCTCACCGCCGAGATCACGCCCGCCGGCACACCGATCAGCACCGCGATGACGAAGCCCATCGCCGAGAGCTGCAGCGTCACCGGGAGCTTCTGCTCGAGCAGTTGCAGCACCGGCTGGCCGATGCGCCAGCTCTGGCCGAGATTGCCGTGCGCCATGTTGCCGACCCAGTGCAGGTACTGGATCGGCAGCGGCCGGTCGAGCCAGAGCTGCGTACGGATCTGCGCGATCACCGCCGGATCCTGCTCCTCGCCCGCCATCACCAGCGCCGGATCGCCCGGCATGAGCTGCTGCAGCAGGAAGACGAGCATGCTGACCAGGATCAGCGTGGGAATGATCTGCGCCAGCCGCCGGCCGAGATATCCGCGCACCGCCCGCTCCCTAATGCGTCATCGAGAGATTCTGGAGGCGGATCATGCCGTCCGGCACCGGGCGGAAGCCGGTGAGCCTCGCGGTCATGCCGACGATGTTGCGCGGTATCCAGAGATAGATGATCGGATCGTCCTGCACGACCTGCTGCCACATCTGGCCGTAGAGATTGCGGCGCTCCGCGAGGTCCGTCACGGCGCGCGTGCGGTCGAGCAGATCGTCCACCGTCGCGTTCGAATATCCCGCCTGGTTGTTCGAGCCGCCGGTGTGCAGGAAGCTGTAAGTGTTGCCGTCGGCGTCGGGGCGGCCGGACCAGGCGATCAGATAGGATTGGAAATCGCCGCGATCCTCGGCATCGAGCGAGGCGGCGAATTCCATCATGTTGATGTGCAGATCGAAACCCGCCTCCTTCTCCATCGACTGGATGACCTCGGCCGCCTGCTGCAGATCGGGACTGTTCGGCACGGTCATGCTGATCGGCACCGGCAGCTTGAGGCCGGTTTCCTTGAGCAGCGCCTGCGCGCGCGCGACGTCGCGCGCCGGCGGCTGGATCGAGGAGACGAAGAACGGGCTGGACGGCGGCACCGCCTGCGCGGTCGGCTCGAACATGCCCTGATAGACCACCTGGATCAGCGCATTGCGGTCGATCGCGAGCTCGAACGCCTTGCGCACGCGCGGGTCCTGCCCGAGCGGCGTCTTGGCCCGCGCGCCGTTCGCCACGTTGATGGTGATGCCCTGATAGCCGAGCGCGTCTGACGTCACGATGCGCAGCTTCGGGTCACGCTGCAGCTCGGCGACGTCGGAGGGCGCGACCTGCTCGGAGAGATCGATGCTGCCCGCCTGCAGATTGGCGCGCCGCACCGAGCTGTCCGGCAGGATGCGGTAGATCACGCGGTCGAAATGGATCGCATCCTTGTTCCAGTAATCGGGAAAGCGTTCGAGGGTGATGTGGTCCTGCGCCACCCGCTCGCCGAACCGGAACGGCCCGGCGCAGACCGGGTGCAGCGCGAAATCGGCGCCTTCGCTCGCGGCGGCCTTCGGCGCCACGATCATCCCCGCGCGATCGGTGAGCTGGGCGAGAAACGGCGAGGACGGCGCCTTCAGCACCACGCGAACGGTCAGAGGATCGACCACGTCCACATGGTCCATCGCGCTGATCTCGCTCTTTCGGAAGCTGCCCGGCATGGTGAGGTGGCGCTCGAGGCTCGCCTTCACCGCGGCCGCATCCATCGTCTCGCCATCCTGGAAGGCGACGTTCGGCCGCAAATGGATGATCAGCGTCTTCGGATCCGCCCAGGCATAGCTGGTGGCGAGCTGCGGCACGATCTGCAGCTTCTCGTCAACGTCGAACAGCTTGTCGCAGAGGCCGGCGAACACGATCCGGCCGACATAGGTGCGCGCGGTGGTGGGATCGAGCGCGTCCGGATCCTCGCGCAGGCCGATCCGCAGCGTGGCGGGAGACGCCGTCTGGGCCTCAGCCCTGGAAGCGGCGATGAGGGCCACGGCGCCGAGCGCGATCAGAAGCATTGGGCGCATCGGCGGCCTCCAGATTTCCGTCCTGTGAACTATCCTCCGGCGTGCTGCATCTGCGCAAGCGGCGCTTGGCCCCGCTGGTCCCGCTTTGCCGCCGCGACGGCATCGGCGAGCCGGCGGACCAGCGCCGGCACCCCGTCGCCGCTGACGCTGGAGACCAGCATCACCTCCTGCCCGGAGGCGCGGGAGAGGGCCGCGCGGCGGGACGAGGCTTCCCGCGCGGCCATCGCATCGTTCTTGTTGAGCGCCAGGATCTCGGGCTTGTCCGCCAGGCCGCCGCCATAGGAGACCAGCTCCTCCCGCACGGTGCGCCAGGCACGCACCACGTTGCCCGCCGCCCCGTCCACCAGATGCAGCAGCACGGCACAGCGCTCGACATGGCCGAGGAACCGGTCGCCGAGCCCGGCGCCTTCATGCGCGCCCTCGATCAGGCCGGGAATGTCGGCGATCACGAACTCCTCCGAGATCGAGGGCCGCACCACGCCGAGCTGTGGATGCAGCGTGGTGAAAGGATAGTCGGCGATCTTCGGCCGGGCCGCCGAGACCGCGGCCAGGAAGGTGGATTTGCCGGCATTGGGCAGGCCGACCAGCCCGACATCGGCGATCAACTTGAGCCGGAGCCAGACCCAGCGCTCCTCGCCCGGCCAGCCTTTCACCGCCTGGCGCGGCGCGCGATTGGTGCTCGACTTGAAATGCGTGTTGCCGAACCCGCCATCGCCGCCGCGCAGCAGGATGATGCGGCGCCCAGGCGCGTCGAGATCGGCGAGCAGGGTCTCGCGATCGCCGTCGAGGATCTGCGTGCCGATCGGCACCGCGATCACCACGGGCCGCGCCGCCGCCCCGGTACGGTCGCTGCCGGCGCCGTTGCCGCCCTTCGGGGCGCGGAAATGCTGCGTGTAGCGAAAGTCGATCAGCGTGTTCAGATTCTCCACCGCCTCGAACACGATATCGCCGCCACGCCCGCCGTTGCCGCCATCCGGGCCGCCGAACTCGATGAATTTCTCACGCCGGAAGGCCACGACGCCGTCGCCGCCATCGCCGGACCGGAGATAGATCTTGGCCTGATCAAGGAATTTCATCGCCGCTCTCCGTCAAAACCCCGGCCAACGAAAAAGGGCCGGCATGCGCCGGCCCTTCGGCAGCCCGCGAAGGGCGCCGCTATTCGGCAGCGGCGGCGAGCGGCGCCACGGAGACATAGACACGCCCCTCGGCCTTGCGCTGATAGGTCACGTGGCCGTCCACCAGCGCGAAGATGGTGTGATCGCGCCCGAGCCCCACATTGGCGCCCGGCTTCCACCGCGTGCCGCGCTGGCGGATGATGATGTTGCCGGCGATGACCTTCTCGCCGCCGAACTTCTTGAGGCCGAGGCGCCGGCCTTCGGTATCGCGGCCGTTGCGCGACGAGCCGCCGGCTTTCTTATGGGCCATCTCGCTCTCTCCTTCTCAGCCGGTTTCGCGTCTTACGCCGAGGCGCCATTGGTCGCGCCGTTGCCAGTGATCGCGCCGTTGCCAGTGATCGCGCCGTTGCCAGTGGTCGCGCCGTTGATCGTGCCGATCCGCAGCACGGTGACGTGCTGGCGGTGCCCGTTCTTCCGGCGGCTGTTCTGCCGGCGGCGCTTCTTGAAGATGATGATCTTGTCGAGCCGGTCCTGCGCGATGATTGTGGCGCTCACCGAAGCGCCCTCCACCACCGGCGCGCCGAGCGTGACCCCCGCCTCGTCGCCGACCGCGAGGATGTCGGTGAAGGTGATGGTCGCCCCGGCCTCGCCGTCGAGCTTCTCCACCTTCAGCACGTCGTTGGGGGCGACGCGGTACTGCTTGCCGCCGGTGCGGACCACTGCGAACATTCTTCTGCCTCGCGATGGCCGGCTGCCCGGCCATCCTTCTTATGGGTATGGGGCGGCAGGGACACCCCGGCCGCCGGGACGCGGGATATAGAGCCCCCTCCCTCCTGCCGTCAACTCGATTGCGGCCCGCGTCCTCGTTGCCTATAAGCCCCGGTCACGGAGGGGTGCCGGAGTGGTCGATCGGGACGGTCTCGAAAACCGTTGTACGTGCAAGCGTACCGTGGGTTCGAATCCCACCCCCTCCGCCAAATGGCAGCGCGGATTGTTGATTTAATTGATAGATTCTGGATGGGTTGTTTTCGGCCCACACTCAGGCGCACACCTCAGCGATCAGACGGTCGCGCCGGGTCGAGGCTGAGGCGCGCGATATTCAGTGCACGTGCGCCATGTCTTCTTCTTCCTCGGGCAGGTTTTCAATGTCGCCACCCGCAAATGTAGTGGGGAGACCGTACTTGCTCAGAACGTTTCCCTCAGTGGCTGCCAGCTTTCCCACCGCGTAACAGAGAGCAGCGACTGGCATAACATGGCGCTTGACTCCTCTCACCGCGGCGGTTTGGCTGACGGTTCGGCTGGTCATCCAAATGGACCCCAGCTTGTGAGCCTGTGCAAATTCCATTGCGCATTGCCACGAAGAGGACTGCCGCGGTTCGCGATCAGACCATTTTACCTCTACAGCCCATATTGGCTTCTGCGTCGTCAAGTTCATTCGGACGAGATCGATTTCACCCTTCGCCCATAAAGCGAACGCCAGCTCCCGGAGTATGGGCGAGTGGAGGTATTGGGTCACGATAGCAGTTTCGGCCAAAGCGCCCATCGCGTCGTCATCCGGAGAGTTTACCGGGCCAAATAGGGCAGCTCGCATGGACGGGTTGACGAGGTAGACCTTGAAATTGCGTTCTCGTGTGAGCCGCTTGGCTCCGGCGTCAATCCGACGGAGCCGGACAATTAAAAAGGCGGCCTCCAGATACTGGAGATATTTGTCAATCGTAGGCTTGGAGATTCCAGAGTTTTGGTGGTTATCTGCATGAATTAGTGAACCGGCTCTCAAATCGGTGCGGTTTGGAACCGGGCACCGCTATCCACCGATCGCACCCCGCCGACTACACCAAAAGCATGCCCAGCCGTCGCACCACCGCCCCCGCCGCTCCCGCGATCCACGCCGTCGCCAAGCCGGCCCGCGGCCGGCCCCGCAAGGGCGAGGTCGACCCGGACGCCATCAGGGCGCTGGCCGCGTTGGGCTTGAATGCCACCACGATAGCGGCGCGGCTGGGCCTGTCCCGGAGGACACTGTTCGAGCGCTTGGCTGAGGATCCGGTCGCGCGCGCAGCATACGATGATGGCTTGGCCGATCTGGTGACCACCGCGGGCGCAAAGCTCAGGGAGCTTATCGAGGGCGGAAACGTGACCGCGATCATTTTCGCGCTCAAGTGCAAAGGGGGGATTTTTGACGCCACGCGAGGCTTCACCGGCACTCGGGGAGGGCGCCCGGTGCTTGAGGCAAGCGTGGTCTACAACGGTGCGGCGGAGCAGCGGGCGCTCCGTGAACGGCATGCGCTGGCGCTCGAGCACGGATCGGATCAGGGTGACGACAACGATTGACGTTGTCGTCCGGCATGCGCCGA
Source organism: Acetobacteraceae bacterium (assembly GCA_965276665.1). Taxonomy (GTDB): domain Bacteria; phylum Pseudomonadota; class Alphaproteobacteria; order Acetobacterales; family Acetobacteraceae; genus CAWGJC01. The sequence goes on from OZ255620.1 coordinate 1,927,688, forward strand.
TTACAGCGGCGGACATCGTCTTCGTCTGACTAGAGCATGACGCGATTTGACGGAATCGGGATTCCCGAATCGGGGGATGTCTGATTCACCCTCCATGCTGGAGCGGAGGCCAGCGTGGATGACGGCTCCCTATTCGGTGGATTTTTGATCTCGGGCGCTGGCGCGGAAGGCGGCGGGCGAGACGCATCGCGAGATCGCGGTGGCGCTGCGGATCAGCCCGTCGTGCGTCTCCAAGTGGGTGCGTCGCCAGCGGGAGACGGGCTCGTTGAAGCCGGACAAGATCGGCGGCCGCAAGCCGCGAACGCTATCGGGCGAATGCGCCGAGTGGCTTCGCCGGCGGGTGGCCGCCGGCCCGGTCACCTTGAGAGGGCTGACGGCCGAGTTGGCGGACCGGGGGATCAAGACCCAGCCCCGGGCGGTGGGTGTTCCTGCACGCCGAAGGGCTCAGCTTCAAAAAAAACCCTGCTGCCGGAGGAGCAGACGCGGCCTGACGTGGCCCGCCGGCGCGCGCGGTGGAAGGCTTACCAGAGCCGGATCGCACCCTCGCGCCTGGTGTTCATCGACGAGACGTGGGTCAAGACCAACATGGCGCCTCTGCGCGGCTGGGGACCTCGAGGCAAGCGCCTGAAGGGCCATGCGCCCTACGGCCACTGGAAGACCCTCACCTTCATCGCCGCTCTGCGCCACGACCGCATCGACGCGCCCTTCGTCATCGACGGACCCATCAACGGCGAGATGTTCCTGCTCTATGTCGAGACCCAGCTCGCCCCGACTCTGTCACCAGGCGACGTCGTCGTCATGGACAACCTGGGCAGCCACAAGGGCAAGGCCGCGCGGGCCGCCATCAGAGCCAGAGGCGCGCACCTCATCTTCCTGCCGCCCTACAGCCCCGACCTGAACCCGATCGAGCAGGTCTTCGCAAAGCTCAAGCACCTCATGCGAAAAGCCCAGCCCCGCAGCGTCGAGGCCACCTGGCGACGGGTCGGCGAACTGCTCGATCTCTTCAGCCCCACCGAGTGCGCCAACTACCTCGCCAACTCCGGCTATGGTTCCATGTGAACGAGTCCCGTCCTAGAGCATGTTCCGTTCGCATTCGCTCGCTCCACAGGCTCTAGCTCTTTGCTTGGCGAGCATCTTTATCCGCTCGCGCGAATCCGTTCGAACGGATGATGCTTCAACCATTGCCGAATGTCGGACGGACGATGTCACATCCGCAGGGGCTCGCCCGAGCATGGCCTGAACAGACTGAGCCGGAACAGTGGCGCCGGCCGCCGCCTCCCGCGCGCGCTGCGCGGCGGCGGCGATGGCGCGGCAGAGCGGGGCGGCGATCGTGGCGACGCGCGGCACGTCGCGCAGCATCGGCTCCGGCGCGCCGAACCGCCACGGCCGCACATGCGGCCACAGCTTGCTGAAGCCGATCCGCTCTCCGGGCCACAGGCGGAGCGCGATGTCGCCGACATGGTCGTCGCGCACGCGCAGCCCGGCGGCGGCGATGCGGTGCAACGGCAGCGACAGCGTCGCCGGCAGGGCAAGGCCGAACTGCATGACGATGCGCTGGTCGGTCACCGTGTAACGCGTAGTCCGCCCGGTCGCCCAGGCGAGCGCGAGCAGGATCAGCAGGGCGCCCGCGCCGGTCAGCGTGCCGGGGACCGCGGCGCGCAGCGCGGCGAGGCGGCCGAGCTGCTCGAACCGCGTCTGCACCATGTCGGCCAACGTCAGCAGCACGAAATATCCGGCGACCAGCCGCACATGGAAAACCCGCAGCGCGACCGACCGCCAGCCCGGCGCGCCGCGCCAGATCACCCGCTCGCCCGGCACCAGCCGCACGGGCTTCGGCACCCCCCATGATTTCGCGGCGCTCATCGCGGCGTCTCTCCCGGTTCGGCGAGCATCAGCCCTCCCTGGCGCGCGCCGCTGAACAGCAGCGCGCCCGCGAAATAGGCGTTGATGCGGTCCTCCTCGCGTGCCGTCACTTGGTCGGGATCGGCGAGGCCGGGGATGCGGCGGAATTCCTGCGCGAGCATCAAACGGACGCGCACGAAGCCGCCGCGCAAACCGCGCCGCGGCTTCACGTCGGCATAATAGATCGGCAGCAGCACGGTCCGGCCCGGCGATATCGTCACCTCGAGGTAGCGCAGGATGCGCACGGCGCGATCGACCCAGAGATCGTGCACCACGCCGCATTCCACATGCCGGCGGTCCACCACCGTCAGGGCGCGCGGATCGGCGTCGCCCGGCGCCACCTTCCAGTCGCGCGCAAGGCGCAGCGGCCGCACCTGTGGATGGCCGAACGCCATGAACGGCTCGTTCATGCGCAGAGGATAGGCGCCGGGGCCGATCTCGGCGCGCATCGGGTCGCCGATCGGCACCAGCGGCGCGCCGGGGAAGCGGAGTAGTGGCGCTGCGGCCAACGTCGCGGGCGGCTCGTCATGCGGCACCTGTGTCGTGCTGCCGTTGAGCAGCAGATAGGTCTTCGGCGGCGGCGCCGGCGGGAAACCCTCGATCGGCCGGCCCACCGGCGAGACATCCTCCATCGGATATCCCTCGCGCTTGTCCTCGCGCCGCAGGTAGAAGACGAGCCCGGCGAAGAACAGGAAGAACGCCGCGACCAGGATCTGGACCGCGTCGAGATGCAGGGTGATGGCGCCGCTCATCGCGATCGCTCCGATCGTTCAGCCATGGGAGGGGGCGGTGAGCCCGGGATAGTCCTGCAGCATCAGCGCGCCGCCGAGCGGCTTCGGCTCGCCGTAATGGCAGGTCGCGCACAGCACGAGCCCGTTGCCGAGCTGGCGGCCGGTGTCGCGCGCCGGCAGCACCGGCAGGTCGGTCGCGTCGGTACGCTGGCGCGTCTGCGGCACGATCGCGGGAAGATGCAGTAGGAAGTTGCGGTTGAGGTCGCGGGTGAGATGGATGCCGTCATAGGCCGTCCAGCGCGCCGGCGTGCTCTGCGCCCAGCTCTCGAAAGCGCGCGAATTGTGGCAGTAGCCGCAATTGACGCCGATCCCGTCCGACATCTGCATCATCATCTCATAGACGCGCTTGGCGACGATCTGCGCCGCGACGGTATTGCCGGGCAGCGCGGTCGCGGACTGCACGGAGATCGGCGTCTCCTCGAGCAGGTACTCGGCATAGCTGTCATCGGGGAAGAACTTGCCTACCGTGTCGGCGCCCTCGTTCCAGTTCTCCTGCTTGGCGATGAAGGGTTGATCCGGGCGCGGCGGCAGCGGGAACCACATGTCAGCCGGTACCGGCTGGCCGCGATGACAGGTGTAGCAGGTGACGCCCGCCGCCCCGACATGGTTCTTCCAGTCGGCGTTGATGTGCCGCACCATCCGCAGCATCAACCGCGCCGCCTGCTTCTCGGGCTTGGCATCGGCGGCGTAATCCTGCCCGGTGTGGCAGAACGCGCAGCCCTGTTGCGGCGCCACCCAGGCGGTCATCGCATGCTGCAGCCGCATGAACTCCGCGGCGCTCAAATCGGTAAGCACTTGCACGTTCTTGTATGTCGCGGCGGCGGCGGGTCCGCCTGTCGCGACCGGCGGGAGCGGCGCCGGCGCAACCTGGCTCACCGGCTCGGGCAGATGTCCGCGGGCGAACTGGATCATTGAGGTCGGGGAAATCCCGATCTCGGTGGCGCCGACCGGCGGGCGCACCCATTGCGGCACGAACACGACGAAGGCCGCCGCCGCGATCGCCGCGCCACCGAGCCAGACCATCGTGATCCGCCCGCGCATCACGGCGCGCCCAGCGAGGGCAGCTTCACCGCGCCCAGCGGGGGCGCCGTCGGAAGGCCGGGCATTACCGGGTAGTCCGGCGCGATTCCGTGCTTGACGCCCCAGAGATACCAGTTATCCACCAGCGTGCCGGTGATGATGATGCCGATGCCGCCGGTGAGCGTGGTGAGGATCGCGAACCAGTAGATCCAGCGATGGATCGATTCGAAATTTGCGTTGAACCCCATGGTCCAGCGCCAGAACAGCGCGGCGCGCTCCATCGCCGTGCCGCGATCGGCGATCTCATGCGTCTCGCGTTCGCCACCGAAGCGCGCCACGGCGAGAATGGTGCCGGCATGCATTGCGAAGAGCAGCGTCGATCCGTACAGGAACACGATCGACAGCATGTGAAATGGATCGTAGAAGATGTTGCCGTAGCGCAGCGAGAACGTCGCGGTCCAGTTGAGGTGCGGGATGATCCCGAACGGCACCGCCTCGGACCAGCTTCCCATCAGGATCGGGCGGATGAAGCCGAGCACGAGGTAGAGCCAGATCGCTGAGGCGAAGGCCCAGGCGACATGCGTGCCCATGCCGATCGCGATGGCACGCCGATACATCCGCACCCACCACAGCAGGATGGCGGCGGTGAGGAAGAACCCGGCCATCAGCCACCACCCGCCCTCGGCGAGCGGCGGAAACAGCGACAGCCCGTATTTCGCCGGCGGCGGATCGAGACCGAGGAAAGGCAGCATTTTGACGAAGCGGATCGGGTTCCAGCCGACCGAGGCCCACATGTTGAGGCCGATGATCTCGATCGCGATGAAGCCGCAGACGAGCGACAGCGTGCCGGTGACGCCGAGATAGGTCGGCCCGACCTGGCTCTCGCCGATCCGCCCGAGCCATCGCGAGTGGAACGGCCGCATCAGCCGACGGAACGCGCCCGGCGGCAGAGCGACTTCCTCCTCGAGCGGTCCGTGCAGCTCGATCGCCGTGTAGAGTGTGGAAAACCGTGCCACCGCGCAGGCCTCGCAATTCAGTTGAAGCCGTGCGGGCTCCAGATCGGCAGGTTGAGCCACCAGCTCCACCAATACGGCCAGCCGCGGGTCCAGAACGGACCCGAGATGATCATGCAGAACGCGCTCCACACCCCGGCATTGATCGCGAGGAAAAAGCCGAGCCGGTGGATGCCGAGCTCGCCGATCGAATAGACGATGGTGTCGCGGAAGTAGGCGCTCTCATGGCCGCCATATTTCAGCGGCAGTCCGCGCCCCGGATTTGCCGCCGCCAGGATCTCGCCGCCATGCAGCGCGAGCGCGAAGGTGGTGGTGAAGAAGAACGACACCGCCAGCATGTGCGCCGGATTATAGTGGAAATGCAGATACTGGTAGCCGACGTTCGACACCCAGTCGAGATGGCTCATGATGCCGTAGGGAAAGCCGAATCCCCAGGCGCCGAGCAGCAGCGGCCGGATGACGACGAGGGTGACATAGGCGAAGATGGCTGCGCTGAACGCGATCGGCACGTGCAATCCCATCCCGAGCTTGCGCGCGATCTCCACCTGGCGCAGCGCCCAGGAGCAGAAGGCGCCGATCGCGCAGATGGTGATGATCTGCCAAAGCCCGCCATCGCGCAGCGGCGCCCAGCCGAGCCCGTAGCGCACCGGCGGCGGGTTGATGCTGATCTTGAACAGCGCCCAGGTCGGCCCGATCGCCGCGCCGTAGATGATGAGCGCGGTGCCGAGCGTGGCGAAGATCATCGTGGTCACGCCGAAGAAGCCCACATAGAATGGGCCGACCCAAAAATCGAACAGATCGCCGCCGATCAGGGTACCGCCGCGTACGCGATATTTCCGTTCGTAGGAAAGCAGCGCCATCGGGGGCCTCCGTCGCATTCGTCACGTCGGAGTGTAGTGCGCGGCGGCGGCGCGTGTGTCAACTTAAATGGACTTTAAGACGTGTCAATTTGGAGCAACGGACCGTGAGTGATCGCCGCCATACCGGCCGCCTGGCCGCGTTGGTTCTGCCCGTCCTGCTGGTCCTCATTCCGTTCGGCGAAGCCGGCGCCGCGCAGATCCGATGGCCGACCTACATGCATGCCGGCCCGGGCCAGCAATACGCGGTTATCGACGAGCTCAGTCGCGACGAGACCCTGCGGGTCCAGGGCTGCGCCGCCGGCTGGTGCCGCGTGATGGTCGGCGACGCAGTCGGCTATGTCGAAGCCGAGGCGGTAGCCAGCGCCGCCACGCCGCCCGAAGCCGCCCGCCCGCAGCCGGCGACGCGGGAAGGTTGCTTCCTGACGCTGCAGCAGGGGTATCCGCGCGGCGATGCGACCCGCTTCTGTCCACGCTGACCGCAGCAAGGGTCTCGCCGTGGGGCACGTGACGATCTTGCCGCCCTGTTTTGGCCCAGTGGCGATGGTCGCATTACCCCGCAACCTGTGTCGTTCTGCACGACGTCCCGATGATGCCGCGGGCACTGAGCACGGCCTCGTACTCGCCGTCTGCGGCAAGATGCATTCGTGAAGGAGCGCCACGTCGCCACCGGAAATCATGCTGAGCGCGATCGCCATGGTGAGGTACAAGAGGAAGTCCGTGTAATTGGTCCACAGCGGCGGGAGCGAAACGCGCACTGCTTTCAGCGCCTAGCGCGGCACCGGGCACTACAGGGACTGCCTTGATTCCGACCCAGCTCAACGACGGACGGTGCATCCGGTCCGGCACCTATGCCCATCCGCCGTTGAGCTGCCTGAAAATCCCTTTTTGTCGGTGCGGAATTCAATTCGGGCCGGGCGGAGGATTTTACTCGCGGCGATCCCGGACACCGCGGCACTTCAAATCCCCCTTCAAGCACCTGCTTCATCTGCCCTCTAATCTTCTGTCCGGGTGCGCCGGACGGTCCGGACAACGGACACCCCTAAAGGGGTGTGTCCTGTCCGTCCGGTCCGACCGGCTCAGGCACCGTGTCTCGGACAACGGACAAGTCCGGCTCTGTCCGGACATTGTCCGGCTGTCCGGACCTTTCGCACCCGGAATCATCCACTGCACAATGCTTCCATTTCCTCCCGCCGCACCGCCGTCCTACCTGGCACCCACGCCCATCCGCCGTGCACTCCCACGAGCCCCTGCGCCAAAAGTGCGTCTCGGACGCGGCTGAAGGTTCGACGCTTCGAGTCCGGCTTGCTGTCCGACGTCTCACCGAACCGCTCAGCCCACACACTCACCTCGACGCCAAGCACGCCGGGCGGGAACGCCTCATCGGTCGGCAACATTTCGCCGACTGCCATTATCGCATCCTCCAGTCGGGTCAGCGCGGTTTGCTGCTGCGGTGGCAGCTTCGTCTCGGCCGAAGGCGCCTCCGTGCGCACCACCGGCACGAGTGTCTCCCGGCCCGGTCCGACCGTGTATTTCACGAGGTCAAAATGCAGGCCGGGCGCTTCTTCGAGATCTTTCTGGAGGGTGTTCGAGAGAGTCATTACCCAGTTGCCCGGAGTCCCCTTTTTCCGAAGCGCGAACTCGGTCTCAACCGCTGCCGGCAGCGCGTTGGTGCCCCGCCCGCCTCGCGTCGGATCTTTCCCGAAGAGGTGAACCAGCAGGAGCGCGCAACCGAGATCCTCGCGGATCCTGTCGCAGTGCGCCACGACGAGGCCCATCTCTTTAAGGGAACTCTCTCAACGCCCGGGATTGCGCGCGCGAGCGTGTCGATCACGAAGAGCCGCACGGGCTGGTCTCCCTGTCAATCGGCGCGGAAACGGGCCTCTCTATCGGCGTGCAAAAGGGACCCCTTTGTTTGGGCTTGTGCCTGTAGTCCATAGGGGGGACCCGCGCGCCGCGGAGCGCCCTTTAAAGAGGCTGGTGGAGCGGCGCGTGGGGGGTTCCTGTGGGCCCACCGGTGCAAGCCCGGGGGTGGGGTCTGGGGAGGGGGTCAGGCGCGGTTTTTGAAGCGCCAGCTCTCGTTGCCGGTCTCGACGATGTCGCAGTGATGGGTGAGACGATCGAGCAGCGCGGTCGTCATCTTGGCGTCGCCGAACACGGTAGGCCATTCGCCAAAGGCCAGGTTGGTGGTGACGATCACCGAGGTCTGTTCGTAGAGGCGGCTGATCAGATGGAACAGCAGCTGATCGCCGGATTGGGCAAATGGCAGGTAACCCAGTTCGTCGAGCACCACGAAATCCATCCGGCAGAGATAGTCCGCCATTCGACCCTGACGGCCGGCGCGTCCCTCCGCCTCGAGCCGGTTGACCAGATCGACGACGGTGAAGAACCGGCCGCGGGCGCCGTCGCGGATGCAGGCGCGCGCGATGGCGATCGCAAGATGGGTCTTGCCGGTGCCGGTGCCGCCGATCAGCACGACGTTGCGCTGATGCGCCAGGAATTCGGCGCCGGCGAGCTCACGCACCAGCGTCTCGTTGATCGGCGTGCCGTCAAAGGCGAAGTCGTCGACGTCCTTGGCCAGCGGCAGCTTGGCGATGGTGATCTGGTAGCGGATCGAGCGCGCCTGCTTCTCGGTGATCTCGGCCGTCAGCAGATCGCCGACGATGCGGGCAGGCTCATGCTGGCGCTTCACCGCGGTGCCGATGATCTCGTCATAGGCGGCCTTCATGCCATAGAGCTTCAGATCCGCCATGGCGGTCAGGATCTCGGATCTTTCTATCAACTGGCTCTCCTCAGACCGTCATACCGTGCGCAATCAGCGACTGGCGCATGGCGCAGTCGAAGCGCGTCCGGGGTCATGATGGTGATCGGCGCCGCCGGCTCGCGGTGCCGAGACAGGATGTTGAGCACCACGTCGGCCGAGTGGGTCCCCTCGCGCAACGCTTCCACGCAGGCGGCCTCCACGGCGGCCAGGCCATCGCTCAGCACGGCGGCGAGGATGGCCACCATCTGGCGATCGCCATCGGCCGTGCCGGCCAGCTTGCGGCGGATCCGCTCGAGGCCGGCCGGCAGCAGCCAGTCCTTGAATGGCGCGCCATTGCGGAGCGCGCCCGGCTTGCGCGCCAGAACCGGGACGTAGTGCCAGGGGTCGAACACCGTCTGATCCCGGCTAAAACATCGGCGGTGCTCGCCAACGAGCTTCCCGTCCTGACGGAGTTCGATCCGCTCGGCATAGGCACGGATCTCGACCGGCCGCCCGACTGCATGCGCCGATACCGAGTAGCGGTTGTTGTCGAACCGAACCAGGCAGGTCTTCGAGACCGAGGCAGGTAGCGCGTGGAAGCCGTCGAAGCGCCCGGTATACGGCACCAGAGCCGTGCGCTCGGCCTCGAACACCGACCAGATCGTCTGGTCGCGCAACTCGGGATGTCGGTGTGCCCGGGCATAGGCGACGCACTTGTCCAACAACCAGGCATTCAGCTCGTCGTAGCTCTTGACCCGCACGCGCGGCGAAAAGAACCGCTCCCGCACTACACCAACCTGATCCTCAACCTGACCTTTCTCCCATCCTGCCGCCGGCGTGCAGGCGGCGGGCTCGATCAGGTAGTGGCTGCACATCTGCAGGAACCGGCGATTATAGGCCCGCTCGCGACCGACAAAGATCGCGTCCACCGCTGCTTTGAGGTTGTCGTAGATGCCGCGCGTGCAGGTCCCGCGGAAGAATGCAAATGCACGGTCGTGTGCGTCGAACACCATTTCCTGCGTCTCGCGCGGATACGCCCGCACGAACAACATTCGGCTATGGCACAGCCGCAAATGCGCGACTTTCACCGTCACCGTCGTGCCACCTATCAGCACGACCTCGTGGCTCCAGTCGAACTGGTAAGCTTCTCCAGGTGCGAAGCTCAGCGGCACATATGCCGCCGCCGAGGTCGACACCTGCTCGCGTCGCCACGCCCGCGCATACCGCCGAACCGCGTCATAGCCGCCCTCGTAACCCAGTCCACGCAGCTCCTCGAAAACCCGGATCAGCGTCAGCCGCTCTCGACCAGGTCGCCCCTCATTGGCCGCAAGCAGCCGGTCCAATTCCTCCCGCCACGGCCCGAGCCGCGGCATCGGCTGCTGCTCGCGTTCGTAACGAAACTCCGTCGCCTCCGACCGCAACACCTTGCGCACGACCTTCCGCGACACCCGCAGCTCGCGGCAGATCGCCTTGATCGACTTCCCCTGTACAAAATACGCCCGCCGGATCCGCGCAATCGTCTCCACCACCAGCATCCCAATCCGGCCCCCGCACCACAACGAGAGCCATCGTGAACCCCACCGTCAGAGGGGTCCCTTTCGGACGCCGATCAACACTCCAACAGGGTCCCTATTCCACGCCGATCAACAAGCCGTTCCAAAATCCTTGCCGCGCATTCTCCTTCAAGGCCCGCAAGGTGTGTTTGGCGTTCTCCTTGGATTGGTATTCGTCGAACAGCCATGATCTGGCGCATCATGATGTGCATTGGATCGTCGCCCAGTTCCTGCGTCATGGAAACAAGACGGACGCCGTTTTTCGCCAGCTTCCTGACGTAGAATTCCAGCTCGAAATGGTCGCGGAAGAACCGGCTGAAGGAATGGACGACCACCACGTCAAAGGCGGCAGGCTGGCAGTGCCCGCCTCCATCATCTTCTGAAACTCCGGGCGGCGGTCATTCGTGGCTGACGCGCCGGGTTCCACATAGGTCTCGACGAGCTGGTAGCCGCGCGAAGCGCAATAGCTCTCGCCTTGCTTGCGCTGATCTGGGATCGACACGTCATGCTCGGCCTGCCGCGCGGTCGAAACGCGCAGATAGATGGCGGCGTGAAGGGGGAGGCCGCTCGTCATGCGGCTCTCAACGCCTTCTGAACCGCCTTCGGGTTGCGGTCGATGATGAGGAGGTAGGCGCGGGTCGGCCCCTCGGGGACACGGCGGCCCTGCTCCCAATGCCGCAGGGTGTTGATGCTGAACCCGAACCGTCCAGCAAACTCCTCCTGGGTCATATCCAGCTTGGCGCGGATCGCTTTGACGTCGATATCCTCGGGGACGTGGACGCCGTAAAGGCTGGCGTCCGCCGTTCCCTCGGCATAGGCCAGCGCCTCCCCAAGCCCGCGGCGGATGCTGTCGGTAACCTTGCTCGTCATCGTGATCTCCTCGCGTACGCTCGACCAGCAGCGCGGTCAGGTGGCAAAAATCGGCGGTCGGCTTGGCTGATCGGCCCGTTCGTTCTTGGCGTAGGCGGTCAGGGCGAAGATCGGCATGGCGTCGCTGTGGTAGTAATAGACCACAGCGCGCCGCCCCACTTGCCGCGTCCCTCCAAGGCCCAGCGTAGCTTTCGCACGCCGCCGGTTCCAGGAAATCAGGTCGCCGGCTAGTGGGTTGCGGGCGAGATAATCGACCAGCAAACCGCGCTCCTCGTCATCCATGATGCGCCGCGTCGCGGCCAGGAACTCGGGCGTCTCGACGACGCTGACGGGGACTGGCCTTGACATGGCGGACGCTACTCCAATGGACGATATGGTGCAAGGATCGTGGTAATCCAATGCATGAGGCTATACGGCTAGCGCGGCCCAAACAATTCATCGAGGATGTCGCCAAACCACGCCTCGAACACGTCCACCTCGCGTTCGGTGACGGGCACGCACTCCGGCCAGCCGTCGATTATGCGCCAGCCGATAAGGTCGTGCTTCACCGGCTGCCCGGGCCTGCGTTCAGGCGTGGCGGCATAATTGTAGAGGTCAGCCGATCACGGCGGCGTGGATACACCGCGCCCGGCGAGGTGCGCGTGGACGGTTCATCTGGGACAAGTGGGTCACGCCCAGTCGGGTGGAAATGGCCGCCAACGTGTCGTCGTGGAATCGGCGGTCAAGGCGTGCAAATCGGACATTTATCGTGCTGGTAAGGATAGGGAGCGCTTTGCCCGCAACGAGCCTTATGCGCTTGGCGAGCCTCCGCCGGGCCGGGGACGCGCGGTCAAGGCCGCTAGCCGCGAAGCGGTGGCGCGGAACGCGCCAGCCTCGACGGCGTGGCTCCGGTCCGGCCCCCTCGACAACAAGCGTGTAGGGCGGGGCTAAAGTCCAAGCCCCCGGCTTTGTCCGAACGTCCAATCGATCCCGCCGCCGGGCATGGCAACCCCAGTGATTTGGCTGCCAATGCGTTGGTCCAGTGCGGACTGCCAGGGCACGAGGCTGAAGCCGAGACCCCCACTGGGATTAAAGGTTTCGATCATGGCGAACTTGCCGCTGCCGAGATTGGTCGCGCCGACGAGCGTGCCACTGACATAGCTTCCAACCTCCGCTGGCCTGAAGGCAAGGCCGAGTGCCCTCGCCATCTCGGGACCGACGCGGGCGATTTCCTGCTGCTCCAGTCGTGACAGAAGGTCCTTGGGCGCGCGGACGCCGCCTTGAGGCGTGCGTGACGCGAGGCCGTGCTCGACCAGGCTGTCCTTCCGCCGCTCCATTGCGCGGCTGACCTCGCTCCCGAACCCGGCTTGGGTCAGCGGCGTCCGGTTGGGCGAGACCAGCTCCCGGTCGAGCCAAGTCGCGCCGGCGCTGGTGATCTGCCGTTCAAGATCAAAGGTGGAGAGGACGCGGAAGTTCATCCTTCGGCTCTGCGCAGTGTCATAGGCCGTCGCCCGCGCCTCATAGTCGGCGGGGATGGTCCAGCGGTCGCCGTCCAGCCGTTCGACGATCCCGGCCCGCCGGAGCGCTTCCAGCCGCCGAACATGGCTCCCGATATAGCCGTCGAAGTCGCCGCCGGGGACGCGGACATGGCCGTCCACGGCCATGTCCCGATGCTCACTCGGGCGATAGACGCCTGTATCCGCCGCCATGGCGGCGATGTTGCGGTCGGAGGCGCGTGGCTCCCCAGGCGAGCGGCCGATCTCCACGATGGCCCCCATCGGCGCATCCTGGGCAACCGCCTTGTCACCCAGCGCCACGTGATGCGTGCGGCCGTCCACGCCGTCCACGATCAGCGCCACCCGGTCGCCCAACTCGTCGGTCAGTCGCTTGCCGATCACGCGACCGATCACCGGCTGCGTCATCTCCTCGCCGTGGAGAACATAACGGTCCGTTCCACGCTCCAGGCCCCGGTCGGTCAGTGCGCAGTTGATGGCCTTCACGATATCGCCGCCCTCGCGCATCGTAGGCTCCAGTTGTTCGGAGATGGTCCAGACCCCCGGCACGGCTTCGGCGGCCAGCCCATACCGCGCAAGGGTCTGCAATCGGCCAAGCCGCAGCGTCTGGTCGAAATCGGCGCGGACGTGGCCCGCCTCGGGACGGAGGTCGAGCACCTTCTCCCTGGCCTCTTCGATCATCGCCCGATCGATGCGCGTGAACCGGTCGGCGGCAATCTCGGCGCGGCGTTTCTCGCGCAGTTCCAGGTCGCTCTCCGGCCCCAGTTCCAGCGTCGCCCGTTCCTGGGCGCGCAGGCGTACGCCATCGGTGATGTAGTCCTGGGCGATGATCAGGTCGCGGCCGAGCTCGTCCTTGCCCCGAATGACGACGTGGCTGTGCGGATGGCCGGTGTTGTAGTGGTCCACGGCCACCCAATCGAGCTTGGTGCCGAGGTCGGTCTCCATCTGACTCATCACGTCGCGGGTGAACCCGCGCAGGTTAAAGAGCCGGTCGCCATCCTCCGGCGCCACGATAACGCGGAAGGAATGCCGGTCGCCCTCGCCGCGCTCGACGAACGCCTTGCCGTCTTCCTGGTCGCGCTCTGGCCCGTAGAGCTGACCACGCTCGCCGTCACGGGTCGTGCCGTCTCGTTGGATGTAGCGCAGATGGGCGCCGGCCGCCCCGCTGCCGGCGCGGTGGCGGACGATCCGCGCCTTCACCACCACCCGCCGCTGGCGCTGGCTGGGGGAGCGCTCCGCGGCCTGCCGCTTCAACCGGTCGGCGACCGCCTGGCCCCGGCCGATCCGCGAGCACCTTCCCTTCCCGGCGGACCCTCCGCGCCGCTCCCCGCCGCTCAACTGGGCCTGGGTCAGCGGACCGCCATTGGCCTTGGCCGCCGCCTTCATCACCTGCACGACGAAAGACTGCGACCGGCGCCCACTGGCGCGGCCCTGATCGCGGATGCGCCCGCGCGGGGGCGAAAGTCATAAGCGTCTTTCCGGCTCATGGGCGATAGGTCGAACGAGCGCCGTCACCGGACAAGCCTACACCAGCCGACGTCGTACAAACGGGTGCAAAAACAAAGGATTGGCATGGTCAGCGATCCGCTCCGCCAGCCGCAGGCAGAGAACCAGTGTGCAGACAAAGGCTTACCGGGAAACGACAGTTCCTTTAATCTTGCTCTCATCTCCAATTCCGTAAAACACCGCCCAGTCAACGCCACAATACTATCGGCACCATGGCCACGGCCAACTCCCTTCGGCTATTAAAGCGGCCAATATTCGACCGTCACTCGGCGCTGGGTTTGCTTTTTTGCCGCACCTCAACCGTCTACGAGCGATCCCTCGACTTGCAATTGCGCCGCTAGAATCCTGCGCCAGATCGGCCGGCTTGCCGCGCTAATCAGCGTGACGGAGACGTCAGCCTCGGCCCGTCAGCAAGCTTCCGTCAGGCCCAGATCATATCGTCCGCCAAGCCCTCCGCCTGTTCGATAACAAGGTCTATCGCAGCTTTTTGCAGGTCTGGAGGATAACCGTATCGCGCCAAAAGTTTGCGAACTTCGAGGCGCATTTTCGCGCGAACCGACTCTTTGCGGGTCCAGTCAATCGTCTGCGACCGGCGAATTTGCGCAACAAGTTGCTGGGCTAGAACGCGCAAATCTTCGACGCGCATCAGCTCACGTGCAGACCCGTTCTCTGCCAGAGCCGTGTAGAAAGCCATCTCTTCCGAATTCAGCCCAAGCTGCGATCCGAGCTTCGTCGCCTCGTCGATCTCGCGCGCGAGGGCGATCAACTCGTCAACTACCTGCAAGCTGTCCACTGCGCGGTTATGATACCTTCGCATCGCTTCATCGAGGCGTTCGGTGAGCAAGCGAGCTTGCACAATATTGGACCGCTCACGCCCCGCAATCGCGTCTGCGAGGAGCCTGCGGAGCGCCTCGATTGCGAGATTGCGCTCGGGTATTGCGCGCACGCCTGCGAGGAACTCCTCGGACAGCACTGAGATGTTCTGTGTCGCGAACCCGGCAGCCGCAAACACGTCCAGGATTCCATCGGAGACCACCGCGCAAGACAGGAGCTGTTGGATTCGCTGCTCGGCCCCGGCTCGCCCGTCGCCGCCATTTCCGCGCGTGCGTCGGGTCAAGTTGGCCCGCGCGGCGATCAGAAGCGCCACGTCGTCGCGCGCGCGCGCCGCCTCTTCGGTTCCGGCCGCAAGCGCGAAGGCCGTTTCGACCTTTGCCACAGCCTCGACGAACACGGCGCGCTTATCACTAGCAAGGATGTGCTCGACGCACGCTTTGAGCACATCGATGCGTTCGGCGGGTGTGCGCGTGGCGAAACCGATCCAGGGGGATGGACCGAGCAAGGCCTGCGCTTCCTCCAACCGCCGCGCCAACTCCCGCACGGCCGCTTCCACATCGAAAGCCGCCTCCGGACGGTCGCCCGCATAGCGCGCGAGAGCCTGCTGCAACTCGGCGCCGATGCCGAGATAATCAACGACAAGGCCGCCCGGCTTGTCGCCGAAAACGCGATTGACGCGCGCGATTGCCTGCATGAGCCCGTGCCCGCGCATCGGCTTATCGATGTAAAGCGTGTGCAGCGACGGCACGTCGAACCCGGTCAACCACATATCGACGACGATCACGACATCGAGCCCGGAATCGGCGCGCTTGAACCTCTTGGCCAGCGCCTCGACGCGGGCGGGCGTGCGCCGATGCGGCTGCCACGCAGGTGGATCCTCGGCGGAGGCCGTCATCACGACCTTCAGGCGCCCATCCTCGTCGCTGCTCGGATTTTCGCCCGCCCAGCTGGGCCGCTCGGTCAGCAGCGCGTCATGCAGTGCGACGGCAATCCAGCGTTTCGCCGCCACGATCATCACCTTGCCGCCGCCCATGCCCTCGAACCGGCGGTCGATATGTTTTGCAAGGTCGGCGGCGACGGCGGCGAGTCGCTCCGGTGCGCCGATCAGCGCATCCAATCGGGCGAGCTTCGCCTTCCCAGCCTCGATTGCGGCACCATCGCCGTCGGTCAGCACTTCACCGAGATCGTCCAGTTCCGACCGTTCGTCGTCGCTCAGATCATAGTGCAAACGGGCAAGGCGCGCAGTGTAGTGAATCGGCACCGTGGCGCCGTCCGCCACCGACTGGCGCATGTCATAGCGATCGACGTCATCGCCGAAGATGGCACGCGTGTCGCGGTCCTGCGCGGCGACGGGCGTGCCAGTGAAGCCCACGAAAGTAGCGTTCGGCAGCGCCATTCGGACATAGGCTGCAAAGCCGAGGCTCTGGCGAACACCGTCCGGGCCGACGACAAGCTTGGCCCTGAACCCATATTGTGTTCGATGCGCCTCGTCCGCGAGCACGATGACGTTCGCGCGGTCGGTCAACAGAGGGTGATCGCCGTCCTCGCCGCGGAACTTCTGGATTGTCGAGAATACGATGCCGCCGGCCGTGGTGGTCAACAGCCTTCGAAGATGGGCGGTGTTGACCGAGCGCACCGGCGTCGCGAGCAGCGCCGCGGCGTGCGCAGAGAATGTCGCAAAGAGCTGCTCGTCGAGGTCGTTCCGATCAGTCAGGATCAGGATCGTCGGGTTGCTAAGCCTGGGATCGAGCTGGAGCGCCCTTACCAGCAGCAGCATCGTCAGTGATTTTCCCGAGCCCTGCGTGTGCCACAATACGCCGCCACGATGATCTCCGCTTGTGCTCGACGCAGCGGCCACCCGCTCCCGAGCGGCAGTGACGGCTCGTGCTTGGTGGTAGGCGGCGATCTTCTTCGAGACCACGCGCCCCTCGTCGGTTTCGAACGCGATCAATCCGAGCACATGGCCGATAAAGCGGCTTGGGAAACAGAGGGTGCGGAGTACGCCTTCCAGATCGCTCGCCCCGCCGACGACCTCGCCCGGCTCCGTCCGCCAGGGAGCGAAGCGGTCAATCCCTTGCGTCAGCGTCCCAACCCGCGCGGTCAGCCCATCCGAGATAATTTGCACAGCGTTGACGCGGAGAAGTTCGGGAGCAACGTGCTCGTAGTTGCGAAGCTGCGTGTGGGCGCGCAGCAGCGGGTCTGGGTCCAGCGGGCTCTTGAGTTCGATGAGACCGAGCGGCAGACCGTTGACGAACAGGGCGATATCAGCGCGCACACCGTCCCTTTCGCCTTTGACCGCATACTGGTTGGCGGCAACGAACTGATTCAGCGCGATGTCATCCGACGCGACGAGGCGGAGCGGCACGGTGCGAGTCGCGCCGCGGGCATCGCGGAACGCGACCGGAACGCCATCCACCAGCAGCTTATGGAAAGCACGGTTGTTCTCGATTAGATCGCCACTGGGACTGGCGCGGACGGCGGCGAGGGCGGTTTCGACTATCGACTCATCAGCATCGGGATTGAGGCGCGCCAGTGCGGCGCGGAGTTCGGCGGTGAGGATCGCGTCGCGCCAGTCGGTCCGCGCGTCCAACCGCCCGCCGGGCGCGATGTCGGCACCCCTGATCACCCGCCAACCGGCAAGATCGAGCCACGATAGCGCGGCGAGTTCAACCGCCTCCTCGTCCAGACGGACTTGGTCGCGATCTGGGACAGCTTCGTTCATTCGTCCGGCTGCCAAGTTGCCAACGTGCTGTCGTATTGCTGGCGGTCCAGTATGAAGAGTATTTGGCTTGGTTGATACACGCCATCGAGGATCGCAACCGGCCCGTGTTCCTCGTCAAGCCAGTCGTTGAAGTCGGGTGCAGCCTCGAAAGGTGCTTCGTCGATTTTAACCACGGGCCGTTGGGCGCACGCGGCTTCAATTACGAACGCGACCAGCGTGTCGCAAAATCCGCCAAGCATAGCAGCATGGCGACGTTCCAGCTTCGGCCAGTCAAAGTGCGGCCCGTGTCGCAAGCCTTCGATGTTGCTCAACTCGGAGAGCGCACTCACCGCACCGCTCAAGCCGCCGAACAGCTTTTGCAGGGTCGTCTTGATGTCTGTGGCGCGCGGATGGCCGTCGAGCCGCATGTCGAGTGCATCAATGATCGCGCGTATCTGCTGCGGGAAGTCGCGACCGTTCACATGCGTAAGGCTCATCTCGTCGCAGAGTGTCCGCGCGACGGCTTCCAGCAGCGTTCGCGCTTCGGCGACGCACTGGTCCGGGCGCGCCTCGATGTTTGTCTCGATCGCCAGGACATGTGTGGAGAGTCGGGCCTGCCAATCCGGCCGGCTAACCATTACCGCGCGCAGTTGCTGAAGCTGATAGGGCACAGCTATACGCCAGCCGTGATCGTCTCGGCATCGCGCACGCGCAACTCGCCCGAAATGAGCTTCGGCAGGAGCGTGTCGCGCAGTGCAGCAAGAGTGTTGCTTTCTTCGCCCAGGACCTTCAATCGCTGAAATATAGGATCGACCAGCTTGCCGAAGACGCTCACGACTGGCTCGGGTGGGATCGCAATCTCCCAGCGATCCACGGCATCGGCCTGCACACGCTGACGGCCGGACGTGCCCGACATTGCCGCGATCAGGTGCGCACGGAAGGGTTCGTGCCGGGCGATCAGGTATGGCAGTGCGCGCGGAATGTTAGCGTGCGGACGAAGCACAATGAACTCGGTGGAACCCCAGCCCACGGCGCCCTCGGACAAGCAATCGATCAGGGCGGTCTTGCCATTCTCCAAGCAAGGCGTGATCCGCGCGATCAGCGTATCGCAATTGGTGAATCGCGCGCCCGAGCCGGCCGGCCTTTGTGTGACGCGCGTGACACGAGAACCCGAGGTTGGCAATGCTGCCATATCAACGTAGGGTGTTGTAATTGCGTTATCGAGCCGGTTCTTAGGGTTTATCGCCGCAAACTTCGAGATCGTGCCCATTGTCCACCCCTCTGGTATGCCATCCCGGTTCAAGGCAGTGGGAAAGAGGGCGGCGAGCGGCGCGGAAAGGCCCGGAGTCTCGCCAGCGATGTTGCCGCGTATATGATCGAAATCTACAAACCAGCTTTGGAACAGCGTCCGCGCGATCCCCTCCAACGTCCCCGCCATCCGCCGATTAAGCGCGATTTTGTCGTCGAGAGCGGAAAGGAGTTTGACGATAAATCTTTGCTCCTGCACTGGCGGCAGCACAATCGGGAACTTAGGAAAGTCGAGCAAGTGGATACGATCAACTGTGCTTCCCGGCTTCGTGTTAGCGCGGAGCACGTTCTGGAATTCCGGTGCAATGTAGTAGTAGAGCAAATATTCTGGAACGACTCGTGATCTGTCTGCACGCGCCAAAGCCAGCCGGCGCCCGAGGCAGCATCGAAAATCAGCGGGGATCAAGGCTGCTTGCCCGATGCGTGTTTCATAAGAAAAGACAAGGTCGCCGGTCTTCGGCACGACACGCCGTGTCCAATCTGCAAAGGTCTCTTCAGACACACAGCGGGTAACGCTTAGGTTCAGTCTGCCATTGTCGAGCGCGTCGATCCCTAAGAATACTGGTCCGCTCGTCTGTGTAGGCGGTGTGGCGTGCGGTCCATCGTAAATTGTAGCGACCGAGCCGATCGGGATGGTCGGCCACTCACCACGCATAACCCACCCCCGCCAGTCTCTCGCGGATTTGCGCGTCGAGCGCCTCCCGCTCCGCCATTTGCATGGCCAACTCGCCCGTCAGCCGCCGCATCCGCGCGTCGAACGACTCTTCGTCCTCTTCCACCGCTGAGGCGCCCACATAGCGCCCTGGCGTCAGCACATGCCCCTGCGCCGCAATTTCGGCCAGGCTCGCCGCGCGCGCAAAACCGGGCACGTCCGCATACCTTCCGTCCCGCTCGCGCCAGGCGTGGTAGGTGTCCGCCACCCGCGACACGTCCGCATCGTCCAGCACCTTCAGCGTGCGCGACGTCATCCGCCCCAGCCCGCGGGCGTCGATAAACAGCACTTCGCCGCGCCGGTCGCGCAATGTCCGATCCTTCAGCAACCCGTTCGATTTGTCTCGCGCGACGAACCACAGGCACACCGGAATCTGCGTGGTGGCGAAGAGCTGGCCAGGGAGGGCCACGATGCAATCGATCTGGTCCTTTTCGATCAGCTCGCGGCGTATCTCGCCCTCGCCCGATTGCTGGCTCGACAGGCTGCCGTTCGCCAGCACAAACCCCGCGATGCCATAGGGAGCGAGGTGATAGTGGAAATGCTGCACCCAGGCGAAATTGGCATTACCCGGGGGTGGCGCGCCGAACCGCCATCGCGCATCGCCGCGCAGCCGCTCCCCGCCCCAATCGCTCATGTTGAACGGCGGATTGGCGAGAATGAAGTCGGCCTTCAGCGATCCGTGCAGATCCTCGTGGAAGCTGTCGGCCCATTTGGTCCCGAGGTCGGCCGAAATCCCGCGAACGGCAAGGTTCATCCGCGCCAGTCGCCAGGTGGTCGGGTTCGACTCCTGGCCATAGATCGATATGTCGTCCGGCATCCCGCCGTGCGCGGCAACGAATTTCTCCGATTGAACGAACATGCCGCCGCTTCCGCAACAAGGATCGAGCACGCGCCCATGGAATGGCTGGATCATCTCGACCAGCAGCCGCACCACCGAACCCGCGGTGTAGAACTGCCCGCCGCGCTTGCCCTCCGCCATCGCGAACTGACCCAAGAAATACTCATACACGCGGCCGAGCGTGTCCTCGCGATCGTCGTTGACGAGGTCCAGGTCGGAGAACAATGTAATGATCTCGCCCAGCTTGACCTGGTCGATTTCGGGCCGTGCGTAATTGCGTGTAAGCACGCCCTTGAGCCTTGGATTGTCACGTTCGATCAGGTCGAACGCCCGGTCGATCAAGACACCGATCGGGGGCTGCAGCTGTGTGGCACGGCCCTTCAGCCAGTCCCATCGCGCCTCCTCGGGCACGTAGAAGACGTTGTGGCCAGTGAACTGGTCGCGGTCCTCCAGGGCATTGGCGACATAGGCGTCGCGCGTGCTGTCGGGGAACTCGCGCGCCTCCTCGACCGCATCACGTCGCACTTCGGCCTGGCGCGCGACGAAGCGATCCGAGACATACTTCAGGAAGATCAGGCCGAGCGCGACGTGCTTGTACTCGGCGGCGTCCATGTTCCCGCGCAGCTTGTCAGCGGCGGCCCAAAGCGTGGCCTCAAGGGTGGCTGGTGTCCCGCGCGATGCCGCGCGGCCGTTGGGTTGGCGCGCCAAATTATCTTCCCCTGAGATCCGATCTGCCCCTCGACATCCGTAGACTCGACGGTGCCGCGATCTTTGTACGATGGCAGGCTGGTCCAAGCCAGCCTTTGCGGCACGCCGGGACGGCTCGCCGATCGCCCGAGTTATCCACAACTCAGGCGTTGGGCGGCGGAGCAGGGGGCAGATGCTTCAAGCGAGGCTTGCGGCAGCCCCACTGGTCCGAGGCGAACGATACAGAGGAGCCTTTTGCCGCCAATAGGTTCCCAATTTGTCAACGATCAGCTTGGAGCCTCCCTCGTCATAGGGCTATGGCGTAGACATAGTGCTCATCTTCGTCGAGCGTGGGCCGCCAAACGGATCGCGAGGAGAGAGTTCTGAGTGCCACATGCCGCTGGTCGCGCGGCCATACAGCCATGAGCCCCGCCCATAGCGCTTCCTTCCACTCACATGTCAAGAATGCGCCATCAAAGTCCGGGACGATAGGCTAGTCCTCGACTGGCGACGATCGCCCTCTCAAGACGCGTCACAAGGAAGCGCGACTTGACCCAAGGCATGCCGATCGGCGGGGCTGAAAACCTTCAACACTCCCTCGCCCCGCAAGCCGTAGGCCTGCCGGGCGTATTCCCGCGCGCGCGTCACGTCACCCAGGCGGAGGAATGACTTCGCCATTGTGAGCGACGCCTGTGGTGCCCGTTGAGAGGCGCACCACTCAAGCGCGGAGCCGGCCATTTCAAGAGCGCCATGGTAGTCGCCAACCTGGAGGAGGGCAGCGCCGAGACCGTCTCGGATCCAGTAGGTGATGTCGGCGCCCGGCAAATGCATTTCGGCGTAGTCGAAGGCTTCCTGCCACGCATGCCGCGCAGCCGCATGATCCGCAGCGACAGTGGACCTAATTCCGAGATTTGCCAGTTCGAGTGCGCGCGCCTTGTGCATTTCTTCGATTCTCTCTGAACTCATAACCCTCCTCCTTGCGGTCCGTTGAGTAGCGTGGCGAGGGCGCCGGCAGCGGGGCAAGCATGGCGATCAGCGGCATCATCACCTACCCCTGTTAAAAACAGGTTTTATGCGGCACTCGCCTAACCGGAATGGGGCTGTGCTCGCCCGCACCCCCGCACCCCTCCACCGGTGTCAGCGATCGCGATCGACCAACCCCTGATCCCTTCAGGGTATAGACGATGGCACCCCGAGCCTGCTAGGCGGAGCGCAGACGCCGACGGTGACGCCGGCTGGCCTGTCACCAATTAGGCGCATGGGCGACAGAACCATCGCCGTTCTGAGGGCTGCGGATATCCGCGGCGGACACTTCTCCCGCCGGGGCGTGAAAGTCGCGGCCTCCGGCGCAGGCATTAGGAAAGACGGTGGCGAGACTCTGGTTCGATGTCGAGGACCTCTTCGAGTACGCCCGTGCCAATCCCAGGCCGAGCGGCATCCAGCGAGTCGCGTACGAGCTCTACCGCACGGCGCAGGAACAATATGGCGCCGAGGGCCGAATCCATTTCGTGCGCCACGACACGGCGCGCAACACGTTCACCAGCGTCCCCTGGTCCGAGATCGAAGGGCTGTTCGGCGCCCTCGCGGTGCAGGAAAGGCCACCCCCGGCGCTTGCCGCGATGATGCAGACGAAGCCGCGCCCCGCCGTGCTCCGCTCACTGCGCACGCTGCTGCATCGGCTGCCGGTGCCGCTCCGCATCGAGATCCTGCAGGCGACCCGGCTGCAGATCGACGCCTGGGTCCTCTGGGGACGGATCGTCCGCAACATCTTCGTCCGGCTGATCCGCGGCCGCAGGCGGCAGGCGCATGCTGGTCCGGGCGCCGCGCCCGCGCGTTCCTCGCCGGGCGGCCAGGACGATTTCGAAGCGATGGCCGCCCCCGGCGACATGCTGCTGGTGCTTGGCGCCCCTTGGTCGCATCCCGATTATGCCGGGCTGATCCGCACGCAGCGCGCCCGCCACGGTCTCCGCTTCGCGCTGCTGGTCTATGATCTGATCCCGATCCGTCGGCCGGAATGGTGCGATGCCGGGCTCGTTCGGCTGTTCCGCGCCTGGTTCGAGAGCGTGCTGCCGATGTCGGACATGATCTTCGCGATCTCGCAGTCGACCGCGGAGGACGTCGCGCGCTATGGGCAGGAGCGAGGCATCGCTTTGCCGACGGTGCAGTCGGTGCCGATGGGCACCACCTTCGGCACCGAGCGCACCGCCGCGCGCCGCACCCCCCGCCTGCCGCCGCCGCGGAGCTACGCGCTCTTCGTCTCCACGATCGAGGCGCGCAAGAACCACCTGCTGCTGTTCCGGGTCTGGCAGCGCCTGCTCGCCGAAATGCCGCCGGGCGAGGTGCCCGATCTCGTCTTTGCCGGCCGGATCGGCTGGATGGTGCAGGATCTGCTGCAGCAGATCGTCAATACCGAGCATCTCGACGGCAGGCTGGTGATCGTCGAGGGGCCGACTGATGCCGAACTCGCCGCCCTCTATGAGGACTGCCTGTTCACCGTCTTCCCGTCCTTCTACGAGGGCTGGGGCCTGCCGGTGACGGAAAGCCTGACCTTCGGCAAGCCGTGCGTCATCGCGGACCGGACCGCCCTGCCGGAAGCCGGCGGCACGCTTGCCCGGTGCTTCGACCCTGACAATCTGCACGATGCCTGCGCGGTGATCCGCAGTGTGATCGAGGACCATGAGGGGCTCGCGCGCTGGGAGGCGCGGATCAAGCGGGAATTCCGCCCTGTCCCCTGGTCCACCTCGGTGAATACGCTGCTAGCCGGTCTCGGCGACATGCCGGAGGATGCCGTCCGGGCTTGCGGCGCTCCCGCGGAGACGCGATAATTCTGCTTATGTTATGTGACCAGCGTAGGCCGCGCAGCCGATGACGCTGTCTGTCTTTCATGCACCAGACGGCCAGGACGCGCTGCTCCGGCGCGCCTTTCGCGACAATCCGCAGGGCTTCTACATCGATCTCGCTGCCGGTGATCCGGAGGGGAGCTCGGCCACCCGCCTCCTCTATGAGCACGGCTGGCACGGGATCAACGTCGTGGCGGATGCCGCTGACGAGGCGCGCCTCGCCGCGGCGCGCCCGCGCGATCTCTGCCTCACAGGCCGCGGCGAACTCGGTTTCGCCGGTGTTTGCCGCGATTACGCGGAGGGGCGGGATGTTCATCTGTTGATCCTCGGCGCCGGAAATCCGGCAGCCGAGCTCGACGGGCCCGGCGCATCGCGGCCCTGGGCGATCGTCACACCGGCCGGGGCACCGATTTCCCGCTATCGCGAGGCATGGTTCGACGGGCGGAACCACGTGTTCATCGCCGAGGAGCGGTGGGATGCGCTTTACCGGAGTTTCTGTGCCGGCGCGGCAGACGAGATGCTCGATGCGGCCACCCTCCTGAAGCGGCTGCGTGCCACGGAAGCGGCGCTGGCGCGGGCGGAGGATGCGGGGGAATCGCTCAAGCAGGCGTGGCGCGCCGCTCTCGGGGGGGCGACCCGCGCCGCCGAACGCGCGGGCCGGCTCGCGGGACAGGAGCGTATTCGCACCATTCTCGCCGAGCAGCGTGCGGAGGCCGCGGAGGCGCTCGTGCAAACCCAAAAGACATGGCTGGAGGCCGTGCGCACCAGCCGTTCCTGGCGCTACACCGCGCCGCTGCGCCGGGCCGCCGATGCGTTTCGCCGGACGCTGAGCCCGCCACCTGAAATCGGGCCAAACACCCCCCGGCTCGAGCAGCCGGATGGCGGCGCCGACCGTCCCACCATCTTCGTCGAATGCACGCACACCTATGGCAGCCCGGTGAACACTGGCATTCAGCGGGTGGTGCGCAACGTGGTGCGCCATCTCGACACCGTCGCGGCCTCGCATGGCTATGCGGTCAGCCCGGTCCGGCTGGTGGACAAGCGGTTCGTGGGCGCCGACGGGAAAACCGTGATCAGCGACAAGCAGCGGGCGCGCGCGGCGGGCGAGATCGCGCAGGAAGCCAATGGTCCGCGCCTCGAGCTCGATCTGCGGGAATCGACCGAAGGCGACATCCTGCTCCTGCTCGACAGCGCATGGCACACGCCGATCTGGCCCGCGGTGGACCGGTTCAAGGCGCGCGGCGGTCGCGTCATCGGCGTGGTCTACGACCTGATCCCGATCTCGCATCCGCGCGGCTACGATTATGAATTCATCGCCGAATTCACCGCCTGGCTGCACAACCAGCTGCGCTATGCGGATGCGCTGATCGGCATCTCGCGCTCGGTCGCGCGCCAGCTCGACACCTATCTGCGGCGACAGGAAACGCCGCGCGATATCGCGATATCGCATTTCTATCTCGGCGCCGATCTCGACTTCATGCAGGAGACCGACAAGGTGCGCTGGCGCGTGCGGGAGATTTTCGAAACCACCGCGCATGTTTTCCTGATGGTGGGCTCGATCGAGCCGCGCAAGAATCATGCCTTCGTGCTCGACGCGTTCGAGCGATTCTGGAAGGCTGGCGGCCAGGCTTGCCTCGTGATCATCGGCCGCCAGGGCTGGCGGACGGATGATTTCCTCGATCGGGTGGAGGATCATGACGAGTTCGATCGCCAGCTTCATCTGCTGCGCGACGTCAACGATTCAGAGCTCGATTTCGCCTACCGCAATGCCTCCGCGCTGGTCTTCGCCTCGCAGGTCGAAGGGTTCGGCCTGCCGATCGTCGAGGCGTTCGAGCGCGGGCTGCCGGTGCTGTGCAGCGATATCCCGGTGTTCCGCGAAATCGCCGAGAACCGGGCGGTGTTCTTCCCGCTCGATGATGTCCGCTCGCTCGCCGCCTCGCTCGCCGAATTCTGCCGCACCCGGGCGGCCTCGCGTCGGACCGAGCGCGACCCGCAGAAATGGCTGACCTGGGAGGAGAGCACGGAGCAGCTCGTCACCGCGATGACCGAATGCATGCAGGCGCGCTCCGAAACGCCGGCGACAGACTCGGACGTGCTCTCGTGTCCCGATTCCGAAGTTCCGCATCTATGACGGCTGTCGGAATCGGGACACTAGCTCTTTGTTTTCAGTGGCCTGCTTATATCCTACGTCCGTCGCAAGGGCGGCGAACTTCGGAGGCAGGACACTAGAGCATGTTCCGTTCGCATTCACTCACTGCACAGGCTCTAGCTTTCTGTTTTGGCGAGCATCTTTATCCGCTCGAACGAGTCCGTTCGAACGGATGATGCTCTAGCGCATGTGGGACAAGAAGGAGAGCGGCGCCCCGCGCGCAGGCCTACGCGCGACGGGCGCGCTCGCCGTCGCCGCCATCACGGTCTGGACGTTCGCGCTCTCGCTCCGCGTGCCGCTGCTCTCGCATCTGCGGCTGATCGGCGGCGACACGCTCGACGGATCGCTCGCCCTCGCGATCCAGCTCCATTGGTCGAACGTGCTGCGGGGCGCCGCGCTGGCCTGGAACACCACCGACTACTTCTACCCGATCAAGGATACGCTCGGGTACAATGAGGGGTTTCTGATCTCGGGCGTGATCCTGGCGTTCTGGCGTGCGCTCGGCGCCGATGCCTTTCTCGGCCTGTTTCTCGTCGACGTCACCTACAAGGTGGTCGGCTTCGTCTCGCTTGCCGGTCTGGCGCGACGCTGGCTGCACCTGCCGGTCGTGTTCTGCGCGCTTGCCGGCGCGCTCTACATTTCCGCGAACGGCTATTACCTGGCCACCGCCGTCCATTCGCAGTTTCTCACCTGCTTTCTGTTGCCGCTTCTTCTCCTGCTGCAACTGGAGATCGTGCGCGCCGCCGCGTCGCGCCGCATCGTCCGATTCTCGGCGCTCACCGCCGCCTTCGCGGTGCTGTTCGGCGCGCAGTTGCTGACGAGCTTCTACATAGCGTATTTCTTCCTGCTCGCGGCAATCGTGACTTGCGTGATCTGGGCCATCTACAGCCTCGCGACGATCCCGCTTCGGACAATCCTGATGACGGTGCGCCCCCTGGTGACATTCGCGCTGGCTGAAGCGGCGGCCATCGTTATCTGTGCCATTCCGTTCCTGCTCGTCTATCTGCCAAAGGCGCGGGAGACCGGCATGCACACGCTGGCGGACATGATCCCCTACGCGCTGCGGCCGACCGACATCGTCAATGTGGGACCGTTCAACCTGCTCTGGAGCCGCGTCTATCAGGTAACGGCCGGCCGGCTGGTGCCTGACTGGCAAAACATTGCCGAGCTGGAGATCGGCCCGACGCCGCTGCTTTTCGCGGTGTTCCTGCTGGCCGGCATCCCGCTGCTCCGCGACCGGAATGGCTGGCGGCGGCAGATGCTGGCCGCGATGTGGTGCGCGAACCTGCTGCTGCTGATCGTCTTCATCCGCTGGCCGCATGGGCGCTGGATCTGGGCATCGATCTACCGCTTCATCCCGGGTGCTGCCGCGACGCGGGTGAGCTCGCGCCTGGAGCTCGTGCTGTACCTGCCGCTCGTGCTGATTGCCACGACGAGCCTCGCCGCGATGTGGCGCAAGCCCGCCTCGCGGGTCGCCGTCGGCCTGCTTGTGCTGCTTCTTCTGGTCGAGCAGGTGAACGATTTTCCGATCTTTCAGACCGATCGGATTGCGGAGGTTGCCTATTATGCCGGCTTTCCGGCCCCGCCCGCCGCGTGCGGTGCATTCTACGCCGAGAATAGCCGGCCCGGACCGGATGTGCTGACGCTCTACCGCCATAACGTGGACGCGATGGTGCTGGCGGAGCTGCGTGCGATTCCGACCGTCAACGGCTTTGCGACATTCCAGCCGCCGGGCTGGAATCTCATCCATCCCGACCAGCCCGCCTATCGCGAGGCGGTACACACCTGGCTGGCGACGCACCCCGTCGCGGGAAAGGTCTGCGGCGTCGATTTCATCAACCGCCAATGGCAGGTGCCCGGACCATGACCGGCCACCACCCGGCGCTCCGCACGAACGCAGGAAGTCAGACCCGGGAGGAGGATTGATGGCCGCCGAGGATCTGGTCGACGAACGCTATTACCAAGCCGCGAAGCCCGGCTCGCTGGCCGAGCGTCTGGTGGTCGCCGCCCGCGACAATATCTATCGCGATTTTGTCCGTCTCATGCGGCCGACGCCGGATAGCACGATCCTCGATGTCGGTGTCTCCGATGTCGTCGGCGAAGCGGCAAACGTGCTGGAACGGAAATACCCGCATCTCGAGCGCGTCACCGCGGTCGGTCTCGGCGTGGCGCAGGAGTTTCGGGCCATCTTCCCGCAAGTGGCCTATCGCCAGATCGAACCCGGGGAGAAGCTGCCCTTCGACGATCACTCGTTCGACATCGCGGTCAGCAATGCGGTTCTCGAACATGTGGGGAGTTTCGGCGCTCAGGCGGCCTTCGTCGCGGAGATGGCGCGGGTCGCGCGGGCCGTATTCATCAGCGTGCCGCACCGATTCTTTCCCGTCGAGCACCACACCGGGATCCCGCTGCTGCACTGGACCGAACCTTCCTTCGCCCTGGCCTGCCGGGCGATGAAGAAAGACGAGTGGACACGGGCCGAGAACCTGATCCTGATGACCCGCGCCCGGCTTCGCCAGCTCATTCCCGCCGGCGCGGAGCGCGCGACCCATATCGGCACGACCGGCATCGGGCTCGGGCCGTTCAGCTCGAACCTGTTTCTGCGGCTCGAAAGAACCGACCGGCTTTCCTGATCGTCACAGCCGCTTGCGGGCGAACAGGTTCATCGCATTGTGCGGCCCGTGCTGCATCAGATCGAGATAAACGGCAGAGGAGAACTCCGCGCAGAGCGAAAGCAGCTGGTTCAGATCGTATTCGTTCATCTCGATGTTCTGCTCCACCCCGGTTCCGATGCGCACCGGGCCGCCTCGATGTTCGGGGCTGAACAGAAAGAAATGTGACATGAAGCCGCCCGGCTTGACGCATTCGAAGAGGCGCCGGAACGTCGCGAGCCCACGTGACTGCTCGATATGCTGAAACACGATATTCGACAAGCACAGATCGAAGTGATTGTCCGGCAGCGCGGATAGATGATCGTCCGCCAGGACGAGCCGCGCCTGGCGCCCCTCCTCCGCAAGATTTTGTTTGCAGATTTCCAGCATCCGGGGAGAGACGTCGAGCCCGGTCACGGCATGATCCCGCTTGACCAAAGCGACCGTCAGGCGGCCGACGCCGCAGCCGAAATCGAGCACGTCCTTCAAGCTCACCGGATCGGCCGAAAACCGCTCCGCTATGGTTCCAAATACCTCGGAAACCAGCTCCTCGCCCCCGGCAAAGAACTCACCACGCGCCTTCTCATCGAAGATCGCATTCCGGTTTTGCGGGAGCGAGACGACCGCCCAGTAGGGATCCTGCTCGGACAGTTTCCGCCAGACTTCGTCGCTGCTATGCGATGGCGGCGGAGGCGGTTCCTGCGGCGTGCTGGCCGCAGCAATGCTGGCTTCGATGCTGCCGAGCCGGCCCAGCAGCGTATCCATGTCGCGCTTCATCGCGATGGTGACGCGACGGCCACGCAGCGGCCACGTCAATTCCGCAAGCAATTCTCTGAGCTTGTTCGCCATGCCTGCCGGCACCTCTCTCCATAGCCGCTCCGAACCCGCTCATACCATAACCCCGGTGGCGCCGGGCGGCACACCCCGGCTTTCGGCGCCGCAAGACCGTTACCTTGGTTTGGCGATGTAGTCGGCCTGCCGCTCCGGCGAGACCTCATGCAGCATTGTCACCTCATAATCGATCGAGGCGAAGAAGCTGAAGAAATCATCCAGCATCGTCCCGTGCTGCGCGCCCAGATCGCGCTCGTACTCGAACAAAACCATCGGCCGGCACCGTTGCAGAGTAGCGACAGCCCCGCGGAGCACCCGGAGGTCCGCGCCCTGCGTGTCCACCTTGATCAACCCGACATCCTTGATGGCGAGCGCGTCGAGCGGGACCGCCCGGATCGTGTCGCGATCATCCATCGCGACCTCGAAGGTGAGGCCGGCGGCATTGCCGATGCGGGCGTAATCCGGACGCCCATCCCGCTGCGGCACCGGCGATTCCTGGCGTTCGGGGGGCGCCAGCCGCATCGAGAGTTCTTCATCGTAGAGCGCGAGGTTGTGCGGGATCACATTGATGCAATCGTTCATCGCGAGGTTCGCGCACAGCATCTCGAAGACCGGGAATTGCGGCTCGAAGGCATGCACCGTCCGGAAGCAGCGCGCCATGGTGACGGTGTGCAGCCCGATATAGGCGCCGGCATCCACCGCCACGCTGTCCGGGCGGGCGGCACGCTCGATCTGCTCGCGCACGTGCGGCTCCCACTCGCCGCCATCCATGATGATGCGCCCGATCAGGTCATGCGTGCGGACGAGAAGCCGCGCTCCCGATCCCATCGCGGCGAGCACGATATTGCCCTGGCCGATCGCCACTCGGTCGCCGTCGCGCAGCGGACGGTTGCGCTCGACGGCGTCGAGCCGCTGGTGGAGTGCTGCGACCTGCGTCTCCATCCTGCCACGAAGCTCCTCGACGAGCCCGGCACTCGCCTCGCCGCGCGCGAGGCCCTCCTCGATTCCCGCCAGGCGATGCCCGAACGCCGCGAAGTTCTTCTCGAACCCGGCGAGCCGGTGCGTGTCGGCGTTGATCTGCGCGTCCATGGCCGTGAGCCGCGAGATCATCGCCGTCTCGTAATTCTCCCGTAGCGCCGCGTCCCGGCGGTCCATCTCCGCGCTTATGCGCGAGAGCCCGGTCTGGAGCCGGATGTCACCCTGATCGCGGAGGGCGGCGAGATCGGTCGCATTCTCCTCCACCACGCCCTCGTAATAGGGGACTATGAGACGCCACAGCGCCCGCCGAAGCCGGTTGGTCAGCCAGCCCTTCCCCGTCGTTGACCGACCGCGCCGCTGGATGCGGGCTAGATCCATCGATCCTCTCCTCGCGATCGGTCAGTTGTTGAACCGAACACTGACCGAAAGATTGTGCTTCAGGAACATCAAGAGCGGCAATGACGGGTCATCCGCCGCGCTGCTATCCCACGGCTGCGCATGCGCCGCGAGGATGGATTCGATCCGCAGCAGGCAGTGCTCGAAGGAAAGATCGCTGCGGACCAGCCGTGCGCCGGCGCGGCCGATGCGCGCGAGGTCGACCTGGCCGGTCGCGACGTCACGCATCGCACGCGTCAGATCGCCCGCGTTGCGATCGATCTTCAGGCAATGCACGTTTTCCACCAGCCTCTCCGAGGCGCCGCAAATGCGTGTCATGATCGGCGGCAGCGCGCAGGCGGCGGCCTCGATGGGCGTGAAGCCGAACGGTTCGCGCTCCCAGGTCGGAAACAGGAACGCATCATAGCCGGCGTAAAGCTGCCGCAGCTCAGCCTGGCTGCGGATGCCGCGAAACTGCACCTGGTTGTGCACGCCGAGCGCATGGGCGCGATCGACATACCCCGCGATGTCGCCATCACCGAACACGTCGACCATGAAGGGCACGCCCTCCGCCTTGAGGCGCGCGGATGCTTCCAGGATGAGATCGATGCCCTTGTGCTCGCGCACCGCGCCCGCGGTCACGAAGCGTGCCACGCCATCGCGCAGATAGGCTTCGTGCGGCAACACGTCCGACACGTCGGCCCAGCCGGGAACCAGCTCCGTCCCCTGCGGGAAGGTGATGCCCGATAGGCGCTCGATCTCGTCCAGCAGATGCTGGCTCATCGAGATGATCCGTGCACGCGCATAGAGGCCCGGACCGCCGCCGCCGAACAGCCCGAGCGCGGCGGCAGGAACGTTGTCGGCGATATCGGTCGGAATCCTGTCCATCAGATGCAGCGCCCAGGGTACCCGAACGAGGTTCAGCAGGTCGAGCATCGCCGTCAGGCCGACCCCGATCAGGTTCCAGACATAGACGATATCCGGCTGGAACTCCCGCAGCACGGTCAGCAGGCGGAGCGTGTTGGCATAGGACGAGCAGACCGAGCCGTGCAGATCGCGCTGCTCCATCATCGGGTCGGCGATGCGATGCGGGATGTGCCAATGCAGGTCGAGGCTGCGATCCACCCAGGCCGGCGTGTCCGGTTGCGGGATATGCGACCAGGAGGTCAGCACCCGCACTTCATGCCCGCGCTCCGCCATGGCGCGCGCCACGTTCGCGCAGGCGATTTCGTAGCCGCCGAGCACGACCGGGGGATAGAGGTTGCTCAGGAACAGCAAGCGCATCAGGCGGCCCGCGCGGCAACTCTGCGGTACAGCGCCGCGAGACGCGCGCCGATCACGTCCATGCCATGCGACTCGACCGCATGCCGCCGCGCAAGGGACGCAGCATCCGGAACCGGCCAGTCGCCGCGTGAAAATTCGCCAAGGATGCCGGCGAGCTCGGCATTATTGGCGAAGACGCGGCCGAATCGCCGATCCGGCACGAGCTCGGGCAGCGAGGCGGTATCCGCGACCAGCACCGGCAGCCCGCATGCCATCGCCTCCAGCGTGGTAAGCCCCATCAGCTCCGGCTTCGGCACGACATTGCCGTAGATGTCGCGCGCGGTGGAAGCCTGCACGAACAGCCCCGCGGTGCGGAAGTGGCCGAGCAGGGCCGCGTCATCCGCATCATGCACGAAGGTCACGTCCTTGCCTGCCGCCATGCGGCGCAGCAGATCGTAATATTCGGGGTGATAGACATGGCCGACCACCACCAGCCGCAAGCCGCGCGGCAGCGCGGCGATCACGCGGTCGATCCCCTTATGCGGCATGATCCGGCTGACGCAGAGCACGGCGCGCCTGTCGCGGGCGACGGTGGGGTCGGGGCAGAAGCGGTCGGTGTCGATCGGGCCGATCAGCACCTCGTGCGGCCCATGGAAGAAGCTGTCGATCAGCTTGCGCGCATAATCCGACAGGGAGACGATGGCATCCAGCAGCTCCATCCCGCTGCCTTGCAGCATCAGCGCGTTTTCGCCGCCGCCGTGATCGGTGCCGATCGCCGGAAGCCCGAGCGAGCGCACGATCGCCGTGCTGTAGGCACCGAACAGCGTCAGTGATTGGTGGACGTGCACGAGATCGAAGCCCGACAATTCCTGCCAGACGGCGCCGGAGAACGCATCCATCGCGCCGGGCCGGCCCGATTCGTTGCGCAGCACGTGCACCGGAATCCCGTCATGCTGGAACAGCAACTCGCGGCCGCCGACAGCGAACACCGACTGCCGGAATCCCCCCACCCGGCGCAAGGCCTGCGCGACATAGTAAACGTAGCGTTCACCGCCTCCGACCGTCGAGTCGGGCGAGAAATACGCGGGCGTCAGATGCGCGACGCGCAGCGTTCCATCGTGGCGAGCCGTTCCGCCGGCGGTCACGCAATTCATGGAACGGACGTAACATAACTCATCCCTGCGGGGCCAGATGCGGCCCGATCAGGCTGAGATCGGCCATCCCGAGCCTTGCGGCGGCGGTGTTGCGCTGGTGCCAATAGGGATAGATCAGACGCGGCAGGCTCACCTGGTCGAGCCGCCCGCGCTCCTCCGCGGTCAGCACGAGATCGGCGGCCCTTAGGTTGGCGGTGAGCTGCGCCTCCGTGCGTGCGCCGGCGATCACCGAGGTGACACCCGGCCGTCCGAGCAGCCAGGCGAGCGCCACCGACGCGGCGGCAGCGCCGCGCGACTCGGCGATCGCGACCAGCGTCTCGATCGTGTCGTAGAGCTTGTCCTGATCGGCGATCGGCGGCTCGTGCCAGTCGTTCAGGTGCCGGCCACCCTCTCCCGGCGTCTTGCCGCGGCGGTATTTGCCCGACAGCAGGCCGCCGGCGAGCGGGCTCCAGACCAGCACGCCGAGATGCTGATCGAGCGTGACCGGGATCAGCTCGTATTCGGCATCGCGCGATTCGAGCGAATAGTAGATCTGCTGGGAGACCAGCGGCGCGAAGCGGTGCACGCGCGCGATCTCCATCGCCTTCATCAGATGCCAGCCGGAAAAGTTCGACGCGCCGACATAGCGGATCTTGCCCGCGCGCACGAGCGTGTCGAAGGCTTCAAGGGTTTCCTCGAGAGGGGTAGAGCCGTCCCATTGATGCATCTGATAGAGGTCGATGCGATCGGTGCGCAGCCGCCTGAGACTCGCCTCGCAGGCGCGCATGATGTGGTGGCGCGACAGGCCCTCATCGTTCGGGCCGGGACCGATGCGGAAGCGCACCTTGGTCGCGACGACGAGCTCGTCGCGGCTGCCTTCCATCGCCTCGCCGAGTATCTCTTCCGAACGGCCGGCCGAATAGCTGTTCGAGGTGTCGATCAGGTTGACGCCCGCCTCGCGACAGAGATCGAGCAGACGCCGTGCCTCGGCGACATCGGTCGCGCCCCATTTGGCGAGCGCGCCCACCCCGCCGAACGTCGCGGTGCCGAAGGAGAGCGTCGAGACCTTGAGCCCGGAATGGCCCAGCAGCCGATATTCCATGATGGCTATCCCCTCCCCTTTGCAACGCCCGATGGTGACGGCAGGATGCGTGCATTGGCAAGGTTGCGCACCTGCCTCGCGCGTGCCACCTGCCGCATGCAAGCGGATGACGAGGACACTTCATGCGAATCCTGTTCACCGGCGGCACCGGCAAGGCCGGCCGGCACGTCATGCCCTGGCTCGCCGGGCAAGGTCACACGATCATCAATCTCGACCTGCAGAATTTCGCGCATCCCGGCATCTACACGGTTCTCGGGGATGTCGCCGATGCGGGGCAGGTCTACAACGCGATGACCATGCATGCGGGCCGCGACGGCCTGCGCGCCGGCGCACCGCCCGGCCCGGTGGACGCCGTGGTGCATTTCGCGGCGATTCCCCGGATTTTCCTCAAGCCGGATGACGAGACGTTCCGGGTGAACGTGATGGGAACCTACACCGTCATCGAGGCGGCGATGAAGCTCGGCATCCGCAAGGTGGTGATCGCCTCGAGCGAAACCACCTATGGCGTGTGCTTCGCCGAGGGCGACAAGGATTTCCACCACTTTCCCCTGGAAGAGGATTACGACACCGACCCGATGGACAGCTACGGCCTGTCCAAGGTGGTCAACGAGAGGACCGCCCGCGCCTTTGCGATGCGATTCGGCGCGGACATCTACGCGCTCCGCATCGGCAATGTCATCGAGCCGGACGAATACTTGCGCTTCCGCGGCTTCGTCGCCGATCCGCCATCACGCAAGCGCAATGCCTGGAGCTATATCGACGCGCGGGATCTCGGGCAGATCGTGCATCTCTGCCTGCTGAGGAACGGGCTCGGCTTCACCGTGTTCAATGCCGTCAACGACACCATCACCGCCGATCTGCCGACGGCGGAGTTCCTTGCCAGATACTGCCCCGACGTGCCGGTCACGCGCCCGCTCGTCGGCGACGAGGCGCCGCTCTCCAACCGCCGCGCGCGCGAGATCCTGGGGTTCAAGGAGCAGCACAACTGGCGCGCCGAACTCGCCGCGCTCGGGTGACATGATGTCACCGACGATGCTACGACTGGCGGGACACAGGATGCGGCCCGATGCCCGAGACTCCGCCCACCATCCCGCCCACCATCCCGCCCACCATCCCGCCCACCATCCCGCATGTATTCGTCGCCACCCCCTGCTACGGGGGCACGGTCACGCTGCGGTATTTCCACGCCACACTCGCCCTCGTGCTGCACGGGCTGACGCACGGATTTTCCGTCTCCATCGAGACGCTCAGCCACGAATCGCTGATCACCCGCGGCCGCAACACGCTGGTCGCGAAATTCCTCGACAAGCCGGAAGCCACGCATCTGTTGTTCGTGGACGCCGATATCGGCTTCGAGCCACGCCAGGTGGAGCGGATGCTCCAGTTCGGCGTCGATGTGGTGGCGGGCATGTACCCGCTGAAAACGTTCGCCTGGGACGAAGCCGCCCTTGATCGCGCGCGGACCGGCGAGGTGCTGAACACGGCGGCGATGCGTTATGTCGGCGCACTCTGCGTCGGCGAGACGCTCGAACGCCGCGACGGGTTCGCGACCGCCGACTACGCCGGAACCGGCTTCATGATGATCACCCGCGCCGCCCTGGAACGGCTGATCGCGGCTCACCCCGAGCTGCACTATGCCGCCGCGCACGCCACCGCCGAAGCAACGCAAAGCCCCAACCAATACGCGCTGTTCGACGGGTCGATCGATCCCGAATCGCGGCACTACCTCAGCGAGGATTATACCTTCTGCCGCCGCTGGCGCGCCCTCGGCGGCCGCATCTGGCTCGATACGCGATCGCCGCTCGTCCATATCGGCACGCACGAATTCCATGGGGCGCCGGCCAGTCGGTTTCTGTGAAAATCCAGGAAAGAACCAAGGACTCTGCCACCGGACCCCGATAAGGGCAGTCCCCCTTAGAGCATGGCCGGATCAGTTTTGGTTGTAGCCTGGGTGTCTGAAGTAGTTTTCGCACTCCGTTCGGGTGAACTCGTTGAGCAACGCTCGCCCTGTCAGGTCCGGCGCGGCATTGACACGCGCTGACGCAGATCAAACGAAATCGGGCTTCGGCATCACGACTGGCCTCTACCCAGCAAGCAGCTTGAAGCAATTTCACCACTCCCCGGAATCCCCCGACTCAATTCGATCCGGTGGAGAGGCGGCCCTGGCGAGATCGCCTGGCCTGAAGTCGAAGATGGTCATGAGTACTGCCGGGTTAAAGCGCGGATCGATCTATCGCCGGAACGGCCAGTCCACCGCGCCGCCGGCGAACAGCGCCCACCACACCAGCACCGGCTGCAGGGCGAGGCGGGGCACGTGGTACCACCAGCCGAGCTGCAGTTGCCCGGCCGGCACACCGTCGATCGCGTGCTTGATGTTCGCCGGGAACACGCAGACCGCGTAGAGCGCGAGGGCGATGCCCGCCGCGCGGCGCAATCTCCGGCTCAGCAGCCCGGCTGCGCCGGCCAGCTCGCAGAGCCCGGTGCCGAGAATGACGTCATGGGGGAACGGCACCCAGTCCGGCGTGATCAGCAGAAAGGTACCGGGCGTGCCGAGATGAAACGCGCCTGCCACCAGATAGACCGCCGCCAGCGCCAACCGTCCCGCTCGCCGCCCCCGCCCTTCGGGCGGCGGATTGCTCCCATCCACGCGCAGAACAGGGTCGGACCCGGTCAGGTGAATTGCAGATTGTAGAATTGCGGAAAGCCCATCCGCATGCCGGTCAGCGACTTGTCGTAGGCGGTCGGCTGATAGAACACGCCGAGCGGGATATAGGGCACGTCCTGCCAGAACTGCACCTGGATCTGCTCGCAGATCGCCTTCTGCGCGGCGAGATCCGGCGCGCCGAACCAGGCGGCGCGCAAGGCTTCCAGCTGCGGTGCGTTCGGCCAGCCGAACCAGGCATCCTTGCCGTTGCCGCGAATGCCGAGCTGGCTCGCCGGGTCGAAATTGTTGGTGCCGTTCAGATAGGTGAAGAAGATGTTCCAGCCGCCTTCCGCCGGCGGCTTGCGGCTGGCGCGGCGCTGCACCACCGTGCCCCAGTCCATCGTCTGCAGGTCGACATTCATCCCGGCCTTCTTCAGCGCATCGGCGCAGACCAGGACGAGCGCGCTGGTCGAAGGATAGTCGGACGGGTTGAGCATCACGACGCGCTCGCCCTTGTACCCCGCGCTCGCCAGCGCCGCCTTCACCCGCGTCAGATCGCGCGGGCCGGACATCACCGAGACGCCCGTCTCGGAGGCGAGCGGCGTGCCGGGGCTGAACACGCCGACCTTGTCCTTCCAGAGCGAGCGGTCGTCGCCGACTGCCGCCTCCATGCAGTCATCCTGGCTGATCGCGCCGAGCAGGGCACGGCGGATCTCCGGATTGTCGAAGGGCGGGAACAGCTCGTTGAAGCGCATGATGGCGATGCCGCCGCCCGGATCCTGCACCTCGACCTTCAGCCGCGCCCGTGCGCGGATCGGCGGCAGCACGTCGGGCGTCGGGTTCTGCCACCAATCCATCTCGCCGGAGGTGAGCGCGCCGGTGGCGGTCGCCGCGTCCGGGATGACGTGCCATTCGACACGCTCGATATGCGCGATCTTCGGCCCGGCGGTAAAGGTCGGCGGCCCGTCCGCGCGCGGGACGTAGCCGGCGAAGCGCTGATAGACGACCTGCGAGCCAGAGACATGCTCACCGGCGACGAAGCGATAGGGACCGCTGCCCACCATCTCGGTGACCTGCTTGCCGGGGTCCGTCAGCGCGAGGCGTTCCGGCATGATGCAGGGCATCGACGTGCCGGTCTTGCCGAGCGCATTCGGCAGCAGCGGAAACGGGCGCTTCAGGCGGAACCGGATCACCCTGTCCGATTCCGCCGCCAGCTCGTCCGTCGCGTCGAGCAGCGCGGCGGCGAAGGAATCGCGCGCGGCAAAGCGCCGAATGCTCGGCACCGCGTCCTGCGCGCGCACCGGGGTGTTGTCGTGGAATTTCAACCCGTCGCGCAGGGTCAGGCGCCAGAGCTTGCCGTCCCGCTCGATCGTATGGCCCGCGACCATCTGCGGATGCATCGCATAGGTGTCGTCCTGCCCGTAGAGCGTGTCGAACACCAGGTAGCCGTGATTGCGCGTGACCGTCGCGGTCGTCCAGATCGGGTCGAGGACCGCGACATCCGCCTCGGGGATGAATTTCAGCAGGTTCTTGCCGGCCGCCCGCGCGACGTGCGGTGCGACCAGCGCCGCGCCGCCGCCGGCGAGAAAACTCCGTCGTCTCATGCTGACATCCTAGAGCATTTCAGTTAGGTCGGCGCCGGCCCTCGCCCCAACCGGCCTCCCAACGAAAGTATATCACCGATGGGGCCGGGTGGGGGCGAGGGCCGGCGCCACTCCACCGAAGAAGAAAAAGCTCTAAGGGATGCGGACGAGCATCGATTCGTAGCCCTTGATGAACACCGAATACACGCGCTTCGGCTCCTCGGTCACCTCGATCGTGTCATGGCGCTTCAGGAGCTCCTCCCACAAAATCTTCACCTGCATCTCGGCGAGCCGCTCGCCGATGCAGCGATGGATGCCGATGCCGAAGGCCAGATGCCGGCGCGGCTTCTCGCGGTCGATGATGAAGCGGTCGGGCTGCTCGATCATGTCCTCGTCGCGGTTGGCCGACACGTACCAGAGCGCGACCTTGTCGCCCTCGCGGATCTGCTGGCCGCCGAGCTCGACATCGCGGGTCGCGGTGCGGCGCTGATGCGCGATCGGCGACTGCCAGCGGATGATCTCCGGCACCATGCTCGCGATCAGCGCGTGGTTCGCACGCAGCTTGCGGTATTCTTCGGGGTTGCGGTCGAGCGCGAGCAGGCCGCCGGTGATCGAACTCCGTGTGCTGTCATTGCCGCCGACGATCAGCAGCATGA
The DNA here is from genome assembly GCA_965276665.1 of Acetobacteraceae bacterium. Classification (GTDB taxonomy): domain Bacteria; phylum Pseudomonadota; class Alphaproteobacteria; order Acetobacterales; family Acetobacteraceae; genus CAWGJC01. The sequence goes on from OZ255620.1 coordinate 1,966,718, forward strand.
TGTTGGCGAGGAATTCCTGCGGCGTCATGTTCCGCGTCACCTCGCCATGCGCCATCATCGAGATGAGGTCGCGCCGCGGCTCTCCCTGCACCCGCTCCTTCCAGAGCTCGGTGAAATAGCCGAGGCACTCCATCAGCACGCGCTCGCGCTCATCCTCCGACTTGATGCGGCCGGATTCCGGCGTCGCCGTCATGATGTCGGACCAATAGGTAAGCTTGCGGCGCTCCGCGCGCGGAAAGTCGAACAGCTCCGCCAGCATCAGCGTCGTCAGCTCGATCGACACGCGATCCACCCAGTCGAAGACCTCGCCGCGCGGCAGGTCCTCGATGATCTCGACCGCCCAGGCGCGCACATTGGCTTCCAGCCGCGCAAGATAATCCGGCGCGCTGATCGGGCTGACGGTGGCGCGGTGCGGGCCGTGGCGCGGCGGGTCCATCGCGATGAACATCGGCAGGCGGAAGCCCTCGCGGGTGTCCTTGAGCGTGATGCCGCCGTATTTCGCATCCGAGGAGAAGGTCGCGGTATCCGCCTCCACCTTGAGGATGTCGCGGTATTTGCTGATCGACCAATACGGCCCATACAGGCTGCCGCGGCTGCGATGCACCGGCGCCTCGCGGCGCAACCGGGCGAAATAGGGCCAGAGCGTGTCGGTGGCGAAAAGCTCGGGATGCCCAACATCGAAATCCTCGAGCGGCATCGTCGCCGCCCGCTCGGCGGCCGCCTCCATCATCTCCATCGTCGCTCCGTTCGCGCCTGGCTCAAACCTGCTGGGTGGATATCCGCCGCGTGCCGCTGCCGAGCAGGCTGGCCAGCGCATTGGCATCCAGCGGTTTGCTGAGCTGGGATCCCTGAACGACGTCGCAGCCGCCCTGACGGAGCCGCTCCAGCTGCTCCTCGTTCTCGACGCCGACCGCCGCGACCTCGGCGCCGAGCGTGCGGGCATAACTGACTGCACGCTCGAACATCGCCACCGCGTCGTCGTCGCCATCCAGCCCCTGCACCACCGAATGGTCGAGCTTGATGCGCGTCACCGAACCGCGCTGCAGAGCCCAGAGCGAGAGGCCCGTCGCGCCGAAATTATCGACGCAGATGCCGACCCCTTCCCGCCGCAACTGCCCGAGACAGCCGAGCAGCGAGGGGCCGGCATTCTCGATGCACTGCTCGGTGAATTCCGCGACCAGCCATTCCGGCCGCACCCGCGCCGCCTCCGCCGCGGCCAGGATGGCGTTGGCGAGATCGGGTCGCTGCGCCTGCGAGGGCGAGACGTTGAACGAGATCGGCAGGCGCTCCACCGCTCCCTCGCCCCAGGTGGAGAGGCGTTCGCAGATCTCGTTCAGCACCCATTCGCTGATCGGGCCGATCATCCCGCCGCGCTCGGCAATACTCAGGAACGCCTCGGGGACCAGCAGTCCCCAGCCCGGTCGGTACCAGCGCACCAGCGCCTCGGCGCCGACCATCTCCCCGGTGCGGGTGGAAATCTGCGGCTGGTAGTGCAGCACGAGCTGCTTGCGCGCCAGCGCGGAGAGCAGGTCGCGCGCGAGCACGGCGTCGTTGCTCTCGGTGCTCTCCTCATCCTCCCCACAGAAGCGGTAACCCTGTCGGCCATCCATCTTCACCGCGTACATGGCAAGGTCGGCGCTGCGCAACAGGTCGGCGGCACTCCGCCCGTCCTTCGGATACATGGCGATGCCGATGCTGGCGCTCGGATGGATCGACGAGCCCTCGATCTGTATCGGCCGGCCGATCGCCTCGATCAGCTCGGCCGCGATGCCGGCGACCTCCTTTCGGCTCGGCGAATGGTTCTGCAAGATCCCGAATTCGTCGCCCCCCAGCCGCGCCACCACGGCCCGATCACCCATCATCGCGGCGATGCGGGACGAGATCTCCTGCAGCAGCCGATCTCCGGCATGGTGGCCGAGCCCGTCATTGACGAGCTTGAAGCGGTCGAGGTCGAGGAAGTGCACGGCGAAGCCCTGATCCCCCCGCCGGCTCTGCGCGATCGCCGAGCGGATCGCGCGCAGGAAGTCAGTGCGGTTGCGCAGCCCGGTCAGCGGGTCCTGCCGCGCCACCTCGCGCAGCCGCTGCTCGGCGGCACGCTTGGCCGTGATGTCCATCGAGGTGGTCAGTACGCTGACCACGGTGCCGTCATCATCGTGCAGCGGCGCCTTGCTGGTCGCAACCCAGCGCACCACGCCGTCCGGCCCGCGGATCTCTTCCTCGAAACTCGGCAGCGCCCGGCCATGCGCGAAGACCTGGGCGTCGAACTCACGGCTGCGCTGATGGTGCGCCGAGCCGAACCAGGCATCGTTGCTGCCAAGCAATGAGGCGACGTTTGTGCCGGCCACCTGCGCTTGGAATGCGTTCACGAACACCAGCCGCCCCTCATGGTCGGTGGCGCTGATCATCGCGGGCACCGTGTCGATCACCTGCGCGAGGTGCTTGCGACTTTCACGGATGACACGCAATCGTGTGGCTTCGCTTTCGGTCAGTTCATGCGCAAGTTCTTCAGCATGACTGCGGAGGAGGCGCTGCTGCTGACCCATCCGGAGCAGATTGCGAACCCTGGTCTGAAATTCGCGCGGATCGACGGGGCTGTGCAGGAAGTCGGTCGCGCCGGCCTCGAGCGCCTTGATCAGAAATTCACGATTATCATACGCCGTGATGACGACCGCGGGTACATCCGCATTCATTTCCAGGGACCGCACCCTTTGGATGAATTCCGCTCCCGTCACGCCTGGCATCTTATAGTCCGTGATGATCAGATCGACCGGATTTGTCTCCAGCCAGCGCAACGCCTCCAGCGCGTCTCCGAACGGACGGGCGGCGATGTCTGCGTCGATCGTCGTCGCCAGCTGCGAGAAGATGGCCCGATTCGTCGGCCGGTCATCGACGATGACCACGTTGAACCCTGTCTGCCCGCGGCCGCCGACCAAACGTGTTGCGTCGCTCAATGGCAAACTCCGGAGTCGCTTTTGATGAACGTCGGCCACGTCGAGAAGAATAAAGCGCCTTGACGCGCTTGCACAGCATCTTGCGCATGAAGCCCGGCACGAGCCTTGCTAAGCTTCTTTCCTGGGCCACGGCCCCGACACAGCATCAGCTTACTCACTCGAAAGGATGAACCATGACGTTTCTTAAGACCATCAACGTTAATCGCGCGCAAAACAGCTCGCCCGTTCCCTCGATCGCGCCGGATGCGCCGCCGTCCGGGGTAGTCCCGCTGCAGGCGTACGAGAATATCGAGGTGAGCTTCGATCCGGATATCGCGACCTACTGGTGCCATATGCGGCCGCCCGCGATGCCGGTCGTCACCAATCCGCTGCTGCGCGACCTGCGCCACATGCAGGATCAGTTGACGGCCAGCGCGGATGGAGGGGAGTGCCCGATTGCCTATTTCGTGTTCGCCTCCAAGACGCCGGGCGTATACAGCCTGGGTGGAGATCTCAACTACTTCGCAGAATGCATCCGCACCGGCAACCGGAAGAGCATTCACGATTACGCACGCACCTGCGTGGATGTGGTGCACCGCAACCTCAACGCCTTCGACCTGCCGCTGATCACCATGTCGCTCGTCCAGGGGGACGCGCTCGGCGGCGGGTTCGAGACCGCGCTCTCCTTCGACATCGTGGTCGCCGAGCGGAGCGCGAAAATGGGCTTCCCCGAGGTGCTGTTCAATCTGTTCCCCGGCATGGGCGCGTACAGCTTCCTGTCGCGGCGCATGGACGCGGTCCGGGCCGAGAAAATGATCATGAGCGGCAAGATCTACACCGCGGCGGAGCTGCACGAGATGGGCCTGGTGGACGTGCTCGCGGAAGACGGCCAGGGCGAGGCCGCCATCTACGAATACATCCGCAAGCATGGCAGCCGGCACAACGCCCATCGCGCCATCTACAAGGCCCGCCGGCGCGTCAACCCGATCTCGTACGACGAGCTGCGCGACGTGGTCGACATCTGGGTCGATGCGGTGTTCCAGCTCGGCGAGACCGATCTCGGCCGCATGGGCCGCCTCACCGCGGCGCAGAACCGCCGGTTCAGCCGTCCGGCGCCGATGATGGTGGCGGCCGAATAGGCGGGGCGCGCGCATGCGGGCCGGCTCGCCGGACGTCATGCGCTCGTCGAGCGGCGGTCGAGAGGCGAGAAGGCCGGTGCGGGGCCAGAAAGGAACCCGGCCGCCTCCGCCTCGAACCGCGCCAGCTCGCGCCGCGCCTCGGCGATCTTCGCGATGCCGAGCGTCGTCATGTCACTGCGGCTGAACTTCTCCATCGCCAGCCCGAGCTTGTTCACAAGCACGGAGCCCACATTGGCGCCGCCGCTCGCGAGGGCGTGGGCGTTGGAGTGGAAATCCGGCAGGTTGCCGCGCGCCTGCGCGTCCGCCAGCCCGTCGATCAGCTCGTTGGCGTCGCACATGAACGTCTCCAGCAGGTCGCGCACGAAGCCGTCTCCGCCGAGCGAGCGGAGATCGACCAGCTGGTTGGTGTCCAGCACCACGGCCGTCACGGCGCGCAGCCGGCTGACGCCAGGATGCAGCACGCCCGCCGCCGACCGCGGCTGGAGCTGGAATTCGGGCTGGGGCGGCGGCAGTTCCGAGATCACCGGCGTCGGGCTCTCGGCCTGGATCGCCTCGTCCGGCTCGGCCTCGAGGGCGACCGTCTCCTCGATCACCTGGAGCAGCGCTTCGGCGGTGACCGGCTTGACCAGCGATCGATCCATTCCCGCCTCCCTGCAAAGCGCCTTTGCCTCATCGGTCGCGTCCGCAGTCAGGCCAACGATCGGCATATGCTTCTGCCCGAGGGACATGAAGCGATAGAGCTTGGTGGCCTCGATCCCGTTCATGACGGGCATGTTCATGTCCATCAGCACAAGGTCGTAAGTCTCCTCCTCCAGCGCATCCAGCGCCTCCTGGCCATTGCCGACGATGCGGTGGATGTGGTTCCCGCTGTCGAGGATGCGGGCCATCACCTTGCGGTTCAGCACATTGTCGTCGGCGACGAGGATGCGGAAACGCCGGCGCTGCACCACCGCTTCCGGGGCAGTCTCAGCCGGCACACGGTCGCGTCCCTCGGCGAGCGTCCGGGCGATGCGGATCGCGCCGGCGAGCAGCGCCGCATCGGCGTCCGGCGGCAGCAGGGTCGGCGCGACCCAGCGCATGTCGGCCGCGAGAGTGGCTTCCGCCGCGACCACGATCACGGCCGGCGGACGAGTGGCCGGATGCGCCCGCATCGCGGCAAGCAGCCGCTCGGCCTGCGCGGGCAGCGCGGCGGCGATCAGCACGGGGCCGTCCGGCGCCGCGCTCTCGTTGAGCAGCTCCGGCAGATCGGCGGTCCCGAAAGCGAGGCTGCGAATGCCCGCGGTCTCCAGCTCGGCGGCCCTCGCCTGCAATCCGGCCTCAAGCCCGATCGTCACCAGATGGGGCGCGGTGCCCGGCGTGCCGGCCGCCTCGCCGGGCTGGCCGGACGCGAAGGGCAGATCGAACCAGAAGGTGCTGCCCGAGCCCGGCTGGCTCTGCACCCCGATGGCGCCGCCCATCTTCTCGACCAGCCGCTTGCAGATGGTCAGACCGAGGCCGGTGCCGCCGAATCTGGTGTTGATCGTCTCATCCGCCTGGGTGAATCGCTCGAAGATCCGCTCGTGCGCCTCGGCCGGAATGCCAATGCCGGTATCCGTCACCTCGAAGCGCAGCCGCAATCCCGCCCCGTTTGCCGCCGGCATCACCGGCTGCACGCCGATCAGCACGCCGCCGAAGCTGGTGAACTTGATCGCGTTGCCGGCCAGGTTGAGCAGGATCTCCTGCACCCGGCGCTCGTCGCCGTGCAGCAGGATCGGCGTACGCGGATCGACATTCACGGCCAGGCGCAGCCCCTTGGACTGTGCCCCGGTGAGCAGGATCGAGCGGACATTCGAGAGCACGGGCAGCAGCGCGAAATCGCCGAGCTCGAATTCGAGGGCGCCCGCCTCGATCTTCGAGTAGTGCATCAGGTCGTCGATCAGCAGCAGCAGGGTCTGGCTCGCGGTCATCACCGCATGGGTCATGTCCGCCTGGTCGGTGGAGAGCTCGGTGCCCTGCAGCAGCGAGGCATTGCCGGTGATCGCATGCAGCGGCGTGCGCAGCTCGTGGCTGATGCCGGCGAGGAAGACGGTCTTCGCCTGGTTCGCCGCCTCCGCCTGCAGCTTCGCCGCCGACAGGCTCTTGAGCAGGATGCCGGCATAGACCGGGACCAGGACCAGGCCGAGCGCCAGGCCCACCGAAAGCGCGATATGCTGCTGCCAGAACGGGGTGGTCGCGGCCATCAGCCCGAAACCGGCGACGCCGAGCAGCGTCGCGCTGAACAGCGAGCGCAGGCCGAAGCGGAGGCCGTTGCCGATCACCGTCCACAGCACCAGCGGGTAGAAGATGCCGTTGACGGAGCTGCCGAGATGCATCTCGTAGCAGATGACGAAGAGATCGGCGAACATCGCAAAGGCGCGGCGAGCGGGATTGGCGCCCGGCCAGATCACGATATGGACGAAGATCGCGATCGTGACCGTCATGCCAACGGCGATCACGCCGAGACCCTGGACGTAATGCGGGGGCCGGCCGATCGCCAGATAAAGGAGGAAGCACAGGCAGAAGGCGAGGCGGTTGACGCTCATCACGTGCTCGGAATCGGGCCGAGACGCGAGCCGCATCCGCACAAGCCGAACCAAGTGCCGCATGCCAATCACCCTTCGAAAGAGGCGGCGTTCCGGCGGACGGGGCCGGTACCATTCATCCCCCTGCGCGGACCGGCGAGGCTGCCCCGGCGTCCCGCCTCCAGGGGTCTGTCGGGCGGCCGGAGATCGGCGCACCACCAACCCTACCGCACTATCATAGGCGAATCCTTGCCAAGAGATGGATTATCCGAAGCGAACCCAACGAAAAAAGGGCGAGGCAGGTTCAGCACCCACCTCGCCCTATCTCTAATCTCTCTCGCAAGCCCGCCGACGCTCACCGGCTTCGGTGCGGCAGGCCCGGTTTCAGCTCTCCGGTCGCGGCTCTGCCGGGGGCGCCGGGGGCTGCGGCGGCGGGGACTGCCGGCGATCGGCCATGAACTGGTCGAATTCCGACTTGTCCTTGGCGAAGCGCAGCCGGTCCAGGAAGGAGGCGAACTCCTTTTGCTCCTCCTCGAGGCGGCGGAGGGTCTCGTCACGGTAGTCGTCAAACGCGCGGTTGCCGCTCGATGCGGGGTTCCGCCGACTGCGGCCCGACCATCCTCCGCAACTCCAGCCTGTTGCGCCCCCGCCGGTCGCGCCCCAGCCGGTCGCCCCATCCGGTGCGCCCGCGAAGCCGCGCCCGAATGCGAAGCGCGACATCCGCCGGTTCCACAAGGCGAGGCACAGCATCACCACCCCGACCGGCCACCAGATCATGAAGCCGATGATGGTCGCGGCGAGCAGCAATGGCCGGGAGAACGGCCCGAGGAACGGGAACGCCGTCCCCAACCGCCCGGCCCAAGGCGGGGCCCAAGGCGGTGGCCCCCAGCCGTTATCGCCTCCCCAGGGACCGCTGCCCTGCGCGCCGGCTCCCCCCGATGAGCCCGCTGACCGGTTCCATGGCGAACCCCAAGGCGAGGAAGAGGGCGAGGGCGAGGGGCCCATGCCGGGATTGCCGTAAGCACCCTGATTTGCTGCGCCAGACATGGCTGTATCCTTCAGGCGATGTGAATGTAAGTCACATTTACATTTTGGGAACGCGCACCGCCGCCGTCAAGTCTTTCCGCCGGCCAGACCGAGGCTCTGCAGGTAGAGCAGCACACCCGCCTCGAGGAGCTCCTCGGGCGCCATCGGCAGCGGGCGCCGCGCGCCGGGGCGGCAGAACAGCGAGGCGATACCATGCGAGATCGCCCAGACATGCAGGGCGACCATCATCGCCGGCGGCCGGTGCGGCGCGGGCGCAGCGGCCGCCAGGGTATCGGCGGCACGGCGCAGCACGGCGAAGGCGGCATCGCTGGCGGCGCGCAACCCCGGATGCGCGTCCTGGTCGAGCCGGGCCTCGAACATCGCGGCGTAATGCGCGGGCTCGTCGCGGGCAAAGGCGAGATAGGCGCGGCCCAGCGCCTCGAAGGCGGCGATCGGCTCGGGCGCGCCGCCATTCCAGGCCCGCTCGAGCGTCGCGGTCAGCTGCTCGAAGCCGCGCAGCGCCACCTCGGCGAGGAGCGCGTCGGCGTCGCGGAAATGCCGGTAGGGCGCGGCCGGGCTCACCCCGGCCCGGCGCGCCGCCTCGGCCACGGTGAAAGCGGCCGGCCCCATCTCGCCGATCAGCGCGCGCGCCGCATCGACCAGCGCTTCCCGCAAATTGCCGTGATGATAGCCGCGCCGCTGTCCGGACCAACTCATGGCCCGGGATCTACCCCACGTAAGGCGGCTTTACATCCCGCATGCCGCGCTCGACCATCGAGAGCAAGAATACGGAGTATGGGCCGCGGGCTTCGCCGCCCCACGATTCGTAGGCCAGCGTAAACCGGCGATGCCGGACCTCATCGAGATCGAGGCTCGGCGGGAACAGCCAGACCGGCGCGTCGCGGCGCAGCGGCCGCATGTCCCATTCCGGCGCGAGCGGCCTGGGCGCGGCCACGCCGGTGAAGAACAACCGCCGCGCATTGCCGTACCGGAACGCCTCCAGCGCGGCCCCGCTCGGCCCGAAGCGCAGCGGCCAGTCGAGCGTCTCCCGGTAGCTCTCGTCCCGCCACAGCGCGACCGGCCACTCGCTGCCCCAGATCAGCCGCTCCCAGCCGAGCCGCCGGACCAGCGCCGCTCCCCAGGCGTCGACCGGCAGATGCGTCATCGCGCGGTGCCGGGTGAAGGCGACGAAGAAGCGCGGATGCGCGAACAGCCGCCCGACCGCCGGATCGCGGTCGAGCAGCGCCGGGTCCGCCGGCCCCGCATAATGGCCGCCGATCACCGAGCAGGCCGGATAGCGATCGAGGAAATCGGCAAGCAGGGCCGCCGCCACTCCGAGCCCGTTCTCCCCCACCGCGAGCGTGATGCCGGCCGCCTCGCCGATCGGCTCGAGAAGGCCGGGATCCGTGGCGATCAGCGCCGCCGGCACCCGGATGCCGGAGAACCCGCTCTCGAGCTGGGCCCGGATCGCCTCCCGGATCGCCGCGCCGTCGCGCCCGAGCGGCATGCCCAGCACGCGGAACCGGTCGGGATGGGCGACCAGCGCGCGCGACATCTCGAGCGTGTCCGGGCAGGTCTCCGCGGTCGAGAGCACCGCGCCCTCGATCCCGTGCCGGTCCATCAGCCGCAGGCAATCCTCCGCTGACAGGAAGCGCGGCAATGAGACATGCGCGTAGGCGTCGATGATCGGCACGATGCATTCGCTCCCGTATTCCATGTGCAGCTTTGTATCCGGGTCGTCTCACGTGTTCCGCCGAGCCCGCCGCACCCGCCCGGGGACGGGATGCCAGGTGTCGAGCAGCGCGTGCGCCGCGCGCGACGCCGTCTGCGGGTCTCTTGCCGTGATCCCTTCCAGCAGATCGCGGTGGAAGGGCAGCGAACGCCGCTGACCGGCGATGATCGAGTCCGGCGCGTGCACGACGTTGCCGTAAATGCCGATCGCGATCAGGTCGATCATGCGCGCCAGCATGAAATTATGCGAGGCGGCGAAGATCGCCGCGTGGAACCGCCGATCCGCCTCGCCATGCGCCGCCTTGTCGCCGATCGTCTCGCACATCGCGCCGAATGCGCGGGTGATCGCGGCGAGCTCCGCCGCCGTCGCATGCTCGGCCGCGCGCGCCGCCGCCGCCGGCTCGAGCACGCGCCGCAGATCCGCGAGCGCCGCCAGGAAGCGTCGGCTCGGCCCGGTCTCGTACTGCCACACCATCATGTCGGGATCGGTGTGGTGCCAGAGCGCGGGATCGCGCACGCGGGTGCCGGTCTTCGTGCGGATCTCGACGAGGCCTTTCGCCGCCAGCGTCTTCATCGCCTCGCGAAAGGTGGTGCGGCTGACGCCGAAGCGCGCGACCAGTTCATCCTCGTTCGGCAGCACCGCATCGGGCGCGAATTCGCCGCCGACGATGCGCCGCCCGAGATCGTGCACCAGCATGCCGAACACGCCGCGCCGCCGCGTCGCGCCGTGCAGGCTGACGAAATCGTCGAATGGCGACGAGATCAGCACGACCCCTCCGAATACCCGTTGATCCTTTGATAGCATGATTGACAGCCGGCGCGGCAAGCGCCGACACTGACGGTGGACGGCCGAAGATCGTCAGCAAACAGGGAAGCAAAACGGGGAGAGACGCCGGATGAGCGGCCGGGTTGATACGAGACAACCGGTGCTGGCAAGACGCACCATGCTGGGCGGCGCTCTCGGAGTGGGCGCCGCGCTCGCCGCCGCGGGCAGGACCCACGCCGCCGATGCGTTCGCGCCGCCCGCCACAGGCGATCACGGCGCCAAGCACGTCGCACTCCGCTTCGCCACCAATTATGCCGGCATGCATCCGATGACGAAGCCGGTGCACGACATCATCGCGCAATTCCTGAAGGATTATCCGAACGTCACGATCGCCGTCGAGGAAAGCCCGGGCGATGCGCAGATGACACGCATCAAGCTCGACGCCGGCAGCGACCGTCTGCCCGATCTGTTCAATTACTGGCGGCTCGACCCGGGTTTCGGCCTCGACCAGATCGCCCGCGCCGGCCGCCTCGCAGACCTGACCGCCTGGACGAAATCCGATCCGTTTTTCGCCGGGCTCTATGACGATTATTCCTGGCGCACGGCGACGCTGGACGGCAAGATCTGGGGCGTTCCGATCAATCTCTTCTATGTCGAATTCCTCGCCAACAAAGCGGTGTTCGACCGCGCCGGGGTCGCTATCCCGCAGGATTGGGACGGGCTGCTCGCGGCCGTCAAGGCGTTGAAGGCCAAGGGCGAGATTCCCTGGGCGATCAGCATCGGCAATGACAGCGAAGGCGGCCGCATCTACAACGCGGTCGTCAACCGAATGGTCGGCAATGCGCGCGCGCTCCGCATGCACGCGGGCGCCGAGCCGATCGCCGTGCCCGAGATGGTCGCCGCGATGGGCAAGTTGCACGATCTCGTCGTCGGCTATGTCCCGCAGGACGCCATCGCGATCGGCAACGACAATGTCTACGCGAAATACGTCAACGCCAATCGCGGCGCCCTCATCATGGACGGCGCCTGGGTGACACCCACCATCAAGCCCGAGATCCAGCAGACCATGGTCGTGCTCGCCTTCCCGCTGATCCCGGGGGGCGCCAGCACGCAGAAATCCGCGGAGCGCGATCTCACCTCGCTCTGGTACACAAGCGCCAAGGCAATGGCGGACGACGCCCGTCGCCCCTATGTGCAGGAACTCGTCCGCCGCCTCTCCTCGCGCGCGGCGGAAAAGATCTACGCAGAGGACGCGAAGCAGCCAATCGCGGCGCTCGGTGTCGAGATCGACGAAGCGAAGATCGGCCGACTCGCCTTCGAGGCGCAGAAGCAGGCCCTCGCCTCGCCCGCCGATAAATGGATTCCGTCGGTGATGTCGCCGACGCGCCGCGCGCAGTTCGAGCCCCTGCTCGGCGAATTCCTCGCCGGCAAATACCCGCCACCCGATTTCGTGAACCGCCTCGGGCAAATCTTCGCGAGCTGAGCCGGCATGGGCAGGCTGCGCTTCCAACCCGGCGTGGTGCTTTTCATGCTGCCCGCCTTTGCGCTCTACGCCGTCTTCTTCGTGGTCCCAGTGGTGCGCACCTTCGCCGCCAGCCTGCTCGACTGGAACGGAATCGCTCCCGGACATTTCATCGGGCTGGCGAATTTCCGGCAGCTCGCCGGGGATGGGCTGTTCCTGCTCGGCCTGGGGAGGGTCGCGCTCTGGGCCGCGCTCGCGGTGCTGTTCAAGGTGGGCATCGCGCTGCTGCTCGCCTGCCTGCTGCGCCTGCCGATCCCCGGCGAACGCTTCTTCACCGGCGCGTTCTTCGTCCCGGTGGTGATCTCCTCGGCCGCGATCAGCCTGATGTTCACGCTGCTCTACGACCCCGACATCGGCCCGATCGACGGCGCGCTGCACGCGGTCGGGCTCGGCTTCCTCGCGCATGCCTGGCTCTCCGACGAGAACACCGCGCTCTACGCCGTCATCGCCGTGCCGATCTGGCACACGATCGGGTATTTCTTCGTCATCCTGCTCGCCGCCATCCGCAATGCGCCGCGCGAGCTCTACGAGGCCGCACGCATCGATGGCGCCGGCGCACGCGCCACCTTCCGCCACATCACCCTGCCGACGCTGTGGCCGGTGCTGCAGGTCTGCGCGATCCTGGCGATCACGGCGGCAATCAAGAGCTTCGACTATGTGTTCGTGATGACGAAAGGCGGACCGGGCACCGCGACCGAAGTGCCGGCGACCTACATGTTCCGCACCATCTTCACCAATCTCCAGCTTGGCTATGGCGCCTCGATGGCGGCCGCGATCTTCGTCATCGCGCTTGTGGTCACGATCGGGATCCGGCGCGTGGCCGGCTTCGCCGCGGATTGACGATGCGCCGCCCCCATTGGCGCCGCATCACGCCGCTCGGCTTGACCTACGCGATTCTCGGCGTGCACGCGGTGCTCACGCTGTATCCGCTCGCCTGGGTGGTGAGCAATTCCTTCCGCAGCAGCGATGCGATCCTCACCAGCATCCGGCTGATCCCGGAAGCGCCGAGCTTCGCCAACTACGCGAAGATGCTGCAGGTCACGAGCATCCCGCTGGCCTTCTTCAACTCGGTCACCATCACGCTTGTCAGTCTCGCCTTGCTGCTCGCCGTCGCGGCCCCGCTCGCCTTTGCGCTCTCTCGCTTCCGGTTCCGGCTCGCGGAGCGCATCTTCGTGCTGTTCGCGCTGGCCGTGCTCGTCCCCAGCATCTCCGTGCTGCCGATGACCTACCGGCTGTTCACCGATCTCGGGCTGATCGGCACGAAATACGGCATCTGCTTCGTCTACGCGACCGAGCAGCTTCCGGTCGCGGTGTTCCTGCTGGTGACCTTCATGCGCGCGATCCCGCCCGAGCTCGACGAGGCGGCGATGATCGACGGCTGCAACATCTGGGATCTCTTCTTCCGCGTGACGATGCCGCTCGCCCGCAACGGCATCGTCACCATCACGATTCTCGCCTTCGTCGCGATCTGGAACGATTATCTCACCGCGCTCGTGCTGCTGCCGGACCAGGAGAACCAAACCCTCTCCCTCGCTTTGGCCTATGCAAAGGATGAGTATTTCGTCGATTACGGCATGATGTCGGCCGCGATCGTGTTCGCCGTCGCGCCGATGATCGTCGTCTATCTCTTTCTGAAGGACCGGCTCGGTGCCGGGATGGCGGCCGGCGCGGTGAAGGGATGACACGCATGAAGGAATCCGCGCCATGTTGACCACACCCTTTCCGCGCCTCGGCATCCCGGCGAGCCGCCTCGGTTTCGGCGGCGCCGCGATCGGGCTGACCAATTATCTCGGCGCCTATGACGCCGCCGCGGAGCGCAAAACGGCGTTCGCGGCGATCCGCCGCGCGGTCGAGCTCGGCATCACCTATTTCGACACCGCACCCGGTTACGGCAGCGGCCTATCGGAAGAAATTATGGGCGAAGCGCTGGCCGGCGTGCCGGGCGTGGTGCTCGCCACCAAGGTGCCGCTGAACGCCGCCGCCGATGCGCGCGCCTCCGCGGAGGCGAGCCTGCGCCGGCTGCGCCGGGACAAGCTCGACCTGCTGCAGATCCATGGCGGCAGTATCGACGGCGATGTGCTGCGCGCGATGCTCGCACCTGGCGGCATGGTCGCACAGCTCGTGCGGTTGCGTGAGGAGGGGCTCGCCACCACGATCGGCTTCACCTCCGAGGATAACAATCGCGGCGTGTACGAGCTGATGGAGACCGGCTTGTTCGACACCATGCAGATTGCCTATAATTTGCTGCTGCAGCACCCGTACGAGCCGACCCGCCCGTTCGGCAGCCTGTTCGAGGCGCGCAAGCATGGGCTCTTCACCATCTCGATGCGCACCTTCACCTCCGGCCTGTTTCAGAAATGGATCCGCCTTGCCAACCCAGCCGACCGGTTCGATTACACGCCGGCGCTGATCCAGTTCGTGCTGTCGAACCCGCTAATCGACGTGGCCCTGGTCGGCATGCGCACGCCGCGGGAGGTCGAGGCGAATGTCGCGATCTGGCGTGACGAAGGTGGCCGGATCGACGTGACCGATCTCTGGACGCGGTACGTCTGATCGGACACAGGCGAAGCGCGTGCCTCAGCCCTGACGGGCCAGAACCAGATCCTCGCCGTGCTCGTGCCGCACGAGAGCGGTCGGATTCCCCTTCCCGTCCCGCACAAAGCTCAGCTGCGCCGGAATCTCGGTGGCAAAGAAATCCTGGCCCGTATAGGGAAACACGGGATACCGATTGTAGCCACTGACCCGCGCGAGCAGATGGTCCCCTTCGCGCACGATTGTCATGGTCACGGTGCCGTCGGCGTAGCGGCCGGCATAGCGGCTCAGCACTGCGCCATCGACCGCGACCGGCATGTGGGGCTTCAGCTCCTCGGCCAGACGCGCGGCCAGGCGGTCCTGCGCAGCATCGTCCACCTTTGGCGCCTCGCGATCCCGCCCGTCCTGATGCAGCACGAGCGCATCGGGGCGGAAGCTGAGCTGCGCCGCGGCAGCGGTGTAGAAGAAATCCCGCTTGCCGTAGGGATAGACCGGATACTTGCGTCGTCCGGTACCCTGCACGTAAAGCTGGCTGCCCTCCCGCGTCACCGTGAAGATATAGCCCGGCGTGAGCTGATAATTGCCGACGAAGGCATCGAGAGCGTCCGCGGGCAGGCTGATCGGCGTGCGCGGCGCGAGCTCCGCCATCAGCCGATTCTCATACGCGGTCTGCAGAGTGTGCGCGGTCGGCGCATCGATGCGCTCGAGCACGGTTTCGAGCCCGTTCTTGGTATGGATAACCCGCACGACCTTCCCCGACGCATCGGCGACGAATTCGTTCTCCTCGGCGGAGATCGTCAGGAAAAACCGTGTCGGGGAATAGGCATATTCCGGCACGCCCGGCATCTCGGTGCGGCTGGTGAGCAGATGGTCGCCGTCGCGCGTGACCGCCATCACCGAGCCCGTCGCCTTGTCTTCATAAGTGCCCACATCCGCATCGAGCCGCGTCGGATCGATGGCGATTCGCCGGTGCGGCGCCTGCTGCTCCTCCAGGCCGGAGGACTGCGCCAGCGTGTCCGCCCTGAGCGGATGCGCGACCGCGAGCGCGAGCGCGACCAGGATCGTGGCGAGCACCGCCAGCATCCGGGGACGGATCGCTGATGGCCGTGCGGTCTCGGCGAGGATGCGTTCGATGCGCGCCGCCAGCGTCGCCGGCCGCGCCATCGCCACCACGCTGGCGGGCGCGCGGACACGGCGTGAGATGTCGAGCAGGATCGCGGCATAGGCGGGCCGATCGTGCAGATCGGCGATCGCGGCGTCGTCACTCGCCTGTTCCGCAAGTTCGGAAAGGCGCCGCGCAAGCCACCAGCCGAGCGGCGAGAACCAGAACAGCGCGCAATTCAGCCGCGCCGCAACCTGCACGAGCCAGTCCCGCCGCCATACATGCGCGGCCTCATGCGCGAGCACGGCCGCGCGCTGCCTCATCGTCCATCTTGCGTGATCGGACGGCAGCAGGATCACCGAGCCGAATGTCACCGGCGCCCGGATGACGCGGCTGACGCGCACATCCCGCCCCGCAGTCCATGCGGCGCGGAGCGGCGTCGCGCGCCGCACCATGCAGGCGGCCCTAGCGAGCGAGACGCCGAGGCGCAGGATCATCACGCCGGCGACAAGGAAGTAGAGCGCCAGCGCCAGATCACGCCAGCTCATCCGCCCGGCCGGTGCCGACGCCGGCGCGGATGGCGCAGGCAGGACCGCCGGTTCGGTGGCGTGCGCGGGCAGGATCGTCGACAGATCCGCGACCCTCGCCAGCGGGATGCTCACCCGCACGGTGGGCGAAGGAAGCAGGCCGGAGAGCTCGGTCGCGACCGGCATCAACAGCGAGGCGGCCAGCACCACCACCCAGGCGGTGAACTGGATCTGCGGATGTCGGAGACGCGGCCCGCAGAGACCGAGCCGCACGAGGGCGGCCAGCACGAGGGACCGCAGCGCCGCACCTGCCAAGCCTTCCAGCATCAACGCCTCCGTTGCCGGGCGCGCACGATCTTGTCCGCCAGCCGGCGCAACTCGTCGCTGTCGAGCATATCCGAATCGACCATGCCGACGAGAACTTCCTCGACCGACCCGTTGCAGAGCCATTCGGCAATGCGGCCGACCGCGCGCGCGGCCACGGTGCGCCGCGCCTCGGCGGCCGCGAAAACATAGGTCCTGCCCTGCACGGAATGGGTGACGAACCCCTTCTCCTCAAGTCGCTTGAGGACCGTCCTGACCGTCGATTCCTTGAGCCGGCGCGGCAAGCGCTCGCGGACATCCTCCGAGGTGATCGGGCCCGCGGCCCAGACATGCTGCATGACCTCCCGTTCGAGATCGCCGAGATCGGTGGCTGGTTCCGCCATTGCCTCGCTATCCGTTGTAGTGCTACGCAGTGTAGCGGTTGCCGCCGCTTGCGGCAAGGGAGATCGGACGGTCCCCATGCGCCTCGCTTCCGCCTTGCTCGTCATCTTCGCTCTCGCCGCCGCCGGCATTGCGTGGTTCACCGGCGTTTCCCCAGCGATGCTGCTCGCCGCGCACCACCCACCGCCTCCGCCGGCCGCTGCCCCGGTGCCGGTCGTCACCGCCGTCGTGCGAACGGAGCGCGTGCCGATCACCCTCCCCGGCATCGGCACCGTGCAGGCCTACAACACCGTCAATGTCGCGACGCAGGTGGACGGGCAGATCACGCAGATCCTTTTCCATGAAGGGCAGGACGTAAAGCAGGGCGATCCGCTCGCGATCATCGATCCGCGTCCGTTCACCGCCCGGCTCCAGCAGCAGGAAGCGGCGAGGGCCCGCGACCAGGCGATGCTGCAAGGCGCCGAGCTCGATCTCGCGCGCTATGCCGATCTGGTAACGCGGGGCTTCGCCAGCCGCCAGCAGCTGGACGAGCAGCGGGCGCTGGTCGGCCAGTATCAAGGATCGGTCGCGAGCGACGAGGCGGCAATGACATTTGCGCGCGTGCAGCTCGACTACACGACGATCACCGCCCCGATCAGCGGCCGGGTGGGCATCCGGCAGGTGGATCTCGGGAATTATCTGCGCGCCGGCGACGGCAAGACGATCGTGGTGATCACGCAGCTGCAGCCGATCTCGGTGGTCTTCACGATCTCCGCCGATGCGGTCGCGCGCAGCAATCTCGGGCTCGGCGCGATGCATCTGCCGGTCACCGCGCTCGCGCAGGATGGCCGCACGGAGCTCGATCACGGCACCGTCGAAATGGTCGACAACGAGGTCGATCCGTCCAGCGGCACGATCAAGCTGAAGGCCGAGTTCCCGAACGCGACGCTGAAGCTCTGGCCGGGCGGTTTCGTCAACGGCAGGCTGGTGGTCGCGACGCGCCCGGATGCGATCACCATTCCTTCCGCCGCCGTGCGCCACGGTCCGCGCTGCGATTTCGCCTGGGTCGTGCGGCCGGACGAAACCGCAGTGACGCGCTGCGTGACGGCCGGCCAGAGCCTGGCAGGACGCACGCTGATCGAGCGCGGGCTGGCGCAAGGCGCGCGCGTGGTGGTGGATGGCGAATACCGCCTCGCCGAGGGCGCGCATGTGACCGCGACGCCAGCGCGATGAACCTATCCCGCCCGTTCATCCTACGGCCGATCGCAACGACCTTGCTGATCATCGCGATCGTGCTGCTGGGGGCGATCGGCTACGTGTTCCTGCCGGTCGCCGCGCTGCCGAATGTCGATTATCCGACAATCCAGGTGGCGACCGGCTATCCCGGCGCCTCGCCGGCGGTGATCGCGACGTCAGTGACCGCGCCGCTCGAGCATTTCTTCGGCCAGATCGCCGGGCTCACCACGATGAGCTCGACGAGCTCGCAGGGTGCGAGCCAGATCACGCTGCAATTCGGGCTGAACCGCGACATCGCCTCCGCCGCGCAGGACGTGCAGGCGCAGATCGACGCCGCGGCGAACTGGGTGCCGACCGCCTCGCTGCCGAGCCCGCCCACCTATCGGGAGGTCAATCCGGCCGACACGCCGGTGCTCGTCCTCGCGCTCACCTCCGACACGCTGCCGCTCCCGGTGGTGGATGACTACGCGGAGACCGTTCTGGTGCCGAAGTTGTCGCAGGTCGACGGCGTCGGCGCGGTCACCGTGGAGGGCGGCCAGCGGCGCGCGGTCAGGCTCGAGATCAATCCGGCGAAGCTCGCCGGGTTGGGTCTGTCGCTCGAGGATGTACGCGCCGCCATCGCCGCCACCACCACCGATCTGCCGAAAGGCAGCCTGAACGGCGCGGAGCAGGAATTCGCGGTCGGCTCCAACGACCAGCTCTTCGTCGGGGCCGCCTATCTCAACGCGGTGATCGCGACGCGCAACGGCGCGCCGGTCATGCTGCGCGATATCGGTACCGCGCGCGATGGCGTCGAGGATGCCGAGCTCGCCGGCTGGTATGCGCGCGGGGGGGCCGGTCACCAGGTTTCGGGTCGGCCGGCGATCATCCTCGACATCCAGCGCCAGCCCGGGGCGAACATCATCGGCGTGGTGGATGCGGTGCAGCGATTGCTGCCGGATTTGCGCGCCACTCTGCCGCCCTCGCTGATGATCGACACGGTCGCCGACCGCACCACCACCATCCGCGCGGCTGTCGCCGACATGCGCTTCACGCTCGTGCTGACCGTTTGCCTCGTGGTGGTGGTCATTTTCCTGTTCCTGCGCACGCTCTGGGCGACGGTGATCCCGAGCGTGACGCTGCCGGTCTCCCTGATCGCGACATTCGGCGGCATGGCGCTGTGCGGATTCAGCCTCGACACGCTGTCGCTGATGGCGCTCACCATTGCGTCGGGCTTCGTCGTCGACGATGCAATCGTGATGATCGAGAATATCGTGCGCCACACCGAAGAAGGCGAGGCGCCGGTCATGGCCGCGCTGCTCGGCGCGCGGCAGATCGGCTTCACCATCGTGTCGCTGACGGTCTCGCTGATCGCGGTGTTCATTCCGCTCCTGCTGATGGGCGGCGTGGTCGGCCGGCTGTTCCGCGAGTTCGCGATCACGCTGTCGCTCGCGGTGATGATCTCCGGCGTCGTGTCGCTGACCCTGACGCCAATGATGTGCGCGCGGCTGCTTCGTCCGTCGGCGCCGCATCGGGGCCGGTTCTTCCGCTGGACGGAATCGGGGTTCGACGCGCTGCTGCGCTTTTACGCCGCCGGGCTCGATATCGTGCTGCGGCACCGCGCCGCCACGCTGGCCTTCAGCGTCCTGACGCTGATCGCGACATTGTTCCTCTATGGCATCGTGCCGAAGGGCTTCCTGCCGCAGCAGGATAGCGGGCTGCTGCTCGGCATCACCGATGCGGCGCCCGATATATCCTTCGCCGCCATGCAGGCCCGGCAGCGCGAGCTCGCGGAGATCATCGCCGCCGACCGCGCCGTGCGATCGGTGGATAGCTTCGTCGGCGTCGGCTCGGTCAACCCGACGCTGAACAGCGGGCGGCTGACCCTCGATGTCGGGCCGCCGGACCGTCGCGCCGACACGCTCGCCACGGTGATGGCGCGCCTGCAGGCGGAAACCGCGCGCGTGCCCGGCATCGCGCTCCATTTGCAGCCGGTGCAGGACATCCAGATCGAGACGCAGGTGGCGCGCACGCAATACCAGTACGTCCTGCAGGATCTCGACGCGGCCGAGTTGCGGCGGTGGAGCGGCCGGCTGCTCGCCGCGCTACGCCGCCGGCCGGAATTCGCCGACGCGGCGAGCGACGCGCAGGATGACGGGCCGCAGATCGCGCTGGCGATCGACCGGCAGGCCGCCGCGCGTTTTGGCGTCACCCTGGCCGCCATCGACCAGGTACTCTACGACGCGTTCGGTCAGCGCCAGATCGCGACGGTCTATGCGCAGGCCGAGCAATATCACGTGGTGATGGAGGTTGGTCCCGGCTTCCGGCGCGACCCGACGGTACTCGACAAGCTGTTCGTCACCGCCTCCGCCTCGCAATCGGCGCTCGATCCATCGTCGGGTGTCGGCGCGGGATTCGCAACCGCCTCGACGCCGGTCCCGCTCTCAGCCTTCGCCCGGGTCGAGCACGGGAACGCACCCCTGCTGATCGCGCATCAGGGGCTTTTCCCGGCGGCGACGCTCTCCTTCGATCTCGCGCCGGGCGTGTCGCTCGGCGCGGCGGTGGCGGCGCTGCATGCGGCGGAGGCAGAGATCGGCATGCCGGACAGCGTGACGCGCTCGCTCACCGGGAGCGCCGCGGCCTTCGCAGTCACGCTTGCCAGCGAAAAACTGCTGATCCTGGCAGCGATCGTCACCGTCTATATCGTGCTCGGCGTGCTTTACGAGAGCTTCATCCATCCGCTGACGATCCTCTCGACATTGCCTTCCGCCGGTCTAGGCGCGCTGCTCGCGCTGCTGCTGACCGGACGCGATCTCGACGTGATCTCGCTGATCGGCATCATCCTGCTGATCGGGATCGTCAAGAAGAACGCGATCATGATGGTGGATTTCGCGCTGGATGCCGAGCGCGGCGGCATGCCCCGCGAGAGCGCGATCCGTCAGGCCTGCCTGCTGCGCTTCCGCCCGATCATGATGACGACGATGGCGGCGCTCCTTGGCGCGCTGCCGCTCGCCCTCGAGCGCGGAACCGGCGCGGAATTGCGCCAGCCGCTCGGCATCGCCATCGTCGGCGGATTGGTGGTCTCGCAAATCCTCACCCTCTACACGACACCGGTGATCTACCTTGCCTTCGCGCGCCTGCAGCGCCGCCCGGCATGATGAGCGAGCCATGATCAGCGAGCTCTGCATCGCGCGGCCGGTGGCGACGATCCTGCTGACGCTCGGCGTGGTGCTGCTCGGCGCCATCGCCTATGCCTCGCTGCCGATCGCGGCGCTCCCGAGCGTCGATCGCCCGATGATCAGCGTGTTCGCCGGGCTGCCTGGCGCCAGCGGCGAGACGATGGCGAGCTCCGTCGGCGCGCCGTTGGAACGCCAGCTCGGGATCATTCCCGGGATCGCCGAGATGGGGTCGATCAGCACCATCGGCGGCGAGGAGATCGACATCCAGTTCACGCTGGCGAAAACGCTGGACGCGGCCGCGGGCGCCGTGCAGGCGGCGATCAACGCCGCGTCCCCCAACCTGCCGCGCGATCTGCCGCAGCCGCCCACCTACTACAAGGCCGATCCCGGCGGGGTGGCGATGATCGTCCTGGCACTCACCTCGGACGTGCTGCGGCCGGGCGCGGTGTATGATCTCGCCGACAGCATCGTGGCGCAGAAACTCTCGGCGATCCCCGGCGTCTCGCGCGTGGTGATCGGCGGCGCCGAGCGCGATGCGGTGCGCGTGCGCGTTGATCCGCGGCGTCTCGCCGGACTCGGCCTCTCGCTCGAGGCAGTGCGCGCGGCGATCGCCGCGGCGACGCAGCAGATGCCGAAGGGGCGCATCGATGACGGCCCGCGCAGCTACGGGCTCGACGCGAACGACCAGTTGTTCCGCGCAGAGGATTTCCGGCGCATCGCCGTGCGCTGGAGCAAGGGCGCGCCGATCCTGCTCGGCGACATCGCGACGGTGACGGACAGCGTGCTGAATGATCGCCAGGCCGGCTGGTTCGACCGCACGCCCGCCATCTCCATCCTGGTGTTCCGCCAGCCGGACGCGAATATCGTCGAAACGGTGGACCAGATCATCGCTGCGCTGCCGGAGCTGCGGCATTGGATGCCGCCTTCGGTGACGACGCATGTGGTGTTCGACCGAACCACGTTGATCCGCGCCTCGATCGCCGATGTCGAGCGCACGATCGGCATCGCGGTGCTTCTCGTCGTGCTGGTCACCGCTCTGTTCCTGCGCCGCCTCGGCGCGACGATGATCCCGGCGATCACCATTCCAGTGGCGCTCGCCGGCACGCTGGCGGCGATGGCGGCGATGCGCTTCAGCCTCGATAATCTGTCACTGATGGCGCTTACCATCGCGGTCGGCTTCGTCGTCGACGACGCGGTGATCGTGCTCGAGAACGTCATGGCGCGAATGGCGAATGGCGCAAGCGCGCATGATGCGACCCTGGATGCGATCCGGCAGATGGGCGGCACGATCATCTGCATCACGGCGGCGCTCGTCGCGGCGCTGATCCCGGTGCTGTTCATGCCCGATATCGTCGGGCGCTATTTCCGCGAGTTCGGGCTGACCCTGGTCGCGGCGATCGTCATCTCGGCGGCGATCACGCTCACCCTCACGCCGATGCTGTGCGCGCGGCTGCCGGCCGGGCATGGCGAACGGAAACTGCCCGGCACCGGTCTCTACGCCCATCTGCTCGGCCGATGGCTGCGCCATCCCTGGCTCGGAACGGCGACCGCGCTGCTGGTTGGCGCCGGCACGGTCGGCCTCTATGTGATCCTGCCGAAAGGTCTCATGCCGACGCAAGATACCGGCGTGCTGCACATCGTCACCGTCGCCAATCCGAGCGCCTCCTTCGACGGGATGGAGCAGGCGCAGCAGCGGGTGAACGCGGCGGTGCTCGCCGATCCGGCGGTGGCCGCTGTGAGCTCCTATATCGGCAGCGGGGTGATGAGCGTCGGCAATCTTTGGGTCGGGCTCGCACCGCTATCTGGCCGGCCGCCGATCGAGCAGGTCATCGCCCGGCTGCGCAGGCGGGTCAGCGACATCGCCGGGTTGCGCGTGTTCTTCACCCCGGTGCAGGATCTCAATCTCGGCATTGGGGGCGCCGCCGCGCGCTACCAATACCGGCTCACCGGCACCGATGTGGGCGCGGTGACGCGTGCCGGGGAGGCGATGCGGCAGCGCATGGCGCGGCTGCCGGAACTGATCGACGTGATCGGGAATCTGGATACGCGTGCCGGGTTGCAGGCCGGGCTAGCGATGGATCGTCTCCAGCTCGGCCGGCTCGGTATCACGCCGCAGGCGGTTGACAACACGCTGTACGACGCGTTCGGACAACGGCAGGTCGGGTTGATCTTCCTGCCGCTCAGCTATTCGCGGGTGGTGATGGAGGTCGATCCGCGCGATCAGGCCGACACCTCCGCGTTTTCCGCGCTCTATGTGCCGGGTGGCGGAGGCGCCGAGGTGCCGCTCGCGCAGCTGATGCAACCCCGGCGCGCGCATGCGCCGATGTGGGTGCGCCATGCCGGCCAGTTCCCGACGATGGCGATCTCCTTCGACACATCACCCGGGATTTCGATCGGCCAGGCGATCGACGCGATCCGCGTAGTCCAATCGCAGATCCATATTCCCGATGACGTGCATACCGATTTTACCGGCGAGGCGGGGGCGGCGAGTAGCGCCGGAACCAGCCGCATCCTGTTGTTTCTCGGCGCGATCTTCGCGGTCTATGTCGTGCTCGGCGTGCTCTACGAAAGCGCGGCGCACCCGCTGACCATTCTCTCCACTTCGCCGGCGGCCGCGTTCGGAGCGCTGCTGGCCCTATGGGTGACGCACACGGAATTCACGCTGATCGCCGCGATCGCCTGCATCCTGGTCGTCGGCATGGTGATGAAGAACGCGATCCTGATGGTGGATTTCGCGATCGCCGCCCGGGCCGACGCGCACACCGCAGAGACGGCGATTCTCGAGGCGGCGCAGCAGCGGCTGCGACCGATCGTGATGACGGTGCTGGTCGCGGCGCTCAGCGCGTTGCCGCTGGCGCTCGGGCGCGGCGCCGGGCACGAGCTGCGCCAGCCGCTCGGCATCGCGTTGGTTGGCGGGTTGCTGGTCTCGCAATTCCTGACGCTGTTCACCACGCCGGCGATCTACCTGGTGATCGAGCGGCGGCGGAAATGACCTATTGCGCGATATCCGCGACGCGGCCGCGCACCCGCCGCGCGTCGGTCGCATCCACCGCCGGCGCCGCATTGCCCCACGCATTGCGGATGTAGGTGAGCACATCAGCGACCTGCTGGTCCGACAGGCGCCAGCCGAAGGAGGGCATCGCCGGCGCGGTGGGCGCACTCGGGGTGGCCGCGCCCTGCGCGCCCTCCACGACCATGCGGATCAGCGTGGTCGGGTCGGTCTGCTGCACGATGCGGTCGGATTGCAGCGGCGGGAACATCAGCGCGACGCCGGTGCCGTCCGCCTTGTGGCAGGCCGAGCAATTATCGGCATAGATCGCGGCGCCGGCCTGCATGCGCGGATCGCTCGCCGCAATCGCGGCGGGGACGGCAGGGCCGGCGGCGCCGCGCTCCTTGAGATAAGTCGCCATCGCGTGCAGATCGGACTGGCTCATCCAGCTCGTGGAATCGCTCACCACCTCGGCCATCGGTCCGGTCGCCTGGCTGTGCGCGTTGCGGCCGCTCCTGAGGTATTCGACGATGTCGTCCACCGACCAGGTCCCAAGCCCGACATGCGGGTCGTTGGTGATGTTCGGATCGACCTCGCCGCTCAGCACGTTGCCGGTGAGGTAATCCGCATTGCGGCTCGCGCCCGCCCAGTTCATCGGCGTATGGCAGGCGCCGCAATGGCCGAGCCCGTCCACCAGATAGGCCCCGCGATTGTACTCCGCGGAGCGCTGCGGATCGGGACGGAACGCGCCCGGGGTGAAGAACAGCCGGTTCCAGCCGATCATCAGCGTGCGCATATTATAGGGGAAGGGCAGCGTGTCCCGATCGACCTTGTTGCTGACGGGATCAAGCGTGCGGAGATAGGCCCAGATTGCATCGCTATCCGCTCGCGTGACCTTGGTGAAGTAGGGATAAGGAAAGGCCGGGTAGAGATGCGTTCCGTCGCGTGAGATGCCGTCATGCATCGCGCGCGCGAAATCATCAGCGGTCCACAGGCCGAGACCGGTGTCGTTGTCGGGGGTGAGGTTGGGCGCGGCGATGCCGCCGAACGGCGTCTGCAGGATCACGCCGCCCGAATAGGGCGCGGCGCCGGGCAGCGTGTGGCAGGCGATGCAGTCGCCGGCCGTGGTGAGCTCCCGGCCACGCTCGATTTGGGTGAAGCGGTCGGGCTCGGCGCGCGCGGCGAGCGGCGCGAGCGACGCGGCGGCGGCGAGCAGCAGCGCGGTAAATCTGCGCATCATGCAGACACCAAAGGCTGGCCCGGGTTCCTCAGGTATTGCGAGCGGATCGCCTCGGCCGCCCAATAGGTGAGCGCGCCCACCGTGCCTGTCGGGTTGTAGCCGGCGTTCTGCGGGAAGGCGCAGGCGCCGACAACGAACACGTTCGGCACGTCCCAGCTCTGCAGATAGCGGTTGACCGCGCTGGTCTTGGGATCCGTGCCCATCACCGCACCGCCGGTGTTGTGCGTGGTCTGATACGGCACGACGTTCCATGGCACGCCGAGACGCGCGACAGCCGTCGTCTTCGCGCCCATCTGCTTCAGGATCTCGTCGCAGCGATCGGCCATCCAGTTCGCCATCTTCTGCTCGTTCGGCTGGTAGTTGAACGTCATGCGCAGCAGCGGGCGGCCGAGACGATCCTTGTACGTCGGATCCAGGTCCAGATAATTGTCGCGATAGCTCATCACGCTGCCCTGCGCGCCGACGCCCATCGCGGTGTTGTAGCCCTTGTTCACCGCATGCTTCCACGCGGCGCCCCAGCGCGGCGTGCCGGGCGGCAGCGGACGATACGCGATCGGGCGGCCGTTGGTGTAGGCGCAGGTGATCGAGGCGCCGCCGACGAATCCATGCGGGCCATGGTCGAAATTGTCGCTGTTGTAGTCATCGGCGGCGACGCCGAGCGAGCCCGAGGCGGCGAACGGGTTGAAATGCGC
The DNA here is from genome assembly GCA_965276665.1 of Acetobacteraceae bacterium. GTDB lineage: Bacteria > Pseudomonadota > Alphaproteobacteria > Acetobacterales > Acetobacteraceae > CAWGJC01. Next base: position 1,992,532 of record OZ255620.1, read on the forward strand.
GTTGTCGAAGAAGCCGTTGGACCCGGAGCCGGTCTGATAGGCGTAGTTGCGGCCGACCACGCCCTCGCCGCTCGCATGGTCGTACGGCTTGCCGATGCCGGACAGCAGCATCATCCGCACGTTGAAGAAGGAGAAGGCGCAGAGCAGCACGAGATCGGCCGGCTGCTCCCATTCCTGGCCCTGCGCATCGACATAGGTGACGCCGGTGGCGTGCTTCCCGTCAGGCGTGAGATTGACCTTCGTCACCTCGCAGAGCGTGCGCGCCTCGAAGCCCGGCTGACGCACCAGCGCCGGCAGCACGCAGGTCTGCGGGCTCGATTTCGAGTAGTTCGCGCAACCGAAGCGTTCGCAGAACCCGCAATAAGTGCAGGGCCCCATCCGCACGCCATAGGTGTTGGTGTAGGCGGTCGACAGATTGGCCGAGGGACGCGAGAACGGATGCAGCCCCTTCGCCTGCGCGGCCTTGGCGAACAGATCCTGCGCGTAACCCTGCTTCTGCGGCGGCGTCGGGTAGCCGCGCTTGCGCGGGCCCTCGAACGGATTGCCGTTCGGTTGGATTTTCCCACCGATATTGCCGGCGATGCCGGAAATGCCGGCGACGTATTCGAACTGGTCGTAATAGGGCTCGAGATCGTCGTAGGTGACGCCCCAATCCTGAATCTGGTTGCCCTCGGGCATGAAGGATTCGCCGTAGCGCTGGGTGATGTGGCTGCGGATCTCGAAATCCGCCGGCAGGAAGCGCCAGGTCTGGCCGTTCCAGTGCATGCCCGCGCCGCCGACGCCGTTCGGCGGCAGGAAGCTGCCGAAACGGCGGATCGGCAGCGCCGTCTGCGATGGCGTGTTGCGCATCGTCAGCGTCTCCTGCGCGGGGCGCAGGAACATGTCGAGCCGGATGCCGTAGCGCAGCTCGTCGGGCGCGGTGGTGATGTTGAAATCGGTCGCGGTGTCGCGCCACGGGCCGCGCTCGATCGCCACCACGTCGAGCCCCAGCGTCGTAAGCTCATAGGCGAGGATCGAGCCCGTCCAGCCGAGCCCGACGATCACCACGTCGCGGCGGGGAAGACGCTGGGTCATGCATGGCTCCCGGCATCGGGCGCGCGGCCCTGCAGGCTGACCGGCGGCAGCGTGTAGGCCTGGTTGGGCTTCTGGATCACGTCGCGATAATCGTAGCGGGTGCCGGCGAACCCCACGAGCTTCCACCCCGCCATGTCGCGATTGCCGCCATAGATCGGGTCGGAGAAGAAGCCCTCCATCGTGTTGTCGAGCAATGCCGAGAACAGCATCGTCGCGCTGAATCCCGGCAGCTTGATCTGCCCCTTCTCCATGCCGGAGAGCACGCGGTCTTTCTCCTCGTCGCTAAGATCGGGGAAGGCGCGGTTCGAGAAAGTCGCCCGGCAATACGAGGCGAGCGCGGCCAATCCCTGACGGTATTGCACGCGCGGCACCAGCGGGCTCTGCAGGCCCTGCGTGGGCAGCGGATTGTCGGAGAACGGGCCTTCCATGTAGAGCCCGTCATGCACGCCGTAGGGGCTGGCGAGCTGGCGGTCGATGAACACCGCGCAGCCGGACTGCTTGCCGCCCGGACCGAGATCATCCGCCGGAACCAGGCGATCGACGATCGCCTCCACCGCCGCGGCCTCCTCCGGCGTGAAGAACAGCCAGCCGCCGCCGAGCGGCGCGGGCGTCGGCGGATAGACCTCGTTGCCGCGCCAGGGCAAGGTGCCCGAGATGACATGGCCAAGGGCGGACCGCGCGGCGACAATGCTTGCCGCACCCGCGAGAAGGTGCCTGCGCGTTGAAACCCGCATTCTGTCCCCCGATTCGTCGCGGCGATTTAAGTCCGTTCCGCAAGCGCTTTCAACTCGGCCCGCTCCATTCCCGGTTACTCGTGAGGAATGCATGATCAAGATGTACGGCTTCTGGCGCTCCGCGGCCTCGTTCCGGGTGCGGATCGCACTCAATCTCAAGCGGCTCGCCTTCACCGAGGAGATGATCGACCTCGATGCCGGCGAGCAACACGCGGCGGCCTATCGCGACGTCAACCCGCAACCGGCGGTCCCCGCGCTCATCATCGACGGCGCGCCGCCGCTCACCCAGTCGATCGCGATCCTTGAATATCTGGAGGAGACGCATCCTGCGCCGCCGCCGCTGCTGCCGGCGGATGCGCGCGGCCGGGCGCGGGTGCGTTCGCTCGCACTGCTCTGGGCGGCGGACCACCATCCGTTGATCGTCCCGCGCATCCGCAGCTACATGCAGGACCAGCTCGGACTCGACGAGGCCGCGCGCACCGCCTGGATCCGCCACTGGTTCCGCGAGGGACTGGAAACCGGCGAGCGCCGGCTGGCGGCGGATGGGGAGACCGGACGGTTCTGCCATGGCGATGCGCCCGGCATGGCAGATGCCTGCCTGATCAGCCAGGCGATGGGCGCGCGCGGCTTCCAGGTGGATGTCTCCGATCTCCCCGTCACCGCGCGCATCGTCGAGGCCTGCCTCGCCGTCGAGGAGATCGCCCGCGCGCTGCCGCTCCGCCAACCGGGCGCGCCGCGCACGCATTGATAAGAAACCCGACCAGGAGGAAGCCATGGCGAGCAGCCGCAAAGTCGTGATCACCTGCGCCGTCACCGGCGCGATCCACACGCCTTCGATGTCGCCCCATCTGCCGCTGACGGCGGACCAGATCACCGCCGACGCGATCGGCGCCGCGGAAGCCGGGGCCGCCATTCTGCATCTGCACGCGCGCGACGAAGAAACCGGCAAGCCGGATCAGACGCCGGAGGCCTTCGCCCGCTTCCTGCCGCGCATCCGCCAGCAGACCAATGCGGTGATCAACATCACCACCGGCGGCAGCCCGTTCATGCGCGTCGAGGAGCGGGTGCGCCCGGCGGCGGTGTTCAAGCCGGAGGTCGCCTCGCTGAACATGGGATCGATCAACTTTGGCCTCTATCACCTGCTCGACCGCTACAAGGAATTCCGCTTCGACTGGGAGCGTCCGGCGCTGGAGGCGACGCGCGATCTCGTGTTCCGCAACAGTTTCCAGGACATCGAGTACATCCTGACGACATGCAGCGGGAACGGCACGCGCTTCGAGTTCGAGTGCTACGACATCGCGCATCTCTACAATCTCAAGCATTTCCTGGATCGCGGGCTGGTGCGGCCGCCGCTCTTCGTGCAGTCGGTGTTCGGCATACTGGGCGGGATCGGCACGCATCCCGAGGATGTCGCGCATATGAAGCGCACCGCGGACCGGCTGTTCGGCGATCAGTATCGCTGGTCGGTGCTTGGCGCCGGGGCGGCGCAGATGCGGATCGCGGCGATCGCGGCGGCGATGGGCGGCAATGTTCGCGTCGGGCTCGAGGATAGTCTCTGGGCCGGTCCCGGGCGGCTCGCCACCTCGAATGCCGAGCAGGTGCGGCTCGCGCGACAGATCATCGAGGGCCTCGGCCTCAGCATCGCGACGCCCGACGAAGCGCGCGAGATGCTTGCCCTGAAAGGCGGCGACGCCGTCTCGATCTGAGACGGCGTCGCCTTCCGGCCAAGTTTACCTGATCAGGGCGGCGGCGGGCAGCGTGTGCCCGGCGGACAGGACGGCGGCCGGTTGCCACCGGGCGGCGGCGGTCGCACCCCGGGCGGCGGACGCACGGCAGGCGGCCGCGGACGCACCCCGGGCGGCGGCGGACGGTAGCCGGGCGCCGGAGGACGGTAGCCGGGCGGCGGAGGACGGTAGCCAGGCGCCGGGGGACGGTAGCCGGGCGGCGGCGGCCGGACCGCGGGCGGCGGGCCGGGCGGCCGGAAACCCGGCCCGGGGCCCGGCCGGAACCCGCCGGGCGGCGGCGGCGGCAAGCCGTGACCGCCGGGGAAACGCTGGTCGAGCTGGATCCTGATGGCTGACGGCGCCGGGCGCCATGCACGCCCCGCACCATAATAGCCCCAGCCGCCAAGCGCAGGGACGAAGACAAGACCCACCGGAGCGCCGCTGTCGACGATGTACGGCGCACCATTGTCATAGGACAGACCGTTCGGCCCGGCATCGGGCGGCGGCCCGGCGTAGCCGGGGGATGGCGGCGGACCGGAATACGGCCCCGGTCCGGGTTGCGGCCCTGGCCCGGGTTGCGGGGGCGGCACGCAGCCGGCCAGCAGGAGCCCGGCGGTCAGCAGGGCGAGCGACGGTCGGAGCAAGAGGAATTCTCCACGATTTGGCGTGCAATCGTTGCACCCATAGCGTCGCGCCGCAACCGACCGCCCGCAGGAGCGCAATGGCGGCGGCGATCGCGGCATGTCTCACGCGGGGTTGCGCCCTGCATTCCGGATCGAGCCGAGAAACGAAAGGCGTTTCTGTTGCTTGGCGCGTGGCGCCTGTGCCAGATCCAAACGCGCCCGGCGATATCGTCCTGCTTGCAGACCTATGGTTCTATTGCGGCGCAATAAGACGAGACTTGCGGAAAGCACGTCCGAAATTGGAGGAAACGACATGAACAGTGACCCATTTCTTGTCCGGCGACGCGGCTTTCTCGGGCTATCGGCCGGTGCCGGGCTCGCCGCGTCCGGCCTCATGCCAGCCGCCGCGGCCGACAACCCGGCGGGCCTCGACATCGCTGCCTGGTCGCCCGATTACGTGAACAAGATCGCCGGCACGCTTTCGGTCGACACCGCAGCGGATTGCGCCAAGGTGGTGCCGCTCGACCACAAGGGCCGGCTCACCTACTGGTATGTCGGTCCGAACGAGGCCTCGCCGAAGCTCGACAGCCAGATCGATGCCGAGTTCTGGGCGGCCTTCGCCAAGACCTATCCGAACATCACGGTCGAGAAGCAGAATCTCGGCTACGATCAAATCCTGGACAAGATCCGCACGGCCGCGCTCGGCAATGCGGCGCCGATGGTCGCCCGGCTCATGCTCCTTTGGAGCCCGGAACTCGCCGCCAAGGGTTTTCTGCAGGAGCTCCGGCCCGAGGATGTCGGCTATCCCACCGCGGAATTCTGGCCCGCCGCGATCAAGTCGGTCACCTGGCACGACAAGCTCTACGGCGTGCCGACGAACAACGAGACCATGGCGATGATCTGGAACGCAGATCTGTTCCATCAGGCGGGGCTCGATCCGGACAAGCCGCCCGCGACCTGGGACGACGTCGTCGCCTACTCGAAGCAGATCAAGGACAAGACCGGCAAGAACGGTTATGGCCTGGTGGCGCGCGCCAATGCCGGCAACACGCCCTACCGCTTCATGCCGCAGGTCTGGGCCTATGGCGGGGGCGCGCTCGACGAGGCGGAGGCGAGGCCGCGCTACAACAAGGTCATGCTGAACAATGCCGGCTCGATCGCCGCCTTGCAGCTCTCCGCCGACATGTACATCCGCGACAAATCGGTGCCGCGCTCGGCGCTGACCAACACCCAGACCGAGAACGAGGATCCGTTCGTCGCCGGCCAACTCGGCATGATGATCGGCCATCCGAGCGAATACGCGACGATCGTCGATCGCGCGCAGCGCGCCACCGGGGACGACCGCAAGGTGGCCGATGCGGTGGTGGCGAACATGCGCTACGGGCTGGTGCCGACGGGTCCGGTGCGGCGCGCCATCTGCTTCGGCGGCTGGAACCTGCACATGTTCAAGCCGTCGATGACCGCCGACAAGTTCGACATGGACGCGGCGCGCGCCTTCATCGCCTTCTCGACGGGGCCGGAATGGTCGGTGAAGCTCGCCTGGACCGGCTCGAACCCGGGCAATCTGCGCGGCTTCCGCACGAGCTGGAACAAGCAGCGGCTGGAAACCATCAAATTCCTGAACGTCACGACCTCGATGCTGCCGAGCGGCATCCCGTTCCCGGTCATCCCGGAATCGGGCGAGATCATGAACGTGATCGTGCCGGAGATGATGCAGAACGCGCTGACCGGGCGGATGCCGGTCGCCAAATCGGCCGACAACGCGGCCAAGGAAGTGAAGGACCTGCTGATGCTGTAAGGCAAAACAGGGAGCGCCGGGCGCTCCGCGCCGCGTTTATCCAGCATAGCCTTCGATTGCGTTGGCGCGCAGGTAGTCCATGTTCATCTCGATGCCGAGGCCAGGCACCGCCGGGAGGCGCAGCCTGCCGCCCGCATTGTCGAGCGGGGTGTGGATGAACGCGTTGTAGCCGCCGAGATCGTGCCGATGCGTCTCGACGCGATAGAAATTCGGCACCGTCATCATCACATGCGCGCCCGCCACCACGTTGATCGGACCGCTCGCATCATGCGGCGAGACCGGCACGTAATAAGCCTCCGCCATCGTCGAGATCTTCTTGAGCTCGGTGATGCCGCCGGCCCAGGTCACGTCCGGCATGAGATAATCGGCGAGCCGGTTCTCGAGCACGGGGAGGAATTCCCACCGCGTGTGCAACCGCTCGCCCACGGTGATGCGCGCGCCCACGCTCTCCCGCACCTGGCGCAGCGCATGATAGCTCTCGACCGGCACCGGCTCCTCGAACCAATCGATCTTCGCCGCCTCCTCCAGGCTGCGGCACAGGCGGATCGCGGTCGGCACGTTGAACCGCCCATGCGCGTCGATCAGGATCTCGATGTCGGGCCCGGTGATCTCGCGGATGCGCGCCGTCAGCTCCGCCGCCATGTTTTCGCCCTGCCGGCTCATCTCGCCGTCGAGATAGAAATCATTGCGGTCGCCATCCTCGCCGAGATGCGGGAAGGGGTCGAATTTCAGCGCGGTGTGGCCAGACTCGACGATGCCGCGAATCTCCCGATCGAGCCCCTCCGGCGTCGCGAACTTGCTCTGATCGGGATGGGTGTAGAGCAGGATGTCGTCGCGCAGCTTGCCGCCGAGCAGCGCGTAGATCGGCAGGCCCAGCACCTTGCCGCGAATATCCCACAGCGCGATGTCGATCCCGCTCACCACATGCGAGGTCGCGCCGCGCGTGCCCATGTAGGTGAAGGAGCGGAAGGTCTTGTGCCAGATCCGCTCGATGCGCGCCGGATCCTCTCCGACCAGCAGCTCGTTGAGCTGGCGGATGATTCCGGCCACCGCGCGATTGGCGGTGCGCGTCGTCGTGGTGATCTCGCCCCAGCCGGTGACCCCATCATCGGTGCGAACCTCGACGAAGAAATACTCGCCCCACCCCGAGCTTCCCGAACGGACAAGCCAGGGCACCAACTTGGTTATTTTCATCGCGACGTTTCCCTCGGTCTTTTTTGAACGACCCTTGCGGGAAAATCTTAGGCGACCTGTTCCGCCGCGCCAATACGCATCGAGGTTCTATTCCGCCGCCTCGTCGGCCGCAGTCTCCTCGTCGCTGTCGAGCGTCAGCAGCGCATCGCCTTGCGCCGCATCCGGCATCTCGACCTCGCGCAGCTTGCGGCCGACCACGCGCGTTCGCTGCCGCGCCTTTTCGATCGTGCTGCTGAACGTGCCGGCCTGCTTGCCGAGCCGCTCGAGAACCTCGTCCATCCGCGTCATCTCGAGCTTGGTCGCACCGAGCAGCCGGCGCACATCATCCGCCTTCTGCTCCAAGGTCAGCGTGATGAAGCCGAGCTGGATGGTGCGCAGCAAAGCCGGGAGCAGGCTCGGCCCGAGAACCAGCACCTTGTTTTCCCGGCTGATCGCCTCGATCAGCCCCGGAATGCGCGCGACCTCCGCATACAAGCCGTCGGTCGGAAGATAGAGCGCGGCGAAATCCACCGTCACCGGCGGGCAGATATATTTCGCGGCGATCTTGCGCGCCTCCAGCCGCAACCTTGTCTCGAGCCCGCGCTTCGCCGCGCGCTCCGCCTCCAGATCGCCGAGCTCCGCCGCATCGAGAAGGCGCTCGTAATCCTCGGTCGGGAATTTGGCGTCGATCGCCAGCAGAGGACGCGTGCCGCGCACCGGCATCAGCACGGCGAACTCCACCATCTCCGCGCTGTCCTCGCGCAGCTTGCGATTGGTCTCATACCCGCCGGCCGGCAGTAGATCGTCGAGCAGAACGCGCAGCTGCGTCTCGCCCCAGCCGCCGCGCGTCTTGACATTGGAGAAGATGCGCCGCAGATCGCCGATCTGCGCTGCCGTCGCTTGCACGTCGCCCATCGCCTTCTGCACGGCGGCGAACTGGTCAAGCACGCGCTGGAAGCTGGTCGTCATCTGCTTCTCGACCGCCTGGTGCAGCTGTTCGTTCACCGTTCGCTGAATCTCCGCTAGACGCAGCGCGCTCTGCTCGGCGATCTCGCGCAGCTTGGCCTCGAGCAGCGCCCGCGCCTCGCCCTGCTCGCGCACCAGGCTCAAATTCATCCCCGCGAGCGCCGCCACCAGCTCCGCCCGCATCGCCTCGGCGCGCTCGCTGCCCGCACGTTCGGCCGCCGCCACATGCAGCCGCGTCGTCTCCGCCTCGGCCCGGGTTCCCGCGATCCCCTGCTCGGCCAGCAAACGCAGCCTCTCCCCGCCGCTCCTGCGCAGCAGCAGCACCAGAAGAAGAATGACGGACACCACGCCACAGCAGGCGGCGAGCAGGGGCGGGAACGCGCTGGGCATTCGCATATTATCCCTGGACGCACCGAGTCGCGGCGCACACTCTCACCCTCCAACCCCACGCCACCCAGGAACCGGTCCCATGAAATCCCTGCTCGCCGCCGCCTTCGCCACCCTCATCCTTTCCAGCCTGCCCCTCGCCCCGGCCCACGCCGCCGGCTGCATCAAGGGCGCGGTCGTCGGCGGCGTCGCGGGACATTACGCCGGCCACCACGCGGTGCTCGGCGCCGCCGCCGGCTGCGCCATCGGCCACCACCAGGCGACCGTCGCCCGCCGCCAACGCGAGGAGGCCGCCGCACGCGCCAACGCCGCACCCCCGGCCACCCCGACCCCCGCGCCCAACTCCGCGCTCGCGCCGAACACGGCGCCCATGCCCACCACGCACTGAGACGGCAGAGCCATGATCCACGTCCTCGCGATGGTCACAGCGAAACCCGGGCAGCGCGACACCGTGCTCGCCGCCTTCCGCGCCAACCGGGCGAACGTCCACGCGGAACACGGCTGCCTCGAATACGACGCCGCCACCGACACCCCGGACGCCGGGCCCATCCAAACCCCGCTCGGCCCGGACAGCTTCGTCGTCATCGAGAAATGGGAAAACCTCGCGGCCCTCGAGGCCCACGGCACATCAGCCCACATGAAAGCCTACGGCATCCACACCCGCGACCTCATCGCCACCCGCGCGATCCACGTGCTTTCCAGTGGCTGAGGGAAGGCCAGGGGCTCTGCCCCCATGCGTCACTTGGGACCCCGCTAAGGGCGGAGCCCTTAGAACCCGACTATGGCTGTTGCGAACAGGGTGGCCGACGAGGTGTTTCCAGCACCTCGTCGCCGCCCTAATTCGCAAACAGCCGTGATGGATTCCAAAGGCTCAGCCTTTGGCGGGGGTCCAGGGGGCAGAGCCCCCTGGCCTTCCTCAGAGCGCCGGGATTTCCTGGATGACTTCGAAGCCCTCGAATTCCGGGTGGCTGAGGGTGACGGGGCGGCTGGAGCCGGCGCCGGCGTGGGCGGCGCGGAACTGGTCGGAGCGGGTCCAGGCGTCGAAATGGGCGTGGGATTGCCAGAGCGTGTGGGAGGCGTAGAGGACGTGGTCGTCGCGGGCGGGGCCTCTGAGCAAGTGGAAGCCGAGGAAGCCGGGCACGGTTTGGAGCAGGCTTTCGCGGCCGAGCCAGCGTTCGGTGAAGGTGTCCTGTTCCTCGGGCCGTACCTTGAAGCGGTTCATCGCGATGAAGGGCGCCTGCGCCATAGTCGTGGTCCCGATCAGGTAATGGTGCATGAGAGATAGCGCGGCCGGAGCGTGCTGTCTCGCCGGGAGGGCCTGATGCCTGATGGGGTACCGGATACGTTGACCGCGATGGCTGCGGTCGATGTGTTTGGTCTGCTGGCTTGCGGGGCGGTGTCGCCGCTCGAGCTGATCGAGGCGGCGACGCTGGCGGCGGCACGGGGTGTTCGAGGCGATTAACGGGCTCGACCGTGCGGTGCCGATCGATCCGCGGCCGGGTTCGCACCGGTAGGCGGCTGACCACCCCCGCTATCCACAATGATCCACAGGCTCCCCGGGCTGCACCCGGCGCGCGCGCGGGAGTAAGGTGCCGGGGTGAATACCATCGAGTCGCCCCTGCTCGGCCTGTCGCAGCGTCAGCCACCGGCCAACATGCAGGCCGAACAGGCGCTGCTCGGCGCGCTGCTCGCCAACAACAAGGCGTATGAGCGCGTCTCGGAATTCCTGGCGCCCGAGCATTTCGTCGATCCGGTGCACGGACGCATCTACCAGGCGATCGCGCGGCGCATCGAGGCGGGGCAGCTCGCCGACGGCGTGACCCTGAAGGCCGAATTCGAGCATTCCGGCATTCTCGACGAGGTGGGCGGCACCGCCTATCTGGCGCAGCTGCTCTCGGCGATGGTCGGCATCATCAATGCGGGCGAGTACGGCCGCGCGGTGCACGATTCCTGGCTGCGCCGCCAGCTGATCGATCTCGGCGAGACGGTGGTGAACCGCGCCTTCGGGATGGAAGACGAGCTCGAGGGGCGCGAGCAGGTCGAGGCGGCGGAGCAGGCGCTGTTCGATCTCGCGACGCGCGGCGGCTCGGAAGGCGGATTCGTCACCTTCGAGCGTGCGCTCACCGAGGCGATCATCGGCGCGGAGCGCGCGTTCCGCCGTGCCGGCCATGTCGCCGGCCTGTCGACCGGCCTGCGCGATCTCGATTCGAAGCTGGGCGGCCTGCATCCCTCCGACCTGCTGATCCTCGCCGGACGCCCGGGCATGGGAAAGAGCGCGCTCGCCACCAAGATCGCGTTCGGCGCGGCGCGCGCTCTGGTCGCGGAGGCGCGGCGGGATCGTCCGGACGGGGCGGCGACGAGCAGCATCGCGATCTTCTCGCTGGAGATGAGCGCCGAGCAGCTCGCGACACGATTGCTCGCGGAGGAATCGCGCATTTCGGGCGACAACATCCGGCGCGGCGAAATCGTGCAGAAGGATTTCGACAAATTCGTGCAAGTGAGCCGCGAGATCGCCTCCCTGCCGATCCATATCGACGACACGCCGGCGATCACCCTCTCCGCCCTGCGCACGCGGTGCCGCAGGCTGAAGCGCACGCGCGGGCTGTCGCTCGTCGTCGTCGATTATCTGCAGCTGATGCGCCCCTCGGCCGGCACCCGGCCGGAGAACCGGGTATTGGAGATCAGCCAGATCACCCAGGGGCTGAAGGCGCTCGCCAAGGAACTGGTGGTGCCGGTGCTCGCGCTGTCGCAGCTCTCCCGCGCGGTCGAGAGCCGGGAGGACAAGCGGCCGCAGCTTTCGGATCTGCGGGAATCCGGCTCGATCGAGCAGGATGCGGACGTGGTGCTGTTCATCTATCGCGACGAATACTATTTGCAGTCGCGCATTCCGAAGCAGATCGGCTTCGACAATGACGACAAGTTCCATGATGCGGTCCAGAAATGGCAGACCGACATGGACAGCGTGCACAACAAGGCGGAGGTCGCGGTGGCGAAGCAGCGCCATGGCCCGACCGGCACCATCAACCTGCTGTTCGAGGCGGAGTTCACCCGCTTCGCCGATCTGGACCAGACGCATTAGCGACGGCCGGCTCCGACTCCGTCTGCTTGCCGATGACCTGACTGGCGCGCTCGACACCGCCGCCGAGTTCGTGCCGCTGACCGGGCCGGTGCGGGTGGTGTGGAGCGCGGATGCGACGGACAGCCTCGCACTGATGAGCGCCGCGCTCGACACCGGCACGCGAGAGGCCTTGCCCGCGCAGGCCGCGTTGATCGCCGCCGCCCTCGCGCCCTGGCTGGCCGGCGGGGACATCGCGTTCAAGAAGGTCGACAGCCTGCTGCGCGGCGCCTCGCTGGCCGAACTCGCCGCCTGTTTCCAGGCCGGCGGCTGGATCGCCTGCGTCTTCGCGCCGGCCTTTCCCTTTCATGGACGGGTGACGCGCGGCGGGCGGCATTTCTGGGGCGCCACGCCGGTCGGGCCGGAGCTGGTCGCTTCACTCCGGGCCCTCGGCGCGCCGGCGCGCCGAGGGCCGCCGCTCGCCCCCGGCATCACCGTGTACGACGCGGAGACCGATGCCGAGCTTGCCGCGATCGTCCGATCCGTGGGCGGGCACAAAATTCTCTGGTGCGGCAGCGGCGGCCTTGCCGCGGCGCTCACGGCCAGCGCCACGCCCCAGCTCTCGGCGCACCCATCGCCGCCCCCGCTCGCGCATCCGGTCCTCGGCCTGTTCGGCTCCGATCAGCCGGCGACCGCGTCCCAGCTCGCCGCCTGCGGGGTGCATTGGCATGCGGTGCCGGATGGCGGCGCCGCCAGCGCCGCGCGGATCGCCACTCAGCTCGAACGCGGCATCGCCCTGGTCAGCCTCGACCTGCCGCAGGGGCTCTCACGGTCGGAGGCAGCGAAAATCATCGCCGTGGAAATGGCGCGCCTCGTCGCCGCCTTGCCGGTTCCGGCCAGCGCCGTGGTCGCCGGCGGCGAGACGTTGCGCGCGCTCTGCGATGCGCTCGGCGCAAGCGCGCTCGAGGTGCATGGGAGCTTCCTCCCCGGCCTGCCGGTCTCGGTGGTGCGCGGGGGCGCCTGGGACGGCGTGACGCTCGCCTCGAAATCCGGCGCGTTCGGCGACCCGGATCTGCTCCGCGAGCTGCTCCTCAGGTGAGATGCACGGCGACGCCGAGACTGCCGTTGTAGGCCGAGCTGGTGAATTCGCCGGTTGAGAAGGTGCCGAGCAAGGTGATGTTCGACGCGGTGGTCCCGTTCCGCAATGTCAGCGTGCCGTCATGGCCGGTCTGCTGATAGGCGAGCGAGAACCCCGAGCCGGCGGCGATGTCTGCGACCTGGATGGTGTCGGTGCTCAGCAGATTGCCGACCGTGTCGCCGTTCAGTCCGGCGGCGGTGTCGCGGAAGACGTCGTGGCCCGAGGCCGAGCCGATCAGCCGGTCGAATCCGAGGCCGCCGGTCAGCGTCTGGTTGCCGCCGCCCGCGATCATGCTGTCGCTGCCGTTGCTGCCTTGCACGTTGATGAAACCGAGCGGCCCGAGGGAAAGATCGGTCGGCTGGTCGAGAGTCACCGTCAGATTGGTGTCATTCGCATTCAGCGCCGCCGTGCCGCCGCCGGTCAGGGTGAGCTGGCCAAATGTTCCGTCGGAGGCAATCGCGATACCGGCCGCCTGCGCCGCCAGGTTTACGGAGGCGGCGCTGCCGTCGAGCACCACCGATGCCGCGGATGACACCCCGCCGTCGAGCGTGAGCGAAGCGCCGCCCGCCACCTCGAACGTTCCCGCACCAGAGGCGACGCCGCTTTCCACCACAAGCCGATCGAATTCGGGAACGCTGACGAGGCCGGCATTGATGAAGGTTCCGACCGAAATGATTCCGTCGGCGGTGATCGCGCCATCATTCTCGAACAGACCGCCGCCGGATATTATCCCGGGGCCGGCATCGGCAAACGGCATCACGATCGAGCCGCCGGCCGCCACGAGCAGCGTTGCATCCGAGGAGGCCGTTCCGAAACCGGCGATCATCACCGTGCCGGCGTTGACCAGTGTGCCGGATACCTCCATCAGCGCGCCCGGGGAGCCGCCGGCACGGGTCGGGACGGCGCCGTCGATTGCGTTGAGCCGGATCACGCCCTCATTGCTCAAATGCCCGCTGACCGCGAGCACGCCACCCGATCCGGCATCCTCACTCGCGCCCGCGGCGCCCACGTCAATCGTCCCGCGCAGCCCGGTCGCCACGTTGGCTCCGTTGTCGAGCGATCCCGACACCGTCAGCGTGCCGCCCGTCCCGCCATCGCCGCCAGCCGCCGCCGACTGACCGCCGCCGACATTGATCACGGCGTTGTAATAGGAGTTGCTCAGCGAGCCGCTGACGTTGAGGACTGCGCCGCCGCCCGCCGCCCCTGCGTCGCTGCCGTCCCCACCACCGGCAATGTCGATCGTGGAGGCGTTGTCGAGCAAGCCGCTATCCAGGAGCGTCGCGCCGGAACCGGCCGACCCGCCGCCCGCGCCGTCTCCGCCCTGCAGAACCAGCAGGCCGAACTGATCGAACAGCGCGCCGTTGGTGAAAACCCCCGCATCGAGGATCGTGCCGCCAAGCCCGCCGTTCTGGCCACCGCTCACGATGAGCGTGCCGAGATTTGCCAGATCACCGCTCTCGCGACCGCCCGGCAGTCTCGCCTCGACCGAGATCAGCCCCGAATCGGTGAGCACGCCGTACACCGAGAGCTCTGCCGCGTACTGACCCGCGCTCACGGTCGAGGCGGCGCCGACCAGGATCGTGCCGGCATTGGACAACGAGCCGTCGACTTTGAGCGTGCCTCCTTCGACACCGTTCTCGAGCGTGACGGTCCCGGTATTGACGAGCACGCCGCTGACGGTGAGCTGGCCCTGGTAGCCCGAGTACACGCCGCCGCTGGCGCCCTCGATGGCGAGCTGTCCGGAATTGGTGAGCAGCCCGGTATCGTCGACCACGCCGCCGAGATTGCCGCCGTGCGGGCTGTACGCCATGCCGTCGCCGCCGGTGATCAGCATCGTGCCGGTGTTGATCAGCACGCCGCTGTTCGCGAGCGTCGCGCCATAGCCGCCGATCTCGTTGTCGGGGATCGGCCCGAAGCTGCCATCCACCGACAGCGTGGCGTCGTTGATCAACGTGCCGGTGTTCACCAGGCTGCCGCCGCTCCGGCTGTAGCTGACCGTTCCGGTGCGGCCGCCCTCGAGCGCAAGCGTTCCCATGTTGGTCAGCACGCCGGCATTGCCGAGAAAGCTGCCGCCGGGAACCTGGCCGGTGAGGGTGAGGTCGCCGCCCGCCGCGATCACTAGGCTGCCGCCGGCGGCGACCGCGATGTTCCCGGAATCGGCGATCACGCCCGCATCCACGAGCGTGCCGCCCGTCGCGACGTTCAGCCCGCCGCCCACAGTCGCCGCACCCCGTTGCCGCTCGGGATAGAAATAATTGGCGCCGAGATCGATCGTGCCGTCGTTGAGCAGCACGCCGGACACAGTCAGCGACCCGCCCGAGGCCGCGAGGGTGCCGGTGAGGCTGGATGCGCCGGCCTGTAGCATGATCGTGCCGGTATTGGTCAGCGTGCCGGCATCGGTCATCGCGCTGCCGGGCCCGTGCTCGCCGGCGCCCCCATCCAGCATGAGCAGCCCGGCATTGGCGATCGCGCCGGTAGTGTCGAACGACCCGGCCTGCCCGCTCGCGCCCGCTCCGCCGAGCAGCGCGATCGTGCCGGCATTGCCGATCGTGCCGCTGTTGCGCGCGAAACCGGAGACCGTCAGCACGCCCGTCCCGCCGCCGCCGATTCCCGCGTCGATCAGCAATGTCCCGGCATTGATCGCGGTGCCGCTGACATCCATCGAGCCGCCACCGGCCTTGCCGCCGTCGCCGCCGCGCAATTCGATGGTTCCCTTGTTGGTGGCCTCTCCCGGCACCAGAACGACGCCGCCGGGATGGGTCTTCGCCGCGCCCCCTTCGACGAGCAGCAGCGACGGGGCGGCGAGAACGCCGGACAGCGTGGCGGTTTGGCCGGCTTGGACGGTTTTCGTCGGCATGGCGGCGCGTCTCCCGCTATCGTGCTGGGCGGATCGCCTGCTGCGAAACCCCAGTTTGTGATGAGCCTAGCTCGCCGACGATGCTGCCGCAATCGAATGGCACCCGGCTGAGACAAGGATTAGCGTCCGACCCGGACCACACCGGAGCAACGCCGATGAGCGCGCCGAAACACCTCGCCATAACCATGGGCGACCCGGCCGGCATCGGGCCGGAGATCATCGTCAAGGCGGCGCGACGGCTGAAACCGCGGATCGATGGCGGCGGGGTCAAGCTCGCGGTGATCGGCTCCGGCGCCGCGCTGGAGCGCGCACGGGCGGCGTTCGCGCCCGAGCTCGCCATCCCGCTGGCCGAGGAGGCGGGCGCCTGGCCGCCGCTCTGCGCCCTGCAGGCCGGCCCGGAAGGCGCGCCAATCCTGCCCGGAAAACTCTCCGCCGAGGGGGGCCGCTTCGCCTTCCAGGCGGTGCAGCGCGGCGTGGCGCTGGCGATGGACGGGCGCATCGGCGGCATCGTCACCGCGCCGCTCAACAAGGAGGCGCTGAACGCGGCCGGCTACCATTACCCGGGACACACCGAGATGCTGGCCGAGCTCACCGGCGTGCGCGGCTCCTGCATGATGCTCGCGCACGGCACCATGCGCGTCAGCCATGTCACCACGCATATCGCGCTCGAGGACGTGCCGAAGCGCGCGACGCCCGAGCGTCTGCGCCGGGTGATCGAGCTCACGCATGAGGCGCTGATCCGGCTCGGGCTCGGCCGCGCCCGCATCGCCGTCGCCGCGCTGAACCCGCACGCCGGCGAGGGCGGGCTGTTCGGGCGGCACGATATCGATGTCGCCGCGCCGGTGATCGCGGAGATGGTGTCGCGCGGGCTGGAGGTGGTCGGTCCGGTGCCGGGTGACACGGTGTTCGTCAAGCTGCGCGCCGGGCAATACGATGCGGTGATCGCCAATTACCACGATCAGGGGCACATCCCGGTCAAGCTGCTCGGGTTCGAGATCGACCCCGCCACCGGCATTTGGAACGACCTTTCCGGCGTCAACATCACGCTCGGCCTGCCGATCATCCGCACCTCGGTCGATCACGGCACCGCCTTCGACATCGCCGGCAAGGGCATCGCCAACGCGCAAAGCCTGGTCGAGGCGATCGAATACGCGGAAAAACTAGCGTCGCCGGAACGGCGCGAGACGCAAAAAACTCATCACGCAGCCGAACGCCGAGAAGAAGCAGCCCAGCCATAGCGCGAGATCGGGGCCGCGCATGCCGGACAGGTCGAGGCAGAGCGCCACCAGCGCCGCGCCGATCGTCTGCCCGGTCAGCCGCGCGGTGGCGACGATGCCGCTCGCCCCGCCGCTGCGTTCCGGCGGCGCGCTCGCCATCAGCGCGCGCAGATTGGGCGATTGGAAGAACCCGAACCCGGCGCCGCACACCACCATCCGCAGAACGATCGCGGTGACGCTCGGGGCCGCCGGCATCAGCGCCAGCGACGCCATGCCGCCGGCGAGCACGACGAGCCCGATTCCGCCCAGCAGCCCGGCGGGGTAGCGGTCCGACAGCCGCCCGGCGATCGGCGCCATCAGCCCGACCACCGCCGGCCAGGGGGTGATCAGGAAGCCGGTCGCCACCTGGCTGTGCCCGAGCACGGTCTGGAACAGGAAAGGCAGCGCCACGAAGGCGAGGCCCTGCGCCGAGAACGAGCAGATCGAGGTCAAGGTCGAGAGCGCGAAGACCGGCATGCGGAACAGGTCGAGCGCCAGCATCGGCGCCGGATGCCCGGCCTGCCGCCGCATCAGCGCGAGGCCGCACACCAGGCCGATCGCCCATTCCGGCAGGATCACCACCCAAGCCTCGCCATGCGACACGCCGCCAATGCCGAGGATCAGGCAGGCGAACAGCAATCCACAGAGCAGCGCAGCCACGCCGTCGAACGAATGCCCGGCCCGCGCCGTCGCCGGCAGCGTGCGCGAGCCGAGCGCCAGCGCCAGCGCGCCGGCCGGCACGTTGATCAGGAACAGCCAATGCCAGGACGCGACGGAGAGAATGAGCGAGGCGACGGTCGGGCCAAGGGTCAGCCCGACCGCCACCACGAGCGCATTCAACCCGACCCCGCGTCCGAGCATCCGCGCCGGCATGATGAAGCGGATCAGCGCGGTGTTGACGCTCATGATCGCCGCCGCGCCCAGCCCCTGCAGCGCCCGCGCGACGACGAGGCTCGGCAGCGACCAGGCGAGACCGCAGGCGAGCGAGGTCACGGTGAACAGCGCGAGCCCGGCGAGATAGACGCGCCGGTGCCCGATCACCTCGCCCGCCGAGGCGAGCGGCAGCAGGGTCGCGACCATCGCGAGCTGATAGGCGTTCACCACCCAGATCGCATCCGGCCCGTTGGTGCCGAGATCGCGCGCGATGGTCGGCAGCGCGGTGTTGGTGATCGCGGTGTCGAGGCTCGCCATCGCGACCGCGACCGAGATGGCGAGCAATGCCTGCACGCGCTCCGCGCGCGGCAAGCCGTCGCCCGGTTTGCCGTCGCCCGGGTTGCCGCCGGCACGGGCCGGCGCGTCGGCTGCCGTCAAGTTCGGCGCAAATTCCAGAATGCCGGCAGGCCCTGCAGCATGCCTGTGATGTCCGCCCGATAGGCGACCGGCGCGAAGAGCTGCCCGGTCGGGAGATAGGGCAGATCGACGAAGGCCTGGCGCTGCATGTCCACCGCCACCGTCTGCTGCTTCGCGAGGTCGGAGGCGGCGAGCCAGTCGGCGCGGAGTTGCTCCAGGCGCTGGCTGTTCGGCCAGCCGGGCGCGGCGTCGCGGCCATTGCCGCGCAGCCAGATATCGGTGACCGGGTTGGATTGCTCGACCCCGCCCCAGCCGGTGTGGAAGATGCTCCAGCCGCCCTTCTCCACCGCATCCGGCTTGGCGCGGCGCTGCATCGCGGTCGCCCAATCCATCGACTGCACGTCGACGTTGAAGCCGATCTGGTGCAGCAACTGCCCGGTGACGTCGGCCATCGCGTTGTAGATCGCGAAATCGGTCGGCTGCATCACGACAGTGCGCTGCCCGGCATAGCCGGAGGCGGCGAGCGCCTGCTTCGCGGCGTCGAGATTGCGGGGCGAGGTCAGCGCCGTCATCCCGGCATCGCTCGCCATCGGCGTATCCGGGCAGAAGAAGCCGACGCCGGTCTTCCACAGGGTTTTATCCTCGCCCTGCGCCGCGGTCATGTAATCGGTCTGCGACAGAGCGGGCAGCAGGGCGCGGCGCACCGCGGGATTGTCGAAAGGCGGCTGCGCGCTGTTGAAGCGCAGGATGCCGATCAGCCCCTGCGGCTCGATCACCTGCACCACGACGTTTTTGTCCCGGCGGAGCTGCGGCAGCAGGTCGACGAGTGGCCAGCGCAGCCAGTCGACCTCGCCGCGGCGGAGCGCGCCAGACGCGGTGGCGCCATCCGGCAGGATCAGCCATTCCACGCGGTCGAAATACACGCGCTTCGGCCCGGCGGCGGCCGAGGGCGTGCCGTCCGGCCGCGGCACGTAGCCGGCGAAGCGCTCGTACACTGTCCGCGAGCCGGGCACGCGCTCGTCCATCTTCAGGCGAAACGGACCGCTGCCGGTGGTGTCGGTCACCTGGGTGAAGGCATCGGTCCTGGCCAGACGCTCCGGCATGACGACGCAGATGCTGGAAAGCTTGCCAAGCGCGTAGGGCAATTGCGGAAAAGGCGATTTCAGCCGGAACACGATGCGCTGGTCGTCGGGCGCCGAAAGCTCGTCGGTGGCGGCGATCAGCAGCTGGCCGAAACTGTCGCGCTGCGCCCAGCGGCGGATGCTGGCGACGCAATCGCGCGCGAGCACCTTGCTGCCGTCGTGGAAGACGAGGCCGGGCCGCAGCGTCAGCGTCCAACGCTTGCCGTCATCCTCCACCACATGCCCCGCCACCATCTGCGGCTGCGGCTGCAGATGCTCGTCGAGCCCGTACAGCGTGTCGTAGACCATGTAGGCGTGGTCGCGGGTCTGCGACGCCGTGGTCCACACCGGATCGAACGAGGCGATGTCCGCGGCAGGTACGAAACGCAGCACCGAGGCCGCCGCCTCGGCACGCGCGATGGCGGGCAGCGAGAGCGCGGCGGTGGCCGCCAGAAAATGCCGACGCAGCATGGATGTCTCTCCCGAACGGGCTTCTTCCGGCCGTTGATTACGACGCCGAGACTAGCCGATTCCGGCGCGGCTTGTCACATCCGGGCGCGGAACGCGCCGTCGGTCAGCAGCGGCACGCTCGTGCTCGCATCCTCCTCCACGGCGAGATCGACATCGCCCGGAAACCCGGCATCGACCAGCTCACGGCCGGACGTGCCGAGGCGGATCAGCGCCGCCACCTCGCGGCCGAGCGCGCGATAGGCATCGCGGGCGAGCCGGCTTTCCGGCGAACAGGGCCGGTCCAGCCGGTCGATGATGGCGCCCGCGCCGAGCTGATCCTCGATCGCGGGACGCAGGCTCCCATCCGGCCAGAGCTCGCCGGCCGGCACCACGCCGATCGCCCCCTCGCCCGCGAGCGATGCCGCCGCGGCCGCGACGGAAGCGGCATTGCGGAGGCAGCCGGCGAGCACCGGAATTCCCATGCTCCCCGCGGCGACCGACAGGCGCGATCCGTTCGGCGAGGGCAGCAACAGCGCGGTTCCCGCCGGAATCCCCATCAGGCTCGCCGGGGAGAGGCTGAACCCGCCACCGGTCTCCCGCCGCCTTCGGGCAAGCACCGCGCCGACCCGCGACGCAGCCGCCGGCGCGCCCCGGTGATCGTCGAATGGATAGGGATGCACGATCGCGCCATGCGCCACCGCGACATCCACCGCCGTCGAGAAGCACAGCACATCGACGATCACCAGCACCGCGACGCGCCGGTGCAGCGCGGCGACGCCCGCCATTCCCCATTCGGTCAGCACGGGCTTCGTTCTGTCGCGCATTGTGATCCGTTCAGGTGTGGCGGAAGGTTTCGCCGTCACCATCGCCGTCTCCGCGCTGGCGATCCTGGGCGCCACGATCGCCGGCGTGCTCGTCGGCCTGCTCGCCGCGACGCGCTCCTATCTGCTGCAGAAACTGACGCGGAGCTATACCGGCCTGCTGCGCAACCTGCCGCAGATCGCCAAACTCTTCTTCCTCTATTTCGTGGTCGGATTGCGGCGGCTGCCGGCGGCGCTCTCCGCCCTCGTGCTGCTGACCGCTCGGACGAAGCGCATCATGATCCCGGCGCTGAGCGCGCAATTCGTCGCGCTGTCCAAGGCGACGTCGCTCGTCGATGCGATTGGGGTGATGAATTCTTCCGCGCCGTCCCTGTCATCAACAACGCGGTGGGCGCGCCCGATCCGCTGGATTTCTTGATGAGCGTTGGTTATTCGTGAGCTGCTGGACCATCACCCAGGCGATCCGCCGCTTCGATCCGGCTTTCGCGTCATGGGGTGATGCCGGGCGGCGTGCGCGGCGGCTCCTCTTCCGCCGGCGCGCCCGGCGCGCCGCCGCCGATCGGGCTCGGCCTTGCGATCACCGGGGAAGACGCCGCCGGTGCCGGGGGCATCGGGGCGGAAGCCATCGGGGCGGGACGGGGTTCGCGCACCATCTGCAGACGCTGTCGCGGCAGCGCATTCGGATATTCCGCCTGCAGGAAAGCGAGCATCTTCTCCCGCACCTCGCAGCGCAAATCCCAGGCGATCGACGCGTTGCGCGCGCTGACCAACGCGCGCAGCTCCACCATCCCCTCCGGCGTGTCGGTGACCTGCAGGTTGACCACCTTGCCGTCCCATAGCGGGCTCGCCCTGGCGATCTCCTCGAGCTTGCCGCGCAATAGCGGCACCGGCACGCTGTAATCGACATGCAGGAACACGCTGCCGATCAGCTCCGCGCTCTCATGCGTCCAGTTCTGGAACGGCTGCTCGATGAAGAAGGTCAGCGGCACGATCATCCGCCGCAAATCCCACAGGCGGACGACGACATAGGTGCTCCCGATCGTCTCGATCCAGCCCCACTCGTTCTCGACGATCACGGCGTCCTCGAGCCGGATCGGCTGCGTCAGCGCAATCTGGATGCCGGCGATCAGGTTGCTCAGCACCGGCCGCGCCGCCAGCCCGACCACCAGCCCGGCGGCACCGGCGGAGGCGAACAGGCTGACGCCGTACTGGCGCACCTCCGGGATTGTGGTGAGCCCGATCGCCGCGGTTAGCACGACGATCAGCGTCACCACGGCGCGACGCAGGATACGGATCTGCGTCATCTGCTTGCGCGCCTTGAGATTGTCCTCCACGTCGAGGCGGAGCCGCCGCATGTAGAGCTCGGAGCTCAGATCCACGGCGTTCACCGCCGCCCAGCCGAGCGCTGCGATGAAGGCGATCAGCAGCGTGTGGCCGATCACCAGGACCGTGCCGCTCGGCAGAGGGACGCCGGGCAGGGTCGCGCCGACGACCGCGATCATCAGGACGGCGCCGACCGGCCCCTCGCTCCGCGCGACGAAGGAGCTGAGGAACGGGCTCACCCGTCCGGCGAGCCGCACGCCGAACCGGGTCACCAGCCGGAACAGCGCGATCGCGATGCCGGCCGCGAGGGCGAGGATGATCAGGCTGGCCAGCCAGTCCGGCAGCCAGTCCAGGGGGGTGAGATAATCCTGCCAGCGCATCGAGGACTCCCCGGCTTGCCTGCGTCAACAACGCTGCGCTGCAACACGGTTCCCCGCCGGCCTGCCCCCGGGATATGGCGGCCAGGCCGGACTAGGCATTTTCACCTTCGGTGGGGCGAGCGCCGGCGCCGACTTAACTGAAAACGCTCCAACCTTTCGCCTAGGAGCCGGGTGGATCCTCGAGGCGGGTGGTATCGACCGTGACCGCGTGGTTCAGCGGGCCATGCCCGCCGCCGAGGCCCGGCGCACTCGTCATCGCGGCGCGGAGATAGGCGCGGGCGCGGCGGATCGCGGCCTCGAGCGGCATCTTCTGGGCGAGCCCGGCGGCGATCGCGCTCGCCAGCGTGCAGCCGGTGCCGTGCGTGTCGCTGGTCTCGATCCGCGGGGCGTCGAAGCTGACGATGCCCGCCTCGGTCGCGAGCAGATCGGTGACCGTGTCGCCCGGCAGATGGCCGCCCTTCAGCAGCACCGCCGGCACGCCGAGCGTCAGCAGCGTTGCCGCGGCGTGATGCATCGCAGCGACATCCGGGATCGCCATGCCGGAAAGCGCCTCCGCCTCCGGCAGGTTCGGCGTCAGCACCGTGGCGAAGGGCAGCAGCCGGCGCTTCAGCACGGCAATCGCGGCGCGGTCGAGCAGGCTTTCGCCGCCTTTCGCCACCATCACCGGATCGAGCACCAGCGGCAGGCGCGGGCGGGTGGCGAGCGCGTCGGCCACCGCGTCGATCACCATCGCATCGGCCAGCATGCCGGTCTTGATCGCGTCGGCGCCGAGATCGTCGAGCACGGCGGAGATCTGCAAGGCGATGAAATCGGGCGGTAGCACCCTCACGCCCTGCACGCCCCGCGTGTTCTGCGCGGTGATCGCGGTGATCGCGGTCGCGGCAAAGGCGCCGAGCGAGGTGATGGTCTTGATGTCGGCCTGGATGCCGGCGCCCCCGCCGGAATCTGAGCCGGCGATCGTGAGGACGCGGCCGTGCATCGCGCCGACGGTCATGAAACCGGGCTCGTCGCCGCGCCGCCGGCCGTGGTCGTCTTGGGCTTGGCGACGGCCGCGCTGGCGGTCATGCCGCTCGCGGCCATAGTGCTGGCAATCGTCTCGCAAAGCTCGGCGACGACCAGCGCCACCAGCGCCTCGTCCTCGCCTTCCGCCATCACGCGAACGACCGGCTCGGTGCCGCTCTCGCGGATCAGCAGCCGTCCGCCGGCGGCGAGCCGCGCCGAGGCCGCCGCCTGCGCCGCCACCACCCGCGCATCGGCGAGCGGAGAGGCGCCGCTGAAGCGCACGCTGCGGAGCAGTTGCGGCAGCGGCTCGAACACCCGGCACACCTCGCTCGCCCGCCGCCCCTGCTCGACGATCACCGCCAGCACCTGCAGCGCGGCGACCAGCCCGTCTCCCGTGGTGGCGAAATCCGACAGGATCATGTGGCCGGATTGCTCGCCGCCGACATTGATCCCTGCGCCGCGCATCCGCTCGGCCACGTAGCGATCGCCGACGCGGGTGCGGTGGAGCGTGAGGCCGGCGGCCGCCAGATGGCGCTCGAGCCCGAGATTGGACATCACCGTCGCCACCACCCCGCCGCCGGTGAGCCGCTCGGCGCGCTGCCAGGAGCGGGCGATCAGCGCCAGGATCTGGTCGCCGTCGACGAGCTGCCCGCGCTCGTCGGCGAGCAGCAGCCGGTCGGCATCCCCGTCGAGCGCGATGCCGAGATCGGCGTTCTGCTCGACCACCGCGCGGCGGAACGCCTCGGGGACGGTCGAGCCGCAATCGCGGTTGATGTTGAACCCGTCCGGCGTGACGCCGATCGGGATCACCGTCGCACCGAGCTCCCATAGCACGCTCGGCGCAACCCGATAGGCCGCGCCGTTCGCGCAATCGAGCACGATGCGCAGCCCGTCGAGCCGCTTCCCGCGCGGGAAGGTCGCCTTGGCGCTCTCCACATAGCGGCCGCCGGCATCGTTCATCCGAGCGGCGCGGCCGAGCCGGTCGGGCGGCGCGAGTTGCGCCGAGAGATCCGAGCCGAGCAGCTCCTCGATCCTGTCCTCCACCTCGTCGGAGAGCTTGAACCCGTCCGGGCCGAACAGCTTGATGCCGTTATCCTCGAACGGGTTGTGCGAGGCGGAGATCATCACGCCGAGATCGGCGCGCAGGCTGCGGGTCAGCATGGCGATGGCGGGCGTCGGCAGCGGGCCCGCGAGCGTCACGTCCATTCCGGCGCCGATGAACCCCGCGACCAGCGCCGGCTCGATCATGTAGCCGGAGAGCCGCGTGTCCTTGCCGATGATGACGCGGTGGCGATGCGCGCCGCGGGTGAAATGCAGCCCGGCCGCCTGCCCGAGAAGCAGCGCGGTGGTCGCGGTCATCGGGTCGGTATTGGCGGTGCCGCGGATGCCGTCAGTGCCGAAAAGCCGCCGCTGCGTCATCATTCCGTCCTGTCGGGTAGGGTGTCGCGTGTAGCCCAGCCGGCGAGCGCCTGCCAGACCCGGAGCGCGGCCACGGTCTCCGCCGCATCGTGCGCGCGCACGATGCCGGCGCCTAATCCGGCGGCGAACAGCTCGGCGGCGAGCGAGCCGGCCAGCCGCGCAGCCGGGGCGGCGACGCCCGAGATCCGGCCGATGAACGCCTTGCGCGACACGCCGACGATGATCCGGCAGCCGAGATTGAGCAGCACCGGCAGGCGCGCCAGCAAAGCGGTATTCTCCGCCTCGCCTTTCGCAAAGCCGATGCCTGGGTCGATCGCGATGCGGTCGCGGGCGATGCCGGCAGCCTCCGCCGCGGCGATCCGCACTGCGAGCTCGCGGGTGACGTCGGCCGCCACGTCGCCGTATTGACGCAGGTGCTGGTCCATCATCGTGGCCGGCGTGCCGCGCATATGCATGAGAATGACCGGGCAGCCGCGAGCGGCGACCAGCTTCAGGGAATCCGGGTCGTGCGCCAGGGCGGAGATGTCGTTGACGATGCTGGCGCCGGCATCGAGCGCGGCCTGCATCGTCGCGGCGTTGCGCGTGTCGACGGAGAGCGGGACGCCGAGCGCGGAAAGGCGGCGGATCGCCGGCAGGATGCGCGTCTGCTCCTCGGCGGGGTTGACCGGCGCCGCGCCGGGACGGGTGCTCTCGCCGCCGATATCGAGCAGCGCGGCGCCGGCCTCCACCATCGCCGCGCCTTCTGCCGCGGCACGTCCCGCATCGAGACGGCCGCCATCGCTGAAACTGTCGGGCGTGAGATTGAGAACGCCCATCACCGCGAGCGTCGGCTGCAACCCCGCCCAGCCGGGCATCACCGCCAAACGGGCGGCCGCCGCAACCAGCTCCTCGGGCAAGCACGCCACGGAATAGATGCGGTTCTCGCCCACCATCCGGGCCAGCGTGAACGCCGACCCGCCGGCCAGCGGCAAGGCCAGGCGCTGGGCGATCGCCGCTCCGGCGGCATGGGGCGGAAGCAGGCCGAGCGGCTCGATGAGCCGCTCGGGGAGGTGCGTATGGACGTGCGTGGGGAGCGGCGCGGAGATCAGCCCGGCTGCGGGGCCGGGCCGAGACCAGGCGCGGTCGGCGGCGGCGAGACGGGACGGCCGGTCTGCGGCACCGAGGCGCGGCGATTCTCCGGCGATGGCTCGTCCACCACCTTGCGGATCACCGGCTCGCCGCGCAGCACGGTGCGGATCTCGTCGCCCGACAGGGTCTCGTATTCCAGCAGTCCGCGCGCCAACCGATGCAGCTCCTCGATGTTCTCGGTGAGGATGTGGCGGGCGCGATTATAGGCGGCGCTGATGATATCCTTGATTTCGGCGTCGATCTCGCGCGCCGTCCCTTCCGAGACATTCTTATGCTGCGTCACCGAATGGCCGAGGAACACCTCCTGGCCGTTATCGCCATAGGCGATCATGCCGAGCTTGTCGCTCATGCCCCATTCGGTGACCATCCGCCGCGTCTGGTCGGTCGCCATCTTGATGTCGCCGGCGGCGCCGTTCGAGACGTTGTTCGCGCCGAAGATGATCTCCTCCGCCGCGCGGCCGCCCATCGCCATGGTAAGCTCGGCGAGCAGCTTGGACTTGCTCTTCGAGTAGCGGTCGCCTTCGGGGAGGCTCATCACCAGGCCGAGCGCGCGGCCGCGCGGAATGATCGTCGCCTTATGCACCGGGTCGCATTCCGGCTCGTGCATGGCGCAGAGCGCGTGGCCGCTCTCGTGATAGGCGGTCATGCGCTTTTCGTCCTCGCTCATCACCAGCGAGCGGCGCTCGGTGCCCATCAGCACCTTGTCCTTGGCGTTCTCGAGTTCCGCCATCGCGACCGTGCGCTTGCCGATCCTGGCCGCCAGCAGCGCCGCCTCGTTGACGAGATTGGCGAGGTCGGCGCCGGAGAAGCCCGGAGTGCCACGGGCGATCACCTTGGGATCGACGTCGGAGGCGAGCGGCACCTTGCGCATGTGCACGCGAAGGATCTTCTCGCGCCCGTTCACGTCCGGGTTCGGCACCACCACCTGGCGGTCGAACCGGCCGGGGCGCAGCAGCGCGGGGTCGAGCACGTCCGGCCGGTTAGTGGCCGCGATCAGGATCACGCCCTCATTCGATTCGAACCCGTCCATCTCGACGAGCATCTGGTTCAGCGTCTGCTCGCGCTCGTCGTTGCCGCCGCCCAGCCCGGCGCCGCGATGCCGGCCGACCGCGTCGATCTCGTCGATGAAGATGATGCAGGGCGCGTTCTTCTTGCCCTGCTCGAACATGTCACGCACGCGCGATGCGCCGACGCCGACAAACATCTCGACGAAATCCGAGCCCGAGATGGTGAAGAACGGCACGTTCGCCTCGCCGGCGATGGCGCGGGCCAGCAGCGTCTTGCCGGTGCCCGGAGGCCCGATCAGCAGCACGCCCTTCGGGATCTTGCCGCCGAGACGCTGGAATTTCTGCGGGTCCTTCAGGAACTCGACGATCTCCTCGAGCTCGCTCTTCGCCTCGTCGATCCCGGCCACGTCGCCGAACGTGACGCGGCCCTGCTTCTCGGTGAGCATCCGCGCGCGGGATTTGCCGAACCCCATGGCGCGGCCGCCGCCCGATTGCATCTGGCGCATGAAGAACACCCAGACGCCGATCAGCAGCAGCATCGGGAACCAGGAGAGCAGGTAGTGGAGCAGCGGATTGACGTCCGCCTCCTCCGGCTTCGCGATCACCCGGACGCCCTTGTCGGTGAGGCGCTGCACCAGGGAGGGGTCTTCCGGCGTGTAGGTCTGGAAGGTCCGGCCGTCGGCAAGCTGGCCGCTGACGGTGTGGCCCTGGATCACCACGTCACGGACCCGGCCGCCGTTCACCTCGCCGATGAAGTCGGAATAGGCGACCTGGGTCGCCGCGTGTTGCGACGAACCTGGCTGGAACAGGTTGAAAAGCACCACCAGCAGGAGTGCGATGATGACCCAGAGCGCCAGGTTGCGGCCGAAATTGCTCATTCCACCCAGTCCCACACCCGTACGCGCAAGGCCCGATCAGCGTTCCGCGACATGTCCCGGCCTTACCGCCGTGTTCCACAACATAATGCGTCTTTTGCACCTTAGCATCCCCGGCCGCGCCCTGCCGGAAGAAAAGCCGCGCCGCCGGCCGCTCGCGGCGGGGCGAAGACGAATTCGAGGCCCGGATCGCCGCCCGGATCGCCGCCTGGGTCGCTCCTCAGATTGCCCCCGGGATCGCCCGCATGACCCGGCATAGCGGATGTGCGCAGCAGCTCGCCGCCAAGGCGGAGTGCGGGAAGCGTCACGAGAAGGGCGGCGGGGAGTGGCCACCGTCCGCCGAGGGGACCGAGGGCGCCGATCGTGGCGCCGGTCGGCGGATTGCCGCGCAGCCGGAAACGATTATCCCAGACCGCGCCATTCGCCGCCGGCATCGGCGGCGCCATCGCGCGCGCCTCCCGCGCCAGGAGAAAGCCGGGGCCGAGCTTGCCCGCCCGCATCAGCCGCGTCCCGGCGAGGGTTGCCGGACGCGGCGCGGCGGCCAGCGCCCGGATCGCGGCGGCGGGCGGCGGATAGGCGCGGCCGCCGATCGTCTGCACGAGCGCGGCGAGCGCCGCCGGGGCGATCGGACCGGGCGTGATGATGGCAAAACCTTCCGGCCGCAGGGTCGCGCGCTCGGCCAAGGTCGCGGCGATCGCCGCTTCGGCCGCCGCCCTGTCCTCGCCGGCGATGATGGACGCGGCGGCGAGATCGATGCAGGCCGAGGCCGACATCCCGGCGCGCAGCCGGGCGCGCAGAAACCGCGCATCGGTGTTGGTCGGGTCCTCCGCCCAGGCCAGACCAGCCGCGCGCAACGTGGCGCGGAGCCGGGCGGGATGGAGGCCGAGCAGCGGCCGGACCAGGCGGATATCCGCGGATTCCGTCACCGCCGCCATGCCGGCAAGCCCGGCCGTGCCGCTCCCGGCCGCCTCGCGCATCCGCCGCGTCTCCGCCTGATCGGCCGCATGGTGGCCGATCAGCAGGTGCACGAACCCCGCGGCGCGGCAGGCCCCGGCCAGGGCGGCGTAGCGGGCGGTCCGCGCCCGCGCCGCGAGGCCGGCGCCAGCCGCCAGCCCGTGCAAGCGGAGGATGCGGGCGGGGATGCCGCGTTCATGGAGGCGGGCGGCGGCCTCGCGCGCCTCCTCGGCTGCATTCGCGCGCAGCCCGTGATCGACGATGAGGGCGAGCGGCTTGCCCCAGCCGGCGGCCAGCAGCGCGAGCGCCATGCTGTCGCCGCCGCCCGAAACCGCGACGGCGACCCGGCGCTCGGCGCCCCAGGGCCCGAGCCGCGCCATCAGCGCGGCGAACTCGGCGGCGGCGATCGGGGCGTCGCCGCGCCCGGACGGCGCTTCCGCCGGCCGGATCAGCGGCAGCCGGCCCGACCGCGCGCGCCCGCCTCGCCGGCGCGGATATCAGCGCGCGGGTTCGGAAATTCCATCCGGAGCTTGTCGAGCGCGCCGCAGGCCGCCTGGCGGTCGTTGAGCCCGGTCAGCGCGTTGGCGAGGCCGAGCAGGCTGTCCTGCGCGCGGATGCCGGTGCGGCTGCGGTTATAGGTGTCGTCGTACGCCACCGCCGCCGCTTGGTAATTGTGCTGGCCGAGCAGCGATTGCGCGAGCAGGAACTGCGCGTCATAGGCGCGCGGGCTGCGCGCGCTCGTTTGCAGCACCTCGCGCGCGGCGGCCTCCGCCGTCGGATAATCCCGCCGGGCGAGCGCCGCATTGCCTTCCTGCATGGCGAGCTCGGGCGGGCGTCGCACGCCGGCCTGCGGCACGGTCCCGAGAGCTCCTGGCGACGGCGAGGCGGGCGGCGCCGAAGTGAGCGATGGGGGCGCCAGCGACGGCGCGACGGCGCCGGCGCCGTTCTGCACCTGGAAGCGCAGGTCACCGACCTGCTTGTTCAGATCCGCCGTCTGCTGCTGCGCCGTGTTCTGCAACTCGTCCATCCTGCCGCGCAGATCGCGCACCTGATCCTCGAGCCGCGACACCCGGTCGAGAAGCTGGGCGACGAGGTCGCCATTCGCCGGCGCGCCGCCGCCACCCTGATAGACGGAGGAGGACGGCGGGCCGCCGCGGCTGGCCAGCGACTGCACCTCCTGCTGCAACTGCAGGATCTGGTTCTGCAGGGCGATGCCCTCGCGTGTCTCCATCTGCGCGAAAGCCGGCCCGCTGGCCAGAACCAGCAGCACGGCGGCAAAGGCAAGCCTCATCGGCGGCAACTCCCGAGATCCTCCGCCTGTATGGCGGAAGGCGGTCCCGCCCGGAAGACCGGCAACAGCAAAATCCGGCGTCCCGTCCGGAACGCCGGCCCCGATCGATCAACCGGACGGGATCAGCGGACCGAGGTGATCGCGTTGCGGTTCTGCGCCCAGGCCTGTTCGTCATCGCCCTGCACCGTCGGGCGGTCCTTGCCGTAGCTGATCGTGCTGATCCGGGCGGACTGCACGCCGCGCGCCACCAGGTAGTCACGCGCCGTGTTGGCGCGACGCTGGCCGAGGGCGAGGTTGTATTCCTCGGTGCCGCGATCATCGCAATTGCCGGCGACCTGCACGCTCACCTGCGGATAGCGCCCGAGCCAGCTCACCTGCCGGTCGAGCGTGCCGGTGGCATCGCCGCTCAGCGAGGACGAGTTGAAATCGTAAAGGACGCGGTCGCCGACATTCGCGACCAGGTCCTCCTCGCTGCCCGGCACCGCGCCGGACGTGCTGACCGTCGCGCCGGACCCGTTGGACGCCCCGGCGGCGGGCGGTGTGTTGTTCGCGCAGGCAGCCAGCAGGCTCGCAGCGGCCAGGGCTCCCAAAATCTTGATGTTCATGTCGTCTTGGTCCCAGTTGAGTGAAACGGGATACTCTTGTGTCGCCAAAAACAGCCCGGTTGACGGATCGTTGCTCGGGCGCAGCGCCACGTTCCTGCGCTCTTTGCACCCCGTAACGAAACCGGTCAAGTCGTCACGTCCGAAGTCACGTCCGGAATCAGGTCCGGCGTGTCGGGCGGCGTCAGGCATTCAGCGGCGACCAGGCGGGGTCCGAGGCATCCGTCGGCGTCGTCATCGGGCGCTCGTGAAAGCCAGTGACGTCGATCGAGACGAGGCTCGAACCGGCGCCTCGCCCCTGCCGCCAGAAGGCGATCACCCTTCCGTTCGGCGCGAAGGTCGGCGCCTCGACCAGCCAGCCTTCCGACAGGATGCGCTCGCCCGACCCGTCCGGCGCCATCACGCCGATGCTGAAGCTCGCCTCCTGGCTGCCACCGAGCCGGGTGAAGGCGATCAGGTCGCCGCGCGGCGACCAGACCGGGGTCGCGTAGCGCGCCCCGCCGCCGAAGCTGATCCGCCGGGCGCCGCCGCCACCCGCGCCCATGACATAGAGCTGCTGGTCGCCGCCGCGATCGGAGTTGAAGACGATCTGCGAGCCGTCCGGGCTGTAGCAGGGGCTGACATCGATCGAGCCGGAGCTGGTCAGCCGCCGCATGCCGCCGCCGCTGGTGCCGACCGAGACGATGTCCGAACCGTTGCCGCTCGCCACCGCCATGATGACGCTGCCGCCATCCGGGCTGAACCGCGGCGCGAAGGTCATGCCGCCGAAATCGCCGAGCACGCGCTGGGCGCCGGAATTGAGGTCGAAGAGATAGACGCGCGGCCGGTTGCCGGCATAGCTCATGAAAGCGATCTGGTCGCGCACCGGGCTGAAGCGCGGGGTGAGCACCATCCAGCGGCCATCGGTCAGATAGCGGTTGTTGGCGCTGTCCTGATCCATGATCGCGAGACGCTTGGTCCGCCGGTCGCTCGGGCCGGTATTCGACACATAGACGATGCGGGTGTCGAAATAACCCTTCTCGCCGAGCAGCCGCTCATAGATCACGTCGGCGATGATATGGGCGATGCGGCGCCAGTTCGCCGCCGAGGTGGTGTAGGCGGTGCCCTGGATCTGCGTGCCGGGCAGCACGTCCCAAAGCCGGAACTCGACGCGGACGTTCGATCCGCCACCCTCCACCTTGCCGGTCACCAGCGCCTGCGCGCCGATTGCCTTCCAGTTCTGGAAATTCGGCATGTCGCCGGCATCGTTGGCGGAAATGAAGGCTTGCGAGGAAATCGGGCGGAACAAGCCGCAATTGCCGAGATCGCTGGTGATCACGCTGGTGATCTGATCGCCGAGGCCCGGCCCGAGGCTCGGGATGGCGATCGGGATCGGGTCGGTGCGCGCGCGGTTGACGTCGATCACCGCGCTTTGCGTGGCGGTCGGCGCGCCGGCGGGCGGCGGCGCGGACTGAGCGTGCACGAGCGCGGGCGCGGCCAGAAGCCCCGCCGCCGCGCCGGCGAACAGCTCGCGCCGGCGGAGCGCCGCGCGGCCGAGTGTGCTGCCGATCGAGAAGCCGTTGGTCATGCGTGATCTCCCAAGCCGGTCGGATTTTCGAGGCGGAATTTTCAGGGGCTGAAACGGAAATGCAGGGTCTGGATGGTGCCCTGCAGGTTGCTGGGCATCGGCAGCTTGCTGCATTGCGCGCTCAGCACCGCGCGCACCGCCCGTTCGGCAAACGCGCGAAACACCGGATCGCTCATTCGGCCCTGATCCTCGGGCGCGACCACCGCCTGGCGGGCCGTGCCATCGACATCGGTGACCACGTTCAGCATCACCCGCATCTGGTCGACGCCCTTGGCGCCCGGATCATAGGTCCAGCACCGCCGCACCTCGTCGCCGATCGCGCCGGCCTGGGTGGCGGTGAGTCCGGTCTCCTGCCCGGTCTGCACGCCGCCGCCCGGCGCGCCGCCTTGGCGCGGGTTGGGCCGCGCGCGCGGCGCTTCGGTCTGCCGGAGGGTCGAGAGCGTCTTCTCGAGCGAGTTCAGCTCCTCCCGGCTTTGCGGCACCGGGTTCTTGGTCGGGTTTGGCTGCGAGGTCTGGCTCGGCGTCGCCGGCGTCGGCACGGGCGGCGGCGGCACCGGCAGCGGCGGGATCGGCAGCGGCGGCGACGGCGCCTGCTGTTGCGGCGGGCTCGGCGGCGGGGGCGGCACAGGCGAGGGCTCCGGCGTCACCGCGGGCGGCGGCGGCGCGAGCGGCAGCGGCGTCGCCGGCGCGAGGCTCGGCGGCGGCGGGGGTGGCGGCGGCGGCGGGGGGGGTGGCGGCGGCGCCTCCGGTTGCGCCTTGGGTGGAATAGGCGTGGGCGGCGCCGGCACGGGCTGCGGCAACGGGGCCGGCGCCGGGGTCGGCCCCGGCGCCTGCGCGCGCTGCGCCGGCTGTGGCGGACCGGTGAAATCCATCTCCACCGCATTCGTCTCCGGGGGCGCCGGCGGCGGGCTCCGCGGGATCACGATGATGATCGCGAGCAGGATCACGAGATGCAGCGCCGCCGAGGCGGCCGCGCTGCGTCGCATGGTGGGATTCATCGCCGCCGCCCGTTTGCCTCCTCAGCGCATCGCCGGGGCGGCGGTGGGCGCGGCGCCCCCGGTCGTGGCCGGGGTGGCGGCCGGCGCGGCGGCGGGGGCCGCCGGCGCGGTGCCGTCCGGCTGCTCGGCCAGCAGCGCGACCTTGGTGAAGCCGCCCTGGGTGATCGTCGCCATCACCTGCATGATCCGTCCGTAGGAGAGATCCTTGTCGCCGCGCACGAAGATGCGGCGATCCGCGTTGTTCTGCGCGATCGCCTGCAGCTTGCTCACCAGATCGGTGACATCGACCGCGGTGTTCTCGAGGAAGATGTCGCCCTTGGCGTTCACCGAGACGGTGAGCGGCTGCGAATCCTGGTTGAGCGGCGCGGCGCTGGTCTTCGGCAGGTCGACATTCACCCCCGAGGTCATCAGCGGCGCGGTCACCATGAAGATGATCAGCAGCACCAACATCACGTCGACCAGCGGCGTGACGTTGATCTCGGCGAGCGGGCGGTAGCGGCCGCGCCGCGCCCGGCCGCCAGGCTGCATGATCGCCATCTCAGGCGCGCTCCTCGGTCTGCCGCGAGAGGATGGCGCCGAACTCGGTGGAGAAGCTCTCGAGCCTTCCGGCGAAGCGCGCGAGATCGGTGCTGATCTTGTTGTAGGCGAGCACCGCCGGGATCGCCGCGACCAGCCCGATCGCGGTGGCGAACAGCGCCTCGGCGATGCCGGGCGCGACCACCGCGAGATTGGTGTTGTGCATCGCGGCGATCGCCGAGAAGCTGTGCATGATGCCCCAGACGGTGCCGAACAGCCCGACGAAGGGCGCGGTCGAGCCGACCGAGGCGAGGAACACCATCCAGCGCTCCATCCGGTCCATCTCGCGCTGGATGGTGACCGTCATCGCCCGCTCCACCCGGTCGCGCATCGCCGCGCGGGTGGGGTCGGGTCCCGCGGCGCGCGCGCTGCGGCGCCATTCCGCCATCGCGGCGCCGAACACCGCGGCCACCGGATGCGCGGGCTTGGTGCCGTCCGCGTCGTAGAGCTCCTCCAGGCTGCCGCCCGACCAGAACCGGTCCTCGAACCCGTCCGCCTGGCGGTTGGCGCGACGCAGCGCCGAGAATTTCTCGAACACGATCGCCCAGACCCAGATGCTCGCCGCCAGCAGACCGAAGATGACGAGCTTCACGATGATGTCGGCCTGCAGGAAAAGGCCCCAGAGCGACAGATCGCCCCCCGCCGCCGCCAGATTGGCGGCATCAACCGTCCGGTCCACTTAGCGCATCCCCTCTATCCTGCCGTCGATCCCGCCCTCGGCCCCAACCGCGTCCGGGGCCGGCCCCAGCGCCGCCCGCCAGCGCGGCGGAATCCGCGCCGGCCTGCCGTCCCGCGCGCGCACGCAGACGAGTTCCACCGCGAGCCGCCCGATCGGCGTGCCGTCCACCGAAAAATCCTGCCGGACCCTGGCGGTGGCGGCGCCGAGGCCGAGCGACTCGGTCTCGACGACGATTTCGGCGTCGAGCCGCGCGGGGCGCCAATACTCCATCTCGATGCGGCGCACCATGAAGATCAGCCCGTAGAGCGCAGAAAGTTCGTCATGCGCCGCCCCCGCTTCCCGCAGCGCCTCGGTCCGCGCCCGCTCGGCAAAGGCGAGGTAGCGGGCGTGATAGACGACGCCGCCGGCATCGGTGTCCTCGTAATAGACGCGCACGGCATGGCGATGCATTCACCCCTCATCCTGCAGCAGATCGAGCTGCGCCATCGCCGCGCGCGGCGGCACATGGCCGAGATGACGCCAGCCGGGTTCGCCCAGCATCCGCCCGCGGCTGGTGCGCAGCACCAGCCCCTCCTGGATCAGGAACGGCTCGACGACATCCTCCAGCGTGTCGCGCGCCTCGGCCAGCGCCGCGGCCAGCGTCTCGACGCCGACCGGGCCGCCGGCATGGTGCTCGGCGATGCGGCGGAGGTAGCGCCGGTCCATCGCGTCGAGGCCGAGCGCATCCACCTCCAGCCGGGTGAGCGCCGCATCGGCGATCGCGCGTTCCACCGGCAGGGTGCCGGCGACCGTCGCGATGTCGCGCACCCGGCGCAGCAGTCGGCCGGCGATGCGGGGCGTGCCGCGCGAGCGCCGGGCGATTTCTTCCGCGCCATCGGCGGTCAGGCCGAAATTGAGCTTCTCCGCCCCGCGCGCGACGATCATCTCGAGCTCGGGGGGGGTGTAAAAGACCAGGCGCAGCGGGATGCCGAACCGGTCGCGCAGCGGGGTGGCGAGCAGGCCGGCCCGCGTGGTCGCGCCCACCAGCGTGAACGGCGCGAGATCGATCCGCACGCTGCGCGCCGCCGGCCCCTCGCCGATGATCAGGTCGAGCTGGAAATCCTCCATCGCCGGATACAGCACCTCCTCGATCGCCGGCTGCAGGCGGTGGATCTCGTCGATGAACAGCACGTCGCGCGGCTGCAGGTTGGTGAGGATGGCGGCGAGGTCGCCGGCGCGCTGGATCACCGGGCCGGAGGTCGCCCGGAAGCCGACGCCGAGTTCGCGCGCGACGATCTGCGCCAGGGTGGTCTTCCCGAGGCCGGGGGGGCCGTGCAGCAGCACATGATCGAGCGCCTCGCCCCGGCCGCGTGCGGCCTGGATGAAGACAGAAAGGTTCTCGCGGCTGGCTTGCTGGCCGATGAATTCGGCGAGAACCTGCGGCCGGAGGCTGGCCTCCGCCGCATCCTCCTCGACGCGGCCGGGCGTCACTGTCCTCGATTCGCTCACCGCGCCAGCTCCTTGAGCGCGTCGCGGATCACCGCATCGAGCGCCGCATCATCGCCGAGCCGCGCGATCACCCGGCCGAGCGCCGCCTGCGCCTCGGGCCGGCGATAGCCGAGATTGAGCAGCGCCGAGAGCGCGTCCTGCGCGACTCCCCCCTCGCCGGAGGGCAACACCGGCGCGAACGCCTCGCCCGTGGGCAACGCGCCGGCCTTCTCGCGCAACTCGGTCAGCAGCCGCACCGCGAGCCGCGCGCCGACGCCGGGCGCGCGCGTCAGGGCGCCGCGATCGCCGGCCGCGATCGCCGCGGCGAGTTGGGCGGGCGCCAGGGCCGAGAGAATGCCGAGCGCCACCTTCGCGCCCACCCCCTGCACCGTGGTCAGCAGGCGGAACCAGTCGCGCTCGGCGGAATCGAGAAACCCGTAAAGCAGGATCGCATCCTCGCGCACCAGCGTCTCGACCAGCACCCGCGCGACCGCGGGCGGCGCCGGCAGCGCGGCGAGCGTGCGGGTGGAAGCCTGCACGAGATAGCCGACGCCCCCGACATCGACGATGCAGCGCCCCTCCTCGATCGCCGCCACCCGGCCGGTGAGCAGCGCGATCATCCCTGCCGCCGCCCGGCCGCCCAGGCGAGCCGGCTCGCCCGGTGATGCGCATGGCAGATCGCGACGGCCAGCGCGTCCGCCGCATCCGCCCGGCGCAACACCGCGCCCGGCAGCAGGCGACGCACCATCATCTGCACCTGCTCCTTCGCCGCCGCCCCGGTGCCGACGACCGCCTGCTTCACCGCCATCGCGCCATACTCGCTGACCGGGATCCCGGCCAGCGCCGGCGCCAGCAGCGCCACCCCGCGCGCATAGCCGAGCTTCAGGGTCGCGGTCCCGTTGCGGTTGACGTAGGTCTCCTCGACCGCCGCCTCCGCCGGACGATGCGCGGCGAACACAGCGTTCAGCGCGTCGTGCAGCGATTTCAGCCGCGCTGGCACGTCGAGCGCGCCATCGGTCGCGATCACCCCATCCGCCAGGTGCCGCAACCGGCTGCCATCCACCTCGATCACCCCCCAGCCGGTGAAGCGCAGGCCAGGATCGACGCCGAGCAGGCGAATGGCACTCATCCGCGCCGATCAGGCGGAAAGGCGCTGCAGCATGGCGTCCGGGATGTCGAAATTCGCGGTGACGGTCTGGACGTCGTCATTCTCCTCGAGCGCGTCGAGCAGTTTCAGCACGCCGGCCGCGCGCTCCTCGTCGAGCGTCACCGCGATGGTCGGCCGCCATTCCAGCCGCGCCGCCTCCGGCGGTCCGAATCGCGCCTCCAGCCCGTCGCGGAGCTGGAAGAAATCATCCACCGCACAGGTGATCTCATGCGCCTCCGAGTCGCTCTCCACATTCTCGGCGCCGGCCTCGATCGCCGCCTCCAGCATCGTATCCGCATCGGCGGCATTCGCCGGATAGCGCACCACGCCGAGCCGGCTGAACATGAAAGAAACCGAATTCGTCTCGCCCAGCGCGCCGCCATGCTTGGAGAAGGCCGAACGCAAATCGGACGCCGTGCGGTTCCGGTTGTCGGTCAGCGCCTCGACGATCACCGCAACCCCCGCCGGCCCATACCCCTCATACCGGACCTCGGCATAATCCTCGCCGCCCCCCGCGCCGATCGCCTTCTTGATCGCGCGGTCCACCGTATCCTTCGGCATGTTCACCTCACGCGCCGCCGTGATCGCGGCCCGCAACCGCGGATTGGACGCGGGCTCGGGCAACCCGGACCGCGCCGCCACGGTGATCTCGCGGATCACCTTGGCAAACTGCCGCGCGCGACGCGCATCCTGCGCACCCTTGCGGTGCATGATGTTCTTGAACTGCGAATGCCCGGCCATCACCCATCCTCATCGGTCATGGAAAAATACGTCGAGGCCTGCGGTGTGTCAGCTAGGGAGGACAGGCCAGGGGCTCTGCCCCTGGACCTCCCCAAGGGCAGTCGCCCTTGGAACCCGGATGGCGCTTCGCGCGAAGCGCAATCAACACCGAACCACACCCGGCCTCCGGGATTCCGCGCAACGCGCCATCCGGGTTCCAAGGGCGACTGCCGTTGGCGGGGTCCAGGGGCGGAGCCCCTGGCCTTAAACCAACAATCCCCTCCCCGCGAGATTGCGCATGAGAGCGCCGGCCCCCATCACCCAGCCTTCGCATTGGTCGGTCGGGCGGATGCGGTTGACCAGCCGGCCGAGGCGGGGGGTGGCGATGGTGACGATGTCGCCGGATTTGTGGGTGAAGCCCTTGCCCGGTGCGTCGCGGTCCTCGATGGGCGCGAACATGGTGCCCAGGAACAGCACCGCGCCGTCCGGGTAGTGGTGGTGCGGGTTGACCATCTGGGCCGCGAGGTCCGCGGGGTCGCGGCTGATTTTCGCCATCGACGAGCCGCCGTCGAGGCGGAAGCCTTCCTCGCCCTCGCCCTCGACCGCGAGGGTGACGGTGCAGGCGCGCACGTCGTCGAGGGTGAAG
Organism: Acetobacteraceae bacterium; assembly: GCA_965276665.1. Taxonomy (GTDB): domain Bacteria; phylum Pseudomonadota; class Alphaproteobacteria; order Acetobacterales; family Acetobacteraceae; genus CAWGJC01. The sequence goes on from OZ255620.1 coordinate 2,030,780, forward strand.
CCGGCATCGAACAGGCGGAGCAGCGGGCCGATCGCGCAGGAGGCGTTGTTGTCCTTCGCCTCGCCGAGCAGGAGGGCGGAGCGGCCTTCGACGTCGCGGAGGTTGACGTCGTTGCCGAGCGTCGCGCCGACGATCCGCCCGGTGGAGGCGATGGCGAGCACGATCTCGGGTTCCGGGTTGTTCCAGGAGGAGTGCGGGTGGACGCCGGCATCCATGCCGGCGCCGATCGCGGCGAGCGGCTGGCATTTGGTGAAGATCTCGGCGTCCGGCCCGATGCCGACCTCGAGATACTGGCTCCACGCCCCCTGCTCCATCAGCACGGATTTCAGCGACGCCGCTTCCGGCGAGCCGGGGCGGAGCTTGGCGAGGTCGGCGCCGACCAGCCTTGTCACCTCGTCGCGGATGCGGCCGGCGGCGGCGAGGTCGCCGCGGGCGCGTTCCTCGATTACCCGTTCCAGCATCGAGACCGCGAAGGTGACGCCGGCCGCCTTCACCGCCTGCAGGTCGATCGGCGCGAGCAGCCAGGGTTTACGCCGGTCCCGGCGGTCGGCCGGGGTGTTGGCGAGGATGGCGTCGATCGGGCCGAGCGCCTCGCCGGAGGCGGCGGCGAGGGCGCCGGCCGGATCGGCCGCCTCGCACAGATCACGCATGGTCGGGAAGTCGCGGCTGACATCGAATGCGGTTCCGTCGCGGACCGCGATCACCGACGGGCCATCCGCCGCCGGCCGCCAGACGCGGCCGGCGAGGCTGGCCGCGGCGGCATCGTCGGGCAGGGCGTGGGCGATCGCGTCGTGCAGGTTCGGCATCCGTGTCCTCCTCGGTCGATGCGCGTGTAGCGCGTTTTCGGGAGGGGCGGCAGCGGTGCTGGTGACGGGACCCTGTTCGCGGCATAGTCGGTCAGATGTAACCGGGATGGATCGAGATGGCCGACGAGGACAAGCAGAAGGAGTTCCGATCGGCGCGGGTCCTTGTGCCGTTGCTCGCGGCCTGCTGCATCGGCATCGTGGCTTTGGCCGGGCTCGGGGTCGTCGACCTCGCCTATAATGTCGCGACCGGCCAGCGGCTGTTCGCCACCAACGCCACGCCGCTCAACTGACCTGGCCTGTCAACTGACCGCCTGGAAGGCGGTTCAGTAGTCGGGGTAATAGCCGTAATAGGCCGGGCGCTGGTAGGCGCGTGGTCCCCAGCGCCAGCCATAGCCGGGCGGCGGGGTGTAGACCGGCTCCGCGACCGGCTCCTCGGTCTCGGCATAGGAATAGGTGACGACCCGCTCCTGCCGGTCATGCGGCACGAAATGCGGCGGACGGAGCGCCAGCTTCGCGTAGCGCCGCGGCCCGGGCGCGCGTTCCGCCTCGCGGGTGCGGTGCGTTTCGCGCGCGAAGCTCGGCGGCATGGGCGGGATCACCGTCACCCGAATCGGGTGCGGTGCCGATGAATGCGACACGGCAGGAGGCGATCGCGGGGCTGTCTCGACGGCGGGCATGGTGCCCGCGCCGGCGGTGGCCGGCCAGATCGGCGCGGGCGCGGCGGCCGGCGTGACGGCGGGCGTGAGCGCGGTGCCGGCCTGCGAGTCGGCGGCCAGCGGCGCCTCGGTCGCGGTGGTCAGATTCGGCGAAGGCACCGGCAGCGGCAATGGCCCGAGCGCTTGCAGCGTGGCTGCGCCGCTGGCACCCGCGCTGGCCAGCCCGACCCAGACCCACATCAGCGCGCGCAGGGAAGGAGGTGTCATGCCGGTCTCCGCGGCGGCCCGTTCCGGTCCCGCCCAATGCGATCTTATGGCGTGCGAACTTATGGTAGTTCTCCATCATATGATAAGCCCGTAGAACGCGATAGCGGACGAATGTAACAATCCGGTTGCGCTTTCAGGCCTCCTGCCGGGCATCCATCGCCCCGCCGGAAACCCCCTGCGCTTGCCCCGCCTCCCGCGCCGCCACCGAGCAGGCCACCGACAGAAGGCAGCAGGCCGCGACCGCCAGCGCCGTCGTCCAGGGGCGGCCGTGCGCCGCGGTCAGCAGCGCCAGCGCGACCAGCGGCGTGAACCCGCCGAGAATGGCCGAGAGCTGGTAGGCCATCGACAGGCCGGTGTAGCGCACCCGCGTGGCGAAGAGCTGGGTGAAGAAGGTCGGCTGCACCGAAAGCATCAGGCTCGGCCCGAGATTGTACGCGACGATGAACCCGATCCAGAGCGTGGCCGGGGTGGCGAAATCGGTCAGCCAGAAGAATGGGAAGGCGAGCGCCGCCGCGAGCGCGGCCCCGGCGATATAGACGTTGCGGGCGCCATAACGATCGCCGAGCAGGCCGTAGAGCGGCGTCACCGCAACGCCCACCGCCGAGGTCGCCATCAGCGCGGCCAGCGCGACCTCCTGCCCGAGATGCAGCACGATGGTCGCGTAGGTCAGGCCGAAGGATTTGATCAGATTGCCGGCCACCGTCTCCGCCAGCCGGGCGCCGGTGGAGCAGATCGTCGCGTGCTTGTGGGTGCGCAGGAGCTCGGTGATCGGCGCGTGCGAGGGCGCGGTGGCGCGGCTCGCCTCGAATTCCGGCGTCTCGGCGACCCGCAGCCGGATGAAGATGCCGACGACCAGCATGACGATGCTGAGCAGGAAGGGCAGCCGCCAGCCCCAGGCGGCGAATGGCGCCGGCGGCAGCATCGAGACCAGGCTGAACACCGCGGTGGCCAGCAGCAGGCCGCCCGGCGAGGCCGCCTGCGGCAGGCTGCCCCAGAAGGCGCGCCGCCCATGCGGCGCATGCTCGATGGTGATCAGGCTGGCGCCGCCATATTCGCCGCCGAGGCCAATCCCCTGCATCACCCGCAACACGACGAGCAGCACCGGGGAGGCGATGCCGATGGTGGCATAGCCCGGCAGCAGCCCGATCGCGAATGTTCCGACGCCGATGATGATCAGCGTCGCCATCAGGCTCGCCTTGCGCCCGAACCGGTCGCCGAGATGGCCGAACAGGACGCCGCCCAGCGGGCGGGCGAGGAAGCCCGAGGCAAAGGCGCCGAACGCCGCCATCGTGCCGACGATCGGGTCATGCGAGGGGAAGAAGACATGCCCGAAGATCAGCGCCGACCCGGTGGCGAAGATGTAGAAATCGTACCATTCGAGCAGCGCGCCGATGAAGCCCGCGGCCGCCGCATTCGACGTTTGCTTCGACATCGATCTTCCCCATGGGAACCTTGCGCATTGTATTGCCGTAAAGTAGGGAATTCTACAGGAATTTGCCGGAAGCGGCCGGCCACCCCTGCCGGACGGCACGGATCTCGGGCAGATTGGCGGCATGATCGCCGAATCTCCGATGCGTCTCCTTGACCTGCCCGACCTCGCTGCGACGGGCCGCCTCGCCCGCGCAATGGCCGTCCTGCTGCGCCCCGGCGATGCGGTGCTGCTCGAAGGGCCGCTCGGCATCGGCAAGACCGAATTTGCCCGCGCCCTGCTCCGCGCCCTCACCGGCCAGCCCGATCTCGTTGTGCCAAGCCCGAGCTACACGCTGGTGCAGGGCTACGACACGCCGCTGGGCCCGGTCGCGCATTTCGATCTCTGGCGGCTCGACGGGCCGACGGCGCTGGCCGAGCTCGGCTGGGACGAGGCGCGGGAGGGGATCGTGCTGGTGGAATGGCCCGACCGGCTGGGCGCGCTCCGCCCCGACCCGGCCCTGTCGCTCGCCCTGCATCCCGGGGAGAGCCCGACGGCACGCCGCGCCATGCTGACCGGCTGGCCCGACCGAATCGGCCGACTCGCGTGAGCACGATCCGGCACGCCGTGCTGCTGGGGCCGCCGGCCGCGCTCGCGGTGGGCGGCCGCACGCTCGCCGAGCATGCGCTGCAACGCCTGGCGCGGGCGGGCATCGAGACGGTCATGCTGCCGGACGGGGTCCCGCTCGGCGCGGCCGGGCTGCGCCTGGCGCCGGCGCCCCCCGGCCCCTGCTTCGTCATCGACCCCGGCATCTTCTGGCTCGACGGGCCGGCGCCGACCCTCGACCGCCTCGCCGCCGCCTATGCGGCGGAAGCAACGGATGCCGCGATCCTCGTCCATCGCAGCTTTCAGATCCGCACCGAGACCGGGCCGGGCGACTACCATCTCGACCAGCGCGGCGTGGTCCGCCGGCGCGAGGAGCGGGCCGTCGCGCCCTATGTCGATGCCGGCATCCGGCTGATCGACGCGGCGCTGCTCGGCCAGGCGTCGGCGGAATGGGAGCCCGCGCTCGCCGCCGGGCGGGTGAGGGGCGTCGTGCATGACGGGCTGTGGTTCCGCCTGCGCGATGCGGGCGATGTCGCGGATGCGGAGGCGGTGCTGCTCGACCAGACGACGGGAGAGACGCGATGAGGCTCGCGACGATCCCGCCGGATGCACCTTTCCTCGACCGGCTCGCCGCCGCTTGGCTCACCGGATCGCAATCCGCGGGGAGCCCGGACGGCAACCCGTTCGCCGCCGCCGACGGGCTGATCCTGTTGCCGACCCGTCGCGCCGCCCGCGGTCTCACCGAGGCGTTCCTGCGCGCCTCCGCCGGCCGGCCGATGCTGCTGCCGCGCATCGCGGCACTCGGCGGCCTCGACGAGGCGCCGCTCGCCCTCGCCGGCGCGCTCGACCTGCCGCCGCCGGTGCCGCCCGAGCAGCGGCTGGCCGCGCTCAGCCTGCTGGTGATGCGATTCGAAAGGCGGTACGGCGCCCCCGCCACCGCCGACCGCGCCTGGCCGCTCGCCGCCGAGCTCGCCGCGCTGCTCGACGAAGCGGCCCGCGCAGAGGTCGATCTCGCCGCCATGCTGCCGGAGGCCGCCACCGCCGATTTCGCGGAGCATTGGCGCAAGACCCTCACCTTCCTCGAGATCGTCACCGGGGCTTGGCCGGCCTGGTTGCGCGATAACGGGTTTTCCGACGTCGCCGCCCACCAGCTCGCCTTGCTGCGCGCGCAGGCTGCATCCTGGCAGGCCGCGCCCCCGCCGCACCGCGTCTGGGTGGCTGGGACCACCGGGGCGATCCCGGCGGTCGCCGATTTGCTGCGCGTGGCCGCACGGCTGCCGCGCGGCCTCGTCGTGCTGCCAGGCCTCGACCTCTCGATGCCGGAGGAAGCCTGGGAGGCGCTGGAGGACAGCCACCCGCAAGCCGGCATGCAACGCCTGCTGGCCCGGCTCGACGCGCGGCGCGGCGATGTCGTCGAATGGCACGAGGCCGCGTCGGCGGGACGGCCCGCCACCCTCACCCGCGCCCTGCTGCCGCCCTCCGCCCTCACCGAGGCTTGGCGGCCCGAGGCGCCGACCGCGCTCGAAAACCTGTCCCGCCTCTCGCCCGCCGACCAGCAGGAGGAGGCGCTCGCCATCGCGCTGATCCTGCGCGGTGCGCTGGAGAGGCCGGGCATCCGCGCCGCCCTGGTGACGCCGGATCGCGAGCTGGCGGCGCGTGTCTCGGGTGAGCTCGCGCGGTTCGGCGTGGTCGCCGATGACAGCGCCGGCGAGCCGCTGGGCGAAACCCCGCAGGCCGGTTTCCTGCGCCTGCTCGGCGAGGCGGCGCGGGAGGCGCTGGCGCCGGTGCCGCTGCTCGCGCTGCTCAAGCACCCTCTCGCAGCCGCCGGGCTGAGCCCCGCCGCCTGCCGCGCCGCCGCGCGGGCGCTGGAGCTCGCCTGCCTGCGCGGCCCGCGTCCCTCCCCTGGCCTGGCTGGGCTGCGCGCCGGGCTCGCCAAACGCCCGAATGCGGGAGCGGCCGCGCTGCTCGACCGCATTGAGCGCGCGCTCGGCCCGCTTCTCGCGCTGGCCGACGGCCCGGACATCGCCCCCGCCCGCTATCTCGCCACCCTCGCCGCAGCCGCCGAGGCGCTTGCCGCATCCGACACCGAGCCGGGGGCCGCTCGGCTCTGGTCGGGCGAGGAGGGCGAGGCGCTCGCCACCCATCTCACCGCGCTCGGGGAGGCGGTGGCGATGCTGCCGCCGCAGCCGCCGGAGACGCTGCCCGACCTGCTCGGCGCGTCGCTCGCCGGGAAGGTGGTGCACGGCCGCCGCGCGCTCCGCCGCAGCGGCGCCGATGCCGAGCATCCGCGCATCTTCATCTGGGGCCTGCTGGAGGCGCGGCTGCAATCGGTGGAGCTGGTGGTGCTCGGCGGGCTGGCCGAAGGCGCATGGCCCGGCGCCGCCGAGCCCGGCCCCTGGATGAGCCGGCCGATGCGGCGGACGATCGGGCTGCCGGCGCCGGAGGAGCGCATCGGCCAGATGGCGCATGATTTCCTGATGACGTCCTGCGTCGCGCCGGTCGCCATCCTCTCCTGCCCGCGCCGGCGGGACGGCGCGCCCTCGGTTCCCGCCCGCTGGCTCGCCCGGCTCGATGCGATGCTCGCCGGCCAAAGCCGCAAGCTCCCGGAGCATCCCGCCGTGCTCTGGGCGCGGGCGCTCGACCAGCCGGAAGGGCCGCCGCGCCCCGCCCGGCCGCCGGCGCCGCGCCCGCCGCGCCACCTGCGCCCGCGCCGGCTCTCCGTCACCGCGATCGAGACCTGGCGGCGCGACCCCTACGCGATCTACGCCCGCAACGTGCTCGGCCTCCGCGCCCTCGCGCCGATCGAGGAGGCGGCGGAGGCGGCGGATTACGGCTCGATCGTGCATGCCGGGCTGCACGGCTTCCTGGCGGAGAACGGCGCCGGCTGGCCCGTCGATGCGCAGGAAAAGCTGCGTGCCAAAATGCTGGCCGCGCTCGATCGCGAGGGGTTGCGCCCGGCGCTCGCCGCCTGGTGGCGCCCGCGCCTGCTCCGCATCGCCGACTGGGTCGCGGAACAAGAAATCGACCGCCGCTCGCTGATCGGCCCGGCCGCGATCGCCGCCGAGATCTCGGGGAAGCTGGAGCTGACCGGGCTGCCCGGCGGCGCATTCCTGCTGGAAGGCCGCGCCGACCGCATCGAGCGCCGGGCGGATGGCAGCCTCGCGATCCTCGACTACAAGACCGGCAAGAGCCCGCCCGCCAAGGAGGTGGAGAGCGGCTACGCGCCGCAATTGCTGATCGAGGCGATGATGGCGGAGGCGGGCGGCTTCGCCGGCATCGCGGCCGGCCCGGTGCGCGAGCTCACCTACTGGGAGCTGCCGGGCGGCTATGAGGCCGGGCGCGCCCGCCCCGCAATCGCGGCGGATATTCCCGCCACCCTGCGCACGCAGCGGGATTTCCTGCGCGAGCTGATCGCCAGCTACGACGACCCGAACCGGCCCTATCTCTCGCAACCGCATCCCGACATGGCGCCGCGCTTCTCCGATTACGTGCAGCTCGCCCGCATCGCCGAATGGCAGGCGGCGGGAGACGGCTCGTGAACGATTTCCCCGCCGCACCGCGCGAGCGCGCGGAATACGAGCAGCGGCGCGCCTCGAACCCCGCCGTCTCCGCCTTCGTCGCCGCGTCGGCCGGTTCGGGCAAGACCAAGCTGCTCACCGACCGCCTGCTCCGCCTGATGCTGGCCGGCGCGGCGCCCGAGCGTATCCAGTGCCTCACCTTCACCAAGGCGGCGGCGGCCGAGATGGCGGTGCGGCTGCAGACCCGGCTCGGCGAGTGGGTGACGCTCGACGACCCGGCGCTCGATGCGAGGCTGCGGGCGCTCGACGTCGTGCCCGGCGAGGAGATGCGCAAATGCGCCCGCGCCTTGTTCGCCCGGGTGCTCGACCTGCCGGGCGGGATGCGCATCGGCACCATCCACGCCTTCTGCCAGTCGCTGCTGCGGCGCTTCCCGATCGAGGCGTCGCTATCGCCGCATTTCCGCCTGCTGGAGGAAGCCGATGCCGGCTTCGCGCTCGACGAGGCGCGGGAGACGGTGCTGGCGAGGCCGAGCGAGACGGTGCTCGCCGCGCTAGACACCGCCGCCACCCTGCTGCCGGCGAATTCCTTCGGCCGGCTGCTCGCCCGGCTCGAGGGCGAGGGCGCGCGCCTCGCCCCGCTGCTCGCCATGCCGCCGGTCGCCCGCGCCCGGGCCGTCGCCCGCGCCGCCGGCCTCGGCGACCACACCGACGAGGCGGTGATCGCCGCCGGCGTGCGCTGGCCGGATGAGCCCACGCTGCACGCCGCCGCCGGGCGTCTATCGGAGGCCGGATCGCCCAAGGTGCGCGAGCGTGCCCTCCGTCTGCTCGACTGGCTCGCCCTCGACGAGACCACCCGCGCCGAGCACTGGGCGCATTGGCGCTGCGAGTTCCTGCTGGACAGCGGCGAGCCGCGCGGGCTGCAGGCGCTCGTCAACAAGAAGCTTCTCGATGCCGAGCCCGGGCTCCGCGACCTGTTCGGCGCCGAGCAGGCCCGCATCGCCGCGGTGGAGGACAGCCGCGCCGCGCTCCGCATGGTGGCGGCGACGCTCGCCCTGCTCGACCTCGTGACGCCGATGCTCGCCGATTTCGCGCGCCGCAAGGAAGTGGGGGACCTGCTCGGCTACGACGACCTGATCGCCCGCACCCTCGCGCTGCTCGACGAGCCCGGCGCCGCCTGGGTGCTCTACAAGCTCGATGGCGGCCTCGATCACCTGCTGCTCGACGAGGTCCAGGACACCTCCGGCGCGCAGTGGCGCATCGCCGACGCGCTCACCGCCGAGTTCTTCGCCGGCGCCGGCGCGGCGCCGGATCGCGCGCGCAGCTTCTTCGCCGTCGGCGATCCCAAGCAGTCGATCTACTCATTCCAGGGCGCGGATCCGGACGCCTTCGCGCATTGGCGGCAGGTCCACGCCGCCCGCGTCGCCGCCGCCGGACAGGAATGGCGGGACGTGCCGCTCGATGTCTCGTTCCGCTCGACCGCGCCGGTGCTCGCGCTGGTGGATGCGGTGTTCCGCGATCCCTCCGCCGCGGCCGGCGTGGTGCCGCCGGGCGAAGCGCTCGCGCATCGCGCCGACCGCGCCGCGGCCGCCGGCCGGGTCGAGCTCTGGCCGCTCGCGCCGCGGCCCGTGCTCCGCGAGCTCCCGCCCTGGGAAGTGCCGGAGAAAAACCTCAACCAGACCAGCGCGCCGCAAACCCTCGCCGAGGGGCTGGCCGCCTGGATCGCCGGGCAGACCGACGGCTCGGTGATGCTCGAGAGTCAGGGCCGACCGCTGGCGCCCGGCGACGTGCTCGTGCTGGTCCGCCGACGCCAGGCCTTCGGCCGGGCGCTGGTGCGGGCGCTGAAGGCGCGCGGCGTGCCGGTCGCCGGGCTCGACCGCATGGTGCTCACCGAGCAGCCGGCGGTGCAGGATCTGCTCGCCCTCTGCGACACGCTGCTGCTCCCGCGCGACGACCTCGCCCTCGCCTGCGTGCTGACCAGCCCGCTCGGCGGCCTAGACGATGCCTCCCTGATGGCGCTCGCCGCCGAACGCCACGGGCCGCTCTGGGACACGCTGCGCAGCCGCGCGGACGAGCGTCCGGAATGGCGCGCCGCCGCCGATTTCATCGCCACCCTGCTCGCCCGCGCCGATTACGCGAGCCCGCACGCCCTGCTCGCCGAGGCGCTCGGCGCGCTCGGCGGCCGCGCCCGGCTGTTCGCGCGCCTCGGTCCGGAAGCGGCGGAGCCGGTCGACGAGCTGCTGTCCCTCGCCCTCGCCTATGTCCGCACCCACCCGCCCTCGCTGCAGGGCTTCCTGCACTGGGTCCGGCGCGCGGCCTCGGAGATCAAGCGGGAGCCGGAAGGCGCGGGCGGCGCGGTGCGGCTGATGACGGTGCACGGCGCGAAAGGCCTGCAGGCGCCGCTCGTCATCCTCCCCGACACCACAGGCCTGCCGCGGGAGGACGAAACCGGGCTGAGCTGGGGCAGCGATCCGGAAAGCCACGTTCCGGTCCCACTCGCCGCCCCGCTCGCCGTGCCGCTTTGGGCGCCGCGCAAGGAGCTGCGCTCCACCGCCATCAAGGCGCTCGCGCAGATCGTGCGCGACGCGCAGATGGCCGAGCACAACCGGCTGCTCTATGTCGCCCTCACCCGCGCCGAGGACCGGTTGCTGGTCTGCGGATGGGCCCCGCGCGGCGACGCCGCCCCCGAGACGAGTTGGTATTCCCTCGTCGCGCGCGGCTTCGCCGCCCTCGGCGCCACATCCTCCCCCTTCGACGCGGTGCCGGGCGCCTGGGCGGGCGAGTGCCTGGTCCATGCCAGCCCACAGCAGGCCGAGCCGCGCGTTTCCGCCCACACCGAGGTGACCGAAGCCGTCCCGCTGCCGGGCTGGGCCGGCCAGGCGCCGCATTGGCGCCCCGCCTCGCCGCCCGCCGAGCCGCCGCTCCCGCGCCCCCTCGCTCCGAGCCGCCCGGACGGCGCCGGGCTCGGACCGGTGCCGCGCGCCGCCTCACCGGTCGGCCCGGGACCGATCAGCCCCGAACAGCGGTTCCGCCGCGGCCGGCTGATCCACGCCCTGCTACAGCACCTGCCCGATGTGCCGCCGGACCAGCGCGCCACCGCAGCCGCGGACTACCTCGCGCGCCCCGCCCACGGGGTCGATCCAGCTTCCGCCTCCCGGATCGCAGCCGAAACCCTCGCGATCCTCGAGCACCCCGAGCTCGCGCCCCTCTTCGGCCCGGACAGCCGCGCCGAGCTCGCGCTCTCCGGGCTCGCCGGGGGCGCCGTGATCACCGGCAGCGTCGACCGCATCGCCATCCTGCCGGACCGCGTCCTGCTGGTCGACTTCAAGACCAATCGCGAGCCGCCCGCCGAGATCGCCGCCACCCCGGTGCTCTACCTCCGCCAGCTCGCCGCCTACCGCGCCATACTGCACGTCTTATTGCCCGACCGGCCAGTCCGCTGCTTCCTGTGCTGGACCCACGAACCGCGGCTCGATGAAATTCCCGCCGCCCTGCTCGACCGCCACGCCCCCGGCGCCCGCGCTTGATCCCTTCCGCGCGCCGCCCCATCTCGACGCCATGGATAAGGAGACACAATCCCCCATGAGCGAGAACACCAAGCCTGTCACCGACCAGAGCTTCGCGGCGGACGTGCTGCAGGCACCCGGCCCGGTGCTCGTCGATTTCTGGGCGGAATGGTGCGGCCCGTGCAAGATGATCGCCCCGGCCCTCGAGGAGATCGGCAAGGAGCTCCAGGGCAAGCTGACCATCGCCAAGGTGAATATCGACGAAAACCCCGTCACCCCCACCAACTACGCCGTCCGCGGCATCCCAACCCTCATCCTGTTCAAGGACGGCAAACCCGCAGCCACCAAAGTCGGCGCACTGCCGAAAAGCGCCCTTCGCGACTGGGTGACCTCGAACGTTTGAGGGGAAGGAAGGCCAGGGGCTCTGCCCCTGGACCCCGCTAAGGGCGGAGCCCTTAGAACCCGACTGTGGCGAATGGGGAAAGCGGTGGGCAAAGAGGTGGTCGAAACACCTCGTCGCACCGCTTTCCCATTCGCCGTAATGGATTCCAAAGGCTCTGCCTTTGGCGGGGGTCCAGGGGGCAGAGCCCCCTGGCCTTCCCCCTCAAAAGTCGAGATCAGCGTAGTGGGCGGGTGGGGTGACGCCGGGGACGCGGTCGGCGAGGATGGGGCGGAAGCTGGGGCGGGATTTGATGCGCGCGTACCAGTCTTTGGCGGTTGGGGCGATGGACCAGTCGATATCGCCGACGAAGTCGAGGGCCGAGATATGGCCGGCGGCGGCGAAGTCGGCGAGGGAGAGCGAGGCGCCGGCCAGCCATTTCCGGGTCTCGGCCAGGTGGCCGAGATATTCGAGGTGGTTTCTCAGATTGGCGTAGCCCTGGCGGAGGGCGGCGGCGTCGGGATTGCCGCGCCCGGCGAGGCGCTTCATGAACTTCTCCCCGAGCAGGTTGCGGGTGACGTCGAACTGGAATTTTCCGTCAAACCAGGCGACGAGGCGGCGCACCTCGACGCGTTCGCCGAGCGTATGCCCCATCAGCGGCGTGTCGGGATAGGCTTCTTCCAGGTATTCGCAGATCACCCCGGAATCGGCGATGACGAGGCCGTTTTCCTCGATCAGCGTCGGTACGGTGCCGGCTGGGTTGAGATGCAGGTATTCGGGTCGCCGCTCCCACGTTTTCTCGACCCGCATCTCGAACGGCAGATGCTTTTCGGTGAGAACGAGACGTGTCTTGCGGGAGAACGGCGAGAGCGGAAGGTGATGGAGCAATCGCATGGCCGGCGATTATTGCATCACCCCCCTGTTCCGCCAATCCGGCCGCGCGTTTTTGCGCGAGCGCCTCAGGCGGTGGCGGCGATTTCCGCGTCGGAGACCGGCGCCTCGAGATATTTCACGTATTCCTGCGGCACCACCTGCCAGAACCGGGGGGCGACCTCGGCCCAATCATGGAGAAGCATTTCGGCGTAGCGGCTGCCGGTTTCCGCCGCGTGCCGCGCGACGAGGCGGCGGAGCACGCCGTCCCAGTGCTTCGAGCCGAGGCGCTGCCAGGTCAGCGTGTCGGGGTTGGCGCGCAGCTCGAAGCTGCCGTCGGGATCGTAGATGAAGGCCATCCCGCCGGTGAAGCCGGCGCCGAAATTGTCCCCGATCGGCCCGAGAATCGCGACGGTGCCCCCGGTCATGTATTCGCACCCGTTCGACCCGCAGCCTTCCACCACGGCGGTCGCGCCGGAATTGCGCACGGCGAAGCGCTCGCCCGCCTGCCCGGCGGCGAACAGCGTGCCCGAGGTCGCTCCGTAGAGCACGGTGTTGCCGATGATGGTGTTTTCGTTGCTCAGCAGATCGGAAGAGGGCGGCGGCCGCACAACGATGATGGCGCCGGAGAGTCCCTTGCCGACATAATCGTTCGCGTCCCCGAACACTTCGAGTTTGAGCCCGCGCACCGCAAAGGCGCCGAGCGATTGTCCGGCGGAGCCGCGCAGGCGCACCGTCACATGGCCTTCCTGCAGCGCGTCCGCGCCGAACGTGCGCACGATGCGGGAGGAGAATTTCGTGCCGATCGCGCGCTGCGTGTTGCGGACATTGTATTGCAGCTGCATCTTCTCGCGTCGGTCGAAGAAGGCCGAGGCATCGGCGATCATCTGCGCGTCGAGCGTTTCCGGCACCTCGTTGCGCCCGGTGAGCGTGCAGTAGCGGGCATGCGGCCCGGGATCGGCCTGCGCGAGCAGCGGGTTGAGATCGAGATCGTCGAGCAGATCCGAACCGCGGCTCACCTGCTGCAGCATGTCGGTGCGCCCGATCACCTCGGCGAGCGAACGGCAGCCGAGCGAGGCGAGGATCTGGCGAATATCCTCGGCGATGAAGGAGAACAGGTTGATCACCTTCTCCGGGGTGCCTTCGAATTTCGCACGCAGCGTCTCGTCCTGCGAGCAGACGCCGACCGGGCAGGTGTTGGAGTGGCATTGCCGCACCATGATGCAGCCCATCGCGACGAGCGACGCCGTGCCGATGCCGAACTCCTCCGCGCCGAGCATCGCCGCGATGACGACGTCGCGCCCGGTCTTCAGGCCGCCATCGGTGCGCAGCTTCACGCGATGGCGCAGCCGGTTGAGCATCAGCACCTGATGCGCTTCCGAAATCCCCATTTCCCAGGGCAGGCCGGCGTATTTCACCGAGGTTTGCGGCGAGGCGCCGGTGCCGCCGGAATGGCCGGAGATCAGGATCGCATCCGCGCGCGCCTTGGCCACGCCGGCGGCGATGGTGCCGATGCCGCTGCGCGAGACGAGCTTCACGCAGACCGTCGCCTCCGGGTTGATCTGCTTGAGGTCGTAGATGAGCTGCGCGAGATCCTCGATCGAGTAGATGTCGTGATGCGGCGGCGGGCTGATCAGCATGACGCCCGGCGTCGAGTGGCGGAGTTTGGCGATCAGCCCGGAAACCTTGAAGCCGGGCAGCTGCCCGCCCTCGCCGGGCTTGGCGCCCTGCGCGACCTTGATCTCGATCTCGCGGCAATTGTTCAGGTATTCCGCGGTGACGCCGAACCGGCCCGAGGCGATCTGCTTGATCGCCGATGAGGCGTTGTCGCCATTGGCGCGCGACTTCGCGCGAGCCGGATCCTCGCCGCCCTCGCCGCTATCCGAGCGCGCGCCGATGCGGTTCATCGCGATCGACAGCGTCTCATGCGCTTCCGGGCTCAGCGCGCCGAGCGAGATGCCGGGCGCCACCAGCCGCTTGCGGATCTCGGTGATGCTTTCGACCTCGTCCACCGGAACCGGCGTGCGCCCGTCGCGGAAATCGAGCAGGTCGCGCAGCGCCACCGGCGGCATGCGGCGCACCGCCTCCGCATAGCGGCGGTAGACCTGGTAGCTGTCGGTCGCGACCGCGGTCTGCAGCGTGTGGATCAGCCCGGCATCGAAGGCGTGGGTCTCGCCGCGCCGGCGCAGCTTGTAGAGGCCGCCGACCGGCAGCGTCACCGCATCCTCGTTCCAGGCCGCCGCATGCAGCATCAGCACCTTCCGCGCGATCCCGGAGAGTCCGATGCCGGAGATGCGCGACTGCATGCCGGGGAAGAACTCGGCGACCAGCGCGCGGGAGAGGCCGATCGCCTCGAAATTATAGCCGCCACGATAGGACGAGACGACGCTGATGCCCATCTTGGACATGATCTTGAGCAGGCCCTTGTCCACCGCCTTCTTGTAGCGCTGGACTGCGGCCTTCAGGCTCTGCTCGCCGAACAATCCGCGCCGATGGCGGTCGGCGATGCTCTCCTGCGCGAGATAGGCGTTCACCGTCGTCGCGCCGACGCCGATCAGCACGGCGAAATAATGCACGTCCATGCATTCGGCGGAGCGCACATTGAGGCTGGTGAAGGTGCGGAGCGATTGCCGCACGAGATGCGTGTGCACCGCGGCGGTGGCGAGAATCATCGGGATCGGCGCGCGCGCCGCATCCTGCGTCTCCTCGGTGAGGATGACGTGTGTGCAGCCGGCGCGGACGCCCTCCTCCGCCTCGCGGCGGATGCGCTCGAGGGCGGCGCGCAATCCCGCCTCGCCATCCTCGGCCGCGAAGGTGCAGTCGACGATGCAGGAGGAGCTGCCCATATAGGCGCGCATCGCCAGGAACTCGGCGGTCGAGAGCACCGGGCTCGCGAGTTGCAGCAGGTCGCACTGGCTCGCATCCTCGTCGAGCACGTTGCCGAGGTTGCCGAGCCGCGTGGTCAGCGACATCACGCGCGTCTCGCGCAGGCTGTCGATCGGCGGGTTGGTGACCTGGCTGAAATTCTGCCGGAAGTAATGATGCAGCCCGCGATAGGTGTCGGACAGCACCGCGATCGGCGTGTCGTCCCCCATGCTGCCGATCGCCTCGCTGCCATCCTCGACCATCGGCTGCAGGATGAGCTCGAGTTCCTCGAGCGTCATGCCGATGGCGAGCTGCCGGCGGCGCAACGCCTCGCCGACATACTCCACCGGCTCGGGCGCGTCGGTCTTCACGATGTGGTCGATCTGCGCGATCCGGCGCGCCCATTCACCGAAAGGCTGACGCGCGGCGAGAAGATCCTTGATCTCGCCATCACGGTAGAAGCGCGCCTCGTCGAGATCGACGCCGATCGTCTGGCCCGGCCCGACGCGGCCTTTCTCGGCCACCGCGGAATCATGGAACTTCACCATCCCGGTCTCGCTGCCGACGATCAGGATGCCGTGCCGCGTGATCGTGTAGCGAAGCGGGCGCAACCCGTTGCGGTCGAGCCCGGCGATCACCCATCGCCCGTCGGTCGCGGCGATCGCCGCCGGCCCGTCCCAGGGTTCCATCACCGCGTTGCAGTAGAGGAACATCTCGCGATGCGCCTTCGGCATCGTCGCGTCCTGGCCGATCGAGGCCGGGATCATCAGCGCCTTGGCCATCGGCGCGTCGCGGCTCGCGCGCACCATCAGCTCGAACACGTTGTCGAGCGAGGCGGTATCGGAATTGCCGGCCTGCACCACCGGCTTGATGTCCTCGATGAAGGGGTCGAGCGCCGGATCGGCGAGCCGCGTCTCGTGGCTCTTCATCCAGTTCACGTTGCCGGCGAGCGTGTTGATCTCGCCGTTATGCGCGAGCATGCGGAACGGCTGCGCCAGCTTCCAGGTCGGGAAGGTGTTGGTGGAATAGCGCTGATGGTAGATCGCGAAACGCGAGACGAACCGCACGTCGCGCAGATCGGGATAGAAATCCGTCAGGCTCTCGGCCAGGAACATGCCTTTGTAGATGATCGAGCGGCAGGAGAGCGAGCAGATGTAGAGCTCGGAAATCTGCGCCGCGATCGCCTGCTTCTCGATGCGCCGGCGGATCACATAAAGGTCGCGCTCGAACTCGGCATCGGACGTGCCGCGCGCGTTGCGGATCATGATCTGCTCGATCTCGGGCCGCGTCGCATTTGCCTTCTCGCCGATGCAGGCGACATCGATCGGCACCTGGCGCCAGCCATAGATCGCGTACCCGAAATGCAGGATTTCGGTCTCGACGATCTGCCGGCACCGCTCCTGCGCCGACAGATCGGTCTTCGGCAGGAACACCTGGCCGACCGCGATCCGCCCCGAGCGCAGCGTCTCGCCGCCGCGCTCGACCGCCTCGGCGAAGAAATCCTGCGGGATCTCGATATGGATGCCGGCGCCGTCGCCGGTCTTGCCATCGGCATCGACCGCGCCGCGATGCCAGACCGCCTTCAGCGCATCGATCCCGGCCTGCACCACGTCGCGCCGCGGCTTGCCGTCGAGTGCCGCGACAAACCCGACGCCACACGCATCATGCTCCTGCGAGGCGTCATACGTATCGGCGAGACGCGCGGCGTTGGCGTTCCAGGCGGCGGCGAAATCCTGTCCGGTCTCGGTCATTAATGTGACTCCTGGAGACGGTGTGCAGGGGGAGTGGAAGGCCAGGGGCTCTGCCCCTGGCCCCCGCCAAGGGCGTCGCCCTTGGAACCCGGGACGACATCTCGTGACACGGCCGGCGTCCCGGACTGCGGCCGCATCTGCGCGAAGCGCCACATCGGGGCCGGGGGCCTTTCGGCCCCAGCGGGGTCCAGGGGCAGCGCCCCTGGCCTTATCGCCCCCGCCATCAAGCCGCCGCCATGTCCGCAGCGCCGGCGGCTTCATTTTGTATCCAGGCATCCATCGCCGCCGCCGCGTCGCGGCCGTCGCGGATGGCCCAGACGACGAGGCTGGCGCCGCGCACGATGTCTCCGGCGGCGAACACGCCGGGCAATGCGGTCATGAAGCTGGAGAAATCGACCGCGACGGTGCCCCAGCGGTTGACCGCGAGCTCGGGTTGCTCCCAGAGCGCGGGCAGCGGTTCCGGGTCGAAGCCGAGCGCCTTGATGACGAGTTCGGCCGGTTCGGTGAAGGAGCTGCCGGGCAGTGGCTCGACCGATTGCCGGCCGGAGGCGTCGGGCAGGCCGAGCCGCATGCGAATGGCGCGCACGCCGCTCACCGTCTCGTCGCCGAGAAACGCTTCCGGGGCCGAGAGCCAGACGAACTCGACACCCTCCTCCTCCGCGTTCTTCACCTCGCGCATCGAGCCCGGCATGTTGTCGCGGTCGCGGCGGTAGAGGCATTTCACCGAGACGGCGCCTTGCCGCACCGCGGTCCGCACGCAGTCCATCGCGGTGTCGCCGCCGCCGACCACCACCACGCGCTTGCCGGCAGCGTCGAGCGTGCCATCCGAAAAGGCAGGCACCTCGTCGCCGAGACCCTGGCGGTTCGACGCGGTGAGATAGTCGAGCGCGGGCACGATGCCGTCGAGACCGACGCCGGGGGCCGCAAGGTCGCGCGCCTTGTAGACGCCGGTCGCGATCAGCAGCGCGTCGTGCCGGGCGCGCAGCTCGGCGAAGGCGAGGTCGCGGCCGATCTCGACGCCGGTCTCGAAGCGGATGCCGGATTGCTCGAGCAGGTCGCGGCGGCGGAGCACGATCTCCTTCTCGAGCTTGAAGCCCGGGATGCCGTAGATCATCAGGCCGCCGACGCGATCGTGGCGGTCATAGACTGTGACCTGGTAGCCGCGCCGGCGCAGCATCTCGGCCGCCGCCATGCCGCCTGGCCCGGCGCCGATGATGCCGACGGTCTGCGCGAGCTCGCGCTTCGGATGCACCGGTTTCACCCAGCCTTCGGCGAAGGCGTTGTCGGTGATGAAGCGCTCCACCGCGCCGATGGTGACGCTCTCATAGCCCTTCTCGATGACGCAATTGCCCTCGCAGAGCCGGTCCTGCGGGCAGATGCGGCCGCAAATCTCGGGGAAGTTGTTGGTGGCCGAGCTCACCTCGTAGGCTTCCTCGAGGCGCCCTTCGGCGGCGAGCTTCAGCCAGTCCGGGATGTTGTTCTGCAACGGGCAGTGGATGGAGCAGAAAGGGATGCCGCACTGGCTGCACCGGCTGGACTGCTCGGCGGCCTGCGCGGGATCGAAGGAGCGATAGATCTCGGCGAAATCGACGCGGCGTTCAGGCACCGCCCGCTTGTCGGGCGTGTGCTGTCCCAGGCGAACGAATTGCAGCATGCGTTCGGCCATCGTCGCTCCTCCGCCGGCGCACGGCGCCGTCGCCCAGCGATATAGGACGCGGCGTGACACAGCGCGAGAGCAAAATAGCCCATTAAGGCAGCAGGGCTGCCATATAAAAAGCAACTCGCATCAAACTGGTCGAGGAGGCCCTTGATCCAAACTTAATTTAGGTCCGATTTGCGACTGTATCCCACTCCGGCAACGTCCGCTTGCCGCCGCCGACGCGGTAGCGGGCCAGGTAATCGGGCACCACGAGGTCGATCGACATCGGCACGATGCCGAGCTCGGCCAGCCCCGGGGCGCCCGGCGAGACCACATTGTCCCGCGACAGCATCGCGAGCTGGTCGCGCGTGAAGGGCTGCCCCGGCATCCGTTCGCCGATCGTCGCCTGGAGCCGCGCGAGCCCCGGCCCAACCGTGAAGAGCGGGCGATGGCGGCGGGTGATCTTCAGGATCCAGATCATCAGCTCCCGCATGCTCAGGATGTCGGGGCCGCCGAGCTCGTACGGCGCCTCCGCGCTCGCCGCCCCGGCGATGCCGGCCATGATCGCATCCGCGACGTCGCCGACAAAAACCGGTTGCAGCTTGGTCGCCCCGGACACCACCGGCATGACCGGCAGCAGCGCCGCCATCCCGGCGAAGCGGTTGAAGAACTTGTCCTCCATGCCGAACACCACGGAAGGACGGAGGATGACCGCGCCCGGCGTCGCGCTTCGCACCGCCGCCTCGCCCGCCGCCTTGCTCCTGCCGTACTCGCTCGGGCTCGCCGGATCGGCGCCGATCGCCGAGACGTGGACGAGGCTCGAAACTCGCGACACCGCGGCAAGCCGGGCGATCCGTCCCGCCCCCTCCTCGTGCACGCGGCGGAAATCGCCGCGCCGCCGCTCGGTCAGCCGGCCGGTGAGGTTGACGACGACATCCGCCCCCTCGATCGCCCGCGCCACCGCGCCTTCTTCGGCAAGCGGGGCGTAGAGCGGCACGATCTGGCCGACCCGTCCCATCACCCGCATTCCCATGGCGCGCTCGGTGTCGCGCCCGGCGACCCTGACCACATAGCCGGCCCGCGCCAGCCGCTGCACCACGTAGCGGCCAATGAAGCCCGAACCGCCGAACACCGTCGCCACGCTGCGCGTCGCCATGGGAAACCTCCTGGTCGCTGTCGCGCATATCGGGGGAGGCGGCGGTTTGTCGAGGGCCGGGCCGCGGTTCCGGTTGACGTGCGCCGGGGCGGCGGCTACATCGCCGGGCCCCGTGCACCACAGGCCCAGGTGGCGGAATTGGTAGACGCGCAGGTTTCAGGTACCTGTGGCCGCAAGGTCGTGGAAGTTCGAGTCTTCTCCTGGGCACCATTGGCAGGCACCGGATTTCCATGGCGATCACCCAGTTCATGCAAGGCGCGACGATCCACCTCTATCGCGACGACCTGCCGGACGGGCTCGATCTCGGGCCGGCGGTCGCCGTGGACACCGAGACGATGGGGCTCAACCCGCATCGCGACCGGCTCTGCCTGGTGCAGCTCTCCGCCGGGGACGGCCAGGCGCATCTGGTGCAGATCGCGCCCGAGCGGCTCGGCGGCCGTGGCCGCAAGGCGCCCAACCTCGGCCGCCTGCTCGCCGACCCGGGCACCATCAAGCTGATGCATTTCGCGCGCTTCGACGTGGCGGTCCTGCAGCACGCGCTCGGCATCACCGTGGCCCCGGTGCGCTGCACCAAGATCGCCGCCAAGCTGGTCCGCACCTTCACCGACCGGCACGGGCTGCGTGATCTCTGCCGCGAGCTGCTCGGCGTGGAGATCTCCAAGCAGCAGCAGACCTCCGATTGGGGCACCGCGTCGCTCACGCCGGAACAGCTCGCCTATGCCGCCTCCGACGTGCTGCATCTGCATGCGCTCTGGGCGCGGCTCGAGGCGCTGCTGGTGCGCGAGGAGCGGCTGGCGCTCGCCGAGGCCTGCTTCGCCTTCCTGCCGGCGCGCGCGCGGCTCGACATGCTGGGCTATGAGGAGCCCGACATCTTTCACCACTGAAAATATAGGCGCGCTCCCCACCGCATTGGATTCATGGGATTCGGCTCGCGAGCGTTACCCTCCGTGACGTCTCTTCGATTGACCTCGGAGTCGGCGTTTCCCATACATGCTGGATGAATCTCGCGGTGGCTGCCGAGCGGACCGATCTGGACGTCGCGCGCGCCGTGCTGGCGACGGAGGCGGCGGGGTTGCGCGCGCTGGCCGCCGGACTCGACGACGCTTTCACCCAGGCGGTCGCCCTGCTGGCCGGGATCGGTGGCCGCGTCGTGGTGAGCGGCATGGGCAAGTCCGGGCTGGTCGGCCGCAAGGTCGCCGCCACCCTCGCCTCGACCGGCACGCCCGCCCTGTTCGTGCATCCGGCCGAGGCCTCGCATGGCGATCTCGGCATGGTGGTGCCGGGCGATGCCGTCCTCGCGATCTCGAATTCCGGCGAGACGACGGAGCTCGCCGATCTCGTCGCCCATGCGCGCCGCTTCGGCCTGAAGCTGATCGCGGTGACCGGACGCATGGATTCCACCCTCGCCCAGGCCGCCGATATCGTGCTGGCGCTGCCTTCCGCTCCGGAGGCCTGTCCGATGGGGCTCGCGCCGACCACCAGCACGACCATGCAGCAGGCGCTCGGCGACGCGCTGGCGGTGGCGCTGCTGACGCGCCGGGGCTTCACCGCGAGCGATTTCCGCCAGTTCCACCCTGGCGGCAAGCTCGGCAGCAGGCTGCGCCGGGTGCGCGAGCTGATGCATGGGGAAGACGCCCTGCCGCTCGCCACCCCGGCGACGCCGATGGATCAGGCCCTGCTGGAGATGACCGGCAAGGGGTTCGGCGTGCTCGGCGTGCTGGACGAGGCGGGCCGCCTGGCCGGGATCATCACCGATGGCGATCTGCGCCGGCATATGGGCCCCGACCTGCTCGGACGGAGCGTGGCGGCGGTGATGACCCCCTCGCCGCGCACGATCGGCTCGGAGGCGCTGGCCGCCGAGGCGCTGCATCTGATGAACGCCGGCGCCCGGCCGATCACCAGCCTGTTCGTGGTGGATCCGGCCGCGCGGCCGGTCGGTCTCATCCATGTCCACGACCTGTTGCGGGCAGGGATCGCGTGAGCATCGCCCCGCTGTCTCGCTCGCCATCATCCGACGAGCGCCTCGCCTCCGCCGCCATCGCGCGCAACCGGCGGCCGCCTAGCCCTCGCGGCATCGCCCGCCGCCGCTGGGCGGTGCGGTGGTCCAAGCGCCTGCTGCCGGTCGTCGCCCTCGCGCTGCTCAGCACGCTGGCGCTCTGGCCCGAGCTCGACCGCGAGGCCGAGCAGGCAAGGCAGGCCTCCCACCGGGCGGGCGCCGATGCCGATGCCGCGCGCCTCATCGATGCGCGCTACCGCGGCGTGGACGAGCGCGGCCGGCCCTATACGATCACCGCCGACACCGCGATCCAGGTCTCGCCGGAGCGCGTCGATCTCACCAACCCGGTCGGCGACGCGCTGCTGCAGAACGGCACCTGGCTGATGCTCTCGGCGAAGACCGGCGTCTACATGCAGCATCTCGGCCAGCTCGACCTGCAGGACAACGTGACCCTCTACCGGGCGGACGGCACGACGATGAAGAGCCGCACCGCGACGATGGACCTCAAGCAGGGGGCGGCCGCCGGCAACGAGACGGTGCATGCGGAAGGCCCGTTCGGCACGCTGGACGCGCAGGCCTATACGCTGCTCGACAAGGGCAGCGTGATCCAGTTCCGCGGCCCGGCGACGCTGGTGATGAATGGCGCGACGCCATGAGGGCGCGCACGCTCCTTGCCCTCTCGACGGTCGTGGCGGCCGCGCTCGCGGCGGCGCCCGGGGGCGCGCGGGCGCAGCAGATCGATCTGTCGCATGGCGGCCCGATCACCGTCACCGCGCTCGACGGAATCGAATGGCACCAGAACGAGCAGACGATCATCGCCAACGGGGATGCCAAGGCGGTGCGCGACACGGTGACCGTGACCGCGGATACGCTGATCGCGCATTACCGCCGCAAGGCCTGCACGCCGGCGCCCGGCACGGCGCAGGCCGCGCCCGGCAACCCGGTCACCCGGGCCTCGGCGCCCGGGCCTGCCCCGGTTGCGAGCCCGACCGCGGCCGCCCCTTCGGGCGCCGCGCCTGCCACCGCGTCAGGTGCAACCCCGGGCGCACCGCCGCCGCCCTGCCCGCCGGCCACCCCGGCGGCGCAACCCGCCGGCACCGCCCCGAAACCGCCCGCCCTCGACGACAGCGACACCGGCAATAACGAGATCTATCGGCTCGAGGCGATCGGCCACGTCCATATCTACACCGCGACCGACAATGCCTGGGGCGATCACGCGGTCTATGACATCGACAAGGCGGTGCTCGTGCTGACCGGCGCCCATCTCAAGCTGATCACTCCGCAGGACACGCTCACCGCCCGGGATTCGATGGAATACTGGTCGCAGCTCCACATGGCGGTCGGCCGCGGCGACGCGGTGGTGGTCACCAATGACGGCCGCCGCCTCGCCGGCGACGTGCTCGTGGGCTACACGACGCCCGATCAGCCGGCGACGCAAGGCAAGCCCGCCGCGCCGCCGCCGAGACCCGCCAAGTCCGGCGCCACCCCGGACCCGCTCGCCAATTCGGGCAAGCTGCAGAAGGTGGATGCGTTCGGCCATGTCGACGTGCGCACCGCCACCGAGACGGTGCTCGGCGATCGCGGCGTCTATGTGCCGGATACCGGCATCGCGCGCGTCGTCGGCAATGTGCGCATCACCCGCGGGCCGAACCAGCTCAACGGCAACCAGGCCGTGGTCGACATGCACACCGGCATCGCCCGGCTGGTCGCGGAGCCCGGGCTCCGGGTGCAGGGCCTGGTGGTGCCGAACGGCGCCAATGGCGATGCGCCGGACGGTGCCAAGGGTCATGCGCCGACGGGCGGGCCGGCCGCCGCGCCGCAGTCCGGAACGGCCGTCACGCCGCCCGCGAAAGGACGTCCATGATCGACACGCTCCGGGTTCTCGAAGGCAACGGAGGGCTTTCCGCATCCGGCGTCGGCAAGACCTACAAGAAGCGGCCGGTGGTGCGGAACGTCTCGATCTCGGTCCGCCGCGGCGAGGCGGTCGGCCTGCTCGGCCCGAACGGCGCCGGCAAGACCACGACCTTCTACATGATCGTGGGCCTCGTCCGCCCCGATACCGGCTCGATCAACCTCGACGGCAGCGCCATCACCAGCCTGCCGATGTATCGCCGCGCCCGGCTCGGCATCGGCTACCTGCCGCAGGAGGCGAGCGTGTTCCGCGGCCTCAATGTCGAGCAGAACATCATGTCGACGCTCGAGGTGATCGAGCCCGACCAGGACCGGCGCGACCAGATGCTCGACGAGCTGCTCGCCGAGTTCGGCATCGGCCATCTCCGCCGCACGCCGGCGCTCGCGCTCTCCGGCGGCGAGCGCCGCCGCGTCGAGATCGCCCGCGCGCTCGCCACCCAACCGAGCTACATCCTGCTCGACGAGCCGCTCGCCGGCATCGACCCGATCGCGGTGGGCGAGATCCGCGATCTCGTCTCGCATCTGAAGGATCGCGGGATCGGCGTGCTGATCACCGACCACAATGTGCGCGAGACGCTCGAGATCATCGATCGCGCCTACATCATGCATGACGGGCAGGTGCTGATGGAGGGCCGCCCGGAAGAGGTCGTGGCGCATCAGGATGTGCGCCGCGTCTACCTTGGAGAAAGGTTTAGCCTCTAGTCTCCCGCTCCCATGAGCAGATTCCCGAGCCGGGTCCGCCCGGCACCGCCCAAAATGGGCCTCCTCCCATGCTAGCGACGCCGATGGCGCCGCGGCTGGAACTTCGCCAATCCCAGTCGCTGGTGATGACCCCGCAATTGCGGCAGGCCATCAAGCTGCTGCAATGCTCCCATCTCGAGGTCGCCGAATTCGTCGAGCAGGAGCTGGAGCGCAACCCGCTGCTCGAGCGCGACGACGATGCGGGCTTCGCGGCCGAGCGCCCGGCGCCCGACCAGGTGGCGATCGCCGCCCCGGAGGGGACGGATTGCGCGGATCTGCTCAGCGCCGCCACGATGGCGACGGAGGCGCCGATCGAAGCCGATTTCACCGACCGCTACGAGGACGGCGCCGTGCACCACCGGGCGATCGGCGCGGGCGGCGAGGAAGGCCGCGGCATCGACGAGTTCGCCGAATTCCGCCCGAGCCTCCGCCAGCACCTGTCCGAGCAGCTGCGCCTCGCCTTCACCGACCCGGCGGACCAGCTGATCGGCGCGCAGCTGATCGCCCTGCTCGACCCGGTCGGCCGCGTGCCAATCACCACCGAGGCGCTCGCCGCGGCGCTCGACGCCGATCCCGCCCGGGTCGCCGCGATCCGCGCCCGGATGGGGCGGTTCGAGCCGGCCGGGCTGTTCGCCGCCGACCTTCGCGGCTGCCTCGCCGTCCAGCTCGCCGACCGAGACCGGCTCGACCCGGCGATGGCGGCGTTGCTCGACAATCTCGATCTGCTGGCGCGGCGCGACATGCGCGGGCTGATGGCGGCCTGCGGCATCGATGCCGAGGATCTGGCCGAGATGATCGCCGAGCTGCGGGCGCTCGACCCGAAACCGGCCACCGGCTTCGACGTGCCAGCACCGCAGCCGATCATCCCGGACGTGCTGATGCGCGCTTTGCCCGACGGCAGCTGGCACCTGGAATTGAACCCGGAGACGCTGCCGCGCATCCTCGTCAACCAGCGCTTCCACGCCCGCGTCCGCGGCCAGGTGCCGCGGGAGGATCGCGCCTGGCTCGCCGAGCAGTTTGCGAGCGCCAACTGGTTGATGAAATCGCTGCAGCAGCGGGCGGAGACCATCCTCAAGGTAGCCGCCGAGACGGTGCGGCGGCAGGACGGGTTCTTCCGCCACGGCATCGCGCATCTCCGCCCGTTGATCCTGCGCGACATCGCCGATGCGATCGAAATGCACGAGAGCACGGTGAGCCGGGTGACGGCGAACAAATACATCGCCACGCCGCGCGGCATTTTCGAGCTGAAATTCTTCTTCACCACCGCGATCGGCGGCACGGACGGCGAGACCCACAGCGCCGAGGCGGTGAGGTGCCGCATACGCTCACTGGTGAACGCCGAACCGGCCGGCGCCATCCTCTCGGATGACGCAATCGTTGCCTTGCTTCGTCGCGAAGGCGTGGACATCGCCCGGCGGACCGTGGCCAAGTATCGCGATGCGTTGCGCATACCGAGTTCTGTGCAGCGCAAGCGGGAGAAGGCGATGCCGGCCTGATCGCCTGAGCCCGGGCGGGCTTCAACATCTGGAGACGCTTTCATGCTGATCACGATGTCTGGCAAGCAGCTCGATCTGTCCGACGCGCTGCGGGTGCGCGTCGAGGAATCGCTCGGGCAGATCACCGGCAAGTATTTCGACCATGCGCTGGAGGCGAACGTCACCTTCGGCCGGGCGCGCAGCTTTTTCACCTGCGACATCAACGTCCATGCCGGCCGCGGCCTCAGCCTGCGCGGCGAGGGCGAGGCGGGGGATGCGAACAGCGCGTTCGACGATGCCGCCGAGCACATCGCCAAGCGCCTCCGCCGCTATCGGCGGCGCGTCAACGAGCATGCGCGCGACAGCGCCCAACGCGAGCGGCCGCAAGCCGGGCGGCAATACGTGCTGCGCCAGGAGGATGAGAGCGCGGCGCCGAGCGAAGTCGTCGGCGCCTGCGCCACCGTCATCGCCGAGACGGCGATGGAAATCGCCCGCCTCAGCGTGGGCGATGCGGTGATGCGGATGGATCTGGCCGATCAGAAAGTGCTGATGTTCCGCAACAGCGCGTCGGGCGAGCTGAACGTCGTCTATCGGCGCGATGACGGCCATGTCGGATGGATCGACCCTGCTTCCATCAAATAAGGCGGCCGACTTCTCCTACGTGAATCGTTCCCGCCAGGACCGCATCGCTCCCGCGTAAGGCAGCGAAGCTGCCTCATAGACGCCGCGTGCGATTGCCCGCGCCATGACCAGGGTCGCGGCATGGCCGAGCTCGGTCAGATCCTGCGCCGGATCGAGCAACGGGCGGACGCCTGTCGCGGCGGCGAAGATCGTGTCGCCATCGAGCGGCGCATGCGCCGGAAGAATAGCGCGCGCCAACCCGTCATGCGCCATGATCGCGAGCCGCTTCGCCTGCGGCTTGGTCAGCGCCGCATCGGTCGCGATCAGTCCGATCGTGGTCGCGGTGCCGATGCTCTGCTTGCTGCGGCGCGCGAGATCGGCCGGCGCGATGCTCGCCGGCCAGCCGAGGCCGCCGAACTCCGCATCCACCTCGTAAGGCGCCGCCCAGAAATGCGGCCCGTCGCCGATCGTCGCCGCCCCCACCGCATTCACCGCGACGATCGCCGCCACGCAATGCCCGCTCGCGGCGAGCGCGGAGGCCGAGCCGATGCCGCCTTTCGCCGTCGCCGTCGTCGCCCCGGTGCCCGCGCCCACCGTGCCGAGCGCGAATTCGCCCGGTGCCGCCACCTCCGCCGCCGCATGGCCGAGCGTGAAATAGGGCGCGTGCAGCCCCCATTCCTTGTCGCCGCCATTGGCGAGATCGAACAGGATGGCCTCGGCAACGAGCGGGAGCGTGACCCGGGCGAACACCACCCCGCGCCCGCGCGCCCGCAGCGCCGATTGCACGCCGCCCGCCGCGTCGAGCCCGAAGGCGGAGCCGCCGGACAGGACGATCGCATTCACCCGATCCACCGTCATCGCCGGGTCGAGCATCGTCGTGTCCCGCCCGCCCGGCGCGCCGCCGAGCACCGCCACCGATGCGATGGCCGGCTCGGCGAACAGGATCGCGGTGACCCCGGAGCCGAGGCGGAGATCGGTCGCGTGACCGACCTCGATTCCGTCGATATCGGTGAGCAGATTGGCGAGTGGCATGGAAAACTCTCCCGACGATCAGGCGGCATCCGGAAACGGCTGCCAGGGCACCGCGAGATCGTCGGGCGGCACGGCGGCGAGCAGCCGGCGCGTATAGGCATGCGCGGGGGCGGCGAAGACCTCCGCCGTCTTCCCCTGCTCGACGATCTCGCCGCGCAGCATCACCGCCACCCGGTCGCACAGATGGCGGACCACCGACAGGTCATGCGAGATGAACAGCATCGCGATACCGCGCTCGCGCTTCAGCCGGAGCAGCAGGTCGAGGATCTGCGCCTGCACGGAAACGTCGAGCCCGGAGACGATCTCGTCGGCCACCAGCAGGCGCGGCACGGCGCAGAGCGCGCGCGCGATGTTCACCCGCTGGCGCTGCCCGCCGGAGAGCTCGGCCGGGGTGCGCAGCGCGATCTCCGGCGCGAGCCCAACCTCCGCCAGCAGCGCCGCCGCGCGTTCCCTGCGCGCCTGCGCCGGCAGGCGGTGCGGGCGGACCTGCAGGCGCTGCGTCACGATATCGGCGACGCGCCGCCGCGGGTTAAGCGCTGATTGCGGATCCTGAAACACCATCTGCGCCCAGTCGAGACGCTGCGCCCGCGCCGCGCCGCCGGCCCGCGTGACATCCGCGCCGCCGAGCAGGATGCGGCCGGCGGAGACAGGCTCGAGCCCCATCACCATCCGCGCAATCGTGCTCTTGCCGCTGCCGCTCTCGCCCACGAGCCCCAGGAATTCGCCCGCGCCGATCGCCAGCTCCGCATCGCGCACCGCGCGCGTGGTACGCCGCCGCAGCATGCCGGAGACGAATTTTTTGTCCAGATGCTCCACATCCAGAACCGGCGCCCCGACCGTGGACGCCATACGCGGTTCCGCTTCCGACACGCTGCCGATCGCGCCGGTGCGGTCCGCGTGCAGGCAGGCGGCGTGGCGGCCGTCGCCGACCGCCAAATCCGGCGGGTCGATCACCCGGCAATCCGCCTCGACGAGCGGGCAGCGCGGGGCGAAGCGGCAGCCTTGCATCGTCGCGAGCGCGGCGAGGCCCGGCATCTGTGCCGGCAGGATATGCAGGCGTCGCCGCTCTCCCATCGCCGGCGCCGCGAGCTGCAGGCAGCGCGTATAGGGATGCGCCGGCGCGGTGAGCAGCGCGGCCGCCGGCCCGCGTTCGATCGGCCGCCCGGCATACAGCACCACGATCTGATCGCAGATCCGCGCGGCGAGCCGGAGGTCATGGGTGATGAACACGACCGAGGTGCCGTCCCGCCGCTGCATCTCGGCGATCAGCGCCATGATGCGCGCCTGGATCGTGACGTCGAGCGCGGTGGTCGGCTCGTCCGCCACGACGAGGCGCGGGCGGGAGACGAAGGCCATCGCGATCAGCACGCGCTGGCACATGCCGCCCGACAATTGATGCGGATAGCGCCGCAGCAACTCCCCCGGCTCCGGCAGATGCACGCGTTCCAGCATCGCCAGCGCCGCCGACCGCCGACCGCCGCGGCCGCGCATGTCGAGGCGGCGCAGATGCTCGTCGATCTGCGCGCCGATCGTCATCACCGGGTTGAGCGCGGTCATCGGCTCCTGCGGGATGAACGCGATGTCGCGCCCGAGCAGGGCGCGTCGCCGCGCCGGCGCCGCCTTGGCGAGATCCTCGCCCCCCAGGCGCAGATGGCCGAAGCTGACCGCGAAGCCGGGCGGCAGGGCCTGCGCGATCGCCCGCCCGATCATCGACTTCCCGGCGCCCGATTCACCGACCAGGCCGAGCACGCGCCCCGCCGGCAGCGTGAAGGAGAGATCGCGGATCGCAGCCACGCGGCGATGCCCGAGCATCGCCTCGACGGTGACGCCATCCGCCTCGAGCACCGGCGGAGCTTGGTTCAATGCCCGGCCGCCGCCGGCGGGCCGGTCTCGCGCAGCCGCACATCGAGGCTGCGCCGCAACCCGTCGCCAAGCAGGTTGAACCCGCTGACGGTAATGAAGATCGCCGCCATCGGCGCGAGCAGGGTCCAGGGCGCCTCGGCCACGTTCGCCCGCGCATCGGCGATCATCTGCCCCCACGCCACCTCGTCGGGCCGCACGCCCATGCCGACGAAGGAGAGCACCGCCTCGACGATCACGGCGATGCCCATCTCGAGGCTGAGCAGCGTGATCAGCAGCGGCAGCGTCGCGGGCAGGATCTCGCGCGTCAGCGTGCGCCAATGCCCGTAGCCGGAGAGCCGCGCCGCCGCCACGTAGTCGCGCCGCGCGGTCAGCATCACCTCGGCGCGCAGCACGCGGCAGAACCGCGTCCAATCCACCAGGATGATCGCCAGTACGACCCGGTTCGCGCCGCTGCCGAGGCCGACGATCAGGATCAGCGAGAGCACGACGGGCGGAAACGACATCCAGACATCGACCACGCGGCCGATCAGCCAATCGACCGCGCCGCCAAAATACCCCGCGAGGTGCGCGAGCACCGCGCCGACCAGCATCGCGCCCAGCGCCGCGGACACCGCGACGATCAGCGCAAGCCGCGCGCCATAGAGCAGCCGGGAGAGCACGTCCCGCCCGAGCGAATCCGTCCCGAGCGGAAACGCCGGGTCGCCGCCCTTTGCCCAGGAGGGCGGCAGCAGGATATTCAGCAGGTCCTGGTCGCCCGGCGCATGCGGCGCGAGCAGCGGTGCGAGCAGCGCCGCGGCCAGCACCAGCAGGATCAGCGCCCCGCCCGCGATCACGCGTCCATGCAGGATGCGTCTCATGCGCGTCGCAGCCGCGGGTTCATCGCCAGCGCAACCGCATCGATCAGCGTGCTGATCAGCAGCACGACCACGCAATAGGTCAGCCCGACGGTCTGGATGATCGGCAGATCCGCGTTGCGCACCGCATCCACCATGAGATTGCCGAGGCCGGGAAACGAGTAGATCACCTCGATCAGCAGCGTGCCGCCGAACAAGAAGCCGAACTGCACCCCCATCAGCGTGAGGGTCGGCAGGATCGCGTTGCCGAGTGCGTGCACCATCAGGATGCGGCGCTCCGATATCCCGCGCAGCCGCGCCTGGCGGATGTAATCCTCGTGATGGACGTCGAATAGGCTGGATCGCAGCACCCGCATGATCGGCGGCGCAAAGGCGATGCCGAGCGAGGCCGCCGGCAGCAGCAGGTGCGAGACCGCGCTCGCGAACATCGCCAGGCTGCCGGAAAGCAGGGCGTCGATCAGCATGAAGCCGGTGATGTCCGGCTGGCGGAATTGCGGCCCGAGCCGCCCCATGAAGGGCAGCACCGGATAGAGCACGCCGAACAGCAGGATGAACAGCAACGCCCAGAGGAATTCCGGCACCGAGAGCAGCAGCGTGGTGCCGACATCGCCGACCAGCTCCACCGGCGTGCCGCGCACCCGGAACAGCAGCAGCCCGCCCGCCAGGCCGAGCAATGCGGCGATCAGCATCGCCAGCACCGCAAGCTCGATCGTCGCCGGCAGCGCCTGCAGGACCAGCGCGCCGGCGCTCCGCCGCAGCTGGATCGAGGTGCCGAATTCGCCATGCACCGCGCCGCGCAGCCAGATCAGATATTGCTCCGGGATCGGCCGGTCGAGCCCCATCTCGCGCCGCTTCGCCGCGATCTCGGCGATCGTCGCATTCGGCGGCACCGACATCGCCGCGGGGTCCACCGGGAGCAGCCGCAGCGCGGTGAAGAGCAGGATCGACACGACGAGCAGGATCGGCACGGCGACCAGCAGCCGGCGCAGGACGAGCAGCAGAATGCTCATGCGAAGGCCGCGGTCAGCTCCAGCGCATCGTCTGCGGCAGCACCCAGCCATTGCCGTAGCGCGTGAGCGCGAGCGATTTCTGCCGCACCTCGGTCTGCACGCTTTGCAGCAACGGGATCTTCGCGCCGATCTCCATCGCCTCCCGGTCGAGCGCCTTCCAGGTGGCCACCCGCTTGGCGTAATCCGCGATGTTGAACGCGTCGATCACCTTCTGGCCGAGCGTCATGTCCTGCCAGGGCGAGAAGGGCAGCTTGGGATTGAGCATGTAGCCGACATAAATCTCCGGGTCTCCGGTACCGTTGTCGAAGGAATAGAGCATCGCCTCGGGTAGCTTGTGGCCGCGATTGAGCTCGAAATATTTCGCGTATTCGATCACTTGCAGATCGGCGTCGATGCCGACGCGCTGCCACATCTGCACGATGGCGCGCGCGATGTCGTAATCGCCCGGGAACTGCCCGTTCGTCGCCGCGAAGCCGATCTTCGCCGGCTTGGACGGACCATAGCCGGATTTCGCGAGCAGCTGCTTCGCCAGTTTCTGATCGTACGGAAAGCTGAAATCCGTCATGTAGCCGGGCGTTCCGGGCGTCGCGAGCTGCGAGAGCGGCACCGCGGCGTTGTTATAGAAGGCACGCGAGAGCGCCTGCTTGTCGATCGCGTGGTGCGCCGCGAGCCGCACGTTCTCGTCGGCGAAGCCGAGATCGTTGCGCACCTGCAGGAGAATGATCCGGCTGATCGGATCGAGCTCGGCGGCGAGCTGTGGACTGCCTTGCAGCCGCACGGTCTCGCGCACCGGCGGCGCGATGGTGAGATCGACCTGTCCAGATTCCGCCGCGGCGACGCGCGCCGAGGCATCCTTGATGATCTGGATCGTCACCCGGCGGATCGCCGGTTTCGGACCCCAATAGGCGTCGTTGCGCTCGAGCACGATCCGTGCGTTCTGCTCGTATTCCACGAGCTTGTACGGCCCGCTGCCGACCGGCTTCTGCGCGAAGGTCGCGGCGCCCACCGATTGCACGTATTTCGCCGGCACCATGAAGCTGCCGAGGAAGGCGAGCCACACCGGCGCGGTGGGCGCCGGGGAGCTGAACTTCATCACCGCCTTGGTGGGCGACCGGATCTCGATATCCTGCACCTTGCGCCAGGAATTCGCGATGTCGAGCCCGGGCGTCGTCTTGATGCGGTCGAAGAAGGTGAACTTGAAATCCTCCGTCGTCATCTTGTCGCCATTGTGGAACACGACGTCGTCGCGGAGCTCGACCGGCATCGAGAGCCCGTCGGGCGAGAGCTCCCATTTGGTGACGAGATTCGGGATCAGCTTGAAGGCCGGGTCCTGGTCGAGGGGCTGGTCGAACACCGTCTTGAACAGCGACTGCGCGTCGGGCGTGAAACGCTGATTGGGGTCCCAGCCCGGCACGTCGTTGGGCCAGCCGATGGTGACGTCGTCCCGCCCCGCCGCGCGTGCGATGCCCGGCAGGGCGGAGGCCGCGATCATGCCGAACAGGCTCCGGCGCGATGCTCTCATCATGCTCTCAATCCCTTCCACGCCGTCGATCAAATCGTCACGCTGCCGATGCTGCTGCCGCCGCAGACGAAAAGCGTCTGTCCGGTGATGAAACCCGAATCTGGGCTCGCCAGGAACAGCACCGCGCGCGAGACATCTTGCGGCGTGCCGAGGCGGCGCACCGGGATCGCCTCGGTGAGCGCCGCGATGCGCGGATCGCCTTCCGGCAACACGTCATGGAACATCGCGGTCTCAGCGATCGGACCCGGCGCGATGCAGTTCACCGTGACGCCATACGGGGCCAGCTCCAGCGCCCAGGTACGCGCCATGCCGATCAGCCCGGCCTTGGTCGCCGAATAGCTCGTGCGGGTGGCGAGCCCGAGCGCCGCGCGCGAGGAGATCAGCACGATCCGCCCGGTCTTCGCCTCCCGCATCACCGGCAGCGCGGCCTGCACGAGCGCGAGGGCGGCGCCGAGATGCAGGGAGACCAGCGCATCGAGATCCGCACGCCGAACATCGGCGAGCAGGGCCGCGCGCGCCACGCCGGCATTGTGCACGATCGTGGTCGGACGGAATTCCGCGACGATTTCCGCCGCGACGGCCCGCGTCGCCGCGTCATCCATGAGATCGACGGTGATTGCGTGAAGCCCGGGATGCGCCTCGCGGCCCGGCACGCGATCGAGCGCAATCACGCGATGACCGGCGGAAAGAAAATCGGCGCAGATCGCCCGCCCGATGCCCGAGCTTCCGCCGGTGACGAGCACGGCCCCGCTCACGCCGTCACCGCCTCGAGCACTGCGCGGCGCGCCGCATCGAGCTTTGCGCGCACCTGCACGGTCTGACCAGGCATGACATCCGCGTCGAGGAATGCGACGGCGATCGCGCCCGGCGCGAGCCGCACCAGGCCGACACGGCACGGCAGCGCATCGCGCTGCGCGGCATCGAAGCCGTGATGCAACAGGGCCGCGGCCAGCACCTCGGCCGCCGCATGCTCGGTCTCACGCCATTCGAAATCATCGGCGAGGCAAACGCGGCAGAGCGCGCGCGGTGGATACTGCACCGCGCCGCAGGCACGGCAATGCTGTAGCCCCAGCGCGCCGCGCCCGGCGGCCTCGTCCATCGGACGCATCGCGGAGGTGCGGCTCACCCGGCGGCCAGGACGGTCGCCGCGGTGCACACGCCACGGTCGTAATTGATCATGCCGAAACCGCTCACCAGAGCGTGCCGGGCGCGCGCGATCTGCCGCCCCGCCGCCATGCCGAGCAATTGCCGCATCGCCTCGACGAGACCGAGATAGCCGCCCGCCGCGCCCGCCTGCCCGCAGGAGAGCTGTCCGCCCCCGGTATTGTGCGGCCGGTCGCCCTTGACGGTCAGATCATGCCGCCGCACGTAGTCCGGCGCCTCGCCTTTCGCGCAGAAGCCGAGATCCTCGAATTGCATCATCACGATCACCGGGTAATCGTCGTAGGTCTGCACGACATCCATGTCCGGCGGCCCGGCACCTGCCTGCGCCCAGAGCGACGCCGCGTCCCAGCCGCCGCGCGTTTGCACGAGATCATCCGGAAAACCGTTATGCCGCTCGATGATGCCGAGGATCCGCACGAAAGGAAGGCCGAGCGACTCTGCGCGTGCGCGATGCATCACGAGGTAACCATCCGCGCCGGCGCAGGGCATGACGCAATCGAACAAATGTACCGGCTCCGCGACCGGCTTGGCGTCGAGGTAATTCTGCATGGTCATCGCGCCGCGCAGCAAGGCCGCCGGATTGCGCGCCGCATTGCTGCGCTGCGCAATGCAGATGCGGCCGAAATCCTCGCGGGTGGCGCCAAACCGGCGCATGTAAGCCTCGGTGAGCAGCGCGAAGCTGAGATTGGGTCCGCCCGCGCCGTACGGCCAGACGCAATCACGCGCGAATTCGCTGAACCCGGCGATCAGGTCCTGGAAGCTCGTGGCATCATTCGCGTCGCCGGCGATGCAGGCGACGATCTCCGCGTCGCCGCATTGCACGGCGCGCGCCGCACGGCGCAGCGCCATGACGCCGCAGGCGCCCCCGGTCGGCAGCATATCCAGGCTGCGCGGCGACAAGCCGAGATGCTGCACGAAGCTCGCCGGTCCGTCGGGTGCGAGGGTGAAGCTCGACAGGCAGAGGCCGTCGATTGCCGCTTTCGGCAGGTTCGCCGCGCGCAGCAGCTCGGCGAGCGCGCGGCCGAGCCACCATGTCGCCGGCTTGTCGGAGCGCCGCGCATACGGCACCGTGACGGGTGCCACGGCCACGACATCGGCGAAATCCATCATGCCGTCGCGGCCTGCCGCTTCTTCAGCGCTCGCGTGTCGATGCAGCCCGCGGCGCCCGGCTGCGACCGCGCCCAGAATTTGAGCTCGCCGCGCTGGATCTTGTTTGTCGATGTCAGCGGCAGGGCCTCGGCGAACACGATCCAGCCCGGCGCCTTGAAATAGGCCAGCTCGTCGAGCGCCAGCGTCACGATCTCGCGCGCGCACCCCGCCGGATCGGCGGGAACGTCCCGCGGCACGATGCAGGCGAGCACCTCCTCGCCGCGCAGCTCATCCGGCACGCCGGTGCAGGCGATGTCGCGCACCAGCGGATGGCGGCGCAGCACGCTCTCCACCTCGGTCGCGGCGATGTTCTCGCCCGACCGGCGGATCACGTTCTTCCAGCGATCGACGAAGAACAGATTGCCGGCTGCATCGCGCCGGACCACGTCGCCGGTATGGAACCAGCCGCCCTGCCACGCCGCGTCCGTCGCCGCCGGATCCTTGAGATATTCGGTCAGAAACCCGGCACGCGGATCAGGGCCGGCCGCGCGCACCAGCATCTCGCCCGGCTCGTGCGGTCCGACCTCCCGCCCGTCGCGATCGACGAGACGGAGCTGCATGAAATCCTCGGCGCGGCCGAAGCAGGAGTGCCCGACATGCCGCGGCTCGCGATTCGCGATCACCACGCCGCCCGCGCCGGTTTCCGTCATCGACCAGGCATCGATCATCGGGATGCCAAACCGCGCCTCGAACGCCGCATGGTAGCGTGGATCGACGGCCGGCGCGAAGCCGAAGCGCACCGCATGCGCGTGGTCATCCGGCGACGGATCGAGGCCGAGCAGCATGGTCGGCATGACGCCCAGGCTGTGCAGGATGGTGGCGCGGCTTTCCCGCACGCTCGCCCACCAGCTCCTCGGATGGAACCGGTCGAGCGGGATCACGCAGCCGCCTTTCAGCACCATCGCAAGCGTCGAGAAGGCCATCGCGTTGACATGCACCATCGGCAGCGGCGAGATCAGACGCTCCTCGCCGTCACGCAGCGCGCAGAGCCCGTCAAGCGTCGCGTACCAGCTGCCACAACGCATGAAATAGGCGTTGGAGAGCACGCAGCCTTTCGGCTTGCCCGTGGTTCCCGAGGTGTAGAGCAGCGCGCATTCGGTGCCTGGCCCGATCGATCCCTGCGCGGGATGCGGGGCGGGCGGCATCGCCGCAGCGTCGACGACCGCGACGGCGCAAGCGCCGGTCCGGGAGGCCGCATCCTGCAGGCCGCGCAGGCGCGCGGCACTGCCGACAGCGAGGCAGAGCTCGCTATGCGTGATGAGGTAATCGAGCTCGGCCGGCCGCAGATCGACGTTCAGCGGCACGACGCCGATGCCGAGCGCGTTCAAGGCGAACCAGTGGAAGAACACCTCCGGCCGGTTCTCAAGCATCAGCCCGATGCGATGGCCGGGCCCATACCCGGCCGCCGCATAGCGCCGTTGGACACGCTCCGTCTCCGCCGCCGCGCGCGCGTAGCTATAGGTGGCGGCCGACAGGCCGTAAATCGCGGCGGTTTCCGGCAGGATCTCGAGGAACGGCGATTCCGCCCAGCGTTCGGCGGCATCCCGGAAGGCGGCGGCGACCGTGGTCATGGGAAAAGCTGGATCGATGGCAGGGCCGCCTCGCAGTTCAGCAGATTGACACGCTTCAGCCGAAGGCGAAACGCGTCGTTCTCCCAAACGATGTGGTGGAACGCGGTGCCGACATAGGTCTGCTGCTCGTCGAGGCGCGACTCGGTGTAATGGAACTGCGTCCGCATGACGAAGAGCTGCGCCTCGGGATCGGCGCTCTCAAGCTCAGGCGTCTGCAGCAGATGGTGGCAGCGGCTCGGCGGACGCTGGGAGAACGGGCCGCCGCGATCGCGCAGCCGCTCGATGCGGAGCTTGAGCAACAGCTTGTCCTCATAGGCGAGAGACGTGTGGTTCACCCCGTCTTCCTGGTCGGGCGCGAGCGGCACCCAGTAGAACCCGTCCTCGGTGAACAGGTCGTACCACTCGTCCCAGCGCTTCTCGTCGATCAGCCGCGCCTCGTTGACGACGAAGCGGATGAGCGCGTCGCGATCCGCGGCACTCATGCCGCGTCCAGGGTCATGTATTTCGCCCAGGCGCGGAATTGATGGCGCATGGAAATCTCGCTGGTGCCATTGGTGCTGAGATCGGTCGCGCCGATTTCGTCGGGCGAGAAGTCGCGGTGCAGGCTGACCCACTCATTGCCCTCCGCCCGCAAGCCTTCCTGAATGTTGCGATAGCAATACCGGTCGTCATGCCCGACGATCGACATCGGCGAGTTGATCAGCCGGCTGTATGTCATCGTCCGTTGTAGGAGCGCGTCCGGCGCGCCTTTCAGGCGAAAGGTCCAGCTCTCGATCAGCGTCTTGTCGACCGCGATCGGGCGCGCGACGCGAATCGACTGGATGGCGCCCTTGATCGTCAGCGTTGGGTAATAGACCGTGTTGTGCCGCACCGTGCCGAGCACGTCCCGCGCGCGTTCCGCGCCATGCCCGGCGATCATCGCTGCCTCGTATTCCGGCATCTTGGAATACGAGGAATGGATGCTGAAATTCACCCCGGAATAGCCGTGCCCGTTCTCGTAGACGCGCACGCCCATCTTGTCGAAGAACTCGTAGCTGGCAGCAAAAGGAAGCAGCTGCTCGATCGCCATCGGCTTGACCGCGTCCTCCGGCTTGTCCGCCCAGAGGCGCTTGGCGGTGCCCGCGGCCGAGGCGTGCGCGACCATTGGATGCATGGTGTCGTTGAGGTTCTCGACGAACATTTTCCAGTTGCAGTCGTGCACATAGCGAAGCACGCCGCCGGCGATCTCGAGCTCGCCTTCCGGCGAGCGATCCGCCATGTAGTCGATCGACGAGAGCGAGCCGCCGAAATATGCATCGAAATCCGGCCCCTCTTCGGAGAGCCGGCAGAACACGAAACCGCGGTAAGACTGCACCGCGGCGGCCGGCGCCAATCCCTTCGCGGCGGAGCAATCCTGGAAACGCGTCGTCTCGTAGGCGTTCTTCAGCGGGATCGCGAGCAGCGAGCCGTCGGTGCGGTAGGTCCAAGCGTGATAGGGGCAGCGCAGGAAGCGCCCCGCATTGCCGTGCGTTTCCGTCACCAGCCGCGCGCCCTTATGGGCGCAGCGGTTGCGGAGAACGCGCACCGAGCCGTCGGTGTGGCGGATCATCATCACCGGTTCGCGGCCGATATCGCAGGTAAAGAAATCACCCGGATTCGGCACCTGGCTTTCATGGCCGACATAGATCCAGGTGCGCGGGAACAGCATCTCCATCTCGAGATCGAAGATCTCGGGATCGAGATAGGCGTCGCGATGCACCTGATCGTCCTGCACGAGCGCGCGAATCGCCTCCGGATC
This sequence comes from Acetobacteraceae bacterium, assembly GCA_965276665.1. Lineage (GTDB taxonomy): Bacteria > Pseudomonadota > Alphaproteobacteria > Acetobacterales > Acetobacteraceae > CAWGJC01. The sequence continues at coordinate 2,068,890 of OZ255620.1, forward strand.
ACCGCGATAGCGCCTGGGCCGGACGTGCATCTAGGCCGCCGTTGCTTCGGCGCGCTCGGCCGCGGCGAGGATGGCGCCGCTCTCATCGGCGAGTGCTGCAGCCCGCAGCCGGGCGAGAGCTTCCGCCGCATCGGCGCGACCACCGAGCTTATCGGATACCGCCATCAACCGCTCGAAACTGTTCCAGCCGCGTGCATGCGTCTCGCCATAGCCTTTCACCAGAGTCTGGCAGGCGGCGATCTCGATCGCGAGCGCGTAATCGGGCGCGGCGGCGATGCGGGCGAGCCAGGAATCGATGCGCGCCTGCTCGATCCCGAACCGCAGGGTGCGGCGCCGCCAGCGCCGCAGCGAGGCGACGAAACGCAACAGCAGGAAGCCGGTGAGCGACGTCGTCTCGACGATGCGGCCGCGCCGCGTCATCGGCTCGACCAAGCGGCGCAGCATGCCGGGCGCCAACAGCGCGCGGCCGAGCCTGCTTGGCAGCATGTCGGCAATCTCCTCAACGCGCGGATGCAGGAACTCGCGAATGCGCAGGATCTGCCCGGCTTCCGGCTTCACCTCATCCGTCACCCGCGCGAACCGCGTCGCGCGCGTCTTCAGCTCGGCGACGCGGATGGAATCCTCGTAGGACATCCAGAGCGCCAGGCCGCGCGCGGTCTCCGCAAGCAGGCGGAACCGGCCGTCGCCGCGCGCGACGTCGCGGGCGCGAATCGGCGCGAGCCGCGCGACATAGGCGCGGGCATAGGCCGCATCCTGGTAATCGGTGAGGCGGCGCTCGCCCTCGGCGATGATCGCCTCGCATTCCTCGGTGATCGTGTCGCGCGGGATCGCGATCTCGTCCGCCTGCGCCTGCGCGAAGCCGCGCGCAAAGGCGTCGAGGCTGGCGGAGACGCCGACGCCGCCGCGGCGGATCGCCGCCTCGAATTCCTCGCGCGTGAAAGGCAGGATCCGCGCCCCGGCGAGGCCGCCGAACAGCGATGCGCTGATCACGCTGCCGGCCTGCTCGGCGAGCGCCTGCATGTCGCCGGCGACCAGCCGTGCCGCAGCCTCGCGGCAGGCTGACAGCATGGCTTCCGCGTCCGCGCGGCCGTCGCCGAGCGCGATCTTCTCCGTCATCGCGTAGAGCCGGTGGGTCGAGGCGATCAGCACCGTGCGGTCCGGCGTGACGAAGCCGCGCTGCACCGCGCGCGCCGCCTCCATGAGCTCGGACGCGATCACCACATCGACATCGCCCGGCGTCGGCATCATCGCCAGCACCGGGTCCTGGCCCTTCGCCTGCGCCGCGGCGGCGGGGAACAATTCCACGTAATAGATCGTAGCCCCGGTGCGCTGCGCGACGCCCGGCACCGACGTGCTCTGCGACAGATAACCGTTCGCCTCGGCGAGATCGACGATCCAGTCGGCGAGAACGCCGCCGCCCTGGCCGCCCATCGCCACGATCGCGATGCCGATCGCCCGCGCCTTGGCCGCATCCTCGATGGCGAGCGCGGCGAGCGGCGCGGCGCCATCAGGCATGGGACGGCATCCTCGCCTGCATCCGGCCGATGATGCGCCCGGTGAGCTTCGCGCGCAGCCTATCCCAGCGCGTCGGGTTGCTGATCAGCTCGGCCCGGTAGAAGGAGGGGCAGAGCACCGCCGCATGCGATACCTCCCCGCACAGCCCGCAGCCGACGCAGGAATTGTCGACATACGCGATCGGCTCGCGGCGCAGCGGGTCGGGATTGGCTTTGACCGTGAGCGACGGACAGCCGGACAGGCGGATGCAGGAATGATCGCCGGTGCAGGTGTCGGGATCGACGCCGAAGCGCTCGCGCACCACGCGCTTGCCGTCCTTGATCGCGCGGCGCATCAGCGGACGCTCGCGGCGCTGCCGGTTCAGCATGCATTCGGATTGCGCGACGATGACCTTCGGGCCTTTCGTCTTGGTCGTCAGCGCCTCGCGCAACGTGTCGCGCATCATCGCGATGTCGTAGGTGCGGGTCAGCGTCCGAACCCAGGAAACGCCGACGCCGCGCACCGCACGCTCGATCGCGTTCTTCGTGCTGCGGCGCGGATTATTCGCCTTGGAGGAAAGGATGTCCTGGCCGCCGGTCGCGGCGGAATAGCCGTTATCCACCACCACCAGCACGTTGTCCGATTTGTTGAACACCGCATTGCCGACGCCGGAGGCGAGCCCGTTATGCCAGAACCCGCCATCGCCCATGAAGCTGATGGTGCGACGGTCCGAATCCTTGGCGTTCAGCGCAGCGGCGCCGGACCAGCCGAGCCCGTATCCCATCGTGGTGTTGCCGATATTGAACGGCGGGAGGATCGAGAAGAGATGGCAGCCGATATCCGCGCTCACATGATGCGTCCCGAGCTCGCGCTCGACGAGTTTCAGCGCGGTGAAGATCGGCCGTTCCGGGCAGCCGGTGCAGAAGGAAGGCGGCCGGCCATGCACCTCGGCGCGCACCGTCTCGGCCGCGTCCGCCGGCACCGGAGCAGTGTTGCGCGGCGCGGGCGCCGCGTCCGGCAAATAGGCGGCGGCGAATGTGCCGAGGCCATCGCGCAACACCTGCGCGGTGTACTCGCCCGCCATCGGCAGCATGTCCTTGCCGTGGATGCGCGTGTTGAGATCGGCGCGACGGAGGATCGTGTTCAGCGCCTGCTCTAGGAATTCCGGCTGGCCCTCCTCCACCATCAGCACCGCGCGCTTGCCGGCGCAGAAGCGCTTTACCTCTGCTTCCACCAGCGGATAGGTGACGTTCAGCACGTAAAGCGGGACCTGCGTGTTGCCGTAAGCATCCGACAGGCCGAGGAGCTGCAGCGCGCGAATCACCGCATTGTACATGCCGCCCTGCAGGATGATGCCGACATCCTGGCTCTTATCGGCGAAGAATTCGTTGAGCTTGTGCTCCTCGATGAATTTCACCGCCGCCGGCCAGCGCAGCCGCACCTTCTCCTGCTCATGCCCGAAGCTCGCGGGCGGCAGCACGATGCGGCCGGTGTCGCGGTTCGGCCGTTCCATCGCGTCCTTCACCGTGAAGACGGGGCGCCGATTGCTTTTGGCCATGAACCTGCCATGCACGTGGCAGGCGCGGATGCGCACCTCGAGCATCACCGGCGTGTTGGTCGCCTCGGAAAGCTGGAATCCTTCCTCCACCATACGCACGATCAGCGGCAGGTTGGGCCGCGGGTCGAGCAGCCAGATCTGCGACTTCATCGCGAAAGCATGCGAGCGCTCCTGCATGATCGAGGAGCCCTCGCCGTAATCCTCGCCGACGACGATCATCGCGCCGCCGGTCACCCCGCCCGAAGCGAGATTTGCGAGCGCGTCGGAGGCGACATTGGTCCCGACGGTGGATTTGAACGTGACCGCGCCGCGCAGCGGGTAGTTGACCGAGGCGGCGAGCATCGCCGCCGCCGCCGCCTCGCTTGCCGAGCTCTCGAAATGCACCCCGAGCTCGTCGAGAATGTCCTGCCCGTCGGCGAGCACATCCATCAGATGCGAAATGGGCGCGCCCTGATAGCCGCCGACATAGGCGACGCCCGATTGCAGCAGCGCCTTGGTGATCGCGAGGATGCCCTCGCCGCGGAACTCGTCGCCATCGCCGAGGCGGAGCTTGCCGACCTCCTCCTTGAACGAGCGTTCCGCCATGCGTGCCTCCTACGAGCCGACCAGAGCGAGCACGCGGCACGGGCTGCCCGAGCCGTTCAGGATCTTGAGCGGCGGGGTGATCAGCAGCGCGCCGGTCGGCGGCAGCTGGTCGAGATTGGCGAGGCTCGCGAGGCCGAACCGGTTCGAGCCGTGCATGATGGTGTGCGAGGGAAAGGCAGGGTCGAACCCGTAGGCCTGGCCGGCATCGGTGCCGACCGCCTCGGTGCCGAAACCGATCACGTCACGCTCCTCGGCGAGGAAGCGCACCGCCGCGGGATGCGGGCCTGGGCTGTGCTGGCCGCGCTCGTCGCTGTTGAGGAACGCATCCCCCTCGCGCTTTGACCAGCCGCTTTGCAGCAGCACCCAGCTGCCGGCGGGAATGCGGCCGTGCTGCGCCTCCCAATCCTCGATATGCGCTTTGGTCAGCAGGAAATCCGCGTCCTTCGCGCAGTCCGCGGCCATGTCGATGACGCAGGCCGGCGCCACGAAACGCTGCGGCGCGATGGTGTCGGTGCGGTTCGCCGGCAGATCACGGCCGCTGATCCAGTGCACCGGCGCATCGAAATGCGTGCCGGTATGCTCGCCCAGATTGAGCGTGTTCCAATACCAGCCCGGCCCCTGATCGTCGTAATGCGAGATCGGCGTGATGGTCAGCGGCGGCGACCGGCCAAATTGCGGCGGCAGGTCGATCACCTTGGTGTCCGGCCCGAGCGTCTGGCTGAGATCGACGACCCGCACAGCGCCCGAGGCCAGCGCCGCCGCAAGCTGGCCCAGCAGATCGTTCCCCATGCCCTCGCTCCGCATCACCGCGAAAGTTTAGGTCCAAGATATCTCGCAGAGGAAGGGGCAAATTTAGCCACGCGCCGCCCCCGCCGAATGCTTGAGCCGGCCGAGCAGCAGCAACAGCTGGCGCACCTCGGCATCGGTCATCTCCGCCATCATCGCCTCGATCCAGCCGGCATGGGCGGGCGCCATGCGATCGAACAGGCCGCGCCCGGCCGGCGTCATCGCGATCAGCGTGCTCCGCCGGTCGGAGGGGTGGCGGCGGCGTGCGACCAGGCCCTCGCTCTCCATCGCGTCGATCAGCCCGGTGACGTTGCCGCTGGTCACCATCAGCCGGGCGGAGAGCGCGCCCATGGTGAGCGCGCCTTCCGCCGCGTCGAGCTGCGCCAGCACATCGAAACGCGGCAGGGTGGTGTCGAATTCCGCGCGCAGCTTCGCGCGGATCGCGCTCTCCACCATCTGCACGCAGGTGAGCGCGCGCAGCCAGACGCGGAGCTCGAGCTGGCCATGCCGCTCGGCGCCGGTCTCGCGATCGGCGACCAGCGGCGCCCAGGATGATGGATAGGGGTGTTCGCTCATCAATCCCGCCTGCTGCCGAGATAGGTTTCGAGCACGCGCGGATGCGCGGCAAGGGTGGCGCTCGGACCTTCGAGCACGATCGCGCCCATCTCGAGCACGTAGCCGTAATCGGCGAGCGCCAGGGCCGCGCGGGCGTTCTGCTCCACCAGCAGGATCGCGAGCCCCTCGTCGCGCAACGCGGCGAGCGTGCGGAAGATCTCGCGCACCACGCGCGGCGCGAGGCCGAGGCTCGGCTCGTCGAGCAGCAGCAGCCGCGGCCGCGCCATCAGCGCGCGGCCGAGCGCCAGCATCTGCCGCTCGCCGCCGGACAGCGTGCCGGCCTGCTGGCGCAGCCGCTCGCCCAAACGGGGAAAGAGCGCGAGCACGCGGGCGAGGTCGGCGGCGGAATCCCGCGCCCCGGCGCGCCAGCGCTGCAAGCCGCCGAGCTCGCGCCAGCGCTGGAAGGCGCCGAGCCGCAGATTGTCCTCGACGCTCATATCGGCGAACAGCGCGCGGGTCTCCGGCACCAGCACGACCCCGGCGGCGACCAGCGCCTCGGTCGTCGCGGGCGCGGCCGCGCCGCCGATCCGCAGGCTGCCGGAGGCGGGCAGCAGGCGCATGATCGCCGCCATCAGGGTCGATTTTCCGGCGCCGTTCGGCCCGACGATCGCCGCGATCTGCCGGGCGCCGATGCCGAGACCGACCCCATGCAGCACCTCGACCCGGCCGTACCCGGCGCGCAGATCGGCGATCTCGAGCAGGTTTCCGCTCATCCGATGCCGCCGAGATAGGCTTCCTGCACCGCCGGGTCGCGCTGCACCTGCTCGGGCGCGCCCTCGGCGATCTTCTGGCCGAAATCCATCACCACCACGCGGTCGGCCAGCCCCATGACGAAATCCATGTCGTGCTCGACCAGCAGGATGGTCATGCCCTCACCGCGCAACGCGCGCAGCAGCGCGGCCAGCGCCTGCTTCTCCTGATGCCGAAGCCCGGCGGCGGGCTCGTCGAGCAGCAGCAGACGGGGCTCCAGGCAGAGCGCGCGGGCGATCTCGACAATGCGCTGCTGACCGAGCGGCAGCGTGCCGGCCGGCTCGGCGATGCGCGCGCCGAGGCCGACCCGGTCGATCTGCCTTGCCGCTTCGCCGAGGAGCGCCGCCTCCTCGGCCCGGTCGAGCCGCAGCATGGCCGCGAGCAACCCGCGCCGGCCGCGCTGATGGATGCCGAGCGCCACGTTGTCGAGCACGCTCAGCGCCGGCATCAGCCGGACATGCTGGAAGGTGCGGGCGACGCCGCGCCGCGCCACCGCCCGCGCGGCCAGCCGCCCGGCCTCCGCGCCGAACAGTCGGATGCGTCCGGAATCGGGCCGCAGCACGCCGCTCGCCAGGTTGAACAGCGTGCTCTTGCCGGCGCCGTTCGGGCCGATCAGCGCGACGATGTCTCCGTCGCGCACGGCGAAGGAGATCGCGTCGTTCGCGACCAGGCCGCCGAACCGCCGGGTCACGCCGTCGAACTCGAGCGCGATGCCGATCCCGGGGCTGGGCGCGGCAGCCCGCGGCGCCGTCCTCGCCGTCTCGCGCGGCGGCGGCCGGGCGGGCGCCGGCGCGATCCGCCGGAATGCCGGCCACAACCCGTCCGGCGCGCGCTGGAGGAGAAAAATGACGGCGGCGGCGAACACCACCGTCTCGTAATTGCCCGGCCGGCCGATCAGGCGGGGCAGCAGATCGTTGAGCTGGTCGCGCAGGATCGTCACCACCCCGGCGCCCAGCACCGCGCCCCAGAGCCAGCCCGAGCCGCCGACGATCACCATGAACAGATATTCGATGCCGGCGGTAAGGCTGAACGGCGTCGGGTTCACGAAGCGCTGGTAATGCGCGAACAGCCAGCCGGAGAGCCCGGCGCAGAGTGCCGCGAGCACGAACACCGCCCGCGCCACCCGCCCGGTATCGATCCCCATGCTCTCCGCCATCAGCCGGCCGCCATTGAGCGCGCGCAGCGCCCGCCCGTGCCGGCTGTCGAGCAGATTATGCGCGAGCCAGAGCACGAGGAGCACGACCGCCCAGATCAGATAGAGCCAGGCATGCGGCTCGGTCAGCGTATGGCCGAACAGGCCGAGCCCGGGGATGTCCGCCATGCCGTTGAAGCCGCCGAGGAAGCCTGCGTTGACGAAGGCGTAGTAGAAGCTCAGGCCCCAGGCGACGGTGCCGAGCGGCAAATAATGCCCCGAGAGCCGGCCGGTGACGAGCCCGACCAGCCAGGCCGCCACCCCAGTCAGCAGCAGCGCCGCGAGCAGGCCGAGCAGCGGGGACAGGCCGAGATCGCGGGTGAGATAGGCGGTCGCATAGGCGCCGATGCCGACGAACGCCGCCTGCCCGAAGGAGCTCTGCCCGGCGATGCCGGTCAGCAGCACGAGCCCGATCGCGACCAGCGCCGCGAGACCGGTATAGCTCAGCAAAGCGAGCGCGTAATCCGGCACCACCCAGGGCGCGGCGAGCCCCGCGACCAGCGCCAGCATCCAGGCGAGATTGTATCTCACTCGTCGAGCACCGCATTGCGCCGCAGCGAGAGCCAGACCAGCACCGGGATGATCAGGGTGAAGACGATGATCGCGGTATAGGCCGAGAACCAGAACGAGCTCAGCGATTCGACCACGCCGACCAGCAGCGCTCCCGCCGCGGCCAGCGGATAGCTCGCGAGCCCGCCGATGATCGCGGCCACGAACCCCTTGAGCCCGATCTCGAACCCGGTGTCGTAGGCGATCGGCGTCAGCGGCCCGATCAGCAGCCCGGCAAACGCGCCGAGTGCGGCGGTGAGCAGGAAGGAGAGCTTGCCCACCATCGCCTCGTCGATCCCCATCAGCCGGGCGCCGAGGGCGTTCGAGGCCGCCGCCCGCAACGCCTTGCCGTAGAGCGTGGCCCCGAACAGCCAGCGCAGCGCCGCGACCAGCACCGCGCAGGCGGCGAACACGCAGAGCGACTGCCCGGAGATGTCGATGCCGCCGAGCGAGAAATTGGCGCTGGTGAAAGCGGGCGTGCTGTAGCCGTCGGCGCCGAAGAAGATCAGCCCGAACCCGATCAGCACATAATGCACCGCCATCGACACGATGAGCAGCGCGAGCACCGTGCTGCGCGCGAGCGGCGCATAGACGATGCGGTAGAGATGCGGCCCCAGCGCCGCGACGATCGCCACCGCCAGCACGCCGAGCAGCGCCGCCGGCGGATGCAGCCGCAGCAGCACGAGCGTCGCCGCGGTCAGCACGACCGGTGGCGCCAGCCCGCGCAGCAGCAGCCCGCCGCGCCGCGCGCTTCCCGGACGCAGCAGGTCCCAGACCGTGCCGATCACCGCGAGCCCGTCGAGCAGCCAGAGCGTGCCGGGGACATGGCCGGCCAGCAGGAAGGCGAAAGTGAGCGCGCCATAGGCCACGAAATCGCCCTGCGGGATGAAGATTACGCGGGTGACGGAGAAAACCAGCAGGAGGCCGAGCGCAAGCAGCAGATAGATCGCGCCCGTGGTCAGCCCGTCCTGCACCAGCAGGAGGAAGATGTTCGGGTCCATAAGGGAAGCGGCGGCGGGCGCGTCAGGTCGGAATCAGCTTCCACGCGCCATCGGTCACCTGCACCAGCACGCAGGCGCGGGAATCGACGCCGTGATGGTCGGTGGGCGACATGGTGTAGACGCCATGCGTGCCGACCAGCCCCTTGGTCGCCTCGATCGCGCCGCGGAGCGCCACCCGGAACGCCTCGGTGCCCGGCTGCCCATGGGCGAGCGCCGCGGGCACCGCGTTCTGCAGGATCAGGAATGCATCCTCGGTATAGCCGCAGAAGGCGTTGCGGCTCTGCGGGCCGAATTTCGCCAGGTAGCTCTCCATGAATTTCATCCCAACCGGCTTGACCGGGTTCGAATCCTGCAGCTGGTCGTAGACGACGAGCGGCCCGGTCGGCGCGATGCAGCCGGCCACGCTGGCGCCGCCGACGCGGATGTATTCCGGCGAGACGACGCCGTGATTGTTGTAGATCTGGCCTTTGAACCCGCGCTGCGCGAGGGCGATGTTGGGCAGCGCGCCCGGCACCGCCGAGCCGCCGAGCATCATCACGTCCGGGTGCTTGCTCATCGCCCGCAGCACCTGCGCCTGCACCGAGGTGTCGGTGCGCGCATAGCGCTCCTCGGCGACGATCGCGATGCCGTATTTCGTCGAGGCCGCCTTCAGCCCGTTGAACACCTCGTCGCCCCAGCCATCGCCGTAGCCGATGAAGCCGACGGTCTTGGCGCCGTGCTGGCGCATGTGCTGGCCGACCGCATCGATCATCAGCACGGCGGGCTGCGCGACGTTGAAGGTGAACGGGTTCTTCGTCGCATCGAATGTCACCGGCGCCATTACCAGCGTGACCACCTTGGCGCCGTTCGCGACCGGAATGGTGGCGAGGCCCGTCGAGGTCAGGGTCGGGCCGATGAAGGCGTCGACATGGTCCTCGCCGATCATCTTGTTCATGATGGAGACGCAGGCGGTCGGGTCGCCGCCATCGTCGCGGATGACGTAGTTCACCGGCAGCCCGGCGATCGTGGTGGGCAGCAGCGCGAAGCCGTTATGGTAGCCGACGCCCTGCGCCGCGGTGGGGCCGGTGATGGAGAGCGGCGCGCCGATGGTGATGCCGCCGGCCGCGCGGGCACCCCCGCCGCGCAGGCCGAGCCAAGCGGCGAGCCCGAGCCCGCCCAATTCCCGCCGCCGCAGCATCTTTCTCTCCGTTCCTCCCCTACGCCGATTCATTTCAGGCCGCGAACTTCCCGAGGTCAAGCGATCCCGCTCGGCCGGGACGCACGGACGGCTGCTGGTATCGCCGCGGTTCCCACGCGCCCGCGCGCATGGCAGCATACGGCGCGATGGGAGTCCCGCAGCGCGACGAGTCGCCGGACCCGGCGAGGCTTTCGATGAGGGGATTGTTCTCCTGGCTCGCCGCGCCGACACGCCCGGCCGAACCGGGGCCGGCCGGGCCCGGTGTCCGACCCGATGCCGAACCCGCATCCACCCTGCCAATCTCCGCCAGCCCCGCCGCAGCTCGGCTGGCGACCGTTATGCCGGCCGCTGCAGCGCCACCTGCCAAAGTCCCGCCCGCCGCAATGGCCCCGGCAAGACGACGCCGCCGGCTGGCGCTGCCGCTCGGCGCGGTGGCGGTGGCGGCCGCCGCGCCGGCGATCTGGCTGGTGCTCGGCGCGCGCGACATCCCGGCGGTGATCGACGGACGCCCGATCACCATCGCCGCCCCGGTGGATGGCAGCGTGACGCGGCTCGACGCGCACGCAGGCGACGTGCTGGCCGCCGGCGCCCTGCTCGCCCGCATCGCCGCCGACCCGCCCGACGAATCCCGCCGCGCCGATCTCGCCGCCCGGCTCGACGACGCCCGCTCGCAGGAAGCCGCGGCCCGCGACCGCGCCGGCAAGCTGCAATCGCTGCTCGCCGGCCTGCCGCCCGATTCCGCAGCGCAGCGCACCGAGATCGCGCTCCGGCTGACCGACGCCGCCGCCGCCAGCGACGCCGCGACGGCGCGGGTGAGCGCGTTGCAGCGCAGCCTGCTGCAGGATCAGGAGCCCGGCGGCCCGCTCGACCTCACCAGCCCGGCCGCCGCCCTGGTGCGGGCGATGCGCGTCAGCCAGGGTCAGGCGGTGGTGCGCGGGCTGCCGGTCGCCGAGCTCGCCGATTGCGCGCACCCGCGCCTGCTGCCGAAAACCGCCGGTCTCATGCCTGGCGAGAGCGTGATCGTCCGCCCGGACCAAGCGGACGGCACGCTGCCCGGCATGGTGCGGAGCGAGTCGGGGCAGCTCGTGGTCGCGGTCGATCCGGCCTGGCTCACCCGCGTCACCGGCAATGCCTGTCCGCTCGGCCGCAATGCCACCATTCACCCGGACCCGGGCGGCCCCCGGAGCGGTTCGGGCGTCAATTCAGAGACCGGCGAATGATCCCATGGATGGTCGGCGCCGCGCTCGCCTTCTGGCTGTTCGCCGCCGCGATGATCTCGCTCTACTTCCACCACCTGCTGCCCGAACCCGCGCTCGGCAAGGAAACCGGCGACGTGCTGAAGCTCGGCGTCGGCATGATCGTCGCGATGTCCACCCTCGTGCTCGGCCTGCTCACCGCCTCGTCGAAATCGACCTTCGACACGGTGAACACCGATGTGCGGAAATTCGCGACCGAGCTCCTGCTGATGGACCGCACATTCCGCGAATACGGGCCGGACGCAGCCCAGGCGCGCGCCGACCTCCTCCGCTACACGGAGCGCGCGCTCGACGGCACCTGGCCCGACGCCGGACAAAAGCCGGTGGTCGCGGACAATGCCGCCGAGGGGATGCTCGACCGGGTCTCAGCGGACGTCTACGCCTTCCACCCGTCCGACGAGCAGCAGCGCGCGCTGGCGGCCTCCGCGACCAGCCAGATCGAGGCGATCGTGCAGCAGCGCTGGACCCTGATCGAGGAGGCGACCGGCTCGGTCTCGCCGATCATGGTGGGCGTGCTGTTCGTCTGGCTCGGCCTGACCTTCGCGAGCTTCGGCTACAACGCGCCGCGCAACCGGGTGGTGGTCGCGACCTTCCTGCTCTGCGCGGTCTCGATCGGCGGGGCGATGTTCCTGATCCTCGAGATGGACGGCCCGTTCGACGGGCTGATCTCGATCTCCCCCGAGCCGGTGACGACCGCGCTGCATCACATGCGGCAGCCGGACACGCTGGCGCCTTGAAGTCGGGTGCGCCGGGTCCATAATCCGGCGATGTCCCAGGTGATCGCCCGCACGCCCCCCGTTCTGTTCATGCCGCAGAAGCAGCCTGCCAAGGCGATGCAGCGGCCACTCCGCGTGGTCTCGGACTACCAGCCGAACGGCGACCAGCCTGGCGCGATCCGCGAGCTCGTCGCCGGCGTCGAGCGGCTGGACCAGGACCAGGTGCTGCTCGGCGTCACCGGCTCGGGCAAGACCTTCACCATGGCGAAGGTGATCGAGGCGGTGCAGAAGCCCGCCCTCGTGCTCGCGCCCAACAAGACGCTCGCGGCGCAGCTCTATGCCGAGATGAAGTCCTTCTTCCCCGACAATGCGGTGGAATATTTCGTCAGCTATTACGATTATTATCAGCCCGAAGCCTATGTTCCGCGCACCGACACCTATATCGAGAAAGACGCGCAGATCAACGAGGCGATCGACCGCATGCGCCATGCGGCGACGCAGGCGCTGCTCGAACGCAACGACGTGATCATTGTCGCCTCGGTGTCCTGCATCTACGGCATCGGCTCGGTCGAGACCTATTCGCGAATGACGGTGAAGCTCGAATCCGGCGGCGCGATCGACCGCGATCGGCTGGCAAAGGCGCTGGTCGAGTTGCAATACCGCCGCAACGACACGGCGTTCCAGCGCGGCACGTTCCGGCTGCGCGGCGAGACCGTCGACATCTTCCCGAGCCATTACGAGGACCGCGCCTGGCGCGTCAGCCTGTTCGGCGAGGAAATCGAGGCGATCAGCGAGTTCGATCCGCTCACCGGCGAGGTGACGGGGAAGCTCGATGCCATCACGGTCTATGCGAACAGCCATTATGTGACGCCGCGCCCGACGCTCACCCAGGCGATCGTCGACATCAAGACGGAGCTGCGCACCCGGCTCGAGCAGCTCACCGTCGAGGGCAAGCTGCTGGAGGCCGAACGCCTGCAGCAGCGCACTACCTTCGATATCGAGATGATGGAAACCACCGGTTCCTGCAAAGGGATCGAGAACTACTCGCGCTATCTGTCGGGCCGCGAGCAGGGCGATCCGCCGCCCACCTTGTTCGAATACCTGCCGGAGAACGCGCTGCTGATCGTCGATGAGAGCCATGTCACCGTGCCGCAGATCGGCGGCATGTATCGCGGCGATTTCGCGCGCAAATCGATCCTGTCGGAATTCGGCTTCCGCCTGCCGTCCTGCATCGACAACCGGCCGCTGAAATTCGAGGAATGGGAACGCTTCCGGCCGCAGACCGTGTTCGTCTCCGCGACCCCCGGCCCCTGGGAGATGGAGCGCACCGGCGGCGCCTTCGCCGAGCAGGTGATCCGCCCGACCGGCCTCGTCGATCCGGTGGTGGAAATCCGCCCGGTCGAGCGGCAGGTCGACGATCTGCTCGCCGAATGCCGCGCCGTGTCCGGCGTCGGCGGCCGCGTGCTCGTCACCACGCTCACCAAGCGGATGGCGGAGGATCTGACCGAGTATCTCACCGAGCACGGTGTGAAAGTTCGTTACCTGCACTCGGATATCGACACGCTGGAGCGCATCGAGATCATCCGCGATCTGCGTCTCGGCGTGTTCGACGTGCTGGTCGGCATCAACCTGTTGCGCGAGGGGCTCGACATTCCGGAATGCTCGCTTGTCGCGATTCTGGATGCCGACAAGGAAGGATTCCTGCGCTCGCAGACCAGTCTGATCCAGACTATCGGCCGCGCCGCCCGCAACGTCGATGGCCGCGTCGTGCTGTATGCCGACGTGATGACGAACAGTTTGCGCCGCGCCATCGAGGAGACCGAGCGGCGGCGCACCAAGCAGACCGAATGGAACGTCGCGCACGACATCACGCCACAGAGCGTGCGCAAGCAGATCGGCGAGGTGTTGCACTCGGTCTACGAGCAGGATTACGTGACGGTCGCGCCGGTGCGCGACACGCGGGCGGCGGAATTCGTCGGCAAGGATCTGAAGGCCTCGATCGCCGAACTCGAGAAGCGCATGCGCACCGCCGCGGCCGATCTCGAATTCGAGGAGGCGGCGCGGCTGCGTGACGAGATCCGTCGGCTGGAGGCGCTCGATCTCGGGCTGGAACCGCCCCCTTCCGCCGCCCCTTCCCGCCGCGACCGCACCCCCGAGCCGCTCGGCCCCGGGGGAGGCGGCTACGATCCGACGAAGCTGCGCCGCGGCGCACGCCGCCGGCGCGGCCCGTAGGGTCTGCCGCGCCGGCCTCGGCGCCAAAGCATTTTCAGTTAAGTCGGCGGGGGCCGCCGCCGACTCCACCGAAGGTGAAATCCTCTAGCGCGCAGGTCAATCGCTGCTTTCGTCCAGCGGCTCGACGAAAAGCTGGTTGGTCGCATAGGACAGCCAGACGCGATGGCTGCGGAGATAATCCGCGCCGAGCAGCATCGATTCGCCTGGCAGGGTGAACGGCGCGACATCGAGCGGCCAGTGATGGAACGTCTCCTCGCCGATCCGCACCATGTCGAAGGCGTGGCGGTAATAGGCGAAGCGGTTCTGATCGACGCCGCCGCTATCGCCGCCCGGGTCCATCGCGAGCTCCGCGGAACTGATGCCGAGACCCTCGGCGATCTCCGTTTTGACCACCGACTCCCAGGCGCCAGTATCGAACAAGGCGTTCACGGTGTGGCCGTCGATCACCACCGGGACCTCGACATGGTTCGGCGGGGAGCGGGTGATCCGGATGCGGAAGGCGGGCGGTTTCCAGTCGAGGAAATCGCCCTTGCACTCGCTCACGCGGTAGAGCGTCAGGCGGCCATGCGGCACGTCGAATTCGAGGTCGTATTGCGACAGGAAATTCGCGCTCAGCACGCCGGCGATCGGCGGGTCGATGCCGGAGAACTGGTGCGGCGGGCCGACGATCACGCTCTGATCCGCGCGCGTCAGCCCGCCCACCGAAAACCGGGAGATCATCGCGTTCGCGCTGGTCACGCGGCCGCCGGTTCCGGTGAGCTGCGTGCGGTGGCTGGGGTCCCGCACGAGGCCGAGCCGCTCGACCGCCTCCGGCGTGACCAGCCCGTATTCGGCGCCGGTATCGACGATGAGCTGCACATCCTGCCCGTCGATCCGCGCCGGAACGAGCAGCGAGCCGTGATGCAGCGTCAGCGGGATCTCGCTCTCCCGCACCACGCGGCAGGGGTTGGGCAGAGCCGGCAGCACCGCGTGCAACGACAGGCCTCTCGCGCAGCCGGCGAGTGCGAGCAGGGAGAGGATGGTGATCAGGCGGCGGGCGGGATGCATCTACTCCGATCCTATCCCGCCCGCTTCGCGTCGCGCCATGCGAGGGGCGCGGCGAAACGCGATTCCGCGCATGCCGGAACGAGGAAGGGCGCCCTGCGGCGCCCTTCCCCAACCCATCCGATAGAAACCGGGATCAGCGGATGATGATCTCGACGCGCCGGTTCTGCGGCTCGCGGATGCCCGGGCCGGTCGGCACGAGCAGATGCGTCTCGCCATAGCCGTGGATGTCGATCGCGTTGGCCGCCACGCCGTCGCGGATCAGCTCCGCCTGAACGGCCGTGGCGCGCCGGATCGACAGGCGCTGGTTGTAGGCCGGCGTGCCCGACGTGTCGGTGTAGCCGTTCACCTCGATGCGGGTGTACTGCACCCGGGTCGAGTTCTGCGCCGCCTCGGCGATCACCTGGCGCGCGCGGTCGGTCAGATCCGCGCGATCCCAGTCGAAGAACACCAGGTAGCTGCGGGCCGGCGCCGGCGCCGGCGCGGCCACGGGGGCCGGAGCGGGCGGCGGCGGCGGCGGCGCGGTGTTGAACGCATAGCGCAGGCCGATCAACGCGGACTGGTTCAGATCCTGGTTGATGTCCGCCTTGCTCGAAATCTTGGTGACCGCCCCGTTCGGCGCGGTGAAGGAGACACCGGTGTTGAAGCCGCCCGGATTGGCGATGCCGTAGAAGCGGTATTCCGCGGTCAGAGACAGGCCGCGCACGCCGGGGATCGGGAAGGCGACGCCAGCAATGCCCTGATAGGCGAAATTGTCGTTCTCGCCGCCGGATTTCAGGAACACGTTGTTGCCGACGCCTTCCAGTGCATCCCATTTGGTGTGCGCCCAGCCGGCGCCGACGCCGAAATACGGGTACATCCAGGGCACGCCGACATCCAGATCATAAAGCGCGTTCACCATCGCGCCGTAATTCTCCTGCTGGCCGCTCGCCGAGGTCGGGAAGGAGGTGCCGTGATACTGGTTCAGCCCGTTATCGCGGAAATTCCCCTCGAGCTCGAGGCGAAGCCCGTTGCCGAGGCCGTAGCCGACGCTGGTCACCGCGACGCCGCCCGGGTCGTAATGCAGCTGGGTGCCGCTGCCGTTGATGCTGTTTGAACTCGGGCCGACGCCCTCGTTCATCAGGAAGTTTGCGCCGAAGCCCAGCCCGACATAGAGCCCGTTCACGGGCTGCGCCTTGGCGACCAGCGGAGTCGCGAACAGGGGCGCCGCAAGCATGCTGGCGGCGAGTAGCCTCGTTCGGTTCGTCATGTCGTTCTCCTCGCACGATCGGTTGCCCCAGCACCGGCAGGGAACCGGCAGCGACCGCGGTGGGCAAGGAACGCCGCGATCTCGCTTCTGGATACGGCACCGCAGCAACGAAATGCGGCTTTGCGGCCCGATGTGTCCGGCAGGTCACAGGTCGCGAACGAACAAAAGGCCGCCCGATGACAGGGCGGCCTTTCGCGTCGGCAAGAACCGCGCGGTGCCGAGGCACCGCGCGGGAAGCGAAATCAGCGGATAATGATTTCGACGCGCCGGTTCTGCGGCTCGCGGATGCCCGGGCCGGTCGGCACGAGCAGATGCGTCTCGCCATAGCCGTGGATGTCGATCGCGTTGGCCGCCACGCCGTCGCGGATCAGCTCCGCCTGAACGGCCGTGGCGCGCCGGATCGACAGGCGCTGGTTGTAGGCCGGCGTGCCCGACGTGTCGGTGTAGCCGTTCACCTCGATGCGGGTGTACTGCACCCGGGTCGAGTTCTGCGCCGCCTCGGCGATCACCTGGCGCGCGCGGTCGGTCAGATCCGCGCGATCCCAGTCGAAGAACACCAGGTAGCTGCGGGCCGGCGCCGGCGCCGGCGCGGCCACGGGGGCCGGAGCGGGCGGCGGCGGCGGCGGCGCGGCGTTGAAGGCGTAACGCAGGCCGAGCAGCACCGAGTGGTTGTAGTCGTTGTCGTACTTGATCTTGCCGGCGAACGCGCCCGTCGGGCCGAACACCTGGGTCTTGTAGTTCATGTTGCCGGCGATGCCGAGGAAGCGATACTCGGCGGTGAGCGCCAGGCCCGGGATCGGCAGGTTGTAGGCCACGCCGAGGATGGCCTGATACCCGAGCTTGTCCTGAGAGCTCTGCTCGCGGACGAAGAAGTTCGGGTTGTAGCCGTAGAAGCGGCCGTTCGACAGGCCGACATGCTGATAGCCGACGCCGACGCCAAGATACGGAACCACCGGGAGGCCGAAGTTGAAATCATACAGCGCATTCACCATCGCGCCGTATTTTTCCTCGTCGCCACCCGCACCCGCCGCGCCGGACACGCCATGCTGCTTGTTGTCGCGGAAGTCGCCCTCGAGCTCGAGGCGCAGGCCGTTGCCGAGCCCGTAGCCGATGCTGCCGACGCCGACAAACCCGCTGCCGAACTTCGCGTGGCCGCTCGTGTTCACCGACACGCCGCTCACCGAGACGCGGTTGATGTCCTCGTTCTGCAGGTAGTTCCACCCGGCACCGAGGCCGACATACAGGCCACTAACCGGCTGGGCCTTTACCGCCACAGGCACGGCCAGAACGGTCGCGGCCAGTAGCGCACTGCGGAGCTTCATTGTCATACTCTCCTCGTTTCGTGTCTGCGGTTCACACGCAGCCGGGGGCTTGGTGGCTTCGCACTCGGGCCTCCGCCTCTCGGTGCCATGATAGTAACGATCCCGGCCAACATAAGCGAGGGGGGCTGTGTCAGTTTCTCAACGCTGTGGCAGACCAGCCACAGGCGCTTTGGGCGACAGAGGCGGGCGACGGAAAGAAATCTAGCTTTATCAAATGAGTGGCCGCCATACGGGCTATTTGAGGATGATCTCGACCCGCCGGTTCTGCGGCTCCCGCACCCCTTGCGTCGTCGGCACGAGCGGACGCGTCTCGCCAAAACCACGGATCGCGATCATGCCCGGCATTACGCCGTCGCGCACCAGCTCGGCCTCCACGCTCCGCGCGCGGCGCAGCGAAAGGCGCTGATTATAGGCGGGCGATCCCGAAGTGTCCGTGTAGCCGTCCACCTCGATCCGGGTGACCTGGACGCGGGCGACGTTGCGCGCCGCCTCGGCGACGACCTGGCGGGCGCGATCGGTGAGATCGGCGCGGTCCCAGTCGAAGAACACGAGATAGCTGCGCGCGGCGGCGGGCGCCGGGGCCGCGGCCGGCGCGGGAGCGGGCGGCGGAGGCGGCGGGGCCACGCTGAAAGCGTAGCGCAGGCCGACGAGCGCCGAATGGTTGTAGTCGTCGGTGATCTTGTGGCTGACCGGCACCAGCCCGGCCGGGCTGCTCGCGGCGCCGGCATAGCTCCGATCGCCTGCCATGCCGAGAAACCGGTATTCCAGCGTGGCGGAGAGACCGACGACGCGCGGGATCGGGAAGGCAAGACCAAAGATCGCCTGGTAGGCGAAGCCGCCCCTGGTACCCTCGAACCGTTCGCCGCCGCCATTGGCGAAACTCTCGGTGGTGTCTTGCCGCACGCGCTGATAGCCGGCGCCGGCGCCGAGATACGGGAACACCCAGCGCTGCCCGATATCGAGATCGAACAGGATGTTCCCCATCGCGCCGTATTTCTGCTCCCAGCCGCCAGCCCCGGTCACGCCGGGCGGCGCGCCGCCGCTGCCGGCAGCATTCCGCCGGTAATCGCCCTCGAGCTCGACGCGGAAACCGTTGCCGAACGCCCAGCCGATGCTGCCGAGGCCGACCACGCCCGGGTCGAAGCGCGGATGCAGGGTCTGCAGGCCGCCAAGCGCGGCCGGGCCGTTGAAGCCGCGAAGTTGCTGCGACTGCATGAAGTTGCCGCCGCCGCCGAGGCCGACATAGAGGCCGCTGATCGGCTGCGCCCAGGCCGCGGGGCTCGCCGCGATCCCGGCCAGAATGCTGCCCGCCAGGATGGATCGTCGCATCGAAAACAGTGTGTACCCCCTTCGCCGCCCCGGCCCGCAACCCTGCGCAGGAAGCGGCGCGGAGGCCAGAGCAGCAGAGTGAAAAGGGTGCGCTGCACGAAGGATCTGCGCCCATGTTGCGCATGCGCCACAGTGTGTGGGACCAGGACAGGCGCGTCAGATGAGCCTGGCGGGGAAGGGCGGGACGAGATCCGGGCTCTCGAACTCCACCACCCAGAGATCGGGATCGCGCCCGGTCTGTCGCGCGACATAGGCGTCGACCGTGGGCTGGTCGACCGGCGTGGCGCCGGTCGCCCGCATCCAGGCCGGCTCGCCATCCCCGGCGCGCACCTGCGAGAGCACGACGAGGCCGGCCCGGCCGCGCAGCACGACCGCAACCCCGCCGGCATCCGGATCCCCCTTGCGCAGGATCGCCCCGGGCCGGCCGGCAGAGTCGCCGAGCCGCAGGGCCATGCTGATCCAGAGACCTGCCTTCACTCTCGGTTCGGACATCGCCTGCCTCCTTGTCCACCGCTTGAACCCGATCCCGGCTTGCTGCCACAACCCGCCGGCAGCGAGCAGGGAATGCCCCGACATGACGAAAACCATGAGCGAAGGCCAGCGCAGCTACGAGGCCAAACGCGCGGCCAAGGCCGGCATGAGCCTCGAGAAATGGATGGAGGCCAAGGCGAAGCAGGAAGCGGAGGACGCCCGTGCCCGCATCCGCACCGAACCCGCAAAGCCGACCCGGCCGCCGGGACTGCTCTCCCGGTTGATCGACCGCGCACACAAGCCGCTGTAGAGCCCATCGGCATCCTCGCGGCCCATGCGGATTGGAGCGTCGATCCGCGCAAGCGATGGTTCGCCTCGGCCCAGGGTGATGGGAGGATCTGGCACGTCACGGCGCCGCGCCCGGTCGGGCCGGTCGAGACCTTCCTCGCCCGGCTGCGTGACGAGGCGGTCGGCGCGCCGGTGGCGCTCGGCGCCGATGTCCCGCTCGGGCTGCCGCGCGACTATGTCGCACGCCATGTTGGCGACGTGTCCCGCTTCCCCGATTTCCTGCGCGGGCTGGCCGGACGGCCGGACTTCTTTCTCGTCTGCGCGGCGCTCGAGGAGGTCGGCCCGGAGCGGCCGTTCTATCCGCGGCACGGCGTGGCCGGGATGCGGCGCGCGGCGCATGCCGAAGCGCTCGGTCTCGCGGGGGCGGCCTCGCTGTCCCGGCTTTGCGACCGCGCGACCGCGACGCGACCGGCCGGCGCGCCGCTGTTCTGGACGCTCGGCGCCAATCAGAGCGGCAAGGCCGCGATCAGCGCCTGGCGCGACCTGCTGCTGCCCGCGCTCGCCGAGGCCGAGCCGCCTTCGCTCTGGCCATTCGATGGGAATTTTCGCGCCCTGCTCCGCCCGGGCGGCATCGCGCTGGCCGAGACCTATCCGGCGGAGGCGCTGCGTCATCTCGGGCTGCGGCTCGCCGGCAGCAAGCGGCGGCACGCGGACCGGGTCGGCCTCGCCGCCCCGCTCGCCGCGGCGATGGCCCGGCTCCGCGCGGTTCCCGATCCTGCTCTCGCCGCAACCCTGGCGGACGGGTTCGGGCGGGACGTCGCCGGCGAGGACCGGCTCGATTGCGTGCTCGGCCTGCTTTGCGTGCTGAACGTGCTGGCCGGCGACCGGCCCGACACCGCGCCCGCGGATCCCTGGATCCGGGACTGGGAAGGCTGGGTGCTGGGCCAGAGGCCGCCCTGAACCGCTTCCTGGGGGCTCAGCGCCGGACGACGCTCCGAGCCGCCTCGTCCCATCGCCAGCCCGGCGTTGACCCGTCGATGCACGCGCCGCCGAGCCAGCGGGATGGCGGGCGCAGGGAGAGAAAATCGACCTCGCCGGCCAGTACCGCGCGGCCGAGCGGCGTGATGCTCAGGCGCTCGAAGGCCCAGCGCGATTCGCCATTCTCGAACCGGCCGGTGATGAGCGGCTCGGCGACCCGGCGCATGCATTGGAGGATCCAGAGCAGCATCACGTCGCCGAGGAAGGGTAGCGGTTCGCGCTCGCGCACCAGCGCGGAAAAAATGTCGCTCACGCGCCGCGGTCCTTCGGCCAGGATCTCCAGCACCAGCCGTTCGGTCAGGCCGAGACCGGTCTGCGTCCAAGGCAGCTCCTGGCAGTGCCGACGCAGCGCGGGGGCGAGATCCGGCCATTCCGGCGTGCCGGACGCGGCCGCCACGGCGAGCGGCCTCGGGTCGGCCGCCCGCAGCATCGCCCAGACCGACAGGCCGCGTTGCGACTCGGGCGTGGTGACCTCCCGCCGCGTGCGCCAGAGCAGGCGCAGCGCCTCGGACGGCAGTTGGCCGAGGCCGATGAAGCGTGCGGCGCCGGGATAGTGGTTGACGGCGACGAGCTCGAGCCGGCGCGGCTTCCGCTCGGCCAGGGCGGCGAGGCAGCGCGCGAGCACGAGCTGGTCGTAGCTGTCATGCTCGAACCAGAGCACCACCCGCTCATGCGTCTCCGCCGCTTCCAATAAACCGCGCTCCGCCTGTTCGAGCCGGGCGAGGATTTCGGCGGCGCTCTGCCGGAGCGGGCCGCCATAGGCCTCGGCGAGGAAGGCGGCGCGGCGCGCGAGCCAGTCCGGCGCCCCCACCACCGGCCCCTGGCAGAACGCGTCCGAATATTCCAGGAAATCGCCGCCGAAGCCGGCTTCGCGGAGCGCCGATGCGATGTCGGACCCGCAGCGTATGTGCAGCGTGGCCGCATCGGCATCCAGCGTCTCGGCGCCGACCGCGATCGCGGCGCGGGCCTCCCGCATGGCGAGGATATGCGCCTTCAATCGCGGCCAGCTCGGCACGCCGAGCTCGCGCGCGATCACCAGCTGCGCCTCGGCCAGCGCGGACAGGCTCTCGCCGATGGCGGCGTCGGGCAGCGCGTGGGCCTTTGGATGATGGCGGCGGAAGCGCGCCTGCGCCGCCGCATCACCCGCCTGCAGCGCACGCTGCAACTCCCGCGCGCGCCTGCGCTGCTGCTCGAGATCGAGGCGGAACGGAGAATTCGGTCGCGAAGGCGCAGCCGGATGCGGCGCCCCGTCGGGACGGTCGGTCATGGAAATCCCTCTTCCTGCGTCCGTGTCCGCCGGCCAGACAGAAAAGGGATCAGCGTCGGTTCGCCAATATTCGGTCGTGGGCGCAGCCCTGTCCGCGGACACGGAGGCTCCGACCGAGCCTGCGCCATCAGACGCGCACCGGGCGCCGAAAATCAAGCGGGGAAACCAAGCAGGGGAAGATCAGGGGCGACGTCGGGGCGAGCGCCGAGCGCATGGCGGAATTATTCAATTCGCTTGACGCGCGAGCGTTTCGCCTGATCCTTGATCCGAACCGGGACGCAGGATTCGACATCTGCCCCGGAGGGAGGTTCGCATGCGTCCGATGATCCGCGCCGCCTTCGCGGCTGGAGTGCTGTTTGCCGGCGCCGCGCCGGTTGCCGCCCCGGTCTGGGCCGAGACGATCACCGTCGCCACCGTCAACAACAGCGACATGATCACCATGCAGAAGCTCTCCCCGCGCTGGGAGCAGCAGACCGGCAACAAGATCAACTGGGTGACGCTCGAGGAGAACGTGCTGCGCCAGCGCGTCACCACCGACATCGCGACCAATGGCGGGCAGTTCGACGTGCTGACCATCGGGTCCTACGAGACGCCGATCTGGGGCAAGCAGAACTGGCTGGCGCCGCTCGACGACATGCCGGCGAGCTACGACGTCGCCGACATCATCCCCTCGGTAAGGAGCGCGCTTTCCTCGGGCGGCCATCTCTATGCGGTACCGTTCTATTCGGAGAGCTCGTTCACCATCTACCGTAAGGATCTGTTCGAGCAGGCCGGGCTCACCATGCCGGCGCAGCCCAGCTACACCGATATCGAGCATTTCGCGCAGGTGCTGACCAAGCGCGACCAGCAGCAATACGGCATCTGCCTGCGCGGCAAGCCCGGCTGGGGCGAGAACATGGCCTATCTCGACACGCTGGTGAACACCTCCGGCGGCCGCTGGTTCGACGAGAGCTGGAAGCCGCAGCTCGACCAGGCGCCCTGGCATGACGCGCTCAGCCTCTACATCGACCTGCTGCACAAATACGGGCCGCCCGGCGCCACCTCCAACGGGTTCAACGAGAATCTCGCGCTGTTCTCAACCGGGCATTGCGCGATGTGGATCGATGCGACGGTCGCCGCCGGCTTCGTCTCCGACCCGAAAAACAGCCAGGTCGCGGACAAGGTGGCCTTCGCCGCCGCCCCGATAGCGAAGGTGCCGAACGGTGCGCATTGGTTCTGGTCCTGGGCGCTCGCGGTGCCGAAATCCTCGAAGAAGCTCGCGGTCGCGAAATCCTTTCTCGCCTGGGCGACCTCGGCCGATTACGTGAAGCTGGTGGGCGAGACCAATGGCTGGACCACCGTGCCGCCCGGCACGCGGCTCTCGACCTACACGAATCCGGATTACCTGAAGGCCGCGCCCTTCGCGAAGCTGGTGGAGAACGCGATCCAGACCGCCGATCTCGCGCACCCGACCGCGCAGCCCGTGCCCTATACCGGCGTGCAATACGTGGCGATCCCGGAATTCCAGGCGATCGGCACGACGGTCGGGCAACTCGTCGCCGGCGCGCTCGCCGGGCAGACGAGCATCGACGATACGCTGAAGCAGGCGCAGGCGCAGACCGCATCGGCGATGCAGCAGGCCGGCTACACGCAGTAGGCCCGTCATGAGCGCATGCGCATGACGGCATTCACGTGACTGGCCGGGCTGGGACGCACGGCCAGCCCGCCTCGATGCCGCTGGTCGCGCCCGCCGTCGTGCTGCTGCTGATCTGGTCGCTGGTGCCGCTGGCGATGACGCTGTGGTTCTCGTTCCAGCGCTACAATCTGCTGAACCCGCTGATCCACGGTTTCGCCGGCTTCGCCAATTACCGCTTCCTGCTGCGCGACCCGGCGCTGATCGGCGGCCTCGTCGTCACCATCAAGCTCGTCGGCGCGGTGCTGGTCATCACCGTGGGTCTCGGCACCGTGCTGGCGGCGCTGTTCGAGACGCGATTTCCGGGTCGCGGCATCGCCCGCGTGCTGATGATCTCGCCCTTCTTCGTGATGCCGACGGTGAGCGCGCTGATCTGGAAAAACCTGCTGATGCAGCCGGTGAACGGGCTATTCGCGGCGATCGCGCGCGGGTTCGGTCTCGCGCCGGTCGACTGGTTCGCGAGCCTGCCGCTGGCCTCGGTGATCGTGATCGTGGCCTGGGAATGGCTGCCCTTCGCCTTCCTGATCCTGCTCACCGCGCTGCAATCGCTCGACGAGGAGACGATGGAGGCCGCCTATCTCGACGGCGCGGGCGTGATCTCGATGTTCCTGCACGTCCAGGTGCCGCACATGGCGCGCGCGATCAGCGTCGTCGTGCTGATGGAGACGATCTTCCTGCTCGGCGTGTTCGCCGAGATCTACGTCACCACCGCCGGCGGCCCTGGCATCGCGACGACCAACCTCGCCTTCCTGATCTATCAGCGCGCGCTGCTCGCGTTCAATGTCGGGAGCGCGTCCGCCGCCGGGATCATCGCGATCATTCTCGCCAATTTGCTGTCCACCTTCCTGCTGCGCACCGCCGCGCGCCGGCTCGACGTCTGATGCGCCGCTCGCATCCGATCGCCGGCGTGATCGCCTGGCTCGCCGCCCTCGTCACCTTCTTCCCGATCGCCTGGATGGCGCTGACCAGCGTCAAGACGGAAGGCCAGGCGGTGGCGACGCCGCCGGTGCTGCTGTTCATCCCGACGCTCGAGAATTACCGCGAGATCTTCGCGCGCGCCGACTATCTCTCCTTTGCGCTGAACAGCGTGGTGATCTCGGTCGGCGCCACCATCCTGATGCTGCTGATCGCGGTGCCGGCGGCGTTCGCGATGGGGTTCTATCCGACGCGCCGCACGCGTGGCACATTGCTCTGGATGCTGTCCACGAAGATGCTGCCGGCGGTCGGCGTGCTGATGCCGATCTACTTGCTCGCTCGCTCCACCGGCCTGCTCGACACCCGCATCGTGCTGATCGTGGTGAACACGCTGAGCAACCTGCCGATCGGCGTGTGGATGCTGTTCACCTTCTTCCGCGAATTGCCGAAGGACATCATCGAGGCGAGCCGTATCGACGGCGCGAACACCCGCCAGGCGATCCTGCACGTGCTGCTCCCGCTGGTGGCGCCCGGCATCGCCTCGACCGCGCTGCTCTCGGTGATCCTGTGCTGGAACGAGGCGTTCTGGAGCCTCAACCTCTCGGCGCATGCGGCGGCCCCGCTCACCGCGTTCATCGCGTCCTTCTCGGCGCCGCAGGGCCTGTTCTGGGCGAAGCTCTCCGCCGCCTCGACGCTGGCGATCGCGCCGATCCTGATCTTCGGCTGGTTCAGCCAGCGCCAGCTCGTGCGCGGGCTGACCTTCGGAGCCGTCAAATGAGCACGCAGCCGGTCCTGCTCAACCGCGCCAACCTGGCGCGCCTCGACACGCGCGTTGGCGTGCCGGGCTATGCGGGCGTGACCGCCGGCATCGTGCATCTCGGTCTCGGCGGATTTCATCGCGCGCATATGGCGCGCTACACGCACGAGCTGATGGCAACCGGCGGCGCGGCTGAGTGGGGCATTCTCGGTGCCGGGCTGCTGCCGGCGGATCAGCGCATGCAGGAGAGCCTTGTCCCGCAGGATTGCCTCTACACGCTCGTCGAGCGCGACGGCACGAATGAAAGCGTCACGGTCATCGGCTCCCTCGCCGGCGTGACGCATCTCGGCGCCGACGGCACGGCGCTGCTCGACGCGATCGACGCGCCCGGCATCCGCATCGTCAGCCTGACCGTCACCGAGAACGGCTACTGCCTGAACCCGGCGACGCGCGCGCTCGATTTCGGGCATGCGGCGATTCGCGCCGACCTTGCCGCGCCCGGCGCGCCGGGCAGCGCCATCGGCCTGCTCGTCGAGGCGTTCCGCCGCCGCATGGCGCGCGGCGCGCCGGCCTTCACCGCGATGAGCTGCGACAACATCCAGCATAACGGCCATGTGCTGCGCGACGCGGTGCTCGCGTTCGCCGAACGCCGCGATCCGGCGCTCGCCGCCTGGATCGGGACGCAGGCCGCGTTTCCGGAGACGATGGTGGACCGCATCACGCCGGTCACCGCGCCGGCCGATATCGAGTATCTCGCCGCCGAATACGGCATCGCGGACAATTGGCCGGTGTTCAGCGAGCGCTTCACCCAGTGGGTGATCGAGGACCGGTTCGTCGCCGGGCGTCCGGAATGGGAGCGGGTCGGCGCGCAATTCGTGCCCGATGTCGCGCCGTACGAGCTGATGAAGCTCCGCCTGCTGAACGGCAGCCATCTCGCCATTGCCGGGCTCGGGCGCCTCGCCGGGCGCACCTACGTCCATGAGGCGCTCGCGATGCCGCTGCTGCGGCGCTACATGGCCGTGCTGATGGATCGCGAGACCGGGCCGACGCTCGCGCCGGTGCCGGGCATCGACCTCGCGGCATACAAGCAGAGCCTGCTCGACCGTTTCGCCAACCCGGCGATCCGCGACACGCTCGACCGCGTCAACGCCGACGCGCCGCTCAACATGCTGGTCGTGCCGATCCGCGCGCGGCTGGAGGCGGGCGGCAGCGTCGATCTGCTTGCCCTGGCGCTCGCCGCCTGGATGCGCCGCGTGCGCGGGGAGGATGAGCAGGGCGCGCCGCTCGAGGTGCGACATCCCGCCGCCGCGACCTTGCGGGAAAAGGCGCTGGCGGGTGGTGCGGATCCGGCGCCGCTGCTGTCGCTTACCGGGCTGTTCGGCGAGCTCGGTCAGGATGCGCGCCTGGTCGCGCCGCTGCGCCACTGGCTCGGCTCGCTCTACGAGGTCGGGGCCGAAGCAACGCTGGTGCTGGCCGCGGAAGAACTTGCGTTCTGACGCGCCGGCTCATTGTGCAGGCTATTTGACCACGACCGGTTCGGCGCCGAGGGAGCGGTAGCGGGCGACGTTCTGCTCGTGCTCGGCGAGCGTGCGCGCAAAGGCGTGACCGCCGGTGCCGTCGGCGACGAAATAGAGCGCATCGGTCTGCGCCGGTTGCAGCACCGCGCGGATCGAGGCCAGGCCGGGCGTGCAGATCGGGCCCGCCGGCAGGCCGCGCAGCCGGTAGGTGTTGTAGGGATCGTCGCGCTCGAGATCGGCGCGGCTGAGCGGCCGGTCGAGCCGCCCCATCCCGCCGCTCGCGCCATATGCCACGGTCGGGTCGGATTGCAGCGGCATGCCGAGGCGGAGGCGGTTGAGAAACACCGCGGCCACCATCGGCCGTTCCTCGGGCTTGCCGGTCTCGCGCTCGACGATGCTGGCGAGGATCAGCGCATCCTGGGGCCGCGCCAGCGGCAGGCCGGGCGCGCGGGCGCCCCAGGCTTCGGCCAGCACGCGCTGCATCGCCGCTTCCGCGCGGGCGACGATCGCCGTGCGCGCGGTGCCGTATTCATAGGCATAGGTCTCGGGCAGCATCGCGCCTTCCGGCGGCACCACCGGCTCGCCGGTGAGCGCGTTCGCATGTTCCAGCAATTCGGCGATCTGCGCGGCGGTGAGCCCTTCGGGGATGGTCAGCCGGTGCTCCACCGGGCGGCCGGTGCGGAGCACGGCGAGCACCGCCTCGAGCGAGGCATGGGCGGGGAATTCGAATTCCGCCGCATGCAGCGGACCGGCGCGGCGCGTCACTTCCGCGGCGATGCGGAACGCGCGCTCATCGGCGATCACCCCGGCCTGGCGCAGCGCCGGCGCGAGCGTGTCGAGCCCGCCATGCGGCACCACCACCGCGCGCGTCTCGGGCAGTGGGCCGTCCGCAGTGTAGAGATGCTCGGCCCAGAGGAAGGCGCCCCCTGCGGACAACACCAGCACGAGCAGCACGAAGGCCGCGATGCCGAGGCCGCGCACGCGGATCAGACCGCGCGGAAGATGATGCTGGCGTTGGTGCCGCCGAACCCGAAGCTATTGGAGAGCGCGGCGCGGATCGGCCGCTCCTGGGAGTGCTTCGCGACCCTGTCGATCGCGCTCGCCTGGCTCGGCTCGTCCAGGTTGAGCGTGGGCGGCGCGACGCCGTCGCGGATCGCCAGGATGGAGAAGATCGCCTCGATCGCGCCGGCCGCGCCGAGCAGATGGCCGGTGGCGGATTTGGTCGACGACATCGCGACGCCCTGGCTCGCGTCGCCGAACACGGTCTCCACCGCCTCGAGCTCGAGATCGTCGCCGAGCGGGGTCGAGGTGCCGTGCGCGTTGATGTACTGGATGTCGGAGGGGTTCATCGCGCCGCTGCGGAAGGCGGCGCGCATCGCCCGCTGCGCGCCCTCGTGATGGTCGGCAGGCGCGGTGATGTGGTGGGCGTCCCCGGAGAGGCCGTACCCGGCGATCTCGGCATAGATCTTGGCGTCGCGCCGCTTCGCGTGCTCGTATTCCTCGAGCACGACGACGCCGGCGCCCTCGCCCATGACGAACCCGTCGCGCGCCTTGTCCCACGGGCGGGAGGCCCGGGCCGGCTCGTCGTTGAACCCGGTGGAGAGCGCGCGCGAGGCGCAGAACCCGGCGATGCCGAGCTCGCACACCGCGGCCTCGGCGCCGCCTGCGACCATCACCTCGGCATCGCCCAGCATGATCAGCCGAGCCGCGTCGCCGATCGCGTGCACGCCGGTGGCGCAGGCGGTGACGGCGGAGTGGTTCGGGCCGCGGAACCCGTATTTGATCGAGAGATGGCCGGAGGCCAGGTTGATCAGCGCGGAGGGGATGAAGAACGGCGAGAGCCGCCGCGCCCGCCCCTGATGCACCTGGATCGACGCCTCGAAGATGCTCTGCAACCCGCCGATGCCGGAGCCGATCATCACGCCGGTCTCGCAGGCGCCCTCGTCGTCCTGCGGCAGCCAGCCGGAATCCTCGACCGCCTCGATGCCGGCCACGAGCGCCAGATGGATGAAGCGATCCATCTTCCGCTGGTCCTTGTGCGGGATCCATTCGTCGAGGGTAAGGCCGCCCTCCTCCCGGATGCCGGCGGGCACCTGGCCGGCGACCCGCGCCGGCAGATCCTTCACGTCGAATGCCTGGATGGCGGAGATGCCGGAGACGGCTTCGGTCAGACGTTTCCAGACACGCTCGACGCCGAGCCCGAGCGGGCTCGCGATTCCCATGCCGGTGACGACGACTCGGCGCTTTTCCAAGCTCCTGCCCTCCGTCTCCCGCGCCGCCGTGTCAGGCGGCCTTCTGCTTCTCGATATAGTCGATCGCGTCCTTCACGGTGCTGATCTTCTCGGCGGCATCCTCGGGAATCTCGACGCCGAACGCCTCCTCGAAGGCCATCACCAGCTCGACGGTGTCGAGACTGTCGGCGCCGAGATCGTCGATGAACGACGCCTCGGGGGTCACCTTGCTCTCTTCAACGCCAAGGTGCTCCACGACGATTTTCTTCACCCTGTCGGCGATCTCGCTCATCTCTCGAACCTCAGCACCGTTTGCAATCCCCGACCCGCTCCGGACGAGGCAGCGGGCGATTAGCAGGTTTCCCCCGGAGCGCCAAGTTCCTCGGGAGCGCCAGGCAGGCGGCCCGGCGTCCGGGAAAGCCGGTCAGGCCTGTTTCAGCTCGATCAGGCTCCGCCGGATCTTCCGGCCGCGATTGATGCGGTCCTCGATATAGCCGGCATCTCCCCACCGCACCGCACGCGCCATCGCCTGCGCATCCTCGGTGAAGCGCGCCAGCATTTCGAGCAGCGCCTCGCGATTATTGAGGAAAACGTCCCGCCACATCGTGGGGTCGGAGGCCGCGATCCGGGTGAAGTCGCGGAAGCCGGAGGCGGCGAATTCGAGCACCTGCCGGCGGCTTTCGTCGGCGAGGTCATCGGCGGTGCCGCAGATGGTGAAGGCGAGCAGATGCGGCAGATGGCTGACGATGGCCAGCACGCGGTCGTGGTGCGCCGGCTCCATCACCTCGACCATCGAGCCGCAGCGCCGCCAGAACGCCGCCACGCGCTCGACGGCAGCCTGGTCGGTGCCGGGCGGCGGGGTGAGCAGCGACCAGCGGCCGGCGAACAAGGCCGCGAATCCGGCATCCGGGCCGGAGAATTCGGTGCCGGCGACCGGATGGCCGGGCACGAAATGCACGCCCTCCGGCACCAGCGGCCCGACATCGCGGATCACCGACTGCTTGGTCGAGCCGACATCGGTGAGGATCGCGCCCTGCGCCAGATGCGGCGCGATGGCGGTGGCGAGATCGGCAAAGGCACCCACCGGGGCGCAGAGCATCACGCAATCCGCGCCGGCCACCGCACGTGCCGGATCCGCCTCCACGCAATCCGCGAGGCCGAGGGCGACGACGCGTTCCAGCACCGCCGGATCGCGGTCGCTGGCGACGATCTCGACGGCGAGATCCTGCTCCCTGGCCGCCCGGGCAACCGAGCTGCCGATCAGCCCGAGTCCGATCAGCGCCAGGCGGTGGAACACCGGTTCAGCCATGCTGCGGGACGACCTGCCCGGCCATGAAGACGGCGAGCGTCTCGGCGACCCGGTCGCATTCCTCGTCCGTGCCGATGGTGATGCGCAGGCAATGCGGCAGCGCATAGGGCTGCATCTGGCGCACCACGATGCCGCGCCCGCGCAGGAAGGCATCCGCCGCCATCGCGCGCGCCGGGGTGGCGAAATCGGCGAGCACGAAATTCCCCTCGCTCGGCCAGATCTTGATGCCGCTTGCGGTGAGCGCCGCGGCGAGCCGGGCGCGCGCGGCGGCATTATGCGCGCGGCTCCGCTCCAGCCAGCCGGGCTCGGCGAGCGCCGCGACGCCGGCGGCCTGCGCGGCGGCATTCACGTTGAACGGCGAGCGGACGCGATTGAGCACGTCGATCATCGCGGGCGGCGCGTAGCACCAACCGAGGCGGATGCCGCCCATCCCCCAGATCTTGCTGAAGGTGCGGGTCATCACCGTGTTGTCGCCGGCATCGACCAGCGCGATGCCCGGCTCGTAATCCGCGCGCTCGACATATTCGGCATAGGCGGAGTCGATCACCAGCAGCACCTCGGGCGGCAGCCCGGCGCGCAGCCGGACGACCTCGCTCGACGGCAGCATGCTGCCGGTCGGGTTGTTCGGGTTGGCGAGGAAGACGATGCGCGTCGCCGGCCCGACCGCCGCCAGCATGGCGTCCACATCGGCCGTCAGATCGCGCTCCGGCGCCTTGCGCACGCGGGCGCCGGCGAAGGCGCCGGCGATCTCGTACATGCTGAACCCGTGCGCGCTCATCACGATCTCGGTGCCCGGCCCCGAATAGGCGAGGCAGAGCAGGTAGATCAGCTCGTCCGAGCCGGCGCCGCAGACGATGCGCGCGGGATCGAGCCCGAAGCGCGCGCCGATCGCGCGGCGGAGCTCGACCGCCCCGCCATCCGGGTAGCGCGCCCCTTCGCCCGCCATGCCGACCACCGCCGCCCGCGCGCCGGGCGGAATGCCGAACGCCCCCTCGTTGGAGGAGAGCTTGAGCGTGCGGTTGGCGCCGGGCGCGCTCGATTCGCCAGGGACATAGGGCTGGATGCCGAGGATCTCGGGACGCGGGCGCACGGTCATTCCTGGGTTCCTTCGAGCGGCACCGCATAGGCGCCGAGCACCACCGGCGGGGTCTGCAGCATCGGGCGCAAGGCGGCGAGGCGCGGATCGGTCTCATCCACGAACCCCGAAACCTCGATCAGCGCCTGCGCGCTCGGGGCCTGGGCCGGCGCGCCGCCGCGGCGGCGCAGCAGGATCGCGCGCGGCGCGAGACCGGCATCGGCGAGCGCGGCCGAGAGGCGGGCGCGGCTCAGCCCGGCCGCGGTCTCGAAGCCGATCAGCGAGCGATCATCCCCCGAAGGGTCCGGCGCGGCGGTGGCCGCGACCAGCGCCTCGGCGCGCGGCGCGCCGGCCGGACGCGGCCGCCAGAACGGCAGCCGGCCGACGACATGGACGCGCGGCATCTCGCGGGACAGCAGCGCGGCCCACCACCCGGCCGGGGCGCCCTCGCCCGCCTCGTCGCTCCCCTCGCCCGGTACCGGCAGGATCGCGGCCGTGGCGTCCCCGGCGGTCACCGCCCGAAGCGCCTGCGCCGGCGAGCGATGCACATGCAGCGGCGTGAGCGCGCCGAAATGCTCGCGGGCGAGCGCGGCCACCTCGCCGCCGCCCTGCGGGTCGCAGATTGCCAGCGCCTGGCGTCCCTGCATCTCGGTGGTCCCGGCCAGCAATTCCCGCCAGATCCGCACGATCGCCCGCGCCGGCAGCGCGCCGTGATGGCGGCCGATCAGCCGGCGCAGGATCGCCGCCTCCCGGCCCGGGCGGAACGCCACCTTGCCGCGCAGCGCCGCCACCTGCTCCACCACCGCGGCCCGGCGCATCAGCATGTCATGCAGCGTGTCGTCCAGCCGGTCGAGCTCGGCGCGGAGCGCCGTGAGCTCGTCCGGAACGAGGTCGGAGGGAGGAGGCATCAGATCGGCCATGGCCCGGCGGGAATACGGAAGGGCGGCATGGATAGCGGATGCCGCTCCCCCTGCAAACCCGGCCGCGCGTGCAGGGCCGGCCTGTCTTTGCATCGGTTGCGCACCGTGCGGCGTAACCCTAATGGGATCGCAGCGGTAGTTGAGGACATGGACGAAGCCCCCACCCTTTCCGGACACGCGCATCAGCATGTCGGGTTCGCCGACGGACTGATGCTGGAATGCGGCGTCCGGCTCGAGCGGCTGGTCGTCGCCTATCGCACCTACGGGACGCTGGACCGGACGCGCGGCAACGCGATCCTGATCTGTCACGCGCTCACCGGCGACCAGTACGTCGCGGACCCGCACCCGCTGACCGGCAAGCCGGGCTGGTGGGAGCTCGTCGTCGGGCCGGGCCGGCCGATCGACACCGACCGGTTCTTCGTGATCTGCGCCAACGTGCTCGGCGGCTGCATGGGCTCGTCGGGCCCGTCGAGCCCGCGCGACGGCCCGGACGAGGTGGCTGGCGAGCCCTGGGGCACCGACTTCCCCCCCGTTACCATCCGCGACATGGTCGCCGCGCAGAAGCGGCTGGTCGAGCATTTCGGCATCGACCGGCTGTTCGCGGTGGTCGGCGGCTCGATGGGCGGCATGCAGGTGCTGGAATGGGCGGCGACCTACCCCTCGCACGTCTTCGCCGCGGTGCCGATCGCCACCGCGCCGTTCCATTCGGCGCAGAACATCGCCTTCAACGAGGTCGGGCGGCAGGCGATCTTCGCCGACCCGGACTGGCAGGGCGGCCGCTACTGGGAAAGCGGGCGCATCCCGGCGCGCGGCCTCGCGGTCGCGCGGATGGCGGCGCACATCACCTATCTGAGCGAGCCGGCGCTCACCCGGAAATTCGGCCGGCGGCTGCGCGGCGGCCAGAACGGCGGCAGCCAGAATAGCGGCCACAGCCTGGCGCTGTTCGGCGACATGTTCGAGGTCGAGAGCTACCTGCACCACCAGGGCAGCACCTTCACCCGCCGGTTCGACGCCAATTCCTACCTCACCATCACCCGCGCGATGGATTACTTCGATCTCGCGGCCGAGCATGACGACAACCTCGCGAGCGCCTTCCGCGGCACGGCGACCCGGTTCTGCGTGGTCTCCTTCAGCTCGGACTGGCTGTTCCCGACCGCGCAATCGCGCGCCATCGCCCGCGCGTTGAACGAGGGCGCGGCGAATGTCAGCTTCGTCGAGATCGAGAGCGACAAAGGGCACGACGCGTTCCTGCTCGACGAGCCGGATTTCCACCGCACCCTCTCGGGCTTTCTCGCCGGCTGCGCCGAGCATGCGGGGATCGCGTGAACAAGCTGTCGCCGATCCGCCCGCATGGGAGGCTGCCGGCCGAGCCGGTGCAATTCGTCGCCAAGAACATGCGGCTCGACCTCCGGCTGATCGCCGAGATGGTGCCCGTGCGCTCCCGCCTGCTCGATATCGGCTGTGGCGACGGCTCGCTGATCGGGCATCTCTACCGCACCAAGCAATGCGACGCGCGCGGCATCGAGATCGACATGGCGCTGGTGACGCGCGCGGTCGCGCACGGCCTGCCGGTGATGCAGGGCGACGCCGACCACGACCTCGCGCATTACCCGGACGGCGCGTTCGACTACGTGGTGCTGTCGCGCACCCTGCAGGCGGTGGAGCGGCCGCGCGAGGTGCTGCGGCAGATGCTGCGCATCTCGACGCGCGCGCTGATCAGCTTCCCGAATTTCGGCCATTGGCAGCTGCGCTGGCAGCTCGCCAGCACCGGACGGATGCCGATGACCTCGACCTGGGACCGGCCCTGGTACGAGACGCCCAACATCCATCCCTGCACGATCCGGGATTTCTTCGCCTTGTGCGAGGTCGAGGGGATCGCGGTCGAGCAATGGCTCGCGGTGGACGATGCCGGCCGCCGCGCGCCCTGGCGGCGCTTTCCGACGCTTGCCAACCTGTTCGGCGAGCAAGCCCTGTTCCTGCTCCGCCGGCGCTGACAAAAGGACGCGCATGAGCAAAGTCGCGATCATCGGCGCCGGGCTGATCGGGCGCTCATGGGCGATCGTGTTCGCCCGCGCCCGCATGACCGTGGCACTCTGGGACCCCGATCCGAAGGCGGTCCCGGCGGCACGCGACTTCGCGGCCGAACGGCTGCCGGAGCTCGCCGCGCACGATCTGCTCGGCGGCCAGGCGCCGGCCGACATCCTCGCCCGGATCGGCGACGCGAGCTCGCTCCCGGACGCCGTCAAGGGCGCCGAATGGGTGCAGGAGAACGGGCCGGAGCAGATCGAGGCGAAGCAGGCTCTGTTCGCCGAGCTCGACCGCGAGGCCGCCCCCGACACCATCCTCGCCAGCTCCACCAGCACCATCCAGGCGAGCCGGTTCAGCGAGGCCCTCCCCGGCCGCCACCGCGCCCTCGTCGCCCACCCGGTGAACCCGCCCTACCTCGTCCCGGTGGTGGAAATCGCCCCCGCCCCCTGGACAGAGCCGGATGTGGTCGCGCGGGCGGAAAAATTCATGCGCCGCGCCGGCATGGTCCCGGCCACCCTCCGGCGCGAGGTGCAGGGCTTCCTGCTCAACCGCCTGCAGGCGGCGCTGCTCGGCGAGGCGTTCCGCCTGGTCGAGGACGGCATCGCCTCCGCCGAGGATATCGACGCCACGGTCAAGCACGGGCTCGGCCTGCGCTGGGCCTTCATGGGCCCGTTCGAAACCATCGACCTCAACGCCCCCGGCGGCCTTGCCGATTACGTCAACCGCTACGGCCCGAGCATGGGCGAAATGCTCCGCCAAATGACACCACGCCCCTGGGGCCCGCAATCGTCGAACCCCTGCAAGCCAAACGCCGCGCCGCCCTCCCCGCCGGCGAGCAACCCGCCCGCCAGGCCTGGCGGGACCGCAGGCTGATGGCGCTGCTGGCGCATAAGGCCGGGCAGGCGGAGAAATAAGAAGGCCAGGGGCAGTCGCCCTTGGAACCCGGCACGGCGTCTGATGTGGATTTGGCTGGGGACACGACGGGCGCCTCCATTATCCCGCGACCTAGCGACTGCGGCGTGAAGCGCCAACCGGGTTCCAAGGGCGACTGCCCTTGGCGGGGTCCAGGGGCAGCGCCCCTGGCCTTCCCTACTTGCGAGCGAGACCAAATCGGCGAGACTCGCTGCATTCAAGAGGGAGGATGATCGTGAGCCAATCCGTGTCCGGCGCGTGTTTCTGTGGTGCTGTCGAGATCAGGGTGAGCGGCAAGCCGAATGTGATGGGGTATTGCCATTGCCGGTCCTGCCGGTCGTGGTCGGGTGGGCCGGTGAATGCTTTCACGCTCTGGTCGACCGAGGCGGTCGAGGTGGTGAAGGGTGCCGAGGACATCGTCACCTACAACAAGACCGAGATGAGCGGCCGGCAATCCTGCCGCATCTGCGGCGGTCATCTGATGGCGCGGCATCCGACGTTGAACATGGTCGATGTGTTTTCTGCCACGATTCCGGATCTCGAATTCGTCCCGGAGGTGCACGTGAATTACGGCGAGGCCGTGCTGCGCCTTCGCGACGGCCTGCCGAAGCTCAAGGATTTTCCGGCCGAGTTCGGCGGATCCGGCGAGATCGTTCCCGAATAGGGTGCGGAGCGGGGCGCGTCAGGGAAGCACCTTTCCCGGGTTCATGATGCCGAGCGGGTCGAGCGCGTGCTTGATCCGCTGCATGGTGTCGAGCTCGGCGCCGCCGCGCCATTCGGGCATCATGTAGGGCTTGAGCCGGCCGACGCCGTGCTCGGCCGAGAAGCTGCCGTCGAGCGAGCGCGCCACCGCGTTCACCGTATCCATGATCTCGTGGTCGCGGGCGAGGAAGGCGGCGGGGTCGGCCTCCACCGGCTGTTCCAGATTGAAATGGATGTTGCCGTCGCCCATGTGGCCGAAGGCGACGATCCGTGCGCCGGGGATCAGCGCGCTGACCGCCTCGCTCGCGCGGTTCAGGAATTCCGGCACCTTGGAGACCGGCACCGAGACGTCGTTCTTCACCGAGGCGCCTTCCCGCTTCTGCGCCTCCGAATGCTCCTCGCGCAGTTTCCACAGCGCGCCGCGCTGTGCCTCGCTTTCGGCGATCGCCGCATCCGTCACCAGGCCGGCCTCGAGCGCCGCCTCGAGCACCTGTTCAAGCGATTGACGCAAGGCCGCCCCGGGACGCGAGGTCGCGAGCTCGACCAGGGTGTAATGCGCGGCGGGGGCTGCGAGCGGCAGGGTGGTATCGGGGATGTGGCGGAGGACGAATTCCATCCCGGTGCCGGTCATGTATTCGAAGGCCTGCACCGAGGCGGCGTCGTGGCGCTGGAAGCGGAGAAACAGGTCGAGTGCCGCCTCCGGCGAGGCGACGGCGCAGAGTGCCACGGCGCGGTCCAGCGGGCGCGGCACCAGTTTCAGCGTGGCGGCAGTGATCACGCCGAGCGTGCCTTCCGAGCCGACGAGAAGCTGGCGCAGGCAATAGCCGGTATTGTCCTTCCTGAGCCGCCGCAGCCCATTCCACACCGCGCCATCCGCCAGCACGGCTTCCAGCCCGAGCACCATGTCGCGCGCATTGCCGTAGCGGACGGTGGTGTTGCCGCCGGCATTGGTCGCCAGCACGCCGCCGATCTGCGCCGTGCCCTCGGAGGCGATGGAGAGCGGCAGCAGGCAATCCGCCGCCTCCGCCGCCGCCTGCGCCGCCCGCAGGGTGACGCCGGCCTCGACCGTCATCGTCATGTCGACCGGGTCGACGGCGCGGATGCGGTTCATGCGCGCCAGGCTGAGCACGACCTGGCTGCCATCCTCGGCCGGCACGGCGCCGCCGACCATGCTGGTATTGCCGCCCTGCGGCACCACGCCGATGCGCCGCGCCGCGCAGAAGCGCAGCACGGCGGAAACCTCCTCGACGGAGACGGGGCGCAGCACCGCCGGCGTGGTTCCGCGATAGAGGTGCCGCCAGTCCTCGCAATAGGGCGCGGTGTCCGCCGGGTCGGCGAGCACGCCGCGCTCCCCGAGCAGGTCGCGGAAGGCGCCGGCGAGGTCTGGCGGCGGGTTGGTGTCGGGCATTTTCGTCTTCCCTTCTCGCCCTCAGGCTAGTCCCGCACCGGCCCGGGTCAACCATCCCGCGCGCCACGGCGTTGCGAGCGAAAGGAGAACGCCCATGCCCTACGAAATTTGGATCGGCGGCCAGTCTCAAGGCGTGTTCGCGACCGAGGCGGAGGCGGTCGCGCGGGCCCGCGAGGTGGTGCGCGCGACACCCGACGCCGAGCCCGAGATCATCGACACCGAAACCGACCGGGCCGCCGCACCGGGCGGCACCAAGGGCGATCGCGAGGATCTCGCGAAGAAGATCGGCTACTGAGCGCGCCATGCTGAGCCATATGTCGATCGGCGTGCGCGATCTCGACGATGCGCGGCGCTTCTACGACGCCGTGCTCGCCCCGCTCGGCGGCCGGTGCCTGCACGAGGGAGAAGCCTTCCTTGGCTACGGCACCGAACACCCGGTCTTCTGGTTGAACCCGACGGAGAGGCCGGTGGCGGAGGATCCGGCTTCCGGCCTGCATATCTGCTTCATGGCGGAGAGCACGGGCGCGGTGGAGGCGTTCCACACGGCCGGGATCGCCGCCGGCGGCCGGGATAACGGCGCGCCGGGACTGCGTCCGCAATACGGGCCGGGCTATTACGCCGCCTTCGTGATCGACCCCGACGGGTATCGCATCGAAGCCTATTGCGGCATCTGACCGGCGCCGGCCGTGCGCACCGCCGGACGCCGCCGGCGCCGCATCATCCGCAGCATGCGCCGGAACCCCGCCCATTGCTGCGCCGCGTAGCTGCCCGCCACCATCGCCTCCGGCGCGCCGGGATCACCGGTCTCGACATACGCGCGCGAGAAATCCGCGGTGCCGAAGATCATGTCCCACCACGGCAGGGTCGCGCCGAAATTGCAGCTCTGCTGCCCCGCGGCGAGGATGCCGTGATGCGCGCGATGGAAGCGCGGCGAGATCAGCAGCCGCTCGCCGATCCGCCCGAAGGAGACGCGCGTATTGGCGTGGCTCAGGCTTTCGAGGAAGCGCAGCACCAGCACCAGCAGCGGGAACTGCATCGGCGGAATGCCGATCAGCAGCCCGATCGCCAGGAACCAGGTGAAGGAGATGATGTCGTCGAGCAGGTGGTTGCGGTCGTCCGACCAGAAGGTCATCTGCTTCTGCGCGTGATGCAGCGAGTGCAGCGCCCACCACCAGCCGAACAGGTGGGAGAGCCGATGGCGCCAGTAATCCGCGCAGTCGAGGATCATCACGTAGAGAAAGAAGGTGATGTAAGGCCGTCCGAGCAGGACCGGGAACAGGCCTTCGAGCGTCGGCGGGATCATCCCGTGATCGGTGAGCCAGCCGTTCAGCATCACCTGCAGCTGGTAGAACAGCACGAAGGTGACGAGCGGCAGCACGCCGACCCGCGAGATCAGCGTGTAGAGGATATCGACCGACACCGCCTTCGCATCCGGCCAGCGCTCCACCGGCCGCCAGCGCTCGAGCGGCAGGCAGACCGCATAGGTGAAGATGACCTGCGCCACGCCATAGACGGCGAACAGCGTCCAGCCATAGCCGATATCCTCCCAGTCCATCAGATCGAGCCAGTAGAGCAGGTGGATGACGACATGCCCCTGCAGCCAGCCGGCGGCGAATTCGAACGGGTTCATGCGCGATGATTAGCACGGGCGGGCCGGCCGGCGCCAGCAAACACGGGCGCCAGAAAACCCCGCAGCATGATCGTTCTAAACGATTTCGGTCCCGTGACGGGCAGCCGGGTTGTGGCCGCGCCCGGGCTTGGCGATGATGCGGCGGACAGGGGGGATTGATGGCGGAACACAAGGTGCTGGCGACGGGTCTGCGGTTTCCCGAAGGCCCGGTCTGGCTGCGGGACGGCTCGGTCGTGCTGGTGGAGATCGCGCGCGGGCTGATCACCCGGATCGGCGCGGACGGCGCCACCGCCACGATCGCCCGTCCCGGCGATGGGCCGAACGGCTTGGCGATCGGGCCGGACGGCGCCTTCTATGTCTGCAACAATGGCGGCTTCAGCTGGCTCGAGGAGAACGGGTTGCTGCGTCCGAGCACCCAGTCGGCCGATTACCGCACCGGCCGGATCGAGCGCGTCGATCCGGAGACCGGCGCCGTCACGATGCTCTACGACAGCTGCGACGGGCATAGGCTGCGCGGGCCGAACGACCTCGTGTTCGACGACCTGGGCGGGTTCTACTTCACCGATCTCGGCAAGGTCCGGGCGCGCGACCGCGACCAGGGCGGCGTCTATTACGCCCGCGCCGACGGGTCGCACATCACCTGCCTTGCCCATCCGGTGATGACGCCCAACGGGATTGGCCTCTCGCCGGACGGGCGGGTGGTCTATGTCGCGGAGACCGAATCGGCCCGGCTCTGGGCCTTCGATCTGGAGGCCCCGGGCGTTGCGCGCAAGCAGCCGCATCCCTCCCCGCACGGCGGCAGGCTGATCTGCGGGCTCGGCGGGTTCCAACGCTTCGACAGCCTGGCGGTGGACGCCTCGGGGCAAATCTGCGTCGCCACGTTGATCACCGGGGCGATCAGCGTGATCGCGCCGGATGGGCGGCTGGTCCGCCAGGTGATGATGCCCGACCCGCTCACCACCAATATCTGCTTCGGCGGCCCCGATCTCCGCACCGCCTATGTCACCCTGTCCGGCACCGGCCGGCTCGTCTCCCTGCCATGGCCGGAAGCCGGGCTGCGCCTCGCCCACGAGAGATGACGACCGAGAGATGACGACCCGGATCCTGCTGGTGGAGGACGAGTTCCTGGTCCGGCTCACGCTGGCCGAGGCGCTGACCGATGCGGGCTACACGGTGCTGGAGGCGGAGACCGCCGAGGCGGCGCTCGCGGCGCTCGGCGAGGATCGTGTCGCGTTGCTGCTCACCGACCTGCAGCTCCCGGGCGCGCTCGATGGATACGCCCTGGCGGCCGCGCTCCGCCATCGCCTGCCTGGCCTGCCGGTCATTTTTCTCACCGGGCGGCCGGGCGACCTGCCCGACGCGCCGGGCGCGCGGCAGAGGATGATCGCCAAGCCCTATCTGCCCTCCGAGATATGCGAGGCGGTGCGCCGCATGCTTGCTTGAGATGCCGCACGCCACCCAGCCTCTGCTGATCCATCTGGACGCCGTGGGCGGCATTGCCGGCGACATGTTCGTCGCCGCGCTGATCTCGGCGCGCCCCGATCTGCGCGAGCGGGTGTTCGCCGATCTCGACGCAATGCTGCCGCCGCCGCTCGCGCCCCGGCTCGAAGCGGGGATGGCGGCCGGCATCGCGGCGCTCCGCTTCGGCCTGCACGGGATGGCAGCGGCGCACGGCCATGCGCAGACCCAGGCGCAGGCGCTGCGTTACACCGACATGCTCGCCCGCATCGACAGCGCCCCGCTGCATCCCGGCACCGCGCGCGAGGCGGCCGCGATCCTCCGCCGCCTCGCCGAGGCGGAGAGCCGCATCCATGGCGTGGCGCTCGAGGCGGTGCATTTCCATGAGATCGCCGATTGGGATTCGCTGGCCGACATCGTCGCCGCCGGCAGCATCGCCGGCGCGCTGTCCGGCGCGCGCTGGAGCGTCTCCGACCTGCCGCTCGGCGGCGGCCTGGTACGCACCCTGCATGGCCAGCTGCCGGTGCCGGCGCCGGCCACCGCGGCGATCCTCACCGGGTTCCGCTGGCGGCAGGACGGCGTTCCGGGCGAGCGCGTCACGCCCACCGGGGCGGCGATCCTCGCGCATCTCGTCGCTGCGCCCGGAGCCGGTCCAACCGGCGGCAGGCTGGAGGCGATCGGCACCGGCGCCGGGACCCGCAGCCTCGATGGCCTGCCGAACGTGCTCCGCGCGCTGGTCTTCGTGGCGGAACCGGCCGGCCCCGCCACGCCCGCCGAGGTGGTGGTGCTCTCCTTCGACGTGGACGACATGACCGGCGAGGAGATCGGGCTCGCCGCCGACCGGCTGCGCGTGCTGCCCGGCGTGCTGGACCTGACGACCGGCCAGCGCAGCGGCAAGAAAGGCCGGCCAGTCGCCGATTTCCGTCTGCTCGTCGCCCCCGACGCGGCGGAGGCGGCCGCCGCGGC
The DNA here is from genome assembly GCA_965276665.1 of Acetobacteraceae bacterium. Taxonomy (GTDB): domain Bacteria; phylum Pseudomonadota; class Alphaproteobacteria; order Acetobacterales; family Acetobacteraceae; genus CAWGJC01. The sequence goes on from OZ255620.1 coordinate 2,110,309, forward strand.
ATGCTTCCTCGAAACCGCGACGATCGGCCTGCGCTGGCGCCGGGAAGCGCGCCGCGTGCTCGGCCGCCAGCTCGAACCGGGTGGCCATGGCGCGCCCGCGCGCAAGCGCGTCACCCGGCCGGATGGGTCGTCGAGCCTGAAGGTCGAGAGCGACGCGATCGCCGACATTGCCGGGCTCGCACAGCGACGCGCCGCGAAAGCGAAGGGAGAGGCGGAATGAGCGACGAGACCGCGCGGACCGCCCCCCTTATCGCCGCACTCGACCGGCACCGCACGCTCGCCGTCGCGGTGAGCGGCGGGGTGGACAGCACGCTGCTCGCCGTGGTGGCGCATCGCGCCTCGCGCGCCGACATCACGGTCATCCACGCGGTCTCCCCCGCCGTGCCGGCGCTCGCCACCGCGCGCGTCGAGCGCCATGCGGCGCGCGAGGGCTGGCGCCTCAGGATCGTCGATGCCGGCGAGATGGCGGATCCGCGCTATCGCGCGAACCCGGTGAACCGCTGCTATTTCTGCAAGACCAACCTCTATGCGCGGATGCGCGGCGTCACCGGCCTGCCGCTCGCCTCCGGCACCAACATGGACGATCTCGGGGATTACCGGCCAGGCCTGGCCGCGGCGCGCGAGCACGACGTCGCGCATCCCTATGTCGAGGCCGCCTTCGCGAAGGCGGATATCTACGCGCTCGCCGCCTCGCTCGGGCTCGACGATCTCGCCGCGCTGCCGGCGCAGCCCTGCCTGGCGAGCCGGCTCGAGACCGGCATCACGGTCGATGCGGCGGCGCTCGGCTTCATCGAGGCGGTGGAGGCGGCGCTGGGGGCGCTGCTGCCCGGCGCGAGCGCGCTCCGCTGCCGCATCACCACCGCCGGCGTGCGGGTGGAATGCGCGCCCGAGCCGGAAGGTGAAGCGCGGCTGAGCATCGAACACGCGGCCGCCCGGCTCTGCGCAGCCGCCGGCCGCGCCTTCGCCGGGCTCGGGCCGTATCGCCGCGGCTCGGCGTTCCTCCACACCAGCGCGGCGTGAGCGAGTTCATCCTCGACTGGGATCGCGAGCGCCGGACCGGCGTCGCGGAGGCGGTGCTCTGCGAGGGCAAGAGCGCGGCGCAGATCGAGGCGATCCTGGACGCGGCCGAAGGCCGCCCCTTGCTGCTAACCCGGCTCGACGAAGCCCGGCTCGCAGCACTCCCGCCGCCGCGGCGTGCGGCGCTCGATTACGATCCGCTCTCGCGCACCGCCTTCGCCGGGCCGGTCGCGGCACCCGTGCTGCCAGGCGTCGGCATCGTCTGCGCCGGTACCTCCGACCTGCCGGTGGCGCGCGAGGCGGCGCGCACCCTCGGCTTCGCCGGCTTCGCCGCGCCGGTGATCGCCGATATTGGCGTCGCCGGACTCTGGCGCCTGCTGCAGCATCTCGAGGAGATCCGCGCGCATGACGTGCTGATCGTCGTGGCCGGCATGGAGGGCGCGTTGTTCAGCGTGATCGCCGGGCTGGTCGGCGCGCCGGTGATCGCGGTGCCGAGCTCGGTCGGCTATGGCGTCGCCGCGGGCGGCCGGGCGGCGCTCGCCAGCGCGCTCGGCAGCTGCGCGCCGGGCGTGCTCACGGTGAATGTCGATAACGGCTTCGGCGCCGCCTGCGCCGCGATCCGCATTCTGCGCATTCGGGAGTCCGGGGCGGCGCGATCCCGTCAGCCGGCGGCGCAGACCGGCACGACGTAGGGACCTTCCGGAATGAACGCCACCTCCGGATCGGCGTGAAGCGCGATGCTCGCCTGCACCGAGGCGTCGATATTGGTGGTCATTGTCACGCAGGTCATCCGCTGCTCCGCCGCGTCGAGCCCGGTGGTGTAGAGCTCGACGCTGCCGAGCCGCGTCGCCTTGAGCTGCATCTCGGTCTGCCACTCGTCGATCTCGGCGAGCGATTTCGCGATCAGGGTCGCGAGAAACCGGTCCGGCCCGAGTGCCGCCAGCCGTTCCTGCGCGGCGCGGAATTCCGGCGAGCCGAACCCTTCGGAGCAGGACGAGGCGATGATCAGCGTGCCGCCCGGCTCGAGGATGCCGAGCGGCGTCACCATGCCCTTGATCGTCTGGTAGTAGGTTTTGTCGAGCGGGTAGCCGGCCGACGAGGTGACGATGGTCTTGTAGCGCCGCGCGACGCCGATCCTGGTCGCCGCGGTGATGAAATCCACCGCCGCGAGATGGCTCGCGATGATCTCGCCGAACGTCACGTGCACGAGGTCGCGATCCTCGTCGATCACCGTGTTGAGCGCGTGGATGTCGCCGAGCCGCCGCACGATCTCGAGCTGCTCCTCGTGCAGCGGATTGCCGACGAGGTTGCACTGCACCGCGAGCGGATCCTCCATGAAGCGCGCGGAATGGAAGGTGCGGATTGTCTCGTGGTGCGCGACGCCGGGCGCCACCACTTTCCGCCCGCCCGACCAGCCGGCCATGAAATGCGGCTCGACCAGCCCGGTCGCGATGCGCAGCTCGGCCTCGGCGAAACGCCGATTGATGCGGATCGGCGTGCCGCGCGTGGCGGTGACGCCGAGATCGACATGCGCCGCGGTGTTCCGCGCGTCGTGATTCTCGACGCGCACCTCCGCCAGCACCCAGGGATCGCCCACCAGCTCCGCGAGCTCCTCGCCCAGATTGGGCCGGTGCAGCCCGGTCGCGACGAGCACGGTGATCGCGTCGAGCGGAATGCCTTGCGCCACCATCGTCTCGATCATCGGACGCAGGAACAAGCGGTTGGGCACCGGGCGGGTGATGTCGCAGATCAGGATGCAGGCGCTCCGCTTGCCGCGGGCGAGTGCCGCGAGCGGGGCGGAGGCGACCGGCGCCGCGAACGCCTGCGCGATGGCGGCCGGCGCATCGGGCAGTTTCGCCAACGTGCGCTTGCGGATGATCGTCGCCCGCGCGCCCGCCGGCAGCGCGACCGGCAGATGCCCCCTGCCGAACAGCAGATCGACTTTTTTCTCGTCCATCGCCCGCCCTCTCCAATCCATCGTGGATGCGCCGCCCGCCCCGATCTAGGCTGGAACGCGGAGCACGGGCAATCGGCGCGCCACTTCCCGGCCTCGCTGCCGGGGCGATAGGCTGGCGGGATGCGCAACGAAGGGACCGCCCGACAATCCGCCGCGCGACCGGGGAGCCACGTTGGCTCCCGCCCGGCGACGATCCGCGACGTGGCGCGGGAGGCCGGGGTCAGCATCGGCACCGTCTCCAAGGCGCTGAACGGCAGCGGCCAGCTGCGCCCGGCGACGCGGGATGCGGTGCGCGCGGTCGCCGCGCGGCTGCGCTTCCGACCGAACGAGATGGCGCGCAGCCTGACCGGGGCGCGGCGCTTCACCGTCGGGCTGATCTCCACCGACCGGCACGGACGGTTCAGCATCCCGGTGCTGGAGGGGATCGAGGATGCGCTCGACGCGGCGCGGATCTCCGCCTTCCTGTGCAACGCGGCGGGCGACCCCGAGCGCGAGCGGCAGCACGTTCTGTCCCTGCTCGCCAAGCGCGTCGACGGCATCATCGTCACCGGCAGCCGGTCGCGCGCCCGGCCGCCGCTCGATCTCGACGGCGAGCGCATGCCGGTGCTCTACGCCTTCGCCAGCATCGCCGGGCAGGACAGTCTGTGCCTGCTGCCCGATGATCGCGGCGGCGGCGCGCTGGCCGGCGCGCATCTGGCGCGGCTCGGGCGGCGGCGCATCGCCTATGTCAGCGGCCCGTCCCGCACCCCGGCGGTGCAGGACCGGCAGCAAGGGCTTGCCGACGCGCTCGCCGCGGAGGGCATGGACCTGCCGCCCGACCGCGTGCTGACCGGGGAATGGAGCGAGGCCTGGGGCCAGGCGGCGGCGGCGCGGCTGCTCGCGCTGCCCGAGGCGGTGGATGCGGTGTTCTGCGGCAGCGACCAGATCGCGCGCGGCGTCGCCGATGCGCTGCGCGACCGCGGGGTGCGCGTGCCGGAGGACATCGCGATCGTCGGCTTCGACAATTGGGAGATCATCGCCGCCGCCACCCGCCCCGCGCTCACCACGATCGATCTCAATTTGCACGAGCTCGGCCGGCAGGCGGGGCTGCGGCTGATCGGGCTGATCGACGGCAGCGGCGAGCACGGGCTGGTGCGGCTGCCCTGCAGCCTGGTCGTCCGCGCCTCCTGCGGCGCCGCCCCCGAGTCCCACAACCAGGAAACCGTTTTCCGTTGAACTCCGGCACGGGCTTCGGGCAAGCTCCCCGTCAGGGACGCAGAGCCGTGCGCTGCCCCGGCGCGTGACACGGATCCGATCCGGAGGAGTTCAGGATTGAGCCAAAGCGACACCATGCGTGCGGCGACGGCGCCCGTCTCGGACTCCGTTCCGGTCCGGCTGACGGCGGTCGGGAAGCAGATCACGCGGATCAGCTTTGGCACGCGGGCGGCGGGGGCGCCGTCTTCGTATCTGGAGCACATCCCCGATCCGGCGCCCGACGCTGGCGCGGTGACGGTGCGGGAAGCCTCCGACCCGCCTTCCCTGGTGATCTCCGACGGCGCGGGCCGCCCGCGCCTTCGGCTGCTGCTCGGCGACGCGCTCCGCCTCGCGCCGCGCGCAGAACTGCGGTTCGACGTGCTGGGCGAGCAGCATTTCTACGGGCTCGGCGAGGGCGGCCAGGGCTTCGACCGGCTCGGCACCACGCGGCGGCTGTGGAACTACCAGGCCAATCGCGGCCAGGGCGCCGACATCGCGATCCCGCTTCTGCTGTCGAATGCCGGCTATGCGCTGTTCTTCGACAATGCGGCGCGCGGGCAGATCGAGGCGGCGGATGTCGATGACGGGTCGGGCTTCGTCTACGCGGCCGAACCGGGCGCGTTCGACCTCTACGTGATCACCGGTGCCGATCTGCGGGAGGTGATGGGCGGCATCGCCCACCTGCTCGGCCGCGCCACGCTGCCGCCGCGCTGGGCGCTCGGCTACCTGCAATCCACCCGGCATTTCGAGACCACGCAGGAGGTGCGGGACCTGGCCGCGGGCTTCCGCGCCCGAGAACTCCCCTGCGACGCGATCATCTTCCTCTCCACCTATGGCGCGGCGCGCGGCTGGAATCGCGGCGTCGGCCATCTGGAATTCGAGCCCGGGATCTTCGCCGATCCCGCCGCGCTGATCGGCGGGTTGCGCGCGCAGAATTTCCGCGTGTTCAGCCATGAATATCCGGTGGTGCACGAAAGCGCGCCGGGTTTCGCCGAGGCGGCGCGCGACGGGCACCTGCTCGCGCATGCCTATCCGCGCATGCCGCCGACCGCGGACCGCCCCGTCGTCTACAAGGACGGCCAGCGAATGATCGACTTCACCCGGGCGGAGGCGCGCGCCTGGTGGTGGCGCCGGCATCACGAGCTCGCGCGCCTCGGCATCGAGGGCTGGTGGCTCGATGGCGGCGAAGGACCCCCGGCCGGCGAGGAAACCGCCGCCGGGCCGGCCACTGTGCTGCACAACCGCTATGACTTGCTGCGCCAGCAGGCCTTCTTCGACGGCGAGACGGCGGACCGGCCGCAGACCCGCCCCTATCTGCTCTGCCGCTCGGGCGGCCCCGGCATGCAGCGCTTCGGCGCGGTGCCCTGGTCGGGCGACATCAACACCACCTTCGAGAGTTTCGAGACGCAGATTCGCACCGGTCTCAATCTCGGCCTGTCGGGCGTGCCGCATTGGGGCACCGATATCGGCGGCTTCTACTCGGTGGCGCCGGACCAGGGCGAGCTGTTCGTGCGCTGGCTGCAATTCGGCGCCTTCTGCTCGGTGTTCCGCGGCCATGGATTTGTCTGGCGGCGCCATCTGCCCTGGGCGCACGGGCCAGAGATGGAGGCGATCTGCCGCCGCTACATCGAGCTCCGCTACCGGCTGATGCCGCTCACCTACACGCTCGCCTGGCAGGCCAGGACCACCGGCTTGCCGCTGATGCGCCCCCTCGTGCTGAACTACCCGGCGGACGCGAATAGCTGGGATCTCGGCACGCAATATCTCTGGGGCGACGATCTGCTGGTGGCGCCCGTCACCCGCGCGGGCGCCACGCACTGGACCGTCTACCTGCCCGCCGGCACCTGGCACGATTACTGGACGCAGGCGGTGTACAGCGGGCCGGGCGGCGTCACCGTGGAGGCGCCGCTCGACCGGCTGCCGCTGTTCGTGCGCGGCGGCGCGCTCCTGCCGATGACGGAGCCTGTGCAGTATGCCGGGCCGCCGGCGGAACGCATCACGCTGCTCACCTACCCGGACGGAACATCCACCTTCACCCTCTACGACGATGACGGCGAGACCACCGATTACCTGCGCGGCCGCCACGCGCTGACACGCCTCTCCTGCATGGCGGAGGAAAGCGGCCTGACCTGCCGGGTCGAGGCGCCGGAGGGCGACGCCGCCGTGCTGCCGCCGGGGCGCCGCTACGTGTTCCGCATCCGGACGGACCGCGATCCGGCCGATCTGCGGATGCTGGACGGCGCCGCGCTGGCGGCAGGCGAGGGCGAGGGCGAGGCCGGATGGTGGCGGGACGAAGCGGGCTTCCTCTGCGTCGCGCTGCCGCCGGGCCCCGGCGGCGCAAGGATCTCCTGGTGAGCGTCGCCGCGCTGCCGGCGCTCAGCGTGGGCGGCCGCGAGGTCGAGCTCGCGCTCAGCGTGGTGAGCGCGCGCGTGCTGCGCCTGACGGTCCGCGCGCTCGGGCGGGACGGCGCCGCGCAGCCGGTGCCGCGTTCGGCGGCGCTGGTGGCGGTGGATGGTGCCGAGCTGCTGCGGGTGCGCCGGCTCACGGGGCACATGCGGACCGATTGGGGCGCCTATCGGGTGGAGGTCTCGGCCGCCCCGTTCCGGGTCGCGGTGCAGGACCGGTCGGGCGCCGAGCGCGTCGCGCTCTGGCTCGAAGAGGACGGCACGATCGGCTTCGGCCTCGGGCGCGGGCCGCTGCTCGGGCTCGGCCAGGGCGGCCAGCAATTCGACCGCAGGGGCGCGGTGTTCCCGCCGGTGAACGGGCAAGGCGAGGGCGACCGCTCGGTCGACATGAACGCGCCTGGCGCGCGGGCGCCGAAGGCGCAGTTCGACCTTGCCGGCGAGGGGGCGCGCATCACCATCCCCTGGCTCGCCAGCACCGATGGCTGGGGCGCTTATTTCCACGCGCCCGCCGGCGTGTTCGACCTCTCCGGCGGGCAGGGCGTGCTGCGGCCGGAGGGCGCGGCATTGCCGGTCGATGCCTTCCTGGTGGTCGCCGAGGATCCGTGCGAGCTGCTCCGCGGCTACGCCGAGATCACCGGCTTCCCGCACCTGCCGCCGCTCTGGTCGCTTGGCTATCTGCAATCGCACCGCACCTTGCTCTCGCCCGAGGAGATCCTGGACGAGGCGCAGGAATTCCGCCGCCGCGCCCTGCCCTGCGACGGCATGATCTATCTCGGCACCGGGTTCTGCCGCGACGGCTGGAACACCGGCCACGGCGCCTTTGCGTATAATCCGCGCATGTTCCCCGAGCCGGCTGCGATGCTCGACGCGCTGCACGCGGCGGGGATGCGGGTGGTGCTGCATGTCGTCGATCCGCCGGTCGCGCTGCACGGCACGCTCGCCGAGACCGATCCGGCGGATCCGGACGGTGTCGCGGCCTATTGGCGCGCGCACGCGCCGGCCGATACGGCCGGGGTCGATGGCTGGTGGCCGGATGTCGGCGACATGCTGGACCCCGAGGCGCGGCTCGCGCGCATCCGCATGTATTGGGACGGGCCGCTCGCCGACCATCCGGACCGCCGGCCGTTCGCTTTGCACCGCAACGCCTTCGCCGGCGTGCAGCGCTATGGCTGGGTGTGGTCGGGCGACATCGATTCCGCCTGGCGCACGCTCGCGATGCAGGTGCCGGTCGGGCTGAATTGCGGGCTGACCGGCATTCCGTTCTGGGGCACCGATACCGGCGGCTTCGTCACAAGGCGCGAGCTGACCGGCGAGCTGTTCGTCCGCTGGTTTCAGTTCAGCACCTTCTGTCCCTCCTTCCGCGGGCATGGCCGCACCTGGAAGCTGCGCCTGCCCTGGGGGTGGAACACCGGCGAATTCGGGCCGGAGGAATTCGACGGCCGGCGGGTGGAACTGCCGGATGCGTCCGAGCTGCACAACGCCGCCGTCGAGCCGATCTGCCGCCAGTATCTCGAACTGCGCTACCGGCTGCTGCCCTATACCTATTCAGCCGTGCGGGAGACGACGGAGACCGGATTGCCGGTGATGCGCCCGCTCTGGCTGCACTATCCCGACGACCCGGCGGCGGCGCGGTGCGGCGATGCCTATCTCTGGGGGCGCGACATTCTCGTCGCCCCGGTGGTGGAACAGGGCGCGAGCGCGCGCCGCGTCGTCCTGCCGCCCGGCTTCTGGCTCGATTTCTGGACCGGCGAGCGGATCGCCGGCGGCCGCGAGATCGTCCGCCCGGTCGATCTGGCGACGCTGCCGCTTTACGTGCGCGCCGGCGCCGTCATCCCGACCGGCCGGGTGAGGCAGCATGTCGGCGAGGCGAGCGACGAGCCGCTGACGCTCACGATCTATCCCGGCGCGGACGGCGCGTACCTGCTCTACGAGGATGACGGGGAAAGCCTCGCCCATCGGCAAGGCGCCTGGCAGAAATTCCGCCTCACCTGGCAGGATGCCGGACGCCGTCTCGGCATCGCGCTGGCCGAAGGATCGGCGCCGATGGCGGCGCCGCGCCATTTCCTGGTCACGGTCCGCGGCGAGTCGCCGCGCGAGGCGCGGTTCGACGGCGAGGCGCTGACGATGGTTGTCTAGAGCATCATCCGTTCGAACGGACTCGTTCGAGCGGATAAAGATGCTCGCCGAAACAGAGAGCTAGAGCCTGCGCCGTGAGCGAATGCGAACGGACCATGCTCTAGCGGATCACGACGCAGAGCGTGACGGCACAAAACGGGAGAACGCCATGAAGAGACGGGAGATGGTCCTGGGCGCGGCCGCCGCTGCGGCGATCGGGCCGGCCGCGATGGCTCAGACGACCGCACCCCCAAAGACGGGCGCACCGCCCAAGACGATCGCGCTCTGGCACATCTACAGTCTCGAGGCCGACATCATCCATATCGGCATCCGCAACTTCAACGCGGGGCAGAGCGAATACCGCATCGAGCAGCGCATCCTGCCCTATACCGAGCTGAACCCTGAGCTGATCCGCGCCATCGCGACCGGTGCGCCGCCGGATCTCACGGTGATCAACGACCCCGATGTCGCGGGCTACGCCTCGCAGGGCGAGCTCACCGACATCACCGAGCGGGTCGCGCAATCCCGGATCATCGAGCCGCAGAAATTCTTCCCCGGCCCGCGCAATTCCGACCATTGGAAGGGCCGGCAATACAGCGTGGCGCGCGAGGTCAACACGCTCTCGCTCTACTACAATGTCGACCAGTTCCGCGCCAAGGGGCTCGACCCGGACAAGCCGCCCGCCACCTGGAGCGAGCTCGCCGCCGCGGCGGCGAAGCTCACCGATCCGGGCGCGCATGTGTTCGGCATCGGCTTCTGCGCCCATCAATCCGAGCAGAGCACGTTTCAGTGGATGCCCTTCCTGCTGCAGGCAGGCGGCTCGTTCGACAAGCTCGACCGACCCGAGGCAACCGCGGCGCTGCAGCTCTGGACCGATTTCGTCAGCAAGGGCCACGCGTCGCGCGACGTGATCAACCAGCAGCAATCCGAGGTGCTGAGCTCCTTCCTCGCCGGCAATTACGCGATGGCCGTCGGCGGCCCGTGGGATCTGCCGCGCTCGAAGGACGCGAAATTCGAGTGGCGCGTCGCCACCCTGCCGGTGAAGGACGACAAGAAGATCGCCGCCTCCTCGCTCGGCGGATTCCATCTCGCGATCCCGAAGGGCGCGCGGCAGGTGGATGGCGCCTTCAAGGTGATCGAGGCGATGCTCGACCCCGCCATCTTCACGCCGGGCTGGAATGTCGGCGGGGTGATGGCGCCGCGCACCGATATCGAGGTCGCGCATCCGAGCTGGCCGCAGGCCTATGCGACGTTTCGCGCGCAACTGCCGACGGCGGTGCAGCGCGGTCCGCACCCGCAATGGTCCACCTTGTCGCGCGCGGTGCAGACGGCGATTCAGGAAGCGCTCACCGGCACCAAGCCGCCCGCGGCGGCGCTGGCGGAGGCGGCGCAGCGGATCAAGCCGGTGCTGGCGCGAACGCCGCTCTGATGCAGCCGGCGCGACCGATCTCGCGCAGGCGGCGCAAGCCCCTGCTGCTGCGCGTGTTCCTGCTGGTTCCCGTGCTCTACCTGCTGGTGCTGATCGGCTTTCCGGTTCTCTACAATCTCGCGATGAGCGTGCAGGAGGTGAGCCTCGGCAATCTCTCCGACGCGTTCCGGCCGTTCGTCGGCGTGGCCAATTACACCGACGCCATCGCCGACCCGCGCTTCCGGAAAGTGTTCGTCAATTCGATCGTGTTCGTCGCCGTCAATGTCGTCGCCCAGGTCGGGCTCGGCACCGCCGCCGCCGCCTGCTTCGCCCGCGACTTCCCTGGCGCCGATTTCCTGCGCGGCCTGCTGCTCGCCGCCTGGATCCTGCCGGGACTGGTGGTGGGCACGATCTGGAAATGGATGTTCGCGACGCAATACGGCGTGGTGAACTACGTGCTGGCGGCGCTCGGGCTGGTGACCGCGCCGGTCGCCTGGCTCGCGAACCCCGCCGTCTCGATGACGGCGCTCAACATCGCCAATATCTGGTTCGGCATGCCGTTCAGCATGATCCTGATCGCCTCCGCGCTGACCGGCGTGACGGAGGAGCTCTACGAGGCGGCGGCGCTCGACGGCGCGGGGCGGCTGGCGCGGTTCCGCTTCATCACGCTGCCCGCCATCACCCCGGCGATGCTGGCGGTCGGCTGCCTCGTCACCATCGCCTCGCTGCGCGCCTTTGACGTGGTGTTCGCGCTGACCGGCGGCGGCCCGCTCGATTCCACCAACCTGCTGCCGCTGCTCTCCTACCAGTCATCCTTCCAGGATTTCGATTTCGGCCATGGCGCGGCGATCGGCACCTTCGCCTTCGTGATCGTGTTCGCCGTCGCGCTGATCTATCTGCGCACCTTGCGGCGGGAGACGGCGTGAGCGCATCGGCCGGCCTCGCCGGGACCGCGCGGCAACGCGGCGTCGCCGCGCTGATCGGCTGGGTGGTGGTGCTGCTCTATCTGTTTCCGCTCTACTGGATGCTGATCTCCGGCTTCAAGACGCAGGCCGAGATCTTCGCCAATCCGCCCACCTTCTTTCCCCACGCGCCGACGCTCGCCGCCTTCCGTGACGTGCTGCTCGAGCAGAACATTCTTCGCTATCTGCGCAACAGCCTGATGATCGCGGTGCCGGTCACGCTGGTGACGGTGATCCTGAGCGCGATGGGCGCCTATGCGATGGCGCGGCTGCGCTCGCGGCTGGTGAGCGTGGCGCTGGTGACGGTGCTGCTGCTGCAGGTCTTTCCCGAGGCGCTGCTCGCCACGCCGCTGTTCATCCTGTTCAAATATGCCGGTCTGGTGAACAGTTTTTCCGCGGTGATCCTCGCCACCAGCTCCCGCGCGGTGGCGTTCGGCCTGGTGATCCTGCGGCCGCTGTTCCGCCAGGTGCCGGTGGAGCTCGAGGAAGCCTCGACCGTCGATGGCTGCACCCCCTGGCAAAGCTTCTCCCGCATCGTGCTGCCGCTGATGCGGGTGCCGCTGATGGTGATGGGGGCGATCACCTTCACGCAGGCCTATGGCCAGTTCGTCTATCCGCTGACCTTGCTCTCCTCGCAGGATCTGCAGCCGGGAACCGTCGGCATCTACAGCTTCATCGGCGCGGAGGTGGCGGATTGGCATCGCGTGATGGCGTTCTCCTCGCTGTTCGTGCTGCCCATCCTCGTGCTGTTCCTGGTGCTGCAGAAACGCATCGTCTCCGGCCTGACGGCCGGTGCGCTCAAATAGGGGGCGAGGACCGGCGCCGACTCCATCGAAGGTGAAAATGCTCTAGAGCATGTTCCGTTCGCATTCGCTCACTCCCCAGGCTCTAGCTATTCGTTTTGGCGAGCATCTTTATCCGCTCGAACGATTCCGTTCGAACGGATGATGCTCTAGACATGCCGCATGCCGCGATTCGGTGACGAATTCCGCCACGACCTGCTGAAATTGTTCAGATGGCGGCGCGACGTGCGCCATTTCCGCCGCGATCCGGTTCCGCCCTGCGTACTGGATGAATTGCTGGCCGCGGCCTCCCTCGCCCCGTCGGTCGGGCTCAGCCAGCCCTGGCGCTTCGTGCTTGTCGACGATCCGGCGCGCCGCGACGCGATCCGGGCGAATTTCGCCGCCTGCAACCGGCAGGCGCTGGCGGAACAGCAGGCGGCTCGCGCGTCACTCTACGCACGCCTCAAGCTCGCCGGGCTCGAGGACGCGCCCTGCCACCTCGCCGTGTTCGCCGAGCCCGATCCCGCGCAGGGGCATGGTCTCGGCCGCGCGACCATGCCGGAAACCACGATCTACTCGGCGCTGATGGCGGTGCACACGCTCTGGCTGGCGGCGACGGCCGCGGGGCTGGGGCTGGGTTGGATCTCGATCCTCGACCCCGACGCGGTGAGCGCCGCGCTCGACATCACGCCGGGCTGGGTTTTCATCGGCTATCTCTGCCTCGGCTATCCCGAGAGGATGCAGGACACGCCGGAACTCGAGCAGGCGGGATGGGAATATCGGCGCGATGCGAGCGCCACCCTGCTCCGGCGCTGACCTCCCTTAGAACATTTTCACCTTCGGTGGAGTCGGCACCGGCCTAACTGAAAATGCTCTAGTGACCGAGGATCTGGCTCAGGAACAGTTTCAATCGGTCGGTTTCCGGCTTCTCGAAAAGCTGGCGCGGCGGCCCCTGCTCGACGATCTCGCCGCGATCCATGAACACCACGCGGTCCGCCACCTGCCGGGCGAACCCCATCTCATGGGTGACGCAGACCATTGTCATGCCGGATTCCGCGAGGCCGATCATCGTGTCGAGCACTTCCTTGATCATCTCCGGGTCGAGCGCCGAGGTGGGCTCGTCGAACAGCATGATCTTGGGCTTCATGCAGAGCGCGCGCGCGATCGCGACGCGCTGCTGCTGGCCGCCCGAGAGCTGGGCCGGGTATTTCTGCGCCTGCTCGGGAATGCGCACGCGGGCGAGATAGCTCATCGCCAGCTCCTCCGCCTCCGACTTCTTCATCTTGCGCACCCAGATCGGCGCGAGGGTGCAGTTCTGCAGCACCGTCAGATGCGGGAACAGGTTGAAGGACTGGAACACCATGCCGACCTCGCGGCGGATGGTGTCGAGCGCGCGGGTATCGTCGGTGAGCTCGGTGCCGTCCACCACGATGCGGCCCTTCTGGTGCGCCTCCAGCCGGTTGATGCAGCGGATCATCGTGGATTTGCCGGAGCCCGAGGGTCCGCAGACGACGATGCGCTCGCCATTGCCGACAGTGAGCGACACGTCGCGCAGCACGTGCAGAGCGCCGTACCATTTGTTCACCTGGTCGAGCAGGATCGCCGGCGGCGCGGACGCACCGGCCTGGCTGACGCTCTCGCCGACCATCTCGCGGCCGCTCTGGCTCATGCCGCTCTGGCTCATATCGGGCCGGCTCCTCCCTGGACCGCGCCAGCTAAGCAGGATGCCGGGCGGCGCGCCACTCTTGCCCGCGCCTCTCTTGCCAGGGCGGGTGCGTCGGCTAGGCTCGCGCGATGCAGACCCTGTTCGCCAATGCCCGCATCGTCGATGCGACCGGCATCGAGCCCCGCGAGGGGCATGTCCTGGTCGAGGACGGGGTGATCCGCGACCTCGGCGCGCGCCCGATCGCCGCCGCCGACCGGCTGCTGCTCGACCTGCGCGGGCGCACGCTGATGCCGGGGCTGATCGACTGCCATGTGCATGTCGTCTCCAGCATGATGAACCTGGGCGCCAACGCGCAATTGCCGGACGCGATCGCGGTGCTGCGCTCCCTGCCGGTGATGCGCGGGATGCTGGACCGCGGCTTCACCACCGTGCGCGACGTGGGCGGCGCGCCCTACGCGCTGGCGCAGGCGGTGGAGCAGGGTCTGGCGGTCGGGCCGCGCCTCGTGGTCTGCGGCAAGGCGCTGTCGAAGACCGGCGGGCATGTCGATTTCCGCCCGCGCCACGACATTTTCGACGCGTATCGCTATGGGACCGCCTTCGGCTCGCTCGGCCGCGTCGCCGACGGCGCCGACGAGGTGCGCCGCGCCTGCCGGCAGGAATTGCGGCAGGGGGCGGCGTTCATCAAGATCATGGCGAATGGCGGCGTCGCGAGCCCGACCGACCCGATCGCCTGGCAGGGCTATTCGGAAGCCGAGATGCGCGTCGCGGTGGAGGAGGCGGCGGATGCCGGCACCTACGTCTCGGCGCATCTCTACACGAGCCCGGCGATCCGCCGCGCGGTGCAGTCGGGCGTGCATTCGCTCGAGCATTGCAACCGCATCGACGCCGAGACGGCCGCGCTCGCCGCCGCCGCCGGCGCGATCGCGGTGCCCACGCTCGTCACCTACGAGGCGCTCGCGCAGGACGGGCCGCGCTTCGGCTTCCCGGCCGACAGCATCGGCAAGATCGCCGATGTGCGGGAGGCGGGGCTCGCCAGCCTCGGCATCATGCGCGAGGCCGGACTCACCATGGCCTATGGCACCGACCTGCTCGGCGAGACGCATGTCCGGCAGAACGAGGAATTCGCGATCCGCGCGCGGGTGCTGCCGCATGCCGAGGTGTTCGCCGCCGCGACCACGATCGCGGCCCGGCTGATCGGGATGGAGGGCAAGCTCGGCGTGGTGGCGCCCGGCGCCCTGGCCGACCTGCTGGTGGTCGACGGCGATCCGCTGGCGGACGTGGCGCTGCTCGCCACGCCCGAACGGTCACTCCGGCTGGTGATGAAAGGCGGCGAGATCCACAGCAACCGGCTGTGACCCGCGGCGCACCCAAGCCTGTTTGAAAACGCGGGCTGGGCCGCCAGCTGGCGTGATCTCCCGAGCACCGGAGCGCAGGAAAAGCGCGTCAGATGGCCGCCAGAGCGCGTTTTCAAACAGGCACGTCCGCATCGTCCTGCAGGGCCGGCGGGCGGTAGGCCGCGATCGCGGCGGTGATCGCGGCGCCCCCGAGCCCGGTCACCATCATCGCATCGGCGAGCCCGTAGCGCGCGGCCGCCGCCGTCACCAGCCAGGCGGAGAGCGCGGCGCCGGCGCCGGCGGCGGCGTAGCCGATCCCCATGCCGAGACTCCGATGCTCGGCGGGGAAGCGGCGCGAGAGATAGACCGGCACCAGACCGAACAGGCTGTTCTCGAACAGCGCCAGCAGGATCGGGCCGAGCACCATCAGCGTGGTCTCCGTCGCCTGGGTGGAGAGGATCACCGCCGGCACGCTGAGCACGAGATAGATGATGATCACCCGCGTCTGGCCGAACCGCGCGGCGAGCGCGCCGATCAGCGGCTTGCCGATGATCGAGGCCACCGAATACACCGCGACGAAGGGAAACACCCGCCCGGGCGAGAAATGCCGCACCGCCGTGAGCAGCGTCGGGTAGAGCGCGAAGATCCCATGCGCCTGCAGCACGAACATGAACAGCCAGCCCTGCACCGCCGACTTGCTGACGCGGAAGGGCGTGCGCGTCCGCGCCTCCGCGCGGCGTTGCGTCCAGACCGGTGATTCTGGCACGCCGATGCGCACGAACAGCGCGAGCAGGGCGGGCAGCACGCCGAGGAAGAACATCACCCGCCAGCCCCAGATCGGATAGATCAGCGCATAGCAAGCAGCGGCGAGCAGCAGCCCGACCTCGTAGCCCGACATCATGATGCCGGACGCCACGCTGCGGGCGCGGGCGGGCAGCGATTCCATCAGCAGCGCCGCGCCCGCGCTCCATTCGCCGCCATAGCCGATGCCGAACAGCACCCGGAACACCAGCAGCGAGCCGTAGCTCCAGGCGAGCCCGCTCAGGCCTGAGCAGACCGAGAACCACAGCACGCCGAGCATGAAGGGCAGCTTGCGGCCGAGCCGGTCGGCCAGCCGGCCGAACACGACATGCCCGACCATCTTCGACCACGAGGTGCCCGAGAGCACGAGCCCCATCGCCGGCAGGCTGGCGCCGAAATCAGCGCCCAGCCGGGTGATCAGGAAGGTGAAGACGGTGACGTCGAACGCGTCGAGGAACCACCCCATCGAGGCGGCGAACACCACCCGCCAATGCGCGCGCAGGATCGCGGGCACCGAGGCATCGCTCTCCGCCAGCGGCACGCCGCCAGGGCCGTAAGCCGCAATCTCCGCCATTCGCGTCTCCTCCGCCGATAATTCCGCCCCGGCCACCGCGTCGAGGCAAGCGGAAATCACCCCCTTGTTGCAGGCGCGCGCCGACCTGCTCTACCTGCGGGTTATCCGCGGCCGGCACACAATACCTGACTGAGACCGGCCTGCCGCGGAGGGCGAGGCAGTTTTCAACGGCGAGGGTTTCGGCATGAGCGGCTTGGTGATCGTCGGCGGGCGGGTGGTGGACCCGGCCAGCGGACTCGATGCGGTGTGCGACGTGGCGGCGCAGGATGACCGGATCGCCGCCATCGGCACCGGATTGGGAGGCGCCGATCGGGTGATCGACGCCGCCGGCCTGGTGGTGACGCCCGGCTTCATCGACCTGCACGCGCACGGCCAGTCGATCCCCGCCGACCGCATGCAGGCCCTCGACGGCGTCACCACGACGCTCGACCTCGAAGCCGGGGTCATGCCGGTCGGGTCCTGGTACCGGCGCCAGGCGGCGCAGGGGCGGGTGCTGAATTACGGCGCGGCCACCAACTGGGCCTTCGCGCGGATCGGCGCGATGACCGGCTCCAACGAGGAATCCTCGCTCGAGGCGTTCGGCCGCGCCATGCGGGACCGGCGCTGGGTCGAGAACGTGGCGAGCGAGGCGGAGGTCGGCGGCATCCTCGACCGCATCGCGCGCGGGCTCGACGAGGGCGGCATCGGCATCGGCATCCTAAACGCCTATGCGCCGGGCGCCGGCGTGCAGGAGCTGACCTCCGTGTGCGAGCTGGCGGCGACGCGCGGCGTGCCGACCTTCACCCATGTCGCCTACATGTCGCGGATCGACCCGGAGAGCTCGGCCGAGGCCTATATCCGCCTGATCGGCTATGCGGCCGCGACGGGCGCGCACATGCACATCTGCCACTTCAACAGCTCGAGCAAGACGGATGTCGAGCGTTGCGCGCGGCTGGTCGCGAAAGCGCAGGCGCAGGGCCTGCCGGTCACGCTCGAGGCCTATCCCTACGGTACAGGCTCGACCGTGCTGGCCGCCGCCTTCTTCAACGACCCGGATTTCGAGGCGCGCACCGGCACCGGGTACGACGCCGTGCAGCGGGTGACGGACGGGCGGCGCTTCCGCAGCCGGGAGGAGATCCTGACCGGGCAGGCCGAGGAGCCCTCGACCGTCGTGCTGTGGCATTTCCTCGACACCGAGGGCAATGAGCGGCACCGCGAGCTGCTCGACATGTCGGTGCTGTTCCCCGGCGGCGCGATCGCGTCGGACGCGATGCCGTGGACGATGCCGGACGGCTCCGTCTACACCGGGGATGCCTGGCCGTTGCCGGAGGATGCGACCGCGCATCCGCGTTCGGCCGGCACCTTCACCCGCTTCATCCGCCATTGGGTGCGCGAGCGTCAGGCGGTCTCGCTGCTCGAGGGTGTGCGCAAATGCACGCTGATCCCGGCCGAGATTCTCGCCGCGAGCACGCCCGACATGCGGGCGAAGGGGCGGCTCGCCGCCGGCGCGGATGCCGATGTGGTGGTGTTCGACCTCGATGCGCTGACCGACCGGTCCGAGTTCTCGGCGATGAACCGGCCGGCCGAGGGGGTGCGGCACCTGCTGGTCGGCGGCGCGGCGGTGATCGCCGATGGAGTGATGGACGTGGCGGGCCGCCCCGGGCGGCCGGTGCGGCGGCCCGTCTCCGCAGCCTGAGCGGCATGGCCGTCCCGATCCTGCTGGTTGCCGGTTTTCTGGGCGCGGGCAAGACGGCGCTCGTCAATCACCTGCTGGCCCATGCCGGCGGCCGGCGCCTCGCGGCGGTGGTCAATGATTTCGGCGCGATCAACATCGATGCCGAGCTCATCGCCGGCGCCAGCGACGGGGTCGTCAGCCTGTCCAATGGCTGCATCTGCTGCTCGCTGGAAGGCGATCTGCTGCGCACGCTCGCCACGCTCCTGCGGCGCGCGCCGCGTCCGGAGGGCATCGTGATCGAGACCAGCGGCGTCGCCGATCCGGGCGATATCGTGCGCAACCTGATGGATC
This sequence comes from Acetobacteraceae bacterium, assembly GCA_965276665.1. Lineage (GTDB taxonomy): Bacteria > Pseudomonadota > Alphaproteobacteria > Acetobacterales > Acetobacteraceae > CAWGJC01. The sequence continues at coordinate 2,128,568 of OZ255620.1, forward strand.
CGGTGATCTGGCGGGAAGCGCCGCTCGAGACGGTGCTGTGCGTGGCGGATGCGACGAGCAGCGCGGCGGCGCTCGATGATGCCCTGCTGCGCGCGCAGCTGCGCGCGGCGGATGTGATTGCGCTCAGCAAGGCGGATCTGGCCGATGGTGCGACAGCCGAACGGGTCCGCGCCGCCGTGCGGACGGTCAATCCGAGAGCGGTCCTGGTCGAGTCTGTCCAGGGCCAGGTGCCGATGGCGCTGCTGTTTCCCGCCGAGCCGGGCGATCTCCCAATATCGCGCGATCCACCGCCCGAGCCGCCGCGCGCCGCCGGGCGGCCCAGGCCGGTGGCGGATCGCTTCGAGACGATGAGCTGGACCTCCGACCGGCCGGTCTCGCTCTCCCGCCTGCAGGCCGCGGTGGGCCAGCTCGCCCCGAAGCTCGCCCGGGCCAAGGGCCTGTTCGAGACGGTGGAGCATCCCGGCCGTCAGCTGCTGCTGCAATTCACCGCCGGCCGCGCGACCGTCGCCCCGGCGGGACCGCCAGCATCCGGCCTGCCCCGGGTGCGGATGGTGTTCATCGCCGAGATCGGCGCCCTCTCCGCGGCCGAGATCGGCCAGGTCATGGACGGGTGCGTCCCTCCTTAGAGCCTGTTTGGAAACGCGCTCTGGTGAGTCATATGGCATGCTTTTCCGAGCACCGGAGCATAGGAAAAGCTCGTCAGATGGCCGCCAGAGCGCGTTCCCAAACAGGCTCTCAGGCGGGCGGACGCGCCTGGTCGGCATCCCCGGGGTCGCTCTCGATCAGCCGGGCGCCGCGGCTGTAGAACAGCCAGGCCCACACCCACTGCACATAGACGAGGACGCGGTTGCGCATCCCGACCAGCAGGAACAGGTGCACGCCTCCCCACAGCACCCAGGCCGGAAAGCCGGTCAGCCGGGCGAAGGGCAGCTCGGCGACCGCGGCGGCGCGGCCGACGATCGCGAGGCTGCCCTGGTCGTGATAGCGGAAGGCGGCGGGGGCCGCGCGGCCGGCCAGCCGGGCGGCGATCACCCGGGCGACGTAGCACCCCTGCTGCTTGGCGACCGGCGCGACCCCCGGCAGGGGCTTGCCGCCGGGCCCGGCGCATTCGGCGACATCGCCGATCGCGAACACTTCCGGCTGGCCGGGCACCGAGCAGTCGGGCCCGACGCGCACCGTATCGTGCTTGCCCGCGGCGGCGCCCAGCCAGGCGGCGGCGGGGGTCGCCGCGACACCCGCGCACCAAAAAACGTTGCCGGTCTCGACACGCTGCCCGCCGGCCACCACCCCGTCATCATCGACCGTCTCGACGGCGATGCCGGTGCGGACATCAACGCCGAGCCGTTCGAGCCGGGTTCTCGCATAGCGCTGCAACCGGTCCGCAAACCCCGCGAGCAGGGCCGGACCGCCCTCGAACAGGATGACCCGGGCCGCGTCGGGCCGGATGCGGCGGAAATCGCGGTGCAGCGTGGACCGAGCGAGCTCGCGGATCGAGCCGGCGAGCTCGACGCCGCTGGCGCCCCCGCCGACCACGACGAAGGTCAGCAGCCGCCGGATCTGGGCCGGATCGGATCGGCTTTCCGCACGCTCGAACGCATCCAGCAGGCGCTCGCGCAGCCGCACCGCATCGTGCAGGGTCTTCAATCCGATCGAGTGCCGCGCCCAGTCGTCATGGCCGAACCAGCTCGACGCCGCGCCGGTGGCGATCACCAGGAAATCGTAGCGGATCGGGTCGAGATCGCGCACCGCGACGGTGCGAGAGGCGGTGTCCACCGCCGCGACCTCGCCGAGCAGCACCAGCACGTTCGGGCGATGCGCGAACATCGCGCGGATCGGCGTGCCGATATCGGTGGGCGCGAGCGCCGCCGTCGCGACCTGGTAGAGCAGCGGCTGGAACAGATGGTGGTTGGTGCGGTCGATCAGGACGATGTCGACGGCCTCGCGCGCCAGGCGCTGCACGAGATTGATGCCGCCGAACCCGGCCCCGATCACCACGACCCGCTTCCGGCCGGCTTCCCCGCTGCTCACCGGCGGCAGCTTTCCGTTCGCGCCGGCCGATGGCCGGCAGAAATGCGATGGCCCATGAAAACTCCCGGCCTCGGTGATCGGCGTCGTTGCCGGTTCCGCTGATCCGGACGCGCCTGGGCCGCAGGAGTTCTGCCAACAGCCCTCACTGCGCAGGGTGAGGATGCCACCGGCCGCCGCGTGGATGCAGGCACCGGGCCGGGGCCGCCGCCGTCAGCTCTGCGATTTCTGAAATTATTCCAATAACTTGATTCTGCTAGCCGACGCTGGTTGTGATCGCTGGATGGCTGAATTTCGCTTCTCGTTCAATTTTGTCCGCTTTGTTCCTATTCCATGCATGAACGAGAGGCGCATCTCGGGACCCGAGGCGCTCGCCGCGCTGCCGAGTGCGGCGGCGAACAGCAAGTGCGCACACAGGGCGAACAGCAGGAGCCCGACGCCGCCTCCTGGCGTGCTCGCCCAGGCGACGATCCGCGTGCGACATGCGGTTGCCTGCGGGGAATTCCCCCGCAGGCACAAGCAGCGATATCTAGCCTTGGGCGTGGGAGGTGAGGATTGCCGGCGCGAGGCTGTCGAACTGGGTGCCGAGCGGCGAGGATCCAAAGGCGCCGAGGCTGCTGGCGATGCTCCCGATCGCCGTCCCGGGGGTGCTGTTCGTCGGGATGCCGAAATCCTGGCCCAGCGACTGCGTCGCCTGCTTCAGCGCGTCGGCCATCACGCTGCCGCCGGACGGCACGGTGCCGGACTGCGGCGCGCCGTTCGACGGGATGAACGCCAGGCCGTGCGGCGAATTCAACCCGGTGATCACCGGCGTGAGCTGGCCGGTGGTCGGATCGAGCTGATCCACGGAATTGTCGCTGCCCACAGAGATGTAGACATCGTTGACGTTCAGATTGGTGACGTTGACCTTCAGCACGTCGTTTGCGCCGGCGTTGGAGACCAGGAACGTGCCCGAGGTCGCGGTCGGCACGATCGCGTCGTCAAGGCCGGAGCTGCCGGCCGGCAGGGTGACGAAGCTTTCCGTCTGCTGGACGGTGCCGGGATCCTTGATGAAAGTCAGCGACGCGTCGTGGTCGCTCGTCAGGATCAGCGAGCCGTTTGGCAGTGTCTTGAGGCTGTCGGGGTCGGCCACCGGCAGAAGCTGGTTGGCCTGGCCGGTGACGAGATTGGTTCCGGTGTCGCCCAGCCGCAGGATCGGCTGCAGCTGCAACGTGCCGGTCGGCGAGTTGCCGTTGACGAGCTGCTCCACCACCGCGTCCCCCGTGCTGGTCGGATTGGTGTAGCTCAGGAACACCTTGCTGCCCTGGAACGCCACGTCGTCGAAGCCGCGCGACGAATCCGCGCCGTAGACATAGCCCGAGCCGTAGCTCAGCGGCGCGCTCACCTGCTGGGTCTTCGGATCGATCAGGAAAAGATGGGAATTCGCGTCCTGGTTCTCGAGCGCCCAGAGCTGCCCCGTCGTCGGGTCGAATTTCAGCCCGTCGATCTCACCGGGCAGCGAGTAGGTCTGCTCGATCGCGCCCGTCGTGCTGTACTGCACGATCGTGCTGGAGCCACCATTCGGCAGCTTGCCCGTGCTGTCGGCGCCGTTGCCGTATTCCACGAACACCGAATTATCGCCCATGGTGATGGAATCGGGCTGCGTGGCGCCGCCCGCCTCGGATCCGACAGCGGCGATCGAGGTGCTCGTCACCTTCGGCACGTCCGGTGTCGGAGACGGGGTGAAGACGAGCCCGTGGCCCTGGCTGAGGCCGGCGATCACCACCGTCTGCGCGCCGGTCTGCAAATCCACCTGCACGATCTCGGTGCCGACATCGGCATACGCGTCCGACGGGTTAAGGCCGGACATCTTGTAGGCCTCGACCTGGTCGGTGCCGGCGTTCGAGACGTAGAACGTGCCGGACGTGGAGCTCGGCACAATCACATCGTCGAGCGACGAGCCGGCCGGCAGGTTCTGCAGCTGGTCGAAACGCTCCGACTGCGCCGCGGTGCCCACGTCATGGATGATGGTGAACGCGTTGTCGGCCCCGCTGGTCAGCACCAGATCGCCATCCGGCAGCGCCTTGAGCGAGTCAGGATCGCTCATCGGCAGCGTCTGCGTCTGTCCGGTCGCGATGTTGGTGCCGGTCGCGCCCGCGGTCAGCAGATTGGTGACGGCCAGCGTGCCAATCGGCTGGTTGCCGTTGACGAGCTGCTGCAGAACCGGCGAGCTCGGCGATGTTGGATTGGTGTAGCTGAGATAAACCTGTCCGTTCAGGAAGGCGACGTCGTCATAGCCGCGCGTCTCGCTGGTGGCGGCGTAGGGCAGAGGCGCGGAGACGCTGCCCGTCGCGGGATTGATCAGGCTGAGCGTGGAATTCCCATCCTGGTTCTGCAGCGCCCAGATCTGTCCGGTAACCGGGTCGTATTTCAGGCCGTCCACCGAGCCGCTGATGGTCAGCGTCTGCTGAGCCGAGCCGTTGGGCGCGTATTCGACGATCGTGCTCGAGCCGCCGGCGCCGGTCGAATCGGCGCCATCGCCGTACTCGGCCCAGAGATCGCCGTTGCCGTCGAATGTCAGGCTATCAAGACCAGACGTGTTGCTCGGCCCCGTCGCGAAAATACGCGCGTTATCGATCCGTGCTGCCATGTCCATCTTCCTTTTCAATTCGGGCTGAATTTCCCGAGGTCAACGTAAGGCAAGATGTTCCGGGTTCGGCGGCCTTGATCGGGAATTAACCGAGATACAACCGCCCTGTCACGCGACCGTCATTACGATGCGGAGACTTCTCGATCTTGTCATCGGCAATTCCGCTTGTCAGCAAGCAACTTCGTCCGATCGAGTGATTGTTGCTCTAACTCGCCTAGCTTGCCTGCCACGACTTTGCCGTCGCGCTGGCGAAATCGCGATAGGAGCGCGGCGCATGGCCGAGCAGCGCGGTCAGGCGAGCGATCTCGGCCGGGCTCGCGACGGCGCCATCCTGCTGGTAGCGGTTCATCATCAGCCGCATGTCGTAGGCCTGCCAGCCCGGCGCGAACGCCTTCATCCTCTGCTCCAGCACCCGCAGATCATCGCCCGCGTAGTGGATCGGCTTGCCCAGCACATCGCCCCAGAGCGCGGCCAGTCCCGGGCCGGTGAGGCTGTCGGGACCGACCAGCTCGACGATCTCGCGCGGCAGGGGCTCGGCCGCCCGCTCGCGACGGAGCAGCTCGGAGGCCGCCACCTCGGCGATGTCGCGGATGTCCACCATCGAGATGCCTTTCTGGCCGACCTGCATGCCGTAAACGCCGGCGCCAAGCAGCGCATCCTTCTGCCGCACATCGTTCTGGATGTAGTACGCCGGGCGTAGAATCGTCGCCGGGATGCCGCATTGCTCGATCATCCGCTCGACCGTGTATTTGCCGGTGAAATGCGGGACATCGGTGTATTCGGCGCCCTTGAACACGGACAGATAGACAACGCGGCGCAGCCCGGCCTCGCGCGCCAGGTTGAGCGCGACCAGCGCCTGGGTGAGTTCGTCGGCGACATTGGGCACCAGAAGGAACAGCGTGCTCACCCCGGCAAGCGCGCCGCGCATCGCCTCGACATCGGCGAGGTCGCCTTTCACCGGGCTGACACCCGCGGGCAGCCGCGCCTGCTCGGGCGAGCGGGTCAATGCGCGGACCGCGACGCCCTCGCCGGCGAGATTGGCCACCACCTGCGTGCCGATGGTGCCGGTGCTGCCGGTGACGAGAATGGTCATGGTGCTTCTCCTTGCTGACTCCCCGGGGTCTTGATCCGGGCGTGATGTTCGGGGGCGACGAATGGCCGCCCGCGCTCCCAAGTGGACCATTCCGCTCAAGGATCACAGGCACTAGGTTTGGAACACGCCGTCCCACTGGTGGATCAGACATGGATTTGCCCGCCCTCGCCGATTTCATCCTGGTGGCCGCCCATGGCGGGTTCGGACGCGCCAGCCGCGCCAGCGGCAAGCCGAAGGCGACGCTCTCCCGCCGGGTCATGGAGCTCGAGGAGGCGCTTGGCGTCCGGCTGCTGGAACGCGGCGCGCGCACGCTCAAGCTCACCGGGGAGGGCAGCACGCTGTTCGCGCGCACGCAGGGATTGCTGCGGGAGATCGCGGAGGTCGGCGAGGCCATCAGCACGGGCTCGGACCGTCCGCGGGGCCGGCTTCGCGTCAGCGCGCCGCTGCTGCTCGCCCATGTCGCGCTCGGCCGCATCGGCGCGGGCTTCGCGCGCGATTACCCGGAGGTGCAGCTCGAGATCACGGCGGAGGACAAAATCGTCGATCCGGTCGAGGAGGGGTACGACGTGGTCATCCGCATCAACCCGACGCCGGATGAGCGTCTGATCGGCCGCTGCTTTCTGCACGACACGTTGATGGTGGCGGCGCACCCCTCCATGCCGCGGCCCGTCACCGCTGGACGCGAGGCGTCAATCCCGGCGGTCGTGCTCACCACCACGCCGCCCGGCACCATCTGGCGGGTCGCGAACGGGAACCGCACCGAGAGCTTCCTGGCCGAGCCGGTCCTCCGCCTCTCCTCTCTGCTCATGGTGCGCGATGCGGTGCTGGCCGGCGCCGGTGTCGGCCTGCTGCCGCGCTTCATGGTGGCGAGCGAGGTGGATGCGGGCCGCCTCGTCTGCTGGGGCGCCGTCGAGGACAGGCCGGTCGCGATCTGGGCGCTGCACCCCTCGCGCCGGCTCGTCAGCAGCAAGGTGACGGCATTCCTCCGCTGCCTCATGGACGCGTTCCCGAACCGGCTGCTCGAATGACGCGCGCGGAGGCAAGCGCGCCGCCTGCATGAGCCTCCGGATCACCGCATGCGGTTTGCGGCTAATCTGGGAGAGCGCCGCGCGGCCGAACCCTGCACAGGAGCCAGCAGCATGAAGCCGCACGTGATCTGCCCCATGGTCTCCTCCCTTGACGGCCGGCTCGCGCTCGGCCGCTGGACCGCAAGCACGGATGGCAGCCGCGACGATTGGCCGGCGCTGTATGCCGCGCTCCATGAGCGGCTCGACGGCGATGCCTGGATCATCGGCCGGGTGACGATAGCCGAAATCATCCGGGCCGGGGATCGACGGCGACCACGCCGCGGCCCAGCTCGGCCGCGACGTTCCCGACAGCCATCTCGCGGAGCTCGGCAATCTCGCTCACCGCCTGCGAGACGCTGGCGCATGGCACGATGCATCTGCGCTACGCGATGCGCCCCGGCTAGAGCATTTCAGTAAGTCGGCGCCGGTCAGAGTTCCTGCGCGGTCGGCCGAAACAGGATCTCGTTGACGTCGACATCGTCGGGCTGGCTCATCGCGAAGGCCACCATGCGCGCGAAGGAATCCGCCGGAATCGCGAAATCCTTGTAGAATTGCTGAATGCTTCCGGCCGTGTCGGCGTCGGTGACGCTGTCGGGTAGCTCGGATGCGACCGCGCCGGGTGAGATCACCGTGGTGCGGATCCCGTGGGGTTTCACCTCCTGGCGCAACCCTTCGGACAGCATGCGCACCGCGGCCTTGGTCGCCGCGTAGACTGCGCTTCCCGGGCGCACCTTGTGCCCGGCGACCGAGGACACGTTGATGATGTGGCCGCTCTTCTGCCGTGTCATGTGCGGCAGCGCGGCGGCGATGCCGTACAGCACGCCCTTGAGGTTGACGTCGATCATCCGGTCCCAGTCATCCACCTTGCCGCGCTCGAGACGCGATTGCGGCATCAGCCCGGCATTGTTGAGGATCACGTCGATGCGGCCATGCGTCGCGACCGCGCCATCGACGAAGCGCCTGACCTGCTCGCGGTCGGTGACGTCGACCTGCACCGCGGCATCCGCCGGCAGGCCGAGCGCCGCGACGAGCGCGCGGAGCCGGTCGAGGCGCCGCGCGCCCAGGACCAACTTCGCCCCCAGCTCCGCCAGATGACGCGCGGTGGCCTCGCCGAGACCGCTGCTCGCACCGGTGATGACGACGACCTTGTTCTCGATGTTCTGGGTCATGGCTCGATCCTTGTTCCAGATGGTTGAGCGGCCGCTCGCCGCCTCCATCTGCTCGGTGTAACGCGCGTCCTGCCGCATGATCCCGGATGCGCGCGCGATTTCGGCGAGGCACCGGCGGCGGCCCCGAGCGCCCTCGCCGCGCCCGATGCGGGCGAGCAGGCCGATGAGCGCGGTCATTGCCGCGACATTCACGCGGCGGCATTCTTCCCTATAATCGGACGCGCGGCCGGCTCATGCGCCGGCTCATGCGTTGGTCCGTCCTGGGCGCGCAGCGCGTCAGCGGCTGCTCGCCGAAGCAAGCCTCACGGGAGAGATGATGGGTCAGTTCGCGACGCCACCCTTCGCGCTCGGGCGCCGCGCCGCCATGGCCGGCGGCCTGGCGTTGGCCGCACGCGCGCGCGCGGCCGACCGGCCGACGATCCGCCTCGGGCTCGTGCAATTCGGCACCGTCCAGTGGATCGCCGAGATCATCCGCCGCCATGGGCTGGACGCGGCGCATGGCTTCACCCTCGCGACCGTGCCGCTCGCCACCACCGATGCCGGTCGGGTCGCCATCATGGCCGGCGAGGCCGACATCGCCGTGCTGGACTGGCCGTTCGTCGCGGTCCAGCGCGGCGCCGGCACCAAGCTGTGCTTCGCGCCGTTCTCGTCATCCTCGGGCGGCGTCGTGGTGCGGGCGGGTGCCGCCATCCACGCGCTCGCCGATTTGAAGGGAACGCGGCTCGGCGTGGCGGGCGGCCCGGTAGACAAATCCTGGCTCGTCGTGCAGGCGGCGTCCCGCCGGCAGACCGGGCTCGACCTCGCCAAATCGGCCGAGCTCGCGTACGGCGCGCCGCCGCTGCTCGACGCCAAGCTGGAACAGGGCGAGCTCGACGCGGTGCTCACCTTCTGGAATTTCGCCGCGAAGCTGGAATCGGAGGGCTGCGTCGAGGCGGTCTCGGTCGCCGATTGCGCGATGGCGCTCGGCCTGCCGCCGCGCCTCGACCTGATCGGCTTCGTGTTCCGCGAGGACTGGGCGACGGGCGCCGGTTCCGGCATCGACGCCTTCTTCGCCGCCGCCGCGCAGGCCGAACGGATGCTCGCCGCCTCGTCCGAGGATGCGTCCAGAGATTGGCAGGCGATCCGGCCGCTGATGGGCGCGCCGGATGACGCGTTGTTCGCTCGCCTGCGCGCGCGCTTCTCGGCGGGCGTCGCGACCTTGCCCGACGCGGCGACGCAGGAGCGCGATGCCGCGCGCCTGTTCGCGATCCTGAAGGAAACCGGCGGGATTCGGGCGACCGGCGGGCTCGAGAGCCTGCCGCCAGGGATATTCTGGCATAGCGGGCATGAAGCGGGCTGAGCTGCGTCCCGCCTGGGGCGCGCTCACCCGGTTGAGCGGCCTCGCCGGATTTGTCGTCCTCTGGTTTCTCATCGCCCATGGTTTTGGATCCGGGGACGTCGGATTGGGGGGCTCAGGGTTGGGGGGCGCCGGTTCCGGGACTGCCCTGCCCTCACCTCTCCGCGTCGCTTCCTTCGCCTGGCGGGCGACGGCAGATGGCGAGCTGCCGCGCCAGATGGGGGCGACGCTGCTGCGCGTCGTCGCCGCGTTCGCCTGCGCGATGGCTGCCGGCAGCGTGCTGGGCTATGCGATGGGGCGATCGCCGCGGGTGAACGCGGTCGTCGATCCATTGCTGGTGATCGCGCTCAACCTGCCGCTGCTGGTGGTGGTGGTCCTCGCCTATATCTGGGTCGGCCTCAACGATGTCGCCGCGGTGCTCGCCGTGGTGGTGGCGAAGACGCCGACCGTGGTGGTGACGATCCGCGAAGGCGCCCGCGCGCTCGATCCCGGCCTCGACGAGATGGCAAGCGTGTTTCGCGTGCCGGCGCTGAAGCGCCTGCGCGCGGTGGTGCTGCCGCAGATGGCGCCCTATCTCGCGGCGGCCGGCAGGGGCGGCCTCTCAATCACCTGGAAGATCGTCCTTGTCGTCGAGTTGCTCGGGCGGCCGAACGGCGTCGGCTTCGCGCTGAATACCTATTTCCAGAATTTCGACGTGACCGGGATCATCGCCTACGGCCTCGCCTTTGCGATCGTCATGCTGCTCGTCGAGGCGGCGTTGTTGCAGCCTCTCGAGCGGCGAGCGCGCGTCTGGCGGGATGATGCTTGACGCGCGGATGCTCGATGCGCCGATGCTCGATGCGCGGATCGGGGCCAAGCGCCTGCCCTCCGGCGAGATCCTGCTGCGTGACGTCACCCTCGCCGCGGCGCCGGGCGAGATCGTGGCGCTGCTCGGCGCGTCCGGTTCCGGCAAGACCACGATGCTGCGCATCCTGCTCGGTCTGGACGGCGATTTCGACGGCACGGTCCGGCGCACGGCCCAGCGTGTCGGCGCGATGTTTCAGGAACCGCGCCTGCTGCCATGGCGCACGATCGGCGACAATATCCGGCTGGTGGCGCCGCCTGGCGAGCGCATGCCGGAGGTCGCGGCACTGCTGAACGATGTGGGGCTGCTTGGGGCCGAGGCGTTGTTTCCACGGCAGGTCTCGCTCGGCATGGCGCGGCGCGCGGCGCTCGCGCGGGCGCTCGCGGTCTCGCCGGATCTCCTCGTGCTCGACGAGCCGTTCGCCTCGCTCGATCCGAGTGCCGCGGGTCTGATCGCGACGCTGCTGGCGCGCGGCGCCGCGACCGGGCCCGGTCGCGAACGCGGGCGCGGCGCGGCGCTTGTCATTGCCCTGCACGATGTCGATCGGGCGATGCGGCTCGCGACACGCATCATCGTGCTTGCCGGCCGGCCGGCGACGGTTGCGTGCCGGCTCGACATCGCGCCCGATGCGAGCGCGGCGGAGCGGGCGGCGTTTCGCGCGGAATTGATCCGGCGATTTCCGTTCCTCTCCGACACGGCGCAGAATGATGCCACCGGCGAATCATCCGAACGCCGGGTCGCGGAATAGCGTTTCACCTGCGGTTTCACCGCATGCCGGTCTCGGCTACCGTGTCGGCGATCAGGGAGAATGGTGCATTGAGCTTTTCCGGCATGTTCGCGCGCGGCGTCGCGCTGGTGGGCGCCACGGCGCGTGTGAGGCGGCAGCTCAGGGACGGCGCGCCCGTCCCGGCCTGGGGCACCGCCCCGGCAATTCCGACGGCCAAGCCGCAGGGCAGCATCCCGACACTCAAGATGCCGACCGCCCAGGGATGGCGCGCGGGACAGACGCCGATCGCAGCACCCGGGCTCAAGGTCAATGCCTTTGCGACCGGCCTCAAGCATCCGCGCTGGATCCATGTGCTGCCGAATGGCGACGTGCTCATCGCGGAATCCACCAGCGTGCCCAGAACGGCGATGCGGAGCGTGTTCGACTACGCGATGGTCACCACCATGCGGCGCGCCGGCGCGGTCGGGGTGAGCGCGAACCGCATCATGCGCCTGCGCGGCGCCGATGGCGACGGCGTGGCGGAAACCAGCGAGGTGTTTCTGAGCGGCCTGAACCAACCCTTCGGCATGGCGCTGCTGGGCGACACATTCTATGTCGGCAACACCGATGGGATCGTCGCCTTTCCCTATGCGGACGATGCCAGCAAGATCACCGGACCGGGGAAGAAGCTCGTCGATTTCAAGCCGGGCGGCCATTGGACGCGCAGCCTGCTGCCGAGCCCCGACGGCACGCAGCTCTACGCGGGCGTCGGTTCGAGCAGCAATATCGCCGATAACGGCATGGAAGAAGAAGAAGGCCGCGCCGCGATCCACGTGCTCGACATCGCCACCGGGACGAGCCGCGTCTTCGCCGGCGGGCTGCGCAACGCCGTCGGCATGGCGTGGGAGCCCAATACCGGTGTGCTCTGGACGGTGGTCAATGAGCGCGACGGGCTGGGTGACGAGACGCCGCCCGATTACCTGACCTCGGTGCGCGATGGCGGTTTCTACGGCTGGCCCTATTGCTACTGGGGGAAGACGGTGGATGACCGCGTGAAGCAGGATGCCGCCGCCGTCGCGAGCGCGATCACGCCGGATTACGCGCTGGGCGGCCATACCGCATCCCTCGGCCTCTGCTGGGTGCCCGCCGGCACCCTGCCCGGCTTCCCCGACGGCATGGCGATCGGGCAGCACGGGTCCTGGAATCGCAGCACGCTGAGCGGCTACAAGCTCGTCTTCGTGCCGTTCGAGAACGGCCGCCCGTCCGGCCCGGCGCGGGATATTCTTTCGGGATTCCTCGCCCCCGACGAGAAAGTCTCGTACGGTCGGCCGGTGGGCGTGACGCTCGGCCCCGACAAGTCCCTGCTGATGGCGGATGACGTCGGCGACGTGATCTGGCGCGTCACCGGCGCGGGCTAGAGCATTTTCAGTTAAGTCGGCGCCGCCGATCCGCCGATAGATCAGGCTGCCGGATCGCGGCGCGGCGTTGCCTGCGGGACGGATTTGGCGCGCGCTGGCGCTGAGTGGCGGCGGAGGCGCTTGCCCGGTGCGCGACACCTGTGACTTAATCCCCCGCACGGCCGCAAAGATGGCCGAATAGGGAACGTTCAGGAGGCCGGTCATGAAACGTGCCGTCGCGATGCTGTTCGTAGGGATCGCCGTGTCGCTTTGCGGCCCCGCCAGGGCGGAGGACAGCAAATCCCTCGCGCTCGTCACCAACGCCGCCGCGGATTTCTGGACGATCGCGCGGCGCGGCGTCGAGAAGGCGCAGAAGGAGCATCCCGACTACAAGATGCAGGTGATCGTCACCGGCCAGGCGACGGCGGCCGAGCAGCGCCGCGAGCTCGACGATCTTCTCGCGCGCGGGATCACCGGCGTGACCATCTCGGTGATCGATCCCGCCAACTCGATCGACGAGCTCAACAAGGTCGCGGCCAAGGCGGTTCTGTTCACCACCGACAGCGACGCGCCGAAATCGGACCGGGTCGTGTATATCGGGACGGACAACGTCGCCGCCGGGCGGCAGGCGGGCGCGCAGATCAAGCAGGCGCTCCCGAATGGCGGCAAGGTCATGATGTTCGTCGGCACGATGGACGCCGACAACGCGCGCGAGCGCGTCGAGGGCATCAAGGACACGCTCGCCGGCAGCAACATCCAGATCGTGGACATCCGCACCGACGGCGTCGATTTCGCCAAGGCGAAGTCGAACGTGCAGGATGCGCTTGCCAAGGGCGGTCTCGATTGCCTGGTCGGGCTCTATTCCTACAACACGCCGCAGATCTACACGGCGGTGAAGGAGGCCGGCATGTCCGGCAAGATCAAGGTGGTCGGCTTCGACGAGGACCCGCAGACCTTGCGCGGCATCGCCGACGGCACGGTCCAGTCCACCGTCGTCCAGCAGCCCTACGAGTTCGGCTACCAGTCGATGACCGACACGGTGAAATACCTGAACGGGGACAAATCCTTCATTCCCGCCAACAAGCAGATCATCATCCCGACCCGCATCATCGACAAAGCGAATGTCGGGGAGTTCCAGGGACAGATGAAGACGCTGCTCGCGCAGTAGCCGCCGTGGCGCCGTTCCTGCTCGAGCTCGCCGGGATCGGCAAGCTCTACCCCGGCGTGGTCGCGCTCGACGACGTGTCGCTCGCGCTGCGCCGGGGCGAGGTGCTCGGGCTGATCGGCGAGAACGGCGCCGGCAAGTCGACGCTGATGAAGATTCTCGGCGGCGTCATCGCGCCGAGCGCCGGCGAGATCCGCATCGACGGCGCCGTCCGCCGGGCGCTCACCGTCGCCGACGCGACGGGCGCGGGAATCGCCTTCGTGCACCAGGAGCTCAATCTCTTCGACAATCTCGACGTCGCGGCCAACGTCTTCATCGGCCGCGAGCCGCTCGCCGGCGGCCCGCTGCGGCTGATCCGGAATCGCGCATTGCACGAGCGGGTGCGCCCGCTGCTCGCCCGGCTCGACGCCGATTTCGGCCCGGCCACGCCGGTCGCCGAGCTCTCCATCGCGCAACGCCAGCTCGTCGAGATCGCCAAGGCGCTCTCGATCGAGGCGCGCATCATCATCATGGACGAGCCGACCTCGAGCCTGACGCTGAAGGAAACCGACCGGCTGCTGCAGATCATCGCCGAGCTCAAATCGGACGGGGTGAGCGTGATCTATATCAGCCACCGGCTCGGCGAGGTGAAAAGCTGCGCCGACCGCGTGCTCTGCCTGCGCGACGGCCGTGTCGCGGGCGAGCTCGGCAAGGCGGCGGTCGAGCACGCGGCGATGATCCGGCTGATGATCGGCCGCGATCTCCGCTCCCTCTACATCCCGCCCGCGGTGCCGCCGCGGGAGGAAGGCTGCGCCATCGAGGGCGTCGCGACCGCCGCCTTCCCGGACCGCCCCGTATCGCTCACGCTGCGAAAGGGCGAGATCATGGGGCTCGCCGGGCTGGTCGGCTCGGGGCGCACGTCGCTCGCGCGCACTCTATTCGGCATCGATCCGATGCTGACCGGGCAGGTGCGCCTGCACGGCATCGCGATGCGCGTGCGATCGCCGCGCGCGGCGATCGCGTCGGGGCTCTATCTCGTGCCGGAGGACCGCAAGCGCGAGGGGCTCGTGCTCGAATTCCCGATCGTGCAGAACATCACGCTCGCTAGTCTCGACGCCCATGCGCGGCGGGCGCTGATCGATCGCGGCGCCGAGGCGGAGACCGCGCGCGTCCAGCGTACGGCGCTCGCCATCCGCGCGCCCTCCGGCGAGAGCGAGGCGGTGACGCTCTCGGGCGGCAACCAGCAGAAGGTCGTGCTGGCGAAATGGCTTTCCATGCGGCCGCGCATGGTGATCTTCGACGAACCGACGCGGGGCATCGATGTCGGCGCCAAGCAGGAGATCTATCAGCTCATGCGCCGCCTCGCCGATGGTGGCGTCGCCATCCTGATGATCTCGTCGGACATGGAGGAGGTGATCGGCGTCTCCGACCGCATCGCGGTGATGCATGAAGGCGTGATCGCCGGCCTGCTGGACCGCCCGCAATTCAGCGAGCTCAACGTGCTGCGTCTGGCGATCGGCCAGGCGCTCGACGAGGCCGCCTGATGGCGAAGAAGGAGCTCGGCCTCCTGCTGCTGCTGCTCGTCGTGGGTGGCATCACCGCGGTCCTCAACCCGCGCTTCCTCTCCGGCGTGAACCTGCTCGACATGGCCAATCTCGTCGGGCTGTTCGGCATCTTCTCGATCGGCGAGGGGCTCGTCATCATCACCGGCGGGATCGACCTCTCGGTCGGCTCGATGTTCGCGCTCCTCGGCGTCATCTTCATCGACCTGCTCGTGCGTGTCGGTCTGGTCTGGCCCCTGGCGCTCCTCATCGTGGTGCTCGCGGGCGTGGCGGTCGGCGCGGTGCAGGGCTTCCTGGTGACAAAGATGAAGCTTCAGCCCTTCGTGGTCACGCTGTGCGGGCTGCTGATCTATCGCGGCGCGGCGCGCTACTACACCGACGACGCCACCATGGGGTTCGGCTATGGCAGCGATTACGACTGGGTCGGCTGGCTCGCCTCCGGGCGGAGCTTCGGCATCCCGCACAGCTTCATCCTGCTGGTGGTCGTCGCCGCGATCATGTGGGTGGTGCTGCACCGCTCGGTGTTCGGGCGCTACCTCTATGCCGTCGGCAAGAACGAGGAGGCGGCGCGCTTCTCGGGGATTCGCACCGGTGCGGTGGTCGCCGGCGCCTATGTGATCTCGGGCGGGCTCGCGGGGGTCTCGACGATCCTGCTCGTCTTCTACACCAACTCCGTCTCGCCATCCTCCTTCGGCAATTTCTACGAGCTCTACGCGATCGCCGCGGCCGTGCTCGGCGGCTGTAGCCTGCGCGGCGGCGAGGGATCGATCCTCGGCATCGTGCTCGGCACGGTGCTGCTGCAGGTGCTGCAGAACCTGGTCAACATCCTGGGGATCCCGAGCTCGCTGAATTTTGCGGTCATGGGCACGGTGATCCTGCTCGGCGTTCTCGCGGACCGGCAACTCGCCGAGCGCCGGCGCCGCGCCGTCGCCCCGGCCGCGCGCCCGCGCGAGCCGGGCGGCATGGCGTCGACGTCTTGCTTGCGGAATGAACGCGGCCTTCGGCATGGTGGGTAAATCGGCTTTGTTGCGGCGGGAGGGTCCTTGGCGGAGCAGGTCTCGTCCGGTTTCGCCGGTCCGGAGCGGATTCTTATCCGCCAGGCCTCCGCTGCCGGTCCGTTCGCCGGCAGACCGATGCGGCTGCGCCCGGTCCGCTTCAGCGTCGTCAACACCGGAACGGACGCCGCCGCGCCGCTTCTGATCGGCGTCGATCCGGTGCAGCGCGGCACGGGCGCCACGGTCGCGCCGCCTCTCGCCATGCTCCCGGCCGACCCTGCCGCCGGCACGACGATCCTCCCAGGCGGCCATATGCTGCTGGAGCTGACCGGCGAGCTCCCCGCGCGGCCCGGCGCCTACGCCAGCACCGTCCGATTGCGGAGCGGCACCGGGAGCCTCGCCATCCCGGTGTCGATCGAGGTGCCCGCCTCGCCGCTCTGGGGAATCGTCTGCATGCTGTTCGGCCTGCTCTGCCTCAGCGTCATCAGCTTCCTCGCCGATGAGGGCGCGGTCCGCACCCGGCTGCACGACGCGATGGCCGCCCGGCAGGACATCCATGTCTGGCTCGAAGCCAATCCCGCGCCGCAAAGCCAGGCGGCCAGCATCGATGCGATGAACCGGAATTTCGACGCCGCCATCACCGCCCTCGCGGCGCGCCGCCCGGTCTCCGTGCTCGACCATCGCGCGGCCGAGGGCGCCGACCATCTCGCCGCTGCGAGCGCCGCCGCCGAGCAGCTGCGTCACAATCTGGCCGGCCGCCTGCCCGGCGCCGCCGAGATCGACGACCTCACCCATGATTGGACGGAGCTGCAGGCCAGCCTGCGCCAGATCGCCGGCCTCGCCGCGGCGCCCACCGGGCCGCCGGCGCCCGGCCTCGCCGGGCGCCTCGATGCGTTCCTGATCCGCTACCGCACCCGCTTCCTCCAGCAACCGATGGGGTGGATGACGGGCGAGATGGAGAGCGAGCTCAGCCGCGCCCGCCTCGCCTATGCCGCGGGCCAGGGCGGGGAAGCCCGCGACCTCGCGATCAACAGCCGCGTCTGGCTGCGCCGCTCGGCCCGGAGCCTGAACACCGCGCTGACCGGCTATCGCGGCGCCCTGGTCGAGGCCGGGCGCATGGCCAATCTCGACGCCGCGCTGCGCACCCGCATCGCCGCCCCCGACATGCCGCCCGATGCGCGCGCCACCTTGCTCGGCATGCTCGACGACGCCACGGCGAGAATGCAGGGCGATGCATGGCTCCCGGAATGGGCGGCGGCGAGCCACGAGCTCAATCTCGCAGAAACCCAGACCGCCCGCGTCACAGCGATGGTGCAGCTCGCCCGGTTCAAGGCAGAGATGGCCAGGATCGATGCCGCGACCGACAGCAGCGACGTGGAGGAAGCGGAGGAGGCGCTGCCGAGCGTCACCGACCATTCTCCCGCCGGCAAGGAAGCCGCCCTGAACGCCATCCTCGATCTGTGGCGCACCCACGCCGCCGCGATCACCGATCCCGCCACGCGCACGAAAACGCAATCGACGATCACCGCAACGGGCGCGGCGATCGATGCGGGCGACATGAAATCCGTGGCCCCGCTGTTCCAGAACCTGTCCGATCTCTGGCTCGCCTGGAATGCGCATCTGATCGCCGCAAGCAAGGATCAGCTGGATCACCAGGAATGCCTCGACAGCTACGCCGACCTGCAGCGCCAGACTGGCGGGATCGAGGCCAGCCTGCGCGAGCGCCCGGCCGGACCCGCTCTCACGGAATGGGACCGCCGGCTCGATCAGCTCCGCCTCGACATGCAGCGCTTCGGGCCGGACGCGCAGACCACCAGCCAGGACTGCATGACGCCATTGCTGGCGCTCGGCAGCCGCGCCAGTGCGCTGTCGGGCGAGATCCTCACCGCCACGATCGCCGATCTCGACGTGCCGGCGCTGACCCGCATGCGGCTCGCCCGCGCGTCCGGCATGCCGGACGCCGTCGCCGCCATCGAGGCCAATCTCGACCAGCCCCGCTCCCTCGGCGTGACCATCACCGCGGCGGAGAATGAACGCGTCGTCGGGCGCACGCTCACCGTTGCGGTCGACCATGCCGACCCGGTCTGGGGCGCCGGCGTGCAGATCGCGGTGTCCTTCGACGACAACACGCCGCCGGTTCTGCTCACCGCCGAGCAGCTCCGCCAGGGAAAGCCGATCACCCATGACTACGCGGCGCCGATCACCGCCACGATTACCATCGTCGCCACCGAGAATTTCAAGCCGGGCAGCATCGATCCGCTCGACACCGCTCTCGGCACGGGCAGCGCCAGCGTGCTGATCGCACCCTCGCCGGTGACGCGCGCGCAGCTGCTGGCCGACGACATCCTCAACCTGCGCTTCGCCATCGCCCTGCTGACCGCGCTCGTCGTCTATTACTGGCGCTATCAGAGCAAGACCGCGATTCTCGGTGCGCGCAGCATCGACTATGTGGAGGCCTTTGCGCTGGGCTTCGCGGCGAATGCCGCGGTGAGCCACCTGCCGGACGTGCTCGCCAAGCTCGCATCGTCCTGACGCCACGTATCCTGGAGATCTGAGGAAACATCCGGCCGCGCTTGCACAGGTGTGCAAACGCGCGCAGAGTTGCCGGAACGATCGTATCACTCCGCCAGGAGGGACCCGACCATGCGAGTTCGCTGGGTGGCTTTCGCCGGCATATTGGCATTGGCGCTCTGCGCCAGCGGCCAGGCCCGCGCCGCGTGCGGCTATCGCAACGCCACGCCGCTGAAATCCATCTCGGCCGGATTCCAGGCTTGGAAAACCCTGAGCGCCGCGATGGTGGAATGCGGCGACGTCACCCCGGAACTCGACCAGAGTTTTGCCAACAAGCTGCCCGAGGCCCTGGCGGCGAAACCGGCGCTCTACCAGATGGCCGGACTCGCCAATGACAGCATCATCGCCGTTCTGAGCGCCGGAACCATCCGCCCGCTCGACGAGCTCGTCGCGCGATACGGCAAGTCGCTGTCTCCCAACCAGATCATCAAGCTGAACGGCCATGCCTACGTCATCGGCATCGACGTGAACGACCAGACGCTGTTCTACCGTGCCGACATCCTCCAGAAGCTCGGCATCGCGGTGCCGAAAACCTGGAACGACGTGCTCGCCGCGGCCGAGAAGATCAGGCAATCCGGGCTGGTGCCCCATCCGATCGGCGCCACGATGCAGTCCGGCTGGAATCTCGGCGAGGATTTCGTCAACATGTTCCTGGGCTTTGGCGGCGAGTTCTTCAAGAACGGCAACGAGCCGAACATCGACGGACCTGCCGGAATGCAAGCCCTCGCGATGATGAAGAAGCTGACCGCCTACATGGACCCGAACTATCTCTCGGCCGATCCCACCTATGTTCAGCAGCAGATGCAGCAAGGCAAGATCGCGATGTCGAACATGTGGGCATCGCGCGCCGGCGCGATGGAGGATCCCGCACAGTCCAAGGTGGTCGGCCTGATCGCCTCCGCCGCCGCACCGGAGGCGGTGTCCGGCGGCAAGCCCGCGACGACCTTGTGGTGGGACGGCCTCTCCATCGCGACCAACGTCACGGACGCGCAGGCGGATGCGGCGATGCAGGTGATCGCGGGCGTGATGAACGAGCGAACCATCTCCGCCCACATGAACGACGTGATCTGGCTTCTGCCGGGCTACAAGCCGACGAAGCTCGTCCAGGGCGCCATCGACTCCCTGCAATCCGGCGCGGCGAGCTATCCCTCCTCGGTACGGATGTCGATGCTGCATGCCGCGATCGGCAACACCATAGCGGCCTACTTCCTCGATAAGGCGACTGCCGAGCAGGCGCTGGCGGCGGCGGAATCAGCCTATCGTACGTCAGCCCGCGAAGCCGGCCTGCTCAGCAACTAGAGCATGTTCCGTTCGCATTCGCTCAATGCACGGGATCTAGCTCTCTGTTTCGGCGAGCGTCTTTATCCGCTCGAACGACTCCGTTCGAACGGATGATGCTCTCGTCTCAGGCGGCAAGGTGATCGGTTCGCGCATTGCCCAGATGCGGAGGCCAAAGATTTGAAATGCCGCATCTTCTTCGCCTTTGTCGGCCCGTCGCTCGCCATCATGCTGCTGTTCGTCGCGGCCCCGCTCGTCAGCGTCGTCGTGCAGAGCTTCGTCAACCATGAGCGCGTCTTCGAGACCAAATCCGTGCAGGATTGCACGCCCGGCTTCCCGAACCCGGTTTGCGTCGATCGCGAGACATCCGTGCCGGTGATGGACGCGGCCGGATCGCCGATCGTGCGCACCGTCTTCGCGGGTCTCGCCAACTATGCGGCGCTCCTGCGCCCCGACATCCTGCGGCGGGTTTTCTCGCGACCCGGCGGTTTCGCCGCGGTGATGAGCCAGCCCTTCTACCAGGCGCTCGGCTTCACCCTGCTGTTCACTTTCGTGACGCTGCCACTCGTCATCCTTGTCGGGCTGGTGCTGGCGATCGCGCTGAACGCAGCGATCCGGGCGATTCGCGGCCCGGTCATCTTCCTGTCGCTGCTGCCCTTCATCGTCACGCCGGTGATCGGCGCGCTGTCGATCCGCTGGCTGTTCGAGAGCGACGGCATCCTCTCCGACGCGCTCGGCGCGATCCTGCATCATCCCGTCTCGCCGCTCACCCATACCTGGTCGCTGCAATTGCTGATGATCCTGTACCGGGTGTGGAACACCGGCCCGTTCGCCTTCATCGTATTCTATGCCGGGTTGCAGACCCTCAACGCCGATCAGGTGGCCGCCGCCGTGGTGGACGGCGCGGCACGCCCGCAGGTCTTCCGCTACGTCATTCTGCCGCATCTCGCTCCGCTCGTGCTGTTCGTCGCCATCATCCACGTGATGGACGCCTATCGCGTGTTCGATGAGGTGATCGGCTTCTCCAGCCAGGCGCGGGTGATCTCGCTGCAATTTCTGACCTTCAACCTGCTCACGCCGGATGAGAGCGGAACCCGCGCGATCGGACGCGCCTCCGCGTCCTCGATCCTCACCATCTTCGGCATCGTCATCCTGTTGACGCCGCTGATCATGCGCTTCTGGCGCGACCATCGGCGGGGCTAGCGAAGCTTGCCGCAATCGCACGCGCTTCGCCCGACCTTCGCGCTGCGAATCGCGAGCCATGCCTTGCTTGCGCTCTGGGTGGTGGTGGCGGCGTTCCCACTGCTCTGGATTCTGGCGATGTCGCTGAAGCTGCCGGTGGATGCGTTTGCCGCGAACCCGCTGCGCGTGCTTCTCGGGCCGCAGACGCGCATCCGCGCGGGAGGACTCGGCGTCGCCGATATCGCCATCGGCGCCGGCGCCGCCGTACTCGTCTATCGCGCGATCGCCCGCGGGGCCGCACCGCTGGCCGCGCGTCTCGCACCGTGCGGCAGCATGGCGCTCGGATGGGCGTTCGCCTCGGTCGCACTCGGCGCCTCGGCGCTGCTGGCGCTGGTCGTGGCGCTTCCCGCTCTCCTTCAGGTGGTCGATGCGGTTCTCCTGCGGCTTCCGGTGATCGATGTCCTGGGCGCGACGGTGATCGGCGCCACCGGTCGGTACTATGTCGCGGTCTGGGTCGGCCACGCCTTCTGGCGCAACTTCGTCAACTCGATGATCGTGACGCTCGGGGTGGTGACGCTCTCGCTCACAATCGGCACGCTCGCGGCCTTTGCGCTCGCGCGCACCCGCAGCTCGCTCTCCTTTCTCGTGCTCGTGATCGCGCTGATCTTTCGCGCGCTCCCGCCTTCGGTGCTCGTCGCCGGCTATCTCCCGGCATTCATCGACAGCCGGGACTGGCTCGCGCCGTTGTGGAACGCACCGCTGCTCGGCCCGGTTCTGCATCTGCTTTCCGCGATGCCGCCGACGCTGTACGGCAAGCCGGTCGCGGTGATCGGCGCGCTCGTCGCGATCAACCAGCCTTTCACCATCTGGATGCTGCGCAGCTTCTTCCACACCATCCCGCAGGAGCTCGACGAGGCGGCGCAGGTGGATGGCTGCACCTATTTCCAGGCCTTCCGCCGTGTCATCATGCCGGTGATGTGGCCGGGTGTAGTGACCACCGGGCTGTTCAGCTTCCTGCTCGCCTATAACGATTATCTGGTCTGCGCGATGCTGCTCGATCCGCAGAACCAGACAATGGTCCCGGCGATCACCGGATTCTTCAACCGCGAGACGACGACGACGGACGAGATCGAGGCGGTCGCGGCGGCGGTGTCGATCACCGCGCCGCTCTTCCTGCTCGTGATGGCGTTCCAGCGCCAGATCGTCTCCGGCCTCACCACCGGCGCCGTGAAAGGATGATGCAATGAAAGGCTCGAGACCCGAACAGGCCCCCCTCACCCGCGACAACGATGCGAGCAAGACCGCCGCGACGCGCGCGCTGGTGGAGCGCATGGTGGATGGGCTGAACGACCATGCGATCGAGGGAATGGAAGCGTTCTTCGCGCCGGATTTCATCTGGCGCGGCAATGCCGGCTGCGGTGTCAAGCAGGGTCTGCGCGCGTTTCAGGAGAACTGGCAGCGCCCGTTCCAGGCCGCCTTCTCCGACAAGGTCTGCATCGACGAGGCAAGGCTCGCGGATGGCGAGTGGATGGCGGCGTTCGGCCGCCAGGAAGCGACGCATTCCGGCCCGTTCATGGGCATCGCGCCGACCGGAAAACGCGTCGAGATCCGCTACATGGATTTCTGGCAGATGAAGGACGGGAAGATCGTCGGCAACTGGGTGATGGTCGATTTTCCGCATGTAATGCGCCAGCTCGGCGTCGATCCGTTCAACGGGCATGGCTGGGAGGGGTACGATGCCGGTCGCACGGCGCCCCCGAGACGTCCGGATCCGGCTTAGCCGCGGCACACCGCGCGAGGGGAGAAGAATTTGACCTCCTCGGAAGACGTCGCCCGCCGGGCCGGCGTCAGCCGCTCCGCGGTGAGCCGCGCCTTCACGCCTGGCGCCTCGGTCTCGCGAGAGACGCGCATGAAGGTGATGAGCGCGGCGCGCGCGCTGAACTACCGGCCCAATCTGCTGGCGCGCTCGCTGATCACCGGCCGCAGCCGCATGATCGGGCTGGTCGTCGCCTATCTCGACAACCATTACTATCCAATCGTGCTGGAGCGGCTCTGCAAGGCGCTGCAGGAGCACGGCTTCCACGTGCTCGTCTTCATCGCCCCGCAGACCAGCGCCGATGTCGGCCGCGTGCTGACCGAAATTCTCGACTACCAGGTCGACGGGATCGTCATGGCCTCGGCCTCGATGTCGAGCCCGCTCGCGCAGCGCTGCAACGCCGAGGGCGTTCCCGTCGTGCTGTTCAACCGGACCCAGGACGATCCGCGCGTCGGCGCCGTCACCAGCGACAATGCGGCCGGCGCGCAGATGCTCGCGCGCTTCCTGATCGCCGGCGGCCACGAGCGGATCGGCTATATCGCGGGGTGGGAAGGCGCTTCCACGCAGCGCGACCGCGAAGCCGGATTTCGCGCCGGCCTCGCCGAGGCGAAGCGCCCTCTCCATGCGCGCGAGCCCGGAGAATACAGCTTCGCCGGCGCGCAGGAGGCGACGCGCCGGATGTTTAGCACAAAGCGACAGCCGGATGCCGTCTTCATCGCCAACGACCATATGGCGATCGCGGCGATGGATGTGATCCGCTTCGAGCTCAGACTGCGCATTCCCGAAGATGTCTCCGTGGTCTCCTATGACGACGTGCCGCAGGCGGCCTGGCCCACCTATCGCCTCACCAGCATCCGCCAACCGACCGATGCGATGATCGCCGCGGTCGTGATGGCGCTGCTCCGCCGCATCGAGTACGGCGATGCCAAGCCGGTGCGCCTCTGCCTGCCGGGCGAATTGATCATCCGTGACTCCGCACGGATTCCCGAAAGGTGGCCGCATGAAGGGATTTGACCCGCGTTTCGCCGACCTTCCCGACTATATTCTCGGCATCACCAAGGAGATCTGGGAGGATCGCGGCCTCGCGACGCTGCGTCGCTATTACGCGAAGGATCTTGCCGTGCGTGCGCCCGACGGGGTGGTGTTCGGCAATGATGGCGTCATCGCCGCGACGATGGCGACGCTCGCCGCGTTTCCAGACCGTACGCTGCTCGGTGAGGACGTGATCTGGTGCGGCGACGAGGAAAGCGGCTTCCTCTCCTCCCATCGCATTTTCTCGACCGCGACGCACGCGGCGGATGGCGCCTATGGCCCGGTCACCGGCAAGCGCCTGCAATACCGGATCATCGCCGATTGCGCCACGCGCGAAAATCGGATCTACGACGAGTGGCTGGTGCGCGATCAGGGCGCGATCGTGCGCCAGCTCGGCATCGAGCCCCGGCGCTATGCGGCGGATCGCATCGCGGCGGAAGGCGGCCCGGAACGCTGCGGCCGCCCGTTCACCCCGTCCACCGATGCCGCGCCGCGTTATGCCGGCACCGGCAATGACGATGAATGGGGCGAGCGCTACGCCACGATCCTCACCGGGCTGATGCAGGCGGATTTCGCCTCGGTCCCGCGTGCCTATGATCGCGCCGTGCAGATCGAGATGCCGGGCGGCGTGACCGGGCATGGCCGGGATTCGGTCGACGGGTTCTGGCTGCGGCTGCGGGCCGCTTTGCCGTCCGCCGTGCTCACCATTCACCACCGCATCGGCCGCGCGGACCCGGGCGAAGCGCCGCGCGCCGCGCTGCGCTGGAGCTTGTTCGGGCGCCATGACGGTCCGGGCGCATTCGGGCCGCCCACCGGCGCGCAGATCTACGTGCTCGGCATCAGCCATGCCGAATTCGGACCGCGCGGACTCCGGCGCGAATGGGTGCTTTATGACGAGACGGCGATCTGGAAGCAGATCCTGTTGCACACGGGCTGAAAGACACACGCGATGACCGACGAATCCTTGTCGTTCCCGTACGCGGCCAACAAGCGCTTCGTGATGGATGCGCTTTCCGCCGTTGCGGAAGCCACGCCCGCGACGCTCGCGACGCGGCTCGCCGCCGCCTATCATCCCGACGCCAGCTGGCGCGGGTCGCACCCGATGAACGAGGTTGCAGGCCTCGCGTCGATCGAGGGAAAAATCTGGCGGCCACTGCTGGACGCCTTCCCAGATCTCGAACGCCGGGATCTGATCGTCGCCGCGGGTCGGTTCCGCGACGCGGATTTCGTCGCCACGATGGGGCATTATGCCGGCACCTTCCGGCGCGACTGGCTCTCCATTCCGGCCACCGGCCAGCCGGTGTATCTGCGCTCCGCCGAGGTGCATCGGCTGGAGCATGGACGCGTCCGGCAGAGCACGGTGCTGCTCGACGTGCTCGACGTGATCCGTCAGGCGGGAATTTGGCCGATCGCGCCGAGCCTGGGCGCCGAGCTGCAATGGCCTGCGCCGATCGGCCCCGGCGCGATGTCCTTCGACCCGCCGGAGCCGGATGTCTCCGCTTCCAATCTCGCCCAGACGCTCGCCATGCATCAGACGCTGGGCGATTACGACGATCGGGAGGGACTTGGCCGCGAAGGCCTGATCCACATGCCGCAGAGGCTGCATTGGCACCCGAAGATGATGTGGTATGGGCCCTGCGGGATCGGCACCACGCGTGGGATAGAGGGGTTCGTCGATGGCCATCAATCGCCGTTCCGGATGGCGTTCCCCAACCGCCGGGGCGGCAATCATTACATCCGCATCGGCGACGGCCCGCTCTCGGTCACTGGCGGCTGGCCGAGCATCCACGCGCAACATCTCGGCGGCGATTTCTGCGGGGTTGGGCCGACCGGACGCGACGTGACCATGCGGGTGATGGATTTCTACTACCATCATGAAGGCCTGATTCGCGAGAACTGGGTGCCGATCGACATCATCGACCTGCTGCTGCAGATGGGCGTCGACGTGCTTGGTCGGATGCGGCAGCTGGTTCAAAGGGGCGACCCGCGATGAACCACCGCCGCCAGGGCATTTCAGGCAGTTACCGGCGAGGCCGTGATGGCGGCATCTTTCGCTTGGAGCGGCGAGGCGCTCTGGACCACCGTCGGGCAACTGCTCGAGACCCTCAGCCCAGCCGAGGACACCATCGGCGGCCACAGCACAGGCTTCGCTCTGATGCGCCAATCACTTCGCTTTAGGCTATCTCCCGGACTGAGAGAGCATGGAACGCGCCAACGCTGAATTCCAACTTAACGCGCCCGTATTTCGGTCCTTCAAGTGTCAGCCGTCGCGCGAGCCACTGGCTTCCGAAGCCGAATTACGCTCCGACCAAGTTCTATAAACGGCTTCTCGATCATCATATAAGAAAGATGGCTGACCAGGATCACCGCACACATCATCGCGATAAGCCAGGACCAGAAAACCAATGGCCCCGCGTCGGCAGCAGGGATCAGGCCAAAACGCTCGGCAGCCAAATAGACTGGCGTATGCAGGAGATAGACCGAGTAGCTGATCGTACCGAGATGCACGAAAATCCGACCGTGGACTCGCAACTTTGTCGTGCCAAGCAGGAAGATCGCGACCCCGCACCCATAGCAGAGGATATAAGGCAAGGGACTTTCGTCGTAGCCATAATTCCTCGAGTACGCGAGCAAGCAAATGACCGGGAGCAGGGCGGCAAAAACGATGATCGCCTTTAATGCGTAACCGCGCGCCATTTGCTCGTGATCCAGGATAACGCTGCGCCAGATGCAGCCCAAGAACATGACCGAAATGCCGAGCGGGAGGGCGACAGGCAATTTGCGGGCCATCAAAAAACGGACGACAGCCAACAATAGAGCGAGAAGCAGGCTACATCCAAATGCAGCAAACTTCGCTCGAACCGATCGAAGCACGCCGCTGACGAACATGCCGAGGCACACAGCATAGAAGACGAGTTCGATTTGCAGAGTCCAGGCAACGCCGTTGATATCGTGGGCACCGAGGAATCCCTGGACCATCGTGACATTCAGCAAGATTGTCCGGAGATCGGGCAATTCGGAACGGGCTAGGAAAATCAAGCAAGCTATCGAGCTTAGCCAGTAAAGTGGATACAGTCGGCAAAATCGGCTCGTCATGAAACGAACAATTGGTGAGCCTCGGCCACGATACAGAC
The DNA here is from genome assembly GCA_965276665.1 of Acetobacteraceae bacterium. Classification (GTDB taxonomy): domain Bacteria; phylum Pseudomonadota; class Alphaproteobacteria; order Acetobacterales; family Acetobacteraceae; genus CAWGJC01. Next base: position 2,155,548 of record OZ255620.1, read on the forward strand.
TCGACGGGATGATGAACCCGCTGATCGCGAAAAACAAAACAACGCCCAGTTTCCCAAGATCGAGGACTTGGACCAACGCGTAAACGACGGCGCCCCCAATCGCACCGAAATGGGCCTGCTTCTCAGCCAAACTGTAATGGAAGAACACGACACCAAGTGCGGCCATGCCACGAAGCGCGTCGAGATAGTCGAGTCGTGGAGCTCCAGAGGAGGGGACGGCGGCCGTCGGATCTGTGGTCATTGACCTCGCCTTCTCACCGTTAGAATCCCGTTCAAGCGGGGCACTCCCGACCGCAAGAGAGCACAACCTCGTGTCACGGCGTGCCGATGCACTTCTCGCAGAAGCGCAAACATGCGGCTTCGAGAATTAAGGCTCATCCATCAACGGAGATTTTCAATAGAAAACTTCGGCAATCCTGTTTGCGCGGGTTCAAAATTCGATGCCGTTTGCAGACTTACTGTCCAGCAAGATTTTGTGCAAGGCAATATAGATGTCGTCAGAATGGTTACACAGCAACTTAAATAACATCATCTTTAAACCCATAATTGGACTGCACCATACAACGTGGCTTTGTGCCGCCCCACCGAGCCGGCACTGCGATCTCCAGGTGATTCCCATGTGCGCTCCCGGGTTCAGGGCATAGTCCGGGTTAAGGGACCTCCGATCTCGCCGCGCTCTTTCGAAACGATGCGTCACGCCTGCTCGGCTTGTCAGCCAACCTGGCGTGACGCCACCGGCGGTGTGCGGCATCTCAGGGGAACAGGCCTCGCAACTGCTTGCCGGCGCGCACTCTTTCCACCCCGGTTGCCATCGCGGCCGTGCGCATCGACACGCGCGCCGCCCGAGACCGGCGAGTCACTTGACTGAATGCCTGCTCCAGCAGGTGCTCCAGCCGGTCATTCACCTCCGTCTCGGTCCAGAACAGGCGTTGTAGATCCTGCACCCATTCAAAGTAGCTTACGATCACGCCGCCTGCGTTGCACAGAATATCCGGGATGACGAACACGTCACCGCGCCGATCTAGAATGATGTCCGCGTCCGGGGTCGTCGGGCCGTTCGCTCCCTCGGCCAACACCCGGCATCGCAATTGCCCGGCGTTCGCAGCGGTGATCACCCGCTCCACCGCGCAGGGTGCCAGGACGTCGCATGGCTGGACCAGGAGCTCGTCCGGGTCGATCCCCACCTGGTTGGAGAACCCCGCCAGCACGCCATGACGGGACACATGCGTCTTGATCGCATCGAGCGGCAGGCCTGACCGGTCGTACAGCGCCGCCGTATGATCGCTGACACCGGTGATCTTGACGCCGTGCCGACGCGCGAGCGTGGAGGCGGTCACGCTGCCGACATTGCCGAAACCCTGCACGATCGCGGTGCCCTCCCGCAATTGCAGGCCGATCGTGTCGCATGCCCGACCGATCAGGTAGGCGACGCCGCGGCCGGTGGCTTCACGCCGTCCTTCAGTGCCGCCGAGGCTGACCGGCTTGCCGGTGACGATCTCGGAAACAGCGTGGCCCTCGTGCATGGAATAAGTATCCATGAACCACGCCATGACCTGCTCGTTGGTCCCCATATCCGGCGCCATGACATCGGTCTGGGGGCCAACGAAGGGCAGCATTTCCTGCATGTAGCGGCGGGACACCGCTTCCAGCTCGCGCCGCGAGAGGGAACGCGGATCACACGCTACGCCGCCCTTGGCTCCGCCATAGGGCAGCCCGACCAACGCGCATTTCCAACTCATCCAGATGGCCAGGGCCGCGACCTCGCCCACGTCGAGTTTGGCCGCGAACCGTGTACCGCCCTTCGTCGGGCCGAGCGTCAGATGGTGCTGGACCCGGTAGCCGTGGAACACCACGGTCCGCCCGTCATCCATGTGGACCGGGATGGACACGGTGATGGCGCGCTTGGGATAGAGCAGGCGGTCGCGCTCATCGGCGGGGATCCCCAGATGGTCGGCGATGACGCCGAACTGTGTCCGGGCCATGTCAAACACCGGGCCCGTATAGATGGTCATCTGCTCTCTCCGCTTCGAATGCAGCTTTCGTTGAACGCATACGCGCGGTGCGAGCAGCGAAATTGGCCGATACGGTTCGCCCTGCCGGGCATTTCCTCGCGGCCACTGCTTCTGGGAGGCCGTTTGGAAACGCGCTGAAGTGGATGGCCACGGACAAACTTTGCCCGGTCCCTCGATCCTGCAGCTGGTTCGATCGGAGCTGCAACTTACTCCCGGGTCGCTGACTTTAACGCCGGCTTGTCCCTTGTGTTTCGCCCATACCTAGCGTGAATGGTTCTGCGCCGGGAGCACGATGAAGGCAACTGCCTGATCTCCACTTCCTCACGCCCGGTCATGGGTATGACCGCGCCTGAGGAAGCTTCGGTTCACTGGAGATGCGCTCACCCGTCCATCATTATGGGTGTCGCAGGATAACTGGAGCGGGCAATGACGGCTTACATGATCGTGCAAGGCACAATCACCAACGCGGAGCAGTATGGAGCCTATCGCGAAGCGGTCGTGCCACTCATCGAGACCTTTGGCGGAAAGCACGTGAGGGGCGGAGAAGTCGAGCTTCTCGAAGGTCGAAAGGATGAACGCCGGATAGCCTTGTTCGAGTTTCCGTCCATGGAAGCCATCCACGCGTTCTGGAACTCGCCAGACTATGGTCATGTGAAGGAATTGCGACGTGACGCCGCTGTCTTGGAGATCTGGGCCGTCCCGGGGCGCTGATCCGAGGGTGCGGAAACGCCTCGCGGCGCCGCCTGGACAGAGATTGCGCGACGTCGCGCGGAGGATGCTCGTACGAGTTGCCGATCCGCATCCCGGGCCGCTTTGACCGACAACGAAGACGTGATCGCGCGCGGATCTGAGCGGCCCGACGCATGCCGGATGAACTCGGGGCGTTTGGGCCGCGTGCGCGACGCGCATCAGGTCCTGCCATCCCTTTGCAGGGTGTGACCAGGAGCCGCGCATTGGCATTTCCCAATCTTCGCTCCAGGTATCGGGAAACCGACAAGGTGTATGCGGGGTGGCCGGCCTGCTTCGTGGCCGGGCGGAATGAGGGCAGCCCATGCGGATCGCCACTGAGCACGGACAAGCGCTGCACGGCCAAGCCGGCGGCTTCATCCTGAAGGGCGATCGCGAGATCTTGGCGCAGATGCTCTCCAACCTGGTCAAGAATGCGGGCCGGTCCAGCCCGGGCAGCGGGCCCGGGCTCGCGCTTGTCGCCACCATCGCCGGGCGGCATCGCGGGAACATGCGACTCGCCGATGCCGGGGGCCGGCCTGCTCGCGGAGACGCTCCTGCCGTGGAGTGACGCTGCTTGATCGGGGCATGGGGCGACAAGACCTGATGGTGGCGCGGCGCGCGGCTGCAGCGCTGACGGCGCCGTTCTATGCGCTCTACGCCGCGCGCCTGTTGCGCGCCTGTCGGTGCCGGCCGGTGCCGCGGCATGTCGGGCTGATCCTCGACGGCAACCGCCGCCACGCCCGCGCCCTTGGCGTCCACGACCATCGGCGCATCTATGTCGCCGGCGCCGACAAGCTCGACGAGGTGCTGAACTGGTGCGCCGCCCTCGGCATCGGCGCGGTGACGCTCTGGGTCTGCTCCACCGACAATCTCGGCCGGCCGCCGGGAGAACTCTCCGGGATGCTGGCGGCGATCGAGGCCAAGATGCGCCATCTCGCGAGCGACCCGCACCTCGCATGCCTCGGCGTGCGGGTCGAGGCGATGGGGCGGCTCGACCTGCTGCCAGCGAGTCTCGCCGCCGCCCTGGACGCCGCGCGCCACGCGACCGCGGGAAACGACCGCATGGTCCTGACCGTCGCCACCGGCTATGGCGGGCGCGAGGAGATCGCCGACGCGGTGCGCGCGCTGCTTGCGGACTGCGCCCGCAGCGATCTGACGCTCCGGCAGGCCATCGACCGCGTCAGCCCGGACGCCATCCGGCAGCATCTCTACCTGCCGACGCTGCCCGACCCCGACCTCATCATCCGCACCAGCGGCGAGCTACGGCTCTCCGGTTTCATGCTCTGGCAGAGCGCCTACAGCGAGTTCTACTTCGCCGACGTCAACTGGCCGGCGTTCCGCCGCATCGACTTCTTGCGCGCGATCCGCGACTACCAGGGCCGCAAGCGGCGACGCGGATTGTGAGCGCCCGGTTGTGAGCGCCCGGGTTGTAAGCGCCCGGGTTGTAAGCGCCCGGGCCCGAGGCCGCCCGGCACGGCACGATGACGGCGGAAAATTAGCGACGGCTGAAAGTCAGGGGAACCCGCGAAGCATGAGCAGATCAATCGCACGCAGAAACCTCCCGTCACCAGACCGGGCCGGGATCAAGGTGCCGCACATCGATGCCTGGTTCTGGATCCTAAAACTCCTTTCGACCGCCATGGGCGAGGCGATGTCCGACTACCTCGTGTTCCACATCAACCGGGAGGTCGCGGTCATCGCAGGGACCGCCGGGTTCCTCGTCGCCCTGGTGCTGCAGTTCGCCGTCCGGCGCTACATCGCCTGGGTCTACTGGCTGCTCGTGGTGATGATCGCGATCTTCGGCACGATGGTCGCCGACGTGACGCACATCGTGCTCGGCGTTCCCTTCGCTGCCTCCACTTTCGGCTTCGCCCTCGCCCTCGCCATCGTCTTCGCGTTGTGGCGTCGGGTCGAGGGAACCTTGTCGATCCACAGCATCCGCACGATGCGGCGCGAGGCCTTCTACTGGGCAACGGTGATCTGCACCTTCGCGCTCGGCACCGCGGCCGGCGACATGACCGCCTCGACGATGCAGCTAGGATACTTCGTCTCCGGGCTGCTGTTCACCTTCCTGTTCGTGCTGCCGGCGCTCTGCTACCGGGTGTTCGGCCTGAACGCGGTGTTCGCGTTCTGGTTCGCCTACGTCGTGACCCGGCCGATGGGCGCCTCCTTCGCCGACTGGTTCGACAAGCCGGCGCGCATCAATGGCCTCGGCTACGGCTCGCTCACCGTCAGCGTGGTGCTGACGATCCTGATCGTCGCGCTCGTGGTCGCCGTCTCGGTGACGCGCTCGGAGGATCCCGGCGCGGGCTCGGCGAACGCCGTTGACGAGCCGGACCCCACGCCCACGCGAGAGGGCGCGCGGCCGTAGGCACGCCCGGCGGCGGGCACGCTGCCGGCACCGGCGATACGGACGAAGCACGAAGATCTGGCAAATCAAGCATCCTCACCGCGGCCACGACCGGAACATGCCCTCCAAGGTTGGGGGTTATCCGCCCTTCGGAAACGCTCACATGGGGCGGAGGAAACCAAGGAGACCGTGATATATGGCAAAATCGATACTCCTGGCCGGCGCGGCGGGCAATCTCGGCAGCCGCATCGCCAGGGCGCTGGGCCGCGCATCCCGTGGATTGCCGGCGACTCAGTGAGCGCGCCGGATATGGCGGCCATCATGTCGGATATCAGCGGCCATCGCTTCCGCACCTTCCGGGTCGGCGGCATCGTGTCGCTCGGTATCCTCATTCGCCTGACCAGGCTGGCCGCCAGACAACCGAACGCGATTTTCCCGCCATGGCAGGGCATGCAGTACCTGCGGGACATATTCGGCGGACAGGCCAGGCTCGCGCCGATCGACAACACCCGCTACCCGGATCTGAAATGGACGTCCGTGCGCGAGGTGCTCGCAACTCGGCGATAGGCTGCCCTAATCTCTGTTCGGCAACGCTGCTCACCATCGTCGACAGCGCCGGCAACCAGCCAATCGCGTCCGCCTATTTCGCCGTGGATGCGACAAACCGCTCGGCTGCAAAGCCGTAGCGGGACGCGCGCGTTTCCGTCCCCGGCGCGACGGTCAGATGAAGGGGCGCCGGTCGAGCACGAGCTTGAGCGGGCGGTCGGTGCGGACCAGGCCGGGGAGCGCCTGCTGCAGCTCCGCCAAGGCGCACAGCGTGCCGAACAGCGCGTGCAGGTCGTTGAGCCCCTCGTCGCTCCGCGGATCGAGCGCGCGCAGGTAATCGGCGAGGCGTCGGCCGAGCGTCCCGATGCCGGCCTGCGCCTCCGCGAAACGATGGCCGCATTGGCGGAGCGCCCGGTTGACGCAGAAGAGCCAGTCGATCTCGGCGAAGCCGACACTCCGCCCGAGCGGGAACCCGCCGCCGCCGGCGGTCTCCGCCAGCATGTCGAGGCAGGAATCGATCACCTGCGCGGGATAGCGGAACGGGCGCCGCGCCCATTGCATGTTGAAGAAGTAATGGAAGCTGCCCGCCATGTGCGGCACCATGCTCTCGCACCCGCTATGCGCGACGGGACGCGGATCGGCGCCGAAGAAGCCGGTGCGCGCATCGGACCAATTCCAGAGCCAGTCGAAATACCGGTCCTGCCAGGCGAGATCGGCGCTCCCGGCGAGCGTGAGCGCGGCGAACAGCCCGGCGCCGCGATGCGACGCCCGCCAGGGATCGCTCGCCCAGTCCAGCCCGGCGAGGAACGCCGCGAGCGCATCTGCCTCCAGATACCGCTCGAGCGCGACCAGACGATGCGTCGGCCCGGCATCGAACAGCTCGAGCGCCGCGATGCAATGCGCGGTGGTATGGATTGGGTGGTGCGTCGCCTCGGTGAACAACCCGCTTTCGGGGTCCTGCATCGCGCGCAGCACCGCGACCCAGGAGGCGCGCTCGGCCGCATCGCCCGGAAAGCGGCCGATCGTGTAGAGGATGTTCCCGGCGTCGGCGCATCCGTAGGGATTGCGATCGAGCGCGCGGCCGGGCGCGGCCGTGTTCCAGCGGCGGAAATCCCCTGCGGCCCCGATGGCGTGGGACGCCACGATCGCCTCTACATTCCGGATGAAGCCGCGCAGATCGATGTCCATTCCGCCCCCATTCTCCTGCCAGCCAATGCGCAAGCTTCGCAAATGCCGCAATCCCAAGAATTTGCGACGCTTCCGTTGACAGGGCAAGGTCGCCGGGAGAGAGTTCTGGAAAGACCGGAGGAACATCCATGCTCGCCGTGCTGCGGCTACCCTCGTTGCTCGTGCTGGCCTGTCTCGGCAGCAGCATCGCCGCACGGGCGCAGCAATTGGTGATCTGGCACGACAAGGGCGATGACGGCATCCGCATGGTCCAGGCGATGGCGGAGCAATTCACCAAGGATCACCCGGGGATCACCGTCAAATCCGTCTCGATGCCGACCGATCAGTGGTTCAGCAGGAGCACGGCGGCGCTGAACACCGGCACCTCGCCCGACATCCTGTTCAATGACGGCTTCCGCCTCGTGCAGCTCCAGCAGCAGACGCACAAGTTGGCCGATCTTGCGCCGCAGATGCAGCAGGCGCCGGCGGATGACCGCAAATTCCTTTCCGCGGGCGACATGGCGGCCGCGACCTATGACGGCAAGCTGCTGATGATCCCGTTCCAGCGGGTCATCACCGGCTGGGCCGTGCGCAAGAGCTGGCTCGACAAGGTGGGGGAGCCGGTTCCGAAGACCTGGGAGGACGTGCTGCGCGTCGGCCGCAAATTTCAGGATCAGACTCCCGGCGGCGCGGGCCACGTCTACGGCATCGCGATGCAGGGCGGCGACGCTCCCTCGATGATCGATGCGGGCTCCGGCATGCTGACCTACGGCAACGGCCAGCCGCATGCGCTGGTGGACGAGACCGGGAAGGTGGTGATCGACCAGCCGGAAGTCGCGAAGGTCACGATCGAATATCTCAAGCTCTACACGCAGTATAAGCTCGTCTCGCCCGACACGGTGGACCAGACCTTCACCGACATGTACCAGCTCATCGAGGGCGGCCGGGTCGGGATGTTTCGCGTCGGCAATTGGAATGTCGGCAAATGGGACAAGCAGCCGCCGGCCGGCGACTACGTCATCGGACCGTTCCCCAAGATCGGCGACGGCACGCCCTCCTTCGTCGTCGGCTCGATCCGCGGCATGGCGGTGCCGACCAACAGCCCGCACGCGGCGGCGGCCAAGCAGTTCGTGCAGTTCATCCTCAGCAAGGCTGCGCAGCAAATCTCGCTCGACGACATGGGCGGCGTGGTGCGCTCCGATCTCGACATCAGCCACGTCACGCCGGGGCTGCGCCCCTTCGTCTCGCCCGATGCGAAACTGCAGCTCGCCGATGACGCGGTGACGCGCTTCCCCTGGTATCTCAAGCTCGAGAACGACTATTACCGCATGATGATCGCGGCGATTAGCAATCCGCCCAAGGATTGGGAGTCCTGGATCAAGGAGACGGCGGCGAAGCTGCGGCAGGAGCAGGCGACCCTGGAAGGGAAGGGCTGACGCGATCCTGAGAGGGCGTTGGAGAATGCGCTGCGATGAGTCAGCGGCGCCTTCCGGCGCGGGTTTCCGAGCACCGAAGCGGAGCGGCCGATGGGCCGTGAGCAGCGGCGCGCAGGAAAGTCGCGCCGGATGACCGTCGGATTAGCATTGTCAAACGGGCTCTGATGCGCTGGTCGCAGGAGCGCACGCTCACCCTTTTCGTGCTGCCGTTCGCGCTGCTCACCTTGCTGTTCGGGCTGTGGCCGATCGCCGAGGGGATGCGGATCGCCTTTGTCGATTCCACGACCGCGCTCAGCGATGCGCCGCATTATGTCGGCTTCGCCAATTTCCGCACGATTCTCACCGATCCCGCCTTTCTCTCCTCGCTATGGCGCACGCTGCTGTTCACCGCCGTATCGGTCGTGGTCAACGTCGTGCTCGCCCTGGCGCTCGCCCTGATGCTCGCGCATCCGGGCCTGCGGCGCGGACGCTTGCTGTTCAAGCTGGCGGTGTTCCTGCCGACCATCACGCCGGATGTCGCCGGCTACATCGTGTGGAAATGGGCGTTCAACGAGGATTTCGGCGTGGTGAACCATGCGCTCGCCGGGCTCGGCCTGCCCGAATTCGGCGGCGTGACACATCCAGGCAGCGCCTTCCTCACGCTGGTGATCGTCGAGATCTGGTGCCATGTCGGGCTGTACGCGCTCATCTTCCTCACCAATCTGCAGCTGCTCGATCGCGGCATCGAGGAGGCGGCGGCGATCGACGGGGCGAACCGCCTGCAGCGCTTCCTGCATGTCGTGCTGCCGCAGCTGCAGCCGGCGATCACCATCAACGCGGTCTATGCGCTGATCGAGTTCCTGAAAACCTTCACGGTCGTGTTCGTCATCACCAAGGGCGGCCCGAATTTCTCGACCGACTATCTCTCCTATTTCGCCTATCAGCAATTCAACACCGGCGCCTATGGAGACGCCGCGGCGGTCGCGACCCTGCTCTTCGTCATCGTGCTCGTCATCGCGCTCGGCGCCTTTCGGGCGCTCGAGCGGGAGCAGGCGGCATGAGGCGCCGGGCCGCCGGCGCCGCGCTCTACGCGGTCGCGATCCTGGTCGCGCTGTTCTTCGTCTATCCCTTCTACTGGATGGTGGTAAGCGCGTTTCGCACCCAGAGCGCGATCCTCGCCGCCCCGTTGCGCCTGCTGCCGGAACGGCTTGACCTTTCGGCCTTCCGAACCATCGCGTCGATCGGGGGCGAGCCGCTGCTCACTTTTGTCGCCAACTCGGTCGGCATCACGCTGGCCGCGACCGCGCTCGGCGTCTGCGCGACCGGGCTTGGTGCCTACGCGCTCTATCGGCGCCCTGGCGCGCCGCTGCTCCAGGGCGTGCGCTACGGATTCCTGCTCACCATCATGTATCCGAACATGATGCTGGTGATCCCGCTCTATTTCGTGGTGTTCCATCTCGGCCTGCTCGGCTCGTACGCCGGCATCATCCTGGCTATCAGCCTCGTGCCGCTTGTGTTCTTCGTGTTCATCCAGTTCTTCCGCACCATTCCGTCGGAGATCATCGAAGCGGCGAGCGTCGACGGCGCGACCGAGTGGGTGATCCTGTGGCGCATCGTCGTGCCGCTCGCGCGTCCGGTGATCCTCACCGCGACGCTGATCGCCTTCCTGCTCAACTGGAAGCAATGGTTCCCGATCCTCGTGCTGTCGGCGAGCTCGGACACCTACACGCTGCCGGTCGCGCTGATCTCACTCAATTCGGAATATGGCGTGAACTTCCAGGCCACGATGGCGCTCGCGACGCTCACCGTCGTCCCGGTCATGCTGCTCTTCCTGATCACCCAGCGCCGCGTGATGGATGGGTTGATGACGGGCGCGCTGAAGGGCTGAGCGTCCCGGGACAGCAGTCAGGCGAGCAGCGGAAGCCGCTCCTGCGTGATCGCGCCGCGCAAGTTCTCGCCGCGCAGATAACGCTCGATCTCCGCCACGATAAACGCGCCGAGCCGTGCCTGCTCCGTGCCCAGGGCGCCGGCGATATGCGGCGTCAGCATCACGTTCGGCAGATCGTAGAGCGGGGAGCCGGGCGGCAGCACCTCGGGCTCGGTCACATCGATGACGGCGTCGAGCCGTCCGCTGACGAGCTCGGCCTCGAGCGCCGCCTGATCGACGAGCGCGCCGCGCGCCGTGTTGATCAGCGTGGCGCCCCCGCGCAGGAGGGCGAGGCGGCGCGCATCGATCATGTGCCGCGTCGTCGGGAGCGACGGCGCGTGGAGGGAGAGCACATCCACCTGCGGCAGCATGGCGTCGAGCCCGACGAGCTCGACGCCGAGCGCTGCGGCCTCCTGCGGCGCGAGGGTCGGATCGTACAGCAGCACCCGCAGCGCGTGGCGGCGCAGCATGTCGAGCACGAGCCGGCCGATGCGCGACGCGCCGACGATGCCGACCGTCTTGTCGAGATTCCCGGGCGGCGCGCCACACAACGCCACCGGCGCGGCGCGCGTCTCGGCATAGCGGCGGCGGAAGGCGCCCACGCGCTTGTTGGCGAAGAGGATGGCGGCGAGCGTGAATTCGGCGACCGGAATCGCGTTCGCACCCGCCGCATGCGTCACGCCGATGCCCCGCGCCAGCGCTTCAGGCGTCAGGAATGTCTTCACCGTTCCCGCGGCATGCGCGATCAGTCGCAGCCGCGGCGCGCGGTCGAGAATGTGGACGGCGATCGCCGGGCAGCCCCATCCGGTGAGCAGAATCTCCGCTTGCGCCAGCAGCACGCCGGCGCGCGGCTCGGCGAAACTCTCGAGCGGGCGAGGATCGGCGATGTCGCAGAGCTGGGCGAGCCGCGCGCGATGCGCGTCGGTCAGCGCGAAGCGGGTCTTCTCCGCCGACATCGCGAGCACCAGGCGGGGACGGCGCATCGCTCAGCCCGCCGCCCGGCCGAGTGTGCCGCCCGGCGTCGGGCTCACCGCGACCTCGACCTGAAGCATCGGCGTGTCGGGCTGCGCGATGCGGCGCTGCATGAGGCGGATTGCCGCGCGGCCGATCTCGTGGCGATGGACGCGCAGCGTCGCGAGCCGCGGGCTGGTCATCGCGGCGAACGGCAGGTCGTCGAAGCCGAGCACGGAGATGGCGCGCGGCACGGGCAGGCGCGCGCGCTCCAGCGCACGGAGCACGCCGATGGCGAACAGGTCATTCATGCAGAAGATCGCGGTCCAGTCGCGCGCGCCGCCACGGAGCCGCTTGCGAATTTCCGCCTCCGCATCCTCGCGTGTCGGCGCGGGCAGCTCGCAAATCTCGAGCCGCGCGTCCTGCGTGCCGGCGATCGCTGCCTCCACGCCGCGCAGGCGCTGCCGCGTCGTCCAGCGCAGGCGGCTCGTCACGTAGAGCAGCGAGCGATGGCCCTCTGCGAGCAGCAGCCCGGCGCCGCGCATCGCGCCGTAGAAATTCGCGGGCGCCACGCCGTCGAAGCGCATGAGCGGATCGGCGCCGTTGACGAGCACCACCGGAACGCCGGCGGCGAGCAGCGCATCGGCGAGCGCCGGCTCCGGATCGATGCCGACGAGGAAGATCGCGGGCGAGCCGATCGCCGCGGCGTCCTGCGCCATGATCGCGGGCGTGAGCGCGTTCTCCTCGACGAGGCGGAGCCGGATCTCGATGGTTCCGGCGGCCTCCGCGACGAGGCTCTGCACGATCTCCTCGTAGAAGGCGGCGAGGCCGCCGGTCGCGGATTGCAACGCGACATAGGCGGTGGCGGCCAGCGGCGCGCTTCGCGCGGTGCGCCCGGCATAGCCGAGCGTCTCGGCGAGGTCCTGGATCTGGCGCCGCAATTCGCGGCTGATGCCCGGCGCATCGGCGAGCGCGCGCGACACGGTGCTGATGGAGACCCCGGCGGCACGCGCCAGATCCTGCTGGCTGGGGCGGCGCTCCTTCGGCCGTGCTGCGGACATATCCGCAATATTGCGGGATTTGCGAAAGCTCGCAAGCGCGGCGGATCACCACCAGCGCCGGGTTTTCGCCGCCGCGAGCGCATCGGCGAGCGGCGGCAGGTCGGGATGCCAGAGATGCTCCCATTCCAGGCTGACGACGCCCGCATACCGGTCCGCTGCGAGCGCGTCGCGCAACGCTGCCATCGGGAACTCGCCGGTTCCCGGCAGCACGTAGCGATAGCCGAGCCGCGCGCCCGCGTCGGTGACGCTGTCCTTGACATGGATATGCGGCGTGCGGCCGCGCAGGATGCGCCAGGTCTCGGCCGGATGCTCGCCGCCCTTGCGCCAGGTGTGATGCGCATCCCACAGGATGACGCAGCCGGGCTCGGCGTCCAGCAGGCGGGCGAGCGCCGCCGGATGGGCGAAGGCATCATGCGTCTCGATCATGATCTCGACCGCAAAGCCCTGCGCCGCGCGCACCCCGCGCCACCATGCGAGCGTGGCGCGCGCTTGCGCGATCTCCGCCGCATCGCCGCCCTCGCCGCCATCGAAGATGCGCAGATGCGGCACGGAAGCGGCTTCGGCCCAGGGGACGAAGGCGAGCAGCGCCGCACGATCCGCTTGCCTGCCGCCGATCAGCCGGAAGGACGTGTCGAGGCTCGCAATCGCCGGGCCGCCGGCGATGCGCGCGGCGAGCGCCTCGGGCGCGCCCAGGGATGCCGCGAAATGCGCCGGCAGCTCGACGGTGCCGGCGAGCGCGCGCAACTCGACGGCGTCCATTCCATGGCGGGACGCGAGCAGCAGCACGTCATCGAGCGCCATCTCCGCGCAACCGAGCGTCGAGAAGGCGCGGCGGAACGGGCGTGACATCATGCGCTTCTCCTGGGTGATCGCCTCGGAGTATACCGCCCATATGCGCAGGCGCACGGCGCGCGCCGATCCGGCACGGATCGGGCTTGCGCTTGCCCCGCGTTCAGGCGCCCGCGCGCGCCGGTCGGCAGCGCGCCCGTCCCGCCGCCTCGATCTGCTCGAGCGTCCGCCCCGCCGTTTCGGGGAGCAGCCGATGCACGACCAGGCAGGCCAGCAGGCCGGCGGCGGCGAAGGCGCCGAAGGCGATCGCGGGGCCGGAGGCGAGCAGGATCGGGAAGAGGGACGAGATCAGCACGTTCACGCAGAAGGTGGTGAGCACGCAGCACCCCATCGCGGCGCCGCGCGCCCGCAGCGGCAGCAGTTCCGGCATCGCGATCCAGACCACGGGTCCCCAGCTCGCGGAGAACGCGGCCTTGAAGATCGCGAGGCAGGCCACCGCCATCGTGGATCCCGCCGCGTCGGACAGCAGCCCGGACGCGAAGATCAGGCCGAGCAGGGCCATGCTCGTCGCCATCACCAGGGCGCCCAGCATCAGCAGGATGCGCCGCCCCGCCCGATCGACGATGCGGCCGAGCAGAAAGGTCATCGCAATGGAGAGGATCTGCAGGCTGCCCCCGGTCAGGATGGCGGAGGAGGGCCCGAACCCCGCCGATTGCAGGATGGTGGGCGTGTAGTAGACGATCGTGTTGATGCCCAGCGCCTGCTGGAACACCGCCAGGCAGAGGGCGATGACCAGCACCCGCTTGAGCCAGGGATCCCTGACCAGGTCGCCGAGCGACAGCCGGGTGGTCCGGACGAGGTTCCTGATGTCGAGGAGCTCGCGCTCCGCCGCCTCGGCGGAGCGGGTCGCGCCGAGCACGCGCCGCGCCTCGTCGATCCGGCCGCGCCTGACGAGCCAGCGCGGCGAGTTCGGCAGCAGGGTGGCGCCGAGGATGAGCAGCGCGGCCGGCACGGCGCCGGCGCCGATCATCATCCGCCAGTTGCCGGTCCAGGAGAAGCCGTAGCCGACGAGGTAGGCGATGAAGATGCCGATCGCGATCATCAGCTGGTAGAGCGAGGTGAGCGCCCCGCGGGAGGCGGCGGGTGATAATTCGGCGAGATACATCGGCACCTGGACCGTGCCGATGCCGATGCCGATGCCGAGGACGAGCCGGAAGCCGATCAGGATCGCCGGGTTAGGCGCGAGCGCGGCGCCGAGGCTGCCGAGGAGGAACATCCCCCCCGCCACGGCGATCAGCCGCGGGCCGCCGAGGCGGTCGCCGAGCTTGCCGGAGATCGGCGCGGCGATGATCGCGCCGGCCATCAGCGCGCTGACCACCAGCCCCTGCATCGCCGGCGTGAGCGCCATCGCCTTCCTGATGAAGAGCAGCGCGCCGGCGATCACCCCGTTATCGTAACCGAACACCAGCCCCTCGAGGGAGCCGAGGAGGAAGATCAGCCTTGTCCTGCCGCTCGCCGCCTGCGGCGCCGTCACGCCCGGCGGACCCGACCTTGCCCCGAGGGCGTGATCGTACGCCACGCTCGCGCCTCCCCGCAGTCGAGGCCAATCCGGCGGATCGCCGCGCTTTCGCCCCGGTTTGATCGAATGTTGACACAACACCCGGCGTTCCATCAAGATTCGCGCCAGAGATTGATCAAACCGGAGGAAATTGTCGATCATGGCGGGTCTCTCCGACCGGTTCGGCCTCGCCGGACGCCGCGCCCTGGTGACCGGCGGCAGCGTCAGCATCGGCCGCGCCATCGCGCTCGGCCTGGCCGAGGCCGGGGCCGACATCGCGATCCACTCGGCGCCGGAAGCCGACGCGGCATTCGGCCTTCCTGCGGCCGCCGCCGAGACCTGTGCCGCGATCACGGCGCTGTCCCGCCGGGCGATCGCGGTGGCGGCCGATTTCGCCCGCCCCGGCGAGGCCGCGCGGACGGTGGAGGAGGCGAGGCCGGCGCTCGGCGGCCTCGACATCCTGGTGATCTGCGCCTCGGTGCAGAGCCGGCAGGATTTCGCGGCGCTCACCCGCGATGAGATCGACCGGCAGGTTTCCATCAATTTCGCGGCCAGCATCGAGCTGCTGCAGGCGGCGCTGCCGGGCATGGCGGCGCAGCGCTGGGGACGGGTGCTCGCCATCGGCAGCGTCAACCAGACGCGGCCGGACCCGCAGCTCACCCCATACGCCGCGCTGAAGGCGGCCCAGCACAATCTGGTGCTGGCCCTCGCGCGGGAATACGCGGCGCGCGGCGTGACCCTGAACACCTTGTCGCCGGGCCTGGTCGCCACCGAGCGCAACCGCTGGCGGCGGCAGGACGCGGAGGATTGGGAGCGGATCAAGGCGCGCGCGAACCCGATGGGCCGCGCAGCCGGCCCGGAGGACATGGTCGGGGCCGCCCTGCTGTTCTGCTCGGAGGCCGGCGCGTTCATCACCGGCGCCGACCTGCAGGCGACCGGCGGCGGCCATCTCTGACGCGCTGGCTTGCCGCCCGGGGTTGCGGATGAAGGGAATCCGGAAGCGATGACCAGTGCCTCGACGCGCGCGACGCGCATGAACGCCAGCTCGCTGAGCCATGTCTTCAGCGCGCTGGGCGGCGGCATTCGCGGCTATGAGCTCGGGGTCGTCGCCGGCGCGCTTCTCTTCGCGGCGCCGGCGCTGCAGATGAGCGCGCTGATGACCGGCTGGGTGGTCAGCTCGGCGCTTCTCGGATCGCTGTTCGGGGCGCTGGCCGCGGGGCCGCTCTCCGATATCGTGGGGCGGCGCAAGATGATTGCGGCGGCCGCCTTGATCTTCAGCCTGGGCATTCTGGGCGCCGCGTTCGCCGCGAATGTCGCAGTGCTGATCGGCGCCCGGCTGACATTGGGCGTGGCGGTCGGCGTCGCGACCGCGCTCATCCCGGTCTATATCTCCGAGATCGCACCGGCGGCGGAGCGCGGCGCGTTCACCGGCCTGTTCCAGGTGATGATCACGGTGGGCGTGCTGGCCTCCAGCATCGTCACCTTGATCCTGAGCCCCTACGGCGCCTGGCGATGGATGTTCGCCGTCGGCCTGCTGCCCGCTCTCGCCATGCTGATCGGCGCGTTTCTGCTGCCGGAAAGTCCGCGCTGGCTGGTCAGGAAGGGATATGACGATGCGGCGCGCGCCGTGCTGAGGCGGCTTCGCGGACAGGACGACATCGCGTCCGAGCTCGCGAAGATCCAGGCGATCAACGCGCAGGAGCAGGCCGGCCTGGATTTTTGGGGGCTGGCGCGCGCGCCCCGGCTTCGGCGTCTGCTGCTGATCGGGCTCGGGCTCGGATGTCTGCAGCAATTGATCGGCATCAACGCGGTCACCTATTACGCGCCGGCGGTGCTCAAGAATGTCGGTTTCAGCACCCGCGGCGCGATAGCGGCTAATCTGGGATTCTCCACCCTCGGCCTGATCTTCACGGTCATCATGGCGGTTCTCGTCGTCGACCGGTTCGGGCGCCGGAAGCCGCTGATGCTCGGCGCGCTCGGCATGGCGTTGAGCATGGCCGTGCTCGGCATGGTGTTCACCGCCACGGCCGCGACGGGATTCGCCGGATACGTCGCTGTCGCCGCGCTGGCGCTGTTCCAGATCAGCTTTGCGCTGAGCTGGGGCGGGATCGTCTGGATCGTGCTCGGAGAGATGTTTCCATTGCGGATGCGCGGCACCGCCATGGGCATCTCCGTGTTCGCCACGGAAGTGACCAGCGTGGTGGTCGGCGTGATCTTCCCGGTTCTCCTGACAACCGGCGCCGCGACGATTTTCTTCGGCTTCGCCGCGATGGGAATCCTGGCCTTCCTCTGGGCCGCCTTCATGGTCCCGGAAACCAGACGGCGCAGCCTGGAGGACATCGAGGAGGATCTCGCGCTCGGCGCCTAGCGAGTGCGGTGATCGAGTTCCTGAGAGCGGCGGCCATCACGTCGAGACGCATCGGCGCGGCGAGGCTCAGTCCGCGACAGTTCAGCGGTGCGTCTCATGTGAAGAGATTGCGCAGGCCGCGGTACACCACCGGCCGCCGCTCGGAATTTCGCAATCCATCGCGATTTATCAACGTTCCGATGCACGATCATGACGTAGGGCTCATTGCCGATCCACGGGCGCTCTTTGAGAGAGCGAGCGCTCTCGAGGATGACGACGGACCGGCATTCGCGCTGGCACCGGCTGTCAATGAAAATGCTTCCCCATTTGCTTCGAATCGGAATGGTTCACATGGTCAAATCAATCATCACCCAGAAAATCGTATTCGTCACGTCCGACGGCGAGGAGTTCGACTCGGAAAAGAGCGCGTCGGTTTATGCACGAGGGTTGATCCGCAGGGAAAAGCGGGATGCAAAGTTCGACGTCGAGATGGCGGCTGTCGGGAAGGCGGCTGTCGGGGAGAAGGAAGCGGCGGCGTGAGCGGCGCCGCGGCGGTGGTGGGCGACCATAATCCAGGCCGCCCATTCGACCCGCCCGACGCATCCGCGGAGCAACGCCGTCAATGGGCGCTCGATCAGGCCCGCTCCTGCCTACGCTTGCTCGCGGAGCACAATCTGGACCTTGAGATCCAGTTCGCCTCCGAGGCCGTGAAGTTCGTGCGCGAAGGCAGGAAGGAGAAAGAGCACCTCCGCCGCGACGCGATCGAGCGTGCCTTCGCCGCGATGGCGGAGATGGGCTCTGGACGCGTGGAGGATATCCGTGGGTTTGGAGTGATGTTCTTCGAGTTTCTGTTGCGGGGGTAATGTGGCGGCGGGTGGGCCGTCCCTGGCTCCGCTCACGAACTCTCCGTTCGCTTGCCGCAATGCTCGCGTGTATGACCTTGGATGCGCGGCACGAGCCTCGGCAGCTGGTGCGCGGAGCGGCGGCCGTGACGGATCGAACCATGAAGATACCCGAGGCCCGACGTGACGGCGTGCGAGCCGCCTTTCGGGTCGCGTTCGGCATGTCGGACGTTGGCGAGATGCGGTCGATCTCCGGCGGCGCCTCAGGCGCTCTGATCTATCGCCTTGCGGTGCGTGGACGGCCTTATGTCCTGCGGCTCGAACCTGATCGCATCGCGCTGGCGCACCGGCGGCGAGGCTTCGCCTGCATGTGCGCCGCGGCCGAGGCCGACGTCGCGCCGCCGGTTCGATATGCCGACCCGTCGACCGGCGTGGCGATCATGGACTTCATCGCGAGCCGGCCGCTCTCCGGATATCCGGGCGGTCCCGCGAGGGTGGTGCGCGAGCTCGGCACGCTGACCGAGCGGGTGCGGAGAACGCCGCCGTTCCCGCTGGTGGGCAGCTACCCGGACATGATCGAGGAGATGCTGGCTGCCTTGGGCCGGTCGAGCCTCTTCGCCCCTGGCCAGTTGAGGCCCCACGCGGAGGGGCTTGCGCGCATCCGGGCCGCCCTGCCGTGGGATGCATCCTTGCTGGTGTCCAGCCATAACGACCCCAATCCCCGGAACATTCTGTTCGATGGGGAACGGCTCTGGCTGATCGACTGGGAGCTGGCGTTCCGCAACGATCCGTTGGTGGACGTCGCAATTCTGACGACCGAGTTTGCGGAGACACCCGAGCTCGAAGACATTTTGCTGGAAGCCGCATTCGGCCGCTCTCCGGACCGGCTCTTGCGGGCCAGGCTGCGACTGGTCCGTTTGCTCACGCGGCTTTTCTACGGCTGCATCGTGCTCGATCTCTCTGCTGGCGATCCGCGCTTCGGCCAGGACACCGGCCTGGACGCATTCACGCCCGCCACCTTCCGCGCGGCGGTGGCCGACGGCATCCTGGTGTCAGGTGCGCCGCAGACGGCCTTCGCCTTCGGCAAGATGTCGCTCGCAGCCTTTGCCGACGGCCTTGTTGCGCCGGGATGTGTCGCAGCGCTGGAGCTGGTGGAGCGCACATGACCTTGCACGACGCCGTCAAAAGCTTGATTGCCCGCTTCTCGTCATGCGGCTCTCGTCATGCGGCGGCCATTCGGCCTGTTGCGCGATGTGAGCGGCGATCTGACCTCCGCCGCCACGCGCTTCGCCCTGCTCCTGCGCGCGGAGGCCGACCGCCTGCTGCGGCCAGTGGCGGCCGACGCCTCGGGCTGATCTGGTCCCTGGGCTTCTGGGCGCTCTATCGCGACCTGCGGCGACTGGACCTTGCCGTTTTTGATTTCCGCCGCGATCCTGATCGTGGGCGCGATGGCCTGGGCGATTCTCGCCGATCCCGGGCGCCCATCGCCGCTTCGGTCTGACCGGCAGGATCAGCCGCACTCACACGAACTCGGCCAGGGCGCTGGCGCAGGAGGATGCATCATTGCCGTTCTACGAAAAGGGCGATGTCCGGATTCGCTACGAGGAGGCCGGCTCCGGCATGCCGCTGCTGGTGACGCCCGGCGGCGGCCTGAATTCCCGGGTCAGCAACTGGCCCAACGCCGTGTTCAACGCGATGGAGGCGTTCCGTGGCGAGTTCCGCTGCATCACGATGGACCAGCGCAACGCCAATGGCGGCGAATCGAGCGGTCCGATCGCCGCCGACATGCCCTGGGATGCGTTCGCGGATGACCAGCTCGGCCTGATGGATCATCTGGGCATCCACGAATTCCTGTTCATGGGCTACTGTATCGGCGGCTGCTTCGCGCTCAAGCTGATCGAGCGCGCGCCCGATCGGATCAAGGCCGCCGTGCTGTGCCAGACGGTCGGGCACCGGCCGGAGAATCCGGACGTGATGTATGATTCCGGCCACGATGTCTGGGCGCCCGCTTTGCTCGCGCGCCGCCCCGAGCTGGCGATGCCGGAGATCGAGCGGTACCTGCACAATCTCTACCGCGCGCATCCCGACTTCCTCTACAGCGTGTCGCGCGACTTCGTGCGCGCCTGCGCCACGCCGCTTCTGGTGATGCCGGATGACACGCCCGCGCACCCGTACCAGGTCTCGATGGACGTGGCCGCCCTCGCCCCGAACGCCACGGTGACGCGCTATCCGTGGCGGGAACCCGCAACCCTGCTTGCGGAGACCATCGCCCAGGTCAGCACATTCCTGCGCGACCACTTCCCCTGATCCCATCATTCCCGCATGTCGCCCAACCTCGCGGCGTTAGTTCCCCTTCCGTTCCCGGCCTGCTAGGCTTGGAGCATGATGGCAGTCGCCTTTCTCGCGCTCCTTGAACGGGGTCCTCGGTGATGGCGAGGCGCGCCGGCAGCGCCGATCTGCCGCTGCATGGCGGGCGCGTGCCGGCCTGGCTGGGCGACCGCATGACAAAGCTCGGCGCGGTCATCGCCGAGGCGATCGTCCATGAGTATGGCCGCGACGAGCTGCTGCGGCGCCTCGCCCATCCCTTCTGGTTCCAATCCTTCGGCGCGGTGATGGGGATGGACTGGCATTCCTCCGGCATCACCACCAGCGTGCTCGGCGCGCTCAAGCGCGGCCTCGCGCCGCTGTCTGGGGAGCTCGGCATCCATATCTGCGGCGGCCGCGGTCGCCATTCGCGCAGGACGCCCGACGAGCTCGCATCCGTCGGCGAGCGCGTGGGCGTCGATGGCGCAGCGCTCGGCAGGGTGAGCCGGCTCGTCGCCAAGGTTGACTCCGCCGCGGTGCAGGACGGCTTCGACCTCTATCTGCATGGCTTCATCGTCACCGACGATGGCCGCTGGGTCGTGGTGCAGCAGGGCATGGACACGGAACGGCGGCAGGCGCGGCGCTATCACTGGCTGTCGGATGGCATCACCAGCTTCGTCGACACGCCGCATGCCGCGATCGACGGCCGCGGGCGGGGGGTGATCGTCAACCTGACGGATCGGCGGGCGGAGATGTCGCGGCGGCGCCAGCTCGATCTGCTCGACACGCATGGTCCGGACGGGATCGTTCAAGAGATCGCGCGGCTCGAGGGACGTGAGGATGCCAGACCAGGACCGCAGGGATTGCTCCCGCATCTGATCATGCCGGCGCATCACGAGGTGCGCGGCGAGGACATCGTCGCGCGGCGGCTGCACGGCAATCTCGCCGCCGCGGCGGACCGCGCGCCGGAGGATTTCGCCGCGCTGCTGCTGACGCCGGGCGTCGGTGCGCGCACGGTGCGGGCGCTCGCCATGGTCGCCGAGGTGGTCCACGGCGCACCTTGCCGGTTCAGCGATCCGGCGCGCTTTTCGCTCGCCCATGGCGGCAAGGACCGGCATCCCTATCCCGTGCCGATCAAGGTCTACGATCATACCATCACGGTGATGAAGCGGGCGATCCGGGCGGCGGGGCTCGGGCACAGCGAGGAGCTGGCCGCGATCAGGCGGCTGGATGAGCAGGCCCGACGGCTGGAACGCGACGCATCCGGCCCTTCGGTCGAGGCGCTGATCGCCGAAGAGCGGACGGCCAGCCATTTCTACGGCGGCCGCAGCGTGTTCGGCGTCGAACCGGCGCCCGGTGAGGCCGCTGTCCGTGGCGCACCGCGCTGAGAGGGCGATCAGACGGAGCGTCCTCATCATTCTGGCGCATCGCCGTGTTGTTTTCATCACCGCTGCCGCGCCCTCCATGTCTTTAGCGGAGCGTCCATCCATAGCCTTTTCCGCGCGCAGAATGGGACGGCGTGACCCGTCTCGACCGATCGCGGCTGAACGTGGCATGGTGCCGCAAAGATGCATGGCGGCCTCCGCTTTTCGTTGTGGCGCATCTGAGTCTATCGACCGAAGCTAAGAGAAAATCTGGCCGGGACAGATGCCGTGAAGATAATTGCATTGTTGGTCTGCTTCCTCGCCGCGGGCCGAAATGCTTATGCGCAGCGCGTCTTGGAATGCCGGTTTGTTGACGTGTCCCCTTCTTCATTTCATCTTGACGGTTGGAGTTTTGCCGCAGACATCTCTGGCGGCTATCTTCATCTCTTATTGGCCCGACCGTCTGGCACGGGCGACGATCCCGAGGTGACCAGTTTCGCGCCGCTGAGAGATCACAGATCGGTTTATATGGCGACCGGCACCGGCACCGGGAGCGACCCCGCCTCACATTTCGAGATGGCGACGGTTGGTGCGGATGAGTCTGTCGTGCTCGATCAGTGGGAATTTGGCAGCACGAACGACTATGACCGCCTGACACTGAAATGCCCTTCCCATCCCTAGAGCATGTTCCGTTCGCATCGCTCACTCCGCAGGCTCTAGCTCTTTGTTTTGGCGAGCATCTCTATCCGCCCGCACGAGTCCGTTCGCGGTTCGGTCCGCTGGAGCCGGCTTGGGGTATTCGCGCACGTCTTCGCAGCCCTGGCGGCCGAAGCGGGGACGCCGGAGCGGCTGATGATCGACGCGACACATCTCAAGGCGCACCGCACCACGGCGAGCCTGCTGCAAGAGGGCTGCTGCACGCTGCATCGGACGCGCCAAAGGCGGCCTAAACTCCAAACTGCACGCCATCCGCGACGGACAGGGCCGCCCCGTGGCGATGCTGCTCACCGAAGGGCAGGTGAACGATCACAAGGGCGCCGCGCTCATCCTGCCCGCGCTGCCGAGCGCCCGCGACCTGCTCGCCGATTGCGGCTATGACAGCAACCGCTTTCGCGCAGCCCTGCTCGAGCGCGGCATCACGCGTGCATTCCTTCAACACGCACTCGCAAGGCCGAGCTCCCCTACGACAAGACGCTTTATCGCCAGCGCCACCGCATCGAGAACATGTTCGGCCACCTCAAGGACTGACGGCGCGTCGCCAGCCGCTACGACCGATGCGCCCACACCTTCTTCTCCGCCATCTGCATCGCAGCTACCGTTACCTTCTGGCTCACATAGTGAGGCCCGACCCTAGCTATTGAGGCTCTGGAAATTGGTCCCGACCAGTAGCTCAGCCCATTACTGCGCCTGCTTGAGGAGCGCGTCGTACTCGCCACAGACCTTGTCCCAATCGACCGTGCCACCGCTCGTCATCTGACCCTGATTGGCCATCATGATCGGTTGCAGCTTGGCCATGAGGGCTTGGCCTTGAGCAGGATCCTGCGCCATCTTGGTTTGCACGATCTGGCTGAGTTGAGTGCCTTTCGCCATCGCCTCCTGCTGCGTGCAGGCGCGTGCGAGGCCAGGTGCTAGGACAAGCAAAGCGGCGAGGGCTGCATGGAACTTCATTATCCAAGCCTCCGAAAGTAGAAGCACTGACACCCCGTTAGGGCTAGGTCGCGCAGCATGTCAACTCACGCGTGACGGAACGATCGTTCATCCGATGCGAGGGAGTCGTCGCGCGCCAGATCGAATCGGCCCCGCAATGCTCGGCAAGGCCGTCGAGAACTCCGCGCTAGAGCCGATGTTCGAGACTGGGCCGTCCTGTCGGACGAGCTCCGGTGTGCTTCCTCGACGATTCTGCGCCGCTCGCTTGCGGGCGGTGGCGTGACTGGCGGACTCTCGGCCGTCCAGGCATTCTCACCGTCTGCCACCAGAAATCGTGGGGATCGATCGAGCAAATGGCCTTCAAATGCACTATTCCCGCCATGTCGACCGTGCAGCGTGACGATGCCGACGTGCGGATCACGCGGTGGGACTTCGAGCCCGGCGCGGTCACCGGGCAGCACACGCATGGCTGGCCCTACGTGGTCGTGCTCCTCACCGACGCTGTGATGCGCGTGGATGACGGATCGGACGTAGCGGAGACCCGTCTCGTCGCGGGCCAAGCCTATCACCGTCCCGCCGGCGTCGAGCACGATGTGATGAACGGGGCTGACGTGCCGATGGCCTTCGTGGAGGTCGAGTTCAAGCGGCCCGGAGCGCTCGTGTTCGGGTGAGGCGTGTTCGGCGCATCGGAAAGCGCGCGCAGCTTCGATTACCGGGCCGGCGATGTCGGCTACGTTCCTGTCGCGATGTGGCGTTACATCGAGAACACCGGGAGCGCGACCTTGCGCTATCTCGAGATGTTCCGCAGCCCGGTGTTCCGCGACCTGTCGCTCGCCAGTGGAGCGCTGACGCCGCCCGAGCTCGTTCGCGGACATCTCCGCCCGTCCGCTGCGGTGATGAGCGTCCTGCAGAAGACGAAACACCCGATCGTACCGTCCTGGGCGGCGTTCTCGATGGCCGAGCCGTCGCACGGCGCACACGTTTCACTCACGCGTGCGGGGTCGCGCGCTCCGAATGGGAGGAGCTTCTTCGCACTGATGATGCAGAACACGATAGAGGGATTTTCGCCGATCCGATCTATGGCGACAATCGAGAGTTCGTCGGCTGCCGGCCCTGATGCGTCTCGTGCCCCGGCTGGCGGGAAGCGCCGCCGTGCCGTCGCGCAACCTACTCAGCCTGATTGAGGGCGTGCTGCACGGCGCGCAATCGGCGGCGACCGACGCGGCCCCGTCGGCTCGGCGATGCCGCGCTTCACCGATCGTCTCGACGATTCCGAGACCGCCGCCGTCCTGACCTCCATCCGCAACAGCTGGAGCAATGCGGCGGCACGCGTGAGCGCCGGCCAGATCGCCCGACGGCGCGGCGATTAGGAGTGCGTTTCAGGACCCGCTGGAGCGCGATGCCTTGCAGGTTCCTGGCGCGGCAGAGTCGGCTGCTGAGCCTCGATCCGGATCATATCGTCGCCAGCGTGTGACGGGCGATCATCAGCTCCTCGTCGGTGGGGATCACCAGCACTGCGACGCGGCTGTCGGGCGTGCTGATCCGCACCGCCGCTTTCGCGTTCGCCGCCTCGTCGAGCGTCACGCCGAGCCAGGCGAGACGCGCGCAGGCGGCGGCGCGGATCTCCGCCGCATGCTCGCCGATCCCTGCCGTGAAGACGAACGCATCGACCCCGCCCAACGACGCCGCCATTCCGCCAGCCTCGCGCGCGAGACGGAAGATGAATAAATCGACCGCCTCGCGGGCTTCCACGGCGGCGCTCTTGACCAGGTCGCGCATATCGCTCGCGACCCCCGACACGCCGAGCAGGCCGGATCGGTTATAGAGCAGATCCTGCACCTCGGCCGCTGCCATGCCGCGTGCCTCCTGCAGGTACAGCACCACGCCGGGATCAAGCGTGCCGCAGCGCGTTCCCATCACCAGCCCGTCGAGCGCGGTGAGGCCCATCGTGGTGTCGATGCTGCGCCCGTCCTGCATCGCGCAAAGGCTGGCGCCATTGCCGAGATGCGCGACGATGACGCGCCCGGACGCCAGATCGGGCGCGATGTCCCGCAGCAATCCGCCAACATACTCGTAGGAGAGGCCGTGGAACCCGTAGCGCCGCAGGCCAGCGTCGCCGAGCGCCCGTGGCAAAGCCAGGCGCGTGGCGGTCGCCGACATCGTGTGGTGGAAAGCGGTGTCGAAGCACGCGACCTGCGGCAGGTTCGGCCGCGTGGCTAGAAGCCTCCGCATCGGCGCGAGATTATGCGGCTGGTGCAGCGGGGCGAGCGGGGTGAGCGCATCGAGAGATTTCAGCAGCGACGCGGTGATTCTCACCGGTGCGGCGTGATCGGCGCCCCCATGCACGACGCGATGGCCAATCGCGGCCAGCCTGTCGCCGCCGAGATGCGACTCCGTCCAGTCGAGCAACGTGTCGAGCAGCGCGTCGAATGAAGGTGCTACATCCGTCCAGCGGCGTTCGGCGAGCACCTCTCCGTCGGCGGAGCGCGCCAAAAAATGCGGCGCGCTGCCGATGCCTTCGACATGTCCGCGCGAGACCGCCCGGAAAGGATCGGTCTCGAACAAGGCGAATTTGACGGAGGATGAGCCCGCATTGAGTGTCAGCAGGGCGTCAGACATTGATGGGTTTCCGTTGTGCTCTGCGATCCCGCGATCACGCCGACCAGACCCAATCCTTGATCTCGGGAAGATCGTCGAAATGCTCGCGAATGTAGTTCTCATGCTCGGCGAGCAGGGTCATGCATCGATCGATCAGCGCGCTGCTGGCGCGGAGCATGGTGCGCGCGTAGCGGAGCGCGTCGAGGCAGAGATGCAGGCGGCTCATCTTGTTCAGCACCACCATGTCGAACGGCGTGGTCGTCGTGCCCTCCTCGAGGTAGCCGCGCACATGGAAACGGTCATGCGCCGACCTGCCATGCAGCAGATCGTGGATCACGCCGGGATAGCCGTGAAACGCGAAGACGACCGGCACGGTGGCCGTGAAGATGTGGACGAAATCCTCGTCGCCCATGCCGTGCGGATGCCGGTCGGCCGGCGCCAGCTTCATCAGGTCGACCACGTTGACGACGCGCACCTTCAGATCCGGGACATGCTGGCGCAGCATCCACACCGCCGCGATCGTCTCCTGGGTCGGAATGTCCCCGGCGCAGGCCAGGACGATGTCCGGCGCGTCCGGCTGGTTGCTGTACATGTCCCAAATGCCAACACCCTTCGCGCAATGCGCCTGCGCCTCCTCCATCCTCAGCCATTGCAGCTGCGGCTGCTTGTCGATGACGACGAGGTTCAGGTAGTTGCGGCTGCGTAAGCAGTGATCGGCAACCGAAAGCAGGCAGTTCGCGTCGGGCGGCAGATAGACCCGGGCGACGCTCGGCTTGCGATGAATGATCGTGTCGATGAAGCCGGGCCCCTGATGGCTGAACCCGTTATGGTCGTTGCGCCAGCAGGTGGAGGTCAGCAGGTAATTGAGCGAGGGGATATCCGCGCGCCACGGCACCCGCTTCGCGTGCTCGATCCATTTCGCATGCTGCATCGCCATCGAATCGACGATCATCGCAAAGGCCTCGTAGGTCGCGAACAGGCCATGCCGGCCGGTCAGCGTGTAGCCTTCCAGCCAGCCATGGCAGCAATGCTCGCTCAGCACCTCCATCACGCGCCCATCATGCGACACGTGATCGTCCTGCGGCAGAATCGTGCTCACCAGGCAGCGATCCGACGCGTCGAATACCGCGCCGAGCCGGTTGGAATTGGTCTCGTCTGGGCAGAACAGGCGGAAATTCTGCGGATTGCCCGCGTACAGATCCCGCAGATAGGCGCCGAGAACCGCCGTCGATCCGATGCGGTCGCGCGCCCGCTCGGCGAATCTCACCTGATAGGTGGTGTAATCCGGCAGCGCGAGCGGCGCGGTCAGCTTGCCGCCATTCGCGTGCGGGTTGGCGCCCATGCGCCGCGCGCCATCCGGCGCGAGCTCCGCGTATTCGCGTTTGAAGCGGCCCGCCTCGTCGAACAGCTCGTCCGGCTTGTAGCTGCGCATCCAGGCATCGAGGATGCGCAGATGCTCCGGATTGGTCTTGACCTCGGCGACCGGCACCTGATGCGCGCGGAACGTGCCCTCGACCGGCAGCCCGTCGACGAATTTCGGCCCGGTCCAGCCTTTTGGCGTGCGCAGGATAATGACGGGCCAACGCGGCCGCTCGGCCATTCCGCCGCCGCGCGCCGCCTGCTGGATGCCGCGAATGGCGAGCACCGCGCGCTCCATCACGGTGGCGAATTCCCTGTGCACCGCAGCCGGATCGTCGCCTTCGACAAAATGCGGCGCATAGCCCTGGCTGTGGAAGAACTCGGCCAGATCGCTGTCGTTGTGGCGTGCCCAGACCGTCGGGCCAGAAATCTTGTAGCCGTTCAGATGCAGAATCGGCAGCACCGCGCCGTCCCGTTTCGGATTGATGAAATCGATGCTCTTCCAGCTGCCGGCGAGCGGGCCGGTTTCCGACTCGCCGTCGCCGACAACGGCGGCAACCAGCAGATCGGGATTGTCCATCACCGCTCCGAACGCGTGCACCAGCACATAGCCGAGCTCGCCGCCTTCATGAATCGAACCGGGCGTCGGCACGCTGACATGGCTCGGCACCCCACCCGGCGTCGAGAACTGGCGAAACAGCCGCAGCATCCCGGCTTCGTCCCGTGTCACCTCGGGATAGAACTCGGTGTAGCTGCCCTCCAGCCAGACATTCGCGAGCAGGGCCGGACCGCCATGCCCGGGGCCGGCCATGTAGATCGCGTCGAGATCGTATTTCCGGATCAGGCGGTTCATGTGCACGTAGATCAGGTTCAGCCCCGGAGACGTGCCCCAATGGCCGAGCAGACGTGGCTTGATGTGATCCGGCGTCAGCCTCTCGCGCAGCAGCGGGTTGGCGGACAGATAGATCTGGCCGACATTGAGGTAGTTCGCCGCCCGCCACCACGCATCCATCCTGCGCAACTCGTCCGCGCTCGGCCCCGGTGTTTTCAGATCGGGTGTTTTCAGATCGGATGTTTTCAGATCGGGTGTTTTCAGGTCGGGTGCTTTCAGGTCGGGCACGCTCGGACCGAGTGCAGCGTCATCGGATACCTCGTTCATAGGTCATCCTCATCTTGGCGCCGGGCGGCAGCGACGCAGCCCAGGACTTTCTTCGGCTCGCATGGCAAATGCCCGGTCTTAGAGTGCGTTACAACCCGCCAGGCCGAGCAGTCGCGAGGGCCGCGCGGGTCAGGAGCGGCTATGTTTCGGTCACCAGGCTTTCGATCCTCAACGGCAGGTTGCGAAGCCGCTGCCCGGTCGCGTGATAAATCGCGTTGGCGACCGCGGCCGACGTGCCGACGATCCCGATCTCGCCAATTCCCTTGATGCCGAGCGGATTGATGACCTTGTCCTCTTCCGGCACCATGATGACGTGAACCTCGCCGACATCGGCGTTCACCGGCACCATGTAATCGGCGAGGTTGGTGTTGACGTAGCGGGCCCCGCGCGGATCGATGAGCGTCTCCTCGTGCAGCGCCGAGCCGAGACCCCAGATCATGCCGCCCATATACTGGCTGTGGGCGGTTCGCGTGTTCATGATCCGGCCCGCGGCAAAAGCGCCGACCATCCGCGGAACCCGGATCTCGCGTGTCCGCGAATGCACACGGACTTCCACGAACTGCGCCCCGAAGGCGAATTGGATGCGGTCCGGGAGCCCCGCGCCGCCCTGCGGGACCGCCGCGCCCCGGTAAAGCTGCCGCAGAGCGCCCGCGGAGGATCCGTGCGGCTGCCATTCGGCGTATTCCTCCAGCGCGCCCATGCCGCGATCCCTGATCGCCTGACGGATATCGGCGGCCGGCGCGCCATTCTCGCCGAGCCGGGCCCGGATGGCGTCGCAGGCCTTGACGATGGCCGAACAGACGCTCGCGGTCTGGATCGAGCCGCCGGCAACGGGCGCCGGCGGCAGGTCCGTGTCGCCCAGGCTGACCGAGACGGCCTCCACGGGCAGGCCGAGCCGTTCGGCCGCCGTCTGCGCCGCGACCGTGTAGAGGCCGTTGCCGATCTCGTGGCCTGCGGTCTCGACGTGCACCCGCCCATCGGCGAGCAGCCGGACGCGGGCGGTCGCGGCGGCCATCTGGGTCGGATAGGCGGAGCTGGCGCAACCCCATCCGACCAGCCACTCGCCATCATGCATGGAGCCGGGCCGCGGATCGCGCTTCGTCCAGCCGAACGCCGCGGCGGCCTGGTCGAAACAGGGCATCAGCGCGCGGCTGGTATAGGGCAGGCCCTTGATCGGCTCGTTCCGCGTGTCGTTGATCCGGCGAAGCTCGACCGGATCCATGTTCAACGCGACCGCGAGCTCGTCCATCGCGCTCTCCAGCGCGAAGAAATACGGCGTCTCCGCCGGCGCGCGCATGAAGCCCGGCGTGGAACGGTCGGCCCGGACGATGGTCACGTTGCTGGCGATGTTCGGGCAGGCGTAGATGCGCGTGGTCGCATCGGTGCCGGCCACCGCGTACGGATCGGGCCGGGAGGTGATCTCGGCCCCCTCATGGCTGAGCGCCTGCAGCTTCCCGTCCCTG
This sequence comes from Acetobacteraceae bacterium, assembly GCA_965276665.1. Classification (GTDB taxonomy): domain Bacteria; phylum Pseudomonadota; class Alphaproteobacteria; order Acetobacterales; family Acetobacteraceae; genus CAWGJC01. The sequence goes on from OZ255620.1 coordinate 2,185,136, forward strand.
CTCGCGCCGAGCTTGATCCGATGCTGCGTCTCGGCACGGTAGGTCGCGATGGTGAACCCCTGCTCGCGCGTCGGCACGAGCTTGACCGGGCGGCCCAGCCGCCTAGCCGCGACCGCGACCAGCGCGGTGCGCTGCGTCAAGCCGCCCCGCGATCCGAACGCGCCCCCCACGAAGCGGCTGATCACCCTGATCCGGCCAGGATCGATCCCGAGCTGCGCCGCGAGCCCATACTTGAGCCCGGTGACGTTCTGGCTCGGCTCATGGACGGTGAGCTGCGGCCCGTTCCAGCTGCATTGCGTGGTGAAGAGCTCGATCGGGTTATGGTGCTGCGTGGGTGTCGAATAGCTGACATCGAGCTTGACGGGAGACGCGTCGAAGGCGGCCGCGAAGTCGCCGACCTTCGGGTCATCGTGCTTCCTGTTCTGAGCCGCGAGCTCCTGGCTGACCACGCCCGGCGCGCCGAACGAGGCGGACGGGGTTTCCGCCGCGTAATCGACCACGACCCGGTTGGCGGCGTCGCGGGCGGCCTCGTAGCTGTTGGCCAGCACGACGGCGATGGTCTGGCCCGCATAGGCGATCTCGGCCGAGCCGAGCGGCACGACCGAGTTGGAGGCCGGGCCGCCAGCGGTCAGGTAACCGACCTTGCGAATGCCGTCTCCGATGTTCTGGTAGGTGAGGATGTCGAGCACGCCCCTGAGCGCGCTCGCCTCGCGCAGGTCGAACGACTTGATGCGTCCTTTCGCGATGCGGCTCGAGACGAGATAGGCGTACGCGACATCGGGCAGCACCACATCGGTCGTGTATTGCGCGGCGCCGGTGACCTTGGCGCGCGCGTCGTAGCGTGGAATCGGCTGACCCATATTCGCCAAGGGCGCGGGCGCGGCGGGATCGATCATGGCTCAGCCCTCCAACGTGGCGGCTTGCAGAAGCGCGCGGACCAGCGTGGACTGGCCGAGCGCAACCTTGAATGCGTTGTGGGCATGCGGGGTCGCCGCGGCAAAGGCGATGCGCGCGGCGTTCGCCGCGCTCGCCTCGTCGAGCGGCCTGCCGGCCAGGGCCGCCTCCGCCTCCGCCGCGCGCCAGGGCACGGTCGCCACGCCGCCAAGGGCGATCCGGGCCTGGCGGACGTCATTGCCCTCCATGTGCAGGGCGACCGCGGCGGAGGCCAGGGCGAACTCGTAAGATTGGCGGTCGCGAATCTTCAGATAAAGCGACCGCCGCGTCCAGGCGCCGCTCGGCACGCTGAAGCCGGTGATCAGCTCGCCCGGCGTCAGCACGGTCTCGACATGCGGCGTCGCTCCGGGTGGCCGGTGCAGGCGCGCGAACGGGATTGTCCTGGCCCCGGACGGCCCGACGATGGTCACCTCGGCGTCGAGCGCGAGAAGCGCCTGCGCGAAATCGCCCGGGTAGGTGGCGATGCAATCCGAGCTGCCGCCCAGCACGGCGTGCTGGCGGTTCATCCCGTCCATCGCGGCGCAGCCGGAGCCGGGAACGCGCTTGTTGCAGGCCGTCCATGCGGTGTCGCGGAAATAGGTGCAGCGGGTTCGCTGCAGCACGTTGCCGCCGAGCGTCGCCATGTTGCGAAGCTGCGCGCTCGCCGCGAGCTGAAGGCTCTGGGCGATGACGGGATAGGTCTTGACGATGTCGGGATGCGCGGCCGCGGTGGACATCTTGACCAGCGCGCCGAGACGCAGCCCGGCATCCGAGACCTCGACGGTCCCGAGCGTCGCGCCGCCGGCCATGTCGGCGACCCCAGTGCTGTCGATGACCCCAGTCCTGTCGACGACCCCTGTCATGTCGACAACCCTGGCGGGACGCATCACGTCCAACTTCATGAGATCGAGAAGCGTGGTGCCGCCGGCAAGATATTCGACCGGCAGACGGCCCTGCACGAGCGGGCCGTTCTGCACGGGAAACGCCTTCACGGCGGCAGCGAGCGTCGTGACGCTTTCGTAGATGAATGGCCGCATGATATCAGCCCTCCATCCGTGCTTTGGCTTGGCGGACGGCCGCCACGATATTCGGATAGGCGGCGCACCGGCAAAGATTGCCGCTCATGTATTCGCGGATCTCATCGTCGCTGACAGCGTGGCCTTCTTTCACGCAGCCGATCGCCGACATGATCTGGCCGGGGGTGCAGTACCCGCACTGGAAGGCGTCATTGTCAACGAAGGCCTGCTGCATCGGGTGAAGCGGCGCGCCGTCCTGCGCGAGACCTTCGATCGTCGTCACCTCGCGTCCCTGGATCGCAACCGCGAGCGTCAGGCAGGACAGAACCCGATGGCCGTCGAGCAGAACCGTGCACGCCCCGCACTGGCCGTGATCGCAGCCCTTCTTGGAGCCGGTCAGGCCGATATGCTCACGCAGCGCGTCGAGTACCGTGGTGCGGGCATCGAGGCCGAGCGCGTATCGCTGGCCGTTCACCGACAGGTTCACGCTGACCAGAGCCTGCTGATCGGCCGGCGGCGCCGTCTGGGCAGCAGCCGGAACGAGGCCGGCCCCCACCAGCGGCAAGGCAGCGGTGGAGGTCGTGGCGCGCAGAAACAGGCGCCGTGTGACGGATTGTTGGCTGGCGATGTCTTTGGCATCGTCTTTGTTCGTGGGCATGGCACTCTCCGCACGTGTTCCGGGACGGCGTCAGATCGTCGCCGACCCTGAGGATATATCACTCCGCAGGCCGGAACTTGAAGGGTGAGCTCCGCAACGCGGGCGCAGGCGTTCCGGCGCAGGTTCACCGCTGCACGGGCTCAAGCGTCGGCAGGCGACAGAGTTCAAGGTTCCCCAGAGTCCGGGTGGAGCGGCGTGTGCTGGGCCACCCCCCCTTCCTGATCCCGGCGATCGCCGCGAGTGCGGTCGCCGCTTGACCGGGGGGACAGGCCGCTTGCGGGCGCCGGCTGCGACACGCAGACACCGTGCATCACTGGCGATCCCGGTGTTCCTGAAACGGTCTTTCCGCCACCGGCCGCAGAGCATCCGGAGATCGTGCGGGGCGGTCTACCAGGGCTGGAGCTCGAGGAACGCGCCGATCGTTCAGGCGCGGAGCTTGGGCGCATCCGCCGGATGGCGGAGCGGCTTCGCCGGCACATGGTGCCGCAACACCATGCGCTGGTCGGCCTGCTCTCACGCCTGCCGCACTGGATCGAGGACGCGGACGCCATCTGGCTTCGCAATGCGATCGAGCGATTGGGCGCGCTGGGCCACGATCTCGATCTCGTGCAGGAGCGCGCTCGCCTGCTTCAGGAGCAGTCATCGGCGCGGCTGATGGAAGCGACCAACCGCAATCCCTACATCCTCTCGGTTGAGACGACGATCTTTCCGTTGGTCACTCTGATCACCGACAGCTTCGGCATGGCGACAGGCACAACGACGCATGACAGTCGCGCGACGCTCTCAAGATCAATCACCAGAAACGCGGATCGGCCAACCAGGCCAATTGTCAAATTTGTGCCACATGGGTGTCGTGGAACAATAACGTTATCGACAACAATCGGCATTCGACTCGTTGTTTCGACCATGACAATGGCATTACATGTCTGAACATTGAATATTCTGCTTCACGCTCCATGGGAGCCGGAATAGAAGAGGCTTGGTCGGCGACTGCGCAATGGAGTCGCGTCCTGATGACCGCGGGAAGAAACCGGCTTTGCGATGGTCCGTGTTTGCGATGGTCCGTGCTGCGCGCCACGAGACCGCCGCGACATCGGTGACGGAGTTGATAGTTGCAGATGATTTCGGAGTTGAAGCGGGACCAGGTCGCCGCCGCCTATGGTCGATGGGCGCCGGTCTACGATGTCGTCTTCGGTCCGGTGTTTCGGCACGGTCGGCGCGCGGCAGTCGCGGCCGCGGAACGGATCGGCGGCCGGATCCTGGAAGTCGGCGTCGGGACCGGGCTGTCGCTCACGGATTATTCCAAGGCAAACCGGATCGTCGGCATTGATATCTCGCGGCCCATGCTCGCCAAAGCGCGTCAGCGGGTCGAGAAGCGGGGCCTCGACCACGTCGAAGCAATCACCGTGATGGATGCGGAACATCTCGACTTCGCGGAAGCCAGCTTTGATACCGTGGTCGCGCAATACGTGGTCACCGCCATTCCGCACCCGGAAAAGGCGCTGGACGAGTTCGTTCGCGTCGTCCGGCCGGGCGGAGAGATCATCCTGACCAGTCGAATCGGGGCCGAGACGGGTGTGCGCGGGAATGTGGAGAAAATGCTCATGCCGATGGCCAGCCGGCTTGGCTGGCGCACCGAGTTTCCGTGGGCGCGCTACGAGCGCTGGGCGGAGCGGTCTCCAGCCGTACGCCTTATCGACAAACATCCGCTGCCGCCATTCGGACATTTCTTTCTTATCCGATACGCGCGGCTGCCCGATGCGGAGACGCAGGCCCGCTCGCGCGCGGCGATCGAACCGGCGGCCGGCCCGGGATGACCGCCGGTTCTTGCGATCGCGCGCGCAGGATCGTTGCCCTGGCAAGGACACCTCGTTCGGACCGCGTAGCCAACACGCCAGCCCAACACTCTCGAAGGAACAGCGATGACCGGCTTCCTTGAGCTTCTGAGGATCCAGCGATGGGATGACCACCGCTACTATCATCACAGCCAGATCAACCAATCGTTGCATCTGCTCAGCGCGGCCAGTTTCTGCTGCGCGTATGTCGTGGTGTTCAAGGACCCCGCGCTCGCCGCCCTGATCGGATGGCTGGTGGCGATGACCAGCCGGCAGATCGGTCACCTGGTTTTCGAGCCAAAGGAGTATGACTACGTCAATCAGGCCACGCATGAATACAAGGAGGAGATCAAGGTCGGCTACAATCTCCGTCGCAAGATCGTGCTGCTGACCATCTGGGCGCTGTCGCCCGTCATCTTCGTTGTCGAGCCGACCTTGTTTGGGCTATGCAAGCCGGCGACGAGCGCGATGGGCTTCGCACGCCATCTCGGATATTTGTGGCTGGTGATCGGGCTTGGCGGCCTGCTGTTCCGCACCGTGCAACTGTTTTTCGTGAAGGATGTGCAGGTGGGCCTGGTCTGGGCGACGAAGATCATCACCGACCCGTTTCACGACATCAAGCTCTATCACCAAGCGCCGCTCCGCCTCTTGCGGCACGATCTGACTGACGGGACTCTGGCCACCGACTACCAGGAGGAGGCCGCGGATCTCGGCTGCTGACCAACGGTCCGCTGGGTCGTGCCTGACGCCGCGCTCGGATTTGTCTTACCGGCGCTGGTATGGATGTGGGTGCGCCGATGCGCCAGCATCTCGCTTAGGATCCGCCGCTTGATCGATCGATTGCTGCTCGCGGGATCGGCCCACCACCAGCCGTCCCGCTGCATGGCATGACAGGCGGCAAGAAAGCGGGCGGTGACCGCGGCGAAATCCTCATCCGAGTAATTCAGGCTGAAGATCAGTCGCCCGGTTCCCACCCAGCTCAGGGCGATTCCCTCGGCGCGCAGATAGTATTGCAGCATCCAGTTATATCTCGACGGGAGCGTGTAGTACACCGTCCAGATCGATGAGAGGTTGGCGACCCTGACCGGCACTCCCGCCTCGCCGAGCGCGTGGTTGAGCTGCGCAGCGCGACCGTTCCAGCGCTCATCCAGACCATCGTAGAGCGCCTGGATGGGAGCCTCTTCGCGGCGGTGCAGAAACTCCGCCATGGCGCCCATGACATAGGGATGGGCGTTGAACGTCCCGCGCGCAAAGCAGATATCCGCCGGTCGGTCTTCGCGGAATCGCTTCATCAGCGCGCTTCGGCCGCAGAGCACGCCGACCGGAAGACCGCCGCCGAGCGACTTGCCGTAGGTGATGAGGTCGGGCTGCACGCCGAAATATTCCCGGGCGCCGCCCGGCGCCAGCCGAAAGCCGACGAACACCTCGTCGAAGATCAAGGCGATGCCGCGCTCGTCGCACACGCGACGCAGCTGCCTCAGCCAGGCGGTATAGGCCGCGCGGTCGAAGCCGGCGCGCCGCCCACTGTCGACCAGAGCGCCATCCGATGGCGGCGCCGCGTTCGGGTGCAGCGCCTGGAGCGGGTTGACGAGGACGCAGGCGATATCGCGGCGGCGACGCAGCACGCGCAATGTGTGCTCCGACATCTCCGCCAGCGTGTATGTCTCGCGCGCCGGCGCCGGATTGCCGAGGCCCGGCTGAACATCTCCCCACCAGCCGTGATAGGCGCCGCAGAACCGCACCAGATGGGTGCGGCGCGTGTGATACCGCGCCAGTCGCACCGCCTGCATCACCGCTTCGGTGCCCGACATGTGGAACGACACTTCGTCCAGCCCGGAAATCTCGCGCAGGCGTGCGACATTCCCGGCGACGATCGGGTGATAGGCGCCGAGCACCGGGCCGAGCGCCTGCACGCGTTCCGCGCCACGCGCAATGCAATCCTTGTAGAAATCATAGCCGAAAAGATTGACACCGTACGAGCCGGTCAGATCGTAGAACGCATTGCCATCGACATCCGCCACGGTCGCCCCCGACGACGATGCCAGGAAGGACCCGGCGGAGAGATGCTGACGCACGAACCGGCTGAACTGGAACGGCACCCGGTATGCGCCGATGAATTGCAGGTCGGAGATGGTGCCTGCCGCCTCGGCGGTCAGCGCGCTCGTCTTCGCGAACCGCTCCGAATAGAAGCGTGACAATCGCATGAACCCGTCGCGGCGCAGCGCCGCGACCTCCTCGGGTGGATCATCGCAGCGGAAGAACCTCGCCTCGTCATAGTCGTAGAAAGGGATCAGCGACGCCAGCCGCTTTGCGAACCGTGTGTGTCCAGCAAGCGACCGGTGCTTTGCGCGGGAGAGTTCGAGACGTGGCTTCACCCGCGCGAGAAACGCTCCGAGAGCGACGGCGCCGCCGGTCGCAAAAGGGGCCATGGCAAAGAGTGGCATTCGCGCTATCACCCTCCTGGATGAACAAGCTTGTACCATGACAATGCGCGCACTTATAAAGCGGATCGCGCGGCAGGAGGACCTTAATTTCCTGCTGACCAATTGCATGCCGCGCCGATTGGTGACGCGGACCATCGGCCGGGTCAGTCGGATCGAGACTCCCTGGGTCTGCGCCGTGTCGCTCCGCATCTGGCGCCTGTTCTCCGATCTCGATCTCGCCGACGCGGAGGAGACCCGCTTCCGGAGCCTGCACGCCTGCTTCACCCGCCGGCTGCGGGCGGGAGCGCGGCCGATCGATGCCGATCCCGCGATCCTGGTGAGCCCTTGCGACGGCATCGTGGGCGCTGCCGGCCTTGTCGAGGACGGCCGGGTCCTGCAGATCAAAGGCTTCTCCTACGCGCTCGCGGATCTGCTCGGCGATGCCGCGCATGCCGAGAGTTTCAGCAACGGACAGTATGTGACCCTCCGATTGACGTCGGCGATGTATCACCGCTTTCATGCGCCGCATGACTGTGCCGTCTGGTCGGTCACCCACATCTTCGGCGATTGCTGGAACGTCAATCCCGTCACGCTGCAAAGGGTGCAACGGCTGTTCTGCAGGAACGAACGGGCGTTGATCAGAACAAGGCTCGCTGAGGGCGGACATGCGGTGACCCTGGTCGCGGTCGCGGCGATCCTGGTCGCCGGGATTCGCCTGCGCTTCCTCGATATCGCTCGACGCCGGGGCGAGGCGGCCCAACGGCGTTTCCGCTGCGATGTGCGGCTCCGGAAAGGCGAGGAAATCGGCTGGTTCGAACACGGCTCGACCATCATCCTGTTCGCTCCGGCGGGTTTCGCGCTGTGCGACGGCATTCGCGAGGGCACGGTGACGCGTGTCGGGAAACCGCTGATGCGGGTGCCGCGCTAAAACGCGGCCGGTGTCTGATCTGCCGGCGCATGGCGGCAACCCCCTCGGCGGCCTCCGGCCGGCGCCTACGTGCTGGCGCGCGCAACCACGGTAAATCCCACATCGACGGAGCGCGGCGTCGGCCGCGCGCCCTGGAGGGCGGACAGCAGCATCATGCCCGCGCGGCGCCCCATCCCCACGCGATCCACCCGTACCGTGGTGATGGCGGGACAGGCTTGCGCCGCAAACTCGAGATCCCCGAATCCGGCTATCGCGACACGGTCCGGGACGCGCCAGCCCTGGCGCTGGCACTCGAAGAGCGCGCCGAGCGCCAGGAGATCATCGCTGCAGAAAACGGCGTCCGGCGGCGGCGACCGTTGGAGAAGCCGGCGCAGCGCAAGCGCGGCGTCGGCATGGCGCAGGGCAGACGTGATCAGCAGCGCCGGATCGAACGCCAGATCCGCCTCCCTGAGGGCTCGCACATAGCCCGAGCGGCGGGCGCGCGCGCGCCCGCGCGCATCCTGCTGCTCGCTGATCATCGCAATGCGCCGATAGCCGCTGGCGATCAGATGACGCGTCAGCGCGCACGCCGCCTCCTCGTTGTCGAAGCCGACGGTCATGTCGATCGGCTTCTCGGCAAGCTGTCCGGCTTCCACGATCGGGATGGCGGCCGCCCGCAGCAGGCGCCGCGTTGCCGCGGCATGGCTCGCATGGGTCAGCACGAGCGCGTCGGGCCGCCGCGCGAGGAAGGCGCGAATCAGCGCATCCTCGCCCTCGCCGGCCTCGGTCACGCCGAACAGGAGATGGTAGCCCTGCGCGTGGACCGCGCCCGACAATCCGTGAAAGAGGTCGTGGATCAGCGGGCTCGCGAAGCCGGGCGTCATCGCCGCGATCATGCCCGTCCGGTTTGAGGCGAGATTGCTGGCGATGATGTTCGGGATATAGCCCAGCTCCCGCATCGCGCGCTCGACGCGCGCACGTGTCGCCGGCGCGACGGGACCGGCCTCGCGCAACACCCGCGAGGCGGTCATCTTGGAAACCCCCGCACGTTCGGCCACGTCCGCCAGCCGCGGAAGGCCGGTGCCGCGGGCGCGCGCCGGCCCAAGCTGATTCCCACCCGCGCTTGTTGACCGCATGATGATGGTACCGGTAGCATCGAGGCAGACCTGGAGCAACAGGCCAAAAAATGGGGGAACCGCCACATGGTGGCAGCAACGCAGCAGGCGCGCGCCGCGATCGGCGCCGTCCGGCCGGCGGGCAGGAAGCTTGATCTGCCGCATGCCGCGGTCGCGCTGCGCTCGCTGCTCGCGCTTTGCGCCGTCTGGTATCTGGCCTCGCTCTGGGTGCGCAACGCGATCCTGCTCCCCTCGCCGCTGAGCGTGCTAAAAGCGTTCGGCGCGTTGATCGCATCGGGCGAGTTGGTGGAGCACGCGGCGATCAGCCTGCAGCGCCTGCTGCTCAGCCTCGCGGTCGCGGCGCTGCTCGCCATCCCGACCGGCTTCCTGATGGCGCTGAACCGCACGGCGTCCGACATCATTGATCCCGTGTTCGAGCTCCTGCGGCCGATCTCCGGCATCGCCTGGATCCCGCTCGCGCTCTTCATCTTCGGCATCGGCGGCACGTTGCCGATCTTCATCATGACCTATGCGGCGTTCTTTCCGCTGCTGCTCAACACTATCGAGGGCGTGCGCAGCGTGGATGCGCGCCTGGTCGCGGCGGCGCGCACCATGGGCGTGGGCCGCGCCGCCATTCTGCGCCATGTCGTGGTGCCGGCCTCAATACCGACCATCATGGTGGGGCTGCGCCTCGCCGTCGCGGCGGGATGGACCGCGATCGTCGCGGCCGAGCTGATCGGCGCGGATAGCGGCGTCGGCTTCGCGATCGAATGGTATCGCGAGCTGCTGATGACACCGAAAGTGCTCGCCTTCATCGCGTTGATCGGGATGATCGGCTACGGCGCCGATCTCGCGATCCGCGCCGCACAGCGCCGGCTGACACCCTGGGCGGCGGCGACGGAGCTGGCATGAGCACGCGGCGGCTGCGCGCGCTCCTGCTCCCCGTGCTGCTGCTGCTCGCCTGGCAGGTCTGGGCGATGACGCTGCCCGCCAACACGCGCGCACCCTCGCCCGCCCGGGTCCTCGCGGAGTTCGCAACGCTGGTCGCGTCGGGCGACCTGCCGAATGCCACGGTGCAGAGCTTCGGCCGCGTGATGCTCGGCTTCCTCGTCGCCGCCGCGCTCGGCATCACCCTCGGCCTGCTGATGGGCGCGCTGCGCGGCGTGCGCCGCAATCTCGATCCCATCGTCGAGACGTTCCGACCGGTCGCCGCCATCGCCATCCTGCCGATGGCGATTCTGTGGTTCGGCACCGGCACGCCGGCGGCGGTGTTCATCGTCGCCTACGCGGCATTCTTCCCGCTCGTGATCAACACCATGCACGGGGTGAGCCGCATGGACCGCAGCCTGATTCAGGCGGCCCGCACGATGGGCGTGCGCCAGCACACCATCCTGCGCACCGTGGTGCTGCCGGCGGCGCTGCCCAGCATCTTCGTCGGCGCCCGCCTCGCCATGGGCATCGCCTGGACCGCGATCATCGCCGCCGAGCTCGCGGTCGGCGCCAAGGCGGGCGGCGGCGGATCGGGCGGGCTCGGGCAGATGATGTTCGTCGATTATTCCTACAGCGTCGATCTCAACGGCATCGTGGTGTGCATGATCGTGGTCGGGCTCGTCTCCCTGCTGATCGATCGCTGCTTCCGCCTCGCCGAGCATCGCCTGCTGGCATGGCGGCGCTGATGCAGCCCGGACTTACCCCCAAGCTGCGCCTCAACGGCGTCGAAAAGCGGTTCGGGTCGGCAATGCTCGCCGTGCAGTCGCTCGATCTCGACGTGCAGGCCGGCGAGTTCCTCTGCATCGTCGGCCCTTCCGGCTGCGGCAAGTCGACGCTGCTCAACATGATCGCCGGGCTCGACCAGCCAAGCGCCGGCACCATCGAGAAGGACGGGACGCCGATCAGCGGACCGGGCGCGGATCGCGGCGTGATGTTCCAAGATTACGCGCTGTTCCCCTGGCGCACGGCGGCGGCGAATATCGAGTTCGGCCTGCGCTATGGCCCGCGCGCTCGCCAGTTCTCCACCGCCGACCGCCGCGCCCGCGTCGCGCATTTCATCGACACGGTCGGGCTGCGCGGCTCGGAGCGCAAATACCCGCACCAGCTCTCCGGCGGCATGCGCCAGCGCTGCGCGCTCGCGCGCCTGCTCGCCAACGACCCCGACATCCTGCTGATGGACGAGCCGCTCGCCGCCCTCGATGCGCAGACCCGCACGATCCTGCAGGGCGAGCTGCTCCGCATCTGGGGTGAGGTGCTGCCGCGCGACGCGCGCAAGACCGCGATCTTCATCACGCATGGCATCGAGGAGGCGGTGTTCCTCGCCGACCGCGTCGTGGTGATGAGCAGCCAGCCCGGGCGGGTCAGCGCGATCATCGACATCGACCTGCCGCGGCCGCGTCAGGAGGAGGTGCGCGCCGATCCCGCTTTCGGCCGCCTCACGCAGGAGATCTGGGGCCTGATCCGCGATCAGGCCTATCGCGCGATCGCATGAAGAAGAACGGACGGGAGGGGATTGCCATGGCCGCCGCCGGACACTGGACCACGCTGACACGACGCACCGCACTCGGACTGGCGGCCGGCGGCCTCGCGGCGCCGGCGATCCTGCACGCGCAGAATGCGCGCAAGAAGCTCAAGGTCTCGATCGGCCGGCAGCCCTGGGCCGCGGGCAACGCGCCGGTCACGCAATACATGCTGCGGAACAAGCTGTTCGAGAAGCACGGCGCCGAGGCGGGCTACGACCTCGCCGTCGAATACCGCGACTATCCGAGCGCGCTGCCGATGGTGGAGGCGGTGATCGGCGGCAGCCTCGATATCGGCATGTGGGGCAACACGCCGATCATCCGCGTGATCGCGGCGCAGCAGCCGATCAGCCTGCTCGTGGTGGGCGAAGGGCATATGCGCTTCCTCATCTGCACCAAGGAAGGCTCCCCGATCCGCACCGTACAGGAGATCAAGGGCAAGGTGGTGGGCGCGCTGCTCGGCGGCGATCCGTACAACGCGCTGACGCAGATGCTGCGCTACGAGCTGGGCTCGAGCGATCCGCGCGCGGCCGGCATCCGCGTGGTCAACACGCCGACCCAGGCGCAGGCCGCCTCGGTGCCGACGGGAATGGATGCGGCGGTCGTCACCTACCCCGCCTTCCTGCCGGCACAGGCCACCGGCACGACGGCGATCATGGATTCGTTCGGCTATACCGGCGCGCATTATCAGGGGCCGCTCGGCGCCGGCGGCGGCATCCTGATCCCGTCGGTGAAGCAATCGCCCTTCTATCCCGACGGCTACTACCTGCACCGCTCCTTCTGGGTGGTGCGCGACGCCGTGCTCGAGAAGGAGCCGCAGGTCGTGACCGCCTTCATCATGGCGCAGCAGGATGCGGTCTCCGCGCTGTCCGCCCTGGATCCCGGCGCGGTCTCGCAGCTGGTGGCGGAATACTGGAAGCTTCCGCCCGACCAGGGCGCGAAGGTGGTGCAGGACGAGGTGCTGTTCCGGCGCGGCTGGGCGTGGCCCACGGAAGGCGATGCGCGCGCCATCGTGCAGACCTCGAAATTCATGGCCGAGAGCAAGCAGATCGATGCCGCGCTGAGCTGGGCGCAGGTGAAGCAGGCTTTCGCGAAGGCCGCCCCGCTGATGAAGGACGCCTATCAGCGCATGGGCGCCAAGCCGGCCGACGCCGTGTTCACCGCGACCGGCACCAGCGACCTGCGCGGCGCGCCGGCATGGGAGATGGACAGCTGGACGGAACGGAGCTGACGGCATGAGCGACAAGCGGAACCCGGCGATCGGCTTCATCGGCCTCGGCACGATGGGCGGCCCGATGGCGCGCAACGTGCTGAAGGGCGGCTACCGCGTGACGGCGTACGACCTCGATCCCAAGGCGCTGGCGGCGCTGCGGCAGGCGGGCGCGACGGCCGCCGCCTCGCCGCGCGCGGTCGCGGCGGCGAGCGATGTGGTGATCACCATGCTGCCGGACGCGCCCGACGTGGAGCGTGCCGTGCTCGGCCGGGATGGCGTGGCGGAGGGGATGCGCGCGGGCAGCGTCCTGATCGACATGAGCACGATCGATCCGCAAACGACGCAGCGCGTCGGCGCGGCGCTTGCGGCGCGCGATGGAAGGATGCTGGACTGCCCGGTCGGCAAGACCGCCGATCACGCGGTCGCCGGCACGCTCACGCTCATGGTCGGCGGCGACGCGGCGTTGATGGAAGAGATGCGGCCGGTGCTCGCCTGCATGGGCCAGGATTTCTTTCATTGCGGCGCGCTCGGCATGGGCCAGGCGATGAAGCTCAGCAACAACCTGCTCGCCAGCATCATCGCCGGCGCGTGCTGCGAGGTGCTGGCGGCGGGCGTGAAGACCGGGCTCCGGCTCGAGCTGATGCTCGATGTCATGCGCACCACCATGGCGTGGAACAACCAGCTCGCCATCGCCATGCCGAAGAAGGCCTTCGCAGGGGATTTCGATCCGGGCTTCATGGTGAAGCTGGCGCAGAAGGACGTCCGCCTCGCTCTCGCGCTCGCGCGCCGGTCCGGCATCGAGCCGCATATCGGCGCGGCCGCGTATGCCTCGCTGGAGGCGGCCGCGGCGGCGGGATTCGCCGACAAGGACATCGCCGCGCTGCTGCTGCTGCAGGAGCGCAAGGCGGGAACGACGGTGCGGATCGGCGCGGCCTGAGATGCGCATGAACTTCGCGGGATATCACCGCCCGGACGGCCGGATCGGCGTGCGCAACCACCTGCTGGTGCTCTCGCTCGCCGGGCTGACGGGGCCGACGGCGCGGCGCGTGGGCAGCGCGATCGCGGGCGCCGTGACGGTCGCCTTTCCGTACGGCTCGGGCCTGCTCGGTCGCGACCGCGACGTCTATGTCGCGGCGCTCAAGGCGCTGCCGGCGCATCCCAATGTCGGCGCGACGCTGCTGATCGGCGATAATCCGCCTTTGATGCGCGAGATCGCCGCCGCGGCCGAGGCCGCCGGCAAGCCCTCCGCGCATTTCACCATGGATGATTGCGATCAGGACGCGATCACGCTGACCGAGCGCGCCCTGCGCGCCGGCGCGGCGCTGGCGCACCGCATCTCCGGCGCGCGGCGGCGGGACGCGCCACTGGCCGCGCTCACCCTCGGGCTGGAATGCGGCCGCTCCGATCCGAGCTCGGGGCTGGTGGCGAATCCGCTGCTCGGCCTGGTCGCCGACCGGCTCGCCGCCGCGGACGGCGCCGCGATCATCGGCGAGACCACCGAGTGGCTCGGCGCCGAGCACCTGCTCGCGCGGCGCGCGCGCAGCCCGGCGGTCGCCGCGGCGATCCGCGACGCGGCGCTCGCGCGGGAGAGTGCGGCCATCGCCGCCGGGATCGATCTCACCGGCAACAATCCCGGCCCCACCAACATCGCGGCCGGACTCTCGAGCATCGAGGAGAAATCGCTCGGCAATATCGCCAAGAGCGGCAGCACGCCGATCGAGGGCCTGCTCGCCTACGGCGAGGCGCCCGCCGGGCCCGGCATGTGGGTGATGGACGCCGCCGCCTACGCGCCCGAATCCCTCACCGGCTTCGTGCTCGCCGGCGCGCAGATCATGCTGTTCACCACCGGCGTGGGGAACAGCTATGTCAGCGCGCTCGCCCCGACGATCAAGCTGAGCGCCAATCCCGAGACCTGCGCGCGCCTGCACCAGCAGCTCGATTTCGACGCGAGCGCCGTGTTCCGCGGCCGCGAGCCGCCCGAGCGCGCGGCGGACCGCCTGATGGAGACCATCCTGGCCACTGCCGGGGGCCATGCAACCTGGGGCGAGATTCTGCTGGAAGGTGGCGAGAGCGTCAGCCGCTTCGGAGCCGCGCTGTGACGCCGCAGGAGGAGGTCGACGCGATCCGCCTGTCGCCCGAGGACACGGTCGCCACCGTGCTGCGCGCCGTCGCCGCGGGCGAGCGCATCGCGGTTCAATGCGGCGGGACGACGGAGACGCTGACGGCGAGCGAGGCGATCCCGCTCTGCCACAAGATCAGCATGACGGCGATGGCGCAGGGCGCAAAGGTGCGGAAATATGGCGAGGTGATTGGCATCGCCACCGCCGCGATCGCGGCCGGCGGGCATGTGCATGTCCACAACATGGCAAGCGGGCGCGGAAGGCCGAAGGCATGACGGCAACGCCGTCTTTCACCCCGCGCTCGGCGCGTTCATCGACGGCTACGATCTGCTCGTCATGGGCGCGACGCTGATCCTCCTGCGCCCGTAATTCCAGTCTCGCGCCGGCGAAGATCGGCGGCATTGTCATGCTCCTGGACGGCCATGCGGCCGCTCCATGGATCCTGCCCTAGCTCGTCCGCTGCACGCCGTAGAACAGCGCGAACCCGTCCGGGATGCCGGTGATGTTCTTGTGGAAGGCGGTCGGCACCGAATAGGCGCCGAGCGGGCAGTAGGACGGGTTCTGGAAGAATTTCGTCTGCAGGTCGCGGCAGATCTTCTGCTGCGAGGCGAGGTCGGGCGCGCCGAACCAGGCATCGAGCAGCGCCTGCTGGTCGGGCTGATCGGGCCAGCCGAACCAGGCTTTCGCCCCGTTCGCGCGCGCCGCGATGGTGGCGGCCGGGATGATGTTTCCGAGCCCGCCGAGATAGGTGAAGAAGATGTTCCACCCGCCCTTGTCCGGCGGCGATTTCACCGCGCGGCGCTGCACCACCGTGCCCCAGTCGAGCGACTGGTAGTCGAGGTTGAACCCGATCCGCTGCAGGAGGTCCTGCGCCACCTCGGCGATCGCGGTGATGGTCGGAAAATCCGCCGCGCCCAGCACGGTGACGCGCTCGCCCTTGTAGCCGGCGGCGGCGAGGTCGGCCTTCAGCTTGCCGACATCCGCCGCGCCCTTCATCGTGTCTACCCCTTCGGAATTGGCGTAGGGGCTGCCCGGCATCCAGAGGCCGATCCCGGTCTGGATGAGTTCCGGCACGGCGCCCGCCACCGCGGTCATGAACTCCTTCTGGTCGATCGCCGAGAGCACGACGCGGCGGATCGCCGGGTTGTCGAAGGGAGGATACATCTCGTTGAAGCGGAGGCATCCCATCTCGCCCTCATGGTCCTTCACCACGACGGTGAGGTTGCGGTCGCGCTTCAGCGAGGGGACGAGGTCGAGGCTCGGGTTTTCCCACCAATCGTATTCGCCGCCGGTGAGCGCC
Organism: Acetobacteraceae bacterium; assembly: GCA_965276665.1. Lineage (GTDB taxonomy): Bacteria > Pseudomonadota > Alphaproteobacteria > Acetobacterales > Acetobacteraceae > CAWGJC01. The sequence goes on from OZ255620.1 coordinate 2,201,166, forward strand.
GCGGCGGCGGTGGCGGGGTCGGGCACCCAGCTCCACTCGACCCGGTCGAAATAGACGGGCTTGCCGCCGGCGGTGAAGCTCGTCGGATCCTGCCGCGGCACGTAGGCGGCGAATTTCTCGTAGACCACCTTGGCGCCCGAGACGCGCTCGGCGGCGACGAAGCGGAACGGGCCGCTGCCCACCACCTCGGTGACCTGGGTGAACGGGTCGGTCTTGGCCAGCCGCTCGGGCATGATGAAGCATCCGTTGGCGAGGGCCGCCGGCAGCAGCGGGAAGGGCTTCTTGAGCTGGAAGCGGATGACGGTGTCGGACGGCGCCGAGATGTCGTCGGTCACCGAGAGCAGCACGCCGCCGAAGGCGTCCCGCGCGCCCCAGCGGCGGATGCTCGCCACCGCGTCACGCGCCAGCACCGGCGTGCCGTCATGGAATTTCAGCCCCTGGCGGAGCGTCAGCTCCCATTGCTTGCCGTCGCCCGAGGTGGTGTGGCCATCCACCATCTGCGGCTGCGGCAGGTATTTGGTGTTCATGCCGTAGAGCGTGTCATAGACCGCATAGGCGTGGTTGCGGGTCACGTCCGCCGTGGTCCAGACCGGGTCGAGCGAGGCCGGGTCGGCCTGCGGGATGAACCGCAGCAAGGATTTCCCCCCGGCGGTCCCCTGGGCCCGCAGGATGGCGGGAGCGGCGAGCGTTGCGGCGCCCGCAAGGGTGGTCTGCAGAAGCGCGCGTCGTCGCATGGCCGGTCTCCGCCTCGTTCTAGGCGAAACGTTAGTCCCGCCTCCCCGGCCCCGGCAATCGGCCAGCCCGTTGCATGGCGGGGGCGTCCGGGGTGGTATAGGTTTTCCCTTGCCGAAGGTGCCAAGCATGAGCGAGACGCTCGACCGCATTCTCTCCCGCCTCGATGCGACGCGGGCCGAGCAGCAGGCCCGCTGGTTCGACATCCTCCGCATCCCGAGCGTCAGCGCGCAGCCCAGGCACGCGGCCGATTGCGCCCGCGCCGCCGAGTGGTTCCGCGACCAGCTGGCCGGGATCGGGTTCGAGGCCGGGGTGCGCCCGACGGCGGGGCATCCGGCGGTGGTCGCGCATCACCCGGGCCCGGGCGGCAACGCGCCGCACCTGCTCTATTACGGCCATTACGACGTGCAGCCGCCCGAGCCGCTGGAATTGTGGGAGACCCCGCCCTTCGAGCCGACGCTCCGCGAGGGGAAGCACGGGCCGCGGGTCTATGCGCGCGGCGCGGTGGACGACAAGGGCCAGACGATGATGTGGCTCGAGGCGTTCCGCGGCTGGCATGCGGAGACCGGCTCCCTGCCCGTCCGCGTCACCGTGCTGATCGAGGGCGAGGAGGAGGTCGGCAGCCAGAACTTCAAGCCCTTCGTCGCCGGCATTCGCGGCGAGCTCGGCGCCGATATCTGCGTGATCAGCGATACCGGCATGTGGGATATCGAGACGCCGGCGATCAACACCCAGCTCCGTGGCATGGCCTATACGCAGATCAACCTGCGCGCCGCGAACAAGGACCTGCATTCCGGCATGTTCGGCGGCTCGGCGCTGAATGCGGTGAACGAGCTGACGCGCATCCTGGGCGGCCTCGCGGACGCGAACGGGCGCATCCAGATCCCCGGCTTCTACGACCGCGTGCGCGAGCTCGACACGGCGCAGGACGCCGCCTGGCGCGCGCTCGGCTTCGACGAGGGGAGTTTTCTCGGCGGCGTCGGCCTCGCCACCCCGGTCGGCGAGCGCGACCGCTCGGCGCTCGAGCGGCTGTGGTCGCGTCCGACCGCCGACATCAACGGCATCTGGGGCGGCTACGCGGGGCCGGGGAGCAAGACGGTGATCGCCGCCGAGGCCGGCGCCAAGCTCTCCTTCCGCCTGGTGCCCGATCAGGATCCGGAGGAGGTGGTCGAGGGGCTCCGCCGCTTCATCAACGAGCGCAAGCACCCCGATGCCGAGTTCGACATCGAGGTGTTCAGCAACGGGCCGGCGATCGTGGTGCCGGCGGAGAGCCAATGGGTGCAGGCGGCGCAGGCCGCGCTCTCGGAGGAGTATGGCCGCCCGGCCGTGCTCGCCGGCTGCGGCGGCTCGATCCCGATCGTCGACACGTTCCGCCGCGAGCTCGGCGTCGACAGCCTGCTGATCGGCTTCGGGCTGGAGGACGACCAGGTGCACAGTCCGAACGAGAAATTCGACGTGCGCTGCTTCGAGCATGGCGTGCGCTGCCACGCCCGCCTGCTCGACAAGCTAACGCGATGAGCGTCTCGCGATGAGCGGGCGATGAGCGACGCCGAGCCGGCCTATGACCTCGCCATCATCGGCGGCGGCGTCAACGGCTGCGCCGTCGCGCGCGACGCGGCCGGGCGCGGGCTCTCGGTGCTGCTCATCGAGCAGAACGATCTGGCGGGGGCCACCTCCTCGGCCTCGACCAAGCTGATCCATGGCGGCGTGCGCTATCTCGAGCAGCGCGCGTTCCGCCTGGTGCGGGAATCGCTGGCCGAGCGCGAGGTGCTGCTGCGCTCCGCGCCGCACATCATCTGGCCGCTGCGCTTCGTGCTGCCGCATCATGCGGGGCTGCGCCCCTGGCCGGTGCTGCGCTTCGGCCTGTTCCTCTACGACCATCTCGGCGGCCGCCAGATCCTGCCGCCGACGCGCGTGCTCGATCTGCGCCAGGATGCGGCGGGCGCGCCGCTGCAATCGCGCTACGTGCGCGGCTTCGAATATTCCGATTGCTGGGTGGACGATGCGCGGCTTGTCGCGCTCTCCGCCCGCGATGCGGCGGATCGCGGCGCGCGGATCCGCACCCGCACGCGCTGCATCGCCGCGCGCCGGCGCGGCGAGCACTGGCTGCTCGGGCTCCGCCGCGAGGAGGGCGGCACGGAAAGCGCGGCGGCGCGCGTGCTGGTCAATGCCGGGGGCCCATGGGTGGGCGAGGTGGTGGGCGCCGTCGCCCGCCTCAACGCGCCCGCGCGCGTGCGCCTGGTGAAAGGCAGCCACATCGTGCTGCCGCGCCTCTACGAGCACGACCGCGCGTACGTTTTCCAGAACGCCGATCGCCGCATCTGCTTCGCGATCCCCTATGAGCGGGATTTCACCCTGGTCGGCACCACCGACGAGGATTTCCACGGCGACGCGTCCGAGGTGTCGATCTCGTCGGGCGAGATCGCCTATCTCTGCAATGCGATCGGCGAGTATTTCCGCCGGCGCGTGGCGCCTGGCGACGTGGTGTGGAGCTATGCCGGCGTGCGCCCGCTGCGCGATGACGGCGAGGACTCGGCGCAGGAGGCGACGCGCGATTACGAGATCGAGCTCGACGAGCGCGGACCGCCGCTGCTCTCGGTGTTCGGCGGCAAGCTCACCACCTCCCGCCGTCTCGCGGAGGCGGCGCTCGCCCGGCTGGCGCGGCATTTTCCCGGCATGCGGCCGGCCTGGACGGCAAGCGCCGCGCTGCCCGGCGGCGATTTCCCGTGGGACGGCGTGCCCGAGCTGATCGCCGAGCTGCGCGCGCGCTATCCGTTCCTCGACGCGCGGCGCGCGACGCGGCTGGTGCGCGCCTATGGCACGCGCGCGCCGGGGATGCTCGGCGATGCGTCGCACGAGGCCGATCTCGGGCGGGATTTCGGCGCCGGGCTCACCGTGCGCGAGGTCGATTACCTGGTGCGCACCGAATGGGCGCGCAGCGCGGAGGACGTGCTGTGGCGGCGCAGCAAGCTCGGCCTGCACATGACGCCGACCGAGCGCGCCGGGCTGCATCTATTTCTCGATACCTCCGCCGCCGTCTTCTGATGGCAGCCTGCTGATGTCCGGGCTGGTGCTGGCGCTCGATCAGGGCACCACCTCGACGCGCGCGATCGCCTTCCGCGCGCCGGATCTCACGCCGGTCGCGACGGCGCGGCGCGATCTCGCGCAGCATTATCCGGCATCGGGCTGGGTGGAGCACGAGCCCGAGGATATCTGGCGCGATTCCGCCGCCGTGCTGCACGAGGCGCTGGCGGCGGCGGCCGGCCGCGCGGCGGATGTCGCGGCGATCGGCATCACCAACCAGCGCGAGACGGTGCTGCTCTGGGACCGCAAGAGCGGCGCGCCGCTCGCCCGCGCGATCGTTTGGCAGGACCGTCGCACCAGTGCCGCCTGCGCCGCCCTCGCGAAGCACGCAGCGCTCGTCGCCGCGCGCACCGGGCTGCTGATCGATCCGTATTTCTGCGCGACCAAGATTGCCTATCTGCTCGACACGATCGCCGGCGCCCGCGTCCGCGCCGAGCGCGGCGAGCTCGCTTTCGGCACGGTCGATTGCTTCCTGCTCTGGCGGCTGACCGAGGGCCGCGTGCACGCGACCGATGCGACGAATGCGAGCCGCACCCTGCTATTCGACATCCACAAGGGCGAATGGGATGACGAGCTGCTCGCGCTGTTCCGCATCCCCCGCTCTCTGCTGCCGGAGGTGCGCGATTGCGCCGGCGCGTTCGGCCGCACCGCGCTGCTCGGCGGCGACATTCCGATTTGCGGCATCGCCGGGGACCAGCAGGCGGCGACGGTCGGGCAGGCCTGCTTCGAGCCGGGCATGGTGAAGGCGACCTACGGCACCGGATGCTTCGTGCTGCTCAACACCGGCGCCACGCCGGTCGCCTCGCGCAACCGGCTGCTCACCACCATCGCCTATCAGCTCGATGGCAAGCGGACCTATGCGCTGGAAGGCGCGATCTTCGTCGCCGGCGCGGCGGTGCAATGGCTGCGCGACGGGCTCGGGATCATCACGGATGCCGCGCAGTCCGGGCGGCTCGCCGCCGAGGCCGACCCCGAGCAGAGCGTCGTGCTGGTGCCCGCCTTCACCGGGCTCGGCGCGCCGCATTGGGATGCCGAGGCGCGCGGCGCGCTGTTCGGCCTCACCCGCGCCACCGGCCCGGCCGAGCTCGCCCGCGCGGCGCTCGAGAGCGTCGTCTACCAGACCCGCGACCTGCTCGCCGCCATGCACACCGACGCCCCGCCGCGCGCCGGCACGGTGCTGCGCGTGGATGGCGGCATGGTCGCCTCGGACTGGACCATGCGGTTCCTCGCCGACATGCTCGACGCGCCGGTGGATCGTCCGACCGTGCTGGAAACCACGGCGCTGGGAGTCGCCTACCTCGCCGGCTACGCCGCCGGCGTGTGCGCCGCGCCGCAGGATTTCGCCGGACAATGGCGCCTCGACCGCCGCTTCACGCAGCGGATGAGCGAGACCGAGCGCACGCAGCGCTACGAACGGTGGCAGGACGCGGTGCGGCGGACCCGAAGCTCGGCCTGACCCGTCCGCCGCCGGGAATGCCGGCATGCGGACGATCAAGCGCGGATTGCGGGGCGCGGTCAGGCCGTCTTCATTCCGCCTCGCCGAAAATAGGCGCGCCTCTCTCCCTCGGCGCGCGCCACGCCGGCCCTGACCTGCAGCAGATCCTTGCGCGTCAGGAGCCCAACGAGCTCTCCGGTCCGTGGCTCGATGACGGGAATGCGGCCCTGATCGGTGGCCAGCATCAGGTCGACCGCATGCGACACCACGTCCCCCGGATGGACGACCGCCAGCGAGGCATCGGACACCCGGTCCCCCAGGGTCTCATCCTCATGCCCGCCCTCGATCTTCCAGCGCAGCGCGTCGGCGCGGGACACGAGCCCGACGGGGCGGCGGGCGTCGTCCAGGACCGGATAGATGCGGTGGCGTCCGGCTTCCAGCGCGTCCACCGCTTGGCGGATCGGCAGGTCGCTCGGTAGGGTTTCGACGTCGCGGGCCATCACCTCGCCGACGCGGGTCAGCTCGTTGGGATCGACGCCGTATTCGCGGGTGATGTGCTGGCCGCGGCGCGCGATCTTCTCCGTCAGCATGGAGCGACGGAGCAGCAGCACGGTCACCGCGTAGGCGGCCACCGTCGCGGTCAGCAGCCCGGGGAGGATGGTGAAGTCACCGGTCAGCTCGACGGCGAACAGCGCCCCGGTGAGAGGGGCCCGCATGGTGCCGGCCAGCATCGCCGCCATGCCGAGCAGCGCCCAGAAACCCGGCGCGCCCGGCAGCGCCAGACCGACCAGCCAACCCATCGCGCCGCCAAGGATCAGCAGCGGTGCCAGCACGCCGCCCGAGGTGCCCGAGGAGAGCGCGACCAGCCAGATCACCGCCTTCACCACCAGGATGGCGAGCACCGCCCGCATGACGAGGTGGCGGCTCAGAAGGTCGCCGATCACATCGTAGCCGACGCCGAGCGCTCGCGGCTCGATCAGGCCGCCCAAGCCGACAACCAGGCCGCCCAGCATCGGCCACCACATCCAGTGGATCGGCAGATGTTCGAACAGGTCCTCGAGCGCATAGAGCAGCTTGGTCAGCACGGTGGAGAGCAGCCCGGCCAGGATCCCGATCCCGGCGCAGGCGAGCATCGCCCAGGGCACCGCGGGCGCGCCGCCGGCGAACGGAAAGAGCGGGCCGGCCCCGAACAGCAGCGGGCGCCAGCAGATCGCCGCCACCGCGGCGGCGGCGACCGGGACGAAGCTCCTCGGCCGCCATTCGAACAGCAGCAGCTCCACCGCGAGCAGGACCGCGGCGACGGGGGTGCCGAAAATCCCGGTCATGCCGGACGCGGCGCCGGCCACCAGCAACGTCTTCCGCTCAGCGGCGCTCAGGTGGAAAAGCTGGGCGAACAGAGACCCGATGGCGCCTCCCGTCATGATGATCGGCCCCTCCGCGCCGAACGGGCCGCCGGTGCCGATGGAAACGGCGGACGAGATGGGCTTCAGCACCGCGACCTTGGGCGACATGCGGCTGCCGCCGATCAGGATGGCCTCGATGGCTTCGGGAATGCCGTGTCCGCGGATCTTCTCCGAGCCGAAGCGCGCCATCAGGCCGACGGCGAGCCCGCCCAGCACGGGGGCCGCGACCATCCAGGGTCCGCGGGTCGCCGCCGCCATCGAGCGGGCGGCGGTGTCGAACGCGCCGAACCAGACCAGATTGGTGACCAGCGCGATCAGCTTGACCAGGACCCAGGCCGCGAACGCGCCCCCCGTGCCGATCACGAGGGCCATGGCAGCGAGCAGCAGCAGCCGGGGATCAGCCCTGAAATCGGCCAAAGGGAAGCGGCCGGGGCGGCTGCCAGAGCGGCCGTCTGGAAGGCGGCCGGCAATCGGTCCAGGGTCTGCTTTGGTCTCGGCCATGCCGCGCTCCTTATTGGTCCAGAGCGCTATATATGTCGTAGTGCGATATGATCCAGGAGAAGCGAATGACGGGCGGGAAAGCGGGCCGGCTCAGCCGGGAGCAGTACTCGGCGATCGCGGCGTTCCGCCACCAGCTGCGCCACTTCCTCTCCTTCAGCGAACGCGCGGCCGCCGCGGCGGGACTGCCCTCGCAGCAGCATCAGGCCTTGCTGGCGATCGCGGGCCATGCCGGGGCGGAGCCGCCGACGGTCGGCACGCTTGCCGAGCAGCTGATCATCGCGCCGCACACCGCCGCCGAGCTCGTGTCACGCATGGCCGCAGCCGGGCTGCTCACGAAGGCAAGCTCCAAGCAGGATCGCCGGCGGCTGGAGCTCACGCTCACGAAAAAGGCGGCAATGCTCCTCGCCGGACTGACGGAGGCGCATCTTCGGGAGCTGGAGAACCTGCAGACGGCCCTGACCCGTGCGGCGGCGTCACGCAACGATCAGAAAACAGCCGCGTCGTCCTCGCGCTAGAGCGAGACGCGAGCCGCGATGACGCGACCGAGCATCTCGGCGCAATGCTGCGCGACCTCGCGGATCGCGCGATCGGGCAAAAGCGCTGGCTTGCTCCGTTCATCGGCCGGCTGTCCGGGACAGATCGAGGCGGACAGCACGATCGGCCGCGGCGCCCAGAACCTGCCGGGCGTCGCGCCGGCGAGATGGTGTAGGCTGATCCTCGTTCCGCAGCAGAAAGCAGGAGGATCATGCGATGGATGCAGCCACCCTGACGCCGGCCGGCGAGCTGGCGCGCGACAATTCTCTCCGTTTTCCCAACGAGAGCGCCGAATACCGCGCCGCCCGCGCAGCGCTCCTCGCGGAGGAGATCGATCTGCGCCGGCATATCGAGCGCGTCGCCGCGCAGCGCCGCGCCCTGCCGCCCGGCGGCGAGGTGACCGGAAGCTATCGTTTCCAGGGCGAGGAAGGGGTCACGGATTTCGCCGGCCTGTTCGGCGGCAAGCAGACGCTTGCCGTCTACAGCTACATGTTCGGCCCGGAGCGCGATCGGCCCTGTCCGATGTGCACCAACCTGCTCGGCGCCTGGGAGGGCAATGCGGACGATATCGGCCAGCGCATCTCGCTCGTCGTCGTCGCGCGCTCGCCGATCGAGCGGCTGACCGCCTGGAAGCAGGAGCGCGGCTGGCGCTGGCTGCGCCTCTACACCGATCTCGACGGCGCCTATTCGCGCGATTATTTCGGCCTGCTGCCGGACGGGTCGGAGAACCCGGCCTTCAACGTGTTCAGCCGCCACGACGGCACGATCCGCCATTTCTGGTCCGCCGAGATGACCGGCTCAACCGCCGATCCCGGGCAGGACCCGAGAGGCGCCCCGGACCCGGCGCCGCTCTGGATGGTGCTGGATTCGACGCCGGATGGCCGCGGCGGGGACTGGTATCCGAGCCTGGATTACTGAGCGACCAGAAACGGGTTGCTCAGCCGCTCGGAGCCGATGGTCGAGGCCGGGCCGTGGCCGCAGATGAATTTCATCGCGTCCCCGAGCGGCAGCAGCTTCTCGCGGATCGCGGCGAGCAGCGCGTCCGGATCGCCGTAGGGAAAATCCGTCCGCCCGACCGAGCCGCGGAACAGCACGTCGCCGACCAGCGCCAGGCCGGCCTCGCGGTCGACATAGACGAGCGAGCCCGGCGTGTGGCCGGGGCAGTGCAGGATGTCGAATTCCGCGCCGGCGATCTCGACATGCTCGCCTTCCGCGAGCCAGCGATCCGGCGTCACGTTGCGGGCGCCGGCGATGCCCCATTTCTCGCCCTGCTCCTCCAGCGCGTCGAGCAGGAAGCGGTCGCGCTCATCCGGCCCTTCGATCGGCACCGGCATGCCGTGCTGCGCCTCGAGCACGGATTTCAGCCCGGCCGCGCCGCTGGCATGATCGAGATGGCCATGCGTCAGCACGATCTTCTCGGCCCGCACGCCGAGCTCGTCGAGCGATTCGCGCAGGCGCAGCACCTCGCCGCCCGGGTCGATGACGGCGCCGCGCATCGTCGCCTCGTCCCACAGGATCGTGCAATTCTGCTGGAATTCGGTCACCGGCACGATGGCGCCGCGCGGCCGGCGCAAAGGCGCCGAGCTCACCGCGGCAGCTCGGCTTCGTGCCGCAGCATGCGGAGCGATTCGCGGAACGCCGCGACGGTATCGGCGATCTCGGCCTCGCCATGGGTCGCGGACAGAAAACCGCCGATACGGCCGTTCACGTCGACGCCGTTCACCAGCAGCGCGAGGCGGAGCTTCCAGACCAGCGTCTCCGGCATCGTCTTCAGCTCGCCGAACGGGATCGCGTAGGGGTCGAACCCGCCGCCGATGTCGCGGCCCTTCGGGTTCATGAACAGGTGAAACCCCGACGAGGAGCCGTACACCGCCCAGCCGACGCGCTCTTCCGCCAGCACGGCGTTGAGGGCATCGCGCAGCGCCGCGGCGGCCTTGTCGGCGCGTGCATTGGCGTCGCCCTCGGCGATCACCGTTAGCGCCGCAGTGCCGGCGGCCGCCGAGACCGGGTTCGCGTTGAACGTGCCGTTATGCGCGATCTTCTCCCGCCCCGCCGCGCGCATCGCGGCGAAATCCAGCAGATCGAGCAGATCCCGCCGTCCCGCGACCGCGGCCCCCGGCAGGCCGCCGGCCAGGATCTTCGCGAAGCTCGAGAGATCCGGCATGACGCCAAACGCCTGCTGCGCGCCGCCGGGCGAGGTGCGGAACCCGGTCACCACCTCGTCGAAAATCAGCAGCACGCCATGCGCGGCGGTCAGCCGGCGCAGCTCGTGGAGGAATTCGGGGCGCAGCGGCACCTGGCCGAAGCTCGACCCGGTGGGCTCGAGGATGATCGCCGCGATGTCGGTCTCGGTCTCTAGCGCATGCTTGACCTGCGCGGTGTCGCCCGGGTCGACGAGGATCGTGCGCGCGGCGATGCCGGCGAGCACGCCCGGCGTCGGCGTGCCGTCGAAATGGTTGGAATAGCCGGCCGCCATGTGGTCGTGCCAGCCGTGGAAATGCCCGCGGAAGCGCAGCACAGTCTCCCGCCCGGTCGCCGCGCGTGCGATGCGGAGCGCCATCAAGGTCGCCTCGGTCCCCGACGAGGTGAAGCGGATTTTTTCCGCCGCCGGCACCAGCCGCTTGACCGCCCGCGCCCAGGCGATCTCGGCCGGGTGGCTGGCGCCGAATTGCGTGCCTGAGTCGAAGGCTTCGGCGACCGCCGCGGCGACTTTCGGATCGCGATGGCCGAGCAGCAGCGCGCCATGGCCGCCGAAAAAATCGACATAGGCGTTGCCGTCGACATCCCATTTCCGCGGCCCCTGGGCGCGCGCGATGTAGACGCCGTACGGGTCGAGCTGGCGCGCATCATGGGTGATGCCGCTCGGCAGCAAGGTCGCCGCCTCCTCGGCCAGCGCGGCGGAGGCTTGCGTGCGCTCGCGATAGGCGGCGACGATGCGGGAATTCGTCCGGTTTTCCTCGGCGACGACGTTCATCTCTTGCTGTCCCTCACACCGTCTTGCGGAACGCGGCGAAATCCTGCGCGCCGAGCCGGCCGAGCTCGCTCAGCAGCATCGGCCAGGCGCGCAGCCCCTCCTTCAGCGAATTGAGCCGGAAGAACTCGTTCGGCGCGTGGATGTCCTCATCGGCGGTCGCGAAGCCGAACATCACCGTCTCGATGCCGAGCATCTCGCCGAAAATCGCGGTGATCGGCAGCGTGCCGCCGATGCGCACACGGATCGGCTTCTTGCCGGTGGTCCGTTCCAGCACGCGTTCGGCAGCGAGCAGCAGCGGATGGTCCGGCGGCAGGAAGGAGGCGGGCGAGCCGCCGCCATGCTGGGTGAGCTCGATGGTCACGCCGGACGGGCAATGACTGCGCAGATGCGCGGCCACCATGTCCGCCACGCGCTCCGGATCCTGGCCCGGCACCAGGCGCATGGTGAACTTCGCATGCGCCTCGCAGGGCGTGACGGTCTTGCTGCCGGCCGCGGTGTAGCCGCCCCACAACCCGTTCACCTCGAGCGTGGGGCGCAAGGTCAGCCGCTCGGGCACCGTGAAGCTCGGATCGCCGGTCTCGCTGCCGCCGAACGCCGCGAAGAACTCTTCCGCGTCATAGGGAAACGCCGCGACCTCCACGCGCTGCGCGTTGGTCATCGGCGTCACGTCGTCATGAAAGCCGGTGACGGCGATGCGCCCCTGTTCGTCGTGCAGCGAGGCGATCAGCGCGGCGATCTCGTGCAGCGCGTTGCGCGCCGCGCCACCGAACCGGCCGGAGTGCAGATCCTTCGCCGCGGTGCGCAGCGTCATCTCGAGCTTGGCGATGCCGCGCGCGCCGACATTGATCGCCGGGATCTCGGCGCTCGCCCGGCCGCCATCGGCGGAGAGCACGGCGTCGGCGGCGAGCAGGTCGCGGTATGTCTCGACGATCGGCCGCAGCGACGGGCTGCCGGTCTCCTCCTCGCCTTCCAGGAACAGCTTGACGTTCACCGGGCACCCGCCCTCGCGGGCGAGAAACGCGCCGATCGTCTCGATGGCGATCAGCGTGGTGCCCTTCACGTCCGACGCGCCACGCGCATAGAGCCGGTTGTCGCGCACCGTCGGCTCGAAGGGCGGCGATTTCCACAGATCGAGCGGGTCGGGCGGCTGCACGTCGTAATGGCCGTAGATGATGAGCGTCGGCTTGCCCGGCGCGCCGGTCCAGGCGCCGTACACCGCCGGCTGGCCGCCGCCATCGAGCAACTGCACGTCGGCGAGCCCGATCGCGCGCAGCCGCTCCATCAGGAACGCGCGGGTATCGTGCATGCCCTGAGCGAAGGCCGGGTCGGCGCTGACGCTCGGCAGGCGGAGCAGCGATTTCAGCCGGTCGAGGATCGCGTCGTGCTCGTCCTCCAGATGCGCAACCACCGCGTCGCTCATGCCATGCCTCCTGTGCCGGGGAGCATGGGAGGGCGGTCAGAGCCGGAGGTCAATCCGCCCGGCGCGCGCCTCCGCGGTCTCGAACGCGCCCGCCAGCATCTCGGCCCCGAGCAGCCGGGGCAGCCGGCTGAGCAGCCCGCGCCGGCGCTTCGGGCGGAATACGCGCGGGGAGACGCGCTCGCCGCCGAGCTCGCGCAGCCTGGTGTCGAGATCGGCCAGCCCATCGATCAGCCCGAGCGAGGCCGCCTCGGCGCCGAGGAAGAAGCTGCCATCGAACACCACCGCCTCGTCCCCGAGCCGCGCGCCGCGCCGCGCCCGCACCCAATCCTTGAAGCGGGCGTGGATGTCGGCCATCAGCCGGTCGACGAAGACGCGGTCCTGCGGCCGCTCGGGGCTGAACGGGTCGAGCCGCGCCTTGTTCTCGCCCGCGGTGTAGAGCCGCCGCTCGATGCCGTATCGCGCGATCAGCCCCGCCACGCCGAACCCGCCGCCGATCACCCCGATCGAGCCGACGATGCTCATCGCATTGGCGCGGATGTCGTCCGCCGCGCAGGCGAGCCAGTAGCCGCCGGAGGCGCCGACCTCGCCGATTACCGCATGCACCGCGACCCCCGCCGCGTCGGCCCGCCGGCGGATCAGCGCGGCGATCAGGTCGGATTGCACCGGCGATCCGCCCGGGCTCGCGATGTCGAGCACCAGGTGGCGGGAGCGGCGGGCGGCGCGGATGGCGCGCTCGATCGCCGGGCCGACGCTCGCGGTGTTGAGATCGCCGGGGCGCGAGGAGAGCGTGCCGTGCAGCTCCAGCACCGGGATGCGCTTGCCACGGCGGAACACGTCGAAAAATGCCATGCGCTGTAGAGGGGGCGGTCGGCGCGGTTTGGCAAGAGCGCTTGCGCTTCGCCATGCGGGCACGAAATCATCCCGGCATGAGCGAACCGGCATGAAAGAATGGGACGTAGTGGTGGTGGGCGCCGGCGTGGCCGGGCTCGCCGCCGCCGGCTGGCTGCGCCGGAACGGGCTGCGTGTGGCGCTGATCGAGGCAGGCGGGCGCATCGGTGGCCGCGCGCGCACCATCCGCCCGCCCGAGCTCGGCGGGGCGGTGGTCGATCTCGGCGCCTCCTGGCTGCATTTCGCCGAGCGCAACCCGCTGGTGCCGATCGGCCGGGCGGCCGGCGAGACGCTGTTCTCGCGGGGCGAGCGCACGGAGATCACCTTCGTGGACGGCCGGCCGGCGACCCCGGCCGAGCTCGCCGCCTATGACGCGACGGAGCGGCGCTTCCATCGCGAGCTCGCCGCCCGCGTCGCGAGCGGCCGGCCGGATGTGTGCCTGGCGGAGGCCGCCGCCGTGCTCGGCCCGGACCCTTGGGTGCAGACGATGCTGTTCTGGGAGGGGTCGCTGATCGCCGCCGCCGATCCGCGCGATCTCGGCCTGCGGGACTGGCACCTCAACCTGCTCGGCGGCAGCAATCTGCAGGTGCGGGGCGGCCTCGGCGACTTCGTCGCGCGACGGCTGGGTGAGCGGGCCGGGCACGCGCATCTCCGGACGCCGGCCACCCGCATCGCCTGGGGGGACGGGGTGGCGGTGGAGACGCCCTCCGGCCGGATCACGGCGCGCGCCTGCATCGTCACCGTCTCGACCGGCGTGCTGGCGTCCGGAAAAATCCGCTTCGACCCCGAATTGCCCGCGACGGCGGCCGAGGCGATCGCCGCCCTGCCGATGGGGCTGCTCAGCAAGGTGGTGCTGCGCGCCGCGGGAGACGACCGGCTCGGCCTGCCCGGGGCCTGCGGCGTGGACCGCCGGGTGAGCGGACCGGACGATGCCGCGCTCTCGATGCATTTCTGGCCGGAGGGCCAGGATCACATGCTGGGCTTCTATGGCGGGCGCACTTCCTGGGAGATCGCGCGGGCGGGCAAGGGCGCGGCGGAGGCGTTCGCCCGCGGCCAGATCCGCGTGCTGTTCGGCGAGACGGCGGACCGCGCCTTCCGCCCCGGCGCGGTCGAGACGGGCTGGGGCGCCGATCCCTGCTTCCTCGGCGCTTATGCCTATGCGGGTCCCGGCAATTCCGGCGCGCGGCGCGCGATGAGCGCTCCGTTCGGCGAAGGCCGCCTCGCCTTTGCCGGCGAGGCCTGGCGCGATGACGGCATGGCCGGCACCGTGGGCGGCGCCTTCCTGAGCGGCGAGCAGGCGGCGCGCGCGGTCGCCGAAACGCTGCTGGTTACTGCCCGCTGAGCGGGCCGGCCGGGCGGATCTGGCCCACCTCGATGCGGTTCCAGTTGCGGAGCACCGGCTCGGCCAGCCGGTCCAGCACGGGATCACCCGGGCCGGGCAGGAAGCGCCGCACCACCGACGCCGCCGCGGCCTGCGCCGCCCGCGCCGCGCCGTCATCGCTCTTGATCGCGAATCCGAGCCCGGCCTCCGGAATCGCACCGCAATAGACGCCCTCCGCGCCCACCTTGACGAACACCCGGGCGCCGAGCGCGGTCATCATCTCGGTGTCGAACTTCCCGCTGCCGGCGACCATGAACGGGTGTGCCGCCACCGCCGCCCGCAACCGCGCCGCCGCCGTCGCCCGCGCCGCCGGGAGACGCGCGCCGCTGCCGAACCGCGCAAAGGCCAGCGCCAGCGCGCGGAGCGGGATCGCATAGGTCGGGATCGAGCAGCCATCGGTCGCGCGATTTTCCTCGGTGAGCGCGGCGCCGGTCATCGCCGCGAGCGCCGCCGTCACCTCCCGCATCGCCGGATGCTCCGGCCGCACATAGCCCGCCGGCGCCGCCCCCAGCGCGCAGGCGAGGCAGACGAAGCCGGAATGCTTGCCCGAGCAATTGTTATGCAGCGCCGAGGGCTCCCGCCCGGCGGCGGCGAGCGCCCGGCCGGCGCGCGAATCGCTCGGCCATTGCACGCCGCATTCCAGGCAATCCGGCGCCTGCCCGGCCTTGGCGAGCATCCCCGTCGCCGTCTCGACATGCTGGGCCTCCCCGCCATGCGAGGCGCAGGCGAGCGCGATCTCCTTGGGCGTGAGGCCGAACCGGTCCGCCGCCCCGCTCTCGATCAGCGGCAGCGCCTGCAGCGCCTTCACCGCCGAGCGGGGAAACACCGGCGCGTCGATATCGCCGGCGGCGAGCAGGACGCCGCCATCGGCATCGATCACCGCCACCGCGCCGGCATGGCGGGATTCCACCCGCGCGCCGCGCAACACCTCAACCAGGACCGGGTTTTCCATCATCGCCTCCGCTTTCGGCCGGAGAGACCACAGCAGACGCGCGCCGCCAACCCTACGCCCCGGGTTCGCCGGTCTCCTCGGCCCACCTTGCGGTGCAGCAACCAAGCCGCCACTTCTTTGCCGTTCCGACTTCAAAGAGGAATTTGCATGCCAACCCTGTTCGACCCGCTCCGGGTCGGCGCCCTCGACCTGCCGAACCGCATCGTGATGGCGCCGCTCACCCGCTCCCGCGCGACCGAGGACCGCGTGCCGACGCCGCTGATGCGCGAATACTACGTGCAGCGCGCCTCCGCCGGCATGATCCTGTCGGAAGCCACCTCGGTGACGCCGATGGGCGTCGGCTATGCCCGCACGCCGGGCATCTGGTCCGAGGCGCAGGTGGACGGCTGGCGCGCGATCACCGACGCCGTGCACGAGGCGGGCGGCCGCATGCTGCTCCAGCTCTGGCATGTCGGGCGCATCTCCGACCCGAGCTTCCTCGAGGGCCGCGAGCCGGTCGCGCCGAGCGCGATCGCGGCGCGCGGCCATGTCAGCCTGCTGCGCCCGGAGCGACCCTTCCCCGAGCCGCGGGCGCTCGATCTGGGCGAAATTCCCGGGATAATCGAGGCCTTTCGCAAAGGGGCCGAGAATGCGCAGCGCGCCGGGTTCGACGGCGTCGAGATCCACGGCGCGAACGGCTACCTGCTCGACCAGTTCCTGCAGGATGGCAGCAATCATCGCACCGACGAGTATGGCGGCCCGATCGAGAACCGCGCGCGGCTGATGCTCGCGGTCGCGGATGCGGTGATCGGCGTCTGGGGCGCGGACCGCGTCGGCATGCATCTCGCACCGCGCGCCGACAGCCACGACATGGGAGACACCGATCTCGGCGTGACCTTCGGCTATGTCGCGCGCGAGCTCGGACGACGCCGGCTCGCCTTCCTCTGCGCCCGCGAGAATGCGGAATCCGCCCGGCTCGGCCCGTCGCTGAAGCGCGCGTTCGGCGGCGTCTTCATCGCCAATGAGCGGTTCAGCCTCGAGCAGTCGCGGGAGGATCTCGATCGCGGCGACGCGGATGCCGTCGCGTTCGGCGTGCGCTTCATCGCCAATCCGGATCTGCCGCGCCGTTTCGCGACCGGCGCCCGGCTGAACGAGCTCAACCGCGCCACGATGTATGGCGGCGGCGCGGAAGGCTACACCGACTACCCGGCGCTGGAATCCGCCCTCGCCTGACGCCCGGAGCAGCACACGCGGTCTCGCCGCGTATGCTACTCGACGAGCGAGGTGCCCTTGGTCTCGCGCCCGAAGACGAGCACGAGCGCGACCAGGGCCAGGAACAGCGCGCCCACGAACAGGAAATAGGCCTGCCAGCCCATCGCGCTGATCACGCCGGGCGAAAAGATCAGCACGCCGAGAAAGATGCCGAGCTTGCCGCCGGCGCTGCCGATCGACTGCCCGGTCGCGCGCAGATGCGTCGGCAATTGCTCCACCGACCACACCCAGAACGGCAGCACGGAAATCTGCGTCGCCACCGCGAAGATCGAGAAGGCGACGACGAGTTTCAGGCCGCCGCCCGGCAGGAAGGCGGTGGCGATCGCGCCGGCCGCCGCGAGCAGGCAGGCGAGCGCCGCGAACGGCTTGCGCCCCCAGCGGTCGAGCAGGGTGAATTGCAGGATCAGGCTCGCCACCGTGTAGGTCGCGAGCAGGGAAGCGTTGAGCAGCAGCGCCGAGGCGCCCTGGAACTTGATCACCTGCTGGAAGATCAGCGCGGTGTAGATGAAGGCCGGGCCGCCGGCGAAGGATTCGATCGCCCAATACGCGGTGAAGAACGCCACCGGCTTGCGCCATTCCGAGCGGAAGATCGCGAGGAAGCCGCGCCCGCTCCCCTCCCGTTCCAGCACCGCGCGCGACCAGTACGGCGTCTCCGGCAATCCGTGCCGCATGATCGCGATGATCGCGGCGGGAATTGCCGCCGCGGCGAACATCCACCGCCAGGCGGACGGGCCGGTGGTGCGGTAGAGCACGTACCCCACGATCGTCGCCACGCAGCCGCCGAGCAGCCAGGCGGTGTTCAGCATGCCGGTCAGCGCCCCGCGCAGGCGCGGCGGCGAGAATTCCGCCAGCATCGAGGAGCCGGTCGGCATGTCGACGCCGATCGCGAAGCCGACGCAAAGCCGCGCCGCCGCGAGCTCCCACACATTCTGCGCGCAGGCCTGCAGAATCGCGAAGACCAGGAACAGCAGCACGTCGATCAGGTAGATCCGGCGCCGGCCGAACCGGTCGCAGAGCCGCCCGGCGAACAGCGCGCCCGCCGCCATCGCGACGAAAGGCAGCGCCGCGAGCAGACCGGTCCCGGCGCTGCTCAGGTGGAATTCGGGCACCAGCAGCAGCAGCGCCGCGCCCATGATCAGCAGGTCGTAGCCGTCGAGGAATCCGCCCGCGGCGCAGAGCACGATGATGCGCGGCAGGCTCATCGTCTTCGGCAACACCGTCTCGGCGGCAAGTGCGCGTCCATCCGACGCCATGGTCGCCTCCCGCTCAGTAATCGAGGATGCGCGGCGGGCCGCCGCTGATCGTGGCCGCCAGTACGTCGAGATGCGTCTTCAGCCGCTCCGCCCGCAATGCCACGTCGCCCCAGAGATTGTCGAACTCGCCGGGATCGGCCTCCTGGTCGAAGATCTCGCCCACCGGATGGCCGTGATAGACCACCGACTTCCACCGCCCGTCGAACACCATCGAGGCGTGGGTGTGGTCGTCGTGACTGCCGATGCTGTCGCGGAACTCGCTGACCACATGGGTCTTATGATGATGCAGGTCGGCGCGGCCCTCCAGGATCGGCAGGAGCGATTTGCCCTGCATCTGCCAGGGCTGCTCGACGCCGACGGCCTCGAGCAAGGTGGGCGCGATATCCACCAGCTCGACCAGCGCTTCGCTCTCCACCGCCGGCCTGATGTGCTCCGGCCATGACCAGATCATCGGCACGCGCACCAGCCCGTCGAAGAACCGGCATCCCTTCAGCACGAGCCCATGATCGCCGAGCTGCTCGCCATGGTCGGAATGGTAAAGGATGATCGTGTTCTCGAGCTGCCCGCTCTGCCGCAAACCCTCGATCAGCCGCCCGACCGAGGCGTCGATCTGCTGGATCATCGCGTAGTAATTCGCCTTCACCTGCAGCGCGTCGTAATTCTCCGGCACGTGCGAGGCGAAATCGTCATGCGAGGCGTCGCCGCCGCGCCGGACTTCGGCGTTGACGCGGATGCGCGGATCGCGCGGCACCACCTGTTGCTGGTCCACCTTGGCGAAATCCCGCCACCGCTCGGCATCGCTGTCGCGCCAGAGCGGGAGCGGCAGCGATGCCGCGTCCACCTGCGCCAGGTATTCGGGCGGCGCGTCGAACGGCGCGTGCGGATCGAAGTAATTGATGCTGAGCAGCCAGGGGCAGGTCCGCCGGTCCTCGATGAAGCGGAGCGCCATCTCGGTGCACCAGCTCGTCTGGCTGAGCTCGGCCGGCACGCCCGGGCCGCAGAATCCGCTGACCTTCGCGTAGAGCTCCTGCGGGTCGACATGCTTCTCGAAACGCAGCCAGGTCTCGTAATCATGCCCGCGGGCGAAATCCGGCGTCGGATGATGGCTCCACTCGAACACGCGATAGCCGTCACCCGGGCGCTGCTCGTATTCCTTCGCCGCCGACAGATGCAGCTTGCCGATCAGCCCGCAATCATAGCCGGCATCGGCGAGCGTTGTCGTCATCAACTTCTCATGCGCGGGAAAGCCGGCATTGCCATTGCGGAACACGCCGTGGCTCGCCGGATAGCGCCCGGTCAGCATGCTGGCGCGGGCCGGCGTGCAGATCGGCGACTGGGTGTAGGCACGGCGGAAGGCGGCGCCGCCTTCCGCGAGGGCGTCGAGCGAGGGCGTGCGGATATGCGGGTTTCCGAGCCGGCCGATCGTGTCCCAGCGCTGCTGGTCGGAACAGAGCCACAGAATATTGGGTCGCGTATCGCCCATCGGTCTCGCCTGCCTTGCGCGTAGTTCGGCGCCAGGATGCCGGGCAAACTCCCGGCTGGAAAGGCCGGCCGGGGCCGAATGAACGGATTGTTCACGTTCTCCCGGTATCCAGGAGGCCGGGCGCCTGATCGAACCACCGCCTCATCGAGGCGCCTCGTCGCACCTTCAGGGGGAGCGCACAGCACTCCCGCGGATGCGCAAGGTGGTCAAGCCGGCGCTCGCCTTCGCCCGCAACACGGATCTCGACGTGGTGGCCGAAGGCGTCGAGGCGGAGGCGCCGCTCGGCGCGCTGCGCTTCGAGGGCTGTCCGACAGTGCAGGGCTATCTCACCGGCCGCAAGATGTCCGCCACCGCGTTGAGGCAGCATCTGCGTCTGCATCACCTGGACGGCCCGCTCGAGGCGCTCGCCGGCACCTGAACGCGCGCGATCTCTTCACGAATCCGCCAAAACCCTCATTTCGCCGCCCGGATGATGTCCCGCATCATCCAATCGTTGCGCAGGCCCGTATTCCTGTGTGTCGCCAAGCTCGGCGAGACACTCAGGAGAATTCACCATGCGACTCTCTCGATCGGGATTACGGCTGGCCGCGGCTGTCGCGCTCTCCATGCTCTGCGCGCCCGCCTATGCGCAGATGAACACCGATACGCAGACGGTGATGGTCGGCGGCGCACCGATGTATCCGTCGAAAAACATCGTCGAGAATGCGGTCAACTCGAAGGACCACACGACGCTCGTGGCCGCGGTGAAGGCCGCCGGTCTCGTGGATACCTTGGAGGGACCGGGTCCGTTCACCGTGTTCGCGCCCACCAACGAGGCCTTCGCCAAGCTGCCGCCGGGCACCGTCGACACGCTGCTGAAGCCCGAGAACAAGGCGATGCTCGTCGCCGTGCTCACCTATCACGTCGTGCCCGGTCGCTACACGGCGGCCGATCTCATGGCGATGATCAAGAAGGGCCACGGCAAGGCGATGCTCAAGACCGTGCAGGGCGAGCCGCTCACCCTGTCCGAGAACGGGACGCATATCTTCGTGATGGGCGCGAAGAGCGGCGTTGCGGAAGTGACCATCCCGAACGTCATGCAATCCAATGGCGTGATCCACGTCGTCAGCAGCGTGCTCGTGCCGAACTGAAAGCGCGCCTTCGTCGCGTCACGATCCGACGCGGCGCGAACGGTGATGGATCCCTCTGCTGCGGAACAACGGCGCCGACGCACGGGTCGGCGCCGCGATCCGTCACATCGGCGGGACGAGACCGTCCTTGCCGACCGAGATGCTGCCCGCCGTCATCGTACCGTCATCGGCGCGCGTGCCATTGATGATGACATGCGCGCCTGGCGTCAGCGCCGCGCGGTCGGCGGGGGAATAGGTGACGAACGGCACGTTGTCCGGCACCACCACCGTCTTCTCGCCGCCCTTGTAGGTGATCGTGATCGTGCGGCCATTGGCATTCACCAGGCTGCCGATCGTGCCATTGGTCATCGAGCTGCCGGGGCCGGTATCCCAGGGATGGTTGCCCTCGCCGACGCCGCGCATCGCGGACGGAAAGACCTGGATCTCGAGCGCGCGGAGTGTGCCATCCGGCTGCGGCACGGCGGCGGTGCCGATATAGCTGCCGGTCGCGATATCGCTCGGCTTCGCCTCGCTGAGCCAGGTGACGCGCAGATTGGCGGGAAGCGCCACCGTCGCCTTGCTCTGGTCGCGCAGCGTGAGCGCCATGCTGTCGCCCGTCACGGTGTCGATGGTGCCGCGAAGCCGCGCCGGCGTGCCGGCGGTTTGCGCCTGAGCCACGCCGGCGGCGAGCGAAAGCCCGGCGGCCAGCGCCAGGAGGGTTCGTCTGTTCATCACAACTCCAGTTCAGGCCAGAACGGGCGGGATCGCCCAGCTTTTGACGCCAGCGCGGCGCCCGGCATTCCTCAACATTACTGCAGGATAACGATTCCACCACATGGCGCGCGGGCCCGATCGGCGCTATAGCGGCCTGGACACATCGAGGGTCCCACGATGCATCGCCGCGCCTTCCTCGGCTCCGCCGCAGCACTTTCCCTGCTCACGACCCCCCTGCTCACGACGGGCGCCCGCGCCCAGCGGGCGGCCGCGGGCACCGTCTCGGTGCTCTATGCCGGCTCCCTCGTCACGCTGATGGAGCATGGCATCGGCCCTGCCTTCGACGCGCAGACGCATGGCCGGTTCCAGGGCTACGCCGGCGGGTCGAACGGCCTCGCCAACCAGATCAAGGGCAAGCTCCGCCAGGCCGATGTGTTCATCAGCGCGACGCCCAGCGTGAACGACACGCTGACCGGCAGCGCGAACGGCGGCTGGGTGAGCTGGTATGCGACCTTCGCGCAATCGCCGCTGGTGATCGGCTACAATCCGAATTCCGGCTTCGCGGCCGACCTCAGGAGCAAGCCCTGGTACGAGGTGCTGCAGGAGCCAGGCATCCGCATCGGCCGCACCGACCCCAAGCTCGATCCGAAAGGCAAGCTCACGCTCGACCTGCTCGCCAAGGCCGCGAACGTGTACAAGCTGCCCGACCTGTCGGAGAAGGTGCTGGGCGCGCCCGACAATCCGGCGCAGGTCTTCCCCGAGGAGACGCTGATCGGGCGGCTGCAATCCGGACAGCTCGATATCGGGTTCTTCTACTCGACCGAGACCGCCGATCTGAAAATCCCCGCGATCACCCTGCCGGCGGAAACCGCGCTCGCCGCCCATTACACGGCGACGGTGCTGGAGCACGCGCCGAACCCGGCGGCCGGCGCGCGTCTCGTCGGCTTCCTGCTCGGGCGCCAGGGGCAGGCGATCATGCGCCAGCACGGGCTCGATCTCGTCACGCCGAGCGTGAGCGGCGATGCGAGCGCGGTGCCGGCCTCGCTGCGGGCGATGCTCAAGCCGGCGTGACACGACGGCCGCCGGCGCCGCTTCCCTGGCTCGGCGCGCTGCTCGCAGCCTACCTGATCGCGCCCTTTCTCGCGGGCTTCGGGCAGATCGGCCTCGCGGATTGGCGGGGCGCCGCGTGGCCGGAGCTCGGCAATGCCAGCCTCGTCTCGATCGCGAGCGCCACCATCGCGACGCTGCTGGTGGCCGCCGGCGGCATCCCGCTCGGCTACACCCTGGCGCGCGCGCCGGCGGAAGGCGGACGTCGGCGGATCACCGCCGCGATCGGCTTCCTGGTGCAGTTGCCGCTCGCCCTGCCGCCGCTGGCGAGCGGCGTTCTGCTGCTCTTCCTGCTCGGCTATGCGAGTCCGCTCGGGCGGCTGACGCAGGGCGCGCTGACCGACAGTTTCGCCGGCATCGTGCTGGCGGAGGCCTTCGTCGCCGCCCCCTTCCTGATCATCGCCGCGCGTTCCGCCTTCGCCGGGCTCGATCCGGTGCTGGAGGATGTCGCGGCGACGCTCGGCCACCGCCGAGGGTCGGTGTTCCGCCGGGTCAGCCTGCCGATCACCGGGCGCGCGATCCTGGCCGGCGCGCTGCTCGCCTGGCTGCGCGCCTTTGGCGAGTTCGGCGCGACGGTGATGGTGGCGTACCACCCCTATTCGCTGCCGGTCTATACCTACGTCGCCTTTGGCACGGATGGGCTGCCGGCGATGCTGCCGGTTTTGCTCCCCACCCTGCTCGCCGCCATCGCGGTGATGGCGGTCGCCGCCCTGGTGCAGTTCCGCCATCCGATGCGCGCGGCGCGGGCCGGCTGGGCGGAACGGGTGCCGCCCATCGCCGCCCTCGCCCCCGCCGTCATCACCCGGCCGCCAGCGGCCGGCAAAACGCTCGATCTCGGCTTCCGCCGCACGCTCGACGGATTCCAGCTCGACATCGCCTGGCGAACCGGCGCACGGCGGCTCGCGATCCTGGGCGCGTCGGGCTCCGGCAAGTCGATGACCTTGCGGCTGATCGCCGGGCTCGACCCGGCGCCGGGCGGCACGCTCAGCTTCGGCGGCCGCGATCTCGCGCGCCTGCCGCCGGAGCAGCGCGGGGTCGCCTATGTGCCGCAGAGTTACGCGCTGTTCCCGCACCTGCCGGTGCTGCGCCAGGCCGCGTTCGGGGTTGGCAGCACCGAGGCGGCCGCGCGCGGCTGGATCGCGCGGCTCGGCCTGGCCGGGCTCGAGAACCGGCTGCCGGCGGCGCTCTCGCTCGGCCAGCAGCAGCGCGTGGCGCTGGCGCGCGCGCTCGCCCGGCCGGCCGATCTCCTCCTGCTCGACGAGCCGTTCTCCGCGCTCGACGCGCCGTTGCGGATCGAGCTTCGCCAAGTGCTGCGCGCATTGCAGGCGGAGCTGGACGCGACGACGATCCTGGTCACCCACGATCCGGAGGAGGCGTTCCTGCTGGCCGACGAGCTCCTCGTCGTGCAGTCGGGGCATGTGCTGCAGGCCGGCCCGGTGGAGCGCGTCTTCGCGCGTCCCGCGAGCGAGGCGGCGGCCCGGCTGCTCGGCGCCACGGTGATCGCGTCGGGCCAGGCGGAGGCGGCGGGGATCGCGCTCGGCGGCGGCGTGGTGATCGCGATCGGCGAGGCGATGGCGCCGGGCCGCGTCGGCTGGTCCGTCCGGCCCGAAAACATCCGGATCGAGCGCGACGGGTGCTGCCAGGCCACCATCACGGAGATCGGCACCCCCGTCGCGGGGCGGCGGCCGGTCGCGCTCCGTCTCGGCGAGTGTGCGCTGCGCACGCTCATCGATCCGGGCATGCCAATCGCGCCCGGCCCATGCCGCGTGACGATCGACCCCGCCGCCGTGCAGGTCTGGCCGGCGGTCAGCCCAGCCGCTTCGCCATGAACACGCTGAGCGGGTCGGGCCGGTAGGCGGCGAAGGGCGGCCGCGCGACGAAGCCCAGCCGGCGGTAGAGGCCGAGCGCCTCGACGGAGTTCACGCCGGTCTCGAGGAACAGGCTGGTGACGCCTTCCGCCGCGGCCGCGCGCTCGATCGCGGCGATCAGCATGGTGGCCAAACCGCGGCCGCGCGCATCCGGCACGACGAACAGCCGCTTCATCTCCGCCGACATGCTGTCGAGGCGCACGTAGCCGCCGCAGCCGAGCGCGATGCCCTCCTCCCTTACGACGAAGAACCGCGCATCCGCCGCGAGCAGCGCGGCGATGTCGAGACCGTGCCGGCTCTCCGCCGGGTAGAGCGCCGCCGAGCGCGCATCCGCCTGCGCGAGCAGAGCACGAATTGCCGGCTGGTTGGGCGTCTCGCGTCGGATCATTGGCGTGGTTCGCGGTGGCATCGTCCGTAATCATCCATTGTCCGCTTGGATCGGATCGAATACGATCGTTCTATGCTCTTCGCGATGATCAAGCGCACGATCCGACGCACGACGCCCTGCCGGGCGGGTCGGATGCGCGCGCCGCGCGACTAGCGGCACCGCCCATCACCGAGGCCCCCGCCGGATCGCGACGGGGCCGGGGTTCCGCTCCTGACGCCGCCGGCCAGCAGGAGACGAACCGATGAATTTCCCCAGCCCCCAAGAAGACAGACCGCCCGCGCCGCTCCGGCGCCTGCCCGCGGCCCCGGCGGTCGCGATCGTCGGCGCCACCGGCGCGGTCGGCGCCGAGCTGATCGCCTGCCTGGAGGCGCGGAGCACTCCGCTCGCCTCGCTCCGCCTGCTCGCCTCCACCCGCTCCGCCGGCGCGCGCCTTCCCTTCGCCGGGGAGTCGCTGCCGGTGCAGGCGCTGACGATGAACGGGCTGGAGGGCATCGATCTCGCCTTCTTCTCCGCCGGCAGCGCGGTCTCCCGCGGCGTGGCGCGCGCCGCGGCGGCGCGCGGGACCATCGTGATCGACAATTCCTCCGCCTTCCGGATGGAGCCGGACGTGCCGCTGGTGGTGCCGGAGGTGAACCCGGACGCGCTGGTGAGCCATGCGGGGCTGATCGCCAATCCGAATTGCGTCGCGATCATCGCCGCGGTCGCGCTCGCACCATTGCACCGGCAGGTTCCGCTGCGGCGGGTGATCGCCGCCACCTACCAGGCGGCCTCGGGCGCCGGGGCGGCGGCGATGGCGGAGCTCCGCACCGCCACCGAGGCGCATCTCGCGGGGCGCGACCATCCGCCCGCGGTGCTCGCCCATCCGGCCGCCTTCAACCTGTTCAGCCACGACACGGCGATCGACGCCGCGACCGGGGAGAACGAGGAGGAGACGAAGGTGGTGCGCGAGCTGCGCAAGATCCTCGACGCGCCGGATCTCCGCATCGGCGTCACCTGCATCCGCGTGCCGGTGCTGCGCGCTCACACCATCGCGCTGACGCTCGAGTTCGACCGGCCGATGGCGCCCGATGCGGCGCGCTCGATCCTCGCCGCCGCGCCCGGCCTGCGCATCGTGGACGACCGCGCGCGCAACCATTTCCCGATGCCGCGCGAGGCGACCGGCCAGGGGGATGTGCTGGTCGGCCGGATCCGGGAGGATGCGTCCGATCCCTCCGGCCGCTCGCTCGCTCTGCTGATCGCCGGCGATCAGCTGCTGAAGGGTGCTGCGCTGAACGCGGTGCAAATCGCCGAACGGCTCACTTGACCGGTTCGGCGGCCGGGATCAGCCGGCCGGCGCTGCCCTCCTGGCGCTCGAAGGTGATCTCCCGGTCGTGCATGCCGACCGCGCCGGCGCTATGGGCGATGGAGACGATGGTGGTGGCCGGCAGGGTCTTGTGCAGCACCGCATGCAGCGCGCGCTCGGCCTCGGGGTCCAGATTGGCGGTCGCCTCGTCGAGGAACAGCCAATCCGGCTTCAGCAGCAGCGCGCGCGCCATCGCCAGGCGCTGCTGCTCGCCGCCGGACAGGCGGTGCGACCAGTTGGCGTGCTCGTCGAGACCGGCGGCGAGACCGCCGAGACCGGCGCCCGTCAGCGCCTCGCCGACCGCCGCATCGGTGAAGCCGCCCGGCGCCTCCGGGTAGCACACCGCCTCGCGCAGCGTGCCGATCGGGAAATACGGGCGTTGCGGCAGGAACAGGATGCGCCCGGCGGGGCGCTGCACACGCCCGGCCGCGAACGGCCAGATGCCCGCGATCAGGCGGAACAGCGTCGACTTGCCAGAGCCGGAGCGGCCGGTGATCACCGTGGATTCGCCCGGGCGGATGGCGAGCGAGGCATGGTCGAGCAGCTTCGCGCCGCCCGGCAGGGTGAGGGTGAGGTCCTCGAGCGCGAACCCGCCATCCGACGCCGTGCCCATCACCGCCCCCGTGCTGCCGAGCGCCGCCGCGGCGTGCACCGCGCGCTGGAAGGTCGCGAGACGCTCGACCTCGGAGCGCCAGGTGGCGAGCGATGCGTAGGAGTTGATGAACCACGACATCGCGCCCTGCACCTGGCCGAACGCGTCGGCGGTCTGCGTCAGCACGCCGAGCGCGATCGCGCCCGAGAAATAGCGCGGCGCCGCGACCACGAAGGGAAACACGTTCGAGACCTGCCCGTAGCCGAAGGTCAGCCCGTTCAGCAGCTTGGTCCGCCGCATGATCCCCCACCAGTTGGTGACCACGCCGACGAACCGTCCCGCGAGACCCGCCTTTTCCTGCGCCTCGCCACCATAGAGCGCGACGCCCTCGGCATTCTCCCGCAGGCGCACCAGGGCGAAGCGGAAATCCGCCTCGTAGCGCTGCTGCTGGAAGTTCAGCAGGGCGAGCGGCCGCCCGACCAGATGGGTGAGCCAGGTGCCGACGATCGCGTAGAGCAGCGCCACCCAGACCATGTAGCCTGGGATGGTGATGCCGAGGAGCGTGAGCGGGCCGGAAATCGCCCACAGAATGCCGAGGAAGCTCAGCAGGTTGACGATGTTGGAGATCAGATCGAAGCCGAGTGAGAGCGTGTCGTTGACGAAGCTCCGGATGTCCTCGGAGATACGCTGGTCGGGGTTGTCGGTGGCGACCCCCTCCGGGTCGGCCGCGAGGGTGATGCGGTAGTAGCTGTGCTCGGTCAGCCACTCATCGACGAATTGCCGCGTCATCCACCGCCGCCAGCGGATCTGCAGCCACTGGGTGAGATAGGTGCGGTAGACCTGCACGATGATAAACACGGGCGCGATGATGGCGAAGCCGGGCAGGCCGCCGAGGAACCCGCCGCCCTTTGGCTGCGGATACCAGAACAGCATCAGCTCGACGAACGCGCGCCAATCCTTGACCTCGAGCGCGTTGTAGAGAGCCCGGCTCCAGAAGCTGGAGACGACGTTGAGCGCCACCATGAACAAGGTGAGCGCCAGGACCGAGAGAAGGAGGCCCCAGGCGGACCATTTCTCCTCGGAGCGGAAATAGGGCCGCGTCAGTCTCCAGACATCCCGCAGGAACGAACCAAGGCTGCGCATCGTCAGCGTCTCTCCGGGGAATTCGGCGGGGCCGATCGGTGGTTTGGCGAATGCATGCGGATGGTCAGATGCAGATGGCGGGCCCCGATGTCGAGGGCGGCGGTCAGGTCCGGCGCAGCCGCAGGCGGATTACGCCCCGCATCGCCTCGGGAGGGATCGGCTTGCCCTTGCGGAGGATGTCGATGCGTCCCTCCGTGGCGAGGCCGGCGGCAACGCGGCGCACCGGCGCCAGCAGGCTCTGCCAGACGGCGGGAGAGCCGGCGGCCAGGGCGCGCGCCGCCTCGCTCGGGCAGATCGACCGCTCCGGCCCGCGCTCGGCCACGAGATCGAGGATCGCCGCCGCAATCGCCGCCTCGTCCATCTCGGTCACGCGCGGGGGGGATACATGCCGCTCACCGCAGCACGCTGCCTCGCCGCAGGCCGCCGGACAAGTCTCCTGCGGAGTAATCTTCGGTAATCTTCACGCGGGGCCGGATAGCGATTGGCGGTCAGCGCGGGCGCGAGAGCGGTGCGTGGCGGATTGCGGAACTGAACAGAAAACCCTGCCCCTCGTCGCACCCGAGGGCGGCGAGAAAGCGGCGCTGCGTCTCGGTCTCGATCCCCTCGGCGATCACCTCGAGCCCGAGAGCGTGCCCGGTCGCCACCAGCGCCGCGACCATCGCCGCCTCCTCACCCTCCTCGTTCACCGCGGCGATGATCGAGCGGTCGAGCTTCACCGTCGTGAAGGGAAGCTGGCGCAGCACCGACAGGCTGGAGAGGCCGAGCCCGAAATGATCGAGCGCGATCCTGAGGCCGAGATCGCGCAGCGCGGAGAGCGCAAGCAGCGTGTCGTCACGCTCCTCGATCAGCATCGGTTCTGCGAGCTCGAGCTCCAGCCGCTCGGGCGGCAGCCCGCTTTCCTCGAGCGCCATCGCCACCTGCTCGAGCAGCGCGAAGCCGCGCATCTGGCGCGCGGCGATGTTCACCGAGACCACCGCGTCCGGGTCCTGCCACGCCGCCGCCTCGGCGCAGGCGCGGCGCAGGATCCAGCCGCCGATCTCGACGATCAGCTCGCTCTGCTCGGTCACGGGGATGGAGAAGGCGGGCGAGTTCGTGCCGCGCGGGCGATGCGGCCAACGCACCAGCGCCTCCGCGCCGGTCGCCGCGCAATCCGCCAGGCGGCAGCGCGGCTGGTAGTGCAGCACCAGCGCCTCCTGGCGCAGCGCATCCCGGATCTCCTGCTCGAGCTTCCTGTGCTGCCGGCGCTCGACCCGGCGCTGCTGCGCCGCCGCCCCGGCCGGAAACGCCTCCGGCCTCGGGATCGGGTCTGCGACGGGGTCGGCGAGGAGCATCAGAACTCGTGGCTTGCTGCGCCGCGAGTGTCGGCCGGATTGCTTGCCGAAGCATGAACGGCCGGCCGCGCCGCATTAAAGATAACTTCACCTGTAGCCGGGATAGTTGCCGGCATGTCCGCCGCGGCTGCATCGCCCCCCTGCTGCACGCTCAAGCATCCGCTGTTCGCGACGCTCGACAATGTGTGCTTTCGCCGCTCCGAGACCGGCGACCTGCCGGTCATGAGCATGCTCCTGGGCGAGCGCTGGGCGGCGTTGCCGCTCGCCGCGCTGCAGGCCGAGCTCGCCATCGCGCCGGACTCGCCGGACGGCCGGATGCTCGCCCTGGTGGCGGAGGCGCTCGATTTCGTCACCATACTGCGCCCCGGCGAGGCGCTGCCGGCGGAGGTGATCACCGGGGATGCGAGCTGGTCGCCGGACGGGCTGCATTTCCAGCTCGCCGCGGCGCGGGTGAAGCTGCAGCTCACCGCCTGGATCGCGGATGACCCGGACACCGAGGCTTTGTCGCCCGACCGGCTGCTGATGCGCGTCGAGGAGCCTGCGACGCGGCAGCGCCTGCAGGAGGCGGTGGTCCGCGCGGCCGTGGTGATGGACCTGCCGGGACCGGATTCGGTGCTCGCGCTGATCGAGGAGCTGGCGGCCGAGCTCGCCTTCATCGAGGCGCTCCGCGATCGGCTGCTGCGTCCGGTGGCGGCACTCGCCAGGCGGATCGGCGGCATCGCCGTCCGGCGCCTCGACCCGACGCATCAGGAGGCTGTCACCCAGGTGCAGCGTTTGCTCGCAATCGGCCTGCGCGAGATCCGCAGCCGGTTCGACGAGCTGGACGCGCAGACCGGCGAGGTGATGGCGGCGCTGCGCAACATCGCCCACCAGAAGCGCTTCATCCGCGGCCAGCGGGACTGGCTGTTCCGCAGCCAGCGCGCCTGGACCACGACGCTCGCCGATTGGGGGAGCGCCAGCAACGACACGGTCGACCAGCTCTGGGCGCGGATCGACCGGACCTATCACTTCCTGGCGCCGCGCTTCATGCCGGTGACGGAATGGCAATCGCATTTCCGCCCCGCCCGCAACCCGCAGCGCAGCCAGATGACCTGGTAGGCGCCGCTCCGGCGAACCAAGCCGGCGCGACGGACCACAATTCCCATGCAACGTCTCGCGGCGCCGGCGCCGATTCCCGCTTGGGCGGCAACCGGCGCTGTTCTTGACTGCGCGGACACCCGGCAGAATGTCACCGATGCTTGAAGTCGCCCTTCAGCGTGCGGCCGGCGTTCTCCATCGGACTACGCTGCCTGCGCAGGGCCGCCGGCGGGCGAAGGGACTGGCTGACCCGGGAAACCACGAGGCTCGTGAGGGCCTGACCCGTCATCCGGGCCGGCACGAGCCGAAAGCGTGAGGGACCGCCAATGCTGAGAGCTCTCGTCCTTGCCGTGCTGGTGCTGACCCCCGTGACCGCGGTCGCGGAACCGCCGCCGGGCGCCGATCCGAACAGCCCGATCGCCCATTGGTTTCGCTCGCTGCACCGCAAGGGGGACGGCTTCCCGTGCTGCTCGCTCGCGGATTGCCGCGAGGTGAGCGCCAGGGCGCAGCCGAACGGGCGCTGGGCGATCCTCGCCAGCAAGGCCAGTTTCGATAACGGCGACGACCAGTGGCACGAAGTCCCGCCCGACCGCGTCGTCACCGGCGTGAAAAACCCGCTCGGCAACCCGGTCGCGTGCTGGTCGCCCTGGATGGGCGTGATGTGCTTCGTCGGCCCCGACCTGTTCTGAGAGGCCGTTTGGAAACGTCCGGCCACGCGGCCTGGCGGCCGTCCGTCGAAGGACACCCGTCCTGCCGGTCCTTGCCTTGGTCCGACTTCGTGCTAACCCGGTCCGGCGGAGGGCGCGGCGCGCGCGTCTTGCGCAAACGGGACGGATTTCCATCGAAGGAGGCTCGCGCCTTGGCAGGCCGACCGAACATCATCCTCATCATGACCGACCAGCAGCGCTACGACACCATCGGCGCGCTCGGCTTTCCCTACGCGGTCACGCCCAATCTCGACCGGATGGTGGCGAACGGCGTCGCCTTTTCCAATTGCCACATCACGGCGGCGAGCTGCGTGCCCTCCCGCGCCAGCCTGTTCACCGGCTACTACCCGCACACCACCGGCGTGCTCGCCAACGGCCAACCCTGGCAGCAAACCTGGGTGAGCCGGCTGCGCGAGAACGGCTATCACTGCGTGAACGTCGGCAAGATGCACACCATCCCGTACAATTCGGAGTCCGGCTTCCACGAGCGCTACGTGGTCGAGAACAAGGACCGCTACCTGGAAGGCCGCTGGTATTTCGACGAATGGGACAAGGCGCTCGCGGCGAACGGGCTGATCAAGCAGCAACGCGAGCAATACCGGGAACGCGGCGACTACCGGGAGCGGCTCGGCGCCTTTGACTGGGAGCTGCCCGAGCACCTGCATTCCGACGCCTTCGTGGGCGACATGGCGAGCTGGTGGGTGAGAACCTATCCGCCCACTCAGCCGCTTTTCCTGCAGGTCGGCATGCCGGGGCCGCACCCGCCGTACGACCCGCCGCCGCGCTATTCCGCGCCCTATCTCGACCGCCGCGACCTGCCGCTGCCTGAACCCTCCGCGGCGGAGCTGGAAGGCCTGCATTCGGCGCTCCGCGAGAAGCGCCAGCACGATGTCGAGGTGGATCACGATTCCGTCGTGTGGAACCTGAACCCGACCCGCGAGCAGCTTCATCGCCTCTGGGCGCATTATCTCGGCAACGTGACGCTGATCGACGAGCGGATCGGCACCTTGCTCCAAACGCTAGAGGCGCGCGGCTATCTGGAGGATGCGGTGGTGATCTTCACCTCCGATCACGGCGAATGCCTCGGCGATCACGGCCTGATCCAGAAATGGTCGATGTACGACGTGGTGACGCGCGTGCCGACCATCATCTGGTCGACCGCGGGGCGCTTCGCCGGCGGCCGCACGGTCGATGGATTGTGCCAGCTCTTCGATCTCGGCCCGACCATCCTCGAGCTCGCCGGCCTCGACGTGCCGGCGGATTTCGAGGCGCAAAGCCTGCTGGCGGCGCTGCAGGGTGGGGATTGGCATCCGCGGACCTACGTCTTCTGCGAGCAGGCCGGCGATGTCGCGCTCGGCGGCGTGGAGTTCTTCACCGGCATTCGCGACGAGCACTGGAAGCTCGTCGATTTCAAGGGCTCGAACGAGGGGCAGATGTTCGATCTGCGGACCGATCCGGGCGAGACGCGCAACCTGTGGAGCGATCCCGCGCATGATGCGACGCGCCGCCGGCTGCTCGATGCGATCCGCGACTGGCTGATCGACTCGAATTACCGCACGCGCGACCTGAATGTCGCGCACCGCTGAGCTGCGGGCGCGCTGACGCGCCACCCGGCGTGTCGGCGCGCTTCCGGTTCAGGTTCTCTCCGGTCAGGCCGAGATGAAGAGCTTGCCCTCGTAATACTGGCTCGGCGGCAAGGGTGATGGCACCGTGCCGAAACTCTTGAACATGGCGTTGAACGTGTTGAACCAGCCATCCACTGTGCCGTCATTCGTCATCCGCACGAGATCGGCGCTGGTGAGCAGCTTGACCGTGCTCGCCACCGCGCGCACCGCCTCGACGGAGACGCCGAGGAAGGCGGCGGACAGCTCGATCGAGCGGTCGAAATTCGCCGCGCGGTAATCCATCGCCTTTTTCAGCACGCGCACGAAGCGGCGCACCAGATCGGGATTGGATTGCAGCATGTCGTTGCGCGCGACGAAGGTGTTGGCGAAGGAGGTCGCGGGATAGAAATCCTCGTCCTTCGCGAGCTCGCGCAGATCCGGCACCCGCCGCTTGATCACGTCGACCAGCGGATACCATAGGCCGGCGCCGTCGATCTGGCGGGAGGCGAAGGCGGCGACGATGGTGCTCGGATCCATCGGCACGACGTCGATGTCGGTGGCGCTCATGCCCGCCTTCCCGAGCGCCAGGCGGAGGATCATCTCGCCCGACGTGCCCTGTGGGACGCCGACCTTCTTGCCCTTGAGCGCCGCCATCGAGGTGATCCCGGGCTGGCCGATCACCCGGTCGCTGAAGGTCAGCAGATTGACCGCGACGACCTTCGTCCGCCCGCTCGCCGGCAGCCAGAGCGCGCCGGGCCCGATCGCGCCGAAATCGAGGCTTCCCGCGCCCATCGCCTGGATCTGGATCGGGCCGTTGGTGAACACCTTCACGTCCGGCACCAGACCCTCTTCCTGCCAGAGCCTCTGATCCGTGGCGATCGCCGGCAGGCTGGAGTTCTGATAATCCGCGATGTAGCCGAGCCGCACCGTATCGGCGGCGGCCCGCGCGCGACGCGCCCCGGCCGCCGCCGCCAGCGCGCCGGCGGCGGCTCCCGCCATCATCCGTCTCGTCAACATTATGTCGCTCTCCTGTCGTTGCTTGCGCGCGGCTCTACGCGGCGGGGTGATAGACGGATCGCCAGACCTGGTTGCGGATCGCCGCGAAATCCGGCGACAAGCGCATCTCCTCGGTCCGCGGATAGGGCAGGTCGACCGGGATGATGCGGTGCAGCCGCCCCGGCCGCGCCGCCATGACGACGACGCGATTGGCGAGATAAACCGCCTCGTCCACGTCGTGCGTGATGAACATGACGGTGCGGCGCTCGCGGCTCCAGGCTTCGAGCAGACGGTCCTGCAACTGCACCCGCGTCAGCGCGTCGAGCGCGCCGAACGGCTCGTCCATCAGCAGGATCTTCGGGTTGACGGCATAGGCGCGGGCGATCGCGCAGCGCTGCTTCATGCCGCCGGACAGCGTCTTGGGCAGCGCGTCGGCGAAATCGCGCAGCCCGACGAGACCCATGAAGTAATCCGCCACCTCGCGCCGCCGCGCCTTCGGCATTCGCTTGAGGCGCAGACCGAACTCGACATTCTCCCGCACCGTCAGCCAGGGAAACAAGGCGTATTGCTGGAAGATGATCCCGCGCTCCGGCCCCGGGCCGGTGACGTCGGCATCGTCCACGAGGATGCGCCCCGCGCTCGGGCGCAGCAATCCGGCGGCGATGTTCAGCGCGGTCGACTTGCCGCAGCCGGACGGGCCCACCACGGTCACGAACTCGCCATCCGCGATGTCGAGCGTCAGCCGGTCGAGCGCGAGAAACGCGGTGCCGTCGGCGCGCTCGAACGCGCAGGAGATGTCGCGGAACGCGACTTTCGGCGTCATGCCCGCTCCTGCCAGGCGGTCAGCCTGTGCTCGGCCACCAGGATCGCGCGATCCATCAGCAGGCCGAGCACGCCGATGGTGATCAGGCTGACGAAGATCGTCGGCAGGTCGTAATAGAGCTGCGCCTGCTGCATGCGGAACCCGAGGCCCGATTGCGCCGCGATCAGCTCGGCCGCCACCACCGTCGCCCAGGCCGAGCCGAGGCCGATCCGCAGCCCCACCATGATGAAGGGCAGCGAGGCCGGCACCACCACGCGGAGGAAGATCGTGAAGCTGCCCGCGCCGAGCACCCGCGCCGCGTTGATCAGCGTCTTCTCCACGCTGATCACCCCGCCATAGACGGCGATCACGCTCGAGAGGAAGGATGCGAGGAAGATGACGAACACCTTGGGCAGCTCGCCGATCCCCATCGTCACGATCGCCAGCGGGATGACGGCGAGCGGCGGGATCATCCGGAAGAATTGCACATAGGGCTCGATAAGGCCGCGGGCGATCCTGTACCAGCCCATCAGGAAGCCGATCGGAATGGCGACCACGACACCGAGCACGAAGCCGGCGACCACGCGGGCCAGGCTCGCCAGCATGTCGCGCGGCAGCTGGCCGCTGCGCAACGCATGCCCGGCCTGGAGCAGCACCTCCCAGGGACCGGGCAGGCCGACCACCCCGCTGCTCGTCGCCGCCGTCCAGATCGCGAGTCCGAGGATGACGGAGACGACGTTGAGCGCCAGCCTGAAGCTGCGCGGTCCCAGACGGCCCGGCTTCCTGCGCGCGTCGGGCGCCGGCGCGACCTCCGCCGAGGCCGCGGCGGGTGCGTCGCGAGAGAGAAATTCCATGCGGAAAATGCTTCCCGATTTGCCCAGCTGTCGCCCGGCGAGTCAGGGGCCTACCCACCTCGCACTGCAGGGCTTCCGATTGATACGCCGCAGTTTTAGGTCGGACAGGGCGGATCGGCAACCGGATCCGATCCGCCCGCGAAACCTCAGCGACTGCCGGGAACCGTCGTCACAGCGGTTGATCGAGCCGGATCGGAAGGCTGCGTATGCGCCGGCCCGTCGCGTGGAAAACCGCGTTCGCGATGGCGGCATTCACCCCCACGATCCCGATCTGCCGATCCCCTTGATGCCGAGCGGGTTCACGCCGCGATCCTTCTCCGGCACGGTGATCACCTCCACGCTGCCGATGCGGCCCGCGCAACTTGCCGCCAGCCAGGACGAGGCTTGCGGCGTCCCGCCCCGGTGAACGGGCCCTCATTGCTGGTCGTCGCGGCATGAGCGATGCGGGCCCGGATGTCCTCGCAGGCGCGCGCGGCGGCATGGCAGAGGCCGGGCGCGTGGCTGGAGGCCGCCGCCAGCCCGTCCGGCGGGAGGTCGCTGTCGCCGAGTTGCACCGTCACCTGCCCGAGGTCAGCTCCCGGCCCTCATGCCAAGGCGAGGAGCTTGCCGTCGCGCGTGGCGCCGAGCTGCACATGGTGGCGCGTCTCGGCGCGGTAGGTCGCGATGGTGTATCCCTGATCGCGGGTCGCGACGAGCTTGACGGGCCGGTTCAGCTGCCGTGCCGCGATCGCGATCCAGACGGTACCGACGAGGGAATGCCCTTGGAGCCGAACGCCCCGCCGACATGACGCGACACCACCCGGATGCGCTTCGGGTCGATATGGAGCTGCTTGGCGAGCGCGCCGCGCAGCCCATGGACGAACTGGCTCGGCTCGAACACGGTCAGGCTGTCGTCCTGCCAGGTACAGATAGTGGGGAACAGCTCGATCGGGTTGTGGTGCTGCGGCGGCGTGGCGTAGTGCTCATCCACCCGCACGGGCGCGGTCGGGAACGTGGCCTCGGCATCGCCGACCCGGAAATCCGTGTGCTCGCCGGGCTCGCGCTGCCTTGCCTCTGCGCCGGGGCTGCCGAAACTCGCGGCGGGCGGCTCCGCCTCGTACTCCACCCCGACCGCCAGCGCCGCCTCGTAGCTGTCGGCGACGACCACGCCGACGATCTGGCCGTCATGCCAGATCTGGCTGCTCTGCATGATCGTGGTCTCGCCGCCGACGCCGTGCGGCGGCGGCGGATCGGCCTCCCCGCCGACATTCTCATGGGTAAGGATGTCGAGCAGGCCGGGCACCGAGCGCGCCCGCGCCAGCCCGAACCCCCGGATGCGGCCACGCGCGATCGCGCTAGTCACCAGGAAGGCATAGGCGGGATTGGCGACCGCCATGTCGGAGGCATAGGAGGCGCGCCCGGAACCTTCGCCCGTCCTTCGATGCGCGGTGCCGAGGACGGGGTGGGCGGGGTTCCAGGCCGGATCGGCGGCCGCGAGATCGTCCCGGCATGCTCACACCTCCAGCGCGGCGGCATCGAGCAGCGCGCGCGGCCCGAGCCGTCTGGGGCGATCGGCAGGTTCTCACCTTGCGAAATCCCGAAACGTTCCAACGTCGCCTCTGGGCCTTATGGGAGGAAGCATGCCGGAAAGCCTCGGCGGGAAATTCATGACCGGCGTCCCGATCGCGCTGACGGCGGCGTTTCTGGTCGGCCTGGCCCCTGCCCGGGCCGGCAACCTGACCGTCACCATCGCGGGCGTGCGCGACGCTCGCGGAACGATTTCGATCTGCCTGTTCTCCGCGCCGCGCGATTTCCCCGACTGCACCAACGACCCGGATGCGCGACGGGCGCACCTGCCGGCTATCGCCGGTCGCGTCAGCACGGTGTTTTCCGATGTGCCTTCCGGTACCTATGCGCTCTCCGCCTATCACGACGAGACGAATGCCGGCCGGCTTCGGACGAATTTTCTCGGCATCCCGCGAGACGGGGTGGGCGCGTCGAATGATCCGCGCGGCCGGATGGGGCCGCCGCGCTTCACCGAATCCGCCTTCGCCATCGGTCCCGCCGGGGGCGCCGTTACCTTCTCTCTCGTGTACCCATGATGCGCAGAGCTCCCTCGGCCTCACGCGCCGCGCGCCCGCGCATCGCGATCATCGGCGGCGGCCCTGGTGGGCTCGCCGCGGCCCTGCTGCTGTCGCGCTACGACGCGGATGTCACCTTGTTCGAGCGCAGCGACACGCTCGGCGGCCGCAGCGCCTCGATCCGCACGCAGGGCTTCACCTTCGACACCGGCCCGACCTTCTTCCTCTATCCGCGGATCCTGCAGGAAATCGTCCAATCCTGCGGCTTCGACCTCGCGGAAGAGGTCGAGCTGATCAAGCTCGATCCGTTCTACCGGTTGCAATTCGAAGGCGGCACCACGATCGATGCGACCGCCGACATCGCCGGAATGCAGGCGCAGCTCGCCAAGCTGTCGCCGGCCGATGCGCAGAACTTCCCGGCTTATCTCGACGAGAACCGCGAGAAGCTCGCGGCATTCCGCCCGACGCTTGAACGCGGTTTCGACGGGTTGCGCGACCTGCTCAGCCCGCATCTGCTCCGCACGCTGCCGATGCTGAAGCCGTGGCGTTCCGTCGACCGCGATCTGCGGCGCTATTTCCGCGACCCGCGCGTGCGTCTCGCGTTTTCGTTCCAATGCAAATATCTCGGCATGTCGCCGTTCCAGTGCCCTAGCCTGTTTACCATTCTCTCCTTCCTCGAATACGAGTACGGCGTGTACCACCCGCGTGGCGGTTGCGGCGCGGTGATGGCCGCGCTCGGCCGCATGGCGGCGCGGCGCGGCGTCACCATCCGCACCGGCGAACCGGTCGAGCGCATCCTGCTGGAAGGACGCCGCGCCGTCGGCGTACGGTCCGCACGCGGCACGCATGCAGCGGATGCGGTGGTGCTCAACGCCGATTTCGGCCATGCCATGCAGACCCTGCTGCCCGATACGGCCAGGCGCCGCTGGACAGACCGGCGCCTGGCGCGCAAACGCTACTCCTGCTCGACCTTCATGATGTATCTCGGCCTGGAAGGCCGGATCGACCAACTGCCGCACCATACGATCTTCCTCGCCGATGCGTTCACCCGGCACCTGGATGAGATTGAGGAAGGCCGCGTGCTCACCGAGAACCCGTCGATCTACGTGCAGAATGCCTGCATCACCGATCCGAGCCTGGCGCCCCCGGGATGCAGCACGCTTTACGCGCTGCTGCCGGTGCCGCATATCGGGCCGCATCTCGCCTGGCACGATGTCGGCGCGGCGCGCACGCTGGTGTTCCGCCAGCTCGCCAAGCTCGGCCTGACGGATATCGAGAGGCGCATCCGCGTGGAGCGGCACATCACCCCGGCCGACTGGCAGGCGCAGGGCATCTATCGCGGCGCGACCTTCAATCTGCGCCACTCCTACGACCAGATGTTGCACCTGCGTCCGCATAATCGTTTCGAGGATATCGACGGCATGTATCTCGTCGGCGGCGGCACGCATCCCGGCAGCGGATTGCCGGTCATCTTTGAGTCGGCGCGCATCTCCGCCCGCTGCATGGAGGCGGATTTCGGACTGCAGCCGTGCGCGCGCCGCGTCGGGATCCCCGAATTGCAGGCGGCGTCGTGACGGCGCCGGTCGCGATCGTCGGCGGCGGTCTCGGCGGGCTTGCCGCGGCTGCGGTGCTCGCCGCCCGCGGCCACCGTCCCGTGCTGTTCGAGAAGAATGCGTGGCTCGGCGGCAAGGCGGCCGTGCTGCAGATGGACGGATTCCGCTTTGACATGGGGCCGACGATCCTGACGGTCCCCGCCGTGCTGCGCCGCATCTTCGCCGAAGGCGGCCGCGATCTCGAGAGCGCGGTTCCGATGCAGCGCCTCGATCCGCAATGGCGGTGCTTCTTCGAGGACGGGCAGGTGCTCGATCTCGTGGAAAATGTCGACGCGATGGCCGACGGATTGGCGAAATCCGGCAATCCGCATGACGCAGCCGGGTATCGCGATCTGATCGCGGTCTCGAAGCGCCTGCACGAGATCTCGGAGAATTTCTTCTTCTGGAAGCCGGTCGAAGGGCTGCGCGACACGATCGATTTCCGGCGCAATTTCAGTCCAGAAACGATGGCGCAGGTGTTCGCGCTGCGCATGGGCAGCACGGTTGCCGGGCTGATCCGCCGCCGCGTCTCGGATGCGCGCCTCGCGCAGATGCTCGACCATTTCACCCAGTATGTCGGCTCCTCGCCCTATGCCTCTCCCGCGGTGCTCTGCGCGATCGCGCATATGCAGGTGCATGAGGGCATCTGGTATCCGCGCGGCGGCACGCGCGCGGTCGCCGAAGCGCTGGTGGCGCTCGGCACCGAGCTCGGCGCCCGCTACGAAACCGGCCGCGGCATCGCCTCGATCCGGCTCGACGAACGCGGCCATGCGAACGGCGTCGTCACCGAGGATGGCGAGACGATCGCCTGTTCCGCAATCGTCTCCAACATGGATGCGGTGCGCACCTACACCGAGCTCGTCGGCGGCGCGGCCGGACGCAAGACCGCGCGGCGCAAGCACGAGCCGGCGTGTTCCGGAATCGTGCTCTATCTCGGCCTGGATCGCGCCTACCCGCATCTGGCGCACCACAATTTCGTCTTCTCGGCCGATCCGAAGCGCGAGTTCGACGACATCTATCGCCGAGGCGAGCCCGCCGCCGATCCGTCCTGCTACCTGGCCGCGCCGGCCCGCTCGGATCCCGGCGTCGCGCCCGCGGGCGGCGAGGCGCTTTATATCCTGGTGCACACGCCCTACCTTCGGCCGCACCATGACTGGCGGGCGATGCTGCCGGGCTATCGGCGGGTGATTCTCGATAAGCTGGCCCGCACCGGCGGCATGCCCGATCTCGCGCAGCGCATCGTGGCGGAGCGATCGCTGACCCCGCAGGACATTCACGAGCGCTATCGCGTGCTGAACGGCGCCATTTACGGGCTGACCAGCCATGGAAGGTTCACCGGCGCTTTCAAGCCGGGCAATCGCAGCCGGCAGGTGCCGGGGCTGTACCTCGCCGGCGGCGCCGCCCATCCGGGGCCCGGCATGCCGATGGTGCTGATGTCCGGCTGGATCGCCGCCGACGCGCTGGACCGCGACCGGCCGGCCCAGGTGCCGCGTGCCGCCTGAGGCGACGAGCCGGGCGATCCTCGCCGCGCGCTCGGCGCGAATGTGCCGCTTCGCCATGCTCTACGCAAGCCGCTACGCCAGGCGGCATTTCCACGCCGTCCGGCTGCTGCGCGGCAGCCTCGCCACCCTGCCGCCCGGGCCGCTGCTGGTTTGCTCGAACCACCCCTCCTGGTGGGATCCGCTGATATTCGCCGTGCTGACCGGAACGGTATTCGACGGGAGGCCGGGCTGGGGCCCGATGGAACGCGCCTCGCTCGGCCGCTACGGCGTGCTGCGCCGGCTCGGCGCGTTCGGCATCGATCCCGACACCAGAGCCGGCGCGCAGCGTTTTCTGGAGGTCGGGCGGGACGTGCTCGATCGGACGGACGGCATGTTCTGGGTCACCGCGCAGGGCCGCTTCACCGATATCCGTACCCGCCCGCTGCTGCTGCAGCCGGGCAGCGCCCATCTGGCGCGCCGGGCCGGACCCGGCGCCGTTCTGCCGCTCGCGCTCGAATACCCGTTCTGGAACGAGCGCGCGCCCGAGGCGCTGCTCGCCTTCGGCGCGCCCCTGCCCTTCGACCCTGCCCGGAGCGTCGCAGACTGGCAGGCCCTGCTGACGGAGCGGCTGACCGCGACGATGGACGGGCTGGCGACCGCGGTCGCGCGCCGCGATGTCGGGCAGTTCACCACGCTCGTCGCCGGACGCACTGGCATCGGCGGCGTCTACGATATCTGGCGGCGCCTTTGCGCGAGCTGGCGCGGCGAGAAGATCACCCTTGCCCATGGAGAACCGGGATAGGCGATGCTGACCGTTGTCGTCGTGCTGTGCTGCTGGCTCGGCCTGCTGGCCGGGCTGCTGACGATCTGGAACTTGCTGCTGTTCCGTGTGCCGCCGCCGGTGTCCGGCGCCGCGCCGCTCGCGGTCTCGGTGATCGTGCCGGCGCGCAACGAGGAGGCGGCGATCCTGCCCTGTATCGAGGCCTTGCTGCAGAGCCGCGACGTGGCGCTCGAGCTCATCGTCGTCGATGACAATTCCTCGGATCGCACCGCATCCCTCGTGCAATCCCGCGCCGAGCATGAACCCCGTCTGCGCCTGTTGCGGGCACCGCCGCTGCGGCCGGGCTGGTCGGGCAAGATGAATGGCTGCGCCGCGGGTGCCGCGGCGGCGGCGCATCCGATCCTGCTCTTCCTCGACGTGGATGTACACATGCGGCCTGACGGCGTGGCGCGGATGGCCGGCTGGCTGCGCGACGGCGATCTCGCGCTCGGCTCCGCCTTCCCGCGCGAGCGGGCGGAGACGTTCGGCGAGCAGCTGCTGATCCCGCTGATCCACACGATGCTGCTCGGCTACCTGCCGATATTTCTCGCGCGCCGCAGCGAGAGTCCGAGCTTCGGGGCCGGGTGCGGACAGATCTTCGTGGCCGACGCCGCGCTCTACCGTTTCGCCGGGGGACATGGCCTCGTCCGCGGCACATGGCATGACGGCGTGATGCTGCCGCGGGCGTTTCGTCGGTGCGGGCTGCGCACCGATATCTGCGACGCGACGCCGATCGCCGCGTGCCGGATGTATGAGGGGTTTCTGGCCACCTGGCGCGGGCTCGGGAAGAACGCCAATGAGGGGATGGCGACCAAGGGCGGACTCCCGGTCTGGAGCGTGCTGCTCCTCGGCGGCCAGGTGATGCCGTTCGTGCTGCTGCTGGCGGCGATGCGCGGGCTTCTGCCGTGGGATCTGCCGGCGGCCTCGGTCGCGGCGCTCCTCCTCTCCCACATCGCTTCCGGCATCCGGTTCCGCCAGGGCGCCCCCGGCATATTGCTTCAGCCGGTCGGAATGGTGATCCTGCTGGCGATCCAATGGAGCGCCCTGATCGGCCGCATGCGGGGGCGGCAGCCGGTCTGGCGGGGGCGCAGCCAGGTCGCCTCGTGATGGATACGGCGGCGGGTCCCGAACCAGTCGCCGTGGCGGCCCTGGACGCCGCGCGCGCGGGGCAGCCGGGCTGGGCCGCCACCCCGATCGGGCGCCGCCTTGCCATCGTTCGGCGCCTCCGCGATCGCATCACGCGGGACGCCGCCGCGCTCGCCGCGGCCGCGTCCCGCCCGCAGGCGAGCGCGGCCGACATCCTGCTCGCCGAGATCCTGCCGCTCGCCGCGGCCTGCCGCTTCCTCGAACGCGAGGCGGCCGGATTGCTGGCCGAGCGGCGCATCCCGGTGTGGCGACGTCCCGCCTGGCTGCTCGGCACGCAATTGCGGATCGCGCGCCAGCCCTTCGGCCTCGTGCTGGTGATCGGCCCCGCCAACTACCCGCTTTTTCTGCCCGCGGTGCAGGCGCTCCAGGCGCTGGTGGCGGGCAATGCCGTCGCGCTCAAGCCGGCGATCGGCTGCGCGGCGCCGCTGCATCGCTTCAGAGATATGCTGATCGAGAGCGGCCTGCCGTCCGCTCTGCTGCCGGTGCTCGAGGACAGCGTGGCCGCGGGTGCGGCGGCGCTGGCGGCCGGCGGCATCGACAAGGTGATCCTGACCGGGTCGGTCGAGACCGGCCGCTCGGTCGCGGCGACACTCGCGCCGGGCCTGGTGCCGGCGATCATGGAGCTGTCGGGCGAGGACCCGGTCCTCGTGCTGCCCGGCGCCGATCTGCGGGCCACGATCCGGGCGATCGTCTATGGCGTGTCGCTGAACGGCGGCGCCACCTGCATCGCGCCGCGCCGCATCATCGCGGTGGGCGCGATTGCCGCCACGCTGTCGCCGCTGCTGCAAGCCGCGCTGCAGGAGGCCGGACGCGCGGCATTGCCGGTGGTGTCCGTGCCGGACACCGAGGCGGCCATCACGGCCGCAAATCAGGGCGACTTTGCGCTCGGGGCGTCCATTTTCGGCCCGGTCGAGGCGGCGCGAGCCTGCGCCGCTCAGCTCCGCGCGGGCTGCGCGGTGATCAACGACATGATCGCGCCGACCGCCGATCCCGCCGTGCCGTTCGGCGGCGCCGGCAGCAGCGGTTACGGCGTCACGCGCGGCGCCGAAGGCCTGCTCGCCTGCACCCGCCCGCGCGCCGTGATCTCCCGCCGGACCCCAAGCCTGCGCCATCTGCGCAGGCTAGAGGATAGCCACGCCGACATCGCCGCCGCCGCGGTCCTCGCGCTGCACGGCAAAGGGGCCGCGCGCCTCGGCGGCGTTTGGCGCCTGCTCCGCGCGGCGCCACGCCGACCGTAGGTGTTGCGTGATGCCCGAATGTGCTAAGAATTTTCGGTTAGGTCGGCACCGGCCCACGCCCCCAGCCGGCCTCCCATCGGGTGCATACTTTCGTTGGGAGGCCGGTGGGGGCGAGGGCCGGTGTCGACTCCACCGAAGGTGAAAATGCTCTAACCCGACGATCCCGCACGCTCGAACAAATCCTCGAACTTATCCGACGCGATCACGGCCAACGCCCGGCGCAGGGTGGCGGCCTTTTCGGTGCCGTATGCCGCCTCGAAGCGCTGCTGCGCGCCCTGCCACAGCTTGAAGCTCTCCGCGAGCTTCGCCTCGCCTTTCCGGGTCAAGCGGATGAAGCGGGTGCGGCGGTCATCCTGCCCGGCGAGCACCTCGACATAGCCGTCCCGTTCCAGCGGCTTCAGATTATGCGCGAGCGCCGAGCGGTCGAGCACCAGGGCGGCGGCGAGCTCGCCCATGCTCGGCATGCCGGCGCGGTCGATATGGATCAGGATCGAGCGTTGCGTGGATCGCAGCCCGCTCGGGGCCAGAGCCGCGTCGTAGAGCATCGAGACCCGGCGCGTAGCCTTGCGAAGCGCGGTGCTGTTGCAGCCCGCCTGCTCACCCGAAGCCGCGTTCGATCGC
This sequence comes from Acetobacteraceae bacterium, assembly GCA_965276665.1. Lineage (GTDB taxonomy): Bacteria > Pseudomonadota > Alphaproteobacteria > Acetobacterales > Acetobacteraceae > CAWGJC01. The sequence continues at coordinate 2,245,049 of OZ255620.1, forward strand.
CGTCCCGTTACCGACCGAGCCGCTTGTGTCCTCGCCATTCTGATGAAAGCCCCATTGATGACTGTCCGGCGCGGACATCCGACCCGACGCCGCCATCCGGCAGCGCGCGGGATATGTGCAGATGCCGCGTTCTCATCAAGGGCGTCTGAGGCACCGCCGGGTTCCCTGCAATCGGCGTGAGGGCGGCAAAACCGCGGAGCGGGCGATAACAGCGCGGCGCTCCGACCGCATTCCTGCCGCCCGGAGCGCGGGCTCAGTCGGTGACGTGGTCGTGCGCGACGGTCAAGGGCTTCAGCGGAGCGCCGCCCGGGCCCGGCGTGCCGAACACCGTGACGCCGCTGATCGCCGTCGTCTGCAGCCCGGCCCAGGCGTCGAGCTGCTCGCAGAGCGTCGGACGTGGTCCGTCGGCTCCCTTCGCGCAGCGGAGCGACGCAAAGTTCTGCAGGCCCATCGAGAGCTGCAGCGAGTAATCCGAGGAGTAGAGCTGGGTGTCGCTGAACACCGCGCCGCCCGGGACATTGCCGAAATACATCATCCGCAGGGCCTGCGCGGTTTCCGGCTGCGCTTGCGAGTTGAGCTTCAGCAGCGTGCCGTTCGCGCCGAACCCGGGCAGGATGGCAACCGCCGGCAAGCCCGCCGTCTGGCGGCAGCCCATGCACGAGCTTTTCGGATTATCGACCGGCCCGGCCAGCCTTCCGCCGAACCCGAGGTGATCGAAGCTCAGCGGCGCCGTCGCCAGATCCTTCACCGCCTGACGGTTGATCCACTGTTCCGTCAGCTTGTCATAATTGCACGAGCCGTTGCTGGCGCCGGTGCAGGTCTGCGAATAGGTGACGGTCGGATTGTTTCCCCATTGCAGGCCGAGCGGGACCATCCGCTTCCAGGGCGTGTCGCCGGCCATTCTGCCGTCATAGCCGTACGTGCCGAGCAGCCATCCGGTCGGGCTCCGATTGTCGCGCACCTGGAGATCGATCTGGATCAGACGGACCTTCGCGATCGTCCGCGCGTATTTCGAGATCGGCCCCACATTCCGCTCGCGCGGACTCTTGATCGTGTAGATATCGGCATCCCAGGTGAACGCGTCCTTGACCGTGGGCAATTCCTGCTCGTTCGCCGTCGAGAACAGGAGCTTCATCACGTAGGCGCCGTCCGCCATGCTGTTGAGCGCGGTCGGATCGGGGTTCAGCGCGGCCGGGTTCGGATCGTCGGGATGGCAGTAAACCTGGCCGATGCCGAAAGCATAGCGGTCATTCACGTAGGCGTTCGCCCAGGTATCGACGAAGTCTTGCTGGGCGACGCCGAACGTGTTGCCCTCGGAGTCGAATTCATGCGTCAGGCCGTGGACGAATTCCCGCCCGTCCGTGCCGGGCCAGTCGGATGCGACCTCGGTGTTCCAGTCCATCCAGGGGAGCTGGTACCATTTGCGGATCTTGTTGTCCTGGACATAGAAATGACGCCCGTATTGCCCTCGAGGCCGTAATCGAGAAGGGCCTTCAGATAGGCTTCCGGATCGACCGGCGCGCCGTCCTTGAACGCGATCTTCAGCCAGGGATAGTTCTCTTCCGGCGGCAGCTGGCTCGGGTAATCCTGGCTGATCTTGAAGACGCGGCCCTTGTAATCGGCCGGCGGATCGCCGCCCTCTCCTTCGAGATAGTAATCCTTGAACGCACCCCGCACGCAGCCTGTCTGCGCTTTCGCGTTGCGGATCGCGTCATCTCCGGCGGCGCGGGCAGCGCCGCTTCCGGCCAGGGCGCCCAAAAAGGCCAAGCAGGCAGCAAACGCGGGGAGAGAGCTCCCGCGAGACCGTCGGATCATCAGATTTCCCCCGGGAGACGTTGCCAGACCAGCGAATGTAGCTGAGCTTGTTACGTCTGCGACGGGCTTGGCAAGCGCCGATCCGCGGTCGGGCATTTATCCGGCGGGTTGTTACTTCAACGCAACTTCTTTGGGGGCCGGGGATCCTGCCCCTACGCCGCCAACGCGATCAGGCGCTCCACCGCCGCGCGGTCGCCGAGCAGGGCGGCCTTCTCCGCCGGCGTGAGCACGGCGCGCAGCGCGCCGACCGAGCCTGCCTCGTCGAGCTTCACCCGGGCGACGAGAAGCGGCACGTCGATCGGGTCGCCCGGACGCCGTGGCGGCGGCAGCATCACGAAATGGCGGTCGCGGAGCATCGGATCGGCGCGGAGGCGGGTGATCGCGTCCTCCGGCGGCGTATCGAGCTCGCGCGCCATGGCCTGCGCGCGCAGCACGATCGGTGGCGGCGCGTGCTCCTCGACGATCCGCAGCAGGCCGAGCCGGCGCAGCGCCTGCCCGAGGCCGCGGCTCGCGGTCAACGCGGCGAGCGGCACGGCGAGCAGCAGTCCGAGCAGCACCGGCGTCATCCACAGGAACAGGGCCGGGCTCACGGCAAAGGCGATCGTCGCCAGCACGAGACCGAACAGCGTGTGGCGGCGATAGCTCCGCCATACCAGGCGGAGCGGGATGCGGCCGTCTTCCCGCCGCTGCGCGTTCCAGCCCGAATCGCGGCCGAACAGGATCTCCACAACCGCCTGCGTCTGGATCAGCATCGCGATCGGCGCGATCAGCCCGCCGATCAGCGTCTCGATCAGCACGCTCAGCGTCGCGCGGGCGAAGCCGCCGCAGCCGCGCCGGAGCGCCCCGTCGAACAGCAGCGCGATCAGCGCCAGCAGTTTCGGCGCGAGCAGCACCGCCATCGTGCCGAGGAATACGTATTTCGCCAGCACCGGATCGACCTGCGGCCAGCGCGGAAACAGCGATTTCTCCGCGCCGAAATAAGCCGGCACCACGAAGCGCGATTGCAGCGAGATCAGCACGCCGGCGAGCAGGAAGAGCAGCCAGAGCGGCGAGGTGACGTAGGAGCCGATCCCCATCAGCAGATGCAGCCGGCTCACCCAGTGCAGTCCGCGCGCCGGCAGCACGCCGATATGCTGGAGATTGCCCTGGCACCACCGGCGGTCGCGGATCGCGAGATCGGTGAGCGAGGGCGGGCTTTCCTCGAACGATCCGCCGAGCGCCGGAACCATGTGGATGCCCCAGCCGGCCCGGCGCATCAGCGCCGCCTCGACGAAATCATGGCTCAGGATATGGCCGCCGAACGGCCGCCTGCCGCGCAGATGCGGCAGCCCGGCGGCATCGGCGAAGGCCGCCGTGCGGATGATCGCGTTATGGCCCCAGTAATTCCCGTCCGCACCGTGCCACCAGGCGATCCCCTGCGCGATCAGCGGCCCGTACACCCGTCCGGCGAATTGCTGCATGCGGGCGAACAGCGTGGCGCCGTTGATGATCACCGGCAGCGTCTGGATCAGCGCGACATCCGCGTGATTCTCCATGGCGGACGCCAGGCGGATCACCGCCGCACCCTCCATCACGCTGTCGGCATCGAGAATGAGCATCTGCGGATAGGCGCCCCCCCAGCGGGTGACCCAGTCGGCGATATTGCCGGATTTGCGGTCGGTGTTGCGCGCGCGGCGGCGGTAGAAAACCCGGCCGCCATCACCGGTGCGCGCAAGGAGCGCCAGGAACGCCGCCTCCTCCGCGATCCAGATATCGGGGTCTGTGGTGTCGCTCAGGATGAAGAAATCAAACATCGCGGCCTGGGCGGCGGCGGCGATCGACTCCGCGATCGCCTGCACCGCGGCGAACACCCGCGCCGGATCCTCATTGTAGGTCGGCATCAACAGCGCGGTGCGCACGCGGGGCGTCGGCAAGGGTCCACCGCGCGTGATGCCGAGCCCGAACCCGCCACCGGCGAGGCTTGCCGCGAACCCGGCCAGCGCGCTGGTGAAGGCGAGCGCGATCCAGGCGAACAGCACCACGAACAGCAGAAGCACGACGATGCCGAGGATACTCGGGCCATTGCCGTTCAGCACGAAATACATCTCGCGCGCGCCGGCCAAGGTCAGCGCGACGGCGCCGCCGATCACCAGCAGCCGGCGGAGTCCCATCGCGGGTGGCGCGCTCGCCGGCGCGCCATGCCGGTCCGGCCTCGCCCGCAGCGATTGCACGGGCATCGCGAGCGGCGATTCCGCCGGCAGGGCGGCAAAACTGTCGCTCACGGTGTCCAGCGATAGATCCAGTTCTCGGAGAGCACGCCTTGCGGCCCCATCAGGATGCAATGCATGTCCACCAGTGTGGCGTTGCCGGGCACGAGCTCGAAGCTGATGCGCCATCCCTGGATTTCGGGATTCGGCTGCACCACGACGTTCTGCAGCTTGCCGACGCTGGCCCCGAGATCGGCGTGCGGGGCGGCGTCCGCAGGCAGCGATTTCAACGTGCCGCCGCTGTAGTCGAGCACGAAGAGCCGCGTGCCCTTGTCCTCCCCGGCGCCGGAGCGGGTGGCGGCGATGCGGGCGAGCACCGGATCGCCGGGGCGGTCCCAGCACCAATGCATGCGGTAGGTGTAGCCGTATTCGCCATGCGCGTTGAGCTTGTCCTTGGGCCGCCAGAACGCGACGATGTTGTCGTTCACCTCGTTCGCCGTCGGGATTTCGACCAAATCGACCGCGCCCTGCGACCAATCGCCGATCGGCTCGATCCAGAGGCTCGGGCGCTTGCCGTACTGCACCTCGAGATCCTCGTAATCGGCAAAGGCGCGCTTGCGCTGCATCAGCCCGAATCCGTGCGGGTTGCTGTCGACAAAGGCGCTGAACTGCAATTCCCGCGGATTGGCGAGCGGCCGCCAGATCTGCTCGCCCCGGCCGGTCGCGAGCGCGAGCCCTTCGGAATCATGCGCCGCCGGCCGCCAATCATCCACGCCGACCCGATCATTCGCGTCGAAGAAATACATGCCGGTCAGCGGCGCGATGCCGGGCTCGGTGATGTCGACGCGCGGGTAGAGCATGCTTTCCACGTCGAACACCGTCTCCTCGCCCGGATGGATGGTGAAGCGGAACGCGCCGGTGGTGCTCTTGCTGTCGAGCAGGGCGTGCACCACCAGCACGTTCACCCCCGCCTGCGGGCGCTCCAGCCAGAAGGCGCGGAAGCGCGCGAATTCCTCGCCATGCGGATCGCCGGTGCCGATCGCGAGGCCGCGCGCGGAGAGGCCGTAGACCTGCCCTTTCGCGACCGCGCGGAAATAGCTGGCGCCGAGAAAGACGCAGAATTCGTCATAGTAATCCGGCCGGTTCAGCGGGGCGTGGATGCGGAACCCGGCGAAGCCGAGCGCATCGGACACCCGGAGGGAGGGATCCGCGTAATCGAAATCATCGGGGCTGTACGGCACGCGCGCCGACTGGCCGCCCGCGACCTCGAACACGTCCACCGCCTCATGGTAGAGGAAGCCGCGTGGGAAGAATTCCACCGTGAAAGGCAGCTTCATGCCCTGCCAGAGCGCGTGATCCTTGCGGAACCGGATGCCGCGATACTTGTCGTAGGAGAGATCGTTCACCGGCCCCGGCAGCTTGGTGTCCGGCGGCACGAAGGCGGTTCGCGACAGATCCTGGGCGAGCCGCCGGACCGTCGCGGTGTCGAACGGCCCGGGCGTCGGCGCCGGCGGCGCATCGGCCGCCCGCGCGGCGCCGATCAGCCCGATCGAGGCCGCGGCACCGAGGAAGTCGCGTCTCTGCAAGGGGACCCCTTTCCACCTGATCATCTCGCAGGAACGCGGGACCGATCGTTCCGATCCCGCGCTGCTGCGCCCGCCCGCCCTTATCCCGGGCGCGACCGGGGCGAAACCCCTGCCCGCCGGACGGCCCGTCTCGAGAGCTCGGCAGAGGCCGAAAATGGCGGCCCGGGCCCAGGATGCTATACGGAAATCGATGAATGGCGGTCCAGATTGGAATCTCCACCGCAGCCTGCTGGCGGTCCTGCAGGAGGGATCGCTCTCGGGCGCGGCGCGCCGTCTCGGCCTCACGCAGCCCACCATCGCCCGGCATATCGACGCGCTGGAGCAGGCGATCGGCGCCAACCTCTTCCTCCGCTCGCAGCGCGGCCTGGCGCCGACCGAAATGGCGCTGGAGCTGATGCCCTATGCGGAGGATCTGGCCGCCACCGCCGCGGCGCTGATGCGCATCGCGAGCGGCCGCGTCGGCGAGGTGCGCGGGCATGTGCGGGTGAGCGCGAGCGAGGTGGTCGGCGTCGAGCACCTGCCGCCGATCCTGGCGCGCCTCCGGCAGCGCCATCCCGCGCTCGTCATCGAGCTCACCCTCTCCAATGCCGTCGATGATCTGCTGCGGCGCGAGGCCGATATCGCGGTGCGCATGGTCGAACCCGTGCAGGATGCGCTGGTGACCCGGCACCTGCCGTCGCTCGCGCTCGGCCTGCACGCCCGCCGATCCTACCTCGCCCGGCGCGGAACGCCGGACTCGGTCCATGCGCTGACCGGTCATGACCTGATCGGCTACGACCGGGAAACCCCGTCGGTTCGCGCCCTTGCCGAGCGCCTTCCAGCCCTCGCGCGCCAGGCTTTCGCGCGCCAGGCTTTCGCGCTGCGCACCGACAGCGACCTCGCCCAGCTCGCGGCGATCCGGGCGGGGTTCGGCATCGGCATCTGCCAGGTGGCGGTGGCGCGCCGCGACCCCGATCTCGTGCGCGTCCTGCCCGGTGCGGTCGGGATCGAGCTCGGACTCTGGATTGTCATGCACGAGGATCTGCGCAGCAGCGCGCGGTGCAGGGCGGTATTCGACGCGCTCGCCGAGGGCCTGGCTTCGGTCTGACGCCCGCCACGCCCGGCCGGGCTTCCCGCTCCCGCCCTGCCGGCGTACCATGGACCGAGGATGAGACGGCATCGCGCCGCCGCCGCGCCCAATCAGGAGCACCGACATTGACCAGCCCGCCCGAGTACGCGCCGCCAAAAGTCTGGACCTGGAACAAGACCAATGGCGGCCGGTTCGCGAACATCAACCGCCCGATCTCGGGCGCCACGCATGACAAGGAGCTGCCGGTCGGCCGGCATCCGCTCCAGCTCTATTCGCTCGGAACGCCGAATGGCGTGAAGGTGACGATCATGCTCGAGGAGCTGCTGGCGCTCGGCCATCGGGGCGCGGAATACGATGCCTGGCTGATCAGGATCGGCGAGGGCGACCAGTTCGGCAGCGGCTTCGTGGCGGTCAATCCGAATTCCAAGATCCCGGCCCTGATGGACCGCAGCGGTCCGACGCCGATCCGCGTCTTCGAATCCGGCGCGATCCTGATGCATCTCGCCGAAAAGTTCGGCGCCTTCCTGCCGACCGACACGCCGGCGCGCGCCGAGTGCCTCTCCTGGCTGTTCTGGCAGATGGGCAGCGCGCCCTATCTCGGCGGCGGGTTCGGTCATTTCTACGCCTATGCGCCGACGAAGATCGAATACGCGATCGACCGGTTCGCCATGGAGGCGAAGCGCCAGCTCGACGTGCTCGATCGCCGGCTCGCGGAGAGCGGATATCTGGCAGGCGACGATTACACGATCGCCGATATCGCGGTCTTTCCCTGGTACGGCGGTCTCGTGAAGGGCTGGATGTACGAGGCGGCCGAGTTCCTGCAGGTGCAGGACTACAAGAACGTGGTGCGCTGGGCCGACGCGATCGGCAAGCGGCCGGCGGTTCAGCGCGGGCGCATGGTCAACCGCGTCTCCGGCGAGCCGGCGAGCCAGCTGCACGAACGCCACGACGCCGCCGATTTCGAGACCAAGACGCAGGACAAGCTGGCGGCGGACTGAGCCGGGCGCGGCGCCGCACCGGCACGGCGAGAGCTTGGATCATCCATGCGATCCCTGGTGCTCGATGGTCAGGGATCGCAGGACATCCTCGTTGTTGGAGCATCCGCCGATCCCTTCCGCGTGGCTCAGGGAGCCGGGGCAACTGAGCTCGGCGCATCCGGCCAGCGCGACCGCCGCCAGCAGCGGGGCAAGGAAGCTGCGCCAAGGCGCGATCGGTTCTGCAAGCCTTCGCGGCATCGTTGGCGCTCCGGGCGTGAAACCGTTCGGCTGCATCGCGGCGCGGCGCGCGCTCCGACGCTTCCCGCTCAGGCCATCGCGGGAAGCGGCGCGAGCCGGTCGAGTTCCGCCGCCGTCTGCGCCCCCTGCACCCGCCGGCCCGCCTCGATGTCGCCGATCAGCGCGACCAGCCGGTCGAGCAGCGGCGTCGGAAACCCGTGCCGTGCCGCGACCGCCCGCACCGGCGCGAGCTGCGCGGCGGCATCCGTCTTGCGCTTGCGGATCGCCAGATCGCGCCAGATGCCGCTATGCGTCTTGGCCGAACCCCGATTGAGCGCCAGCATCCCCGCGAAGCAGCGTTCGAGCCGCGCCGCGTCGCCCGCGGTGAAGGCGGCCGGATCGAAACCGTCGAACCCGATCGGCGTGATGCCCTCGGCATCGGCGATCGACAGCACCTCATGCACGAGGCCCGTGATCGTTGGCCGCCGCGCCGGCGCGGCGAGATACGCCGCGATCGGATCGTTGGTCAGGGCGGAGGCCTTCAGGATCGCGCCATAGGCGGCCTTGCCCCACAAATAGCCGAAAATCGCATCGGTCAGCACGGCGTTCGGCTCGAACAGTCGCAGCAGCGCATGCAGGCTGATCACCCGCTCGGTCCGGTCGCCATCGAGCTCGCCCACCACGACGGCGCCGCGATTGCCGAACATGATCCGGCCGGGCGCGAGATAATCCGCGCCGAAATTGACGAACGCGCCGATCGTGCGCGCCCGCCCGACCACCGCGGCGATCTCGATCTCGTTCAGCCCGTTCTGGCAGGAGACGACGACGCCATCCTCCGCGAGGAAAGGCTGCAGCAGGCGCGCCGCCTCGGCGGTGTGATGCGCCTTCACCGCCAGCAGGATCAGCCGGTGCAGCCCGGTCATCCGCTCCGGCGTGACGGCGCGCGCCCGCGCGGTGAGCTGCCTGACCGGACCCTCGATCTGCAGCCCGTTCGCCTCGATCGCCGCGACGTGCTCGTCGGCCACGTCGACGAAGAGAACATCGCGGCCCGCTTCGGCCAGTGACGCGCCGATCGTGCCGCCGATGGCGCCCGCACCCCAGACCACGACCTCGTCCCCGAAAGCCACTCTCGTATTCCTTCCCGCCATGCCGCGCCGAGCGCGGCGGCTCAGCATCGCAGATGCGCGGTATTTCGCCAGAGGCAGAGCATTTTCACCTTCGGTGGAGTTGGTGTCGGCGCTCGCCCACCCGGCCCCCATCGGTAGTATACTCTCGTTAGGGGGCCAGGTGGGGGCGAGGGCCGGCGCCGCCCCAAATGAAAATGCTCTAGCCCAAGGTCAGAGCCGCCCAGGGCAGAGCTAGCCCGTCAGTTCTGGATACGCACGGTCGAGGCGCCGTCGACCACGAGATTGGTCCCGGAGATGAAGCTTGCCGCCCCGCTCGCCAGGAACACCACCGCATTGGCGACCTCTTCCGGCCGTCCGAAGCGGCCGAGCGGATTGAGCTTCAGCATCCGCTCGTAGCGCTCGGGTTCGTGCTGGCGGCGCCGGTCCCATACGCCGCCCTCGAAATAGATCGAGCCCGGGGAAACCGCGTTCACGCGAATGCCTTTCGGGGCGAGCTGCGCGCTCAGGTACTTCATGTAGGCAAGTCCACCCGCCTTCACCACGGGATAGGGCGTGACCGGCCCATAGACCTGCACCGCACCGGAGGTGCTGATCAGCACGACCGATCCGGCCTCCGACCGCTCGATCGCCGGCAGCGCCGCCTCGATGCCCGCCACGGTGCCGAGCAGGTCGATCTCGATGCTCCGCCGCCACGCCGTCGCGTCGGTTCCGGTGCCGAGGGCGCTGACATTGGCGACGAAGATGTCGATCCCGCCGAGTACCGCTTCCATCTGGCCGACCCAGGCGCCGAGCGAGCCCGCATCGCCGACATCCGCGACCGCGCCGGCGGCGTTGACGCCGAGCGCGCGCAACGCGCCGACCGCCTCCTCGACCTGCGCGGCATCGCGCGCGCAGATCCCGACATCGCATCCCTCGCGGGCGAATGCCTCGGCGATCGCGCGGCCGATGCCGCGAGTAGCCCCGGTGATCAGCGCCTTCCTGCCTGCGAGCCCGAGTTCCATGTCTTGCCCAACCCCGTGTCGGCCCATTATCGAGGTCGCGGCGGCCGACGCAATCATGCGTCGCGTGCGACGGAGCGATCACATGGAGAGCATCGAGACACGGCTGCAGCGGCTCGAGGATATCGAGGCGATCAGGGCTTTGAAGGCGCGGGCGGGATTGCTCGCGGATTCCAAATACACCGCGGATCACCGCAAGAAGACGCAGGATAAGGTCGATGCGATCGCCTGGGAGCAGGCGCGCTGCTTCGCGCCGGACGGCGAGGCGCGGCTTGGCGGCGAGACAAGGGCGCGCGGCCATGAGGCGTTGTTCGCCGGCTTCCGTCACCGTCCCTGGCGGTTCGCGCTGCACATGTACTACAACCCGATCATCACCTGCGAGGGCGGCCGCGCGCACGGGCATTGGGTGTTCTGGTGTCTCGCGAGCGACGAGGCCACCGATGCGCCGCTGCACATCGCCGGCTATATCGAGGACGAATATGTCCGCCTCGCCGAGGGTTGGCGCTTCCAGAGCACGGAGATGAAGGCGCGCTTCAACACCGGCTTCGGCGCCGCATGGACCGGCGAGGGCGGCGCCATTCTCTGACGATGGAACCTTGCGACGTCCCGATCGCGGGCTAAGATCGGCGGCACGACGAGCGAAGTTCGGTCCAGGGGAAATCTCGTGCTCAAGACATGGCTCGCCGCCGCATTCTCCCTCGGCATGATCACCGCCGCCCAGGCGCAGAAATCCGCCGACACGCTGCGCTGGGCAAGCGCCTATCCGATCGATGCGGTCGATCCGTTCTACAATGTCTCGCGCGAGATGGTGGTGATCAGCAGCCAGGAGATCTGGGACACGCTGATCTGGCGCGATCCCTCCTCCGGCGAATACAGGCCGCTGCTCGCGACCGCGTGGAAATGGATCGATCCGACGACGCTCGAATTCACCCTGCGCGACGGCGTCAAATGGCAGGACGGGCGGGATTTCACCGCCGCGGATGTCGTCTACACGCTCGACTATGTCGGCGACCCCTCGCACAAGATCCCGATCCAGACCAACGTGAACTGGATCAAAGGCGCCGAGCAGATGGATCCGCATACCGCGCGGGTGCATCTGAACGCGCCGTTTCCGCCGGCGCTCGACTATCTGTCCTCCGTCGTGCCGATCCTGCCGCAGGATTTCTACGGCGCGAACGGCGCCGCGCCGCCGGTCGGCAAGGTGGTCGGCACCGGCCCCTATCGCGTCACGCGGTTCACGCCGGGCAGCGGGCTGACGGTCGAGCGTGCCGACACGTTCGCGGGGAGCCCGAAGGCCAAGGCGGCGATCCGGCGCATTACCTACCGCACCATCCCGGACAATTCGACGCAGATCGCCGAGCTGCTGAGCGGCGGCGTGGACTGGATCTGGAACGTGCCGACCGATCAGGCGCAGCGCCTCGGCCAGGCGAAGGGCATCACGGTGAAGCCCGTGGAGACGATGCGGCTGAGCTTCCTGCAAATGAACATACGCGACATGCCGGGCGGCAATCCGCTGCGGAAGCTCGGCGTCCGGAAGGCTGTCGCGCATGCGATCGACCGCGCCGGGATCGTCGCGGACATGATCGGCAACGGCTCGACGGTGCCGAAATCCTTTTGCTACCGTACGCAGTTCGGCTGCGACCAGAGCGTGACGCAGCTCGCCTACGATCCGGCGCTCGCGAAGCAGGAGCTCGCGGAAGCCGGCTATCCGAACGGCGTGGCGCTCGAGCTGCAGGCCTTCCGCAGCCGTGACTGGACCGACGCGGTCTCCGGCACTCTCGACGCGGTCGGGATCAGGACGAAGGTCGATTTCATCCCCTATGCGGCCGGCCAGCAGCGCCTCGCGCGCAACGAGATGCAGATGTACCTGCAGGATAATGGCTGGTTCTCGATCAACGATCTGTTCGCCGTGGTGAATTCCTATTTCGCCGGCGATGCCTACGACGCGGAACCGGATCCCGAGCTCACCGGATGGATCAAGGCGGCGGCGCAGACGAACGATCCGGCGGCACGCAAATCGCTCTACGGCAAGGCGCTGAACCGCATCGCCGATCAGGTCTACATCCTGCCGATGTGGACCCACCCGAACGTGCATGCCTTTAGCAGCGATCTCGAGTTCCAGCCTTTCCCGGACGAGAACCCGCGCTTCTATCTCGCGCGCTGGAAGCCCTAGCATTCGGCGCGAGCATGCTCGCCTTTGCCGGACGGCGGCTGCTGCTCGGGGCCGCGATCATGCTGTTCATCTCGATGCTGGTCTTCGCGCTGACCAATGTCGCGGTCGATCCGGCGATCGCGATCGCCGGCGAAGGGGCAACCGCCGCCGATGTCGCCGCCGTGCGGACGCGGTACGGTCTCGACCGCCCGGTTCCGCTCCGCTATCTCGCCTGGCTCGGATCGGCGGTGCAGGGCGATTTCGGGACTTCCTACCGGCAGCACCGTCTGGTCTCCGCGATCGTGCTGGAGCGTCTGCCGGTCACGCTCGTGCTCGGCAGCCTCGCGCTGATCGTGTCGTTCCTGATCGCGCTGCCGCTTGCCATGCTGGCCGCGCTGCATCCGCGCGGCATGCTCGACCGGCTCGCCCTCGGGGTCGCGCTGACCGGCCAGGCGATGCCGGCCTTCTGGCTCGCTTTGCTCGCGATCCTGCTGTTCAGCGTGGTGCTCCGCTGGCTGCCGGCCTCCGGCTCCGATGGCCCGCTCGCCTACATCATGCCGTCGGTCGTGCTCGGCTTCTACGCGACGCCGCCCGTGCTGCGGCTCACCCGCGCCGGGCTGATCGAGGTGCTGCGCGCGGATTACATCCGCACGGCGCGCGCCAAGGGATTGCGGCGAAAGCGCGTGCTGATCAAGCATGCGCTGCGCAATGCGATCGTGCCTGTCGTCTCGGTGGCCGCCGTGCAATTCGGCTATCTGCTCGGCGGCTCGGTGGTGATCGAGACGGTGTTCGCCATGCAAGGGATCGGCTATCTCGCCTGGGATGCGGTCTCCAACGGCGACATGCCGGTCGTGGAGGCGCTGGTGCTGATCACCGCCTTCTTCTACGTCGTGCTGACCATCGGCGCCGATCTGCTGAATGCGTGGCTCGATCCGCGCATCGGGCTCGCCTGAGATGAGCGGTGCGGCCGACACGATGATGGTCACGCCGGCGCGGCGCGGCGTCCGGCCGCCGCGCGCGCTGATCATCGGCCTCCTGCTGCTCGCCGTGATCCTCGCCGTGGCGATCTTTGCGGAGGAGCTGGCACCGCAAGGACCCTACGCGCAGCATCTCGCGCAACGGCGCATCCCGCCGGTCTGGCACGCCTGGATCTGGAGCGATGCACGCGCCGGCTGGGCGCACCCCCTCGGCACCGACAAGGTCGGACGCGACATCTGGGCGCGCATCGCCTTCGGCGCGCGCATCTCGCTCGCGATCGGGTTCGGCGCCGCCGCCGTGTCGACCATGCTCGGCGTCGCGATCGGCGTGGCGGCGGGGTTCTGGGGCGGACGCGTGGATGCGGCGGCGAGCTTTCTGATCCAGACGCGGCTCGCGATGCCGATCATGCTGGTGGCGCTCGCGGCGATCTCGACCTTCGGCGGCTCCTTCGCCACGATGATCACGGTGCTGAGCCTCCTGCTCTGGGATCGTGCGGCGGTGATGACGCGGAGCGCCACGCAGCAATTGCGGGAGCGCGACTTCGTGCGCGCCGCGCGCGCGCTCGGCTGCGGCGAGCTTCGCATCGTGCTGACCGAGATCCTGCCCAATCTGCGCAACGGCATCGCGGTCATCTTCTCGATCGAGCTCGGGAATGCGGTGCTGCTGGAAGCCGCGCTGTCCTTCCTCGGTCTCGGCATCCGGCCGCCCGCGCCGTCCTGGGGATTGATGCTGGCGGAGGCGAAGGAAGACATCTTCTTCTCTCCCTGGGCGATCACCATTCCGGGCGCCGCCTTGTTCCTGCTCGTGCTGAGCGCGAGCCTGATCGGGGACGGGTTGCAGGATCTCCGCGCCGGGGCGTCGTGACCGGGCTGCTCGCCGTGGAGGCGCTGCATGTGCAGCTCGGCCGCGTGCATGCGGTGCGCGGCATCTCCTTCACCCTCGCCGCGGGCGAGACGCTCTGCATCGTGGGCGAATCCGGCTGCGGCAAATCGACCGCCGCGCTCGCCCTGATGGGCCTCCTGCCCGAGGACACGGAGTGCTTCGCGCATCGTCTCGCCTTTGAGGGGCGCGATCTGCGCGCGCTTTCCGATACCGCGATGTCGGATCTGCGCGGCGACCGAATCGCGATGGTGTTCCAGGAACCCGCCAATGCGCTGAACCCGGCCTATACGATCGGCGATCAGCTCGGCGAGGCGTGGTTGCGGCATCGCGGGGGCGGGCGGACGGAGGCGCGGACACGGGCGCTCGACCTGCTGCGGCGGGTCGGCGTCACCGGGCTGCCCGACCGGCTCGGACAATATCCGCACCAGCTTTCCGGCGGTCTCTGCCAGCGCGTGATGATCGCGATGGCGCTGATCTGCGGCCCGCGCCTGCTGATCGCTGACGAGCCCACCACGGCGCTCGACGTCACCATCCAGGCGCAGGTGCTGCGCCTGCTGCGGGCCTTGCAGGCGGAGTTCGAGCTCGGGATCCTGCTGATCACGCACAATCTCGGGGTGGTCTCGCGCGTGGCCGATCGGGTCGCGGTGATGTATGCCGGGACATTCATGGAGACCGCGCCCGCGCGTGCCCTGTTCCGCGCGCCGATGCATCCCTACACGCGCGGCCTGCTCGCCGCATTGCCCACACCTGGTGCGAAATCCGGCGCACGTCTCGCCGCGATCGGCGGCGCGGTGCCGGATCTGACCCAGCCGCTCACCGGCTGCGCGTTCCGTACGCGCTGCCCGCATGCGCGCGCGGCCTGCGCGGCGCCGGAGATCCCGGAATTCGAACCGGCTCCGGGGCATCGCTATCGTTGCGTGCGGCCGCCGGAGGAGGCAGCTTCATGAGCACCGTGCCTCTGCTGGAAGCCCGCGGCATCGACATCACCTTCTCGCTCCGGCGCGGATTGCTGCACGGCAACGGCCGCGTATTGGCGGTGCGCGGCGTCTCCCTCGCGCTGCATCGCGGCGGCGTGCTCGGCATCGTCGGCGAGTCCGGCAGCGGAAAATCCACGCTGGCGCTCGCGATGCTCGGCCTGCTGCCCCCCGATTCCGGCGAGGTGTTGATCGACGGCGCGCCGATCGCCTCGCTCGGCCGCGCGCGTCTGGCGCGGCTCGTGCAGCCGGTGTTCCAGAACCCCAATGCGGCGCTCAATCCGGCGCGACGCATCGGGCCGACGATCCGCCAGCCGCTCGACATCCACCGCATCGGCGGCCGCGCCGCGCGGCGCGAGGCGGTGCGGCTGGCCATGCAGCGCGTCGGGCTGCCGGCGCGGCTCGAGCACGCGTTGCCGGCCGAGCTCTCGGGCGGCCAGCGGCAGCGCGTCGCCATCGCGCGCGCCATCGTGCTGCGACCCAAGGTGCTGATCTGCGACGAGCCGACCTCCGCGCTCGACGTCTCCGTGCAGGCGCAAATCCTCAACCTCCTGCAGGATCTGCGCGAGCAGGACGAGCTGAGCTACGTCGTCATCAGCCATAATCTCGCGGTGATCGAACATGTCGCGACGGAGGTGGCGGTGATGTATCTCGGCCGCATCGTCGAGCAGGCGCCGGCGCGCGCGCTGTTCGAGACGCCGCTGCATCCGTATTCGCAATCGTTGCAGCGCGCGATGCTGACGCCCGATCCGGATCTCGGTCTGCCCGATCTGGGGGAGGAACCGTCCTCCGCCGTGCCGGTGAACGGCTGCCCGTACGCGCCGCGCTGTCCGCACGCGATGGCGATCTGCCGCGAGGAGATGCCGGCGCTGCGGAATTTTGGCGCGCACCTCATCGCCTGCCATTTGCACGCAGGTCCGAAATAGACGCCACGCCAGAGAGCCCGCCTCCACTCTGGCCCATGCCAGCTTCCACTGCTATTTCGGTCGAGGGCGCGATCCGCCGCGTCATTCCGGGAGTTCCGTCGCATCATGGCCGTCAAGCTCGACCATATCCTGCTCGGCGTTCCGGATCTCGACGCCGGTTCGACGCTCTTCGCGGAGCTCACCGGCGTGCGGCCGGTGACGGGGGGTTCGCATCCCGGCTTCGGCACGCGCAATCGGCTGGTGTCGCTCGCGTCGGACGTGTTCTTCGAGCTGATCGCGCCGGACCCCGCGCAGGAGATCAAGGGCAAGACGCGCGCCGAGACAATCGCGGTGCTGCCTTCCCCGAAATTGCTGACCTTCGCGGTCCAGACCTCCGACATGGCGGAGACGCGCGCGCTCGCGCGGGAGGCCGGGCTTGCGGTGGGCGAGCCCGTCGCGATGAGCCGCACGCGCCCGGACGGGGTGCGGCTCGACTGGATCGTGTGCCATTTCTCGCTGCCCGGCTACGCGGACGCGATTCCCTTCGCGATCGACTGGCAGGGCAGCCCGCATCCCGCGGGCACCACGCCAGGCGGATGCACGGTGAAGAGCTTCACCGTGACGCACCCGAGGCCGGAGGGCCTGCTGAGCGCCTACCGCGCGCTGGGCATCGGAATCCCGGTGCGGCCCGGCATGCGCAGCGGGCTTGTCCTGGTGCTCGACACCCCGAAGGGCGAGCTCTGCCTGCTGGGCTGATCGCGGGCAATCTAACCCTGAGCTAACCGCTATCCCCCACCTGAGACGGGTGCCACGCGGGCCGGCCTGAGGCCGTCCGGCAGCGTGTTGCGATTTTGCCACGATCTACGGCAGTTACACTGCCCCATATTGCAGAGCAGCATGCAGGGGATTATGTTGCACCGCAGCAAACGCAAGCAGCTTGCGACCCGGAAAACCGATGGGCGCCGCTCGCTGCCTCCCTAGGAGTGCTACAATGTCGGCTTCGCTTAACACCTTCGACGGCCTGTCGCAGTCGGTCGGGTCCACCCAGACGGCGGCCCAGACTGGCGGCTATGACGGCATCCTCGGAGGCGTCCGCCTCTATTTCGCCCGCAAGCACGCGATCGCGCGCCTGAACAAGCTGCACGACCATGTGCTGGCCGATATCGGGATCGAGCGCGAGAAGATCAACGAGATCGTCCATCGCAACCTGCGCCGGGCCTGATCGAAGGCCGCCTCCTCCGGGAAGGGCCTTTTGCTGCCTGATGTCGCCCGGACGCCCTGGCCCCTGCGCCAGCACGGCGTCCGGGCTAGGCCTTCAAACCGGCGGCCGCCAGAAAACCCTGCGCAACCCGGTTCTGGAACAGCAGATACAGCAGCGCCACCGGCAGGCCGCCCAGCACCGCCATCGCCATATTGGCCGCGTTGTGGATGCCGAATTCCGATTGCACCTGAGTGAGGCCGACCGGGATGGTCATCATCCTCGGCGAGGTGATCACCAGGAAGGGCCAGAGAAAGTTGTTCCAGGAGGCGATGAACACGACGATCGCCACCGCGCTGACGATCCCGCTGCTGATCGGCAGATAGATCCGCCACAGAATCTGCATCTCGCCCGCCCCGTCGAGCACCGCCGCCTCGCGGAATTCATGCGGGACCTGGTCGAAGAAACGCTTGAAGATGAAGAGCGCGAGCGGCGTCGTGAGCTGCGGCAGGATGATGCCGAGATAGGTGTTCACCAGGCCCAGCCGGTTCATGAACTGGAAGAGCGGGATCACCAGCGATTCGAACGGCACCATGATGCTGGCGAGGAACAGCCAGAATAACGCGCGGCCGCCGGGGAAATCCAGCTGCGAGAAGCCGTAGGCCGCGAGCGAGGAGAGCGCGATCGTCGCCAGGGTGACCAGCAGCGAGACGATCATGCTGTTGACGTACCAGCCCAGCAGGCCGCTCGACCCCAGGACCGATACAAAGGCATCCAGCGTCACCGGGCGGGGAATCCAGCTCGGCACCATCTCGATGGTCTGGAACTCCTGCTTGAGCGCGGTGTCCAGCGCCCAGAGCAAAGGATAGAGCCAGGCCAGCGCGAGGAGCAGCGTCAGGACCGCGACGGGTACGGCCAGCAGGGTGCGGCGGCGCGGCATGCTCAGCGCCCCCTGCCGGCCGCGAACAACTTCGCCTGCGCCGCCGAGACGATCACGATGACGACGAAGATCGCGACGGCGATGGTCGAGGCGTAGCCGGTGTCGAGACCGGTGAAGCCGGTGTCGTACATGTATTCGAGCAGCACCCGTGTCGAGGTGCCCGGGCCGCCGGCGGTCAGCAGATAGACTTGCGAGAAGATTTTCAACGACGCGATCGCCTGCAGCAGCACCACGAGCGATGTCGTCGGCCATAGCAGCGGCCAGACCACGTGACGGAACACCTGCCAAGGGCTCGCGCCGTCCAGCTCCGCCGCCTGCCTGACATCCTGCGGCACCGACTGCAACCCGGCGATGAACAGCAGCATGTTGAACCCGACCGTCCACCACACGGTGACGCCGGCGACCGAGGGCATCGCCAGGGTGGTGTCGTCGAGCCAGGCGGTATCGCCCCCGAGCATATGGTTGACGAGGCCGAAATGCGGATTGAGCAGCCAGGCCCAGATCACCGTCACGACGCTGACCGGCAGGATGTAGGGCAGGAAGAACGCCGCCTGCGCCACGCCGCGCAGCCGCCGCATGCGCAGCACCAGCAGCGCGAGCAGCAGCCCGATCAGCACCAGCGGCACCACGGTCAGCACGACGAACAGGAACGTATGCGCGAGCGCGCCCCAGAAGGCCGGATCACGCACGAGGCGCGCGTAATTCCCGATACCGGCAAATGCGCCAGTCGGGTTGCCGAGCCGGGTATGGGTGAAGCTCAGCACAAAGAGCTGCACAAGCGGATAGGCGAAGAACACCAGATAGACCGTGGCGAAAGGCCCGACGAACCAGAGCGCGGTGGCGCGGCTCGGCCGCCGCCGCATGGATGCGGTGCGAACGCCCCCTGGCATCGCGCGCCGTTCCGTCATGCTAGCGCTTCGTCTGGGCGACACCCTCGGAGAATTGCGTCATCGCCTGGTCGGGCGGCATCAACCCGGTCGCGCCGGAATTCAAGTACCGCCCCGCGAGTTGATACAGCGGCCCCGCGACACCCGCGTACCAGACATCCGGATCGTACGACACTTCGTCGGCGGCGGCGCGATATTCGTTGTTCGGATACATCTGCAGATAGGCCGTCGACTGCGTCACCGGCAGATAGGCGGGGATATGGCCGCCCTCCGCCCAGGTCATCGCGTGCTTCTCGACATAGGCGACGAATTGCAGCACCGCCGCCAGCTTCGCCGGCGACACCGTATTGGCTTTCCCCGGCATCGCGAAACTATGGCTGTCGGCCCATGCAGCCGCGGAGTGATACAGTTTCGGCAGCGGCAGGATCGCGTAGTCGAAGGTCAGCTGGTGCTTGGCCTGCGCATCGACCAGCGTCGGTCGGTTCCAGTCTCCGGCGAGCATGAAGCCGGAGCGGCCGCTGAGGAACAGGCCGGGCGCCGTCGTCGAATCGATCTTGCCCATCATCAATCCGCTCTTGACCCAGTCCGCCATGGCGGAGAGCGCGACGGTGCCGGCCTTTTCGAAGGCCGCATTGTCGCCGGCCCCGACCTGCGCATCCTGCTGGCGCAAAAGCGAGTACCAGACGCGCCACACATCCGCGGCGGTCGCGTCCGAGGCGAAGATCATGCCGAAGGCGCCGGTCTTGTCGTGGATCGCCCGCATGTCGGCATCAAAATCGGCCATCGAGGTGATCGGCTTGAGCGCGCCGGCGGCATCCGTCAGCCCGGCGCGTTTCGCGAGCGTCAGGTTGACGTAGAGCACAAGCATGTGCGTATCCAGCGGCACCGCGTAGAGCTTGCCGTCGACATGCGCCTGATCCCAGGCATGCGGCGCAAAATCCGCCTGCTGCAGCCCGACGCTCGCGAGCTCCTCCTGCGTGATCGGCCGCAGCAGGCCTTCGGCGCCCCAATCGGCCATGCGCGAGAGATGGAAGGAGAACACGTCCGGCGGATTTCCCGACAGCACCGCGGTGCGCAGCTTGGTGTAGAAAGGGAGGCCCCATTGCAGCGTCGTCGCCTCGACCTTGATCTTGTCCTGGCTGTCGTTGAAGCCTTTCACCAACTCGTTCATCCGGCCGCCATCGCCGCCGGTGAAGAAATTCCAATAGGCAAGGTTGACGGGCTGCGCCCATGCCGCCGTGGTGCACAATCCGACCCACGACGCCAAGGCGAGCGCGGCCAGCACCGCTGTAAGTTTCCGCATCGTTTCCTCCCTCGCCCCGTGTTTGCCGCGGGGCCGTCCTGCCGGCTTTCTAGGCGATCGCATCCAGCCGGATCACCGACCACGAGGCGGCCGGCAGCACCGCGCGCAGCACATTGTCCCGCAACGTGGCGTCCGCCAGCGCGACCGGCCGGATCCGATCCGGCGCGGCGGCACTGTTCGCCGCCTGGAGATCGCCGTCATGGAGCGTGGTCGCCTCTCCGACACGCAGCCCGCCAAAGCCGCCGATGCGCAGCTCGAGCCGCATCGCGTCGTCGAGGCAGCGGTTCAGCGCGAACAGGCTGAGCCCGCCATCCTCGGTGCCGATCGCCGCAAGCTTCAGATAGGGCACGGCAGGCAAACGCATGGGGTGATCGGCATCGCCGCGCGGGTCGTTATAGGTGGTGGCGTAGGTCTCGCTATCGACGATGGTGCGCAGCACGTCGCCCCTGCCCCACCGGCTCATCTGCGCGAAGGGAAAGAAGATCGTCTGCCGCCAGGCGGGGCCTCCTGTCTCCGTCATGATCGGCGCGATCACGTTCACGAGCTGCGCCAGGCACGCGGCGCGCACCCGGTCCGCATGGTTGAGCAGCGAAATGCACGCGCCGCCGAACGCCAGCGCGTCCTCCATCGTGTAGATTTCTTCCAGGATCGGCGGGGCGATCGGCCAGCCCGGCTTGACGCGGTTCTCGCGCGGACGCCGGGTGCGATACCACACATTCCATTCGTCGAAGCTGAGCATGATGCGCTTGTCGGAACGGCGCCGGGCGGCGACGCTGTCGGCGATCGCCACCACCTCCTCGATGAAGCTGTCCATCAGGTCGGGGCTGGCCAGGAAAGCCGGCGTGTCGGCAGCGTAGTTGTTCAGATAGGTGTGCAGAGACAGAAATTCGACGTGATCGAACGTGTGCTCGAGCACCACGCGCTCCCACTCGGCGTAGCTCGGCATGGTCCGGCCGGATGATCCGCAGGCGGCAAGCTCGACGCCGCCATCCACCCAGCGCATGATCTTCGCGGCCTCGGCGGCGATGCGGCCGTATTCCTCGGCGGTCTTGGCGCAGGTCTGCCACGGGCCGTCCATCTCGTTGCCGAGACACCAGAACTTCACGCCATGCGGCTGCTCCCAGCCGTGCGCCCGGCGCAGATCGGACAAGGCGGTGCCCCGCGGATGGTTGCAGTATTCGACGTAGCGCCCCGCCTCGGCGGGACCGCGCGTGCCGAGATTGACCGCCAGCATCGGCTCGACCGACGCGGCGCGGCACCAATCGATGAATTCATTCGTCCCGAAACTGTTCGGCTCGGTGGAGAACCACGCGTAATCGAGCCGCGCCGGGCGTTGCGCCATCGGGCCGACGCCATCCTCCCAGTCGTATCCGGAGACGAAATTGCCGCCAGGATAGCGCATGATGGTGGGCGCAAGCTCGCGCACGAGCGCCATGACGTCGCCGCGAAAACCGCGCGCATCCGATGTGGGATGTCCGGGCTCGAAGATGCCGCCATAGACGCACCGCCCGAGATGCTCGATGAACGCGCCGAACAGGCGAGGGTCGGTGCGGCCGATCGTGAAACCCCGGTCGAGCCGGACATGTCCCGTGCGCACGGCGACCCTCCCCTCGCCGGGCTTTGCCGCCCGGCAACCGCAACTTCGATCGTCGCATTGTTGTATTGGCGGAACCGTATGGGGAAGAGGCGAAAACTGTCAAGCACGGTGCAGACGGGCCGAAAGCCCGGAATCACTTGGCACCTCATTCGGCGAACGGGCTGTCCGGCGGGAATTGCGCGGCATCGATCACGAGATCATGGATGACGCCACCATAGCGGAACGCGCCATGCTTGCGCTTGAGCTCCCAGCTCACCGGACCACGACGGTCGAGGCCGATATCCAGACCCTCATGGAACCCGGAGAGCAGGCTCGGGCTGAGCTCGCCCCATTCGCCCGCCTCGCCATCCACCAGCAATCGGCCACGCCCGCGCCGCCCTCCGATCGCCTCGTACTCCAGCGTGATCTCGCCGGCGCCATCCGGCACGCCCGGGCCGCGCAATCGGTGGAATTCGCCGAACCCGTTATAGAAGAGCTGCGCTTGCGCATCCTCCACGTACGCGACCATGCCGCCCGCGACATCCCCGATCGCGAACAGCACGCCCGAATCGCCTTCGCGATGCCGCAAGCCCACACGCACCGTGAACGACCGATCGGCGATGAGCGGCAGCAACTGGCTGAGATGAACGGTCTGGCCACCGGGAAGGAAGCGCCGCCGCCCGCGCGCCGGCGGCCGCAGATGCGGCGGCCTTTCGTTGAACTTCTGGATCGGCGTCCGGTTGTCGAGCGGATAGACGAGATTGCCCCAGGCGGCGGCATCGAAGGACGCCACCAGCTCGCGCAGAATCTCCGGATGTCGCGAGGCGAGATCGATTGTCTCGGCGAAATCGTCGCTGTGCCGGTGCAGGGTCCAATTGTCGAAGTCGATCGCCTGCCCCTTGATCTGCAGCGAGACCGCAAGCCATCCGTCGCGGTAATAGGCGCGGTTCGCCCAGCATTCGTAATATTGCTCGCGTCGCGCCGGCACGGCGGAGGCATCGCGCAGCACGCCGGCGAAGGTCGCCCCGTGCATCGCCTGCGCCGGCATGCCATGCGAGGTCGTGAGCGGCGCCACGCCGCAGAGATCGAGCAGGGTTGGCATCACATCCGTCACATGCGCGAAGTGCGGCCGGATCGCGCCGAGATCGGTGACGCGCTCCGGCCAGGACAGGACGAAGCTGACCCGCCTGCCGCCGCCGCCCGTATAGGTCTTGTAGGAGGGAAACGGCGTGTTCGAGACCTGCCCCCACCCCGTTGGGTAGAGCGGCGTCACCCGGTCCGTCCCCACCCATGCCGCGCGCTCCAGATTGACCTCGGCGGATAGCGGCGGCAGGCCGGCGAAGCGCCGATTGAAATTCACCGTCCCGAGCGGACCCGCCGCACTCGTCCCGCCATTGTCGGAGGTGAAGACGATGATGGTGTTGTCGAGCTCTCCGAGGTTTCGGAGATGCTCCGTCAGACGGCCAAGATTCTGGTCCACGCAATCGAGCATCGCCGCATAGGTTTCCATGTGGCGCGCGAACAGCCGGCGCCGATCCTCCGGCACGTCGTCCCATGACGGCACCTCGGGGTCGCGGGGCGACAGCATCGCATCCTCGGGCACGATGCCAAGCGCCTTCTGGCGCGCGAAACGACGCGCCCGCAGCACGTCCCACCCCGCGTCATAGCGGCCGCGATGCTTGGCGAGATCCGCCTCCTTGGCCTGCAGCGGGCTGTGGACGGCGTTGTTGGCGATGTAGAGGAAGAAGGGCCTCGTCGCGTCATGGTTGCGGATATCGGTGACGAAGCCGATCGCCTTCTCCATCCAGTCATCGGTGGCGTAATACCCCGCGGGATACTCGTCGATCGGGGCGAGCATGGTGTTGGTCTGGATGCGCGCCGGATAGAAGTAGCTGGTTTCGCCTTCGAGAAATCCATAGAAGCGATCGAAGCCGCGAAAGCTCGGCCAGGATGGGTTCGGCGCGGCGCCGTTCGGCGCGTTGTGCCATTTCCCCACCATCGCCGTCGCGTAACCGGCGGCACGCAGCGTCTCGGCGATGGTCGGCGCGTCGAGAGGAAGCCGGCCGGTGTAGCCCGGATAGCCGGGATCGTTGTTCGCGAGCCATCCCGCGGAGACCGCATGCGCGTTGCGTCCCGTCAGCAGCGCCGCGCGCGCCGGCGAGCAGATCGGATGGGTGGTATAATGGTTGAGACGCACGCCGCGCGCGGCCAGCGCATCGATATGCGGCGTCTCGATCTCCGACCCGTAGCACCCGATATCGGACCAGCCGAGATCGTCCATCAGCACGATCACCACGTTCGGCGATCCGGCGCGCGCGCGCAGCGGCGCTTCCCAATGCGGTTCAGACTCCGCACGCGTGCGGCCGATCTTCCCCGGGAAGTCACGATAGGTTCCGCTGGCTGACATTCTCTGCCCTTCTTCCGCCACGACACCGGCAACGGCGAAATTCCGCTGGGACGAGCTTAGGAAGACGCGCCCCGGTCCGCAAACCGCGCGGCGTTGCTTCGGCCGCAGGCGATGCGGCAGGATGCCGACCAAACCGGGGGCGGCGCCGTGCCGCACGCGCCCGGGAAGACGGGAAGGAACGCAGGATGCGCAGAGCAGGCGATGCGGTGCGGAGCAAGCTGCCGGACGCGCCGGGCGGCGGTCTGCGCGGCATCGCCCCCTTCATCTTCAGCGCGCTTGGCGGATTTCTGTTCGGCTATGACAATGGCGGCATTGCCGGGTCACTGCTGTTCATCCGCCGCGGTCTCGGCCTGACTTCGTTCACCACCGGCGTGGTGGTCAGCTCGATCATCTTCGGCGCATTCCTCGCGGCCGGCGTCGCGGGAAAGCTCACCAACGCGTATGGGCCGAGGCGGCTCTTGATGGTCGCGGGTCTCGTTCTCACGATCGGCTCGATCGGCGCGGCGCTCTCGGTCAACGCGGTGATGATGGTGCTGGCGCGCGTGGTGATCGGCATCGGCGTCGGTACCGCCACCGTTCAGGTGCCGCTTTATCTGTCGGAGATGGCGCCGACGCGCATTCGCGGCGCGCTGACCAGCCTGTTCCAGGTGATGATCGCGAGCGGCATCCTCGTCGCATTCCTCGTCAGCTACGCTTTCGCGGGCTCGGGGGCGTGGCGGATCATGCTGGGCCTGGCCGCCTTCCCCTCGCTCCTGCTGTTCGGCGGCATGTGGCTGCAACCGGATTCACCGCGCTGGCTTTGCCTGCGCGGCCGCGTGGAGGAGGCGCGCGCCGTGCTGTTGCAGCGCCGGCCGCCCGACGAGGTCGAGCGCGAACTCGCCGACATGAAGCGCACGGGCGGCGGCCAGGACGTGCCGTTGCTGCGCCTGCTCGACGATGCGAAAATCCGGCGGGGCCTGCTCATCGCCGTCGCGGTCATCGTGCTCAACGATCTGTCCGGGATCACCTCGGTCAACTACTACGCGCCGACGATCTTCGAGTCGGCGGGTTTCGGGGCCTCGAGCGCGATCCTCATCTCGATCGGGCTCGGGGGGTTGACGTTGATATGCACCATCATCGCCTCGCTGATCGTCGACACGGTCGGGCGGCGGCGCCTTCTGCTGGTCGGCTCGGCGATCATGGCGATCGCGATGGGGGCGCTCGCCGTGGTCTTCTTCCCGCCGGGCGGCCTGCGCGGACCGGCGGTGCTGACCGCCGTGGGATGCATCGCGGTGTTCAAGGCCGCCTACGCGCTGAGCTGGGGACCGCTCATCTGGGTGCTGCTGCCCGAGCTGCTGCCGCTCACCCTACGCGGCCGGGGGATCGGGCTGGCGACCACCGCGAACTGGATCGCGACCTATCTGATCGTCCTGCTCTTCCCGATGCTCCTGGATTTCGGCCCGGCGGCCGTGTTCCTGCTGTTCGCCGCCTGCAACCTCGTCGCGCTCGCCTTCATCTTCGCGATGCTGCGGGAGACCGCGCGGGTCTCCCTGGAGCAGCTGGAGCTCGGGCAAGCCGACCATCCAGGCGCGACGGTTTCGGCGGCCTCGCAGCTCCCGATGGGTCACTGACGCAGGCAGGCCGCCCGCATTCGGACACGCGTTCAGCGTATTTTCAGTTAAATCGGCGCCGGCCCTCGCCCCCACCCGGCCCCCAACGAAAGTATACTACCGATGGGGGCCGGGTGGGGGCGAGGGCCGGCGCCGACTCCACCGAAGGTGAAAATGCCCTAGCCATCGAGGATGCGGCGGAACCGGGCTCTCTGCGCCGGCAGCGGGATCATTGCCTCGCAGAGCTCCGCCACCGTCTCCGGATCGGTGGCGCGCGCATGGGCGCGCGCGATCAGGCGCGGCGCGATCGGTCCCATCACCTCGAGCAGCGCGCGCTCCAGCCTGGCGGTGAGCGCAGTGGAATTGGCTTCGGCCGAAGCCTGCTGCTTCGCGGCCAGCGCCGCCCGCGCCGTGGCGCTCGCGGCGACGATGCCGCGCGCGTCCTGGATGAACGCCTCCCGCATGGCGGGCTCGGACAGCGTCTCGCCGAGCATCCGGCAGAGCTCGTCGATCGAGCCGGCATCGCGCAGCGCGCGCCGCAGATGGAAGCCGGCGAGCGGGCCGATATGCAGCGCGAGCCGACGCTCGACGGTGGCGAGCGAGGCGCTTTCGAGGCTGCCGAGCCCGGATGCCCGCTCGCCATCGCCGCGCGGCGCGTCCTGCGGCCGCACCACGACCGTCGCCTGCTCGTCCACCGCCTGTCCCGCGGCGAGCGGCACCTTGCGCAGCGCCGCCGCCATCTCCGCCGCGTCGCCGAACCGCGCCTCCGGCTGCTTGGCGAGCGCGCGATCGATGATCGCCGAGAGCTCCGCCGGAATGTCGTCGCGCAGCAGGCCGAGCGGGCGATGCGGCTCGTGGGTCAGCCGGTAGATGGTTTCCGCGTAGCTGCCGGCGGCGAACAGGCGCTCGCCGGCCAGCATCTCGTGCAGCACGCAGCCGAGCGAGAACAGGTCGCACCGCCCGTCGACCGCGTCGCCGCGGCATTGCTCCGGCGCCATGTAGCTGGGCGTGCCGATCAGCACCGCGCTCTGCGCCGCGCCGGGCACGTTGAGCCGGGAGATGCCGAAATCGGTCACCTTGAGGGCGGCGTCCTTGGTGAGCAGGATATTCGCCGGCTTGATGTCGCGATGCACGATGCCGAAGCCGTGCGCGTAGGCGAGCGCGTCCAGCACGCCGATCCCGACCCTCAGCGCCTCGGCGGTGGTCGCCCGGTAGCCGGCGGGAAAGGCGCGTGTGAGATCCGTGCCGTCGACATATTCGAGCACCAGGAACGGGCTGCCCTCATGCGTCGCGAAATCGTAGACGCCGACGATGTTCGGATGCACGCAGCGCCCGGCCAGCTTGGCCTCGTTGCGGAAACGCGTGGTGTAGTCGGCGCCGCCGTCGCCCTCGAGCAGAGTGGTGCGGATCAGCTTGATCGCGACGGGCCGGTCGATATCGGGATCGTGCCCGCGATACACGATTCCCATCGCGCCGGCGCCGAGCACGCCCTCGATCCTGTAGCGGCCAATCGCCTGCGGCATCTGCATCGCCGGCGCTCACTGCTCCAGCAGGCCGATGGCCGCGACCAGGCTCCGCCGCATGCGGTTGAACGCGCGCGACAGGCCGCCGATCTCGTCGCGCGCGGCCTCGTTTAGCTCCGGGAGCGCCATGTTGCCGAGGCTCACCTCGTCCGCGAGCCGGGCGATGCGGCGCACCGGCACCAGGATGAGCCGGTGCAGCATCAGGTTGAGCAGCGCCAGCATGACGAGGAAGACGACGGTCAGCCCACCCATCACCAGCAGCAGGTCGCGGCGCGCCTGCTGGCGGGGCACATCGAGCGGCACGGAGACGATGTCGGCGCCGATGACGCTGCCGAGCTTCCAGCCGAACCCGCCGGCGCGGCCGTAGACCTCGAGCATTTGCGGCGGCGCCGCGTCCGGCGTCGAGTGGCAGGCGAGACAGCTCGCATCGCTCACGCGGATCGGCTGCGACAGCGACAGCACGCCGCCGTCCGGCGTGCTGCGCTCCGTCACCTGGGTGGCGAGCTTCGGCTGGGCGGCGAATTCCTCGATGATGCTCGCCTCCAGCGAGCTCGGCCGATCCCGCGGATTGGTCGGGTTCGGCGCCGGCTGGCGGAAGCTGTATCCGGGGAAGCCGCTCGCCATCCGGTCGAACACCTGCTGCGTCGCATAGAAGGGGATCGATTGCGGCAGGAACTGCACGCGCGAGCTGCGGGACAGCAGCGGCGAGACCTGCTCGGCGGTGTAGTGCAGCGTCGCATCGGCCTCGCCCATCATCAGCGATGCCTGCGCCAGCACGCTGCGGCGCGCGGCGGCGGCGGTCAGCCGCTGCACGAAGGCGGCGGTCAGCAGGAGGCCGACGGCAAAGGCCGCCAGCATCACGATGTTGACTTTGAGGCGGAGGCTCATCGGGGGCTCACCATGCATTCAGCAGTTGGATGATCTGGTTGACCGACAGCGCGCCGCTCGGCCGCTCGCCGATCGAGGCCTGGTAGGCGCGGATGGCGCTCTCGGTCCGGCCGTCCATCACCCCGTCGGCCGGTCCGGCCAGCAGCCCGCGGCGCGAGAGGGCGAGCTGGATGCGCTCGGTGCGCGCGTTCGGCCGCGCGGCCGGCGTCCGCGGCACGGTGGCCGATCTCGACAAGGCAGGGGAAGGCGGCGCTGCCGGACGGGGCCTTATCCGATGATCGGCGGCTCGCGGCGGCGGCTCGGTGGTCACGGTGGGGAGTGGCGCCGGCGGCGCGGGCGGCGGCACGGGCGGCGGGACGGGCGACCCCAGCGCGGCGAGCGCGGCATCGTCCGGCACCGGTCCGTCCGGCACCGGAGTATTCGGCAACGGCGTATTCGGGACGGACGCCGCCTGCCCGGCGGCCGAATGCTCCCGGTTGGCCTGGTCGGGGGCGGCTTGGCCGGGGGCGACCGCCGATGGGACGGGTGCCGGCGGGGCGGCTGCCGGCTCGCCGGCGGCGAGAGGCGGGAGCGACGGCGCCACATACAGGGCCAGATCCCCCGTCGTCCCGGAGGCGGCGACCGCCGCCGCGAGGCGCGGTTCCGCTTCCGCCCAGCCGGCACCGTTCCCCTCTTTGCCCGCGAGCGCCTGGCCGAGGCGGTCCGTGCCCTCGCGCGCCGCAAGCAGCGCCAGCCCCGCCCCGTGCGGCAGACCGTCCCGCAGTTTCTGCGCGACCGGGCCGCCCGCTGCGGCGCCATGCAGCGCCAGATCGGCCACCAGCGTGCCGGACGATCCGAGCGCGTTCAGCGCGGCCTGCGTCACCACCCCCTGGGTCTGCGGGTCGACCGGCTGGCGCACATCCAGGCCGGCCGGCAGCAGGAACAGGCGCCCGTCCACCGCCTGCGCCGCGCCGCAGACATAGGCCAGGGCCGGCCGGCCGGGCGAAGCGGCCACGCGATCCGCCAGATCCTCGATGGCATTGCGCAGCGTCGCGGCCGACGGGTCGATCTCCTGGTCGACCTGCAGGCCGCGGTCGCGCAGCGTGGCGGCGAGCTGCTGGGCAAGCGTCCGGCAGGCCGGCAGCGTGGCCTGGCCGGCATAGGTGCCGATCCCGACCACCAGCGCCGTCCCCACCGGGTCGGCGCGGCCGATTCCGGGCGCGAGAAGCCATCCCGCGACCAGCGCCGAAAGCACGGAGCGACCCCGCATCACACATCCTCCAGAGTGGCGATCGTATCGTCGCCGAAGCGCAATTCGGTGCCGTCGCGCCGGCGCGGGGTCGCGGTGGGCAGCCAGCTATCCCAGCCGAGCCGGGGCGGATCCGCCCGCCCGAGCCGCAGGGGCGGAATGGCGGCGGCGGCCAGCACGGGGTTCACCTCGAACCCGGCCTCGGGGCCGAGAAAGGCGCGCACCAGCCCGGCCAGCCGCCGCAGCAACCCGCCATGCGGGAGCAGGGCGCGGAAGCCATCCCAGCTCAGCGGCCCGATGCGCAGGCGGATGCGCGCATGCGGGTCCCAGGACCGCCCCCCGATCGCGGCATCGACGCCGAGCTGGTTGAAGCGTCCGGGCCCGCGGCCGAGCGGCAGGCAGGAGCGCTGATCGGCATCGAGCCTGAGCCAGGCGCCGGCGAATTGCTCCACCGCGACGGGCTGGCCGAGCCAGTCGGCCAGCATTCCCTCCAGCCGGTCGGCCGAGCGCGGCTGCGCGGCGAACAGGCCGGCATAGAACAGCACCGGTTCGGTTCCCATGGCCAACCGGGGCGCCAGATGCGGCGTGCCGTAGCCGGCGAGCGCCATCAGGGCTTTCCGCAGACCGTCCGATCCGGCGGGCCCGGCGCCGGACCCCGCCGGCATGGCGGCCAGACGGTGCGGGCGGTATTTGATGCCGGACGAAGCCGCCTGGGCGATCGGCCGCTGCGCGAGGAGGTCGAGCAGAGCGGGCAATCCCGGCAGACGGCCGCGCTGCGCCGCATTGACGGTTTCGGTATAGGGCCGTGGCAGCACGCCCGACGGGCCGGTCAGCCCGAGCAACCCGATCCGGGCGTCGAAGCCGCGCTCCGTGCGGGTCACCGCGGCGATCTCGGCGGAAGGGAAGCCGAGGCCGGACACCGCGCCGAACCGGATCGCTGCGCCGGGATCGGCGGTGGCGGCCGCGCGCATCAGCACCGCCACCGCGGCGTCGAAGCCGAATCGAGACGGGTCGTCGAGCAGATCCTGCAGCGGCGCGCCGCGCGCCGGCGCCTTCCCGCTCCGGGCGGCGGCGGGGGCCGGGCTCTCCGCCACGGCAGCGGGCTTCGGCGTCTCCGGCACCGTCTCGGTCGTGGCCTCGTCGGGCACGCTGAAGCGGGTCGTCCCGCCTGTCGGCACCCCGCTCCGGTCCGCCTTTCTCACAACAGCACCTTGGCGCCGGCGCGCGCCGGGAACCGCGCCGCGGAGCCCGGCACGCCACGCAGAACCGCGGAACTCCGCACGAAGGAGTTCACCGTCGCATGCAGGGCGAGGAAGCGCTCCAGCACGCTGGCGAGCAGGAAGCCGCCGGCGGTCTCCCAGGCGCGGGCGTCGAACTCCAGCGTGACGTCGAGCCCGCGGCAGAAGCTGGCGCGATGCCGCCCCGGCGCGCGCGCCGTGCTCGCCCGCGACGCCACGCCGAGCAGCGCGGCGATGGTGGCGCGGCTCTCCGCCGTGTCGCGCAGATCGTAGAGGCGCAGCACCTCGCGCAGGCTGTCCGCCGCCGAAGCGCCGCCCACGATCGAGAGATGGCCGAGCGACAGATGCGAGATCAGCCGCCAGGACCGGCCCTCGCGGAGCCGGCCGCGGAGGCTCGGCGTCGGCGCGGTCAGGCAGCGGAGCGCTGCGACGGCGCTGATCCCCTCGCTCAGCCGGAGCGCCGGCTGGCCGCCGCCGAAGGGCAGCTCCGCCGGCAGGTCGCGGTTGGTGCAGAGCGCGTCGACCGACAGCACGGTATCGGCATCCCGCTCGACATCCAGCACCGGGTCGAACGGGGCGAGATAGACATCGGTGCCGCCGGCGCCGACCGGGCTGTCGCGGCGGATGCAATGATAGAAGCCAGCCGGCGCGGCCTCCGGCTCGGGCGCCGCGTCATGGCGGTAGAATGGCCGCCATGGGCGCATCGAGCCGTCGCCGCGGAGCTCGCTGACCCGCTCGACGCTCCAGATCTCGAAAGCGCGCGGCCGGCGATTATCCGGCGAGACCAGGTATTCGGTCCGCCGCTGATCGAGCTGCACCGGCTCGCAGGCGCGGGCGAACAGGTTGACGATCGGCGTGCAGCCGAGCGCCAGGCAATCCTGGCCCAGCCGCCGTTCGAGCTCCGGCGCCGCGCGATCGAGATAGACGAAGATCTCGAGCCGGTCGGAGTCCTGCACGAGGGTTCGCGCATCGAGATCGCCGAGGTCGAGGAACAGGAATTTCTCCGGCAGCGCGAAATACTCGGCCAGCAGCCGGAATCCGGAGAAGGACCGCGCGGGCCAGGGATAGAGCGCCTCCTCGGGCGCGAATCCCGCCGGCTGCAGGCAGCTCGCCGGCAGCAGGGTCGGGTGCGGGTCGTTCGGGCCGTCCGCCAGCGCGACGCCCAGCGCATGACCGCAGAGCAGCTCGTAAAGCGGCAAGCTGCTCTCCAGCGGCGCGCGCAGAAAGCAGCGCAGCCGGTCGAGGCCGAGCTCGGCGAAGCCCAGCTGCGGGTCGGTGGTGCGCAGCACGATGCGCAGGCAGCCGCGCGCGCCGGCGAGGCCGGGCCAGGCCGGCGCCGCGAGCGGCAGACCGCCGAGCCGCACGCTCTCGATGGTGATCGGCCAGAGCGTGGTCTCGCAGGTGGTATGGAACCGGCACGGCTCGCCCTGCACGGCCGCGCTCTCGACCGCGGTGCCGGCCGGCACCGTGACCGGCACGCGCAGCTCCGGCCGCGCGGCGAGCTGCATGATCGCCGCCGAGGGCAGCGGGGCGAGATAATGCGGATACAGCACGCCGAGCAGCGCGTCGGTGATCTCGGGGAACTCGTCGTCGAGCCGCGCCTGCACGCGCGCCGAGAGAAACGCAGCGCCTTCGAGCAACCGCTCGACATGCGGATCATCCACCGAATCCGGCGCGAGACGCAGGCGTCCGGCGATCTTCGGATGCGCCTCGGCGAACTCGACGGCGAGCCGGCGCAGCGCGTCGAGCTCGTTCTGGTAATAGGGCAGAAGATCGGACATGGCGGTTCCTGTGCGCGGGCCATCGGGTCAGCGGCCCAGGGCTCAGCGGCCCGGGGGGTCAGCGGCGGGGGGTCAGCGGCCGTCGGGTCAGCGGGAGGGCAGCGCGTGCAGGACGATGTCCGCGCTGGTCGGATCGAAGGCGGTGTCGAAACTGATCGGCTCGGGCGCCGGGGGCACGCGGAGCAGCGCCTCGATGCGCAGCCGCAGCGTCCGGCGGAGCGGCGCGCCATCGTCGAGCAGCCGCACGCGCACCCCGACCAGCCGCGGCTCGAACCGGCGGATCGCCTCCTCGATCTCGACCCTCAGCACATCGCGCTGGCGCGGATCGTTGAACGCGCCGGCGGCGAAATCGGGAATGCCGTAGCCGAGCGGCGAGAGAGGCAGCGCCGGACAATCCGCCGGCAGCGCGCACCAGGGCCGGCGTGCGTTCAGCAGCGCCTCCAGATCACGCGCCACCGCGTCGCGCAGGCGCGAGACGCTCTGCGCCGCGGAGAGCGCGCGATCGGCGCCAGGCCCTGCCTCCGCCTCCATCAGCCGGTCGAGCAGCGGCAGCTCGGCGCGCAGCGGCGGCCGCCCCGAGGCGGCGGTGCGCAGCCCGGCCGCGCCGGCGCCACGCTGGCCGGCTGCGCCTGGGGCGCCATAAGGCAAAGGCATGTCAGGCCCGCTCATCGGAACGCCAGCGCGCCGAGCTGCTGGACCGCGACGCCCTCCTCGCCGAGCAGGAACACGCGCTGGCCGGCGCCGCGCACCGGCTCGCGATCGCTCCAGCTCGTGCGCCGGCCAAGGCGGAGCGCATCGTCCTGCTCCCCTTCGGCCTCATAGATGGCCGGGACGCAGACTTCGCCCTCCGGTCCGTCCTGCACCGCGATGGTGCAGCGCCGCCAGGCCAGGTCGCGCGGACGCGCGGGCGGGTGGAATTGCAGGCTCGTCACCCGCTCCGCCGGCAGCCAGAAATAGCGTCCGGTGGTGGTCAGCACCTCCAGGCTGCCGGCCCAGAGATCGTCGGCATCGCGCCAATCGGCGAAGGGCACGCCGTCGGCATCGCCCGGGGCGGGCGGACGCGCCGCCTCCGCCGCCCGCGCGGCATCCGCCGCCGTCTCCGCATCGTGCTCCCGGAGTGCGAGCAGCGCCTGCAGGCAGAAACGCTGCGCGATCGTCGGCTCACCCAGGAACTCGGGCAGCCGGCCCTCGCGCAGCACCTGCCGTCGCGCCGTCGCCGCCCGCAGCAGCTGGCGGAACTCGGCGGCCGGTAGCGCCGCCTCGGGATCAAGCGCGCCCGCGGCGTCCAGCACCGCATCCGCCCGCTCCATCTGGCCGCCGAGCACCAGCAGCTCGGCCAGCAGGATGCGCTCGGCCGCCGAGGCAGGGGAGCGGCGCACCGCCTCGGCCGCCGCCTCGATGGAATCGGCGAGCCGTCCTTCCTGCAGAAGCTGTCCCGCGGTGTCGCTCATCGCATCTCTCCTCACGCCGTTGCTCCGCGTTCATGGGCGGCCGCGAACCCGGTCACGAGCCGGAACGAGGCCGAAACGTCATCGATCTGGTAGAAGGGCTGCAGGTGGATCACGCAGCCGAAGCTGCCGGGCCGGCCCGGCAGGTCGCGCACCTCCACCCGGCTCGCGACGAGCGGGTAGCGCGCGCGGCTGTCCGGGTCCGCGCCCTGGGTGGCGTTGGTGTATTGCGCAAGCCAACGCTGCAGCCTGCGCTCGATTTCGGCGGGGGTCGCAAACGCGCCGCCGAGCTCGCGCCCCATCACCTTCAGCATATGCGCGAAGCGGGACACGCAGAGCATCGTGCCGATCTGCGCCGAGATCTGCGCGTTGGCGGCGGCCGGGGTGGGTCGGCGGCCGGGCGCCTCCATGCGGCGCGCCTGCAGGCTGCGCACGGCGGTGAACGCGGCCTCTCCGAAAGGCAGCGTGTTGAGCGGCATCAGCCCGGCCTCGACGAGATCGCGCTCCTGGCCATCGGTGAAGGCGAGATCGAGCGACTGGCGCGGCCAGACCGTCGCCGCGCCGAGCCGGAACGGCGCGCCCGGCAGATCGGGCACCAGGCCGCCGCCGATGCGGCCGGTCGCGACGCCGCGCACATCGGCGGCCCAGCCGAACGCCTCCTGCGCGCGCACCACGCAGGAGGCGAAGGCATAGCAGGCCACCGACCAGCTGTGGTGCTCCGCCCGCGCCACGTGTTCCTCGTAGAGCAGGCCCGGCATCGCCGGATCCCGTCGCCAGGGCGCCCGCGCCAGCACGCGCGGCAGGGTGATGCAGAGAAACCGCGCATCCTCCCGCGCCGCCAGCTGGCGCCAGCGCGCATGCTCGCCATCGGCGAGGCAGGCCGCCGGGTCCTGGCTCAGCGCCAGATCGCCGAACCGGTCCACCCCCAGCAGCGCGGGCGAAGCGGCCACCACGACCGGCGCGAAGGCGGCGGCGGCCAGCGCCGCGAGCCCGGCGAGCACGGAGATGTCGTCGACCGGCGCGCCGGATGCGAGCCCGCGCGGCAGCGTCTGGTGGCTGACCTCGTGATCGACCACCAGCAGCCCGAACGGCTCGCCGCCAGCCATGCCGAACTCGCTCTCGTACACCAGCCGGAACAGGGCCGATTGGTCAAACTCGATGGCGCGCGCGAAATCGCGCTCGAGCTCGCCCCAGCTCACCGACAGCACGCGGACGCGCAGCGGCGAGCCCGGATCCATCCCCGCCACCAGCCACGCCAGGCCGCGCCAGGACCCCTCCAGCCGCTGCAGGCGCGGATGGTGCAGGACCGCGTCGAGCTGCACCGCGATCAGCGTGTCGAGCACGGCGATGTCGCGGTCGAGCAGCAGACGGCAACGCATCGCATCACCGCGCAGGCCGCCGGCCGCCGCATCGCCAAACCAGGCGCGCAACGCGCCCGGCTCCTCCCCGAGGAAGCGCCGCAGACCGGTGCCGTCCGGCGTCTCGCCGGACAGCACCGCCTCGCGCAGCGCGCCCGCGTCGGCCGCCGATGCCGTTCCGGCATCGGGCATCACATCTTCTCCGGGATGCGCGCCACCATGCGGAGGCTGGAGGTGAGCTCCTCCATCTGCAGCCAGGGCCGCATATAGGCGATGGCGTTGTAAGCGCCCGGCCTGCCGGGCACCTCCCGCACCTCGACGCGCGCCTCGCGCAGCGGAAATTTCGCCTTGCCTTCCGCGCCCGCGTGCTCGTTGGTGTTGACGTAGTTCTTGATCCAGCGATCCAGCCAGCGCTCGCAATCATCGGCCTCCATGAAGGAGCCGATCTTGTCGCGCGCCATCACCTTCAGGTAATGCGCGAACCGCCCGGTCGCCATGATGTAGGGCAGCCGCGCCGAGATGCGCGCATTCGCGGTCGCGTCGTGCCGGTCATATTCCTTCGGCTTCTGCGTCGTTTGCGCGCCGAAGAACACCGCGTGATCCTGGTTCTTGTAGTGGCAGAGAGGCAGGAAGCCGAGATTCGAGAGCTCGTATTCGCGCCGGTCGGTGATGCCGATCTCGGTCGGGCATTTCGCATCGAGATCGCCGTCGTCGGAGCGGAACACGTGCTGCGGCAGATCATCGACCTTGCCGCCGCCCTCGGCGCCGCGGATCGCGGTGCAGAATCCGTGGCGCGCGAAGGCCTCGGTCAGCCGCGTCCCCATCACGAAGGCCGCGTTCATCCAGCAATATTGCGCGTGCTCCAATGGCAGCGGCGATCCGTCCGGGCCGACCGGCGCCTCCTCGTAGCGGAACGCGTCGATCGGCTTGGTCCGCTCGCCAAAGGGCAGGCGGGCGAGCACGCGCGGCATCACCAGCGAGACGAAGCGGCTGTCCTCGCTGTCGCGGAAGCCCCGCCATTTCAGGTATTCCGCGGTCTCGAAGATCTTGGCGAGATCGCGCGGCCGGGAGAGCTCCGTCCACTGCTCGAACCCCATCATCCCGGCGCCGGCGGCGGAGATGAACGGCGCGAACGCGGCGGCGCTCACATTCGCGACCAGGCGCAGCGTCTCGATATCCTCGGGATGGCTGGTCCACTCGTAATCGCCGATCAGCGCGCCATACGGTTCGCCGCCGGGCGTGCCGAACTCGTTCTCGTAAATCTTGCGGAACAGCAGGCTCTGGTCGAACTCCACCGCGCGGGTGAGATCGCGGTTGAGCTCGCGCTTGCTGATGTTGAGCAGGCGCAGCCGGAGATTCGATCCGGTCTCGCTGTTCATCACCAGATAGCGCAGGCCGCGCCAGCTGCCTTCGAGCTTGAGGAATTTCGGATCATGCATGATCTCGTTGAGCTGCATCGACAGCTTGCTGTCGATCAGCGCGATCGCGCGCTCGATCGTGCGGGTCAGGTTGCGGTCGAAGATGACGGTCCCGCTCGCCGCCTGCTCCACCAGCGTCCGCACCAGCTCCTGCGCGCGGTCCGGCTCGGTCTGCCTTGTGGCGGCGACGACCTGGTCCAGCAGGCTCGCGGTCCCGACCGCAGCGCCATCGCGCGGCTCGGGACGGGAGACGTTCTCGGACATCGCTCAGCCCTCCTTGTCGGCGCCGAGTTCATCGGCCAGCCGGCCGAGATTCTCGGGGTCCTTGAGCACCTGCTCGAGCAGCACTTCCAGCGCTTCCGAACGGTCGGCCTTGCTCATCAGGTCGCGCAGCCGATGCCGGGTCTCGAGCAGCGATTTCAGCGCCGGCACCTGATCGAGCACGCGGCCGGGCTCGAAATCCTCGATGCTGTCGAAGTGCAGATCGACGGCCATCATGCCGCCCGCATCGTTCAGCTTGTTTTCGACCTTGAGCTGCAGGCCGGGCGAAAGGCGCCGCATCACCTCGTCGAAATTGTCGCGATCGATCTGCACGAATTTGCGCTCGGCAAGCGGGCGCAGCGGGGCGCGCGGATCGCCGGTGAAATCGCCCATCACGCCGACGACGAAGGGCAGCTCGCGCACGATCTGCGCGCCTTCCGTCTCGACCTCGTAGGTGATGTGCACACGCGGACGGCGCACGCGGCCGAGCTTCTCGTGAATGCTGGCACTCATCGGGTTATGACTCCTTGATGGTTGGAAATCGTGTCACTCGGCTGCCGGCCTGATCCCGAGGCTGGACAGCAGGGCGGAACGCGGCGCGCTGTCGGGCAGCATCTCCCGCAGCAGTTCCGGCCAGGCGAGGCGCGCGCGGCGCACCGCGTCGTCGAGCGTGTAGCCGAGCGGCGAATTCGGTTCGCGCAGACGGAACAGCGCGGCGATGCGCGTGAGCTCGCCGAGCAGCGCCTCGCGGTCCTGCTCCTTCGCGCGCGGCATCGCTGATGCGCCTGGCGCCGGGGCAGCCCCGTCGACGACGGGCGCAGCGATCCCGGGATCATCCGGCACGCCCGATTTGGGAACGTAACGGCGGAGACTGCGGACCATGCCGGCGAGCAGCTCGGCGACGCGCCGCATCGACGGCGCCGCGTCCGGGTCGGTCTCCGACAATGCCTGCCCGAGTGCCTGCCAGGCCTGCTCGGCGGCGATGGCCTCGGCGGCGCGCTCGGCGAGCGCCGCGGCCGCGGCTCCGCGGGCCTCGGCCTCCAGCTCCGCGAAATCCGGCACGCCGGCCGCGAACCGCTTGCGCCGCTCGGCCTCGGCCAGCACCGTACTCTGCTCCGCCTGCTCGAATTGCCAGAAGGTGAGCGGCTTCCCGTCAGCGCGCTCGAACAGCACGACCCGGCGCAGCGGCGCGGCCAGCGTGCCGTCGCTGCCCGCCCCGCTCAACCCGCCGATCACCGCCCCGCGCGCCTCGGCCGCGTCCTCATCCAGATGCGGATGCAGCCCCCGCTGCCAGAAGCGCGTGACCAGCCCCGCGAGCAATCCCGCGCCGGCGGAGAGTCCCGGCAGCCCATGGCTGCGCACCAGGCTTTCGGTCAGCCATGCCGCGACCTCGAGATCGCGCGTCTGCTCCAGCGCCTCGATCGCCAGCGCGCCGACCCGGCTCCACGGGCGCGCGCCGGCATCGACCAGGCTCGGATCGTATTCGCCGGCGCGCTCCTCGGCGCGTGCCTCGGCCCGCGCATCGCGCAGCCGGAAATACAGGGATGACGGCGACACATCCTGCCGCAGATCGGGACCCGTCGGCGCCGCGTCGTCGAGCGGCGCCAGCAGCGTTGCAAGATCGGGCGGCCTGGTGTCGGCGGACATGCGCGTCATCCGGCTTGTTTTGCGGCGCAAATTCCCGCCGCACTCGATGCCGCCGATGTAGGACGCACGGACTACAGCTTGATTTCAACCCCCGCCGAATGCGTTACGTCCGTAGCCCGACAAGCGTGGACAAGCCGCCTCGCCGCCGATTACCTCCGCCACCGAAGCGGATGAACATCGCCGCGCGGAGGCAAGATGCCGGCTGTCGATCTCAAGCGTCTCGTGGATCGCTTCGACGAAACCTGCAGACAAGCACTGGAAGCGTCCGCGGGCCGCACGCTGTCGCGCACGCATTTCAATGTCGAGATCGAGCATCTGCTGATGCAGCTGCTGGAGATACCGATGTCGGATGCCGCCTGCATGCTCCGCCATTCCGATCTCGACGCGGCGCGCGTGGCCGCGGATCTCGGCCGCGCGCTCGACCGCATGCGCACCGGCAATGGCCGCGCGCCCGGGCTGGCCCCCGAGCTGGTGGATGTCGCGCGGGATGCCTGGGTGTTCGGCTCCGTCGAATATGGCGCGCCGGCCTTGCGTTCCGGCCATCTGCTCTGGGCGATGCTGTCGCACGAGACGGCCGGTCCGCGGCTTTGCGCCGTCTCGCCGCCGCTGCGCGACCTCCTCCCCGATATCCTGCGCCGCGACTTCGAGACATTGTCGCGCGACAGCATCGAGGGTGCGACGGCGCCGGCCCGCACCGAGCCGCTCGCCGGATCCGCGCTCGACCGGTTCACGGTCGACCTGACGGCGCGCGCGCGGCTGGGCGAGATCGACCCCGTGCTCGGCCGCGAAATGGAAATCCGCCAACTCACGGACATCCTGACGCGGCGGCGGCAAAACAACCCGATCCTGACCGGTGAGGCGGGTGTCGGCAAAACCGCCGTGGTGGAGGGATTCGCGCTGCGAGTCGCCGCCGGCGACGTGCCGCCGGCGCTCCGCGACTGCGCGGTGCGCGCGCTCGATCTGGGTCTGTTGCAGGCCGGCGCTGGGATCAGGGGCGAGTTCGAGAACCGGTTGCGCGGCGTGATCGACGGCGTGCGCGAGAGCAAGCAGCCGATCATCCTGTTCATCGACGAGGCGCACACCCTCGTCGGGGCGGGCGGCGCTCCCGGCCAGGGCGATGCCACCAATCTGCTGAAACCCGCTTTGGCGCGCGGCGAGCTGCGGACGATCGCGGCGACCACCTGGGCGGAATACAAGCGCTATTTCGAGACGGATGCGGCGCTCACCCGCCGCTTCCAGGTGGTGAAGGTCGAGCAGCCCGACGAGGCGCGCGCGATCGCGATGGTGCGCGGCGCCGCGGCGCTGTTCGAGCAGCATCACGGCGTGCGGATCCTCGACGAGGCGGTCGTCGCCGCGGTACGCCTGTCGACGCGCTACATTCCGGATCGGCAATTGCCGGATAAGGCGATCTCGCTGATCGACACCGCCTGCTCGCGCGTCGCAATGAGCCGTGCGGCGACGCCCGCCGCCGTCGAGGACAGGCAGCGCCGCCTCGAGATGATCGAGACGGAGCGGAGCATTTTGGCGCGCGAGGCGGAGACCGGTCTTGATCACGCGAGCCGCGCCGCCGAGCTCGACAGTCAGGCGGAAGGCGCCCGGGCGGATCTCGCCGCATTGCAGGCGCGCTGGGCGGATGAGCGCGCGCTCACCCTCGAAATTGACGGCGCGCTCGCGGGACTTTCGCAGGATGGCGGCGACCGCGACGAAATCCGCGCCGGGCTGGCGCGGGCGAACGCCGCCTTGCGTGGCCTGCAGGGCGAGCATCCCCTGGTGTTTCCAGTGGTGGACACGCAGGCCGTCGCCGCCATCGTCGAGGGCTGGACCGGCATTCCGACCGGCCGCATGACGTCCGGCGACATCGACGCCGTGCTGACCTTGCGCGAGGCGCTCGGGCGCCGCGTGGTCGGCCAGGATCACGCGCTGGAAGCGGTGGCGCGTGCCATTCGCACCTCTCGCGCCGGCCTCACCGATCCGCGCAAGCCGGTCGGCGTGTTCCTGATGGTCGGCACCTCCGGCGTGGGCAAGACGGAGACGGCGCTCGCGCTGGCCGAGCTGCTCTACGGCGGCGAGCAGAACCTCACCATCATCAACATGAGCGAGTTCAAGGAAGAGCACCGGGTCTCGCTGCTGCTCGGCTCGCCGCCGGGCTATGTCGGCTATGGCGAGGGCGGCGTGCTGACCGAGGCGGTGCGGCGCCGGCCGTATTCGGTGATCCTGCTCGACGAGATGGAAAAAGCGCATCCCGGCGTGCAGGACATCTTCTATCAGGTGTTCGACAAGGGCATGCTGAAGGACGGCGACGGAAGCGACGTCGACTTCCGCAACACCGTGATCATCATGACATCGAATGCCGGCAGCGCGCTGATCGGCTCGCTGTTCGCCGATGCGGAGACCGCGCCGGACGCTGCTTCGCTCACCGAGGCGCTGCGGCCGGAACTCGCGCGCCATTTCAAGCCCGCCTTTCTCGGTCGCGTCTCGGTTGTGCCGTACGTGCCGCTATCCGCCGAAACATTGCGGCGGATCGCGCGGCTGCAGATCGAGCGGGTGGCCAGGCGCATCCGCAAGAATTTCGGCGCCGTGACGGAATGCGGCGCCGGGATCGATGATTTTCTTGCGGCCCGCACCGCCGATGCCAGCGCCGGCGCCCGCAGCATCGAGAACATGCTCGCCCGCACGCTGCTTCCCGAACTGGCCGGCCAGGTCCTCGCGCGCCTGCAGGCCGGCCAGCCCATCGAGCGCGTGTCGATCGAAATCGGGGACGCAGAGTCGCTCCGATGCACCCTCCATTGACAGACAGGAGACAAGAATGCCCATCTACATGCAATACGCCGGCGTCAATGGCGACGTGACGGAGCAGTCGCACAAGAACTGGATCGAGCTCAAATCCTTCCGCTGGGGCGTCGGCCGCAGCCTCTCGACGAAGGTCGGCTCCGCCGCGGATCGCGAATCCTCCGCCCCGTCGGTCAGCGAGATCGTGGTGACCAAGGATAACGACGTCGCATCCGGCAATCTGATGCAGGAGGCGCTCGGCGGCCATGGCAAGACGGTACAGATCGATTTCGTCCGCACCGACAAGGGCCAGCTCGACAACTACCTGACGCTGTCGCTGACCGACACGATCATCAGCGGCTATTCCCATTCGGCGCAGGGCACCGACCGCCCGACGGAGAGCCTGTCGCTCAATTTCGTCAAGGTCGAGTTCAAGACGCAGCAAATGACGCCTGAGGGCACGACGGGCCAGCCCAGCAGCGTGATCTACGACCTGTCCACCGCGAAGGTCGGCTGATCGGCGCCAGCCATGCGGGTCGTCTGATCCGCATGGCTGCTGCATCCGAAGCCTTACTGTTCAGCCCTGGAGC
Source organism: Acetobacteraceae bacterium (assembly GCA_965276665.1). Classification (GTDB taxonomy): domain Bacteria; phylum Pseudomonadota; class Alphaproteobacteria; order Acetobacterales; family Acetobacteraceae; genus CAWGJC01. The sequence continues at coordinate 2,286,984 of OZ255620.1, forward strand.
ACGGGAGTCCGCGATCAGCACGCAGCAAACATGATCGGGAACCATGTGCAAGCCGCGCGACACGCCGCTGGCCAGCAGGGTAAACTGATGCTTTGCGGATCCAACCACTTCGAGCCGGACGACGATCGTGGCGCGGCGGACCTTGGAGAGTCGCTGCGGGCGCAGGAGGTTCGAGCCAGTGTCTTGAAGCCGTAGACACGAGCACGGCATGATCGTGCGGGGACGGCAAGACTGTCAGGCTCGCCGCCCCGCGCGATGGTTGCGCGTGGACCGTTGCCCGGCACGCTGGAACCTTGCCGGTGCTACGGATGGGCGTTGATGGCGGTGACGCCGGCGAAATTCTTGGGTCCCGTGCCGTTCCATTCCGGGAAATAGAGCCCGGCCGGCGCGTCGTTGGGTTCGGCCACCGCGTAGCCCACGCAGGTTCCGGTCGTGCCCAGTCGGGCGACGAGGCCGCTATCGCCGTATGCGCCGGCATTGTCGTTGTCGTGGAATGCCGGGAGATGCGATGTCCCGCAGCAGACCACGACGTTCTTCTCGAGCATTCCGAGCTGATCCTGCCACGCGGTATTGGCTTTCAGCACGCGGACCGCCAGATCGAGATTGTTCATCTCGTTGAAGCCGGCGATGTCGCCGGCCTCCAGCGCCGCGTCGATCGCGCCGCGATTCGACAGAGTTATGGCGGTCTCTCCCCCCACCACGCGAAGGCCTTTCGACCGGAGCTTCGCCGCCGCCGGTGCGCACCATTTCTCCGTCGTCTCCTCGCCTTGCTCCACCTCGGCGATGAGGACCGTCTTGAGCCCGAGAGCATCGGGATCGAGCGCGCCGGCCTCGACGGCGTTGGCAAGGGATTCGAGACTGAACGCCCCATGCTGTGCATCGCCCAGCACGAGAAATTGCGCGCTGTCGTCCTTGAAGGCCCGCCGCACGGCGTCAGCGAATGTCATCGGCATCTTGATCTCCTTGCGTGATGCTTGCCGGGGGTTCGGCATGTTCCAGCGCCACCACCACGGCGGTGACGTTGTCGCGCGCGGCGCGGGCCAGCGCCTGGTCGACGAGCGAGGGGGCGACGTCCTCCCCGGCCGCAAGCGAGGCGGCGATCTCCTCCGGGTGGAGGACACGGTGCAGCCCGTCGCTGCACAACAGGAACCGGTCCGCGGGCGCGCTCTCGCCGATGATCTTGTCGATCCGCAGATCTGGCGGATCGGCGCCCACCGCGCGCGTGATGACGTTCGCCGCGGGATGGGTTTCCGCCTGCACAGCGGTCAGCTCGCCGGCGGCGACCAGATCCTGCACGACGCTGTGGTCGGTGGTGAGCGGATGCAGCGCGCCGTCGCGCAGCAGATAGGCCCGCGAATCGCCCGCCCAGAGACAGACGAAATGCCGTTCGTGCAGCATCAGCAGCACGATGGTCGCGGCCGGTGCGCCGCGACCGGGGCGGCCCTGCGCGCGAAGATCTCTGTGCGCCTCCTCCAGGGCGGCGCGGGCGGCGGCGAGGCGTTCCTCGGCCGGCAGGTGTGCCGGAATCGCGTTCAGGCGATCGACGATCGCGGCGGAGGCGAGCTCGCCGCCGACGCTGCCGCCGACACCGTCGGTCACCGCGAACAGGCCGATCTCCGGGCGGCAGCAGAAACCATCCTGATTGTCGCGCCGCACCGTGCCGGGATGCGTCGCCGACCAATGGCGCAGCCGATCCGTCACGGGCGCAGAATCCGGGCGAGTGCCGCGCCATCGGGCAGCTTGGCCAGAAGCCCCGCCAGCAGCGGATCATGGCCAGCATCCGCATCCCCCGCATGCGGCAGGGGGATGCCGTCCAGCCGGGCGCGCAGCTGATCCGGCGCCAGGCGTGCTGCGATCGCGGCGCGGCCGATCCGCTCGAGCGCCCCGGCGAGGGCATCGTGCGGGGCGACCTCCTCGACCGCGAGCAGCAAGGGAAAGCGCCGGCCGCTGCGGTCGCTGCTCGGCAGCATCACGCCGGTCCAGCCGCACGGCCCGCAGATCGCCGGCGGCAGGGTGACGAGCCAGGAGGGTGCGGCGTCCCAATCGGCCTCCCAGTCCGGGCCGAGCTCGGCCACCGCGCGCGGGAGGACGCGCTGCAGCCAGCCGTCCCAGCACCGCACCAGCCCGCGCGACAAGCCGTCGCGCACGAAATCCCCGCGCGACGGGAGCTTGCCGAAATACCCGGCCCGCACCGCCATGCGGCTCAATGCATCGCCGGGCAATGGAACCCCTCCAGCAGCCGGGCGCGGAGCGGGTCCGGCGTGAGCGAGGTGGCGAAGCCGAACCGGGCCTGCCCGCCGGGGCCGAACGCCGCCACGCTGTCGCCATCTCCCCCGGCCATCGCGCCACCGGAGAGGCGGGCGGCGTCGAGCAGATGGAACAGCGCCCAGGGTCCGTCCGCCTGCGCGAGCGTGGTGCTGCCCGCGACGACGCTCGCCGTCGTCATCCCATCCGCACCGGGCCAGAGCAGCGGCTTGGGTCCGGATGCCGGATCGATCGTGGCGCCCCCGAGCAGCAGGCGGGCGCCGCTCGGGTCGTCCGGCGGAGGCGAGACGGTGAAGCGGATTTCCGGCACATTGCCGCCATTGGCGAAGAAGGCGTCGCGGATCTGGGCGGCGCGCCGGAACAGCGCGATCGTCGCCGCATCGGCCGGCGCGGCGATACCCGCCAGGGTCGCGGGACGCCAGCTCGGATGCGAGGTGTCGACATAGGGCGCGAGCTGGGTCTTGAAGAAACTGTCGAGCGCGCCGTTTGGCGCGAACAGGCGGGCGAACCCGTCGATCGGCGCATCGACACGGGCAGCGGGCACGAACGGATAATGGCCCGCCACCACGGCCCGGCACAGCGCGGCCGGACCATCGGCCGCCTCGAACGCGCCGGACGCGGCCGCGCTCGCATTGCCGGCGAGCGTCGCGCGGCCGGCCACCGCGATCTGGCGCAGCCAGCGCGACACCGGGGCTGGCTGGCGCTGCGCCTCGGCGAGCAGCAGCTCCACCGGATCGCCGCCGGCCTGGAAAGCCGCGGGGGTGTCGGCGGAATTCGGGCCGGAGCGCGCGATCTCCCCCTGCAGCGTGTCGACGACGCGCAGGACCGATTGGAGCGGGGGCGCCGTGCCGTCGCCGATGAAACGGCGGAGCGCCGCGTAATGCCCGTCCAGCTCGGCGCGCGCTGCCGCGGCAGCGGGATCCGCCGCCTGCCCGGCCGCCGAGGCGGATTCGGCCAACGGTTTGCCGGGCGCGGTGCTTGGCGCGTTTCCAACCGCCTTGTCGGGCGGGGGCACCGGCGAGACCGCGCGTACGATCGCCGTCAGCAGGTCACGCAGCGGCGATTGCGGCGAGGCCAGGACGTAGAGCGATTGCAGGGTCGCGGCGCGGCTGCCGAACGGCGCCAGCGCCAGATCGCCGAGCAGCCTGTCCCAATGCGCTTCGGCATCGGCGCAGTAGAGCGTGATCACCTCGCGCTCCAGCAGGAGCGGATCGCGGATCTCGGGCGCGGCGGTATCGGGTCCCAGCACCCAGCTCTCGCCGGCCGCCGCATGCGCCGCCATCGGCAGGTCGGCGAGCAGCACCCGCAGCCCGTCCGCGGTATAGAGCCCGGGGACGCCCTCGGTCAGCGGTGCGCCGGAGACCCGGGTGAACATCGGCGCGCCCGCGCCGCCGAGCGCGGCTTCCGGCGTCCAGACCGGCAGGCCGGCGCCGGCGGCATCCGCCTGCACGCGGCCATAGACGCGTTGCGCGAGGGAGACCCGGCTGAACGTGGCGCGCGCCGCGCCCACCAGCCCGCCATCGAGCGCCGATTGCGCCAGCGGCTCCGCCAGCAGCATGTCCAGATGATGGGCGAGGCGATCGCGCAGCGCGGCGTTCAGCGCGCCCGGGTAGCGCCGGGCCCAGTCGAGCGCTTCCCACTGCCGGACCAGGCCGGCATCGAGCGGTCCCGCGCCGCCGATCATCAGGTAGATTCGCGTCGCATCGTAAAGGTGGCCCGGATCGCCGAATCCGTTGCGCATCTGCGTCTCCAGCCGAAGGATCAGCCGCGGCAGCAGGATGCGTTCGAGCGCATGGCGGTAAGCGAGGCGCTCGGCGCCTTCCAGCTTGCGCGCCTGGCCGAGAGCGAGGAACGCGTTCGCGGCCCCCCGCGGCAGCGCCTCCGCCGTGTCGAGCAGCGGAACCACGCGGGCGGGATCGTCGTCGCGCACCGGGTCGAGCGGTGCGGCCTGAAGCTGGGCGCGGTACGCGGCGAGCGCCTCCGTCGCCTGCTCCACCGCAAGGCGGTTCACGCTCTCCACGCGCCAGAGCAAAGCCGCGACGGCGAGCGTGGCGAGCCCGACCGTGGCGAATCCGCCCACCCGCCAGGCGAGCCGACGCCGACGCCGCGCAGGATCGGCGGAGACCAGCAGGGCCTCGCCGAGCACGACGTCACCGAGCAGACGCTTGATGAAATGCGCGCGCCCGGCGGTCGGGCGCAGGCTAGGCGCGCGTTGCTGGTCGATGCCGAAGGAGCGCGCGAGCATGCCGGTCATCCGGTCGATCGGCGTGCCTTCCTGCGTGGCCGAGCTCATGTAGACGCCGCGCAGCAGCGGCGCCGGGTCGAGCTTGGTGCCGCCGAACGCCATCTGCAGGAACTCGTCGAGCGGCGGCAGCAGGCTCGCCACCTGCAGCGGGAATCCGGCGATGCGCGCCCGTCGTTCCGGCGCCCGCTCGGCCTGCAGACGCTCGAAGGAGCGTCGCTCCAGCCGCTCGAGCAGCAGGCGGAATTCCGCAGCGAAACCCTCCACCCCGCGCGCCAGCGGGAAGGTGGCGCCCCAGACCTGGGACCGCGCCTCGGCGTCCAGATCGTCGAAGAAATCGGTGAACCCGTCGAGCTGATCGGCCTTGCTGAACATCATGTAGACCGGCACGCGCAGGCGCAGCCGCTCCGACAGTTCCACGACACGCCGGCGCACGGCGCGCGCATGCGCCGCGCGCTCGGCCGGCTCGGCGCCGGCGATCTCGACGAGCGAGACCACGACGAGCGCGCCGTTGAGCGGCTGGCGCGGCCGCGCGCGCCGCAGCAGGTCGAGAAAGCCGAGCCATCCCGCGCGATCCACCGAGGCGTCGGAATCCTGCGTCGTGTAGCGCCCGGCCGTGTCGATCAGCACCGCCTGGTCGGCGAACCACCAGTCGCAGAGCCGGGTGCCGCCGACCCCCGCGACGCGCACATCCGAGCCGTCGGCGCCGGTGAGCGGGAATTGCAGCCCGGCATTCCGCAGGGCCGTGGTCTTGCCGGCCCCCGGTGGCCCGATCAGCACGAACCAGGGCTGCTCATAGAGCGCGCCGCGCGTGCCGCTGCGGCGCAGCCGTGCGAGCGCCGCGCCGACGCGCTCGCGCAGCCGCGCGACCTCGTCCGCCGCCTCCGCCGCGGTGGAGGCGGCGCGTTCCGCCGTGCTCGCGGAACCGCCATCGGGTGCTGCGATGCTGCGCGCCAGCGCGTCCTCGCGGCGGCGGCGGCGCCATGCGAGCGCCGAATTGACACACGCCCAGGCGAGCACCAGGACCAGGATCAGCACGATCCGCGGCAATGGCTGCGTCAGCGCCGGCAGCAGCGGGCCGAGATACCAGACCAGCAGCGCGGCGACGGTCACGGCGGCGGCGCTCGTGCTCCAGCGGGTGACGAGCCGGCCCAGGATCGCGGCGGGCAGCGACAGGGTGGTGTCCATCAGGCGGCTCCCGGACGGCGGAGAACGATCTCGATGCGGCGGTTCTGCTGGCGTCCCGCTTCATTCGTGTTCGGCGCGATCGGGTCCGCATCGGCGCGACCCTCGGTGGCGAGACGCGATGATGCGATGCCGCCGCCGAGCGCGTCGGCGGCGGTGCGGGCGCGCGCGCCGGAGAGCTGGAAGTTGGAGGGAAAGCGCACCGTGCGGATCGGCTGGTTATCGGTGTAGCCGATGACGTCGATGCCGCCCTCCTCGCCGCCCAGCACCATGCCGACCCGCGCCAGCAGGGGCAGGAAGCGCGGCTCGATCGTGGCGCTGCCCGACGCGAACATGCCGGCGGCGGCGATGCGGATCACCGGCGCGGTCTCGGTGCCGTGGATGCTGACCAGGCCCTGACCGATCTCCGCCTGCAGCCCGGCGGTCAGCTTGGCGAGCTCGCCCGACGGCGGCGCCGGCAGCGGCGCCGGCGGGGGTGCGGCCGGGACCGGCGCGCGCACGATCGCGGGCGCATGGTCCGGCGGCAGCGCGAGCGCGGCCGCGAACATCCTGTCCGACGCGTCGTTCAGGCTGAATTCGAGCAGCACATAGGCCAGGCAGATCAGCCCGGCGCAGCCGATCGCCGCGACCCAGACCGGCAGGATCGGCCGCAGCGGGCGATACGGCGCGGCGACGCCCTGCCAGTGCGGCGACAGCGCCCGCTCGACCGGCGGCCGGGCGCGCGCGATCACCGCATAGGTTTCCTCGCGCACGCGGTCGAGCTCGGCCGGTCCGCGCGGCGACAGGCGGTAGCGCCCCTGCATGCCGAGCGCGATGCAGACATACATGAGCTCGATCACCGGCAGGTACCGGGCCGCCTCGCGGCGGAGCTGGGCCAGCACCTCGAAGAAGCGCTCGCCGGACCGCACCTCGCCATGGAAGGTCGAGACCAGCGAGGCATCCGCCCAGGGCCCGCTCCAGCCCCACGGCATGCTGCGCACCACGTCGTCGAGCGAGGCGCAGAGCGCGTAATGGCCGGCGCGGATCAGCTCGATCGGCAGCTTCGCCGCGCGCAGCTTGTCCTCGAAGCGGCGCAGCCCCTCGATCGCGCGGCCGCGAAGCGCCGCGGGATCCGGCGGCGAGACCACGTTGCGCACGTGGCCGAGCAACGCGAGCAACGGCGCGGCGGCATCGAGCACCGGCGACATCCCGACCGGCAGCACCTCCTCCGGACCGACGGGTGCCGCGGCGGCAGGGGGCCGGCGCTGCGTGGCCGCCGGACCGGGCTTTACAGCTTCCCTCGCGGCTTGCGCGCCGACCGGCGTCACGCCGACGCCGGGCGTGACGGCGGAACCGGGTCGGCCAAGCGTGCGGATCACCGTGCGGTCGTCATCGCCGGGCTCGGCGAAAGGATTGTCGCTCAATCCGGCCTCCTATCCGCGGATCGACCAGAGATCGAGGTCGAGGTTGGGGAAGTCGCCCGACACGTGGAGCGCGAAACCGCCGGAGGATTTCATCTGCGCCCAGTGCGGGCTGTTGCGGTCGAGCTCGAAATAGAGGGCGCCGGCGACGAAGGGCATTTGCCGCGGCGCCACCGGCAGCGCGCTCACCTCGATGCCGGGAAGTGCGACGTTCACCAGTTCGCGGATATGCTCGACGGCGCCGATCTTGACCGAGCTCGGGAAGCTGCGACGCAGCGCCTCGGCCGGCAGGTCGGCCTTGACCACGAGCACGAAGCTCGAGCCGTTCAGCAGGCTGCGATCGGCCAGCGCGCCGACGCGAACGCCGTGGCGGCGCTCCTGCAGCGGGATGCGGATCGCGGTCTGCTCGAGCACCGCCGAGAGCGAACGGCGGATATCGGCCACCACCGGCGCGAAGCTGCGCTGCAGATCGTGGTGGCGGTAGGCCGGATAGGTGTTCGCGCGGCGCCGCGAATCGGTGAAGGTGGCGAGCTGGCCGGCCAGCTGCACCAGCCCGCAATACAACGTCTCTGGATGCAGATTGCCGCTATCGGCGAAATGCGAGAGCAGCGCCTGCCAGCCATTGATCGCCAGCAGCAGCAGAAAATCCGCGACTTCGGTGTTGCTGCGCGAGGTGACCGCGGTCAGCCGCGCCGCCAAGGCCTCGCCGCGCTGGTTGAGCATCCCGGAGAGCTCGACCGCCAGCGCCGCCAGCGGCGCCGCCGCGATGCAGGTGAGCGCCGGCGGAATCCAGCTCTCGTCCAGCACCACCCGCCGATCCGTGGTGATCTCGACGATGCGGGCGATCGCCAGACATTGATAGCCGTCGCGGTCATCGGTCTCGAGCAGGATGCGCAGCCGCAACCGGCCGACCTGCAGCTCCGCCGGCTGGCTGGCGCCGGACTGCGTGTCGTACGCCTCGAACGGGTCCATCCGGTAGCGGCTTTCCGCCGCGTCGATCTCGGCGATGCCGGGCCGGCGCGCCGGCACCGCCAGGTAGGCCAGCAGGTTGCGCGCGCTGTCCGGCACTTCGAGCGGCGGCGGCAGATCGGCCTCGTCGGGCAGCGCGAACGGGGTGCCGTCCTCGAACACGCCGGCGGCCGAGGCCAGGCCGAGCCGCCCGGTGGCGAGCAGGTCGCGCGCCAGGCTCATCCCCGCCAGTCCCCACGGGTGCGGCCGCAGCGCGCGGACACTGCCGCGCAGCTGCGATTCGACCCAGCGATCCTGCTGCTGGAAATGCTGCGCGCTCAGGAACATTCCTTCCTGCCAGGCGATGCGGTTGGTCCAGGTCACGCGGGCCTCCTTGCGCAGGCATTCGGTCGAGTGGGGCGGCGGGGCATGGCCTAGCCCGATTCCCCGGCGGAGAGCTCGGCCATCGCCCGCTCGTAGGCGCGGGTGAAGGCCTTGCCGAACACGCTGTCGAAATCATCCGCGAGCGCGCGCCCGGTGCGGGCGTGCAGGGCGCGCCAGGCGGCCCAGGCCCGCCGGTCGCGCCGGCCGGGAAGCCGGTCGAGCGGATCGGCGGGCAAGCCGCGCAGCACCGCATCCGGATCGAGCTCGGCGAGCAGGCTGCGCACGGCCTGCTGCATCGCCGTCGCGGTGGCGAGCTCGTGCAGGCGCATGTCGCGCAACGCCTCGGCCAGCGCCTGCCCGGCCGGCATCGCGCCGCGCCGTCCGACGCCGAGCAGCGCGAGCAGCGCGTCCTCGTCATCGGCCGAGAATTTAAGCGGATTGTTGCCGACCGGGCGGATCACCGTCTGCCCGATGCGGAATTCGTCCTTGATGGCCGCGCGCGCCATCATCATCCGGCGCAGGCCGCCGACGACGTCGCGGAACGCGGCCCCGAGCGCCGTCAGCGTCGCGGCGGCATCCTTGGGCATCGCCGCCGCCACGCCAGCCCCGGCGAGAAACGCGACAAGCCCCTGCGCCGCGCCGATTTTTTCCCCAAGTTCCGGCCCGGGCTCTCTCCCGTGTTCCAGCCCGCTCGCCGCCCCGGGTACCGCCGGTTGCGTCGCTTCCGGCGCCGGCTCCGGCATGACCGTGGCGGCGCGACCAGAACCGGCGCGACCAGAACCGGCGCGATCAGACCCGGCGCGTCCGGCCGGCGGCGCGTCCGGAGGCGGCGCGGCAATATCGGGCGCGGGAGCGCCGGACATGGACCGGCCTAATCCGGTTCCGTGGTCCCAATCGGCGGGCAAAACGTCGCGCGCGCGGGGCGCACGAAAATATTCCTCGATATCCGGCACCTGATCGGGCCGGATTCCGGGCGCCGGCAAGGGAGCCGGTTCCGGCCCCAATCCCCCGGTCAGCCGCAGCGCGATGCCGAGGCCGGATTCCGCCGGCGCGGATGCCGGCCAGTCGGGTTCCGTCCCGGAATACGTCTCAGAAGATGTTCCGGAGAAGGTTGCGAAATCCGCCGGGGGCGCCGCCGCGTGCGCGGCCTCACCGCCGCCGAGCGCGACCTCGATCTCGTAAGCGCCGAACACCAGCCGATCGCCGTCACGCAGCGCGCGCCGGGTGTTCGGTCCCAGAGGCGCGACCTCGTGATTGATGAAGGTGCCGTTCGTCGAGGTGTCGGTGACCTGCCACTGCCCCGATTGCAGCGCGACGACGCAATGCCGCTTGGACAGCACGCGCTCGGCATCGGGCAGCGCCCAGTCGGCCTCCGGGCTGCGGCCGATGCTGAGCGTGCCGGATGCGAGCTGCCGCGTCTCGGGCGTCACGCCGTCCGGGCAGCGCAGCATGGTCAGCGCCAGCATCATGCCGCGTCCTCGCGCGCCAGCCGCCCGAGGCCGCCGGCGGCGATATCCCGGCCGCCCTCCACGAAACGGCGGAGCCGGACGAGGCGACGGCCGGCCGCGCCGCGCAGCGCCGCCAGGCGCAGCGCGACCTCGACCGCGCGACCGGATTTGCCCGGCAGCGCCGGCGCGCCGTTGGCGGTGCTGGCCGGACGGGTGGCGCTCCAGGACGCGGCGGCGGCCGCCCAATGTCCCGGCAGCTGATGGTCGCCCCGGCGGCCGAGCCGCCCGGCGGCGAAGCGGGTATCCCGGCCCGGCCGGCGCACCCAGGCCTCGGCGGCCTCCAGCGCCCGGCACTCGGCGAGCGGGAGGGGTTCCGGCGCGGTGTGCGCGGCGCACATGCAGGCCCACCACACCGCCTCGCGCTCGGGCAGCGCGCAGGCCAGCAGCCGCATCGCCTCTTCCGTCAGCTCGAGCTCGAGCAACGTGCCCAGCAGCATGTCCGGCGCGCGCCACAGATCGAGCACCGCCTGATGGCGCGGCGGCAGGCGCAGACGCGCGGCGAGCGCCGCCGGATCCATCGCGCGCAGTTTTCCGCGCGGCGCGCCGGGAACCTGGCCGGGCGCCGCACCGGTCCGCGGATCAGCGTCGGATGGACCCTTCGCCGCCATCAGCCGAGCTCCGGCGGCACCGGGATCGGCTGCGACAGGAAATCCTCGCATTCCACCACCACCATGCCGCCGGGGCATTCGATCCCGACCAGCGATTCAGCGGTGATGTTGAACAACTCGGATTCGGCGGCGATCGCGCCTTCCGAGGTGAGATTGATGATCAGGCCGAGGATCTCGATCAGCGCCGGCGTGATCGTGATGACGTTCTCGGCGACCTGGAGCGTGATGCTTTCCGTCGCGGTGATGCTCACCGAACCCGCGCTCGCCGTCACCGCGACATCGCCGGTCTCGCTGGTCAGGCTGTAGTCGCTGAAGACCGTCTTGGTTTCCGTGTCGCCGATATGCACCCGCCGCGCATTGCCGACGCTGAGACTCTGGTCGTGCAGCACCTCGGTCGCGTGATCGCGCTGCGCCCGCACGTATACGCGCTCCTGGCCGATGCGGTCGTCGAGCGAGAGCTCGGAAAACTGGCCGCTGCCGCCATGCGCGGTCGAGCGGGTGCGCAGCCCCTGCCGCGTCTGCTGCTCGGGGATCGGGAAAGGCGGCTGCGCGGCCTCGTTGTAGAAGCAGCCGATCGCGACCGGCGTATCGGGATCGCCGTTCATGAACGACACCCCGATCTCGGTGCCGACGCGCGGCAGATGCTGCCACCCCCATCCCTTGCCGGACCAGGGCTGCATCACGCGGATCCACACGCCCATCGCCGCGGTGGTGTCCGCGCGATGATCGAACAGCAACCGCGCCTTGACGCGCCCCATCGCGTCGGCATGGATCTCCTCGCCCGCATTGCCGAGCACGATTGCCGAGAAAACGCCCGCCATCATCGGCCGCGGAATAGCGAGCGCTTCACGCCACGGCAGCGTCTGCGGGACGCAGGTGAAGCGGTTCTCGTAATGCGCCGCCGCGCCGTCGGCGATCCAGCTGTCGTCCTGCGCGCTATGCGTCACGCTGCAGATCGCGTGCTCGATCCCGGCCTCCTCGGTGAACGGGTCGCGGGCCAGAGTGAAGCGGCGGCCCGGCAGGAATTCCGGATTGTAGCCATGGCCCGCGCGCAATCCGGCCCCGGCCTCGTCGGCCTCGATGCGGAAGCGCGCGCGATCGGCAGCGACGGCGTTCTCGAGCGTGTTGGCCGACCAATGGAAGATGTCGCGTCCAGCGGCGCCGGCGGTGGCGAGCGTGGTGCTGTCGCGCCCGGTCACCGGGCTCTCCGGCCGCGCCGGGTCGTAATCCTGCAGCGTCACCGCGCCGCAAGCAGTCTGCATCGCCGCCTGCCAGCGATCGAGCACGTCGGCATTGTCGCCTTCGTGGATCACCCAATGCGCCGGATGGTCGATCGGAGCGAAGGCCTGGTTGCGGTCGGCGACGACCAGCGTGTGTGCGCCGCGGCTGTGCTCGAAGAAGTAGAAATAACCGGATTCCTGCAGCAGGCGTTCGGCAAAGGCGAGATCGGTCTCGTTGTACTGCGTGGTGTACTCGCGCACCGGCCGCTTGCCGAAAATGCGGAACTCCACCGGCGAGACCTGATGCTCGGCGAAGATGAGCTGCAGGATCTCGACCGCGCTCTTCTGTTGGAAGATGCGGCAATCCTCGCTCTGCTGCAGGAACCAGAGCCGCGGCACCACCTCCAGCCGATACGTCCAGCGATCGCGCCGCGGGAGGCCCGCCGCCTCGACGCGTCGCACCACGCCGTTGAACAGCCGGTCGCTTTGCGGGTGGCGGCGAATGGTGAGGCAGACCGGCCGGAACAGCAGCTCATCGGGATCGATCGCGCGCTCGGTCGAGACGACATCGAGCCGCATTGCAAAGGGCCGGCTCAGCTGCTCGCTGGCCTCCATCGCAATGGCGTGCAGCGTGCCCTGCTGGATCGGCAGCGTATCGTCGCCCAGCGGCGAGGTGAGCAGCAGCAGGGGCTCGATCGCGCCGCTCATCGGCTGGCCTGCACCGCAGCGGCAATCGGCCGGCACGCGAAGCTGCGCACCGCGGCGATGTCGATCAGCTTGCTGTCCGGGTCACCGACGCGCCAGGCATAGGATTGGCCGGCATAGACCCGGCCGGACGCCTCGCCGACCGGTTGCAGGATATCCTCCTGCCGCCCGAGGCGGAGCGCCAGCCCGGCGCGGTCGGGCAGCGCCTGCAGCGACACCGTCTGGGAAGGCGGTGCATTCGCGTCCGCCCCCTCCGGCACGCAGGCGTAGAAATTCTGCGCCGAGTCACCCCCGCCGGCGGCGGCGCAGCCGGCCAGCGCCAGCAGCATCAATGTCGTCGCTTTGAGCGCCGTTGCCAGCATACCCGTCCGGCTCCCATTCCTCGGCGTGCGATGCGCACGCGGCGTGAATTCGTCGAGGAGGGGTGTAGGCGGCCCGGACTACGAGCCGATGTCAGCGCGCCGCAAACAGGCTACAGACGTAATATCGCGGGCGCGCCCACCGCAAAGCCTTGTGTCGCAACGCCTATGATTGGCGGATCGGATGGAGCTCGCGGTGCTCGAGGCAGCGCGACAGCGCCGCCGCGACGCCGGCCAGCGTATACGGGCCGGCAACCGTCTCGACCCGGCCCTGCTGCGCGCGCCCGAGGCGGCTCACCGCATCGGCCTTGCCGATCATCACCACCGAAAGCGCCGGATCGAGCAGGAGAAGCTGCTCGATCAGCTGGGGTTGCGCCGCGTCGAGCCGTTCGGCGGCGACGAGCACCGTGTCGAAGCCGCCGGGCTTCTGTTTCAGCGCCGCGATCGCCGCTTCATGGTGGCGAAACCCGACCGGCTCGTAGCCGAGGGCCGCGAGCATGTCCTCGGTCTTCAGCAGCTGCTCGGCATCGGGCTCGATCACCGCGACGATCTCGCCGCGGCCGCGGCGGGTTTCGTTGAGCGGCGGCGCAACGACGTTGCGCGGCAGCCAGACGTTGAAGATGCTGCCGACGCCCGGCGTGCTGGACACCTCGATCGCGCCGCCATGATCGCGCACGATGTCGGCGACGGTGGCGAGGCCGAGCCCGGTGCCGGCCGAGCGGGTGGTGAAGAACGGCTCGAAGATGCGATGCAAGGTTGCGGGATTCATGCCACGGCCGGTGTCGTTCACCGACAGGCGCACATGCTCGCCATCGGCGATGCGGCCGAGCGACAGCGCGCGCGGCCGGGCGACCGCCGCGCGGGCGAGCTGCAGCCGCACCGTGCCGCCCGGCCCGTCGATCGCCTGCACCGCGTTGCTGACGAGATTGATGATCACCTGCTGCAGCTGCGCCGGTTCGCCAAGCACGAAGGCGTCCGAGGTGTCGGTCTCGAGAATCAGCTCCACGTCCGGCGGCAGCGACACGCGCAGCAGCGATACGCTTTCCGCGGCGAGCGCCGCCAGCGAGACCGGCACGCGGGCGGCCCGCCCGCGGCCGAATTGCAGCATCCGGGCCACCAGATCCCGGGCCCGCTCGCCGGCCCGCCGGATCTCCTCGAGGTGCCCGGCCGATAGATGCTCATCCGGCGTCGTCTTGGCGGCGAGCCGCTCGGCCGCCATTTCGGCATGGCCGAGCACGGCGGCGATGATGTTGTTGAAGTTATGCGCGAAGCCGCTCGCCAGCGTGCCGGCGGTCTCCATGCGCTGCGCTTCGCGCAGCCGCGCCTGCAAGGCGTCGCGCTCCTCCCCGGCCCGCTCCCGCGCCAACCCGCTCTCGATGGTGCGGGCGACGGCGCTGAGCGGCTCGACGCCGGAGCGCGGCCATCTCGTGCCGCGCGCGACAATGTCGAGCCCGAGCAGCCCGACCGGCCGGCCGTCGAGCGCAAGCGGGAAGCCGGCCCATTCGCGCACGCCGGATGCGGCAAGATGCTGCCTCGCCTCGCCGTCGGGCAGCCGCCGCGTGGTGGCGCGGCGCAGCCCGCTGTCTCCGGAAACCGGCAAGGCGAGCAGGGCGAGCGCCGCGCCCGGCCAGCCGGCGATCGCGCCAGCCGGCTCCGCGGCGGGGTCGCGGCGCCACAGATGCGTACGCGGCGGATCGGAGAGCACGATGTAGACGCGGTCGAGCCCGGTGCGCTCCCCGATCGCGGCCAGCGCCTCGTCAAAGCACGCGATGATCGCCTCCGGCTCGCAGGCAACGAAGCGGGTGGAAATCCGGGCGACCGTCGTTTCGATTTCGGCGCGTTCCTCGAGCGCCAGCCGGTTCGCGCGCAGATGCAGGCACAGACGCACCAGCGCGATGAGCAGCGCGATCGAAATCGCGTAGAGCGCCAGCCGGAACCGCCGGGCCCGTGCCTGCAGCAGGAGCTCGCGTCCGTTGGTCTCGTTCAGCACGGCTGCGTCGAGCGCCGGGTTCGGCACGCTGACGATTGTATGGAGCGTGCCGTCCACCTCGGGCAGCAAACGCTGCAGCAGACGGCCGTGCCGCAGCAGCATGAGCTGAGTGTCCGCCCCGGCGCCAGGCGGCGCCTCCTGGCTTTCCAGCGTGTCGAGCCGTGCACCGGTCGCCTGCGCGGCCAGAGGAGAGGCGTCGAGAATCAGCCGAAGCACGGAATCGCGCAGCGCCTCGACCGCGGCCTCGTAGCCGGGCGATGCGCCGGAGGCGAGCGCCTGCGCGGCCAGCAGCGGGAAATAGGCCAATGAATTGCGCAGCTGCGCCTGGCGGGTCTTGAAATCCTCCGTCGCCGCCTGCTGCCGGGCGGCGGCGGCGGCGAGCGCGTCGACCGGCGTCAGGTCGAGATCCTGTTCCCGCATGCGCTTCCGCAGGGCCGCCAGATCATCCCCGATCGCGTTGACATCAGCGACCAGCGGGTCGTAGTTGCGCAGCAGCCCGGCGCGCACCAGCAGCGCATCGCGGCGAAGCGCAGACTCGGCGCGGCCATATCCGTCGAGCGCCTGCAGCGTCTGGTGGTAGCTCGCCTCGTCGATGCCGACGCTGCCGAACAGCAGCGCGGTGAGCAGCACGAACAGGAGCGCGAGAAGCACCGTGGCGGCGGCGAACCGAAACGTCATGGTCATGGCGCGGGCGCGCTCACCAGCTTGCCCTGGTAGCGCCCGGTCAGCGTGCCGAGGAACGCGACGATCTGCGCGGTCTGCTCCGGCGTCAGCGTGCGGCCGAGCTGGGCGCGAGCCATGTCGGTCACCGCGCCAGACAGCGTCGGCGCGCTGCCGTCATGGAAGTAGGGGGCGGTGGTGGCGACGTTACGCAGGCTCGGGACCCGCAGGATGCGCGGGGTCGGGGTGGCGAGCGGGCTGAAGATGCCATGCGGCTCCCAGAGATTGCCCCCGATATTGACGCCCTGGTGGCAGGCGACGCAGCCGAGCGAGGTGAACAGCGCATAGCCGGCCTGCTCCTCGGCGCTCAGCGCCGTCTTGTCGCCGCGCAGGAACTGGTCGAACCGGCTGTCCGGCGTCAGCAGCGTCTCTTCATAGGTGGCGATCGCATCCAGCATGCTGTCGCGGGTCGGCCCGTGGCCATAGCTCTTGCGGAACCGCGCCACCAGCGCCGGATCGGCCTCGATCGCCTGCAACGCGTGCTGGTCGGAGCTGCCCATGAATTCGGGGCTCGAGAGCGACATCTCGGCCTGCTCGTCGAGGGTCCTGGCGTTCCCCTCCCAGTTCTGCCGGAAGGACAGCGCGGCGTTGAACACGGTGTTGGTGTTGAGCGAGGCCGGCTTGCCCTCCGGCGTCAGGTCGCGGGCGCGGCTATCCGCGCCGTTGGTGGCGACGTCATGGCAGGAGGCGCAGCTACGCCGCCCGTCGCCGGAGAGGCGCGGATCGTTGAACAGCAGCATGCCGAGAGCGCGGCGCCCGGGATCGACGGCGGGCGGCGACGGAACCGGCGTGATCGGTTGATCGATCTCCGGATCCGCCGCGGCCGCGGCCAGCATGGCCACCAGCATCAGCAGAGCAAGGCTGACCCGCGCCAACCCGCGCCGGCCGTGGCCCTGACCCTGGCCCTGACCATCGGGCGCCCGGCGCACTATAAGGCCTCTCGCAACCACGCAAACTCTCGGACAGTCGCCATGCAGGAAGCCGACCATCGCACGTCGCCCCCCTCCCCCGCCACCCGGGTCCTCGTGGTCGATGATGATCCTGCGATGCAGAAGATGGTCACCAACTACCTGGCCGATCACGGCATGGGCGCGGCGGCCGCCGCGAACCGGGACGAGATGTTCCGCCTGATCAGGGAGAGCAGCTTCAACCTGGCGATCCTCGATCTCAAGCTCGGCCAGGAGGACGGGCTCGATCTGCTGCGCGAGCTGCGCGGCTGGTCCGACCTGCCGGTGATCATCATCACCGGCCACCGCCGCGACGAGATCGACCGGGTGGTCGGCCTCGAGCTCGGCGCCGATGATTACGTGACCAAGCCGTTCAGCCTGCGCGAGCTGCTGGCGCGGATCCGGGTGGTGCTGCGACGCGCCGAGGCGGCGCGAAGCGCCGTGGCCGAGGCGCAGGCCGCGCCGCCCGGCGAGGAGCCCGGCTGGCGCAACTACCGGTTCGGCGGCTGGAGCCTCGACCGCCGCACGCGCCAACTGGTCAACCCGCAAGGCACGCCGGTTGCGCTGACCAACAGCGAGCACACGCTGCTGGTCGCTTTCCTGAACTCGCCCCGCCGGCCGCTGTCGCGCGAGCAGCTGCTGCAGGCGACGCGCATGCACGAGAATATCTACGATCGCAGCATCGACGTGCAGATCCTGCGGCTCCGCCGCAAGCTCGAGGCGGAAACAGAGGCCGAGCGGCTGATCCAGACCGAGCGCGGCGTCGGCTACACCTTCGTGCTGTCGGTCGAGCGGGTGTGACGCGGAACGCGCGCGCCATGTCCGGCGGCGGCCACGCCGCAATCGTCATTTTGCGCCGCCGGCAGACGGGTCCAGGCGAGCGGCACCGAAGCCGGTTTGGCGTCCGCGTGAGCATCGACGATTTCGGCACCGGCTATTCGCCACTCCGTTATGTTCACGAATTGCCGTTCGACACGCTGAAGATCGACCGGGGTTTCGTGCTGGCGATGGAGGCGAAGGCCGAGGGCAGGCAGGTCATTCAGACGATCCTCGATCTCGCCCGGACCCTGAATCTGGAGGTGGTCGCCGAGGGCACGGAGACCGCGGCGCATGTCGAGATGCTGCGGAAGATGGGCTGCGGCTACGCGCAAGGCTATTTCTTCTCGCGCCCGCTCGACAAGACGAGCGCCGCCGCTCTGCTCGCGGCGCGGTAGGCGAAGCGGTCGATCCGAGGCCGCTGCTCAGCGTGTGACCGTCAGCCCGGGCGCGGCGACGGGCGGCCGCAAGGTCGGCACGGGAGGGAGCTCCGGCTCGCCCGGCAGCCCGGCCGGAACCGCCATTTCGCCGATCTTGACGCCGGACCGGTCGGCCAGACGCAGGATGTCGAGCATCAGGCCGGTGCGGGCCGCCTTCTCGTCGGCGGCCGAGCGGACATCGAGGTAGCACGACACTTCGAGCTCGATCGCCTTTTCCGCCAGCGCGGCGATCCCGATCTGCGTGCGGCCCGGCACCACGTTGGCGTGGCCGCCGACGAGGGTGCGGAGCGCGTCCATGAAGCTCTCGATCTGCGCCGGGGTCGCGCCGTAGCTCACCAGCAGCTTGGCCTTCACCAGCCGGTTGCGCCGGCTGCCCCAATTGTTGATCGAGGCATCCGACAGCTTGCCGTTCGGCACCACCGCCTCGGTGTCCTCCACCGTTCGGATGCGGGTGGAGCGGATGCCGACCTTCTCGACGGTTCCCTGCACGTCGCCGGCCACGATCCAGTCGCCGCGCTTGAAGGGATGGTCGGCGACCAGGATGCCGGCGCCGAACACGTTGGAGAGCGTCTCCTTGGACGCGAAGGCGAAGGCGAGGCCGCTGAGCCCGAGGCCGGCAAGCAGCCCGTTGGTCGGGATCGAAAGCTCGCTCGCCACGTAGGTGACGGCGCCGAACACCATCGCCAGCCGGATCGCGCCCAGGGTGAGCGAGACGGCGATGTCGTCTCCCTCGCCGCGCGTTCGCTGCACGCGGAGGACGAGGTTGTGGCTGAGCGCGTCGATGAGGTACCAGCCGGCCCAGACGCCGAACCCGGCGATGATGAGCGCGTGCACCGGCGCGGAATACTGCCGGACCTCCTCGGGCCAGCCCAGGAGGGGAATGAACAGCTTGAACAGGATGGCCGCCACCACCAGGCGCAAGGGCCAGCGCAAGACGCGCTCGGATTGCAGCGTGGCGCCGCCGACGTCCCAGCGCAGCAGGCGGCGGACGATCTGCACGATCACCACGGAAACGGCCAGGCAGGCGGCCAGCGCGACCAGGGCGCCGACGAACTGCCACAGCTCCACCGGCCCGAACGGCTGCAGCGCGCCGGGGACGTGCTCCTTGAGCCACTGGCGGAGGGCGAAGAATGTCGAGGGCGGCGATTGCAGGACCTCGGTGCCGGCGACCGGCATCGGCTCCACCGCCGCATACAGGCTGCGGATGGTGCGGAGCGTGCCGGGGGTGAACTTCCACACCGTCTCGGTGCCCTCGGTGATCGGCGCGATGACGATCTGCCCCGCCGGATGATCGAACACGACATAGGGTTGGCGATCATCCGGGTCATCCGGGATTTCCTCCGGCACGATCTGCTGCACCCGGTCGAGGACGAGCTTCAGATACTGCGCGGCGAGGAGGCCCTCATAGGCGCGCGTCGCCGTGAAGAGCCGGGAGGTGTCGAGCGTGCTCAGCGCCCGCTGGCTGCCGCCCGCGTTCCAATCGGCGAAGGCCGACAGGAAGGCGGTCATCGTGTCGCGCGCATTGTGGAGCTTGAGATAGGCCGAGGGTTCCGGCGGCCGGCCGTTGTAGCGGGCCAGCAGGGCCCGGCGCGCGGCGGCGAGCTCGTCGTCGGTGGGCGCGACGATGAACCATTTGCCATCGGTCCGCTTGAAGGTGAGCGGCAGCACGGCATCGGTACCGGCTTGCTGCAAGTGCGCGACGTAGCTGTCTCCCGGCGTGCGCTTGCCGGGGAAGGACCAGAGGTGGAACGTCGTCAGGCTCAGCACGTCGCTGAGCGCCTGCGCGGCGTCGATCTTCATCCCCTGCGCCATCGTGGCGCCGCGATCGCCGAAGTCGAGCACGGCGGCGGCGGCGGCGAGCTGGTCGAGCAGGCCGTCATGCGCGAGGTTGCCCGCCTCCACGAAAGTGCGCAGCGTCTCGCGAACGCCGGACTGGTCCACCGGCAGGATCGGCGGCGCGGCCTCGTCCCGGCCGCCCGTCCACCATTCGCCGTTATCGTAGCGGCCGGTGAACGAGGCCCCGTCCGGCGCCATGGTGAACAGGAAGTTGCCCGAGCGCTGTCCCTCGACCCATTGGCCCCGGAGCTGGTCGCCCTCGGCGGTCGCCTCGACCTTGCCGTCGAGCAGCTTATAGCGCCCGGTGACGTGGTTGCCGGTCTGGATCAGGTCGAGATGCGCGCCGCCGTTCCGCCAGTGCGTGTCCCAGCCGCCCGTCCATTCCGGGGTCGCGGCGGCGGCCCGGCCCAGGCAGAGCAGCGCGAGGATCAGGAAAATGACGCCGCGGAGGGCGTGCTCCCCGCCCGCCGGCCCCCGTCTCGGCATGCCCATCGCCTCAGAAGCCGGAACCGTCATGGCCTTGTCTCCGACAATGCGTTCTTCGCGTCCGCTGGGCGGGGATCATTCGAGACCCGAGACCGAGATGCAACTCTGGAATCGGGGTTTGGGCGTCGCGCCCCGCGGCTCTGTCCAGGCAGGACGCCCGGGATCGGATGCAGGGCGGCCGTCGGGCCACCCAGTGGCCGATGGCCCAGTCTGCCGGGTGCGCCCGTTCAGCCTCCGTGCCGTGTCAGCGTGCTTCGCCTATCGCGAGATCGCTTCCGGTCGATGTCGGGTTGAGCACGATCATGCGGCTCAGGAGAATCGCCATCATGTCCTGCTCGGATCGCGACAGCATGGCGCAGAGCTGCCGCTCGGCGGCGGCGTGGTCCGCCATCGCGCGGTTGGCGATGTCGAGCCCCTTGCGGGTCAGCTCGACCCGGACGCTGCGCCCATCGGCGGGATCGCCCGAGCGGCGCACGAACCCCTGCCGCTCGACCCGCCGCAGCAGGTTCGAGATGCCGCCGGAGGTGAACAGCATCGTCGCCTGCAGATGCGAGGGCGACAATCGATACGGCGCACCGGCGACCCGCAGCGTGGCCAGCACGGCATAGGCCGGATAGCGCAGGCCATACGGCGCCAGCGCGGCATTGACCGTCTTCAGGATGATGTCCTGCAGCATCAGGATGCGGCCGACCACCGCCTTGCCCGAACCGTCGATATCCGGCCGTTCGCGGCGCCACTGCGCCATCCCGCGGCCGACAAGGTCGAATTGCGGCGAGGCGGGGATCTTCTGCGCGGATGCGGAGACGTCAGGTTCGCGTACGCGTCGTGGCATGGCCATCCTCTCTCGCCCGAATGTAATGCCCCGAACGCCATCGAGATAGTTTGCAGATACGGCGGATTATCTTTCTTGAAAGCAAACGACATGTCGGGTTAGCTTGACCTGATCCCGTCGGAGTGGCGAACGATGTCCCCACGCCTTTCAATACTCGCCGTCACGCTCGGCCTCGCAGCCGTCGCGCCGGCCGGCGCGCAGCAGCTGACGGTGGCGACCTTCGGCGGCTCTTTCCTGGACGACACCAAGACCTGCGTGATCCAGCCATTCGAGAAGGCCACCGGCGCCAAGACGGCGGTGCAGCAAGGCAATTCGGTGCAGATCGCGGCCGCCCTCCGGGCGATGGGCGGCCACCCGACATACGACGTCGCCTATATGGACAATTCGCTCGCCACCCAGCTCAAGAACGAAGGCCTCGTCGAGCCGCTCGACGTCAGCAAGCTCGCGAGCTATCCGGAGATCGACAAGGCCGCCTTCGGTCCGGACAACAGCTACGTGACCTTCGAGGTCTCGGCCACCGCGATCGTCTACGACCCCAAGATGGTCAAGACGCCGCCCACCTCCTGGAACGATCTGTTCGACCCGCAATACAAGGGCCGCATGGCGCTCGGCGACATCACCGGGACCTCCGGCGTGCAGACCCTGCTGGCGATCAACCGGCTGAAGGGCGGCACGCTCGATAACATGGATCCGGGCCTGGCGGCGATGAAGACGATCGTGCCGGATGCGGTCACGCTCTACACCCAGGCCGACCAGCTTCTCTCGCTGTTCCAGCGAGGCGACATCGTGATGGCGCCCTGGTATCCGGATCGCGCCGGCTCGGCGATCGACAAGGGGCTGTCGCTCGCGGTCGCCTATCCGAAGGAGGGCGCGGTCGGCATCAAGCCCGTGTTGGTCATTCCGAAAGGCACGGCCAACAGCGCGCTCGCGCTCAAATACGTCGACACCGTGTTGTCGCGCGACAGCCAGACCTGCTTCACCGAGCGGCAATACGCCGCGCCGGTCAACCAGACGGTGAAGCTGACCGACAAGGTCGCGCGGATCGTGGCGACGGGCGACAATTACAAGCGTCTCTGGTTCCCCGACCCGCAGGCCGTCGCCTCCCACTTGCCGGACTGGATCCGCCGCTGGCAACGCGAGGTGGCGCACTGATCGCCCGATCCGGCGGGTGATCGCCGATGGCGGAGCTGGTCGTCCGCAAGCTGACCAAGCGGTACGGCGGCAATGCCGTGGTCGCCGATGTGGATCTCGCGGTCGCGTCGGGCGAGTTCGTCGCCCTGCTGGGGCCGTCCGGCTGCGGCAAGAGCACGTTGCTGCGCATGCTGGCCGGGCTGGTGCCCCCGAGCGCCGGCGACGTGCTGGTGGACGGCGCGAGCATCGCCCATCTGCCGCCGCATCGGCGCGGCCTCGGGCTGGTGTTCCAGTCCTACGCCCTGTTTCCGCATCTGAGCGTCGCGGATAATGTGGGCTTCGGCTTGCGGCGGCAGGGCGTGCGCGGCGAGGTGTTGCGGCGGCGGGTGAGCGAGGCGCTCGATCTGGTGCGGCTGGCACCGCTCGCCGCGCGCCTGCCGCGACAGCTCTCCGGCGGCCAGCAGCAGCGCGTCGCGCTGGCGCGCGCGGTGGCGCCGCGGCCGCGCATCCTGCTGCTCGACGAGCCGCTGTCCAATCTCGACGCACAGCTCCGCGACGAGATGCAGATCGAGATCAAGCGCCTGCAGCGCGAGCTCGGCATCACCAGCGTCTTCGTCACGCATGATCAATCCGAGGCGCTGTCCCTGTCGGATCGGGTCTGCGTGCTCGAGCATGGGCGCATCCAGCAGGTCGGCACGCCGGAGGCGATCTATCACGCGCCGGCGAACGGTTTCGTCGCGGGCTTCATCGGCCGCTCGAACCGCCTGCGCGGGCGGGTGGAGGCGGCCGACGCGACCGGATCGTCGCTCCGGCTCGATGACGGAACCACGTTGCGGAGCGCCGATTCGCGCGAAGCGGTTGGAAGCGTGGTGGACATCATCATCCGCCACGATGCGGTCCGGCTGGCGCCGGAGGCGCCGGGTGTGGCGGGCTGGCCCGGCCAGGTCACGCTACGCTCCTTTTCGGGCGCCCGGGTGCAGCTCGTCATCCGGCTCGATGCCGGCACGGAGCTGGTGGCCGAACAGGCGAGCGCGCTCGCCGGCACAAATTCGGCGGTGGGCGCGCGCGTGCTGGCATCAGTCGACCCCTCCGCCGTATTCGTGTCCGGGCGGCCGGCGTGAACCTGCAGACAGAGCAGCGCACCGGGCTGCTGCTGATCACGCCGCTCGGCCTCGTGCTGCTCGTCGCGTTCATCGCGCCCGTGCTGCTGATGCTGCCGACCAGCTTCCGGATCTATCAGCCAGGCGTCGGCATGATGCCGGGATGGACGCTGCGCAACTACACGCAGATCGTCACCGACCCGTATTTCCATGCGGTGCTCGGCCGCACCTTGACGATGGGCGTATCGGTCACCGCGATCTGCCTGGTGCTCGGCTATCCGCTTGCGATGGTGCTCGCCCGATCCCGTGGCGCGGTGCGGAGTTGGCTGACGCTGCTGGTGGTGTTCCCCCTCACCCTCAACCTGGTGGTGCGCTCCTTCGGCTGGATCTCGCTGCTCTCCAATCGCGGGCTGATCAACAACGCCTTGATGTCGCTCGGCCTGGTCGAGCGGCCGGTGCGGATGATGTTCGATCTCACCGGGCTGATCGTCGGGCTGACGCATATCTACCTGCCGTTCATGGTGATGGTGCTCGCCGCCTCGCTGCAGGGACTGCCGCGCGACGTGGACGCGGCGGCCGCCACGCTCGGCACCGCGCCGTGGAAAACCTTCCTGCTGGTCACCCTGCCGTTGACCGCGCCCGGCATGTTCGCGGGATGCGTGCTGGTGTTCGTGCTCAGCATCAGCGCGCTGGTCACGCCGCGCCTGCTGGGTGGGCCTGCCTACAAGGTGATGGCCACCACGATCTATGACGAGTTCCTGAGCAGCCTCGACTGGCCCTCCGGCGCCGCGCTCGCCTTTACCCTGACGGTGTTCGCGGTGCTCATCGTCGCCCTGGCGGGATGGCTGGCAAGACGCTGGGTCGCGGCGCGATGATCGATCACCCGGTTCCGGCGCCGCTCCGGGTTGCGGCCGGGCTGATCTTCGCCTTTCTGCTGCTCCCGGTCGTCGTGGTGGTCCTCGCCGCGTTCAGCCGCACCGCCTATCTCGCCATTCCGCCAGAGGGAGTGACGCTCCGCTGGTTCGCGGAGGTGTTCCGCGATCCCGCCTATCTCGCCGCGATCAGCCTCAGCCTCGAGCTCGCCGCCGCCTCGACCTTGCTGGCGGCGGTGCTCGCGCTGCCGGCCTGCTACGCGCTCCATCACCGATGGGTGCCGTTCGGCACGGCGATCACGAACCTGCTGATGTCGCCGCTGATCTTCCCCGCGGTGGTGATCGGCGTCGCGTTGCTGCAATATGTGAGCCTGCTCGGGTTGCGCGGCGATTTCGCGATTCTGGTGCTGGCCCATACCGTCATCGTCACGCCTTATCTCGTGCGCACGATCCTGGCGGGCCTCGCCGGAATCGATCCGGCGCTCGAGGAAGCGGCGCGGGTGCTGGGGGCCGCGCGCGTGCAGGCCTTCGCGCTCGTCGTGCTGCCGGTCATCCGCTCCTCGCTCGGCGCCGGGGTGGTCTTCGCCCTGATCACCTCGTTCGACGAGGTGCCGGTGACGGTGTTTCT
This sequence comes from Acetobacteraceae bacterium, assembly GCA_965276665.1. Taxonomy (GTDB): domain Bacteria; phylum Pseudomonadota; class Alphaproteobacteria; order Acetobacterales; family Acetobacteraceae; genus CAWGJC01. Next base: position 2,311,606 of record OZ255620.1, read on the forward strand.
GCTGCCGCCCGGCCAGGCGACGCTGCCGGTCGCGATCTTCACCGCGATCGACCAGGGCGTCGACCCGTCGGTCGCCGCCGTCTCGACCCTGCTGATCGCGGCCACGGCGATCCTGCTCGTGATCCTCGAGCGGTTTGCCGGCGCGCGGCGGCTGTTCTGACAAGGAGCTGATGATGCCGGTGACGAGCCGAGGATTTCCGCTGTTCCTGACCTTCGATCTGGACGCGGAGACGATGTGGACCGCCCGCGACCCCGCCTATGCGGCGCGGCCGATCCTGATGTCGCAGGGCGCGTACGGCTGGAAGGTCGGCGTGCCGCGCATCCTCGCTCTGCTGCGGCGCTACGGGCTGCATGTCACCTTCTTCGTGCCGGGTGTCGTCATCGAGCGGCGCCCGGCGGTGATCGAGGCGATCCTGAGGGACGGCCACGAGATCGCGCATCACAGCCACACGCATCGCTGGATCCTGACGCTCAGCCCGGATGAGGAGCGCGAGGAGATGGAGAAGGGGATCGCGGCGATCCGCCGCGCCACCGGACGGGCGCCGCGCGGCTGGCGCTCGCCGGCGGCCGAGCTCAGCCCGATCAGCCTCGACCTGCTGCGGGAGTATCGCTTCGATTACTCCTCGAACTTCTTCGACGATGACAGCCCCTATCTGCTCGAGATCGGCGGCGAGCGGACCGAGATCGTGGAATTGCCGTTCCGCTGGGTGCTGGATGACGCGCCGTTTTTTCAATACTCGATCGTGCTGCCGGGCCGCACCATGCACCCGCCCTCCTCCGTGCTCGAATCGTGGAAGACGGAATTCGACATGCTGTATGTCGAGGACCGCATGATGATGATCGGCTTCCATCCGCAGATCATCGGCCAGCCCTCGCGGCTCTGGGTGCTCGAGAAGCTCATCGAGCACGCGCTGACGCACGGCAACGTCTGGATCGGCCGTTGCGACGAGATCACCGACGACATCCGCCCGCGCCTGGCCGCCGCCTGATGGCGGCCTCCTTGCAGGGCCGGCGCATCCTGGTGGTGGGAGGCGCCGCGGGGATCGGCCTGGCGAGCGTGCGCCTGTCCCGGGAGGCGGGAGCGCTGGTCGCGGCGGTCGACCGCGACGCCCGGCGGAACGGTGACCCGGCGGACCCACCCTTGTTCCGCGCGGATGTGCGCGAGACCGAGGCGATCGATGCCGCGGTGGCGGACGCGGCCACCGTGATGGGCGGCCTCGACGGCGTGATCTACTGCGCCGGCATCGATCTGCTGACCTCGCTCGCCGCGACCGAGGACGCGGCGTGGGAGCGGGTGCTCGACGTGAACCTGACCGGCGCGATGCGGGTCTGCCGCGCGGCACTCCGCCATTTCGCGCCGCAGGGCGGCAGCATCGTGCTGGTCTCCTCCGGCGCCGGGCTGCGCCCCCTGCCGGACCGCACGGCGTATTGCGCCTCAAAGGCCGGTTTGATCATGCTGGCCAAGACGCTCGCGGCCGAGCTGGCGCCGCGTGGGATCCGCGTCAACGCGCTCTGTCCGGGGGCGGTGGAGACCGGCCTGTTCCGCTCCGGCCTCGCCGACACGCCCGATCTCGACGCGGCGCTCGCGGATGTGCGGGCCCGCTATGCGTTGCAGCGGATCGCCGAGCCCGACGAGATCGCGCGCGCCATCGTCTTCCTCACCAGCGGCGATGCCAGCTACGTGACCGGGACTGCGCTGGCCGTCGATGGCGGGCGGACCTTCCATTGAGCGGCGGTTCGACGGTCTGGGCCGGCCGATTCGCCGGCCAGGTCGCGATGATCACCGGCGCGGCGCACGGCATCGGCGCGGCCTGCGCGCGGCGACTGGCCCGCGAAGGCGCGCGGATCGCCGTCATCGATCGGGAGAATTGGATCACGGAAGTTTTCGCCGATCTGCCGCCGGGAAACTGCCTTGCGATCGCGGGCGATTGCACCGACGCTGACGTGCTCCGGGATTTCGCCGAGCGAACGGCGGCGCAACTCGGCGAGCCCGCCGTGCTCGTCAACAATGTCGGGCAGAGCGCGCGCGAGCGCGGCAGCCGGTTCGTCGACTCCACAGAGGAGATATGGCGTTTCGTGCTGGAGGTGTCCCTGCTCTCCGCGATGCGCCTCACCCGGCTGGTGGCGCCCGGCATGCGGGCGCGCGGATCCGGCCGCATCCTCACCATGTCGAGCGACGCCGCCTTCGCGGGCGATGCCGGGCTCGTCGATTATGCGACGGCGAAGATGGGGCTGGTCGGCTTCATCCGCGCGCTCGCCCGCGAGCTCGCGCCGCATGGCGTGACGGTGAACGCGGTGGCGCCCGGCGCGGTGCGCACCCGCGCGCACGATGCGCTCTCGCCGGAGGTGCTCGACCGCATCCGCGCCGGCACGCCGGCCGGCTTCATCGCCGAGGCGGAGGAGGTGGCCGGCCTCGTCGCCTATCTCGCGAGCCCGGAAGCGCGCTTCATCACCGGGCAGACGATCCTGATCGATGGCGGACGATGGATGCTGTGACACGCCGCGGAGCGAAAGGACGCGCTGCATGACCGGAATCGCCGACATGACCGCCGTGGAGATGGCGGCCGCCATCCGCGCGCGCGCCCTTTCACCCATCGAGGCGGTGCAGGCGGCGCTCAACCGGATCGAAGCGGGGCGCGCGCTGAATGCCTTCATCACCATCACCGCCGAGGCGGCGATGGCGGCGGCGCGGCAGGCCGAGGCGGCCGTTCTGGCCGGCGAAACATTGCCGCCGCTGCACGGCGTGCCGTTTACGGCGAAGGATCTGATCGCGACGGCCGGCGTGCGAACCACGATGGGGTCGGCGATTTTCGAGAACTTCGTGCCGGCGGAGGATGCCGTCACGGTCGCCCGCGCGAAGCGCGCGGGCGCGATCCTGATCGGCAAGACCACGACCCCCGAATTCGGTCACAAGCAGCTGACCGAGGCGCCGATCTTCGGATTGACGCTCAATCCGATCGACCGCTCGGTGACCGCCGGCGCCTCCAGCGGCGGCGCCGCGGTCGCGGTCGCGACCGGCATGGGCCCGCTCGCGCTCGGCACCGATGGCGGCGGCTCGATCCGCATCCCCGCCGCCTGCTGCGGCGTCGTCGGGCTCAAGGCGACGCTCGGCGTGGTGCCGCATTTGCAGGTGCCGGATCTGTTTTCCGCCAACTCTTTCGTCGGGCCGATGGCGCGCACGATCGCCGACACGGCGCTGCTGTTCGACGTGATCGCCGGTCCCGACCGGATGGACCCTTACGGCCAGGCGGCGCCCCCGAGCGGCGAGGCGCTCACCAGCCTCGCCGGGCTGCGCGTCGGCTGGATGGCGCGCTGCGGCAATGCGTTGCTGGACACGGAAGTTGCGGCGGTCACGACGCGCACGGTCGCGCGTATGGCGGAGGCGGGCGCCATCGTCGCGCCGGTGGAGCTCGATTTCGTCGGGTTGGAGCCGGATTTCCTGGTGATGCTGGAATCCGGAATCGCCTCCCGCGTGGCGCCGCATCTGCCGCGCTTCCGCGACCGGCTCGATCCGCATCTGATCGAGACCGTCGAGAACGGGTTGCGGCACGACGCGGTGGCGTTGCAGAACGCCGCCGCCGCACGCAGCGCGATGTTCCGCGCGGTGCAAAAACTCTTCGCCTCTTATGACGTGATCATCTCGCCGGTGTTGACGACGCTGCCGCCACCGCTCGACGCGCGGTTGCCCGATGGTGCGGTGCTGGTGAATGGCGAGCCGAGCGGCACGATCCGCGGCGGCCTCTACCCCTACACCTATCCCTATAATCTCACCGGGCACCCGGCCCTGGCGATGCCGTGCGGGCGCAGCCGGACAGGATTGCCGATTGGCCTGCAGATCGCCGGACGGTGGCACGAAGATCGTCGCGTTCTCGCGATCGGCGCCCTGCTCGAGGCGATGTTGGCGGACGTGGTGACGCTCGCAACCGTGCCCATTCCGTCGAGCTGAGAGACCCTCCCGCGCGCGGCGTCAGCCTCAGCTCCGCGAGACGTTCAGCAGGTCCTGATTCAGCCGCGCCCGCTCGGTATAGAACACACCGTGGGGCGCGCCGGATATTCGATCAACTGCGCGCTCGGCGCGATCTCCCGGAGGCGATGACCAGAGGACATCGCGACCTACGTCCGCGCCTAAAGCCGGGTGGGACGATGAGACTGACGACCATGCCCGAGGGCATCGACTGACCCCACCAACGGCATGACCCCTCACGGCATCCTCCCAGAGGCTCGGAGGAAAAAGCTGGCGGTGATGGCGATCGTCAAGGACAGCGTCAGCAGGCGGGTCAGGCTGGGCGAGACGGCGCGGCCGAGGCGGGCGCCCGCGAACCAACGACGAAAACCCGATTGCGCGGCATACCGACCGTCCGGTATGTTTGCTGCATGGATACGAATCCTGCGAGCAACCGAACCCGGCGCGACGGCAGGGCCTGGCTGCTGGAGAGCGCCCTCATCGTGATCCGCGAAAAGGGATTTGCGGCCACCTCGGTCGAGGACCTCTGCCAGGCCGCCGGCGTGACGAAAGGCGCCTTCTTTCACCATTTTCGCAGCAAGGAGGCGCTCGGCGTCGCGGCGGCCGACCACTGGTCGGAGACCACCGGCGCGCTGTTCGCCGGCGCGCCCTACCACGCCCATCCCGATCCCTTGCGGCGCGTGCTCGGCTACATCGACTTCCGCTCCGAATTGCTGCGGGGCGCCGTGCCGGAATTCACCTGCCTGGTCGGCACGATGGTGCAGGAGATGTACGAGACGAGCCCCGCCATCCGGAACGCCTGCGAGGCCAGCATCTGCGAACATGCGGCGCGGCTCGAACCCGACATCGCCGCGGCGATGCGGCGTTGCCGTATCAAAGGCGATTGGACCGCGCAGGATCTTGCGCTGCACACGCAGGCCGTGCTGCAGGGCGCCTTCATCCTCGCCAAGGCGACCGGCGACGTGGAAATCGCGCGCGCCAGCGTCGCGCATCTGCGCCGCTACATCGCATTGCTGTTTCGCCAACCAAAAGCCAGGGAGCGTCCATCATGAGCAACGTGACGTCGACGACGGGGGTGTCCGCGACGAGACGGACGTCATGACGCTGCTCGGCGCGTTGCGTCAGACGCATCACGACGAAAGCCTTCGACCTGTCGCCCTGATCAATCGGCGCAACACTCGCGGGAGGCTTTGCAAAAGACTTCAACCTGAAAGGGGTTTTCAAGAATGTCCATTCAGTGCATCACACCATTTCTCTGGTACGAACGCGATGCCGAGGACGCAGCGCGCCTCTATGTTTCGGTATTCGACAATTCGCGCATCACCCACGTGTCGCGATACGGCGATGCGATGGCCGGACCGAAAGGCAGCGTCATGGTGGTCGGTTTCGAGTTGCAGGGCCGGCCCTTCGCCGCGCTCAATGGCGGCCCGGCATACCGGCTTTCCGAAGCCTTTTCCCTGCTCGTCAACTGCACCGAACAGGCCGAGATCGACCGGCTCTGGGAAACGCTGGGCGGCGGCGGGTCTTATAATGTGTGCGGCTGGCTGAAGGACCGGTTCGGCCTGTCCTGGCAAATCAACTATGCCGGACTGCCGGATCTCATGGGCGGCGACCCGGCGAAAGCCGGCCGGGTGATGCGCGCGCTGATGGGAATGACACGGGTCGACATCCGGGCGCTCGTCGCCGCGGCGGACGCCGTGGAATGAGGATGAATGCGCGGATCGCCGCTTGCATCGATCCCGCTGCGAACAACAAAGTTGAGGAGAAACCATGACCAGTCGGAATCGGGGCAAGTTTCTCGTCCTGTATCTTGCACCGGCATCAATTCTCGAAGAATGGTCGAAGACGGACCCCGAGAGGAGGAAGCTCGCGGAGGAAAAGTTGCACGGCGAGTGGGTGAGGTGGATGCATGAGCATGCGGATCTGGTGACCGGCACCGAGGCCGCCGGCAAGCCAAAGCGCGTCACATCGGTCGGGATTGCCGAGGGTCGGAACGACATCATGCTATATTCGTTCGTCGAGGCCGACTCGCACGAGGAAGCGGCGAAAGCCTTCCAGGACCACCCTCACCTGCAAATTCCGCAATCATCCATCGAGATCATGGCCGTCAGGCCGATGGGTGGGTGATCGCGGGTTCGCCGACGACCCGGTCCACGAGTTCGGGAGTGCCGTTCACGCCGCTGCGCGCGCCACCCGGAAAGCTCGGCTCAGCCTATTCGTCCACCACGCCTCTCTCATCCGCCACGGCGCGCCGGCCGCGTTTGCCGGCGAAGCGGCCGCTCATCGGCGAACATCCGGGATTTGGCGGCCAGCCAGATGCGAAACGCCTTCATGGCCGATGATTCCTGACGGGATTTCAGCCAGGTCAGCCAGTAGGCGCCGAGCGGCACCGCGATACCGAATGGCTGCACCAGCCGCTCCTGCTGCAGGTCGCGCTCGAACATGCGCACCGGCAGCAAGGCGACGCCCGCTCCCTGCACCGCCGCCTCGGCCATGCCGAGAGACGATTCGAACACGAAGCCCCGCACGGTCGGACACGGCAGGGCCGCCGCGGCGAACCAGCACGTCCATTCGTCGGGGCGATAGGAGCGCAGCAGGTTCTCGCGCGCCAGATCGTCCGGCCGCCGCAGCCGCTGCGCGACGGCGGGCGCGCAGAGCGGCGAGAAGGCCGCATCGAACAGCCGCATCGCCTCCGTGCCTTGCCACGCGCCGTCGCCGAAGCGGATCGCGCCATCCAGCCCTTCTCCGGCCAGATCGACACGATTGTTGTTGGTCAGCAGACGCAGATCAACGAAGGGATGCGCGGCCCGGAAATCCGCCAGCCGCGACAGCAGCCACCCGGTGACGAAGGTGCCAACGACGCTGACGGTCAGCACCTCGCGCAGCCGTCCGCCCTCGAACCGGTCGAGCGTGGCGGCGATGCGGCGGAATGCGTCGGTCAGCACCGGCAGGAGAGCCTCGCCCTCCTCGGTCAGCGTCAACCCGCGCGGCAGGCGACGGAAAAGCGCCACGCCGAGACTGTCCTCGAGCCCTTTCACCTGATGGCTGACCGCCGCCTGGGTGACGCGGAGCTCCAGACCGGCGCGCGTGAAGCTCAGATGCCGGGCCGCCGCCTCAAAGGCGCGCAAGGCATTCAGCGGGAGATGCGAGGCGATCATTGGCGGCGTGTATTAGTTTTTTTAGGGGCTGCTGAAAAGATTTGGTCGTTTGCCTCGCGAGCGCTCTGCGGCGAAGTTCTTGCCCGCGCACAGCGCCATGCGCATTTCGTGGGGGGATGCGCCCCGAGCAGATCGAGCCCTGGCAGGAGAGACATGACGACATCGCCGACCCGCCGAAGCCTGCTGGTCGCGGCCGCCGCGGCGCCGTTATTGTCCGGCAAGCGCGTTTCCGCCGAGACACGGGACCGGTTTGCCGCGCTCGAGGCCTCGTCCGGCGGCCGGATCGGCGTCGCGGGCGTGGATACCGGGAGCGGCGCGACCGTCACGCACCGCGCGGATGAGCGCTTCCCGTTCTGCAGCACGTTCAAGCTGATCGCGGCCTCGGCGATCCTGACGCGCAGCGCCACCGAGCGCAGCCTGCTGGAGCAAAGGATCGAGTATGCCAGGGGCGATCTCGTTTCCTACTCGCCCGTCACCAGCAAGCATGTTGCCACCGGGATGACGGTCTCCGACATCTGCGCGGCGGCGCTGCAGTACAGCGACAACACCGCGGCCAATCTGATGATCCGTCTGCTGGGCGGTCCCTCCTCGGTCACGGCATTCGCGCGTTCGATCGGCGATCGGGCGTTCCGCCTGGATCGCTGGGAGACCGCCCTCAACAGCGCCATTCCAGGCGATCTGCGCGATACCTCGACGCCGATGGCGATGATGGACGATTTGCGTCACGCGACACTCGGGACTCTTCTGGGATCGTCGGAAAGAGAGCAGCTCGTGACCTGGATGAAGGGATGCACGACAGGGTTCAAGCGGATCCGTGCCGTCGCGCCCGTGGGATCGGTCGTCGCGGACAAGACCGGGACCGGCGATAACGGAACGGAAAACGACATCGCCGTCATCTGGCCGCCCGGCAGGTCGCCGACCGTGCTCGTTGTCACCATCACGAATAACAAGAACGAGGCGCCCGATGAGCTGGTCGCCGCAGCGGCGAAAACCGCTCTCGAAGCGCTCGGATAATCGACGCCTCGGTGTGGTCCCCAGGGGCGGCCTGGCCGCACCCGGCCGACTCCGCCCGCACCCCGCGATCCCCTTGCGCGATCCTCGATCCGCAGGTCCTTTGGCGCGTGGACGACGGCCCCCGCGTGAAAGCCTTCCTTCAGCGCACGTCACAGCACCGCCAGCATTCCGCCATCCACGTAGATGATCTGGCCGTTGACGTAGTCGGATGCGGTGGAGGCGAGGAACACGGCCGCGCCCACGAGCTCTTCCGGCCGGCCCCAGCGTCGCGCCGGTGTCCGCCCTCTCACCCATGCGTCGAAGCCCGGGTCGTTCACCAGCGCCTGGTTCATCTCGGTCAGCATGTAGCCGGGGCCGATCGCGTTCGCCTGAATCCCGTGTTGCGCCCATTCCGCGGCCATCGCGCGGGTCAGCATCTTGATGCCGCCCTTGGCGACCGTGTAGGGCGCGATCGTGGCGCGGGCCAGTTCGCTCGTCAGCGAACCGATATTGATCAGCTTGCCCTGGCCGCGCCCGATCATGCGCCGGGCGGCTTCCCGCCCCACGACGAACGCGCTGGTGAGATTGACCTCCATGACCCGGCGCCATTCTTCCGTGGCCAGCTCGACCATGGGCTTGCGGAGCTGGATGCCGGCATTGTTGACGAGAATGTCGATCGCGATCCCATCCCGGTCCAGCCGGTCGAATGCCGCGGCGACCGCCGCCTCGTCCGTCACGTCGAACCCCGCCTCGTGAACCCGATACCCCGCCGCGCGCAGGTGCGCCGCACAGGAAGAGAGCCGGCCGGCATCGACGCCGTTGAGCACCACCGCCGCGCCGGCGGCGGCGAGACCCTCCGCGATGGCGCGGCCCAGCCCGCGGGAGGAACCCGTTACCAGCGCGGTGCGCCCGGCGAGATCGAACAAGCCGGACGTCATCGGCGCGACGCCGCGCCGGGCCCGGCACCGTCATGCGAATACGCGTCGGAGATGATGACCTGGAGATCGTCGAGCGTCATGGCCTCAGTGTTTCTCCTCTTGGGCGACACTCTGCCGACCTTGCGCCGTTGGTCTTCGCGGAGTTGACGATGGTAGTGCATCGCCCGCAAATGCAAATCCAGCCTGCATCCATAATTTCTGGCTATGCCCTGCATGGACCTTCGACAGTTGCGGCAGCTTCTCGCCATTGCGGAGCATCGCAGCCTCGGTCGCGCTGCTTCGGCGCTGAACCTCACGCAGCCGGCATTGACCAAGAGTGTCCGGCGCCTCGAGCTCGAGATCGGCGTCCGCTTGTTCGACCGAAATCCGCGCGGCATGGAGCTCAACCTGTTCGGCCGGACGCTGGTCCGCCATGCAAGGTTGCTCGATGTCGGGCTGCGGGACGGATTGGCGGAAGTCGAGGCGCTGAAAGGCGGCAAAGCCGGCTTCATCGCGGTCGGCGCCGGCCCGTCCTGGTTGAGCCGGTTTCTTCCACTCGCCGTCTCCCGGCTGCTCGCGCGGCGGCCGGGCGTCCGGGTCCGCGTCATCGGTGGCTTCAATGATCTGCTGATGCGCGAGCTCCGGGAAGGCAAGATCGACGTCGTCGTCGCCGCACTCCCCAACGATGTCGCGCCCGACATCACGGTGCAGCATCTGAGCGCGGACGACCTGCATGTCATCGCGCGGCTCGGCCATCCGCTCGCGGGGCGCGTCAAGCTCGAACTTGCGGATCTGCTCGACTACCCCTGGGTGCTGCCGGGCAGGGAGGTGCTCGTGCGGCAGCGGCTGGACGCCGCGTTCCGCAATCGCGGCCTGACGCCGCCCATGCCGCTCGTCGAGACCGACACCTTCTCGTTCATTCTGGAGACGCTCCGGCTGACCGATTATCTCGGCTACGCCGCCAGCCAGACCGTCGGCGCGGAGATGGCTTCGCAGGGCCTCGTCGCGCTCGACGTGCCGGATGCGGTGCGGCGGCGGGGAGCCGGCGTGATCTATCGTAGCGGCGGCGCGCTCTCCGGTGCGGCGCAGGAGCTCATCCGCGAGCTCCGGCGCGTGTGCGAGCAGATGCCGCAGAGCTGACACCGGCGATCGTCAGAGAAATCCCTGCTCGACCTCGATCGTCTCGAGGCTGCGCCGCTTGGTCTCGGGCAGCGCGAACACGACGAAAATGCCGGCCAGAACGGCGCAGCACGCGAAGATGCCGAACACCGCGCCGGCGCCGGCGGCGAGCAGCATCGGGAACAGCAGGGAGACGGCGAAATTGGCCAGCCAGAACAGCAGCGTCGCCGCGCTCATCGCGGTCGCGCGCACCCGGAGGGGAAGTATCTCGGGGAGCATCACCCAGACGATCGGGCCCCAGCTCAACGCGAAGCAGATCTTGTAGAAGGCGATGCAGCCGAGCGCCACGGCCTGGCCGCCCGCCATGTGCAGCATGTTGGTGCTGAACACCCAGCCGAGCGTCGCCATCGACAGCGTCATGCCGACGGCGCCCCCGACCAGCAACGGGCGACGGCCGAGACGGTCCACGAGTCCCGCCGAGACGATGGTGGCGGCGACGGCGAGCAGGCTGAGCAGCAGAGTGGTCAGGATCGCCGCGCGCGCGGAATACCCGGCCGCGCTCAGAATGGTCGGCGCGTAATAGACGATGGTGTTGACGCCGACGAGCTGCTGGAAAATCGCGAGTCCGGCCGCGGCGGCCAAAGTCGGCCAGAGCCAGCGCGCGCCGAGCGCATCGAGGAATGTCATGTGCGGCACGGCGCTGGCGCGGGAGATCTCCTCGAACTCGCGCACGGCCTCCGTCTCGTTGCGGAGCCGCCGCAGAACCGCCATCGCCTGCACGGGGCGGTCATGCGCCATCAGCCAGCGCGGCGATTCGGGCTGGTAACTCATGCCGGCCATGAGAAGCAAAGACGGGATGACGGCGAGGCCGAGCATGAGGCGCCACTCGGCGCCGCCCGACAATGCATAGCTGACGAGATAGGCGCAGAGCACGCCGGTGCTGTTCAGGATCTGGTAGAGCGTGGTGAGCCGGCCGCGGATGCGCGCAGGGGCGAGCTCCGACAGATAAAGCGGCACCTGCACGGAGGCGGTCCCGACCGCGAGCCCGAGCACGAAGCGGGACGCGATCAGCGTCGCCGTGCCTGGCGAGACCGCCGCCGCGATCGCGCCGAGCGTGAACACCAGCCCCGCGCCGATCAGCACCTTCCTCTCGCCCAGCCGATGGCTGAGCGCACCCGCGGCCGCCGCTCCGATCAGCGCGCCGAACAGCAGCGAGCTCACGACGAACCCTTGCTGAAACGGCGTGAGCCTGAAGGCCTGGCGGATGAACAGCAGAGCGCCCGCGATCACGCCCGTGTCGTAGCCGAACAGAAAGCCGCCCAGCGCGCCGAACCCGTAGAGGGCGGCGTTCGAGCGTGCCTGCTCATCGGGCCGGCTCGGCACCGATGGGGGCGCCCCGCCTGGCGCCTCAACCGACAGGCCCTGCATCGACTGTTCTCCCCCTGCCCTCCCGGCCCGATCCGCCGGAGGACTCTGTCTTTTGGGCGCGATCCGCGCGGCGCATAGTTGGCTCCGGCGCCGGCCTGACTGCAAATGCCGTTTCTGTCCACATGCATAACTTCGGGTCATGCCCTGGCGACTGCGGCAGGAGCGCGGCCCTGCCGTGACCTTCGGCGTGCTGTGGCCCGGGTTCCGTCAGGTCTTGCTGGATAATCGGCTCGCAGGCGCGTCACACTGCGCCGTGTGTCTCAGCGCTGCGCGTTCGGCGGATTCCCGGGCGGTCTTTTCATGGTGATGCTCCTCGCAGAGCGTCTGCAGGTTCGATAAGCCCCAGTACCGGTCGCGCTCGACGAGGGAGAGGTCCCGCGGCACCTGCCAGAGCGGCACGATGTGGTCGACATGCCAGTCCCGCCGCAGGATCGGCGCGACGGCGCAATAAAGCGCGCCCGTTTCCTTCCGCCGGGAGACGCGCGCCGAGCGGTACCACCCGCGGGCGATCTTGCGGCCGCGGCGGCCGCATACGGCGCACCGCCCGCGGTCACGCCGGTAGATCGCCTTGCGCTGGTCCGGCCAGCCACAAGCAATCCGATAGATGGCGATGCAGTCCGGGTGCCAGGTCCGGCGCAGGTTGGGCTCCCCGGCCCTGGCATGCAGGTCCGGGTGCAGAATGGCGGTTCCACACCACCGGCACCACCCGCGGCCGCGCTGCGGCGGCAGAGGCGGCTTGCGATGAAACGACCCTCGTGGCCCGGACATTGACGCGAATCTAAGATCGAAGCCGGCCAGTGTCACCGCGGACCGGGACGTGGAGTCGAAGGCCAGGGGCTCTGCCCCTGGACCCCGCTAAGGGCCGAGCCCTTAGAACCCCGGAACTGGCGGCGCGGGGGCATCGGCGAGGTCGCCGCGCGAAGCGCAGCTCGGGTTCTAAGGGCTCGGCCCTTAGCGGGGTCCAGGGGCAGAGCCCCTGGCCGTCCACCGCCGCACGCCTGCGATTGTCATGCCGCAGCAACATATCGCACATCGCCAAGACACCGACGATGTCTAGAGAGGGAGGAGATCGTAGACCTTCCCCGCCGGACTTGCCGGCTTATCGGACCCTTGATGCTGGAACTCGACCGGCTTTCCCGCCGCTTTGGCGACCGCGTGGCGGTCGACGCCCTTTCGCTGCGCATTCCCGACGGTGCGATGGTCGGCGTGATCGGCCGCTCGGGCGCCGGCAAATCGACGCTGCTTCGCCTGATCAACCGTCTCGCGGAGCCGAGCGGCGGCCGCATCCTGCATGACGGGCGCGACGTGACGGCGCTGCATGGCGCCGCGCTGCGCGGCTGGCGGGCGCAGACGGCGATGATCTTCCAGCAGTTCAACCTGGTCGGCCGGCTCGACGTGCTGACCAACGTGCTGTGCGGCTGCCTGCACCACGTGCCGACGGCACGCGCGCTGCTGAAACTGTTCACGACGGCCGAGCGCGCGGCGGCGATCGAGGCGCTCGACCGGCTCGGCCTCGCCCAGCACGCGATGGCGCGCGCGGACACGCTCTCCGGCGGGCAGCAGCAGCGCGTGGCCATCGCCCGCGCCTTGCTGCAGCGGCCGGCGATCCTGCTGGCCGACGAGCCGATCGCCTCGCTCGACCCGCTGAACGCGCGCACCGTGATGACCGCGCTGCGCGACATCAACCGGCGGGACGGCATCACCGTGCTGTGCAACCTGCACACGCTCGACACCGCCAGAAGCTTTTGCGATCGCATCGTCGGCCTTGCCGAAGGCCGCGTGGTGTTCGACGGCGCGCCCGAGGCGCTCACCGCCGAGATGGTCGGCACGATCTACGCCCCGGCCGCCGGCGGCGAGCCGATCGACGAGCGCGTCACCTCCACGAGCTTCGGTCAACCGGTGCCCGCGGGCGCGATCTGACCCAACGCAACCCAGGAGAACCCCGGATGTTTCGCAGAACGCTGGCCGCAGCCGCGGCCGTGCTCGCCTTCAGCTTCGCCGCCGCGCAGGCGCAATCCTACAAGGAAACGGTGCACGAGTTCCGCGTCGGGATTCTCGGCGGCGAGAACACGCAGGACCGGCTCGCGCGCTACGACCGTTTCCAGCACCTGCTGCAGGACCGGCTCGGCATTCCGGTGAAGCTGTTTCCCGCCGCCGATTATGCCGGGGTGATGCAGGGCATCGCCGCCGGACAGCTCGAGGCGGCGGAGTTCGGCGCATCGGGTTTCGCCGGCGCCTGGCTCGACTGCCATTGCATCGAGCCGATCGCGGTGCCGCAGGAAAGCGACGGCTCCACCTATTACTATTCGGTGATGGTGACGCGCGCCGATAGCGGCATCACCAGCCTGGCGCAGATGAAGGGCCATTCGCTGGCCTGGGCCGATCCCAACTCGACCTCCGGCTACCTGATCCCGAGCGCCTCGCTGAAGGCGATGGGGACCGACCTCACGCCGGGCGCGTATTTCTCCCGGCTCGGCTTCGCCGGCGGCCACGAGCAGGCGGTCGTCTCGGTGCTCAACCACCAATATGACGGCGCGGTGACCTGGACCTCCGGCCAGGGCGACAAGGCGGACGGCTATACTCGCGGCAACCTGCGCTCGATGGTCGACCACCACATGATGAAGATGTCCGACATCGACGTCATCTGGCAGTCGGGCAAGATCCCGAACGGCCCTTGGACGGTGCGCACCAGCCTGCCCGCCGACCTCAAGACGAACTTCACCGATTTCCTGCTGCAGCTCCCGAAGACCAACAAATCGGTCTACGACGATATCGAGATGGGCAGCGGCGTCGGCTACGCGCCGGCCTCGATGGACCTCTACAAGGACATCATCGCGCTGCGCCAGGCCGAGCAGCGCGGCAACCGCTCGTGACATCGGCGGGCGGGGCCGGATCCAGCCCCGCCTATCGCCTCTTCCTGCGGCAGAGCGCCCGGCTGCGGCGGGAGCGCGCGACCGAATCGGCGCTCACCGTCGCAGCGATCATCCTGCTGTTCGTCATCTGCGCGATCTGGACCGGCTTCTCGCCGGCCGAGCTCGTCGACGGGCTGCCGCGCATCGGGCAGTATTTCGGCAAGCTGTTCTCGATCGCGCCGGATGCGAGCGGCGTGCGCATCCCGGTGCTCGCCGGGCCGCATCTGTTCGGCGGCGTGCGCGAGCCGCAATCCTTCGCCTACTGGTTCTACCGCCTCGGCACCTATCTGCGCCTGCTCGCGCAGACCGTGCAGATGGCGGTGCTCTCGACCGCGATCGGCTTCGGCCTCGGCTTCCTGCTGTCGTTCCCGGCGACGCCGGGGCTCGGCATGCCTCCGGCAGTCACCTTCGTGACCCGGCGCGGGCTCGAATTCGTGCGCTCCATCCCGCAGGTCGTGCTGGCCTTCATCCTGGTCTGGCCGTTCGGCATCGGGCCTCTCGCCGGCATCATGGCGATCGCGATCCACACCACCGGCGCGCTCGGCAAGCTGTTCAGCGAGTTGAACGACAATGCCGATCCGCGGCCGATGCAGGGGATCGCCTCGGTGGGCGCCGGGCGGATCGCAGTGCTGCGCTATGGCCTGGTGCCGCAGGTGCTGCCGGGGTTTCTGAGCTACGGGCTGCTGCGCTTCGAGATCAACGTCCGCTCCTCCACCATCATCGGCTTCGTCGGCGCCGGCGGCATCGGGCAGGAACTCCAGCGGGTGATCAGCTTCAACATCTACGAGGAGGTCAGCGCCATCGTGCTGCTGATCCTCCTGCTGGTGACGACGATCGACCTGATCTCGGAACGGCTGCGCCACCGCTTCATCGGCAGGATGGGAGAGTTCTCTTGAGCGGGATCGGCGCGGACAGGCTGGCTGCGCTGCGCCACACGCATCCGCAAGTCTTTGAGCGCCGGCGCTGGCCCGCGCTGCTGCTCGGCAGCGCGATCGCCGCCTATCTCCTCTATCTGCTCTGGCTGTTCGATTTCGCGCGCATCGTCACCGGGCTGCCGAAGCTCCTGGTGGTGCTGCGCCTGATGGTGGACTGGTCGGGCTTCGCGAGCTGGGATCATGGCTCTCTGCTGCGCTCGATGCTGGAGACCGTGGCGATGGCCTATCTCGGCACCACCATCGCCGCCCTGGTCGCGCTGCCGCTCGGCTTTCTCGGCGCCGGCAACATCACCGCGCGCCTCCCGCGCTTCCTCACCCGGCGCATGTTCGACGGGCTGCGCGGGCTCGACCAGTTGGTCTGGGCGCTGGTGTTCGTCCGCGCGGTCGGGCTCGGGCCGATCGCCGGGATCCTGGCGATCGCCGTGTCCGACACCGGCGTGCTCGCAAAGCTCTATTCCGAAGCGGTGGAGGCGATGGAGCGCGGCCCGATGGAGGCGCTGCGCGCGACCGGCGCGGGGCCGCTCGCCCGCCTCCGATTCGCCGCGCTGCCGCAGCTCCTGCCAGTGATGGCGAGCCAGGCGCTGTATCAGATCGAGAGCAACTCGCGCGAGGCGACCATCCTCGGCCTGGTCGGCGCGGGGGGGATCGGGCTGCGGCTGTCCGAGCGCATCCAGATCAACGCATGGGACCAGGTGGCCTATATCATCGTGCTGCTGCTGATCACCGTCGCGATCATCGACACGATTTCCCGCGTGTTGCGCCAGCGCCTGATCCGCCGGGGGCTGACCTGAGAGCGGCGTATGCGGATCCCCCGGCGCTTCACCGCGGCGCGACTTGACACATTTTCGGCGCGCCGTGGCGGAACATGCTCCGTCGTTCTGCGTAGCCAACATCTGGATCCGCCTGGCCGCTCCGGCGCCGCTTCGCCCAGGCGGCCAGGACGTTGCCGGGCAGCATGCGGGGAGCACCAGGCGGGATGGAATCGTCCGACCATTACGACGTCATCGTCATCGGCAGCGGCCCCGGCGGCGCGTCGCTCGCGCATCGGCTCGCTCCCGCCGGCAGACGCATCCTGATGCTGGAGCGCGGCTTCTATCTTCCCCGCTCCCGCGCGAACTGGGACAGCAAGACGGTGTTCGTGGACGGCGCCTACCAGACCTCCGAGACCTGGTACGGCCGCGAGGGCGAGCCGTTCCAGCCCGGGCTGCACTACTATGTCGGCGGCAACTCCAAGGTGTATGGCGCGGCGCTGCTCCGCCTGCGCGAGCAGGATTTCGGCGAGCTCCGGCACAGCGGCGGCGTGTCCCCGGCCTGGCCGCTCGGCTACGACGTGTTCGAGCCGTATTACTGCGAGGCCGAGGCGCTGTTTCATGTGCACGGGCGGCGCGGCGAGGATCCGAACGAGCCCTGGTCGAGCAAGCCTTACGCCTATCCCCCGGTGAGCCATGAGCCGCGCATCCAGCGGCTGGACGACGACCTTCGGCGCGAGGGGCTGAACCCGTTTCACCTGCCGCTCGGGATCCTGCTCGACGAGCGCGACGGCAAGCCGACGCCGACCAGCCCGTGCATCCGCTGCGACACGTTCGACGGGTTTCCCTGCGCGGCCAACGCCAAGGCGGATGCGCAGGTGATCTGCGTGGATCCCACCCTGGCGGCGCATCCCAATGTCACTCTGCTGACGGGCGCCTTCGTCTCTCGGCTCGACACTGATCCCTCGGGGCACAGCGTCAGCCGCGTGCGCGTCACCCGCGACGGACGGGAGGAGCAGTATTCCGCCGACATCGTGGTGGTGGCGTGCGGCGCGCTCAGCTCCGCGCTCCTGCTGTTGCGTTCGGCGGATGACGCGCATCCGAACGGGCTCGCGAACCGGTCGGATCAGGTGGGGCGCAACTACATGCGCCACAACATGTCCGTGCTGATGGCGCTGCTCAAGGAGCAGAACCACACGGTGTTCCAGAAGACGCTGGCGGTGAGCGACTATTATTTCGGCGCGCCGGACTGGAATTTCCCGCTGGGGTTGATCCAGATGTGCGCCACCTCGCATGGCGAGCAGATCCGCGGCGAGGCGTTGCCGTCCTGGCTGTCCTGGGCGCCTGAAATGCCGTTCGAGAAGATGGCCGAGCATTCGATCGATTTCTGGCTGCAGAGCGAGGATCTGCCGCGGCCGGAAAACCGCATCCGCTATGACGGCGACAAGGTCGTTCTCGAGATCACCGAAGGCAATGAGGAAGCGGCGCGCCGCCTCAAGCACAAGCTCGAGGGGTTGATGGAGCCGATCGGCGCGCACAAGCATCTTTTCGAGCGGCGCCTCTATCTCGGCAAGAACATCCCGATCGGCGGCACGGCGCATCAGGCCGGCACCTGCCGCTTCGGCACCGACCCGGCGAGCTCTGTGCTCAACCTCGATTGCCGCACGCATGACGTCGACAATCTTTACGTCGCGGATGCCAGCTTCTTTCCCTCGATCGGCGCGGTGAACCCGACGCTGACGATCATCGCCAACGCGCTCCGCGTCGCCGATCACATTGCGGACCGGCTGGCGGGGCGATGACGGCAGAAGCTCGCGGGACGGCAGAAGCTCCCGGCAGGACGACATTCCAAACCAGGAGGGAGTGCAGGCAGACGTGACCGCATCGAATGTCGTCATCCTGGTCGTGCGATACGGGCTCGTGGTACTGTTCTTCCCGGCCAGCGCGCTCGACAAGATTCTCAACTTCAAGGGCGCGGTGAAGCAGGCCCAGGACGTGTTCGAGCCGCATTTGATGGCGGCTTCGGTGATCCTGCTCGGCCTGCTCGTCGAGCTGCTCATGCCGCTCGGCATTCTCACCGGCACTGCCGATCGGCTCGCCGCCTTCATCATGGCCGGGTATTGCGCGGTGACCGCGCTGCTGTTCAAGCGATTCTGGGAGCCGGGCGATTTCTGGGCCTACGGCGCGAGCAAGGGCCGTGATCTGTTCTGGGATTTCCTGAAGAATCTCTCGCTCGCATCGGGCTTCCTGCTGATCACCGTGGGACTCGACGGCCATGCCTGGCACGGTTTCGTGACCGATCCCCTGGCCTCCTCCCACCCCTACGCGGCGATCCCGCCGCTGCACTGAGAGAGGACGAGGCACGATGCGCAATCCGATCGCCAGGGCGGCCGAGAGCGCCGGCACACGGCAAGCCGATGCGAAAAGCGGCCCCAAGCCCAGCGTCTCCTACTGGCATCTCTGGACCGACGAGCACGGGGTGAGCCATCAGGCGGAATGCGCGCTCATGGATTTCGAGTTGAAAGGTGTCGGCGACGCCGCCCCGCAATGGAACAACAAGCACGGCACGCATCCCTCGACGGTGGTGGTCACCGTGCAGCCGGTCGGCTGGGTGGGCGAGTGGCACGAAAACCCGGCCCCGCAATGGATCATCGTGCTGTCGGGACGCTGGTGGATCGAGAGCATGGACGGCACCCGCGTGGAGCAAGGCCCCGGCGAGTTCTCCTTCGGCGAGGACCAGGGCTGCACGCGGGATGCGGAGGGGCGCAAGGGTCACCGGTCGGGCACGACCGGCGATCAGCCTGCCGTGCTGATGACCGTGCAGCTCCATGTCGATCCGCAGCACGGGCCCTGCCGCATCCGGTGACACGGTGAGCGTGGACCTCCAGCGCATCCTCGGCTTCCACCTGGTCACGGCCGACCTCGCGCGCCTCACAGGCTTCTACCGCGACGTGCTCGGCTTCGCGGCGGACGGCGCGGCGCGGCCGATCGACGCGGCGGAGATGGCGCTGCTCGGCCTCGCCGGGCATGGACGGCGGCAGATGCTCCGCATCGGCGCGCAGATCGTGGCGCTCGACGCGTTCGACATCGCGGGCCGTCCCTATCCCGCCGGCAGCGACGCCGCCTCGCTCGGCTTCCAGCATCTGGCGCTCGTGGTCGCCGATATCGCGTCGGCCCATGCGCGGCTGCGGGATGTCGCGCCGATCTCCTTAGGCGGTCCGCAGCACCTGCCGCCAGCATCCGGCGGCGGGTTTGCCTTCAAGTTCCGCGATACGGACGGCCATCCGCTCGAGTTGCTGCAATTCCCGCCGGACGCCACGCCGGCGCATTGGCATGGACGCGCGCCGCGTGCCGGAGAGATCGCGCTCGGCATCGATCATTCGGCGATCAGCGTGGCCAGCACGGATGCGAGCACCACCTATTACGCAGCACTCGGTCTCAGGCGCGGCCAGGGAACGCGGAACACGGGCGCCGCGCAGGACCATCTCGATCATCTGCCTGGTGTCAAGGTGCAGGTCGCGCCGATGATCCCGGATGTCGCGACGCCGCATCTCGAGCTGCTCGGCTACCGCGTGCCGCGCCCCAAGCCGAGCGCCGCTTTGCGGCCGAACGACATCGCCGCCACGCGCATCCGCTGGCAAGGCGGCGAAGCTGGCCTTTTGCGCGACCCGGACGGCCATTTTCACCAGGTCGACGCAGGAGCACGTGAGATGGAGCCACATCGATGACAGAGAATGCCTCGCTGCTGCCGGGACGATTGCTGCGCCGGGCCGGCCCGCCCGAGCCGGTCGCAAACTTCGCCGGCGTGCAGATCGACGATCCCCGGCTCGCGCAAGTGTTGGCCGCCGATGCGCCGCTCCTCCGTCTCTACGAAGGGACGTTGCACGGAGAGGGACCGATCTGGGACACCGCGCGCGGCCGTCTTGTCTGGTCGGACGTGCCGAACCGCCGGCTGCTCGCCTGGCACCCGGACGGACATGTCGAGGTGGCGATCGACGGGACGTATTTCATGAACGGCAATGCGCTCGATGCCGAGGGCCGGCTCGTGCATTGCGAGCACGGGCGCCGCTGCATCAGCAGGTCCCATGATGGCGGCGACCGCAACGGGGGCGCCGACCCGATCATCACGCATTACGAGGGGAAACGCCTCAACTCGCCGAACGACATCACCGTCGCGGCCGACGGCGCCATCTGGTTCACCGACCCGAGTTTCGGCTTGCTGATGCCGAGCCAGGGCAGCCTCGCGGAGCCGGAGCTCGACCATCGCAGCGTCTATCGTTTCGATCCGCGCGACGGGACGCTGCGGCGCATGGCCGATTTCGAGCAGCCGAACGGCCTCGCCTTCTCGCCCGACGGCCGCACGCTCTACGTCTCCGATACGTCGCTGTCGCTGAGTGAGATCCCGGGGCCGGAGACCGGCACGGCGCATCGCATCGAGGCGTTCGACGTGGCGGACGATGGCCGTCTCGCCAATCGCCGCTTCTTCCGCCAGACGCATCACGGCTACCCGGACGGCTTCACCATCGATGCGCGCGGATGGGTGTGGACCACGGCGGCGGACGGCATGCATGTCTATGCGTCGGACCGCACGCCGCTTGGCTTCTTTCCGACGCCGGAGGTCTGCTCGAATTGCACGCTCGGTGGACCGCGAATGACCCGGCTGTTCATCGCCGCCACCGCCTATCTCCTGGCGGTCGATCTGCTTGCGTGAATCCGTTTCCTGTCAGCCCGCGCCGGCCAGCGCGAGCACGGCATCGGCAAAACCGTCCGGATCCTCCTGCGGGACATTATGCCCGATGCCGGGGAGGATTCGGCGCTCGTAGAAGCCGGTGAAGTGCCGCGCCGCGCTGTCGATTTCGCGCGGCGCTCCATCGACGCCATCGGCAGCGCCTTGCAGGACGATGGAGGGCACGGCGATCTCGGGCTGGGCCGCCAGGCGCCGCTCGATCGCATCCAATGCAGGGTCGCCGGCAACCGCGCCGAACCGATGGCGGTACGAATGGATCACGACATCCACGAAATCCGGATTGTCGAAGGCGGCGGCGGTTTGCGCGAATGTCGCCGCGTCGAAATCCCATTCGGGGGACCATAGGCGCCAGAGCAGCTCGCAGAGCTCGCGCCGATGGCGCGCAAGCCCGGCGCGACCACGCTCGGATTGGAAATAATACTGGTACCAAATGCGATGCTCGGCGTCGGGCGTGGTTGGTTCCCGCGCCCGCGCGATTGTCTGGATGTTGTAGCCGGCACCGCAGCTCACCACGCCGGCGACCCGCTCCGGCCAGAGCGCAGCCATGACACAGGCCGCCCTGCCACCCCAGTCATAACCGGCCAGCACCGCGCGCGGAATCGCCAAGGCGCCCATGAAGGCCAGCAGATCGGCGCCCAGGGCCGCCTGCTCTCCGGAACGCGGCGTGCTGGCGCCCAGAAACATCGTCGGTCCGTAGCCCCGAAGATAGGGCGCGAGGCAGCGCCGCCCCGCAGCGGCCAGGCGCTCGGAGACGGCATCGTAGGCGTGCACGTCATACGGAAAACCATGCAGCAGGATGACAGGAGGGCCGTCCGGCGGCCCGGCTTCCAGATAGGCGATTGTCAGAACCCCGGCGGCGATCGTCTTCATGCGGTCTCGTGATCCGTGCGCGCGTATGCGCCACGATAGCAGATCATCCGGCTATTCGCAGATGGTTCGTCTATTCGGGCAGCCTCACGAGCTTCTGCAGGCTGCGCAGCTTGTCGGGGCGCGGCACGCCGGGATAGAGCGAAGACCAGGCGGCGAGGGAAACTTCGCCGACATAGATGTCGCCGCGGAAATCGAGGACGATGCCGCGCGGCGACATGAATTGGCCGGGCTCCTGCCCGTGCGCACCCTCCTCCCGGCCGATGCGCGCGAGCAGCTCGCCCTTCGCGCTGAGCCCCGAGATGCGCGGCCCGAGATGGGAAAGCCACGATGGCCAGGCCGCCGGATGCTTCGGTCACCAACGTCCACGGCACGCTGGACTGCGACATCGTACGTCCTCAATGCCTGTCGGTCAGCAACTTGCGCCCCACATGTCGGCGCGGGAGCGGATCAGCGGGAGGGAGTCGTTAAAATCCGACGGGGCCGACGGAACCGAACCAGGCGCGCACCTTGGTGGGATCGGCCTCGTCCATGTAGAAGAAATGCGTCATCACCGGCTTCACGACAGGCTTGCTGCGGTCGTCGGGCGTCATCGTGACGATGCCGCGAAACACTTTGAGCGAGCCGCCGTCCCAATACTCGACGACGTCGTGGTGCGCGGTGAAGCCGGTGTCGATAAAGGCGCGTAGATTTTCGCGGATCGCCTCGCGACCGTTCCACTGCGCCACTCCGAGACGGCCGATTGCGTCCTCGGCAAAGCAGTCGAAGCCGTTGCCGAAGGTCTTGTCGTCGATCTCCTTCCAGAATGCGAGCAGCCAGTCCGGCGGCGTCGTCTTGCTAAAAGTCGTCGTGATCGGAGCATCGGTCATTCTCAATTTCCTTGGTTGGAGGCGAGCCATATCCCGCGATCGCCAGATCTGGAGATGGGTCTTGCCGGCTGGAGGAAGCGCCAATTATCCCTCGGTTTTCGCCAAGCGCCAGCAGGATGAGAGGTCGTGCGGGACGCCCTGCTGCGCAGCGACCCGTTGCGCATGGAAAATCCTTAGAGCCTGTTCGGAAACGTGGTCTGGCGAGTCATCTGGCGTGATTTTCCGAGCGCCGGCGCAGAGCGGCCTTGCGGGACGTGAGCACCGGCGCACAGGAAAGCGCGTCAGATGGTCGCCAGAGCGCGTTTTCAAACAGACTCTTAGACCCCGCTAGAGCATTTTCAGTTAGGTCGGCGCCGGCGCTCGCCCGCGCTTACAGGCTCTGCCTGATGGCGTTGGCGACGATGAAACCGGAATTTCCGCTGACGCCTGCGCCTGGCCAGGTTGCCGCGCCGACCATGTAGAGATTGGGGATATAGGTTCGGTGGCCACCCTGGCCGGGGAGCGGGCGCAGCATGTAGAGCTGGCCGATATCCTGGGCGCCCCCATAAGGATCGCCGGGGCCTGCGTTCACGTTGTAGGCCGCGATCGTTGCCGGGGTCTCGACCCGCATGCCGAGGACTGCAGAGGGGATGTTGGGGATGTGGCGCTCCACGATGCCGAGAACGCGGTCTACGAAACGACGCGTCAGATCCGCCGACCATGTTCCGTCACCAACCGGGATGCCGTCCGCCGCATCGCGCACTGGCACACACGGGACGTCGAGGACCTGCACGCGCATGACGGATTTGCCGGGCGGCGCGCGCGAGGGATCTCGAGCGGTCGGACAGTCGACCGAAAAGGTCGGCAGGGAAGGCAAAGCTCCACTCAAACCGTGCGTGACGGCCAAGGCATGACCGTCGAGGCAGTCGGTCAGAAAGGGTTGGCCGGTCAGGGCGAAGCGCTCGTCGGGCCAGCGCGGTGGCTCGGACAAAGCGAGATTGATCTGCACGCAGCCTCGCCCGTAGCGGAAGCGCCTTGCCTGCTCCCCAAGAGCGGCCGGCACCGCCTCGTCGGCCAGCAAGTGGCCGTAAAGGCGGATCGGCGAGACGCTGGCGACGATCGTCCGCGTGGCCTCATAGACGCCACCCGAACGGGTGCGAACTCCAGAGGCTCTGCCGTCGCGCAGCAGGATTCGATCGACGTCCTCGCCGGTGGCGATCTCCCCGCCGTAATCCGTGATCAGCCGGACCAGCGCCTGTGCAAGTCTCTCGCTGCCACCGATGGGAATCGGCATTCCGGCATTCATCAGGGCCATCAGGAAAAGCTTGAGCCATATCCCGCTCCCGATCTCATCCGGCCCCTTGCTGACATGCGCGACCCAGGCGGCCAACATGCTGCGCATGGCCGGCGACTTCACCGGCTCGAGCACGTGCCGCGCGGTGTCGAGCAGTGAGCCGGCGAACGCGCTGTATCCGTCGCCGTCCCGAAGCTGCCGGTCGATGATCATGCGTGCCTCTGGCGACGTCATGTCGAGACCGAACAACGAAAAAATGTCCCCGGCCCAGGGCGCGGTCTCGCGGAGAAGGGCGGCGACCCGATCACGATCGCCGGGCGCGAGCCGGTCGGCCTCTTGCATCAGCGCACTCAGGCTCCGCGGCAGGATTGCCGTCGTGCCATCTGCTAACGAAACGCCGGATGGCAGGTCGGTGTTGACGAAATGAAGGCCCCGCGCTTCGAGGTCGGCGCCGAGGTCAGCATAGGCGGGACCGGCCGTCAGCAGCGGGAAGGCCGCCGAATACGAATCCGCCAGAAAGCCCGGCAGGATCTCGTCGCTGCGCACGAAGCCGCCAGGGCGGTCGTTGCGCTCCAGCACCAGGACCTTCTTGCCATCCTTGGCAAGATAGGCCGCGGCAACGAGAGCGTTGTGTCCGCTCCCGACGAATATTGCGTCATAGGTCGATAGGGTGTGCTCCAAAGCCATCGCTCGTTCCGTTCAACCTCTGCGAGAGAGTATGAGATTTTGTATCCTGCATCGGCAGTTCCAGGGTTTTCGAACCACGCATGCGTTGCAACCGTAACTTTACGCCGTGGCGTCGTGCGGCTGGCCCGTGGCGCGACATTGGCCAGGGTGGCGTCGAGCCGGACACCCTGGTGAGCCTCAGGCCGGGATCAGGTTGCGCACGAAGAGCGCGCGCGGATGCCTGGAGGAACCGCCTTGACAGCAATGGCCCAGATGGGCTGTTCGGTCCCACGTCAAGGACGGCGATGAAATCGCTGGCCGTCGAGGCCAGGAGCGTCAGGCGGTGAGTGTCCGGCGCCTTTGGGCGCATATGCGTCACGTTGTCGCGGCCTTCCATCTGTTGGCTAGATCGGCCGGCCATTTTATAATGCATAGGGACCCGGCATCTGTCCGGGCCGGCAATCGGAGGAAGAGCAGAATGCAGACCCACGGTTCGGCCGCATGGCAGGGCGGGATCAAGGACGGCAAGGGCGCGATCTCCACGAAGAGCGGCGCGCTCGACCACTACGCTTACGGGTTTTCGAGCCGGTTCGAGGGCAAGCCCGGAACCAATCCCGAGGAACTGATCGGCGCTGCGCATGCCGGCTGTTTCACCATGGCGTTGTCGCTGATCCTGGGCGAGGCGCATTTCACCGCCGAACAGATGGACACGCAGGCCGACGTGACGCTGGAGAAACAGGGTGACGGCTTTGCGATCACCGCCGTCCATCTCACCTTGCGAGCAAAGATCCCGGGTGTGAACCAGTCGCAATTCGAGGAACTCGCCGGCAAGGCGAAGGCCGGCTGCCCGGTCTCCAAACTGCTCAAGGCTGACGTCACCCTCGACGCCCGGCTCGTCTCCTGGCAGGCTGTTGAAGAAGTCGCGCACGGCTTGGCGGTGAAAGAGATTTCGCCGCCGCCGTGTGAAGCTGATCTCGCCGAGGAGAGAGCCATTGGGTTGTAGTTCGACCCATCCATCGCCGCGGGCTTCGTCCATCTCGCCGTTGCCCTCCCAAGAGAACTGGGCGGCGTCTTTCTGAGGTGGCTCCAAAAGGCGAGGCGACACCACGGCTGCTGGACGCTGTTGTCGAACGCCGGCTCGTCGTGCGCTTTCGGAACCGCGGTGTGAAGTGAGGCGCCTGGGTCGCGCCGAGATCGTCAGCATCTACGAAACCCGCAAGTATCTCGACGGCTTGTGCGGCCGGCTCGCGACCGATCGCTCTGCGCCGGGCAAGCCGACACCTTCCGGTGCAGGGTCGCCGCCGATCGAATACCCGTGATGAATGCGGCTTCGCGCAAGAGCATTACGTGTCTGCTTGACAGGACATCTGCGGCGGCCAGAGTGTGCATGGGGCGGGTGAGTGCGACATGACGGTGCTGATCTCCGGTGGAACGGGCTTCGTCGGGCTCAATGTGGCCGAGGCATTGCTCGCGCGCGGAGATTCCGTCGTGCTGTATGCGCTCGACACGCTCGCGGAAGGAGCCCGCCGCGCGCTCGACGCGCTGCCCGGCGAGCTCGTCGTCGAGACCGGCGATGTTCGCGACGCCACGCGCTTCACCGCCGCGCTGCGCCGGCATGGCGTGACGCGCCTGCTGCCGTTCGCCGCGATCACGTCCGGCCCGGACCGCGAGCGCGATGCGCCGGAACGGGTGATCGAGACGAATCTCGTCGGCTTCGTCGAACAACTCCGGGCAGCGCGCGAGGCTGGCGTGCGCCGCGTGATCGCGCCGTCCTCCTCGGCGATCTATGGCGAGAGCTTCTACGCCGGCGAGCCGATGGACGAGGCGCGCACGCCCTGCGTCCCGATCGGCCTCTACGGCGTGACGAAATATGCCGTTGAACGCAGCGCGCTGAGGCTAGGCGACCTCTGGGGCCTCGACATGCGCGTGGCCCGCATCGGCGCCGTGTTCGGCCCCTGGGAGCGCGACACCGGCCTGCGCGATTTCCTGAGCCCACACTGGCAGCTCGCCCGCAACGCGGTTGCCGGGCGCGAGGCGGTCCTGCCGGACCGGATTCTCGACTATCCCTGGGTCTATGCGCGCGATGTCGCGGCGGCGCTGTTGCATCTGCTCGACCTCCCGGATGCCGGACCGCGCGTGTTCAACATCTGCTCCGGCCTCGCATGGGGTGCGCGCATCCTCGACTGGGCGCGCGCGCTGGCGAACGCCTATCCCGGTTTCCGCTGGCGACAATCCGCCGACCCAGCGGATGTCACCATCCGCTTCAGCGAGAGCCTGCCCCGCGCGCGCGTATCGATCGCGCGGCTCCAGGCCACGGGATGGCGGCCGCATTTCATGCCGGAACTCGCCTATCCCGATTATCTCGCCTGGTTGCGCGCGCATGCCGATGCGCTGCGCTGAACGAGGGACACCCGGCGATGCGACCACACGAAGAACGATGATCGCGCATTGCGCGTCTGGAGGATTTGATGGACCTGGCATTGGACGAACGCAGCCGGCTTGACTTCGTTCTCACCCTGCGCCGCCGATGGGCCGACACGATGTATCCGGCGCTGCACGCGCAGGTGGCCGCCGACGGCGACACGGCGGACATGCGCGCCGCCGCGCGCCGCCAACCGGCCTATCCCTGGTTCGCCTTCATGGAGCGTGCATCGCAGAAGATGTTGTGGCGCGACGTCGCCGATGCGATCGGCGCGCGCCCGTCCTCGCATCACGGCGAGAGCAAGGGACCCGCGCGCCTCGTGCTCGATCCTGGTCTGCATCTGCCGGATTGGTATACGGACTGGGACATCCATGTGCAGCCCGGCGGCGTGTGGCGGGACGATTCCTCGGCCGACGTCTACGAGCTCGGCGCGAAGCTCGTGATGCTCGGCGGCAATGACGACTACACCTTCCACCGCGCCTTCACCGAGACCGCGATCCCGGACCGTCCCTACCGGCGCATGATCGATCTCGGATGCGGGTTCGGCAAATCCACCTGGCCGCTCAAGCGCCGTTTCCCGCAGGCGGAGGTGATCGGGTTGGACCTTGCGGCGCCCTGCCTGCGCCTCGCCTATGACCGCGCGAACGCCGCCGGCCTCGCGATCGAGTTCCGCCAGGCGGATTGCCAAAGGACGGGGCTTGCCGATAGCCCGATCGATCTTGTTACCTCGACCATGCTCATCCACGAGATGCCGCGCCCTGCTCTCGTGGCGACGCTGGCCGAATGCGCGCGCATCCTGGCCCCTGGCGGCCTGCTGCGCTTCCTCGATTTCACCCGTACGGGCGACACGTTCCGCGACCTCGCGATCATGGAACATGGCGAGCGCAACAACGAGCCGTTCATGCCGGGCCTGCTGACGGCGGACGTGCCGGCGCTGTGCGCGGCAGCCGGCTTGCGGAACGCGCGCTGGGTCGCGTTCGACGAGCGTGGCGCCGGGCGCCTGCCGGAATGCGCCTGGCCGCAGCGCGCCGAGTGGCATTTCCCCTGGGCGGTGCTGGAGGCGGAGAAGCCGGCATGACGCTTCCGTCGCGCGACCACGCCTATCTCGACGGCATCACGCCCGACCAGCTCGCGGCGCTGATCTTCGAACTCGCCTCGCAGCTCCATGTCGAGCGCCAGCGGCGCATCGCGCTTGAAACAGTGCTGCAACGCGCCGGCACGCTGCAGGCCGGTGCGCTCGATGGTGTCGCGGATGACGCGGAGATCGGCGAGAAGGGACGCGCCGCGCTCGACCAGGCGTTGCGCCGCCTGCTGCGCATCGTCGCCGAAACCGGTGATCCACGCGGGCCGCTGCGCGCGGAGCATCGCCCTTGATCGAAGCCCGTTGAAGCTGATTTCGACGGTCATCGTCGATATCGGCCGGCCGGATCAGGGTTGATCGGGCGGCAGGATTTCGCGCGACAACCGTTCGGCGCGCATCTTCGTCCAGGCGACGGCATTCACCTGTCCGGCGAGCACCCGTGCCGGTCCGAGCCCGCGCAGTTCCGGCGCCAGCAGCTCGAGCGTTGCCGGGCCGGACCAGAAATCCGCGCGGTGCGCAGATCGCTCATCCGTGCGAACAGCACCTCCCGCAACCGGCTGCCATCCACCGGGTCGGGCAGCACGCGCTCGAGAAAAAAACCCTCGAAGGGCGGCGATCCCACATCGGCCCGCGTGTTCGTCGCCAGCGTCACCGCGAGCCGGAACACGGTCTCGCCCGCGCGCGAGACATGCCCTGCGGCGACGCCGTCCGCCGTCCAGCCATCGATCGGATGTGGAGCGGTGAGCGCGATCGCGCCGAGGCGCTGCGGCCATCCGTAGAATTCGCGGCCGACCGCGAGCTCTGCGTCGGAATCCGTCCACAGAAACGGGTCCCAGAATCCCAGCCGGTCGCCGTGCCGCACCGGAATGCCGACGACCGCCTCGCGAAACCGCGATTCCGCGGGATGTGCCTGCGCCCATGCCCATCCGCGCCCAATGTCGCAGAGCAGCTCATGCGTGGAAAACCGCAGCGGCGCGCCCGCCACCGGCACGAGCGGCGCCGGCACCATGGACGCAATCGTCGCCGCGTCGCACAGCGCGAACACCGTCACGCTACGCCCGGCGAAATGCCAGGGCGGCGGCCCGTAGAGCGCCGCGTTCCCGCTGGCATCACGTGGCCCGACGAAGCCTTTCACGCCAGCACGACCCACAGGATCGCACCCGTGCGCGCGACGATGTCCTTCTTGCCGAGATCAGGCTCATGCGCCTCGTTGCCCGCCACGCGCTTCAGATCACGCGCGGTGTCGCGTCGAACCGGGATGACGACATCAATCGTACTTCCGGAGCTCGACCGCATCGCCATAGAATGTGCTGTGCTGTGCTGTGCTGCGCTGCGCTGCGCTGCAACGGCACGTCCGCGTCGCGGCCGAGCCAGCAGCCGAACGACGCGACATCGTCAGATGCTTTTTCCGCGACCAGGGTGCGCAATTCGCGCATCACCCGGCATCCGGATCGCGCCAGAACGGCGGGCGGGCGCGCTGCCGTTCGAGCAGGGATTCGTCGAAGGGCGGCAGCTCGTAGCCGAGCGGCTGCGGCGGACGGGCCTCATATCCGGTGACGGATTCCAGCACGCGCCGCACCTCCGGGTCGGTATAGTAGGCGATGTAGGCGGCGGTGACGATGCGCTCGAACGCCGCCGGGTCGGCGGCCTCGATGGTGCGCAACGAGGCTTCGTCGCCGGCGGCGAATCCCGGCGGCAGCGCGTCGAGAACGCGCGCGAGCGCGGCGGTGCCCGCCGCGCTCGCGGCGAGGTCAGCGGAGACGGTTGCGGCCAGTGCGGCGCCGGATGGCCAGGGCGGTTCGCCCGGCAGCAGCGTCGCCAGCACGGCGGCGAGCGCGCTCATGCCGCACGCGGCCATTCGCCGAACGCTTCGGCGGCGCGCAGGGCATTCGCCTGGATCGTCGAGGCCACCACGTCGCGGGGCTTATCCTGTTCCACGCGCTTCGCCTATCCGCATCAGATGGCCCGCGCCGCGATCTCGCCCTCGCGGATCGCGGCATCGGCGCGCCGTGGCGCCAGCGCGTCGCCGATCAAGTGCAACGATAGCCCCTCCGTGCGCCGCGGCGCGAGCGCGTGGAACAGACCATCCTCCGCCGCGGCACCGAGCACGAGCACGACGGCGTCGATATCCTCCTCGACCCGCGGCTCGCGCGTGTAGAGGTCGCGCAACGTCACCGTACGGTCCTCGATGGCCTCGAGCTCGAGGTCGGGCGTGAAGCGCACGCCGAGGCGGCGCAGCATGCCGTAGGTCTTGCCCCAGTCGCGGCTCGCGGCGAGGTCGGGGCAGGCTTGGCCGAGCCAGGTGGCGAAACGCACGTCATGCCCGCTGCGCGCCAGCACCTCCGTCACCACCGCCGCCTGCCGTCCGCCGAGCGCATCGTAGACGAGCACGTTGCGCCCGAGCGCCGGGCGCTCGCGCAGCAATTCCAGATAGGAATGGACGTGGCTTGCATCCGTGCCGGGCATCGCCGGCCCGTTCCAGCGCTCCGGCCGCATCGGCGTCCAGCCATGGCGCAGTCCGCGCGCGCCGGTTGCGACGACCACCGCATCGTACTGGCCGTCCGCGAGCATCTCTTGTGTCGCCACCGTCTGCATGCGCAGCGTGACGCCAGCGCGCGCCACCTGCGCCTGCAGCCAATCGACGATGCCGAGCAGTTCGCGCCGGCTCTCCGCCTGTGACCACAGGCGGATCTGGCCGCCGAGCTCGTGCGTACGCTCGAACAGCGTGACGTCGTGGCCTCGCTGGCGGGCGGTGAGCGCGGCGCGCATTCCCGCCGGCCCCGCGCCGACCACCGCGACGCGCCGCGTGCTGGCGGCCGGCTTCAGGCTGCCCGGCCCGAGCTCGCGCTCGTTGCCGGCGGCGGGGTTGTGGATGCAGGCGATCGGCGCCTGCGCGAAGATGCTCGACATGCACCAATTGGCGCCGACGCAGGGGCGGATGTCGGCAGCCTCGGAGAGCTCCGCCTTGCGCACCCATTCCGGGTCGGCGATCAGCGCGCGCGCCATGGCGACGAAATCGCAATGGCCGGCGGCGAGATGCTGCTCGGCCTCTTCCGGCGTCACGATGCGCCCGACACCGACGACGGGAATTCCGCCGACGGCATCGCGCACCTGCCGCGTCGCCGACATCTGATAGCCGTGCACTTCCGGAGAGGTCGGGTAGATCAGCATGCGGTTGAGATACGTGCCCTGCGTCACGGAGACGTAGTCGAGCATGCCGGTCGCGGCGAGGCGGCCGGCGATCTCTGCCCAGTGCTCGGGATGCAGGCCGCCCTCGTGCCCGTCCTCGCCGTTGAGGCGCACGCCGACGATCATGTCGGTGCCGGTTTCCTCGCGCGTTGCCTGCAGGATCTCCATCACGATCCGCATGCGGTTCTCGAGGCTGCCGCCGAACGCGTCGGTGCGGTGATTCGTGGCCGGGCTCAGGAACTGGTTGAGCAGGTAGCCATGCGAGAGGGCATGAACCTCCACCCCGTCGAGGCCGCCCGAACGGGCGTGACGCGCGGAGAGCCGGTACCCGCGGATGATCGCATCGATGTCCTCGGCGGTCATGGCGTGCGGCATCTCGCGATACACCGAGCACGGCACGGCGGAGGGCGCCCAGACCGGCTGGCCGGAGGCGACGGAATTCGTCTCCCGTCCGCGATGCCAGGGCTGCGCGAGGATGAGCGCGCCGTGCTCGTGCACCGCGCCGGCGATGCGCTGGTATTGCGGTACCATGCGGTCGTCATAGGCGAGCGCCTTGCCGCGGTACGGCAACGAGGTCTCGTGCACCGCCATCGCCTCCATGGTGATGACGGCGACGCCATGGCGCGCGCGCTCGGCGTAGTAGGCGAGGTGGGCGTCGGTGAAAAGATGCTCCTTCACCAGCAGCGTCGCATGCGCGCTCATCCAGGTGCGGTTGCGCGCGGTGCGCGGGCCGAGGCGAAGGGGCGAGAACAGCGTGGGGTAGAGCGGGTGCTGCGTCATCATGGGCTCCTGTCGATGCGGCTCGTGCCTTCCGGC
Organism: Acetobacteraceae bacterium; assembly: GCA_965276665.1. GTDB lineage: Bacteria > Pseudomonadota > Alphaproteobacteria > Acetobacterales > Acetobacteraceae > CAWGJC01. The sequence continues at coordinate 2,343,711 of OZ255620.1, forward strand.
ACGCGCACGCAGGCGGCGGCGTGGGCGGAGCCCGCGGGGAAGAGCGGCGGCGTCAGATCACGGCAGCGCGGCTCCGCAAGCGGGCAGCGGGTCACGAACGGGCAGCCGGCCGGGCGGGCGAGCGGCGACGGAATTTCGCCCGCGAGCTGGATGCGGCGCACGCGCTGCGCCGGGTCGGCCGGCAGGTGCGCGGAAAGCAGCACCTGCGTGTAGGGGTGCAGCGGCGTGTCGAGCACGTCCGTGGCGGATCCCTGCTCGACGACGCGGCCGAGATACAGCACCGCGATGCGGTCCGCGATCAGGCGCAGCGTGCCGAGGTCGTGCGTGATGAACAGCATCGCGACCCCGGTTTCCGCACGCAGCTCGGCGAGCAGGTCGAGGATGCCGGTGCGCACCGAGAGATCGAGCGAGCTCGTCGGCTCGTCGAGCACGATCAAGCGCGGTTTCGTCGCGATCGCGCGGGCGATGCACACGCGCTGCAACTGGCCGCCGGAGAGATTGACCGGCAGGCGGTCGAGCTGCTCCGGGGCGAGGCGCACGCGGCGTGCGAGCTCCCTCGCCGCGTCGCGCCGCGCCGCGCGTCCGAGATCGGTGTGCAGAAGCAATGGCTCCTCGATCAGGCGCCGTGCGGTCATGCGCGGGTTGAGCGCGGCCCAGGGGTCCTGGAAGACCAGTGTCATCTGCGCACGCAGGCGGCGCAGCCGCGATTCCGGCCAATCGGTGATGTCATCGCCGCCGATCGTGACGCGGCCCGCGCTCGGCTTGAGCAGGCGGAGCAGGCAGCGGCCGAGAGTCGATTTTCCCGAGCCCGACTCACCGACGAGCCCGAGCACCTCGCCGGGCTCTATGGCGAGGTCGATGTCGTCGAGCGCGTGCAACGGGCCGAAACGCTTGTGCAGCGCGTCGAGCCGCGCGATGGGCGTCGCGTTCATGGCGTCGCGAAATGGCATGAGGCGGCGTGCGCGTTGGCTTCGCGCAGCGGCGGTGGCTCGGCGCAGATCGCTTCTGCGCGGCGGCAGCGCAGGCGGTAGAGGCAGCCGCGCGGCAGGTGGGTGAGGTCGGGCGGCGCGCCGTCGTCACGCTTGCGGCCCGGGCCGAGGCGTTCGGGCGTCGCGTCGAGCAAGGCCTGCGTGTAGGGATGCGCGGGCGCCGCGAAGACCGCGTCCACCGGGCCCTGCTCCATCACCCGGCCGGCGAACATCACGGCGATGTCGTCGCAATACTGCGCGACCACGCCGAGATCGTGCGTGATGATGATCGCGCCGATCCTGCGCGCCCGGACGGAGGCGTGCAGCAGGTCGAGGATCTGCGCCTGCACCGTCACGTCGAGCCCGGTCGTCGGCTCGTCCGCGACCAGCAGATGCGGCTCGTTGATGAGCGCGAGAGCGATCACGACGCGCTGCGCCATGCCGCCGGAGAGCTCGTGCGGCCAGGCGCGCATGCGCCGCGCGGGATCGGGGATGCCGACCGCGGCGAGCATCGCCTCGGCGCGGCGCGTCGCCTCCGCGACGGAGCGACGCGCATGGGCGCGCTGCGTGCGAACGAGTTGCCGGCCGATGCGCGCGAGCGGGTCGAGCGAAGTCTTGGCCGACTGCACGACCAGCCCGATGCGGCCGCCGAGCACGCGCCGCCGCGCGGCCGCATCTAGCGCGAGCAGGTCATTCCCTTCGAACACTGCACGGCCACCGACGACGCGCGCAGGGGAGCGCAGCAGGCCGAGGATGGAGGTGACGGTGAGCGATTTCCCCGCGCCGCTCTCACCGACCAGGCCGAGGATGCGGCCCTCGCCGAGATCGAAGGAGACGCCGTTCAGCGCGCGGGCCGCGACCACGCGGTCATAAGCGTCCCGCGTGACGAAATGCGTCTCCAGCCCGCGCACCGAAAGCAGCATCAGCCCCCGCTGCGCCCGCGCGGGTCCAGCAGATCGGCAACGCCGTCGCCCGCGAGATTGAGGCCGAAGATCAGCACGATCAGCGCGAGGCCCGGAAACACGCCGATCCACCACTGGCCGGTGACCATGTATTCGGTGCCCTGGCGGATCATCGCGCCCCATTCGGGCGTCGGCGGCTGGATGCCGACGCCGAGGAAGGCGAGCGTCGCGGAGATGCGCACCGCCCAGGCCGCGCGCACGGTCGCCTGCGCGATGGTGCCCTGCAGGGCGTTCGGCATGAGGTGCACGAAGAGCAGGCGCCGCACCGGATTGCCGATGGCGACGGCGCACTCCATGAACGGCCCCTCGCGCAGGGCCAGCACCTCGGCGCGCACGATGCGGGCGAAGACGGGCGAGTCGAGGAAGCCGATCACCAGCACCATGTTGGTCAGCGTTCCGCCGGCCGCCGCAACGACGGCGATCGCCAGGATGATGCTCGGAAAGACTCGCAACGCGTCGAACACGCGCATCACGCTTTCATCCACCCAGCCGCCGGCATAGCCGGTGAGCAGCCCGACCGGCACGCCGATCACCATCGCGAGCAGTACCGCAGGCACGGCGATACCGAAGGCATAGACGCTGCCGTAGATGACGCGCGAGAAGATATCCATGCCGTTGTTGTCGGTGCCGAGCCAGTGCACGGCGGACGGCGGCGACAGCGTGTGCGCCGCATCGGCCGAAACCGGGTTGTACGGCATCAGCCAGGGATGCAGCAGCGCGAGCAGCGCGAAGAAGAGCAGGATCAGCAGCCCGATCGTCGCTACCGGGCTGCGCCGCGCCAGGGCGCGCACGCGCCGCGCGAACGGGAAATCCGGCGGCGCCGCGACGAGGATGTCGCTCATGCCGCCCGCCGCGCCCGTGGCTCGATCGCCAGCACGATGAAATCGGTGATCAGGAACACCACGACGGAGAACAGCGCGAGCAGCAGGACGTAGCCCTGCACCACGCTGAAATCACCGCGCACGATGGCATCGAGTCCATACTGCCCGACGCCGTTCCAGGAGAAGACGTATTCGATCAGCGAGCTCGTGCCGATCAGCCCGGTAAGCTCGCCGCAGATGAAGGTGATGATCGACACCGCCGCGCTGCGCAGCGCGATGCGGCGGATGCGCCGGCGCGAAAGGCCCTGCGCTCCGGCGAAGCGCACGTGGTCGGTGCCGAGCATGTCGAGCACGATGGCCCGCACCTGCTTGATGATCGGCGCCGCGCAGATGATTGCGACCGAAAGCACGGGCAGGACGAGCTGCGCCGCGGCGGACTGCACGACCTCCCAGTCGCCCGCGAGCATGCCGTCGATGACGTCGCTGCCGGTGACGGTCGGTGGTGGCGTCAGCATCAGGCTGAGCCGTCCCATCGCCGGGGGCGCCCAGTTCAGCTCCGCGAAGAAGATGAGCAGCATCAGGAGCCCAAGGAAGTAGGTCGGGATCGAGAAGCCGAACAGCGACAGCACGCGCGCCACCTGGTCGAAGATGCCACCACGATGCAGCGCGGAACGCAGCCCGACCGGAATGCCGACCAGGCAGCCCAGCGCGACGCCGAGGACGAGCAGCTCGAGCGAGGCCGGCACGCGGGTCAGCAGTTCGGTCGCCACCGGCTTGCCGCTGACCCAGGACTTGCCGAGATCGCCGTGCAGAACATGGTCGATCCAGATCAGGAACTGCACCGGCAGGGGACGGTCGAGCGCGTATTGCCGGCGCAGCATCGCGATCTCCTGCGCCGTTGCGGTCGGCCCGGCGATCGCCGCAGTCGGGTCCTGGCCGCCGACGCGGAGCAGACCGAAGGTGAGGATCGCCACCAGCACCAGCAGCGGGATCAGCAACACAAGGCGACGCAGCAGGAAGCGACCGACCGGCACGCGTAAGACCTCAGCCGGCGCGCAGGTTGACCCAGCGCTCGTGCTCGTCCGGATAGGGCACCCAGCCGCTGATGCCCGGCCCCATCGCCTCGTAGAGCTGCGCATAGGCCGTCAGGACCCAGGGCGCGTCGTCCATCCAGATCTTCTGCGCCTGCTTCATCATCTCATCGCGCGCCGCGGCATCAAGGGAGCTGCGCGCCTGCGCGAGCAGCGCGTCGAGTTCCGGGTTGGAATATTTGCAGCGGTTCGAGACGCCCTTGGTGTCGGCGAGAAGCGACATCGTGTAGGCGGGATCGAGCACGATCGGGCCGTCCTCATAGGTGAAGAACGGCATGTCCTGCTTCGCCGGCGCGGCGCGGGCGTTCATCTCGGTGGGCGTGATGTGGCGCAGATGCACGGTGACGCCGATGCTCTTGAGCTGGTCCGCCACCTGCACCGCCATCTGCTCCTCCCACCACGCGACGTCGGAGAAGAGGAGCTCCTGCTCCATGCCGTTTGGGAAGCCGGCGGCGGCGAGCAGGGCGCGGCCCTTGTCGGGGTGGAAGCCGTAATCGAAGAAGGACGGATCGTAGTCGCCGACGACCGGCGGCACGACGGAGAGCGCAGGCTGCCCGGTGCCGAGCAGGATCGACTGCACGAGCTTCGACTGGTCGATGCCGAAATTGAAGGCCTGGCGCACGCGCGCGTCGTCGAACGGCTTCATCGCGCAGTTCATGCGCACCGACATCATGGCGCGTCCGGCAACACCTTCCACCTTCACCCGCTTGTCGCTGCGCAGGTCGATCACCTGCTGCACGTTCGGGCGGTCGATCCATTGCACGACGCCGCTGCGCAGCAGCGTGATGCGCGAGGCGGCGGACGGCACCGCGCGGTAGATCACGCGCCCGAAATAGGGCGCGCCGCGGAAGTAGTTGGGGTTGGCGACGAACACCGCCTCCTCGCCGGGGCGCACGCTCTGCACCGTGTAGGCGCCGTAGCCCGCCGTGTTGGTGAGCATCCAGTTGATCGCCCAGGGATCGTCCGCCGTCGCGTGCTTCTTCGCCTCGGTGCTGTCGTAGATCGAGGGGGTGTAGAGCGTCAGGCAGGCGAGGAAGATCGAGGAGGGGGCCGAGAGCGTGAACTCCACCTCCTTCGGCGAGAGCGCCTTTACGGCGGTGACGTTGGCGACGTTCGCGATGAAGTTGCCGGTGCGCTTCTGCGCGAAGCTCTTGTTCCAGCCCCATTCCACGTCGGCCGCGGAAAGCTCGGTGCCGTACGGGCTCTTCACGCCGGAGCGCAGCGTGAACACCCAGCGCTTGCCGCCGTCCGAGCTTTCCCATTTCTCGGCGAGATGCGGCTCGATCTTCGTGGGGTCGAGATAGGGGCGGCCGTTCTGCGTCACCTGGCCGTAGCGGACCAGTCCTTCATAGGTCTGCACGACGGTGCCCTGCGTGCCCGGGCGCAGCACGTCGCCGTCGAAGCCTTCCGGGGTCCCCGGCTCGGCGAGGATGAGCGTCTTGGCCTGCTGCGCCTCGGCCTGCCGGCTGGTCAGGCTGAGATAGGCGGGCGCGCCGAGTGTCACCAGCCCCGCCGAACCCTGGAGGATGCCGCGCCGCGTAACCGTCATGATGGTGCTCCTGAAAGGCCGCGCCGCGGCGCGGGGTGGCGACGCACGATCAGCGCGCGGGATTGTGCAGCGGGATGCGGAATTCCGGCGCGATCTCCTGCATCATGTCGATCACGTCGTAACCGTGACCGATGCTGCGTCCCGAAATCGGGTCGCTCAGGGAGAATTCCCAGCGCCTGCCGAAGCCCAGCTTCTTGTCGAGGCTGACATAGGTGCCGCCGAACACGATGAGCCCGTGTCGCGGCAGCCCAGGCGCGCGTTCGTGCACGATGCGCAGCATGTCCTCGGGTTTCAGGAAGGCCGCGGTGCCGACATCCTGGTAAGCGCGCCCGTCGACCGAGGAACGCAGCACGAAACGGTCCCAGTCCGCCGCGACCTCGTCATAGGGCCATAGCACCGGCGCGAGCACGTTTGCGCAGGCCTGCTTCGACCAGACGATGCTCGTTCGCTCGAGCGCGCGATCCGTATGGTCGCTGCCGACGCCGACATAGAGCCGGTCCGCCATCAGCAGCACGATCTCGACCTCGCCCGAGCTGTCCGCGCCGTGCACGTGCACGGCGTCCCCGGTGGAAAGCGCGAGCCGGGCGATCGGATAGATGCGCGGCGCCGGCACCGCGAAGGCGATGTTGATGCCGTCCTTCGCGACTTCCTGCTGGTGCGCTGCGGCCGATTCGCTTTCGCGCGTGGCGGAGCCGAGATTGACCATGCGGTCGATCGCAAAGCGCGCGGGGCGACGCTCCTGGCGCGTCTCGATCACGACGTCGATGCTGAACGACGCTTGGCGCGCTGCAGGAACATCCATGCGGCAATCGTCTCCCATCAGTCCGGCCCGCGCATTAGCGAATTGCATAGCTGTCCTGTCAACCATACAATTGGGCCGTGAAGTCGGAACGGAGCCTTGCGCCGCGTGACGGGACAGGACGGTGATGCGCAGATGAGAGCGACCGTTCCCGACGGCACGGCTCCCACGGGCGGGCTGGTGGACATCATTGCCGCCGAGAGCGCGCTCGTCATCATCGACATGCAGAACGATTTCTGCATGCCGGACGGGTTCTACGGCAGGCAGGGCCGGGACATTTCCCGATTGCGCGATGCGATCGCGCCCACCGCCACCCTGCTGGCCCGGGCCCGCGCGAACGGGATGACCATCGCGTTCACCCGCCTCGTCCACGATCCGGCGCGTGGCGCGATGGAAGAACGGCACCGCATCCTGCCGCTGCGCTGGTCCGCCGCCGGCGACCGCCTGATGCCGGGCACCTGGGGCAGCGAGGTGATCGACGCGCTAGCGCCGCTTCCCGGCGAGATCGTCGTCGACAAGCACGGCTATTCCGCCTTCGAGGAGACCGGCCTGGAACGCGAGCTTCGGGCGCGCGGCGTGCGGACGCTCGTCTTCGCCGGCGTCGTCACCTATGCCTGCGTGCTGGCCTCCGCCTTCGCGGCGTTCGATCGTGGGTTCGACGTGCTGATCGCGCGGGAATCGGTCGGTTCGTGGGTCGACCGGCTCGGCGATGCGACGCACGAAATCGTCGAGTTCCTGCTTGGCCGCAGCCTGCCCTCGGAGCGGATCGCGATCACGCCCGGATGATCCCGGCGATCATCATGCGGGCGCGTGCCGGCTATCCCGCGGTGCCGTCCGGGCTTGCGAGCAGCCGCGCCACGCAGGCGACGCGCTCCTCGCCGAATGCATCGGACCAGTCATCCGCGCGCTCGCCGTAGCGCAGCCCGATCCAGTCGAGGCCAAGCGGGTTCAGCGACGCCGTGCTCTGCCGCCACGGCCCGTCTGTCCGGCCGGTGAAATGCTTGTGCACGACCTCTTCCACCTGCCAGGCGAGGTCGAACCCGGCCGGCGCCGGGCCGGTTCCACCGCTGATCCGCGCGAGCCGCGTCGCCTGCCGCTCCGTGGATTGCACCGGCCGCATCAGGAACGCATAGGCGAAGAGCGGGCCCGGCCTCGCGCCCTGATAACCCCAGAGCCGCACCCATTCCGTGCGGAAACGGTCGAGATCCGCATTGAACCAGACGCGCTCGAGGTCGTCCGGCGCGGCGAGCCCGAGGAAGTCGAGATACGCATAGCCGAGCGGCGCGCCGGTGATCACCCGCTCGATTTCCCAATTGGCGTAGTGCCGGATCCCGGGGGTCGCGTTGAAGAACGGGTTGTCGACCTCGCGCAGCCATTTTTCGTAGCCGCGCTCCTTCTCGCCGGGGCCGGGCGTGTAGGTGATGAAGACGACGGACGGACACTGCGCGAGCGTCCGCGCCTCAGAGTGCGTTCGCGACATCGTGGCCTTCCCTGATTGCCGCCAGCATGGTGCGGGGCGCGCGGCAATCGCCCACCGCATGGACCTCGACGCCCCGCGCGCGCAGCGCCTCGCCCAGCGCGTCCTGCGCCACGCGCGGCGTCGCGTAGGCAAGCAGCGCAATGCCGGGGATCGTGCGCTCCTCGAGCGTGAAGACGTGCCGCAGCGTGACGGTCCCGTCCGCGAACCCGGCGAGCTCCGCGAAGGTCACGGTCTCGATTGACTTGCGCGCGAACAGCCGCGCCTGCACCCGCTGCCGCGTCACGATCGGCAGGTCGCGCGCGAAGGCCTCGCGCGGCGTGACCAGCAGGACGGCATCGTACGTCGCCGCCAGGAGCTCGGCGGCATCGTAGGTGCCGGCGCTTCCGTCGCAATCGTAGAGGACCGCCCTGCCGCGACGGCGGCCGGGATTCGACCACAGAATGTCCGCGACCGCGTCCCGCACATCCGTTCCGGCCGCCGGCAGCATGCGCGACCCGGTCGCCAGCACGACGATTTCGGGCGTCAGCGCCAGCACATCCTCGACCGAGGCTTGTCGGCCCAGGCGGAAGGTCACGCCCGCCTCGCGAGCCGCCCTCTCGCGCGGTGCGACGGCGCGCGCGAGCGTCTCGCAGCCGGAGATCGCCGCGTTCAGCCCGCATTTGCCGCCGACGCGCGCCGATGCTCCCAGCAGCGTCACCGCATGGCCGCGCCGGGCTGCGATGGCGGCCGCCTCCAACCCTGCCACGCCGGCGCCGACGACCACGACCCGACGCCGGACCACGGCAGGCTCCGGCCGCCAGTCGAGCTCGTCCTCCGTGCGCAATCGCGGATTGACGTCGCACAGCACCGGCTCGGCCCCGTCGATGGTTGCCCAGCACGTGTTGCCGACGACGCAGAGCTGGATCCGGTCCGCCGCGCCGGCCCGCGCCTTGGGCAACCAGCCGGCATCGGCCAGCAGCGCCCGGCCCAGCATCACCGCGTCGGCCGCGCCCTCCGCCAGCAGAGCCTCCGCGTCATCCGGCGTGGCGACGCCGCCGACGGCCAACACCGGCGTGCCGGCGGCGGCGCCGCGCATGCGGCGGGTGAGGTCCCGGTAGGGCAGCGGCGCGTGCGAGCGGTCCGGCACGTGCATGTAGAGCGAACGCGGATGGTGCGCGCCCTGCGCGATCGCCAAGTAGTCGGCGAGCGGCGCGAGATGCCGCACGGTCTGCTCCGCCACGTCCGGCCGGATGCCGCCGGGCACGCCGTCATCACCGGGCAGCTTGAGGCCGAGGATGAAGCCCGCGCCGCAGGCCTCGCGGATCGCCGCGCACAGCTCGCCCACGATCAGCGCCCGCCCGGCGAGGCCGCCGCCATAGCGGTCCTCGCGCCGGTTCGCCTGCGGCGAGAGGAACTGGTGCAGCAGGTGCCCGTGCGCGCAGGAGAGCTCGACGCCGCTGAAGCCCGCGCGCTGCAGGCGGCGCGCGGTGCCGGCGAATTCCTCCACCAGCCGGGCGATCTCGTCGATGCCCAGGGGGCGCGGCACCACCCAGCTCAGATCGTCCGGCAGCGCGCTCGGCCCGACCGTGTCCGCGTGCCGGCCGGCGCGGCGGAAGCCGCGGCCGGGGTCCATCAACTGGCCGACGAGCCGGCACCCGTTGCCCTCGACCGCCTCGGCCCAGCGCTGCAGTCCGGGAAGATTGGCTTCGTCATACGCATGCACGCGCCCGCCCGGCCGCTGCCGCGAATGGGAGGACAGCGCCTCCGACACGATCATGCCGATGCCGCTGCGCGCGCGGTTGCGGTGGAGCGCGACCAGCGCGTCCGTCACCGCCCCGCCGACGGATGCGATCGAGGTTAGCGCGCTCATCGCCACGCGGTTCGGCAGCGCGACCGATCCGATGCGGATCGGCGCAAGGAGATGTGGAAACGGCTCAGCCACGGATTATCGCCCCCCGCGCGGTTTAGAGCATCACCCGTTCGAACGGAATCGTTCGAGCGGATGCAGATGCTCGCCGAAACAAAGAGCTAGGCCCGTGGAGTGAGCGAATGCGAACGGAACATGCTCTAGACTGTCGCGATGGCAGGCAAGCTGGACGGCATCATCGTGGGCGGCGGCGCGGCGGGGCTCGTCGCCGCGCTGCGGGCAACGGCGTCGGGCGCAGAGGTCGCACTCGTCGAGCCGGATGGCGGCGCGCACTCCAACCTCGCCTATAGCGGCGGCCTGTTCGCGGCGTGCGGCACGCGCCACCAGGCCGCGCTCGGCATCGCCGACACCCCCGACATCTGGGCCGCCAGCATCCGTCGCCACACGCAGGGCGCGGTGGACGACACGATCCTGCGCCTGGTGACCGGCCGTTCGGCGGAGGCCGCGCATTTCCTCGCCGACCAGGCGGGGCTCGACCTGCACGTGGTCGGCGGCGTCACTCTCTCGAACGAGGTCAACCGCCTGCACGCGACGCCGGGGGAAAGCGGGCGCGAGCTCGCCGAATTGCTGGCGGCGGCGGCGCATCGCGCGGCCGGTCTTCACATCGTTCGCCACGCGGCGGTCTCCCTGCAGGTGGATGGCGGTCGCGTCACCGGTGTCGAGACGGGCGGCGGCCGGCTCGCCGCGCCTTGGACGCTGCTCGCCAGCGGCGGGTTTGGCGCCAACCGCGCGATGCTGGCGCGGCATGCGCCGGAGATCGCCGCCGCGGTCTATATCGGCGGCCCGGGCAATGACGGGCGCGCCATCCTGTGGGGCGAAGGGCTCGGGGCCGAGACCCTGTTCATGGACAGCTACCAGGGCCAGGGCCACGTCGCCGCCGATGGGCGGGGCCGGCTGGGGCCGGGCCTCGGCTCGTTCGGCGCCATCGTGGTCAATGCCGCGGGACGCCGCTTCGCCGACGAGACGATGTCCCCCTCCTCCTTCGCCGCGCACGTGCTCGCGCAACCCGGCGGCTGGGCCGTCGAGCTGTTCGACGCGGAGGCGGACCGCGCCGCCCGCCGGTTCGGCCCCTACCACGAATGGGCCGAGGCCGGCGGCCTCTGCCGCGCGGAGACGCCGGACGCCCTCGCCGCCCGGCTCGGCCTGCCGGAAACCGCGCTCACGGAAACCGTCGCCACGATCGCCGCGATCGCTGCCGGCCAACCGGACCCGCTCAGCCGCACCCGCCACTGGCGCGTGCTGACCCCGCCCCTTCTCGCCGCGAGGATCACCGGCGCCCTCGCCCACACCCAGGGCGGCCTGCGCGTCGATGCCCGCGCCCGCGCCCTGCGGCGGGACGGAACGCCGATCCCCGGCCTGCTCGCCGCCGGCGGCGCCGCCGCCTCCATCTCCGGCCACGGCGCCGCCGGCTACGTGCCGGGCAACGGCCTGGCGCACGCCTTCGTGCTCGGCATGGTGGCGGGCGAGACCATCGCGTCGCATCGCTAGAGCATGTTCCGTTGGCATTCGCTCACTCCACAGGATCCAGCTCTTTGTTTTGGCGAGCGTCCTTATTCGTTCGAACGGATGATGCTCTAGCCGCTCTCTTCCAGCACGGCGTCGGCGATCTTCTCCGCCACCATCATCACCGGCAGGTTGGTGTTCGCCGCAGGCACCGCGGGAAAGATCGAGGCGTCGCACAGCCTGAGCCCGCCCACGCCGCGCACGCGGCCCGCCGCATCCGTCACCGCCATGCCGTCTTCGGCGTCGCCCATGCGGCAACTGCACGAGGCATGCCACACGCCGATCGCCGAGCGCCGCACGAACGCCTCCAGCTGCGCGTCATCCGCGAGCACGTCGGCGAGCGTCGTCCCGTCCATGATCACCCGCGCGATCAGGGCGCGTCGCACCGCGGCGGAACTGTCGAGCGCGCGCGCGAGCAGCGCGGTCAGAAGCCGGTTCTTCGCGCCGACCTGGCCGAAGCGCCGCGCCTTCTCGCCGTAGCTCGCGGGGAACGGGTCGCTCACCGCCGCCTGCAGTTCCGGCATCGCATGCAGCGCGGCCAGCCGGCGGAAGCCGGACTTCAACCGTTCGAGGTCGCACCGGTCCGACAGCAGGTTGAACTCGACCACCGGTCGCACCCGCCAATCCGCCGATGCCAGCCGCACCTCCCCGCTCGCGGAGGCCGGCCGGTTCACGCACATCACCATCGTGGCGATCTGCTCGCCGACCGCATGCCATGACGATTTGCTGAGCATCAGCGAGAACATGTCACCCGGCGTGCCGCCCTCGACGCCGGACGAGAACCGCAGCGCCAGCATGCCGTGCCGCCGCGTGTGGCCGTTCACCCGCGCCGGCTCGCGAATGAAGGATGCGAGCGAGACGGCCGGATGATCCATCATGCGCTGGCCCACACCAGGCATCGCGGCGCGCACCGCGATGCCGAGATCGCGCAGCGCGCCCACCGGCCCGATCCCGGCGCGCAGGAGATGCGCCGGCGTGTGGATCGCCCCGCAGCACAGGATGATTTCGGCCGCGCGGAATTCCCGCAACCGGCCATCGATCATCGCGCCGACGCCGATGCAGCGCGCGCCGTCGAACAGCAGACCCGTCACCTCCGCATCGGTCCGGATGGTGAGGTTCGTCCGCGCGCGCGTCGCCGCGTCGAGATAGCCGATCGCGGCGGAGACGCGCCGCTCAGCCACGTTGGAGATGGCGAGCGGAAAATACCCGTCCTCGAATTCGCCGTTCTGGTCGGGGATGAACCGATATCCCGCGCGGTCCAACGCCGCCGCCACTGCCTTCGCATGGCCGTTCCAGTGCTCGACCGGAACGCGGCGGACCGGGATGGGGCCGTCCTCGCCATGCAGCGGGCCATCGAAATCGAGGTCGCGCTCGACGCGGCGGAAATACGGCAGCACCGCATCCCAGTTCCACCCGGCGGCGCCGCGCGCGGCCCAGCCATCGTAATCCGCCGGCGCGCCGCGATTGGCGAGCTGGCCGTTGATCGCCGAACCGCCGCCCAGGATGCGCCCCTGCTCGTAGGGCCGGAGCCGCGGCGCATGTCCGGGCGGCCGGTTGTGGGGCACCGGCTCGGTCGAAACCATGAGGCCCGTCCACAGGAAACGCGAATTGAGGTAGGCCGTGCCGGGATAGCTGTCGAGCACTTCCGGCGGCACGTTTCCGGGCGGCGTGTCCTGCCCCGCCTCCAGCAGCAGCACGCGCTGCGCGCTGCGCGCCGACAACCGGTTCGCCAGCACCGATCCCGCAGAACCGCCGCCGACGATGATCGTGTCGAATGCCGGCGCGGCGTCGCCGGCAGGCACGGGAGCAGCTTCTGCTTGCGCCATGTCGTCCGGTATACCAGCCTCGGTGCGTGAGCTAGTCAAGGAACGACCCGTTGGCGGATGACGTCGCGGACGTGCTGATCATCGGCGCCGGTGCTTCCGGAGCCGCCTCCGCCTGGCGCCTCGGCCGGCACGGGCTGCGCGTGACGTGCCTCGAGCAAGGCGCGTGGCCGGAAGGCTTGCCCGCCGCCGACCCGCTTTGGGAACGCCGCCGGATCACCGATTGGAACGCCAATCCTAATCTGCGCCGCGGCGCCGCCGACTATCCGGTGGAGGACGACGCCTCGCCGATCCGCCCATTGATGTGGAACGGCGTCGGCGGCTCGACCGTCATGTGGTCGGCGCACCTGCCGCGCATGCACCCTGCCGATTTCCGCATGCGCACGCGGGACGGCGTGGGTGCGGACTGGCCGCTCGGCTATGCCGATCTCGCACCCTATTACGCGCTGAACGAACGCATGACGGGCGTTTCGGGCGCGGCCGGCGACCCTGCCTATCCCGCGGGTGACGCGCCGCGCCTGCCGCCGGTGCGGCTCCTGCCGGGCGAGCGCCGCGTGGTGGCCGCGTTCGAGAAGCTGGGATGGCACTGGTGGCCTTCCGACGTCGCCATCAACAGCGTGCCGCACGGCGAAGGCCGCGGCGCCTGCGTCGGCTGCGGGCCGTGTGAGCTCGGTTGCCACGTGCGCGCGCGCGCCTCCGCGGATGTCGTCTACTGGCCTGGCGCGCTCGCAAGCGGCGCGCGCCTGCTCACCGGCGCGCGGGTCGTGGAGATCACCGTCGACGCCGGAGGCCGCGCGACCGGCGCGGTCTATATCGGCCGCGATGGCGTGCGCCGCATGGCGCGCGCGCGCGCAGTCGTCATCGCCGCCAACGGCATCGGCACGCCGCGTCTGCTGCTGCTCTCTGCAAGCGGCCGCTTCCCGAACGGTCTCGCCAACAGCAGCGGCCTGGTCGGTCGCCGCCTCATGCTGCATCCCTTCGCGCGCGTCACCGGCGTGTTCGCCGACGATCTCGGCAGCCATCGCGGTAACACGCCGGGTGGCCTCGCCTCGCACGAATTCTACGAAACGCAGCGCGAGCGCGGCTTCGTCCGCGGCGTGAAACTGCAGGTGTTCCGGGGTTTCGGGCCGGCCCTCACCGCGCTTGCCGGCGTTTCCGCGCCGCTGCCCTGGGGCACCGCTCATCGTCGCCGCTTCACCGAGGTGTTCCGCCACACCCTCTCGGTCTCGGTGTGCTCGGACGATCTGCCCGATCCCGCCAACCGCGTGACGCTCGCCGAGCTCGGGAAGGACAGCGACGGAATGCCGGGCGCCCGCATGATCTATTCGGTGGGGCGCGATTGCCGCGCCGCGCTCGATTTCGGCATGGCCCGCGCGGACGAGCTGCTGCGCACCGCCGGCGCGCACGAGACGGTCTCGCTGCCGCTCCTGCGCGATGCCGGATTCCACCTGATGGGCACGGCCGGAATGGGCGAGGATCCGGAGACGAGCGTCGCCGATGCGTTCGGCCGTGCGCATGACGTGCCAAACCTGTTCGTCGCCGATGGCGGCGCCTTCGTCACCGCCGCCGCGGTCAACCCGACGCACACGATCCAGGCGCTCGCCCTGCGCCAGGCGGACTGGATCGCCCGCAATGCCCGCGCGCTGCCCGATCCGCACTGATCGAAGCACGGATCGTCATAGGCGCCGCGCCGCCTCGTGCCCTTCGAACACCGCTTCGAGGGCCGTCCGCGGCGCGAGGCAATCCCCGACCATGACGGAGTCGACGCCCAGCCGGTTCAGCTCCGCGCGCAGCCCGTCCAGGGCGGCGCCATACTGTGCGGCGACGAAGCTGTCGACATCCTCGAGCGCGTCCGGCTCGCCCGTCGAAAGATCCTCAAGCAGGAGCCGGCGATTCCGAAACCCCGTGACGCGCCGCAACAGCAGCAGCCTGACGCGGTGATCGCGCAGGCGCTTGCGTGTCGCATAGCTGCTGTAGATTGTCGTGCGCCAGCCGAAGCCGGCGATGGGCGTCACCACGCTGACCCGCTCCACGCGGGAGGCGAGGTGCTCGATGACGGAGACGGCGCTCCACTCGCCGGTCTGGTCGAACACCGCCACATGCGCGCCGAGCCGGCTCGGCGCCGCCAGCGCCTGCTCGAGCGTCAACGCCATCGTCCCATCCGGCAAGGTCAGCGGAAGCGGGCGCGAGCCCGTCGCCAGGACCACCTTGTCCGCGCCGAGAGCGACGATGCCGGCCGCATCCATCTCGCGCCCGAGCTCGACCTGCACCTGGTGCCGCTCGCATTGCCCGATCTGGAAATCCAGCAGCGAGAGGAACTCGCGCCGCTGCTCCATCCGTTCGAGCGCGCGCAGCTGCCCGCCCAATGTCGGCGCGCGTTCGAAGAGCCGCACGCGATGGCCACGCGCCGCGGCGATCCATGCCGTCTCCAGCCCCGCCGGGCCGCCGCCGATCACCACGATGTCCTGCGGCGCCTGGCTCCGCGTCGGCTCCGGCCACGTGCCTTCGCGTCCCGCGCGCGGATTGACCAGGCAGGTGATCGGGATGTTCTTCTCGAGCATCGCAGCGCAGCCCTGGTTGCAGCCGATGCAGCGACGCACGTCATGCGGCCGCCCGTCCCGCCATTTGTTGACGATCGCCGGATCGGCGAGATGCGCGCGCGCCATGCCGACGGCATCCGCCTCGCCCGCTTCCAACGCGGTTGCGGCCTCGGGCAAGGACGTGAACCGGCATACCGCGAAAACCGGCATGGCGTGGCCCGCGCCGCGAAGCGCCGCGCGCACGGCACGCGGCAGCGAACGGAAGGGCGTGGGTCCGAAATTCATATCCGCCATCTGCGTCGCGAGCGAGTAGCTGCCGTGATAGGCGGAGTGCGAGACGTTGACGAAATCGACCTGCACCGCGCCGGCGATGCGCACCACCTGCCGGCACGCCTCCGCGACGGTCAGCCCGTCGGGGATGAACTCCTCCGCGCCGAAGCGGATGCCGATGCAGAATTCCGGCCCGAGATCGTCACGCACGGCGCGCAGAACCTCGAGCGGAAAGCGCAGCCGGCTCTCCTCGCTGCCGCCGTACGCGTCCTGGCGCTTGTTGGAGGCGGGCGAAAGGAATTGCTGGAGCAGGTGCCCATGCGCCACCTGCACCTCGATGCCGTCGAAACCCGCCTCGCGCAAGTTGCGCGCCGTGCGGACATGGCCCTCGATCACCTCCTCCATGTCCGCGCGCTCGGCCGCATGCGGCATCGCGGCCGTCGCCGCCCACGGAATGGGCGAAGGTCCCCAGGAGACGGTGCGCTCGAAATCGCCGTCGACCTGCCGTCCGAGATGGATCACCTGGCCGAGCATCGCGGCACCTTCCGCCCGCACCGCGTCGGCGATGCGGCGGAACGGTGCGATGCAGGCCGGGTCGTAGCCGCCGACGCCCTGCGGCCGGCCGAGACAGTTCAGATGGACGCGGATGCCCTCGAAGATGATCGCCCCCGCCCCGCCCCGCGCCCGCGCCCGGTGATATTCGAGATGGCGCTCCGACGGCAGGTGATGGCTGCCGTAGTTCGTCGTGTGCGCCGGCACGAAGATGCGGTTGCGCCACGTCGTCCGCCCCACGCGGAGCGGCGCGAACAGGCGCTCCCGCATCGCCTCCGAAAGCGATTCCGTCATCCGCGCGCCGGTCACTCGTCGGACAAGGCCTGGCCCGCCGTTTCACGCATGGTCAGCAGGGTCAGCAACGTCACCACCGCGGAGGCCATCAGCAGGTAGCCGGGCGCGAGCGGGCTGCCCGTCGCGCTGATCAGCCAGGTCGCCATGTACGGCGTGGTGCCGCCCACCACCGCCGCGGCGAGCGCGAACGCGATGCCCATGCCGCTGTAGCGCACGCGCGTCGGGAACATCTCGGCGATCGTCGCCCAGAGCGGCCCCATGATCGCCGCGACGCCGAGGCCGAGCACGATCTGCGCGAGGGTCGCGAGCGTCGCCGAACCGCTGTCATGGATATATCCGAGTGCCGGCAGCGTGGTCACCAGGAAGAAGATGCCCGCTCCGGCGATCACCGGCCGGCGGCCGATCTTGTCGGACAGCCAGCCGAAGCCCGGCAGCGTGATCGTCGCCACCACCAGCGTCAGCGTGGTCGACCAGATCGCCACCGTCCGCGGCAGCCCCGCCTGGGTCTGCATGTAGATCGAGAGGTAGACGAACACCGTGTAGTAGGCGACGAAATCGAGCACGCAGATGCCGAACGTCTTCATGATCGGCGCGAAACTCGTGCGGAACGCCTCCACCATCGGCACCTTGGCGACCGCGCCGCTCTCGACAATATGCGCGAACCGCGCGGTGTCCTTGAGCCTGTTGCGCACGTAGATCCCCATCAGCCCGGTCGGCAGCGCGAGGATGAACGGGACGCGCCAGCCCCACGCGGTCATGCTGTCGGCCGGGATCACGACGCTCAGCAGCACAACGACGCCCGAGGCAAGGATCAGCCCGATCAGCGAGCCGCTTTGCGCGGCGCTCGCGAGGAAGCCGCGATTGGCGCTCCGGCTCGCCTCGGCCAGCATCGTCGCCGCGCCTCCCGCCTCGCCTCCGGCGGACAGCCCCTGGAGAACCCGCACGCCGAAGAGCAGCATGGGCGCCGCGATCCCGATCGATGCCGCGGTCGGCAGCAGGCCGAGCAGGAAGGTCGAGAGCGCCATCAGGATCACTGAAATCGCGAGTGCCGGCTTGCGCCCGTAGCGATCGCCGATATGGCCGAATATGACGCTGCCGATCGGCCGCATCAGGAACGCGGTCGCGAAGATGGCGAGCGTCGACAGCAACGCCGCGGTCGGGCTTGCCTTCGGAAAGAACAGCGAGGCGATCGTCGTCGCGAGGTACCCGTAGATGCCGAAATCGTAGAACTCGACGATGCTGCCGATCGCGCCCGCGACGACGACCTTGCGGCGCTGCTCGGGACTCGTCTCGTCATACGCTCCGGCCATGGGCCGTACCGCGCCAAGGGACAGTGCATGATCCGACACGGCAGTCCTCTCCATGGTCGTTGTCACGGCGGTATCAGTATGGGACTTGTATACCACTTCGACGCAAGCGGAATCGACGTCACTCCCCGCCATTGCCAAGAAACGCGCCGATCGCCGCCGCCTGCGGGCCGAGCGCGCGGGGCAGCTCGCGCACCGTCGCCCGCTGCATCTGCGCGGCCGCTTCCAAGGTCCCGAGGCGGCAGTAATCGCCGTCGGTCGCGGCCAGCAGGAGGGGCTGCGACAGCACCGCCGCCCGCGCGGCGGTGGGGTGCGACAGCACCGCCTGTACCGTCATGTGCGCGGTATCGAGATGCTTCGCCCAGCCGAGCGCTTCCAGCGTCAGTTGCGCCGGGTCGATCTCGGGCTCGTCGTCCAGCGTCGCCGCCTCGCGCTCGTCGAACCACGGGAAGAATAACCGGCGATTGCGCAGGCTGTGCCACAGCGAGATCAGATGCGTGCCGTCCCAGCGCGGCGCGAGCGCCTCGGCGTATTGCGCGGGCTCGGTTCCCGCTGCCGTGGATTCCAGCCCGTTCAGGACGATCCGCCTGATCCGCCCCGGCGCCGCATGCGCCATCTCGACGGCCACCGCCGACCCGCCGCGCTGCCCGAGCAGATCGACCTGCTGCAGGCCGAGCGCGTCCATCGCCTCGAGCATCGCGCGCGCGATCGCCGCGATCGTGAACGCGCCCGCCGGCGCCGTCGAATCGCCCGTGCCAGGTGCATCGATCGCGAACACGCGCCGCGTCCGCGCGAGCTGCCGCAGCAGCGGCAGCATCTCCTTCCCCGATCCCGGAACCGGCGGCACCACGACGAGCGGAATGCCTGCTTCGGTTCCCCCTTGGCGGACCATCACCTGCCCTTCGGTGCCCGCGACGACCCTGCGCGTCAGGCCGAGCGGCAGCATGCCGGTTTCGGGCAGGGGCGGTGCTGGCGGCGCGTCGTTGTGCCTGCGCAGCAGCGCGATCTCCTGTGCGAGTCCTGCCGCCCGCTCCCGCGGCATCGTCTCGATCCGGCAGCATCCCGGCAATGCCGGAAGCAGCGCCAGCGCGTGGCACAGGCTGTCATCCGCGTAGGCCAGGAAATACAGCGGGACCTGCATCCCGGCGATCGGCTGCTCGCTGCGATAGCGGAACGCCGCCGCGTACACCTTGCGATATTCGTTGCCCACCTCGAGCAGCTCGAGCACCCCCGCATGCAGCTCCCGCGGGCTTGGCACGTCGCAGGTCGCGCGCGTCACCCGTGCGGGGATGTTCCACGGCCAGAACAGGTATTGCTCGCGATAGCGATACCAGAGCCACAGCAGATGCGCGCCGTCCCAGGACGGCGCGCAGGACGGGAAATAGGTCGCCGTCCGTCGCGCCCGCTCGTCCGGCGTGTAGAGCGGATAGCCCTCGGTCAGCGTCACCGTCGCGCGCTGCGGCCAGTACCGGGCGAAATGCACCGCGATCAGCGCGCCGGTATGCGAGCCGTACAGCGCCGTCCGCTCGATGCCGAGCGCATCCAGCGTTTCCGCCAGCGCCGCCGCTTGGTCGGCGATCTCGGGTTCCGGCGGATCGAGCGGGTCGGATTGCCCGAGCCCGGGAATATCCACGGCGATGGCACGGAATCCCGCCGCCCCGTACGCCGCGGTCTGCAGATCCAGCACGCGCGAGGACGTCGGCGAGGGATGGATCAGAACCACCGGCGGCCCGTCGCCCGCGGTGCGGTAGCGCACCTGCCGCGGGCCGACGGTCACGAACCCGTCGCGCACCGGGAGCGTCGCGGGGTCAGCCACGGGCGCCGCCCTCCGCCGGCTTGCGTGCGATGAAGAAGGTCCAGGGGAAGCGCCATGTGGCGAAATCCGGCGCCGTCGCGCCATCCGTCTCCGCGAAGGGCTCGATGCGCACTGTCTCGAAGCCGGCACGCGCGTGGGCGGCCTCCACGTCCATGCGGTCGAATGCTTCCATGTAGGGCTCGTTGTTGCGGAATCCGTGCCCGTGATGGATGAACCGCAGGAACGGATCGCTGGCGCGGAAATCCAGATGGACCGAAAGTCCGCCCGGCTCGAGCAGTCGGAAGGTCTCGGCGAACAATTCCTCGATCGCCGGCGGCGGCATCTCGTGCAGCAGCATGGTCGATGTCACGAGGCCGAAGCTCCCCGCCGCCTCGCCGGTCTTCGCCGCATCGGCCTGCACGTAGCGCAGGTTCTGCTGCTGCGCCTCGGCCGCCCGCAGCGCGGCGAGGCGCAGGCAGGGCGCGGACAGGTCGAGCCCGATCAATTCGGCCCTCGGGAAGCGCTGCGCCAGGGGCAGCGTGCTCTTGCCGAAACCGCAGCCCAGATCGGCGACCCGGCGGAACTCGCCGCCCATCCGCGCGATCGCCTTGGCCACGCGCACATGCAGCGACAGGCCGGAAGTGCTGCCCGGCTGCGTCGACATCGCGCTCGCCTGGTAGACCATGCCGGCCAGCGCATCGCCGTGCAGATTGCCCGGATGCTGGTGCGTATCGATGTCGGAGTAGTAGTCGGGAATGGCGAGATCCGGATCGAGCGTCAGCTTGCTCCCGCCGGCTTCCGCAAGCCGCGCCTCCATCGCCGCGCGGCCGCTCTCCGCGCTCGCGAGCAAGCCGTGGCGGCCGGCATACTTCATCTTCTGGAGATGCCGCTCGAGCCAGGCGAAATAAGGATGGAGTGCGCTGTCCTCGAGCAGCGCCGCCACGTCCTCCGGCGTGCGAACGGCCTGTCCCACCGCCCGCGCGTCGTATTCCGCGCGCACCGCCGCGAACATGTCGGACATCCACCAGGTCTTCGCATCCACGAGGAAGCGATTGAACGCGAGCTCAGCCCGCCGCATGGCGGGCCTCCTCGCTGCGCGACGCCTGCTGGCCGAGCAGCGGCCGCAGCACGTCCTGCGCGAAGGCGCGGCCATCCGCCGCCAGCGCGGCGTCGTCGGCCTTCTCGGGCTGGAAGCTCTCGCGCTCGACGCGGTCCAGCACGCCCTTCTTCTCGAGCAGCAGCTCCAGCATCGCCACCCGATCGCGCAGCACCTGCACCTCGGCCAGCAGGCTGAAGCTCATGCCCATGAGGCGATCCAGCACCGGGTCCTTGAAGAAGCTCTGCTCTGCACCTGCCGGTTTCTTCACCATCGCCTCCTAGAGCAGCATCCGTTCGAATGGAATCGTTCGAGCGGATAAGGGTGCTCGTCAAAACAAAGAGCGAGAGCATTTGGCGTGAGCGCATGCGAACGGAGCATGCTCTAGATTTCGCGACCGAGGGCCTCGCCCTCGTAGATCACCGCCTCGGTTCCCCGCGGCGCCAGCCCGTCGCCGATCCGCCTGGTGTCCGGATGCGCCGCGCGCAGCGCCTCGAAGGCGTCCAGAACGGGCGCACGCGCCTGCGCCAGCACCACGGCGCTGATGCCCTCCAGCACGTCCGCGGCGCCGCTCCAGGATGCGGCGAGCCGGACCCGCGTGCCCTCGATCGCCTCGACGCCCGTCTGAGGCGCCACCACCACGCCGAGCGCGGCGAAGCGCTTCATGACGGTGGGCAATTCGTAGGCGCGGCTCAGCGCTTCGCCGAAATAGAGGTGCGGGGTGACGATCCGCACCGCCGCCCCACCTTGGGCCAGGAGCTCGGCGAGGCCGGCGGTCAGCACGTCCTGTCCCTCGTCGAGGATGAGCACGCTGCGGCCCAGCGCGCCGGCATGGGCGAGCACGCGGTCCACCGCCGTCCCGATATCGATGACGGTCGGTCCGTCCGCGCCGGGGATGCCGGCCCGATCGGGCCGCATCGGAGAATAGCCGGACCGGCTGAAATCCGCCCCGGTCGCGCAGACCACGATGTCCGGCTGCAATCGCCGCACCAGCTCCGGCGTTCCCGCGACATCAAGCATCGTCTCCACCCCGAGCCGGCCGAGCGGTTCCGCCAGGCTGTCGATCGCGTCCTGCCACCGGCCACGGCCCGGCAGCGCCGCGAGCCGGCGCAGATGCCCGCCGAGCGCCGGCGCCGCTTCCGCCAGCGTCACGCGATGCCCGCGCTCCGCCGCCAGCGCCGCCACCTTCATCCCGCAGGGGCCGCCGCCCACCACCAGGATCGCCCGCGGCGCGGCCGGACGGACCGTGCGCCACGCCGCCTCGCGCCCGGTCACCGGGTTCATCAGGCAGGCGACATGATTGTTCTCGCCGAGCCGCCGGACGCACACATTCGCGCCGACGCAGGGCACGACCTGCTCCCCCCGCCCGGCCCGCGTCTTGCGCACTACATGCGGGTCGGCGATGTGCGCGCGCGTCATCGCCACCATGTCGGCCGCGCCCTCGGCCACCAGCCGCGCGGCATGCGCGAGCGTTCGCACGCGCCCGACCACCATGACCACGCCGCGATTCCCGGCGACCGCCCGCAGGCGCCGCGCCGCCGGCGCGAGGAACCCGTCCGGCAGGTCGGACAGCATCGGCGTCACCGAGACCTGCTTCGCGTAGTAGCCGCCGGCCGACAGGTCGTAGAAGTCGAACAGCCCGCTGGCGGCGAAGCGCTCGACCTGCCGCGCCGTCTCCTCCACGTCGATCCCGGCGCCGCCGGCGAGGTATTCGCTCACCGAAAGCCGCAGCCCGACCGCCAGCCGGTCTCCAACCTCGCGTCGGACGGCCTCGCCGATCTCCAGCACGATCCGGCAGCGATTGGCGAGCGAGCCGCCATAGCCATCCCTGCGCCGGTTCCAGGCGGGGCTCAGGAACGCGCCGAGGAGCTGGCTGTGCGCCGCGTGGATCTCGATCCCATCCAGCCCGCCATCGCGAACGTTGCGCGCCGACCGCGCGAAGCCCGCCACCACGTCGTCGATATCGGCCTGCTCCATGGCCGCCGGCAGCTCGTGGAACTGGGTCGAGGCGATGGTCGAGGGGGCCAGCAGCGGCCGCCACGCATCGATGTACATCGTGCCGGACCCCTGCGCGCCGCCGCAGAAGAGCTGCGCCACCATGCGCGCGCCATGCCGGTGCACCGCCGCCGCGAGCTTCGCGTAGCGCGGCACCACGCGCTCGTCGAACGCCACGCATCCGGCGTGATAGTTGCGCCCCGAGGGATGCGCCGCCTGCTGCTCCGTCACCAGCAGGCCGACGCTGCCCCGGGCGCGCTCCTCGTAATAGGCGATGTGGCGGTCGCTGATCAGGCCGCCCTCGCCGTAGAGCAGGGCGTGGCCGGTGGTCAGCACGCGGTTCGCCACCCGCATCCGGCCGATGGCGAGGGGCTTCCAGAGGGCGCCGAGATCCGGCTGCGCGGGTGAGTTCGGCATGGGCGCTTGAACTATGCGCACCCGGACGGCAGGCGAACCAATGCAAAGGCGCCACCCGATGCATTAGGGCGGCTAATGCGTCAGCGAGCCTCGTCGCGCCCGCTCCGGACGAGAAAATCCCGCAGCGCCGCGACCTTCGGCTCCTGCTCGGCCGACTTGCGGCAGACGAGATAATACGCGTGCTCCGAGGGCAGGGTGGCGGCGAACGGGCGCACCAGCCGCCCCGCCGCGATCTGGTCGCCGGCAAGCACCATGTTGCTGATGGCGACGCCCTGCCCGTGCAGCGCCGCCTCGAGCGTCAGGGAGGCATTGTCGAATTCCGGCCCGTAGACGAATTGCAGCCGCCCGACCCCGGCCAGCGCCAGCCAGTTCGGCCAGTAGTTGCGCCGCCGATGCCGCAGCAACACATGGCGTCGCAGGTCGGCCGGCCGCGCCAGCCGACGCGGCCCCTCGACCAGCGCCGGAACGCAGACCGGAAAGAGGTCGGCCGGCATGAACTTGCAGGCCGCGAGGCCGGGCCAGTCGCCGGGCCACCCCCACAGGATCGCCGCGTCCACCTCATCCGGCAATGTGCGCGCGAACCCCGAATTCGTGAGCAGATGAACGTCGAGCTTCGGATGCGCCTGCGTGAACCGGCCGAGCCGCGGCACCAGCCAGCGGCTGGCGAAGGAGGACACCACGCTCACCGTGAGCTGCGTCTTTCCCGGCGTGCGGCCGAGCTCGCTGCAGGCGAGCTGCAGCCCGTCCAGCAGCTCGGCGATGCGCGGCGCGAGCTCCACCCCCCGCGGCGTCAGCTCCACCCGCCGCGTGAGGCGGCGGAACAGCGGGCATTGCAGGAAATCCTCGAGCGCGCGGATGCGCTGGCTGACCGCCGATTGCGTGACGCAGAGCTCGTCCGCCGCCTGCGTGAAGCTCCCGTGCCGCACCGCCGCGTCGAACGCCGCGAGGCTCTGCAACGGCGGCAGGTGCCGGCGGGATGCGCGCTTGACGACGGCTCGGTCCATCGCCCATGCAACCACGCCCGGGCGGCGTGAGGGAAGCCGCTTCTATCCCGCGAAGGCGCATCTGCGAAGGACCGCCGCCTGCGCGCATGATCGCCTCGCGCTTTGCCGGATCGGGTTCCGCGCACGTCATGGCCGACGCGGGGCGCGCGTCTCCGTGCCCGCGCGGGAAGTCCCGCCGCCCGCGCCAGGATGGCGGCGATCCGCCCGCCGCGGATCGCCATGTCGCATTCGCGCGTCCCGCTCGGCAGTACGGCCCTGCCGCCACGAATGACGAGGTCGAACGGCGTCATGCTCACGATGCCTGCCGCTCCTGCCCGGTCGCCGCGTTGCGCGTGCCGAGCGTCTCGATCAGCTCGTCCGTCGACGTCACGTCGGCATATTTCTCGGACATGTCGAACAGATTGACGGCGTGCGACGTCTGGCTGCGGTCATAGACCGCGTCGTGCGGCACGGCCACGCGGAAATTGTAGGCGAAGGCATCCACTACGGAGCCACGTACGCAGCCGCTCGTCGTGCAGCCGGTGACCACGAGCGTGTCGGCCTGCAGGTTGATGAGGTAGCTCGCGAGCGGCGTGCCGAAGAAAGCGCTCGGGTGCTTCTTCGGCAGCAGGATATCGCCCTCGCGCGGCGCGATCTCGCGCACGAACTCATAACCCTTCCGCGCGACCGTCATGATGGCCGGCACCTTGTCTGAGAGGCGGCCGGCATCGAAGCCTTCCTTCGGGGCGACATGCGGGTAGAGCACGGGCCAGCCGCGCGCGCGGAACAGGGCGAGGAGACGCTCGATCCGGCTGACGGCCCGCCAGGCGACCTCGCCGCAGGAGGTCGGGAATTCCTTGAGCGACTCCCAGAACGGGCGCGGCTCGGTGCCGGTCGTCCGATATTGCACGTCGATGATCAGCAGAGCAGGCCGGGCGCCGAGGCCGGACGGGCGGCCGAAGCCCGCTGCCCGATACGCCTTCTGCTCATCCTCGGAGATGATGTTGTCCCACGGCTTCATTGCCGTCTCCCTATGCGTCGCGCCGCGGCCGCGCATCAACGATGCGTCGCGGCTTGCTCGCGGTCAGCGGATCGAAGATCTCGTCGCGTTCGACGATCTCGATCCGCGGCCGCAGATTGGTGAGGCGCATGACGTCCGCGGCGATCTGCTCGGTGATGGATGCGCCGCCGTTCCTTGCCGGTGCCAGGCGGATGACGAGCTCGTCCATCGAGAACGCATCGCTTTCGTCCTGGGGCCGCACGACGATCTGGTATTCGTCGATGTCCTGCTTGCGGTCGAACTCCGACTTGAGATTGCCGAGATTGACGAGCGCGCCCCTGATCTTGATGATGTCGCCGGTCCGCACCGGCGACGACGACATCCGCACCGACGTGCGCCCGCAATGCGGGCAGGGTGCGTGGTCGAGCGACGCGACGTCGCCCATGAGGTAGCGCAGGAACACCGTTCCTCGACGGTTCAGATGCGTGACGGCGAGATGTCCCGTCTCGCCGTCGGCGAGACGCCGGCCGCTCCCGGGCTCGACGACCTCGTGAAAGAGCTGGTCCGGCAGAACGCTGTGAAAACCGCTGCCGTCGCAGCACTCGATCATCGTGCCGCCCTGCTCGGTCGAGCCGTAACGGTTGACGACGACGGTGTCGGCGCAGCCAAGATCCGCCATCCTGCGTCGGAAATCGGCGCGCATCGGCGGGGAAGCGGCCTCGCCCGTCGTCATCACCATGCGCACGCTCGAGAAATCGGCACCGAGATCCTTCGCGCGGATCAGCACACGTCGAGCGAAGCCGGCGACACCCCAGAGCACGGTGACGCGATGCCGCGTGATCGCCGCAACCGCTTCGTCGAGCGAACGGTTGAGCGGGAACGGCATGTCCGCGCGCCCCGTATGGGCGAATGCAATGGATGCGCCGATGGCCGCCACCTCGTCCGCCGCCCGCGCGAACGCGCCGAGCGGAAAACTGGTGAGCGGGAAAAGGTTCATCAACCGGTCCGTCTCGCGCAGCCCGATGATGTCCTGCCGGTCCTTGAAGATATACATGTAGGCGAAATAGTCATGCGCGGTGACATAGACGGGCGCCGGCCGTCCGGACGTCGTGCCGGTCGTGTAGACGACCTTCCAGAGCGTGCCTTCATGTCCGGGCAGCTTTGCCGGATCGAGGCGGAACGCATCCGGGTCGGCGAGAAAATCCGCTTTCGTCGCCGGCGGCAGACGGACGAGGTCCGCACATCCCTGGATGTGGCGCGGCTCGATCCGCTCGCGGCGCATCACGCGCGCGTAGAACGGATGCGCGTCATGGCAGATCTCGACCATGCGCCGCAGCAGCGCATCCTGGTACGCGCGCACCGTCTCGGGCGGCTGGCGGAGCGCGTCGGGAAGGAAGGCAGGCAGAGGCTGCTGGTCGCTCATCAAGAATTCCGTTCACGAGACAGGTATGGATTGCGGGCGCAATCCGGTTGACAGTGAGGATGGCGCCGCTCGACGATCATGGCATGCGCGATCATATCGAATTCGTCCAGTCCAACGTTTGCCATGGCGCGACGGCGAAGAGTTCGGTCTCCCCGGCACCCATCACGCAAATCCCGCGAATAGGTCTGGCCACGCCGCCATATCATCGCCGCCTCGGGTGCTTGCCGAAAATCGATGAATCACGTCACATGACCGCGCTGGAACCCCTGATCTCGCGATTCCAGCGATGATGAAAATGCTCTAGCCGGGGCAGCGTGTCACGTAGATGAACTTCTTCACCTCGGGCGTATCGACGTTCTGCGGCGTTGCGACGACGAACGGCCTGTATTGCTCGCGCGGGACCTGCTTGCCGCCGAGCGCGTCCACCATGGTCTGCAGCCCAAGCTCGCCAATCTCGTAGGGCGCCTGAACAATGTCGAACATGACGAGGCCCCGTCGGATATCCTCGACGATCGGGTCCGACGTATCGAAGCCGACGACCTTGATCTTGCCGAGACGCTGCGCGTCGCGGATGCCGGTGACGGCGCCCTCGGTATTGTTGGTGGTGATCGCGAACACGCCGGCGAGCTTCGGGTGCGCCGCCGCCGCGGAGCTCACAGCCTGCGCCGCGCGCGAGACTTGGTTATCGCTGTACTGCACGCCGATATAGGTGAGGCCGGGATACTTCTTGAGCCCGTCGATGAAGCCTTCGAGCCGCTGGTGCGGCACGAAGGCGGCTGGGGTGTTCATCAAGGCCATCACCTCGCCGCCGCCCGGGCTGATCGCCTTAGCGAGCAGGTCGGCCGCCATCTGACCGCCCTTGTAGTCGTCGGACTGGACGTTGGAGACCGGAAGCGACATGGCCTTGGGATCGCCGTCGATCATCAGCACCTTGATGCCTGCCTGCTTCGCCTGCATCAGGCTAGGCACGACGGCGATCGGATCGTCTTCCGAGACCATGATTCCGTTCGGGTGGGCGGCGATCACCGCATCGAGAATCTGCGTCTGCAGCTGCGCCTGGTAACTTTGCGGGCCCTGCACATCGAAGGAGACGCCGAGCCGCTTCGCCTCAGCGGCGGCGCCGCAGCCGACTGAGATGTAGAACGGGTTGCCGGTCACGCCCTCGATGTAGGTGATGTGATAGGGCTGCTTCGGCACCTGGGCTGCGGCAGGCATGGCGATCGCGGCGCCGAGCAGCGCGAAAAGGGCGTTGTGAGGCTTCATCGGTGGGTTCCTCCTTTGCTGCGGTTCTTCAGCCGCGCTCGCGCGCGGAGCGCTTGAGCTGATCGAGGTAGACGGCCCCGACGAGCACGAAGCCGATCACCACCTGCTGCCAGAAGGGCTGCACGCCCAGGATGATGAACCCGTCGGCGAGCACGGCCGGGATGAACACGCCGACCACGGTGCCAAGAATGCTGCCGCGTCCGCCGAACAGGCTGGTGCCGCCGAGCACGACGGCGGCGATCGCCTCCAGCGGCTCGCCGCTATGACCCTCGATCGTCGTCGTCGAAAATCGCGCGAGCGAGAGCATGCCTGCCAGCCCGGCGAGCAGCCCGCTCAGCGCATAGAGGGTCGTGAGATGCCGGCGCACGCCGATGCCAAGCCGGCGTGCCGCGTCCGGGTTGGAGCCGACGAGGTAGGTGTGCCGCCCGAAGCGGGTCATCGCAAGCCAGACCGCGCCGAGCACGGTAACGAGCGCGGACACAAGGACGAGCCACGGGACTCCGGCGACATTTGTCGTGCCAAAGGCGACGAGACCGTCTGGAACGCCGCCAAGGTCATTGCCGCCGGTGATGAGCTCGGCAATGCCGAGCGCGGCGCCCATGCTGCCGAGCGTCGTGATCAGCGCCGGGACGCGGAGCAGCGTGATGCAGATGCCGTTCACGGTGCCCCAGGCGATCCCACCGGCGAGCGCGGCGAGGCAGCCGGCGAGGATGGAGCCGAGTCCGGGCCCGAGCCACGCCATCACCTCCGCCGCGATCACGCCAGAGAACACCAGCACCGAGCCGACCGAGAGGTCGAAGCCGCCAGCGATCATCACGTAGGTCATGCCGACCGAGACGACGAGCAGCGACGAGGCGTCGAGAAACACGTTGCGGAGATTGAGCGCGGTCGGGAAGGTCGCCGGCCGGAGCAGGGAGAAGGCGACCACCAGCCCGAGCAGTATCCCGCCCATCCAGGCGGGCGAGCTGCTCAACGCCCGGCGCCAGCGCCCGTGCGGCGCGTACCCCGCGGGGCGGAAGGGCGGCGGCGGCTCCGAACGGTCCGCGAGGAGCGGCCGGCTCACGTCGCCGCCCCGGCGACGCCATCGAGCGCGCCGGTCATCGCGCCGACGAGGTCCTGCACCGCGAGACCGTGGTTGCGGAAGCTCGCGATCCGCCGGCCGAGGCGCAGCACCTCGATCCGGTCCGCGACGTCGAGCACGTCGCGCATGTTGTGGCTGATCAGCACGACCGCGATCCCGGTGTCGCGAATGCGTCGGATCAGGTCAAGCGTGCGCTCGGTCTGCAGGACGCCGAGCGCGGCAGTCGGCTCGTCCATCAGAACGACGCGGGTCGCCCACATGACGGCGCGGCAGATCGCGACGCTTTGACGCTGGCCGCCCGAGAGATTCGCGATCGCCGCGTCCGGGTCGCGCACGGCGGCGCCGATGCGATCGAAGGCGGCGATGCTCTCGCGCCGCATGGCGGCCTCGTCGAGAAAGCCGAGACGGCCGAGAAGGCCGCGGCGCAATCGCTCGCGGCCCATGAACATGTTGGCGGCCGGCGGCAGATCGGGCGCGACCGAGAGATCCTGGTAGACGGTCTCGATCCCGAGCGCGCGTGCGCCGGCGGGCGAGGCGAGACGCATTGCGCTGCCGCCGACGTGAAGCGTGCCCTCGGTCGGCGTCGTCACGCCGGAGATGATCTTCACCAGCGTGCTCTTGCCGGCGCCGTTGTCGCCGATCAGGGCCGTGACCTCGCCGGCGCGGGCGGCGAAATCCGCGCCACGCAACGCCTCGACATGGCCATACCGCTTGACGATCCCGTGCGCCGAAAGGACGGGCGCGGCCTCGGCATCCTGCGCTTGCTCGAACATCCCATCCTTGCCGCGAATGTCTATGCATTCCTATGCGGAAGAATATCCCCCGGGCCGCGACGCTTTGCAAGGCGATTGCGCTAAGATACCGTGGTGCGACGCGCAAGAGACCGCCTTCTTGCATTCGGATGCGTACATTCGTTAGATTCCGGCATTCAGGGCACGGCGAGGAATGGACGCCATGACACGCGAGGATGCGGCCACACGGGAGAGCCGGTCATCCGGCGGCGCGACATGATCCCGCGGCGGCTCGCTTCATCGACTGCAAGGTGCCGGGCTCGCAGGACAAGGAGAACCACTCCCCGATCGGCTCCGGCGTGACGCAGTCCGCAGACCAGGTCGTCAACATCACCGAGCCGCACGGGTTCTCCCTCGGCGTCGCGGCAATGCCGCCCGGCACCATCAACAATCCGCATATCCACTACACTGCCAAAGTCCTCATGACCGCGGCTCGCTCGACTGGATGCGCCTCCGCGAGGGCGGGTCGCTTGGGCCGTTCCGCGTTTCCGAGAAGCGGGTTGTCATCGCCTTCGAAGGCGAGGCCCGGGTCGCGCTCGGCGAGGGTGCGGCCCGGCAGGAGACGGTGCTCGGCCCGCAGGAGGCGCTCTCGCCGGCCGCCAGGCGTATGGCGGCGCTTCGTTGCCGTCTCCGGCCCAGCGATGCTCGCCGTGCTGAGCGCCGGAGACGCGCGGACACGGATCGAGTGGCCGCAGGAGATATGCCGGGCGCCCCGCGCGACCGGGCTCGCGCGCGATCATGACGGCTACATCGCGCCGATGCGCATGCTGCCGGAGAGCCGGGCGGCTTGGAAGGCGCATTGGCCGGTGCGCTGCGTCCCGCTCCCATCCCGCGCGAGGCGGAGATGGATGGTTGAGGCCGCGGCATGAGCGTGGAGCGGGCAGGAGAACGACGCAGGCGAGGCGGGCCGCCCACGTCCTACGACGTCGCGCTGGCGGCGGGCGTCGCGCAGTCGACGGTCTCGCGCAGCTTCCGCGACGATTCCGGGATCTCCCCGGCGACGCGCGCCCGGGTGCAGGCGATTGGGGCAGCGATCGGATATACGCCGAACGCGCTCGCGCGCTCGCTGATCCTGCGTCGCTCCGAGACAGTCGCCATCGTGGTGACCGCATTGACGCTGCGCAGCCATCCCGGTCTGGTGCACGCGCTGGCGCGCGCGCTCGGCGAGGCATCGCGCCAGGTGCTGCTGCTGGCCGTCGAGAAGGAGCGGCCGGACGCCGCGGCGCTGCGGAGCCTGCTCGCGTTTCCGCTCGACGGGCTGCTCTCCTGCACCGGCCTCGACCGCGACGTGCTGGGGCGCTTCGTGCAGCGCGGCGTGCCGGTCGTGATGATCAACCGGCACAGCGACGTCGAGCGCGTCGACGAGGTCGGGACCGACAATGCGCGCGCGGCAGCGCAGGTGGCGACAATGCTGCATCGGGCGGGGCGTCGCCGGCTGATGTGGCTCGGCGGCCCGGAGGACGCGCCGGTGAGCCACGAGCGGCGCGAAGGCTTCTCCGCGAAGCTGGCGGCGCTCGGCGCGCCGTCGCCGCTGCTTCGATCGGTCGAATATTCCTACGCGGGCGGGCGGGACGCCTTCGTCGCGGAATGCAGGGGCGACACGCAGCCGGACGCGGTGTTCTGCGCGAACGACCAACTCGCGATGGGCGTGATCGATGCGTGCCGCTTCGCGATCGGCCGCGCCGTGCCGGCGGATGTCTCGGTGATCGGATTCGACGATGTCGAGGAGGCGTCGCGCCCGGTCTACGATCTGACGACCTTGCGGCAGGACACGGAGGCGATCGCGCGCCACGCGGTCGCGCTGCTGCGACGCCGAGAAGCGTCCCCAAGGGCGGCGCGCCGGAAGATTAAGGTGCCGGCAACGCTCGTTAGGCGGGGATCGGCACCGTAGCTGCGGCGGCCATCTTACGGGTTTACCGTTCCGCTCTATGCGCAGGGTGGAACACAGGCAGAGTCGGTAGCTCGACAATCGGGCCGAGATGCCGCATCAGCCGACACGACGGCGCGAGCGGCAGATGCGGGGCTTCAAATCACCACGCCACGCTCGACGATCCGCACGCCCTGCAGCAGACGCTGGCTCATGCGGATAGCTCGCTGCGCCATCGGCTCGCGGCATGCGCCGTGGACCCATCATGCCGCTTCCGTATTATCGATGAGCGCGCCGGTCGTCGCGTCCCATGTTGTGGTGGTGAGGCCGTGATCGCCTTCGCCGCGCAGCACGTTCTTGCGGATCTTCTCCGTCTCGGTGCGCGGGAAGTCGTCGCGGATCTCGACATAGCGGGGAACCAGGTCTTTCGGCAATTCGGCCGACAGGTGATCGAGCAGCTCGCGCGGCGTCACCGTCGCTCCCGCCTTCCGCGTGAGGCAGATCTTGATATCGTCCTCGCCGAGACTGGCCGGGACGCCGATCACGGCGACCTCCGCGACCGCTTCATGCCGTGCGGCAACGGCCTCGATCTCGGCCGCCGACACGTTGTCGCCGCGCCGCCGGATGCGGTCGCCGAGCCGGCCCTTGAAGTAGAGATAGCCGTCTTCGTCGAGCACGCCCCGATCATTGGTGTGATACCAGAGATTGCTCCAACGCTGGACGACGAGTTCCGCGTCATCGAAATAACCGAGCATCATCACGTGCGGGACGCGCGGACGCACCGCGATCTGCCCTTCGGTTCCTGGCGGAACCTCGTAATCGTCGTCGTCGAGGATCGCGATGTCGAACAGCGAGGAGGAGATGCCGCAGCTTCCCTCGCGGCGGGGCACGCCGGGGGGATAGTAGGCGACGACGGTGAGTTCGCTCATGTCGAAGAGCGGCAGGATTTTGACGCCGAACCGTTCCTCGAACCGCGGGAAGGCCTGCGAGGCGGTGTACATCACGCGGCAACGATGCGCGCGATCGAGCTCCGATTCCGGTGTGGCGAGCAGGATCGCCACCGGCGCGTCGAGGACCTGCCCGACGGTCACGTCGTAGCGGCGCACATGCTCCCAGTATTGACTGGCGCTGAAGCGTTGCGCGAGCACGATCGTGCCCTGCGCGGCGAGAGCGGCCAGCACCCCGGTCACGCTCGAGAAGACATGATGCACCGGAAAGCAGCTGTACAGGACGTCGTCCACGCCGAAGCCGGTCATGTGGCAGAACATCCTGGCGCTCGCCAGCATGTGCGCCTGCGACATCATCACGCCCTTTGGAAAGCCGGTGCTGCCCGAGGTGAAGCGGAGGGAGGCGAGGCCGAGCGGATTGCCCGGCGGAAACTCCACGGGCGTCGTTGGATCGGGGGCATGGTCCGCCGCTGCCGCATCCCACTCGCCCCAACGCAGCAGGCGCGGCCGGTGCGTGAGGTCGGCGGGGCCGCCTTCGAGCAGCAGGATCGGCGGCTCGTGCGCGAGGTCGGTCACGGTCGAGAGGCCGGCAAGGCCGTCGCGATCGGTGATGACGAGATCGACGCGCGCCTTGTTCAGCGCGTAGGCGAGCGGCGTGGCGCGCAGCGCGGCATTGACGGTGACATCGACGGTTGCCGCCATCAGGGTTCCCATCCACGCTCGCACGTAATCCGGGCCGTTCGGCAGATAGACCGCCACGCGGGCGCCTTCCGGCATGCGCGCATCGCGCATCGCCTGCGCCACCGCGGTTGCGCCGGTGAGCGTCGCCGCATAGCTCATGCGGTAGCCGCCATGGTCCGGAAAGATCACGTAGGCCTTGTCGGGATAGGCGCGAGCGGCCGCGCGCAGGAGGCCGATGATCGTCTCGTCCCGCCTCGGTGCGACGATTTCGGCGGCGGTAAGCGTCCTTTGCGTGTCCATCCTCCGCTCCTTCGTCAAAGCACGGCGTAGGCGTTGTTGGGCGAGCCCACCCCCTTCGGCAGATTGAGGGGCGCCGAGGTGAACAGAAATGTCCAATCCCGCCGCTCGGCGCACAGCGCGGCCAGCTCGTCGACGGCGAAGAATTCGCCGATCGGCATGCCGAGAAGCGACAGGATGCGGCGGTGCAGGAAACCCTCGTCGCGCTGCACGGGCATCACTTCTAGGGCCGGATTGTCGGCCGCGACCGCGCTGATGCGATGGTCCCAGAGCCAGGCCGCCGTCGCCGCGCCGGCGGCGAGGCCGGGACAGCTCATGCCGCCCTCGCCGCCGCGTTGGCGGCCCTGCATGGCGGCGCGACCGTCCGCATCCAGCGCGAGATACCATGTGAGCCAGCCGGTGCGCAGAATTAGGATATCGGCCGGCCGCGGCACCGTGCCCTGCGCGGCGAGAATCGCGTCCAGCATTCCGGGCGTGATGGGAATGCGCCGGTCCGCGGCATAACCCATGCCCCGCTCGCGCGCGTGGCGTTCGACATCGACGAGGATGCCGCGGCCGACGATCCCGTGCCGCGCCATCACGTCGACCCCGAGCGCGCCGCGATCGAGCTCATCCTCCTCGCGACCGCCGTAATAGCCGAATTCGCGGTAGCGGATGTGCTGCAGGCTGTCCCACTGGCTCGAGCATTGCAGGTAGAACCCGCTGAGCGAATCGTCCCGCCCGGAGCGCGAGCGCGTCACCGTGTGGGTGTAGGGCGGCCGGGCCGAGGTCAACGCCGGATAGGGCACATTGAGAGAGAGCGACAGGCAGACGATGCGCCCTTCACGCACCCCGTGCGTCGCCGCGCGAACCGTCTCCGGTCGGATGAAGTTGAGCGTACCGAGTTCGTCGTCCCGCCCGAACACGTCCCAGGAATGATGCTCGCCGGTTTCGGCGATCACCGGAAGATCGCGATAGGCCGGGATGGTTAGCTCCGCCGTCACGCCGTCAGTCATGCTTCATGTCTCCTCTCACGGATCGCTTGTCAGGATCATCCCGCTGCCGCGCAGCATGGGCGACCCGTCGAACACGGCGATCGCATCCGTTCGGGCAAGCTGCCGGCGTCCGGCATCGCGCGAGATCTGCAGCACCGCTTCCGCGATGTGCCCCATGCCGTGCAGCCGGCCCTGGCTCAGGCTGCCACCGAAGGTGTTGACAGGAAGCGCGCCCTCGAGCGCGATGCGCCCATCCTGCGTGAAGGCGGGCGCTTCGCCACGCCCGCAGAATCCTGCCGCCTCCAACCAGTACCAGGTGGAGGGCGCGAAACCGTCGTAGAGCTCGGCCGCGGCCATGTCGGACGGGCCGATCCCGGCATCCGCCCAGAGCCGGTCCGCCATCGGCTTGCCGGATGCGATATGATCGTTCAGCGTGTAGCCGAGCGCCGCGCCGCGATTTGCGGTCTGCTGACCGATCGCCGCGACATAGGCCGGCGGCCGACGCAGGTCGCGGGCGCGCTCGGCGGTGGTGAGCACAGCGGCGACGCATGCGGTCACCGGCACATCGCAGTCGAACAGGCTGAGTGGCTCCGAAATCATTCGGGCCGTGACGTATTCCTCCGCGCTGAGTGTGCGGTCAGCGAAGACCGCGTGCTCGTTGCGGTTCGCGTTGCGGCGCGAGTTCAGCACGAGCGCGGCCATCGCCTCCCGCTTCGCGCCGTAGGTGCGCAGGTAGTGCTGGTATGTCATCGCGTGCCATTGGATCGGGCTGACGCAGCCATAAGGCGCGGAGAACTGCAAATCGCCGATCGCCTCGGGGAGCGCCGCGCGGCCATATGTTCCGGGCGGCACGTACATCGCGCGCCAGACCAGCGCATAATGGCACGCGCCCGCCAGAAGGGCGTTCGCCGCATCGCGGACCGCGGCGAGGACCAGCCCCTCGCCGGCCTGCGAATACCACCGGATCGGGCCGAAATGCGGCTCGGTGAGAAAGAACTCGACGGTGATGACGTCCTCGCCGTTGCGGTTCACGGCGCCCAGGAAAGGCGCCTGCGGATAGGTTGCGAGGCCGTCGATGTCGCTGATTGTCAGGCCGCAATCGGCGATCGCGGCGCGGGCGGCCGTCAGCGCGTAGGAGCCGAGCGGGGTGGTGGTACGGCGGTCGATCGTCGAGAAGCCAATGCCGGCGATCGCAACGCGGCCCCGATGAGCCCAGCTCATGGGCGGACTTCCGTTGCGGGTGCGAATTGCGGGAGTACCGTGCCGTCGCCGTCCAGTTCCGGGAAAACGGCCCGCATCGTCATCCCGAGAGCCAGGTTCTCGCGCAGCTCCTCGCGGCCGACGAGATCGGAGATCAGCCACAATCCTTCCTGCTCGACGAGCTCGACCACCATGCAGGTATAGGGAAGCGCCGACTCGAAGCCGTCTAGCACGCCATGATGCGTCACCGTCCAACCCCACAGCCGCGCCTCGCCGCTGACGGGCGCGAAGGCGACATCGGTGCCGCCGCAGGCACGGCAGAGCGGACGTGGCGGGTGCTGGTAGACGCCGCATCGCGCACAGCGCTGGATCGCGAGCTCGCCACGCGCCGCGGCGTCCCAGAACCCCTGCGAGACACGATCCACACGCGGCTTCGGACGCGCCACGCCCATCTACTTCACGTCCATCGGAAACCGGATGCGCGGCATCGCCCCGGCCTGGATCGCGCCGGCCTGGATCACGCCGATATGCTGCACCTGGGGATGGCTGATCGCCTTGGGTAGATCGAGCATGGGCACGATCGTGCCGTCATGTTTGTCGCGCACCAGCCGTTCGAGATCGTCGAACGACCAGTCGACCAGCCGGCCCGCGGTGAGGCGCGGAAGCTCGGCAAGCGACAGGTCGCGCCCGGTGATCGTGGCGAAGCGTGGATCCTCCGCGAGATCCGCGCACCCGACGTCGCGCAGCAGCGACGGCCATGCCCGCTCGTTGCTGCGCAGGTCGATGAGGCAGCGCGTGTCGGCGCATTGAAAGCCGTGATCGGAGGGCCAGTCCTGCGCGTTGAGCTGGCGGCCCTCCCAGCGATCGGGGCCAGACTCGGCGGCAATGTCCCACTGCATCAGCGCGACCGCCGTCGACAGCATCGAGACCTCGACGGCCTGGCCCTCGCCGGATTGCGCCCGCCAGAGCAGCGCGGCGAGGATCGCCTGCGCAGCGGCGATGCCTGTGTCGACGGAGACGAGATCGAACCCCTGCCGGATCGGTGCGCCATCCCGGGTGCCGAGATAGCGCGTGAGCCCGGCCACGACCTGCATGCAGAGCTCGCTCGCGGCGCGGTCGGCCTTCGGTCCGGTGCTGCCCCAGCCCGACACGTGGCAGTAGATCAGGCCGGGCATTCCCTGCCTCAGGGTCGCATGGTCGAGGCCAAGCCTGGCGAGCTTCGACCGACGCTCGCCGACGATGCAGATATCGGCCTCGCGCAACAATGCGTGCAGACGGGCCTGGCCCTCCTGCGTGGCCAGATCAAGCGTGAGTACGTCCTTGTCGGCGTTGAGCTGCCGGAAGACCGCCTCGGCACCACGCCCATCGGGCTCCAGCCGCCGCAGCCAATCACCGCCTGGCGGCTCGATCCGGGTGACGTCGGCGCCGAGATCGATGAGCACCTTCCCGCACATCGGCCCGGCTATGCCGGTCGCCACCTCGACGACCTTGAGGCCGGACAGCAGGTTGAGCCGCGCCATCACGCGGCCTCCGCGTGCGCGGCGCCGGCAAGCGCGCCGATCAGTGCCGCCTTGCTGTCGAGGTGCGAGAGCACGAGTTCCGTATGCTCGCCCTGCAGCGGCGGCCCGCTCGCGATTCCCGCTGGCGTGCGCTCGAAGGTCCAGTGCGGTGCCTGCGAGGCCACCGTGCCGTAGGCGCTCGGGATCCGACGCAGCAGGTTGAGCGCGCTGATCTGCGGATCGGCCTGCATCGCCTCGAGCAGCGTAGTGCCGTCG
The DNA here is from genome assembly GCA_965276665.1 of Acetobacteraceae bacterium. Taxonomy (GTDB): domain Bacteria; phylum Pseudomonadota; class Alphaproteobacteria; order Acetobacterales; family Acetobacteraceae; genus CAWGJC01. The sequence continues at coordinate 2,381,161 of OZ255620.1, forward strand.
TGCGGGACGGCTGCGCAGGGAATGTCGGTCCCGCCCAGGACCGCGTCCCAGTGCGCGGTCGTCGCGGTCGCGAAAATCTCTGACAGAATCGCAGTCAGCACCGGGCGGGCGGCGAGCCGGTCCGCGTTGGTCGCGAAACGCGCATCATCCTGCAGATCGGCGCGCCCGACTGCCGTACAGAGACGTTTCCAGCACCGCTGCGTCGGAGCGCTCACGGCGATATGGCCGTCGCTGGTGACGAAGGCATCATCCGGCGCGATATGGGCGGAGGCTGCGCCGAGCGGCACCGCGGTCTCGCCGGCCAGGACGGCCGCAAAGCGCGTCACGCCGCCGTAGATCGACGAGCCGAGCTGCGAGGTAATGAAATAGCCGCCGCCGCCCTTGCGCGAGCGGCGCACGAGGGCCGCGAGCAGCGCCACCGTGTTGATCATTGCGCCGTTCCAGTCGAGATTCGCGGTGCCGCGCGAGAACTCGCCCGGACCGTGCTCGGCACCGGTTACGCTCGTGAAGCCACTGAAGGCCTCCGTCAGCCACTCGTTGCTGCGCATGTTCTCGAGCGGACCGCCGGCGCCGTAGGCGGAGGACGAAACGTAGACGAGATCGGGGTTGAGCGCGCGCAGCACGTCGTAGCCGAGGCCGAGCCGCACCATCACCTCGTTGCTGCGAAAATTCTCGATGAGCACGTCGGCGATGCGGATGAGATCCTTCGCCCGCGCATTGCCCTCCGGCGATTTGAGGTCGAGCACGACGCCGAACTTGCCGAGATTGTTGCCGATGAACGTCGTGCTCGTACCGTTCATCGTCGGGCTGCCGTTCCGTACGGTGTCGCCCTTGGGCGACTCCACCTTGATGACCGTCGCGCCGAGCATCCCAAGATACTCGGCGGCGATTGGCCCCACTGCCGCCTGCCCAAAATCGAGCACGAGAAGGCCGCTGAGCGGACCTGCGCGTCCCGCCATCCGATCCGCTGGTGTCATACCGTCCATGCCGTCTCCTCCCGCTTGCTCCGGCGCGTTCCGGATCACGCTTCCGCCGACACGCCGAGATAGGTTTCCTGGATCTCCGGGTTCCGCAGCATCTCGCTCGACGGACCGCTCATCGCGACGCGCCCGCGCTCTAGGACGTAGCTGCGCTGCGACGCCTCGAGCGCCTCGGTGGCCCGCTGCTCGATCAGCAGGACCGCGAGGCGTGACGTGCGGAACAGCTCCGTGATGTGATGGAACACCTGCTCGACCAGCAGCGGCGCGAGGCCCATCGACGGCTCGTCCAGCATCAGCAGGCGGGGCTTCGACATCAGCGCGCGGCCGATCGCGAGCATCTGCTGCTCGCCGCCGGAGAGCGTCACTGCGCGACGCTTCCGCAGCTCGTGCAGTCGCGGAAACAGGTCATGGATGCTTGCGAGCTGCTTCTGGTCGACCGCCGCGCCCATGCTGCCGATCCACAGATTCTCCTCGACCGTCATCTGGCCGAACACGCGGCGCCCCTCGGGGACATGCGCGATACCGAGCCGCGCGATGTCCCACGGCATGCTGCCGGCGATCGATCGGCCGGCGATCCGGATATCGCCGCCCTGCCGCGGAACGACGTTGCAGATGCTTTTGAGGAGTGTCGTCTTGCCCGCGCCGTTCGGACCGATGATCGATACGAATTCGCCCTCGTGCACCTCGAGCGAAATGTCGCGGAGCGCCTGCACCGATCCGTAGGCGACGCTCACATTGTCAACCGCCAGCATCTCAGGCCACCCATTTCTCGCCGAGATAGGCTTTCACCACTGCGTGGTTCTTCCAGATCTCCGCCGGGCAACCCTGCGCGATCACCTCGCCGAAATTGAGCACCACGAACCGATCGACGAAACCCGCCATCGCCCGCATGGTGTGCTCGATGACGAGGATGCTGCCGCCCCCCGCGCGCCAGCGCTCGAGCGCGGCCAGCAGCGCCGCGCTATCCGACCGGGTGAGGCCGCCGAGGAACTCGTCGAGCATCAGCAGCCCGCCGGGTCCCGCGGCGGCCATCGCACGCGCGAGCTCGAGGCGGCGGAGCTCGCCCGTGGTCAGGCTGCCCGCGCGCGCCGCTGCGCGGGTGCTGAGCCCGACCTCATGCATCGCGTGCCAGGCCCGCTCCGCCGCATCGTGCCGCGAGCGAGAACGCGTCAGCGCGGCCACCAGCACGTTCTCGATCGCCGACATGCCGGAGAAGACGCGCACGGTCTGGAACGTGCGGCCGAGCCCGGCGCGCGCCACGGAGGAGGGCCTGGCCCGCGCGATATTCCGGCCGCCAAGGCGGATCGCACCGCGATCGGGCGAGAGGAATCCGTTCACCACGTTGAACAGCGTCGTCTTGCCGGCGCCGTTCGGGCCGATCACGCCAAGGATCTCGCCGCGCCCGACTTCCATGGACACATCGATCAGCACTTTGGTGCCGCCGAACGCCTTGGCGACGTTCTCGATCACCAGGATCGGCCCGGGCGTGGCCGTATCGGCCGCGCGAAGCCTTGCGTGTTCCGGGCTGAAGACCTCCTCATCCGCCGCGTCGGGGAGCGAATCCGCGCGCCGCCCCGGGCGCCTGCGCCATGCCGCCGTGAGCACCGGCACGATGCCGCTCGGCATGAGCGTGATCACCAGCAGCAGCGCGGCGCCGTAAACGAGCCCGCTGAGATCGGGCAGGGTGGAGCCGAACGTCGCCGTCAGCCATTCCGAGAGCGGCACCAGGATCGCCGCGCCCACCATCGGCCCGGCGAGCGTGCCGATCCCGCCGAAGACGGCGAACAGCACCGGCTTGACCGACATCTGCGTGCCGAAGACATCCGCGGGGGTCACGACAAGCGCGGCGCTTGCGTAGAGGCCGCCGGCGATGGCGCTCAGCGCGGCGCTCAGCAGCAGCGCGTAGACCTTGATGCGCGTCGTGCCGACGCCGCTCGCCTCGGCCGCGTCCTGGTCGGCCCGCAGCGCGCCCAGGAACAGCCCGAGACGGGAGCGCACCAGGATCACCGTGACGATCGCGACACCAACCGATGCGCAGAGGCAGATCGCCGACAGCACGCGAGGGTCGCCCGGCATGTAGAAGAGCACGCCCCCGTCCGGCCGGTACGGAACCGAGACCTCCTGGTAGCCGAGATAGGTGGCGAAGACCGAGAAGACGATCGGGAACACCACCGTCGCCAGGCCGAAATACAGCCCGCGGAGCTTGAGCGTAATGAGGCCGATGATCGCCGCCGCCGCCGCCGCGATCAGCACGCCCGGCCACACGCCGAGCAGCGGCGGAATGCCCCACCACTGCGTCAGCAGCGTCGGCGCGTAGGCGCCCAGCCCGAAGAACGCGGCATGGCCGAACGTGAACTGGCCCGCGAAGCCGGCGATGATGTTCCAGGCGAGCGCATAGGCGATGTAGAGCAGCGTCAGCGTGATCGTCATCTGCGAGGGGCCGTCGCCCGCCAGCAAAATGGCGACCGCGCCGACGACGCCAAGGATCCCGATCTGCACGACGGCGACGGCGAGCGGAATGGACGGCGCGATGCGCGCTGTGGCGGCGGCGGCGGATCGCGGTTGCGCAAGCGCGCTCATAGCCGCGTCACCTCGCCGAAAATGCCCGATGGGCGCACCAGCATCACGGCGAGAAACAGACCGAACACGACAACGGTGTTGAGCTCCAAAGGCACGACGAGCTGCGAGAGCGACTGGACGAGGCCGAGCAGGAGGCCGCCGATCATCGCGCCCATGACGTTTCCGAGGCCGCCAAGGATGACGGCAGTGAACATCAACAGGATGAAGTCGTTGCCGGCCACCGGCGTCGCCGGATAGTAGCTCGCCAGGATGCCGCCAACGACGACCGACAGGGCGATGGCGACGGCGAAGGTTCCCGCATAGGCGCGCCGCACATTGACGCCGACATAGCCCGCCGCCTCGGGGTCGCTCGCCGCGGCGCGGACGGCCCGCCCGATATAGGTGTTGCGCAGGATCAGCAGCATCGCGACGGCGACCGCCACCGCGATGCCGAACGCGATTGTGCGTGGCTGGTCGATCGAGAGCGACCCGACGCGCCAGACGCTGAGTTCCTGGGAGGAGCCGAGCGAGCGCGGCGTCGCTCCCCAGATCATCTCCGCGCCGTTCTGGATGACCAGGGACATGCCAAGGGTCGCAAGAAGCTGCGCATGCTCCGGCGCGGAGGTCAGTTTTGCCTTCGCCACCTGCCGGATGACCGCTTCATAGACGAGCCAGCCAATGGCCAGCGCCGGAATAGCCAGGAGCAGCGACAGGATCACGAAGTTCACGCGGATCACGGTGTAGAGCACGACCACGCCGTACATCCCGAGCATCATGAAGTCGGCCTGGGCGAAATTGACGAGGCGCAGCACGCCGAACATCAGGGCGAGCCCCATGCTCAGCAGGGCGACGATGCCGCCCTGTTGAAGCCCGGCGATGATGAGCTGCAGCACGTACATGGATCGCTCCCCGCGACCGCGCGCGCTTCAGATCTTCGTCTTCAGCGTTCCGTTGGCGACATCAGGCGGGTAGACCACGAGCGGGCGGCCCCCCTGCCACTGCACATACTCGACGACGACGCCTTCGCGCCGCCCGTTTTTGGCGAAGCGCACCCGGCTGCCGGAGGGCAGCAACTCGAGCGCCGGCACGTCGCGCGCATCCATCGTGTCCAGCGCGTCCTTGACCGCTGCAGGATCAGCCTTGCCGGCCCTCTCGAGCGCAAGCGCGATGATGTGGATGTTCGAGTACCCGTCGAGCGCTTCGCAATCCATGAAGGGCAGCTTGGTGAGCTCGGAGTATTTCCGGTTGATCTCCTCGGCACCCTTGCCCGGGAAGGACACGCCGGTCACCACGACGACGCCTTCCATTCCTTTCGGGCCGACGGCATCGAGGAAGGTCGGGTTCGCCGCCGACGAGGCCCCCATCACGATCGGGGCGGCATTGCCTTGCGCCGCAAGTTGCTTGAGCACCAGCGCCTGGTCGGTCGTGCTGGTCGCGGCCAGATAGATCACTGTGGGCTTCGCGCGCAGCAGCGCGCTCACGGCCGGCGTTGCATCCGCGAGCGGCGGTGTCCAGCTCTGCTCGCTGACTGGCGGGGCGCCAAGCTTCTTCTTGACGAAGCCGAGAATGTCGACATTGGCTGCATTGTTGTCGGCAAGCAGCGCCAGGCGCAGCTGTCCCGACCCGATCTTGTCGAACACATCGGTCAGCGCCTCCGCGGAGGCCTCGGATCCGGCGGAAATCTGATAGCTGTACTTGAAGCCGCGCCCGACGATGGCATCAGCGACCGACCCGGTCAGCCAGGGAATCTTCCGCTGCTCCGCGACCTGCGTTCCGGCCAATGTGAGCGAGCTGTACCACGAGCCGATCGCCGCCACCGGGCGGCCGTTGAACACGCGGCGCGCAGTCGTCACCGTGGTTTCCGGGGACTGCCCGGCGTCGCCGGTGATGAATTCGAGCTTGCGGCCATCGAGCGATTTGATGCCGCCGGCAGCATTCACCTCGTCCCGCGCGAGCTGCGCGCCGTGCAGCAGATCCTGCCCGCTCGCGGCAAAGGCGCCGGCGAGTGGCGCGATGACGGCGACCTTGATCGTTTCCTCTTCGGCCGTGGCGGCGCCGACCGGCACTGCGGACGCGCCGAGCGCAGCGGCGGCAATTCCCAGCACACCGCGGCGGTCGAGCGCGCCGGGAGGATTGAACAATGGCTTCTCGGGCGTCGGCACGCATTTCCTCCGATCGTTCTTTGTCGATCTTTATTGTGTCGGCACGCGCAGTGAATTCACCTATCCGGATACTGCCTTCGCATCGCCTTGCTCTCCGATGGTCTTGCCGGGACTTCCTTTTTGGGGTCGGTAGCGTTACTCGCGAACATCGCGCCTGGACATGCGGAGTGTCAACAGCATAGAGAAGCGTCTTGCGGATACTGAACAAATAGGCATCCGAAGCCGTCGTCGTCACTCGTCCCGCCATCCGCGGGGCCATTCACCTGTTGCGGCATCTCGCGGCGGCGGAGCGGCCCGCGAGCCCGTCGGCGATCCCCCGTGCAACCGCAATCAGTCCGAGCGGATGCGCCTCGGCGCCCGCGTGCCGGCGCTGGCAGATGCCGCTCAGTTTCGAGAAGTTCTCAGCGACATGAAGCAGGCGAAGCATGAAGGCTTCGGCGTTGATCTCGGCCACTGGACTCGCGGCGTGCAATGCGGTCGGCACCTTGGCTCTGGACGGCAACGGCCAGCCACGCCTCTGCCTGAGCGGGCTTGCAATCGCTGGCCAGCTCTCGCTCGATGACATCCGCATACTCAGCGTGGCCTACGCGACACGGCCCGGCTGATAAGCCGGTCGCTCTATCGTGCGGCCATTATCTCTTGATGCGAAAGAACACTCATGGGAAGCGAATACTCGGCGAGCGAACCTTATGGCTGGCGCCATGAAGTCGGCGGAGCTGGCCAGCCGCCTTATGGGATTGGCGGACCGGCTCCGGATGGCTGCGATGGCGGTCACTTCTCGCCGAACCTGGGAGGTCCGGCTCTGCCGGTGTTCCACCCTGGGCATGATCACGCGTTTTGCGGCGGCGTGGCTGCGCAGCTTGTCGGTGACGATCACCCGCGGCGCGAATTGCAGACCTTCAGCAACTTACGGAAGAACCGCTTTGCTGGTTTGGCGCTACGCCGGCTTTGCACGAGGATGGCGTGACGGCAGGACGACGCGAGCCTCGCCGACCGCGCTCTTCTCGCCGCGCTGATTGACGGCGGAGATCTCGAGTTCAACGGCCCTTTGCTCTGGCAGGACGGCTGTGATCATCCCACGGCACGTCGTCAAATCACCTATGATGTTATGGCGGCGGACCTGTACGTGCAGGCGCTCCAGGAAGCCGGCATCACCGATCCAGTTGGTCAGCATGCTCCCGAGCCACGAAATACGCTCGGGCCCGTAGTCATAGGCCGCAGGCACGCCGACGCGCCGGGCAAGATCGCTGTCCCAATGCACGGCCTCGGGCGGCTCTGGCACCCCGAAGCTGTTCAATATACCCGCGGCGGGATGGCGGGCGTAGTAATCCATCGCTTGCCCATGAGCCTTGATAAACAGACCGCCCCACCCCTGCTCGAACGCGACGGCAGTGGTAACCGTGTAGGGACCGCGGATGATCTCCGGGACGCTCTCGCCTGCCTTCAGATCTTCGACGTAGAGCGGAGTGGAACCGCGGATTGCCTCGGCGCGGTATCGCTCGGCGATATCGGCGAGGGCTTTTGCATTGTAGCCCTCCACCTCGACCGCCTTGTACTTGGCGCGCTGTTCAGCGCGCTTCCGCTCCACGCGAAACCCCCACGCGCGCGCAACGGCGACAGGATCGCCGGTGTCGTTCTCGAAGGTGATCTCGGAGACCTGCTGAAACGAGCGGCCGGCGAATTCACTCTGACGCTCGATGAGGTCGACGAACCGCACGGTGGCATGAATGCGCTCACCCCAGAACACTGGGCGGCGCCATTGCCAGTCGCTGCCGCCGAACATGGAATGCACCCCCGGCAAACCACCGCGATAGCCGATCGCAAGCTGGTTGAAGGCGTACAAGATGGTCGGGGCGCAGAGAGGTCGTCCCCACGGGCTGGCTTCACCGCGTGCCGGGTCGGTCCACAGCCGGTTGCGGTCGCCAATCCCGTCGGCCCAATGGCGCGATGCATCCCGAGAGGTCTCGGTCAGATACGGAACGTGGGAGCTGCCGACGACCTGGCCGAGCTTTGCGCGCAGCGCAGCGACGGCCTCGTCGGTGATCTCTCTGCCGACCGCGGGCCGTTCCTTCGTCGTCTGGGCTGCTGGATTAGTCATCGTTCCCGCTCCTTTGTGCTTGGTGGCGTGCGCGAGGCGTGGCCCCAGCAATGCGCGCCGCCTGGACGGTGTCGTAGCCTAGCTCGCGGAGAATTTCGGCCGTGTGCTCGCCGAGCCTGGGCGCCGGCGTGCCGATCACGGGCGGCGTTGCCGATAGATGCAGGGGATTGCCGGCGACGCGGATGGGACCGAGGGCCGGATGCGCCAGATCCAAGATCATGCCGTTGCGCCTAATCTGCTCGTTGCTGGCAACTTGTTCGAGGGTGCTGACCACTGCGCCAGGCACTCCGCTGGCTGTCAGCGCCGCGATCCAGGCGGCCTGACCCTGCCGACGGAGCGCCTCCTCGATGATTGCTATGAGTTCGGCGCGATGCTGGACCCGGTCGATATTGGTTAGAAAACGCACGTCTTCCGTCAGATGGCCAAGGCCGATCACCGTACAGAAGGCGCGCCAGAATTCTTCCGTCAGACAGCCGACGACGATGGGCTGATCAGCGGTCGCGAACACCTGATAGGGCACGATCTGCGGATGGCCGCCGCCTTGCGGACCTTCTGGTTCGCCGGTCAGCGCATGCCCGGCGATGAAATTTGCCAGCAGGGAGACTTGGCCGTCGAGGAGATTGATGTCGACGCGCTGGCCGATACCTTGTGATTCTCGCACGTACAAACCAAGCGAGACGGCGCAGAACGCCATGTAGGCGCCGACGAAATCAGCGACCGGTGCGCCGATCTTCACCGGAGTTCCATGGGGATCCCCCGTCAGGCCCATCACGCCGCCGACCGCTTGCACGACGATATCCATGGCTGGGGCCGATGCCAGCGGCCCCTCCGAGCCGAACGCCGTGATCGCGACATAGATCAATTTCGGGTAGCGCCGTGCCAGGTCGGCATAGCCGAGGCCGAGCCGCTCCATCACACCGGGCCGGAAGTTGGCGATGACGACGTCCGTGCCTTCCAGCAATCGCTCGATGGCCTCACGCCCAGCCGCGGAGTGCAGATCCACGGCCAGAGACCGCTTGCTGCGGTTCATTCCGACGAAGTAGGAACTCATCCCCGTATCGAACAACCGGTCCAGATGGCGGGAACCATCTCCCTTGCCAGGCTGCTCAACCTTGATCACGTCCGCGCCGAAATCACCGAGCAGCGACGTCGCCCAGGGGCCGGCGACGAAGTGCGTGAAGTCCAACACTCTTATGCCATGCAGAGCGGGCTTCATCGGTCCGCGGCCATCTCTGCGGCGCGCGATATGGCGCCCGCGTCGCGCAGCAATGCGAGTCCTGCGTCGTCGAGTCCGAGGAACTCCCGCAAGACGCTCTCAGTATCCTGGCCAAGCAGCGGCGGCGGACGCGGCGCTTCAACCTGCGGGCCGCCAAGCCGAAGCGGTGGACCTGGCACTCGCATGCCGCCGTACGCTGGGTGCGACATCACGGGAAACATCCCCCTGGCCGTGGTGTGCGGATGCTCCAGCGCTTCCGGCACGCTGAGGATCGCGCTGGCCGGAACATCGGCTTTCTGAAGCAAGTCTTCCCAATGTTGTGTGGTCTGCGTCTCGAGCACGGATCCTACCATGGCCTCAAGCTCGTCGCGGTTTGCCATGCGGTCGCGGGTCCGTGCGAAGCGGCCATCCGTCGAAAGATCCGGGCGGCTGATCGCGGTGCAGAACTTCTGCCAGAATCGTGTCGTGAAGATCGCCAGGGCGAGCCAGCCATCGGCGGTGCGGAATGTGCCATAGGGCACTATGCTTTGGTGACGGGAGCCGGTGCGCCGCAGCGCTCGGCCGGTGACGTCGTATAAGGAACCCATATAGCCGAGCAGCGAGATCAGCGTGTCGTGTAGGCTTACGTCGATGCTGCGGCCTGCTTGACCCCTCTTGCGTCCGAACAGTGCGGCGAGCACCCCGATGACCGCCATCATTCCGCCCGCGAGATCGCCAACCGGAACCGACAGACGCAGGGGCGGGCCGTCCGCCTCCCCGTTGGTGCTCAGCGCGCCGCTCATTGCCTGGGTGATCACGTCGTAGGCGATGCGGTCGCGCAACGGACCGGTTTGACCGAAGCCGGAAATCGAGCAGAGGATAAGATCTGGATTGACGCGGCGGAGCGTCGTCTCGTCAAGCCCAAGACGCGCCAGTGTTCCGGGTCGGAAATTCTCGATCAACACGTCCGCACGCGCAATTAGGTCGAGCAATACCGCCAGACCGGGACGCACCGCAATGTCGATAGCGATGCTGCGCTTGTTGCGGTTGACCGCAGCGAAATAATGACTCTGGCCGTTGCGAAAAGGCGCACTGTGCCGGGTGGTGTCACCGCCCGACGGGTTTTCGATTTTGAGGATCGTGGCGCCGAGATCCCCGAGCAGCATGGTGGCGTAAGGGCCGGACAGGACACGGGTGAGGTCGACCACAACGACGCCTGCAAGCGGCGCTGCCGGTTGAGGGCCGGGAGCGTCAGTCATGAAAATCTCCTAGAGCATTTTCACCTTCGGTGGAGTCGGCGCTGGCCCTCGCCCCCACCCGGCCCCCCAACGAAAGTATACTACCGATGGGGGGCCGGGTGGGGGCGAGGGCCGGCGCCGACTTAACTGAAAATGCTCTAGCCATAGGCGGGATTGTATACCAATATAGCTGTACCAAGTCAAACGGTTCAGGAGCACGGAGATGCTGGCGACCGGGCCGCGGCCATCCAAGGAGCTGTCGCAGAAACACGGTCTCGACCCCGGTAGGAGCGATGATCTCACGAGCTGGATCCGCGGCGCGATCCTGGATGGAACGTTCTTCCCGAACCAACATCTCGTGGAAAAAGACATGGCGGAGCGCTTAGGCACCAACCGCGCGACAATCCGGGTGTGCCTGGCGGTGCTCGAGCAGCAAGGGCTCGTCATTCGCGAACCCAACAAGGGTTTTCGTGTGCGGCTCGTCACCGCGCGCGAGGCCATCGAGATCATGGAGACGCGATCGCGGTTGGAGTCATTGACCGCGCGGGATGCCGCGCGTCATGCGACCGGCTCGGATGTGACCCGGCTGCGCAAGCTGCAGGACAATCTGCACGCGCTACTCGCCTCGGGTGACCTGATCGGGTTTTCGACCTTGAATATCGCGCTGCACGGAATGATTGCCCGCATCTCCCGCCATGTTACGGCGGCGAAGATCCTGAACAGCCTGCATTCGCAGACTGTGGCGTTCCAGTTCCACCCCATAGCCACCTCCGGGCGCACGACCGATATCGACATCGAGCACGCGAACCTTGTCGAGGCCATCGCGCGCGGCGATCCCGTCGAGGCTGAGACGGCGATGCAGATCCACCTGGATAATTCGGTGGAGGCGTTGCGCAGGGCGATCAAAGCTCGCCCGAGCGGGATCCAGCCAACGGTGAAGGCAAGAGCAACAAGGCCGCTCGGCCACCCAGGAAGCAGTGAGAAATGAGAGCGACAGTGAACGCCGGTGCTCGGCTGGACCGCCTACCCATTTCGCGGTTCCACTGGCGGCTGCTGGCGCTGATCGGCTCCGGCATTCTGCTCGACACTTTCGACATCAATCTTGCCAGCGGTGTCCTCGGTGCGCTGGTCAAGACGGGCTGGTCGGACCTTAACCACAACGCGATGTTCATCTCGGCCACATTCGCGGGCATGATGCTTGGCGCGTGGTTGGCTGGGCTGCTCGGCGATCGGTACGGGCGGCGGTTTAGCTACCAATTCAATCTTTTGCTGTTCGGCATTGCCTCGCTCGCCTGCGCTGTTGCGCCAAGCATAAATTCGCTGATCGCCGCGCGCTTCGTAGCAGGGCTCGGCCTTGGCGCGGAAGTTGTAGTCGGATACGCGACGTTCACGGAGTTCATTCCCCCGGACAGCCGCGGACGCTGGGCCGGCGCTTTGGGTGCAATCGGCAGTTCCGCGCTTTTCCTCTCCTCGGTGATGGCTCTGTTCGTCATTCCCAATTTTGGCTGGCGCTGGATGTTCGTGCCGGTGGGCCTGGGCTCGATCGTCATCTGGTATCTGCGGAAGGCGATGCCGGAGTCGCCGCGATGGCTGGAGGCGGTGGGGCGCCTCGAGGAGGCCGACGCCGTATTGAACCGGATCGAGGCCGAGGTGGCACGCACCGGCCCGCTGCCCCCGGTGATCGTCACGGGGCCGTCCACGACCATTCCGCGTTCAGTCGGTTCCCTGTTCCGCGGCGAGCTCCTGAAGCGCACCATTGTCGGTAGCGTCATGATGATCGGCTTGAATACCGTCATCTACGGTTTCATCACATGGCTGCCGAGCTTCCTGGTCCATCAGGGCGTGGGCATCAACCAGTCGTTGGTCGCCAACGTGCTGATGACGTTCGGTGGTCCCGTCGGGACTTTGATCGGGCTATACTTGTCGGACAAATGGGGTCGCAAGCCGACGCTGATCGCGTTCTCGATCGCCGCAGGCCTTCTGGCAACGGCATATGCCGGGTCGAAGGATCCGCCTCTGCTGACCTTCCTGAGTTTCGCCCTGGTCGCCGCGATCTACGTGGACGTCGTCATCACCTGGTCCTTGTATGTGCCCGAGCTGTTCCCGACTGACCTGCGGCTTCGCGGTGCCGGGTTCTGCAACACGATCGGCCGGTTCGCGACCATCCTCACCCCTTATCTGGCTGTGACCATCTTCAGCCGCTCGGGGCTCGTTGGCGTGATGGCCCTCTTAGTGGGAACCCAGGTCGTCCAAGTTCTGGTCCTAGCGACACTTGGCATCGAGACACGCAAAAAACCATTGGAGGTTCTGGCGCCCGAATCGCTCGAAGCAGGAGTTCTGTAAAGCGCGTTCTCTCGACAACGATGCTAGCCGCGAGCCACGCCGGGCCGTGCTTTCGGTCCGTGGTCTGCCGAATGAGTGTATTTCATTTAAGTCGGCGCCGAACTCCACCGAAGGTGAAATGCTCTAGAGCATGTTCCGTTCGCATTCGCTCACGGCACAGGCTCTAGCTCTCTGTTTCGGCGAGCATCTTTATCCGCTCGAACGAGTCCGTTCGAACGGATGATGCTCTAGTGCTGGGTTCCACCCGTCCACATTTCCGCCACAGCGGCCGCCAGATGTCCGGTCAGGTCGGCGTGCAGGGACCGCAGGCGGTTGGTGTCGAGCATCCAGTACACGAGGTAGAAATGCTGTGTTCCCTCCAGCATCGCTTCGAGTCTGGACCGGTAGGCAGCCAACGCATCCACTTCCGCCCGGGCCGCTTCGGCACTGGCCGCATCATGGCGGTCCAGATGCAGTCGCACGCTGAAGCAGGCGCGCGCGCACGCTCGAAATCCCTCCACATACGCGACCCACAGCGACGCCGTGTCCTGCAGTTGCCGGCGCCCCGGTTCCGCCATGGCCGCACCGGCTTCCGCCAGCGTGTCGGCCAGCCGGGTCGCCAGCGCGAGGGCCTCGTCCTTCTCGGCGAAGATCTGCGGCAGCTTCGCCTCGTCGAGGTCCAGGGCACCCGCCGCCGCCGGCTCCCAGTCCGCCAGCCCATGCACCTCGACCAGCATCATGTACGCTTTCTGCAACGTGTCCGGGAACATGCAATCCTCATGGAACACGTGGCGCAGGACGAAGATCGTCTTTGCCATCACCTCCCATGATCCTAGCAGCACGTCGCGGATCGCGGCGGTGACCGAAGGCTCGACCGCGAACCGCGCCTCGTCCAGGCCGCCACCCAGGGCCGTCGCGACGGGGTTTTGCAATTGCGCCTCGATCAGCCCGGCCGCGGACGTGTCGGCGCCTCCGGCCAGGCGGGCGAAACCGGTGAGGTTCGCGAGGTTGAGCGTGTCGAACACGCTGCCGTCGGAGATCACCTCCCAGTCGGTCCGCGCCACCACGCCCGCGACGCTGTTCGTGCGGCAATGGGCGAACCGGGCCGTCAGATCGTCCAGAACGATGCAGGGAAAGACGCCTAGTCCGAAGAACTGCCCCCAGGTGTCGAACTCGACCCATTGCGGATGCCGGCCCACGTTGCCGATCCGCGGGTTGTCGGGAAAAGTGGGGTAGTAGTCGTGCGGCGTGTTCTTGAGCGAGATGACCACTCTGTCCGACACGCGCCCGGCGGCCTGCAATACCGCGCCCTGGTTGCCGCGCGTGTAGCTGAAGTCGCGCACGGCGAGCGACCGGCCCCGCGCGTCGAGCGGGCGGAACATCGCCCCGATCAGGCTCTCGTACCAATCGACCCGATCCGTGGCCGCGCATCGCGCGCAGCGGCATTCGTTGGCGCTGATCGTCACCCGCGTCTCGCGCGTGGCCGGGCTGACGATGATCCCGGCGATGTCTGGCAGGGCGTCTATCAGCTCCTCGAGCTTCGCCTCGAGGAACTCCCACCAGAACGGGTGAGACGGACAGATCGCCCCGTCGATCGATAGATCCGGCCGTTTGACGAGGAGGCTGTCGTGGAACGAGATCTCCTTGACCTCGAGATAGACCGCGATCCCGAGACTGCCGGCGTAGCGGAGGATCTGGCGGAAATACTGCCGGTTGTTGTCGATGTTGTGGTAGCGGACCGGCCAGCGCGCCCAGATCTCCGCCACGTCGAAGTAGCGTTGCGGAAAGACCAGCATGTCCAGCATGTCGTTGCGATGGAACATGATGGCGTTCAGGCCCTGCTCGGCGGCCGTGTCGAGGCTGCGCTTGACCCAGCGCCAGCTCCACATGCGGTCGCCATGCATTTCGACGCCGCGGATGGCGAATGCTTCTGTCATCGAGCGGACCCCTTTGCATCCGACCGGGCCAGGGTATCCAACAGGGCCTGCGCATCTGACAGCGCCATGCGGCCTTCGCGCGCGATGTCGGTCAGTCGGCGGTGGTCCATCAGCATAACGATCTGATGCGGCACCGGGGCCTCGTCGTCGAGCGAGCGGAGCGAAGCCGCCAAGGCGTCGAGCCGGTCGAGCGCCGCAGCGAACTGCGCTAGCTCCTGCGGGCCCGGGCCCGCATCCGCGCGCGTGCGCGGGTCGGCCCAGCGTGCCAGCGCGCAGATTTCGGCGGCGATCACAAAGCCTTCGACGTAGGTTTCGGTGCGATCGAACGCTTCCACCAGACGCCGGTGCAACGGGAGAGGGATCAGCGGATCGCCGTAGCGCGCCTGCGCCGCGAGGGCGCGCGCCGACGCAAGCGCCCGCTGCTTGTCGGCGATCAATCGGATCACGCGCTCGCGTGTCATCGTCAGGCCCGCCTCCTTCGACGGGTCCCAGGTGTGCAGCGCGTCGCGCACCTCCATGCCCCACCAGGCCCGGCGCAGGCTGCGCGGATACATGCTGTTGTCGGCGAAGACGAAATCGTCGAGGTAGAGCGCGCCGCGGATCACTTCCCAGGTGGGCCCGAGCAGACGGGCCAGCGCGGGTGCGGCCGCCGGCGTGTAGCCCTGGTCGTCCAGCCACATCCGGCACACGGCTTCGACGTCGATGTCGGCGCCGTCGCCCGGATCCTTGGCGACGGCGGCCCCCGCGATCGTGTTGATGGCGTTCAGGGTGTCCAAGCACCAGTAGTCGTTGATCCGCTCCCACTCGACGCGAAAGCTGACGCCCTCGGCGCCGTGCGCCTGGGCGTGCGCCAGCCGGGCCTTGATGTCGTCGAGCATGAGGCAGGGAAACACGCCCCAGCCGTAGAACTGCCCCATCGTGTCGTATTCGATCCATTGCGGCCGCTGCAGCCGGCCGATCGCCGGGTTGTCGGGGAAGGTCGGATAGAAGTCGTGCGGTGTCGCCTTCACGCAGAACACGACGTCCGCCGGCGCGCGGGCGACGGCCGCGATCAGCGGCTCGTGGTCGACCGGCTTGTAGGCGAAGTCGCGCACCGCGAGGCGCTTGCCGTGGCGCTGCGTCGCGCGGTGCAGTGCCTGGATGATACCGTCATACCAATCCTCCAGCGGCGTGCGGGCGCACTGCTCGCAGCTGCACTTGTTCTGCGAGCGCGACGCCTTACCCTCGGTCGATCCGGCGCTGCTGAGCATTCCCGCGATGCCCGGGAAGTCGGCGAAGAATTCGTCGGTCTTGCGCTCGATGAACTCGGCCCAGAACGGCTCGCTCGGGCACACGACGCCGCCCTTCAGCAGCTCCGGCCGCAGCTCCAGGATCTCGTCGGGAAAACCGATCTCCTTCACCTCGACATACAGCGCGACTCCGGCCTTTGCCGCGAGGTTGCAGACATGGGTTAGGTACACGCGGTTGTTCTCGATCGCGTTCTCCCCTCGCCGCGTGGGCGCGCTGCGCCACAGGCCGTACGGATCGAGGTAGGAGCGGGGATAGGTGACCATCTGCACCAAGTCGGTCTCGTGCAGCACCAGCGCGTTCAAGCCGTGCGCGCGGATGAAGTCGAGCGCGCGGAGAATGGAGGCGCGCTGCCAGATGTGTCGCCCGTGCAGTTCGAGCGCGCGAACGGCGAAGCTCATGCCGTGGCCGCCGCGCCGAGAATGGCCTCCGCCCCGGCCACGATGTCGGCGACACGAAGATGGTCGAGCTGCATGACGAGCTGATGGGGCAGGTCCGGGTTCTGCGCCAGCGGCCGGATGCGGTCGCCGTAGGCCTCGAGCCGCCGCACGGCGTCGGTGAACAGCGCGCGGTCGGATGCATCGGGGCTTCGCTCATGCCAGCGGGCGCGCAGGCAGACCTCGGCGCAGAGCGCCATGCCCTCGGCGTAGAGCGGCAGCCATCGGATCGACTTGCGAAGGTCTGCGCGAAGTTCCTCGGGCACGGCGCGGTCCGGGCCGTCGAGCTCCTGCAGGAGGCGCTCGGCCTGTTCGCGCGCCGCCTGCTTCTCGGCCAGCAGTTCGGCAATGCGGGTCGCGTCCAGATCCAGCCGGTCGCGGTACTCGGGCGCCCAGTCGGCAAGGCTGTGCTTCACCTCCATCGTCCACCACGCGCGGCCGATGCTGCGGGGGAACATGCTGCAGTCGGAGAACAGGAAGTCGTCGATGTACATCGCGCCGCGGATCACGGGCCAGGTCTGCTCCATGATGCGCAGGAGCCATGGCGCGGCGCCTTGCGGCCGGCCGGCCGATACGAGCCACGCCGCGACGATCTGCTCGTTGGTCGCGGCCGGGTCGCGAGCGAGCCGGGCGGCGGCGGCGGTGTTGAGCGCGTTGAACGTCTCCAGCGACCATATGTCGTTGATCCGTTCCCACTCGGCGCGGAACAGGCCGCCCTCGGCACCGGCGGCGGCGGCGTGGTCGAGCCGGGCGCGGATATCGTCGGCCATGAAGCACGGCACGACGCCCCAGCCGAAGAACTGGCCCATCGTGTCGTATTCGATCCATTGCGGACGGTCGAGGCGGCCGAAGGCGGGGTTGTCGGGAAAGGTCGGATAGAAGTCGTGCGGCGTCGCCTTGATGCAGAAGATCACGTCGCGCTCCTGCCGCCCCACCGCCTCGATCAGCGGCGCATGGTCGGCGGGCTTGTAGGCGAAGTCCCGCACCGCCAGCCGCTTCCCGGCGGCGGCCAGGGGCTCGTGCATGGCGCGGATCACGCCGTCGTACCAGTCGGCCAGCGGGGTCGCGGCACAGACTGGGCAGCGGCACTTGTTCTGCGCCCGCGAGGCCCGGCCCTCCGGCGATCCGGGGCTCAGGATGACGCCCGACAATAGCGGGAAATCCGCGACCAGCTCGCTCGTCTTGGCGTGGATGAAGTCGCGCCACAGCAGCTCCGACGGGCAGACGATGCCGTTCTTGACGAGGTGCGGATGCGCCTCCAGCACTTCGTCGGGGAAGGCGAGTTCCTTCACTTCCAGCCACAATTCGATCCCGCGCGAGCAGGCCAGTTCGAGCAGGCTTGCGAAGTAGACGCGATTGTTCTGCAGCGCGTTCTCGCCGCGCCGCGCCGGGGCGCTCTTCCACTGCGCGTAGGGATCGAACCAGGAGCGGGGAAAGACGATCTGGTGCATCAAGTCGCCCTCGTGCAGCACCAGCGCCGTCATGCCGTGCGCCTCGATGAAGTCCAGCGCCTCGATCACATGCCGGCGTTCCCACATGCGGTGCCCGTGCATCTCGAAGCCGCGAAAGCTGTATGTCATCGTCAATGGTTCACTTGATGGCGCCGGCGGTCAGGCCGCGCAGCAGGAAGCGGTTGAGCGTGAAGGCCAGCAGCACGACCGGCAGGATCGTCATCACGGCACCGGCCGCGATGATCCCCCAAACCACCTGCTCGTCGCTGGTGGCGTAGCTCATCATTCCGACAGGCGCCGTGACCGCGTTGAAGTTGGTCAGCACCAGCGGCACCAGGAACGCGTTCCAGATGTCGATGAAGCACAGCAACGAAACGGCGGCGAGGCCCGGTGCCGCGAGCGGGGCCACGATGCGGAAGAAGCACTGCACGACGCTGCAACCATCCAGCATCGCCGCCTCGATCAGCTCGCCCGGCAGGGTGCGGAAGAAGCTGCGCATGATCCACACGACCAGCGGCAGGCGTGCCGCGATCTCGAACAGGATGAGCGTGCCGACCTGGTCCATCATCCCCAAGATGCGGACGACGAAGAAGATCGGGATGATCGTGGTGACCGGCGGGAAGGTGCGGGGCAGCAGCACGAGGAAGAAGGCCGCGCCGCGGCCACGGAACGGCAGATGCGCGAACACGAACGCCATCAGCGAGCCGAGCAGCACCGCGCCGATCGTGCCGCCGCCCGAGACGACGAGGCTGTTGCGGTAGTAGCGCGGAAAGTCCCCGTCCTGCAGCAGCTGCGCGTAATGGTCGAAGACTGGCCGGAACCACAGCACCGGCGGCTGCGCCAGCAACAGGTCGTCCGGCTTGAGCGAGGTCAGCACGAGATAGACGAGCGGCAGCAGCGTGAAGGCCAGCACGGCCAGCACCGCGAGCGCGGCCGCGAAGCGGCGGGTCCAGCGATTCCGGGTCATGCGGCATGCGGCGACAGGCGGAGATAGGCGCAGTACAGCGTCACCAGCACGCCCACCGACACCACCACCATGGCGCCCGCGTAGCCCATGTCGAAGAAGGTGAAGGCGGTCTTGTAGATGTGCAGGCTGAGCGTGTCGGTGCTGTCGCCGGGACCGCCGCCGGTCATGACATAGGGTTCGGCGAAGATCTCGAACGCCTCCATGGCGCGCAGCACGGCGGCGACCGCGAGCGTGTCGCGAATGGCGGGAACGACGATCCGCCACAGCGCCTGCAGCCCGCTCGCGCCGTCCACTTGGGCGGCTTCCGTTAGTTCCTGCGGAACGCCCTGCAGTCCGGCGAGGCAAAGCAGCACCATGAACGGCGTCCAGTGCCACACATCGGCGACGAGCACCGAGACGGGCGCGACCATGGGGCTCGTCAGCCAGCCGACCGGCCCGAGGCCCAGCGGCGCCAGCATCGCGTTGAGCGGCCCGATCGACGCGTGGAACAGGATGTACCAGATCATGCCGACCACGGCCGGCGTCACGACCATCGGCACCATCACGATCGTCCGCAGCGTGCGGCGCAGCGCCATCGGCCGGTTCAGCAGCAACGCGGTCGCGAGCCCCAGCCCGACCTCGATTGCCGTCGCCACGACCATGAAGGCCAGCGTTCGCCCGAGCGACCACAGGAACCCGCCATCCGCCGCCAGGGCCGCGTAGTTCTGCAGCCCGTTCGGCTGCGGCCAGCCGCCCTGCTGCAGGTTCCACTTGGTGAAGCTGAGATAGATCGTGAACAGGGCCGGCAGCAGCCGGACGAGGATCAGGTAGCCGAGACCCGGCAGCAAGAAACATAGCAGCACCGGGATGCGGTGCCGGGCGAGCGCGTTCAAGCCGGACCGTCCAGCGGCGCATGGCGGAGCAGGTCCTTGTGCAGGGCGCGCAGCCGCTCGGGGCTCAGCAGCGTGTAGACGACGTGCTGGTGGTCGGTCTCGCGCGCGAACGCCTCCATGGCGTCGGCCTGCTCCAGCAGATCGCCCATCGCGGCCTTGCGCAGGCGCGCCGCGTTCGCCGCGAACCCGGCATCGTCGCGCCCATCCAGCAAATAGCGCGTCAGGATCAGCGCGTGACCGATGGCGCGGAATCCGCAGACGTAGCGGATGAAGATGTCGATGCGTGTCCTCAGATCCTGGACGGCGGCCTTGTTCACTCCGCCAGGAACGGCGCCGAACAGCGCGGGCAGGGCGCGGGCGGCTGCGAGGGCCCGATCCTTCTCGTCGATAATGCGGCGGACGTTATCGGGACCGGTCGCCAGCGCCTCGGACTTCTCCGGCAGCCAATCCTTGAGGCTGTTCTTTTCCTCGGCGAGCCACCAGGCATGCGCCAGGCTGACCGGATAGAGCGTCGCGTCGGAGAGCACGCAATCCTGGATGAACAGCGTTTCCCGTGTGATGCTCCAGCTCTGCCCGAGCAGCCGCTCGGCCCAGCCGGCCGCCGCGTCGATCTGCGCCTCGCTCGCGTTCTCGGCGAGCATCCCGTTTTCGATCAGCCATGCGCGATAGATCGCAGCGGACGACGTGGCCGGATCCTTTAGCAAGGCGGCGCCGGCGTGGAGGTTGAGCAGGTTCGGCGTGTCGAAAGCCGTGTGCCCGTCGAGGCTTTCCCAGTCCGTGCGCAGGATCGCGCCTTCGGCGTCGGCTGCCCCGGCGGTCGCGAGCCGTTGGCGGAGATCCTCGATCATGATCGCCGGCGCGATCCCCCAGCCGAAATACTGGCCCATGCAGTCGTATTCGATCCACTGCCGGTGCGATCCGACCCGTCCCAGGCGGGGATTGTCGGGGAAGGTCGGATAGTAGTCGTGCGGCGTGTTCTTCAGCGAGACGATGATGTCGTCGGGAAGACGCTCGATGGCCTCTGCCAACTCCTCATGCGCGGTGCGGTCGAACACGAAGTCGCGGATGGCCAGTTCGCCGCCCGCCGCGCGGATCGGCCTGTGCATGGCGAGCACGAGCTTGGTGTACCATTGCGGCGCCGTTACGCCGCGGCACAGCTCGCACTGGCACCGGTTGGACGAGATCGCGAGCCGGCTCTCGCCCGTGCCGGGTGCGGTGACGATCCCGGCGATGCCCGGCAGATCCTGATACAGCTCGGTGTATTTGCGTTCCAGGAAGTCCCACCAGAACGGCTCGTTCGGGCAGAGGCGGCCGTCCTTCACCAGATGCGGGTTGAACTCGAGGAAGACGTCGTGGAACGTCAGCTCCTTGTTCTCGAACCAGACGGCGATGCCGGACCGTGCCGCGAGGTCGATCACCCGGCGCAGGTAGTCGCGCCGCAGATAGGGACCGCTGCGCCGCGTCGGGGTGTATTTGTAGAGCGCCCGGTGGACCTCCTGGTAACGCTCGAAGATGTTGCGTGGCGCGTCGGTGCCGCCGAAGAACTTTGCGGGATAGACGACCTGGTCGACGATGTCGTTGCGGTGCAGTATCAGTGCAGTCATGTCGTGGTCGCGGATGAAGGCGAGCGCCTTGGTGATCCACGCCATGTCCCATGCGCGGCTGCTATGGACCTCGAGCGCGCGGAACGGGAAAGCGGGCAAGTCTCAGGCCCGCGCCAGCAGCTTCGTCAGCGCGTCGCGCGCCTGCTCCAGCTTCGGCTCGACCGGGGCGCCGACCATGATCTCGGACAGCGATCCCGTCACGGCGTCGACGATCTCGGCCGCCTTGCTGATGCTCGGTGGCGGCAGGATGTCGCGATCGGTCAGCAGCGTTGCGTCGGAACTCGCCAGCCGAAGGAGATAGCCGAGTTCGGGCCGTTGCTTCGCCAGCGCCTGCAGGTCCGACAAACGGCTGGGCATGTACGCCTGGCTTGCCTTCGCCATCGCCTGCTGGCTCTCGGACGAGCAGGCCGCCTCCAGCAGCTTGTAGGCGGCGGCGGCGTTGGCCGATTTCGCAGAGATCGAGACGACCGGCGGGCCTGACCGGGCGCCGTGCTTCGCGCCCTTGGGGTTGCCCTCGGCGGTCGGGAAGAAGGTGAAATCGACCTTGGACATCCCGACGGGACCGGCCTTGGACAGGTTCAGCAGCAGCCGGTCGAAATACTCGCCGACGAACGCGACCTGGCCGTTGGCGAAGGTCTCCGACAGCTCGCCGCTGCTCATGTTGATGTAGGCCGGCGGCATGAAGGGAATGAACGCCTTCATCGTCTCGACGGCGCTGATGCCCGCGGGGCTCGCGACACCGATGGCGTGCGTCGTGGGATCGAACACGTCCACGCCGAACGCGGCGACGAAGTTCTCGTAGGTGTGCCACATGAAGGTGCCGCGCTTCTCGGCCAGCGCGGTGCCGTAGAACGGCTGGTCGAGCTTCACCCCGGCCAGCATGTCGCCGGGCTTGCGCGTGAAGAAGGCGGCGGCGTCCAGCGTCTGCCTGTAGGTCTCGGGCGGCTTGAGCGCATAGCCGAACCGGCTCTGGAAGGCCGCCCTCTCGGTGGGGTGCGTGAACAGGTCGCGGCGGAAGACGACGGCCTGCTCGCTGGTCGCGACCGTGATGCCGAACACCTCGTCCCCGTAGGTCACCGCCTTGCGGGCGGATGGCGTGAAGTCGTCCCAGGCGAGCACCTTGGGGTCGCCCACCGACTTGATCAGCGGCGCGATGTCCTGGATCACCCCGGCCGAGGCCCATTGCGCCATGCGCTGGATGCCGCCGGTATAGACCAGGTCCCAGGTGGAGGCGCCCCCGACGAAGTCGATCATCACCTTTTTCTCGATCTCGTCGGTGGTGATGAACCGGGTTCTCAGGGTGACGCCCCATTGTTGGGCGATGGCCGCCAGCCGGTCCGCCAAAGCGAGCTGGTGCGAGTTGCGCTCGGTGAGGAAGTGGACGGTGGCGCCGCGATACTTGCCGCCGTCCTCGGCGCGCGCCGAGGACGGGCCGAGTGGGCCGCCAGCCGGACCGGACCCGACAACAATCCCGGTAAGACCGGCGAGGCAGGTGCGCCGCGTGAGCATTTTGGCTCCTCCCGTTGGCTTGTTTTCAGCGAACATGGGCGGCCACGACCTATCTGGCCACAGCGAAAACAACGGGATGGTATAAGTCCAGTCTATGGATGCGAGGGGTCGTCATGCGCCTAAGGCAGCTCGAGGTGTTCCGCGCGGTGATGGCTACCGGAACCGTGACCGCGGCGGCGCAGGCGCTGCAGATGTCGCAGCCGGCGGCGACCAGTGCCGTGCGCGCGCTCGAGGCCAGTCTCGGGATCACGCTCTTCGCCCGCATCAAGGGGCGGCTCTGCCCCACGCCCGAGGCGCAGAGCCTGCACGACGAGGCAGATCGAGTGTTCCGCGGGATCGACGTTCTCGAACGATATGCGCACGACCTGAAGGAGGCGCAGTCGGGCGTGCTGACCATCGCGTCCACGCACTCGGTCAGCTGCGACGTGCTCGCCACCGAGATCGCAAGCTTTCGTGCGAAACACCCGCGCGTTCAGGTTTGGCTGCATGTGACGACCACGCGCGAAGTCATCGACCAGGCGCTGAAGCGGCAGATCGATTTCGGCGTGATCCACTCGCCGGCCGACGAGATCGGCCTGCGGGTCGAGCCGCTCTATGCGACCGAGCTGGTCTGCGTCATGCCCGCGGAGCACCCTCTGGCCGGCAAGTCCGTCCTGTCACCTGCCGATCTCACCGGCGAGACGCTGATCATCAACGTGCGCAACGATCCGATCCTGTCGATGCTGGAGGCTGCGTTCCGGCCGATCGAAATGCGCCGCCATGCCCGGATCGGCACCAACAACACGACCACCGCCTGTGCCTTGGTGGAGGCGGGAGCGGGGGTCGCGCTCGTCGAGCCCATCGCGATCGGCAAGCTGTTTGCGGGCCTGGCCCAGCGCGGCTTCCGGCCCCGCATTCCCGTCACCGCCCGCGTCATCTCGAGCAAGGAGCATCCCATGTCGCGTCTGGCGCGCCGCTTCGTGCTCGGGCTCAAGGAGACCTCGAAGCGATGATCGCGCGCGGCTCGCACGGGCGCCGGAGGCCTCAGGTGAAATTTCCTGCGTTCAATTGGGCGATGGTGATGCGCAATCCCGGGCTTCACGTGTGCGGCGAGGCCGTGCCGGAGGTCATCTGGATCATGCACAGCCTGCAGGAGGCCTGCGCCGCACAGGTTGCGGCACTCGCCGGCCGCACGAAGCTGACGCTCTTACCCGAAGAGATCGCCCCGCCGGCTCCGGACGCGTCCGGCGCGAGGGGCGGCGCGGCCGCAGCGGCGGGATGGCCCTGGATGCTCCGTCTGCCCGGCCCCCACGAAAGTATACTACCGTTGGGAGGCCGGGTGGGGCGAGGGCCGGCGCCGACTCCACCGAAGGGGAAATGCGCTAGCCCGCTGTGACCGCTTCGTCCTATCCGCCTCGATCCGCGCATCAAAACACCCCGGCCCGGCGCATGAAAGGACACCGGCGCATGGAACCTCTCGCGACGGCGCTCCGGGGCCGAGCGGCCGCTCGCCCTCTTCCAATGCTTCTGCCATCGTTCGCGCGCGCTCCCGGTGCGGGCCGCTGATCCTTGGAGTGAGAACAGAATGCCGGATAGACCAGATGTCGGGCTTGGCCCGCGACTTCTAGCGATCGAGACGGCGATACGCGCGCTGATCGAGCAAGCAAGCTCGACCGATCCGGCACTGCGCGACCGCATCAAGGGAGCGGCCGATGCCTATCTCGCGACTATTCCCCCGTCGTCGGAGCTTGAACGCGAGTTCATTGAGCGAGCTCGGGCTTGCATCGCATCCATCGTGCGCCGTCCAAGCGCCTGAGCTTCGCCTTTCGTATCAATCCCTGCAATTGTCGGCGGCCTGAGTCGACCGTCGACTGGGCCTGTGCCCGGGCTGCTCGAGCCCCATAGAGCGACATCAGCCGGGCCGCGGCATTGTCGGTCTCGGCGCTGTCCTTGAGCAAGGCGCGCAGCATCGTCTCGCCGACGGCGCCGCACGCCTGGCGCGACCCAGGTGAGCTCGTCGAGCTTGACCGCCCTTCAGCTCACTAGCCGCCTTGTGCCTGGGAAGTTTGCAAGCATGAAGACAACCAGTGTGGACGTGGCGGCGACCACCACGGCGAGTTCCATCGACTGTGTCAGATTACCGGGTTGTATTCTCGTCTCGATCCAGAGAATAAAGATGAGGTGAATGCAATAGACACCCAGGCTGAGTTGCCCGAGATTCGCGAGGAACGACAGGCTACGCGCTTCGGAGCGTAACGTGGCGGCGAGCAGGAAAATACCCGTCGCAAAGGCGACTGTCCCCAGAAGGTAGTTTTCCGTCCCGAAGACTTCGATGTGAAGGCGGTCCAACGAGAAAGATTCCAGGAATTGGATGCAGAACCCCGCGCCCGTGAGAGCGATGGCGCCGGCCACGCCGATCTGAACCCGACGCTCTCGCATCCAAAGCCAAGCAAGATGAGGGGAAAGGACAGAAACACTCCCCCTCGGCTTGGTGCCCCCGGAATGTGCAGGAGCGCGCGATATGGACCAAGTGCCAGCGCAGATGCCAAGGCAAGAACGGCAAGGCCCAAAGCACCCGCGCGTCGAGGTAGCGTCGTCCAAAGACGACCGCGACCGACCCGATACCGAGCGCGGGCAGGAACCAGAGGTGGAATGCGGGGCCGCCGGTGATCATCGCTCTCGCGAGTGCGGCAGGGTGCTCGAAAGTCACATAGCTCCCTGGCGCCAACACGAGGAAGAACAAAACCCAAAACACATACGGAGGCGCCAACCGCTGTATGAGGCGCATCGTCGTCCCCAGCGGATCGTTCGCTCGCCCAGCCATGAAATAGCCGCTCGCGATGAAGAAGAAGGGAACCGCAAACCTGGTCGCCAAATCAGCCACGCCCACTGCCGATATGCCTGGAGCGCGAACAGGCGGCAATGAATGCAGTAGAACAACAGCGAGCGCGCCAGCATATCGCGAGCCATCAATTCCGACGAGGCGCCCCGCCCCCTTTTGAGCCGACATCGAAACGCTACTCGATCGAAGGCCGGTCAAGCTACTCTCGATGGGCTGCCTGGTTGCTTCCATCCTCGGCATCTTTCCGACGTTGCAGGCTGGATCCCGCCGACTGTCTCTCTCGGCCTGGAGGCATTCCCCGGATGTAAAATGTGCCGGAGTGTCGGAACGAAAACAACTCTACCAGAAGGGTGGATAGAGCTGCCGCGAAGAAGCTTGTCGGGATTACCTCGAAATGACGAGTGGAGATGGAAGGAGGCCGGGATGGCTGTTGCCATCCGCCCTAAAAAGCCAACCAGGGACAGCTATGTCTTCAAGCATCCCAAAAGCCGCGTGAGCCAAACCAAAACGCCTCCGGGAAACCCGGCGCGGTTCAATCCAGAGGTACTAACGGGTTGGCCGATACCTGCGATCGGCTGCTTCGGCGGCCATCAGCGATCATCGTCGGCATTGCATCAGGCGGGGGCGGGGGAGTGTCAATGAGCCGCCGAGTGGGAGAAGACATTCACCACGACGACCCCGGCCATGATCAGTCCGATCCCGATCATCGCAGGAAGGTCGAGCGCCTGCTTGAACACGATCCAGCTGACGGCAGAGATCAGCACGATGCCGACGCCGGACCAGATCGCGTAGACGATGCCGGTCGCCATGTCTCGCAGGGTCAGTGACAGGAAGTAGAAGGCGACCGCGTAGCCGATCGCCATCAGGATGCTCGGGGTGAGGCGGGTGAACCCATCCGAGGCCTTGAGTTCGGTCGTCGCGAATACCTCGGCGGCGATGGCGATGGCGAGATAGAGGTAGGTCACCATGGGCTTCCCGTCAGGCAGACGGGGCCCGGCCGAACACCGGGGCCGGCCTCTCGGGCGCCGGGGCCAGACGTCGGAGGGGAATGAAAGCTTCTGCCGGCAACGAATCGCCCCAAACTGACGGAGATGCCGCATGCCATGCACATAGTGGGGCCCCTTGATTCCCGGGCGTGAGAAGGACTGGCACGACGAGCATCGTCCGCCGACCTGATCGGAGTCCGGCCGTGGACGCCGCATACGGCTCCTGCGTGGTATACGTCGCTCAAAGCCGCAGGCCGATACTCAGAACGCCGGATGTGCCGGTCAGGCGGTTCTGAGCGCTGAACTCGCGCAGGATTTTGACCCGCACCAGCACCTCCCTGTCATCGATCGGCAGCGCGTAGGCCGCCATGCCGCCTGCGGTAAAAACCCGGCCCTTGAAGTCGCCCAGGAAGGCGCCCTCCCCGGTGTCGGACGTGACCTGCTGCAAGTAGCCCCCCAAAACGCCGACCGAGAACGCTTTGCTGAAATACTGCGAGACGGCTACCTCGCCGTGGATCTCGGTTCCGGTCCGGTAGTCGGTTGCCGGATTCTTCCCGTTCAAGGTTATTCCAGTGATCGCTGAGGCTTCCAGGCCCGTATTCGTGTCGAGCCAGGTTACGGCCGTCGAAATGTCTTCCGCCCAGCGGTGGAGGGCAACGTTGGAGAGAGCATTCGCGTTGTAATCGCCGCTGGGAATGTTGATCGAAGGCGTGACCGACAGGTGCAATCGGGAGATCGCCCAGCTGACGGGCACGGAAAGCGCCAAGTCCCCGATCGATGTCCTGCTTCCCTGCTCGCTGATTTCGTGCCCGCCGGCGATGACTCGCCCGGCGACGTATTCCGCGCCGAATGGCTGGGTGACGGTGAGCCCGATCTGGGCGCCCGCAATCTGCCCAGGAATCTGCCAGAGCAATGTTGGCAGATCGAGGTAGACATCGGCCTTGGCCCCGGCCGTGACGCGGCCGGCGAATGGCAGGTTCTCGGTCCTGCTGACCTGCGCACCATAGATGTAGGTGTCGTTCTGCAGATAGACGCCCGGTGGCGGCGCGACTGCCGCCAGCGGGCCGTGCAGCCCCATAATATAGAAGCTGGTAGCGCCTTCCGCCGCGTAGCCAGGCGTTGCAGCGAAGGTGGCGAGCGACAGGATCGCCGAGCCGAACAACCAGCGCGTGAGTTGGCGGGAGTGCCGGCAAGAGTGCGTCAGCCCGGAGCTGATGCTCATTGGTGCCCCTGTCCATTTCTACGCGGCATCGGCGCCGGTACCCCGGTCGCCGTACTGGGAACCGGTGTATAAATTCCGTATAGCCGATCCCAAACCCGTGAGCACGATCACAAATCAGCCAAACCTAGCCAAGATAACTGCATGACGTTAACCGATCGTCAATTAACCGGCATATTTCTTGATGAAAGTTTAACGTTTCCTGTCTGAATACCAGACCCGACTTCAACTGGGGGGTTGTTGGTTTAGGTAATTTCGAACGTTCAATGTTTATATCTGGACTGTGTGACCGTTGTGTAAGAAGGTAACTGCGGATTCACGTGGCTAAGTTTAGGGAATGCATCATGATCAAAGGTGCCGCCAAAGCGCTTGGTCTGGCTGGTGTGATCGCGGGGTGCCTTCTGGCTGGTAACGACGCGTCAGCGTGCACAAGGTATCTCTGCAACACGGCCGGTCAGCCTGTCGTGGTGGCGCGCTCGATGGACCTGTTCATGAGCGACAAGGCGGGGATGGCGGTCTTTCCGCGCGGCATGGCCCGCACGTCGCTCTCCGGGCCAAGCCCGATTTCCTGGACATCGCGTTACGGAAGCGCCGCCATCACCGCGCTGGGCACGGCGACGACCGACGGGGTGAACGAGAAGGGGCTTGCGGCCAATTCACTCTATCTGGGCAAGACCGAATACCAGCCGCCGGATGGACGTCCCTCTCTCGATGTCGGGCTCTGGGCGCAGTACGTCCTGGACAATTTCTCCACGGTTCAGGAGGCTCTGGACGGGCTTGAGAAGGTCAGGATCGCGGGCCTCAGCTTAGGCGGCCAGACCTGGCCGGTTCATCTGGCGGTCGAGGATGCCTCGGGCGACTCGGCGGTCATCGAATACGTGAAGGGCAAGCTGAAGATCCACCATGGTCGTGAGTTCACGCTCATGACGAACGAGCCCGAGCTCGATGTCCAGCTCGCAAATCTTCGTCGTTACAAGCCGTTCGGTGGGACATTGCCGCTCCCTGGCGACATCGACCCCATGAGCCGCTTTGTCCGAGTGGCGGCCTTCGCGAAGACCCTGCCTGTGGCCAAATCGCCTGAAGATGCTGTCGCACTTGCCGCCGGGCTCCTCCGGACTGTGTCGGTTCCATCAGGGGCGCAGGACTACTCGGGGAATGAAGACACGTCGGACACATGGCAGACGCGCTGGTTCAGTGCGGCAGACCTGACGGACAAGGTCTATTACTTCCAATCCATGACGTCGCCGAACGTGTTCTGGGTCGACTTGAAGAAGATCGACTTCGGCCCGGAGCGTAAGCCCGTTCAGATCGATGCCTACGACACAAGCCTGAGCGGCGACATCACCGCTCGGTTTGAAACTCACTGATGGTCCACGCCGCACGTTGATCGCGTTCACCGGCCTGGTCGGCTCCGGCAAGACCCTGCTGTGCATGTCTCGGCGGCGGCCCATCGTGTGTTGATCGGCGTGGAATAGGGACCCTGTTGGAGTGTTGATCGGCGTCCGAAAGGGACCCCTCTGACGGTGGGGTTCACGATGGCTCTCGTTGTGGTGCGGGGGCCGGATTGGGATGCTGGTGGTGGAGACGATTGCGCGGATCCGGCGGGCGTATTTTGTACAGGGGAAGTCGATCAAGGCGATCTGCCGCGAGCTGCGGGTGTCGCGGAAGGTCGTGCGCAAGGTGTTGCGGTCGGAGGCGACGGAGTTTCGTTACGAACGCGAGCAGCAGCCGATGCCGCGGCTCGGGCCGTGGCGGAGGAATTGGACCGGCTGCTTGCGGCCAATGAGGGGCGACCTGGTCGAGAGCGGCTGACGCTGATCCGGGTTTTCGAGGAGCTGCGTGGACTGGGTTACGAGGGCGGCTATGACGCGGTTCGGCGGTATGCGCGGGCGTGGCGACGCGAGCAGGTGTCGACCTCGGCGGCGGCATATGTGCCGCTGAGCTTCGCACCTGGAGAAGCTTACCAGTTCGACTGGAGCCACGAGGTCGTGCTGATAGGTGGCACGACGGTGACGGTGAAAGTCGCGCATTTGCGGCTGTGCCATAGCCGAATGTTGTTCGTGCGGGCGTATCCGCGCGAGACGCAGGAAATGGTGTTCGACGCACACGACCGTGCATTTGCATTCTTCCGCGGGACCTGCACGCGCGGCATCTACGACAACCTCAAAGCAGCGGTGGACGCGATCTTTGTCGGTCGCGAGCGGGCCTATAATCGCCGGTTCCTGCAGATGTGCAGCCACTACCTGATCGAGCCCGCCGCCTGCACGCCGGCGGCAGGATGGGAGAAAGGTCAGGTTGAGGATCAGGTTGGTGTAGTGCGGGAGCGGTTCTTTTCGCCGCGCGTGCGGGTCAAGAGCTACGACGAGCTGAATGCCTGGTTGTTGGACAAGTGCGTCGCCTATGCCCGGGCACACCGACATCCCGAGTTGCGCGACCAGACGATCTGGTCGGTGTTCGAGGCCGAGCGCACGGCTCTGGTGCCGTATACCGGGCGCTTCGACGGCTTCCACGCGCTACCTGCCTCGGTCTCGAAGACCTGCCTGGTTCGGTTCGACAACAACCGCTACTCGGTATCGGCGCATGCAGTCGGGCGGCCGGTCGAGATCCGTGCCTATGCCGAGCGGATCGAACTCCGTCAGGACGGGCAGCTCGTTGGCGAGCACCGCCGATGTTTTAGCCGGGATCAGACGGTGTTCGACCCCTGGCACTACGTCCCGGTTCTGGCGCGCAAGCCGGGCGCGCTCCGCAATGGCGCGCCATTCAAGGACTGGCTGCTGCCGGCCGGCCTCGAGCGGATCCGCCGCAAGCTGGCCGGCACGGCCGATGGCGATCGCCAGATGGTGGCCATCCTCGCCGCCGTGCTGAGCGATGGCCTGGCCGCCGTGGAGGCCGCCTGCGTGGAAGCGTTGCGCGAGGGGACCCACTCGGCCGACGTGGTGCTCAACATCCTGTCTCGGCACCGCGAGCCGGCGGCGCCGATCACCATCATGACCCCGGACGCGCTTCGACTGCGCCATGCGCCAGTCGCTGATTGCGCACGGTATGACGGTCTGAGGAGAGCCAGTTGATAGAAAGATCCGAGATCCTGACCGCCATGGCGGATCTGAAGCTCTATGGCATGAAGGCCGCCTATGACGAGATCATCGGCACCGCGGTGAAGCGCCAGCATGAGCCTGCCCGCATCGTCGGCGATCTGCTGACGGCCGAGATCACCGAGAAGCAGGCGCGCTCGATCCGCTACCAGATCACCATCGCCAAGCTGCCGCTGGCCAAGGACGTCGACGACTTCGCCTTTGACGGCACGCCGATCAACGAGACGCTGGTGCGTGAGCTCGCCGGCGCCGAATTCCTGGCGCATCAGCGCAACGTCGTGCTGATCGGCGGCACCGGCACCGGCAAGACCCATCTTGCGATCGCCATCGCGCGCGCCTGCATCCGCGACGGCGCCCGCGGCCGGTTCTTCACCGTCGTCGATCTGGTCAACCGGCTCGAGGCGGAGGGACGCGCCGGCCGTCAGGGTCGAATGGCGGACTATCTCTGCCGGATGGATTTCGTGGTGCTCGACGAACTGGGTTACCTGCCATTTGCCCAATCCGGCGATCAGCTGCTGTTCCATCTGATCAGCCGCCTCTACGAACAGACCTCGGTGATCGTCACCACCAACCTGGCCTTTGGCGAATGGCCTACCGTGTTCGGCGACGCCAAGATGACGACCGCGCTGCTCGATCGTCTCACCCATCACTGCGACATCGTCGAGACCGGCAACGAGAGCTGGCGCTTCAAAAACCGCGCCTGACCCCCTCCCCAGACCCCACCCCCGGGCTTGCACCGGTGGGCCCACAGGAACCCCCCACGCGCCGCTCCACCAGCCTCTTTAAAGGGCGCTCCGCGGCGCGCGGGTCCCCCCTATGGACTACAGGCACAAGCCCAAACAAAGGGGTCCCTTTTGCACGCCGATAGAGAGGCCCGTTTCCGCGCCGATTGACACCATCGTGATCAGAGAGGTGGAACTCACGAGCGGCACCGGCACTGGTTCGCCGTGCGATGCACCGAACCGCGTTCGAAACCGCCAAGCAGGAGAGTAATCAGCCCCACGACGCACCCAAATTTAGCGACGGGCCTCCGATCTGACGGCGCCGGCGTCAGCGGCGACAAGGGGTGCCGCCGGCGCTCGGATCATGCGGGCTGACGATAGGTGAAGCTCCCATTCATCATCGTCATCTTGACTGCCGTCTGGGCGATCTGCGACGCGGGAATCTTGAACAGGTTTCTCTCGAGCACGACCAGATCGGCGTGCTTGCCGACTTCGATGGAGCCTACTTTCTGATCGAGACGCAGTTGATGCGCGGCCCCGATCGTGTTGGCCGCCAGCGCCTCCGAGAGATCGAGCCGCTCATCGGCTGGCTCCAGGCAGACATCGTCCCCGGACCTGTCGATGAGCTGGCGGGTGACGCCGATCTGGATCGCATCGAGCGGCTTGTAGGTCGAGAAGTAGCCGGCCGCGGGCCAATCCGTCCCTGCGGAGATGCGGCCGCCGGTCTTCAGGATGGAGCGGGGGCGATATAGCTTGGACTGCCGCTCGGGGCCGCATCGCGCGGTCAGGATGTCGACCGTGTCGGGATCCATCGAGTGCCAGTTGATCGAGAACTCCGCGATGACCCCGAGCTTGCCGAAACGCGGAATGTCCGCGTCGTCGACCAGGACGTTATGCGCAATGGTGTTGCGCCGGTCGCGTACCGGGCCGTTCGCGATGGCCGCCTCGAACGCGTTCAACGCCATGCGTACCGTGGCGTCGCCGCAGGCGTGGACATGGACATCGACACCCGCCGCGTCTGCATCGCGGATCACTTTGGTCATCTGTTCCTGGGTGAACGGCGGCACGCCCCGGAAGCCCGGCTTGTCGGTGTATGGTTCGAGAAGGTAGGCCGTCCAGCCTTCCTCGGTTCCGTCGGCGACGATTTTCAGGACGCGCGCTTCGACGAGGGGCGACCTGAAGCGCTGGCTGAGCTTGAGCACGGTCGGAATGGCGTCCTCGATCGGCAATCCCTTGATGGCATGGCAGGTCACGACCCTGAACGGCAGCTGCCCCTTGGCCTCGTAATCCGCATAGACCTGAATGACATCGCCCTCGTCGTTGCCGAGCGGCGGCACTGTCGCATCGAAGATCGCGGTGATGCCGGCCGCCGAAGCCTTCGGCAGCCATGTCCCAAGCATGGCGCTCATCGCATTGATGGTGACCGGCTCCACGGCGTTGACGATCTTGAGGAGCGCCATCACCTCAAGCACGAAGCCGGTCGGCTCGCCGTTCGCGTCGCGGACGAAGTAGCTGAAATTGGGGATCGGGTCCGGCGTGTCTTTCGTCACGCCGGCAATCTCAAGTGCCTTGCTGTTCACCCAAAGGCTGTGGACGTCGATCGCGAACAGCATGATGGGGCGATCGGATATGATCTGGTCCAGCTCCTGCCGGGTGGGTCCGCTATCGGGGAACATGTCCATGCGCCAGCCAAAGCCGCGCAGCGGGCCGGTCGGATTCTGGGCGACGTATTCCTTGATGGCGTCGATCGCCTCTTCCCGGGTAGGGTATTGGAGGTCCACGCCGGAGGTGGCAAACGCGCCGAGAAACGGATGCGTGTGCCCTTCGACGAAGCCCGGCATCAGCATCTGGCCGTCAAGGTCGATGACGTCCGTCCCGGCGCTGATGAACTTTTGCATGTCGTCGTTCGAGCCGACGGCGACGATCTTGTCACCGGCGACGGCCACCGCTTCAGCCCAGGGTTGAGCAGAAGACATGGTGTAGACCGCGCCGTTCCTGAAGACCGTGCTTGCGGAGCCATCGCTCGGGGCCGCCTTTGCGGGTTGCGCCACCGCCGCATTGGCCACCGCCGGGACACCCACGCTCACACAGGCCAGCGCCGAGGCGACGAAGCTTCGCCGACCAAGCGCAAATCCGCCTGCAACGGAACTCCGCCCGGAAGGAGCGTTCTCGGTCGCGTATCGGCCAAGCGCAGCCGAGATGTCACAAGCCTTGCACATGAGAGAATGATCCCTTTAGACAACCGATGGTCTTCCGGATGTCAAAACCGCATCGGACTAGCATTAGTTAAATGGTCAGAACGAAATTCGTCAAGAGTAAATCATTCGTACGTAGAAAACATCTCGACGTTATAAAGTCGTAAATTTAATGGCGGTCTCCGAAGACTGCTCAGCGGCGGCCGTTGATTGTAATGAGCATCGGCGCCTCCGCCTGTCGCACGCCGCTTCAATTCCGATCAAAGGCCGCTGCAGAATCCGGCTGATGGTCAAAGCCGGCTGCAGTGCCCGTCTCGATGGATGCTTTCAGGCGGACGAGTTCAGACCATTGGCCGGTGATGGCCGTGATGGTCGCGATAGCGACGGGGCCACCGATAAGCGGTTCCAGCAGCGGATGGCGCGAGGCAATACCAGCGCCGCAGGCGCCGCAGATCCTTCTCGCGGGCGGCAAGATGACGCTCGCCCAACCTGCCCGTATCCCTCCGCGAACCGGGATGCCTGACACGGGGTTGCGGACTCCACCAGATCGGCCGGTCGGACGCTGACGGTCGGGTGAAAGCAGGTCGGCAAGCGGAATGGCGCAGGACCGGATGTCGGCGCTGACGGCCACGCGGGCTGCCGCCCCGTCGCCCGCTGCCGACCGTTCCAAGCCGGCAAAAGGTTGCGAGTCCACGAACCGCGCGACAACGTTCTGCGTGATCCGGGCGACATTGTTATCGAAGCCGTTGCAAGGCAGGGCAGAGACCCAGGAGATCGAGCCGGTCGAGAACACCGCGCCGCCATGCCCGGTTTCGAAGAACACCATGTCAGCCTGCACTTCGGGCGCCTCCACGCCGCCGACGCGCATATGCGTCGCGTTCAGGTCCTCGTTGGCGAGCAGCATGTTGTCGGTGTGCCCCTCCGACGTGGCGAGCACAAGCGCATGCGGCGGCGAGCCGAGGGCGGGGTCATGGCGATCGATCTCCTGGCCGGCCGCGCCGCCGAAACCGAGGCCGAAATCGCCGATGATCTCGTCCCCAACCCCCGCGAAGATAAAGCCGGCACGCGGGTCGCGGCTGCCCGGCATGCGCCGGTAATAGGTCGCGAGGTCGAAACCCTGCGCCGTGAAGCCGACGCCCACGAGCGTATTGGGCGGCCGCCCGTTGCGGCGCCAGAGCCCGCCATATTCGCCATTGAACGCCATGTAGTATTCGCCGGGATCGGCCACCCAGGGCCGCGTCCCATCCTCGCCCCGCCGCACCTCCATCACGCCCGGAAGCACGTCATGGAACGCGACCCGCCAGTAGAACCCGTTGCCGCCGAGATACATCACCGGCCGCCACGCCCGAGAAATGCGGTCATACCATCCCCCATCTCGCGCGAGATGTATTCGGGATGCCCGCCGGTCATCGGCAGCCGGTATGGCGCGAGCACCCCGGCACCCTCGCGGTGCAGATCCTCGTCGGTGATGACGTCGACGCCGTACCCGCATTGGCGCAGGAACGCGAGGACGTAGGTGTCGCCGGAGAGGCTGGCGAGGCGCGTATTCGGGCGGAGATTAACGACAGGCCGCAGATAGGACGAGATCGACACACCGCTGCCATCGGAATGCGCATCGTACATGGAGTTGCCGAAATCCGGCCGCTGGTGCAGCAGCACGTCCTCCGGCCCGAACTGCCAGAGACGGCCACGATAGGCTTCCGACATCGGATCGCGATCCGTCAGGCGGTAATTCGCATAAGCCAGATAATGGGCCGTCGCGGCGAGGAAGGCGACGCGCGGCCGCGTGCCCGGGCGGGCGTTGCGCGGGGGCCGGACGTAGAACAGAACATAACCCGGCAGATTGCCGTCTTCGAGCTTCACCGCGTAGCAGCCGCTCGGGCAATCCGCGGGGACGATCCAGGCGAAGTCGCTCTCCCAGCCTGCGTCATAGAGGTCGTCTTCGTGAAAGTGGATGGCCCCGTACTGCTCGGGCGCCTGTTTCGGGTCGTGGATTTCGCCCGACCAGTTGAAGCCGGCCATCGCCCGGGTCGGGAGATTGACCACGACACCGTCGCGCCGCCAGGCGGACAGGTCGCGTATCCCGAGCGAGCCCATCCCGATGGCGAAGTCCCAGAAGCCGAGGCTGCGGGCTGCCAGGGCTGCGGTCGGCGCCGATGCGCATTGCGCGGCGATCCCGGCTTCGTCGAGCACGCCGTCTGTCAGGCGCAACCGGTCGATCTTCCCGTTGTAATGGCCGCCAAATTCGATCTCCGCCGGGTCCAGCGCGTGCGCCGCGACGGCCAGGGGGAGCGCCGGGATATCCGCGCGCCTGCCGGCGAGCGTCTCCCGGCGGCGCGCCGCCGTGTCGGTCAGCGGCCAGCGCAGCGGCTCCTGCCGCACGACCACCTCGCCGCTCTCGGCATCCCACGAGGCGGAGGCCAGCACCCACTCGCGCGCGCAGCGCAACCCGGGTGGAAACGCGCCGCTCGCCGAGCTCGAGGCAGAGCGCGCCCTGCTCTTCGAGGCCAAAGCGGAAGCCCCGGACGCCGTCCCACTGCGCCAGCACCGTCTGCGCGCCGTGGCCGGGTCGCGTCGGCCACAGATAAGCCTGCACCGTGAAGCTGCGCAGCTCCGCAAGCTGCGCGGATCGCGGAAACGCGATGCGGGACCCCGTGCGTATCGGCTGCCGCCGCGCGGGGTAGCTTCCGGCGAAATCAGCGGGCACCTCTTGCTCCAGCAGGCCCGGGCCGGCGGGGTTGTCATCCATGGTGAACATGCGCATCAGCCGGGCGCTGTAGGCCGTGGCGGCGCCTTCCTCGCTAACCATGACGCGCACAGTCTCGCCCGGAGCGACGCTCATCGTGCTCGGGTAGCCCACGAGGGTAAGCTGCGGGATATCGGTCAATCGAGCACGAGCTCCTGTCCGGTGTGTTTTTTCCAGCGCAACCGGAAAACGTCGCGCTCCGCCTCCAACTGATCGGTATAGACGGGGCCCATCGGCACCACGGGCTCGCCACGCGGCCCGGCGAGCCGCACCAGCGCCCATGTGCGGTTTGGCTCGATCGCCAGCAGGCAAGGTTTTTCCGCCGCCGCTTCCGCACGCATCAGCCGCATCATCCGCTGCAGGTTCGGACTGTGCCGCCCAACCGGGTTCGCCATGAACTCACGCGCCAGCGGCAGGTCGGCGACGGGATCGATGCGCAGGGTGGTGTGGCTGATCATGTGGCGTAGGTCGCAGTGCGATCGGCCGACACCCGGCGTTCGGCGCGCACGCTCGCGGTGATCTCCGCGAGCTCGCGCAGGAACGCGTCCATCAACTCCTCCTGGACAACGTTGACCCAGAGCTGAATCGAGTCAGGCAGCCAGGCGCGACTGACGGCATAGCCGCGTGCCGTCAGCTCTTCTTCGACGGCGAAGATGTCGAACCCGTCCGCGGCGATGAAGACATGCGCGGCGTCCGGCCGCCCGAGGATGCGCAGCCCCTCGATCGCCGCGACGCCGTCGATCAGCCTCCGCTTGAGCGCGAGCAGGCGCTCCGTCACCCGCAGATAGCCGGTGCGCCCCAGATGACGGATCACCGACCAGGCGGCCACGATCGGCGCGGCCGGCCGTGACCCGGCGACACCGGATGTCGCGTATTCTCCAAACGGCCAGTTCTCGAAGCGAAAGGTGGCGTAGCGTTCCATCGCCGCGTCGCGGAACAGCAGCAGGCTGACGCCCTTGGGAGCGTAGCCGAACTTGTGCAGGTCGGCGGAGATCGACCAGACGCCGGGGACCGCGAAGTCGAATTCGGGAATCGGAGCGCCGAGGGCACGCGCGAAAGGCAGGAAGAAGCCGCCCATGCAGCCGTCGACATGGAACCAGAGCTGGTGACGCGCCGCGACGCTCGCGAGTTCCGCGATCGGATCCGTCTGCGCGTAGGCGGCCGGTGGCGCGGAGCCGACCATCAGGATGGTGTTCGAGGTGATCAGCTCTGCCATGCCGGCAACATCGGCATGGTAGCCATCGGAATGGCCCAGCCGTCGGACGGCGACGCCGAGCATCGCGGCCGCCTTCTCGAGCGACGGGTGCGCGGTATGCGCCAGGACCATCTCAAACGGCGCGCGCTCGGGATGGGCGGAAAACCAGTCGCGCGCCGTCTTCACCAGCATGAAGTTGCTCTCCGAGCCGCCGATGGTCAGCTGGCCGCCGGCCCCGGGCGGGCCCTGGAGAAGGTCAAGGCCCATGTCGATCAGCTCGCGCTTGATCCGGCGCAGGCTGGGGAAAGATGCGCCGGCATACAGCATGTTCTGCTCGGCGACCGCCGCACTCGCGGCGTTGATCAGGTCGAGCACGCCATCATCCACGTAGTAGACGGGCCGAAAGTTGCGCGCGCCGTGGGTCGGCAGATCATCGCGCTGCAGAGAGCGCAGCGTCTCCATCACGCGCTCGGGCGAGCTGCCCTGGAGTGGGAAGCTGGTTTGCTCCGCCATATCCGCCATCACGCAATCCCCCATTGTTGGAAGGCCGCCGCCGGAGCTCGGCCGCCGCCTCGTCTCACTTCGCGAGCCACGTGGTGAAGCGATCCCGCAGCATGGCCCGATTGGCGCCGAACTGCTCTGGCAGTTCGGTGTCGACCCGCACGACATGGACGCCGGTCGCCTGCTGGAAGGGCGCATAGAAGTAATCCTGCAGCGCCTTGCCGAAAGCGCCGCCCGTGGCGCTGACAACCAGCGTGCCTTCCAGCCCGTTCCTGCTCTGCGCCATCGCCGGATGGGTGGCGAGCAGGGCCACGGCGGCGAAGGCCGCCGGCACGATGCGCTTCATGCTCGATCTCCTTGCGGTTCGGTTATCGGTCAAGCCGCGTCACGCCGCAGCACGGCGACGGCGCACAGCACGATCAGCGTCAGCATCGTGGCGACCGCCGCGAGTGTCGGGGACACGTTGAGCTGGATGTCCTCAAAAAACTTTCGCGCCAGGGGCTTGTCGGTGAGGCTGGCGAGAAAGAACGAGACAACCGGCTCGTCGAACGAGATCAGGAAGGCGAACAACGCCCCGGAGATCAACGCGGGGCGCAGCAGCGGCAAGGTGATCCGCCGGATCACGGTCGCCCGTCCGGCGCCGCACATCATCGCCGCTGCGTCGAGCGACGTGTCGTAGCGGGCGAGCGCGCCGGACACGGTGAAGATGACGTAGGGCAAGGCAAGACAGGTATGCGCCGCCACGAAGGCGGGGATGGACCCCACCATGCGCAACCGCTCCCAGAACTGGAGCAAGGCCACGGCGATGACGATTTGCGGCAGAATAAGCGGCCCCGCCAGGACCAGACGCAGCCACCGGCCGCCGCGGACGCCGGCGCGGAGCGCGAGCGCGGCGAGCGTTCCCAGCACCACGGCGCAGACCGCGACCAGCGAAGCCACCTTCACGCTGAACACGGTCGCGCCGATCCAGTCTGGATCGGCGAAATAGGCGGCATACCATTGCAGCGAGAAGCCGTGCGGCGGAAAGCGCAGATAGGGGTCGGTGCCGAATGACATCGGCACGATGATCAATGTCGGGAAGGACAGGAACACGAGCACGAGCAGCGCGAAACCGCCCAGCGCGCGCTCAAAGGCGCCGCTCACGGCATCGCCCCCCGGGCTGGATCGACCGCGCGTTCGAACAGCGGTAGCAGCACGACGACCAGCACCGTCACCAGCGTCGCGATCGCGGCGGTGAATGGCCAGTCGAGCGCCTCCAGCGCCTGCGGCTGGATCAGCGTGCCGATCATCGTTTGTCGCAGGCCGCCCACCAATGCGGGCGTGACGAAGAACCCGAGCGCCAACAGGAAGACAAACAGGCAGCCAGCCGACACGCCAGGCGGGCTGAGCGGCAACGTGACGCGCCAGAGGATGCGCGGACCCGACGCACCCATGACCCGGGCGGCGCGCGCGTATTCATCCGGAATCTGCCGCAGCGTCGCCCAGACCGGCAGGATAAAGAAGGGCAGCAGCACGTGGACCATCGCGGCAACCCCGGCGCCTTCGGTGTAGAGCAGGGTCAGCGGCTGGCTGATCAGGCCGAGGCCGCGCAAGGCGCTGTTCAGCAGCCCGCTGCGCTCCAGGACGATCGTCCAGGCGTAGGTGCGCACCAGGATGCTGGTCCAGAGTGGCAGCAGGACGAGCCCGGCGACGATCGCCGCCTTGCGACCGCGCAGCCGCGCCAGCAGCCATGAGACGGGATAGCCGAGCAGGAAGCAGCCGGCGGACACTTCCAGCGCGATGCGCACGGTGCGCAGCAGGACGGAGGCATAAAGTGCGTTGCCGAACAAACGCCGGAAGGCGCCGAGATCAGCGCCGGCGAGGAACTGCGCCACGGGAGCATAGAACAGCGCCAGCAGCAGCAGAACGGCCGGTGCGATCATCAGCAGCGCCTCGCCGCCGCTCGCGCGTCCGCGCAGACTCATGCCGGGAACATCCGCATCGCCTCGGGCGCCCAGCGGAGTCCGACACGGTCGCCGCGCGCCGGCGCGCCGGCATCGGCCGGCACGGTGGCGAGGATTCCACACCCGCCGTCCAGCGCGATCGTGCAGATGAGGCTGTCGCCCGAGAACAGGACCTGGGTCACGCTTCCGGAGAGCGACGCCTTCCTGTCGCCCGGCAGCAGGCGCACGGCTTCCGGCCGCAGGGCGAGACGTACCGGGCCCTCCGGTGCGTTGGCCGGGCGTGGCAAAGCTTGCGCCCCGTCGCCGACCAGCAGCACGTCGCCGCGCGCGATCGCCGGAATGAAATTCATGCGACCGATGAAATCGGCGATGAAAGCGCTCGAGGGGTCGTCGTAAACGGTTCGCGGCGTCCCGACCTGTCGCAAACGGCCGCTCTCCAGGACTGCGATGCGGTCGGCGATATGCAGCGCCTCCTCCTGGTCGTGCGTGACGAAAATGACCGTGATGCCGAGTTCCTGCTGGATGCGCTTGAGTTCGGACTGCAGCTCGACGCGCAGCTTGCGGTCGAGCGCAGAGAACGGCTCATCCATCAACAGCACGGGTGGGTCGTAGACGAGGGCGCGCGCCAAGGCGATCCGCTGCTGCTGGCCCCCCGACAGCTGGCTCGGCATGCGCCGTGCGTGGTCCGGCAGACGCACGACGTCCAGGACATGCGCGACCCGGCGCTTGCGCTCCGCCGCGGGCATGCCCCGTATCTCGAGCGGGAAAGCAACGTTGTCGGCGACCGACATATGCGGGAAAAGGGTTGCACGCTGGAACACCATTCCGAGGCCGCGCCGGTTCGGCGGCACGCGCTGCACGCTGCGGCCGTCGATCCGGATGTCACCACGGTCGATCGCTTCCAGCCCGGCGAGCGCCATCAGCAGCGTGGTCTTCCCGGAGCCGGAGGGCCCCAGCAGAGCGAGCAGTTCGCCGGCGGCGACGGCGATCGTGACCTCGGACAGGGCGAGAACCGCCCCGTACGCCTTCGCCACAGGCTCGAATGCAACCGAGCCGCCCAATCGCGTCCCTCATTTGATCTTTGATCCAAAATGAAAGCCCGGCAGTCCCGAATGATTCGGCCTTGGGCGCGAGGTCATCGTGGGCATCGCAGCTCTGGCGAGCGATCTCAGGGTGCTCACATCCGACCGTGGCTATCCAACCCACATTCCGTCGGCGTTCAGAGACAGCCTCTCAGGGCGACCCGCTATCAATCGCCGATCAAGCACACTGGGAATCTCTCCCCGCATACAGACCAGAATCCGTCCACAACGCCTAGCCCGCGGCTGCCGGCCGGACGCATGAAGACGTCGCGGTGCAGTCGCTTCGTCGTCGGAGGCGCCGTCAGCCTCAATGCAACGATGTCGACAGCCGACGCGGCAGATTTGACAATGCTTGACGCTATCATGTGGAACGCCCAATTTACCGGTCATTACTGACGACAAAGCAAGAAACCTGGAGGAGCGGTATCGATGAGTTTTCGCGGTCGAAGCCCTCTCGCCTCTTCGTTCAGCCGGCGTGGCTTGCTCGGCTATTCTGCCGGGCTCGGACTGGCCGCGGCGGCGCCATCCATTCGGCAAGCCCATGCGGCAGAAAGCGCAGAGATGGGCATCGATACCGCGAGCTGGACGACGGAATACATCAACGGCATTGCGGGCACGCTCCAGGTCGACACCGCGGCGGAATGCGCCAAGGTCGTTCCCCTCAATTACAAGGGCAGCCTGACCTACTGGTATTTGGGCCCCAATCAGGCGTCGCCGGAACTAGACCATAAGATCGACGCGGATTTCTGGGCCGCCTTTGCGAAGACCTACCCGAACATCGCGGTCAACCGGCAGAACCTCGGCTACAACGATATGCTGAACAAGGTCCGCACCGCCGCCCTCGGCGACGCTGCGCCGATGGTGGCCAGGCTCCCGATCATGTGGGGTGTGGAATTCGCCGCGAAGGGGCAGCTGCACGAACTTTCCCCCGAGGATGTCGGGTTCAACGCCGGTGAATTCTGGCCCGGTGCGATGAAGTCGGTGACTTGGAAGGGCAAGACTTACGGCATTCCCACCAACAACGAGACCATCGGATTGATATGGAACGCCGCCATTTTCCATGAAGCTGGCCTGGACCCGGAAACCCCGCCCGCAACCTGGGATGATCTCGTCGCCTTCTCGAAGCAGATCAAGGAAAAGACCGGCAAGTCCGGCTATGGGCTCGTGGCGCGCGTCAATGGCGGCGACACGCCTTTCCGCTTCATGCCGCAATGCTGGGCCTATGGTGGCGGCGCGCTCGACGAAGCGGAGCCGCATTCCACCTACAAGAGCATCATCATCAACAACGCCGGATCGAAGGCGGCGCTCCAGCTTTCGTATGACATGTATGCGCGCGACCGGTCGGCGCCCGTCTCGGCGCTAACGAACACGCAGAGCGACAATGACGATCCCTTCATGGCCGGCCAATTGGCGATGATGGCCAGTCACCCCAATGAATACGCGGTCATGCTCGATCGTGCCCGTAACGCGATCGGCTCCGACAAGACGCTCGCCGATGCGGTGGTCGAGAATATGCGCTACGGCCTGATCCCCAAGGGGCCGGCGCGTCGCGCCGTGGTTTTCGGCGGCTCGAACGTGCATGTCTTCGATCCGAGCGTGGTTGGCGGCAAGCTCGATCTTGACGCCGCGCGGGCCTTCATCGCCTTTTCCACCGGTCCGGAGTGGTCCACGAAACTGGCATGGGACACCTCCAACCCCGGCAATCTCCGGGGTTTCCGGACAACATGGATGAAGCAGCGGCTTGAGCAGATCAAGTTTCTCGGCGAGTCGACGACGATGCTGCCGTTCGGGATCCCTTTTCCGGTCATTCCTCAATCCAGCGAGATCATGAACGTCATCGTTCCAAACATGATGCAGAATGCGCTGACGACGAGAATGTCCGTCTCCGCCGCGGCGGATGATGCGGCACGCAAGATCAAGGACGCCCTGCAGGGCCTGTGAGCGCTCACGTTCCAAACTCCCGGACCGGGCACTGGCAAGTTGGCTCAATCCCGCCTCGTACGCGTCGCCGTTCTGCGAGATGATCGCCGTCGCGCGCTCCGGATGCGCGAGCCGATGCGCAGCCCTGTCGGCGCACCATAGTCGAAGATGCAGATCGCGAAGCGGCCGGGGCCGAGGATTTCGGTGAAGCGGCGATCACCGTGGCGAGGTTCTCGAAAGTGCAGGTGAGCTTCGGCGCACAGGAAAAGCGCGTCAGTGGCCGCCAGAGCGCGTTTCCAAACCGCCTCTCAGAGGGCGAAGGCGGACTGAGCCGGTCGTGGCGCGTCGATGTGAACGCCCTCCAGCCCCAGCATGCGCATCTTGGCCGCCGCGCCACCCGGCGCCGAGAAGCCGCCCACCTTGCCGCCCGCCGCCAGCACCCGATGGCAGGGGATGATCAGCGGCACCGGATTGCGCGCCATAGCCTGCCCGATATCGCGCGCGGTCTCCGGGGCGGTTCCGAGCCACTTGGCCACCGCACCGTAGGTGGTTGTCTCGCCCCATCCAACCTGCCGGGTCGCCGTGTAGACATGCCGGAAGAACTCAGGCCGATCGTGGAGGTCGAGCTTGACGTCTGAAAAGTCGATCCGCACGCCCTCGAAATAGCGCTTCGCCCGAGCGACCGCCTCATCAGCATGGGGCGCGGATGTGCCGGGCTCTGCGTCGGCCAGCCCGCGCAGCAACGCGCGTTCGGCCGCCTCGGGGCTTCCCGTCGGCAACCGGAAGCGCGTGATGCCCACGTCGTTCCAGGCGATGCCACAGAAACCGGCGGCGGTTTCGAAGATACGGTACCTCGGCGTCATTTGGCCCACGACATGGCCTCGTCGTTCGATCCGCCATGCTAAATCATATGGGGCATGCGCGGATTCAACCGACGACCTCGCCCATAGCCTCTCGCTGCGCGAGAGAGCGGTTCTCGAACTGCCGGGCTTATGGATCCGTTTGATGTGGAGCAAGGCTCCGCATATC
This sequence comes from Acetobacteraceae bacterium, assembly GCA_965276665.1. GTDB lineage: Bacteria > Pseudomonadota > Alphaproteobacteria > Acetobacterales > Acetobacteraceae > CAWGJC01. The sequence goes on from OZ255620.1 coordinate 2,425,230, forward strand.
AACTCCGCAAGCGGAGCTGTGCTCCGTTTCTCCCGGATAAGCAGGCCGCGCCGGTTTGCCGCCCGAAAGCAAGGAGCCCTTCAATGAACAACCTCATCGACAAGGCGCGCAGCATCCCGGTCAGCGAGGCGGCTCTTGCCGTTTCGTTCAGCCCGGTTTTGCTTCCCGCGCCGGATCGGGCGATGCCGCTCGAGATGCGGATCACGGCGCCGGCGATCGGCGACAACCTGCCCGTCATCCTGCTGTCGCATGGGCATGGGCCCTCGCTCTATCTGCCCTCGAAGGACGGCTATGGTCCGCTGGCCAGCTTCTATGCGGAACGCGGCTTTGTGGTGATCCAGCCGACCCATGCCAATTCCAAGGTGGCCGGGTTCGCGTCCGACGCACCGGGCGCACCGCTGTTCTGGCGCGCGCGCGTCGGGGAGATAAAGCTGATCCTCGACCAACTCGACGCGATCGAGGCCATGATCCCGGCCATCGCGGGCCGGCTCGATCGCGATCGGATCGCCGCCGTCGGACATTCGCTGGGCGGACAGACCGTTGGCATGTTGCTCGGCGCCCGGCTGACCGATCCCAAAGACGAGACGGCCCGCGACGTCAACCTGATCGAGCCGCGCATCAAGGCGGGCGTGCTGCTGGCGGCGCCTGGTGTTGGTGGCGACGACCTCAGCAAGATGGCAGCCGAGAAATATTCGGCCCTGAGCCCGGACTTCTCCCACATGACGACGCGCACCCTGGTGGTGTTTGGCGACAATGACGTGAGCCCGCATCTGACCGTGCGCGGCGCGGACTGGCATGCGGATCCCTATCATCGGAGCCCGGGCGCCGACTGCCTGCTGACCCTGTTCGGAGCCAGGCACGGGCTGGGCGGGATCGCGGGGTATGACGCGAAGGAGGCGGACGACGAGGATCCGGATCGTCTGGAGGCCACGCGGCGCATGACGTGGGCCTACCTGCGCTCCGCGCTCCATGAAGGCGATCCGGCCTGGGCTGAAGCGTGCAAGGCGCTGGAGGATACCGCGAGCCGCCTCGGTCGCGTCGACTGCAAGTAGGACGAGAAGCGGCCCTGTTCCCGTCAGGAAAAATCCGCTGAACGTCGCGTGCGTCGGCACGCGATCCTCAGCGGCCCGACGCGTCAGCCTATCAGCTCCCCCTGTTTCTCATTCTTTCGCTTTCCCGCCCGCTTCGCCACCGGGGTGGTGCTTGCAAGCGCACCTGCCGGGATCGTCGGTCCCGAGCAGATGCGAGAGAGAAGATCGGCCTGACGGGCTTCGAGCTTCACGAGTCTGCCGAGCACATTCAACACGTTCAGCAGCTCGGTCGTGTACTCGGCGAGCCAGCCGGGGGGCTGGATGTCGCCGAGCGGAGACGGCGGCCGGCGGTCGCCGATGATGGGCCGGCCGCGGTCGCGGCCGCGGTAGCTGAACCATTGCGTCAGCACCTGCTTGCCGGAGACCTCATAGGCCCAGATTTCGGGCGCGACGTTGTCCACGCACCCGACGCCGAGCTGAAGCCGCCGCGCGACGGGGTTGTAGGCGATGGTCTCCGGCATGGCGTCTTCCGTTGCCGGGATCGCGCCGCCCTCGGGCATGCGCGGCCGCTCGGCATCCGGCAGGCGCGGTGCGCTGGCCGGCCGCCCCGCCTGCGGGTCCGCGAAGCGTTCGCCGAAGGTGTGCAACCAGATCACCTCGCGGCCAAGCGCGGCCGCTTCGGCGAACAGCGCGGGATCGGCGGTGAGCGGGATGCGCAGGCCGGGCTGCACCAGGTCGGGCGTGAAGCGGGACGTGTAGGCCGGGTGCGCGGCGACGCCGGCGACGTAGGCCAGCAGATCCTCGGCCAAGACGGACGCGCCGTAGATTTCTGCAAGCTTCGCAGGGACCTCTGGATGGAGATTTGGCGTGTTGGCGGCCGCATCGGCCCATAGCGGGAATACTCGTCCTGCAAAGAAGCCTTGGTAATGATCGTGATCCGGAATAAGCCCTGAAAAAGTGAGCGCTGGACCGTTTGAAGGAGCGTGTCTGGCGAGAACAGTCAAAAAGACCTGCCGTCCCGAGTGCAGGCCCCAGAGCGTCGGATTCGGCCGATTCAATAGTCGTGCGTCGGGGATGATCCATTGCCAATCGAAAGATCGAAATCCGTAACGGGTCGGGGCGATCATCTCGCCCTTGTCGTTTGCTGCGGCAATTTTATACTTGAGTGAAGGAAATGCAACGTGGCGCCGGAGGCTCAAACGAAAGCGGCAGAGGTTAACGTAACGCCAGAGATGATTGAGGCTGGCGCTGATGTGATCAAGGCACGACTCGCGTTTAGCAGATGCATATGAGATGGCAGATGCGGTTTACCGAGCAATGCGGGCGGCAGTCACCTGTATAAGTCCGACATGTTTGGTCGGAAACGAGGCCTGTAGCGTCGATTAATACTTTTCGCACCATAAAACATGATCATATAAATTGCAACGGCGTTGATAAAAACACCTCTAGGAGTGTCCATCCCGCGCTTGATTTCTCTGAATGCCCCATCGTCTTTGTCGAACAGTGTGAATTGAAGCGCCGTTCTTACGACCCTCGAATCAAAGGTGAGCTTCTGTTTGGCGTGGGCGAAAGCGTTACGGATACGCCTGATTCTGTCTAAATCGAGTCTTGCGCGCGTCCCGTAAAGACCCAGGGCGTGACCCAGTATAATCTTGCCGTGCATCCCATTAAGTGCGGACGCCTGGTTGCCTCCGCCGAAGAGGCGACCTCGATCCTTATCCTCGAAGGTCTTGAGACACTTAACCAGGATGTAATCCTCCAGGGACTGCTCTAGAAGAGCACCCGAGACCAGCGCGACGGCTTGGTCGTCTCCGATGGTCGGGGTTTGTTCGAATCGGTCTAATATTCGAATCGGTCTAATATACGGAGGGCAGCTAGCGGATGCCGGCGACGCGCCAAGAAGGATTGCAGTGATGCGTTCACCTTCGAACGGGAGAGCGGCGCCTGACGTTTCATATACTGACCCCGAGATTCAGCAGCGGATGGACGATGCCGTGAAGCGCGCGCTCACCACCCCGCCGTGACCAAAGACAGCGAAGAAGGCCAGTGATGCATGCAAACCCGCTACCGCGGCTTCACGTCGCGAAGCCGAGGCCGCGAAAAACCTTGAGGCTGTCGCCAAGGCTCTCCCCGAGCTGGTCCTTATTCTACTCGATCGTTTGCCGGGCAATTTCATCGCGGCCGCCCATATCCCCGTGAATGGGACAAACACTCGATCGTTCGGTTCTGGCTCGTCCCCGAGCTGCTCGATCAGGAGATCGGCACCCCACTGCGGGCATTTCGGCTGCAACACCATGTCAGCCATGCTTCATCCTCCAACGCTTGAATGCTGCACCATAGCCGTCACCACCTCGGGCGGCGTGTAGTAGGAGCCGGTCTGCTTGCGCAGCGCGTTGTCGTAGGCTTCCAGGAATGCTCGTAAAAATACAGCCACGCGTCCGGGTCGCCTTGCCGATCGCCGCCCAGTCCACGCCATCCATCACGCGCGTCAGCGTGCCGAGGGAGGTTTTCAGCGCCTCCTGGCCGTCCACGTCGTCGGTCAGCACGCGAAAGGCGCTGCCGATCACCGTGTTGGTCTTGGCGAGCGATCTGGCCACGCGGTCGAACCCGTCCGCGAGCGCGATCCCCTGCGCGCGGGCCATCAGCAGGCCGAAGGTCACGGCTTGCGCGTAGCCGTCGGCAAACTGCTCGTTGCTCGCCTCCGGGAACAGCAGGCGGCGCCAGTCGTCGGCGAGCCCGGTCAGCGCCGGGGTGGCGAGGGCGAGCTGCTCGGTCACCTCGTCGCGCAGCAGCCGGCAGAGGCCGGCGCTAACCTCGGCCAGTCCGCGCGGCGTGGTGGGCGGGATCGGTTCCCAGCGCAGGAAGTCCGAGAACAGCCGCTCGAGCCCGGTGGGGGCGCCCAGCTTGGCGCCCGCAGTCTCGACATCACCCTCCAGGCGGATGATGGCGCCCTGCAGCTTGCCGTCGCGCCAGAGGGAAAAGGCGTTGCCGTCGGTGTAGACGAGGTTGGGGAGCGACTTCAGCTTGTCCCACTGCGCCCGGTCGTGCTCGTCCTTGAAGCGGCGCGGGTCCACGCCCTTGCCAGGCGCCTTGACCTCGATGAAGCCGACCAGCGCGTTCTTCGCCTTCACCGCGTAGTCGGGACGGGTCTTGAGGGCCGTGAGGCTCGCCTCCCCAACCGCGACCACGTCACCCGGCTTGAACAGGGCGATGACGGCCAGGTCGGCGACGAGCGCTTCCAAGGGGGCGCGAAGCTGGTCCTCCGGCGCGCCGGAGGCGCCCTAGAACGGGACTCGTTCACACGGAACCATAGCCGGAGTTGGCGAGGTAGTTGGCGCACTTGGTGGGGCTGAAGAGATCGAGCAGTTCGCCGACCCGTCGCCAGGTGGCCTCGACGCTGCGGGGCTGGGCTTTTCGCATGAGGTGCTTGAGCTTTGCGAAGACCTGCTCGATCGGGTTCAGGTCGGGGCTGTAGGGCGGCAGGAAGATGAGGTGCGCGCCTCTGGCTCTGATGGCGGCCCGCGCGGCCTTGCCCTTGTGGCTGCCCAGGTTGTCCATGACGACGACGTCGCCTGGTGACAGAGTCGGGGCGAGCTGGGTCTCGACATAGAGCAGGAACATCTCGCCGTTGATGGGTCCGTCGATGACGAAGGGCGCGTCGATGCGGTCGTGGCGCAGAGCGGCGATGAAGGTGAGGGTCTTCCAGTGGCCGTAGGGCGCATGGCCCTTCAGGCGCTTGCCTCGAGGTCCCCAGCCGCGCAGAGGCGCCATGTTGGTCTTGACCCACGTCTCGTCGATGAACACCAGGCGCGAGGGTGCGATCCGGCTCTGGTAAGCCTTCCACCGCGCGCGCCGGCGGGCCACGTCAGGCCGCGTCTGCTCCTCCGGCAGCAGGGTTTTTTTTGAAGCTGAGCCCTTCGGCGTGCAGGAACACCCACACCGCCCGGGGCTGGGTCTTGATCCCCCGGTCCGCCAACTCGGCCGTCAGCCCTCTCAAGGTGACCGGGCCGGCGGCCACCCGCCGGCGAAGCCACTCGGCGCATTCGCCCGATAGCGTTCGCGGCTTGCGGCCGCCGATCTTGTCCGGCTTCAACGAGCCCGTCTCCCGCTGGCGACGCACCCACTTGGAGACGCACGACGGGCTGATCCGCAGCGCCGCCGCGATCTCGCGATGCGTCTCGCCCGCCGCCTTCCGCGCCAGCGCCCGAGATCGAAAATCCACCGAATAGGGAGCCGTCATCCACGCTGGCCTCCGCTCCAGCATGGAGGGTGAATCAGACATCCCCCGATTCGGGAATCCCGATTCCGTCAAATCGCGTCATGCTCTAGCCGGACAGCTTCGCTTTCAGGGACGCGCCGAAGCGGGAGACCGCTTCGTCGAGCGGCTGGGCGGTTTTGGTCAATGGGAGGCGCCGTCAATCGAGGTGTTCGGCTTCAGCGTCGGCAGGCGTGGAGGGACGATTCGAATCGCGCGCATTGCGCGACGCTATCACGGCCGCTGGCAAGGTCTCATTCCTCGGCGGCGAAGCCAGCAGCTCCGGTACGGGGAGGGTATGCCCGGGTGAGGCGCTGGCCCGAGACGCCTCGCCGCGTCTCGAGGTTAGAGCATTTTCACCTTCGGTGGAGTCGGCGCCGGCCCTCGCCCCCACCCGGCCTCCCGGCGCCGACTTAACTGAAAATGCTCTCGCTAGGGAACGCGCGTTCCGAGCCGGGGCAGGCCGTACAGCGCCGCGGCGTTGTCGCGAAACAGCATGGCCTTGCGTGCTTCCGGCAGCGCCACCTTGAGGGCGTAGCGGGGATCGTCGAAGTCCCAGTGCGGATAGTCGGTCGCGAACAGCATGCGGTCCCAGCCGATCTGCTCGAAGGTCAGCAGGACATCACCGGGATTCTCCGGCTCCTCCATCGGCTGCGTGGTGAACCAGAGGTTGCGCTTCATGTATTCCGAAGGCGGGCGCTTGGCATGGGGCACCTCGTCGCGCATGCGCTCCCACAGCCGGTCCAGGCGCCAGCCGAGCGACGGCGCCCAGGCGAATCCGCCCTCGACCAGCACCACCTTCACCGCGGGATAGCGCTCGAATATCCCTTCGAGGATCATGCTGGCGAGCTGCGCCTGCATGCCGTGGATCAGGTCGTAATGTGCCTCGACATAGAAGGACGGCCAGCCGGCGCCGGTTCTGGGAAAGCCGGAGGAACCGCCGACATGCATGCCGATCGGCAGGCCGGTGCGCTGGGCGGCCTCGAAGATCGGCCAGTAGCGCTTGCGCCCGAGCGGCTCGCTGGTGGCGGAGCCGAACTGGATCTGGATGAAGGCGGGGTCACCGGCGCGCCGCTCGATTTCCGCGACGGCGGCTTCCGCGTCGTCGTACGGCACCTGGATCGACGCCTTCAGCCGCGGCTCGCGGGAGACGAATTCGGCGACCTGCCAGTCGTTGATCGCCCGGCACATCGCGGCGCTCAGCTCGAGGTTGCGCGAGGAACTGCCGCCGAACAGCGGCAACAGGATGCCGAGGCTGACATCGTTGGGGTCGAGGTGCTGCGCGCGCATGAAATCGAGGTCGGACCCCGGCAGGCCGCCGCCGGGGGGCCAGGCATCGCGCCGCGAGGTGGCGGGGGAATAGAGTGGATAGGCGCCGGCGACGGCGTGCGGCCCGTGGCCGGAGGCGCCGTATGTGGCGAGGTGGCTCCGCCAGCGCTGCTCCAGGTACGGATACAGCGCGGTCGGCGATTTCAGGGCGGGGTGGATGTCGCAATCGATGAAGCCCAACGCGTCATCCTGCCCGGGCCCGCGCTCGAGCAGCGTCATGGCGGAGGTCATGCGATCGTCTCCCTCAGTCGCGGATAGGTGCTCAGCGGATTGTCCTGGAGGATCCGTTGCCGCAGGCGGGACGGCAAGCCGCGCGGCAGCACCTGGTCGCCATCGAATTGCCAATGCGGATAATCGGTCGAGAACAGCAACATGTCGTCGCTGCCAAGCTGGTCGATGATGCGTTCCAGCTCCGCCGGGTCGGCCGGCTCGTCGATCGGCTGCACGGTCAGGCGGACATGGTCGCGCATGATGTGCGACGGCGGCCGGGTGACCCAGGGGATCTCGCCGCGCACGCCGCGCCAGGTCTTGTCGGAGCGCCACATGAAGGCGGGCACCCAGGTGACGCCGGATTCCATCAGCACCACGCGCAGGCCGGGAAACTTGCCGAAGATGCCCTCGGAGATCAGGCTTTGCAGCTGCGAGGCGAAGAGATTCGAGTTGGCGGCGTAGTCCTGGACGAAATGCGTCGGCCAACCATTGGCCGTCGGCGCATGGCGGTACATCGTGCCGGCGTGAATGCCGACCGGCAGGCCATGGCGCTCGGCGGCGCGGTAGATCGGCCAGTAGTAGCGCCGGCCGAGCATCAGCTCGGTGGAGGCCAGCATCAGCACCTGCACGAACCGGCGGTCGCCGGCGCGGGCCTCGATCTCCTCGGCGGCGAGTTCCGGGCTCTGGCAGGAGACGGTGATGGAGGCGCGCAGCCGGGGCTCGCGGTCCAGCCACTCCCGGGCGATCCATTCGTTGGTGGCGTGGCACAGCACCGCGCCCATGGTCTCGCTGAAGGCCACCTGGCCGCCATAGAGCGGATTGCAGATGGCGAGGCGAATGCCGAAGGCGTCCAGCGCGTGGGATCGCAGCAGCGACAGATCGCTGCCGGGCTTGCCCTTTGCGGGACGCCAGTCGGGGCGGCAGGTGAGCGGCGCGTTGGGCGGATAGCTGGCCAGCTCCAGCCCGTCGATGGCGCGCGAGATGAACTGGTCGCGCCAGTAGTCGTTCATGAACGGCAGCAGCACCTCGGTGCTGGGCACGCCGGGATGGATATCGCAGTCGATCGTGCCGGAAGCCGCGGCGGCCAATGCCTGGTCGTTTGCCTGGTCGTTCACGATCAGACCTCGACCACGACGTACGCGTCCTCGACCATCACCGGCACGGTCTCCGCGACATACGGCCCTTCCGCGAGCTGGCCGCCCTGGGCCACCGCGACGGGATAGAGGCGGGTGCGGACGCGTTCGGGATCGCACCAGGACTGGCCGGTGCGGATGTCGAACTCCCAGCCGTGCCAGGGGCAGCGGATGATCTCGCCGAGGCGGGTGCAGCGCACCTTGCCCGGCTCCTCGCCCTGCAGCAGGCCGCCGAGAAATCCCTCGGACAGGCGGGCGCCCTGGTGCGGGCAGCGGTTCAGGAGGCCGAAGAACTCGCCTTCCAGGTTGAAGACCACGATTGGCCGTCCCTTGACCGTCACCGCCTTCTGGCTGCCGGCGGGCAGGTCCCGCACCGCGGCCACGACATGTCTGCTCATCGTCCCGTCTCCGTTCGTCCGCCGCCCGGCGAAACCGGGCCGGCGGGACGCCCCATCACTTCTTCTCAATGTTCCAGTAGGAGATCACGTAGCCGCCGAGCACGCCGGAGATGTTCTTGCGGTAGGCGTTCTGCTGGTCGAACTGCCCGGCGGGAACATACGGGATGAACTGCCACATGTATGTCTGCAGCGCCGCGAAGGCGGCCTTGCGCGAGGCGTCGTCGGGGGCGGCGAGGGCGGCGTCACGCAGCTTCACGCCCTCCTCGTCGCAGGGGAAGCCAAGCTGGCTGGTGGAATGCGGACCGCAGGAGGTGTCCAGCACAGAGTTGGTCAGCGGGCTGAAGGTCGTGCCGCCCATGGAGTAGGTGGCGGCGACGTTCCAGCCGCCCTTGCCCAGCGGCAGGTTGCGGGTGTTCATTCGGGTGTAGACGGTGGCCCAGTCGCCCATCTGCAGATCGACGTTCACCCCGGCATCGCGCAGGCTCTGGGCCAGGATCTGCGACATCACGTCGCTGATAGGCAGTTGCGGCGAGCCGACGACGACCACCTTCTGCCCCTTGTAGCCGGCCTCCGCCAGAAGCTGTTTGGCCTTGGCGATGTTGGTCTCGCGGTAATCGTCCGACCCCACCTGCGTGCCGTAGGTCGAGCCGCAGACGCTGAACGAGTAGCAGGTGCTCCATGGCGTGTTGCCCGCCACCGCCGCCATGTATTCCTTCTGGTCGGTGAGCAGCGCCAGCGCCTGGCGCGCGCGGGGATCGTTGAACGGCGGCAGCTCGAAATTCGGCCGGATCCAGGCCACCGCCGGCAGCGAGGCCGTGCGCCGGACGGTGACGCCGTGCTGCTTCAGATAGGGCACCATGTCGGGGGTGACGGTGTCCCAGAAATCCACCTCGCCGGTCACCAGCGCGTTCGCCGCCGTCGTCGGGTCGGGCATGATGTCCCATTCCACCCGGTCAACCTTGACGACGCGCGCGCCGGCCGACCCGCTGGGCGGTTCCTTGCGCGGGATGTAGTCCGCGTTTCGCTCGAAGACGACACGGTGGCCGCTTTCCCGTTCGCTGGCGACATATCGGAACGGCCCGGAACCGATCGGATCGGTCAACGGCTTGGAGGAATCGCGGGTGGCGTCGGCCTCGCGCATGATGCCGGCGATCGGCGCACCGGCGCCGCCGAGCAGGAATTCCAGCAGCCCGAAAGGCTGTTTCAGGGTGAGCGTGAAGGTCAGCGGATTGACGATGCTCATCGACGCCAGCCTGGATTTGAGCTGGCCGCCGGGCGAGCTGTCGTTCATCCAGTGGGTGAGCGAGGCGGTGACGTCGCGCGTGGTGACGAGGCTGCCGTCCTGGAATTTCAGGCCCTGGCGCAGGGTGAAGGTGTAGGTCAGCCGGTCCGGACTGATGACTTCCTTGTCCACCATCATCGGTTGCGGCGCCAGCGAATCGTCGAGCGCATAGAGCGTGTCGAACACCATCTGCGCGTAGATGCGTCCGATCTGGTTGGAGGCTTTGGTCGGATCCAGCTCCGCGACATCGGCGCTGGGCACCACGCGGAGGATTTTCCGGGAGTCTTCGGCGCGCGCCGCCGGCCCGACGAGGCCGAGCAGGCCGCAGAACAACGCAGCCGCGATATGAATCTTTGACATACGGTCCCGACTCCCTCGGTTGCTGGTATGCCGTAGGCCCAGTTCGAGCGCAGCGTGTTGATCGCGACAGCGTAGATACGGCACGGCGATGCCGCAAGCTCTCGTCGCCTCTGCGATACGGACGAATTCCGGGCGCCCAAGCTTCAGCATGCGATTCAGCGCACGGACGGCAAATCCAACTTCGGTCGCTTGGCGCGCAGAGCGCGTTTCCGAACAGGCTCTCAGAACATGGCGATCAGGACGATGCCGCCGGTCATCAGCGCGCCGCCGATGATGCGCCAGATGTTCAGGCTGTGTTGCTCGATGCCGAACAGGCCGAAGTGATCAACGGCCAGCGACATCAGGATATTCGCCGTGATGGTCAGGCCGGCGAACGGGCCGGCGCCGATCTTGTCGACGAACATCAGGCCCATGATGACGGCAAAGGCACCCAGCAGGCCGCCGAGCGGCGCCCACCACGGCATCGCGCTGATCCCCTTCATCGAGGGCATTGGGTTGGGCAGGCATAGCCAGAGCACGAGCAGGAGGGCCACGACCGGCAGGAACGAGACGGTGCTGGCGAGCCAGGGATTTTCCAGCGACTTGCGGAGCGCGCCGTTCATCGGCGGCCCCCAGGCTTGCAGGGCACCCGCGATCAGGATGAGCGGATAAAGCCAGGCCGAGCCGATGTTCTGCATGTCTGTTGGTCTCCGGGATGGTTCAGCCGAACGCGAAGGCACCTGCGATCGCGAGCAGGAGGGCCGGCGGCATGACCAGGACGCCGAGCTTGAGGAAGGCCCAGGCGCTCACGCTCTGGCCTTCGCGCTTCAGCGCGGTCAGCCACAGGATGGTGGCCAGCGAGCCGGTGACCGACAGGTTCGGCCCGAGATCGACGCCGATCAGCACGGCGCTGCGCACGTGATCGGGCACGTTCGCCATCTCCACCACGCGCCCGGCGACTAAGCCCGCGGGGAGGTTGTTGACCAGGTTGCAGCCGATCGCGAGCACCACGCCGGACGCCCAGGCCGCCAGCGTCGCCGATTGCTGGACCAACCCCTGAAGGAGTGCGGACAGCTCGCGCGTCACGCCGGTCTTCTCCAGCGATTCCACGAGCACGAACAGCCCGGCCACGAGCGGCAGCACGCCCCAGGAGACGTTCTTCGCGACATCGGTGGCGCCGCATTTGGAGCGTGTCAGCACCAGAATCGCGGTGCCCAGGCCGGCCAGGAAGGTCGGCAAACCGAGCTGGATGTCGAAGCCGGAGGAGACCAGCAGCACGATGGCGGTCATGCCGATCCCGAAGGCCGCCATCTTGCCGGCGGCGGACAGCTCGGGGAGCTCGATATCGGCGGAGATATCCTGCCGAAGATCGCTACGCTGGCTCCAGCGCAGCACGGCGTAGGTGGCCAGGACGGAGAGCAGAGATGGCAGCGCGTAACGCGGCAGCCATTGCAGCAGCGGCGGCATGTGGCTGCCGTAGATGATCAGGTTCGCCGGGTTGGAGATCGGCAGCACGAAACTCGCCGCGTTCGCGATGAAGGCGCAGATGAGCAGGTAGGGCAAGGGCTTGTCCGCTTTGGCGGCCTTCGCCACGGCGGCGACCGCCGGCGTCAGCACGACTGCTGTCGCGTCGTTCGACAGGAACACGGTCACGACCGTGCCGACCGCGAAGACGAGCGTGAACAGGCGCGTGGCCGAGCCCTTTGCCAGAGCGGCGGCGCGCGCCGCCAGCCAGTCGAACAGCCCTTCCTGCCGCGCCAGTTCGGACAGCAGCATCATGCCAATCAGGAACAGGTAGACATCAGTGCCCTTGGTGATGCCAGAGAGGGCGTCGGCCGCACTTAGGAGGCCGAGCGCCACGAGCAGCCCCGCCCCGCCCACCGCCCAGATGAATTCCGGCCACGAGAAAGGGCGGATGATGACCCCGGCCGTGGCGGCGCCGGCGATGCCCCAGGTGGTCCAGGGCGAGGCGAGCAACGCCTGCATCAAGCGGTCGCCACACGGGGGCCAGCGACGGCGTCGCCTGCCGTGCCGGCCGCGCGCGTCTCGGGCATCAGCAGGGCGAAGAACCCGAGCGCCGCGAGGGCGATGCCGGCCAGGTAGAGGAACCCGGCCGGGTAGCCGAGCCACTGCACGACGTAGCCGGACGTCGCGTTGCTGAGCGCGGCGCCCACGCCGACGGCCAGCGCGGTCAGCCCCTGCGCCAGATTGAACCGGCCGGTGCCGCGCATGAGGTCGGCCGCGATCAGGACCGAGATGACGCCGAAGATGCCGGCCGCCACACCGTCCAGCAATTGGATCGCGACGACACCGACGGGGCTGGTGGTGAACGAGAACAGCACGCCGCGCACCGGCAGCACGGCCAAGGCGACGAGGAAGATCGTCTTGCGCCCGACGCCGCGCGCCGACGCCCGACCGACCGACCACGCCACGCCCACCATGACGAGCTGGGCGGCGATGATGCAGGCGGATAGGGCGATCGTGTCCGAGCCCGGGTGCTTCTGTGCCAGCACCTGGCCGGCCATCGGCAGCATCGCCGCATTGCCGAAGTGGAACAGCACGACCGAGGCCAGGAACACGCGCAAGTCGCGCCGGCCCAGCAGCTCCCGAAACGCGATCGGCTTGCCGCCCTCGGCCGCGTCCTCGCCGCCGCGCGCGCGTTCGTGGTCGATCTCGCGCGGGTTGATGAGCGTGACCACGACGGCGCTGGCGACCGCGAACGCGCACACGAGATAGAAGATCCAGTGATAGCCGACGTACTGGCCCAGCACGCCAGCGAGCCCGGCGGCGACGAAGTTGCCGCCATGGTTGAAGCTCTCGTTGCGGCTGATCCGCGCGTCGAGCAGCCGGCGGCCGACGAGGCCGAGCGACAGCGCCGCGATGGCGGGCGGGATCACCGCGGAGGCGGCGCCGAGCGTCGCCTGCGCCGCGACCACGGTCGCGAAGCGCGGGAACAGGACGATCATCAGGCACCCGGTCGCGACCATCAGCCCCGAGGCCGCGATCAGCAGACGCTTCGCCTTCGCGCCGTCCACCAGCAACCCGGCCGGGATCTGGCAGATGGCGGCGGCGACCGAGGACGCCGCCATGGCGATGCCGATGGCTCCGGCGTTCCAGTGCTCGCCGCCCTTGAGGAACACGGACAGGTACGGCCCTAGGCCGTCCCGCACGTCCGCCATGAGGAAGTTGATGCCGTCGAGGCCGCGGAGCGACCGCGCCGACGGCTGACCCTGCTCCTGCGAGGGCTGGCCGCGATCGTCGGTCACCACTTCCGCCCGTTGCGGTTCGGTCCGAGCTGGGTGCCGACGATGCCCCGCTCGGGCCACGCCTCGACCCGATCGGCATCGCTGCCATCGGCCCGGCGTTTCGGGGGCACCCATCCAGTACCGGCCGGCTCGACCTGATCCTCGTCCAGACAGCCGTTCGCATCACGAGCGCGCACGGCGACCCGGCTCGCGCCGGCCGAGATCGGCGCTTCCCATAGCGCCGGGTGGCTTGGCGCGGGCCGCATGGGCGTCCAGGTGCCGTCATCGACTCGCCTCTCGACGGCGGTCATCGGGGCGTCCCCGAGCACCTTGGCCCGAACCACGGTTGCGCCGCCGTCATTCCGGTTCGCTTCCGTGGCCAGTCGCCGATCGGTCGGACGCGTGATGAGGACGAACGGCCACGCCGCATCCAGCGGCTTGAAGCGCCAGCTCACCCCGCGCCCATCGACGGCGGCGATCGAGAAACCCGGCGGCCCTTCCTCGATCTGTCCGGTCGAGCGCGTCGCCATGAAGATCGTGGCGCCGTCATTGGCCAGCTCGTTGTAGTGCGTGTGGCCCATGTCCACGCAGGTGACGTGCGGCTTGGCCAGCAGCGCGCCGAGCCGCTCCGCGCCCTCGCGCAGGTCGGCCGGGTAGGTGTGCATGAAAACGACCGCGTCCTGGCCTGCCGCCTCGGCTTCCTCCAGCTCGCGTTCGGCCCAGGCAAGCTGTGCGTCGCCCAGCCGGAAATCGGGGCCTCCGGTGCCCACGGAGACGACATCCAGGAACAGGCAGCGATGCCCGCGCGCGGTGACGGCCTTCGGCAGGCGCTCCGCGCCGAGCACGTCGTGGAAGGCATCCAGCGCGCGCGGCTTGAAGTCGTGGTCGCCCGGCAGGATGTGCAGAGGCATCCGCAATGGGGCGACCGCATCGCGCACGAGGCGGAACTGCTCCGGCGTGCCGCCGTCGGCATTGTCGCCAGGCAGCAGGGCAAAATCGACGCTGCTATTCGGCAAGCCCTTCGCCAGAGCGACGATGCGCTTCAGGTCCAGGTAGTTCTGCTCGGTTTCCTGCGTGATGTGCAGGTCGCCGATATGCAGCCAGCTCAACACGTCATGTCCGTCCGGCATGGGCCGTCTCCATCATGCAGGAGGCCGGGCGCAGCAGCGGGCGCCCGGCCTCCGTTTCGGTGTCGCTCAGAGCGGATGTGCGGCGTCGGAGTTGCCGCCGCGCGGGCCAGCAAGGTGCGGCTTGGGCTCCTTGTGCCTGTCCTTCGGCTTCTTGGCTTCCAGCTTGCGCAGATCGTCCGCCGACGTTCCGATCTCCTGCACCGCGATGACCGTGCCGTGCGGGGTCACCAGGCCATCGCCGCGCAGCAGCACCGGCGCGTTCGGTGCCAACATGCCCGCGACCGCCTCGGCGGCATGCGGCGGGAAGCGTCCGGCGCGGCCATCCTCCAGCAATACGCCACGCACCTCGCCTTTCGGGCCGTGCAGGACCTGCCGCACCACGCCTCGCGCCTCCATCGGGGTGCGCTTGGCATGGGCCGCCTTGCGGGCCGCCTTCCGGCCTTGCGCATCGTCAGGTGGCCCGGCATCGACAATGCGGGCGCCCTCCTCCGGCGCGACCGAAACCGCCGCGACCATCGCGACGCCGCGCGGCCGCACGCCGCGGACATGGACGGTGCCGCCCGGCCAGACGGCCGCCAGCACATCTCCGCCCATGTGCGGGGGGAAGTGAACTTCCGTGCCGTCCGCGAGGACGAGGCCGTCGGCCTCGCCCTCCCCGTTCAGCAGGAAGCAGCCCACCACGCCGGAGATCTCCGGCAGGTGATCGGGATCGATCCAATGCATCGCGCTGTTCCTGTTGGCTGGTTACGGCTTCGCCGGGGGGCGCCGCCCGGGCCGCCGGGCGGCGGGGGCGGCGCGTCGGGACCGGGCGCCATGCCCGGTCCGCCAGGCGGCGGCGGGCGATGGCCGGGACGCGGCGGCGGGGGAACGGCAACCTGGCTGAGATGGCCAGCGTCGGGTCCGATCGACCGCGCCTCAATCACGCGGCCGAGCGGACCTTCGATCCCCTGCCCCTGCACCGTCACGGCCGCGCCCGCCGTCAGCACCGCGGCGAGCCTCGTCGCCTCCGGCGGCGGCAGACGGACGATGGTGCCGTCCTCCAGCAACACCCCGTTCAAGTCGCCACGCGGGCCATGCAGCTGCGCCTTGATGCGGCCCGTCGCATTCAGCGTTTGCTGCGCATCGCGAGACCCAGGCGGCCCGCCGGCGCCGGTCTCCGTCACGGTGTCGCCGGTTGCGTCGTTCTTGACCGACATGGCCCGCACCATCGGGATGGCGCGCGCCTTCAGGCCACGGATCGTGACGGCGTCGCCGGGCTTCACCGCGTACACGAGCTGTGTGCCGAGATGCGGGGGCAGATGCACCTCCGTCCCGTCCGCCAGGATCAGCCCGTCCACGTCGCCGCGCGGCGTCAGGCTGTATTCTGCGACCCTGCCCCGTATCGCCGGCAACTGCGCCGGGTCGTAGATCGCCGCATTTTGCGCGACCGCTGCACCAACACCGCCCGCGAGCAGCGTGGCGGCCAGCAGCCAATGTCTGGTTCTCATGTTCGTCTCCGTCTTCAGGGCTTCAGGCCCATCCGACGGATTGCAAGCACTGTGCCAGTGCTAATCCATTGTTTCTGCTTACCTGGCGCTGACTTCAAAGCCGCCGACGAGTCTTCTTCGGGGACGCTGGATGTCCCCTTATGGGACCGGCGGGTTCGGCGGGACTGGGCTGCTCAGGAAAGCCAGGTCGCCGGCGGCGACTTAACTGAAAATGCTCTAGGCGGCATCCTGGATGTCGAAGCGAGCCACCTTGCCCTCTCGAAGACGGAAAACGTGTCCGACCGTCTTGTCCTTCAACCCGTGCGTCTGTCCCTGGAGCGGTTTGCCTTCGAGATCGCGGACGGACTGCCGGACCTCCGCGATGATCGCGCCATCCGCAGCCCGACGAAAGCCCACAGGCTCGACGTGCGGACTGACCATGGTCCACTGGCGCGTCCAGTACTCGCGTACGGCCTCGCGGCCATGGACGTGGCCCCCATCCATACCGTTGGCCCAGGCGACATCATCGGTGAGCACGGTCAGCACGCCGTCTATGTCCCGCGCGTTGAAGCGATCGTAGATGCGTTCAAGAATTTTGACGTCGTCGTCCATTGGGTCTCTCCTTGTATTGTGCGGGTGTTGCGTTGAGGACAACGCCCTTTACATATGCACGTATGCGTCAGCGCGCGGGTGGGTGCAAGGGCGAGGTGCGGTGGACCTAGATGTGCTCTCGACGCCTGGGCACCTGATCAGCCTCGCGGCGCGCGGGTTCGCCCGCCTCAGCGAAGCGCGGCTCAAGCCGCTTGGCTTTGGCGTCGGACATCTGCCAGTGCTGGTCGCGCTCCAGGATGGCCGGGCAAGCACGCAACGTGATCTCGCCCGCTTCGCCAAGATCGAGCAGCCGCCGATGGCACAGATGCTCGCCCGCATGGAGCGGGACGGGCTGATCAAGCGCGCGCCTGACCCGGCCGATGGGCGCAGCAGCCGCATCACACTGACGGAGGTCGCAGAAGCGCGCCTGCCGGACGCGGTTGCCGCCTTGCTCCGGGGTAATCGTGCGGTACTGCGCGACTTCACGGACGAGGAGGCCGGGCTGCTCGTTGCCCTGCTAACGCGCCTGATCGCAAACCTCGATCAGGTCGCGAGCGTCGAAGCGTCGCCCGGCATGCCGATTTCTGAGAAAGGGGACTGACCGGACAATCCGTCGGCAGGCTGATTGCGTCCGAACCCTCAATCGATCCCGCAGTTCTTCGCAGACCTGGCGCAGCATCGCAGCGCTGCCCGGGCTGACCACGGGATCAATCCTCGCAAGGCGCCGTCAGACCCGGCCGGCGGCTCGTGGTGATGGTGCCCCCGGACCATGCGTGCCCATGATCGTGCCCGTCATGGTCATGGTGGTCATGGTCGTGGCGGTCGTGTCCGCTCATGATGCCGCTCCGGGCGCAACGGGGGAGGGAAGCCCATGCCGGATCAGCTCGCCCCGCGCCTGCCGCACAATGCTCAGGCCACCCGACAGCCCCAGACCGCCCATGATCGCTGCCACGATCACATCCGGCCAGCCCGTCCCGGTGCCGAATACGCCGGCCGCCGCGAGCATGACGGCGAAATTGCCGATGGCGTCGTTGCGTGAACACACCCACACCGAGCGCATGTTCGCGTCCCCGGTGCGGAACCGATAGAGCATCAGGGCGACGCCGCCATTAGCCAACAGGGCGGCCGTGCCGACCACGCCCATGACTTCCGCACGGGGCAGGGTGCCGAACCAGGCGTGCCAAGCCGTGCTGCCGAGCACCCAGAGCGCCAGCGCGATAAGCGTCCAGCCCTTGAGCAGGGCTGCGCGGGAGCGCCAGACGACCGCCAGGCCGACCACGCCGAGGCTGATGGCGTAGTTCGCGGCGTCACCCAGGAAATCCAGCGCATCGGCTTGCAGCGCGGCCGAGCCGGCGGCTGCGCCCGCGACGATTTCTGCCAGGAAGAACCCGGCATTGACGGCCAGAGCGATCCACAACGCCCGCCGCCAGCGCGGACTATCCAGCGCAGTCCTGGCCAGCGCAGTCCTGGCCAGCGCAGTCCTGGCCAGCGCAGTCCTGGCCAGCGCAGTCCCGGCCAGCGCAGTCCCGGCCAGCGCAGTCCCGGGGCTGCTGGCGCAGTTCGCATCGTTGCAGCACGGCATGGTGAAACACCTCGACAATTCGACGTGCCTGACCACATGCACCCTGTAGCCACCACAGGGTCAAGCCATGGCAGGTGACACGTTCGGCATCGGTGAGCTGGCGCGCGCGACCGGCACGAAGGTCGAGACGATCCGCTGGTACGAGCGCGCCGGGTTGCTGGCGGCTCCCGCCCGAACCGGGGGCAACTACCGCGCCTATGGTCGGTCGCATCTGGCGCGGTTGAGCTTCGTCCGACGCGCCCGGGATCTCGGCTTTTCGCTCGACCACGTGCGCGAGCTGCTGCGCCTGTCGGATCAGCAGGACCGGCCGTGTGAGGAAATCGACCTGATCGCGCGCGGACACCTGGCCGAGGTGGAGCGCAAGGTTGCCGACCTGACAGCACTCGGGCACAAACTGCGCCAGATCATCGGCCAATGCAGGCACGGCACCGTTGCCGAGTGCCGGATCATCGAGGCGTTGTCACCCTTGCCGGCTGCCGCTTGAGCAACACGCCATCCATCCTTTGAAGCAAGCCGTTCAGAATGATATACGGCTGGTATACAGAAGGCCGAGCAAAAGGCAGTGCGGAACGGAAAGGAACCGGCAGGGCGGGACCGCCTGTCCCTGCGGCAGAAGGCATACGCGGAGCTGAAGCAGCGCATTCTCGATTCGCGCCATGCGCCGGGCGCGCTGCTGTCCGAAAATCAGCTCGCCGAGGAACTCAGCATCAGCCGCACCCCGGTCCGGGAAGCGCTGCGTGATCTCGCAACCGCCGGCCTGGTCCGCATCCTGCCGCAGCGCGGCATCGTGGTCACCGAGCTGACGCTGCAGGACGCGGTCGAGGTCTACCAGCTTCGCGAGCAGCTCGAGTGCTTCGCCGCACGCCTGGCCGCGGACCGGATGCTGCCGCAGAATCGTGACGGCTTCGAGCGGGATCATCGCCAGGCGCTGAAGCACCTGCAGGCGGGCAGTCTTCGGCAGGCCTACGATCACTCGATCCTGATGCATCGCCGGATCATCGCGATGGCGCGCAACTCCCGCCTCACGCAGGTGATGGACATGCTGGGCGACCAGACGCACCGCTTCGGCCTGCTGACGCTGCGCAACGGCCGCGCGGCGCCGGCGATCCATGAGCACGGCGACATCATCGCGGCCCTCCGTGCGGGTGATGGCGCGTTGGCGGCCGAGCGGATGCGGGCGCATCTGCGGGCGGACCGGGACATGGTGCTGTCGCTTATTCTGCCGGCGGGCGTGCCGCGGCAAGTCGTCGCCGACTGAGCGGCTCGTCGGGGAAACGGCTTGACAGGAAAACGATACTTATCTTGTATACCACTGCCACGCAAGGTGGAGGCCATGAGCCACGGGGGCGCCCTGAGCGAGCCGGCCGGACGGGATTGCGAAACCCCGACCCGTCGCGCACGCCGTCGGTTCGTCGACACGCCGCACGGCCAGGTGCATCTGCGCTACGCCGGTCCGACCAAGGGCGGCACGCCGCTGGTGATGTTCCACCCGTCGCCCGGCTCCTCGAAGATGCTGGAGCCGCTCCTGCTGCGCTTCGCCGAGACGCGGCCGGTTTTCGCGCCGGACACGCTCGGCAACGGCGACTCCGATCCACCACCCGGCGACGCGCCTGACCTCGCCGCCTTCGCCGCGGCGCATGTCGCGGCGCTGGACGCGCTCGGCCTCGGTCGCGTCGACCTCTATGGCGGCCATACCGGTGCCAACATCGCGACCGAAATCGCGATCCGGCATCCGGACCGGGCCCGGCGCCTCATCCTTGACGGCGTCTCGCTCTACGCGGAGGCGGAGCGGGAGGAGATGCTCCGCCGTTACGCGCCTGCGGTGCGGCCGAGCGATGACGGCGCGCATCTGCTCTGGATCTGGACCTTCGTCCGCAACGCCTACCTGTTCTGGCCCTGGTACAAGCAGGATGCGGTGCATGTCCGCACCGTTGGCCTGCCCGGCGCCGAGGCGCTGCACGACAAGTTCGTCGAGGTGGCGAAGGCCGCGCGCACCTATCACCTCTCCTATCGTGCGGCGATCGCCTATCAAAAGGAGGAGCGTCTCCCGCTCGTCCGCGTGCCGACGCTGCTGGCCTGCGCACGGACGGACATGCTGCTGGCCTATTTCGAGCGTGTCGCGGCGCTGCTGCCGGACGCGGCGCACGCCATCACGCCCGGTTTCGGCACTCCGGCCGATACCCGGGAGAGCATGGCGGCGATGCTGCGCTTCCTCGATGCGGAGCGCGCGCCATGAGCATCCCCGACGAGCACGACGCGATCCTCGACGCGGTCGACCGCTTCTGCCGGAACATCCCGCAGAGCGAGACCATCCGCCGCGACGCCGAGCACGTCCCGCCCTACGACTACATCCCCCGCCTCGCCGAGCTCGGCCTGACGCGCGCGCCCATCCCGGTGGAAGCCGGCGGCTTGGGACTGCCCTGGTCGCTGTTCTGCCGGATCCAGGAACGCATCGCCTATCACGCGCAGCCCATCGCCTCGATCCTCAATCGCCTCGTGAGCTTCGGCGTCATGCCGCTCGTGCAGTTCGGGACGGCCGCGCAACGGGACGCGCTCATTCCGCCGTTGCTCGACGGGCAGGCCCTCGTCGCGCTGGCGCTGAGCGAGCCCGGTGCGGGGTCGGACGCGCGCGCGGTCGCCACGCGGGCCGAGCGGGTGGACGATGGATGGCGCATTACTGGACGCAAGACCTGGATCAGCGACGCGGACGCCGCGACGCACCTGCTGACGCTGTGCCGGATCGCCGGGCCGAACGCGCCCGGCGACGGCCTGGTCGCCTTCCTCGTGCCGCGCCACGCGCCCGGCATCGCCATGACCGGGTTGCCCAAGGCCGGGAACAACTGCATGCCAAGCTACGACATCGGCTATGACGGCGTGCTCGTCACCGACACCGACCGGCTCGGCGAACCCGGCGCGGGCTTCCGCACCGTCACCGGCACGCTGCGCTTCTCCCGCGCCAGCATCTCCGCGACCGTCGTGGGCAGCGCCAAGGCGGCGCTCGACCTCGCGATCGCCCATGCCGGCGAACGCGTGCAATTCGGCCGGCCGCTCAGCGGGTTCCAGGTGATCCGTCACCGGCTGGTCGACATGCGCATGGAGATCCGCAAGGCGGA
The DNA here is from genome assembly GCA_965276665.1 of Acetobacteraceae bacterium. Classification (GTDB taxonomy): domain Bacteria; phylum Pseudomonadota; class Alphaproteobacteria; order Acetobacterales; family Acetobacteraceae; genus CAWGJC01. The sequence goes on from OZ255620.1 coordinate 2,446,334, forward strand.
GCTGATGGTGCGCGAGCTCGCGCGCATGCTCGATGCCGGAGAAGACGCCGAGGAGCATGCGGCGATGACCAAGATCGCGGCGACCGAGATGTTCCAGTTCGTGGCCGACCGCGGCATGCAGATCCTGGCCAGCGTCGGGTATGCCGCCGAGAGCCCGATGCAGCGATACTGGCGCGACGCCCGGCTCTACAGCTTCGGCGAGGGCGCCAACGAGATTCAGCGCGAGATCGTCGCGCGCCGCATGGGCCTCGGGGGAAGAGCGGCATGACGCCCGTCCGCGCCATCGACACCGTCGTCAACATCTGGACGCCCGAGGCGCAGCGCCTTCGACCGTCCTGGCGGCAGGGGTTTTTCGTCGACAAGATGCGCGGCGAGGCCAGCGGCATCGACGGCATTTCGCTGGAGGCGATGCTCGCCCGCATGGACGAGGCCGGCATCGAACGCGCCTTCCTGATCGCGACCCGCGCCGGGCGGCAGGGCCATCCTTCCACCTACCGCATCCCGTACCGCTTGGTTTACGACGCGGTGCAGCGCTACCCCGAGCGGTTTTCGGGCCTGGCGGGCATCGATCCATTCGACGGCATGGCGGGCGTGCGCGAGCTCGAGCAGGCGGTGCGCGAATATGGCTTCGTGGGCGCGCATCTCTATCCGCATTGGTTCGAACTCGCCCCGGATCACGCCAGGTATTATCCGTTCTACGCCAAGTGTTGCGAACTGGACGTGCCGGTTCAGATGCAGATCGGGCAGTCGATGATCTACGCGCCGGACTATCCCTGCCGCAGCGTCGGGCGGCCGATCACGCTGGACGCGGTGGCGTGCGACCTGCCCGAGTTGAAGATCGTCGGCATCCACATCGGCATCCCGTGGACGGAGGAGATGATCGCGATGGCGTGGAAGCACCCCAACGTGTTCATCGGCTGCGACGCGCACAGCCCGCGCTACTGGCCGGCCGCGTTCGTGCAGTATCTGAACACGTACGGGCAGGACAAGGTGATCTTCGGGACGGATTTTCCCGTGCTCGGCTTCGAGCGCACGATGGCGGAGATCGCGGCGCTCGGCCTGCGTCCGGCGCCGCTGCGCAAGCTGCTGCGCGATAACGCCGCGCGCCTCTATCGGCTGGAGGGCTGAACGGTGGCCGGCACCATCGCCGACCTGCTCCGCCTGCACGCGCAGACGCGGCCGCACCATGAAGCGGTCGTGTCCCCTGCCGGTACCATCGGATATCGCAAGCTGGACCGGATGGTGGACGGGGTCTGCCACCGCCTGCACGCCGCCGGGGTGAGCGCCGGGACGCTGGTCGGCCTGTCGCTGCCGGACGATCTCCGTCACCTCGTCTGCCTGCTTGCCGTCATCCGCCTGGGCGCGGTCATTCTGCCGCTCGACCGGCGTTGGAGCCGCGGCGAACGGCTCGACGTCGCGGCGCGCTTCGACGCGGGCTTCGTGCTGAGCGACGAGGCGGACGGGCCGGCGGACTGGATGCAACTGGCCGATGCCGTGCCGCCCGCATCCGCGGCGGCGTTCGCCGCATCCGATGTCGACCTCGACGCGCCGATGGTGTTGTCGCTCTCCTCCGGCACGACCGGCGCGCCGAAGGGACCGCGTCTGACCCACCGGCAGCTCATCAGCCGCTTCATGGTCTACTGGATCGACATCGGCCTGGGCTCACGCGACCGCTTCGCCGTGGCGACGCCGCTGTTCTTCGGCGGCGGACGGGCATTCGCCCTTTCCATGATCTATGCCGGCGGAACGATCTGCCTGTTTCCGCCGCCCTTCGAACCGGCGGAGCTGCGCGCCTTCGTCGCCGCATCCGGCGCCACCGCCATGTTCCTGGTGCCGACACAGCTCCGACGGCTGCTGGCCGAACCGCCGGGCCCGCTTGCCTTCCCGGGCCTGCGCGCGCTGATTTCGAGCGGCTCCGCGCTCTTCGCCAGCGAGGCGGAGGCGGTGCGCCGGAGGCTGTCGCCCGAGCTTTACCAGTACTACGCCTCCACCGAGGCCGGCGGCGTCACGCTGCTCACCCCGGACGAGCTGGCGGCGCGGCCGGGCTCCGTCGGCCGCCCCTGCTTCGGCGTGCAGGTCGAGGTGGTCGACGAGGCGGACCGTCCGGTGCCATCGGGCACGCTTGGCCGGCTGCGCTACCGCAGCCCGGCATCGCCGGCCGCCTATCACGTGGGCGAGGCGGCAGGCGCGTTCCGCGACGGGTTCTTCTACCCCGGCGACCTCGCGCGCTTCGACGCGGATGGTTTCCTCACGCTGCAGGGACGCGCCAAGGACATGATCATCCGCGGCGGCGTGAACATCCATCCGTCCGACATCGAGCAGGTCCTGCTCGACCTGCCGCAGGTGAGCGAGGCCGCTGTCACCGGCGTGCCGTCGTCGGAGTTCGGCGAAGAGGTCGCGGCTTTCATCGTGGCCGCCGGGCCGCTCACCGCGGCGGACGTGCGCGCCGCCTGCGCCGCCCGCCTCGCCCGCTACAAGGTGCCGAAAGCGGTCGTGTTCCTGGACGCCTTGCCGAAGAACTCCGCCGGCAAGATCGTCAAATCCGCCCTGCCGGAGTTGCTCCCACCCCGCCCGAAGGAGACCGCGTGATGAAGCTCGGCCCGGTTCTGCTGTCCGCCGCCCTCCTCCTCGCCGCGCCGCTCGCGCGGGCGGAGGAGCCGGGCATCACGAACGACACGATCCGCATCGGCATGTTCGGCCCGCTCACCGGACAGGCCGCGCTCTACGGCAACATCATTCTCGGCTCTGAGGCGCTGTACAAGGACATCAACGACCATGGCGGCATCAATGGCCGCAAGATCGAGCTCTTCGTCGAGGATGACGCTTGCAACTCGCTGCAGGGTATCGCCGCCATCAAGAAGCTCGTTTCGGAGGACCATGTGTTCCTCATCAACGGCGGCGTGTGCAGCGGTGTCTCGCTGGCCGCCAAGCCGGAAATCCTGAAATCCGGCCTGCCCTGGATGGTCGCCGGGGCGGCGGCGACGGAGATTTCGACCCCGACCGAGCCGACCGTCTTCCAGGCCTCGCCCACCGCCGCCGACAACTCGAAGGAGATGATCGACTTCGCGATGAGCAAGGCGGGTACGGACAAGATCGCGATCGTCACGCAGAGCGACGACTGGGGCAAGAGCTACCTAGACCCGGCGCTCGACTACCTGCAATCCAAGTATCACATCAAGCCGGTGCTGGATCTGCAGATGTCGAACACGGCGATGGATGCAACGTCGCAGATCCTGCAGCTCCGCAATTCCGGTGCACAGGCGATCCTCGCGATGCTGTACCCGGCGCCGTTCGCGGTCTTCGTACGCGACGCCTACAAATTCGGCCTGACCACTCCCATCCTCGGCAACTCCGGCGTGACGCTATTCGATACGCTGAAGCGCGTCGGCAATCCGGCGGCGATGAAGACCGTCTATGTCTACTACCACCTGGCCGGCACCGAAGATGGCAAGGAGCTCGCGCGCTTCGCCGCGATCTGGCGCCGCACCTACCCGGACAAGCCGGTCAACAATTACAGCTATGTCGGCATGGCCGGGACACTGTCGATCATCCATGTCCTGCAGGGGCTGGGCCAAGACGTGACACGGGCCCGCTTCCTCGCCGCGATGGACGGTCTGCACGACTTCAACAGCGGCGTGGAAGCGGGACCCACCACCTTCACGGCACAGCGGCATGACGGCACGACCGCCGGGTTCATGAGCCGGCTCGAGGGCGGCAAGATGGTGCTGCTCCGCTCGATCACCGGCGAGCCGACGCAGTAGCGCAGATCGATGCTGCTGCAGCTCGTCACCAGCGGCCTGTCTCAGGGCAGCATCTACGCGCTCGTCGCGCTCGGCATGACGGTGCTGTTCCGTGCGACCACGATCGTCGATTTCGGCCATGGCGAGCTGTTCATGGCCGGCGCCTTCACGGCGTTCGTCATGGTCAACGTCGTCGGACTGTCCTTCCCGGCGGCGGCGCTGGCGTCGGTTCTGGTGATGTTCGTGGTGGGCGTGCTGATCGAGCGCGTGCTGATCCGTCCGATGAGGGATGCCTCGCATACGGCGGTGGCGATGATGACGGTGGCGTTCTCCTTCCTGTTCAAGGGGATCGCTCGGTGGTTCTACGGCGGCGACGTGCTCTCCATGCCGCCGGTGTTCAGCTATCCGCCGATCGCGCTCGGCACCATCGTGATCACGGTGCAGGACGTGCTGATCACCGCGGTGACGCTCGGCCTCGTGCTCGCCTTCCTGCTGCTGTTCCGGTTCAGCCGCATGGGCCGGATGGGACGGGCGGCCGCCGCGTCGCCCCGCGGCGCGGTGCTGGTCGGCATCAACCTGCCGGCGCTCTCGGGCGGCATGTGGGGCGTCTCCGCGGCCCTCGGCGGCGTCGCCGGCATCCTGGTCGCCCCCGTCTCGATGATCTTCCCGGATATGGGGGAGGACGTGCTGCTGCCGGCCTTCGCGGCGATGACGCTCGGCGGATTCGGCAATTTCGGCGGGGCGATCGTGGGCGGGTTGCTGATCGGCGTGCTGCAGCAACTGGCGGGCGGCTACGTGTCCTCCACCGCGATCACGATCTTCCCATACCTGGTGATCGTGGGCGTGCTGATGCTGTTCCCGGCCGGGCTGTTCGGGTCCAAGGAGACGTTCCGTGTCTGAGGCGGCCACCCGGCGGCGGCCCCGAACGCACAAGCGGGACCTGCGCGGCGCGGCGGCGCTGGCCGCCGGGCTCGCGATCCTGCTCGCCCTGCCGCTGGTGCTGAACGACTACACGCAGTACATCGCCAACGCGATCCTGGTGTACAGCCTGGCCGGCCTGGGCTTCAACATCGTGCTCGGCTATCTGGGACAGCTCGCCTTTATCAATGCCGCGTTCTTCGGGCTTGGCGCCTATGCGACGGCGCTCGGCATGCGGCTGCTCGGCATTCCGTTCTGGCTGATGCTGCCACCGGCCGCGGCCATCGGCGCCGCCGCGGGGGCGCTCGCGACGCTGCCGGCGCTGCGGCTCAAGCGATATTACCTGGCCATCGTCACGATGACGCTCAGCGAATTGCTGCGCTGGGTGTACGTGCATTCGGACGTGACCGGGGGCGCGTCCGGGCTGGCCGTACCGGATGGCACCGTCTTCGGCCTGTCGCTGGACAGCGGCGTGCGGAAATATTTCGTCTATCTCGCGGTCACGCTCGCGATCTACGCCTCCACCCGCGCCCTGCTGCGCTCGCGGTTCGGCCGCGCGATCGCCGCCGTGCGGCAGAACGAGGCGGCGGCCGCCTCGCTCGGCATCGAACCCGCGCGCGTCAAGCTGATCGCCTTTGCCTGGAGCGGGGCGATCGTGGCGATCGCCGGTGCGCTGTTCTCCATCCTGCTCGGCCGCATCGATCCGACCGGCTTCGACCTGTCGCAGCTTCTGCTGCAATTCGCCATCGTCATGATCGGCGGCCTCGGCAGCCTCGCCGGCTCGGCGATCGGCGCGCTGCTGCTGACGGGCGCGCCGGAGCTGCTGCGCAACCTGCCCGGGCTGGAGGAGATTGCCTTCGCGCTCCTGCTGATCGTCGTGCTGATCTTCGTGCCGGAGGGGCTGGGCGGCATCATCGCGCGCCGGATCCCGGCCCTGGCCGACCGCTTTCATGGCGGCCGCCGCGGATGAGCGCCGTGCTCACGGTGGAGGGCGTCACGGTGCGCTTCGCGGGGCTGGTGGCGCTGTCCGACGTCTCGCTCGCCGTCGGCGGCGGCGCGATTCAGGCGGTGATCGGCCCGAACGGTGCCGGCAAGTCCACGCTGTTCGGCGCGATCAGCGGCTATGTGCGGCCGGCCACCGGGCGCGTCACGTTCGACGGCACGGACATGACTCGCGTGACGCCGACGCAGGCCGCGCGCGCCGGCATGCGCCGCACCTTCCAGAATGGCGGCATCTTCCCCGACCTCTCCGTGCTGGAGAACGTGCTGACGGGACTGCCCGGAAGCTGGCGCTTCGGCATGCTCGGCGCCGCACTCGGCCTCGCCGGCGCCCGGCGGCGGGAGCGGACGGACGTGGCGGCCGCGCACGCCCTGCTCGAGGAGCTGGGGATCGCCGCGCTGGCCGACCGCCGGGCCGGCGACTTGCCGGCGGGGCAGCAGCGGCTGGTGGAGATCAGCCGCGCGCTGGCCGGAGAGGCGAAGCTCCTGCTGCTGGACGAGCCGGCGGTCGGGCTCACGCGGGCGGAGCTGGACACGCTCGGCGGCGTGCTGCGGCGGCTGGCGGCCGGCGGCCTCGCGATCCTGCTGGTCGAGCACGTGATCGATTTCGTCATGTCGCTGGCCCGCCACGTGCTGGTGCTGAACCACGGCGAGGTGCTCGCCCAGGGCACGCCCGCCGAGATCCGCGCGCACGACGCCGTGCTCGAGGCCTACCTTGGCCACCGCTGACAACGCGCTCCAGGTCGAGGGGCTGACCGTCCGCTACGGCCGCGCCACGGCGCTGGACCAGGTCTCGCTCCACATCGAACCCGGCGAGGTGGTGGCGCTGCTCGGGGCCAATGGCGCCGGCAAGACCACCCTGCTGAACGCGATCAGCGGCATCCGCCCGGCCGCTGCCGGAGCGATCACCTGGCGCGGCGAGCCGATCCTGGCGCAGAAGCCGCATCGCGTGTTCGCCGCGGGGATCGTCCAGGTCTCGCAAGGCCGCGATCTCTTCCCCGAGATGTCGGTGATCGAGAACCTTCGGCTCGGCGCCGTCTGCCGCCGCGGCGGGGAGGCGGAGCGTCTCGACACCGTGTTCGCCTCGTTCCCGCGTCTGGCGGAGCGCCGGGCGCAGCGCGTGGCCACCTTGTCCGGCGGCGAGCAGCAGATGGTGGCGATCGGGCGCGCCATGATGGGCACGCCGCGCCTGTTGATGCTGGACGAGCCGTCCGGCGGGCTCGCGCCCCGCTTTGTCGACGAGATCGCCTCCATCATGGGGCGGCTGAAGCAGCAGCGGGCGACCATGCTGATTGTGGAACAGAACATCGAGCTTGCGCTCGGCATCGCCGACCGCGCGTACATCCTGCGCAACGGTCGCATCATGGGATGCGAGACCGTCGCAGATCTCGGCACCGATTACCGCGCGCTCGCGCAACGCTTCTATCTCTGAGAGACTGCTTGGAACCGTGGTCCGGTGAGTCGTATGGCGTGATTTTCCGAGCGGCGGCACGATCACCGGCGGCATGCTCGATAAAACCGGCACCATGGCGATCTCGGGGGACTCTCCTTCGTCCACCGTCGGGCGGCGAAAGGCACTTGCGGGAGCGCGCCACGATAGCGGTGCCGGGGCGGCTCCGTCAGCGGCACCTCAGTGCGGCACGACGGCGAACTTGCCATCCTTCACCGTAATGAGCGTTGCGCCATAAGACGCGTCACGGTTGGCATCGAGGGTGTAACTGCCGCCGCCGAGCACCGTCGGAATGTCCTTGCTGGCGGCCAGCGCGGCCCGCACGCCGTCCCGGTCGCCGCCGGGGCCGGCCGTGCGGATCGCGGTCGCGACCAGGTACATCATCTCGTAACCGATCCCGGCCCAGTTCTCGGGGGCGGTATTGTAAGCAGCACGGTAGCGCTTCACGAACCCGGCATTTTGCGGCGTGTCCGACCCGGCGAAGTAATCCGCTGCGACCACCGAGCCCTCGACCGCCTTGCCGCCGATGCGGATCAGCGACTCGGCCGCCATCGCCTGCGGCCCCAGGAAGCGGACACCCTGGTCCAGCCCGGCCTGCCGTGCCTGCACCACGAGGCTGGCGCCTTGCTCCGCCGGCATGGCAAAGAACACGACGCTCGGATCGGCGTCGGCCAGCTTGGTGCCGACGGCCGTGAAATCGACATCCGACGCGGCGACGGAGTCGTCGCTCACGACCGCCACCCCGTGCGCCTTGAAATAGTCGCGCATGGCGTTCTTCTGCGTGATGAACCCGTCATTGTCGCGCACGGTCAGCAGGGCGGCGCGCTCGGCCTTCAGCGTGTTCACGGCATAGGCCGCCAGCGACCGCGTTGTCGACCGGCGGAAGCATCAGGCCAAGGTCGATCTGGCCGCGCTGCAACGCCCGGACCTGTGCGACGGCGGACATCTCCAACAGGTCAAGATGCACGTCCGGCCACTGTTCCCGATAGGCGGCAAGGATGCGTGCGAGCGTGCCGGTCACCACGTCATCCGACGCAGCTAGACGTAGCCGTCCGCGCTTACCATAAGCCACCGCCAACGCCATGATCTTCGCGTGGTCGAGGTTGTCGAACATCTCCCGCACGTCGCGCAGAAACGCGCGGCCAACCTCCGTCAGCCGCGCGCCATGTCCGGGTTCTCTGAGAAAAAGGTCAGCGCCCAATTCTTCCTCAATGTCGCGGACATGCCGGGAGATGATGGATTGATGTCCAGCCGTAGCCCGGCACGACGAAAATTTGACTCCTCCGCTGCAACCAGAAAGTGACGCAGGTGGCGGAGGTCCATGCCTATTCACCGCCCGTTGTTGGATGCCGGACGGAAAGGTAATGCACTGCCAACAGGTACGCGGCAGACGAAATGCCTCGGGCTGCGTCCTCTTTGTCAGACCTGCGCCCAGGTGATTGCCGACGTTCAGCGGATCGCCACAACGAACAACCGTGGAAATGGCAGCAGCACGGTGCCGTCCGACAATGTCGGGTATGCATCAGCTATGGCTGCACGATATCGGGAAAGATATGAATCTTGTTCGGCGTCGCTGAGCGGACTGAGGAACGGGCGGAGACCACTGCCCTTGAACCACTCGACTACGGCATTCGCGCCTCCCGCGAGCGGATGGTGATAGGTGGTCCGCCATATATCCACTCTGCTACAGAGCGGCCGTAAGAGGCTGTAATACCAATCTGCACTTTCCACTGTCGCGCGCTCGCCTGTGGACTTGGCAAGTTTGTCGGCCCACGGGTGTTGTGCTGCTATTTCACGCATTAGACGGTGCGCGGGTTCGTTGAGGTTGTCCGGCATCTGTATAGCCAGACTCCCGTGATCACTCAGGAACCCAGTCAATCTTGGTAGCAGAGACGCATGATTGGATACCCAATGGAGAGCGGCATTCGCCAGAATGATGTCAAATGGTCCAGGCCCATTCCAGGTTTCGATGGACGTGATAGCGAACTGGCATTTGGGGAGCCGCTTCCTTGCGGCTTCGATCATATCTGCTGAGCTATCGAGTCCGCTGACCGACGCCGCTGGAAATCTTGCTACGACAACCTCGGTCGAATTACCGGGGCCGCAACCGAGGTCGATTGCCGACACAACATCTCTTACAGGAACCGCGTTGAGTAGGTCGCGCACCGGCCGGGTGCGTTCATCTTCGAAAGCAACGTATTGTTTGGATGACCAGCTCATTACAACGTCCCTCAAAATCTATGGAGCTGGCAGGCGTCGTGTTTCCTGCTTCTCAAGTACCTCGGGGTTGACCACGTTGATGGGTGAACCCGAGGCGTAGGCGTTGATCTGGTCAAACACGTCGTTGAACTGCACCTCCCATTCTTCGCGCGTGACATAGCCGATGTGGGGCGTGCAGATAACGCTATCCATCTGCAGCAACGGGCTCTGCGGGTCGCGCAGCGGCTCTTCCTCATAGACATCGACGGCAGCCATTCCTGGGCGCCCGGCCTTCAATGCCGCAACCAATGCTCCGGGCGCTATTAAGGGGGCACGGCTGGTGTTGACGATGAGTGCCGTAGGTTTCATTCGCGCGAGATCTGAACTCGAGATGATATGACGTGTCGCTTCGACCAGGCGCAAATGGAGCGTTATGATGTCGTTGTTCTCGAAGAACGCCTCCTTGCTCGCCGCCGTCGCCCAGCCTTCTGCCTGCGCTTTAGCTCGCGAGGCTTCGCGCGCCCAGAACACTACATTCATGCCAAAAGCGCGGCCGTATTCCGCAACCTGCCTACCGATGCGGCCATAGCCGAAAATGCCGAGAGTCTTGCCGCGGGCGGTTGCGCCGACCGCCATTTGCCAATGCCCTGCCTTTAGCGATGCCATCTGCTGAGGAATCTGGCGTATCGCCGCGAGTATCAGTGCGAAGGTAAGTTCGGCCGTCGCGTACGACGGAACGCCAGGATGCTGACTGGACGACACGACAATACCTAATCGGGTACAGGCAGCGATATCGATGTGCGGATAAACGCTGCGCTGGCTGATGAGCCGCAAACGCGGTAGGCGATCGACAAGACCGGCCCGAATCGCGGTTCGCTCCCGGATCAGTACGAGAGCCTCGGTTTCGGCTAAGCGTCGCGCGAGTTCGTCTTCGTCCTCGACATGGTCGTTCCAGATGGTCACCTCGTGACCGGCAAGCTTTGCAAAGCACGGCAGCGTGCGCAGTGTATCGAACCAATCGTCAAGGATGGCGACCTTCATGGGCGCTCACCCGCCAGCAAGTCGCGGCCCGCGCCCGTGAGTTGAACGAGCGTTTTTTGTCCCACGTTCACACGCTCGACGAGCCTGCCGTCCACCGCATCCTCCCAAACAGGCAAACGCGGGCAGCTTGTGCGCCACGCATCCATTGTCTCGCTATATGTGCGCGGATGCGCGGCGACCCATTTCAGGAATTCAAGCAGGTTGCTGGATGGAGATATTCCCTCCGGCAGCAGAGCAGGCTCTTGGCTCATTGTCAGCAATCCCGTCGTTCAGACCTTTGCCTCAAATATCGGGCGACAGGGTTATGATGCCCAATGCATCGGAGGATGAAATGTGATACCTTGTAGGTATGATCGAGTTGCGCCGACTTCTCGCTTTTGTGGCCGTCGCCGAAGAGGGGCACATCACACGCGCGGCCGAGAGGCTCGGCATGCAGCAACCACCGCTCACGCGACTACTTCAAGGTCTGGAGGCAGAGTTAGGCGTTCTTCTTCTTCATCGGACGTCGCGCGGTGTCCATCCCACTGAAGCCGGAAGAGCTCTGCTGGAAGAAGCGAGGGTGGCGCTTGCCCACGCGGAGAGGGTGGAGGAAGTGGTTCGCAGGGCTGCCCGTGGCGAACAGGGCCGGCTGGCCGTCGGTTTTACCAGTTCGGCCGCCTTGCATCCCTTTGTCTCGGCAGTCCTCCGTCATTTTCGTGAGGTGCATCCCGGCGTTTCGATTTCCCTGGAAGAAGCGGGCACCGGCGAACTCGTGGACGCCTTGCTACACGAACGGCTGGATGCCGCTTTTGTGCGCTCGCCGGTCAGCAAGATGCCCGGTTTGATGGTTGATGATATCTTGGATGAACCAATGATTGCGGCCCTGCCGGCAGGGCATCCGCTTGCTTCCGACCTGGGCACCCCGCTACCGCTTGCCGATCTGGCGCGCGAAGCCTTCATTCTCTACCGCCGCCCGGCGGGACCTGGCCTTTACGATGCAATCCTGGCTGCCTGTCGCGGTGCGGGCTTTAGCCCTGCAATAGCGCAGGAGGCTCCTCGTCTGACGGCAACCCTGAGCTTGGTGGCTGCTGGTTTGGGCGTGTCGGTCGTGCCCGCATCTATGCAACGCCTGGGTGGAGAGGGGGTCGCATATCGTCCGCTGATAGACTGCTATGGCTTGTCCGCGCCTTTACACCTCGCGATGCGGGGTTCTCCTTTGCCGCCAGCGTTGGCTCGCTTTCGCAAGCTCGTGCGGCAGAAAGTAGACAACTCGCCCCGGCGGTTAGACCGCAACGGCGATTGATTTATGCTGGAAGTGGTTGCGGGGACAGGATTTGAACCTGTGACCTTCAGGTTATGAGCCTGACGAGCTACCGGGCTGCTCCACCCCGCGTGGGTGAGGGTTTGTGGGTGGGCTGGAAGACCTGGCGGCGACCGACTTTCCCGCGTCTTGAGACGCAGTATCATAGGCGCTGGGGGTTTTCACGGCCGAGTTCGGGATGGGATCGGGTGCGGACGCCCCGCCATGGCCACCAGGTCATCGAGCCCAGGGTTCTCTGTGTGTGAGAAGCCCGCCGCGTGGTTTTGCGGCGCCCCGGATTGGGGTGGGCAGGTTCTGGTGTTGGTGTTGTGTGCTTGGGGTGAGCGAGGGGTGCGTGTGGTGTGTGGATGATTGCTGTGCATGGGGGTGATCTCGAGCCTGTCGGGCGATTAGGACCGGTTAGCTGAGTGCGTTGCCGCACGTATACACCCGGCCTATCGACGTGATGGTCTATCACGGCCCTCGGGGAGACCTGGTTTTGAGGTGGGTTTCCCGCTTAGATGCTTTCAGCGGTTATCCCGTCCGCACATAGCTACCCGGCCGTGCCGCTGGCGCGACAACCGGTGCACCAGAGGTGCGTCCATCCCGGTCCTCTCGTACTAGGGACAGATCCTCTCAAGTCTCCAACACCCACGGCAGATAGGGACCGAACTGTCTCACGACGTTCTAAACCCAGCTCACGTACCACTTTAATCGGCGAACAGCCGAACCCTTGGGACCTGCTCCAGCCCCAGGATGTGATGAGCCGACATCGAGGTGCCAAACCTCCCCGTCGATGTGGACTCTTGGGGGAGATCAGCCTGTTATCCCTAGAGTACCTTTTATCCGTTGAGCGATGGCCCTTCCACGCGGGACCACCGGATCACTATGGCCGACTTTCGTCTCTGCTCGAGCTGTCGCTCTCGCAGTCAGGCGGGCTTATGCCATTGCACTCAGCAGCCGATGTCCGACCGGCCTGAGCCCACCATCGCGCGCCTCCGTTACACTTTGGGAGGCGACCGCCCCAGTCAAACTGCCCACCATGCAGGGTCCCGGACCGGGCTGACCGGTCTCGGTTAGACACCAGAAAAACTCAGGGTGGTATTTCAAGGGTGGCTCCACCAAAGCTAGCGCTCCGGCTTCAAAGCCTCCCACCTATCCTACACAGAATTTTCCTGGTGCCACTGCAAAGCTGCAGTAAAGGTTCATAGGGTCTTTCCGTCTGACCGCGGGTACCCCGCATCTTCACGGGGAATTCAATTTCGCTGAGCCGACGCCGGAGACAGTGGGGAAGTCGTTACGCCATTCGTGCAGGTCGGAACTTACCCGACAAGGAATTTCGCTACCTTAGGACCGTTATAGTTACGGCCGCCGTTTACCGGGGCTTCGGTTCAAGGCTTGCACCTCTCCCCTTAACCTTCCGGCACCGGGCAGGCGTCAGGCCCTATACGTCGTCTCTCGACTTCGCAGAGCCCTGTGTTTTTACTAAACAGTCGCTACCCCCTGCTCTGTGCCACCCGCCTCTGGTTGCCCAGAAACGGGTCCCGCTTATCCCGAAGTTACGCGGGCAATTTGCCTAGTTCCTTCGGCATCGTTCTCTCAAGCGCCTTGGTATGCTCTACCAGTCCACCTGTGTCGGTTTAGGGTACGGTCTATACGCTGGAGCTATTTCCCGGAATGCTCAAAAAGCCGGATCAATCCAGTAAGACCCGACAACATCTCGCATTCGTCACTTCCAGCAGGCCCAGGAATATTCACCTGGTTCCCATCGACTACGGCTCTCGCCCTCGCCTTAGGGGCCGGCTCACCCTGCGCGGATTAACCTTGCGCAGGAACCCTTGGACTTTCGGCGACAGAGTTTCTCACTCTGTTTGTCGCTACTCATGTCAGCATTCGCACTTCCGATACCTCCACGGCTCCTCACGGAATGCCGCTTCGCAGGCTTACGGAACGCTCCGCTACCGCGCATCTCGCGATGCACCCGCAGCTTCGGTACGTGGCTTGAGCCCCGTTACATTTTCGGCGCAGGATTTCTATTAGA
>OZ255620.1:2465000-3600000 GCA_965276665.1 Acetobacteraceae bacterium
CAGATTGCTGGTCAGCACGATGATGGTGTTGCGGAAATCGACCGTGCGCCCCTGTCCGTCGGTCAGCCTGCCGTCGTCGAGAACCTGCAGCAGGATGTTGAACACATCCTCATGCGCCTTCTCCACCTCGTCGAACAGGATCACCTGGTAGGGCCGCCGCCGCACCGCCTCGGTGAGCACGCCGCCCTCGTCATACCCGACATAGCCGGGCGGCGCGCCGATCAGCCGCGAGACCGCGTGCTTCTCCATGAACTCGCTCATGTCGATGCGCACCATCGCCCGGTCGTCGTCGAACAGGAATCCGGCGAGCGCCTTGGTCAGCTCGGTCTTGCCGACGCCGGTCGGACCGAGGAACAGGAAGCTGCCGATCGGGCGGTGCGGGTCCTGCAGCCCGGCGCGGGCGCGACGCACCGCGTTGGCGACCGCCCGCAGCGCATCCTCCTGGCCGACGACGCGGCGGCGCAGCTCGTCCTCCATGCGGATCAGCTTGGCGCGCTCGCCCTCCAGCATCCGGTCCACCGGCACGCCGGTCCAGCGCGAGACGACGCCGGCGATCTCCTCCGCGCCCACCGCCTCGTTGACGAGATGGCCTTCCGACTCCCCGGCGATCTGCTTCTCGAGATCGGGGATCACGCCGTAAAGGAGCTCGGAGGCACGCGCGAGGTCGCCGCGGCGCTGCGCGATCTCGACATCGCTGCGCGCCTGGTCGAGACGCTCCTTCAGCTTCTGCGTCTCGGCGACGCGCTCCTTCTCGGCGTGCCAGGCGGCGGCCATCGCGTTCGAACGTTCCTCGAGCGAGGCGAGCTCGATCTCGAGCCGGCCGAGCCGGTCGCGCGCCGCCGTATCGGTCTCGCGCTTCAGCGCCTCGCGCTCGATCTTCGCCTGGATCAGCCGCCGGTCGAGCTCGTCGAGCGCTTCGGGCTTGCTGTCCACCTGCATGCGCAGCCGGCTCGCCGCCTCGTCGACCAGGTCGATCGCCTTGTCGGGCAGGAAGCGGTCGGTGATGTAGCGGTTCGACAAGGTCGCCGCCGCGACCAGCGCGCCGTCGGTGATGCGCACGCCGTGATGCAGCTCGTATTTCGGCTTGAGGCCGCGCAGGATGCTGATCGTGTCGGGAACGCTCGGCTCGCCCACGAAGACCGGCTGGAAGCGCCGCGCCAGCGCCGCGTCCTTCTCCACATGCTTGCGGAACTCGTCGAGCGTGGTCGCGCCGATGCAATGCAGCGCGCCGCGCGCCAGCTCGGGCTTCAGCAGGTTCGACGCATCCATCGCGCCGTCGCCGCGCCCGGCGCCGACCAGCGTGTGCATCTCGTCGATGAACAGCACGATCTCGCCATTCGCCGATTCGATCTCCTTCAGCACCGCCTTCAGCCGTTCCTCGAACTCGCCGCGGAACTTCGACCCCGCCACCAGCGCGCCGAGATCGAGCGAGAGCAGCCGCTTGCCCTTCAGCGCCTCCGGCACGTCGCCGTTGACGATGCGGGTCGCCAGCCCCTCGACGATCGCCGTCTTGCCGACGCCCGGCTCGCCGATCAGCACCGGGTTGTTCTTGGTGCGCCGCGCCAGAACCTGGATGGTGCGGCGGATTTCCTCGTCGCGCCCGATCACCGGGTCGAGCTTGCCCTCGCGCGCCACCTCGGTGACGTCGCGGGCGTATTTCTTCAGCGCGTCGAAGCTCGCCTCGGCATTGGCGCTGGTGACGCGCCGGCCGCGGCGGATTTCGGCGAGCGCGCGCTCGAGCGCCTGCGCGGTGGCCCCGGCGGTGCGCAGCGCGCGCGCCGCCGCGCCGTCGCCGGCGGCGAGCGCCACCAGCACGCGATCCTGCGCCGCGTATTCGTCCCCCGCCCGCTGCGCCGCCTGCTGGGCGGCGTCGAGCGCGCGGATCAGCTCGGGGGTCGCCTGCGGCTGGCCGGCGCCGGCGCCCTGCACCTTCGGCATGCGCGCGATCTCGGCGTCGATCTCGCGCTTCGCCACGGCGGGGTCGCCGCCGGCGGCGCGGATCAGGCCGGAGGCGGCGCCCTCCTCGTCATCGAGCAGCGCCTTCAGCAGGTGCTCGGGGGTGATCCGCTGATGAAACTCGCGGATCGCGATGGTCTGCGCGGCCTGAATGAAGCCGCGTGAGCGTTCGGTGAATTTTTCCATATCCATGGCATGTACGTCCCTATCAGGCGACTGGCCGGGACCCGCCCCTCGCGAGGCAGCGGGGCGGCCGCTGCCCCGGAATGTAGGAAGCGGATCGCGCCGCTCAAGCTGGCGCTGGCGCCGTTCTATCCCCATTTCGCGGACAGGAGGTCCCCATGTCCGCATCCATGAAGCAGCCCGGCCCCGACCACCCGATGAGCATCGAGCCCGAGCCCCGCCGGGTGCGGGTGACGCTCGGCGGTCGGGTGATCGCCGACACCACACAGGCGCTCCGCCTCGCCGAGGCGAGCTACAAGCCGGTAGTCTACGTCCCCCGCGCGGATGCCGACATGCCGGCCCTCACCCGCACCCAGGCCAGCACGCATTGCCCCTACAAGGGGGATGCCAGCTATTTCAGCATCGCGGACGGCCCCGCCAACGCGGTTTGGAGCTACGAGAAGCCCTACCCCGCGGCCGCCAAGATCGCCGGCCATCTCGCCTTCTACCCCGACAAGGTGGACGCGATCGAATTCATCTAACCAGGCGCAACCAGTAACCAGGCGCAGCCAGTGGGGCGCCTCAGGCGGCGCGCGGCAGCAGGCGGGCGGCGCGCTGGCGCAGCTTGCCGAACCGCCCGAGCCCGGCCAGGCGCCGGTCCAGGAAGGCGAGCGTCGCGTGATCCTCCTCGCTGGTGTCGCGCAGCCAGTAGGCGAGGGTGGCGAGGTAGATCGCCGCCAGGGTCGCCCGCTTGGTGTACCAGGAGAAATCGGCCGAGCGGTCGCCCGCAGCGTGCCAGATCGCATCCACCGTGCGCGCCGTGCAGCGCGCCGCGAGCCCGGCATGGCGGGGCAGCGCGAGACGGGACAGGGCGCGGCGCACCGCCTCGCGATGCAGCCGGTTCTGCCGCAGCCGGAGCGCGATCACCGCGCGGATCCGGGCGGAGAGGCGCATCGTCTCGAAGCCGAGGCTTGCCGCCTCCGCCGCCATCCGCCGGTCCGCCAGATCGCACCAGGCCTCGATCAGCTCCGCCGGTCCGCCGGGAAACAGCAGATCGGCATCCGGCCCGGCGGCTTGGCGCAGCGCGGTCATCGTCCAGCCGTCGAACGGCACCGCCGGGAGCAGCGCGTCGAGCGCCGCATCCCGCTCCGGCCCGCGCTCCGGCGGCCTCATCGCGGACCTCCCGGCACCGCCGGCGGATGCCGCGTCAGCTCCTCGTTGAACCCGAACAGGCTGAAATCATGCATCCGCATCGGGTAGAGAATGCCGTCCAGATGGTCGTATTCGTGCTGCACCACCCCGGCATGGAAGCCGCTGACCTCGCCCCCCACCGGCTGGCCGTCGCAATCCACCCCGCGATAGCGGATGCGGCGGTGGCGCGGCACCGCGGCGCGGAGGCCCGGGATCGAGAGGCAGCCCTCCCAGCGGAGCACCATCTCCTCGCCGACCGGCTCGATCTCCGGATTGATCACGACGGTGTCGCCGATCGTCAGATCGTCCGGCGCGCCGCTGCTCCGCTCGGGCACCACGCGGAAGACGAACAGGCGGAGCGGCACATGCACCTGCGGCGCGGCGAGGCCGGCCCCCGGGGCATCCTCCATCGTCTCCATCATGTCGGCGACCAGCTTGCGGATTTCCGGCGCGCCGGGGTCGGCCACCGGCTCGGCGCGGGTGAGCAGAACCGGGTGGCCCATGCGGGCGATCTTGAGAATGGCCATGAGGCGGAGGTTTTCCTCGGCAACGGGGGCGCAGCGGCCCCGATTTCGGCGTTTGCGTGCGTGGCAGCGCATGGTATAGAGGAGACGCCCGCGGCGGAAGCCGGTTCGGGACGCGCCGTTTCGCCCGTCGTCGGGCAGCATCGCGCGACCATCAGCACGACAGGAGAAGGCGGCCAAGTGCAAGTTATCGTCCGGGACAACAATGTCGATCAGGCGCTCAAGGCGCTCAAGAAGAAGATGCAGCGCGAGGGCGTGTTCCGCGAGATGAAGCTGCGCCGCCATTACGAGAAGCCCTCCGAGCGCCGCGCCCGCGAGGCCGCCGAGGCGGTGCGCCGGGCCCGCAAGATGGAGCGCAAGCGCCTCGAGCGCGAAGGCTTCTGAGCCCCCTTTCCCGGGCGGCGTCTTTGACCGGCATTTCCGACCGTTCTTGCCGAACCGCCGCGACGCGGCCGCATGACCTTCGAGCCTGTTTGCAAAAATGGTCTGGCGGCCAGCTGGCGCGATGTTCCGAGAGTCGGCGCGGAGCGGTCCTGAGGGCCGTGGGCGACTGAGCCGGGAAAAGCGCGTCGGATGGCCGCCAGACCGCGTTTCCAAACAGACCGCGTTTCCAAACAGACCGCGTTTCCAAACAGGCTCGGCTTTCAGCCCGGCGGCAGGGTCTCGGCGATAAGGTCCGCCACCGCCGCCTCGCCCTGACCGCGCAGCGCGGCGATCACGCCCTCGCGGTCGGCGGGGCTCCGGTTCTGGCTCATCTTCCATTGCGCCTCGACCCGCGCCGGCAGCAGGCGGAAGGCGCGGATGCCGGCGATCATCTTGGCATGGAAATCCGCCGGCAGCGCATCGAGATCGAACCCGGCCGGGTCCGCCGCCGCGAGCTGCCGCAGCCCGGCGGACATCGCCTCCGGATCGGTCTCCGGAACCAGCCGCCCGGCGACATGCACCGCGGCGAAATCCCAGGTCGGCACCGCGGGCCGGGTGCGATACCAGCCGGGCGAGATATAGGCGTGCGGGCCGCCGAACACCGCCAGCGCCTCGCTGCCCGCCGCGATCGCGGCGCATTGCGGATTGGGCGCGGCGAGATGGCCGGAAAGGGTGAAGCGGCCCGTCGCCTCCCCGTCCTCATGCAGCACGAAGGGGATGTGGGACGCCTCCATGCCGCGCTCCCCGTTGGTGATCAGCAGCCCGAAATGATGGGCGCGGATCAGCGCGGCGATACGCGCGGGGTCGGTCTCCGTGAAGGCCGGGCGCAGATACATCTCAAGCGGCGTTCTCGACGAGGGTGAAGGCCTGGCGGGCCAGCAGCTCGCGATACGGCCCCTCCTCCCGCTCGAGCTCGCGCGGCGTGCCGTCCTGCAGGATGCGGCCCTGGTGCAGCACGACGATGCGGTCGAAATCCTGCAGGGTCGAGAGCCGGTGCGCCACCGCGATCACCGTCCGCCCATGCATCAGCCGGTCGAGCGCGCGCTGCACCGCCTGCTCGGACTCGCTGTCGAGCGCGGAGGTCGCCTCGTCGAGCAGCAGGATCGGCGCATCGCGCAGAAAGGCGCGCGCGATCGCGATCCGCTGCCGCTGGCCGCCGGAGAGCTTGGTCCCGCGATCGCCGACGATGGTGCCGAACCCCTCCGGCAGGGCGCGGATGAAGTCGCGGCAGAACGCGGCATCCGCCGCCTGCTCCACCTCGGCATCGCTCGCCTCCGGCCGTCCGTAGCGGATGTTCTCCAGCACCGAGCGGTGGAACAGCGACACGTCCTGCGGCACCACCGACATCGCCGCCCGCAGGCTCGCCTCGGTGAGGTCGGCGATGTTCTCGCCGTCGATCAGGATCTCGCCCGCCTGGGTGAACCGCAGCCGCTGCAGCAGCGCGAGCGCGGTCGACTTGCCGGAGCCCGAGCGGCCCACCAGCCCGACCCGCGTGCCGGAGCGGACCGCGAGGTTGAAATCCTGCAGCACCGTCTGGGTGCCGGGATAGGCGTAGGTGACGTGGCGGAACTCGACGGCGCCGCGCGCGGCCGCGAGCGCGCGCGCATCCGCGCGGTCCTTCATCTCGTGCGGCAGGAGCAGCGTGCCGAGCGCCTCGGAGAGCCGCGCCACGTGCTGCACCGTATCGACCAGCGCCACCGCGAGGTCGCGGGTGCCGTGCAGGATGGTGAAGCCGAGCGTCACCACGAGCACCACGTCGCCCGAGCTCGCCTGGCCCTTCTGCCAGAGCAGCAGCGCCCAGCCGAGCATGCCGGCGGTCAGCAGCGCCGTCGATACGGCATGCAGCAGCCGCAGCTTCTCGAGATAGCGCAGGCTCGCCGTGCGCGCGCCCATCTCATGGCCGATGCGGTCGGCGAAGCGCGAGCGCTCGCGCAAGGTCGCGCCAAAGGCGCGCACCAGAGGCATGTTGTTGATCACGTCGACCAGCTCGCCATCCACCGCGGCGGCGCGGGTCGCGTAATCCTCGTGCAGCTTCCGCCCGGCGGCGGCGAGCCGCATCAGCAGCAGCGCGAGCGCGAGCGAGACCACCACCAGCGCCGCCGCCATGGTGAGGTCGACGAGCCCGAGCAGCATGATCGAGAAGGCGACGGCGAGCAGCGGCGGCAGCACGTTCCAGGCGAAGGTGTTCTCCACCTGGTAGATCGCATTGGCCGTCGCGCTGATCCGCCCGGCGAGCGTGCCGGGCTGGCGGTCGGCGAAATAGGCGGGCGCATGATTGGTGAGGTAGCGGAACAGGTCGCGCCGCATGTCGCCGGTCACCGCGACGAAGCCGCGCGTCGCCACCCAGCCGCCGACCCGCCAGGACATGTTGTCGGCGGTGATCAGCGCGCCCAGCATCCCGAACGCGCTCCACACCGCGGTGACGTGATGCGCGGCGAGGATGTCGACAAGGTTCTTCACGGCGTATTGCGAGAGCACCGAGCAGGCGGTGCCGGCCAGCACCGAGAGCAGAATCACGAGGTGCGACACGGCATGCCGCCTGACATAGGCGAGCATGAAGCCGATCGGGCGGCGCGCCAGGCTCTCGAGAGGTTCCCGCCGCGCGCCATGCCATGCCGCTCTTCGCATGCCGATCCCTTTTGACCCGAAACAGCCGTCCGACCCGAAACACTCGTCCGGGAAACTCCCGGCCCCGGTTTCGGTTTGTTCATAGTCGTGGCTGGGAACCTGAAGGCTGCCCGGCGGCGTGACAAGGGTCTTCGAACATCTTTTTGGCGGCGCGGCGGAATTCATGAAAATCCCGCATCCTCGCCCCGAAAAAGCCCTGATCGATCGCTTGATAGAGGATCGCCGTGGGTCTTGTCCCGACGCGGCAAGCTGGGAGAGTTGAACACATGCGTATTGCGCAGATCGCTCCGCTGCACGAGGCCGTCCCGCCGAAGCTCTATGGCGGCACCGAGCGGGTCGTCTCCTATCTGACCGAGGAGCTGGTGGCGCTGGGCCACGACGTGACGTTGTTCGCCAGCGGCGATTCCATCACCTCCGCCCGCCTGCACCCGATCTGGCCGCGGGCCTTGCGCCTCGATCCCGCGATGCGCGACCCGATCGCGCCGCACATGCTGATGATGGAAGAGGTGCGGCGGCAGGCCGAGGATTTCGACGTCCTGCATTTCCACATGGATTACTGGCCGTTCTCGCTGTTCAGCCGCCAGCGCGTGCCGTTCGTCACCACGCTGCACGGCCGGCTCGACCTGCCGGAGCTCCAGCCGGTGTTCGACACCTTCCCGCACGTGCCGATCGTCTCGATCAGCCACTCGCAGCGCCGCCCGCTGCCGCAGGCGAACTACGTCGCGACCGTGCATCACGGCGTGCCGATGGATCCGGTACCCGGCGTGACGCCGAGCTATCTTGCCTTTCTCGGCCGCATCGCGCCCGAGAAGCGCCCCGACCGGGCGATCCGCATCGCGCGCGCCTGCGGCATCCCGCTGAAGATCGCGGCGAAGGTCGACAAGGTCGACCAGCATTACTTCGAGACCACGGTCCGTCCGCTGCTGGACGGCCCGGGCGTCGAGATGATCGGCGAGATCGGCGAGGCGGAGAAGCCCGCCTTCCTGTCCGGCGCCATCGGCCTGCTGATGCCGATCGACTGGCCGGAGCCGTTCGGCCTGGTGATGATCGAGGCGATGGGATGCGGCACGCCGGTGATCGCGTTCAATCGCGGCTCGGTGCCGGAGATCATCGAGGACGGGCTCACCGGCTTCATCGTCGAGGACGAGATGAGCGCGATCGGCGCGGTCGGGCGGCTCGCCGGATTGTCGCGCGAGAAGGTGCGCAACCGCTACCTCGAGCGCTTCTCCACCAGGCGAATGGCGGAAGACTACCTCGCCGTCTATCGCGGCCTCGCCGCCCAGCGCGGCAACCTGCTGCGCGTGGTGCGCTGACTTCGCTGCGCTGACCCCGGATGCGCGTCCGGTTCGGTCCGGGCGCGCATTTTGCGTTTCGGAGGAAGCGCCGCTTCAGGCGCGGCTTGGGCCGCCCCAACCAGGGCCTCAAAGCACATCGCTTGCGCGGGAAGAAAATTATTTGCCGAGCGCCTTGACGATGTCCTCCGTCATCTTCTTGGCGTCGCCGAACAGCATCATCGTGTTGTTGCGGAAGAACAGCTCGTTCTCGACGCCGGCATAGCCCGAGGCCATCGAGCGCTTGACGAACAGCACCGTGCCGGCCTTGTCCACGTCGAGGATCGGCATGCCGTAGATCGCCGATTGCGGATCGGTCCGCGCCGCCGGATTGGTCACGTCATTCGCGCCGATCACATAGGCGACGTCGGCGGTGGCGAACTCGCTGTTGATCTGCTCCAGCTCGAACACGTCATCGTACGGCACATTCGCTTCGGCCAGCAGCACGTTCATATGTCCCGGCATGCGGCCGGCGACCGGATGGATCGCGTATTTCACCTCCACCCCCTCGCGCTTCAGCACATCCGCCATCTCGCGCAGCGCGTGCTGCGCCTGCGCCACCGCCATGCCGTAGCCCGGCACCACGATCACCTTGGCGGAATTCTTCAGGATGAAGGCCGCGTCATCCGCGTTGCCCGATTTCACCGCGCGATCGGACGGTCCCTGCGCCGCGGCGGCGGTCGCGCCGCCGGTGCCGAACCCGCCGAGCAGCACGTTGAGGATGCTCCGGTTCATCCCCTTGCACATGATGTAGGAAAGAATGGCGCCCGAGGCGCCGACCAGCGCGCCGGTGATGATCAGCGCGAGATTCTGGATGGTGAAGCCGATGCCGGACGCCGCCCAGCCGGAATAGCTGTTCAGCATCGAGACCACGACCGGCATGTCGGCGCCGCCGATCGGGATGATGATCAGGAAGCCAAGCGCCAGCGCCAACAGAGCGATCAGCCAGAACACCGCCTGGCTGCCGGTGAGGATGAAGGCGACGATCACCAGCAGCAGGATCACGCCGAGCGCGAGGTTCACCTGATGCTGCTGCGGAAACGTCACCGGCGCGCCGGGCAGCAGCGCCTGCAGCTTGGCGAAGGCGATCAGCGAGCCCGAGAAGGTGATCGCGCCGATCGCGAGCCCGATCGACATCTCGACCAGGCTTTCCGGATGGATATGCCCCGGCGTGCCGATGCCGAACGCGTCCGGCGCGTTCAGCGCCGACGCGGCGACGAACACCGCCGCAAGGCCGACGAGGGAATGGAACGCGGCGACCAGCTGCGGCAGCGCCGTCATCTGGATGCGGAGCGCCACGAAGCAGCCGATGCCGCCGCCGATGACGATCGCCACCAGGATCAGCCCGTACCCGCCGCCCGAGATGCCGTGCTGAAGCAGCGTCGCGACCACCGCGATCGCCATGCCGGCCATGCCGAACTGGTTGCCGCGCCGCGAGGTGACGGGGTTGGAGAGACCGCGCAGCGCCAGGATGAACAGGATCGCCGCGACCAGGTAGGCGAATTCGGTCAGGCTGGCGCTCATCGCCGCACCCCCGAGGCGCGCGACTTGAACATCGACAGCATCCGCCACGTCACCACGAACCCGCCAAAAATGTTCACGCTCGCGAGCAGCACCGCGATGAAGCCGAAGCCGCGGGCCCAATGGCTCGCGGCGAGCCCGGCCGCCAGCATCGCGCCGACCACGATCACCGAGGAGATCGCGTTGGTCACCGCCATCAGCGGGCTGTGCAGCGCCGGCGTGACGTTCCAGACCACGTAGTAGCCGACGAAGCAGGCGAGCAGGAACACGGCGAGCAGGAACACGAAAGGCTGGGTCGCCTGCACCACCGGTCCGGCGGCGATCGCGAGGCCATGGGCGTGCGCCGCAAGCGTCTCGGCGCGTTCGGCGAGGCGGGACGCCTCGTCGGCGAGCATCTGTGGGTTCATTTCTGTCTCCGGATCGCGGGGCCTGGTCGGCGTTTCGCCAGGGAGCTTGGTCGCCAGGGAGCTTGGTCGTCAGGCGGCTTGCGCAGGCTGGAATTGCGGATGCACGACGAGGCCGCCACGCGTCAGCAGCACGCCGCGCACGATGTCGTCGGTCTCGGGCAAGGCGGGTGCGCCCGCCTCCTTGTTCCAGAAGCCGGTGAGGAAGGTGAGCAGGTTGCGCGCATAGAGCTGGCTCGCGGCGACGGCGATCCGCGACGGCCAGTTGCGCCAGCCGAGAAGGCTAACGCCGTTCTCCGTCATCGTGATTTGGCCCGGCACCGTCGCCGCGCAATTGCCGCCGGATTCCGCCGCCAGATCGGCGATCACGCTGCCGGGCCGCATCGAAGCGACCATCGCCTCGGTCACGATCACCGGGGCGCGGCGCCCCATCACCAGCGCGGTGCACACCACGATGTCCTGCTTGGCGACGGTGGCCGCGATCAGCTCGGCCTGCTTGCGGCGGAACTCCTCGCTCATCTCGCGCGCATAGGCGCCGGTCTGCCCCGCCGTCTCCGCATCCTCGACGCCGACGAAGCTCGCGCCGAGCGATTTTATCTCTTCCTTCGCCGCCGGCCGCACATCGGTCGCGGAGACGATCGCGCCGAGCCGCCGCGCCGTCGCGATCGCCTGCAGCCCGGCCACGCCCGCGCCGATCACCAGCACCCGCGCCGGCGGCACCGTGCCGGCCGCGGTCATCATCATCGGAAAGCCGCGCTGGAACGTGGCCGCCGCCTCCACCACCGCGCGGTAGCCGGCGAGATTGGCCTGGCTCGAGAGCACGTCCATCGATTGCGCGCGGGTGATGCGCGGCAGCAGCTCCATCGCCGCGACATCGATCCCGGCGGCGGCGAGCCCGGGCAGCACGGCCGGATCGGCATGCGCCCCGGCGATGCAGACGAGCAGCGCGCCGCGCGGAATTTTCTCCCGCGCCGCCGCCTCGGGCATGGCGACCGCGAAGACGATGCCCGCGCCGGCGAGCGCCGCCGCTGCATCCGGCGCGATCTCCGCGCCGGCCTCGGCGAAGTCCCGATCCGGGATCGCGGCGCCGGCGCCGGCGCCGGATTCCACCGCGACGGCGAGGCCCAGCGCGATGAGGCGCTTGATCGTCTCGGGCGTGGCGGCGACCCGGGTCTCGTCCTGCCGCGTTTCCTTCAGAACTGCCAGCCGCATGAGCTTGCCTCTCCAAGCGGGGGGCCTTTCAAGCCGGCCTTCCCAAGCTGGCCGGAACGCTACCGACCCGAGCCCCGGCTCGGCAAGGGCGCGCGATTTTCCAACGCCGGCAAAGCTGCGATGATGCGGCTCCGATGATCCTCGATCTGCTGCGCGGCCGCGATTTCCGCTCCTTCCTGCTCGCCAACGCCTTTGAGCGCGTCGCCGCCTCGGGGATGACGGTGCTGCTCGGCTTCCAGGTCTACGCGCTGACCCACAAGCCGCTCGATCTCGGCTGGCTCGGCCTCGCCGAGGCGATCCCGGGCGTCACCCTGGTGCTCTATGGCGGCCATATCGCCGACCGGATCAGCCGGCGCCGCATCGTGCTCGCCACCTCGGCGATGCTCACCCTGCTGGCGGCGGCGCTCGCGGCGCTGTCGGGCCTGCCGCGCGCCACGCTGCTCGGCGGCATCTACGTCATCGCCTTCCTCTCCGGCGTGGTGCGCGCCTTCGAGAACCCGGCCGCCTCGGGGATGGAGGCGCAGGTCGTGCCGCTCGCCCAGCTGATGCGCGGCGTGGCGCTGCTCGCCACCACCGGCCGGCTCGCCGACGTGTTCGGGCCGATCCTCGCCGGCTTCGCCTGGGCGGCGATCGGCGCGCGCGACACCTATGCCGCGATCGCGGTGCTGTTCGCGCTGACCTGCGTGATGCTCGCCTTTGTCTCGGAACGCCCGCCGCCGGCGCATGCGAAAGGCGACAACGACACCTGGCGCCGCATGTGGGAGGGCGTGCGCTACGTGTTCCGCGACCAGATCCTGGTCGGCTCGATGGCGCTCGACCTGTTCGCGGTGTTCTTCGGCGGCGCCACCGCGCTGCTGCCGGCCTTCGCGACCGACATCCTGCATGTCGGCCCGACCGGGTTCGGCCTGCTGCGGGCGGCGAGCGGCGCCGGCTCGATGGTCGCCGCCCTGGTGGCCGCGCGGCTGGTGCCGGAGCGGCGCGCCGGACTCATCCTGCACGCGGTGGTGGGCGGATTCGGCATCAGCATGGTGGTGTTCGGCTTCTCCCGCTCGCTCTGGCTCTCCCTCGCGGCGCTGTTCGTGGCGGGCATCTGCGACGGGCTCAGCATGCTGATCCGCCGCGCCATCCTCCGCCTGGCCTCGCCCGAGCCGATGCGCGGGCGGATCGCGGCGGTGAAATCGGTGTTCGTCGGCTCGTCGAACGAGATCGGCGCCTTCGAGAGCGGGTTCCTGGCGAGCCTGATCGGCACCACCGCCTCGGTCTGGGCCGGCGGCCTCGTCACCCTGGGCATCGTCGGCTTCGCCGCCTGGAAGCTGCCCAAGCTGCTGAAGCTCGATTTCGCCACCCTCGCGCGCGCCGAGATGAGCGCGGCGGCGCTGGCCGATCCCGACGAGGAAGCGGCGATCATCGCCGCGGCCTCTTAGCGGTGTCTTCGTAGCGTCATTTCCCCCGGGACGGGGCGCTCTGGCATAAGCCGGGCGGCATGCTGCTCGAGTTCCTGCGCTGGTTCGCCCAGCAGCTTTCCGACCTGGCCGGCGCCCCCGGCCGCGCCGCGCGCACCCCCGACGCAGTGGTGATCCGCAGCGAAACGCCCGGGCCGGGACACAGGCCGGCGCTGCTGCTGCGCCGCGGCGGCCGCCTCGCGGCACTCGGCCCGCTCGATCCGGGCGCTACGCCGGCCGCGCTCCGCAAGCGGCTCGGCCGCAACCCGCCCCGCCTCGTCGCCCTCGAGATCCCGCCCGGGATGCTGCTCGAACGCCGGATCGCCCTGCCGCTCGCCGCCGAGGCCCAGCACCGCCGCGTGCTCGCCTACGAGATGGACCGCTACACCCCCTTCGCCGCCGACGCGCTCTACTGGAACAGCGAGATCGCCGAGCGGGACCGCGCGCGCGGCCGCCTGCTGGTCCGCCTCCGGATGGTGCCGCGCGCCGCCCTCGCCGAGCTCGTCGCCACCCTCGCCCCGCTCGGCCTCGCACCGTCGCGGCTCGAATGCCAGGGCGCGCACGGCGCGGCGGTGATCGACCTGCGCAGCCCCGGACACGCAGGCGGGCGCGGCCTGCGGGCCGCCGCCTTCCTCTGCGCCGGCCTGGCGGTCGCCGCGATCGGCCTTCCCTTCCTCCGGCAATGGCAGACCAGCGCCCGCATCGAGCAGCGCATCGCCGTGCTCGCGCCCCGCATCGCCGAGGCCGCCACCCTCCGCCGCCGCATCGCCGACGGCGCCGCCGGGGCCAGCGCCATCGCCGCCGACGAGGCCCGCACCGGCGACGCGCTCCGCGCCATCGCGACGATCACCGACCTGCTGCCCGACGACACGCACCTCACTTTGCTCAACCTGCGCGCGCGCCGCCTTGCCCTTGAGGGCAAGGCCGCCTCCGCCGCAGCGCTGATCCCGCTGCTGGCCGCCGCGCCCAGCCTGCGCGACCCGAGCTTCGCCGCCCCGGTCACCCGCGAAGGCGGAACCGAAAGCTTCTCGCTCCGCGCCACCGTGGCGGCCGATCCATCCGATCCGACGGCCACGCCCTGATGGCGCTCCCCCTCCCCGACGGGCGACGCGGGCAAGCGCTGGCGCTCGCGCTCTGCGGACTGGCCCTTGCTTTGGTCTGGTTCGTCGCCGCCGTCCCGCTGATCGGCCTCTACACCAACCGCGCGGCGGAAATCACTCAACGCGCCACCCTCGCGCTCCGCATGCAGGCGATAGCCGAAAACCTCCCCGCGCTCCGCCGCCAGGCCGAGGCCGCGCCTCACGAAAACACCTCCCTCCTCACCGGACAGGACGACGCCGTCGCCGGCGCCGCCCTGCAGGAACGCATCCAACGCCTCGCCGAAGCCGTCCATGTCGGCCTCGCCAGCATCGAAATGCTGCCGCCAACCACCACCGGCGGATACCGCCGGATCGCGCTCCGCCTGTCGATCTCCGCCGGACGCTGGGACCCGGTGATGCACCTGCTCCAAGCCATCGAAACCGGCCCACCCCGCATGCTCGTCGACGACCTGCAAATCCGCGGCCTGCCCATCCAAAACCGCACCCTCGGCGCTCCCGTGGACGCCACCTTCAGCGTCACCGCCTACCGCCTCGCGGGGCCGACGACGATCGCGGATGGGGGGTGAAGCGGCGTAAAGCCAGGGGCGCTGCCCCTGGACCCCGCTAAGGGCGTCGCCCTTAGAACCCGATACGGCGCTTTGCGCAGCACGGGCGAGATCCGGGGAGCCTGGGTGTTTGATGCGCTTCGCGCGAAGCGCAATCAGCAAACGGAGATTCGCCAGATATCGCCCTGGTCCCCCGATGCTGCCCCCCCGGCGCGACGCGCCAACCGGGTTCTAAGGGCGACTGCCCTTAGCGGGGGTCCAGGGGCAGAGCCCCTGGCCTTCCTTGCCTTCCCTTCAAGGCTGCAGATGCGGATCGGATCGTTTGGTGTGCAAAACCTCGATGTCGGCGATGCGGACGACCGGGGCCGGCGGGATGAGCAGGCCGGCGGGGCGGAGGGTTCGGGGCATTCCGTCGCAGGTGAGGGTGACGCTGTCGGCGGTGATCGTGTCGACGAGGCAGCCGGCGAGGCGGCCGCCGGTGGCGAGTGTGGTGGGGTGCGGGGTAGTTGCGAAGAGGGCGAGCTGCAGGCCGGGGGCGGTGACGATGCCGGAGAGGCGCGGCATGCTGCCGTCGGCGGCCGGCCCGGCATCGGGGCCGGCATCGGGCCGGCGGTCGGGGGCGAAGAGCGGGCGGGCGAGCGTGTCGCCGAGCGGCGAACCGTCCAAGGTGGCGTGCAAGGGGGTGGCTTGCGATGGGACGGGGGGTGGCGGTGTTGCCTCCCCCGCCGCCGCGCGCACCAGCGGCGGGGGCGGCGCCACGCCGGGCAGCATGTCCGCCGCGACCATCGAGGCGAGTCCGGCGGAGGCGAGCAGGAGCGCGCCGGTCGCCGAGAGCGTGATCGGCCGGCCGATCACGCGATGCGCCGCATCGCGGCCTGGCCGGACGGGTGGACCGAACCCTGTCCCTGGCGGGTTTCGTCGAACAGCAGCAGCCGGCCGGCATTGGCGATGCCGGCGAAGGTGCTGAGATTGTGCAGCAGCGCGGCGACGATCGCCCCTTCCGCGCCGAGCAGGCCGAACGCCGCCAGCACGATCAGCACAAAGGTCCAGCCGAGCCCCATGCCGACATTCATGTGGATGGTGGCGCGGCATCGGCGGCTCAGCCGGATGCAGGTGGCGAGCCGGCGCAGGTCGCCGGTCATCAGCACGAGATCGGCCGACGCGAGCGCGACGTCGGTGCCTTTCACCCCCATGGCGATGCCGACCGCGCCCGCCTTCAGCGCGAGCGAATCGTTGATGCCGTCGCCCACCACCAACGGCCGGAAGCCCTGGTCGAGCTCGGCCAGCACGCGATGCATCTTCTGCTCGGGGAGCGCCTCGGCGCAGATATCGCCGATCTCGAGCGCGGCGCCGACCCGCTCGGCGACCCGCCGGCGGTCTCCGGTGAGCAGCACCTGGCGCTCGAGGCCGAGGCCCCGCAATGCCTGCATGGCGCTTCTCGCCTCGGGCCGCGGCTCGTCGGCCAGCAGCAGCCAGCCGAGGAATTTTCCGGCCCGCGCGACGCCGGCGATCGGGCCGTCATGATCGGGCGCCGGGCCGGTGTCGAACCCGGCGAACATTTCCGGCCGGCCGATCGCGACCGCGTCGCCAGCGAGGGTCGCGCGAACGCCGAAGCCGGGCTCCTCCCGGATCGCGGCGAGCGGCAGGCGGTCGGGCGTCGCCCCGGCGAGCGCGCGGCTCACCGGGTGGCTGCTCGCCGCCCCGAGCGAGGCGGCGAGCGTCACCATCGCCTCCCGCCCGACCGCTCCCGCCGGCAGCACGCCGGTCAGCGAGAGCTCGCCGAGCGTCACCGTCCCGGTCTTGTCGACCACCACCGAGGTGACTTCCGCGAGCTGCTCGAGGAAGGCCGAGCCCTTGATCAGGATGCCGTGCCGCGCCGCCACCGCGATCGCCGCCACCGCCGTCGCGGGCGCGGCCAGCACCAGCGCGCAGGGGCAGGAGGCGACGAGCACCGCCAGCATGTCCTCGGTATTGCCGGTGGCGAACCACACGCCGGCGGCGATCAGCAGGATCAGCGCCATGTATTGCCCGGCATAGTGCTCGAGCAGCCGGGTCACCGGCGGCTTCGCCCGCTCGGCGGTCTGCATCAGCCCGATGATCTTGCCGAGCGTGGTCTCGCCGCCCACCCGCGTCACCGCGACGACCAGCCTGCCATCCACGTTGATCGAGCCGGCGAGCGCGGTGTCGCCCTCGCCCACCTCGACCGGCACGCTCTCGCCGGTGAGCGAGGCGGTGTCGAGGCTGGAGCGGCCCTGGCGGATGGTGCCGTCCGCCGGCACGCGGTCGCCGGCGCGCAGCTCGATGGTGTCGCCCGCCGCGAGCCGGCCGGAGGGGATTGTCTCCACCGTGCCGTCGGCGCGCAGGCGGCGCGCGGTGGTGTCCACCAGCCGCCCGAGCGCGCGGATCGCCTCCTGCGAGCCGAGCAGGCTGCGCTCCTCCAGCACGTGGCCGATCAGCATCAGGATCGGCAACAGCGCCGCGGTCATCAGGTCGCCGGTCGCCCAGGCGGCGATCAGCGCGACGGCGACGAGCTGGTCCGTCATGCCGTGCAGGGTCGGGTGACGCAGGCTGGCCCAGGCGGCGGCGGCGACCGGCACCGTCACCAGCACCGCGGCGAGCCCGGCGATCAGCTGCGCGACCGCTTCCTCGTCGGGCAGCGCGAGGCGCCAGATCACCGCGACCACCAGCAGCCCGACCGCGATCATCGCGAGCGTGATGCGCGCGGCGAGCGAGAGTCTTTCCCCGCGCAACAGGATAGCGGGCGCCTCGACGGCCGCGCCCATCGTGGTGACGCTCATCGGCGGCTCCTCATTGGCCAGGTCCTCATTGGCCAGGTCCGGGCAAAAGCAATCGCTGGCCGCTCCGCATGTCGATCGCGGTCACCTGCCCGGCCTGCCGCATGATGCCGGCGATGCGCTGGCGGTATTCCTCGGCGAGCAGCCCGTCGCGGGTCTGCGGCGTGATCCGCGCCTCCAGCGCCGCCACGCCGGCGGTGTCCGCCGTCGCGCCGCGGATGCGCTCATCCGCCGCGGCGGAGGCCTCGGCGAGCACCCGGTCGCGGTCGCGCTGCGCCTGCTGGCTGATCCGCGCCGCATCGGTGCGCGCCGCCGCCGCCGTCTGGTCGGCGACCTGGGAGGCGGTGAGCACCGCGTCGAACGCGGTCTTGGCGACCGGCGGCAGCACGGCCACGAGATCGATGCGGCTCACCGTCACGCCGAGATCGACGCCGCGCGTGCGCAGCTCGGCGATCCGCCGGTTGATCGCATCGGCGAGCTGGCCGCGCAGCGCCGCGCGCCGCTGGTTGAGATCGGCCGCGTCCTGCGCCCCGGCCACCGCGTCCTGGTCCGGCGTCGCGACGAGGAAATCGTCGAGCGGCCGGGTCGCCGCACTCGCCACCGCGCTCGCGAGATAGAGCCGGTGCAGCGCCGGCTCGACATGCGATTCCGCCAGGTAATAGGCCGCCGGATCGACGATCTCGTAATAGAGCGTGCCGTCGAGCTGGACCACGTTGCCGTCGCCGGTCAGCAGATAGGCGGCGTTGTCGGCATCCTTGTCGGGGCGGATATGGATGATGTCGTCATTCGGCTCGAAATGCACATCGGTCTCCTCGGAGACGATGCCGGAGGGTTCGGCCGCGACCTTGAGCGCCACCTGTCGGTCGCGCGCCGGCAGCAGGCGCACCGTCTCGACCGGGGACGGCCAGGCGAGCAGCAGGCCGGATTCCTGCACGCGGTTCACCCGGCCGAAGCGCAGCACCACCGCGCGGCTGTCGGGCGGCACCTGCCGGACATTGCTGAGCCCCCAGGCGGCGGCGCCGAGCCCGACCGCGAGGTAGAGCGCGAGAAACCCGATCCGCACCGATTGCGCGAGCGGACCCGGGATGTCCGCGCCGCGCCGGGGAAGCGCGGCGCTCATCGCGGCACGCGGCCCTCGTTCAGCGCGACCGGCCCGTTCGGCGGCGGCGGGCCGTCCGCCGTAGGCGCGGCGGGCGTCAGCCCGGGCGGCCCCTGCACCAGCACGTCGAAGGGTGCGGCATCGGTGCGCAGGATCATCTTCGTCCGCGGCCCGACCACCGCGCTCACCGTGTCGAGCGAGCGCAGCAGCATGTAGAGCGAGGGATCGCGGTCATACGCCGCGGCGTAGATCTCCGCCGCCTTCTGGCGCGACCGCGCCTCGATCCCGGCCGCCTCGGCGCGCGCATCCGCCGCGGTGATACGGGAATCGCGCGCCGCGTCGGAGCGGATGCCGGCGGCGATCCGCAACCCTTCGGCGGTGCGCTCGGCGGCCACCGTCTCGCGCTCGGCCCGCATGCGCGCGACCGTCGCGGCCAGCGTCTCCGCCGGCAGGCTCAGCCGCTCGACGCCGACCTGCCGCACGCTGATGCCGTAGATGTCGAGCACCTGCCGCGCGACGTTCTCGCGCACCTCGTTCTCGAACGCGGTGAGCCGCACCTTCGCGGGGTCGGTGTTGACGAGATCGGTGAGATCGTAATTACTCGCGCTGATCTGCAGCACCGAGCCCACCAGGCTGCGCAGCTGGCGCGCCGCCTCGTCCGGGTCGTTGTGCACCGCGCGCA
This sequence comes from Acetobacteraceae bacterium, assembly GCA_965276665.1. Lineage (GTDB taxonomy): Bacteria > Pseudomonadota > Alphaproteobacteria > Acetobacterales > Acetobacteraceae > CAWGJC01. The sequence continues at coordinate 2,484,016 of OZ255620.1, forward strand.
GGTATTGCCGGATGCGCGCCGGGTCGGACGGCACCTCCCAGGCGAGATAGGCCTGCACCAGCACGCGCAGCCCGTCGCGCGTGCCGACATCCTGCAGCCCGCTCGAGGTGGTGCGCACGCGCAGGTCGACCGGCACCGTGCTCTCGATCGGCGCCGGCAGCTTCCAGGCGAGGCCCGGGCGCTGGATCACGCGCACCGGATTGCCGAACTCGGTCACCACCACCGCCTGCCCGGCGCTCACCATCACCAGCGAGGAGGTGGCGATCGCGGCGGCGACGATCACGCCGGCGATGCCGAAACGGATGCCGGCGCGCAACCTCGCGCGGCGGCCGCGCGGCATCTCCTCGGTGCCGAGAAAGGCGGCGGTGTCGGTGAGGATCGGGTCGTGGTTCATTTCTGCATCTCCGCCGTGCCGGTCGCGAGCGGATCGCTGCCCGGGGGCCGCAGGTCGAGCGTCGGCGCCGAGGCGCCGGCGAGACGGTGATCGACGAGTTCGAGCGAGGATTGCGCCAGCGCGGCGCGGAGATCGGCGAAATACCGCTCGACCAGGAAAGCGCGGCCAGCGGCGCGATACGCATCGTCATCCGCGCGCATCTGCCGCAACTGCACCTCGGCGGCGCCGATCTCGGCCGCCGCTCCCGCATCGGCATCGGCGATGGTCTGCGCCGCGTCGCGCCGCGCGATGCTGGCCGTGCTCTCGGCGCGGCCGCGCTCCTCGGCGATGCTGGTGCGCGCGGCGATCTCGGCGGCCTGCACCGCGCGATACGCCGCCGCCGCGCCGCCCGGCGGATGCAGCGCCTCGATCACCACCGCGACGACCTCCACGCCGGAGGACAGGTGGTCGAGCTCGGATTGCAGATTGCTGCGCAACCCGCGCGCGATCCGGTCGCGATTCTCGCCGAGCGCGTCGTTCAGCGTGCGGTCGGCGAAGAAATGCGCGAGCAGCCGGCCGGCGACCGTGCTCACCAGCCGCGCCGGCGCCACGTCGTCATACAACGCGTGCCGCGCCGAGGCGTCGTCGAGCCCGATCCGGTAGAGCACGCGCAGATTGACGCTGACCGTCTCGAAGCTCTGCCGCCCGGACACTTTGGAGGCGATGATGTAGGACACGTCGGTGTCGAGCGCCTGGTCCCACAGCCGGTTGGCGCTCGCCGGCGCCGGGCCCTCGGCCGAGGAGGTGTCGGGCGCCGGCGGCGCCGCGGCCTGCGCGCCGTCGCCGAAACTCACCTCGACCGAATGCACCACGCCGTATTCGACGCGCCGCACCCGGCCGAACGGCCAGGGCAGCAGCAGGTGCAGACCCGGTTTCAGGATCGCGACCGGCGCGCCGAGCCGCTCGTAGGAGCCGCGCTGGTCGAGCCCGATCTCGGTGAGCCCGGTCAGACCCCAGCCGATCACCAGCATCAGCAGCAGCACCGGCGGAAACGCGCGGCGCGTGTAGGAGAGCGCCCAGCTCCGCGCGAAATCGATGCCGAACCGCTCGCGGATCGTCGCCGCGATCGCGGTGGGCGAGGCGCCCGCCGGCTGCAGCAGCGTGGCGAGGAAACTGCCGATCGAGGCGCGCGCCGCCTCCGGCTCGGGCGGCGGCAGGAAGCAGAGCCCGATGCCGCGCATCGCGAGCTCGGCGGCGATGCCGAGCAGAAATCCGCACGCGCCGATGCGCGCCCAATGCGTCCAGGGAGCGGCGAGGCCGAGCCCGTCGGCGAGCGCCAGCAGCGCGGACATCAGGCAGGCGGCGATCGGCACGGCGAGCATCGCGCGCAGGCGCGGCGCTTCCGGCAGCACGAGCGGATCGGTGCCGGCGAAAACGCGTTCGGCGACCAGCAGCGGAAAGCCGAGCACCAGCGCCGCGCCCGCAAGGCCGAACCAGATTTGCGGCGCGAGCGCGACGGGCGGCGCCGGCATCGGCCAGAACCGCGCGATCGCCAGCGCGGCCAGCGCGGCCCCGCCGATCAGCCGCACCGCCTGCGGCCGCCGCGCGGCGGCCGAGACCGGAAGGTATTCGGAGACACGCCGCCGCGGCAGCAACCGGCGCCAGCGTCCCGCTTGCCTCACCGTGGGCGAGGACAAGGAAACACTCAGCCAGCGGGCGCGCGCGATCTGCGACGTGGCGAACAGCGCCGTCGCGGCGAGCAGCAACGCGCCGCAGAGAATGGCGGGGATGCCGGTCGGCGCCAGCGCCCGGACGATCGGCAAAGCGCGCAGCGCCGGCAGCAGCATCGCGGCCGCGATCGCGACCGCGAGCGAAAACTCAAAGGCGAGCGCCCGGCGCAGCGGTGCGAGCATGCGGCGCGCCTCGACGAAGGCGGCGCTGCGGGAGAATTCCGGCGGCCGGTCGGCGCCGCTCTCATTCCGTTCGGTCACCGGCACCTCGATTGTCAAATCGTCATTCTCGAAAATTCATCGTCGGCAGGCGGAAGAAACCGGCAGAGCCGGCCCCGCGGATCGCTCCGCGGAGACCGGCCCCACCTTTGTCGACGCGAAGTCGTGGTCAAGAACAGGCGTTACTTCGCCGACGAGAAGTCGAACATGTCCGACAGGTCGCCGATCGCCGGCCCGTTGATCGGCGCGTAGGGATTAGCGCTGGTCTGATTCGGGTTCGGCAGGTTGTCGCGGCTCACGCTGGAGACCGGCGGGAGCTTCCAGTTCTTCTCGACGAACTTCAGGAACGAAACCTGGTCGGTGTAGGAGTGGCTGATCCGACCGGCCGGCGCGAAGGGAGAAACCACCATCGCCGGAATGCGGGTGCCGTCGCCGAAGAAGTCGAGCTGCTGGATGTAGCCGCTATCCCAGTATCCGCCACCCTCGTCGAAGGTGATCAGGATCGCGGTGTCCTTCCAGATAGCCGGATGCGCCTGCACGTACTCGACGATGTTCTGGCTGAACGCTTCGAACAGGTCGAGCTTGGAGGAGGCCGGATGACCGTCGAGCAGCCCGTCCGGCTTCACGATGGAGACCGCCGGCAGCGTGCCGTTCTTGATGTCCTCGTAGAGGTTCGGAACATCCTTCAGATGCTCCTCGCGCTGCGCGGGCTTCGACATGATGCTGGTCGAGTAGAGGAACGGGTTGCAGATGTTGCAGTAGATGGAACCGAGATCGCTGCTCGGATCCTTCACGAAATTGTCCCAGCCCGCGCCATAGTAGCGCCATGAGACGTTGTGCGCGTTCAGGTCGTCGCCGATCGTCGGCGTGGACGAGGGCGGAATGGTGAAGGTCGAGGTGTTGACCGTGCCATCGCCGTTATAGCCCGGGTTGTAGTTGTTCAGCAGGTAGTAGGCGTGCGGCGCGCAGTTGGGGTTCGGCTTGGAGGGCAGGGCCGCTAGATAGGCGAGCACCGGGGCCACACCCGGCGCGGACGCGTCCGAGCAGTTGCTGTAGGAACCGCCGCTATAACCGTCCTGCACCCACCAATTGTTGGTGCCGGATTGCGCGTTCGGGTTCTCGATCTGGTTCTGCGGCGGCGTCGCGATATGGCCTTCGCCGTCCGAGTAGTAATCGGCCAGGCCGGTGCCGATCGCGACGTGGTTCGCGCCGGTGCCGCCATGGATCGACTGATGGAAATTGTCGCTCATGGAATAGTGGTCGGCGAGGTATTTGAAGTACGGCGCGTCGCCCTCGAACATGTTGTAGAAGCCCATCGAGGTCGCGCCCTCACCGGTGGTCTCGTCGGTGAAGTTCGCCGGCTGCGGCTTGCCGTTATTGCCGGCGCCGATCGTCGTCTCGACCCACGGGAACAGATCGTTCAGGCAGCCCGACGGGTTGGCGTTGGTGATGTGCGAGATCGCGCAATCGGTCTCCTGGTGCATCTGGTAGAAGCGGTGCACCGGGCTCGCCGTGTACGCATCGTATTCGAGATGCGGGCTGGTGATCTGGAACGGCCCGTTCGGCAGGTGATTAACGTTCAGGATGCGCTGATCCGGCACGTCGCTGGCCTGGTTGCTCGACCCCGTGGTCAGCAGCCGGAACTGGCTCGGCGCGATGCCGTCATGGACCTGCGCCTCGAGCTGCTCCACCGCCTGGATGGTGCGGAACGGCGGCGGGTTCTCGTCGGACGAGGCGGCGGGCGAGCCGTCCGTGCTCGGCGGCGGCAGCGTCGCGTACGGGGTCTTGCCGGTCGGCGCGATCTGGTAGGTCGAGGTGTCCTGCGCCTGCTGCTGCGCGGCGCTGCGGAAGTTCGCGCCCGGCGTGCCGTCCTTCAGCACGATGCCCTCGGAGAGCAGGTTGTTCACGCTCTGGCCGGGCTTCGGCTGATAGGTCGCGAACACATGATCGAAGCTGCGGTTCTCGCCGATGATCATGATGACGTGCTTGATCGGCGTCGTCGTGTTGCCGTCATTCGGGCCGACGGTCGCCGCGGCGGCGGGCGCGGTCTGCGCGAAAGCCTGGATTGGGGTGAGCGTCGTTGTCGAAATGGCGACGGCGGCGACAAGCGAGCACATTCTGCGCCCGTTGCAAGTGTATCTCATGAATCCCCCGAACGGAGTTGTTGAATGGACGCGGCGCCCCGCGACATCGATGGCGCGCGACCGTTGCCGGGCGCACGGGAACCAAAGTTGCGCAAGCGACCTTTCTGGCAGATGACAAGGCGGTTAGACGGGCGGACCCTAGGGTCGCACCGATCAGCGCATCATCACGGTCAGCTTGCAGTTTGATGAAATTAGCGTTGCCGGCGCGGAACCCGGCGAACCACTGGACAGCCCGGCGCGAACACTCGCGCGCGGCGGCAAACTACAGCGTCTTCTGCAGGAAATACCGCGACTCGCCCGGTGGATATTCCGCAATCGTGCCAAACACGCGGTAGCCGAGCTTCTCGTAGAAGCCCCGCGCCTGGAAACTGAACGTGTCGAGCCAGACGCCGATGCAGCCGCGCCCGCGCGCCACCGCCTCCGCCTGCCGCATCAGCCGCGTGCCGAGCCCGTGGCCGCGATACGCCTCCGGCAAGGCGAGCAGCTCGACGAACAGCCAGCCGTAATAGCTCACCGCCCAGAGCCCGCCCACCACCCCGCCGGTCTGCGGATCGCGCACCGCGAGCGCCAGCCGCCGGCTCGGCGCGCCGAGCCCGGTCCGCTCGTCATTATAGCGCTCGATCGCCTCCGCGATGCCGCGCCGCACCTCCGGATCGATCTCGTCCTCAAAGCATTCGATGACGGGCTCCACGCGGTGAAATTGACCCTGGCGCGCGCGGCTGTCTACGCTGATTCGTCACAGTTGCGGGAGGATCGGCCTCGGTAGGTTGAAGGCCAGGGGCTCTGCCCCTGGACCCCGCCAAGGGTGGTCACCCTTGGAACCGGGGTGGCGCGTTGCGCGGGACACGACCGGCGCCGGTCGTGTCCCGGTATGGTGATTGCGCTTCGCGCGAAGCGCGTCCCGGGGCCTGGGGCCTTTCGGCCCCAGCGGGGTCCAGGGGCAGCGCCCCCGGCCTTCCTCTAAACCCCGAGAGGAAACGGCGAAGCGAAATGGCAAGCCGCGCGCTGGCCGGCTGCCACCTCGCGCAACGCCGGCGGGGTTTCGCGGCAGATGGGTTGGACGATCGGGCAGCGTGTGTGGAAGCGGCAGCCGGGGGGTCGGTTGACGGGGCTCGGCACGTCGCCGCCGAGCACGATGCGGGATTGCGCGGCGCCGGGGTCGGGTTTCGGGGCGGCGGAGAGCAGGGCCTGGGTGTAGGGGTGGTGGGGCGCGGCGAAGAGGGTTTCACCGTCGGCGATTTCGACGATGCCGCCGAGATACATCACGGCGACGCGGTGCGCGATGTGGCGCACGACGGCGAGGTCGTGGGCGATGAACAGGTAGGCGATGCCCATCTGCTCCTGCAGGTCCTGCAGCAGGTTCACCACCTGGCTCTGGATCGAGACGTCGAGCGCGGAGACCGGTTCGTCGGCGACGACGAGTTGCGGGCGCACGGCGATGGCGCGCGCGATGCCGATGCGCTGGCGCTGGCCGCCGGAGAATTGGTGCGGGAAGCGCGTGGCGTGCGCGGCGCCGAGGCCGACCTGTTCGAGCAGCTCGACGACGCGGTCGGTCATCTCGCGCCGTGTGCGGCAGAGCCGGTGCACGAGCAGCGGTTCGGCGATGATGTCGGCGACGCGCAGCCGCGGATTGAGCGAGGCGTAGGGGTCCTGGAAGACGATCTGCATGCTCCGCCGGTGCGCGCGCATCGCGCCGGCGGAGAGCGCGGTGATGTCTTCTCCGGCGAAGCGGATGCGGCCGGCGGAGGGTTCGGCGAGGCGGAGGATGAGGCGGCCGGTGGTGGATTTGCCGCAGCCGGATTCGCCGACGAGGGCGAGGGTTTCGCCACGCGCGATGGCGAACGAGACGTCGTCGACGGCGTGCACGAATTCCCCGCGCGATCGCCCGGGGAAGCGTTTGCCGAGATGCTCGACCTCGAGCAGCGCGGTCATGCGGGCTGGAATCCGTTATGCTTCCAGCATGCGGCGGCCTGACCGTCCGCGAGCGGAAATTCCGGCGGGATGCGCGCGCGGCAGATCGCCTGCGCCTCCGGGCAGCGCGGGTGGAAGCGGCAGCCGGCGGGCAGCGCGGCGAGGCCGGGCACGGAGCCGCCGATCTGGCGGAGCCGGCGCATCCGCTCGTCGAGCCGCGGCATCGAGGCGAGCAGTGCTGCGGTATAGGGGTGGCCCGGCGCGCGGAACAGCGTGTCGACCCGGGCGCGCTCGACGATGCGGCCGGCGTACATCACCACGACATCGTCCGCCTGTCCGGCAATGACGCCGAGATCGTGGGTGATCAGCATCATCGCGATGCCGAGCTCGCGGCGGAGGCGCGCCAGCAGCTCGAGGATTTGCGCCTGGATGGTGACGTCGAGCGCGGTGGTGGGTTCGTCGGCGACGAGCAGGCGCGGCTCGCAGGCGAGCGCGATCGCGATCATCACCCGCTGGCGCATGCCGCCGGAGAGCTGGTGCGGATAATCCCGCGCGCGGCGTTCGGGGTCCGGGATGCCGACGAGGCGCAGCAGCTCGATGGCGCGGGCCCGCGCGGCGCGGCGGTTGCCGGCGCGGTGCAGGGTGACGGTTTCCGCCACCTGGTCGCCGACGCGGAACACCGGGTTCAGCGAGGTCATCGGTTCCTGGAACACCATCGCGATGGCGCTGCCGCGCAGCGACTGCATCTCGCGTTCCGGCATGCCGGTGAGCTCGCGGCCTTCGAAGCGGATGCTGCCCCTTTCGACCCGCGCGATCGGCTGCGGCAGCAGGCCCATGATGGAGAGCGCGGTGACGCTCTTGCCCGAGCCGGATTCGCCGACGATGCCGAGCACGCGGCCGCGCCCGATCGCGAAGGAGATATCCTCCACGGCATGCATGCGGCCGCCGCGCGCGCGAAAGCTCGTGGTCAAGCCTGTCAGTTCGAGAAGCGGCGCGCCCATGCTAGTCGCGGTATTCCGGGTCGAGCACGTCGCGCACCGCATCGCCGACGAGCGAGAAGGAGAGCACGCAGAGCGTGAGGATCGCGCCCGCGCTCACCACCGGCCAGGGCGAGCCGAGCAGGTCGGTCAGCCCGTCGCGCACGATATTGCCCCAGCTCGGCGCGGGCGCCTGCACGCCGAGACCGATGAAGGAGAGCGTCGCCTCGATGCGGATCGCGGTCGCGATCCAGAGCGTGCCGACGACGACGAGCGGGCCGGCGATGTTCGGCAGCACGTGCTTGAGTATGATGCGGAGCGGGCGTTGCCCGGCGGCGAAGCTCGCCTCGATATAGGGTTCGTTGCGCACGGTGAGCGTGGCGGCGCGGGCGACGCGCACGAAGCGCGGCAGGAAGGAGACCGCGATGGCGCCGACGAGATTGGCGAATCCCGGGCCCAGCGCGGCGGCGACCATGATGCCGAGCAGCAGGGCGGGGAAGGCGAGCAGCATGTCGCTCAGCCGGCCGACGATGCGGTCGGTCCAGCCGCCGAAGAAGCCGGCGACCGCGCCGATCAGCGTGCCGATGACGCCGGCGATCAGCGGCGCGCCGAGCCCGAGCGCGAGCGACCAGCGCGTGCCGAGCAGCACGCGGGAGAAGGTGTCGCGCCCGTAGCGGTCGGTGCCCAGCCAATGCGCGGCGGAGGGCGGCTTGCTGCGCGAGAGAAAACTCTGCGCCAGCGGGTCCTGCGGCAGGATCGCCGGCCCGGCGATGGCGATCGCGACGAGCGCGAGGATGATGACCAGCGCGACGAGGGTGACCGGACTACCGAGCAGCGCGGCGGCGAGCGCGCGCAGGCCGACCGGCGGCGCGTCCACCTCCGCCACGCTCTCGGCGAGCGGCGGCGCGGCGGTGTCGTCGAGTGCCGCGCTCATCCGGGCACGCTCATGGGGCGACGCGGATGCGCGGATCGACCGCCGCGTAGAGCAGGTCCATCGCGATGTTCACCACCACGACGAAAAAGGCGAACAGCACCAGGCTCGCCTGCACCACCGGGTAGTCGCGCTGGAGAATGCCGTTCACCAGCACCGTGCCGAGGCCGGGACGGTTGAACACCAGCTCCACCGAGATCGAGCCCGAGAGCATGCTCAGGATGTCGAGCCCGAATCCGGTGACGATCGGGATCAGCGCGTTGCGCAGCGCGTGGCGGTAGATGACGATGCGGCGCGGCGCGCCTTTCGCGCGCGCGGTGCGCACGTAGTCGCGTTTCAGCACGTCGAGCATCGCCGAGCGCGTCAGCCGGCAGGCAAACGCCGCCATCAGCAGCCCGAGCGTGCAGGCCGGCAGCACGAGATGCCAGAGCCGGTCGAGCGGCGCGCCGCCGCCGCCCATGATCGGGAACACATCGAGCTTGAGCGCAAAGGCGATCAGCAGCAGCGCGCCGAGATAGAATTCCGGCACGCAATACCCGGCGAGCGAGGCGCCGCGCGCCAGATAGTCCATCCAGCCGTCGCGCCGCGTCGCCGAGACGATGCCGGCGGGAATGCCGAGCACCGCGCCGACCACGATCGCCGCGATCGCGAGCTGGATCGTGTAGGGGAGGTTTTCGCCCAGCAGCCGCATCGTCGGCTCGTTGGTGACGAAGGAGCGCCCGAAATCGAAGCGCAGCATGTGCCAGAGGAAGGCGGCGTATTGCACGATGAGCGGCTGGTCGAGGCCGAGCCGCTCGCGGAACGCGGCGAGCTGGTCGGGTGTCGCGGAATCGCCGAGTGCGGCGACCGCCGGATCGCCCGGCAGGATCCGCATGGCGACGAACACCAGCGAGAGCACCAGCAATATGGTGAGCACGGCATCGACGAGCCGCCGGAGAACGTAGCGGCCCATCGCGTCAGGCGGTGAATTTAGCCAGGCCGAGGGTGAAATACGCGTACGACGCCTCGATCTTGAAGCCGAGATCGAGGCGCGGGTTGCGCGCGAACACCCAGTGCAGCGAGAGGGCGTTCCAGGCCGGCATGTCGGTGAGGATCTTGAGCTCCGCCTGCCGGGTGATCGCCATCCGCTTGTCGAGATCGGGCTCGGCGAGCGCCTGCTGCAGCAGATCGTCGATGCCCGGGATCACCTGGCCGTAATGGCTGTAGTTCAGCCGGCCGCCGCCATGCGCGCTGACCGCCGCATCCTTCGCGTAATTGCTCTGCAGCATCAGCGTGCCGACCGGCGCGTTGGTCTCCGAGTTCATCGCGAAGCTGCACATGTCCTGCAGGCAGTCGGTGTGGTACGTGGTGTGGTCGATCGTCTTCAGGTTCATCGTGATGCCGACCTGCCGGAACATCTCCTGCATGATCAGCATGATCCCCTGATAATCCTCGCGCTGGGAGATCAGCGTGTCGAAGGCGAAGCCGTGCGGGAAGCCGGCCTCGGCGAGCAGCGCCTTGGCCTTGGCCGGATCGTGGTCGTAGCGCAGCGCGGCGGGGATGTCGGTGGCGGAAAACGCGCCCGGGAATTCCGGCGGGTTGATGCCCCAAATATCGCCGTAGAGCGCGGTATAGGCCTCCTTGAACCCGTTGCGGTCGATCGCGTAGCGCATCGCCTTGCGCACGCGGATGTCGTCGAACGGCTTTCTCGTCATGTTGAACGAGATGGTGTTCTGGCTGCCCGGCCGCGTGAGATCGAACTGCGCCTTCGGCGCCTGCGCCTTGGTCTCCTCCACCCAGCCGGGCAGGCGCACGCCCTCGATGATGTCGAGCTCGCCCTTCACGAAGCCCAATGTGCGCGCGGTGGAATCCGGCACGTAGCGGAACTCGACGCCGTCCGTTTTCGGACGGCCGCGGTGATATTGCTCGAACGGCTTGAGGATGACGCCGCGATCGGTGTCGAACGCCTCGTATTCGAACGGGCCGCTGCCGACCGGCGTGGTGCGGAACGCATCGCCGAGCTTCTCGACCGCCTTGCGCGGCACGATCAGCGCCCCGCGCGCGATCAGCGCGCTCGCATAGAAGGTCGGGTCCGGCTGCTTGAGCAGGATCTGGAAGCGGGTCTTGTCGACGATCTTCACCTCGTCGATGTTGGCGTAATAGGTGCGGTACGGAGAGGCCTGCTTCGGATCGCGCAGCCGGTCGAGGGTGAATTTCGCGTCGTCCGACGTCACCTCGCCATAGCCCTTATGGAACAGCATGCCCTCGCGCAGTTTCAGCGTGTAGGTCTTGCTGTCGGGCGACACCTCCCAGCTCTCCGCGCCCTCGCAGACGACATGGGCGGGGGCGAGGTCGAACGTGCCGTAGGGCGGGTCGATGAACGCGTCGTAGATCTGGCGCGTCACGTCCTGGTCCTCGCCCTGCACGTTGAAGGCGGGGTCGAGCGAGGCGGGATGCTGGGTGGCGAGGCCGAAGCGGATCGTGTTGCGGTCGGCCGCGCGCGCGGGAATGTCGGGGGCGGCGAGCGCGGCGGCGGCGGCGAGCGCGCCGGCTCCCTTCAACGCATTCCGCCGGCTGATCCTGCTCATCTGCGCGCTCCGCTCCCGGGCTTCGGAGCCCGTTCAGGCGACATCCTTGCGGCGTTTGGCGACTTCGCTTTCCACCAGCTCGAGTCCGAGTCCGGGCACGGTCGGCAGATGGAACAGCCCGTTCTTCGGCACCAGCGGATGGGCGAACACCGAATGCATGCGCGGGCTCGGATCGTTCAGCTCGACCGGCTTCACCGCGTGCAGCTGCGCGGCGGCGACATGCATGTTCGCCAGATGCCCGATCGTCGGCTGCGTCTGGTGCGGCACCAGCTCGACGCCATAGGCCTGGGTGAGCGCCGCACAGCGCATCATGCCGGTGATGCCGCCCATCTTGACGATATCCGGCTGCACCATCCGCACGCCCGCATCGATCAGGTCGGCGACGCCCGCGATGGTGTAGGTCTGCTCGCCGGCCGAGACGGTGATGTCGAGCTTGCTCGCCACCTCGCCCAATTGCCTGACGTGGTAATGCTGCACCGGCTCCTCGAACCACCAGAAGCCGAGCTCCTCGAGCGCGCGGCCGACGCGGATCGCGCCGGCGACGGAGAAGCCATTGTTCGCGTCAAAGGCGAGCGGGAAATCATCGCCCACCAGCTTGCGCACCGCGCGCGCCTTTTCGATGTCGCCCTTGATGTCGCCGTCGAGGTTGACGCGGCCATTGTCGAACCGGATCTTGATCGCGGCCGGCTTGTCGCGCAGCCGCGTCTCGACCACGCGCAGCACCTCGTCGACGCTGCGCTGCCCGTTCTCGCCGATCGAGGCGTAGAACGGCAGTTCGGTGCGCCAGGCGCCGCCGAGCAGCTTGTAGATCGGCTGGCCGAGCAGCTTGCCCTTCAGATCCCACAGCGCGATGTCGATCGCGGCCAGCGCGCCGGCCAGCGCGCCATCAGGGCCGAGCTTGGCGAGGGAATGCGCCAGCCTGTCCTGGATCACCGCATGGTCGAGCGGGTCGGCGCCTTTCAGATGCGGCGCGATGTCGTGCACGATAATGCCGAGCGAGGCGAGACCGCCCTGCATCGGCGAGGCCTCGCCGAGACCGACCTTTCCGTCATCCGTCCAGACGCGCACAAAGGCGCTGCGGCGGGCGGGCTTGTCTTCCGGCGCCCATTGGATCTGAAACGTCTCGACGCGATCGATTTTCATTCCGGGCTCCCTCCGTCACGCGGGACACCCCACGTCGCGCGTCATTTTCGCCGCGCGCCGTCGATCATAGGGGTCCCCCGCCGGGGTGGGAAGCCCGGTTGAAGCGTCAACCGGCCTTCAATTCTCCTGCCAGCCGCGCGGCCACCAGCGGACCGGCTGCGGCTCCCGGCCCGGCACGATGCGCTTGCCCCGTGGGATGCGCGGCACGCGTTTCTGGCCAAGGCGCGCGCCCGGCGGCCCGTCCCCGCGCTCGACCGCCTCGCGCGCGTACTCTTGCCGCGCGTGCAGCTGCCTGGCGCTCTCCTGCCTGGCATTCTCCTGGGCTGACAGGGACTCGCGGAGCGCCTCCTCGGCGGCCTCGCGCGCGCGGCGCTCGCCGGCGAGTGCCTCGGCATGCGCCATCTCGGCATGGACGAGCTTGGTCTTCAGCGATTGCAGCGTCGCCTGCGCCTCGTGGAGCGCCCGCTCGGCCTGTTCGCGGAGCGTGTGCTCGGCGCGGAATCGCGCTTCGGCGGCCTCGATCCGGCCGGTTTCCGGCTGCTCGCCTTCCTTGCGGTGGAGCATGACGACGGGAACCTCCCCGTCGCGCACGAACCGGCGCACGCGCCGGTCGGGCTGGCCGGAGTGCGGCGCATGTCCGGAGTTCGGCGAATGCTGGGTCGGATGGGCCACCGGCCGCGCCCCCTGCATGCCGAGCGCACGGCGCATCCGCGCCTCCGCGCCGTCAGAATCGTCGCTCACAGGATGTATTTCTCCAACTCGACCCGCCGTTCAGCAAAGCCTGGCTTCAGCATAGGAGGCCGCGCCGATTCGCAATGGGTCAGTTTCGCGCGACGGCACGCAATGGCTGGCGCGCCCGAGAAGATTCGAACTCCTAACCCCCAGATCCGTAGTCTGGTGCTCTATCCAATTGAGCTACGGGCGCCGCTGCCTCGCGATTTACCCTAAGCCATTGGTCACGGCAAGACGCCAGATGACAGCAAGGCGCCAGGTGACATAAACACGATCACATAAACACGCCTGGCCGTCACGTGAGTTCTCGCAGATGAAAATCAAGCCGCGCGACGGTCAAGTTCTCGCAACACGGCCGCGCCGATCTGCTGCGTGCTGGCGGGCGTCGCGCCCGGCGCCATGACGTCCGGCGTGCGAAGCCCGCTCGCCAGCACCGCCTCGCAGGCCGCCTCGATCAGCGCCGCATCCTCCTCCATCTCGAAAGAGTAACGCAGCAGCATCGCGAAGCTCAGCATCTCCGCCATCGGATTGGCCAGCCCCTTGCCCGCGATGTCGGGCGCGCTGCCATGGATCGGCTCGTAGAGCGCGTGGCGATGGCCCGCCGGGTCGAGCCCGCCGAGCGTCGCCGAGGGCAGCATGCCGAGCGAGCCGGTCAGCATCGAGGCGAGATCGGAGAGCAGGTCGCCGAACAGATTGCTGGTGACGATCACGTCGAATTGCCGCGGATTGCGCACCAGCTGCATCGCGCAATTATCCGCGTACATGTGCGAGAGCGCGACGTCGGCGAATTCCTTCGCGTGCAGCGCGGTGACGGTCTCGCGCCACAGCAGGCCGCTCTCCATCACGTTCGCCTTCTCGACCGAGCAGAGCCTGCCGCCGCGCTTGCGGGCGAGCTCGAACCCCACGCGCGCCACACGCTCGATCTCGTCGGTGGTATAGACCTCGGTGTTGATGCCGCGCTTGCGGCCGCCGCCGAGATCCTCGATCCCGCGCGGCTCGCCGAAATAGATGCCGCCGGTGCTCTCGCGCACGATCATCAGGTCGAGACCGCGCACCAATTCGGGCTTCAACGTGCTCGCATCGACCAGCGGCTCCAGCACGAGCGCCGGACGCAGATTGGCGAACAGGCCGAGCTCCTTGCGCAGCCGCAGGATCGCGAGCTCGGGGCGCTGGTCGAAGCCGAGCTTGTCCCATCGCGGGCCGCCGACCGAGCCGAACAGCACCGCATCGGCCGATTTGGCGCGGGCCAGGGTCTCCTCGGTGATCGGCGTGCCGTTCTTCTCGATGCCGGCGCCGCCGCAGACATCCTCCTCGAGCTCGAAGCGCACGCTGCGCCGCCGGTCCATCCAGTCGATGACGCGCCGCACCTCGCGCACCACCTCGGGGCCGATCCCGTCGCCGGGCAGCACCAGCAGCCGCTTGTTCGCCAACGCCTTCTCCGGGGACATGACCTACGCCTCGACCGAAATCGCCGGCATCCAGTCCTTCTCCGTCCGCTCGCGCGTCTCGAACGCGCCGATCGCCGGGGCCTTCTGCATCGTCTGGCCGATATCGTCGAGCCCGTTCAGCAGCAGATGCTTGCGGAACGCATCGATCTCAAAGGCGATCTCCTCGCCGTTCGGCCGCACCACCACCTGGCGCTCGAGATCGACGGTGATGCGCGCATTGCCGCCCATCGCCGCATCCTCCATCAGCCGGTCGCACACCGCGCGCGGCAGGCGGATCGGCAGGATGCCGTTCTTGAACGTGTTGCCGTGGAAGATGTCGGCGAAATCCGGCGCGATCACGCAGCGTATGCCGAAATCGAGCAGCGCCCAGGGCGCATGCTCGCGCGACGAGCCGCAGCCGAAATTCTCATGCGCGATCAGGATCTCCGCATGCCGGTACGGCGGCTGGTTCAGCACGAAATCCGGCCGCTCGGCGCCCTTCGCATCGAAGCGCAGCGTGTCGAACAGATGCGCGCCGAGCCCGGTGCGCTTGATGGTCTTGAGGAACCGCGCCGGGATGATCTTGTCGGTATCGACATTCGCCATCGGCAGCGGCGCCGCCACCCCGGTCAGCGTGGTGAACTTGTCCATCAGGCGAGCTCCCGCACATCGGCCAGATGGCCGGTGACCGCCGCGGCGGCGGCCATCGCCGGGGAGAGCAGATGCGTCCGCCCGCCCGGGCCCTGCCGCCCCTCGAAATTGCGGTTCGACGTGCTGGCGCAGCGCTGGCCCGGCGTCAGCTTGTCCGGGTTCATGCCGAGGCACATCGAGCAGCCGGCCTCCCGCCATTCGAACCCGGCCTCGAGCAGCACGCGATCCAGGCCCTCCCGCTCGGCCTGCTGCTTCACCAGGCCGGAGCCCGGCACCACCATCGCGCGCACGCCCTCGGCCACGTGCCGGCCGCGCGCCACCGTCGCGGCGGCGCGGATATCCTCGATGCGACCATTGGTGCAGCTGCCGATGAACACGACGTCGACCGGCACATCCGTCATCTTCTGGCCCGGCGTGAGCGCCATGTAGTCGAGCATGCGCCGCATCTGCGCGCGCGCCGCCTCGTCCGCCACATCTTCGGGTATCGGCACCGTGCCGG
Organism: Acetobacteraceae bacterium; assembly: GCA_965276665.1. GTDB lineage: Bacteria > Pseudomonadota > Alphaproteobacteria > Acetobacterales > Acetobacteraceae > CAWGJC01. The sequence continues at coordinate 2,499,320 of OZ255620.1, forward strand.
TGATCGCCACCACCGCCTCGGGATTGGTGCCCCAGGTGACCATCGGCGCGATCCGCGTGGCGTCGAGCCGCACGGTTCGGTCGTACACCGCGCCGGGGTCGGAGGGCAGCCTCCGCCAATACGCGACCGCGTGGTCGAACGCCGCGCCCTGCGGCGCCAGCGGCCGGCCGCGGAAATAATCGAACGTGGTGTCGTCCGGCGCGATCATGCCGGCGCGCGCGCCCGCCTCGATCGACATGTTGCACACCGTCATCCGCCCCGCCATGTCGAGCGCGCGGATGGCGTCGCCGGCATACTCGATGACGTGCCCGGTGCCGCCGGCGGTGCCGATGCGCCCGATGATCGCGAGCACCACATCCTTCGCGGTGACGCCGGTGGGCAGCGCGCCGTTCACCTCGACCAGCATGTTCCTCGCCGGCTTCTGCAGCAGCGTCTGCGTCGCCAGCACATGCTCCACCTCGGAGGTGCCGATGCCAAAGGCGAGCGCGCCGACCGCGCCATGCGTCGAGGTGTGGCTGTCGCCGCACACGATCGTCATGCCGGGCAGGCTGATCCCCTGCTCCGGCCCGATGATGTGGACGATGCCCTGGCGCGCATCGAGCAGCGGGAAATACGGCACCCCGAACTCGGCGACATTGCGCTCCAGCGTCTCGACCTGGATGCGGCTGTCCTCCTCGGCGATGCCGGCGCGCCGGTTCGAGGTGGGCACGTTATGGTCCACCACCGCGATCGTCGCATCCGGCCGCCGCACGCCGCGCCCGGCAAGACGAAGCCCCTCGAAAGCCTGCGGGCTCGTCACCTCATGCACGAGGTGGCGGTCGATATAGAGGATGCAGGTGCCGTCCGGCAGCCGCTCCACCACATGCGCATCCCACACCTTGTCGAACAGCGTGCGCGGCGCGTTCTCCGCCATCTCGTGTCCTCTCTCGGCTAGCAGCGATTACTCGGCGGCGGCGGGCGTGTCGGTGATCACCCGCGCCTTTTCGGCGATGCGCGCCGACTTGCCGCGGCGGCCGCGCAGATAATAGAGCTTCGCCCGCCGCACGTCGCCGCGCCGCACCACCACGATCTCGGCGATCGTCGGCGCATAGAGCGGAAACACGCGCTCCACCCCCTCGCCATAGCTGATCTTGCGCACGGTGAAATTGCTGTTGATGCCGCGGTTGGAGCGCGCGATGCAGACACCCTCATAGGCCTGCGTCCGCTGACGCTCGCCCTCGACCACCCGCACCATCACACGCAGCGTGTCGCCAGGCGCGAAATCCGGCACCGCACGCGCGGCGCTGAGACGGGCGATCTCGCCAGCCTCGAATTGCTGAATGATGTTCATCGGCTTTGTCCTTTCGATTTTCTTACGGCGCGCGGGCGGCGGTGACAATGTCGTGGACGCAGGCCAGGGGCGCCGCCCCTGGACCCCGCTGGGGCCGGAAGGCCCCAAACCCCGATGCGGCGCTTCGCGCACTTGCGGAGACAGCACGGGCGATCGACCATGCCGGGCGCGCGCCAATGGTCGATTGCGCTTCGCGCGAAGCGCAATCAAACATCGGACCCACTCCACCCTGTCACCGCTTGGCCCGCGCGAAGCGCCAGATCGGGGGCTGGGGCCTTTCGGCCCCAGCGGGGTCCAGGGGCAGCGCCCCTGGCCTTCAACTCTTCCCAAAGCTCAGGCCGCCGCTCCCGCGTAACCTCCTCGGACGCCCGCGCGCGCCAGGCGGCGATGGCGGCATGGTTGCCGGAGAGCAGGACGGGGGGCACCGCGCGGCCTTCCCATTCGGCCGGGCGCGTGTAGTGCGGGTATTCAAGCAGCCCGCCGGTGCGCGCGGAAAAACTTTCCTCCTCGGCGCTTTCGGCGGCGCCGAGCACGCCGGGCAACAGGCGGATGCAGGCGTCGAGCACGGTCATCGCGGGCAGTTCGCCGCCGGAGAGCACGTAGTCGCCGACGCTGACCTCGGTGGCGTCGCGCGCCTCGATCACCCGCTGGTCGATGCCTTCGTAGCGGCCGCAGAGCAGCAGCAGTCCCGGGCCGGCGGCCCAGGCGCGCGCGTCCGCCTGGGTGAACGGACGGCCGCGCGGGGTGAGGTAGACGAGCGGGCGGTCATCCGCCGCGGCGGCGATCGCCGCGTTTACCACGTCGGGGCGCAGCACCATGCCGGCGCCGCCGCCGAACGGGGTGTCGTCCACCGTGCGGTGGCGGTCGGCGGCGTGGGCGCGGATGTCGCGCGCGGCGAGCGACCAGCGCCCGGCGGCGAGCGCGCGCCCGGCGAGCGAGGCGCCGAGCGGTCCCGGGAACATCTCGGGGAACAGGGTCAGCACGGTGGCGCGCCAGCTCATGGGCCGACCCCCCTCATGGGTTGAACTCCGCCACCTCGACCGGGGGCAGCACCGTGAGCCGGCCGGCGGCGAGATCGATCGCCGGCACGGTGGCGCGGGTGAACGGCACCAGCAGCGGCGAGGCGGCGTCCCGCGCGATCTCGAGCGAGGCGCCGGCGCCGTAATCATGCACCGCGGCGACCCGGCCGAGCGCGACGCCCCCGCCGTCCTCCGCCGCCAGCCCGATCAGGTCGGCGAGGTAGAACTCCTCCTCCTTCGGCGCCGGCAGCCGGTCGCGCTCGATCCAGAGCCGGGTGGTGGCGAGCGCGGCCGCCGCATCCCGGTCGGCGATCGCGCGGCCCGCCTCGTCGGTGAGCGCGGCGATGCCCTCGCCGCGCCAGGCGAGCGACCAGCGCCGGCCGCGATCGTCCACCAGCATGCCGTAGGCCGCGAGGTCCTGCGGATTGCCGGTATAGCTCGCGACGCGGACCAGCCCCCGCACGCCGTGCGGTCGGCCGATCTGCCCCAGCAGGATCAGGCGCTCGCCCATATCTCTCCATTCATCCCCTCGGAGACCGTCCGGAATGCGGTCTGGCGCTGGCCAGGGCGCATGTCCGGGCGGTCTCAGCCGGAAGCGGCGGCCTTGGCGCGTTCCTGCGCCCGCTTCTTCGGCGCGGATTTCTGCGGCTGCTCACGATAGTCCGGCATCGGCGCCAGCCCGGCCTTGCCGAGGAAGCGGGCGACGCGGTCGGTCGCCAGCGCGCCCTCGCTCAGCCAGTGCTCGATCCGCTCGGAGACCAGCCGCACGCGATCCTCGTGCTCGGCCGGCAGCATCGGGTTGTAGCTGCCGAGCTTCTCGATGAAGCGGCCGTCGCGCGGGCTGCGGCTGTCCGCCACGACGATGTGGTAGTACGGCCGCTTCTTGGCGCCGGCGCGGGAAAGGCGAATCTTGAGGCCCATAGTCTCTGTCTTCTCCTGAACTGGACGGCTGAACGGAACGGCCCGTCAACGGGATGGTCTAGTACGGCCGCCTTGGCTGCTGCGTCTTCTGCATGCTCTTCGGCATGATCGCGCCGAGGCCGTGCCGCATCAGGCCCTTCTGCCCGAGGCGGCCCATCTTCTTCATCATCGAGGACATGTCGTCGAACTGCTTGAGCAGCTTGTTCACGTCCTGCACCGAGGTGCCGGAGCCGGCGGCGATGCGCTTCTTGCGGCTCGCCTTGATGATGTCCGGCACGCGCCGTTCCTTCTTCGTCATCGAGCCGATGATCGCCTGCTGGCGCTTGACGAAGCTCTGGTCGAGATTGGCGCCCTCGAGCTGGCTCGCGAGCTTGCCCGCGCCCGGCAGCATGCCGAGGATCGAGCTCAGGCTGCCCATCTTGCTGATCTGGCGGAGCTGGCTCGCATAATCCTCGAGGGTGAAGTTGCCTTTCAGCATCTTCGTCGCGAGCTTCTCGGCCTCCTCCTCGTCGATCGTCTCGGAGGCCTTCTCGACCAGGCCGACGATGTCGCCCATGCCGAGAATGCGGCCGGCGACGCGCTCGGGGTGAAACTCCTCCAGCGCCTCCAGCTTCTCGCCCGAGCCGGTGAGCTTGATCGGCGCGCCGGTGATCGCCCGCATCGACAGCGCCGCGCCGCCGCGGGCGTCGCTGTCCATCCGGGTGAGCACGATGCCGGTGACGCCGACCGCCTCGTTGAACGCGCGGGCGGTGTTGACCGCATCCTGGCCGGTGAGCGCATCGACGACGAGCAGCGTCTCGACCGGCGCGGTCGCGGCGCGGATGTCGCGCACCTCGTCCATCAGCGCCTGGTTGATCGACAGCCGGCCGGCGGTGTCGAGGATGACGACGTCGTACACCTCGCGCCGCGCCGTCTCCATCGCGCGCCGCGCGATCTGCACCGGCGTCTCGCCCGGCACGATCGGCAGGCTGGCGACGCCGGTCTGCTCGCCGAGCTGCTGGAGCTGGAGCTGGGCGGCCGGGCGCTGCGTGTCGAGGCTGGCGAGCAGCACCCGCCGGCGCTCCCGCCGCGACAGGCGGAGGCCGAGCTTGCCCGAGGTCGTGGTCTTGCCCGACCCCTGCAGCCCGATCATCAGGATGGGGATCGGCGCCGGCGCGTTCAGGTTGAGCGGAACCGCCCCGGCGCCGCCCAGCGCCTCCACCATCACGTCATTGACGATCTTGATGACCTGCTGGCCCGGGGCGACGCTGTCCATCACCTCGGTGCCGAGCGCGCGGTCCCGCACCTTGGTGATGAAGTCCTTCACCACCGGCAGCGCCACGTCGGCATCGAGCAGCGCGAGGCGCACCTCGCGCAACGCCTCCGCCACATCCGCCTCGTTCAGCGCGCCACGCGGGCGGAGCCGGTCGAACACCCCGTTGAGCTTGCCCGACAGAGTGTCGAACATGAATGGAACCCCGCAACGGTAAACACGCCGCTGCGCGATCATCGCGGAGCGGCGGAGCCCTCGCGCAAGGCGAGGACCGGATTGGGACATCTCTGGCCCGGAGGCGCGCCTATGCGCCTCGCGCCGGGTTGAAGTCAAGCGCCGGTTGGCAAGCGCGGCAGGCTCGCCACATAACGGAACAATACCGCTTTCGGGCGCGTTGGGACCGCGTTTGGCGCTTGTTAGCCGCCCGGAATGCAAAGATATCCGCGCACGAGAGGAGGCCGAGCACCCGATTCGCCGGCCCGCTTCCCGCTAGGAGTTGTCATGAAGACCAAGGATTTGAACCGCCGCGGCCTGTTCCGGCTGGCTCTTGCCGGGCTTGTTTCCGCCCCCGCCCTCACCTCCCTCGCGCAAGCGCAAGAGAGCGCAGGGGCTACCGGCGCCGTGGCGCCGGTCCAGGCGCTCAGCAGCGCGCTGCTCGCCGTCATGCGGGACGGCAAGACCGCGCCCTTCGCGAGCCGCTTCGCAGCCCTCGCCCCGGTGGTCGACCGCACGTTCGACCTGCCGACCATCCTGCAGACCTCGGTCGGCCTCCGCTGGTCGAGCCTGCCGCCCGACCAGCAGGCGCAGCTCCAGACGGTGTTCCGCCGCTACACGGTCGCCACCTTCGTCGCCAATTTCGACAGCTTCTCGGGCCAGCAGATCACCGTCTCGCCGACCCCCCGCAGCGTCGGCGCCGAACAGATCGTCGCCACCCGCATCGTGCCGACCAGCGGCGACGCCACCGAACTCGACTACGTGATGCGCCAGGAAGGCGGCAGCTGGCGCGCCGTCGACGTGCTCGCCGACGGCTCGATCAGCCGCGTCGCCGTCCAGCGCTCGGATTTCCGCGAGCTCCTGACCGACGGCACCGGCCAGCAGCTGGTCGCCAGCCTGAACCACAAGATCGCGACCTTGTCGGATGGGTCTTTGGCTTGAAGTTTAAGGCCAGGGGCGCTGCCCCTGGACCCCTCTAAGGGCAGTCGCCCTTAGAACCCGCTTACGGCGTTTTACGTAGAATATCAGAGCCGGATGCAGGGGTGAGATGTTGATGCGCTCCGCGCAAGGCGCCACAACCGGGTTCTAAGGGCGACTGCCCTTAGCGGGGTCCAGGGGCAGCGCCCCTGGCCTTAACCCTGCCTAAAGCATCAACGCGGCGAGAGAACCATCACCATCTGGCGATTTTCCATGCGCGGCATTTGCTCGACCTTGGTGCTGGTTTCCATTTCGGTGCGGATGCGCTCTAGCACCCTGATGCCGATATCCTGATGCGCCATTTCGCGGCCGCGGAAGCGCAGCGTGACCTTCACCTTGTCGCCTTCGTCGATGAAGGTTTTCATCGCCCGCATCTTCACCTGGTAGTCGTTCTCGTCGATGTTCGGGCGGACCTTGATTTCCTTGATCTCGACGACTTTCTGCCGCTTGCGCGCTTCGTTCTTCTTCTTCTGCAGCTCGTATTTGTGCTTGCCGTAATCGAGAATCTTGGCGACCGGCGGGTCGGCGTTGGGGCTGATCTCGAGCAGGTCGAGGCCGAGGCCGTAGGCGCGGGCCAGCGCCTCGCGCACGGTCATCACGCCTTGCATCTCGCCGTCCTGGTCGATCAGGCGGATTTGCGGAACCCTGATCTCCTCGTTCACGCGTGGGCCGTCCCGGGTGGGGGCGGCTTGCATCGGGCCTCTGGCTATGGCTGTCTCCTGTTTCTGTTCGCCACCACCGCTAGGTGTGCCTGACGCACACCCCCGGTTTCAAGCGTAAGCTGCGCGTTTCGCCGCGGTTTCGATGCGGTGGCGGAATACGTGGCCTACGCTTCGCGCATGTCGGGCGGCGTAGCCTCGGCTGCAAGACGGCGGACCGCTTCTTCGAGCGGAAGAATCTCCTGCGCCGGGCTGCCGAGGCGGCGGAGCGCCACTTGCCGGGTCTCCGCCTCCCTGCGGCCGACCACCGCCAGCACCGGCACGTGCGCGACGCTGTGGGAGCGGACCTTGGCGTTGATCTTCTCGTGCCCGAGATCGGTCTCGACCGTGAGGCCGGCGCCGGCGAGCGCGGCGGCCACCTCCCCGGCATACGCGTCGGCGTCCGAGACGATGGTGGCGACCACCGCCTGGACCGGCGCGAGCCAGAGCGGGAAGCGGCCGGCGTAATGCTCGATCAGCACGCCGAGGAAGCGCTCGAAGCTGCCGAAGATCGCCCGGTGCAGCATCACCGGCCGGTGCCGCGCGCCGTCCTCGCCGACATACTCGGCGTCGAGCCGTTCCGGCATCACGAAATCGACCTGCAGCGTGCCGCATTGCCAGTCCCGCCCGATCGCGTCGCGGAGCACGAATTCGAGCTTCGGGCCGTAGAAGGCGCCCTCGCCCGGGTTGAGCTCGAAATCGACGCCGGCGATGCCGCAGGCCTCCTTGAGCGCGCCTTCCGCGCGGTCCCAGGTCGCGTCCTCGCCCGCCCGGATCGCCGGGCGGTCGGAGAATTTCACCCGGAACTCGGGGAAGCCGAGATCGCGGTAGATGCGCGAGAGCAGGGCGACGAAGCGCACGGTCTCGTCGGCGATCTGCGCGTCGGTGCAGAAGATATGCGCGTCGTCCTGGGTAAAGGCGCGCACCCGCATGATGCCGTGCAGCGCGCCCGAGGGCTCGTAGCGGTGGCAGGCGCCGAACTCCGCCATGCGGAGCGGCAATTCGCGGTAGGAGCGGACGCCCTGGCGGAAGATCTGCACGTGGCAGGGGCAGTTCATCGGCTTGAGGGCGTAGGTCTTGTCCTCGTCCTCGACGGTCGCGATGAACATGTGCTCGCGGAATTTCTCCCAATGGCCGGAGGCTTCCCAGAGCGAGCGGTCGACGAGCTGCGGGGTGCGGACCTCCTGGTAGCCGCCGGCATCGAGGCGGCGGCGGAGATAATCCTCGGTGCGGCGCCACAGCCGCCAGCCCTTCGGGTGCCAGAACACGCTGCCCACCGCCTCGTCCTGCAGGTGGAAGAGGTCCATCTCGCGGCCGATGCGGCGGTGGTCGCGGCGCTCCGCCTCCTCGAGCTGGTGCAGATGCGCGTCGAGCTCGGCCTTGTCGCGCCAGGCGGTGCCGTAGATGCGCGAGAGCATGGCGTTGCGGTGGTCGCCGCGCCAATAGGCGCCGGCCACCTTCATCAGCTTGAACGCGGTGCCGACATCGCCGGTGCCGCGCATATGCGGGCCGCGGCAGAGATCGATCCAGTCGCCCTGGCGGTAGAGGGTGATGGTCTCGCTGGCCGGCAGGTCGCGGACCAGCTGCGCCTTGTATTTCTCGCCCTTCGCCTCGAAGAAGGCGATCGCCGCCTCGCGGTCCATCACCGAGCGCTCGAACGGCGCGTCGCGGGCGACGATCTCGCGCATCTTCGCCTCGATCGCCGGGAAATCCTCCGGGGTGAACGGCTCGTTGCGAGCGAAATCGTAGTAGAACCCGTTCTCGATCGACGGGCCGATGGTGACCTGGGTGCCGGGATAGAGCGCCTGCACGGCCTCGGCGAGCACATGCGCCGCGTCGTGGCGGATCATGCCGAGCGCGGCCTCGTCGCGGCGGGTGACGAAGCGGATGGCGGCGTCGTGCTCGATTTCGCGGGAGAGGTCCTGCAGCGCGCCGTCCACCGTCATCGCGAGCGCCGCGCGGGCGAGGCCGGGGCCGATCTCGGCCGCCAGCGCCGTGCCCGTCACCGGGCCCGCAAAGCGGCGCACGGAACCGTCGGGCAGGGTGATCGCGGGCATGTCGCTCTCTCGAAAATTTTGGCGACAGGGTTAATGGGCCGCGGGAAGCGCCGCCGCAACCCTCGCCAGGTCGAGATCGGCCAGGTCGGGCACGCGCAGCACGGTGACGTCGCCGCGCGGGGCGGTGAGCGCGGGATCGCTCGCGGCGGAGAACAGCACCAGGCAGGGCGTGCCCATGGCGGCGGCGAGGTGCATCGGGCCGGTGTCGTTGCCGATGGCGAGCGCCGCATGCCCGGCCAGGGCCGCGAGCTCCCGCAGGCTGGTGCGGCCGGTGAGGTCGATCGCCCGCGGGCATGTCCGCCGGATGATGCGGGCGAGCGGCGCCTCCGCCGGGCCGCCGGCGATCACCGGCACGAGGCCGCGCTCGGCGAGCAGGCGGGCGAGCGCGCCGAACCGCGCCGGCGGCCAGCGCTTGGCCGGCCGGTGCGGCGCGGCGCCCGGCACCAGCATGGCATAGCGGTCCGGCAGCCCGGACGGCAGGGGGTTGCGCAGCCAATCCAGGCTTGGCGGCGGGAAATCGCGCAGGCCAGCCATTGCGAGCTGCTCGCGCTGGCGCTCGCTCGTGTGCATCCGGTCGCGCGCCGGGTTGGCATGCGGGTGCGAGGCGCCGGCGGCGATGCCCGACCAGGGCGGCCGCCCGGCTAGGGTGAAATACCGGGAGGAGCGGCCCGAGGTCTGCAGGTCGTAGACGAAGTCGAAATTCCGCAACCCGCTCGACAGCCGCCACAGGCCGGGCAGATCCCACCAGGCGGGGCGCGTATCGACCTGCACCGCATCGAACCAGGGCGACGCCTCGGCGAGCGGCGCGAAAGGCGGCGTGGTCAGCAGCACGACACGGTCGGCGGCATGGCGGGCACGGATCGCGGCAAAGGCCGGAACGGCGAGCACGAAATCGCCGAGCGCGCCGAGCTTGATCACGAGGATGCGGCTCATCGCCTCACCGGCCGAGCACTTCGTCATACACGGCGAGCGTCGCCGCCTGCATGCGCGCGGTGGTGTAGTCGGCCAGCACCGAGGCGCGGGCGCGGGCGCCGAGCGCCGCCCGTTCCGCCGCGGTGAGATCGAGCGCGCGGTCGAGCGCCCGGGCGAGCGCCGCGGCGTCGCCCGGCGGCACGCGCCAGCCGGTCTCGCCCTCGGCGACGGTTTCCGCCGCGCCGCCATGATCGGCGACCACCACCGGGCGCCCCATCGCCTGCGCCTCGATCACCGTGCGGCCGAACGGCTCGGGATCGAGCGAGGGGTTCACCACCACATCCGCCAGCGCGAGCGCGGCCGGCATGTCGTCGCAATGGCCGGCGAGGCGCACCCGCTCGCCGAGACCCATCGCCGCCGCCCGCGCGGCGAGCTCGGCGGCATAGCGGTCCCGCCCCTGCGCCGAGCCGACCAGCACCGCCACCGCATCCTGGCGCCGCATGGCGGCGAGCGCGTCGAGCAGCAGGTCGGGGCCTTTCCAGCGGGTGAGCCGGGCCGGCAGCATCACCACGGGCTTGTCCTCCGGCAGGCGGAAGGCGGCGGCAAGGCGGGCGATGCGGTCGCCGCCCACCCGGCTCGGATCGAACGCGACGGGGTCGACGCCGCGCGGGATTATTCTGATCCGCGCCGGGTCGATCGCGTGCCGGGCGAGGATGTCCCGCGCCACGTGGCGGCTGGTCGCGATGACGATCTCGCCCGACGCCATCACCGCGTTGTAGCGCCGCTTGCCGGGGAAATCCTCGCGATAGACGCCGTGATAGGTGGTGACGAAATGCGCTCCGCCGCGCCGCGCCGCGAGCCGCGCCGACCAGGCGGGCGCGCGCGAGCGGGCATGCACGATGCCGATGCCGGCCCGCCGCACCAGCGCCGCCAGCCGCCCGGCATTGGCGAGGATGCGCAACGGGTTCTTGCTGGCCAGCTTCAGGGTGACATGGGTGGCGCCGGCATGGGTGATCTCCGCCACCATACGGCCGCCCTCGCTCGCCACCAGCGCGGCGCCGCCCGCCTCCATCACCGCGCGCGCCATCTCCACCGTGCCGCGCTCCACCCCGCCGGTCTCCAGGCGCGGCAGCACCTGGAGGACGGTCAGCGGGACTTGCGCGGGCGGCATGCTGCGGCGCTCATAATCTCCAGGGGGCGACGATGGAAGAGACCGGGGTTTTCGACCATGGCGGCACCCGCCTGGCCTGGCGGCGGCGGCCCGGGCGCGCGCCCTGCGTGGTGTTCCTCCCCGGCTTCCGCAGCGCGATGTCGGGCGAGAAGGGCGCGCATCTCGACGCGCTTTGCGCCGTCCGCGGACAGGCTTTCCTGCGCTTCGATTATGGCGGGCATGGCGAGAGCGGCGGGGATTTCGAGGCCGGCACGATCGGGCTCTGGCGCGACCAGGCCCGCGCGCTGATCGCGCATCTCGCGCCCGGGCCCGTGCTGCTGGTCGGCTCCTCGATGGGCGGGTGGATCGGGCTGCTGCTGGCGCGCGAGCTGCCGGTGGCGGGCTTCGTCGGCATCGCCGCGGCGCCCGATTTCACCGAGACGCTGATGTGGGAGGCGATGGGGCCGCCCGAGCGCGCGACCCTGCTGCGCGCGGGACGGCTCGTCGTGCCGAGCCTCCACGCCCCGCCCTACGCGATCACCCGCGCGCTGATCGAGGATGGCCGCCGGCAGCTTGTGCTGGGGGGCGGGAAGATCCCGCTCGCCGGTCCGGTCCGGCTGCTGCACGGGCAGCGCGACGAGGACGTGCCGTGGGAGACCGCGCTCCGCCTGGCCGATGCGGTCGCGGGCGAGGATGTGCGCGTCACCCTGGTGAAGGATGCCGGCCACCGGCTGTCACGCCCGGCCGACCTCGCGCTGTTGGGCGCGGTGATCGGCGGCCTCCTCGGCGAGGATGGCGCTTAGCCCGGCGCGGTAATCCGGGTACCGCCAGGCGAGGCCGAGCGCCGCCTGGGTGCGCCGGCTCGCCACCTTGCGGTTCTCGGCCCAGAAGCTCAGCGCCATCGGGGACATGGTTTTCCGCGCCGCCTCGAAAGGGACCCCTTCCGGGACCGGCCGGCCGAGCAGGCGGGCGGCTTCCGCGATCACCTCGGCGGGTTCGGTGGGATCATCGTCGGAAAAATTCAGCACGCGGGCGCCCGGCGGGCGGTCCTGGCGCATCGCCGCCAGCACGCCGGCGGCGATGTCGGCGCGATGGATGCGGCCGAAGGCATGGCCCGGCCGCAGGATGCGCCGCGCGGCGCCGGCGCGCACCGCATCAAGCGGCGAGCGGCCGGGCCCGTAAATGCCGGCCAGCCGCGCGAGATCGAGCGGATGGGCCGCCGCCGCCGCGCGCCACGCCGTCTCGGCGGCGAGCCGCCGCCGGCCGCGCGGGCCGGAGGGCGCGGGCGGGGTCTCCTCGTCCACCCATGCGCCGCCGCGGTCGCCATAGACGCCGGTAGTCGAGAGATAGCCGACCCAGCGCAGGTTTTTCGTCGCGCGGATGGCCTCCCCGTAGCGCGCCAGCACCGGGTCGCCGGCCTCGCCCATGTCTCCCGTTCCGCCCGGCGGGGCGGTGGCGAGGATATGCGTGGCCGCGGCGAGCGCCTCGTCGGCCGCGTCGAACGGCACCAGCGGAATGCCGGGCTCGGGCTCCGCCCCGCGCCGCGTGCCGGTGACCGCGAAGCCGGCCGCCTGCGCCGCCCGCGCGATCGCCCGCCCGCTATAGCCGAGCCCGAAAATCAGCAACCGGTTCATGCGCTCTTGTTTGCCCCCTCCGGCGCCGCGGGGCTAGATTGCCGCGCGAGATGAACCGCGCGAGATGACCAGGGGCGCCGCAATCGGATCGGCCGCGACGGTGCTGGCCGTCGCCATCCTGCTCGGCGCCGCCTGGACCGAGCGGGGCCGGCTGCGTCCCGCGCCGGCCCCGGCGCCGGCCGCGGACGAGCGCCTGCCGGTACCGCCGGTGCCGCAGCGCATCGCGAGCGGCGAGGATTACGATCATTGCATGTCGATGCTGGGCTCCGACCCGGACGGCGCCAATGCCTTCGCCGATGCCTGGCAGGCGACCGGCGGCGGCGATGGCGCCGCCCATTGCCTGGCGCTCGCGCAGATCGAGCTCGGCAATCCCGGCACCGGCGCCAATCTGCTGGAGGCGCTCGCCCATGGCAGCGACGGGCCGGCGCTGGCCCGCGCCGCGATCTACGGCCAGGCCGGCCAGGCGCGGCTGATGGCGGGCGACCCCGCCGCCGCCTTCGCCGACACCACCCTCGCGCTGACCATCACCCCCGACGATGCGGAATTGCTGATCGAGCGCGCGATCGCCGCCGGCCAGCTCGACCGCTACGACGACGCGGTGGACGATCTCGACGCGGCGCTCGACCAGGATGACAGCCGCGCCGACGCGCTGGTGCTGCGCGCCGCCGCCCGCCGGCACCTCAACCATCTCGATCTCGCCGAGCAGGATATCGGCCGCGCGTTCAAGCTCGACCCGGAAAACCCGGAAGCGTTGCTGGAGCGGGGCATCCTGCGCGAGCGCACCGGCGACCCGGCCGGCGCGCGCGAGGATTGGGAGCAGGTCTCCTCGCTGGCCCCGGACACGCCGACCGCCGATCTCGCGCAGCAGAACCTGGCGCTGCTCGACGCCGGCCCGGCACGGAACTGACGCGGCTTTCCCAATCTCGCCATGCCGGCCCGCAACGCCGGCCGTCCGACGCGGCTTTCCCGCGCTCCGGTGCTCGACGAGGGACGGGTCGAAGGCGCAGAAGAAGACATGAGCCTTGTCCTTGAGACGACGATCACCTGTCCCGCATGCGGCCACGCGCAGGCCGAAACCATGCCGAATGATGCGTGTCAGTTCTTCTACGACTGCAAGGGATGCGGCGCCCTGTTGCGGCCGAAGCGGGGCGATTGCTGCGTATTCTGCTCCTACGGCACGGTCAGCTGCCCGCCGATGCAGAATTGCTGCTTGTAGCACCGGACGCCGTTCCGGCGGGCGGGGGGAATCACTCCGCCTTCCGCGAGTAGAACTGGCTGGCGTAGCCGCCGCCCTGGTATCGCTCCTCCACCGGATTGCCGCTCACCTTGCCTTCGAGCTGCCCGGCATAGGTGTCGGCGCTGTCCTGCGGCGTCCAGCCGAGTTTTTCCCGCGCATCCCCGCCCCAGAAACTGCGCGTGTTGTTCGACGCGCCCCACACGATCTCGGCGCCGATCGTCGCCGTCCTGGCGATGCGCACCATCAGCCGCGCGAGATCGGCGTAGGAGAGCCAGGTCGCGAGCATCCTTGCGTTGTTGGGCTCGGGGAAGCAGGAGCCGATGCGGATGCTGACGCTCTCCACCCCGTGCTTGTCCCAGTAGAGCCCGCCCATCAGCTCGCCATAGGCCTTCGACAACCCGTAGAAACTGTCGGGGCGGAGCGCGCAATCGGCGTCGAGTTTCTCGCGCCGCTCATGGAAGCCGATCGCGTGGTTGGAGGAGGCGAACACCACCCGCGCGCGCTCGCGCCGCGCCGCCTCGTACACGTGATAGAGCCCGCGGATATTCGGCCCCAGCACCTCCTCGAACGGCTTGTCGGTGGAAATCCCGCCGAAATGCAGGATCAGCCCGCATCCCTCGGCCAGGCGCAGCAGCGTCATGCCGTCGTTCAGATCGGCCTGGGTGAAGCTGGCCTTGGGCGGCAGCGCATCGGGAAACGGCGCGATGTCGGTGAGGCGGAGCACCCATCCCTCCTTGCCGAGACGCCGGGCGAGCTGCCGACCCAGCGCGCCGGACGCGCCGGTGAGCAGGACGGGTTTATGCGTCAGATCGGTCAAGTTGTTTCCCCTCTATCTCGCCCCCGACTCTTCGCCCCGGCTTGCACGCCGGTCAACCGCGCGCCACCGTGCGCCGATGGCCCCGACCCGCACGCTCGACAGCCTCGCCGATGATCTCGCCGCCGGCCGCGCCAGCGCGGCCGCGCTGGTGGAGGAGTGCCTCGCCCGCATCGCGGACCCCGCCGGCGAAGGCGCCCGGGTGTTCACCAGGATCTACGCCGAGGCGGCGCGCGCGAGCGCCGCCGCGATGGACGCGCTCCGCCGCGCCGGCCGCGCGCCGGGCCGCTATGCCGGCATTCCGGTCAGCCTGAAGGATCTGCTCGATCTCGCGGGCGAGCCCACCCCCGCCGGCTCCCGCGTGCTGGCCGACGCGCCGCCCGCCGCGGCGCACGCCCCGCTGGTCCGCCGCCTGCTGGCCGCCGGGTTCATCCCCGTGGGGCGGACGAACATGACGGAATTCGCCTTCTCCGGCCTCGGCATCAACCCGCATTACGGCACGCCGCGCGGCCCGTGGGACCGCCGGCCGGACGGCGCCGGGCATATTCCGGGCGGCAGTTCCTCGGGCGCCGCGGTCTCCATCGCGGACCGCATGGCCTTCGCCGCGATCGGCACGGACACCGGGGGCTCGTGCCGCATCCCGGCGGCGTGCTGCGGCGTGGTCGGGCTCAAGCCCACGGCGCGCCGGGTGCCGCTCGAGGGCGTCCTGCCGCTCTCCGCGACGCTCGATTCCGCCGGCCCGCTCGCCGCCTCGGTCTCCTGCTGCGCGATCGTCGACGCGGTGATCGCCGGCGAGCCCGACGCCGCCCATGCCCGGCCCCCCGCGCCGATCGCCCCCGCCGGGCTCCGCTTCGCGGTGCCGGCCAACATCGTGCTCGACGGCATGGACGACACCGTCGCGCGCGTGTTCGAGGCCACGCTGCGCACGCTCGAGGCCAAAGGCGCCCGCATCGAGCGCCGCGCTTTCGCGCCGATGGACGAGATCGGCCGCGCCAACGCGACCGGCGGGTTCAGCGTCGCGGAAGCCTTCACCTGGCACCGCGAGCTGCTCGCCGCCAAAGCCGCTTGCTACGATCCGCGCGTGCGCAGCCGCATCGAGCGCGGCCACGCCATGGCGGCCGCCGATTACGTCCGCCTGACCACCGAGCGCGGCCGCATCATCGCCGCGATGAACGCCGCGACCGCCGGCTACGACGCGCTGCTGATGCCGACCATGCCGATCGTCCCGCCGCTGATCGACGCGCTCGCCGAGGAGGCGGAGTACTACCGGGTGAACGCGCTCCTCCTGCGCAATCCGAGCCTCGGCAATTTCCTCGACCGCTGCTCGATCGCGCTGCCCTGCATGCCGCCGGGCGAGGCGCCGGTCTCGCTCATGCTGGTCGGCGAGACGATGCAGGACCGCAGGATGCTCGCCATCGCCGCCGGCATCGAGGCGGCGCTGCCCAACTGAGAGCCCGTTTGAGAATGCTACCAGGCCGGCCATCCAACGCGGCTTTCCGCGCTTGCGGTGCTCACGGCCCCACAAGGCCGCGCCGCTCCGGTTCTCGAAAACCACGCCGGATGATTCGGCCTAGAGCCTGTTCCGTTCGCATGCGCTCACTGCACAGGCTCTGGCTCTCGGTTTTGGCGAGCATCTTTATCCGCTCGAACGATTCCGTTCGAACGAATGATGCTCTAGCGCATTCTCAAACGGGCTCTGAAAGGCTGTCTGGAACCGTGGTCCGAGCCGCCAGCTGGCGTGATTGTCCGAGCCTCGGCGCGGAGCGGCCTTGCTGGCCGTGAGCCTCGGCGCACAGGAAAAGCGTGTCAGATGGCCGCCGGAGCGCGTTTCCGGACGCCCTTTCAGGCCGGCAGCGCGTCCAGCGTGGCGGGCTCGTGGATCGGGCAGCCATTCCGCCCGGCGCGGAATGCCTCCGACATCTCATAGGCCGGCTTGCGCGAGCGCATGACGCCGCCGAGCGGGCGATGCGCCGCAAGACCGTGCCAGGGGCTGAACGCCAGCCCGTCATCCACCGCCGCCGAGCGCGCCTCGCTCCAGGAAGGCTGCGGCTCGACGACGATGCGCGCCACCGGCACGTAGGGGCTCTCCGCCTCGGGCCACGGCACCGAGGCGTCCTCGACCGGCATCGTCTCGCGATTCGTGCAGAGCTGCACCCGCACTTCCCACACGCCGGTCTCGTTGGCGAAGAAATCGCGCACCGCGTCGCGCAGCGCATCCGGATGGCCGCTCACCGCGACGGGCGCGTCTTTCAGCGCGGTGAGCGCCGGGGAAAACGGCGCGACGCTGAGCTTGGCGACATACGGGCCGTAGAGGAACGGCACCATCGTGTAGAAGGTCTCGCCCAGCACATTCGTCGCCGGATGGCCGCCCATCGACTTCAAGGTCGCGCTCTGCCCGCCCACCGCCTCGAGCACGCTCTCCGCGCCGCGCATCACAGTGGAAAGCGCCTTCTTGAACACCTGCGGCGTGTCGGTCGTTTTCGCCAGCGTCTTCAGCGTGCCGAGGAACGCCTTCGGGTTCGGTGCGACGAAAGCCGGCGCATTCTGCATCACGAAATCCTGTGTCTTGCCCTCCGCGCCCGGCAAACGCTCGCCTTCCACGCCGATGATCTTCAGCGCGAGACCGCGCGGCGTGGAGACGCTGTCGTCGAGGATGTCGCCCGGATTGGTGGAAAAGCGCAGCACCACCGGATAGGTGCCGGGCTTGGCGAACGCACCCTGCGCCAGCGCCTCGGGAAGCCCGCCGAGCACGCGCATCTCGCCCTGCAGCAGGCCATGGCTCTTCGCATGCACGCTGCGCACCGCGTGGCCGTAATCCTTGTACGTGGTCTCGAGGATTTTGTGCATCGTCTCGACCAGCTCGCGCGTGGTCTCCGCCTCATCGGGGGCGACTGTCTCGAAGGACGGATCGAAACGCAGCGGGGTGCCGGCCATGAGATTGCCTTTTCTGATGCCACGGCGCAGGAGCGTCCGGAACCGGACACACGTTCCCGTTATTCCGCAACACACCCGCGAATTGATCGTATTCACGGTAGCGAAACGGGAAGTCCGGACAAATCATGTCACCAACGCGCGTGCTGGCCGCCATCGCAACCACCGCCGTGCTGGCCGGATGCCAGTCCGCGCCGCCACCGCCCGACCCGACCGGGCGCGCCGATGCCGAGATGACGCGCGTGCTCGCGGAATTGCAGACGCTCGGCGCGCAACCGGTGCAGAAACTCACCGTCGCCGAGGCGCGCAGCCAGGCATCGGCGGGGGATGCGGCGCAGCAGGTCGCGAAGCAGATGGGCATGGCGCCGATCCCGATCGCCAAGGTCACGGATATCCAGCTGGCCGGCGGCGATGGCGCGATGCTCCCGGCGCGCATCTACGATCCGCAGACCGCGCATGGTCCGGCGCCGGTGATCGTCTACTTCCATGGCGGCGGCTGGGTCACCGGCACGCTCGACACCTATGATGCGAGCGACCGCGCGCTCGCCGCCGGCACCGGGGCGATCGTGGTTTCCGTGGCCTATCGCCTCGCCCCGGAAAACAAATTCCCGATCGCCAATGACGATGCCGACGCCGCTTATCAATGGGTGACGCAGAACGCCGCGTCATTCGGCGGCGATCCGAAGCAGGTGGCGCTCGCCGGCGAAAGCGCGGGCGGCAATCTCGCGATCGACACCGCGATCTGGGCGCGCGACAAGCACGTGCAGATGCCGGTATCCGAACTTCTCGTCTATCCCGTGGTCGGCACCGACACCGACACGCCATCCTACCAGGAAACCGTCAACGCCAAGCCGCTCAACCGCGCGGCGATCCTCTGGTATGTCGCG
Organism: Acetobacteraceae bacterium; assembly: GCA_965276665.1. Classification (GTDB taxonomy): domain Bacteria; phylum Pseudomonadota; class Alphaproteobacteria; order Acetobacterales; family Acetobacteraceae; genus CAWGJC01. The sequence continues at coordinate 2,517,353 of OZ255620.1, forward strand.
CATTACACGAGCGGCCCGCAGGATCTGCAGGACCCCCGGCTGAACGTGGTCGGCAAGGCCGATCTGCGCGGCCTGCCGCCCACCACCATCGTCTCCGCCGAGATCGACCCGCTGCGCTCGGAAGGCGAGGCGATCGCCGCCAAGATGCAGGCGGCCGGCGTGGACGTGCAGCAGCGCACCTTTCCCGGCGTCACGCACGAGTTCTTCGGCATGGGACAGGTCGTCGGTCAGGCCAAGCTGGCCGAGGATTTCGCGATCACCCGGCTGAAGGCCTCCTTCGTGCAGCCGGCAGCGCCGATGCCGATGCGCCGCCCGCTTGCCTATCGGCGCCGGTGAACCGGCGGCCGGGCATCACCGGTGCGCCAGGATGTTGACCAGCCGCCCGAAAGGATCGCGAACGAAAAACCGCCTGACGCCCCAGGGCTCGTCAACCGGCCCGTATTCAATGGCGAACCCGCCGACACAGGCGCGGCCATGGACCGCGTCGAGATCATCCACCTCGACGGAAATATCCGGCACCTGCGTACCCGACCCGCCCTCGGAGGCAATGCTGATCTGCGGCGCCGCGCTGCCCCTATCCGCAAACGTCACGATCCAGCCAAGATCCATCGCCACCCGCATGCCCAGCACGTCCTGATAGAAGGCGTGCGCAGCCCCGGGCCGCGCGGCCGCGATATTCGCCACGATGCGCCTCACCGCCATCAATCCGCCTCCTATCGCATTTTCGGTGGAGTCGGCGCCGGCCCTCGCCTCCACCCGGCCCCCATCGGTAGTATACTTTCGTTGGGGGCCGGGTGGGGGCGAGGGCCGGCGCCGACTCCACCGAAGATGAAAATGCTCCAGATGGTCAAACCACCGGCACGCCGCGCCGCTTGGCCTTGTCCTCCGGCTCGACATGGATCGTCACCACCAGCCCCTCCATCTCGCTGCGCAACCGCGCCTCGATGCGGTCGCAGATCGCGTGCGACTCCGCCACCCGCATGTCGCCGGGCACGACGAGATGAAAATCCAGGAAGGTGATGCGGCCGGCATGGCGGGTGCGCAGATCATGCGCCTCGATCGCGCCTTGCGCATTCTCGCTGACCAACGCGCGGATGCGGGCGACGACCGCCGGCGGCGGCGCCTGATCCATCAGCCCGCTGACCGAATCACGCATCAGGCGCAGCCCGGTCCACAGGATATAGACGGCGACCGCCGCCGCGATCAGCGGATCGAGCCGGGTCAAGCCGGTGGCGAGCTGCAGCGCCAATCCGGCAACGATGCCGATCCCCGACACCACATCGGTGAGCAGATGCCGTCCATCCGCGCTCAGCGTCGGCGAACGTTCGCGCGCGCCCGCCCGCATCAGCAGCGCCGCCCAGACAGCATTCAGCGCGGTTCCCGCGGCATTCAACGCAAGACCCCGCAGCGGCAGATCAAGCGCGCGCCGCACCTCCCACGTCGCCCAGGCATGCTGCAGAATCTGCAAGGCGGCGGCGATGATCAGCGCGCCCTCGATCACCGCCGCGAAAAACTCCGCCTTGTCGTGACCATAAGGATGGTTGTCGTCCGCCGGCTGCGCGGCGAAATGCAGCGCACCCACCGCCACGCAGCCGGCCAGCACATTCACCACCGTCTCCAGCGCGTCCGAATACAGCGCGGCACTGCCGGTGATCCACCACGCCGCACCCTTCAGCGCGAGCACGATCAACCCGAGCACGACACTGCCCACCGCAATTTGCTGCGCCCGTCGCAAAACTCTCCTCCGAAAGCGAGGGCGCTCCTAGCAGGCACAGACGGAGTAGACCAGGGTTCGAATCTCTGAAGGCCAGGGGCTCTGCCCCTGGACCCCGCTAAGGGCGGTCGCCCTTAGAACCCGTTCGGCGCTTCGCGCGGCGCGGCAGCGTTGCGGGGATTGCGCCGGCGCCTGTGATGTCCCGAGGTGGTGACTGCGCTTCGCGCGAAGCGCAAGTAAAGGGTTCTAAGGGTGACTACCCTTAGCGGGATCCAGGGGCAGAGCCCCTGGGAAAACAACCGTCAAACCGAAAAATACTTAGCATGGCTGTTCAGCACGACGATGGCGCTGGTGGATTGTTCCGGGTGGAGCTGCCATTCGTCGGAGAGGGTGATGCCGAGACGGTCCGCGCCGAGGAGCGGCAGGAGCTTGGCCTGGTCGGCGAGTTCCGGGCAGGCCGGGTAGCCGAAGGAGTAGCGCGAGCCGCGATAGGATTGTCCGAGCATCTTCTCCATGTCGCGGTCGTCCTCGGCGGCGAAGCCGAGCTCGGCGCGGATGCGCTTGTGCGTGTATTCCGCCATCGCCTCGGCCATCTCGACCGAGAGCCCGTGCAGATAGAGGTAATCCTGGTAGCGGTTCTCCTCGAACCACACCCGCGCGACATCGGAGGCTTTCTGCCCGACGGTGACCACCTGCAAGCCGATGACGTCGCGGGTGTCGTCATCGACGTCGCGGAAGAAATCGGCGATGCACTCGCCGTCCTCCTTCGGTTGGCGCGGCAGCGAGAAGCGGGCGATTTCCGTGGTGCCGTCCGGCTCGAAAAGGATGAGGTCGTTGCCCTGCCCGGCCGCCTTCCAATAGCCGTAGGAGGCGCGCGGGCGGAGAATGTCGTCGGCGTCGCAGAGTGCCAGCATGCGCTTCATCACCGGGCGCAGTTCCTGCTTCGCCCAGCCGAGGAAGTCGTCCAGCGTGCGGCCCTGTTTGCGGAAGCCCCATTGAAATTGATAGAGGCTGCGTTCGTTGAGGAAGGGCACGATGGCTTTCGCCGCCGATTCGAGCGTGCGCGCGCCCCAGAAGGGCGGCTCGATCGCCGGCTGGTCGGCGGTGAGGCGGCGACGGCGCGCCTGCACGGCGGCGAGATCGACCGGGCGGAAGGCGCGGGCGTCGGCCTGGCCGAGCGTGCGGCTCTGGTTGCGCGCCTTGCCGCGGCGGCGCGATTGCGCGGCGGCGAGGTAGTCGTCGAACCCGTTGCCCATCACCTTGTCCATCAGATTGAGCCCGTCGAACGCGTCGCGCGCGTAGGCGACGCGCCCGCTCGCATAGGCGCGCACGCAATCCTCCTCGACGTAGTTGCGGGTGAGCGCCGCGCCGCCGAGCACCACCGGGATTTCGAGCCCCTGGCGGGACATCTCCTCGAGATTCTCCCGCATAACCACGGTGGATTTCACCAGCAGGCCGGACATGCCGATCGCGTGCGCGCGGTGCTCGCGCGCGGCGGTCACCATGTCGGCGAGCGGCACCTTGATGCCGAGGTTGACGACGCGGTAGCCGTTATTGGTGAGGATGATGTCGACGAGGTTCTTGCCGATATCGTGCACGTCGCCCTTCACCGTGGCGAGCACGATGGTGCCTTTCTCCGAGCCTTCCTCGCGCTCCATGAACGGTTCGAGATAGGCGACCGCGGCCTTCATCGTCTCGGCGCTCTGCAGCACGAAGGGAAGCTGCATCTTGCCGGCGCCGAACAGCTCGCCCACCACCTTCATGCCGTCGAGCAGCAGCGTGTTGATGATGTCGAGCGGCGGGTGCGATTTCAGCGCGAGCGCGAGATCATCGGCCAGCCCCTTGCGGTCGCCGTCGACGATGCGGTCCTTGAGCCGTCCCTCCACCGTCTCGGCGCGAACTTTGCGCGTCGCGTCCGCGAGCTTGCGGTCGGCGAACAGCTCCAGGATGCGCTGCAGCGGATCGTAGCCCTCGCGGCGGCGGTCGAAGATCAGATCCTCGGCCACCTTCACCTCCTCGGGCGGGATCAGGTGCAGCGGCCGGATCTTGCTGACATGCACGATCGCGCCGGTCATGCCGGCGCGCACCGCATGGTCGAGGAACACCGAGTTCAGCACCGCGCGCGCCGCCGGGTTGAGACCGAAGCTCACATTCGACAGGCCGAGCATGATCTGGATGTCGGGGAATTTCGCGCGGATCGCCGCGATGCCTTCCAGCGTCCATTGCGCGAGCTTGCGGTCGTCCTCGTTGCCGGTGGCGACGGTGAAGGTCAGCGGGTCGATCAGCAGATCGGATTGCGGAAGGCCGTGACGCGCGCAGGCGAAATCGACGAGTCGCTCGGCGACCGCGAGCTTGCGTTCCGCGCTCTTCGCCATGCCTTCCTCGTCGATGGTGAGCGCGATCACCGCCGCGCCGAAGCGGCGCGCGAGGATCAGACGGGCTTCCGCCGCCGCCTCGCCATCCTCGAAATTGATCGAATTGATGATCGGCTTGCCGCCGTGCAGCTTCAGCGCCGCCTCGATCACCGGCGTCTCGGTGCTGTCGATCACCAGCGGCGAGTTCACCGAGGAGGTGAAGCGGCGGATCACCTCGCCCATCTCGGCCATCTCGTCGCGGCCGACGAAGGCGGTGCAGACATCGAGGCTGTTCGAGCCCTCGGCCAGCTGCTCGCGCGCCATCGCGACGCAGCCATCCCAGTCGCCGGCTTCCTGCAGCGCGCGCCATTTCTTCGAGCCGTTGGCGTTGCACCGCTCGCCGATCGAGAAATACGCGTTCTCCTGGCGGAGCGGCACCTGGCCGTAGAGGCTGGCGACCGAGGGCACCCAGAGGGATCTCCGCGCGACCGGCGCCGGGCGGTATTCGCCGCGCCGCTGGAGCATCGCGTCGAGCGCCGCGACATGCGGCGTGTCGGTGCCGCAGCAGCCGCCGATCAGGTTGATGCCGTCCTCGGCCACGAAGCGCTCCATCCAACTCGCGAGATCGGCGGGCGAGAGCGGATAATGCGTGACGCCGTCGACGAGCTCGGGCAGCCCGGCATTCGGCAGCACGGAGAGCATGCCCGGCCAGTTCGCCGCCAGCCAGCGCACGTGCTCGGCCATCTCCTGCGGCCCGGTCGCGCAGTTGAGCCCGATCAGCGTCACGTCGAGCGCGTGCACCACCGTCGCCGCCGCGGCGATGTCCGGCCCGACGAGCAGCGTGCCGGTGGTCTCGACGGTGACCTGCACGAAGATCGGCGTGTCGGTCCGCGCCTCGGCGCGCGCCAGCTTGGCGCCGTTCACCGCCGCCTTGATCTGCAGCGTGTCCTGGCAGGTCTCGATCAGGATCGCATCGACGCCGCCCTCGATCAGCCCGCGCGACTGCTCGGCCAGCGCCGCCTCCAGCACGTCGTATTCGACATTGCCGAGCGAGGGCAGCTTGGTGCCCGGCCCGATGCTGCCGATCACGTAGCGGTCGCGGCCATCGGCGAACTGCTCCGCCGCCTCGCGCGCCAGCTCGGCGCCGCGGCGGTTGATCTCGCGCGCGCGCTCCGCCATGTCGAATTCGCCGAGCGTGATCGGGGAGGCGCCGAACGTGTTGGTCTCGACGCAATCGGCGCCCGCCTCGAAATAGCCGCGATGGATGTCGCGCACGAGATCGGGGCGCGACAGGCTCAGCATGTCGGTGCAGTTCTCGCGCCCCCAGTAATCCGCCTCGACATCGAGGGTGAGCGCCTGCACGCGCGTGCCCATCGCGCCATCGGCCAGCAGCACGCGGTCGTGCAGCGCATCGAGCAGGGCGGGACGGGTCATGCGGATACCTCGAGGGATGCGTGCGTGTCGGCGGCCGCGGGGGCGGCGGCGAGCCAGAGTTTGGTCACCAGCCGGCCGGGAACCGCGTCGCCGCGCAGGGGGAGAAGGCCGGCGGTGGCGAACAGCGCCGCGACCGCCGCGTCGGAGAAGCCCGGCCAGCGATGCGCGAGCGCCGCATCCGTCTCGCCCGGCGCGTGCGGGGCGAGATCGACGACGAGCAGAACCCCGGCGGGCCGCAGCACCCGCGCGGCCTCGGCGAGCACGGCCGCCGGGTCCTCCGCGTAATGCAGCACCATCTGCAGCACCACCGCGTCGTAGCCACGCTCGGCGAGCGGCAGGTTGTACATGTCCGCCTGCCGGACCGCGCAATGCGAGAGGCCGGCGAGGCGGGCGCGGGCGAGCGCCAGCATCTGCCGGCTGGCATCGATGCCGAGCCCGCTGGCGATGCGCGGCGCCAGCAATTCGAGCAGCCGGCCGGTGCCGGTGCCGATATCGAGCAGCCGGTCGAGTTTTGGCGGCAGCAGCGCGGCGAGCGCCGCCTCCACCGCCGCGCCCGGCAGGCCGAGCGCGCGCATCTCGTCCCAGTCGCCGCCGGCACGGCGGAAGCTCGCCGAGGCGGTGCGCGCGCGCTCGGAGAGCACGCGCGCCGCGCCCCGCCGGTCGGCGGCGAGCAGCGGGTCCTCCGCGTCGAGCCCGGCGAGCAGGTGGCGGGCGAACGCGGCCCCCTCCCCCTCCGCCAGGGTGAACCACACATTCACCCCCTCGCGGCCGCGGGCGAGCAGCCCGGCATCGCAGAGCAGGCGGAGATGGCGGGAGAGGCGGGGCTGGGACTGGCCGAGAATCTCGGTCAGCTCGACCACGCAGAAGCTGCCGCGGGCGGCGAGCGCCAGCAGGCGGAGCCGCGTGGGCTCGGCGGCGGCGCGCAGCCGGGCGAGCAGAATGTCCATCCCAGGCATGGGCTTGCATGTGACATAAACATATCCTTATGTCCAGCCGATGCCCCGGTTTCTCGACGCAAGGCTGCACGTCGCATGTGGAACGCTGGCGGACGCCGGCCGCGCGGACGCGCTGCTGATCGAGGGCGAGGCGGCGGCGCCGGACGGCCATGCCACCGCCCGTTTCATCCTGCCGCCGGCCGATGCGCTTCCGGCCGGGGCGTTTCCGGCCGGGGCGCTTCCGGCCGGGGCGCACCCCGCCGCCTGCCCCTGCTGCGTGCCGCGCGGCCCGGCCGCCGCGGCGCTCGCCGCGCTGTTCCTGGCCCGCGCGCGCGGCGGAACACAATGGTTCGACAGGGTTCTGGCGGTGACCGCGACCGAGCGCGGCCGGGCGGCGGTGGCCGCCGCGCTCAGCGAGGATCCGCTGGTCTCGGCCCGGTTTCGGGCGGCGCCGCCTTTGGCGCAGACCCTGGCGCAGCCCCTGGCCGGGGTCCGCCAGTCGCGGCCATGAGGTCGAGCGCGCGCTGCATGTAGACGAGGTCGAGCCAGCGGCCGAATTTGCGCCCGCTGGCGCGCAGCAGCCCGGCGCGCTGGAAGCCCAGGCTCGCATGCACGCCGATCGAGCCGACGCTCTCGGAATCGCCGATCACCGCGATCATCTGGCGGAATCCCTGCGCGGCCGCCCGCTCCAGCAGCGCGGCGCCGAGCGCCTTGCCCACGCCCTGGCCGCGCACGTCCTCGCGAACATAGATGCGGTCCTCCGCCGTGCTGCGGAACGCCGCGATCTCGCCGAACGGGGTGTAATAGGCATAGCCGAGCAGCCCGGTGTCATCCGCCGCGACCAGCCACGCCCAACCGGAGGCTGACGCGGTCGTGAACCGCTCGGTCATTTCCTCGATCGAGGGCGGGATATCCTCGAAAGTGCCGGTGCCGTGCAGCACGTGATGGGCATAGATCGCCTGCATCTCGGCCAGATCGGTCTCGGTGGCGGCCCTGATCCGCATGCGGCGTGTTCCTTTCCCCCTAGGACTTGTTGAGAATTTGGGGGCCCCGTTGAGACGATAGGCGACGATAGACCATCGCCCGCGCCGGTAGAAGGCTCGCCGCCACGGTCCGGCCACCTTGAGCGGGCAGGCTTTGCCTTCGGAAATTCACGGTCCCGCAGTGTGATGGACCTCACGGGCGGGGCGGGTTTCGGGTATGTTTTCCGTGGCGTTCTGGCGAGGATTCATGTATCGCCCGGTCAGTGGGTGTTCCAACAGATATTCCCAATGGGACATTGTCCTGCTATGCTCTGCCGATCCGGGCGGCCGCATGATGATGCGTCTTGGTCCGGGCCCGACAAGGCTGGCCCAAGCCATCCGGGGCCAAGCTGCGCCAAGGCAGGACAGGGCTTAGGCAGGGAGAGGGCCTAGGCAGAACAGGGCTCGCCGGCTGTGGCCGGCCGGAACAAGTTTAAGGGCGAGGAAGCTGCCTGTGGCGGATCGGAACGAGCTCAGCACGACCAACCCGGATGGCGGCCCCGTCGCGCCGGAAAACCTCGGCAGCCCGGAGATGCATGCCGCCGACCCGGCGGAAATGCGGGTGCGCGCGGCGGTCGCGATCGCGCGCTTCTACGGCGTCGAGCTGAGCGTCGACGACTATCCGGCCACCGAAGGCGAGCGCGTGCCCACCGCCGCCTCGCTGGCGCGCTGGCTCACCAATGCCGGGCTCTGGGCGAAGGGCGCCCGGCTGCGCTGGACCAAGCTGCTCGGGATCGACCAGAACCACCCGATCCTGGTGCTGCTGAAGGACGGCAGCGCCGGCGTGCTCTGCGGCGGCGACCCGTCCCGCAACATCGTCTTCCTGCGCGACCCGCGGGCGAGCCTCGCCGCCGACCCGGTGGCGGTGGACGAGCTCCGCCTCAACCAGCTCTGGGACGGGGACGTGCTGCTGGTCCGCCGCGCCCGCGGCTCGGCGATGGAGGACGAGCCGTTCTCCTTCCGCTGGCTCGGCCGGCTGGTGCTGGCCGAAAAGTCGATCCTGCGCGACATCAGCATCTCCTCGCTGGTGCTGGCGATCCTCGGCACGGTGCCGGCGATCCTGGTCATCACCCTGGTCAGCACCGTCGTCGTCAACGCCAACATGAACACGCTGATGCTGGTGGCGATGATCCTGCTGGTGAGCGTGATCTTCGAGGCGATCCTGTCCTACGCACGGCGCGAGCTGGTGCAGGTGATCTCGACCCGCATCGACGTGAAGCTCAACCTGCACGTGTTCAACCGGCTGCTCGCCCTGCCGATCGACTATTTCGAGCGGAACCCGACCGGCCAGACCAACTACCGGATCAGCCAGGTCTTCCGCATCCGCGACTTCATGACCGGCAAGCTGATGACGACCTTCCTCGACCTGTTCGTGCTGGTCATCATCCTGCCCTTCCTGTTCTACATGAGCGCCACGCTGGCCTGGATGGTGCTCGCCGGCTCGGCGGTGATCGCGCTCATCATCATGGCGTTCCTGCCCTCGATGCGGCGCATCTACGGCCGCGTCGTCACCGCCGAGGTGAAGAAATCCTCGGTGCTGGTGGAGACCATCCACGGCATCCGCACGGTGAAGTCCCTCGCCCTCGAAGAGACGCAGAAGACGCTGTGGGACGAGCGCGTGGCCGAGGCGGCGGAATGGCGCCTGCATTCGGGCCGGCACGCGAACTGGCCGCAGACGCTGGTCTCGCCGATCGAGACCTTCGTCAACCGCGGCGTGATCGTGGTCGGCGCCTATATCCTGGTCGCCGGCATGCTGACCCAGACCGCGTCGAACCCGCTGGCGCCGCAGATCTTCGGCATCAATCTCGGGCTCAGCCAGGCGTCCGGCATCACCGTGCAGTCGCTGATCGTGTTCATGATGCTGGGCGGCCGCGTCGCCGGCCCGCTGGTCGGCCTCGCCCGGCTGATGGAGGACATGGAGGAGACGCGCGCCGCCGTCTACCAGGTCGGTTTCGTGCTGAACAACCCGACCGAGACGAACTCGCGAAGCGCCGGGCTGCGGCCGCGCTTCCAGGGCGCGGTCAGCTTCCAGGACGTGACCTTCACCTATCCGCTCGGCCGCAACCCGGCGCTCGACCGGGTGAGCTTCGACATCCCGGCCGGCACCATGCTCGGCGTGGTCGGGCGAAGCGGCTCGGGCAAGTCGACCATCACCCGCCTGCTGCAGGGCATCAACCGCGAGTATTCGGGCTATCTCAAGATCGACGGCGCCGATCTCCGCGAGATCAATCTCTACCATCTGCGCCGCAGCTTCGGCGTGGTGCTGCAGGACAATTTCCTGTTCCGCGGCACGGTGCGGGAGAACATCATCGCCGGCCGCCCCGGCCTGACGCTCGAGGACGCGATCCGCGCGGCGCGGCTCGCCGGCGCCGAGGAGTTCATCGAGCGCCTGCCCGCCGGCTACGAGACCTATGTCGAGGAAGGCTCCGCCAACCTCTCGGGCGGCCAGAAGCAGCGCCTCGCGATCGCGCGCGCGGTGATCGCCGATCCGCGGCTGATGATCCTCGACGAGGCGACCAGCGCGCTCGACCCCGAGAGCGAGGCGCTGGTGAACGCCAACCTCGCCCGCATCGCCAAGGGACGGACGATGGTGGTGATCTCCCACCGCCTCTCCTCGCTGGTCGATTGCGACCAGATCCTCGTGATGGATCGGGGCACGGTGGTCGACATGGCGCCGCATCACGTCCTGCTCGAGCGCTGCGCGATCTATCGCCAGCTCTGGCTGCAGCAGCACCGCCACATGGATGCGGGAAGCGCCACCAGCCGCTCCGGCGGCGGCAAGCCCGCTCTCGCGGAAGGAGACGACTGACCGATGGCGGAAAACGCCCTGACCGAAGGCCGGTCGAAAGAGCTCCAGAGCATCGAGGCGGCGAGCGCCGTCTCCGTCCTCGAGTTCGAATCGCCCTCCGGCGTGCTGATGCACGTCCAGCCGGTCGGCAGCGCCCGGTCGGTGAGCTGGGTGCTGTCGATCATGGTGGTCGCGCTGCTCGTCGTCGCGGCGCTGTTCCCGATCGACATGGACGTGGTCGCGACCGGCCGGGTGATCTCGACCGCCGACACGATCATGATCCAGCCCTACGACCCGTCGATCATCCGCTCGGTCAACGTCCACGAAGGCCAGGTCGTCCATAAGGGCGACGTGCTGGCGCGCCTCGACCCGACCTTCGCGGGCTCCGACGAGGCGCAGCTGCAGGGCGATGTCGACAACTACCAGGCCCAGGTCGACGAGATGCAGGCCGAGATCAACCATGTTCCCTACCAGCCCAAGGTCGCCAACAACGCGACCGCGGTGCAGGCCGCCTATTATGGCGAGCGGATGTCGCAGTATCGCTCGACCGTCACCGGCTACGACATGAAGATCGCCGGCCTGCAGTCGACGCTGGGACAGGCCCAGGCGGACATCCAGGGCTACACGGCCCGGCTGCAGCTCGCGGTCCAGCTCGAGAACATCCGCCAGCAGCTCGAGAAGATGCAGGTCGGCAGCGTGATCGACCGCCTCTCCGCGCAGGACCAGCGGACCGAGATCTCGCGCGAGCTCGCCGACGCGATCGCCACCTCGCAGAACGCGACGGCGAACATCAAGGAGATGAGCCAGGAGAAGGAGACCTTCATCCAGAACTGGTTCGCGACGGTCAGCAGCAGCCTCACCGAGGCGCAACGCAACCTGAGCGACAATCTCCAGTCGCTGAACAAGGCGCGGCTGCGCCGCCAGATCGTCGACATGAAGTCGCCGATCGACGCCGTCGTGCTGTCGATCTCGCCGACCTCCACCGGCGCGGTGCTGCAGCCGAGCTCGCCGCTCATGCAGCTCACCCCGCTCGACGCGCCGATGGAGCTCGACACGCTGGTCGCCGGGCAGGATGCCGGCTGGGTGCATCCCGGCCAGCCCGCGCTGATCAAATTCACCACCTACAACTACACGCGCTACGGCACCGCGACCGGCACCGTGCGCTACCAGAGCGCCGACAGCTTCACGCAGATCACCAACTCGACGCAGACGGGCGTGACCATGCAGCAGCAGGGCTCGCCGACGATGCCGTTCTATGACGCGCGCATCACCATCGACAGCAACAACATGCACGGCGTTCCAGGCGGCTTCCACCTGCGGCCGGGCATGCCGGTGACCGCGGAAGTCCAGGTCGGCAAGCGGACGATCCTCGAATACATGCTGCAGAGGGTGCTGCCCGTGGCCTACGAGGGCATGCGCGAGCCGCCGTGAGCCAGCAGCAGACGGGCCGGGATCCCGGCCGATGAAGGTGCTCGACCGCCTCGGCGGCGGGGCGGCGTCCGCGATCCGTCGCGGGGCCGCCCTGCTCGCCGCCGAGAAATACGCGGAGGGCTTCCGCGTCTTCGCCCGCGCCGCCGATCGCGGCAGCGCAGAGGCGCAATACCATGTCGGCCGCTGCTATCTGGAAGCCAAGGGCGTGCCGTTCAGCCGGGCGGACGCGATCGTCTGGCTGGAGCGCGCGGCCGAAGGCGGCTTCGTCGAGGCGCAGCATCTGCTCGCCGCGGTCCTGCTGCATGACGCGTCCGGCGAGGCTGCGGCGTCCCCGCCGGGCGCCCCGCTCTTCGGCGCCGCGTCCGACGCCGCGTCGGCCAAGCCGGATTTCGCCGCGGCGCTCCGCTGGGCGCGGCGCGGCGCGGCGGCGGGCTCGGCCGAGGCGCAGGCGCTCGTCGGCTACATCCTCACCTGCGGCCCCGAGACGATGCGGGACCTGGACCAGGCCGAGCTCTGCTACCGCAAATCCGCCGCCGCCGCGTGCCCGCAAGGCGCGCTCGGCCTGGCGCTGGCGCTGCTCCGGCCGCAGCAGGCGGAGAAGACGGCGGAAGCCGTCGCCCACATGGGACAGGCGGCCGAGGCCGGGCTGCCGACCGCGCTCTACCTGATGGGCGTGATGCACGAGTTCGGCGCCGGCCTGCCGAAGGACCGCGGCAAGGCGGCGCCCTTCTACCGGCAGGCGGCGGAGAAGAACGTGCGCTCCGGCATGGCGCGCTGGGGCCTCGCGCTGATGGAAGGGCGCGGCGTGCCGGTGAACCGGGTCGAGGGCGAATCCTGGCTGCGCCGCGCCGCCGTCGCCGGGGACGCCGAGGCCGCGGCCCTGGTGGGCGATCTCTATGCACGCGGCGGCGACCTGCCGCCCAACTACGCCGAGGCCGCGCTCTGGTTCGCGCGCGCGGCGGATGCCGGCCATGCGCAGGCCGCCCGCGCGCTCGGCATGCTCTACCTCACCGGCTCGGGCGTGGCGCGCGACCCGGACGAGGCGGCGCGCTGGTTCCGCCGCTCCGCCGAGACCGGCGATCCCGGCTCGCTGGCCGATCTCGCCAATCTGGTGCTGTCGGGCGACGCCAAGGGCGCCAACCTCGCCGAGACGCGGCAATGGTTCGAGCAGGCCGCCGGGTCGGGGGATCTGGTGGCGGCGTTCAATTTCGGCGTCTGCCTCGCCGAGGGGATCGGGGTGACGCGCGACGAGCGCCGCGCGGTGCTCTGGCTGCGGCGCGCCGCCGAGGGCGTGGTCAACGCGCAATACTGGTACGGCCGGATGCTGATCGAGGGGCGCGGGCTGGACCCCGATGCCGGCGAGGGCCGGATGTGGATCGGCCGCGCCGCCGAGAGCGGCATGACGGATGCACAGGTGGCGCTCGGCGAGATGCTGGTGAACGGCCGCGGCGGGTCGCGCGACCATCAGGCGGCCTATCGTTATTTCGAGAAGGCGGCGCTGCGGGACCATGCCGGCGCGATGTTCGCGCTCGGCGCCCTGCTCGGCGGCGGCCACGACGTGCCGGTCGACCGGCCGCATGCGGAAACCTGGTTCCGCAAGGCGGCCGAGCGCGGGCACCCGCATGCGCAATTGATGCTGGGCCGCTATCTGGCCCGCGGCCTCGCCGGCACCACCGATCCGGTCGAGGCGCGGGCGTGGCTCGAACGCGCGCTGGCCCAGGGTCATGCGGAGGCGGCGGGCGACCTCGCCGGCCTGCCGCCGGGCGCCAGTAACCCGGTTGCCAGTAACCCGGTGGCCGGCGCCCCGGCGGACCCGGCCTACGACGTCGCCGCCGCGCTCGGCGGCTGACCGACGACGCGCAGCACCCCGCGCCACCGATGATCCGGCCCGGCGCATCGGCCTTCGCGCCGGGCGGCAAGCCGCCGCACGACCAGCTCGCCTATTTCGGCGAGCTCGCGCGCCGCGCCTGGGAGGCGGGACAGGCGGCGGCGGCGGCGGGCGACACCGCGCTCGCCCGGCGCTGGCTGATGCGGGCGCGCCGCCTCGCGCCCAAGGACAATCTCGTCGCCTTCTCCCTCGCCATGGTTCTGCTCGCCGAGAAGGACCCGGCGGCGGAGCCGCTTTTCGCCGGCCTCGCCCGGGAGTTCGACCGCCGCGAGGCGTGGCTCGGCCTGGCGGCGATCCGGCTCGGACGGGATGCCGGGGCGGCGGCCGGGGCGGCGGCGCAGGCGCTCTCCCGCCACGCGCCGGACCCGGCGCTCGCCCTCCTGCTCGACCGGGTGGCCGAGGCGTCGGGCGCCGCGGGCTGGTGCGGCCTCGAGGGCGGCGGGGTTCTCGTCCTCGGCGCGCTCTCGCCGCGCGCGGCGCTCGAGATCCGGGCGGATGGAAGGAAGCTGCCGATCCGCCGGCCGATCGCGGCGGCGGGGGCGATATCGGCCCGCTTCCCCCTCCCCCCTTCCTGGCGCACCGCCGCGCAGATCGAGGTGCGGGAGAGCGGCCGTCCGCTGCTCGGCAGCCCGCTGCTTCCGTCCGAGATCACCCGCATCGAGGGCTTCGTCGCGGCGAGCCCGGAGGGCGGGATCGAGGGCTGGGCCTGGCATCCGGGCGATCCCGGCCGCGACCCGTCGCTCACCGTGCGCGGCGGCGGCGGGGCGATCGCGTTCACCGCCGCCACGCTGCTCGAGCCGCGCGGGAATGTGTGGCTCTCCCGCCCGCGCGGCTTCCGGCTGGAGGCGCCCGCCCTCGCCCGGCTGCGCGCGCCGCTCGCGGTGATCGGCGCGGATGGCCGCCGGCTGCTCGGCAGCCCGCTCGATCCCGGCGCGGAACGCCGGGGCGCGGCGGCGGTGGCGGCGGCGGTCGCCGCGCTGTTCCCGGCGGACGAGACGCGCCGCCCGCCCGGCATGCCGCGCCAGGCGGCGCATGCCGCGGTGCCGGCGGCGCTGCGCGGGCCGCCCGCCGCGCCCCGGCGGCGGAGCCGCCCCTGCGACGTGGTGATCCCGGTCTATCGCGGCCTCGCCGACACCCGCGCCTGCCTGGCCAGCGTGCTCGCGACGATCCCCGCGGGGACAAGGGTGATCGTGGTGGACGACGCCTCGCCCGAGTCCGCCCTCGCCCGGCTGCTCGACGGCATGGCGGCGGAGGGGCGCATCCAGCTCATCCGCCTGCCGCGCAATCACGGCTTCCCCGCCGCCGCCAATGCCGGGCTGCGCGCGGCGGCGCGGCGCGACGCGATCCTGCTCAACAGCGACACGCTGGTGCCGCCCGGCTGGTTCGAGCGGTTGCGCGCGGCGGCCTATGCGGCGGCGGATATCGGCACCGTCACCCCGCTCTCCAACGACGCCACCATCCTGAGCTATCCCGGCGGCCATGGCGGCGATCAGGCGAGGCTTGTCGAACCGGCCGTGCAGCTCGACCGGCTGGCGGCGCGCGCCAACAAGGCGGAGCTGGTGGAGATCCCGACCGCGATCGGGTTCTGCATGTATCTCCGCCGCGACTGCCTCGATGCGGTCGGGCTGCTGCGCGAGGATGTCTTCGCGCAGGGCTATGGCGAGGAGAATGATTTCTGCCTGCGCGCGCGCCATCTCGGCTGGCGGCACATGGCGGCGACCGGGCTGTTCGTCGCGCATCGCGGGGGCGCCTCGTTCGGCGCGGCGCGCGCGCAATTGCTCGAGCGCAACCTCGCGGTGCTCGAACGCCTGCATCCGGGCTACGGCGCGCTGATCACCGCGCATCTGGCGGCCGACCCGCTCGCCCCGGCGCGGCGGCGGATGGACATGCTGCGCTGGGCGCGCGGCCGGCGGCCGGCGGGGGCGGCGATCCTGGTCACCCATGCCGATGGCGGCGGCGTGCGGCGGCGGGTGCGCGAGCATTGCGCGCATCTCGCCGCCACCGGGTTGCGCCCGATCGTGCTGCGCCCCGACCTCCCGCCGGGCGGCGGGACAGGGAGCTGCGCGGTGTCCGAAGGCGTGGTGGAGGGGCCGTCGGAGGACCGCTTTCCCAATCTCCGCTTCCGCCTGCCCGAGGAGCTGCCCGCCCTGCTCCGCCTGCTGGGCCGCGACCGGCCGCGCCATGTCGAGATCCACCACCTGCTCGGGCATGACCATGCGGTGATGCAGCTCCCCCGCGCGCTGGGCGTGCCGTACGACGTCTATCTGCACGACTACCTGTGGTTCTGCCCGCGCATCGCGCTGGTCGGCGCGGACCGGCGGTATTGCGGCGAGCCCGACATCCGGTCCTGCGAGGCCTGCGTGGCCGATGCCGGCAGCAATCTCGAGGAGGAGATCACGGTGCCCGCGCTGGTCGCGCGCTCCGGCGCCGATCTGCGCCGCGCGCGCCGCGTCATCGCGCCCTCGGCCGATGCCGCGACCCGCATCCGCCGGCATTTCCACGCGCTCCGCCCCGACATCCTGCCCTGGGAGGAGGAGCGCGGGATCGCGCCGCCGCCGATGCCGCATCTCGGCCCGCGCGCGATCGCGGGGCGGCGGCGCATCCTAGTGCCGGGCGGGATCGGGCCGGAGAAGGGCTACGACGTGCTGATCGCCTGCGCGCGGGACGCCTATGCGCGCGACCTGCCGCTCGAATTCGTGCTCGTCGGCTTCAGCAGCGACGACGACCGGCTGCTCGCCACCGAGCGCGTCTTCGTCACCGGCCAGTACACCGAAGCCGAGGCCGAGGCGCTGATGCGGGCGGAGGCGGCGACGCTCGCCTTCCTGCCCTCGATCTGGCCGGAAACCTGGTCCTACACGCTGACCCAGGCCTGGCGGGCCGGGCTGCGGGTGCTCGCCTTCGACATCGGCGCGCCGGCCGAGCGCATCCGCCGCACCGGCTGGGGCTGGCTGCTGCCGCTTGGCCTGCCGGCGGCCTCGATCAACAATGCGCTCGCCGGAAGGGCCCCGCTGCGGCCGGACAACGGCTAGATCATCTTCACCTTCGGTGCTGCAAGATCGTTCTTGGTTCGAATCGTGCCGTGCGCGCTTGCACGAACCGCGCAACTCACAGTACGTAACGGCCGCGAGTGCATGAGCACCCGAGCGCGTTTAGTACAGTCACAGAAAGGCCGACGATGCCCGAAGCCGGCGCCCAGACCGGGGCAAGAACCATCAGCGAGCTGCGTGTCTCCGGCCATCTGATGACCCTGGAAGCGGGGCTGTTCTGCCTGTTGCAGAGCGGGGGCGCGCAAAGCCACGCGCCCGATCCCAGCGGGCTGCCGGGCGTGCGCATCTCGCTGCCGCCGGGTCCGGCGGGGCGGCCCGACCATGTCAGCCTCTGCACCTTCCGCCCCGACGGCTGGCTCGGCGGCGCCGACGCAGCGCTGGTGCGGGTGACCGGGGGGCCGGCGCAGATCCTCGTCACCATCTACCAGCAGGCCGGCAGCCAGCACGAGGCGCCGCGGCTGCAGCTCGTGCGCCTCGCCGAACCGGCTGCCGCCCAGGCGCCAGGGCAGCAGGCACCAGGGCAGCAGGCACCAGGGCAGCAGGCACCAGGTCAGCAGGCCTCGGGGCAGCAGGCACCAGGTCAGCAGGCCTCGGGACAGCAGGCGCCGGGTCAGCCGGCGCATGTTCAGCCCCAGCCCCCGGCCCAGCCTCAAGCGCAGCCGCCGGCCCCGCCGGGACCGGCGGCGGGGGGCCCCGAGGCCGCGATCATCGCTCATGTGCAGCAGCACGGAGACGTGCGCGTGCCGATCGGCGACTGGATCGGCGATCGGGGCAGCAAGCGCTGGGTCGAAGGCTTCGGCATCGCGCCGCCCGACGACATTCCGGCCGAGGACCTCGAATACCAGGCGGTGCTCGGCCGCGGCTGGCTCTCCCCCTGGGCGCAGGGCGGCCAGTATTGCGGCAGCCGCGGCATGGCGCTGCCGCTGCTCGGCCTGCGCGTCCGCCTGCGCGGCGCCACCGCCCAGACCCATGAATGCGCGCTCATCGCGACTTTCGTGGACGGCCAGGAGATCGGGCCGGTCGCCGACGGCGCGCCGTGCGAGACCGAGGCGCTGGCGCCGCTCGAGGCGTTCCAGATCGCCTTCCGCCCCCGCAGCGCCGCCAAGGCCGCCGCTCCCGCCTCGTCGACCTCCACGCGCGCCCAGGCGGCCAAGCCTGCGGCAAAGCCCGCGCCGAAGCCAAGCCCGAGCCGAGCCCGGGCGCCCTCGCGCGAACTCGCCGCCGCCACGGCCGCGCCGTCCCGGACGAGCAGCCGCAAACGGAAGTGACCCCGGCCGGCACCACCCGAGCCGACGACCCGGCCGCCTCAGGGTGAACTACCTCTTCATCCACCAGAATTTTCCGGCGCAATACCTGCACTTCATCCGCCACCTGGTGAAGCGAGGCACGGATCAGCTCGTCTTCATCAGCCTGTCGAACGACAACTCCATCCCCGGCGTGCGCCGCGCCATCTACCAGATGCCGCGGCCACCCGCCTCCGACACCTTCATCGACGCGCAGGAATTCGAGTCGATGTCGATGCGCGCCGCCGCCGTCGCGCAAACCGCGCGCCAGGTGAGGCAGCTCGGCTTCACCCCCGACATCATCATCGGCCACCATGGCTGGGGCGAGCTGCTCAACATGCAGGACGTGTTCCCGAACACGCCGCTGCTCGGCTACCACGAATTCTACTACCACACCGACGGCGTGGACGTGAATTTCGACCCCGAATTCCCGATGGACATCTCCTTCCACCCGCGCATCCGGGCGAAGAACGCCGTCAACCTGCTCGCGCTGACCAATCCCGGCCACGGCCAGACACCCACCGAGTGGCAGCTCTCCACCTACCCGGACTGGGCGCGGCCGAACATCACCCTGCTGCGCGAAGGCGTCGACACCGAGCTCGCCAAACCGGACGCCGCCGCCCGCCGCAGCATGCTCAAGCTCGGCGATTTCGAGGTCAGGCCGAAAGACAAGCTGATCACCTACGTCGCCCGCGACCTCGAACCCTATCGCGGCTTCCACGTGGTGATGCGCGCCCTGGTGCCGATGCTCGCCGCCCGGCCCGACCTGCGCGCCGTGCTCGTCGGCGGCGACGGCGTCAGCTACGGGGCGAAACTCGTCGGCACCACCTGGCGCGAATACATGCTCCGCGAGCTCGGCAGCGGCATCGACCAGGCCCGCATCCACTTCCCCGGCCGCATCGACTACACAACCTACCTGCGCCTGCTGAAACGCTCAGACGCGCATATCTACATGACCTACCCGTTCGTCGCGTCCTGGTCGCTGCGCGAGGCGCTCAGCAGCGGATGCCTGGTCATCGGCGGCGATACCGACCCCGTGCTGGAATTCGTCAAGAACGGCGAAAACGGGCTGATCACCCCAACCCTGAACCCCGCCGCCATCGCCCAAACCACCCTCACCAGCCTCGAATCCCCGGCAAAAACCAAACACCTCCGCCAAACCGCCCGCCACTACGCCGAAACCAACCTCCGCCTCCCCGACTACATCCAACGCTTCGAAGCGCTGGTGGCGGCGGTTCTAAGAAAGTAAGGTCAGGGGGCTCTGCCCCCTGGACCCCCGCCAAAGGCCGAGCCTTTGGAATCCATTACGGTTGTTTGCGAAAAGGGTGGGCAACGAGGTGCCGGAAACACCGTGTCGCCCACCCTTTTCGCAAACAACCATAGTCGGGTTCTAAGGGCTCCGCCCTTAGCGGGGTCCAGGGGCAGAGCCCCTGGCCTTCCTTACTTCGAAGTGCTGCTACCGGAGCCGCTCGGGGGTGTGGATTTGTTGGCGGCGGCGGTGGCGGCTTGTTTGTTGGCTTCGTGGTGGCCGACGGCGCAGCCTGCGGCGGCGCCGAGGACGCCGTGGTGGCCCGCCACGTGGCCGGCGACGCCGCCCACGGCGGCGCCGGAGACGCAGCCGGCGGCGAGCGCCGGGTTGGCGGCGAGCAGCGGCAGGGCGAGGATGGGGAGGGCGAGCAGGCTGCGCATCGTTGAGGTCCTTTCGTGTTCGGACGACGTAACGCGCGGCGCGCGGTTTGGCTTCATGCTTTGGCGAGGGCGGGTTGCTGGGTTTTGGCGCCGATGAAGCTGACCATGAGCGAGGCGACGAGGCAGAGCGCGCCGGAGGCCATGAAGGCGGAGAGATAGTCGCCGCTTTCGACGCGGAGGAAGCCGGCGCCCCAGGCGGCGGTTGCGGCGCCGAGCTGGTGGGCGGAGGCGATCCAGCCGAACATCACGGCGGTGTTCTCCTCGCCGAAGCTTTTGGCGGCGAGGCGGACGGTGGGTGGCACGGTGGCGACCCAGTCGAGCCCGTAGAACACCGCGAAGGCGGACAGGCCCCAGAAACTCCAGTGGAAGGCGAAGGGGAGGAACAGCAGGGAGAGGCCGCGCAGCCCGTAGTACCAGGCGAGCAGGGCGCGGTTGTCGACCCGGTCGGAGAGCCAGCCCGAGGCGGTGGTGCCGAACAGGTCGAGGACGCCCATGCAGGCGAGCAGCCCGGCGGCGGTGACTTCCGGGATGCCGTGATCGACGCAGGCCGGGATGAGGTGGGTGCCGATCAGCCCGTTGGTCGACGCGCCGCAGATGAAGAAACTGCCGCCGAGCAGCCAGAAATCGCGGTTGCCGAGCCCGGTGCGGAGGGCTGCGAAGGCGCGGAGGATCGGGTTCACGCCGGGCGGCGGCGGCGGCTCGACCGTGGCGCCCCCGAAGGGCGGCAGGCCGAGATCGGCCGGCCGGTCGCGCATCAAGAGCAGCACGGGAAGGGTGAGCGCGAGGGCGACGATGGCCAGCGCGATCGAGACCGCGCGCCAGCCCTCATGGGTGGCGAGCATCGCGAGGTTGGGGAGGAAGACGAGCTGCCCGGTGGCGGTGCTGGCGGTGAGCGCGCCCATGACGAGGCCGCGCCGTTCCTTGAACCAGCGGCCGGCGACGGTGGCGCCGAGCACGAGGGCGATGACGCCGGTGCCGCTGCCGACGACCACCCCCCAGAGCATCACCAGCTCCCAGGGGGTGCGCATCGCGGTGGTGCCGAGCATGGCGGCGCCGATCAGCGCCAGCGAGGCGGCGACGCAGATGCGCATGCCGAAGCGTTCGATCAGCGCCGCGGCGAACGGTCCGGCGAGGCCGTAGAGCGCGATGTTGACGGCGATGGCGAAGCTGATGGTGGCGCGCGACCAGCCGAATTCGCTCTGCAGCGGGATGATCATCACGCTCGGGCTGGAGCGCAGCCCGGCGGCGACCAGCAGCACGACGAAGGTGATGCCAGCCATGATCCAGGCGTAGTGCAGCCGGGCCGGTCGCATCGCGCGCTCCAGGACATGCGAGAAACGTGTATGTGCCAGTAATAGGGAGTCTGTGCGGCAAGTCCAAGGCTTACCCCACGGCAAAGATCATCGACAGCGCGGCTGGCTGTGGGCAGAATCGACAATGCGAATCGAGGACGGACCGGCCGCGGGCATGAGGCGGGAATGAGCAGGAAACACGCCGACCCGGCCGCCGGGCTGCGCGCCGCGACGGCGGGCCGCAGCTATGGCTGCGTCCTGGCCGACCCCCCCTGGCAATTCGTCAACCGCACCGGGAAGATGGCGCCCGAGCATCGGCGGCTGAGCCGGTACGGCACGATGGGGCTGGCGGAGATCGCGGCTTTGCCGGTGGCGGAGATCGCGGCGCCGGTCGCCCATCTCTATCTCTGGGTGCCGAATGCGCTGCTGCCCGAGGGCCTGTCGGTGATGCAGGCCTGGGGGTTCCGCTACAAATCCAACATCGTCTGGCACAAGCTGCGCAAGGATGGCGGCAGCGACGGGCGGGGCGTGGGGTTCTACTTCCGCAACGTGACCGAGCTGCTGCTGTTCGGGGTGCGCGGCAAGAACGCGCGCACCTTGCAGCCGGGGCGGACGCAGGTGAACTACCTCGGCACCCGCAAGCGCGAGCATTCCCGCAAGCCGGACGAGCAGTACGCAGTGATCGAGGCGTGCAGCCCGGGCCCGCGGATCGAGCTGTTCGCGCGCGGCACGCGGCCCGGCTGGACGGTCTGGGGCAACCAGGCGGATGCCGGCTACGCGCCGTCCTGGGACACGTATTCCTACAATTCGGGCGTCACCCGCGCGGCGGCCGGGTGAGCGGCTTGCGCATGTGGACGATGATGCCGGTTTCCACGTTTTCCTCATGGGTGATCGCGTAGCCGAGCGCGCGATAGAGCCGGATGTTCCGGGCGAACAGCTTGTTGGTGTAGAGCCGGGTTTCGGGGAGTCCGGCCGCGGCGGCGAGGCGCTCGGCATGGTCGAGCAGCGTTCTTCCGTGTCCCTGGCCCTGGCATTCCGGCCGCACCGCGACGCTCACGATCAGCAGGTGCCCGGGGAGCAGATGGTCGGGCTTGGCGGCGGTTTCGATCAGCGCGACCGGGTCGGACTCGGGGCAGAGCAGGTCGATGCGGTGGTCGCGGAGCGCGCGATCGTAATCCGCCGCCATCGGACGCGGCTTGCGGCCGATCACCCCGATCCAGGGGGCATAGGCGGCCTCGGTGATCGCGCGGATCGCCGGCAGGTCGGACGCCTCGGCGCGCCGGATCATGGCTTGGGCATCATGGTTTGGGCATCACGGCTTGGGGCACCGGGGCGCGGCGGCCCGAGGCGGAACCAGGCTTCGGCGATCAGCCCGTCCTCGACGCGGTAGATCGCCACCGCGTCCACCTCGCCGATGCCGTCCGGGAAATCCCGGGTGACGATTTCCTGGTCGATGACGAGGCCGGCGGCGGCGATGCGCCGGACCAGCCGGCCGTGCAGATGCGGCTCGCGGAACCGCTCGACATGGCGGGCGCGGATCGCCGCATGCCTCTCGGCGAGCAGGCGGGCGGGGAATTCGCAATACCGGGCGGTCGCCGCCCAGCACGCCATGAAGGCGTCGATGTCGCGCGCATTGTAGGCGTCGAGCTGGCGTTGCACGGGCGTTGTGTCGTCGGCGTCGGTGGCGGCGTCCATGGGGTGAATCTCCGGACAAAGAAACCCCCCACGAGGGGTCTCGCGGGGGGTTCGTTCGCTGGTTCCGTCGGGGTGACGCGGATCAGCCTGTCGGGCGGCTCCGTGTCGCGCCGGCAGGCAGCATCGCCCCGCCGCTCTTGCGGCGTCGGCGTCGGCTGGAAACGGCGTGGCGCGTGGTCATGCGGGCGGGATCGTTGGCCATCGCGGGCCGCCGGTCAAGCGGCGCTAGAGCCTGTGCCGTTCGCATGCGCTCACGGCACAGGCTCTGGCTCTCAATTTTGGCGAGCATCTTTATCCGCTCGAACGATTCCGTTCGAACGGATGATGCTCTAGAGCGGGAAACTGCCTTGCGCGCCGCCTTGGGGCGGCTCCTCCTCGTCCGGGTCGATCGGCTTGCTGGCCGCGAGCGCGCGGGTGGTCTCCGCATCCGGCTCGCCGTCATCGACATAGAGCGCGGGCGTGATCGCGAAGGTCAGCACCGGGCAGCCGCCGCCGCCGCCGCCATCGAGGCGCGGCCAGAGCTTGGTGTGATGCGTGGTGGACGCGCCGTAGGAGGCGCCCTTGCCCAGCCGGTTGAACAGCAATTGCAGCTCGGTCGCCCGGGTGATGATCACGCCCACATCGATCGCGCGCAGGTCGAACAGCAGGCGGAAATTGCTGAGGTCGCGATCGAAGAACGGGTCCTTGTTGTTCCACTCAACCTCGAGCGCGACGCGGCCCTTGAAGCAGTCGACGGCATGCGTGGGACTCGCGGCTGCTATTCCGTCGACGACGATCTCCGTGGCGAAATCCTTCTCGACCCAGCCGCGGCGGTAGAATGCGCCGTCGATCTGCCGGGAGATCGGCGAGCGGTTCTTGCCGGCCGCCTCCACTTCCGAGCGGCGCAGGCGGAAATCGCGCAGGACCTCGATGATATCGGCCCACTCCACGGCGCAGGCGGTGGCAAGCACGCCGGTCGCGTTGCGCCACTCCTTGACATGATAGGCGGCCCGCAGATCCGGGGGGATCAAGTATTCCGTTGCCATGACGTCATTACGGTCCTGTCATTCGTTGCGATCACCTTGTTGCACAAATACCATGACAGTCCGACTTCATCCGGACGGTCTTGCAACACCCCCCTCATCCGACATTCATTACCAATCACGGATGCCCAACGACATCCGGGCTTTCGAGGGGGACTTACCGCAATGCGTCACATACTTCTTGCCGGAGCGGCCGTGCTGCTCGGCCTGGAGGCGTTCGTGCCGATGGCACACGCCCAGACTTCGATCCTGTCGGAGAATCCGAACGCGCCGCAGCCCGCGCCGCAGCTCTTCGAGCGCAAGGGCGCGTTCCCGGGCGTCGGCACCTACGCGCCGCCGACGATCAAGCAATCGACGCCGGAGCCGGCGCCGGGGCAGATGATCGTCCGCCTGCAGGGCCTGATCATCGCCTATCAGCAATTCACCCAGAACGGCGAGGCGACCACGCCGCCGCCGGCCGGCAGCCCGCCCGGCACCGGCGGCAGCAAGCTCGCCAACTATTCCTTCTATTCCTTCGCCCGCCTCTACCCGAGCCTCGAAGGCCGGGCGACGAACGGGCTGAAATACGGCGCATTCGCCGAAATCCGGCAGGATAACACCCAGGGCACCGGCGCCGGCGGCGGGCTCTACGGCTCGCCCTCCGGCACCGACCAGCGCCGCGGCGAGCTCTACTGGCGGCGCGAATACGGGTATTTCGGCACCGATCAGCTCGGCATCATCCGCGTCGGCGCCGGCGACCAGCCGACCAGCCTGTTCCTGACCGGCAACTTCGAGAACTTCGACGACGGCGGCTGGAACGGCGATGTCGAAGACGCCATGCCGGCCGCCACGATCGTGAGCTGGCCGTTCACCGATGTCGGCAGCCTCTATTCGACCGAGAAGGTGGTCTATCTGTCGCCGCAATTCGCCGGGTTCGATTTCGGCGTGTCCTATGAGCCCTCGACGGCGGCGGTCGGCGCCGGGACGGGCTGCGCGACGGTGCCGTACGGCTCGACCACGCTGACCGGCGGCTCCACAGCGGGCGCGACGGCAGGCTGCACCGATCTCTCCTCGACCGGTGTGGCGAGCGAGCTGTCGCGGCGGCGCAACACCTTCGACGGCGTGCTCCGCTATCGCGGCGCCTTCGGTCCGGTGGGTGTCGCGGCGACCGCCGGCGGCATGGTGAGCAGCAAGGTCGACAACTCGAACAACCCGCTCGACTATACCGGCATCAACTACAAGGACCTGACGGTCGGCGATTTCGGCGCCACCCTCACCTATGCCGGCCTGATCGTCGGCGGCCATGTCGATTTCGGCGCGTTCAATCCATTCCGGCAGTTCTCGCAGCTGACGCCCTCGGGCGTGGGCAACGGCCTCGCCTATCTGGTCGGCGCCTCCTACCAGCCGACCCCGGCCCTCATCGTCGGCGGGCAATATCTGAGCGATTGGGGTGCGGGCAACGAGACGGCGCTTAACAAGGCGACGGTCGGACAGCTCAACGAGCAGGGCATCGCGCTCGGCGCCACCTACTCGATCACGCCGGGCTTCAACCTGTTCCTCTCCTCGCTCTGGGGCCAGCGCAAGGAGAGCGGGTTCAACCTCGTGCAGGGCTCGTCGACGAGCACGGGTCCGGTGGGGTCCGGCCTGAACGCGCTCGACCACAACAAGACCTCGACCTACGCGATCGCGATCGGCGAGTCGTTCCACTGGTAGTCGCCTGACGAATGATCGCATGAAAAAAGGCGGCCGGCCCCTTGGGGCCAGCCGCCCGATTTTCAGCCATCTCGATCAGGGCTGGCGCGGCATCGCGCCGGGCTGTCCGGCCTGGGCGAGCGGGTGGTTCACCACCTGCGTCTGGCCGCGGATGCAGTTCAGATACTCGAAATCCCCGCCGACATGGTCGGTGTTCTGACAGTTCAGCACGGCCTGCGGCGGCGGCGAGTAGCCGGTGCAACCGGCGAGCAAGCCTGCCGCCAGCAGCACCGCCACACGCGCCTCACGCCGCCCGGCGAGCCGGACGGATGAGGCAAGCATCACTTGCAGGGCGCCTGCGCGGAAGCGGTCTGGTTGAACGCACCGCCGCCCTCGCCATTCGCGTTGACGTTCTTGTTGAACGCGCCGCCGCCCTCGCCATTGGCGTTGACGTTCTTGTTGAACGCGCCGCCGCCCTCGCCATTGGCATTGACGTTCTTGTTGAACGCGCCGCCGCCCTCGCCATTGGCATTGACGTTCTTGTTGAACGCGCCGCCGCCTTCGCTGGCGTTCTTGTTGAACGCGCCGCCGCCCTCGGCCGCCTTCTGGTCGCAGCCCGTAGGGGCCGGCGCCTGAGCATGCGCGGCATACGGGGCGGCCGCGACGCCGAGCGCCAGCACCAGCGCCGACGCAACTGTGGTAAACTTCATCATGAGACCCTCCTGTTGGCAGGCTCACGCGTCCCGATGACGCACCCGCCTTGTTTCGACCGATAGACGCCGTTCCCGGATGATAGTGCCGATTCGTTCCGCCGCAATTACGGTCGGCCAGCCTGGCTGACAAACTGCACCCTACCTCACATGGGGCGCAGGGGCCTTGAACGCAAACCCCGTAACCCTGCCGCGCGGTGGGCGAATACCCCGGCAGGCCGCCCGGCCACCCGTTCCGAAGGATCGCGATGATGAAACCCAACCGCCGCCTTCTGCTCGCCTGTGCGCCGGCGCTCGCCCTGCTCGGGCTCGGCGCCTGGAGCGCGCCCGCGCGGGCCGCCACCGAGCAGGCCTTCACCGCGCCCGCGTTCGCCGCCGCCCAGCGGGAAGGCAAACCCATTCTCGTCGAGATCGATGCGAGCTGGTGCCCGACCTGCGCCCAGCAGCGCCCGATCCTGGCACGGCTGATGACCGACCCCGAATTTCACAACCTGCTGATCTACAAGGTGAATTTCGATACTCAGAAGGACATCGTACGGGCGATGTCGGCGAAAATGCAAAGCACGCTCGTGGTGTTCCATGGCGGGGCGGAGCGCGGCCGCTCGGTGGGCGACACCAATGCCGCCTCCATCCGCGCCCTGCTGCTGAAGGCGGAAACCTGACCTCTCTCGCTTTCGGCTTTCTCGCCGGGCTGCTCTCGATCCTCTCGCCCTGCGTGCTGCCGCTCCTGCCGCTGGCGCTCGGCCCCGCCCTCGCCGAGCACCGGTTCGGGCTGCCGGCCCTGGTGGCGGGGCTGGTGCTCGCCTTTGTCGGGATCGGCCTGTTCGTCGCCACGATCGGCTTCTCCATCGGGCTGGATGGCGATGTGTTCCGCCGCATCGCGGCGGTGATGCTGGCGCTGCTCGGCCTGGCGCTGCTGAGCCATGGTCTGCAGACGCGGTTTGCCGTCCTCGCGGGCGGGATCAGCGACACCGGCAACCGGCTGATCGCGCGGATCGCCCCGCGGGAGGGCCCAGGCGGGCAGTTCGTGCTCGGCCTGCTGCTCGGCGCGGTGTGGAGCCCCTGCGTCGGCCCGACGCTCGGCGCCGCCTCGCTGCTGGCCGGGGAGGGACACGATCTCGGCGGGGTCGCGCTGGTGATGGCGGCGTTCGGCGTGGGCGCCGCGCTGCCGCTGCTGGGCATCGGCCTGCTGTCGCGCCGGGTGCTGCAAACTCGGGGGGTACTGCGGGGCGCGGCGCGGGCCGCCACGTTCGGACGCCCCCTGCTCGGCATCGCCTCCCTCGCCGTCGCGGCGCTGATCCTCACCGGCGCCGACCGCGTGCTGGAAACCGGACTCGTCGCCGCCTCCCCCGCCTGGCTGACCGCGCTCACCACCCGATTCTGAGAGGCCGTTTGGAAACGCGCTCTGAGGGGCGGCTCCTACGCTTGGTCGAGCTGCTCGAGCTCATGGACGATGTCGGCGACGATCTCGCCCGGCTTGCCGCCGACCGAGACGGTGACCGGATGCTCGTCCGGCGCCGGCGCCTCCAAGGTGGCGAACTGGCTGTCCAGCAGCTTGACCGGCATGAAATGCTCGTGCCGCGCCGCCATGCGCCGGCCGATCAGCTCGCGCGAGCCTTCAAGGTAGACCAGCCGCACATCCGGCCGGCCGCCGAGCAGGATGTCGCGATAGGCGCGCTTCAGCGCCGAGCAGGTGACGACGCCGGAGACGCCGGCCGCGCGCCATGCGTCGATCTGCGACGCGATCCGCCGCAGCCACGGCGCGCGGTCGGCATCGCTGAGCGGGGTGCCGCTCGCCATCTTCTCGACATTCGCCGGCGGATGCAGATCGTCGCCCTCGAGATACTCCCAGCCGAGTGCGGCGGCGAGCAGCATCGCCACCGTCGTCTTGCCCGAGCCCGAGACGCCCATCACCACCGCGATCGTCGGATGCGTGATGACGTGACTGACCGCCGGGCGCCAATCGCGCGCCTTCCGCTTCTGCTCACTCATGCGATCCCCGCCGCAATTCGGTGACACGATCCGCGCCGCCGATCAGCGCGAGCTCCGCCGTCTCAAGAAACAACCCGGTCTCCACCACGCCCGAGATCGCGCGCAGCCGGCGCGCCAGGGTGAACGGGTCGCGGATCGGCGCGAAGCCTGCGCAATCATAGATGTGGTTGCCGCCATCGGTGACGAAAGCCTGGCCGCCGGCGGCCCGCAGCACCGGCCGGCCGCCGAGGGCCGCGATGCGCCGCGCGGTCTGCTCATGCGCGAACGCCACCACCTCGACCGGGAGCGGCGCGCGCGCGCCCAGCGTGTCGACCAGTTTCGACGCATCGGCCACGACGACGAAGCGGGCGGCGGATTGCGCGACGATCTTCTCCCGCAGCAGCGCGCCGCCGAGGCCCTTGATCAGCCGCAGCGTGCCGCGTTCCACCTCGTCCGCCCCGTCGATCGCGAGATCGAGCCCGTCGAGCTCGGTGAAATCGGTGATCGGGATGCCGAGCGCATGGGCCTCCCGCTCGGTGCGGAGCGAGGTGCCGATGCAGCGGATCGCCAGCCCGTCGCGCACGCGGGCGCCCAATGCCTGCAGCACGTAATGCACGGTCGAACCGGTGCCGAGGCCGAGCCGCATGCCGTCGGCGACGAGCGCGGCGGCCGCCTCGCCGGCGGCGCGCTTGCCCCCCTCCTCCGGCGTCATCCTCGGACCCTCACGCACGCACTCTCACGACCAGAGCCTCACGCCCGAAGCCCCACGCCGAAGCCTCAAGGCGAGATTCTCATGCCCAGGTGCCGGCCGCCGCGCGGTCGGCGAACCAGAACAGCTCGCCCTCCGGCCGCAACCGCCCCGCCGGCAGGCTGTCATCGCCGCCGAGCACCCGGTCGAGGATCGCGCGCTTGCCCTCGCCCGAGACCAGGAAGATCGTCACCGCGCTGCTCTGCAGGGCCGGGTAGGTGAGCGTGATGCGCACTTCCGGCCTTCCATGGCCCACCACCGCGACCCAGCGCACGTGCTCGTCGAGCACGCTCTCTCCCGGGATCAGCGACGCGGTATGCCCGTCATCGCCGAGGCCGAGCAGCACCATGTCGTGCAGCGTCCGGTCCTTCGCGAGCGTGTGGCCGCCATAGAGCGCCGCCAGCGTGCGCTCGTATTGCGCGGCGCATTGCTCGGCGGTGGCGCCGGCGGTCGGCATGGCGTGGATGTTCCCGGGCGGCACCGGCGCGCGGGAAAACATCGCCTCGCGCACCATGCGGTAATTGCTGGCCGGATCGTCCGGCGGCACGAAGCGCTCGTCGCCGAACAGGAACGCCGCGCGATCCCAGGGGAAGCGCTTGACGAGCGTATCCCCCGCCAGCGCCTGGTAGACCGGCTTCGGGGTGCCGCCGCCGGAGAGCGACATCACGAAGCGCCGGTGGCTCGCCTCGGCGCGTTCGCAGATGAACTCGGCCGCGCCGGCGGCGAGCGCCGCCGCGTCGTCGAACACGCGGAGCGTGCCATGCGCGGGCGTCATCGGGCCGCTTTGCGGGTATCGATGACGTAGCGTTGGATCGCCTTGGCCAGCCCGTCCTGCTCGTTGCTGCCCGTCACCGCCTTGGCCTGCTTCTGCACCTGCGGGCTCGCATTCCCCATCGCGATGGAGAAGCCGCTCTTGCGGAACATCAGCACGTCGTTCGGCATGTCGCCGATCGTCGCGATGCGCTCGGCGGGAATCTTGAGCATGCGGGAGAGCGTCAGCACCACGCTGCCCTTGTTCGCCTCCGGATGCGTGATGTCGAGATAATAGGCCTGCGACCGCGCGGCACTCGCCGTCTCGCCGAGCGCCTCCTGCGCGGCGCTCTCCGCCTGCTCGACGAGATCGTGATCGTCGGAGACGCCGACGATCTTCACCACATCCTTGAGATGCGCCTCGTCGAATTCCGCGACCACCTGCGGCTCGAACTTCACCGTCCAGGCCTCGCGCGCGACGTGCGGCGCATCCTGCTTGCGCACCAGCCAGGACTCGCCCGAATAGATCCAGACATCGAGCCCCTTCTCGTTCAGCAGGTCGAGCGATGTGCGCACGACCTCCCCGTCGAGCGTGCGCAGCTCGATCGGCGAGAGATCCGGGTTGACGAAGGCGCCCCCATTGAAGCCGGCGACCGGCGTGTCGATCCCGAGCGGCTCGATCAGCATCTGCATGCCGCGCGGCGGCCGCCCGCTGGTGATGGCGAGGCGCACGCCGGCCTCGCGCATCGCGCGGGCCGCCGCGATCGTCGCCGGCGTGAGGACTTTTTCCTGGGTGACCAGCGTGCCGTCGACATCGGCGAGCAGCAGGTCGATTTGCATCGGGTCGCTCATCTCGGGTCGCTCATGCGTGCTGCGGCTCGTCGGTGCCGTCGATCGGCCGCCAGCGCCGCTTGCCGAGCCGCGTGTTGGCGGCGATCAGCGCATCCGCCGCGGGCGGCCCCTCGCTGCCGGACGGATAGACCGGGCAATCGCCGCTCGCCCAGGCATCGAGCACGGGCTGCACCACGCGCCAGGTCGCCTCCACCATGTCGTCGCGCGAGAACAGCGTCGCGTCGCCGATCATCACGTCGTAGAGCAGCGTCTCGTAGCCGACATTCGGCTCGGGCGGGAACCAGTCCTTGTAGCGGAAATCCATCTTCACCGCCGCCAGATCGACCACCGGGCCCGGCCGCTTCACCTCGAATTGCAGGGATATGCCCTCATCCGGCTGGATGCGGATGACCAGCCAGTTCGGCCGCAGCCGGTCCACCGGCGTGTCGGAGAACGCCGCATAGGGCGCCTGCTTGAAGCGGATCGCGATCTCCGTCATCCGGCGCGACAGATGCTTGCCGGTGCGCAGAAAGAACGGCACGCCGGACCAGCGCCAATTGTCGATCTCGAGCTCCATCGCGACATAGGTCTCGATGGTGGAATTGGGCGAGACGTCCGGCTCCTGCCGGTAGGGCACGCAATCCTGCGCGCCGAGCTTGCCGGGACCGTATTGCCCGCGCACGGCGAGCACGGGCTTCACCGGCGGCATCGCCTGGAAAACCTCCGCCTTCTTGTTGCGGATCTCGAGCGCGTCGAGGCGCACCGGCGGCTCCATCGCGACCATCGCGAGAAGCTGGAAGACATGATTGGGCACCATGTCGCGCAGCGCGCCGGTCTGCTCGTAGAACTTGCCGCGCTTCTCGACGCCGACCGTCTCCGCCACCGTGATCTGCACATGGTCGATGCGATCGCGGTTCCAGATCGGTTCGAACAGCCCGTTGGCGAAGCGGAACGCCATGATGTTCTGCACCGTCTCCTTGCCGAGGAAATGGTCAATGCGGAACACCTGGTCTTCGTGCAGCACGCGAAGCACCTTCGCGTTCAGCTCCCTGGCGGAGTCGAGGCTGTGGCCGAACGGCTTCTCGATCACCACCCGGCGCCAGAATGTCTTGTCCTTGTCCTCCGGCGCGTCGGTCAGCTTGGCCTCGCCGAGATGCTCGACCACGGTGGCGAAGAACCGGTCGGCGATGGCGAGGTAGAAGATCGCGTTGTTCTTCGTCTGATGCTCGCGCTCGGTCTGCTGCAGCATCGTGCCGATCTGCTGATAGAGATCGGGCTTCGTCAGATCGCCCTGCAGATAGTACATCCGGCTCGCCAGCCGGTTCCACGCCGCCATGTCGATATGGTCGGTGTGGAATTCGGCCGAGGGGTTGCCGACGAACTCGTTGAGCGCGTCGAGCAGATGCTTGCCCCAGCTCTCCGCGGACCCCGGCGCGAGATCGACGCCGACCAGCGCGAAATTCTCCGGCAGCGTGCCGGTGCGCGAGAGGTTGTAGAGCGCGGGAACCACCAGCCGCTTGGTGAGATCCCCGCCCGCGCCGAAGATCACCATCGTGCATGGGTCCGCCGGCCGGTCGGGCGCGCGCGGCGGCGCGGAGACGTGCTGCGCCGCCGGGGTGTCCTTCATGACCTGATCGCCCGGCACCTGATCATCCGGCATCAGGCGAGCGCCTCGCCGACCGCGCGCGCAAGCTCGCGCAGGCCCGGCTCCAGCTCCTTCAGATGGATGCGCACGGCACGGCGGCCGCGCTCTTCCAGCACCTGCAGATCGCCGCGCGCCTGCGCCGCCTTCACCACGCCGAAGGAGTAGCGCGCATCCGGCACCGCGATGTCCTGCTTGTCGTCGCAGGTGATCTGCACGAACACGCCGGAATTCGGGCCGCCCTTGTAGGCCTGTCCCGTGGAGTGCAGGAAGCGCGGGCCGAAGCCGAGGCAGGTCGCGCGCCTGGTGTGGGCGAGGATGTCGCCGCGCATCGCCTGCATCGCCGCGATATGCGCGGCATTGCGCTCGATATAGGCGAGCAGCGCCACGTAATCGCCGTCCTGCGCGCGGGCGAGATGACTCTTCAGATAGCCGGTCAGCGTGTTGTGCTGGCCGAGCGCGCCGGCATTCGCCTGGTCGGCATAGAGCGCGATGCCGTTCTCGCGGAACACCGGCTGCTCGGCCGGCAGCGAGCCGTCCTTCTCGTATTGCGTGGTGAGCGCGCGCGTCGCGACCTTGCTGGCTTCCACATCGGGCTGGTTGAACGCGTCGATGCCGATGATCGCGCCGGCCACCGCCGTCGCCATCTCCCAGCGGTAGAATTCCTGCCCGATATGCCACGTATCCGGCAGCACGATGCGCGCCACCGGATGACCGGCCGCCTCCAGCGCGTCCGCGAGCGCCGCCTGCTTCGCATCCGCCTTCCCGGCGAGGGAGAGATAGGCGAAGAACCGATCCGCGCCGTAGGATTTCGCATCAGCCGGCGGTTCCGCATCGACCGGGATCAGCCCGTGCCCGTTCTTGCCGGTGCTCTCCGCGAGCAGCTGCTCGAGCCAGGCGCCGAGATCGGCGATGCCGGGCGAGGCGATGATCGTCACCTTGTCGCGCTTCTTGTCGCGCGCCGCGACGCCCATCGCGACGCCGAGCTGCACGCCCGGATTCTCCGCCGGCGGCACGTCATCGGCGCAGGCGCGCACCATCTCCTCGGTGAGGTCGAGGAGCTTCGCGAGATCGAGCCCCATCGCGGCCCCCGGCACCAAACCAAACCTGGACAGCACGGAATACCGGCCGCCGATCGACTTCACGCCGTAGAAGACATGCGCGAACTTCTTTTCCTTCGCGTGCTTGTCGAGCCCCGAGCCCGGATCGGTCACCGCGACGAAATGCGCGGCCGCCTTGTCGGCGCCAACCTTCTCGGCCACGCGGGAGAAGAAATACGCCATGTAGATATTCGGCTCGAGCGTCGAGCCGGATTTCGACGACACGATGAACAGCGCATGCGCGAGATCGATCGCCTTCTCGAGGGCGGCGATCTGCGCCGGGTCGGTGCTGTCCAGCATGTGGAATTTCGGAAATCCGGGCTGGTGGCCGAACGTCTCCGCCAGCACCTCCGGCCCGAGGCTCGAGCCGCCCATGCCGAGCAGCACGACATCGGTCCAGCCGCCGGATTTCACCTCGTTCTGAAACGCGGTGAGCTCGGCCAGCCCGGCCCGCTCCTGCTCGACGATGTGCAGCCAGCCGAGCCATTCATCCTCGTCGGTGCCGGTCCAGAGCGATGCGTCGCCCTGCCAGAGCTTGCGGATGCGCCCGTCATGCCGCCACGCCTCGGCCTCGGCGGCGATCGCCTTTTCGAGCCCGGCATCGCCCGGCTTGATCACCATGCCGGGCGCGTCGCCGGCCGAGAGCGTGCGGCGGCGCTGGGCGACGACGCCGAGCAGCTTGTCGAACGCATCGGCGAATTGCTGCACGCCCTCCTCGACGAGCTGGTCCGTCACCTCGTCCATCGAGACGCCGGCGGCGGCGAGGCCCCGCATGATCGCCTCGGCCTCGGCGAGCCCGTGCATCACCGCATCCGGCTTCACCGCGCCATGGTCGCGGAACGCATCCATCGTCGCCGGCGGCATGGTGTTGACGGTGTCGCGGCCGATCAGCTCCTCGACATAGAGCGTGTCGGCCAGCGCCTTGTTCTTCATGCTGGTCGACGCCCAGAGCAGGCGCTGCGTCTTCGCGCCCTTGGCGGCGAGCGCTTCCCAGCGGGGACCCGCGAACAGGCGCTGGTAGCTCTTGTAGGCGACCTTGGCGTTGGCGATCGCGACCTTGCCGCGCAGCTTGTCCGCCGCCGCCTTGTCGGCCACGTGCTCGAGCTTCGCGTCGACCAGCGTGTCGATGCGGCTGACGAAGAAGCTCGCCACGCTCGCCACCTTCGACACGTCGCCGCCCGACTTCGCGAGCTCCTCGAGCCCGGCGATGTAGGATTCCACCACCTGCTCGTACATCCCGACCGCGAAGAGCAGCGTCACGTTGATGTTGAGCCCCTGGCCGATCAGCGTGCGGATCGCCGGAACGCCGGCATGCGTGCCGGGCACCTTCACCATCAGGTTTTTACGGTCGACCGCCTTCCACAGGCGGAGCGCCTCCTCGACCGTGTCCTTGGTGTTGTTCGCGAGGTAGGGCGAGCATTCCAGGCTGATGAAGCCGTCCGCGCCCTTCGTCGCATCCCAGACCGGGCGGAGCACATCGGCGCCGGCGCGGATATCGGCCATCGCCAGATGCTCGTAGATCGCGGAGATGCCGTGATCGCCGCTGTCCTGGAACGCCTTCAGCGCGTCGGCATATTCCTCGCTCTCGCCGATCGCCTTTTCGAAGATCGACGGGTTGGAGGTGACGCCGCGCAAACCATCGCGCTCGATCAGCGTCTTCAGCTCGCCTTTCTCGATCAGGTCGCGACGCACGTAATCGAGCCAGGGCGACTGGCCGCATTGCTCGGTGAGCTGCTTCAGCGGATTCATCTGATCCTCCCTTGAGGGCGGCGATCCAGGATTGCGGCGGACACCCTCGACACGCGAGAGCCCCGCGGAATTACTCGGCGGCCTTGGGCAGCGAGCGCGTGCGGGCGATCTGCGCCCGCGCGGCCTCCGCCACCTTCTCCGGCGTGAACCCGAACTTGTCGAGCAGGGCGGGCAGCGGCGCCGAGGCGCCGAAACTCCGCATGCCGATGATCGCGCCCTTCATGCCGACATAACGCTCCCAGCCCAGCGTCGCCGCCTGCTCCACCGAGACGCGCGCGAGCACGCCGGGCGGCAGCACGCCGTCGCGATACGCCTCGTCCTGCAGCTCGAACAGCTCCCAGCACGGCATCGAGACGACACGCACGGCGACGCCTTCGCCGGCCAGCAGCTTCGCGGCGCTCATGCAGAGCGACACCTCGCTGCCGGTCCCCATCAGGATCACCTGCGGATCGGGCTTCGAATCCCACAGCACGTAGGCGCCGCGCGCGAGGCCCGCGGCGGCGCCGACCATCGAACGGTCGAGCGTCGGCAGCTTCTGGCGCGACAGGATCATGCAGGCGGGCGAATGGTGATGCCCCATCAGGAAGCGCCAGGCCTCCGCCACCTCGTTCGCGTCGCACGGGCGGATGGTCAGCATGCCCGGCATGCCGCGGAAGCTCGCGATCTGCTCCACCGGCTGATGCGTCGGACCGTCCTCGCCCACCCCGATGCTGTCATGGGTGAACAGCCAGACCACCGGCAGCTCCATCAGCGAGGAGAGCCGGATCGAGGCGCGCATGTAATCGGAGAAGATCAGGAAGCCCGAGCCGTAGGAACGCAGCTTCGACAGCGACATCCCGTTGCAGATCGCGCCCATCGCGTGCTCGCGGATGCCGAAATGGAAGTTGCGGCCCGCATAATTGTTCGGCTCGAAACTGCCGGCGCCGTCGAATTTCAGATCGGACTTGGTGGAGGGCGACAGATCGGCAGCCCCGCCCAGCAGATAGGGGATTTTCTCCGCCAGCGCATTCAGCACCTTGCCGGAGGAATCACGGCTCGCGATGCCGCCCTCATCGGCGGGGAAGCTCGGAATGGCGCCCTCCCAGCCGGCCGGCATCTCGCGCTTCTGCATCAAGTCGAACTCGGCCGCGAGATCGGGATGCTCGGCGCGATACCGCTCGAACAGCGCGTTCCACGCCTTCGACGCCGCCGCGCCGCGCGCGCCGACACCCTGCTGGAAATGCTCGTACACGCCGTCCGGCACCAGGAACTGCGCGTCCTCCGGCCAGCCATAAGCCGCCTTGGCGCCACGCACCTCCTTCTCGCCGAGCGGCTCGCCATGCGCCTCCTTGGTGTCGTGCTTGGTCGGCGCGCCATAGGCGATATGGCTCTCCACGATGATCATCGTCGGGCGGGACCGCTCGCGGTCGAAATCGCGCAGCGCCTTGGCCAGCGATTTCGTGTCATTGGCGTCGCGCACATGCAGCACGTTCCAGCCATAGGCGAGGAACCGCGTGCCCACATCCTCGGTGAAGGCAAGATCGGTCGAACCCTCGATGGAGATGCGGTTGCTGTCATAGATCCAGCAGAGATTGGACAGGCGCAAATGCCCGGCGAGCGACGCCGCCTCGCTGGAAATCCCCTCCATCATGTCGCCATCCGAGCAGATGGCGTAGATGTTGTGGTCGACCACCGGAAACCCCGGCTTGTTGTAGCGCGTCTCCATGAAACGCTCGGCCGCCGCCATGCCGACGCTCATCGCGACACCCTGGCCGAGCGGGCCCGTCGTCGCCTCCACACCGGTCGTGTGGTGATACTCGGGATGCCCGGGCGTCGAACTGTCGATCTGCCGGAATTTCTTGATGTCATCGAGACTGACCGTGGGCTTGCCGGTCTTCTCGTATTTCTTCACCGCCTGCACCTGCGCGAGATGCAACACCGAATAAAGCAGCATCGACGCATGGCCGCAGGAGAGGATGAAACGGTCGCGGTTCGGCCAGAGCGGATCGGCCGGATCATACCTCAGCCGATGGTTCCACAGCTCATACGCCACCGGCGCCAACGCCATCGGCGTGCCCGGATGGCCGGAATTCGCCTTCTGAACCGCATCCATCGCCAAGGTGCGCATCGTGTCGATGCACAGAAGATCAGGATCCATCTCCGCCAAACGGTCAGCCATCACAACTCTCCCAGCATCACCGTCCCAAAACGCACCCACCACACCAACGATCCACCCGTCCACCACATTTCGTTGACAGACACACCGGTCGCAAGGGGAGAGGGCGGGAAGGCCAGGGCGCTGCCCCCATGCATCACTTGGGACCCCGCAAGGGCCGAGCCCTTAGAACCCGACTATGGCTGTTTGGGGAGGGGTGGGCCAGGGAATCGTTGAGCCACCTCCTCGCCCACCCCTCCCCAAACAGCCGTAATGGATTCCAAAGGCTCGGCCTTTGGCGGGGGTCCAGGGGGCAGCGCCCCCTGGCCTTCCTGCCTTCACCCCCCTGGGACCGGTGCGTTGTCAGGGATGAGGCCGTGGGAGCGGAGGGTGGTCCAGAGGGCGGGTGGGATGGAGGTTTGGACGAAGGCGAGGTTTTCCTCGAGTTCGGCGGGGGTTCGCGCGCCTGGGATGGCGGCGGCGACGGTGGGGTTGGCGGTGCAGAATTGCAGGGCGGCGGCTTTGAGCGGCGTGTCGAATTCGGCGCAGGTTTCGGCGAGGCGCCGGGTTCGGGCGACGAGTTCGGGCGGCGCGGCTTCGTAGTCGAAGGTGGCGCCGCCGGCGAGCAGGCCGGAATTGTACGGGCCGCCGATGACGAGCTTGACCCCGCGTTCGTCGCAGCGGGGCATCAGGGTGTCGAGCGTGGCGTGGCGGAGCAGCGAGTATTGGCCGGCGATGAGGAAGATGTCGGGGTCGGCCTGGTCGAGCGCGCGGAGGCAGGGTTCGATGACGTTGACCCCGAGGCCCCAGGCGCGGATCACGCCTTCCTCGCGCAGCCGGGTCAGCGCGCGGGCGGCGCCGGACATCGCGATGGCGAAGCTGTCGACCCAGGCCGGGCCGAGCTGGTCTTCCGAGACATCGTGGATGAAGGCGATGTCGATGCGGTCGAGGCCGAGCCGGGTGAGGCTCGCCTCGATGGAGCGGAGCGTGCCGTCCGCGGTGTAGTCGCGCCGGCGGCGGAACGGCAGCGCCCGGGCGAAATTCTCCGCCGGGTCGGGCACGCCCGCATCGGGTT
This sequence comes from Acetobacteraceae bacterium, assembly GCA_965276665.1. Classification (GTDB taxonomy): domain Bacteria; phylum Pseudomonadota; class Alphaproteobacteria; order Acetobacterales; family Acetobacteraceae; genus CAWGJC01. The sequence goes on from OZ255620.1 coordinate 2,555,328, forward strand.
CGAGCAGGCGGCCGGTCTTGGTGGCGAGGACGTAGTCGTCGCGCGGCTTGGTGCGGAGGATTTCGCCCATGCGGCGCTCGGAGAGGCCGGCGCCGTAATGCGGGGCGGTGTCGTAGAAGCGGATGCCGCCGGTCCAGGCCGCCTCGACGGTGGCGAGGGCGGTCTCTTCCGGGATGGCGCTGAACAGATTGCCGAGCGGGGCGCCGCCGAGGCCGAGCGGACCGGGCGGGACGAAATGGGCTGGCATGGAGCCTCCTGAGTTTCGGCCGGGGGGTTCGGCGTAGGTGGGAACGGCGGGCGGCGCCTGATGTTGCGCGGCGCGGCGGCCCGGCGGCATCGTGCGCGCGGAGCAGGGGGACGTTGATGCCGCGCGCGATTTTCGTCCAGCCCGACGGGTCGAGCGAGACGCTCGAGGTGGCGGAGGGCATGAGCCTGATGCAGGCGGCGGCGGATGCCGGCGTGCCCGGCATTCCGGGCCAGTGCGGCGGCAACGCGATGTGCGCCACCTGCCATGTGTTCGTGGACGAGAGCTGGCTGCAGCACCTGCCGCCGGCGGACGCGAACGAGGACGGGCTGCTCGAGGGCACCGCCACGCCGCGCGGGCCCGGCAGCCGGCTTTCCTGCCAGATCGTGATGAGCGCGGCGCTGGACGGTATCGTCGTCGGAGTCCCGACGCGGCAGTAGGTTTTCGGGGTTCCGACGCGGCAGTAGGTTTCGGGGGGGCCGACGCGGCAATGGGGTCGCGGAATGATAGGCGGCGTGCCGGCGCCGCATTAAGCTGGCGTGGCGAACATTCGCGGAGGCCGAGCCATGGACATCGAAGCGTCCACCCAACACCATCCGCCTTTCGATGCGGCGCGGCTCGACGCGCTGATGGCGGAAGCCGGGATCGATCTGCTGCTGGTGACCAGCAAGCCCAACGTGCAGTACCTGCTCGGCGGCTATCGCGTCGCCTTCTTCGAGAATTTCGACGCGGTGGGGATCAGCCGGTATCTGCCGGTGCTGATCTATCCGCGCGGGCGGCCCGACCAGGCCGCCTATATCGGCGCGCGGCTGGAAGCGCACGAGGCGGCGGTGCGGCGGTTCTGGACGCCGGAGCTCCGCCTGGCCGCGCATGGCACGATCGACGCGACGGAGCTGGCGCTCGATTATCTGCGCGGGACCGGCCTGTCGCCCCGGCGGATCGGGGTCGAACTCGGCTTCCTGCCGGCCGATGCCCATGCGGCGCTCCGCGCCGCGCTGCCGGATGCGGCGTTCGTCGAGGCGCTGCCGGTGCTCGAGATGCTGCGCGCGGTGAAGACGCCGCGCGAGCTCGGCTTGCTCCGCACGGCGTCCGAGCGGGTGGTCGCGGCGATGCTGGAGGTGATCGGCGCGCATGGGCCGGGAGCGACGAAGCACGAGATCGTCGAGGCGCTGCGCCGGGCCGAGGCGGCGCGCGGCCTCGCCTTCGATTATTGCCTGATCACCGCCGGGACCAGCCCGAACCGCGCGGTCTCCGACCAGGCGCTGGCGGCGGGGGACATCCTGTCGCTCGATTCCGGCGGCAATTACCGCGGCTATATCGGCGATCTCTGCCGCATGGGCGTGGTGGGCGAGCCGGACGCCGAGCTGGTCGACCTGCTGGCCGAGGTGGATACGATCCAGCAGGCGGCGATGCGCCCGGTGCGGCATGGCGCGCCGGGTGGTGCGGTGTACGAGGCGGCCGGCAAGGCGCTGGCCGGCACGCCGAACCGGACAAATCTCGATTTTCTCGCGCATGGCATGGGGCTGGTGACGCATGAGGTGCCGCACCTCACCGATCGCGGCCCGGTGCCCTACTCGGCGAGCGATGCCGGCCGGCCGCTGCTCGCCGGGATGGTGCTGTCGGTGGAGACCACGCTGCACCATCCGGCGCGCGGCTTCATCAAGCTAGAGGACACGATCGCCGTCACCGAGGACGGGTTCGAGATGATGGGAGGCGAAGGCCGAGGCTGGAACCGCGCGCTTTCCTGATTCCTGAGATTCGCGGCCAGAGGCTGTTCGGAAACTCGGTCTGGTGAGTCAGCTGGCGTGATTTCAGAGCACCGGAGCGGAGCGGCCTTGAGGGCCGTGAGCACCGGAGCACAGGAAAAGCGCGTCAGATGGACGCCAGACCGGGTTTACGAATAGCCTCTAGATCCAGCGGCCGATGCGGCCGACGAGATAGCCGATTCCGGCCGAGATCAGCAGGGCGGTGATCGGCTGGTCGCGGATCACGTCCGCCAGCTGGCCGGCCTGGTTCTGCACCTTGCCGGCGACCTGATCGGCCTTGCCTTCGGCCTGCAGCTTCGAATCGCCGACGAGCCCGCCCGCCGCATCCTTCGCGTGGCCCGCCAACGAGCGCGCCGCGCCACCCAACCGGTCTTCGTCCATCTGCAATACTCCTGCCTCGTTGAGGGGCAACGGCCGCTCAGGACGGGGGTTGCATCGGCTCCTGCCGCGCCACGCCGATGGCGGCCGCCGGCGCCCGGTCGGCCGCGTGCCGCCGCCGCACCGCGAGGTTGATGCAGGCGCCGGCCACCATCAGCGCGGAGGTGCCGAGGAACACCGAGCGCATCCCGAAATGCCCGCCGATGAAGCCGCCGGCGACCGGCCCGGCCACCTGGCCGGCGAATTGCGCGGAGACCGACCAGCCGAGCAGGCGGCCGGTGATGGTGTCGGGCACGCTGTGGCGGATCACCGCGGCGATGCAGGGCAGCAGCCCGCCGAGCGCCAGCCCCATCAGGAAACGCAGCAGCACGAGCTGCCAGGACGCGGTGACGAAGGCCTGCGGGATCAGCAGCGCGGCGGCGGCGAGCAGCCCGGCGATCAGCACGTTCCAATGCCCCACCCGATCGGCGAGCCGCCCGAGCCGCGAGGCGGAGAGGATGCTGCCGAGCGCCGAGGCCGACATCACCAGCCCGGCCACCAAGGTGACCTTCCGCGGATCGGGCTCCAGCGTCGCCACGTAGACCGTGATGATCGGCTCGATCGACATCGTGGCGAACATCAGCAGCATGCCGGTGACCAGCATCGCGGCCACCGGCCGCGCATCCGGGATCGCCGCCCACCCGGCCCGCTTGCGCGCCGCCTTCGGCCGGCGCGGCGGCGGGGTTTCGCGGATCAGCGTGGTGGTGGCGATGAAGGTGACGAAGATCGCCCCGCCCATGCAGAGGAAGGTGGCGCGGATGCCGATCAGCGGCGGCAGCACGCCGCCGATCAGCGGGCCGACCAGATTGCCCGCCATCACGCCGGAGGCGAGCATGCCGAGCGCCCAGCCGGAGCGCGCCTTCGGCGTCTCGGTGGCGACCAGCACCATCGAGCCGGAGGAATACCCGCCCAGCACCCCGGCCAGCAGGCGCAGCCCGACCAGCTGCCAGACATTCTGCGCCAGGCCGATCAGCGACATCGCCACCGCCATGCCGAGGCTGGCGCGGATCAGCATCGGCTTGCGGCCGTAGAGATCGGCGAGCCGCCCCCAGATCGGCGCGCAGCAGGCGGCGGAGAAGAAGGTCGCGCCGAAGGCGATGCCCGACCACTGCACGATTGCCGCGTGGTCCCTCACGCCGAGCTGCGCCACGTAGAGCGGCAGGAAGGGCAGCAGCAGGGTCATCGCCACGATGGTGGTGAAGGAGCCGAACAGGGCGACGGCGAGGTTGCTCCGCCAATGCGGGGATTCGGGCATTTCGTGCGGCGATCAGTCCGGCCGGGTCATGCACCCGGCGCGGGTGGGCGGCTCGGCGGGCGGCTCGACATGGGCGGCGATGATCCGGGCGCAGGCATCGGGCGGGATGCGGGTGGTGTCCACCTCCACATCATAAGTGACCCCGCGATGCACCGCGAGCGCCTGGCGGAGCGCCATGCCGGGCAGCCGGTCGCCGCGCGCCGCCTCCCGCGCGGCGGCGACCGCCGGGTCGCAGCGCACGCCGACCCAGAGCACGCGCAGCCCCGCGAGCCGTTGCCGCCACGCCGCCTGGGCGGCGGCGCCATCGAGGAACACCTCGTCGAGGATCAGCCGGCCGCCGGCGCGCGCCATCGCCACCAGCCCGGCGAACCATGTTTGCTCGAGTTCGCGGAAATCCGGGCCGACGGCGATCGCGCCATCGGATGCGACGACGATGCCGGCCGGCGCGCCCCAGAGCGCCGGAGGCGCCGCTTCTATGAGCGAATCCACGCCGAAGGTGAGCCAGGGCCGGGCGAGCCGGGCCTGCAGGCAGCGCGCCAGGCTCGACTTCCCCGCGCTCGACCCGCCGTTGAGCATGATGACCGCGACCGGCTGATCGGTCCGATCGGTCGCCGTTTGATCTGCCACTGCGGTTTCAGACGCTGGTTGGAAACGGGCTCTGGTGCGTCATCTGGCGTGATTTTCCGGGCACCGGCGCGGAGCGGCCTTGTCGGCCGTGAGCCTCGGCGCGCAGGAAAACCGCGTCAGATAGCGCCAGAGCCCGTTTCCAACCAGCGTCTTCCTAGTCACGGGCGGCCTTGGCCAGGCGCCGCAGGGTGCGGAGCACGAAGGCGCGGTCCTCCGGCTCGCATTCGCGATAGAGGCGGAGCAGCGCCAGCTCGTCGCCGCTCGCCGCCAGGGCCGGCGCGCGCTTGTCATCGCCGTTCAGCAGGTATTCGACGCTGACGCCGAGCGCCGTGGCGATGCGGGGAATGTTGGCGCGAACCTGGCCGGCGCGGTCGGTCTCCCACTGCGCCACCGCGCTGCGCGACACGCCGACCGCGCTGGCGAGCTCATCCTGCGTCCAGCGCCGCTCGGCCCGCGCCGCCCGGATCCGGCCGCCCACGCTCACCTGATCCATCCGCCCTCTCCAATCCGCCCGGCTGCAATCGCGACAGCATGCGTCAGAATTCCTAACAAACACTAGTTAGAATTGTTGACAGACATCCGTTAGAATAACTAACTTCCCGTCAGTGCCACGGACGGGAAAACCCCATGCCCCTTCGCATCGTCTGGTCCGAGCAGGCCGATACCCTGCTCCTCGAACTCCGCCGCGCCCGCACCACCTGGGACGGCATCGCCGGCATTTTGGGCGTCAGCCGCAACGCGGCGATCGACCGGGGCAAGCGCCTCCTGCTGCAGCAGGGTTCGCCCGAGGCGGCGGCGGCCCGGCTGCCCTCCCGCCAGCCGGGGCCGCCGAGGCCGCCGCCTGCGCCGGACCGGCGCGCCTTGCCGGCCGGGCACCCGCTGACCTGGAACCTGCTCACCGCCGGCACCTGCCTCGACGGCGCGGCCTACCCCTATCCGGTGTTCCTCGATGAGTGAGCGGCATGGCAGCGACCCGGAGGCGCCGTTTCGCGCCTGCGACACGCTGGGCCGGCTGCTGGCCCAGGGCATGCTGCTTCGGGCGGAGTGCGCGGCGGCGCTGGATCGCGCCGCCGCCGCCGCCGGCGACCGTCGGGGGTGCCGCACCCGGCTGCTGCATAGCCTGCTGCTGCATGCCGGTTTCTGGCAGCGCGAACGCGCCGCCGCCGCGATGCGGATCGACGCCGCCCTGGCGCCGGGGCTCGAGGCCCGGGCGCCCCGCCGCGTCCTCCTCGCCGCCGCCCGGGCCGCCGATCCAGAGGGCGCGCTCACCCCGGACGAGCGCGAGGCGATCGCGCTCGCCGCCGCCCGCCGCGTGCTGCGCGGCGTCGGCGGGGGATCCAGGACCCATTGGAGATCCCGGCGATGAGCGCCGCGACCGATCGCCTCGCCGAGGGCGCCGCCGAGCCGGGCGCCGGGCGCTTCGCGGCCGCCATCGCGGATCGCTTCGCCGATCCTGTTGCCGATCCCTGGACCGATCCCTGGGCCGACCCCTGGGCGGAGTGGGAGGCGGCGCCGCTCGGGGCCGAGCCGGCGCGCCTGCCGCCGCCCGCCAGCATCCCGCCGCGCGAGTGGCTCTACGGCACGCGGCTGGTGCGCCGCTTCGTCTCGGTGCTGGTCTCGCCCGGCGGGGTCGGCAAATCGGCGCTCGCCATGGGCATCGCGGTCGCCATGGCCGCCGGCCGCGGCTTCCTCGGCGAGCGCGTGCATCATTCGGTGCCCGCCTGGGTGCTGAACCTCGAGGACCCGCTCGAGGAGCTGGACCGCCGCCTCGCCGCGCTGCTGATCCGCCATTCCGTGCCGGAGGACGCGGTGCGCGACCGGCTGTTCCTGCATTCCGGCCGCGTCCGCCGCCTCTCGATGGCGCGGATCGGCGCGGACGGCACGGTCGAGCATCCCGACCAGGCCGCGGTGGTCGCGGCGGCGCGGTTGCGCGGGATCGGGCTGATCATCGTCGATCCGTTCGTGAAGTCGCACGGGCTTGACGAGAACTCGAACCCGCATATGGACGCCGCCGCCACCGCCTGGGCCGAGGTCGCGGAGGCGACCGGGGCGGCGGTGCTGCTGGTCCATCACGTCCGCAAGGGCAGCGCGGCCTCCGGCCCCGCCCGGCCGGATGTCGAATCCGCGCGCGGCGGCAAGGCGCTGACCGACGCCGCCCGCGCCGCCTTCCTGCTCGGCGCGATGACGCCCGAGGAGGCCGATCAGCTCGGCGTCAGGAGCAGCGAGCGCTGGCGGCATATCCGGCTCGACGACGCCAAGGCCAATCTCGCCCCCCGCGCCGACACCGCGCGCTGGTTCCGGCTGGAGAGCGTGGCGCTCGGCAACGCGACCAAGGATTACCCGGCGGGCGACCAGGTGGTCGCGGTGGTGCCCTGGGTGCCGCGCACGCCGTGGTCGATGCTGAGCGCCGCGGATTGCAACCGCGCCCTCGACCAGATCGCCGCCGGGCCCGGCTCACCCCCCGGAAGCGCTGGCGGTCTCCGCTTCTCCGCCAAGCGCGGCGGGATGGGGGCGGAACGCTGGGCCGGCCACGTGCTCACCGACCATTTCGGCCTGACGCCGAGCCAGGCCGCCGAGGTGATCGCCGCCTGGCTGCGCAACGGATTGCTGCGCGAGGTCGGCTACCGCGACCCCGTCCAGCGCAAGACCCGGACCGGGGTGGAGGTGGTGGATGCGCGGCGGCCCGGCCCGGCCGCCGACGCCAATGCGAGGAGCCAAGCATGACCCGTTTTTTTTTCCGCCCGCCAGCGGCGCCCACGTCGGTTCCCGATGACGCCTCTTCCGGGAAGCCGGCAGGCCCGGCGAACGCGGCGAGCCCGCCGCATGGCGCGGGCCATGGCGCGGCCGGGGAGGCGGCGGAGGAGCCGGCGGGCCGTCCGCAGGGCGGTGCGCCATCCCCCCTTGCTGAGCAAGGGGGGGATGGCGCGCCAAAACGCCGCCCGGGACGCCGCACCCGGCAATCCGCGCCCTATCATGGCGCCCGCCATGGCGTGGAGCATGGCGCGGCCGACGCCGACGCCGACGCCGGCCTCGTCATCGCTCGGCTGGAGGAGGCCGGCAGCACCCTCCTCGCCCTGCCCGGCAGCGGCTGGAGCCCGGGGCTCCGGCAGAGTCGGCTCGAGATGGTCCGCACCGCGCTCGAAACCGCCGGCTGGGAGACGCCGCGCGCCCGCGCGCCCGCGCCATCCCCCGCCCGGGTCAGCCGGATGGACGAGGCGCTCGACTGGATCCGGCTGATCCCCCGCGAGCGCTACGTGCTGCGCCGGATCGTCGGCGCGCGGGCGCTCGTCCACCCGCTCACCGGGCGGCATCTGTTCAGCTGGCGGCGTCTCGGCGCCCTGCTCGGCGCCGACCACAAGGCGATCCAGCGATGGCACGCGGAAGCGATCGCGCTGATCGTTGCCGTTTTGCATCGGTGACGCGGGGATTGTGCACAAGCGGATTTTACCCACTTGTAACCTTGATAGTTACTTACGATCCTGCCCTGCCCGCCGCTCGGGGCGGGTTCGTGCGACGCGTGGAGCACCCATGAACAAATACGACAGGCTGCGCGATTACCTCATCGAGCAGGACAATGACGAGCTGCAGCTCAGTCTGATCGAGATCGAGACCATTCTGGGCGAGCCGCTGCCCGGATCGGCCGAGCTCAGCCAATGGTGGTGCAACGCCAGGAGCGCGCGCGTCAGCGCGCCGCGGGTTCCGGCCTGGGAGGCGGCGGGCTTCGTCGCCCGCCACCTGCGCGGCTCGAGCGCCGTGGTGTTCTGCCGCGGCGCCTCTTAGAGGCCGTTCGGAAACGCGCCCTGGCGGCCATCTGGCGCGCTTTTCCGGTGCGCCGAGGCTCACGGCCAGCAAGGCCGCTCCGCGCCGGTGCCCGGAAAGTCACGCCACCTGACTAATCAGACCACGTTGCCAAACGGCCTCTAAACGATCCATCGGTCCGGCCCTCGATCCGGCCGGATCGGCGGGACAGCGGACGGCGCAGCCTCTACAAGCGTCGCCATGCTGTCCGACGGCCTGGTTCTCGCGATGGGGTTGGTCGCGGGCGTGATGAGCGGGGTGGTCGGCACCGGCGCCTCCATCCTCCTGCTTCCGGTGCTGGCCCTGACCGAGGGGCCGAAGGCCGCCGTGCCGATCATGGCGGTGGCCTCGGTGATGGCGAACCTGGCCAAGCTCGCCTCCTGGTGGCGGGTGGTGGATTGGCGGGCCTGCGCGGCCTATGCCGCGGCCGGCATTCCCGCGGCGGCGCTCGGCGCCCGCACGCTGCTCGTGCTGCCGCCCCGCGCGGCGGATCTGGCGCTCGGCATCTTCTTTCTCGCGATGGTTCCCGCCGGCCATGCGCTCGGCCGGCGGGACTGGCGGCTCGGCCGGCTCCAGCTCGCCGCGGCGGGCGGGGTGATCGGGTTCCTCACCGGCATCGTCGCCTCCACCGGTCCGCTCAGCGTGCCGGCGTTTCTCGCCGCCGGCCTGACCGGCGGCGCCTTCCTGGCGACCGAGGCGGCGAGCTCGCTCGCGATCTATCTGAGCAAGGCGGCGACCTTCCGCAGCCTCGGCGCCTTGCCTCTATCCCTCATGCTTCGCGGCCTTGTCATCGGCGCATCGGTGATGGCAGGCGCCTTTGCCGGCCGCCTCGCGGTGGTGCGGCTGACGCCCCGGCAGTTCCGGCTGCTGCTCGATCTCGTGCTGCTCGTCGCGGGGCTGGCGATGCTGGCCGCCGTCTTCTGATCGCGACGCCGATCAGAGATAGCGGCCGCGCTCCAGGATCTCGAGCGTGTAGTCGTGATAGCTCATGCCGAGCGCCTCGGCCCGGGCGAGGCGGCGGAGCGCGATCTCGCGGGGCGGCGTCTTCCACGCTCGCTTATGCGCCTTCCGCCAGCAGAAGCTACGCCAGGAGGCGTCGGGGTCGAACGGCGGCCCGCCATTATGGCCGATCTTGGGAATCGCATCGGACATCGCCGCCATCCTCGCCGCGATGCAGCACGGCGATCAACCCCGTTAGAGCATCATCCGTTCGGACGGAATCGTTTGAGCGGATAAAGATGCTCGCCAAAACGAATAGCTAGAGCCTGTGGAGTGAGCGAATGCGAACGGAACATGCTCTAAAGAGAAGCCGGCGCTCGATCAGTCCCGCAGCAGGTCGTTGAAGAAGCCAGGGCCCGATTCGTGGGTGAGACGGACATCGGCGCGGCACTCCGGCGTGATCAGCACACCCTCGATCCGCTGGTCCCTCACGGCGCCGGAAAAGCTCGCGGTCCAGGCCTGATGGGCGCTGGCGGGACGGGTCAGCGAGGCGGTGAGATGGCCCGCGGCATCGGCATAGCCCGGCATCACCAGCGTGCCTTCGTTCGGCTCGAACTGGAAGCGCCGGCCGCGAAAGCTCAGCACGCCACGGGTGGGGCCGATGCACACTTCTTCACTCGCCGGGCCATGCGCCGCCGCGCCTTGCGGCGTGACGGTGCCGACCCAGCGCCCGGCCGCGTTCGGCCGCGGCGCGCAGCCGGACAGCGCCATCAGGGTGGGGGCGAGCAGCAGGGAGAGCGCCAGCAAAGGCGAAAAGCGTCGCGACATGCGCGATGTGCTAGCCGGATCGGCCGCGCGATGGAAGCCGCGCCTTCCATCGCGCGGCCGTCTCGCCAATCCGATCTCGCCAATCCTGGCCAATCCGCTCTGGCCGGGTGCTGCGCATCACGGTATCAGGCGGCGATGCGACGATTTTGCCGCCCGCGCGGATGGGCGTTGCCCGCATTCCTGCTGCTTGCCGCGGCGTCCCCGGCCCGGGACGCGCCCCGGCAGGCCCCGCGGGAGGCGCCCCTCCCCAGGCCGCCGCTGGCGCCCCCGGGCTGCACCGAACGCGACGCCGGCGCCAAGGCGGAGCGGCTCGCCGCCCTGCTGCAGACACTGATCAACACCGATCCCACACGCGCCCGCCCGCTGCTCGACAAGTTCCAGGCGACGATCGACCGCTACCAGCAGCATCAGGCCGATCGCCCCGCGACCTGCGACGCCTTCGATGCGCTGATAACCCGGGCCCAGAAATAGAGACGCCAAATAGAAACGCCTACCGGACCTGGAACACGGTCCCGTCCCGCCGGTAGATATAGGCGCCGGATTGCGCGCCCCAGCGGGACAGGATGGTTTGGCGGAGCCAGTCCACCCGTCCGTCCATGCCGGCGCGGTCGAGATTGGCGAATTGCGGCGCGACGGAGACCTGCGCCACCTGCCCCCCGCCAAGGGCGATCCCGAGCGTCATGCCGCCATTCCCGGCAGTGATCGACCAGCGCGTGCCGCTCCCGGTGGCGTTCGGCAGCCCCGCCTCCGAGACGCCGGGCGTCGCGCCGGGGGGCGCGGCTCCGCCGGGCGGGGCGAGCGGCGTCGGGGCGAGCGGCACCGGCGGGGGCAGCGACAGGCCGGTGGCGAGCGGCGTCGTGTTGGCCCCGGGGGAATCCAGGCCGGGCGGGGCTAGGCCGGGCGGGGGCCCCCCGGGATTGAACGCGTCCGCGCCGGCGCCGGCGGATGGCGGCTGACCCGCCGCGCCGGGCGGCGGCGTCAGTGACCCGGGCGGCGGCGAGGTCGCGCCCTGCGGTGGCGGCGAGACCGTCATCTGCGCATTGCCCGAGCCGTCCGGCGCGCCGCCCTGGCGAAGGCGCTGCAGGGCGGAGGCGAGCGGATCGGACGACGCATCCGGCGTACCCCCCGATCCGGGCGCGGTGTTCACCGGGGCGGTGTTCGCCGGGGGGGTGGCCGCGAGCGGGTTCGGTGACGCGGGCGGCGCGCCCGCCGGTGCGGCGGCGGCCGGCGAAGCGGGCGGGGCCGCGCCAGCGGCGATCGCCCCGGCATCGGGCGCGGCGGCCGGCGGCGCGGTCGGATTGGCGCCCGTCGTCGGCGTGAGCGGCGAGAGCGGCGCGGTCGGGCTGGCCGGCGGCGCCACGCTCGTCGGCGCGGTCGGCGCGGTCGGCCATTGCGGCGTCTGACCCTCCTTGTAGACGAGGTAGAGGATCAGCCCGATCATCACCGCGGCCGCAATCCCGGTGGCGCGCATGAACAGGCCAAACATCAGGCGCCCGCCCGACGTGTTGCCGAATGCGGGGCCGAATTCGGGGGTCGCCGCCAAGTGCCTGACCGCGAATGCCGCGGACGCCGAAAACCATGCATCGCCGAGCCTGCGCAAAACTGCGCCGTTTTATCAGGCTCGGCTGGCCTGGACCAGCGCAGGACAATCAACCGGACGCATCATCCCTCCGGGCCGCCGGCGGCCCGGGGATCGTTCCCCGACCTGCGGCGTTATCCCCGGCGATGCACCACCAGACGGAGATGTGCGCATGAAGCCCGCTCTTCTCGTTCCTACCCCGGCCTGGCCCCCCTTGGCCTGGGCCGCCTTGGCCCTGCCCGCCTTGGCCTTCGCGGTCGGCGTTTCGGTCGCTCCCGCCGCGCATGCCGCGGACGCCCGGCATCCCTATTCGAACATCGACCGCTCCAACGATGCCGGCAACGACACTGGCGATTCGCAGGTCGACCAGCTGAACGCCGCGCAGCTCAATCAGAATTACTGGGCGAGCCATTCCCAAGGCCAGATGGCGCCGCCCGGCGGGATGCAGCCGGCGGCCATGCCGCCTCCCGGCATGGCCGCCGGTCCGCCCCCCGGCTATCCGCGCCCAGGATACGCGCCCTCAGGCTATGCCCCGCCGGGCTATCCGCCCCCGCAAGGCTATCCGACCCAGGGCTATCCGACCCAGGGCTATCCGACCCAGGGCCAAGGCTATGCGCAGCCTGGCTATGCGCCGCCCGGCTACGCCCCGCAGGGTTATCCGCAGCCGGGCGGCAACCCGCCTCCCTGACGACGAACGCCACGGCGGCCGAATGACCCGGCGCGAGGTCGTTCGGCCGCCGTGATGGGCGACCGCCATCATTTTGCAGCATCGACATGAATCGACTTGCCCAAATACCCCAGTTAGGAATATAAGCCCCGGCATGATGGCGATTTCGTGTGGCGGTGCCGGTCCGGATGGGGCGAGGCCCCGCGGATCGCGAGACGGTCCATGACCGACCCCACCCCGCTCGACATCCTGCTGCAGGCGATGCAGCGCAAATGGCGGGCCGGCGATCTCGACGGCGCCGCCGCCCTGGCGCGCGCCGCGGCGCCCTACCTGCATCCCCGCCATGCCGCGGTGCGGCCCGATCCGGGCCCCGCCGCCCATCCGAAAGGCAGTCCGCGCGGCCCTGTCGCGCCGCACCTCCTGACTGATGCCCAGCTTCATCTCCTCCTCGATCGCTGCGGAAGCGGCGAGGAGGGAGAGGGATCTTCGTAGGCGCCTGCGCGCCTCGATGCCGGACTGGGCCGCGCTCGCCCTCGCCGCCTCGGGCCAGGTTCCGGCCGCGCATCACCGCCTGCTGATGCAGGCGCTGGAAAAAGTCGCCCTGGGCACCACGCGGCGGCTGATGGTGCAGATGCCGCCGGGTGCCGCGAAATCCACCTACACCTCCATCCTCTTCCCCGCCTGGTGGTTCGCCCAGCGGCCACAGGGCGCGGTGATCGCCGCCTGCCACACGCTCTCCCTCGCCGAGCATTTCGGCCGCGGCCTGCGCACGCTGATCTCCGAGCACGCGCTCCGTCTCGGCTACGGTCTGGCGCCGGGCAACCGCGCGGCGCGCCGCTTCGCGACCGACGCGGGCGGCCAGTATTTCGCGACCGGCATCGCCGGCCCGGTGATCGGCCGCCGCGCCGACCTCGTGCTGATCGACGACCCGATCAAGTCGCAGGCCGAGGCGGATAGCCGGACGCATCGCGACCGGTTGTGGGACTGGTTCCGCGCCGACCTCACCACCCGCCTCAAGCCGGAAGGCCGCATCGTGCTGGTGATGACGCGCTGGCACCCGGACGATCTCGCCGGCCGCCTGCTCGACGAGGCGGCGCTCGACCCGTCGAGCGCCGGCTGGACCGTGCTGCGCCTGCCCGCGCTCGCCGAGGCGGACGACCCGATGGGCCGGCCGGAGGGCGCGCCGCTCTGGCCGGAATGGGAGGATGCGGAAAGCCTCGCCGCGAAACGCGCGGTGATCGGGGAGCGCGGCTGGGCGGCGCTCTACCAGCAGCGCCCGCGGCTCCGCCAGGGCGGGTTGTTCGCGATCGACCGCATCACCCTCCAGGAATCGGGCGAGATGCCCGCCGCCCCGCGCCGCGTCCGCGCCTGGGATCTCGCCGCCACCCAAGGCGGCGCCGGCGACCCGGACTGGACGGTCGGGCTCCGCCTGGCGCGGACCGAGACCGGCGGGTTTCTCGTCGAGGACGTGGTGCGCCTGCGCGGCGGCCCCGGCGCGGTCGAGGCGGCGATCCGCGCCACCGCCCAGGCGGATGGCAGCGCCGTGCCGATCGGCCTGCCGCAGGATCCGGGCCAGGCCGGCCGCGCGCAGATCGCCTATCTGGGCCGCCAGCTCGCCGGCTTCCGCGTGCATGCGAGCCCGGAAAGCGGCTCCAAGGAGACCCGCGCGATGCCGGCGGCGAGCCAGGTCGAGACCGGCAATCTGGCGATGCTCCGCGCGCCCTGGAACCGGGCGTTCGTCGAGGAATTGCGGGATTTTCCGCACGGCGCCAAGGACGATCAGGTGGACGCGCTCTCCCGCGCCTTTGCCCTGCTGACCGCCGTCACCGCGACGGCGCCGGCGCGGCGGGCCAATATCGGCATGCTCGCGCGCTAGAGCATTTTCACCTTCGGTGGAGTCGGCGCCGGCCCTCGCCCCCACCCGGCCCCCAACGGTAGTATACTTTCGTGGGAGGCCGGGTCGGGGCGAGGGCCGGCGCCGACTTAGCGGAAAGCGGGCACTGGAAATTGATTGACGCCGCCAAAGCCTCATCTCATAGCGCATGACAGAAGGCGGGAACGTTCCGCTGACGAAAACGGGTGGACAGATGGCGAGCGCGCGCGACGTCGCGAACGAATTCCTGCGCCTGGCCAAGGAACGGCAGCGATCGGTCACGCCGTTGCAACTGATGAAGCTCGTCTACATCGCGCATGGCTGGATGCTCGGACTGTACGGCCGCCCGCTCTTCCCCGACCGTATCGAGGCATGGCGTTACGGTCCGGTGCTGCCGGATCTCTATCGCCTGGTGAAGACCTATGGCGCGGACCCGATTCCGCGCACGCTCGGCGCCGGCGGCATGCCCCAGCTCGACGAGACCGAGCATGACCTCGTCGGCCAGGTTTACGAGCGCTATGGCGGCATGAGCGGCGTGCGGCTCTCCGCGCTCACGCACCAGCCGGGAACGCCCTGGGCGCAGAGCTGGAACCCGGAGGTCTGGAACCACCAGATTCCGAACGACCTCATCCAGGAACATTACGTTCAGCTCGCCGATGGCCCCGTCTCCGCCGAATAGGCGAATCCCACCCCTCCGCCCCGAGACAGAGACGGTCGATGACGAGCGCGCGCGTCGCGAGCTCGACGCGTTCAGCGAGCGCGCGCTTGAGGAGGCGTCGCGCGCGAGCGAGCACGGGCGCGTCGAAAGCCTGCGCGCCGTCGTCCATGTCCTCGTGCTCGCCTCGATCTACGCGATCGGCGCCATCTATATCTGCGCGATCCTGACCGTCGCGTGGAACACGTTGATGCCGGATCGCTGGCACTGGCTGACCGATGACGAGGCCAGGCTGGTCACCGCGGCGGTGGTGAGCAGCGTCGTCACGTCCTTCGCGGGAACCTACATCCGAACCCGCGTGCGGTGATCCCGGGGGCGCATCGCCTCCCCACACTCGCGGAAACCCCATGTTTCAGACGATCTGCTCCCTGATCCCCAATGATCCGGACTACCCACCGCGCGCGCGCGCGCAGGACATTCTGCGCCGCGTGCTCGACGGCACGCTCTACGACGTGCTGCCCTACGAATTCCACGACGAGCGCAGCCCCGGCGGCGAATACATCCCGCTCCGCCAGCGCCGGCCGAACGTGCGCTACGCGCTGCCGCGCATCGTGGTGGAGGACAGCGTCGCGCTGCTGTTCAGCGAGGGACATTTCCCCTCGATCGACAGCCCGGACGAGGCGGTGCGCGGCGCGCTCGCCGACATCGCCAAGGAATGCCGGCTCAACGAGGTGATGGTGCATGCCGCGATCCGCGGCTCCGCCGGCTCGGTCGCCGTGCTGATGCGCGTGCTGCGCGGCCGGCTGTTCTTCTCCGTCCTCGAAACCACGTATCTGACGCCGTTCTGGGATCCGGAAGCGCCGGACGAGCTCGCGAAGATCGTCGAGAAATACAAGGTCGGCGGCGCGCTGCTCGCCAACCAGGGCTACCAGATCGACGAGCCCGAGCTCGATCACTGGTTCATGCGCGTCTGGGATCGCGAGAGCGAGATCTGGTACCTGCCCTGGCCGGTCGGCAGCGCCACGCCGCCGGCGATCGACGAAAACCGCAGCGTGCGCCACGGACTCGGCTTCGTGCCGATGGTCTGGGTGCGCAACCTGCCCGGCGGCGACGACACCGACGGCGCCTGCACCTTCCGCGCCGCGATCGAGACCTCGATCGAGATCGACTACCAGCTGAGCCAGGCCGGGCGCGGGCTGAAATACAGCTCCGACCCGACGCTGCTGATCAAGGAGCCGGTGGCGAGCGACGGCGAGCTCGTGAAAAGCGCCGGCAACGCGCTGGTGGTTTCGGAGAAGGGCGACGCAAGGCTGCTGGAGATCGGCGGCACCGCGGCCGCCGCGGTGATCGATTACGTGCGCACGCTGCGCGAGTTCACGCTCGAGAGCGTGCACGGCAACCGCGCCGATGCCTCGCGCCTCTCTGCCGCGACCAGCGGCCGCGCGCTCGAATTGATGAACCAGGGGCTGATCTGGCTCGCCGATAATCTGCGCGTCTCCTACGGCGAGGGCGCGCTGCTCGGGCTCGCGCGGATGATCCTGCGCGCCCGCGCGCGCTACCCGATCCGGGTGATGGGCGAGCTGCTGCCGGCGCTCGACGAGCATGCGCGGCTCGGGCTGAAATGGCCGCGCTGGTATCCGCTGAGCGCGCAGGACCGGCTCGCCGACGCGCAGACCCTGTCCACGCTCTCCGCCGCCAAGCTGATTTCCCGCGAGACCGCGATCGCCGCCCTCGCCGACAGCTACGATGTCGAGGATGTGGCGGCGGAGGGCGCGCGCATCGCGGCGGAGACCGACACGCCCGACGCGCCGGATGACGGCGCGCCAGGCGACAGCAACGAGGAGTTCGCATGAGCGACGAGACCGAGACCGAGAGCGCGACGGAGGAAACCGTCGAAAACCTGCGCACGCGCAACTTCGCCCTGGAGCGCGAGCTGCGAGACGCGCGCCAGTCGCATGAGCAGCGCGTGATGCGCGCCGAGCTGAAGGCCGAGGCGGTGCGCGCCGGCATGGTCGATCTCGACGGGCTCAAGCTCGTCGATCTCGAAGGCGTGAAGATGAACGATGCGGGCGAGGTCGAAGGCGCGGCGATGCTGATGTCGCGCCTCAAGCGCGCCAAGCCCTGGCTGTTCGGTCATCCGAATTCGTCGAGCAGCGCCACGCCGCCGCCCTCCGCGCCGCCCAAGCAGAAGCTCGCGACCGAAATGACCGATGATGAATGGCGCGCCGCGCGGGCGGAGATGCTCCGCCGGAAGTAACGCGGGCGCCATTCGGTCTCAGCTCGGCTTGCCGGCCGCATTCTCCTTCGAGTGCACCATGCCGAGATGCGTGGTGAGCGCGCGCACAATCTTCTCGACATCCGCAGCGCCGAGCACGAAGCCGAGCGCGCCGAAGCCCGGGTGCTGAAAGGCGAGCATCGAACCTTCGGTGAGCGCCTCCGGCTGCACGCGCCAGGCCGGCCCGACGATCGCCTGCACCGGCGCGCTCTCGAGCGGCGGCGCCGGCCGGCTCGCCGCCATCCGCGCCCGCGCCGATGCGAGGCCCTGGATCAGCAAGGTGATCTGCTCGAACGAGAGATCAATCCCGCCTTCCAGCCCGCTCGCCGGGAGGAAGTCGAGCCGCGCCATGCTGCCATCCGCCAGCACCGTGACGTTCATCCGCGGCTCCGCCATGCCGATCGCCTCCCTGCGGGGCCCGGTCGTCATCAAGGCCTCCCCGCTCCACCGCCAGAGCACACCATAAGGGATCAACCATGGCCATCCAGAACTTTCCCGCGGCCCTGCAGCCGATCATCCAGCAGGGATATCTCGATCGTGAGTTTCAGAACGCGCTCCGTTCCAAGCTCGGCTACCGCGCCTGCGCGGATCGCGAGGATTTTCCGGTCGGCATCGGCGAGACGCTCACGAAAACGCGCGCGGGTCTGAAGCCCACGGTGACCACGCCGCTGGCGCCCGCGCTCAACACCAACATGGATAACGGACTCACGCCCGCCGGCTGGGGCGTCGAGCAATACACCGTGACGGTGAACGCCTATGCCGCGACGGTCGACCTCAACATGGTGACGTCGCGCGTCGGCATCGCGTCGCAATTCCTGCAGAACGCCTACGTGAACGGCGAGCAGGCGGCGCGCTCGCTCGACGAGCTGGCGCGCAACGCGCTGTTCGGCGCCTATCTCGGCGGCAACACCCGCGTCCGCACCACGCTCGCCGCCGCAGGACCCGCCATCGCGGTCGACGATATTCGCGGCTTCCAGCAGAGTTTCGTCAACGGCACGCCGATGCCGGTGGGGGGCGCGGCCACGCTCGCGGTCACCGTCGGCGGCGACATCTACACGCTGGTCGGCGCGACGGCGGACACCACCAATCTCTCCACCTCGCCAGGCGGCGTCTCCGGCACGCTCACCTTCAGCGGCGATGTCTCCGTCGCCGACGCGACCACGGGCGCCTCGGTCAGCGCCGCCACCTCCTCGCTGGTCGTGCGGCCGAACGCGCGCGCGACGACCGCTGATCTCGTCGCCGGCGACAGCCTCACCATGGCCAACCTGCTCGACGCCGTGGCAGCACTCCGCCGCAACGCGGTCCCGACGATCGAGGGCGCGTATAATTGCTATCTCGACCCGGTGAGCTCCCGCCAGCTCTTCTCCGACCCCGACTTCAAGCTCCTCTACCAGGGGACGAACGTTTCCACGACGACGTTTCAGAACGGCGTCGTCAGCGACTTCCTCGGCCTGCGCTTCGTCCCGACCACCGAGGCACCGGTGCAGGCGCATCCGACGATCGCCGGCCTCTATGTGCGCCGTCCGATCATCTGCGGCCAGGGCGCGCTGATCGAGGCGGATTTCGCCGGCATGGCAGAGAGCGACGTCGCGCCCGACAACGCGATCGTGGCGTTGATCGACAATGTCGCGATGGTCACGCGCGAGC
Organism: Acetobacteraceae bacterium; assembly: GCA_965276665.1. GTDB lineage: Bacteria > Pseudomonadota > Alphaproteobacteria > Acetobacterales > Acetobacteraceae > CAWGJC01. Next base: position 2,573,898 of record OZ255620.1, read on the forward strand.
CGCTCGACCGGTTGCAGCAGATCATCTCGCAGAGCTGGTACTGGATCGGCGGGTTCTGCGCGCCGACCGACACCACCACCAACCCGAGCACGGTGCCGACCTCCACCAACGCGGCGTTCAAGCGCGCGGTGACGATCGAGCATATCGGCTAGCGCATTTTCACCTTCGGCGGAGTCGGCGCCGGCCCTCGCCCCCGCCCGGCCCCCCATCGGTAGTATACTTTCGTTGGGGGGGCCGGGCGGGGGCGAGGGCCGGCGCCGACTTAGCTGCAAATGCTCTCATTGGCGGCGGGCTCAAGGCGCCGGCTTGTTCGCGGGAAACACGATGCTCACCGATGCACAGCGCACGGATGCTCGCCGGTTCTGCGGCTATCCGGCCTATGGCGCCGGCGCCGCCGGCAACATGGGCTGGCGGTTCTTCCAGGCATACGGCGCGCTGGAATACCGGTTGTCCAATCTCTCGGATTCGGAAAACGCGGTGATCACCACGATGCTCGCGACGCTCACCGCGCTCGAGCTCGCTCTGGTCTCGTCCTCCGACAATCTCGACACCGCGTCCGCCGCCGCCTGGACGCACAACGCCTCCGAGCTCGCCGACCGCACCCAGCTTCTCGAGGGATGGCAGCGCCGGCTCTGCGCGTTCCTCGGCGTACCGCCCGGTCCCGGCATCGCGCAATCGGGCGGCAGCATCGCATTGGTGGTGTGATGGACCAGACAACGCTCGTGTCGCGCATCGGGCGGGGCAACGGCATCGCCGCGCGCGTGCTCGGCGTCTCGTACGATGTGTTCCGGCCGCGCGGCGCGCTCAACCCGATGGTGTCGGCGAACCGGCTGTTCCGCCTGCAGGCCTCGTTCAACGTGCAGGAAATGAATTATCGCCGGCCGCAAACCTACGGGCCGGCGCTGTTCTACGGCATCTTCGATCAGCGCAGGACGCAACCGGGTGATTATCTGAGCGGGCCGGGCGGCGTGTTCTTCATCGCCTCGCAATTGCCACTCCTGCCGGTGCTCTGCGTGCTGACCAACCGCACGCTGAGCTTCGCGCGGCCGGCGGCGGCGAGTGCCGCCGGCACCAACACCTATGGCGGCGTCACCCTCGGCACCGCCAGCACTCTCGCGAGCAACTGGCCGGCCTCCGTGCTGGAAGGCGGCGGCGGCTCGCAGGGCCTGCTGCCGGAGGATGCCTCGGTGCCGGGCTGGACCATCCTGCTGCCGGCGGCGCCGGTCACGCTGCGCTCGGCCGACCTCGTCACCGACGATACCGGCCGGACCTTCGTCATCTCATCGGCGGAACAGAGCGCGCTCGGCTGGCGGCTCGCGGTCGCGCAGGCGGCAACCTGATGGCCGATCAATCCGATGTGGAGGCCGCGCTGGTCGCGGCGATCTCCGCCGCGCTCTATCCGAGCGGCACCGATGCGAGCTCGGCGCTCGGCGTCACCGCGCGCGTCTACCGCGGCTGGCCGAACGCCGCGGCGCTCGATGCCGATCTGGCCGCCGGCCTCGTCAACGTGACGGTGTTCCCGGTCGAGGGCGCGATGCGCAACACCACGCGCTGGCCGAATGACTGGCGCGCCGCCAGCGCCGCGCCGACGCTCACCGTGAGCCTCGCCGCCAGCACCGCGACCTTCGCCGGCGCGGCCGGCGCGGGACAGCTCGCCGGCGTGCTGGTGGATGACGCGACCTATGTGCATCGCACGAGCGCCGGCGACACCCCGGCGCTCGTCGCCGCGATGCTGGGCGCGGCGGTGGGCGCCACCCGGCCTGCGGCGGTGGCCGGCGCGTCCCTCACCGTGCCCGATACGCGGCGGTTCGTCGCGCGCACCGCGGCAGACGGCCAGGCGAGGCGCGAGCTGCGGCGGCAGGAACAGACATTCCGCATCACCGCCTGGTGCCCGACGCCGGCGCTGCGCGACCAGACGATCATCTGCATCGACAGCGCCCTGAGCGCGGTGACCTTCCTGACCTTCGCGGACGGCGCGCGCGGCTGGCTGCGCTGGACCAGCACGGTGACGCAGGACAAGTCCGAGGACGCGAAGCTCTACCGCCGCGACCTGCTCTTCACCGTCGACTTCCCGCTGATGCAGACCGCGATGCAGCCGTCGATGCTGTTCGGCGACCTCACTCTCGGCAGCGCGGCCTTCCTCGCCTGACGCCGCCCGCTCGGCAAACCCACGGAGCCCATCATGGAATTCTGCCTCGTCGTCGTGCGGCCATTCGGACCGCACGCCAGCGGTGACACCGTCACCGACCCGCAGGCCATCGCGTCCATTCTCGGCAGCGAGCACATGGACCACGTGGTCCGCGTGCCAGGTCGCGTGCCGGCCGTGGCGCCGGCGGAGAAAGCCGCCCCGACCACCGCGCAGGAGCACTGACCGATGCCGATCGTCCAGCAAGGCTCCATCAACACCACGGCGCTGATCGTTCCGGACATCTACGTCCAGATCGTACCGCCGCAGAACCTGGTGCTCAACGGCGTGCCGACCGACGTGCTCGGCGTCGTCGGCACCGCGAGCTGGGGGCCGGTCAACCAGCCGACCATCGTCTCCAGCATGGCGACCTACGCCGCGGGCTTCGGCCCGCTGATCGCGCGCAAATACGACATGGGCACGCAGGTCGCGACCGCGGTGCAGCAGGGCGCGCAGAATTTCCGCTGCGTGCGCGTCACCGACGGGACCGACACGGCGGCGAGCACGTCGCTGCTCGCCGGCACCGGCGGCACGCCGGTGATGCTGACCGCGCGCTATTCGGGCAGCAACGGCAATAATCTCACCGCCGCGCTGGCGGCCGGCAGCCAGACCGGCACCTGGCGGCTGACCATCACCATGGTGGGGCAGACGCCGGAGGTGTTCGACAACATCGCCGCGCCGAACGACACGAACTTCTGGGCCAATCTTGTCGCCGCGGTGAACGCCGGCACCGGGCCGTTCCGCGGACCGTCAAATTTCGCGGTCGCGACCGCCGGTCTCGCCACGACGACACCGCCGCAGGTGGTGCCCGCGCAGGCCTTCGCCGGCGGTTCGGACGGGGCCACGACGATCACCGCGTCGACGTTGCTCGGCCTCGACACGCTGCCGCGCAAGGGGCTCTACGCGCTGCGCAGCCAGGGCTGCTCGATCGCGCTGCTCGCCGATGCCGACGACCCGACGACATGGACGCTGCAGGCCGAGTTCGGCCTTTCCGAAGGCGTCTACATGGTGCTGACCGGCCCCTCGGGCGATTCGATCCTGACCGCGATCGCGACCAAGCAGACGGCGGGGCTCGACAGCTATGCCGCCAAGCTGATGTTCGGCGACTGGGTGTGGTGGAACGACCTCGTCAACAACGTGGTGCGCCTCGTCTCGCCGCAGGGTTTCGCGGCCGGCAGGCTCGCCAATCTCTCGCCCGAGCAATCCTCTCTGAACAAGCCGCTCTACGGCGTGGTCGGCACGCAGAAATCCGGCGCGCCCGGCTCGCCGCAGGCCACCAGCTACAGCACCGCCGAGCTCGCGGCGCTGATCGGCGCCGGGATCGACGTGCTCGCGAACCCGCAGCCGGGCGGCTTCTACTGGGGCGTGCGAGGCGGCCACAACTCGTCCTCCAACGCGGCGACGAACGGCGACAACTACACGCGGCTGACCAACTACATCGCGGCCACGCTCGCCGCCGGGATGGGGTTGTTCGTCGGCCAGGTGATCAACGCCACATTGTTCAACCAGGTGCGCGCGACGCAGCTCTCCTTCCTGCAGAACCTGCTGAACCAGGGCATCCTCGGCTCGACCGACGGCGCGGTGCCGTTCAGCGTGATCTGCGACACCTCGAACAACCCGTTCAGCCGCACCAGCCTCGGCTACGTGCAATCCGACGCGCAGGTGCAGTACCAGGCGATCAACGAGAAGTTCATCGTCAACATGGAGGGCGGACAGACCGTCTCCGTGGCGCGCCAGACCCTGCCCACCGGCCAAATCTGACAGACGCGGTAAGGAGACAACACGATGTCAGGGACCACTTTCTCGCTCGGCCGCGACTGTCAGCTCGTGGTGATGGGGCCGTACGGCCGCGTCGATCTCACCCATGTCACCGGTTTCGAGAGCCGGCAGGTGACGCAGCCGATCCGGCTCGACCGGCTTGACGGCCAGCAGCTCGCCGCCGAGCTGCCGAAGGGCTGGGAAGGCAGCTTCGACATCGAGCGCGGATCGAGCGATGTCGACGATTTCGTGGCCGCCGCCGAGCAGGCCTTCCTCAACGGCGGCAACGTGCCGCAGGGCACGCTCTACCAGTACGTGACGGAAACCGACGGCTCCACCTCGACCTATCAATACAACGGCGTCGTCTTCAAGTTGACGAGCTCGGGCGCCTGGCGGGGCGACGCGACGGTGAAGCAGAAGCTGGAATTCTACGCCAGCACGCGGGCGCGCATCTGATGAGCACCGCCCCGAACGCCACCTTCTCGCCCGCCGCGCAGATCATCGCGGAGGCGGAGGCGACATTTCCGGTCGCCGACACGCTCGGCCGCCGCATCACGGTCCGCCGGCCGACGGCGCTCGACAAGCTCCGCCTGTTCAAGGCGGTGGGGCCGCTGCTGGCGCAGAACGCACCCTATTTCGGCCTGGCGATGCTGGCCGCCTGCGTGACCGCGATCGACGACGTGCCCGTGCCGATGGCGGCGACCGAGGCGCTGATCGAGAACACGATCTCGCGGCTCGGCGATCCCGGCATCGCGGCCGTCGCCGCCGCGCTGAAGCCGGCCGAGAGCAAGGGCGACCACGCGGGAAACTGAGCCGGCACCCCGAGCTGATCGACTGTCTCTACCTGGTCAAGCACGGGGTGCCGTTCGACGTCGCATTCTCGCTTCCCGCCGAAGACCGCACCGAATGGGTGGTGGCGCTCGGCGAGCTCGACGGCCGCCGCTTCGATTGGACGACACGCAGCTGGCAGCAGGATCCTCCGCGATGACAGCCGCCTCGCCCCCCGATTACGCCGACCCCATCCGCCTCCGCCTGCGCTTCGTGCCGCGCGCCGGCAGCCAGGCGCCGGAGAATGCGAGCGCCCTCGTCAGAGGGCCGGAATTCGTCTCGCCGGACCAGGCGATGGCGGTCGCGGCCCGGCTGCTGACGGAGCCCGCGCCGCGCGCGGCGCGGCCGGCGCCCGACACGTCCTGAAACGGCCGCGCGGCCGGCGAGTCCCGATCTCCGCATAAGGAGCCTGCATGACGCCACGTGACCTGGCGGAGCATCTCGCACGCCTCGAGCCCGCGACGACGATGCACGACACGCTCGACGCAGAGGCGCAGCGTCTCGCCGAAGCGGTGCGCGCGCGGCTTTCCGCCGCGCCCGGGGACGACCATGCGGCGCCATGGCTGCGCAGCGGCGCGCTGCGCGACAGCATCGCGGCGCAGACCGACGGGCTCAATGCCGCGGTCGGCAGCACGAGCGAGGTCGCGCTCTACCAGGAGCAGGGAACCGCCCGGCTGCCGCCGCGGCCCTTCCTCGCGCCGGCCGCCGCCGCCGTGGGGCGTGGGATTGCCGACGCGGTCGGCGCGGCGGTCGCGGCGCTGCTGCGGCCATGACGCAGATCGTCTGGCCCTTCATCGGGCGCCGGGCCGTTCCGCCCATCGCGAGGATGTCAACCATGCCGCTCGACAATCTGCATTTCGTCTTCTGCACGATGGCCTCGCTTCCCGGCTTCGATTTCTCCGGCAGCCAGCTCAGCCGCGGCCGGTTCGACTACGCCGATCTCGCCGGCGCGTGCCTGCGGGGCGTATCGGCCATGCAGGCGAGCTTCTGGAAAACGAAGCTCGTGCAGGCGGATTTCAGCGATGCCGATCTGCGCGGCGCGGATTTCCAGGGCGCCGATCTGCGCAGTGCCCGGATGACCGGCTGCAAGCTGACGGGCGCGGTGTTCCGCGCGACACGGGTCGACGGGCTCGATCTCGCCGGCGCCGACGGGCTGGCCGCGATGGTGATCGACAGCATCGATATCGGCACCGAGCGCGCGCCCTGCCTGCTGCGTGACGGGGAGGCACGCGCCTGGCTGATGCAGCAGAGCACTCTGCCGGTGCTCCGGCCCGCGCGGCGGAGCCGCGATTAGAGCATTTTCACCTTCGGTGGAGTCGGCGCCGGCCCTCGCCCCCGCCCGGCCCCCCAACGCGAGCATACTTTCGTGGCGGGCCGGGCGGGGGGCGGGGGCCGGCCGACTTAACTGAAAATGCTCCAGCCAGAGCGCGGCGGGGCCGCGAGCGAGAGGCCGCCTATGAACGAAGCCTACACGATCGGCATCGCGCTCGCGCTGCAGGATGGCGTGTCCGACGGGCTGGCGCTGATCTCGCGCGAGCTGAGCTCGCTCGACGACGCGATCGCGGTGACCACCGCAGCACTCGGCCGCCTCGCCCAGGCCGCGCAGGCGACGCTCGCCAGCGCCGCCGCCGCCGCCAAGGCGGTGAACGCCTTGCCCGTGCCGGCCGCGGCGAAGATCGAAGCGGCGCCGGCCGGGCAACCGGCCGCGAGCCCGAAGGCGAGCACGCAAGCGCCGCTGCCCGCGCCCATCGCGCGGAGCGCGGAACCGGCCCAGATGGCCGCGAGCCCGGCCGCGTCCCGCGCGCCCGGACCCCGCGCCGAATCGCCGCCCCGCCCGACGGAGGCATCGGCGCCGCCGATCGTGTTGCAAACGCCCGCGCCGCACGAGGCGCCGAGCGCGCCGGCGCCGGTGGTCGTCACGCCGCCCGCACCGCCGACGGCCCCGGCACCGGCGCCCCCGGTGATCGTGGCTCCCGCAGCGCCCGGCGCGCCACCGGCGAGCCCGGCCCCGGACGCGCCGTCCCACGGCGCGCCCGAGCGCGACAGATCAGCTGCGGCGCCGGCTTCGGTGCATCATCACGCGGGCGACGTCGCGCATGTGCATCACCATGCGGCGGCGCATTCCGCTGCCGCCCCGCACGCCCGCGCGCATCCGCGTGCCGAGCACGCCGCGCGCGCGCCGCGCGTCGAAGCGAGTGAGCCACGCCGGCATCGGGACAGGCGGGACCCCGCCGCGCCGGTCGCAGCGCCCTACGCCTCCCCCGCCGCGCCGGCGCAGGAGACGCAGGCGCGGCCGCCCGCCATGCTGCCGGCGACGGCGCCGTCGGGGCGGGACGACGGGCCGGAGGCGGGGCTGTCGCCATCGCCAGGCTGGGCCGCGCCGCCACCTTGGTCCGCCGCGCCGGCCGCACCGTCGGGGGGTGCGGGCCAGGATTCGGCGATCGGCGGCGACGTTTATCTCGACGGCATGCTCGTCGGCCGCTGGATCGCCGAGCATCTCGCGCGCGAAGCCACCCGGCCGCCTTCTGGCGCGACCGGGTTCGACACGCGCCTCACCCCCGCCTGGTCAGCCGGAAACCTCTAGATGGCAACGCAGCTTCTACTCGGCCCGGTGCTGTTCGGCGGTTTCGAGGTGCCGGAGCGGGTGAATTTCGGCGGCGCGCAACGTCTCGCCATCCATCGCCTGCCGGGCGGCGCGCGGGTGATCGACGCGATGGGCCGCGACGATGCGGAGATCAGCTGGTCGGGCACCTTCGCCGGGCCGGAAGCATCCGACCGCGCGCGGCTCGTCGACCTGCTGCGCGCCGCCGGCGCGCCGCTGCCGCTCACCTGGGACACGTTCCTCTATTCGGTGGTGATCTCGCATTTCGACGCGCAGTTCAACGCGCCATGGTGGGTGCCGTACCGCATCCGCTGCACCGTGGTGATGGACGAGGCGCAGGCGCTCGTCACCGCCGCGCTCTCGCTCGCCGCCAGCCTCACTGGCGACCTGCTGAGCGCCGGGTCCGCCTGCGACGTCTCCGCGCCGCTCGCCGCCCTCGGCGCACCGGATGCGACGGTCGCGGGAACCGCGGCGCAGGCAAGCGCGCTGTCGAGCGTGCAGGCGACGCAGAGCAGCGTGAGCAGCTCGCTGGCCGCCTCGTCGGCGGGATTGTCGAGCACTGATCTCGGCGCGCTCGCCGTCACCACCGGCGCGATGGCGCAGCTCTCCAATGCGAGCGGCTTCCTCGGGCGCGCGGCCACCAACCTCGGCAATGCGGGGAGTTGAGCGATGACCAGCATCACGGTCGCCGGCGGCAATCTGTTCGCGATCGCCGCGGCGCAGCTCGGCGACGCGACGCAGTGGATCAGGATCGCGCAGGCGAACGGATTGTCGGACTCGATCCTGCAAGGGCTGGTGACGCTGCTGATCCCGGCCGTCGACCCGAATGCCGGAGGCGGCATTGCCACCCAGTAGCCTCCGCGCGCCGTCGCTTGCCGTGCTCGCCAACGGCGCCCCGCTCGGCGGCGTCGAGGAGGCGCGCATCATCTCGGTCAGCAATTTCGGCGCCGACCGCTTCCACCTCCGGGCGGCGCTCTCCGCCGTCGATCCCGCCGCATGGCAGGCGGATGGGATCGACATCGAGATTCTGGTCGGGCTCGGCGGCGGCTGGGTGTCGCTGCTGAAGGGCACGGTCGACACGGTCGATGCCGACCCGCTGCGCTTCACCCTGCAGCTCACCGGGCGCGACTACACCGCCGCCTTCATCGAGGCTTCGACGCAGGAGAGTTTCCAAAACCAGACGAGCAGCGACATCGCGACATCGCTGGCCGGCCGGCACGGTCTGTCGGCCTCGGTCACCGCGACGACGACGCCGGTCGGCCGCTATTACGAGATCGAGCATGACAGCATCACGCTCAACCAGTTTTCCCGCGCCACCTCGGAATGGGACCTGCTGTGCTTTCTCGCGCGGCAGGAAGGGTTCGATCTCTATGTCGAGGGCGCCACGCTATACTTCCAGCCGCCATCCGGCCCGGCGGTGACGCCGGTGTCGCTGAGGCCGCTCGATTGCGAGGATCTCTCGCTGCATCGCTCGCTCACCCTGGCGCGCGACATCGAGGTGACGGTGAAATCCTGGAACAGCCGGCAGCAGAACGCGTTCACGCAGACCGCCCGGGTGAAGCGGGGCGCGGCCGCGGGCGTCGCGCGCGGACCATCGGTGCAGCCGCAGCGCTACATCATCGTCCGGCCGAATCTCTCGCCCGATCAGGCGCTGCAGCTCGCGCAGACCCTGCTCGCCGACATCTCGCAGCACGAGCGGGTGGTGACGATCACGATGCCGGGCGAGCTCGCCATCACGCCGCGCACGCCGATCGCGCTCGCCGGCACCGGCACGGATTTCGACCAAACCTACAGCATCGCCGAAATCGAGCGCGCGGTGAGCTTCGAGCGCGGCTTCACCCAGCGCATCCGCGCGCGCAACACCACGCCGGCGGCGGAGACCACGCCGCCGGCGGAAGCGGCGACGCCGTGACCGGTTTCTGAGCAGAGCAGCCCGATGGAACGCTTCCTCAATGCGATGAAGGGCCAGGCCGGCGCGCTCGACCAAGGCCAGGGGCAGCCGCGTTTCGGCACGGTCGCGAGCGTCGACCCGCAGCATTACACCGCGCGCGTCACCCTGCAGCCGGAGGGCGTGCTTTCCGGCTGGCTGCCGATCCTCTCCGCCTGGATCGGCAATGGCTGGGGCATGGTGGCGTTGCCGTCGCCGGGCGACCAGGTGCTGGTGATCGCGCAGGAAGGCCAGGCGGACCATGGCGTGATCGTCGGCCGCGCCTTCTCCGACCAGGCGCAGCCGCCGCAGCCGGCGGCCGGCGAGTTCTGGCTGGTGCACCAATCGGGCAGCTTCCTCAAGCTCGCGAGCGACGGCACGGTGCGGATCAACGGCGACCTGCACGTCGCCGGAGATGTGTACGACGCCAAGGGCAGTCTCGATAGATTGCGCCAGCACTACGACGCGCACACGCATACCGACAGCCGCGGCGGCGGCACGTCGAACCCCAATCCGCAGGACTGACCCATGCCCGAGCTTGCGCATCTCTGGGGCACCGATCTCGCGATCGGGCCGACCGGCGATCTCGGCCTCGTCTCGGCGACCGAGCGCGGCCAGCAGCGCGTGCTGCGCCGCCTGCTGACCAATCCCGGGGACTATATCTGGCGGCCCGATTATGGCGCCGGACTCGCGCGCTATATCGGCCAGCCCGGCGGGGAGAGCGCGATCCGCGCCGCCATCCGCGGCCAGATCTTCAAGGAGGATGCGGTGGCGCAATCGCCGGAACCGCTGATCGACGTGCAGTTCACCACGACCGGCGTCGCCTCCGTCCATGTCCGTTATGCGGATGCGGCCACCGGCAGCACGCAGATCCTGTCCTTCTCCGTCGGCGCCTGAAGGATCGCCGATGAACCTCCGGCTGCAGGATTTCCCGACGCTGGTGAGCGGCATGGCGGCCAGCGTGCAAGGCGCGTCCGCGGCGCTGATCGACCTCACCGTCGGCAGCGTGCTGCGCGCGATCCTCGAGGCGAATGCGTCGCTCGCGCTCTGGATGCAATGGCTGATCGTGCAGGTGCTGAGCGTGACGCGCGCGGCGACCAGCACCGGCGGCGATCTCGACAGCTGGATGGCGGATTTCTCCGTCACCCGGCTGCCGGCCGCGGCGGCCGGCGGGGCGGTGACTTTCGCGCGCTTCACGCCGGGGCTCGCGGCGAGCATCCCGCTCGGGACGCAGGTGCGCACGACCGATGGCAGCCAGAGCTTCGCGGTGGTGGCGGACACCACCAATCCGGCCTGGGACGCCACGGCGCAGGCCTATGACGTCAATGCCGCCGCGGCCGCGCTCGTCGTGCCGGTTCTCGCGCTGACGCCGGGGGCCGCCGGCAATGTCCAGCCCGGCGCCATCACCATGCTGGCGGCCGCGCTTCCCGGCATCGACACGGTGAACAATCTCGCCGCCTTCACCAACGGCATGGACGCGGAAGGCGATGCCGCGTTCCGCGCCCGCTTCCAGAGCTGGTCGGCGAGCCTCTCCCGCGCGACGCCGGTCGCGATCCAGCATGCGGTGGCCGGCGTGCAGCAGAACGTGTCGAGCGCGATCGCCGAGAATGTCGACACCGCCGGCAACCCGCTCGCCGCGAACTTCGTGCTGACGGTCGATGACGGTACCGGCAACCCGCCGGCGAGCCTGCTCGCCGAGATCACCTCGGTGGTGGAGCAGATGCGTCCCGTGGGCATCACCTACGCGGTGCAGCCGCCGGTCCTGGTGCCGGCGGCGATCGTGCTGACGCTGACGGTATCCGGCGGCGGCAAGGCGGCGCTGATCGGGCCGGTGGCGAGCGCCATCGCGTACTTCGTCAATGCGCTGCCGATCGGCGCCACGCTGCCGGTCTCGCGCCTCGCGAGCCTGGCCTACGCGGTGGATCCCTCGATCGTCAATGTCACCGGCATCGCCGCGAATTCGGGGTTCGCCGACATCGCGCCGCCCTGGAACGGCGTGGTGAAGGCGACCAGCGTGACGGTGGATTGAGGCGATGACCGGCGACATCCCCGACATGGCGGCGCGACTCAAGGCCGTGCTGCCCGCGCGCTGGTTCGGCGACGACAATCCGGCCCCCGTCGGCAATGGCGTGACCAACGCGCCGGTGCTGACCGCGGTTCTGACCGGCCTCGGCAACGCCTGGAGCTGGCTCTACGCCATGCTCGCCTATGTCCGGCTGCAGACGCGGATCGGCAGCGCGACCGATGATTTCCTCGACATGATCAGCAAGGATTACTTCGGCGCCATGCTGCCGCGCCGGGTGAACGAGGCCGATGCCGCGTTCCGCGCGCGCATCCTGGCCGAGCTGCGGCGCACGCGCGCGACGCGGCCGGGGCTGATCGCCGCGCTGCTGGCGCTCACCGGGCGCACGCCGGTTATCTTCGAGCCGATGCGGGCGGCCGATACCGGCGCGTGGAATATCGGCCCCGGCTGGGGCATGGGCGGCGGCTACGGCTCGCTCGGCCTGCCAGCGCAGATCTTCGTCACCGCGTACCGGCCGAGCGCCGCCGGCATCGTCGACATCCCCGGATGGGGCGCCGGCGGCTGGCGGCTGGGCGCGTCTGGCTATGCGTCGCTCGGCATGGTGCAGGGCGCGGTGACCGATGCCGACATCCTCGATGCGGTCGCGACCACGCTGCCCGCCGGCGTGACCGCCTGGACGCGCATCTCAAGCTAGGAGCTTCCATGGACCGGCAGATCGTCTATCCGGGCTCGATCCCGCTCGACACCGACATCCTCTCGCTGCAGCGGGACGCGATGGTCGCGATCGGCTATCTCGCGCAGGCGACCCTCGGCTCGAGCCTGGTGGTGGACGGGCTCTCCTGCACGCCCACCACGCCCACCAGCATGCGGGTGACGATGGGGCCCGGCAGCCTGGCCGAGCTCTCGGTGATCGACGCCTCGGCGTTCGGCTCGCTGCCGGCGGACAGCACCGACCCGCTGGTCAAGATCGGCATCAACACCACGCCGACCACCTTCACGCTGACCGCGCCGACGAGCTCGGGCTATTCGGTGATCTACCTGATCGAGGCGACGCTGTCGGAGACGGACGCGACCCCGGTCGTGCTGCCCTATTACAACGCCGCCAATCCGACGCAGCCGTTTTCCGGCGCCAACAATTCGGGCGTCGCGCAGAACACGCAGCGCCTGCAACGCGTTTCGCTGCAGCTCAAGCCGGGCGTTGCGGCGGCGGCCGGCAGCCAGACCGCGCCGGCGGTCGATAGCGGCTGGGTCGGGCTCTACACGATCACCGTGGCGAACGGCCAGACCGCGGTGAATGCATCGGCGATCACCACCATCCCGACCGCGCCCTTCGTGCCGAACAAGCTGCCGCAGCTGATGCCGGGCTTCTCACGCATGGTGAGCTTCACCGCGAGCGGCACCTTCACCGTGCCGGCGGGCATCACCGTGGTGAAGGCGCGGCTCGTCGGCGGCGGCGGCGGCGGCGGCGGCGGCGATGCCACGCATTGCGGCTCGGGCGGCGGCGCGGGCGGCTATGTCGAGGGCATCTACGGCGTGACCCCGGGGCAGAGCATCCCGGTCACGGTCGGCGCGGGCGGCGGCGGCACGTCCGGCGACAATCCCGCCTCCAATGGCGGCACCTCGGCCTTCGGCGGTTTCTGCAACGCGACCGGCGGCAGCGGCGGCACCGCCGCGAACGGAACCGACAATCCGGGCGGCGGCGGCGGCACCGGCAATGGCGGCACGCTCAACCTGCCCGGCGGCTACGGCAGCGACGGCTATTTCTGGGGCAGCACCGCGCAGATCGGCGGCAATGGCGGCGCCAGCTTCTTCGGCGGCGGCGGCCGCGCGGCGGTGAACAGCTTCGCGGCGACCAACATGAACGGGCAGGCGCCCGGCTCGGGCGCCGGCGGCTCCTACGGCAACACCGGCCCGGTTGCCGGCGGCAGCGGCGCGGCCGGGCTCGTCATCGTCGAATACTGATCGCAAGACGAGTGGAGCGCCCCGCCGCGATCGCGGCGGGGCGCTCCACCAACGATGAAAACGCTCTCGCTCTCAGTCAGCCAGGACGAACCCATCGCATGCCCACCATCGCCGCTCATGTCTGGGCGCCCTCCACCGCTCGCGTTCTCTCGCTCGTCAACGATGCCCCCGGCACCGGATCGAGCAGCATCGCCAGCACCGTGAACTCGCTCGCGACCAGCAGCAGCTCGGGCTCGACGAGCACCACGACATCCTCGATCGTGGCGCTCGCCTGGCCGGCCAAGGACCCGACGGACGTACTCGACTACATCCTCGATGTCGGCGACATGCTGTCCGGCGATCCGGGCGACGGGATCGGCACGCTCGATGTCAGCATCGAGCCGGCCGCGCCCGGCGATCTCACGCTGAACCTCGCGACGGCCACCGGCACGCGCGCGGTGCTGTGGCTGAGCGGCGGACAGATCGGCACCACCTACACCGTGACGCTCACCATCGGCACCAATGGCGGCCGCGTGCTGAACCGCTCGGTGCAGCTCGCGGTGATCTCGCTCACCGACATCTCCACCGGCAGCGACAACGCGCTGCTGACCGAGCTCGGCACGCAGATCACCGACGAGACCGGCGACTCGTTGACGCTCGGGAGCTGACGCATGCCCACGATCGACGAACTCACGCCCGTCACCGTCTCCGCCGATACCGACGAGTTGCCGATCTACCAGGGCGGCCAGACGCTGAAGGTGACGCGGGCGCAGCTGCTCGCCAACGCGCAGCCGCAAATCCTGGCCACGCCGGGCACGCTGCTCGGGCGCGTCTCCACCGGCGTCGGGAACCCGGAGACGGTCACGCTCGGGCCGACGCTGAGCATGACGAACGGACAGCTTTCGGCGGCCGTGCCGCCGACGATGCTCGCGACATTGCCCGCCGGGCGCATGCCGACCGCGAACGATCTCGTCCCGCTCGCGCAGAGCGGGCTGAACGCCGGCGTCGGCTATGGGACGTTCATGAGCGGCCTGGCGGCGTTGTCCGGCATCAACCTGTCGCAGCAATCGGTGACGCCGACCGGCGGCATGATCGCGCGCAAGCTCGGCGACGCGATGGGCGACATCGTGAGCGTCGAGGCGTTCGGCGCGATGGGCGACGGCGTCACCGACGACACCGCGGCGATCCAGGCCGCGCTCAATTCCGGGAAGCCGGTGCGGTTCGGCGCGCGCACCTACATCCTGAACGGGCCGTTCTCCGTGGCGCGATCCGCCGCCTGGATCGGCGTGCTCGGGCAGACCGTCATCCGCCGCCTCAAGCAGAGCGGCAGCGCGGCCCCGTGGATCAGCGTGACCGGGCCGGGCTTCAACTGCGTCGGCATCAACTTCGACGCCAATGGCAGCATCGTGACGGTGGAAGGGCCGGTGCTCTCGCTCGGCGCGTCCTGCATCTCGACCATCTTCACCGATTGCGTGTTCACCAACGCGGCGGGTCCGACCTACGGATGCGGCCTGACCTATCAATCCTCCGATCCGGCGGTGACGCAGCACCTGCTGCGTAACTGCCGGATGCGCGGCAATGCGGCACATGGCGCCTGGGTGCAGGGCGTGGCCGGCGTGCAGGTGATGCAATGCGTGTCGCACGACAATGCCGGCCACGGCATCATGGTCGACTATCAGGATCCGACGCTCGTGCAGAAGGCGATGATGACGCAGCTGATCAGCAATGAATGCTGGAACAATCAGCGCGGCATCTCGATCGGCAACACGGCGATTGCGGGCGGCGCGCCCGGATACGTGCTCGCCAACCCGGATGCGATCGGCGCTCTCGTGGTCGCCAATAGCTGCCATGACAACAGCGCAGCCGGCATCGCGGCCGCGGGCAGCGCGATCGCGGTGACGGGAAATCTCCTCGCGAATAATGGCGGCAGCATGGGCGCCGGCATCGTGATCGCCTGCTCGGCCTCGCTCGTCAGCAGCAACGTGGTGAGCAGCGGCGGCGAATACGGCATCGACGCGCGCGGCTCGGTCGATCTGGACATCGCGCGCAACCACGTCACCGGGGTCGCGATCGGCATCGATGCGAGCAGCGGGCAGCGCGTGCGCATCGATGCCAACACGCTGCTCGAATGCGGCTGGGCGATCAACATCGCCAATGTCGGGACCAGCAGCCAGGGCGGCAGCCTGGGCGGCAATTACGGCCAGGCGGCGAACATCGTCACCGTGACCGGCAATGCGATCACCATCGGCGCGCCCACCGGCGGCGGGATCATGCTCACCGATGCGCCGCAAGCCGTGCTGGTGGCGCGCAACGCCTTCACCGGCATCAACGGCGCGGGGATCGGCCAGGCGCTGACCGCGCAGACCGACAGCGTGGTCATCGAGGGGAATCGCTGGAACAACGCGCCAGGCTTCACCATCAACCCGGTGAGCGCCGGCGGAACGCAGCAGATGCAGGTGCCCGACATCGCGGATGCGGTGACGATCGCGAGCGCGCCATCCGGCGTGCAGTCGATCCTGACCCTCGGGCAGATCGCGACCGCCGGGGGCATCGCCTTCATCAAGGTGACCAATGGCGGCTCCGGCTACACCAATGCGAGCGTCGTCATCGGCGGCGCAGGCAACGGTGCGAGCGCGATCCCGTTGATCGCGGGCGGCGCGATCATCGGCATTCTGCTGACCGCGCCGGGGTCCGGCTATGGCGGCATCGCGGCGAGCGCGCCGGTCACCATCACCGGCAATGGCGGCGGGGCCACGGCAATCGCCGCGGTCGGCATCCCGCTCTGGAATGAGAAGCGGCTTCGCATCACCTGCAACGTGGCCGTGACCTTCGCCCATGCCGGCGCCTCTCCGCCGCAGGACAACTGGACCGGCTACGCGGTGACGGTGCCGGCGAACGCGACCGTCGAATGGGCCGCGAATGCCGGGCGGTGGCGCGCCGTCGCGTTTCCCGGCGGCGATTACTTCGCGCCCGGCGGCGACGGTTCCTTCGCGCTCCGCACGCTCGCCGGCGGCAATCTCACGCTACACCCGTCGGGCGCCGGCCAGCTCCGCATCGCCACCGACACCGACCCGGGCGGCTATGCGAGCTGCGTCGGACACGGATCGCCGCAGAACGTGGTGACCGCGCCGCCCGGCTCCGACTACCGCAATCTCGACGGCGGCGTCGGCGCCACGCTCTGGATCAAGCAGACCGGCACCGGGACGGCCGGCTGGGCCGCCATCGCCTGAGGAGGCGTTCAGATGCCGCAGATCATCCATCTTCCCCCGGCCGGGCCGGCCAGCGGGGCGGAGCTGGTGCCGATCCATCAGAACGGGCGGGTGTCGCAGATCGCGCTGGCGACGCTGCTCGCCGGCACGCAGCCGAAATTGACGCTGGCCCCCGGCGTGCTGCTGGGACGAGTGTCTCCCGGTCCGGGACAGCCGGAGGTGGTGGCACTCGGCCGCGGACTCGCGATCAGCGACGGTTCGCTCCTGGTCGAGCCCGGCGCCACCGCCGGGCCTGCCGGTCCCGCCGGGCCGGCAGGCATGCCGGGTCCGCCGGGGGGCGCCGGGACGAGCCTGCTGGTGAGCGAGGGTGCGCCCGATGCCGCCAGCGGACGCGAGGGGGACACGCATCTCGACACCGCGACCGGCGACCTCCGCACCCGCCGCGGCGGCGCCTGGACCGCGAGCGGCAATCTGTCCGGCCAGCCGGGGCGCTCGCTCTGGACCGGCACGACCCCGCCCGATCCGGCGCTCGGCCGCGACGGCGAGACCTATCTCGACACCGCGACCGGCGACCTGTTCAGCCACCAGGGCGACGCCTGGACCAAGGTGCTGAACATCATGGGCACGCCGGGCCGGTCGCTGCGCAGCGGCCATGGCGCGCCCGACCCGCTGCTCGGCATCGCCGGCGACACCTATCTCGATCTCGACGCGGCGACGTTTCACGCGCACGGCGCGGATGGCTGGGAATTGGCCGCGACCCTGCGCGGGGCCGACGGGCGCACAGTGCTGCACGGCAGCGGACGGCCGCCCGGCGCGCTCGGCGCGCCGGGCGATGTCTTTCTCGATACGGCGCAAGGCGATCTGTTCACCCGCTCGTATGCCGGCTGGGCGCATGCAGCCAGTCTGGCCGGCCGGCCCGGACGCTCGTTCTGGGCCGCCGCCGGTGCCCCGGATCCGGCGCTTGGAGCCGATGGCGACAGCCATCTCGACACCATGACCGGCGATCTCGCCACGCGGATCGACGGGGCCTGGCGGCAGGCCGCCAATCTTATCGGGCCGCCCGGTCGCAATCTGTGGTCCGCCGCCGGGGCGCCCACCGAGCATCTCGGCGCGGCCGGCGACAGCTACATCGACACCGATGCGGCGACACTGCACAGCCGCTCCGCCGAGGGCTGGCGCCAGGTCGCCTCCCTTGCCGGTCCCGCCGGCCGCAGCCTGTGGTCGGGTCACGGCGAGCCCGCCGCCACGCTCGGCGCGGCCGGCGACAGTTTTCTCGATTTCGCGACCGGCGAGCTGTGGAGCCGCGACGAGACCGGCTGGGCGAAAAGCGCCTCGCTTCGTGGCGCCGACGGCCGCTCGATGCTGTCCGGTTCCGGCTCGCCGCCGCCCAATAACGGCGCGCCGGGCGATACCTGGCTCGACACCGGCGGCGGCGGGCTCTGGAGGCGGTACGGCGCGGGCTGGGAGCCCGCCGGCTCGCTACGCGGCGCGGACGGGCGGTCGCTCTGGTCCGGCCATGGCGCGCCCGGCCCGACGATCGGCCGGGAAAGCGACAGCTATATCGATGCCGAGACTGGCGAGCTCTGGTTCTGCGGCACCGACAAATGGTGGAAGCAGGCGAGCCTGGTCGGTCCTCCCGGCCGCTCCGTCTCCGCCGGACGCGGCGCGCCCCCGGCGAGCGGACAGGACGGCGATGGCTGGCTCGATGTCGCGACCGGCGACCTCTATGCCCGCGCCGCCGGCAGCTGGAGCAAGGCGAGCAATCTCCGCGGTCCCGGCGGACGGTCCATGCTGGTCGGGCGCGGCGCGCCCGCGACCGGGCTCGGGCAGGATGGCGACACCTTTCTCGATCCGGCCGAGGGCGATCTCTGGACGCGCGGCGCCGGGGTCTGGACCCGCGCCGCCGGCATCATCGGCAGCTCGCTGCTCACCGGACGCGGCCGCCCGACGGCCAGTCTCGGACGTGACGGCGACACCTATCTCGACGCCGCCACCGGCGATCTGCTGCGCCGCTCGGGCGGCGGCTGGCTGCCGATCGGCAATCTCGCCATGCCGTCCGAGCTCGGCGGGACCGGAATGGTCACGCTCTCCTTCGCCGCCGGCGGCGGCGTGCTGCCACTGCCCGGGATCGGCACGTACGGGTTCGGCCGCATCACGGTCACCGCCGCCGATGCTGGCGGGGACGCGGCGCTCTGGCACGTGGACGGGCTGCTCGCGACGCGCGACGCCGCCGGGATCCGCCTTATCGGTGAACCGGTGATCGCATGCGCGCAGGCCACGCCGGGCCTCGCCGCGCGCGACATGCTTGCGGTCTCGGTCGAGACGGACGGTCTGCGTTTCACCGTCACTCCGCCGGACGCGAACGACACGCTGCGGGTGCAGCTCCGCGCGCCCGCGCCAGCGCCGACGTGACGCAGTCGGCACATACGACAATTCCGATCCGCGTCGCCCGAAGGAACAACCCTCATGGACGACACACCGCGACCGCCGTTCCTTGCGAACAAGGAAGATCCATCGGCGCGCATCGCTGCGCTGGAGGTGGAGATTCGCAACGCCGTTAACGCATTGGACCGCCTTGCCAACCGGCATTCAGAGCTCGATCACGCCTTGCGCGACAGCTCGGACCGGCAGACGCGCGCGCTCTCCGATCTTGCGGAGAAATTCGCGCGCTCGCTGCAGGACGTCACCGACAAATCGGCGACCGAGATGCGGGCGATCAAGGAAGGCTCCGCGGTCGAGCTCAAGGCGATCCGCGAGAGCGCGCTCAAGCGGGAAGACTTCATCTGGCTGCGCGGTGTCGTCACGACGGCAATATCCGCCCTCGTGACCGCTGGAATCACGTGGCTCGTACTCGGGCCGCACCATTGAGCGCGCTGGAGCTTTCGCGACTGGATGAGAGGAATGCACGCATGGTGACCCGTGTCGTGATCGGCGCCGCTGTCGGCATAATTTTCGCGCTGGCTCTCCCGAGCGTGCGTTTGGAATGGTTCGACCCGCGCGACTACTACACCTACCAGGGAACGTCCGGCCCGTTCGCGCTGGTCGCCGACGCTGAAGGCTCCGCCCATGCCGGGCAACCGATCAGCCGCGTGCATGCCGGCAGCAGCTTCGGCTGGATCAGCCGGCTCTGCTATGCGTCGGGCGTGAATGTCCGCGCCAGTGTCGAGCTGCGCGACGAGAACACGGGCGCCGTCGTCAACCAGCGCGAGAC
Organism: Acetobacteraceae bacterium; assembly: GCA_965276665.1. Lineage (GTDB taxonomy): Bacteria > Pseudomonadota > Alphaproteobacteria > Acetobacterales > Acetobacteraceae > CAWGJC01. The sequence continues at coordinate 2,593,582 of OZ255620.1, forward strand.
GGTCGCGACGCCGGATGACCATCGCTGCGGCGACAAGCTGGCACAGATGCAAGTCCCGGCCGACGCGGCGCCCGGCCTTTATTCGGCCGAACGGACGCTCGTGATCCAACCTTCGAGCGGACCGCCCGTGTCGACCACGCTGCCGCCAATCGAAATCGAGGTGCTCGCGCCATGAACCATTGGGGTCTCATCACGACTACGCCCGGCTTCGCGCCGGTCGGTACATGCCTGTACTGGAATCCCAACCTCATCACGCTGTCGATCGTCGGGCATCTCGGCTTCGCGCTGAGTTGCCTCGTCATCCCCGGCCAGATCGGATGGGTGGCGCTCCGCGGCGGCCTGTCGGTGCCGGGCTGGGCCGCATTGCTGCTCTGCGCCTTCATCCTGCTGACCGGTGCCGAGCAGGTCATCGACGTGGTGACGCTGTTCCGGCCGATCTACTGGATCCAGGCGGCGGAGACGGCGGTCACTGCGCTGATCGCGCTCGCGACCGCGACGCTGCTGCCCTTCGAGGTCTTCACCCGCATCCGCACAAGGAACCGGCAATGAGCGCGTTCGACGCCGCCTTCGCACTCGTGGTGGGATCGGAAGGCGGCTATTCCACCGACCAGGCGGATCCCGGCAACTGGACAGGGGGCGCCTGCGGCAAGGGCGAGTGCCGCGGCACCAAATACGGCATCTCCGCGGCCGCCTACCCGACGCTCGATATCAGCAGCATGACCGAAGCGGCGGCGCGCACGATCTACCAAACCGATTACTGGAACAACATCGCCGGCGACAAGCTGCCGCCGCCCCTCGCGCTGCTGATGTTCGACGCGGCGGTGAACAGCGGCGTGTCCCGCGCCGCGCGCTGGCTGCAGATGGCGCTCGGCGTGGCGGAAGACGGCGCGATCGGGCCGGAGACGCTCGCCGCGGTCACCGCGAAATCCGGCCAAGGTGCGGCGCTGATGACGGAGTTCCTGGCCCAGCGCGTCAATTACATGGCCGGCTTGCCGACCTGGCGGAGCTTCGGCCTCGGCTGGTCGCGCCGGCTCTGCGCTTTGCCGTTCTCCGCGATGACGATGGGCTGACCGTCATCGCCCTGCTCCGCGATGACAATGCGCCGACCGTCATCGCCGTGCTCCGCGATGACAATGCGCCGACCGTCATCGCCCTGCTCCGCGATGACGGTGCGCCGACCGTCGCGCAATCCTCAACCGTTCCCGAACCTGACAAGGAGGCCACACATGGGCGCCCTGATTCCGCTCGCAATTACCGTCGCGCCCGAGCTCGCGCGCTGGATGTTCGGCGGCTCCGCCGCGAAAACCACCGCGGCGGTGACACAGGCGGTGCAGACCGTCACCGGCACGACGGACGCCGACGCCGCAGCGTCGGTGCTGTCGCGCGACCCGGCGCTCGCCGTTCAGCTCCGCGTGCAGCTCGCGCAGATTGCCGCCTCGGCGCAGGCGGAAGCCGATTCCGCGCAGCTCGACACGCTGAAAACCAGCTTCGCCGACATCGCCAACGCACGCACGCAGACCGTCACCCTGACCAGCCAGCATTCGCCGATCGCGTATGGCGCGCCGATCATCTCCGTCGTCGTGCTGCTGACATTCGGTATCACCATGTCCGTCGCGCTCACGAAGGCAATGCCGCCCGGCAGCGAAACCATCCTCAACATGCTGCTCGGCACGCTCGCCGCCATGGCGACGAGCGTGGTGAGCTACTGGGTCGGCTCGTCCGTGGGATCCCTGAACAAGGATCGCCGCCTCGCACAGTTGCAGGATCAGACGATCGCCGCCGCCAACACGCCAACCGGCAGCGATTGAGCCGGCAGCGGCGCGCGGCGCTAGAGCATTTTCACCTTCGGTGGAGTCGGCGCCGGCCCTCGCCCCCACCCGGCCCCCATCGGTAGTATACTTTCGTTGGGGGCCGGATGGGGGCGGGGGCCGGGTGGGGGCGAGGGCCGGCGCCGGCTTAAATGCACTCGCCCGCGCGGGCGAGCCGCACCAGCTCGCGGCGCACAGCGGCGGCGTCGCGCACCGGCGCGCTCCAGGCGATGCGGCGCACCCGCTCGCCTTGCGCGAGATCGCAGCCATCGACATCCACCGCCACCATCCGCCACGCGCCCGCCTCCCCGGCGATCGCGGCAAGCGCGTCAGGGTGATCGCGGTTGCAATGCGCGATGATGCCGGCCTCGCTCGCGGCGAGGCGTGCGACCGAGCCCGCATCCGGCGCGAGCCTGGCCGCGCCGAGCCGCACCGCCCGGGCGAAACCGCCGACATAGAGCGCGCCCGCCGGCGCCAACCGCCACAGGGTGAAATCCGCGAAGCGCGCGTACTCCGCCGCATAGGGGTGGATCGCGAGCCAGCGCGCCCGCAGCGCCGGGTCCTCGACCGGCGCCGCCACGCCGGTGACGCTGACGCGGGGGGCGGTCTGCGGATTGGCGCTCTCGGGCTCTCCCGTCGCCAGCAGCCCGCAGCGCGGGTCGCTCCTCAGGTGGCGCGTGTGCTCGGACAGCGAGGAGAGCAGCATCAGCAGCCCGAGATCGGGCGCCGCCGCGTGGGTGACCAGGGAGGCGAAGGGCTGGCCGCCCGCGCCCGTCGCCAGCGTCGCGGATCGCGCCGAGCGCAGCAGGCTGCGTGCCGCAAAGGCCACCCCCCGGTCTGCCTCCCCCGGGCCTGCCTCCCCCGGGCCTGCCTCCCCCGGGCCTGCTTCCCCCGGGCCTGCTTCCCCTGGGCCTGCTTCCCCTGGGCCTGCCATCATTCGTTCACCGCTCGTCCCGGGTTGTGCCACAATTGGGGCGTTCCTTGCCGCACTGCCTTCCTGGCAGAAGGACCGCGTACCATGAAGCAGACCATCGCCCTGGTCGATGACGACCGCAACATCCTCACCTCCGTCTCCATGACGCTGGAGCAGGAGGGGTTCCAGGTCCGCACCTACACCGATGGCGAGAGCGCGCTCCAGGGGCTCATCGCGCGCCCGGTCGATCTCGCCGTCCTCGACATCAAGATGCCGCGCATGGACGGCATGGAGTTGCTGCAACGGCTCCGCGCGCGGAGCGCCCTGCCGGTGATCTTCCTCACCAGCAAGGACGAGGAGGTGGACGAGCTGATGGGGCTGCGCCTCGGCGCCGACGACTATATCACCAAGCCGTTCAGCCAGCGCCTGCTGATCGAGCGCATCCGCGCCCTGCTGCGGCGCAACGAGACCAGCCGCGCCGAAGGCTCGGGGACGACCGCCGGCGGCATCATGGCCCGCGGCGACCTGGTGCTCGACGAGACCAAGCACCAGTGCCTGTGGAAATCCCACGACATCCAGCTCACGGTGACGGAATTCCTGCTGGTCAAGGCGCTCGCCGCGCGGCCCGGCATGGTGAAGTCCCGCGACCAGCTGATCGACGCCGCCTATGGCGAGAACATCTACGTGGACGACCGCACGATCGACAGCCACATCAAGCGGGTGCGCAAGAAGTTCCGCAACAGCGATGACAGCTTCAACCACATCGAGACGCTCTACGGCATCGGCTACCGCTACAAGGAGCAGTGAGTTCGGAGGCAGCGATCGGGACGCCGTGATGACAATGCCGCTCCGCCGGGGCGCGGGGCACCCGGTCCCGGCGCTCGCCTCCAGCGCCGCCGACCCGGCGGCCGATTCCGCGCGGCCCGGCAGCCATGCGCGCTGGGTGTCGCCGCTGATGCGGCGCATCCTGCTGGTCAACGCGCTGCCGCTCGCGCTGCTCGTCGTCGCCCTGCTCTATTTGAACCAGTATCAGAACGGGCTGCTGGAAGCGGAAGTCTCCTCGCTCCGCGAGCAGGCGCGCATCTATGCCGGCGCGCTCAGCGAAAGCGCGGTGCGCAACCCGGACAGCGACAACCCGCGCCTCGTCGCCGATCTCGCCCGGCCGCTGCTCCGCCGCCTCACCGAACCCACCCCCAATGCGGACGCGAAGCTCTATGCGCCCGACGGCCAGGTGGTCGCCGACAGCCGCGTGCGCGAAGGCCAGGGGGGCGCCGTCACCATGGAGCCGCTGCCGCCCGCCGCCCCGCGCGGCCCCTTCCTCGGCAGCATCGGCGCGATCTACGACCAGGTGATGGCTTGGCTGCCGCACCGCCCCTCGGTCCGGGTGGTCGAGGTGCATCCCGGGCCGGGCATCGACTGGCAGCCGGACGTCCGCGAAGAGCTCAGCATGAACGGCGCCAATCAGAGCCGGGAAATGCCCCCCTATATCCGCCGCACCGAGGACAACCGGCTGCTCGTCACCGTGGCCGAGCCGGTGCAGCGCAACCGCCACACCGTCGGCATCGTGCTGCTCACCCGCGACGCGCGGGAGGTGGATGACAGCCTGCTGCAGGTGCGGGTCTCGATCCTCGGCCTGTTCGGGCTCGCGCTCGTGCTGACCGTCGCCCTCTCCTGGTACCTCTCGCTGACCATCGCCCGCCCGATCCTCCGCCTCGCCGACACCGCGGAAGCGATGCGCGAAGGCCGCGGCCGCACCGGCGCGGTGCCCCCGATCCTGCTCGCCCGCCGCGACGAGATCGGTGAGCTCGCCCATGCCATTGGCGAAAGCGCCGCCGCGCTCTGGGCGCGCATGGACGCGATCGAGCGCTTCGCCGCCGACGTCGCGCACGAGATCAAGAACCCGCTCTCCTCCATCCGCAGCGCGATCGAGACCATCCGCCGCATCGACGACCCCGCCCAGCAGCGGCGCCTCCTCGCGATCATTGGCGACGACACCGCCCGCCTCGACCGCCTGATCAGCGACATCAGCGACGCCAGCCGGATCGACGCCGAGCTCTCCCGCGCGGTGACGGAGCCGGTCGACATCGCCCCCATCCTCGCCATCCTGGCGGAAATCCACGACGCGACCCGCGCCGACGGCGACCCCTACCTCACCGTCATCGCCCCCGAATCCGGCCTCACCGTCCAGGGCGTCGAGGACCGCATCGTCCAGGTGCTGCGCAACCTGATCGCCAACGCGCGGAGCTTCAGCCCCACCAACGGCACCGTCACGCTCCACGCCCACGACACCGGAACCGCGATCGAAGTCGCGGTCGAGGATTCGGGCCCGGGCATCCCGGACGCCAAGCTCGAAAACATCTTCGACCGGTTCTACTCGGAACGCCCCGCCGGCGAACGCTACGGCCAACACTCCGGCCTCGGCCTCTCGATCAGCCGGCAAATCGTCGAAGCCCTGAAAGGCCGCATCGCCGCCGAAAACCGCCGCGACGAAACCGGCCACACCACCGGCGCCCGATTCGTCGTCCGGCTGCCCAAGGCGTGAAGGAAGTCCAGGGGCTCTGCCCCCATGCGTCACTTGGGACCCCGCTAAGGGCGGACCCCTTAGAACCCGACTATGGCTGTTTGCGAAAAGGGTGGGCGACACGGTGTATCAAACACCTCGTTGCCCACCCTTTTCGCAAACAGCCGTAATGGATTCCAAAGGCTCGGCCTTTGGCGGGGGTCCAGGGGGCAGAGCCCCCTGGCCTTCCCTCAGGCCCAAGCCGCCCGGGGAAAGAACTGCTTCCCTTTCGCCACCGGCCGGACCACATTGCGGCCTCCATGCAGATACATGCGAGCTGCGCCGCCCGGGACGATGCGGGCGTGCTGCTGCTGGGACCACCGGGTTCGGGGAAGTCCGACATGGTGCTTCGCTTGCTCGACCGCGGGTTCGCCCTGGTCGCCGATGACATTGTGGAGATCGAGGCCGGCATGGCCCGGTCGCCCGATAGGCTGTCCGGTCTGCTGGAGGTGCGAGGGCTCGGCATCATGCGCCTGCCGCACCGCGCGGCGGCGCGGCTGGCGCTTGCGGTGCGGCTCGGCGCGGGCGAGCGGCTGCCGGAGCCGGAGGCCGTGTTCGGCCTGCCGGCGGTTTCGATCGATCCGCGTTACGCCTCCGCGCCGGCCCGGGTCGGGCTGGCGCTCGATTGCGCGCTCGGCCGGGTGACGCAGCTCGTGGGGGCGTTCGCGTGAGCCGTCGGGTCGTCGTCGTCACCGGGCTCTCGGGCGCGGGCAAATCCTCGGTGCTGCGGGCGCTCGAGGATGCCGGGTTCGAGGCGGTCGACAATCCGCCGCTCCGCCTGGTGGACGAGCTGGTGGCCCGCGGCGACGGGCCGCTGGCGATCGGGGTGGATGCCCGCACCAGCGGGTTCGATGCCTCCTCCGTGCTCGAGATGCTCGGGCGGGTGCGCGCCGACCGGCGGGCGCCGGCTGAGCTCGTCTATGTCTCCGCCGAACCCGACGTGCTGCTCCGCCGCTACACCGAGACGCGCCGCCGCCATCCGCTGGCGCCGCAGGGGCGCGTCGCGGACGGCATCGCCGCGGAACTCTCCCTCACGCGCACGCTGCGGGAGGCGGCCGATCTGGTGATCGACACCTCAGACACGCCCTTGCGTGCCCTGCGCCGGATGGTGGAGCAGCATTTCGCCCCACGCGGGGCCGAGGGGCTTGAGACCGGCCTGACCATATCCCTCATATCATTTGCTTTTCCGGCTGGATTGCCGCGCGAGGCCGACCTCGTCTTCGATGCCCGCTTCCTGCGGAACCCGCATTACGATCCGCTGCTCCGTCCGCTGACCGGGCTCGACCCCACGGTGGGCGCCTATGTCGAGACGGACCCGGATTGCGGTGGTTTTTTCCGGGCGATGACCACCTTGCTGGACCTTGTTCTGCCGCGCTTCGTCCAGGAAGGAAAAAAATATGCAACGATCGCGATCGGGTGTACAGGCGGGAAACACCGTTCTGTGTATTTGATCGAGAAACTCGCGGCTTATCTCGCCGCACCGGAAAGCGGCAATTGGCACATAACGCTCACGCATCGTGAACTTGGCCGCCAGGACATGACCCGAACGCCATCGCCATCGCCTCTTATGTCTCCTGCTCAGGCGCAGGAGGCCTGATCCCCAACCATGATCGGACTCGTTCTGGTGACGCACGGCCGCCTGGCCGACGAACTCCGCTCCGCGCTTGAGCATGTCGTCGGCTCGCAGCGGAACGTCGCGACCGTCTGCATCGGCCCCGATGACGACATGGAGAGCCGAAGGCGGGACATTCAGGCGTCGATCGCCGGGGTCGACCAGGGGGATGGCGTCGTTCTCCTCACCGACATGTTCGGTGGCACGCCCAGCAACCTGGCGATCTCGATGATGGGGCGCGGCGGGGTCGAGGTGATCGCGGGCGTCAACCTCCCGATGCTGGTCAAGCTCGCCAAGGTCCGCAGCAGCCGGACGCTGCGCGAATGCGTCGATTGCGCGGAGCAGGCCGGACGAAAATACATCGCCGCCGCGTCCCATGTCCTCCGCGATTGCGGGCCCAAACGCACCGGCACGTGCGGCTGAGGGACCGCCGGGGCGTTGCCCCGGGGCTGCGATGATGAGCAGCGCGGTTGTCACGCGGGTGGTCAGCGTTCCGAACCGGCGGGGGCTGCACGCGCGGGCGGCGGCGAAATTCGTCGCGTTGGCGGAGAGATACGGTGCATCGGTGGAGGTGGTTCGTGATGGGCAGGCGGTTTCGGCGCTGTCGATCATGGGGTTGATGATGCTGGGAGCTGGCCAGGGTTCGACGCTTGAGTTGCGGGCCGAAGGCTGGGACGCGAAGGAGGCTCTGGATGCGCTCGCCGCGCTCATTGAAGCCGGCTTCGATGAGCAGGACTGAGTCCGAGCAGCGTCTCCACGGCATTCCCGCCTCGCCAGGCGTCGCGATCGGCACGGTGTTCGGCGTGACCGAGCCGCAGACCAAGGTCGTGCGGAGCAAGGTCCACGCCTCCGACATCGAGGGGGAAGTGGCGCGGCTCGACACCGCGATCCAGCAATCCCGCAAGCAGCTGCTCAAGCTGCGCGCGCGGCTGTCGGTGCTGCCGGATGCGGCGCGCGGCGAGATCGCCCCGCTGCTCGACGCCTACACGCAGATGCTGGGGCCCTCGCGGCTGGTTCGCGAGAGCCAGCGGCGGATCCGCGAGACGCTGGTCTCCGCCGAGACCGCGGTCTGGGACGAGGCCGAGGCGATCGGCGACCGGCTGCTCGCGATGCCGACCGACGACCGGGGCGGGCAGGAGCGCCGGGCCGAGGAAATCCACGAGATCGCCCGCCGGCTGGTCCGCAACCTGACCCGCGCGCCGTTCCGCAGTTTCGCCGGCCTGCCGGAAGGGGCGATCCTGCTCGCCGAGGCGCTGCGCCCCGCCGATGCGGCGCTGCTCGACCCCTCCCGCATTGCCGGGGTCGCGACCGAGGAAGGCGGCGCGGACGGCCACACCGCCATCATGCTCCGCGCGCTCGGCCTGCCGGCGGTGCTCGGCGTGCATGGTCTGGCGGCCGCGATGCGCGTGGGGGATGTCGCGGCGCTCGACGGCACCACCGGCATCGTGGTGGTCAACCCCTCGGCGACCACGCTCGCCGCGGCACGGCAATCCGTCACGGCCTTCGCGCGCGAGCGGGCGCAGCTCTCTCGCCTGCGCCGCCTGCCCGCAATCACCCCCTGCGGCACCACGATCTCGCTGCAGGCCAATCTGGAACTGCCGGCCGAGCTGCCGCTGATCGCGCAGTCAGGCGCCGCCGGGATCGGCCTGTTGCGCAGCGAGTTCCTGTTCATGAACCGCGAGCTGGTGCCGGACGAGGACGATCAGGTCGCCGTCTATCGCAGCGTGGTGGAGGCGATGGCGGGCGATCCTGTCACCATCCGCGTGCTCGACTGGGGCGGCGAGAAGGAGATCGAGGCGCTGGAGGGTGCCGGCATCGTGCCCGAGGTGGCGGACGCCAACCCGGCGCTGACGCTGCGCGGCATCCGCCTGCTGCTGCGCTGCCCGGCCCTGTTCGAGACGCAGCTCGCCGCGATTCTCCGGGCCGCGACGGCCGGCCCGGTGCGGGTCCTGCTGCCGATGGTGACGCAGCTTGCCGAGGTGCGGGCCGCGCGCGCCACCTACGAGCGCGTGGCGTCGGAACTCCGGTTCCGCGGCGAGCGCCTGCCCGACCCGCTGCCGCCGCTCGGCATCATGATCGAGACGCCCGGGGCGGCGCTGTCGGCCGATGCGCTGGCCCGGGAGACGGATTTCTTCGCCATCGGGACCAACGATCTCGCGATGTATGCGCTGGCGGTCGACCGCGCCGAAAGCGAGGTCGCGCATCTCTACGACCCGCTGCACCCCGCGGTGCTTCGCCTCGTGCAATTCGCCGTCGAAGCGGGCCGCCGGTTCGCCATCCCGGTCTCGGTCTGCGGCGAGATGGCCGGCAATTCTCGATTGACCCCGCTTCTGCTCGGGCTGGGGCTGCGCAGCTTCAGCATGAACGCCTCCGCCGTGCCGCGCGTGAAGCAGGCGGTCCGTGGGCTCGAGATCGCCGCCTGCACCGAATTCGCCAACCAGGTCATGGAGCAGGCCGACCCAGCCATCACGCACGAGATGGTGTCGGCGTTCTCCAGCAAGTCGCCGCATAAGATGTGACGGCGAAACGTTTCGGGTCGTCCTGCGATTTGTGGCGTATCGAAACGAAATCGCGGGCCGTCTATTTGCGGCGGCGGGAGCTCCGGGCCGACGACCGCGAGGCGCGACGGATGATCACCGCGGGCCGGCTGACGAAAAAACGCCGGGCGCGAACGCCCGGCGTTTTTCCTCGCGACTTACCGCTGACATCGCCCAGCGGCGGCTGGTCTCACCAATAGCGCCAGCGGCCTCCCGCCCAGCGTCGATGCCAATACCGCCCCCCGTAAGGAGGAACGCCGATCACCACGCCCGGCCGGTATCCCGGCCGGTATCCATATCCCGGCCGCGGGCCGGGATAGCCGGGACGCCAGTAGCGGCGCCCGCCGACCCACGCCCAATAGGCTTTCTGAATGGCCGGGTTGGCCGGCGCGGCGACGGTCAGCGACGGGGCCGCCGCCATCGGGCTCGCCACCGCAGCCTTCGCCGGGCTCCAAAAGCCACCCATCACACACGCCAGCACGGCCAGGATGGCCAGCTTGCTTCGCATCCGAATCCTCCTCACTTCTCCATCAGTCCCGAACATACGCGTCATCCCGGGCAATAACATGGCATCTGGAAGGCCATTCTGCGGCTGAACGCGCCAAGCCGCCTTTGGTGCCCTGGAGCATTGTCAGTTAGTCCGGCGGCGGCCTCGCCCCCGCCCTGCCTTCCGACGAAAGTATACGACCGCTGGGGGCCGGATGGGCGAGGGCCGGCGCCGACTCCACCGAAGGTGAAGATGCTCTAGGAACGCCAATCCTCATCACGCAGCGTTGCTCCGGCCGCCAGGCAAGACGCTCGCGCCCGCGGCGCCGAATCCCAGCATCTGGGCGACCAGCCGGATGGTCCATCCCTGAACGATGAGCGAGGCGATGACCACCACGAACACGGTGCCGAACAGATCCCGCCCCCGGTCGGGGTTTTGCAGCACGACGGCGATGGCGAGATAGATCGGCACCGCGCCGCGCAGTCCGACCCAAGCGGCGAAACCGATCTCGCGCGCCGGCAGGCGGAATGGCGCGAGGCAGGCGATCACCGCGGCCGGGCGCGCCACGACGATCAGCACCAGCGTGACCACCAGGCCGCCCGGGATGAGCGGCAACAGATCATGCGGCGTCACCAGCAGCCCGAGCATGAGAAAAAGCGCGATCTGCGCCAGCCCGGCCATCGCGCCGAAGAAATGCTCGACCGCCGCGCGCGTCTCGTGACGCCCCGCGCCTGCCACCACCCCCGCCAGATAGACCGCGAGGAACCCGCTCGTGCCCGCGCGCTGCGCCGCCCCGAACAGCAGCATCGCCGCGCACAAGGCAAGCACCGGGGCGAACGTCGCATCCGCATCCCCCCGCAACCGCCGCAACAGCGCCACCATCACCCAGCCGCCGGCCAGGCCGATCGCGCCGCCACCCAGCATCTCGCGCGCGAAGAACAGCGCCGCCTGCCGCAGCGCGACGCCGTGGTGCAGGGACACGACTTCCATCAGCAGCAGCACGAGAAAGATCGACATCGGATCGTTGAGGCCGGATTCCACCTCGAGCACCGCCATCAGCCGCTCCGGCACCGCCACCCGGGCGGTGCGCAGCACCGAGGCGACCGCCGCCGCATCCGTCGGCGCCACCGTGGCACCCAGCAGCAGCCCGAGCGCCAGCGGCAGGCCGCCGATCCAGGACGCCGCCAGCCCGGTGATCGCCGCCGTCGCCAGCACGCCGACCGTCGCGAGCGCCAGCGCCGGCTTCCACCCCGCGCGGAGGACCGGAACCGTCGTCTTCAACCCGCCCTCGAACAGGATTATCCCGAGCGCCAGGCTGCCGATCAGATAGGCGGACCCGAAATTGCTGTACGCCAGCCCGAACCCGTCCTCGCCCGCCACCATCCCGAGCGCCAGAAACACCAGGAGCAAGGGCGCGCCGAACCGATGCGACACCAGCCCGGCCAGAATCGCCACCACGCCGAGCGCGCCGCCGAGCAGGATGAGGTCGTCGGCGCCGCTCATGGATGTGTCCGGTCAGACGTGAAGCACGGCCGCGGACGCGCGCTCAATACATGTGCTGGCCGCCATTGATCGAGAGCGTCGAGCCGGTGACGAAATCCGCGTCATCCGCGGTCAGGAACAGCACGCCGCGCGCGATGTCCTCCGCATGGCCGAGCCGTCCGACCGGGATCCGCGCCACGATCTTCTGCAGCACATCCGCCGGCACCGCACGCACCATGTCGGTGTCCACATAGCCGGGCGCGATCGCGTTCACCGTGATGCCGAACCGCGCGCCCTCCTGCGCCAGCGCCTTGGTGAAGCCGTGAATGCCGGATTTCGCCGCGGCGTAATTCACCTGCCCATACTGCCCGGCCTGCCCGTTGATGCTGCCGATATTCACCACCCGCCCGAACCGCGCCTGCCGCATGCCGTCGAACGTCAGCTTGCAGAGGTTGAAGCAGGAGCCGAGATTGGTGTCGATCACCGCATCCCACATGTCCCGATCCATCCGCGCCATCGTCGCGTCCCGGGTGATGCCGGCATTGTTGACGAGAATCTCGACCGCGCCGTGCGCACCGGCAATCTCCCGCACCGCCACCGTGCAGGCGGCGAGATCCCCGGCATCGAACCGCATCACCGCAATGCCGGTCTCCTTGGCGAACGCCGCCGCCGCCGCATCATTCCCGGCATAGCTCGCAACCACAACCCGCCCGGCCCCCTGCAACGCCCGGCTGATCGCAGCGCCGATGCCGCGCGTGCCGCCGGTAACCAACGCAACCCGAGCCATGCCGCGCCTCCCTGTGTTTCCCACAATGCTAGAGCAACGCGGAAGGGGTGGGCAGGGTCAATACGGCCAGGGCCAGAAAGGCCAGGTTCGGCAAGGCCGGGGCGCTGCCCCTGGACCCCGCCAAGGCAGTCGCCCTTAGAACCCGATACGATGCCAGCGTGAGACTGGCGGAGCCTGATGTGATCAGGTGTTTGATTGCGCTTCGCGCGACGTGCCAGCGGGTTTTCAGGGGCTGGTTGGCAACGTGATCTGGTGAGTCAGCTGGCGTGATTTTCCGAGCACCGGAGCGGAGCGGCCTTGCTGGCCGTGAGCCTCGGCGCACAGGAAAAGCGCGTCAGACGGCCGCCAGGGCGCGTTTCCAACCAGCCCCTTACATCTCCACGCACATGGCCACACCCATTCCCCCGCCGATGCAGAGCGTGGCGAGGCCTTTCTTGGCGCTCCGCTTCTTCATCTCGTGGAGCAACGTGGTGAGCACGCGGGCGCCGGAGGCGCCGATCGGGTGGCCGATCGCGATGGCGCCCCCGTTGACGTTCACCTTCTCGGGATCCCAGCCGAGATCCTTGTTCACCGCGCAGGCCTGGGCGGCGAAGGCTTCGTTGGCCTCGATGAGGTCGAGATCGTCCACCCGCCAACCGGCGCGCTCGAGCGCCTTGCGGGTGGAGGGGATCGGGCCGGTTCCCATCACCGCCGGGTCGACGCCGGCGGTGGCGAAGGAGACGATGCGGGCGAGCGGGGCGAGGCCCCGCTTTTCGGCTTCGGCGGCGGTCATCAGCACGAGGGCGGCGGCGCCGTCATTGATGCCGCTGGCATTGCCTGCCGTCACCGTGCCGTCCTTCGAAAAGGCCGGGCGCAGGCGGGCCATCTGCTCCGCGCTCGAATCGTGGCGGATGTATTCGTCGTCCGACACCACCGTGTCGGCTTTGCGGCCCTTCACCGTCACCGGCACGATCTCGTCGCGGAACCGGCCGGATTTCTGCGCCGCCGAGGCTTTCTGCTGGGAGCCGACGGCGAAGCTGTCCTGCTCCTCGCGGGTGATCTGGTAGGCGCGCGCGACGTTCTCCGCGGTGTTGCCCATGTGGTAGCCGTGGAAGGCGTCCCACAGCCCGTCCTTCAGCATGGTGTCGACGAGGCCGAGCTCGCCCATCTTGACGCCGCTGCGCAGGTAAGCCGCGTGCGGCGCCTGGGTCATGCTTTCCTGGCCGCCCGCCACCACGATCTGGCTCTCGCCGGTGCGGATCTGCTGGGCGCCGAGGGCGACCGCGCGCAGGCCCGAGCCGCAGAGCTGGTTGATGCCGAAGGCGGTTTTTTCCTGCGGGATCCCGGCGGCGATCGCCGCCTGGCGCGCCGGGTTCTGGCCCTGCGCCGCGGTGAGGATCTGGCCGAGGATCACCTCGTCCACCTCGGCCGCCTCGATGCCGGCGCGTTCCATCGCCGCCTGCACCGCCGCCGTGCCGAGCACATGGGCGGGAAGCGAGCCGAGCGCCCCGTTGAAACTGCCGACCGGCGTGCGGACGGCCGAGACGATGACGACATCTTCCATGGCTTTCGCTCCGGATTTCTTCCACTCACATAGTCGTTCGCAGTCCGCTCAGCCAGTCCAGCAGGGGCCGCCACAGCGCCGCCTCGGCGTGCGATCCGGCCGCCATGCCGATATGGCCCGCCGCCGGCTCGTGCAGGCGGGCGCCGGGGATCAGCCGCGCCAGGGGCCGGGCGCTTTCCGGCGGCACGATCCGGTCCCGCCCGGGCACCGCGACGAAGCAGGGCCGGTCGAGCCGCGCCGGATCGACCGGCAGCCCGGCCACCCGCCACGTTGCCTGCGCCGGCGTGTTCTCGCCATACCAGCCGGTCAGGCACTCGCGCGCCACCGGGGCGGCGAGCGGCACGCCGTCATTCAGCCAATCCTCGAGCGCCACGAACATCTTCGCCCGCGCGCCCTGCTGCGGCAGCCGGCCGAACTCGCGGTATTTCGCGGCGATCCCCGCCGGATCGAGCGAGGCGAACAGCATTTGCAGCGCATCCACCGGCAGCGTGCCGGTGGCCGCCATGACCGGTTCCGCGAGCGCGGCGAAGGCAGCGAGCTGCTGCGCCGCGGCCGGGTCGGCGGCGTGGAAATCCCACGGTGTGGCGAGCAGCGCCAGGGCCCGCACCTCCGCCGGCATCCGCAGCGCCGCGGCGATGGCGAGCAGCCCGCCCATGCAGTAGCCGGCGAGCACCACCGGCTCGCCCACCGCGCCGATCGCCCGCTCCAGCCGGCCGGCGATGTAGTCGGTCAGGTTGAAGCGCCGCTCCACCTCGCCCGGCCAGCCCCAGTCGAGCAGCAGGGGCCGGGCGCCGGACTCCGCCAGGAAGCGCATGAGGGAGCGGCCCGGCGCGAGGTCGAGCACGGTCGCGCGGTTGACCAGGCTCGGTACGAACAGCACCGGCGGACCCGATCCCGCGGACGGAGCGGCGTAATCGAGCAGCCGGCTTTCCCCCTCGGACCAGATTGCCGGCGGGTCCGGCAGGTCGCGCACCCAGGGGTGGCGGCGATAGGCGGCGATGCCGGCGATCAGCGCGGGATCAGGGGCGGCGGTCCGGGGTTGCCCGGTCTGAGGTTGCCCGGTCTGAGGTTGCCCGGTCTGAGGTTGCCCGGTCTGAGGTTGCCCGGTCCTGGGTTGCCCGGTCCTGGGTTGCGATGAGAGCGGCGAGGCGGGATTCGAGCTCGGCCACCCGGGCGCGGAGCCGTTCCAGCTCGCCATCGGCCCCAGCCCCGGACTGCTCAGCCCCGGACTGCTCAACCCCGGACTGTCCAGCGCCCCGCTGCCCATCATCAGATGCAGCAGAAGCGGGCGCGGGCCCCGACGGCGGAGCGGCCCCGGCGCGTCCGGCCGCGGCGTCAACGACCCCGCCCGCGAGCGCGGCCCAGTATGCGGCCCAGTATCCGGCCAGGCGCTGCCATCCCTCCTGCACCTCCCGGTCGACGGCGAGCGCCGCCGCCTCGCTCTGCCAGATCGCGATCCAGTCGCGCGCCAGCGCGGCCGGGTCCGGCGTCTCTCCCGTATCGGTCATGCGACGCAAGCCGATACCGTGTTCCGCCGAATTGCTCTAGTCTCTCCCGTGCAACGATCGTGGTGGCCCTGATGTCGCAAACAGCCGTTCCGGACGATCCGACGCCGTCCGTCGAGCCGGTGGTGGTGAAGAAATACGCCAACCGCCGACTGTACAACACGGAAAGCTCCAGCTACATCACGCTCGACACCCTGGCCGAGATGGTCCGGGCCGGGCGTGACTTCGTGGTCTACGACGCCAAGACCGGCGAGGACATCACCCGCGGCGTCCTCACCCAGATCATCGTCGAGGAGGAGGGCAAGGGGCGCGCGATGCTGCCGACCAGCTTCCTCCGCCAGCTGATCGGTTTCTACGGCGACAGCCTGCAGACCCTGGTGCCCCGGTACCTCGAGCAGACGATGGGCAATTTCGCCCGCCAGCAGCAGCAGATGCGCGCCGCCATGCAGCAGACGATGGGCAATTTCCTGCCCTTCAGCATGGAGGAGGTCGGGCGGCAGAACATGGCGATGATGGAGCGCGCGCTCAGCCTGTTCTCCCCCTTCTATCGCCAGCCGGACTCCGGCGCGCCGGGCGAGCCGGAAACCGAGCTCGACCTGCTGCGCGCCGAGGTGGAGCGCCTGCGCGCCGAGCTCGCCGAGGCCAGGGCGGCGCCGAAGCGCCCGAAGATCATCACCTGAGAGCCTGTTTGGAAACGCGGCCTGGGGAGCCATATGGCGCGCGTTTCCGAGCCTCGGCGCGGAACGGCCTTGAGGCCGTGAGCCTCGGCGCACAGGAAAAGCGCGTCAGATGGCCGCCAGAGCGCGTTTCTCCACAAGCTCTGAGAGGCCGCGCCAGGCGGCGCGCGATCAGCGCGGCGGTGCGCGACGCCGGCGGCACCGCGTTCGGCACGGTGAGGGCGGCGAAGCGCCGGCGGTGATACCCGGCGGCGCGCATCGCCCGCACCCGCGCCATCTCCCAGGCATCGAGCATTCGGCCGCGCCCGCGCAGCACGATCGGCAGCGGCGTCGCGAGAGTGACCACCAGCAGCGCCCCGCCGCAGCGCGCGCGCAGCCGGGCATAGCCGGCGCGATCCAGCGGATAGGCGATGACCAGCCGGCGCCGGCGCTGCGCGACCACCTGGAGCAGCGCCGCCAGCGCCATCGCCCAGCGCTCGCGGTTCGGCAGGCCGGACGGGCCGGCGAGGTCGTCGCCGTCGAGAAACACCGCGCCCGGCAGGCGCGCGGCGAGCGCCCGTCCGACCGCGCTCTTGCCCGATCCCACCGTCCCGTTCAGCCAGATCACGCGCGCCCGGCCCGGCACGCCTAGAGCATTTTCGCCTTCGGTGGAGGCGGCGCCGGCCCTCGCGCCCACCCGGCCTCCCAGCGGTAGTATACTTTCGTTGGGAGGCCGAGTGGGCGCGAGGGCCGGCGCCGACTCAACTGAAAATGCTCTAATCGGCCGGCGCCCAGATCGATTGCGCGAAGCCGCGCGCGTCGAGGCGGAACAGCGTCCCCGTCACCACCGCGCGGCCGGTTTGGCAGCGATAGGCATACCGCGTGTCGTGCCCCGTCGCGACCATCGGCACCACATCCGCCTGCGGATTGTCGCGGCAGAACGCCTCCGCCCCCGGATTCGCCTGCCCGGTCGCGATCTTTTGGCAGGGCAGGTTGGCGCCGATGAAGCAGGCATAGACGTGGCCGCCCATGCAGCGGAACCGGCCCTGCGCCGCGAGCCGCGACACCGAAGGCGGCGGCGCGCCGGGAAACAGCGCGCGGAACGCAGCCAACGCGCCCGCGTGCAGCGAAGCGTCGTACCGGTGGATGGTGTCGTCATTCCCGGACGCGGCGCAGGCCTGCTCCAGGGTCGCGGCCCGCGCCGCATGCTGCGCCGCGACGAGCAGGACCAGGATGACCAGGGCGCGAACCATCGCCGCGCTCACGCGACATCCTCGTAGCGCGCCACCCGCCATTCCGCCGGCTCCGCCGCCGCGGCCGCGTACCATGCCTCGATCAGGGGATGCCCGCGCACCCGCTCGCAATACGCGCGCGCGGCGGCGTCGATCGGCGCGTCATAGCCGAGGAAGCGCGCGACGACCGGCGCATACATCGCATCCGCCACGGTGAAATCCGCGCCGAACAGGAACCGGCCGCCGCCGCCGAACGCCGCCCGCGTCTCCCGCCAGATCGCGGTGATGCGCGCGATGTCGGCGAGCACCGCCGGGCTCCGCCCGATGCCCGGACGATGCAGGCCGAGATTCATCGGCATCGCCTGGCGGAGCGCGGAGAAACCCGAATGCATCTCCGCCGAGATGCAGCGCGCCCGGGTGCGCGCGCGCAGCTCGGCCGGCCACAGCGCGGGCGCGATCTCCGCGCAATACCCGGCGATCGCGATCGTCTCCCACACCTTGTTGCCGGCATGCTCGAGATACGGCACGAGCCCGTTCGGCGACACCACCCTGATCGCCGGCGTGGTCCCGCCGCCGGCGATCGGGATCACCACCTCCTCGACATCGAGCCCGGCGAGCTTCACCGCCAGCCAGCCGCGCAACGACCAGGACGAATAGCGCCGTGTGCCGATGTACAGTGTGCCGTCCGCCATCACGCCCTCCGCCCCATTCGCGCCCGCCGTTTCGCGCAAGATGTCATGCCGCACCGGAGCCGGAAAGTCAGTCCACCACCACCCGCTTGCGCGGCCGGTAATCCTCGGCGCCAGTGGTGCGTATGGGCGCCCGCGTCAAGAACGTTGCACGTCCGGGAGTGTCTCAGTTTCGAATTTACTCGGGTAATCACGGCGCATAAGCGTGACGGGCAGCTTAGCAGGGCGATAGATGATCTCCGCCACCTGCCACCCCGCACTGAGATACACACGCTCAGCGGTATTCGTGTACAGCCAAGCTGTCTCGATGGAGGCGAGACAGCACGCTTCGTCGAATGCTTCAAGTAGGTGGCGGACGTATCCCCGCCCGCGCCGCTCGGGGACCACAAAAACACCAGCAAGCCACGGTGTAAGATCTGGTCTCTCATCGAGATCTTTCCTGGCGAGAGTTGCTGTCCCGATCGGGACATCATTCGCCAGCAGAACGAGCGTCTGCGGAGCGCCAAACTCTGCGCGACAATCCGCATAGATGACTTGAGTCTCTTCTAGTGATTGTCCCCTCTTCTTCCACCACTCGTACCATAGCCAACCGGCTATGACGGGCAAAAGATCGGGCCTTGCTGCCACCGTAGCAATTTCTAACCGCTCGTCTCTGTCGGATTCTACCATGCTACGTCGATCTCATGGGGCCTATACGGACTTCGCTTCTTCGCTGGATGAGGCGAGCCGATCAAGGCTGATTAACTGGGTCGTGTCGGCGCACCGCTTGCCGGCAGGGGTCACATGCGCGAAATTGCGGGTCCACCGGAGTTTCGCGATGAACGAGATGAGCACGCCGCGTCCGAACAACCTCGAAGCGTTCTGGATGCCGTTCACCGCCAATCGCACCTACAAGGGCGGCCCGCGCCTGCTCGCCCGCGCCGAGGGCATGTCCTACTACACGCCGGAAGGCCGCGAGGTGCTGGACGCCACCGCCGGGCTCTGGTGCGTCAATGCCGGGCACGGGCGGCGCGAGATCGTCGAGGCGATCCAGAAACAGGCCGCCATCCTCGACTTCGCGCCCACCTTCCAGATGGGCCACCCGATCGCCTTCCAGGCCGCCTCCCGGCTCGCGGAAATCCTGCCCGCCGGCATGGACCACGTGTTCTTCACCAATTCCGGCTCGGAAAGCGCCGATACCGCGCTGAAGATCGCGCTCGCCTACCACCGCGCCCGCGGCGAGGGCGGCCGCACCCGCCTGGTCGGACGCGAACGCGGCTATCACGGCGTCGGGTTCGGCGGCATGTCGGTGGGCGGCATCGGCGGCAACCGCAAGCAGTTCGGCGCCCTGCTCCCCTCGATCGACCACCTGCCGCACACCCACGCCCCCGCCCACAACGCCTTCTCGCGCGGCCAGCCCGAATGGGGCGCCCACCTCGCCGACGCGCTCGAGGATCTCGTCACGCTGCACGGCGCCGACACCATCGCCGCGGTGATGATCGAACCGGTCGCCGGCTCCACCGGCGTGCTGGTGCCGCCCGCCGGCTACCTCAAGCGCCTGCGCGAGCTCTGCACCAAGCACGGCATCCTGCTGATCTACGACGAGGTGATCACCGGCTTCGGCCGCCTCGGCGCCAATTTCGCCGCCGAACGCTTCGGCGTGGTGCCCGACATCATGACCATGGCGAAGGGGCTCACCAACGCCGCCGTGCCGATGGGCGCCGTCGCCGTCGATCACGGCATCTACACCGCCATCGTCGACGGCGCGCCGGCCGGCATCGAGCTGTTCCACGGCTACACCTATTCCGGCCACCCGCTCGCCGCCGCCGCCGCCATCGCCAGCATGGACCTCCAGCGCAGCGAAGACCTGCCGGCCCGCGCCCGAGCCCTCGAACCCAGCTGGGAAGCCGCCGCCCACAGCCTCCAAGGCCTGCCGAACGTCATCGACATCCGCAATTTCGGCCTGATCGCCGGCATCGAACTCGCCCCCCGCCCGGGCAAACCCACCGAACGCGCCACCCGCATCTTCCAACACTGCTTCGACGCCGGCGTGCTGATCCGAACCACCGGCGACATCATCGCCCTCTCCCCGCCGCTCATCGCCGAAAAACCCCATCTGGATCGTATTTTCGGAACGATCTCGGAGGCGATCCGGGCGGAAGCGGCTTGAGAGCCTGTTTGGAAACGCGCTCTGGCGGCCATCTGGCGTGCTTTTCCTGTGCTCCGGTGCTCACGGCCAAAAAGGCCGCTCCGCTCCAGTGCTCGGGAAATCACGCCAGCTGACTCACCAGACCACGTTTCCAAACAGGCCCTACGGACCGTGAGGCAATTCTGCGCGGATCGCTGTTATTGGCCGTTTGTTTGCGGCGCGGCCGAAGACCGGTCTGGTGAGTCCGCCGAGCCAGGACGTAGCGCATCTTCCTCGTTTTGATCGCGTTCGTGGAAGACGTCTCGCCCGACTTTTATATCGCCTTTCCTGATGCAGAGATTTCCTAAACTCCGCCCCGCTGGCGCGTTTACAAAATCTCTGCCGGCTTCCGCATGCAGGTTCTCAAACGTCGCGCCACATGGTTGATCGCTTCCAAACAGCGGCACCTGAGGTGGAGCGGCTACCTCCACCACATGATTGTTCTCGTAAAGTCCTATTGGTAATAAAAGAGCGATAATGGTTGCGATAATTACAGCCCGACTTCTCTTGGTTGGTTTCCAGATATGTGGCAAAAAATAAGTCGTGCTGACGCATGCCAATGCTGCGAGCACCAAAAAGAATATCCCGCCTCTTTTCGTGACTATGCCTGCTAGGGATAGAGATTCGTTTATCGCCGCTACAGCCAAATTGGCGAGAAACTGAAATATCCCGTCCTCTATGAGTTTCTGTATCATTGTGCGACTCGAATTGAAGATGACGCAACTATACGCGATTAGCACAGAGTTCACCAAACTGAATCAGTTCGATTCGCACTATGCGGTAGACCAAGTGCGTCCGTTCTGGACACTTCCTAGAAGGTGTTCAGCGATTCTTATACCAAGACTCACGGGGCTTGAGCTGTAGCCCACGCGCGCAATCCGATGGATATGACCCGACACGGTTTGTCGGCAAGGCGATTCCAGGCGTGAGTCAGCTGCCGTGGACCTGGTATTAGAGGCTGTTTGGAAACGTGGTCTGGTGAGTCAGCTGGCGCGATTTCCCGAGCACCGGAGCGGAGCGGCCTTGAGGGCCGTGAGCACCGGAGCACAGGAAAAGCGCGTCAGATGGCCGCCAGAGCGCGTTTACGAATAGCCTCTTGGGCGACTGCCCTTAGCGGGGTTCAGGGGCAGAGCCCCTGACCTTCGGCTTCGGCTTCGGCTTGCCTTTCCCAGCGCGCCGCAACCGCCGCACCTCCTGGGCTTGCCAGATCAGCAGGATCGGCACGCCGACGATGAGGTCGCGGGCGCGGCGGAGGAGGGAGACGGCGATGGAGAGTTCCGGGGGGAGGCCGAAGACCGAGCCGAGGCCGGCATAGGCGGCTTCCTGGATGCCGGCGGCGACGGGCACGATGAAGGCGGCGCTGACGGCGGCGCTCAGCAGGGCTTCGATGGCCAGCGCGGTCAGCAGGTCGATCGGCGCGCCAAGCAGGCGGTAGGCGAGCCAGGAGCCGGTCCCGGTGCCGATCCAGCCGAGCAGGTGCAAGGTGGCGGAGATCGCGAGCGGCAGCTTGCGGGCATAGGCGGTGTCGATCGCCGTCTGCACCGGGTCGAACCGGTCGGAGACCGGGGCCAGTCGGTCGCCGACGATGCGGGCGCCGAGGCCGCGCAGCAGGGTCGAGGCGCCGTGCTGCAGCCAGACGAAGCCGGCCGCGCCGAGGGCGCCGAGGCCGAGCACGGCGGCGATCGGGATGACGAGCGCCGAATCGGGCGCGCGGATCGCGAGGATCAGCAGGCCGAGCAGGGCGAAGGCAAGCTCGGCGGTGAATTCGAGGGTGACGTCGACGACGGTGCTGGCGGCGGCGTTGGCGCGGCCGATGCCGAGCAGCGTGACGGCGCGGGCGCCGAGCGCGAAGCCGCCGAGCGGCGAGAACGGCAGCAGGGTGGCGCTCGCGTCGCGCACCATGCGGCCCCAGACGAAGATGCCCCAAGCGACGACGGGGCGCGCGCCTTGATCCGGGGCGATGCGCCACCAGGCGGCGCCGAGCTGCAGGAACAGGCCGAGCTGCACCAGGGTGAACAGGAAGCAGCCGCGCCAGCCCACCGAGGCCAGGCTGTCGGCGACGCGGCCGAAGCCGAACCAGCCGATCAGCAGCGTGGCGGCGCCCAGCCCGGCGAGCGCCAGCAGGAGGGAGAGGGTGCGCACGGGCGGGGAGCTCAGGCCGAAGCCGACCTCGAAGGCCTTGTTTGCGAAAACGCCGACGCCACCGCCATCCCTCGATCCGCCGGCCGGTGCCGACTCCCCCCTCGGTGAAAACGGTCTATACACGGCGCGCAAAGCTGGGGGGAGAGCCTGTTGCCGCCGAGTCCGCCGCCTGGTCCGCCGCCTGGTCCGCCGCCTCGCTTGCAGCCTGGCGCACCGACCCTCGTGACCGGCGCCACCGGCTTCGTCGGATCGGCGGTGGCCCGCGCCCTGGCGGCGCGCGGCGTGCCGCTCCGCCTGCTGGTCCGGCGCGGCAGCGACCGGCGCAACCTCGCCGGGCTGAATGCCGAGCTGGCGGAGGGCGACCTCACCGACCCGGCCTCGCTCGCCGCCGCGGTGGCGGGGTGCCGGCACCTGTTTCACGTCGCCGCCGACTACCGGCTCTGGGTGCCCGACCCGGCGGCGATGCTGGCGGCGAACGTCGAGGGCAGCCGCGCCCTGCTGCTGGCGGCGCAGGCGGCCGGGGTGGAGCGCATCGTCTATTGCAGCAGCGTCGCCGCCCTCGGCCTGACCGGCGACGGCACCCCGGCGGACGAGACCACGCCGGTGCACGTCGAGACGATCGCCGGCATCTACAAGCGTTCCAAATACCTGGCCGAGCAGGCGGTGCTCGCGCTGGTGCGGGAGCGCGGCGTGCCGGCGGTGATCGTCAACCCCTCGGCGCCGATCGGCCCGCATGACGTCAAGCCGACGCCCACCGGCAAGATGATCCGCGACGCGGCGTTCGGCCGGATGCCGGCCTATGTCGATACCGGGCTCAACGTCGTGCATGTCGACGACGTGGCGGCCGGGCATCTGCTGGCGCTCGAGCGCGGGCGGATCGGCGAGCGCTACATCCTGGGCGGCGAGGACATGTCGATGGCGGCGATCCTCGGCGTGGTGGCCGAGGCGGCGGGCCGCCGGCCGCCGCGCATTCGCCTCAACCACGCGCTGCTCTGGCCGGTGGCGGTGGCGTCCGAAGGGCTGGCGCGGATCGGCGGGATCGAGCCGCTGGTCACGCGGGACGTGCTGGCGATGGCGCGGAAGAAGATGTTCTTCTCGGCCGCCCGGGCGCGGGCCGAGCTCGGTTTTGCGGCGCGGCCGGCGCGCGAGGCGATTTGCGATGCGGTGGCCTGGTTCCTGGCCGAAGGGAAACGGGGGCGCGCCGCGTGATCCTGCTGGCTGTGCTCGCCTGTCTCGCCTGGGTGTATCTTCTGCTCTGGCACGGAAAATTCTGGCGGAGCGGGCCGGAGCTGACGCCCGCCGCGCCATCGGTGGCGCCGTCGGTCGCGCCATCGGTCGCGCCGTCGGTCGCGCCATCGGTCGCGCCATCGGTCGCGATCGTGGTGCCGGCGCGGGACGAGGCGCCGAGCATCGCCGCCTGCCTGCGCTCGCTGCTCGCGCAGGATTATGCCGGCGCGTTCCGGGTGATCCTGGTCGATGATGGCAGCCGGGACGGCACCGGCGCGCTCGCCCGCGCGATCGGGGATCCCCGCCTCGCCGTGCTCGACGGACGGCCGCGGCCGGCGGGGTGGAGCGGCAAGCTCTGGGCGGTGGCGCAAGGCGTCGCCGAGGCGGATGCCGAGCTGGTGCTGCTGACCGACGCCGACATCGTGCACGAGCCGCGCCATCTCGCGACGCTGGTCGCGCAGGCCGAGCGGGACGGGCTCGACATGGTCTCCGAGATGGTGGCGCTGAACTGCGCGAGCCTGGCCGAGCGCGCGCTGGTGCCGGCCTTCGTGTTCTTCTTCCAGCTTCTCTACCCGTTCGCGCGGGTGAACGACCCGCTTTCCGCCGTGGCCGGCGCGGCGGGCGGGACCATCCTGATCCGCGCCCGCGCGCTCGCCCGGATCGGCGGGATCGCGGCGGTGCGCGGCGCGCTGATCGACGACGTGGCGCTGGCGCGCGCGGTGAAGCGCGGCGGCCGCATCTGGCTCGGCCATACCAGGCTGGCGCGGAGCCTGCGGCCCTATCCGGGGCCGGCGGATGTCTGGCGGATGGTGGCGCGCACCGCCTATGTGCAGCTCCGCCTCTCGCCGATCCTGCTGGTGGGCATGGTGCTCGGCCTGGCGCTGGTCTGGCTGGTGCCGCCGGCCGCCGCGCTGTTCGGGCACGGGGTCGCGCGCTGGCTCGGCCTCGCCGCCTGGGCGGCCGCCGCCGCCGCCTATCTGCCGACCTTGGCGCGGTTCCGCCTCTCGCCGCTCTGGGCGCCCTTCCTGCCGCTGGTCGCCGCGTTCTACATGGCGGCGACGATCGGCTCGGCGGTCGATCATCATCGCGGGCGCGGCGTGGTCTGGCGCGGCCGCGCCTACCGGGAGGCCGGGATTTGAACGAGGCGGCGGGTATCGAGCGGCCGAGTGTCGGGCAATGCGAGCCGCCGAGCGTCGAGCAAGGCGAGCGGCCGAATGTCGAGCAATGGTCGGGCAAGGACCGGGGCGACGAGAATTTCCCGGTCGGCTCGCTGCTGATCCGCCCCGGCCTGCGCCGCCACGTGCATGCCTTCTACGCCTTTGCCCGCAACGCCGACGACATCGCCGATAGCGGCGCGCTGGCGGCCGGGGACAAGGTGGCGCGGCTCGACCGGATGGAGGCGGTGCTGCGCGGCGAGGCCAGCACCGGCGCGCCGAGCGCCACCGCGCTGCGCGCCAGCCTCGCCGAGACCGGCGTGACGGCGGCGCATGCGAGCGAGCTGCTGCGCGCCTTCCGCCAGGATGCGACCAAGCTCCGCTATGCCGATTGGAGCGAGCTCCTCGAATACTGCCGCTATTCGGCGATGCCGGTCGGCCGCCACGTGCTCGACCTGCATGGCGAGGACCGCGCGACCCATGCGCCCTCCGACGCGCTCTGCGCCGCGCTGCAGGTGCTGAACCATCTGCAGGACGGGCGGAAGGACCTGGCCGCGCTCGACCGCTGCTACCTGCCGGAGGATTGGCTGGCGGCGGCGGGCGGCGCGGCGGGCGAGCTCGCCGGACCGGCGGAGACGCCCGCGCTCCGCCGGGTGTTCGACCGGCTGCTCGACGAGGTGGATGCGCTGAACCGCCAGGCGATCGAGCTGCCGCGCCGCGTGCGGGACCGTCGGCTGCGGCTGGAGACGGCGGTGATCCTCGGCCTCGCGCGGCGGCTCGCGCGCCGCCTGCGGCGCGGCGATCCGGTGGCCGGGCGGGTGAAGCTGGGCAAGCCCGATGTCGCGGGCAGCCTGTTCGCCAGCCTCGCCTTCCTGCCGCGCCCGCGCCCCTCCAGATCCGGGGCCAGATGACGCCGCTTGCCGATCCGGCCGATCTCGCTTCGGTCGAAACCCTGGTTCGCGCCGCCGGCACCTCCTTCTACCGGGGGATGCGCGTGCTGCCGCCGGACCGGCGCGCCGCGATGTATGCGATCTACGCGTTCTGCCGCGAGGTGGACGACATCGCCGATGACGAGGCCCCCTTCGCCGACCGCCTGCCCCGCCTCGATGCCTGGCGCGCCCGCGTCGACGCTCTCTACGCCGCGCCGGACACGATCTGCGCCGCGGGCGCGGTCCCGCGCGTGCTGCGCGCCGCGATCCGGCGCTTCGCCCTGCGGCGGGAGGATTTCCTCGCCATCATCGACGGCATGCAGATGGATGCCGAGACGGTGATCGTGGCGCCCGATCTCGCGACGCTCGATCTCTATTGCGACCGCGTCGCCTCCGCGGTGGGGCGGCTCTCGGTCCGCGCCTTTGGCGATGCCTCGGCCGCCGCCGACCGGGTGGCCCATGCGCTCGGCCGGGCGCTGCAGCTCACCAACGTTCTCCGCGACCTCGCCGAGGATGCGGCGCGCGGGCGGCTCTATCTGCCGCGCGAGCATCTGGCGGCGGCCGGCGTGCCGGCGGAGCCCGAGGCCGCCCTCGCCTCCCCCGCCCTGCCGGAAGCGGCCCGGATGCTGGCCGCCCTCGCGCACGCGCAGTTCGCCGCCGCGCGGACGGCGATGGCGGAATGCGACCGGCGGGCGATGAGGCCGGCGCGGCTGATGGGCGCGACCTATGCCGCGATCCTCGCCCGGCTGGAGCGCGAGGGATGGCGGCATCCGGAGCGCCGCGTCAGCCTGGCCGCCTGGCGCAAGCTGCTGATCGCGGCGCGCTTCCTGATCGGATGAACCCGCCCATGGGCCGGATCCACGTGGTCGGCGCCGGGCTGGCCGGACTGGTGGCGGCGCTCACGCTCGCCGATGCCGGGCGCGAGGTGTCGGTGCACGAGGCGGGCCCCGCGGCGGGCGGGCGCTGCCGCTCCTATTTCGACCGCGCGCTCGGCTGCCGGATCGACAATGGCAATCACCTGCTGCTCTCCGGCAACCGCGCCGCCTTTGCCTGGCTCGACCGGCTCGGCACGACGGACACCCTGGCCGGGCCGGCGGCGCCCTGCTTCCCGTTCATCGACCTCGCGAGCGGCGCGCGCTGGACGGTGCGGCCGAATGCCGGGCGCATTCCCTGGTGGATTCTTGTCCCCTCGCGCCGCGTCCCGGGCGCCGGGCTGGCCGAACACGCCGCGCTGCTGCGCCTGCTGCGCGCCGGCCCCGCGCAGACCGTCGCGGCGGTGATGCCGGGGGGGAAACTCGGGACGCGGCTGATCGCGCCGCTCGCCATCGCGGCGCTCAACACGCCGGTCGAGGTCGGGAGCGCGCGGCTGCTCGGCGCGGTGATGCGCGAGACCCTGGCGCGCGGCGGCGCGGCCTGCCTGCCGCGCTTCCCGCGCGAGGGATTGTCGGAGAGCCTGATCGAGCCGGCGGTGCTGGCGCTGCGCGAAGCGGGCGCCGAGGTGGCGTTCGGCCGGCGCGTCGCCGGGCTGGAATTCGCCGGAGATGGGGCGGACGGCCATATTGTCGCCCTCACCCTCGCGGATGGCCGCATCCCGCTCGGCGCGGCCGATGCGGTGGTGCTCGCGGTGCCGGCGCCGGTCGCGGCGTCGCTGGTGCCGGAACTGACCGTGCCGCAGGAATACGAATCGATCCTCAACCTGCATTACCGCACCGACGCCGCCCCCGCGCCCGAGCTGGCGGAGGCCGGCTTCGTCGGCGTGATCGGCGGGCTGGCGGAATGGGTGTTCGCCAAGCCCGGCGTGATCTCGGTGACGGTGAGCGCCGCCAACCACCTGTCCGAACGGGCCTCCGACGAGCTCGCCGCCACGGTCTGGCCGGAAGCCGCGCGCGCGCTCGGCCTCGCCGACCGGCCGGAACCCGGCCAGGCGCCGCCGCCCTGGCGGGTGCTGCGCGAGCGGCGCGCCACCTTCGCGGCCACCCCGGCGCAGGATGCGCTGCGTCCCGGCGGGCACACTCGCTGGACCAATCTCGTCCTCGCCGGCGACTGGACCGCCACGCGCTTGCCCGCAACCATCGAAGGTGCGATCAGGTCGGGCAGAGACGCTGCCACGCTGCTGCAACACTCATCCCGTTGGCAACATCAATGACGGTGGCGATGCTGACCGAAGACACGCTCGAACAACCTCCCGACACCGAGATCGACCGGGCGATCGCCGGCGCGCGCGCGGCGCTGCTGCGCCGGCAGAAGCCCGACGGGCACTGGGTGTTCGAGCTGGAGGCGGATGCCACCATCCCCGCCGAATACGTCCTGCTCGAGCATTACCTCGACCGCCGCGAGCCGGCGCTGCAGCGGAAGATCGGCGTCTATCTGCGCGCCATCCAGGGCGCGCATGGCGGCTGGCCGCTGTTCCACGGCGGCGCGTTCGACATCTCCGCCAGCGTGAAGGCGTATTACGCGCTCAGGATGATCGGCGATCCGCCGGAGGCCGCGCACATGCGCCGCGCGCGGGAGGCGATCCTCGCCGCCGGCGGGGCGGAGCGGAGCAACGTGTTCACCCGCGCGCAGCTCGCGCTGTTCGGTCAGGTGCCGTGGCGCGCGGTGCCGGTGATGCCGGTCGAGATCATGCACCTGCCGCGCTGGTTCTTCTTCCACCTCTCGAAAGTGTCTTACTGGTCGCGCACGGTGATCGTGCCGCTGCTGGTGCTGATGGCGCTCCGCCCGCGCGCCCGCAACCCGCTCGGCGTGACGGTGCAGGAGCTGTTCCGCACGCCGCCCGGAAAAATCCGGCGCTGGATCCGCGGCCCCTACCGCTCGCGCTGGGGGCATGTGTTCGCCGCCCTCGACCGGGTGCTGCGCGCCGCCCAGCCGTGCTTTCCGCGCCGGGCGCGGGCGCGCGCGATCGCCGGCGCGCGCGCCTTCGTGGTGGAGCGGCTGAACGGCGAGGACGGGCTCGGCGGCATCTACCCGGCGATGGCGAACACGGTGATGATGTTCGACGCGCTCGGCGTGCCGCCCGACCATCCGGACGCGGCGATCGCCTGGGCCTCGGTGCGCAAGCTGCTGGTGGTGCAGGAGGATCGCGCCTATTGCCAGCCCTGCCTCTCCCCGGTCTGGGATACCGGGCTCGCCGCCCATGCCGCGGCGGAGGCCGACAGCGCCGCCTCCCCGGATGTCGAGGCGGCCTGCGCCTGGCTCGTGGCCAGGCAGGTGACCGACGTGAAGGGCGACTGGGCGCTGCTGCGGCCGGACACGCCG
This sequence comes from Acetobacteraceae bacterium, assembly GCA_965276665.1. Lineage (GTDB taxonomy): Bacteria > Pseudomonadota > Alphaproteobacteria > Acetobacterales > Acetobacteraceae > CAWGJC01. The sequence continues at coordinate 2,622,267 of OZ255620.1, forward strand.
CCCGGCGGCTGGGCGTTCCAGTACGAGAACGCGCATTACCCGGATGTCGACGACACCGCCCTGGCCGGCATGCTGCTGCACCGGAACGGCGACCCGGCGCATGCGCCGGCGATCGCCCGCGCGCGGGACTGGATCGTCGGCATGCAGAGCCGCAATGGCGGCTGGGGCGCGTTCGACGCCGACAACAATCATGATTTCCTGAACCACATCCCCTTCGCCGACCATGGCGCGCTGCTCGACCCGCCGACCGCCGATGTCACCGCGCGCTGCATCTCCTTCCTCGCCCAGATCGGCATGCCGGCCGGCGATCCGGCGATCCGCCGCGGGCTCGACTTCCTGCGCGGCGATCAGGAGGCGGATGGCAGCTGGTTCGGCCGCTGGGGCACCAACTACATCTACGGCACCTGGTCGGTGCTCTGCGCGCTGAACGTCGCCGGCGTGTTGCCCACCGACCCGATGGTGGAGCGCGCGCTCGGCTTCCTGCGCGCGACGCAGCGCGAGGATGGCGGCTGGGGCGAGGCTTGCGAGAGCTACGGCAGCGCGCCGCACGGACGCTATCACGAGAGCACGCCCTCGCAGACCGCCTGGGCGGTGCTCGGGCTGATGGCCGCCGGCGCCGCCGAGGACCCGGCCGTCGCGCGCGGCATCGCCTGGCTGCAGGCGACGCAGGGCGAGCACGGCGAATGGACCGAGCTGCCCTACACCGCGGTCGGCTTCCCGCGCGTGTTCTACCTCCGCTACCACGGCTACCGGCTGTTCTTCCCGCTGCTGGCCCTGGCGCGCTACCGCAACCTGCGGCGCGGCAACAGCCGGCGGGTCGCGTTCGGATTCTGACCGGCGGGGGTCTGGTCGGCCGAGGTCTCATAGGCATCGTCACCGGCCTCGCCGCCGAGGCGCGGCTGGCCGGCGGGCTCGGCGGCCTTCCGGCCCGCGCCGGCGGCGGAACCCCGGAGGGCGCGGAGCGGGCCGCCCAGGCGCTCGTCGAAGCGGGGGCCGGGGCGCTGCTGAGTTTCGGGCTCGCCGGCGGCCTCGACCCGGCGCTGGCGCCCGGCACGGTCCTGGTGCCCGCGGAGGTGTTCGGAGCGGGACGCTGGGCGGTCGATCCGGCCTTCGCCGCGCGGCTCGGCGGGGCGGACGGGCGCACGATCCTGGCGGCGGATCAGGTGATCTCGACGGTGGCCGACAAGGCGGCGGCTTGGCAGCGCACCGGCGCGGCGGCGGTCGATCTCGAGAGCGGCGCGGTGGCGGCGGTGGCGGCGGCGCACCGCCTGCCGTTCGCCGTGCTGCGCGCGGTGTGCGATCCGGCCGGCCGCGCCCTGCCGCCGCTCGCCGCCACCGCGCTCGATGCGCGCGGGCGGGTGCGGACGCTCAATCTGCTGCTCGGCCTGCTGCGTCATCCGGGTGAGATATCGGCGCTCCGCGCGCTCGGGCAGGATGCCGCCGCCGCCCGCCGCGCGCTCGCCGCGCGCGTCGCCGACATCGGCCGGCTCGACCGTGCCCAGGAATGAGGGCGCACACAGGAATCAGGGGAAGAAAAATGCCGATCAAGACGCCCGCCCGCTACCCGGACCTCGCCGATCCGCAGGGCCGCCCGCGCTATACCGGCATACCGACCTTCTTCCGGGTGCCCGCGGCGGAGGATCCGGCGGAGGCGGATATCGGGATTTACGGCGTGCCGTTCGATGGCGGCGTGACCAATCGGAGCGGCACGCGGCACGGCCCGCGCGAGGTGCGCAACCAGTCGAGCCTGATGCGGCGCCTCAACGCCGCCACCGGCATCGCGCCGTTCGAGACGCTGCGGGTGCGCGATCTCGGCGATTGCTGGCTGGAGGCGCCGTTCGCGCTCGAGGCCGCGCTCGACGAGATCACCGCGTTCGCCAAGACGGTCGTCGCGGCCGGCGCCACCCCACTCGCGGTGGGCGGCGACCACTCGATCTCGCTGCCGCTGCTGCGCGCCGCCGCTTCACCTGGCCCAGCTGGCCCGGGGCCGCTCGGGATGGTGCACATCGACGCGCATTGCGACACCGGGGACGATTACATGGGCTCGCGCTTCCATCACGGCGCGCCGTTCCGCCGGGCGGTGGAGGAGGGGCTGCTCGACCCGGAGCGGGTGATCCAGATCGGCATTCGCGGCACCAGCAATGATTTCGCGATGTGGAAGTTCAGCCTGGACTCCGGCATGCGGGTGATGCCGATGGACGAGGTCGCCGATCGCGGCTGGCGCTTCGCGGTGGAGGAGGCGCGCCGGGTGGTGGGCGACGGGCCGGCCTATCTCACCTACGACATCGACAGCCTCGACCCGGTCTATGCGCCGGGCACCGGCACGCCGGAGGCGGGCGGCCTGACCACGCTCGAGGCGCTGCGCCTGCTACGCGGGCTGACGGGGATGAATTTCGTCGGCGCCGATCTCGTCGAGGTCTCGCCGCCCTTCGATCTCGGCGGGCTGACCGCGCTGCACGGCGCGGCGATCCTGTTCGAGATCCTGTGCCTGCTCGCGGCGGCGCCCGGCCGGAAGATGGCGGCGACGGGCTAGGACCCGGCGCCGCCCAGCCGCCCAGGAAGGCCCCGGCGGCGGGCGCATGCGAGGGGGACGAAGATTACTCGGAGGCGAGGCTCGGCCGCTGGCGGGGCTCGACCGCCTCGGCCAGGCGGTGCAGCAGGGAGCCGAGCGAGCGGCGGAGGAGCCATGCCAGCTCACGCTGGCCTTCATGGGTCAGGAGCTGCGCCCGGCCGATATTTTCAAGGGCTTCCAACATCGTGTCACCTTTCTGCCCGGCGCGCGGGCAATGAGAGTGCCGGACGTTTCCCTTCGTTTTGTGCACTGCAACATAAACGGCATCCGCCGCGGTTGCAAGGCCCGCGCCAGAAATTTTGGCAGGATTGCTGTCCTTCTTTTCGCCGGATTTCTGTCACTCATTCGCGATTGTCGGGCGCCATCGGCCTGGCGCAAGGTTCCGGCGCTGCAATAGGGGAGGAGCCGGAATGACCATCACCGTTGTCGGAAGCGCGGGTGCCAAAGGCGCGAACGGCGCCGCGGGCGGGGATGACGGCGCGGCCGGCGGCGCCGGCGGCGACGCGACCGCCAGCCAGAACACGCCCGTCGGCTCCCCGCCGCTCACCAGCCTGCCCCAGGCGGACGCAACCGGCGGCGCCGGCGGGGATGGCGGGAATGGCGGCGGCGCGGCGGGGTACGCCGGCACGGCAGGGAACGCCGGCGCGGGAGGCGATGGCGGCGACGCGACCGCGTTTATCAACAACGGCGCGGTCTATCCGGCATCCGAGCAGGTCTTTGCGGAGGTCTACGCCACCGGTGGCGCCGGCGGCGATGCGGGCATCGAGGGCCCCGGCACCCTGATAACGGGCTGGGGCGCGGATGGCGGCGCGGGCGGCGCTGCGAGCGCCACCGGATCGACCGTGGGCGTGGTGGTGCCGGGCACCTATGACAACCCCTTTGTCATCGTCCTCGCGACCGGCGGCGCGGGCGGCACGGGGACCGGGCCCGGCCATTCCGGCGGCGCCGGCGGCGGCGTCACGGTGAGCGGGTCGCTCGACAATCCGCTCAACTCGTCCGACGTCTTCGTCACCGGACATGGCGGGGCCGGCGGGGTCGGGCTGCTGGGCGCCGCGGGCGGAAACGGGGCGGCCGTCACGCTCGACAACGCCGCGACCGCCGGGCCCGGCACCGGGGATCTCGAGCTGAACCAGCAAGCCTATGGCGGGGATGGCGGCGACGGGGTCATCGGCGGCGATGGGGGCGCCGCCGCCGGCACCCTGACCAACGATCCGACGATCGCAAATGCGGGCACGCTCACGCTCAGCGATGAGGTCCAGGGCGGCGCGGGCGGCTCGGTGGGGACCGAGGCGCCCGGGGGCAGCCTCTATGTCGAAGGCGCCGGCGGCACCGCCACGGCAACCGGGGACGCGACCGGCGGCGTTATCAGCGTCGTGACGATCGCCACCGCGGGCGCTGCCGGCGGGTTCGACGGCAGCGCCGATCCGAATGCCGCATTCGCCGGCATTGCCGGCGCCGACGCCACGGCCAGCGCGAACGTGACGGCGTCCGGCGATAACGGGGGCGCCTCCGCGGAGGCGGTCGGGGGCGCCGGCGGCGGGGGGAACGGCGTCGGCGAAACCGGCGGCCTCGGCGGTGCCGCGACCGCGACGGCCTCCGCCACGAACACCGGCGGCGGTTCCATCTCGGCGGGTCTCGGGCTCACGGGAGGCGCCGGCGGCGATGGGACGAACGGGGCGCTGGCCGGTGACGGGCGGTCCGAGACGGGGGACAATCTGGCCACCGCAAGCAGCGATGGCGGCGGAATCGCGCTTTACCAGACGATCACCGGCGGCTCGGCCGGAAGCGGGCCGGGCGGCGCTGGCGGTTCGGCCAGCTCCACCCTCACCTTCTCGGACCCGACAGGCGCGAATGGCGCGGTGCTCCTTGCCGGCACGGCGACCGGCGGCAGCACGAACGGTCAACAGGGCGTGCCCACGACCACCTGGCATGGCGGCGACGCGACCTCGCTCACCGACGGGAGCAGCGCGGCGAACGTGACGATCTACGCTTCAGCCACTGGCGGCGATGGCGGCTTCGGCAGCGGCGGCGACGCGGTCGCCAAGGCGACCGGCATCTCCGACGGCACCGCCACCATCTCGACCACCGCGATCGGCGGCGCGTCCCATGCCAAGGGCGGCTATCTCGTCGGCACCGCGCTGGCCGTGGCGCGCGGCACCGGCATCAAAGGCACGACCTCGGCGAGCGCCAGCACCTCGCAGGTGCCCAACCCGACGCCGGGGGTCTCGCCGGTCACCAACATCGCGGCGACCGCGACCGACCCGTTCGCCGGCTCTGCCGTGTCCTACGCCCAGACCGGCATCGGCACCGGGATCGCGCTGCCCGGCCAGGCGCATGGCGCGGAAGCGTCGGCGCTCGGCGCGCCGGTGGCGGGCGCGATCTCGCAGGTGGTGGCGAGCGATCCCGGGCTGCCCGCGCTGGTCGGGCCGTCGGCGCAGGTTCTCGCCCTCGGCCAGCTCGGCGGCAATCACAGCAATGGCGGGGACGGGGCGAGCCAGACGCTCACCACCTCGGTGACGGTGACGGTCAACCAGGCCCTGATCACCGCCGGGACCGATCTGAAGATCGCGCTGTTCAACCCGCAGGACCAGGACACGCAAGGCATCACCGCGGTCGATCTCGGGATCACCCTCGCCCGGCCGGATTTCCAGCCGAAGCACCTGCTGCCGCACGATTTCGGCAATGCCGGCGGCGCGGCGACCTTCTTCGACAACAACACGATCGATCTCGGGGCGCCGCCGGGCAACTCCGGCATCTTCCATATCACGCTCGACCTTGACGTGACGACCGACATGATCGGCTCGGGCTTCACCGGTGATTTCGCCCTCGTCGCCGAGCCGCCAGCGGCCGCAGCGGCACCGCTGGCGGGTCCGGCCGTCTCGGCGGAGGATCACGCGGGGGGCGCGGTCGGGGCGGTGACCGGGTGGCTGGCTTCGCATACGGTGTGAGGAAGGGGAAGCCAGGGGCAGCGCCCCTGGCCTTCACCCCTGCCTCAATCCGCAGCATCGGCGGTTTGCGGTTTCTTGTGGGCGAGCTGCGCCATCTTGTCCTCGACGTGGCGGCTGAAGACGTATTCGGCGGGGCGCTGGCTTTCGAGCGGGATTTCCGGCGCCATCGGGCCTTCGGTGCGGGGGCCGCGCAGCGCCACCGCCATCGTCTTCAGCGGGTGCTTCACCGCGTCGACCACGGCGGTCGCCTCGTAGCCGGAATGCACCATGCAGTCGGCGCATTTCTCGTAGTTGCCGGTGCCGTAGCTGTCCCAGTCGGTGGTCTCCATCAGCTCGGCATAGGTTTTGGTGTAGCCCTCGCCGAGCAGGTAGCAGGGGCGCTGCCAGCCGAACACGTTGCGGGTCGGCTTGCCCCAGGGCGTGCAGCGGTAGTTCTCGTTGCCGGCGAGGAAGTTCATGAACAGCGGGGACTGGGTGAACTTCCAGCCCTTGCCCTTGCCGCGGCGCAGGATGTCGCGGAACAGCGTCTTGGTCTTCTGGCGCGAGAGGAAATGCGCCTGGTCCGGCGCGCGCTCATAGGCGTAGCCGGGCGAGGTCATGATGCCGTCCACCCCCATCGCCATCACCTCGTCGAAGAAGGCGGCGACGCGGGCCGGATCGGCGCCGTCGAACAGCGTGCAATTGATCGAGAGGCGGAAGCCGCGATCCTTGGCGCGCCGGATGGCGGCGACGGCGCGGTCGAACACGCCCTCCTGGCTCACCGCGCGGTCGTGCATGTCGCGGTCGCCGTCGAGATGCACGTCGAAGGAGAAGAACGGGTTCGGCGTGTAGTCGTCGAGCTTCTTCTCGAGCAGCAGCGCGTTGGTGCAGAGATAGACGAATTTCTTGCGCTGCAGGATGCCGGCGACGATCTCCGGCATCTCGCGATGCAGCAGCGGCTCGCCGCCGGCGATCGCCACCACCGGCGCGCCGCACTCATCGACCGCGCCCAGCGCGTCGGCGACCGACAGGCGCTGGTTCAGGATCGGCGCCGGGTAGTCGATCTTGCCGCAGCCGGAGCAGGCGAGGTTGCAGCGGAACAGCGGCTCCAGCATCAGCACAAGCGGGTAGCGTTTCCGGCCGATGAGGTGCTGCTTCACCACATAGGCGCCGACGCGAACCACCTGCTTCAGGGGAACCGACATTCCTGATCCTTTCAGCATCCGCCGGGCCGAACGCGGCCCGGCGGCAGCCGTTAACACGAAACATAAACATTAGGGGAGAACGATGCTGGCGACAAACGGGGATCGTCCCCGACCGCGCCCGCAAAGTCACATCCGCCATGCGGCCCGGTCGCGCAGGCCAGGAACCCGGCGAGGCGGGTTTACTTCTCTTCCCGGCTTCCCCATCTGGGCCGGGACAGGAGGCCAGAACGGCACCGGAATGACACGTTGCACGGACGCTTGTTCCATGGTCTCTAGCTGTGCCCGCAGACGGTCCGTTTCGGCGGCGGAGCGCGGGCGGATGGTTCTCTCGCAGGTGGTTTTCTCGCAAATGGGGATGCGCGCAGCCGGATCGCGTCTGGACGCTTTCGCGTGATCGGGCTCGGGGACATTCCGGCCATTGCCGCCGGAGGCCTCGCAACCATCGGCGCGGCGCAGGTGACGGCGGGGTGGTCGGTGGTGCGGCGATTCGGCCGCCACCCGGCCGCGGATCCGCGCGAGCCGGCCGGAACGCTCCCCCCGATCACCATCCTCAAGCCGCTGCACGGCGACGAGCCGCTGCTCGAGGCGGCGCTCGCCTCGTTCTGCGCCCAGGATTATCCGCAATTCCAGATCGTGTTCGGCCTGCAGGACCCGGGGGACGAGGCGCTGCCCGTGCTGCGCCGCCTGCGCGAGCGCTTCCCCGACCTGCCGATCGAGCTGGTGATCGATGCCCGCCAGCATGGCGTCAACCGCAAGGTCAGCAACCTGATCAACATGCTGCCGGCGGCGCGCCACGACCTGCTGGTGATCGCCGACAGCGACATGCACGCGGCGCCCGATTATCTGCGCCAGCTCGCCGCCGCGCTCGCCGAGCCGGGCACCGGCCTCGTCACCACGCTCTATGCGGGGCGGCCGGCCGCGCCCGGCCTCGCCGGGCAGCTCGGGAGCAGCCAGATCACCCACGGCTTTCTGCCCGGCGCGCTGCTCGCCCGCGCGCTCGGCCGGCAGGATTGCCTCGGCGCCACCATGGCGCTGCGGCGCGACACGCTCGCCGCGGTGGGCGGCTTCCATGCGATCGTGCATCACCTCGCCGACGATGCCGAGCTCGGCCGGCTGGTCCGCGCCCAGGGCATGCGGGTCGGCCTCGCGGCCACCGTGCTGGAGACCACCGTGCCGGAAGAGCGGCTGGTGCCGCTGGTGGAGCACGAGCTCCGCTGGGGCCGCACCATCGTCGCCCTGGTGCCGGTGGGCTACGCCGCGCTGCTGCTCGCCTACCCGCTCTTCTGGGCGGCCCTCGCGCTGGCCGCCTCGGGGGGCGCCGCCTGGGCGTGGGTCCTGTTCGCGCTCGTCTGGCTGTTCCGCGGCGCCACCGTGCGCGGCATCGACCAGGCGCTCGGGCTCGACCCGATCACGCCGTTCTGGCTTCTCCCGCTGCGCGACATCCTGTCGGTCAGCGTGGTTTTCGCGAGCTACACCGGGGACCAGGTGCGCTGGCGCGGGCAGGTGCTGAGCGCCGCCCGCCCCAGCCTCGCCGCGCCCGGAAAGGGATGAGCACAGCATGACCGGCACCATGATGAAGACCCTGTTCCTCCAGCCGCCCTCCGTCGACGGGTTCGACGGCGGCGCCGGCTCCCGCTACCAGGCGAAGCGGGAAATCCGCTCCTTCTGGTACCCGACCTGGCTCGCCCAGCCGGCCGCCCTGGTACCCGGCAGCAAGCTGATCGACGCGCCGCCCGCCCGCCTCGGCCTCGACCCGGTGATCGCGGCGGCGCGCGAGCACGAGCTCTGCGTCATCCACACCTCCACCCCCTCCTTCGCCTCCGACGTGAAGGTGGCGCGCGCGCTGAAGGACGCGAACCCCGCGCTGCGCATCGGCTTCGTCGGCGCCAAGGTCGCGGTGCAGCCGGAAGAGAGCCTGCGCGACGGCGACCCGATCGACTTCGTCGCCCGCAACGAGTTCGACTTCACCATCAAGGAGGTCGCCGAAGGGCGCGACCTCTCCGCGGTCGACGGCATCTCCTATCGCGGACGCGACGGCGCGATCATCCACAACCAGGACCGCGCGATCATCGAGGACATGGACCAGCTGCCCTTCGTGACGGAGGTGTACAAGCGCGACCTCCGCATCGAGGACTACTTCATCGGCTACCTGCAGCACCCCTACGTCTCGCTCTACACCGGGCGCGGCTGCAAATCCCGCTGCACCTTCTGCCTGTGGCCGCAAACCGTCGGCGGCCACCGCTACCGCGTGCGCAGCCCGGGCCACGTCGCCGAGGAAATCCGCCTCGCGCGCGCCTACTTCCCGCAGGTCCGGGAGTTCTTCTTCGACGACGACACCTTCACCGACAACCTGCCGCGCGCCGAAGCCATCGCGCGCGAGCTCGGCAAGCTCGGCGTCACCTGGTCATGCAACGCCAAGGCCAACGTGCCGCGCGAGACGCTGAAAGTGCTGCGCGACAACGGGCTGCGCCTGCTGCTCGTCGGCTACGAAAGCGGCAACCAGCAGATCCTGCACAACATCAAGAAAGGCATGCGGATCGAGGTCGCGAAGAAATTCACCAAGGACTGCCACGAGCTCGGCATCAAGATCCACGGCACCTTCATCCTCGGCCTGCCCGGCGAGACCAAGGAAACCATCGAGGAAACCATTCGCTTCGCGACGGACATCAACCCGCACACCCTGCAGGTCTCCCTCGCCGCGCCCTACCCCGGCACCTTCCTCTACCGCCAGGCGGTGGAGAACGGCTGGCTCGACACCTCGCACGCCGAGCTCATCGACGACCACGGCATCCAGATCGCCCCGCTGCACTACCCGCATCTGTCGCACACCGAGATCTTCGACAGCGTGGAAACCTTCTATCGGCGCTTCTACTTCCGCGCCCCGAAGATCGCCTCGATCGTCGGCGAGATGGTGACGAGCCCGCAGATGATGAAACGCCGCCTGCGCGAGGGGGTGGAGTTCTTCCAGTTCCTCCGCGAACGGCATAAGGCGGCGGCTTGATGCGGGAAGGCCAGGGGCTCTGCCCCTGAACCCCGCTGGGGGCGACGGCCCCCAGACCCCGATTCCGGCGCTTCGCGCGCAGCGCAATCAAGCATCCCGAGCCCCCCAAACGCTTCCGCGTGCCCGCGATCTTCCCGCCCCCGCGCGAAGCGCCGAACGGGGGTCCGGGGCCTCCAGGCCCCGGCGGGGTCCAGGGGCGGCGCCCCTGGCCTTCAGGACCCTGTTAAAATCCCCCTGATCGTCACCGCCGATGATTTCGGCCTCTCCCATGCCGTGAACGAGGCGGTGGCGGCAGCGTATCGGGACGGCATTCTGACCTCCGCGAGCCTGATGGTGGCCGGGGATGCGGCGGCCGAGGCGGTGGCGATCGCGCGCGCGCTGCCCGGGCTGGCGGTCGGCTTGCATCTGGTGGCGATCGAGGGGCCGGCGGTGCTGGCGCCTGCCGCGATTCCCGATCTGGTGGATGGGGCGGGCCGGTTCCCGTCGGACCAGCTCGGGCTCGGGCTGCGCTATGCGTTTTCGGGGCGGGCGAGGCGTCAGCTAAGGGCGGAAATCCGCGCGCAGTTCGCGGCGTTCGCGGCGACCGGGTTGGCGCTCGACCATGCGGATGCGCACAAGCACATGCATCTGCATCCCGTGGTGGGTGCGATGATGATCGAGGCCGGGCGGGAGTTCGGGCTGCGCGCGCTCAGGGTGCCGCATGAGCCGCCGGCGGTGCTGGCGCGCTGCGGTCATGCGCCGGGGTGGGGCGACCGGGCGCTGGCGCTGTTGTCGCGGGTGCTGCGCGGGCAGGCGCGGCGGGCGGGGCTGGTGGTGAACGACCAGGCGTTCGGCATCGCCTGGACCGGGCACATGACCGCGGATCGCGTGGACGCGCTGCTCGCGCATCTGCCGCCGGGGCTTTCCGAGATCTACAGCCACCCGGCGACGGCGAAGCATCCTCTCATGCCGGATTACGAGCCGGAGGCGGAGCTGGCCGCTTTGCTCACGGCCGGCGGAGCGACGCCAGAAGCGCGGGCACGAACACGAGCGTCGTTAACAACGTACAGCCGAGGCTGAGCAGCAGCAGCTTGCCCATGCTCGCCGTGCCGGGGTGGTAGGAGACGGCGAGCGAGCCGAAGGCGGTGCCGGTGGTGAGCGCCGAGAACAGCACCGCCCGCGCCGTCGCCGAGCCGAGCGGGTGGTCCTGCCCGGCGCGCCAGTTCATCACGAAATAGATGTTGAACGAGACGCCGACGCCGAGCAGCAGCGGCAGCGCGATGATGTTGGCGTAGTTGAGCGCCATGCCGGAGGACGCGGCGATCACCACCGTGAGCAGGCCGGAGAGCAGCAGCGGCGCCAGCACGAGCGCCACGTCGAGGATCCGCCGCAGCGACACCAGCAGGATGATCGCGATCGCCACCAGCGCGCTGATCGCCGCCTGGCGGAACGCGCCGACGATGGTCTGGCTGGTGGCGACGATCGTCACCGCCGAGCCGCCCGCCTCGGGCGCCACGCGCTGTACCTCGGCGACGAAGCGGCGGAGCCCGGCATTCCCGCTCGCCACCACCTTCGGCACCGCCTGGATGCGGGCGCGCCCGTCGGGCAGGCGCCAGTCCCGCGCGATCTCCGGCGGCACCTGCTCCGCGGTGACCGCGGTGGCGGTGAGCGAATCGCGCAGCCTCTGCAATTGCGTCGGCAGGAAGCGGGTGAGCGCCGTGTTGGCGGCGAGCAGCACCGAATCGGGCGCGGTCTCCAGCGCCTTGAGATCGGCGGCGAGCAGCGCCAGCGCGTCGTCCTTCGGCAGCTTGGCGAGAGCGGGCTCGATATTGCCGGCCGCAGTGCGGGCGGCGAGGCGGATATCGTCCGGACGGATCGACGCCTGGCTGCCGTGGGCGGCGAGCGTCGGGGTGAGGATGCCGGCGGCGTCCCCGATCAGCGCCAGCTTCTGCGGCTGGTCGGTTGGCACGAAGCTGTCGAGGCTCATCACCTGGGCGACGAGCGGCAGCGCCTGCAATTTCGCCGCCAGCGGCGCGACGTCGGCGAGCGTCGGCACCAGGATATCCGCGCCGTAGGGGGTGGTCAGCGGATTGTCCATCAGGTCGTGCAGCGTGCGCATCGCCTCGGTGTTCGGGTCCTTGGTGTGCAGCGGGTCGGCATCGAAGGAGAGCCGCGGCAGCAGCACCGCGCCGGCGATGCCGAGCAGGACGAAGAGGCCGAGCACCGGCCGCCTTCCGCGCACGAGCACCGGGTCGAGCGGCCGGAGCGCGCGCACGCCGACCTCGCCGGCGCCGCCCGCCGGGCGGAACAGCGCCAGGCCGGCTGGGAGAAAACTCATCGTGCAGAGAAAGGCGATCAGCATACCCGCGCCGGCGATGCCGCCGAGCTCCGCCACCCCGCTGAACCGGGTCGGCACGAAGGAGAGGAAGCCCGCCGCCGTCGCCGCTGCGGCGACCAGCACCTGCACCCCGGCGCGGCGCGCCGTCAGCACCAGCGCCATCCCGATCTCCGGCGCCTCGAGCCGCGCCTCGCGGAAGCGCACGCAGAACTGGATCGCGAAATCGACCGCGATGCCGACGAACAGGATGGCGAACGCGACCGAGATCAGGTTCAGCGTGCCGACCGTCACCGCCGCGAAGCCGATGGTCAGCATCAGCCCGAGCACGAGGGTCAGCAGGATCGGCACGATCACCCGCCAGCTCCGCACCGCGAGGAACAGCCAGACCGCGATCAGCACGGCGCTCGCCAGCGTGCCGACCAGCGCGCCGCGGGCGGCGGTCGCGAATTCCTCGTCGGCGAGCGGGACCGCGCCGGTGACCCGCACATGCGCGCGCCCGGCCGCCACGTCCGGCAAGGCGGCGGCCACCTTCCGCAGCGCCGCCGTCGCCGCCCCGCCCGGCTGCAGCGCCTGATAGTCGAGCCGCGGCTGCGCGAGCACGAAGCGGTACGGCCCCGCCTGGTCGGCGAGCGAGCCGCCGAGCAGCCGCTCCCAGGAGAGCGGCGCCGTCCGCCCGGCCAGCGCCGCCGCGAGCGTCTGGTGGAACTGCCGGAGCGCCGGCTCGAACCCGCCCGCATCCGCCTGCCCCTGCGCCACCCCCATGCCGACCAGCGACAGCGCCGAGAACAGGCCCCGCGCGCTCGGATCGGCGACCAGCTGGCCGATGAAGGGCTGCGCGTCGATGGTGCGGTCGAGCAGGTCGGAGAGCGGCTTGGCGTCGAGGAAGAGCAGCCCCTCCTTCTCGAGATAGGGGGAGGCGTCGGGCCGGCGCACGCTGCGGAAATGCCGCGTGTCGGCCGCCAGCGCCCGGGCGAGCGCGGCCGCCGTCTCATCCGCCTCCTCGGGCGTCGCGCCATCCACCACCGCGACCGTCAGATCGTGGAATTGCGGGAAGTCCCGGTTGAGCACCGCCTCGCGCTGCTTCCAGGGCAGGCGGTCGGAGAACAGGTCGTCGGTGTTGGTGTCGAAGCCGAGATGCGTCGCCGCGAACAGGCCGGACAGCACGATCAGCGCCAGGCCGAGCGTGAACACCAGCCCACGCCGCCGCACGGACGCGGAAACCAGGCCGAGCAGCCAGGGCTGCACCGAGATGCGGGACGCCATACGATCGATTTGTCCGGATTGCAGTTCGCGGCATGGAGAAGCGTATTTTGCCCCGCTCCGCAAGGCGGCATGGCGCTCAGAGCATGTTCACCTTCGGTGGAGCCGTCGCCGGCCCTCGCCCCCACCCGGCCCCCAACGAAAGTATACTGCCGCTGGGGGGCCGGGTGGGGACGAGGGCCGGCGCCGGCTTAACTGGAAATGTTCTGGCGCGCCGTCCGGCTTCACTCGGCTCAGCCGGCCGACGCGACAGGGTCGTTGGTGCGGATGGCGCGCAGCATGCGGGTGAGAATCTCGCCCAGAATGTCCGCCGAGGTGGCGAAGTTGAGTCGCAGATGCGTGGGCGAGCCCGGCTCGAACCCCTCGCCCGGGCTGGCGGCCACGCCGGCGCGCTCGAGGAAGAACTGCCCGGCCGGCATCGGCAGGCGGAGCGCGGAGAAATCGATCCAGGAGAGGTAGGTCGACTCCGGCGCATGGATCCGCGCCTCGGGCACCTCGCGGTGGAGCGTGTCGATCAGCTGATCGCGCCGCGCCGCGAGCCGGGCCAGCGTGCGGTCGAGCCAGTCCTGCCCCTCGTCCCAGGCCGCGATGGTGGCCTCGACGCCGAGGCTCGCCGGGCTGCCCAGCACGCGCCGCGGCAGGCGCGCATCGAACCGCGCCTGCAGCCGCTCCGAGCCGAAATGCATCGCGCCGCAGCGCAGGCCCGGGATGTTGAACCCCTTGGTCGCCGAGGTGATGGTGATCGTGCGCGCCGCGATCTCCGGGCCGAGCGAGGCGAGCGGGATATGCGTCGCACCCGGATAGACCAGGTCGGCATGGATCTCGTCCGAGACCGCGATGAGGTCGTGCGCGATGACGAGCCGGGCGAAGGCCTCGAGCTCGGGCCGGCCAAAGGCGCGGCCGGTCGGGTTCTGCGGATGGCAGAACAGCACCATGCGGGTGCGCCGGTCGATCGAGCGCCGCATGGCGTCGAGATCCATCACGAAGCGCGTGCCGTCATCGACCAGGCGGTTCTCGACCAGCACGCGCCCGGTCTCCTCGATCGCGCGGCGGAAGGGCGGGTAGCACGGGGTTTGCAGCACGACGCCGTCGCCGGGCTCGCTGAAGGCCATCACGCTCGCGAAGCTCGCCTGCACCAGGTCGGTGCAGGCGAGCACGTCTTCCGCCGCGACGTCCCAGCCGTAGCGCGCCCGCATGCGCCGGGCGAAGGCGGCGCCGATCGCCATGTCCGCCGAGCCCTCGTCGCGCAGCGGGTAGCCGTATTCCTGGTCGCGAACCGCCCGCTCCATCGCCGCCTGGATCGCCGGCGCGACGGGGAAATCCATCTCCGCGACCCAGCAGGGCAGCACCGGGTCGGGGTAGCGGCCCCATTTCGAGTTCCGCCGCCGGCGGAGCTGCGCGACGGTGAACTCCTCCCCCGGCGTTTCGCTGCCCCGCGTTTCGCTGCCCCGCGCTTCGCTAACGGTCATGGACGCTCCTTCGCTGCCGCTTCGTGGCCGGAAGCGGCCGGGCCTCGCCGGCCGGCCGCAACCGGTTTTCTCGCCCGGATGCCGCGCTGGCACAATGCCGGGCGCGGCTTTCGTGACGGGCGCGGCCGAGGCTTGCGGTCGCGGCGTTCAATGCCGATGGTCTAGGCCTCGTTTTGCAGTGCAGGATGACGCCCTTATGACGACCGCCAATTCACGCCAATCCCAGTATCCGATCGATCCGCTCTTTCTCGAGCGCTGGTCCCCCCGCGCCTTCACCGGCGCGCCGATCCCGCAAGCCGAGCTGATGACGATGATCGAGGCCGGCCACTGGGCCGCCTCGTCCTACAACTCGCAACCCTGGCGCTTCCTCTATGCACGGCGCGACACGCCGCATTGGGACAAGTTCCTCGGCCTGCTCATCCCGTTCAACCAGTCCTGGGCGAAGAACGCCTCCGCCCTGATCGTGATGGTGTCGAACTCGATGATGCTGCCGCCGGGCCAGGAGAAGGCGGTGCCGAGCCACAGCCATTCCTTCGACACCGGCGCCGCCTGGGCGCAGATGTCCTTGCAGGGGATGAAGCTCGGCTGGCACACGCACGGCATGGTCGGGTTCGACATGCAGCGCGCCTTTGCCGAGCTGAACCTGCCGGAGGGCTACCGGGTGGAGGCCGCGATCGCGGTCGGCAAGCTCGGCGACAAATCCATCCTCCCGGACGCGATCCAGGCCCGCGAGGCGCCGAGCCCGCGCAAGCCGGTGAGCGAGGTCGCGCTCGAGGGCGGCTTCCCCGCCGCCTGATCTCACGCCACCGCGAAAGCGCTAATCCGGAATCCCCGGCTCTCCGCTGCCAAAGCGGGAGAGCCGGGAGCGCGCCGGCCGGCCTATCCTGCGATGACAAGGAGCAGGATCAGCATGGCCAGTCTTTCCGCCGAAGAGCTCGCCGCCTACGCCTCCATCGCGCATTTCGCCGATGGCGAGAGCATCCGCAAGCACGTGCGGGTCGAGGTCGGCTACCAGCCGCATGTCGGGCGCTTCTGGTTCGACGTGTTCGCGATTTCCGAGCTCGGCAAATACATCGTCCACGACGTGCGCGAGCGGCAGGGAGAGGTCGTGTTCGACCTCAAATGCGAGTAGAGCATTGTCTCCCTCGGTGGAGTCGGCGCCGGCCCTCGCCCCGCGGTGCGAACGGCCTCCAGGCCGCTCCGCCCCGGGGCTCGAAACCGACGCCAGCCAGTCCGGCCTAGCGGGTTCCCGACAGGCTCTCAGGCGCCGCGCAGACCCTGGCCGCCATTGACGCTGACGATCTGCGCGGTCACCCAGTTCGCGAAGGGCGAGGCGAGGAACAGCACCACGTCCGCCACCTCCTCCGGCGTGCCGAACCGCCCGGCCGGGCTGCCGGCGAGCGTGCTGGCGTAGAGCGCCGGATCCTCCCGCCGCCGCACATCCCACACGCCGCCGGGGAACTCGATCGAGCCGGGCGCCACGCAATTCACCCGGATGCCGGATTTGACGAGGGCGGCCGCCTGCGTGCGCGTGTAGTGGATCACCGCCGCCTTCGCCGCGCCATAAGCCGGCGTGCGCACCGACGGGTTGAGCCCTGAGCCCGACGCGATGTTGACGATGCAAGGCGAGGTTCCGCCCTCGAGAAACGGCTGCGCGGCCCGGCTGGCGCGCACGACCGCGAGCAGATCGACATTAAGGCTCGCCTCCCAGCCGGCCTCGGTATCGGCCTGCCCATAGCCGGTGGCGTTGTTGACGAGGATGTCGATGCCGCCGAGCGCCGCGCCGGCTTCGGCGATGTAGCGCTCGATATCGTCGAGACGCGAGAGATCGCAGCGCCCCGCATGCGTCTCGTGGCCGAACGCGGCGATCTCGGCTCGTGCCGCCTCGAGCGCCGCCGCGCCGCGCGCGCAGATCGAGACCGCCGCGCCGGCTTCGGCAAAACCCAATGCAATGGAGCGGCCGATGCCGCGGCTGCCGCCCGCCACCACCACCCGGCGCCCCGAGAACTCAACCAGCATCACATTCTCCGCATCCGCGTTCCGAACAAAGCCCGGCGTGCCGGGATCTGGTCGAGGACGGCACCGCGCCGAAGACGAGACCAAGTCGACGACGGATTGCGCGACCTGCCAGACCCTCTTCGGCGGCGCCGACCGCCCTGGCAAGAGGCAAAGATCGCGCCGCGCTGATGACCTTGGTCATCGCAAGCATGATCTCGAGCTCTGAAGGCCAGGGGCTCTGCCCCCATGCGTCACTTGGGACCCCGCTAAGGGCAGTCGCCCTTAGAACCCGATACGGCCCTTTGCGCAGCACGGGCGAGATCCGGGGAGTCTCGGTGTTTGATGCGCTTCGCGCGGAGCGCAACCACCACTACGGGACATCATCAGCGCCGGTGGTGTACCCGCAATGTGGCTTCCCGCGCGAAGCGCCAACCGGGTTCTAAGGGCGACTGCCCTTAGCGGGGTCCCAAGTGACGCATGGGGGCGGAGCCCCTGGCCTTCGCCAACTTTAGGCGATCACGGCGACCTCGTGGTCGAGCACGCTCTCGACCGCGAACACCAATTCGTCCCCCTCCAGTGCCCCGGGCACTGTCCGTCCGCTGACCCGAAGATCGACCTCGCCCGAGAGGCCGGCGCCGGGCGGCACGCGCAGTCGCACGGTGATCGGGCCGATCGGGATCAGCTCGGCCTGCCGCCCCGGCACCCGGGAGGTGGGCAGGTGGTTGTGGAGATGCAGGATGCGCCGTCCGGGTTGCTCGTAGAGGCTGGGGGCCACGCAGCCGCGGCCGCCGGTGAGGGTGAGCCGCGAGCGCGCGCCGGCCATCCAGCGCACCGCATTGGCGAGCAGCGTGGCGTGCTCGGCATTCTCCTCGCGCGCGTAGCAGCGGTCGAGATCGGCGACGAACCAGAGCAGCTTGCCGCCCCGCCCGGTGTCGCGGAGCGCGATCGCCGGGATGTCGGTGCGCGGCGTGCGCATCCAGGAGGTTTCCGGCGGGTAGATCGGAAAATCCGGCACCAAGGTCGCGAGCACCGCGACATCGGGATCGGCGCGCACGATCGGCAGGAACCCTCCGAACGGAATGACATCCGCGCTCTCGAGTCCGGCCAGCACGGGATGGCGCGCCGCACCCGGCGGCGGCGCGCCGGCATCGTGCGGCCCCTCCACGCCCGCGCGCAATTCCGGCGCGAGCCGCAGATAGGTGTGGCGCGCATGGATCTCGATATTCGGGTCCGGCAATTCCTGGCCGCCATGGCTGCCCGCTTGCCGATGCAGGCCGAACAGCGCGCCGAGCGCGAAATCCCCGCGCGGCTCGCCGTATTGCCCGAACAGGCTGGTCTCGCCCGTCGCGATCACCGAGCCGCCGGCGGCGGCGAAATCCTGCACCGCCGCGACCTGGCTGTCCGACATCGCGGCGAGATTGGGCAGCACGAGAACGCCGAGCGTGCCGGCGGCGGCGGCGATGTCGTCGGCATGCACCGGCAGGCTGGTGATCCCGGCCCGGTTGAGCGCCCGCGTCACGCCGCGATACGGGTTCATCGTGCGGTCATTGGCGCGATCCCCGCCGTGGTAATCATGGTTTTCCTGCGACCACACGATGCCGGCATCGGCGAGCGGCGTGCGGCCGACGAGAATGTCCTGGTTCGCCTCGTGCCAGCGGAAGATCGGCGCCGCGGTCATGTATTGCCGCCGGTCCTCGTGCAGCGCGCCGATATGGTGCCACCAGGGCTGGATGCCGCCGGCAAAGGCGGCCGAGGACCAGAGCCGCACTTCGGCCGCCGGCATGCTGGCGACGCGGAAGGCCGGCGTGCCGAGCTGGTATTGCGGCATGCTCTCGGGGATCAGCTTGTGCCAGCCGGCAAGCTGATGCAGCCGCTTGCCCGCCTCGGTGTTCTGCTCGAACCCGTCGGTGACGCTGCGCCGCTGATGGTCGAGCATGACGATCTCGGTGCGCGCGAGGATGCTCCGCAGATCGATGAAGCGGCTGCAATTGTTCAGCACGTCGCCGCTGATCATCCCGCTCCACAGGCAGTCCGGGCCGCCCGCCCGCGTGGTGACGCTGTTGTTGAACTCCCAGAGCTCGGTGCGCCGCTCCATGTTCCAGCGATTCCATAGCCGATATGTCGCATCCGACCAGTCGTGCCGGACCGGCAGCGCCGCGCCGCCGGAATGGGCGCGGAAGCGCTCGGCGCAATGGCGGCAATGGCAGATCCGGCTCCTTGGCAGGCCGGCCCAGCTATTGTCGGAAAACCCGTCCGGATGGCTGCGCTCGATGATCTCTTCCATGATCCGCGGCAGATGCTCGCTGTAATAGGGGGAGTTGATGCAAGTGACGTATTTCTCCGCCTGCCGATAGGGCGCGCCGTCCGGCCCGACGCAGATCCAGTCGCGATGCGCCTCATAGAAATCCGCCGCGACGCGGTTGGAATCCATCCGCGCGATGATTTTCAGCCCCTCCTCGCGCGCGGCGCGCACGATCTCGCCGTAGAGATCGCGATCGCCGAGCGCCTCGGCCCGGTGATGCAGCGGAATCGCCGAGGGGTAGTAGGCGACGATGCCGCCCGCGTTCACGATGATGCCCTGCACGCGGGTGCGGCGCCATTGCTCGCGCCACCAGGCGGCGTCGTAGCGGGCGGGATCGATCTCGACCAGATTCGTCTGGCCCCAACGCAACGCGGTCCGGTACCAGGGTTCAGCGCTCACTTGCATGTCGTCCTTCTGTCAACCCGGGCCGGCGGCCGGAACGTTGATCGGATTGGGCGCGGCGAAATGGCAGGCCGCCTTGTGGTCCGGCGCGACACCGCGCAGTTCCGGCTCCTCGGCGGCGCAGACCGGCTGCGCGAGCGGGCAGCGCGTGCGGAAGCCGCAGCCCGACGGCGCGGCGAGCGGGCTCGGCACGTCGCCCGCCAGCACGATCCGGCGTCCCGCGCGTGCGGCGCCCGGATCGGGTGCGGCGGAGAGCAGGGCCTGCGAATACGGATGATGCGGCGCCGCGAAGAGCGCGCTCTTCGGCCCCTCCTCGACGATCCGGCCGAGATACATCACCGCCACGCGATGCGCGATGTGCCGCACGATGCGCAGATCATGCGAGATGAACAGGTACGAGAGCCCGGTCTCCGCCTGCAGATCCTGCAGCAGGTTGACGATCTGCGCCTGCACCGAGACGTCGAGCGCGGAGACCGGCTCGTCGGCCACCACGAAAGCCGGATCGACGCCGATCGCGCGCGCGATGCCGATGCGCTGACGCTGGCCGCCCGAGAATTCGCGGGGATAGCGCCGCATCATGTCCGGCGACAGGCCGACGCGGGTGAGCAACGCGGCGACTCGCTCGCGGCGCTCGGCGGCGTTGCGCACCAGGCCGTGCGCGTCGAGCGGCTCGGCGATCGCGGCGGCGACGGTGCGGCGCGGGCTGAGCGAGCCGAACGGGTCCTGGAAGATGATCTGCATCCGCCGGCGCAGCGCGTGCAGCTCCGCCCGCCCGGCATGCGCGACATCGCGGCCGGCGAACAGCACGCGCCCGGCGCTCGGGTCGAGCAGGCGCAGCAGCAGCCGGCCGGTGGTCGATTTCCCGCAGCCGGATTCGCCCACCAGCGCCAGCGTCTCGCCGCGCCGCAGCGTGAAGCTGATCCGGTCGACCGCGCGGACGCCCGGCGGCCGCACCAGGCCGAGCATGCGCCGGCGCGCCGGGAAGGTTTTGCTCAGCCCCTCGGCCGCCAGCAGCGCCGCGCTCATGCGGCGAGATCCGGGGCGGCCGCATAGCAGGCGGCCGACTGATCCGCCGCGACCGGGAACAAAGGTGGTTTCGCGGAGAGGCAGACATCCATGCGTTTCGGGCAGCGCCCGTAGAAGTCGCAACCGGGTCCGCGCTGCTCCGGTGGGGGTACGCTGCCGGGAATCTGGTAGAGCCGCTGCCCGTCCGTCGCGGCGCCCGGGATCGAGCGGAGCAGCCCCTCGGTGTAGGGATGCGCGGGACGCGAGAAAATCGCCGCCGCCGCGGCGCTTTCGACGATGCGGCCGCAATACATCACCAGCACCCGATCGGCGATGTCGACGATGACGCCGAGATCATGCGAGATCAGCACCACCGCCATCCGCAGCTCGCGGCGCAGCCGTTTCAGCAGGTCGAGCACCTGCGCCTGGATGGTGACGTCGAGCGCGGTGGTCGGCTCGTCGGCGACGAGGATCTTCGGGTTGCAGGCGAGCGCCATCGCGATCATCACGCGCTGGCGCATGCCGCCCGAGAATTCGTGCGGATAGGCGGAGAAACGCTCGGCCGGGCTCGGGATGCCGACGAAGCCGAGCATCTCGACGGCGCGCGCGCGGCGCGCCCGCGCGCCGAGGGTCTCGTGCAGCAGCAGCGCCTCGGCGACCTGATCGCCGATCCGCATCACCGGGTTGAGCGAGCTCATCGGTTCCTGGAAGATCATCGCGATGTCCTTGCCGCGGATCGCGGCCATCGCTCCGGCGGGCAAGGCGAGGATGTCGCGCCCGCCGATCTCCACCTGGCCGGAGACGATGCGGCCCGGCGGATCGGGGATCAGCCGCAGCATCGCGAGCGACGTCACCGTCTTGCCGGAGCCCGATTCGCCGACGATGCCGACGCAGCCGCCCGCCTCGAGCTCGAACCCGACCCCGTCGACGACGCGCACCGCCTCGCCCGGCGGCCCGAACTCGATCGCGAGATCCCGCACGCGCAGCAGCGGCGTGGTCACGCGCGCGTTTCCGGGTCGAGCGCGTCCCGCGCGGCATCGCCGATCATGTTGAAGGCGAGCACGGTGATGGTGATCGCGAGGCCGGCGCCGATGATCGGCCAGGGCGAGCCGTACATGTTGTTCAGCCCGTCGCGGATGATGTTGCCCCAGCTCGGCTGCGGCGGCTGCGTGCCGAGGCCGAGAAAGCTCAACGTGGCCTCGAGCCGGATGGCGACGGCGATCTCCAGGGTGAACACCACGACGATCGGGCCGGCGATATTCGGCAGGATGTGGCGCAGGATGATCGTCGGATGGGTCACGCCGGCGGCGATCGCGGCCTCCACGAAGGGCTCGCGGCGCAGGCCGAGCGTGGAGCCCCGCGCGATGCGCGCGAAGCGCGGCGCAAAGGCGATGATCAGCACCGCCACCATCGACCAGAATCCCGGGCTGAGCGCGGCGGCGACGAGGATGCCGAGCAGCAAAGCGGGAAACGCGAGCAGCAGATCCACCACCCGGCCGAGCAGCCGGTCGATCATCCCGCCGAAATACCCGCCGAGCAGCCCGAGGACCGTGCCGATCAGCAAAGCGAGCGTGGGCGAGAGCAGGCCGAGGATGAGCGAGGTGCGGGCGCCGAAGACGATGCGCGCCATCACGTCCCGCCCGAACTGGTCGGTGCCGAGCCAGTGATCGGCGGAGGGCGCCTGGTTGATCGAGAGCAGGCTCTGCTCGAGCGGATCGTAACGCGTTATGTCTCCCGCGAAGATCGCGATCAGCACCACGCAGAGCAGCACCAGGCCGGAGATCAACGTCGGCTTCCGGGTCGCCAGCAGGCGCCGGATGCGCGGCCGCGCGGCGCGTCCGGCGGCGGCGACGGAGGCGGTCACGATGCATCCCCGGTGCGCGGGTCGATCAGCGTGTAGAGAATGTCCATCACCATGTTCAGCAGCACGACGAACAGAGCGAACACCACGATCCCGGCCTGGATCACCGGATAATCGCGCGCCTCGATGGCGCCGATCAGCATCGTGCCGAGACCCGGACGGCCGAAGATCAGCTCGATCGCGACCGAGCCGGACAGCGTCGAGAGGATGCTGAGGCCGAGCCCGGTGACCACCGGGAGCAGCGCATTGCGCAGCGCATGCCGGTAGATCACGCGCCGCTCGCTCGCCCCCTTGGCGCGCGCCGTGCGCACGTAATCCTTGCGCGACACCTCGAGCAGGGAGGAGCGCGTCAGCCGGCTGACGAAGGCCGCCTTGATCAGCCCGAGCGCCAGCGCCGGCAGCACGAGATGCCAGAGCCGGTCGAGAACGCCGCTGCCGCCGCCATTGATCGGGAACCAGCCGAGATCGAGCGCGAAGGCGACCAGCAGAACCGCGCCCAGGAAGAAATCGGGAATCGCATAGCCGATCAGCGAGAACACCCGCGTGGTGAAATCGATCGGCTTGCCGCGGCCGACCGCCGCCATCACGCCGAGCGGCACCGCGAGCACCGTGCCGATCACCGTCGCGGCCAGAGTGAGCTCGACGGTGTAGGGCAGGTTCAGCCGCACGAGCTGCGCCACCGAGAAGGCGCTCGAGAAGGACTGGCCGAAATGGAACGTCGCCGAGTTGAGCAGGAAATGCAGATATTGCTGCCAGAGCGGCAGATCGAGCCCGATCCGGTGACGGAACGCCGCGAGCTGGGCCTGCGAGGCGTTCTCGCCCAGCACCGCGACCGCCGGATCGCCCGGCAGGATGCGCATGGCGATGAACACCAGCGTCAGCACGAGCAGCAGCGTCGGGATCGTGTCGAGGATCCTGAGCACGATGGCGCGCCACATCAGCGCGATCCGTCCGGCGTGGTCAGGCCAGCACGGCCTTGTCGAGCCGCCAATAGGCATATCCCGACGTGACCTCGAAGCCGAGCTTCACCCTGGGGTCGCGCACGATGAGATAGCCGTTGGTGCTGAGCGGGATGAGCGGCAGGTCGGTCATCACCTTGAGCTCCGCTTTCTGCAGGATGGCGATGCGCTTGTCGTAATCCGCCTCGGCGGCGGCGGTGGCGAGCAGGTCGTCGATTCCCGGCATCGCCACGCCGTAATGCGAGTAGTTCACCCCGCCGCTGCCATCCGCCTTCACCTCGCCGCTCTTCTCCAGGCTGTCGGCGAGCGGCAGCGAGGGCACCGGCGGATAGGCCGAGGAATATTGCGGCAGGCTGTTCATGTCCTTCCGGTCATTGGCGTGGAAGGTGGTGTGGTCGATGATCTGCATGTTGATGGCGACGCCGACCTTGCGCATCAGCTCCTGCACGATGAGCATGATCGAGCTGTAATCCTCGCGCTGGCTCGTATAGGCGTCGAGCTTGCAGCCGTTCGGAAATCCGGCCTGCGCGAGCAGCGCCTTGGCGCGCGCGGGATCGAACGGATAGCGCAGCTCCGCCGGCACCATCGCCTCGGTGAGGCCGCCCGGATAGCCGGGCGGGTTGAGCCCGTAGGTGCGCCGGCCGATCGGCGCGAGCGCGCGGGCGATCGCGTCCCGGTCGATCGCATGCGCAAAGGCCTGCCGCACCCGCAGATCATCGAGCGGCTTGCGCGTCAGGTTGAACTGCATGGTGAACAGGCTGCCGGGGGCGGCGACGTCGAACAAAAGGGTCGGACGCTTCTGCTTGATCGACCCCGTCCAGCCCGGCGCGCGCACGCCCTCGATCATGTGCACGGCGCCCGAGAGCAGGGCGAGGGTGCGCGCCGTGGTGTCGGGGATGTACATGATCTGCAGGCGCTTGGTCGCCGGCGCACCCAGGAAATGATCGGGGTTGGCCGTCATCAGCACGCCCTTCGACGGATCGGGATCAATGCTGCCGAACTGATAGGCGCCGGTGCCGATCGGATCGCTCCCGATGGCATCACCCTTTTCCAGCACCGCCTTCTTGCACAGGATCACCGCCGAGTAATCCTGCATCGTGCCGCTCAGCAGCAGCGGATCGGGCGATTTGAGCGTCACCGCCGCGGCGTATTTTCCCGTCGCGCTGACCTCGGCGATATTGTCGTACAGCACGCGGTTGGTGCCGCTCTGCTTCGGATCGCGCGCGCGGTCGAGGCTGAACGCGACATCCTCGGCGGTGCATTCGCCATAACCCTTGTGGAACTGCACGCCTTCGCGCAGCTGGAAGGTCCAGGTCTTGCCATCCGGCGACAGCGACCAGCTCTTCGCCAAGCGCGGTCGGAATTCGTCCGGCTTCAGGGCGAAGCGGCCGTCCGGCGAATCCACCAGCGTGTCGTGGATATGGATGATCGCCCAGTTATCGGCGCCCTGGATCGAGCGCGCGGGATCGATGGTCCGCACGCCGCGCGCCGCCAGGGCGAGGCGGATCGTGTCGCCGCCTTGCTGCGCCCGCGCGGCATGTTCACCGCCGAGACTTGCCGCCGATGCCGCGAGAGCGGCCGTCCGCATCGCCAGGCTGCGCCGCGTGAACGCCATCGAATTCCCTTACCCTGTCATCCGCCCGTTGCGCCCGGCGGTTCATCGCAATGCTTGCCGCCGGATGATGCGCCGCGGCCGATTTACGGTAGCGCTACCAGAAACCCTGTCAAGCGCGCCGCCGCACCGGCCGCGCCCCTTGCCGGCGAGCCGGGGAGTGTGACTTAAACTGCATGATCGTTGCCGGCTCTGCACGACATCGCCGTGGACGAAAGGACGAAGCCATCAGCAAGCAAGGCGAAATCGCGATTCCGCCGCGCCGCCGCGGCGCCGGCACGCGGCCGACGATCGCCGACGTCGCCGCCCGGGCCGGCGTCGGCGCGATCACCGTGTCGCGGGCGCTCCGCACGCCCGAGCTCGTCTCCGAAAAACTGCGACGCAGCATCCGCGCCGCCATCGAGGCGCTGAACTACATCCCCGATCTCAATGCGCGCGCGCTCGCCTCGGTGCGGACCGACGTGGTCGGCGTGCTGGTGCCGTCGCTGTCCCACACCCTGTTCACCGACGTGCTGCGCGGCATCTCGGACGGCATCGACGGCAGCCATCTGCAGATGCAGATCGGCAACACGCATCACGACCCGAAGACGGAAGAGCGGCTGATCGCGGGCTTCCTGCGGCAGAAGCCGGCGGCGATGATCCTCTCCGGGACGGATCAGACCGCCGCGGCGCGCGCCGCGCTCGAGCGCGCCGGCTGCCCGGTGGTGCAGATCATGGATCTCTGCGCCGATCCGGTCGATGTCGTCATCGGCTTCTCGCATCAGCAGGGCGGCCGGCTGATCACCGAGCATCTCATCGAGGAAGGCTATCGCCGCATCGCCTTCCTGATCGGCTGGATGAACGACCGCTCGGAAGGCAGGCTGCTCGGCTACCGCATGGCGCTGCGGGCGGCCGGATTGCCGGAACCCCGCGGCGTGCACGCGATGTCGCGCGAGGAATTATCCGCGATCGCCGCGCGATCCGCGCCGTCCGAACGGCCGATCCTCGATTACTCGCCGCCCTCTCTCGGGCGCGAATTGTTCCGCCGCGCCCGGGCCGCGGCGCCGGATATCGACGCGGTGTTCTGCAACAATGACAGCCTCGCGCTCGGCGTCTTGTTCGAATGCCTGGAGACCGGCATCCGCGTGCCGGAGGAGATGGGGATCGCCGGCTTCAACGATCTCGATTTCATGTCCGCCGCGCATCCTTCGCTCTCCAGCGTCCGCACGCACCGCTACCGCATCGGGCGCCGCGCGATCGAGACGATCGCCGCGGCGCTCGCCGGCGGCAAAGGCGAGCGCATCGTCGATCTCGGCGTCGATGTGGTGCGCCGGCAGAGCACCAGCCGCCGCGCGGCGCTCGCCCGGGCCGGCGCGCCGTAGGCTGGCCCGGGCGAGGCGCGGCACACGGGGATGGCGTCAGGGGTGGCCGATATAGTCCAGCCGGCCGCCATCGACCGTGAGCGTCTGCGCGGTGATCCAGCCCGCCTCCGGCGCGGCGAGGAAGGCCACGGCGCGGGCGATATCCTCCGGCTCGCCGATGCGGCCGGTCATCGCGAGCCCGGCGAGCCGCTTTTCCGTCGCCTCCCAGTCATCCTTGCCGCGGCCGCCCGTCGTCATGTCGGTCCGCACGAAGCCGGGCGCGACTGCGTTCACCGTGACGCCGTGCGCGCCGAGCTCCATCGCGAAGCGCTTGGTGAGGATCAGCACCTCCGCCTTGGTCGCGGCATAGAACGCGTTGCCCGGCAGCGAGGTGCCGAGCCCGGCGATGGAGGCGACATTGACGATGCGCCCGTAGCCGCGGCTCTTCATCCCGTCCATCGCCGCGCGGATGCCGTGGATCACGCCCTCCACGTTCACCGCGCGCATCCGCGCGACCTTCGCCGCATCGTAGCTCTGCAGATTGCCCTGCCAGCCGATGCCCGCGTTGTTGACCAGGATGCTGACCGGGCCGAGCTCGGCCTCCGCGCGCCGGACCATGCTCTCGACGCCGCCGGCATCGGCGACATCGGCCTGCACGGCGATCGCGCGAGCGCCGGCGGCGGTGATCTCGGCCACCACCGCCGCCGCGGCATCGGGCCGCGCGGCGTAGTTCACGCAGACCGCCACGCCCTGCCGCGCGAGAAGCAACGCCGTGGCGCGGCCCAAGCCGCGCGCGCCGCCGGTCACCACCGCCACCTGGTTCTGCCAAGCCATCGTCATTCCTTTCGAAAACCGCGAGACGCCGGCCAGCATATTCGCGCCCGCTCCCCGCGTCTGCGGGCTTGATCCCGCCGGGCGAGCGGGCGCAAGATGAGGTATCAACAAGCGCCGCAAAAGCGCGCGGGGATGACGGCGACCGCCGCCGACCCACGGGGGAGATGGATGGAACTGCGTCACCTGGCGCTCGAGATGTTCGCGGATGGCGTCGCGGTGGTCACCCTCGACAATCCGCCGGTCAACACGCTCGGCCGGGCGATCCGCGAGGAGCTGCTGCGCGTGTTCGACACGCTGCACGAGCGCGACGAGGTGCGCGCCATCGTGCTGACCGGACGCGGCCGGGTGTTCTGCGCCGGGGCCGACATCAAGGAGAAGCGCGCCTTCGATGCGCCGGGACGATCCGATGGCGCGCGCGGCGCGGCCGACCGCCTGATCCGCGAGGCGTATGACTGCATCCTCGATTGCGGCAAGCCGGTGATCGGCGCGGTCAACGGCGCGGCGATCGGCGCCGGGCTGGTGATGCTGTCCTGCTGCGACATCGTCGTCGCCGCGGATCATGCGGTGTTCGCGATGCCGGAGATCGATGTCGGCCAGGCCGGCGGCGCGGCCTTCCTGCAACGCCTGCTGCCGCTGCCGACGCTTCGCCGGTTGCTGCTGACCGGAGACCGCGTCGCCGCGGCCGAGCTGCACCGGCTCGGCGCGATCGAGGAGGTGGTGCCGGCCGATCAGCTGATGCCATGCGCGCTCGGCCTCGCCCGCCGCATCGCGGCGAAAAGCCCGCTCGCGCTGCGGGCGATCAAGCAATCCTTCCGCCCGGTCGAGACCATGCCGCTGCGCGAGGGCATGCGGTTCGAGCAGGCGATGACCGCGACGCTGAGCCGCACCGAGGATGCTCGCGAGGCGCAGGCGGCCTTCCTCGAAAAGCGCGCCCCGATCTTCAACGGGCGCTGACTCAACGGACGCTGACCCCATTCCGGCAGGACGACAGGACATGGTTCGACATCTCTCGCGACTCTCCGGCCTCGCCGTCGCGGTGCTGCTGATCGCGCTGGCGGCTCCGCTCACGCTGGCGCATCCGGCGCGGGCGCAAAATTATCCCACGGGCGGCGCGCCGATCGACATCATCGTGCCCTATCCGGCGGGCGGCGGCACCGACACCTCGGCGCGGATGATGGCGGCCGGGCTCTCGCAGGTGCTGCATTTCAACGTGCAGATCATCAACCGGCCGGGCGCCGCCTCGCAGGTCGGCATGACCGAGCTCGTCGGCTCGAAGCCCGACGGCATGACGCTCGGCTACGCCGTGCTGCCGGCGGTGCAGACCAGCTATCTCGATCCGCGGCGCCGGGCGATCTACACCGCCAAGAGCTTCCAGCCGGTCGCCACGCAGTACATCGCGACGATGATGCTGGCGGTGCGCACCGACTCGCCCTTCAAGACGCTCAAGGATCTGGTGGATGCCGCGCGCGCCGCGCCGGGCAAGATCACCGTCAGCGATAGCGGCCTGCTCGGCACGCCGCATCTGACGACGCTGATGCTGGGCGCCGCCGGCCACGTCACCTTCGCGGCCGTGCATTTCCCCGGCGGTCCGCCCTCGGTGACGGCGGTGCTCGGCGGCCAGGTGCAGGTGCTGGCGGGCGGCATCTCGGATGCGCTCCCCTATGTGCGCGCCGGCCAGTTCCGCGTGCTCGGCGTCGCGTCCGAGGCGCCCGACCCGGCGATGCCGAATGTGCCGACGATGCGTGCGCAGGGGTTCGACGTGGTGAACGCCGCGATCGGCGGCATCGTCGCACCGGCCGGCACGCCCGCCCCCATCGTCGCGAAGCTCGCCGCCGCGGTGAAGACGGTCGTCGCCGATCCCGATCAGGTGCGCAAGCTCGCCGCCTTCGGCTCGCTGCCGTACTACAACGACCCCGCCGGTTTCGCGAAGGTCTGGGCCGACGACGAGGCCCGCGTGAAACCGCTTCTCGCGGAGCTCGCAGGACACTGAGCCGGATCCGCGCCCGATGATCCGCCGCGTCGATACCTGGGCGGGGATCTTGTGCCTGGTGATCGGCCTGCTGACCTTATGGCAGGCGGTCACCTATTCGATCGGCACGCTCGGCGACATGGGGCCGGGCTTCTACCCCGCCGTGCTCGGCGTGCTGCTCGCGATCACCGGCGCGCTGATCGCGCTCACCGGCTCCGACACGGTCGAGGAGGACCCGCTGCACGCGGTGCCGCTCGGCGCCGATTGGCGCGGCCGGCTGTGCATCGTCGCCGGCATCGTGGTGTTCATCGCCGCCGCCGAGCGGCTCGGCATGGTGATCGCGACCTTCGGCTGCGTGTTCATCGCCGCCCTGGGCGACCGCAGCGCCACGCTGCGCAGCAGCGCGCTGCTGGCCGCCGGCATCTCGGCCTTCGGCGCGGTGCTGTTCCACGTGCTGCTCGGCATCGCCCTGCCGCTCTGGCCGTGAGGCGCTGATGGGGGAATCGCTCACCGGCCTCTATCACGGGCTCGGCGTCGCGCTGCAGCCGGGCAATCTGCTGTGGTGCTTCGTCGGCGTCATGGTCGGCAATTTCGTCGGCGTGCTGCCGGGTCTCGGCGTGCTCTCCGCCGTCTCCGTGCTGCTGCCGCTGACCTTCGGGATGAAGCCGGTCGCCGCGATCCTGATGCTGGCCGGCATCTTCTACGGCGCGCAATATGGCGGCGCGATCTGCTCGATCCTGCTGAACCTGCCCTGCCATCCGCCGCACGCCGTGACCTGCCTCGACGGCTATCCGCTGACCCGGCAGGGGCGCGGCGGCGTCGCGCTCGGCATCACCATCATCGCCGCCTGCGTCGGCGCGGCCTTCGGCATCCTGGTGATGACGTTCTTCGCGCCGGTGGTCGCGCGCGTCGCGCTGGATTTCGGCCCATCGGAGATCTGCGCGCTGATGCTGCTCGGGCTGCTCGCCGGCGCCACGCTGGCCCGCGGCTCGCCGCTCAAGGGCATCGCGATGACCTTGATGGGCCAGGTGCTCGGCCTCGCCGGCGTCGACATGAATCTCGGCGTGCCGCGCTTCACCTTCGGCCTGGTCAACCTCTATGACGGCGTCGAGCTGGTGGCGCTGGCGCTCGGCATTTTCGGCGTCGCCGAATTCCTGAAGAACGTCAACAACGTGATGCCGCTGCACGTGCCCGGCATGCGGCTGCGCTTCCGCGACATGCGGCCGAGCCCGAAGGAGCTGAGGGAAGCCGCGCTGCCGATGATCCGCGGCACCCTGATCGGCAGCCTCTGCGCGCTGGTGCCGGGCACCGGGCCGACCATCGCCTCGTTCATCTCCTATGCGGCGGAAAAGAAACTCTCGAAGACGCCGGAGAAATTCGGCACCGGCATGATCGCCGGCCTCGCCGCCCCGGAGGCCTCGACGCACTCCTCGGTGCAGGGCGATTTCATCCCGACGATGAGCATCGGCATCCCGGGCGATGCGGCGATGGCGCTGCTGCTGGGCGCGCTGCTGATCCAGGGCATCCAGCCCGGCCCGCTGCTGATCCGCGAGCATCCGGATATCTTCTGGGGGCTGATCGCGAGCTTCTGGGTCGGCAACATCATGCTCGTGGTGCTGAACGTGCCGCTGATCGGGCTCTGGGTGCGGCTGCTCGCGATTCCCTACAAGCTGCTCTATCCGAGCGCGCTGTTCTTCGTCTGCGTCGGCGTGTTCAGCGCGCGCAACAGCCTGTTCGATGTCGGCGAGGCGCTCGCGCTCGGCCTGTTCGGCTTCCTGCTGCTGCGGCTGCGCTTCCATCCGGCGCCGATCCTGCTCGGCTTCGTGCTCGGGCCGCGCATGGAGGAGAATTTCCGCAACGCGATGTCGATCTCGCATGGCAGCCTCGCCGTGTTCTACGAGCGCCCGCTCACCCTCGCCTTCCTGCTGATGAGCGCGCTGCTGCTGATCGTGCAGATCTACACGCGCTGGCGCGTCCGCCGCCTGCGGCTCGCCGCCCTGCACTGACCTTTCCCAGGAGAAGACCGATGCCGCGTTACGAATCGCCGTACGATCCCGCCTCGATGCCGAAGGATCTGAAATTCGTCACCTACGAGAAGAAGGGCCACGTCGCCACCGTGACGATCAACCGGCCGGAAGTGCGCAACGCGCTGCATTCCTATGCCTATCTCGAGCTGCGCGCCTGCTGGCGCGATATCGGGATCGACCCGGACATCTATTGCGGCATCGTCACCGGCGCCGGGCCGGCCTTCTGCGCCGGGCGGGACGTGAAATTCCTCGCCGCCTACCAGGCGGAGGGCAAGCGCACGCCGCACGAGGATCCGAACAGCCCGATCTTCCATTGGGGCGGCGGCGGCCAGCCGAAGGACGTCAATCTCGAGAAGCCGCTGATCGCGGCGATCAACGGGTTCGCGGTCGGCGTCGGGCTCAGCATCGCGCTGCAATGCCAGTTGCGGGTGATGGCCGACGATGCCTGGCTCGGCGATCAGCACACCAATGTCGGCCGGCTCGGCGCGCCGCAGGACATGTACGCGGCGCTGCCCCGCACCGTCGCCGCCTACATGACCCTGTGCAACGGAAGGGTCCCCGCCGCCGACTGCCTGCGCTGGGCGATCGTCAACGAGGTGGTGCCAAAGGAGCAGCTCATCGCCGCCGCCGAGCGCCTCGCCGAGATGATCTGCCAGAGCTCGCCGCTCGCGGTGCAGGCGGCGGTGCGGCTCTATCGGCTGTCGGCCGCCAACCCGCCCTCGCTCGAGGCCTATGCCCGCCATCTCGACCAGGAAGTCGCCGAGACCGAGGACGGCGCCGAGGGCGCCCGCGCGTTCCGCGAGAAGCGCCGCCCGGTCTGGGCGGTGCGCTAGCGGCCCTTCAGACGCGGCGGAAAGCCGGTTCCGAAAGGCCGGTGAAGCCGGTCTCCATCCGTATCGACCGTGCAGCCATCCGGGCGAAAGCCGCGCCCCGCATAGTCGATCAGCGTCCGGCGGTCCGAGAGGGTTCCGGTCTCGCCATCATACGCATAGGCGTCGATCCGTCCGGGCCGCGAATCGGCGTGGTACATCGTCGCGCCATCGGGGCTGAACGCGATGCCGTTGGACACGATCAGCCCGTCCACCACGCGGCTGATCGCCAGGCCAGGGCCGATGCGGTAGAGCGCGCCCGCCGCCTCGCTCGCATCGCGATGCCGCGTGCCGATCCAGAGCCGCCCGGCCCGGTCGCAGGCGCCGTCATTGAAACTCACCGTCGCGAGATCGACGCCGTCGACCGGCAGGACCTCGTTCCGCCCGGTGGCGAAATCGAAAATGCCGAGCCCTTTCTTGTAGCCGATCAGCAGTTTTCCATCCGGCATCGGCGCCAGGCAGCTCGGCCGGTACGGCAGGATGCGCGTCTCGACCGCGCCGCTCGGCGCATGCAGCCGCATCAGATGCGGCCGCAGCCCGTCGATCCAGTAGAGGGATTGCGCGCCCGCGATCCAGAGCGGCGATTCGCCGACGATGGCGGCGATATTGGCGGCGGGACGGATCTCCGCCGCGTCCCGGCTCACGCGCCGTCTCCGATCAGCAGCAGCCCGTCCACCGCGGCGACCGCCTCGCGGCCGATCTTCAGCGGATTGACCTCGAAGGTGAAGCCCGGCCAGGGCGCGCTTGCCGCGAGGGAAGAGAAGCGGGCGATGAAGCCGGCGGCCTGCCGGCGCTGCGCGTCCGACACCAGCTCCGGCAGCCGCCGCATGGTGCGCAGCGTGCCGAGCAGATCGTAAGCGCCATCGGCGTCGATCGGCGCGCGGGTGAACGCGACGTCGTCGATGATCTCGGTCATGCCGCCGCCCATGCCGCAGCCGATCATCACGCCGAATTCCGCATCGCGGAAGGCGGTGACGAGCAGCTCCACGGAGCCCTGGAACATGTGCTGGATCCATACGCCATCCAGGGTCGCGCCGATCGACGCGGCGCGCGCGGTGAATGTCTCGAAGGTTTTCCGCGCGGCCTCCGGCGAGTCGATGCCGAGCGCCACCAGGCCCGCCGCGGCGCGATGCGTCACCTGCGCCGAGATGCCCTTGATCGCGACCGGGAATCCCACCGCCGCGGCCGCGGCGACCGCCGCCTCGGCGCTCGCCGCGATGCGCCCCTCGGCGACCGGCAGGCCGGCGGCGGCGAGGATCGCGGAGGCGACATCCTCGGACACCACCTGCTTGCCGCTGCCGGCGACGAAATCGCCCCAGGCGAAAGCCGGCGGCGCGTCGGGCAGCCGGCGGATGCGGTGATTGAGATTGGCGGCGTAGCGGGCGAGCGCGCCGGCGGTGCGGATGGCGCGCGAATGGTCGTTGAACGGCATGAAATTCTTCGCGGCAAGTCGCTGCATGGTGCCGGCGGGGGGCGCCTGCCAGCTCACGCAGAGCGGCTTTTCCGAAGTGGCGCGGGCGGTCTCGATCATGTCGACCAGGGTGGGCGCGAGCGCGCCGAAACCGCCGGCATAGAAGACCCAGAGATCGGCGCCCTCGTCGCGCGCCAGCGTGTCGAGCACCGCCGGCATGTTGGCGCGGTTCTTCGGCGCGGTCATCGAGCCAGGCGTCATGTCCACCGGGTTGAGAGTCGAGGCGAGCGGCGTCAGCAGCGGTTTCAGCGCGGCGCGCGTCTCGGCCGCGAGCGGCGGCACGAGCATGCCGTCGCGAATGCACTGGTCGGTGCCGATCACGCCGCTGCCGCCGCCGAAGGTGGTGAGCAGCACCCGGTTGCCGCGCGGCAATTGCCCGGGACGCAGGGTGGAGAGCTGCAGCGCGACATCGAGCATCTCTTCAGGCGAATAGACGCGCGCGACGGCGAACTCGCGGAAGATCGCGTCATAGGTGCGGTCGCTGCCGGCGAGGCGGCCGGTATGCGCCATCGCCGCCCGCCCGCTCGCCTCGGTGGCGCCGCCCTTCAGCATGACGATGGGTTTCTGCTTGCGCCGCGCATGGTCGAGGGCCGCGACCAGACCGTCCGGATCGGACAGGCCCTCGGTGTAGACCGCGATCACCCGCGTGCCGTCATCGTCGCACAGCGCGCGGATGAAATCGGGAACCGTCAGCGACGCCTCGTTGCCGCAGCTCACCGTCACGCGGAAGCCGAGCCCGAGCTCCTGCGCGCGGGCATGCGCGGTGACGCCGATGCCGCCGCTCTGGCTGACGATGGACACCGCGCCCGGGGTGAAATGCTCGAGCTCGGTCATCAGATTGCTGAACGAGGCGGTCAGGCCGATCGCGGTGTTGATGATGCCGACGCTGTTCGGCCCGCAGAGCTTGATCGTGCTGGCGCGGCAGAGCGCCTCCATCTCGCGCTGGCGCGCGCGCCCCGCCTCGCCGCCTTCCGCGAATCCGCCGGACCAGACGAGCGCCGCCGGAACGCCGGCATCGATGCACGCCTTCAGCACGCCGTTCACCGCATCCGCCGGCACCGCGATGATCGCGAGCTCGGGCAAGGCGGGCAGCGCGGCGAGCGAGGGAAAGCAGGGCAGGCCGGCCACTTCGGTGCGGCCGGCGTTCACCGGCCAGACATCGCCGGCAAAACCGAATTTCCTGAAGAAGCCGACGCAGGCGCCGCCGAGATTGCCCTCGCGGTCCGACGCGCCGATCACCGCGACCGAGCGCGGGGTGAGCAAGGGCGCGAGCTCGCCGAAGGCACGGGGCGACGATGCGGATAGGGTCACGCGGTTCTCCGTCCTCACCAGTGGTCGCGCCGGGCTTGGTCCTGGCGATCGTTGTCGGGCCTTGCGTCAGCGCATCGCGAGACCGGCTGGCGCGGCACGGGGACGCTAAGTTGTGATGTCAACTCTGTCAATCTTGCGCCGGATCAGGACCAGATCAGCGGCTCGCGCGTGATGCCGACGCCGTTTACCGGATGCAGGCGCACGGCGTTGAGCGTGCGCGCGAGGTCGGGCGAGCCGGAATAGTAGGCCGCGCTGTCCGCCGCGCCGACGCGGAGCGGACGGTCCCAATGGCCGAGCGCCACGTAATCCCCGCCCGCTTCGGCGAGCGCCGCATCGTCGAAGCGCCACGCGCGATGCGCTTCCGCCGCCGCCATGCCGGGCGGCACGTAATGGCCATGGCCCATCACCACCTGCCAGCGCGCGCCGCGCGGTCGAGCAGGGGCAAGAGGCGCGAAATCCGCGAAGCCGCGATGCGCGAGGCCGTGGATTTCGAGCGCGAACTCCGGGATCGACAGCGCGTCGCCGCCGCTCAGACCGAGCACATGGACCTGCGGCAGATCGAGCAGCCCGGCGCGACGGAACAGGCAGGGCTCGAGCGCCGGATCGTGGTTGCCGGGCAGCAGCACGACGCGGCGTCCGGCGGCGGCGAGCAGGTCGCGCGCCTGGGCAAGCACGCCGGCGGAGACACGCAGATTGTCGAACGTGTCGCCGGCGAGCAGCACCCCATCGGCGCCGAGCGCGGCCGCGGTCCGAAGCACGCTCGCGAGGCCGAGCAGCCCGGTATAGCTGCCCGGCACGAGGGGATCGTCCACATGCAGGTCGGAACTATGCGCGAGCAGGATCTCGTTCGGCGCGCGCGTGGAACTCTCGGTCAAAAATCATCCCGATCGCAACGAGGGCGCCGCGAGCCTGGACCGACGCGATTGACAGATCAACTCCTGCCACGCCGTCCGTGGATTCAGCGCGGCGTTGACAGCGTTGATAGATCAACAGATAGTTTTCACGTACCGGCAACGGCGCCAAAGGCGCGCAGAACGAAACAGCACAACCAAAGCAAGCGTGTCGGGAGGGAGGATCGGATGAGCAAGCCTGTCGACGGGGCGCCGCATGGCGCGATGCCGCGCACCGGGATCACGCGGCGTCAGGCGGCCGGGCTGCTCGCGGCCGCGCCGCTCGCGATCTCGCCGCTTGCGACCCCATGGGCGCGGGCCGCGGAGGCGCCTAAGGATCCGAGCGTCATCCGCATCGGCGCGCTGCTCGGCCTGACCGATCCGGGCGGCAGCCACAACGGCACGGTGATGCGCCAGGGCATCCTGCAGGCGGTGTCGGACGTGAACGCCGCCGGCGGCGTCGACGGCGTCAAGGTGGAAGCCGCGATCGAGGATCACCAGGGCGTGCCGAAGGGTGGCGTGGATGCGCTCGCCCGGCTGCGGCAGCGCTACGACATCCAGGCGGTGCTGAGCTCGTATTCGACCATCACCCAGGCGATCGCGCCGATCTGCGAGCAGCAGCAGATCATGGCGCTCGATGGCGGCTCGGTGTCGGACGCGCATGTCGGCGAGTTCAAATATCTGTTCCGCAACCGCACGCTCGCCTCCGACCTGGCGCGCGCAGCACTGGTGCCGTCGCAGGAGCAGAAGCTCACCAAGCTCGCCGAGCTCACGCGCACCACCGATGACGGTGCGAGCCTGGAGCGGGCGGGGCGCGCGTTCTGGACCTCGCATGGCGGCACCGTCGTCGCCAACGAGATGATGACGCCGAACGCCAACAATATCGACACGCAGATGGCCAAGCTGCGGGTCAGCGGCTGCCAGGTGCTCGCTCTGTGGTCGTTCGACCCCGATCCCGGTCTCGGGCTGAAGCGCGCGCGGGAATTCGGCATGAAGATGCCGATCGTCGGCATCGAGTTCACCACGCAGATCGAGAAGGTCGCCGGCCCCGCCGCCGAGGGCTACAGCTACGCCTCCGATTACTTCGATCCGAATTCGCAGGATCCGGGGATGAAGGCGTTCGTCGCAGGCTATGAGAAGCAGTACAACGCGGCGCCGGAATTCTATGCGGCGAACTATTATGACGGGTTCAAGCTGCTGGTGGAGTGCATCCGCCGGGCGCGGTCGCAGGGCGGCGATTATCTTTCAGGCAAGAACATGGTCGCGGCGCTGCGCGCGAACCCGAATTTCCCGACCATCTTCGGCGGCAGCCTGACCTTCGAGCCGAACGGCGTGGCGTTGAAGCCGATCGCCTTCTTCGTCGTGAAGGACGGAAAGGGCGCGTTCCAGAGGGTCATTAAGCTGGACCATTCGTAAACGCGGGCTGGTGGCCGTTTGCCGCGCTTTTCCTCGCGCGAAGCGCAATCAAGCAAAGCAGCATATCCGAGCCGGCCAGTTCCAAACGGCATCTGTACTGAGTTCTAAGGGCTCCGCCCTTAGCGGGGTCCAGGGGCAGCGCCCCTGGTCTTAGAACAACTTCATCAACTCCCCCTGATCCGCCAGCAAAGCCACATCGCCGTCGAACACCTTGCGGCCCTGGTTGATCACGATGGCGCGGCTGGCGGTGGCGAGACAGTGGCGGAGGTTCTGTTCCACCATCAGGATCGACGTGCCGAAGCTGGCGTTGATCATGCGCACGCTTTCCATCACGCGCTCGACCAGCAGCGGCGCGAGGCCGATCGAGGGTTCGTCGAGCACCAGCACGCGCGGCTGCGGCATCAGAGCGATGCCGATCGCGAGCATCTGCTGCTCGCCGCCCGACATGGTGCCGCCGATCTGCTTCTGACGCTGCCGCAGGATGGGGAACAGCTCGAACACCCGCTCGACGCGGGCGGGCAGCCGGCTGCGGTCCTTCACCACCAGGCCGCCGAGCTCGAGGTTCTTCTGCACGGTGAGGGTGGGGAAGATGCCGTGTCCCTGCGGCACGATGGCGAGGCCGTCGGCGACGTTGCGGGAGGGTTTACGCCCGGTGATGTCGGTGCTTTCCAGCATGACGCGGCCGGCGCGCGGGGCGATGATGCCGCAGATCGCGCGCGCCAGCGTCGTCTTGCCGGCGCCGTTATGGCCGAGCACGCCGACGATCTCGCCCGGCCGCACAGCGAGGTCGATGTCGCGGATCACCGTCTTCTTGCCGTATCCGGCGGAGAGTCCGGCGACGGACAGAGCGGCGGGGGAGAGCGCGGCGCTCACCGGAAGTAGCGCTCCACCAGCTCGGGGTCCCGCATCAGCGTGGCGGGCGTGCCGCGCGCCATGTCGCGGCCGCCGTCGAGGAACACGATCTCGTCGCACAGGCTGCGGATCGCGTCGAGATTGTGCTCGATGATGCCGATGGTTTTCCGGCTCGCCGCGAGCTGGCGGATGATGCCGCCGATATGCGCGAGGCCGGCCGGATCGAGGCCGGAGAGCGGCTCGTCAAACAGCAGCACCTCGGCATCGGTCGCGAGCAGCCGGGCGATCACCAGCAGCTTTTCCTCGGCGTAGGAGAGATCCTCCGCGAGATCGGTCGCGCGGCCGCGCAGGCCGACGAAGTCGAGGATCGCGAGCGCGCGCGCGGCATGCGCGGCCTCCTGCCGCCGCACCGTGCCGGGGCGGAGAAACAGCGCGAGGATGTTGTCTCCCGCCTGGCGCGGGAAGGCGACGATCACGTTGTCGAGCACCGTCATCCGGGAGAACAGCCGCAGATCCTGGAAGGAGCGGCCGACGCCGGCGCGCACGATCTCATGCGCCTTCAGGCCCTTCAGCGGGCGGTCGCGGAAGGTAATTTCTCCCTGGTCGGGCTTGAGGAAGCCGGTGAGCAGGTTGAAGGCGGTGGTCTTGCCGGCGCCGTTCGGGCCGATCAGCCCGATGATGCGGCCGCTTTCGAGCGAGATGTCGAGCGAGGTGATGGCGACGATGCCGCCGAACCGCTTCTGCATCCGGCGGCCAACCAGCGTGGCCGCGCCTTCCGTCGCGCCCGCAACCAGCGGCAGCGCGGCGCCGGCAGGGGCGGCGTCGATACGCCGGCCGCGGCGGCCGCGTTCGGGGATCATGCCTTCCGGGCGGAACAGCAGGAAGCCGATCAGCACCAGTCCGTAGATCAGCAGGCGCAGCTGATCGGCCATCAGCGAGGGCAGGTCGACGAAGAACAGCACCTGCGGGATCAGCAACAGCAGCAGCACGCCGACCAGCGTGCCGAGCAGATTGCCGCTGCCGCCGACCATCACCATCGAGAGGATCAGCACCGTCTCGTCCAGGCTGAAACTGTCCGGCCCGACGAAGGTGTAGTAATATGCGAAAAGCCAGCCCGCGGCGGCGGCCAGCGCCGCGGTGACGCCGAACACCGTCACCTTCATCGCCAGCACGTTCTTGCCAACGGAGACCGCGGCGGATTCATTCTCCCGCATCGCCTTGAGCGCGCGCCCGAACGGCGAGTTGGCGATCCGCCAGGCGATGCCGAAACAGATCAGCGCGACCACGAAGGCGAAGGGCAAAAAGGCGCGGTCGCCGCTCAGCGCATGGCCGAACAGCCGGATCGGCGCAATGCCGGCAATGCCGCCCGGGCCGCCGGTGAGGCTGTTCCAGTTGATGATCACCTCGAGCACGATCGACTGAAAGGCGAGCGAGGCGATGATGAGATAGATGCCCGAAATCCGCAGCGTCGGGATCGCCAGGCCGACGCCGACCAGCCCGGTGAAGGCGCAGGCGAGGACGAGCGTCAGCGGGAAACTCAGATGCGGCGCGAGGATCGCCGTCGCGTAGGCGCCGAGCGCGTAGAACCCGGCATGGCTGAAGGCGAACAGGCCGGAGAAGCCGATCAGCAGGTTGAACGAGGTCGCGAGGATCGCGTACATGCAGAGCATGACGCCGAGATGGAGCGCGATGTCCATGCCTATGCGTCCATCACGCGGCCACCATCATGCCGCCATCATCACGCGGCCCTGGGCTTGCGCGCGAGCCCGGTCGGGCGCAGCAGCATCACCGCGAAGAGCAGCACGAAGGCGATCGAGTTCTGCCACTCGGTCGGGATCTGCCAGAGCCCGACGCTCTCCACCAGCCCGAGCAGCAGGCCGCCGATGATCGAGCCGGGGATCGAGCCGATGCCGCCGACGACGGCGACCACGAAGGCGATGAAGATCGGCCGCGCGCCCATGGTCGAGCTCGCCCCCTGATCGAGCAGGATCAGCGCCGCCGGGATGCCCGCGATCGCCGAGCCGATGGCGAACACCAGGGTCGAGGTGCGCGCGCCGTCGATGCCGACGAGCTGCGCCATCGCGCGGTTATCCGTCATCGCCAGCACCGCGAGCCCGTGCCGCGTGCCGCGCAGGAACAGCGTCAGCAGCGCCACCACCACCAGCAGCGCGATCACCTGCCCGAGCTGGATCTCGGTCAGCACCACCGGGCCGATCAGGAACACGCCGGCCTGGAAATTCGGCACCACGTCGACGGTGGTGCCGAAGATGATGGTGAGCGCGGCCTGCAGCACGATCGACATGCCGAGCGAGAGGATCAGCACGCCGTGCGAGGAGATGCCTTTCGCCTCGAAGAAGCGGTAGGCGCCGAGGTAGCTCGCGGCCCCCGCGATCGCGCCGCCGGCGGCGCCACAGAGAATGGCGGAGATCTCCGGCAGGCCGAACACGCCGGCGCCGAGCCAGGCGACGAGCGCGCTCAGCGCGAAGATCGGCCCGTAGGCGAAGTGGAAGATGCGGGTGGTGGCGAAGATCAGGCTGAAGCCGAGGCCGAGCAGCGCGTATTCGCAGCCATTGACGACGCCGTTGACCAGCAGCTGTACGAGCAGGTCCATGCGCTTGCCCGCGCGAGGCGGTTCCGTGCCGCGCCGCGCTTTGCCTCCCCTTTCCGCCGGCCGGTCGCGCGTCCCGCATCGGCGCCCGGCCCCGGCCCGACCGGCAGGAAATCAGCCAAAGGTTGATCAGTCAACACGGCGTTTCGGCCGCGGCGCGGCGCGGCGGCGGTTGCCAGCTTGCGCCCGATATGTTGATCTCTCAACGCGCTCGGACGGGCTCTCCGCCCCCCCGGGTGCAAAAAAACCGGGCGCCGGAAAGCGTGGCCGCGGCAACGGGGGAACGATCGCATGTTCGCAGGCCTGCCGACCATCCCCACCGAGGTGTTCGCCCGGCTGCCCGACGAGCACCGGCTGGCGCATGTCGAGACCGCCTGGAGCCGGTCGCGCGGCGGTCCCGGCCTGCATTCCTTCTTGGAAGGGCCCGCCTTCGACGCCGAGGGGCTGCTCTGGTGCGTCGATCTCGCGCATGGCCGCATCTTCCAAATTTCGGAACGCGGGGAATTCACCCTGTTCCACCGCTACGAAGGACGTCCGAACGGGCTGAAGATCGCGCCGGACGGAAGCATCCTGGTCGCCGATGCGATGAACGGCATTTTGCGCTTCGATCCGCGCACGCGCGCGATGACGACGGTTCTCGCCGAGTTCGAGGGCAAGAAGCTGCGCGGGCCGAACGACCTCACTTTGGCCGCGAACGGCGACATCTATTTCACCGATCCCGGAGTAAGCGATCTGCGGCGGCGGGAAGGCCGCGTGTTCCGCATCCGCACGAGCGGCGCGGTCGAGATGCTGCTCGACGACATCGCCTATCCGAACGGGCTGGTGCTGGCGCCGGAGCAGGACGCGCTGCTGATCGCCGTCACCCGCAGCCTGCAGGTG
Source organism: Acetobacteraceae bacterium (assembly GCA_965276665.1). GTDB lineage: Bacteria > Pseudomonadota > Alphaproteobacteria > Acetobacterales > Acetobacteraceae > CAWGJC01. The sequence continues at coordinate 2,663,623 of OZ255620.1, forward strand.
CTGCGCTTGGCGCTGCTGCCGGATGTGGTGGGGGAGCATCGCTGCGGCGTGTTCGTGCAGCTCTCGGGCGGGCTCGCCGGGCCGGACGGGATGACGGTCGACCGGGACGGCAATCTCTATGTCGCGCATTCCGGCCTGGCGACGGTGTGGAAATTCGACCGGCTCGGCGAGCCGCTGGCGCGAATGCGCTCCTGCACCGGGATCCGCACGACCAATCTCGCGATCAGCCCGGATGGCGGCAGCGCCTTCATCACCGAATCCGAAACCGGCACGATTCTTCGCGCGCGGCTCGGCTGATCATTGGGCTGGCTGGGCGGCCGTTGCGGCGACCCTCCCCTCCTGTGATAGAGCAGGCACCCGAGCGACGGGCCGTTTCCAAGCGGCGGCCCGTTTCCAAGCGGCGGGGAGTTCTCGGTTGAGCGGTGCGTCAGGGCGGCCCGAACGACATTCGATCAACTACCACATGCACGCGCTCTCGAGCTCGCTGTTCAAGGGCGCGACGCAGTTCTACGTGGCGCGGTTCGGGGTCGGGCTGCCGGAGATGCGGGTGCTGAGCACGCTCGACAGCCACGGGCCGCTCGCCGCCTACCAGCTCGTCGCCCGCACCGCGATGGACAAGGCGCTGGTCAGCCGCGTGCTCGCCGCCCTCAGCCGCCGCGCCTACGTCACCGCGGCGTCCGGCGCCACGCCGGTCGCGGCACGGCGGTGCGCCTGGACGCTGACGCGGTCGGGGCAGGATCTGGTCAGGCGGCTGCGGCCGATGTGGCGACGGCGCGAGGCGATCATCCAGGCGGAGCTGTCCGGCACGGAGCGGGAATTGCTGGTCGACATGCTGCAGCGGATGTTCTCGGCGTCCGAGGCGCTCCGCGCGCAGGAAGCGTGCGAGCTCAAGCCGGCCCCGCGGCGTGCGGCGCGGATCCGTGCGAAATCGACAGCGACGGAAACCGCCCTCCCGCCACGGGATCCGTGAGCGGGATCCGACGCGGCCGGCACGCATGAGCGGCTGCGACGCCACCCATGATCCCTCGCTGCGCAGTTGGGTCGCCTCGGCCCGGAATGAGACCGGGGAGACGGATTTTCCGATCCAGAACCTGCCGCTCGGCGTGTTCAGCCCATTGGGCGGCGCGCCGCGCTGCGGGGTTGCGATCGGCGATTGCATTCTCGACATCGCCGCGGCCGCCGCCGCCGGGTTGCTGCCCGGCATTCCCGCCGCTGCCGAGACGACCGAGCTGAATGCGCTGCTGGCGCTGGGGGCGCCGCCGCGGCAGGCCTTGCGCGCCCGGCTCTCGGCGCTGCTGGCGGAGGGCGCGCCGGAGCAGGCGGCGCTCGCCCGGATGCTGCATCCGAGCGCCGCATGCACGCTGCACCTGCCGGTGCGGATCGGCGACTACACCGATTTCTACGCCAGCCTGCATCACGCGGCGAATGTCGGGCGCATGTCCCGCCCCGACGCGCCCTTGACGCCGAATTTCCGGCACATGCCGCTCGGCTATCACGGCCGCGCCTCCTCGGTACGGCCCTCCGGCGCGGCGGTGCGGCGGCCGAACGGGCAGCGCAAATCGCGGCGCGAGACGGAGCCCGGGCACGGCCCGAGCCGCAACCTCGATTTCGAGCTCGAGCTCGGGATCTGGATCGGCCCCGGCAGCACGCTCGGCGAGCCGGTCCCGATCGGCGCGGCGGCCGATCACATCGCCGGCTATTGCCTGGTGAACGACTGGTCCGCGCGCGACATCCAGGCCTGGGAGGCGCAGCCGCTCGGCCCGTTCCTCGGCAAGAGCTTCATCACCAGCGTCTCGCCCTGGATCGTGACGCCGGAGGCGCTGGCGCCGTTCCGCCTCGCGCCGGCCGCGCGGGCGCCGGAAGAACCCGCGGTGCCGCCCACTCTGCGCGACGCGGCGGACCAGGCGGCGGGCGGGCTCGACATCGCGGTCGAGGCGTTCCTGCTGACCGCAGCGATGCGCGCGCGGAATCTGCCGCCCGAGCGGATCACCGCGAGCAGCACGCGCGCGCTCTACTGGACCGCGTCGCAGCTCGTTTCCCATCAGGCGAGCGGCGGCTGCGACCTGCGGCCCGGCGATCTGCTGGCCTCGGGCACGCTCTCCGGCCCGGAGGCGGGGATGGAGGGATCGCTGCTGGAGATCACCCGGGGCGGCCGCGCGCCGCTCACCCTCTCATCCGGCGAAACGCGCCGCTTCCTCGAAGACGGCGATGAGGTTGTGTTCCGCGCGCGCGCCTCACGCGCCGGCTTCGCGACCATCGGGTTCGGCGAGCTGCGCGGGCGTGTGCTGCCCGCAATCTAGAGCATTTCACTTATGGTTAAGTCGGCGCCGGCCCTCGCCCCCGCCCGGCCCCCCACGAAGTATACTCGCGTTGGGGGACCGGGCGGGGCGAGGGCCGGCGCCGACTTAACTGAACGCTCTAGACGTTCGCCGCTCCGCCGCGCCGATTGACAGAGTTGACAGGTCAACCTAGCGTCCGCAGCGAAATGCCGCGACGCGCGGCGCGCGTGTCCGCGCAAGAAACCGGGAGCGTTCCGATGCCGCGTTACGAATCCCCCTATGACCCATCGAACATGCCGAAGACTCTCGAGCATGTGGTGTACGAGAAGAAGGGCCACGTCGCGTACGTCACCATCAACCGGCCGGAAGTGCGCAACGCGCTGCACAGCTACGCCTATGCGGAGCTGCGCGCCTGCTGGCGCGATATGGGGATCGACCCGGACATCTATTGCGGCATCGTCACCGGCGCCGGCGAGCAGGCCTTCTGCGCCGGGCGGGACGTGAAATTCCTCGCGCAACATCAGGCGCAGGGCAAGCGCACGCCGCACGAGGATCCGAACAACCCGCTCTTCCACTGGGGCGGCGGCGGCCAGCCGAGCGACGCCAATCTGGAAAAACCGCTGATCGCCGCGATCAACGGGCTCGCCGTCGGGGTCGGCCTGTCGCTCGCCCTGCAGTGCCAGCTCCGCGTGATGGCCGACACCGCCTGGATCGGCGACACCCACACCAAGATCGGCCGGCTCGGCAGCGCGCATAATCTGTACGAGGCGCTCCCGCGCACGGTCGCCGCCTATCTGACGCTGTGCAACGGCCGGCTCACCGCGCAGGAATGCCTGCAGCACAGCATCGTCAACAAGGTGGTGCCGCAGGCGAAGCTGATCGAGACGGCGGAGCAGCTGGCGGAGATGATCTGCGACAGCTCGCCGCTCGCCGTGCAGGCGGCGGTGCGCCTCTATCGCCTCTCCGCCGCCTTCCCGCCCGCGCTGGTCGCCTATGCGCGCCAGCTCGACCAGGAGACCGCCGAGAGCGAGGACGGCGCGGAAGGTCCGCGCGCCTTTCGCGAGAAGCGCAAGCCGGTCTGGAAGGTGCGCTGACCGGCGCGCCAGTCAAGCGTCAGGACAACCAAGATCGGTCATGCAGGCCCCTAGAGCATTTTCGGTGGAGTCGGCGCCGGCCCTCGCCCCCACCCGGTCCCCAACAAAAGTATAATACCGATGGGGGGCGAGGGCCGGCGCCGACTCCACCGAAGGTGAAAATGCTCTAGAGCCTGTGTTGCCGCCGGTACTGCGCGATCATGTCCGGCGTCACCTCCGGGCAGACGCAGGGCGCGCCGGGCACGCAAGCGGTGACGGCGGCCTGCAGGATGCGGATGCGGATCTGATCATCGGTCAGCGATGCCGGCGCGCGGGCGGTGGCGCGGTGGATCACGGCGCGGCGCGGCGGCTGGGCATCGGGGCGGGCGCCGTAATCGGGCGGCGGCAAGGGCGGCAGCGGGCTGTAATAGGCCGCGGTCGCGATCGGATAGGGCGCCTCGTTGTTGCAGCCGGCCAGCCCCAGCAGCAGGACGGACAAGGAGGCGGCGGTGCGGCGCATGACAGCCTCCTCACGCGGGCAGGAAACGTTGTACCCTAATCGGAATTCCGGGCGCTTTCCACTTCCGTCGGGATCTGCAACGGATAGGGCACTATCGGTGGAGTCGGCGCCTGCCCTCGCCCCCACCCGGCCCCCATCGGTAGTATACTTTCGTTGGGGGGCCGGGTGGGGGCGAGGGCAGGCGCCGACTCCACCAAAGGTGAAATGCTCTAGGTCGCCGCCGGCGTTTCGCTGCGGCGGCTCGGCCGAAGGGGAAAAGAGTGCTCGGCGTCCAGGCTGAATGGTTGCTGGCTATGCTGGCGCGGGTGCGCCCGGACGTCCTCGCGGTGGTCGATGTGCTGATCGCGCTCGCGGTCACCGTCCACGTGCTGCTCACCAAGCGCAATGTCGGGGCGGCGACCGGCTGGATCGGCCTCGGCTGGATCTCGCCGGTGATCGGCGGCGTCCTGTATTTCCTGCTCGGCATCAACCGGGTGCAGCGCCGCGCCGCCCGCATCCGCGACCAGCGGCAATATCGCCCGCTCGCCGATGCGCATCCGCCCTCACGCGATCGCGACGACCATCTCGCGCCGGTCGAGCTCGCGGCGCGCGAGCTCACCGGCCGGCCCTCGCTCGACGGCAATGATTTCACCCTGCTGCAGAACGGCGACGAGGCCTATCCGCGCATGGTGGCGGCGATCGCCGCGGCCGAGCGCAGCGTCGCCCTTTCCACCTACATCCTGCGCGACGACGAAGCGGGCGGCCCGATCCTCGATGCGATGATCGCGGCGCAGGCGCGGGGCTGCACGGTGCGCGTGCTGATCGACGGCGTCGGCGGCGGCTGGTTCACCTCCGCCGCCACCCGCCGCCTGAAACGCGCGGGCGTCGAGGCGGCGCGGTTCATGCACTCGCTCTGGCCCTGGCGGATGCCGTTCCTCAACCTGCGCACCCACAAGAAGGTGCTGATCGTCGACGGGCGCCACGCCTTTGCCGGCGGGATGAATATCGGGCGCGAGAACATGATGGCGCTGCATCCGCGCCATCCGGTGCGCGATTCGCATTTCGCGATCGAGGGCCCGATCGTCGCCCAGCTCGCCGAGGCCTTCGCGCAGGATTGGGAATTCGTCACCGGCGAGACGCTGGACGGCGAGGCGTGGTTTCCGCCGCTCGCGCGCGCCGGCGAGGCGGTGGCGCGGGTCGTCACCTCGGGACCCGACCAGGATCTCGAGAAGATCGAGTTCCTGATCATGCAGGCGCTCGGCGCGGCGCGCAGCTCGGTGCGGGTGATGACGCCCTATCTGCTGCCGGATGAGCGGCTGGTCACCGCGCTCGCGCTAGCCGCCATGCGCGGCGTCACCGTCGATCTCGTGCTGCCGGAGCGCAGCAATCATCGCCTGGTGGACTGGGCGACGCGGGCCGATATCGGCCCGCTGCTGGAAGCCGGCGCGCGGCTGTGGCGCAACAAGCCGCCCTTCGACCATTCGAAGATCATGGTGGTGGATGACGAGTGGTGCTTCGTCGGCAGCGCCAACTGGGATATGCGCAGCCTGCGGCTCAATTTCGAGCTCAACCTCGAAGTCTATCACACCGACCTCGCGACGCGGCTGACCGCGCTGGTCGAGCAAAATCGCGGCCGGCGGGAGACGGCGGGCGAGCTCGCGCGCCGCTCGTTCCCGACCCGGCTGCTCGACGCCGCCGTGCGATTGCTGCTGCCTTATCTATGACTGCCCATTTTTCGCGGCGTCCCAGAGCCTGCCTGGAAAGGCGGTCTGGCTGCCAGCTGGCGTGATTTTCCGAGCGCCGGAGCGGAGCGGCCCTGGCGGCCGTGAGCACCGGAGCGCAGGAAAAGCGCGCCAGATGGCCGCCAGAGCGCCTTTTCAGGCAGGCTCTCAGGCGGCCGCCATCTGCTCGCCGGGCACGCCGAGCCGCATCACGATCGGACGGTGATCGGAGGCGGCGGCGGGCAGCACGCCGACCGCTTCGCAGAGCAGGCCGCGCGCGAGGCACCGATCGAGGCGCAGCGGCAGCAGATCGCCCATCACATGCGTCGCGAAACGCGGCCCGACATCGTGGAAGCCGGGCAGCAGGGCGGGGCCGAACAGATTATAATCGCCCAGCACCGCCGCACGGTGCGGCAGCACGCGCGCGATGCAGCGGAGCTGCCGCCGGTTCAGCACCTGCCCGTGCGACAGATGCACGTTGGCGACGCCGAACGCGCCGAGATCGATGATCTGGCAGACGCGATGCACCAGCGCGCCGGAGGGCAGCGGCAGGATGATCGGATCATTGGGAAGCCGCGTGCGGCTCCACATCGCTACACCGTGGATCCGCCCCGGCAGCGGCGCGCGCGCATAGTGGCCGCCGAGCCGCGCGAGCAGCCCATCCATCTCCTGCGTCGCCTCTTGCATCAGCATGAGGTCGGGCCGCTGCCGCTCGATGAGCTGCTCGACATCGCGCAGCCGCGCGCCTCTGAGGCGCAGCAGATTCCAGCTGATGATCTTGATCATGCGTGCGCGACTACCGGCAATGTTGATGGCGGTACGTTAAGATAAGGTGATTATGGAAAGACATCTCGTCAAAATCGCGCGCAATTCGTGTCATCGCCACCTCGCCTTCCCGTGTGCGTTCACAATTGCGGCGAAGCACTTCCACCGACACGCGATGGTGGCATATCGATCAGTGCATGGAATGCCAAGCAAGGGGACGATGACAATGCGCGCCTCAGACTTGACGATGTCTGGATCGCGCTGGCTCGACGCGGAAGCGGTCGCGAAGATCATGCGAGTACGCGCAAGTCAGCTTCCTGGAATGGTCGGGCGCGGCCGCATTCCGCGGCCCTCCTACCATCTCGGCTACGGATCGCCGCGTTGGGACCGGGAGATGCTGGAGGCCAGCATCCGCAGCGCCGCCGCGATCAAGCGCGGCGGCGCCGGCAAACGAAGAACCGAGGAAACCCAGACCGAGGACGAGCCGGCGCACGACTGACGGGCGGAGTCCGATGCGTCGATCGACGACGCCATCGCGGCGCGCCGGCGTCACACCCAGCCGAGCCAACCGGCGACGCCGGCCGCCCCCACCACGGCGATCGGGTTCATCCGGGTGAAGCTGAACAGCAGGGTCGCGATCAGCGTGACGCAGAGCTGCGACAAACGGACATCCGCGGCACGCGCCACCACCACGCCGCTGGCGAGCACGAGCCCGACCGCGATCGGCGCCAGACCATGCTCGAAGGCGTGACGCAGCCCGGCGAAGCGCGGATTGTGCCAGGAGCGGGCGAGCAGCCAGACCAGCACCGCCGGCGGCAGGATCATCGCGGCCGTCGCGAGCAGCGCGCCCGGCACGCCGGCCGCGCGGTAGCCGATCAGCGTCACGATCAGGATGCTCGGGCCGGGCGCGACCTGCGACAGGGCGAACACATCGGCGAATTGCCCGGCGGTGAGCCAGCCATAGACATGCACCGCCTGCAATTGCAGCTCCGGCACCACCGAATTGCCGCCGCCGATCGAGAGCAGCGAGGCGCTGGCGAACACCGTGCAGATATGCAGGAAGATGCGGAAATTCACGACACGGCGCGGCGCGGCCACGCCCACCACATTCCCAGCGGGCCGAGCACAGCGAGCAGCGCGAGCAACGGCACGCGGAACAGCGCGGAGAACACGAAGGCGGCGCCGAACAACCCCCAGGCGACCGCGCTGCGCAGCGCCTTCTGCCCCGTCTTGTAGGCCATCGAGAAGCTCAGCCCGACCGAGGCCGCGGCCATGCCGCGCAGCACCGCCTGCGTCTCCGGCAGGTCGCGATTGGCGAAATAGAGCCAGCCGAGCAGCAGCACGAGCACCACCGGGATGGCGGTCAGCCCGAGCACGGCGGCGAGCGCCCCCGGCCGGCCGCGCAGCTCGGTGCCGACGAACACCGCGAGATTGACCTGGTTCGCGCCCGGCAGCACGCGGCAGATCGTCATCGCGCTGAGGAATTCCTCGTCCGAGAGCCAGCGCCGCTCCTCGACCACCACCCGTCGCGACCATGCGCTGAGCCCGCCGCCGAAGCTCGCGAGCGACACCTTGTTGAAGGTCGCGGCGAGCGCCAGCAGCGAGACCGGCGGCCGCGCCTCACTCATGCAGGAAATCAGGATCGTACGGGAAATCGTCTTCGGTGTGCTCGGCCCCGGCCAGCGGATCCGGCGCATCGTAATGATGCGCCTTCTCCCAATCCGCCTTGAACACCGAACGCAGCTGCGCCACCGCCGCGTGGTCGGTGGTGACGATGCCGAGCTCGCGGCGTTCGTCAAAGGCGCTGCGGTCGATGTTCATCGAGCCGACGAGCGCGTGGCGGCGATCGACCAGGATGAGCTTCCCATGCAGCCGGAGCGTGCGCTGCTTGCGCACATGCGCGCCGAAGCGCTGCAGGATGCGGAGCGAGGCGAAGGTGTCGAGCACGTCCCAGGCGCTGATGCCGTGCCTGCCGCCGCACAGCACGCGCACCTCGACGCCGCGCACGCGGGCCTGCACGATGCGCTCGAGGATCGTCGCATCGACGAATTTCGGATGCTGGATCTCGATCCGCTCCTGGGCGGTGTCGAGGAAGCGGCTCATTGCGATGCGCGCGTTCCAGTTGCTCCAGAGCAGCGCGCTGTCGTCGTCGGGGTGGAATTGCGTGCGGTCCCAATCGGCGATGAAGCCGTCGCGGATTTGCCCCACCTCGCGCGGATCCTCGATGACCAGGCCATAGTCGCGCGTCTCGGAAAAATATTTCTCCGCGGCGTTGAAGGTCGCGATCAGCGCCGTGTGCGCGTCGAACACCATCGATTTCTCATGGGTGACGCGAAACGCCGGATTGCTCCAGGCGACGCGCACGCCCTCCTGCTCGAGACGCGCATAGGTCGCATCATTGGCGCGGTCGCCGGCCGAACGATGCGGGTTCAGCATCACCCGCACGTCGCGCCCGGCGCGGCTGCCCGCGATCAGCGCATCGAGGATCGCCGGGTGGGAGAGCGTGAACTGCTTGACGAACACCGCGCGTTCGGCCGCGCGGATCAGCGCCAGCACCGGCTCGACGCCGTCATCCGGCTCGGCGAGCACCCGCACCCCCGTATCGAGGCTCGCGATCGCGGCATCCTTCATGCGAGCATCATCCATCCGAGTGTCATCCGCCATTATGGCGCCATGCCTCCGTCGCGGCGGCCTTTCCCGGATCGACCCACCAGCTGTCGAACACGAAGCCCGGCCGCACCGGCACGTCCGGCCGGCCGAGGCGGTTCCAGTAGGCGACGTTCACCGAGCTCGTATGCCATTGCGGCACCAAGTACCACCCCCAGAGCAGCGCACGATCAAGCGCGCGTGCGGCGGTCGTCAATGTCGGCATGTCCTGCGCGCCGATCAGCTTCTCCACGATCGCATCGATCGCCGGATTGCTGACGCCCATCAGGTTCGAGCTGCCCGCGCTCTTCGCCGCCACGCTCGTCCAGTCGTCGCGCTGCTCGGAGCCCGGCATGTCGGATTCCGGAAACACCGCCATCGTCATGTCGTAGTCGAAACCGTCGAGCAGATGCTGGTATTGCGACGGATCGACGGTGCGGACATTCGCATTGATCCCGAGGCGGATCAGCGTCTGCACATAGGGGAGCGCCACCCGCTCGAGGCTCTGATCCTCGAGCAGGATGGTGAAGCTCATCTGCTTGCCGTCGGCATCGACCAGCTTGCGGTCCTTCTCCGTCCAGCCCGCCTGCTGGAGCAGCTCGAGCGAGCGGCGGAGCTCCACCCGGTTGTTGCCCGAGCCGTCGGTCACCGGCAGGGTGAACGCGGTGGTGAACAATTCGGGCGGCAGATCCTTGGCGAAGGGGTCGAGCAGCGCGCGCTCCGCCGGCGAAGGCAGGCCGGAGGAGGCGAGATCGCTGTTGCTGAAATAGCTGAGCGTCCGCACGTAGACGCCATAGAACAGGTTCTTGTTCGCCCATTCGAAATCATAGGCCCAGGCGAGCGCCTCGCGGACCCGGCGATCCTGGAACACCTGGCGGCGCGTGTTCATCGCCCAGCCCTGCATGCCGGCGGGCAGGCTGAAGGGAAGCTGCTGCTTCACCACCATGCCCTTCTCGACGGCGGGGAAATCATAGGCGGTCGCCCAGTTCTTCGAGATGTTCTCCTGCCGGAAGTCGATGTCGCCGGCCTTGAACGCCTGCATCGCGACCGTCGCGTCGCGGAAATACTCGTGCCGGATGGTGCCGAAATTGTTGAAGCCGCGCCCGACCGGCAGGTTCGCCGCCCAGTAATCCGCCATCCGCTCATAGGTGACGCTGCGGCCGAGCTCGAAACCGGCGACGCGGTACGGGCCGGAACCGAGCGGGGCGTCATTGAGCGGCGTGTCGAATGGCCGCCCCTCGAACCAGTGCTTCGGCAGCACCGCGATCTCGCCCAGGATCAGCGGCAATTCGCGGTTGTTGCTGCCGGGCTTCAGGTGGAACACCGCGCGGCGCGCGCCCTCCACCGCCACGTGGTCGACATCCGCGTAATAGGACCGATAGAATGGCCGCCCCTTCGCGCGCATCGTGTCGAAGCTGAACGCGACGTCATCGGCGGTGACCGGCGTGCCGTCGTGGAAGCGCGCCTCCGGGCGCAGGTCGAAGGCGATCCAGCTCTTATCGGCCGGCATCTCGATCGTCTCGGCGATCAGCCCATACCCGGTCGCCACCTCGTTCGCCGAGGAGCGGAGCAGCGTGTCCCACACCCCCTCGACGCCGGCCGCCGGCGTGCCGCGGATGATGAACGGGTTGAAGCTGTCGAAGCTGCCGAGGGCGGCGAGCGTGACCGTGCCGCCCTTCGGCGCGTCCGGGTTCACATAGGAAAAATTCTTATAATCGGCCGGCAGCTTCGGCGTGCCGAGCACGGTGAAGCCATGGCTGGAGATCGCCCCCGCCGCCGGTTCGGCGCCGGCCTCCCGCGCGGCGAAGGCGGCGAGCATCAGCGCGGCGAGCGGGCGTCGGCCAAGACGGGCGGGCGGATACATGGCGGTCTCCGGTGCGGGCGCCTATCGTGGCGACCAGAACGTGGCCGTCAAGCAACGCCTGGCGCAGCGAGTTTTTCCAGCACCGATCCGAGCAGCGCGGGGTCGCCCACCGCGACGACATCCTGCCGCTTCGTCCCGGCGCGCAGCGGCCGCCCGGCGCGGTCGGTGAGCCGGCCCCCCGCACCCTCCACCACCGGCGGCAGCGCCGCCCAATCCCAGAGCCGAAGCCCGCTTTCCACGATCACGTCGATCTGGCCGAGCGCGAGCAGCCCGTAACCGTAGCAATCGCCGCCCCAGGAGACGCGGCGCACCGCGCCGGCGAGCCGGGACCAGGCCTGCTGGTCGCCCACGATGTCGGGCGCGGTGGCGGAGAGCTCGGCGGCGGAGAGCTCGGGGCAGCGCCGGCAACCCGCCGCGCCATGCGGGCCGGTGAAGCGGGTCGGCCGCCCGGCCACGCCGATCCAGCGCTCGCCGGTGATCGGCTGGTCGATCAGGCCGAGGATCGGGCGGTCGCCGTCGAGCAGCGCGACGAGGGTGCCGAACACCGGACGGCCGGTGATGAACGCGCGGGTGCCGTCGATCGGGTCGAGCACCCAGCGCAGGCCGCCGGCGCCGAAATCGCTGCCTGCCTCGCCGCCGAATTCCTCGCCGATCACCGGATGGCCGGGGAAATGCGCGGCCAGCACCGCCCGCATCGCCTGCTCGGCCGCCTTGTCGGCGACGGTGACCGGGCTGTCGTCGTCCTTCTGGATGGTTTCCGGCTGGCGGCGGAAATGCGGTCGGATCGCCGCCCCCGCGGCATCCGCGGCCGCCTCGGCGGCCGCGATCAGCGCATCGAGATCGGCCGCACCAGGATTGGGCGCACCAGGATTGGGCGCACCAAGGCTGGACGTATCGGGGCTGGACGTATCGGGGTTGAGCCTCACGGCCGGGCCTGGAAAATACCCGGCCAGCCCGATCCCCTCAGTTCTTCTGCGATTCGGCGGGTTTCGCGACCCCGGCCCCAGGGGCCGGGCTGACCGGCTTGGCCTGCGGCGGCTGCTGGGATTGCGTCTGCTGCACCTGCGTCTGGTTCTGGTTGGCGGAGGGCTGCGTCTGCTGCTGGCCCTGACCCTGGCTCGCCGCGGCCGCGCCAGGGGCGGAGGCGGGGGCGGGGGCGGCGCCGCCCGGCGTCGCGAGCCCCGGCGCCTTGGCGCCCGGCGCCGGGGCGGGTCCCGGCTTGGCGGCCGCGGCGGCGCTCGCCGCGGTCGCGGCCGGCGCGGCGGCTGCCGGAGGCGGCGGCAGCGGCAGCGGGGTCGGCGACAGGGTGCGCAGGTAATCGATGATGTCGGCGCGCTGCTTCGGGTCGGAATCGCCCGCGAACGACATCTTGGTGCCGGGGGCGTAGGCGCTCGGCTTCTTCAGCCACTGATAGAGCTCGTCGAACGTCCAGGGGCCGGTCTTGGCCTTGATCGCCGCCGAATACGCATAACCCGGCATATGCGCGTGCGGGCCGCCGACGACGCCGTAGAGATTGGGGCCGACCAGCGCATGGCCGCCTTCGTTGAAGGAATGGCAGGAGACGCAGAGGCGCTGGGTATCGGCCTGGCCCTTCGCCGGATCCGCGGTCTGCAGCAATTGCTCGACCGGCGGGTCGGGAATTTCGGCCGGGCCGCCGGCGGCCGGCGCGCCCTTGATCGCGATCGCCAGCTTCTCGAGCAGGACGGGGTGGACGAGCGCGTCGCTCAGCATGGTGGCGCCCATGAAGGCGATCCCCGCAACCAAAACCGCGGCAATGCCTTTATTGACTTCCAAGCTATCCATTCGGCGCGTCTTCCTGGTCCGTGGCTCGGCCTGGCCGGTGCGTTGCACGCCGGCCCGACCCTCCATAATAAGGTGCGCCGCACCATACGGAAACGATCCGGCGCCTTCAACCCGGCCACCATCTCCCACACCTTCCGAGAGGTTGCTGCCCTTGAACCCGATCGTCGTGATCCCCTCCCGCATGGCGGCGACGCGCCTGCCCGGCAAGCCGCTGCTGCCGATCGCCGGCAAGCCGATGATCGTCCAGGTTCTGGAGCGCGCGCGGGAGGCCGATATCGGCCCGGTCGCGGTCGCCTGCGCCGATGCCGAGATCGCCGAGGCGGTGCGGCAGGCGGGCGGGATCGCGGTGCTGACCGACCCGTCCCTGCCGCGCGGCTCGGACCGGGTGCATGCGGCGCTGGCGGCGCTCGACCCGCAGGGGCGGCACGACGTCGTCGTCAATCTGCAGGGCGACCTGCCGACCATCCCGCCGGTGCAGGTGCGCGCCGTGCTCTCCCCGCTCTCCGATCCGGCGATCGACATCGCGACCCTGGTCGCGCCGATCACCAGCGCCGAGGAGGCGCACTCGGCCTCGGTGGTGAAGGCCGCCTGCGCCTTCGAGCACGGGCGGGCGGTGTCGCCCGCGCTTTATTTCTCGCGCGCGGCGATCCCGGCAGGGGACGGGCCGCGCTGGCACCATGTCGGCATCTATGCTTTCCGCCGCGCCGCGCTGGCGCGCTTCGTCGCCCTGCCCGAAAGCCCGCTCGAGCGGCGCGAGAGCCTCGAGCAGCTGCGCGCGCTGGAGGCCGGCATGCGGATCTCCTGCGCCCGGGTGGAGCACGCGCCGTTCGGCGTCGACACGGCAAGCGACCTCGAGCGCGCCCGCGGCATTCTCGCACCCGGGCATTCTGGCTCCCGGCCTCCTGAAGGACACGCGGCATGACCCAGCCCATCGCATTTCAGGGCCGCCCCGGCGCCTATTCCGATCTCGCCTGCCGGACCGCGTATCCGGACCGGCCGACCTTGCCCTGCGACACGTTCGAGCAGGCGATCGAGGCGGTGCGCACCGGCGCCGCCGGGCTCGCCATGCTGCCCTGCGAGAACAGCCTCGCCGGCCGCGTGCCGGACATGCATTACCTGCTGCCGGACAGCGGGCTCTACGTGATCGGCGAGCATTTCCATCGCGTCGAGCACGCGCTGCTCGGCCCGCGCGGGGCGACGCTCGCCGATGTCCGGCGCATCCATTCGCACGCGGTGGCGCTCGGCCAGGTGCGCGACCTGGTGCGCGATCTCGGCGTGCGGACCGTGGTGCAGGCCGATACCGCGGGCGCGGCGCAGCTCGTCGCGCACTGGAACAGCAAGGAGGATGCGGCGATCGCCTCCTCGCTCGCCGGCGAGATCTACGGTCTCGACGTGCTCCGCTCGAATGTCGAGGACGCCGCGCACAACACCACGCGCTTCTACGTGATGTCGGCCGAGCCGCGCACGCCGACGGTGGACCAGCCCGGGCTGATGACCACCTTCGTGTTCCGCGTGCGCAACGTGCCGGCGGCGCTCTACAAGGCGCTCGGCGGGTTCGCGACCAACGGGGTGAACATGACGCGGCTCGAGAGCTACATGCTCGCCGGGCAGTTCACCGCGACGCAATTCCTCTGCGACGTGCAGGGCCATCCCGAAAAACCCGATCTGCGCCGCGCGCTGGAAGAGCTCGACTTCTTCTCGCGCGAGACGAAGATCCTCGGCGTCTATCCCCAGGCCGAATTCCGCGAGCAGCAGACCGGGCTCGATTAGGGCATTTTCACCTTCGGTGCTCAGCTCCTCAGCTCCGCCAGCGCAGAACCTGCTCGCGCAGCGGGTTGACGAAGGGGCGCTGCTCGGCGCGGCTCGCCTGGTATTCCTTCTTCACCCGCAGGAACCAGCGGATCTGCGCATCCGCGTCGCCGACGAACATCGTCGGCGGATACGGCGCATCCGCGGCGCCGAGCTTCACCGCCACGTCGTAATCCTGGCGCAGGAATTCCCGGGTCATCCGGCGCGCGAAGGGCTTCAGGGGCCCGAGCCACCCCATCGTCCAATAGAGGCAGTAATGCACATCCGTCGTGGTCGCGGTGACCGGGGTGGAAACGGCGAGCACGCAGGCGGAATGGCGCTCGCCCTCGATCCGCTCGATGCGCAATCCGGGAAGTTGGATGGTGACGTCGACATGCACGTCGCGCCCGAAAATCCGGTACGGGTTGGCGCCATGGCGGAGCTGGTGGCGCTTCATCCGGAAGCCGAGCGCATCCGGCTCGAACGCCTTCTCCTTGGCCCGCAGCGAGGTGCTCGCCTTGCGCTTCCACCAGCGCGAGGTATGGACGAAGGGGGGGTGCGCGGGATCGAAGAAGCCCATCGTGGCGATGTCGGCGGTGCAGGGAAACCGCATCCGCGCGCTCACCTGCGGGGCGACGCCGTCATCGAAGCCGGGCACGCGCGGAATCTCCGGCAGGGCCGCCGGGTCGGACGCATCGCCCAGGAACACCCAGACATTCCCCTGGACCTCCCGGCAGGGAAAGCCGCGCAGGCCGAACCGGCCGGGCTCGATGCTCTCGTCGGCGGACAGGCCCGGGATTTCGCGGCAACGGCCGGTATCGGTGCGGAACTTCCAGCCGTGATAGCCGCATTGCAGCGTCTCGCCATCGCACATGCCGTGCCGGAGCGGCATGCCGCGATGCGGACATCGATCGGCAAAGGCGAACACGCCGCCATCGCGCCGTCGCCCGAGCAGAACCTCGTGCCCGAGCAGCGTCATCGGCAGGACCTTGCCGGAGGCGAGGCCGCTTCCCGCGGTCGCGAGATACCAGAAATCGGGCAGGAGGAGGTTCATGCCCGCTTTGTAACGCATTTTCTCCCGTGCGCGACCACGCCCCCGGGCCGTCCGGCCAGCAATCCGGCGCCGACGGCGGGTTTCGGCGCGCGAGAAGGACGGCCTGTCCGGGGATTTAAACGGCAGGAGTGATGACCGGTCTGCGGCGTTCCGGTGTCCGGTGCTGCCGAAACGGGCCTGTCCGCCAGCCCTGCGCTTCGGCTTCGCCGTTCCCGATCAGCCGTCCTGACGTTCGGCGAGGAAACGCTTGACGCAGGCGGCGGAGAGTTCGTCATCCTCGATGAGCACGCCGGGGTCGGCGCCAACCGCGACGCCCATCGCCTTCCCCGCCTCGAAGAACAGCCAGCGCAGATCGTATTTGCTCATCCCAGGCGGGGGGGTGCGGTCGAGCAGCTCATCCTGGTCCTCCGGCGGCGTCCAGCGGATCAGCAGTTGCGCGAACTCCCGGTCCCGATGCGTCCGCAGATGCAGGCCGGCCCCGGCCAGAGCGCGGCGGCCGACCTTCCTGGTCGGGTCCCACGCAAAACCCGGATCGACCGCCTCCCTCATGTAGGGCTTGAACCGCGCCGCCTCGCCGAGCCAGCACAGCGCCCAGAGCGCGTCGGAGGCAATGCCGGGGTCCTTGCTTTGGAGATGCGGTTCCACCAGCGGGACGCGGCTGGGATCGCCGAGCGCACGGCAGAGATAGAGGAGGCTGCCTAGCTCGTCAGGGTCGGCCGAGCTCTTCAGCTGTCCTTCGAGGAACGCCCAATCATCGCCTGTGAGCGCTTCTCCCGCGGCGTGCTTCTCGGCGAGCCGGCGCGCCTTGAGTGCGGCCTCACTTCTCGACATCGGTTCTTCCCTGTCGCGCTGACAATCCCGGGAGCCGTCTCTCTGTCTCGGATAGGAAGTCGCCAACCGGTTGTCCGCCAGCCCCGCGCCTCGGCCTTGTCGTTCCTGATCAGCCGTCCTGACGCTCGGCGAGGAAACGCTTGACGCAGGCGGCGGAGAGTTCGTCATCCTCGATGAGCACGCCGGGATCGGCGCCCAGCGCGACGCCCATCGCCTTCTCGGCCTCGAAGAACAGCAGGCGCAGATCGTATTTGCCCATCCCAGACGGGGCGGTGCGGTCGAGCAGCTCATTCCGGTCCTCCGGCGGCGTCCAGCGGATCAGCAGTTGCGCGAAATCCCGGTCCCGATGCGTCCGCAGATGCAGGCCGGTCCCGGCCAGAGCGCGGCGGCCGATCTCTCTAGTCGGGTCCCACGCAAAACCCGGATCGACCGCCTCCATCATGTAGGGCTTGAACCGCGCCGCCTCGCCGAGCCAGCACAGCGCCCAGAGCGCACGGCCGGCAATGTCTGGGTTCTTGCTTTGGAGATGCGGTTCCACCAGCGGGACGCGGCTGGGATCGCCGAGCGCACGGCAGAGATAGAGGAGGCTGCCTAGCTCGTCAGGGTCGGCCGAGCTCTTCAGCTGTCCTTCGAGGAACGCCCAATCATCGCCTGTGAGCGCTTCTCCCGCGGCGTGCTTCTCGGCGAGCCGGCGTGCCTTGAGCGCGGCCTCACTTCTCGACATCGGTTCTTCCCTATCGCGCTGACAGTTTTGAGAGTCGTCTCTCTATCTCGGATAGGAAGTCTCCGATCTCCTTGATCACCGACTCGGCATGCTTGACTGCCTGTTCGTCTGCCTCTGGATTGGCATAATCTCTTTCGTGTACAAGCTTCTTCTCCAGCTTCGCCAAAGTATTTTCCAGACCCCGTGTTGAATCCGCGACCTCTTTCTCATGGTCGTAAACATGTCCATCGCTCTCCCTGACGACCGGTTCGCCGCGCCGGTCGGCCTCGGCGGCCTGCAGGTGCGGTTCGTCCAGCGCGTCGGCGCGCCGCTTGCCGAAATCCGCCTTCGCGGCATCGACCGCCTGGTCCAGCTCGCTCCGGCCGGCGGCTGGCGCTTCATTGTGCAGGATCGCGAGAGGCGGATCATCCACCTCCGGCGGGTACGAGAGATATCCCAGCAAGAGGCCGGCGGCCCTGCCGGGATCGCCCGCCACGATTTCATGGCGCACGTAATCGGCCCGGCGGCGGGCCCGCGCGGCCGCCTCGCCCGAACCCGGGGCGAGGCGGTCGTCCGGCGGTCCGGCGGGCGACGCGGCCGGCGGCACCAGGGGCTGGAACGGAACGGCGAGCTGGGCGAGCATCGCGGGCGATGCTGGGTCGGTGCGCTTGAACCAGGAGGGATCGGTGAAGCCCGGATGGCGCGAGGGGCCAAGATCCCAGCGGCCGCCGGATGGCCTTCGCCGAGGCGCGCCCATCCTGCCGGTGAAACGGATCACGATCGGGTCGGCGTAACGCGGCGGGTCCACGGCGGTCGTCCCGGCAGACACAGTTAGTTCCACTAACATGCCTGCCGCTTCGGCCCAACGCCGACGACGCGCTTGGCTGCCTCCCTAAGCTAGGATGGACGCATAGGTGCGGCCAGCGAGCACGCCGCCCCAATCTTACGCCCCCGTCTTACGCCCCCCGTCTTATGCCCCGTCTTATGCCCCGTCTTATGCCCGCGCCAGAATCTGCTCCGCGAGCGTGGCCCAGAAGGAGGCGCCGATCGGGAGCAGGGTGTCGTTGAAATCGTAGCGGGGGTGGTGGACCATCGCGTCGGTCGCGGTCTTGCGCGCGCCCAGCATGATGTAGGCGCCCTGCTTGGCCTCCAGCATGAAGGAGAAATCCTCGCTGCCGAGGCTCGGTTTCGGCATCTCGCTGACCCGGGCGGCGCCGGCGACCGTCTCGGCGGCGCGGCGGGCCAGCGCCATCGCCGCCGGGTCGTTCACCGTCGCCGGGTAGTTGCGCCGGAAACTCACCTCGGCGCGGCCGCCCAGGCTCTCGGCGATGCCGGTCGCGATGCGGGTGAGGCCGCGTTCCAGCAAATCGCCTACCGCCGGCTCGAGCCAGCGGCCGGTGCCCTGCATCGTCACCACCTCCGGCACCACGTTGTAGGTGAAGCCGCCCCGGATGTTGCAGATCGACAGCACGCCGCCCTCGATCGGGTCCATGTTGCGCGCGACCAGGCTCTGCGCCGCGGTGACGATCTGGCTCGCCATGAAGATCGGGTCGCGCCCGAGATGCGGCTGCGCCCCGTGCGTGCCGGTGCCGGTGACGGTGATGTCGATATTCGCGACGGCGGCCATCAGCGGGCCGTCCTTCCAGAGGAAGGTGCCCTCCGGCGCCAGCGGCCAGTTGTGCATGCCATAGACCTGCCGCATCGGGAATTTCTCGAACAATCCCTCCCGCACCATGATGCCGGCGCCGCCCTGGGTCTCCTCCGCCGGCTGGAAGATGCAATAGACGGTGCCGGCGAAATTCCGGGTCTCCGCCAAATAGCGCGCGGCGCCGAGCAGCATGGTGGTGTGGCCGTCATGGCCGCAGGCATGCATCACGCCCGGAGTCTCGGAGGCGTAGGTCAGGCCGGTCTCCTCCAGGATCGGCAGCGCGTCCATGTCGGCGCGCAGCCCGATCGCCTCGCCCTCGCCGCGCCCGCGGATCACGCCGACCACTCCGGTGCCGGCGAGCCCGGCATGCACCTCGTCCACCCCGAATTCGCGCAGCTTCTCCTGCACCACGGCGCTGGTGCGGGTCTCCACCAAGCCGAGCTCGGGATGGCGGTGCAGATCCTGCCGCCATTCGCGCATCTCGGGCTCGAACTCGGCGATGCGGTTGATGATCGGCATGGGTCTCGGCCTCTCTTGCGGGATAACAAGCGGGTGAATTCGGGCGAATTGTGGCGAAGTTGCGGCTTTCAGGCGACAAAAAGGCTGAATTGTGGCAGATCAAGGCAATCAAGGCTTTGCTGTGGCATCGCTTCGTGCCTATGTTTCGGCCCGAGGAGCTTCGCTGATGCCCGATCTGCTGATCAACCGGCTTTGCCTGCCCCTGCTCACCCTCGGCGCCGCCGTGCTCGCCTTCGCCGTCGCCTGGCTGAGCCTGGGACCGGATCAGGTGGCGGTCGCCGCCGTTCTCGCGCATGTCGCGCAGCTCGCCGGCGTGTCCGGACTGGGCCTCACCGGCTTCGTGCTCTGGGACGCGGCGCGCCAGGCGCGCGCCTGAGCGGCCCCTCCCGCCGCAACCCTCCCGCGCCGCTTGCGATCGCGGGCGGTCACGTCGGCCAATCACCCTCCGCTGACGATTCCCGGTTGCCTTCCCCGCAGACCGCCGCACAATCCCGCCTAATCGGTGACCGGGGCGGACGCCAAGGCGGGTAATCGGGGCCGAGAACGATTGGGCTCGCGCGGAGGAGGGCAGGCATCGGTGACTTTCGCAGACGCGACGCAGCCGTCACCGCAGCTGCGTGTCCCCTGGACTGCGCCCGCGCGGCGCGCCTTCCGATGAAGCGGCCCTTGATGACGCGGGCCTGACCCGCGGTGGCGGCCTATATCGTCCGGCGCCTGCTGCTGCTGATCCCGACCCTGTTCGGGATCATCGCGATCAATTTCGTCGTGGTGCAATTCGCGCCCGGCGGCCCGGTCGAGCAGATGATCGCCGAGCTGCACGGGCGCGGCGAGGGCTTCTCCCAGCTCAACGGCAACGCCACCGAGACGGCGCCCGGCGGCTATCGCGGCGCGCGCGGGCTCGACCCGTCGGTGGTCGCCGATATCCGCAAGATGTTCGGCTTCGACAAGCCGCCGCTCACCCGCTTCCTCACCATGGTCGGCGGCTACATGCGCTTCGATTTCGGGCGCAGCTTCTTCCGCGACCGCAGCGTGCTCTGGCTGATCGCCGACAAGATGCCGGTCAGCATCTCGCTCGGCCTGTGGTCGACGCTGCTGATCTACCTCGTCTCCATCCCGCTCGGCATCGCCAAGGCGGTGCGCGACGGCAGCCGGTTCGACATCGCCTCCTCGGCGGTCGTGCTCGTGGGCTATGCGGTGCCCGGCTTCCTGTTCGCGATCCTGCTCGTCGTGCTGTTCGCCGGCGGCTCCTTCCTGCAATGGTTTCCGCTGCGCGGCCTGGCGAGCCCGGATGCCGCGAGCTGGTCGCTGGCGGCGCGCGCCGGCGATTACTTCTGGCACCTGGTGCTGCCGACGATCGCCCTCGTCGCGGGGGGCTTCGCGAGCCTCACCATGCTGACCAAGAACTGCTTCCTCGACGAGATCCGCAAGCAATACGTGGTGACGGCGCGCGCCAAGGGGGCGGCCGAGGCGCGCGTGCTCTACGGCCACGTGTTCCGCAACGCGATGCTGCTGGTGGTGGCGGGCTTTCCGGCCGCCTTCATCGGCATGCTGTTCTCCTCGCAGCTGCTGGTCGAGATCGTGTTCTCGCTCGATGGGCTCGGCCTGCTCGGCTTCCAGGCGGCGATCCAGCGCGACTACCCGGTGATGTTCGGCACGCTCTACATCTTCACCCTGCTCGGGCTGCTGATGCAGATCGTCGGCGACATCCTCTACACGATCGTCGATCCGCGGATCGATTTCGAGGCCAGACGGTGAGCGTGGCCGGCATCAGCCTCTCTCCCCTCGCCCGCCGCCGCCTCGCGATCTTCCGCCAGCACCGCCGCGGCTACTGGTCGATGTGGGTGTTCCTCGCGCTGTTCGTGTTCTGCCTGTTCGCGGAATTCGTCGCCAACGACAGGCCGCTGCTGATCCGCTTCGACGGACATTGGTACTGCCCGGTCCTGCACGATTACAGCGAGGACGCGTTCGGCAGCCAGCTGATGCCGACCGAGGCCGATTACACCGACCCGGTGGTCGCCGCGGCGATCCGCCGCCATGGCTGGATGATCTGGCCGCTGGTGCCGTTCAGCTTCGACACCATCGTGACCAACCTACCCTCGCCGGCGCCCTCGCCGCCGAGCCTGCGCAACCTGCTCGGCACCGACGACCAGGCGCGCGACGTGCTCGCGCGGGTGATCTACGGGTTCCGCATCTCCGTGCTGTTCGGCTTCAGCCTGACCGCGGTCGCCTCGGCGATCGGCATCGCCGCCGGCGCGGTGCAGGGCTATTACGGCGGCCTCACCGACCTCCTGTTCCAGCGCTTCATCGAGATGTGGTCCGGCATGCCGCAGCTCTACCTGCTGATCATCCTCGGCAGCGTGATCACGCCCGGCTTCTGGGTGCTGCTGATCTTCCTGCTGCTGTTCTCCTGGATGAACCTCACCGGCGTGGTGCGCGCGGAATTCCTGCGCGGCCGCAATCTCGACTACGTGCGCGCCGCCCGCGCGCTCGGCGTCTCCAACCTGTTCATCATGTGGCGCCACATCCTGCCGAACGCGCTGGTCGCGACGCTCACCTTCCTGCCCTTCACCCTCTCGGGGTCGGTGACGATCCTCGCCAGCCTCGACTTCCTGGGGTTCGGCCTGCCGCCCGGCTCGCCCTCGCTCGGCGAGCTGGTGAGCCAGGGGCGCAACAACCTGCAGGCGCCCTGGCTCGGCGTGACCGCCTTCGTCGTGCTCGGCGGCGTGCTGACCCTGCTGATCTTCATCGGCGAGGCGGTGCGCGACAGCTTCGACCCGCGCCGGCAGCCGCGATGAGCCTGGTTTCCGTCGAGCACCTGCGCATCGCCTTCGGGGCCAAGACGGTGGTGGACGACGTCTCGTTCACCCTCGATCCGGGGGAAACCCTGGCGATCGTCGGCGAAAGCGGATCCGGCAAATCGCTGACCGCGCTCTCGCTGCTGCGTTTGCTGCCGCAATCGGCGAGCTGCTCGGGGCGCATCGTGCTGGACGGCCGGTCCATGCTCGACGCCGACCGGCGCGCGCTCCGCCGCGCCCGCGGCGCGATCGCCGGCATGGTGTTCCAGGAGCCGATGACCAGCCTCAACCCGCTGCACCGCATCGGCCGGCAGGTGGGCGAGGCGATCGCGCTGCACAGCCCGAAGGCCGGCAAGATCGGCGGCCCCAGGCTCCGCAGGCAGGTCTGCGCGCTGCTCGAGGAATGCGGCTTCGCCGATGCCGACCGCCGGCTGGACGCCTTCCCCCACCAGCTCTCCGGCGGCCAGCGGCAGCGCGTGATGATCGCGGTCGCGCTCGCCAACGACCCGAAGCTGCTGATCGCCGACGAGCCCACCACCGCGCTCGACGTCACCATCCAGGCGCAAATCCTCGCGCTGCTGGCGCGCGAGAAGGAGGCGCGTGGCCTCGCCCTGCTGCTCATCACCCATGATCTCGGCATCGTGCGGAACAATGCCGACCGCGTCTGCGTGATGAAGAACGGCAAGATCGTCGAAACCGGCACGGTCGCGCAGATCTTCAAGCACCCCCAGCATCGCTACACGCGGATGCTGCTCGATGCCGAGCCGCATGGCCGGCCGCCGCCCTTGGCCGCGGACGCCGAGGAGGTGATGGCGGTCGAGAACCTGCGCGTCTGGTTCCCGATCCGCCGCGGCGTGCTGCGCCGCACGGTCGGCAATGTGCGCGCGGTGGACGGGCTCACGCTCAGCGTGCATGCAGGCGAGACCGTCGGGCTCGTCGGCGAATCCGGCTCGGGGAAATCCACCACCGGCTTCGCCATGCTGCGGCTCGAGCATTCCGAAGGCGTGATCCGCTTCGAGGGGAAAGACATCACCGGCCTGCCGCAACGCCGGCTCCGCGCGCTGCGCGCCCATGCGCAGATCGTGTTCCAGGACCCGTTCGGCAGCCTCTCGCCGCGCATGCCGGTGGGCGACATCGTGGCCGAGGGCCTGCGCGTGCATGAATCGCTCTCGCGCGCCGAACGCGAAATGCGGGTGATCGACGCGCTGGCCGAGGTCGGCCTCTCGGAGGACGCGCTGCACCGCTTCCCGCACGAGTTCAGCGGCGGCCAGCGGCAGCGCATCGCGATCGCGCGCGCCATGGTGCTCAATCCGCGCTTCGTCGTGCTCGACGAGCCGACCAGCGCGCTCGACCGCTCCGTGCAATCGCAAATCATCGCGCTGCTGCGTGCGCTGCAGGACCGGCACGGGCTCGGCTACCTGTTCATCAGCCATGATCTCGCGGTGGTGCGCGCGCTCGCCCATCGCGTGGTGGTGATGCGCGCCGGCAAGGTGGTCGAGCAGGGCGATGCGGAGGCGGTGTTTGAGCACCCGCGCGAGAAATACACCCGCGCGCTGCTCGCCGCCGCCTTCACCGCTGGCAGAAAAGACGGCGACACGGTGCCGCTCACGGAGGCAGACATTCCATGAAACTTCTCTACCTCAACCATTTCGGCCCGGATGACGACGCGGAGCGCGGCTGGTACGGCGACGTGATGGACATCGCCATCCATCGCGGACCGGGCGACCCGGCCGACATGCCGACGGAGACGGAAATGCGAGAGGCGGACGGCATCATCGCCTGCTCCGCCGCCTTCGACGCCGGGCCGCCGGAGAACTACCCGAATTGCCGCATCATCGTCCGCATGGGCGTCGGCTTCGACAATATCGACGGCGCCGCCTGGGGCGCGCGCGGCGTGCCGCTCTGCAACGTGCCCGATTACGGCACCAGCGAGGTCGCCGACCACGCCGTCACCCTCGCCGCCAGCCTCGCGCGCGGCGTCGTCGCCTACCACGAACGCCTCGCCGCCGACCCGGTCGGCAATTGGGGCTGGTCGCCGCCACCACCCACCATGCGCCGCCTGCGCGGTTCCACCTTCGGCGTGGTCGGGCTCGGCCGCATCGGCCTCGCCGCCGCCCGCCGCGCCCGCGGCTTCGACATGGACGTGGTGTTCTTCGACCCTTACCAGCCGAACGGCATGGAGCTCGCGACCGGGCTGAAACGCCTCGACTCGCTCGCCGCGCTGATGGCGATGAGCGACATCGTCAGCGTGCACGCGCCGCTCTCGGCGGAAACCCGCAACCTGATCGGCCGCGACGCGCTCGCCGCCGCCAAACCAGGCCTGCTGCTGATCAACACCGCACGCGGGCCGCTCGTCGATCTCGACGCCCTCTACGACGCGATGAAATCCGGCACCGTCGCCGGCGCCGCCCTCGACGTGCTGCCGCAGGAACCGCCGCAACCCCCGCACAAACTGCTCACCGCGCTGCGCGACCACGAACCCTGGATCTCCAACCGCCTGCTGCTCACCCCGCACGCCGCCTTCTACACCGCACCCGCCTTCGCCGACATGCGACGCAAGGCAATGGAAGTCGTGCTCCACTACCTGCGCGACGGCCGCCTGACGAATTGTTGCAATTCCGCGGTGCTTCGGCGGAGTGGGTGAGGTTGGGGAAGGCCAGGGGCTCTGCCCCTGGACCCCGCTAAGGGCCGTCGCCCTTAGAACCCATTTGCGCTTCGCGCGGAGCGCATCAAACATCTAACCACCACATCCGGCCTCGATGTCCTGCGCAAAGCGCCGTAAACGGGTTCCAAGGGCGACGGCCCTTGGCGGGGTCCAGGGGCAGCGCCCCTGGCCTTCCCTCTCAAACGAAAGTCCCCCCATGAACGAGACGCTGGATGTTCCGGGCCTGGACCAGGAAGCCGAGATCCTCATCGACAGCTGGGGCATCCCGCATATTCGCGCGCAGACCAGGCGGGATGTGTTTTTCGTGCAGGGTTTCAATGCCGCGCGGGACCGGTTGTGGCAGATCGATCTGTGGCGGAAGCGCGGGCTGGGCTCGTTGGCGGCGGATTTCGGGCCGGGTTTTCTGGCGCAGGACCGGGCGGCGCGGTTGTTCGTCTATCGCGGGGACATGGCGGCGGAGTGGGCGTCCTACGGCACGCCGGACGCGCGCGCGATCGTCGAGGCGTTCGTCGCCGGCATCAATGGGTTCGTGACGCTGACGGAGACGCATCCGGCGATGTTGCCGCCGGAATTCGCCTTGATGGGCACGCGGCCGGCGCGGTGGGAGGCGGCGGATGTGGTGCGCGTGCGCAGCCATGCGCTGGTGCGCAACGTGCTGTCGGAGGCGGCGCGCGTGCAAGTGGCGGCGCGGTCCGGCCTGAAGGCGGATCTGGCGCGTGTCGCGCTGTCGGCGCCGGGCGAGGCGCAGATGCCGGCGGGGTTGCGGCCGGAGGAGATCCCGGCCGACCTGATCGACGTGTTCCGCCTGGCGACGGCGGCCCCGCATTTCACGCCGAAGCGGCTTGCGGCGACCCTCCATGACGCCGCGATTTGGAGCAAGGTGAACGATCTCGGCGAGGTTATTCCGGATCCCGCGGAGATCGGCTCGAACAACTGGGCGGTGCATGGCAGCCGGACCGCGACCGGACGGCCGGTTCTGGCGAGCGATCCGCACCGTGCGCATGCTCTGCCCTCGCTGCGCTACATCGTGCATCTGAGCGGGGCCGGGATCGACCTGATCGGCGCGGGCGAGCCGGCGATTCCGGGAATCTCGTTCGGCCATAACGAGAAGGCCGCTTTCGCGATGACCTTCTTCCCGGCCGATCAGAGCGACATCTTGGTCTACGAGACCGATCCGGCGGACCCGACGCGCTACCGGTATGGCGATGGGTGGGAGGCGATGCGCCTCGTCACCGAGACCGTTTCGGTGAAGGGCGCGCCGGATCAGCGCGTGACGCTCGCCTTCACCCGCCATGGCCCGGTGATCCGCGAGGATCGCGGCGTGCACCGCGCCTATGCGGTGCGTTCCGTGTGGTCGGAGCCGGGCGCCTCCGCCTATCTCGGCAGTCTCGGATTCATGGAGAAATCCGACGTGCATGATTTCACCGAGGCGCTCCGCCATTGGTGCGTGCCGCCGGCGAACTACGTCTATGCCGATACCTCCGGCGACATTGCCTGGGTGGTTGCCGGCCGGGTGCCGCGCCGGCCGAATTCGGACGGGTTGCTGCCGGTTCCGGGCGATGGGCGCTATGAATGGGACGGGTTTCATCCGCACGAGCACCTGCCGCGCGCGATCAATCCGGAGCGCGGCTATGTCGCCACCGCGAACGAGATGAATTTGCCACCGGATTACCCGAACGCGGAGCGCCGCATTTCCTTCGAATGGGCCGAGGGTTCGCGCGCCGCGCGCATCGACGAGGTGCTGTCGGCGCAGGACGCGCACAGCCTCGCGCAATCGATGGCGCTGCAAACCGATGCGCTGTCGATCCCGGCGCGCCGCCTCGCGGCCTTGCTGCCGCGTGTGCCAGGGAGCGCGGCGCGCCGGCTGCTCGATGGATGGGATTTCCGCCTGGAAGCGGACAGCGCGCCCGCCGCGCTGTTCGAGCTTTGGTGGACGAAGCATCTGAAGCCGGCGCTGCTCGACCGGGTGGCGCGCGACCCGGTATCGCGCAAGCTGCTCATCCCGGGCGATGTCGCCACCCTGCTCGCGATGGCGGAGCGGCTGGACGCGCATGATCCGCTGCTCGCCGACACGCTCACCGCGGCGTTCGCCGATGCCAGCAAGCGGCTCGGCGACGACCCGGCGCAATGGCGCTGGGGCACGCTGCATCAAGGGTATTTCCCGCATCCGCTCGCGCGCGTCGCCGAGGCGCCGCGCGACGTGGGTCCGCTGCCGAAGGGCGGGTCGGGTTCGACGCCGATGGCGGCGACCTATCGCGCGACGGATTTCCGCGTCACCGCCGGCGCCGCCTTCCGCATGGTGGCCGATGTCGGCAATTGGGATGAGAGCCGGGTGGTGAATGCGCCGGGCCAGTCGGGCGATCCGGCGTCGCCGCATTACGACGATCTCGCGACGCTCTGGGCGCGCGGCGATTACGTGCCGCTGCTTTATTCGCGCGACGCGGTGGATGGCGCGGCGCGGCTGCGCATCCGGCTGCGCCCGGCGTGATCACGCGCGCCGATCTTCTCGCGCGTGACCGCGACGATCCGCTGGCGGGGTTCCGCGACCGCTTCGCGCTGCCGGATGGCGTGATCTATCTCGACGGCAATTCGCTCGGCGCGATGCCTAAGGCGACGCCTTTGCGCATCCGCGCGGTGATCGAGCAGGAATGGGGCGAGGGTCTGGTGCGGAGCTGGAACACCGCCGGCTGGATGGCGATGCCGCTCCGCATCGGCGACAAGATCGGCCGGCTGATCGGCGCGCCGGCCGGCAGCGTCGCGGTCGCGGATTCCACCTCGGTCAATCTGTTCAAGCTGCTCGCCGCCGCGCTCGCGCTGCGGCCGGAACGGCGCGTCATCCTCTCCGAGCAAGGCAATTTCCCGACCGATCTCTACATGGCGGAAGGGCTTGCGGCGCTGCTCGCGCGCGGCCACACGCTGCGTCTCGCCGGGACGCACGAGATCGCCGCCGCGCTCGACGGGGATGTCGCGGTGGCGATGCTCACCCATGTCGATTACCGCAGCGGGCGGATGCACGAGATGGGCGCGATCACCCGGGCCGTGCAGGCGGCGGGCGCGGTCATGCTGTGGGATCTGGCGCATTCCGCCGGCGCGGTGCCGCTCGATCTCGCGGCGCATGACGTCGATCTCGCGGTGGGCTGCGGCTACAAATACCTCAATGGCGGTCCCGGCGCGCCGGCCTTCCTCTACGCCGCGACGCGGCTGCAGGATTTCCTGACGATGCCGCTCACCGGCTGGCTCGGTCATGCCGCGCCGTTCGGGTTCGAGCCCGGCTACCGCCCCGTCACCGGCATCGGCCGCGCGCTGGTCGGCACGCCGCCGATGCTCAGCCTGGCGGCGCTCGAAATCGGCGTCGATCTCGCGCTGGAGGCCCCGATGGCGCTGGTGCGGGAGAAATCCGTCGCACAGACGACGATCTTCGCCGAGCTCGTGGCCCAGGAATGCCCGGAATTCCGTATCGTCTCGCCGGCCGATCCGGCATGGCGCGGCAGCCAAATCTCGCTCGCGCACGAGCACGCCTACGCGATCATGCAGGCGCTGATCGCGCGCGGCGTGATCGGGGATTTCCGCGCGCCCGATATCTTGCGCTTCGGCATGACCCCGCTGACGCTCGGCTATGCCGAGCTCTGGGACGCGGTGGCGATCCTGCGCGACATCATGGCGCGCGGCACGTGGCGCGACGAACGCTTCGCCACGCGGCTCGCGGTCACGTAACCGCGCGGCGCCGCCACAATCCGCGCAGCCGCGCGCCCATGCCCGGCACCGAGAACACGACCGAGACCAGCGTGAGCAGCGCCAGCGCGATGCAGATCGGCCGGGTGAAGAACGGCAGCAGGCTGCCATTCGCGATGGTCAACCCGCGCAGCAGGTTCTTGTCGAGCAATTGCCCGAGCACCATGCCGAGGATCATCGGCGCCATCGGGAAGCGGAATCGCCGGAGCAGCATGCCGATGACGCCGAACACCAGCATCACCTCGATGTTGAACAGCCGGCTCGACGTCGCGTAGGCGCCGACCGAGCAGAGCACCACCACGATCGGCATCAGCCGCTCATGCGGCACGCGCAGGATCAGCAGCAGCGGCTTGACGAGGAAATACCCGTAAAACAGCTTCGCCATGTCGGCGATCATCAGCATGGCGACGATGCGGTAGAGGTATTCGGGCGTGGTGACGAGCAGCATCGGGCCCGGGTTGAGCCCGTGGATGAACATCGCCGCCATCAGCACCGCGGCGGGCGCGGAACCCGGCACGGCGAGCGTGAGCACCGGGATCATCGCCCCGGGCACGCAGGCGCTCTCCCCGGTCTCGGCGGCGATCAGCCCCTCGATGCTGCCCTTGCCGAATTTCTCGCGCTCCTTGCTGCCGCGCCTGGCCGCCGCATAGGCGGCGAAGGCGGCGGTCTCCTCGCCCAGTCCCGGCAGCGTGCCGGTGAAGGTGCCGATCAGGCCGGAGCGCAGGATGGTGCGCCAGTAGCGCGCGACGTCGCGCGGATGCGGAAACACGGAACCCAGCTTCGCCACCGTGCGCGTGACGCGCGGCCGTCCCATCGCGGTCAGCACCTCGGCCAATCCGAACGCGCCGACCAGCGCCGGCAGCAGATCGATCCCGCCCGCGAGATCGGCGTTGCCGAAGGCGAAGCGCGGATAGGCGTGCTGCGAATCCTGCCCGATCGTCGAGATGAACAGGCCGAGGAAACCCACCATGTAGCCCTTCAGCGGGTCGCCGCCGGCGAGCGTGCCGGAGATCACGATGCCGAACACCGCCACCCAGAACAGCTCGTACGAGCCGAAGGAGAGCGCGAAATTCGCCAGCATCGGCGCGAGCGAGGCCATCACCAGCGTACCGGTCAGCGTGCCGAGCCAGCTCCCCGTCGTGCTGATCCCCATCGCGCGCCCGGCCAGGCCCTGCTGCGCGAGCGGATAGCCGTCGAGCGTGCTGGCAGCGCTCGCCGGCGTGCCCGGGATATTGAGCAGGATCGCGCTGCGGCTGCCGCCGTAGATCGCGCCGACATAGACGCAGATCAGCACCTGGATCGCCTGGTTCGGCTCCATGCTGTAGGTGAGGCTCGTCATCAGCGCCACGCCGAGCGTCGCGGTGAGACCGGGCAGCGAGCCCACGATGATGCCGGCGAGCGTCGCCCACATGACGTTGCCGAGGGTGAACAGCGTCGCCTGCGCGGCGAATTGCTCGCCGAGCATATGGAGGTTGGACAGCATCAGGGCATGCGGATCAGGAACACGCGCTCGAAGAGCTGCGAGATGCCGATGCCGGCGATGAGCGCGATGGCGAGCGCGATGCCGGCATTCTTCGCCCGCTTCCGCGCCGCCATGCCGGGCTCCCACTCGAAGACGTTGATGAACACGAAGACGAAGAGCGCGGCGGCGAGCCAGAAGGGCAGCCGGCCGACGAGCCCGAGATCGAACACGACCGTCAGTAGCGCCGCCAGCCCGATGCGGACCACCACCCGGCGCGTGCCCTCGCGCGGCGAATGCCAGCCGCCGGCCAGCGCGCCGCGCGCGATCGAGCGGCCGGCGAGCACCAGCGCGAGCAGCGCGATCACGCTGCCATGGAAGCCCGGCACGATGCCGGGCGCGACATAGGCGGGCGTGCCCTGATCGGTGAAGGTCGGCATCGCCGCCGAGGCCGCGATCACCGCGACGCCGAACACCAGGAAGACGGCGGCGAGCACGAGATCGGCATGCGGCGTCGGCGCGTCCTCGCCATGTCCGCTCATCGGCGCCGCATCCTGTGGTGACGCCCGGGGTGGCGGCCGCGCCCGCTAGGCGCGCGGGATGCCGACCGTGTCAGGCGAGATCTTGGCGTGGCCGCCATCGTAATAGAGCCACGCCGCCTGGCGCACGAGCTTCATCGCCTCGGTCTGCGCCGCAGCACCCGAGAGCGGCGTGAACAGCGCGGCGCGGCGCTTCGCGTAATCGGCGATGGCGGCGGATTTGCTGATCGTGTCGGTCCAGATCGCATCCATCGTCTCGGCGATCGCGGGCGGCGCGTCCTTCGGCAGCCAGATGCCGAAATAATTGAGCGGCGCCGCCATGCCGGGGATCCAGTTGGTGATCGGCGGCACGTCGCCGAACCCCGCGAGCGGCACCGGCTTGTCGGCCAGCGCCGCCAGCGGGATCAGCCGCTTCGCGCGGATCATGTCGCCGGCTTCCACCAGCAGGCAGCTCACCACCGGCGTCTCGTCCGAGACCGCGGCGATCACCGCCGGGTTGCCGCCATCATAGGGCACATGGCGATAATTCGCCTTCGTCCCCGCGCGCACCATCTCCATCATCAGCTGCCCGGCGGACGAGATGCCGGCCGTCGCCACCGGCACGGCGCCGCCCTTGGGGCCCTTGAGCGCGGCCAGCAGCGCGCCGAAATCCTTGTAGGGCGAGGACGGATTGGCCGCGATGATCGAGACATTGGCGACCGCGAGATAGAGGTTCCAGTCGGCGAGCCCGGTGTCGAGCAGGCCGAGCACGCGGTAGCAGCCGAGATCGGACGCGGCGCCGGATGCCCAGGTATACCCGTCATGCGGGGAGGTCAGCGCGTTGCGCGTGCCGATCGAGCCGGAGGCGCCGGCCTGGTTCACCACCACGACGCTCACCCCGAGCGGCTTCTCGAGCTCGCTCGCCACCACGCGCACGCATTGATCGGTCGAGCCGCCGGCCGCCCAGGGGACGATGATGGTGACCGGGCGCGTGGGCTTCCACGCGGCCTGCGCCCGCACGACCGAGGGCATCGCCAGCGTGCCGGACGCGGCGGCGGCGCCCCATAACAGCGTCCTGCGTCGCACGGCCGCACCCTCCTGCTTGCGTTTCTTTTCCGCGATGCGAGACTGGATCGGGCCCTATCTCCTGTCAATCAACCGAGACGCAAGCATGACCCGTTTCGCAGTGATCGGCCTCGATCACCGCCATGTCTACGACCTCGTCGATGGGCTGGTCGCGGCCGGCGGCGTCTGCGCCGGATACTGGCCGGAAACCACCGATCCGCGCGTGCTCGCCGGCTTCCGCAAGCGCTTCCCCGACGTGCCGCCCGCCGAACGCGCGGCATTGCTCGAGGATGCGTCGATCGCCTTCATCGTGCTCGCCGCGGTGCCGCGCGACCGGGCGGCGCTCGCCATCGAGGCGATGCGCCACGGCAAGGACGTGCTGGTCGACAAGCCCGGCGTCACCACCGCGGACCAGCTCGCCACGGTGGAACGGACGGTCGCGGAAACCGGGCGCATCTTCTCGGTCTGCTTCTCCGAGCGCTTCCTCACCGCCTCGACGCAGATGGCGCTCCGCCTGGCGCGCGAGGGCGCGATCGGGCGCGTGGTGCAGACGGTCGGGCTCGGGCCGCACCGGCTGAACCGCGACCTGCGCCCCGCCTGGTTCTTCGATGCTTCGGCCTATGGCGGCATCCTCGTCGATATCGGCTCGCACCAGATCGACCAGTTCCTCGCCTTTGCGGACGCGGCCGATGCCGAGATCGTCACCAGCACGGTGGGCGAGTTCGGCACCGCGCCCGGCTTCGAGGATTTCGGCGAGATGGTCCTCCGCAGCACGCGCGCGACCGGCTATGCCCGGCTCGACTGGTTCACGCCGGACGGGCTGGCGAGCTGGGGCGATGTGCGCCTCACCGTGACCGGCACCGAAGGCACGATGGAGCTGCGCAAGAATCTCGACATCGCCGGCGCGCCGGGCGCCGACCACCTCTTCCTGATCGACAACAAGGAGACGCGCCGCATCGACTGCTCGCAGGTGGCGCTCACCTATTTCCGCGACTTCCTCGCCGATGTCGCGGCACGCACCGCAACCGCGATGCCGCAGGCCCACGTCTTCACCGTCTGCCGCCTGGCGATCGAGGCGCAGGCACGCGCCACGCGCTTCCGGCCGGAACGATGATCTCGCTCGCGGTCATCGGGCTCGGCCAGGCGTTTCTGCCGCATGCGAAAAGCCTGCTCGATCTCCGCGACCGCGTCACCGTGCGCTGGGCGGCGAGCCCAAGCGCCGCGCGCACGGAAGATGCCGCGCGCACCTACGGTTTTCCCGTCACCAACGATGTGAACGCCGCGATCGCCGATCCCGCGGTGGATGCGGTGCTGGTGCTGACACCGCCCGACAGCCATCTCGATCTCGCGGAACGCGCCTTGGCCGCCGGCAAGCACGTGATGGTCGAGAAACCGCTCGAGATCTCGCTCGCCCGCGCCGAACAACTCGTCGCCGCCGCGCGCGCGCATGGCCGCATCCTCGGCGTCGTGCTGCAGGCGCGGTTCCGCGAAAGCACGATCCGGCTGCGCGCCGCGCTCGATGCGGGGATGCTCGGCCGCGTCGAGGCGGCATGGCTCACTTTGCCGTGGTGGCGGCCGCAGAGCTATTACGACGAAGCCGGGCGCGGCAGCCGCGCGCGCGACGGCGGCGGCGTGCTGCTCACCCAGGCGATCCACACGATTGATCTGTTCCGCACGCTCGTCGGCGTCAGCGATGTGGTGGCGGCGCAGGCGATCACCACCGGCCTGCACCGCATGGAGACCGAGGATTACGCCGCGGCGCTGCTCCGCCTCGGCAACGGCGCGCCGGGCACGCTGCTCGCCACCACCGCCGCCATGCCGGGCAAGCGCGAATCCATCACCATCATCGGAACACGTGGCACCGCGCACCTCGCCGCCAGCGCGCTGCGCATCACCTGCGCCGACGGCGGCGAGATCGTGCAGCAAGGCGACGGACGGAGCGGCGGCGGGGCGAGCATCATGGATTTCCCGCACGACGCCCACCGCGCCTTGATCGCCGATTTCGTCGACGCCATCGCGCAGAATCGCGAACCGCAGGTCACCGGGGAGGAGGCCTTGGCGACGCACCGGCTGATCGAGACGATCCTCGCGAAAGCTGCCGCATGACCGGGCCGCGCATCACGCTCTGCAACGAGGTGCTGCGCGACCTGCCCTTCGCGCGGCAATGCGAGACCGCGGCCGCCCTCGGCTATGACGGGCTCGAAATCGCACCGTTCACGCTCGGCGAGCTCCCGCATCTGCTGCCCGCATCGCGCCGCGCCGACCTGCGCCGCGCCGCCGCCGATGCCGGCATCGCACTGACCGGCCTGCACTGGCTGCTGGTGACGCCGGACGGACTCTCGATCACTACCGACGACCTCGCGACCCGCGTGCGCACACGGGAAGTCATCGAGCGGCTGATCGGGCTCTGCGCCGAACTCGGCGGCACCTATCTCGTGCACGGCTCTCCGGCACAGCGCCGCCTGCCCGAAGGACAGGAGGAAGAAGCGCGGCTGCACGCCGCCGACATGCTGCTCGACGCGGCCCAGGCCGCCGGACAGGCCGGCGTCACCTATTGCATCGAGCCGCTCGCCCCACCTGACGCGAATTTCATCACCACCGTCGCGCAGGCCGTGCACCTGGTCCGCCGGATCGATCACCCCGCGCTGCGCACCATGATCGACACCGCCGCCGCCGGAAACGGCGAAACCGAATCCCCCGCCGTCCTCATCGCCCACTGGATGCCGAGCGGCCAGATCGCCCACATCCACTTCAACGACCCGAACCGCCAAGGCCCGGGCCAGGGCAGCATGGAATTCGCCCCGATCCTCGCCGCCCTCCACGCCCAGAACTACCAGGGCTGGATCGGCATCGAGCCCTTCATCTACGTCCCCGACGGCCCCGGCAGCGCCGCACGGGCGATCGGGTATGTGCGGGGGGTGATGGAGGACGGCGGCTGGGGTTGAAGTTGAAGGCCAGGGGCGCTGCCCCTGAACCCCGCCAAGGGCGGTCGCCCTTGGGACCCGGGTGGCGCTTCGCGCGAAGCGCATTCAAACATCAGACCACTCCGGCGCCAACATACCCGACATCAAGCACCGTACCGGGTTCTAAGGGTGACCACCCTTAGCGGGGTCCAGGGGCAGCGCCCCTGGCCTTCTAACTTAGCCCGATCGCAATCCCAGCCGCGAACACGAGCGCGCCGCCGAGCATGACTTGCAGGGTCGCGGAGACGATGGGTGTTTCCATGTAGCGCCAGCGGATCCAGGCGATGACCGCGAGCTCGATGACGACGACGATGACGGCCACTGCCATGGCGGTCCAGAATTGCGGGATCAGGAAGGGCAGGGTGTGGCCGATCCCGCCGAGTGTCGTCATCAGCCCGCAGATCAGCCCGCGCAGCAGGGGTGCGCCGCGGCCGGAGAGCTTGCCGTCGTCGGAGAGCGCTTCGGCGAATCCCATGGAGATGCCGGCGCCGATCGAGGCGGCGAGGCCGACGACGAAGGCGGTCCAGGAGAGGTGGGTGGCGAAGGCGGCGGCGAAGACCGGCGCGAGGGTGGAGACCGAGCCGTCCATCAGCCCGGCGAGGCCGGGCTGGACGATCTGCAGCACGAAGCGGCGGCGGGCGCTGTCGTCTTCGGCGCTGCGTTTGGCGTCCGTCAGGTGCTCGTGGCTGAGCGCGGTTGCGGTTTGCACGTGCGCGATTTCGGCCTCGGCCAGGTCGCCCAGCAGCTTGCGGATGGCGGCGTCGGTGCTGCGGCTTGCCGCGGCGCGGTAGAAGCGGCTGACCTCCGCCTCCATCTGCTCGGCGTGATTGCGCACCGTCTCGATGCCGAGCGGGCGGATCTGCCAGATCGGCTTGCGCTGCACGAAGCCGCGCACGTCGTGGCGGCGGATCAGCGGAATGTGCTGGCCGAATTTCTCGACATAGAGATCGAGCAGCTGGCGGCGGTGGTCGCCTTCCTCCGCCGCCATGGCGGTGAAGACCTGCGCGCTGTCCGGATAGGTTTCGCGCAAGCCCTCCGCGAAATCCGCGTAGATGCGGCCGTCCTCCTCCTCGTTGCTGATGGCGAGAGCGAGGATTTCCCGTTCGCTGAGCGTTTCGAAGCTGCGCATGGGCGCGGAGTCTGGCGACCTCGCGCGTAACGATCAAGTCGGTTGCAAAATGATGCGAACGCCTCGCAATCTCGCATCTATTCGTCGCGCAATTTGCTGAAACCCCACAGGCCGCCGAGCATGATGACGACGCCGACCGCGAGCCCGATCAGGAAGCCGAACAGGCCGCCGCGATCACCGCCGAGCGCGGCGCCGATGGCGGCGCCGATGAGCATCAGCACGAAGGGAATGGCGCAACCGGCGGCGATCATCGGCTTAGAGTGCCTTTCAAAACCTGGTCTGGTCTGTCGTATGGCGTGCGTTTCCGAGCACCGGCGCCGAGCGGCCGTTATGGGCCGTGAGCCTCGGCGCGCAGGGAGCGTGCGCCAGATGGCCGCCAGAGCGGGTTTTCAAAGGCACTCTTAGAGCATCATCCGTTCGAACGGAATCGTTCGAGCGGATAAAGATGCTCGCCAAAACAGAGAGCTAGAGCCTGTGCAGTGAGCGAATGCGAACGGAACAAGCTCTAGTGCCTGAAATGCCGCATGCCGGTCATCACCATGGCGACGCCGGCGGCGTCCGCGGCCGCGATCACCTCGTCGTCGCGCATCGAACCTCCTGGCTGGATCACCGCCGTCGCGCCGGCCGCGATCGCCGCTTCCAGCCCGTCCGCGAACGGAAAGAACGCGTCCGATGCGACGACGCTGCCTTGCGCGAGCGGCGTGTCGAGCCCGGCCGCCTTGGCCGCCTCGGCGCTTTTCCAGGCCGCCATGCGCGCGCTGTCCACGCGGCTCATCTGTCCCGCGCCGATGCCGACGGTGGCCGCATCCTTCACGTAGACGATCGCGTTGGATTTCACGTGCTTGCACACGCGGAACGCGAAGATCAGGTCGCGCAGCTCGGTCTCGCTCGGCGCGCGTTTCGTCACGGTTTTCAATTGCGGCGCGGCGACGCGGCCGGCATCGCGCGTCTGCACCAGCATGCCGCCGGCGACGCTGCGCAGCGTGCGGCCGGGTGTGGCGGGATCCGGCATGCCGCCGGTCAGCAGCAGACGCAGGCGCTTCTTGCGCGCGAGCACGGCGAGTGCCTCGGGCTCGGCCTCGGGCGCGATGATCACCTCGGAGAAGATTGCCGCGATCTTCTCCGCGGTAACTGCGTCGAGCGCGCGGTTCACCGCGATGATACCGCCGAAGGCGGAGACCGGATCGCAGCGCAGCGCGAGATCCCACGCATCGGTGAGCGTCGCCGCGGATGCGACGCCGCAGGGATTGGCGTGCTTGATGATCGCGATGGTCGGCGCGTCGAACTCGGCGACGCATTCGCACGCGGCGTCGGTGTCGTTGAGGTTGTTGTAGGAGAGCTCCTTGCCCTGCAGCTGGCGCGCGGTCGCGATGCCGAACCGCGTGTCGTTCACGTAGAACGCCGCCGCCTGATGCGGATTCTCGCCGTAGCGCAGGGTTTGCCGCAGCGTGCCGGTGAGCGTCAGGCGCGGCGGGAACGCGACGTTCTGCTTTTCCGCGAACCACGCGGCGATCGTCGCGTCGTAGGCGGCGGTGCGCGCATAGGCCTCCGCCGCGAGGCGCTTGCGCGTCGCGCGCCTGGTGCCGCCGGTCTCGGCGAATTCCGCCAGCACCGCGTCATATTGCGCCGTGTCGGTCAGCACCGCGACGAAGTCGTGATTCTTCGCCGCGGCGCGGATCAGCGCCGGGCCGCCGATATCGATGTTCTCGATGCACGCCGCCTCGCCGGCGCCCGACGCGACCGTCGCGTCGAACGGGTAGAGATTGCTCACCAGCAGGTCGATCGGCGCGATATCGTGCTCCGCCATCTGCGCGACATGCGCAGGGTCGTCGCGCCGCCCGAGCAGGCCGCCATGGATCTGCGGCACCAGCGTCTTCACCCGCCCGTCGAGGATTTCCGGAAAGCCGGAATGCTCGGACACCTCGCGCACCGCGAGGCCGGCCTCGCGCAGCGCGCGCGCCGAGCCGCCGGTGGAGATCAGCTCGACGCCGCGCCCGGCCAGCGCGCGCGCGAGCGGCACCAGCCCTTCCTTGTCGGACACCGAGAGCAGGGCGCGGCGGACGGCGACGATGTCGGTCATGCGCGCGGCATATCGCTACAGGC
This sequence comes from Acetobacteraceae bacterium, assembly GCA_965276665.1. GTDB lineage: Bacteria > Pseudomonadota > Alphaproteobacteria > Acetobacterales > Acetobacteraceae > CAWGJC01. Next base: position 2,701,245 of record OZ255620.1, read on the forward strand.
CGAGCAGGTCCAGCGTGCGCGCGACCACCTTCGCCTCGTCATAAAGATCGAGCGCCCGCGCCCGCCCGGCCTCGCCCATCCGCGCGCGCAGTCCCGCATCGGCGGCGAGCCGGCGCAACGCCTCCGCGAGCGGGGCCACCATGCGCGGCGGCGCCAGCAGCCCGGTCTCGCCCGGCACCACCTGCTCGCGCGGCCCGCGCACATCGGTCGCCACCACCGGCAGGCCGGTCAGCATCGCCTCGATCACCGACATCGGCAGGCCCTCGAAATGGCTCGGCAGGGCGAAGATGTCGGCGGCGGCCAGCAGGGCGGGAATGTCCTCCCGATAGCCGAGCCGGCGCAGCCGCGCGCCCAGGCCGGAGGCGGCGAAGACCGGCTCCAGATCCTCGCCGTGATCCGAGGCGAGACGCTCGCCCACCACCCAGAGCTCGGCGTGCGGCAAATCCCGCATCGCCGCCAGCAGCTCGGGATGGCCCTTGTGCCGCACCAGGCGCGACACGACGATGACGACGACACGCGATTCCGGCACGCAAAGCGCCGCCCGCACCCGCGCCCGCGCCGCCGCATCCGGCCGGAATTTCGCCGGGTCCCGCCCATTGCCGATCGGCACCGCCTTGGCCTGGAGCAGCCGGCGCGCATCCGCCGCCTCCTCGGTCGAGACGGTCATCAGCACGTCGGTCAGCCGCGCGCCGATCCACTCCATCGCCAGCGACGCGCCCCGCCGCCACGCCGGCCCCGGCTGGTTGAACAGAAACCCATGGCACGTGTAGGCCACAAGCGGCACGCCGGCGACACGCGCCGCCACCCGCGCCAGAAACCCGCTGATCGGCATGTGCCCATGCACGAGATCGGGCCGCTCCGCCCTGAGCAGCGCCACCAACGCCCGAAACGCCCGCCACTGCGCCCGCAGGGAGAGGCTGCGCGCCATCGGCACGCCCGCCACCCGAAATCCCTCCTCCCGCGGGCCCGCGAGCAAAGGCCCCTCCGCACACACCCCCACCACCTCATGCCCGCGCGCACGCGCGCCCCGCATCAACGGCAGCAGAAAATGCCGGAGCGAAAAATCCACGTTGATGACCTGGATGATTTTCATGGTGGGAAGGGCGAGGGCTCCGCCCTCGCGCTCCCGCCAGGGGCGCTGCCCATGGACCCCGCTAAGGGCGGAGCCCTTAGAACCCGGTAGGGCTGTTTGGAGAGGGGTGGGCGAGGGAATGGTTGCAACCGGTACCTCGCCCACCCCTCTCCAAACAGCCGTAATGGATTCCAAAGGCTCGGCCTTTGGCGGGGGTCCAGGGGGCAGAGCCCCCTGGCGGGGGCATGGGGGCAGAGCCCCCGTCCTACCCCACCTTGGTAATCGCCCATTTCACGATCTGCGGCCCGTCGGCGAGGGTGGTGAGGGTGATCTGCTCGCTGCGGCGGGGTTCGGCGCCCCCGAGATAGATGCTTTCCTCGAGGCCGAGGCGGGCGCCGTCGGCGCGAAGCCGCCAGCCGGTGCCGTTCGGCAGGCGGAGCAGCACGCCTTCGCCGTCCCGCTGCACGCTGGCGTTCACGTTGGGGTGGAGGTGGAAGTGCAGGGTGAAGGCATGCGGGGTTTCCGCCTCCACCAAGTCCTCGCCGCGGATGTCCTCGCCGCTTTCGGCGACGTAGAGGCGGCGGCGATGAAGGGCGCCGAACGGCTTGCGGTAGCCGTCATGGCTGGCGTCGAGCCAATGCGCGCCGTTCGCCTCCTGCCGCTGCGACTCCACCTTGTCCGGCCGCCGGCCGAGCCCGTTCTCGCGGAGTTCGGAGGAGGAGGTATCGCCGATCACCAGCGTGGAGTGGGCGGCGGTGGCGCGCAGCGCGTCCCGCCATTCCGCGCCCGAGGCCATGGCGGAGCCGCAATTGACGATGAGGCGGTCGCGCCCGACCGAGAGCTCGAAGGCGAGCGTGCCGGCATGGGCGAAGCGGTCGAGCCCGGCGACGGGCGGCGCGCCGCAATCGATCAGCAGCACGCTGCGCCCGGCCTGCAGGCGGAAGAACCCGCCTTCCGAGAGCCCGCCGGGCGCGCGGCCGGCACGGCCGGCCTGGGCGAGCACGAGGTCGATCAGGCCGGCCTGGTCCTCCTTGCTGCCGTTGAACAGCGCGAGGCCGCCATCGCCGTGGCGGAGCGCGCGGAGCGCCTGCGCCATGCGCTCGATCGCGGTGGAGAGCGCGGTGGGCGGCTGCGCCTGCGCGGCCTGGAGCAGGGCGCGGATTTCCGTCAGATCCTGCAGCGCGGCGAGCTGGGCGGCCGGGCTGCGCTCGGCGTGGCAGCCATCGGGCAGCACCTGCCGGCCGATTTCCTGCGGCAGGAAGCGGACGGCGCGGGTGAGGAACGCCGCGTGCTCGGGCAGCGCGACCGCCGCCGCGATCAGCCCCTTGAGCGCGGTCAGCGCGCGGGCATCGAGCTCCTCCGGCGGCAGCATGGCGGCGAGCGCGCGGGCGTCGGACACGAGCCGCCCCATCAGCCGCTGGCGAAACCCGTCATCGGCGGAGGCGGCGAAGAAATCGTAATGCCCGAGCCAGGCGGCGATCCGCGCGCCGATCACGTCCGGCCGGCGCGCGACCGGGTCGGCCGGCGCGGCGGCGATCCAGTCCGCGACGAGGGCGCGGGCGCGCATCCGGGCGGCGTCGGTGCCGATCGCCCGCAGGTCGCGCAGCCAGGTGAAGCCGTGCGCCTGCGCGCGCAGCATGGCGGAGCCGGAGGGGTCGTTCCAGCCGCCGGGGCGGAGCGCGCGGACCGCGCCGTGGCATTCGAGCTCGCCCTTCAGCGCCCGCGCGCCGCGGCCGGGATCGCCGGGCCAGGGATCGCGCACCGGCAGGGAGGGCGCATCGGGGATGCGCCCGAGGCTCGGCATCCGCGCCATGATGCGGCGGGCGTCCCGCAGCCAGCTTGTCGGGGTTTTCACCCGCGCAAGGCCTTGATGGCGGCGGCGTAGTCGGGATCGCCGAACACCGCGCTGCCGGCGACGAGCGTGTCCGCCCCGGCCGCGATGGCGCGCGGCGCGGTCTCGGGGTCGATCCCGCCATCAACCTGCAGCGCGATCTTCCGCCCGGTGCCGTCGATCAGCCGGCGCAGCGTCGCGATCTTGCCGAGCTGGCTGTCGAGGAAGCGCTGGCCGCCGAAGCCGGGATTGACCGTCATCACCAGCACGCTGTCGACCAGATCGAGCACGGTGGCGGCCGCCTCGGGCGGGGTCGCCGGGTTGATCGCGACCCCCGGCCGCTTGCCGAGCGCCGCGATCGCTTGCAGGGACCGGTGCAGATGCGGGCCGGCCTCGGCATGCACGATCATGTGGTCGGCCCCGGATTCGGCAAAGGCGTCGAGATAGGGATCGACCGGCGCGATCATCAGATGCACGTCGAAGGGCAGGCGCGTGTGCCGGCGCAACGCCGCGAGCACCAGCGGGCCGAAGCTCAGATTGGGCACGAAACGCCCGTCCATCACGTCGAGATGCAGCCAATCCGCCCCGGCGCTCTCGACGGCGCGGACTTCCTCGAGCAGCCGGGCGAAATCGGCGGCGAGCAGGCTGGGCGCGACCGTGATCCGCCGCGGCGACGATGCTGACATCGGTTTGTTTCTAGAGTGCCAGGTCGGGGCGGGGCAAGGCACCGCCCCGCTCGTTCATCCCGGCCGCACCAGTCTGGCGGCGAAGAACCCGTCCATGCCGCCGCGCTCGGGCCACAGCCCGGGATGGGTGCGCAGATGTCCGGCCGGCGTGAGCGCAGCCGGCAGGTCTTCGAGCTCGGCCGCGATGAACGGCGATGGGCGCAGCCCCAGCCGGGACGCCGCGGCGGCGGCGCGCTGCTCCCCCTCCTCCGCCTGCAGCGAGCAGACCGCATAAACCAAACGTCCGCCCGGACGCAGCATGGCCGCCGCCGCGTCGAGCAGCCGGTCCTGCTGCGCGGCGAGGCCCGGAATGTCGCGCGGGCGCTTCAGATGCGGCACGTCCGGGTGGCGGCGGATCGTGCCGGTGGCGCTGCACGGCGCATCGAGCAGAACCGCGTCGAGCGGCGCAGGCGGGGTCCATTCCGTGGCGTCGGCCGCGACCGTCTCCGCCGCAAGCCGCAGCCGGGCGAGATTCTCCCGCAGCCGGGCGAGCCGCCCCGCATCGCGCTCCACCGCGACGATCTCGGCGCCGGAGGCCGCGAGCTGCGCCGTCTTGCCGCCGGGGGCCGCGCAGAGATCGGCGACGCGCTCGCCCGGCCGGGCGGCGAGCAGGCGCGCCGGCAGCGCGGCGGCGGCGTCCTGCACCCAGAACGCTCCCACCTCGTAGCCGGGGAGCTCGACGACCCGGGTGCCCGGCGGAAAGCGGAGCGAGCCGGTCGGCAGCGCCTCGCCGCCCGGCGGCGCTTCCGCCCCTTGGAGGAGCGTGAGGTCGAGCGGCGCCTCCCGCTCATGCGCCTCGGCGATGGCGCGCGCGTCCGATCCCCAGGCGGACCAGAGCCAGGCCGGCGTGTCGAGCCGCGGACCGTCGAGCCCGGCGAGCGCCGCCTCCCCCATCTCCGAAACCCGCCGGAGCACCGCGTTCACCAGCCCGGCGAAGGGAGCCAGGCCACGCGACCGCGCCAGCGCGACCGCGGTGGCGACGCCGGCATGCGGCGGCGTGCCGAGCAGCAGGAGCTGGGCGGCGCCGAGCCGGAGGATGTGGCGCACCGGATCGGGCGGCGCGCGGCGCAGGAACGGCTCCAGCACCGCATCCAGCGAGCCGAGCCGGCGCAGCACGGAAGCCGCCAGCCGGTGCGCGGCGGCGCGGTCGCGCGGCGCCGTCTCCGGCAGCGCATCCAGCGCCTCGTCGAGCGGCTGGCGGCGGTCGAGCACGGCGGCGAGCAAGGCGAAGGCGGCGTCTCGGGTCGGGTCGGGCATCCGGCGCTTCATGCGCCGCGGCCGGAAACAAGGCCAGCGGCGATGTTTTCGACGCCGCCCGCGGCGATGACTTCGACGCCGCCCCATGGCGATGACTTCGACGCCGCCCCATGGCAGGATTTTGCCCCCACCGCGAGTTACGACATGAGCGATCAGATCGTCTTCCTGGCCGAACAGCCGGCCGCGATCCCCGAAATCGCCGCCTGGCTGTTCGGCCAATGGGGGCATCGCAAGCCGGGCACCACGGTGGAGGATTCGATCCGACGCCTGACCGGGCAGGCCAACCCCGGCAGCATTCCCTTCGCGCTGCTGGCGTTGCGGGACGGCGCGCCGGCGGGCACCGCTTCCCTGGTCGAGTTCGACGATCCGGGTGACGCGCCCGGCCCGTGGGTGTCGAGCGTGTTCGTCCATCCGGATTATCGCGGCCATGGCATCGCGATGGCGCTGATGCGGCGGTTGGAGGCGGAGGCGCTCCGGCTCGGCGCGGCGAAGCTGCTGCTCAGCGCCGCCGTGCCGGAACTCTACAGCAAGCTCGGCTTCACCCCGACCGGCGGCAGCAAGCACGGCGAGCCGCTGATGGAGAAGCGCCTCACGCCGTAGCGGCCACGCCGACCCGCGGCGGAGCCAGGGCGGATCCAAGCCCAGCCCGGCTTTCGCTCCCGGCAAAAACGCTCTACGCGCGCATCCCATGAAGGCTTTCGACCGGCTACTCGCGACGCGGCATCCCTACGCCATGCTGGTGCTGTTCTGCGTGCTGCTCTGGCTGCCCGGACTGTTCTCCCTGCCGCCCTCCGACCGCGACGAAAGCCGGTTCGTGCAGGGCACCAAGCAGATGCTCGAGACCGGCGACTACGTCCGCATCATGAACGGCGCAGAGGCGCGCAACCGCAAGCCGATCGGCATCTACTGGCTCCAGCTCCCGTTCGTCGCGGCGGCGCGGGACACCGGGTTCGCGATCGCGAACCCGGTCTGGCCGTACCGCCTGCCCTCCGTGCTCGGCGGCCTGGCGGCGGTGCTCGTCACCTTCGGGCTCGGGCAGCGCGTCGTCGGGCGGCGGGCGGCGCTGGCGGCGGCCGGGATGCTCGCCGCCTGCGTGATCCTCGCGGTCGAAACCCATATCGCGAAAACCGACGCGGCCCTGCTCGGGGCCACCACCATCGCGATGCTGCTGCTCGGCCGCGCCTTCCTGGCGCCGGAGGCGCTGGGCGCCGGCGGGGCCGCCTTGTTCTGGCTCGCCATCGGCGCCGGCATCCTGCTGAAAGGCCCGATCACCCCGATGGTGGCGGCCCTCGCCGCGCTCACCCTCGGGTTCTGGGAACGCCGCGCCGCCTGGCTGCGCCGCCTGCGGCCGGGATGGGGCATCCCGCTGATGCTGGTCGTCGTGCTGCCCTGGTTCGTGGCGATCGGCCTCGCGACGCACGGAACCTTCTTCAGCGAGGCGGTCGGCGGCGACCTCGCCGGCAAGATCGGCGGCGGCGACGACGCGCACGGCGCGCCACCCGGCCTGCACCTGCTTCTGCTCCCGCTGCTCGCCTTTCCGGCGACCATCCCGGCGATCCGCGCGCTCGCCGATGGCTGGCGGAGCCGCACGGAGCCCGCCACCCGCTTCCTGATCGCCTGGACCATCCCGAGCTGGATCGTGATGGAGGCGGTGCCGACCAAGCTGCCGCACTATACCCTGCCGCTCTACCCCGCCTTGTTCCTCCTCGCCGGACGCTGGATGACGGACCCATCCCGCCAGGCGACGCCACGCTGGCTCCGCATCCTCTCCGTCGCGGCCTTCATCCTCGCCGCCGCCATCCTCGGGCTCGGCGGCGCAGCACTCCCACCCGGCCTCGGCGACGGCTGGTGGTGGGGCATTCCCGGCCTCGTCGCCGTCGCGATCGTGCTCGCCCTCGGCCTGCGCCACCGCACCGGCTGGGCGGCGCTGCTCGCGGCACCGCTGCTCTACTGGGGCATCCTGCAGGTCACCCTGCCGCGAACCCGGGCGCTCTGGATCGCGCCGCGCGTCACCGCAGCCCTCGCCGCGCACTGGCCGGGCGCCCGGCCGCCCGATGCGGGATTCGGCGCCGTCGGCTACCACGAGCCCAGCCTGATGTTCCTCGCCGGCACCGACACCCGGTTCCTCGCGGACGCCGCCGACGGGGCCGGCTTCCTCGCCGCCGGTCCGGACCGCGTGGTGCTCATCGACCGGCGCGACCAGGCCGCCTTCCTCGCCGCCGCCACCGCGCAGCACATCTCCCCCCACGGCTTTGCAACGGTCACCGGCTTCAACTACTCGCGCGGCCGCCGCATGGTGCTCACCCTCTACGACACGGAAGGACCACCGCGATGATCTACGAGCTCCGCATCTACCGCTGCGTGCCCGGACGCCTGCCCGCCCTGCTCAACCGTTTCGAGACGATCACCCTCGGCATCTGGGAACGAATGGGCATCCGCCAGGCCGGCTTCTGGACGACTATCGTAGGAGACTCCAGCATGGATCTTCACTACCTGCTCGCCTGGGACTCGATGGCCGAACGCGAGCAGAAATGGACAAAATTCCAGGCCGACCCGGAATGGAACAAGAAACGCGCGGAGACCGAAGCCAGCGGGGCGATCGTCGCCAACGTGTCCAACTCGTTCCTGATGCCTACGAAATTTTCTTCGGTGAAGTGAGGAGGAGAAGGCCAGGGGCGCTGCCCCTGGACCCCGCTAAGGGCAGTCGCCCTTAGAACCCGGTTGGTGCTTCGCACCCGGGCCGGCGCGGGACGGGTCCTGTGTCTGAGGCACTCGTGGGTGATTATTGCGCTTCGCGCGAAGCGCACCAAACTGCCGAACACACCCGGCCATCACGTGTCGCCTAAAATGCCCTTCCGGGTTCTAAGGGCGACTGCCCTTAGCGGGGTCCAGGGGCAGCGCCCCTGGCCTTGAACCTAAGCCGCCAACCCCGGCTGGCGCGCGAATTTGCGTTGGCGTCGTTGCATCAGGGTCCAGGCGAGGCGGGCGGAGGCGCCGGAGAGTCGGCCGCGGGGTGGCAGGCCCACGGATTTCAGCACCATGCCGATGCCGCGTTCGACGTGGCGGTAGTGGTACAGGCTCATGGCCTTGCCCATGTAGGCGGCGATGCAGCGTTCGTGCTGGTAGGGCAGGGTTTCGGGTTCGTTGCTGCAATGGAAGGCGTAGGCGAGCTCGTCGTCCTCGCTTTCGCCGATGCGGCCGAGCGCGATGCGCAGCCGGCGGAGCACGCCGATTTTCTCGCGCGCCAGGTAGCGGCGCATGTGGTCGTAGAACAGCTTGAAGTGGCGGTATTCGTCCGCCGCGATCAGGCGGCAGATTTCCTTCAGCGCCGGCTCGTCGGTGGTTTCGCCTAGTGCCGTGTAGTAGCTGGAGGTGCCGGTTTCGACCATGCAGCGGGCGATCAGCTCGCCGGTGAGCGAGCCGCGGACCGAGGCGTCGACGTCGAGCGGCACCGTGTAGCCTGCCTTGTAGCGGGCGAAGGCGGCGGCGTAGTCCCAGCCGGGATCGGCGAGCATCGCCCAATGGCCGAGCGCGTCGCCGTGCTGCACTTCCTCGACCGACCAATTGTCGGCGGCCTTGCGAAAGTCGGGGTCGTCGTGGAAGACGTTGTTCAGATAGGTCGCATAGTCGGTGCCGTTGCGTTCCACCATGGCGGCGGCCTTGACCAGCGGCACGAGCGCGGGGTCCACTTTCGCGGCGTCGAATGCCGCCCAGGACACCTCGTCGATCCGCCAGTGCTTCATCGGTACGAGTGCTTCATCGGTAGGGATGCTTCATCGGTACGAGTGCTTCATCGTGGAGGGGCGATTCACCGGACGTGTCCGCGCATGCCCACTGGAGGTGAGCCTGCCATTGTAACGCTAGAGTCGCGAAGTACGTTCAGGCGATGGGTGCGGTCGGCCGCCCGGCGTTGCCGAAACAGCGCAGCCTCCTAAAAGGTGCAGCTTTTCAAGCGGCCTCGGCGGCGGCGAGCATCGCGCGGGCCGACTGGATGCGGTCGAGCGCCGCATCATTCGTCGTGGGTTCCGGGTCCTTCAGCGCCGCGTAGGCCGCTTCCGCCTCGGCGAGGCGCTGCTCGGCGGTCGCGCGCGAGACCTCGGCGAGCGGCAGCACCTCGTCGGCGAGCACGGTGCATCGCTCGGGCGTGATCTCGCAGAAACCGCCGGCGACGAACAGCCGGTCGGTGACGCGGTTGCCTTCGTAGAGCTCGACCGTGCCGCCGCGCAGCAGCACGATCATCGGCGCGTGGCCTTGCAGCACGCCGATATCGCCCTCGCTCGCCGGCACCACGACCATCTCGACCGCGCGGGACAGCAGAAGTTTTTCCGGGCTGACGATTTCGAGCTCGACCGGCATCGGATCAGGCCGTGGTCTTCAGCGTGTCGGCCTTCTTCACCGCTTCCTCGATGGTGCCGACCATGTAGAAGGCGGCTTCCGGCAGGTGGTCGTATTCGCCGGCGCAGATCGCCTTGAAGCTTTTCACCGTGTCGGCGATCGGCACGAAGATGCCCGGCGTGCCGGTGAACACCTCCGCGACATGGAAGGGCTGGCTCAGGAAGCGCTGGATTTTTCTGGCGCGCGACACCACCAGCTTGTCCTCCTCGGAGAGCTCGTCCATGCCGAGAATCGCGATGATGTCCTGCAGCGACTTGTAGGTCTGCAGGATGCGCTGCACCTCGCGCGCGACGCCGTAATGCTCGTCGCCGACGATGCGCGGGTCGAGCGAGCGCGAGGTGGAGTCGAGCGGATCGACCGCCGGGTAGATGCCGAGCTCGGCGATCTGGCGCGACAGCACGGTGGTCGCGTCAAGATGCGCGAAAGAGGTGGCGGGCGCCGGGTCGGTGAGGTCGTCGGCCGGCACGTAGATCGCCTGCACCGAGGTGATCGAGCCCTTCTTGGTGGATGTGATGCGCTCCTGCAGCGCGCCCATGTCGGTGGCGAGCGTGGGCTGGTAGCCCACCGCCGAGGGGATGCGGCCGAGGAGGGCCGAGACTTCCGCGCCCGCCTGGGTGAAGCGGAAGATGTTGTCGACGAAGAACAGCACGTCCTGGCCTTCCTCGTCGCGGAAATACTCGGCGACGGTGAGGCCGGAGAGGCCGACGCGGGCGCGCGCGCCCGGCGGCTCGTTCATCTGCCCGTAGACGAGCGCCACCTTCGAGCCTTCGGTGCTGTTGTTCTCGCCGAGCTTGATCACCCCGGCATCGACCATCTCGTGATAGAGGTCGTTGCCCTCGCGCGTGCGCTCGCCGACGCCGGCGAACACCGAGACGCCGCCATGCGCTTTCGCGATATTGTTGATCAGCTCCTGGATCAGCACGGTCTTGCCCACGCCGGCGCCGCCGAACAGGCCGACCTTGCCGCCCTTGAGGTAAGGCGCGAGCAGGTCGACCACCTTGATGCCGGTGACGAGAACTTCGGCCGAGGTCGCCTGGTCCTCGAAGCTCGGCGCGTCGCGGTGGATCGGGTAGGTCATCTTCGCGCCGATCGCGCCGCGCTCGTCGATCGGCTCGCCGATCACGTTCATGATGCGGCCGAGCGTCTCCGGGCCGACCGGCATGGTGATCGGGCCGCCGGTGTCGACCACTTCCTGGCCGCGCACCATGCCGTCCGTGGTGTCCATCGCGATGCAGCGCACCGTGCGCTCGCCGAGCTCCTGCGAGACTTCCAACACCAGCGCGTTGTCGCCAATCTTGGTGGTCAGCGCGTTCAGGATGAACGGCAGGTCGCCTTCGAACTGCACGTCCACCACGGCGCCGAGCACCTGCGTCACGCGCCCGACATTGTTCCTTGCCATCGAAAAGCCCCCTCTCTGTCCGTCGCCCGACCCTAGAGGGCCTCGGCGCCGGAGATGATCTCGATCAGCTCGCGCGTGATGTTGGCCTGACGCGTGCGGTTGTAGTTGAGCGTGAGGCGATTGATCATGTCGCCCGCATTGCGCGTGGCGTTGTCCATCGCCGTCATCTGCGACGCGAAGAAGCCCGCGCTCGATTCGAGCTGCGCGCGGTAAATCTGGATCGCCAGATTCTGCGGCAGCAGGCGGGTGAGGATCGTCTCCTCATCCGGCTCGAACTCGTACATCGCGCCTTGCAGCGCATCATTGTCCTGCGCCGCATCGCCCTCGGGCGGCGGGGCGGGGATGAGCTGCGCCTCGGTGGTGATCTGCGAGATCACCGACACGAAGCGGTTGTACACGATCGTGCACACGTCGAACTCGCCGGCCTCCAGCATCGCGGTGACGCGCAGGCCGATCTCACGCGCGTCGTTGAACTCGATGCCCTTGCGGCCGACATAGTTGATGTCGCCGATCATGTTGTCGGCAAGCTCGCGGCGCAGGTAGTCGCGCGCCTTGCGGCCGACCGCGAGGATCTTGACCGTCTTGCCTTCGGAGATCAGCCGCCGCGCGAGGCCGCGCGTGGCGCGTCCGACATTGCTGTTGAACGCGCCGGCCAGGCCGCGATCGGCGGTGATCGCGATCAGCAGATGCACGCGGTCCTGCCCAGTGCCGACCAGCATGCGCGGCGCGGTGGGCGAGCCCTGCACGTTGGCGGCCAACGCCGCGAGCATGCGCTGCATCCGCTCGGCATAGGGCCGCGCCGCCTCGGCCTGGCTCTGCGCGCGCCGCAGCTTGGAGGCCGCGACCATCTTCATCGCGCTGGTGATCTTGCGCGTCGAGCGGACGGAGTTGATGCGCCCGCGGAGCGCCTTCAGGCTTGGCATGGCCGCGCTCCCGCGCTCAGGCGGCGAAGCTCTTGCCGAAGCTCGCGAGGAAATCCTCGAGCTTCTTCTCGGTCTCCGGCTTGATCTCGCGGTCGGTGCGGATCGACTCCAGTATGCCAGGTTCGCGCGCCTTGATCTCGCTCCGCATCTGCTGCTCGTAATCGGTGATGCGATTGACCTCGACATCGTCGAGATAGCCGCGCGTGCCGGCGAAGATCACCGCAACCTGCTCCTCGACAGGCAGCGGCTGGTATTGCGGCTGCTTCAGCAACTCGGTTAGCCGCGAGCCGCGCGCGAGCAGGCGTTGCGTCGAGGCGTCGAGGTCGGAGGAGAACTGCGCGAACGCCGCCATCTCGCGATACTGCGCGAGCTCGAGCTTGATGCGCCCGGAGACCTGCTTCATCGCCTTGATCTGCGCCGCCGAACCGACGCGCGACACCGAAAGCCCGACATTCACCGCCGGCCGGATGCCGCGGAAGAACAGCTCGGTCTCCAGGAAGATCTGCCCGTCGGTGATGGAGATCACGTTGGTCGGGATGTAGGCGGAGACGTCGCCCGCCTGCGTCTCGATCACCGGCAGCGCGGTCAGGCTGCCGGCGCCATTCGCGTCCGACATCTTCGCCGCGCGCTCGAGCAGGCGCGAATGCAGGTAGAACACGTCGCCCGGATAGGCCTCGCGGCCCGGCGGCCGGCGCAGCAGCAGCGACATCTGGCGGTAAGCGACAGCTTGCTTCGACAAATCGTCGTAGAAGATCACCGCATGCATCGCATTGTCGCGGAAGAACTCGCCCATCGTGCAGCCGGCATAGGGGGCGAGGAACTGCATCGGCGCCGGATCGGACGCGGTCGCGGCGACGACGATGGAATATTCCATCGCGCCGTTCTCCTCGAGCGTGCGAACCAGCTGCGCCACCGTCGAGCGCTTCTGCCCGATCGCGACATAGATGCAGTAGAGCTTCCGGCTCTCGTCATCGCCGGAATTGGGGCCCTTCTGGTTGATGATCGTGTCGATGATCACCGCCGTCTTGCCGGTCTGCCTGTCGCCGATGATCAGCTCGCGCTGGCCGCGGCCCACCGGGATCAGCGCATCGACCGCCTTCAGCCCGGTCTGCACCGGCTCATGGACCGATTTGCGCGGGATGATGCCCGGCGCCTTGACTTCGACGCGACGGCGCTCGGTTCCCTCGATCGGGCCCTTGCCGTCGATCGGCTGGCCGAGCGCATCGACCACGCGGCCGAGCAATTGCTTGCCGACCGGCACGTCGACGATCGAGCCGGTGCGGCTGACCGTGTCGCCCTCGCGGATCTGCCGGTCATCGCCGAAGATGACGATGCCGACATTGTCGGTCTCGAGGTTCAGCGCCATTCCCTTGAGCCCGGCGCCGGGAAAATCGACGAGCTCGCCCGCCATCACGTTCTGCAGGCCGAACACGCGGGCGATCCCGTCACCCACCGACAGCACCTGCCCGGTCTCGGCGACGTTCTGCTCGGTGTCGAAGGCGGCGATCTGCTTCTTCAGGATCTCCGAGATCTCGGCGGGGCGGATCTCCATCAGGCGGCTCCCTTCATGGCGTACTGCAGACGCTGCAGGCGCGACTTCAGACTGGTGTCGTAGAGGCGGGCGCCGATCCGCAGGACCAGGCCGCCGAGCAGAGAGGCATCCACCTGCTCGCGGATGTTGACGGTGCCATACCCGGCCTCGATCAGCCGCGCACGCAATTGCTCGCGCTGCACCGGGGTCAGCGCATGCGCCGTTGTCACCGTCGCGGTTATCACGCCGCGCTTGTCGGCGACCAGCGCGGCAAACGCGCCGATGATCTGGCGGAGCACGGCGAGCCGGCGGTTGTTCGCCACCACGCCCACGAAATCCCGCACCAGCTTGGAGAAGCCTTCCTGCTCCAGCATCGCGAGCGCGGCCGTCCGCCCCTGCGTCACCCCGATCAGCGGACTCGCCAGCAGGCGGCGGAAATCCGCGCTCTCATCGATCAGCCGGCCGAGCGCCTCCATCTGCTCGACCGCCTGGTCGAGCGCGCGCTGCTCATCCGCCTGCGCATACAACGCCGCGGCATAGCGGTCGGTCAGACCGCCGCCCGAAGATATCGTCGTGCCGCCAGAGGCCACAATCCCGTCCCGTCGCTCGGTTTAGCTATGGCCGCGCCTCTAGCATGGGGAGAAACACAGGTGCAACAGAGTGCACCCGTGATTCGGCCGCGCTCGCTGCCAGCGGTGCTGGCCGGGGGAATCGGATGAGGTCAAGGCCAGGGGCTCTGCCCCTGGACCCCGCTAAGGGCAGTCGCCCTTAGAACCCGGTTATGGCGCTTTGTGTGATAGGCGGCGTCTGTCGGGTGGCTTGGTGGTGGTTGCGCTTCGCGCGGAGAGAACCAGACATCCGGCCCCGCCGCCCACACGCAAAGCGCCATGAACGGGTTCTAAGGGCGACTGCCTTTAGCGGGGTCCAGGGGCAGAGCCCCTGGTCTTCCCCTTCTCCCAAACAAACGTCAGCTCATGCCGATTATGGAACAGGTGCATCACTCGCCCCCCCGGAATGGCGGCGAATGCGGCGGCGGTCTGGTGGTCGGTGTCGCCCTGGAATTTCAGGGTGCAGATGATGTGGCGGGGGGCGTTTGCGTCGATCCAGCGCCGGGTGAGGGCGAGCAGGCGGGCGGGGTAGGCGATGATGTCGGAGAGCAGCCAGTCCACCGGTTCGGGGTCGAGGGCAAAGGCGCTGCCGGGGCGTTGCACGATGTTGAACATGGCGGCGACGGTTTCGGCAAGGAGGGCTTTGTCGACCGCGGTGACCTGGGCGCCGAGCTTGGCCGCGGCCCAGCTCCAGCCGCCCGGGGCGGCGCCGAGGTCGAGGCAGGTTTCGCCCGGTTGCGGCCAGGCACCGATCCGGGTGCAGGCCTCCCAGAATTTGAGATAGGCGCGGCTGGGCGGTCCGGTGCGGTCCTCGACGAAGAACGGGGCGCCGTTGACGAAGGGGCTGGTTTTCGTCGGGCTCGCGAGCATCCGGCCGGGGGCGAGCAGCGTCCAGGCGCCGAGATGGGATGTGGGCGGGGCGGTCGGGAAGGCGATCGGTTTTGCGCTGACCGGCGGCAGGCGGGCCTCGATCAGCGCGCTGCGTCGATGGTGGAGCACCGGCAGGGCCGACCAGTTGCGCTGGATGGCGCGCAGCGCGTCCGCCGCCGCGCCCACCGAGGGGGCGGGGATGTCGCGCGGGTCGGTCCAGACATCGAGCGCCCAGGCGGCGGGGGCGGGCGGGTCCGGAGAGAGGGCGAGCCGCCCGTGCCAGGCGGAGACGGTCACGCCGGCGCGGTCGAGCTCGCCGGCGAGCGGCGCCTCGAATCCCGGCGCGGCGAGATAGGCGCTCGAGACCGGCACTGGCGATCACTCCGGCTTGCGCAGCGCCGAGAGGCCGAGCAGCAGCCAGCCCGCCATCAGCAGCGTGCCGCCGAACGGCGCCGCCGAGGCGGTGTGCAGGTCAAAGATCCCGAGCGCGTACACCCCGCCGCAGAACAGCACGAGCCCGATCGCGAAGGCCGCGCCCGCGCAATCCGCCAGCCGGCCGCCGCGCGGCGCCCAGAGCCCGCACCCGACCAGGGCGAGCGCGTGCCAGCCCTGCATCCGGATCGCGCTGTCCACCATCCGCAGATGCGCGGCGTCGAGCCCGGCGAAGGCGTGCGCGGCGAGCGCCGCCATGCCGACGGCGAGCAGCCCGGCGAGCGAGCCGAGCGCGATCCAGAGACGCTGCATCAGGCTGGCTCGCCGGCGCCCGGATTCCAGCCCGGGGGCGCCAGGGCGAAGCCCGCGAAGGAAAAGGCCGGCGCGACGACGCAGCTCACCAGCGTCCAGGCGCCGTCCGCTTCCGCCGCTTGCCACTGGCCGGGTGGAACCACGTGCTGCAACACCTCGCCGACGGCGAGGTCGGGGCCGAGCCGATGGCGGGACGGCGCGTCCCGGCCGGATGCGGCCACGCGCAGCTCGAGCGGCGCGCCGGCCTGCCAGAGCCAGAGCTCGGCGGCGTCCACCCGGTGCCAGTGGCTGCGCTCCCCGGCGACGAGCAGGAACAGGATGGCGGTGCCGGCGCCGCGCTGGCCGGGATCGGGCATGTCCCGCCAGGTTTCGCGATAATGCCCGCCTTCGGGATGCGGTCCGAGGCCGAGGGACGCAATGACCGCCGCGGCCGGAAGCGCAGGGTCGCGAAGGTCGAGCGGCCCCGAAAAGGGAGGGATCAGGCCGGGTCCTTGGGTTGGGTGGCGGCGATCGGCGGGTGCTTCGCGTAATCCTCGCACCAGGCGGCGAGCTTCGGGTGATCCTTCCGCCAGGGCTCGTTGGCGAAGCGGAAGTCCAGATAGCCGAGCGCGCAGGCGACCGAGATCGAGCCGAGATCGACATGCCGGGCCGGCGGCTCGGCCTCCAGCACCGCAAGCGTGCGCTCCACCGCGGCTTTCTGCCGGGCGATCACGCTGTGGCGGACCTCCTCCGCGGGACGGCCCTGCTCGGCGCGGCGCGTGATCGCGGCGTCCAGGATGCCGTCCGCCATCGCCTGCAGCTTGAGCACGCGCCAGCGAGCCGCGCCATGCGTCGGGATCAGCGGGTTCACGTCGCCCACGCTGTCCAGGAACTCGCAGATCACCGGGCTGTCGAACAGCGCCAGCCCGTCATCGGTGACCAGGCACGGCACTTTCGACAGCGGGTTGGCGGCGAGGAGCTCCGGCGGCGAGACATGCGGGTTGGCGCGGACCAGGGTGATCCGGCCTTCGACGCCGCGGGCGAGGGCGCAGGCCATGACCTTGCGGACATAGGGGCTGGTCGGCGAGTGGAAGAGCTTCACCGGAAACGGTCCTTTCGGGCGCGGAGATCGGCAAGCGCCGCGACATCCGGCGCGCGCAGGAAGGGATTTTCGGCGAGCTCGTCGCCGAGGCGGGACGGCACGGTCGGCTCGCCGGCGGCCCGGCGCTTCCGCACCGCCTCCGCCCGGCGCTGCAGCGCCTGGTTGCCGGGATCGACCGACAGCGCGAAGCGGGCATTGCTCTCCGTGTATTCATGACCGCAGCAGACCAGCATGTCCGCTTGCAGGGCGGAGAGCTTGCGCAGCGAGCCGAACATGTCCTTGGCGGTGCCCTCGAGCAGCCGGCCGCAGCCGAGGCTGAACAGCGTGTCCCCGCAGAGCAGGACGCGGCTCTCGATGAACGCATAGGCGATGTGGCCGATCGTGTGGCCCGGCGTGTCGATCACCGTGGCCTCGGCCTCGCCGAGTCGCACCGTGCCGCCCTCTACGATTTTTTGATCGAGCGCGGGTAGCCGCGCCGCGTCGGCCGCGTTGCCGACCACCTTGGCGCCGAATCGTGCACGCACCTCATCGACGCCGGCGACGTGGTCGTCATGGTGATGCGTGACGAGGATGAGGTCGAGCCGGCCGCCCTGCTCCAGCACGAAGCGCGTCACCGCGGCCGCATCCGCCGGATCGGCCACCGCCGTCGCGCCGGAGGCCTCGTCGCGCAGATACCAGGCATAATTGTCGGAGAGGATGGGAATCGGCAGCACGGTCATGCTCATGACCAAAGCGGGTAGCACGGCAGCACGGCGCAGACCATCACACGCAACGACGGCCCAATGATTTTGCCGCCAGCCGGATGCGGCGCTGCCGGCTCGGACGAAACGGCCTAGATAAGGTGCGATGACGACCGATGTGGACAGCGCGGCGGCGTTCTACGGCACTCCCTGCGGCGGCATCGCCGCACGGCTGCTGCGCGAACGCCTGGCGCTCGTCTGGCCGGCGCTGCCCGGCCAGTCGGTGCTCGGCCTCGGCTACGCCGCGCCCTATCTGCGGCTCTGGCGCGAAAGCGCCACGCGCACCGTCGCCCTCACCCCCGCCCAGCTCGGCGCGGCGCGCTGGCCGGCCGGACATCCCGGCCTCTCCTGCACCGCGGAGGAGGACGCGCTCCCCTTCGCCGACCTCTCCTTCGACCGCATCCTGCTCGTGCACGGCGTCGAATCGGCGGAAAGCGCCCGACGCATGCTGCGCGAGGCCTGGCGCGTGCTGAAGGATGACGGGCGGCTGCTCGCCATCGTGCCGAACCGACGCGGCATCTGGGCGCATCTCGAAACCACGCCATTCGGCCAGGGCCAACCCTACTCCGCCGGACAGATCGGCCGCCTGCTCGCCGCCTCGCTGTTCCGCGTCGAACACCGCGACTGGGCGCTCTACCTGCCACCGACCCGCCGCCGGCTGATGCTGCGCGGCGCCCGCTTCTGGGAACGCACCGGCCACCAGGTGCTGCCGCAACTCGGCGGCGTCGTCCTCACCGAAGCCGTCAAGGACGTCTACGCCGCCGTCCCCGCCGACGCCCGCGGCCGCCGGCGTGTGGTATTTGCGGATGCTGGGTGATGGCCAAGAACATCAAGGCCAGGGGCGCTGCCCCTGAACCCCGCCAAGGGCGGTCGCCCTTGGGACCCGGGTGGCGCTTCGCGCGAAGCGCATTCAAACATCAGACCACTCCGGCGCCAACATACCCGACATCAAGCACCGTACCGGGTTCTAAGGGTGACCACCCTTAGCGGGGTCCAGGGGCAGCGCCCCTGGCCTTCGAACTTAGCCCCCAGCCATCACCTTCTCCGTCGCCCCGCTCAGCGTGCCGAGTTTCTCGCCGTTGGCGACGCGGTCCTGCGAGGCGAGGCCGCGTTTCTGGCGTTCGATGGCGGTGCGGGCTTCGTCGGCGGCTTCGTGGGGCGGCAGGATGAGCACGCCGCTTTCGTCGCAGAGCACGGCGTCGCCCGGCATGACGACGGCCCCGCCGATGGCGACCGGGCTATTAAGGCGGCCGCCGAGGTCGTAGAGGCGGGTGGTGATAGGGGCGAGGCCGCGGCTCCACATCGGGAAGTCCGACGCCTCGATTTCCTCGATGTCGGTGCAGGGACCGTCGACCACGCCGGCGCGGGCGCCGGCGGCCTTGGCGGCGACGGTGACGCCGCCGCCCCAGCAGGCGTGGCGGTCGTCGCCGAGCCGGTCCACCACGAGGATGTCGCCGGGGCGGAGCAGGCCGAGCGCGTGGTGCAGGAGGGTGGAGTCCGGGCCCGGGATGGCGACGGTGATGGCGGTGCCGGCGACGCGCTTGCCGCGCAGCAAAGCGTGGATGCTGCGGTCGCAGAACCCCCAATGCCGCCAATGGCCGACGGTCGCGGTTTCCGTCTGCTCGAGCAGTTCGACGATTTCCGCGCTGATCTGCGCGGGCATGGGCCCGATCTCGTATTTCGGCATTCCGGCCTTCCTTCCGTTTTCCTGTGCGGCAGCAAAGCCGGGGCGCCGTCCGGCGGCAAGCGCCTGTGCGTGTCGGGGTGGTTGCCGCCATGCTTGCGTGCGGCAATGCAGCAGGCGTAATGGCAGCCGACGCGGCCGCGGCCGGCCCGCAGCGAGGACCTTCATACGCTGATGAGCAGTTTGGCGCCGGCTCTTCCAGCCCGGCAGGGGGCCCGGTACGAAGCGCGACACGGAACGCCGAAGCTTTCGGTGCTGCTGGCCGTGCTGGGCGTGGTGTACGGCGATATCGGCACCAGCCCGCTTTATGCCTTCAAGGCGAGCATGAGTTTCATCGACGGTCACGGCATCGTGGTGAGCGAGGTGCTCGGCATCGTCTCGCTGATCTTCTGGTCGCTGCTGCTGATCGTGACGGTGAAATACGTCCTGTTGGTGATGCGGGCGGATAACCGGGGCGAGGGCGGCATCCTGGCGCTGATGGCGCTGGCGCAGCGTGTCTCCACCGATCCGCGGGTGCGCGCGGCGCTGGCGATGGTCGGCGTGGTGGGGGCGTGCCTGTTCTTCGGCGACGGGGTGATCACGCCGGCGATTTCGGTGCTGTCCGCGCTGGAAGGCGTGGAGGTCGCGGCGCCCGGGCTGCGGGATTTCGTGCTGCCGGCCTCGGTGGTGGTGATCGTCGCGCTGTTTTCGGTGCAGTGGTATGGCACCGGACGGGTCGGACGGATTTTCGGCCCGGTGATGGTGGTGTGGTTCGCGACGATCGGCGTGCTCGGTCTGGCGCAGGTGGTGCAGCATCCCGCCATTCTGCTGGCGATCTCGCCCAGCTATGCGGTGGCGTTCTGCGCCACGCATGGTTGGCTCGCCTTTCTCTCGCTCGGCGCGGTCGTGCTGTCGGTGACCGGGGCGGAGGCGCTTTACGCCGATATGGGCCATTTCGGCGCGCGGCCGATCCGGCGGAGCTGGCTCGGCTTCGTGCTGCCCTGCCTGCTGCTGAATTATTTCGGCCAGGGCGCGCTGGTGCTGCACGACCCGCGGGCGATCGAGAACCCGTTCTACCGTCTCTCGCCGCACTGGGCGACGCTGCCGATGGTGGCGCTGGCGACGGTGGCGACGGTGATCGCGAGCCAGGCGCTGATCACCGGCGCCTATTCGATGGCGCGGCAATGCACGCTGCTCGGGTTTTTGCCGCGGCTGACGATCCGCCATACCAGCCAGACCAAGGAGGGGCAGATCTACGTGCCGCAGGTGAATGCGGCGCTGGCGCTCGGCGTGCTGGTTCTGGTCTTCGCCTTTCGCAGCAGCGACAATCTTGCGGCGGCGTACGGCATCGCGGTGACCGGCACGTTCATCTGCACCTGCATCCTGGCGACGGTGGTGTTCCGCAGGCAGTTCGGTTGGTCGCGGTTCACGGCGATCGGCGTGTTCGGGTGCTTCACCCTGATCGACAGCGTGTTCTTCGCCGCCAATGCGCTGAAAATTCCAGAGGGCGGCTGGGTGCCGGTGGTGCTCGGCCTGGCGCTGCTCGCGCTGATGACGTCGTGGAAGCGCGGGCGGGATCTGCTGCTCGCGCGCTGGAAGCAGGACAGCCTGCCGCTCGCCTCCTTCCTCGCCCGGCTGCCGCAATCGCGCACCGTGCGGGTGCCGGGGATGGCGGTGTTCCTGACCGGCAACCCCGATTACGTGCCCTCCGCGCTGCTGCACAATCTCAAGCACAACAAGGTGCTGCACGAGCGGGTGCTGTTCGTGACCGTGCAGACGCTCGACGAGCCGGAGGCGGAGATCGAGCGGCGGGTCGATGTCGCGCAGCTCGCCCCCGGCATCCACCGCGTGCTGTTGCGCTACGGGTTCATGGAGGACCCGAACATTCCGCGCGCGCTGGAGGGTCTTGCCGCGCATGGCATCGCCTACGACCCGATGCAGATCAGCTATTTCCTCGGGCGGGAGACGATCGTGCCCGCGATGGTGCCGCGCCTGCCGTTCTGGCGGCTCTGGCTGTTCCTGACGCTGGCGCGCAATGCCGCCTCGGCGACCGAGTTCTTCCGCATCCCGAGCGACCGTGTCGTGGAGCTGGGCGCTCGCGTCGCCATCTGAGAGCCTGTTTGGGGCGTGGTCTGGTGAGTAGAATGGCGTGATTTCCGAGCCTCGGCGCACAGGAAAAGCGCGCCAGACGGCCGCCAGACCGCGTTTCCAAACAGGCTCTGAACCAAACCGGAACCCCCGCGAAACGTAGTCTCTCCGCAAGGAGGCGCGTGGCGCGTGGCGAAGGTGACGTTGCTGTCGGCGCATGGCGGGGAGATCGAGCTTTCGCCCCAGCGGCTGGAGTTCAGCGCGCGGCTGACGCCGCAGGGTAGATTGGACGTCGCTGCCTGGTCATCCGGCGAGGCAGGCTGGGCGATGAGCTGGACCGATGCCGAGGGCACCACGCGGCGCGGCGCGCTCGCCCCGATCGCCGGCATCTGGACGATGCGCCCTGAGCAGGGCGATGACGATCCCCTCTGGGCGCTGGAGGCGGATGTGCTGCGGCCGGGGGAGACCGCCCGGCTGCGCGGCCCGAACGGCGTGACCGAAGAGCTGCGCGTGGTCGCCGTCGAGCCCGAGTGATGGCGCGCCCGTGGCAGGACGAGCATCGTCACCCGGGGCGGTTTCTAGGGCATTTACCTTCGGTGCTTTAACGGTGACGGTCGGAATTGCCGTGGCGATTGCCGGAGTTGCCAAAACGCGCCCCGCCCCGACTGTTCGCACGACGGCTGACGTCCCGGTTTCGGTCGGGACCGCTGCGGCCGGCGTCCTGATGACCGCCGCCGCGCGCCGGGCTTCCACGGCGCGCGGGACCGCCTGAGGTCAACCCCTGGATCGCCGCTCCGGGCGAGATCTGGGCCATGGCGGGCGTCGCGATCGAAGCGGCGGCGAGGCTCGCCAGCAGGCCGGTCATGATCAGAATCTTCATTGCGGGCGTCCTGTCGATCTTTGAGATTATCGTTGCTCTACCATGCACAGTAACGCGCGGATTGCGGCCGAAGGATGGCTGATGCGACGGAGAGACCCAAAGGCATGACCGAGTTCGGACTGGCCGAATTGCTGCCGAGAGCCGAGCGCGCCGCGCAGGCGCTGCGCGCTGCGAAGACAAGCGTCGCCGTGGCGGAATCCGCATCCGGCGGCCTGGTCTGCGCCGCGCTGCTCGCGCTGCCCGGCGCATCCGCCTACTTCCTCGGCGGCGGCGTGATCTACACCGCTTCCGCCCGCCACGCCCTGCTCGGGATCGAGATGCCCGAGGGCATGCGCTCGGCGAGCGAAGCCTATGCGCTGGCGATGGCGCGGCGCATCCGCGAGACGACCGGCGCGGATTGGGCGATCGCGGAGACCGGCGCCGCGGGGCCGTCCGGCAACCGCTATGGCGATCCCCCCGGCCATGCCTGGCTCGCCGTCGCGGGCGCGCGCGAGGCGTCGCGTCGCGTCGCCACCGGAAGCGCCGACCGGCTGGGCAACATGCATGATTTCGCCGCCGGGGCCCTCGATCTTCTCGTCGCGACGCTGGCATCGTAAGAAAACCATCGTAAGAAAACCCTAGCACCGTAAGAAACGGGGGCGGGCATTGGGGGCGGCGATGCGGTCGGTGATCTGCGTGTTGATTTCGCTGGCAGCCATCGGCCTCGCCGGCTGCTCGGGCATCGATCTCGACCCCGGCCATCCGCCGGTCGTCGCCAAGACGCCGGCCGCGCTCACCGCGCCGCCGGCCGAGCTGAAGGCCGGAACGGCGCAATAACCCCGTGCCGACCGGATCCGCTTCAAGCGCACCCGCTTAAGGCGCCTCCGCTCCCGGCCACCCCTTTGACGGAGAAAAGGCATGACCGCCGTTTCGCAGGACCTGATCCGCGCCATTCTCGAGGTGCGCGACAACCGGCACAACGAGACGCATTCCGCGCTGCTCGCCGTCTGGCAGGCAGTGGTGTGCGAGCTGCTCGATCGCAGAGCGATCTCCGCCAGCGGTCTCGTCGAACGCCTTGACGCGGCGTTCGACGCGACGGATCAGGGCCCGCATGGCGAGGCGGCGCGCACGCTGATCGCGCATTCCGCCGACTGGCTGCGGCGCATCGCCCCCGAGACCCGGCTCCCGCCGCCGGACCGCTGGTTCGCGCCGAAACCGGACCTCGACAAGGGCTGAATACACCGAGGGCTGAGAGCCAGTTTGAGAATGCGCTAGGCCGTGGCATCCGGCGTGGCTTTCGAGAACCGGGGCGGAGCGGCCTTATGGGGCCGTGAGCACCGGAAGCGCAGAAAGCCGCGTTGGATGGCCGGCATAGGTGCATTCTCAAACGGGCTCTGAACGAGCGTCGGAATGGCCACACCTGCGAAGATGTTCGCATCGTGAGCGAACCGGATGCCGCCTCCAAGCGCTCCGGTTACAGCGAATCCTGGGGGCCTGGATGGACATGAAGGCCGAGAAGCCAGTCAGCACGCCGAAAGAGACGCCGAGGCCGCGTCCTGAGGGAGAGTCGGAGACGGCGTTCGACATCTATCTGCGGCGCGGATTGCGCCGCCTGTATGGTCAGGCCGCCAACGAGCCGGTCCCGCAGGCGCTGCTCGACCTAATCGAGGCGGATGCGCGGGCGCGGAGGCCTGCTTCGGCAGGGATCGCAGGAGTAGCCGATGTTCCGAAAGAAGAAGGCCGAGACCCAGTCGGATGACGAGGCCGCAGCGGCGCTGAGCATTCTCGCGCGGCCTCCGGAACAGCATAGGACGAGCGCGGACGGCGCGGTTGCCGCCCCCGCCCCGCCGCTCTGGCCGGCCGAGCCGCCACCCGATCCCGGCGGCGGCCGGCTGCCGGATGTCGAGCCGCTGCCGCCCGAGCCGCCGCCCGAGACAGCAATGGCCGCGCTCCCGCCGCAGCCAGCGCCCCCAGCTTCAGCAGGACCGGCCGCAACAACGCCAATCGCGGCAACGCCAGCCGCGACAATACCAGCGGGGGCAACGCCGCCCGCGGCAAACCCGGCCCCGGCGCCTCCGGCGTCCCCGCCAACCTCCCCGCCAACGTCCCCGATCGACGAGACCGCGATCATCGGGGCCATGCGGCAGGCCGCCGCGGCCTCGCTCGCCGCCGCGCTGCTCGGCGGCGACAAGCCGCGCACGCTCCCGGCCGCGCTGCAGCTGTGGCGCCGCACCTATCAGGCGATGTACGGGGAAGCGCTCCCCGAGCCGCCGGATGGCACGCCCCCCGCCCCGACGGCGGCAAAGAAGCCGGGGCCCGGCCGCCCGCAAGGCCGGGGCTGACCAGCCTGTCGCCAAAGGCGCGATTGACGGCATCGCGGCAGGAGGATGAGCATCGGGCTTCGTGTCAAAGGGAGCGACGCCGATGTCCGAGGATTCCGCGCTGTTCGACAAGGGCCTGCCGATCCGCCGCGAGGTGCTCGGGCCGGAATATGTCGACGCGGCGATGGCGCGCGCCGATGACTTCATGATGTCGTTCCAGCGCGCCACCACGAGCTGGGCGTGGGGCTGGGCCTGGGGCGATCCGACGCTCGACCGCAAGACGCGCAGCCTGATGAACCTCGCGATGCTCACCGCGCTCAACCGCGCCCCCGAGATCAAGCTGCATGTGAAGGGCGCGCTCACCAACGGCGTGACGGTCGACGAGATCAGGGCCGCGCTGCTGCATGCCACCGCCTATTGCGGCATCCCGGCCGGACTCGACGCGTTTCGCGCGGCGCATGAGGTGCTGGTCAAGGAAGGCGCGCTCCCCGGCACGCCCGCCGCGTAGCCGCCATCTTGTCCGACCCCGAATATGAGGTTTTCGCCATCCGCTACGCCCGGCGGGATGCGCGTCGCGCCGAGCATTTCGTCGGCGGCGACCCGCATGACGGACCGATGCCGATGGATTATTTTATCTGGCTGATCAAAGGCGACGGGCGCGCCGTCGTGGTGGATCTCGGCTTCACCGCCGAGGTCGCGTCCAGGCGCGGACGGGAATTCCTGCGCTGCCCGGTCGAGACGCTCGGCCGGTTCGACGTGACGCCCGATCAGGTGAGCGACGTGGTGCTCACCCATCTGCATTACGATCACGTCGGCAATCTCGGGCGATTCCCCGCCGCCACCTTCCACCTGCAGGAGGCCGATCTGCATTTCGCGGTCGGGCGCCACATGCGGCATCCGCATCTGCGCCAGATTTACGAGGTGGAGGATCTGGTCGGGCTGGTGCGCCTCAACCACAAGGGACAGGCGCGGCTCTATACGGGCGAGGTGGCGCTGCATCCCGGGATCACGCTGCATCCGGCGCCCGGCCATTCCGCCGGCCTGCAATTCGTGCGCGTCACCACGCGGCGCGGACCGGTGGTGCTCGCCTCCGACGCCTCGCATTTCTACGAGACGATGGAGACCGGACGGCCCTTCCCCATCCTGGTCAGCATGCCCGACACGCTGGAGAGCTATGAGCGCCTCTTCGCCGCCGCGCCGTCGGTCGCGCATATCGTGCCGGGGCACGACCCGCTGGTGATGGCGCGCTATCCGGCCCCGAGCCCCGACCTGCAGGGGATCGCCGTCCGGCTGGACGTGCCGCCGAACGCCTGAGGCTGTCAAGAAACGCGGTCTGGCGGACATCCGACGCGCTTTTCCGACGCTCCGGTGCTCACGGCCGGCAAGGCCGCTCCGTGGAGGGCTGGATGGTCGTTGCGCTCTGGCCGCTGGCGTTCTGTGGGGGTGTTGCGCTCATCGTTTGGGGTGCAGAGGCGTTCGCCGAGCATCTCGGCAGGGCTTCGGTGCGGCTCGGCGTCAGCACCTTTGCGCTCGCGCTCCTGCTGGCTGGGGCGGAGCCCGAGGAGCTTACGACGGCAGTGGTCGCCGCGCTCCGCGGATCGCCAGGAATCGCGCTCGGCGATATCGTGGGCGCGAACGTCGCAATCTGCCTCGTCGCGCTCGGCGTCGGCGCATGGATATCGCCATTGCCGTTCCGGGGCGGGATCATGCGCTACGCCCTGCTCGGACTTCCGCTCGGCGCCTTGAGCGCGTGGTTCGCCTGGGACGGCAGGGTCGGTCGGATAGAGGGCGCGATACTGGTCGCCCTCTACGTCGTCTACGTTGGCGCGATCTGGACAACGGAACGCAAACTGCCCGCGCTCGGCGAGGTGGGCGAGCTGGCCGAGGCAAGGGAGGCTGCGGCGTCCGGGCACCCGTCACGGATCGGGCGCGATTTGGCGTTCGTGCTGGCGGGAGTCGTGGCCATGGCCGGGGGCGCCACGCTGTTGGTCGAGGCGGTCCAAAGAATCAGCGGCGTGGAGGCGACACAGACGCGGATGGGCCTGACCTTGGTCGGGTTCGCGACGGGTTTCGAGCTGGTGGTGCTGGCCTGGTCGGCGGCCCGGCGCGGCATTTCCGAGGCGGCGGTGGCGGGCGTCGTGGGTTCCTTCGCCTATAACGCGACGATGACACTCGGAGCCGGCGCACTCGCCCGTCCGCTCGTGCTGACCGACGCGGCGGTGCTGCATGTCCCGTTCCTGCTCATGCTCGGGTCGCTGGCAATCCTCATCCTCTTGGCCAGCCGTCGAGGCCAGCTCGGGCGCGCGGAAGGCGGCTTGTTGCTCGCGCTCTATCCCGTGTTCGTGGCGCTGATTCTGTTCAGTTGAAGGTGCTTGATCTCAGCCGGCCGATCAGAGACGACATGATGCCGCCCCTTCTACAGCATTCCCATCGCCCGCAATGCCCGCGGCACCACGCCGATCATCGGCGTGCACTCGCGGAGCGCCCCGGCCAGCCCATCCCGCGGCACGATGCGCAGCAGATCGATCTCGCGGTCCGGCGCCCTGGCATGCGCGGCATGGATCGCCGCCGCATCCAGCCCCGTCTCCATCCGGCAGGCGATGTCGACCACATGCGTCCCCGGATGCTCGACCGCGCAGACCGGATGCAAGGACGCGACCTTATCGGCGTCGAGGCCAAGCTCCTCCTCCAGCTCCTGGATCAACGCGGCTTCCAGATCGATCGCATCGCCCTGCACCGCCGCCACATCGACATTCCCGGCCGGCGGCAGCTGCCAGTAGCCGGGCAGATAGACCGATCCCGCCTCCCGCCGCCCCAGCACCACCCCATCCGCGCAGAGCAGCGGTCCGCACACCGCCATCGGCCGGATGCGCAGGCGCTCATGCAGGCCGGGCTCGCGCAGCTGCGCCGCCACCCGGCGATACTCGGTCCAGCGGCAGAACAATCGGTCCGGGGCGATCGTCTCGACGCTCAGCACCCGGCCGTTGAACAGGCTCGGCACCGCAGCCCGCGCCGCCTGCCAGGCGCGTTCCACCTCCGCCTCCAGGGCGGGCGGCAAATCCTTCATCTCCCCCACAACGCGTGCGACGACACCCGCTGCGAGCGGATACTCGAGCCAGCCCTGCATGATCCGCGCCCTTCGCTGCCGCAGCATGCTCTAGCATCGTTGCCGCGCGGCCGTCCGCGCCGCATCCTGCCGGCCCCTTCGAAAGCGAGGCACATGAGCCTGGATCATTCTCACGACCACGCGCGCTGGCGGGATGACGGCGTACGCGTCATCAAGGGCGACCAGCTCGATGCCAACACCGCCCAGACACCCGGCATGCAGCGCGAGGCCGCGATCAACGCGGCCCGGGTCGGCGCGCAGAAAATCTGGGCCGGCACGGTCAAGATCGATCCCGACGCCAAAACCGGCGCCCACCATCACGGCGCGCTGGAAAGCGTGATCTACGTCGTCCGCGGCCGCGCCCGCATGCGCTGGGGGGACCATCTCGAATTCACCGCCGAAGCCGACCCCGGCGACTTCATCTACGTGCCACCCTACGTGCCCCACCAGGAAATCAACGCCAGCCCCGACGAAGTTCTGGAATGCGTCCTGGTCCGTAGCGACAACGAAGCTGTCGTCGTCAACCTCGACATCGAACCCATCGAAAAACCGGACTCCGTGTACTGGGTCGACCCCATCCACCGTCGGCCGTGAAGGAAGAAGGCCAGGGGGCTCTCCCCCCTGGACCCCCGCCAAAGGCCGAGCCTTTGGACTCCATTACGGCTGTTTGGAGAGGGGTGGGCGACGAGGTGATTGCAACCGGTACCTGGCCCACCCCTCTCCAAACAGCCCTAGAGGGTTCTAAGGGCTGTGCCCTTAGCGGGGTCCAGGGGCAGAGCCCCTGGCCTTACCCTCCTCCGGCGGATGGCGTTTGCGCCGTTCGTGCCAGGCGTCCATCAGTTGGAGGACGGCGGCGGCGGTTTCTTCGATGGAGCGCCGGGTGACGTCCACGACCGGCCAGCCGTGCCGGCCGCAAAAGCGGCGTGCCCAGAGCAGTTCGGTTCGCACCGCTTCCTCGTCGACGTATTCGGCGTTGTCGTGTCGCATGCGGCCGTCTTCGCCGCCGGCGGCGAGCAGGCGGAGGCGGTGGCGGCGGATTTCGATCAGCGCGGCGGGTTCGAGGGTGAGGCCGATCACCGGGCAGGTCGGGGTCTCGAGCCCGGGCGGGTCGGGCAGGTTCGGCACCAGCGGCACGTTGGCCGCCTTCACCCCGCGATTGGCGAGGTAGAAGGAAGTGGGCGTTTTCGAGCTGCGCGAGACCCCGACCAGGATCACGTCCGCGGCGGCGAGGCCGAGCTGGGCCTGCCCGTCATCATGGGCGAGGACGTAGTGCATGGCGTCGATGCGGCGGAAGTAATCGGCGTCGAGCACGTATTGCTTGCCGGGACGCGACTGCGCCTGCTCGCCGATCTGCTCCTGCAGCAGGGTCAGCACGGGGTCGAGCACGTTCACCACCGAGACGCCGAGCCGGGCGCAGGTGGTTTCCATGTCGCTGCGCAGCGCCTTGTCCACCACGGTCGAGAGCACGGGGCCGGGTTCCGCCTCGATGCCTTCCAGCACGCGATGGAGCTGGAAGCGCGTCCGGATCAGGCTCCAACGGTGATAGACGATGGAGACGTGCTCGAACTGCGCCACCGTCGCGCGGGCGATGGAATTCAGCGTCTCCCCGGTCGCGTCGGAGACGAGATGCAGGTTCATCCGCTGCGTGGCCGACACCGATCCTCCCGCCGCGAGCTCCGCGGATAGCGAGGATAACGGGGATAAGCGGGCAGGATGCAAGCGACGCGCGGATGCCGCGCCGGACAGCGGGGAGAAATTGGCCGCCGGGCGTGCGGAGGATCATTCGCCTTCTCACCATCCCGGCGCCGGGACAGATCCGAAAGAGCCGGTGTTTTCGGCGGGTTGCGCGTCTCTTTTCCTGTGGACGCGTTGGGAAGCAGATGATGCGACTCGTGTACCCCGTGTTCCACACCCCCTTCTGCTTCACCTACAGTTTCTCTTCTCTGACTTTATGGGTAGTGAAGAGGGGCGGCGTTCAGGCGGGTCGATGACGAAACAGGTGCTGCGGGTGCTGGCGGGCGAGGCGCAATGGCCGCCGCCGGTCTGGCTGATGCGCCAGGCCGGGCGCTACCTGCCGGAATACCGGGCGATCCGCGCCAAAGCCGGCGGCTTCCTCGAGCTCGCGCTCAATCCGGTGCTCGCCGCCGAGATCACCCTGCAGCCCGTGCGCCGGTTCGGGATGGACGCCGCGATCCTGTTCAGCGACCTGCCGATCCTGCCCTGGGCGCTCGGCCAGTCGCTCGATTACGTGGAAGGCGAGGGTCCCGTGCTAGCGCCGGTCCGCGACGAGGCCGGGCTCGCGGCCCTCGACGCCGGGATGGTCGCGGGCCGGGTGGCGCCAGTGGCCGAGACGGTGCGGCGCGTGCGCGCGGAGCTGCCGGAGGATTGCACGCTGATCGGCTTCGCCGGCGCGCCCTGGACGGTCGCCTGCTACATGGTGGAGGGCCGCGGCGCGCGCGAATTCCCCGAAACCCGCCGCCTCGCCTATGCCGAGCCCGACCTGTTCGCCCGGCTGATCCGGCTGGTGACGGAGGCCACGATCACCTACCTGGCCGCGCAGATCGAGGCCGGCGCCGAGGTGGTGATGCTGTTCGACAGCTGGGCCGGGCTGCTGCCGCCGGCCTTGTTCGACCGCTTCGTCACCGGGCCGGCGGAAGCGATCACCGCCGCCATCCACGAGCGCTATCCCGGCATTCCGGTGATCGGCTTCCCCCGCCTCGCCGGCACCCAGCTCGGCCGCTACGCGCTCGACAGCGCGGTCGAGGGCGTCGCCATCGACACCGCCGCCGAGCCGGCCATCGCCGCCGCGCTGCTGCCCGAAGGGGTCGCGCTGCAAGGCAATCTGGACCCGCTGGCGCTGGTCGCCGGCGGCGAGGAAATGCGCGAACAGGCCGAAGACATCGCTCGCGCCCTGCGCGGCCGGCCTCATATCTTCAACCTCGGCCACGGCATCCTGCCACACACGCCGCCCGAACATGTGGCCGCCCTGCTCGAAATCGTCCGGAATGCTTGAAAGGCTGGAAGGCCAGGGGCGCTGCCCCCACGCATCACTTGGGACCCCGATAAGGGTGGTCACCCTTAAAACCCGGAACTTGGCGGTGCGGGACGTCGGCCATGCCGGCTGTAGTTCGGTGTTCGATGGCGCTTCGCGCGAAGCGCAATCGCCAACCGGAGCTACATCCGGCATCTCCTGGGACCCGCAACTTCACCGCCAGGCGCGAAGCGCAATCCGGGTTCTAAGGGCTCCGCCCTTAGCGGGGTCCAGGGGCGGAGCCCCGGGCCTTCCCACCTGAATGCCAAACCAGAAAACAGCCATCGTCCTGTTCAACCTAGGCGGCCCGGACAGCCCAGCGGCCGTGGCGCCGTTTCTGCGCAACCTGTTCAGCGATCCCGCGATTTTGCGTGTGCCGTTCTTCGTGCGGCCGTTCCTGGCCCGGCTGATCGCGAAGCGGCGCACCGTGCCGGCGCAGGCGAATTACGCGATCCTCGGGGGCAAATCGCCGCTGCTCGAGCTGACCGTGGCGCAGGGCGAGGCGCTGCAGGCGGCTCTCGGGGATGCGAAGGTGCGTTGCTTCGTCGCGATGCGGTACTGGCATCCGTTCAGCCCGGAAGCGGTGGCGCAGGTGAAGGCGTTCCGGCCGGATCGGGTGCTGCTGCTGCCGCTTTATCCGCAATATTCGACCACCACCACCGGCAGCTCGCTCGAGGATTGGCGCGATGCAGCGGCCCGGGCGGGGCTGGTCGCCGACGTGACCACGCTCTGCTGCTGGTATGACGATCCGGGGTTCGCCGCCGCCACCGCTGCGGGGGTTGCCCGGGCGCTGGTGGAGGCGCGCGCCGCCTTGCCGCCGGGTGTGCCGCTCCGGGTGCTGTTCTCCGCCCATGGGCTGCCGGAGAGCATCGTGCGGGCAGGCGATCCGTATCAGGGGCAGATCGAGGCGACCGTCGCCGCGGTGCTGGCCGTGCTCGGCGAGCCCGGGCTCGACAGCACCATCTGCTACCAGTCCCGCGTCACGCCCGAACCCTGGCTCGCTCCGTCGACGGATGCCGAGGTCGAGCGTGCCGGCAAGGACCGGACCGCCGTGCTGGTGGTGCCGATCGCCTTCATCTCCGAGCACTCGGAGACGCTCGTCGAGCTCGATGTCGAGTACCGCCATCTCGCTGAGAAGCACGGCGTGCCGGCCTATTTCCGCGCGCCGGCGCAGAATGACGAGGCGGGGTTCATCGCCGCCCTGGCCGCGATCGCGCGCGCCGGCCTCGCTCGCGGCCCCGGGCTGTGCAGCGCGGAAGGCGGCCGGCGCTGTCCGGCGGACCGGACCGGCTGTCCGCACCGGCTCGGCGACGCATGACATCCTCGCGTTTCGACCTCGTCATCTTCGATTGCGACGGCGTGCTCATCGACAGCGAGATGATCGCGAGCCGCGTCGCCGCCGCGGCGCTGACCGAGATCGGCTGGCCGATGACGCCGGCGGAGGCGATGGGGCATTTCCTCGGGGTCGCCACGATCGACATGGGGCCGATCATTGCCGCCCGGCTCGGGGCGGTGCCGGAGGGTTTTCTGGCCGCGCTGTCGCGCCGCACCACCGCGGTGCTGGCCGAGGAGGTCGAGGCGGTGCCCGGCGCGCGGGCGGTGCTGGAAACCCTGAACGCCATGGGCGTGCGCTGGCGCGTCGCCTCCAATTCAGGGCGCGTCCAGCTCGCCGCAAAATTCGCCCGCGCCGGGCTTTCGGAGCTCGTCGACGGCCGGGTGCACAGCGCGCAGGACGTGATCGCCCTGGGCGGTCGCGGCAAGCCCGCTCCCGACCTGTTTCTCGCAACCGCCGCCGCGGAGGGCGTTCCATCCGAAACCTGCCTGGTTCTCGAGGATAGCCTGCCCGGCGTGACGGCGGCCGTGGCGGCCGGGATGCACTGCCTCGGCTTCGCCCCGCATGGCAGCGGCGACGCGCTGCTCGCCGCCGGCGCCGCCGGGCTGATCCGTGATCTCGCGGACCTGCCGCCCCTGGTCAGGGCCCGCGCGGCATGAGCCTGCTGCTGCCGCTCTATCCGTGGATCAAGGCGCTGCACATCGCGTCGATGGTGGCCTGGATGGCGGGGATGTTCTACCTCCCCCGCCTTTTCGTCTATCACTGCCAGACGAGGTCCGGGACGGCGGAGAGCGAGCGGTTCAAGGTGATGGAACGCCGGCTGCTGAAACAGATCATCACGCCGGCGATGATCGCCACCTGGTGCTTCGGCATCCTGCTCGTGCTGACACCCGGCATCATCAGCTGGTCGGAAGGCTGGTGGTACGTGAAGCTGGTGTCGGTGATCGCCCTGACCGGCTTCCAAGGCGCCCTCTCCCGCTGGCGCCGCGACTTCCTGCACGACCGCAACCGCCGCCCGGAAAGATTCTACCGCGCCGCCAACGAGGTCCCCACCATCCTTATGCTCGTCATCATCATCATGGTGATCGTGCGGCCGTTTTGAGGAAGGCCAGGGGGGCTCTGCCCCCTGGACCCCCGCCAAAGGCCGAGCCTTTGGAATCCATTACGGCTGTTTGGAGAGGGGTGGGCGAGGGAGTGGTTGGGACCACCGCGTTGCCCACCCCTCTCCAAACAGCCCTAGCGGGTTCTAAGGGCTCCGCCCTTAGCGGGGTCCAGGGGCAGAGCCCCTGGCCTTACTGCGACGCCCAGACGATGCGGTGAACCCAGGCGACTTCGATGAGGTCGAAGCCGCGGTCGGGGTGGGCGGTGTTGAGGCTGCGGAGTTCGATGCGGCGGGCGGAGCGGCGGGCGAGTTGTTTGGCCATGACTTCGCCTTTGAGGGTTCGCAGCACGACGCGGTCGCCGCGGCGGATGGGCGCGCCGGGGGCGACGATGACCATGTCGCCGTCGCGGAACACTGGGTCCATGGAGTCGCCGGAGATTTCGAGGGCGTAGGCGTTGGGGTCGCCGATTTCCGGCAGGCTGACTTCGTCCCAGCCGCCGCCGACCGGGTAGCCGCCATCATCGAAGAAGCCGTCGCCGCCGGCCTGGGCCATGCCGATCAGGGGAATGCGGCGGGTGGATTGCTGGGGCCGGCTGGCGGGCAGGGTTCGCGCGCCGGTGACGAGGGCGGTGAAGTCGTCGAGCGTGGCGCCGGTGGCGGCGAGCACCTTGGCAAGGCTTTCGGTGCTGGGCCAGCGGGCACGGCCGTCGGTGGCGCGGCGTTTCGAGGGGTTGAAGGTGGTGGGGTCGAGCCCGGCCAGCCGGGCGAGCCCGGAGGCGGAGCGCCCGCTTTCGGCGGCCAGGGTGTCGATCGCGCGCCAGATGTCGTCGTGCTTCATGGGTCCCGGCAAAGCCGATTCGAATCCGATCACATCACGAATCGGCGTGCCTGGCCAGGGGTTTAGGAATTAACGCCGAAGTTCGTGGGAATTAGCGCCTAGAGGATTGCACGCAAACTCAGTCTCCTGTGTATTTGTTCATCCTTTGTTCACACCTGGAGACACGCCATGCATGCCGTTCTCGCCATCTCGCCCCACTATCGGTATCCGGCGGATTTCGCCGGGATGACCACCCCGTTCCCAACGGCGGAGGAGGCGTGGCTCTGGACGGCGCAGGCGCTGCGGGCCCGGCGGGACGGGGCCCGTTCGGTCGCTAAGGCGGGTCTGGCGATACGGCCCTGCGAGCCGGACGATATCGTGCGCTGCCTGGATGGTTTGTTCCGTCGCGGGCGGATCGGTGCCGCGCATGCGACGGCGCTGCATCGCTGGGGCGAGCGCGGGATGGCGCCGGATGCGCACTGCGCTGCGGAGCAGGCGGATGCCGGCCGCTGGCAGGCGGCGTTGGCCTGGCTAGACTGGGCGTTGCGTGCGAAGGGGATCGTGGCCTGATGTCCTTTATAGGAAAAAATTCCTTGACACGACGCCATTATGACAGTTACAACCGAACCGCCAACGGGTGAGCCACGCCTGTTGGCCTGCCGCCCCTCCGAAAGGGCCGCCTCGCAAGGGGCGGCCCTTTTTCTTTGTCCTCCAGAAAAGAGGCCGCCGATGCCGTTCGTCCTTCGAAATCTTTCCGTGCTCGCCTATGCCAACGGATTCACCCTTTGGCACTACAAGGCTCCGGGCGAGCGGCAGGCTTCGGTGATGCGCCGGGGCTATTTCAACGATGCCGGCGACATGCTGGCGGTGGGCGACATGATCCTGCTCTCTGCCAGCGATGGCGGTCGGCTGGTCTGCATTCTGCCCGACGACACGGCGGTGGTCGTCGAGCCGGTCGGTTAGAGCATTTTCAGTTAAGTCGGCGCCGGCCCTCGCCCCCACCCGGCCCCCCATTGCTAGGCATGTATACTTTCATTGGGGGGCCGGGTGGGGGCGAGGGCCAGCGCCGACTCCACCGAAGGTGAAATGCTCTAAGGCTGGGCGGCCGCCTCCGGCCGGCGGGCGCGGATGCGGCGGATGCGGCGCGCATCCGCGTCGAGCACGCGGAATTCGAGGCCGGAGGGATGGCCGATGACCTCGCCGCGGGCCGGCACCCGCCCGGCGAGGGTGAAGACGAGGCCGCCCACCGTCGCGATGGCGGAGTCCCGTTCCTCTTCGGTCAGCACCGGGCCGGTGCGGGCCTCCAGCTCGTCGATCGGCAGGCGCCCGTCGAGATCGAGCGCGCCGTCCGGCCGCTCGGTCATCATCGAGCCGGGCGCGTCGTCATGCTCGTCGGAGATGTCGCCGGTGATCGTCTCCACCAGATCCTCGATGGTGACCAGCCCGTCGATGCCGCCATATTCGTCCACCACCAGGGCGAGATGCATGCGGGCCTGGCGCATCTGCAGCAGCAGGTCGAGCACCGGAACCTGCGGGGCGACCATCAGCGGGCGGCGCAGCACCGCCTCAAGGGCGAACGCCTCCGGCCGGCCGGCATAGGCGAGCACGTCCTTCACGTGGACCATGCCGACGATGTCGTCGAGCTGCTCGCGATAGACCGGCATGCGCGAATGCTCCTCCCGCCGGAACATCGCGAGCACCTGGTCGAGCGTGAGATCGGACGGCACGGCGACGATGTCGGCGCGCGGCACCATGACGTTGTCGGCGGTGATGCCGCGCAGGCGGAGCACATTGGCGATCAGCGAGCGTTCCTGCCGGTCGAGCTCCGGCAGCTGGCCGGGCGAGGGCGGCGCGTCGTCGCTCTCCGCCTCGCCGCCCGCCTCCTGCAAATCGGCTTCCTGCATCAGCTCGGCGATCGATTCCCGCAGGCTGTGCTCAGGGGTGCGGCGGAGCATGCTGCGCAATCGGCCGAGCAGGCCGGGACGGTCGAGGCCGCTCATGGCGAGCCTCCGCGCGGCTTCCAGGGGTTCGGCAGCCCCAGGCGGCGGAGGATGCGGGCCTCGGCCAGCTCCATCCGGCGCGCCTCGCGCGCCCCCCCATGATCCTCGCCGCGCAGATGCAGGCAACCATGCGCCACCAGATGCGCGAGATGATGCGAGGCCGGCTTTCCGGCCGCTCGCGCTTCCCGGGTGACGACGCCGAGGGCGAGCACGATGTCGCCGTTGCCGCCGCCGCCCGGCGCGGGGGGGAAGGTCAGCACGTTGGTCGGTTTGTTGCGGCGGCGATGGCGGGCGTTGAGGCGCTTCACCGACGCATCATTGGTGAGCAGGATGGTGCCGGCCCCGCCGGCGGCGGCGGCGGCGCGGCGGGCGAGCGCCGCCACGCGCGGAACCACCCGATGCCAGCGCGGCTCATCCACGAGGATGTCCGGGACAGGAATGTCCGGCATGGCCGCGCCGGACGGGAGCCCCGCTCGCGCGGGGCCGCGACTACTCCCCGGTTCCATTGCCCTCGGTGCGCGTCCGCCGCACCGCCTGCCGCGTCAGATAGCGCGCGCTCTCGCGGGAGGCGGCCTCCCTCTGCTCGTACGCCTCGACGATGCGGGCCACCAGCGGGTGGCGCACCACGTCGCGCTTGTCGAACCGCATCACGCCGATCCCCTCGACGCCTTCCAGCGTGTCGAGCGCGTCGCGCAGCCCGGAGCGGGTGCCGGAGGGCAGATCGACCTGGCTGAGATCGCCGGTGATCACCATGCGCGTGCCCTCGCCCATGCGGGTGAGGAACATCTTCATCTGCACGCCGGTGCAGTTCTGCGCCTCGTCGAGGATGACATAGGCGTGGGCCAGCGTGCGCCCGCGCATAAAGGCGAGCGGCGCCACCTCGATCTCGCCCGCCGTCATCCGCCGCATCGCCTGGTCGCCCGGCATCATGTCGTGCAGCGCGTCGTAGAGCGGGCGGAGATAGGGGTCGACCTTCTCCTTCATGTCGCCCGGCAGGAAGCCGAGCCGCTCGCCCGCCTCGACCGCCGGGCGGGAGAGCACGATGCGGTCCACCCTTCCCGATTGCAGCATCGCCACCGCCTGCGCGACCGCGAGAT
Source organism: Acetobacteraceae bacterium (assembly GCA_965276665.1). Lineage (GTDB taxonomy): Bacteria > Pseudomonadota > Alphaproteobacteria > Acetobacterales > Acetobacteraceae > CAWGJC01. The sequence continues at coordinate 2,737,838 of OZ255620.1, forward strand.
AGGTCTTGCCGGTGCCGGCCGGGCCGAGCGCGAAGGTCATCTCCTCGCGCGCCAGCATCTCCATGTAGGCGGCCTGCGCCTGCGAGCGCGGCCCGACCGCGCCGCGCCGCGTGCGGATGGCGGGAAGGTCGGAGAGCGGCAGGCGCGGATCGCCCGGCTCGGGCCGCCCGGCGAGGCGGATCGCGGCGTCGATATCGCCGCCGGTCAGCCGGTCGCCCTTCTCGAGGCGCTGATAGAGACCGGTCAGCGTGGTCTGCGCCGCCTCCACGCGGTCCGGCTCGCCGGCGATCGCCACCCGGTTGCCGCGGCAGGAGAGTCGGACGCCGAGCCCCCGCTCCAATCGGACGAGATGGCGGTCATGGTCGCCGAACAGCATCGGAAGCAGGGCATTGTCGGCGAATTGCAGCGTGACCGCCGGCTTCCCGGCGGGGGCGAGGTGGGTCAAGCGCAGGCACTCTCCATGTCGGGGTTGGCCATGCCAGGGTTGGCGAGGGTGGGGTTGGCGAGGACACCGGTCAGTGAGTTGGGGTGCGCGGCGGCGATCGTCACCCTCGCCTCGGTGCCGGCGAGCGAGGCCGGGCCATCGACATGCACCGGCTGCAGCCAGGGCGTGCGTCCGCTCATCTGGCCCGGATGCCGGCCGGGGCCCGTGAACAGCACGGAAACCCGCCTGCCTTGCGTGCGGGCGTTGAAGGCGGCCTGGTCGGCGCGGAGCTGCGCCTGGATCTCCTGTAGCCTGGCATCCTTCACCGCCTCGGGAACCTGGCGCGGCGCCCCGGCCGCCGGCGTGCCGGGACGGGGCGAGTATTTGAAGCTGAACGCCTGCGCGAAGCCCACTCGGCGGATCAGCGCGAGCGTCGCCGCATGGTCCGCATCGGTCTCGCCCGGGTGGCCGGCGATGAAATCCGACGACAGCGCGAGATCGGGCCGCGCCGCGCGCAGCCGGTCGATCAGCCGGAGATACCCATCGGCGGTGTGCCGCCGGTTCATCGCCTCCAGCATCGCATCCGAGCCCGACTGCACCGGCAGGTGCAGGAAGGGCATCAGCTTCGGCTCCTCGCGATGCGCCGCGATCAGCGGCGCGTCCATGTCGCGCGGATGGCTCGTCGTGTAGCGGATGCGCAGCAGCTCGGGGATCTCGCCGAGCGCGCGGATCAGCCGGCCGAGCCCCCATCGGCCGCCCTCCGGCGCCTCGCCCGCCCAGGCATTCACGTTCTGTCCGAGCAGCGTGATCTCGCGCGCCCCGAGCGCCACGAGCTGCCGCGCCTCGGTCAGCACCGCCGCCGCCGGCCGGCTCGCCTCGGCGCCGCGGGTGTAGGGCACGACGCAGAACGAGCAGAATTTGTCGCAGCCTTCCTGGATGGTGAGAAAGGCGGCGACGTCCGCGCGCGTGGGCGCCGGCAGGAAATCGAATTTCGGCTCGGGCGGGAAATCGGCCTCGACCAGCCCGCCGCCGGTCCGCGCGATGCGCGCCACCATCTCGGGCAGCCGGTGATAGGTCTGCGGGCCGAGCACGAGATCGACATGCGGGGCGCGGGCGAGGATTTCCTCGCCCGCCGCCTGCGCGACACAGCCGGCGACGGCGAGGATCATCCGGCCGCCCGCATCCGCCCGCGCCTGCTGGAGCGCGCGCAGCCGGCCGAGCTCGGAGAACACTTTCTCCGCCGCCCGGTCGCGGATATGGCAGGTGTTGAGGATCACCATGTCCGCCCCTTCGGGGCTCGCCGCGGGGACGTAGCCGAGCGGGGCGAGCACGTCCGCCATCCGCGTGCTGTCATAGACATTCATCTGGCAGCCCCAGGTGATGACATGCAGGCGGCGGGGCGCAGCGGTTTCGGGCATCAGGGACGGCATCCGGCAGAGGCGCGCCGGACCATACCGGGGCGCGAGCACGGAGGAATGAGGATCGGCCGCGTCGCGGTCAAGCACCATACCCGGACGGGTGATATGTCGCGATGGCGAAGATGTTCCTTCCCGGATCCGCTCATTCCCTATCTGGATAGTCTCGCAAATCCGGCGGCGTGCCTGTCAAGGATTATGATCCGGCCAGCGCCGCATCGAGACCCGCCGGAGCGGCTGCCGGCTTCGCCGCGGCCTCCGACGCGGTCACGCCGCGGTTCTGCCGCAGCGCCGCGGCGCCGTCCGCGACGGCGTTCCAGGCGGCGAGCGCCAGCTCCTTCCGGCTCGAGAAATCCCGCGGATCGAGCGGCGCGTGCAGCAGCACGCTGGCGCGCAGCCCCTGCCATTGCGCGAGCCGCCAGAAATGCGGCGCCAGGTCCATATCGCCATACCAGGCGAAGAGCGGCCGGGCGGTGCGACCGGCGGGCAGGCCGGCCAGCCGGTCGTAGACCAGCGAGACCGGCTGGAACAGCGGCGGCGCCTCGCCTTCGGCCAGCGCGAAGAACGGCGTGCGGAACGGCAGCACCCGCGACCCGTCCGAGCTCGTGCCCTCCGGGAACAGCACGAGGTTGTCGCCGCTCGCCAGCCTCTGCGCCATCACGTCCCGCTCCCGCCCGGTGGCGCTCGAGCGGCGGGTGACGAAGACGGTCCGGCCAAGCCGGGAGATGATGTTGATGCCGGGCCAGCTCGCGACATCGTCCTTGGAGACGAAGCAGGCCTCGAGCAGGCCGCCCAGCACGGTGATGTCGAGCCAGGAGGAGTGGTTGCAGACGAACACGACCTGCCGCCCCGCCGGTCGCGCCGGCCGGCCGAGCTGGCGCAGCCGCATGCCGAGCAGCACGCAGACCACCCGCCAGAACCAGCGCGCGAACACCACTTTCGCCCGGCCCGGCAGCAGCAGCAGGAGCGCCTGCACCGAGCACGCGATGATCGTCCAGCCCAGGATCAGCAGCGTCCGCCGCGCCGCCCGGAGCTTCCGCAGGATGCGCCGCTCCCGGAAGGAGAGCGGCGCCACCCCGCTCGCGATCGGTCCGAAGAGGCGGGCGGCCAGCGGCTTCAGCCGTCGGGGCGAGTCCTGCATGGAACAACCGATACCGCCATAGACCGAGGCGGCACAATGTCAGGCATGTGAAATGACGCCGAAGGGGCGTCGGGCATGTGAAATGACACCGGGATGCGTCATGGCAGTGCGTGATCGCTCGCGCCGAATGACAGCGTGATTTGCCAATCAGGGGCGGTTCGTGTCGTGTAACGGGGTGTTTCGGCCCCTGCCCCGCGCGCTGCCCGCCGCGCTCTGCCTGTCGGTTCTAGTGGTCCAACCCACCGCGCGGGCGGCCGATCCGCAGCCCTATGCGGTGACCATCGCCAAGACCGGGAACGCGCCGCTCGACCAGGCGCTGGCCGGCAGCTCGACGCTGTCGAGCCTGCGGACGGTGGCGCCGGTCGCCCCCTTCGCCCTGGTGACTCGGGCGCAGAACGACGTCTCCCGGCTGGAGGCGGCGCTTGGCGGGTTCGGCTATTACGGCGGCAAGGTGGATATCCGCATCGCCGGCCGCCCGCTCGACGATCCCGGCCTGCCGGACGCGCTCGACGCCCTGCCCAAGGGAAGCATCGCGCCGGTCGCGGTGGCGGTGACGCCGGGCCCGATCTTCCATCTGCGGAAGGTGGCGCTCACCGGCCCGGCGCCGCCCGATGCGGTGGCGAAGCTCGCGCCGCTGAAACCCGGCGCCCCGGCCGTCGCGAGCGACGTGCTGGCGGCGCAGAACCGGGTGGAGACGCAGTTGCTGGAGGATGGCCACGCTTTCGCGAGCGTGGGCGACCCGGTGGCGATCCTCGACCGCAACGCGCAGGCGCTCGACGTCACCTTTCCGGTCACCGTCGGTCCGCGCGTCGATATCGGCCGGATCGACATCGCCGGTCTGAAGGGCATGAATCCGGGCTTCGTCCGCCGCCGGCTGCTGCTGCATCCGGGCGAGCAGTTCAGCCCGAGCAAGGTGGAGGCGGCGCGGCAGGATCTCACCTCGCTCGGCGTGTTCTCCTCGGTGCAGGCGACGGCGGCGAAGGCCACCGGGCCGGACGGCACCCTGCCGATCACCTTCACCTTCGTGGAGCGGCCGCTCCACGTGGTGAGCCTCGGCGCTGCCTATTCCACCGATCAGGGTTTTCAGGGCACCGTCTCCTGGACCGACCGCAACCTGTTCGGCAATGCCGAGCAGCTCATCCTCTCGGCGAATAACAGCCAGCTCGGCGGCAGCGCCAGCACCGCGCCCGGCTTCGACCTCAACGCGACCTTCCTGAAGCCCGATTTCCTGCGCCGCGACCAGCAATTGCAGATCGATGCCGGGTTCGTCGATGAGAGCCTGCTCGCCTATGACCGCCGCGCCGTCACCGGCGACGCCCTGCTCAACCGCAAGATCGACCCGCATCTGACGGTGAGCTTCGGCGTCTCCGGCGAGGTGGAGCGCATCGTGCAGGAGGAGGAGAGCCGGCATTACGCCCTCGCCGGCGTTCCGCTCACCGCGAAATACGACGACACCAACGATCTTCTCGTGCCGACGCGCGGGGTGCGCGCCACGATCAGCCTGACGCCGACCGTCGCCGTTCCTGTCGCGGGCGGGACCGGCGGCACGGCGGGGTTCCTGCTCAGCCAGGCGCAGGGTTCGACTTATTTCGATGTCTCCGGCAACGGCCATAGCGTGCTGGCGCTCCGCGCGATCGTCGGCAGCGCGGTCGGCGCCAGCCAATCCCAGCTTCCGCCCGACAAGCGCTTCTATGCCGGCGGCAGCGCGACGGTGCGCGGCTATGCCTATCAGACATTGGGGCCGCTCTTCGTCGATGACGACAAGCCGACCGGCGGCCTCTCGCTCGCCGCCGCGACGGTGGAGTTCCGCCAGCGCGTCTATGGCCCGATCGGCGCCGTCGCCTTCGTCGATGCGGGGCAGGTCGGGACCACCCCGGCGCCGTTCACCGGCACGCTGCATCTCGGCGCCGGCGGCGGTCTGCGCTATTACTCGCCGATCGGGCCGATCAGGCTGGACGCCGCCGTGCCGCTCAACAAGGAGCCGGGCGGCGACACGTTCGAGCTCTATATCGGCCTCGGCGAGGCGTTTTGATGCGCGGGCTGCGGATTGCCGGAAAACTGCTGGCCTGGATCGTCGGCGCCGCGATCGCGGTGCCGGTGGCCCTCGTGCTGGCCGTGCTCGTCTTCGCCAACATCCCGGCCGGCCAGCGCCTGATCGCGCGCGAGATCGGGCCGCTCAGCGCTGGCCTGGCGCGGGTCTCCGGCCTCTCCGGCCGCTTCCCCGACGCGCTGCGGGTCGCCCATGTCACCCTGCACGACCCGGGAGGCGACTGGCTCACGATCAACGATATCCGGCTCGACTGGTCGCCGCTGCGGCTGATCTCGCGGCTGGCTCAGATCGACGATCTGACGGTGGGCGAGATCCATGTGCTGCGCCTGCCGCAATCGGCCCCAGCCCCGGCCCCGGCGAAGCCGGCCTCCTCCACCCCGTTCGGCCTGCCGGTGCGGGTGGCGGTCGAGCGGCTGCGCGTCGAAAAACTCGCCATCGACCCGCCGGTCGCCGACGCCGCCGCGGCGCTGCGGATCGCCGGCTCCGCGCATCTCGCGACATTGCAGCAGGGCGACCTCTCGCTCGACGTGACGCGGCTCGACGGACCCGGCCACTACGCCGTCTCGGGCAAATTCGACGCCGCGCATATCAAGGCGGCGCTCGAGGCCAGCGAGCCGGCGGGCGGGCTCGTCGCCTCGCTCGGCCATCTGCCGGCGCTCGGCGCGCTCGCGGTGCACGCCACGGTGGACGGCCCGCGCAGCGCGGAGGCGACGCATCTGACCCTCGCCGCCGGCCCGCTGCGCGCCGCGGCGGACGGCACCGTCGATATCGTGGGCCAATCGGCCGATCTCGCCGTCACCGCCTCCGCGCCCCCGATGGCGCCGCGCGCCGATACGTCCTGGCAGAGCGTCGCGATCGACGCCCATGTGCACGGGCCGTTCACCAAGCCGGATGCGAGCGGGCATGTCGCGGTCGCCGGGCTGAAGGCGGGCGGTGCCGCGATCGACCGGTTCGAGGCGGATATCGCCGGCAATCAGGGGCAGGTGACGCTGAAGGCGAGCATCGCCGGCCTCGTGATCCCGGGGCCGAAGCCCGATCTGCTGCAGGCCTCGCCGCTGCTGCTGAGCGCGCAGGCGCGGCTCGACACGCCGGACCGCCCCGTCACCTTCAGCCTGGCGCATCCGCTGATCGCCGCCGACGGCACCGCGCAGACCGGCGGCGCGCTGGCGGCGACCCTGCATCTCCGCCTGCCCGACCTCGCCCCCTTCGCCGCGATTGGCGGCATCGACCTTCACGGCAGCACCGATCTCACCGTGCAGGCGGCCGAGCGGGGCGCGGGCGAGCAGGTGGCGATCGATGGCGGCCTCGCGCTCACCGGCGGCATGGCGCAGCCGGTGGCGCTGATCGGGCCGGGCGGCAAGATCGGCACCACCATCGCGCTCGACGGGGGCAACATCACGATCTCCCGCTTCGACCTCGCCGGCAAGGCGCTGCACCTGACCGCGCACGGCACCGATAATGGCGGCGCGCTCGATGTCGATTACGCGCTCGACCTGCCGGACATGACGGCGGTCGTGCCGACGGTGAACGGCACGGTCGGCATCACCGGCCATGCGCAGGGCCAGCAGACCGATCTCGCGGTGACCACCGACATCAAGGGCGATCTCGGCGCGCCGGGCGTGCCGCGCGCGCCGGTCACCGCGCATCTGGCGCTCTCCGGCCTGCCCGGCGCGCCGCAAGGCGACGTCACGGCCGCGGGCGCGTTCGACGGCGCGCCGCTCTCGCTCGCGGTGCATGCGTCCCGCGCCGCCGATGGCGGCCTCACCGCCGAGATCACCCGCGCCGATTGGCGGAGCCTGCATGCGGAGGGGAAATTCACCCTGCCGAAGGGCGCGACCCTGCCGCTCGGCCAGGCCGAGCTCCGCATGACGCGGCTCGACGATCTGCGTCCGGTGATCGGGCAGGCGGTCTCCGGCAGCGTGCAGGCGACGATCGCGCTCGACACCGGTCTCGCGAAGCTCAATCTCGAGGCGCGCGATGCCGGGCTGCCGGGCGATCATGTCGGCCGCGCCACCGTCACCGCGACGGTCAGGGACCCGCTCGGCAACGCCGCTGTCGACGCGCAGGCGAATATCGACGGCATCGCGGCGGCAGGCATCGGCGGCCAGGCGCGGATCACCGTCACCGGACCGAAGGATGCGATCGGCATCCGGCTAGCGGCCGGGCTGACCGGGCTCGCCGGGTCGGACGCGAAGATAACCGGCGCCGCCTCGGTCAACGTGACGGCGAAGCAGGCGACGTTGAGCGCGCTTTCGGTCGACTGGCATGACGAGCCGGTGCGCCTGCTCGCGCCGGTGCGGGTCTCCTTCGGCGATGGCGTGTCGGTCGACCGGCTTCGCATCGGCATCCGGCAGGCGACGCTCGATCTGGCCGGGCGGATCACGCCCAAGCTCGACCTCACCGCCGGGCTGCACAACCTGACCGCCGATCTCGCCAAGCCGTTCGCGCCGAGCCTCGCCGCCGACGGTTCGGCCAGCGTCGATGCCAAGCTCGCGGGCAGCCTCGCCGCGCCGACCGGCACGGTGCGCCTGCGCGCCGCCGGCATCCGGATGCGGAGCGGCCCGGGGCGGTCGCTGCCGCCGGCGACGCTCGCCGCCGATCTCGACCTCGCCGGCACCTCGGCCCGGGTCGATGCGCGGCTCGCCGCCGGGTCGACGCATCTCGCCGTCACCGGCACCGCGCCGCTCTCGGCCGGCGGGCCGATGAACCTGCACGCCACCGGCGCGGTCGATCTCGCCCTGAGCGACCCGATCCTCACCGCGTCCGGCCGGCGGATGCGCGGCAATGTGACGCTGGATGCGACCGCGACCGGTGCGCCCACCGCGCCGCGCATCGCCGGCAGCGTGCGGCTCGCGAATGGCGAGTTCCAGGATTACGCGCAAGGCGCGCATCTGACGAATATCGCGGCCGAGATCGACGGCACCGGCGACACGATCCGCATCGCCCGGTTCACCGCGCAGGCCGGCCCCGGCACCATCTCGGCTTCCGGCACGGTCGGCACCGCGGCGCCGATGCCGGTCGACCTCACGCTCACCATGCGCGATGCGCGGCCGCTGTCGAGCGATCTGCTGACCGCCGAGCTCGATGCCGATCTCACCCTGCGCGGGCAGGTGGCCGGCGCGCTGGCCGCCGGCGGCACGGTCAGGATCCGGCGGGCGGATATCCGGGTGCCGGACAAGCTGCCGACCTCGGTGGCGGTGCTCAACGTGCGCGATGCCGGCGCGCCGCCGCCGCCGGCGCCCTCGCCCGGCCCGAACATCACGCTCGACGTGACGGTCTCGGCCTCGCAGGCCATCTTCATCCGCGGGCATGGGCTGGATGCCGAAATGGCGGGACGGCTGCATGTCGGCGGCACCGCGTCGGCCCCCGAGCCGAGCGGCGGGTTCAAGATGCGGGAGGGAACGTTCAGCCTCGCCGGGACCACGCTGACCTTCACCACCGGCGAGATCGGGTTCGATGGCAGCGGGCTGCGACGCAAGATCGACCCGACGCTGAACTTCCTGGCCACCAGCACCACGAGCAACATCACCGCGAGCCTGGCGGTGACCGGCTATGCGGATGCGCCGAAATTCGCCCTGACCTCGGTGCCAGAGCTCCCGCAGGACGAGGTGCTGTCGCAGCTGCTGTTCGGCCGGAGTGCGCGGGATCTCGGACCGTTCGAATATGCCGAGATCGCGCAGGCGCTGGCGCAGCTGTCCGGGGTGGGGGGTTCGGCCTCCGACCCGCTGAACTCGGTCCGCCAGGGGCTCGGGCTCGACCGGCTGGCCGTCGGCACCGATGCCGCGGGCGGCCCGACCCTGCAGGGTGGCCGCTATATCGCGCGCGGCGTCTATCTCGGCGCGCAGCAGGGCGCCGGCGGCGACACCGCCGGCAATCTGCAGATCGACCTCTACAAGGGCCTCAAGCTGCAGACGACTGTCGGCAGCAGCGCCAGCGGCGGCAGCAGCCTGGGACTCACCTACCAATTCCAATACTAGGCTGTTCGGAAACGCGGTCTGGCGGCCATCTGACGCGCTTCTCCTGTGCCCCGGTGCTCACGGCCGAGAAGGCCGTTCCGCTCCGGTACTCACAAAATCACGCCAGCTGACTCACCAGACCGCGTTTCCGAACAGCCTCGGGAACCTCGCCTTGCTTCGCGCGAAGCGCAATCAAACGCTCGACCACATCCGGCTTCGCCAATCTTCCACCGGCCTGTATCGGGTTCTAAGGGCGACTGCCCTTAGTGGGGTCCAGGGGCAGCGCCCCTGGCCTTACCCCTGCTCCAACGCCCCGAACACGCCCCGCTCATGCAGGGCGCGCATCGCCGCGAGAACCGGCTCCCGGCCGGGGAAGTCGCTGCCGAAGATATCGGTGTGCGCCAGCATGCGGTCGACCAGGATGTCGGGCGGCGATCCGGCGAGGGCGGCGGTTTCGGCGGCGACCGGGTCGCGCAGGGCGATGCGGCGCCCGGTGAGATCGACGCCGGTGGCGAGCTGCATCCAGGCGGCGAGGACGAGGGCGATGCAGGGGACCGGCTGGCCGGCGGCGATGGTCTCGCGCATCGGCGCGATTAGGCGGAGCGGCAGCTTGCGGCTGCTGTCCTCGGCGATCTGCGTCAGCCGGTGGACGATCCCGCGATTGCCCCAGCGGGCGATCGTCGCCTCGACATAGGCGGCGGCATCCGGGGCGCCCGGCGGCAAGGTCGGCGCGGTCTCGGTGAGCAGCAGTCGGCGGACGAAGCTCTCGAGCCGGGCTTCGCGGATCGCGTCCCCGACATTGGAGAGGCCGGCGAGCAGGCCCAGGCAGGCGAGCGCGGAGTGGCCGGCATTGAGCAGCCGGAGCTTCGCCGCCTCGTAGGGCGCGACATCGGAGACGAATTCCGCGCCGCCGGCTTCCCAGCGCGGGCGCGGACCGTCGAAACCCTCGATCGCCCATTGCAGGAAGGGCTCGGCGACCACGGTCGCGCTGTCGGCGAGGCCGGTGAAGGCGCTCGCCTCGGCGCGGTCGGCGCCGGTGGCGGCGGGCACGATGCGGTCCACCATCGTGCAGGGAAACCGCACGTCCGCCTCGATCCAGCGGGCGAGCGCCTCGTCGCCGCCGAGGGCGGCGAAGTCCGCCGCCGCGCGGCCGAGCGCCCGCCCGTTGCCGGCCAGATTGTCGCAGGAAAGCACAATTGGCGGCGCCGTCCCGCTGGCCCGGGAGGCGGCGAGGCCGGCGACCAGCAGCCCGATCGCGCTCTGCGGCGCCGCGCCGTCGCTGTCATGGACGATGTCGGAATGCCTTGTGTCGAGGCGCAGCGTCGCCGGGTCGAGGCAATAGCCTTTCTCGGTGATGGTGAGCGTGACGATGCGGGCGGCGGCGATGGCGGCGATGAAGGGCGCCGGGTCGGTTCGGGTGAAGACGACCGAGCGCAGCGTGCCGATGATCTCGGCTGACGCGCGATCCCCGTCACGGGTCAGCAGGGTGTAGAGTCCGTCCTGCGGCGTGAGCGCTTCAGGGGTGGCGGGGGAGACGAGGCTCGCTGCGGCGATGCCCCAGTCGCCGGGCTCCGCGGCGATCGCGCGCTGCGTGGCGAGCGCCTGGTGCGCCCGCATGAAGGCGCCGCAGCCGAGATGGGCGATGCCGATGCCGAGCTCTGCCGGGTCGAAGCCGGGCAGCGCCGTCCCCGGCAGGGCCGAGCGGAACGAGTCGAGAGAGAGACGCACGTATCAGCGCGCTACCCGCCGAGCATGGCGAGGATGCGTTCGAGCCGTGTCCCGATTTCGTCGAGCCGCTCGGAGAGCCGCATCTGCGCCAGCTCGACGTTGGAAAGCCTGACGCCCATCTCGTTGAGCTGGGCGTGCGAAGTCGCCATCACCGCATCGAAGACCGCCCGCATCGCGACCTGCTCGCGCCTGGCGTCGTCGGTGGTGGCTTGTACCCGTGCCAGCACCGCGCTGAGCTGTTTGGGGTCCAAATTATCCGCCATTCCGAGATCCTAGCCTGTGTTGAGCGTCACTAACAGGGATGCTGCCGTTGCGCAGCAGGAAGGTCCCGTAACGCGCCGCATACGCTGCCGTAACGACATATTTGCGGCATGGTCGCGAATCTGATCAAGAGCCATTCCGGGGCACTCCTAGAGGGGGTGTCACCGGGCCGGGTGCATCGGCCGCTTCCGCGCCTCCCGCCCGCTCGCTCCGGCGATATCGCCGAGCACGAACACCATGATGAAGAAATCGAACGCGGCCAGCGTTCAGCCGAGATAGCAGGCGGCGAGCACATGCGCCTGCTGTCGCCGCTCGGACCGAAGCGGCGCCGTGCCCTCGCTCATGCAAACTGCCCTCACCAGCCTTCAATTCTGGCCGAAGCGCGGGCGAGCCGCATCCGCCCTTCCGGTTTACGGATGCGTGCCGGCGGGGGAGACTGCGCCATTCCCTCCCACGGAGAGCAAGACATGGACATCCGCAACCTCGGCACGTCGGGCCTGCGCGTCTCGGCGATCGGCCTCGGCTGCAACAATTTCGGCGCCCGCATCGACAAGGCCGCCTCGGCGGCGGTGATCGACGCCGCTTTCGACCATGGCATCACCCTGTTCGACACCGCGGACGTGTACGGCGAGCGCGGCGGGTCGGAGACGGTGATGGGCGAGCTGCTCGGAGACCGGCGGAAGGAGATCGTGCTCGCCACCAAGTTCGGCCTGCCGATGGATGACGCCGAGGTGAAGCGCGGCGGCAGCCGGCGCTATATCATGCAGGCGGTGGAGGACAGCCTGCGCCGTCTCCGTACCGACTGGATCGACCTCTACCAGCTCCACCGCCGCGACGCGCTGACCCCGATCGAGGAGACGCTGCGCGCGCTGGAGGATCTCGTCCGCCAGGGCAAGATCCGTTACATCGGCTGCTCCAACGTGCCGGCCTGGGAGGTGGTGGAGGCCGACTGGACGGCGCGGACCAGCCATCTCTCGCGCTTCGTCTCCTGCCAGGACGAATATTCCCTGCTGGTGCGCGGGATCGAGGCGGAGCTGATGCCGGCGGCGCGAAAATACGGGCTCGGGCTGCTGCCCTACTTCCCGCTGGCCAGCGGCCTGCTCACCGGCAAATACCGCCGCAACGCGCCGATGCCCCAGGATGCGCGGCTCACCAAGACCCAGCGCCTGGCGGAGCGCTACATCACCGACCGCAACTGGCCGATCGTCGAGAAGCTCGCCGATTTCGCGGAGAAGAACGGCCACAGCATGCTGGAGCTCGCCTTCTCCTGGCTGCTCGCGCAGGCGCCGGTCTCGAGCGTCATCGCCGGGGCGACCCGGCCAGAGCAGATCGCCCAGAACGTCGCGGCCGGCGCCTGGGCGCTGACGCCGGAGCAGCTCGTGGAGATCGACACGTTGACCAGGTGAGTTCTGCGGGAAAGCGCGCGGGTGTGAAGCGCGGGCGGGCAAGTTCGAGCGGCAAGCGGCGGGAAAACTCTTGCGCCCGACTCGCTTCACCCCACATGCTCCGGCATCCGCAACCAACTGAAAGGAGGTGATCCAGTGTCTCATTGTTTGTCGCCGATGGATGGGATGTCCTGGATGATTCTCCGCGGGCACACGCTCGCGGCCTGATCGCCCTCCAGGCGGCCGTCCTGTGGCCGTCAGCAATGGGAAGGCTCCGGCGTTAGCCGGGGCCTTCCGTGTTTTGAGGCCGGTGAAAACGCGATCTGGCGGCCATTTGACGCGCTTTCCTGTGCTCCTGTGCTCACGGCCGAGAAGGCCGCTCCGCTCCGGTGCTCGGAAAATCACGCCAGCTGACCCACCAGATTGCGTTTTCACCAGCCTCTTGCTGTCGTTGACCGACTCGGAAGTCGGTTTGGCAGTCGGCCTTTGATCCGACCATCGCTGCTCCGTTGCGGAAGGCCACGCCGGGTGGCAGCCTGCGCCTTGCGAGGGCGACAGGGGCGGTTGGATGGCGGTGAGCAAGGTGTTCCCGAGCGCGGGCGAGGCACTCGCCGATCTGCTGCGCGACGGCATGACGATCATGTCCGGCGGGTTCGGCCTTTGCGGCATTCCCGGCGCGTTGATCGAGGCGATCCGCGCCTCCGGGACGAAGGATCTCACCTGCATCTCCAACAATGCCGGCATCGACGATGCCGGCCTCGGCCTGCTGCTGCAGACCCGCCAGGTGCGCCGGATGATCAGCTCCTATGTCGGCGAGAACGCGCTGTTCGCGCAGCAATATCTCGACGGCGTGCTGGAGATCGAGTTCAACCCGCAAGGCACGCTCGCCGAGCGCATCCGCGCCGGGGGTGCCGGCATACCCGCCTTCTTCACTCGCACCGGCGCCGGCACCGAGGTCGCCCGCGGCAAGGAGGAGCGCGAATTCGACGGCGTGCGCTACGTGATGGAGCGCGCGCTGTTCGCCGATCTCGCGATCATCCATGCCTGGAAGGCCGATACCGAGGGCAACCTCGTGTTCCGCAAGACGGCGCGGAACTTCAACCCGATCATGGCAACGGCCGCCAAGGCAACGGTGGTGGAGGTGGAGCATTTAGTGGAGCCGGGCACGCTCGACCCGGACCACATCGTCACCCCCGGCATCTTCGTCCAGCGCATCGTCAAGCTCGACCGCGTGGAGAAGCCCATAGAGCGGCGGACGACGCGCAAGCGCGCGGCTTGAGGAAGGCCAGGCGGCGAAACCCTCGGCCCGGTTCGAAACCCGCTTCAAGGAGGCCGCAATGCCCTGGACCCGCGACCAGATGGCCGCCCGCGCCGCGCAGGAATTGCGCGACGGGTTCTACGTCAATCTCGGCATCGGCATCCCGACGCTGGTGGCGAACCACATTCCGTCCGGCATGACGATCCAGCTGCATAGCGAGAACGGCATGCTGGGGATGGGCCCGTTCCCCTATGAGGGCGAGGAGGATGCGGACGTCATCAATGCCGGCAAGCAGACGGTGACCGAGCTCCCCACCACCAGCTTCTTCGACAGCGCCGCCTCCTTCGCGATGGTGCGGGGCGGCCATATCGGTCTCTCCATCCTGGGCGCGCTGCAGGTGGCCGAGAACGGCGACCTCGCGAACTGGATGATCCCCGGCAAGATGGTGAAAGGGATGGGCGGCGCGATGGACCTCGTCGCCGGCGTTCCCCGCGTGGTGGTGCTGATGGAGCATGCGGCCCGCGACGGCACGCCCAAGATCCTGAAACGCTGCACCTTGCCGCTGACCGGTGCCGGGGTGGTGAACCTGATCGTCACCGATCTCGGCGTGCTGGACGTGGGCGATGACGGCCTGACCCTGGTCGACATCGCCCCCGGCGTCACGGTGGGCCACCTCCGCGCGCAAACCGAGGCAAGCTTCAAAATACACCCCGACCTGTCACCGTCTTGATCCCCCGCCCGACAGCGGGCTATATGCGCCACCCGCACGGGGCCATAGCTCAGTTGGGAGAGCGCCTGAATGGCATTCAGGAGGTCAGGGGTTCGACTCCCCTTGGCTCCACCATCGCCCGCCCCTAAGTGTCTGAAATGTCTTGTGTGTAGATTGCCATTTCGGGCGCAGCATACGTTTTGGCATACGTTCGTCTCGCTTTTTGGGGTGCTTGCGAAGTCGATCCCTCGGGGTGGCGAGGCAGTGCTATCCGTTCACCGCGCCCCACCGCATACAACTCCTGCATGTCCCGCACGCGCCCCACCGTCCCCGCCCCCCCTGCAATCCGCCCCGTTGTCCCGCCGGCCCGCGGTCGGCCGCGCAAGGGCGAGATCGACGCGGACGCCATCCGCGCGCTCGCTGCGCTCGGGTTGAATGCAACGACCATTGCAGCGCGGCTCGGGTTATCCCGTAGAACGCTGTTCGAACGGCTGGCCGAGGATCCGGTCGCGCGCGCAGCATACGATGTGGGGTTGGCCGATCTGGTCGCCACGGCCGGCGCAAAGCTGCGCGAGCTGATCGAGCAGGGCAACGTTGCGGCGGTCATTTTCACGCTGAAAACAAAAGGGGGCTGGCTTACGCCGCGCGAGGCGTCACCGGCGCTACCGGACGGTGGACCGGTGATCGACGCGAGTGTTGTGTACAGGGGCGGCGAGGCGCAGCGGGTGCTCCGTGAACGGCATGCGTTGGCGCTCGAGCACGGATTGGATCAGGGTGACGACAACGACTGAGCTCGCGGTCGCAGAGCTAAGCACTCGTTCGATTGGTGAACTGGCATCATCCGGGCCCGTGCCGGCGCATCGAGGGGGCAGGCAATTCGTTCTCCGCCATGCATCGCGAAAATACTCCGTGGGCCATGGTCATCTGCCTGACTTGCAGGTGCGCCGAAGCGTGTCCCAGCCCGATCACGCGGTGGACGCCGCAGCCGCAATCCACTGCCACGTAGTGATCGCGCATCGTGCCGACGAACGAGGCGAGGACGAGGGCTCGATCGTAGAGAGGCTCTCGCATGTAAGGAACGTATAGTGAACATAGGCTCGAGTCGAGTCCTAGGACTTACGCGCCGGCGACGGATCGAGGCGGCGGTGGCGGTGCCGGCGACGGCCCATTTTGCCGCCGGCATAACTGTTACGCCCGCAGCTCACCCGAAATACGTTCCGTGAGAAGGACATGTTCCTTGAAGGTGGCCAGCGCCAAAGTGGCAAGGTGCTGCCCCTGCAACTCCGCCATCTCGCTCGTGTCCTTCGAAGCGTTCTTCAAGTAGGCGGTGGCAAGCGCGCGCAGGAACTTGTGATTTTCGACCTGGGCCGTGATGTAGTCGCGATCGAAAGCCGCACCTTCATGGGCATTCGTGATCTTGGCCAAGGTTGCTTGCGCCATCGAGTCGGGCGCCGGCACGGGAGTGCCAAGCTCTTTGAGGACGGTGGTCACAGCGATAGCCTCCGTGAGCTCGAAACCCGCGAATTCCTTCACCATCGGGTTAGTGGCCCGCTCGACTGCGATCTTGCTAGTGGCGAGCGATAGCTCGGCAGGTCCGATCACGCCCGC
This sequence comes from Acetobacteraceae bacterium, assembly GCA_965276665.1. Classification (GTDB taxonomy): domain Bacteria; phylum Pseudomonadota; class Alphaproteobacteria; order Acetobacterales; family Acetobacteraceae; genus CAWGJC01. The sequence goes on from OZ255620.1 coordinate 2,753,773, forward strand.
GGCGAATTCCTTCGCGGTTCGAACGCCGGATACGTCCGGCATCGTCGGCGTCTCGGAAGCCTCCCGCGGTGACGACTGAGCCATGGCCGTGGCAATAGGAGCCACTGCCAGCGCGGCGGCGCTGGCCAGTACGGAACGTCGGTTCGTGAACATCTTCTGCTTTCTGGTAAGGCCATCGGCGGGATGCCGCGGCCGCCGGCACTCGCTTGCCTAAAGACCGATGTTAAGCCGAAGTTCCTCTCCTAGTGTCGTGGTTCACGGGACGGCGCCTGTTTGTGGATTGTGCTCGTACTTATTTTTAGGGTATTATGTAGTTGACAAACACGGCTAGCATGATAGGATTTCGGTTAAGGAGCCAAGCCGATGTCCTTCCTGTCCGTCCCTTACTTCCACGACGAAGCCGCAGCCTACGCGGAGCTTGAGGCAACGCTGTGGCCGCATGGCCCCGTATGCCCGCGCTGCGGCGGGATGGATCGGATCACGGCCGTTAAGGGTGGCCGCATCGGTCTGTATCGCTGCGGCCCGTGCAAGCGCCAATTCACGGTCAAGGTCGGCACGGTTTTCGAGTCCAGCCATGTGCCGCTGAACCTGTGGCTGCAAGCGGTCTATCTGATGTGCAGCAGCAAGAAGGGCATTAGCAGTCACCAGCTCATGCGCATGCTCGACGTGCAATACAAGACGGCTTGGTTCATGACGCATCGCATTCGCGAGGCGATGAAGGATGGCAGCCTGTCGCCGCTGGGTGGCGCTGGCGTGACGGTCGAAATCGACGAGACCTTCATCGGCACAAAATACAAGAAGCCGGAAGGTGCTCGCGGCTATGCGCACAAGAACGCGGTTATGACGCTCGTGCAGCGTGGCGGCTCTGCGCGCTCCTTCCATGTTGACGGCACGAAAGCGAGCGATCTGCTTCCGATCATCAAGGCGAACGTCGCGCCCGGCACGCACGTGATGACCGATGAGGCCGGTCAGTATGCGCATCTGAATAAGCACTTTGCGGCGCACGATTTCGTCCGCCACGGCGCCGAGGAATACGGTCGCGGCCCGATCCACACGAACACCGTGGAGGGGTTCTATTCCGTGTTCAAACGCGGAATGAAGGGTGTGTATCAGCACTGCGCCGAGAAGCACCTGCACCGCTACATCGCGGAGTTCGATTTCCGGTATAATAACCGTTCCGCGTTCGGCGTGAACGACACTCAGCGCACGGCAAGCGCGCTGCGCCGTATCGTCGGCAAAAGGCTGACCTATCGAGGGCCTAATTCAGCCAAATCGGCGCAATAGATCATCCAAGTGAACGACGATCAGGAAGGCTCTCTTCCTGACGCGTTCGTGGACATCGTCAACGCATATCTGGCGGCGCCCAAGGTCTGTTCCGTTCGGATGGGGTGGCGCGAGAATCGGCAGCACGCAGACTACGCGCGGGCACAGATGAGAATCTTTTGCCCCGCCATGCCGCGTGCGCGCGGGCGTGTCGTACTAATCTCGCACAAATACTACTTCCCGCGGAAGTACAGCTTCACCTTACTATTACGAACAACGCGCATCGCTAGGCTCAGGACCCTTTACGCGGCTTGATGAGGTGTGATTCTGGGGGGTCGGAGGTGGTGCATGTCCGACCTTGTTCTGCTGTCGCGGGCGCAGATGCGCCGCATCGAACCGTTCTTTCCCCACTCTCGCGGCTTGCCGCGCGTTGACGACCGACGAGTGATCAGCGGGATCATCTACGTGATCCGGCACGGCTTGCAGTGGAAGGATGCGCCGCGCGGCTACGGCCCACCCAAGACGCTTTACAACCGGTTCATCCGCTGGAGCCGCCTCGGCGTGTTCGCCCGTATCTTCGCGGCACTTGCGGGCGCGGCTGACACGCCGGAACGACTAATGATCGACGCCACCCACCTGAAGGCGCACCGGACCGCCGCGAGCCTGCTCCAAAAGGGGCTCTTTCCCGTTGCCTCGGGCGAACCAAAGGCGGCCTGAACTCCAAGCTGCACGCGGTCTGTGACGGCGAGGGGCGGCCCCTCCTGCTGCTGCTCACCGAAGGCCAGATGAGTGATCACCGCGGCGCTGCGATGATGCTGCCCGCATTGCCGCCAGCACGCGAACTGCTCGCCGATCGTGGGTACGACAGCAATCGCTTCCGCGCCGGACTGGCCGCGCGGGGCATAGCCCCGTGCATCCCATCCACCAAAAACCGCAAGGCCCCGCTGCCCTACGACAAGCTGCTCTATCGACAGCGCCACCGCATCGAGAACATGTTCGGCCGCCTCAAGGACTGGCGACGTGTGGCGACCCGCTACGACAGATGCGCTCACACCTTCTTCTCAGCCATCTGCATCGCAGCCGCCGTCACATTCTGGCTCTGATACAGAGTCCTGAGCCTAGCTTAGATGTTGGGCCTCGAAGGAGCCACAAGAATCCTTTAAGCCGCGCGTCTATTCAAAGCACACACTGGTCCTTCTACCCATGCGATACTGTTCTTCCGGATCAAAGAGAGCAAATGCATGCGTTGTGGCTTGTGGAATTCTTCGAAAGGTGTAACATAGACTTCCGCTCACGGTACGAGCGGCCTGTGCATGACGTGGAGCAACCAGAGTTGCCGCTATGGCCCGGATCGTAACGCCCCAGGATGTCGAGCACGCCGCGCGCTCGCTTGTTGAGGCGCGGGCGAGCAGTATGGGCATAGAGGTGACTACACCGATCTTGCACGCAAACGGCGACTTCGTTGAGGTGATCGTTGTTCCCGGCGTTGATGGGTTTGCTGTGCATGACGCAGGGCTCGGTAGCATGCGTCTGTCCGCAGAAGGCATGAGGACGGGTGGCGATGCCGCAATTCGGATGAGACTTGCGGCAGAGCGGTATGATTGCTTAGTTGAGGGAGGGCGGATCGTTAGGCGTTGCTCCGATGAGGCGGAACTCGCAGTTTCGATCGCGCTTGTGGCTAATGCGACCAGAACTGTCGGAGACTTTGCGGCCGAGGTTCGGCGCCAGAACGACAGCCAGTTTAGATTCGTACTGACGGAGCGCATTCGTGAGATCGCCGGGCCGCGCCTGAGAGAGAACGAGGCCTTCAAGGGCCAAAGCGGGCGCATTTATCGCGTTCCAAATGTCATCCTAGACAAACAGCTCTCCCTGCCCCCGGTCTTTGCTGTGCCGGTGGCTTCTCGCAGTTCTGTTCCGTTCCAATTCCGAGAATTGTTTGATCTCAAGGCAGCGTTCCCCCTTATCAGGAACGATAGCGTTTACAATGATGCTGGGGATTTTCGTCCTGATGAGGACGGGTGGATTCTCGGCCAGGTCGGTGAAGTCACTCCGTTTTCGGACCTCCCAAAAAGGCTCCCCGAGTTGTTGGAGACGGCATGACGGATTCGAAGAAGTCGCAACGCGACCGCTTCATCGAAACCGCGCGCCAACTTGGTGCGGACGAGAACGAAGCCGCGTTCAAGGAGAAGCTGGCGGTGATCGCGCGGCAGAAGCCGAAGGACGCGCCGAAACCGCAGAAACCGCAGGACAAGCGTGGTGGTTAAGGTCTGGAAAACCGGACAGGGAGACGATTTCACCTGTCCTCATTGTGGAGCGATCTATTCGGTCCACATCACGCGTCTTCCCGTCCGAGAGCGTGAAACCGAGACATGCGCTGTTTGCAAACGGGTCATGTACGAAGCCAATTCGACGGAGAGCAAGATATTCAGCCTCTCAAAGCGGCCAGACGCACTATAGGACTTCTTGCCTAGGCCGGCGCGTTGTGTTTGCGAAGTGCATAATCTCCTATTTTTAAGGTGCGGAAAAGCCCCCCTATGCCCCCCTGTGCACCCTATGGTTTTCCGTCCGTGCGCTATACGCAGTGCTTGTGTCCTGTCACCTAAGCGAGGATTCAAATCTTTTTAGATTTTCTAAGGGAAAAAAGCATAGGGGCGCGTAGGGGGTCATAGGGGGGGAGGCAAAGCCGGTGCCCTTACGACCGCGCGAGGAAATACGAAGCGACCGCCCACTTGCCGCCGCCTTTCGATTTTACCAGCACCCAGCCGCCGGCGTGAGTTCCCACCAACGCCGCGAGCCTCGCCACCAACGCCTGCCTGTTGCTGCCGTCCCAACTAAACTGGACAACGACATCATCGTGCAGGTCGGCCGCCTTCACGGGGGCAACGCCATGGTGAGCGTGCCAACACGCGAAGGCTTCCGCGATCCGAGCACGCACCGGATCATTGCTCTTTGCTTCTTGGACTCTGTCGACCGGATCCCGGCAGCCGAGCGCCAGCAGGGGGTCCCGGACCCACTCCGCCCATGCTTCGTATGAGCCAAGCGGCCTGCCCTTTGGCAGATGCGACTGTCGGCCCCACCTCCAAATCGTCAGAAGCGCCGACAGCAGATCTTCGCGGCGAGGCAGCAGCGATTGCACGAAGTTTGGTGCGAACGGCCGGTTTTCGGGGTCGGGCGTGCGCGCGTCGAGTGCGCAGTGCACGAAGCGTCTCGCGAGGTCTTCCGACACGCTAAGGCCATTCCCGGTGATGGCGACGAAGGCCGTCGAGTTGAGGCGCGCCATCTCGCTCCGACCGAGGAGGCGCACCTTCGCGGGGTTTTCAGTGAGCACGGACGCCAGGGCGTCACTGCGCAACTGCCTGCCATTCACGTTAATCGAGGAAGACCGCAGGCTCAGCCTCTAGCAGGGCGGCGACAATGCGCTTTTCCAGCTCGGCAAGATCGGCGCCGGCCGTAAATGCCTGCGGCGATCGTCCGAAGGCGACGGCGCAGATGGCGCGTACGAGCAAGCCTTTCCCAACGGACGACCCTGAAATTTCGGGGGCGTGCACGAGAAAGCCCGGCGCCAGATCGATGCTCGGCCGCACCACCGCGGTGAGAAGACCGCAGAGCAAGGCGCTCTCGTCCTGGCCAGGGTCCACCCGCACGTCGGTCACGTCCACACCTAACGTCGCCTCGTGCACGCGCTCGGCATCGGCGACGGCGAACGTGCGGAAGGCATGGCGAATGGAATGGAGCGCGATCAGCGCGTCTCCTTCGTCTGGCCGATCGGGCACTTGGACCGACACGCCGGACGCGCACCACAATTTGGTTATTGGGTCATAACCGCAGGCGTGTCGAATGGAACCGTCATCTGCCAGCAGCGGACCGAGGGCGAAGCCGTGCAGAGCGGGGAGGTGCCAGTCGCCGCGCATCGCTAGATATAATTTCGCCACGCGATCCGGCAGCGTCGTGCTCTTCGGGCCGTCCTTCCCGATCGCCATCGGACGACAAATCCGGTGCGCCTCTATTACGGCGCGGTCGGCCCCAAGATGGTGCACCTCCGGAAAGCCGTCGGCGTTCCGGACGACAACCACCGGTTTGTCGCGCTCAAACAAGTTGCCGGCCGCGGCCAAAGCATCTCGCGGGCGCTCCGCAGTTTCGGGGAGGTCTCCGTTGTCGACGATCAAGTCCGGCCGCGCATGCCGCTTGCGCAACTCCGGCGGCATCGGCTCGACCGTGTCGGCGAACTCTTCCTGCGCCTCCGCCATTCGGATTTCACGAACCGCGCGCAGATAGTGGCCCGTGTCGGCTCCGGCCTCCTCGGCCCACTCGAGGATGTCCGCTGTGCCGACAAAAAAAGGCGGCGCAAGCGAATTAAAAGTTCGCTCTGCCTCGGTCGAATCGCCGCCGCGGTGATACCTGCCGTCGAACTCGATGTAGAGTTCGCGAGCCATCTCGAGGTGCTGGGGCAGCGCTGCTTTAAGTGCGCACCCGATCTTTACGTACCCGCTGTCCCGCTCATCAAAACGGCCGTCGTTCTGGATTTGGCGGAACAGGTCGGCGAGCGCGTCAGGAGCGACAGCAGCAAGGAAGCGCTGATCCGGCGCGCCGTCAGGGAAGGACAGAACGGCTGCGCCACGCACCTTCTCCGTCGCGGTTCGCTGCGGAGTCGAGCGCTCTACGACTTCGGCAATGCGTGGCGGCACAGTCACTTCCGCTTCGCCTGGTAGTTCGACGAACCGCGCCGGGCAGGGGTCTTCGACGCCGTTCAGGGCTGGGGCCGCCGTGTAGATCGGCGTCACATCGTTGAAGAGAGAGTGGTCTACGGGGGAGTCAACGAACCACTCTCTCAACGCCTCGCGGCCAAGCGGAACGTTCATCCAAAACCAGAACCGCAGTCGGGCACCATCCTTGAAACCATGGGAACCGGACGCGCTGACGAAGCATCGCGCCGCGCGGAACTCTGCCGGAAGCAGCGGTAGAACTACCTTGCCGCATGCTGCCACGTCGGCCCGGTCGGTCCCGGCGGGCAGTGCGACGCCGTCCAGATCTATGGCGACCCAGCGGTGCGGGGCCGGCTCGAGCGTCGGCGCATTCCCGTCCTTTTGGTGCAAAAGGCGTCTCGCATTCTCGGCTCGCTCCGCGCCGATGAGCTTCCCGCGCACGACCATGACATGCCGACGAGACTGCAGCTTCTCGAGCAGGCGCCCGAGATCGTCGAAGCTCTTTAGCGGGCGGGTGGCGATCGTGAAGAAGGTCGCCGAATCGTAGCCCTTTACGCCTTCGGGCGAGACGCGCTTTGCAAGGACCTTGCCCTCCGTAGAGGCGAGCAGCGTGATGAAGTCGCCGGCCCGCTCCGGCGCCGGCGAAGTCGCGCAGGGATCGGCAGTTGCTTCGGTCGCGGCGGACATCGAATCAGCTCTCGTGTCCGGCGAGCAATGCGCGAACCGAAGCCATCTCGACCAGGGCGCGCTTGCCCACTTTCGCAAATCGGACGCGACCTTCCGCTCGGAGGACGTAGAGGTGGGACCGCGAAAGGCCGAAGTGGCTGCACGCGTCCGGCACGGCCGCGAATTCAGCGTGCGCGAGCGCCGCGGGATCGGGCTTGCGGCGCTCGCGGCGCGTGCGGTGGTCGGCGGTAGTCTGGGTGGTGGACATGACGGGAAACCTCGGGTCGTTGCTGGACCCAGAAAGGCAAATTTTCTAACTCACAAAAACGTTCGTCTGCGATTTCGGCCGAACTTTATTTCTTCGCGTGGGGATTGATTGTGAGTTAATCACATGATCTCGCGCGCGTTCGCATCGGCTACGAGAACACGCCCTCGCCGCGGCTTCGCTTCGGGTGGAATCCGAAACTGCTGATCGCAGACGACACAATTCAACAAATTCACGAAGGCGGATGGATGTAGCGGCACCCGGAAACCGAAGTCCCTCATTAGGAGGGAGAGGCGCCAATCGTCAGTCAGCGTGGTGCCAGACACTGCCCAATAAACAAAACTGCCGTCGCGGTGGTCGCGCCACTGCAGGAGGAGCCCGACGCGCCCACCGCGCTCGTCTACGAGCTCGCCGACAACATCCAGCGCGTCGGCGATTCGCTCGGGCGGGGGTTGCCACCACAACCCCTCAGCGGCAGCGCAATAGAACTCGGCGGCCAGCGGGGCTGGCGGGGTGATGCGGCTCGAGACGGGGCGCCCTTCTATTAGCGTGCCGATCTCGTCGACGGGGAAAGTGAGAATGTGCGTCATGGGAACTCCTAATGTGGAGCCCGCAACTTGCGCTTACTGTGCGATCGGAAACCTGCTAGAAGGAATTTCCAACGTCCCTTCATGCTGCTTTTCGAAACCGCCCGTGGCGCCCGCTACGGGCGGTTCGTTTACGCGGTCGGCAAGGTGGCGAAGTACGTGGCGAATGCAGTTGCGTCGACCAGCACGCGTCGCCCGATCCGGCGAGCGAGCAGACGACCGGCGGCGATTTCGCGGCGGATAGATTTTGGTGAGACGCCGGCGCGCCGGGCGGCAGCGGTGACCGAAATGCCGAGTGCGTCAGGCGCGGCGGTAAGCGATGGTGCGGCGGTCGCGGGCATGGGGCCTCGCAGGGCTAGAGGGGACATGACGATCCCCGAATAGCCGCACGTTCCCGCTGGCCCTATAGCGCGCTCCGGCTCACCACCGCGCGGGCGGATCCGCCCGCAACGTCCCTGCGGCCCGATCGTCGGGGCTGCGCATCGCCGGCTCGGCCGGTGCAGTCCGGGCCGGCGGGCGCGCGCCTCCGTCTGACGGCGCCATGGCGGCGAGCACGATGCCGAGGCTGAGTATCGCGAGGATCATGATCCCATGCAGGCCGAGGAGCCAAAGAAAGAACACCGCGCCCAGCGCGATCGCCGAGACGACCCTGTTCAGGGTGGCAAGGGCGGCTGGCAGGAGTGCCAGAAACACGATCGGGGCGAGCATCGCCTAAACCTTTGAAAAATTCTGCAAAATTTCGCGCGATGGCTGCGCTGGTCGCAGCCGGGTAGCCCCGCTTCCTCCCCACCCCCGGCACCCCCATTGGGGTGATCTTCCTTTACAGAAGACCACCCCAATGGGCTTACTATGCCAATCGCATCTGCTCGATCATGCGCGCGCTCTCGACCTGTTCGGCAGCGACTATCTCGGCGATCTCGCTCGTCCTGCGCGTGTGCGCCTCGCCGAAGGCCGCAAAAGACTGCATATCAAAGGCCAAAATCCGTTGTGCGAGGTGCACCGCGAAAATGCACTGCATGCGTTCCGGGGCTACAGCATTGATAATAGGCTGCACTGTGGCCAGCCGGGCGGTGTCAAGATCCGAGAGGGGGCTGTCGCGTAGGACGGGTTCGCTGAGGACGCGCTCCGTGGCCTTCTGCATGAGGGCCAAGATGGCGCCGGCCCCTTTGTCTCCTGCACACAGCAGCGCCTGCAGCCGGGCGTGCTGTGTGCGCATGAGGTTGACGTAGGCAGGCACATCAACCGGGACTCGAAGTGCCCCAGCGTCGATCGTGGACACTGGCGGCGCTAATACTGTATTGGTGGTATCGCCTTCAGGCATGTTCGGGTCCTCTTATCCGTGGCAACGTGCCGGATGGCACGGCGCAGCCCAGTGATTCGCCCACTGGGTTGCGCCAATTATTGCACAAAACGATCAAGACATCAAGCTATTACTGTATTGACCATTGGCTAGATTAGAGACATTTGCGCTCATCGAAACTTATATATGATTGGACTGCAGCATATTGCTCGTGGCTGCATCCTTTAGCTTACCTCGCGGCGGATCGTCGTGACGTTGTCGGCGGCGGCAGCGTCTGGCGCTGGACGCCTGCAGAACACGGCCCATTCGGCCATGAGTCGGCGGCGCCGCTCGAACAAGTCGGATCGCCGGTAGGCCGCCTCCACCTGATCGGCGATGGTGTGCGCGAGGGCCGCTTCAGCCACTTCGCGCGAGTAGGCGGTGGTGTCGGCGACCCAATCGCGAAAGGTGCTGCGGAAACCATGCACGGTTATGCTGTCGCGCTCCATCCGGCGAAGCACTGCCGACATCGCCATGTCACTGAAGGGCTTCCCGGCGCGCGTGCTCGGGAAGATCCAATCACCGCGCTTCATGTCGCGTAGTGGGGCCACGGCGCGCAGCACCTCGCACGCTGCGTCGGACAGCGGGACACGATGCCCGATGCCGGCCTTCATGCGCTCGCCGGGCACGGTCCATACGGCCTTGACGAAGTCGATTTCGCCCCAGGTCGCGCCGATCACCTCTCCGGTCCTGGCAGCGGTCAGCACGGTGAACTGCAGGGCCATTGCAGCAATCCCGCCGTGCTTCCGGAGCTCGGCCATAAACGCGCCAACGTCCGCCCAGGGCAGGGCCGGATGATGAGCCACGCGGACTAGGCGGGAAGGGCGGGCCAATAAGTTGGACAAATGACCGCGCCACCGCGCGGGGTTTTCGCCGTCACGCCATCCGCGCGCCTTCGCGAAGTCCAAGACGAGCTCGATACGGCCGCGCAGCCGCGAGGCGGTTTCCGTCTTCGTCGCCCACATCGGTTCCAGGACGCTCGTGACATCTCCGGTGGTGATCGCGGCAACCGCCTTGTCGCCGAACACGGCGTTGGCGAGGGCGAGTGTCTGGCGCCACTGGTAGCGGTGTTTGGCATTGCGCCAGCTCGGCTCGTGGGCCGCAATGTATAAGTCGGCCACCTCGCGAAAAGTCCTCCCGATCTTCGCACCAGCCGCTGCCTCGCCCTCTTGGGCGCGGCGCCGCTCGAGCGGGTCAATGCCTTGCCGCAGAAGTTTCCGGCACTCGCCTGCCGCCTCCCTGGCCTCTGCCAATGAGAGTTGCTCGGTGCTTCCCAGACCCATGAGGCGCGCCTTGCCGTCGATGACGAACCGGAAGAGCCAAGACTTCGCCTCGGGCCCGCGCACCTGCAGCAGGAGATTGCCGCCGTCACTGTATCGGCCTGGCTTCGCCAGCTTCTCGACCTTAAGCGCGGTGAGCTTCGTGGCCATCCATCCAAATCCAGCATACGTTCTGGCATACGTTTACACGATGGATTGGGCTGCACAAGTCGAAACGAAGCTGGACGGCTACTTCGATATTATCAGTGTCTATAAGGGGATTTCTGGACACAGCCGAACAAGCCTGGATGACCGTTTGGCGGACCTTGGCTCCACCAGCGTGCTCGATGAACCACCTGAAGAGATGGACGTGTCCAGTGGCGCCGCAAGCGGCAGAAATAGCCTACTGCTCTCCCGCCGGATTGGCCGCACTGGACCGTAGCCGTCGTGGAAGCGAACTTCGGAGGTTCGGCCGAGGAGGCTTATGCCGGGCGGCGGCGCGAGCGGTCGGCGAGGCGATTCCACAGTTCGCGTGCGCGGGTCGCCAGTCGATAGCGGCGATTGAAGCGTGCCGCGACATAGCGGGGCGACGTCGCGCCGCCGAAGCCGGCGAAGAGCAGGACGCTTTCCGGTGTGCCGACGCCATCGAAGTCGAATGTCAGCCCGCGGTTTGTGGCGTCCTGGATGGCCTGCCAGAGAAGCAGGCTGATCGCGCCGTTATGCGCGCCGAGCGCACGCGTCGAGAGGTAATAGTACGCGGTTCTGGGATCGGACAGCGTGAAGATCGCGGCCCGCAATCGTCCTGCCTCGTCCTTGGCGCCGATGATGCGCCCGCGGCCGCGCGAGATCGCGGCGCGGCCGACCGCCGCCATGGCGATCGCGTCATAATAGCTGCTCTTGCCGCGTGCTTCCAGATTGGCCTGGTAGAACGAGACGAACTCGTCCGGATCCGAGATCGCCTCGACACGAAATTGCTCGCTTGCGCGTCGGATGACGTTGCGCGTCTTGTCGCGCATCGCGCGCCAGAGCGTCGCCGTCGGCGCCGCGTCGATCTCGTAGGTGAATTCCACCCCGACGGAAAAACCCGTGTGCTGGAAAGCGAGCATATCGGTGATCCCGGCATGCATCCGGTGCATGAAGCCATCCGATTCCGGCATCTGGTCCAAGAGATCGCGGATGATGCTGTTGCGCTTCAGCGCTCGCGTGCAGGCGGAGCCCGCGCCTTCGGCGATCGCCGGGCCCAGGAAATGGGTTAGGGCGGGCATCGTCGAGAAGGTGATCCCCATTCCGCCACGCCGGATGAACGGGAAGCGGCCGACCACCACGCCCGCTTGCCTGACCTCGACCTCCTCGAAACGGCCGCCCGTCGCGGCGTCGAGTAGCCAGGGTTCGTGGTACACGGTTGGGATGAGCAAGTTGCTGGCCGGTGCGCCCGGATCGCGCGCGTGGCCTGCCGGCTCCGCCAGCCGGTTCGGCGCGACCCGCCGCATGGTGGGATCAGCGGTGCGGAGGTTTGTCACGATCGGCTCCGGCCCGACCCGGCTCAACGGGGCAGGGTTCGTCCTGGCGCATCCGCGTGGCGTTTCCAAAAACCGAGACCCCTTCCACAGGGTGCGGAAGGGGCCGGGAGGTCGAGTGGCAATGGAGCTCCGGTGTCACAAGGTCGAGGCTGATTGTGCCCTAGCGTAATGGGCGGTTTCGGGGCCCAGATCAAGGAGAGATCACGTGATCGCCGAGGCTGGGGATGACTGAGAGAGGACAGTCGAAACCGGCCGAGCTACCTATCCAGGATAGGAGTACCTAACAAGGATAGGAGAGGCTGACATCACCGCTCTGCAAACGCGACTTCGGTGGGAGTGTCGAGGCGGCGAAGCTGATTGTTGGATCCTGCGCCCGGCGTCTCGGCGCCATTGCCGGATGATAGAGCGCCGATCGTGGCTCACCCGTCAGCCGCCGCTGAAATTCTCCATCTCTTCCGGTCCCGAGGCCATCGAGCCCTCGTTCGCCGGGCTGCCATCCTCGGCTTCGAGCTCGGCGACGGCCTGCTGCCAGAAATGATCCCGCCTGCCGTCCGGCTTGCCGGACTTTTCCCATAGGCGATAAGCGCGTTCCCGGATGCGGTCCTCGGGCGAGGCGCCTTCAGTCGGCACCATATTTCTCCAAATCTGCCGGCCCGGAGCCCGCCGATCCCTCGTCACCCGGCTCCTCGTCTTCCGCGCCGATCTCTCGGCGCGCTTGATGCCAGTGCTCCTCGGCCTGTCCCTCGGTCCGGCCGTTCTGCTCCCAGAGCTCGTAGGCACGCTCCCGGATGCGTTCCTCGCGTGACTTGGCTTGACCAGACATCGCCCAGCCCTCCTTCGGATCGGCCGGCACTCGCCCCGACCTCGCCTTGTCTAAACGCGGCGGTGCTCGAGAAGATCGCAATCCAATGGCGCCGTCGCATCAGAAAATCGCGCGTGGCGTCGAACCGCGGCGAAACAGTTCGGAACCGCGTCAAGCGCGTCCGGTCATTCGAGGAAGCCGGCGACCATCGGAGAATGGGCGCCGGTCTCTCGTCTTCGCAGCCTTCGAGCATTTTCACCGCCGACTTAACTGAAAATGCTCTAATGCGCGAGCTCGTTCACGCGGCTCTCGGCGATCGTGGTCAGCTTCTTGTCGGCCGCCTTCTCCTCATCGAGGTTTTGCTGCAGCACGCTTGCACAATCGTTGCGGCCAAGCTCCTTGGCGAAGGCGATCAGCGTGCCGTAGCGAGTCATCTCGTAATGCTCGACAGCCTGCGCGGCCGACAGCATCGCCGCATCGCAGACACTGGCATCGCCGCAATCGCTGATGACCTCCTTGGCCTCCGACAGGATGCCATCCATCGCCGCGCAATCCACTGCCTTCACCGTCTGCCCATGCATCTGGAACACCTGCTCCAAGCGGCTGACATGACCTTCCGTCTCTTCGAGATGATGCTGGAAGGCGCTGCGCAATTCGGGATTCGACGCCTTGCCGATCATCGTCGGCAGGTTCTTCACGATTTGATTCTCGGCATAGTAGATGTCCTGCAGCATGTGCACGAACAGATCGTCGAGCGTCTTGATCGGGGAGGTGAACAGGCCCATGGGAGATTCTCCTTTGGTCGTAGGGTCGGGCGCTGCGCTCCTGCGGGAGGAGCGCGCCCTCAAGGGAAGAACACAGGCGCGACAAGCGCGTGCCGCCCATCTCGGTGTGTTGATGAGCCGCGCCCACGTCACGGTCAGGCGCGTCCTGCGATCCTCGCGCGAGGCCTGACGATTAAGCCTTAGTCATCGCGCGACGCAGGAAGTTTCCCGCGGGGCGCCCGGTTTCGTGACGTCGGTCTGGTAGATGCGATTGCTGCCACCAACCACCTGCTTGATCTGTCCGGCCGGACACGTGCCGTCATCGACGAAGACGACCTGCCCGGGACGCAGCGCGCCGTTTCGCGGCATCCGGGACAGGGTGTTGTCGGCCGAAGGCTGCGGCGCGCATGCGGCCAAGCCGGCGATGCAGGCGATGATCGTGCAATAGCGCATGTGGCCTCACGAATCCGGTTTCGATACGATACGATACGATACGATACCGCGACGGTCGCAGAACGCCAGGGCATCGCCCGCAAGGCGCCGCGCAGTGCGGGAGCGCCTCGGCAGGACGGGTCGAGCGTGCGAGTGTTCGCCCGCAGAACAAAGGCGCAGGAACCCTCGATGCTCGCGGCGGAGTACGACTACATCATCATCGGCGCCGGTTCGGCCGGCGCGGTGCTGGCGGCCAGGCTGAGCGAAAACCCGGAGACACGCGTGCTGCTGCTGGAAGCCGGCCGCGACATGCGCTCGGCGGACACGCCGGACCACATCAGCATCCCCAATCCGATGCGCGCGATCGGCGATGACGATTATCGTTGGCCGAAGCTGATGGCACGGCGCACCGCGACGCAGGCGCCGCGCCTGCTCTGGCGCGGCCGGGCGATGGGCGGCAGCTCCACCATCAACGGCCAGATCGCGATCAGGGCGGTGCCGGACGATCTCGACCGTTGGGCGGCGATGGGCTGCACCGGATGGGGCTGGGCCGAAATGCTGCCCTATTTCCGCAAGCTCGAAACCGACATGAATTTCGGCGACAAGCCTTACCACGGCAATGCCGGACCGATCCCGGTCTATCGCGCCCCGCGCGACGCATGGGGCAGCGTCGATCGCGCGCTCGGCGATGCGGCGGTCGGTCTCGGCTATGGCTGGTGCGACGACCACAACGCGCCCGAAGGCACCGGCGCCTCGCCCTACGCGATCAACAGCCGCGCCGCACGCCGCGTCTCCACCAATGACGGCTACCTCGAACCCGCGCGCGGACGCGAGAACCTGCAGATCGTCGGCGATGCCCTGGTGGAAAGCCTGACCCTGGAAGGCAACCGGTCGCATGCCACCGGGGTGCGGGTGCGGATCGGCACATCGCATGAGGGGAGCGAGGCGCATGCGGTGCGCGCCACGCGCGAGGTGATCCTGTGCGCCGGCGCCATCCACTCGCCGGCGATCCTGCAACGCTCCGGCATCGGCCCGGCGGCCCATCTTCGCGGCCTCGGCATCGAAATCGTCGCCGACCGGCCGGTGGGCGAGAACCTGCTCGACCACCCGCTCGTCGGCGCGCTGCTGCATCTGCGCACCGGCGCACGCGTGGACACGCTGATGCACAGGCACACCAATTGCTGCCTGCGCTACAGCTCTGCCCTCGCCGGCGCGGGCGAGAACGACATGATCATGATCGCCGGCAACATGGCGGGCGCCCTGCTCGGCCGCCCCGGCGCCGAGACAGAAGGCGGCCGCATCGCCGTCTCCGTCTACCAGGCCTTCAGCCAGGGACATGTGCGCATCACCACGCCAGACCCCACCGTCGATCCCGAGGTGGAGGAGCGCATGCTGTCCGACGAACGCGACCTGATCCGCCTGCGCGACGGCGCCCGCCGCCTGCGCGACATCTGCCGGCACGACGCGGTCGCCGCGATCACCGACCGCGTGGAATACGGCCTGACCGGCATCTCCATGGACGAACAGCTCGACGATTCGGCGCTCGATTCCTGGCTGTTCGCCGAATGCACCGACGCCCAGCATGCCAGCGGCACCTGCCGCATGGGCGCGGCCGACAACCCGCACGCGGTCGTCGACCCGTCCTGCCGCGTGATCGGCATCACCGGGCTGCGCGTGATCGACGCCTCCATCCTGCCGGAAGTGCCGCGCGCGAATACGCATCTGACGACGGTGGCGGTGGCTGAGCGGATGGCTGATGTTTTGAAGGGGACGTGAGAGTTTCCAGGGGCTCTGCCCCTGGACCCTGTTAAGGGTAGTCACCCTTAGGACCCACTATAGCGATGTGCGCGGGAGGTTGGGGCCGGATGTGGTGCGACCTTGTTTGATGCGCTTCGCGCGAAGCGCATCCGGGTTCTAAGGGCGACTGCCCTTAGCGGGGTCCAGGGGCAGAGCCCCTGGCCTTGGCTTTCCCTGAACCCCCAACAAAACCTCCGTGCAGTCCGCGATCGCCGCGAGGG
Organism: Acetobacteraceae bacterium; assembly: GCA_965276665.1. Taxonomy (GTDB): domain Bacteria; phylum Pseudomonadota; class Alphaproteobacteria; order Acetobacterales; family Acetobacteraceae; genus CAWGJC01. The sequence goes on from OZ255620.1 coordinate 2,769,391, forward strand.
TTTCCTCGCTGACGTGGTGTTCGATGCCTTCCGCGTCGCGGCGGGCGGTGTCGGGGGAGATGCCGATCGCCTCGAGGAAGCGCAGGATGATGCGGTGGCGGTGGCGGGCGGCGGCGGCGAGGCGTTCGCCTTCGTCGGTGAGGAAGATGGCGCGGTAGCGTTCGGCGCGGACGAGGCCTTCGCGTTTCAGCCGGGCCACGGTTTTGGCGACGGTCGGGTGGGCGACGCCGAGGCGGCGGGCGATGTCGACGGCGCGGGCCTGGCCGGTTTCCTCGATCAGGTCGGCGATGAGCTCGCAGTAATCCTGCGCCATGGCGAGCGCGCGCGCGGCCCGGCTCTGGCGGAATGCCTCCGCCTGGACGCTGTCTTCGGCGAGCTCCGGCGTCACCCGCTTTTCTCCGGCAGGGCGATGCCGGCGAGCGCTTCCCAGAACCGGATGACGAAGGCGTCGTCGCGTCCGCCATGCCCGGACGCGGCGGCGGCGAGGAAGAGCTGGTGGGCGGCGGCGGCGAGCGGCAGCGGGAAGGTGAGCGCGCGCGCCTGGTCGAGCACGATGCCGAGATCCTTGACGAAGATGTTCACCGCCGAGAGCGGGGTGTCGTCTCCCGCCAGCACGTGCGGCATCCGGTTCCGCCACATCCACGAGCTGCCGGCGGAGGAGGAGATCACGTCGAACAGCGTCTGCGGGTCGGCGCCGGCGCGGATGCCGAGCGCCATCGCTTCCGCCGCGACCGCGATATGGACGCCGGCGAGGAGCTGGTTGACCATCTTGACCGTGCTGCCGATGCCGGCGGCCTCGCCGAGCCGCCAGACCTTGCCGGACATGGCGGCGAGCAGCGTCTCGGCCCGCGCAAAGGCGCTTGGGCTGCCGGAGGCCATCACCGTCATCGTCCCTTCCCGGGCGCCGGCGCGGCCGCCGGAGACCGGGGCGTCGAGGAAGTGCCGGCCGGCGGCCTCGACCCGAGCCGCGAAATCGCGCGCCGCTTCCGGGGCGATGGTCGTGCAGCAGAGCACGACCGCATCCGGCGCCAGGTGATCGAGGCAGGAATCAAGCACGGCGGCGGCCTGAGTGGCATTGACGACGAAGAGGATGACGGCGTCGAGGCCGTCGGGGAGCTCGGCGGCCTCCGCGACGCAGGCGCCGCCCGCCGCTTCGAGCTCTGGCCAGATGTCCCGGCGAAGCTCGCAGCCGGTGACGGCGACGCCTTTCCGGGCGAGGTTGAGGGCTGCGCCCATCCCCATCGTGCCCAAGCCGATCACTGCCGCCCGCATGCAAGCCCCCCGGTTCCCGGGGAGCATGCAGCAGCGGGCGCCAGGGCGCTACGCCAGGCGCTATCCGGGCGCGTCGGCGCCCGGATAGCTAGTGACCGGCCTGCTAGTGAGACGTGTGATGGGTGGCACGTCGCGGCATCGGCGCCGGCAGCAGGGCCTGCGCCGCCGAGAGATGCGACTGCAGCTGCGGCAGCGCCTGGTTGGCGAAGTTCTTCACGTCCGGATCGCTGCCATCGGTCGTTTCACGCTGGAACAGCGCGATCGTCGCCTGATGGTCGGAGATCTGGCTGCGGACGTAGTCGCGATCGAAGATCACGCCGCGCTCGCGCTGCAGCCTGGCGAGGATGGCCTGGTGCGCCGGGTCGAGATCGGTCGGCAGCGTCACGTTCTTCGTCTGCGCGAGCTGCATCAGCTGCTGGTTCAGCGCCGTGTGGTCGGTGACCATCTGCTGCGCAAAGCTCTTCACCGCCGGGCGCGCCGCCTTGGTGGAGGCCAGCTGTCCGAACTGCACCTCGGCCATGCCGCCGAGGGCTGCCTGGTTGAAGAACGTCGTATCCGTCTGGCTGATCGGCGGCGGCGCCGGCGCGGGCGGCGGCGGGGGCGACGGGCTCGAGCATGCGGCGACGGCGAGCACCAGCGCGGCGCCGCCCCAGCGGAAAACAGGGTTCATTGGATCGACCTCCAGACAACAGGAACCCGAGCGCAGGACAGCACCCGGCCACCCGTGATTGCGACGCGGCCCATGATTGCGACGCGGTACGGGCGGAACGAGGCAGTGATGCGTCGGTTCCGCGCGAATGTAAAACGCCGTCGGGGTGAAAATCCATCCAGAACCCGGTTTTCGGGTTCATGGATGCTCGCGGAACCGCTCCACCGCGGCGACCAGGGCGCGGCGGATTCCCGGTTCCAGCGCGGAATGCCCGGCATCGGGGATCACCGTGAGCCGGGCCGCCGGCCAGGCGGCGGCGAGCTCGAAGGCGGTGCGTGGCGGGCAGATCATGTCATAGCGCCCCTGCACGATCTCGGCGGGCAGATGGCCGATCCGCGCCATCCCGGCGAGCAGGCCGCCTTGCGGCAGGAACAGCCCGTGCGCGAAATAATGCGCCTCGATGCGGGCGAGGCCGAGCGCGGTGCGGTCCTGCGCAAAGGCGGCCACCGCGTCCGGGCTCGGCAGCAGCGCGCTGCACGACCCTTCATAGACCGACCAGGCGCGCGCGGCGGGCATGTGGATGGAGGGGTCGGAATCGGTTAGGCGCCGGAGATAGCTGCCGAGCAGGTCGCCGCGCTCGGCGTCCGGCAGGAACCCGGCGAAGGCGGCGTGGGCATCGGGAAAGATCGCCCCGAGTCCGTGCAGGAACCAGTCGAGCTCGACCGGGCGGCCGAGGAAGACGCCACGCAGCACGAGCCCGGCCACCCGCGCCGGATGCGCCTGCGCGTAGGCTAGCGCCAGGGTCGAGCCCCAGGAGCCGCCGAACAGCAGCCATCGCTCGATGCCGAGATAGGCGCGCAGGGCCTCGATGTCGCCGACCAGCGCCGGGGTGGTGTTGTCGACCAGGCTGCCGAGCGGGCGGGAGCGGCCGGCGCCGCGCTGGTCGAAAATGGTGACGCGCCAGAAGTCCGGATCGAAGAAGCGGCGGTGCACCGCCCCGGCGCCGGCCCCCGGGCCGCCATGCAGGAAGAGCGCCGGCTGCCCGCGCGGATTGCCCACCTGTTCCCAATAGAGGATGTGGCCGCCGGAGAGCGGCAGGTAGCCGCTCTCGAAAGGCCCGATCTCGGGAAACAGGTCGCCGCGCGGCATGTCGGCGCGCAGCGTAGCGGCGCGGCCCCCCAAGCTTCAACCGAAGGCCGCTGCAACCGGGCGCGTTCACCGCGGGCGGGCGGCATCATCGCCGGGCCCGCGCGGCCACCGCCGCGCCGGCCTCGCGGTCGAGGCGGAGCGCGTCGAGCGAGACGAGCGCGGTGACGAGGGCGATCGCGGTCAGCGCGAGGTCGAAGGCGGCGCGTCCGGGCGGCCCGCCGCCATGCCCGATCATCGCCAGGCGCAGCGCGAGCGCGCCCAGCGCGACGCCGAAGCCGATCCCGAGCTGGAAGGCGACGCTGAACATCGTGTTGGCCGAGCTCGTCCAGCGCTCCGGCACGTCGGCGAAGGCCAGCGTGTTGAACGCGGTGAACTGCATCGAGCGGGAGGCGCCGGAGACCACCAGCACCAGCAGGGTGAGCGGCGGCAGGCCGAGCGGGATCAGCACCGCGCAGGCCAGCATGCTCGCCGCCTGCACGAGCCCGCTCGCCACGATGGTGGCGCGGAAGCCGAAGCGGCGGAGCGTGCCGGAGGTGAAGGGCTTCATGCCGAGATTGCCGGCGAACAGCGCGAGCACCATCAGCCCGGCATGGAAGGCGTCCAGCCCGTAGCCGAGCTGGAACAGCAGCGGCAGCAGGAAGGGCATGGTGTTGATGAGGATCCGCATCGCCGAGCCGCCGATCATCACCGAGCGGAAAGTGGCCACGCCGAACGGCGCCAGGTCGAACAGCGGATGCTCGGCCCGGCGCAGATGCCGATGGAGCAGCGTCAGCAGCCCGCCGAGCGCGACGACCAGGGCCGCCGCCTGCCAGGCCGCCCCGCCCGCCTGCCCGAGACGGTCCAGCAGCAGGGTGGCGGAGAGGCAGGCTAGGCCGCCGAGCAGGAAGCCGGGCATGTCGAACGGCCGCCGCTCGCCCACCGTCGCGCGCGGCACCAGGCGGAGCGCGAGCAGGAAGGCGGCCGCGCCCAGCGGCACGTTGAGGAAGAAGATCCAGCGCCAGGACGCGTATTCGGCGAGGAAGCCGCCGATCGGCGGCGCGATGATCGGGGCGGCGAGCCCCGGCCAGGTGAGCACCGCGATCGCGTCCATAAGCGCGTGTCTCGGCGTGGTGCGGAGCACGACGAGGCGGCCGACCGGCACCATCATCGCGCCGCCCACGCCTTGCAGCACCCGCGCGGCGACGAAGCCGAAGGCGGAGCCGGACAGGCCGCACAGCACCGAGCCCAGGGTGAAGACGATGATCGCGCTGGTGAAGACCGGACGCGCGCCGAAACGGTCCGCCGCCCAGCCGCTCGGCAGGATGAACACCGCGACGGTCAGCAGATAGGCGGAGATGCCGATATTGAGCGCCACCGCCGTGCTGTGCAGCGCCGGCGCCATCCGGGGCAGCGCGGTGGCGATGATCGAGCCGTCGAGGAATTCCATGAAAAAGGCGCCGCCGACCAGCAGCGCCAGCGGGCTCGGCCGCGTGCGGGTGCGGGGGGGTGGATCGGGGGGCCGCCTCGGGTCGGAGGGGGGCGCCGTCGGGGCGGGCTCCCCGTCGGCAGGGCCCATCAGCGCGCCCCGAAGATCGCGCTGCCCACGCGCACCAGGGTGGCGCCTTGCGCGATCGCGATCTCGAAATCGGCGGACATCCCCATCGAGATGGTGGGCAGGCCGTGCCTTGCGGCGCGATCGGCGAGCCAGGCGAAATGCGGCGCCGGGTCCTGATCCTGCGGCGGCACGCACATCAGGCCCCGCAGCGCCGCGCCGAAACGCGCGCGGCAGGCGGCGACGAAATCATCGGTCTCGTCGCGGGCGACGCCGGCCTTCTGCGCCTCGCCGCCGACATTCACCTCGATCAGCAATTCCGGAAATTCGCGCGCGCTTCCGGCGGCCACCTCCTTAGCGGCGGCCTCGGCGAGCGCCTCGGCCAGGCGCGGGCGGTCGAGGCTCTCGATCATGTCGGCGATCCGGATGGCATCGCGTGCCTTGTTGGTCTGCAATCCGCCGATCACGTGCAGCCGGAGCGCCGGGTTCGCCGCCCGCAGGGGCGGGAATTTCGCCGCCGCCTCCTGCACCCGGTTCTCGCCGAACACGGTCTGGCCGGCCGCGATGGCCGCCGCGACCGCCTCGGCCGGATGGGTTTTCGACACCGCGACGAGGGTGATGTCCGCTTGCCGCCGCCCGGCCTTTGCCGCGGCATTGGCGATGCGCTCGCGCACCCGCGCGAGCCGGTCTGCGATGATGGCGGGTTGCGGGGCGAGCGGATCGGACATCGGCGAGAAGCTGACGGTGGCGATGGCGAGCGTCAACCCGCCCGGACGCGTCTCCACGGGCGAGTAACAAGACCCAATTGCGGCAGCGAATCTGCCACAGTGCGGGATCGTTTCTGTTGCTTTGGCGCCACAGTGTTCCGGAATGGCCAGTCACGCGGGGTTGTTGCTGTTGCGGGGCACGCAACGCTTCCGCAATAGTCTCGGCAGGTCTGGCAGCCCGCTCAAAGGGGGAAGGCCGTTTCGGTGCAAGCCGGAGCGGAGTTCCGGGGGGTGACAGCGGGACCTTCGGTCGGCCGGGTCACACCGGCCTTTTAAGGAGGATTGAATGCGCAAGCTTCTGCTGGCCGGTGTGGCCGCGCTCAGCGCTTCTGCTGGCATGGCGGGTTACGCCAGCGCCCAGACTAGCATCTTGTCGGAGAACCCGAACGCGCCACAGCCGGCGCCGCAGCTCTTCGAGCGCAAGGGTGCCTATCCGGGCGTCGACACCTACGCGCCGCCGACGATCAAGCAATCGACGCCGGAGCCGGCGCCGGGGCAGATGATCGTCCGCCTGCAGGGCCTGGTCGAAGTTGATCAGCAATTCACCCAGAACGGCGAGGCGGGCACCCCGCCGCCGGCGGGCAGCCCGCCCGGCACCGGCGGCAGCAAGCTCGCCAATTACGCGACCTACTCCTTCGCCCGCCTCTACCCGAGCCTCGAGGGCCGGGCGACGAACGGGCTGAAATACGGCGCCTTCGCCGAAATCCGGCAGGACAACAGCCAGGGCACCGGCGCCGGCGGCGGGCTCTACGGCTCGCCTTCCGGCACCGACCAGCGCCGCGGCGAGCTCTACTGGCGGCGCGAATACGGGTATTTCGGCACCGATCAGCTCGGCATCATCCGCGTCGGCGCCGGCGACCAGCCGACCAGCCTGTTCCTGACCGGCAACATGGAAAACTTCGACGCCGGCGGCTGGAACGGCGACTTGCCCGACACGATGTCGAGCTCGCTGATCGTGAGCTGGCCGTTCGAGGATGTCGGCAGCCTCTATTCGACCGAGAAGGTGGTCTATCTGTCGCCGCAATTCGCCGGGTTCGATTTCGGCGTGTCCTATGAGCCCTCGACGGCGGCGGTCGGCGCCGGGACGGGCTGCGCGACGGTGCCGTACGGCGCGACCACGCTGACCGGCGGCTCCACGGCGGGCGCGACGGCAGGCTGCACCGATCTCTCCTCGACCGGTGTGGCGAGCGAGCTGTCGCGGCGGCGCAACACCTTCGACGGCGTGCTCCGCTATCGCGCCGCGTTCGGTCCGTTGGGGATCGCGGCGACCGCCGGCGGCATGGTGAGCAGCAAGGTCGCCAACTCGAACAACCAGCAGACCTACACTGGCATCAACTACAAGGACATGACGGTCGCCGATTTCGGCGCCACCATCACCTATGCCGGACTGATCGTCGGTGGTCACTTGGACTTCGGCGCCTACAACCCGTTCCGGCAGTTCTCGCAGCTGACGCCGGACGGCGTGGGCAACGGCCTCGCCTATGTGGTGGGCGCCTCCTACCAGCCTGCGCCGCCGTTCATCTTCGGCGCGCATTACCTGAGCGATTGGGGCGCGGGCAACGAGACGGCGCTGAACAAGGCGACGGTGGGCGAGCTCAACGAGCAGGGCGTCGCGATCGGGGCGACCTACTCGATCACGCCGGGCTTCAACCTGTTCCTTTCGGGGATTTGGGGCCAGCGCAAGGAAAGCGGGTTCAACCTCGTCCAGGGCTCGGCGACGAGCACGGGTCCGGTGGGGTCCGGCCTGAACGCGCTCGACCACAACAAGACCACGACCTACGCGCTCGGCCTCGGCGAGGCCTTCCACTGGTGAGACTGGGCTAGATCGCATCTGCGAAGGGGCGGCGGGGCAACCTGCCGCCCTTTCTTTTGGTGCCTCCTCTTGGTATCGGGATTTTCTTGGCTTCGGTTTCGGCTTGCCTCGCACAATGCTTGGCGCGGCCGCCGCTTCGGGCTAGAGACATTGTTTCAACCGATTGACGGGCCGCCATGTCTGCGCGTTCGCTGCTGATCCCCGCTTTCGTCCTGCTCGCCCTGTCCGGCTGCGGCCAGACACGCCCGGTGGCGGAGAACGAGTACAACGACCCCCGGTACCAGGGCGGCTCCTCGGGGTTGTTCAACAGCGAGATCGTCTCGGTCGGCGTGCGGAAGGACAACACCGCGAACGCCGATGCGGGGGGCGCCCTTGGCGTCAATGCCTATCTCTGGCGCGGGGCGCTCGACACGCTGTCCTTCATGCCGCTCGCCTCGGCCGACCCGTTCGGCGGGACGATCATCACCGACTGGTACCAGCCGCCGGCCTCGCCGAACGAGCGGTTCAAGGCCACCGCCTATATCCTTGGCCGGCAGCTGCGGGCGGACGGCATCCGGATCGCGATCTTCCGGCAGGTGCAGCAGGATGGGCAGTGGATCGACCAGCCGGTGAGCCCGGCCACCACCGGCGATATCGAGAACAAGGTGTTGGCGCGGGCGCGCGAGTTGCGGGCGCAATCCGCCACCGGTTGAACTCCCACGCGGAGCCGTGCCGGGCCGCGGGTTTGCCGGGCCGTGTGTTTGCCAAGCCGCGTGCTTAATGGAACCAGGATGAACGACATCGCGCAGGAGCGGGCGCCCCCCGCCGCCGGAGCACCCCGATACGATTTCCGCGAGGCGGAATCCCGTTGGCAGCGAATCTGGGAGGAGCGCGGCTGCTTCCAGGTGCCGGACGTGCCGGATGCGGCGGCGCGCCCTTATTACGTGCTCGAGATGTTCCCCTATCCGAGCGGGAAGATCCATATGGGGCATGTGCGCAACTACACGCTCGGCGATGTGGTGGCACGCTACAAGCGCGCCCGCGGCTTCACCGTGCTGCACCCGATGGGGTGGGACGCGTTCGGCCTGCCGGCCGAGAACGCCGCGCGCGACCGGGGCATCCACCCGGCGAAATGGACCTGGAGCAACATCGCGGCGATGCGCGCCGAGCTGAAGCGCATGGGCCTCTCGCTCGACTGGCGGCGCGAGTTCGCGACCTGCGACCCGGCCTATTACGGCCACCAGCAGAAGCTGTTCCTCGACATGTTCCGCGCCGGCCTCGCCGAGCGGAAGGAGAGCTGGGTGAACTGGGACCCGGTGGATGGCACCGTGCTCGCCAACGAGCAGGTGATCGACGGCCGGGGCTGGCGCTCCGGCGCGCCGGTCGAGAAGAAGAAGCTGTCGCAATGGTTCCTGCGCATCACGCAATACGCGCCGGACCTGCTCGAGGCGCTCGGCAAGCTCGATCGCTGGCCCGCGCGGGTGCGGCAGATGCAGGCGAACTGGATCGGGCGGAGCGAAGGCGCGGAGCTGCGGTTCCGGCTGATCGTTCCCACCCGCGGCATCGATGGCGTCGAGGTCTACACCACGCGGCCGGACACGTTGTTCGGCATGTCCTTCCTCGCGGTCGCGCCCGAGCATCCGCTGGCCGCCGCCTTGGCCGAGAAAGACGCGCGGGTCGCCGCCTTCATCGCGCAATGCCGCTCTCTCGGGACCAGCGAGGCGGCGATCGAGACGGCGGAGAAGCTCGGCTATGAGACCGGGCTGCGGGTGGCGCACCCATTTCTCAAAGGCGCGAGCTTCCCCGTCTGGATCGCGAATTTCGTGCTGATGGAGTATGGCGCCGGGGCGATCTTCGGGTGCCCCGCGCATGACCAGCGCGATTTCGCGTTCGCCCGGAAATATGCCCTGCCGATCCCGCCCGTGGTGCTGCCGCCGGGCGCCGATCCGGCGCAGTTCGCCATCGGCAAAGCCGCCTATGACGGGCCAGGGACTCTCTTCAACTCCGAGTTTCTCGACGGGCTCGATATCGCGGAGGCCAAGCGCCGCGCGATCGCGGCCCTTGAGCGGTCCGGCGACGGCAAGGGCGTGATCCGCTGGCGGTTGCGCGACTGGGGGGTCAGCCGGCAACGCTACTGGGGCTGTCCGATCCCGATCATTCATTGCGGCCGGTGCGGCGTGGTGCCGGTGCCGGATGAGGCGCTGCCGGTGCGCCTGCCGGATGACGTGGATTTCAGCAAGCCGGGCAATCCGCTCGACAACCATCCGAGCTGGAAGCACGTCGCCTGCCCGCAATGCGGCAGCGCCGCGCGGCGCGAGACCGACACGTTCGACACCTTCGTCGACAGCTCCTGGTACTTCGCCCGGTTCTGCAGCCCGGGCGCCGCGTTGCCGGTGGAGCGGGCGGCGGTGGATCGCTGGCTCCCGGTCGATCAGTATATTGGCGGGATCGAGCATGCGATCCTGCATCTCCTCTACTCGCGCTTCTTCGTGCGCGCGATGCGGAGCACCGGTCATCTCGGCATCGAGGAACCGTTCGCGGGCCTGTTCACCCAGGGCATGGTGACCCATGAGAGCTATCGCGGCGCGAGCGGCGCGTGGCTCTACCCGGAGGAGGTGGAGCGCGGGGCCGAGGGCGCGCGGCATCGCGACACCGGCGAGGCGGTGACGGTCGGCCGCGCCGAGAAGATGTCGAAGAGCAAGAACAACACGGTCGATCCCGGCGCGATCATCGGCCAGTTCGGCGCGGACACCGCGCGCTGGTTCATCCTCTCCGACAATCCGCCCGACCGCGACATGGAATGGACGGAGGCCGGCGTCGCCGGCGCGCACCGCTTCACCCAGCGCCTGTTCCGCATGATCGAGGCCATCGCGGCCCTGCCCGACGCGGCGGCGCGCGAGGAGCCGGCGGCCCTCGCGCTTCGGCAGGCGACGCACCGGACCATCAACCAGGTGACGGAGGCGTTGGAGGGCTTTGCGTTCAACGTCGCGGTCGCGCGGCTCTACGAGCTCTCGAACGCGCTGGCCGACGCCGAGCGGCAGGCGGTGTCGGACGTGCCCGGTCTCGATTTCGCGCGCCGCGAAGCCGGAAGAATGCTCGCGCGTCTGGTCGCGCCGATGATGCCGCATCTGGCCGAGGAGGCCTGGTCGCTGCTCTCGCCGAGCTCGGCCGGGCTCGTGGTCGATCAGCCCTGGCCGCAAGCGGATCCGGCGCTCGCGGCGGCGCAGCGCGTGACGATCGCGATCCAGATCATGGGCAAGCTGCGCGGGACGCTCGACATGCCGCCCGATACACCGGAGGCCGAGGTGCTGGCGGCTGCCTCAGCGGAACCCAACGTGGCGCGGCTGCTCGAAGGGCGTCGCGTGGTGAAGCGGGTGCACGTGCCGAACCGTGTGGTCAATTTCGTGGTCGCCGGCTGAATGCGCCGCCGGGCGCTGCTCCAGCTGGCCGTGCTCGGCCTGTCCGGGTGCGGCTTCAGCCCGCTCTATGAAACGAGAGCGGACGGCAAGCCGAATGCGGTGCAGAGCGATCTCGCGGCGATCGAGGTGCCGATTCTGCCGGACCGCAACGGCCAGCTCATGCGGCAAGCGCTCCAGCAGCGCCTGGACGGGCCGGGCTATGACATCCCGAAGCGGTATCGCCTGATCGTCGGCTGGGGGATCGCGGCCGAGGGGCTGGTCATCGAGCCCGACAGCTCGGTCTCGCGGGTGCGCCTGAACGGCAGCGGCTCCTGGACCCTGGTCTCTCTCGCACCGAATACCCCGGTGCTGGCAAACGGCACGTCGCGCGCGCTCGACGGGTATAATCCGATTTCCAATCAGAGCTTTGCCGCCGACGAGGAGACCGAGGCGATCACCCGTCGCATGGCGGATCGCCTGGCGGACCAGATCGTGCAGCAGGTCGCGGCGTATTTCGCCAAGCAAACGCCGGCGACGGTTCATTCGTGAAGCTGGACGCGCGCCGGGTTGCGCGATTTCTCGACGACCCCGGCCCATGCCGCTTCGTCCTGCTGCATGGCGAGGATGCCGGGCTGATCCGGGAGCGCGCCGAGACGCTCTCTGCCGCGATTCTCGACGCGCAGGACGATCCGTTTCGCCTCGTGCGGCTGACGCGCGAGGAAACGTCCCGGCTGGCTGAGGAGGCGCAGGCGCTTTCGCTGGTCGGCGGCCGGCGGGTGGTGCGGTTGCGGGAGGCGGGCGATGCCGCGCTGCCGCAGGTGCAGGCCGCCGCCGCCGCGCCGGGAGATTCGCTGGTGATCCTGGAGGCGCCGGGTCTCCCTGGGCGGTCGAAACTTCGGAGTTTCATCGAGGGCCTCGCGGAGGGGGCGGCGATCGCCTGCTATCCCGAAGAGGGCCGCGCGCTCGACGACGCCATCCGGGCCGTGCTGGCGGCCGATGCCATATCGGTGGCTCCGGACGCGCTCGATTGGCTGCGGGACCATCTCGGCGCCGATCACGCCCATACCCGCGCCGAACTCGAGAAGCTCGCTCTGTATGTCGGGTCGAGCGGCGAGGTGGATGTTGCGGCCGCCGAAGCCTGCATCGGGGAAGCGGCGTCCCTGTCCGTCGAGGATGCGGTGTTCGCGGCGGTGACCGGAGAGGTGGCGGCCGCGGACCGCGCACTGGCCGTGGCCTTTGCGGAAGGCGCGGCTCCGGTCTCGATCCTGCGGATCATGATGCAGAACCTGCAACGCCTGCACCGCGCCCGGCTCTCCATGGAGGAAACCGGCGCCCGCGCGGCCGATGCCGCACGGCAGGCACGGCCGCCGATCTTCTTTCGCCGGCTTCCGGCCTTTACCGGGGCGCTGTCGGCGTGGTCGGGACGGTCCTTGCTGCGGGCGCTGACCTTGTGTTCGGAAACCGAACTCGCCTGCAAGCGCACTGGGTCGCCGGATGTGACGCTCTGCCAGCAACTCGTCGGCCAGATCGCCCGCCAGGCGGCAATGTTGCGGCGGAGGAACTAATCGCTTCGGCGGCGGCAGGCCGGATCAGCGTGCCTCTGTGGTGAGCAGCGTGATCAGCCCGTCGAGCTGGTCGAAGGTGCGAAACCGGATCGAGAGCGAACCACCCTGCGCGTCCCGCAGGATCTGCACGCGGAGACCCAGGCGCTCCGAGAGATCACGCTCCACCGCTTCGGTCTCGGGATCCCGGTCCGCGCGCCGGCGATCCGGCGCGGAGCCCTCTCGCGCGGCGAGATCTCCGCGCTGCACAAGCGCTTCGGTCTGGCGGACGTTGAGGCCGCGGGCGATCACCTCGCGCGCGGCGGTCTCCGGCATGGCGTGGCTGAGCAGCGCCCGCGCATGGCCCGAGGTGAGGCGGCCCTGTTCGAGCTCATGGCGCACGCTTGCGGGGAGGGAGAGAAGGCGCAGGGAATTGGCCACATGGCTGCGAGACTTGCCGATGGCCTGACCGAGCTGCTCCTGCGTCAGGCCGAATTCGTCGATGAGCCGGCGATACCCTTCCGCTTCCTCGATCGCATTGAGATCCTGGCGCTGCAGGTTCTCGACGAGGGCGGCGCCCATCGCTTCCGCATCGGAGAAATCCCGAAGCAAAACAGGGATCTCGTGCAGGCTCGCCTGTTGGGAGGCGCGCCAGCGGCGTTCACCCGCGATGATTTCGTAGCGGCCTGGCTGGTGCGGATGACGGCGGACGAGGATCGGCTGCAGCACACCATGCGCGCGGATCGAGCTGACCAGCTCCTCGAGGAGTTCCGGCGCCATGTCGCGTCGCGGCTGAAACGGGCCGGGATCAAGCAGGTCGAGCGGCAAAGCCTGGCTGCCGGGGTGACTGCCGGTGCTCGCATTCGGTTCACCGAGCAGGGCTGCCAAACCGCGGCCGAGCCGCGGTGAGGTGGATTTCGGGCTCATCGCGCCCGCGCCCCGACGCCCAACTCTCGGGCGAGCACCTCGTCGGCGAGGCGGATATAGGCCTGGGAACCGGCAGATCGGGCGTCGTAAAGCAGCACCGGCTGCCCGTGGCTTGGGGCTTCTGAGATGCGGATGTTCCTTGGGATCATCGTCTCATAGACCTGATCCCCGAAGAAGCTGCGGGCGTCCGATGCGACGAGATCCGAGAGATTGTTCCGCCTATCAAACATTGTCAGCACGATCCCTTGCAGCTTCAGCTCCGGGTTCAATCCACGCTTCACCCGGTCGATGGTGCGAACAAGCTGGCTGATTCCCTCGAGAGCATAGAACTCGCATTGAAGCGGCACGAGAACCGATTGGGCGGCCACCAGGCCGTTCAGCGTCAGCAATCCAAGGCTGGGCGGGCAATCGATCAGGACGAATTCATACGCCGATTCGGCCGCGAGAGCGCCGAGCGCGCGCCGCAACCGGTGTTCTCGGAAATCCAGCGCGACCAGCTCGACTTCAGCGCCGGCAAGGTCGGGATCCGCGGGGACGATATCGAGGCCAGGAATGGCCGTTTGGGCCATCACGTCTTGCAGCGGAAAATCGTTGACGAGCACAGCATAAATGCCCGGCCCGGCTTGGCGATCGATGCCGAAGCCGGTGGACGCGTTGCCTTGCGGATCGAGGTCGATAAGCAGGGTTCGCTTGCCGACGGCGGCCAGTGCCGCCGCAAGGTTGACGGCCGTGGTCGTCTTTCCCACCCCGCCCTTCTGATTGGCGATGGCGATGATGCGGCGAGATGGTGTTGGTTCAGGCACGGGAGATGCCGGAAATGTGGAGAATTTGGCCAGTGGGATCGGTGCGGCTTGGGGTGATCGTCACATGCATGTCCCAATATTGTTTTGCCGCGACCAACTCGGCCGCCGCGGTTGCCCCTTTGAGAAAGAGGCAAGAGCCACCAGGCAGGAGAAGCGGCTCTGCGTAGCCCAGGAGCGTGTCGAGCGGCGCCAACGCCCGAGCGGTGACGAGAGACGTGGGAGATGCCGCGGCCTTCTCTGCCCTCTCTGCCCTGATTTCCGCCTCGATTCCGGTCGTGCGGGCGGCCTCTCGCAAAAAGCTCGCCTTGCGATGATCGGATTCGATCAGGATGACCGAGAGGCTGCCTGCAATAGCGAGCGGGAGTGCAGGAATGCCGCCACCACTGCCGAGATCGATGAAGGATTTGCTATCGGCGCTGATGAGGGGCAGCAATTGAAGGGCGTCCAAGATGTGCCGCGACCATATACGCTCACGATCCCGTGTTGACACGAGATTGACTTTCGCGTTCCATCTGCGCAGCAGCGACGCATACTCGGCCAGACGCGCAATTGTTTCACGTGAAACAAGCAACCCCGCCAGCGAGGCGGCTATCTCGGGATCGCTGGGTGCTTCAGTCAGCGCTCACCTCATCGAGCTTGCGGATATGGGCGATTAGGGCCGTCACGCCGGCTGGGGTCATGCCTTGAATTCGCGATGCCGCGTCGACCGTCGCCGGCCGAACCGTGCTCAACTTGTCGCGGATTTCGGTGGTCAGTCCCCCAATCCGGGTAAAATCGATGCTGGCTGGCACGATCACGGCGCGCAGCCTTTCTGCTTCACGGATGTCACGCTCTTGCCGCGGCATGTAGCCGCGGTAGGCAGCCTCGGCCTGCATGTGTTGCTGAACGCGTTGTGGAACCTCGGCCAACCAAGGGAACGCGGCGGTAAATTTCGCCCATGCCACGCCCGATCGCCCGATCATGTCGAGCATATTGCGCCGCTCGCCATCGCCAAATCCGGGGAAACCTTGCCGCATCCACCAAGCTGGGTTTCCTCCCTCGGCGATTGCGCGCGCCATCACCTCCGCGACCGCGCGCACAGACGCAGCCGTGGCCTTTTCTCGCGCGGGTCCCACGCAGCTCCAGGCGCGGCCTTTCGTCGCGAGACGCAAATCCGCATTGTCGCAGCGGAGCGACAGTCGATATTCCGCGCGCGAGGTGAACATCCGATACGGCTCGGTCACGCCCTGCGTCGTCAGATCGTCGATGAGGACCCCGATATACGCCTCGCCCCGGCCTAGCGTGACGCCATCCTGGCCGGCAGCGCGGCGCGCTGCGTTGATTCCGGCCATCAGACCCTGGGCCGCCGCCTCCTCATATCCTGTCGTCCCGTTGACCTGCCCCGCGAGGAACAGCCTCGGCGCAGACTTCACCTCGAGCGTCGGATGCAAGCTCCGCGGGTCGATGTAGTCGTATTCGACGGCGTAGCCCGGCCGCACGATGCGCGCATGCTCGAGCCCTGGAATCGAGGCCACCATCGCGGCCTGGCATTCGGCCGGCAGGCTCGTGGAAATGCCATTGGGATAGACGATCGGATCGTCCAGCCCCTCCGGCTCCAGGAAAATCTGATGCCTTTCCCGGGACGCGAACCGCACCACCTTGTCCTCGATCGAGGGACAGTATCGCGGCCCGGTTCCGGTAATGCCGCCAGTGTGGATGGCGGAGCGATGCAGATTGGCGCGGATGAGGGCGTGCGTTGCCGGCGTGGTCGCGGTGACGTGGCAGGCGATCTGCGGATTGATGAGACGCTCCGTCAGCGCGCTGAAGGGTTCCGGCGGATCGTCGCCTAAATCGGCGTCGAGGCCGCTGCGGTCGATGGTCCGCCCATCGAGCCGCGGCGGAGTCCCGGTCTTGAGCCGGCCGAGCGGCAGGTCGAGCGCCAGAAGCGCGTGCGCCAAGCCGATCGCCGCCCCCTCGCCCACGCGCCCGGCCGGTGTCTGCTGATCGCCGATATGGATCACGCCGCGCAGAAACGTGCCGGCCGTGAGGACCACGGCGCCCGCGCGGATCACGCGCCCGTCGGCGCAGCATACGCCCACGACCCGGCCGTTTGCCTCGCGCTCGAGCCGTTCAACCGATCCCGCCCGGATCGTCAGTCCGGATTGGTCGGCAAGCAGGTCCTGGACGGCCCGGCGATACAGTCCGCGATCGGCTTGCGCCCGCAACCCGCGGACCGCCGGTCCCTTGCTCCGGTTGAGCAGCTTGACATGGATGCCGGCGCGATCCGCCGCGCGCCCCATGATCCCGTCGAGCGCGTCGATTTCGCGGACCAAATGCCCTTTGCCGATCCCGCCGATCGCCGGATTGCAGGACATCTCGCCGATCGTATCGATCCGATGCGTGAGCAGCAACGTCCGGGCGCCCACCCGGGCCGCCGCCGCCGCCGCCTCGCATCCCGCGTGGCCGCCGCCGATCACCACAACATCGAATGCCTCGCTCATAGCCTATTTCCCGATGCAGAATCGGCTGAAGATCGTGTCCAGAATATCCTCGGACGTAATCTCCCCGGTCAATCCGCCAAGCGCGTGCAGCGCCCGACGAAGATGCTCGGCCCGCAACTCGGCCAGAGCCGTGTCGGACACATCGCGCAATTCCGTCAATGCGGATTCTAGATGGAGCCGATGCCGCGTCCTGGTGAGCGGCGGCGACCCGTCTTGCGCCACCGTCTTCCTGGCAGCCTCACCGAGGATACGCCTGAGATCCGGCAAGCCGGCGCCAGTCACCGTACTGACGCCAATCGCGTTCGGCGAGGCCGGCGGCGCGAGATCAATCTTGTTCGCCACGACAAGCGCAGTCGGATAAGCCATGTCACGTCGCATATCGTCGATCACCTCGATGATAAGATCGGCATCTTCTGCTCGTCCGCGGGCTCGCCGAATGCCTTCCATCTCGATCTCATCGCCTCCCTCGCGAAGTCCGGCGGTGTCGACAAGCGTCACCGGCATACCTCCCAACTCCAACCTAGCCTCCAGCGGATCCCGGGTCGTGCCCGAAGTGGAAGACACGATCGCCACGTCACGACCAGCCAATGCATTGACAAGGCTAGATTTCCCGACGTTGGGGGCGCCCACCACGGCAAACACGAGACCATCCCGGATTCGCTCACCGCACCCGCTATCATCCAGATGAGCCGCGAGCGCAGCCGCGACCGCGGCGGCATCGTCGATCACCCGACCACGCTCGGGCGCAGGGACTTCATCATCGGAAAAATCGATCATGGCTTCCTGCTCGGCCAGGATTTCCCGCACCTTCCCGCTCCAGCCCCGATAGAGCGCGCCCAGCGCGCCTTCCATTTGCCGCAAGGCCTGTCGCCGCTGCGTCCCTGTTTCCGCCTCCACCAGATCCGCCACGCCCTCGGCCTCGAGCAGGTCCATCCGGCCGTTGAGGAAGGCCCGGCGGGTGAACTCGCCCGGGTCGGCGATCCGGAGCCCGGCCGCGCGCAGCGTCTCGGCCACAGCGTTCAGCACGCCTTGACTCCCATGCAGGTGCAGCTCGGCCGTATCCTCGCCCGTGTAGCTTCCTGGGGCCGGAAACCAGAGCACCAGGCCGCGGTCCAGCACGTCGCCGTCAGCGCCCCGCAGGGTTCGCAGCGACGCGCGGCGCGGCGGCGGACGCTTGCCGCAGAGGCGATCGAGCGTCGCGCCGCTCGTCGGCCCGCTGATCCGCATCACCGCGACGGAAGCCCGGCCGGCGCCGCTGGCCACCGCGAAGATCGTTTCTCGCTCCATCCGCACCCTCGCGACGGCTCAGGCGACGGGCAGCATCAGCTCGCGTGCCCGGCCACCCTGCTGCACATGCGTCTCCAGCACCCGATCGACGTCGGCGTTCGAGTCCACGCGATACCAGACGCCTTCGGGATAGATGACGAGACAGGGACCGAGCTCGCAGCGGTCGAGGCAGCCGGCCATGTTCACCCGCACGCCGGCAAGGCCGAGCTCCTTCACCCGCGCCTTCATGTAGTCGCGCAGTTTCTCCGATCCCTTGGCGGCGCAGGAGCCGCGCTTGTGCCCGTCAGGTCGGCGATTGCAGCACATGAAGAGATGCGCCTCGAAGAAAGGCGGCGGATCATCCGGCAGCGTCGTTCCCATATATTCCCTCTCGGCCCGATCGGGCGACGGCCGGCGATGCGCGCCGCCTCGCAAGCCGCGTCCGCCCTGCCCATGTGCGGGTCTTATCATCCGCCGGAGAGGATGTCCTGGATGAGCGGCAACGAGCTGCGTCACGAACTCTCGCCTTATTTGTTGCAGCACGCGGACAATCCGGTCCACTGGCGGCCCTGGGGCGAGGCGGCGCTGGCGGAGGCGCGGGAGACCAATCGGCCGATCCTGCTGTCGATCGGCTATGCCGCCTGCCACTGGTGCCACGTGATGGCGCACGAATCCTTCGAGGATCCCGAGACCGCGGCGCTGATGAACCAGCTCTTCGTCAGCATCAAGGTCGACCGCGAGGAGCGGCCCGATATCGACGGCATCTACATGTCGGCCCTGCAGGCGCTGGGCGAGCAGGGGGGCTGGCCGCTCACCATGTTCCTGACGCCGGAGGGGGCGCCGTTCTGGGGCGGCACCTATTTCCCGCCGGAACCGCGCTGGGGACGGCCCGGCTTCCGCCAGGTGCTGACCGCGCTCGCCGCGGCCTATCACGAGGGTCACGAGGCGGTCGCGCGGAATGCCGGCGCGCTGACCCGCGCGATGGCGGCGATGGCCGAAACCCGACCCGGCGCCCTGCCCGGACCGGAGACGCTCGACCGCGTGCGGCGTGCGCTCCTCGGCCTGGTCGACCGCGAACGGGGCGGTCTGCGCGGCGCGCCGAAATTTCCGAACCCGCCGATCTTCCGCTTCCTTTGGCAGGAAGCGTGCCGCTCCGGGGATGCGGAGGCCGCGGCCGCGCTGCATTCCCTGCTGCACGCGATGTCGCAGGGCGGCATCTACGACCATCTCGGCGGCGGCTATGCCCGGTACTCGACCGATGCCGAGTGGCTCGCCCCGCATTTCGAGAAGATGCTCTACGACAACGCGCAGATTCTCGAGCTGCTGGCCCTCGCCCATGCCGCCCGGCCCGATCCGCTGACCCGGGCGCGCGCCCAGGAGACCGTCGGCTGGCTGTTTCGCGACATGCGGGCCGAGGACGCGTTCGCCGCCTCCGAGGATGCCGATAGCGAGGGCGAGGAAGGCCGGTTCTACGTCTGGTCGGCCGCCGAGATCGAACAATTGCTCGGCGAGAGCGCGCCGGATTTCGCCCGCGCCTACGACGTCGCGGCAGGCGGCAATTGGGAGGGGAAGACGATCCTCCGCCGGGTCACACCGCCAGGCGACGCGGCGGCGGAGGCGGCGCTCGCCGTCGATCGTGCCGCCTTGTTGGCGGCGCGCGACGCCCGCATCCGTCCGGGGCGCGACGACAAGGTGCTCGCCGACTGGAACGGGCTGGCGATCGCCGGGCTGGTCCGCGCTTCTCTCGTTTTCGACCATCCGCAATGGGGCGAGGCGGCCGGCCGCGCCGCCGATTTCGTGCTGAACGCGATGCGGGCGCCCGATGGGCGGGTGCAGCATGCCTGGCGGCAAGGGCGCGTCACCGCCGCCGGCCTGCTCGACGATCAGGCGGCGATGGCCCGCGCCTTGCTCGCGTTGTTCGAGGCCGGCGGCGCGACCACGCGGCGCGAGCAGGCGATCGCCCTCGTCGAGCAGGCCATCGCGCATTTCGCCGATGCGGATGGCAGCTTCTTCACCACCGCCGACGACGCGACAGACGTCCCCGCCGCCCGGCCGCGCAGCGCCGGCGACGGCGTGTCGCCCTCGGGCAATGCGATGATGGCGGAGGTGTTCGCCCGCCTCTGGCACCTGACCGGCCTGCCGGTCTGGCGGAGCCGGGCGGAGGCGGTGATCCGCGCCTTCACCGGCGCCGTCGATGCCGTGGCCGGCATCCCCGGGCTGCTGGCCGCCGCGGACTTGCTGGAGAATGCCGCAACGGTGGTCGTCGCCGGCGATCCGGGCGACGAGCGGACCCGGGCGCTGCTCGCGGTCGCGCTCGCCGCACCGGATCCCGCGACCTGCGTGCTGCGCGCGGACGGGGCCGACCTGCCGCCCGACCATCCGGCCTACGGCAAGACCGCCCCCGAGGGCATTCCCGCCGCCTATCTCTGCCGCGCCGGCACCTGCGGCCTGCCGGTCACCGGGCCCGAGGAGCTCCATCGCCTCTTGGGGCGCCTCCTCGGGCGCCCGTTGGAGCGCATGCTGGGCCGCGCCCCTGCTTGACAGCGGCGTCCCACAGGTCTGCGATTCCGTTTGGTTCATGGAATCGTCGATGCCTCAACTTTCCCTGCATTCGCCGGTCGGCGACCTCACCATCTCGGAGGAGGCGGGCGCCATCGTGGCGCTCGACTGGGGCTGGGGACGCGACCAGACGCCGACCGCGCTGCTGCGCGCGGCGCGCGAGCAGCTCGACGCGTATTTCGATGGGAAGCTGCGGCATTTCGATCTGCCTCTCGCGCCCGCCGGCACGCCCTATCGCCGCGCCGTGTGGGAGGCGCTGCGAACGATCCCCTATGGGGAGAGCCGGACCTATCGCGAGATCGCCGGGCTGGCCGGCGGCGTCCCCCGCTCGATCGGCCAGGCGAATGGCAGCAACCCGATCCCGATCATCATCCCCTGCCACCGGGTGCTCGCCAGCGGCGGCATCGGCGGCTATTCCGGCGGCGAAGGGCTCGAGACGAAGCGTCGCCTGCTTGCCCTCGAGGGGTTCGATCTCGAAAGCGTCATGCCCGGCGGCGTTCGGCAGGGATTATGGAGAACAGCATGACCAAGGCCATCCGCATCCATACGACAGGCGGCCCGGAGGTCATGCAATGGGAGGACGTGCCGACGCCTGAACCGGGGCCCGGCGAGGCGCTGGTGAAGCAGGCTGCGATCGGTCTCAACTATATCGACGTCTATTTCCGCAACGGTCTCTACAAGGCGCCTTCCATGCCGGCGACGCTCGGCATGGAAGGCGCAGGAACCGTCATCGCCCTCGGATCCGGCGTTACCCATCTGGCCGTCGGGGACCGCGTCGCCTACGCCTCGCCGCCGATCGGCGCCTACGCGACGGTCCGCGCGATTGCCGCCAGCCGGCTGCTGAAACTCCCGGCTGGGATCGGCTTCCAGACCGGCGCGGCGATGATGCTGCAAGGCATGACCGCGCAATACCTGCTCCGCCGCACCCACAAGGTGATGCCGGGCGAGGTCATCGTCGTGCATGCCGCGGCCGGCGGTGTCGGGCTGATCCTCTGCCAATGGGCGCGCCATCTCGGAGCGATCGTGATCGGCAGCGTCTCCACCGAGGCGAAGGCGGAGCTCGCCCGCGCGCACGGCGCCCACCACGTCATCATCGGTCACGACACGATCGTCGAGAGCGTCAAGCGGATCACCGAGGGCGCGATGGTCGCCGTCGTCTATGACAGCATCGGCCGCGACACCTTCGAGAGCAGCCTCGACTGCCTCGCCCCGCTCGGGATGATGGTGAGCTACGGCAATGCCTCCGGCCCGGTCGGGCCGGTCGACATCGCAATGCTGGGCGCCAAGGGCAGCCTGTTCCTCACCCGCCCGAGCCTCGCGAGCTATGTTGCCAAGCGCGAGGATCTCGAGCGCACCGCCGCCGACCTGTTCGACGTGGTGGAGCGCGGCGTGGTGAAGATCCTCGTCAACCAGACCTTCCCGCTCAGCGAAGCCGCCCGTGCCCATGCCGCGCTCGAATCGCGCGCGACCACCGGCAGCACGGTGCTGCTGCCTTAAGGCGCGCGCGCCGATGCCGCTGCCGCCGCCCGGAACCACGCCCGCCACCCCGGTGCCGGAGGATGCCGGACCGCCCGCGATCGTGACACCGCGGCGTGGCACCAGCAGCCGCACCCGGCTGACCGCGCTGATCGTCGCCACCGCGCTGTTCATGCAGAATCTCGACTCGACGGTGATCTCGACCGCGCTCCCGCGCATGGCGCGCGCCTTTGGCGCCGATCCCCTGCACATGAACGTGGCCCTCACCTCCTACCTGCTGAGCCTGGCCGTGTTCATCCCGGCGAGCGGCTGGATGGCGGATCGCTACGGCACCCGCACCGTGTTCCGCGCCGCGATCGCGGTGTTCACGATCGGCTCGATCCTCTGCGGCTATGCGGACAGCCTCGCCTTCCTGGTCTGCGCGCGGATCCTGCAGGGCGTCGGCGGCGCGATGATGGTGCCGGTCGGCCGGCTCGTGCTGCTGCGGTCGGTGGCGAAATCCGAGCTGGTGGCGGCGATGTCCTGGCTGACCGTGCCGGCGCTGGTCGGGCCGGTGGTAGGGCCGCCGCTCGGCGGCTTCATCGTCACCTATTTCTCGTGGCGCTGGATCTTCTACATCAACGTGCCGGTCGGCGTGCTCGGCATCCTGCTCGTCACGCTTTTCGTCGAGGATGTGCGCGAACCCGATGCCGGGCGGCTCGATATCGGCGGGCTGGTGCTGTCCGGCGCCGCCTTGTCCGGCCTGATGTTCGGCTTCGAGACGATCGGGCGCGGGCTGGTGCCGCTCTGGATGTGCGTTGCGATGCTCGCGATCGGGGCCGCCTGCTGCGCGCTCTACGCCTGGCACGCCAAGCGGCATCCGCGCCCGCTGATCGATTTCTCGCTGATGCGTATCCCGACATTCGGGCTGACCATCTATTCGGCCTTGTTCTTCCGCGTCGGGATCGGCGCGATCCCCTATCTGCTGCCCCTGATGCTGCAGCTCGGCTTCGGCCTCTCGCCGGCGCAGAGCGGCATGATCACCTTCGCGAGCTCGGCGGGCGCGCTGGTGATGAAGCCGGTGACGCAATGGGCGCTGCGCTGGTTCGGCTTCCGCAACGTGCTCTGGTGGAACGGGCTGATCTCCGCCGTCCTGCTGATGGCGGTCGGCGGGTTCCGGCCGAGCTGGCCGGAGGCGGCGATCTACGTGGTCCTGCTGGGCGGCGGCTTCTTCCGCTCGCTGCAATTCACCGCCTTCAACACCATCGCCTATGCCGAGATCCCGCGCGAGCGGATGAGCGCTGCGACCAGCCTCTATTCGACCCAGCAGCAGCTCGCGCAGACGCTCGGCATCTCGGTGGGCGCAGCCGCGCTGCTGATCGCGACCACCGCGTCGAGCCACGACCTGCCCTCGCTTGCCGATTACAGCTGGTCGTTCCTGTTCGTCGGCCTGCTGACGCTGATCGCCGCGCCGCTGTCGCTCCGCCTCGCCAGGGATGCGGGAGCGGAGATGAGCGGCAAGCGGCAGAGCGAGACGCGAGACTCCGCCATCGCGAATCAGCCCGGCGCCAAGCAGGGAGCGCTGGGCCAGGGAGCGCTGGGCCAGGGAGCGCTGAGCCAGGGAGCGCTGAGCCAGGCGCCGGCCGCGGTCAGACGCTCGTGAACAATCCCTCGCCGATGAACCCGCCTTTGGATACGCCGGGCGGCACGGCGAAAACCGCGCTCGCCACATGGGTGGTGAACTGGTTCAGCGCGTCGAGCTTCGACATCTCCTGGAAGATGCGGATGAAGCCGGTGCGCGGGTCGCGCTGGTAGCACAGGAAGAACAGCCCGGCGTCGTATTCCATGCCCTGCCGCCAGGGCGGCCAGCGCTCGGCGGTGAAGTTCACCCCGTCATTGTAGGAATAGGCGCGTCGCAGGACCTGCGCCCCGCCATTGCTCGCCGCGGCGGCCAGGCGGACATGCGCGTTGTCCGGAATGACCGGGTTGCCGTCGCCATCCATCGCGTCGAGATCGAGCGCGTCGAATTCGTTCTTCATGCCGAGCGGCGCACCGGAATATTTGTGCCGGCCGATCACCTGCTCCTGGAAATCGACCTCGGTGCGGTCCCAGTGTTCGAGCGCCATCCGGATGCGGCGGGCGACGAGATAGCTGCCGCCGCGCATCCATGCCGGGCCGTCCTCGCGCACCCAGACCACGTCGTCGAAACTGCCCGGCCCGATGGTGCTCGACGCCGTCTGCTCGACCGGCTGCGCCGCGATCGGGTTCTGCGTGCCGTCCTTGAAGCCGAGCAGGTTGCGGGGCGTCTCTTTGGCGGCGAAATTCGAGTTGAAGCCGGTCTGCACCCAGCGCGTCTCCGCCACCCCGTACGCCAGGCGCGCGAGCTGGCGGATCGCGTGGAACGCCACTTGCGGATCGTCGGCGCAGGCCTGCACGGAGAGATCGCCGCCGCTTTTCGCGGGGACGAGCTGATCGCCGTTGAAGCGCGGCAGATCGACCAGCGCCGCCGGCCGCCGGGCGCCGAGGCCGAACCGGTCCTTGCCATCCTTTTCGAACAGGCCAGGGCCGAGGCCGAAGGTCAGGGTGAGGCGCGCCGGCGCGAGGCCCATCGCCTCGCCGCTATCGGGGGCGGGCGTCGATTCGTCCGTGCCGAGCGGGGCGGCCGTCTCGCCGCTGGTGAGCCGGGCGGCGGCCTGCGTCCAGCTGCGCAGCAGGCCGACGATATCGGCGCTCTTCTCCGTGGTCAGGTCGAAGGCGGCAAAAAAGGTCTGGTTCTGCAGCGCGGTCGCGATGCCGGCCTGATGCGGGCCGTAGAACGGCTCGATCTGCGCCTTGCCGGCGCCCTGTCCGGCCGAACTGATGCCATGCGCGGTGGGATCGGAGGGCGCGGCGCGCGCGGCGCCGGCGGCAACCAGGCCGCCCGCCGCGGCGAGGAAGCCGCGGCGCGACGCGAACGGGCAGCGTCCGCTCATGCGGGATCCCGCATCGTCGGGGGTGCCAGCGTGGGCCTCATCGGGCGAGCACCAGCGTGTTCATCTCGTCCTCCACATAGTAGAAGCCGTTGCCGCCCGGGGTGAGGGCGAGGCCGAACAGGTCGCCGCTGCCCGGCGGCTGCTGCGCCTTGTTGGCGTCGACCCATTGCGCGGCGATCTGCTTCCCCGCCACCGGGTCGATTTCCACCACCTGGCCATTCAGGCCGTTGGTGACAAGAAGGTGGCCGTTCGGCGCCATCGCCATCGCGAGCGGACGCTTCAGGAACCCGCCTTCCGTCACCGTGCGGCCGGTGCCGGCGCTGGTCGTGCGGGTCAGCGCGTCGGGCACCGCGGCCACGCGGTTGCCGAGCGCGTCCGACACGTAGAGCGTGCCGTCCGGCCCGAGGGCGAGGCCGGTCGGCCCGATGATGAACACGTCCTTGTCCGCCTGCTCGCCGAGCCCGTTCGCGATCACCGTCTCGTGCGCGACGGTCGGGCGCTGGGACGCCGGGATGGCGAGGTCGAGACGCAGCACGTTCGCCTGGTTCACCACGGGCTGGCCGGGCGCGCCAACCCCGAACCCGGTATTGCTGACGAACAGCGTCGCGCTGTCGCCACGATCCACCACCGCCATGTTGCCCCAGGGCCCGTTGATGTTCGGGCTGGTGAACGTGCCCGCGACATTGCCCGAGGCGTCGAGCACGATCAGGCAGCCCTGGCCCTTGGTCGCGGTGGTGCCGTCGGTGCTCGGCAGCGAGCCCACGACCACCCAGCCGGATTTCAGCACCGCCATCGCGGTGGTGAGCCCGACGCCGCCCGGGCAGCCGGCGAGGTGGCGCGGAATCGCGGCGAACAGCGACACCGCCTTGCTCGCCGGATCGACCTGCACGATCGTCGTGCCGAGCCCCTGGAGGTTGTTGCTGTCGTTGAAATTGTCGACCAGCACGTCGCCTTCGCGGATCTTGCCCGCGCTCGCCGGCGCGACGACGACCGCGTAGGGGTTCTGGTCGCCGTTGTCCGGCACCATCGAGTTGACGGTGCTGTGCCGCTTCACCGTGTCGAGCAGCCCGTCCGGCGCCGCCTGCGCATGCACCGCCACGCCCAGGACGAGCATGCCGATGGCGAGGGAGGGGATCGGGCGACGCGTCATGGCCGGCTCTCCGGGGCGGGGTGACAGCTTAAGATTGCAAGTCATTCGCATATACTCCTGCAGGACGGCTTTTTCCAGCCGGGCGCGATCAGCCAAAAGGTGCAGTCAGAAGGTGACGTTGGTGCGCAGGCCGAAAATGGCCTCGTTGCCGACGCGCTGGGTCGGGTTGAGGGGGTTCTGGATGCCGCCGCCCGGCGTGAACACGTATTGGAAATCCGGCTGTACCGCCCACCAGGGCGCGAGCTGCGCCTGGTAGGTCAGCTCGACGAAGCTTTCCGAGGAGCGTACCGGGAAGGGCGACCCGCTGAACACCGCGGTATCCTGGTCGAGCTGGCTCGCCCGCCGGCTCACCTTGGCGAGACCGTAGCCGATGCCGACACTGTCATCGTCGCGCCCCGGCAAAGGCGCCTTTAGCACCACGCCGGCGTTGAGGCCGAAGCTCACCAGGTTGCGGTCGGGCGGCGCGCCCATCGCGCGGGCGAAGACGCCGACCGAGCGCGGGCTGTCGGGGGCCGGGCGCCAGACCATCTGGTCCATCACGCCATAGAAGCTCCAATTGTGCTGGCGCATCCGCGGCATGCCGCTGCTCGCCGGGTCGGCGAGCGAGAGCCCGAGCGTGTCGAAGCGCTGATCGGGAAACGTGCCCGTGTCGTACCAGAAGCCGAGCTTGTAGGTGCCGGGCAGCCCGGCATTCGGGGCGGCCGCGTGTGCCGTGTCGCCGACCGCCGGCTGGTTGACCGCGTATTGCGCCTCGGCGATGAACAGCGCGCCGGTGTTGAGGTTGAACCGCGTGCCGGATTGCTCGGCGCCGCGCACCTGCGAATCGTCGTCGAACGGGGCGCCCGGCGGATTGTCGTCGAACACGCCGCCCAGCAGAGTGAGATTGCCGGTCGCCTGCACGCGCGCCCGCACGCCGAGCGAGGAGAGCGGATAGGCCGGCCCGCCGGCATAGAGATCGACCGAGGGCACCATCGGCCAGCCCATGATCGTGTTCAGGAACAGCCCGGATCCCTGGCTGGTCATGAATTCCTGGTCGAGACTCTGCTGGCCGATCTTGATATCGGCGGCGCCATCGAACAGGGATTGCTGGTACCAGAGCTCCCACAGCCGGGTCGCGCGCTGCGCCTCGATGCCGCTCGCGGTCTGCAGATTGTCGAGATTGTCGGCGCTGAAATTCCGGCCGTGGATCTGGAAGGCGCTGATGGCGAACGTGCCGCCTTCCCAGCCGAACGCCTTCTGCGTGTCGAGCCCGGCGCTCATCAGCGTGAGCCCGTCATAGGCCGCGCCGCGATGCACCCCGCCGGTGACGTTGCCGAACACTTCCTCGGTGTCTTGCAGCCCGACGCTGATGCCATACTGGCCGAGCGCCGTCCGCGCGCCGCCGGCATCGCCGAGCAGCGAATTGCGTGTCCAGAGATTGGTCATGAAGCCCGGACCGCCCGTTATGGCCTCCCCCGAGCCGCTACTCGAGCCGCCGCCCGAGCCGCCGTTATTGCCCGGGGTCGGGCCTTGCCGCTGCGCCGGGGCCGCCACCTGGGCGAAGGCGGGGAAAGCCAGGCACGCCGTCGTGGCCAGCAGCGTGGCCGCGAGGCCGAGCCGGGCGACGCTGCGGCCGGCGGTGGAACTCAGCACTCGGATACCCCCTGCGGGCCTGCGCCCGTTTTGTTAATGCGAAGCATTCGCAATAACGGGAAGGCCAGCCCCCGTCAAGCCGGAAGCGTCACGATCCGGCTGGATCGTACGCCATCACCTCGCCCTCGACCCGCAGTCCCACCTCGTCGCCGGCGCGCAGCACCACATGCCCCGGCACGAGCGCGGAGAACGCCATCTCCCCGCTCTCCGGACCGCGGCCGAGCGCCAGCGTCACGCTGCAATCATGACCGTAATAGGTGACGTCCAGCACGCGCGCCCGCGGCGCCCCCGCGCCGCCATCGAGCCGGATCTGCTCGGGGCGGATCATCACGTCGCGCTTCCCGTCGGCGATGCCGGGCACGAGCTTCAGCCGGCCGAGCCCGCATTCCACCCAACCTTCCCTTGCCTGCCCGCGCAGCAGCACCGCGTCGCCCACGAAGCGTGCGAGCGCGGCATCCGCCGGACGCGTGTAGAGCAGGCGCGGCGCCGCCACCTGCACCAGGCGCCCGGCCCGCAGCACCGCGACCTCGTGGCCGGTGGAGAGCGCCTCCGACTGGTCATGCGTCACCAGCAGCGCGGTCGCGCCGGCAGCGGCGAGCGCGCCGACGATCGCCTGCCGCGTCTCCGCCCTGAGCGCCGCGTCCAGCGCGGAGAACGGCTCGTCGAGCAGCACGAGAGAGGGCCCGGGGGCGAGCGCGCGCGCCAGCGCTACGCGCTGCTGCTCGCCGCCGGAGAGCTGGTGCGGCGGCCGCGCCGCGTAATCGGCGGGCAGTCCCACCAGCCGCAGCAGGGTCTCGACCCGGGCGCCGCGGCGGCGCTCGCGCCGGCGCAGGCCGAAGACGATGTTGTCGGCGACCGAGAGATGCGGGAACAGCGCGCCTTCCTGCGCCACATAGCCGATCCGCCGCGCCTCGGGCTTCCGGTGCAGCCCCTTCCCGGCGACCGCGCGGCCGCCGATCACGATGCGGCCGCGATCGGCGCGCTCGAACCCGCAGAGCAGCCGCAGCAGCGTCGTCTTGCCGCTGCCCGACGCGCCGAGGATCGCCACCAGCCGGCCGGAGGGCACGGCGAGGTCGAGACCGGACAGCACCTCGCGCGCGCCGAACGACTTGCTCAAGCTCTCGATCAGCAGCGCCGCCACCGGCTTCAGCTCGCGCCGATCGTGGCCGCGGCGCCGAATTGCCGGGCCAGCACCCAGGTTCCCGCCAACGACATCCCCGCCATCAGCGCCGCATAGGGGGAGGCGGCGGCGAAAGCGAGGGAGGAGGTGTCGGCCCAGACCTGGACGGCGAGCGTCCGCGTGCCGATCGGCGCCAGCAGCAGCGTCGTCGTGAGCTCGGTGGTGACGGAGATGAACACCATTGCGGCCGCGGCCCCGAGGCCCGGCCCGGCAAGCGGCAGGATCACCCGCCAGGCGACCGACATCCAGCCGAGCCCGAGCGACCGCCCGGCCTCCTCGAGCCCGCGCTGCGCCTGCAGCAAGGCCGCCCGCACGCTCACGAGCGCAAGCGGCAGGAACAGCACCGCATAGGCCAGGAGAAGCAGCGCGGCGCTCTGATAAAGCGGCTGGAACGCCTGCACGGTCAGCGAGACCAGCGCCAGCGCGACCACGATCCCGGGCACGCCCTGCGCCAGATAGGCGCTCCGCTCCAGCAGCGTGATCGTCCAGCCGTCCCAGCGCGTCGCCAGGAAGCCGAGCGGCACCGCCAGCGCCATGGTGAGCGCGGCGCCCCCCAGCCCGAGCAGCAGCGAGGCGAGCGTCGCATGGGCGAGCAGCGCCGGCGTCACCTCCACCGGCGAGATCGCCGCCGATCCGTGCTGCGTCAGCCAGTAGAGGATCATCCCGAGCGGCACGCCGAGCGTCACCACGACGAAGCCGGCGAACAGCGCCAGCACCGGAAACCTCGCGCGGCCGAGCGCCAGCCGCGTCACCGGTCGCTCGGTGCCGCGGCCGATCCGCCCGTACCGCGCCCGCCCGCGCACCACCGCCTCCAGCACCAGGCAGACGATGCAGAGCGCGATCAGCACCAGCGCGAGCAGCGCGGTCTCCGGCCCGTCATATCCGGTGCGGTATTCGGCGTAGAGCTCGGTGGTGAAGGTGCGGAAGCGCAGCAGGGCAAAGGCGCCGAACTCGGTCAGCACGTTGAGCGAGACGAGCAGCATGCCGCCGAGCAGCGCCGGGCGGAGCTGCGGCAGCACGACGCGGCGGAAGCAGCCGAACCCCCCTTCGCCCAGGCTGCGCGCGGTCTCCTCGAGCGCCGGGTCCATGCGGCGGAGCGCGGCGGCGACCGGCAGATAGACGAACGGCGTGTACGAGCAGGTGACCACCAGCAGCGCGCCGGCGAAATCCTGCAGCAGCGGCGAGAGCGACACCCAGGCATAGCTCGTGATGAAGGGCGGCATCGCCAGCGGCACCGCCGCCAGCACCGCCCAGAGCCGCCGCCCGGGCAGATCGGTGCGCTCGATGCACCAGGCGAGCGCGGTGCCGATCACCGCCGCCAGCAGGGTCGCCGCACCGATCAGCGCCAGCGTGTTGAGCAGCAGCTCGCCGACCAGCGGGCGAAACAGCAGGTCGGCCGCATCCTCGCGGTCGATCGCGAAAGCCTGCACCAGCGTCCAGAGCAGCGGCACCAGCACGATCAGCGCGGCGAGCGACCCGGCCGCCAGCAACCCGGCGGGCGGGCGGCGGCCGCTCTCCGGAGCCGCCGCCCGCCGCATCAGAGCAGGCCGGCCTGCCGCAGCAACCGCCCCGATTCCCGGTCGTCGCCGAGCTGCGCCATGCTCACGCTGGGCGGCTGCAACTGCTCGAACGGCCGGAGCAGCGGGTTCGGCGCGGCGCCCGCCACCAGCGGATACTCGTAATCGATATCGCTCGCGCCGAGCGCCGCCTGCATGTCTTTGGAGACGAGGAAGGCCAGGTATTTCTGCGCCTCGGCCTGGTGCCTCGAAGCGTGCATCACCGCCGCGCCCGACACGTTGATCAGCGCGCCGACATCGCCATTCGCGAAATGATGGATCTGGCTGACCGTCTTGCCCGCGCCCTTCTCGGTGCGCAGCCGCGCCCAGTAATAATTGTTGACGATGCCGGTGGCGACGCCGCCGCGCTCCACCGCCGCGACCACGCCCTCGTCATCGTCGAACACCTGCGCGTTGGTCTTGAGGCCGCGCAGCCAGGCGAGCGCCGCGGTGCGGCCCTTCAGCGTGACCACGGCGCTGACCAGCGGCAGGAAATCGGCATCCGCCGGCGCGATCGCGACCTTGCCCTTCCACGCCACGCCCGAGAGGTCGAGCAGCGAGGCCGGAAGCTGGCTCTCCTGGATCAGCTTCGGATTGAAGGCGAGCACGTTCTCGCGCGCCAGCACGCCGACCCAGCTCCCATCCGCCGCGCTGTATTTCGCCGGCACCTGCGAGAGTGTCGCCGGATCGACCTTGGCGAGCAGCTTGTGCTCGTCGAGCAGCACGAGCTCGGGCGAATTTTCCGTGAAGAACACATCCGCCGGCGAGGCGGCGCCCTCCTTGACGAGCTGGCTCGCGAGCTCGGGCGCCTCGCCCTGGCGCGTCCGCACCGCGATGCCCGTCGCCTTGGTGAAGGCGGCGTTGATCATGTCCACCATCTGCTGGTGCTGCGCCGCGTAGAGGGTGAGCGTGACCGGGGAGGCGGCCGGTGCGGCGCGCAGCAGGCGCGGCGCGGCGGCGATGCCGAGCCCTGCCGCCAGCCCCATCGCCCCGCGCACCAGCCCGCGGCGGGTCATCCTGCTTTCTGCGCCCATCGGCCACTCCTAATAGTTTAAGCGAACGCTTTTGCGAACGCTTCGCAATCGCGTCGCGAGGTATCACCGCGCCTGTCCCAGGTCAATCACCCGTACGGCGATATGGGGCGCGGCCTCCGGCGGGCTACTTGCAGCGTGTCCCGCGCACTACTTGCGACGGAAGCAATACCGGTAGGCCTCCGCGAAGCCGAGCGAGCGATAGAGGCCGAGCGCCGCCGCGTTCGAGGCCGGAAGTTGCAGCCATGCAACGCGCGCGCCGAGCGAGCCTGCGGCCGACATCGCCTCGAACATCAGCTGCCGGGCGAGACCGGCGCGGCGGGCGGCCGGGATGGTCGCCATGTCGAAGATCGCGGCGTACCGGCCGTCCAGCGTCAGCCGCATCGCGCAGGCCGCCATCCCCTCATGCGAGAGCAGCGGAAACAGCGACGGGAGCGCCAGCAGCGCGATCGATTCCCGCATCTCGTCCAGCCTTTCGCCCGCCATCGTCGTGCCGACCACGTCGAACCAGCCAGGCGCCGGCGTCTCGGCGAAGCCATGCTTCACCGGCCGCAGCGGCGGCGTCAGCTCGGCACGCAGCAGGATGCGCTCATCCTCTGTCGCGTAGCCCCGCTCGGTGAGCGCCGCGTCGAGCGAAGGCGGCGTCAGCGGCGTCACCCGGAACATCGTCGGCATGCTGAACCGGCGATACACCGCCTCGATCTCGGCGATCCGGCCCGCCACCTCCTCGCCGTCGCCGGGGTCGAGACAGGTGACGGAATTCGCCCGCTTCATGCTGCCGCCGCGCGCCACCCGCACGATCCAGCTGCCGTTGAACAGCGTGTGCAGCGCCGGCAGCACGTTGAGCCCGGTCCGTTCCATGCGGATGATCTGTGCCGGCGTCAGCCGCCCACCTTCCGCCGCCAATGCCATGCGCTGCTCCTCGGGTCTGCAACAAAGACGCCCTGCCCGACCCTCGACGCCGGGCTTGCCATGTCAGAACGTCGGATAGGTCCGCGGGTAGCTGATTTCGTCCGACGGACCCGGCGCCGACGGCGCGCCGCGCTTGCCGCAGGCGGCGAGGCCGAGCAGGGCGGCGAACAGCAGGATGGCGGCGCGCCTCATGCGCCGAGCGCCTCGCGCCAGCGTGCCGCCTGCGCCGCCACGTTCGCCGGCGCCGTCCCGCCATAGGAGATACGGGAGGCGACGGAGGCCTCGACGCTCAGCACTCCGAACACCGCCTCGGTGATGCGCGGCTCCTCCGCCCGCATCTCCTCGAGCGTGAGCCCGGCGAGATCGACCCCCTTCGCCTCCGCCCGCGAGACCAGCCGGCCGGTGACGTGATGGGCGGTGCGGAACGGCAGATGCAGCACGCGCACCAGCCAGTCCGCGAGATCGGTCGCGACCGCGAAGCCGGCCCCTGCGACCGCGCGCATCCGCGCGAGATCGGGCGTCATGTCGCGGACCATGCCGGCGGTTGCGGCGAGCGCCAGGGCCAGCGCCTCGGCGGCGTCGAACACCGGCTCCTTGTCCTCCTGCATGTCCTTCGCATAGGCGAGCGGCAGGCCCTTCATCACGGTGGCGAGCGTCACCAGCGCCCCCAGGACGCGGCCCGATTTCGCCCGCGTGAGCTCGGCGGCATCCGGGTTGCGCTTCTGCGGCATGATCGAGCTGCCGGTGGTGAAGGCGTCCGACAGCGCGACGAAGCGGAACGGCGCGCTGCACCAGAGGGTGATCTCCTCCGCGAAGCGCGAGAGGTGCATCGCGGCGATCGACGCCGCGCCGAGGAATTCCAGCGCGAAATCGCGGTCCGAGACCGCGTCGAGCGAGTTGGCGGCCGGCCGGTCGAAGCCGAGCGCGCCGGCCGTCATC
The DNA here is from genome assembly GCA_965276665.1 of Acetobacteraceae bacterium. GTDB lineage: Bacteria > Pseudomonadota > Alphaproteobacteria > Acetobacterales > Acetobacteraceae > CAWGJC01. The sequence goes on from OZ255620.1 coordinate 2,802,352, forward strand.
ATCCGGTCGATCGGGAAGGAGGTGCCGGCGAGCGCCGCCGCGCCGAGCGGGCATTCGTTGAGCCGCCGCCGCGCATCGGCGAACCGGCCGCGATCGCGCGCCAGCATCTCGACATAGGCGAGCAGGTGATGGCCGAAGGTGACCGGCTGCGCCGTCTGCAGATGGGTGAAGCCCGGCATCGGGTCCGCCGCATGGGCCGCAGCGCGCTCGACCAGGGCGCGCATCACGTCGGCGATCTGCGCCTCGAGCCCGTCGATCGCGTCGCGCACCCAGAGGCGGAAATCGGTCGCCACCTGGTCGTTGCGGCTCCGCGCGGTGTGCAGCCGCTTGCCCGCCTCGCCGATCCGCTCGGTGAGGCGCGCCTCGATATTCATGTGAATGTCCTCGAGCGCCGAGTCGAAGGCGAAGCGCCCGGCGGCGATTTCCATCGCGATCGCGTCGAGCCCCTCGCCGATCGCGCCGGCTTCCGCGGCACTCAGCAGGCCGATCCGCGCCAGCATCGCGGCATGCGCGCGCGAGCCCGCGATGTCCTGCCGCCACATCTTGCGGTCGAAGCCGATCGAGGCATTTATCTCCTGCATGATGACCGACGGGCCGGCCGCGAAGCGGCCGCCCCATTGCGCATTGGCCTCGGCGTTGCGGAGCTCCGGGGTCTCGCTCACCTGTCCGCCCTTTTCGAGGAAGCCGTCATGCCCTGCGCCAATCCGCCCCGCATCCCATGCTGATCCGGCGCCGCATCCTGCTGGCCGCCTCGGCCGGGACCGTAGCGGCGGCCTCGTTCCCGCGCAAACCGGCCGCGCAGGAGATCCGCAGCTTCCAGGCGGCGTTCCAGGCCACCGACCCGCCGGCCCCGCCGCCCGCGCTCATCTTCACCGATGCGGATGGCAAGGTGCAGCGCCTCGCCGGCTTTGCCGGCCAGCCGGTGGTGCTCAATCTCTGGGCCACCTGGTGCATGCCCTGCGTCGCCGAGATGCCGGCGCTCGACCGGCTCGCCGAGCAGCTCAAGGGGCAGGCCGCGGTGCTGCCGCTCTCCTCCGATCACGGCGGCGCGACCGTGGTGCGCGCCTTCTACGCGGCGCACGGCATCCGCGAGCTGCCGGTGCTGCTCGACCCCGACGGCGATGCGGCGCGCAAGCTCGCGGTGCGCGGCATCCCGACCACGCTCATCATCGACCGCAACGGCCGCGAGCGCGGGCGCACCGAAGGCGCGGTCACCTGGACCGATCCCGACACGATCTCCGCGCTCCATCATCTGTTCGCATGAGGGTGGCATCTGTTCGCATGAGGGTGGCCGCATGAGCGCGCCGGATGCACGGCGCCAGGCGCCGGCCGCCGCGCGCAACCGGGACGCGATCCTCGCCGCGCTGCGTCCGCACCTCGCCCCCTGCCGGCTGGTGCTCGAAGTGGCGAGCGGATCGGGCGAGCACGTCGTGCATTTCGCCCGCGCGCTGCCGGATGTCGCCTTCCAGCCGACCGACCTCGACGCCGATGCGCGCGCCAGCATCGACGCCTGGGCCGCCTCGGAAGGACTGGCCAATATCCGCCCCGCCCGTGCGCTCGACGCCACCGCCGCCGAATGGCCGGTGGCGGATGCGGATGCGGTGGTCTGCATCAACATGATCCACATCGCGCCCTGGGCGGCGACGCTCGGCCTGCTGCGCGGCGCGGCTCACACGCTGGCGCCGGGCGCGCCGCTTTGCCTCTACGGGCCGTACCGTCGCGACGGCGCACACACCGCGCCGAGCAACGCCGCGTTCGATGCGGGCCTGCAATCGCGCAACCCCGAATGGGGCGTGCGGGATGTCGGGGATGTGGCCGCGGAGGCCGCACGCTGCGGCTTCTCCGCGCCCACCATCCACACGATGCCGGCGAATAATCTCTGTCTGGTCTTCGCCCGCGGCTAATAGATCGGCGAGAATTTCGTCGGCTTCAGGATCTTGTTCTCCTGCGCGGTGAACAGGCCGACATTGCTCTTGATGAAGGCCTGCCATTCCGGATCGGCCGCCATCCTTGCGCGCCGCGCCTCGCGGTCGGCGATGTCCTCATACGCCCAGATATGCACGATCTGGTTGAGCGGCCCGATATCGGAGACGAAATACCCGACCAGCCGCCCGAGATGCTTCATCTGGATGGGCAGCCCCTCCTTCTCGTACCGCTCCATGTATTCCGCGGTGCGGCCGGACACGATGGTATAGGTGCGGTGATCGACGATCATGCGATGTCTCCGTATTAGCGATATTGGCGATGCGCGATGATCTACTCCCGCCGCACGTCCTGCAACCGCAGCAGCCCGTCCGGCATCGGCGTGAAGCCGGCGATCCTGCGCGACACGCCCTCGATGTTGCGCGTGGTCCAGAGATAGATCAGCGGCAGATCCGTGTTCACCTGCTGGAACGCCCGCGCATAGAGATCGCGCCGTGCCGCGACATCCGTCGCCACCCGCCCCTGATCGAGCAGCGAGTCGACCTGCGGATTCGCGTAATGCGAGAAATTCAGCGCCCCGCCGCTGTGCAGAAAACTCCAGGCATTGCTGTCGGTATCGAGCAGGCCGGACCACCCGCCCACCGACATCTGGAAATCGCCGCGCACCGTCTCCGCAAGCGCGGTGCCGAACTCGACCGCGTTCACATGCACGTCGAACCCGGTCTGCGCCGCCATCGCCTGGATCACCTCGCCCGTCTGCACCGCCTGCGGCGTGTTGTAGACGAGAAGATCGACCGGGAACGGCGTCTTCACGCCCGCCGCCGCCAGCAGCGCCTTGGCCTTCGCGACATCGCGACTGGGGACCGGAACCGACGGCGCGTAAAGCGGGCTGATCGCAGACGTCGCCTGCGCATTCGGCGGATACAACCCGGCATAGACGACATTGCTGAGCGCCTGCCGGTCGATCGACAGATCGAACGCCATGCGCACGCGCGGATCCTGTCCGAGCGGCGTGTTCGCGCGCGGCCCGTTGCCGACATTCACCACGAGACCGCCATAGCCGAGGCTCGGCACGGACACCACGGTGAGCGCCGGATTGCGCTCGACCGTCGCGACATCGAGCGGCGCCATCTCCGCCATGTCGAGCGCACCGGCCTCGAGATTCGTGCGCCGCACGCTGCTATCCGGAATGATGCGATAGGTCACCCGGTCGAAATGGATGCGGCCCGCATCCCAATACCCGGGGAAACGCGCCATCGTCACATGATCCTGCGCCACCCGATCAACGAAACTGAACGGCCCGGCACACACCGGATGCTGGCCGAACGACGCCCCCTCGCTCTCCGCCGCCTTCGGCGCGACGATCATCCCCGCCCGATCCGTCAGTGCGGCGACGAAGGGCGAGAAAGCCTGCTTCATCACCACGCGCACCGTCATCGGATCGATGATCTCGGCATGATCCATCGCGCCGATCTCGCTCTTCCGATAGCTGCCGGTCGCGGTAACATCCCGCTGCAGCGAATACACGACCGCATTCGCATCAAGCTTCTCGCCATCCTGGAACGACACATCAGGCCGCACATGAATGACCAGCGTGCGCCCATCCGCCCACGCATAACTCTGCGCAAGCACCGGCACGATGTTCAGCTTCGCATCCATGTCGACCAGCTTGTCGCACAACGCCGTCATCATCACCGTGCCGACATAAGTGTGCGAAAACGTCGGATCGAGCGTATCCGGATCATCGCGCATCCCAATGCGCAACGTATCCGGGCGCAACGTATCCGGGCGCGACGTATCCGGCGTCTGCGCCTGCGCAGGGTGTGCGAGCAGCATCATGCCGAAAGCCACCAAAGCCGCACGCATCATTCGCCTCCACCGCCGCGCTCCGTTGCGAGCATGGATCATGATGCGGCGGTGCGGCAAGGGAGGGGAAGGCCAGGGGCGCTGCCCCTGGACCCCGCTAAGGGCAGTCGCCCTTAGAACCCGGTTGCGCTTCGCGCCCGGTCGAGAGATCGCGGGACGTGTCCGAAGTTCGTGGCGTCTCGGGGTGGTAATTGCGCTTCGCGCGAAGCACACGAAACACTCGGGCAAATCCGGCCATGATGCCCAGCGCAAAGGGCCGTATCGGGTTCTAAGGGCGACTGCCCTTAGCGGGGTCCAGGGGCAGCGCCCCTGGCCTTAAAACCTTACAAACTCCCCCCACGCCGTCCGGCCAATGCCCCGAGCCGGAGGCGGAGTGCGTTGAGTTTGATGAAGCCTTGTGCGTCGAACTGGTCGTAGGCGCCTTCGTCCTCCTCGAAGGTGACGATCTTCATCGAGTAGAGGCTGTTCGGGCTTTCGCGGCCGATCACCGAGACGTTGCCTTTGTAAAGTTTGAGGCGCACGCGGCCGGAGACGGATTTCTGGCTTTCGTCGATCAGCGCCTGCAGCATGTGGCGTTCCGGGCTGAACCAGAAGCCGTTGTAGATCAGTTCGGCGTAGCGCGGCATCAGGCTGTCTTTGAGGTGCGCGGCTTCGCGGTCGAGCGTGATGCTTTCGATGCCGCGATGGGCGGCGAGCAGGATGGTGCCGCCCGGTGTTTCGTAGATGCCGCGCGATTTCATGCCGACGAAGCGGTTTTCCACCAGGTCGAGCCGGCCGATGCCGTTGGCGCGGCCGAGCTCGTTGAGCCTGGCCAGCAGGCTGGCGGGAGAGAGTGTCTCGCCGTCGATCGCGATCGGGTCGCCCTGCGCGAAATCGATGCTGACGACAGTGGCTTTGTCGGGCGCCTGTTCGGGCGGGATGGTGCGCTGGTAGACCATCTCGTCCGCTTCGATCGCCGGATCCTCGAGGATTTTGCCTTCCGAGGAGGAGTGCAGCAGGTTTGCGTCCACGCTGAACGGTGCGTCGCCGCGCTTGTCCTTGCGGATCGGGATCTGGTTCGCCTCGGCGAATTCGAGCAGTTTCGTGCGGCTGGTGAGCTCCCATTCGCGCCAGGGCGCGATGACTTTCACGTCCGGTTTCAGCGCGTAGTAGCTGAGCTCGAACCGCACCTGGTCGTTGCCCTTGCCGGTGGCGCCGTGGGCGACCGCGTCGGCGCCGGTCGCTTCCGCGATCTCGATCTGCCGCTGGGCGATCAGCGGGCGGGCGATCGAGGTGCCGAGCAGGTATTGCCCTTCGTAGAGCGCGTTGGCGCGGAACATCGGGAAGACGAAATCGCGGGTGAAGGTCTCGCGCAGATCGTCGACGAAGATCTCCTTCACGCCGAACATCTCGGCCTTCTGCCGCGCCGGCTCGAGCTCCTCGCCCTGGCCGAGATCGGCGGTGAAGGTGACGAGCTCGCATTGGTAGGTGGTTTGCAGCCAGCGCAGGATCACGCTGGTGTCGAGACCGCCCGAATAGGCGAGCACGACCTTCTTGACGTCTTTCACGCGCATCGACGCGGATCTCCGGGCAGAATGTCCTGCGGAGTATCGCAGCCACCCCGCACCGGCAAGCCAATCGCGGGCAGTGGTTCTCAGAGCCTGTTCGGAAAAAGGGTCCGGTGAGTCATATGGCGTGATTTTCCGGGCAACGGCGCACAGGAAAGCGCGCCAAATGGCCGCCGGACCACTTTTCCAAACAGGCTCTCAGCGCAGGCCGAGTGCGGCGTAGAGGCGGGTGCTGGGCGGCCAGGCAGTCATCAGCCGGTCGCGCCAGAGATATCCGCCGGCGGCGAGGCCGGCCAGCACGATGAGGGTGGCGATCCAGGCGCCGAGCGTCACGGCGGCCGAGCCGCGCGGCATTTCCTGGGAGGAACCTGGCACGCGGGGCGGGGCGAAGAGCGGGGCGGGCGGTCCGGCGGGGTCCCGTTCGGCCAGCGGTTCGGCGATGTCGCGGGCGGCGGTCGGCTCGAGCGCGGTGGAAAGCGGTTCGGCGGGGCGGAGCGCGGTGTCCGGCAGCGGGGTCGGAAGCGCGAAAGCGGGATCGGCCGGGATCGGCTGCCATTCCTGCCTGCAGCGGGCGCAGCGCACGGCCGCGTGGCCTTCGAGCATGCCCTCCGGCACGTCGTACTCGGCCTGGCAGGCGGGGCAGGCGATGCGCATGGCCGGATGTTGCCCATCGTCGCGGCCGCTTTGCAATCCGCCGCGTCCCTCGCGCTTGATGTCACACGCCCGGGTGCGACTTGCGCGCGGACGGATGGCGGCGCGCGGCCGGAATGTGCCACGATCCCGCGGGGTTGCTGGGCGATGCTGCGATGGTGCGGCTGGAACGGGTCGGATTGCGCTACGGAAGCCGGGATACCGGGCCCGAGGTGCTGCGCGATCTCAGCTTCAGCGTGCCCGAGGGCGGGTTCCGCTGGCTGCTCGGCCCGTCCGGCGCCGGCAAGACGAGCCTGCTGCGTCTGCTCACCCTGGCGATCCGGCCGAGTCAGGGCCGGCTGCTGGTTCTCGGCACCGATATCGAGGGTGCGGACCGGCGGGCGCTCGCCCGGCTGCGGCGGCGGATCGGCGTGGTCTATCAGGATTTCCGCCTGCTGCCGCATCTCTCGGCCTTCGACAACGTGGCGTTGCCGCTGCGCATCGGCGGCCGGCCGGAGGGGCAGATCCGCGCCGATGTCGCCGAGATGCTGCGCTGGGTCGGGCTCGCGCGGAAGCAGGAATCCCGGCCGGCGGAACTCTCCGGCGGCGAGCAGCAGCGCGTCGCGATCGCCCGCGCGGTGGTGGGCCGGCCAACCCTGTTGCTCGCCGACGAGCCCACCGGCAATCTGGACGAGGTGCAGGCGGAGCGGCTGATGCAGCTCCTGAAGGAAATGAACCGGCTGGGCACGACGGTGATGGTGGCGACGCATAATGACGCGATGGTGGCCCGCCACCCGGCCCGCGCGCTGCGTCTCGACCATGGGCGGCTGGTCGCCGACGGCGCGCGGCGGCTGGAGCCGGAATATGCGTAAGGTCGATCTCCGCCCGGCGGGTTTCGACGATCTCGGGCTGCGCCGCGCCTTATCGGACCGGCTGATGCCGGCGCTGGTCGCGGCGATGGCCTTCCTGGCCGCGCTCGCGCTGGCCGGCGCCGTCGCCGCCGCCGCGCTGGCGCAGCACTGGCGGGAGGGCGCGGCGAGCGCGATGACCGTGCAGGTGCCGCAGCCGGATCAGACGGAAGCCGGGAGCGCCGGAGGCACCGGCGGAACCCGCCTCGACCGCGTGCTCGTTCTCCTGCGCGGCACGCCGGGCATTCTCGTGGCCGACGCGGTGCCGCCTGCGCAATTGCAGGATCTGCTGCGGCCCTGGCTCGGCGACCAGGCGAAGACGCTCGCTCTGCCGCTGCCGGCGGTGATCCGGGTCCGCCTCGCCGATCCCGACGCGGCGCTCGCCGGGCTCGGCCAAGCGGTGCAGGCGGCCGCCCCCGGCACGATCCTGGAAAGCCATGGCGTCTGGATGCAGCGCCTCACCGTGCTCGCCCGCAGCCTGCAGGCCTGCGCGGCGGTGGCGGTGCTGGTGGTGGCGCTGGTCGCCGCGGCGGTGATCGCGGTGGCGACGCGGGCGGGGCTGGCGGCGCGGCGGGATTCGATCGAGATCGTGCACGGGCTCGGCGCCACGGATGGCTATATCGCGGGCCGCTTCGCCGGCCGCACCACGCTGCTCGCCGCCAGCGGGGCGGGGATCGGCGCGCTGGCGGCGCTTCCCGTGCTGATCGGACTGGCCGGGCTGGCGGCGCCGTTCTCGGCGGAGGATGCGGCGGCGGCCTCGCCGGTCTGGACCGGGCTGCCGCAAACCTTGTGGCTGGCGCTTCCCGCCCTGCCGCTCGCGGCCGCGGCGATCGGCTGGGTGACGGCGCAAGGCACGGTGCGGACCTGGCTGCGGCGGCTGGCGTGAGCGCGGTGCTGCCCGAGAGCCAGAGTCCGATCCAGAGTCCGGGCCAGAGTCCGGACCAGGGTCCGGTGCAGAGTCCGAGGCCGGGGCTGCGTCCGCTGCGGCGGCTGGCGCTCGCGCTGTCGCTGGTGGCCGTTCTCGCCATCGGCGCCTGGGGCGCCGGTTTCGCGTGGTTCGTGCATGGCGCCTTGCGGGAGGGCAGCCTGCCGAGCCGCGCGGATGGCATCGTCGTGCTGACCGGGGGCGCCGACCGGGTGGAGACCGGGCTGCATCTCCTCGCCGAGGGGCGGGCCGGCATGCTGCTCGTCTCGGGGGTCGCGCCGCGCGCCGGCTGGGGCGAGCTCGCGCAGCGGGCGGGCGTTGCGGGAGAGGGGTTGAGCCCGCGGGTGACGCTCGGGCGCGAGGCCACCACGACGGTGGGCAATGCGGAGGAGACCGCCGCCTGGGTGCGGGCGCACGACCTCCATTCGCTGATTGTGGTCACCTCCGGCTACCACATGGCCCGCGCGCTGACCGAGATCGGCCGCGCGCTGCCGGATGTGCGGCTCACCCCGGTCTCGGTGCTGTCATCCTCGATGCGCGACGGCCGCGACATCGCCCGGCTGCGGCTGCTCGCATCCGAATACACGAAGTTCCTGGCCGCCGATCTCGGCCTCACCCGCCTCGTCTGGACGCAGGCCGGCACATGACCGTGCTGCGCTCGGCGGCGTTCAACGCGTATTTCTTCGCCCTCACCTTCATCCTCGGGCTGTTCCTCGGAATCCCGCTGCGGGTGCTGGCGCCGACGCGGGTGATCGGCCTGGCGCGGCTTTGGGCGCGTCTCACCCTGGCCGGGCTCCGCATCATCTGCGGCATCAACTTCGAGGTCACCGGCCGGGAATACCTGCCGGAGGGCGGTCCGGCGCTGATCGCCTCCCAACATCAATCGGCCTTCGACACGCTCGTCTGGCTCCTCCTCGTGCCGTGGCCCGCCTATGTGGTGAAGGCCGAGCTGGCGCGGGTGCCGCTGTTCGGGCCTCTGCTGCGGCCGGGCGGCCAGATCCTGGTCGACCGCAAAGCGGGGGCGGCGGCGCTGCGCGGCCTGATCCAGCAGGCGCGGGCGGCGGCGGCGGCGGCGCGGCAGGTGGTGATCTTTCCCGAAGGCACCCGCGCGGCGCCCGGCGAGCCGATCCGGCTGCAGCCCGGCATCGCCGCGCTCGCCTCGGAGACCGGGCTGCCGCTGATCCCGGTCGCGACCGATTCCGGTCGTCACTGGGGCCGGCGCGCGTTCCGCAAGCGCGCCGGGGTGATCCATGTATCGATCGCGCCGCCGCTCGCCGCCGAGCTGCCGCGCAAGCAGCTTCTAGCCGCCTTGCAGGAGGCCTGGGAGATATCCGCCCAGCGCTGCGAGGCCTGTGGATAACTCTGTGGGCCGAGCTTCGGCCGGCGTGGCAAATTTCTTCAGGTAAACCTTGCAACCAGTTCATGTGTCATGGTTTTGCCGCCTCAAAAAGGGCCGGGAAAACCGCCCCGAGCCGCCCCGCGGAGAGGTTCTTTTCCGTAACCCATTGAAACCTCTCATCAACTGGCCGCTATCACGCGGTCGTCATGCGCCTGCCGCATTGGGCCGGATTGACAGGCCGGAGATTGGCTGAAACCGGCGGCCGCGCTGTGGATGAACGCCTGCCGCGCCGCCGTCGCGGTCGCGCGGCTTCCCTCCGCGCCCTATAAGCGCCGGCATGCCGTCCCGCTCCGCCCGCGTTCTGCGCCGCCTCCTGCTCGGCCTTCTGCCGGTCCCGCTGGTGGCGCTCGCGGCTCTCACGGTGGTCTGGTGGGTGGCCACCTCGCGGCTGGAAGCGGGCGTGGAGGAGTGGCTGGCCGGCGCGCGCGCCAACGGGTGGGCGGTGGAGTTCCGCGAGCCGCAGCGGAGCGGCTGGCCGCTGGCCGCCCGGGTGACACTGCGCCGCTTCTCGGTGGTCGCTAGCGAGCCGGACGTGCCGGTGCCCATCTCCTGGCGCGCCGATCGCCTGATCCTCTCGATTGCCCTGCGCCGGCCGCAGGAGCTCGCCATCGAGGGCGAGGGACCGGAACGTGTCGGGCTCGGCGAAGGGGCCGAGATCCCGTTCATCGGCGACAGCGTGCGATTGGTGATCCCGCTGCGGGCGGCCCAGCGGCAGGCGGTGCTGACCGCCGCCAATCTGCATGTCGGGGCGCCAGGGGCCGCCGGGACCTTGGTGGGGCATTTGCGCCTGTTCGGCCGGGTCGAGGCGGAAGGCGGCTACGGCTTCGATGCCGAGGCCACCTCCCTGACGCTTCCCGCTTCCTATCCGTGGCTGTTCGGGCCGAACCTGGCCGCGTTCTCGGCCGCCGGCGTGGTGCTCGGCCGGCTGCCGGCGGTCGGGCCGGCGATCGGGGCCACCCAGGCGGTCTCCGCCTGGCGCGACGGCGGCGGCACGATCGACGTGCGGCGCGTCGCCCTCACCTGGGGACAGCTGACCCTGGACGGCAAGGCCGCCCTGGCCCTCGACCGCAACCTGCAGCCAATCGGCACCGCGACCCTGGACGTCGTTGATTACCCGCGCGTGCTGGACGCCCTGGCGGCGGCCGGGCGGATCACCCCATCGGCGGCCCTGGCGGCGAAGGCGGTGCTCGGGCTGATGGCGCATGCGAGCGACCAGCAGGGGCGGACGGTAGCGGAGCTGCCACTCAAGCTGCAGGACCAGACGCTCACGCTCGGCCGCATCCCGCTCTCCCACCTGCCGACGATCGCCTGGCCGTGAAGGCTGGCGCCCCGGGCGAAGCCCGCTTATAGTGCTCTCCATGGAACCGCTGATGCACGCACAGACGGCGCGAATTAGCCACCCGGCTGCCTGATCGGGCGCTGGCGGCTTTGCATGCCGGGCGCCGTTCCGGCAGCCGGGCCTGTGCCGCGCCACGCATCACCCGGAGAGTTCCATGCCCCCCGCTTCCACCGCCGGCCTCGCTTGCGAGGCCCACCACGCCGTCACCTTCACCCTGCGCGCCGAACCCGAGCCCGGCATGCTGCCGCGCCTGCTAATCCCGCTGGCCCGCCGCGACCTCACGCCCGACCGCCTGGCCGCGACCCGCGCCGGCGCCGCGCTGCATGTCGAGATCGCGCTCACCGCGCCGGGCGGCATGGTCGCGCTGATCGAGGGCAATCTCCGCCAGGTGGTGGGCGTGCACAGCGTCGAGCGGCAGGGTGCGATGCTCGTCGCGGCATGAAGGGCGCCGTTGAACGGGCGCCGTTGACGGGGCGGCCGCAGGCGGGGTTTCATCGATGAAACCCCGGATGAGACCATTCGCATGACCAAAAGCCTGCTCGCCGCGCTCTGCGCCATCCCGCTCCTGCTCGCGGCCGGCGCCGCGCAGGCGAAGGACGATCTCGTGATCGGCGTCGCCCAGTTTCCCTCCAGCATGCACCCGGACGTCGATGCCGAGGTGATCAAGGCCTATGTGCTGGATTTCGTGATCCGCCCGATCACCGCCTTCGACCCGTTCTGGAAGAATTCCTGTCTGCTCTGCACCGAGCTGCCGACCATCCAGAACGGGCTCGCCAAGCTCGAGGACGTGCCGGGCGGCGGCAAGGGCATGGCGGTGACGATCAAGCTGAAGCCCGACCTCGAATGGGGTGACGGCCAGCCGGTCACCGCGAAGGACATCGCCTTCACCTGGAAGGTGGCGAACGATCCGGCCTCCGGCTTCAGCAACCCCAACCCGTGGGAGCGGGCGCGCAGCGTCGACGTGGTGGACGACCACACCGTGGTGCTGCATCTCAAGACCACCGACGTCACCTACAACCAGTGGGACCAGATCCTCCCCGAGCATGTCGAGGGGCCGATCTACGCCGCCGCCCACGCGCCCGGCGACTACATCAAGCAGACCGGGTTCAACCGCACGCCCACCAATCCAGGCCTGTATGACGGCCCCTACGTGGTCACCAGCTATCAGCCCGGCAGCCAGGTGGTGATGGCGCCGAACCCGCATTGGGCGGGCGCGAAGCCCGGCTTCAAGCACATCGTCATCAAGCTGATCGAGAATACCGCCGCGTTGCAGGCGAACCTGCTCTCCGGCGACGTCGACATGGTGGCGGGCGAAGGCGTCGGCCTCACCATCGACCAGGTGATCGACCTCAAGAACAAGCACCCCGACCAGTTCAACTACATCTTCAAGCCGAGCCTCACCTACGAGCACATGGATCTGCAGAAGAACAATCCGATCTTCGCGGATGTGCGGGTGCGCCGGGCGCTGCTGATGGCGCTCGACCGCAAGACGCTGGTGAGCAAGCTGTTCGCCGGGCTGCAGCCGGTGGCCGATACCTGGGTCAACCCGCTCGACCCGAATTACGACAAGGCCGCCACCCATTATGATTACAGCGCGGCCAAGGCCAAGGCGCTGCTCGCCGAGGCGGGATGGAAGCCCGGCGCGGACGGCGTCTGCCGGAACGCGAAAGGCGACCGCCTCGCCTTCGAGATGAGCACCACCGCCGGCAACCGGCTGCGCGAGCTCACCGAGCAGGTGCTGCAAAGCCAATGGAAGGCCGCCTGCGTCGAAACCTCGATCAAGAACGACCCGCCGCGCACCTTCTTCGGCGACACGGTGAAGGAGCGCAAATACGAGGGCGCGGCGATGTACGCTTGGACCAGCGGCGTCGGTGAGAGCCCGGACCGCACGCTCGGCACCGACCAGATCCCGACCGAAAAGAACAACTGGGGCGGCGCGAACTACACCGCCTTCAGCAACCCCAAGATGGACGCCGACATCGCCGCTGCGCGCAGCGAGCTCGACCCCGCCAAGCAGAAGGCGATTTGGGCCGACATGCAGACGATCTACGCCGACCAACTGCCGGTGCTGCCGTTGTTCTTCCGCTCCGACGCCCATGTCATTCCGAAATGGCTGCAGGGCTACACCCCCACCGGAACCAGCGACATGAGCCCGCTCTGGAGCGAGAACTGGCATTCCAGCTAGCGCCCTGACAGCCGGACCGGGATCGGCCACGCAGCGGCCGATCCTCTCGGTAAGGGACCTCTCCGTCGGCTTCACCGTCGAGGGGCGGGAGCGCCGCGTCGTCGCCGGCATCGGCTACGACATCGCGCCCGGCCGCACCCTCGGCGTGGTCGGCGAAAGCGGCTGCGGCAAATCCATGACCGCGCTCGCGCTGATGGGCCTCGTCCCCGCCCCCGGCCATGTCGGCGGCTCGATCCGCTTCGACGGGCACGAGCTCGTCGGGCAGAGCGAACACGCCTGGCGCAGGCTGCGCGGCGACCGCGTCGCCATGGTGTTCCAGGAACCGATGACCGCGCTCAACCCGGTGATGCCGGTCGGCCGGCAGATCGCCGAGGTGCTCGTCCTGCACCAATCGCTCGGCTGGCGGCCGGCCGGCGCCCAGGCGGTCGACATGCTGAACGCCGTCGGCATCCCGTCGGCCGCGGAACGCGCGCGCGCCTACCCGCACCAGCTCTCGGGCGGCCAGCGCCAGCGCGCGATGATCGCCATGGCGCTCGCCTGCCGCCCGGCCCTGCTCGTCGCCGACGAACCCACCACCGCGCTCGACGTCACCATCCAGGCGCAAATCCTCGACCTCATGCTCGACCTGCAGGAGCAGATCGGCATGGCGATCCAGTTCATCAGCCACAACCTCGCGGTGATCTCCGAAATCGCGGACGAGATCATCGTGATGTACGCCGGCCGTATCGTCGAACGCGCCCCCGCCGAAACCCTGTTCGCCGCCCCGTTCCACCCCTACACGCTCGGCTTGATCGCCACCCTCCCCGACCCCGAAAAACGCGTCGACCGCCTGCCCGTGATCGCCGGCGGCGTCCCCAACCTCGATGCCACCTTCCGCGGCTGCCGCTTCGCCGACCGCTGCCCGCGCGGGGACGCCAGCTGCCGGGAGTCGGAACCCCCGCTCGAGGAACTGGCGCCGGGGCATTTCGTCGCTTGCTTCAAGGCTTCGGTTTGACAGGCCAGGGTAAAGGCCAGGGGCTCCGCCCCTGGACCCCGCCAAGGGCAGTCGCCCTTGGAACCAGGCTCGCGCTTCGCGCCCCATGGAGGCATCGCGGGTCGCACGAGATGCCGAAACTGGCCCGAGGTGGTGATTGCGCTTCGCGCAAAGCGCAATCAAACCTCGGAGCACATCCGGCCACGCCCGCATCCCGTGTCGTCAACGCAAAGGCGCGAAGCGCAACCAGGGTTCTAAGGGCGACCGCCCTTAGCGGGGTCCAGGGGCAGCGCCCCTGGCCTTCCATCGGATCGACCCCATGCCAACGCTGATGTCGCTCGATCATGTCAGCGTGCATTTCCCGATGGGCGGTGGCTGGTTCGGGCGTGAGCGGCGCGTGTTGCGCGCCGTCGAGGATGTCAGTCTCGAGATCGGCGAGGGCGAGACCCTTGCGTTGGTGGGCGAGAGTGGCAGCGGCAAGACGACGCTCGGTCATGTCGCGGCGGGGTTGCGGCTGCCGAGCGAGGGGGGCGTGCGGTTTCGCGGCCGCGCGTTGCATGGGAAGACGCGGAGCGAGAGCCGGCGGGCGGCGCGGCGGGCGATCCAGATCGTGTTCCAGGATCCGTTCGGCGCGCTCAATCCGCGCATGCCGGTCTCCGCGATCATCGCCGAGCCGCTGCGCATCAACGGGATCGGCAGTGCGGCGGAGCGGCGGGAGCGTGCGGCGGCGCTGGTGCGCCAGGTCGGGTTGCCACGCGATGCGCTGAACCGCTATCCGCATGAATTCTCCGGTGGCCAGCGGCAGCGCATCGCGATCGCGCGCGCGCTGGCGCCGGACCCGGCGCTGATCATCGCCGATGAGCCGCTCTCCGCGCTGGACGTCTCCATCCAGAGCCAGATCCTCAATCTGATGAAGGCGATTCAGGAGGAGCGAAATCTTTCCTACCTGTTCATCAGCCACGATCTTGCGGTGGTGCATCATCTCGTGGACCGGGTGGCGGTGCTTTATCTCGGCCGGCTGGTCGAGATCGGGCCGCGCGATCCTGTGTTCGCGCAGCCTTCGCATCCTTACACCCAAGCGCTGCTGGAGGCGGTGCCGCGCATCGGCCGGCTGCGCGGGCGCCGGCAGCGCGCCCTGGCCGGCGAGATGCCGAGCCCGATCGAACCGCCGCCCGGCTGTGTGTTCCACACGCGCTGCCCGAAGGCGCAGCCGGTGTGCCGCGAGGAGGTGCCCGAGCTGCTGCCCGCGCCGGGCCGGCCGGGACAACGCGCCGCCTGCCATTTCAAGGATTGAGCCTGGTGTTTCGCTACATCTCCTCCCGCGTGGCGCAGACCCTGGTGGTTCTGCTCGTCATGTCGTTCGTCATCTACAGCCTGATCGGGCTGATGCCGGGTGATCCGATCGACGAGATGATCGCGAGCGACCCCGGCGCCACGCCCGAGGTGATCGCGCATCTGCGGGCGATCTACGGCCTCGATCAGCCCTTGATGCTGCGCTACTGGCATTGGCTGCAGGCGGCGCTGTCCGGTGATTTCGGTTTTTCGCGCACGCATTCGCAGCCGGTGCTGCAGGTGTTGCTGCCGGCGCTCGGCGTGACCTGCAAGCTGATGCTGTCGAGTTTCGTGCTGAGCGTGGCGATCGCGATGGTGGCCGGCATCATCGCGGCGTTGCGGCCGGGCGGCTGGGTCGACGGGCTGATCAGCCTCGCCGCCTTCGCGGGAATTTCGGTGCCGGTGTTCTGGCTTGCCCTGGTGATGATCCTGCTGTTCGCGGTGCAGCTGCATTGGCTGCCGGCGAGCGGGACGGCGACGGTCGGCAATGGCGGCCTGCTCGACCAGTTCCGCCATCTGGTAATGCCGGTGGTGACGCTCGCGCTGTTCTATACCGGCCAGTTCACCCGCTTCGTGCGCGCGGCGATGATCGAGACGCTGCGGATGGACCATGTCCGCACCGCGCGCGCGAAGGGCGCGGGCTATTGGCGCGTCGTGCTGGTGCATGCGCTGCGGAATGCGCTGATCCCGGTGGTCACGGTGATGGCGCTGAGTTTCGGCACGCTGTTCTCGGGCGCGCTGGTCACCGAGACGATGTATGCGCAGCCCGGCATGGGCAAGATGATCTACGATGCGATTCTCGGCAACGACTACAACCTCGCGCTGACCGGGCTGCTGTTCGCGACGCTGGTGACGCTGCTCTCGAACCTCGCCGCCGATCTCGCCTATAGCTGGCTCGACCCGCGGATCGCCCTGAAATGAGCGGCCGGATATGAGCAGCACGGTGAGCGAGGCGGTGCCCGGCATCGACGCGGCGGTCGCGAGCTGGCGGCTGCGCTGGCGGCGGTTCCGGCATCATCGCGCGGCGGTGCTGAGCCTGGTCGTGGTGGTGCTGCTGATCCTGTTCGCGCTCTCCGCCTGGCCGCTCGAATGGCTGAAAGGGATCGATCCGGACGCCACCGACCTGCTCTCGCGCTACGATCCGCCCTCCGCCGCGCATTGGCTCGGCACCGATGACGCCGGGCGCGACGAGCTGGTGCGGTTGATGATCGGCGGTCAGATCTCGCTGCTGGTCGGGTTGTTCGCGACGGTGGTGGGCGGCGTGATCGGCCTCGTCGTCGGCATCGTCGCTGGATATTTCGGCGGCCGGCTCGACGGCGTGCTGATGCGCTTCACCGACGGCATGATCGCGCTGCCGCTGCTGCCGCTGCTGATCGTGCTCGGCGCGCTCGATCTCACCAAGCTCGGGTTCAGTGCGGAATTCGCGCATTCCGGCGCCGCGAGCTTCTGGCGCATCGTGCTGATCATCTCGATCGTCGACTGGACGGCGATGGCGCGGCTGGTGCGCGCGGCGACGCTCACGCTCAAGGAGCGCGATTTCGTGCATGCCGCGCAGGCGAGCGGCGCCGGGCCGCTTTACGTGATGGCGACGCATATCCTGCCCAATATCGCGACGCCGATCATCGTCGCGGTGACGCTGACGGTCGGACGCGTGATCCTGTTCGAATCGGTGCTGAGCTTTCTCGGCTTCGGCATCGTGCCGCCGACGCCGAGCTGGGGAAACATGCTGAACAACGCGCAGGAGCTGGTGACCACAGCACCGGCTCTCGCGATCTATCCCGGGCTGCTGATCTTCATCACCGTGATCGCGGTGAATTTCCTGGGTGATGGCTTGCAGCATGCGTTCGATCCGCGATCCGAGCTGTGAAAAGGTAACGCCAGGCCAGGGGCTTTGCCCCTGGACCCCACCAAGGGCGGAGCCCTTGGAACCCGGTTATGCGCTTCGCGCGGAGCGCCATAAAGTTTTGAGTCCGACGACAAGCAGATGAGTCTTCCCGAGGTGCCGGTTGCGCTCCGCGCAAAGCGCAATCCGGGTTCTACTCTAGAACGGGACTCGTTCACACGGAACCATAGCCGGAGTTGGCGAGGTAGTTGGCGCACTTGGTGGGGCTGAAGAGATCGAGCAGTTCGCCGACCCGTCGCCAGGTGGCCTCGACGCTGCGGGGCTGGGCTTTTCGCATGAGGTGCTTGAGCTTTGCGAAGACCTGCTCGATCGGGTTCAGGTCGGGGCTGTAGGGCGGCAGGAAGATGAGGTGCGCGCCTCTGGCTCTGATGGCGGCCCGCGCGGCCTTGCCCTTGTGGCTGCCCAGGTTGTCCATGACGACGACGTCGCCTGGTGACAGAGTCGGGGCGAGCTGGGTCTCGACATAGAGCAGGAACATCTCGCCGTTGATGGGTCCGTCGATGACGAAGGGCGCGTCGATGCGGTCGT
Organism: Acetobacteraceae bacterium; assembly: GCA_965276665.1. GTDB lineage: Bacteria > Pseudomonadota > Alphaproteobacteria > Acetobacterales > Acetobacteraceae > CAWGJC01. The sequence goes on from OZ255620.1 coordinate 2,819,810, forward strand.
GGCGCAGAGCGGCGATGAAGGTGAGGGTCTTCCAGTGGCCGTAGGGCGCATGGCCCTTCAGGCGCTTGCCTCGAGGTCCCCAGCCGCGCAGAGGCGCCATGTTGGTCTTGACCCACGTCTCGTCGATGAACACCAGGCGCGAGGGTGCGATCCGGCTCTGGTAAGCCTTCCACCGCGCGCGCCGGCGGGCCACGTCAGGCCGCGTCTGCTCCTCCGGCAGCAGGGTTTTTTTTGAAGCTGAGCCCTTCGGCGTGCAGGAACACCCACACCGCCCGGGGCTGGGTCTTGATCCCCCGGTCCGCCAACTCGGCCGTCAGCCCTCTCAAGGTGACCGGGCCGGCGGCCACCCGCCGGCGAAGCCACTCGGCGCATTCGCCCGATAGCGTTCGCGGCTTGCGGCCGCCGATCTTGTCCGGCTTCAACGAGCCCGTCTCCCGCTGGCGACGCACCCACTTGGAGACGCACGACGGGCTGATCCGCAGCGCCGCCGCGATCTCGCGATGCGTCTCGCCCGCCGCCTTCCGCGCCAGCGCCCGAGATCGAAAATCCACCGAATAGGGAGCCGTCATCCACGCTGGCCTCCGCTCCAGCATGGAGGGTGAATCAGACATCCCCCCGATTCGGGAATCCCGATTCCGTCAAATCGCGTCATGCTCTAAGGGCGACTTCCCTAAACCTGCACCCGCGAAGCGCTGTCCCCGAGCAGCCAGGTTTCGAGCTCCGGCGTTTCCAGCGGCCGTGAGATGAGGAAGCCCTGGCCTTCGTCGCAGCCCCAGTCGAGCAGTTTCGCGTAGGCTGCGCGGGTTTCGATGCCTTCCGCGATCACCGTGCGGCGCAGCGCGTGGGCGAGGCCGATGACGAAGCGCACCACTGTCTCGTGATCCGGCTCGGTTTCCAGATGCGCGATGAAGGAGCGGTCGATCTTGATCGCGTCGGACGGGAATTGCGTGAGGTAGCTGAGATTGCTGAAGCCGGTGCCGAAATCGTCGATCGCTACGCTGACGCCCATCCGACGGATTTGCGCGAGCTGGCGGCTGACGCGGCGGAAATCGGAGACCGCGCCGCCTTCGGTGAGCTCGACCTCGAGCGCCTGCGCGGGGATGCGGGCCGACTCGATGAGCTCGGCGAGGCGGCCGGCGAAATAGCCGATATGCAGGCTGAGCGCGGGCACGTTGACGCCGACGCGGACGATCGTGCCGCGCTCGCGCAGCCGCCGCGCCGTGCCGATCGCGGTGCGCAGCACCCAATCGGTGAGCTGCGTCATCAGCAGATCCATCTCGATGAACGGGATGAAATCCGTGGGCGGCACCCGGCCCAGCACGGGGTGTTCCCAGCGGAGCAGCGCCTCCACCGCGATGCAGCGGCCCGAGCGCAGGTCGATGCGCGGCTGGTAGAGCAGGCGGAGCTGGTCTGGCGCGCTGATCGCGTCGGGCAGATCCGCGAGCAGCCGCTCGAGCTTTGCGTCTCGCATCAGGGGCGGCCCGCTCTGCACGACCCGCCCCGCCTCCGGCGTCATGCGTCGCCGCCGGCGCCGGTTTCGGCGGTCACCGGGGCGGGGCGGGAGGGACGGGCGAGAAACGCGGGCACCTGCTCGGGCGGGATCGGGCGCCCGACGAGATAGCCCTGGAGCAGATCGCAGCGCAGGCGTCGCAAGGTGCGAAGCTGGTCCTCCGTCTCGATCCCGGCGCCCACCACCTCCATGTTCAGGCTGCGGCAGAGGATCAGGATGGTGCGCACGATGAGCAGCGCCTCGCTACCCGGCGCAAGGCCCTGCACCAGGGAGGGCCCGATCTTGATGCCGTCGATCGGATAGCGCCGAAGATAGCCGAGGCTCGAATGACCGCTGCCGAAATTGTCGAGCACGACGCGGACGCCTTGCTGCTTGAGCGCATGCATGACGCCGAGCACGTTCTCCTCGTCATCGCCGAGCAGGCCTTCGGTGATCTCGATGGTGAGCCGTTCGGGCGCCAGACCGGAGCGGCCCAGCACGTCGTCGATGTAGCGCAGCAGATCGGGGTCATGGAACTGCAAGGGCGAGACGTTGACGGCGATGCGCACGTGTTGCGGCCAGCGCGCCGCGCGCATGCATGCGGCCTCCATCGACCAGCGGCCGAGTTGGACGATCAATCCCGATTCGGTGGCGACCGGGACGAATTCTGCCGGCGAGATAGATCCGCGCACGGGGTGCTCCCAGCGGATCAACGCCTCGAACCCCACGAAGTCGAGGTCGCGGGTAAAAATCGGCTGATAGTGCATGGAAAGCCGCTCGTTCGCGAGCGCCTCCCGCAGATCCTGCTCGAGCGACCGCCGCTCATCGACGCGGATATCCATCGCGCGCTCGTAGATCCGGTACGAGCGGCGGCCGCCTTCCTTGGCGCGATAGAGCGCGACATCCGCCTTGCGGAGCAGCTCATCCGCGCTCGTGGCACTCGTCGGGTAGAGCGCGACCCCGATGCTGGCGCCGATCAGCGATTGCTGGCCCTCGATCAGATAAGGCTCGGCCAGCAGCCGGACGAGGCGGCCGGCGAGCGCCATCGCCGCTTCCGGCTGCGAGGCGGCGGTCTGCACGATCGCGAATTCGTCACCGCCGAACCGCGCCACCGTGTCGGCATCGCGCACCGAATTGCGCAGGCGGTCCGCGACTTCCTGCAGCAGCCGGTCGCCGACATCGTGGCCGCGCACGTCATTGACCAGTTTGAAGCGGTCGAGATCGAGGCAGAGCACGGCGAAGCCGCGGTTTCTCTCATGCGCCTGCGCGAGCGCCAGCGTGATCTTCTCGGTGAACAGCGTGCGGTTTGCCAGGCCGGTGAGCCGGTCGTGATGCGCCAGGAAGGCGATCTGCGCCTCCGCCCGCTTGCGCTCGGTGAGGTCGGTGTATGTGCGGACGGCGCCGCCATCCGGCAGGCGCTGCGTCCGCACCTCCAGCACCGTGCCGTCGGCGCGCGTGCGTTCGTACGCCCCATCCGACTGGGTGAGGCCGCCGCCTTCGACGAAGCGGCGGAACGGGCTCGCGGCCTCTCCGCCGGGGCCGAACTCGCCGCTATCGATCTGCCATTTGAGGATGGCGTCGAAATCCGGGAGCTGCTCCACGAGCTTGGGCGGCAGGCGCAGCAGCGCGATGGCGCGGCGGTTGATCACCGGGATGCGGCGCTGCGCATCCACCATGATCAGGCCCTGGCTGATATTCTCGACCGCGTCGTTCAGGTTGGTCTGCGAGCGCAGCGCGGCCTCGCGCGATTGCAGCAGGCGGAGCTTGCCCCGGACCAGCAGCATGCCGGTGAGCAGCAGGAGCAGCGAGAGCACGCCGCCGCCGGCGAGATATTGCAGCCGGCTGCGGCGGTAGAGCGCGAACACCTCGCTGCTATCCTCGCCGACGGCGACCAGCAGCGGGTAGTCCCGCAGGCGCCGGTAGCTGACGAAGCGGTCGATGCTCTCGACATCGCCGCGAAAACCACCGCGGTCGCTGGCGGCGGCGGCGGCGAGCAGCCGGGTTCCCGAAAGATCGACGCCCAGCGGCTCGCCCGAGAGCGGCGCCTGCGCGCGGACGATCCCGTCGAGTCCCGCGAGCACGATCAGGCCGCCACCGCCGAGATTGATCGAATCATAGAAACGCGAGAAGCCGTACGGGTCGACGGAGGCGGTGATGATGCCGGCGAAGCTGCCGTCCGGCGCGCTCAGCCGGCGGCTGAACTCGATCGCCCAGCGCTGCGACTGCCGTCCCAGCACCGGCTTGCTGATGAAAAGGCTGTCGGTCCTGCTCTCTGCCTGCGCGCGGAAATGCTCGCGATCCGCAAGGCTGATCGCGGCTTTCGGTGGCCCGCCGCTCGTCGCGATCAGCCTGCCGTCGCGGTCCGTCACCCCCATCAGGAAGGTGAGGCTGCTCTCCGGCAGCACGGTATGCGCCCAGTCCGGCAGGTTGAAATGCGCGGAATCGCGCTCGTAGGCCGCGCGGGTGAACAGCAGGCTTTGATCGATCGCGCTGACCGTGCGGTTGATGTTCTGCTCGAAGGCCTGCGCGAGATTGGCGGTGTCATGCCGTGCGTCGATGATCGTCGCCTGGTCCTGCTCGCGCAGCAGCAGCGCAATGCCGAGCCAGATCACCACGAGGCCGAACAGCACGATCAGCACCTCGCCGAGGAAATCCCTCAGGCGTTTCGGCGTGTGTCCCACGACATGTTCCCGGAGGGTCACCACGTGGGCGCCGGGCGGTCATCCTGTTGATTGCCTGGATTGATCACCCGTTGCGCCCCGTCGATGCCTGCAACCCGGCACTCTCCGACAGTCGCGTCAACCAAGCGCAACTCTTGCGTTAGATTGCCGCCCCGAAGAGGGACATTCGTGAGCGTCACTCCCCACAGCTGGCCGTCGCGCGCGCGTTTATGGCGCCCGCAGCCAGGTCTGCGTGCGGCCCAGCAGGTCCAGCCCGAGAAAGCCCCGGACGAGCAGCTTGTCGCCGCCATCTTCGACCCGGAGCGAGCAATTATAGGTTGAGCCGTCCTCCGGATCGAGGATCTCCCCGCCTGTCCAGCGGTCGCCGTTGCGGTGGAGGCCGGTGATGATGGCAAGGCCGAGCACGGGTTGGTTCCGGCGCGGGCCGGAGCAGCGCGTGCAGCGCTGGTCGCGGTCCTTCGGGTCGGTCACCCCGACGATCCGCCCGGTGAGCACGCCGCCGGACTCGCTGATCGCCACGAGCCCCTGTTCACGGCCGGTGTGATCGTCGATGGTGCGCCACACGCCGACCGGGCTGTCCGGGGCGGCCGCCGTGACGACGCAAGGCGGCAGGAGAGTAATGATGGATATGATGGCGAGCAGCGGAAGGTGCCGCATGCGGAACCCTTTCTCGACGCCGGCGGCCCGCATCGCGCCGGTCCTCTTCGGAAGAGGCGGCGCCGGGATGCGGGGTCGCGCCGCCGCGCATCAGATCGGACGGAGGTGCGGCGGATGCAAGCTCTCTCCGCGCACGGGAATATTCCGCCGGGCCTCCCGCGGCCCGGCGCGGGTCCCGACCGGGCTCTGCCAAGCCGGGCGCGGGTCAGACGGTGCGGACTCCGGCGGCGAACCGCACCACCTCGGCGGACAGCGTCTCGGTGCGCCGGGCGATGTCGCGCGCCGCCCCCAGCACCTCGCCCGCCGAATGGCCGGTGCTGTTGGCCGCCTGGCTGACGGTGGCGATGTTGACGGTGACGCGCTGCGCGCTTTCCGCGGTCTGCTGGACGTTGCGGGCGATCTCGGCGGTCGCCGCGCCCTGCTCCTCGACCGCGGCGGCGATCGTCGTCGAGATCGCGCTCACCTCGTCGATCACCGCCGCGATCCCCTCGATCGCACCCACCGCCTCCCGCGTCGCCGCCTGGATGTGCATGATCTGCGCCGCGATCTCCTCCGTCGCCTTCGCCGTCTGGTTCGCCAGGCCCTTCACCTCGGAGGCGACCACCGCGAACCCCTTCCCGGCCTCCCCCGCCCGCGCCGCCTCGATCGTCGCGTTCAGCGCCAGCAGGTTCGTCTGCCCGGCAATGCTGGTGATCAGCGCCACCACATCGCCGATCTTCTGCGCCCCCTCCGCCAGCGTGCGCACCACCTGGTCCGTCCGCCGCGCATCCTCCACCGCCTTGCCGGTCATCCGCGCCGATTGCGACACCTGCCGCGTGATCTCGCTGATCGACGCAGACAGCTCCTCCGCCGCAGACGCAACCGTCTGCACGCCCGCGCCCGCCTCCTCCGCCGCAGCCGCGACCGAAGCCGCCTCGCCGCCGGTGCGCTCGGCGGTCGCGGACATCGATTGCGCGGTGCTCTCGAGCTGGCCGGATGCGCTGGCGAGCGCGTCCGACACCGTGCCGAGCCGCGTCTCGAACTCTTTCACCAGGGTCTCGAGCTCGGCGCCGCGCCGGGCCTGGGCCACGCCGTCCGCCTCCCGCGCCGCGACCAGCCCGGCCGCTTCGAGCGCGCTCTGGCGCAACGCTTCCAGGGTCGCCATCATCCCGCCGAACTCGTCGGCATGGGCGGCCTGCGGCACCGGCATTGTGTAATCCTGCGCCGAGAGACGGCGGATCGCGGCGGTCAGGCTGCGGAACGGCAGCGACATGCGCCGGCGGGTCAGCAACAGGCCGCCGATGCAGATGGCGATCGTGGCGGCGAGAGCGCCGAGTCCGGCCAGCAGTCGGGTCTGCGCCGCCGCGTGCATCGCCTTGGCGCGCGCGGCCATGCCGGCGATCGCCGCGTCGGCCACGGCCATCACCGGGTTGAACGCCGCGTTGCAGGTGCGCGTCCAGTCGGCGGCCGAGACCGGGTTGGCGGTGCCAAGACGCGCGTAATCGGCGTCGCGCGCCGCGAAATTGCTCTTCATCGACTGCACCGCCGTCCGATAGGCGTCGACCACGGCCGCAGACGCGCCGGGATGGATCAGCAGATCGTTGAGATCCTCCGCCGAGCGTATCGCGGCGGCGCGCGTGCCGGCGATCTTCACGCGGGTCATGGGATCGATCGGGGTGTTGGCGCCGAAGGCCGGCCGGCTCAGCGAGCATTCGTCGCCGACGCTCGACCGCATCGCCCAGGCATCCTGACGGGCGATCACGAATTCGCCGAGGGCCGGGTCGGCGAAGCGGGTTGCCGCGGCCACGCCGCGGGCGAGCTCGGTGATGCTGGAGGTCACGCCGCCCATCGCGTTGTACCACGCATCGGTCTGCCGGATGTCGCGCTCGGCGCGCGGCTTGGCCGCCAGGGCCAGCAATCCGTCATGCAAGGGCCGGGTCGCGTTCCATTGCGCGAGAATCCCGGCCGGCCGCCGCGTGTCGTCTCCATGCAGCAGCGGCAGCACCTGGCCGAACGTCCGGGCGAGCTTCCGGTCGAGATCGGCGCGGATGCCGGTGATCGTGCCCGCGGGTTGCTCCTCCGCCTGCAGCGCGGTCTGCGAGTTGCCGCGGCCGATGCGGATCGACTGCATGGTGTCGAACAGGCTGTGATCGGCGGCCGCCAGCTGCTCCGCCGTCGCGGCGCGGCGCAGCTCGAACCAGGAACCGCTGATCATCACCAGGAGAGACGCCGCCCAGCCGGCGGCAAGAACCATGATGACCGCGTTCAGCAGGGTGACGACGGAGAGGCTGCGGCGTGCGCGTGGCATCATGGTCCCGGACCGGCTGTTGACGCCCGCACTCTGCGCCGGCCCGGTTAAGCAACGCTGAACGGCCTACAACCCGGCGCTGATCGCCAACGCCCCGCAGGCGGCGAGCACGAGGATCGGGCTGATCTCGGTGGTGGTCAGCACCACCGTCGCCCCGATCGTGCTGGCCCAGCCGGTCCAGCCATGCGTGGCGCTGCGCATCAGCGCCAGCCCGCTCGCGAAGGTGAGACCGATCGCCACCGGGGCCAGCGCCCGCTCCGCCGCCTGCCGCCAGGAGGCCTGCTCGAACCGCCGCCACACCCGCGCCGCCAGGTAGATCACGAAGCAGGACGGCATATACATCGCGATCGCCGCCACCACGGCGCCGCCGAACCCCGCCGCGCGCTGGCCCACGAGCACGACGATCAGGCTGCCCGGCCCCGGCGCCGCGCGCGAGATCGCGAACAGGTCGATGAACTCGCGGCCGGTCATCCAGTGATGCACGTCCACCGACGCATGCTGCATCGCCGGGATCACGCCATTGCCGCCGCCAAAGGCGAGCAGCGAAAGGCTGGCGAACAGCAGCGCGAGCTGGCCGAGCGTGCCGATCATCGGGCGCGCCTTCCCGCTTCCGGCTCGCGGCCGAGCAGCAGCACGCTGAGCGGGATCGTCACCGCGAGCACCGGCAGCAATTGCAGGCGGAACACGCCGATCGCGAGCGCGGTCGCCACGGTCACCAGGGCCTGCTTCCAGTGCCGGATCACCCGCCGGCTCATCCGCGCGCCGGTGGCGAGCGTGAGGCCGATCGCGCCGGCGCCCACCCCGTCCAGCACGCGCTCCACCCCGGGCAGCGCATGATGCCGCATGTAAAGCGCGCCGAGCCCGGTCGCAATGAAGAAAGGCAGCACCATCATGCCGGCGAAAGCGGCCGCAGCACCCGCCAGGCCGCGCATCGTGCTGCCGAGAAACACCGAAAGGTTCACGGAATTCGCCCCCGGCGCGATCTGGCTCACCGCCAGGCCCGAGAGAAACGGCCGGTCCGCCACCCAGCCGCGGCGCTCGACGACCTCACGGCGAATCCAGCCGGAAACCCCGCCGCCAAAACTCTGCATCCCGATGCGGGTGAAAACGACGAACAGCATGGCCAGCGAGGGCGGCTGAGGCGACCGCGCGTCGGGTTGCGCCGGCTGCGCGGCCGGGCTCAGGGCGACAGGCTCGTTCACGGGGCGGGGACTCCGGGCAGGCGCAACAGAATGCCACGCGCGCTGCATCGCTCGCAAAGAACCGCGTTGTGTGAGGCCAGGGGCGCTGCCCCTGGACCCCGCCAAGGGCAGCCGCCCTTGAAACCCAGGTGGCGCGTTGCGCGGGATACCGGTGGGGCCGGATGACGTCCGGCGGTTGATGCGCTTCGCGCGAAGCGCCATCCGGGTTCCAAGGGCGACTGCCCTTAGCGGGGTCCAGGGCAGCGCCCCTGGCCTAAGCCCCATCCTTCAAACCGCCAGCACCCGCCGTTGATGCGCCCGGCCGATCCGCGCGGTTGCCTCGTCGTGGCCGGCGACGATGCGGACGCCTTCGTCGATGCGGGCGATGATGTTGGTTTCCGTGCAGGATTCCAGGAAGGCGAGGTGGTTGGTTTGGCAGGCTTTGAGGATGCGGTTGCGGGCTTCGGCCATGTCGGGCGGGTAGGGGTCGTTGCGGATGGTCAGGTAGCCGAGCGCGAGGCCGAGATCGCCGGGGCCGATTTCGGCGAAGCCTAGCCCGGGCACGGCGGCGATCTCGTCCACCGCAGCGACGCCTTCCGGGCTTTCAATCTTCACCCCGAGCAGCAATTCGCCTTCGGGGTTGAGCGGCCAGGGATCGGCGCGGTTCATGTAGTCGCTGCCGGAGAGACCCCAGATCGGCGCGGCGGTGGATTCGGAGCCGCGTCCGCGCGTGCCGGTGCCGAGCTGGCCCGGGGCCGGCGGGGCGGCGCGCGCGCCGTTCAGCCGGGCGTGCGGTGTCGGCAGCGCGGGGTCGACGCCCGCGGACTGGTGAGGGTAGCGGCAGGCCTGGACGAATTCCCGCACCGCGTCCGCGTTTTCCGCCTGGCAGAGCAGGATGCCGTGGACGCCGCGACCGAGGATTTGCCGGAACTGCCAGGCATTGCTCCGCAGCTCGGCCGGGTCGATTCCCGGCACCGGCGCCTCGACGATCACCGCCGGCGTGCGGTGGCCGGAGCGGGTGGGGCCGCCATCGACCAGCCCGCGCATGTATTCGGCGAGGCCGGCCATGTCGAAACTGCCGTGTTCCATTCCGACATTGATGTAGTCGGCCCAGGTTCCGGCATCCTCGACGCCCTGTTCGTAGGTCAGCACGTGGCCGGAATGCGGGCCGACATAGTAGATCGCCTGGTCCGCCGCCAGCAGCTCGATCGCGCGATTGATCCGCGTCATCCTCGTTCCTCCCTAATGATCGTTTGATGGTCGTTTGGCGGTTATTTGGCCATTCCTATCCCGTCCGCGCCACCCGGCTGCAGGCGGCGACCGCCAGCATCGCGATGCCGACGCCGGCGAGCGCCGCCGGCAACCCGACCGCGCCGGCGGCAAGCCCGACCAGCACCGGCCCGGCCAGCAGGCCGAGATAGCCGATCGCGTTGACCACCGGGAGGGCGGCGTGCGCCGGCAGGTCGGGCAGCCGGCCGGCGGCGCTGAACAGCGTCGGCACGATATTCGCCGCCCCGAACCCGACCAGCACGAAGCCGGCGAGCGCGATGGCGGGCGGCGCGAAGCCGATGGCGAGCAGGAACCCGGCGCAGGCGAGCACCGCGCTGCCGCCCAGCACCAGGCGCGCGCCATGCCGGCGGATCAGCCGGTCGCCGAGCAGCCGCCCGGCCGACATCGCCACCGAGAAGGCGGCGTAGCCGAGCCCGGCGGCGGCGCTGCTGACGCCGCGCTGGAAATGCAGGAACACGCCGCTCCAGTCGAGCACGGCGCCTTCGGCGAGAAAGGCGATGAAGCAGAGCACGCCGATTAGCAGCGCGCGTCCGGTCGGCGCCTGCCATCGCGCGCCGGGCGGCGCCGCCGTCTGCCGCAGCAGGCCGGCGCGCGCGGCGAGGAGCAGCGCGGCGCAGACCACCGCCCCGAGCAACGCAGCCGGCGCCGGCCCGAGGCCGAGCCCGAGCAACCCGGCCATGCCGAGCGAGCCGGCGAGGCCGCCCACGCTGAACAGCCCGTGAAAGCCCGACATCAGCGGCCGCCCTTCGCGCCGCTCCACCGCCACCGCGTGCATGTTCATCGCGACGTCGGTGGTGCCGATCGCGGCGCCGAACACCAGCAGCGCCACCGCGAGCGAGAGCGCGCCGGAGGCCAGCGCCAGCAGCGGCAGGTCGAGCACGACGATCGTGCCGGCGGCCAGCATCACGCGCCGGCTGCCCATCCGGGCGAGCGCCAGCGCGGCGAGCGGCATCGCCGCCAGCGCCCCGGCGCCGAGCCCGAGCAGCACGAGGCCGAGCGCGGAATCGCTCAACCCGAGCCGAATTTTCGCGTAGGGAACCAGCGGCGCCCAGCAAGCCATCGCGACGCCGACCAGCAGGAACACCAGCCGCGTCGCCGACCGCGCCGCCGGCAAGCGCCTTCCGCCGGTCTCGGCATGGGTGACGCGCTTCTCCATCCGCTTCCGGCTCCCCACTTGCCGTGGAACAATCCCCACCGCCGGGCGGTCTTGCCGCGCGGGAGTGAGAGCCAACTGACCAAGCCGCGCCGCGCCGCGCAACCCGCGCCCGGGACAGCGCCGATATTGGGAGCCGACATGCCGCCGCGGACGATCGTGCTGGAAGCGGCGGAGAGCCGCCTTGTCCTGGTGCCGGAGACCGGCGGCAGCATCGCCGCCTGGCGGCACCGCGGCGAGGATGTGCTCCGCCCGCTCGCCCCCTTCGCGCTCGAGACAGGGAGCCCGCGCGCGCTCGGCTGCTTCCTGCTGATCCCGTTCTCCGGCCGGGTGCGGGACGGGGTTTTCTCCTCGGGCGGCGAGACGTTCCGGCTCGACCGGCTGGGCGGCGGCGATCACGCGATCCACGGCAATGCCTGGCAGCGCGCCTGGCGGGCGGAAGTGTCGGCGGACCGGGCGTTGCTGAGCCTCGATCACATGCCCGACGGCGCGTGGCCCTTCGCCTATGCGGCCCGGGTGGAGTACGCCCTGGCGGCGGACGGCATGGCGGTCTCCCTCGCGCTCGAGAACCGGGATGCCCGGCCGATGCCGGCGGGGATGGGCCTGCATCCGTTCTTCCCCGCAGCACCGGACGTGACGCTCGGCTTTCGCGCCGGCCATGTATGGCGCAACGATGCCGGGCTGCTGCCCCAGGCGCGGGAGAGCATTCCGCCGGAATGGGATTTTCGTTCCGAGCGCCCGCTCGGGCAGCCGGGCCTCAATAACGGCTTCTCCGGCTGGGACGGACGCGCGCGCCTCGCCTGGCCCGCGCGCGGCCTCGCCCTCGCGATCGCGGCCGATTCCGTCTTCGCGCATCTCGTCGTCTATACGCCCGAGCGGGATTTCTTCTGCGTCGAGCCGGTGACCCATCTCGCGAATGCGCTCAACCTGGCCGAAACCGCGCCGGATCACGGCCTGCGCGTCCTTGCGCCCGGCGAGACGATGCGCGGCGAGATTCGCCTCACCCTCTCGCGGTCCGCGCCATGAAGGCGCCGGAAGCGTTCCGCGGCCAGCGCTACGTCATCACCCGCCAATCCTTGCTGGACGGGTCGCTGCTCGCGCGCGCCCGCGCCACCGCGCCGCCCGACATGACAATTCTGTCGGATGCCGAGCTGGAGGCGAGCCTCGATACGGCGCTGGCCAGCCACCCGCCGGGCGAGGATGCCTGGCTGTTCGGCTACGGCTCGCTGATGTGGAACCCGGCGATCGAGTATTCCGAGCAGCGCGTCGCCGCGATCCACGGGTTTCATCGCGCCTATTGCCTGTGGCTGCATCTCGGGCGCGGCTCGCCCGAGCGCCCCGGGCTGATGCTCGGCCTCGATCGCGGCGGGTCGTGCCGCGGTGTCGCCTTCCGCATCCCGGCCGCCGCGGTGCGGAGCGAGATGCTGCTCGCCTGGCGGCGGGAGATGCTGGGGGGCGCCTATCAATGGCGCTGGGTGACGGCGGCGACGCCGCAGGGTCGCATCCGGGCGATCACCTTCGTCGTCGACCGCGGTTTCCCGCGCTATGCCGGCCGCCTCGACGAGGCGGAGATCGCGCGCCGGATCGCGGTGGCGGAGGGGCCGCTCGGCACCTGCAAGACCTATCTGAACGAGACGCTCGGCGCGCTGCGCGGGCTCGAGCTGCACGACCCCGGCCTCGAGCGCATCAGCCGCGCGGTCGCGGCACTCGCACCCGACACGCGGGACGGGAAAGACTGACATGGGATTGCTCGCCCGCTTCGCCGAATATTACCGCCCGCACCGCCGGCTGTTCGTGCTCGACTTCTCCTGCGCGGTGGTCTCGGGCCTGCTCGAGCTCGGCTTCCCCGTCGCCGTGCAGTTCTTCATCGACCGCCTGCTGCCCGGCCGCGACTGGGGCATCGTCATGCTCGCCTCGGCGGTGCTGCTCGGCATCTACCTGTTGAATTCGGGCCTGATGGTGATCGTCACCTATTGGGGGCACATGCTCGGGATCAACATCGAGACCGAGATGCGCCGGCGCGCCTTCGACCATCTGCAGAAGCTCAGCTTCCGCTTCTACGATGAGCAGAAGACCGGCCATCTCGTCGCCCGCGTCACCAAGGATCTCGAGGAGGTGGGCGAGGTCGCGCATCACGGGCCCGAGGATCTGTTCATCGCGGTGATGACCTTCCTCGGCGCCTTTGCGCTGATGTTCGCGGTCAATGGCCGGCTCGCGCTGGTCACCGTGCTCGTGGTGCCCGCCACCGCCTTCCTCTCGGCCCGCTACGGCGGACGGATGACGCTCGCCTTCCAGGCGCTGTTCGCGCGCGTCGGCGAGTTCAACGCGCGGATCGAGGAGAATGTCGGCGGCATGCGCGTGGTGCAGGCATTCGGCCGCGAGGATCACGAGCGCCGCCTGTTCGCGCTCGACAACAGCCGCTATCGCACCACCAAGCTGCTCGCCTATCGCAACATGGCGGTCAGCACCTCGCTCAGCTATCTCAGCATGCGGCTGACGCAGATGGTGGTGATGATCGCCGGCACCTGGTTCGTGCTGCACGGTTCGCTCACCAACGGCGGGTTCGTCTCCTTCCTGCTGCTGGTCGGCGTGTTCTTCCGCCCGATCGAGAAGATCAACGCGGTGATCGAGACCTATCCGAAGGGCATCGCCGGCTTCCGCCGCTACGCCGATCTGCTCGACATCCGCCCCGATATCGTCGACGCGCCGGATGCGGCCGACGCGCCGCCCTTCTCGGGCGTGATCCGCTACGAAGGCGTCACCTTCGGCTACAACGACGCGCGCACCGTGCTGCGCGACGTCGATCTCGCGATCGCCGCCGGCGAGACCGTCGCCTTCGTCGGCCCTTCCGGCGCCGGCAAGACCACGATCTGCTCGCTGCTCCCGCGTTTCTACGAGATCCAGTCGGGCAGGATCACCATCGACGGGCAGGACATCAGGCGCATGACGCTGCGCTCGCTGCGCGCGCAGATCGGCATCGTGCAGCAGGACGTGTTCCTGTTCGGCGGCAGCATCCGCGAAAACATCGCCTACGGGCGACTCGACGCCACGGAAGACGAGATCCTCGACGCCGCGCGCCGCGCCCGGCTCGACACGGTGATCAGCAACCTGCCCGCCGGGCTCGACACCATCGTGGGCGAGCGTGGGGTGAAGCTCTCCGGCGGCCAGAAACAGCGCCTCGCCATCGCGCGCATGTTCCTGAAGAATCCGCCCATCCTCATCCTCGACGAGGCGACCTCCGCGCTCGACACCGAAACCGAGCGCGCGATCCAGCAATCCCTCGCCGAACTCGCCCTCGGCCGCACCACCCTCGTCATCGCCCACCGCCTCGCCACCATCCGCAACGCCGACCGCATCGTGGTGGTGGACGAGAACGGCGTCGCCGAGCAGGGGCGGCATCGCGAGCTGCTGGCGGCGGGAGGGGTGTATTCCCGGCTGCATGCGGCGCAGTTGGGGGATTAGGCGCCCGTCCGGCCAGGGGCTCTGCCCCTGGACCCCGCTAAGGGCAGTCGCCCTTAGAACCCTGGACGGCCCCTTGCGCGCGAGGTGGCCCGCGCCTGATGTAAGTCGGTGTTCGCTTTTTTGCGCTTCGCGCGAAGCGCAATCAGCATCATGGGGCAAGATAGACGCCGATGTTGCTCGCGCGATGTCGCCGCCGTCGCGCGAAGCGCCATCCGGGTTCTAAGGGCGATTTCCCTTAGCGGGGTCCAGGGGCAGCGCCCCTGGCCTTAAGACGCTGCACCAGGCCCCGATGAGTTGGCCTCCACCCAGTGGGCGATGAAGCGCAACCCCAGGCTCACCAGCTTTTCCACCAGCGCCGCGCCGGTTTCCGCCTTGCACAACCTGGGATCGCCGCTGCGCACCGCGTTCGGCGCGATCTCGTCGTACTCCACCGGCAACTGGATCTCCGCGCCTTCGAACCCGACATTGCCGAAGGAGAGCGCCTGCAGGCCGCGCACCTCCCGCAGTGGCGACGGATCGGGCACCATGTCCGCCCGGATCAGATCCGGGAACAGGTGCATCACCACGCTGGTCAGCGGATCTGCGCCATGCCCGGCCGCGCGCTTCGCGACATCCGGGCCTAGAATCCCCGGCAGCAGGCTGTAGCCGATGCGCCAGAGATAGAGGCTCGGGATCAGCACGCCCTGCGTGCGATGCACCTCGTTCGTCGCCTCGTGCACCGCCTGCACATTTCCGCCATGCCCATTGATGACGATGATCCGCGTCAGCTTGTGGCGCAGCAGGCAGGCGAGCATGTCGGTGATCACCGCGCGCAGCGTCGCCTGGCCGAGCGCGATGCCGCCCGGCATCGCGCCGAAATAATCCTGCCCGCCGAAGGGCAGCACCGGCGCGACCAGCGTCTCGTTGCCCGCGTCGCTCGCGCGTTCGGCGATCAGCTCGGCGATTTTCGCCGCACTCAGGTAATCGCCCATCGGGGCGTGCGGACCCTGATCCTCATGGCTGCCCATCGGCAGCAGGATCACCGGATTGCGCGGATAGGTCTCCCTTGCCTCGCCCCCGGTCAGCTCCGCCATCAGCACCTTGCGCTTGCGTTCGGCCAATTTCCCCTCCGCGACAACGTGGACGCAACGCTATCGCTCCGATACGCTCGCCCACAAGCCCGCCCCGCATGTTCTCTGCCGGAGCCGCCGATGCGCCTGTCGCGACGCCGCCTGGTCCTCACCGCCGCCGCCGCGCCGCTCCTCGCGCCGCAGGCAAGCGCGGCCGACGCCCCGCTGCGCTTCGGCCTGTCGACCTATCCGCCCAATCTGCTGCCCTGGGTGTCCACCGGCCAATCCTCCGCCACCGTCAAGCTGCTGCTGTTCCGCGGCCTGCTCTCCTTCGCGACCGACGGCTCGCTGCGCGGCGAGCTCGCCGCGCGCTGGGAGCGCGACGGGGACACCGCCTGGGTGTTCCATCTGCGCGACGCCGTCTTCCAGAACGGCGCACCCGTCACCGCCGCCGATGCGGCCTGGAGCATCACGCAGGTGCGCGGCAACGCAGTGGCCTACATGCACGGGCAAATGCAGGGGGTGCAATCGGTCGAGACGCCGGATGCGCGCACGCTCCGCATCGTCACCAGCGAGCCCGTCGCCACGCTGCCGCTCTGGATGGCGAGCCCGCAAATGCCGGTGATCGCGCAGCGCTCAGACCCGGACGCACCGGTCGGCGCCGGACCTTACACGATCGTCTCGCAGGAACGCGGCGTCGCGATCGAGCTCGCCGCCTTCGCGAAATTCTACCGTGCCGGCCTGCCTAAGGCGCCCCGCATCCGCATGGTCGCCTATGCCGACGACAATCTCCGCATGGCGGCGCTGAACGCGGGCGATGTCGACATCATCGAATACGCGCCCTGGCAGTCGATGAAGCAGGTCGAGGCCAACCCGAACCTGCGGCTAGACGGGTCCGTCGGCCCGTTCATGAACCTGCTGTTCAACGGCGGCCGCGCGCCGTTCAAGGATCCGCGCGTGCGCCTCGCCACCGCCTTCGCGATCCGCCGGGAGGAGATCGTGCAGGCCGCCTTCTTCGGCCGCGGCGCGCCGCTTGGCGGCATGCCGATCCCGCCCGGCACCGAGTTCTACGATGCGACGCTCGCCGATACCTGGCATTACGACCCGGCACGGGCAAAAACCCTGCTCGCCGAAGCCGGACTCGCGAACGGCTTCGCCTGCACCCTGCTCGCCACCGCGCAGTACGGCATGCACAAGGCGACCGCCGAGATCGTGCAGCAGCATCTCGCGGAGATCGGCATCCAGGCGACGCTTTCTCTGCCCGAATGGGGACAGCGCGTGACGCTCGGCAATCGCGGCCAGTACGAGATCGCGGTGTTCGGCACCAGCACGGACAATAACGACCCGGATGGCATGCAGACGGTGATCGACGGCGATCTGCCCGCCAATTACGGCCGCAGCTACGCCATGCCGACACCCCGCCTGCACGAGCTCTTCGCCGCGGGCCGCCGCGAGTTCGATCCCGCCAAGCGCCGCGCGATCTATGCCGAGCTGCAGAAGACGGCGCTGGCGGATGCGCCGATGGTCAGCCTCGCCTGGCGCACCCAGGCCTACGCGATGACGCGCCGCGTGCAGGGCTTCACCAGCCTGCCCGGCGCGCTCAGCGGCGCATCGGGGATCACCCTGGAGACCACCTCGCTCGTGTGATGTCTCCCATGCTTTGTCTTCCGAAAGGTCCTGCATGTACGACGTGATCGTGGTTGGCGCCGGTTCGGCCGGTGCGCCGCTCGCCGCCCGGCTGTCCGAGGATGCTGACCGCCGTGTGCTCCTGCTGGAGGCCGGGCGGGACTGGCGCTCCGCCGACGCGCCGGCCGCGCTCCGCAGCGCCAACAACATCCCGTTCATGTACGACCCCGCGCACCAGGCGGCATGGCAATGGCCCGCGCTGCTGACGCGGCGCACCGCCGTGCAGGAACCGCGCTTCTACTGGCGCGGCAAGGCGCTGGGCGGTTCTTCCGCGGTGAACGCGCAGATCGCGATCCGCGGCGTGCCGGCAGCGTTCGACGCCTGGGCGGAAGCCGGGTGCGAAGGCTGGGGCGCGCCCGACGTGCTGCCGCTCTACGACATCATCGAGGACGATGCGGATTTCGGCGCCGTCGGCCTGCGGCGCGGCGGACCCCTGCCGGTCTATCGCGCGCCGATGGAGCGCTGGGGCGCGGTCGACCGCGCGCTGCACGATGCCGGGCTCGCCGCCGGCTACAAATGGCAGCCCGACCTCAACGCGCCGGAGGGCGAGGGCATTTCGTGCAACCCGATCAACAGCCGGGACGGGCATCGCGTCACCACCAATGACGGCTATCTCGAACCCGCGCGCGGGTTCGAGAACCTGGTGATCTGCGGCGATGCGCTGGTCGAACGCGTGCTCTTCGAGGGCAGGCGCGCGACCGGCGTGCGCGTCCGCTTCGGCGCCGGCCCGGCTGAGGACATCACGGCGCGCGAGATCGTGCTCTGCGCCGGCGCGATCCACACCCCGACCATCCTGATGCGCTCCGGCATCGGACCGGTCGCCGAGCTCGCGGCGCACGGCAGCGGCGTGCTGCAAAACCTCCCGCCGTGGGACAGCATTTCATGGACCACCCGATCGTGCGCGCGAGCTTCGCGCTGAAACCCGAATACCGCGCGCAGGGCCGCGACGCGCGCCACACCAATTGCTGCCTGACCTATACGAGCGGGCTCCCCGGCGGCGGCGAGCGCGACATGATCATCATCGCCTACAACCATCGGGGCCTGACTCCGGATGGCGAGCCCGGCCCAGGCGGCGCGATGGGCGTCGCGCTCTACGACGCCTTCTCGCGCGGCGAGATCAGGCTCGCCTCCGCCGACCCGGAGGCGCCCCCGATCGTCGAGGAGAACATGCTCGCCGATCCGCGCGACCGCGAACGCCTGCGCGACGGCGTGCGCCGCCTCTCGCGTCTCGTCGCACTGCCGCCCGCACAGGCGATCGCCGAGGCGACCACCTTCGGCGAATCCGGGCTGACGATGGAGCAAGCGGCCGCATTGCCCGACGACGCGCTCGACGAGATCATGCTGCGCGAGGCGGCCGACATCCAGCACGCCGCGGGAACCTGCCGCATGACCGCGCACGAGGATCCGCGCGGCGTCGTCGATCCGGATCTCCGCGTGCGCGGCGTGACCGGGCTGCGCGTCGCCGATGCCTCGATCATGCCGACCGATTGCCGCGCGAACCTGCACTTCACCTGCGTGATGATCGGCGAAGCGCTGGCACGCCGGATGCGGGCCTAGCGGCGTCCGCGCTCCTTCATGCCCCACTTCATCGTCTCCCAGCACCCGCTCGTGCAACACAAGCTGACATTGCTGCGCGACAAGCGCACGCCCACCATCCAGTTCCGCGCCCTGCTGCGCGAGATCGGCATGTTGCTGGCCTACGAAGCCACCAGCGGATTGCGGCTCACGGAGATGGAGATCGAGACGCCGTTCGACCGCATGCAGGGGCAGGTTCTCGCCGGGCCAAAACTCTGCCTGGTCTCGGTGCTGCGCGCCGGCAACGGATTGCTCGACGGCATGCTGGAGGTCCTTCCGAATGCCCGGGTCGGGCATGTCGGGTTGTACCGCGATCCCGAGACGCTCGAGGCGGTGGAGTATTACGCCAGATTCCCGGAGGACATGCGGGACCGCGACATCGTCGTCGTCGACCCCATGTTGGCCACCGGCCATACCGCGATCAGCGCCGTCTCACGCGTGCTTCGCGCGGGCGGCCAGCGCGTCACCTTCGTGTGCCTGATCGCGGCGCCGGAAGGACTCCAGGCTTTCCACGATGCGCATCCGGACGTGCCGGTTATCGCCGCCGCCCTCGATCTCGGGCTCGACGCGCACGGATACATCCATCCCGGCCTTGGTGACGCGGGCGATCGGTTGTTTGGGACGTGACAGGGTGAAGGCGCCAGGGGCTCTGCCCCCGGACCCCGCCAAGGGCAGTCGCCCTTGGGACCCGGGTGGCGAGGGCGCGGGGTCTGTCCGGCCGTCTATCGCGTTCCGGTGGTGAATGCGCTTCGCGCGAAGCGCATCAAACACCGGACCACTCCGGCGACAACCCACCCGACATCAGGCACCGTACCGGGTTCTAAGGGTGACCACCCTTAGCGGGGTCCAGGGGCAGAGCCCTGGCGCCTTCACTCCACGATAGACGCATGCACGACGTTGCTCAGCAACTCCATCCGGGCATCGTGCTTGTCTTCCTCAAGCCGCGCATTGCTCAGGAAGGCGAAGGAAACCCCGGACTCCGGATCGCCCCAGCAATAGGACGACCCGGCGCCGCCGTGGCCGAACGTGCCGGGATGCGCGAGTGCGCCCTGGCCGCGGTGGAATTCGGTGGTGCCGCGCAGTCCGGGGCCGATGCCGCGATGCGGGGGATGGCTGTTCATCAGGTCGATGCGTTCGCCGGTGAAGTTGCGTGTCGCGTATGCGATCATGCGCGGGGAGAGCACGCGCGCGCCGCCGAGCCGGCCGCCTTGCAGCAGCATCTGGTAGAACGCCGCCATGCCGCGCGCCGTCGCGAACCCGCCGCCGCCCGGTCGCCCGGCGGCGCGCCATTCCGACGTGTTGTCGTCGGCGAGCGGTGCCTTGCCGTCCGGTGCGTGCATGTCGGCGCAGCGTTCCACCGCCTCGCCTTTCACGCCGATCTTCACCTCGCCATCGATGCCGAGCGGCTCGGTGATGCGCGTTCGGATGACATCGCGGAAATCGCTGCCGGTGATCGCCTCGATCACCATCGCGGCCACCCAGTGCGCGCTGCCGGGATGGTAATGCACGCGGCTGCCCGCCGCCCATTCGGGCTTGAAGTCGCACACGCATTCACGGAGCGCCGCGTGGTCCTCGAACGCCGAAGCCGGCACCGTGGCGCTCGGGAAGCCGGCCTGGTGCGTCATCAATTGTAGCATCGTGATGCCGCCCTTGCCATGCCGCTCAAAGCCCGG
Organism: Acetobacteraceae bacterium; assembly: GCA_965276665.1. Lineage (GTDB taxonomy): Bacteria > Pseudomonadota > Alphaproteobacteria > Acetobacterales > Acetobacteraceae > CAWGJC01. Next base: position 2,839,993 of record OZ255620.1, read on the forward strand.
AAGATAAGTCGCGACCGGCGCGTCGAGCCGTAATTTCCCATCCTCGACCAGCATCCAGATCGCCGATGCGGTCACCACCTTGGTGTTGGAGAACATCAGGAACAGCGTGTCGTCGGTGGTGGGTTTCGCCGGGGAGAGGCGCGCGCTGCCGAAACTGCGGAACAGCGCGAGCTTGCCGCGGCGCGCGACCGCGAGCTGCGCGCCCGGATGCACGCCGCTCGCGATATGCTCGTCCACCAGCGCGCAGAGCCGGTCGAGCCGGCGCGGGTCGAGGCCGAGCTCGCTCGGCGTGGCGGCGGGAAGCGGAAACACCATGTTGGCCTCGTACGGATGCGGGACGATTTCAGATGCTTCCGGCCGGTCTCGCAAGGTGCTCCGCGAGCACGCTCCTCCGGCCGAGCTGCAGCGCATCGCAGGCGAGGATCAGCGGCGCCGCGTCCACGTCGGACCGCCCGTCGCGCAGCAGCGTCGCGAAATGGTCGTACATCCGGGGATATTCGGCGCGCGTCCCCTCGGCGACCACCTCGCCGTCGATTCGGAGCCGCGCGCCGCTTTTCTCGAGGCGCAGAACCGTGCCGCTTTCGGTATGCAGCGTGACCTCGCGGATCTCGCCCGCCTCGCGCCGCCAGTCGAATTCGGCGCGGCCGGCCTCCTCGCGGCCGCCGAGGCCGAATTCCAGCGTGGCCGCGATCGGCGTTGCCGCGTCCTGCGGCATGAGAAGTGTCGCCGCGCGCACGAAGAGCGGTTCGGGGAGGATGCGCGTCAGGATCGACAGCACGTTGATGCCCGGGTCGAACACGCCGAACCCGCCCGGCTCCCAGATCCAGGCCTGGCCGGGATGCCATTTAAGGACATCCTCCTTCCAGGCGACCTCGACCCGCGTCACCACCTCCTCGCGGAGCCGCGCGCGGGCGGCATCGACCGCGTCGGTGTGCTGCGAATGCCAGGCGGTGAACAGCACGCGCCCGGCATGCGCCGCGGCATCGCGCAGCAGCAGCAATTCGGCGACGCCGCCGGCGGGCGGCTTCTCGATCAGCACGTGCTTGCCGGCGCCGAGCGCATCATGCGCGATGCGGCGGCGCACCCCGGGCGGGGTGCAGACCGCCACCGCGTCGAGCTCCGGCAGGGCCGCCAGCATCTCCCGATGCGAGCGGAACCCAGCAGCGGTGATGCCGGAAAAATCCGCCTGCGGATCGGCGACGCCGATCAGCGAGAAATCCGGATGCGCGGCGATCGCCGGCAGATGCTGGTCCGTCGCGATCTTCCCGAGCCCGACCACGCCGATACGGTGCATGCGCTGCCTCCCCTTTGCGCCGCATCCTGCCCGAGGCCGGGGCTTCCGCCAAATCGGCATTAAGCTTTTCGAAAGCCCCTGCGCGGGAGGGTGCCGCCGCACAACGATCTCAGCCCGGGAAGGCACTCATGGCGAGCACCCATATCGTGACATTCACCGGCGACGGCGCGGTCGGCAACTGGTCCGACCCGGCGAACTGGTCGGGCGACAAGCTGCCCGGCCAGCACACCGCGCTGAACGCCGTCGAGAACGGCACCTCCGCCTTCGACACGCTGATGATGCTCGGCACCGAGACGATCACCGTCAACGGGACGATCGACACCAACGCGACCGGCGCCTCCCAGAGCTTCATGATTTGCCAGAACGGCACCGTCGTGCTCACGCCGAGCGCCGCGTTCCATTCCGATGGCGGCTTCCTCGTCGGCGTGAACGGCCATGGTACGGTGATCGCCGAGGGCACCGGCGCCACGCGGAGCAGCATCACCTCCGTCATCGTGCTGATCGGCCAGCACACCGCCGGCGTCGGCAGCGTCACCATCGATGACGCGGTGTGGCACAACACCGGCAGCACGACGGCCGGGAATTTCAACATCGGCGAGCACCAGCGGGTTCGCCGATAACGGCACGGTGCAGGCCTCCGGCGGCACGCTCGCGATCCACGGCGCGTTCGGCGGCCCGGGCGCGGTCGATCTTGCCGCGGGCAGCACGCTCGACCTCAGCGATGCGCAGCTCGCCTTGCCGAAGATCAGCTTCCTTGGCTCCGATTCCACGCTGATCCTGGCGCAGGGCCAGTCGTTCGACGGCGCCCCGGCGCCGTCGATCGACGGGTTCTCGGTCGGCGATCACATCGCGATGACCGGCATCGATGCGGCGAGCTTCACCGCCGGCAACGGCAAGCTGACGCTGAGCAGCGGCGGCCATGTGGTCGATACGCTGCATCTCGCCGGCAGCTTCGCGGGCGACAGCTTCTCGGTGCAGCAGGCGAACGGCATGGGGGTGGTCAGCCTCTCGCATTCCTGACGCCTGATCGGACGGGCGCGCTCCCCGCGGCGGCTGGCCGCCCGGGGCGCGTTTCTGTTTGCGGCGGCCCGGCAGGTGCGGGAGCATGCGCCGGTTGCAGGGGAGCGGATGATGGACGGATCGGACGGCGCGCGGAGCTTCGCCATCGCGCCGCTTACCGCCGAGCCCGGCACATGCGCGCAACTGCGCGACATGCTGATCGAGGTGGTGGCCGGCGGCGGCTCGGTGAGCTTCATGCACCCGCTCGCGCCAGCGGAGGCGGGGGCATTCTGGCGCGGCTCGCTGGCGGCGGCGGCGGCGGGGAAGCGGGTGGTCCTTGGCGCCTGGCAGGGCGAGAGCCTGGCCGGCACCGTCACCCTGCTGCTGGACTACCCGCCCAACCAGCCGCACCGCGCCGAGATCGCCAAGCTGATGACGCGGGTGCGCCATCGCGGCCAGGGCGTCGCGGCGGCGCTGATGCAGGCGGCCGAACGTCTCGCGGCGGAACGCGGCCGCACGCTGCTGGTGCTCGACACCGCGACGGAGGGCGGCGCCTCGGCGCTCTACGAAAAGCTCGGCTACGTCCTCGCGGGCGAGATCCCCGATTACGCGCTGAAGCCGCATGGCGGCCTGACCGGAACGAAGCTCTACTGGAAGCGCATCGGCGCCTGACAGGGTTCGGATTTGCGGGCAGGACAGCGCTGCCCGGCAGATCGTCAGGTGACGATTGTCAAGCCATGGACGTCCGGTCGCGAGTTCGGCGAGGCGCGCAGAGGGGCGGCGCGGGTTCTCGACCGTCAGCTTGCGGACGAGATCGGCCGACAGATGCGGCGGGCTCGCCGCGGCGCCGTCGAACAGCCGGTGCGGATAATCGGTCGAGAACAGCAGCAACTCGTCGGATTGCAGCTGGTCGAGCAGGCGGCCGATGCCATGCGCGTCCGGCGGCGCATCCATCCGCCGGCGGCCTTGCCCGCGGACGGCCGCCAGTCGGGGCGCGCGCTGATCGGCGAATTCGCGGGATGCTGATGGAGTTGAGCTCTCCCAGGCCGCGCACCCGCACGACCTCCTGCCAATGCCGCGGCAGGCAGAGCAGCAGCGCATCGAGCCCGGGGATCGCCGGATGGATGTCGAACACCACATCGGCGCCCCAGCCATCGGTGAGCGCACGGATCGCCGCGACCGGGTCCGACGACGCGACATTCACCGTCTCGATGCCGGCGTAGGTGCCCGCGACGGCGAGCTTCTCGTCCTGCACATCGGTCATCAGCACGCGCGCCGCATCGGGCTGCGATTTCGCCGACGCTTTTCTGGGCGGGCTGCGGGACGGCGCCGACCGCGCTGTTTTGCGCGCATGACGGGCTCGCCGTCACCGCCATCTCGGTGGTCGGCTTCTTCGATTTCGCCGCCGCGACGCAGATCGTGCCCGCTCTCACCACCATCCGCATCCCCAGCGGAAGATCGGCATCGCGCTGGCTGTCGGGTAAACCGGCTGGTCGGGGTAATCCGGCTTCCGCACGGCGCATGGCTCAGCCATACTTCCCGCATGCCGCCGTTCCGCTTCCTGCTGCCGCTGATGCCGTTGCTCGCTTCAGCCGGTCCGGCGCGGGCGCAGGATGCCGGGCTCGATGCGCTCGTGCATGCCTATCCGGCCGAGCTCGCGGGGTACGATGCGCGAAACCTGATCTGGCGCGACGGGACGAGAATGCCGCTCGGCGCGCCCGCCAAGGGCGATCTCGCGGCGATGCTGCTGACCGGCTCGATCCGCCAGCAGATGGCGATGCCCTACGATGCGCGCGACCTGAGCACCCCGGCTTTCGGCGCCGATGCCGATCCCGGGCGCATCCGCGACACCGCGTTCTTCGACAAGATGTACGGCGATTGCCGCCGCGGCGAGGTGGCGCCGCGTCTCGTCCCGGTGGCCTGGCTGCCGCATCTCTGGGGCGGCGTGCTGCGGGTGACGACGGTCAACGGCGTCGCCGAGCAGCTCGCCGCGGTGTCGCGCGAACTCGAAGCCGCGCCGCCGGAGGTCACCCGCTACCTCTACCCGCCGGGCGGCGGATACAATTGCCGCGCCGTCGCCGATGCCGGGCAGGCGAGCATGCATGGCTGGGGCGCCGCGGTCGACATCAACGTGGCGCACAGCGATTACTGGCACTGGCACCGCATGGCGGTTACCCCGCGGCCGATCCCCGCGATCATCGTCGAGACCTTCGCCCGGTACGGCTTCATCTGGGGCGGCAAATGGTCGCATTACGACACCATGCATTTCGAGTACCGGCCGGAACTGCTCGGTGAGACCTCGCCGACGGAGTGAATCCCATGTCTGCGGAGTGAGCCAATGTCCCAGGAAATCGTGCTGCTCGGCTGGAGCGTCGTGCTCGGCCTCGTGCAGGTCATGCTCGCCGCCGGGGCGCGCCGGCGGCAGGACGGCCTCGCCTGGGCGATGGGCGCGCGCGACGAGGAACGGCCGCAACCCAAGGGGGTCGGCGGAAGGCTCGTACGCGCGCAGAACAACATGCTGGAGACCTTCCCGTTCTTCGCCGCCGCGATCCTCGCCGCGCATGCGGCCGGGCGGGAGGGTCCGCTCACGCTGATCGGCGCGCATCTCTATTTCTGGGGCAGGCTGGTCTATGTGCCGCTCTATGCCTCGGGCATTCCGATGGTGCGCTCGATCGTCTGGGGGATCGCCACGATCGGCATCGTTCTGGTGCTGCTCGCGCTTCTGCAATGAAACCGGCTTGGGAACCCTGCTTGGCATCCTGCTTGGCAAGCGGGGGCGCCGGGTGTTAGGCACACTCAATGTATTAAACATAGGACAACTCCGGAGGCCAGATGACGGTCACACTCACCCGGCGTTCCGCGATCGGGGCCGGCGCCGCCGCACTTGCGATGCCCTCCCTCGCGCGCGGGCAATCGGCCTCCGTGAAGCTCGGCCTGATCCATCCGGTCACCGGCCCGCTCGCCTTTGGCGGCCAGCAATGCCGGCTCGGCGGGCAGACGGCGATCGCCGAGATCAACGCGGCCGGCGGCATCAAGGCGATGGGCGGCGCGAAGCTCGAGGCGGTGCTCGGCGACGCGCAGGGCCGGCCGGAGATCGCCACCAGCCTCGTCGACCAGATGGCCGAGCAGGGGGTCGCCGCCTTCACCGGCTGCTATGCGAGCAACCTCTGCCTCGCGGCGACGCAGGCCGCGGCGAAATACGACATCCCGTTCTCGATCGACAGCGGCATCGCGGATGCGATCACCACGCGCGGCCTCGCCAACACCTTCCGCTTCTTCCCGAACAACAGCACCGCCACCACCGATGCGATCACCGCGCTCGACACGCTGAACAAGGGCGCCGGCAGCCCGGTGAAGACCGCGATCATCGTGCACGAGGACAGCGAGTTCGGCACCAGCACCGCGAAGCTGCTCGCCGGCAAGCTGCCGCCGATCGGGATCACCGTGACCGAGCTGATCCCGCATGCGACGCCGACGCGGGATTTCACCAACATCGTGCTGCGGCTGAAGGCCGCGAAGCCCGATCTCGTCATCATCAGCAACTATCCGAACGAATATCAGCTCCTGCTGCGCACCATGGTGCAGCAGCGCCTCAATCTCGTCGCGGCCTTCTCGGTTTCCGGCGGCGGCTTCAACCTGCCTTTCGCCAGGCAGCAGCCGACCGTCGCTGCCGACATGATCGATTTCAACCATTGGTACAATCCGCGCGACCCGCGTAGCCTCGTCTTCCGCAAGCGCATCGAGGATGCCGGCCACGTGTTCGGCTGGGAGGTGCTGTTCGGCTATTTCGCGGTGAAGGTGCTGGCCGATGCGATGGAGCGCGCCGGCAGCGCCGACAAGGCGAAGCTGACCGCCGCGATGGCGGCGAGCACCTATGCCGATCATTTCATGCCGTACGGCCCGACGACATTCGTCAACGGCCAGAACACCGGCGCGCATCCGGTCTGCCTGCAGATCCAGGACGCCGACATCAAATGCATCCTTCCCGCGCAATACGCGGATGCGAAGCCGGTCTTTCCGCGCCCGAAGGCCGACTGAGCCCGGCGTGACCGGGAGCGCCGCCGCGCGTTCGGGCTGATGCTCGACATCGTGCTGCCGGCGCTCGTCGCAGGGCTGCTCACCGGCGGCGTCTATGCGCTGGTGGCGCTCGGGCTGACCTTGATCTACGGCGTTCTCCATATCGTCAATTTCGCGCATGGCTCGCTGCTGATGATCGCGATGTTCGGCGCCTGGCTGCTGGCGACCAGGCTGCATCTCGACCCGCTGCTCGCGCTGCCGCTGCTGACCCTGGCGATGTTCGCGATCGGCTGGGCGCTCTACCGCTTCGTCATCGGCCGCGTCGGGCAGGGCGATGACCGCGCGATCCTGCTGGCGACGCTCGGCGTCGCGGTGGTGCTCGACAATGCGGCGCTGGTGATCTTCACCGGCGACACGCGCGCGATCGAGACGCCGTATTCCTTCGCCATGCTGGCGGTGGGCACGCTGCTGATCCCGGTCGCGAAGCTCGTCGCCTTTCTCTGCGCGCTGGCGCTGGCCGGCCTGCTCTGGGCGTTCATGGCGCTCACCGATGCCGGCCGCGCGATCCGCGCCGTCGCGCGCGAGCCGGAGGGCGCGCGGCTGGTCGGCATCCGGCCGGAGCGCGTCTTCGCGCTGGCCTATGGCATCGGCATCGCCTGCCTCGGCGCGGCCGCCTGCCTGCTGCTGCCGTCCTTTCCGGTCAGCCCCGATATCGGCAACGAGTTCGTGCTGGTCGCCTTCACCATCGTCGTGCTCGGCGGCATGGGGAGTTTTCCGGGCGCGGTGCTGGGCGGCCTGCTGATCGGCGTCGCGGAATCGCTCGGCGGCCTCGTGCTCGGCGAATCGCTCGGGCCGATCTGCGTGCCGCTGGTGTTCATCGCGGTGCTGCTGCTGCGCCCGTCCGGCCTGTTCGGAGCGACGCGGTGAAGCGCGCGGGAGCGGTGCTGCTCGCGATCGCGGCCTTGCTGCCGTTCGCGACGCCGTCGCAATACCTCGCCAATCTCGCGCTGCTCACCGCGACCTCGGCCGCCCTCGGCCAGGCCTGGAACATCGCCGGCGGGTTCGGCGGGCTGACCAGCTTCGGCCATGCGGCGTTTTTCGGGCTCGGCGCCTATGCGGCGGCCATTCTGCAGACCCGCACCGGGCTGAGCCCCTGGCTCGGCCTTCCCCTCGGGGTCGCGGTGGGCGGGCTGGCCGGCACTCTCATCGGCGCCGCGACCTTCCGCGCCGGGCTGCGCGGCAGCTATTTCGCGCTGGTGACGCTCGCCTTCGCCGAGGCGTTCCGCATTCTCGCCAACAGCCTCGACATCACCCGTGCCGGGCTCGGCATCCTGGTGCCGCTCAGGCCGACGCTCGCGAATTTCCAGTTCGCCGATCGCCGCGCCGCCTATGCGGCGGCGCTGGCGCTGCTCGCCGTGGCGACGCTGATCGCGCAGTGGCTGACACGCAGCCGGTTCGGCGCGCGGCTGATGGCGGCGCGCGAGAATGAGGACGCGGCGCGCGCGCTGGGCGTGAACGTGGCGCGCACGAAATCCCTTGCGCTCGCGCTCTCCGGCGCGGTCGCCGGCGCGGGCGGCGTGCTCTACGTGCAGAGCTATCTCTATCTCGATCCCAACATCGCCTTCGCCTCTTCGCGCAGCGTCGAGATGCTGCTGGTGGCGATGATCGGCGGCGCCGGCACGGTCTGGGGGCCGATCCTCGGCGCGATCGTGCTGCATGCGATCGCCGATACCGCGCGCACCCTGATCGCGACACCCGGCATCGCGCCGATGCTCTACGGCGTGGTGCTGCTCCTCGTCATCGGTTTCCTGCCGGGCGGCATCGCCCGGCTCGGCGCCGCGCGGCCGGGGCGTTTCCGCCGTGCTTGAGGTCACCGGCCTCGGCAAGCGGTTCGGCGGATTGCAGGCGGTGGGCGGTGTCGATCTCGATGTCGCGGCAGGCAGCATCACCGCGCTGATCGGGCCGAACGGGGCCGGCAAGACGACCTGCTTCGCGATGATCGCCGGCTTCATCCGCCCCGATGCCGGCCGCGTCCGCTTCGACGGCGTCGACATCACCGGTGCGCCGCCGGAACGCATCGCGCGCGCCGGCATGGTGCGCACCTTCCAGATCACGCAACCCTTCGCCGGGCTTTCCGTCGCGGAGAACATCCGCATCGGCGCCTTCCTGCGCATCGCCGATCCGCGCGCGGCGATGGCGCGGGCGCGGGCGATCGGCACCCGGCTCGGCCTCGCCGCGTTTCTAGACCGCCCGGCCGCGACGCTCACCGTCTCCGGGCGCAAGCGGCTCGAGGTCGCCCGCGCCCTCGCGACGGAGCCGAAGCTCCTGCTGCTCGACGAGGTGATGGCGGGGCTGAACCCTTCCGAGGTGAACGAGATCGTCGGCGTGGTGCGCGCGGTGCGCGATGGCGGCGTGACCATTCTGCTGATCGAGCATGTCATGCAGGCCGTCGCCGCCCTCGCCGAACGCGCCTTCGTGCTCGCCGAAGGACAGCGCATCGCCGTCGGCGCGCCGGGCGAGATCGCGCGCAACCCGGCCGTGGTCGAGGCCTATCTCGGCCATGGCGCCTCCGCCCACCTCGCCGCCCATGCTTGAGGTGCGCGGATTGCAGGCCGGATACGGCGCGGTGACCGTGCTGCGCGGCGTCGATCTCGACATCGCGGAACGCGAGATCGTCGCGGTGCTCGGGGCGAACGGCGTCGGCAAGACGACGCTCAACCGCGCCCTCTCCGGGCTGATCCCGGCCCGCGACGGCACGATCCGCTTCTGCGGCGAGGACATCACCCGATCCGATCACGCGGAGATCGTGCGCGCCGGGCTGATCCATGTCCCGGAAGGGCGGCGGGTGTTTCCGAACCTCTCGGTGCGCGAGAACCTGCTGCTCGGCGCCTATCTGCGCGGCAAGCCGAACCGCGCCCGCAATCTGGACCGCGTGATCGCCATTTTTCCCCGCCTCGGCCAGCGCCTGCGGCAAGCCGCCGGCTCGATGAGCGGCGGCGAGCAGCAGATGCTCGCCATCGGCCGCGGCTTGATGGCGGAACCGCGCCTGCTGATCCTCGACGAACCCTCGCTCGGTCTCTCACCCCTGCTCGTCGAGGAGCTCTTCGCGCTCATCGCCAGATTGCACAATGAGGGCCTCTCCATCCTCCTCGTCGAGCAGAACGTGGTCCAATCCCTCGCCATCGCCGGGCGCGCCTACGTGGTGGAAAACGGTGCGATCTCGCTGACCGGTCGCGCCGACGCTCTCGCGGCCGATCCGCGGCTTCGGAGTGCTTATCTAGGCCTTTAAGGCCAGGGGCTCTGCCCCTGGATCCCGCTAAGGGCGGACCCCTTAGAACCAGATTTGGTGCTTCGCGCGGAGTTCATCAGGCTCAGCCAGTCCCACACAAGCGCCGTCCCGGGTTCTAAGGGCTCCGCCCTTAGCGGGGTCCAGGGGCAGAGCCCTTGGCCTTCTTCAACCCGTTCTGCTTCCAGAGCAAAGCCGGATCCGGCTGGGTGCCGAACGAGATCGGCAGGGCGGCGGCGCCGAGGGCCGGGATGTCGGCGCCGATCCGGCTGCGGTGCACGCGCGGATGCGGGCGGTGCTCGCGCGCGCTGATGCTGGGGAGCAAAGGGTCGAGGTTGCGGATCAGCGCGTCGAGCAGGGACGGCGGCAAGGCGCCCCCGAGCACGATGGTGTCCGGGTCGAAGAAGGTCTCGATGCTGTGGATGGCGAGGCGGAGATAAGGCGCGGCCTCGCTGGTCCAGCCGAGCAGGCGCGGGTCGCCGGCGGCGAAGCGTTCCTGCAGTTCGGCGGGGTCGATGGCAGCGGCGTCGCGTTCGGGGCCGGTTATGGTCTCGGCGGCGGCCTGCAGCGAGACGTATTGCTCGAGGCAGCCGCGATTGCCGCACGGGCAGGCGCGGCCGCCGGGCTTGACGATGAGGTGGCCGAGCTCGCCGGCCCGGCCGCGCGCGCCGCGATAATGCTGGCCGGCGAGGATCATCCCGCCGCCGACCCCGAGGCCGAAATGGATATAGAAGAAACTCGTGGCCTCCCGCCCGATCCCGTAGAGCTGTTCGGCGATGGCGGCGGCGGCGGCATCGTTGGCGACGGTGACGGGGATGGCGAGCGCCGCCTCGAGCCACCGGCCGACGGAGAAGCCGGGCGCGTCGGGGAGCATGGTCGGGCCGCCCTGCATGAGCTCGCCCGCCTCGATCTGCCCCGGCATGACGCAGCCCACGCCCCAGAGATCGGCGCGCGCGAGGCGGGCCTCGCGGAGCATCGCGCTCACCATCTCGGCCATGGTGGAGCGGAGCGCCTCGGGCGGCGGCGCGGCGATCCGGCGTTCCTCGGTGGCGAGCACCGCGCCCGCGAGATCGACCAGCACGCCGGCGATGCGCCGATGGCCGAGATGCAGGCCGGCGGCAAATCCGCCGCGCGGGTCGAGGGTGATCTCGGTCGCCGGCTGGCCGCGCCGCCCGGCGCGGCGGCCGCCGGCGCGGACCAGCCCGGCGGCGTCGAGCTCGGCCACGATATTGGAGATGGTTTGCGGGCTCAGCCCGGTGGCGCGGGCGATTTCCGCGCGCGAGACCGGCGCGTGCCGGCGCACCGCTTCCAGCACCACGCGGCGGTTGAGCGCCGTCGCATGCTCGATATTGGTGCCCGCCACCATCGTGCTTGCGCCTCGATTAAATCCAAAGGTAAGTTTGATAGCGGATCACGCCGTCCCTGACGAGGATTTCTGCCTTTGGCGCTTGTTCGATGACGCGGCTTGCGGGCGGATGCGGATCGACGACCACATAAGGGAGCAGCCCGGCGTGCTCGCCTCGGTGGCGGCGGAGCTGGGCCCGCGTCTTCGCGCGGCGCTGCCGGTGGCGGCTCGGCCGGACCGGGTGGTGCTGGTCGGCAGCGGCTCGTCGATGAACGCGATGGTGGCGGCGAGCGAGGCGATCACCCGAGCGATCACCGGGGCGATCACTGGGGCGATCACCGGGGCGAGCGGCGCGGTCGTGGAGGTGATGGAGCCGCTGCGCTTCCTCGACCTGCCGCCGGCGCCCGGTCCGCGCTGCCTGGTCGTGCTGCTCTCGCAATCGGGGATGAGCGCCACGACGGTCGAGGCGGCGTCCCGCGCGGTGGCGCTCGGGCATCGCGCCCTGGCGATCACCGCCGATCCGGCGAGCCGGCTCGCGCAGGCCGGCGCGCCCTGCCTCGCCATGCCGATCGGCGAGGAGGTGATCGGCCCGAAAACCAAAGGCTATACGGCGAGCGTGCTGAGCCTGCTGCTGCTCGCCGCCGCCCTGGCCGGGACCGCGCCGCCGGCGGACGGGCTGGGGCGGCAGGTGGCGGCGTTGATCGCGGCGGGCGAGGGCTGGGCGGAGGAGATCGCGTCCCGGCTCGACGATGCCGATTTCCTGCTCTTCGCCGGCGCCTGGTCGCACGCCGGCACGGCGCGCGAGGCGTCGCTCAAGATCGTCGAGACCAGCGGAATGGCCGCCGCCGGATTCGAATGGGAGGATGCGCTGCACGGACGTCTGCACGGCATGTCGCCCCGGAGCGCGGCCTTCTTCTTCGCGCGCACATCGGCGCAGGCGAAGCGGGCGCAGGCGGCGGCGATGGTGGTGCGTGACCGCGGGGCGGCCGCCCATGTGGTCGATCTGTCGCCGGCCCGCAGCGGGATCGGCCTGCCATGGCCGGCGCTGAACGCGGGAGCGGGATGGGATGCGGTGTGGGCGATCATGCCGTTTCAGATGCTGGCCAGCGCCTTGGCGCGGCGGCGCGGCCTCGTGGCGGACAGGATGGTGCATCCCGGCCTCTCCGCCGATCTCGGCACCAAGCTGCGCGCCGGATGAGGCACGCATGACCAAGGTGGGCGCATGACCCGCATGGACTTATGACTCAGGCGATCGGCATCGATATCGGCGGCAGCGCGGTCAAGCTCGGGCTGGTCGACCTGCAAGGCCAGGTCTCGCGCCGCACGGTGCTGCCGGTGCTGCCCGGCATCGATTTCGCCGGTTTCGCGGCCATGCTGGTGGCGGCGATCGCGCGGCTCGACGATGCCGGCGCGCTCGCCATCGGCATCGGCCTGCCCGGCTTCCCCGACCCCGAGACCGGGCTGGTGCGCGAGGGCGCCGACAACATCGTGCTGCTGCAGGGCCATTCGCTGATCCCGGTGCTGGCCGAGGCGACCGGCCTGCCGGTGCGCGTCGAGAATGACGGGGTGTGCGCCACCGAGGGCGAGCTCCGCTTCGGCGCCGCGCGCGGTCTCGACCGGGCCGCGGTGGTGACGCTCGGGACCGGCATCGGCGGCGGGATCGCGATCGGCGGCCGGGTGCTGCGCGGCGATGACGGGCTGCCGGCGGAGATCGGCGCCATGTGCCTCGACCCCTCGCGCATCGATGTTCCGGGCAGCGTGCCGGGCGCGATCGAGCATCTCGCGAGCGGCCCGGCCCTGCTCCGCCGCTATGCGGCCCTCACGGGCAATCATGACGCGATCACCGTCGAGCAGGTGTTCGCGCGGGCCAAATCCGGCGAGGCGGCGGCGGAAGCGGTGGTGGAGGAGGTTGCCTCCTGGCTCGCGCAGGGGTTCGGCATCCTCGGCAACGTGCTGAACCTGCAGGCGGTGGTGGTGGGCGGCGGCGTGGCGCTCGCCGGGCCCTATCTGCTCGACCGGATCGACCGGATTCTGCCGCGTTTCCTGTTTCCCTCCGCCTCGCGCCGGCCGCGCATCCTGCCGGCGGCGAACGGCAACGATGCCGGGCTGATCGGCGCCGGCTGGCTCGCCCTGTGGGGCACCGCGTCGTGATTAACGCCGATCATTGGACTTAATCGGTGGATCTCGCCGATCCCGCCACCTTCCGGCCGACCCTGCTCGCGCGGCGTCACATGATCGTCGCCGGCCATCCGCTCGCCGCGATGGCCGGCATGCGGGTGCTGGAAGCCGGCGGCAATGCGGTGGATGCCGGGGTGGCGGCGGGATTCGCGCTGAATGTCGTGCAGCCCGACATGGCCAATCTCGGCGGCGTCGCGCCGATCATGATCCGCCTCGCCGACGGCGAGATCACCAGCTTCGCCGGCGTCGGGCGCTGGCCGCGCGGGCTGACGCGCGATCGCCTCGCGGCCCTGGGCGGCGGGCGCATCCCCGCCGGGCCGGCGCGCTGGGTGGTGCCGGCGGCCGTCGCATCCTGGCTCACGGCGCTCGCCCGCCACGGCAGCTGGCGCGTGGCGGACGTGCTGAGCGGGGCGATCGCGCTCGCGGCGGAGGGCTTTCCGGCCAACCCGTTCCTGCGCCACAATCTCGCGCATCTGTTCGACCAGGGCGCGGCGAGCGAGGCCGAAGCGGCTTTCTTCCCCGAAGGCCGCGTGCCGGAGATCGGCGAGATCGTGCGCCAGCCGGCGCTCGCCGACACGCTGCGTCGTCTGGCCGCCGCCGAGCGCGCCCGCGGCGGCACCCGCGCCGACGGGATCGGCGCCGCGCGCGACGCGTTCTACACCGGCGAGATCCCGGCGCGCATCGAGCGCTTCGCCCGCGAGGTCGGCGGCTTCGTCACCGCCGATGACATGGCGGATTTCGCGGTGGCGGAGCTGGCGCCGGTCGCCGCCCGCTTCCGCGGCCATGTCGTGCATTGCTGCGGCCCCTGGTCGCAGGGGCCGGCGCTCGCGCAGATGCTGATGATCGCCGAGGGCATGGCGCTGGAGCGGCTCGCGCCCGTGGAGCGCGCGCACTGCCTGATCGAGGCCTCGAAGCGCGCGTTGCGCGACCGCAACCGCTATTACGGCGACCCGGATGTCGCCGACGTGCCGCTCGCCCGCCTGTTGTCGGAGGAACACGCGGCCGGTCACCGCAGCGAGATCGAGGCAGCGCGCGCGCCGTCGCGTGCGGCCGAGAAGATGATCGGCGATGCGGGACCGGACACCACCTATGTCTGCGTCGTCGATGCGGCGGGCAACGCCTTCTCCGCCAATCCGAGCGACAGCACCATCCTCGTCTCGCCGATGGTTCCCGGGCTCGGCTTCGGCATCTCGGATCGCGGCTTGCAGGCCTCGCTCGACCCCGCCGATCCGAACGTGATGGCGCCCGGCAAGCGGCCGCGCCTCACGCCCAATCCGGTGATCGTCACCGGCGATCACAGGGTGATGCCGTGCGGCACGCCGGGCGGCGACATCCAGACCCAGGCGATGCTGCAATTCCTGGTCAATCATCTGGCGCTCGGGATGGATCTGCAGGCAGCGGTCGAGGCGCCGCGCTGGGCGAGCTTCGACGTGCCGGCGACCGAGGATCCGCATCCGAGCCGGTCCAATCTGGTGCGGCTCGAGCGGCGCGGCGATCCCGCCCTTTTCGAGGGTCTGGTTCGCGCCGGCCACGATGTGGAAGCCTGGGCGCCGCTCTCGGCGCTCGCTGGCGCGGTCTGCGCGATCAGCCGCGACCCGGTACGGCTCGCCGGCGGCGCCGATCCGCGGCGGATGAGCTACGGCATCGGCTGGTGAGGGGAGAACGCGGCATGGCGCTCACACGACGCGGCTTGATGAAGATCGGCGCTGTTGTCCCGGCCGCAGCAGCGCTTCCGGCCACGCACGCGCGGGCGGCCGGAAAGCTCGTCTATTGGAGCCACAACTATCCCTCGCTGGTCGACATCGTGAGCAAGCGGATGGCGCCGGGCTTCGGCAAGCAGGCCGGCATCGCCGTCGAATACGACAATTTCGAGACCAACCAGCTCGAAACCAAGATCCTCACCGGATGGACCGGCGGCGAGGGCGGCCCGGATCTGGTCTCGGTCGGCGACAACAACCTCGCCAACTACGTCTATCGCAAGCTGGTGGCGCCGGTGGACCCGTCCGCCTTCGGCTTCGCCTCGCTCAAGGCGCTGGTTGACGCCTACGAGCCCGGCAGCCTCGACGGGTTCATGGTGGGCGGCCAGCTCTACGGCATCCCGATGGATCTCGCGGCGATCTCGATGTACTACCGGAAGGATTTCTTCCGCGACGCCGGGCTCGACCCCGACAAGCCGCCCACCACCTGGGAGGAGGTCGCGGAATACGGCCGCAAGCTCGTCAAGCGCGATGCGAGCGGCCATATCGTGCGCGCCGGCTGGGGCTGGGAGGCGCGCAGCCTCTCCTCGCATTTCTACTATTGGGGCACGCTGCTGCCGCAGAAGGGCGTCGATTTCCTCAATGCGGACGGCACCAGGAACGGGTTCGACGGTGCCGGCGGCATGGCGGCGTTCGGCTTTCTTTCCGACAGCTTCAACAAGGACCCGTTTGCCGCACTCGGCCTTTCCCCCGTGATCTCGCCGATCGACGATTTCGGCGCCGGTCGTGTCGCGATGATCAATTCCGGGTTCTGGCTCGCGCCCTCGCTCGAGCAGCAATACCCGAAAGTGGCCTACAAGGACGGCGTCTACGGCATCGCCCGCCTGCCGCAATTCGCCGGCGCCACGCCGCGCACGCGCCTGAACCCGTGGATCTGGGCGGTGAGCGCCAAATCCCGGATGGTGAAGCAGGCGTGGCAGTTCATCTCCTTCATGACGAAATCGCCGGAAAACCAGGCGGTCTGGGCGTCGCAGGCGCAATACATGCAGCCCTGGAAAGGGTTCTCCGACCTGCCCGCGATCCGAGCGGTGCCGTATTCCGGCGTGTTCCTCGCCGATCTCAAAATCGGCGTGCCGACGCCTCGCACGCCAAAATTCAACCAGCTCGCCACGCTCACCTCGCGCGCCTACGACCAGATCTCGGCGGAAGGCAAGCCGGCCTCCATCGTGGTGCCGGCCTTCGCGAAAAGCATCGACCGCATGCTGGAAGATTGAGGCGCGATGGCCGGACGCGCCGCGCGCCGCCAGGCGCGCACCGGACTCATGATGGTGTTGCCGGCAGTGCTGTTCTTCGCCGTGTTCTTCGTCTTCCCGGTGCTGAACGCGGGCTGGGTCAGCATGACCTCGTGGGATCTCGTCGGACCGCAACGCTTCATCGGCCTGCGCAATTACGAGCGCCTGCTGACCGACGATGATTTCCTGCATTCGGCGCGCGTCACCTTCATCTACACGGCGGGCTTCCTCGTCGTCACGCTGCCGACCTCGCTCGGCCTCGCCTTGCTGCTCGACCGCAAGCTGCGCGCGCGCGGCATCTACCAGGCGGTGATCTTCGCGCCCGTCGTGCTCAGCATGGTCGCGGTCGCGATGGTGTGGCGCGCGGTCTACGCGCCGGTGGGGGGCCTCTATCTGCTGTTCACCGCGCCGTTCGGCGTCACGCACCTCAACTGGCTCGACAATACGACGCTCGTGATGCCCGCGCTGATCCTGGTCAGCCTGTGGAAGAATCTCGGCTATTACATGGTGATCTTCCTCGCCGGGCTGCAATCCATTCCGGCCGCCTTGCAGGAGGCGGCGCGCATCGACGGCGCCGGCGCGTTCCGCGTGCTGCGCCACGTCACGCTGCCGCTGATGCGGCCCTACATCCTGTTCGTGATGGTCATTTCCCTCATCCGCACCTCGCAAACGTTCAGCGCGATCTATGCGCTGACGGAAGGCGGCCCGGACGACGCGACCAAGGTGCTGCCCTATCTCGTGTACGAGAACGCGTTCCAGTTCAACCGCATGGGCTACGCCTCGGCGATCGCGGTGGTGATGTTCGCGGGCCTGCTGGCGCTGACCGCGATCCAGTTTCGCGTGCTGCGAGGCGAGGCGTGAACGCGCGGCGCGGCGCGGACGCCGCGATCAATGTAACCCTCGTCCTCGCATGCCTGCTGATGGCGTTGCCGCTGCTCTGGATGCTGCTGACCGCGCTGAAGACCGAGCAGGATATTTTCTCCCGCCCGCTCTTCTGGCTGCCGCCGCACCCGATGCTCGCCGCCAACATCGCCCGGGTGTTCCAGCGCATTCCGTTCGGACGCTTCTTCGGCAACAGCCTGATCGTTGCGACTTCGGTGACGCTCTCCGACCTGCTCTTTTCGACGATGGCCGGCTACGCGCTGGCGAAATATCGTTTCCCGGGCCGGAAAATGGTTTTCGGCGCGATCCTGTCGACCATGATGGTGCCGTTCATCGTGATCCTGATCCCGCAATACATCATCGTGCGCGACCTTGGCTGGCTCGACACCTACCAGGGGCTGATCGTGCCCTTCGCGATCAGCAGCTTCGGCGTGTTCCTGATGCGCCAGGCCTTCCAGCGCATGCCGGACGAGCTGATCGACGCGGCCCGCATCGACGGCGCCGGCGAGTGGCGCATCCTGTTCCGCATCGCCGTGCCGCTGAACGTCGCGCCGCTGATCTCGCTCGCCATCCTTCGCTTTCTCGACGAGTGGGACAACCTGCTCTGGCCGCTGGTCGCCACCAGCAGCGAGAGGATGCGCACGCTCTCGCTCGGCATGGCGCTGTTGCAGGACGATCGCTACGGCACCGATTTCCCGATGCTGATGGCCGCCGCCATGATGGCCGTCCTGCCGATCATCATCGTCTACGCCGTTCTGCAACGGCATTTCATCCGCAGCGTCGCCAGCACAGGATTGAAGGAGTAGCGCATGCAGGGCCGCCTCGTCATCGAACACGGCCTGCTCGTCAGCGGGCGCGACGAGGCGCCGATCCCGGACGGCACGCTCGTCGTCGAGAACGGACGGATCGCGGCGATCGGCCGTGCCGGCGATTTCGGCGCGCAATCCGGCGAGCGGATCGACGCGCGTGGCGCGACCGTGCTGCCCGGGCTGATCGACACGCATATCCATGTCTTTCACGAGGCGCAGATGCGCCGGCTCGATCCCGGCGCGGCCGCACTCTGGGGCGCGCGCTACGTGCGCTCGGCTTTCATCGGCGGCGTCACCACCATCCGCGATCTCGGCTGCCAGACCGATGCGGTGTGGGGGCTCAAGCGCGGCCTCGCCGCCGGCTGGACGCAAGGCCCGCGCATGCTCGCCTGCGGCCGCGCGATCTGCATGAGCGGCGGTCATGGCTGGGCCAATCTGAGCATCGAGGCGGACGGCCCGGAGGAGGTGCGCCGCATCGCGCGGCTGCAGATCAAGGCCGGGGCGGACGTGATCAAGCTGATGGCCTCCGGCGGTGCCGGCACCCTCACCGAGCTCCCCACCCAGGCGCAGATGAGCGTCGCCGAACTCCGCGCCGCCGTCGAGGTCGCGCATGATGCCGGGCGCCCGGTGGCGGCGCATGCGCTGGCCACGCAAGGCATCCGCAACGCGATCGAGGCCGGCGTCGATTCCATCGAGCACGGCGTGTTCCTCGACGATGACTGCATCGAGCGCATGCTCAAGCGCGACATCGCGCTCTGCCCGACCATCTCGGTCTATCCCCGCATCGTCGGGCGCGGACGTTCCGGCGGCGAGGCCGATTTCGTCGTGCAGCGCTCGGTTGCGCTGCTCGAGCCGCATCTCGCAAGCCTGCGCCGCGCCGTCGCGGCCGGCATCCGCATCGTCTTCGGGACGGATTCCACCACGCTCTACAATCCGCTCGGCGATATCGGCGAGGAAATGGCCTTGATGGCGCGAGCCGGCATGACGCCGCACGACATCATCCGCTCCGCCACCGAACGCGCCGCCCGGGAATGCCGCGTCGCGGAGCAGACCGGCACGCTGGAATCCGGCAAATCCGCCGATATCGTCATCGCCGACGGCGACGCGACCGCGGATATCGGCGCACTTCTCGCGCCGCGCCTCGTGTTCCGGGACGGGGATATCGTCCACGCCTCCGGCGACCCCGGACGAGACGAATTATTAGCCGGCCTGCGTTGAGAGCAGCGCTTCCGGCGGCAGGTCGCAGAGGCCAAACGGACTCTCAGGCCCATTGCCGAGCTTGAGCGAGTCCTGTACGCGGTCGATGGTGCGTTCGATCATCGTCATCGCGCGAATGCGGCGTGCGTTGAGCTGACCGTTGGGAGCCGAGCATGTTCGACGTTGACGCCGTTCTCGCACGCATTGCGCCGAGCGATCGTGTGCTCGATGTCGGCGGCTGGGCACGCCCGTTCAACCGCGCCGACTATGTTCTCGACGTGGAGCCTTTCGAGACGCGCGGCTTCTATGGCGACCCGCCATGGCAGGGCGGTGAAGCCGAGCATTTCAATAAGGCGTGCTGGGTGCAGCGCGACATCTGCGCGCGAACGCCATGGCCGTTTCCCGACAAGTTCTTCGACTTCGCGACGTGCTCCCACACATTGGAAGATATCCGGGATCCGCTTTTCGTCTGTTCGGAGCTGATGCGCGTCGCCAAGGCCGGGTATATCGAGACGCCGTCCAGGCTGGTGGAAAGCTGTGTCGGCTGGGAAAGCGAGAATTTCGCGGGGCTCGGCCATCACCGCTGGTTGATCGACTATCACCCCGGCCGGCTGACCTTCACGCAGAAATACCACAACATCCACGATGCCGGCCTGCACTTGCCGGCCGCGCTGTTTCGCGCCTTGCCACCAACGGCGCACATCTCGTCGATGTTCTGGGAGGGCGGCTTCTTCGTCTCGGAGAATGTCTTCGTGGGCATTGAGACGATCGTCGATTTCCTGCGGAATTTCGTCGCGGAAAATCTGTCCAGATACCCGGGATTCGCCGGCTCGGTCTGATCCGCGTCGGGACGCTACTCGGCGGCGCGGCCGAGCTGCGAGATCCCCATTTCCTGCATGGTCGCCGCGACCGCTTCCATCGCCTCCGCGATATCGGCCTCCATGACATCGCCCATGCAGCCGATGCGGAACGTGTCGGCGAGCGCCAGCCTTCCCGGGAAGATCACGAAACCCCGGCGCTTCATGCCCTGGAACAGGCTTTGAAAACTGAAATTCGGATGGTCGGGGTTGTGGAAGGTGGCGACGATCGGGGAAGCGTTCTCGTCCGGCACCAGGGTGCGGAATCCCATCTGCCGCATGCCGTCGACCAGACGCTGCCAGTTGCGGCGGTAGCGTGCGAGCCGCGCCTCGACGCCGCCTTCCGCCTCGTGCTCCCGGCAGGCCTGCGCGAAGGCGGCGAGCACATGGGTTGGCGGCGTGTAGCGGAACGCGCCGGTGCGGTCCATGTGCTGGTTCTGGTCCCAGAGATCGAGCACGAGCGATTTCGCGCGGCCCTTCGCCTCGTCGAGCGCCGCACTCCGCACCACCGCCCAACCGATGCCGGGCACGCCCTGCATGCATTTGTTGGACGAGATCACCACCGCGTCGAAGGCGAGGCTGCGCGCATCGACCGGCATGGCGCCGTAGGACGCGACCGCGTCGATTAGCAGGCGCTTGCCGTGCCGCCGGCAGATCTCGGCCGCCGGTTCCAGCGGGTTGATGACGCCGGTGCTGGTCTCGCAATGCACGAGCATGACATGCGTGATCGCGGGATCGGCGGCGAGCGCCGCCTCGATCTCTGCGGCGCTCACCGGCACGAAGGGCGGCGTGCGGATGATCGCGTGCGCGGTGCCGACCTGCGCGCAGATCTCGATCAACCGGTCGCCGTAGACGCCGTTGCTGTGGATCAGCAGCTTGCCGTCCGGCGGCACGAGGGACGCGATCACCGCCTCATTGGCGTAGGTGGCGCTGCCGGGCAGCGGGATGGCGGTGTAGCGGCCCTCGCCATGGGCGAGCGCCACGAGGTAGGCGCGCGCGGCGGTGAGGTCGGCCTGGAACTCGGTGTCGCCGGAGGGCCGGTCCACCAGCATCGCCTCCCGCGTGGTGCGGGAGACGCTGACCGGTCCCGGCGTCAGCAGCAGCGGATTGGCGGCGTCTCGCGGCATCGTCGTCCCCTCTGACCGTTGCGCCAGTGTGTCACCACGCGGGAGCGAGGTGAAGGGGCGCGGCGGTCTGCCGCGTGGCTGAGCGCGACGCTCACGGGAAAGGCGCGGGGTGCCCATTCCGTGAGCAGGGCGGCCGGCGCGACGGCCGAGGGTCCTTGACGCCGGCACCCTTGCCCCGCTTAGGCTGAAACTGTCATGCGGGAGAACGAGGATGCGGTCCAGCGGTTCCTGGCTCTTGGCGGCGCTGCTGCTCGCCGTCGCGCTGCCCGCTCACGCGCTCACGCGCGGCGGCACTCTGGTATTCGGGCGGCAGACCGACTGCATCTATCTCGACCCCGTGCACACCTCGCAGAATGCCGATATCTGGATCTCGCTGAACATCTACGACACGCTGCTCCAGCCCACCGATGACGGGAAGGGCGTGCAGCCGGGCCTCGCCGCCTCCTGGAGCATGTCGCAGGACGGGCTCGCGCTGACGCTCAAGCTTCGCCCCGACCTGAAATTCGCCGACGGCTCGCCGCTCACCGCATCGGACGTCAAATGGTCGCTCGACCGCGCGGACAGCAAGAGCGGGGGCGGCGACTTCGCCTTCCTGCTCGCCTCGATCGCCTCGATCGACACGCAGGGCGACGACACCGTGGTGCTGCATCTCGCGCATCCCGACCCGACGTTGCTCCAGGCGCTGGCGACGTTCAATGCCGGCATCATGTCGCAGAAGCTGGTGATGGCCGCCCCTGGCGCGACGCTCGAGGAGAAGTCGAAGAATTTCGCCGAGCACCCGGTCGGCTCGGGTCCGTTCTTCCTCAAGAGCTGGAGCCGCAACAGCGAGATGGTGCTGGCCCGCAACCCGTACTATTGGAAGAAGGGGGAAGACGGCAAGCCGTTGCCCTATCTCGATACGATCCGCTTCGAGATCATTCCGGATGACGCGACGCGTATCCTGAAGCTCAAGGCGGGCGAGATCGACATCGCGGAGTTCGTCCCCTATTCCCGCGTCGCCGAGCTGAAGGCCGATCCGCGCCTCGACATGGTGCTGTTTCCGGCCGCCCAGGTGAACTACTTCACGCTGAACGACCGGCCGACCCTGAAGGACGGCACGAAGAACCCGTTGAGCGACGTCCGCGTGCGCCGGGCGCTCAACTACGCGACCGACAAGGACGCGCTGATCCAGGTCGTCTCCTATGGCGCCGGCACGCCGCAGCAGAGCTTCATGCCGATGTCGACGCCGCTCTCCTGGGGCGACGGCCCGCTCTATCCGTATGACATCGCCAAGGCGAAGCAGCTGCTCGCCGCTGCCGGCTATGCGCAGGGCTTCGACATCACCTGCATGGCGCTCGCCGGCAGCGCCGACGATGCGGCGAAGCTCGCGGCGCTGCAGCAGATGTGGTCGCAAGTGGGTGTCCGGCTCAAGATCGAGCAGCTCGACAGCGCGACCCGGCTCGCCCGCTACAACGCGTCGGATTTCCAGATGCGCACCTCGCTCTGGACCAACGACATCAACGACCCGAGCGAGGTCACCTCGCTGATCGCCTATTATCCGACCCGCCAGGCCTCGCGGACCGGGCTGCAGGACACGCGGATCGACGCGCTGTTCCAGCAGAGCCAGACCGAGATCGATCCGGCGAAGCGTGGCGCGGAATACAAGGAGATCCAGCAGCGCTACGACGCGAACGCCCCGATCGTGTTCGCGATGGAGGTGCCCTACCCGGTGGCGATGCGGAAGAGCGTGAAGGGCTTCGTGCAGATCCCGCTCGGCAACAATATCTTCGCCGAGACCCATCTGGAGAAATAGGGGTGCAGCTGCTCACCGTTCTCGGCCGGCGCCTGCTGCAGGTCGCGGTGACGGTGGTACTGGTCGCGCTGCTGATCTTCGGGCTGATGCGGCTGCTGCCGGGCGACCCGGTGCTGGCGCTGCTCGGGGACCGCGCGACCGATGCCTCGATCGCCGCGATGCGCCACACGATGGGGCTCGACCGCCCGCTCATCGTGCAGTTCTGGGATTTCCTGGTTCGCACCGTCAGCTTGCAGCTCGGCGATTCGATCTCGATGCGCGTGCCGGTCGCCGAGCTGATCCGCGACAAGCTGCCGATCACCCTGATGCTGACCGGCATGGCGGCGGTGATCGCGTTGTTGATCTCGGTGCCGCTCGCCTTTGTCTCGGCGCTGCGGCAGGGCGGCGTCGTGGATGCGATCATCCGCGGCGTGGCGCAGATGAGCCTCTCGATGCCGGTGTTCTATATCGGCCTCGTGTTGCTGATCGGGCTTGCCGCCGGGCTGCACTGGTTCCCGGTCGGCGGCATCGGCGACGGCTTCTTCCAGGATCTCTACTATCTGCTGCTGCCGGCGCTGACCCTGGCGCTCAGCCTGGCCGCGGTGCTGCTGCGCAACCTGCGCGCCTCGCTGATCGACGTGCTGCATGCGGACTATGTGAGCTTCGCCACCGCCAAGGGACTGCGCCGCAGCCTGGTGCTGCGCCGGCACGTGCTGCGCAATGCGCTGATCTCCACCGTCACGCTGCTCGGGCTCAATGTCGGCTCGCTGGTCGGCGGCGCCACGATCACCGAGACGGTGTTCGCCATTCCGGGCGTCGGACGGCTGATGATCGACAGCATCTTCGCCCGCGACTACGCGGTGGTGCAGGGGCTGACGATGGTGCTCGCGGTGCTGGTCTCGGTCGTGTTCATCGCCGTCGATGCCGTGCAGGTGCTGCTCGATCCCAGGGTGGGCGCATGAGCGTGGGCGCATGAGCGTGGGCGCATGAGGGTGGGGGCGTGAGCGAGGCGGTCGAGACCGTCGAGACGATCGCGCCCGCCGCGCCGGTGCGGCTCGGCCGCCGCCCGGCCTTCGGCCTGCCGCGCCGTCCGGCGACGCTGCTCGGCGGCGCGATCCTGCTGGTGATGCTCGCCTGCGCGCTGTTCCCCGCCGAGGTGGCGCCCTATGCGCCGAACGCCTTCGACTACCGCGCGCTGCTGAAGCCGCCGAGCCTCGCGCATCCGTTCGGCACCGATAATTTCGGCCGCGACATCCTCTCGCGCACCATCTGGGCGTCGCAGATCGACCTGCAGATCGCGGTGTTCTGCACGCTGTTCCCGGTCATCGTCGGCTCGCTCGCCGGCGCGGTGATCGGCTATGCCGGCGGGCTGCTCGACGGCGTGTTCCGCCGGCTGGTCGACATCATCGTGACGATCCCGTTCCTCGTGCTGGTGATCGCGATCGTCGCGATTCTGGGCCCCGGCCTGATCAACATGTACATCGCGGTGAGCGCGGTGAACTGGATCATCTACGCGCGGCTGATGCGGAGCGAGATCATCGCGCAAAAGCAGCGCGACTACGCCGCCGCCGGGCGGGTGATGGGATACGGCGCGACGCGCATCGTGTTCCGTCATCTGCTGCCGAATTCGATCTCTCCGATCCTCGTCTATTGGATGACCGACATGGCGCTCTCCGTCCTGCTCGGCTCGAGCCTCGGCTATCTCGGCCTCGGCGCCCAGCCGCCGACGTCGGAATGGGGCGTGCTGATCGCCGACGGCAAAAACTTCATGACCACGGCCTGGTGGATGTCGATTTTCCCGGGCATCGCGATCGTGCTCGCGGGCGCGGGATTCGGGCTGATCGGCGACGGGCTCGCCGGCTGGCTGCGGCGCCGGTGAGCACGCTGCTCGACATCGACGAGCTCAGCGTGCGGATCGGTCCGGCGGTTCCGGTCGGCGGACTCAGCCTGCGCGTCGATACGGGCGAGGTGCTCGGGCTGGTGGGTGAATCGGGCTCGGGCAAGAGCCTGACCCTGCGCGCGATCCTGCGCTTGCTGCCGCCGGTCGCGGAGACCGCCGGGCGGGTGATGTGGAACGGCGCGAACCTGCTCACGCACCCCGAGACGGCGATGCGCCGGCTGCGCGGGCGGGAGATCGCGATGATCTTCCAAGAGCCGATGACGGCGCTTAACCCGGTGCTGCCGGTGCGCGTGCAGATCACCGAATCGCTCTCCCAGCATCTCGGCCTGCGCGGCCAGGCGGCGAAGCGGCGGGCGGTCGAGCTGCTCGATCAGGTGGGCATTCCGGATGCGGCGCGCCGGCTCGACAATTACCCGCATGAATTCTCGGGCGGCATGCGCCAGCGCGTGATGATCGCGGTCGCGCTCGCCGCCGGGCCGAAGCTGCTGCTCGCCGACGAGCCCACCACCGCGCTCGACGTCACCATCCAGGACCAGATCCTGAAGCTCCTGCTGCGGCTCAAGGACGAGCTGGCGATGAGCGTCATCCTCGTCACCCATGATCTCGGGGTGGTTGCGGAAACCTGCGAGCGCGTGGCGGTGATGTATGCCGGGCGCATCGTCGAATCCGGCCCGGCGGAGGCGATCTTCGCGCGGCCGGCGCACGCCTATACGCTCGGGCTGATGCGCTCGCTGCCCGATGCGCGGCATGCGCGGCAGCGCCTCGCCGGCATGCCCGGCCACGCGCCCGATCCGCGCGCGCTGCCGCCCGGCTGCCGCTTCGCGCCGCGCTGCGCCTTTGCGATCGCCGAATGCACCAAGACGGTTCCCGCCCTCGCCGCGATCGCGGCGGGCCACGCGACCGCCTGCATCCGCGCCGATGCGGTGCGGGACGCGGCGCTGGAGGCGGCATGAGCGCGCTGCTGACGGTCGATGATCTCGAGCGCGGATTTCCCGCCCGCCGCGGCCTGATGCAGGCGCTCCGCGGCGGCCCGCGCCCCGTGGTCCGCGCGCTGGCCGGCGTCTCCCTCTCGCTCGGGCGCGGCGAGACGCTCGCCGTGGTGGGCGAATCCGGCTGCGGCAAATCCACGCTCGCGCGCGCCTTGGTGCGGCTGATCGAGCTCGATTCCGGACAGATCGATTTCGACGGCCAGGATGTGCGCGCGCTCTCCGGCGAGGCGCTGCGCCGCTACAACCGCCGCGTCCAGATGGTGTTCCAGGATCCGTACGGCTCGCTCAACCCGCGCATGACCGTGGGCGAGACGCTGTCCGAGGCGCTCGCCGTGCACCGCATGGTGAAACCGCGCGAGATCCCGGGGCGCGTCACCGAACTCCTTTCCCTCGTGCGCCTGCCGGCGGATGCGGCGGCGCGGCTGCCGCATGAATTCTCCGGCGGCCAGCGCCAGCGCATCGCGATCGCGCGCGCGCTTTCGGTCGAGCCCGATCTGCTGATCGCCGACGAGATCGTCTCGGCGCTCGACGTGTCGGTGCAGGCGCAGATCCTGAACCTGCTGCTCGACATGCAGGAACGCCTCGGCCTCGCGATGCTGTTCGTCTCGCACGACCTCCGCGTAGTGCGGCATGTCGCGCACCACATCGCGGTGATGTATCTCGGCCGCGTGGTCGAGCACGGCCCGGCCGACGCGGTATTCGACCGCCCGCGCCACCCCTACACGGCGGCCCTGCTGCGCGCCGCCCCGCAGATCGCCGCGCGCGGCGCCAAGCTGCGCGAGGCGGCGCTCTCGGGCGAGCTGCCGAGCCCGATGCGCCCGATCAGCGGCTGCGCCTTCCACCCCCGCTGCCCCCGCGCCTTTGCGCCCTGCGCCACCGTGCCGCCCCGCATCACCATCTCCGAAGGCCACCGCGTGCTGTGCCACCTGCACGACCCGCAATTCGCGCCATGAGTTTCAAGGCCGGGGGCGCTGCCCCATGCATCACTTGGGACCCCGCTAAGGGCAGTCGCCCTTGGAACCCGTTACGGCGTTTTGCGCGGGACGGCGGGGGCCGGCGCCGACTCCACCGAAGGTGAAATGTTCTAAGGGCGGCTGCCCCTTAGAACCTGTCTGGAAACGTGGTCTGGTGAGTCGACTGGCGTGGTTACCGAGCCTCGGCGCGGAGCGGCCTTGCTGGCCGTGAGCACCGGAGTGCAGGAAAAGCGCGTCAGACGGCCGCCAGAGTGCGTTTCCAAACAGGCTCTAAGCGGGATCCATGGGCAGCGCCCCTGGCCTTCCTGCCTTCAACCTTTAAGCTGAGCCAGCCGATCGCACGGAGGAACGCGCCATGCCCGACCTGCCCATCACGCTGACCTGCGCCGACTACGCCCGGGTGATGCCGCTCGCGCGGGGCGAAGTGCGCCCCGAGGGGATCGAGCTGACGCTCCTGCTCGGCACACGCGGGTCCTGGCCGGCGCGCGCCGAGATGCTGCGGCGGGCGCTGCATGATCCGTCCGTGCAGGGCGGCGAGCAATCGATGGCGGGCCATATCTTGCGGATCGACAAAGGCGACCGCAGCTATGTCGGGCTGCCGGTTTTTCCGCTGCGCAACTTTACCGCGCGCGATCTCTACGTCCGCAAGGACGGGCCGATCCGCAAGACGGAAGACCTCGCCGGCGCGCGTATCGGCATGTACGGCTGGGCGAATAGCGGCAGCGTCTGGTACCGCCACTTCCTTCGCTATCTCGGCGTCGACCTCGCCAGCCTGCGCTGGTGCATCGGCGGCGTCGACACCAAGCGCGAGGCCGGACCGCCCCTCCCGCTGCCACCCGGCGTCAGCGAGCCGCCGGTCGGGCAATCACTCTCCGACATGCTCCTCGCCGGCGAACTCGACGCGCTCTACAGCCCGCCCCGGCCCGCCCGCTACCACCCGGTGCACGGGCCGATCAGCCGCCTGTTCCCCGATTTCCGCCCGCTCGAACAGGAATACTACCGCGCCACCGGCGCCTTCCCGCCCCAGCACCTGATCGTGCTCCGCCGGGAGGCCTGGGACGCGAACCGCATCATCGCCCGCCAGCTCACCGACGCCTTCATCGCCAACAACCACATCTTCGCGGAATCCCAACGCAACTTCCCCTACGTCACCCCCTGGGAGGAAGCCGACATCGAGGAAACCACGGCCCTGATGGGGGAAGACTTCCACCAGGACGGACTCGAGCGAAACCGCCATCAACTCGAACTGTTCTGCGAGATGGCCCACGCCGCCGGCCTCACCCAACGCCGCATCTCGGTCGAGGAGTATTTCGGGGAATTTTTGGAGAGTTAAGGCCAGGGGGCTCTGCCCCCTGGACCCCCGCCAAAGGCCGAGCCTTTGGAATCCATTACGGCTGTTTGCGAAAAGGGTGGGCAACGAGGTGTTTGATACACCGTGTCGCCCACCCTTTTCGCAAACAGCCCTAGTCGGGTTCTAAGGGCTCCGCCCTTAGCGGGGTCCCAAGTGATGCATGGGGGCAGAGCCCCTGGCCTTAACTCCCAAGATTGCCCCCGACACATCGCCGGCCTAGAAGCGCCGGACGGAGGCGTTGGTGGTTCGGGTAGTTGGTGGCGAGGCGGATTTTCATCATCTGGTGATCGGCTGGTGCGCTGCCGAGGCGGGCGAGGCCTGGACGCTGGGTGAGGAGAGTGTGGTGTTGTTGCCCCGGCCGGAGGCGGCGGGGGCGTGCGAGCTGGTGATCGAGGCGCGGCCGTTCCTGGTGGAAGGGCGGTTGCCGGCGCAGCGTGTGCATGTGTTCGCCAATGACTGGCATGCGGGACGTTTCGTCCTGACCGGGGCGGAGCGACTCCTGTGCGCGGTGCCGGCCGAGGTGGTGGCGGCGCGGCCGGAGCTGCGCGTGGCGTTGCTGTTGCCCGATGCGACGGCGCCGGCGGCGGTCGATGCGCGCTCGACGGACAGCAGGCCGATTGCCTTGGCGGTGCGCGAGATCGCACTCGCGCCGGCCCTGGAGGGGGCGCCGAAGCTCGGCTGGGCGGCGCGGGTCGAGGTCGGCACCTCGGCCGCAGCGGTGCCGAAGCATGCGGCGAGCAGTGCGGAGGCGGCGCGGCTGGAGCGGATGGCGGACAAGGCCGCCGAGGCGCCGGGTTCGGCGATGGCGGCGTTGTTCGATGTGTATCGTCAGTTCCTCGCCGGCGACGTGGCGGCGGCGCGGGCTGCATTCGACACCTTGGTGCCGAATTTCGCCGGGGCGTTGGCCCGCAACGGGGAAATGCTCGCGGCGGCGCTGGAGGTTGCGCTGTGCCTCGATCATTTCGAGGTCTTGCAGCGATGGATCGGTCGGCGGCATGGATTCGCGGCGCGGTTCGCGCTGGGCCGCAGCAACGCCGGGATCAATGGCGCGGGAACCTTGCGCTGGGGCGTGCCGCGCGCCGGGATCGCGCGGTTCGTCGTGCGCGCGGCGCTGCTCGACCATCCGTTCTGCTCGCTGATCCTGCGCAATTTCGTCGCCTGCCTGCCGATGATCGCGGCCTATGTCGGCAGCCAGGAGGTGGTGCTCGGGCGGGTGTCGCTGAACATCGAGGATATCGGCTCGCAACCCGGCGTCGCGTTCTGCGACTTCCGGCCGGAGTTCCACGTGATTCCGGACCCGATGTTTCTCGGCAGCGACGCCTATGCGGCGCACAAGGCGCATTTCACGGAGAAGCCGGTTCCGTGGGCGGAGCGGGCGCCGGTTGCGTTCTGGCGTGGCGAGACGACGGGCTGGTATGGCACGGACGGCAACCGGATCGAGAGCTGGCGGGATCTGCCGCGGATCAAGCTCTGTCGGATCGCGCGCGCGGCGGCAGCGGCGCCTGGGACCGAGGGGCTGCTCGATGCGGCGATCACCGGCATTGTCGGTCTGCGCGACGCGGAGGCGCAGGCCGAGATGCGGGCGCTCGGTCTGCAGGGTGCGCATGTGCCGTGGTCGCGCTTCCAGCGCTATCGCTATCAGGTGGATATCGACGGCAACACCAATTCCTGGCCGGGTCTGTTCATCAAGCTCTGCACCGGCAGCCCGGTGCTGAAGGTCGCGTCCCCGGTCGGATTCCGGCAGTGGTATTACCCGCGGCTGGTGCCGTGGGAGAATTACGTGCCGGTGAAGGCCGACATGTCCGATCTGCTCGAGAAGATCGCCTGGCTGCGCGCGCATGACGACGCAGCGGAGCGGATCGGCCGCGCGGGGCAGGCCCTCGCGCAGTCGATGACGATCGAGAGCGAGCTGCGCGCGGCGACCGGCATCATCCGCGGCGCATTCGAGGCCGCCGTCGCTTCCGGGGTGGCGTGACGGTCTCTTCGGGGACGATCGCTCAAGCTCAGCTCCCCGCCGGTGTCCAGCGATCGGCGTCGCGGACCATCGCGATGCTGTATTCGTACATTTCCGGCCGGTAGAGCGCCTCGATCGCTTCGATCACCCTGCCCTCGGCGTCGCGCACCTGCCGGCGGACCCAGAGCAGCGCGCTGCCGGGCTCGACGCCGAGCAAGGGCGCCACGTCGTGATCGGCGAGGCGGGCGGAGATCACCTGCTCGGCGCTGGCGGCCGGGCCGCCGGCTTCCTCGAGCAGGCGGAGCAGCGGGCGCGCGGCGAGATCGCGCGGGCCGTAGCGGCGGCCGAGCGATTCCGGCACCCAGGCGGTGAGATGGCTGAACGGCGCCGCCTGGCCCGGCACGGCGCGCAGGCGGACGGATTTCTGCGCCAGCGTGCCCGGTGGGATTTCGAGCGCGGCGGCGATCGCGGGCGGCGCGGGCAGATAGGCGAAGTCGAGCAGGCGGACTTCGGTGCGCAGCCCCATGGCGAGCAGGTTCTCGAGCAGGCCGCGGAGGTTCTCCCGCCTTGCCGGGGCGGCCGGGCGGGCGAACGTGCCGGCGCCGCGCCGGCGGCTGACCAGCCCCTCCTGCTCGAGCCGCTCCAGGGCCCGGCGGATGGTGATGCGCGAGACGCGATGCTGCGCCGCCATCTCGTGCTCGCCGGGCATCGGCGTTCCCGCCGGCCAGTCGCCGGCCACGATCCGCTGGCGGAGCAGCAGATAGACGCGGTGGTAGAGCGGCAGCGGGCTCGCATCGCTCAGCCCGCTCTCGCTCAAGCCGGCAGCGCCCAGGGGCGGGCGAGCCGGTCGCGCGCCTGGAAATCGGCGATGCGCGCGGCGTGCTGCAAGGTCAGCCCGATATCGTCGAGACCCTCGACGAGGCAGCGCTTGCGGAACGGGTCGATCTCGAAGCCACGCGTGCTGCCGTCCGGCAGCGTGAGGCGCTGTTCCGGCAGGTCGACGCGCAGCGGTCCGGGCAGCAAAGCGCGCAGCGCGGCGGCCTCTGCCTCCCCGAGGGTGATCGTCAGCAATCCGTTCTTGCCCGCGTTGCCGGCAAAGATGTCGCCGAAGCTCGGCGCGATCACGCAGCGTATGCCGGCATCGACGAGCGCGTAGACCGCCCCCTCGCGCGACGAGCCGCAGCCGAAATTGGCGCCCGCGACCAGGATCGCCGGCGTCCGTCCGCGCAGCGGAAAATCCGGCTGGTCGCGCAGGTCGTGGAACAGGAAATTCTGGTATCCGGCGGAGCGGTCCTTGCGCAGGAAGCGCGCGGGGATGATCTGGTCGGTGTCGATATTGTCGGCGTCGAGCGCGACCGCCTCGCCCTCGAGCGTGGTGAACGGCGTCATGCGAGCCTCCGCACATCGGTGATGCGGCCGGTGACCGCCGCCGCCGCCGCCATCGCCGGCGACATCAGATGGGTGCGCGCGCCCGGCCCCTGGCGGCCGACGAAGTTGCGGTTGCTGGTGGCGGCGCACCGCTCGCCGGGCGCCACGAGATCGCCGTTCATGCCGACGCACATCGAGCAGCCGGGCTCGCCCCAATCGAGGCCGGCGTCACGGAACACGCGGTCGAGCCCTTCGGCCTCCGCCGCTCGCTTGACCGGGCCCGAGCCGGGCACGACGAGGCCCGGCACCAAGGCGCGCCGCCCGCGCAGCACGGCGGCGGCGGCGCGCAGATCGGGCAGCCGGCCATTCGTGCAGCTGCCGATGAACACGCGGTCGACGCCGATGCCGTCGAGCGCCGCGCCCGCGTCGAGACCCATGTAGTCGAGCTGGTCGTGCATCCGCGCGCGCCGCCCGGCATCGGGCTCGGCCGCGGGATCGGGCACGCGCCCGGTGACCGGGAGCGCGGTTTCCGGGCTGGTGCCCCAGGTGACGGTGGGCGCGATCTCCTCGGCATGCAGCCTGACCTCCCGGTCGAACCGCGCCCCGGGGTCGGAGGGCAGCCGGCGCCAGGCCGCGACCGCGGCGGCGAAATCGCGCGGGCTGCGCGCCCGCCCTTCCAGCCAGGCGAAGGTGGTCTCGTCGGGCGCCACCATGCCGGCCCGCGCCCCGGCCTCGATGCTCATGTTGCAGAGCGTCATCCGCCCCTCCATGCCGAGCCTGGTGATCGCGCCGCCGGCATATTCGATGACGTGCCCCACCGCGCCGGCGGCGCCGATGCGTCCGATGATCGCGAGGATCACGTCCTTCCCGCTCACATGCGCGGAGAGCGAGCCCTCCACGGTGATCCGCATCGCGCGCGGACGGCGCTGCCACAGCGTCTGCGTCGCCAGCACGTGGCTGACCTCGGAGGCGCCGATGCCGAAGGCGAGCGCGCCGAACGCGCCATGCGTCGAGGTGTGGGAATCGCCGCAGACGATGACGAGGCCGGGCAGGGTCAGGCCCTGCTCCGGCCCGATCACATGGACGATGCCTTGGCGCGGGTCGTCGATATCCAGCAGCTCGATCCCGTGCCGCCCGGCATTGCCGCGCAGGCGCGACATCATGCCCGCGACCTCCGGATCCGCGATCGGCCGGTCGCGGCCATGGCTCGGCACGTAATGATCGGCGACCGCGACGGTGAGGTCGGGCCGCGCCGGCGCCCGACCGGCATGATCCAGCATGCCGAAGCCGTGGAAGCTGCCCTCATGGACGAAATGCCGGTCGATCCAGAGCAGCGTCGCGCCGTCCTCACGGGTGACGATCGCGTGGGTCTCCCACAGTTTCTCGAACAGGGTTTTCGCTTGCGGCATCGGCGCATATCCCTCCCATGGCGGCGCGTTGACAAGTCGGCGGCCACATGTCCTATGGATAGGACAACTTGCGGGCGCGCACCATGGACCGACACGCCGAATTCCGCGCGCGCCTGGCGCGCCCCGAGCCGCTGCTGGCGCCCGGCGTGTATGATGCGCTTTCCGCCTCGCTGGTCGAGCAGGCGGGGTTCGAGGCGGCGTATCTCTCCGGCGCCAGCATCGCCTACACGCGGCTCGGCGGCCCGGATATCGGCCTGGTCTCGCTGAGCGAGCTCGCCGACGTGCTCGGCTGCGTGGCGGAGCGGGTGCGGCTGCCGGTGATCGTCGATGCGGATACCGGCTTCGGCAATGCGCTCAACGCGCAGCGCGCGGTGCGCGTGCTGGAGCGCGCCGGGGCGGCGGCGATCCAGCTCGAGGATCAGGCGTTTCCGAAACGTTGCGGCCACCTGCGCGGGAAAATTCTGATCCCGGCCGCCGAGATGGCGGGCAAGATCCGCGCCGCGGTGGCGGCCCGCGAGAGCGCGCTGATCCTCGCGCGCACCGACGCGATCGCGGTGGAAGGGTTCGAGGCGGCGCTGGCCCGGGCCGAACTCTATCTCGACAGCGGCGCCGACATCCTGTTCGTCGAGGCGCCGGAGGACCGCGCGCAGCTCGTCGAGATCGCCCGGCGCTTCGGCCGGCGCGTGCCGCTGCTCGCCAACATGGTGGAGGGCGGCCGTACGCCGCTCGCCAGCGCCGCCGAGCTCGGCGCGCTCGGCTACCGCATCGTGATCTTCCCCGGCGGCACGGTGCGCGCGCTCACCCGCGGGCTGCAGGATTATCTCGCCGTGCTGAAGGCGGACGGCACCACCGCGCGCTTCGCCGAGCGGATGCATGATTTCGACGGGCTGAACGCGGTGCTCGGCACGCCCGGGATCCTGGAGCGCGCGCGCCAATGGGATCCGGAGGCGTGATGGACGCCGTCACCCTCGCGGTGCTGAAGGGGCGGTTCGAGCAGATCGCCGACGAGATGGACGCGACCCTGTTCCGCGCCGCCTTCAACCCGACGATCGCCGAGGCGCATGACGCCTGCCACGGGCTCTACGATGCGCGCACCGGCGCGACGCTCGTGCAGGGCAAATCCGGCCTGCCGATCTTCGTCGGCGTGATGGCCTTCGCGACCAAGGCGGTGATCGACAAGTTTCCAGACGTCGCGGACGGCGATGTGTTCATCTTCAACGACCCTTATCTGGGCGGCACGCATCTCTCCGATTTCCGGCTGATCCGCCCGTGCTTCCGCGACGGCGCGCTGTTTTGCTGGCTCGGCAGCGTCGGCCATTGGCACGATGTCGGCGGCGCGGTGCCGGGCAATTACAACCCGTCCGCCACCGAGTATTTCCAGGAAGGCGTGCTGATCCCGCCGGTGCGGCTCTATGCCGGCGGCGTGCTGCGGCAGGACGTGCTCGACATCATCCTCGCCGCCTCGCGCCTGCCGGATGTCGCGTTCGGCGATCTGCAGGCCCATCTCTCGGCGCTCGATCTCGGCGCGGCGCGGGTGGCCGCGCTGCTCGACGAATGCGGCGCCGCGACGCTGAGCGCGGCGCTCGCCGAGTTGCAGGCGCGGGCGGCGGCGCAGATCCGCGCCGAGATCGCGGCGCTGCCGGACGGGGAATGGAGCCAGGAGGATTTCCTCGACAATGACGGCATCGTCGACGCGCCGCTCCGCATCGCCTGCGACATCCGCAAATCCGGCGAGACGCTGGCGCTCGATTTCTCGCGCTCCGCGCCGGCCTGCGCCGGGCCGGTGAACATCAGCCGCGCCACCACCATCGCCAGCGTCTATGTCGCGCTGAAACATCTGTTCCCGGAGGTCGCGGCGAATTCCGGCGTGATGGAGCCGATCCGGGTGATCGTGCCGGACGGCTCGCTGCTCGATGCCCGGCCGCCGCGCCCGGTGGGCGGCTACACCGAGACCATCCTGCGCATCATCGACGTGCTGTTCAGCGCGTTCGCGCGCATCCGGCCGGAGCGCGCCTGCGGCAATGCCTATGGCACGATCAACGCGCTGTCGCTCGCCGGGCGGCATCCGGATGGGCGGCGCTGGGTGATGTTCCAGTTCTTCGGCGGCGGCCATGGCGGCAATCCGGAGGGCGACGGGCTGAGCCACGGCAACCCGCCGATCGCCACCGCGATCATCCCGCCCGTCGAGGTGATGGAGGCGGCCTATCCGGTGCGCTACACGCAATGGGCGCTGCGCGACGGCTCGGGCGGGGCGGGCATCCATCGCGGCGGGCTCGGCGCCATCTACGAGATCGAGATCCTGGCGCGCGAGGCGGAGGCCTTCGTGTTCGCCGAGCGCGCGCGGTTCGCGCCGAAAGGCGTGCTCGGCGGCGGGGACGGCGCGCCGAACCGCATCGCCTATCAGCAGGAAGCGGGCTGGGTGGAACCGCCGCTCGGCTCCAAGGTGGTCGGCGTGCGGCTCGCGCAGGGGCAGCGCATCCGCATCGAGAGCCCGGGCGGCGGCGGCTGGGGCGCCGCGCCGGCGGCGCGGGCATGACCGACCGGCTGGTGCTCGGCGTCGATGTCGGCGGCACCTTCACCGACCTCTTCCTGTTCGACGAGGCGAGCGGGCGCGCGACGATCGGGAAGGTGCCGAGCATGCGCGGGCAGGAGGCGGCGGGCTTCTCCGCCGGCCTCGCCGCGATCGCCGATCCGGCGCGGTTTTCCGCCGCCGGACTTTCCGCCGCCCGGCTTTCCACGGCCCGGCTTTCCGTCATCGTCCATGGCACCACCGTCGGGACCAACGCGCTGCTCGAACGGCGCGCCGCACCGGCCGGGTTGATCACCACCGCGGGGTTTCGCGACGTGCTGGAGATGCGCCGCCGCGACCGCCGGCAGACCTGGGGCCTGTTCGGCAATTTCGTGCCGGTGATCCCGCGCGAATGCCGGATCGAGGTGCTCGAGCGCACGCTGGCGGACGGCACGATCCACACGCCGGTCGACACCGAGGCGGTGCGCGCGGCGGCGCGGCGGTTGCTCGATGCGGGCGTCGAGGCGATCTGCGTCGTCTTCCTGCACAGCTACGCCAACCCGGCGAACGAGAGGGCGGCGCTCGCCGTCATCCGGGAGATCTGGCCGAACCGGCATGTCGCGGCGAGCCACGAGATCCTGCCCGAGATCCGCGAGTTCGAGCGCAGCAGCACCACCGCGCTGAACGCCGTGCTGCAGCCCGTGGTCGGCTCCTATCTGGACCGTCTCGAGCAGGCCTTGCGGGCGGAGCGGGCATTCGGCGGCGAGTTCCTGATCGTGCAGTCGAATGGCGGGGTGATGAGCGCCGAGACGGCGGCGCGCCTGCCGGTGCGCACCGCGCTGTCCGGGCCGGCCGCGGGGGTGATCGCGGCGGCGCATGTGGCGGTGGAGGCCGGCTATCCGGACGTGATCACCGGCGATGTCGGCGGCACCTCGTTCGACGTGTCGCTGGTGGCGGGCGGCACGCCCACGCTCTCGGGCGAGACCGCGCTCGATTTCGGCCTGGTGATCCGCACGCCGATGATCGAGATCACCACGATCGGCGCCGGCGGCGGCTCGATCGCGCGGATCGATGCCGGCGGCCTGCTGCAGGTCGGGCCGGCAAGCGCGGGGTCGCGGCCCGGCCCGGTGTGCTACGGCCAGGGCGGCACCGAGCCCACGGTGACGGATGCGAATGTCGTGCTCGGGCGGATCAATGCCGAACGCCCGATCGGCGGCGCGCTCGCGCGGCTCGACAGGGATGCCGCGGCGGAAGCGATCGCGGGGCGGATCGGCGTCCCGCTCGGCCTCGATGCCGAGAGCGCCGCCGCGGCGATGCTGCGCGTCGCGAATGCGCGCATGGCGGGCGCGCTCCGCCTCGTCTCGATCGAGCGCGGGCATGATCCGAAGGATTTCACCCTGATGCCGTTCGGCGGCGGCGGCGCGCTGCACGCGGGCGCGCTGATCCGCGAGGTCGGGCTCGCCCGCGCGCTGGTGCCGCGCTATCCCGGCGTCACCTCCGCGCTGGGCTGCGTGATCGCCGACATGCGGCACGACCGGGTGCGGACGCTGAACCGGCTGCTCGCCGAGATCGACCCGGCCTCGCTGCGCCGGGAGATGGACGAGGCCGCGGCCGTGCTCGGCGCGCTGCTCGACCGCGCCGGCGTCGCCTTCACCGGCCGCGCGGTGATCCATGAGCTCGACATGAGCTATGTCGGCCAGACCCACACGGTCGCGGTCCCGCTGCCGCTCGGTGAGGACGGCCCGGGGGACGCATCGGGGCCGCTCGGCCACGCCGTCATCACCGGCGCCTTCGAGGCCGCCTATCGCGGCGCCTATGGGCGCGTGCTGGCGGGCGCGAAGATGCGCGTGCTCAATCTGCGGAGCGCGGTGATCGGCCGGCGGCCGAAGATCGACCTGCTCTCGCTCGCCCCCGACCCGGACACCACGCTTACGGCGGCGCGGCGCGGGCAGCGGCGCGTCTGGTTCGACACCTGGCGGGAGACCGCGGTGTTCGACCGGCTGGCCTTGCCGGTGGACGCCGTGGTGACCGGCCCGGCGGTGCTCGAGCAGCCCGACGCGACGATCCTGATCGAGCCCGGCCATCGCGGCCGGGTGGACCGGTTCGGCAACCTGATCATCGAGGAGGCTCGCGGATGAGCAGTTGGGCATGAGCGATTGGTCCGGCTGCGCGCTGCTGCTCTGCGACCTGCAGAACGATTTCATCCATCCGGAGGGCGCCTATGGCCGCGCCGGGCTCGGCACGCCGGAGATCGCGGCGCTGCCCGGCCGGATGCGCCCGCTGGCCGAGGCCATGCGCGCGGCCGGCGGCTGGATCGTCTCGACGCATTTCACCCTGGTGCCCGGACGCGGCGGCGAGCCCTTCGTCTCGCCGC
Source organism: Acetobacteraceae bacterium (assembly GCA_965276665.1). Taxonomy (GTDB): domain Bacteria; phylum Pseudomonadota; class Alphaproteobacteria; order Acetobacterales; family Acetobacteraceae; genus CAWGJC01. Next base: position 2,877,572 of record OZ255620.1, read on the forward strand.
ATCTCCGGCGCGCGCGCCCGTTTCTGGCGCGCGGGGATTTCGCGCCGGGCTCCTGGGGGCAGGCGTTGGTGGACGCGCTCGCGCCGGCCGATCTGGCGGTCGAGAAGGTGGCGTTCTCGGCCTTCTACATGAGCCGGCTCGAATTCGTGCTGAACCGCGCCGGCGTGACCCGGCTGATCGTCTCCGGGGTGGTGACGAATGGCGGCGTCGCCAGCACGGTGCGGGACGCTGCGGTGCGCGATTTCGCGGTGACGGTGCTGGAGGATGGCTGCGCCGCCTTCGACACCCACACCCATGAGATCGCGATCGAGGCGCTCCGCCCGGTCGCGGCGATCGCGACGGTGGCGGAGACGCTCGCCACGCTCGGCTGACCCGCTCGAAGGCCGCGCGCAACCTCGGCGCGCGCAAAGTCGTTGACGAGGCGGAGGCCGCTTGGCACGGAGAGACATGGCCGTTCCGCGCGCCCTCCCGCTTGCCCTGCTTCTGTTCGCGCCCCTCCTGTTCGCGCGCCTCCTGTTCGCGCCGGGGCTGGCCGACGCCCAGACGCCTCCGCCAACCACATCGCCCGCTTCCCCCTCGACCACGACCCGGCACGAGGAGGTGCGCCATCCCGAGCCGCACCATCCCGAGCCACACCATGTCGAGCCGCGGCATCCCCAACCGCATCATGTCGTCCGCCCGCCGGCGCACGGCCGTCCGCCCGTCATCGTGCGGGAGGCGCATCCGCCGCGGCAGAGGCCCGCGCACACGGCGGTTCCCGTCGTGCCGGCGCCGGCCCCCGCGGCCCCTCCTTCCGCCGAGGCCGCCACGCCGCCCGACAAAGGCAGCGTCACCGGCCTGCCGCTGCCCCGCTTCGCGGCGCTGCGCTCCGATGACGTCAACCTCCGCGCCGGCCCCGGCACCCGCTACCCGATCGACTGGGTCTACAAGCGCCGCGACCTGCCGGTGGAGATCGAGCGCGAGTTCGATGTCTGGCGCCTGATCAGCGACATGGACGGGGTGCGCGGCTGGGTGAACCAGGCGACCCTGGTGGCGCGGCGGGGCTTCGTCGTCTCCGGCGCCGAGCGCACCATCCGGAGCGCCGCCAACGACCAAGCCGGCGCGGTCGCCCGGCTGCAGGTCGGCGTGATCGGCCGGATCCGCGCCTGCGCCGCCACCTCGGACTGGTGCGAGGTGCAGGTCGGGGATTATCGTGGCTGGCTGCAACGCAGCGATTTCTGGGGCACGCTGCCCGGAGAGGCGGTGCAACCATGACCGATCCCGCGCGCCCGGCGGATCCCGAGACTGGGCCGCGCGCCCATCACGACATGGGCGGCGTGGCGAAATTCCTCTGCGAGCCGATCGAGACCGGCCCGCATGCGCTCACCGAATTCGACCGCGAGGTGGATGCGATCCGCCAGCTGCTCGGCGCGCGCGGCGTGATGAGCGTGGACGAGCTCCGCCGCGGCATCGAGGCGATCCCGGAGGCGGAATACCACCGCCTCACCTACTACCAGCGCTGGGTGCGCGCGATCACCGCCACGCTGCTCCGCAAGGGCGTGTTCACCGAGGCCGAGCTGCGCGCCGCCTTGGACCGGGGCTGATGCCCGAGGGCCTGATATTCGCGCCCGGAACCGGCGTGCGGGTGCGGGAGGACTGGCCGGAGGCGCGCGGGCCCGCGCATATCCGCACGCCGCACTACGTGCGCGGCCGCTCGGGCCGGGTGGTGCGCTGCCTCGGGCGCTTCCGCAACCCGGAAGACCTTGCGTTCGCGCGTCCGGCGCCCGAAATCCCCCTCTACCACGTGGCCTTCGCCCCTGCCGGGATCTGGCCGGACGCCGGCGGTGACGAGATCGTCATCGAGATCTTCGAGCACTGGCTGGAGGCCGCATGACCCTGGTGGAAGAAGACAGCGACCGCCTGCTCGGCGCGCTGCGCAGCCTGCTCGCCGCCAAGCGGATCATGACGCAAGACGAGGTCGCGGAGCGCGTCCGCCTCACCGACGAGGCGACGCCCGGCCGCGGCGCGCACATGGTCGCCAGGGCCTGGCTCGATGCGGAATTCCGCGAACTGATGCTGCGCGACGGCTCGCAGGCGGCGGAATCGCTCGGCATCCCGATGCGCGGCATGCCGCCGCTCGGCGTGCTCGAGAACACCGACGCGCTCCACCACCTCGTCGTCTGCACGCTGTGCAGCTGCTACCCGCGCGCGGTGCTCGGCTATCCGCCCTTCTGGTTCAAGTCGAGCGCCTATCGCGCCCGCGCCGTGCGCGACCCTCGCGGCGTGCTCGCCGAGTTCAACACCGTGCTGCCCGCGACCACCCGGATCAGGGTGGTCGACTCCACCGCCGATTACCGCTGGATGACACTCCCGCTGCGTCCCCCCGGCACCGATGGCTGGAGCGAGGATCGCCTCGCCGCGCTGGTGCGCGAGGGCGACATGATCGGGGTGACGGTACCCGCCCTCCTCACCTGACGCATCGCGACCCATGAAAAAAGCAGTTCGCCGGCCGCTGGTGCTCGCCTCGGTGATGGCCGCCACCTTCATGATCGCCGTCGAGGCGACCATCGTCTCGACGGCGATGCCGCAGATCGCCGGGCAGCTCGGCGACCTGCATCTCTATGCCTGGGTGTTCTCCGCCTTCCTGCTGACGCAGACCGCGACGACGGTGGTGTTCGGCAAGCTCTCCGACCTGTTCGGGCGCAAGCCGGTGCTGCTCGCCGGGATCGGCATCTTCCTCGTGGGATCGGCGCTGTGCGGGTTCGCCTGGTCGATCCCCTCGCTGATCGTGTTCCGCTTGCTGCAAGGCGTCGGCGCCGGGGCGATCCAGCCGGTGAGCCTCACCATCGTGGGCGATCTCTACACGGTGCAGGAGCGCGGCCGCATCCAGGGCTGGCTCGCCAGCGTCTGGGGCATCTCCTCGGTGGCCGGCCCGCTGGTCGGCGCGCTGATCATCCAGCATGCGAGCTGGGCCTGGATTTTTTGGATCAACCTGCCGATCGGGGCGCTGGCGAGCGCCGGCTTCATCGCCTTCCTGCACGAGGAAAAGCGCCGGGCGGTGCGGTCGATCGATGTCGCCGGCGCGGCCCTGTTCACCATCGCGATCGCCGCGCTGATGATGGCGCTCACCGAGATCGGCGCGCCAAGCGGGTCCGCGACGCCGCTGGTCGCTGTCGTGGTGTTCGTCGTCGCGGCGGCGCTGTTCGTCGTGCAGGAACGGCGCGCGCGCGACCCGATGATCGCGTTCGGCCTCTGGGCCAGACGGGTGATCGCGACCACGAACGCGGCCACGCTGCTGAGCGGCATGGCGGTGATCGGGCTCACGACCTTCCTGCCGATGTACGTGCAGGGAGTGCTCGGCCGCTCCGCCCTGGTGGCCGGCTTCGCGCTCACGATGATGGTGCTGGGCTGGCCGGTCGGCGCCACGCTCGCCGCCAGGAGCTTCGGGCGCTTCGGCCTGCGCACCCCTCTGCTGCTCGGCGCGGCCTTGCTGCCGCTCGGCGGCATCGTCTTCGTCGTGCTGCGGGAGGGCATGTCGCCGGCGACCGCCGCGATCGGCTCGATCGTGATGGGGCTCGGCATGGGCTTCCTCACCACCTCCGCCGTCGTGCTGATCCAGGACAGCGTGGAATGGGGAGAGCGCGGCGTCGCCACCGCGTCCAACATCTTCGCCCGCAATCTCGGCAGCACGCTCGGCGCCACCACGCTCGGGGTGGTGCTGAACATCTCGCTCGCCCGCAACGGCGCCGTCGGCTCGGACCAGATCCGCAAACTGCTCGATCACACCACCGTGGCCGACGCCGCCGTGCGCGACGCGCTCGCCGGGGCGCTGCACCTGACCTTCCTGGCGGTGTTCCTGATCGCCCTGCTCACCCTGCTCACCGCCTTGCTCGTGCCGCGGGTGACGCTGCGGGCCGCCAAGGAGCCGGTGCTCGGCGAAGGGTTTTGAGAGCGGCTGTCGTGAAATGCTCTAAATCCGCGGAAACCGCTCGGCCGATCTCACGCCGTCAGGCGGGCGTCGATCATGCGCTCGGCCGCCTCGCGGATGCGCCGGACGGAGGCGCTCCGATAGGGGAAGAGCTCGGGCGAATCCCGGTCATGGACGATCATGCCGGTCTCGACCTCGAACACGACCAGCCGGCCATCCGGCATCAACCCGCAATCCAGGCCGAAATAATCGAGGCCGATGCGTTCGCCGAGCGCGTGCAGCGCGGCGAGAGCCTTGGCCGGAAACACCCGGTCGAATTCGTCCACGAAGCGCGCTTCCTCGTCCCGCTTCCAGGCGTCGCGCTCCATCCTGGCGTTGTAGTACCAGATCGCCCAGTCGCTATGGATCGCCATGTGGTACGGGTAGGGCCGGCCATCGACGAAGATAATGCGGTATTTGCGCCAGAGCCCGTCGACGCTGCGGTAGTCGATGAACGGCGCGACATAGAAGGCGTCGTCCCCGACGCGGTCCAGATAGCGCCGCAATTCCGCGACGGATCCGATGCGCGCGAGATCGCGCCCGGCATGGGAGGCGGTCGGCCGGATGATCATCGGGAAATCCAGACGAACCGGGTTCAGGCTTGTCTCGCACGCCGCCAGCTCCGCCCGCGTTGCGATGGACTGACGCGGGATGATTGCATGCGGGATGTCCTGGAGCAGCTTCGCCGCCTCGACCCGCGAGGTGGCCGCGATCCGGCGCCCGCAATTGATCGCGGGCGCCTGCAGCGCCGCCACCAGGTGGTCGGCCGCCTGGAGCGCCAGGCGGTGGCGTGCATCCTCGGCGATCGAGATGAAGACGCAGTCGAAGCCGGGCAGCCGGGCGGCGGGGGCGGCAGAGCGCAGGATCGCCGCCGGATCGCACAGCCAGAGGGTGTGGAGCTCGGTGTCGGCGGGGTCGAACAGGGCGCCGAGCGGCAGGTTCGCCTGGAAATCCCCTGGCGTGGCGAGGGCGAGAACGCGGCGGCGCGGGTTGGCGGAGGGGTGGCTGGTGACCGGGTTCGGGCGGAGCGCCGCGTGCAGATTGGCGATGCCGATCTCGGGATGGCCGAGGACCTGGCACACTTCCCAGAGCAGATAATGGGCGGCCCGCGCATCCGCGGGGTTTTGCAGCGCCTGCTGCAGGATGTCGTGCGCGCCCATCCAGTTCGCGCGGCGGGCGCAGTCGAGCGCGAAGCGGAGCGGTGGGCTCAGGCCGTCCGACGGCACTTCCGCCGGGTGGACCGCCGACCAGACATAAGAGTCCACGCCGCACCTTTTCCGAGTTCACCTGCCAAATGACAGTGATCCCGGAAAGTGAAGCCCAGATGAATCGTAATCGGTTCTACGGGCGACTGCCCTTAGCGGAGTCCCACGTGATGCATGGGGCAGAGCCCCTGACCTGCTTTGCTTCTACTGCTTCACCGCATCCCAGGTTGGCGCCCAGGCCGGCGAGATCGTCCGCCCGTCCTTCGGGATTTTCGCGATCAAGGCGCGGTCCTCGTCGTCGAGCTTGATCGCCAGGCAGTCCAGATTGGCTTTTTGGCGCTCCGCCCCGGCGGCTTTCGGCACGGCGGAGACGTTGGGCTGGTCGATCAGCCACTTCAGCGTGATCTGTACCGGCGTCGCGTTGTGCTTTTCCGCGACGCGCTTGAGCTCGGGGATCTCGCTCACCTTGTTGCGCGCGATCGGCGCGTAGGCGGTGACGCCCATGTCGTGCGCGCGGGTGAAGTCGATCACCGCGCTCTGGTCGAGCATCGGGTGGTATTCGACCTGGTTGCAGGCGAGCGGCGCACCGGTCTGCAGCGCCTGCTCCATCAGGGCGACGGGGAAGTTGGAGACGCCGATCGCGCGGGCCTTGCCGGCGTCGCGGAGCGCGACGAGGCCTTCGATCGCGCGCGGCAGGTCCATGTCGGGCGACGGCCAATGGATGAGGAACAGGTCCACGTAATCGAGCTGGAGCTTGCGGAGGCTGTCTTCCAGCGAGCGGCGCATCGCCTCGGGCGCGAGCTGATCGTGCCAGACCTTGGTGGTGACGTGGATTTCGGCGCGCGGAACGGTGGTCTTGGCCAGCGCCGCGCCCACCGCTTCCTCGTTGCCGTACATCGCCGCGGTGTCGATGTGGCGGTAGCCGAGCTCGAGGGCGGATTGCACGCCGCTCGTGCAATCCTCGCCCTTCATCGGCCAGGTGCCGAGGCCGAGCTTCGGCATGCGCATCCCCTGCGCGGTGATCAGCTCCATGTCGTGCATCCTTACCGTTTGGAGAAATCGACGATCGCGACGAAGCCGGATTCCGTGCCGAGCGCAAGGCGGCCCCCGTCGGCGCTCCAGGCCAATGCAGAGACCTTGCCGCGGCCCGGCGCCGCGACCGGCAAGATGCGCTCGGCGTCGATATCGGCGAGCACCACCAGCCCGTCATCGTAGCCCGCGGCCACCGCGTCGTGCTGCGGATGGCAGGCGACGGCGGTGCAGAGCACGCCATCCCCGGCGGCGAGCTCGACCGGCGGCTTGCCCATCGGGCCGCCGCCGAAGAACGGCCAGCACACCACCGATTCCGCGCCCGAGGTGGCCAGCCACTTGCCGTTGCGGCTGAAACTCATGGAATGGGTTTTCGCCGGATAACCGCTCATCCGCATGTGCTGGCCGTCGGAGAGCCGCCAGCCATGCAGCGCGGTTTCCTGCATCGCGGTCACCGCGACATCGCCGGCGGGCGAGAGGGCGAGGCCGATATGGCTACCCTTCCATTCCAGCCGGCGCGGATTGTCGGTCTTGGCGGCGATGAACCAGAGCGAGGCGCCGTTGTAATGCGAGGCGGCGACGCGCTTGCCTTTCGCGTCGAAGGCGAGGCCGGTAACGGTGGACGGGTGCTCGAGCGATTTCAGCTTGCGGCCATCGCCGTCGAACACATGGACGAGCTTGCCGGCGGCGCAGGCGAGCAGGCCGGTTTTGCCGTCCGCAAAACTCTCCACCTGCTCGATCCAGCGGCCGCCGAGCGCGGCGACATCGCTCGGCTCGCCATCGAGCGGGGTGCGGCGGAACCCGCCGTCATCGCCGCCGCTCAAGAACCCGCCGGGGCGCGCATCGGCGGCCAGGGCGAGCACCGCGCCGTCATGGGCGGCGACGCTGCGCCAGGCCCCGCTGGCCTCCGTGGCGCGGGCAAGCAGCAGCGTGCCGTCGCCGAGCGCGAAGGCGCAGGCGGTACCCGCGCGCTCCCAGGCGGCGGCGACCACGAAGGCGTCGAGCGTGCGGGAGGCGCCGCGCGTCTCGAGCAGGAAATCCGGGGAGGCGGTGGCGCTCATGATCGGCCTGGCGTCAATCGGCCTGGCAGGCCTCGAACCCGCGGCGGAGCTGCGGGCGGTTGAGGTTGCGGCCGATGAACACGATGCGGCTCACCTTGTCCTCCCCGGCCTTCCACGGCCCGATGAAATCGCCATCCGCGATCATGTGCACGGCCTGGAAGGCGAAGCGCCGATCCTCGCCCTTGTAGGCGAGAATGCCCTTGGTGCGCAGCAGATCCTGCCCCTTCTCGGCGAGCAGCACGCCCATCCAGGCGTTGAATTTTTCCGGGTCGATCGGCCGCGCCGCCTCGAAGCTCATCGAGCCGACATCCTCATTGTGCTCGTGCTCGTCTTCGCCCGAGAGGAAATCGGGGTCGAGCTGGACCGCGCGGGAGAGGTCGAAGGCGCCGCGGTCGAGCAGCTCGGCGATCGGCACGTTGCCGCGTTCGGCGCGATGGAGGCGGGCGGTGCGGTTGATCGAGCGGATCCGGCCCTCGACCTGCGCGAGCTCCTCCGCGGTGACCAGGTCGGTCTTGTTCAGCACGATCACGTCGGCGAAGGCGATCTGCGATTCCGCCTCGGCGCTGTCGGAGAGGCGGGCGAGCAGGTATTTGGCGTCCACCACGGTGACGATCGCGTCGAGCCGCGCCTTTTCGCGCACCGTCTCGTCGACGAAGAAGGTCTGCGCCACCGGGGCGGGGTTGGCCAGCCCGGTGGTCTCGATGATGATGCCGTCGAACTTGCCGCGCCGCTTCATCAGGCCGCCGACGATGCGGATCAGGTCGCCGCGCACGGTGCAGCAGATGCAGCCATTGTTCATCTCGAACACCTCCTCGTCGGTGTCCACCACGAGGTCGTTATCCACGCCGAGCTCGCCGAACTCGTTGATCACCACCGCGTATTTGCGGCCGTGATTCTCGGTGAGGATGCGGTTGAGGAGGGTCGTCTTGCCGGCGCCGAGATAGCCGGTCAGAACCGTCACGGGAACCAGGTCCGCCGTTTCCGCCATCGCCGTCACTCCCTGCTGTCGATCATGCGCGCCGTGATATAGGGCGGGGGCGCCGCCGCCGCCACCGCGCGCGCCTCGGCCAGTCCGAACCCGAGCAGCAGGAAGAACCAGCCGCCGAGCGGCATGTTCACGAAGTCGCTGGTCGAGGCGACCGGCCATTCCTGCACCAGCACCGCGACGAACAGGCCGACGCGGAGCGGATCGGGCCGCGTCCAGAGCCTGCGCCCGACGGCGAGCAGCCAGGCCAGCACCAGCGCCGAGAACAAAGCGAGGCCCGGGAAGCCGCTATCGGTCGCCGCCTGCAGATAATGATTGTGCGGGTGCTGCACGCAGATCGCCGCCCCGCCGCCATCGCCACCATGCCAGCCTTGGAAATACCGCGGCTCGGCGCAGCCGGTGCGGAACCCGTCGAAACCCCGCCCGGTGAGCGGGTTGTCCCAGGCGATCACCGCCGCCCGCATGGCGATGCGGCCGTAATCGCTTTCCGGAAAATGCTCCATCTGGGCGGAGAATTTCTGCACCAGCCGGTGATAGGCCTGCGGCGAGACCACCGGCGAGGCGGCGATCAGCGCGAGGATGGCCACGCAGGCGGCGGCGACCGGCAGGCGGAGGCGCGGCAGCAGCAGGCCCGAGACCACAAGGCCGAGGCCGGTCAGCAGCACCGGCATGCGCTGGCCCATCAGCACGAGCAGCCCGGCGCCGCCGAGCAGCAGGACCAGGCCGCCGAGCTTCGGCCCAAACCCCTTGCGGGCGAACAAGCGCGCCGCCGCCGGGAGCGCGGCCGGGAACAGCATGCGGGAGAACATCGGCGCGGCGCGCGCCTTATCGAACGGCCCGGTGAGCTCGCCATCCGACCCGCGCGGGTCGCCGAACAGGTTGCGCCCGGTGGCGAACTGCACGGCCGATTGCAGCGCGATATAGAGGGCGGCGGCCTGGATCAGCCGGAGCAGCCAGCGCCGCGCCGAAGCCGGCAGCAATACCCAGTGCTCGAGCGCGGCGGCGAATAGCGGAAACCGCACCACCACGATCGCCTGCACGATGGCGCGGCGGCCGCCGGCGCCGACCGGCGCGCCCACGCCCGGCAGCGAGCAGATCACCATCCAGACCCACCAGAGCAGGGCGATCCGCACCCATCCAGTCCGCAGCCAGGCCCAGTCCCGGGCGAGGGCGGAGCGGAGCAGGAACAGCGAAGCGGTGGCGCCGATCATCGCGTCCGCGAAGCCGCGCCCATGCAGCAGGAAGAGCGGGCAGAGCAGCGTCGCCGCCAGACCCGCCCGGTCCAGCAGGCGCATCACGACACCGGGCGGGGGCGCCGCATCCCTCTAAACCGCCGAGCGGCGCAGCGCGCGGAGCGTCGCCACCGCCGCCCCGATATCGAACCGCCCGGCGCGCTCCCGCCCCAGCGCACCGAGGGCCGCGCGGCGCGCCTCGTCGCGGGCGAGGATGGTGATCGCCTCGGCCAGCGCGTCCGGGCTGTCGGGATCGGCGTAGAGCGCCGCCTCCCCGGCGACCTCGGGCAGCGCGCCGCGCGCCGAGCAGACCAGCGTGGCGCCGGAGGCCATCGCCTCGAGCGCGGTCAGGCCGAACGGTTCCGGCCAGCGGCTCGGCACGACGACTATGGCGGCACGCGCCATCGCGTCCAGCACCTCCTCGTGCGGCCGGTAGCCGGGCATCAGGATGCCGGCGGCGGCGGCGGCGGGCCGCAGGGCCGTGAGGAACCTCGTCTCCGGGCTGTCCGCGGCGAAGCGGTCGGCGCCGATCATCTCCGCCCGCCAGCCGGGCAGCGTCGGCAGGGCGCGGGCGCAGGCGGCGACGAAGCTGTCCGCGCCCTTGTCGGCGACGATGCGGCCGGCGAACAGGATCAGCTTCTCCCGCGTGCCCCCGCGTGGCAGCTCCGCGAGGTCGAGCGCGTTGGGCAGCACGACCGGCATGCGGGAAGGGGCGCCGACGCCGTCGAGCAGCCGGGCGCGAATGAATTCCGAGACGGTGGCGACGCCGGCGAGCCGGGCCAGCAGCATGCGGCGGTCGCGCCGGGTGGCGGCGCCGCGCATGCCTTGCGGGTCGTTGTGGAGGAACAGCAGGACCGGGATGTCGGCGCAGAGCCGGGCGATGACGAGGGCGATTTCCGGCCGGTTATGCACCTCGATGAGATCCGGCCCGATCGGGCGGATCACCCGGGCGGCCCCGGCGGCGTAGAGCCGGTTGCGGCCGATCGGCAGGGCGATCCCGCGCGGGACGGGATGGAAGGGCAGGTCGGTGAAAGCCGGCCGGGCGGGGATCGCGCCGATGATCACGCTGTGGCCCGCGGTCAGCGCGAGGCGTCGCACGGCTAGCCCGACGCCGCCGATGGCCTCGGGGGAGAACCCCTCCTTCGGCGGCAGGACGATGGCGGCGAGCGGGTCGGGGTCCGTCATGCGGGCGCGGACCCTAGAGCATGGCGGCCCAGGGTTGAAGCGCCAGGGTTGCAGCGCCCGGGTTGCGGCGCCCGGGTTGCAGCGTTCTGCCGCGCCGCGGCATCCTCCCGGCATGTTGCGGCGAAACGGCGGGGCCGGGAAACAGCGGGTGGCAGCGAAGCGGCGGGACCTGTAGCTTCTCCATCGATTCCGCACCCACACGACGCTGGCGCAGCCGGCGCAGCGAGGCACGCATGGATTTGGCACCGATCGCCGAGGCAGACGCCCCGTTGGCTCCCGTTCCGCGGGGGGCCTGCGGCCTGGCGCCGGATCTGCGCCGGGTGCCGATCAACCCCGACCACTGGTATCCGCTGGCCTGGTCGCGCGAGCTCAAGCGCGGCAAGACCCTGCCGACGAGCTTCGCCGGCGAGCCGATCGTGCTGGTGCGGCCGGAGAGCGGGCCGGTCTTCGCGCTCGAGGATCGCTGCGCGCATCGCCAGGTGCCGCTCAGCAAGGGCGTGGTCGAGGGCTGCGCCGTCCGCTGCTGCTACCATGGCTGGAGCTATGACGGCTCGGGGCGCTGCGTCGACGTGCCCTATCTCGGCAAGGGCAAGCTGCCGAACGGCGTGCGCGCCTATCCGTGCCGGGAGGTCGAGGGGCTGATCCTCGTCTTCCCCGGCGATCCGGCCCGCGCCGAGGCCGTGCCGCTCCCCGCCCTCGGCTCGGTGGCGAACCGGCGCTACAAGACGAGGCGCTTCGGCCGCCCGGTCGACTGTCATTACAGTTTCATGCACGAGAACCTGATGGACATGAACCATCAGTTCCTGCACCGCCGCCAGATGGGCAAGATGCGGCCGCGCTTCCTCGGCCAGGCCTTGGGCGAGGATTGGGTGGAGGCGCGCTACAGCTTCGCCCGCACCGACGGCAAGCAGCCGCTCGGCGAGGCGGCGATCTTCGGGCAGCGCCGCGGCACCAGCCCGAAGGACGCCGATCGCGACGTGATGACCATCCGCACCGAATACCCCTACCAGACGCTGCGCATCCGCACCTCGGGGGACGAGCCGGTGATGGATCTCTGGATCGCCTATGTCCCGCTCGACCGCGAGCAGCGCTCCAACCGCACCTTCGGCCTGCTCTCGGTCAAGCGGCCGAAATTCGGCGCCCTGCTCGACGCCGCCTGGCCGCTGCTGGTGATGTTCACCGAGCGTATCTTCAAGGAAGACCGCGAGATCGTGGAGATGGAGCAGGCGGCGCATGACGCGCAGGGGGCCGACTGGAACCAGGAAGTGTTCCCGGTGATCCGCAGCCTCCGCGCCCTGCTCGCCGCCCGCGGGCTCGACCCCACGACAGCGGTGGCGTGACCCAATCCCCGGCTTGCGAGCCATCCCAGGCTTGCGACCCATCCTCGAGGACGAGATGACCCCAACCCGCCGCCGGCTCGGCGCCCTGCTGCTGATCGCGCCGCTGCTCGCCATCGGCCATGCCCGCCTCGCCCGGGCGACGGATTGGACGCATGTCCGCATCGGCGTCGAGGGCGCGTTCCCGCCCTGGAACATGACCTTGCCGGACGGCAAGCTCGCCGGGCTCGACATCGACCTCGCGAACGATCTCTGCCGCCGCGCCAAGGTGAGCTGCACGCTGATCTCCGGCGAGTGGACCAGCCTGATCCCGAGCCTGAATGCCGGGAAATACGATCTCGTGCTGAGCGTCGGCATCAACGAGGCGCGGCGCAAGGTGGTGGATTTCACCATCCCCTATGCGAGCAGCGCGTCGACCTTCCTGGTGCCGAAGGACGGGATGACGCTGCCCGACACCGGCGCCCGGCTCAACCTCAACGACCACGCGGCGGCCGATCCGGTGATGACGCAGATCGCCGCGCTGGTGAAGGGCAAGACCATCGGCGTGGTGCAATCCTCGAGCCAGGAGGCGCTGATGCACGCCTATTTCGGCGACAGCATCACGCTCCGCACCTATAAAAGCTCGCCGGACCGCGACCTCGACATCACCGCCGGGCGAATCGATGCCGGGTTCGACAGCGGCGTCTACACGATGACGATGCTCGGCAAGCCGGGCAGTGACGGGCTGCGCGCCACCGGCCCCTTGCTGAAGGGCGCGATGCTCGCCACCGAGGTCGCGATCGCGATGCGGCATGGCGAGACCGATCTCAAGGCGAAATTCGACGACGCCATCCGCGCCGCCGCCGCCGACGGCACGATCCGCACCATCTCGGAGAAATGGACCAAGCTCGACCTGACGCCGAGCGGGAACTGACCGGCGTCCGGCGGGGGTTCCGCAATCCCGACGTAAGATCCCGCGCGAAGGCCTTGAAGAACCGTGTCTCACGCCCAAATCAGCGATTGACGCGGCGCACGCCCCTCCCTACCGTGACGCCGTCGTATCCGGGCAGCGCCATTCGGCATCGCCTCGTCCCATCGGCAAAATTCCTTCCGACCAGGACAGTGCCGCGTCCCCGCTGACCGGCCGTCCAACCCCTCCCCTGTATGTTTCCCAATTCGAGGCGTCCATGCACCTCGCCGAACTCAAGGCAAAAACCCCGGCGGATCTGTTGAGCTTCGCCGAATCCCTGCAAATCGAGAACGCGTCCTCGCTGCGCAAGCAGGACATGATGTTCGCGATCCTCAAGAACCTCGCCGAGAACGACCAGGCGATCCACGGCGAGGGGACGCTCGAAATCCTCTCGGACGGGTTCGGCTTCCTGCGCAGTCCGGAATCGAACTACCTGCCGGGTCCCGACGACATCTATGTCAGCCCGAGCCAGGTGCGCCGCTTCGGCCTGCGCACCGGCGATTCGGTCGGCGGCCAGATCCGCGCGCCCAAGGACGGCGAGCGCTATTTCGCGCTGCTCAAGCTCGACACGGTGAATTTCGAGGATCCGGAGGCGGTCCGCCACCGGATCAATTTCGACAACCTGACCCCGCTCTACCCGGACGAGCGGCTGCGCATGGAGGTGGAGAACTTCCAGTCGGTCGCCAAGGGCCCGCAGAAGGACAACACGCCGCGGGTGATCGACCTGATCGCGCCGATCGGCAAGGGCCAGCGCGCGCTGATCGTGGCGCCGCCGCGCACCGGCAAGACGGTGATGCTGCAGAACATCGCCACCGCCATCTCGCTGAACCATCCCGACGTGTTTCTCATCGTCCTGCTCATCGACGAGCGGCCCGAGGAAGTCACCGACATGGCGCGCAGCGTGAAGGGCGAGGTGGTGAGCTCCACCTTCGACGAGCCGGCGACGCGCCATGTGCAGGTGACGGAGATGGTGCTCGAGAAGGCGAAGCGCCTGGTCGAGCACAAGCGCGACGTGGTGATCCTGCTCGACAGCATCACCCGCCTCGCGCGCGCCTACAACACCGTCGTCCCCTCCTCGGGCAAGGTGCTGACCGGCGGCGTCGACGCCAACGCGCTGCAGCGGCCGAAGCGCTTCTTCGGCGCGGCGCGCAACATCGAGGAAGGCGGCTCGCTCACCATCATCGCCACCGCGCTCGTCGACACCGGCAGCCGGATGGACGAAGTGATCTTCGAGGAGTTCAAGGGCACCGGCAATTCCGAGATCATCCTCGACCGCAAGCTCTCCGACAAGCGCACCTTCCCGGCGATCGACATCACCAAGTCGGGGACCCGCAAGGAGGAGCTGCTCGTCGAGAAGGGCACGCTCTCGAAGATGTGGGTCCTGCGCCGCATCCTGAACCCGATGGGCACGATGGATGCGATGGACTTCCTGCTCGACAAGCTGAAATACAGCAAGACCAACCAGGATTTCTTCGACGCGATGAATACCTGACCGTCGCTTCATGGTGCGTGACCGCGTCCTGATCACGCGGCCGCCACCGGGGGCCGAGCGGACGGAGGCCATGCTCGCCGCGCGCGGATTGCGCGGCGTGATCGCGCCGTTCCTCGTGATCACGCCGCTCGCCGCGTCGCCCAACGACCCGGGTGCGGGCGATGTTCAGGCGATTCTCGTCACCTCCGCCAACGCGATCCCGGCGCTGCCATCCAGGCTGTTTCACGTCCCGCTGCTCGCGGTGGGCGACGCCACGGCCGCATGCGCGCGGGATGCCGGATTCGCATCCTTCGCCAGCGCGGATGGCGATGCGGCGGCGCTCGCCGCGCTGACCGCCGCGCGCTGCGATCCGGCGGCCGGCCCGCTGCTTCTCGCCACCGGGCGCGGCCATGGCGCGGCGCTCGCGGCCGATCTGCGCGCGCGGGGCTTCACCGTTGCGGTCCGCACGGTCTATGCCTCCGATCCCGTGCGCCATTTCCCCGACCTCGCCGCCGCGACGCTCGCCGAAGGCCGGCTGCGCGCCGCCCTGTTCTTCTCCGCCGCCGCCGCGCGCGCCTTCGCCGCGACGCTGCCGCGCGCGATCCGCCCGGCTCTGGCCGCGGTGGACGCGCTCGCCATCGCGGACGCCGCCGCAAGGCCGATCGCGCCCTTGCCCTGGCGCGCGGTCCGTGCCGCACTGCACCCGACACAGGACGAGCTTCTGGCCCTGCTATGAGCGATGCGACCCCGCCACCCCGCGAGCCGCCCCATGAACCGAACGACCGGACGGAAAGCGGCCGGATGAGAGACGATCGCCGGATGAGAGACGATCGGACGAAGGACGAGCCGCCGACCATCGACGCGCAGGCCGAGCCGGCCGCCGATGCGGATGTCGTGCCGCCGACGCCGCCCGGGACGCGCCGCTCCCTCGTCGCGCCCGTCATCTATGGGGTCGGCGCCCTGGTGCTGATCCTGGCGGTGGCGTGGATCGCCACGCATCGCGAGCCGCGGGGGGCGCCGGTCCAGCCCGCCGCCACCATTGCCGACCTCAACGCGCTCCGCGCCCGCGACGACGCCATCGAGCAGAAGCTCGACGCGCTCACCGGCC
Organism: Acetobacteraceae bacterium; assembly: GCA_965276665.1. Lineage (GTDB taxonomy): Bacteria > Pseudomonadota > Alphaproteobacteria > Acetobacterales > Acetobacteraceae > CAWGJC01. Next base: position 2,893,080 of record OZ255620.1, read on the forward strand.
GGGTGACGGCGCTCGAGCATCGCGGGCCGCCGGAAACCGTGCCCTCCACCGAGTTGCGTGTCCTGGAGGGTCGCGTCGGCGTGCTGGAGACGCGGCCGCCGCCACAATCCCCGCCGGTGCCGCCGTTGATGCCAGACATGGCCTCCCGCGCCGCGCTCGACGCCCTCTCGGCGCGGGTCGATCAGCTCGCCCGCAGCGGATCGGACACGGCCGCGCTCTCGAACCGTATCGACGCCCTGTCCCACGATCAGCAATCGACCGATTCCACGCTCTCCGCCCGGCTCGACACGCTGGCGCAGAACGGGCGCGCCGCCGACGCCGCGGTGACCGGCCGGCTCGATGCGCTCGCCCAGCAGGCCGACGCTGCGCGCAGCGCGGCGGGCGCGCTCTCCGGGCTTGCCGACCGCGCGCAACGCACCGCAAGGCTGCAGGCCGCGGCCGCTTCGCTCGCCGCCGGGCAGGCGCTCGGGTCCATCCCCGACGCGCCGGCCGCCCTGGCCCGCTTCGCCGACGCCCCGCCGCCCACCGAGGCCGGACTTCGCCTGAGTTATCCGGCCGCCGCCGCGGCGGCGCAGAATGCGAGCCGACCGGATCTCCGCGGCCGGCCGTTCCTGAACCGCCTATGGGCGCGGGTGCAGCAGGCGGTGACGGTGCGCGAGGGGGACGACGTGATCGTCGGCGACCCGGCCGCCGGCATCCTGGCGCGCGCCCGGCAGATGCTCGATGCCGGCGATCTCGACGGCGCGGTCGCGGCGCTCGGTTCGCTGCAAGGCCCGGCGGCCGATGCGATGCGGAACTGGCGATCGCAGGCGCAGTCGCTGCTCGCCGCCCGCGCCGCCCTGCTCTCCGAGATCGCCGCCAGCCAGGCCGCGTCCCGCTGATGCGCCGGGCCATTTTCGGTGTCGTGCTCGCGGCGATCGCGGTGGCGATCGCCTGGTGGGTGGCCGGGCTGCCCGGCCAGGTGGCGGCCGGCATCGCCGGGGTCAGCATCGAGACCAGCCTGCCGGTCGGCATCCTGCTGCTCGGCCTGCTTTTCCTGGTGCTCTACGCGGTCGTCCGGCTGCTGGTGACGATCATCCGCCTGCCGGCCCGGCTCCGGCGGTGGGATGCGGCGCGGCGTCGCCGGCAGGGCGACGAGGCGGTCACCCGCACCCTGATCGCGCTGGCCGCCGGGGAGGCGACGGATGCGCGGCGCGAGGCCGGCCGCGCCCGCCGCCTGCTCGGCGACACGCCGCAAACCCTGCTGCTCGCCGCCGAATCGGCGCGCCGCCTCGGCCGCACCGAAGAAGCCGGAGAGGCGTTCCAGCGTCTCGCCGACCGGCGGGATGCGCGGTTTCTCGGCCTGCGCGGGCTGATCCGGCAGGCGGAGGCCGCCGGCGACTGGGACAGCGCCGCCCGCCTCGCGCAGCAGGCGGAAGAGGCGCATCCGGGCTCGGATTGGCTCCGCACGGAGCGCGCGCAGCTCGCCTTGCGCGCCGGGCGCTGGCGCGATGCGCTGGCTTTGGCGCCCCCCGGCATGCCGAAAGCCGCGGTCGCCGCCGCCGCCGCCGATGCGGAGCCGGATGCCGACACCGCCCGCCGCTTCGCCCGCCAGGCCTTCGAGGCCGAACCGGGCCTCGCCCCGGCCGCCCTCGCCTATGCCCGCCGGCTGCGCGAGCAGGGGCGGGAGTCACGCGCGCAGGATGTGATCCGGCGCGCCTGGGCCGCCAATCCGCACCCCGATCTCTGGCGTTTCGCCCTCGCGCCCGTCACCGGCGAGCTCGCCCGCATGCAGGCCGCGCAGCGCCTCGCGCAGGAAAATCCGCGGAGTGCGGAGACGCATCTGATGCTCGCCGAAATCGCCCTCGACGGCGACCTCACCGGGGAGGCGCGGCGCCATATCGAGGCGGCCCGCGCGACCGGGCTCGATCAGCGGCGGCTCTGGACGCTGGCCGCCCGCATCGCCGTCGGTGAAGGCGATGCCGCGTTCCGGTCCGAAGCGCTCGCCCGGGCCGCCGAGGCGGGACCGGATCCTGAATGGCGGTGCGCCTCCTGCTTCACGCCGGCGCCCGCATGGCGTCCGGCTTGCCCTGCCTGCCATCGCGCGGGGACGGTCCAATGGGCCTCGGCTCCGGCAAAGCCGGTGGCCTTGCCGCTCGATCCCGCACCATCCGACCGGCCGCGGGGCCCGATCGCTTAGAGCCTGTTTGGAAACGCGCTCTGGCGGCCGTCTGACGCGCTTTTCCTGTGCGCCGAGGCTCACGGCCAGCAAGGCCGCTCCGCGCCGAGGCTCGAAAACCGACGCCAGCCGACGCAGCCTAGCGGGTTTTGAAAGGCACTCTAAAGCCTTGTCGAGAGGCCGCTCCGGCAGTCGTTATCGCTCTCTTAACCATTTCGGCTGCAAGATGTCCGCAGGGGGACAGATGAAGTGAACGTCCAGGACATCGCCAAGCCCGTCGCATCGACGACCGACCGCCGCCGTCCGGGTCGCGCCGAGGCCAACCCAGCGCTCGTTCCTCTCCTGCGGGGGAAGGCCGAACCGGCCCCGCCGCCGGAGGAGGAGGAAGGGAATGCGATCCGCGGGATCGGAGTCGCGCTGCTGCTGGCAATTCCGCTCTGGGCCGCGATCTTCTTCGCGGGACGGGCGATTTGGTCGGCGATGTTCGACTAGTGTCCTGCCCCCGAAGTTCGTCGCTCTTCGCGGCGAACGTAGGGGATGGCAGGTCACTGAAAACAAATGTCTAGCGTCCCGATTCCGACCGCGTCTCAATGCGACGAACTTTCGGAATCGCGACGCTAGAGCGTTTTCCGTTCGAGCGGAAACGCGCTAGATCGCGATCCCTTGCGGGTCGAGGCGATAGCCGCCGGCTTCCGTCACCAGCAGCCGCGCATTCGCGGGATCAGGCTCGATCTTCTGACGCAGGCGATAGATATGCGTCTCGAGCGTGTGGGTGGTCACGGCGGCATTGTAGCCCCAGACCTCGTTCAACAGGATCTGGCGGGGGACCGGGCGGGTGCCGGAGCGATAGAGGAATTTCAGGATCGCCGCCTCTTTTTCCGTCAGCCGGATGCGCCGGTTGCGGGCCGGCTCCTGCAGCAGCTTGGCGGAGGGGCGGAAGACATAGGGCCCGATGGTGAAGACCGCGTCCTCGCTGTTCTCGAAGGTGCGGAGCTGGGCGCGCAGCCGGGCCAGCAGCTCGGCGAGGCGGAACGGTTTCGGGATGTAGTCATTCGCCCCTGAATCGAGGCCGCGGACGACATCCGATTCGTCGTCCGACCCGGTCAGCATGATGATCGGCATCTTCATGCCGCCACGCCGGAGCTTCTGGCAGAGATCCCGCCCGTCGCCGTCGGGCAGCGTCACGTCGAGGATCAGCGCGTCGAACCGCGCATCCGGACCCGTGACCTTCGCCTCGGCCTCGGCGATCGTCGAGGCCTCCACCGCATTGAATTCGCCGTCCACCTCGAGCTGTTCCGCCAAGGTCGCGCGGAGGGCGCTGTCATCGTCCACGATCAGGATAGGTCGCTCGCCGGGCATGGCACCACCTTCGTTCCGAGTGCTCCGGGCGGTAGGGCAGCGCCCTTCCCACCCTGGGAATTTCGATTGGCCTGTGATTTTAGTTGGCCTGTGATTTTAGTGCGTAACGCGAAGAAGGCACGTTTGGGTTTGCCCGCGCGCGGAACGGGGCGGCCCATTATATTACGGGGGTGGCGGCGTTTTGGATCGCCCCCTACTTACGAAGTTTACCATTCTCCGGAGAAGCCCGAACCTCATGTCGCAGTCCCGACCGCCACCCGGGCCGACGCCACGCGCCGGGACGGGCGGCAACGCCCCGTCCGCCCCGTCCGCCCCGGCCCGCGCCGTGCAGCGCGCCGTCGCCGAACTGCGGCGCGGCACGCCCGTTCTGCTGCGTGGCTCCGGCGTCACGCTCGCGGTGGTTTCCGCCGAGACGGCGGGCGCACGAGGCATCGCCGAGCTCGCCGAGCTTGCCGCCGGGCCGCCGATCCTGCTGCTCGCGCCGGTGCGCGCCGCCGCGATCCTGCGCCGCCCGGTCAAGCCCGACCTGCCCGCCGTCGGCCTCGCGGTGCCGAAGGCCTTGTTCTCGCCTGCCGTGCTGCACGGCATCGCCGACCCGACCGAGGAGCAGCTGCTTAAGGAGCCGCCCGAGCAGATGCCGGCGCCGCACGGCGCCGGCGCGGCACTCGCCCTGGCGAAGATCGGCCGGCTGCTCCCGGCCATCCTCGCGGCGGAGGTGACGCCCGAGACGGAGGCTGCGCTCGCGCCGGGGCGATTCATGACCGCCTCCGTCACCGACGTGCTTGCCCATCCGGCGGCCAATGCAGGGGCGCTCCGCCGGGTCGCCGAGGTGGTGGTGCCGCTGGAAGACGTCGCGGAGGCGCGGATCGTCGCCTTCCGCTCGCCCGAGGATGCCTCCGAACATCTGGCGATCGTGATCGGCGCGCCGGAGACCCGGGACGCGCCGCTGGTGCGGGTGCATTCCGAGTGCTTCACCGGCGACCTGCTCGGCAGCCTGCGCTGCGATTGCGGCCCGCAGCTGCGCGGCGCGATCCGCCGCATGGCGCAGGATGGCGCCGGCGTGCTGCTCTATCTGGCGCAGGAGGGACGCGGGATCGGCCTCGTCAACAAGCTCCGCGCCTATGCGCTGCAGGATCGCGGCCTCGATACGCTCGACGCCAACCGCGCGCTCGGCTGGGGAGCGGATGAGCGCGACTTCATGGTCGCCGCGATGATGCTCGCCTCGCTCGGCATCGGCCGCGTGCGGCTGCTCACCAACAATCCGGACAAGGTCAAGGCGCTCGCCGCCTGCGGCGTGGATGTGGCGGCCCGCATCGGTCATGTCATCGCGCCGAACGGGGTGAATGACGGCTATCTCGACACCAAGGCGCGCCGCTTCGGTCATCTGCTCGGCTGATGCAGGCCATCGTCTATCCGGATGGGCGGCTCGTCATGGCGGGCGTCGCACGGCGCGCCGCCGTGGGCGCCGGCGGCGTGCGCGCGCGCAAGCAGGAAGGCGACGGCGCGACCCCCGCCGGGACGCTGCCGCTCCGCCGCGTGCTCTACCGCGCCGACCGGGTGGCGTCGCCGCGCTGCGCGGCGCCGCGCGAGCCGATCGCGCCGGATGACGGCTGGTGCGACGCGCCGGATCACCCCGCGTACAACCGCAAGATCCGCCTGCCCTTCGAGGCGCGGCACGAGGCGCTGTGGCGCAGCGATGCGCTCTACGACGTGGTCGGCGTGCTCGGCTGGAACGACGCGCCGGTGGCGCGCGGGGAAGGCTCGGCGATCTTCCTGCATCTCGCCCGGCCCGATTACGCGCCGACCGCCGGCTGCGTCGCGCTCGCGCTGCCCGACCTGCTCGAGATCCTCGCCGCCGGGCTCACCGAGCTTCTGGTCATCGAATGATCCGCTTTTCTTGACTCCGTCCGCGCCCGGGCGGAACTTGAATGTTCCGAGGGGTGCCCCGGCAAGGGGCTGAGATACCGGTGGCGCGAGGGCAACGGCGCGGTCCGGAAACCCGTTGAACCTGAACCGGATCATGCCGGCGGAGGGAACGGAGGCTCGCGACGCCCCTGATCCCCCGTGCCGGCGGCGAGGAACCCGAGCGCATGACACACCAGCAGAAGCCGACCGCGGTGACCACCGGCCCGATCACCGGCTCGCGGAAAATCTATTCCAGCCCGGAGAGCCACCCGGCGATTCGCGTGCCGTTCCGCGAGATCGCGCTCGACCCCTCCGCCCGCGAGGAGCCGGTCCGCGCCTACGACACCTCGGGCCCCTATACCGATCCCACGGCGGCCATCGATCTCGCCGCCGGCCTGCCGCCGGTGCGTGCGGAGTGGCTCGCGCGGCGCGGCTTCGACCGCGCCGCCTCCCGCGCGGTGCGCCCCGAGGATAATGGCGGCGCGAGCGGCGAGCGGCTGGTGCCGCCCTGCCCGGCGGCCATCCCGGTGCTTGCCGGCCGCGACGGCGCGCCGGTGACGCAATACGAGTACGCCCGCGCCGGCATCGTCACCGAGGAAATGGTCTACGTCGCGCATCGCGAGAATCTCGGCCGCGCCCGGTTGCGCGACGGCGATGCGGAACGCCGCGCCGATGGCGAGGATTTCGGCGCCGACATCCCCGCCTTCATCACACCGGAATTCGTGCGCGACGAGATCGCCCGCGGCCGCGCGATCATTCCCGCGAACATCAACCACCCCGAGCTCGAGCCGGTGGTGATCGGCCGCAACTTCCTGGTGAAGATCAACGCCAATATCGGCAATTCCGCCGTCACCTCATCGGCCGCGGAAGAGGTCGAGAAGCTCGTCTGGGCGATCCGCTGGGGCGGCGACACGGTGATGGACCTCTCAACCGGCCGCAACATCCACAACATCCGCGGCTGGATCCTGCGCAACTCGCCGGTGCCGATCGGCACGGTGCCGATCTACCAGGCGCTCGAGAAGGTGGATGGCGAGCCGGAAAACCTCACCTGGGAGGTGTTCCGCGACACGCTGATCGAGCAGGCGGAGCAGGGCGTCGACTACTTCACCATCCATGCGGGCGTGCGCCTGCATCACGTGCCGCTGACGGCCAAGCGCGTCACCGGCATCGTCTCGCGCGGCGGCTCGATCATGGCGCGCTGGTGCCTGTCGCACCACCGGGAGAGTTTCCTCTACGAGCGGTTCGACGAGATCTGCGACATCATGCGCCGCTACGACGTGTCGTTCTCGCTCGGCGACGGGCTGCGCCCCGGCTCGATCGCCGACGCCAACGACGCGGCGCAATTCGCCGAGCTCGAGACGCTGGGCGAGCTCACCAAGATCGCCTGGCAGAAAGGCTGCCAGGTGATGATCGAGGGCCCCGGCCACGTGCCGATGCACAAGATCAAGGTCAACATGGACAAGCAGCTCCGCGAATGCGGCGAGGCGCCGTTCTACACGCTCGGGCCGCTCACCACGGACATCGCGCCCGGCTACGACCACATCACCTCGGCGATCGGCGCGGCGATGATCGGCTGGTTCGGCACCGCGATGCTCTGCTACGTGACGCCGAAGGAGCATCTCGGCCTGCCCAACCGCGACGACGTCAAGACCGGCGTCATCACCTACCGCATCGCCGCCCACGCCGCCGATCTCGCCAAGGGCCATCCGAGCGCCAGGCTGCGCGACGACGCGATCAGCCGCGCCCGCTTCGAGTTCCGCTGGGAGGATCAGTTCAACCTCTCGCTCGATCCCGATACCGCGCGCGGCTACCACGACGAGACCCTGCCCAAGGACGCGCACAAGGTCGCGCATTTCTGCTCCATGTGCGGCCCGAAATTCTGCTCGATGCGCATCACCCAGGATCTGCGCGCCGAGGCCGAGCGGATGGCGGGCATGGAGGCGAAGAGCGAGGAGTTCCGCGATCGGGGAAGCGAGCTCTACCTCCGCGAACCGGCGGAATAGGCACCAGGCCGCGCGCGTCGAAGACGCGGAATAAGCACAAGGCAGCGTGCGTCAGAGACGATGACGGAGCTTGAGAAGACGCTCGACGCGATCGGCGCGCTGCCGGACGGCGAAATCGACATCGCCGACGCCGCCCTGCAGCTCGCCCGCGTCGACGCGCCGGAGGCCGATTGGCGCGCGGCGCGCCAGCATCTCACCACGCTGGCGCGGGACGCGGTGGCCGCCGGCCCGGAAGCGGGCGACGATCTCGCCCGCCGCATCGCCGCCCTCGCCGGGCTGATCGGCGGCCGCCACCGTTACCGCGGCGATACCGAAACCTACGACGATCTCGCCAACGCCAATCTGATCCGCGTGATCGAGCGCCGGCGCGGCATGCCGGTCGCGCTCGGCATCATCTGGCTGCATTGCGCGCAGGCCGCCGGCTGGCCCGCCCACGGCATCGACTTCCCGGGCCACTTCCTGATCTCGATCGCCGGCGAAGGCGGACAGGCGGTGATCGACGTGTTCGACGGCGGCACACCGCTCGATTCGCGCCATCTCCGCGCCCTGCTCAAACGACAAGGCGGCGAAAGCGCGGAGCTGCGCCCCGGGCTGCTCCGCACCATGCCCAATCGCGACGTGCTGCTCCGCCTCCAGCAGAACGTGAAGGGCCGCCGCCTCCAGGCCGGCGATTACGAAGCGGCCCTCGCCTGCGTCGAAACCATGCTGCGCATCGCCCCCGCCGCCGCCGCCCAATGGCGCGACGCCGCCCTGATCAACCGCCAGCTCGACCGCGTCGGCGCCGCCCTCCGTTGCTACGAGAAACTGCTCGAACTCGTGCCGGCCGGGGACGCCGCGTCTCGCGTGAAGGCGGCGATGGATGAGTTGCGGACGCGGTTGAATTGAGGGGAGTTCCAGGGGCGCTGCCCCTGGACCCCGCTAAGGGTCGTCACCCTTAGAACCCGGGTACGGCGATTTGCGCGGGAAGCCGCGGCGGGGTGTGGTTTGGTGTTTGTTGCGCTTCGCGCGAAGCGCAATCACCAGACCGGGATGCGCCAGATATCGCTCTGGTCCCGGGATGGCCCCCACCGGGCGCGAAGCGCAACCCGGGTTCTAAGGGCGGCTGCTCTTAGCGGGGTCCAGGGGCAGCGCCCCTGGCCTTCACCGCCTCGACCGAAACGCAAGCCAGCTCCCCATGCAGGAAGCAAGTCGCGCAGGGTGCGTGCGGATCGCGGCGTAGGGAGCGGATGAAGTGTGCGCCGCCGCGGGCAAGGGCGCGGATGAGGGCGCGTTCCGCTGCCGGATCGCGGGCGCCGGCGCAAGGGTAGATGCGTACGCCTGAGATGCTGCGGGCGGCGAAGTTTTCGTCGTGCCGTTCGATGCGCAGCACGATGCCGTCGGCGCGGTCGGTGGTGAGGGGCAGCAGCATGCGCCCGTTCGGTCGGAGGGCGTCGAGCCAGGCGGGCAGCGGGTGGGTGACGCCGGCGTTGACGATGATCACATCGACCTGTCCGGGGGCCGGTGCCGGGGAGAGTGCGGCGCCGTCGCCGGTGAGCAGCGTGACGTTCGGGCGGTCGGCGAGGTTGTCGCGGGCGCGCCGGGCTAGTTCGGGGTCGATCTCGATCGCGGTGACGTGGCCGGTGGGTCCGGCGAGCTCCGCCTGGATCGCGGTGTAGTAGCCGACGCCGGCGCCGATATGCAGCACGGTCTCTCCGGGGCGGATGGCGATGGCGTCGAACAGCGTCGCCCAGAATTCGGGGTGCCCGTTATTGAGCCCGCGCGCCGGATCGATGGCGATCAGCACGTTGTGGTAGGCATGGACCGGGTCGTCATCGGGCGTCTGCCAGGCGGCGAAGGAGGCGGTTCCGGGCTGCGCGAAGCCGCCGATTCCGGGAACCTGCCAGGGGCCGGGGCCGAGGAATTTCTCCCGCGGCACGGTGGCAAAGGCGCGCACGATCGCTTCGTCGCCGATGCCGGCGACGGCGCGCAATTCCTCGGCGAAGAAATGCCGGGCCCGCTCGATTCTTTTCTCGGAACTTGGTTTGTTCATGGGATTGGATGCGCGCGGATTCGCATGACGCGGACAGGAGGAAGGACAATCATGCGTCTCCGTCGCACCATCGCCGCGCTGGCGTTGATCCTGTTGAGCGCCGCGGCGCCGCGGCCGGTGCGGGTGGTGGCGGATTAGCGATTTCCGGTGGGTGCGGGGCTGCTTGCGGCGTTCGCCAGCCGGCCGGTCGGCGCGGGGGCGCCGGATGCGACGCGTGTGCTGATCGTGGTGCATGGCGAGCACCGGAATGCGCGCGCGACGTTCCGGGCCGGGCTGGCGGCGATGCGCGATGCGCCGGGGACGCTGGTGGTGGCGCCGCAATTCCTCGATGACGCGGACGCCGCCGCGTTCGGACTGCCGGCTGCGGTGCTGCGCTGGCACGGCAGCGCCTGGGAGGGCGGGAGAATGCGACCGGCCCCGCGGCCACGAGCAGTTTCGCGGTTCTCGACGCGATGATCGCGCATTTCGCGGACCGTGCGCGCTACCCGGCGCTGGCGCGGATCGTGCTCGCGGGGCATTCGGGCGGGGCGCAGATCGTGCAGCGTTATGCGGCGGTGGGCCATCCGGCGGCGGGCGTGGCGATCCGCTTCGTGGTCGCCGACCCGAGCAGTTATTTGCGGTTCGATCCGATTGCGGGGGCGTGTCCCGCCGCGTCGCGTTGGAAATATGCGCTGGCCGGTGCGCCTTCCTATGTAGGCGCGCCGTCTCCCGCTGCGGCCGAGGCCGCCTATGCGGCGCGCGACATCGTCTATCTGCTCGGCGCGGCGGATGACGATCCGAACCATCCCGAGCTCGACCGGAGTTGCGCCGGGGAGGCGCAGGGGCCCGACCGGCTGGCGCGCGGGCTCGCCTTCTTCCGCGCGATGCAGGCGCAAGAGGGGGCGGCGCTGCGCCAATCCGTGGTCCTGCTGCCTGGCGTGACCCATAACGTGCGCCGCGCCTTTACCGCTCCGTGCGCGATTCCGGTGCTGCTCGGCGCGCTGGCGGGATGCGCGACACGGTGAGCGAAAACAGGGGGCGGCGAGCGAAAATTATCTGTCCGCGTGCGGCGGTTTCCCGCGCATGATTTTCCGATGGAGCAGTCAACCGTGCGCCGGGCGGCCCTGGCGCAGCAGGCGCCGGCCGAGCGGTCGGACATCGCCCGCGCGATCCGCGCCCTCTCGGCCGCCGACCGCCGGCGGCTGGAGGCGATCGCCCGGTTGCGGGCGCGCGCGATGCCCGGCGGGCTCGGCTGGGCCGATCTGCTGCATGAGGCGATCCGCCGGGCGCTCGACGGCGCGCGGCGCTGGCCGCATGGCGTTCCGCTCGTCGCCTTTCTCGCCGGCATCATGCGGAGCGTGTGGTCCGAGCAGCGCCGCCGCCCATCGCCGGAGGCGCTGCCCGCCGCGCTCGAGGACGAGGTGGTGGATGCCGCGCCCGGGCCGGAGCGCATCGTCGCCGCGGCGCAGGCGGTCGGCGCGATCTACCGTCTGTTCGCCGGCGATGCCCCCGCGCTCGCGGTGCTGGCCGGCCTTGCCGAGGGATTGCCGGCCGCGCAGATTCGCACCGCATCGGGGCTGAGCGAGACCGAATACGACAGCACGCGGCGGCGGATGCGCCGCGCCCTGTTGCGCGCCGGCCTGGTGGAGGCGGCGCCATGACGCGGCGGACGCGCCCGTGGAACCCTTTGGCCGAACTCGCCCGGTTGCTCGACGCGCTGGAGGGCGAATTGCTGGCCGCCACCGATGTCGAGGTCGCGTCGTCAACCACGACGGTGGATGCGGTGATCGAGGAGGCGCTCGGCGACGGGACGGGCATCCCGGGCCGCGCCTGGCCGATGCGCATGCGCCCCGAGGCGCACAAGCCGAGCTGAACCGGCCGCCTCGACCGGCCATGCCGGCTCGGGCTAAATGCCGCCGCAACGCGGGGGTGGCGATGGCAGGCAGGGCGCTCAAGGTGGCGGTCCAGATGGATCCGATCGAGACCATCAACATCGACGGCGATTCCACCTTCGCGCTGATGCTGGAGGCGCAGGAGCGCGGGCATGCGCTGTGGCATTACGAGGTGAGGGATCTCGCGCTGCGCGAGGGCGTGTCGCGCGACAATGGCGCCGCCGAGCGCCTGACCGCGAAAACCCGGCCGGTGCGCCTGCAGCGTGTGCGGAACGACCATTGCAAATTCGGCGAGGCCGCGCGCAGCGATCTCGCGGGCATGGATGTCGTGCTGATGCGGCAGGACCCGCCCTTCGACATGGCGTACATCACCGCCACCCACATGCTCGAGCACATCCACCCTAAGACCCTGGTGGTGAACGATCCGGCGGCGGTGCGCAACGCGCCGGAGAAGATCCTCGTCCTGCAATTCCCCGACCTGATGCCACCCACCCTCGTGACCTGGGATCTGGAGGCGATCCGCGGCTTCCGGCTCGAGCACAAGGACATCATCGTCAAGCCGCTGTTCGGCAATGGCGGCTCGGGCGTGTTCCGCATTCGCGAGGATGACGAGAACCTCGCCGCGCTGCTGGAGATGCACTTCGCCCGCTCGCGCGAGCCGCTGATGATCCAGCGCTACGAGCCGGCGGTGCGGCGCGGCGACAAGCGCATCATCCTGGTCGAGGGCGAGCCGATGGGTGCGATCAACCGCGTGCCGGCGAGCGGGGAGGCGCGGTCGAACATGCATGTCGGCGGCCGGGCGGAAAAGGCCGGGCTCACCGAGCGGGAGCGCGAGATCTGCCGCCGCATCGGGCCGGTGCTGCGCGACCAGGGGCTGATCTTCGTCGGCATCGACGTGATCGGCGACTACCTGACCGAGATCAACGTGACCTCGCCCACTGGCTTGCAGGAGGTCGCGCGGTTCGACGGCACCAACCTCGCCGGCGCGATCTGGGACGCGATCGAGCGGAAGGTCACGCCGGCCTAGCCCACAGCCCGCCGCGCCGCAGCATGTGCAGCATCAGCACCATGGCGGGCAGGGCGGCGAACACCGTCAGCGCGTAGAACGGGATCCAGCCGAGCGCCCCGGCGAGGAAGCCCGAGAGGCCGCCGACGGTGCGGAGCGCGACCGCGGCCAGCGAGGAGAGCAGCGCGTATTGGGTGGCGGTGTAGTCCGCCGAGCAGAGGCCGGAGAGGTAGGTGATGAAGGCGGCATCCGCCATCGCCTCGGCGAACGCCTCCACCACCACCTTCACCAGCAGGATGCGCGGGTCGCCATGCGACACCGCGAGCGAGAAATAGAGCAGCATCGACGCGGTCTGCACGAAGCCGGTGAAGATGAGCGCCCGGCCCACCCCCTGCCGCGCGACGAGCAGCCCGCCGGCCGCGGCGCCGAGCAGGCTTGCGGCGAGCGAGGGAAAGCTGGTGGCCAGCGCCACCGCGGCGCGGTCGAACCCCATCGAGCGGTAGAAGGGCGGCGCCATGGTGCCGGCCATCGCCTCGCCGAGCTTGAACAGCATGACGAAGGCGAGCACCTCGACCGCTCCGGGGCGGCGCAGGAAATCGGCCAGCGGGTCGGAGATCGCGTGGCGGAGCCGGCGGAGCGCGCCCATGGGCTCGGCGACCAGCGCGGCGGCGACCGGCTCGCGGGCGAGCAGCGTCACGACCGGTCCGAACGCCATCAGCGCGGCGACCACGAGCAGCGCGCCGTGCCAGCCGAGCCGGCCCGCCATGAAGATCGCGCCGGCGACCGAGACCTGCAGCGCGCCGCGATACCCCCAGACATAGGCCGCCATCGCCGCCCCCTGCAGCCGCTCGGGAAAGGTCTCGATGCGCCAGGCATCGATGCAGATGTCCTGGCAGGCGGAGAGGAAGGCGACCGCGGCGGCCGCGGCGATGCAGGCGGCCGGCGCGCGAGCCGGATCGGAGAGCGCCAGCAGCACGGAAGCGGCCAGCAGCAGCGGCTGGACCACCATCAGCCAGCCGCGCCGGCGGCCGAGCCGGGCGAAGGGGCCAGGCCGCGCATGGTCGAACAGCGGCGACCAGAGGAATTTCAGCGAATAGGCGAGGCCGATATTGGCGGTGAGGCCGATCGCGCCGAGGGAGACGTTGCCCTCGCTCATCCATTGCCGGAGCGTGAAGCCGGAAAGCGGCAGCGGCAGGCCGGAGAGGAAGCCGTAGGCGCCCATCAGCCAGAGCGCCCCGCTCCGCCAGCCGCCGCGCACGGCGCGCGGCTCGGCCGGGGCCGGAGCATCAGACATCGTGGTCGAAAATCCGGCCGGCGCGATGGGCCGGCCGGATTCCCTCCGCGGATCAGCGGCCGCTATTGCTGCCGGTCGTGCTGGGCGCGACGGGGCTGCCGGTGGTGCCGCCGGTCGCCGGACCGCCGCCACCGAGGCCGGCCGCATTGCCGGCGGGCGCGTTGGCGCTCGGGCTGGTGCGCCCGTTGAGACCCGTGCTGCTGTTCACCGTGCTCGTGTGGGTGCTGCGCATGCGCCGCGCCCGCCGCGCCGCGCGGCGGGTGGTGTGATGCGTGGCGGAGGTGCCGGACGTCGAGGTGCCGGACATCGAGGTGCCGGACGTGGAGGCACCGGGCGCCGGGTTGGTCGCGGTCGTCGTCGCCGGACCGGAGGTCACGCCCGGGGTCGAGGCGGTGGCGGGGGCGCTGCCGGGCGTCGGCGTCCCGGGCGTCTGCGCGAAAGCAGGCATTGCGGCGAGAACGAGACCGGCGCTCAGCAGCGCGGCGCGGAGGCCTGATTTGGGTGCGGACATGAAAAACTCCTGATGCAAGTCAGCCGCTTGTGCGGGGCTGCGGAACCATAGGGCAAGCCCACGCCAGCGTCACCGGCCGGGCACAAGAAATTATTGCCTAATCGACAGGTTATCGCGCGAACTTCATATCCGCAGGTGGCAACCGATCAGGCCGCTTCTTCGTTCCGCCGCTCCGCCCGCTTGCGCTCGTGCGGCACGAGATGGCGCTTGCGCAGCCGCACCGCGCCCGGCGTCACCTCCACGAGCTCGTCGTCCTCGATATAGGCGATCGCCTGCTCGAGGCTCATGCGGCGCGGCGGCGTGAGCAGCATCGCGTCGTCCTTACCGGCGGCGCGGATATTGGTGAGCTTCTTTTCCTTGATCGGGTTCACCTCGAGATCCGAGCCGCGCGAGTGCTCGCCGAGGATCATGCCGACATAGACCTTCTCGCCGGGGTCGACGAACAGGGTGCCGCGCTCCTGCAGGTAGAACAGCGCGTAATGCACCGCCTCGCCATCGGCGCTCGAGATCAGGCTGCCGTTGCGGCGCCCCTCGATCGTGCCCTTCCACGGCCCGTACCCCGCGAACAGCCGGTTCATGATGCCGGTGCCGCGCGTGTCGGTCAGGAATTCGTTGTGGTAGCCGATCAGCCCGCGGCTCGGCATCACGAAGGTGAGGCGCTGCTTGCCGCCGCCGGACGGCCGCATGTCGCGCAGCTCCGCCTTGCGCCGGCTCATCTTCTCGACAACCACGCCCGAGAAGGCCTCGTCCACGTCCACCAGCACCTCCTCCATCGGCTCCTCGCGCTCGCCGGTGTCGGGGTTCTGCTGGGTGAGCACGCGCGGGCGGCCGATGGTGAGCTCGAACCCCTCGCGGCGCATCGTCTCGATCAGCACGCCGAGCTGCAGCTCGCCGCGGCCGGCGACCTCGAAGGCCTCGGTCTCGTTGCTCTCGGTGATGCGGATCGCGACATTGCCCTCGGCCTCGCGGGCGAGCCGGTCGCGGATCTGGCGGGAGGTCACCCGCTTGCCCTCGCGGCCGCCGAGCGGGCCGTCATTGATCCGGAAGGTCATCGCGAGCGTCGGCGGATCGACCGGGATCGCCGGACGCGGGCCGGCGAGCTCCGGCGCGCCCACCGTGTCCGGCACGGTCGCCTCGGCCAGGCCGGCGACGGCGATGATGTCGCCCGCCTCCGCCTCCTCGACCGGCACGCGATCGAGCCCGCGGAAGGACAGCAGCTTGGACAGCCGCCCGGTCTCGACCGTGGTGCCGTCGTTGCGCAGCACCTTCACCGGCATGTTGAGCCGCGCCCGGCCGCTCTCGACCCGCCCGGTCAGCACCCGGCCGAGGAAATTGTCGTATTCGAGGATGGAGGCGACCATCGAGAACGGTGCGTCCCCATCCACCGTGGGCGCCGGCACATGGGAGAGCACGAGGTCGAACATCGCCGAGAGATCCTTGCGCGGCCCCTCGAGCACCGTGTCCGCCCAGCCCTGCCGGCCGGAGGCGAACAGCATCGGGAAATCGAGCTGCTCGTCGGTGGCGCCGAGGGCGGCGAACAGGTCGAACACTTCGGTGTGGACCTCGTCGGAGCGGGCATCCGAGCGATCGACCTTGTTGACCACGACGATCGGCTTCAGCCCGCGCGCGAGCGCCTTGCCGACGACGAACTTGGTTTGGGGCAGCACCCCTTCGGCGGCATCGACCAGCACGATCGCGCCGTCCACCATGTTGAGGATGCGCTCGACCTCGCCGCCGAAATCGGCGTGGCCGGGCGTGTCCACGATGTTGATCCGCACATCCTTCCAGGCCACGCTCGTGCATTTGGCGAGGATGGTGATGCCGCGCTCGCGCTCCAGGTCGTTGCGGTCGAGCGCCCGCTCGGCGACCTGCTGGTGGTCGCGGAAGCTGCCGGACTGCCGGAGCAGCTGGTCGACCAGCGTGGTCTTGCCATGATCGACATGAGCGATGATGGCGATGTTGCGGATGTCCATGGGAGCGTCGGCCCTGACGAAGGATTGTGCGGCGCACACTTAGTCAAGCGCAGCCCCGGTTGCGAGACAAAAAGCAACGGCCCGCCCCCGGAGGAGCGGGCCGCAAATCGAGCCGGACCGGCGTGCGGCGATTACTTGCCGGTGCCGCCGTTACCACCGCCGCCGCCACCGCCACCCGAATTCGAGCCGGTATTCGATGAGGCGCCATTCGGGGTGCCCGGAATACCGTTCGCATTGCTCGGGCCGCCGGTCGTCGCGCCGATCGCATTGCCGTTCGTCGCGCCGTATGTCGCCAGCGCATTGCTGCCGGGCGGCCCAGGCGGCGAATAGGCGCTGTTCTGCGGCATTTGCTGCCCCATCGGCTGGCTCATGCCGGGCGCCATGCCCTGCTGCTGCATGCCCGTTCCCGGCTGCATGCCCGGCTGTGCCATTCCCTGCTGAGGCATTCCCTGCTGCATCATGCCACCCTGGCTCATGCCGCCTTGACCCATCGCCCCCTGACCCATCGCTCCCTGGCCCATCGCTCCTTGGCCCATGCCGGGAGCGGGACGCGGGCTGTTCATCGCCATTGAGATCGCCTGCTGCGCCCCCGCGAAGTCGCGGGTGGCCAGGCTGCGGCGCGCCTGGCCGATCGCCTGGACCATCGGCGAGGCGCTGGGCTGGCCCTCCATACCCTGCTGGGTCGAGCGATCAAGCGCGCGCGTCTCGGCCCGCTCCAGCGCTTCCTGGGCGGCGCCCGTGCGGCGCGCCCGGATCGCCTGCGACGCCGCGCTCAGCAATTGCTCGGGCGTCGCATTGGGGCCGACATTCGGCGCCGGCAGGCGTGGCGCGATATCCCCGCGCGTATCCACCCGGTCGATGTTGCTCGCCTGGGTGGAACCGGGCTCCGAATTCCCCATGCCGGGCTCGTGCCCCGGCATCGCGCCGGCGGCGCTGCTCGGCCGCATGGAGGGGCGTGCGCGGTGCATCGGCATCGCCGGCGCGGTCACCGGGGCGGGCGCCGTGCCACCCGGCGACATCGTCCCGGGCGGCATGGTGCTCGGCATGCTCCCCTGGGGAGCCGGAACCGGCGCCGGCGTCTGGGCAAAGGCGGGAGCGCCGATGGACAGGCCGAACATGGCGGCCGACATCAGCAGCGTCTTGCGCATGATACGAATTCTCCTTGTGCGGCCCACGCTTCGCCTGACCCGGCGAGCGCGATGTCCGATTCGGAGACGGCAACGAGCGGATCGCCGGGTTAGTTGCGCCGTGCGCCGCAATCTACCTTGCGGCGGCCGCCAGCGCGGCCCGCGCCTCGCCGGTCGGTCGGGCCCCGTACTGGCCGATCACCGCGCCGGCGGCACGGCCGGCGAGCCGGGCGCAGGCCTCGAGGTTCTGCCCCGCCCCATAGGCGGCGAGAAACCCGGCGGCATAGGCGTCCCCAGCCCCGGTCGTGTCCACCACCGGGACCGGGTCGGCCGGGATCGCCACCCGCTCGGCGCCGCGCAGCACGACGCTGCCCGAAGCGCCGCGGGTGAGGCAGACAAGGCGGATTTCTGCGCGAGCGGCGGCGGCGGCGGCCTCGAAATCGCTGGTCTCGAACAGCGCGGTGATCTCCGCCTCGTTGGCGAACAGGATGTCCACCTCGCGCAGCAAGGCGCGGAACTCGCCGCGGTGGCGGTCGACGCAGAACGCGTCGGAGAGCGAGAGCGCGACCTGGCGCCCGGCCGCATGCGCCGCGGCGGCGGCCCGGCGGAACGCCGCCTGGGCGGCCGGCGGGTCGAACAGATAGCCTTCCAGATAGAGGATCGCGGCATCCGCGACGAGCGCCGGGTCGACATCGGCTTCCCCGAAGGCGACGGCTGCGCCGAGATAGGTGTTCATCGTCCGCTGCGCGTCCGGCGTCACCAGGATCAGGCAGCGCGCGGTGGCGGCGCCGCCGGCGAGCGGCGCGGTCGGGAAATGCACGCCGCCGGCGGTGATGTCGTGGCGGAACACCGCGCCGAGCGCATCCTCCGCCACCTTGCCGATATAGGCGACGCGGGCGCCGAGCAGCGCCGCGATGGCGCAGGTATTGGCCGCCGACCCGCCGCTGCTCTCCTGCGCCGGCGGCATCGCGGCGTAGAGCGCGTCGGCCGCCTCCGGCCCGATCAGCGCCATCCCGCCCTTCTGCATCGCGTGGCGGGCGAGGAAGCCGTCATCCGTGGTCGCCACCACGTCGACGATGGCGTTGCCGATGCCCAGGATGTCGAATCGGGTTGTGTCGCGTGTTGCCGCCGGCATCGTCCGCCTCTCATTGGTGTGGCGCGCCTATCACTCCGGGGCGGTTCGGGCAATCGGGGGACGGTTCGTGGCAATCGATCCCACGGGCGACCGCCTCGGGTTGTTCGCCCGGCAGCGCCGTGATAGGCCCGTGACACCATCCGGGGTGATCCCGGGCGGATTGAAGCACCCATTGAAAACGGGGGTACCCGTGTTCAAGCGACGCAAGCCCGATGGAACCCTGATGAACGAGCCCGGCGACGAGCCCGCACCCCGGGGAGCCCAGCAAGGCATTCAGCAGGACGCCCGGCCGGCCGATGCCGGCCTCGGCGTTCCCCCGTATCGCCCAGCCCCGCCGAAGGAGGCGCCTGCCATGGGACGACCGCCGTTTCCGAACAATCCGCCGCCGGCCCCGCCGGCCAGCAGCCCGAACCCTCGCCCGGCCGGCATGGGGACCGGGATGGGCCCCGGCATGGCCGTGCGGCCGGTCCAGCGTGACCCGGCCGAGCGACGCACCCTCGTCGTCGGGCGCGGCATCTCCGTGCAGGGCACGGTGCAGGATGCCGAGCGCCTGGTGGTGGAGGGCACGGTCGAGGCCAGCATGATCCATGCGACCGAGCTCGCGATCTCGCCCGGCGGCGTGTTCAAGGGCGAGGTCGAGGTCGAGGATGCGGAGGTCGCCGGGACGATCGACGGCACGCTGACCGCCCGCAACAGCCTCACCATTCGCACCACCGGCCGCGTGCTCGGGACCGCCCGCTGCCGCCGCCTGCAGGTGGAGGATGGCGGCCAGATCACCGGCCGCATGGAGATGATCACCGAGGCCCCGACGCGCGTCGGGGAACCGGCCAAGCCGGCGGTCGAAACCACCTCCTAGCCGCCGGCCGCCCCTCCGGGCGGTTTTGCTGCGCCGCAACGAACGCGCTAGATTGGCGCGGTCGTGGGCGGGCGGGATGCGGGCATGGATGGCGGAACCGAGACCGCGCACACGGCGACGCTGTCGCCGCGGTTGACCGTGGTGTTTGCCGTCGCCTGCGGCGCGGTGGTGGCCAATCTCTATTACGCCCAGCCGCTGATCGGGCTGATCAGCCCCGCGATCGGCATGAGCGTGGCGCTCGCCGGCCTGCTGGTGACGCTGACGCAGCTCGGCTACGGCGCCGGCCTGTTGCTGGTGGGCTCGCTCGGCGATTTGGTGGAGAACCGCCGCCTGATCGTGCTCGCCCTGCTCGGGACGGCGATCGGGCTGGTCGCCGCGGCCTTGGCGCGGTCCGGCGCCACCTTCCTCCTCGCTTCCTTCATCATCGGATTCTGCGCGGTCGCGACCCAGATCCTGGTGCCCTTCGCCGCCCATCTGGCGCCGGAGCGCACCCGCGGACGGGTGATCGGCAATGTGATGGGCGGGCTGATCGCCGGCATCATGCTGGCGCGGCCCTTCTCGAGCCTGGTCGCGGCGACGCTCGGCTGGCGGGCGATCTTCTGGATCTCCGCGGCGGCGATGCTGGTCCTGGCGGCGATCCTCCACCGCGCGCTGCCGACGCGCCAGCCGCGGCCCGGGATGCATTACGGGCAGATCCTTGCTTCCGCCTTCCGGCTGCTGGCGACCATCCCGCTGCTGCAGCGGCGCACCGCCTATCAGGCCCTGGTCTTCGTCGCCTTCAGCCTGTTCTGGACGGCTGTGCCGCTGCTGCTCAGTGCGCGGTTCGGGATGAGCCAGCGCGGCATCGCGGTCTTCGCGCTGGCTGGCGCCGGAGGCGCGCTGGCCGCGCCCCTGGCGGGCCGCGCCGCCGATCGCGGGCTGACCAGGCTGGCGACGGGCGGCGCGCTGGTGACCATCGTGCTGGCCTATGCGCTGGCCTATGTCGCCGCGGTCTGGGGCTCGGTGGTGCTGCTCGCGGTGGCGGCGATCGTGCTGGATGCCGCGGTGCAGACCAACCAGGTGGTGGGCCAGCGGGCGATCTACTCGCTGGCGCCGGAAGCGCGCGGCCGGCTCAACGCGATCTACATGACGGTGGTGTTCATCGGCGGCGCGATCGGCTCGGCGCTCGCCTCGCTCACCTTCGTGCATGGCGGCTGGGCGCTCACCTGCGAGACCGGTGCGGCCGCCGGCATCCTGGTCAGCTTGATCTACGCCACCGAGCGGACATCCTCCGCGATCACCTGACGAAGCAGTGACTAGAAGCGCCGCCGGAACGGGGCGCGGACGCCACCGAAGGTGAAATGCCCTAGGCGGCGAGGCTCAGCGGCGGAGCTCCATCTGGATCGGCCCCTCGCGGCGGCCATGGGTGAACTGGTCCACCACCGGATTGCCGCTCGCCTGCAGCTCGGCCGCCGGCCCGGTCCAGACGATGCGGCCCTGATGCAGCATCGCCGCGCGGTCGCCGATGCGCGCCGCGCTCGCCATGTCGTGGGTGATCGCGACCGCGGTGCTGCCGAGCCGCTTCACGCAATCGACGATCAGTCCGTCGATCACCGCGCCCATGATCGGGTCGAGCCCGGTGGTGGGCTCGTCGAAGAACAGGATGTCGGGCTGGGCCGCGATGGCGCGGGCGAGGCCGACGCGCTTCTGCATGCCGCCCGAGAGCTCGGCGGGCGAGAGCTCGCCCACGCTCGCGGCCAGCCCGACCTGCGAGAGCACCTCGGCCGCGCGCGTCCGCGCCGCCGCCCGGCTGGTGTTGCGGCGGGCGAGCAGGCCGAACGCCACGTTCTCCCAGACCGGCAGGCTGTCGAACAGCGCGCCGTTCTGGAACAGCATGCCGATCCTGGCCCGCGCCGCGTCGCGCGCGCCATGGTCGAGCGTCAGCAGATTCCGCCCGTCGATCTCGATCGACCCCGCATCCGGCTCGACGATGCCGAGCACGCATTTGAGCAGCACCGATTTGCCGCTGCCGGAGCCGCCGATCACCACCATCGAGGTGCCGCGCATCACGTCGAGATCGACGCCGTCCAGCACCTGCTTCTCGCCGAACCGCTTGCGGAGCCCGCGGATGCGGATGGTCGGGGTCCCGGCCGCCCCGCTCATCGGTTCAGGGTCATCGGGCCCAGGAACATCGAGCCCAGGGTCATCGGGCGAAGAAGGCCTCGGTGAGGAAGTAGTCGAAGGCGAGGATCAGGATGGAGGCGACCACCACGGCCGAGGTGGTGGCATTGCCCACACCCTCGGCGCCGCCGCGGCTGTTATAGCCGTGGAAACACCCGAGCAGCGCGATCAGGAAGCCGAACACCGCCGCCTTGACGAGGCCCGAGACCACGTCGCCGAGCTGCATCGCGGCGAGCGTGTTGGCGAGGAAGGCGGCCGGGTTGAAGCCGAGCTTCACCACGCTCACCAGGAAGCCGCCGAACACGCCGAGCGCGTCGGCCACCAGCACCAGCAGCGGCAGCGCCACCAGCCCGGCGAGCAGGCGCGGCGCCACCAGATATTTCATCGGATTGGTCGAGAGCGTGCTGAGCGCGTCGATCTGGTCGGTGACGCGCATCGTGCCGAGCTCGGCCGCCATCGCCGCCCCCACGCGCCCCGCCACCATCAGCCCGGCCAGCACCGGCCCGAGCTCGCGCACCACCGAGAGCACCACGATGTTGGCGATCGCGCCCTCCGCCGAGAAGCGGGCGAAGCCGGTATAGGATTGCAGCGCGATCACCATGCCCGAGAAGATCGCGGTCAGCGCCACCACGGGCAGGCTGAAATACGCGAACTCGACAAAGGCGCGGAGAAAGGCGCGCGGATAGAAGGGGGGCCGGACGATGTGCGAGACGCCGGCCAGCGCGAACAGCGCGAGCCGTCCGGTCGCGCCGCAGGCGCCGAACACGCCCCTGCCGGTGGCGGCGAGCCCGTCGAGCGTCGCGTCGAGCATCAGGCGCCGCGATGCCCGCCGCGATATTGGCGGCGATAGCGCCGGCCGAGCGCGGTCAGGATCTCGTAGCCATTCGTGCCGGCCTGTTTCGCCAGATCGTCCGGCGTCGCCCGGTTCCCGATCAGCTCGAGCCAGGCGCCCGGCGCCGCCGCCGGATGGTCGGTCACGTCGAAGGTTGTGAGGTCCATGGAAACCCGACCTACCAGCGGGACGGGGGCGCCGTCAAAAGCCGCGACCGCGCGATTGCCGAGCGCGCGCAGGAACCCGTCCGCATAGCCGACCGGAACCGTCGCGATCCGGCTCCGCCGCTCCGCCACCCAGGCGGCGTTGTAGCCCACCCCCTCGCCCGGCCTCACCTCGCGGATCTGCAGGATCGGCGCGCGCAGGCGAACCGGGTTGCGCATCGGGTTCGGCCGCCCGGGCGTCGGGTTGACGCCATAGAGCGCCGCCCCGGGCCGCGCGAGGTCGGAGGCGAAATCCGCGCCGAGAAAAATCCCCGAGGAATTGGCGAAGCTCCGCGGCGCACGCGGCAGCCGTTCGCAGGCATCGGCGAAGCGCTCGCGCTGCATGGCGTTCAGCGGATCGTCCGGGCATTCGGCGGAGACCAGATGCGTCATCACGAAGCGGATCGCGATGCCGTCGAGCAGGCCGGGGCCGCGGGCGAGCGCCGCCACCTCCGCCTCCGGCAGGCCGAGCCGGTTCATGCCGGTATCGACATGCAGCAGCGCCGGCAGCACCGCCCCGGCGCGCGCCGCCTCCCGCCGCCACGTCGCGATCTCGCCGAGCGAGCCGAGCGACGGCACCAGCCCGGCGTCGCGCATCGCCGCCGCATCCGGCGCTGGCAGCCCGTTCAGCACCCCAATCATCGCGCCCGGCGCATGCGCCCGGATCGCCAGCGCCTCCTCGAGATGGGCGGTGAAGAAATGCCGGCAGCCCTCCCGCGCGAGCCGCCGCGCGACCGCGACGGCGCCCAGCCCATACCCATCCGCCTTGACGACGCCCGCCACCGCGCCGGACGGATGCCGGTCCCGCAGCGCGCGCCAGTTATCGGCGACAATGTCGAGGTCGATGTCGAGAATCGCGCGCATGCGGCTCCAGTGTGGCGGCGGCCAGGGGCTGAGGCCAGGGTCTAAGGCCAGGGGCTCTGCCCCTGGACCTCGCCAAGGGCGGAGCCCTTGGAACCCGAATGGCGCTTCGCGCGGGGCGCAACCATCATGCGGGGACGGCATCCGGCATTTGCATTACCCCGCGATTTCGACGGCGCTTCGCGCGGAGCGCCGTCAGGGTTCCAAGGGCTCCGCCCTTGGCGGGGTGCAGGGGCAGAGCCCCCGGCCTTCGCAGGCTCTCCCCCGCAATCCGCTGCCGGCACCGGCGGTCCAGTGTGGCGGCGGCCAGGGTTTAAGGCCAGGGGCTCTGCCCCTGCACCCCGCCAAGGGCGAGGCCCTTGGGACCCGAATGGCGCTTCGCGCGGAGCGCAACCAAACATGCGGGGACGATATCCGGCGTTTGGGTTGCTCGCGATCTCGCCGGCGCTCCGCGCGGAACGCCATCAGGGTTTCAAGGGCTCCGCCCTTGGCGGGGTGCAGGGGCAGAGCCCCTGGCCTTCAGGCTCTCAACCAGCAATCCGCTGCCGCCACCGGTTGAGCGCGACGAGGGACCAGATCGCCTCGACCAGCCCGAACGGCCAGGCGCCCTGCAGGAAGCCGTAGGCCGAGCCGAGCGCGCAGGCGGCGGCGAAGCCGAGGCCGAACCAGTGGCTGCGGCTCTCGAACGCGTAGCAGATCAGCATCGCGGCCACCGCGAACAGGCCGAACGCGGCGAGGCCGCTCATGCCGCCGCCACGCGCCGGGTGTGACGCCGAGCGCGATGCGTCACGCGGATGCGGCGTCGATGCGCCGCTTCGCGCCGCGCACATGCGCGGCCATCCGGCGCTCGGCGGAGGCCGCGCGATGCCCCGCCAGCGCCTCCAGGATCGCCCGGTGCTCGCGATTCGAGGCGGTCATCCGTCCTGCCGGCACCAGCGCCCGGCGGCGGAACAGATGCAGCTCGCGCACCGCGTTCTCGTAGGTCGCGGCGATGCGGCGATTGCCGGCCAGGGTAAGCAGCGCGCGATGGAATTCGAGGTTGAGCTTGTAATAGGCGTCGAGATCGCCCGACCCGGCGGCCGCCTCCATGCGGGCGATCAGCGCCGAGAGCGCGGCCACCTGCCCGGCGGTGATGCGCGGCGCGAGCAGCCGCCCCGCCGCGCCGAACAGGACCGCGCGCAATTCATAGAGTTCGCCCGCCTCCTCGCTTGTGATCTCGCGCACGAAGGCGCCGCGATTGACGACGAAGCTCAGCAGCCCGCCCTGTTCGAGTCCTCGGCAGGCCTCGCGCACCGGGCCGCGGCTCACGCCGAACCGCGCCGCCAGCATCGCCTCGTTCACCCAGTCGCCGGGGCTGAGCTCGCCGCGCTCGATCATCCGCTCGATCTCCCGGCGCAGGAGCACGGTGAGCGAGACCTCGCGGCGGATGCGGAGCAGGGTTTCCGGTTCGATCGCGCCGCTCATCCCGCCGAGATTACCGGCCGGCCGGCCGCTCAACAATCGCTAATCGTCGACGATCAGCGTT
Organism: Acetobacteraceae bacterium; assembly: GCA_965276665.1. Taxonomy (GTDB): domain Bacteria; phylum Pseudomonadota; class Alphaproteobacteria; order Acetobacterales; family Acetobacteraceae; genus CAWGJC01. Next base: position 2,917,888 of record OZ255620.1, read on the forward strand.
TGACAGGGCAAGCCACCGGCGGGCATTTTCCGCCCGCCATCTAGCCGGGACGCCGCCATGACCGCACGCGAAAACCTTCCCCGCATCGCCCTCCTGCTGGGCGACTGCACCGGCATCGGGCCGGAGATCGTCGCCCGCGTGCTGCATGAGGGCATGATGGCTGAGCAGGCGCGGCTGGTCGTGGTGGGCGACGCCAGGGTGCTCGAGATGGGCCTGCGTGACGCCGGCGTCACGCTCGACTGGAAGATCGTGCCGGACGTCGCGGCGATCGACTGGGAGTCGAAGACGATCCCGATGATCGATCTCGGCAATATCGACCCGGCGCGTTTCACCCGCGGCGAGGTTTCCGCGGAATCCGGCCGGCTCACCGGCGAGACGCTTGCCCGCGCCATCGACATGTCGCGCGCCGGCGCGGTGGACGCGATCACCTTCGCGCCGCTCAACAAGCGCGCGATGTACGATGGCGGCTGGAAATTTCCCGACGAGCACAGGATGTTCGCCAATCTGCTCCGCCATAACGGGCATTTCAGCGAGATGAACGTGCTGGACGGGCAATGGATGTCCCGCGTCACCTCGCATGTCTCGCTGCGCGAGGCGATCGACCAGATCACGCCGGAGCGGATCCGCGACGCGATCGTGCTGGCGGATGCGACGATGCGTCAGGCCGGCATCGAAAATCCGCGCCTCGCCGTCGCCGCGCTCAACCCGCATGGCGGCGAGAACGGTCTGTTCGGCCGCGAGGAGATCGAGATGATCCGCCCGGTGGTCGAGGAGATGGCGGCGAGGGGGATCGGCTGCAAAGGCCCGTTCCCGTCCGACACCGTCTATCTCAAGGCCTTTGCCGGCGAGTATGACGGCGTGCTCTCGATGTATCACGACCAGGGGCAGATCGCGACCAAGCTGCGCGGCTTCGCGCGCGGCGTCACCGTCACCGCCGGGCTGCAGACGGTGTTCACCACGCCGGCGCACGGCACCGCGTTCGACATCGTGGGCCAGGGCGTCGCCACCACCGGCGCGCTGGAGAACGCGATCGGCCTCGCCGCCCAGCTCGTCGCCGCGCGGCGGATGCCGGCGGCGGCGTAGTCGGCGCGATCGGTCGCCCCGAGCAGCCGGAACGGTAGGACCGGCGAAGCCGGTGTCCTGACCCGGCTGGTGTCGCTTTCTTGCCGGCGAGACCCATTTAACGGGTGAGCCCGCGCGTCCCGCACCGGCGCGCCGGCTGATTGTCAGGAGAGCATCATGCCGCGATCGCCCGCCGCCGCCGAACGAGTTTCCAACCCCGGACGCACGCGCTGGATCGGCCGTGCGGCGCTGCTCGCCGGGGCCGCGCTGCTGGTGGCGGTCGGGCTGCGCATCTCGCCCTCGCGCGCCGATGCGCCGCGGCCGATCCCCGCACCCGCGCTCGACGAGCCGGCGGGAAGCTCCCATTCCGAGGTCGCGGTGCTCGCCGGCGGCTGCTTCTGGGGCGTGCAGGGCGTGTTCCAGCACGTCGCCGGCGTCACCCGCGCGGTCTCCGGCTATGCCGGCGGCGCGGCGGCGACGGCGCAATACGAGACGGTGAGCACCGGCGGCACCGGACACGCCGAATCCGTGCAGATCACCTTCGACCCGCAGAAGATCACCTACGGCCATCTGCTTCGGATCTATTTCTCGGTGGTGCAGGACCCGACCGAGCTCGACCGCCAGGGCCCGGATGCCGGCACGCAGTATCGCTCGGCGATCTTCCCGACCGATGCGGAGCAGGCGAAGGTGGCGACGGCCTATATCGCGCAGCTCGGCCAGGCGCATGTCTTCGACGCGCCGATCGTCACCGCGGTGGAGTCCGGCAAGAGCTTCTATCCCGCCGAGGCCTATCACCAGGATTTCCTGACGCTGCATCCGGATTATCCGTACATCGTCATCAACGACCTGCCGAAGATCGACGCGCTGAAGCGCATCCTGCCGGATGTCTACCGGCCCGATCCGGTGCTGGTCTCCGCCGTGCAATCCGCGAAAAGCTGAGAGGCCCTTTGTAGGCCAAATCCGACCGCCGCAAAGGCCGCGCGGTCGATATCAATATTGACAATTCACGGTCGGCCCTGCGTCATACGCGCAGGCAGGCGCTCGAGACCTGCGGGCCAGGGAGAAGCAGAATGAGCGGGTATCCGTCCTATGCCGCCCCGGCGCTCGCGGCGCCGGGCGCGGAGCGCCTGCCGTTATCCGATACGGCGAACCGGCCGATCCGGAAAGTGTTCCGCCGGCTGCTGCCGATCCTGCTGCTCTGCTACTTCGTGGCCTTCCTCGACCGGGTGAATGTCGGCTTCGCCGCCGCGTCGATGAGCCGGGATCTCCGCTTCACCTCGGCGGTGTGCGGGGCCGGCGCCGGGGTGTTCTTCATCGGCTATTTCCTGTTCGAGGTGCCGAGCAACCTCGCGCTGCACCGGCTCGGCGCGCGCATCTGGATCGCCCGCATCATGATCACCTGGGGCATCCTCGCCGGCCTGACCTCGGTGGTGGTCGCCCTTCTGGGCGCTCTCCTCCACCCTGCTCACCGGCTCGGCCGCCGCGGCCGGGCTCGCGGTGATCAACTCCGTCGGAACCTCAGCGGCTTTCTCGGGCCGTTCCTGATGGGCTGGATCCGCGACAGCACCGGCAGCTTCACCATCGGCCTGCTCGCCATCGCCTGCGGGCCGGCGCTCGCCGCGATCGCGCTCGTGCCGTTGCGGCCCAGCGCCTTGCGAGGCCCCGGCGCCTTGCGGGGACAGTGATGCAGCACAGGATCGCCCGGATCGACGTCCATCTGGTCTCCCACCCGGTCGCCGGCGGCCTCGCCGACAGCACGCGCGCCGTGGACTCCGTGGGCTATCTCATCGTCCGCATCACCACCGATCGCGGGCTCGAAGGGATCGGCGTGACCTATCACGAGGTCGGCGGCGAGGCGATTGTCGCGCTGATCCGCCACGCCATGGCGCCGCGCCTGCACGGCCGCGATCCGCTGGAAACCGAGGCGATCTGGCAGGATCTCGTGCAACACCTGCGCGGCGTCGGCCGCAAGGGGCTGATGGTCTGCGCGCTCAGCGCGATCGACATCGCGCTCTGGGATCTGAAGGGCAAGATTCTCTACCTGCCGCTGCACCGCCTGCTCGGCGGCGACCGCACGCGCGTGCCGGTCTATGGCAGCGGCGGCTGGACCTCGTACGACGACGACACGCTCGTCGAGGAAATGCTCTCCCTGGTCCGGCGCGGCTACAGCATGGTGAAGTTCAAGGTCGGCGTCGAGGGCGGCGCCAATCCGCGCCGCGACCGGATGCGCGTGCAAAAAGTGCGGGACGCGGTCGGGCCCGACATCAAGCTCCTGCTCGATGCGAATAATTGCTGGGATGCCGCGACCGCGGTGCAATTCGCCAACACCGTTCGCGACTGCGACATCATGCTGTTCGAGGAACCGGTCTTCGCCGACGACATTCCCGGCCTCGCCCGCTTCAAGCGAGGCACCGACATCCCGCTCGCGACCGGGGAGCACGAATACACCAAATTCGGCGTGCGCGACCTGCTGCTCGCCGAGGCGGTCGACATCGTGCAGGCCGACGGCGCGCGCGCCGGCGGCTATACCGAGATGCTGAAGATCGCCGCGCTCACCCAGGCCTGGAACGTGAAGTTCGCGCCGCACGCGATGGAGAACATCCACCTTCCGCTCGTCGCCGCCGTGCCCAACGCAGTGTTTCTCGAACGCCTGCTCCTGTTCGAGGACATCACCGCGCTCACCTTCAAGAGCGCGCCCGTGCCGGTCGACGGGTTCATGACCATTCCGGATCTGCCGGGATTGGGGTTGGCGCTCGATATGGATTTCATCAAAGAGAAAGACGAAGCGAGGTAAGGCCAGGGGCTCCGCCCCCAATCCATCATTTGGCACCCCGCCAAGGGCAGTCGCCCTTGGAACCCGTTATTGTTTGACGGCGCCGGCCGTCAGGCCGCCGACCAGGCGGCGTTGCACGACTAAGAAAAGAAACATTACCGGCAACGCGATCAGCGTGCCGCCGGCGGTCAGCAAGCCCCATTGCACGCTGAACTCGCCGATGAAGAGCTGCAACGCCACCGTCACCGTGCGCACCGCCTCGCCGGTCAGCATCATCGCGAACAGATACTCGTTCCACGAGGTGATGAACACGTAGATCGCGGTCGTCACCAGCCCCGGCATCACGAGGGGCAGAATGACGCGGAGGATCACCTGCATCCGGCTCGCGCCGTCGATCGTCGCCGCCTCGTCGAGATCGCGCGGGATCGCGTTGAAATAACTCACCAGCATCCAGATCGAGAATGGGATCGCGAAGGTCGAGTGACCGATGATCACGCCGAGAAACGTGTCGATCAGCCCGAGCGCGCGCATCAGCACGAAAAGCGGGATGATCAGCAGCACGACCGGGAACATGTTGATGACGAGAAAGCTCGTCATGATGGTCCGCCTGCCGCGGAACCGGAAACGCGAGAACGCATAGGCCGCCGGCACGCTGGTCGCGAGGCCGAGCAGAACCGCGCCGCAGGCGATCACCAGGCTGTTCAGCATGTTGAACGCGAAACTCGTCGTGCCGATCAGCATGCGGTAATGCGCGAACGTCACCCGGCTCGGCAGATAGCGCAGCGGAAACGCGGTGAGATCGGTATCGGGCCGAAGCGAGGTGATCACCATCCAGGCGATCGGCGCGAGCGCGAAGACGAGCACGATCAGCACCGGAATTTCCACCAGCAGGATGCGGCGCGGCGTGCTGCGGCGGATCATCGCTCGAGCTCCGCCGCCTGCCGGCGGATATAAAGCCCGACGATCGCCAGCAGGATCGCGGTCAGTACCAGAGAGAGCGCCGCGGCATAGCCGTATTCCATGCTCGTCGAAGCGCGCAGGAACGCATAGAGCGGCAGCGTATAGGTGGCATAGCCGGGGCCGCCGCCGGTCATCACCAGGATGACGTCGAGCGAATTCGCGACCCAGATGATCCGCAGCAGCACCGCGGTGCCGAGAATGCCGGCGATCGAGGGCAGGGTGATGTGGACGAACTGCCGCCGCGGCGTCGCGCCATCGAGCTCCGCCGCCTCGTAGAGCTCCGGGCTCACCGTCTGCAGCCCGGCGAGGATCATCACGGTGAAGAACGGAAAACCCTGCCAGATCAGCGCCAGCATCACGCAGGCGAGCGCGGTCGCCGGATTGGCGAGCCAGGCGACCGGCGCCGAGATCACGCCCGACCGCAACAGCACGTCGTTCAGCACGCCGAGATTGAAATCATAGATCCAGGTCCACATCAGCCCGATGATCACCGAAGGGAGCGCCCAGGGCAGCACGACCAGCGCGCGCGCGAGGCCGCGCCACCAGAAACTCTGGTTGAGCAGCAGCGCCGCGGCGAGCCCGACCAGCAATTGCAGCGCCACGATGACGCCGACCCAGATCGCCGAATGCCAGAGCGAGATCCAGAACACCGAATCGCCGAGCAGGGCGATGAAATTCTGCAGGCCCACGAAGGTCGAGGAATCGGGATCGTACAGAACATAATTCTGCAGGCTGAGACCGATGGTCCGCGCCGCCGGAAACAGGATGACCAGCGCCGTCACCAGCAGCGCCGGCAGCAGGAAACCGTACGGCGTCGCGGAGCGCGCGAGGGATTTACCCGGCGTCGCGGAGCGCGCGAGGGATTTTGTCATGCGCGTGGAGTGGCGTGCCCGGCTCAGCTCTCCCATGCCTGTTCGACCGCGCGCATCATGTCGTCCGGCTTGGTCGCGCCGATCAGCGCGCGCTGCAGGTTGGTGGGCAGGATTCGGGCGATGAAATCCGGCGTCTTGACGTTGTCGGGTAGCGGCTGCGCGATCGGCAGCGAGGCAGTGCTCGCATCGACGAAACGCTTTGGCTGCACCGACCAGCTCTTGCCGCCCGAGACGGTGATCGGCAACTGGCCGCTCAGCTTGGCCTGCGCGATGTTGTTGTCGCCGCTCGAGAGGAAGCTGATCCAGCGGAACGCCGCTTCCTTGTTGCGGCTCGCCGAGAAGATCGCGTTTGACTCGTCGCCGAAATAGGTCCAGCCGCCACCATCCGGCGCCCGCGGCACCGGCACGGCGGAGACCTTGTCGCCGAGCGCCTGCACGATATCCATCGCTGAGCCGATATGGTGGATCGCCATGCCGGTGCGGCCAGATTTGAAGTTGTTCACGATCTGCAGGAAGCTGTCGGTCGGCGCTGACGGCGGCACGACCTTCTGCGTCACCGCGAGATCGACGAACCAGCGATTGGCGGCGAGCGCCTTGTCGGTGATGAAACCGCCCTTGTCGAAACTCGCACCGCCGCCGAGCACGAAGGGTCCCCAATTGTCGTGGCAGCCGGCGCCCCCGCGCATGCCGTAGCCGAACATGCCGTCCTTCGTCATCGCCTTGGCGCAGGCGAGGAAATCGGCGAAACTTTTCGGCGGCTGCAGCCCGGCCTGCTGCAGCAGATCCTGCCGGTAATAGAGGTAGATCACCACGTAATGCAGCGGCAGGTAGTATTGCTTGCCGTCCTGCGCGCGGTTCACCTTCCACACATCGCCGCTGATGTCGCTGCGGCCGGGCCAGCTTCCGAGATCGGTGTCGAGCGCCTCGATCGCGTGCATCTGCAGCAGGCGGCGCTGATAGGCGAGGCGCACCATCGCGCAATCCGGCGGCGTGCCGGAGACCACGGCGGCGAAGATCCGGTTGACGTAATCGGTGCCCCCGCCGAACGGGATCGCCTCGGGCTCGACCTTGATCCCGGGATTTTCCTCCTCGAATTTCGCGACGAGCGCGGCCGGATTGTTCTGCGGATTGTCGTAATGATACCACCAGCGCACCGTCGCCGGCGCGGCGATGGCCGGTTTGGCGAGCGGCGCGGCGAGCGCCGCGGCGCCGGCCATCCCGAGAAAGCCTCTGCGTTGCATGATCGTCTCTCCCCAAAAATCTTCTTGCTGTTCAGTCGCCGGGGTGGAGCGCGGACCGGATCATGCCGCGGCGTCCTTCGGCTCGCCTTCGGCGATCATGGTGTCGATGTGGACCCCGATCGCCTCGGCCAGGCCTTCGCCGTCGCGCGCGGCCAGGCGGTCGAGCAGCGCGTCGTGGCGCGACGCGGTTTCCGCCAGCGTGCGCCGGTGGCCGGGCGCCCAGAGCTTGCAGCGATGCGAATGCATGATGCAGCGGGCCAGGATCTGCGCCAGCGCGTCGAGGCCGGAGAGGCGGAAGATCGCGAGGTGGAATTCACGGTCCGCCTCGATCAGCCGGTATTCGTCGCCCTCGGCGGCGGCGGCGGCCATCTCGTCGTTGAGCGCCGCGATCGCCGCGAGGGCGGCGTTGTCCAGCTGCCGTACCGCCTTCAGCGCGCCGTTCAGCTCGATCCGCCGGCGGAGCGCGCGCATCTCGAGCGCCTCGTCGGGGTTGAGCCGCGTCACCGCGGTGCCGCGCCGCCCGGTGCGGGTGACGAGCCCGTCCTCCTGCAGGCGCAGCAGCGCCTCCCGCACGGTGCCCTGGCTGCAGCCGATCTCATGCGCGAGGCCGAGCTCGGTCAGCACCGATTCCGGCGCCAACTCGTTCAGCATGATGCGCCGCTTGACGATGCGATAGACGACATCGGACGGCCGGGCGAGCTTGGGGAACAGCGTGTGACCCATCGATATAAATATCGGTAGCGGATCGCCGGCGAGTCAATCTCCGTGCGTGGCCGCCGGTTCGGCGGGCGCCGGCGTTATCCGCTCGATCCGGCCGATGATCACCGTCCAGGATATCACGCTGAGCAGCGCCATGCCGCCCACGAACAGCAGGGCGGGCGCGAAATCATCCCCATGCACCAGAAAGCCGATCGCCAGCGGCACCACGATGCCCATGCTGGTGCCGACGAAATTGAACGCGCCGCTCGCCAGCCCGACCAAGTTCGGCGGCGCCACCGAGGAGACCACCGACCAGGAGATCGCCGCCAGCCCGCTGCCGAAGAAGGCGAGCGTCATGAAGGCGATGATCAGCGCCGGCGCGCTGACGAAATTGGCGCCGATGATCGTCATCGCGAGCACCGCCCCGGTGACGATCGGCGCCTTGCGCGCGAAGGACAGGGAAAAGCCGCGGCGCAGCAGCAGGTCGGAGACGAAGCCCGAGAGCAGGACGCCGAACCAGGCCGCGAGGAAGGGCAGCGTCGTCATGAAGCCCGCCTTCAGGAAGGCGATGTGCCGGTAGGTCACCAGGTAGGTCGGGAACCAGGTGAGAAAGAACCAGTTGGCGCAGGTCTCGCCCATATGGGCGAGCAGCAGCCCGATCATCCGCCGGTCCCGGAAGGCGCGGGAGGCCGGCACCGCATCCGGGTCCGCCGCATCGCCGGGGCGCCGGCGCGTCCAGCGCACGCGCCCGCCGCCTGCCTCGATCAGCGCGAGCTCGGCGGCGTTCGCCCGAGATTGCGCGGGATCGCGATAGAGAAGGCGAAAGCCCAGCGCCCAGAGCAGGCCGACCGCGCCGGTGATGAGGAACATGCCGCGCCAGCCGAACGCGCTCTGCAGCCAGACCAGGCCCGGCACCAGGAAGGCCAGCCCGACATACTGGCCGGAGACGTAGATGCCGACCGCGCTCGCCCGCTCGCGCTCCGGCAGCCAGGTGGTGATGATCCGGTTGTTCATCGGATAGGACGGCACCTCGCTCGCGCCGACGCCGAGCCGGAAGGCGAAGAGCGGCCAGAGCGAGCCGGCGAAGCCCTGCAGGAAGGAGAAGATCGACCAGAAAAAGATCGCGCAGGGGTAGAGGAGGCGCGGCCCGATCCGGTCCACCAGCACCGCGCCCGGCAATTGCAACGGCGAATAGGCCCAGGCGAAGGCCGAGAAGATCAGCCCCATGCGGACCGGGGTGAGGTGCAGCTCGGCGGCGATGCGGGGCGCGGCGATCGCGATGCTGCTGCGGTCCAGGTAGTTGATCACCACGGTGACGAACAGCATCGCGACGATCAGCCGGCGAACCCGGCTCGGCGTCCCGGCCGCGCCCGGGCGCACCTGCCCGGGATACACCGCTTCGTTCGGCACCATCCACCGTTTGATCGTTTCCGCCGCAATTCGTTGACGAACACGGGTCGTATTGTCAATCTTTGATCAAACGCGAGAAGCTGGATGGGGAAAGGCGTGGCGCAGCATTCCAGCATCCGGGATCACATCCTCGCCGACATCGTTTCCGGCGCGATCGCCTTCGGGGCGCGGCTGACCATCGACGATCTCGCCCGGCGCTATCATGCGAGCCACATGCCGGTGCGCGAGGCGCTGCGCGGGCTGCAGGGCGCGGGCGTGCTCGAAACCGGGCCGGGCCGCAGCGCGCGGGTGCGCCATCTCGACCCGGTTTTCGTCGAGAACCTGTTCGCCACGCGCGGCGCGCTGGAGGTGCTGCTGGTGCGCCGCGCGGCGCAGCGCTGCACGCCGGCGGAGCTCGCCGCGCTGGAGGCGATCGAGGATGGGCTGGAAGCAAGGCTCGCCGAGGGCGACTACACCGGCGCGCTGGCGCAGAATCGCCGCCTGCACGCCGCGATCAACGACCTCGCCGCCAATCCGGAAGCGGTGTCGGTGATCGACCGGCACTGGCTGCTGATCAGCGCGCTCTGGCAGCGTGTCGGGTACGGGAAAGAGCGTTATCCGGGGGTGGTGAGCGACCACCGCCACCTGCTGCGCGCGTTCGCGCAAGGCGATGCGGATGCCGCGGCGACGCTGATGGGGGCGCATGTGATCAAGGCGAAATTCGACCTGCTGACGCGGCTGGCCGCGCTCGGCCCGGGCACGTCCGATGTTTAGGTTGCCGATGTCGAGGTTGGCCGCGCTGACATTCTCGGTCGCCGAGGTGACCCCGAAGACGCGCTGGATCTTCCTCGAGGCGCTGACCGAGGATGGGCGGCGCGGCGCCGGCGAGGCGACGCTCGGCGGCCAGGAGGCGGCGGTGGGCGAGGCCGTGCGGGCGCTCGCCGCGCAGGCCTTTGCGCTGCCCGAAGCCGACCCCGGACACCTCGCGCGGCCGGCGCTCCCCGGGCTCGCCCAGGCGGCGGCCTTTTCGGCGCTCGACCAGGCTTTTTGGGACCTCACCGCGCAGGCAGGCGGGGTGCGACTCGCGGACGCGCTGGCCGCGGGGACGGGCGCGCGGCGCGGCGCGATTCCGCTTTACGCCAACATCAACCGCCGCACGCTGGACCGCTCGCCCGAAGGTTTCGCCGCCAGCGCGCGCGATGCGCTCGCCGCCGGCCATGCGGCGATCAAGATCGCGCCGTTCGACGAGGCGACGCCGGAGGCGCGCCGCGGCGGCGCGCTCACGGACGCGATCGGCCCCGGCCTCGCGCGCGTCGCGGCGGTGCGCGAGGCCATCGGCCCGGCGCGCACTCTGCAGGTCGATTGTCACTGGCGGCTCGATGAGGACGCGGCCGCGCGGGTGATCGCGGGTGCGGCGGAATGCGGCGTGCGTTGGGTCGAGTGCCCGCTGCCGGAAACGCCGGAGCAGATGGCGGCGCTGGTGCGGTTGCGCGGGCTCGCGAACCGGCGCGGCGTGCTGCTCGCCGGATGCGAGCAGGGAATCGGCCTCGCAGGCTTCCTGCCGTTTCTGGACGCCGGCGCCTACGACGTGATGATGCCGGACGCGAAATATGTCGGCGGCCTCGCGGAGATGCTGCGCCTTGCCGCGCGGATGCGCCTATCCGGTGTCGCCTTTTCGCCGCACAACCCGTCCGGCCCGGTCTGTCACGCGGTCAGCCTGCAGCTCTGCGCCGCGGTGGACGAGCTGCACAGCCTGGAGACGCAGTTCGACGAGACGCCGCTGTTTGCCGCGCTGGCCGGGTCGCCCTTCGCGCCGGTGCAGGCGGGCAGGGAGTCGCTGCCCGACGCGCCCGGGCTCGGCTTCGCGCTCGACCCCGCCACGCTGGACCGCTGCCGCACGACGCACTGGACCCTGACGCGGAACGGCGAGACCGCGAGACCCTAGGATCGGGAGCGTTCGGCGTCCGCCTTCCTCGGCGCAGCGGTTCCGTTTCGGCGAATCAGGAGCTCCGAACCGGCAGTTTCTTCTCGTACATTATCTCATAAGGCACGAAGCCGGCGCGTTCATAGCTTGTCCGGGCAGGCTGGTTGGCCGCCAGTGAGCCGATCCGTATTCGTGTGACGCCCGTCGCGGCAAGGTGATTGGCGAGTGCGTCGAGGAGATGTCCTGCGATCCCTCTCCCCCGATGAGGCGGGAAAACACAGATATCCGAAATGTAGCCGACGCGATTGGAGTCGGCGGCTTCAGCGATATTCCACGTGTGTTCGACCCAGCCCGCAGCAAAACCAACAACCAATCCGTCACGCTCCGCCACCAGCACGGCTCCCATCTCACCGGCTTTCCGCAGCATCCAATCAAGATAGCAATCGGCGATCTCTTCACCGGGCCGCCTCGTGTTACTCAATGCCCGCTCATGTTCCTGCAATTCGAGATGGCGCGCCGCAATGCGGGTCGATCTGACGTCGTGGCGGGTCTGATCGTCGGGCTGCTCATCTCACCATCATGCCTGCTGCATCGTCACGCCCGCGCCGATGCTCGCCGAGGAAGGCCGCCGCTTCTACGAGGAGGTGCGCCACTCGAGGCGAGTGTCGGGCGATGAAGAGATCGTGGCAAGGACAGATGGTGGTTGTCCCGCGCCGGCCGCCGCACCATTTCTTTTGAAGAGAATGGAGGCGTATCGTGGCAAAGCTTGACGTGTTCGCGTTCGGGAAATCCACGCTCAACGCGTTCCTGTTCGCCGATGTCGGCGTCGAGCTGAACGGCTCGTCGCTGACGGTCCTCTCCACCCTGGCGCGGCTCGGCGACGATCCGTGGCTCAAAGCCGCGAGCTGGGCGCGCATGCCGCGCACCGCCGCGCGCGCGGCGCTCGCCACCTCCATCGGCGGAATGCCGTTGCGGCCGATGGATCTCGATGCGGCGCCGGCCACCGCCGCGCGTCTGATCGACCTGCTCTTCGCATCGCGGGCGGCGGAGGAGACGGCGGCGAAGCCGGCTTTGACGATCGGCAGGCTGAGACGCGCGCCTGGCCTCGTTGCCTCCCTGGCGATCGGCCTGGCCCTCGTCTTCGCCCTGACGGTGGCGCATGAGGTCCACAACACAGGCGCGTCCACGGCCGGGCCAGCGCCGCTCACGCAGACCAGCACCGACCCGTAACACGCGCGGCGCGGTTAGCTGGCCGCGCTTTCTCAGCGAGTTACGGCTTTTCCTTGCAGGCGCGGGCCGCCGTCCTTGTCCGGCTGGCCGGGCAGCGTGGTCCGGCGCCGCCCGGCCTGCGTGCGCGCGCGGCTGGCGAGGAAATCGAGATAGGCGTCCCGGCGCGAGCGGATATGCGCCACGCAGATCTCCGCCAGCGCCCAGCTGTCCCGCCCGGAGAGCAGTCCGATCATCAACCGGTGCTCGGCGCGCGCTCTGGCGCGGTCTTCGGGGTCGGCGATGCTGCGGCTGCGCACCGCGTAGGTCAGCGACAGCATCTTGTCGATGATCTCCTGCAGATACCGGTTGCCGCAGAGCGCGAACAGCGCGTCGTGGAACCGCTCGTTGGCGAGATGGATGCCGCGCAGGTCGCCGCTCTCCAGATGCCGCTCGTACTCCTCCTCGATCCGGGTGAGATCGGCGATCTGGCCTGGCGTCGCGGGCAGCGGAATGCGCAGCGCGGCCTGGCGCTGCAGCATCTCGCGAACATCGTGGATCTCGATGACCTCCTGCGGCGTGAAGGTGCGGACCACGGCGCTGTGGTTGCGCTCCTTGACCACGATGCCGAGGCTCTCGAGCCGGCCGAGCGCGCGGCGGATCACATGGCGGGAATGGCCGAAGCGCCGCAGCAGTTTTTCCTCGCGGAGCGACTCCCCCGGACCGGCGCGGCCGAAAATGATGTCCTCCTCGATTTCCCGTGCGATGCGCGCCTCGGCGAGGCCGAGCTCATCGGTCAGGTCGTCCGGCAGATCCGGGACGGCGGCGGCGCGCCGCGCTGTCGGGTATTTCGCAGCGGGCTCATGCCGAGGCGAGGGCGGCGGGCGAGCGGGCATCGAGCTGCTCCGGTTCGATGGGACGACCCGGGAGTATCGCATAGGCGAGCGCCGCGACGACCGCGATGCCGGTGCCGATCAGCAGCGCCACGAAGAAGGAGTTGGTGAGCTCGACGATGTAGCCGGTGATGATGGCGGCCAGCGCACCCGCCGTGCTGCCGACGCAATTATGCATCCCCCCGAGCGAGCCGATCGCCCCGGGCGGCGCCGCGGCGCCCACCAGCACCCAGGCCGAGGAGCCGGACATGTGTCCCGCCCAGGAGGCGAGGCTCAGGAAAAGGATCGCCAAGGGAAGATTGCCGACGAAGGCGAGCGCCACCGTCGCCCCCGCCAGCACGGACGTGCCGACGATGCAGGGAATCCGCCCGGCATTGATCGGCGCGAACCCGCTTCTCGCCAGGTAATCCGCGAAACCGCCGCCGCAGAAGCTGCCGAGGATCGCGCAGGTGAGCGGAATGGTCGCGACGATGCCGGTGCGCGCGATGCTCAGATGATGCTGGATCTCGAGATAGCCCGGCAGCCAGACGCGATAGATCGTGTCGAGGTAATTATAGCCGATGAAGCCGATCAGCACGCCCCAGCTGGTGCGCAGCGTCAGCAGCCGCCGCCAGCGCGCGAAGGTCATCGGCCCGATGTCACGCGGCACGTCCTGCGTCAGATAGGCGTGATCCTCCTCGTCGAGCGGCACTGTGCCGGGGTCGCGGTAGAAGGCGAACCAGGCGCTGCCGGCGGCGAGCCCGGCGATGCCCATGATCAGGAACATCCAGCGCCAGCTCAGCGACAGCATCAGCCAGGTCAGCAGTGGGGCGGCGATGGCGGTCGCGATCTGGAAGGAGCCCGTGAAGGTCGCGGTGGGGATGCCGCGGTCGCGCGGGCCGAACCAACTGCGCACCACCTTCGCGCAGGACGGCACCTGCGGCGCCTCGCCCGCGCCCAGCAGCAGGCGCAGCGTGAAGAGCTGCCCGAAGCCGGTCGAGAGGCCCGCGAGACCCTGCACCGCCGACCAGAACAGCACCGCCCAGCCGAGCATGCGTCGCGGCCCCACGCGGTCCATCGCCAGGCCGAGCGGCAGCTGCGTCCAGGCATAGGCCCAGAAGAAGGCGGAGAGCAGCAGCCCCATCTGGCCGAGCGACAGGCCGAGATCATGCCGGATCAGCGGATTGCCGATCGCGAGCGTCGCGCGGTCGAGGCTGTTGACGAGGCCGATGCCGACGAACAGCGACAGGAGCAGAGTGTGATATCGCCGGAGCCGGGGCCCGGCCTTCGGTCGCGTCATCCTTACCCTCCTTCCCGTCCGGAACCCGCTCGCTAGGTTTCGAGGCCGCGCAGAAAATCCATCCGGCCGCGCGCGGCATCCGCGAGCAGCGCCGCGTCGCCGCCGCCTGCGCAAAGGCGATGCCGAGATCGAGATAGCGGGCCATCAGCGCATGGTCGTAGATGCCACCCATGCCGGGCTGCTTGCCGTGGCGCCGGCAGGCGGCGACGATCCGCCGATAGGCATCCTCGATGCGGGCGTCATCGAGCGCGCCCGGAATGCCCATCTCCGCCGCCAGGTCGTTGCTGCCCATCAGCACCACGTCGAGGCCCGGCACGGCGGCGATCGCGTCGAGATTGTCGAGGCCGAGCGGCGTCTCGATCATCACCACCAGGACCGTCTCCTCGTTGCTGCGCCGCATGATCTCGCCCATCGGCAGGCGCGCGAAGCCGAGCTGCGGCAGCGGGCCGGAGAGCGAGCGGCGGCCGAGCGGCGCGAACAGGCAGCGATCCACCAAGTCGCGCACCTGATCGGCGTTTTCCACATGCGGCAGGATGATGCCGCAGGCGCCGACATCGAGCACGCGCGACGCCCAGCCCGCATCGGGCACGCGCACCAGCGGCGAGATGCCGTGCGCGATGCCGGCGAGAGACAGCGCCTGGACCGTCTCGAGATCCAGGGCGGAATGCTCCATATCGATGAACAGCCAGTCGTAGCCGCAGGATTTCGCAAGGGCGACGGTCTCGGTCGTGCGCGTCATGCGGATATTGAAGCTGAACTGCCGATTGAAGCTGAACTGCCGGCGGCCGGTCGCCACCGCGTCCTTCAGGATTTTCACCCGATCCCTCCGTGGCGCGCCGGCATTCTTGTCAACAATCAGACCGCCTTTGCCAGGATAGAACTGGCCTGACACAGTATTGTCAACAATGCATTGGGCGTGATA
The DNA here is from genome assembly GCA_965276665.1 of Acetobacteraceae bacterium. Classification (GTDB taxonomy): domain Bacteria; phylum Pseudomonadota; class Alphaproteobacteria; order Acetobacterales; family Acetobacteraceae; genus CAWGJC01. The sequence continues at coordinate 2,933,108 of OZ255620.1, forward strand.
ATCCGGCTCCCGCCAAGGAGATGCGGCCATGAACGACGCTCCCGCCTTTCCCTCGTTCGACATCGTCGACCGGTTCCGCGGCCTGCAATCCGGCATCGTCTGCGATGCGATGGGTCGGCTCGGGCTCACCGGCTGGATGGAGGGCATCCATCCGCTCGGGACGCACGCCAAGATGGTCGGGCGCGCCCGCACGATGCGCTATGCGCCGCCGCGCGGCGCGGAGAGATCGCCCTTCAACATCTACGAGGTGATCCGCTCGCTCGAGCCGGGCGACGTGCTGGTGCTAGAAACCGGGCTCGCCGAACATTGGATCTTCGGCGAGAACATGGCGCACACCGCGATGTATCAGGGTCTCGCCGGGATGATCACCGATTGCTGCGCGCGCGACGGCGCGGAGCTGGCGGCGATGGACATTCCCTGCTTCGCGCGCGGGCTCGCGACGCGGCCGCCGGGCGGGATCGAGATCGTCGGCGTCGACGTCCCGATCCTCTGCGCGGGCGCGCAGGTGCGCGCGAACGATCTGATCGTGGGCGATGCCGATGGCGTCGTCGTGGTGCCCGGCCCGAAGATCGCCGAGGTGCTGGTGCAGGCCGAGGATCTGGAATTGCTCGAGAAGGAGCAGGAGATCGCGATCCGCAACCGGGTTCCGCTGCCCGAGCTGCTCGCCGTGCTCGGCAAGAAGAAGGTCCGGAAATAGCGCCCCGACCCGACGCATACGCCAACCGGGGCTTGCGAGAAAACCATGAGCTATTCAGCCGTCAGGGTGCCGCCCAGGGTCCGGCGCCACCAGATCGGGACGGTCGCGCTGCTGCTGTTCATCGGCGTGATCAATTTTCTCGATCGCTCGGCGCTGTCGGTGGCCAATCCCCTCATCCGCAAGGAGATGGGATTGTCGATCGGGCAGATGGGCCTGCTGCTCTCGGCCTTCGCCTGGGCCTATGCCTTCTGCCAATTGCCGGGCGGCGTGCTGGTCGACCGCGTGGGGCCGCGCCGCCTGCTCGGCGCGGCGCTGCTGCTCTGGTCGGTCGCGCAGGCCGCCGTGGGCTTCGTCACCGGCATGACGCAGTTCGTCGTGGCCCGCGTGCTGCTCGGCGTCGGCGAGGCGCCGACCTTCACCAGCGCGGTGCGGGTGATCCGCGAATGGCACGATGTCGGGCGCCGCAGCCTGCCCTCCGCGATCTGCTGCTCGGCGCCGTCCTCGATCGGACCGCTGATCGCGCCGCCTTTGCTGACCTGGCTGATGCTGACCGCGGGCTGGCGATGGATGTTCATCGTGCTCGGGCTCGCCGGCGTGATCGGCGCGATCACCTGGTTCGCAGCCTATCGCGACATCCGCGATTTCACCGGCGATGCGGAGGACAAAAGATATCTCACGGCGAGCCGCGATAGCGCGACGGACGCGCCGGTGCGGTTCCAGGATTGGCGCCAGCTGTTCAAGTTCCGCGCGACCTGGGGCCTGCTGTTCGGCTATGGCGGCATCGTCTATCTCGGCTGGATCTATCTCGCCTGGCTGCCCGGTTATCTGGAAATCGCACGGCACATGAGCGTGGCCAAGGTCGGCGTCGTGGCCGCCATCCCGTATGTGTTCGGCCTGCTGGGCACGCTGGTCGGCGGCTGGGTGTCGCAGGCGCTGACCGCGCGCGGCGTGTCGCCGATCAGCAGCTGCCGCATCCCGGTCATCGTCGGCCTGCTGGCCGCCGCGGCCAGCACCGTGGTGGCGGCGGAAGCGCCGTCCGATGTCGTGGCGGTCGCGGCGATCTCCGCCACCTTGTTCTTCGCCGCCTGCGCGACCGGCCAGTCCTGGGGCATCGTGTCGGTGGCGGCGCCGCCGAACTACACGGCCTCGCTCGGCGGACTGCAGAATTTCGGCGGCTATATCGGGGGAGCGCTCGCGCCGACGGTGACCGGCTTCGTCGTGCAGATCACCGGCAGCTTCATCCCCGCGCTGCTGGCCGGCGCGGTGATCGCGGTGATCGCCGCGCTGATGTTTCTCCTTATTCCCAATTCGCCGATGGTCCTGGCGCCATCGCCCGCAGCATCGCCCCCAGCATCGCCCCCAGCATCGCCAGGGCCGGCCGCGTGACCGGCGCATCGCAGAGCAGAGAAGGCAGGACGACATGCGAGAGATAGGCAGGAATATCGCCAAGGCGAAACTCAAGGCCGGCGAGCTGGTTCTGTGCATGGGCATCAACCAGATGCGCACGCCGAATATCGGCATGATCGCGGCGAGCGCGGGGTTCGATGCGATCTACATCGATCTCGAGCACAACCCGACGGATTTCGAAACCATGGCCGGCATGTGCGTCGGCGCGCTCGGCGTCGATGTCACGCCGATCGTCCGCATCCCGACGACCGATCCGGCCTATGTCGCCCGCGTGCTCGATGTCGGCGCGCAGGGCGTCATGGTCGCGCATGTCAACAACGCGGCGGAGGCGAAGCGTGTGGTCGAGGCCGCGCTGTTCCGCCCGCTCGGGCGGCGTTCGGCGGCCGGCACGCTGGCCTCGCTCGGCTACAAGCCGATGTCGCAGGGGGAGGTGAACCAGGTGATCAATCGCGAGACCCTGGTGATGGCGATGATCGAGACCGAGGAGGGTCTCGCCAACGTGGAAGACATCGCCGCGGTGCCGGGCCTCGACACGCTGCATATCGGCGCGAATGATCTGAGCGTGGAGCTCGATCTGCCGGGACAGGTCGAGCATCCGCGCCTGCACGCGGCCTATGAGCGGGTCGCGGCGGCGGCCAAGGCGCACGGGCTCTCGATGGGCGTGGGCGCGACGGGCGGCAAGCGGGAGTTGCAGCAGACGCTGCTCGGCCTCGGCGTGCGCTACCTGACCTGCGGCATCGATGTCGGCTACGTGATGGCCGGCGGCCGGGCGGAGACGGCGGCGATCCGCGCCATGCCGTCCGGCTGAACCTGGGAGCAGACGAGAGGGGAGCAGGAGAGTGGCCTACGTCTATCGCGCCGGCGATCATCGCAATCCGCAGGAGCTCGCCGCCTGGCTCGCCAGGGAGCAGCCCGAGCCGGTGCTGGAGCCAGAACTCCGCATCACCGACCCGCATCATCATTTCTGGGATGCGGCGCGCGGGCGCTACCTGCTCGACGAGTTGCGCGCGGATCTCGCGCCGGGCCATGCCGTCACCAAGACCATCTTCGAGGAATGCCACGCGATGTATCGCGCGGACGGCCCCGAGGAGATGCGGCCGGTCGGCGAGGTCGAGTTCGTGCGCGGCATCGCGGCGATGAGCGCGTCGGGGAATTACGGGCCCGCGCGCATCGCCGCCGGCATCGTCGCGCATGCCGATCTCCGGCGCGGCGCCCGCGTGCGCCCGGTGCTCGAGGCCGAGATCGAGGCCGGCGGCGGCCTGGTGCGCGGCATCCGGTTCGGCATGCCCTGGGACCCGCATGAGGAGATCAGCCGCCACACCACCGCGAAGGTGGAGCCCGGAAGATTGCTCGACGCGAATTTCCGCAAAGGCGTCGCCGAACTCGCCGCCCTCGACCTCGTGTTCGACGCCTGGATCTATTTCACGCAAATCCCCGAGCTGACCGATCTGGCGCGCGCGATGCCCGGGACCAGGATCGTGCTGAACCATTGCGGCGGCCCGATCTGTGTCGGCCCCTATGCGGGCAAGCGCGACGAATACCGGGCGATCTGGGCGCGGCACATGCGCGAGCTCGCCGCCTGCCCGAACGTGCACGTCAAGCTCGGCGGCCTCGGCATGCTGCATTTCGGCTTCGAGTTCCATCTGCGCGACGCGCCGCCGACTTCCGCCGAGCTCGCGGCCGCATGGCGCCCTTATATCGAGACCTGCATCGAGGCGTTCGCGCCGCGCCGCGCGATGTTCGAGAGCAACTTCCCGCCCGACAAGCAATCCTGCAGCTATCTCACGCTCTGGAACGCCTTCAAGCGCATCACCGCCGGCGCCTCCCCCCACGAAAAGGCCGCGCTCTTCGCCGAGACGGCAGACACGGCCTACCGCCTCGGCTGAAGCCGGACGGTGCCAAGGCATGTTCCATTCGCATGTGCTCACGGCATAGGCTCTAGCTCTCATTTTGAAGAACATCTTTGTCCGCTCGAACGATTCTGTTTGAACGGATGGCGCTCTAAGGCCCGGTGGCCGGCGAATATCATGGCGTGGGGATCGCGAATTCGATCACGCCACCGACCGAGACCAGTGGAACATTGTCGTGATCCACGTCCGTGACGATCTCCCGCGAGACGAACATCTGCTGCGGGGCCAACATGGCCAGTCGGCATGCGAGTTCGGTTATTTTATCAACAGGCACGATGCTCAGGTCATGGTCCGAGGAGATGATCAGCACCTTGGCATGAACCTTTCCTTGGCGAACTTGCTGCGCGAAAGCATCTTCGTCGGCGAGAATTCCCCTTTGCGGTCCACCGATTGGCGGGCTCGCCGCGATATAGCCGGAAAATGCCGTCGCATTGCGGAACAGTTCACGAAGCGCCGCGCTCCCACCGAGCGAGTGCCCGTATAAGAACTGTCGCGCAAGGTCCACGTGGACGTGCGAGGCGACGAGGGGCTTCACTTCCCTGTCCAGCACCTGCAAGAAGGCATCGACTCCGCCAAATCGCGGCTCCCCGAGGACCGGCACGCTCAGGTCGAAATTGCGAAGCCTCTTCTGTTCGGCCGGATCATCCGTGGGATAGCCGATCCCGACGACGATGAAAGGTTGAACGCGCCGGTGTTCGATCTCGACCTGCGCCGCGCTCAACATGGAGACGAAGAACCAGTTGCCGTCCAGCACGTAGAGCACCGGATACCCCGCAGATGCCGCCGGCAACGACGGAATGGAAATCATGATCCGATAGGACCGGCCGTTTAACTTCGAGGTAAAGTCGAATTGCTGAGGCGACGTGACCGGGACCGCTTGCGGTCTGGCGCAGGTGACGCGGACCGTAGCATTCTGGCCGGGCGCAACCATCGTGGAACCGGCGAGCTCATTGGCGTTTCCCCGCAACAAAAACACCTGGCCATAGGTACCGGCGAACTTCAAATCGGTTGCGGTGACCTGCACCGGCCGCGGAACCGCTGGACGGTTTCCGATTTTGAAATAGATCCAGGCGCTGCCATCCGCTTTCCGGAACCACTCGATGCCGATAGGGATTTGTGCCCCGGCGGAAGTGCCGCCTGGGGCGTCAGCGTGAACCTCAATGCCCTGGCAGGCCTTTCCCTCAAGAGCGCCGACGAGTTCGCCCGGTGTCTCTGTCATCGCAGGCGGTTGCGCCGCGAGGTTATCAGGCGGAGGTGCCGCCGAAACGGCGGACGTTATGAGCATACCCCACAGAGCGATTCCGAGCGTGCGCATGATCGCCTCCCGATGCGGTTCTGCCGATCGCCCATCACCTGTTTCGGACGCGGCATAAAATCGGCCACCAGGTCGCGAAACTCGACGCCGGCGCGCAGGTTTCAGTCCGGCGCCAGCGTCTCAAGGCTTTTTCCCTGGCTCTCGAAGAGCGGAACCGCGCCGACAAGCGCCGCCAGCGCGAAGAGCGGGATCGACAGAATGACGATCGAGGTGGTGAACCCGACCGCCGCCACGCCGATCGGGATCAGAAAGATGTTGATCGCGATGGCGAACCGGCAGACCGCATTGCAGAAACCCTGCGAGCGCCCGCGCAGATGGGTCGGGAACAGCTCGCTCGACCACACCCAGGTCAGCACGGCAGGGCCAAGCCAGCTGCAGAAGCTGAATACGAAATAACCGCCGATCAGCAGCGGCGGATTGGCCGGACCGGCGAACGCCATGAACAGCGCGGCCAACCCCTCCGGGATCACCGCGAGCAGCAGCAGCCGGCGCCGCCCGATCCGGTCGATCAGAAATGTCCCGCAGACGACACCGCCCAGCCCAAGCACCCAGACGAGCGCGCTGAACCCGAGGCTCGCCTGCAGCGAGAGCGCGCCCACGGTGCGCAGTACGTAGGGCGCCGCGATCGTCGAGAGCGGCCCGGCCACGCAGTTCAGAAAGAACACCAGCGCCACCAGCCCGACCCGCTTGCCCCAGGCCGGTCCGAACAGCTCCCCATAGGAGCCGCGCTGCGCCCTCATCGCGACGAGCTGAGTATCGGCCGCCTCGATGCCGAACCGCGACAGCGCGGCCTTCGCCTCCGCGATCCGCCCATGCGCGGCCAGCCAGCGCGGCGATTCCGGAAGCCCCTGCCGCCCGAGCAGCACCAGCAGCGCGGGCACCGCCGCCAGGCCGAACATCCAGCGCCACGTGTCGTTGCCGGCGAGCGGGATCAGCGGCAATGCGATCAGCGTCGAGGCGAGCGCGCCGAGAATCCAGGTGATGTTCAGCAGCGATCCGGCGACGAAGCCGCGCCGGCGCCGCGGCGCGATCTCGGCGAGGTAGGCCGCCGATGTCGGCACGTCCATCCCCACGCCGACGCCGACCAGGAAGCGCACGATGAACAGCTCCGGCACTGTCTGGGTGAAGGCGGAGATGATGGAGAACACGACGAAGAAGATCAGGTTGGCGATGAAGATCGCCCGCCGTCCCAGCCGGTCCGACAGGTCGCCGAACACCAGCATCCCCACCATCGCGCCGAGAAACCCCGACGCGCCGAGCAGCCCGACCTGCGCCGGCGAGAGATTGAATTGCGGCCGCAGGAAGATCAGCGCGCCGCCGATCACCAGCAGGTCGTACCCGTCGATGAACTCGCCGAACGCCACCAGCAGCGCCGCGTAGCGCTGCGCCGGCGACATCGGCCGATCATCCAGCGCGTCGAACGCGTGCTCGGATGCCGTGCGGTCGCTTGTCGCCCCGTCGCTCGTCATGCCGCGCATTCCTCCCTGTTCCACTGGCGCCCGATTCGGGCTTTCGCCGAGCTTGGCAGGTTTTTCTGCGAAGATGGAAATGCTCTATCCCGCGCGGATCACCACCTTGCCGACATGCGAGGCGCCCTGGAGATGGCGATACGCCTCCCGCGCCTGCTCGAAGGGGAACACCCGGTCGATCACCGGGCGCAGCCGGTGCAGCGCGATGGCGCGGTTCATCGCCTCGAACATCTCCCGCGAGCCCACGAAGATGCCGCGCAGCACGACGTTGCGCCGCATGATCGGCGTCGGGTCGATCTGGCCGCCGGTCAGCACGCCGATCAGTCCCACCTGGCCGCCGATGCGGGCGGAGGCGATGGAGCGCGGCAAGGTGCCGGCGCCGCCGACCTCCACCACATGATCGACGCCGCGGCCGCCGGTCAGCGCGCGCACCCGGTCCTGCCATTCCGGCTCCTCGCGGTAATCAATGCCATCGGTGGCGCCGAAGGCGCGGGCCCGCATGAGCTTCTCCGGGCTCGAGGAGGTGGCGATCACCCGCGCGCCGGCGAGGCGGGCGAATTGCAGCGCGAAGATCGACACGCCGCCGGTGCCCAGCACCAGCACCGTCTCGCCGGCCTGCAGACGCGTGCCGCCATAGAGCGCGTTCCAGGCGGTCACCGCGGCGCAGGGCAGCGTCGCCGCCTCCTCGTAGGAGAGCAGCGGCGGCACGTGCACGAGATCCTCCTGATCGACCAGCACCTGCTCGGCCAGCACGCCGTCGATCCCGCCGCCGAGCGCGCGCTGCCGCGCCTCGGGGATCACCTCGCCGCCGAGCCAGCCCTGCATGAAGGTCGGGCAGACGCGGTCGCCGAGCGCGACGCGGCGCACGCCCGGCCCGACCGCGATCACCTCGCCGGCGCCGTCCGAGAGCGGCACCAGGCCGGGCGCGGTGCCGCTCGCGCCGTAGCGGCCGGTCGCCACCATCAGGTCGCGGTAGTTCAGCGACCAGGCATGCATCCGCAGCAGCACCTGCCCGCGTCCCGGCACCGGCGCAGCGGCTTCCGCGAGCGTTAGATCGTCGATGGTCTCGGCCTTGGGAAGACGGTAGAGGCGCATGCGGATCTCCTGTCGCTCGGTCGGGGTTGTCACACCCCTAGCCCTTGACCGCGCCGGCGGCGAGGCCGCGCACCATCGATCGCTGCACGATCGCGAACAGCACCAGCACCGGCAGGATGCTCAGCATGCCGCCCGCCGTCAGCGCGCCCCAGGGCAGCTGGAACTCGCCGACCATGAGCTGCAGCCCGACCGGCCAGGTGCGCGAGCCCGAACTCGTCGTCAGCATCAGCGCGAAGAGATATTCGTTCCACGCGCCGATGCCGATGAACACCGCGCAGGCGAACAGCCCGCCGCGCACCAGCGGCAGCACCACGCGGCCCATCGCGCCGAGACGGCTGCACCCGTCGATGCGCGCCGCCTCCTCGAGCTCCGGCGGGATCACGTCGAAGAAGCCCTTCATCATCCAGATGTAGATCGGCAGCAGGAACCCCGAATAGGCGAGCGCGAGGCCGACATGCGTGTCGAGCAATCCGGCCTGACGCAGGATGATGAACAGCGGCACCAGCATGAGCACGACGGGGAACATGCGGATCAGCAGGAAGAACAGCAGGACCGGCACGCGCAGGCGGAACCGCTCGCGCGACACCGCATAGGCGGCGAGCGTTCCCGCGGCGAGGCAGATCAGCACGGTGATCGCGGTGGTGACCGCGCTGTTCCACATCAGCGCGGGCAGATTGGATTGCGTCCAGATCGCGACGTAATTCTCGAGCGTCGCCGGGTTCGGCAGCAGATGGACGCCGGGCGCGATGATGTCGCGCTCATGCTTGAGCGAGGTGATGAACGCCCAGAGGAGCGGAAACGCCGCGAAAAAGGCGAACGCCGATGCGACGACGACCGCCGCGATCCGCTCGCCCCGCGTGCGCCGCATCGCCTCAATCCCTCAGCACGTGGGAGAAGCGGACATAGAGCCAGGCGCACAGCATGAGCAGCACGAACATCACCGTCGAGAGCGCGCCGGCATAGCCGAAATTGAACTCGCGATAGGCTTTCTGGAATGCGTAGAGGGAGAGAACCTCGGTCGCGCGGCCCGGGCCGCCCTGCGTCAGGATCAGCAGCAGGTCGGGCGCGTTCATCAGGCTGATGCTGCGCAGCACCACGGTCGCGACGATGATCATGCGGAGACTCGGCATCTGCACATGGCGCACGCGCCGCCAGAATCCGGCGCCATCCACCGAGGCCGCCTCGTAGAGCTCCTGCGGCACCGCCTTCAGCCCGGCGAGCAGCAGCAGCGCGAAGAACGGAAACCCGTGCCAGGCCTCGACCAGGATGGCGGCGGGCAGCGCCCAGGACGGGTCGGCGAACCAGGCCTTGTAATCGCCGATCAGCCCGACCGCGTGCAGCGCCGCGTTGACGATGCCGAGCCGGCTGTCGAGCATCAGCGCCCAGAGATTGCCGGCGACGACGATCGGCATGAACCAGGGCAGCAGCACCATCACCGCGAGCAGGCGGAAGCCCGGCAGCTCGAAATCGAGCGCGATCGCCGCGGCGAGCCCGAGCAGCAGCTCGAGCAGCACGGTCGCCACCACCCAGATCACCGTGTTCCAGGCCGCCAGCCAGAACACCGGGTCGGCGAGCATCGCGCTATAGTTGCGCAGCCCGATATAGCCGGTGCCAAGATCGGGCCGGTTCAGCCGCATCACCCGGAAGCTGAGATCAATGCCGGATGCGCTCGGGTAGATGACGATGGCGAGCACCAGCACGAGGCTCGGCGCCAGCAGCAGGAACGGCCAGGCGCGGGTGTCGGAAACGCCGGCGAGCCGCCCGAGCACGTCGCCGCCCATGCGCCTATCAGACGATCGCAAGCGCGCTCTTCTCGAGCCACGCCCAGTCCGGCTCGTAGCCCAGTCCCGGCGCCTCGGGGGCCGCCATCATGCCGCCGATGATCGGCATCGCGGTCGCGCGGCTGGCGAGCCCGCGGATCTGCTGCGTCGAGATCACCAGCTCCTCGTAGAAATCATTGTTCGGGATGGCGGCGCAGAGATGCGCATGCGCGACGCCCTGGCCGTGCACCTGCGCCTTCATGCCATGGCTCTCCGCGAGATGCGCGATCTTGAGCGCGCCGGTGAGGCCGCCCTTCATGTTCGGGTTGGTGCGCATCATGTCGAGCGCGCGCGTCTGGATCCAGGTCGCGGCATTCCAGTGTACGCCATCCGAGGTCTCGCAGGCGAGCACCGGAATGTCGAGCGCCTCGCAGAGCTTGGTGTAGCTGCCGAGCTCGAACTCGCGCATCGGCTCCTCGTACCAGTAGAACCCCTCGCCTTCCAGCACGCGACCGAATTGCAGGCTGGTCACGTAATCCCACCCGGCCGACCCGTCGAACATCAGCTCCGCATCCGGCCCGGTCCAGCGCCGCAGGTTGCGGCTCAGCCGCGCATCCTCCTTCGCGTCGCCCCAGGCATGCAGCTTGAAAGCGGTGAAACCCTCATCGATGCATTCCTTGATGTGGCGCTCGTACTCCTCCATCGTGTCCCAGGTCACGGTCGAGGCATAGGCGCGGAAATTCCGCTCATACCCGCCGAGCAGCTGGTAGAGCGGCAGGCCGGATTTGCGGGACTTGATGTCCCAGACGGCGAGATCGAGCAGCGCCAGATGATGCAGCTGCATCTCCTCGACGCGGTCGATCTCCCAGATACTGTGCCACAGCGCCTCGCTCATCAGCGGATCGCGGCCGATCAGCGATTTGAGGCGCCGCTGCACAAGGCTCATCACCGCATCGCCGCGCCCGGTCTTGACGCAGCCGGTGATGCCCTCATCGGTGTCGACGCGCAGCACCGCGCTGCGCGGCACCTGCCCGGCCGGCGTGCCGTCCCCCGAGCCCGGCAGGCCGGCGCGCCAGCGATAGGTGTCGCCGGCCCATTGTTCCTCGATCAGGTAGCAACGGATATCGGTGATCTGCACGATAGTTGGTCCTCAATTGATCGCGGCGTCGAGGCCCTTCATCATCGCGTCGACGGCGCGGTCGGGCGTGCTCTGCCCGACCAGCACTTTCTGGAATTCGGGCAACACGGAGCTCTGATACCAGCCGGCGGCGCCCACGAAGCTCGGCGGCAGGCTGCCATAGGAGAGCGTCTCGATCGCCGGCGCGTAGAGCGGATTGCCGGTGATGCGCGCATCCTTCGCGATCGCGGTGGAGGATGGGAAATACCCGGTCGCCTGCAGGAAGGCGATCGCCGGCTCCGGATCGCCCCAGAAGCTGATCCAGTCCCAGGCGGCGTCGAAATTGTCTTTCTTCATGATGCCGTTGAACAGGTAGGTGAGGCGCGCGACGCGCTTCGCCGGGCCGGCCGGCTTGCCGGCGGTGCCGTACTGGCCCGGCTTCATGTCGCGCACGACTTCCGTCAGCGACCCGGTATGGTGCCAGGTCATCGCCGTCTGCCCGGTCTTGAAGCCCTGCATGATCTGCAGGAACCCGTCGCTCGGCGCGCTCGGCGGCACCACCTTGTGCACGGTGTAGAGATCCGAGTACCATTTCACCGCGGCGACCGCCTTGGCGCGGTCCATCGCGTTCCGCCCGTCGATGACAAAGGGCGAGCCGAACGCCTCGATCAGGTCGACGACATAGGCGTAGCCGCCCGGGCCGCCGCGCATGCCGAACCCGTAGCGGCCCTTCGACGGATCGGTGAGCTTCTTCGCCGCGGTGACGAACTCGTCGAGAGTCTTCGGCGGACCGTCGATCCCGGCCGCGTCGAACCAGTCCTTCCGGTAATACGCCCAATCGATGAAGGTGAAGGCCGGCACACCGTAGATCTTGCCGTCCTTGCTGCAGCCGACCCAGCGATCGGCCGGATAGTTCGCCTTGTCGGGCCAGCTATCGACGCGGCTGGTGAGGTCGATCAGGCCGCCCATCGCGAGCATGTCGGGCAGGCGTTCGGCGATCACCATCGAGACGTCGGGCCGCGTGTTGGCGAGCACGGCGGCGGTGAATTTCGTCATGTATTCCGGATTGGGGATGTTCTCCTGCTGCAGGCTGATATCCGGGTAGCGCTGCTTGAACAGCGCCATCACCTTGGAGAGCCCGCTGAATTCCTCCTGGCTGGTGAAATGATGCCAGTAGACGAGCTTGCCGGTGTCGCCCGCCGCGCGGGCGTGGCCGGCGAGCGCCGCGCTCAGCGCCGATCCGGCGGTTCCCGCGATAAGCGTCCGACGGTTCATGGTTTGCATGTTTCCTCTCCCGGCCAACCCAGTTCAGGCGAGACTGATGGGGCTAGGCGGCGCCGTCGTGGGAAGCAGCCCCTCGCCGATCGTGTCCACCGCGAAATCGCGCCGCGCCGCATCGGACAAGGTGAGCCCATGGCCGGGCCGCTCGGGCGCGATCGCATAGCCGCCCTCGAAGGCGATCGGGCTCGCCGCGAGGTGATTGTAGTTCTGGAAGGAATACTCGATCCAATCCGCCTCCGGCAGCGCGGCGGCGAGATGGATGCCGTTCTCCAAAAATGTATTGCCGAGCGAGACGCGCACGCCCTGCTCCGCCGCGAGCCAGCACGCGCGCAGCACGTCGCTGATGCGGCCATGGACGTTCATGATGTCGACCGCGCGCGCCGCCAGCAACCGGCGCTTGCCGGACAAGTCGAGATACTCGCCGGTGTTGACATGCGCGAAGGGCACCGCCTCCGACACCTGGCGCAGCCCCTCGAAATCATCGCGCAGGCACGGATCCTCGATCCAGAGAATCGCGAAACCCGCATCGCGGAAGGCGTGCAGCCGCCGGATCGCCTCCTTGGGCGACCAGGCCTCGTTGGCATCGATCATCACCGTGGCCTCCGCGCCCACCGCCTCGCGCAGCAGGTGCAGCCGGTTGAGATCCCAGGCGAGATCCGGATGCCCGACCTTGATCTTGAACGCCGAGAAACCGAGCCCGCGCGCCTGGCGGAAGAAAGCCGCGAACTGCGCGTCCGGCAGATTGAAATCGAGCCCGCTCGCATAGGCGCGCACGCGGGGATCGCTGCCGCCGAGAAACCGGTAAAGCGGCAACCCTGCCTGCTTGGCCGCGAGATCCCAGAGCGCCTGGTCGATCGCCTCGCCGAAATTATGCGGCAGGGCGCGGTTGTTGCCGCCGCGCGGACGGACCAGGCGATGGATCAGCGCGATCGGCGCCATCCCGCGCAGCGCCGGGAACGCCTCGGTCCGGAACACGCGCTCGAGCTCGCTCCGGTCGGGCAGCGGATGGAACAAATTGGCGGCGAAGCCGAGGCCGGTCAGACCGTCATCGGTGCCGAGCTCGATCGCGGCGACGTTGCAGGTCTCGATCCGCACCTGCGAATCGCCGATCACCCGGTCGCGCGGGAAGGAGAAGCGGGTGATTGAGAAATCAGTGATGCAAGACACTGCCCCCTCCCGTGCTTGTTCTTGTCGTTATGCCGCTCTGTGATATTTCACGGCGTGCTTCAGGTCAATCAGACGGGATGTCGATGAAGCTTTGGGCGGCTGCACGAGACGCTGATCGACGGGCTGCGCAATCCGGTGATCGGCCAGACCTTCCGCGCCGTCTATCTCAAGAACATGCTCGTCCGCTTCGACACCGAGCATGTTATGTCATCGATGTTGATCAAGCGCATGATGACCGAGCAACCGCGGCGATCGAGGACCATCAGGCGATGCATCGCTGCATGTGGCTGTAGGAAAAGACAAGACGCGAAAGGAAGGAAGCAGATGGATCAGCTCTCCCGCGAAGCGGCGTTCGCGCGCGACGGCATCGTTTTCCCGATCCGCGCCATGCCGGCCGAGGATGCCGGTGCGCTGGCACGCTATCTCGGCGACATCGAGGCCCGCTTCGGCGGCAAGCTGCCGAGCGAGATCAACCACAAGATCCACCTGCTCTCGCCGCGCCTCTACGATCTCGTCTGTTCGCCGGCGATCACCGATGCGGTGGCCGAGATCCTCGGCCCCGACCTGCTCTGCTGGGGGGCCAGCTTCTTCATCAAGCATCCGCACGATCCGGCCTTCGTCTCCTGGCACCAGGACGCGACCTATTGGGGCCTCTCGTCGAACGATGTCGTCACCGCCTGGGTGGCGCTGACGCCGAGCCGGGTCGCGAATGGCTGCCTGCGCGTGGTGGCCGGCTCGCATCATCGCCAGCAACTGCCGCACGTGGAGACGCATGCGGAGGAAAACCTGCTGAGCCGCGGCCAGGAGATCGCGGTCGCGGTCGACCCGGAAGCGGCGACGGACGTGATCCTCGAGCCCGGCGAGATGTCCTTCCATCACGTGCTGATCGTGCATGGCAGCGAGCCCAACGCCGCCGATTACCCGCGCATCGGCTTCGCCATCCGCTACATCCCCGCCGCGATGCGCCAGACGGACGGCACGCGCACCACGGCCACGCTCGCCCGCGGCGCCGACCGCTACGGGCATTTCGACCCGGAGGCGCGGCCGGCCGCCGATTTCGACGAACGCGCCCTGGCACACCATCGGGCGGCGTTGCGGCGCCAGCAGGCCGGATTGTTCAAGCCCGGCGGCGCCGAAGAAACGAAACCGGCACCCGCCTCATAGTTGGTGATGTGTGCGGGAAGCCTGTCGGGTGTCGGACCGGCGTTGTCATTGTGGCGGGGTAGACGCCGAATTTCCCCCTACGTTCGCCGCGAAGAGCGACGAACTTCGGGGGCAGGACACTAGCGCGCCTGCTCCAGCACGATGATCTGGCGGGACGCGGGTAGATCGGCGGGCTCGATCGTCAGGGACGGGCCGCCCGACAGGCCGACCATGTCGTCCGGGTGCCGCTCCAGAAACCGCTCGACTGGCTCGATCTTGAGCACGCCGCGCGGGTGCCAGTAATGCATCGGAATGAGGATGCGCGGATCGATCGCGGCGATCGCATCGTCGAGATTGTCGAGCGCGATCGTGGCGTGCGCGCCGGTCAGCGCGAGCAGCACATCCACCTGCCCGGCCAGCTCCGACAGGATGTCGGGCGCGATCGCGTTGCCGACATCGCCCATGTGCAGCACCCGCACGCCGCCGACGGTGAAGAGATACATCGCGTTGGCGTCGGGATCGCGGCCGAAATCGAAGGTCAGGCTCTCGCTCGTCGGGAAGGCGCGGATCGGCACGCCCCGCACGGTCATCCCCTCCGCCGGCACGTCGAGCAGCGCATTCACGACCACCGGCTCGCCGCGCACATGGCTCGGGTCGGAATGGAACCGGTCCGTCGCCGAGCTCATGATCACGAGATCGGCCGGCTCGTCGATCGGCCGGAAGCCGGAGACACCGGGCGTGTAGGGATCGGTGACAATGCTCACCTCCGGCGTCTCGAGCCGGAAGCTCGCATGCGCGTAGAAGGTTACTTTCATCCGGCGTGTTCCTCCCGTGCGTCGCGTTTATCTGCGCGGCACTCGTTATCCCGCATTTCGCCGGACGCCGCGAGACGCGCGTCAGAGCATTTTTCACCTTCAGTTAAGTCGGCGCCGGCCCTCGCCCCCGCCCGGCCCCCATCGGTAGTATACTTTCGTTGGGGGGCCGGGCGGGGGCGAGGGCCGGCGCCGACTTAACTGAAGGTGCTTTAGCGCCGCGCGCCGGTCGTCGTGAGACGGGCGAGATCGAGGGCTGGGAGCCGCGCCGGGTCGAAGGCGGCGAGCGCGACACGCCGCGCCGCGCCATCGAGGATCAGCTCGGCCACCGCCTCTCCCGTCGCGGGCGCGTTGAGGATGCCCCAGACGCTGTGGCCGGTGGCGACATAGGCGCCGCGTGCGCCCGGGATGGCGCCGATCAGCGGCAGCCCGTCCTGCGTCATCGGCCTGAAGCACGCCTGGCTGGCGAGGATGCGCGCGCCGGCCAGCAGCGGCGAGATGCGCGCGCAGAGCGTTCTCAGCCGCTCGATCGCCCCGGCATCGGGCGCGACCGAGGCGGGGTCGAGCGGAAGCGGCGATTCGCTCGAGATCGCGCACACATAGGTCGTGCCGTCGGCGCGGGGAAACACTTCCGGCGAGAGGATCTCGCCGTCCTCCTCGGCCTCCAGGAACAGCGCTTCCGGCGCGATCTTCTCCCCGGTGTTGAGGACCAGGCTATGCCCCTTCATGCCGAAGACCGGCGGGAGCGGGAGCCATCGCGCGGCCAGCAGCGACCACGGCCCCATGGCGAGGACGACCGCGTCCGCCTCGAGGGTTTCTCCCCCGAGTTCGACGCCGACCACATCGCCGCCGCCTACATCTCCCCTCACATCCCCCCTGAGGCGCAGCAGGCCGGTGACCCGGGCGAGGCGCAACGTGGCCCCGTGCCGCTGGGCCGCGCGCATCATGCCGGCGGTGAAGGCGGCGGGATTGACCTGCGCCGTGGTCTCGGCCGAGCCGAGCCGGCCGCTGATCGAAACCTCGGGCGAGATCCATCCGGGCCGGCCCTGCGTCCGGGTGGGCCGGCCGCCGACGAACCCGCCGTAGGTGGTCAGACGCCGGTAGCCCCAATCGCCGTCGAGCGCCTCGGCGAGCTCGGCGTGCAGTTGGAAGCTGCGGCGGGCGAGGGGCATCAGAGGCGTGCCGTCGCACCAGTCGAGCGCCAGGAACCCGCCGGACTTGCCCGACGCCGCACAGGCGACCGCGCTCCGCTCGATCAGCGTGACATCGGCGCCCCGCGACGCCAGACGATAGGCGATGGAGGCGCCGATCACGCCGCCGCCGACGATCAAGACTCGCATGCTCTGCCCTGGTTCGCTGGCTCCGCGCCGGCCGGCGGACGCCCGGGACCGAGGCTAGCACGCATCCCGGCCGGGCACGCGCGGAACCGCGCGCCGGTCTTGCGCGATCAGGCCAGGCGGCGGGTGGCGGACATGGCGGCCGCGATGCAATCGAAGCAGGAGCCCAGCATGCCCGTCGAGACACGCCCCTTCGGCCCGGACGCCATCCCGATCTCGCTGCTCGGCTTCGGCTGCGGCGCCGTCGGCGGCCTGATGGTGCGCGGCGCCGAGGTGGATCAGGAGCGCGCCGTCGCGCGGGCGATCGAGGCGGGCATCAACTACTTCGATACCGCCGTGCAATACGGCGACGGCGCCTCGGAGACGCATCTCGGCGGCATCCTGCGCAAGCTCGGCGCGGAGAACGTCCTGGTCGGCACCAAGGTGCGCCTGCGCGCCGCCGAGCTCGGCGGCATCGCCGACGCGATCGCCGCCTCGATGGAAGGCAGCCTGCGCCGGCTGCAGCGCGACCATGTCGACATCTTCCACCTGCACAACGCGATCACCCTTGAAGGCGGCGGCGAGAGCCTGAGCGTGCGCCAGGTGCTCGACGAGGTCGTCCCCGCCTTCCAGTCGCTCCGCGCCGCCGGCAAGCTGCGCCTGCTCGGGCTGACCGCTGTCGGCGAGACCGCCGCCCTGCAACAGGTGATCGATGCCGGCGCGTTCGGCAGCGCGCAGGTCGCCTACAACATGCTGAACCCCTCGGCCGGACGCGCCTTGCCCGGCTTCTATCCGGCGCAGGATTACGGCCGGCTCCTTGAGCACACGCGCCGAGCGCATGCCGGCGTCATCGGTATCCGCGTCCTGGCGGGCGGCGCGCTGAGCGGCGCGTCCCACCGCCACCCGATCGCCAGCCCCGAGCCGCAGCCGATCGGCTCTTCGCTCTCCTACCGGACCGATCTGAGTCGCGCCGCCCGGCTCGCGCCGCTGGTCGAAGAAGGTTACGCCGCATCGCTGGCCGAGGCCGCCATCCGCTTCGCCATCGCGCATCCCGCGATCGGCACGATCCTGGTCGGCATGGCGAGCATGGACGAGTTCGAGGCGGCGCTTGCCGCCGTGCTGAAAGGCAAGTTGCCGCCGGAGGCGCTGCAACGCGCGGCCGAGCTCACCGCCGGGTTCTCGGGCGAGACCCGCTGAGCGCAGCCGCCTGATCCCCGCCCGCCGCCTCGATTACCGTTCTCGATAAGCACACGGAGGAAACACGATGGAGATCAAGCGCGCAGGCTCGCAGCCTTCCGGCAAGGGACAAGCGGATTACTTCACCGGCACGGTGCGGATCGACCCGCTGGCCAGCCCGCCCGATCCGGCGCGCGTCGCCATGGCGCTGGTCACGTTCGAGCCGGGCGCGCGCACGGCCTGGCACACCCATCCGCTCGGCCAGACCCTGATCGTCACCGCCGGCAGCGGCCGCGCGCAGCGCGAGGGCGGCCCGATCGAGGAGATCCGCCCGGGCGACGTGATCTGGTTTGCCCCCGGCGAGAAACACTGGCACGGCGCCGCCCCCACCACCGCCATGACCCATATCGCCGTGCAGGAAAAACAGAACGGCTCGCCAGTCGACTGGATGGAAAAAGTCAGCGACGCGCAATACGGAAGCTGAAACCAAGGAGGCCGACCATGCCGCACGTCGTCGTGAAAATGCACGCCGGACGCTCCGATGCGCAAAAGACCAGGCTCGCGCAGGAGATCACCAGAGCCGTCATGGCCGGCGCGAACTGCCCGGAACAGGCCGTCTCGGTCACGATCGAAGATGTCGAACCCGCCGACTGGGTCGAAACGGTCTACAACCCCGACATCAAGGGCAACTGGGACAAAGTGTATAAGAAACCGGGTTACAAGCCCGAATGAAGGCCAGGGGCGCTGCCCCTGGACCCCGCTGGGGCCTGGAGGCCCCAGACCCCCGTCCGGCGCTTCGCGCGAAGCGCAATCGATACCTCGGGCATGCTCGGCGCTGGTGCTGACCCGCGACGCTGATTGCACTCCGCGCAAAGCGCCGAATGGGGGTCTTGGGCCTTCAGGCCCCAGCAGGGTCCAGGGGCAGCGCCCCTGGCCTTCAGCGCTTTACCTAGAACAGATCAAACGTATAAGCCGGCGTGCGGACCGGTTCGACGCCGCCCTGGCCGGGGTAGCCGTGCAGGCAGGCGTTCATCTTGGCGCGGCGGAGCGGCTGCGGGTCGAACATCATCATCTGGTCCTGCGTCGCGGCGCCGGCGTATTTTCGGGTGAGGTCGCGGATCTGCGGATCGGCGTTCACCTGCGCGGCGCAGCTCGCCTGGCGGGGATTGTTCGACGCGCAGGCGGCGAGCGCCAGGGGCAGCGCGGCCAGCGGGAGCAGGATGAGAAGCGGGCGGATCATGCGGCGTCGAGCCAGTCTTCGATCAGGCGGCGGGCGATGCTGTCGCGGCGCGGGAGGCTGAACCCCGCGGTTTCGTGCGCGCGCAGATCGGCGCGCGAGAACCAGCGGGCGTCGCTGAGTTCGGTCTCCTCGATGGTGATCTCCTCGGTCAGGCCTTCGGCGTAGAAGCCGAGCATGATCGAGGCGGGGAACGGCCAGGGCTGGCTCGAATGGTATTGCACGCGCCCGACCGCGACGCCGGATTCCTCCCGCACCTCGCGCGCCACGGCCTCCTCCAGGCTCTCGCCCGGTTCGACGAAGCCGGCGAGGGTGGAGTACATCGTCGCGCGCGGAAACCGCTGGGAGTGGCCGAGCAGGCAAGTGTCGCCGCGCCAGACCAGCATGATGACGGCGGGGTCGGTGCGCGGGAAATGGTGCGTGCCGCAGGCCGAGCAATGCACCACGTTGCCGGCGCTGGCCGGCACGCAGGGGGCGCCGCACAGGCCGCAGAACAGGTGGCGCGAGCGCCAGTGCAGCAGGCCGCGCGCATGGGCGAGGATGGAGGCGTCATGCGCCGGCAGCGCGCCGGCCACGCCGCGCAGATCCTCGAAGCTCGCCTCGGTCTCGCCGAGCAGCGGCGCGGGATCCTCGACCGCGCTGATATCGACGCCGAACACTGCCGCCCCCGCGCGCAGGCCGAGGAACGCCCAGGGCGTCGCGTCGCTGCGCAGCGCGGGGGCGCCCGGACCGCGCAGGAACACCCCCTCCGGCGCGCCGGCGGCGAGGCCGCGCATCAGCGAGCGGCTGCGCCAGACCGGGGCGAACAGCGTGTCCGGATCGGCCAGCGCCGCCGCGATCCACGCCGTATCCTCCCGCAGGTGGACGGCGCGGTCGAGCGGGCTGCCGGTGTAGACGTTCGGGCGGGTGGGGAAGATCAGCGTCATGCGGGCCGGAGCCTCGCATGGGCGCACCGCCGCGGCAACGCTCGGCGCCGGCCTGCCGGTCAGCGCTCGGTGCCGGCCTGCCGGCAACGCTCGACGCCGGCCGCGCCCGCTTGCCTGCTCCCCCATGCGCCATGATATGAGGGGGCGGGAGGCCGGCGGCGGACGGGCGCCTCGCTTACCCGGTCAGGGCCGGAAGGCAGCAGCCGCAGTGAGTTCCGCCCGGGTTGCCGTCCGGCCTCCCACCCGGGTCCATCCGCGCCCCGCGCGCCGCCGGAAAGGCCCGCGAGCCTGGAACGCGCGAGCCTCGAAAGGGACAGAGTGGAGGATTCCGAGGCGCTGGACGACGCGCTCCCCGCCCCGCCGGATGACGGACCCGGCCTGTTCGGCGAGCCCGAACCCTACCGCGTCCTCGCCCGCAAATACCGCCCGACCGGCTTCGCCGACATGATCGGGCAGGAGGCGATGGTGCGCATCCTGCGCAACGCCTTCGCGCAGGGCCGCATCGCCCACGCCTTCATGCTCACCGGCGTGCGCGGCGTCGGCAAGACCACCACCGCCCGCATCGTCGCCCGCGCGCTCAACTGCATCGGGCCGGACGGCACCGGCGCCCCGACGCCGGACCCCTGCGGCGTCTGCCCGAATTGCCGCGCGATCCTCGACGACCGCCATCCGGACGTGATGGAGATGGACGCCGCCTCCCGCACCGGGGTCGACGACGTGCGCGAGATCATCGAGGCGACGCGGTTCCGCCCGCTGCAGGCGCGCACCAAGGTGTTCATCGTGGACGAGGTCCACATGCTCTCTCGCAACGCCTTCAACGCGCTGCTCAAGACGCTGGAGGAGCCGCCCGGGCACGTGAAGTTCATCTTCGCCACCACCGAAATCCGCAAGGTGCCGGTGACCGTGATGTCGCGCTGCCAGCGCTTCGACCTGCGCCGCATCGGCGTCGCCGAGCTCGCCGCGCATTTCGGCCGCATCGCCGAGCGCGAGTGCGTGGCGATCGAGCCGGCGGCGCTCGATCTGATCGCGCGGGCGGCCGACGGCTCGGCGCGCGACGGCATGTCCCTGCTCGACCAGGCGATCGCCCAATCTGGAAGCGAGTCTGGAAGCGGGGCCGGGGGGGGCGCCATCACCGGGGCGGCGGTGGCGGAGATGCTCGGCCTCGCCGATCGCGGCGCGGTGTTCGACCTGATGGAGGCGGTGCTCGCCGGCCGCCCGGCCGAGGCGCTCGCGATCACCGACCGCGCGCACGAGCATGGCGCCGATCTCGGCGCGCTGCTCGCCGACCTGCTCGACCTCACCCATACGCTCACTCGGCTGCGCACCGTGCCGGCGCTCGCCGCCAGCAACGAATTGCCGGAAGCCGAGCGGGTGCGCGGCGGCGCGCTCGCCGCACGCCTCACCACGCCGGTGCTCGGCCGGGTCTGGCAGATGCTGCTGAAGGGCGTGGCGGAGGTGGAGGCCGCGCCGGACCGGCGGCAGGCGGCCGAGATGGTGCTCATCCGCCTCTGCCATGTCGCGCAATTCCCGACGCCGGGCGAGCTGGTGCGCCAGATCACCGAAGGCGGCGCCGCACCGCCGGTCGGGATGCCGCGACCGCCCCAGCAACCGACGCCCCCATCGGGTCCGCGCGCCATCGGCGGCGGCGGCGTCGCGATGGCGCTCCCGGCCGCGATCGCCGAAACTCAATCCGCATCCGCACCCGCGCCGGCACTTGCAAAGGCGCCAGAACCCGCGGTCGAACCCCCGCCCCGCCTCGCCGGGTTCCGCGACGTCGCCGCCCTCGTCGCCACCCGGCGGGAAGCCACGCTGCACGCCCATCTGGTGAACTCCGTCCACCTCGTCCGCTTCGCGCCCGGCGTGATCGAGCTCCGGCCCGAACCCGCCGCCCCGCGCGACCTCGCCCCGCGCTTGGCCGCCCTGCTGCTCGCCGCCACCGGCGCCCGCTGGACCATCGCCCTCTCGCCGAGCCCGGGCGAGCCGACCCTCGCCGAACAAGCCGCCACCGCCGACGCCTCCCGCCGCGCCGCCGCCGCCGACCACCCGCTGGTGCGCGTCATCCTCGACGCCTTCCCCGGCGCCCGCATCGACCGCCTGCACGACACCAGAACCGACGCCTACGGCCTGATCGACGAGCCGCAGGACATCAACCCCGACATGCCGGATTTCGCGCCGCCCGACGCACTCCCGGCCGACGACATGCCAGACGACATGCCAGAAGACATGACAGATGAGATGGAGCAGGATTGATGAAGAACCTCGCCGGCCTGATGAAGCAGGCCAGCCAGATGCAGGCCAAGATGCAGGAAATGCAGGCCAAGCTCGAAGCCATGGAAGTGCAAGGCAGCGCCGGCGCCGGCATGGTCACCCTCACGCTCAACGGCAAAGGCGAGCTGAAACGCCTGAAACTGGACCCCAAACTCGCCGACCCGGCGGAAATCGAAATGCTCGAAGACCTCATCGTCGCCGCCCATGCCGACGCCAAACGCCACCTCGAAGCCACCACCGCCGAGGAAATGCAGAAAGTCACCGGCGGCCTCAATCTCCCGGCCGGGATGACACTGCCGTTCTGAGGGACGCGAAGGACAGGCCAGGGGCGCTGCCCCTGGCCCCCGCTCAGGGCGCAGCCCTTAGAACCCGGGACGGGCGTTGCCCTCGGCGGCGATATCGCGGGGTAGCCGCGGCGCTGGCACTTGCCCCGGATACTGATGGCGCTTCGCGCGAAGCGCCATCAAGCACCCGAGCCCATCCAGCCCCGCCAGTCCCACGTCAGGCACCGTGGCGGGTTCTAAGGGCGACTGCCCTGAGCGGGGTCCAGGGGCAGCGCCCCTGGCCTTGCCCCTGACGATGGGCGGCCCCGAAGTAGAACGCCTGATCGCTCTTCTCGCGCGGCTCCCCGGCTTTGGCCCAAGGAGCGCGCGCCGGGCGGCGTTGCGTTTGTTGCAGGCGCCAGAGGCACGGATGCTGCCGTTGGCGGCGGCGATGGCGGAGGCGGCGCGGGCGGTTCGGCCGTGCGGCGTGTGCGGCAATCTCGACAGCGCCGATCCGTGTGCGATCTGCGCCGATCCGGCGCGGGATCGCACGGTGATTTGCGTGGTGGAGGGGGTGGCGGACTTATGGGCGTTGGAGCGGGCCGGGGTGCATCGCGGCCTGTACCATGTGCTGGGCGGCACCTTGTCGCCGCTGGGTGGAGTGGGTCCTGAGGATTTGCGGATTGCGCCGCTGCTCGCGCGGGCGGCGGAGGGGATGTCGGAGGTGATCCTGGCGCTCGGCGCGACGGTGGACGGGGCGAGCACCGCGCATTTCCTGGCTGAACGGCTGGCGGTGCTGCCCTGCCGGGTGACCCGGCTAGGCCAAGGCGTGCCGATCGGCGGCGCGCTCGACGTGCTGGATGAGGGAACGCTGGCGGCTGCGCTGCGGGCCAGGCGCCCCGCCTGAGAGCCCGTTTGAGAATGCCCTAGGCCGGCCATCCGACGCGGCTTTCTGCGCTTCCGGTGCTCACGGCCCCACAAGGCCGCTCCGCACCGGTGCTCGGAAACCACGCCGGATGGCTCGGCCTAGCCCATTCTCAAACGGGCTATTAGCGGGTTCCAGGTCAGGAATGGAGGCAGAGTCCCCGACCTTCACCTCCAGCCCCGCCCCGGATTAATCTCCTCCGCATGAACGACACCACGACCCGCGCCGGCTCCAATCGACCGATCTTCGAGACCGATGCGCTGCTCGACGGCATTCGTGAATGGGTGGCGATCGAGAGCCCGACCACCGATGCGGGGGCGGTGAACCGCATGGTGGATCGCGTGGCAGGGGAGGCGGGCGCGATGGGCGCGCGGGTCGGGCGCGTGGCCGGGCGGGACGGGTATGGAGACCATCTGCTGGTGGAATCGCCCTGGGGTGGCGATGCGCCCGGCATTCTCGTGCTGAGCCACCTCGACACCGTGCACGACCATGGCGCGCTCGGCTTCCGGGTGGAGGGCGATTCCGCGTTTGGTCCGGGCATCTACGACATGAAGGGCGGCGCTTATCTGGCGCAGGCGGCGCTTCGCCATCTGATCGGGCGTGGCGAGGCGACGGCGCTGCCGGTTCGACAGTTGTTTCTCTCCGACGAGGAGGTGGGCAGCCATACCTCGCGCGCGCTGATCGAGCGGGAGGCGCGACGGGCGCGGTTTGTGCTGGTGACGGAGCCGGCGCGCGAGGGCGGCCGGGTGGTGACGGCGCGCAAGGGCACCGCGCGGTTCGATCTGCGCATTGCCGGCCGGGCGGCGCATTCCGGCGCCCGGCCGCAGGATGGGCGCAGCGCGATCCGCGAGCTGGCGCGGCATATTCTCGATCTCGAGGCGATGAACGATCCGGAGCGCGGCATTTCGGTCAATGTCGGCGTGGTGCGGGGCGGCACGCGGGCGAATGTGGTGCCGGCCGAGGCGAGCGCCGAGATCGACATGCGGGTGCCGAGCCCGGAGATCGGCGACGCGGTGATCGCGCGGGTACTGGCGATCAAGCCGTACGATCCCGACACGGTCGTCACCGTCACCGGCGGGCTGAACCGGCCGGCTTACGTGAAATCGGCCGAGATCGCGGCCTTGTTCGAGCATGCGCGCGGGCTGGCGGCGGAGATCGGGTTCGAGCTGGCCGACCTCACCACCGGCGGCGGCAGCGACGGCAATTTCACCGCGGCGATCGCCCCCACGCTGGACGGGCTCGGCGTCGACGGGAAGGGCGCGCACACGCAGGTGGAACAGCTCTACGTCTCCTCCCTGGCGCCGCGGGCGATGCTGCTGCTGCGCCTGTTCCAGACACTTGGCGCGGGTTAGGAGAGTGCTGCCAGGAAGCGGCGGATCAGCGCTGGGTCCTTGACGCCGGGCGATCCTTCGACGCCGGAGGAGACGTCGACGATTTTCGCGCCGGTGGCCTGCACCGCTGCCGCGACATTGGCGGGGGTGAGGCCGCCGGCGAGCACCCATTCGCCCGGCGCCCGCCAACCGGCGAGGAGCGACCAGTCGAAGCAGTTGGCATTGCCGCCGGGCCGGGTGGCCGACGGTGGGGCAGGGGCGTCGAGCAGCAGCGCGTCGGCGCCCCCGGCGTCGTGCGGCAGGTCGGCGGGGCTGGCGACCGGCACGGCGCGCCAGACCGGGCGGCCGAACCGGGCGCGGATCTCCGCCGCCCGCGCGGCCGGCGTCGCGTGGATCTGCAGGATGTCGAGCGGCAGTGCGGCGAGGGCGGCGGCGATCTCGTCATCGCCCGGCGCGACGAACAGGCCGACGCGGCGCGGGCCGGGCGGCGCGTGCGCGGCGAGGCGGGCGGCCTCTGCCGGCGTCACCGCGCGCGGCGAGCGCGGGAAGAAGACGAAACCGAGATAGCCGGCGCCCGCATCGGATGCGGCCGCGACCGCATCGGCGGTCGTCAGGCCGCAGATCTTCGCGGCGGTGATCATGGGGCGACCGGGGTGGTTTGGCGCGCGCGTTCTGGCGAGATGTCGGCGGCGATGGCGCGGGCCGCCGCGGCGGGATCGGGGGCGGCGGTGATCGGGCGCCCGACCACCAGCCAGTCCGCCCCATCCTCGATCGCCTGGCGCGGCGTGGTGACGCGCGCCTGGTCGCCGGCGGCGCTGCCCGCGGGACGGATTCCCGGCACCACCAGAAGCGGGCCGGCGCCGAGTTCGGCGCGGAGCAGCGGCAGTTCCTGCGCGCTGCAGACGAGGCCGTCCGCCCCGGCGGCGAGCGCGAGCCGGGCCAGACGCAGCACCTGCTCGGCCGGCGAGCCGGGCACGCCGGTCGCCGCCAGTGTGTCGGCGCCGATGCTGGTCAGCACGGTGACGGCGAGCAGGCGGGGCCGGTCCGCGGCATCGCCCATCGCCGCCTGCACCGCGCCGCGGGCGGCCGCGAGCATCTCGGCCCCGCCGGCGGCGTGCAGGGTCACCATCGCCGGGCGGAGCGGCAGCACCGAACGGAGGGCGCCGGCGGCCGTGTTCGGGATATCGTGCAGCTTGAGGTCGAGGAAGATCGGGCGGCCGACCGCGGCGAGCGCGCGGATGCCGGCCGGCCCGTTGGCGGCGAAGAATTCGAGCCCGAGCTTCAGCATGCCGCAATGCGGCTCCACCGCGCGCGCCCAGCGTTCGGCGACCCTCACGTCCGGCGTGTCGAGCGCCGGGATCAGGCGAGAGCCCTCAGGCATCGAGGGGCGGCAGCCCGGACCGTGCCGCGCCGGGAGCCGCCAGGGCGGTCCCGGGCGAGCCCGGACTGGTCATCAGTCCCGCTCCGGTCAATCCCGCTCCGGTCAATCCCGCTCTGGGATACCCCGCACCGGGGGAAAGCCCCGCGACCTCGCCCTGCAGCGCCGCGACCTGCGCGTCCAGCAGCCGGACCCGCGCCTCGGCCCGTCTTGCCCGCATCCGGTGGGCGAGGCTGCCGAGCCAGCCGAGCAGCGAGCCGATCAGGAAGGCGATTCCGGCGACCACCAGCACCGCGATGCCGAGCGGCGCGTTGAGCGTGTAATCGGTCGGCCAGAATTCGAATCGCGTCCCCTGCCGGTTCGACAGCGCGAACACCACCAGCACCAGCAGGACGACGAGCGTCGGGATCAGGCGGAGGTGCTTCAGGCGGAGACCCGCTCCAGCCGGGCGCCGCGCGCCGGCTTGCCGCGATTGACGCGCTCGCGCAGCTCCTTGCCCGCCTTGAAGAAGGGAACGGCTTTCTCGTCCACCTGCACCGCCTCGCCGGTGCGCGGATTGCGGCCGGTGCGGGCGTTGCGGCGCTTGACCGTGAAGGCGCCGAACCCGCGGAGCTCGACCCGCTCGCCGCGGGCCAGCGCCGCCGTCACCTCGTCGAAGATCGTCGCGACGATCAGCTCGACATCGCCGCCGCGCAGGTGCGGGTTGGCGGCCGCCAGCTCGGCAATCAGCTCCGATTTGGTCATGTTCAGTGGCCCCCGATCAGGGAGCCTGCCAGAGCGCCCAGGCTCCGTCAAGCGTAAGGCCTTGCTGGAGAAGGGTTTTCGCGGCGCCGCCAAAGAAGGCGCCGAGATTGCGCGCGACCCAGCCGCGCTGGCGGATGTCGACCACCGGCAGGGATTCCGGCACGTGATGGACGGTGGCGAGCCAGGCGCGCGCGTCATCCTCGTCGCCGATGGCATCCACCAGGCCGAGGGCGAGGGCCTGCCGGCCGGTATAGGCGCGCCCGTCGGCGAGTTGGCGCACCCGGTCGGGCGACATGTGGCGGCCGGCGGCGACCATGGCCACGAACTGGTCGTACATATCCATCACCAGGCCTTGCAGCACCTCGCGCGCCGCCGGGCTGGTCGGGTGGGTGAAGCTCGGCTGGTCCTTCATCGGGCCGGAGACGATGGCGTCCGTGCCGATGCCGAGCTTGCCGAGCAGGCCGGAGACCTCCCCGGTTTCCATCAGCACGCCGATCGAGCCGGTGATGGTGGAATTGCGGGCGAAGATGCGGTCCGCGGCCACCGCCGTCATGTAGCCGCCGGAGGCCGCAATCCCGCCCATCACCGCGACCACCGGCTTGACCCGGGCGACGCGGAGCAGCGCATCGTGCAGGCTCTCGCCGCCGCCGACCGAGCCGCCGGGGCTGTCGATCGCCACGATGACGGCCGCGGTGCGCGAGTCGCGCGCCAGCCCGTCGATCGCCTCGATGAGCGGGCGGTTCTCGGTGATGATGCCCGAGACGGTGACGCGGGCGACGCGCCGGCCGACCGGCATGCCGAACCGCCCGATGCCGGCCAGGATCGCGGCGGCCACCGCGACCACGGTCAGCACCCGCCAGAACAGCAGGCGGCGCTTGAGGCGCCGCCTGTCGATCAGCAAGTCGGTTTCCAGGCTCATCGCGATGCCCGGTGTCCGGAGCGCGGAGAGTCGCTCAGTCGGGCTGCTGCTGGTTCCGCCGGCGGATCGCCGCGCCGAGGATGTCGCCGAGCGAGGCGCCGCTATCGGTCGAGCCGTACTCGACCAGCGCCTGCTTGTCCTCCTCGACCTCCTTGCCCTTGATGGTGAGGTTGAGCTTGCGGGCCGCGCGGTCGACGGCGGTGATCTTCGCATCGACCTTCTCGCCGATGGCGAAGCGGTCCGGCCGCTGATCCGCCTTGTCGCGCGCGAGCTCGGCGCGGCGGATGAAGCCGGTCAGCACCTCGTCGATCTTCACCTCGACTCCGTTGGTCTGCACCGCGGTGACGACGCAGGTGACGATGTCGCCCTTGTGCACGCGGCCCAGCACCTCGGCGGCCGGGTCGTCCTGGAGCTGCTTCACGCCGAGGCTGATGCGCTCCTTCTCGACATCGACGTCGAGCACCTTGGCGCGGACCATGTCGCCCTTGTTGAACTTGGCGAGCGCCAGCTCGCCGGCCTCGTCCCAGGACAGGTCGGACATGTGGACCATGCCGTCGATATCCGCCGACAGGCCGACGAACAGGCCGAATTCCGTGATGTTGCGGATCTCGCCCTCGACGGTCGCGCCGACCGGATGATCGTCGACGAACTGCTCCCACGGATTGCGCTGGACCTGCTTGAGGCCGAGCGAGATGCGGCGCTTGCCGGCATCCACGTCGAGCACCAGCACGTCGACCTCCTGGCTGGTGGCGACGATCTTGCCGGGATGGACGTTCTTCTTGGTCCAGGACATCTCGGAGACGTGGACCAGCCCCTCGACGCCCGGCTCGAGCTCCACGAAGGCGCCGTAATCGGTGATGTTGGTGACGCGGCCGGTGAACTTGGCGCCCGGCGGGTATTTCGCCGCGACACCTTCCCACGGATCGGCCTCCAGCTGCTTCATGCCGAGGCTGATGCGCTGGGTCTCCGGGTTGAAGCGGATCACCTGCACGCGGACCTGCTGGCCGATCTGCAGCGCCTCGGAGGGATGGTTGATCCGGCGCCAGGCGATGTCGGTCACGTGCAGCAGGCCGTCGACGCCGCCGAGATCGACGAACGCGCCGTAATCGGTGATGTTCTTCACCACGCCGTCCAGGATCATGCCTTCCTTGAGGCCCTGGATCAGCTCGCTCCGCTGCTCGGCGCGGGTCTCTTCCAGCACGGCGCGGCGGGAGACCACGATGTTGCCGCGCGCGCGGTCCATCTTGAGAATCTGGAACGGCTGCGGGGTGCCCATCAGCGGGCCGACATCGCGCACCGGGCGGATATCGACCTGGCTGCCCGGCAGGAACGCGACGGCGCCGCCGAGATCGACGGTGAAGCCGCCCTTGACGCGGCCGTAGATGGTGCCGTTGACGCGCTGCGCGCCCTCGAACGCCTTCTCGAGATTGGTCCAGGCCTCCTCGCGCCGCGCCTTCTCGCGCGACAGCACGATGGTGCCGTCCCGATCCTCGTAGCGCTCGACGAAGAGCTCGATCAGGTCGCCGGGATGCACGTCGGGAGGCGCGCCGGGGAGCCCGAACTCCTTCAGGGCGACGCGGCCCTCGCTCTTGAGGCCGACATCGACGATGGCGAATTCATCGGTGAGGCGGAGGACGCGGCCGGTGACGACGGAGCCGTCGAAGCCGGAATCGCGGCCGAGGGTCTCGTCGAGCAGGGTCGCGAAATCCTCGCCGCCATGGGCGGCAAGGCTGGACTGGTCGAGTTGGGCGATTGCGGATGATGCCATGTGGTCGGTTGGTTCCTGCGGAGGAGGCCGGATGCATGCCCGGTCGGCCGTGTCCGGCCTGGCGTGTCCGGTCCTGGGGGCTGGCGCGTCCCCTGTCGGGACACGGCTTGTTCGCGGTTATGCGGACCATGATGGAGACGAAGCAACGGCCCGCGCCAGGGGCGGGGCCTGCATTCGCGCGTCATCCGCCGAGTTGTGGCGAGAGTCAAGAAAAACTCCGTCAGACGCCGCGTCGGGCGCCCGGACGATCGGCCGCGAGCCGCGCCCGCACGATCGCCAGCGCGGCGGCGAAGGCGGAATCGGGGTCGAGCGCGGTGGTGTCGAGCAGCACCGCATCCGCGGCCGGCCGCAGGGGGGCTGCGGCGCGCGCGCGATCCTGCTCGTCGCGCGCGGCGATGTCGCGCGTCACCGCCTCGAGATCCGCCGCCACGCCGCGCCCGGCGAGCTCCCGCCAGCGGCGGCGCGCGCGTTCGGCGGCGCTCGCGGTGACGAACAGCTTGGCCGTCGCGTCCGGGAAGATCACCGTGCCGATATCCCGCCCGTCCAGCACCGCGCCGCGTTGCCGCCCGAAACCGCGCTGGAAGGCGAGCAGCGCCTCGCGCACCGCAGGGATCGAGGCGACGAGGCTGGCCGCCCGGTCCGCCTCCGGCCCGCGCAGGTCGCCGCGGTCGAGATCGGCCGGATCGAGCGCCCGCGCCGCCGCCCTGGCCGCCGCCGCATCCGCCGGATCGCCGCCCGCATCCAGCACGCGGCGGCCGACGACGCGGTAGAGCAGCCCGGTATCGAGATGGGGCAGGCCGAGCGCGCCCGCGAGGCGGCGGGCCAGCGTGCCCTTGCCGGAGGCGGCCGGGCCGTCGATCGCAATGATCGCCCTCGCCGGACGCGCGCTCACGCGATGCCGGCCCCGACCCCGTTCAGCAGGGCGACGAAGCCCGGAAAGCTGGTCTCGATGAAGCTCGCATCGTCGATCTCCACCGGCTCGGCGGCGGCGATGCCCAGCATCAGCGCGCTCATCGCGATCCGATGGTCCATCTGCGTGGCCACCAGGCCGCCGCCGGGGACGGCGCCCCCGTGGACGATCAGGTCGTCGCCCTCGACCGCGACCGCGACCGCGTTCGCCGACAGCATCGCCGCGGTGGCGGCGAGGCGGTCGCTTTCCTTGACCCGCAGCTCGCGCAGGCCGCGCATGCGGGTGGTACCCTCGGCGGTGGCGGCGATCGCGGCGAGCACCGGGTATTCGTCGATCATCGAGGGAGCCCGCTCCGGCGGCACCTCGATGCCGCGCAGCGCGCCGAACCGCGCGGTGATGTCGCCCACCGGCTCGCCGCCCTCCAGCCGCTCGCCGCCGACCGCGAGATCGGCGCCCATCTCCCGCAGGGTGGCGAACAGCCCGGTGCGGAGCGGGTTGAGGCCGACGCCCTCCACCGTCACCGCGGAGCCCGGCGCCAGCAGCGCGGCGGCGAGCGGGAAGGCGGCGGAGGAAGGATCGCCCGGCACCACCACGTCGCGCGCGACGAGCTCGGGCTGGCCCTGCAGCGTGATGACGCGCCCGGCGCCGACCGTCTCGACCCGGACTGCGGCGCCGAAATGGCGAAGCATGTTCTCGCTGTGATCGCGGGTCGCTTCCCGCTCCTCGACCCGGGTCTCGCCCGGCGCGTTGAGCCCGGCGAGCAGGATCGCGGATTTCACCTGCGCGGAGGGCACCGGCACCGCGTAGTCGAGCGGCAGCGCATCCCGCGCCCCCTCGATCGCGAGCGGCAGCCGGCCGCCGGCGCGGGCGGCGAACCGGGCGCCGCAGGCGGTGAGCGGGGTGATGACGCGCTGCATCGGCCGCGTCCGCAGGCTGCCGTCGCCGGTCATCACCGCGAAGATCGGATGGCTCGCGAGCATGCCGGCGAGCAGCCGCGCGGCGGTGCCGGAATTGCCCATGTCGAGCACGTCCGCCGGCTCCGCGAGGCCGCCGACGCCGCGGCCGGCGACCCGCCAGGCCGGCCCGTCCCGCACCACCGAGGCGCCGAGCGCGCGCATCGCGGCGGCGGTGCGGAGCACGTCCTCGCCCTCCAGCAGCCCGGTGATCCGCGTCTCGCCGATCGCCAGCGCGCCGAACATCAGGGCGCGGTGGCTGATCGACTTGTCGCCGGGCACGCGCAGCCGGCCGGAGAGCGGGGCGGCGGGCCGGCGGGAGGCGAGCGGGCGGGGAAGGGTCGCGTCCATGACGGCGGCGCGATTAGCACGGGCGCGAGCGGTTTGACAGGCGCGCCCGCGGATGGCATGGGCCGCGCCTTCACACGCCTGCTCCGCCCGCCTTCATGCAGCTTTTGCTCCTTCATGCAGCGTTTGCTGCGGCCCATTTGGGGATTCGACCGATGGTGAAGCCCGAACTCGGAACCAAGCGCGTCTGCGTCTCGTGCGGCACGCGCTTCTATGATCTGGGCAAGACGCCCGCCATCTGCCCGAAATGCGGCACCGAGCAGCCGATCGAGCAGCCGCGTCCGCGCCGACCCACCGGCGGCAATGTCGTCGAGGACAAGCGCCCGAAGAAGCCCGCGCCCGGCATCGAGGAGGCGAGCCCGGAGGCCGAGGTCGTCGAGGACGAGGTCGAGGAGGACGTGCTCGAGGACACCTCCGACCTCGAGGATGACGACGATGTCGGCGGCGAGATCGAGGTCGAGCCGGAAACCGACGACAACGAGCGCTGATCCCGGATCCCTGCCGCCGATCCCTTTTCCGCTGGTCAGTGGCAGGCCGAGCAGGGTTTTCCGTGGTCGTGGAAATTCATCAGGATCAGCGGGCCCTGCAGGGCCGGCGAACCCCAGGGGCGGAGTGGGGGGCGGAGTGGGGGGCGGAGCAGCTCGGGCCGGCCGCCGGCCAGCGCGATCAGCGCCGCGAAGCCGAGCGCCAGCGCCGCGAGCAGCGCCGGCAGCGTGGCGGCATGGGATGCTTCGGAACGATGCATGCCTGCCGATAAGCGGCGGTTGGCGGCGAGGCAAATGACCGTTCTCTGACCGCTATGCGGCGATAAGCGGTGCCTCAGAACCGTCGGAGCAGCCGCAGCGCCAGCAGGATCACGACGTCATAGGGTAGCGCCGCCGCCTCGCGCAGCCGCCAGTACCAGCGATAGGGGGGCTTCGGCGGCGGGCGGCAGGCGCCGGCGCGCAGGCCGGCGAGCCAGAGCAGCGCCACGCAGCGCGGCAGGTGGTAGCCGCTGGAGCAGGCCAGCACCCGTCCCCCGAAATCGCGCGCGCGCAGCAGGCGGCGGCAGGCGCGGGCGGATTGCAGCGTGTCCCTCGCGGTGGGCTCGGGCCAGATGCGGCTATCCGGCACGCCGGCCGCGCGCAGCAGGCCGGTCATCACCACTGCCTCCTCCGGCGGATGGCGGCCGAGCCCGCCGGTCGGCATGAACACCGTTGCGGGATTGTCCCGCCCGGCCGCCACCGCGGCCATCACCCGGGCGCGGAGCGTGGGCGAGGGCACGCCGCCCCGGTGCACCGCCGCGCCGAAGATGATGATCGCGGTCGCGGCGCTCGTCTCCGGGCTGCCGGCTATGGCGCTCAGGGCGGGGGCGCCAGCAGGATGCGGTTCAGCGCCGAGAGCGTGGCGTAGCTGGCCGGCCAGGCGCGGGCGAAGGCGGCCGCGCCGGCGCCGCGTTCCGCCATCGCCGCGCCGATCTCGCCCACGCTGCGCCGCCCGTCGACCAGCCGCAGGATCGGCGCGGCGAGCGGCGGCAGCGGCACCGGCACGCGCAGCCCGTCGAACAGGAAGGCGATCGTGTGGTCCGGCCGGACCGCCCGCGCGAGCTCCTCGGCCGGGGCGTGGCGCGCGACCGGCACCGCATCGGCGGCCGCCGCGTCCGGCGCCGGCGGCGCCTCGCCCGCCCGCACGCAATAGACGACATGGGTGATCATGTTGCCGGTCAGCGCCTCGGCCAGCGCCGCGCGCTCGCGCAAGCCCATCCCGGCGATCCGCGCCCGCAGCCGCGGATCCGGCAGGTAGGTCGCCGGCTCGTAGCGCAGCGGCTCGACCAGGCAGGTCGCCTCCAGCCCCGCGCCGTCGAGCAGGTCGAACAGCGCGGGGATGGCGAAGGCGCGATCGCGCGGGTTCAGCAGCAGGTCGTAGAGCCCGGCATCGCCGCCCTCGGCGATGTCGCTGAGATAGGGGTTGCGGCGCAGCCAGGCGGTCTCCGGCAGATGGCGCAGCACGCGCCGCGCGATGTCGAGCCGGGCGGGCGGCGCCTCCTCGGGCGGGG
Source organism: Acetobacteraceae bacterium (assembly GCA_965276665.1). Lineage (GTDB taxonomy): Bacteria > Pseudomonadota > Alphaproteobacteria > Acetobacterales > Acetobacteraceae > CAWGJC01. The sequence goes on from OZ255620.1 coordinate 2,966,778, forward strand.
CGAGCGCGCGCAGCGCGTCCTGCGCCATGTAGACGCCGGTGCGGCCGTGCGGCGCATAGACCATCAGGCCCATCCCGCCGCCCGGCGCCAGCACCGAGACCAGTGCGGCGAGCCCGGTGGCCGGATCCGGCAGATGATGCAGCACGCCGCAGCAATCGATGTAGTCGAACGGACCGAGCCCCATCGTCGGCAGGTCGAGCAGCGAGCCCTGCCGGAACTCGATATTGGTCAGGCTTCTTGCCGCCGCCCGCGCCTGGGCGATCGCCATCGCCTGCGCCGAGCGGTCGAGATAGGTCACCCGCGCATCGCGCCCGGCGGCGGCGAGGAGTTGGGCGAGCATGATCGTGCCGTCCCCGGTGCCGCCGCCGGCGACCAGCGCCGCGAGCGGGCGCGAGGCCGGCCGCGCCGCGCCGAACACCCAATGGTCGATCTCGGTCAGCAGGCTCGGACTGCCGACCAGCAGGCGTTTCGCCTCCTCGCGCGGGTCGCGCTGCGGATAGGGGTAAGCCTCGTATTGCGCGGCAAGGCGGGAATCGGTTGTGTCGGCCATCACCGGGCAGGCATATCGCGACCCCATGGGGTTGGCCAGGACAGGCGGGCAGGCGCGCGGCTATTTCGGAATCGGCGTCGAAGGCGTCTCCAAGCCCGCCAATGTCGGCGCGCTGCTGCGCACCGCCCACGCGTTCGGCGCCGCGTTCTGCTTCACCATCGGCGCCGGCTGGGATGCGCGGGCCGGCCGGCCCGCCGATACCGCCGACACGCCCTCCCACGTGCCGCTCTGGCGCTTCGCCGATCTCGACGCGCTCGACCTGCCGCAGGGCTGCCCGCTCGTCGGCATCGAATTGCTGGAGGACGCGGTCGAGCTCCCCTCCTTCCGGCACCCGACGAACGCGGCCTACGTGCTCGGGCCGGAGCGCGCGGGCCTGTCGCCGGCGCTGCTCGGGCGCTGCCGCCACGTGGTGCGCATCCCCACCCGCTTCGCGCTCAACCTCGCGGTGGCCGGCGCGCTCGTGCTCTACGACCGCCTGCTGCAGCACGGCCGGTTCGCCGAGCGGCCGGTCGGCAGCGGCGGCCCGGTCGCGCCCGCGCCGGCGTCGTCCGGGCACGGCAACCCGGTGTTCCGCCGCACCCGGCCGGATTGGGCGGGATGAGCGCCGCGTGAGCGCGCTTGTCCGGCCGCAGCGCGCGCCGTATCTCTCCCCGATGCGATATTCCTTGCTCCTCCTCGCCGCCACGCCGCTGCTGCTGCCCGCCGCCGCTCTCGCGCAGACGCGCACGGCCACCCATGCGCCGCCGCACCGGGCCGCCGCGCCGGCCCGTCCCGCGCCGCACGCCGCCGCGGCCGCCGCCGGGCCGAAATCCATCGGCAAGTTCGATGACTGGCAGGCGGCGACCGTCGAGCAGGCCGGGCAGCCCGCCTGCTACGCCTTCACCCGCGCCGCCAGCTCCACCCCCGCCCTCTCCGGCCGCGGCGACGTCGTGCTCACCGTCACCCAGCGCGCCAGCGGCCGCGACGCGGTGGCGATCAGCGCCGGCTTCGCCTACGCGCCGAATGCCGAGGTCGGCGTGCAGGTCGACCAGGCGACGCTGCCCTTCTACACGGCGCAGCGCTCGGCCTTTGCCCGCGACGGCCATGCCGCGGTCCTCGCCTTCCAGAAGGGCGCCCGGGCGATCGCGAAATCGCCGGCGCCGCGCGGCAGCGGCGACGTGACCGACAATTTCAGCCTGCGCGGCTTCAGCGCCGCCTACGCGGCGATCGACAAGGCGTGCCCGGCCAAATGAGCATCACCACCACGCCGGATCTCAACGAGGCCGAACGCGCGCGCATCCTCGCCAAATCCGCGCGCTTCGCCCCCCCCGACGCCACCCTGCCGGATGGACGGCGCGATCTCGTCGGCCTCACCCGCGCCGAGCTCGTCGAAGCGCTCGCCGGGATCGGCGAGAAGCCGTTCCGCGCGAAACAGCTCTGGCACTGGATCTACCACCAGGGCGCGACCGATTTCGCGCGCATGTCCTCGATCGCCCGGCCGCTCCAGGCCCGGCTCGCGGAGCGCTTCGTCGTCGGCCGGCCGGAGGTCGCGCTGTCGCAGACCAGCACCGACGAGACCCGCAAATTCCTCTTCCGCTTCCGCGACGGGCAGACGGCGGAGACCGTCTACATCCCCGATCCGCACGAGGATCGCGGCGCGGTCTGCATCTCCTCGCAGGTCGGCTGCACGCTCTCCTGCCGCTTCTGCCACACCGGCACGCAGGGCCTCGCCCGCAATCTCGGCGCGCCCGAGATCGTCGGCCAGTTCATGGCGGCGCGCGACGCCTATGGCGAATGGCCGAGCCCGAAAGGCGAGACGCCGCGCCTGCTCTCCACCATCGTGCTGATGGGCATGGGCGAGCCGCTCTACAATTACGAGAACGTCGCCCGCGCGATGATCCTGGCGATGGACGGCGAAGGCATCGGCCTCTCCCGCCGCCGCATCACCCTCTCGACCTCCGGCGTGGTGCCGATGATGGACCGCTGCGGGCGCGAGCTCGGCGTCAACCTCGCGGTCTCGCTGCACGCGGTCCGCGACGAGCTCCGCGACGAGCTGGTGCCGCTCAACCGCAAATATCCGATCGACGAGCTGATGGCCGCCTGCCGCCGCTACCCGGGCGCCTCCAACGCGCGCCGCATCACCTTCGAATACATCATGCTGCGCGGCGTGAACGACACCGAGGCCGACGCCCGCGAGCTCGTCCGCCTGATCGCCGGGCTGCCCGCCAAGGTGAACCTGATCCCGTTCAATCCCTGGCCCGGCAGCCAGTTCGAACCGAGCACCAGACCGGTCCTCGACCGCTTCGCCGGGATCGTGATGAACGCCGGCTTCGCCGCCCCCATCCGAACCCCGCGCGGCCAGGACATCCTCGCCGCCTGCGGCCAACTCCGCACCGACAGCACCCGCATCCGGGCGGCCTGATAGTGCGCGCGGAAGGGCGGGGCTCCGCCCCGGACCCCGGCAAGGGGGCTTTGCCCCCCTGCACTCCCAGCGGGAATGCAAGGGGCAGAGCCCCTTGCCGGGTCCAGGGCAGCGCCCTGGCCTTCCAAGCCCTCCCACACCACCCGTAGATGCTGGCGCAGCAGCTGGTGAACGGGGTTCTGCTTGGCGCGACCTATGCGTTGTTTTCGCTTGGTTTCACGCTGATCTTCGGTGTGCTGCGCGTGATCAACCTTCTGTATGGGTTCTACTTCTCCGCCGGGGCGTTCTTCGCCCTGTATCTGACGCGGGAGCTCGGCTTCGGCATCTGGCTGGCCTTGTCGATGGCGGCGCTGGGGGCCGGCATTCTGGCGATGGTGCTGGACATGCTTTTGCTCACCCGGCTGCGGCGGGTGAAGGCGCCGGAGCTTGCCTCCTTGATGGTGACGCTGGGGGGTGCCTTGGCGCTGTATTCCGCGACGACCTTGTGGCTGGGGCCGGACATCAGGCGGTTGCCGCCCGGATTGTTTTCGACGGCGGCTTACGTGGTGGATGGCGTGCGGGTCACGGCGACGCAGTTGCTCATTCTGGGCGCGACGGTGGTTCTGGTGGCGGCGCTGGTGGCGTTGCTGCGCGGCACGCGGCTCGGGCTGGCGATCCGCGCGATGGCGGAGCGGCCGGATGCGGCGGAGCTGATGGGGATCGACACCGCCCGGGCGGCGGCGCTCGTCTCCTTCCTGTCGGGGTGCCTGGCCGGGGCGGCCGGCGTGCTGATCGGCCTCAATTTCAACGCCGTGCAGCCGTATATGGGCGAGGACATGATGCTGCGCGGCTTCGTCGTCATCATCGTGGGCGGGCTTGGCGACATTCGCGGCGCGGTGATCGCCGGGCTGCTGCTCGGCGTGCTGGAGGTGCTGACCGCGGGGTATGTCGCCTCGAGCCTAAAGGAGACGGTCGCCTTCCTGGTGCTGGTGCTGGTGCTCTGGACGCGGCCGAACGGCCTGTTCGGGCGCAGCGTGGTGCGGCGGGCCTGAGATGCCGGCCCTCATCATGCCCGACTGGATCATGCCCGGCTGGCTCGACGATTTCCTCTGGACCTATCAGAACGTCATCCACGGGCTCGGCATCAACGGGCTGCTCGCGCTGGCGATGTATGTGGTGCTGGCGGTTGGGCAGCTCTCGCTCGGCCAGGCGGCGTTCATGGGGCTCGGCGCCTATTCCTCCGCGTTGCTGAGCTTGCAGCTGCATCTGCCCTTCGCGGTCGTGCTGCCGCTCTCCTGCGTGGCGCCGGTGGTATTCGCGTTGGTGATCGGCGCGCCGACGGTGCGGCTGTCCGGCGTCTATCTGGCGATCGCGACGATCGGCCTCGGCGAGGTGCTGCGCGCGGCCTATCTCAACATCGACCTGTTCGGCGGCGCGCTCGGCCTGTCCGGCATTCCGCTCGAGGCCGAGACCTGGGAGATCTACGCGCTGCTCGGGGTCGCGGTGCTGGTGCTCTGGCTGGTGATGCGCAGCCGGATCGGGCGGGCGATGGAGGCGATCCGGGAGGACGAGGTGGCGGCGCGCATCGCCGGCATCGACGTGGTCCGCTACCGCATGGGCGCGCTGGTGGCGGCCGCGGTGCTGGCCGGGTTCGCGGGCGCGCTCGACGCGCATTCCTCCTCGTTCATCGGGCCGTCGCAATACGGGTTCGAGCCGGCGGTGACGATTCTCTCCTTCGCGCTGCTGGGCGGGGTGACGACGCCGTTCGGCCCGGTGCTGGGCGCCTGGATCCTGACCATCTTGCCCGAGCTGCTGCGCGGGATCAGCGATGCGCGGCTGGTGGTGAACGGGGTGATCATCGTCGCCGTCGTGCTGTTCCTGCCGCGCGGCATCCTGCCCTGGCGGCCGCGCCGGAGCGCCGCGTGACCTTGCTGCAGCTCGAGGGGGTGGGCCGGCGCTTCGCCGGGCTGGCGGCGCTGGAGGGCGTCGATCTCGCGGTCGCGCAGGGCGGCATCCATGCGGTGATCGGGCCGAACGGGGCCGGCAAGACGACGCTGTTCAACCTGATCTCCGGCCTGTTCCCGCCCTCCGCCGGGCGCATCCGCTTCGCGGGGCGGGACGTCACGCGGATGGCGGCGCATCGCCGCGCCCGGCTCGGCCTGGCGCGCACCTTCCAGAACATCCGCCTGTTCGACGAGATGAGCCTGCTCGAGAACGTGCTGACCGGGCTGCATCCGGGCCTCGCCGCCTCGCTGTCATCGGTCGTGCTGCGCCTGCCCGGCTTCCGGCGGGAGGAGCGGGACGCGGTGGCGCGGGCGCGCGGGGCGCTCGATTTCGTGGGCCTCGCCGATCGCGCGGGGGCGCCGGCGGGATCGCTCGCCTATGGCGACCAGCGGCGGCTCGAGATCGCCCGCGCGATCGCGCCGGGCCCGGCGCTCCTGCTGCTCGACGAGCCGGCCGCCGGCATGAACCCGGCGGAGACCGCCGCTCTCGCGCTGCTGGTCCGCCGCATCCGGGCGCGTGGCATCACCGTGCTGCTGATCGAGCACCATGTCGGCTTCGTGATGGAATTGTCGGAGCGGGTGACGGTGCTGAATTTCGGCCGTCGCATCTTCGAGGGGCCGCCCGCCGAGGTGCGGGCGGCGCCGGCGGTGGTGGAGGCCTATCTCGGCCACAAGGTCGCGGCCCGGCTCGGGCGGCCGGCGGCGTGACCGCGCGCGCGGCGGTGGCATGACCGCGCTCGCGGTCGAGGGGCTGACCGTCGCCTATGGCCGCACGCTGGCGGTGGACGGGATCGACCTCGCCGTGCCGGAAGGCCAGGTGGTGTGCCTGATCGGCGCGAACGGCGCCGGCAAGACCACGACGATGCGGGCGCTGTCCGGCCTGGTGCGGCCGCGCGCCGGGCGCATCCGCTTCGGCGGCGAGCAGATCGTCGGGCGGCGTCCGCACCGCATCGCGTCCCTCGGCCTGCTGCAGGTGCCGGAAGGCCGGCAGATCTTTTCCGACCTGACGGTGGCCGAGAACCTCGCGATCGGCGCCTATCTGGTGGCCGGACGGGCGGAGCCGGCGCGGCGGCGCGATCAGGTGCTCGCGCGGTTTCCGCGCCTGGCCGAACGGCTCGGCCAGCTCGCCGGCTCGCTCTCGGGCGGCGAGCAGCAGATGCTCGCGCTCGGCCGCGCGTTGATGGGCGGCCCGCGCCTGCTGCTGCTGGACGAGCCGAGCATGGGTCTCGCCCCGCTCTTCATCGAGGAGATCTTCGCCGTCATCGCCGATCTGCGGGCGGCCGGCACCACGATCCTGCTGGTGGAGCAGAACGCCTCCGCCGCGCTCGAGGTCGCGGATTACGCCTATGTGCTCGAGACCGGCCGCATCGTGCTGCACGGGGCGGCGGCGGAGGTGGCGAACGATCCGGCGGTCATTTCGGCTTATCTCGGAGGCTGAGCGGCCGTGAGGAAACGCGCTCTGGCGGCCATCTGACGCGCTTTCCCTGTGCGCCGAGGCTCACGACCTCCAGGCCGCGCCGCGCCGAGGCTCGGAAACCGACGCCAGCCGACTCGGCCTAGTGGATAAATCCGACGTTTGGTGCCCGGCGGGCAAAAGCCGCTTTCGACCCAAGGGGACATCGCGCCCGAGCACTGATATCTATAAGGCCGTCAGAATTAGGGGTGTACGTATGACCCATGGGCGATGCCAATGCGGTGCAATCAAATTCGAAATGCCGGACCAGGCGGTGCATAGTACAATCTGCCATTGCAATGACTGCCGCCGGCAGTCTGGGGCGCCAATGATGGCCTGGGCCATGGTGCCTGCGGTCTCCTTGGCCGTCCAAGGCAATCCAAAGGTCTACGCGTCCTCGGAATCCGGGCCACGTTCCTTCTGTGGCGCCTGCGGAACCGGCCTGTTTTTCACGAACGCTCTCCTTGAGCAGATGGGCATGATGCAGGTGCGGATCGCGGCACTCGACGATCCCGAGGCAATCGCTCCCAAAATGCAGGTGCAGACGGCCGAGGAGATCGGCTGGATGAAATCAGCGCATGCGCTTCCAGCCGTCGAACGTTTCCCCGGTTAGGTCTGGGCGGACGCTCGCCCGCAGGGGGTGCATACGGCCCGGCAGCCCGGCGAGCTCGGCGGCGAACCCCTGATAGGCGAGATCGACCCCGATCCCGGCGGCATAGGCCTCGAACAACTGCCTCGCGTCGGCGAGATCGGGCGCCGTCCTGGCCGCTTCGATCGCGTAACCAGGATCGGCCGGCGTCCCTTCGCGGCTTGGCATTCTCAGCCCGTCAGCGCGCGCCGCCACATGCGATGCGCGGTGCGCGCCATCGCGACCCAGGATTCGAGGGCCAGATCGCTGCGGTCGGCGGCTTGGGCGAAGCGGGCGACGCGGCCGCGCATCAGGCCTGGGGCCAGGGTTTCCACCATGCCGGCCGGATGCGCCGCATCCGCCGCCTCGGCGAGCAGCAGATGGCTGGCGCCGAACGGATGCAGCGCCTGGCGCAGACGGTCGATCTCGGCCTCGTCGAGCGGCGTGTCGCGCTTGAACACCAGCAGCTTGTGGCCGCCATGCAGATCCTGCAGCAGCTTGCTGCGCAGGAAATCGAGCTGCCGCGTCTCGCGCTCCTGCACCTGGCGCGGATTGGCGCGGCCCTCATAGGTCCAGCTGTGCCAGCGCAGGCCATGGCGGCGATCGGTGACGATGAACTCGCGCGCGCCGGGCGCGACGAATTCCCGCTCGTCGAGCGCGATGCCGACATTCCCCGGCTCGGCGATGCCCTCGAACCCCGCTTCCAGCGCGCCGATCACGGTGTCGAAACCGGCTTCCGCGAAGCGCAGCAGCCCGAGCGGCTCGGCGCCGGCCTTGCGCTGCGCGAGGCCGAATTCGGGATCGAGGCCGAGGCTCTCGAATTCGAGCAATTGCTCGGCGAGTGGCGCCTCGTCGGATTCCGGGGCCGGCAGATCGGGGCGGCCGCCCACGAAGGCGGGCATGTGCAGATGATCCGGCGCGGGCTTCGCGGCGACCGGCGGCTCGGCCGGCTTGCGGGCGCGGCGGGGAGAGGGCGATGCGGGCGCCTTGGGCGCGCCGCGCAGGCGCAGCAGGCTCATCTCGGTCACCGCGAGCCCGAGCCGGCGCGGATCGCCGGCAGGCGCGAAATCGCGCGCGCGGAACGCGTCGGGCAGCAGCAGCACGACGCTCATCCAGACGGCGTGGCCGATCGCCGACCACGGCACCCGGCATTCGATCACGCCCTGCGCTGCCATCCGCGCCCGCCCGACGAGCACCCGGTTGACCGTGACATAGACACGTTGCGCGGACACCCGACCGGGCAGCAGCGCCGGGAAGCCGGCGATGCGCAGCAGGTAATCGCCCGGCTCGGCCGGCCGGGGCAGCAGGATCAGGCTTTCTTCCTCGGTGGTCCAGCGATGGGTGGGCTCGGGCACCGCCCAGCCGAGGGCGAGATGGCGGAACGCATCCCCGAACGCGCCGAACCCGAAGGTGGCCGACGGGTCCGCCGCCAGCGCGCCGCTCACGCGATCCGCGTGACCACGGTGCCGACGCCCTCGATGGTCCCCTCGAGCCGGTCGCCGCGCTGCACCGCCGCCACCCCGGCCGGCGTGCCGGTGAAGATCAAATCGCCGGGTGCGAGGCGCACCAGGCCGGAGAGATAGGCGATGGTCTCTGGCACGCTCCAGATCATCTGGTCGAGATCGGCGCCCTGGCGCGGCGTCCCGTTGACCAGCAATTCGATCCGTCCGGTCGAGGGATGGCCGATGCGGGCCGCTGGCACCAGCAGGCCGATCGGCGCGGAATGGTCGAACCCCTTGCCCATGTCCCAGGGCTTGCCTTCCTTCTTCGCCTGCCCCTGCAGGTCGCGCCGCGTCATGTCGAGCCCGGCGGCGTAGCCCCAGACATGCGCCAGCGCCTCGTCCTCGGCGATGCCGACGCCGCCGGTGCCGATCGCGGCGACCAGCTCCATCTCGTGATGCAGGTCGGAGGAGGCGGGCGGGTAGGGCATGTCGGCGCCCCCGGTGACCAGCGCATCGGCCGGTTTCATGAAGAAGAAGGGCGGCTCGCGATCCGGGTCGCCGCCCATCTCCCGCGTGTGCTCGGCGTAGTTCCGCCCGACGCAGAACACGCGCCGGACCGGGAACGACCCGCCTTCCGCCGGGATGGCGACCGGCGCGGGAGCGGAGATCACGTAATCGGAGACGAAATCGGGCATGCGGGCGATCCGGGTTTTTCCGCGCGAACCCTACGCCGGACGCCGCATGGAAGGAAGGCCGGCGGCAGTTGATCCGGGGATCTGGTCAGGCGCCGAATCGGGCGCGGTAATCCTGCGGCGTGGCGGCCAGCAGGCGCAGAAAACTCCGCCGCATCGTCTCCTCCGAGCCGAAGCCGCACCGCTGCGCGATGCGTTTCACCGGCAGGCGCGACTCGGAGAGCAGCCGCCGCGCCGCCTCCACCCGCAACCGCTCGACGGCGCGGCCCGGCGTCAGCCCGGTCGCCTCGACATAGTGGCGGCTGAAGCTGCGCTCGCTCATCCCCGCGCGGCGGGCCAGCGCCGGCAGCGACAGATCCTCCGCCAGATGCAGGCTGATCCAGTCATGCAGGGCGCCGAAGATGTCCTCCGCGGCCTGCAGGGACAGCGCCGCGCTGAATTGCGCCTGGCCCCCCGGCCGCTTGAGGAACACCACCAGATAGCGCGCCACCGCCAGCGCCACGCCGCGGCCGAGATCCTGCTCGACGAGCGCGAGCGCCAGATCGATCCCGGCGGTCACCCCGGCCGAGGTCCAGACCGGCCCGTCGCGCACGAAGATCGGGTCGGGCTCGACATGCACGGCGGGGAAGCGCCGGGCGAGCTCGGCGCAGAAGGACCAATGGGTGACCGCGCGCCGCCCGTCCAGCACGCCGGAGGCGGCGAGCAGGAAAGCGCCGGTGCAGACGGAGGCGACGCGGCGCGCCTGCGCCGACCTCTCCCGCACCCAGCCGAGCAGCGCCGGGTCGGCCGCCGCGGCCTCGACGCCCGGGCCGCCGGCGACCATCAGCGTGTCGACTTCCGTGCCGGCCTCGGGAAGCGGCGCCGCGGTGAGGTCGAGCCCGGCCGAGGCGGTCACCGCCCGCCCGCCTTGCGCCACGATCCGGAGCACATAGGGTGCCGTGCCGCCCGCCCCGGCGACGATGTCGTTGGCCGAGACGAAGACCTGCAGCGGACCGGTGACGTCGAGGATCTGCACCGCCGGAAAGGCGAGCATCTCGATGGTTCGGGCCAAATTTGGGGTTCGGGCCAAATTTGGCGTAGAATGAGGGATGTTCGGCATTTCCGCCAGAGACTGTCCTTCTATGGTGGCGCTGTCCATCCTCCGCCACCCATTTCGAGAGGGAGAGTTCCGTGATCTCGCAAGACACCCACCTCACGATCGGCTCCTTGCTGTTCGAGGGGCTCGACCAGATCGACCTGACCGGGCCGTTCGAGGTGTTGTCGCGCATCCCGAACGCGACCTATCGGCTCTACGGCAAGACGGCGGAGCCGGTGCGCGACCTCAAGGGGCTGCGGCTGACGCCGGATGCGGCGCTCGCCGATGCCCCGCAACTCGACGTGCTGCACGTGCCGGGCGGCCAGGGCCAGGAAGCGCTGATGGAGGATGCGGAGGTGCTCGGCTGGCTGCGCCGGCAGGCGGCCGGCGCGCGCAGCGTCTTCTCGGTCTGCACCGGCGCGCTGCTCTGCGGCGCCGCCGGGCTGCTCGTCGGCCGGCGGGCGACCACGCACTGGGCCTCGTTCCACCTGCTGCCGTTTTTCGGCGCGATTCCCATCGACCAGCGGGTGGTGGTGGACGGCACCTACGTGTTCGCCGCCGGGGTCACGGCAGGGATCGACGGCGCGCTCCGCCTCGCGGCCGAGCTGCGCGGCGACGATGTGGCGCGGGAAATCCAGCTCCACATGGTCTATGCGCCGGAGCCGCCCTTCGACAGCGGCACGCCCGAGACCGCGCCGGCCGAAATCCTGGCGGCGGCGCGGCTGCGGTTGCGGGACATCACGGCGCGGCGGGAGGAAACGGCGCGTCGCGTCGCCGCGCGGCTCGGCACGACGGTCTCCGATCCGTCGGGCGGATAAATTCGCCCTGAATGAGCGACGCCTCGAAGAGGCTGCCGGGAAAAATGGTCTGGTGAGTCAGCTGGCGTGCTTTTCCGAGCCTCGGCACGGAGCGGCCTTGCGGGCCGTGAGCCTCGGCGCGCAGGAAAAGCGCGTCAAATGGCCGCCAGGGCGCGTTCCCAACAGGCTCAATCGGCGGCCATCCGGTCCTGGCTGAGCGCGCCCAGCCGGGTGCGCACCGCCTCGCCGAAGCGTTCGAAGATGCGGCGGGAGATCGCGTCGGATTGGAAATCGTATTCGGGGTGCCACTGCACGCCGATGCAGAAGCCGGGGGCATCGGCGAAGCGCACCGCCTCGATGATCCCATCCGGCGCGGCGCCTTCGGCGACCAGGCCGGGGGCGAGGCGGTCAATCCCCTGATTGTGCAGCGAGTTCACCGCGATCTCGCTGGCGTCGGCGATGCGATACAGCCAGCTTCCCGGCGTCACCGCGATCGCGTGGGCCTTGCCGGTGCGGACCCGCGGGTTGGGCTGCATCGGCGTCGAATGGTCCATCCGGCCGACCAGGTCCTGGATGCGCTGGTGCAGGCTGCCGCCGAGCGCCACGTTGAGCTCCTGCAAGCCGCGGCAGATGGCGAGAACCGGGATGCCCTCTCGGATCGCGGCGCGGATCAGCGGCAGTGTCGTCGCGTCCCGCATCTCGTCCTCGGGCGTGCCCTCGGCATGCGGCGGCCCGCCATAAAGCGAGGGCTGCACGTTGGAGCGGCTGCCGGTGAGGATCAGACCGTCCAGCTTGGCGAGCAACGTCAGCACGTCGGCCCGATCGCCATTCGCCGGCACCAGCACCGGCACCGCGCCCACCACATGGTCGGTCGCGCGCACATAGGTGTCGGACGCCGCGTGGTTCGGCATCCCGAAGGCGCCGAACGTCTTGGTGCAGCAGGAGATGCCGACGAGCGGTTTCATGGGATCAGGATAGTGATCTTGCATTGCGACAAAATGAAGAACAAAGCGGCCGAACCAGCGGCGCGGCGCGAAAAAACCCCGTGATGTGGCTCGAAACCGTCAACCGCCGCCACCGCCGCTGCGCTGCGGCTGGTAGAAATTCGGATCGACGAAGACGAACAGGCTCGGATCGAACCGCCCGCCGAGCTGGACATTCGCGAGGTCGATCCGGGTATCCCGCCGCTGCGCATCCACCACCGTCCAGCCGCGGAGCTGAATCGGATCGGCATTGAAGAACAGCGTCAGCGTGCCGTCCCCCGGGCTCGCGGTGCGCACCAGGCTAAGCTGGATCTGCCCCGGATAGCGGGTGATTCCGGTGACCGTGACCGCGCCGCTCAGCGCCACGTGCTCGGCGAGCAGGATGCCGAGCGGGGTGGTGTTGAGCGGGATGTTGCTCGTCTGCTTGAGCCCGGCATCGTAGAAGGTGAGGATGCCGTTCCCGGCGACCAGCAGGTAATCCGCCGGCGGATCGTATTCGAACCGCATGCGGCCGGGCCTGTCGAGCCAGGCGGTTCCCTGCGTCTGCCCGCCATCCGGCGCGACCTGCAGGAAGCGCGCCTTCAGCGTCCGCAGCCCGTCCAGGTAAGTCTGGATGCGGGCGAGATCGGCGCGGTCCTGATCGGAAAGCGCCACCGCCTGCGCGCGGGCATGCGGGGGAGCGAGGGCGAGCAGGCCGAGCCCGGCGATCAAGGCGCGGCGGCGAAAGGTCGGCGTGGTCATGCGCGGCATGTGGCGCGGCGTCCTCGGTTTGGGAAGCGGCTTTCCGGGCATGGATGCCTCGCGTAGCGTGCGGCCCGCAAGGCGGAAGGCGGGGCAAGGCGGAAGGTGGGGGCGTGACGGCAGCTTGCGTGCGGATCGGCATCGATATCGGCGGCACCTTCACCGATCTGCAGATTCTCGATGAACGCAACGGCGCGCTGCACGCCTTCAAGACGCCGACCACGCCCGAGGACCCGTCGATCGGGCTGATCACCGGCATCGAGCAGGCCGGGCGGCGTTTCGGGTTCGGCATCGCCGACGTGCGCCTGCTGCTGCACGGCACGACCATCGCGACCAATGCGGTGCTGGAACGCCGGCTCGCCCGCGGCGTGCTGCTGACCACCGAGGGGTTCCGCGACGTGCTCGAGATCGGCCGGCACGCCCGGCGAGACATCTATGGCCTCAACCCGGCGCGCGAGCCGGCGCTGATCCCGCGCGACCGCCGGCTCGGGGTGCGCGAGAGGATGCGCGCCGATGGCAGCGTCGCCATCGCGCTCACGCCGGCGGCGATCTCCGAGGCGGTGGAGGCCGCCGCCGCGCTGGCGCCGGAAGCGGTCGCGATCGTGCTGCTGAACGCGCATGTCGACGGCGCGCATGAAAGCCGGCTGCGCGATGCGCTGACCGCCGCGCATCCCGGCCTGCCGGTCTCGATCTCCTCCGAGGTGAGCCCGGAGATCCGCGAATACGAGCGGAGCTCGACCACCGTGCTGAACGCGCTGCTGATGCCGGTGATGCGATCCTACCTGCAGCGCCTCGCCGGGCGGATGGCGGCGCACAAGCTCGCGGCGAGGCTGCTGCTCGTGCAATCGAATGGCGGCGTGTGCAGCGCGGCCACCGCCGCCGACCAGCCGGTGCGCCTGCTGCTCTCCGGGCCGAGCGGGGGCGCCTCGGCGGCGCGCGGCATCGCCGAGGCGCTCGCCCGGCCGAACCTCGTCGGCGTCGACATGGGCGGCACCAGCTTCGACGTCTGCGTGGTGCGCGACGCGGCGGTCACCCTGATGACGCAGGGCGAGATCGACGGGCTGCCGGTGCGGCTGCCGATGGTGGAGATGCGCACGATCGGCGCCGGGGGCGGCTCGATCGCCGCGGTGTCGTCGGGCCGGCTGAGCGTCGGCCCGCGCAGCGCCGGCGCCCGGCCCGGCCCCGTCTGCTACCGCCGCGGCGGCGCCGAGCCCACCGTCACCGACGCCAACCTGTTGCTCGGCCGGCTCGACCCGGAGGCGTTCCTCGGCGGCGCGATGGCGCTCGACCGGGACGGCGCGGAGGCGGCGATCGCGTCGCGCATCGGCGCCCCGCTCGGGCTGGACGCGGCCCGCGCGGCGGAGGGGCTGCTCGCGGTGACCAATGCGAGACTCGCCGGCGCGATCCGGCTCAGCCTGTTCGAGAAGGGCCTCGACCCGCGCGAATTCAGCCTGCTCTGCTTCGGGGGCGCAGGCGGGCTGCATGCGATCCCGGTCGCCGAGGAGCTCGGCATCGGCGAGGTCATTTTCCCGGCCGGCGCCAGCACCTTCTCGGCGCGCGGCATCCTCGATTCCGACATCGTCCATGATCTCGCCAGCAGCCGGGTGCTGCCGGCGGCCGCCGCGAGCCTGCCGGCGCTTCGGGACGTCTGCGCCGCGCTCCGCGCCCAGGGGGACGCCCTGCTCGCGGCGGACGGGGTGGCGGAGCCGGCGCGCGGCGCCGCGCTCGCCGCCGACATGCGCTATCACGGCCAGGCCTTCGAGCTGGTGGTGCCGTGGCGGGACGCGGAGGGCGCGCCGGACGCGCTCGCCACGCTACTCGCCGATTTCCACGCGCTGCACCGCGAGCGCTTTTCCTACGCCAACCCGGCGGATGCGGTGGAGATCGTCACGCTGCGCCTCGCCGCCACCGGCACGCTCGCCGCCCGCGCTCCGGCCGCTGCCATCGCCGCCCCGCGGGCCGCCCCGGCGCGCACCCGCCCGCTCTATCTCGATGGCGCGTGGCGCGACGCGGCGGTGCATCGCCGCGATGGGCTCGGGGCCGAAATCGAGGGTCCGGCGCTGATCGAGGAGGATTACACCACGCTCTTCATCGGCCCGTCCTGGCGTTGCGGCCCGGGCCCGCACGGCGTGCTGATCGCGCGGAGGACCGCATGACCGACAGCCAACCCATAACCGACAGCCATCCCATAACCGACAGCCATCCCATAACCGACAGGCTGGGGCCGATCGAGCTCGAGATCCTGCGCCACGCGCTGACCGCCGCGGCGGCGGAGATGGACGTCACCGTGTGGCGCACCAGCCGCTCCACCATCGTACGCGAGTTGCTCGACTACTCGACCGCGGTGTTCGACCGCGACGGCTTCAACGTCGCGCAATCGGCGCGCATCCCGCAGCACCTCAACTCGATGGGCGCCGCCCTGCGCACCGTGGCGCGGGACTTCCTGCCCGTCGAGCAATGGGAGGCAGGCGACGTCGTCATCACCAACGACCCCTATTGCGGCGGCCAGCACATCCCCGACATCCTGGCCTTCCGCCCGGTATTCCATGACGGCGTCCGCGTCGCGATCGTCGGCACGTGCTGCCACCATCTCGACATGGGCGGCATCTCCGCCGGCAGCTACGGCGCGACGGCGACCGAAATCTTCCAGGAAGGCCTGCGCATCCCGCCGATCAAGCTGCACCGGCGCGGCGTGCCCAACGAGGAGGTGCTGGCGGTGATGCGCCAGAACGTCCGCCGGCCGGACATGCTGTGGGGCGATCTGCAGGCGCAGCTCGCCTCGTTGACGGTGGGCGAGGCCAATCTCCATCGCATCGCCGCGCGCCATGGCGGCGGCACCCTGGTCCGCGCCGCCGCGCACCTGCTCGACCAGTCCGAGCGCGCGATGCGCGAGATGATCGGGCGCATGCCGGACGGGCAATACGCATTCGAGGATTTCATCGACGATGACGGCCTCACCGACACGCCGATCCGCATCCATGCGGCGGTGACGATCGCGGGCGAGACGATGACCGTCGACCTCTCCGGCTGCGGGCCGCAGGCGCTCGGGCCGATCAACGCGACCCTCGCCTCCTCCGGCTCCGCCATCGCCTACGCGCTGCTCGCCTGCGCCGACGCGCCGATCGCCGCCAATGCGGGCTGCGAACGGCCGGTGCGGATCATCGCCCGCGAAGGCAGCATCGTGCACGCGCGCCACCCCGCGCCGGTCGCCAACCGGATCGTGGTGACGCACCGCCTCGCCACCACCCTCCTCGGCGCGCTGCACCAGGCGATCCCCGACCGCATCCCCGCCGCCTATTACGGCACCTCCTACGTCTGCTCGTTCCAGACTATTTCGGAGATCGGCCGCCAGGTGCTGGTCGAGATCGAGGTCGGCGGCGGCGGCGCGCATCCGGGCGGCGACGGCGCCAACGCCTATTCCTGCGGCATGCACAACAACGCCTCCATCCCGGTCGAGATGGTGGAAAGCGAGCTGCCGCTCGAAATCCTGCGCTACGAGCTGCGGCCGGATTCCGCCGGCGCCGGACAGCATCGCGGCGGCCTCGGGCTGATCCGCGAATGGCGCGTCACCTGCCCGGACGCGGTGTTCACCGCCAATCTCGAACGCTTCCGCTTCGCCCCCTACGGCCTCGCCGGCGGCCACCCCGCCCGGACCGGCCGCCTCGCCCTGATTCGCGACGGCGCGACCACCGAGCTCGCCTCGAAACTCGGCAATCTCCGCCTCCGCCAGGGCGACATCATCCGGCTGGAAACCTCCGGCGGCGGGGGGCACGGGGATCCGGCGCAACGCGCGTCTCCCGACCGTGCGCGTGACCTCGCGCTTGGGTATGTGAGCGGGTGAAGGCCAGGGGCGCTGCCCCTGGACCTCGCTGGGGCCGAAAGGCCCCAGACCCCGTTCGGCGCTTCGCGCGGACACCGGCCAGGCTTGAGGCGCGTCAGTGTTCGGATTGCGCTCCGCGCGAAGCGCCATCCGGGTTCCAAGGGCGACTGCCCTTGGCGGGGTCCAGGGGCAGAGCCCCCGGCCTTCCCCATTCCCCGCTTGCCGAGCGTCCCCCGATTTGCTGCATTCGCCATCGCAATATTCCCAGGACGCGCGGACGATGTCGGATCGATTGCTGAAGACCGTGGCGGGTGCCGCGCTCCTGCTGGCGCTGGGCGGCCCGGCGCGCGCGGCGGACGATATCGTGATCGGCGCGGTGTATCCGTTGACCGGCAATGCCGCGAGCATCGGCAATGACGCGCGCACCGCGATGGAGACCGAGGCCGAGATCATCAACGGCAAGCACGGCATTCCAATGCTGCTCGGCGCCGGCGGCGGCCTGCCGCATATGGGTGGCGCGCATATCCGGCTGATCTTCGCCGACAGCCAGAACGACCCGCAGACTGCGCGGGCCGAGACCGAGCGGCTGATCACGCAGGATCATGTCGTGGCGATCGTCGGCAGCTACACGAGCGCGACCGCGGTGACGATCAGCCAGATCGCCGAGCGCTATCAGATCCCCTACGTCTCGGCCGATAATTCCTCGCCGAGCCTGACCCGGCAGGGATTGCAATGGTTCTTCCGCACCTCGCCGCAGGACGAGATGTTCACCCAGGTGATGTTCGATTTCTTCAAGGCCGAGGGCGAGAAGACCGGCCACAAGGTGCGGAGCGTCGCGCTGATTCATGAGGACAGCATTTTCGGCACCGACAGCAGCAACGTGCAGAAGAAAGATGCCGATGCGGCCGGCATCAAGGTGGCCGCCGATATCCGCTATCGCGCCAATTCGCCGTCGCTGTCGACCGAGGTGCAGCGCCTGCATGCGGCGGATGCGGATGTGGTGATGCCGTCTTCCTACACCAGCGACGCGATCCTGATGATGCGGTCGATGCATGAGATCGGCTACACGCCGAAAGCGGTGATGGCGCAGGATGCGGGCTTCATCGACCAGAGCTTTCTCACCTCGCTCGGCCCGCTCGCCGATGGCGTGATGAGCCGGTCGGCTTTTGCGCTCGACGCGACCAAGGCGCGGCCGGCGATCGCGCCGGCCAATGCGATGTTTCGTGCGAAGAGCGGCAAGGATCTGAACGACCTCACCTCGCGCGAGATGGTGGCGGTGCAGGTTCTGGCCGATGCGATCGACCGCGCTGGCAGCACCAAGCCCGAGGATATCCGCAAGGCGCTGATCGCGACCGACATCAAGGGCGACCAGACGATCATGCCGTGGGTGGGGGTTAGGTTCGACTCCACCGGGCAGAACACCGAGGCCAATCCGGTGATCCAGCAGGTGACGAACGGCACGTATCACACGATCTTCCCGTTCGAGGTCGCGGTGCAGCCGGCAGTCTGGAACGTCGGCAAGTAGTGGCGTCCGGATGACCGCCGGTCTGCTCGTGCAGGTCGCGGTCGGCGGCCTGCTGATGGGGCTGATCTATGCGCTGGTCGCCGCCGGGCTCTCGCTGATCTTCGGGTTGATGGATGTGGTGAATTTCGCGCATGGGCAGATGCTCATGCTCGCGATGTACGCCGCCTTCCTGATCAACCAGGCGACCGGGCTCGACCCGTTGCTGGAATTGCCTTTGGTCGCGGCGCTGCTCTTCGTCCTCGGCGTCGCGGTCTACCGGCTGCTGATCGCGCGCGCGCTCGGCGTGCCGTTCAACCGCGGCATGGTGCAGATCTTCGTGACCTTCGGGCTCGCGATCTTTCTCACGGGCGCCGCGCAATTCGCGTTCGGCGGCGATTTCCGCAGCATCAGCACCGGCCTGCTCGCCAACCGCACCGTGTTGCTGCACGGCATGGTGCTGCCGCTGCCGCAGCTCGTCGCCGCGGCGGTGTGTTTGCTTGCCTTCGCGGTGCTGCTCGGGATTTCGCGCACCGAGTTCGGCCGTGCGCTGGAGGCGACGCGGGAGGATCGGGATGCGGTCGCGCTGATCGGCATCGACCGCGACCGCATTTTTGCGCTCGGCTGGGGGCTGGGCGGTGCCGCGGTCGGCGTCGCCGGCGCGATGCTGGCGCAATTCTATTACGTGTCCCCGACGGTGGGCACCGATTTCGCGCTGATCGCCTACGTCACGGTGGCGCTCGGCGGATTCGGCAGCCTGCTCGGCGCGCTGGTCGCCGGGCTGCTGATCGGCGAGGTGGAGGCGCTGACGGCGCTGTTCATCGAACCGTCGCTCAAGCAGGTCGGCATGTTCGCGATCTACCTGATCGTGCTGATGGTCCGTCCGCGCGGCCTGTTTGGGCGGCTCTGAATGCCGCGCGACAATGCCATTCTGGCGCGGCGGCGGCGGGAGCTGCTCGCCGGCGGCATCATCCTGCTCGTGCTGATCCTGCTGCCGCTGCCGATCGGCGATGCGTACACGCGCAACCTGATCATCCTCACCGTGCTGTATGGCGGGCTGGCGCAGGCGTGGAACATACTGGGCGGGTATTGCGGACAGATCTCGCTCGGCCATGCGCTCTATTTCGGCCTCGGCGCCTATGTCTCCACCTTGCTGTTCACCCGCGCGGGCATTCCGCCGACGCTCGGCATGTTCGCCGGCGGCGCGGTGGCGGGGGCGGCGGCGCTGCTGGTGGGCTGGCCGTGCTTTCGCCTGTCCGGGCATTACTACGCGATCGCCACGCTGGTGGTCGGGCAGATCGGCTATCTGCTGTTCCTGAACTGGGATTTCGTCGGTGCGGCGACCGGCGTCACCGTGTCGTTCCACACGCAGAGCTGGGTACAGCTGCAGTTCCGCACCACCAAGCTGCCGTTCCATTACGTCGTGCTCGCCTTTGCCGCCGTTGCGTGGCTCGCCGCCTGGAAGCTGGAAGGTTCGCGCTGGGGGTTCGCCTGGCGGGCGACGCGGGATGATCCGGTGGCGGCGCGCAGCCTGGCGGTGCGCGTGTTCCCGAGCAAGATGGCGGCGGCCGCGATCAGCGGCGCGCTCACCGGCATCGGCGGCGCGATCTTCGCGCAATATGTCGGCTACATCGATCCGGACAGCGTGATGGCCGCGCAGCTCTCGATCCTGATCGCGCTGCCGGCGGTGATCGGCGGCGTGGGCACGCTGTGGGGGCCGCTGCTCGGCGCGATGGTGCAGATACCGCTCTCCGAGCTGACGCGCTCCTATCTCGGCGGCTCGGGCAGCGGCGTCGATCTGATGATCTATGGCGGGCTGATCGTCGCGGTGGCGCTGCTGCGCCCGCAGGGGCTGGTGAGCCTGCTCGGGATCGGCCGGCCGCCGCCGCGCGATGCGGGTGTCGGGGAAGACGTCGATGCCGCCGCTGCTTGAGATCGACCGCGTCAGCAAATCCTTCGGCGGCGTGGCCGCGAATGTCGAGATCAGCTTCGACGTGCGGGCGGGTGAAATCCTCGGCCTGATCGGGCCGAACGGCGCCGGCAAGACGAGCCTGTTCAACAGCATCTCGGGGGAAGTGGCGCCGGATGCGGGCGAGGTGCGGATCGACGGCATGCGCATCTCGGCGCGCGGCCCGGTCGCCTGCGCGCGCGCCGGCATCGCGCGCACCTTCCAGGTGGTGCGCAGCTTCGATTCGATGACGGTGCTGGAGAACGTCATGGTCGGCGCATTCGCGCAAACGCGGCAGATGCGCGCGGCGATGGCGTCCGCGTTGGACGTGCTCGATTTCGCCGGGCTCGCCGCGCGCGCCGACACGCAGGCGGTGTCGCTGACGCCGCCCGAGAAGCGGCGGCTCGAGGTGGCGCGCGCGCTCGCCACGCGGCCACGCCTGCTGCTGCTCGACGAGATGCTGACCGGGCTCACGCCAACCGAGGCGCAATCCGGCGTCGCGCTGATCCGCGCGGTGCGCGAGCGCGGCATCACGATCATCATGGTCGAGCATGTGATGGAGGTGCTGCTGCCGCTGATCGATCGCGCGGTGGTGCTCGATCTCGGCCGCGTGCTGACCACCGGCACGCCGCAGGAGGTGGTGCGCGACCCGGCGGTGATCCGCGCCTATCTGGGCGACCGCTATGCTGCGGCTTGAGGCGGTCTCGGCGCATTACCGCGGGCTGAAGGCGCTGCAGGGCGTCAGCCTCGAGGTGGCGCAGGGTGAGATCGTCGCCGTGGTGGGCGCCAACGGCGCGGGCAAGAGCACGCTGCTGAAGGCGATCGCCGGCCAGGTGGCGACGACCGGCACGATCGGCTTCGAGCAGCACGATCTGCGGCACCTGCCGGCGCATCGGATCGCGCGGCTCGGCGTCAATCTGGTGCCGGAGGGGCGGCGGCTGTTCCCGCGGCTGTCGGTCGAGGAAAACCTGCGTCTCGGCGCCTATGCCAAGCGCGGCGAGGCGGATCGCTTCAAGCCGCTCGAGCTCGTCTTCGGCCTGTTCCCCCGGCTGCGCGAGCGGCTGCGCCAGCGCGCCGAGACGCTGTCGGGCGGCGAGCAGCAGATGCTCGCGATTGGCCGCGCGCTGATGACCCAGCCGCGCCTGCTGATGCTGGACGAGCCGAGCCAGGGGATCATGCCGCGGCTGGTGGACGACATCCTCGCCGCGGTCACGCGCATCCGCGATCTCGGCGTGACCGTGCTGCTGGTCGAGCAACGCCTGGTGGAGGCACTCAGCATCGCGGACCGCGCCTATGTGCTGCAGACCGGGCGGTTGGTGATGACCGGCAAGGCCGCCGAGATCGCCGCCGACGAGCGGGTGCGCCGCGCCTATCTCGGGATCTGAGGTGATCGCGGGCATGCGGCGCGTCTATCTCGCGGGCGACATGGTGTTCCGCCCCGGCGCGCTCGCGATCTATCACCGGCTGCGCGCGATCTGCGCGCGTCTCGGGCTGGAAGGCGCGGTCCCGCTCGAGGAGGACGAGGCGCTGCACGGCGTCCCGCCCGGCGAGGCGGCGATCATGGCGATCGTCGCCGCCAATCGCGAGATGATGGATCGCTGCGATGGCGGGCTGTTCTGCCTCGATCCGTTCCGTCGCGCGCCCGACATGGATCCCGGCACCGCGGTCGAGATCGGCTACATGTTCGCGCGGGGCAAGCCGCTCGCCGGCTACACGGCCGATGGCCGCGCCTATTCGAGCAAGGTGGAGAGCTATTTCGCGACCGCCTGGCGGGAGAGGCTGCGCGCCCGGTGCGCGGTCGCGGGTGAGGCGATCGGGCAGGAGGATGCGGACGGCGTTCTCGTCCCCTCGGACGGGCTCGTGCAGAACGCGATGGTGGACGGCTTCATCCGCATGTCCGGCGGCCGCGTGCATGCGGACCCGGATTTCTACGCGGCCTTCGAGGCGGCGGCGCGGGATCTCGCGCGGCGCCTCGGCTGACCCCGGCCTTCGGGGCCGTTTGAGAGCGCGCTGCCGATCGGCCGCTCAGCGCGGCCGCTTGGCGCCGGAAACCCTCCGCCTTTTCAAAGAGTTGGCGCGAAGTTGCCGGTCTGCAGTTCTACCCGGAATGCCACCCCCTGCAAGTGTTCGATGAGCTCGCCTCTCAGAGCCTGTTTGGAAACGCGCTCTGGCGGCCATCTGGCGCGCTTTTCCTGTGCGCCGAGGCTCACGGCCCGCAAGGCCGCTCCGTGCCGAGGCTCGGAAAATCACGCCAGCTGGCGGGCCAGAGCATTTCACCTTCGGTGGAGTCGGCGCCGGCCCTCGCCCCCACCCGGCCTCCCATCGCTAGTATACTTTCGTGGGGATCGGGTGGGGGCGAGGGCCGGCACCGAATTAACTGAAATGCTATGGGCTCCAACCCCGATTAGATCTGGCTCGGGTCGGACGCCTTGTGATTCGAGCTCTGTGTTGAGCGGAGTGTCTTGGGTGGCTGGAGACTTCTGGTTGTCGGATCGGCAGTGGGCAGCGATCGCGGTTTTGCTGCCCACCGATCGGCCGGGGCTCGCCGGACGGAGGATCGGCGGGTGATCGGTGGCATCGTGCCCATGGTGCGCAACGGCGGGCGCTGGCAGGACTGCCCGTCTTGCTATGGGCCGCCAACCACGATCTACGATCGCTGGTCGGCACGCGGCGTCTGGCAAGGGATGCTGGCCGCCTTGGTGGAGGCGAGACGCCCGGCGGCCGACACCTGATCGACAGCACGACGGCCAAGGCACACCGCTCCGCCGCGGGCGGAAAAGGGGGGCCGACGCCCAGGCCATAGGACGCTCGCGTGGTGGGCGTGGCGCCAAGAGCCTTCTGCCTGGCCGACACGGCCTACCACAGCGATCGCCTGCGCGGCTTTATGCGAGCCCGGGGCACGGACCCCGTGATCCCCAACAAACCGGCCCGCAAGCGTGTCCACCCGTTCGATCCGATCCGCGACAAACAGCGCAACCCGATCGAACAAACCGTTGGACGCCTGAAAGACGGGAGGCGCATCCACACTCGCTACGACAAGCTCCCCCCAACTTCGCTTCAGCCGTCGCGATCGCTGCAATCCTTCAGGGATGGTGCTGATTAGTCCGGAGCCTAGGGCATTTTTTCAAACAGGCTCTCAGGCGTCGTCCAGCGCGGCGAGCGCGCCGACGGTGAGCGGCTTGAACGGCGCGCGCGGGCGCAGCGTGCCGATCTCGGCCACGCTCCGGCCGCGCGTCTCGGCGATCAGCGCGGCGATGGTGGAACCGCATTGCCGCCCCTGGCACGGACCCATGCCGGCGCGGAGATAGGCCTTCGCCTGGTTCGGGCCGGTGGCGCCGGCGCGGGCGGCGGCGCGGATCTGCCCGGCGGTGACCTCCTCGCAGCGGCACACCAGCGTCGCATCGTCGGGCGGCGCCAGCACCTCCGGCGCGGGCGCGTAGAGCGCGTCGAGAAACGGCCGCAGCGCCAGCGCGCGATTTCGCGCGCGGCGATGCGGCGCGGCGCGGCGGCCGCGCGCGGCCGCATCGAGCCGGCCGAGGCGATGGGCGGCGTCGAGCGCGGCCAGCCGGCCTTCCGCCGCCGCTGCTTCCCAGCCCCCGATGCCGCCCGCATCGCCGGCGATCGCGACGAGCGGCTGGCTGGTCGCGCCCCATGCATCGCGTTTCGGCCGCCAGCAGCGCTGCGCCTCGTCCCATTCATGGTCGAGCCCGACCGCCAGCGAGACATGCGTGCCGGGCACCACGCCTTCGTGCAGAAGCAGCAGGTCGCATTCCGTCTCGCCGCCCTCCCAGGCGACGCCGCGCACGCGCGCCTCCCCGAACGCGCGCAGGCCGCGCACGCCCTGCACCCGGCGCAGGCCGCGCGCGCGCGCCTCGCGGACCAGGCGCACGCCCTTTCGCAGCATCGCCCGGCCGCGCCACAAGCCGCCCGCGCGCAGCGCGTCGGCCATCGCACGGGTCAGCGCGCCCGGCCGGGTGGTCTCGAGCAGGGTGAGATGCCCGGCGCCGGCGCGCAGCAATTGCGCGGCGAGCAGCCAGACGAGCGGGCCCTGGCCGGCGATCACCGTCTCGCCTTTCGGCACGATCCCGGCGGTCTTCAGCAGGATCTGCGCGGCGCCGGCGGTCATCACGCCCGGGAGCGTCCAGCCGGGAATCGGCACCGGCCGCTCCTGCGCGCCGGTGGCGAGCAGCACGCGCCGGGCGGCGATTCCCGCGGCGGAACCGTCCGCCACCACCGAGAGCATCCCGGCGACGGCGTCGAGATGCCAGAGCGCGGTGCCCGGCCGGTAGTCGACCGGTGCGGCGCGGAAGGCGGCGACGAGCGCCGCGCCGGGGGCGAGATCGGCGGCGAGCGCCGGGTCGGAGGCCGCGGCCTCGACGCCGCGAAACACCTGGCCGCCCGGCGCCGCCTGCTCGTCGAGCACCACGACGGAGAGGCCGAGCGAGGCCGCCTCCACCGCGGCCGCCAGGGCCGCCGGGCCGGCGCCGACGATCGCGAGATCGAAGGTCACGCGGCGCCGAGCGCGCGGGCGCCGCGCATCGCGCTGATCCGCATGCCCTCCGTCACCGTCACCATGCAGGCCTGCCGGTTGGGCACGCCGTCGATCTCCGCGAGACAGTCGAAGCAGACGCCCATCATGCAATACGGCAGGCGCGGCGCGCCGCCGACCGGCGTGGTGCGGATCGCGTCCTGCCCGGCGAGCAGCACGGCGGCGGCGGCCGATGCGCCTTGCGGCACCAGCAGCGCGCGTCCGTCCACCACCACCGTCACCGACGGCAGGCGCGCCTCAGGCCGCGGCCGGAACATCGAACCGCGCGGCGGAGAACGGCGCCATCTCAGGCGCGAGCGCGCCGGCGGCGATCATCGGCGCGAGCAGCCGGGCATGCGCGCCGGCCAGCGTCACGCCGGAATGGCAGTTCGCGGTGAAGGCGCCGGGGAATTGCGCCGACTGGTCGTAGATCGGCATCCCGTCCGGCGCCATCACGCGCAGCGCCGACCAGGCGCGGACGATGCCGAGATCGGCGACGCGCGGGAAGGAGATCACCGCCCGCCGCGCGATCTCCCGCATGATCGTGGGTGTCTGCGTCAGCGTGTCGTAGCCGGCATCCTCCTTGCTGTCGCCCAGCATGACGGAGCCCTCCGCGGTCTGCCGCAGCGTGTGCGTCGGCACGGTGATGAATTCGCGGGTGCGTTCGGTGACGAGGATCTGCCCGCGCTCCGGTCGCACCGGCGCGCAGAGGCCGAGCGCCGGGGCAAGGGCGGCGTTGCCGAGCCCGGCCGCGAGCACCAGGCGCGGCGCATGCAGGGTTTCGCCCTCCAGCACCACCGCGAAATCATGAGGCGCGGGTTCGATGCGGAGGATGCGCGTCTCCGGCCGATAGACGCCGCCGGCGTGCAGCAGCGCCGCATGCAGGGCGCGCAGCAGGTGCAGCGGGCTCGCATGCCCGTCATAGGGGGTCCAGACCGCGCCGGTGACGCGCGGGCCGAGCTCGGGCACCATGTCCCGCGCCTCGGCCCCGGAGAGCAGCCGGTATTCGAGGCCGAAATTGCCCGCCTCGCGCCGCAACTGCTCCATCGCCGCCGCGCGGGACGCCATCTCCTCGTCGGAGAGGCAAAAATAGAGGCCGCCCGGCTGGCGGAGCGCCACATCCACGCCGGTCGTCTCGGCGAGATGTTCGGCGAGGGCCGGCCATTCGGACGCGGAGGCGCGGCTCCAGCGCTGGTAATGCGGCGCGCCCAAACCCTTCGATTGCACCCAGACGAGGCCGAAATTGCCGCGGCTCGCCCGGTGCGCTACATCGCCCTCGTCGAGCAGCACCGTCGCCAGACCCTCAAGCGCGAGGCCGTGGGCGATCGCCGCGCCCACCAGACCGCCGCCGACGACGATCACATCGGCGGCGGCGCTCAATGCGGATCCCTGTCATCCATCGCCGCAAATCTGCCAGCCGGTCTCGCGGCTGGCAAATCCGAGGCGATGCCGCATCGCTTCGTCGGGCGCGATCCGGCGCGTCTTCGTCGGGCGCGATCCCGCGCCGGGGTCAGGCGGCGCGGACGCTCTGCACGAAGGTGCTGAGCTCGGCGGACAAGCGCTCGGCCTGGCGCGAGAGCTCGCCGGCCGCGCCCAGCACCTCGCCGGCGGCGCTGCCGGTCTCGTTGGCCGCCTGGCTGACGCCGGTGATGTTGACGGTGACGCGCTGCGCGCTTTCCGCGGTCTGCTGGACGTTGCGGGCGATCTCGGCGGTCGCCGCGCCCTGCTCCTCGACCGCGGCGGCGATCGTCGTCGAGATCGCGCTCACCTCGTCGATCACCGCCGCGATCCCCTCGATCGCACCCACCGCCTCCCGCGTCGCCGCCTGGATGTGCATGATCTGCGCCGCGATCTCCTCCGTCGCCTTCGCCGTCTGGTTCGCCAGGCCCTTCACCTCGGAGGCGACCACCGCGAACCCCTTCCCGGCCTCCCCCGCCCGCGCCGCCTCGATCGTCGCGTTCAGCGCCAGCAGGTTCGTCTGCCCGGCAATGCTGGTGATCAGCGCCACCACATCGCCGATCTTCTGCGCCCCCTCCGCCAGCGTGCGCACCACCTGGTCCGTCCGCCGCGCATCCTCCACCGCCTTGCCGGTCATCCGCGCCGATTGCGACACCTGCCGCGTGATCTCGCTGATCGACGCAGACAGCTCCTCCGCCGCAGACGCAACCGTCTGCACGCCCGCGCCCGCCTCCTCCGCCGCAGCCGCGACGGTGACGGCGCGGTCATTCGCCTGCGTCGCAGTGCCGCTCATCGAGCGGGCCGTCGCCTCGAGCTCGGTGGAGGCGGCGGAGAGCTGACCGGCGAGGCCGCTCGCCTGGCTCTCGAACCCGTGCACGAGCCGCGCGAGCTCCGCCGCCCGCGCTTCCTTGGCCGCGCGCTCGGCCGCGCTCTCCGCGGTCAGGCGGTCGGCCTCGATCATGTTGTCGCGGAACACCCGCACCGCGGCGGCCATGGCGCCGATCTCGTCGCTGCGGCCGATCCCCGGCACCTCGGTGGCGAGGTCGCGGTCGGCGAGGCGGCGCATCGCGCTCGTCATGCGGGCGATCGGCGCGGAGATGCTGCGCACCATCGCGGATCCGAGCGCCGCGCAGGCGGCGGCGAGCGCGATCAGCACGATGATGATCCAGAGATGAGCGGCGCGGCTGAGCGCGTTGGCCCTGCCGGCGATGCTCTGGCCTTCACCGAAGTTCAGCGCCACGTCATCGTTGAGCGCGGCGCGAAGCGCGTTGACCTGCGGGTTGGTCTCATCGAGGTAGGTGACTGCCTGGGTGAACTGGCTGCTCTGCACCATCTGCCGCACCTTGGCGTCGATCTGCATGTAGTTGGCCCATTGCGCGCTCAGGCTCTCGGCTAGGTGCTTTTCCTCGCCGGCATCAACGAGCGGACGATAGGCGGCGAACTCGCGGTCGAACAGTGCCTTCTGCTCCTCGCTCAGCTGGAGGACCTGCTGGCGCCGCGCCTCGCTGGGAGTGGTTACGGATATATACTCATTGAGCCGCAGCCGCTCGAGCGCGCGCCCCATCAGGCCGAGATGATAGGTCGAGGGCAGGAAATCGTTGCGCACCGTCGCCGCGCTGTCGTCGACGGTCGCGAGCCGGTTCATCGCGAAGAGGCCTAGGCCGACGGTGCCGAGCACCACCAGGGCGAACGCGGCGATCACCCGCGTGCGAATGCTGAACCGGTTCATGCTCTGAGGCTCCGAGGCGAGTTGGACCTCGATTAAGCCTGGAATGTGTAAAGCCCGAGTGAAGCGTGCGGCCGGCACCCGCCCCGGATCGGCAGGCGCCGGCCGTCCGGATGTCAGCCGAACAGCTTGGTCGCGACCTCGGCGACATGCCTGCCCTGGAAGCGCGCGCCGGCGAGCTCGTTCTCGCTCGGCTTGCGCGACCCGTCGCCGCCCGCGATCGTGGTGGCGCCGTACGGGCTGCCGCCGGTGATCTCGTCGAGCTTGAGCTGTCCCTGGAAGGAATAGGGCAGGCCGACCACCACCAGGCCGAAATGCAGCATGTTGGTGATCAGCGAGAACAGCGTCGTCTCCTGCCCGCCATGCTGGCTCGCCGTCGAGGTGAAGGCGGCGCCGACCTTGCCGTTCAGCGCGCCGCGCATCCAGAGCCCGCCGGCCTGGTCGAGGAAGGCGGCCATCTGCGAGGGCACGCGGCCGAAGCGCGTCGGCGTGCCGATGATGATGGCGTCATGGGCCGCGAGCTCATCGATGGTGGCGACGGGCGCCGCCTGGTCGAGCTTGAAATGCGCATTGCGCGCGACCTCCTCCGGCGCGGTCTCGGGCACCCGGCGGATCGCCACCTCGGCGCCCGCCTCCCGCGCGCCCGCCGCGACCGCCTCCGCCATCGTCTCGACATGGCCGTAGCTCGAGTAATACAGCACCAGAACCTTGGGCATCTTGCTCTCCTGCAATGGGATCGGCGGGATCAGGCGGCGTCCACGAGGACGATCTCGGCATCCTCGAGCGCGGTGACGTCGAGTTGTTCCGGCCCGGTGACGGCGACGCCGTCGCGCGCTCCGGCGACGGCGCCGTTCACGCTGATGCGGCCGGCCGAGGCGACGAGATAAAGGTGGCGGCCGGCTGCCAGCGCATAGGACGCGGTTTCGCCGGAGCTCAGCGTGGCGCCGGCGACGCGCGCATCGGCGCGGATCGGCAGCGCCTCCTCGTCGCCCGGGAGGCCGCTCGCCAGCGGCACGAAGCGGCCGGTCCGCGCCGCCTTAGGGAAGGGCCGCGTGCCCAAGGACGGCGCGCCGCCCTGCACGGTCGGGCGGATCCAGATCTGGAACAGCCGCGTTGGCACTGTCTCCCGGTTGTATTCCGCATGCGCGATGCCGCTGCCGGCCGACATCACCTGGACGTCGCCCGCCTCGGTGCGGCCGCGATTGCCCTGATTGTCCTCATGGGTGATCGCGCCCTCGCGGACATAGGTGATGATCTCCATCTCGCGGTGCGGATGCGGCGGGAAGCCGGCGCCGGCGGCGATGGTGTCGTCGTTCCACACGCGGATGCGGCCCCAGCCGTCGCGCGCCGGGTCGCGGAACTCCGCGAAGGAGAAATGATGGAGGGCGTCGAGCCAGCCATGGTCGGCCGCGCCGAGTGTCGCGAAGGGTCTCACCTCGATCATGTCGAAATCCTCCGATGGGATCGACGCCACAGGTGGCGCTTCCGGAGTTGGAGCGAAGCGCATACGATCGAAAACCAGCGTTTCTGGAAATGCCATGTCCACGCTCCCCGATTTCGAGGCCTGGGCGATCTTCGCGCGGGTGGTGGAGGCCGGCTCGTTCTCCCGCGCGGCGGCCGAGCTGGAGCTCTCCAAGGCGACCGTGTCAAAGGCGCTGACGCGGCTCGAGGCGCGGCTCGGCACGCCGCTCCTGCACCGGAGCTCGCGCCGCCTGTCGCTCACGCCGAGCGGCGGCGCGGCGCTCGAACGGGCGACGCGCCTGCTCGCGGAAGGCGACGCGCTCGAGGATGCGGTGCGCGATCGCACCAGCGAGCCGCGCGGACTGGTCAGGCTCACCGCGCCGCTCTCCTTCGGCATCCGCACGCTCGGCCCGCTGCTGCCGGACTTTCTCGGCCGCCATCCCGGCGTCTCGATCGATCTGCAGCTGACCGACCGCCGCTCCGATCTCGTCGCCGACGGGATCGACGTCGCGCTGCGCATCGGGGTGCTCGCCGATTCCGCGCTGCGCGCCCGGCGGCTCTATGGCATCGCACGGCTGCTCGTCGCCTCGCCCGGCTATCTCGCGCGGGAAGGCGCGCCGGCGCATCCGCGCGAGCTCGCGCGGCATGCCGCGATCCTGTTCACCCATATCCCCGCCCCGGCGCTCTGGCGGTTCCGCCACAAGCGGGAAGGGACATGCGAGGTGCGGGTCGATGGCAGGTTGCGCCTCGACAATGCGGATGTGGGGTTCGCGGCCCTGATCGCCGGCGTCGGGTTGGGCGAGATGCCGGAATTCATGGTGTGGGACGCGCTGCGGGACGGGACGCTCGTGAAGCTCCTGCCGGAGTGGCGGACAGCGCCGGCGGCGCTGCACATCGTGACACCCCCGGGGCCCGTGCGCCCGGCCCGCGTCGAGGCGCTGATCGCCTTCCTGGCGAAGAACCTGACCCGTGCGCCCTGGGCCGAGCCGGTCGAGTAGCCGCCCGCGGCGGCGTAGCGGATTCTAAGGCCAGGGGCTCTGCCCCTGGACCCCGCCAAGAGCCCTTAGGACCCGAATGGCGCTTTGCGCGGAGCGCAACCACCATGCGGGGACGACATCCGGCGTTTGGGTTGCCCGCGATCTCGACAGCGCTTCGCGCGAAGCGCCAATCAGGGTTCCAAGGGCTCCGCCCTTGGCGGGGTGCAGGGGCGGAGCCCCTGGCCTTCAAGCCCTCAAGGGCGACTGGGGGCAGCGCCTCTGCCCAGATCGACCACATACCGCACGAAGCGGAGCGCGCAGGCGGGGTGGTAGCCGAAGCGGGGCATCCAGTCGCTCAGCTGATGCTCCACCACCGCCGCGTGGGCGGGCAGCAGCATCTCGGTCCAGCGGCCGGTGCGGCCGTCGCGGCCGGCATGGTGGCGGTGCCAATGCGTGCGGCGGTCGTAGACGTCGCCGGAGCCGACGTCGCGCACCGTGGTCGGCAGCTCCGCGAGGCGGGCGATCAGCCCTTCCACCGCCTCGCGCCGCGTGTTCCGAAAAATGCGGTCGCGGTCCGCCGGCGTCAGCCTGCCGCCGAGATGCGCGGCGATGCGGTCGAGCGTGCCGGGGTCGTCGGTGAAGCCGTTTTCATAATGGAGCAGCAGCGTGCGCGGATCGGCGGCGAGCATCGTGCAGGATTCGGCCGAGCGCCGGACATGGGCGAGCGCGACCGCCAGCTGGTAGCGCTGGTGCTGCATCAGCGAGACCACCGCGTCGCGCGGGTCGCGCACGGTGACGAAGATCGCGTCGGAGAGGCGCTCCGCCGCCGCGCGCACCTCCGGGACGAGGTGGTGGGATTTCACCACCTGGCGCGGCTCGGTCCCGGCTTCGCCCGGCGTCCCGAGCCCGGCGAGATCCTGGCGGACGGTGACGAAGCGGCTTCGCGGCGGCTCGGCGTCGATCGTCGCCGCGATCTCCAGCACCGTGTTGAACAGCCAGGTCGAGCCGCTCGAGAACATGCCCTGGCACCAGACGACGCTCAACCGGATCCCTCCGCTCGCACGAGCCTCCTAGAGCATCATCCGTCCGAACGGAATCGTTCGAGCGGATAAAGATGCTCGCCAAAACAAAGAACGAGAGCCTGTGGAGTGAGCGAATGCGAACGGAACAGGCTCTAGGTTACGGCGTGAACGGGAAGCGAAACAGCCAGGGCCGGCCGAGATTGCCGTCGGGGATGGAGAGATGCGCGCAATCGGGGTCGACCACGGCGGCGAGCACGCTTCGCGCATAGGGGCGGAGCGCCGGCGTGTCCACCCGGTCGGCATCCTCGGCGGCGATCGTCGCGTCCACCGCCTTGTTCGCCTCGTCCACGACCACGAGCAGCGAGATCGGGCCGCTCACCTCCGCGCCCGCGGGCAGGTGCCAGCACGCATGCACCTCCTTCTGCACCGCGTCGCGCTGCGCCTCGGTCAGCACGCGGACCGACTTGTCCGCGGCCCGGGCGTGCGGGATGGAAAGCAGGAGCGGGAGCAGAAACAGAAACGGAAGAAGACGCGGCATGCCGGCAGCATGCGGCCGCTTGATTGAGAACCCGCTAACGCGGGTGCCTTGATCGGGAGCTTGCTCACACAGATGGGCGCGCTTCCACCATCAGCCGCTTCATCTCCCGTACCGCCGCCGGCAGGCCGTCGAACACCGCCTGGCCGAGCAGGAAATGCCCGATATTCAGCTCCCGCACCTCCGGCAGCGCCGCCACCGCGCCGACATTGGCGAAGGTCAGCCCATGGCCGGCATGGCATTCGAGGCCGAGCGAGGACGTGAGCGCGGCGGCGCGCCGCAGCCGGTCGAGCTCCGCCGCCGGGTCGGCCGCATCGGCATAGGCGCCGGTGTGGAGTTCCACCACCGGCGCGCCGAGGGCGGCGGCGGCCTCCAGCTGATGCGGGTCGGGGTCGATGAACAGCGAGACGCGGCTGCCGGCTTCGCGCAGCGCCGCGACGACCGGCGCGAGCGCGGCGCGCTGGCCGGCGGCGTCGAGCCCGCCCTCGGTGGTGACCTCGGCGCGCCGCTCGGGCACCAGGCAGCAGGCATGCGGGCGGACCCGGCGGGCGATCCCCACCATCTCGTCGGTCGCCGCCATCTCCAGGTTGAGCGGGACACCGATGCCGGCGCGGACCGCATCCACATCCGCGTCGCGGATATGGCGGCGATCCTCGCGCAGATGGATGGTGATCCCGTCCGCCCCGGCGGCGACCGCCGCCTGCGCCGCCAGCAGCGGGTCCGGATGCGCGCCGCCGCGCGCGTTGCGGAGCGTGGCGACGTGATCGACATTCACGCCCAAGCGCAGCGGGGGCAATCGCAACGGCGGCGGCCCGGTCAATGCCATCTCAGCCTCCTCGTGCCGTCGCCATCGAAGCGGCCAGACGGATCGCCTCGATCAGGCTCGCCGGATCGGCCCGGCCGCTGCCGGCAATATCGTACGCCGTGCCGTGATCGGGCGAGGTGCGGACGATCGGCAGGCCGAGCGTCACGTTCACCCCGCGATGCATGTCGAGCGTCTTCAACGGGATCAGCGCCTGATCGTGATACATGCAGATCGCCACATCATAGCGGGCGCGCGCCGCCTCGGTGAACATCGTGTCCGGCGGCCAGGGCCCCGACGCATCGATCCCCTCCGACCGCAGCTGCGCGATCGCCGGCGCGATGAAGGCGATCTCCTCGCCCCCCATCGTACCCTGCTCGCCGGCATGCGGGTTGAGCCCCGCCACCGCGAGGCGCGGCCGCGCGATGCCGAAATCCCGCGCCAGCGCCGCCGCCGTCACCCGCGCCGCCGCCAGAATGGCCGCCGCATCAAGCGCGTCCAGGGCCTTGCGCAGGCCGAGATGGATCGTCACCGGCACCACCCGCAAGGCCGGCGCGGCCAGCATCATCACCGGCGATCCCGCCGCCCCGGTCAGCGCGCCCAGAAACTCGGTGTGCCCCGGATAGGCGAAGCCGGTCGCATAGAGCGCCGCCTTGTTGATCGGGTTGGTCACCACCCCGCCGACCTCGCCCGCCATCGCCAGGCGAACCGCCCGCTCGATGCTCTCGACGGTCGCCGCCCCGTTCGCCGGATCCGGCCGTCCCGGCACCGCAGGCGCGCCCAACGCCACCGGCCAGACCGGCAAGGCCAACGCGAAATCCCCAACCTCGCTCACCGACCGCACCACCCGAACCGGGACGCCGGCAAGCCGCGCGGGATCATCCACCGCCACAAACACCGGCCCCGACTCCCGCAAGGCAAGCCACGCCTTCACGGTCAACTCCCCGCCAATCCCGGCCGGATCCCCCATCGTGATCGCCAGTCTCATGGCGAAAAGGCAGGCTGCGCGAAAACCCCAACGGCTTGGCGTTCCTCTGAGCTCACCATGGAACGGTGCGCCCGAGGTAGTCGAGGTATTGCAGCCCGGCCTTGCCCTGCAGGCCCATCAGTGTGTTGACCAGGCTTGGAACGCTGTCTTCGACATTCAGGCGTGCGTCTGGACCGCCAAGTTCCGTGCGGACCCAGCCGGGCGCCGTCAACACCATCGCCCTCGGATCGTCCGAATGACGCGCCGCGAAGCTGCGCATAAACGTGTTCAGCGCGGCTTTGCTACCGCGGTACACTTCCCGCATCCCGTTCGTGTTGTTCGCCACGCTTCCCTGCCCCGACGACATCACCCCGATCGTGCCCGTGGGGGGAACAAGATCCTGCAGAGCTTCGAGGACGCGCATCGGGCTCAGGGCGTTCGTCACCATCACGCGCACGAACTCCTCCGTCGAGACATCGGCGATGGCTTCATCCGGGTTGCTGTTGGTGACGCCAGGGTTCACGAACAATACGTCGAAAATCCTTCGAGCCAGGCGGGCGCGTAGCGCGGCGATCTGGTCCGGGAAATTGATGTCAACCGTCTCGATCTCAAGCTGGCTGTCTGATCTGGCCGCGAGGTCATGCAACTTCGTTCGGCTTTCGCCGCGGACGGTCCCGACCACATGCCAGCCGTGCTTCAGATACTCTTCGGCCATGGCGTAGCCAAGGCCACGTGACGCGCCGATGAGCAGGATGGTCTTCGTCGAGGACGAGCTTGGCATATTCAAACTTCCCATGAATGGCGTTGAGTTGACAGGCGGCGCAGTTGGGAGGGCGGCGATAGCCCAGCTTTGCCGCGCGAGACGCCATGTCATGAGACACGCACCACGCGCTGTCCTGCTGAGCTTCGCGTATGCCTGACTTGGACCTGAACCTTCTTACGGCCTTGGATGCGCTGTTGGACGCCGACCCCGCCCATCGCTGGCTGCGTGGCAGCCGTTTTGTCGAACTCGCCGGTGCGCATGGGCCGCCATCTCCGGTTCCAACCTCAGCTGGCCTCGCCGCCGGAGCAAGCAGGGACGCGGAGGCCGTTGACGAGCAGAGCCACCATGCGCCGCGTCTGAGCGAAGTCGCCTGAGGCGGCTGTCGAGCAAAGCGACGCCACCGCTCTGAGAAGCTCAGCAGCCGAGATATCGACGTGGATTTCGGCTTCGCCCGCCTGCAGCAAACTCGTCAAGGATGGTACGAGCCGTGTCTCGAAATATCCGGGCAAGGATTCATAGGCCGGCTCGCCCGAATGCAACGCCGCCGCCAGCCCTCGCTTGGTCGATATCAAGTCCAGATAACGCTGTATCCAGCGCGAGAGTGCTTCGAATGGCTCATGTTCGGCAGCCAAGATCTTCGCGGCGTGCGCGCAACCATCAACCTCGCGACGAAAGACGGCGACAATCAAATCAGAGCGTTTTGGAAAACGCCGATAAACGGTACCGATGCCGACACTGGCGCGATCTGCAATCTCCTTTATAGGAGCGTCGACTCCCGACGTCGCAAAAACGGCCCCCGCCGCCTCGACCAGGGAATCATAGTTGCGCTGCGCATCGGCCCGAAGCGCTTGATCCGAGCCACCCTGCGCTCCGTTATCGGCGTTTCGCCTTCTCACCGCACCGTCCACAACTATGCCTTGATAAGCGGAAAGCCATTCCGTATAAAACGGACGGCCATTCCGCTTAACGTCGTAGCACGAACGTGCTGCATCGGCCATCGGAGGGAGCGACGATGCACGGCCTGCTTGCTGTCCGCATCAGCCGAGCCGGTACACCGCTCCGAAAGCCAGCCCATGCAAGAGGTGCAGGATGCGAGTGTTTCTGACGGGCGCCACCGGCTTTGTCGGTTCCTTTCTCGTTCCGGAACTCATCAAAGCAGGCCATCACGTGGTCGGGCTCAGCCGCTCGGACGCGGGCGCCGAGGCGCTCACCCGTGCCGGGGCGGAGGTGTTCCGCGGCGACGTGAACGACCTGGACCGGCTGCGCACCGCCGCGGAGGCGGCCGACGGCGTCATCCATGCGGCCTTCAACCACGACTTCTCCAACTTGAAGCAGAACAGCGAGAACGACCGCAAGG
This sequence comes from Acetobacteraceae bacterium, assembly GCA_965276665.1. Lineage (GTDB taxonomy): Bacteria > Pseudomonadota > Alphaproteobacteria > Acetobacterales > Acetobacteraceae > CAWGJC01. The sequence continues at coordinate 3,002,387 of OZ255620.1, forward strand.
TCATCGAGGCGCTGGGCGAGGCGCTGGCCGGCTCGGACCGGCCGCTCGTCATCAGCTCCGGCACGGGCCTTGCTCGCCGAAAAACCGGCGGCCCGGCGGTAGAGACCGACGATCACGTCACCTCGGCCGAGTTCCCCCGCGCAGCCTCCGAGGAGGCGGCCGACGCCGTCATCGCCAAGGGCGGGGCCATGGGCGGCCGCGTGATGGTGATCCGGCTGTCGCAGGTGCACGACACGCGCCATCAGGGCCGGATCGCACAGCATATCCAGTTGGCGCGGCAACAGGGCCGGGTGGCGTATGTCGGCGAGGGCGAGAACCGCTTGTCGGCCGTGCACGTCTCCGACGCCGTCCGGCTTTACCGGCTGGCGCTCGAGAAGGGCCAGGCGGGCGCGCGCTACAACGCCGTAGGCGAGGAAGGTGTCGCCCTGCGCGACATCGCCGAGGTGATCGGTGCGGGGTTGAAGATGCCGGTCGAGTCGATCACGCCGGAGGAGGCGCCGGAGTATTTCGGCTGGTTGGCGAGCCTCGCACAGATCGATCTTGCGGCCTCCAGCGCGCTGACGCGCCACCGGCTGGGCTGGAGCCCCGCCGGGCCGGACCTGCTGACCGACCTGCGCAACATGGATTACAGCGCGGCCCCTTAGAGGCCGTTCGGAAACGCGCTCTGGCGGCCATCTGACGCGCTTTGCCTCCCTCGGCCTTGTGCCGAGGGAGGCGGGTCGCATAGGCGCGCCAAGCTGGTCGGAAAGCGCTTCACCCGATGTCTCCAGCGACGATGGAAGTTCTCGAGAAGGATGCGCTCAAGGTCCTGGCCGATGGCGGCTACTCCAACGCCCAAGTGTCGCCGAGTTCTGGCACGGCCTGGGGCAACGCCCCCGCTCTCGCGTCCATCAGATATGGATGGCGCGGTTGGAGGTGGCGAGGGCGGCTTCCTTGACGGCCTCGCTGAGGCTGGGGTGGGCGTGGGAGGTGCGGGCGATGTCCTCGCCGCTGGCGCCGAATTCGAGCGCGGTGACGAGTTCGGCGATCAGGGTTCCGGCGTCGGGGCCGATGATATGGGCGCCGAGGATGCGGTCGGTGGCGGCATCGGTGAGGATTTTCACGAACCCGTCCGTGTCGCCCATGGCGCGGGCGCGGCCGTTGGCGGTGAACGGGAATTTGCCGACCGTGTAGGCGGTGCCGGCGTCTTTCAGCTGTTCCTCGGTCTGCCCGACGGAGGCGACTTCCGGCCAAGTGTAGACCACGCCGGGGATGGCGCCGTAATTCACGTGCCCGGCCTGGCCCGCGATGATTTCCGCGCAGGCGATGCCTTCCTCTTCCGCCTTGTGGGCGAGCATCGGCCCGGCGAGCACGTCGCCGATGGCGTAGATGCCTTGGGTGGTGGTGGCGAAATGCGCGTCCACGCGGATGCGGCCGCGCTCGTCGGTCTGCACGCCGGCTTCCGCGAGGCCGAGGCCTTCGGTGTAGGGGCGGCGGCCGATGGCGACGAGGACGATATCGGCGTCGAGCGTTTCGGCGGGCCCCCCGTTGGCGGGTTCGCCCCCCTTGGCGGGTTCGAGGGTGAGGCTGACGCCGGATTTGCCGGCTTTGACGCCGGTCACTTTCGTGCCGAGGCGGAACTTGACGCCCTGCTTGCCGAGGATGCGCTCAAAGGCGCGGCCGATCTCGCCGTCCATGCCGGGCACGAGCCGGTCGAGGAATTCGACGACGGTGACCTCCGCGCCGAGCCGGCGCCAAACCGAGCCGAGCTCGAGCCCGATATAGCCCCCGCCGATCACCACCATCCGCTTCGGCACGGCGCCGAGCTCGAGGCCGCCGGTGGAGGTGACGATGCGCTTCTCATCGACCGGCACGCCGGGCAGCGGGATGCTTTCGCTGCCGGTGGCGATGACGATGTGCTTCGCGTCGTATTCGGTGCCCTCGACGGCGACGCGGCCGGGCGCGGCGATGCGGCCGGCGCCCTTGAGCCACGCGACCTTGTTCTTGCGGAACAGGAACTCGACGCCCTTGACGTTGGCCGACACCACCTCGCCCTTGCGCGCCATCATGCGGCCGAGATCGAAGCCGATATCCTTGATGATGATGCCGTGATCGGCGAAGCCATGGCCGGCGGCGACGAAATTCTCCGAGGATTGCAGCAGCGCCTTGGAGGGAATGCAGCCGATGTTGAGGCAGGTGCCGCCGAGCGTCTCCCGCTTCTCGACGCAGGCGGTCTTCAGCCCGAGCTGGGCCGCGCGGATGGCGCAGACATAGCCGCCGGGACCGCCGCCGATGACGATGACGTCGAAAGACTCAGCCATCGGTCAAACGCCCAGCAGCAGGCGGCGCGGATCCTCGACGGATTCCTTGATGCGGACCAGGAAGGAGACCGCCTCCTTCCCGTCGACGATGCGGTGGTCGTAGGAGACGGCGAGATACATCATCGGCCGGATCTCGACCTTGCCGCCGATCGCCATCGGGCGGTCCTGGATCTTGTGCATGCCGAGGATCGCCGATTGCGGGGGGTTCAGGATCGGCGTCGACATCAGCGAGCCGTAAGTGCCGCCATTGGTGATGCTGAACGTGCCGCCGGCCAGCTCGTCGAGCTTGAGGCTGCCGTCGCGGGCGCGGCGGCCAAAACCCGAAATCGCCGTCTCGATCTCGGCGAAGCTCAGCCGGTCGGCATCGCGGATCACCGGGACGACCAGGCCGTTCGCGCCGCCGACGGCGATGCCCATGTGGACGAAGTGCTTGTAGACGATCTCGTCGCCGTCGATCTCGGCGTTCACCGCGGGGAATTCCTGCAGCGCGACGATGGCGGCGCGGACGAAGAACGACATGAAGCCGAGGCGCACGCCGCCGTTCCGCTTCTCGAACGCCTCGCGGTACTCCGCGCGCAGCGCCATCACCGCGCTCATATCCACCTCGTTGAAGGTGGTGAGCATGGCGGCGGTGTTCTGCGCCTCCTTGAGGCGGGCCGCGATGGTGCGGCGGAGCCGCGTCATCTTCACCCGTTCCTCGCGCGGGTCGTCGCTCTCCGGGCCGCGCGGCGCGCGGGGGGCGGGTGCGGGCGCGGGTGCCGAGGCGGATGCGGCGGCTTCCGGGCGGCTCAGGAAGGCGAGCACGTCGCCCTTGGTGATGCGCCCGTCCTTGCCGCTGCCCGCGCCGAGCTGCTCGCCGGAGACGCTGCGCTCGGTCATCATCTTGGCGGCGGCCGGGAAGGGCGCGTGCCCGGCGACATCCGCCGGCGGCGTGGCCGGACGGGAGACCGGGCCGGGGGTGGGCGGCGGCGGGTTGACGCCGCCGCGCTGGGGCGCGGGCGCGGCACCTTCCGGCGCCGGTTTCGGGGGCGCCGCCTGCGATGGGGCCGCCGGCTTGGCGGCCGGCTTGCCGGCGGCGCCGGCCTCCACCGTGCCGAGCACCGCGCCGACCTCCACCTCCGCGCCCTCGGCCGCGCTCACATCGGCGAGCGTGCCCGCTTCGGGCGCGTTGACCTCCACCGTGACCTTGTCGGTCTCGAGCTCGACCAGCGGCTCGTCGGCGGCGACCGCCTCTCCGGCCTGCTTCAGCCAGCGCGCCACCGTCGCGGTGGTGACGCTCTCTCCCAGGCTCGGAACCTTGATCTCGGTGGCCATCGGCTTCCTCGAAAACAGCGTCAGTTGAGGCCGAGCGCGTCGCGCACCAGCGCCGCCTGCTCCGCCGCATGGGTCTTGGCGAGGCCGGTCGCCGGGCTCGCCGCCTCGGCGCGCCCGACATAGAGCGGCCGGCCGGATTTCTGCTTGAGGCCGGTCAGCACCGCCTCGATCCGCCGGTCGACGAAGGTCCAGCCGCCCATATTGGCCGGCTCCTCCTGGCACCAGACGATCTCCGCATTGGCGTAGGGCTTCAGCACCTCGCCGAGCTCGCCGGCGGGGAAGGGATGGATCTGCTCCATCCGCACCAGCGCCACGTCCTCGACCTTCTTGTCCCGCCGCTCGGCGAGCAGGTCGTAATACACCTTGCCGCTGCTGATGACGACGCGCCTGACCTTCTTCGGCGCGGCGATCGCGTCGTTCTCGGCGATCACCGGCAGGAAGGACGTGCCCTCCGCCATGTCGGCCAGGCGCGAGACGGCAAGCTTGTGCCGCAGCAGACTCTTCGGCGTCATGATGATCAGCGGCTTGCGGTACGGGCGCTTCAGCTGGCGGCGCAGCGCGTGGAAGTAGTTGGACGGCGTGGTGAAGTTGCACACCGCCATGTTGTTCTCGGCGCAGAGCTGCAGCCAGCGCTCCAGCCGCGCGGAGGAATGCTCCGGCCCCTGCCCCTCATAGCCGTGCGGGAGCAGCAGGGTGAGGCCCGACATGCGGAGCCATTTGGTCTCGCCCGAGGCGAGGAACTGGTCGATGATCACCTGCGCGCCGTTGGCGAAATCGCCGAACTGGCCTTCCCACAGCACGAGGTTGTGCGGTTCGGCGAGCGAGTAGCCGTATTCGAAGCCGAGCACGCCGGCTTCGGACAGCAGCGAGTTGTAGACCTCGAACGGCCCCTGCTTCGGCGCGATGTTGTTGAGCGGCACGTATTCGTTCTGGTTCGTCTGGTCGATCAGCACCGCGTGGCGATGGCTGAACGTGCCGCGCTGGCAATCCTCGCCCGAGAGGCGGACGCGATGGCCGTCGAGCAGCAGCGTGCCGAAGGCGAGCGCCTCGCCGGTCGCCCAGTCGATGCCCTCGCCGCTCTCGATCATCTGCCGCTTGGCCTCGAGCTGGCGGGCGATCTTCGGGTTGAGGTCGAAGCCTTCCGGCACGCGCGAGAGGGCGGCGCCGACCTCGCGCAGCGCGGCATCGGTGGCCGCGGTCGCGCCATCCTGGCTGTCGGGCTTGCCGACGCCGGCCCAATGGCCTTCCAGCCAGTCCGCCTTGTTCGGCCGATAGGATTGCGCCGCCTTGTAGGCGTCCTCGAGCTGGGCGGCGAACCCGTCCCACATCGCGCGACTGTCTGCTTCCGGCACCGTCCCGTCGGCGGCCAGCGCCTCGGCGTAGAGGGCGCGCGTGGTCTTCTGCGCGCGGATCTGGTTGTACATGATCGGCTGGGTGAAGGCCGGCTCGTCCGTCTCGTTATGGCCATGCCGGCGATAGCAGACGATGTCGAGCACGATGTCGCAGCCGAACGCCATGCGGAACTCGGCCGACATCCGGGCGGCGAACACCACCGCTTCCGGATCGTCCCCGTTCACGTGCAGGATCGGCGACTGGACCGATTTCGCGACGTCGGTGCAGTAGAGGCCGGAATAGGCATGCGCGGGCAGGGTGGTGAAGCCGATCTGGTTGTTCACCACGATATGCACCGTGCCGCCGGTGCGGTAGCCGATGAGCTGGCTCATCGCCAGCGTCTCGTAGACCAGGCCTTGCCCGGCGAAGGCGGCATCGCCATGCATCAGCACGCCCATTACCGAGCGCCGCGCCTCGGTGTCGCCCGCCGCATCCTGCCGCGCGCGCACCTTGCCGGCCACCACCGGATCCACGGCTTCCAAATGCGACGGGTTCGGTTGCAGCGAGATATGCACCGAGCGGCCGGCGATCTCGGCGTCGGTCGAGGTGCCGAGATGGTATTTCACGTCGCCCGAGCCCTGCACGTCGTCGGGCTTGAAGGAGACGCCGCCGAACTCGCTGAACACCGCGGTGAACGGCTTGCGCACGATGTTGACCAGCGTGTTGAGCCGGCCGCGATGCGGCATGCCGATCGCCACCTCGTTCACGCCGGCGCGCACCGCGGTGTCGATCATCGCGTGCAGCGCCGGGATGGTGACCTCGCCGCCCTCCAGCCCGAACCGCTTGGTGCCGACATAGCGCTTCTGGCAGAACGCCTCGAACCCTTCCGACTCGGTGAGCTGGCCCAGGATCGCGCGGCGCTCCTCGGCGGCGAACCCGCCGCGCCAGGGCGCGCCTTCCATCCTGGCCTGGATCCAGGTCTTCTGGTCCGGATCCTGGATGTGCATGAACTCGGCGCCGATCGCGCCGCAATAGCTCCCGCGCAGCACGCCCATGATCTCCCGCACCGTCGCGGTGTCGCGGCCGAGCACGCCGTCGATGAAGACCGGGCGGTCGAGATCGGCCTCGGAAAACCCGTAGCTCGCCGGGTCGAGCTCGGCATGCGGCTTGGGCACCTGCAGGCCGAGCGGGTCGAGCTGCGCCTCCAGATGGCCGCGCACCCGGTAGGCGCGGATCAGCATCAGCGCGCGGATGCTGTCGGCGGCGGCGGCGCGCGCCTGCTCGGCGGAAATGCCGCCGGCCGCGCCGTTGGCCCTGGCGGCGGGCTTGGCGGGTTCCGGCTCGGGCTCGAAGAGCGGGCGGCGCGGCGCCCAGGAGGCGCCGATCGCGTCTTCGAGGACCGCGCGCGCCTCGTCGTTCAACGCCGCGAACAGATCGGCGAAGCTCGCATCGACCGCGCCGGGATCGGCCACCCAGCGGGCGTAGAGATCGGCGATGAACGCCGCGTTGCCGCCATTGAAGGCGGTTGCAAGAATATCGACCCCGGCCATGCCTACTCTCCTCGAACCGCGCGCACGGATTTCTCCGGATCTGGTACCGCGATCATGGCAGGGAAACGGCGCCGGCCGTGTGTTCCCTGCATGGCGGTCAGCCCCGCAGCGCCTTGACCATGGTCTCGCCGAGCGCCGCCGGGCTTTGCGAGACATGGATGCCGGCGCTTCGCATCGCGTCGAACTTGGCCTCCGCGGTGTCCCGCCCGCCCGAGATCACCGCGCCGGCATGGCCCATCCGCCGCCCCTTGGGCGCGGTGGCGCCGGCGATGAAGCCGACAACGGGCTTCTTCACCCGGTTCGACCCCAGGAACTCGGCGGCGTCGATCTCGCTCGCGCCGCCGATCTCGCCGATCATGATGATCGCCTCGGTCTCGGGATCGGCCAGGAACATCTCCAGCACCTCGATGAAATCGGTGCCCTTCACCGGGTCGCCGCCGATGCCCACGCAGCTGCTCTGGCCGAGTCCGGCGGCGGTGGTCTGCGCCACCGCCTCATAGGTCAGCGTGCCGGAGCGCGAGACGATGCCGATCCGGCCGCGCCGGTGGATATGCCCCGGCATGATGCCGATCTTGCAGGCATCAGGCGTGATCACGCCCGGGCAGTTGGGCCCGATCAGCCGGGACTCCGAGCTGCCCAGCACCCGCTTCACCCGCACCATGTCGAGCACCGGGATGCCCTCGGTGATGCAGGCGATTAGCGGGATGCCGGCATCGATCGCCTCCAGGATGGCGTCGGCGGCGAAGGGCGGCGGGACATAGATGCCGGTCGCCGTCGCGCCGGTCTTCGCCACCGCCTCGGCCACCGTGTCGAACACCGGCAGGTCGAGATGGGTGGAGCCGCCCTTGCCCGGCGTCACCCCGCCGACGACCTTGGTGCCGTAGGCGATCGCCTGCTCGCTGTGGAACGTGCCCTGCGCGCCGGTGAAGCCCTGGGTGATGACGCGCGTATCGGCATCGACGAGGATCGCCATCTCAGCGGGCCTCCTTCACCGCTTTGACAACCTTCTCGGCGGCATCCGCGAGATTGTCGGCGGCGATGATCGGCAGGCCGGATTTCGCGAGGATGTCCTTGCCGAGCGCCACGTTGGTCCCTTCCAGCCGCACCACCAGCGGCACGTTCAGGCTCACCTCGCGCGCCGCCGCGACCACGCCCTCGGCGATCACGTCGCAGCGCATGATGCCGCCGAAGATGTTGACGAGGATGCCCTCGACGTTGGGGTCCGAGAGGATGATCTTGAACGCCGCGGTCACCCGCTCCTTGGTCGCGCCGCCGCCGACATCGAGGAAGTTGGCCGGCGTGCCGCCATAGAGCTTGATGATGTCCATCGTCGCCATCGCGAGCCCGGCGCCGTTCACCATGCAGCCGATCGTGCCGTCGAGCGTCACGTAGTTGAGGCTGTATTTCGCCGCCTCCAGCTCCTTCGGATCCTCCTCCGCCTCGTCGCGCAGGGCCTCGATCTGGGGGTGGCGGAACAGCGCGTTGTCGTCGAACGAGACTTTCGCGTCGAGCGCGACCACCTCGCCGGCGCCGGTCACCACCAGCGGGTTCACCTCGACGATCGCGCAATCGAGCGCCACGAAGGCGCCGTACATCGCGGTGAGGAAGCGGGTGAAGGTGCCGACCTGCTTGCCCTCGAGCCCGAGGCCGAAGGCGAGCTGGCGGCAATGGAAACCGGAGATGCCCGAGGCCGGATCGATCACCACGCGGGAGATCTTCTCGGGATGGTCCGCCGCCACCTCCTCGATCTCCATACCGCCCTCGGTGGAGGCCATGACGATCACCCGGCCGGTGTCGCGATCGACCAGCAGCGAGAGGTAGAGCTCGCGCTTGATGTCGCAGCCGGCCTCAACATAGACGCGGTTGACGCGCCGCCCCGCCTCGCCGGTCTGCTTGGTGACCAGCACATGGCCGAGCATCGCCTCCGCCGCGGCGCGCACCTCGTCGGGGGAGCGGGCGAGGCGGACGCCGCCCTTGGCCGCCGGATCCCCGGCGAAATGCCCGGCGCCGCGGCCGCCCGCATGGATCTGCGATTTCACCACATAGACCGGCCCGGGCAGCGCGCGCGCCGCGTCCGCCGCTTCCTCTGGCGTCCAGGCGACGCGGCCCTCCAGCACGGCGACGCCGTATCCCTTCAGCAATTCCTTGGCCTGGTATTCATGGATGTTCATCGCGGCGGCCTCAGGCTTCGAGCTTGTTGAACGCCGCGACCAATCCCTTGACCGCTTCACAGGATTTGTCGAAGGCGGCCTTTTCGGGCGGGGTGAATTCCACCTCGATGATGCGCTCGACACCGTTCGCGCCGATCACCACCGGCACGCCGATATAGAGATCCCGCAAGCCGTACTCGCCCTGCATCAGCGCGGCGCAGGGCAGCACGCGCTTCTTGTCGCGCAGGTAGCTCTCCGCCATCGCGATCGCGGAGGCGGCGGGCGCGTAGAAGGCGCTGCCCTTCTCGAGCAGCTTGACGATCTCGCCGCCGCCATTCGCGGTACGCTCGACGATCGCGTCGATCTTCGCCTGCGTGGTCCAGCCCATCTTGATCAGATCCGGCACCGGGATGCCGGCGACCGTCGAGTAGCGCGTCACCGGCACCATCGTGTCGCCATGGCCGCCGAGCACGAAACCGGTCACATCCTCCACCGAAACGCCGAATTCCTGCGCCAGGAACAGGCGGAAGCGCGCGCTGTCGAGCACGCCCGCCATGCCGACCACCTTGTTCGCCGGCAGGCCGGAGCGCTGCTGCATCACCCACACCATCACGTCGAGCGGGTTGGTGATGACGATGACGAAGGCATCCGGGCAATGCTGCTTGATGCCGTCCGCCACCTGGCCGATCACGCCGGCATTCTTGCTGAGCAGATCGTCGCGCGACATGCCGGGCATGCGCGGGAAGCCGGCGGTGACGATCACCACGTCCGCGCCGGCGATCGCCGCGTAATCGGACCCGCCGCGCATCGCCGCGTCGAACCCGTCCACCGGGCCGGACTGCATGATGTCGAGCGCCTTGCCAGCCGCCACGCCGCCGAACACGTCGAACATCACGACGTCGCCCAGCTCCTTGAGGCCGATCAGATGCGCGAGCGTGCCGCCGATATTGCCGGCCCCGATCAGGGCGATCTTGTTGCGTGCCATGAATATCCTTCCGGAAGGCGTGCGGATAAGGGCCGGTCGCGTGGGGGGAGCCCGCCAGGAAGCCGGCCACCCGGAAGGCGACCCGCTCTAGACCAATGTCGAAACCCCGGCAAGATGAGCGGGCGCCTCGCGGTCACGCGATATGCGGCAGCGCGAGATACGCTTCGCTCTGCATCTCGACGAGGCGCGACGCGGTGCGCAGGAACATCCTCGCATCGTCGCCGGTGCCGTAGAGCGCATCCGGCGCGGTTGCGGCGGAGGCGACGAGCTTCACCCGATGGTCATAGAGCGCATCAATCAGCGTGATGAAGCGCCGCGCCGCGGAGGAATTGCCGAAGGAGAGGCGCGGGATCCCGTCCAGCACCAGCGCCTCGAACCGCGTGGCCAGCGCGAGATAATCGCCGGGCCCGAGCGGCTCCTCGCACAGCGCGCGGAAGTCGAAGCGCGCGACGCGGCGAGCGGCCAACGGGACCGTCAGCACGCGCCCGTTCACCGTGAGCCGCTCGGGCGCCGGCGCCGCGCCCTCGGCAAGGGTGGTGAACGCATCGTCGAGCGCCGCGTCGGCCCGCGCATTGGCCGGCACGTGCCAGGTGCCGAGGCTCTGCAGCCTTTCGCGCCGCCAGTCCAGCCCGTTGGCCAGTGCGACGATCTCGAGATGCCGCTCCAGCAGCGCGATGAACGGCAGGAAGGCGTCGCGGCCCGGCTGGCCGATGAACAGGTCGCCGGGCGCGGTGTTGGAGGTGGCGACCACGGTCACGCCGCGATCGAACAAGGCCTGGAACAGCCGGCCGAGGATCATCGCATCGGCGATGTCGTTCACCTGGAACTCGTCGAAGCAGAGCAGCGGCGCCTCGGCGGCGATACGGTCCGCGAGCGGCGGGATCGGGTCCTCGCCCTGCGGGTTGGCGCGCTTCCATTCATGGATTCGCGCGTGCGCCTCCTGCATGAACCGATGAAAATGGATGCGTCGCTTGCGGGGGAGGGCCGCCTGCTCGAAGAACAGATCCATCAGCATGGATTTGCCGCGCCCGACCTCGCCCACGAGGTAGAGGCCGCGATCGGGACCGCGCGGGGACGGGCCGGCCGGGCGGCCGAGCAACCGGGCGAGCAGCCCGCCGTTCCGCGGCGCCGGGTCCGGCGCGCGCAACCGCTCCCACAGCGCCTGCAGACGGGAGGCCGCCGCGTCCTGCGCGGCATCCGGCCCGAGCGCGTGGGAGGCGACGAGCGTGCGGTAGGCCGGCAGCGGGCCGGCCCGAACCGGGGCGCCCGGCGCCGAAGGATTGGCTTGCGATCCGTCCATGATGCGGTGCGAAATAGCTTGCCTGTGGCGCGGCTTCAACGAAACGCGAGGTCCGACGATCTTTTCCGGTCCTACTTCGTTGAGATGTCAAGTGGTTGCGTAGCTTTGACGAGGTCAGAGATGAAGTTTGCGCTCATTGCCGTTGTCGCAAGTTTTAGCACGGCAGGTTTTTTCGGCACGGCGACCGGCACGCAGGCTGCGGCGTTTCATGCTCCGGCGAAGACCGAGGCGGTTGCCTCTCCCGGCGGCTGCCCCGGCGGCGTCATCCGTGCCGCGGATCTGCTCGGCACGCCCGCCCCGTGCTGCAACCGGGCGCTCGGTTGCGCGCAATTTCTCGCGACCACGCGGGTCGCGCGTCATGCAATCAAGCCGCGCACCTGATCCGCTTCACCGACGCCGGACAAGGGTGATAGAGCGGTCGCGGATCCCTATTTCGGGATGTCAGGCAACCGGAAGGCCAGGATGATCGAGTTCGACTATGCCGCGCTGCGCGCCACGCCGATCGCGAACGAGCCGTTCCCGCATGTCGTGGTGCCGCGTTTCGTCCCGGCGGCCGATCTGCGCCGGGTGGTGAGCGGTCTGCCCAAGCTGGCCAAGGGCGGCTCCTTCCCGACCGAATCGCTGCGCCTCGGACCCGACGCGCAACTGCTGATGCAGGAGCTGGCGGGCGATCGCTTCCGCGCGGCGATCGCCGAACGCTTCGGCCTCGACCTGGACGGGGCGCCCACGATGGTCACCCTCCGCGGCTGCTCGCGCGAGAAGGACGGGCGCATCCATTGCGACTCGACGGCGAAGCGGGTCACCATCCTGCTCTATCTGAACCCCGCCACCGAGGCCTGGGCCAGGCAGGAGGGCTGCCTCCGGCTGCTGCGCGGGCCGGACGATATCGAGGATTACGCGGTCGAGGTTCCGCCGGTGGACGGCGCGCTGCTGGTCTTCCCGAACGGCCCGACCACCTGGCACGGGCACCGGCAATTCGTCGGCCAGCGCTACGTGGTGCAGCTCAACTACATGACGACGGACGACAAGGCGCGGCACGAGATGCGGCGGCACCGGCTCTCCGCCTTCATGAAGCGGCTCACCCTGGCGGCCTGACCCCTCTTGCCGATCGGGCCGGAACCGGGGGACGCTTCCGGCGCGATGGGGATGGGGTTCCCCGAAACCGCCCGGCCTGGTCTCCAGGCGCGGGCTGATGACTCCTGATCGTGCACCCCGCGCAGGCCCTGCCGCGCGGATCGGGAGGACGGGATGTTTCTTTATATCGTGGTGGCACTCGGGGGCGCGCTCGGCAGCGTCGCGCGCTATGCCCTGACCCTGGCCGCGGCGCGGGCCTGGGGCGAGGCGTTTCCCTGGGGCACCATCCTGATCAACATAACCGGCAGCTTCCTGATCGCGTTTGCCGGCACGCTCACCCTGCCGGACGGTGCCGCTCCGTCCAGCGTGGCGACGCGGCTCTTCATCATGGTTGGGATCTGCGGCGGATACACCACCTTCTCCTCGTTCAGCCTGCAGACATTGGCGCTGATGCGGGGCGGCGCCTGGTTCGCGGCGATGGCGAACGTGGCCCTGTCGGTCATCCTCTGCGTCGCCGCCGCCGGACTGGGGCAAGCCGCCGCCGCGCGTCTCGGCGCCGGATAGGAGAGGAGAGGCGGTCGATGAAGACTAAGAAGCTCCGCGGCGCGGCGGAGGAGATCGCCGGCGCCGCCAAGGAGATCCTTGGCAAGCTCACCGGCAACCGCAAGCGGGAAACGGAGGGCGAAGCGGAGGAGCGCGAAGGGCGCGCGGAAACGGCCGAGCCGGGCGCCGAGGCCGCGATCAAGGATGCGATGACGAAATAACGCCGCGACCGGTCCGGGCCGCTGCGTCAGGTCCGGTTTGTCAGGAAGACGGGCTTGTCAGGAAGACGGGCCGGTCAGGAAGACGGGTCGGGCATCCGGCGCCACGCGGATGCCGGCCGCCCGCAGCGACTCCAGCAGCCTGGCCCGATCCAGGCGCAGGTAACGCACCAGAAGATCGACATAGAGCCCGACGAAGACCGGGCCGTGCCCGTCTCCGGCTCCGTCATGGGTTGCGCTCATCGCATGCGCCAGCTCGTGCAGCAGGCACCAGCAGGCGATTTCCGCCGGCAGCTCGACGGTGAGGCGGTCGGCGCGCGCCACCGTCCGGGTCGCCCGGGCGGGCAGCCGGGCCACTTTCGGCGGAAAGCGCAGCCCCGATTCGGCCCAGATCGCATCCACCATGCCCTGCGCCGCGTCGAACCCGACCATCCCCGGCGCCAGCGGCGCGACCACCCGGTCCTCCCAGGCATAGACGCGGGCGCGCTGTGCGTCGCGGACCCGGTCGCCGCGGACATGCGCGCCGCGAGAGGATACGCCGCGGCCTTGTACGCCGCTGCCTGGGGCGTCGCGCATGCTCAGAGCCTGTTTCCAAACGCGGTCCGGTGAGTCATCTGGCGTGATTTTCCGAGCCTCGGCGCGGAGCGGCCTTCTCGGCCGTGAGCCTCGGCGCACAGGAAAAGCGCGTCAGATGGCCGCCAGAGCGCGTTTCCAGATAGGCTCTCAGGACAGCAGGTCCCGCTCGCCGCCGCCGCCGACCGGGCGGCCGAGATCGACCCGGTCGCCGGCCTCCCAGCCCTGGCGGAAGGCGGCGTCGACCCGCTGATCGGCCCGCGCCGCGCCGGCGCGCAGCCGGACCTTGGTCTCGCGGAACGCCTCCTCGACCATCCGGTGGCGGGCCAGGATCAGCGCCGTTCCGCTCTGCCGCCGGACACCCACGCTCGCCTCCCGCGCCGCATGCATCGCCTCCAGCCGTTCCGCCACCCGGCCCACCAGCCCGTTCTGGAAGCTGGTCGAGGCCTGGCGCAGCCCGGCGCCGCGCAGCCCGGGGCTGCGGGCGCGGAACCTGTCGAGCTCGGTGTCGATCGCCCGGCCGATCACCGCGAAGAGATAAAGCGCGAGGCTGGCGTCCATCTCGAACCCGAAGAACACGTAGCGCGCCTCATCGGCCGGGTCGCTCCCCCGGTTGCGTGCCGCCCCGCCGGACGACCCGCCGGACGCCTCGCCGCGAGCGAGCCAGACCTTGCAGTCGCAGAACCGGGCGATCGCCGGGACGCAGCCATCGATCGGCCGCCGCCGCCGCCCGCCGATCGGCGCCTCCACCTGCACGCAGCGGGCGGCGCGCACCTCCACCTCGTCCATCGACAGCGCGTAGCGCTCGAGCAGCCGCCCGACCATCTCTGCCGCCGCCATCGCCTCCGCCTCGGTGCATCCGTTGGAGACGGTCTTGTCGGTCAGCGCCCGGATGCGCGCCTTCACCTTCGTGAGTTCGTCGGTCTGGCTCACCATCACCCCTCCGCGCGCATTTTCTACCAGGGGCCGCCGCCGGCTGGCGAGGGCCTGCGGCCGGGCGGACGGCACGGCCCGGTTCCGGCGAGCGAGGGCGACATCGTTCCAAAATCGTCAAATTCGGCGCGCCAATCGTCATCGAAAAATTGTTTGCTCCGCGCATTCGGGCTATAGCATCATCAAATCGTTAAAACGGCCGCGCTTTTACCGGTCTCATTTTTTGCCTCGGCAGGAGCATTGCTGGATGCCTGATTTCAATTTTCATCAGATCGCCTCGGCGCTCGACCACGCCTTCGGCCACGACATCACCCCCTCCGAGGTGGAAGGCGCGATCACCAGGCTGGTGATCTGGCTCGAGCATGAAATCGGCGCTGGCGACCCGCCCGCCCTCTGCTTCTATGCCGGCACCGCGATCCGGACGCCCGCGGGCGAGGTCGCGGTCGAGACCCTGAAGGCCGGTGACATGGTGCTGACCACGGATGGCGAGACGCGCCCGATCGCGTGGCTCGGCCGCCAGACGGTGGTCACCCGCGTCGCCGACCCGCTCCGCTCGGCCCCGATCCGCATCAAGTCCGGCGCGCTCGGCGATGCCATGCCGGTCCGTGACCTCGTCGTCTCGCCGGATCACGCCCTGCTGATCGACGGCGTGCTGATCCAGGCCGGCGCCCTGGTCAACAACGTCTCCATCCTGCGCGAGACCGGCCTGCCCGAGACCTTCGTCTACTATCATGTCGAGCTGGCCGACCATTCGCTGATCCTCGCCGAGAACGTGCCGGCCGAGACCTTCATCGACAATGCCGACCGCCTCGCCTTCGACAATTGGCAAGAGCATGTCGCGCTGCATCCTGAAGGCGCCGTGCTGACCGAGATGAGCCTGCCGCGGGCGAAGTCGGCCCGCCAGGTGCCGTACGCCACCCGCGGGCGCATCGGCGCCCGCGCCGAGGCGATGCTCGGCGCGATCGCGATCGCCGCCTGAACGCGCCGCCCGGCCACCCCTGGGGTAACGGACGGCAGAGGCCTGAATTCCTTGTACGGAAAAGCCGCGGCGCGCAAGCGCCGCGGCTTTCCTTTGCCGCGCCGATGCGTGCGTGACAGGCGACGGGCAGCTGCAGCATCCGCGCTGCTTCTATCGGTGCCGGACTTGGTCTAAGGAGTCGCGCGCAGGCGATCGCCCCGCGTGGCTCGGCCGCGCCGGCGAGCTCTGGCCGCTTCCTCCCGCGCGAGGCCGACATGGCTGATACCGCTCCGACCCAGACCAGCGCGCCCCGCCCGCCCACCGGCGCGCTCGAGCGTGCCGTCAGCCTACGCGAATCGGGGGAGCTGGAGGCGGCGGAGGCCGCCTACGCCGCTATCCTCGCGAAAGCGCCCGGCGCGCTGGCCGCCCAGATGGGCCTCGGCATCTGCGCCCGCAGGCGCGGCGATCGCGAGGCGGCGATCGCCCGCTTCCGCGCGGCCGCCGAGGCGCATCCCGAGGCGATTCCGCCGCGGATCGAGCTCGCCGCCGAGTTCCGCGAGCGTGACCGGCTCGACGAGGCGGAGGCGATCTACGCCGAAGCGCTCGCCGCCGCGCCGCGCAACGTGCCCCTGCTGCTCGCCGCCGGAACCCTCGCCCGGCGTCGCGGGGACCGTGAGACCGCGCTCGCCCGTTTCAACGAGGCGGTCTCCTCGAACGCCCGTGCGAGCAACTACCTGCCCTCCCTCGAGCTCGCGATGGAGCTGCGCGAGACCGGGCGCCTCGACGAGGCCGAGACGGTCTACCGCACCATCCTGAAGGAGGCGCCGCGTCTCGTGCCGGCGCTGGTCGGGATCGGGCTCTGCCTGCGCCGCCGCGGCGACCGCCGCCTGGCGCTCGCCCGCTTCAAGGCCGCGGTCGAGGCGACGCAGAACCCGCTTCTTGTGGTCCCCCGGCTCGAGATGGCGGCCGAGTTGCGCGAGCTCGGCCGCCTCGACGAGGCGGAGGAGGCCTATCGCGCCATTCTCGAGGCCGTGCCCGGCCAGTTGCAGGCGCTGATCGGCCTCGGCGGCACCGCCCGACGCCGCGGCGATCGCGAGGCGGCGATGGCGCATTTCCGCGATGCCATCGCCGCCGAGCCCGACAATATCGCCGCCCTGCTGGAAGTGGCGAACGAGTTGCGCGATTCCGGCGACTATCCCGAGGCCATCGCCATCGCCGAGGATGCGCGCGCCCGCTTCCCCGACGATGTCCGCCCGGTGATGAGCCTCGCCAACACGCGGCGCCGCGCCGGCGAGCGGGACGCCGCGCTCGAGACCTTCCGCCAGGCCGCCGCCCTCGATCGGGACCGCCCGGACGTGATGATCGAGCTCGCGATCGAGGAGCGCCGGCTCGGCCAGCCCGAGATCGCCGAGCAGCGCCTGTCCGCGCTGGTCGCGGCCCATCCGAACCATGCACGCGCCCTCGTCGAGCTCTCCGAGATGGCGCGCGCCCGCCTCGATCTCGAAGCATCGCTCGCCTTGCTGCAGCGCGCGATGGCGGCGGATCCGCGCCAGTCGCAGCCGGTGCTGCTCGCGGCCCAGGCCCTTGCCGAGCTCGACCGACCGGACGAGGCCTTCGCGCTGCTCAACGCGTTCCAGAAGGGGAAGGGCAACCGGCCGGAGGTGAAGGCGAAGCTCGCCGCCCTGCTGCGCGAGACCGGCGAATGGCGGGAGGCGCGCGCGCTCACCCGCCGCGCCCTGGCCGCCGCACCCTGGCATTTCGCCCTCTGGCAGCAGCGCTTCCAGATCGAGCGTCTCTTCGCGACGGACGCGGAGATCGAGCAATTGCTCGCCGAGGCGCCGGCCGCCAACACCGTCGACCGCGCCGCGCTCACTCGCCTGCGCGGCAATCTGGCCGACGACGCCTGGCAGATCGGCGCAGCCATCGGCCTCTACCAGGAGGCGCTGACGCTGCATCCCGACGATATCGAGGCGGTGCACGACCTCGCCCGCGCCTCGCTGATGATCAACGATGTCGAGACCGCGCGCGCCAGCCTGCGGCGCCTCACCGATCTGCGGGTCTGGACCCACATCGTCGCCAGCCGCTCGACCAATATCTCGCAGAGCCATCTCGGCCAGTTGATCGACGAATACCTGCTCGACGATGCGGCGCTCGCCGAGCTGGTCAAGCTCCGCGCGCTGCCGGCGCCCGCGCGGATCGAGCGCCTGCACCCGATCCTCGCCGTCCGCCCGGATTACACGCCGGCCGCCATCGCGCTGATGCTCGCGCTGCGCCAGTCCGGCGCGTTCGACCGCGTGTTCGCCCAGGCGGCGACAGGCAAGACGGCGTCCGGCAACGCGGCGTCCGCCGAGGCGCCGCTGATCCCGCGCGCCATCATGCAATACTGGGACGCGACCGAGCCGCCGCCGGAATTGCTGGAGATCAGCGCCTCCTGGCGCATGCATAATCCCGGCTTCACCCATGTGCTGTTCGACGATCCGCGCGCCACAATCTTCCTGGCGAGCCATTTCACGCCGGATGTCGTGCTCGCCTATCGCCGCGCGGTGCAGCCGGCGCAGAAGGCCGATCTGTTCCGCTTGGCCTATCTGGTCGCGATGGGCGGCTTCTACGCCGACATGGACGATCGCTGCATGCGGCCGATCGACGAGTTCGTGCCGGCCGGCGCGTCGCTCGCGCTGGTGCAGGAGAATTACGGCACGATCGGCAATAATTTCATCGGCGCGGCGCCGCATTCCCCGGTGCTGATCCGGGCGTTGGAATGGGGGGTCGCGGCGCTCAACCGGGGCGATTCCGACCTGCTTTGGCTGTCGACCGGGCCCGGCCTGCTCACCCGGGCGCTGGCCGCCGCCCTCATCTCGCCGCCGCTGTTCTGGCGCGCCTGGATGCCCCGGGTCGCCGTGCTGGCGGCGCGCGACGTCAACCGGGTGATCGCCCGCCATTGCCGCGCCTCCTACAAGCGGACCGACCGGCACTGGCAGCATTCCTCCTTCGGCCGCCGGCAGATGCCCGCCGCATCCGATGCCCCATCCGAAGCGGGCACCGGTGACGCGCCGCCGGCCGCGGAGGAAGCATGATCCGGCATCTCCGCCTCGCCGCGCTGATGCTGCTGCTCGCCACGCCGGCGGCGCGCGCGGAGATCCGCATCGGCGTCATCCTCAGCATCACCGGTCCCACCGCATCGCAGGGCGCCGGCTATGCCAATGCCCTGCAGATCCTGCCGCATCAGATCGCCGGCCAGCCGGTCACCCTGATCGTGCGCGACGATGGCGGCGACCCGAGCAGCGCCGTCACCGCGGGCCGCCGGCTGATCGATGGCGACCATGTGGACGCGCTGATGGGCCCCTCCTTCACGCCCTCCGCCGCCGCCGTTCTCCCGGTCGCCGAGGCGGCGGAGGTGCCGATGGTCGGCATGGCGCCGATGGATTTCGACCCGGCGAAGGACCGCTTCGCGTTCGACGTCCTGCAGCCGATCCCGCTGATGATCGACGCCGCGGTGGACCACATGGCCGCGCATGGCGTGAAGAGCGTCGCCTATATCGGCTTCTCGGACGGGTTCGGCGACCAGGTGCTCGACGCGCTCCGCGCCGCGGCGGCGAAATCCGGCATCCGCCTCGCCGACGAGGAGCGCTATGCCCGCACCGACACCTCGGTCGAGGCGCAGGTGCTGCGCGCGATGAGCCGGCACCCCGACGCGGTGATGATCGGCGGCTCCGCGACCCCCGGCGCGCTGCCCAACATCGCGCTGACGCGCCGCGGCTATAAGGGCGCGATCTACAACACGCATGGCGTGGTGAACGCCGATTACATCCGGGTCGGCGGCAGCGCCGTCGCCGGCTGCTTGGCCCCCACCGGCCCGGCGGTGGTGTTCGACCAGCTCGCGCCCGACAACCCGATCAAGCCGGTGGCGACCGCGTTCATGCAAGCCTACGAGACGAAATTCGGCGACGGCACGCGCAACGCCTTTGCCGCCTATAGCGAGGATGCCTGGATGCTCCTCGCCCATGCCGCCGCCATCGCCGTGACGCACGCGCAGCCGGGAACCGCCGAATTCCGCGCAGCACTCCGCGACGCGCTCGAGGCGACGCATGAGCTCACCGGCACGCAGGCGATCTACACGATGTCCCTCACCGATCATCATGGCATGGACTCCCGCGCGGCCGTGATGGTGCAGGTACGTGACGGCGCCTGGGCCCTGGTCCGCTAAGGCCGCCACACCACCCGCGCGAGGCGCCGTATCGGGTCCAAGGGTGACCACCCTTGGCGGGGTGCCAAGTGATGCATGGGGGGCAGAGCCCCCGGCCTTCACCCTTCGCGATAAAACGGCCGGTCGCCCTTCACCGTCACCCGATACCCATGCCGCAGATTCGGGAAGTAATCCCAGAGCGCCTGGTGCTGGGCCGCGCGGTTGTCCCAGAACGCAATCGAGTTGGGCTGCCAACGGAAGCGGCAGGAGAATTCCGGCGTCTCGATATGGCGGAACAGGAAAGCAAGCAGCGCATCGCTCTCATCGGCGCGCAGCCCATTGATGCGCGTGGTGAAGAACGAATTGACGAACAGCGCCTGCCGCCCGGTCACCGGATGGGTGCGGATCACCGGGTGCTCGGCTTTCGGGTAGACCTTGCCGGCATCGTTCCGGGTGTAGCGCCCGCGATAGAGTTTTTCTCCGTCATGCACCGCGGTCAGCCCGGCGAGAAAGCGTCGCATCGGCTCGGACAGCGCCTCGTAGGCCGCATACATGTTGGCGAACATCGTGTCGCCGCCGACCTCCGGCAGCGTTTCCAGATGCAGGATGCTGCCCATCGGCGGCTCCGCCTCGCAGGACACGTCCGAATGCCAGGCCTCGCCGTTGACATAGGTCGAGTTCGCATCGGCGTGGATGATCATCACCTCCGGATGCCCTTCCACGGAAGGCGCGGCCGGATGGACATGGAGCTCGCCGAAGCGCCGGCCGAACGCCTTTTGGCTTTCGTGGTCCACGGTCTGGTCGCGGAAGAAGATCACCAGATTGTCCATCAGCGCATCGTGCACCTCCTGGAACACCTGGTTGCCGAGCGGTTTCGACAGATCGACACCGAAGATTTCCGCGCCGATCACCGGCGTCAGCTTGCGTGTCTCGATGGCGCCACTCATCTCGTGCCTCCTATCGCTGCATGCCCCAACGCTGCACCGTGCGCCGCTCGATCCAGCGGAACCCGATGCTCTCGACGACGAGCCCGATCACGATCACCGTCAGCAGGCCGGCGAACACGCGCGCCGTGTCGAGCTCCGCCCGCGCCTCGTAGATATACCAGCCGAGCCCGCCCGAGCGCGACGATACGCCGAACACCAGCTCCGCGGCGATCAGCGTGCGCCAGGAGAACGCCCAGCCGATCTTGAGCCCGGTCAGGATCGCCGGCGCGGCGGCCGGGACCAGCAGCAGCGCGACGTAGCGCAAGCCCCGCAGCCCGTAATTCCGCCCGCTCATCCGCAGCACGTCGGGCACGCCGCGGAATCCGGCGAGCGTGTTGAGCGCCACCGGCCACAGCACCGAATGCGCGATCACGAACACCAGGGACGGCACGCCGAGGCCGAACCAGATCAGCGCGAGCGGCAGCAGCGCGACGGCGGGCAGCGGATTGAACATGGCGGTGAGCGTCGCCAGCAGCTCGGCGCCGATGCGCGTGCCGACCGCCGCCGCGGTCAGCAGCCCGGCCAGCGCCAGCCCGACCGCATAGCCGATCAGCAGCGGCTCGAGCGAGGTCGCGACGCGCGCCGGCAGGGTGAGGTTCAGCGTGTCCTGCCACAGCGCCGCCAGCGTCTCGGTGAAGGAAGGCAGCAGCAGCGAGTTGTCGAGGATGCGCGCATAGATCTCCCAGCACGCGGCCAGCACGACGAGGATCACCGCGCGCCGCAGCCAGGCCTGCCCGAGCAGCCGCGCGAGCGGCGAGAGCGGCCGCTCGACATCGCCGATGCCGGCGGCGGAGATCGGCTCCCGCTCGAATTCCGGCCGCGCCGCCACGCCCCCCGCGCTCATGCGGCAAAACCGCCGAGCGGATGCTCGTCGAACAGCAGGCCGTGGATGCGTCGCGACAGCGCGCCGAATGCCGGACTGCCGACATCGTGCGCGCCGAGATGCCCGGCCTCCAGCTCCGCGCGCACCCGGCCGGGATGCGGCGAGAGGATGAGGATCCGCGTGCCGATCACGATCGCCTCCTCCACCGAATGCGTAACGAACAAGGCGGTGAAGCGCGCCTGCTGCCAGAGCGCCAGCAGATCCTGCTGCATCGCGCGCCGCGTCAGCGCATCGAGTGCTGCGAACGGCTCATCCATCAGCAGCATGTCGGGCGCGAGCGCCATCGCGCGGGCGATCGCGACGCGCATCTTCATGCCGCCCGAGAGCGTGTGCGGATAGGCGTCGCTGAACGGCGTCAGCCGTACGCGCGCGATGGCGTCTTCCGCCCGCGCCGCCGCTTCCGCTCCGCGAAACCGCCCGGCGGCGCGCATCGGGAAGATCACGTTGCCGAATACGGTCTTCCAGGGCAGCAATTGTTCGAAATCCTGGAACACCATCATGCGGTCCGGTCCCGGCGCGGCGATCGGGCGGCCATGCATTCTGATCGCGCCGGCGCTCGGCCGCAGGAAGCCGCCGACCGCTTTCAGCAGCGTCGATTTCCCGCAGCCGGATGGGCCGAGAATGACCATGCGGTCGCCTTCATGCACGGTGAAACTCACCTTGTATGTCGCCGTGACGAAATGCGTCGCCGTCCTGTATTGCAACGTCACGTCATCCGCTTCGAGCACGATGTCCGCTGGCGTCACGCGCTCAGCTTCCGTTCTGCGACCGCATTTCCGGAAAGAAGGTCTCCTTCCAATCCGTCGGCGCGGCTGGGATCGCGCCGATCTCGTGCATGAAGCTCGCGAATGCCATGATCTTCTGCGGCGTCATCGTCCAGCCATTCTCCGGCAGCCGGATCATCGCGGCCGCGCGCTCGGCCGTGTATTGCGATTTCTCCAGCCTGAGCCAGATCGCCGCGGCCTGGTCCGGATGCTGGTTGATCAGCGCCAGCGCATCGCCGAGCGCCGCCACGAAAGCGGCGATGCGTTTCGGGTTCGCGTCATGGTAGCGCGTCGTCGCCCAGACCACGTTGAAACTATGCGGGCCGCCGAGCACATCATAGCTGTTGAGCACCCGATGAAAGCGCTTGTCCGCGAGCTCGTCATACATGTACGGCGCGGAGGCGAAATGCGCGTCCACCTCCGTCTTGCCGCCCATCACCGCCGCATACGCATCCGGATGTCCCATCGAGACGGTGAGCGGATCGAGCTTGAACGCCTGACCCTTACCGAATGCCTGCTCGGCCGCCATCTGCAGCACCACCGCCTGGATCGATGTCTTCACCCCCGGCAGCGCAATGCGATCATGCTCGGTGAAGTCGCGGATGGTGTGGATCGCCGGATTGTTGGTGTTGAGCCAGAGCGGCATCGCATTGAGCGCCGCCACACCCTTCACCCGCATATTTGTCCGCGTGCGCGCCCAGATCGTCAACATCGGCCCGACGCCGCCGCTTGCGAGATCCAGATTGCCGGAAATCAGCGCCTCGTTGATCGTCTCCCCGCTGGTGAAGACGAGATATTGCGGCGCCAGATCAAGACCGCGCGCCTGCCCCTCCTTCTCCAGCAGATGCTGATCCTGCATGACCATCAGCGGCAGATAAGAGATGCCATATTGCCGCGCGATCCGCACCGCCTCGGCCCGCGCCGCGCCGATGGTGAGCAGCAGAAACCCGAGTATCAGCAAGGACTTTCGACGCATGCTTATCCTCCCGCGATGCGGTTCGCCGGATGCTAGTGCGTTCTGGGGGCGGTGGTAAGGCCAGAGGCAGTCGCCCTTGGAACCCGTTCCGGCGCCGTGTGAGACACACCGCGACCGGCTGGGCGCCGATATTTGATGCGCTTCGCGCGAAGCGCCATGTCGGGTTCTAAGGGCGACTGCGCTTAGCGGGGTCCAGGGGCAGCCCTCTGGCCTTAAACCTCAACCCACCCCCCATCCCGAGCCCGGGAGCGGATGGCAGCGTCGATGAAGGCGACGCCGTCCGCGCCGTCCTGCACGGTCGGGAACAGCGCCAGCGTGTCGGCGGCAATGCCGGTGCGGCGCGCGGCGACGGCCTCCGCGGCGTCGCTATAGAGGTTGGCGAAGGCTTCGAGAAATCCTTCGGGATGGCCGCGCGGAATGCGCACGAGGCGCGCGGCTTCGGGCAGCAGGTCGGCATCCCCGCGGGCGAGCACGCGCACCGCGCTGTTGAGCGGCGCGTGGCGGAGATGGTTGGCGTCCGCCTGATCCCATTCCAGCATCCCGGTCTCGCCGAACACGCGGAGGTGCAGCGTGTTCTCCGTGCCGGCGAAAGCCTGCGAGGCGAACAGCGTGCCGGGCACGCCGCCCTCGAAGCGCAGCAGCAAGGCGGCGTAGTCATCGACCCCGCGATCCGGCACCACCGCGCCGAGATCGGCGGCCAGCCTGGCGAGCCGCCTGCCGGTGACGAAGCTCGCGAGCTGGTGCGCGTGCGTGCCGATATCGCCGAGCACCAGCGAAGGGCCGCCGCGTCCGGCGTCGAGCTTCCAGCGCAGCTTGTCGGTCAGCGTGCCGCGTTCCACCGGCAGCGCCATGCCGGCCTGCAGATACTCGACCTGCACGGCGCGCAGCGCGCCGATCGCACTCGCGGCGACCATCGCGCGTGCCTGGCGGATCATTGGATAGCCCGAGTAATTATGCGTGACGCAGAACACCCGACCGGACGAAGCGACGCGCCGCGCCAGATCCTGCGCATCCGCCATCGTGTTCGTCATCGGCTTGTCGCAGATCACGTCGAATCCGGCATCGAGCGCCGCGACGCAGACCGGGTGATGCAGATCGTTCGGCGCCAGCACGGAGACCACCTCGATCCCGTTCGGCCGCCCGCGCTCGGCGGCGAGCATCGTCGCAAAATCGCCGTAGCAGCGCGCGGGATCGATACCGAGCGCCGCCCCGTTCTCCCGCGAGCGCGCCGCATCGGAGGAGAACACGCCGGCCACGAGACCGTACCGCCCGTCGAGCGCAGCCGCAGCGCGGTGAACGCGGCCGATGAACGAGGCCGGCCCGCCGCCGACCATGCCGAGCCGCAATTTCCGTCCGAGGGATGTGAATGCGTCCGCCATGGCTCAGTTGATCGCCAGCCCGCCATCGACCGGGAGGTCGATGCCGTTCACGTAGCGCCCGGCATCGGTGCAGAGCAGCATCGCCGCGCCGACGATGTCGTCCGGGGTGCCGACCCGGCCGACCGGAATGCGCGCCTCGATCTGCGCCCGCCCGGTCTGCATCTGCTCGCGGTTGCGCGCCGTCGCGATCGCGCCCGGCGCGATATTGTTCACCGTGACGCCCTTCGTGCCGTAGACGCGCGAGAGATTGCGCGCCCAGTTGTATTGCATCGATTTGCTGCCCGCGTAGACGAACATGCGCGGGCTCGGGCGCTGCTGCTGCACGCTGCCGATCGTCACCACCCGGCCCCAGCCGCGCGCCGCCATGCGCGGCGTCAGCTCCTGCAACAGCTCGAAGGTGGCGCGCAGATTCACATTCACCTGCCGGTCGAAATGCTCGTCGGAGATCTCCTCGAAACCCTCGACCAGCTCGATCGACGCGTTGAGCACCAGGATGTCCACATGACCCAGCGCGCCGAGCGCCGTCGCGGCGAGCGCGCGCCCGGCGCCCGGCGTCGCGAAATCCTGCCCGAAGGCCGCCGCCTTGCCGCCCTCGCCGGTGATGGCGGCGACGGTCGCCTCCGCATCCGGCGCCTCGTCCGCGGTGCCGCGATGATGCACAGCGACGGTGGCGCCGAGGCCGCCGAGCGCCACCGCGATCGCCCGGCCGATCTCGCGGCGGCCGCCGGTGACGAGCGCAATGCGGCCGGTGAGGTCGAAGGCGGCAAGCGGTGACGGCATGAAGATTCCCCCGGTGTTTCTGTCAGGATGCAGCATCCGCGTGGTCGTTTCACTTGGCAAGGCGGGATCCGGGCGGCACAGTGCCGCGCATGGCAGGGCGCCATCTGCGTGGACACGCTGCATCGGGGCTCGGCGCCCTTGGGAGAGTCGCGGCCGCGATTGTCGCGCTGGCGGCGTGCGCCGGCCTCGTGGTGCAGTTCGAGGCGAGTTTCGCCCAGCTCGGCTCGGTGGCCGTCACGCTCTGGGTGCAAGCTCGCTACTTCACGATCATCGGCAACCTGCTGGTGGCGCTGCTGTTCATCCGTCTCGCCATCGGGCGCGGCACCGCATCGGCATCCGTCATGGGCGGCATCACGCTGACGATCGCGCTCGTGGGCATCGTGTATGCTCTGTTGTTGCGCGGGCTGGTCCGGTTGAGCGACAGTGAGTTGCTGGCCAATCTCCTGCTTCATCAGGTCACGCCGGTGCTGGTGCCGCTGTTCTGGCTGGCCTTCGTGCGCAAAGGCCGGCTCCGCCGCTCCGATCCGCTGCTCTGGTTCCTGCTGCCCGCACTATACTTCGTCTACGCGCTGATCCGCGGCGGGGAAGAAGGCTCCTACGCCTATCCGTTCCTTGATCTGGGGCGGATCGGCTGGGAGCAAACGGCCGTCAATGCCGCGGCGATCGCGGCCGGGTTTCTGGCCGTGGCATACGCGCTGGTCTGGCTCGACGGCGCGATGGGCGGCGTCAGGCGAGGGTGAAACAGGGGATTGGCGTGCCGTTTGCGCTCGATTTGAAGACCAGCGTCACCGCCTGGCCGATCCGCAGCGCATCGAGATCCGCATCGACGATGTTGGTGAGCATGGTCGGGCCTTCCGCGAGCGTGACATAGGCGACCGCATAGGCCGGGCGCACTCGGC
Source organism: Acetobacteraceae bacterium (assembly GCA_965276665.1). Taxonomy (GTDB): domain Bacteria; phylum Pseudomonadota; class Alphaproteobacteria; order Acetobacterales; family Acetobacteraceae; genus CAWGJC01. Next base: position 3,028,467 of record OZ255620.1, read on the forward strand.
GCATCACGCTGTGGCTGTAGATCGTGCCGCTCCCGGAGGCTTCCTCCCAGGCGGTTTCTCCGAAGCAGAATGGGCAGAGCGCGCGCGGATACCAATGCGCGCGCTTGCAGGCGAGACAGCGGCGGATCAGGAATCTTCCCTCCGCCGCCGCGGCCAGGAAAACAGCGCTTTCCGGGCTCTCGGGCGGATCCGGCAGAGTGAGCTCGTCCATCTCCGTCACTCCCGTTCCAGGATGAGCGTCGCCGATCCGTGCCGGCTGCCGAGCAGCCCGCCAGTGCCATGGGCGAGGGCGAGCGTGCAACCGGGCACCTGCACGGCGGGATGCGCCTCGCCGCGCAATTGCCGCACCGCCTCGATCACCTTGGTGATCCCGCCGCGATTGGCCGGGTGGTTGTTGCAGAGGCCGCCGCCATCGGTGTTGAAGGGCAGCCGGCCGACGCCCGAAATGAGATTGCCGTCCGCGACAAATTCGCCGCCGCGGCCCTTTTCGCAGAATCCGAGATCCTCGAGCTGGATCAGCACGGTTATGGTGAAGCTGTCATAGATCGAGGCGTAGCGGATGTCCGCCGGCGTCACGCCGGCCTCGGCGAACGCCGCCGGTCCGGAGAAGCGCGCGCCCGACCATGTGAGATCGACATCGCCGCCCATCTGCCCCTTCATCGTCTCGCCGGCGCCGCGCAGCATGATGCGCGGGCGCGCCAGGCTGCGCGCGATCTCCGGCCGCGCGACCACGAGCGCCCCACCGCCATCGGTGACGACGCAGCAATCCAGCCGGTGCAGCGGGTCCGCGATCACCGGTGAATCGAGCACGTCGGCGACGGTGACGACATCCCGCAGCATCGCATGCGGATTGTGCTGCGCGTGGTGACTCGCCGCGACCTTGATCCAGGCGAGCTGTTCCGCGGTGGTCCCGTATTCATGCATATGCCGCATCGCGCACATCGCATACATGTTGACCGTCACCGGGCGGAACGGCGCCTCCCAGGGTGCATCCGGCGCGCTGGCCATGACCGGGCGCGCCGCAGCGCCGCTATGCCCTTCGCTGCGCGGCCGGCCGGCGAGGGTGATGAGCGCCACGCTGCATTGTCCCATCGCGATCGCCGCCGCCGCATGCGCGACATGCGCGATGTAGGAGCATCCGCCGAGATCGGTGCTGTCGAGGTGGCGCAGCCGGAGATTCATGTAGTCGGCCATCGCGAGCGGCCCCATGCCCGGGGCATCCCCGGCGCAGAAATACCCGTCGACATCCGCCACCGACAGGCCCGCATCGGCGAGCGCGCCGGCCGCCACTTCCGCATGCAACTGCGCCACGGATGTGTCGGGCGCCTGCCGGGTCGGGTGCTCGAAGGCGCCGACGATGCCGGCCGCTCCCCTGATCGTCATCGCTCCCGCTTTTCGCTGTGCGGCGGGATGCTCGATCTGCGAGGCGTCTCCGTCAAGCCGAGAGGCCAGGCGCTATTTCGGCACCACGCCGGATTGCGGACCCGGCGGCGTGATCACGCCGCTATGTCCGGGCGTCGTCACTGCCGGCGCGGGAAGATGCATGCCGCTATCGCCGGCAGTCGGCGGCGGATGCACCACGCCATTGGTGCTCCTGCCGCCCGGCACGTCCGGCTTGGCGCCCGGCGGGAGTGGTGCGGGCGCCGGCTGGTTCGCCGAGGGTGAACTCGACGGTTGCGCGCTCGCCGACCCGATCGCCGCGAGCAGGGTGGCGAGCACCAGCCACGGCAGCCAGGGCGAGGGTTCCCTACGGCGCCGCATGGCGATTGCCCGCGCCTGCACGGTCTGCGTCTTCATTGCACATAGTCCGCATCGAGCAGCATGAGCGCGAACAGGCCCTGCTTGTCGGTCCAGCGATGTCGCACCCGCCAACCGGCCTCCTGCGCGAGGGCGGCAAAACCCGGCTCGGTGTGCTTGTAGCTGTTCTCGGTGTGAATGGTTTCGCCGCGCGCGAAGCGAATGGCCTGGCCGTCGATCCGCGCTTCCTGGTCGCAGAGGCTTTCGAGATGCATCTCGATCCGGCTTTCCGTATCGTTCCAGATCACGCGATGCGCGAATTGCGCCGGCACGAAATCGCCGCGCGCCTCCCGGTTGAGGCGGATGAGCAGGTTGAGGTTGAACGCGGCGGTCACGCCGGCCGCGTCATCATAGGCGGGCAGCAGCAGCGCCGGGTCCTTGCGCAGGTCGATGCCGACGAGGAACCCGACCGCCTCCTTGCCCAATGTCGCCCGCACCGCGGCGAGAAACTCCCGCCCGAGCGAGGGTTCGAGATTCCCGAAGGTGGAGCCCGGGAAGAAGCCGAGGCGCTTCACTCCGGAGAGCGCGGCGGGCAGCACGAGCGGTCGGAGGAAATCCGCAGCGACGGGCTGCACGGGAAGGAAGGGGCGGCGCTTCGCGAGCCGCGCCGCCATCTCCGCCAAAGCCGGGGCGGCGACGTCGATCGGTACGTACGCGGCAGGTGCCACCATCGTCTCGAGCAGGTATTCCGCCTTCGCCTCGTCGCTGGCGCCGTATTCGACAAGCGCCGTACGCGGCGGCACCAGGGCGGCGACCGCCGGCGCGACATCGGCGAGCAGCGACCGCTCGGTGCGCGTCACGTAATATTCCGGCAGGCGGGTGATCTCGCCGAACAGCCGGCAGCCTTCTTCGTCATAAAAGAGTTTCGGCGGCAGGGTCTTGCGTGACGCAAGCAGGCCGGTCAGCGCCTCTTCGGCGATTTCGGCATCAAAATCGTCATGCGGAAAATCCCGCGCCAGCAGCGTCGCGTCGCCGGGCATGATAGCCTCCTAGAAATCCTGTGCGAGGCGAAGGCCGGTGAACTGCCAGCGCCGGTCGGGATGAAAGAAGTTGCGATAGGTCGGGCGCGCATGTCCCTCCGGCGTCGCGAGCGACCCGCCACGCAGAATCATTTGATTGATCATGAACTTGCCGTTGTATTCGCCGATCGCGCCCTCGACGGGCCGGAAGCCCGGATAGGGAAGATAGGCGCTCGCGGTCCATTGCCAGACAATGCCGCGAATCTCCGCCAGCACCTCCGTGCCGGCGGCGGCCCCAGAGGCGGCCCCAGAGGCGGCCCCAGAGGCGGCCCCAGAGGCGGCCCCAGAGGCGGCCTCGAACTCCGCTTCCGTCGGCAGCCGGGCACCAGCCCAACGCGCAAACGCGTCGGCCTCGTACCATGAGACGTTGCGCACCGGCGCATCGGGGTCGAGCGCCGCGCGGCCGCCCGGGCCCAATATATCCCACCCGGCATCCGATGGGCGCCAGTAGAGCGGCGATTCCCAGCTCCCTGCCTGCACCGCGGCCCAGCCATCCGACATCCACAAGGTCGGCGTGCGGTAGCCGCCATCGGTGATGAAATCGAGCCATTCGGCATTGCGCACCAGCCGGTTCGCGAGGCGATAGGGCTGGAGAAACACACGATGCCGCGGAGCTTCGTTGTCGAAGGCGAAGCCATCGCCGTCATGGCCGATATCGACGAGCCCACCCGCGCGATCGACGAAGCGCGTCGGGCCGGATATGCCACGCGGCTCGGTCCAGCCGGGCAGGATCGCGGGCGCATGCGGATGGAAGGAGAAGGCGTGCAGCATGTCGGTCATCAGCAATTCCTGATGCTGCTGCTCATGCTGCAGGCCGAGCTCGACGAGATCGGCGATGTCGCTCCGCGGATCGGCGATCAGCCGGGCCATCGCATCATCCACATGCGCGCGATACGCGTCGACGTCGCCGGCCGCCGGCCGTGTCAGCAGCCCACGGATCGGGCGCGGATGTCGCGCCCCGACTGCCTCGTAGTACGAATTGAAAAGAAAGCGGAATTCCGGCCGAAACGGGACGTATCCGCCCAGATGCGGAACCAGCAGGAACTCCTCGAAGAACCAGGTGGTGTGCGCACGGTGCCATTTGGCCGGACTCGCATCCGGCATTGATTGCACGCATTGATCTTCCGGCGAGAGGTGAGCGGACAAATGGTCCATATGGCTGCGCACCGCCGCGAAGCGGCGGAGCCGCGCGTCGATCCCGAGATGTCCCATGCTGTATCCACTCTCCCTGGATGGAAGGAACGGAGCGGCGCGGCGGAGGTTCCACAACATGCGCAAAGCCGCTGAACCCCGGATGGGCTCCGCAGACTATCTAGGAAGGCAGGTCGGGATTCATAGGACCCAGCCAGGGGGCTCTGCCCCCTGGACCCCCGCCAAAGGCCGAGCCTTTGGAATCCATTACGGCTGTTTGCGAAAAGGGTGGGCGACACGGTGTATCAAACACCTCGTTGCCCACCCTTTTCGCAAACAGCCATAGTCGGGTTCTAAGGGCTCCGCCCTTAGCGGGGTCCCAAGTGATGCATGGGGGCAGAGCCCCCGGCCTCCACTTCTCCGCCCGACGCTCAACCCGGCTGGCGCGTCCGCCGTACCACGCCCAGCCGACGTAATCGTCCTTGATCTCGTTCACGCCGTATGCCGTAGAGGGAATGCGCATTGCCGTGGAAGAACGCGGCGCGGTGTTCCTCGGACACCGAGCCCGGCAGCACGCGGTCCGGCGCGTCGTAATCCCAGTGCGGGTAGTCGGTCGCGAAGACAAGCCTGTCCCAGCCGATCCAGTCGATCGTGTCGAGCAGATGGGCCGGGTTCGCCGGCTCCTCCATCGGCTGCGTGGTGAGCCAGAAATGGTCGCGAATGATTTCGCTTGGCCGGCGATCAAGATGCGGCAGCTCGCTCCGCATGCGCTCGGCATGGCGGTCGAGCCGCCAGGCGAGCGCGGGCAGCCAGGCGAAACCCGCCTCGATGAGCACGACGCGCAGGCGCGGGAAACGCTGGAACACGCCTTCCAGCACCATGCTGCTGACCAGCGCCTCGCAGGATTGCGCGTGGCCGACCATGTCCTCGATGTAGAAGCTCGGCCAGCCCGTGCCCGTGGTGGGCTGCCCGCCATTGCCGAAGGCATGGATGCCGATCGGCAGGTTCGCCCGCTCGGCGGCGGCGTAGATCGGCCAGTAGCGGCTGCGGCCCAGCGGCTCGACGGTGCGGGAGAGCAGCAGAACCTGCACCATGTCCGGATGGCCGGCCCAGCGCTCGATCTCCGCGGCCGAGGCGGCGGCGTCCTCGTAGGGCACGACGATCGAGGCCTTCAGCCGCTTCTCGGGCCCGGTCCATTCGGCGACCTGCCAATCGTTGATCGCCCTCGACACCGCATGGCTCAGGCCGAGATTCTGAAACCCGCCGGGGTGCGGGCGGATCATGTTGAGGATGCCGAGCTCGATCCCATTCGCGTCGAGATGATGCGATTGCATGAAGGCGAGGTCGCTGCCCGGGCGGCCGCCGCCCGGCGGCCAGGCATCGCGCCGCGACGCATCCGGCTGGCCCTTCGGGAATTGCGGCCCGCTCGCATTGTCTTGCCGCCCGCGCGAGCCGTAGATCTCGATATGCTCGCGCCAGCGCTTCTCCATGTAGGGATGGATCAGCGAGAAGGATTTCGGGCTCTGATGGATGTCGCAATCGGCGATGCCGACGCGGCTGGCGGCCGGGGTGTCCGAACGGGATTGCGGGCGTTGCTCAACGGTCATGCCATGCCTCCTGCCATGTCTCAGTCCGCATCCGCGAGACGCGGCATGCGGCGCCCCGTTTCCAGCGCCTCGGGCGGGATCGGGTCGGACACGATGACGGCGTAGAAGAACGCCGCCGCGATCATCACCACCGCGCCGATCACCAGCCCGAGCGTGAACGAGCCGGTGCGATCCACCACCAGCCCGGTGATGATCGGCGACGCCGTGCCACCGAGATAGGACCCGAAATTCTGGATGGAAGACACCGAGGCCGCATATTGCTGCGGCGCGACCGCGGTCACCAGCGTCCATTTGCCGGATTGCGCGAAGGAGAGGAAGAACATCGAGGCGGAGATGAGGCGAGCGCCGGCGTCAGCCCGCTGATCTCCGCCGCCGCGGCGCAGAACGCGGCCGAGGCGACATACCCCGCCGCCGCCGGCAGCTTCCGGCTGGCGACGATCGCCATGCCGCGATGCGCGAGATGATCGGTCGCCCAGCCGCCGACGATCGAGCCGGTCACCGAGCAGACCAGCGGAATCATCGCCAGCAGCCCGGTCTTGCCGAAACTCACATGGTGCTGCATCTCGAGATAGGCCGGCAGCCAGGTGCCGTACATCCAGATCGCATAACCCGAGCACACCGCGCCCAGGATCATCCCCACATCGAGCGGAAGCGGAACAGCTGCGCCCAGTTCGCGACGCTGACCGGTTCGCGCTTCGCCGGAGCGCCGGCCGTGAGATAGGCGGTTTCGGCCGCGTTGAGCTTGCGGAAATCGGGGTCGCGATAAAGAACGAACCAGCCGAGCGTGCCGAGCAGGCCGATCGCGCCCATCACGATGAACATCATCCGCCAGCCGAAGGCGAGCATGAGCATGGTGAGCAGAGGCGCGCCGATGATCCGGCCGAGATCGCCGCCGAGCGTGTAGACGCCGGTGGGACGGCCGCGGTCGCGCGGATGGAACCAGTTGCTGACCGTGCGCACCGAGGCGGCGAAGGCCGGGCTCTCGAACACTCCGAGCGCGATGCGCGACCACAGGAAGTTGGATAAGCCGAGCAGAAAACCGCCCGCCGCCTGCGCGCCGGACCACAGCAGAAGCGACCAGCCGAGCAGCTTGCGCGCGCCGATGCGGTCCACCATCAGCCCGACGGGGAGCTGCGCGAAGGCAAAGGCGAGCGACCAGGCGGATTGCAGCGCCCCGATCGTGGTGGCGGAGATGTCGAATTCGGCGCGGATCTTCAGATTGCCGATCGCGAGCGGCGGGCGGTCGATATAGTTGATCGCGATCGCCGCCGTGCAGAGCGCCACCGCGACCCATTGCATCCGCCGCAACCGAGGCGAGGGGCGCGCGCGATCGTTCTTCGGCGTTCCACTCTCTGCCACCATGCAAGCCCTCCCGAAGAGGTCGCGATAATCATCGCCCAGCCGCAGGATCGGGGTGCGGATGGTGGCCGGCATCGCGGATCAGAGAAACCGGTTGACGAGATTCTCGAGCCGCTCCTGACGCCCGGAGCGCGGCTGCGGTTCGATCCCGTCGCGCTCGACCCGGTCGGCGATCTCGGTGAGCGTGCGCTCGCCGGCGAGCATCGCCTTTGCCTCGCTCTGCTCCCATCCGGCATAACGCTCGGCCAGCGCGCGATCCAGCCCGCCTTCCTCGATGATCCGCGCCGCCATCAGCAAAGCGCGGGCGCAGACATCCATGCCCCCGGCATGCGCGTGCAGCAGATCCTCCGGGTCGAGCGATTGCCGCCGCACCTTCGCGTCGAAATTGCATCCTCCGGTGGTGAACCCGCCCCCCTTCAGCAGATGGTAGAACGCGAGCGCCATCTCCGGCACGTTGTTCGGGAACTGATCGGTATCCCACCCCGATTGCGCGTCGCCGCGATTGACGTCGAGCGAGCCGAACACGCCGAGCGCCATGGCGAGCGCGATCTCATGTTCGTAGGAATGCCCGGCGAGGGTCGCGTGATTGGCCTCGATATTCACCCGCACCTCCCGCTCCAGCCCGTAGCGGCGCAGGAACCCGTAGACCGAGGCGACGTCGAAATCATATTGATGCTTGGTCGGCTCCTGCGGCTTCGGCTCGATCAGGATGGTGCCCTTGAAGCCGATCCTGTGCTTGTGCTCCACGACGAGCGAGAGGAAGCGCCCGTACTGGTCGAGCTCGCGGCCGAGATCGGTATTGAGCAGCGTCTCGTACCCTTCGCGGCCGCCCCACAGCACGTAATTCTCGCCCGAGAGCCGGTGCGTCACTTCCATCACGGCGCGCACCTGCGCGGCCGCATAGGCGAACACGTCCGGATCGGGGTTGGTCGCCGCCCCCGCCATGTAGCGGCGGCCGGAGAACAGATTGGCGGTGCCCCAGAGCAGCCGCACCGGCGCATCCTGCATCTTGCGCGCGAACACATCGGCGATCGCCTGCAGATTGGCGTTCGACTCGCGGATGCTCGCCCCTTCCGGCGCCACGTCGCGATCGTGGAAGCAGAAGAACGGGACATCGAGCAAGTCGAACATCTCGAACGCGACATCGGCCTTCCGCTGCGCGAGCGCCATCGCGTCGCCGGCGCCCATTCCCGAACTTTGCACCCCTGAACTTTGCATCCACGGCCGCAGGAACGTCTCGCCGCCGAACGGGTCGCCGCCGGGCCAGGTGAAGGAATGCCAATAGGCGACGGCGAATCGCAGATGATCCGCCATGCGCTTGCCGAGCACGACCCGATCCTTGTCATACCAGCGAAAGCCGAGCGCATCGCCGGAATCCGGTCCGAGGTAACGAAGCGGCGCGCGATTGCCGAAGAAATTGCTGCTCATGTCGTCGCTTCCTTCAGCGCGGGATAGAGCGCGCGGTACTGCGCGAGCCGCGCGGCATAGGAATCCGCCAGCGCGGCATCCGGCGCGATGGTTTCAACACGTTTCGGCGGCGTGCACACGCGCGCCGGATCCTCGCCGCTCACCGCCAGCCGCGCCAGCCGCGCCGCGCCGAACGCGCCGCCATGCTCGCCATCCGCCAGCCGGTGCAGCGTGATCCCGAGCACGGCGGCGAGGATCTCCACCCAGCGCCGGCTGCGCGAGCCGCCGCCGATCACATCCGCCTCGGCAATCCGCGTGCCCGTGGTGGCAAGCGCATCGAGCCCGTCGCGGAACGAGAAGGCGACGCCTTCCAGCACCGCCTGCGTCAGGCTTTCCCGCGTGGTGTCGTGCGACAGGCCGGCGAAGGCACCACGGATCGCACCGTCATTATGCGGCGTGCGCTCGCCCGACAGATAGGGGAGGAACATCGCGTCGCTCGGCGCAAGAATTTCGGGGAGCGCCGCCAGCAGCGTCGCCTCGGCGAGGCCGGTCACTCCCGCCCACCAGGCCAGCGAGGCGGCCGCGGAAAGCGTGACGCCCATCTGGTGCCAGCGCCCAGGCAACGCATGGCAGAACGCATGCACCGCGGCGGCGGGGTTTGGCAGAAACCGGTCCGTCGTCGCCCATACGACGCCCGACGTGCCGAGCGAGACAAAGGCACCGCCGGGCGCGATCGCGCCGAGCCCGACCGCGCCGGCCGCATTGTCCCCCGCACCGCCCGCGAAGAGCGGCGCCGAGTTCATGCCCCACCGCGCTGCATACTCCGCGCGCAACCGTCCGGCCGGCGCGTCGCCTTCCACCAGGGATGGCATGTGCGTGCGGTCGAGCCCTGTCGCGGCGAGCGCGGCATCCGACCAGTCCCGTCGGCCGACATCGAGCCAGAGCGTGCCGGACGCATCCGACATCTCCTCGATCATCTCGCCGGTCAGCGCGAAACGCAGCCACGCCTTCGGCAGCAGAACGTGCGCGACGCGGGCAAACACCGCCGGCTCATGCGCGCGCACCCAGAGCAGCTTGGGCGCGGTAAATCCCGGCATCGCCTGGTTGCCGGTGACGCGGCGCAGCGCCGGGAAACTCTTCTCCAGCTCGCGGCACTCCGCGCTCGCGCGCACATCGTTCCACAGGATCGCCGGACGCAGCACCGCGCCCGCCGCGTCGAGCAGCACCGCACCATGCATCTGCCCGGACAGCCCGATGCCGCTCGCCGCCGCCATCGCCGCCGGCGCGGCCGCGCGCAGCGCATCGAGCGCCTCGCAGGTGGCGCGGAGCCAGGATGCCGGATCCTGCTCGCTATGCCCGGCATGCGGCCGCGAGACGGCGAGCGCCACGGAACGGCTCGCAATCACGCCCTGTTCCCCGTCCACGAGGATCGCCTTCACGGCCGAGGTGCCGAGGTCAATGCCGATGAACAAGAACGTTCCCTGGTTGATTCGGCGCACGCTGGCATGCGGTCTGGCGGGGTGCAACCCGCTGAGAGGAAGGAAGCAAGACCAGGGGCGCTGCCCCTGGACCCCGCTAAGGGCAGCCGCCCTTAGAACCCGTTACGGGCTTCGCCTCGTTGGCGATGTCGCGGGATAATGCGCCGCGCGAAGCGCAATCGTACGGCAAAGCACATCCGGCCCTCCCGCATGCCCCGTCCGTCCCCTCCAGGTGCGAAGCACACCCCGGGGGTCTGAGGCCTCCAGGCCCAAGCTGGGTCCAAGGGCAGCGCCCCTGGCCTTGCACCCTTAGCGCAAAGCCCCCGCCACCGCCGCCCCCGCCTCGGCGAGTATGCGGCTGCTTTCCGCGATGAGCTTCCCCATGCCGATGAAGCCATGGATCTGGCCTTCGCAGCGTCGCAGCTCGACCGGCACGCCGGCGGCGGCGAGCTGCTTCGCGTAATCCTCCGCCTCGTCGCTGAGCAGGTCGTGTCCGGCGACCAGGATCCAGGCCGGCGGCAGCCCCGCGAGATTCGCGGCCCGGATCGGCGAGGCGCGCCAATCCTCGGCGGATGCGCTCCCGAGATAATGGGCGGCGTACCAGCGCATGCCCGTCGCGGTGAGGCCGAACCCTTCGGCCAGACGGCGCCAGGATTGCCGTTCCTCCGCGAAGTCGATGACCGGATAGATCAGCATCTGGAAGCCGATCTTCGGGCTGGCGGAATCGCGGGCGGCGAGCGCCACCACCGTCGCGAGATTGCCGCCGGCGCTGTCGCCGCCCACGGCGAGGCGCTGGGCATCCGCGCCGAGCTCGCCGGCATGCGCCGCTGCCCATTCGGTCGCGGCGATGCAATCCTCCACCGCGGCGGGGAATGGGTGCTCGGGGGCCAGCCGGTAATCCACCGAAACGACGACCGCGCCGGCTTCGTTGGCGAGCGCGCGGCAGGTCGTGTCGTGCGAATCGAGATCGCCCACCACCCAGCCGCCGCCGTGGAAGAACACCAGCAGCGGCAGCGTCGCATCCGGAGCAGGGCCGGCCGCGCGATAGACCCGGAGCGCGATCGGCCCGGCGGCTCCGGGCGCCAAGAGATCGCGCACCGATGCGACCTCCGCCGGTTCCGGCGCGGTCACCGCCCGGCCGGCGACGGAGTTGGCGCGGGCCTGCGCCGGTGTCAGCGTTTCGATGCGCGGACGCCCGCGCATGAGCTCCAGCACGCGCGCGGCATCCGGATCGAGCGGCATCGTCTACTCCTTGACGGCTCCGGTCAGGCTGGAGACGTAGTATTCCACGAACAGCGAATAGAACGCCGCCACCGGCAGCGAGCCCAGCAGCGAGCCCGCCATCAGCGAGCCCCACTGATAGACGTCGCCTTGCACGAGTTCCGTCAGAATCGCAACCGGCACCGTCTTCTTCTCGGAGGATTGGATGAAGGCGAGCGCGTAGATGAACTCGTTCCAGGAGAGCGTGAAGGCGAAGATGCCGGCCGAGATCAGCCCCGGCACCGCGAGGGGCAGCGTGATGCGGCGAAGGATCTGCAGCCGGCTCGCGCCGTCGATCAGCGCGCATTCCTCGAGCTCGTACGGGATCGACTTGAAATACCCGATCAGCAGCCAGGTGCAGAACGGGATCAGGAAGGTCGGGTAGGTGAGCACGAGCGCGAACGGGCTGTCGAACAGGCCGAGATTGAACACCATCGCGGCGAGCGGGATGAACAGGATCGAGGGCGGCACGAGATAGGCGAGGTAGATCGCGAGTCCGACATAGCTCGCGCCACGGAAGCGCAGCCGCTGGATCGCATAGGCGGCGAGCACCGAGGCGAAGAGCGAGAGGCAGGTGGCGCCGACCGCAACCCCCATCGTGGTCAGCAGCCAGTGCGGGTAGTCGGTCTGGAACAAAAGCTTGCGGATGTTGTCGAGCGTCGGGTGGCTGATCCAGAACGGATTGAAATGCTTGTAGTCGAGCATTTCGTTGTTCGGCTTGAACGCCGTGATCGCCATCCAGTAGAACGGAAACAGCAGGATCACGATGAAGCAGGCGAGCGGCAGATAGATCGTCACCACCCGCCTGGCGCCGGATTCCCAGGAGAGCAGCGTCGGCCCTTCCGGCTCCGTGGCGGGCGCTGGGTGAGGGCGAGGCGTGGGGATGGGCGGCCCGGCGGCGAGGGCGGCGTCAGTCATTGTCGGACCCCTGCTGCCATTTGCGCCGCGACAGCGCGAAGTAGCTGAACAATGTCGAGAGCACGAGGAACGGGATCATCGCGACCGAGATCGCCGCGCCCTCGCCGAGCTGGCTGCCGGGGATCGCGCGCTGGAAGGCGAGCGTCGCCATCAGCTGCGTGGAATCGATCGGGCCGCCGCGGGTGATCGCGTAGACGAGCTGGAAGTCGGAGAAGGTGAACAGCACGGAGAAAGTGAGGACCACGGCGAGAATCGGCATCAGCAACGGCACCGTCACGAAGCGGAATCGCGCGAAGCTGGACGCGCCGTCGAGCAGCGCCGCCTCGTAGAGCGAGGGCGACACCGTCTGCAGCCCGGCGAGCAGGCTGATCGCGACGAAGGGAATGCCGCGCCAGATATTCGCCGCGATCAGCGACCAGCGCGCGTGCCAGGGCGTGCCGAGAAAGTCGATGTAATACGTGCGCCAGTGCAGCACGTCGACCAGCACGTAGGAGATGATCGAGAATTGCGGATCGTAGATCCACCAGAACGCGATCGCCGACAGCACGGTCGGAATGATCCAGGGCAGCAGGATCACCGCGCGGATGATCGACTTGAACGGCAAGTTGTGGTTGAGCAGCAGCGCCAGCCAGAGTCCGAGCGCGAATTTCCCCACCGTCGCGACCGCCGTGTAGAAGATGGTGAAGAACACCGCGCTCCAGAACACCGGATCGTTGGCCAGCGAGACGAAATTGTCGAGCCCGACGAACTGGCCGGGCTGGCCGATCTGCGCATCGGTGAAGGCGAGCCAGATGCCGAGGCCGAGCGGATAGGTCAGGAAGACGAGCAGCAGACCGCAGGCCGGCAGCAGGCAGAGGAAGACGAGGAACGGCTTCCAGTCGAGCAGCCGGCCGAGCCAGCCGGGCTGCCGGCGCACCGCCGTCCAGGCCGGGATTTCGGTAGCGACGGACATGCACTCTCCCGCGGTCATGCGGCCGGCGCCGTAGTGGGCGCCGACTCTTCGTCAGGTGCTTCTCGTCAGGTCTTGTAGTAGCGCCGCGCTTCCCGCTCGGCCTCGCGCACCGCCGCCTCGGGCGTCGCCTCGCCGGTCGAGACCTTGGCGAACATGTGCACGTTAACGTAATTCGCGGTGACCGCGCCGGATGCGGCGGTGATCGGTCCCTTGTAGCCGTTCCAGAACCGGTTGTCGCAGGTGTCCTTGTACGCGGCGACCTTCGGGTCCGTCGACCACACCGCTGCCTTCGTGTAGGCCCGCAGCGGGGGCGCCCAATAGCCGAACGTCCCGGTCATCCAGGGCTCGTATTGCGGCTGTTCCATCATGTAGGTGAGATACTGCTTGGCGGCGTTCGGGTATTTCGAGTGCTTGAACACCATGCCGTTCAGCATCAGCGCGGATTCGCCGCTCACGCCGGCCGGGCCTTTCGGCACATGCTGGTGCTGGGTGTCGGCCGCCATTTCCGCCGTGGAGGGATCGCCCTTCAGCGCGAAATAGATCGAGACGCCATTGGTGGTGAGCGAGATCTGCCCGGCGACATAGGCCTTGTTGTTGCTCGGATCGCTCCACGCGGTGACGCCGTCGATCATCGTCGGGAAAAGTTCCTTCGCGTAGTTCAGCGCCTGGATCGTCTCCGGGCGGTTGATCGCGACCTTGCCCTGCTCATCGACGAGGTAGCCGTTGAACGCCCAGAGCAGCCAGCTGCAATACCCGTTGGCGTCGCCGACCGCATTGCCGAGGGCGAAGCCGATCGGGTGGTTCGCCTTCTTGAGATTCTGCGCGAGCTTCAGGAACTCGTTCATGTCATCCGGGATGCGGTCGTAGCCGGCCTGCTTCACCCAGGATTCGCGATACACGACCGGTCCGCCGGAGCCGCCCATCGGCATCGCGATCCAATTGTTGGTGCCCCAGCGCTTGCCGTATTTCTCGGCCAGGAACATCCAGCCGCCATATTTCTGGCCGAGATATTCGTTCACGTCGCTGAGCTCGACCAGCTTGTCCGCGTAGAGATGCGGATCGTCGGGCCAGCCGACGATCACATCGGGGCCGGCGCCGGTATTGGCGCTCACCGCGGTCTGCGGCCGCAGATCCTCCCAGCCGACGAAATCGACCCGCACCGGAATGCCGGTCTCCTTGACGAATTTCTCAGTGTTGGAGCGCCAGATCGTCTCGTCCGGATCGACGAATTTGGTCGGTCGCAGAATGCGCAGCGTGGCCCCCTTCTCCGCCGGCAGGTTGGGCGCGGTGACATTCGCCACCGGGATTTGCGCGCGTCCCTCCCACCAGGGCGGCAGGATAAACCCGGCGGCGGCGCCCGCACCGACCGTGAGCGCGGTGCGGCGGGTGATGATCAGCATTGTCGTTTTCCTCCCTCGATGTCCGGGCGTTCAGGCGACGAGCCTGCGTCCGGTTGCCTGGTCGAAGACATGGGCGAGCGCCGGGTCCGGGCGGATGCGGATGGTCTCGCCGGGCCGCACCGCGACGCGCTCGCGGAACGCGCAGACGATCTGCGACGAGCCGGCCCGCGCGATCACCTGCGTCTCGGACCCGGTGGGCTCGATCACCTGCACCGTGGCCGGCATGCCGGCGGGGTCGAGATGGATGTGCTCCGGGCGGATCCCGTAGACGACCGGGCTGCCGTCATGGCCACCGGCGGAATTCGGCATCGGCCAGGCGGTGCTGCCATCCGTGGTGAAACCGCCATCCGCGATCCGTCCCGGCAGGAGGTTCATCGCCGGCGAGCCGATGAAGCCCGCCACGAAGAGATTGTCCGGCCGGTCGTAGAGATCGAGCGGCGCGCCGATCTGCTCGACATAGCCGTCGTGCATGACGACGATCTTGTCCGCCATCGTCATCGCCTCGATCTGGTCGTGGGTGACGTAGATCGTCGTCGTCTTCAGCCGCTGATGAAGCTCGCGGATCTCGGCGCGCATCTGCACGCGAAGCTTGGCATCGAGGTTGGAGAGCGGTTCGTCGAACAGGAAGACCTGCGGGTTGCGCACGATCGCGCGGCCCATCGCGACGCGCTGGCGCTGGCCGCCCGAGAGCTGGCGCGGATAGCGGTCGAGCAGCTCGGCGAGGCCGAGAATGCGCGCGGCGCGATCGATCTCCGCCTGCATCACCGCCTTGGGCGCGTGCGCCAGCCGCAGCGAGAACGCCATGTTGTCGCGCACCGTCATGTGCGGGTAGAGCGCGTAATTCTGGAACACCATCGCGATGTCGCGCTCCTTTGGCGCGACGTCGTTGACCACGCGGCCATTGATCGCGATCTCGCCGCGCGTGATGTTCTCGAGCCCGGCGATCATCCGCAGCAGCGTCGACTTGCCGCAGCCCGACGGGCCGACCAGAATGACGAACTCGCCATCCTCGATCTCGACATCGACGCCATGCAGGATTTCGGTCGAGCCGAAAGCCTTGCGCACGTTGCGAATCATCACTGGCGCCATCGGCATGGATATCCTTCGTTCAGGCGCGCGAGATCGATGTCTCTTTCGCGGTGATGAATTCGAGCAGCACCGGAATACCCTGCTCCGTCTTCTCGATGCCACGCCGGATCGCGGACGCGATCTGGCCAGGCTCGGTCACCCGCTCGCCATGCGCGCCGAAGGCGCGCGCCATCGCCGCGTAATCTCCGGAAATGTCGGTCGAGCGATATTTCTTGGTCGAGACCGGCATCACCTTCAGCTCGATCGCCATCGAAAAATTGTTGAACAGCACGGACATGATCGGGATGCGCTCGCGCACCGTGGTCTCGAAATCCATCCCCGTGAAACCGATCGCGGCATCGCCCCAGACATTGATGCAGAGCTTCTCGGGGTGGGCGAGCTTGGCGCCCATCGCCAGCCCGAGCCCGTAGCCGAGCTGCGTGGTCTTGCCCCAGCCGATATAGGAGAGCGGCTCGGTCGACACCCAGAACGGCGAGAGCTGATCGCGCGGGCTGCCCGCGTCATGGGTGATGATGGTGTTCGCCGGATCGACCGCCCCCATCAGCTCGTGGATCACGCGATAGGGCGAGAGCGGCGTCTCCTCGGAGGTGAGCTTGCCGTTCCATTCGGCGAGCCACGCCTTGCGGATCGTCGCAATCTCATCGACGATTTTCGCATTGTCGCGCGGCGCCTCGCGGCCCAGTTCGGCGAGCAGCGCATCGAGCACCAGCCCGACATCGCCCACCAGGCCGATCGCGGCCCGCTCATCCTTGTTGACGTGATCGGGGTCGAGCGTCGCGTGGATGATCGTCTTTCCCTTCGGCATCGGAATCGCGAAGGAGGTCTCGGTGAAGCTGGTGCCGATGCCGAACACGACATCCGCCTCATGCAGGAAATGCCGCACCTGCCGCGGATAGGCGACGCCGCCCGAGCCGAGCGAAAGCGGATGGGTCTCGGGGAAGCTGCTCTTGCCCCCGAGCGTCGTCATCACCGGGATCGCCAGCTGCTCGGCGAGCCGGCGAAGCTGCGGCCAGGCGCGCGCGTAATGCACGCCCTGCCCGGCATAGAGCACGGGACGCTTCGCCGCCGTCAGCATCTTCGCCGCCTCGCGCACCTGCGCGGGATCCGGCCCGTAGCGCGTGGCCAGAACCGGCGTGTAGTCGAGCGGTTCCGGCACCTCCTCGTTCCACATGTCGCTCGGGATCTCGACCAGCACCGGGCCGCCGCGGCCATTGCGCAGCCGCGAAAAGGCGCGGCGCATGATATGCGTCACCTCGGAGGGAAGCGTGATCGGCTCGGCGGATTTGGTGATGCTCCGCATGCTGGACGTCGCGTTGTAGTTCGGCCCGACATGCGCGAGCCGGCGCGCATATCCCATCGGCAGCACCAGGATCGGCACCGACTCCCCGAATGCCTGGGCAACGCCGCCATAGGCGTTCTCCGTGCCGGGGCCGTGCTGCATGCAGAACGCGCCGATCTTCCGCCCCGAGGAGAGGCGCGAGATCGCATCCGCCATGTGCAGGCCGATGCGTTCCTGGCGAACAATGACAGGACGGATATCCGCAGCGGCGGCGAATTCCAGGAGATGATTGACCGGATAACCGGTGAGGATCTCAATCCCCTCGCGCTTCATGATCTCAGCGATCGCTTCGCCGACTTTCATCGCGTGCAGTACCCCGTGACGTTTCCCGGCCGCCTTGGCTGACGGCTCACTTCAAACCTTACGCACAGGCCCGCGGCGCTCACAAGCGGGATGAGGGGGTAGGGCTTAAGGGCAGGGGCGCTGCCCCTGAACCCCGCCAAGGGCAGTCGCCCTTGGAACCCTGGTGGCGCTTCGCGCTGACGTGGCGGCGTCGCGGGACGGCGGCGATGTCCGTGAGCTTCCGTGGTGTTTGATGCGCTTCGCGCGAAGCGCATCAAACACGACAGAGCACACCCGGCGCCTGCTGCTTGCGTAAGATGCCGTACCGGGTTCTAAGGGCGACTGCCCTTAGCGGGGTCCCAAGTGAGACATGGGGGCAGAGCCCCTGGCCTTCTCCCTGTCAACGCCCCAAGAACCGTGGCTTCCGCTTTTCGTTGAAGGCGCGCACGCCTTCGCGGCGGTCTTCGGTGGGGACGAGGCGGTTATAGGCTTCGATTTCGAACATGAGCCCGCTTGCCGCGTCCATTTGCAGGCCGAATTCCACCGCGTGCTTGATCTGGCGGGTGGAGAGGGGGGCGTTGGCGGCGATGGCGCGGGCGGTGGCGAGGGTGTCGTCGAGCAAGGTTTCCTGCGGGCAGATGCGGTTGACGAGGCCCCATTCCAGCGCCTCGGCGGCGGTGAAGGGGCGGCCGGTGAGCAGGATTTCCTTGGCCCGGCGTGCGCCGAGCGCCCGGGGCAGCATCTGCGTGCCGCCGGCGCCGGGCATGATGCCGAGCGTCACCTCGGTCATCGCGAAGCGGGCGGTCTCGGCGGCGTAGGCGAAGTCGCAGAGCAGCGCCATCTCGCACCCGCCGCCATAGGCCGCGCCGTTGATCGCGCCGACTATCGGCACCGGGCAGCCGCGCCAGGCGCGCACCATGCGCTCGAACACCAGGTGCTGGTCCTGCCATTCCTCGTCGGTCATGCCGTTGCGCTGCTTGAGGTCGCCGCCGGCGCAGAAGGCGCGGGTGCCGGCGCCGGTCACCACCACGACGCGGAAGCGGGCGGGGGCGGCGGCGATGGCGTCGAACAGCGCGAGCAGGTCGCGCCCCATCTGCGTGTCGAGCGCGTTCGCCGCCTCCGGCCGGTTCAGCCGCAGCAGCAGAAGGCCGGGATGGGGTTCCTCGAGATGGAGTGTGAGGTAGCGGTTCTCGAGCACCGGCAGGTCCGTCATGGCGCCGCCTCAGGCGGGCACGCGGCGCTTCGGTGCCAGCGTGTCGAGGTCGAGCCCGGCGAGCTCGGCGAGGGAGCATCCGTCCAGCACCGCCGCGACGGCGTCCCGCGCCCGTTGCAGCAGGTGGCGCAGCCGGCAGGATTCGATGTCCACGCAATCGGCGCAGGGGCCGAACTGGGTGCGGCTCGCGCAGGGGCTCAGCGCGAGCGGCCCGTCGACGATGCGGATGATGGTCGCGGCGGAAATCTCGACCGGGCGGCCGCGCAGCCGATGACCTCCGGCGGGGCCGCGCCGGCTCTCGATCACCCCGTTGTCGCGGAGCTGAACCAGGATCGCCTCGAGGAATTTGCGGGGGATGCGCTCGCTCTCCGCGATCACCGCCGTCTGTGTCCAGCCTACGGACGCGGCATGGTCGGCCAGGCTGAGCGCGGCACGAAGAGCGTATTTTGCTTTGCTGGACAGCATATCCCGGTCGCTCATCCTCCGGAATCCTCGTGGACCCGGATTGCGGCGAGGTCAAGGCGGGGTTTTCTTGGTGCGGAAGGCCAGGGGCTCTGCCCCTGGACCCCGCTAAGGGCAGTCGCCCTTAGAACCCGGGACGGGGCTTGGCATGAGGCGCGCGTAGCGCAATTCACCATCCGGGTACATCGTAGGCGCCGACGCAGTCCCGCTAAGCCACCTCCGCTGAGCGAAGCGCCAATCCGGGGCCTGGGGCCTTCCGGCCCCAGCGGGGTCCAGGGGCAGCGCCCCTGGCCTTCCCTCAAACCACCTCCACCTCCAACTCCCGAGCCATCGCCTCCCGCATCAGGTATTTCTGCACCTTGCCGGTGACGGTCATCGGGAAGGCGTCCACGAATCGCACGTGGCGGGGGATTTTCTGATGCGCGATCTGGTCGCGGCAGAAATCGTGCAGTTCGGCAGCGGTCATCGTCGTGCCGTCGCGCAGGCGGATCCAGGCGCAGATTTCCTCGCCGTAGCGGGGGTCGGGGATGCCGAACACCTGCACGTCCTGGATTTTCGGGTGGCGGTAGAGGAATTCCTCCACCTCCCGCGGGTAGACGTTCTCGCCGCCGCGGATCACCAGGTCCTTGATGCGGCCGACGATCGCGCAATAGCCTTCCGCGTCGATCGTCGCGAGGTCGCCGGTGTGCATCCAGCGCGCCGGGTCGATGGTCTCGGCGGTGCGCGTCGGGTCGCCCCAGTAGCCGCGCATCACCGAGTAGCCGCGGGTGCAGAGCTCGCCCGGCTGGCCGCGCGGGACGATGCGGCCGGCGGCATCGATGATTTTCACCTCGAGATGCGGCTGGATGCGGCCGACGGTGGCGACGCGGCGCTCGAGCGGGTCGTCCGCCGCGCTCTGGAAGCTGACCGGGCTGGTCTCGGTCATGCCGTAGGCGATGGTCACCTCCCGCATGTGCATGCGGGCGACGACGCGGCGCATCACCTCGATCGGGCAGGGGGAGCCGGCCATGATGCCGGTCCGCAGGCTCGAGAGGTCGAAGCGGGCGAATTCCGGGTGGTCCATCTCGGCGATGAACATGGTCGGCACGCCGTGCAGGCCGGTGCAGCGTTCGGCGGAAACGGTCTCCAGCACCGCGAGCGGGTCGAACCCCTCGCCGGGGAACACCATGGCGCTGCCATGGGTCATGCAGGCGAGCACGCCCAGCACCATGCCGAAGCAATGGTAGAGCGGCACCGGAATGCAGAGCCGGTCCGCCTCGGTGAGCCGCATCGCCTCGCCGACGAAGAACCCGTTATTGAGGATGTTGTGGTGGGTGAGCGTGGCGCCTTTCGGCGCGCCGGTGGTGCCCGAGGTGAACTGGATGTTGATCGGGTCGTCGAATTGCAGGGTGGGGCCGAGCGCCGCCAGCCGGTTGGCGGCGGCCTTGTCCCCGCCCGCCGCGACCGCCTCGAAGGGGAGGCAGCCGGGGGCGGCCCCGCCGATCTGGATCACCGCCTGGAGCACGGGGGCGCGGGCAGCGTCCAGCCGGTTCGGCTCCGCGCCGGCGAGTTCCGGCAGCAGCGCCTGCAGCATGCCGAGATAGTCGCTGCCCTTGAAGGCGGTGGCGGTGACCAGCGCCCGGCAGCCCACCGCGTTGAGGGCGTATTCCAGCTCGGAAAGCCGGTAGGCCGGGTTGATGTTGACCAGCACGAGCCCGGCCCGGGCGGTCGCGAACTGGGTCAGCAGCCATTCCGCGCGGTTCGGCGACCAGATGCCGACGCGCTCGCCCGGTTCGAGCCCGAGCGCGAGCAGCCCGGCGGCCAGGTGCTCGACCCTCGCGGCGAAATCCCGCCAGCTCCAGCGCACATCCTGCGTCGGGATGATCAGCGCCGGGCGATCGGGGAAGCGGGCGACGGTGCGGTCGAGCGCGGTGCCGATCGTCTCGCCGCGGAGCGGGAGCGTGGTCGCCCCATGGACATAGCTCAGCCCGTGCACATAGCTCAGCGTGCCGTCTGCCGGCTCGATCAAGGACGCTCCCTCTGGCATGATCGCTCCCTCTGGCATGATCGCTCCCTCTGGATCGTGTCCCCTGGGTAGGCTTCGTTGGGGCCGCCTCTTGGCGCGGGCGGCGTCTTGCCCGATCTTAGGACGAGGCATTGCGGCGAGGGGAGGGAAAACGTGGCGGGCAGCGGCGCCAATTTTCTGCCGGGACTCGATTTCGGGCTCGGCGAGACCGCTGAGATGCTGCGCGCGCAGGTGGAGAGCTTCGCCGCCGGGGAAATCGCGCCGCTCGCCGCCGAGATCGATCGCAGCAACGCGTTTCCCGCCGGGCTGTGGCGGCGGATGGGGGCGCTCGGCCTGCTCGGCATCACCGTCGCCGAGGATTATGGCGGCGCGGGGATGGGGTATCTCGAGCATGTCGTCGCGATGGAGGAGGTGAGCCGCGCCTCCGCCTCGGTCGGGCTTTCCTATGGCGCGCACTCCAATCTCTGCGTGAACCAGATCCACCGCAACGGGACTGCGGCGCAGAAAGCGCGCTATCTGCCCGATCTGGTCAGCGGCGCCATGGTGGGCGCGCTGGCGATGAGCGAGCCGGGCGCGGGGTCGGACGTGGTGGGCATGAAGCTGCGCGCGGAGAAGCGCGGCGAGCGCTATGTCCTGAACGGCACCAAGATGTGGATCACCAACGGGCCGGATGCCGGCGTGCTGGTGATCTACGCCAAGACCGATCCGGCGGCCGGCCCGCGCGGCATCACGGCGTTCCTTGTCGAGAACGGGTTTCCGGGTTTCTCGACGGCGCAGAAACTCGACAAGCTCGGCATGCGCGGCTCCAACACTTGCGAGCTGGTGTTCCGGGATTGCGAGGTGCCGGAGGAGAACGTGCTGGGCGCCGTGGGCGGTGGCGTGTCCGTGCTGATGAGCGGGCTCGACTACGAGCGCGCGGTGCTCGCCGCCGGTCCGCTCGGCATCATGCGGAGCTGCCTCGACGTGGTGCTGCCCTATGTGCATGAGCGCGAGCAGTTCGGCCAGGCGATCGGCGAGTTCCAGCTCATGCAGGGCAAGATCGCCGACATGTACACCACGATGAACGCGGCGCGCGCCTATGTGTACACGGTCGCCCGCGCCTGCGATCGCGGGCAGGCGGCGCGCAAGGATGCGGCGGGGGCCATTCTCTACGCGGCGGAAAAGGCGACCTGGATGGCGCTGGAGGCGATCCAGTGCCTCGGCGGCAATGGCTATATCAACGAGTATCCGACGGGCCGGCTGTTGCGCGACGCGAAGCTCTACGAGATCGGCGCCGGCACCAGCGAGATCCGGCGCATGCTGATCGGCCGCGAATTGTTCCGCGAAACCGCATGACGATCCTGACGAGCGAGGTCGATCCGCGTTCGGCGGAGTTCGCCGCCAACGCGGCGGCGATGGGCGCGCTGGTGGCCGGGCTGCGCGCGTCGGTCGCGGCGGCGGCGGCCGGCGGCGGGGAGGCGGCGCGCCAGCGCCATGCCGGGCGCGGCAAGTTCCTGCCGCGCGACCGGGTCGCCGGGCTGATCGATCCGGGCTCGCCGTTCCTTGAATTGTCGCAGCTCGCCGCGCACGGGCTCTACGACGACGAGGTGCCGGCGGCGGGTCTCGTCACCGGCCTCGGCCGCGTCTGCGGCTGGGTCTGCGTCATCGTCGCCAATGACGCGACGGTGAAGGGCGGCACGTATTTTCCGCTGACCGTGAAGAAGCATCTGCGCGCGCAGGAGATCGCGCGGGCGAACCGGCTGCCCTGCCTCTACCTCGTCGATTCCGGCGGCGCGTTCCTGCCTCTGCAGGACGAGATTTTTCCCGACCGCGAGCATTTCGGCCGCATCTTCTTCAACCAGGCGCGGATGTCGGCGGACGGCATTCCGCAGATCGCCGCGGTGATGGGATCCTGCACCGCCGGCGGCGCCTACGTGCCGGCGATGTCGGACGAGACGGTGATCGTGCGCCGGCACGGCACCATCTTCCTCGGCGGTCCGCCGCTGGTGAAGGCGGCGACGGGGGAGGAAGTTTCGGCGGAAGATCTCGGGGGTGCCGAGGTGCATGCGCGGCAATCGGGCGTGGTCGACCATTACGCGCGCGACGATGCGCATGCGCTGGCGCTTTGCCGGCGCATCGTCGCGACGCTGGGCGCGGCGCCGAGCATCCCGATCGCCCGGCCGCCCGCGCCGCCCCGCCACGATCCGGCGGAGCTGCATGGTGTTGTGCCGCCCGATCTCCGCACGCCGTACGACGTGCGGGAGATTATTGCGCGTATCGTCGACGGCAGCGAATTCGACGAATTCAAGCGCCTGTATGGCACGACGCTGGTCTGCGGTTTCGCGCATCTCTCCGGCATGGCGATCGGGATCGTCGCGAATAACGGCATCCTGTTTTCCGAAAGCGCGCTGAAGGGGGCGCATTTCATCGAGCTGTGCAGCCAGCGCGGCGTCCCGTTGCTGTTCCTGCAGAACATCGCGGGCTTCATGGTCGGGCGGAAATACGAGGCTGGCGGCATCGCCAAGGACGGCGCCAAGCTGGTGACCGCGGTGGCGACGACGAGCGTGCCGAAGCTGACGCTGATCGTCGGCGGCAGTTTCGGCGCCGGCAATTACGGCATGTGCGGCCGCGCCTACGACCCGCGCTTCCTGTTCGCGTGGCCGAATGCGCGCATCTCGGTGATGGGCGGCGAGCAGGCGGCGAGCGTGCTGGCGCAGATCCGGCGGGACGGCATCGCGGCGAAGGGCGGTGACTGGCCGGTCGAGGAGGAGGACGCGTTCAAGGCGCCGATCCGCGCGCAGTACGAGCGCCAGGGGCATCCCTACTACGCCACCGCGCGGCTCTGGGATGACGGCGTGATCGATCCCGCCGACACGCGCCGGGTGCTCTCGCTCGCCCTCGCCGCCGCGCTGCACGCGCCCGTGCCGCCGACGCGGTTCGGCGTGTTCCGCATGTGATCGGACGGGAATGTTCGCCTCCCTGCTGATCGCCAATCGGGGCGAGATCGCCTGCCGCATCGCGCGCACTGCGCGGCGCATGGGGATCACCGCGATCGCCGTGCATTCCGATGCGGACGAAGATGCGCTGCATGTGCGGGAGGCCGACCGCGCCATCCGCATCGGCCCGGCGGCGGCGCGCGCGAGCTATCTCGATATCGGCGCGGTGATCGAAGCGGCGCGGAGCTCGGGCGCGGCGGCGGTGCATCCGGGATACGGTTTCCTGTCGGAGAACGCCGAGTTCGCCGAGGCGGTGATCGCCGCCGGGATGGCGTGGATCGGGCCGCCTCCGGCGGCGATGCGCGCGATGGGTTCGAAATCGGCGGCGAAGGCGGCGATGGCGGCGGCCGGCGTGCCGGTGCTTCCCGGCTATCACGGCGCGGCGCAGGACCCCGCCTCGCTCGCCCGCGAGGCGGCGCTGATCGGCTTCCCGGTGATGATCAAGGCGGTTGCCGGCGGCGGCGGCCGCGGCATGCGCATGGTGCGCGACGCCGCCGGGTTCGCCCCCGCGCTCGCCGCCGCGCAGCAGGAGGCGCAAGGCGCGTTCGGCGATGCGCGCGTGCTGATCGAGAAGCTCGTCGAGCGGCCGCGCCATGTCGAGATGCAGGTGTTCGGCGACACCCACGGCAATGTCGTGCATCTGTTCGAGCGGGATTGCTCGGCGCAGCGCCGGCACCAGAAGGTGATCGAGGAGGCGCCGGCGCCCGGCCTCGACCCGATGCTGCGCGACGCGATGGGGCAGGCCGGGATCGCCGCCGCGCGCGCGGTCGGCTATGTCGGCGCCGGCACGGTCGAGTTCGTGGTCGCCGACGGCGCGTTCTGGTTCCTGGAGATGAACACGCGCCTGCAGGTCGAGCATCCGGTGACCGAGCTGATCACCGGCTTCGACCTGGTGGAATGGCAGATCCGCATCGCGGCCGGGGAGGCGCTGCCGGCATCGGGCGAGCGGATCCGGGCGCGCGGTCACGCGATCGAGGCGCGGCTCTATGCCGAGGATCCGGCGCGCGATTTCGCGCCCTCGATCGGCCGGCTTCTCGCCTTTCGCATGCCGCAACGCGCCCGCGTCGATGCCGGCTATGCCGCGGGCGACAGCGTCTCCGCGCATTACGACGCGATGCTGGGGAAGATCATCTGCCACGCGGCGACGCGGGAGGAGGCGCGGCGGCAATTGCTGCACGCGCTCCGCGACTGCGTGGTGGCCGGCGTGGCGACCAACCGCGCGCTGCTGGCGGCGATCCTGGACCATGCGGATTTCGCCGCGGGCACGATCGATACCGGTTGGATCGGCCGCAATCTGGACGCGCTCGCCGCCGCCCCCGCGCCGGATGCCGAGGTGCTGGCCGCCGCCGCGGCCGCGCTGCTCGCCGCCGAAACCCGGGCGGCCGCGCGGGCCATGCCGTCTCCCTGGGAGGCGGCCGATGGCTGGTGGCTCAATACCGACCCGGCCCGGCGGCTCGTCCTCCTGCAGGGCGAGACGGCGCACGAGATTGTCGTGCGCGCCCCGAACCAGGGGCGGAGCCTGGAACGGAGTCCGGGCTGGCGGATCGAGGCCGGCGGCCGCGAGATGGCGGTCGAGGCCGTGGAGCAGGCGGATGGCGGCATCGGGCTGCGGCTCGATGGGGCGCGCGAGACGATCTGGGCGGCGCGGGACGGCGACCTTCTCGCGCTCGATCGCCGCGGCATCGCCTGGCGGTTCCGCCTGCCGGCCGATCCGGCGGAGCACGCGGCGGAGGAGGCGGCCGGCGCCGCTCTGATCGCGCCGATCCCGGGCCTGGTCACCGCCATCGCCGCCGCCGCCGGGCAGCGCGTGGCCCGTGGCGAGACGCTCGTGGTGCTGGAGGCGATGAAGACGGTGTTCCGCCTGGCCGCGCGGGCGGATGCGTTGGTGGCCTCGGTCGCCTGCCGCGTCGGCGAGAGCGTGGCGGAGGGGCAGGTGCTGATCGGATTCGCGGACGCGGAACCGTGACCCGGCCCCTCGCGACTTTCGCCCGGAGACCCGATATGACACCGGCTTTCTGCAAGACAAGGTCGCCCATGCCCATCCCGCCCCGCTCCTTCGGCGCCGCTTTCGCCGCTGCGCTGCTGCTCGCGACGCCGGCCGCCCACGCGCAGTCGCCAACCGCGCAGTCGGCCCCGGCGGAATCACAGATCAGCGCCCCCGACATGCTGGCCCGCGTGCTGCCGAGCGTCGTCAACATCGCGGTCTGGAGCTCGCAGCCCTCCGATACCGGCGCCGCCGGCAAGGCGCCGCCCGGCGACAACCATATTTTCGGCTCCGGCTTCATCGTCGGCGAGGACGGGCTGATCGTCACCAACCGCCACGTCATCCAGGGCGCGGAGACCATCTCCGTGGTGTTCCAGGACCGCAGCCGGCTGCCCGCCCGCGTCGTCGGCGTCGCCGACCTCGTCGATCTCGCGGTGCTGAAGGTCGAGCCCGACCGCAAGCTGCCGGTGCTCCCGTTCGGCGACAGCGACGAGCTTCGCGTTGGCGAGCGCGTCTATGCGATCGGCAATGCGCTCGGCGTCGGCACCTCGGTCAGCGCGGGCGTCGTCAGCGCGTTGAATCGCGAGCTCCGCAGCACGCCGTTCGACGATTTCGTGCAGACCGATGCGGCGATCAATCACGGCAATTCCGGCGGGCCGCTCGTCGATGCCGAGGGCAACGTCATCGGCGTCGACACGCTGCTCCGCACCCCGGCCGGCGGCAACGGCTCGGTGGGCGTCGGCTTCGCCATCCCGTCGAACGACATCGCCTTCGTGGTGAGCCGGCTGGCCGGCCCCGGCGCCAACACCAATCCGGGCTGGATCGGCGTCACCCTGCAGGACGTGACGCCCGAGATCGGCGACGCGCTCGGCATGAAGCAATCGCGCGGCGTGGTCGTGCTCGCGGTCGATCCGAACGGCCCGGCGGCCCGGGCAGGGCTGCATGCCGGCGATGTCATCATCGCCACCGAGGACGAGCAGAACGCGGATAGCCGCGCGATCCTGCGCGAGGCGGCCGAGACCAGCGTGGGCGATGCCATCCGGCTCACCATCTGGTCGCACGGCACGGCCCGCGTGCTCCCGGTGATGGTCGGCCCCTGGCCCGACATCCACACGCCCGTGGCGATGGCGCCCGACGTGAAGGAGCAGGAGCCGAGCGGGATGGGCCTGCAGCTCGCCCCCCTGACGCCGGCGCTTCGCCAGCGTTTCGGCCTGCACGACCAGCAGCCCGGCCTGGTCGTCGCCTCGGTGGACGAGCGGAGCGAGGCGCGGGACCGGGGCCTGCGGCCGGGCGATGTGGTGGTGCAGGTGCAGATGCATCCGGTGACCACCCTCGCCGAGGCGGATGCGGCCTTCGCCGAGGCCAGGAAGGAGGGGCGGAGTTTCGCCTCCCTGCTGGTGCATCGGAAGAAGGGCCCGAAACTGGTGCCGATCTGGCTCGGCGGCACGCGGACGAAAGTGCCAATGGCGCCAGTCATGCCGGTCTCGCCGTCGCCCTGATTTCGCCCCGCCCCGCCGACTTAACTGAAAATGTCCTAACCCAGCGGCAGCGCGGTCCGGTAGACCGCGCGCTTGAGCGCAAAGGCCGAGCGCACGCCGCGCACCGCCGGCAGCCGGGTGATGCCGCGGAGAAAACTCTCATAGCTCTGCAGGTCGGGCGCGACGACGCGCAGCAGGTAGTCACTGCTGCCGGTCATCTCGTAGCACTCCATCACCTCCGGCCGCTCCGCCACCGCCGCCTCGAACGCGGCGAGCATGGCGTCGGTCTGGCTGGTCAGCTCGACCGAGAGGAAGACGTTCACCGGCAGCCCCACCCGCTCCTGGTCGAGCAGCGCGACATAGCGGGTGATCACCCCTTCCGCCTCGAGCAGGCGCTGGCGGCGATGGCAGGGCGAGGCGGAGAGCCCGACCGCCTCGCCGAGTTCGACTGCGGTCGCCCGCCCGTTTTCCTGCAGGTGGCGGAGAAGGGCGCGATCGGTGCTGTCGAGCCGCATTGGACGAATCTCCTCGAAATCATTCCGTTTATGATCGATGCTGCCAGAAACCCACGCGTGAGAGCAAAAGATTGCCGGGAAGCGCCTGGAAGCTCCCGGCTATGCTGGGCGTTGGGATTTCGGAAACGACCAAGAGGAAGCGTGTCATGGATCTCGGCGCCTCCGCTCTCGGCACCACGACGCTCGACTCGCGCTATCACGACGCCGACCGCCCGGTGCTGCTCTCCGGCGTGCAGGCGCTGGTGCGGCTGCTGCTCGAGCAGGCAAGGCGGGACCGGCGCGACGGGCTGCATACCGCCGGACTGGTCTCCGGCTATCGCGGCTCCCCGCTCGGCGGGTTCGACCAGGAATTATGGCGGCGCGGCGCGCTGCTGGCCGAGCACGACATCCGCTTCGAGCCGGGGCTGAACGAGGATCTGGCCGCGACGATGATCGCCGGCACCCAGCAGGCGGCGCTGTTCGGCGGCTCGCGCTTCGACGGCGTGTTCGGCCTCTGGTACGCGAAGGGGCCGGGCGTCGATCGCAGCGGCGATGCGCTGCGCTGCGCCAACATGCTCGGCACCGCGAGGCATGGCGGCGTGCTGGCGGTCGCCGGCGACGATCACGGCGCGCATTCCTCGACCTACCCGCATCAGACCGATCCGGTGTTTTCCGCGCTCGCGATGCCGGTGCTGCACCCGGCCGATGTGGGCGACATCCTGCGGCTCGGCCTCGCCGGCCTCGCGCTGTCGCGCTTCTCGGGCCTGTGGGTGGCGCTCAAGATGATCGCCGAGACGGCGGAGCAGACGCGCGCCATCACGCTGCCGTCGGCGCCTCGCTTCGCCCTGCCTGACATCGCGCTGCCGCCGTACGGGCTGAATTTCGATCCCGGACTGCGCTGGCCGGCGGAACGCGCGCTGCTGGAAACGCGGCTGATGGAGGAAAGGATTCCCGCCGCCCTCGCTTGGGCGCGGGCGAACCCGCTCGACATCACCAGCGGGGCCGCGGATGCGCCGATCGGCCTCGTCACCGTCGGCAAGGCGCATCACGATGCCGAGCACGCTCTCCGTCTGCTCGGCCTCGACGGCGATCCGCGGATCGCGCTCCGCCGGGTCGCGATGGTCTGGCCGCTCGAGACCGCGGGCATGGCGGAATTCGCCCGCGGCAAGCGCGCGCTGATCGTCGTCGAGGAGAAGCGCCCGATGGTCGAGACGCAGCTGCGCGACGCGCTCTACCATCTCCCGGATGGCCTGCGCCCGGCGGTGCTCGGCAAGCGTGGCGCGGATGGCGCGCGGCTGATCCCCGAGACCGGCGAGCTCTCGCCGCACATCCTCGCCGCCGTCTTCGCGGCCGCGCTGCGCGGGCTCGGCTTCGCGGCGCCGGACGCGCCGGCGCCGCCGCGCCCGGCGCGGCCCGAGGGGCTGCTCGCCCGCGCGCCGACGTTCTGCGCCGGCTGCCCGCACAACACGTCCACGAAACTGCCGGACGGCAGCACCGCGCTCGCCGGCATCGGCTGCCACATCATGGCGATGGCGGATACCGACACCAAGGGCGTGGCGCCGATGGGCGGGGAAGGCGCCGCCTGGTGCGGCCTCGCGCCGTTCAGCGACACGCCGCATATGTTCGCGAACATGGGAGACGGCACCTACCAGCATTCCGGCCTGCTCTCGATCCGCCAGGCGATCGCCGCGCGCACCCGCATCACCTTCAAGATCCTGTTCAACGACGCGGTCGCGATGACCGGCGGGCAGAAGGCGGAAGGCGGCACCACCGCCGCCGCCATCGCGCATCAGGTCGCGGCCGAGGGCGTGCTCCGCATCGCCTATGTCGCCGAGGACGCCGAGCGCCTGCCGGATGCCTCCGCCTTGCCGAAATCCGTCACGCGCCACACCCGCGACGAGCTCGATGCGGTGCAGCGCGCGATGCGCGAGACGGACGGCGTCAGCGTCATCGTCTACGACCAGGTCTGCGCCACCGAGAAGCGCCGCCGCCGCAAGCGCGGCACGATGGCGAAAGCCGAGATCGGCGTCGCGATCAATCCGCGGATTTGCGAGAATTGCGGCGACTGCACGGCGCAGTCGCATTGCATCGCGATCGAGCCGATCGAGACGGAGTACGGCCGCAAGCGCCGCATCTCGCCGACGAGCTGCAACACCGATCTGTCCTGCCTCGCCGGGTTCTGCCCGGCCTTCGTCACCGGCCCGGCCGAGCTGCAGCCAGCGCCGCTCCAGGACGTGTGGGCGGCGGCGGAAGCTGTGCATTCGGCCAGCTTGCCGGCGCCCCGTCTTCCCGCGCTCGACCGGCCCTGGCGCGGCCTGCTCGCCGGCATCGGCGGCGGCGGCATCGTCACCACCGGCGCGGTGCTCGCGATGGCGGCGCATCTCGACGGATGCGAGGTGAGCACGCTCGATTTCACCGGCCTCGCGCAGAAGAACGGCGCCGTCGTCTCGCATGTGCAGATCGCCCGCACGCCGCTCGACATCGTGCGGATCCCCGAGGGCGAGGCGGATTGCATGATCGCCGCCGACCTCGCCGTCGCCGCCTCCGCCGGCGTGCTCGAACGTTGCGCGCCGCATTCCGCCATCATCGGCAATCTCGATCTGCAATCCGCCGCCGCCTTCCTCGGCGCGCGCGATCTCCGCATCGATGCCGGGCTGCACCGCCGGGTGATCGAGCGCGCCGTCGGGCCGGCGGCTGCGCATTGGCTGCATGCCGGCGCGCTGTGCGAGCGCCTGTTCGGCAACGCGCAGGTGGAGAACACGCTGCTGCTCGGCCTGGCCTGGCAGGCCGGCTTGCTGCCGGTGAGCGAGGGCGCGCTGCTGCGGGCGATCGAGCTCAACGGCACCGCCGTCGCGCTCAACCGCCGCGCCTTTCTCTGGGGCCGCATTCTTGCCGACACACCCGATATCGCCACGCACATCCTCGCCGGCCAGCGTGCCGAACCCGCCTCGCTCGACGCCCTCGTCGCGGCGCGGGCGAGCGAGCTCGAGGCCTACCAGAACGCCGCTCTCGCAACGCGTTATCGCGCGCTTGTCGACCGCGCCATGCCGCATGGCGAGGCATTCGCCCGCGTCGTCGCGGAAGGCTATTTCCGCGTGCTCGCCTACAAGGACGAGTACGAGGTTGCGCGCCTGCACGCCGCCGCGCCACGCGCCGCCGGCACACGCTTCCACATGGCGCCGCCTCTGATCACGCGGGAAAATCCGGCCACCGGGCGGCGGCGCAAGGTCGCGGTGCCGGGCTGGATCGCGATGCCGCTGTTCCGCCTGCTGCGTCACGGCAAGCGGCTGCGCGGCACCGCGCTCGACCCGTTCGGCTGGCAGGCGGACCGCGCCCTGGAACGCCGGCTGATCGCCGAATACGAGGCGGATATGGAAATCGTGCTGGCGAGCCCCGAGACCGGCAGGCGGGAGAGCGCGATCGAACTGGCGAAACTCCCGCTGGCGATCCGCGGCTTCGGTCCGGTCAAGGCGGCGAGCGCGCAACAGGCGGCGGCACGCCGCACGCAATTGTTGCGCGAGCTTGCCGCGCCACGCAGCATCGCCGCCGAGTAGCGGGACGCGCGCATGGCTGGTGGCCCGATCTGCATCCTGGGCGCCGCGCGCACGCCGATCGGCGGCCTGCTCGGCGAGCTCGCGCCGCTCACCGCGCCGCAACTCGGCGCGCGGGCGATCACCGCGGCGCTAGAACGCGCGCAGCTTGGGCGCGCGCAGGTCGATCGGGCGCGCATCTCCGGCGTGCTAATGGGCAATGTGCTCGGCGCCGGACTCGGCCAGGCGCCGGCAAGGCAGGCGGCCCTCGGCGCTGGCCTGCCGGACTCCACGCCGTGCACCACGATCAACAAGATGTGCGGCTCCGGCATGCAGGCGGTCATCCTCGCGCACGATACGCTGCTCGCCGGCGGCGCGGACGGCCCGATGATCGTCGGCGGCATGGAGAGCATGAGCAACGCGCCGTTCCTGCTGCCCCGCGCGCGCGCCGGGATAAAATACGGCCACGACCGCGTGCTCGACCACATGGCGTTCGACGGGCTGGAAGACGCCTACGATCCGGGCCGCTCCATGGGCAGCTATGCCGAGGACACCGCCGCCGAGCTCGGCATCTCCCGCGCGGCGCAGGACGCCTTCGCCGAACGCTCGCTGCGCCGCGCGCAACAGCAAGCCGGCGCGGCCGACGAGATCGCTGAAGTCACCGTCCCCGGCCGGCGCGGCGAAACCGTCATCCGCGAGGACGAGCAGCCGCGCCGCGCGGATGCCGCGAAAATCCCCACACTGCGCCCGGCTTTCCGCGCCGGCGGCACCGTCACCGCCGCCAATGCCTCCTCGATCTCGGACGGCGCGGCGGCGCTGGTCGTCGGCCACGCGGATGACGGCGCGCCGCTCGCGCGCATCGTCGGCCATGCGGTGCACGCGCAGGCGCCAGCACGCTTCACCACCGCGCCCGCCGGCGCGATCCGCAAGCTTCTCGCGCGCACCGGCTGGATGCTTGACGACATCGACCTGTTCGAGATCAACGAGGCCTTCGCCGTCGTCGTGCTCGCGACGCAGCGCGAGCTCGGCCTCCCTGCGGAGAAGATCAACCTGCGCGGCGGCGCCTGCGCGATCGGCCACCCGATCGGGGCATCCGGCGCGCGCATCGTCGTCACGCTGCTCGCCGCGCTCAAACAGCACGATCTACGGCGTGGCGTCGCCGCCATCTGCATCGGCGGCGGCGAGGCCACCGCCATCGCGCTCGAAAGGATGGGCTGACATGCTCGAGGCCACCGAAGACGACACACTCATCGTCGACACCGCCCGCCGCTTCGCCGCCGAACGCCTGACGCCAAGCGCCGCCGCGCGGGAAAAATCCGGCCGCATCGAGCCCGAGATCGTCCGCGCGCTCGGCGCGCTCGGCTTCCTCGGCGCCACCACCTCGCCCGACTGGAACGGCGCCGGCATCGCCACCGAAACCTACGCGCGCATCGTCGAGGAAATCGCCGCGGGCGACGCCTCCGTCTCCACCATGATGAGCGTGCACAACGCACCGACTTGCGAAGTCATCGAGGCTTTCGGCACCGGCGCGCAGAAGGAGCGCTGGCTGAAACCGCTCGCCGCCGGCGACGCGCTCGGCAGCTTCGCGCTGACCGAACCGGGCGCCGGCTCGGACGCGGCCGCCCTCCGCACCCGCGCCGCCCGCCAGGGCGAGCACTACGTGATCGACGGCACCAAGCAGTTCATCTCCAACGCCCGCATCGGCCAGACCACCGTGCTGTTCGCCGTCACCAATCCCGAAGCGGGCAAGCGCGGCCTCTCCTGCTTCGTCGTCGGCAACGACACGCCGGGCTTCGCCGTCACCCGCGTCGAAGACAAGCTCGGGCAGAAAGCCTCCGATAGCTGCGCGCTCGCCTTTACCGCGCTGACAATCCCCGCCGACCAGCGTATCGGCGCGGAAGGCGAAGGCTACCGCATCGCGCTCTCCACCCTCGAATCCGGACGCATCGGCATCGCCGCGCAAAGCGTCGGCATCGCCCGCGCCGCGCTCGACTACGCCATCGCCTACGCCCGCGACCGCCACGCCTTTGGCCGCGCCATCATCGACCACCAGGCGGTCGGTTTTCGCCTCGTCGAGGCGAAAACCCGCCTCGAAGCCGCCCGCCAACTCACCCTCCACGCCGCCCGCCTGAAAGACCAGGGCCGCAACGCCCTCGAAGCCGCCGCCATGGCCAAGCTCTTCGCCTCGGAAGCCGCCGAAACCATCTGCTCCACCGCCATCCAAACCCTCGGCGGATACGGCTACCTCAGCGACTTCCCCCTGGAACGCCACAGCCGCGACGCCCGCGTCTGCCAAATCTACGAAGGTACCTCCGACGTGCAGAAAATCATCCTGCAGCGGTTGTTGTGAGGGAAAGGTAGGAAGGCCAGGGGCTCTGCCCCTGGACCCCGCTAAGGGCACAGCCCTTAGAACCCGCTAGGGCTGTTTGGAGGGGGGTGGGCGAGGAGCTGTTTCCACCAGTAACTGGCCCACCCCTCTCCAAACAGCCGTAATGGATTCCAAAGGCTCGGCCTTTGGCGGGGGTCCAGGGGGCAGAGCCCACTGGCCTTTCCTACCCTCCCCTCACGACGATCGCTGCGGGCTGGTGATGATGTTGATGGGGGTGCGGGCGTTGGTGATGGCGAGGGGGGTTGTTCCGGCGGCGTCGCCGTCGGTTTGGGCGGGGATGTGGCGGCTGGAGGCGATGTCGATTTGGCTTGCGCGGATCAGGCGGATGCCCGGGGTTTTCGGCAGCAGGTTGAGGGGCAGGGCGGCGCCGTAGGTCAGCGCGGGCAGGATGCCGCCATGCGGGAAGATCGCGACGGTGAAGTCGGGTTCGTCGGGGCGGGCGTCTGGCGCGAGGGTGTAGTGGCCGGCGTAGAGGCGGCCTTTGGTGACGATGACGCTGGCCGCGCGGGTTGCTACGCCGTCGATGATGAGGTCGAGCGGGGTGAAATTGTAGCGGGCGAGTTCGCGGAGGGTTTGCAGAACGTAGGCGCTGCGGCCGAGGGCGCGTTTGAGCGGTGGCGGCAGGCGGTGGACCACCTGGGCGTCGAGACCGGCGCCGAGCATCTGCACGAACAGGCGGTCTCCATCGGGTCCTTTCGCGTAGCCCGGCCAGATGCGGCGGACGCGGCCAAAGGCGAGGGTGGCGGCGACGCTGCGCGGGGCGAAGGGAAGGCCGAGCTCCTGCGCGAGCACGTTCGCGGTGCCGAGCGGGATGATGCCGAGGCGGGTTGGGCTGCCGATCAATCCGTTGGCGACTTCGGCGACGGTGCCGTCGCCGCCGGCCGCGACGACGGTGTCGGCGCCGGCGCGCGCCGCGTCGCGGGCGAGCACGAGTGCGTGACCGGCACAATGGGTTTCCGCAAGCTCGATGCGGAGTCCGTTTTCGGAAAGCACGTCGAGCACGCGCCAGAGCAGGTGCGCGCGGCGGCGGCCGGCGACGGGATTGAAGATGACGATCATGGGGGCCTGGCTGCGGCGTGGCGCGAGTCACCACCATCTACGCGCAGCATGTCAAGCGCATGACGCTTTAAGGACATTCAGATGATATAAGCATGTTTGATGAGTGCTGGGTCGCTTCATGCAATCTTCATGCACCCGGCGCGCGAGCGCCCTCTATGCAGCGCGGGCATGGCAGCGGGGTTCGGCAGAATGAAGGCGGATACGGACGGGGCTGCCCCTCCGGTATGGCGCTTCCGCACAGTGTTCATCTCGGACGTGCATCTCGGCACGCGCGGCTGCCGCGGCGAATTCCTGGCGGATTTTCTCCGACGCATGAGCTGCGAGCGGCTGTTCCTGGTCGGCGACATTCTCGACGGATGGCGGTTGCGCAAATCGTGGTTCTGGGACCGCGCGCACGACGAGGTGCTGCGGCTGATCCTGCGTCACGCGCGAAGCGGCGCGGAGATCACCTACATCCCCGGCAACCACGACGAGATGTTTCGCGCCTGGCTGCCGCCGCTGTTTGCCCCGGGGCTCGAGGTTGCCGGAATCCGGCTCGCGCCGGAAGCGGAGCATCGCACCGCGGACGGACGGCGGCTGCTGGTGATCCATGGCGATCAGTTCGACAGCGTGGTGCGCTATGCGCGCGTGCTCGCGCTGCTCGGCGACAGCGCGTACACGATGGCGCTCGTGCTGAACCGCTGGTTCAACGATGCGCGGCGGCGGCTCGGTTATCCGTATTGGTCCTTGTCGCAATGGCTGAAGCGCCAGGTGAAGGGGGCGGTGAAGGCGATCGACCGGTTCGAGATCGCGCTGGCCGACGAGGCGCGGCGGCGCGGGTTCGACGGCGTCGTGTGCGGCCACATCCATCATGCCGAAATGCGGATGGTGAACGGCGTGCTCTACGTCAATGACGGGGACTGGGTGGAAAGCTGCACCGCGCTGGTCGAGCATCACGATGGGCGACTCGAGCTGATCGACTGGGCGGCGCTGAACCGGCTTTCCTTTGGCGCGCAATTGGGCGACGCGCAACCTGCGGCGCACTCCGCTGCCTGACGGAACCGAAGCGGCCCGTCTTGCGCACATCGAGCCTGCTGGGCTTGCGCGCATCCTGATCGTCTCCGACGCCTGGAAGCCGCAGGTGAACGGCGTCGTGCGCACGCTGTCCACGGTGGCGGGCGAGCTGCGCGACATGGGCCACGAGGTCGAGGTGATCGGGCCCGACCGGTTCCGCACCATTCCCTGCCCGACCTATCCCTCGATCCGGCTCGCGGTGCTGCCGGGACGGCGCCTCGCGCGTATGATCGAGACATTCGCGCCGGACGCGCTGCACATCGCGACCGAAGGCCCGCTCGGGCTCGCGGCGCGCGCCTGGGCGAGGCGGCATCGCGCGGCCTTTACCACCTCCTTCCACACGCGTTTTCCGGAATATCTCGCGGCGCGCACCGGCCTGCCGCCGGGCCTCGCCTATGCCTGGCTCCGTCGCTTCCATTGCGGCGCCGGCGTGATGGTCGCGACCGCCAGCCTGCGCGCCGAACTCACCGCGCGTGGGTTCGACCGGGTGCGCGCCTGGTCCCGCGGGGTCGATCTCGCCGCCTTCCACCCGGTCCCGGACGCCGCGCCCCGCGAGGATTGGGGCCTGCCAAGGCCGATCTTCCTTTACGTGGGCCGCGTCGCGGTCGAGAAGAACATCGAGGGTTTCCTGAGCCTCGACCTGCCCGGCTCGAAAGTCGTGGTGGGGGACGGACCGGCGACGGCCTCGCTGCAACGGCGCTTTCCCGACGCGCATTTCGCCGGCATCCGGCACGGCGAAGCGCTGGCCCGCGCCTATGCCGGCGGCGACGTGTTCGTCTTCCCCTCCCGCACCGATACGTTCGGCCTGGTGATCCTGGAAGCGCTCGCCTGCGGCACCCCGGTCGCCGCCTTTCCGGTCACCGGCCCGCTCGACGTGATCGGCGAAGCGCACGGCGTCGGCGCCCTCGACCCCGACCTGAGACAGGCCGCCCTCGCCGCCCTCACCGCCGACCGCGCCACCTGCCGTGCCTACGCCGAGCAATTCTCCTGGCGGGCTTGCGCGTCCCTGTTCCGGGATAATCTCGCGCCTCTGTCGGTGGGGATCCGGAGTTAAGACCAGGTCAGGTAAGGCCAGGGGCTCTGCCCCTGGACCCCGCTAAGGGCAGCCGCCCTTAGAACCCGATACGGTGCCTGACGTGGGCCTGGCTAGGCCGCATGTGGCCGGGTGTTTGATCCGCTGCGCGCGAAGCGCCACCCGGGTTCTAAGGGCGGCTGCCCTTAGCGGGGTCCAGGGGCAGAGCCCTGGCCTTCCCACAACTTCAAGTGCTACCCGCCCCCGTCATGGCGGTGATCCGGCGGATAATGCGGAGCGAGGGCGCGCAGCTGGCACTGGCGCGGGTGCTTGGCCTGTATCTCGATTTCGCCTTCCGCACGACCCGCTGGACGCTCGAGGGCGAGGAGCATGTGGCGCCGCATTTCGCCGGGCCGCCCTGCATCGTGGCGGTGTGGCATGAGCGGTTGCCGCTTCTGCCGTTTCTCTGGGTGGTCGCGCGGCGGCGGGGCATCCGGCCGGGGTCGCGGCCGCATGTGCTGGCGAGCCGGCATCGGGATGGGCGGTTCATCGGCGAGGTGCTGCGCCGGTTCGGCGTGGCGCCGGTGCATGGCTCGACGGCGGATGGCAAAGGGCGCGCGCGCGGCGGCGTGGCCGGGGTTCGCGCGCTGGTTCGGGTGCTGGAGGGGGGCGAGCCGGTGGTGATCACGCCCGACGGGCCGCGCGGGCCGCGCCGGCGGGCGGCGCCGGGCGTGGCGCAGATCGCCGGGCTGGCCGGGGTGCCGGTGGTGCCGGCCGGCGCGCAGGTATCGGCACGGCGGGTGCTCGGCAGCTGGGACCGCATGGTGCTGCCGCTGCCGTTCGGGCGGGGCGTGATCGTGTGCGGGCCGCCGATCGCGGTCTCGCGGCGGGACTGGGCGTCGGCGGTGCCGGCGATCGAGGCGGCGCTGACCGCGGCCTGCGAGCGGGCGGACGCGCTGTGCGGCGCCTGAGCGGCCGCGCCTACGGGCTCGCCGGACGCGCCGCGGTGCCGGCGCTCCGCCGGATGCTGCGCAACCGCGTGCCGCGTGGCAAGGAGATCGTCGAGCGTCTGCCCGAGCGGGAAGGGATCGATCCGACCCCCCGGCCGGCCGGCCGGCTGCTCTGGCTGCATGCGGCGAGCGTCGGCGAGGCGGTGTCGCTGCTGCCGGTTCTGGCGGCGCTCGATCCGGCGATTGCCGTGCTGATGACCACCGGCACCGTGACGTCGGCGCGGCTGCTGGCACAGCGCCTGCCGGAGCTCGGCCTGGCGGCCCGGGTCCGGCACCGCTTCGTCCCGCTCGACGTGCCGGGCTGGGCCGCGCGGTTCCTCGACCATTGGCGGCCGGATGCCGCCGCGTTCGTCGAAAGCGAGCTGTGGCCGAACCTGATCTTCGCCTGTCGCAGGCGGAAGATTCCGCTCGCGCTGGTGAATGCGCGGATGTCGGACCGCAGCTTCTCGCAATGGCGCCGGTTCGTGCCGGGTCTGGCCCGTGAAATGTTGGGCGGGTTCGCGGCGGTGCAGGCGCGATCGGCGCAGGATGCGGCGCGGCTGCGCGCCCTCGGTGCGCCGGACGCCGCGATGACCGGGGACCTGAAATTCGCCGCCCCCGCGCTCCCGGCCGACGCCGCGGAATTGGCAATGCTGCGCGGCGTGGTGAATGGCCGCCCGATCTGGCTTGCCGCCAGCACGCATCCGGGGGAGGAGGCGCTGGTCGCCGCCGCTCATGCGCGTATCGCGGCGCGCGCGCCCGGCCTGCTCACCATCGTCGCGCCGCGCCACCCGGAGCGCGGCGCCGAGATCGCGGCGTCGCTCGGGGGTGTCCCGCGGCGCGGCCTCGGGGAGGGACCGCCCGCCCAAGGCCTCTGGCTCGCCGACACGCTGGGCGAGCTCGGCCTGTTCTATCGGCTGAGCGGGCTCGCTTTCGTGGGCAAGAGCCTGGTCGGCAGGGGCGGGCAGAACCCGCTTGAGCCCGCCAGGCTCGGCTGCGCCGTTTCGGTCGGGCCGCACACCGGCAATTTCGCCAATGCGGTGGATACGCTGCTGGCGGCCGGAAGCCTCGAGCGCGTCCCCGACATGCCGGCCTTGGCGGAATGGGCGGCGGGAATGCTGGCCGACCCGGCCCGGCGCGAAGCGGCCGGACAGGCGGGCGTGCAGGCCCTGGCAAGGCAGGCCGAATTGCCGCTGCGGGTCGCCGGCCTGCTGAGCGAGCTGGTCGGGCCGGCGCGCTGATGCGGGCGCCGGATTTCTGGTTCCGCCCCGGCGGGGTGCTGCCGCTTCTGCTGGCGCCGCTCGGCGGGATCGTCGCCACCATCACCGCCCGGCGTATGGGCCGGCCGGGCTGGCGGGCGCCGGTGCCGGTGATCTGCTGCGGCAATGCCGGAGTTGGAGGCGCCGGCAAGACCACGCTCGCGCTCGATCTCGGGCGCCGGCTCGCCGGGCGGGGCGTCGCGGTGCATTTCCTCACCCGCGGCTATGGCGGCCGCGCACGCGGCATGCTGCGCGTGGATCCCGGAACGCACGATGCGGCATTAACCGGAGACGAGGCGCTGCTGCTCGCCTCCGTCGCCCCCTGCTGGGTCGCGGCGGATCGCGCGGCCGGGGCGCGGGCGGCGGTGGCGGCGGGAGCGGAGGCGATCGTGATGGATGACGGGCTGCA
This sequence comes from Acetobacteraceae bacterium, assembly GCA_965276665.1. GTDB lineage: Bacteria > Pseudomonadota > Alphaproteobacteria > Acetobacterales > Acetobacteraceae > CAWGJC01. The sequence continues at coordinate 3,067,816 of OZ255620.1, forward strand.
GAACCCGGCGCTGAGCCAGGATTGCGCGCTGCTGGTGATCGACGGCGAGGTGGGCTTCGGCAATGGGCGCGTGCTGCCGGCGGGGCCGCTGCGCGAGCCGGCCGCCGCGGCCGCGGCGCGCTGCCGGGCGGCGGTGCTGATCGGCGAGGACAGGGCCGGGGCCGCCGCGGCGCTGCCGTCCTGGCTGCCGGTGCTGCATGTGCGGCTCGTCCCTGGCGATGTCGGCCTGGCCGGCCTGCGGGTGCTGGCCTTTGCCGGCATCGCCCGGCCGGCGAAATTCTTCGCCTCGCTGGAGCAGGCCGGGGCCACCGTCGTCGAGCGGATCGGCTTCCCCGATCATCACCGGTTTGCGGCCGACGAGATCGCCTCGCTGATCGCCACAGCGGCGCGGCGCGGCGCGGTGCCGGTCACCACGGCGAAGGACTGGGTCCGGTTGCCCGGCCTCGCCCGCGACCAGGTTCGCGTGCTCCCGGTCTCGCTCGCCTGGGAGGCGCCGGATGCGATCGACGAATTGCTGCTTGCGGCGGTGCCGTGACGCTCGCCTTCCGCCTCGAGGCCGCGCTGGTGCGAGCCGTCTTTGCCTTGATGACCCGGCTGGGACCGGCGCGGGCCTCCAATCTCGGCGGGCTCATCGCCCGCATGATCGGGCCGAGGCTGCCGGTCTCGCGGGTCGCCAAGATCAATCTTCGCATGGCGATGCCGGAGCTCGACACCAAGACCCACCGGCGTATCGTGCGCGAATGCTGGGAGAATTTCGGCCGGACCCTGGCCGAGATGCCGCACGTGCCCGATCTGCGCCGCACCGCGAGCGGCCCCGGCTGGGAGATCGACGCCGCCAGCGAGGCGGAAGCGCAGGCGCTCGCGGCGCGGGGCGGCCCGCTGATCCTGTTCAGCGGCCATATCGGCAATTGGGAGATGCTGAGCGCCGCCGCCGCCCATTACGGCATCTATCTGTCGAGCGCCTATCGCGCGCCGGACAACCCGCTCGTCTCCGAGATGATGACCGAGCTCCGCCATCGCATCGTCGGCGCGGAGATCGCGATGTTTCCGAAAGGCGCGCGCGGCGCGCGCGGCGCTCTCGCGCACCTCGCGCGCGGCGGCGCGCTCGGGCTGCTGATGGACCAGAAGATGAACGACGGCATCGCGGTCGAGCTGTTCGGCCGACCGGCGATGACCGCGCCGGCCCTCGCCGCCTTCGCGCTGCGCTTCCGCTGCCCGGCGCTGGGCGCCTTTGCCCGCCGCATCGGACCGTCCCGCTTCCGCATCACCTGCGGCAAACCCCTCCCCCTGCCCGAAACCGGCGACCGCCAGGCAGACATCGCCACCCTGACCCGGACCATGAACGCCGAACTGGAACGCTTCATCCGCGCCTGGCCTGAAGGCTGGCTCTGGCTGCATCGCCGGTGGCCCAAGGAGCTTTACCGGTGAGGGAAGGGAAGGCTAGGTCAAGGCCGGGGCGCTGCCCCTGGACCCCGCTAAGGGCAGTCGCCCTTAGAACCCGGTGGTGCGCTTCGCGCGAAGCGCCATCACCACCCGCGGCTCCCGCACCTCGCCTGAACTGCGCAAAGCGCCGTAATCGGGTTCTAAGGGCGACTGCCCTTAGCGGGGTCCAGGGGCAGAGCCCCTGGCGACACTGGCCATCCCAAAAAATGAATGTATTGCTCAGCGAAGAAACGGAGAGGCGGTGATGGCGGAAGCGCAGGGGTTCTACATTGGCGGCGCGTGGCGGCCGACGTCGGAGACGCTGCCGGTGATTGATCCGTCGGATGGATCGGTGGCGGGTCGGATCGGGCGCGGGGCTTCGGCTGAGATCGATGCGGCGGTGCGGGCGGCGCAGGCGGCGCTCGAGGGACCGTGGGGGCGGCTGTCGGCGGCGGAGCGGGGGCGGCTTCTGCTGCGGCTGGCCGAGCTGGTGCGGCGCGATGCCGATAGGCTGGGGCGGATGGAGAGCCGCGATGTCGGCAAGCCGCTGCGCCAGGGAATGGCGGATGCGCAGGCCTTTGCGCGGTATTTCGAATTCTATGGCGGCGCGGCCGACAAGGTGCATGGCGACACGATCCCCTATCAGGAGGGGTTCACGGTGATGACGCTGTGGGAGCCGCACGGCGTCACCGGCCATATCGTGCCGTGGAACTATCCGATGCAGATTCTCGGCCGCTCGGTCGGCGCATCGTTGGCGATGGGCAATGCCTGCGTGGTGAAGCCGGCGGAGGATGCCTCGCTCACCGCGCTCGCTTTCGCGCGCCTGGCGGAGGAGGCGGGATTTCCGGCCGGCGTGGTCAACATCGTGACCGGGCTCGGCGAGGAGGCGGGGGCGGCGCTTTCCGCGCATCCCGGGATCGGGCATGTGAGCTTCACCGGCTCGCCGGAGGTCGGCACGCTGGTGCAGGCGGCGGCGGCGCGGAACCGCGTGCCGGTGACGCTGGAGCTGGGCGGCAAGTCGCCGCAGATCGTGTTCGCCGATGCCGATCTCGACACGGCGGCGGCGACCGTCACCAACGCGATCATCCAGAATTCCGGCCAGACCTGCAGCGCCGGGTCGCGCGTGCTGATCGAGGACGGGATCTACGACCGCTTCACCGCCGATCTGGCGGCGCGGTTCGATGCGCTGCAGGCGGGGCCGGCGGATCGCGATCTCGATCTCGGGCCGCTGATCAACCCGGCGCAGAAGCGGCGGGTGGAGCACTACCTCGACGTCGCCGAGCGCGACGGGCTGCGCACGATCGGCCGCGGCGGCATCGCCTCCAACGCGCCGGAGGGCGGGTTCTACGCCGCGCCGGTGCTGATCGGCGACGTGCCGCCGGATCACGTTCTGGCGCAGGAGGAGGTGTTCGGCCCGGTGCTGGTGGCGATCCGCGTGCGCGACGAGGCGGATGCGCTGCGCGTCGCCAACGGCACGCCTTTCGGCCTGGTGTCCGGCGTGTGGACCGGCGATCTCGGCCGGGGCTTGCGACTGGCGCGAAAAATTCGCACCGGCCAGGTCTTCGTGAACAATTACGGCGCCGGCGGCGGGGTGGAGTTGCCGTTCGGCGGGATGAAGGGCTCGGGTCATGGCCGCGAGAAGGGGTTCGAGGCGCTGTATGGGTTCGCCAGCATGAAGACGGTGGCGGTCCGGCACGGCTGAGATTCTGTCCGGCAACGTGGTCTGGCGGCCATCTGGCACGCTTTTCCTGTGCGCCGGTGCTCGGAAAATCACGCCAGCTGGCTCACCAGACCAAGTTGCCGGACAGAATCTGAGGTTTATTAGTGGGTGAGCACCAGCACGTAGGCCGCGCCGTCCCAGCATGCGAAGGGCGTGACCCCGGCATGCCGGAGCTGAAATCCGTGGCGGGCTGACCAGGAGACGGCGTCGGCGCGATCGGCTTCGGGGTCGCCGCGATAGGAAAAATTGAGAATCGCGAGCGCGCCGCCATCCCGCAGCACGCGCGCCGCCTCCGCGACGTGGCGTTCCGCGAGGCCGGATTGGTGCAGGTACGGAAAGCTGTCGACGGCGAGTATGAGATCGAAGCGCCCATCGGGCAGCATCGCGAGATCGGCGCCGGCCGTCTGCGCGAAACGCAGATTGGCGTGGCCCGCGCAGCGCGTGCGGGCCTCGGCGATCATGCCGGCGGAGATGTCGAGCCCGAGCACCGTGCGCGCGCGGGGGGCGAGCAAGGCGGCGACCCGGCCGATGCCGCAGCCGAGATCGATGATGTCGCTGTCGGGCCCGATCAGGTGTTCCGTGTCTAGCCATGCCGCGAGCTCCGCCGTCGCGGCGGCGAGGGCGGCGGGATCGCCGAGCGAATACATCGCGACGCTCGCTTCCGGCGAGACCGCGACGGCGCGATCGAACAGCGCGGCGATGGCGGCGGGGCTTGCCTCCTGCGCGTGGTCGACGGCCGCCGTGTCGAGCATGGCGCGCAGACGGGGGAAATCCTCCGCGCGGGCGGCGGCGAGATGGGAGAGTCGTCTCCAAGATTCCCCCGGCCTTTCCGCCTCCCGCACGCGCCGCGCGATGCCCTCCGCGCTCTCGCCGGCCAGCAGCAGGCGCGAGAGGGCGGTTTCAGCGGTGATGCTGCCGGCGAGGCAGAGCGCAATCGGGTCGCTCATGCGCGCCGGAAACTGCGTCCGGCATTGAATCGGTCCCGCGCGCCCCAGGCGTATTTGTAGGACTCCCCGCCGCGCAGGAAATCCGCCTCGCGCCGTCCCTCGGCGATCGCTTCCTCGAGCATGGCGCCAAGCAGGATCGTCCCGGGGCTCTCGAAGCGATGGGCCGGATCGAACCCGCTCAGATAGAACAGGATGCGGCCGGGCGAGAGCAGGGCGTGGATCACCGCGGCGACCTCGCCGCGGAGGCGGATCACCGCCAGGCGCAGCAGGTTGGCGTCGAGCAGGCTGGGCGCCGCGTCGCGATGGAAGCCGATTACGTCGGCGTCGGCAAACACGCCGGCTTCGCCGCGCCCGGCCCAGCGCGTTCCGTGCAGCCGGATCAGCATGTCGAGCGATGCGCCGAGCGTGTCCCGCTTGGCCGGCGTGACGGTCCAGCCGCCGGCGCGGGCGGCGCGGTTCCTTGCCTGGCGCAGGTCGCGGAGCATGCCCTTCGGCACGCTGTGTTCGAGCGCGCCGTCAAGCGGCAGCACCGGGCAGGGCGACCCGTCCCAGCATTCGCGGATCCAGCCCGGCGGCGCGGCGAGGGTTCGGAGCGCCGCGCCGTCCGGGAGCTCCGGCAGGTCGCAGCGATCCGGGGCGGCCTCATCCAGCGCGGCGGCCAGCAGCGGGGCCGCGGGCACGCCCGGCAGCAGCAGCGCATCGAAGCTGTCGCTGATGCCGACGCCCATCGGCAGCAGCTTGTCCCCGAGCCTGTAGAGCGGCAGCAGGCCGGCGAGCGTGCCGCCGTCGCGGAGCGTGACGATCGCCGGGCGGCCGGTGCCGAAATGCGCCCACCAGGGGCGCAGCCAGGCCGGGGCGAGGAACGGGCTGGCGTCGGCGCGCCGCCAGAGCGCCTCCCATTCCGGCCAGAACGCCGCCAGCTCCGCCTCGCCGGTGACGAGCGCGGGGGTCACGCCGCCAGCCGGGCGAATAGCGCGAGATAGGAATCGGTCATCCTTCGCGCGGAGAATCGAGCCTCCGCCTGCCGGCGGCAAAGGGCGCGATCGATCGTGCCGACCTGCCGGATCGCCGCCGCCATGCCGTCCGCATCCTCGACGAGCAGCCCCGTGCGGCCGTGCTCGACGATCTCGGACAAGGCGCCGGCCGGAAAGGCGATCACCGGCGTGCCGCAGGCCAGCGCCTCCATCGCCACCAACGAGCTGGTCTCCGGCGCGAGGCTCGGCACCAGGAGGCAGAGCGCGGCGGCGAGCAGGCGGCGTTTCTGCGCGAAGCCGATCGGGCCGAGATAGCGCCGCTTATGATCGAGCAGCGGGCGCACCCGATCCTCGAAATAGGCGCGATGGGCCGGGTAGGAGAACACCTCGCCGGCCAGCAACAGAGTGACCCCGGCCGCGTGCGCCGCCTGCAGGGCGAGGTGCTGGCCCTTCTCCGGACAGATGCGTCCGAGCATCACGGCGTAGCCGCGGCAGGCCCGGCGGGCGGCGGCGAGCGCCTCCACCGGCACGCCGTTCGGGATCGCCGGCACCAGCTGCGACCCGGGCGGGCAGGCGCGTTCCTGCGCGCGGGAGACGCAGTTCATCCAGGTATCCGGCCGGGACGGCGCGAGGCAGCCATACCACGCGGGCGGGAGATGCAGCGTGATCAGCGCCGGCGGCCCGGGCGCGGGCAGGTAGGCGTCGAAATCGATGCCGTGCAGGTGCACGATGTCGGCCCCGGCCAGCGCCTCCGCCAGCCGCGCGCGCGTCGCCGCCTGCGCCGCGCCGCGCACGCCGTCATCGATGTCGCCCGGCGGCAAAGGCGGGACCGGCAGCAGCTCGCCCGCCACCGCCGAGCCCGCGCAGGCGATGACGCGCGAGCGGTGGCCCGCCCGCACCAGCGCGCGGTCGATGGCGGAGAGGATCTGCTCGGCGCCGCCCACCGCATCCGGCCCGACCGGCGCGAGCGGGTAGGCGACACTGAGCACGGTCAGCACCGCAGCGCCTCGGCGGCGAGCGCATGCCAGCGCGCGCCGGTCATCCCCCAGGAGAAATCGTCGTAATAGGCGCGCTGGAAGGGCGGCGCGGCGAAATCGTAGCGGGGCGCCGGGCGGAACCGGCTCTCGGACACCCCGCGGAAGGCGGCGAGGGTGGCCCGCTGGGTCGCGAAGCAGTCGAGCATGGCCTCCCGCCGCCCCTGTTCCGTCTCGCTAAGTGGGATCGGCGTCTCCGCCGGGCCGGGCAGGAAGCGGCCGGTCGCGATCCCGCCATCCGGGAATGCGTGATAACCCGCCATCTCGATCCGCGGCAGGCCGGTCGCCTGCACGGCAAACGCGACCGCATCATGGTCCGGGTGGCCGCCCTCGAAGGCATGGGTGAGGATGACGGCGACCCCGGCGAGCGCCGTCCGCAGCCGCTCCGCCAGCCAGGCAAGCCGGAGCGCGGCGGACTGGTCGGGGATCGGGAGGCCAGGAATGGCGGGACGCGAGGGCGCGGCGGCCGCCACCCGGAGTGCTGACGCCAGTTCGGCGCGGCGCGCGGCTCCGTACTCCGCGCATGTCGAAAACCCGGCGGCCCGCGCGTCCCGCGCATCCTGCGGTGCGCCGTCGGTCACGTGCAGCAGGCGCAGGTCGCGGAACAGGGGCAGGAACGGTCCGGTGCCGATCGTCTCGTCATCGGGATGCGCGACCACCAGCGCGACCGGCGCCGCGACCGGTCGCCGGGCCCGCAGCGCCTCGATGATCCCAAGGACGATCTCAGGGGTGGTCACGGGCACGCAAACGAGGCCGGGAAGCGGCGGGTTCCGGCAATCCGGCGGCCGGCCGGGTGGCGAAGCCGAGCACGACCAGGCCGAGCGCCGCGGAGATTAGCGAGGCGGCGAACACCGCGAGCTTGACCTCGGCGAAGATCGGCTCCTCGCCGAAGCTGAGATCGCCGATGAACAGGCTCATGGTGAAGCCGATCCCGCAGAGCAGGGCGCCGCCATAGAGATGCATCCGGGTCAGCCCGGCGGGCATGTGGGCGAGCCGGAGCCGGACGGCCAGCATGGTGGCGCCGAACACGCCGATCTGCTTGCCGAGAATGAGGCCGAGCGCGGTCCCGAGCGTCGCCGGGGCGATCAGGTCGGCGGGCACGATCCCGGAAAACCGCAACCCGGCATTCGCGAGGCCGAACAGCGGCAGCACGCCCCAGGTGACCCAGCCGCCGAGCCCGCTCTCCAGCCGGTCGGCGGGATTGGGCGCCCCACCCGTATGCGCGCTTTTGCCCGGCACCAGGAAGGCGAGCGCCACGCCGGCCAGCGTGGGGTGGATGCCGGAGCGGAACACGCAGGCCCAGAGCACGATCCCGGCCAGCACATAGGGGCTGAGGGCACGGATCCCGGCGCGGTTCAGCGCGAAGATCGCCGCACCGACGACACCGGCGGCGAGCAGGGCCGGGAGATCGAGCGCGTGCGTATAGAAAAACGCGATCACCACGATCGCGCCGAGATCGTCGAGGATGGCGAGCGCGGTCAGGAACACTTTCAGCCCCATCGGCACCCGCCGCCCGAGCACCGAGAGCGCGGCGAGCGCAAAGGCGATGTCGGTCGCGACCGGCACCGCCCAGCCGCGCAGTGTCGCCGGGTGACCGCGATTGAGCGCCAGGTAGATCAGCGCGGGCACCACCATGCCGCCGAGGGCCGCGAGACCGGGCGCCGCCAGCCGCCGCAGGGTGCTGAGATGGCCGTCGGCGATCTCGCGGCGGATCTCGAGCCCGACCAGCAGGAAGAACAGCGCCATCAGCCCGTCATTCACCCAGCGGCCGAGCGGCAGGACGAACCCCGCCGTCCCGGCCCGCAGCCCGAGCGGGAGGGAGATCAGCCGGAAATACCCGGGCGCGAGAGCCGAGTTGGACCAGATGAGCGCGACGCAGGCCGCCCCGATCAGCGCGAGACCGCTGGCGCTCCCGCTGTGCAGGAAACCGAGCAGGACCGCGAAGCGTCTTGCGGCGGCGGAGGGTTCCGGTCGATCGGGATCCATCTGGTTCCGGCTGTACTCATCACGGTCTCGCCCGCACTGTGGCGGTAATCCAGAGTGCAAGCGAGCCCGCGCCGGTCATCCGGCGGCGCGGAGATTTTCCGGTCAGGCGAGGGCGGCCGGAACTTCCTGGCCGATCACCGGTATCTCCTCCGGTGCGAAACCGAGCGTCAGCAGCCGGTAACCGTTTTCCGTCACCTCGAGCAGATCCTCGATATGGTATTTGCTGCCCGCCTCGTCGGCGGTGCTCGGCTCGATGTTGAACACCATGCCGGCGCGCAGCTTCGTCGTCTCGCCGGGCCGCAGCATCGGGCTCTCATGCAGCTCGATGCCGAAGGAGTGGCCGATATGCGGCATGGTGAAGCGCAGTCCCGCCCTGGCGAACTCGTCGCGGCACAGGAAATAGAGATCCTCCGCGGTCACGCCCGGCCGCACCGCCTCGATGCTGGCGCGCTGCACGCCGAGCAGCGCCGCATAGGTCTGGCGCTGCAGCGCGGTCGGGCTGCCGGTCGACCAGGTGCGGGCGAAATCGCTGCTATAGGCGCCGTACGTGCCGCCGATGTCGAAACGGATGATCTCGCTCTCCGCCACGATCTTCTCCGTCGCCATCGCGTGCGAGAGCGCGGTGCGGTGGCCGGAGGCGAAGCACAGGAAGGAGACCGCATCCGCGCCGCTCGCCATGATGCCGGTGGCGATGCGGAGCGCCATCGCCTGCTCGGTCTCGCCCGCCCGGCTGTCGCGCATCGCATCGAGCGCCGCGCGATGCGTGCCCTGCGCCGCATGGCGCAGCCGGTTCACCTCGTCGGGCGCCTTGACCACGCGGATCGCCGCGATCTCCTCGGTGGTGTTGACCATCTCGAGATTGCCGAGCGTGCGCATCATCCGCTGGTGCGAGCTGACCGGCAGGTAGTCGAGATCCATGCCGATGCGGCCGCCATCGAGACCGAGTTCGCGCAGGCGCCCGGCGAGCACGGTCGCCGGATCCTCGACGAATTCGGTATAGGCGACAACATTGCGGATCCAGCCCTCCGCCACCGTGGTGGGCTTCTCGATCGAGCAGACAATCACCTCCGGCTCGCCATGCGCTGGAAGAATGACGAAAGCCTGGCGCGGACGGATCATGCCGACGGTGATGACGTTGACGCCGGCGGCATAGGCGAAGTTTTCCGGGCTCATCGCGACCACCGCATCGAGGCCGAGCCTGCGCGGCAGTTCCAGCAGCGCCGCGCGCCGGCCCGCATCGATCGCAATGGCGTCCATGGAAGAACCTCGCTGTCGAGTGCCGAAACCGTGAGTGGGTGTGAAGCGGCTGTCAATGTGGCGGAGTGTCGGGCGGATCCGGCACCGCGCCCTGAAGTTCGAGCTCGTCGCGGATGCAGGCCTTGAAATGCCCCGGCGCCACCTCGCGGAATTCCGGCACGGTCTCGGCGCATGGCGCGATCGCGTAACGGCAGCGCGTGCGGAAGACGCACCCCGAAGGCGGCGCGAGCGGGCTCGGAATATCGTCGGTGAGCAGGATGCGCCGCCGCCGCGCGGTCGGGTCGGGCACCGGGGCCGCCGAGAGCAGCGCCTCGGTGTAGGGATGACGCGGCCGCGCGAACAGCGCCTCGGCCGGCGCCATCTCCATCATCCGGCCGAGATACATCGCCGCGATCCGGTCGGAAATCTGCGCGACCACGCCGAGGTCATGCGTGATGAACAGGATGGTGAGGCCGAGCTGCTCCTTGAGGTCGAGCAGCAGGTTGACGATCTGCGCCTGGATCGACACGTCGAGCGCGGAGACCGGCTCGTCCGCCACCAGCAGCTCCGGCCGCATGATCAGCGCGCGCGCGATGCCGATGCGCTGGCGCTGCCCGCCCGAGAATTCATGCGGAAAGCGCGACGCCCAATGCGGCGGCAGCCCGACCATGCGGAGCGCATCGGCCACGCGCTCCCGCCGCTCACGGCGGGAGAGCGCGCGCGCGTGGATCGCGAGCGGCGCGCCGACGATGCGTTCCACGTTCATTCGCGGATTAAGGGATGCGAACGGGTCCTGGAAGATCATCTGCATGCGCCGCCGCAGCGGCCGCATCTGCCGGCGCGAGAGATGCGTGATGTCCTGGCCGCGGAAGCGGATCTCGCCGGAGGTCGTGGGGTTTAGCCGCAGGATGGTGCGGCCGATCGTGGTCTTGCCCGAGCCGGATTCGCCGACCAGCCCGAGCACCTCGCCGGGCCGCATGGCGAAGCTGATGCCGTCCACCGCCTTCAGGCTCTCCTTCGCGCCGCCGAACGGGAAGCGGCGGAACTCGTACCAGCGCCGCAGCTCGCGGACCTCGAGGAGGGGTTCGGCCGCGCTCACGCCGGCACGATCTCCCGCCAGCGCACGCAGCGCACGCGATGCGACTCGCTCGCCGCTTCCAGCGGCGGGATCGCGGCATCGCAGCGCCCGCGCTCCGCATGGGCGCAGCGCGGATGGAAGCTGCAGCCGGGCGGCAGCGCGGCCGGGTCCGGCATGTTGCCGGCGATCGCCGCGAGGCGCGCGGTCCGCGACGCGCTCGCCTGCGGCCGCGGCACCGAGCGGAGCAGGCCGCGCGTGTAGGGCATCAGCGGCCGCTTGAACAGCGGCACCACCTCGGCTTCCTCGACGATGCGGCCGCTGTACATCACCATCACCCGGTCGGCGATCTCGGCCACCACGCCCAGATTATGGGTGATGAAGATCACCGCCATCTGCGTGCGCTCCTGCAAGCGGCGGAGCAGGTCGAGCACCTGCGCCTGCACGGTCACGTCGAGCGCGGTGGTGGGCTCGTCGGCGATCAGGATGTCGGGCTCGCAGGAGAGCGCCATCGCGATCATCGCGCGCTGCCGCATGCCGCCCGAGAGATGGTGGGGAAAGCTCGAGAGACGCCGCCGCGCATCGGGAATGCCGACCAGGTCGAGCAGCTCGGCGGCCCGCGCGAGCGCTGCGGCGCGGCCGACGCGCCGGTGGGTGATGATCGCCTCGGCGATCTGGTCGCCGATGCTGCGCACCGGGTTGAGCGAGGTCATCGGCTCCTGGAAGATCATCGCGACGCGATCGCCGCGGATGCGCCGCATCGCATCCTCCGGCAGCGCGAGCAGATCCTGCCCCTGGAACCGGATTTGTCCCTCGACCAGCACGTTGCCGCCGCGCGGCATCAACCGCATGACGGCGAGGCTGGTCACGCTCTTGCCCGAGCCGGATTCGCCCACCAGCGCCAGCGTCTCGCCGCGCCCGACGGTGAACGAGACGCCGTTCACCGCCGGCACGTCGCCGTCATCGGTGCGGAAGCGCACGCGCAGCTCCTCGACCTCGAGCAGGGCCGCGCTCATTCGAGGCGCGGATCGAGCGCGTCGCGCAGCCCGTCCCCCAGGAAGTTGAAGCTGGTGACGGCGAGCGTGATCGCGGCGCCCGGGATCAGCGCGAGCCAGGGTGCCGAGCCCAGATATTCCTGAGCATTCTCGAGCATGTTGCCCCAGCTCGGCGTCGGCGGCTGGATGCCGTAGCCGAGATAGCTGACATAGGATTCGAGCAGGATGGCGCGCGCGACGTTCAGCGTGGCGGCGACGACGATCGGCGCGAGCGCGTTGGGCAGCAATTCGCGCAGGATGATCGAGAGATCCGACGCGCCGATCACCTGCGCCGCCACCGCGAAGTCGCGGTCCCGCAAGGCGCGGATCTGCGCCTCCACGATGCGCGCGACCTCCATCCAGGCGGTCGCCGCGACGATCAGCGTGATCGAGGTCAGATCGGGCGTGACGAAGGCGGCGAGCGCGAGCAGCAGGAAGATGGTCGGGAAGCACAGCACCGCATCGACGAAGCGCATCAGCGCCGCGCCGAGCCAGCGCCCGTAATACCCGGCGATCGCGCCGATCAGCGTCCCGGCGAGGGTGCTGAGCGCCATTGCCGCGAAGCCCACGGTGAGCGACACGCGGCCGGCCATCAGCAGCCGCGCGAGCAGATCACGTCCGAGCTGGTCCGAGCCGAACCAGTGCGGACCGGCGAACGGCGCCTGGAACCGGTGCCGGATGTCGATGTGCAGGTCGTCGAACGGCAGCAGATAGGGGCCGAACATGGTGGCGAGCACGAGCAGCACGATGACGAACAGGCCGAGCAGCGCCAGGCGGTGGCGCATGAAGCGGCGGAGCGCCCGGCTGCGGCGCCGGCGCGGCGCCGCGGCGGCCGGCGCATCCATCATCGCCGCATCCGCCATCAGTCGAGCCGGATGCGCGGGTCGGCCAGCGCATAGCCGAAATCGGCGAGCAGATTGCCGAGCAGGACGAGCACGGCGGAGAACATCAGGATGCCCATCACCATGGGATAGTCGCGGTAGCCGATCGAATCGAGGAACAGCCGTCCCATGCCGGGCCAGGTGAACACGGTCTCGGTCACCAGAGCGCCGCTCAGCAGGGTCGGCAATTGCAGCCCGGCGATGGTGATCATCGGCAGCAGCGCGTTGCGCAGCGAATGGCCGATCAGCACCCGCCGCTCGGACAGGCCCTTCGCCCGCGCGGTGCGGATATAATCCTGGCCGCCGACCTCGAGCATCGAGGAGCGCATGTAGCGGCTCCAGATCGCGATCGTCACCAGGGCGAGCACCAGCGCCGGCGCGATCAGGTGATGGACGTAGTCGAGGAACGAGCCGTTGCCGATGGTGTAGAGATTGCCGGCGGGCAGCCAGGCCAGGTTGACCGAGAAGATGTAGATCACCACGAGGCCGAACCAGAATGTCGGGATCGAGAGCGCGATCATCGCGCCGATCGTCGCCAGGTAATCGAAGACGGAGTAGCGGCGGATCGCGCCGATCACGCCGACCCAGGTGCCGAGCAGCACCGCGATCAGGGTGGAGCTCACCATCAGCTCGAAGGTGGCGAAGAGATGCGTCCCGATCACGTAGAGCACGGGCTGGTTGTCGCGGTAGGACCGGCCCCAATCGCCGGTCAGCATGCGGCGGAACCACTCCCAGTATTGCAGCGGCAGCGGCCGGTCGAGGCCGAGCTGGTGGGAGATGCGCGCGAGATCGGCCTGGGTGAGCCCCGGCGTGAGCGCGAATTGCGCGAGCGGCCCACCCGGGGCGAGATGCAGGACCGCGAAACCGATCACCGAAACCAGCCAGAGCAGAACGAGATTCTGCCCGAGCCTGTGCAGCAGGTAGCGCTCCATCCGCTACGACGCTCTCAGACGGGCTCTCAGGCGGACCAATACCACTCCGCGATGTTCCACGAATTGACCTGCACGTTGATGTTGTCGCGATAGCCGATCAGCTTGGCCTTCGTTCCCTCGACCGTCGCATACTGGAAGATCGGCAGGATCGGCAGGTCGTCGCGGATGATCTTCTGGACCTGCATGTAGATGTCACGCCGCTTGGCCTGGTCGGTGGTCGCCGCGCCGGCCTGCAGAAGCTGGTCGACCTGCGGATTGGCGTATTGCATGGTGTCGTCGCCCGCGCCGCCCTTCGCCGGCACGGAATGGCTGTCGAAGTAGTAGGTGACGTCGGGGTCGGGCCCGACGAGAAAATCCTCGCCCACGATCACCGAATCGTATTTCGACATCGCGTAGTAGTCGCCCCAGATCACCGCGGCGGGCATGTTCTTGATGGTCATCGCCGCGCCGATATCCTGCCAGTTCTGTTGCAGGAGCTGCTGCGCCTGCTCGCGCACGTGATTCCCGGCGGTGGTCGAGTTGGTGAATTCGAGGCGCACGCCACCCTTCTCGCGCACCCCGCCGGCGCCGGGCTTCCAGCCGGCGGCATCGAGGATCTGCTTGGCCTTGTCGGCATTGTATTCCTGCACCGGCAGGCTGGCGTTGTAGGCCCAGGATTCCTTCGGCAGGAAACTGTCGGTCGCGCGCGGCAGGCCGTAATAGATCTCGCCGATGATGCTCTGCTTGTCCATCGCGAGATAGAGCGCCTCGCGCACCGCCTTGTCCTGGAATTGCGGCCGGCCGAGATTGAGCGTGATGCTCTCGACGAAAGCCTGCGGGATCGCCATCACGTTGCGGTCGGCGAGGCTCTTGGCTTCCTTGTAGTGGTCGGGCGTGATCCCCTGCAGCCCGATATAGTCGATGTCCCCGGTGCGGAACTGCGTGAACAGCACGGTGAGGTCGGGGATGTATTTGAAGGTCACCCGCTCGAGATAGGGGCCCTTGCCGAAGTAGTGCGGGTTGGCGAGCAGCGTGATGTGGTCGCCCGGCTGGCGCTCGCCCCAGCGGAACGGGCCGGTGCCGACCGGCGCGTTGTTGAACGGCGCGGTGTTGGGATCCGCCGCATCGGCCAGCAGATGCTTCGGCACCAGGAACGTCCAGGCGAGGATGGAGATGTAGGGCGAGTAGGGCCGCTCCATCCGCCACGTCACTTCCGTCGGGCTGACGATCTTGAAATCGCGCACTAGCTCATGCCCGGTGCGGCGGCCGGCGCGGAATTTCGGGTTGTTGATCAGCTCGAGGCTGAACTGCAGATCCTCCGCCGTGAAGTTCTGGCCGTCATGCCACTTGACGTCGTCGCGCAGCTTGACGCGCCAGGTGAGCCCGTCGGCCGACACGCCGCCATTCTCGACGGTCGGCACCTCGGTCGCGAGGACGGGTTTGAACGTGCCGTCGGGCTCGACGCCCCAGAGCGGGCTGAACAGGTTCCACCAGACGCCCTGGTCGACCTCGATCGCGATCATCAGCGGGTTGAACACGGTGGGTTCCTGCGAGATGCCGACCACCACCTGCCCCTTGGGCGCGCCGGGCGGTCCCGCCTGCCCGGAGGATTGTGCCGCGGCCGGCCGCGCCCCGGCGGCGCCCATGCCGAGCGCGCCGGCGGAAACGCCGAGCGAGAGGAGCGTGCGGCGCGACAGGCCGCTCCGGAATCCCGTTCCGTGACCGTGCATGCCGCCCCTCCGTTCAGTGCCCTGTGATCAACCGGCAGCATGGTTGCGCGGTTTGCCGGCGCAAGCCAAGCGGAATGCGCGCTCATGCCGAGACGCAGACATCGTTTGACAGGTTTCGCACCGTTACGGCTTGATGCGCTGCGAGAGTGATGGGCGAGGATGGGAAGCATGGGCCCGCGTGTCGATCCGGTGCGGTCGGACGAGAAGCTGCCGGCGCGCGCCGATGTGGTGGTGATCGGCGGCGGCATCATCGGCGTCAGCACCGCCTTCTTCCTCGCCCAGCGCGGCGTCTCCGTCGTGCTTTGCGAGAAGGGAACGATCGCCGGCGAGCAGTCGAGCCGCAACTGGGGCTGGGTGCGCAAGCAGGGGCGCGACCCGCGCGAGATTCCGCTGATCATCGAAAGCCTCCGGCTGTGGGAGCGCATGAACGAGACGACCGGCGCGGAAACCGGCTTCCGCACCACCGGCATCCTCTACTTGGCGGAGAACGACAAGCAGGTCGCGGAGCACGAGGCTTGGCTCGAGCATGCGCGCCAGCACCAGCTCGACAGCAGGCTCGTCGATTCCGACGAGGTCGACACGCTGCTGCCCGGCGCGAACCGGCGGTTCCGCGCCGCGCTCTACACCGCGAGCGACGGGCGCGCGGAGCCGCAGAAGGCCGCCCCCGCCATCGCCGAGGCCGCCCGCCGGCTCGGCGCCGGCATTTTCACCAGCTGCGCCGTGCGCGGCGTCGAGACCGCCGGCGGCCGGATCACCGCGGCGGTGACGGAGAAGGGAAGAATAGCCTGCGACGCCGTGGTGCTCGCAGGCGGCGCGTGGTCGCGGCTGTTCTGCGGCAATCTCGGCATCCGCCTGCCGCAATTGAAAGTGCGCTCGACCGTCATGCGCACCGCGCCGCTGGAGGGCGGTCCGGATTGCGCCGCCACCAACGGCGAGTTCGCTTTCCGCAAGCGGCTCGATGGCGGCTACACGATCTCCGGCGGCTTCGTCACCGTCCATGAGATCGTGCCGGATAGTTTCCGCTTCTTCCGCGATTTTCTGCCCGCCGCACGGACCCAGTGGAAGGCGCTGCGGTTGCGCATGGGCGGCCGCTTCGCCGCCGAATGGAACACGCCGTCGCGCTGGAAGCTCAATGCCGAATCGCCGTTCGAGCGTGCCCGCATGCTCGATCCCGCGCCGATGGAGGGGCTCAACGCCGAGGCGCAGGCGCGGCTCGCGGCCGCCTTCCCGCTCTTCGCCAAGGCGGAGATCGCGCAGCAATGGGCCGGGCTGATCGACGTGACGCCCGACGCGGTGCCGGTGATCTCGCCGATCGACACCGTGCCGGGATTTTTCGTCGCCACCGGCTTTTCCGGCCACGGTTTCGGCATCGGCCCGGGGGCGGGGCGGCTGATGGCGGATTTGGTGACCGGAGACGGGCCGGTCGTCGACCCCGCGCCGTTCCGCTTCACGCGCTTCACCGACGGTTCGCACCCGCGTCCGCAAGCCGGGCTCTGATCCGTTTCTGTTGACCCGCTGCCCGGTCGTGCCGCATCAAGACGAGAATCCGATCATCGAGACACGGTGATGGCGATCAGGCGCGCCCGGAAAGCGCGCCTCGCAGGGAGGCAGGAATGACCCAGATCGGGCGCTACATCGCCCAGTCGCGACGTCCGAGCGCGCTTGGTGTCCACTCGCTCGACCATTTCGCCCTGGCGGTTCCCGATCTCGAGCAGGCGCGTCGGTACTACGCGGCGTTCGGGCTCGATGTGCGCGAGCGCGGCGCGGCGATCGACCTCTACACGCATGGCCACCCGCATCGCTGGGGCGTGCTCACCGAGGGGCCGCGCAAGTCGCTGCAGCATCTGTCCTTCGGCATCTTCGCCGATGATATCGAGAGGTTCGCCGCGCATCTGCGGCAATGCGGGGTCGAGCGCCTCGACCCGGCGCCCGGGTCGGACGGCAACGGGTTCTGGTTCCGCGATCCGGACGGCACGCTGATCGAGATGAAGGTCGCGGAGAAATCCTCTCCCAGCGCCAAATCATCCGCCGGGCTGGACAGCGCGCCGGCCAACCGCCGCGCCGCGCCAACCCGCGGCCACGCCTCTGTCGTGCAGCCGCGCCGCATGGCGCATGTGCTGCTCTTCGCCCGCGACGTGCCGCGCAGCCTCGCCTTCTACACGAAGGTGCTCGGGCTGCGCCTGTCCGACGAGGCGGGCGGCGTGATCGCCTTCCTGCACGGCGTGCACGGCAGCGACCATCACATGATCGCTTTCGCGAAATCCGACGGGCCGGGCTTTCACCATTGCAGCTGGGATGTAGGGTCGATCAACGATATCGGCGGCGGGGCGGCGCAGATGGCCGACAAGGGTTTCAGCGCCGGCTGGGGCCTTGGCCGCCATGTGCTCGGCTCGAACTACTTCCACTACGTGCGTGATCCCTGGGGAAGCTACTGCGAGTATTCCTGCGACATCGATTATGTCGCCGCGGATCATGACTGGACCGGCGCGTCGCACGGGATCGAGAACAGCTTCTATCTGTGGGGCCCCGAGCCGCCGCAGGATTTCACCTTCAATTATGAGGCCTCGCCGGCCGCGCTGACCGTCGCGCGCCGCCGGTAGGCGCCGGAGCGGCGGGTCGGTCCGGCGCCCCTTGCGGGCTTGCGGACGCGCATCCCCGCCAACTCCGGTGCATGTCAATCCCTGGTCACGCCTGATGCGTGCCGGGTGTCAGAATCCCACCGGGCCGACCGATCCGATCCAGCTGCGGACCTTCGCGGGATCGGCGTCGTCCATGTAGAAGAAATGCGTCATGACGGGCTTCACCACGGGCTTGCTGCGGTCGTCGGGCGTCATGGTGACGATCCCGCGAAACACCTTCAGCGATCCGCCGTCCCAATATTCGGTGACGTCGTGATGCGCGGCGAACCCGGTGTCGATGAAGGCCCGCAGGCTTTCACGGATCGCCTCCCGCCCCTTCCATTGCGCGACGCCGAGACGGCAGGTGGCGTCTTCGACGAAACAGTCGAAGCCTTTCCCGAACGTCTTGTCGTCGATCTCCTTCCAGAAGGCCAGCAGCCAATCCGGCGGATTCTTCCTGGTGAATGTCATCGCATTCGACGTGGTCGTCATGAGCATTCTCCTCGAATTGCTTCGCGTGTGACCGGGGCGCCGGGATGACGTCATCGAGCAATCTCCGCGTTCCGATCCCGTATCGCGAAACCTATCTAGGCCTCCGGCGCGCGGCGGGGGCGCCAATCCTCCCTCGTTTCCCGCCATGTGCGGCGAGGCTTGCCCTGCATGTGGAGGGTAGGACCGAAGACGATGACGCGATCTCCGCACCTGGGCATCGATCCCCGGCTGTTGTGTGGTCGTTATATATGTGCGTGTACCGCGCTGTCGCCTTCGATGCGACAGCATGAGCATGGAGCTCGGCGAGGCGAGCGCGTCCCGCCAATGCGCTGGCGGCCGTCCGTGATTTGTTGCGCACCAATTATTTCTACGTGGGGAGTGTCGTTTATGTCTCGTGTCAAAAACCCAAAGTTGGGTTGGGCGGCCGTCATCGCGGTAGTTGTTAGTACACTTGCGGGGACTGTCTCTGCCACAGCCCAAGTCAATATCGTGATCGACACCATCAATACACATGGCTCAGCTGCGATTGTAGTCGATGAAGTTCGTGGGAAAGTTTATGCAGGCGGAGGCCCAGGCCTCGACGTCATTGATGAAAACAGCGACAAAGTGGTCGCGACCGTCCCGCTAGCAAATAGCGTGTTTTCAGGTCTCGCGATAGACCCTCTTGAGGGGAAGGTTTTCTCTACAAATTATGTCGGAGCCGCTTTATCCGTCGTGGATGAGAAGACTAACAAGTTAGCTGCGACCGTTGTACTGCCGGCTGCGGGAAACTCTCTCGGCGTAGCCGTCGATCCGATACTGCACAGGGTGTACGTGTCGGTCGAGGGAACTGAGGCTTATGTTGCGGTCTTCGATGAAGACAGTGATGCACTGATCGATACGATAAAGCTCGATCAGTATCCGCAACAGATCGCGGTGGACCTTTTGCGACACAATGTTTATGTGGAAGCGGGGCCTGCAGGACCCTATGAAATCTATGCTATCAGCGGTCTCACCAATCAGGTGACCGCGACAATCCCGATGCCGGAAGCTGTCGAGACCGGTCTCGCCATCGATCCGATACGCGGGTTGGTTTACGCAAGCGGCACGGGTTGCACCAACGTGTCGGATTGCGCTGCGCCTGGCGTTGTATTTGCGATCAACGAAGCCACGAACGAAATCTCTCACAGGATTCGTATTGCCCCGTCCGCCGGTGCAGGTAATGAGAACGTTTTGACTGAGATGATTGCCGTCGATCCTGTTAACCATGCAGCGTATGCGGCAGATTTTCACTACGGCACCATTGCAGTAATCGACACGGTGACCAACAAGCTGAAGCACACCATCACCATACCTGGAGGCAAGAACTCCGATGCAGCCGTTGATCCCGTCCGTGGGAAAGTCTACGTGTCGGATGTTATTAATAACGATGTGAATGTAATCGCTGCCGTCGGCCCCCACCTAGGGGAGTAATTCCGTCTAAAGTTAGCAAGTTCCGTAACCGAGTGGAGCAGCAGGGCGACGCGCCAGGGCTGCTCCATGACGGCGCGACAAAGGTTTTGTCCGCGGTCCGGAGATCACCTGCCTCCTGAACCCTCCGCGCCTCCGTTTTCTTCAATCTGCCAGCTTGCTGCCAGCTTGTCATGCTGCTCTCTGCAGCCCGGATTGACAATGGACCAATTGCGGACCTGAAAATTCCGCCTTCTTGCTTCCGCTCTGCTTCCGCAAGCTGCGCCGCGCAGGTTATAAACTCCTCTGATCCTTTGAAATCGTGGTGGGCGCGACAGGGATTGAACCTGTGACCCCCACCGTGTCAAGGTGGTGCTCTCCCGCTGAGCTACGCGCCCACAAGCCCCTTAAGGCGTTGGTCTGATAGCGTTTGCCGGAAACGGGTGCAAGCCCCTGGCGGCCGGCGGGGTTTGACGCCCGGCCTATCGTGACGGGGCCGGTTTCGGCTGTCTCTGGTTGTCCGCATAGGGCGTGCCGTCGCGCCGCGTGTAGGCGGCCGGTTTGCGGTATGGGGGCGCATACATGTCCACGTCGGAATAATGTGCGGCATCGCCGGGGGTACGTGTCCCCACCTCCAGAACGAGCGCCTCGCGGTCGGAGCGGTTCTGCAGGCAATGGCCGTCCGGGTCGCCGGCCCTGAACGCGGCGGCGTCACCCTCGCCCATCGTTTCCTCGCCCGCATCCGTGACCAGCACCACCTCCCCGCTGAGCACATAGACGAATTCGTCGGACTCGGTCTGCCAATGCCGCTGGCTCGACCAGGCGCCCGGCGGCAGGCGCAGGAGGTTCACGCCGAACTGCGTCAGCCCGCCGGCATCGCCCAGCCTGGTGCGTTCGCGGGCCAGACAGGGTTGGTCGAACGGCGCCGGATAGGTGGTTCCGATCGCCGGTTGAAGGCTCTCGATGTCGATTTTCCTGCTCATTGTCTTGCTCCCCTGGCCTCGCTCCCCGTTTCGGGCCTCGCTCCCGGTTTCCCGCTCGACGGCGTGGTTCCGCCTGATCCTGTCCCGCGATTCGGCGAGGGGCGTCGATAAGATCCCGCCTAATCGGGATCGAGCGACTTTCCGAATGGCTGGCGCTCTATCATGCCGGCATCGCCCTCCAGCACCTCGAAATCCGTCGCCTCGCCGTCGCGCCGGAAGCGGATGGTGAAATTCGTCTGGCCCACCGTCAAATCCCGGATCGTCACGTCCGGCATCCAGGCCGGCAGCGTGGGGTCGACATAGAGCTTTCCCGCACTCGCGTCGGGCAGCACGCCCAGAACCGCTTGCAGGAGCAGGAAGGCGGACCCCGCGGCCCAGGCCTGCGGCACGTTCGCGCCGAGATACTGCACGGGGAAGTTGGTGCTGTCCTTCTGGATGCCGGCATAGAGCTCCGGCACTTGGTTGGACTGGAAATGACACGCGGCGCCGCTGATGTCGCGCGCGATGCGTGTCGTTTCCTCGGCGAAACCGTAGCGTTTGAAGCCCACCGCGATGATCGAATTGTCGTGCGGCCAGACAGAGCCGAGCTGGTAGGCGTAGGGATTGAACGCGGGGTGGTCGGCGGAGAGGGTGCGAATGCCCCAGCCGGACCACATGTCGGGCGCCATCAGGCGTTGCACGACGCGCTTCGCACGTTCCGGCGGAACGATGCCGGAAAACAGGCAGTGACCGGGATTGGAGGCGACGGTCCAGACCGGCTGCTTGTCGCCATCGAGCGTATAGGCGTAGAAGCCCGACCGCTCGTTCCAGAAAACGTCGTTGAAGCGCTTGTAGAGCGCCGCCGCCTTGTTCCGCAGGCGCGCGGCGCGATCGGTCTCGCCCAGCGCGTCGTAGGCGGCCGCCATCCGCCGCCACGCATCGTAGACATAGCCCTGCAATTCGCAGAGCGCCTTGGGTCCGCGCACCGGCGTGCCGTCCTCGTACATCACCGCGTCGCCGCTATCTTTCCAAGCCATGTTCTCGTACCCGGCGGATGAGCGGGTCTGGTATTCCTGGAAGCCGTCACCGTCGAGGTCGCCGTGTTCGTCGATCCAGGCGAGGCAGGCTTCGGCTGTCTTCATGTTGCGTTCGAGCAGGTTGCGATCGCCGGTCGCGCGCCAGGCCGCGTGCAGCGTGATCAGCCAGAGCGGCGTCGCATCCGCGGTGCCGTAATAGGGCGTGTGCGGGATGAGCTTGAAATGCGCGAGCTCCCCGCAGCGCAGCTCGTGCATGATCTTGCCGGGCTCGGCATCGCGGTAATCGTCGCGCTCCGTCGCCTGCAGCTCGCCCAGCACCTGCAGCGTACCACGAGCGAATTCCGGATAGACCGAGAGGTTCTGCAGGGAGACGATCAGGCTGTCGCGGCCGAATGGCGCGACGAACCAGGGCAGCCCGGCGGCCGGCAGGAACACCATATGGTCGCCGTCGCCGCTCGGCAGCCGAAGCGCCGCCATGTCGTCGATCGCCTGGTGGAAGAAGCGATAATATTCCTCGTTCGACGTCTCGATCTTCAGCACCCGCTTCCGCCAGTCGCGCAGCATGGCCGCGTGCCGGCTTTCCGCATCATGGGCGACGCACTCGGTCGGCGCGCTGATCCGGCGACCGCCATCGCGGAGTTCGTAATGCAGGCAGCAATGCCATTGGGCGCCCGGCTGCAACTCCACGTCGAAGGTGATGCGTCCGTTGGCGTAGAGCGCCTTGGCGTGCGCGACGGAGATGGTCACCGCGCGCAGGAAATCATCATGCTCGTAGGTGCAGGAAAATCGCTGCGCCTCGGCATTCCACTCCGTGTTGATCTGCCCGCGGCGGATGATCTTGCCCGACTTCACCTCGAAGACATCGGCGAAGTCGCAGCGTATCGCGATCTCGAAGTTGAAGTGGACACGGGCGGTTCCGTGATTGGTGATGTCGAGATCCTCGTGCATGCCGCCATCGATTGCGCGGCTGATCACGAGCGAGAGGGTGCGCGGCGGAATCGAGCCGTCCTGGGTCAGCACCTCCTCGTTGGTGAGGAAGATGCGCGCGGCGTAATAGGTGATGGCGCCCCCGTTGAGCAGCGTCCAGGGGGCGCCGTCCGCGTACACGAACCACGCGCTGATCAGCCGCGTGTCGCGATAATAGAGGCCCTTGTCGCTGGGCCAGGGGATCTGTCCGTCCTCCGCGGCGATCAGGATCGTCTGGCCTTGGTGGATGGCGATCTGCGGCGGGCCGACCTGGACCTTGAACGGCATGCGGTACCCTTCGCGAGAGAAGGCTTCAGGTCTCATCCTCTACCGCAGATCCGCAGCAACCGGATAGCGGCGCCTTTCAGACGCTTGTGCGTTCGGCGATGCCAACGAGCGGCGGCCGTGCCGTGGCGCCGCTGTTGGCGCTGCTCGAGCGTCGGCCCGTCATCGGCGAAGCGGCGCGCCCGGCATCGTGGTGGTGCTTTCGACCGCGACGTTCGCGGCCGCCGGCTGCAGGCCCGCATCCGCGGCGCCGAGCGCCCGGCGGAGATCGTGCCGGATCAGATCCGCCAGCCGCTCGTCACCCCCGGCCTGCTGGCGATCTCGACGGGCACGCTGGTTTCCGCCATCGTCGTCATCGCGCCTGGCCACGACCGGCGGCTGGAGCACGTCCCCTCCGGGCAGGTCACCTGAGGCGGGGCGCCACGACGTGCACGGATTGGAGACTGATATGCCCTTCTACGAAAGAGGTGCGGCGCGGATCCATTACGAGGAGGCCGGCTCGGGCTTTCCCCTGCTGATCATC
Source organism: Acetobacteraceae bacterium (assembly GCA_965276665.1). Classification (GTDB taxonomy): domain Bacteria; phylum Pseudomonadota; class Alphaproteobacteria; order Acetobacterales; family Acetobacteraceae; genus CAWGJC01. Next base: position 3,091,077 of record OZ255620.1, read on the forward strand.
CCCGGCGGCGGTCTGGACGCCACCATGGGCTTCTTTACCGGCGGCGCTCCGTTCAACCCGATGGAGGAGTTCAAGGGCGAATACCGCTGCATCACCATGGATCTGCGGAATGCCAAAGGCGGCGAATCGTCGGGCCCGCTGGAACCCGACCGCCCGTGGGATTCCTACACCGATGACCATCTCGGCCTGCTGGATCATCTCGGCGTGCGGGAGTTCATGGTGATGGGCTTCTGCATCGGCGGTCCGTTCATCTGGAATATGCTGCGCCGCGCGCCGGACCGTGTCGTGGCCGCGGTGCTGGCGCAGCCCAGCGGGTCGCGTCCGGACATGCGGGATCTGTTCTACCAGAACAACATGAAGAACTGGGGTCCGTCGCTCTGCGAACGGCGGCCCGACATCACCATGAGCAGGGTCGATGCTTTCCTGACCCGGATGTACCGCACCGATCCGGATTTCGTCTTCACGGTCACGCGGGATTTCGTCCGCGCCTGCCGGACGCCGCTTCTGGTGCTGCCGGACGATATCCCGGCGCACCCCTATGAAGTGGCGATGGAGGTCGTCCGTCTCGCACCGAATACCGAGGCGAGCATCTATCCCTGGAAGGACCCCAAGGAGCTGATCCCGCAGGCGGTGGACCATGTGCGCCGCTTTCTCCGGTCGCACCAACCGGCCGTGGTCGCGCGTTAGCTCGGAATCCAACCTGTCGGGAAAACAGGATCTCGGCAGCTACACCTCATCGGATTTCGCGCTGAGCAATGAACAGGGAACCGAGGCTGTCATCCACAGCTAGCGCTTTCCTCCGCCCGGGGGATCATCAGATCGGGGAGAGCGCGGTCGCGCGTTACGGTATGCGCGGGCGTCGCGTTCGGCCGATCACGCGAGGGCCGATCACGCAAGGCTGGCAATGCATTCGAATGCACGGTAAGGTGCCCAAAACCAGGCGCGGTCAAGCCAGAACCAAAGGAGAGGTGGAACGATGGACGCGAGCACGCGGCTGATCCGGCGGGAGGACATGGTGGCCTGCAAGGTCGCCTTTATCGACTGCAAGATGCCGGGATCGACGGCCAAGGAGAATTACTCGCTGATCGGAGCCGGCGTCACGCAATCCGCCGACCAGGTCGTCAATATAATTGAGCCGCATGGTTTCAGCCTCGGCGTCGCGGCGATGCCGCCGGACACCACCAACAATCTGCACATTCATTACACCGCCGAGGTGTTCATGATCTACAGCGGCACCTGGGTGTTCCGCTGGGGCGCGGACGGCAAGGACGGCGAGATCATCGGCAAGGCGGGCGACGTCGTCAGCGTGCCGACCTGGATTTTCCGCGGCTTCAGCAATATAGGCAATGATGCCGGCTGGATCTTCACCGCCCTCGGCGGCGACGATACGGGCGGGATCATCTGGCATCCCTCGATCCTGCGCACCGCGGCGCAGCATGGGCTCTATCTCACCAAGGAGAACAAGCTCGTCGACACCGAAGGCGGCGCGCCGGCTCCCGCCGCCGACGCGCTGATCCAACCGCTCGACGGGGCGACGATCCGCGAGCTGCGCCGCTTCGACACCGAGGCGATGCGCCGCCGCGTGGTCGCGCATGACGAGCGCGCCTGGTCGTCGCGGGCTTTGCTCGACAGCGTGCTGCCGGGTCATGCGAGCCAGATCGCCGCGGTGATCGGCCACGGCATGAGCGAGGATCTCGAGCAGGCGGCGAAGATCGCCAATCCGCACGGGTTCTCGATGGAATGGCTGCGCATTCCGCCGGGTCAGCGCGTGGGCGGGTTCAAGCTGGCCGAGAAGCAGGTGCTGCTGGTCTTTTCCGGCACGATCGCGGTGATGCTCGACGGCGGCGATCCGGTGCGGGCGGAAGCGCGCGAGGTGTTCTCCGTGCCGGCCGATGCCTGGCGCACCATCGCCTCGGTGGGCGAGGCGCCGGCGGAGATCGCGGTGGTGACGGCCGGCGATCACAAGAAGCATCCGGTCTGGTCGGACGAGATCACCCGCGCCGCCGCACAGGCCGGCTATGGGCTCGATCATGCGGGCTATGTCGCGGCGCTCCGCCTGCTGCCGCTCGAGGCGCAGAAGCGGGCGGCGTGAGGAAAGACCGCCCGGGGATCGGGTGAGCGACGGCGCTGCGCTCCGTCGGGCCACGTCCTACGACGTCGCCCGCGAGGCCGGCGTCGCGCAATCGACGGTCTCGCGCTGCTTCAAGGACGACAGCAACATCTCGCCCGCAACGCGGCGGCGCGTGCTGCAGGCCGCCGAGCAGCTCGGCTATATGCCGAACGCGTTGGCGCGCGGCCTGATCCGGCAACGCTCCGATCTCGTGGGCGTGGTCATCGCGCGCTACACGCTGCGCGCTAATCCAGACGTCATCCATGCGATCGGCGAGACGCTCGCCGCCTCCGGCAAGCAGGTGCTGCTGATGACGGTGGAGAGCGATTATCCCTCTATCGCCGATCTGCGCGGCGCGCTCGAATATCCGCTCGACGGGCTGATCTCCTGCGTGCTGCTCGCGGCCGGCGATCTGCACGAGCTCAGGCGACGACGCGTGCCGATCGTGTTCTACAATCGCGATCCCGAACCGGCCGAGGCGGACTGCGTCGCCGCCGACCATTTCCACGCCGCCGCTGGCCTCGCGACGCGCCTTCATCGGGCCGGCCACCGGCTTTTCCTTTGCATCGGCGGGCCGCCGGCGGCGTTCGTCAGCCGGCAGCGGATCACCGGCTTCCTCACGCGGCTCGTGGCGCTCGGCATCGAACGCACGCCGGTGCTGGAGGCCGATTATTCCTACGACCGGGGGCGCGCCGCCTTCCTGCGCCACGTCGCCGACATGCCGCCTCCGGATGCGGTGTTCTGCGCCAATGATCAGATCGCGATGGGCGTCATCGATGCGTGCCGCTACGATCTCGGCCTGCGCGTGCCCGAGGATCTCTCGGTCGTCGGCTTCGATGATGTCGCCGAGGCGGCGCGGCCGAGCTACGAGCTGACCACATTCTTTCAGGACCCGATCAGGATGGCGCGGCAGGCGGTGCGCCTGCTGCTGCTGCGGCTCTCCGCGCCCGATGCGCCGGTCGCCCGCTCGATCGTGGAGGCACGCTTCGTGCAGCGGAAATCTGCGCGGCTGGCCGCGAAGCGCGTTCGCCCGGCACGGTGAGCGCGCGGCGCAGGGCCTGTGCTGATCGCAGTCGGTCCGGGCACGATTCTGATGATGCCCTATCTCGTGATCATCACCGCCGTGGTGGCCACGATTGGGGGCGCCTGGCTGCACTGCACATGACGCGGTTCGGTCGGCATGCCTATCGTGGGCTTGAACTCGAAAGCATCGCGCCGCGCGAGCTCCGCGGTGGGCGCCCGGCTGAAGGCGAGCACCGCACCTTTGGTCGCGCTGTAATGTGGTCGCGCTGTAATGCGATAGTTCATCGACCCGCGATGGCCGGCGATCGAGGCATGGTGACGATGGCGTCACCGCCGCGCCGATACCGCTCGCCGCGGCGGTGATCGCGATCGTCTTGCCGGTGAAGCCGACTTAACTGAAAATGCTCTAGGCGGCCGCCTGGTAGATGGGTGTCGCGAGCCCTTCCATGCGCGCTTTGAGCTGCAGCGCGAGCAGCTGCGAATAGAAGCGCGATTGCTGCAGGTTGCCGCCATGGAACCACAGCCCTTCCTGCGCGGTCGGACACCACATGTTGCGGAGCTCGCCTTTCCACGGGCCGGGATCGTTGGTGGTGCCGGAGCCGAGCCCCCAGCAGCGCCCGACCTTCTCCGCGACCGCCGGCGAGATGATCTGCGCCGCCCAGCCATCCATCGAGCCGAACCCGGCCGCGAAGACGATCAGATCCGCAGCCAGCTCGCTGCCGTCCGCGAGCACGATGCCCTGCGGGGTGATACGCACGATGCCGCCCTTGCGGAGCTTGATCTCGCCGCTGGCGATCAGGGCGGAGGCCCCGACATCGATGTAATAGCCGGACCCGCGGCGCAGATATTTCGCGAACAGGCCGGACCCGTCCTCGCCGAAATCGAGCTCGAACCCGGCGGCGCGGAGACCCTTGTAGAGATCGGCGTCGCGGCGCGCGATCTCCTCGTAGATCGGCCGCTGTGCGTCGGGGAGCAGCCGGTGCGGCAGCGAGGCGGACATCAGATCGGCTTTCTCGGTGCCGATCCCGCGCTCCAGCGCCGTCTCCGAATAGAGCCGCGACGTGGTCAGCGCCCGCAGCGTGTCCGACCGCACGACCAGCGTCGAACTCCGCTGGACCATGGTGACATCTGCGCCGTTCTCCCAAAGATCGGCGCAGATATCGTGGGCGGAATTGTTGGAGCCGACGACCACGCAGCGCCGGCCGGCGAAATCCTCGCCCGAGCGATGCGCGCTCGAGTGGTACAACGAACCGGCGAAGCTCTCGGCGCCGGGAATCGTCGGCATGTTCGGGATGCCGGACAGGCCGGTCGCCAGCACGAGCTGACGCGGATGCAAGGTGATGCTGGTCCCGTTCCGCTCGACCGCGACGGTCCAGCTCTTGCTGGCTTCGTCATACTGCGCGGCGCGGCAGGTCGCGCCGCCCCAAAAATTCAGCTCCATGATCTTGGCGTACATCTCAAGCCAGTCGGCGAGCTTGTCCTTGGGCGTGTAGACCGGCCAGTCATCCGGGAAGGGAAGGTAGGGCAGGTGGTCCATCCAGACCGGATCGTGCAGGCAGAGCTGCTTGTAGCGGCTGCGCCAGGCATCGCCGGGCCGCGCATGGCGGTCGAGGATGATCGTCGGCACGTCGAGCCGCCGCAGCCGGGCCGCGAGCGCGAGGCCGCCCTGGCCGCCGCCGACGATCACGCAATAGGGCTGCGTCGCGGCGCCGAGCTCGGCCGCCTCCTGCTCGCGGCGCTCGAGCCAGCTCTTGCGGTTGCGCACCACGCCCGGCACGACGCCGCGCTCGCGCCGGGGGCCGGAACGCTCCTCGAACCCTTTCAGCTCGCGGAGCGTGGTCAGCAGCGTGTGGCACTTGCCCTGCTTCAGCCGGACATGCCCGACCCCGCGCCCCTGCTCGGTCTCGAAGCTGAACCAGCCCTCGATGAGCTCCCCGGTCTGCGTCGCATCGCCCTCGATCGTCCAGTTCCGGGGCCTGGCCTGCGCCAGGGTGGCCGCCAGCATGCGCGCGATGGCGGCACGGCCCTCCACGGTGACCAGGGTCCAGGAGAAGCTCACCAGGTCGCGCCACCAGCACCGTTCGCGGAAGAGCTCCGCGGCGCCAGCGGCGTCCCCGCGCTCCAGGGCGGCGGCGAATCCCGCCAGCCAGATGGTGACCCGCCCGGCGGGCGAGGTTTCGTGCATCGACCCGATCATCCCGGATGTGGTTGCGAGGCGGGACTATCCCGCCCCGCGCGGCGAGCGTCCACCGGGCGCCCGGGCCGAGCCCCGAGGACCGGCGGAACCGGAGCGCGAAGGGGGGCGTTGAATGACATCGACGTCATCCGATCGACATAAAAGGAGGCTCGAATGGGCCGCGGGATCCTGCTTTGGCTGCTGGGCGTGCCCATCCCGATCATCATCATCCTCGCCCTGATCTGGCATTGAGATGAGCGCATCGGCGGGCGTCCGGCCGGCGGTCGCTGCCGGGGGAAACGAGTCATCGCATTCCGCCGTCAGCTGGGCCGCGATCTTCTCCGGCGCGTTCGCCACGCTGGCGGTCACGCTGATCCTGGTTGCGCTCGCCGCGGGGCTGGGCCTCGCCGCGGTCTCGCCTTGGCCCAATACCGCGGCTTCCGCCACCACCTTCAGCATCGTCACCGGCATCGGCCTGATCGTCGTGCAGTGGCTTGCCTCGGGCATGGGCGGATATATCACCGGCCGGTTACGCACGAAATGGGTGGGCGTCCACACCCATGAGGTGTTCTTTCGCGACACTGCGCATGGATTTCTCGCCTGGGCGCTCGCCACCGTGGTCGGGACCCTGCTTCTCGCCTCCGGCGTGTCATCCGCCATCGGCGGCGGCGTCCATGCCGCGAGCACCGTTGCCGGGGGCGCCGCCCAGGGCGCCGCATCGGCAGGTACCGCCTCGATGAGCTCTGGCGTCTCGGGCTATGATGTCGACCTGCTGTTCCGTTCCGGTCATCCTGACGCGAATGCCAGCCCGCAGGCGGTGACCGGCGAGGCGACCCGCATCCTCGCGTCGGGTCTGGCGAACGGGGATGTTTCCGTGGCGGATCGCACCTATCTCGCGCAGCTCGTTGCGGCGCGGACCGGGCTCTCGCAGGCGGATGCGCAGAAGCGTGTCGATGATGTCGTCGCTCAGGAGAAGGATGCGGTGACGAAGGCCAAGCAAGCCGCGGATGCCGCACGCAAGGCGACATCCGAATTCGCGATCTTCCTGGCCCTCTCGATGATGATCGGCGCGTTCATCGCGAGCGCCGCCGCCGCATATGGCGGCAGCCTGCGGGACGAACATTGAGATAGACGAAGGCGCCGGCGGCGCTCCCGGTCTGCTTTCGATTCTTTGCACAGCCTGCGCCGCCTCATGCGGGACGCGCAACATTCATCACGAAATTGTCGACTGCTTGCGGTCAGGACTTGTCGCGCGCTGACGCGTTGGCCTGGGACACCCCTTCCGCTTCCGCCCATCCAGCCTATTCCTGACGAGGCGTCTCATGGACACCAAAGCTGACATCCAACTCGGCCCCGCCACGCCGATCGGCACCGTGGCGATCACGCTGACGATCAACCGGCAACGGCGCGCGCTCGAGGTCGACCCTGGACGACTCTGCTCGACCTGCTGCGGGAAGGCGAGAGGCTGACCGGCACCAAGAAGGGCTGCGATCACGGACAATGCGGCGCCTGCACGGTGCTCATCGACGGCAAGCGAATCAACTCCTGCTTGACGCTCGCCGTCGCGCGCGACGGTGCCGAGATCGTGACGATCGAGGGCTTGGCGGAAGCGAACGATCTGCATCCGCTGCAGCAGGCCTTCATCGAGCATGACGCCTTGCAATGCGGCTATTGCACGCCCGGTCAGATCTGCTCGGCGCAGGGCCTGATCAACGAGGGGCACGCGCATTCGCGTGACGAGGTGCGGGAAATGATGAGCGGGAATCTCTGCCGCTGCGGCGCCTACACGAACATTATTGACGCCGTGCTCGAAGTGCTCGGCGAGGAGACCAGCCGATGAACCGATTTGACTACGAAAGGGCGGGTTCTGTCGCCGACGCGGTCGAGGCGGGCTCCGGGCCGCGCATTGCCTATCTCGCGGGCGGCACCAATCTTGTTGATCTGATGAAGGAGAATGTCGAGCGGCCGCTTCGGCTCGTCGACATCAACAACCTGCCGCTCGGCCGGATCGAGGAGCTCGAAGGCGGCGGCCTACGGCTCGGCGCGCTGGTGACCAACGCCGACACCGCCTACGATCCCCGCGTCGAGACGCAGTATCCGCTACTCGCCTCGGCGATCCTCGCCGGCGCCAGTCCGCAATTGCGCAATGCCGCAACCAATGGCGGCAACCTGAACCAGCGGACGCGCTGCTACTATTTCTACGATGTCGGAACGCCGTGCAACAAGCGCGCGCCAGGATCGGGCTGCGGCGCGATCGGCGGCGTCAACCGCATCCATGCGATCCTTGGCGCCAGCGAGGCCTGCATCGCGACCCATCCCTCCGATATGTGCGTCGCATTGGCGGCTCTCGATGCGGTGGTGCAGGTCACCGGCCCGTCGGGCGATCGGACGATCCGGTTCGCGGATTATCACCGGCTTCCCGGCGACGATCCTGCCCGCGACAACACGCTGGCACCCGGCGAGCTCGTCACCGCCATCGATCTGCCGGCCGAGGCGTTCAACGCCCACTACACCTATCTCAAGCTGCGCGATCGTCTTTCCTATGCTTTCGCGCTCGTCTCTGTCGCGGTGGCGTTGCGCGTCGAGGACGGCATCATCTCGGAAGCGCGGATCGCGCTCGGCGGCGTGGCGCATAAACCGTGGCGAAAACCGGAAGCCGAGGCTCTGCTGAAGGGCAAGGAAGCGTCGCGGGATCTGTTCCTGGCGGCGGCAGGCGAGCTGCTGCGGGGCGCGGTCGGACAGGGCGGGAACGAATTCAAGATCGGCCTCGCGCGCAAGGCGATCGCGCGCGCGCTCCGTCAGGCCGCGCAAGGCACCCCGCAATCGCAGACCGAAAAGCGCATCGCGTGAGGAATTTCCCCATGGAGTCCGCAGCAAGAATTGGCATCGGCAGCGCCATCAATCGTGTCGATGGCGTCGACAAGGTTACCGGACGCGCCCGTTATGCCGCCGAACATGCGGCGGAGGGCATGCTGTATGGCGTCGTCGTCTCCTCGACGGCGGCGAAAGGCCGGATCACCGCGATCGAGGATGCGTCCGCGCGGAGCGTCCCCGGTGTCGTCGAGGTATTGACGCACGAGAACCGGCCGCATGTCGCCTGGCGCGACAGCAAGTTCGAGGATGAGGTCGCGCCGCCCGGCTCGCCATTCCGGGCGCTGGACGATCAGAAAATCCTCTTCAGCGGCCAGCCGGTCGCGGTGGTTCTGGCAGAGAGTTTCGAGGCGGCGCGCTATGCGGCGATCCTGGTCGAGATCACCTACGAGGTCGACCCGTTCAACACGGATTTCGAGCGCTCGCTTGATGAAAAATTCCTGCCGTCGAAGAAGCGCAGCACCTATCACCCGCCAAAATCGCGCGGCGATGCTGAGGCGGCCTTCGTTGCGGCGCCGGTGAAGGTCGAAGCGGCCTATCATCTGGCGGTCGAACACCATAATCCGATGGAGATGCACGCGACGACGGTGATCTGGGAGGGTGGCGGTCGGATCACAGTGCACGACAAGACGCAGGGGTCGCAGAACGTGCAGGCCTACGTGGCGAACATTTTCGGCTTCTCGAAGAAGAACGTGCGCGTGCTGAACCCGTATGTCGGGGGCGCCTTCGGGTCCGGATTGCGGCCGCAGTATCAGGTCTATCTCGCGGTGATGGCGGCGAAGAAGCTCGAGCGCTCGGTGAAGCTCGTGCTGACCCGTCAGCAGATGTTCACCCATGTCCATCGTCCCGAAGCGGCGCAGACGATCAGGCTGGGTGCTGACCCGAATGGAAAGCTTACGGCGATGTCCGTCGCCGCCACCACCTCGACCTCGCGCTTCGAGAACAACATGGAAGATGTCGTGATCTGGGGAATGATGGGCTACGATTGCCCGAATGCCTCCGGCGACTACACCATCGCGCCGCGCGATACATACACCTCGGGCGACATGCGCGCGCCAGGGGCAGCGACCGGCATGGCGCTGTTCGAGATCGCAATGGACGAGATGGCTTACGCGGTCAGTGTCGACCCGCTCGATTTCCGGCTGCGCAACTACTCCGACATCGATGCGATGAACGGCACGCCTTATACGAGCAAGGCGCTGCACGAGGCTTATGCCGAAGGCGCTGCCGCGTTCGGCTGGAGCCGGCGATCGCCTGAGCCGCGCTCCATGAAGGACGGCTCGGAGCTCGTCGGCTGGGGCGTCGCGACCGGCATGTGGGATGCGATGTTCGCAAAAACCTCGGCGCGGGCCAGGTTGAACGCGAACGGACACCTCGAGGTCGCGACCGCGACATCCGATATCGGTACCGGAACCTACACGGTGATGACCCAGGTTGCGGCTGACACGCTCGGTCTCGCGCCGGAGCAGATCACCGCGCGCCTCGGGGATTCCGGCCTGCCGACCTCGCCGGTCGAGGGCGGCTCCTGGGCCGCGGCATCAGCCGGCGCGGCGGTCCAGCTCGCCTGCCAGGCGATCGGCAAGCAATTGCTGAAAGCCGCGGCGAAGGTGGAGGGCAAGCCGCTTTGCAGCGCCTCGATCAGCGAGGTGAATTTCGTCGACGGCCGCATCGTGCTCGCGGCCGCCCCTTCGGTCGGCGTGGGTATAATGGAGGCGATGCGAGCGGCCGATCTGCCGTCGATCGAGGCGGAGGAAACCGCGGGACCCGGTCTCGGCGGCATGATCAGCATGATGCGGAAATCGCGGCATACCCATAGCGCCGTGTTCGCGGAAGTGAAGGTCGACGAGGAGCTCGGTGTCGTCCGTGTCACCCGGATCGTCAGCGCCGTTGCAGCCGGGCGCATCATCAACCCGAAGACGGCGCGCAGCCAGATCCTGGGCGGCGTCGTCATGGGCATCGGCATGGCGCTGCACGAGGAGACGTTGATGGATCATCGTCTCGGCCGCTTCATGAACCACGATCTCGCCGAATACCACGTGCCGGCGCATGCCGACATCTATGCCATCGAGGTGATTTTCGTGGACGAGCCCGACCCTGAGGTGACGCCGTTGGGGGTGAAAGGTTTGGGCGAAATCGGCATCGTCGGCACCGCCGCCGCCGTCGCGAACGCGATCTACCACGCGACCGGCAAGCGCGTCCGCGACCTGCCGATCACCATCGACAAGCTGGCCGATTAGGGCGCCAGGGAACGCGGTCCGCGGCTTACGCCGTCCGGTGCTCTACGGGCCATGCCGCCGCCGGCGCGGTGTGCCGGACCGCCCGTGCCAGATGACCCGTCAAGCGGTGCGCGGTGAAGCCGGCGCCGAACGCGAAGCGCACGAGCGGCCCGAAATTATTGCCCGATGCGAGACCGGTGAAGTAGAGGCCCTTCACCGATGATTCGAATCGCGAGGACAGGGAAGGCGCGCCGGCGACGGTGCGGATGCGCGATTTCAACGCCTCGTCCATGAAGGCGAGGCGGCCGAGGTCGGGGCGATACCCGGTCGCCGCGATCACGTGATCGGCGGTCAGCGTCTCCGCCCCGCCATTCGGGCCCTCGAGTTCGAGCCGCACTTGGCTTCCCTCCACGCTGGCGCGCCTCACCTGCCGGCCGAGATGGCGGCCGACATGGTTGGTGATGGTGTCCTTCGTCCACCAGCCTGCCGCCGGGCCGAGATGACGGCGGATCACCTTCAGCCGGAAAGCCTCCGGCATGACGTGGAACAGCAGCGGCGCATCCGTGCACATGCGCGATCGCCACCCCGGGCCGAGGCCGGATTGCGGCGCCCGCAGACGCTCCATCAGCGGACGCTGCGTGGGGCAGGGCGGTCCGAGAAACGCAATGTCCGGGCTGCGCGACACCAGGCGCACGGAAGCGCCTTCCCGATGCAGGATATCGGCGCTGTCGATTGCCGACGCGCCCGCACCGACCACGATGACGTTCCGGCCGGCGAACTTCGCCAGGCTGTCATGATGTCCGCTATGGGTGACCAGCTCGCGTGGGAGTGCCGCAAGCTCCGCCGGGATATGGTCGAAATGCGCAATGCCGATCGCTAGAACGACCCGCCGCGCGGTCAGGCGCTCGCCGTTCGCGAGCGTCAACCGGAAGCCGCGATGATCCTGGCTCAGACCGGTCACGTCCTGCTGCTCGAGCTCGGGCACCTGCCGCTGCTGGAACGCCAGACCGTAATCGCAAAACGTCTCGAGGCTGACCGGCAGGCCCGTCTCGGCATAGGCGATGCCGTTTGCGGCGGCATGCTTGGCGAGCGTGTATGACCCTTCAGGGTCGAACAGGCTCGAGGCGAAACCCTCCGATTTCAGGAACATGCCTTTCGGCATTTGCGTCCGCCAGGTCCGCATCGGCGTGCCGAAGATGCGGAAATCGATGCCCTGCGCGCGCAAATGGCTCGCAACTGACAGGCCGTACGGGCCGGCGCCCACGATGGCAACATCAACGGTCATGGAGAATCTCCGGCTCCGGTTTCGCGCGATCTGCGCGGCTTCGTGTCAGGAAAGACGTGTTCAATCCGATGTCGCGGCCGTCTGCCGGTCCCAGCGGGCCGGCGCTTCCGCCGCGATCATGCCGGCGAAGACGGTTTTCTCGTTCCGGTCGGCGCCGAGGGCGGAGCGGCCTTTACGGTGGCGGCTGAGCGCGCGGGCGAGCCAGCCGCGATCCGGCCAGGGCAGGCGGAGCAACTCGCGCATCAGCACGGGATCTTCCCACGGGACATCATGATGTCCGGTTTTCAACAGGGGATTCCCCGGCTCGAGAAGCCAGGCCTGCGGAAAGAAGGCGATGGTGTCGTTCGCGGTGAGCAAAGGGCGTTCCGCGATCGGCGATCCCGTCGCGGATGAGGCAAGAGTGGTGAGAAGATCACGGCCTTCGCCGAGCGCCAGATGGCAGACCGGCGTGCTTCGGGCATTCAGCTCGACGAGAAAGGGCTGGCCGGTCGCGGTCTCGATGACGAAATCGAGACCGCACAGCCCGGAGAGCTTCAGCCGGCCGACGAGGCGCGCCGCGGCGTCTTCCATCAGCGGATGATCCACCCGGCGGACGATCGTCGAGGCACCCACCGGGTTATGCGCGTTGAGCACCTCCATGGAGATTGCGGCGAGCACCCGCCCTTCCCAGCAGGAGACGGCGCAGAAAGCTGGTCTGCCCTGCACGAAACGCTGCACGCTGACCTTGGGGCGACCGCCTGCGAGCCATGGCAGAACATGCATGGGGTCGCGGTCCACCAGCAGGCGTTTGATGACCTGCCGTGCCGTCAGTCTGCGCGATGCTTTGGCAAATGCCTGTTCTGCATGCAGCAGATTGTCGATGACCATGACACCGAGACCGCCCCAGGTGCCATCGACTTTCATCACCGCCGGAAAACCAAGCTGCGTCAGCGCCCGGCGGAGCTCGTCTCTATTCCCAACCGAATACATCGCCGGTGCGGGAATACCGGCCTCGCGTGCAGCGTCGATCAGATCGGTACGGCTGTCGGCGATCGGATAGAAGCGCGCTGCGCCGAGCGAGCGTTCGATCAGCGCTGCACGCGCGTCTCTCGGCGGCGGCCTCGCCGGAGGCAGCGCTGCATCCCGCAGCGCTGCCTCCGGCGAGGCCGCCGCCGAGAGACGCGCGTGCAGCGCATGCAGATGCGTGACCGCCCGATCGTCGCAGGGGACGATGAGCGTGGGTTGCGCCGCCGCGATGGCCGCCGCGAGGCCGCCGAGCGGGTCGAGCGGCCGGTAATGATGGAGCCTGTCGACGGCCCGCGTGCTGCGCAGGGGATGGCCGAGCGGGCAGGTCGCTTCCACGCGAAAGCCCATGGCGGCGAATTCCATCGCGATCCGGGCCGGAAAGGCCCACCAGCAGGTGCTGGCGATCAGGATCGTGCCCGCGGCGGCCGACCTGCCACCGAAAGGGTGGAAGCTGCTCATGCCGCGCCCGATGCCGCGCCTGAAACCTCGTCTCGGATGGAAGCTTCGCAGCCTGGAGCGTCGTTCCTGCCGAAAGCGGTGGTGTTGCATAAGCCGCCGGGACCTATGCGGCCGGGACCGATGCGGTCGGTGTGCGGCATGCCGTCGCTCCTGGCATCCCGCCGCGCGTCCAGAGCAGAAAGCTCAAGGTGGCGTCGTGCCGACTGGCGCGTAAGCGTCTTCCGGGCCGCCTCGCCGCGCGCGCTGCGCGGCCCGACGGGCGGACATCCCTGAGATGCGCACAGGTCAAACGAGATGCTGGTTGCCATGAAGCTGTAATCGTCCTGTCGCGCCTTAAATCCGATCATCGGAAGCGGTCCGAATCACCTCTCGCCATCCTGCACGTCCCTGCAAGGCAAGCAACTTATCCAAAAGGGTCGTTCCGAAATGACGGAAATTGCGTCCGGCGGCAGTTCGGCCATGCCGACGCCCGAAAACTGCCACATTTCGACAAGTCCGGCTCCCCGTGCGGAATGCGGCCAGGGGCAACTTGGCCTTATCTACGCAAGAGATAATCACAATGGGTTGCAAACCACTCACTTCCGGGTTACGAGCAATTGCTTCACATTGCATTAACGCTGTGATAACGCTTGTCGCGTGTTCGCACGAGACTCTTTTCGACAATCTCCGGACGTAGCTTCGCCATCGGCCCCGCGCCGAACCGGCGATCCCGTCCGCGCCGCCGGGGTCTCCGAATCCCGGTCGGCGCGGGCTGCGCACAGCTATGTGGCGGAGGCAATCCCGTCGCGCCGGACCCGGCCGCATCGCGTGTGGCATGTCGTCGCCACGCTGCGCATCGCGGACATGATCCTGTTGGCGATTGCCGGGCTGCTGACGGCCTGGGCCTGCGGGGAGCTCCAGGGTCCGCGGCTGCCGTATCAGGCCGTCGGCGCCATTGTGGCCGCCGTCGTCGCGGCCTTTGTGCTGGATGCGGCGGGTACCTATGGAGAGGCCTCGCTGGCGGGCTATTCGCATCGGCTGCGCGCGGTCTGCATGTCGGCCGCTGCGGGGGGCGCGGCGGCCGCGTGCTTCGCCCTGTTGATGGACTGGCCGACGCCCGGCCGGGTGTTGTGGCCGGTGTGCTGGACCTTGGCGGCCGGCGGTCTCGTCGCTCTGGCGGCGCGCGTCAGCACGATCCGCGTCCGCGAGCTGAAGCGGGCGAACCGTCTGTCACGCCGTGTGGCGGTTGTTGGCGATGGCAGCTACAGCCAGCGCTTCATCGGCCGCATGACCGAGGATCCGGCGCGCAGCGCCTATTTCGTCGGCTTGTACCAGGAAGCCGCGGCGGATCCCGGCTGGGATGGGGAGACCGCGTCGTCGGAGCGCGCTGGCGCCCCCTGGCCGGTTCTCGGGCCGTTATCGGATATCGTGGCGCGCAGCCGACGCGAGCGGATCGACGCCATCGTCCTCGCCTTATCGGAGGCGGATGTCGCGGGCGTCACGCGCATGCGCGATGCGCTCCGCAGCGTGACGGCGGACATCTATCTGGCGACGGAGGTGCTCGAACTGACGCACCCGTCCGGCTTGCTCGAGCGCTGGGGCGACAACACGCTGCTGAAGCTCGCCTCCCGCCCGCTCAGCTACTGGCAGGCGGCGCAGAAGCTGGCGTTCGACATGGCCCTGTGCGGCGCCGTTCTGCTGCCGCTGCTGCCGGTGTTCGGGCTCATCGCGTTGCTCATCAAGCTCGACAGCCCTGGCCCGGTGTTCTTCCGCCAGGAGCGTCGCGGCTACAATAACGGCACGTTCCGCGTGTTCAAATTCCGCACGATGTATCATCACATGGCGGATCGCGATGCGGAGCGGCAGACGACCCGCGGCGATCCGCGCATCACACGGGTGGGGCGGATCCTGCGTCGGACCAGCCTCGACGAGCTGCCGCAGATCCTCAACATCCTGCGCGGCGAGATGTCGCTCGTCGGCCCGCGGCCGCATGCGCTGAAGACCAAGGCGGGCAATCTTCTGTTCTCCGATGCCGTGCCGGATTACGCCTTGCGCTACCGGGTGAAGCCCGGCCTGACCGGCTGGGCGCAGGTGAACGGGCTGCGCGGCGAGACCACCACGCGCAAGCAGATCGAAGACCGCGTCGCGCATGACCTGTATTACATCGAGAACTGGTCTATCGCGCTCGATATCAAGATCATTTTCTTAACCGTGCTGCGCGAGTTCAATAGCAAGGTGGCGTTTTGATGAATGTTATCCGGCCTGGCATGCGCGTTGCCGTCGTTCACGACTGGCTCTACGTCTTCGGCGGCGCGGAGCGCGTCCTGCAGAGCATCCTGCGCTGCCTGCCGGGCGCGGACATGTTCACCCTGTTCGACGTCCTGTCCGCCGAGGACCGTGCGAAGATCGGGTTTGCCGAGGCGCATACGAGCTTCCTGCAGCGGATGCCGGGAATCGCGCGCCGCCACCGGCTCTATCTGCCGCTCATGCCGCTCGCGATCGAGCAGCTCGACCTGAGCGGGTATGATCTCGTCGTCTCGAGCAGCTATGCCGTGGCCAAGGGCGTGCTGACCGGGCCGGACCAGCTGCATCTTTCCTACGTGCATTCGCCGATGCGCTATGCCTGGGATTTGCAGCATCAATATCTGGCGGAAAGCCGCCTCACCCGAGGTGTCAAAGGCGCGCTCGCGCGCGTGCTGCTGCACCGGATGCGGCTCTGGGACACGCGGACGGCGCATTCCGTTGATGCCTACGCGGTCAATTCCCATTTCGTCAGCCGCCGCGTGCGCAAGATCTATGGCCGCACCGCGAAGGTGATCTATCCGCCGGTTCGCGTGCCGGAGACGCCTCCCGCGCCGCGCATTCGCGGCGATTACTTCCTCGTGGCGTCGCGGCTGGTGACCTACAAGAACGTGCGCGCGATCGTCGAAGCGTTCCGGTCTCTGCCGGACCAGCGGCTGGTGATCGCCGGGGACGGTCCGGAGCGGGGCGCGCTCGAATCGGTCGCCGGTCCGAATGTCAGCTTTGCCGGGTTCGTGCCGGATGCGGAGCTTCGCAGGCTGATGGCCGAGGCGCGGGCCTTCGTGTTCGCCGCCGAGGAGGATTTCGGGATCGTGCTGGTGGAGGCGCAGGGACAGGGCACGCCGGTGATCGCGCTCGGCCGCGGGGGCGCCCGCGAATCGGTGGTGACAGGCGGGCCAGCGCCGACCGGCCTGTTCTTCGACGCACCGCATCCCGGCGCGATTGCCGAGGCGATCACCCAGTTCATCGCCCATGAGAGAACCTTCCTCCCGGTGAATGCGCATGCCAATGCGTCGCGCTTCGCCGAAGCGCGGTTCGAAGAGAATTTCAGCGAGTTCGTCGAGGAAGAACTGGCTCACTTCGAGCATCGCCTGGCGGCCGGACGGGCATCGACGATCTCCAGCCAGGCGCTAGCGCTCGTCGGGACCTCGTGATGACGCTCGCCATTTCGACCGATTCGATGACCCTCTGCAGATTGATGGATGCGTAATATGTCCTCCACCTGGCCCACCCCATACGAGAGCCCGATCTCCGGCCCGATGCTGGCGGCACCGTCGCCGATTCCGCTGGAGGGGCTGGACTGGCGCGAGGTGATACGCGCGTGGCTCCGCGCCGCCTGGATCATCGTGCCATTCGCGCTGCTCGGCGCGATCGGCGCGTTTGCGCTCTCCTACCTGATGACGCCGGTGTACACGGCCTCTGGGGTGCTGATCCTCGACCGGCCGAGCCCCGGCACGCTCGGCAACGCCGCCGACGTTACGGCGCCGGATGCGCAGCAGCGGGAGAGCATGGTCAAGAGCCAGCTCGACATCCTGCGGAGCAACGACGTGGTGTCGCGCGTCATCGATCAGCTCCATCTCGCATCCGAGCCGATGTTCAACCCGCCACCCACCCTTTCCGAGCGAATCTCGGGAACGCTCACCACGCTGCTCGGTCTGCCGCAACGCGCGGAGGACACCAGCGCGGCCTCGGTGGAGAACCGGATCATCCCGGCCTTCCTCGATCGGCTGACCATCTCGCAGGAGCCCGGCACCTATATCCTGCAGGTCGGCTTCCGGGCGCCCGATCCGGCGCTCGCCGCGCGCGTGGTGAATGCCGAGATCCAGAATTACGTCGATTGGCAGCGCGAGCAGAAGGTCGGTGCGATCAACGGGGCGCAGAGCTGGCTGCGCACGGCGGTCGATAGCGCCCGTGAGCGCGTGATCGCCGCCGAGGACGCGGTGCAGGCGTTCAACAAGAGCGGCGTGGTGCTGAACGTGGAGGGGCGCACCGCGCTCGACCAGGGGCTGGCCCAGCTGACCGCGGACTACGCCGCCGCCCAGGCGCGCCTCGTGGAGGCGCAGGCCCGCGCCGACGAGATCCGCCACCTGCAGCAGACCGGCCAGGTGACCGGGATCGCCGCGATGTCGGGCTCCCGGCTGCTGCAGGATCTGCAATCGCAGTATGCGGCGGCGCATGCGGGCAGCGCGGCGCTCGGCACGGCGATGAATTCGCAATTCCCGACCGCCCGTGCGGCCGGGGCGAAGGATGCCGAGCTGCGCTCCTCGATCTCGCGCGCGATCGGCGACTTCGTGCAGGGCGAGAACAGCCAGGCGACGATCGCGCGCGCGACGGTGGCCAATCTCTCCACGGCGCTGGCGGCGATGAAGGAGAAGGTGATCGCCGCGGGCGCCGACCGCGCCAAACTGCAGCGCCTGCAGGGCGTGGTGGACGCCGAAAGGGCGAGCTATCTGACGCTGCTGACGAAGCAGCTCTCGTATGACAACGTGGCGCGGCTGGCCTACGCCGACGTGACCGTGCTGTCGAAGGCGCTGCCGCCGCTCCTGCCGCAATCCCCGCGGCGCAGCCTGATGGGGGTGTTCGGCGCCCTGATCGCGGCGATGATGGCGGCGATCGTGGTGGCCTGGCGCGTCGGCCGGCGGGATGCGGTGCGACACTCCTCCGACGCGGTGAGCCTCACTGGCCTCACCTGCATCGGCGTGATGCCGCGGATCAACCGGCGCGACCGGCGGGGCAATCTCGATCCGCGTGACGTCGATCACGGGTTCTTCCGCCAGGAATTGCGTTCGATCTGCGCCATCCTGGTGCGGGAGCGCGAGCTGCCGCGCAACAAGGGCGTTACCGTGATGGTGACCTCCTGCCTGCCGGGCGAGGGCAAGTCGACCTTCTGCATGGAACTCGCCACGCTGGCGGCGCAGGCCGGGATCCGTACGCTGCTGGTGCGGACCGATCTGCCGAACGGCCGGCGCGACAAGGACAAGGAGCCGCTGCGTATCGACCCGCTGCACGGCAAGGACAGCACGCTGCCGCTCTTCGGGGTGGATTGGGTGGTGCCGACCACGATGCTGGACGGATCCGGCCCGGCGCGGTTCATCGATGCCTGGCGCGATGCGTTCGGCCTCGTGGTGTTCGACACGCCGCCGGTCTCCGCGATGGCCGAGAGCGTGATCGTGGCGCCGCTGGTCGACAGCACCATCCTGCTGGCGCGGGTGGACCGCACGCCGCGCTCGCTGCTCGGCACGGTGACGAGCCAGATCGAGAAGGCGGGCGGCCGGCTCGCGGGCTTCGTGCTCACCTTCGTCCAGCTCGACCGCCATCGCGGCACGGTGCCGTCGGATCTCGCCCATTACGCCCGCGAATCCCGATCGTACTACCAGAACATGGTCGTGCCGCACGCTGCCGGACGGGGCTGAGATCTTGGCTTTCCGGTCGTCCAATCTGGTGGATGTGGTGGCGCAGTTCGCGTCATCGGTGGGCGGTCGTGGCTGCTACCTCGTGCTGCAGATTATCCTCGCGCGCAGCCTGGGGCCGCGGGAATTCGGCCTCTACGCGATCGGCTGGACGGTCGCCGGCCTGGTCGGGACATTCGCCCCGGCCGGCATGCCGCAGGCGGTGCTGCGCTTCGGCATCTCGGGGAGGCGGGCGCTCGACAGCGCGCCGATGATCGTGACGCTGCTCGCCGGGCTAGTGAGCTATGTCGTGCTGGTGGTCGCGGCCCGGCCGATCGCCGAGCGGCTGTTCGGCGATGCCGGCGCGGCGCCGGTGATCATCGCGCTGGCGCCCTCCGTGCCGCTGCTCAGCCTGAGCACGCTGCTCACCGTCGCGCTGCGGGCCTCCAAGGCCAATGTCGCCTCCGCCGCGGCGAGCGCGCTGAGCTATCCGCTCTATCTGGTGGGCACCTTGTTGTTCTTCGCGATCGGGTTTGCGCGCGACGCCGCTACCGCGGGCTACGCCTATGACGTCGCGCTGGCGATCTCGCTCGCGCCCGCCGCCTGGATGCTGGCGCGCAAACCCGTCCCGGAGGCGGTGCCGGCGACCCGCGCGCTGCTCCGCTTCGGTTGGATCACCATGCTGATCAGCAGCGCCAATCTGCTCAATCTCTGGGCCGACCGGGTGGTGGTCGGCATGATGACCGACGTGCAGGCGGTCGGCATCTATCAGGTGGCGTCGCAGCTCGCGGTGGTGGCGATCGTGCTGCGCAGCGCGGTGGTGACGGTGTTCGAATCGCGGGTGCCGAAGCCGGTCGGCGGCCGCATTCCGGATGTCACGCGAGAGTTCCTGGCTGGCAGCCGGCTTCTGCTGCATCTCTCCGTGCCCGGCCTGATCTGCCTTACGATGACCGCCGGTTTCTGGACGGTGACGCTGTTCGGCGCGCCGTATCGCGCGGCCGCGCTGCCGCTGGTTCTGCTGGTGATCGGTCAGCTCGGGCTGACGCTGTTCGGCCCGGCCGTCAACGCGCTGTCGATGACCGGCGAGGAGAAGACGGCGCTTCGGCTCACCATCGGCACTTCCGTTCTCAACGTGGCCGCGAATGTCGCGCTGATCCCGTTTATCGGGCTCGCGGGTTCGGCCGTCGCGTCGGGTCTGGCGAATGTCGCGGTGGGCGGCATCTCGTTCTGGCGGCTGCGGCGGACCGGGCGGCTGGCGGCGTATTTCCCGCGCATCGTCGACGTGCTGATCGCCGCAGCGGTGTGCACGGCGGTGCCGGCGATCGCGGTTCGCTGGCTCGGCGTCAATTCCGTCATGCAGATGGTCGGCGTGGTCGCGATCGCCTATCTGGTCTATGCCGCGGTCGTCCTCATGCTTTGCCGCGGCGAGGACGAGGCCGTCGAATTTCTGCGCGCGACGGTCCGGCGCAAGCGGCGGCAGGAATATCCGGCGCCATGACGAACCCTGCGGACAGAGTGGAGAGCGGCGTCGGCGGCGTCCTCCTGCGCGAACCGGGCGCGCGGCTGCCCGGGCGGCAGGACGCCGCCGCCCCGCCGCCGCGTTCGCAGGCTTTCGCCGCCGCCCCGGCGGGCGTCGCGGATCTGCGGCGGCCGGTCAGCCTGCAGCTCGGCATGTATTGGGGCACGACCAGCAAGTCGGGCGGCCTCGATCGCGTCTACACCGATTTGCTGCGGCACCTCCCGGCGGCGGGCGTGACGGCGCGCGGGCTGGTGGAAGGCCCGGCGGAAGCGGCAGGTGAATGTGACGGCGCGATCGGGCTTTATTCCACCGGCCCTAGGGGCAAGCTCGGGCGATACGCCGCTATTCGCCGGGCCATTATCGGCGCGGCGCAGCACGGCGATGTCGACCTGGTGGCGATCCATTTCGCCTTCTACGCGGCGCTCGCGCTCGACCGGATCCGCCGCTTTCCCACCGTCATGCATTTTCACGGCCCGTGGTTCCTCGAGGCGGAGGCGGAAGGCGCCGCCTCGCCGGCGGCGGCGGTGAAGCGCGCGATCGAGCGGGCGGTGTACCGCCGCGCCGGGCGCATCATCGTGCTGTCGCACGCCTTCGCCGAGCTGGTGACGCGCGAGTTCGGCGTGGCGCCGGAGCGGGTGCGGGTGGTGCCGGGCCATGTGGATCTGGCGCGCTTCACGCGTGACGAAACGCGCGTGGAGGCCCGCGAGCGGCTCGGCTTGCCCGTCGACCGGCCGATCCTGGTCGCGGTGCGCCGGCTCAAGCAGCGCATGGGGCTTGATCGATTGATCGACGCGGTTGCCGAGGTCGCGGTGGCGGTTCCCGATGTGCTGCTCTGCATCGGTGGCACCGGCACGCTGCGCGACGCGCTCGAGGCGCAGGTGCGGGAACGCGGTCTCGGCCGCAACGTCCGCTTCCTCGGCTACGTGCCGGAGGACGAGATCGCGCTGCTGTATCGCGCGGCCGATCTGAACGTCGTGCCGACCGCGTCGCTCGAGGGCTTTGGGCTGGTGGCGGCGGAGGCGATCGCGGCGGGAACGCCGTCGCTCGTCACGCCGGTGGGCGGCCTGCCCGAGGTGGTGAACGCGCTATCGCCGGATCTGGTGATGCCGGGCTGCGAGGCCGCCGAGATGGCGGCGCATCTGACCGCGGCGCTGCGGGGCGGGCTCCGCCTGCCCGGACAGGCGGCATGCGAGAATTACGCGCGCGACCGGTTCGCGGTGGATCTCGCCGCCGCGCGGGTCGCCGATGTCTACCGCGAGGTGCTGGCGTGACCCATGTGGGGCAGGGCATGGCGAACCGGGGCGAGACCCGGCCGACGGTGTTCATCGCGCACCCGTCGGATCTGCTCACCGACCATATGCCGAATGGCGACGGGCTCGTCGCGCATGGCTTCCTGAACGAGCTTGCGCGGCGCGGCTATCGGCTGCACATCGCCACACCCGGCACCGCGCTCCGCGAACAATTGCCGGGCGACGTGACGATTCACGAGATCCGGCGCCGCTTCCGCAATCCGGTCCTCGAGCGCCTGCATTACATGTGGGCGATCCGCAAGCTGCTGCACCGGTTGCGTCGGACCGAGCGGATCGACCTCGTGCATCAGATGAACCCGGTCTTCGTCGGGTTGTCGCTCGGGCTTCTCGGGTGCCGTCTGCCGATCGTGCTTGGCACCTTCGTCGCGCGCTGGCCGAATGGCGAGGAGCTGGAGCCGCGCCGGCGCACCGCAAAGGCGATCGGCGCCGGGCTGCGCTGGCTGATCAACCTCGTCCAGCAGCTCCATGCCGACGTGATGCTGGTGACCACCGCCGCGGCGGTGAACCGCATCGCCGCGCCGTGCCTCGTACGGCGCAAGATGAAGCTGCTGCCGCACGGGATTGACGAGAAGCTGTTCTCGCCCGGCCCGAGCTGGGAGCGGGATCGCGGCGCGCCTACCATCCTGTTCTATTCGCATCTGGACCGGCGGAAGGGCGTGTTCGATCTCATCCGCGCCTTTGAAGAGGTGGCGCGGCAAGTGCCGGAGTCACGCCTGCTTCTGGTCGGCCGCGGCATTCATGAGGCGGAGGTGCGCGAGCTCATCCGCCGGCACCCCTTCGCCGACCGGATCGAGCTGCATGGACCGATCCCGCGCGGCGAAGCGCCGGCGCTAATGCGCGCGTATGGCGTGTACTGCCTGCCCTCGTATGGCGAGCCGTACGGCATGACCGCGCTCGAGGCGATGGCGTGCGGCTGCGCGCTGGTGGTGACCGATTCCGGCGGCCTGGCCGACCTGTTGCCCGATGGCGGCGGGTTGCGCACGCGAGCGGGCGACCCGGTCGCGTTGGCTGCCGCGCTGATCGCCTTGCTGCAATCGCCGGAACGGCAGCGGAGCATGGGGGCGACGAACCGCGCCCATGTCGAGCGCGACCACACCTGGAGCAGCGTCACCGACCGGCTCGAGACGATCTACGCGGAGGTTCTCTCGGGCGCCCGGCCGCACGACGCAGGGCCGGAGCTGGCTGCCAGCTACGTGGCCAAGGCGTGACCCGATGCCGAACCGGTATTTCGTTTGCACGCCGACCCGTGCGCCCGTGGAGTTCGACATTGCCGACGAGCACCCGGTCGACGAAGCCAAGATCGCATATTTCATTCGCGGCTTCCAGTTGCTCGAGCGCGAGTACGGCCTGGACGGCTACACGGTCTGCTTCACCTGGAGCTCGCTGATTCCACTCCCGCGGATCGGATCCGACGTGATCGCGGTGATCTATGGCGACGAGCATTGCCGGGTGCCGCCCTACGTGAACCAGGTTGCCGCGGTGATCAAATGCCACGGATTATTCCCGAATTTCGTGCCGCGGGGGCGCCCCTTGCGGCTGGCTCAGATCGAGATCGCCGAGTTCCTGCGCAATCTGACGCTGTGGCTGCCGACCGGCTGGCGCTGGGCGGTCTCCCGCCGCGCCCGGGCGCGGTGCACGCTGGTGCCGGTGGGATACGGGCTGCCCTCCGACGCCGAGCCGGTGCCCTTCGCCGAACGGCCCTATCCCGTCTCCTTTCTCGGGAGCATCGGCGGGGATGAGGGCCGCAGCCGGCTGCGTGCCGCGGTGGGCACGCCCAAGACCTATTGCCGCAAGGCGATGACCCGTGCGCTCCGCGGGCTGCAGAAGCGCTATGGCGCCGAGTGTGTTCCGCTCGGGATCACCGCCGGCTTCCAGGACAGCCAGCGCGATGCCGGGCGGACCTATTTCCGGGCCTTGACGCGCACCAAGCTGTGCGTGGCGCCGCGCGGCACCGCGCATGAGACGCTGCGGATTTCGGAAGGCTTGCGGGCCGGCTGCGTCGTCATCGCGGACCGGCTGCCATCGCATCCGTTCTATCGCGAGAGCCCGATCATCCAGATCACGGATTGGCGCGAGCTGCCTTCGCTCGCCGAGGAGCTGCTCGCCGATACGGGCCGGCTGCAGACCTTGCACGAGCGCGGGATGCGCTACTGGCAGGACGTGCTGTCGGAGGCCGCGCTGGCGGAAAGCTGCGCCGGGCCGCTCGGATTGCGTTATGCCGGCGCTTGAGCAAGCCGCCATGTCGAAATCCGGTCTGCGGCTCCGCCTCGGACGCCGCGCCGCGCTGTTCGGCGCACTGGCCCTGCCGGCTGTGGCAAAGGCGGCGACCGGCGTGCCGGTGCCGGTCAAGACCGGGCCGGTGGCGAGCGCGCACGGATTTCTCGACAGCGTCGGCATTGGCGCGCATTGGGAGCAGAAAGCGAGCGTCTACGGTGCGCGGAAAGACACACTGGTGCGGGAGATCATGGCTCTCGGCGTGCGCCATGTGCGCGGGTTCGACCCGAACATCTCGCCCGTGCTGGCGCGTCACGGCATCACCGCGAGCATGGTCACCGGCCCGGAATTCGGCGATCCGGCGGCGATCCTCGCGATCGTGCGGCGCGCGAATCGCGCGGGCATGGTGATCGACGCGGTGGAGGGGCCGAACGAAGCCGATCTGTTCTGGCCGATGCACGGCTACCGGTTTGCGGGCGAGGGCTTTCCGGCAGGCGTGATCGCCTATCAGCGGGCGTTGTTCGCGGCGATCAAGGGCTCCGATCAGGCGCATGTGGTGGTGATCGGTCCGAGCCTCGGCAAAACCTACGACCCGAGCGGCGACGCGCCGAACCCGCTGCCGCGCGGCTCGCTCGCGGATGCGGTCGATCTCGGCAATTTCCATCCCTATCCATTCGGCGGAAATTCGTTCAGCGCCCCATTCGCCTATGACGGCATCGCCCGCTATTACTGGAGCGGGAACATCCCCTCGGGCAATCTCGACGAGTTCCCCTATGCGTGGGAGGTGTATGCGCCGCCTTTCGCGCCGCGCCCGATGGCGGCCACGGAAACCGGCTACCCGACCTGGGCGGACGGTGTCTCCGAGGACGTGCAGGCGCGCTACATCCCGCGGCTGCTCGCGGAATACTTCCGGCTCGGCATCCACCGCACCTATCTCTACGAGCTTGCGGATGATCGCCCGGATCCGGGCGGCCAGACCATGGACGATCATTTCGGCCTGCTCCGCAACGACGGCACGCGCAAGCCGGCCTTCACCGCACTGCGCAGCCTGCTGACGCTGATCGATGCAGCAATTGCTGGCCCAAGGATGAAGGGCCCAAGGATAACTGGCCCACGGATTACTCCGGATGCCGCGGGCTCTCCCCCCGTCATCGCGCTGGAAGCGCGCATGCCGCCCGGGTATGATCGCGCCAGCTTCGTGCACAGCCTCGTGCTGCGAGCGTCGGAAGACCATGCCCTGCTGCTCGTCTGGCACGAGATCGCCGATGCCGATACCGCCAGCAAGCCCTCGCGGCGCATCGAGGTCCCGGATGGCGGCATCGACGTCACGGTGGCCGCGCCGTATGTGGCGGATGCCTGGTATGCGTATGATGGAGGATGGGAGTTGCAGGGTCGCTCGGTGGCCGCATCGCGAAGCCTGAGCGTGCCGCTCCAGGATCGCATCGTCGTCGTGTCGCTGCGCCGGGAGCATGCGGCATGAGACGCCTGCTCTCGCGGGCGGATTGGCCGCTCCTTCTGACATTCGCCTTCGCGATCCTCGCGACCGCTGCCGGTGCGGCGTCCCTGGTCAAGCTCGCCTTTCCCGCCGCCGTCACCCTGCTCGCAGTGTGGTGGGGCCTGCGTGACCCTGCGCGCTATCTCCGCCTGCTGCTCTGGACACTGATCCTGGTCGCCGGGATCCGGCATTTCGTCGACTTTCACACGGCGTTCTCGCAAACCAACCCGATCATGCTCGCGCCCTACCTCATCGTGGTCGCGGGAGCGCCGTCCATCGCCCTGTACATTCTCAATCGCGGCCCGTTCGCGATTGAGTTCCTGGTGATGATCGGGGCCGTGCTCGCCGGCCTCGGGCTGTCGCTGATCACCGGCGAGGTGTCGGACGCGCTGCTTGCGGCGATGCGGTGGCTCGCGCCTCTCGCGGTCGGGCTCTACGTGTGCGCGCATGCGGCCAGGCTCGACGAGATGCGCGAGACGGTGGTTCGCACCTTCCGCCTCGCGGTGCCGCTGATCGCGCTTTACGGGCTCGACCAGTTCGTCGATATCCAGGCGTGGGACGCGTATTACATGCGCATGGCGCCGATCGACAGCATCGGCTACCCGGTGCCGTTCCAGGTGCGCGTCTATGCGACGATGAATTCGCCCGGCGCGCTCGCCACCATGCTCGGCACCGGCATGCTGCTGATGCTGCCGACGACACGGGGGTTCCGCTGGGTCGGACTCATGCTCGGCGTCGCCTGCCTCTTCCTGACAACGCAGCGCGCGTCGCTCGGCGGTCTGGCCGTCGCCCTGGTGCTGCTCGCCTTTGTCGCGCGCGACCGGGTGACACGGCGGGCGCTCGGCAAGGCCGTCATCGCCCTGACCCTGACATGCGCCGTGCTGCTCAGCGTGCCCGGGGCCGCGAACAAGATCCTCGCCACGGCGAGCTCGGTGACGGAGCTCAGCCAGGACGGGAGCGCGCAGGCCCGCTTGCAGCAATACGCCAACGTTCCGCGTATGCTCGACGCGCACAAGGGCGGCCTCGGGCTGGGTTGGCTCACCAACGATCTCTATGTCGGCAACAACGAAAATCTGCCGTCGGATAGCGGATTGCTCGACATCCTCGTGAGCCTCGGTCTTCCCTGCGGGATCGTTTTCCTGGGGATGATGGCGAAGCTCGCGGTCGGCGGGCTGCGGATCAGCCGTTGGGCAGGAACGCCCGGCAGCGCGTCCGAATTCGCCGCGGCGATGTTCGGCCTGGTGCAATTGCCCCTCGGAAGCCAGCACACCGCAGAAGCCGGCATCTTCCTCTATCTGCCGCTCGGCTTGCTGCTCGCGCGCGCGGTGCAGGCCCGCATGGCCGAGCAGGCAAGGCTTCGTGCCATTTCCCTGCATCCGGCCGCGGGTCGCCGCGGATTCCTCGCCGCGCGCCTGCCGAAAACGGCCCGGGCGGCGGCGTCTCCCAATCCTCTCTGATCAGTTAGGCGGCCTCGGTTTGCAGGAGCGCGTGGCGCCGCCTCGGATCCCGACGGTTCTCTACGTCTCGGCGGTGGCGGAGCTGAAGGGGGGCGCGGAGACGGTGCTGCTCGAGATGCTGCGCAACCCGCTCATCCGGCCGGTTCTCGCAGTGCCGGGCAGCGGCGCGCTCGCCGAGTTCGCCGCCGCGCGCAACATTCCCGTGCATCTGTTCGACCTCCGCGCGGTCGCGACGGTGCGGCGTCCGTTGCGGGTCGCCGATATCGCCCGCGCCGCGCGCGATTCCGTCCGCGTCGCGCGCCGCCTCAAGGCCATCGCCGATGCATGCGGCGCCGACATCGTGCACACGAATGGCATGAAGGTTCATGTCACCGGCGTTCTGTCGCGCTTCTTCTGGCGCACGCCGACGGTGGTCCATATGCACGACGTGCCCTATTCGCGCGCCGAGCGGCTGATCTGGCGCGTCCTGGCGACGGGCGCTCTGCACACGATCGCCGCGTCCGAGATCTGCTATGACGGGATGAAGCGGCCGAACCGCATGTCCGTCGTGATGCAAGGCGTCGACACACCGCCGGTCGATCAGCCGCGGGGGCTGCCGGACAAGCCGGTGCTCGGTTTCGTCGGCCGTTTCCACCCGTTCAAGGGTCTCCATCTCCTCCTCGACTGGTTCGAAGCGGCGAAGGACCAGAATCCATCGCTGACCTTGCTCCTGCGCGGCCGCGCGGATGCCGAGGGCGAGGAGTATTGGGCGGCGCTGCGCCCGCGCGCGGAGCGGCTGGCGGCCGCCGGACGATGCCGGATCGAGGGCTGGCGCGGCGCGGGTGCGGATCCCTACGAGGATATCGATCTTCTCGCCGCCCCCTCTGCGACCCCGGAAGTCGGGCCCCGCGTCATCATGGAGGCGATGCTGCGCGGCATCCCCGCTATCGGTTATCCGAAAGGCGGCGCGACGACGATGATCCCGGGCCCGGAAGCCGGCGCGCTGGCCGGTGACTCGGACACGTTCCGTGCCGCTCTGCACCGCCTGCTCGATCCGCATGTCTATGCCGCGACCAGCGCCGCGGCGCTCCGCCATGCCGGCGTCGCCTTTGGCATCCGCCGCTTCTGGCAGGATCTCGCTTCGGCCTATGAGGCGGCGTTGATGGGCGCCCGATCAGGACGCCGCTGACGGGGCCTCGGGGGGCGGCACGCGCGAGCCGATCCGCCTTGCACGAATCCGCCTGGTCACCCGCGGCAGGATTTTCCCGGAATTCGCCGCGCGGCGGCGCAGCTCCGCCTCCTGTCCGGGAGCGGTGTCGATAAAGGCGAGCATCGCCTCGGCCGCCGCACGCTGCATGTCGCTGCCGCTGAGATTGTGGTCGATCTCCGGCAGCACGCGGAACGCCGCATTCGCAAAACCGCGCAGATACATCGCGTCGCTGCCGAAGGATCGTTCGAAATCCTTGATGCCCGGATCGGCAGGCGAGAACAGGAACAGCACGCGCGCGCCGCGCGCTGCGAGGCCGGTCACGACGCGGTGGCCGATGCTTTGCGCGCCCGGGATCCCCAACTGGCGGCGCAGGTTCAGCATCGTGGCCGCGATCCCGCCCTGCAGCCGCGACATCTGCGCGCTCAGCGCGACGTCGAGCGGCACGTCGCCCTGGGCGAGGCGCTTCCAGAGCGTTCGCCTGATGAGCTGGCGGAGGTAATGGCCGAACGAGTAGCTGCGATGCATGATGTGCCCGAGCGTGGACCCCGCTTCCATTCGGAAGAATGGCAGGTTGATCAGCAGCAGCGTATCAATGCGCGGATCGACGATCGCGGCGCGCAGCCCGTGATAGGCGCCTGCGCACAAGCCCTGCACCATGAAGCGGCGATAGCCGAACCCTTCGAGCACATCGAGCGCGGAGCCGATATCCTCGTTCCGGTCGAGATCAAAGAGCGGCGTCAGCGCATCGGCGTCGCCCTCATGCGGCGGGCTGTCGCCAAGTCCGGCAAAATCGATGCGGAGCGAGGCGATGCCCTCCACCGCAAGCCGGCGCGCGAAATCCACGCCGGAGCGGGACGGTCCATATCCCGGATCCCGTCCCGCATTGCCGATGACGACCGCCGTGCCGGACTGCGTGCCGATCGGGCGGCAGAGCGTGCCGCACAGGCGCCCGTCCCTCCCGAAGCGAAGATGCGTCTCGACGCAGGCTGTCGGAAACAATGTTGCCGGCAGGACGGGCGAGGCCGGCTTTTCGGAGAGCGGTTGTCCGGGCACGAAGCGGCATATCCAGTCCACCAGCGGCTCGAGATCCATCGGCCGTGGCGGTGCGAGCGTGTTGTCGACCATCATGCGCTCCAGCCCGTTGAGGCCGCCGCACGTGACCGGCACACCTCGCCGCTTCCAGGAACCGGCGCATTCCGCGGCCAGGGACGACGTTTCGGACGCGAAGAGCGCCACCTGCCGATCGGGAGGGAGACGAATCCGGCGGAGATCCGTGGCGGCGATCAGATCGAGGGTTCGGGCGCTGAGTCGAAGACCGTGGATGTCCAGACCCGTCGATCCCGCGGCGGCATTGCCGCGCAACCGCGCCTCGATGGTGAGCTGCGAGACATAGGATCGCCCGCGCAGCACCGGCGCGATCAGCATCATGCCGGCGATATCGGAGCGCTGCGCCGTGGCCAGCGCGGCGATGGTCGCGCCGAGGCGCACGCCGCTCAGCACCAGGGAGGCCGCGCCGGAAGCCTCGCGCAGCCAATCGGCCGCTTCCCGCACGCATCGCTGCCAGAGTTGCCAATGCCCGACCGCCTCAGGGCCGTCTTCCTGGGGCACATCACAGGAATCACCTGTTCCAAGATAGTCGAAGCGGAGCGTGGTGTAGCCATTTTCGGAAAGCCGTTCCGCCAGCCGGCGCAGTGGCATCTGGCCGCGCGGCATGTCGGTGTGCAGCCCAGGGCACAGCAATACAGCGACATTCCGCGCAAAATCGCCGCCCGCCGGGTGCAACCATCCGTGACGGCCGCCGAAAGTCACTGGGATCATGCGATCTGAACGCATGGCAGGGGCGGCTGGTGCCATGTTGCATGCGGATCGGCGACGGCAGATGCGCATGGCGGCGCGTGATCGAGCGGCGCGCTCATGGGCTGGAAAGCCGGCCGCCCGGCGAGGCGGGGTGCGGCCGCCCGGTCCTGAATGCCACCATCAGACTTTGCCGTGACATCCACCTGGTTCGCCCGACCCGCTCCACGGACACCTTGGCAACCCCGCCTCGGTCATCCGTGAAATCTACTGCCAGACAATGATAGCGTTTGTGTGGCCGTGGGGAAATATATCTGCGCGCATGGCGGCCAGACTCCGGCCGGTTCGACCGGCCGGAGCGGCCGAAGCGGTTACGCGAAATGCAGCAGCATCAAATCCGCCCCCACAGGGAGCGTGACGGCCCCTCCCGACAGCGTGCCGGCGGTCCAGTTTCCAGCGCTCACCGGCACGGCGGTGCCGACCTTCGACACGCCGGAGACCTGGACGGTCACCGATTGGGCGGTCGCGGGCTCGGCCGCCTTGGAGTTCGGGTTCCAGATCTCGACATCCTGCCAGAGCGCCAGGATGAAGCTCCCGTCACGCCGTGCGAACAATGCCTGTTGCACGTTCGCCGTGTTACCGCCCAACGTGAAATTGAGCTTGCCGGGCGTGAAGGCCGGTCCTGGATCGGACATCAGCGAAATCAGGTTCTTGATCGCGGTGTAGGCCGGCTTCGGCGCGATTCCCGCCGGGCTGGCGGAGTTGGACACCAGTCCGTAATTCGATTGCGGGTCGGTGGTGTTGTTGCTCTGGTCATAGAACTCGTAGAGGAAGCTTCGCTTCAGGCCGCCCGCCAGGAAGCGGTTGAGGAGCAGGCGCGGAAGATAGCTCGCGACGACCCCCGCCGGGATATCGCCCGCGAACGTGCTGTAGCCGAGCTCCGTCGCATAGACCGGAAGTTTCGGGGCGAGCGACGGCATCATGCAGGCGAGGCTCCACGCCATCGACCCATAGCCGTCAGTGCCCCAGCCAGGACATTCCGGCATCCTGTCGCCGGGATACGGGTGAAGGTTCATCGCCGTGCAGTACGGGACCAGCGATGCGAGTTGCGGAACATTGCCCTGCTGGGTCATCGCCGGGCTGAGCACCGGCGTGCCCTTGAGCGAACTGCCCGCGATCGCGTTGTAGAGCTGCTGCTGCCAGGAGATCGTGTCGGCAACCCAGTTCGTCGGATCCTGCTGGGACGCGTAGATCGTATCGGGCTCGTTGATCCCCTCCACCGAGACGATGCACCCGACAGGCAGCTGCTGGAGCGAAGCCATGTGCGCCGCCATGGTGCCCAGGGTCGGATCGGTGAGCATGTTGAACTTGATGGATGCTGCCGCGAGCGTCTGCATCCGGGAGAGCATGCCGGTATCCGACAGCGGAACGCCGGTGCGGATGTAGCGGATGCCGCTTCCCACGAGCAGAGGCTCGATCTGCGACCACACGCCGGCCTCCGGCCAGCCGGTTCCGAATTGCGACACCACCCCGATCGAATCGACGAAGGCATCCGACGAGATGGCCTGCACCCCGGTCGTGCCGGTCGGGTTGGAACACGCGATCCAGTTGCCCCCGACATATTCCAACCAGGCTCCGCCTTTTTTCTGCAGATAGATGTTGCCATTGAGATAGAGCAGCTGCGCCGCGGTCGCGGTCGCGGTCAGGATCATGTTGTTGAGGACAACCTGAAGTCCTTGATTGGAGGACTGGTAGAGCGTCCATGTGTTGCCTGCAGCGTCCACGATCATGTTCACGACGCTCGACGTGGTCGATTTGCCCGATGGACTCACTGGAAGGTTCGATGCCGTCATGGTGCCAGCGCTCCTGCGTTGCGGATTTGCGTTGGGCAAGAAACGACACTCAGGATTGGGGTCGTACGGCAATGCGCAGGGCTGGGCGTCACTGTCTGATTCGTGATGTCGCCTTGAGCAAATGTGACAATGAAGGCCGCTGTCGGCGGTGCGGGCGGTGATGAGCGCTACGTTGCTCAGCGGTTCGATGTCGTCGTGGCCACGTCGACGAGAGCGGTTACCTGGCTCGCCAGCCCATGTCCCAGAACGCCGTCTCCAGCCGCGTCGCCGCGACGAAGGTGGCGAGGAGCCGCGGGTAGCGCGCCTCCGCGCCATTCGCCTCTCCGAGCCTGTCGAGCATGCGGATGGCGGCGCGCACCGTCTCGCGGTACTCGTCGCCCGTATAGGCGGCGATCCACTCACTGTAGGGATTGCCCTCGCGCTGCGTCTCCGGATCGGCCAGCAGCCGCTCTCCGCTCTCACCATACCCGATGAGACAGGGGGCGAGCGCGACCTGGAGTTCGAGCAGATCGCCCGCGAGGCCGCGTTCCAGCACGAAGCGCGTATAGGCCATTGTTTCCGTCGCCTCGGGCGCCTCGGCCATCTGCGCCTCGGAAAGCCCCCAGCCTGCGCAATAAGAGACGTGCAGGGGCATTTCCACGTCGACGATGGCGGAGACCGAGGCGGCCGCGGCACGGATGTCTGCGAGATGCGTCGCCTTGAAACCGGCGAGCGCGTGGGCGCGGGCGAAGTGGATCAGGAACAGGTAGTCCTGCACAAGGAAGTGGCGAAACGCGGCCTCCGGCAGCGTGCCCCGGCCGAGTGCGCGGACGAAATCATGCGCCACGTAGCCGTCCCATGACGCGCCCGCATCGCGGCGGAGGCGGCCGAACAGACCTTCATCGAGGGGGAGCGTGCGATCCGTCATGCCGCAATCTCTCCGCTGTCGCCGCTTCCCGCAAGCGGAGCGCCTGCGCGTGCCGAGGCGAGGGCCAGCCCGACGGGCGGCGACAATCCTGCCGCTGGCGCGTTGCAAGCCAGCCGATTCGGCATTTGCCGCGAAAGGTGGCGAGACGATTGTTCCCGGCAACACGGATAGCGGGATGTCGCGTCGGCCTCCGCCTTTTGCTTAAGGTGTGGTCCAGACATGAAGATCATCGGCGCGCCGGCCTTTCTGCTCCTTGTGCTCGGGTGTCTTGCCCCCGGGAATGACGGGCAGGCCGTGGCGCACCCGGCCCGGATCATTATCCTGCGGCACGCCGAGAAGCGTGACGGGTCACGGCTTTGTCGCATCGGTCTGGCGCGGGCTGACGCGCTGGCCGCGCAATATCTGGGGAGGCAGGCGCCCGGGACCGCGCTCCTTCGGAGCACGCCGCCGGCGGCTTTCTACAGCGTCACTTTCCACACGCTCGAAACGCTGGCGCCCTCCGCCGCGAGCTGGGGCATGTCGCAGCGCATCTACACCGCAATGCCACCGCTTGCCGACGCCGACAAGAACGCGGCGCTCAACCAGGCGACGCAGAATGCCGTTCGGGACATCATGTCTGATCCGAGCTTCGCCGGACGCACGGTGGTGATTGCGTGGGAACACCAGCACATCGCCGATCCGCGCATGGAGGCGCGTTATCCCGGTCAGTCCGTGACTCTCCGGCAGCTCCTGCATCTTGCGTCGCTTCCCGGCGTGCCGGAGCGCTGGGCGTCGAAGAATTTCGATTTCTTCTGGGTGGTGGATTATGCCGATTCGCACTCCGAGGCGCCGACCGGCTTC
Source organism: Acetobacteraceae bacterium (assembly GCA_965276665.1). Lineage (GTDB taxonomy): Bacteria > Pseudomonadota > Alphaproteobacteria > Acetobacterales > Acetobacteraceae > CAWGJC01. The sequence continues at coordinate 3,124,469 of OZ255620.1, forward strand.
CGCATGGTGATGCAGCGTTTCGCGGGGAACGATGCGGTCTTGCCGGAGAATGCGTGGGGCGTGGCTGATGGGTTGCCGTCGAACCGATGCCGCGGAGATTTGGACGCGGAGGACTGACGAAGATCGAAGCGGATGCGGCCCGGACCTGGTGCGGGAAACCTCGGAGCAGTGCGGCAGTAGCGGTGTCGCAGACGATGCCAAAGGGCATTGCCAGTCCAATTGGGATTTCGAGGCTTGCAAAGCAGCAAGGGAGCGCCATTTACCATCCAGATGGATGGGGGTTGGATGGTAGAAATGTCTGGGAACGGTGCTGAAATCCGGGCCAGAGGCGGCAGCGAGTCCGAGAAGATCACCATCAATCTCGGCTACGTCGATCTCGGCCACATCGACCTGTTGGTGCATGACGGTTTCTATGCGAACCGCAGTGATTTCATCCGGACTGCCATTCGCAACCAAATCGAACGATACGCCCAGGAGGCGAAGCGGTCGGTCGCGCGCAAAAACCTCGATCTCGGTCTGCGGCAGTACGGGCGCAAGGAGCTCGAAGCAGCCCGCGCGGCCGGAAGGCCGCTCTCCATCAGCGTGCTTGGTCTCGCCAGCATCGCGTCGGATGTTTCGCCGGCCCTGGCGCGCGCCGCCATCGCGTCCGTCTCGGTGCTGGGCGCCTTCCAGGCCAGCCCGGCCGTGAAGGCCGCGTTGAGCGACCGGATGCGCTGAGACGGATCATCACGCCTCCCCACATAGGCCATCGGGGCCATCGACCGGGCGCTCCGCAAGGCTCCCGCCAATGCGCCCATGCCGAAAGAGCAGGACCATGCATCGCATTCCCACCCTCCCCGACATGATCCGGGCGACGCGACTCACCCGCCAAGGACGGCTCACCCGATCGACCGCTGTGCTGCAAGATCTGCTGCGCGGCGGTGTCGCGGCCGATGCCGCCAATGTTGCCGCGCGCGTGATGGGAGCGACGCCGGAGGCCAATCGCGCGGCGCGCTTTCCGACGGATGCATCTCGTGCGCCTTCGGGTGACCCGCGATTCCTGACAGCAGAATTCGATAGTGTGGCCGGACATCGCCGCTACAAGCTCTACGTTCCGAGCCGGTATCGCGGCGAGTCCGTGCCGCTCGTCGTCATGCTGCATGGTTGCACCCAATCGCCGGACGACTTCGCCGCCGGCACGCGGATGAACGAATTTGCCGAACAGCACGGCTTTCTCGTCGCCTACCCTGCGCAGCCGGTTTCGGCCAACGCGCAGAAATGCTGGAACTGGTTCAGGCCGGGCGATCAGGGGCGCAGCCGGGGCGAACCGGCGCTGATCGCGGGGATCACCCACGAGATCATGCAGCATTACGCGGTGGACAAGGCGCGCGTCTACGTCGCCGGGCTGTCGGCCGGGGGCGCCGCCGCCGCCATCATGGGCGCCGCCTATCCCGATCTCTATGCTGCGATCGGCGTGCATTCCGGCCTTGCCTGCGGCGTGGCACGCGACGTCGCGTCCGCATTCAGCGCGATGCGCCAGGGCGGCGCCGCGCCGGCGGTCGCTCCGCCGGGCCGGGTCGGTCTGGGACCGGCGAGGATCGTCCCGACGATCGTGTTCCATGCGGATCGCGACTCCACGGTGCATCCGGCAAATGGCGACCAGGTCATGGCGCAGGCGGCCGGATCCGCTGCAGACGATCTTCGTACGGCCGCCGAGGACGGCCAGGTTCCCGGCGGTCATCGCTATCGCCGAACCGTCTACACGGACCCCGCCGGCAATCCGATGCTGGAGCAATGGATCATTCATGGCGGCGGCCATGCTTGGTCCGGCGGCGACGCGCACGGGTCCTATACGGACCCTCGCGGGCCCGACGCTTCGCAGGAGATGCTGCGCTTCTTCTTCGCGCATCGACATCCTGCCGCGCGCACCTCGGACGATCGGTCAGACGGGTTAGGGATGCGGGCGCCGCCTCCGTCTTGCTGATGAGAGCATCATCCCCTCGAACGGACTCGTTCGAGCGGATAAAGATGCTCGCCAACAACGAGCTAGAGCGTGTGCCGTGAGTAAATGAGAACGGAACATGCTCTAGCAGGCTGTTGAAGAAGTCGATAGCGGGCGCTGACCTAGCGCGATTCATTTCCGCTCGCAGCGATCGGGGAAGGTGGATGCGGGGTTTGGACCGGCGGTCTGGGAGGCGCTGAGCGAGGACTTCTCGAAGCTATACTCGGCGAGGATGTGGCGACCCTCGATCCCGCCGGAGATGCTGCTTCGGGGATGCTGCCGCAGGCGTTCTACTCGCTCCGGTCGGAGCGGCAGCTGATGGAACGGCCGGAGTTCGACCTGTTGTTCCGCTGGTTCGTGGGGCTGGGTGTCGACGATGCGGCCCGGGACCATTCGAGCTTCACCACCGGCTGCTGGATGGCGAGATCGCGGCCAAGTTCCTGACGGCGGTGCTGACCCGGCCGAAGGTAAAGCGACTTCTTTCGACCGATCACTCCAGTGGCGACGGCACGCTGATCGTGGCCTGGGCGTCGATGATAGAGAGCGCGAGCAGCGGCGAATAAAGCTCCTGCGCACGGCAAGAGGAGCGCTTGAGATGCCGCCCGCCGCTTGAGCACGGCGAGCCAGAGCGCATCCTTGTTCCCGACATAGACGTAGAGCATACGTTTGTTGATGCCCGAGCGCGCCGCGATCGCATCCACGCGCGCACCGGCAAAGCCATGTGCCGCGAACTCCGCCATCGCCGCATCGAGGATCCTGAGCCGCGAGGCGACTTGGCGTTCCTGGCCGCGCGCGACGAGTGGGGCAGACGCAAAACCGGTCATGATTCTCAGGCGATCCGCTCGAGATCCGCCTCGCGCACGGGATGCAGAGGCGGCTCACCCGCGAGGAAACGTTCGATCTCCTCGATCTCGAGCCGCGCCATGCGCCAGAGCTCGTTGCCTTGCGCACCCGCCATATGCGGCGTGAGCACGACATTCTCCAGATCGTAGAACCGAGATTCCGGCGGCAGCGGATCCGGGAGCGGCGTGTCGATGAACGCGTTGAGCCGCCGGCTGACGAGTTCATCCTCCAACGCCCCATGCTCGACGAGCCAGCCCCGCGCGGTATTGACAAGCCAGGTGCCGTCGCGCATGGCGGCGAGCTGCTTCCGCCCGATCATGTGCCGCGTTCCCGGCAGCGCGGGGGCGTGGAGCGAGACGAGATCCGCCCATCCCATTAGCGCGTCTAGTTCCATCGTTCGGACGCCCAGCGAGGCAGCATCGGCCGCGCCAAGATACGGGTCGAACACCCGCAATTCGAATTCGAACCGCTGCAGATGCCTTATCACCAATCGCCCGATATGCGAGGCGCCCACGATGCCGATGCGCCGGGAATAATTGCCAATGCGCGGATTGTCGTAGCTCATCCGCGTATCCGTTCCCTTTCGCCCGCGCGAGGCGCGGTGCTGGTCGCGGAAACGGAACGTGTCCTTGTTGCACATCAGGATCGCGGCGAGTGCGAATTCCGCCACGGGAACCGCCATCGCCGCCACCGCCGAAGTCACGACGATGCCGCGCCGCCACAGTGCAGGCGTCGCGAACGGTTTCACGGAGGCGGCGGAATACGCAACCATCCGCAATCTCGGCGCGCGCGCCACCACCTCTTTGGTAATCGGCGGGCAACCCCAGCAGGCGAAGATGATTTCCGTCTCGGCGAGCAGCGAAGCGGCTGCGTCGCTGCTGAATTCGACTAGCGGCGCTCGGGAGGGAATGCGGACAACGCGTTCGAGCCGCTCCCAATCTTCCGGGCGGAAAAGTCCGGGAGGCAATTCCTCCCGCATGGAGAGCACGAGTTGCGGCTTTGAGTCCTTGCTCATGGATGCCTCTGCTCAGAACACCGATTTAGCATCCTCGAGCAACTTTTTCGCACCCTGTCCACTGGTCAGCCGGCCGAAGGCGACCATCTGTGCGGTCGGCCGCATCACCGTATGGTCGAAGTCGCTCGCCCCCACTGGCGCCGTCACGGAGGGACCGACCTTGTCCTGAATGGCGTTGAGGTAGTCGATGCCGATCTGCTCCGTCGGCGAAAGATCGGCCTTGATCGCATCGCGCACCGAGCGCAGCACCGGCACGCCGCGCTCGACGCCGATGATCTTCGCGGAATCCGCGCTGGTGACGAACCAAGAGATGAAAGCCGCCGCCGCTTCCGGATTCCTGCTGGTTGCCGCCACGCTCCAGATCAGCGCCGGGCGATAGAACAGCCCCGGCTTTGCGCCCTGGTCGCCGTTTGGCAGCGGCGCGAGCGACAGGCGATGTTTCGTCATGGCCTGATAGCCGATCAGGTAATTCGAGAATTCGATGTCAAGCGCAGCGGTTCCGCGCGCAAGTGGCGTCGTCGGGATCTGCCCGTCATCGAGCGAGGCGACATCCGCGGGCACGCAGCCGCCGCGCTTGCGCAGATCGGACCAGTAATCAAACCATTCTGTCGCGTCATCGGCATCGAAGCCGAGTCCGTGCCCCTTGTAGAGCGACTTGCCGCGTTGGATCAGCCAGGTGTCAAAGGCGTAGTAATGCCCACTGCCGTCTGCCAGACCCCAGTAGTTCGGCTTGTTGACCTTCCTCGTGATCTCCACGGCAAGACTGGCGAGTCCGGCCCAGGTCGTCGTGTATTCCGGCGGGTTGAGGCCGGCGTCATGCAGTACATCCGCGTCATAGACGATCGCATAGGCGTTGATACCCTGGGCGACGCCCCAGGTCTTCCCATCGAGCTGCCCGAGCGCCAGCATCTCCTTGCCGAAATCGTCGATCGCGAGCGGGTTCGGGATGTATTTGTCGAGCTGCAGGGCGGCGCCGCGGCTCGCGTAATCGGCCAGCGAATACGCATCGAGCTGGAAGATGTCGGCAAGATCGCGCCCGGCGATCTGGGTCGCGATCTTTGTCCAGTAATCACCGCCGGCCGGCTGACCGACCAGCGTCACGTCCGGATGAAGCTTGTGATACGAACCTAAATCCGCAGTGGTGCGGCGGATGCGCTCCTGCGAGCCCCACCATGTCATCCGGAGCCGCGTCTCCGCCGCACGCGCTAAGGGGCCGCCCAGCACGGCTCCGCCCATTGTGGCCGAGCCTGTGAGGAATCGGCGGCGCGGGATGTTGGTGGGCATGTTCGTTCTCCCCATGTCATCCTTGCAATTGATTAGCGTGACGATCGCCCAATTGATCGGCATGGCGATCGTCGCGCCAGCGAGGACAATGGAGCGGCTCAACGGAAATGAACGTCATCGTTCTCCGTTGCCGCACCCTCGGTCAGTGATGCTGCCGCACTGGTAACTAGCAAGATATTTTTCTCCTCCTCGACGGTGACGTCAATCCGGCACTCATTGCGTCTTTCATTTAAGGCCGCCTTGACGTGATGGGCCGCCCGCGTCTAGCCAAAGGAATTCATCGGTTACGGAACGCCACGCGTTGCCGCATAAGCAAGAACAGCAGCGGGGAGTTGGAGGGTTAATGGAACGTCCCTTGCGTGCCGCTCCGCCGCGGAGCGCGGCATGACCGCGGCCGCTGCGGTTGCTGCGCCTTGGTCCGCGGCGGCCCGCAGGAGAGCGCAGAGCCGGTTGCGCCACCATCTCGCGGGATATGCGTTCCTCGCGCCCTGGCTGGTCGGATTTTTCGGCCTCACGCTGGGCCCTGCGCTGATCTCGCTCTATCTGAGCTTCACCCGTTTCGACATGATGGGCAGCGCGCGCTGGATCGGCGCCGCCAATTACGTTCACCTCGCGACGGATGACAGCAAGTTTTGGGGCGCGCTACAGGTCACGGGCCTCTATGTCGTACTCTCCGTGCCCCTCAAGCTCGCCTTTGCGCTCCTGGTCGCGACGGTACTCAATCGCGGGATGCGCGGCCTCTCGGTTTATCGCGCGATCTTCTATTTGCCGTCCCTGCTCGGCGGCAGTGTCGCCGTGTCGATCCTGTGGCGCGAAATCTTCGCGAGCGGCGGATTGGTGACGCATCTCCTGGCGCTCGCCGGCATCCACAGCACGGGCCTCATCTCGGACCCCGACACCGCGCTCTATACTCTGGTGATCCTGAGCGTATGGCAGTTCGGCAGCCCGATGATCATCTTCCTGGCCGGGCTCCGGCAGATCCCGCGCGAGCTCTATGAGGCGGCGAGCCTCGACGGCGCGACGCGATGGCAGCAATTCCTGCGTGTGACACTGCCGATGTTGACGCCGGTGATCTTCTTCAACCTTGTAGTGCAGACGGTGGATGCCTTGAAGGCCTTCACGCCGGCCTTCATTATCAGTGACGGCACCGGCGGGCCGGTGGATTCCACGCTATTCTATACGCTCTATCTATTCCAGCAGGCCTTCACCGCCTTCAAGATGGGCTACGCCTCCGCGCTCGCCTGGGTGCTGGTCATTCTGATCACCTGCGTCACGGCCTTCGCCTTCCTGAGCTCGCGCTATTGGGTGCATTACACTGACTGAGCACGTGGCACGCCGTACCACGTCGAATACGGCATTGCTGCGGCATGGCGCGTTGTGCCTCGCCTCCATCGTGATGCTATATCCGCTGCTCTGGATGCTCGCGAGTTCATTCAAGGAGAATACCGACATCCTGACGAGTATCTCGCTGTTGCCGCGCCACCTCGATTTCTCCGCCTATCTGCGCGGGTGGAGCGGCCTGCAGGTGAGCTTTGGACGGTTCTTCTGGAACTCGGCGGTCATTGCTGTGCTCTCGGTCATCGGCAACGTCGTGTCATGTTCGCTCGCGGCGTTCGCCTTCGCCCGGCTGCGCTTCGCCGGGCGGGGGCTATGGTTCGCGCTGATGCTCGGCACGATGATGATGCCGTACCATGCCACGATGATCCCGCAATACGTGCTCTTCCGTTACCTGGGCTGGGTCAATACGTTCCTGCCGCTCGTAGTCCCGAAATTTCTCGCCGTTGACGCGTTCTTCATCTTTCTAATGGTACAATTCTTTCGCTCCATTCCGAGCGAGCTCGACGAGGCGGCGATGATCGACGGGTGCGGTTCATGGCGCATCTACTGGCACGTGATGCTGCCGCTCTCGTTGCCCGTGCTCGCGACGGCGGCGATCTTCTCCTTCATCTGGACTTGGGATGATTTCTTCGGGCCGCTGATTTATCTGAATGACATGGGAACCTATACGGCGCAGGTGGGGCTACGCACCTTCGTCGATTCCGGCGGCGAGTCCGATTGGGCGGCGCTCTTCGCCATGTCGACGCTCAACCTGCTGCCGGTGTTTCTGCTTTTCCTGTTCTTCCAGCGCCTGCTCATCGAGGGCATCGCGACGACGGGGTTGAAAGGCTGATCATCGCGGACCGCTGGCGCTTGAACCCGCCGCGAATCCGCCTGATCCGGTTCGGAGTCTTACCGTCGACCGACGCTCAGGCCAGGTTCTTCACGGCAGCGCCACCACGATTAAGGCGGTCCGTCGTGCGATACAGCAGAGTTAAGTGAGCCCGAGGGCGCTGGCTCGCCGCTACGGCATCAACCAGAAGACGGTCGCGAAGGGAAAGCGGCGGACCTCCGTCGCCGACTTGCCTAAAGGTCCGCGGAAGCCCCGCTCGACCAGCCTCTTTGTCACGGACGGGGCCATCGTCGTCGCGTTCCGCAGCACACGCTGCTGCCCCTCGAAGACTGCCTCTACACGCTCCCGCCCACTGACATGACGGGCCAGGACTCCTGCGCCCAAGGTTGATTGAGACACCTCGTAAGCGGACGATTCCCCCAGGATCTAACCTGAGCTTCTGTCCGGAAGCGAATACGTCGCCGAGGTTGATGCGACGCTTTCGCGAGAGGCTTGCGGCGGTCCGCCGAGCACTCGGCTCAAGCTGGCTGGAGCATCGTCCGCAGCGCTACAAGCGAAACAGGTCCCGAGGTGATGCGAGCACGGCCGTAAACGCCGCGTTGCCGAACCCCAAGCCCTGAACCGCCTTGAGAACGACGAGCTGCCAATGGCTTGTGACGAAGGCGCACGCGAAGGTCGCCAGCGCGAGGGTTGCGACCGTCACCTGCAACGCCTTCACGCGTCCAAACCGGTCGCCCAGCGCGCCGCCGAGCCAGCCGCCGAACGCTCCGACAAACAACGTGATGGAGCCGAGCAGGCCGGCTTCCGCCTTGCTGATGCCGAAGGCGACAATGAGCGCCGGGATCGCCAGGCTGAGCATCTGGACGTCGAGTGCGTCGAGACTCCAGCCTCCGAAGCTCGCCCAGAATGTCCGCTTCTCCGTCCGCGAGCTTTCGCTATACCATGTCATGGCGTTGATCCTCCCGACTTTCTCGTTGGTTTCAGGTCTTCACCTGATTTCGGCGTGGTAGCGGAACCGGTCGGCTGGACCGCGCGACCGACGCCATTCGATCGGTCGGCGCTCCGGATCGAAGGCGGTGCGTTCGATGACGATGAGAGGCGCGCCTGGCGTTCGGCCGAGCAGCCGCGCCTGCATGCGGCTCGCGGCCTCGACTGTCAGAACCTCGTCGACCGAAGCAACCATCTGTCCGCAATGCTCTTCGTAGAGCGGGTAGAGGAGATCGCCGAACGTCGCCGGGTCGATGTCAAGCAACGCCGCGAACCGTGCTTTCTCAAGCCAGATCTCCTCGGCGAGAAGGGGCACCCCGTCGATACGGCGTAGCCGCGAGACGTTGATAACCGCCTCGCCGTCTCGAAGGCGTAGCGCCGAGGCGACGGCGGAGGGAGCCGGCAGGATCTTGCGGTGGAGGATTCGCGCCTGAGAGATTTTTTGCTCCCCTGTCTCCGATTGAAATCGGAAGAAGCGAAAGAGCGAGGAGTTGAACCGCGCCCGGCGGACGTAGGTCCCACGGCCCTGCTGCCGCTCCAGCAGTCCTTGCGCAACGAGTTGGTCAATAGCCTTACGAACGGTGCCGATGGAGAGGCCATGGCTTGATGCGAGCTCGGCCTCGGACGGGATCAAGTCACCCGGCCGCCAGTTCTGCGCACCGATCTGTGCCGCGAGATGGTCGCGGAGGCGCTGATAGAGGGGCAACCGCGAGTCTGTCGCTGATCGTATGCGAATATGAGCCTGAGTGGAGAGGAAGCGCTGCGCGTGGCGGGCTGACTTGAACCGCTCCATCTGCCGCTCTCGTCTTCGCGTTGGCTGGTGCGACATTTCGGCCCGGTTGTTGAAAAGCCGGCTCTGCCGGTGCTCCACGCCGGGGAGGATGTCACACTGCGCGGCGACGTAACTCCGCAGCTTGTCCCTGACAATCACCCGCGGGACGTATTGCACCTTCAGCAATTTGCGGAAAAACACTTGGCTGCCTTCGCCGGGTGGCTCCGCACGAGGATGTCGAGCACATGTCCGTCCTGATCGACCGCGCGTTACAGGTAGTGCAGCTTGCCGCGGATGCGGACAGAAAACTCGTCCATGAACCACTTGTCGCCCGGAACCGGGACGTAGTGCCAGGGGTCGAACACCGTCTGATCCCGGCTAAAACATCGGCGGTGCTCGCCAACGAGCTTCCCGTCCTGACGGAGTTCGATCCGCTCGGCATAGGCACGGATCTCGACCGGCCGCCCGACTGCATGCGCCGATACCGAGTAGCGGTTGTTGTCGAACCGAACCAGGCAGGTCTTCGAGACCGAGGCAGGTAGCGCGTGGAAGCCGTCGAAGCGCCCGGTATACGGCACCAGAGCCGTGCGCTCGGCCTCGAACACCGACCAGATCGTCTGGTCGCGCAACTCGGGATGTCGGTGTGCCCGGGCATAGGCGACGCACTTGTCCAACAACCAGGCATTCAGCTCGTCGTAGCTCTTGACCCGCACGCGCGGCGAAAAGAACCGCTCCCGCACTACACCAACCTGATCCTCAACCTGACCTTTCTCCCATCCTGCCGCCGGCGTGCAGGCGGCGGGCTCGATCAGGTAGTGGCTGCACATCTGCAGGAACCGGCGATTATAGGCCCGCTCGCGACCGACAAAGATCGCGTCCACCGCTGCTTTGAGGTTGTCGTAGATGCCGCGCGTGCAGGTCCCGCGGAAGAATGCAAATGCACGGTCGTGTGCGTCGAACACCATTTCCTGCGTCTCGCGCGGATACGCCCGCACGAACAACATTCGGCTATGGCACAGCCGCAAATGCGCGACTTTCACCGTCACCGTCGTGCCACCTATCAGCACGACCTCGTGGCTCCAGTCGAACTGGTAAGCTTCTCCAGGTGCGAAGCTCAGCGGCACATATGCCGCCGCCGAGGTCGACACCTGCTCGCGTCGCCACGCCCGCGCATACCGCCGAACCGCGTCATAGCCGCCCTCGTAACCCAGTCCACGCAGCTCCTCGAAAACCCGGATCAGCGTCAGCCGCTCTCGACCAGGTCGCCCCTCATTGGCCGCAAGCAGCCGGTCCAATTCCTCCCGCCACGGCCCGAGCCGCGGCATCGGCTGCTGCTCGCGTTCGTAACGAAACTCCGTCGCCTCCGACCGCAACACCTTGCGCACGACCTTCCGCGACACCCGCAGCTCGCGGCAGATCGCCTTGATCGACTTCCCCTGTACAAAATACGCCCGCCGGATCCGCGCAATCGTCTCCACCACCAGCATCCCAATCCGGCCCCCGCACCACAACGAGAGCCATCGTGAACCCCACCGTCAGAGGGGTCCCTTTCGGACGCCGATCAACACTCCAACAGGGTCCCTATTCCACGCCGATCAACACACGAGTCGCTGAAATCAGGGAGCGGCGCGGCAAGCTCACTCCATCGAAATGCCTGTGGATCGAGGGAAGTTATCCACGGGTGCTTGGTACCCCGGGCTCGGGTAATTGGTACCCCGAAGTTCGGGCGGATGGCACCCGTTTGGTTCGGGCATTTGGCACCCCCCTAAACCGATAGCTTAAACCTATAGATTTTCCTCTATCTTCTTCCGATTGATGGCGACCGAAAATGTGGATTGTTTTCGCCTCCGCGACGCCCATTGAAAGCTCCTTGAGCCGCCCCGTGAGGGACGGCTCAAGGAAGAAAGGGGCTTACAAGAGAAGAGTTATTCAGCAGCGATCGGCATTTCCAGGATGGTCAGGCTGTCGGTGTCGCCAGAGTCCACGGGATAACTCGCTTCCGAAACTCGTAGGATAGAAGGAAGCCAGCTGGCTCCGGCCAGTAGCTGCTCAGCATCCGCCACCATGACTTCCTTCTTGCTACCCACGATCTGCCCGGCCGCCCGCGCCCCGGCACCCTCACGCACCGCCTCCACGATCAGCGCCTTCGGCACGCAGGCAAGATAGCTGTCCTTGGTCGCGGTCCAGCACGTCCGCATACCCAGCCCGGCTGCCCCGGCTACTTGGGCGGCGATGCACTGGCTGCCCTCCAGCGTGGTCCAAGTCCGCGGCCCGGCATTCGTGGCGCGCGCCACGCAGACGGCCATCAAGCTCAGCAAAGTCGGCACGTTCTGATCCTGTGGGGACGTGCCCATGCCAGAGCAGCCATTTCAGGCGCTCGAGATCGGCCAGACGACGCTCGGTCCAGCTCGGGTCCGGGCTGGCACCCTTGGTCATTTGCACGAGCACCGTCAGCCGCATGGTGATGTGAAACCAATCCAGCACGTGCTCGGCCTCGGGGCCGATCTGCGAGACCAACCGGCGCACGGACTCGCCACCATCCGACATCAGCACGAGTTTTTGGTTGGGTGCGTAGCCTTGCCCAGCAAGGACATCGAGCAAGCGTCGCCGCGGACGGTCATCATGCGCCTGAATGAAGGCGAAGCACTTTGCGGGTCGTTGCTCATCGTCCTCGGGGGCATCTCGGTGGAAGCCCGGAATGGACTTGCCAGCAATCACCTCAAACCAAGAGCCCGCGCGGTCGCGCACGAAACCGCCGTCGACACCGACGTAGGCGGGCCCGTCCGGCAACGGCAACGCGTCGAGCTCGCGTTGGCAATGCGCCCATACTGCCCGGCCGGCCTCTTCGCCGATTGCCGCTTCGTCTCGGCGAGCGACGGCTTACAAACGGCGCCGCACTCGTTCGGGTGCAACCGGTTTACCCCCGTTTTGAGATACACTCCACAGATTACGACACGGAGACCTGCAATGCCTTGATGTCATCGAGCGTACGTCGGAGATTCACGATGTCCGCTTCAAGAAACTTCTGCGCACAAGAAAGGCAGTAATGATGATCGTCACCATCTGACTTGATTGTCAGCCGTGCATCGCCTTTGACAATCTTGTGTGCGTCATTCTGACGGCAACTGTGTGCTCGCCCCGCATTGGTGATGGTCATACTCACAATCAGCGATCTAGGACGCGGCATGACGAAGCTCCTCCTCGACGCTGCGCACAATGTCCGGCAGCGCGTCATGTGCGGCATTCAACTGGTCAAGGCTGAAGTTCTGTCGGTCGGCGTTTGCCCCGCCGACCTGCTGATTCAACCGCCGATGCAGCTCGGCGGCGGTCCAGGCGAAGTTCTGCATACGATGCCGGGGGTCGAGCGTGCGCCCCCGTGGATTAAGCCCGACGCGACCGAGAATGCCGCCAACTTCATTCTGGACGCGGCTGTTGAGTGCATCGCGGCGTGCCTCGCGGCGATCCTGTCGCGTCGTCTGCAACCGGCGCAGCTCGTCGGCGGCCTGATCCGCTGTGACCCCCATTTCGGCCAGCCGCTGGATCAGTTCGCGCGCTTCAGGGTTGCCGATCGGCTCCATATCGGCCACCCGAACGCCGCTCTGGCCCAGGATTTCCACGGGTTCAAGGCCACCCCCGCCAGCAGGATCCCGTTCGACCACCTCGCCGTTGAAAGGAACGTCCTCGGCTTCCGGCAGAAGGTTCGCGAAAAACTCCTGATCCGCTTGACTGAACTGTCGGAAGTCGTCCCAGCGGCGCGCGACATTGGCTCCAACATGAAAGACGACAACACCTTGGTTGAGAGGGTGTCCGGGTGCATTTTGCTCGATCGCCCGCATGATGCGTCCGACGAACTGCACAAAGGGACTGAGATTGGCAAAGATGCTGCCGACCATGGCGACGGCCAGAAGAGGGTGGTCAAATCCTTCACCCAGCATCCGCGCCTGCACAATGACATCGATCTCGTGGTTTTCCAGACGCTGGAAGACGCGTTGATTGGCCTGGCCCTCACGGGAATGCACATAATCGGCGCGCATATTGCGTGCCCGGAACGCCTCCGTGATCTGGATGCAGTGGTCGATATTCAGAGCCGAGGCGATGATCTTGAGCCGTTGCTCCCCGGTCTCCTGGCGAAGCCGGCGCAGCTCACCGATGGACTGATCGACAATCGACGCCAGCGTGCCCTCTGACATCACGATGCCACGGCGGAACTCGGCGTCTGTCTCGCCAAGCCGTCGGACTTCATCCGGCCCGATAACGCGCTCTTCGCCATTGCTGGAATCAATGTAACGCAGCTCGGACGGTCGCAGCATTTTTGCGCGCAAACGCTTGACATATCCCGCTTCGATGGCGCGCATGACGGGAAAACTGTAGATAACCTCGCCATCCATGACCGCACCGTCAGCACGCGTCGGCGTGGCACTGAAGTTGACAAGCTTTGCCGACGGAAAGCGACGCTTGACCTGCTGCCAGCTCGCGGCCGTGTTATGATGTGCTTCATCGACAAGGATAAGGTCGAAGAAGTCAGCCTCAAGCTGATCAAGCCAGCGGTTCTCATCGCCCGCGATTTGCTGAATGTTTGCGACCGCGAAATCGCAGTGTCTCAGATCGTCCATGTTGACCCGGCCACTCGCCACGAGGACCGTTTCGGGAAAGGGCTGGCCGTCTGCCAGAACACCGCATCTTGCGTAGAAGTTCGTGGCACTGCTCACCCGGAGATCGTTGGCGAGCTGGTCCCTGATGCGGGTTCCGGGCGCGATGATGAGCGCCCGGCGGGCACCGAGTGCATAGGGTGTAAGGGCAGGCCGGACTTGCCGCAGCCTACCGGCAGAATGATACCGACTTCAGCGCGGGCATCCTGCTGGTGGAAGTGATCGCGGATCGACTGCCATCCGTCGCGTTGAGGGATACGGAGCCGGGTGTTGTCAACAATCGTAACGTTTTGGTCGAAAGGCATGTTTTAATCCATATGGGTAGGAACGACAGAACAGAAAAACCGGGCACCGGGTGCCGATCGTCAGGACACCGATAGAGCCTTGCGCAGTGATTTAAGCAGCGCCTCGGCCTCTTCGATTTTCGTGAGTACCTTGGGGTCGCCCTTCATTTCCTGGAACGCCGTCCAGGGGAGACTTTTCAAGGCCGTAAGTGCTGTCTCCATCTTGTTCAGCGCACCGTCGCTGGCATCTTTTTCTGCGGGTTTTAGCCGAAGCTGCGCCGAGTCAAGATCACCTTCATTACTGAGGAAATGCGCCCGTGCTACGGGGTCGGGAAGGATGACGCGGAGTTTGCGCAACTCCTTGGAGTTGGTGATACGCTTCTGGTTCACCTTCTCGACCACGGCATCAACGACGCTCGGCACCAGGAGCTTCTTGCTGACGCCCATCAGCTCGCGTGCCCAGGTGATCGCGGCGCTCGGATCGCGGAGTTTGGTAAACTTTCCGGACAGCTCAAAAATCTCCACAAGCTTGTCGAGCTCGCGGACCGTGATGCCGAGGATATTCGCAGCACTCGCTCGTCCCATCAGTTCGACGAGGCGATAGGCGACCATCTCCTTTTCCTTAGCATCCCACTCTTTGCGTTGCCGGTGGATGTAAATCCATACGCGTAAGCGCTCTTCCTCGGAAAGAGTGCGATCGGTCACTTCGACCGGCAGCTCGCGGTACTGCACACGGCCCCGATCGACGAGCAGGCGGCAATTTGTCCATCGACGATCACCGTCGATGATCTGGAATTTTCCCGGCAGGTCGGGATGAGGCTCGACAAGGAGAGGTTCAAAAAGGCCCTGGTTTGCCTCGATCTGACACTGAAGCTCGTCGTCCTCCTTAGGTCCGAGACGCGGCTGATGGGGATTGGGGACGACGTTATCGATGTCGATTTTCGTCCGATAGGTCCGCAGGATCGTGCGGTCGAGGCGACGTTCCTGAAGACCGATAACGTTCGGGCGATGATCGGCTGCTGCCACCACGGTCATAGCTGGGCTTCTTCAAGGCCAGGTTCCTCCGCATCAGCAATGCCGATGATGCAACTGATCTCCATCGAGAGGTCGGCTTTCGCTTTCTGGATTTTCCTCAAGAGGATGCCCTCTTTCTTCCAGGTAGCATCGTGTGCAAGCTTTTCCTTCACCTGCATCTGCAGCAGCTCCTCGGCATGAGCGTCGACAGCTTCGAGATACTGCGTGCACCGGTCCGAGCCGATGAAGTCATAGAGCGACTCTGTTTTGCTTTCGCGCTCAGCATTGCTCATGCGCAACGTATGCGTCAGGATCACGTGCTGTCGGATCAATGTCGCGACAGCGACGACCCGGGCAGGGCTCGCCAGAACGACACCGTCGTGAACGTGAAGATGCCCCGTCTTCTCAGGGAACTTGTGCGTCGAGAGAATGGCGTGATCGGCCTTATCGGAAATCTGGTCCGCTTTCAGTTTGGTGACGTGTTCGAATCTGAATTGTCCGCGGTTTTTGGAGTCGTAGAGGATCGTGCCGCACGTCTTGCCCTGTAACATGACGGTGTGACGGATGTCGGCGCCGCCCGCTACTTTCTGGATTTTGACAATTGTGTCTTCGGTGAACTCGGCTTTGAGTGTTTCGAGCAAGTCGATCTCGGCACCCTCGCCAAGTTCGTCGTTGGTTTTCTTCTCAAGAGCGCGCAGTTCAGCGGTCAGCTTGTCGACCTGCTTCTGGTTGTCCTCAAAGGCCTTGGCCTTGATGGCATTGATCTCGGCCGTTTTGGCCGTTTCCAGAATATCGCGCTGCGCGTCCAGCTGCTCCTTCAGCACGGCCGCGTGCTGGTCACTGAGCGTGGCGAATTTGCTCTCAGCCTCGGCCGCCCGTGCCGCGGCTTCGGCAGCTGCCTGCGCGTTCTCGGCGAGCTTTTCCGCCGTGGCAAGTTCAGCGGCGGCAGTCGCCTCGGCGCGAATACGGACTACGTCCGCGGCAGCCTTCTCCTTCAGCTCGGCGAGCTCGGCAGCTTTGGCATTTTTGACTGTGGTGAGTTCTTCCTGAAGGTCTGCCCCCTTCTGTTCGGCGGCAATGCGGGTCGTCTCGGCCTCCCGAATTTTCACCTGCGATGCTTCTTCGGCAGCAGCCGTTGCTTCCTGGCGGATTCGGACTGCGGCTGCCGCAGCCTCTTCTTTAAGGGCCGCCAGTTCGGTTTCCTTGGCTTGCTGAAGGGCGGTCAGTTGCCCCTGTAGCGCTGCGCTCTTTTGGTCGGCTTCGAGCCGGTTCGCTTTGGTCTGTTCGATCTGCTTTTGCAATGCGGCGTCGAGGTCGGTGCGCGCCGTCTCGCTTGCAGCCAGTTTGTCGGCCACGGCGGCTTCGGCGGATTGCTGCGCCTCGAGGCGAATAGCTGCTTCCCGTCCCTCAGCTTCAGCCTTGGCCGCGGCGAGAGCCGTCGCACTCGCATCGCACTCTTTTTGAAGCTGCGCCTGGTGGGCGGCAGCGGCGGCCTCTGCAACCCTCTTCGCCTCCGCCCGGGCCGCTTCTTCTCGCGCGGCGGATTGGCGACGCTCGAGTTCGAGATTGGCCTTGGCGGTGGCCTCAGCCTCGATACGCTCGGCCTCATATTTCTGTTCAAGACGCGTCGTGATGGCCTGCGATTGCTCGCGCTCGCGCAGCGCGATCTTGCCGCTGATCTCTTCCAGCTTTTCGGCCGGTATCTCCTGCTCGCACCAGGGGCATGTCTCTGCATCGATATGGGTGTGAGACGCAAAGGGGGACCTGAAGGACGTGCTGGCCTGGGGCTGAGGGATCATAGGTAAACTCCGAATCGGGGTTGAATGTGGGTCCCAGTTTGTCCTATTTTGTCCTAACGTCAATCTTTAAATCGAGGCGTAGGCTGTCGCGGGATGTCGACGGCGACGCGCGGTATCGGAGTCGTCATGGGCGAGGTAGTAGGTCGGGGATCGGGGAAATGGGCTCAGCCCGGCGTGCCGCACAAAGGCTGGCAGTGCGTGGACGTAGAAGACCTCGGCGAACCGTCTGCCATCTGCGAAATGTGTGAAGCTCACGATATTCGCTACGTTCACCACATGGAGCATCCGGCCTATCCGGAAGGCCTTGGCTGCGGCTGCGTATGCGCGGGCCACATGGAAAATGACTACGAAGGTGCCCGGCGTCGCGAAAAAAGCCTGCGCAATGCAAGCTCACGACGTCAGCGCTGGCTCACCCGCGACTGGCGCACATCGCGCAACGGAAACCCGTTTCTGAACGCTGACGGCTATAATATCGTTGTCTATCCGGCAGGGCAGGGGTGGGGCTTTCGGGTCAGCAATCGGACGACGGACAAGAACGTCGTCAGCCGCAAGATGCTGGCCTCGATGGACGCGGCCAAGCTGCGGGCATTCGACGCCATGATCTGGATGAAAGAGCGGCAAGAGTGATCCGCCATCGCCTGATCCGCTGACGTCGCCCTGCGCGCCGCTTTCGACGATCTGGGCCGCTATCACCACGCAGGTGTCGACGGGCTGACCGGCGCTTGGAGTGACTCGCCTGAATGCCCTATGGAATCCGAAAGGATAGGGCCAGCCGTTCCAGGCGTGTCCGCATAGTTCGATTGGGCGCCTCATGCCGTATTTTACTGCCGCCCACGTGTCGCATGCCCTCGGCTACTTGCCGGGCCGGACGCACCCGTCATTGGTCAGCTTCCTGGGCATGCTCAAAGCTGAGGTCTCGATCTCTCCGACACCTTCCAAAGCCTTTGGCAGCGTTCAGGAGACGGACCTGATGCGGGACTACTTTCGGCCGGAGGGCGGACCTCCCGACCGACCCTGGTATGTGCCGTTTGGTGCGCAGCGCGATGGCGTATCTAACTGGAAGGTAAGAGATAATGCCGGCAAAAGCTTGCAGCGCATGCGCACCGGCAAACCGTTTATCTATCTGCAAGGGACGGGGGCGAGTAACGATCTCTGGTCCTTTCATCCAGACTTCCTGACGGTCTTGGCGACGCGGGGCACTGATGTCATCGGGATTGTTCCCATCTCGGTTCATAATCTTGCCACCTGGTGTTACCGCCTCGAAGATGTGGCGTCCCATCAGGCCGCGATCGACCGCTTCGTCGATGAATTCAAATTGGTTGCCTACAACCTGGTGGGTGCCGTGTTCGACGCGACACCTGATCCGGCTCTCGCGGCGACAGCGCTTGCCACCCAGCCGATCGCAGCCGGCCAACTGTTCGCGCTCCTCCAACCGCCTCCAGCACCACCGGTCGCACCACCTGCAGCAGTCGCAGGACCCGGCTTTGCGACCCCGGTCGCGGCGGAAGATGTGGAAGAGGAAGCGGACTACACCTGGGAGGTGGACGCCGAAGATGTGCGTACGGCTCTCGGCGAACTGCGCGGAATGGAAGAAGCGGCGTTTCGTGCGCTGGCCGCTCTTCGAGCCGGAATGCATGTGATCTTTACGGGGCCGCCCGGGACCGGCAAAACCCAACTGGCGCGCCGACTGTGTACTGCCACAGGCATCCCGTTTTCGATGGTGGCGGCGACAGACCAATGGACGACGGTCGACATGATCGGCGGCTACTTCCCGTCAGCCTCAAACGCCGGGCAGCTCGACTTCCTGCCGGGATTTGTCGTCAATGCGATGATAAGCAAGCGCACGCTGATCATCGACGAGATCAATCGCGCCGATATCGATAAGGCGTTCGGCGAGCTCTTCACCCTTCTGAGCGGGAACGATGTCGATCTACCCTACCTGATGCGCGGAACGGCTGCAGGTGGCGAGGAAGTGAGCCGGCGCATCAGACTGGTTGCAAGTGCCGCCCCGGATGATGCGGCGACAGAGACGGTCCGGCTGCCTTTGTGGTGGCGGCTGATAGGCTCGATGAACGATGCCGACAAGGCAAGCCTCAAGCGCTTGAGCTACGCCTTTGTCCGTCGTTTCGCGTTCATACCGGTCAATATACCGCCTGCCGACATCTATCACCAACTTTTGGAAGCCGGTGCGGGGAGCGGCGTCGACGGGCTGGCGGCGACACAGCCCGACTACCTTGCCGCGCTGAAGGCTCTCTTCGCCGATCCGGCCGGACTGGCATCGATCGACATGGCGATGGGTTACGCGATCCCGGAAGCGATGATGCGCCAGGCCCGCAGTGAAGTCGCTCTCGACGCAAACCGCACGACAGCATCGCTGCTGGTGTCATCGCTCGATCTCTACGTGGCACCGCAATTTCAGGGCAGGGCCGACAAGCACGACGAACTACTCGCACTCGCCGGCAAATATCTCGGTAACGTGGAGATGAAGGAATTTGCGCGGCGGCTTGCCGTATGGACGGGCTTCGTGGAGTGACGCTGCGCGACGAGTGGCGAGATTTCATCACCGAGCCCGGTCGCGCAGGCCGGCATCTGGCGAACCTCGGCACGTCCGTGAAGGCAACGACAGACACACCGCTTGATCCCGGGGTGCTGGCAGCTTTTCTCAACAAGCTGTCGGCGGGCGAGGATGACGTTGCCCTTGTCGCCGGCATCGTCGATCTCGCCTCAGGCGGCTATGAGGATTTCTGTACGCGGCAGCTGCCGCCTTTGCTCGACTCTCTCTCGAACGAGAAGGTCGATGAGGTCGCCGTAGTCGGCCCGATGCTGCGGGGAAATACCCGATGGGACCTGACAACGCTTGGCCGTCTATCAGGCCGCCTGCTTCCGACCCAATTTATCACACGGCTACCGCAACGCAGTTTCGCTCTGCCAGAGAACGCCCTGGTTCGCTGGCTGGTCGAGGACCTTGCGGCCACAATTGGTTGGATCGAGAGGCAAGTCGGCTCGAAAGCGCTTCTGCCGCAACTGGGTCTGATCCGGGATAGCTGCGAAGAAGCTTTGCGGCATCAATGGTTCCGGGAGGTGCCGCCCCCACGTTGGCTGGACGTACACATGCGCCTGGCAGCCCAGCGGCAACGCCTGCCTGCCTATCGGCGCGCGGCGGCCTTGGCCGTTCGCCGGCAGGGTTATAGGGACCGGAGCCGGGCGGCACGCTGGCAGCACATCATTGAACTGCTGACCGTGAACTGGCTTGCGCCGCTAAGTGATGACGACTTGTTCGAGCTCTATGCCCTGGTGTTGGTGCTCGATATCCTGGAGCACGATCTCGGGCTACAGCCACCGACACAATACGGCTTAGCGGCCCCGGGCCGAGATCACATCGCGCTGTTCGAGAAAGACACGCGCCGCATCCGTGTGTTCTTCGATCAGTCTCCCGTCTCCGCACTGGGGTACGCTTCGTATCAGCTCGCGATCCTGGCCGTGCATGACGGTGTCCGTGGCGTTCCGCGCCGGCCGGACCTGATCGTCGTGTCTGACGGCGAACAAGGTCGGCGCGTCGCATTCATCGAAGTGAAAAAGACGGCCGACAGCGGCTACATCAGCGACAGTGTTTACAAGGCGCTCGGCTACCTCTCCGACTTCCGCGCTATCTGGGCCGGGACGCTGTCAAACCCAAAAATCGTTATCTTGTTCCCGGAAGCAATTGCGCCGAAGGCGTCGACGACGATCGCGGAACAGGAAGTCATCATGGCGTCGTCGGCCGATCGGGCGACCATCTCGGCAGCCTTGCGAGCCGGTCTCGGACTGTAAGCATACACGTCGGCAAAGCTGACCATCATTGACCACCAGTGGCTGCTGATGACACTCTTGTACCGCGCGCCGTGGGGCGCCCGGGAGAATCGGAATGCTTCAGCGACTTTTCACGCTCCAGGAGCTGGAAGAGTCCCTCAAATTGTCGATGTCCACCCTCCGGCGCGCCATCCGAGCGGGTGATCTTCTGCATGTAAGGGCTGGTAAAAAAGGACAAATCCGAGTCTCTGAGGAAGCGGTCCAGGCCTACTTGGCCAGGACCTCGACGTCCACAACGGTGCCTATCGCGCGGAACGCGGCGGGGATGGATACCCAGCAGAATGACGGTCCTGAGTGCCTTCCGGTCCGCGAGGGGCACGTCGGCAAAAACCGGTCATATAAGATCATCAATGCCGACGTGATGAACGGCCTGAAATCCCTGCCATCTGATCATGTGCACTCGGCCATCACATCTCCGGCCTATTTCTGGCAGCGCGACTATGGTGTGGAAGGACAGATCGGACATGAGGCGACGATCGAGGACTACGTTCAGGCCCTGGTCGAGCCCTTCAACGAGCTGAAGCGCGTTCTACGCCCCGATGGCACGTTCTTCCTCAACATCGGTGACGCGTACTATAACGCGAAGGGTAAACCCCACGGTCGGGACAAAAAGCACTCGGGCCGACAGTTGGCCCGCAACACGCTTCGTGCGGTTGACGGTCCAGGTCTTGGTCTGCCACGTAAATCATTGATCGGCCTCCCCTGGCGGGTGGCCATTGCGATGCAGGCAACCGGCTGGACACTTCGTAGTGCGGTGATATGGGAACGACCAGGGAATCTCGGCGAGCCGACAGCACATGATCGCCCGCATAGAACCTACGAAAACGTCTTCATTTTTTCGAAGAGTGTGAAATATTATTTCAACCGCGAAGCGCTCGGCGATGAAGAAGATATCTGGACGATCGCCGCTCGGCCTGAGAATCCACATAGCCACGCTGCACCCTTTCCAATCGAACTTGTCGATCGGTGTCTCGCGTGTGGATGCCCCAAGGACGGCTTGGTGCTTGATCCTTTTCTCGGGTCGGGCACGACAACGATAGCCGCACTTCGTTCGGGACGCAGTGCGATCGGCATCGAGCTCAACCCAAATTACTGCGACGAGGCGGAACGCCGCGTGCTGACAGAGTTCGGCCCAGCAAAGGAGACGCGGCGCATTGCGGCTTAGCCGGTCAGTGCAAACGTCGTTCCCAGCTTTTCTGTTCGACTGAACACCTGCTTTTCCGTCCCGACCTGCTCACGCCTGAGCCGGGAAGCGCAGCGGAGGGGATGGGAGGAGCGGAGCCACCCGGAGCCACGCGCAGCGCGCTCTTCAGCGCGAGCATGGCGAGGATGGCGAGCACCGGACCTTCCGCGGAGTGAGCATCGTGGCAAGATTGCAAGCATGGACGGCATTGGCCCGATCATAAGCCTTTCCCACGACCGCGATGTGCGACCGATCGAGTTGCTTCGTGACTGGGAGGTTGATGAGGTTGCTCGCGCGGTTTTTCACAGCCCGAGCAGGCTTGTCTTTCTGATCGATTACGATCCACCAAGAGAAGGCCATCCGGTTAGGCCATCCGCCCTTTCGGCGCGCGTTGCGCACGTGTGCGAGGGAGGTCCATTGCCAGTCGAGGCGGAGTTGCAGCAGATCGGCAAAGATGCAATCCACGCATTTGTCTTATTGGCCGAGGTTTGTCACGAACCTATCGATCCCGATGAGGTTCCTTTTTAAAGCTTTCCGACTTCCCGAAGCAGGCTCTCGATCGTGGCCAGCGGCATCACAAGGGTTCGCTCCGCATCGAGGAGTGGGATGGCACCGTAACTGACATACCAGTTGGCGGCTCTGTCATTCTTGGCGTCGATGATGAGAACCGTTCCGCCAACGGCCGCCGCCGCCATCAGGCAGCGTCTTCCGGCCGCAAGCAAAAGCTGACCGCCAAGGCCCTGTCCCTGCTGTGCCCGATCGATGGCGATGCGCGCCAGCCGAAAGCCGGGAACGTCGTGACGTGCAAGGCCGCGTTGCACGATCGCGGGGGCGCGATCATAGGCGAGCGAAGCAGGTGCCAGACTATAGAATCCCAGAATAGTTTTGGCGCTGTCGTCGATGGCCAGGAACGTTTTCGACGCACCCTGATCGTGGCTCTGCCGCGCGTAGCGCAGCAGAAAGCTGTTCATCGCCTCATCGCCGCAATCGAACCGGCTGCGATCATGCTTGCGGGTAATCGCTTCCTCATGCCACGCGGGAGCACTCATACGGGCGAAGGCATGGCCTTTGCGGCAGCGCGCAGTCGGGCGTTGGCCGGAGGTGGATTTTCGAGCATCTCAAGAACGCGCAAACTGTCGCGCTCCGACAGCACGACATGATCGGCAGCTTCGATGATGGCCTCGGCTTCGCGAAGCGCCGGTTGCAGGACGAAATCCGTGAGGTCGGTGTTCTTCAGAGCGGCCGCGCGCATCAGTGTGGCTTTCTGCTCCGGACGAACCCGCAGGTTCATCCGCTTGTTGTCGTCGACGGCGGTTCTGGGCATCGGGCATCCTGGGCTAGATGTACACCTTCAAAGTGTACACTGTCGTCGACGACCCGTCAAGGATTGTACTCACGGAATACGTACAGGCGGTTTCGGCTCTTGTCATTTTGAACATTAAGCGGCGTAGGATTTTGAGATTAAACGGCATAGCTTTTGCCCGGCGTGGTGACGAAAGCTGGTCCCGGCCGCTCACTGACGCAGTGCATCATACAAAGCGGTCTTGCCAACCTTGAGCCGCACGGCGGCCTCGCGCACCGTTAGCCCTTTATCGATAATCACGCGCGCGCGCTTAAGCTTGTCAGCCGTGATGACGGGTTTGCGCCCGCCCTTCCGACCTCGAGCTTCAGCCGCTGCAAGGCCAGCCCGCGTGCGCTCTCGGATCAGATCCCGCTCGAACTGGCCAAGCGCGCCGAAAAGGTGAAAAACCAGCCTGCCACCGGGCGTGGTGGTGTCGATCGCTTCGGTGAGGCTGCGGAAGCCGACAGCTCGTTTCTCCAGAGCCGAGACGGTCTCGATCAGATGCGGCAGACTGCGGCCAAGCCGATCCAGCTTCCATACGATCAGCACGTCGCCTTCGCGCGCGTAGTCCAGTGCCTTCTGTAGGCCCGGCCGATCCGTGCGCGCGCCGGAGGCGCGGTCCTCGAATACCTTGCCGCACCCTGCGGCGGTCAGCGCGTCGAGCTGGAGTGCGGGATCTTGATCGAGAGTGCTGACCCGGGCGTATCCGATGTGCGCCAAAGGAATTTGTCCGTCTTCCTGTCCGACAGTCATCTTGTCCGACTTCTCATCTTCCGTCCAGGATTTGCGGACATTCCGGAGGTGGCCGCTCAACGGTCGTTTGGCGGACGGCTCGGCGCGGCGTCGCACATCACGGTATGCGTGGGCGGCTCAAGCCATTGCCACATAGACCAGTCACGCGACGCTGACCCGGCTAAGCGATATGCTTTCCGGTATCGTCGGCGCTCGTTATGCCAGGATTCCTCCATCAACCACCATGGCTTGTCCGAGCATGAAACTTGCTGCCGAACTGCACAGCCACAACACGGCGGCCGCAATCTCCTCCGGCTCGCCCAAGCGTCCTATCGGTTCGGCAGCTATGAACGCCCTGACGACGTCAGGATCATTGTTTTTCGAGACCCTGGTTGCCATCGGCGTGTTGCCGATGATCCCGGGACACACGGCATTGATGCGGATGTTCTTACCTGCATAGTCGAGAGCGGCGGCTCGGGTTAGACCGACCACCTCGAACTTGCTGGCCGAATATGCTGTGCGCCCCTTTGATCCTCGCATTCCGCCGATCGATGAGCAGTTCACGATGGCACCGCTGCCTTGCAACAGCATTTGACGCAACTCCGCCTTCATGCAGTTCCACGTGCCGCGAAGGTTGACGTCAAGAATGGCGTCGAACTCGTCGTCTTCGGTTTCGAGCATGGGCGCCGCATCACAGTTGATGCCCGCATTGTTGTAGGCGGCGTCGAGACGGCCATAGGTTGTGACAGTCCGCTCCATCATCGCCTTGACCTGACCCCGGTCGCTCACGTCGCAGGTGATGGCAAGAATTTTGTGTCCGGCGGAGGCAAGATCATCTGCGGCGGCTTCGAGCAACGTGGCGTCGTTGTCTACCATCACGATTGACGCACCGGCCTGTGCAAAAGCTTTCGCAGCCGCGAGACCTATGCCGCCCGCGGCGCCAGTGACGAGCGCGACTTTGCCTTCGAACATATCCATGCAACGAGTTCCCGCGCGGTGACGATATAGATGTCCACTGTTTTAGCGTCAGCGATAACGGCCCCAAACCCGCATAGGCCCATAAGCGCTGCTTCCGAATTGGCGAAGAATCGTCGGACGGCTGCCAATCTCTACTGATCCATTCGTCAGCTCCGATAGCGGAGCGCCTCGACGAGCAACGTGAAGGCCGGGGTGGGACCACGGTCAGTGCGGCGCGTGCACCGTGACCCTTAACGGTACTCGCATCAATTCATGCCTGACCCTCGCCGTGATGCACCAGCACGACGAGATCGTGACCATCGAAGGCCTCGGCACGCCGGACAAGCTGCACCCCATGCAAGCGGCGTTCATCGCGCACGACGCTTTCCAGTGCGGCTATTGCACGCCAGGTCAGATCTGCTCCTCCGTGGCCGTGCTCGCCGAAATCGAAGCAGGGATCCCCAGCCACGTCAGCGCCAGCCTGACCGAGCCGGTGCACCCAACCAGCGCGGAGCTGCGCGAACGCATGAGCGGCAACATCTGTCGCTGCGGAGCCTACTCGAACATCCACGACGCGATGGCCGAGATTGCGGGAGTGCCCGCATGAGATCGTTCACCTACGAGCGACCAGCGTCGCCGGCCGAGGCGGCCGCGGCCGTGGCGCGCACGCCCGGCGCCAAGTTCATCGCCGGCGGAACCAACCTGCTGGACCTCATGAAGCTGGAGATCGAGGCGCCGTCGCACCTCGTTGACGTGAACGGGCTCGGCTTGGACAAGATCGAGGATACACCGGCCGGCGGCCTGCGCATCGGGGCTTTGGTGAGCAACACCAACCTCGCTGCTGATCACCGAGTTCGGCGGGACTATGGCCTCGTCAGCCGCACCATCGTCGCCGGGGCGAGCGGCCAGCTTCGCAACAAGGCGACCACGGCGGGCAACCTGCTCCAGCGCACGCGATGCCCCTATTTTTACGACCCCAACCAGCCTTGCAACAAACGCCAGCCGGGTTCCGGCTGCGCGGCAATTGCGGCATCAGCCGCCAGCTTGGCGTCGTCGGCGTCAGTGAAGCCTGCATCGCGACATATCCCGGGGACATGGCGGTCGCCTTGCGGGCCTTGGATGCCGAGGTCGAGACGATCGATGCCCGAGGATCCTTACGCAGCATTCCCGTCTCGGTCTTTCACCTGCTGCCCGGATCGACGCCGGAGCGGGAGACCGCCCTGCGGCCCGGCGAGCTTATCACTGCCGTGACCTTGCCCCCGCCGACGGGTGGCGTGCACATCTATCGGAAGGTGCGCGATCGGGCATCCTATGCCTTCGCGTTGGTGTCGATTGCTGCCGTGATCTATCCGGACCGAACGGGCCGGATCGCTGTCGGCGGCATTGCGCCGCGACCCTGGAGGGTCGAGACGGCGGAACAGTCGATGCCGAAGGGTGCCAAGGCGGTCACCGAGCGGTTGCTTGCTGGGGCGACCCCGACCCAAGACAACGCATTCAAGCTGGCGCTGGTCGAGCGAACGCTCGGCTCGGTCATGGCCGAAGCGAGGGCGGCATGAAGTTCGACACGCCAGCGACTGGGAACCCAATCGACCAACTGAAGGTGATTGGGCATCCGACCAGCCGCATCGATGGGCCGTTCAAGGTTACCGGCACTGCGCCCTACGCCTATGAGCACAAGGACCTCGGTGCAGCTCCTGCTTACGGCTTCATCCTGGGCGCTGGGATCGCCAAGGGGCGCATCACGTCCATCGACACCGCGGCCGCCGAAGCCGCGCCGGGCGTGCTCGCCGTTATCACGGCGGACAGCGCCGGGCCGCTAGGCGTCGGCAAGTTCTACATCGACAAGCCGCTCGCCGGGACGGAGGTGGACCACTACCACCAGGCAATCGCGATCATCGTCGCGGAGACCTTCGAGGCGGCCCGCAGCGCCGCCGGCTTGGTGAAGGTGAACTACCTTCGTGCAGAGGGTTCGTTCGACCTTGCGGCGGCCAAGGCATCTGCGGTCACACCGAAGCAGGGCGAATACGGCGGCCCGCCGGTGACCGCAGTGGGCGACTTCGAGGGCGCGTTCGCCGCCGCGCCGGTCAAATTGGACGCTACCTACACCACGCCCGACCAAGCCCACGCTATGATGGAACCGCATGCGACGAGCGCAGTGTGGAACGGTGACAAGCTCACGTGCTGGAGTCCGATCCAGCAGCTCAACTGGGGTGTTCGTGATCTTGGCCTGATTTTGGGCATTGCGCCGGGCAACATTCGCATCCTCACGCCGTTCATCGGCGGCAGCTTCGGCGGCAAGGGCACGGCCCTGGTCGATTCCGTAGCGGCAGCTTTGGCAGCCCGGGCGGTGAAGCGGCCTGTCAAGGTCGCTCTGACGCGTCCGATGATGTTCAACAACACTACGCATCGTGCCGCCACGATCCAGCGCATCCGAATCGGTGCCACCCCGGACGGCAAGATCACCGCCATCGGGCATGAGAGCTGGAACGGCAACCTGCGCGGCGGCCGAACCGAAGCGGCGACGACCTCCACCCGCCTCGCCTATGCCGGTGCGAACCGGATGACGCATTTGCGCCTGGCCGTTCTCGACTTGGCCGAAGGCAACTCCATGCGGGCCCCGGGTGAGGCGACGGGCCAGATGGCCCTGGAGATCGCAATGGACGAGATGGCGGAGACGCTGGGCATGGACCCCGTCGAGTTCCGCATTCTCAACGATACCCAAGTCGATCCGGAGAAGCCGGAGCGGCCCTTCTCGACGCGCCAGCTTGTGCAGTGCCTGCGAACCGGTGCTGACCGGTTTGGTTGGAACCAGCGTCATCGCCAGCCCGGCAGCAGCCGCACCGGGCGGTGGTTGAACGGGTTCGGCATGGCCGCCGCTATCCGCGGCGCGCCGATTTTGAAGTCGGCGGCAAGGGTTCGGCTCGACGCCACCGGCACGGTCACTGTCGAGACCGACATGACGGACGTGGGCACCGGCAGCTACACCATCGTCGCCCAGACCGCGGCCGAAATGATGGGCGTCGGGTTGGATAAGGTCGTTGTTCGCTTGGGTGACTCCACCTTTCCGGAGTCACCTGGTTCCGGTGGACAATGGGGTGCCGCCTCGGTCACCGCGGGCGTCTATGCCGCCTGTGTGAAGTTGCGTGGGGCCGTTGCCCAAGCACTTGGCTTCAACTCTTCCGACGTCGAGTTCGCCGACGGTTTGGTGCGCTCCGGCTCCCGGAGCGTTCCACTGGCGCAGGCAGCGGCCTCAGTGCCGCTCGTGGGAGAGGACGAGATGACCTACGGAAACCTCTCCAAGGAGTATGCCCAGCAGACTTTCGGCTCTCATTTCGTCGAGGTGGGTGTCGACGCCGCCACCGGCGAGGTGCGGCTGCGGCGCATGCTGGCGGTTTGCGCGGCCGGACGGATCCTCAATCCAAAGGCGGCCCGCAGCCAGGTCATCGGTGGGATGACCATGGGAGCCGGGGCGGCATTGACCGAGGAATTGGCTGTCGACATTAGGCAGGGCTTCTTCGCCAACCACGATCTCGCGGGTTACGAGGTGCCCGTCCACGCCGACATCCCGCATCAGGAGGTCATCTTCCTCGACGAGGTGGATCCAACGATGTCGCCGCTTCAGGCCAAAGGCGTCGGCGAGCTCGGGTTGTGCGGTGTTGCCGCCGCGATCGCCAACGCCGTCTACAACGCAACCGGCATTCGCGTGCGGGACTATCCCATCACCCTCGACAAGTTCCTCGACCGACTGCCGGCTATGACCTGATCTCGCCGGTTGTGCCCGGCGTGGCATTCGGAAGTCCAGCTTATAGCCGCATGCTGGTTTCAGCGCCTAGTCGCGATGATCGTCACCGCTCATTTGAGGTTCAGCACTCACAACCGGGTCACAAGGCTCGTTCACGCTTGGAGAAAATTATGAAGATCACCCGCAACGCCAGCATGCCCTCTATGGCTGGAGCGACACCCGACAACTTTACCGGAACAGTGCGCGTCGACAATCGGACCTCGGCCGAGGCGCCGAGCCGGGTCACGACGGCGAGCGTGACGTTCTCGCCCGGCGCCCGGACCGTCTGGCACACCCATCCGGCGGGTCAGACGATTATCATCACCGCCGGTCAAGGCTGGGTGCAGCGGGTGGATGGCCCCATCGAGACCGTCAGCCCCGGAGACACGGTGTTCTTTGCAGCCGGCGAGAAGCACTGGCACGGCGCCAGCGCCACCACGGGCATGACCCACACCGCCGTCACGGAGATGGTGGACGGCAAGAACGTCGACTGGCTCGAACCGGTGAGCGACGCGCAATACGGACGCGAAGGGTAATCGGCATGAACCCCACCTACGATTTCAAGAACCAGGTCGCCCTCGTGACCGGCGCGAGTTCCGGCATGGGACTGGCCGCGGCCAAGGCATTCGTGCAATCCGGAGCGGCCGTCGTGCTGGCTGACCGCAACGAGGCAGCCCTGCGCCGAGCCAGCGACACACTGAACGAGGCTGGTCATCGGACGATTGCGGTCACTCTCGACGTCACCGACGAAGCGCAGGCCGCCGCCATGGTACAGCGCACGGTGGCCACCTTCGGCCGCCTCGACATGGCCTACAACAATGCCGGCATCCTCGGGCCGATGGGCGACATCACAGACGAGACGGGGGAAGGCTTCGACGAGGTCAATGCCGTTAACTTGCGTGGCGTCTGGACCTGCATGAAGCACGAGCTGCTGCATATGCGGAAGCAGGGCAGCGGCGCCATCGTCAACTGTTCCTCGTTGGGCGGCCTCGTCGGGCTACCGGGTCGCGCCGCCTACCACGCCAGCAAGCATGGGGTGATCGGCCTGACCAAGAGCGCGGCCTTGGACTACGCGGCCAAGGGCATCCGGGTGAATGCCGTGTGCCCCGGCTGCATCGACACGCCGATGGGCGACGCCATCGACCCGGCCGCCATGAAGGAGTTCCTCAAGGACCAGCCAATCGGCCGGATGGGACTGGCCGATGAGGTCGCCGCCGCCGTGCTGTGGCTGTGCAGCCCCGGTGCCAGCTTCGTGCTCGGCGTGGCGCTGCCGGTCGATGGCGGGTTCGTCGCGCACTGAACCGAGCGACGATCGAGCAACCTTGAAGGAGGCGAACATGGCTGAAGAGCCCACCAACGCCCGCAAGTCGTTCGGGGATATTGCGCCCCATTTGGCCGAGATCACCGACAAGGTTTTGTTCGGTGATGTTTGGGCAAACTCCACGCTGTCGCCCCGCGATCGTAGCCTCGTTACGATCACCAGCCTCATCGCGCTTTATCGCACCAACGAGATGCCGTTCCACTTTAAGCGGGCGATGGAGAACGGGGTGACCAAGGACGAGATCATTGAGGTCATCACCCATCTCGCATTCTACGCAGGGTGGCCGCCCGCGATGACCGCGTTGCAGATCGCCCGCAAGGTGTTCGACGAGGCCGGCGGCTGATCATGGATCGCGCGATGGCGGTGGTAGCGGACAGTCGGGTGCGTTCGACCGGCGGCGGGGTCGAGCCGCACGTGCCCCGCAATGGGTGGCGCGTGTTGGCAGTTCTGAGTGTGCTGCTGGGCTTCGCCTTGATCTCGACTGACCTCTTTCTCCCCGCCATCCCGACTATCGCGACCGCTTTGACCGCGGCTCCGGGCACGATCGAGCTGACGATATCCAGCTACCTGCTGGGCTTTAGTTTCGGCCAGCTGCTATGGGGCCCGATCGGCGACCGCTACGGGCGGCGTGGTCCCATCGCTGCGGGGCTCTTACTGTTCATCATGGGCTCCGCCGGATGTGCGCTGTCGGGCAGCGCATCCGCGCTGATCGGTTGGCGGATCCTCCAAGCTCTGGGTGCCTGCGCAAGCGTGGTCCTCGCCCGGGCGATGGTGCGCGATCTCCATGCTGGCCCGCGCGCGGCGCAGATGATGTCGACGCTGATGGCGATCATGGCGGTCGCCCCACTGCTGGGACCGCTAGTCGGCGGCGGCATCCTGGCGGTGGCGGGATGGCGCGCCATCTTCGGGGCCTTGGTCGTCATCGGCTTGCTCACGCTCGTGGCGCTGTTCTCGCTCAACGAGACCTTGCCCCCCGCTCAGCGAAGCACCGAACCCCTGAGACGTTCCTTCGCGGAGTACGGTGGATTGCTCCGGGACCGCCGATTGCTCGCCTATGCCGGCGTCGGTGGGTTCTTCTTCGGCGGGACGTTCGGCTACGTCGCGGCCTCCCCGTTTGTCAATCGGCGCGGAAACGGGCCTCTCTATCGGCGTGCAAAAGGGACCCCTTTGTTTGGGCTTGTGCCTGTAGTCCATAGGGGGGACCCGCGCGCCGCGGAGCGCCCTTTAAAGAGGCTGGTGGAGCGGCGCGTGGGGGGTTCCTGTGGGCCCACCGGTGCAAGCCCGGGGGTGGGGTCTGGGGAGGGGGTCAGGCGCGGTTTTTGAAGCGCCAGCTCTCGTTGCCGGTCTCGACGATGTCGCAGTGATGGGTGAGACGATCGAGCAGCGCGGTCGTCATCTTGGCGTCGCCGAACACGGTAGGCCATTCGCCAAAGGCCAGGTTGGTGGTGACGATCACCGAGGTCTGTTCGTAGAGGCGGCTGATCAGATGGAACAGCAGCTGATCGCCGGATTGGGCAAATGGCAGGTAACCCAGTTCGTCGAGCACCACGAAATCCATCCGGCAGAGATAGTCCGCCATTCGACCCTGACGGCCGGCGCGTCCCTCCGCCTCGAGCCGGTTGACCAGATCGACGACGGTGAAGAACCGGCCGCGGGCGCCGTCGCGGATGCAGGCGCGCGCGATGGCGATCGCAAGATGGGTCTTGCCGGTGCCGGTGCCGCCGATCAGCACGACGTTGCGCTGATGCGCCAGGAATTCGGCGCCGGCGAGCTCACGCACCAGCGTCTCGTTGATCGGCGTGCCGTCAAAGGCGAAGTCGTCGACGTCCTTGGCCAGCGGCAGCTTGGCGATGGTGATCTGGTAGCGGATCGAGCGCGCCTGCTTCTCGGTGATCTCGGCCGTCAGCAGATCGCCGACGATGCGGGCAGGCTCATGCTGGCGCTTCACCGCGGTGCCGATGATCTCGTCATAGGCGGCCTTCATGCCATAGAGCTTCAGATCCGCCATGGCGGTCAGGATCTCGGATCTTTCTATCAACTGGCTCTCCTCAGACCGTCATACCGTGCGCAATCAGCGACTGGCGCATGGCGCAGTCGAAGCGCGTCCGGGGTCATGATGGTGATCGGCGCCGCCGGCTCGCGGTGCCGAGACAGGATGTTGAGCACCACGTCGGCCGAGTGGGTCCCCTCGCGCAACGCTTCCACGCAGGCGGCCTCCACGGCGGCCAGGCCATCGCTCAGCACGGCGGCGAGGATGGCCACCATCTGGCGATCGCCATCGGCCGTGCCGGCCAGCTTGCGGCGGATCCGCTCGAGGCCGGCCGGCAGCAGCCAGTCCTTGAATGGCGCGCCATTGCGGAGCGCGCCCGGCTTGCGCGCCAGAACCGGGACGTAGTGCCAGGGGTCGAACACCGTCTGATCCCGGCTAAAACATCGGCGGTGCTCGCCAACGAGCTTCTCGTCCTGACGGAGTTCGATCCGCTCGGCATAGGCACGGATCTCGACCGGCCGCCCGACTGCATGCGCCGATACCGAGTAGCGGTTGTTGTCGAACCGAACCAGGCAGGTCTTCGAGACCGAGGCAGGTAGCGCGTGGAAGCCGTCGAAGCGCCCGGTATACGGCACCAGAGCCGTGCGCTCGGCCTCGAACACCGACCAGATCGTCTGGTCGCGCAACTCGGGATGTCGGTGTGCCCGGGCATAGGCGACGCACTTGTCCAACAACCAGGCATTCAGCTCGTCGTAGCTCTTGACCCGCACGCGCGGCGAAAAGAACCGCTCCCGCACTACACCAACCTGATCCTCAACCTGACCTTTCTCCCATCCTGCCGCCGGCGTGCAGGCGGCGGGCTCGATCAGGTAGTGGCTGCACATCTGCAGGAACCGGCGATTATAGGCCCGCTCGCGACCGACAAAGATCGCGTCCACCGCTGCTTTGAGGTTGTCGTAGATGCCGCGCGTGCAGGTCCCGCGGAAGAATGCAAATGCACGGTCGTGTGCGTCGAACACCATTTCCTGCGTCTCGCGCGGATACGCCCGCACGAACAACATTCGGCTATGGCACAGCCGCAAATGCGCGACTTTCACCGTCACCGTCGTGCCACCTATCAGCACGACCTCGTGGCTCCAGTCGAACTGGTAAGCTTCTCCAGGTGCGAAGCTCAGCGGCACATATGCCGCCGCCGAGGTCGACACCTGCTCGCGTCGCCACGCCCGCGCATACCGCCGAACCGCGTCATAGCCGCCCTCGTAACCCAGTCCACGCAGCTCCTCGAAAACCCGGATCAGCGTCAGCCGCTCTCGACCAGGTCGCCCCTCATTGGCCGCAAGCAGCCGGTCCAATTCCTCCCGCCACGGCCCGAGCCGCGGCATCGGCTGCTGCTCGCGTTCGTAACGAAACTCCGTCGCCTCCGACCGCAACACCTTGCGCACGACCTTCCGCGACACCCGCAGCTCGCGGCAGATCGCCTTGATCGACTTCCCCTGTACAAAATACGCCCGCCGGATCCGCGCAATCGTCTCCACCACCAGCATCCCAATCCGGCCCCCGCACCACAACGAGAGCCATCGTGAACCCCACCGTCAGAGGGGTCCCTTTCGGACGCCGATCAACACTCCAACAGGGTCCCTATTCCACGCCGATCAACAATAACCGGTTCGCCGAATACGACCCAGTCAAGGAAATCATTGTAGGCTTCGATCTTGGCGGTCTCGGCGCGGATGGTCCGTCGAACCTCGACGTTAGAGATGAAGCGCAGCAGGAACAGCGCGCTCGACGCGGCCCAACTCCCGGAAGGCGCGATAGAGCAGGCTGCGTCGGTTGTAGGTGCCGAGCTTGCGGAACAGCATCGACGGCGTGGCTCGTCCCGCCTGGATTGCGACCACGCGCGACGACGGTCCTGTCAGGACGGCCCGACCGCCCGCCCCACCAGTGCCTTCAGCGTCGGATCGTTCGCACCCTCCGTCAGCTTTCGCCCTTCCCCCGGAGTGATCCGCGCGCCCTTGCCGATCAGAGCCTCCGCGGCGTCGTAGTTCTTCACGGTCAGCGCCATCCCGAGCGGCGTGAAGCCCTGGGGTGTGCGGCTGTCGAGCGTCGCGCCAGCCTGAGCGAGGCGGTCCACCACGGCCGCCCGGCATTGCTGGGCGGCGATCATCAGAGGTCCGAGCCCCTGGATGCCTGGCGCGTTTGGGTCAGCACCGGCGGCCAGCAACGTGTTGACCATGTGCAGCGTGACCGGCGCCTCGACCCGGCCGCCCGCGCACGACATGGCCGCGAGCTCGAGTGGCGATTGCGGCAGCGACGTCTTGGCGTTGACATTCACGCCCGCGGCGACGAGCGCGTCCAGCGCCTTGGCATTGCCGATCAGGATCTGCTGCGGGACGTTCTCCGCAATTGGGTCAATGCCCTGGTCGGCCAAATAGGCGCGCGCCTCCGCCGATGTCATCCTGCCTTCCCCTCCGGGTGTCGCGCCCGATGCGGGCCAGGCAGCGGCGAAAAGCGGCGCAGCGAGCATGCAGAACCCGGCCATCCTGTCGCGGAGCATCGCGCTCTCCCTATCTCGTTGCCCGCGCCAGCACCGATTTGGCAACCGGGTCCGTCGGTGGCGCGAAGAAGATTTGCGAGGATTGCGCCTGCGTGAGCCGCGCGCCGCGGTCAACGAGCACTGAAGCGACGTCCCATTTGCCGCTCACGAACGCCATCATGAGCGGGGTGAAATGCTGGCGGTTGACCGGATCGGGCGGCGCGCCGTCATCGAGCATCGCGCGCACCACCGGCGCCGGGCAGAACTGCGCCGCGGACAGCAGCACGGTGTTGCCGAGCGGGTCAGCGTGGCCGATCGGAAAGCCGTGCCGCGTGAGCAGGTCGAGCATGGCGGCGATGCGATCGGTGGGAACCGGCTGCATCTGGCAGGCGGTGGCGAGCCCGTCATCCAGCGCCGACGACACGGTCTCGGCATGGGCCGGCCCGACATCGGCGCCGCCGGCGATCATCGTCGAGACGGCTTCGACGTTGCCGCCGGCAATCGCCTCGTGCAGCGCGTCGTCGTTCGCGGCCGCTCCGGCCGGGGCCGTCGCCACGCACGCGATGGCGAGCGCCAGCGCGGCAACCGCGTCAGAGCTGGCCATAATTGTGCTGCTGGACAGCGTTGTTATAGCTGTAGACCATCAATTGCAGGTTGAACGGCGTGCCGCCGTGCCGGAGGTCGCGGTAGTGGCCGAGCAGCGTTTGCAGCGCCTCCGCGGCGGAATCGTCCATGCTGTCGTTGATGCCGCCCGAACCGGGCGACCGCGCCCGGGCGAGCTGCTCGTCGAAGAGGGCTGCCTGCACCTCGGCAGCGAGCCCGTCGGCGGCGGCGAGCTTCGACGCGTCACGGAGGTCGGCGGCGGAGCCGAACAAGCCGAGTAGCCGTTTGCTCTTCTGGAGCGCGAGCGTCGTGTCGTACGCGACCCGGTCGCCGCTCGCCTTCAGAGACGCGAGCTCGCGCGCGTCGCGGAGGTCCTGCTCGCGATCGATCGCGTCGCTGAGCGCGGCGAGCTCGGCAAGCGACTGGCGGAACCCGGCGACGACGAGCGGGTCCTGTCGCTTGCCGAGCGCGAAATGGTCGGTCAGTTGGCCGCGGCTCCGGTAATAGGCGGCGAGACCGTCGAGCCGGTCGACCAGCGTCGCGAGCGTCGCGATCAACGGATCGGCGGCTGCGTCGAGCGCTGACGGCGTCCCGGGCCTGATCGCACGCGCGCTCCTGAGCGCGTCGAGACCGTTGCCGATCCAACCGGGATTGACGAAGACCGGGTCGTTGAGACCCTTCTCGGGGATGCGTTGACCGGCGTATTGCGCGAACTGCTGCCGCAGTCCGAACGTGCCGATGAGCGTGTTGTAGCCCTTGACGTAACCGTTGAGCTTGTCGGCTTCTGCGTCGGGATCGGCGCCGGACGGACCCGACGGTCCTGACCATCCCCCGTCCGCCGCGAGCGCGGGACACGGCCCGAGCACGGGCGCCACGACAAGGGTGCTCGCAACGCAGCCGGCGATCCAACACGCCCAGAACCTCGTGGTCATGACGAACGCCTCCCACGGGCGCGTAACGAACGAGGCCGGAGCGGGTTTGCCTGACATCGAGATGTCATCAGGTCCGGCGCGGTGCCCGGCCCAGGCCGAATCATTCGGGAGCCTGGAACTCGGTCCCGATCCGGCCGCCTCGCGGCGCTCCGCGATGTGCATCAGACATTGCAGGCTCGCGCCCGCGTCGCACCCTCCCGTGCGGGCAACGCTATTCTGCCGCCGTGCACGCCGCGGCGAGACCGGCGAGACCGGCGCGCCGGCTCACCACGCAGCGTTCCGGCGACGCTGAACGAGGACGCCACATGGCCCGACAATGCTCATCGGTCCGCCTCCTTCCGTCGTCGCCGTTCGATATGCGCGCAGTGGCCGCGTTCCGCTTTCAGCGCTCCACATATCGGACGCTATTCTCACCGTACCCAGGCCAATCATGGCAATTAGCCCGAGGCGAAGCGGCTGAGCCGCGTCCGGCCATTTTTCCCTCAGGGCGGTCAGTAGAACCTTCTCCTGTCGCTCGTAATTGCTCTTTCCGCGCGCGGAGGGTCTCAGTCGAACGCAACAAGTTGTCCAAGGTCCGAGCCTCGTCTGTGCCGAATTCCGCCACCATGGCCAGAAGCACCGCGCACATGGCCTCAAAGGGTGGTATGTCGTCAGACATTATCTTCGATAAAGTTCGATCCGGTCGAGGATCTCCGGCTCGGGTGGGACCTCCATGTCGGCTTCGGCCTCACCAACCCGGCGATCTTCGCGGCCATGTATGGCGACCCGAGCCCCGCCGGAGCGTCGCCCGCTGCGGCTGGCGCCGGTCGCGACCATGCTGCGCGCGTTGCTGCCGGGCGCAGACGGATTGACCGAAGGCGAACGGCACCTGCTTGCCGAATGGCTCGACCGGGGATTGAGGCGGCTCGGGCTGACGCTGAAAAAGACCCTCGCCGCGGCGGAGCAGGACCGCCCGGATATTGCCGCCGCCCGGCGCGCCTGGGGTGAGCTCGCGTCTCAGCTCGACCCGGGGCGGCCGATCTTCATCGATGAGACTTGGACGAAAACCAACATGACGCGCCTGCGCGCCGCGCGGTCAGCGGCTGATCGTCGCGTGCCACATGGCCATTGGCGAACCAGCACATTCCTCGCTGGCTTGCGTCACAACGGCATCGTCGCGCCTCTGGTGCTCGACGGTGCCATCAATGGCGAGGCGTTCCGTGCCTGGGTCGAACAGTTCCTCGCCTCCAAACTCTCGCCGGGCGACATCGTCATCGCCGATAACCTCGGCAGTCGAAAGGTCAGCGGCGTGCGCAAGGCCATCGAGGCGCGTGGCGCTTCGCTGATGTTCCTGCCGCCCTATTCGCCCGGCCTGAACCCAATCGAACACGCTTTCGCAAAACTCAAAGCCCTTATCCGCAAAGCAGAACCGCGCACCCGAGAAGCCCTCCGGAGACGCATCGGATCAATCGTCAACACCTCCCCAGCCTCGCAATGCGCCAACATGCTCTCGCACTGCGGCTACACACAGTCAGGATAAAAACCTCTAGGTGTCGCATGCTTAGCGATGATCGAAGGCACTGAGGCGGTGGAGTTGGATGGCGATGGTCTCCTCAATCGTCTTTCGTGTGGCTCAGGACAATCCGGCCCGCGCTCGTTCCGCGCGCCAGGGTCTCGTGCGCGCGTGCGGCATCTGTCACCGGCATCACCTGGTTGATGCGCGCCTGGAGAAGTTTTGATCCCACCAATCCGACCAGCCGGCTGAGATCGGAGACGAGCGCGTGACCGCTCCTGACCACCTCGATCTCCTTCAGGATCTGCAGGGCGGGGTTGAGCGGCGCGTCCCCAGGTTTCATGTTGCCGACGGCGACGAGGCGGCCGCCGGCCGTGAGTGAGCGCAGGCTTGCGGCGAAGGTCGGTACGCCGGCGATTTCAATCACCGCATCCGCGCCGGAGCCGCCGGTGATCTCGCGCACCGCCCGATGGAATTTGCCGTCCGGCGCTGCGACGACAAGATGCGCACCGGCCTCTTGAAGCATCTCCTTCTTGCTCTCGGAGGATGTAATCGCGATCACGGTCAGCCGCAGGAAACGTGCAATTTGTACCGCGTGGATCCCGACACCGCCGCTGGCGGCCGTGATCACCACGGTATTCCCAGCCGTGACGCGCGCGCGGTCAAGCGCATGCCACCCGGTTCCGACCGCGCAAGCTCAACACGGCCCCGGTTCGCAGATCCACGCTGTCGGGCAGAGGAACCGCGTTGCGGGGGCTCGCGACGACGAACTCGCCATACCCACCCGAGATTCCCTCTCCGTAGAAATTTGGTCCGTTGCGGCAGAGATTGTCACGTCCGGCCCGGCAGGTACGGCAGACGCCGCAAGAGATGCGCTGCGTCAGGCACACCCGCATGCCGGGCACGAAACCGCTCACCATCGGCCCGACCTCCTCCACCGTTCCGGCGATCTCGTGGCCCATGACACAGGGCGGGTGCGTTTCCGGGAAATGTCCGGCGCGGTTGAGCAGATCGTGCCCGCACACCCCGCACGCGGCGA
Organism: Acetobacteraceae bacterium; assembly: GCA_965276665.1. Classification (GTDB taxonomy): domain Bacteria; phylum Pseudomonadota; class Alphaproteobacteria; order Acetobacterales; family Acetobacteraceae; genus CAWGJC01. Next base: position 3,163,021 of record OZ255620.1, read on the forward strand.
CACGCACCAGCATCTGGTCCGCCCGCGGCTCCGGCCGCTCGACCTCGTGGCATTCCAGCACCGAAGGCGCAACGAATTTGGTCAGAACGACCGCGCGCATGCGATTCATGCTGCATTCGCCGGCGGCATGATGAGCTGGACGACACGCTCTCGATGCCAGGACGCATCGCCAAAGCTGAATTCGAGCAGCTTGCCGCGCTTCAGGTAGAAATGCGCGTCGAACTCCCAAGTGAAGCCGACGCCGCCATGGATCTGCAAGCATTCGTTGCAGACGAGCCGGCGGGCATCGCCGCAGGCGGCCTTTGCGGTCGAGACCGCGACGCGGAGCGAAGGATCATCCTCGGCGAGGGCCCAACCGGCATAATAGGCCGCCGAGCGTGACGTCTCGGTGGCGACCAGCATGTCGGCGCATTTATGCTTGATCGCCTGGAAGGATCCGATCGGCCGATTGAATTGCGTGCGTTGCTTCGCATAGGCGACGGCCATCTCGAGCGCTGCATCGGCGATGCCGACCATCTGCGCGGCGGCGGCGGTGGCGCTCGTCTCCAGCAGCCGTTCGAGCGCCAGCGCACCGAGCGGGATCGCCTTGCTGTGCTGGAACTCGACGCGGCACAAGAGACTGTTGGGATCGATCGCGGTGTTGCGCCCGACAGTGATTTGGCCGCCGTCAAGCGGACAGAGGAACAGTCCGGCGCCGCCATCCGGCAGGCGCGCGGAAACCGCCAGTGCGGTCGCGTCCTCCGCCCCCGGCACCAGGATCTTGCTGCCGCTCAGGAACCAGCGATCATTCTGACGCGCTGCGATGAGCTTGGTGGGCAGGGCACCCGAGCCGGCCTCCGCATGCGCGAAGGAGATCCGGGCCGCACCGGAGGCAATGTCCGGCAGCCAGCGCTCCTTGAGCGCGGGCGAGCCGAAACGCGCGATGATCTCGCTGATCAGGATGGTGTCGCCGAACGGTCCCGGAACGAGCGCGCGGCCGAACTCCTCGAAGGGCAGCACCGCATCCACCATGCCGAGCCCCGCGCCACCCTGCTCCTCCGGGATCAGAAGTGTCTGCAGCCCGAGCGCGCAGAGTCCGTTCCACAAGCCGGTGTCGAAGGCGCCGTCCGCGGCCCGCAGCCGGCCAGGCCCCCAATGATCTGCGAGAAAGCCGCGCACGCTGTCGCGCAGCGGGGCAGCGCCTCTTCCGGACCGCGCTCATGCATCAGTGTCGTCATCGCGATGCGCCAGCCGCCATTGAGCTCCCCGACCAGGTTCTCGCGCGGCACGCGCACGTTGTCGAAGAACACCTCGCTGAACTCGGTCTCACCGGTGATCTGCGTGAGAGGCCGGATGGTGATGCCGGGCGAGCGCATGTCGAGCAGGAGAAAGCTCAGACCCTTGTGCTTGGGCAGCGCCGGATCTGTGCGCACGAGCGCGAAGCACCACTGCGCGTATTGCGCGAAACTGGTCCAGATCTTCTGGCCGTTGACGATGAAATGCTCGCCGTCGAGCAGCGCCCGGCACCGCACCGAGGCGAGATCCGAACCGCTATTCGGCTCGGAAAAACCCTGACACCATATCTCCTCGCTCGAGAGGATGTTCGGCAGGAACCGGTCCTTCTGCGCCGCCGTCCCATGCGCCATCAGGGTCGGCGCGGTCAGGTTGCGGCCGATGATGTTGACCGGCTCCGGCGCGTTGGCGCGCGCGAGCTCCTCCTGGAAGATCGCCTGCTCCACCAGCGTCGCACCGCGGCCGCCATATTCAACCGGCCAGGATATGCCGCTCCACCCCGCGGCATGGAGCCGCCGTTCCCAGTCGAGACGGAAGGCGAAGCGCTCCGCCTCGACTTCGGGCTCACGGTACATGACGCCCCAGCCGGGCGGCAGATTACACGCAAGCCAGTCCCGCAACTCCGTACGAAATAATTCTTCCTCGGACGAAAACCGGAAATCCATGCCTCGCTCCTAGCGTCCAGAGAAGCGCGGCCGGCGCTTTTCGCGAAACGCCTGCACGCCCTCGTGGTGGTCCGCGGTACTGAGCGCCACCGCTTGCGCGTAGGCCTCGAACTCCACCATTTCCTCGAGCGTCGCGGTGGCCGACAGGTTGAGCAGCGTCTTCATCATCCCGATCGCTGCAAGCGGGCCATCGGCGATCTCGCGCGCAAGGTCGCGGATAGCGGGCATCAACTCGCCGGCTGGCACGGCCCGGTTCACCAGCCCGTACTCGGCCGCCTGCCGCCCCGTCAGCCGCCTTCCGGTAAAGCAGAGCTCCTTCGCGCGATTGAGCCCGACCAGCCGGGTCAGCAGGTGCAGGCCGCCAGTGTCCGGCACGAGCCCGATCTGGACGAAAATCTGGCTCAGCATCGCGGCCTCGTCGGCGATCACGATGTCGGCGCATAGGGCCAGGTTGAACCCGGCGCCCACGGCCACGCCGTTGACCGCCGCGATCACCGGCTTCTCCAGACGGACCAGCGGCATGTAGACGCTCGCCAGCATGCCGCGCAGCCGGTTGCGCCCGGCCAGCGGCGAATTATCCGCCTCCGCCATGTTCTTGACGTCGCCGCCCGCGCAGAAGGCGCGTCCGGCCCCGGTCAGGATGACGCAGCGCACGGCGGCGTCGGCCGCGATCTCCGGAATGAGCGTCGCAAGCTCGCGCTTCATGACGGTGTCGAACGCGTTGAGGGCATGCGGACGGTTCAGCGTCACCGTCGCGATCCCGTCATCCACAGCGTAGAGAAGTGTCTCGAACATCGTGCGGCGCTGCGGGACGGTCCCCCCGTCCCGCTCCTCTCGTTCAGGTGTTGATCGAGGTGATCGGCACGACCGCGCCGTCCGACACCTTGTTGATGTTGATGACGACCGTCGACTGGTTGCGGCCGTTGAAAGCGTATTCTTGCAGCAGCCCTTTGTAGTCGAGCTGGCGCATCGCAGCGCGCACCGCGGTAGGGTCCGCGCTGCCCGCTTTCTGCATTGCGGCAAGCACGATGTTGAGCGCGTCATAGGCGGTGAGCTCGTAGGGCAGCGGCGCATGGCCGGTGGTTTTCTGGAATTGCGGCGTGAACGCCTGGATCTCCGGCGTCCCGCTGGTGCGCGGGCCGGTCGCGATGTAGATGCCTTCGGCCGCTTTGCCCACGGCGTTGAGGAACACCGGGGAGGACCAGATCACCACGACGCTCAGCAGGCTGAAGAAATCCGTCGTCGAGGTATCAAAATATTCCTCGACCACCAGCTTGGCGCCAAGCTGCTGCGCGCGCGCCGCGAGCGCCCGCCCGGCGCTCCGGCCCCAATCGTCGTTGCGGCCGAGATAGGCGATCGTCTTGACGCTCTGCTGCTTGACGAGGAAGTCGATCGACGGATTGACGTTGTCGAGCGCGTTGAGCGTGCTCCGGAAACTGTAGCTGAATTCCGGCCCGGTCACCGCGGGGGCGGAGGCGACATAGCTCATCGCGACGACCTTGTTCTTCTCGATGGTCGGCAGCATCGCCAGGGTCGCGGTGCTTGCCGGCGGCGTGAAGATGACCGGCACGTGATCCTCGCCGATCAGCTGCTCCGCGGCCGCGACGGCGCGCTCCGCCTTCGACTGGTCATCGACGTTCGACAAGGACAACGTGCAGGTATCGGCGCCGATGCACACCCCGCCGGCCGCATTCGTCGCCTTCACCGCATAATCGAGACCGGCGAGCCCCTCGCGCCCGATCGACGCATTCGGTCCTGTCACGCTGCAAATCGCGCCGAGCTTCAGCGACTTTGTCCCTGCGCTCTGCGCGTGGGCGGTGCCGAACGCCGCCAACGTTGCTGCGGCCGGAGCGAGCCGAAGTACGGCGCGTCGGGTGATGTTTCTGTCGAGCATGGCTGATATCCTCCCGATATGATTTTCGTTGGTCGTTCCGGCTGTCATGCCGTCATGGGCGCGCGCAATCCGCGGCGAAGGATTTTCCCGGTCGGCCCTTTCGGGAGCTCCCCGAGGATCTCGACGGCGGCGGGCATTTTGTAGGAGGCGAGAAGTCGCCGGCAATGCTCAAGCAAGGCGTCCGGCGAGGCCGTTGCGCCGGGTTTCAGCGCGACGAAAGCCAGCGGCACCTCCCCCAGCATGTCGTCGGGCATTGCGATGACCGCAGCCTCGGCCACCGCCGGATGACCGTACAGGACCTCCTCGATATCGGCCGGATAGATGTTCTGGCCGCTGCGGATGATGAGATCCTTCTTGCGATCGACCACGCTGAAATGTCCGTCCGGCTCCATCAATCCGAGATCGCCGGTACGAAGCCATCCATCACGGATCGCTTCCACCGTCATCTCCGGCAATTTGTAATATCCCTTCATCACACAGGAACCCTTGATGCAGATCTCGCCGACCGCGCCGTACGGAACCTCCGCGCCAGCATCGTCGCGGATCGTGATCGCGATGCCGGGCAAGGCGCGGCCCACCGATTTCGCGCGGTGCAGCTCGCCATCGGGACCAAGCCGCACCTCGTGGATCGCGTTGAGCGCGGTGGCCTCGGTCAGGCCGTACCCGGTGATCACCACGGCCTTGTTCCCGGTCGCCTGGTGCACGCGGGCCAGCACCGCCGCGGGCACCGGCGCGCCGCCGGCGACGATGCGTCGGATCGAGGCCAGATCATGCGCGGCGGCGCCGGGATGATTGAACAGCTTCTGCAGCATGGTCGGCACCCCCGGGAAGAAGGTGCAGCGATGCGCCTCGATCGCGTCCATGCAGGCAATCGGATCGAATCGCCGCAGCCAGGACCATGGTGGCGCCGAGCACCATCAAGGCGTTGATGCACTGGTTCAGCGCGAATGTGTTGTAGAGCGGCAGAGAGCAGAGCGTGATCTCGTCCGGCGCGAGGCCAAGCCATTCCGGCGTTCGGTCGTAATTCGCCTCCAGATTCCCGATGCTCAGCATCACCCCTTTGGCGTTGCCGGTCGTCGCGCTGGTGTAGAGCATCAGGGCGAGATCATCGGACGCGAGCATCGCCGGCGCGGGCGCCGCCTCGGGGTCGCCGATCAGCATGGCGGCGTCGGCGAGCGGCGCGACGGCCGGTCCCGACAATCCCTGCACGAAGACGCGCCGCAGCGCCGGACATCGCGCCTGCAGATCCGGCGGCAGACGATCCGTAAAGGCGTCCTCGATCGCCAGGAACTCGACGTCGCAGGTGGTCAGAACGTGCTCGATCTCGCCGGAGCGGTAATGCATGTTCATCGGCACGACCACCGCGCCCAGCAGAAACGCCGCATATTCCAGCAGGATGAAACACGGGCTCGTATCGAGCATGAGCCCAAGCTTATCCCCGCGACGAACTCCCGAAGCGGCAAGCCCGGCGGCATAGGAGCGCACATCCCGCAGTAGGCGGGCATAGGTCCAGCTCGCGCCGTCGAAGATCAGCGCGATCTTGTCCGGCTGGGTCCGCGCATGGCGCAGCACGTCAACTCGGTTCGTCATGTCACGGCTCCCCCGAGATAATTTTCATGAACGGCGGGGTCGTTCAGCAGATCCGCGCCGGTGCCGGTCCGGGCGATACGGCCGGTGGCCATCACGTAGCCACGATGGGCGAGACGGAGCGCCATGCGGGCATTCTGCTCGACTAGCAAGATCGTGGCGCCGTCGGCGTTCAGCTCCCGGATGATCCGCCCGAGCTGCTGGACGATCGCGGGCGCGAGACCGAGCGAGGGTTCGTCGAGCAGCAGCAGACGCGGGCGCCCATCAAGGCGCGGCCGATCGCGAGCATCTGCTGCTGGCCGCCGCTCATGCGTCCGGCCGGCTTGCGCAGCCGCTCCCGCAGGATCGGGAACAGCGTCAGCACGCGCTCCACATCGGACCGCACCGCCGCGCGGTCGCGGCGGTAGTAGGCGCCGAGATCGAGGTTCTCGGAGACGCTCATATCGGGAAACACGTGGCGTCCCTCGGGCACCATCACCACGCCGCGACGGATCATCTCCGAGGAGGCGAGATTCCGCAGCGGCGCCCCCTCCAGCGCGATCGCGCCGTCACTCGGCCGCAGCACGCCGCAGATGCACCGCAGCAACGTCGATTTCCCGGCGCCGTTCGCACCGATGACGGTGACGATCTCGCCGGCGCGGATTTCGAGCGAGATGCCGTGCAGCGCCTCGATCCGCCCATACCCGGCGCGGAGATCGCGGACCTCAAGCATCGGCCTCGGTCCCGAGATAGGCCTCGATCACCCGCGCGTCGCGGCGGATTTCGGCAGGCGTTCCATCGGCGATCTTGCTGCCCTGGTCGAGCACGATTATGTGGTCGCACACGCCCATGACGGCCGGCATGTCGTGCTCCACGAGCACCACGGTGATGCCGCCGTCGCGGATGCGGCGCACCATCTCGGCCGCGCGCTGCGTCTCGCCCGGGTTCATCCCGGCGAAAGGTTCGTCGAGCAGCAGGATCTGCGGGCGAAGCGCGAGCGCCAGGCCGATTCCGAGCAGGCTCTGATGCGCGTAGGCGAGCGATCCGGCGATCTCGTCGGCCCGCGCCTCGAGCCCGATTCGCTCGAGCAGCGATGTCACGCGCTGTCGCGATTCCGCCTCGACCGCGCGGGCGGCGGGGAAAGCCAGCCAATCCGGTCAGAAGCCGAGCCGCGCGCCGGCCAGCACCGCGGTGCGGAGGTTCTGCTCCACCGTGAGCCGGGGGAAGATGCGTTTGCCCTGAAAAGTACGCGCGAGTCCCCGCGCGGCAATCCGGTCGGGGCGCAGCCCCGTCAGCCGCTCGCCCTTGAGCCGCACCTCCCCGCCCTGGGGCGGGAACATGCCCGAGATCAGGTTGAAGGTCGTCGTCTTGCCGGCCCCGTTCGGGCCGATGAGGCCGGTGATCGCACCTTCCGCCACCTCGAACGAAACATCGTTCACCGCACGCACGCCGCCGAAGGCGCGCGTCAGGCGATCGACGGCGAGGCAGGGCGCTCCGCTCATCCCGGCCGCGCCGTTGCGCGCCGGCGAAGCCCGAAGCGCAGCGTGGACCGCCCGAGCAGGCCGAATATCCCGCCCGGCAGGAAGATCGTGACCAGGATGAGCAGGCCACCCATCAGGATCGGGCGCAACTCGCGCGCGAAGCTCAGCGCCTCGGGAACGTAGACGAGGAACACGGCGCCGATCAGCGGGCCCGCCAAGGTCCCGAGCCCGCCCACGACCACCATGACCACCATGTCCACCGAGGCGAACAGGTCGAACTGATCCGGCGACAGCACGGTGAGGAAAGGCCCGATCAGCAACCCGCCTATCCCCGCCGTCAATGCGCTCTGAAGCAAAGGCCGATGAGCTTGTGCCGCAGCACGCCGATGCCGACGAAGCTCGCGAGGATGGCGTCCTCCCGCACGCCGATGATCATGCGCCCGACGCGCGCCCGCACCAGCCGCATGAGGCCGAGCAGGCAGACGAGCAGCGTGGCCAATGCCAGGTAGTAGAAGGCGAGCTTGCTATCGAAGTGGAGACCGAGCACCGGTTCCGGCGGGGCGATCGGCCGCAGCCCGAGCGGGCCGTTGGTGAGATCCTGCCAGTTCGCGATGACGAGGCGCATGATCTCGCCAAAGGCAAGCGTCACCAGCGCGAAGAACGGTCCCCGCAGCCGGAGCGTGATCAACCCGACCACGGCGGCGAGCACGACGACCAGGGCCAGCGCGATCGGCGCCGCCGCCCAGAAGCTCCATCCGAGCCGCAGGCGCAGCAGGCTCGACGCGTAGGCGGCGATGGCGACGAAGGCCGCCTGGCCGAAATTGATCTCGCCGACATAGCCGAGCATCAGCCCCATGCTGAGGGCGAAGATGCCCCAGATCAGTGTCAGCGTCAGCAGATAGACATGGTATTCGCCGATGAATGGTGGCAGCGCGATGAGCGCGGCGATCAGCATGCCGCAGACCACCTTCACGTCCGCCGCGCTCCCAGCAATCCCGCCGGCCGAAACAGCAGCATCAGAATCATGATGACGAAGGTGAAGACATCCTTCAGTCCGTAGCTGATATAGCTCCCCGCGAGCGTCTCGGTGAGGCCGATGACCAGCCCGCCGAGGATCGCGCCCGGCACGCTGCCGAGGCCGCCGAAGATCACGATCACGAAGCTCTTCAGCAATGGCGCGCTGCCCATGTTCGGCTCGACCGCATAGAGCGCGCCGAGCAGCGCCCCCGCCGCACAGGCGAGCGCGCCGGAGACCGCGAAGGCGAAGCTCACGACGCGGTTCACGTTCAGCCCGATCGCCTCCGCGCCGTGCCGGTTCTGCGCCACCGCCCGCAGCGCCTTGCCGACGCGGAGCCGGTAGAGCACCCAGTAGAGTGCCGCCACCAGCACCAGCATCGTGACGACCACGACCAGGCGTTGATACGGGATCACCACCTCGCCGATCTCGACGATCCCGTCGATGCCCATATCCATCTGGCGCGGCGACGTGCCCCATAGTGTCACGGCGAGATCGTGCAGGACGTAGAGCAGACCGGTCGTGACGAGCAGGACCTGCAGCTCGGTCCCGCGCAGCACCGGCCGGACGACGATCAGGTAGACCAGCACGCTCGCGCCGGCGAGAATGACCATCGCGACCGGCAGCGCGAGGAAGAAGCCGATGCCGAGCACGTTCATCAGCGTCAGGGTGACGAAAGCCCCAGCATCAGCATCTCGCCATAGGCGAAATTGACCACGCGGGCCGCGCCGAAGATCAACGTGAAGCCCAGCGCCGAGAGCGCGTAGATGCTGCCCAGCACGAGCCCGTTGGTCAGCTCCTGCGCGAGCAAGCCAGCCTCCCGCAGGAGAATTCGCCCGCGATCACGCCGCTTCCCCCGGCAAGGCCCACCATTGCTCCGGCATCGTGCGCGGGATCAGGTCATCATGCGCAGGCACGACAATGTCCGCCCGCGTGAGCACGCGGCGCATGGAGGCGCTGTATGTGAGCTCGCTTTCGCTGCGGATGGATCCGGGGCGGAACGCGTCGCGCATGGCGTTGATCGGTGATCGCGTCGCGCGCGGATCGGCCGGGAACCAGGAGCCGTATTCCTCCCCGAGATCGGAGACCAGCCCCACAATGCCGCGCGCCGTGCGCACGAGCACGGCCTGCATGCCCGGCGTATGGCCGGGCGATTTCATCACCTCGATCCCGGAAGGATGTCCGCATCACCTTCCACCAGCCGCAGCCCGGTGGGACGGCGCCGTTCGAGCAGCGGGATGTAATTCGGCTTGGCGTAGTAGATGCGCTGGGTCGGAACCGGATCGATCGCGTGGAACAGCTCGTCCCGCTGCACGATCATTTGCGCCTGCGGGAAGAGTTCGAGATTCCAGGCATGGTCGAAATGCAGATGCGTCAGGATCACCGTGCCGGTCTGCTCGGGAGCAGCGCCGATCTCCGCGAATCCAGCCCGCAGCGCGGCGCTCCCGCCGCCGCTCGCCTCGACCTTCCATTTCGTCCGCATCTCCTCGGCCGCGGGCATGCCGCTGTCGACGAGGACCCAGCGCTCCCCATCGGTCAATGCCCAGGCATGCACCGGAATCCACTCCCTCCCTCGTGGCATCCCGGCAGAAGAAGACCGCCCGCGTTCAGCGTGTGGATGCGCCACTCCGCTCCCATGTCAGCCTTGCCTGCTTCATCCAGGCGATCGCGCCTTTCAGGCCGAGCTCGTGGATCTTTCCGGTCATCTCCGCCGCGCCCCGGCTGTAATGCGCGATGCTGTCCCATTCGGCCCCGAACATCGCGACCGTGCGGAATCCCTGCACGTCCATGACCCGGTTGATCGCGAGCTTCTTGATTCGCAGCAGATCGGCCGGCGTGCGGGCGATGCGACGCGCCATCTTGAGAGTCTCCGCCGCGAGTTCGGCGGCGGGGACGGCGCGGTTCGCCCAACCCCATGCTGCGCCTCCGTCCCCGGCATCTCGCTGCCGGCGATGAAGCTCATCTCCTTCGCCTTCTTGGGTCCGATCAGCCAGGTCCAGAGCGCGCCGATCAGCCCGCCGCCGATCGGCAGCGCCGGCCAGATGATTCGCACATCCTCGGCCACGAGCGTGATGTCACAGCAGATCGCAAGCATTGTCGCGCCGGCGGCGCAGACGCCGTGCACCTGGGCGATGACCGGCTTCGGCAATTCCCAAAGCCGCAGCCAGTGCTCGATCGCGCCCTGCAGCCACTCGCGATCTTCGCTGATATTGTGCTCGTGCGGGGAGAACTCGCCGGGCTGATGTCGTAGCCCGAGGAGAAGGCCCGCCCCTCCCCGCGAACGATCAGCACCCGGGCATTCTCATCTTTCGCGGCATGATCGAGAACGGCAGCGAAGTCGCTCAGCATCTGTCCTCTGAACTCATTCATCTTCTCGGGCCGATTGAGCGTGATCGTGCCGATCCCGTCATCCGCCCGATAACGGACGGTCTGCCATTCCTTCACGGTCCCTCCAAGTCTCGTTATTTTCCGACTCTTTTTCGGACTATGACCCGGCGCCGGCGGTTGTCGACACAGTTTTCGCAATCGCACGGAATACTGGATGATCGGGGCAGGAACCCCTAGAATCCCGCCTCGGATTGTCGGGCCTCGGCGCCCCCGAATGAGAGGCACGAGTTTTTGACACGATCGGGCGCACGCTCCTGGGACAAGCTGGTCGAAGAGGCTGCGCAGCGTTGGGCAATCTACGACCCGCCGGCCAAGCAGGATCGGAGCCGCCGACGGCAGCAGGATATTCTCGAAGGCGCCGTGCATGTCTTCGCGCGTCACGGCATCGCCCGGGCCCGCATCGCCGATATCGCGGCGCGCGCCGGCGTCCCGCTTTCCTCGGTGTATGATTACTATCCGAGCAAGGAGGATCTGGCCTACGCGTTGCCGGCAACGCGTATGGGGCAGTTCTACGCCGAGTTCCTCGAGAAGGCGAAGACCGAGCGGAGCGCCGCGAGCCGCTTGCGCTTGTTCCTTTGGCTGACGACGGATTTCGCGCGCCGCAATCCCGAATGGGCGCGGATCCTCTACCTGGAGATCTGGCCGAGCGTGCTGATCAAGGAGGTGAAGGTACGGCAGAGCATCGACGATTTCGCGCGAATCCTGGTTGCGCTGCTGCGCGACGGCGCGGCCAGGAAGGAGTGGCCGGAACAGCCCAATGATTATGAGACGGCGACGATTCTCATCGGCAGCGTCAATCAGTTGCTTCTCACATGGCTGCTTTACGGACGGCCGCACGATCTCATGGAGGCCGCAACGTCACTTATCAAACGGCTGATGTGCATCATCGATGCGCCGCCGCGCTCCCGGCCAAGGACGACGCCCCGCAAGACCCGCGTTCACCATGCACGGCCGCTTCCGTCCGCCGGCCGACTCGAGGCCAGCTAAGCGGCCAGCGTGCCGAGATACGGCGCCGGGCGCAAACCGTCGTCACCCGATCGTTCGGCATAGGTGAGCAGCCGGTCGCGAATGAGCGGAAAACCGACCTCGCTTCCAAACCACATCGGACCGGCCTTCCATGCCGGCCAATTATAGCCATGCACCCAGATCACATCGATGTCGCCCGGCCGGGTCGCGATCCCTTCCTCGAGAATGCGAGCGCCCTCGTTGATCATCGGATAGATCAGCCGCTCGATGATCTCCTCGCGGCCGATCGTCCGATGCGTGATGCCGCGGATCGTCGCCTGGGCGGCGATGATCTCGTCGACCGCGGGATTGGGGCGCCGGTCACGCCCGTCATAAAGATAGAAGCCCGCGCCGGTCTTCTGGCCGAAGCGGCCGGCCTCGCACAGCGCGTCCGCGACCGGGGCCGACTTCCCGAATGCTTTGCGGGCGCGCCAGCCCACATCGAGGCCGGCAAGATCACTCATCGCAAACGGTCCCATCCGGAATCCGAACTCTGTCAGGGCGCGATCGACATCCTCCGGCGACACGCCTTCCAGCAGCAACCGTTCGGCCTGTTCGGTGCGGCGCGCCAGCATCCGATTTCCGACAAAGCCGAAGCAATTGCCGACAACGACCGGTACTTTCCCGAGAGTCTTGCCCAGGCCGATGGCGGTTGCGATCACATCGAGAGCGGTGTCCTTACCGCGCACCACCTCCAGGAGCTTCATCACGTTCGCCGGCGAGAAGAAATGCATGCCGAGCACGCCGGACGGCCGCGATGTCGCGGAAGCGATGTCGTCGATGTCGAGATAGGACGTGTTGGAGGCAAGCACGGCGTCGGGTTTGGCTCGGCGGTCCAATTCGGCGAAGATCTGCTTCTTGATTGGCATGTCCTCGAACGCCGCTTCGATGACGATATCGGCATTTTGAACGGCATCGAGGCCCAACGTTCCTCCGATGCGGGCCAACCGGCTGGCGGCCTCGTCGCCGGTGATGCTGCCGCGCCTGGCCGACAGCGCGTAGAGTTCGTCGATGCGCTTGAGCCCGCGTTCGAGCGAAGCGGCATCCGTTTCGGTGATGGTGATCGGGATACCGGCATTGGCGAAGCTCATAGCAATGCCGCCGCCCATCGTGCCGGCACCGATGATGACCGCGCGGGTGACACGACGCCCGGGCTTTGCTCCGCCCGGCGATTTTTGCGCTTCGCGTTCGGCGAAGAACAAGTGCCGCTGCGCGCGGCTCTCATCGCCCTCCACGAGCTGTTCGTAGAGCCGCCACTCTTTCGCCAACCCCTCATCGAAGGGCAGGGTCGCACCGCGCACCGCCTCCGCGCATAGTCTCGGCGCGAGCGCGCCGAGACCCCGCAACGCCCGTTCCGCGAGCGCGTCGAAATCCGCGACCGGCGCGACCTTGCGGTCGCGCACTCGCGTCATCGGTTCCACCATCTGGGCGAAGGCGATCGCCTCGCCGGGGAAGGCACCGGTCATGAGCTTGTCGATCGGCCCGATCTGCGCCGCCTCCTTCGCCGCGATTGAATGTCCGGAGACGATCATCGACAACGCCTTTTCGAGTCCCACGACACGCGGCAGGCGTTGTGTTCCGCCGGCGGCCGGCAGGATGCCAAGCCGCACCTCGGGCAAGCCAAGTCGGGCGTTCGGCCTGCCGACACGGGCATGGCAGGAGAGGGCTAACTCCAGCCCCCCACCAAGCGCAAGGCCACCGATCGCGGCGACGACCGGCTTGGTCATGGCGTCCAGTTGCCGGATGAGATCGTGCAGGGTGGGCGGCCGAAACGGCTCGCCGATCTCATTGATGTCCACACCTGCCGAAAAGACGCGTTGCGTCCCCGTCACCACGATGGCGCGAATCGCCGGTTCGTCCGACGCTCTCTTGAGAGCCTGCCCGATCCCGTCGCGCACCCTGGCGCTGAGCACGTTGAGCGGAGGCCTATCGATCGCGATGACCGCGATGTCGCCTTCCTGCCGGAAGTCCACGTGATCGTTGATCATGGCACCCTCAGCTCCTCCGATCTCCGACCAACGGAATGGCGAACGGCATCGGCGTCCGATTGGCGCCTCCCACCGGGAGCATCACACGCGTTTACGCGCAGTCGGGTACGCCACAAGCGGTCCTCTGCCACGTTGACGACCTTTGCCTTTTTAGCGCCACCGCATCTTTCATGCGGAACAGGCTCGCCGGCCGATTGCGCCGGGCCTGCCGCGCCGGGCGAACGCCGAGTCTTTTCCTCGACGTAATCGCCTCACGGACCGCCCGCACCGCGCTCGCGCGGCTAGTCTCAGCCGGTTCCTGGAATCCGAACTATTTTCGTGTCTAGCGAAGCGACGCAGCGATTGTCAACTTCGCACGCGTCCCGCGGATTCGCGATTTTCATGCGCCCGAGAACCAGTCATATCCCCGGTTTTCCCAATAGCCGCCGGGATATTTGTCGGTCACCTCGATCGCCTGCAGGTTCTTGGCGCTCTTGAAACCGAGCTTCGTCGGGATGCGCAGACGCAGCGGCGCGCCCCATTGCGGTTCCAGCGGCTTGGTCTCGAAATCCAGCGCCAGAATCGTCTGCGGGTGCAGCGCGCTCGCCATGTCGAGGCTCGTCGAATAGCCGTCGAAACAGCGGAAGGCGACATAACGAGCCCGCAGATCCGCGCCGATGCGGCGCAGAAATCCATGCAGCGGAATGCCGCTCCACTGGCCGATCTGGCTCCAGCCCTCGATGCAGATATGCCGGGTGATCTGCGCCTCGCGCGGTAGCGCCGCCAGCCGCACCAATGTCCAGGGAGTCCGGTCGGTGATCGCGCCGGCGAGCTCGAGCCGCCATTCGGCCGGATCGATCGTGCGCACCTGCCATTCCTCGTAGAACGCGTTGAAGCGGAACGGCCTGGTGATCGCGCTCGCCGGGAACGTCGCCGCCAGGCGGGAGCGGTCGAACAGCGCCGCCTGGATGCGGTCGTTGAAACGCAGCATCGCCCACAGCGCGGCATTCACCCCGGTATGCGTCGACAGGTCGCAGCCTGTCAGCAGCGCCAGGCTGCCGAGCGAGAGGCCGGAGCGCAGCAGGCCGCGCCGGCGCAACCGCGCGAATTCGGGCGCTAGCTCGGCGGCGGTGACGGCCGTCTGCGCCGGTCGAACCGTGCGGTTCATCCTCCCGTCTCCTCCGTCTCCGCCGGAACGCCGGCGATCATGGCGAGCAGCGTGCGGGGGAACAGCGCGACCAGGGTCACGTGGACGAGAAAGAACGCCAGGATGGCGAACATCATCGCCAGATGGATGCCGCGCGCGATGGGATAGCCGCCGAACAGGTCGGTCAGCCAGGCGAGCTGCACGGATTTCCAGATGCTCAGGCCGGTCGCCACCGCGATGCCGATCACCACGATCACCCCGCCATAGAGCAGGCGCTGCACCGCGTTGTAGGCGCCGAGACGATGGCCCAGCCGCAGGCGCAGCGCGGCCGTGAGGTCGCGCAGCACGGCCCGCGGACCCGGCGGCCACAGATCCCGCCGGAAATGCCCGCCCAGCAAGCCATAGGCGAGGTAGGCGATGCCATCGGCGAACAGCACCCACATCGCGCTGATATGCCAGGCGATGCCGGCCGCCAGCCAGTGGCCGAGCGTCATCCAGGCCGGGAAGGTGAAGGGCAGGGCGGGCGAGGCGTTGTAGATCGCCCAGCCGCTCAGGATCATGCAGCAGATCGCGGCGGCGCCGACCCAGTGCATGATGCGGACCGGTAGCTTGTGCGCCGGCCGCACTTGGACCGAGCGGGAGGCGGCAAGGCCCATGACAGAAACTCCGCGTCGATCGCCGCAAAGGCGGCGGCAGGCATATGCGGCGCCTGCCGCCCGGACATATCAGCCGGACTACATCGGCGGCTTCACGCCATCGGCGCCGACGGCGACCGAGTTGGCGGTGGTCTTGCCGCCGTCGACGGTGGCGTTCACGAACACCGCGGCGCCGGTGGCGAGGTCGGTCCTAGCGCCGGGGGCGAAGGTGACGATCGGCGCCGTCGGGGGCACCAGGATGGTCTGCTCGCCGCCCTTGTAGGTGACGGTCAGCTTCTCGGCGCCGCCTTGCGACGCGGCGGCCGCGACGGTGCCGTTGGTCATCGTGCTGTTCACCGCGGCGCCTGAGCCGGCCGGAGACGCGGCGGCGACGGTGCCGTTCGTCATCGTGCTGGACGTGCTAGCGCCGCCAGACAGCGTGGTGTCGGGGAGCTTGTCCCAGCCGTAATGCCCCTCGCCGGCGCCCTTCATGGCGGCCGGGAAGACCACGACCTCGAGGGCGACGAGCTGGTCGCCGACGCTCTTCGTCGCGGTGCCGATATAGGCGTCCTTGTCGACCTTATCGAGGCTCGACTTCGCGACCTTGAGGTAATGGGTGTTGCCGTCGATGGTGATCGAGGTCGAGGTGCCGTCGGCCATCTTCACCGTGAGCGTATCGGCCGCCATCGCCGTGATGGTGCCGCGGATGCGAGCATGCTCCGGCGCGGCGTGGGCGGCGACCGAGACGGCGGTGCCGGCGAGGAGGGCGATCCCGAATAGGCGGTTCATGATATGTCCGATCCTGCGGTGTGGTAGCTTGCCAACGCCGCAGCCCGAGATTTATTCCCGGACGCGGATCTTTCTCGCCGATGTGTGAGGCAGGCGGCGGCGCCCCACCGCTCCGTCGGCGATACCCCCGGGGTGGCACTGTGAAGTTTGCGGAGCTGGCCGGCCGCGTTATGAGGCTGGCGGACCGGCTACTGGATGGCTGCGATGCTGGTCACTCCTCGCCGAACCTGGAAAGGCGGTTTCGCGTGCTGCGCGATGATCGGAGGCATTGAGGCGATGGCGGTGGAGTTGGAACCGCTGCATCTGCCGCTCTCGTCGTCGCGTCATGCGACATTTCGGCCCGATTGTTGAGATGCCGGTTCTGCCGGTGCTCCACGCTGGCATGATCCCGCGTTTCGCGGCGGCGTAGCTGCGCAGCTTGTCGGTGACGATCACCCGCACATGCCCGTCCTGGTCGACCGCGCGCAGAGATAGTGCAGCTTTCCGTCGCCGTCACGTGACGACGTGGAAGCGGGGTTGGCGCGGGCAAGCGGCAAGCTCGTCGGCCAGGAGGCTGGCAGTCGAGACGACGAGTAAGGCTATTCTATGCTCGAGCAGCCGGTCGCTGGCGCTGGCCTGCAACACGATGCTCAGGCTTCCGATCAGGTCGCGCGAGGGCAGCGCGACCGGCGCGGCAATCCCGATGAGGCCGTGATCGACCTCGCCTCGCGTGATCGAATAGCCGCGCTTACGGATTGCCGCCAGTTCTTCGCGCAACGCCTGTGGCACCGCTTGCGCCCGGGGGGCGGTCGCGCCGGCGTCACCCTGACCGGACCTCCGCGCGTCCTGATGCTCCGGGCCTTGGGCCAGCAGGCGGGTCAACCGGCGGGAGGGTAGCTGCGCCAGAATAACCTTCGACGTAGCGCCGCGCGTGAGCGGGCGGGGACGGCCGCGCTCGTAGCTTGTCCGGACGAAGTCGCCGGGCGTGGCTGCATCTTCAACACACATCACCAGCCCATTGTACAGCCTGGCCAGCACGGCCACGCAGGGGACCCGTGCCTGGGTGGCGACTTCCTGCAGCAAGGGCCTGCCCGCAACGTAGAGCGGGTCGGTGATCCGGATCAGCCGGTCATACTCAATGAAGCAGGGGCCGAGGCGGTAGCGCGCGTCCCCCGCAGCCTCGAGCAGGCCGCCGCCAAGCATGTCGCGCACGGTCCGGTAAGCCGTGCTTCCCGGCACGGCGAGTGTTGTGGCGATATCGGCAATGGTCCACTCGGCACGCTGCTCATCGAACAGGCGCAGGATATGCATGTAGCGGCTGAGACCTGACATCGATCAGGCGGCCGCGACCGCGGCGCCGCGCGAGACGTAGCCCGGCGCCGCGTCTCGCATCACCGCCACGTCCGCGCGACCAGCAACACCGCAATTCCCCCGCGTCCCAGCAGATTGGCCAGCACGCCGGGCGGCTGACGGCAGCACGCTTGCGCCCATGACCGCAACGTTGCAGTTCGACTCGGATCGCACCTTAGGGCCTCCTGACTAGAAAATTCGTCGCCGACAACCCCAGTTTTTCCTGTATCGTGGGAATCGGCTTTGCTGCAAGGTGCTTGAAAGTCGCCGCGAGGAAAGGCGAGATAGGGAGGACAATGGTCATGGGCCCGAACCAACCGGCCATCGCCGCAGAGGGCGGTCTACGGGTCGATCAGCTCATCGAGCGATGGCCGCTCAGCCGGCTCCAGGTGATCACGGTGCTCCTGTGCGCCGCCACCACGATCGTCGATGGCTTCGATGCGCAGGCGATCGGGTTCCTCGCACCGCCACTGGCCGACCACTTCCACGTTGACGTCAGGTCTTTCGGTCAGACCTTCGCGATGGGCCTGCTCGGCATCATGGTTGGGGCTCTTCTGATGGGGCCTGCAGGCGATCGCTGGGGGAGGCGGAAAGCCCTCGTCGTTTCGGTGCTGGCGGTTGGTGTGTTCTGCCTCGCGACCGTCTTCGCCCGATCTCTCGAGGAGCTCACGATCCTGCGGTTCCTGACCGGGCTTGGGCTCGGCGGGGCGATGCCGAACACGATCGCGCTGCTGACGGAATATACGCCGTCGCGCTTGCGCCATTTCGCGATCTGCCTCTCGGCAGCATCGATTCCGACCGGCGGGATGCTGTCGGGCTTGGCCGCCTCGGTGTTGCTGCCCGTCTGGGGTTGGCAATCCATGTTCGTCCTCGGGGGCGCCATGCCCTTGCTTGTCGCGGTCGCTCTGATGGCGTTTCTCCCGGAATCATTGCGCTTCCTTAGCCTCGACAATGCGAACCGCGAACGCATGCGCACCATCGTCCGCAGAATGTGGCCCGCCGCGCCGATCGGCGACGCGCCCTTGGCGATCGCTCACGAGCGCCCGGCCAAGATCGCCGTGCGCGAGCTCTTCAGGGAGGGCCGTACGGCGGTCACGCTGGCGCTGTGGACAGCATATTTCATGAACCTCATGGTCCTCTACGTAGTCGTGAGCTGGCTGCCCGCGATGCTGAGAACCGAGGACTTGCCCGTCTCCACCGGCATTTTGGCGATCACCACGTTCAGCTTCGGCGGGATCATCGGGTCGCTGTCGCAGGCGCCGCTGATGAGCAAGATCCGGCCGCACCTCCTGATTCCCGCCGAGTTCGCCATCTTCATCGGCCTGATAGAGTATCTCGCCCACTCGCAGATCACGCCGCTCAGCGTGGGCGTGGTGGCGTTCGGCATCGGATGGGTCATCCAAGGAGCGCAGGCCGGCCTGAACGTCTTCACGGCGACGTTCTACCCGACCTCGGCCCGGGCGACGGGAATCGGCTGGGGTCTCGGCGTGGGACGGATCGGATCGGTCTGCGGACCGCTGATCGGCGGCGCCGCCTTGATGGCCGGCTGGAGCGCCAAGCAAATCCTCACCGTGGGCGCCGTGCCGGCCGTTCTTGCCGCCTGCGCCGTGCTGTTCGCCTCCACCTACGCGATGTCGCGCGTCTCGCTCCGCGCCCGAGCGGCGTCGGCCGCCACCCCCGGCGCAGCGCTCGACGACGACGCGGCCGTTACCATCCGTTCGTCGAACTGAGGGAGAGCCCGATGCCTGAGCAGCACCCGAGCACCAATCCGTGGGATTGGCTTCAGCCGCATGACGTCGAGCGGTTCGGCTCGGTCATCCTTGATCCAAAGGAGCGAAACCGTTGGTGCAAGGCCACGATCATCGGCGGGCTGCCCTATCTCTGGCGGTACAAGGGGGCCGCCTTTCGGGACTTCGCCTACAGCAAGTTGGCGGCCAAGCCCGGCGACAACGTGCTCATTCTCGGTGAGAGCATCGAAAGCTGCGGCTTTGAGGACGATGTCCGCGCCATGGTCGGGCCCGGCGGTCAGATACGCTGCGTCGACATCATCGAGCGAGCGCGGACGAGCACGGCGTCCGGCGTGCGGGGCCGCGGCGGTCGGTTGGGAACTTGGCAATACGACTACACGGCCGATACCGCCGATGCGTCGCTCGACTGCATCGCGGTCCTGCAAGCGGTGCAGCACTGCGACGATTGGCGCGAGACCGCCGTGGAACTGCTGCGGACGCTGAAGCCGGGAGGCGCCATCGTCCTCGCAGAGATCGGCTTCAGCCCGCAACTGAGGCAAGCCGCGAAACTCGACCTCCACCTCGAATACTGGGTGGACAAGCTGTACGCCGGCAGCGGCATGAAGGGGCCGGAGGATGTCTCCTACTACGCTCCGGAGGATTTGCAGACGCTGTTCGACGGGCTGGTGCGGCAGTCCGGAATATTCACCTGGCGTGGAGCGGATTTGTTTTGGGGCAGGAAGTGACGGGAAACTGTCCCGTCACAATCAACCGCCGCAGCGCGACGCCAACGCTAGGGTTGCAAACCCTCGACTTGGCGAGCCGCACGTGGCTCCGAATGTTGTTCTCCCCCGCCGCTCCGTCATCTTTTGGAGAACTCGCACCGCCCCTTCTCGAGCGGCCGAATGCTTTCCGAGGCCGGAACCCGGCGGACTTGACGGTAATAGTCCCAAGGATACTTGCTTTCGCTCGGTGATTTCACCTGGAAGATGAACGTGTCGTGGAGCTTGCGGCCGTCCTGACGGACCGAGCCGCTGCCGAACAGGGCATCGTCAGTGGGCAGCGCTTTCATCCGGGCGATCGTGGCCCGTCCATCCGACTTGGCATTCTCGACACCGAGGCTCGTCGCGGCTTTCAAATAGTGCAGGACCGCCGAGTAGGTCGCGGCATGCACCATTGTCGGCTTGACCTCCCGATTGCGCGGGGCGAAGCGGCTGCTGAACGCACGGGTCCCGTCGTTCAGGTCCCAGTAGAACGGTTCGCTGCACAGGAGTCCTTGGGCGATCGGTAAGCCGAGCGCGTGAGTCGTGGTGACGAGGAAGAGCAGCGCGGCGAGCGTTTGCTTACCGTCTCGACCGATGCCGAATTCAGCAGCCTGCTTGATGCAGTTGATGGTCTCCGTCCCGGCCGTGCACAAGGCGATGATGCTCGAGCCTGACGCCTGCGCCGTGAGCAGGTAAGAGGAGAAGTCGGAGGTGTCAGGGAACGGAAAGGGCGAATTGGACAGCACCTTGCCACCGGCCTTCTCCACGAACCGGCCCGTGTCGCTCGCCATCGCTGTGCCGAATGCGTAGTCGGCTGTGATGAAGGACCAGGTCTTATGGCCTTCTGCAACCAGGGCGCCGCCCAGGCTCGCAGCCTGTGTCCAAGTGTCGTAGGTCCACTGCACGTGGTTCGGGCTGCAAGCGGCGCCGGTGAGCTCGGCAGTGCCTGGGCCGCTGAACAGGCCGACCTTGTTCCGCTCCTTCAAGATAGTCGCGATGGCCAAGGCTGCCGCGGACTGTGGAACGTCGGCGATGGCATCGACCCCCTCGCGGTCCAGCCAGCTGCGTGCGACCGAGGATGCGACATCGGGCTTGCCCTGCGTGTCGCCGAAGATGACCTCCGCGCGGACACCGGGGTTCTGGGCGTGGAAGTCCTCTACGGCCATGGTCGCGCCGAGGACGGACCCCCGGCCAGTGTCGTCCGAGAACGAACCGGACAGATCGGTCAGCACGCCGATTTTCACCGGGGCGGACTGCGCGCGAGCCCGGCGCGGCGTCGCTGCCGAGAGCAATGCCGCGCCTGACGCCAACAGGGCGGACCGGCGAGTTGTTGAATGCGACACGAGTTTTCTCCCAATGATCTTGTTATCGTTTGGGGCGGTGTCACTCCTGGCGGATGACGCTATCCAGCCATGGGCAGTCGATCGGGGGCGACGGCGCCTGGACGCCTCGGGCGGCCACCGACAGGCGCATCTCGTGCAGGCGTTGGCGCTGGTGCTCGGGCATGTCGTAATGCCGGTCGTGGCCCCATAGGCTCGGGCCGTCCGTCGTCTGGTGTGGCTGCCAGGTCTGCGGGTCGATGCTGCGGCCGCCCCAGCCATATTCGACGAAGAAACCGGATGGCGTATGGGCGTAGAACGACATCATGTGGTCGTTGGTGTGCCGGCCCAGCGTATAGGCGACGCGGTTCGGAGCGACCTGCGCGAGATCGTACCCCTGGCCCAGATCATCGATGCTGCAGACCTCGACCATGAAATGGTGAATGCTTTTCCGGCCGGAGCCGACCATGGCGAAGTTGTGGTGGCGGCCATTCAGATGGAGGAAGTATAGTTTGTACGGATCGTGGCCGAAATCCGTGATGCGGAATCCCAGGAGGTCGCGATAGAATGGAAGCAGGGCATCCACGTCCGCCACGTTCATGACCACATGGCCCATGCCCAGCGCACCGGTCCGGAAGCCGGTGATCGGTCGCCCCGGTTTGAAAGCCTCGGTGGCGATCGCGGGGCCCCAGAACAGCTCGACCGCATTCCCGCCCGGATCCTGGAAGCTGATGAGGTCGGAGACATGGCGCTCATCGGCCAGCGCCGCAGACGCGCGACGCACGGCCGTGCCGTGCCGCTCGAGCCGCGCCGCGATGACATCAAGGTCGCTGCGTTCGGCGACTTCGAAGCCCATGAAGGTCAGCCCGTCCGGCCGATCACCATGGATCAGCAATCGCTGCCGCCGGTCATCCATGCGGAACGCGCTGCGGTTCCGGGTGCCGTCCACCTGCTGCATGCCAAGCACGCCGGTCGCGAACATGCTCCAGTCCTCGGCGTGGGCGGTGTCGATGCCGATATAGCCAAGCGCGGTCAGACCCATGACCCCTCCTCGTCCACGATGGCATTGCGCAGACATCTACGCCGGAGATCTCCACCTCGACCGTGTCGCCCGGCTTCGTCCAGAGCGGCAAACCTGCGGCTGCAGGTGTCCCGTACGGTTCCTTGTGCGGGTTCAAAATCCGGCATGCGCCAGCGCCTGAGCGGACACGGACGCGGACGTGGTCCAGGTCACCCGGCCCAGCAGAGCCTCGGCGGTTGTCACGTCGAGCCGGGTGCCCCGCCAAGCAATGTGCTGGTCGGGCCGGATCAGCAGCTGCTGGCGGCCATAGACGTCCGTGAGGTAGGGGGCGGAAAACGAGACGACAGCAAGCGGAACACCACGGCGGCCTGCGGCGGCGAGCATGTCGCGGCTCGGCGCACAGCCGACCGCCATCAGGGTGAACCAAGGGCCAAGACGGTCGTGTATCGATGTGGTGTCGCCGAGCATGACGCTGGGCAGCCGCACGCCGGGAACGGTGCTCGGCTGATAGAGGCCGGGGTCGTCGGGCGCGGTCGCGTCCGGGTCGGTGTCGATCGCCGAGGAGCCGGCATAGGAATATCCGAGCTCGATCCCGCCGCTCTCGTTCTCCGCGTTGCCGGTAACGGCGATCTCGCGGCCCAGGCGGTCCATCGCGGCCTCAGAGGGCGGGAGGCCGCTGTAGATCGATGCGTCGCGGTAGAGCTGGGCGATCCGCCGGCGCGTCTCGTTGTGGCGCCTGGAGCCCTCGCGGTTGCGCAGCCCCACCGGACGCCGTTCGGCCTCATAGCTGTCGAGCAGGCCTGGCCCGGCAAAGCCGTGCAGGACGGCCGCTAGTTTCCAGCCGAGATCGCAGGCGTCGCCGATGCCGGTGTTCATGCCGTATCCGCCCGTCGGGATGTATTGATGGACGGCATCGCCCGCCAGGAAGACACGCCCGCTTCGATAGGCGTCGGCGACGAGCAGGTGTGGCGACCAGCGATTCGCCACCTCAACCTGGTGCACGATGTCGGTGCCGATGAAGAGGCGGAGCAGGGTTGCCGGGTCGACGTCGTCCAACTCGGAGTCGTCCGGCGCTCGGCTGTGCAGCGTCCAGAGATCACGGTCGTTTTGGGCGATCAGAGTCCCAAGCGGCGACTGGTAGTGCCAGGCCGTGCCCCAGCGCTGCAGCAGGGCGCGGTCGTCCGAGCGAAAATGCGTCATGAAGCGCTGCATGATGCGCACGTCGCCATTGAGCGGGACGCCGAGGCATTGCCGCACGATGCTGCCGCCACCGTCGCAGCCGACGAGGTAGCGGCAGCGGATCATCTTGGCCACCCCGGTATCGGTGTCGCGCAGCACGGCCGTGACCCCGTCGCCGGACTGCGTCAGCGACTCGAACGCGAAGCCGAAGCGCACGTCGACCTGCGGCGCATCCTCGATGGCTTGCCTCAGGACAGGCTCGATCTCGACCTGTGACACCCGCATGGGCGGCTCGACGGGCTGGGTCCCGTCATTGCGGTTGCGGATCGCGAGCCGCGCCTCCGCGACGCTCGGGTACGGGAAGCGGTGCACTTGCCGCCCGGTCATGGTGGTGACCCAGGACACGTCGAAGTTGTGCGTCTCCGGCACCGCTGCGGCCCGCAGGGCCGGGACCAGGCCGAGCCTCCTGAACAGCTCCATGCTGCGGGCGTTGGTGATGTCCATCTTCGGATGGCGCGTGGTCGTCGCGTTGCGCTCGACCAGCGTGCAGGCGATCCCGCGTCGCGCCAGTTCGAGGGCGAGAGTCATGCCGACGGGACCTCCGCCAGCGATTAGCACAGGGACCGTCACGGGCTTAGGACGCCTTGGGCAGGGAAGCCGATGTCACGTCAGCGCCTCCTCGACATTTCCCAACTAAAATTCTAGACTACTAATGTCAAGGCCATATCGCTGGCCTCGGCCAACCGCTTTCCTTGGAGAGATCGATGCCCCTATCCCGTGCCGGCAGCCATCGCGATCTCGTAATCCTGGCCAGCCGTTGCCTGCTCGCCGTGCTGTTCCTGGTTGCCGGATACGGCAAGCTCACCGGCTTCGCCGGTGCCATGCGCTACTTCGATGGGCTCGGCCTACCGGTGCCGGCGGCCGCCGCCGCGATGGCGGTCGCAATCGAGATCATCCTCGGCCTGGCTCTCGCGTCAGGAGCTTTCACCCGGCCGGTCGCACTGTCGCTCGCGGCCTACACCTTACTGACCGCGTTGATCGGTCATCATTTCTGGACGATGACCGGCGCCGCGGCAGCCGCGAACCTGATCCACTTCAACAAGAACCTTGGCATTGTCGGCGGCCTGCTGCTCGTGCATCTGTTTGGCGCGGGCCGCTATTCCGTCGACATGAGGATGAGCCGCCCGGTCTCGCAAGCCTGGACGGCGTGATTGCCTCGCTCCCCGGGCTTCTGGCAGGGATGAACACCCACTGGAGCTGAACCATGGAGCACACTAGGCCGAGGCGGACCGATGTCGTTTATGACCACATCAAGCAGTCTATCCTCGACGGCATCCTCGACGCCCAGCCATGGATTCCCATCGAGCGGATCTCCGCGGATCTCGACGTAAGTCGACAGCCCGTCATGGACAGCCTCAAACGGCTGGCGATCGAGGGTTTTGTTACCATCGTGCCGCAGGTCGGGTGCAGGCTGCGGCGCTATGAACCAACACAGATCGAGGACTTCTTCAAACTGTTCGCGGAGGGCGAAGCTCTTGTGGCGGAACTCGCCGCGTCGCGGGCCGATGAAGACGACGTCACGGAGATGCGCGCCATCTCGGCCAGGATCGGGCGCTTGCGGACTGGCGTGATGTCGGACCAGGAGCGCGGCCGCGCGTATCGGCTCCTGAACCGGGCGTTGCATCTGCGCATGCGCCAAACCGCCCGCTCGCCGGCAGTGGCCGAAATCGTCGAGGGTCTTGGAGACAGAAGCGACTTCTTCATAGCGCTCGCCAGGCGTCCGATCTTCGCGGCCAGGCTCGAGGAAGCGCATGCGGAGCATGAGGCCCTCCTGACCCAGATCGCAGCCGGCGATGCTGATGCCGCGCACGCTGTCATCCGAGCCCATATCCTGGCGATCGGCGCCCGGTTGCGTACCGGGTCCGACGCGGCCGCGGTCGCCCTCTCATCCCGGCGGCGGAAGACCTCCTGAAACCCGGCCGATGCCGGATGAACCACGAGAGAATGGCACATGGACCCGCTGACGAGCGAAAATCCCTGGGATTGGATGCAACCACATGACGTCGCGCGGTTTGGCTCCATCATCGGCGACGAAACCGAACAGGCGCGCTGGTGCCGTGCCGTGATGCTCGGCGGCCTGCCATACATGTGGCGCAAGAAGGCGGCGGTGGTGCGCGAAATGATGTACGACCGCATGGCGCTGCGCCCCGGAGACCGAGTGCTGTTGCTGGGCGAGAGCATCGAATCCTGCGGTTTCACCGACGACATCCGCGCCCGCATCGGTTCCAGCGGGCACATCGACGTGGTGGATTTCACCGACGAGGCGCGGGACGCCTACATCGCCGGACGCCGCGGGGCGCACGGCCAACTGGCGACCTGGCGCTACGACTACACCCGCGAGATGGCAGACGAAGCCTACGACCTCGTCGCGGTGCTGCAGGGCGTGCAACACGCGGAGGACTGGGCGGAAACGGGGCGTGAGCTGCTGCGGGTCATGAAGACTGGGCGGACCATCATGCTGGCGGAGATCACCTTCAGCCCACAGATGGTGATGAAGTCCGAGCTAGACCTGCACATCGAATACTGGATGGACAAGCTGTTCTCGCGCATTGGCTGGTCCATCGAAGACTTCCCCTACTACAGCCCGGGGGAACTGACCCGCGCCTTCGAAGGATTGGTGATCAGAGCTCAGACATTTTCGTGGAAAGGAGCCGAGTTCTTCTGGGGCGTTAAGGCCTGACGCCGTTCCGAAGCCGGCCGTGCCATCCGCGCCTCGACCGCCGGGATCTACGCCGTCGGTCCGGTCGGGTAACGCTACGGCCGTCCGATCCCTCCCGGCTCGGCGCTCGCACCAGATCATCATGAAAGGCGAGAGCAAGCACGTCTGTCTAAACAAATTCCCATCAAATGGGAACTCTCTTGCGGTGTCTCCGCTCGCGGCGTAGGACGGCACCGACGCAATAAAGGAGAGCTGGTGATGTCCACAGCCGTGAGTGCGGGCACGTACCTGCATCACATCCAGCTCCAGAGCCGGGACCCGGCCCGCCTTGCCCGGTTCTACGCCGATGCGATGGACATGACCGCGCGCCAGCTCGGCGCCGAGGACTGGATCTGCGAGGGGCCCATGCGACGGGTCCTGTTCACCGGGGGCGAGAACAAGATGCTGGGCTACGGCGCCTTTGCCTGCCGCGACGCCGAAGCCCTGGCCGCGCTGCGCGAGCGCGCCGAACGCGAACGCCTCGACATCCTGCCCTCGCCCAGCCCGCTGTTCGGCACCGGCGCGTTCGCCGTGCGCGACCCTGACCGCAACCTGGTGGTCCTCGGCCTCGGCGTGCAGGAGCGACCCCGCCGCGGTCTGCGCGGCCCGCTGCAGCATCTCACGCTGGCCACCAAGGACCCGCTCGCGATCGAGAGTTTCTACTGTGGCAAGTTGGGATTCCTTCCCTCGGACCGGGTGGTCGCCTCAGATGGTACCGTCAACACGGTGTTCACCCGCTCCAACCACGAACATCACACGCTGGCCTGCTTCCGCCAGGATCGGAGCGGCATGGACCATCACAGTTACGAGGCCGGTGATTGGTCGGTCATCAAGGAGTGGTGCGACCGCATGGGCGAACTCCAGGTGCCGATCATGTGGGGCCCCGGCCGCCACGGGCCCGGCAACAACCTGTTCATCTTCGTCGAGGATCCCGACGGCAACTGGATCGAGATCTCGGCCGAACTCGAAGTGATGTACGACCGCCCGATGAAGGAGTGGAAGCACGAGTCGCGCACGCTCAATCGCTGGGGGCGGGCCATCATGCGCGTGAGGGAAGACGAGGTGAGGAAAGACGGGGCCGCCGACGAGCACGAGCTCTCCGCCTCCTGACGTCCGCCGCGAGCCGAAAGGTCCAACCGTGAAATTGGCAAGCTTCCGCGCTGCCGGGTCGCAGAGCTGGGGGATCATCGAGGGCGATGCGGCGATCGACGTCGGCGCCAAGCTGCGCGATCTGCTGCCCGACCTCAAATCGGCCATTGCCGCAGACGCGTTGCGGGATCTCGGCGCGCACACGCAAGGGGCCACGCTTCATGCGCTCTCGGCCATTGAATGGCTGCCGGTGATCCCCAATCCGGACAAGATCCTCTGCGTCGGCCTGAACTACGAGACGCACCGCAAGGAGACCGGCCGCGCCGAGGTCGAGAACCCGACCATCTTCGCGCGTTACGCTAACAGCCAGATCGGCCACCTTGCGCCCATCGTCCGGCCGCGCGTCTCCATCGACCTCGACTTCGAAGGTGAGCTCGCCGTGATCATCGGCAAGCCCGGCCGCTACATCGCAAGGACAGACGCATTCGGCCACGTGGCGGGTTACGCCTGCTACAACGACGGCAGCGTCCGCGACTTCCAGCGCCACACGCACCAGTTCACGCCAGGCAAGAACTTCCCCGACACCGGCCCGTTCGGCCCCTGGATGGTCACCCCCGACGAGCTCGGCGACCTCGACAAGCTGCGCCTGCAGACCCGGCTCAATGGCCATGTCGTGCAGGACGCCCTGATCGAGCAGATGATCTTCGACATCTCCCGCCAGATCGAATACTGCTCGAGCTTCACCCGCCTCGAGCCCGGCGACGTGATCGCCACCGGCACGCCCGGCGGCGTCGGCGCCAAGCGGACCCCACCCCTCTGGCTCAAGCCGGGCGACGTGGTCGAGGTCGAGATCGACAAGGTCGGCCTGCTGCGAAACCCGGTCGCGGACGAGCGAGCGGCCTGAGCCGGGCGCGGATGGACCATTACCCCGTCATCACCGTCGGCAGCGGGCCGATCGGGCTGACGCTCCTCAACCTGCTGGGCGCGCTCGGCGTGCGCAGCCTGGTGGTCGAGCGCAATCCGACAACGGTGCAGGAGCCGCGCGCCGTATCGATCGACGACGAATCGCTGCGCACCATGCAAGCCGCGGGCGTCGTGGACGAGGTGCTGAAGTTCGTCGTGCCGGGGTACGGCTCGCACTATCAGTCGCCGAGCGGTATCGTGTTCGCCAAGGTCGAGCCCACGGGCCAGCCCTACGGCTATCCACGGCGCAACGCCTTCCGCCAGCCGATCCTCGAACGCCAGCTCAAGGAGGCGCTCGGCCGCTTCGGCCACGTGGACTCCCTTTACGGCTGGCGGCTCGACCGCTACGAGCAGGACGCAAACCGGGTCACACTCCACCTGGTCGGCCCGGCGGACGAAACGCGGCAGGTCACCTGCGACTACCTCGTCGGCGCCGACGGCGCGGCGAGCCGGGTGCGCGAGCAGCAGGGCATAATGCTCGAGGGCGCCACCTTCGACGAACGCTGGCTGATCCTGGATCTCGAGAACAACGAGAACGCGACCAAGCACACGCAAGTATTCTGCGACAAGCGCCGTCCCTGCATCACGCTGCCCGGCCCGGAACGGACGCGCCGCTACGAGTTCAAGCTGCTGCCCGGCGAGACGGACGAGCAGATGCTCGACCCAGCCATGGTCGAGCGCTTCCTGCGGACGCACGGCGCCCACCCGAACGCCACTCTGCGGCGCAAGGTGGTCTACCGGTTCCATGCACGCGTTGCGCCCCGATGGTCGTTCGGCCGGGTGCTCCTGGCAGGGGACGCGGCCCACCTCACACCGCCCTTCGCCGGCCAGGGCATGAACAGCGGCATCCGCGACGCGCACAACCTGGCCTGGAAACTGGCCGCCGTGCTCGGCGGGACAGCCGGGGCCGCCCTGCTCCAGAGCTACGAGCAGGAGCGCAAGGACCATATCTGGCAGATGATCGACCTAGCGCTGCGCATGGGCCGGGTCATGTCGCCCCCCACGTGGCTGCGGGGATTCCTCACCCAATCCGCCTTCCTCGCGCTTAATCTCTGGCCGCCGTCGCGCGACTACGTGGCGCAGATGAAATACAAGCCGCCGCCGCGCTTCAACACGGGCTTCCTGATCCCGGACGGCAAGGGTCGCAGGACGCTGGTCGGCCGCCTCCTGCCGCAGCCGCGCGTGCGCACGGCGGACGGACGGGACGTGCTGCTGGACGAGGTGCTGGGCAACCGCTTCGTCCTGCTGCTGCGCACCGCGCAGCCGCAAGAGGATTTTGGCAAGCTGCGTCAACCGGTCTGGGACGCGCTGGGTGCGGCGCGGGTCGCGCTCCTGCCTCGCGGCGCCGCCGTGAACGCGATCACCGACGTGCAAGTCGCGGGCGAAACGGACGATGGGCTCGGCACGGCGCTGACGGCGTATCCCGGCTGCGCACTGCTCCTGCGTCCCGACCACTACGTCGCGGCGGCGATTCCGCTCGCGCAGCCCGACGCGGCCAGCCATGCGGTACAGGCGCTGCTCGCCGCCACCTGGAACGGTGCGTCACGACCGAACGACACGAAGCAGATGGTCGCGGCCTGAGACAAGCGGTCCGGCACGACAGGGCTCAGAGGGAGAGAGACGATGAAACTCACGCTGTCCATCTCGCCTTGTCGAATATC
Source organism: Acetobacteraceae bacterium (assembly GCA_965276665.1). GTDB lineage: Bacteria > Pseudomonadota > Alphaproteobacteria > Acetobacterales > Acetobacteraceae > CAWGJC01. Next base: position 3,192,655 of record OZ255620.1, read on the forward strand.
ATGCGTGACCCATCATTTAGATCTTCACGGGTCGTGTCAGGAGCAGGAGGGGCAGCACGAGGATGCAGAGCACCAGCATCAGCTTGAAATTGTCGCCATAGGCGATGATCATTGCCTGCCGGGTGACCTCGGCATTGAGCATCGTGGCGCCGTGGATCGAGCTGGGGTCCCAGAACTGCAGGACCGCCCCGGTGTCGAGGGCGCGGTTGAAGGGCGAGACCCGCGCCGCGATCGCCGCGTGGTTTACCTGCGTGTTCATCTGTAGCAGCGAGCCCGTCACCGAGATGCCGATCGCGCTGCCGAGGTTGCGCATCAGGCTGTAAACGCCGGTGCCCTCCGTGCGCAGCGTCGCCGGCAACGTCGCGAAGGCGATGATGTTGATCGGGATGGTCAGGAATCCGATGCTGACGCCCTGCAGGAAACCTGCGCTAACGACGGTCCATTCCGACACGTCCGGCGTCCAGCTCGTCATGCCGTAGAGCACATAGGCGCCAATCACGAAACCGAGCGCCACAAGGAAGCGCGGGCTGACCCGCCCGATCACGCGCCCGGTGATCAGCGCCGTCAGCATCAGGCCCGCGCCGCGCGGCGCCAGCGCGAACCCCGCCGTGACGACCGGATAGTTCATCAGGTTCTGCAGATAAGGGGCGAGCAGCGCGAGCGTCGCATACATCGTCAGTCCGATGATGGAATAGAGCACGATTCCGACGACGAAGTTCCGGTCCGCGAACAGGGCCGGCGACAGGAACGGCTTCGGCGCGAACAGGCACTGCACGATGAACAGGTAGATGCCGACGCCCGCCAGCACCGCCTCGACGATGATCTCGGGCGAGGAGAACCAGTCCAGCGTCTCGCCGCGATCGAGCATCACCTGGAATGCGCCGATCCCGAGGCTGAGGGCGCCGAACCCGAGCCAGTCGAGCCGCACAGTGTCGCTATGCGGCGTCTCCCGCAGCAGCACGACGAGGCCGAGGGCGGTCACCAGCCCGAATGGCACGTTAATGTAGAAGACCCACCGCCAACTGTAGTTCTCGGTCAGCCAGCCGCCGAGGATCGGGCCGCAGATCGGCCCCATCATCACGCCCATCGTCCATAGGCTCATGGCGCGGCCGCGCTGCGCCGGCGGGTAGATGTCGTACATCACCGCCTGCGAGAGCGGCACGAGCGAGGCGCCGAACACGCCCTGCAGGATGCGGAACAGCACGATCTGCGCGAGGGATTGCGCGAGGCCGCAGAAGACCGACGCGCAGGTGAAGCCGATGACGGCGACGACGAACAGCCGCGTGCGCCCGAAGCGCGCGGAGAGGAAACCGGTCGGCGCGGTCATGATCGCCGCGGCCACGATGTAGCTCGTCAGCACCCAGTTGATCTCGTCCTGGCTCGCCGACATCGCACCCTGCATATAGGGCAGCGCGACATTTGCGATCGTGCTGTCGAGCGACTGCATGAGCGTCGCCATGATGACGCAAACCGTGATGAGGCCACGATTGGCGGTGGCACTCGCGCCGGCCGCCGATGCCGGCTTCGACGGTTGAGTCGTGGCCGGCCCGGGTATGCCAGCGGGCGTGGCTGCGCTGGACATGCTCACTCCTCGAGCCGTCGCGAGAGGGTTTCAAAGACACGCGTCAGGATGCGGCTGGCCGTCCCGAGCTCCTCGTCCGAGAGGCCGGAAAGCGATTCCCGCCGCACCTTGTCCGCTGCGGCCTCGACCTGCTTGATGGTGGAAAGACCCCGTCCGGTCAGGGTGATGATCTTGGCGCGCCGGTCTGCGCTCTCCTCCCGTCGCTCGATGAGCTCCGCCGCCTGTAGCGCGTCCAGCAAGCGGACCACGGAGGAGCCGTCTAGGTTGAGCGCGGCCGCCAGTTCTTTCTGCCGCATCGGCCCCGGGGCGCGTGCGAGATAGATGAGCGGCAGCCAAGTCGCCTCCGTGAGACCGAACGGCTGCAGCTCGCGGTCGACCGCACGCCGCCAAGTCCGCGCCACGCGCGCGATCAGCGACCCGAAGCCGATGCGAACCTGCCTGCTCGTCTCCATCGCGGACTCAATAGATGGGATATCAACTTATGGCGTGCCAGGGATCCCGTCAAATGAGGCCGCCAGGCGGTAGCGGTCAGTGCGGTCCGGGAATGAGCAGCTTGGCGGGATCGACCGTGTCCAGCCCGGGGATCGGCGCGGAAGCGCGCAGCAACTCGAGCTCGTGCTGCATGTCCGCGGCGGTCAGGAAAGGCTTCGTCCAGTTCTCCTTCTGGCCCTTGAAGGCAAGGTCGATCTCGGCCGGTGAGAGTTGCGGATAGCCCTTGGCCAGATCCTGCTTCGCCGCGTCAGGATGGGCGGGGATGAAGGTGGCGATGTCGATGATCGATTGCTGGAAACGCCGGACGGTATCGGCATTGGCCCGCGCATAGGCCGCCGTCGTCTGCACCGTCGAGGAGGAGGCGGGCAGGGCGGCCGCCGGGAGTTCCGCGCCCGGCCCGTCGATCCATTGCACGCCCTTGCCACCCAGAATCGCGGTCCCAGCATAGGGGAAACTCGCGATCATGCCCTGGATCGCGCCGCTCTCGAGCGCCGCAACCATGGCGGGCTGCGCCATGTAGGTGAACTTCACCTTCGCGCCGACCTGCTCCGCCGAGGTGCGGAACGGCGCCAGCAGGGCGGAGGTCGCGCTCGGCACTGCGATGGTCAGTCCGTTGAGCGCCTTCAGCCGATCGCTGACCGGCGCATCCGGCTTGACCGGGAGCTTGTCAGCGACGGCTTTCGCAAGCACCAGCGGGCCTGCCAGGCCGCGATAGAGGTTGGCGACGATCACCACATCGACACCGCGCGCCTTGGCGGCGAGCACTTCGGACGGGCCCGCGACGGTGAACTGCGCGGATCCGCCGATCAGCGCGGACATGGCGGCGTTGCCGCTGTCCATGACCACGACGTGCAGATGGATGCCGTTCTTCTCGAAGATTCCGGCGTTCTCTCCGATCCGGACACCCCCGAGCACGAAGCTCGTGGAGCTCACCGCGACGGTGATGTCCTTTACCTCCGCGGCCCGCGCCGGGCCGGCCACCGAGAGCGCGAGCAGGGCGAGCGCGACGGTGTGCATGCCGCGGCGGTCGATTCCGATGGTCGTCACCATGATCCTCCCTCTTCAGCCTTTGCGGCTTCTTCCGAGAATGTCGGCCTCGGGCTCGGCGCGAGCGAGCAGGCGCATGGCGCCCCGATGGTGTGGTCGGTCGAGCATGCGGCCATCCAATGCGGCAACCCCGCTGCCGGGCACGACCTCGAACGCGGCGACGATGCGGCGCGCCTGCGAGACCTGCGCCGGCGTCGGCGTGAACGCCGCGTTGATCGGCTCGACCTGGTCCGGATGGATCGCCGCCTTGGCCGTGAAGCCGTCGCGTGCGGCTGCCCTCGCCTCTTCTTGCAGGCCGGCGAGGTCACGGAAATCGGTGAACACGGCGTCGATCGGCGCGCAACTCGCGGCGGTCGCGGCAAGCAGGCAGAAATCCCGCGCCAGGCGGTAGGGACCTGCATAGGCGCCGGTTTCATCCCGATTGGAGAGCGCACCGATATCGGCCGCGAGGTCCTCGCCGCCCCACAGCATGCCGAACAGGCGCGGCACCGGCTGGCGACATTCGGCGAGGCCGAGCACCGAGGCGGCGGTCTCTGTCGCGACGGGGAGGATCTGCGTCCGGCCCGGTTCGATCCCCTCGCGGATCTCGAGCGCGGTGAGGAAGTCGCCGAGACGCAGGAGATCCCGCATGCCGCTGCTCTTCGGCAACATGATCCCGAACGGACGGCCACGCACGATGGCGGCGAGATCGGGCACCGCTTCCGGCCGGTCGAGACCATTGATGCGCACGAAGCACGGCTTCTGCGGGCCTTGCGACAGCACCTCCAGGCAGAGCGCGCGCGCCGCTTCCTTGCGTTCCACGGCCACCGCATCCTCGAGATCGAGAATCAGCGCATCGGCGGCCGAGGCGAGAGCCTTCGCGATCTTGCGTTCGCTGTCGCCCGGCACGAAGAGAAGCGAGCGCACCGTTCAGAACGCGCCGAAGCCGAGGAAGCCATCCTCGGGGAAATTGGTCATGATCCGCTTGCCGACGAGTTCCTTCAGCGTCTCCGTCGTGCCGCCGCCGAGCGTGCCGTAGCGCGCGCCGCGATAGAAGCGCGAGACCGGGAACTCGTCTGTGAAGCCATATCCGCCATGCACCTGGATCGCCTCGCTGGTGACGCGCAACGACATCTCGTTGCAATACATCTTGGCGAGCGCCGCCTGGTACGGGTCGGGAAACGGCTTGGCCGTCGCGCAGGCCCGGTAGAGCATCGAGCGGCCGACCTCGATGTCGCGGTACATCTCGGCGAGTTTCCAGCGCATGCCCTGGAAGTTGCCGATCGCGCGGCCGAACGCGCTGCGGTCCCGGCAGTAGCGCACCGCCTCCTCGAACGCGCCTTCGGCGAGCCCGAGCGAGATGCTCGGATTGAGACAGCGCTGGGTGTTGAAAGCGTTGAGCAGGCGGCGGAACCCGTCGTCGCGCACGATGAGGTTCTCGAGCGGAAGCTCGCAGTTCTCGAACTGGATTTCCGCCAAGTTCTCGCCGCCCATCGTGTGGTAGCGCGCAGTGACGCTGAAACCCGGTGTCCCGCGCTCGATCAGCACGCAGCCGATGCCCTCGCGGCCGGGCTGCTTGTTGATGCGCGTGAACACGACGAAGGTGCCGGCCTCGTCCACCCGGCTGATCAGCGTCTTCGTGCCGTTGAGCACGAGGCGGTTGCCTTGCACCGTGGTGTTGGTGCGATAGTTGGCGACGTCCGTGCCGGCATGCGGTTCCGTCATGCACACGGCGAGGATCATGTCGCCGGAACAGACGCCCGGCAGGATGCGCCGCTTCACTGCCTCTGGGGCGAACTCGGCGATGATCTTCGTCTGCACGCCGACCTCGCCCATCACCGCCATCGCCGTGATGTAGCAGCCCTTCGCGATTTCCTCGAGCACCAGCGCGGTGTCGAGCACGTTGAGGCCGAGGCCGCCATATTCCTCCGGCACCGCCATCCCGAGGATGCCGAGCTTCGCGAGCGCCCGGATGTTTTCCCAAGGGAAGGTGCCGTCCATGTATTGCAGCGCACGGCCTTTTAATTCGTCCTGCGTGATGCCGCGGACGGTTCCGACCATGGCGCGTTGTTCGGGCGTGAGCTCGAACTTCATCGATGCGATCCTTCGCTGTGCCGGTTCATCGTGCCCGCCGCCCCGGCCGGGCGACGACGCTCATCGGCTCGTTCAGAAGATGCCGGTAGCGTTTGCGCACGAGATGCTCGAGCGCGGTGACATGGCGTTCCATCCGCTCCGCGGCCGCTTGGCCGTCGCGCGCGCGGCAGGCATCGAGGATTCCCTGATGCGCCTCCACGACGTGCTGCTGGTTGCCGAACGAGTAGCGCACGCCGTGGTGCTCGCCGCTCGCGATGATGCTGATGGTGGCCCAGAACGTCTCCAGCACCGTGTTGCCGCTGGCGCGCGCGACGATGCTGTGGAAGACGCGGTTCTCCTCGATGAATGCGTCCTGATCGTCCGCGATCGCGGCCATGCGGGTGATCGAGGCGGCCATCTCCTCGAAATCCTCCCCCGTGCCGTTCAGCGCCGCCTCGCGCGCAAGGCTCGGCTCGACTACTTCGCGTGCCTGCAGGATGGAGATGAACGGCACGTCGTGCAGGCGCAGGAACACGGATAATCCGTGCGCGAGAATCCCGATGCTCGGCCGTCGCACAAGGATGCCGCCGCCTGGTCCCTGGCGAAGCTCGAGCACACCTTGGGATTCGAGAATGCGCAGGCTCTCGCGCAAGGTGGGCCGGCTTACGCTGAACCGTGCGAGCAGATCGGATTCGGTGCCGATGCTGGTGCCGGGCTGCAGACCGGCCTCGACGATGGTGTCGAGCAATCGCTGCGCGACCTGCTCCGCCTTGCTTTTGGGGCTGAAAACCAGTGCGTCCATCAGGATGGTTCCCACCGGCGCGCGAAACGTGGTGGCCGCTTCTCCGCAAAGGCCGCGAGTCCTTCCGCATAGTCCGACGAACCGAACACCGTGGCGAGCGCATCCCGCTCGACCGCGAGCCCTTCCGCGAGCGGCCGCTCGATGCCGCGCAGCACGGTGCGTTTCAGCAACGCCGCGGTGCGCGGTGCGCGTGACGCAAGCAGCGCCGCGCGCTGGGCGATTGCGGCATCGAACGCATCGTCCGCCACCACGTCGTTCACCAGGCCGATTTCCCATGCGCGGCGCGCGCTGATCGGCTCACCGGTCAGCATCATCTCGAGGGCGCGAGAGATGCCGATCAACCGCGGCAGTCGCTGGGTGCCGCCGGCCCCGGGAATGACGCCAATCCGTGCCTCGGTGAGCCCGATCGTCGCGCTCTCCGCGGCGATGCGGAGATCGCAGGCAAGCGCCAGCTCGCAGCCGCCGCCGAACGCAAGCCCGTTCAGCGCGGCGATCACCGGCATCGGCGCCGCGGCCACGGCATCGACCATAGTGTTGATGGCGCGATTGTGCGCACGCCGCGCCGCCTCGTCCATGGCCTGGCGCTCCTTCAGATCGGCACCCGCGGAGAAGCTGCGTCCGCTGCCGCGGATCACCAGCACGGTCGCATCGCGAGCATCGTCCACGGCGCACCGGAGCGCCTCCGTCATCGCGACGCCTAGCGCATTCAGCCGCGGTGGCCGGTCCAGGCGGAGTTGAACGATGCCGGATGCGGCGTCGCGCTCGACGACGAGCCCGCTCTCCGAGGGTTCGCTGCCTGATTGGAATGTCGCCAGGGGGTCTTCGGCCATGTCGTGCACGTCTTTCCTAGGCCGGCTGCCTCTGCGATGGAGCGACTGGGGCAGCGCGAGCATTCAGCACGTCGCGGAAATCCGGATGCGCGATCGCGGCCAGCCGTCGCGCGCGCTCGCCAAGGGTGCAGCCACGCAGATCGGCGACGCCGTGCTCGGTGATGAAGACGTCGACATCCGAGCGTGCCGTCGTCACCGGTCGTCCTTCCAGCGAGCGCACGATGCGTGAGACACGCCCGTCCGACGTCGTCGAGGGCAGCGCGATGATGGCGCGACCACCGGGCGAAAGCTGCGCGCCACGTACAAAATCGACCTGGCCGCCGACGGCGCCGAGATAGCGCCCGGCCGCCTCCTCGGCATTCACCTGGCCCGTCAGGTCGACCTCGATCGCCGAGTTGACCGCATGCAGCGCATGCAGGCGGGCCATCACGGCGGGGTTGTGGGTGTATTCGACCGAACGCATCGCAATGGCGGCATTGCGATCCGCATGGTCGAACAGGCGGCGGGTGCCGAACAGGCCGCCGCTGACCGACACGCCGGGATCGAGCCTCTTCCGCGCATTCGTCACGACACCACGCTCGACCATGTCGACGAACACGTCGGACACCACGCCGGTGTGGATGCCGAGGTCACGGTGGTTGAACAGCGCCCGCGCGACGGCGACCGGCAGCGTGCCGATGCCGAGCTGCAATGTCGCGCCGTCGGGGATCAGGGCTGCCACATGCTGCGCGACCGCCGCTTCCGTCGCGGAGGGTTCGGGATCAGGCATCAGGATCTCATCACCGTCGGCCGCGACGAGATGATCGATCGAATCGGTGTCGATGAGCGCATCTTCCGACGTGATCGGCAGCCGCTCGTCGAGCTCGGCCACCACGATGCGCGCCGATTGCACGAGCGCCGCCGTGTAGTCGGCGATGACGCCGAGCGTCATCCGGCCAGTCTCCACATGCGGGCGCACGCGGATCAGCGCGACGTCGACGGGCAGCGCGCGCGAGCGCAGCAGGGCCGGCACGGTCGAGACATGGACCGGCAGGATCTCGACGCCGCCGCCCGCCACCACGCGACGGTTGCTGCCGGCGCCGTTGAGGCCGGTCATCGCGAACTGTTTTGCAAGCTCGGGCGACAAGGTCCGGCTGCTCGACAGGCCGAAGAAGAGGCGGATCGGCGGCAGCTCGCGGCGCTGCTCCACGAGCCGGCGTGTCAGGCCGAGCGGTTCGCCGGTGCCCTGCGGCCAGGCGACGGTGTCACCCGGACGCAGGATGGCGCGGAAGTCGAAACCGGAACTGGGAGTCGGCATGGAAGCCGCGACTTTCATTGCGGCATGAGCAGGATGGAGCCGGGTTGGATCGCCTCGACGCCCTGCAGCGAGCCCGAGCTCGCCTGGATTGCGATCTCCCGGCGGATGTCGTCCTCCGTCATGATCGGACGCGTCCAGTTCGGCCCGTCATCCTTGAACACGGTCTTGATCGTCGCGGCGTCGAGTTGCGGATAGGCGTCTGCGAGGAAATGCTGTGCCTTGTCGGGATCCTGGCGCATGAAACCGGCCAGCGAGGCGAAGGTCGCCTGCAGCTTCGCCACGATGTCGGGATGCTTCGCCGCATAGGCTTCGCTGGTCTGCAGGCAGGCAGAGCTCGCAGGCTGGTCCGCGGCGGGCAGCTCGCCCTTCGGCCCGCTGATCCACAGCACGCCGGCGCCGCTCGCCACGGCGGCTGTCGAGAACGGCGCGCCGGCGATGAGGCCCTGGATCGCGCCGGCCTGGAGCGCGGTGACCATCGCGGGCTGCGCCATGTAGACGAAATGCGGCTGCGCCCTCAGCGCTTCCGCGGCGCTCTTGTAGGGGTGCGTGTACGCGGAGGTGGCGCTCGGTGTCGCGATGGTCAGCCCATTGAGCGCCTTGAGTTTCTGCTCGATCGCCGCATCGGCGCCCCCGAGCTTGTCGGCAGCCGATTTGGCGAGCACCAGCGAGCCGGAGAGGCCGCGATAGACGTTCGCGACGATGACCATCTTCTGCCCGCGCACGCGGGCCGCCAGCACCTCGCCCGGACCGGCGGAGGAGAAGTCGGCCGAGCCGCCAAGCACCGCCGTCATCGCGGCGTTGCCGCTGTCCATCACGATGATCTTCGGCCCGATCCCGTTCTTCTCGAACAGCCCGGCCTTCTCGGCGATCTGCAGGCCGCCATAGGCGAGCGAGGTGGAGCTCACAGCGATCGTCACCGGCACCAGCGCCGCATCGGCCCACGCGGCCCGGCGAGCGGTCCCCATCGCGAGAAGCATGGTTGCCCCGAGGGCGGCGCGGCGGGACAACATCATGTGCTTGCCTCCATGTCCACGTTGATGGTGCCGCTGGCATTCTGCCAGCGCATGACGCGCAGCTCGATGAGCTTGAGCAGGCCGAGAAGAACGAGGCTGATCGCCATCAGCACGACGAGGCCGGCGAAAACCTCTGCCGTGTTGAAGAAGGAAGTCGCCTCCTTGATGCGGAATCCGACGCCGGCCTCGGCGGCCACGAACTCGCCGACGATCGCGCCGATCAGGGCATAGGGCAACCCGATGCGGATCCCGGTGAAGACCCAGACGGCGGCGCAGGGAATCGCGATCTTCGTCCAGACCGCCCATCGGCTGGCGCCGAGCAGCCGCGCATTCGCGACGAGATCGCGGTCGATCTGGCGAACGCCCTGGAAAGTGGTGAAGAACACCATGAAGAAGACGAGCATCGCCGCGAACATCACCTTGTTGGCGACGCCGATGCCGAACCAGAGCACGAAGAGCGGCGCCAGCGCAATCTTCGGCAGTGTGTAGAGCGAGAGCACGAAGGGCTCGAACAAGGATCCGAGGCGCCGCACCCATCCGAGCACGAAGCCGACGAGCGCGCCGGCGACGCTGCCGATCAGGAAGCCGAGTCCCGCCTCGGTGAGTGTCAGGCGAAGATCGGAGACGAGCTGGCCGGATTGTGCCCAGCGCACCAACGCCATCGCCACCGCACTCGGCCGGCTGGTCCAGAACTCCGTGTGGAAGACCGCCGCGATTCCCTCCCATGCGACCAGCACGGCAGCCAGGAGGAGAAGCTGGAGCAGCGGGTCCAGGCCGCGCCAAGCCAGCGGGCGCCACCGCACCCGCAACGATCCGTCATCCCGTGCAAGCCCGCCTGCATCCGCCATGTGCGCTAATCCACGTCCAACGCCGACCAGAGCTGCTTGAAATACGCGCCGAACGCCTGGTCCGCCTGAATGTCCACCACGTCGCGCGGGCGCGGCAGGGCGATGTCCACGATGAGCTTCGGCCGGCCGGGGCGACGCGACATGACGACGACCCGATCCGCAAGCGTGATCGCCTCGTGCAGGTCGTGCGTGACGAAGACGAAGGTTGCGCCCGTCTCCTGCCAGAGATCCAGGAGCTTGCCATGCATCTTCAGGCGGAGCTGCGCGTCGAGGCTGCCGAACGGCTCGTCCATGAGATAGACGTTCGGGCCATAGGCAAGCGTGCGCGCGATCATCACGCGCTGCAGCATCCCACCGGAGAGCTGCTTCGGATAGGCCTTCTCGAAGCCGGTGAGCCCGACCTGCGCGAGCGCGCGCCGCACGCGCTCCGTCATCTCGCCGCGCGGCACACCGCGGAATTCGAGCGGCAGGCGGACATTTCCCTCGACCGTACGCCACGGCACGCAATAATTCTTCTGCGTGATGTAGCCGACATCGCTGTTGATGCCGTCGACCGGCCGGCCGTCATAATAGACGCGACCCGACGACGGGACCAGCGTGCCGGCGATCATGTTGAGCAAGGTCGACTTGCCGCAGCCGCTTGGGCCGACAATGGCGAGAAACTCGCCGCGTCGCACCGAGAGCGTGGTCGGGCCCATCGCGTGCAGCGGGCCGAAACGCGCGGTCACGGCATCGAAGGTGATGAGCGGCGGCGCGTCGTCGTGCAGCGGGGCGCCGTGCTGCGCGGCATCCGCCGCCGCGATCGGTGCCCGCATGCCGGTGGCCTCCAGCATCACGCGGCCGCTGCCGGCGTCAGCGCCGCGATGAGGGTGCCAATGTCGTCGAGATGCTCGATCCGGCCGACGAGCGCGCCGAGGCGATCCGCAGCGTCGGCCGGCCAGTCGAGCCCGCTGAAGACAAGGCAATCGCGAAGCTTGGTCTCGAAATCTGCGGTTGCCATCGGTGATTGCGGGTGCCCGCGCGGATAGTCGACGCGGGATTCGAATCGTCCATCCTCGGTTTCCACCACGAGGTGGGTGGGCGAGATGCTGCGCCCCCATTCGCGCTCGATCGCCGCATCGACATGGCATTCCGTGCGCGCCGCGAGCGCGAGGACGGAGGGGTTGCGCAACCCCTCATCGGTGAAGTGTCCGAGCAAGACCGGCCCGTCCACGAGCGCACAGGCAACGGTATAGGGAATGCTGAACTGTGCCTGCACGCTTGTGCGCGGCGCCCTGCGCATGGTGGGCGGCGTGCAGACGGCCTCATGGGCCTGATTGTTCACGCCGACCGTGATGCTGCGCACGCGATCGGCACGAAACCCCGGCTGGGCGCGCACCGCCAGCGCCGCATCGATCGCGGTATGGTCGAACCGACAGCAGGGATAGGGCTTGTAGCTGAGATCAACGAACTCGAAGCGCTGGCCGAGGTCGCGCCGCAGAATCTCGGGATCGAGCGCTCCGCGCAGATAGGTTGCAAAAAGACCGTCCACGCCCTCGAACGTGTTCTGCGCGCCGCGAATGCCGCGCCGCGCGAGCTCGACCGAGACGATCGCCGCCTTCGCGGCAAGGCCCGGCTGCATGCGTTTCGTCACCGCCGCGTCGCGCGTCACCTGGTGCGTGCCGGCCGCGTGGCTGTAGGCGATGCCGATGGCATTGACGGTCTGCCCGGCATCGAGCCCGAGCACGCGCGACGCCGCGGCGGCCGCGCCGAAATAACCGAACAGTGAGGAATAGATGAAACCGCTGTCGATGATGCCGATCCGTGTCGCAACGCCGAGCCTGCAGACGAGCTCGAGACCAGACGCGATGCCCGCGACGAAATCCGCGCCCCGGCAGCGCCCACGCAGTTCCGCGGCGGCAAGCGCGGCGGGAATGACCGAAACGCCGGCGTGCAGAACGGCCGCATCATGCGTGTCATCATAGTCGCGCGCATGCGCCATGACGCCGTTCGCCCATGCCGCGTGATGCGCGGGCACGCGTCCGCCGCCGCACCACAGCGTTGCCTGCGGGGCGCCGCCCCAGCCATGCACCAGGTCGAGCACCTCGCACACGCCCGGCGCATTTCTCCCGGCGCAGGCGCAGGCCAGCGTATCGAGCAGGTTTCGCCGCGCGGCTTCCAGCACGATGGGCGGCAGGCTTTCGACGGCGCAGCCGGCTGCGAATGCAGCATAGGTCGCGGCAAAATCCTCCGCGCCCGAGGCGGTCGGCGCGCCCGGCGCGACGTTCGTGGATGCGATGCCATCCATCGGCTGGGTCTCCTCCGCGCGGGCACTACCGGCCCGCTGCGCAAAAATATCTAGATGATTTTAAAAAGCCTGTCGAGTACGATCGACGCCAAGCAAATCGGGAGAGAACGGACCAATGACGCAGCAGCCAGAGGCACTATCCGGGCAGCAGGCGCCGCCGCTGTCCGGGGTGACTGTGATCGATCTCTCGCATGTCTATAATGGTCCCTATGCCACGTTCCTGATGGCGATGGCGGGCGCGGATGTGATCAAGGTCGAGCCCCATGGCGGCGAACACCTGCGAAGCCGCGGCGATATGGGTGGCGCGGCGCTGCCCTTCGCGATGCTCAACGCCAACAAACGCGCGGTGACGCTCAACCTGAAGGACGAGCGCGGCCGTGCTCTGCTGCGCGAGATGGTCGCGCGCGCGGATGTGCTGGTCGAGAATTTCGCGCCCGGCGTCATGGACCGGCTCGGCGTCGGCGCCACCGCATTGCAGGCGATCAATCCGCGCCTCGTCTACGCATCGAGTTCGGGATACGGCAAGAGTGGTCCGTATCGCGACTTTCCTGCGATGGACCTCGTGATGCAGGCGATGTCCGGCGTCATTGCTGTCACCGGCTTCCCTGATCAGCCGCCCGTCAAGGCCGGTCCTGCGGTCTGCGATTTCAGCGCCGGCGTGCACCTCTACGCCGCGGTGGCGACGGCGCTATTCGATCGGGAGCGCACGGGGAGGGGGCGCGTCGTCGAGGTCTCGATGCAGGACGCGATTTACGCCTCCCTCGCATCCAACATTGGTATGCACCATTCGAGCCATGGCAAGGGGCCGTCGCGCACCGGGAATCGGCATGGCGGGCTCGGCATCTCGCCCTATAACGTTTATCGTGCGAGCGATGGCTATGTCGTCATCAATGCGCCGGGCGATCAGCATTTCTGTGCCATCCTCGACGTGATCGGCCGCGCCAATCTTCGCGACGATCCGCGTTTCACCACCCGCGGCGCGCGCGTCGAGCACATGCTGGAGGTTGACGCGTTGCTGGAAGGCTGGACGTCGCAGCGGCCCAAGCACGAGGTCTCGCGCGATCTGCTGGCGGCCGGCGTGCCGTGCGCGCCGGTGCGCGAGCTTGGCGAGGTGATCGAGGACGAGAACATGCACGCTCGCGGCAGCCTGCAATGGGTCGACCATCCGGAACTCGGCCACGTGGTGCTGCCGCATAGTCCGCTGCGCTTCGAGGACACCGCGCGGGTGGCGATGAAGCCGAGCCCACGCCTCGGACAGGACAATGAAAGCGTATTCGCTGACTGGCTCGGGCATCCGCGCCGGGAGGTCGATGAGATGGCGGCTGACGGCGTAATCTGAGCGCCTCTCATAGTCTCGGTTTATGGATGACCATAATCAATTTCCAGCATGAAGCCGCCGTGCGGGCGTTGTCAGGCGGCTGAACTGTCGCCAGCCGCGACGTGAGATTGTCAGAACGACCTATCGGGCCGGGCTGAGATCACCCGCTGCTCACAGTCGCAGCGCGCGCATGCGGGCGCCTACCCCTTTACGGCTCCGGCGGTAATTGCCGCCACCAAGTGGCGATTCAGCAGCGCGAAGAGCAAGGCCGCCGGGAGCGTCGCCACGGTGCTGGCGGCCATGAGCTCGTTCCAGGCAACGCGATACTCACCGACCATGTTGGCGACGGCCACCGGGAGCACGAACATCGATGGGTCGGTGGTCAGTACGAGCGCCCATAAGTACGAGTTCCAAGCCGAGATGAAGGTGAAGAACCCCACCGCGACGAGACCTGGCCTCGCCAGCGGGAGGATGATCCGGAGCAAGCTCTGGAGCCGGGATGCGCCGTCCACGATTGCCGCCTCATCGATCTCGACCGGGATCGCACGGAAAAAGCCGATCAGCATCCAGAGCGCGAATGGCAGCGAGAATGAGGAATAGGCAAGGATTAGCCCGAGATGCGTGTCGATCAGGCCGAGCCCGGACATCATCCGGAAATACGGTACGATCAGCAGGGTCTCCGGCAGCATCTTGATGAAGAGGAGCGCGATGATGAGCAGCAGCGCAAGTCGCATCCGGAAACGTGTAAAGCCATAGGCCGCGAGCGCAGCCAGACAGAGCGACAGGATCGTGGCGCCCGAAGATGCTATCAGGCTGTTGGCGAAGTAACGAAGCATCGGCCGCGTCGCGAAAATCGCGCCGTAAGCGGCGAAAGTGGGGCGGTGTGGCAAGAAATTCGGCGGATCGTGGAAGATTTCCGGCGGCGGCTTGAGCGAGGTGCTGATCATCCATAAGACGGGAAACAGCATCGGCACGAGTGCGGCAGCGATCACGATCCCGCTGAGCAAGCGACCCCGCCTCACGCGTCGGCCTCGTTCGGGCGGAGCAGCACGACATAAGCCGCGGAGAAGGCGAGCACGAGCAGAAGCAGAATTACGCCGATCGCCGCCGCCTTGCCGAGATCATTAGCGCGGAAACCTGTGTTGTAGATCAGCGCCGGCAGCACCTCCGTCGCGTTCACCGGTCCGCCCGCAGTCATGACATTGATGATGTCGAACTGCCGGACCGTATTGATGATGTCCAGCGTCGAAGCGATGACAAGCAGCGCCCGCATGTTCGGCAAAGTGACATGGCGGAATTGCTGCACGGCATTGGCGCCATCCAGCGAGGCGGCCTCATACTGCTCGGGGGGAATGCCGAGCAGCCCCGCAAGCAGAAGCAGCATCATGAAGGGGATTCCGCGCCACACATCCGCCGCGATCACGGAGACGAAGGCGAGGCCGGGCTCGCCCAGCCAGATCTGCGGCTGACGAATCACGCCCAGGGCACGCAGCACGAAATTCACCACGCCGAATTGCGGATCGAGCAGCCACAGCCAGAGCGTCGCGCCGATTGCCGGCGCAAGCATCCAGGGCACGAGGAAGGCAAGCCGCAGCACGCTCCTGAACCGGGCAGTCCGGTTCAGGAGCAGCGCGAGAGCAAAGCCGAGCGCCAGATGCAGCGTGACGGAGACGAAGGTGAAAGCGAGTGAGATACGGAGCGAGTTCCAGAAATCCGGATCATCCAACGCCCGTCGGTAATTGCCGAAACCGACGAAGCTTGCCGTGAGCCCTCGCACGCGCAGCATGCTCGTCCACACCGCATCGCCGAGTGGCAGCAGGATGATGCAGGCAAGGAACAGGAATGTCGGCGCGACGAAGAGGTAGCCGTGCCAACGCTCCCGGCGTAGCCCCGCGCCGCGCCATCGCTTGCGTGCTGCCACGGATCGGCTCTCACTGATCCTTGAGCTTGCGCGTGAGCGTCGTATCAAGCGCGCGGAAGATCGGCCCTATCTGATCTGGATGCAGGATCGCCTTCTGCACGGCATCGACGATATCGACGCTGCCAATCTCAGACCAGATCGGCGTGGGCAGCGGGTAGGCCCGTGCGTTCCGCGCCATCTCAAGGAAGGCCAGCATGTCGGCATCCTTCCGGATCGCCGGGTCGTCGATCATGTCGCGCCGGAGCGGCAGCCAATCCGCCATCGTCGCGCGCATAGACGCCCATTTCTTGCCGGATTCGAAGACGATGAACTTCCAGGCTTCGGTTGGATGCGGGCAGCCAGTCCCGATGCTTGCCACCGCCTGGGTGAACACTACGGGCGGATTCGGGATCGTCGCCGGCGGAGGCCCGACGATCATCTGCCCCTTAAGTTCGGGATTGTCGCCCTCGACCTTCGCGATCGCCCAATATGCCGTGCGCATCGACGCAATCTTGCCCTGCTCGAACAGCGTGGTCTGCTCGAGATAATTCGTGGCTGTCGGGCCGGGCGCGGCATAGCCGCTTTGGGTCAGACCGATATAGAAGCGGATGGCCGCGAGGCTCTTCGGGTCGCTGGCGAAAGTCGCCTGCGTCATATCGGCGTTGAATGCCTCGCCTCCATTCGACCAGATCCAGGAGAGCAGGCTGCGGGTCGTGGTATCCGTGCTGCCGGCCGTTATGCCGGTGCCCCACTGACCTTGCTTGGTGAGCGCCTTCATCCAGGAGAGATACTCGTCCCAGCTCCGTGGTGGCTTGCTGGGATCGAGTCCGGCGGCCTCGACCATCTTGCGATTGTAGATCTCACCGTAGACGCCACCCCACACGGGCACGCCGTAGAGCCGGCCCTGCCAACGCGAACCCTTCAGGACGTCCTCGGACCAGGCGTCGCGGAATTCGGTCGGCTCCGCATTCCAGAACTTTTCGATCGGCATGAGATAGCCGTTCGACGCGGCGGGGATCGTGTTGGTCTCGACGATGCAGGGCGCGCGCCGCGCCTGCGCGGCGGTGACGAAGCGCGTCCAGTCATCCTTGCGTGCGACAAGAATGGGCTCCACCTTGACGCCGGGATTAGCGGCTTCGAACTCGGCAATCATCTGCTTCCAGATCGGCTCGAACTGCTTCTCAACGAGATTGGCGGTTTGCCATTGCAGCACGATCGGATCCGCCGCCTGGGCGGCCGGTCCGAATGCGCAAATGATGGACGCGCCTAGGCAAAACCCCGAAAGCGCTGTACGCCAGACCTTGTGCATCGCCGTTTCCTCCCGAGCTAATTTTTTTATTTGTAGAGCGCTCCTCGACGGTCGGAGCGCGGCTGCGGCTTGAATCCCAGCGTGCCCAGCACGGCCGGATCAGGTTCTGTTCCGAGGCCAGGGCCATCCGGGAGCAGGAAATAACCGTCCTCGAACCGGATAGGCGGCTTACTCGCATGGTCGCGCGCCGCGCGCTGCGGCTCCATCTGCTCGAGTATGAAGAAGTTCGGAATAGCGGCGGCGAGATGCATGGCGGCGGCCGTGCAGATCATGCCGCCCGGGTTATGCGGCGCGACCGTGATGTAATACGTGTCGGCATGCGCGCAGATGCGGCGGATTTCGGTGAAGCCGCCGGCATGCATCAGATCGGGCTGGATGATGCGGCATCCTCCTTCCTCGATCAGCTCGCGATATTCAAAGCGTGACAGCAGCCGCTCCCCGGTCGCGATCGGCGTGCGCAGTTCGCGCTGGAGCCGCGTCATCGCGCGCGCGTTCTCGAACGGAATCGGCTCCTCGAACCAGCCCGGCCGATAGGGCGCGAGCAGATCATCGAGCCGAACCGCGAGGCGCGGGGAGAGCAGCTCACTGCATTCAATGAAGATCTCCGCATCCGGCCCGGCACCCTCGCGCGCGGCGCCGACGATCTCGGCGGCCAAATTCAGCTCGGCGGCTTCGTTGCGGCGCAGCCCGTCATAAGTGAACGGCGAGCACTTGAAACCCGTAAAGCCGCGCCGGATCGCCTCTCGCGCTCCTTCGAATGCAGTCTCCGGCGTGCGCACGCCGCTGAGCCAGTGGCTTGCGTACACGCGCAGCCGGTCGCGATGCGCGCCGCCGAGCAGGCGGTGCACGGGCACGCCGAGGCGCTTGCCTTCCAGATCCCACAACGCGATGTCGAGGCCCGCGAGCGCCGTCATGAAGACCGCCCCCCCACGCCAGCGCCAGGCATTGTAGAGCCGGTGCCAATGCTGTTCCGGGCCGGCGGGGTCCTCGCCGATCAGATGCGCGGCGAATTCGCGGATCGCGGTCTCCACGCTTTCAATAGCCCCATGAAGCGAGGCTTCGCCCCATCCGCTCAGCCCTTCATCCGTGTCGATGCGCACGAACAGCCAATTGCACCAATCGACCCAGACCTTGACCGTTTCCACCCGGGTTATCTTCATAGCGCGATCTGAAACGTTTCATCCATCGCTGTCAATCCTCGCGCGGCGGCCCCACGGAGCCGCGCAGATGAAGTGCGGCGCGCAGCTCCGCGCTCGTGGACGGGAGGGACGGCGTCTCCATGCGGCGCAGCAGCATTTCCCAGGCGAGCTCCGCCATGCGGTGCGTCGGATGCTCGATCGCGGCAAGCGGCGGCTGCACGATCTCCGCCCAGTCCGGCGCCTCGAAGGCGAGCAGCGAGATGTCGCGCGGCCACGCAAGTCCAAGCCTGGTGATCGCCCGCATCATCCAGAGCGCGACCACGGTGTTGCTGGCGATGATCGCGGTCGGCGCTCCGCGGCCGCGCAGCGCAGCGGCAAGACGCGCCACGAATGCCGCTTCCTCATTGCCCTGAACCATCACCGACGCAGTCGCCACATCCCGTACCGCCTCGCGTAGCGCCGCTATGCGGTCGCGCGTGGTGATCAATGTCGGATGGCTCACCAGAAAGAGGATGTGCCGGTGTCGAAGCCGGATAAGCGCCTCGGCGGCCTGCCGCATGGCGGCCCGATTATCGAGCGTCACGTAATCGAAGCGTGGGTCGGGGGCGGGGCGGTCCAGTACCACCGAGGGCACGCCGGCGCCGGCGATCAGGTCGAAGCTCGCTCCGGGTGCAGCACTCGGCACGATGACCAGTCCCGCCAGGCGATGCGGCAGCACGGCGGCAAGGCGGCGCGCCTCGCGCTCAGGATCCTGATGGCTCAGCACCTGCATGACCTCGAATCCGGCGCGCGCGGCGATTTCCTCGAACGCGTCGGCCAACGCGGCGAAATAGGCGCTCGCCATGTGCGGCAGACACATCGCAAGCAGCCGGGATCGGCCCTGGCGCAATCCCTGCGCGAGCTTGTTCGGAACGTAGCCCAGCGCCTCAACGGCCGCCATCACCTTGGCCCGCCGGATCTCTCCAACGAGATCCGGCTTGTTCAGCACATGCGAGACCGTGCCCACCGAGACTCCGGCGCGCCGCGCAACCTCGATGATCGTCACCCGCCTTTCGCCCATTGGCGACAAGCCGGCCGTGCCCGGCGCGCCGACGGCGCTCCGATGCTCGGCATCGAGGCCGGGGGGGCGGCGCGCCTTCAGGACGGCAACCACAGCCGATCGGGGGCTGCGACAAAGTCGCCATGCAGCGACGCGCCGCCGAAAACTGCCCGTGTCGGGGGGCAGCCGCCGATCGCCAACGATGCAGACGTCCCGCTCGCCGCCTGGGCGTCGAATGCTTGCAGCATTGCCTCTCCTGAACGGCCAGCTCGGCGGATCAGCATGCTCAACCCGTCGGCAGCCTGCAAGCCGGCCGCAGCCGCCTCATATGCCCTGGCAGGCCGCCACCCTCCCACGTTGACGGAAGGTCTGGCAGGCGTATCGTCAGCGTCCAAGGCCCAGCATGGGAAGGCGACGGCTGCAGCGTCCACGCGAGTGGCACCGATTACCGAAGCCGCGCCCGAGCATTCCGCCGCGGCCGGAGCGGAGCACAGGCCGCGCATCAGCATCGGCCCTGACGAGCTCGAGACCTTCCTGATCGTTGCCGAGCTCGGCAACGATCAGGAAGGCGGCGGAACGACTCTCGCTGGCGCAGCCGTCGATCAGCAACTGCGTGCAGCGCCTGGAACGGGCGCTCCGCACCCGGCTGTTTGAGCGCACCAGCCGTGCCGTCGTCCTGACCGCGGATGGCGAGCGGCTGCTAACCCGCATCGAACCCATCATCCGCAGCCTTCATGCCGTGATCGAGGAATTCTGCACCGAAGCCGACCAGCGGGAGCGATCGGTCGTCGTGGCGGCAACGCCGATGCTGGCCACCTTGCTCGGTCTCGTGGCGGAAGGGCTGGGCCTGACGATGCTCCCCACCTTTGTCATGCGGGTCGGCAGCACCATCGATGACACGCGCTTCGAGTCGGCCACGATCGAGGGCGTGTCGCTGGCGCGGGAATACGGCATCGCCTCGCTGCCCGGGCGGCAATGGCCGCCTGGCGCACGCTCGTTCGCGGTGAACGGGCCGCGCGACTTGAACCACCTTCCGACATGGTTGAGGGCACGAACCTTGGCCGGATCGGCGAAGAAGCCGGTGGCGCGGTCGGCAACAATGGCGTCATCGCCCAGGTCGCCCAATGGCCCATGACGATCTCGATGAACTCGTCCGCGCGATCGTAGCGCAGGTCGTGCTCCAGATGCTCGTCCTGGCCGGAATTCGCCGCCTCCGAGTCGTTGAGCGAGGTGACGACGTTCCACGCTGCACGACCTTCGGTCGTCAGGTCGAGCGTGGCGAACAGGCGGGCGACGTGGAAGGGTTCGTAATACGTCGTGGAGTAGGTGCCACCGAGCCCGATTCGGTTGGTGACCATGCCCATCGCGGTCAGCAGCGGGATGAGATCCATCTTCACCGTGCGCACGCCGTGGCGGACAACGAGATCGTAATCGCCGCCCAGATCGGGCATCGCAGGCGATCGTCGAAGAAGGCCAGGTGGAACTTGCTCTCCTCGAGCGTGCGGGCGATCCGCTGGTAGTGCTTCGCGGAGAGAAAATCGGAAATGGCCTGCCTTGCACATACATCCGTTGCACGCAGCCGTTCTACCCCGCTGTGGACGGGGCGCGGCCTATGCGAAATCCCGGCAAGACCGGGAGTATCTGGAGATCGCGACAGGCCATGACGCGATGGTGTCGTCACCAGAGGGACTGGTAGATATGTTGCTTGGTCTGGGTGTTTGATCCCTCGTTTTGATGGTGCAGTCTTTCGCGTGAGTGGAGGGATGCGCTATGGCCCAGGTCTACCACGGGAGCGCCCGAACGACAGCGGCAGCCCGTCGAGCGAGCTCTCCCAGTACCTCAACGACTGCGTAGCCGCATACAATTCGCCGCAGGCTGAAGACCCTCAAGGGCCTCGCCGGGACCAAATACCTAGCTCACCCCGTAGCGCGCCAGGAACATCGCGACCGCGGCATCCACTACCTGCGCGATCTCCGCCTCGTCCTGCGTCTCGGCAAGACGGAGGCGGCGGCGCAGCGAGAGCCGCGTCTGGCAGAGCGCGAAGAACTGCTCGGCGGCGAAATCCGGGTCCGGCGCGCGCAACCGTCCCTTCGCATTCTGCGCCGCGATCCATTCCGCGAGATAGCGGAGCGCCGGCGCCGGCCCGGCATCGAAGAAAGCATGCGCGAGAGCGGGGAATTTCGCCGCCTCCGACAGCACGACGCGGTAGATGGAAAGCGCCTCGTCGGCCAGCATCATCCGCAACATGCGGAGCCCGATCGCGCGCAGGGTGGGCGCCGGCTCGCCATCCGGCTCGGTGCCTTCAAAAACATGAGAGAGGTTGCGCCGGCACTCCTCGCCGACGAACGCCGCGAACAGCGTCGCCTTGTCGTCGAAGTAGTTGTAGAGCGTGCCCTTCGAGACGCCGGCGCCGCGGGCGATGCGCGACATGCTCGCGCCCTCGTACCCGTCTTCTGCGAACACCTGCGCGGCCGCGTTCAGGATCGACCGCCGCCGCTCCGGCGTAAGCGTCTCCGGAGCAGCCGTTTTCGGTGTGGCGCCGGCCTCGCTCACGGCGGCGGCCGCAACCGCGCGTCGGTGCGCGCCTGCAGGGCTGCGAAATCGAGGCCAGGCAGCATCTCCACCACCTGGAACCCCTCCTCCGTCACGTCCAGCACGGCGAGATTGGTGTAGACACGGCTCACCGCCCGGGGCGCGGTCAGCGGATAGGCGCAGCGGCGGACCAGCCGCGGCTTCCCGTCGCGCGTCACGTGCTCCATCAACGCCCAGACGCGCTTCGCTCCCGCCGCCAGATCCATCGCACCCCCCACCGCCGGCGCGGTGTCGTTCTCGGACGTCGCCCAATTGGCGATGTCGCCATTCTCTGCAACTTCGAACGCGCCGAGCACGCAAAGGTCGAGATGGCCGCCGCGAATCATCGCGAAACTATCGGCATGGTGAAAGAAGCTGCCGCCGCGGCGGAGCGTCACATGCTGCTTGCCGGCATTGATCAGCCAGGGATCGACATGCTCGGGCGAAGGCGCCGGGCCCATGCCGAGCAGCCCGTTCTCGGAATGGAAGATCACCTCCCGCTCCCCCGGCACATGATCCGCGACCAGGGTCGGAATGCCGATGCCGAGATTGACGAACCATCCCTCGGGGATGTCCGCCGCCACCCGCGCCGCCATCGCCTTGCGGGAGAGCGGGGATGCGCCTGGTTGGTTGGCCATTGGTTTCCTTTTGAAGTGAAGGTAGGCCAGGGGCTCTGCCCCTGGACCCCGCCAAGGGCGGAGCCCTTGGAACCTGAACGGCGCTTCGCGCGGAGCGCATTCACAATATGGGGAGAAATCCGGCTCCTGAGTTGTCCCGCAATGTTGATGGCGCTCCGCGCGAAGCGCCAGCCGGGTTCCAAGGGTTGTGCCCTTGGCGGGGTCCAGGGGCAGAGCCCCGGCCTTATTCCCGATGCCCATCCATCAGAACCCGGTCGGAACCTGGTCCGGCACGTGCACCACGCGGTCGACGAAGATGCCGGGCGTGACAATCGCTTCCGGGTCGATGCTGCCGAGCGCGCAGATCTCGTTCACCTGGGCGATGGTGAGCCGGGCGGCGGTGGCCATCACCGGGTTGAAGTTGCGGCTGCTCTCGCGGAAGGTGAGGTTGCCCCAGCGGTCGCCGCGCCAGCCCTCGATCAGCGCGACGTCGCCGTGGAGCGCATATTCCAGCACTTGTTCGCGGCCGTCGATCTCGCGGGCTTCCTTGTCGCGCGCGAGCATGGTGCCCGCGGCGGTGGGTGTGTAGAAGGCACCGATCCCCGCGCCCGCCGCGCGCAGCCGTTCGGCGAGCGTGCCCTGCGGCACGATTTCGAGCTCGATCCGGCCGGCGCGGTAGAGCTCCTCGAACACCACCGAGTTGGCGCTGCGGGGAAAGCTGCAGATGATGCGGCGCACGCGGCCGAGCTCCAGCAGGCGGGCGAGACCGACATGACCGACGCCCGCATTGTTGGCGACGATGACGAGATCGCGCGCGCCCTGCTCGATCAGCCCGTCGATCAGCGCGTTCGGCTGGCCGACCGAGCCGAACCCGCCGACCAGCACGGTCGCGCCATCGGCCACCCCGTCGAGCGCCGCCGCCACGTCCGCCACGCATTTGTCGATCATGCGGCTAGAGCATCATCCGTTCGAACGGGAATCGTTCGAACGGATAAAGATGCTCGCCAAAACAGAGAGCTAGAGCCTGTGCAGTGAGCGGATGCGAACGGAACATGCTCTAGAGCCTCCGCATCGGGATCGACCAGGCGAGCAGCATGGCGGCGATGGCGAATGCGCCGATGGTGAGGAAGGCGCCGCGGAACGCGTCGGCGATTTCCCCCTGCACGACGTGGCGATGGGCCGGGTCGAGGACCGCGAGCACCTCGGGGCCGCGCTCGACGAGGGCCGAGAACAGCCGGGCGGTGCCGGGGTCGGCGGCGGAGAGCACCGCGAACAGCACGGCGCCCACCGCGGCGGTGCCGAAGGCGGCGCCGATCGAGCGCGAGAACTGAACCGAGGCGGCCGCCGAGCCGAGCAGTTTCGGCCCGGCGACGATCTGCACCGTCATCTGCACGACCGGCATCGCGGTGCCCAGCGTCAGCGAGGCGATGGCGAACAGCCAGGGCAGCCGATAGGTGCCGATCCTGGCCACGGTGAAGGCCAGCGCGAACAGGATCGCGGCCAGCAGCGCCATGCCGATGCTCGGGATGATCGCGGTCCGCCCGGTGCGGCTGATCAGCCGGCCGGTGGTGATCGAGCCGAGCGCGATGCAGCCGGTCAGCGGCAGGATCAGCAGCCCGGCCTCCGACGGGTCGGCGCCGCGCACCACCTGGAGGTAGATCGGCACGAAGGTCACCAGCGAGACGATCATCGCGCCGACGCAGGCGCCGAGCGCGTCGCAGCGCCAGATCGCCGGCTGGCCGAGCAGGTTGAGCGGCAGCAGCGGCGAGGCCGCCCGCCTCTCCTGCCGGAGCAGCAGGAGCAGGGCGACGATCGAGATCGCGATCAGCAGCGCGATTCGGGGCAGCGCGGCGATGGAGACCCCCTGGGCCTGTTCGAGCGCCAGCAGCAGCGGCGTGACGAAGGCGGCGAAATAGACCACGCCGAGCGCGTCGAAATTGAGCGGGCCGCCGGCCGGCAGCCGCTTCTGCAGCCGCAGCGCGAGGAGCAGCGCGACCAGGCCGAGCGGCAGGTTGATCAGGAACACCGACCGCCAACCGAAATGCTGGGTCAGCCAGCCGCCCGCGACCGGCCCGAAGGTCGAGGAGACCATGAAAACGGTCGCCATGTAGCCCTGGTAGCGGGCGCGCTCGCGCGGCGGGATCACCTCGCCGATCAGCGCCTGCGACAGGGTCATCAGGCCGCCGCCACCGAGGCCCTGGAGCACCCGGGCGCCGGTCAGCATGACGATGCTGGTTGAGCAGGCGCAGAGTACCGAGGCGGCGACGAACATGGTGAGCGCGATCAGCATCAGCCGCTTGCGGCCGAGGGAGTCGCCGAGCCGGCCATAGATCGGCGCGGCGATGGTTGTCGCCACCAGGTAGGAGACGACCACCCAGGAGATCCGCTCCACCTCGCCGAGATCGGCCGCCATCGCCGGCAGCGCGGTCGCCACGATCGTGCTGTCGAGCGCGGCGAGGAACATCGGCAGGATGAGCGAGGGAAAGGTGCGGAAGAAGATCGCCCGCCGGTTCGGGTCGGCATGCAGGTTGGGTGGCCGGTCCGCGGCGGCTTGAGGGTTGCCCGGCCGCTCTCCCGGGAGCTCGTCGATCGCCTCGATCCTGCCCGATGCCATGCGTGCCGCGCTCACCCCCCGTCGCCGCAATGATCGTGCGCCCCCGCGGCCGCGCCGGCAACCGGTTGCAGCCCAGTTGCGGGTTCATGCATTGGCCGTTATGCACCCGGTCTGGTCACGCGGCCGCGACGGCCGGGTATTCGGCCAAAATCTCGGAACCGGCATGGCTCGCATCGTGATGAAATTCGGTGGCACGTCGGTCGCCGATCTGGACCGCATCCGCAACGTCGCCGCCCGGGTGGCGCGCGCGGTGCAGGACGGGCACGAGATCGCGGTCGTGGTCTCCGCCATGTCCGGCGTCACCAACCAGCTGGTCGGCTGGTGCCAGGCCCTGGCGCCGCTGCACGATGCGCGCGAATACGATACGGTGGTGGCGACCGGCGAGCAGGTGACGGTCGGGCTGCTGGCGATCGCGCTGCAGCAGCTCGGGGTCGATGCGCGCTCCTGGTGCGGCTGGCAGATCCCGCTCCGCACCGACGATGCGCATGGCCGCGCCCGGGTCGAGGCGATCGAGGGGGCCGCGCTGGTCTCGCGCATGCAGGCCGGTCAGGTCGCGGTGGTGGCGGGGTTCCAGGGCATCGGGCCGGATGGCCGCATCACCACGCTGGGGCGCGGCGGATCGGACACCTCGGCGGTGGCCCTCGCCGCAGCGCTCGGCGCCGAGCGCTGCGACATCTATACGGATGTGGACGGCGTCTACACCACCGATCCAAGGATCGTGCCGCGGGCGAAAAAGCTCGATCGCATCGCCTATGAGGAGATGCTGGAGCTCGCCTCGGTCGGCGCGAAGGTATTGCAGACGCGCAGCGTCGAGCTGGCGATGAAGGAGCGCGTGCGGGTGCAGGTGCTCTCGAGCTTCACCGATGCGCCCGGCACGCTGGTCACCGACGAGGACGAGATCGTGGAGAAGGAAATGGTCGCCGGCATCGCCTATTCGCGCGACGAGGCGAAGATCACGCTGCGCCACGTGCCGGACCGCCCGGGCATCGCCGCCGCGGTGTTCGGCCCGCTTGCCGACGCCAACGTGAATGTCGACATGATCGTGCAGAACGTCTCGGCCGAGGGCGCGACCGACATGACCTTCACGGTGGGTCAGGCCGATCTGCCGCGCGCGCTGGCGCTGCTCGGGGAGTCGCGGGAAAGGATCGGCTATGCCGAGCTGCTGGACGACCGGGCGGTGGCGAAGATCAGCGTGGTCGGCGTCGGCATGCGGAGCCATGCGGGCGTCGCCAACACGATGTTCCGCACGCTCGCCGAAAAGGCGATCAACATCCAGGTGATCACCACGAGCGAGATCAAGGTGAGCGTGCTGGTAGGCGAGGAATACACCGAGCTCGCGGTCCGCGCGCTTCATACCGCGTACGGGCTCGATGCAGACTGACACTCCCGCGGGATCGGGGCCGCCCGGCATCGCGGCGGGTAGGACTTCCGGGGACCGGGGGGAGTTTGGCCGCCTCGCGCGGCTGTGGGAGCGCGGCGCGCGCTTCCTCGGCAGCCGGGTCGCCATCATGGGCGGCGCGATGACCTGGGTGAGCGAGCGCAACCTGGTTGCCGCCATCTCCAATGCCGGCGGGTTCGGCGTCATCGCCTGCGGGGCGATGGGACCGGAGCAGCTCGCCGCCGAGATCGCCGGCGCGCAGGCGCTCACCGACCGGCCGTTCGGCGTCAACCTGATCACCATGCACCCCGAGCTCGACGCCCTCGTCCAGGTGTGCCTGCGGGCGCAGGTCGGGCATGTGGTGCTGGCCGGCGGCATCCCGCCGCAAGGCGCGGTGCGGGCGGTGAAGGATGGCGGGGCGAAGCTGATCTGCTTCGCGCCCGCGCTGGTGCTGGCGCGAAGGCTGGTGCGCTCGGGCGCCGATGCGCTGGTGATCGAGGGGTCGGAGGCGGGCGGCCATATCGGCCCGGTCTCGCTCACCGTGCTGGCGCAGGAGATCCTGCCGCATATCCGCGAGGTGCCGGTCTTCGTCGCCGGCGGGATCGGGCGGGGCGAGGCGATGCTCGCCTATCTGGAGATGGGGGCGTCGGGCGTGCAGCTCGGCACCCGCTTCGCCGCCGCCCGGGAATCGATCGCGCACCCGAACTTCAAGCGCGCCTTCATCCGCGCGCATGCCCGCGACGCGCTGCCCTCGGTGCAGCTCGACGAGCGCTTCCCGGTTATCCCGGTCCGCGGCCTCGCCAATGCCGGCACGCGCCGCTTCCTCGCCCATCAGGCGGAGACGCTGCGCCGCTTCCAGTCGGGCGAGCTGACCCGCGAGGCGGCGCAGCTCGATATCGAGCATTTCTGGGCCGGCGCGCTGCGCCGCGCGGTGATCGAGGGTGATGTCGAGGAAGGCTCGCTGATGGCCGGCCAATCGGTCGGCATGGTCACCGCCGAGCAGGCGACGGCCGCGATCATCGCCGAGCTGGTCGCGCAGGCCGAGGGGGCGCTCAGCGCGCGCGCGGCGGAAGCGGCGGCGGACGCGGCACTGGCCGCGGGGGATCGCCCGTGATCCTGCCGCCCCCGCCTCTTCCCGGGCACCGGCGGCGATAGGCGATGGCCGGACCGCGTCGTCTGCTCGCCCGGCTGCGCGAGACCATGGCGAAGGGCGCCGCCTCGCTCGCCGCCCTCGTGCACCTGGTGTCG
The DNA here is from genome assembly GCA_965276665.1 of Acetobacteraceae bacterium. Taxonomy (GTDB): domain Bacteria; phylum Pseudomonadota; class Alphaproteobacteria; order Acetobacterales; family Acetobacteraceae; genus CAWGJC01. Next base: position 3,220,038 of record OZ255620.1, read on the forward strand.
AACGAGCTGGTGGCCGAGGTCTGCTCGGTCTATGCGATGCGGCCCGGGGATACGCTCGAGCTGGTGGCGACCGAGGGATTGCGGCAGGAGGCGGTGGGCCGCACCCGGCTGCGCGTCGGCGAGGGCATTGTCGGCCTGGTCGCCGCCACCGGCGAGCCGCTCAACCTGCCGGATGCGCAGAACCACCCGGCCTTTGCCTACCGGGCCGAGACCGGCGAGGAGCCCTTCGCCTCGCTGCTCGCGGTGCCGGTGCGCCGCGCCGGCCGCCTGCTCGGCGTGCTCACCGTGCAGAACCGTCAGCCGCGCCGCTACTCCGAGGACGAGGTGGAGGTCGTCGAAACCGTGGCGATGCTGCTCGCCGAGGTGCTGGCGGCCTCCGGCGTCACCGACGGCGCCGAGGAAGGCCTCGGCGTCGCGCTGCCCCGCACCTTCCGGGCGACGACGCTCGCCGCCGGCCTCGCGATCGGGCCGGTCGTGGTGCGCGGCACCGGCACGGTGCGCGGTTCGATGCTGGCCGCCGACCCGGAGGTCGAGCTCGGCCGCCTCGGCCGCGCCGCGGATGCGATGCGGCGCGGGCTCGACGCGCTGATCGAGGACCGGTTGCCGGCCGGCGACGTGACGCGCGAGGTGCTGGACGCGACCCGCATGATCGCCGCTGATGCCGGCTGGATGCGCCGCGTCGGCGCGGCGATCCGCGGCGGCCTCTCCGCCGAGGCGGCGGTGGAGCGCGTCTCCGGCGAGCTGCGCGAGCGGATGCGTCGCATCGTCGACCCCTATCTGCGCGAGCGGCTCGCCGATCTGGAGGATCTCGCGGCGCGGCTGCTCGCTTCCCTCGACGACAGCCACGAGCCGCCCGCGGTGCCGCCGGGCGGGATCCTGCTCGCCCGCCGTCTCGGTCCTGCCCAGCTCCTCGATTGGCATGCCCGCGGCATCGCCGGCCTCGCCCTCGAGGAGGGCAGCCCGTCCGGCCATGCCGCGATCCTCGCCCGCGCGCTCGGCATTCCGGCGCTCGGCGGCGCGCGCGGCATGCTGGAGGCGACGGTCCCGAACGACGATGCGATCCTCGATGCCGGGGAAGGGCGGCTGATCCTGCGCCCGGATGCGGAGGTGCGGCAGAGCTACGAGGGCGTGCTCGCCGCGCGCACCGCGCGCCGCGCCGGCTGGGCCAAGCTCCGCAAGCAGAAGAGCCTGACCGGCGACGGCCATCCCGTCCGGCTGATGCTGAATGTCGGCCTCGCCCTCGAGCTCGATCAGCTCGAGGCGACCGGCGCCGAGGGCATCGGCCTGTTCCGCACCGAGATCGCGATGCTCGCGCGCGGCGCCATCGCCGATGCGGCGGAGCAGGCGGCGACCTATGCCGCGGTGCTCGACGCCGCCGCCGGGCGCCCGGTGCTGTTCCGCACGCTCGATCTCGGCGGCGACAAGCTGCTGCCGGACGCGCCGCCGCCGCGCGAGGAGAATCCGGCGATGGGCTGGCGGTCGCTGCGCATCGGGCTCGACCGCCCGGCCTTGATGCGCCGCCAGCTGCGCGCCCTCCTGCTGGCAGCCGGCGGCCGCAAGCTCACCGTGATGTTCCCGATGGTCGCGACGGTCGGCGAGTTCCGCCGCGCCCGCGAGCTGCTGCTCCACGAGGCCGAGCGGGTGCGGCCGCGCCCCGAGCGGCTCGAGATTGGCAGCATGGTCGAGGTGCCGTCGCTGCTCTGGCAGACGGACGAGCTGATGCGGCAGGCGGATTTCGTCTCCATCGGCTCGAACGACCTGATGCAGTTCCTGTTCGCCGCCGATCGCGGCGCCCCGGATCTCGCCGGGCGCTATGATTTCCTCGCCCCTCCGGTGCTCGACATCCTGGACGATCTGGCGCGGCGTGGTGCTGCCGCCGGCGTTCCCGTCTCGGTCTGCGGCGAGGCGGCCTCGAACCCGCTCAACTCCCTGGTGCTGGTGGCGCTCGGCATCTCGACGCTCTCGATGTCGCCCTCGGCGATCCTGCCGGTGAAGGCGGTGCTGGCGGCCGCCGATCTCGGCCGCTTCCGCCCGGTGCTCGCCCGCCTGCGCCAGGGCGCCGGCGACACCGCCTCGCTGCGGGACCCGATCGACGTCTGGGCGCGGGAGCATGGCCTCCCGCTCTAGCGGCGAGGATCGGTCGGACCGCATCGCCTCGCCGCACCCCCGTTGGCAAGACCCTCGCTTCCGGTTTAGATGCGTGTTGGGTAGGGAGGCGTAGAGCATTGATGGATATGGCACCCATCGCGCCGATCTGCTCCGCGGCCGGCCGCGGAGCTCGCCGCCCCGATTGCCGATCGACGCTCATTTCAAGCTGACGGACGCCTGCATGCGGACGATGCATTATGCCAAGCCGGGGGCGGAATCGGGTGCGCCACGCGGCCCGGACGACCCCGTGACGTCCGGCTCCCGGGTCGGCGCGGAGCTGCGCGCGGCGCGCGAGCGGCTGGGCTGGGAGCTGCCCGCGGTCGCCGCGTCGCTCCGCATCCGGCTGCCCTATCTCGAGGCGCTGGAGGATGGCAGGCTGGGCGAGCTGCCGGGCAACGCCTATGCGGTGATGTTCCTGCGCAGCTATGCCGACCTTCTCGGCCTTGATTCCGACGAGGCGGTGCGGCGTTTCCGCGCCGAGGCCAACGGGGTGAACCGCAAGACGGAGCTCGCCTTTCCCGCTCCGGTGCCGGAGCGCGGCGTGCCCGCCGGCGCCCTCGCTCTGCTGGGCATCGTGCTGGCGGTGGTCGCCTATGCCGGCTGGTACCGGGTGAGCGGCGACCGGCAGACCCTGGCCGAGGCGGTGCCCCCGGTGCCCGCGCGCCTGGCCCCGCTCGCGCAATCGGTGACGCCTTCGATCGCGCCCTCGCCGCAGGTCGCCTCGGTGCTGCCGGCGCCGGCGCCGGGCGACCCGGTCATCCGGCCGATGCGCTCGGTCCCGCCCTCCCAGGCCGCCGCGGCGGTGCCGGCCCTGCCCGCCATTCCAACGCCGGCCGCCGAGCCGGCGCCCGGCGCTGCCGGTAACACCGCTCCCGGTACCGGCGCCGATCCTGTCTCCGGGCAGGAAGCCTCGGGTGCGCCCGGCAGCATGCCCGCCGCCGGCTCCGGCCAGATCGTGCTGCGGGCGAGCGGCAATAGCTGGATGCTGGTCCGCGCCCGCGGCGGCGGCGTGCTGCTCAACAAGGTGATGCATGCGGGCGACAGCTGGACGGTTCCGGCCGATCAGGCGCAGCTCCTGCTCACCACCGGCAATGCCGGGGCGACCCAGGTGCTGGTGGATGGCGTGCTCTCTCCCTCGCTCGGCAATTCGGGGGCGGTGCGCCGCAACCTGCCGCTCGATGCCGAGGCGATCCGCGACGGCAAGTTGGCCCAGACAGTGAGTGTGCCTTCCGTCAGCGCGACGATCGGTTCGCCGGCGGCCCCATCCGCCGCCTCGGGCGCTTCCGGCTCGACGCCACGCACGCCGGCGCAGTAGAAGCCTCCCACCAGAAGCCTCCACCTGAGGCCAGCCAGCGAGTCCGCGCCCCGCCCTTGTGCGCCCGGCGCCATCCGGAGCAGCAAGCGATGAGCAGCTACCGTCCCTACCAGCACATCGAGCGCCGCAAATCCCGCCAGATCCATGTCGGCCCGGTTCCGGTGGGCGGCGGCGCGCCGATCACCGTGCAGACGATGACCAACACGCTGACCACGGATGTGGAGGGCACGGTCGCGCAGATCCGCCGGGCCGAGATGGCGGGCGTGGACATCGTCCGGGTCTCCTGCCCGGACCGGGAGAGCGCGCTCGCGCTGAAGGAGATCGTCCACGAGGTCAACGTGCCGATCGTGGCCGACATCCATTTCCACTATCGCCGCGCTATCGAGGCGGCGCAGAGCGGGGCTGCCTGCCTGCGCATCAATCCGGGCAATATCGGCAGCGCCGAGCGGGTGCGCGAAGTGATCCAAGCGGCGCGCGACCATGGCTGCTCGATGCGCATCGGCGTCAACGCCGGCAGCCTGGAGCGCCACCTGCTCGAGAAATACGGCGAACCGAACCCGGAGGCGCTGGTCGAGAGCGCGCTCGAGCATGCCAAGATCCTGCAGGATCATGATTTCCACGAGTTCAAGATCAGCGTGAAGGCGAGCGACGTGTTCCTCGCGGTCGCCGCCTACCAGCAGCTCGCCGAGGTCTGCGACCACCCGCTGCATATCGGCATCACCGAGGCGGGCGGCCGGCGGATGGGCACGGTGAAATCCTCGATCGGCCTCGGCAGCCTGCTCTGGGCCGGCATCGGCGACACCATGCGCGTCTCGCTCTCGGCCGAGCCCGAGGAGGAGGTCCGCGTCGGCTGGGACATGCTGAAAGGCCTCGGCATCCGCAATCGCGGCGTGAAGGTGATCTCCTGCCCGTCCTGCGCCCGCCAGGGCTTCAACGTGATCGAGACGGTGCAGGTGCTGGAGGAACGGCTCGCCCATATCCTGACGCCGATCACCCTCTCGATCATCGGCTGCGTGGTGAACGGGCCGGGCGAGGCGCTGATGACCGATCTTGGCGTCACCGGCGGCGGCGCCGGGCGCCACATGGTCTACAGCGCCGGCAAGCAGGATCATCCGATCCCGGCGGCCGAGATGGTGGACCACATCGTCGCCCTGGTGGAGGCCCGCGCGGCGGCGATGGAGGCCGAGACGGCGGCGCAGAAACAAGCGGCGGAGTAAGGTGACGGCGCTGCAATCGCCACGCGGCACCCGCGACCTGATCGGCGAGGAGTTCCGTCGCCACCGTTTCGTCATCGACACCGCCCGCGAGATCGCCAGCTCGTACGGGTTCGACGAATGGGCGCCGCCGATCTTCGAAGATACGCGCGTGTTCTCCCGCACGCTCGGCGAGACCTCCGACGTCGTGACGAAGGAGATGTACACCTTCCCCGATCGCGGCGGCGACAGCCTGACCCTGCGCCCGGAAGCGACCGCCGGCGTGTGCCGCGCGCTTGTCTCAAACGGGCTCACTCAGAGCCTGCCGCAAAAAGTGTTCGTGGCCGGGCCGATGTTCCGCTACGAGCGGCCGCAGAAGGGGCGCTACCGCCAGTTCCACCAGATCGACGCCGAGATCATCGGCACCGCCGAGCCGCTGGCCGATGCCGAGGTGATCGCCTGCGGCTGGGACGTTCTCCGCGCCCTCGGGGTCGATGACGGGGTCGTGCTGGAGCTCAACACGCTGGGCGACCCGGAAAGCCGCAGCGCCTATCGCGCGGCGCTCGTCGATTATTTCGGCGCCCATCGCGACGCGCTCTCCACCGACAGCCAGGCCCGGCTGGAGCGCAACCCGCTTCGTATCCTCGACAGCAAGGATGCGGGCGACCGCGCCATCGTGGCCGAAGCGCCGACCATCGCCGCGCATCTCACGCCGGCGGCGGCGGATTTTTATGCGCGCCTCAAAGGATATCTGGAGACATTCGGGGTGCCGTTCCGCGAGAACCCGCGCATCGTCCGCGGGCTCGATTATTACGGCCACACCGCCTTCGAATTCGTCACCGGCCGGCTCGGCGCGCAGGGCACGGTGATGGGCGGCGGCCGCTACGACGGTCTGGTCGAGGAGATGGGCGGACCGCCGACGCCGGCGGTCGGCTGGGCCGCCGGGGTGGAGCGCCTCGCCATGCTGCTCGCAACCCCGCCGGCAGCGGCGCGGACCGTCGCGATCGTGCCGGTAGGAGAGGCCGCGGAGACCGCGGCGCTCGGCCTGATGCAGACGCTGCGGCATGCCGGCATCCGCGCCGAGATGGCGTTCCGCGGCAATCTCAAGCGGCGGATGGAGCGCGCGAACCGCATCGGCGCGCGCGCCGCGATCATCATCGGCGAGAGCGAGGCGGCGCGCGGCGTCGCCCAGCTCAAGGATCTCGGCAGCGGCGCGCAGGAGGAAGTGCCGATCGCCGCGCTGCCGCAGCGCCTGCGGTGAGCGGGACCGATCTCGCCCGCCGGCTCGACCGCATCGCCGCGCGCGCCGAGGAATTGCGCGCGATGCTTGCAGGCGGCACCACCGGCGAGGAATTCGTCCGCGCCTCCAAGGAGCTCGCCGAGATCGAGCCGGTGGTCGCCCGCATCGCCGAATTGCGCGGCGCCGAGATGGGGGCCGTCGAGGCCGAGGCGCTGCTCGAGGATCCCGAGATGCGCGGCCTCGCCGAAGCCGAGCTCGCCGATCTGCGCGACCGGTTGCCCGCGCTCCGCCACGAGATCCGCCTCGCCCTGCTGCCGAGGGACGAGGCGGATGAGCGCAGCGCCATCCTCGAGATCCGCCCCGCCGCCGGCGGCGACGAGGCGGCGCTGTTCGCCGCCGAATTGTTCGGCATGTATCAGCGCTACGCGGAAGCGCGCGGCTGGCGCTTCGAGATTCTCGACTATGACAACACCGAGCTCGGCGGCCTGAAGGGCGGCATCGCCGCGATCACCGGCCGCGGCGTGTTTGCGCGCCTCAAATACGAAAGCGGCGTGCATCGCGTGCAGCGCGTGCCGGCGACCGAGAATCAGGGCCGCATCCACACCTCCACCGTCACCGTCGCCGTGCTTCCGGAGGCCGAGGAGGTGGATGTGCAGGTCAACGAGGGCGACCTCCGCATCGACGTCTATCGCGCGTCGGGCGCCGGCGGTCAGCACGTCAACAAGACGGAAAGCGCCGTTCGCATCACCCATCTGCCGAGCGGCATCGTCGTCGCCATGCAGGAGGAGAAGAGCCAGCACAAAAACCGCGCCAAGGCGATGAAGATCCTGCGCGCGCGGCTCTACGAACAGCAGCGCGCCAGCCTGCACGCGACCCGCGCCGCCGACCGCCGCGCCCAGGTCGGCACCGGCGACCGCTCCGAACGCATCCGCACCTATAATTTCCCGCAAGGCCGCGTCTCCGACCACCGCATCAACCTGACGCTGCACAAGATTGATCGCGTGATGCTCGGCGACCTCGACGACTTCATCGACGCGCTGACCGCCGAGGACCAGGCCGCGCGGCTGGCGGCGGAGGAGTGAAAGGGGAAAGGCCAGGGGCGCTGCCCCATTCTTCAATTGGGATCCCGCTGGGCCGAAAGGCCCCAGGCCCCGATCGGCGCTTCGCGCGGGGGCCTGGCGGGTCCGTGCCAAAACAAGAGCGCTGCAGATCTGGCTCAAACGCCATGCCGTACCGCGCGTCGGCTCCGGGGCATTTCTGGCCGAGCGGGGCCCAGGGGCAGGGCCCTGGCATTTTCACCCAAGGCAAAACCGAGAGCGGCGCTGCGGCTAGAGCATTTTCACCTTCGGTGGAGTCGGCGCCGGCCCTCGCCCCCGCCCGGCCTCCCACGAAAGTATACTACTGTCGGGGGGGCGGGTGGGGGCGAGGGCCGGCGCCGACTTAACTGAGAATGCTCTAATTCAAGGTGTTGAAGAGCCGGATGATCCATGAGGCTTCGTAGATCAGGCTGCCGATCACGAAGGCGGCGTGGAAGCGCCGGTTGGGTGTCCAGATCGCGATGCCGCACAGGGTCAGATAAATCGGCGCCCGGAGCAGATACTCGCGTTCGAACAGGGCGAAATGCGCCTGTCCCTTCAGACGCGTGTCGATGACATCGAACAGGATGGTGATGGCGAAGATGCTGAAGAACCATTTTCGCCTGGAGATGAAGTAATCCGCGTAGCCGGAATATTCCCTGATCGTGTCGGGAAATAGCAACGTGCAAAGAAGAAAAAGCAAGATCGCGTAGAAGATGACGAACAGGTAGGTCTCGAAATTCCACTGCGTGATCTCTCTGAGATCAAACTCCCACCACCAGAAATGAATCAGGGTGAGCAGCATCATGAGAACCCAGGAGATGTGGACCAGATAGACCGGGTTCTCGGTCGGATGCTGGATGAAACGGGCCGCGCCGTTGAGCAGACGGGCGATGCTAAGGCCGATGACGATACCGACCGCTACCCGGACATGCTGGAATATCTCGACCGACGTGGGGGGAGTGATTGAAGGCACGAGAACCCGCCTGGTGGACGCATGAAATAGACTGAGATCTGGGTCTGGCCGCAATCCTGCCCGCCCCGCGCGAAGCGCCGATCGGGGTCCGGGGCTTTCGGCCCTAGCCGGGTCCAAGCGCGGCATGGGGGCAGCGCCCCTGGCCTTTTCCCTTAGAGCATTTCACCTCGGTGAAGTCGGCGCCGACTTCACCGAAAGCTCTAGCCAGGCAAAGCCTGATCCAGATCGGCGATAAGGTCGCCGATGTGTTCGATCCCCACTGACAGCCGCAGCAGGTCGGTCGGGACGGGCGTGCCGGGGCCTTCGATGCTGGCGCGATGTTCGATCAGGCTTTCGACGCCGCCGAGCGAGGTGGCGCGTTTCCAGAGCGCGACGCGGGCGGCGGTCTGGATGGCGGCGGTCTCGCCGCCGGCGACGCGGAGCGAGAGCATGCCGCCGAAGCCGCCCTGCATCTGGCGGCGCGCGATGTCGTGGCCCGGGGCGTCGGGCAGGCCGGGATAGAGCACCGCGGCGACGCGGCGGTCGTTTGCGAAATGCTCGGCTATCGCCTGGGCGGCGCGCGCGGCGGCGTGGACGCGCAGGTGCAGCGTGCGCATGCCGCGCAGCAGCAGCCAAGCTTCGAACGAGCCGAGCACGGCGCCCACCTGCGTGCGGATGTATTTGATCTTGTCCCAGAACGCGTCGGTCTCGCGGGTCGCGAGCGCGCCGGCGATCACGTCGGAATGGCCGTTCAGGTATTTCGTCGCCGAGTGCATGACGATGTCGGCGCCGTGCTCGATCGGCCGGGTGAGCACCGGGCTCGCGACGGTGGAATCGACCGCGAGGCGCGCGGCCGCCTGATGCGCGAGCTCCGCCGTGCGGGCGATGTCGGTGACGGTCCAGAGCGGGTTCGACGGCGTCTCGACCCAGAGGAGCTTGGTCTTGCCCGGCCGGATGGCGGCGGCGACCGCGCCGGGGTCCGGCATGTCGACGAAATCGACGGTGACGCCGAAGTTCGGCGCCATGCGCGCGAGCCAGCTGCGGAACGACCAGTACATAACCTGCGGCGCGACCATGTGATCGCCCGGCTCGAGCGCCATGATCACCGCGGTCGCCGCCGCCGCGCCGGAGGCGAAGAGCTTCGCCTCCGCCGCGCCCTCTAGCGCCGCCAGCACCGCCTCGGCCTGGTCGAAGCTCGGATTGTCGGACCGGGCATAGACCCGGCCCGAGCGGTATTGATTGTCCGGATCTCGGATGAAGGTGGTCGAGGGCTGGATCGCCGGGATCACCGCCCTTGTCTGCTCGTCCACCCAACCGAGGGCCTGGGCGCTGATGGTGGCCGGATGCGTGTTCTTTGCCATGCGCCCCGGTGAAGCAGGAAACCGGCGCGCCGTCACCACCTCTCGTCGGGCGGCACGGTGACGCAGTTCATCCGTCCGGCGGCGAGGCGTCCGCAGGCGGCGCTGGCCGCGGTCGAGGAGAGCCCGGTGAAGCGCGCGCGGTACAGCGTGCCGCCATTCGCCGTCGCGACCGGCCCGATGGCGGTGCCGGCCGATTGCAGCGAGCCGGCGGCGAGCCTTCTCGCGCTGTCGGTCATCTCGCGGGCCAGCGAGGGGCTCGCATAGGCGCCGACCTGGATGGTCCAGCTGCCGCGACCGAGACTGCTCGGCTGGGCGGAGGCGAGCTCGAGGCGGGGCGCATGCAGCGTCGCCGCCTCGGCATGCGAGATCGGCAGCGTGCCGAGGATGCCGGGTGTGGAGGAGCGCGGCGGCTCGGCGCGGGCGAGCATGCGGGATTCCGGCATCGGCGGTTCCGGCATCACGCCAGGGTCGCGGACGGGTGGCGCGTAGCGGGACTGCGTGCTGGACGGCGCCCTATAGGCGGGTGCTGCGGATGCGAGCCGGTACTCCGGCTGCGGCGCCGGCGCGTAGCTCCGCGATGCGTAGCCCGGCGAGGCGTAGCTGGACGATGCGTAGCTGGGCTGCTGGGTATAGGCGGGTTGCGCGTAGGCGCGGGAATAGGCCGAGGCTGCCCCGACGGGCACCGGGGAGGCGAGGGCGGAGGCGGTCAGCACCGAGCCCTGCTGGCGCTGCGGCGGCACATAGGCCGGTTGCGGCGCAACGTAAGCCGGCGACGGCGCGTAGGCGGATTGCGGCGGCGCATAGGCCGGCGTGGCCGCGGCATAGACCGTTGCCGGGCTAGGCGCCGGGCTTGGTTGCGGCGCGGGGGCGGCGGCGGTGTCGGACGCGTCGGGCGGCGGGTTGCCGGCGGAATACTGCGCCGGCGAGGTCTGCCAGGCAGCCTCCTCGGCGGCGCTGCGCTGCGGCACGGCGGCGACCGCGCTCTGTATCGAGCTCTCGCCGCCATCTTGGCCGCCGCCGGTCTGCCAGGCGGCTTCCGCGGCGAGGCTGCGCGAGGAGTTCGGGTTGCGGGCCGGCTGCGCCGAGGCGAGCATCACCGACCCGCGCGACCGCGCCGAGTAGCCGCCATCGCCCGCATAGCCGGCGAGCGGCCCGCTGGCGGGGATGTCGTCGCCGAGGCGTGGCGCGATGCTGGCGACGTAATTCACCGTCTCGTCCGGCAGGTGGCCGCCGCGGGCCACGTAGCTGCTCATGCGTCCCGGTCCGGCATTGTAGGCGGCGAGGAAGCCCGGCGAGCCGAACTGATCGTACATCTGCCGGATATAAGCCGTGCCGGCCATGATGTTGTCGTGCGGATCATACGGGTCGCTGCCGAGACCGTATTGGCCAGCAAGATCGCGATAGGTCGAGGGCATGACCTGCATCAGACCCATCGCGCCGGCATTCGAGGTGATCGGTCGGCCGTTCAGGAACTCGCGGCCGCCGGATTCCTGGCGCATCACCGCGCGGATCCATTTCTCCGGCACGCGATACTTGCCGCTCGCCTCATGGATGTAGGGGCCCCACGGGTCTTCGACGGGACCGGGCGCGTTGTAATCGGCGGTTCGGCTGAAATTGCCGCTGGCGCAGGCGGCGAGACCCCCCAGCAGCCCGAGGCTCAGCACCACCCTCGCGGCCGGCGCAAGTCGCCCCTTCCGCCTGTTCACCCACGGCGTCTCCACGCTCGATCCCCCCAAAGTCCCCACGGACCGGAAGCTACCGATGTTTTATTGACAGCGGCTTGCGAAAATCAACTGTGATTGCGTGGCAGGAAGATGGCGGGAGCAACTGACAAGCCGGGCGTGGCCGGGGAAGCACAGCCGCCGGATGGTTGAGGGCGGCGGCGATCCGGCCTATGACCTGCGGGAGCGGAGGGCGGCGGAATGGCGAGGTCGGGCGGAACAACGGGCTTTTTGTCGCCGCGCGAGGAGATCAATTTTTCACCCGCCTCCGCCGACGAGGTGAAATATACCACCTGCTACATGTGCGCCTGCCGCTGCGGCATCAAAGTCCACCTCAAGGACGGGCGCATCCGGTTCATCGAGGGCAACCGCAACCATCCGGTCAATCGCGGCGTGCTGTGCGGCAAGGGCTCGGCCGGCATCATGCAGCAATACTCGCCGGCCAAGCTGACCAAGCCACTGCTGCGGGTGGGCGAGCGCGGGGCGGGCGAGTTCCGCGAGATCGAATGGGACGAGGCGCTCGGCATCGCCGCGGGCTGGCTCGGCGCGATCCGGCGGACCGACCCGAAGCGCCTCGCCTTCTTCACCGGGCGCGACCAGAGCCAATCCTTCACCGGCTGGTGGGCCAAGCAGTTCGGGACCCCGAATTTCGCCGCGCATGGCGGGTTCTGCTCGGTCAACATGGCGGCGGCCGGGATGTACACCCTCGGCGGCTCGTTCTGGGAGTTCGGCGAGCCGGATTGGGAGAACACCCGCTACCTGATGATGTTCGGGGTGGCGGAGGACCATGACTCCAACCCGATCAAGATCGGCCTCTCCCAGCTCAAGGAGCGCGGGGCGAAATTCGTCTCGGTGAACCCGATCAAGACCGGGTATTCCGCCGTCGCCGATGAATGGGTGGGGATCCGGCCGGGCACGGACGGGCTGTTCGTGCTCGCGCTGGCGCATGAATTGCTGCGCACCGACCGCATCGATCTCGAATTCCTGGTCCGCTACACCAACGCGGCCTGGCTGGTGATCCGCGACCCCGGCGGCGCGGAGGACGGGCTGTTCCTGCGCGACGGGGAGGGTCGGCCGCTCGCCTGGGACCGCGCCGCCGGCGCGGCCGCCGATGCGGCCACGCCCGGGATGCAGCCGCTGATCGCCGGCGAGGTGACGCTGCCCGACGGGCGGCGCGCGGTGCCCGCCTTTCATCTGCTCGCCGAGCGCTATCTCGGCACCGAATATGCGCCGGATGCGGTGGCGGATCGCTGCGGCGTTTCGGCCGGCGCCATCCGCCGGCTCGCCGCCGAGCTCGCCACCATCGCCTTCGAGCACGAGCTGGTGATCGAGCAGCCCTGGACCGACACGCTCGGCCGCATCCATCCGCGCATGGTCGGCCGCCCGGTCTCCTTCCACGCGATGCGGGGCATTTCCGCCCATTCCAACGGGTTCCACAGCTGCCGGGCGATCCACCTGCTGCAGATGCTGCTCGGCGCCGTCGATACCCCCGGCTCCTGGCGCTACAAATCGCCCTATCCGCGGCCGATCCCGCCGGGGCCGCCGCCGGTCGGGCGGGATGGGACGCCGGACAAGATGCTGCTCGGCATGGCGCTCGGCTATCCGCTGGGGCCCGACGATCTGCTGCTCGAGGCCGACGGCACGCCCATCCGCATCGACAAGGGGTATTCCTGGGACGCGCCGCTCGCCGCGCACGGCCTGCTGCATACGGTGATCGGCAATGCCTGGAAGGGCGATCCGTACCCGATCGACACGCTGTTCGTGTACATGGCCAACATGGCCTGGAACTCGTCGATGAATCCGGGCGAGGCGATGCAGCAGCTCGCCGACCGCGATCCGGCGACCGGCGAGTACCGCATCCCGCATTTCATCTACGCCGACGCCTATTATTCCGAGACGGTCGCCTATGCCGATCTCGTGCTGCCCGACACCACCTATCTCGAGCGCTGGGATTGCATCTCCCTGCTCGACCGGCCGATCGGCAACGCGCACGGGCCGGGGGATGCGATCCGCCAGCCGGTGATCAAGCCGGACCGCGATGTCCGCCCGTTCCAGGACGTGCTGCTCGATCTCGGCGCGCGGCTCGGCTTGCCCGGCTTCGTGACCGAGAATGGCGGGCCGAAATTCAAGGATTATCCGGATTACATCGCCAATCACGAGCGCAGCCCGGGCGTGGGCCCGCTCGCCGGCTGGCGCGGCGCGGATGGCGAGGCGGTGGGCAAGGGAGCGGCGAACCCCGACCAGATCGCGCGCTATGTCGAGAACGAGTGCTTCTGGCATTACGAGCTGCCGCCCGAGCAGGCCTACTTCAAGCATTCGAACCGCGCCTATCTGGAGCAGGCGCACCGCATGGGGCTGGTCGGCGCGACGTCGCAGATCGTGCTGCAGCTCTACAGCGAGACGCTGCAGCGCTTCCGCCTCGCCGCCGAAGGGCACGGCAAGGTGCAGCCGCCGGACAGCCATCGCGCCCGCATCCGCCGCTTCTTCGACCCGCTGCCGATCTGGTATGCGCCGGTCGAGCACGGGATGATCGAGCAGGCCGCCTATCCGCTGAGCGCGCTCACCCAGCGGCCGATGGCGATGTACCACTCCTGGCACTCGCAGAATGCCTGGCTGCGGCAGATTTACGCGCGCAACCGGCTCTACATGAATCGCGCGACCGCGCGCGCGATGGGGTTGGCCGAGAATGACTGGGTCTGGGCGATCAGCCCGCACGGGCGGGTACGCTGCCAGCTCGCGCTGATGGAAGGGGTGAACCCGGACACGGTCTGGACCTGGAACGCGATCGGCAAGCGGCGGGGCGCCTGGAACCTCTCCGCCGACGCGCCGGAATCCCATCGCGGCTTCCTGCTCAACCATGTGATCGGCACCAACCTGCCGGCGCAGGAGGGCGTGGTGTTCAGCAACAGCGATCCGATCACCGGCCAGGCCGCCTGGTTCGACCTGCGCGTGCGGGTCGAACGGGCGCCGGCGGCGGAAGCCGGCGAGACCGCGCCGATGGAACCCGCCCTGCCACAGCCGCCGGGCATGAAGCGCCCGGAGAAGATCCTGCGCTACGACGCCGACCCCGTTTCCGGAGACTGAGTTCGTGACGTCCATCCCAACGCCGGCGCCGGGTGCGAAGAAACTCGGCCTCGTCATCGACCTCGACACCTGCGTCGGCTGCCATGCATGCGCGGTGAACTGCAAGGAGTGGAATGCAAGCGGCCATTCCGGCCCGCTGACCGATTTCGACGCCTATCAGGCGAAGCCCGAGGGCGTGTGGCTCAACCGCGTCCACACCTACGAGGCGGGCGAGGGGGCGTCGAGCCGCACCGTGCATTTCCCGCGCTCCTGCCTGCATTGCGAGCAGCCCGAATGCGTGACCGTCTGCCCGACCGGCGCCTCCTACAAGCGGGCGGAGGACGGGATCGTGCTGGTGAACGCCGAGATCTGCATCGGCTGCAAGCTTTGCTCATGGGCCTGCCCGTACGGCGCGCGCGAGTTCGACGAGGATGAGGGCGTGATGAAGAAATGCACGCTCTGCATCGACCGCATCTACAACGAGACGATGACGCCGGAGGAGCGGGTGCCGGCCTGCGTCTCCACCTGCCCGGCGCATGCGCGGCATTTCGGCGATCTCGGCGACCCGGCCAGCGCGGTCTCCACCCTGGTCGCGGAGCGCGGCGGGTTCGAGCTGATGCCGGAGCTCGGCTACCGGCCGGTGAACCGCTATCTGCCGCCGCGCAAGCACGCGGTCGCGGTCGAGCCGCCGCCGCCCGACCCTGTAGGCGAGGGCACCGCGCCCGCCCTGCTCCGCTGGATCGACCGCGTACTGTCCCGCTGATGCATCCGGCGCTTTCCGTCATCTTCTTCACCACCAGCGCCGGCACCGGCTACGGCATGCTGATCTGGCTCGGGCTGCTGGCGGCGGCCGGGGTCGTGTCGCCGCAACCCTGGTTCGGCGTCGCCGCGCTCGGCGTCTCCACCCTGCTGTTCACCGCCGGGCTGCTCGCCTCCACCGCGCATCTCGGCCGGCCGGAGCGGGCCTGGCGGGCGATCTCGCAATGGCGCACCTCCTGGCTGTCACGAGAGGGCTTCGCGTCGCTGCTGACCTATGTGCCGGTCGGGCTGTTCGGCCTGGTCTGGCTGATCGCCGGGCGGCCGGGCACCGCCACCCTGGTGCTCGGTCTCGTCGCCGCGGCGATGGCGCTGGTGACGGTGATCTGCACGGCGATGATCTACGCTTCGCTGAAACCGGTGCGGCAATGGCGGGACGGGCTGGTGGTGCCGAATTATCTGCTGATCGCGCTCTATGCCGGCGGGCTCTGGCTCGGCGCGGTCACCGCCTTCTGGCAGGGCTCGGCGGCGCGGCTGCCCGGCGTGGTGGCGCTGCTGTTCGGGATCGCCTCGATCGCCGGCAAACTCGCCTATTGGGGCCGCATCGACGCCGCGGTGCCGGCGAGCACGCCGGAGAGCGCGACCGGGCTCGGCGGGCTCGGCCGGGTGCGGATGCTGGAGGCGCCGCATACCGAGGAGAATTACCTGCTCCGCGAAATGGGCTATGCAATCGGCCGCAAGCATGCGCGGGTTCTGCGCATCGTCGCGCTGGCCGTCGGCTGGGCGGTGCCGATGCTGCTGGCGCTCGCCGCGATGCTCGCGCCGCCGGGCGCGGCGCCGCTGCTGTTTCCGCTCGCGGCGGTTCTCGCCTTTGCCGGGCTGCTCTGCGAGCGTTGGCTGTTCTTCGCCGAGGCGACGCATACGGTGACGCTGTATTACGGGCGCAGGTAGGGCGATGAGCGGCTCCAAATTCTATGACAGGGCGGCGGACGACCCCGGCAATATCGTCGAGCTCGGGCACGTCAACACCCGCGTGCCCGACCAGCGCCTCGCCACGTTATTCTACGTCACCGGGCTCGGCCTGACCCGCGACCCGTTCCTCTCCACCGGCGTCGAGAACATGTGGATCAATGTCGGGCGGAGCCAGTTTCACCTGCCGACCGGCAAGCCGCAGGTTGTGGGCGGCGCGACCGGGCTGGTGATCGAGGAGCGGGAGGCGCTGCTCGCCCGGCTGGCGGCGGTGCGTCCGCATCTCGATGGCACGCGCTTCGCCTTCGCCGAGCGCGCCAACCATGTCGAGGCGGTCTCGCCCTGGGGCAACGTGTTCCGCATCCACGAGCCCGGGCCGGGCTTCGGCAACGCCACGCTCGGCATGCCCTATGTCGAATTCGCGGTCCCGCGCGGCACGGCGGCAGGGATCGAGCGCTTCTACCGCACGGTGATGGGCGCCCGGGTGGAGGCGGGCCGGGTGATGGTCTCGCCCGACCAGTTCCTCGCCTTTCGCGAGAGCGACGCGCCGGTCGCCGCGCATGACGGCAACCATGTGCAGATCTCGCTGCATGATTTTTCCGGCCCGCATCGCTGGCTTGCGGCGCGCGGCCTCGTCACCGAGGAAAGCGATGCGCATCAATACCGTTTCCAGAACCTCGTCGACCCGGAAGACGGGCGCCTGTTGTTCACCGTCGAGCACGAAACCCGCAGCATGAAGCACCCGATGTTCGGCCGCGTGCTGGTCAACCGCGACCCGGGCCAGACGCAGCGCGGCTACCGTCCCGGCCGCGACGGCTTCGTGTGGCAGGCCCGGCGATGAGCGAGACCCTGACCGGCCCCTCCCTGCCGCCGGCCGATGGCGGGGATTGGAAGAGCGTGGCGCCGGAGGCGGCTGGGCTGTCCGCCGCGCGGCTCGCCGAGGCGGTCCGCCATGCCGAGGCGCATGAGACGAACGCGCCGCGCGACCTGCTCCGACACCTCACGGAAGGCGCGTTCGAGCCGCCGCCCTATAACGAGATCATCGGCCCGACCGCGCCGCGCGGCGCGCCGAACGGGCTCATTCTCCGCCATGGCCGCATCGTCGCGCGCTGGGGCGACACCCGTCGCGTCGACATGACGTTCAGCGTCGCCAAGAGCTATCTCTCCTTGCTCGCCGGCCTCGCGGTCGCGGACGGGCTGATCACCGATCTCGACGAGCCGGTGGGCCGCACGGTGACCGATGGCGGGTTCGAGGGCGTGCATAACGGCGCGATCACCTGGCGGCACATGCTGCAGCAGACCTCCGAATGGGAGGGCATGCTGTGGGCCAAGCCGGACCAGATCGACCGTAACCGCAACCTCGCCGCCGAGGGAAAGGCGCGCAAGGGAGATGCGCGCCCGCTCGCGGCGCCCGGCGGGTACTGGGAATACAACGACGTCCGGGTGAACCGCTTCAGCCTCGCTTTGTTGCGGCGGTTCGGCCGCCCGCTGCCCGAGGTGTTCGCCGAGCGGATCATGAAGCCGATCGGCGCTTCGGCGGATTGGCGCTGGGAAGGCTACCGCAATTCCTGGCTCGCGATCGGCGGCCGGCAGGTGCAGTCGGTCTCCGGCGGCGGCCATTGGGGCGGCGGCGTGTTCATCCATGCCGAGGATCAGGCCCGCGTCGCGTTGTTGATGCAGCGCGGCGGCGAATGGGGCGGCAGGCGGCTCATCGATCCGTCCTGGATCGCGCAATCCCTGGTGCCCTGCCCGCTCAACCCGGCCTACGGGTTCATGTGGTGGCTCAACACCGATCGCGCGAAATACCCCGCCGCCCCGGCTTCGAGCTTCCTCGCCATCGGCGCCGGCGGGAATGCGTGCTGGATCGAGCCGCAGAGCGGCCTCGTCGCGGTGGTGCGCTGGCTCGATCCGCCGGCGCTCGACGGTTTCATGGGCGCGGTGATGGCGGCGCTCGACTGAACCCGCGCCCTCCGTCAGTGTTGCCGTTCAGGCGGCTGTGACCGGGCGGGGAGGCGAAGCGATGATCGGCAGACGCGGCTTCATCCAGGGCACGGCGCTCGCGGCGCTCGCCGCCAACCCCGTGCTGGCGGCGGACAGCTCCACCCTGACCGTCGCGATGGACCGCGACATCCAGGGCGCGCTGGACCCGGCGGACCGGCTCTCCTTCACCGAGGGCAATATCATCCGCACCGTCTGCCAGGGGCTGATCGAGTTCCGCCCCGGCACGTTCGACTGGCAGCCCGCCGCGGCGCAGGAGATCCGTCAGCAGGGCGATCTCGTCATCGCCTTCACCCTGCAGCCGGGCCTGCAATTCCATGACGGGTTCGGCGAGCTTACCGCCGACGACGTGAAATTCTCCTTCGAGCGATTCCGCGACAAGCTGCCGAGCGGCAAGCTGCCCACGCAGTCGAAGGATTTCGACGCGCTCGACCATGTCGAGGTGACCGGCAAATACACCGGCCGCCTGCTGCTCAAGACCCCGGCGCCGGCGCTCTGGCTGGTCGTGCTGCCCGACATCTCGGGCTGCCTGATCTCGCGCAAGGCGTTCGCGTCCGGCGCCTATCAATCCGGCAAGACGCCGATGCGGCTGATCGGCACCGGCGCCTACAGTTTCGGTGAATGGGTGCCGAACCAGCACGTCACGCTGAACGCCAACCCCGCCTTCAAGGGCGGACCGACCGCCTTCCAGCACATCGTGCTGCGCCCGGTGCGCGATCCGAAGACCGCCGAGCTCGCGCTCCGCAACGACGAGCTGCAATTCACCCGCATCCAGCCAGCCTCGGCGAAATCGCTGGCCGGCGTGTCCGGCGTGCGCACGCTCGCACAGGATTCGATCAATTTCGTCTGGCTCGGCATGAACGTGCAGAAGAAGCCGTTCGACGATGTGCGCGTGCGCCAGGCGATGCGCGCGGCGATCGATGTCGATCAGGTACTCGCCGGCGCGTATGACGGCGCGGTCGGCCGGGCGTTCGGCCCGGTGGCGCCCGGCCTGCTCGGCTACTGGAAGCAGGCCCCGCGCTACCAGCGCGACGTCGCGCTGGCCAAGCGCCTGCTGTCGGATGCGGGTGCGAGCAATCTCCGCGCGAAGCTCACGCTGCTCAACCAGCCGCAATACCAATCCGCCGGGCAGATCATCCAGGCGCTGGTCGCCGAGGCCGGTATCACGCTCGACCTCGATATCCGCGATGCCGGCAGCTACTGGTCCTCCGGCGGCGGCGATGCCGGCAAGTCGCTCGACATGGCGCTGCAGCGCTTCGGCGGGAAGGCCGATCCCGCCTTCCAGATGCAGTGGTTCGTCTCCGGCGAGATCGGCGACTGGAACTGGCAGCGCTGGGCCGACGCGCAATACGACTCCCTGTTCATGAAGGCAGGGCAGAGCGAGGACCCGGCCGCGCGCGCCACGATGTACGTGCAGATGCAGGAATTGATGGACCAGTCGGCGGCCTTTGTCTGGCTGACCCACGAGCGCAACGTGTTCGCCTTCCGCGACGGCGTGCAGCCGGCGCTGCTGCCGAACGGCGACGACATGCTGCTCGACCGTTTCGCGCGGGCCTGAGCGCGCTGCGCTTCCTGCTCGACCGGCTGATCACCACGATCCTCGTGCTGCTCGGCGCGACGATCCTGCTGTTCGCGCTCACGCTGTTCATCCCCGGCAACCCGGCGCAGGTCCTGCTCGGACCGCGCGCCTCGCCCGAGGCGATCGCCGCCTTCACCCGCGCGATGGGGCTCGACCGGCCGGTCTGGACGCGGCTGCTGATCTTCCTCGGCCACGTCGTCCGCGGGGATTTCGGCACCGACGTGGTGAGCGGCAGGCCGATCTTCCGGATGGTGCTCGAGGTGCTGCCCGACACCCTCGCGCTGACCTTCGCCGCGATCGGGCTCGCCATCGCGGCTGGGGTCCCGCTCGGCTGCCTCGCCGCGTTCCGTCCGGGCGGGATCGCCGATCGCGCCACCGCGCTGCTCGCCGTCAGCCTGATCGCGATCCCGCAATTCGTCGTCGCGATCCTGCTGCTGCTCGTCTTCTCGACCTGGCTGCACTGGCTGCCGGTGCTCGGCACCGGCACGCATCCGAGCCTCGGCGGCGACCTGCTGCGACTGATCCTGCCCGCGCTCTCGCTCGCCCTCGGCTGGGTCGGCTACATCGCCCGCCTGCTGCGCGCCTCGCTGCTCGACGTGCTCGGCCAGGCCTATATCCGCACCGCCCGTGCCTACGGAATTAGTGAGCTCCGCATCGTCGGCCGGCACGCGCTGCGGCTCGCCTCGCTGCCGGTCGTCGCCCTGCTCGGCGTCGGCGTCGGCCAGCTGCTCGGCGGCGCGATCTTCGCCGAGATCGTGTTCGCCCGCCCGGGCATCGGCACGCTGATGTTCGACGCGATCAGCGACCGCGACTTCCCCGTCGTGCAGGCCGCCGTGCTGGTCGTCGTCGCGCTGTTCACCCTGGCCAACCTGCTCGCCGACGCGATCCAGGCGCGCCTCGACCCGCGCGTCGCGGCGGGCGGCCGATGAGGACGGGAGGGCGATGAGCGGGATCGCGCGGGCCACCTGGCGCCGGCCGGAAGGGCGCATCGGCACAATCCTGGTGCTCGCCATCCTGCTGTTCAGCCTGCTCGGCGGCTATGCCAGCCGCACCGGCCCCGACCACATCGACGTGCTCGCCCGCTTTCAGCCGCCGAGCGCCCGCCACCTGCTCGGCACCGACCAGCTCGGCCGTGACCTCGCCGCCCGCCTCGCCTATGGCGGCCGCGTGGCGCTGGCCGTCGCCCTGTCCACCATCGCCCTCGCCCTCGCCGCCGGCACCCTGCTCGGCATCGCCGCCGGTCTCGGGCCGCGCCGCGCCGAACGCTTGATCCTCGTGCTGTTCGACATCATCGGCGCCTTCCCGAGCGTCGTGTTCGCGCTCGCGATCATCGCCCTGTTCGGACCCGGAACCGGGCGCGTCGTCGGCATCATCGCCGTCACCCTGGTTCCGCATTTCGGCCGCATCGCCCGTGCCCAGGCCCGCAGCCTCGCCGACAGCCCGCTCGTCGAGGCGGAACGCGCCCTCGGCGCGCATCCCGCCCGCATCCTGCTCCGCCACATCATCCCCGGCCTGATCGGGCCGCTTGTGGTCCTCGCCTCGATGGACATCCCCGTGGTCATCACCATCGAGGCCGGCCTCTCCTTCCTTGGCCTCGGCATCCCACCGCCGCAGGCGAGCTGGGGAACCCTGTTGAACGACGGCTACGCCAACCTCGACCACACCGCCTGGCCCACCCTGCTCACCGCTTTCACCCTCGCCCTCGCCACCCTCGGCTTCACCCTCCTCGGCGAAGCCCTCCGCGACGCCCTCGATCCCACCCTCCGCCGTCCGGTGATGGGATGAGGCCGATTGCGGTGCTCCGCCCCGGACCCGGCCAGGGGCTCTGCCCCCTGGACCCCCGCCAAAGGCCGAGCCTTTGGAATCCATTACGGCTGTTTGGAGAGGGGTGGGCGAGGGAGTGGTTGCAACTGGTACCTAGCCCACCCCTCTCCAAACAGCCCTAGCGGGTTCTAAGGGCTCCGCCCTTAGCGGGGTCCAAGGGGCAGAGCCCCTGGCGGGAGTTCGGGGGCGGAGCCCCCGCATCCGCCTCAGCCCATCACCAGCGACTGGCGGCGGCGGTGTCTTCGGCGCGGGCTTCGACCCAGTGGTGGATTCCGTTGGCATGGTCTTCGCGTTTCCAGAACGGCGCGTCGGTTTTCAGCCAGTCGATCAGGTAGTGGGTTGCGTCGAGGGCGGCCTGGCGGTGGGGCGCAGTGGCGAGGACGAGGACGATGGGTTCCCCGGGGGTGAGGCGGCCGATGCGGTGGATGATGGTGCAGCCGGAGAGCGACCAGCGGTGTTCGGCGCCGGCGGCGATGCGTTGGATCGCGGCTTCCGTCATGCCGGGGTAGTGTTCGAGGGTCATGGCGGTGATCGGGTCGGCCGGGTCGCCGCCGCGGACCAGGCCGATGAAGCAGCCGAGGCCGCCGACATCGGTGCGGCCTTCGGTCAGGGCGGCGATTTCGGCGCCGGTGTCGAAAGGTTCGGTCTGGACGGCGACCCGGGCCATGGCGCTAGAGCATCATCCGTTCGAACGGATTCGTGCGAGCGGATAAGGATGCTCGCCAAAACAAAGAGCCAGAGCCTGCGGAGTGAGCGAGTGCGAACGGAACATGCTCTAGCCGCCGGTGACCGGCGGGAAGAAGGCGATTTCGTCGCCGGCGTGGATCGGGGTCTCCGGCTTGGCGAATTCCTGGTTCACCGCGGCGCGGACGAGGCGCGGGTTGGCGAAGGCGGCCTCATGGGCGGCGTCGCGCGTGCGCAGCCAGGCGATGAGGTCGCCGATGGTGGCCGCGCCGGGCGGCAGGGCGATTGTCTCCTCCGCGCGCCCGGTGCGCTCGCGCAGCCAGGCGAAGTAGAGAAGGGTGATCGTCTCCTCGGCCACGGGCTTACCGCGTCGGCACGGTGGTGACGCTGCCGTTCGGGCCGATCAGCGTGCTGGTGCCGTTGCCGTTGGGGATGAGGATGCCCTGGCCGCCGCTCCCGGGGATGGTGGTGGTGTTGTAGCCCGGGGTCCCGCCGGTGATCGTGGCCGGGCCGCGCGGCGTGTTGACGGTGCTGTTCACCGGAGGCGGTGTGTTGACCATGGGGACGCCAGGCAGCACGGGCATCGCCGGGGCCCCGCCCGGGCGGGGCTGCTGGTGATCCGGCAGATCGGGCGCGGTCTGCGACGGCGGCACGTTCGGGTTGAGGTTCAGGTTGCGCTCGACATCGGCCAGCGTCGGGGTGGGCGGCGGCGGTCCGGGCCAGATATCGCCGGGCTCTGTCAGCACGGGCTGCACGGCGACCGGCTCGCCGCGGGAGCGGCGGACCGTCTCGCTATCCCCGAGGGGAACATTGGGGTTGTCGCCCGTCCAGGTGAACGTATCCCCGAGATAGGTTCCGACGCCGCTGCATGCCGAGAGCAGGACGGGCAGAAACAGGCTTAATCCGAGCAGCGCGGGACGGCGCATCGACGAAAGCTCCTTCGCGGCCACCCGTGGGCCGTCTTGTGCGGCGCGAACATGCCCATCGTGGCACCCAGGCTCAAGCCTCACGTGGCGTCCCCGAGATGAATTGCCTAATCCAGTGACAGAGACTCCCCATCTCGTTGAGCGCGAGCACGGGGCGGCGGCAGGCGGGGAGGGCGGCGTCGCTGGCCACCGCGACAATGTGCGGATCGTCGGGCCAGAGGGCCGATCGGCCGAGCGACGGGCGGTGAACCTCGATCTTCGGGTAGGGAAATGCCTTGAACCCCTCGACCAGCACGAGGTCGGCGGGGGCGAGGCGGCCGAGCAGCGCGTCGAGCGGCGGCTCTTCGGCATCCGTGTCGAGCTCGTGCATCAGCGCCCAGCGACGCGCCGACGCGACCAGAACCTCGCGCGCGCCGGCTTCCCGATGACGATGGCTGTCCTTGCCGGGCCGGTCGAGATCGAAGCCGTGATGCGCGTGCTTGATCGTGGAGATGCGGAGCCCGGACGCCGCGAGGTGGGGGATCAGGCCGGAGATCAGGGTGGTTTTGCCGCTGCCGGACCAGCCGACGACGCCCAGGACCGTGCGCTTCACCGACGCGTCACTTCATCGGCGCTTCACTGGCGCGGGGCGGCCTCGTTCATGCCGCGCGGCGGCGGTGCGGCGGCGTGGCGCAGCCCGGCGTTGAGATAATCCCACCCGGTGACGAGCGTCAGGACCGCGGCGATCCACAGCATCGCCTCGCCGATCCAGGAGACCGGCAGGAAGCCCAGATGCAGCAGCGCCGCGCCGCTGTCACCTGCGAGCAGCGTGCCGAGCGCGCCCATCTGGAAGCCGGTCTTCCATTTGGCGAGCCGGGTGACCGGGAGGCCGCCGACCCGCAGGCCGGCGAGGTATTCGCGCAGTCCGCTCACCAGAATCTCGCGCAGCATGATGACGATGGCCGGGTAGAGCCCGAGGGGCGAGAGCCGATTGACGCCGACCAGCAACATCAGCGTCGCGCCGACCAGCAGCTTGTCAGCGATCGGGTCGAGCATCCGGCCGAAATCGCTGAGCTGCCGTCGGGTGCGGGCGAGCCGGCCGTCGAGATAGTCGGTGATGCCGGCGCAGGCGAACAGCACGCAGGCGGCGAGGTCGGTCGCCG
The DNA here is from genome assembly GCA_965276665.1 of Acetobacteraceae bacterium. Taxonomy (GTDB): domain Bacteria; phylum Pseudomonadota; class Alphaproteobacteria; order Acetobacterales; family Acetobacteraceae; genus CAWGJC01. Next base: position 3,243,988 of record OZ255620.1, read on the forward strand.
GGGTGCGCAGCACGACGAGCACCACCAGCGCGGGGATCGCCGCGATGCGGGACATCGTCAGGACGTTCGGAAGGTCTGTGAGCATCCGCCTCCAACCCTAAAGCAAGAGGGGGCGCGGAAGAAGTGACGAAACCCTTAGTTCCGATCGTTCCAGTTCACCGAGTGCGCGAAATAGCGGATGCTGTCCGCCTTATGCCGGCGGAAGCCCACCGAAACGCTGGTGGAAAGATAATTCCGCGTGCCGGATTGGGTCTCCTGCGGGCCTTCGGCGGCCAGCGCCGCCTCGCTCTTGGTGCTCGGGCGCAGGATCGCGATATGGCCGGGCCGGTGCGGATTGGGATTTTCCCACGCGGCGACCACGAACTGTCCCTCATTGGCGAAAGCCTGCGCCTGGTGCGGCCCGGCGACCTCCACCCAGCCGAAATCGGCGCCGGATTCCCGCAGCCAGCGCATCTGCGCGTTCGCCAGCAATTCCTGCTTGTGCTCGGGCGGCCGCAGCACATAGACGCCGAGCCGCTCGGCGAGCGCGGCCACAAAGGCGCTGCAATGCGTCTTCGCCTCCGGGCCGCCGGGGGTCGGGCGGTCGGTCTCGCCGGTCCGCCAGTTCACGTGCCAGCCGCTCTGCCAGAGATGATCGACGCCGGTGCCGTCGAGCAGCCGGGTCAGGCGCTCGCCGGCCGGGGTCGGCACGCCGCAGCAGGGCGCCTGCTGCGCGGCCGAGACCGGAGCCGCGCCGAACAGGAGGGAAATGATGAGGAGAAGGGAGCGAATCACAACAGACATCGCGGCAGTCACGCCGCGCGGTTAGCACGGATCGCGCGTGCCGCCCAAGCACGGCTGCTTGCGCGGCCGGCGGTCGTTCGCGGGCGGTGCCCGCTTTCGTTCCCAGACCCGCTTGCGTTCGCGGGGCGGTTGCGCCATATGCCCCGCGCCGGCCTGCCGCATCTTGCGGCGGGCGGTAATTCACACGCGGGGCGCCTTTCCCGGGTCATGAACCCGGGTCCGGTGCCGTAAGGCCAGGCTCCGCGGAGGTCAAACCGGACACCAGGAAAGGGAACACGGCCCATGGCCATGCCCGATTTCACCTTGCGCCAGCTCCTCGAGGCCGGCGTGCATTTCGGCCACCACACGCGGCGCTGGAACCCGCGCATGGCGCCCTATCTCTTCGGCGTGCGCAACCAGGTCCATATCATCGACCTGCAGCAGACCGTGCCGATGCTGGACCGCGCGCTCCGCGCCGTCCGCGACGTGACCGCCGCCGGCGGCCGCGTGCTGTTCGTCGGCACCAAGCGCGCCGCCGCCGAATACGTGGCCGATGCCGCCAATCGCTGCGGTCAGTACTACGTCAACCACCGCTGGCTCGGCGGCATGCTGACCAACTGGAAGACGATCACCGGCAGCATCAAGCGCCTCCGTCAGATGGAGGAGATCGTCGGCGGCGATACCCAGGGCCTCACCAAGAAGGAGATCCTGGACATCAACCGCGACCGCGACAAGCTCGAGCGCGCGCTCGGCGGCATCAAGGAGATGGGCGGACTGCCGGACATCCTGTTCATCATCGACACCAACAAGGAGAAGCTCGCGGTCGAGGAGGCCAACAAGCTTGGCATCCCGGTGATCGCCGTGCTCGACAGCAATTCCGACCCCGCCGGCGTCACCTTCCCGATCCCCGGCAACGATGACGCGATCCGCGCGATCACTCTCTATTGCGACCTCGTCGCCGGCGCGGTGCTCGACGGCATCTCCGCTGAAATGGCCGCCTCCGGCCGCGATATCGGTGGCGCCGAGGAATTGCCGCCCGAGACCGTCGCCGAAGCGACCGCCTGACACGGGAGAACCGCATGGCTGAGATCACCGCCGCCCTCGTCAAGGATCTGCGCGAACAGACCGGCGCTGGCATGATGGACTGCAAGAAGGCGCTGACCGAAACCGGCGGCGACCTCGAGGCCGCGATCGACTGGCTGCGCAAGAAGGGTCTTTCGGCGGCTGCCAAGAAATCCGGCCGGGTCGCCGCCGAGGGATTGATCGGCATCGCCTCCGCCCCCGGCCGCGGCGCCATGGTCGAGGTCAACGCCGAAACCGATTTCGTCGCCCGCAATGAAAGCTTCCAGGCCTTCGTCGCGGCTGTCGCGAACATCGCGCTCGAGACCGGCGAGGATGTCGAGGCCCTGAAGGCCGCGCCTTATCCGGATACGGTGCGCAGCGTCGCCGAGGAGCTCACCCAACTCGTCGCCACCATCGGCGAGAACATGACGATCCGCCGCGCCCGCCTGCTGACGGTCAGCCAGGGTGTCGTCGCGAGCTACGTCCACTCCGCGCTTCGCCCGGGCATCGGCAAGATCGGCGTGCTCGTCGCCATCGAGGGAACGGGCGAGTTCGAGGCGCTCGAAACCCTCGGCCGCCAGGTCGGCATGCACGTCGCCGCTACGCGGCCGGAAGCGCTCGACATCAATGCCGTTGATCCCGCCGCACTCGATCGCGAGCGCGCCGTCCTGAGCGAGCAGGCCCGCGCCTCCGGCAAGCCGGAAGCGATCATCGAGAAGATGGTCGATGGCCGGATCCGGAAATACTACGAGGAGGTCGTGCTCCTCGAGCAGGTCTGGGTGCATGACGGCGAAAGCCGCGTCCGCGCCGTCGTCGAGAAATCCGGCGCCACCCTCGCCGGCTTCGCCCGCTTCCAGCTCGGCGAAGGCATCGAGAAATCCACCACCGACTTCGCCGCCGAAGTCGCCGCCGCCGCAGGCTGATCTCGCGGTTGCGGGCGGGAGAAGGCCAGGGGGCTCTGCCCCCTGGACCCCCGCCAAAGGCCGAGCCTTTGGAATCCATTACGGCTGTTTGGAGAGGGGTGGGCGACGAGGTGATTGCAACCGGTACCTGGCCCACCCCTCTCCAAACAGCCCTAGCGGGTTCTAAGGGCTGTGCCCTTAGCGGGGTTCTAGGGGCAGAGCCCCTAGCCTTTTTTCCCATCCCGCAACCACCGGACTAGCTTGTGGGTGGTTGGCCCCCGCCTTAGGGTGCGCGCGATTTCGGGTGGGGTATGGATGCCGGGCCGTGCGGAGTACAGGCGGGTTTTGTTGAAGCTGTCCGGCGAGGCTTTGATGGGCCGGCGCGAATACGGGCTCGACACCGAGATGGTGGGCCGGATCGCCGCGGATGTGGGCGACGTGGTCGGGTTGGGTGTCCAGGTGTGTCTCGTGATTGGCGGCGGGAACATCTTCCGCGGGGTCTCGGCGGCGGCCGGCGGGATGGATCGAGCGCAGGCCGATTACATGGGGATGCTGGCGACGGTGATGAATGCGCTGGCGGTGCAGAACGCGCTCGAGCGGCATGGAGTGCCGACGCGGGTGCAGTCCGCGATTCCGATGTCGACGGTGTGCGAGCCCTATATACGGCGGCGCGCGGAGCGGCACATGGAGAAGGGCCGGGTGGTGATTTTCGCCGCCGGCACCGGCAATCCGTTATTCACGACTGACACAGCGGCGGCGTTGCGCGCGGCCGAGATGGGGTGCGATGCGTTGCTCAAGGGCACGCAGGTCGATGGCGTCTATTCGGCCGATCCGCGGCGCGTGCCGGAGGCCGAGCGGTATGACGAGTTGACGTATCTGGATGTGCTGTCGCGCGATCTGACGGTGATGGATGCGGCGGCGATCAGCCTGGCCCGCGAGAACCGCCTGCCGATCATCGTGTTCAATGTCCACGCGCCGGGGGCGTTCGCGCAGGTGATGCGGGGCGAGGGGCGGTTCACCAGGATCGTCGAGAGAGGGGAGGGCGCGTCGTGCCGGCCGATCTGAACGCTTTGAAGCAGGATATGGTGCGGCGGATGGATGGCGCCATCGAGACGTTGCGGCGCGAGTTCGCCGGGCTGCGGACCGGGCGGGCGAGCCCGGGCCTGCTGGAGCCGGTGCGGGTGGAAGCCTATGGGTCCGAGGTGCCGATCCCGCAGGTCGGCACGATCGGCGTGCCCGAGTCCCGGATGATCACGGTGCAGGTCTGGGACCGCACGCTGGTGGGCGCGGTGGAGCGGGCGATCCGTGATTCCGGGCTTGGCCTCAATCCGATGTCGGACGGCCAGCTGGTCCGCGTGCCGATCCCGCAGCTCACCGAGGAGCGGCGCGGCGAGCTGGCGAAGGCGGCCGGGCGATATGCCGAGGGCGGCCGCGTCGCGGTGCGCGGGGTGCGGCGCGACGGGATGGACCAGATCCGCAATTTCGAGAAGAAGCACGAGATCGGCGAGGATGAGGGCCGCAACTGGTCCGACGAGGTCCAGAAGCTCACCGACCAGTACATCAAGCGGATCGATGAGTCGCTGACGGAAAAGGAACGCGATATCCGTCAGGTGTAAGACCGGGTTGCGGGGCCAGATTCAGGGGAGATCCGGATGAGCGGCGCTGCACCAGGCCCAACCAGGGCCGGCGAGGAGCAGGCCTCTGTTGCCACGCCCGGTGCGGTGCCGCGGCATGCTGCGATCGTCCCGGTGCCAAGGCACGTGGCGATCATCATGGACGGCAATGGCCGCTGGGCCCGGGCGCGCGGATTGCCGCGGATCGCCGGCCATCGGGCGGGCGCCCAAGCGGTGCGGCGGAGCATCGAGGCGGCGATCCAGAGCGGCGTCGACTGGCTGACCGTCTACGCATTCAGCAGCGAGAACTGGCGGCGGCCGCAGAGCGAGGTGTCCGATCTCACCGGCCTGCTGCGCCATTACCTGCGCCACGAGGTGGCGGAGCTGGCGCGCGAGGGGGTGCGGCTGCGCATCATCGGCGATCGCATGCGGTTCGACGCGGACCTTCGTGACGAGCTCGCGGCGGCGGAGGCGCGGACCGCCGGCAACAGCAGGCTCAACCTCGTGGTGGCGCTCTCCTATGGCGGACGGGCGGAGATCGTCGCGGCGGCGCGCGCCTGCCTCGCCGCCGCCGCCGCCGGGCGGCTCGACCCGGAGCGGCTGGACGAGGCGGATTTCGGCGGGTTTCTCTCCACCGCCGGCATTCCCGACCCGGATCTGGTGATCCGCACCAGTGGCGAGCAGCGGCTCTCGAATTTCCTGCTCTGGCAGAGCGCCTATGCCGAGCTCGTGTTTCTCGACGTCTTCTGGCCGGATTTCGACGCGTCGCATTTCGCCGGCGCGCTCGCCGAGTTCACCCGGCGGGAACGGCGGTTCGGTGCCGCTGCCGGCTGAGGCGGCGCCCGGCGCCGATGCCGCCGGGCCAGAGGTGGCGGCGGCGGACGATGGCGCACCCGCCCCTCGCGCACAATCCCGCGCGCAATGGGGCGACCTCCGAACTCGCGTGCTCTCCGCCGGGGTGCTGGCGCCGATCGGGCTGCTCTGCCTCTGGTTCGGCGGCTGGCCCTGGGCGGTGCTGGTCGGCCTTGCGGTGCTCGGCATGGCGCGCGAGTGGATCGGCCTTTGCAGGGTTAAGGAGGGCGGCGTGTCGCCCGGATTTGCGGCCCGGGCGCTGGCGGTGGTGGCGCTGGCCGCGGTGCTCACCACGCAATCCGGGCGTTCCGGCGCGGCGCTGGTCCTGCTGGCTTTCGGGGCGCTGGTCGTGCTGGCGACGGCGCCCGCCAGGCGGGTCGCCCTCGCGGCGGGGCTGCCCTATGTGGCGCTCGGCGGGGTCGCGCTGGTCTGGCTGCGCGGCCCCGGCGCGGGCGAGACGCTGTTCCTCATTCTGCTGGTCTGGGCGAGCGATATCGGCGCCTATGCGGTTGGACGCGTGGTGGGCGGACGCAAGCTCGCGCCGCGCATCTCGCCGGGCAAGACCTGGAGCGGCGCGGTCGGCGGGCTGGTTGCCGCGATGGCGGTGGGCCTCGGATTCGCGCTGCTGGCGCCCGGGCCGCGCGGGGCGGTCATCGGCGGGGTTCTGGTCGGCGGCCTGCTCGGGGTGGTATCGCAGGCGGGAGATCTTCTGGAGAGCGCGGTGAAGCGGCATTTCGGCGTCAAGGATTCGGGGGGCCTGATCCCGGGCCATGGCGGCCTGCTCGACCGATTGGACGGGCTGCTCACCGCCGCCCCGGTCGCGGCGCTGCTGACCCTCGCCCATCCCGGCCTGCCGCTCTGGGGCGCTCCGCTCTGGGAGATGGCGCCTTGGCGATGAGGAGCGTGACCGTTCTCGGCAGCACCGGCAGTGTCGGCACGAGCACCATCGATCTGCTGGCGGCCAATCCGGCGGAATTCCGGGTGCGCGCGCTGGTGGGCGGGCGGAACGTGGCGCGGCTGGCGGAGCAGGCGAGAGTGCTGGGCGCCGAGCGCGCGGTGATCAGCGACCCGGACCGCCACGCCGCCCTCGCCGAGGCGCTCTCCGGCACCGGCATCGCCGTCTCGAGCGGGCTCGCGGCGGTGGAGGAGGCGGCGTCTCTTCCGGCCGATTGGACCATGGCGGCGATCACCGGCGCCGCGGGACTTCCCTCCACGCTGGCCGCGATCCGCCGCGGCGGCGCGATCGCGCTCGCAAACAAGGAGGCGCTGGTCTGCGCCGGGGACGTGATGCTGCGCGCGGTGGCCGAGGCGGGGGCCACGCTGCTGCCGGTCGATTCCGAGCACAACGCGGTGTTCCAGTCCCTCGCCGGCACGGCGGCGGAGACGGTGGAGCGCATCGTCATCACCGCCTCGGGCGGCCCGTTCCGCACCGCGACCCGCGAGGAGATGGCGGCGGCGACGCCGGAGGCGGCGCTTCGGCATCCGGTCTGGTCGATGGGACCGAAGATCAGCATCGACAGCGCCACGATGATGAACAAGGGGCTCGAGCTGATCGAGGCGGCGCGGCTCTTCGGCCTGGCGGAGGAGCGGATCGGCGTGCTCGTGCATCCGCAATCGGTGGTGCACGGCATGGTCTGCTACCGCGACGGCAGCGTATTGGCGCAGCTCGGCGCGCCCGACATGCGCATCCCGATCGCGCATGCGCTCGCCTGGCCGGAGCGGATCGCGACGGCCTCGCCGCGGCTCGACCTCGCGGCGCTCGCCCGTCTCGATTTTTTCGAGCCGGACGAGTTGCGTTTCCCGGCCCTGCGCGCGGCCCGGGACGCGCTCCGCGCCGGCGGCGGCGCGCCGGCGGTGCTGAGCGCCGCCAACGAGGTCGCGGTCGAGGCCTTCCTGCGCCGGCGGATCGGGTTCCTCGACATCGTGGCGACGGTGGAGGCGGTGCTCGACCGGCTCGGCGCGCCGGCCGCCGATACGCTGGACGCGGTGATCGCGCTCGATGCCGAGGCGCGGCGCGCGGCGGAGCAGGTCGCGCAAGCCAGGGCCGCCTGACCGCCGCCGGTCTCGCCGCCACGGAGGAGCCCGGCCTGCCCGGGCTGATCGGTCTCGGCCTGCTGGCGGCCGCGCTGTTCAGCAGCACCTTCGTGCTCAACCGGGCGTTGAGCCTCGCCGGCGGTCCATGGGAATGGAACGCGGTTTTGCGTTACGCCGACATGGCGTTGCTGATGGCGGGCTGGATCCTGCTTCGCCGCGGCGCCGGCGCGCTCCGGGCGGCGCTCGCGTTGTTCCGCCGGCGACTCGGCTTCTGGCTGCTGGCCGGCGGCATCGGATTCGGCCTGTTCTACGCCTGCATCTGCTACGCCGCCGACCGCGCGCCGGGCTGGCTGGTGGCGGCGACCTGGCAGACCACCATCGTCGCGACCCCGATCGTGCTGCTCGGCTTCGGGCGGCGGGTGCCGCGCCAGGGGCTGCTGTTCGCCGGGCTGATCCTGCTCGGCATCGCCGTGCTGAATGCCCGCTTCCTGGCCGACGGCCAAAAGTTCGGGGCGATGGCGGCGGCGGTGCTGCCGGTGATCGTCGCGGCGTTTGCCTACCCGTTCGGCAACCAGCTCCTCAACCGGGCGCGGCATGGCGGCGCCGATCCGGCCGGGGTGCTGCACGATCCGGCCGCCGCGGTTCTGCTGATGACGCTCGGCGCCCTGCCGGGTCTCGCGCTGCTGCTGGCGGCGACCCGACCGCCGGCACCCGGGCTCGGGCAGGTCGGCGGCACGCTGCTGGTGGCCGTGCTCTCCGGCTGCTGCGCGACCACGATCTTCGTCCATGCCCGCAATGCCAGCGCCGATCCCTACCGCATCGCGGCGGTGGACGCGACGCAGGCGGGGGAGGTGGGGTTCGCGTTGCTCGGGGAGGCGGCGCTGCTGGGCGCGGCGCTGCCGGATGCCACCGGCTGGGCCGGGCTCGCCGCGGTGACCGCCGGGCTGGTCGGCTTCGTGCTCGCCGGCCGGCACGTGGACGCGGATTAAGCCATCCGCTTGCTTATCTTGATGTCAGTTGCGGTATTTTCCGCTAGAGCATGTTCCGTTCGCATTCGCTCACTCCACAGGCTCTAGCTCTTTGTTTTGGCGGGCATCTTTATCCGCTCGCACGAGTCCGTTCGAACGGATGCTGCTCTAGCAGGGGCCGCCGCGCGGCGGCCCCCAGACGGATGTGAGATGCACCTGATCCCGGATTTCGGCCGCACAATCATCGCCTTCATCGTCGTGCTCGGCGTGCTGGTGTTCGTCCATGAGCTCGGTCACTACCTCGCCGCGCGCTGGCGCGGGGTGCATGTCGAGGCGTTCTCCATCGGCTTCGGCCGGCCGATCGCCAGCTGGACCGACCGGCACGGGACAGAGTGGCGGATCTCCTGGCTGCCGCTCGGCGGCTTCGTCAAGCTGCACGGGCAGGAGCGGCCGGAGGATGTCGCGCCGGAGGTCCGGGCGGCGTGGCAGGAAGGCCGCACCTTCCACGGAAAATCCGTGCTCTCCCGGGCGATCGTGGTCGCCGCCGGCCCGATCGCCAATTTCCTGCTCGCGATCGTGCTGTTCGCCGCCCTGTTCGGCACGGTGGGCCGCCCGCTGGCGATGCCGGTGGTGGGCGCGGTGATCCCGGGCGGTGCCGCCGACCATGCGGGGCTCGCGCAGGGCGACCGCATCACCGCGATCGACGGCGGTCCGATCGCGCGGTTCGAGGACATCCAGAAGATCGTCGCGGCGAGCCCCGACCGCACGCTGCAGATGACCGTCACCCGGAACGGCGCCGCGCGCACCCTGCCGGTCACGATCGGCGACCGGCAGGCCGGCGGGAGCAAGATCGGCGTGCTCGGCATCGAGGGCGGGAATGCGGAATACCGCCGCCTCGACCCGGCGAGCGCCGTCATCGCCGGCGTGACGCAGACCTGGGACGTGACCTCGCAGACGGTGGCGGGCATCGTGCAGATGATCAGCGGCCAGCGCGGCACGGCCGAGATCGGCGGCCCGCTCCGCATCGCCGAGCTCGCCGGGCAGGTGGCGCAGCTCGGCATCGCCAATCTGATCTCGTTCATCGCCGTGCTCTCGGTCAATCTCGGGCTGATCAACCTGTTCCCGATCCCGATCCTCGACGGCGGCCACCTGTTGTTCTATGCCGCCGAGGCGTTGCGCGGGCGGCCGATTCCCCCGCGGGCGCAGGAATACGGGTATCGGGCCGGGTTCGCCCTGCTCGCCAGCCTGTTCGTGTTCGCGACGTGGAACGATCTCACCCATCTCGGCCTGTTTCACTGGGTGGCCGGGCTGATCGGGTGAGTTGAGGGCGGAACTTGACAGCCGGCCGCAACAAACGGGGCTAAGTGCGGGTGGCGCGGGCGGAGTCCCGCCGCTATTCTCCGGCCGCCGCATGCGGGCTCCGGCTGCGCTTGCCCTGAGGGGGGAATTGGGTTTGTCCGTCAAACGCGCCGTGCTGCTTGCCTCTGCCTGCCTGTTCCCCATCGTCTCCCGCGGCACCGCCTGGGCGCAGACGATGGGACCGGTCGCCCCCGAAGCCGCGACCCCTGCTGCCGCCCCCCCGCCCGCGGGGCCTGCTCCCAGCCCGGCACCGGGCTCCAGCCCTGCCCCGAGCCGCAGCCCGCGTCCGCTTCCGCCGCGCGCGTTGCCGCTGCGTCGCGGCACCGCCGCTGAGCGCGCCGCGCTGCGCGCGAACGCCCCGGCGCCCTCCCAGGGCACGATCCAGGCGATCCGGGTCGAGGGCAACCAGCGCATCGAGTCCGGCACCATCGAGTCTTACATGCTGCTGGTGCCGGGCGATCAGTTCAGCCCGGACCGCATGGATCGCAGCCTGAAGACGCTCTACGCGACCGGCCTGTTCTCCGACGTGAACCTGCGGCGGGACGGCGACACGCTGGTCGTGCACGTCACCGAGAACCCGGTGGTCAATCAGGTGGCGTTCGAGGGCAATCACCGGCTCGACGACAACCAGCTTCGCGCCGTGGTGCAGCTCGCCCCGCGCGCGGTGTTCACCCCGCAGGCGGCGGATTCCGATCGCCAGCGCATCCTCGATCTCTACGCGCATCGCGGCCGATTCGCGGTGACGGTGACGCCGCAGGTGATCAACTTGCCGCAGAACCGCGTCAACGTGGTGTTCCAGGTCAATGAGGGCACGGCGACGCTGGTCAGCCGCATCGCCTTCGTCGGCAACCATGCGTTCGGCGAGGGCCGGCTCCGCCAGGTGATCGACAGCCGCGAGCAGGCGCTGTGGCGCATTCTCGGCACCAGCGACTACTACGACCCCGAGCGGGTGAATTTCGACAAGGAGCTGCTCCGCCGCTTCTACCTGAAGAACGGCTTCGCGGATTTTCAGGTGAAGAGCGTGAGCGCCGAGCTGGCGCCGGACCGCTCATCCTTCTTCCTCACCTACGTGCTCGACGAGGGCGAGCGCTACCGGCTCGCGAATATCAGCGTCAACTCCCGGCTGCGCAACATGCCCGGCGCGCAGCTGATGCCGCTGGTGCAGGTGAGCCCGGGAGACTGGTACGACGGCGACGCGGTCGAGCGCTCGACGCAGGCGATCCAGGATTATCTCGGCGATCACGGCTACGCTTTCGTCGAGGTCAATCCGGCGATCTCGCGCGATCCGGTGAAGCACACCGTCAACCTCGTGTTCAACGTGACCGAGGGGCCGCGGATCTATGTCGAGCGCATCGACATCGTCGGCAACAACCGCACCGAGGACCGGGTGATCCGCCGCGAGTTCCAGCTCGCCGAGGGCGACGCCTACAACGCCGCCGCGGTGCGCCGCACGCGCCAGCGCCTGCAGGATCTCGGCTACTTCAACTCGGTGTCGATCTCGCCGACCCCCGGCTCATCGCCGGACAAGGCGGTGCTGACCACGAACATCGAGGAGAAGGCGACCGGCGAGCTCACCATCGGCGGCGGCTACTCGACCGATTCCGGCGCGTTGGCGAGCGCCGGGCTCCGCGAGCGCAACCTGGTCGGCACCGGCATCGATGCGAGCCTGAACGGCGTGCTGGCACAGCGGCAGAGCGAGATCGACCTCTCGGTCACCGATCCCTATTTCCTCGATCGCAACATCGTCACCGGCTTCGACCTGTTCGACGTGCGCGACAACAACCTCGACATCGCGAGCTACGAGGAAAGCCGGTACGGCTTCTCGCTGCGCACCGGCTACCAGTTCAACAACCATCTCTCGCAGGCCTGGACCTACTCGCTGGTCGAACGGAACGTCTACGACATCCAGAGCGGCGCCTCGATCTACGTGCTCGACCAGGCCGGGCGGTCGCTGCTGTCGCAGATCGGGCAGACGATCTCGCTCGACTATCGCGACAGCAAGGTCGATCCGCGCAGCGGCTTCCTGCTCCGCTTCGGGGCCGATTATGCGGGCCTCGGTGGCGATGTGAACTACGTCCGCACCAAGCTCGACGGCAGCTATTACGTGCCGCTCGAGAGCTTCACCGGCGACCCGGACTGGTATGTCGCGGTCTCGGCCGGCACCGGCTATCTGTTCGGCCTGGGCGGCCAGCAGCGGATCATCGACAATTTCTTCCTGGGCGGCGACAATCTGCGCGGCTTCCAGTCCGGCGGCGCCGGTCCGCACTCCGTCCCGACCACCGCCTTCCCGGACAGCGACAGCGTCGGCGGGCGTTTCATCTGGACGCAATCGACCGAATTGCACTATCCGCTGCCGATCTCGCCCGATCTCGGCATCTCCGGCCGCGCGTTCGTCGATGTGGGCGCGCTCTCCGGCGTGAAGCCGGTGCTCGGACAGCCGGTGACGGATAGTGCCGCGCCGCGCGTCGGTGTCGGCATCGGCATCTCCTGGCGCAGCCCGTTCGGCCTCATCAACGTGGACCTGACCGATCCCGTGGTGAAGAAGAATTACGACCAGACGCAGGTATTCCGTTTTGGCTTCGGCACGAAGTTCTGAGTTGAAATACGAGGTTCTGAGTTGAAAATGCATCGTATCGCCGACTTCGCGCTGATCGCCGCCCTGGTCGCCGCGCTTCTCGGACCGCTGCCCGCCATCGCCCAGCAAGGGCCTGGCTGGTTCATTCCGAACCAGGCCGCGCATCCCGCCGCGCCCGCCCGTCCGGCGGCCCGGCCAGCGCCGCGCGCCGTCGCGCCGGCGCCGGCGGCGATCATGCCCCCCGATGCCGGGCAGGCCGCCGATGCCGAGCAGGCGAACGAGGCGCCGCCGCCGCAAGTGCCGGCGCCCCCGATCCCGACCCTTCCCGCGCTGCCGCGCACGGCCGGCCCGCCCGCGGTGGTGATCGGGGTGCTCGGCGTGCCGGAGGTGATGCGCGCCTCCACCGCCGCGCAAGAGGTGGAGAAGGTGATCAGCGGGCGGCGGCAGAAGCTCGCCGAGGATGCGCAGAAGGAGCAGGCCTCCTGGCGCGAGCTCCAGCAGCAGGCCGCCAATCAGCGTTCGACCCTGTCGCAGGACCAGCTGCGCACCAAGGAGCACGACCTGCAGGAGCGGATCATGAGCGCGCAGCGGCAGTTCCGCGACCGCAACCGCATCATCCAGGAGGCGGCCCAGTATTCCCTCGGCCAGATCGAGAGCACGTTGATCGCGGTGATCCGCCAGGTGTCGGAGAGCCGGGGAATGAACCTCGTGCTGCATCGCACGCAGGTGGCGCTCAACATCAACGAGTTCGACATCACCGACCAGGTGGCCGCACAGCTCAACAAGGTGCTGCCGAGCGTGCAGATCCCGGCGGACGGCGTCGATCCGATGACGCTGGTGAAGAACCAGGCGCCCGCGCCCGCCGCCGCCTCCGCGACGCTGATGCAGAACACGCCGTCCAACGGGCCTTCTGCCATGCTCCCGGGGTCGGCGCCGGCGACGCCCCCTGCGCCCGCCCCCGCCAAGCCGGCCGGCCCCGCCTCGCATTGAGGGCAGGGCGGCGGGCGGCGTGAGCGCCTCCCTCACCGGGGATCCGCGGTTCTTCGCCCGCGGCGGCCCCTTCACGCTGGCGAAGGTGGCGGAAGCCGCCGGCGGCACCGCCCCGACGCGGGACCTGTCGCTGCTCGGCATCGCGCCGCTGCAGAGCGCGGGCCCGCAGGAGGTCAGCTTCCTCGACAACCGCCGCTACCTCCCGGCCTTGCTCGGGACGCGGGCCGGGGCGGTGATCGTGCATCCCGAGCTCGCCGAGCAGGTGCCGGCGGGGGGCGCCGCGATCGTCACGCCGGAACCCTATGCCGGCTGGGCGCGGGTGGCGGCGCTGTTCCATCCTCCGGCCCCGGCGACCCCCGGCATTCACCCCACCGCCCTGGTCGAGCCCGGGGCGGAGATCGACCCGAGTGCCGAGATCGGCGCGCTGGCGGTGATCGGCGCCGGCGCGTGGATCGGCCCGCGCTGCCGGATCGGGCCGCACACGGTGATCGGCCCCGGTGTGGTGATCGGCGCGGATTGCCGCATCGGCGCCCAGGTAAGCCTCAGCCATGCGTTGCTGGGCGCGCGGGTGAACCTGCTGCCGGGCGCGCGGATCGGCCAGGAGGGGTTCGGCTTTGCCCAGACCGGCACGGGTTTCCTGAGCGTTCCCCAGCTCGGCCGGGTGATTCTCGAGGATGACGTGGAGGTCGGCGCGAACGCCACGATCGATCGCGGCTCGGCCCAGGACACGGTGATCGGCGCCGGCTCCCGCCTCGACAATATGGTGCAGATCGGGCACAACGTCCAAGTCGGCCGGCTCTGCGTGATCGTCTCGCAGGCCGGAATCTCGGGCTCAACGGTGGTCGAGGATTTCGTGCAGATCGGCGGCCAGGCCGGGCTGACGGGCCATCTCAGGATCGGGCGGCGGGCGCGGATCGGCGCGCAGGCCGGGGTGATGGCGGATGTCCCCGCCGGCGCGGATGTGGTCGGAAGCCCGGCCGAGCCGCTGCGAAATTTCTTTCGCGGGGTCGCGGCACTGAGACGACTCACCCGTTCGACACGTAATACGGAAGGACGGCCCGGTGCGGCCGGCGAAGAGGAGACGGGCTGACGACGATGGACGGAGCGAGGATGGAGGAGGCGGCCGGGGCGACGCCGCACACGACACATGGCGCGGACGCGGCAAAGCCGGCGGCGCAAGGGTCCGGGCCGAACGGGTCAGGTGGTCCCGGCGCCAACGGGTCCGGGGACGTGTCGAGCCCCTCGGACATGTCGAGCCCCTCGGACATGTCGAGCCCTGGGGGATCCCCTGGGGAATCGGCGGCCATGGCCGAGAAGGGTGAGACCATCGATCTCGCCCGCATCATGCGCGCCATTCCGCACCGCTACCCGTTCCTGCTGATCGACCGGATCATCGAAATGCGCCGCAACCACTCGGCGATCGGCATCAAGAACGTCACGCTGAACGAGCATTATTTCTCGGGTCACTTCCCCGGCCACCCGGTCGTGCCGGCCGTGCTGATCATCGAGAGCATGGCGCAGACGGCCGGCGTGCTGGTCGTCGAGACGCTGGGGCCGGCGGTCGAGGGCCGCGTCGTCTATTTCATGACCGTCGAGAACGGCAAGTTCCGCCGGCCGGTGGTGCCGGGCGATCAGCTGATGATCCATGTCACCAAGATCCGCAGTCGTGGGATGGTGTGGAAATTCGGCGCGGTGGCCCGGGTGGACGGCGTGGCCGTGGCCGAGGCCGTGTTCTCCGCGATGATCATGGACAAGAAGACGGGCTGACGCGGCTCCGGCCGTCGGGTGCCCGGGCCGGAAAATCTCCTGCCCGGGCTGCCCGCCAAAATCCCGCCGGAAACACGTGGCAACAGAGCCCACCGGAAACACCCGGCAACAGAGCCCGCCGGAAACACCCAGCAACAGAGATTGAATTGGTCGCCGCGCGGCTCGCCCCCTAGGGTGCGCCGGTCCCGTGGCGGGGCGTTCAGCAACGGAAGGATGGCCGGTGGCGGCAGTTCTCGACATCCCGCAAACCGCGCAGGGCGGGTCTCCCAACGGGCATGCGGCCGCGCGGCAGGGCGCGCCCGCGGTGGATGGCCGGGCGGCCATTCACCCGGCGGCGATCGTCGCCCCTAGCGCGGTGATCGGCGCGGGCGCCGAGATCGGCCCCTGGTGCCAGATCGGGCCGGATGTGACGATCGAGGCGGGCGCGCGGCTCGTCTCGCATGTGGTGGTGGACGGGCATACGCGGATCGGCGCCGGCGCCGTGCTCTGGCCGTTCTGCACCATCGGCCTCGCGCCGCAGGACCTGAAATACCGGGGCGAGCCGACGCGCTGCGAGATCGGCGCGCGCACCCAGATCCGCGAGCATTGCACCGTCCACCGCGGCACCGTGACCGGCACCGGGGTCACCCGCGTCGGCGCCGATTGCCTGCTGATGGCGGTGGTCCATGTCGCGCATGACTGCGCGCTCGGCGACGGGATCATCATCGCCAACAATGTGGTGATGGGCGGCCATGTCGAGATCGGCGACGGCGCGGTGATCGGCGGCGCGGCGGCGCTGCATCAATTCGTGCGGATCGGCCGCGGCGCGATGGTGGGCGGCGTCTCCGGCGTGGAGGCCGATGTGATCCCGTTCGGCAGCGTGATCGGCAATCGCGCGCGGCTGGCCGGGCTCAACATCCGCGGCCTGCGCCGCCGCGGGGCCGGCCATGCCGAGCTGCATCGGCTGCGGCAGGCGTTCCGCACGCTGTTCGGCGCTCCGGGCGCGTTCTCCGAACGGATCGCGGCGGTGCGCGCCGCGCATGGTGACGATCCGCTGGTGGCCGAGATGCTCGCCTTTGTCGAGACCCCGAGCCGGCGCGGCCTGATCCGAGCGGCGATCGCCGTCGGGGATGACGAATAGGGCCTTCTCCTGCGACGCGCGTCGAGCAGCTTCAGTGACCAGTCTCAATGGACGGTGCCGGAGCCCGGAAAATTCTCGCCAAACGCCGCTTCGCGCTCGCAGATGCGCAGCACCCGGCGGATCGCCTTCACGGTCAGCGTCATGTTGACGAGCTCCGCCTCCTCGGCAAGCAGGCGCAGGCATTGCAGGATGCCGGACGGGCTCGCGGGGATGTCGCCTTCGCAATCGCTGTCGGGATCGTCGTCCATGCCGCGCTCGTCCGTGTCCTCGAGGGGTGAGTTTCGGGCGGACGCGTTGAGAACCGGTAAACCGCCACAATGACCGGGGCGCCGCGCGCGCTCGGCATATTGGCCGGCGGCGGCCCGCTGCCCGGTCAGGTGGCGAAGGCCGCGGCCGCGGCCGGGCGGCCCGTCTTCGTGCTCGGTTTCGAGGGGTTCGCCGAACCCGCGCCGATCGCTGCCTACGAGCACGAATTCGCCCGCCTCGGCGCCGCCGGCCGCATCCTGTCGCTGCTGCGCGCGCATGGCTGCCGGGATCTCGTGCTGATCGGCCCGGTGCGGCGGCCTTCCCTGCTCGACCTGCGGCCCGATGCCGAGGGCGCGCGCATCCTCGCCCGGATCGGCCGCGCCTTTTTCGCCGGCGATGACGGGCTGCTGGCGGCGATCGTGCGCGTGCTGGGCGATGAGGGATTTTCAGTGATCGGCGCGCACGAGGTGCTGCGCGAGGCGGTCGGCGCGTCCGGTGTGCGCGGCAGGGTGGAGCCGGATGCGCAGGCGATGGCCGATATCGCCCGCGGCGTGGCGGTGACCCGCGCGCTCGGCGCCGTCGATGTCGGGCAGGGCTGCGTGGTGCAGCAGGGGGTCGTGCTCTCGGTGGAGGCGATCGAGGGCACCGATGCGATGCTCGCGCGGGCAGCCGGCCTGCGCCGCCCCGGGCTCGGCGGCGTGCTGGTGAAGCTGGTCAAGCCCGGGCAGGAGCGTCGCGCGGATCTGCCGACCATCGGCCCGGGGACGCTCCGGGCCGCCGCCGCCGCCGGCTTGCGCGGCGTCGCCTTTGAGGCGGGCGGGACGTTGCTGACCGACCCGGCCGGCTCGGCGGCGGCGGCCGACGCGGCGGGGCTTTTCCTGATCGGGATCGAGCCGGATAATACCGGCTTCCAAGGAGGACACGATGGCCCAGGCGCAGATGCTGCACACGATGGTTCGCACCAAGAACCTGGATAAGAGCGTCGAATTCTACACCCATGTGCTCGGGATGAAGGAGTTGCGCCGCCGCGAGGTGCCGGAGGGCAAATACACGCTCGCCTTCGTCGGCTACGGCAGCAACCCGGAGCATCACGAGATCGAGCTCACCTACAATTGGGGCGATGATTCCGGCTACGAGCTGGGCACCGGCTTCGGCCATTTCGCGGTCGGCGTGCCCGACGTGGCCGCCACCTGCGAGGCGGTGAAGAAAGCCGGCGGCAAGGTGACGCGCGAGGCCGGGCCGGTGAAGTTCGGCACCACGATCATCGCCTTCGTCGAGGATCCGGACGGCTACAAGATCGAGCTCGTTCAGCGCAGCTGAAGGTCCCGGCGCCGCCTTCGGGGGGCGCCGCTTCCCCTTATGGCCAGATTGCCTTTCGCCGGACCTGGCGACCCGCTCGGCCGAAAGCGGGTGCGGATCGGCGTGACCGGGCTCGCGCGCGCGGGAAAGACGGCGTTTCTCACCTCGGTCGCGGCCAATCTGCGCGCGCTCGGCGCAGGGCGGGCGAGCCTGCCAGATATGTCCGCGCTGCTCGGCGGCCGGCGCATCCTGGTGGCCTCGGCGGAGGCCGGGGCGAGCGGGCTGCCGCGCTTCGACGCCACCGCGCATCTCGCCGCGCTGGCCGCCGACCCGCCGCGCTGGCCGGACCGCACGCAGGCCGTCTCGCTGCTGGCGCTCGACCTCACCGTCTCGCGACGGCGGGATTTCCTGCCGTCCCGCCACGTCACGCTCGAATTCCTCGACTATCCCGGCGAATGGCTGCTCGACCTCTCCTTGCTGCGGGAGGATTTTTCGATGTGGTCCGCCCGCGTGCTGCGCCGGCTCGAGGGCGCGCCGCCGGCCCCGGTGCGGGATTTTCTCGCCTTCGCCCGAGGGTTGCCAGCGGGGGCGCCGGACTCCGAGGCGCTTGCGGCGACCGGGCACCGGCTCTACCGGGCCGCGCTGCGCCGCCTGCGCGACGAGGCCGGGCTCTCCCTGCTGCAGCCCGGCAGGTTCCTGATGCCGCCCCCCGGGCCGGAGCCGCCCTGGATGGAATTCTTCCCGATGGTCGGGGCCGGTGGCCTCGCGCACCTGCTGCGACGGCGGTTCGACGCCTATCGCGACGCGGTGCGCGACGATCTCGCCGCACCGATGTTCGGCGACCTCGATCGGCTGGTGGTGCTGGCCGATCTGCTGGGTGCGCTCGCCGCTGGGCCGGCGGCCTTTGGCGATGCCGGGGCCGCGCTCGCCGATGCGGCGGCCGCCTTGCGGTGGCGGCGCGGCTGGGGCGAGACGCTGACCGCGCTGCTCCGCCTTCGGGCGCCCCCGCGCACGATCGGGCGCGTGGCCTTCGCGGCGACGAAAGCCGACCATGTCGCCGCCCGGCAGCGCGGCAACCTCGTCGCCCTTGCCCGGCACATCACCGGCCTGCCGGCGAATACGGGAGAGACCGCCGCCTTCGCCATCGCCGCCGTGCGCTGCACGGAGGATTTCGTCTGGTCGCTGGACGGGCGCCCGGTTTCGGCGGTGCGCGGCCGGGTGCTCGGCGAGCAGAGCCTGACGCGGTCCTATCCTGGCGAGGTGCCGGACGCACCCCCAGATGACGGTTTCTGGGCGCACCGGTTTCTGCGCCTACCGGATTTCGAGCCGATGCGTCCGGCCGGCGATGGCGGCGTGCCGCAGATCGGGCTCGACGCGCTGCTCGCCTTCCTGCTCCAGGATGTGCTCGCATGACCGACCGCACGATCCCCGCCCCGGCCCAAGCGCGTGACCGCGTGCTGCCCGAACCGCGCATCGAAGTGGAGGAGGCGGCTGCCTCGCGCCTCGCCGCGGTGCCGCTGCCGCCGGCCCCGCAACCCGCGCTGCCGCCGCGCCTGCCGCTGACGCTGGCCGGCCTCCTGCTGCTCCTGATCGGGCTGCCGGCGCTGTGGACGGCCGATTTCGTCGCCGCGCAGTTCGACCGGGCGGGCGGGCTCGGCTGGCTCACCCTCGCGGTGGCGGTGGCCGGGTTCGGGATGATCGGCGCGGCGGTGCTGCGGGAATTGCGCGGATTGTTCTCGCTCGGCACGGTGGACCGGCTGCGCGCCGCGCTGGCCAGCGGCGAGGCGGCGCGGGTGCGGGCGGCGGCGCGGCACTGGGCGCGGATGCTGCCGGATGGCGCGGCGGTGCTGCCGGCGCTGGAAGCGGCCGATACGCCTGATTCGGTGCTCGCCCTGCTGCGGGCGGGGCCGGGCGCGCGGCTGCGCACGGCGGCGGAGGCGCTCGGGCGGGACGCGGCGCTGCAATCGGCGGCGATGGTCGCGGCGGTGCCGTCGCCGGCCTTCGATGGGCTGGCCCTGGCCTGGCGCGGCCTCCGCCTGGTGCGGCAGGTCGCCGCGTTGCACGGGTTGCGGCCTGGCCTGTTCGGCACGCTCGCACTGCTGCGGCGCACCGCCCTCGCGGCCGCCTCGGTCGCCGCCGCCGAGATGGCGGTGAACGCGGCGGCGCACGGACTGCTCAATCACCCCTTGCTGGCGAAAGTTCTGGGCGATGTCGCCGGCGCCGGGGTGGCGGCGCGGCGGATGATCGTGCTGGCCCGGGCGGCGGAGGCGGCGTGCACTCCGCTGCCGCCCGGATCGGCGTGATTCTCGCGGCCTCCGGATGGGCCGGCCTAAGCCTCGATCCAGTAGCGCCGCGTCATCACCCGTTGATAGAGCGGGTGCGGCGCCAGCGCCTCCAGCACGCCGCCATGCGCCTCGATGATGCGCGCGGAGGCGACATTGTCGTCGCGGCAGGTGAGCAGCAGCCGGCCGATCCCGTTCTCCTGCATGTGCGCGATCGCGAGCGTCAGCGCGAGATGGCCGAAGCCGCGACGACGCAGGCCGGGCCGGATCTCGTAGCCGATATGGCCGCCCCACAGGCGCAGTCCTTCGTTGAGGCCGTAGCGCACGCCTGTGCGGCCGATGAAATGCGGGCCGGAGACCAGCCAGAAATGCGCGAACCGCACTTTCGCGATCCGCCGCCCGTCCGCGAGGTACATCGCCCCACCCTGCGCGTTCAGCGAGGCGATATGCGGTGCGGGATCGGCGGCGATCGCGGCAAGCCGGGCGGCATCCGGCGCCGGGCTTTCGCTGCTGTCGCAGAACCCTTCGCCGAGCGCTGCGAGATAGCCCTCCGTGAAGGCCGGATCCGGCAGGATGAGGCGCGCGGCGCCCGGCTCGGGATGAGGATCGGGCTCGTCCATGGTCATGCATGATCCGCCGGCGGCCGGCTCGCGTCGAGCGCGGCCTGCAGCATGTAGGCCGCGGCGGCGCGGTCGACCACTTCGGCGCGGCGGCGGCGGGTGAGATCGGCCTCGCCGATCAGCATCCGGTTCACCGCCGCCGAGGAGAGCCGCTCGTCGAAATTCGCCGCCGGCAATCCGGTCGCCTCGGCCAGGGCGAGCGTCCAGTCCCGCGCCGATTGCGCCGCCGGGCCGAGCGTGCCGTCGAGCGAGAGCGGCAGCCCGACCACGAGGCCGCCCGCCCCCTCCTTGATCGCGATCCGGCTGATCTCCCCGGCATTGGCGCCGAGCTTGCCGCGCCGCAGGCTGCCATAGGGGCTGGCGAGCAGGCAGGACACATCGGAGAGGGCGAGGCCGATCACCCGCGCGCCGGGGTCGATCCCGAGCAGCCGCGCGCCCTTCGCGAGGCGCGCGCGCAGCTCCGCCATGTTGAAGACTGCCATGGCCGTCGTTATGGTCCGCCGCCTCCGGCGCCGCCAGAGAGTGTCTCAGGGAACCCACGAAGGAATGCCGATGTCGCTCGACCCCGCGACCGTCCGCCGCATCGCCAAGCTCGCCCGCATCCGCCTCGAGGAGGCGGAGGTCGCACAGCTGCAGGACGAGCTCAACGGCATCCTCGGCTGGATCGAGCAACTCGACGAGGTGGATGTCGACGGCGTCGAGCCGCTGGCCGGTTCGGCCGCGATGGCGCTCCGCATGCGCGAGGATGTGGTGACCGATGGCGGCGCCGCGGAGATCGTGCTCGGCAACGCGCCGGAGCGTGCCGGCGCGTTCTTCACCGTGCCGAAAGTGGTGGAATGATGCTCACGGACCTTACGCTCGCCGATGCCCGCGACAAGCTGCGGGCCGGCGAAATCTCCGCGCGCGCGCTGACGGAGGCGCATCTCGCGGCGATCGAGGCGCTGAACCCGCGCCTCAACGCCTTCATCACCGTCACCGCCGAGCGGGCGCTCGCCCAAGCGGAGGCGGCCGACGCCGCCCTGGCGCGCCGCGAATTCGCCCCGCTCACCGGTATTCCGCTGGCGATCAAGGATCTATTCTGCACCAAGGGCGTGCGCACCACGGCCGGGAGCCGCATCCTCGAGCCGTTCGTGCCGCAATACGAGAGCACCGTCACCGCCAATCTGCTGCGCGACGGCGCGATCTTCCTCGGCAAGGCGAACATGGACGAGTTCGCGATGGGCTCGTCGAACATGACATCGGCCTACGGCGCGGTGGAGAATCCGTGGCGCCGCAAGCAGGATGCGGCGGCGAAGCTGGTGCCCGGCGGATCGTCGGGCGGATCGGCCTCCGCGGTGGCGGCGCGGCTCGCGCTCGGCGCGACGGCGACCGATACCGGCGGCTCGATCCGCCAGCCCGCGAGCTTTTGCGGCATTGTCGGCATCAAACCGACCTATGGGCGGTGCAGCCGCTGGGGCGTCGTCGCCTTTGCCTCCTCGCTCGACCAGGCGGGCCCGGTTGCACGCACCGTCGAGGATGCGGCGATCCTGCTTGGCTCGATGGCGGGGTTCGACCCGAAGGACAGCACCTCGGCCGATCGCCCGGTGCCCGATTACCAGGCGGCGTGCCGGCGCGGCGTGCGGGGCCTGCGCATCGGCGTGCCGCGCGAGTACCGCATGGACGGCATGGCGGACGATATCGACCGGCTCTGGAAGGAAGGTATCGAGTGGCTGCGAAAGGGCGGTGCCGAGATCATCGACGTCTCGCTGCCGCACACGAAATATGGTGTCGCCACCTATTACATCGTGGCCCCCGCCGAAGCCTCGTCGAACCTGGCGCGCTATGACGGCGTGCGGTTCGGCGCGCGCGTCGCCGGCGCGGATCTCACTGATCTCTACGAGCGCACACGCGCGGCGGGTTTCGGCGCGGAAGTCCAGCGCCGCGTGCTGATCGGCACGTACGTGCTCTCGGCCGGTTATTACGATGCGTATTACCTCCGCGCGCAGAAGGTGCGGGCGCTGATCCTGCGTGACTTCACCGAGGCGTTCCGGAAGGTGGACGCGCTGCTGACGCCGACGGCGCCGAGCGCCGCGTTCGCGCAGGGCGAGAACATGGACGACCCGGTCAAGATGTATCTCAACGACGTGTTCACCATTCCGGCAAGCATGGCGGGCGTGCCGGGGGCTTCGGTGCCGGCGGGCGTCGATGCGCAGGGCCTGCCGCTCGGGTTGCAGGTGCTCGGCAAACCCTTCGACGAGGAAACGGTGTTCGCCGTCGCGTTCGCGCTGGAGGAAGCCGCGGGATTTTCCGATCTGCCGGCGACGCGCGCGGGGATGGCGCCGTGAGCTACAGCATCGCCGGTGATAGCGGCGCGTGGGAGGTGGTGATCGGGCTCGAGGTCCACGCCCAGGTGATCAGCCATGCGAAACTGTTCAGCGGCGCTGCGGCCGAATTCGGCGCCGAGCCGAACAGCCAGGTGAGCCTCGTCGATGCGGCATTCCCCGGCATGCTGCCGGTGATCAACCGCGAATGCGTGGCGCAGGCCGTGCGCACCGGGCTCGGGCTCGATGCGCATGTCAATCTCGTCAGCCGGTTCGACCGCAAAAACTACTTCTATGCCGACCTGCCCGCCGGCTATCAGATCAGCCAGTACCAGCACCCGATCGTCGGTGCCGGCCGCATCGAGATCGAATTGCCCGACGGCTCGACGCGGGAGATCGGCGTCACCCGCCTGCATCTTGAGCAGGATGCGGGGAAGTCGCTGCACGACCAGCACCCGACGCTTTCCTATATCGATCTCAACCGCGCCGGCGTCGCGCTGATGGAGATCGTCAGCGAGCCCGACATGCGGAGCCCGGACGAGGCGGGCGCCTACATGCGCAAGCTCCGCACGATCCTGCGCTATCTCGGCACCTGCGACGGCAACATGGAGGAGGGCTCGCTCCGCGCCGACGTGAACGTCTCCGTGCGCAAGCCGGGCGAGCCGTTCCGCACGCGCTGCGAGGTGAAGAACGTCAACTCCATCCGTTACGTCATGCAGGCGATCGAGGCGGAGGCCAAGCGGCAGGTCGAGGTGTGGGAATCCGGCGGCACGGTCGAGCAGGAGACGCGGCTCTACGATGTCGGCCGCGGCGCCACCCGCTCGATGCGGAGCAAGGAGGACGCGCACGATTACCGTTATTTCCCCGATCCGGATCTGCTGCCGCTCGTGATCGATGAAGCCTGGGTCGGCGAACTTCGCGCCGCACTCCCGGAATTGCCGGACGCCAAGCGGCAGCGGTTCATGACGGCGTACGGCCTGCCGCCCTACGATGCGGCGGTGCTGGTCGCCGAGCAGGCGACGGCCGATTTCTTCGAGACGGTGGCGCGCGGGCGCGACGCCAAGCTCGCCGCCAACTGGATCATGGGCGATTTCTTCGCCGCGCTGAACCGAACCGGCAAGACGATCGAGAACAGCCCGGTCTCCGCCGCGGCACTCGGCAAGCTGCTCGACCTGATGGCCGACAGCACGATCAACGGCCGCATCGCCAAGGAAGTGTTCGAGGCGATGGTCGAGACCGGCGAGGATCCGGCGGCGATCGTCGATCAGAAGAGCCTGCGGCAGGTGACCGATACCGGCGCGATCGACGAGGCGGTGGCGAAGGTGCTCGCCGCCAATCCCGACAAGGTTGCCGAATACAGATCGGGCAAGGACAAGCTGTTCGGCTTTTTCGTCGGCCAGGTGATGAAGGCGATGGCGGGCAAGGGCAATCCGGCGCTCGTCAACGCGGCGCTGAAGAAGCGGATCTGAATGGAGGAGCCGGCCACATGCCGATTGAGTTGCACACATTCAACACGCCGAACGGCCGCAAGATCAGCGTGGCGCTCGAGGAGATGGGGCTTTCCTACGGCGTGCACGTGGTGGACATCACCAAGGACGAGCAGTTCGCGCCGGATTTCCTGGCGATCAGCCCGAACAACCGCATTCCCGCGATCGTCGATCCGGACGGCCCCGGCGGCGCGCCGGTCAGCGTGTTCGAATCGGGCGCGATCCTGCTCTATCTCGGCGAGAAGACCGGGAGATTCCTGCCCAGCGACCTGCGGGCGCGCATTCCCGTGCTGGAATGGCTGATGTGGCAGATGGGCGGGTTCGGGCCGATGCCCGGCCAGGTGCACCATTTCCTCGGCGTGAAGGATGAGCAGGACCGACGTTACGGCCTCGCCCGCTACATGAAGGAAACCCGCCGGCTCTACGGCGTGATGGATCGTCGCCTGCAGCAGGTCGAGTTCTTCGCCGGCGAGATTTCGGTCGCGGATTTCGCGATCCTCGGCTGGGCTTGGCGGCATGAGCGGCACCAGGTCGACCTCGCGGATTTCCCGGCGGTGAAGCGCTGGTACGAGACGATGACGGCGCGGCCCGGCGTGCGCCGCGGGCTTGACGTCGCGCTCTCGCGCTGACCGCAGGCGTGATCGGCCGGCGCCTCGCCGCCGCCGGCGCGCTCGGGCTGCTCGCCGCGCCATCGCTCCGCGCGGCCGCGCAACCCGCCGAAAGCGATTTCGACCGCATCCGCCGCACCAGGCGCCTCCGCACCGGCGCGGTGATCGGCCAGGCGCCATACTGCGACAAGGATCCGATGACCGGCGCATGGCACGGCTTCATCATCGATCTGGCGCGCGATCTCGCGCAGCAGATGGACGCCACGCTCGAGATCGTCGAGACCAACTGGAACAATGCGGTGCTCGACCTGCAATCGGGCAAGGTCGACATCTTCTTCGGCCTCAACCCGACGCCGCAGCGCGCGCTGGTCGTCGATTTCACCCACCCGCTTTTCACCAACGCGTTCACGCTGATCGCGCAACCCGGCTTCACCCGCACGAGCTGGGATGAGCTGAACGACCCGACTGTGAGGATCGCCGTGCAGACCGGCACCTCCTACGACCAGATCGTCACCGAGATGTGCCCGAAGGCGAGCGTGACGCGTCTCGGCTCGGCGAACGAGGCGACGATGGCGGTGCAGAGCCGCCGCGCCGACTGTCAGGTGATCGTGCTGCTGCTCGCTCTCGCGATCACCAAGCGCAACCCGACGATCGGCCGGCTCGTGGTGCCGCAACCGCTGCTCGGCGCCACCACCAATGCCGCGGTCCGGCGCGAGCCCGACAAGGCCTGGCGCGATTTCGTCGACACCTGGATCGACTGGGATCGCGGCCTCGGCCGCATCCGCACCGCGGTCCTGGCCAATCTCGCGCCGATGGGCATCGCCCCGGCCGACATCCCCGGCCAGGTGAGCTTCTGATCCGCGTTCTGATTGACGCGCTCCCGACCACCGCCTAGAAGCGAAGCCGCAAACGCCGTGTTGCACCCTCTCGGCGGAGGGGTGGCCGAGTGGCTGAAGGCGGCGGTTTGCTAAACCGTTATACGCTGTCAAGGCGTATCGTGGGTTCGAATCCCATCCCCTCCGCCAGTTTCAATAACTTAGCTGGCATTCAAACCGTGGTTTTCGTGCCCCGTTGCTGGGGCTCCGTGTCAGGTTTTGTGTCACCTGCTGTTCCTAGCTTTCGCTCGGCCGCCAGAGGCGTAGCCAAGGTAGATTTCTGTGACCTTCACTGAACTATGCCCAAGATGCTGGGATAGGTCATAGATATCCCGCCCGGCCCTGATCTCAGCGATCGCGTAGGCATGGCGGAGGTCGTGCAGGCGGAAATGGTGCTCGGCAGGCAAAGACCGCCGCACCCACTGCCAGCGGCTCGCCAAGGCCCCACTA
Source organism: Acetobacteraceae bacterium (assembly GCA_965276665.1). Classification (GTDB taxonomy): domain Bacteria; phylum Pseudomonadota; class Alphaproteobacteria; order Acetobacterales; family Acetobacteraceae; genus CAWGJC01. Next base: position 3,270,159 of record OZ255620.1, read on the forward strand.
GAGACTGGAAGGCCAGCGAAAAGGCGTCCAGACCGCTGCCGCACTGGAAGGCTTGGCACGGCCACGCTAATCGTCCTGGCGCGACCGTTCTTGCTTTCGATCACCGTCAGGTCCGTGCCATGCACCTGTTCCCAGCGGGCGCGCAGGGCTTCCCCCGTGCGAAGACCCGTCTGCCTCAAGAAGTTAATGAGCGTCGCTAGCTCTAATGCGCCCGCAGCCTCGGCCGTCTTTACAGCCAAGGAAACAGCTCTGTCCGATGGTTCTTCGATGGCTGGGCGTTGCTCCCGTATCATGCGCCTGTCGTAACCATCGACCGGATTACTCGATGCCATGCCCTTGCTGCGGGCATATGCCAGAACTCGGCTCATGGTGGTCAGGTCTCGTCGGATCGTCGCATTGGTTGCGCCGTCCTTCTGACGCGCATCGACGTAGTTTGAGATTTCAGCCACGGTAATCGTCGGCAGCTTTCGGCCTGTCAGGTAGCCATGAAGCTGACGAAGGCTGACCCGATACCGTTTGGCGGTAGCCGGCTTTACCGTCCCTGAGTCGAGGACAGACAGCGCATAAGCCGTGGCCGCATCGTTCCATGTTGGCGCATCGCCTACGCCGAACGCTTGACCCTCTGCCTTTTTCCTGATGGATTTGAGCCGGGCGCGTGCTTCCCGAATATCGCTTGTTCGTAGGCTGACGCGCTGAAGCTGACCGGCGACGAAGAAACGCGCGTGCCACGTATCGCCGCGACGGAATAGGTTTTTCGGCACCGCTTCGTCTTCTCCTGTGCGAGCCATGTGCGAATGTCTACCGGATCGAAACGCCACTGCGAGCCAATCTTAATGCCTGGAAGTTCACCCGCCGCCGCCATCTGCTGAACTTGCCGAACCGACACACGCAGAACGTCCGCAATCTCTTGCGGGGTCAGCAGCGCCGTTGAGGCTAACTGTGCAGCAGAATCGGGTTCAGCCATCGCGCCTCTCTATCGTCGCCTCACTCACCGCCCGCCCTCCTGCTCGTTCGTCGCGGGATCGCTTTCAATGAAGCTTGCATAGAGCTCCATCTGCTCTGCGATGCGCCGCAGATGGCTGGCGGTCACCGGCTCCCCCTTGCTGTTGACCTGCATGGTGAAGCTTGCGGCGGTCCCGCACACGCCTGAAAAGTCTTGGGAGTAAAGCGGCGTCTTGGATTTCATGTTTTCGTCTCGCGAATTATCAGCAAGGCGCGCAAAGGCGGAAGACGGGAAACGCGGCCGTTGATGTAGCCGGTCAGTTTCGATTTTGATTACCGGGCGAAAGCCAAGGGCGAGAGTGGGGATGAAACGCTCGCCCCGTCTCAATGCAACTGCATTTCCATCCTCGTTGATCGCCGCGATACGAAGAACACCATACCCTGGCGCTTCCACAGATACGCCAACCTCGAACGGGGCGGCATCGGGGGAGTAGGGGGCCGGATAGGTTCGCGATGAACTCTTGGCTGCCATCCGCAAAATAGACTGGTCCTGGAACGGATCCACCAACTCGCTCTACCCGCTCAAACCGTCCATCTGACAGCCGCGCGAAAGAACCGATCGGGAAGCGGGTCATCTCTGTATTTCCTGCGGGCTGTTGTTGTGCGGATCGATCCTAATGCCCACCATCCAACCGGGCGGCCGTGGAATTGGCAGCTTAGTTGGTTTCCATAGATGCAGGCAGAAAGGATGGTTATCGATCCACTCGCTGCGGGGCGGATGCAGCTGCATCACCGTTTCGTCGGCTGTCCAGAACAACCGGCAGACAAATTCCATTTCCCGCCAATTCGGCGTCCTGTTGGGCAGCGACACGCTGACGTGCTCCCAGCCATCTCCGTCGTCTCCCGACGCGATGATCCTGAGCGTGACCGCGGTCGCGGGATGCGGGATTAGGAAGGTGCCGGCATCCCAGCCATAATCGCCGCCATGCGGTGGTGGCAGCCTGTACCGCTCAAGGTGCAGCCAAGGTGTCGACTTCATGGCACCTTCTCCGCAACGCAGGACTGGAAGATCGACAAGCCCGGCTTGACCGACGTGCCCTTGCTCAACTGGTAGGTCGCGTGGGTGGCCAGCGTGACCGGCTCGCCGCCTGGCGCGGTGACGGCCAGACAAAAGACATCGTTCCCGAACACGTAGGGCGATAGACCGCCTGGAAAGACCAGCACGCCATCTAATGCCAGCGTGTCGGATTGCGCGATCGAGACGTGCATGAACACTGCAATCGTCGTTGCTGCGATTGTGCGGATCATCCCAGCGTCTCTTGCGGGTTATCGTCGGGCGGAAACGGCAGAGGGCGGAAGTGGGTTGGCGCGCTAAGCCACATCATCCCTTCGCCATGAATAGTAGGAAGCCTGTCTGATTTGTCAGCAAACCTGACAATTCGCATTGCCCCCCAATCAGGTGCGACTGCGATAAACCACCTCCCATCCCTCGGCGCTTCCGAAATTGACCGCCAGCCTTCCTCGATCACGAGACCGGCGTCGGCGAGGATGCGCTTAAGCTGTTTCGCTAAACTGGGAACGTTGATCGTGATCCATTCCGTGTCGAATTCGGCAATCAACGCCTCTCGTGCGCGATCCATTGGAGTTTGCTCAATCATGGGGTTGCTCCTTCGCGAGCGAAGCCTTCACCGCCTGGCCGGCGGAAGTGAGACGGTAAGAAGATGCGCGTTGACTGATGCCTTGCGTATCCACGAGACCGATGTTGCCCAGATAGATAAAGCTTACGATCAAGCCGACATCGGTGCCTTCATTGACCACGAGCCAAGCCCTGTTGCTCGGCAGCGCATCTAACGCCTGCCGCTGCGCGTCTGTGAGGTGCGGGATGTCGGTCATAACTTCTACTGGCACGGTACCAAATGCCGACCACCATCGCCCGCCCAGCCGCACATGCGCTGCGGCGCAGGCGTCATCACGGCAATGCGCTGTGCCGCAACTCCCTCCGGAACGCGCTCCGCGCCCGTCGATTGCAGCGCGGCATGGCAGAACCACGGCGCGGCCGACATCACCTTCTTGTCCTTGCACATGATCGCGTTGGCGATGTCGTCATGACCAAGGGCATGAAAGGCCCCGGCGGAGGCGCGGGCGTCGCACCCGTTGTCGAGCACCGTGAAGCCGCCGCCAAAGCCGAACCCCATGCCGGAACCGCCGAACGAGACGGCGCCCATGCAGACGTTGTTCGTGTAGAGCGGCGGCGGCGCGACAGCCGGCACGTCACGGACGTTCTGCGTCGAGCCGCCGGAGCCCGAGCTGCCGCCGCCATTGGCGATCGCGAGCACGTTCGTCTCCTGCGCGCTGTAGCTGCCGCTGCTGGTCTGTGCGTGCGCCGCACCCACTGCCAAAAGGCTTGCGGCGATGACGGCGAAGGCCACATATTTGGTCATCGAAGCTGTCTCCTGCTTTGAAGGGATGCGGGGGAGGGGGTCCATCCCTCCCCCACCCCGGTTTCAGAAAGCGTTGCGCGTGAAGCCGCCCGAGAAGCCGAAGCTCGTGCCGGCGGCGCCAAACGAGGAATTGCCCGCCGCGAAACCGTGCGCGCCGTTCTCGTCCCGCGAGGTGGTGGTCAGCTTGGCGCCGCCGTTGCTCGGGCCGGTCACGGCCTTCGATGCGCCGATGCCCTGTTGGTGGACGCCGGCCGCGCTGTAGCCGCCCTGGCCGAGCCCGTTGATGCTGACGTTGCCGGCGGCACCGCTCGCTCCGGCGACGAAGGACCGGGCGTAGACGGGCGCCGCGACGAAGGTGAGGATCGAGGCGGCGATAAAGAGGCGTTTCATCTGTGTCTCCTGTGCGCGGGTTCCGCCGCGGCGGTATGGCCGGCTAGAGCGGCGCATGGGGAAGTCGCTGGGGGCTTGGCGAGACGTCGAAGCTCCTGCATCAAAAAGGAATCTCGTCGTCAAGGTCACCCCGCCCCCCGGCCATTGCCGGCTGCCGAGCAGGAGATGCGGACGCCGCTCGACGCTCGCCGACGACATAATCGCTGATCCCATTCTTGTCGGCATACATGCCGGCCCTGTCCTTCTGGATCGCTATTTTGCATCGGCCGGTTTTGCCGACAAAGTCATCAGCGACGAGCTCACCGCGCTCATAGTGACCGAGCAGCCCGCACGCTTCCGCGCAGTGGCGGAGCTTGTAGGCAACGCTCTCCAGCAGGTAGTCGAACACGATCCGATAGGAGCCGTCGGTATCGAATACCTGGACCTTCATCGTGATCATGTCGTTGCCGCTGGACTTGCTGACACCCTCGACGGCTTCCTTGATTTCGAAATCATAGACACCAGGAGTAAGCAGGTTCTCGCTTGCGATTTCGTTCTCAGTCTTTGGGCTGAATCTCACGACAACTTCTCCCGCAAAGAGGTTATGACCTTGTCGATGATCGCAGTATCCATCTCCGCGAAGCTCTCGACGCCGGCCTTGGTCAGGCATTTTTCAGTCCACCCTTCCGGCATCTTCACGATGCCAAGAAGACGCTCGACTTCCGCAACCTGCTCAGACGTGGCAAGCGTGATGACCGCCGCCTCTTTTTCGATGACGTCCTTTCCCCAGCGCTCTGCAAAGGCGGGGTAGCTCCACTCGAAAACCTCACCCTCCGGAAAGCCGGTCAAACGAGACTTGCCGATACGAGCGCGTCGGGTCGCGCCGGTCTTGAAGATGTTCAGGACCAGATGCAGCTCGTATTCGAGCTTTTCCCAAGCATCGAACGTGACGCCGACCGCCTCGCGCTGCTTCTTCTCGTTGAGTCCCCATAGGTCTTTCTGATGCGCGATGAAGATGGCATTCATGTCGAGACGATTGACCCAGCGCACCAGGCTCGCGATCTGACGGATCGGCTGCTTTTTGTAAGCGCCGAACGCATCCTTATCCCCAAGGCGCTCCTGTTCATCCGACAGCGCCGTGTTCCAAAGCTTCGTGATGCTGTCGAACACGATAGTCCGATACTGATGATGCTCCGTCGCGAGTGCCTGCACCTGACCGATGACGGTATCGAAATCGAGGCTGCCTTGGTCGGGGCCGAAGTACATACCGCCCGATTTGCGAAGCTTCTCGCGGTAATGGTTAAGGTCAGCGCCGCCCTCGTGATCGCAGTAGTAGACGCTCGGAAATTCCAAACTCGTCCACGTTTTGCCCGCACCCGGAGCGCCGAAAACCAAGACCTTTGGACGCTTTGGTTCTACCGTCTCGGGTTTGACGGCCAACAGGCGCGACTTTTTCGTCGGCCGAAGTTGTGCGACTTCGCTCATTATCTTATTTCCATCTGATTGAAAGGGTTCGGCGCTCACAACAGCTGCTCCTGCATCATCAAAGGATACGATTTCCCTCGAATAATTTGCCAGATTGTACACCTTGCGCGCTTGTAACGAGCGCCCAATTCCTTGGCGCTCATTCCAGCCGCATGCAATGACCTGATCTCGATTACCTGTTTTAGAGTAAGCCTGTCTTTCTGCTTGAGCTGCGCTATCAAAAGCTTAAGGGCTTCCTCGTTTCCAGTTTTTCGAGCTCGCATCCGCGCTTTGGTGGCCGGCCACCTTTTTCTCGTGTAAGCATTTCGGCATTCCACGCATCGACGGCCGCCTGAGCTGGTAATGGATACATTATTCCCAACTAGAAGATGTCCATTTTTGCAGTGGGACTTCTCCTTGTTCCCGTTATTATGGCGTCCACGCTTTACCGTATCTCGGTTATTATCTCTTGCTGATCCAGCTTCGAGATGGTCCACATTGCAGCAAGCCGGATTGTCGCACTTATGACGTATCACGATCCCCTTTGGAATGGCTCCGTGTACACACATATAAGCAGCTCTGTGTGCATGGATTGACCTGCGATAGACAGTGATTAAGCCGTACCCAAAAGCGTTGCCTGTCCCGGTCCACAACAGGCAACCTGAATTAGGCTCGGGTATTGTAAATTTGGCGATTCGATCGCACAGAGGAACAAAGCAGCCAAGCGCCGGCATTATGCGCCCTCCCGCATCATCTTCGCCTGCCTCTGCGGCAGCCACACGACTTTCCCATCACCCAAAAGAACGGCGTCATCCACGCGCTGGGCGTGATCGCGTTCCGCACGCCGACGTTCGCGCTCCTGGCGTGCGGCGATGAACTCCTGCTCGCGCGCGTCTTCGACGATTTCGTTGAGAGCGAAATCGGCCCCGATCGCGCGCCTCAATAGCTCACTGACCAAGGCTCTCTCGCGGGAATCGCCTATCGCGTCCTGGTGATCCATCAAGTGTTTGGCGAAGTTCGCCAGGATCGATAAAGGCAAGTTCGACAAATACTGCTCATACGTCCCGGCAGTAGGTGCCCGTGGGATCGTCAGACCGTCGTCAATGAGATGGGTCATGCTACGCACTCCAGATCATCGGCGACTTGACGTTCGGCAATCTCAATCCTGCGCAACAGGGCTGACGCCGCGTAGTCGCAACCAATGGAAATGATCGCCATATTCTCTGCTGGGTTTGCGGCCGCCAGGGCACGCAGCAGCTCCGTCGCCAATCCATGAGCGGTTTCGAGCGCGCTCACGACGCCGCCTCCGCCACCTTCCCGCGCAGGATGAATTCGAAGATCGCCATCGCATGGGCGCGGATGCTCTCGACCGTGTCGTTGCCGTCATCGCGCATGATGACGAAGGCTTCCTCGACCGCCGCGCGCCTGACTGTTTCTGTCTCGGGCTTCCCCTCTCTGACAAACTTGGCCGCCTCTGCCGCTGCCAGCATGATTAGGCGCTGCTCATTCTTCCCGAGCCCCTGCATGTGCTTCCGTGCCGCGCGATACGCCCACAGGCGGCGTTCCTCGGCGCTGCCAAAACTCAGTAGATCGACGGCGCCGGACGGCGCTTCCGCGAGGGCGTTCATGCCGCTTCTCCTTGACGCGCCAGCATGACCGGCCGCAACGCCGCGACGATCTCCGCCGCATTGTCGATCAGGTCCGACACCGAAGGCTTCCGATCGCTCGGGTTGAAGATGTCCTCCAACGCAATCCGCGCCTCGTTGCGCGCCGCCGCGATCGCGGTGTCGAATTCCTCACCATCGCTGGTGACGTGTCGCATCAATTGCAACGTCATCATGGCGCTGCGCACTCCTCGAAATCACCCGCTTCTGTCAGGCGATACGCTACCCCGGCCTTGACATCTTCCGGGCCGCCAACCCTTGCTGCACGAACAGCAACAATCTCGTATGCGGTGCCGCTCAGCTTCCAAGCCGCAAGCACGATCCAGCCGTCAGCGCCGGCCATTGCGGTTCCGTTGATTCCAAGCGAAGCCGCTATGCCGCTGTAGCCCGTCGTGGCGGCGTGGCCCCAGTTGCCCGTCGTGGCGGCGTGGCCGCTGTAGCCCGTCGCGGCGGCGTGGCCGCTGTCGCCCGTCGCGGCGGCGTGGCCGCTGTCGCCCGTCGCGGCGGCGTGGCCCCAGGTGCCCGTCGCGGCTGCGTGGCCGCTGTAGCCCGTCGTGGCGGCGTGGCCCCAGTTGCCCGTCGTGGCGGCGTGGCCCCAGTTGCCCGTCGCGGCGGCGTGGCCCCTTTCGCCCGTCGCGGCCGCGTGGCCGCTGTTGCCCTGACCAACATTTTCTTTCGCTGCGGCGACAATCCAATCGGCCGCGCGCTTGATCAGATCGGGGAGCTTGATCTCCGCCTTGATGGTGATCTCGGCCGACGCGAGCTTCGTGTCTTTCTCGAAGCGATCGATCGTGCCGCCGGCTTCAATCTGCGCAAAGCGGCTCGTGGCGGGCGGGTAGTAGCTCAACACGTCGAGCGGCATTTCGCAGGAGTGCGCGCCATTTTCGCAGCAGACAATTGTGCCCGGGAAACTGAAGGATTCGCCGACACGATACTGAAAACCGCGACACGCGAGCTCTTGGTCAAATCCCTTGTAGGCGATCATCGGCGCCGAAGTCGGGACGGCAGTCTTCTTCGCGCGCGGCATCAGGCGGCGACCTTGCGCGCGGTGCGCAAAGCCTCGCTCCACCGCAGCGCCTCGCGCCATGTGCGGCTGGCGACCAGGTGCGCCTTCTCGGCCCGCAGCACCCGCTTCCAGGCCCACACATGGCCGGGCTCGTACTCCGCCCGCGCCGCATCCACCTCGCGCTGGCGGCCCCGCAGGATCACGCCGGCGAGGTGCAGCTCGTAGGCCGCGGCTTCCTGGGGATCGGTCGGGAGATCGGCGAAGTCGTAAAGGGGCATGAGGGCCTCCGGGTTGGTGGGGTAGAAATACCCCATCAAATACCCCGGACGCAAGGGGAAAAATGCCCCATGCGTGTTTTTGTTCGTCCGGCTACCGTTCCGCCCGCGAACGGGGGTGGAGCGAAGGCGATGAGTGGAGCGGCGGCATGAGGGGATCTCTAACCAGCATAGCGATCGTAATCACGATCGGCTCTCTCTTCGGCCCCGCTACAGCAGCGTCTCTACGAGTGTGCGTGAAGCAGATCGGGAAAACCGATCCAGACTACCGGGCCTTATTCTTCCATGGTCCGATCCACGTCCCAGCCGGCGCGGTCTTCGACCAGGGCGGCATTGCGTTCGGCCCAGCCTCGGACCCCTTGGATGAGGCACATACGATCATTGGTGGCGGTTGGACCGGAATTAGCAAGAAAGAAGCAGATCGCCGAGACCATGCTCTTTCCGAAGAGGCTTCTCACCTTGACGATGCGTCGCAAGCTGGATTGGTGACATTGACCCCAATGACGCTTACGTTAGCAAAGCCTTGTGTCATAGTTTCAGTTGCAGCAGCCGCATCTCAAAAGTGGAAATGGAATGTCGCGCCAGTGTTCGGCTCTGACCAAGTCTACTATCAGCTTTACGGGGTTATTTACGCGGGAGAGCTCGATACGAAATTCCCAAACAATGACGATCCCTTGGACTGGGCCGGCTCAACCGGCTCACTCAACGGCGTCTTAACGGGCACAACGGACAGGGTGATAGACGTGCCGGAGTAGGTGGGCGTTACTAGAGGCGGCCCTGAGGTCTTTTCCTACTTAGTTTCCCGCGTAGCCTTTCCTAGGTACTAATGGGTCTCCCAACACTTCCCTGAGGTCGGAAAGGCGGTTGGCGTCTTGGGCGGCCCTTGGGCACCTACGGATACCTGACCTGCCAACATCTTTTCCGAGGAAGAATTGGACGAAACGGCAGTCAGTGCAAAATTTACACGGACTGGCCATGGCATCGGCCTTGCATCCCATGCACGCCGCCTACCGGTTGCTTGCCGATAGGGGCTAAGCTGATGTCCTGGCATACTTTGCTCGAAATGCAGGTGGAAGACGCACCTGTATCAAGTAGAGCTTGGTAGAAAACCGGCTTCGCAGGCTTCTGTGGTGTAGCGTTACTCTCGATATCGTACCCGTATTGAAAGACCATTGTCTGAATGATGGGACCCACATTAGGGACGTAGCGGAACGCTAAGCACGGCATCTGTAAAATACCCCAAGCTTATCGCGACATCGCTCACATATTGTATAGAGAACAATCCGTCCTTGATAGCTAAGTCAGCGGCTTCCCGCGCGTCAACAGGACTCGAATAATATCCCAGAATCTTTTCATCCTTCATGAGAGCATATTTTCCTCTATGAGTTGCCAAGATTGATGGGAGCAGCAGCCGAAATGCCTGATAGTTGGCGTCCACTTCTTCCTGTGGGGTGCGCGTCATAGGTGTATCTCCATGCTCACAACCTAGCACAAATCCAACTCTCATCGATGATCGAATCGCTTACCCGGCGCCGCTGTGTGGCTGCGGTTGCTGCGGGCGATCGAGGAACTGCGACGCGTGGTGGCGGATGGTTATGCGGCCGCCACCCTCTTGAGCATTCCGAGAACAGTCTTGGGATCCATGGCTATGACCATGAGATAGGTTCGCATCGCACCGGTAGGGCGATTCCTGCCCCGCTCCCATTGCCTGACCTGATGGACAGTAAACCCAAAGGCCGACGCAAAAGCGTCCTGCGAGAGCTCGGTCTTGAGACGAATCGCTCGTATGTCGATCTCAGGGGGAACGAACAGACGAGCCGGCTTTGCTTCGCCACGAGCAATCGCGAGGGCCTCGCGCGCTCCCTCAGCGATTTTATCAAAAGCTTTCTTGCTCATCTTTCACCACTCACTTTCACGACCTTGCAGCTGAAGTCACTAACCCGCCGTTCCGCTACCGCGAAGCAGCATTACGAAACGGACATGTTTCCCCGAATTATGTAGCACTGGGTAGCAGCAGCCACATTCCAAGTCCGGATTCACAACGCTCTTTCGCAAACCGTTGACTCAGCTAGACTCTCTGCGGCGCCGAGCCGGGGGGGGGGGGCATCATGGACGCGACCTACAACGTGAATGGCGGCTTCAAGCCGACCATGAAGCGATCGGCCGATCTGGGAGGCTCTGACTTCTATCCGACGCCAGCCTGGGCAACGCATGCCCTGATCGACAATGAGCGGTTATCCGGCGAGGTTTGGGAATGCGCTTGTGGTGATGGCGCCATGTCAGATGTGTTGGCGCAGACCGGCAATCCTATCATCAGCACCGATCTGTTTGATCGTGGTTACGGCGAGGGCGGGCACGATTTCCTGGCGGCAGATCGGCGTGTCCCGAACATTGTAACGAACCCGCCCTTTCATAGCGCGGAAGGCTTCGTCACAAGCGGCATTCGATGCGCGGATCAAAAGTTTGCGCTGCTGCTGCGTCTAGCCTTTCTTGAAGGTGCAAACCGCGCGAATACGATCTTTCACAAACATCCGCCGAGTCGCGTTTGGGTTTTCAGCGAGCGCATCACCTTCTACCCGAAGGGTGTCGTCGCTTCCGGCAGCGGAACCACAGCGTACGCATGGTTCGTGTGGGACAAAGAGCATACCGGAGGGACGGAACTGGCTTGGTTCAAGCCGGGATACAAAGCGCGCTTCGCTAAGAGCGGGAATGCTTCGCTAGATACTCTCTGCCTTTCTGAGTAATCGTTAAGCCGTGCCGGTCCTGATCGTATTCGACAAGACCGGCGCCGATTATGTTCGTTGAACTGGTGCGGTGAGAGATGATGTTCCGCACGATCTGAGAGAACTTCGTATCGGATCGACCTTCGAGAATTTCAACATCCTCGCCTTCAGGCTCGAAACTTAATTCGAGCGCCGCGATCAGATCGCTTGTAGCCATAAATCCGCTTGTCTGATCGTCCAAACAATCGAGCACCGGGATTGTCAGGGCGCGCTCTGTAATGCGCTGGCGCACGTCCAGCCCGAGGGCATGCTTGCCGCCCGATGATCCGAGGAACCTGATCCCTTCGTTAAGGAACACCGCCTCGATGGCTTCAAGGTTGTTCTTGATCGGGACGCGGCGCCCTTTCTCAAAGTCTCTGACGGTGCTCAGGGCAACCCTGGCTCTTTGGGCCAGGTCTTCCTGGCTCCAATCCAACCAAGCTCGGGCAGCACGACTCTGTTCTGGCGACAACATGACCGCCGTATAACGACCTCAACGGTTTGATGCAATGTCAACTTTTTGCGTTGACATACAGAGTTGCGCTTGGCCCGAATATGACCGATCGGCGCGTCTCAATCCGAGTTTGTATGACGGCCGTTGCTACCCCAACACCCGAATTATGTGATTTGCATGACCCCCCGCGCACGGCGCTTACTTTCCGCGTGTTCATGGTTTGATCATGGTGGGATGGGGAGGCGGTATGAGAAAGAAGAACAATTCGGCGTCGAATGTGGTGGTTCTAAGCGACGTCCTTCGGCGCAATCGCCGCGATCATTTTCAAGACCATCATTTTCTGAACGCGATCGAGTGCTCGCCAGAAACCCAGCAGGGCGAGTTCGTCGCTATCCTCCACGAACTCACCAGGCGCTTTCTTCTCGCTCGATCCCTGCCCGAGAAGATCCATGGGAGAGACGCCAAGCACGTGGGCAAGCGCTTTAATCGTGATCCCACGCGGGCTAATTGAATTCCCATTCATGATCGACCTGACCAGCGTCTCATTAAGCTTGGCTTTGAGGGACAGCTCACGCATCGATTTGATGCCGCGCTGATCCATCAACTCCCTTAGCCGGACTGGTAAGCCTTTGGTTTCCATGGGGATTTAATACCCCATAGTTTTTGTGAGATCACGGGGTAAAAATCCACTTGCGCATGGGGTATAATTCCCCCATAAACGCAAGGCAATGAACCTTGTTTCGGAACTCCTGAATCGCATTGACGCCTTCTGCAAAGAGAAGGACATGACCGAACGCCAGTTCGGGATGGCAGTTTGCGGCAACCACAAGTTTGTGCCTCGCCTTCGCGCTGGGTATGGCGTCAACAGCACGACAATTGAGCGCGTCGAGCTTTTCCTTGCGGAGAAGCCACTACCTACTCGTGTGTCGCGCAGGTCTGGACGGACATCCACCAAAAGCCGCACTGAGGCAGTTGCCTGATGCCGGTCTATTTGATCCGCGCGGGTAATTCTGGCCCAGTTAAGATAGGTTGGGCTCAGGACGCAAAACGCCGGCGGGCGTCGCTTCAAAGCGCCAACCACGAGCACCTCATCATCATCCGCCTTCTCAACGGCAGGCGGCACGATGAGACGATTGTGCAGAAGCGGTTTGAGCATCTGTGGCTTCACGGAGAATGGCATCGGTTCTCATCCGAATTGCTCGACGTGCAATTCAATTTTGACGATCTACCGGTTCCACTCACGTCGCGACGCCGTTCGGCAGCACAGTGCATTTCCATCCGAGCTGGATCACACGATGCCAGAGTGCGATTTGAGGCATCTCTTTTAGAGATCGCCGCCTGATGCCAGTTTATTTCATCAGAGCTCCGGAGATGAATGCAGTTAAAATTGGCCGAGCGATGAACGTCGTTCGCAGAGCGCAATTTCTGCAAACGTCGATCCCAGTTAGACTTTATATCGTTCGATTGCTTGATGGCGGTTTCGTCGAAGAAAACACACTTCACGAGCGGTTTGCTGCTTATTGCCTTGTTGGCGAGTGGTTTACGTACGTCCCTGAAATGTTGGCTGAAGATTTCGGAATGCCTGATTTGCCGATTCCGATGTTTGCTCATCGCGCTCTTCAAAGAATCATAAAAGGCGCATACGACGCACCCCTGGCGAAGGCTATCGAGCGTGCCGGCGGCCCTAGTGCTGTCGCGAAGCATCTTGGCATTGTTCCTTCGGCAGTTACTCAATGGACGCGACTTCCGGCTCGTCACATTCCGCGCATTGAAGCGCTGACTGGAATTCCTGGCCGGGAGCTGCGGCCCGATCTTTACCCGGAGCCGGTGACGGCAGCGGAGATCGCCGCCTGATGCCCGATTTTCTCGGCATCACGGCGCTTGAGATATGGGGCCGTCGCAAGTTTGCGGGTGTCGCCTGATGCGCGCGCCGCCCCCGCGCGCGCCGAAACGCAATGTTTCGATAGACGTCGACTCAGACGCGATCGACCCGATCGTTGACCAGATGATCGGCAGAACCGTTCGGCTACTTCCGGAACAGAGCTTCGATCTGCTCCGCAATCTTCTTCGCGGCGGCCTTGCCGATGGCCTCTCGAATTGTCTGAAGATCACCCACGTCGCCGTGGACCGGGCAGGACAGCCTGTCCTCCGGCTTGAGCTCGATCCCGTCCCATTCGACCTGAAGCTGAGCGCCGCATTGCGGGCACTGGGGTTTGAGGGTCTAAGACATCCCGATTCTCCCGATGGTGCTCCCCCGCTCATCGTGGAGAGGGGCGGCCGGGGCAGCAATGCTTCGGTCGTCGCTCGCCTGTTCCCCGGCCTCGCCGCCGCGATCGCGCGGCAGCATCCCGCCGCGCGGCACCTCGCCAAACCGCACTCGATCTTCGACCCGCGGGAAGGAGGGGGGTTCTGGTGATCTCTCACCCGCCCCGCTCGCATCACGTGCTTGGCCTGACCCTCGGCGTCACGGCCGGCGTGCTCATCTGGTGGGGAATCATTGCCGCATTGCGGGCATGGTTGTGATGTCCGTTTGGAAAACGCGCCGTGACGACATCCTGGCCATGCGTGAGGCCGGAATGCAGGAACGCGCGATCGCGCAGCACTATGGCGTGACCCAGCAGGCGCTGTCCCATGCCGCGCGGCGGCTGGACCTTCCTGGCGTCTATCGTCGCTGGACCGCCGCCGAGATCGACTTCCTGCGGCGGTGCGCGGCGCGGGGCGTGACGTGGGATGAGATCGGTTCGCATCTCAACCGGAGCGGGCGCGCTGTCGGCGGCAAGGCTTCCGCGCTCGGAATCAAGAGCACCCTGCCGTTCAGCTACGGGCACGCGGCGTCTCTCACAAAGGCCCGGGCGGCGCGGCGTTCGCAGTCGACGGCAGCGCCATGACCGCGGGGCGACAGAACATCAACTGGAAAGCGCGCCGCGACGAGCTCGTTGCCTTCCGGACCGCCGGGAAGACCCTCAGGGAGATCGCCGCGCATTACGGCGCCAACATCAAGTCCGTCACCGCCGCGTGTCTTCGATACGACGTTCCTCGCTACTCCCGGCATTATTCCGAGCGGGAGATTGCTATCCTCAAGGACGGCGCCTCCCGCGGTTTGAGCTGGGCGCAGATCGCCAGGAAGATCGGCCGATCGGTCGCCAGCGTCGTGGTTTACGCATCCAAGCATGGCATCACGAACGGCCGGTGCACGCCGGGCCGGATGAAGGGCCTGGCGGCGGCGCGTGCGGCACGGGGGACGGCGCGGGGAGCGACGCAAGATCCTTCGACGCGACCTCGCTCGGCGCAGGCGCGCTCGGCGCAGGTGTCGGCCTGATGCCAGACCGCCACGTCTTCACCGAAGCCGAGGACGCGCTGATTCTGGCGATGCGCGCCGAGCGGCAGACGTGGGACGCGATCGCGCGGGCGGTCGGCGTGTCCCGGAACTGCGGGATTGAACGCGGCAAGGCGCTGTTGCTGAACCAAGACGTCAAGAACGTTCGTGTTCCGAGGAAAAATACCTGGACGCCCGAGATTGAGCAGGAGCTTCGCCGGCTCGCGGCGCTTGGCTGCTCGTGCAGGGACATCGGCCGGCATCTCGGGATCAAGGGCACGACCGTCGCCGAAAGATGCCAGTCGCTCGGCATTGAGATCATGCCTCGCTTTCCCCTGCCCGCGGGCGACGCCCGGACCTGGGGTGTTCTAACTGCCGGCACGCTGCTGGACGGGGAGCCCTTCCGATGATCCCCACCCAGGCGCGCCAGATCGGTTGCATTTCCCTCTCGGCATCGGCCTCCGTCACTGTGTCTCTCCACGGTCTCGACATCCGTAGAGATGATGCAGGAACGAACCTATGTCGTGGAAAAACCCGTCCGAGGATGCGGATATGAGAGTCGCAATCCTCGACCCCCTGGCCGAGATCAGGTCGTTCCTGATCGAGGAGTACGGCGAGCGCCGCCATCGCGTCGGCGCCAAGACCGCCTTGCACGACCTGGCCGAGGACCTCGGTATCACGTTTCGACGCATTCGTGGCTTCGTCTACGGCGAGGCGCGCGGCATTTCAGCGCAGGAATACCTCCAGATCAGAGAACGGCGCGAGCAGATGCTTCGGCTGCGGCTGCGGCGTCTGGATCACGAGGCGATGCTTTTGAGAAAGCGATTGGACAATGGATCGTAAGCCAAGGACTGAGCATGAATGCAGCTGATTCATTCCCTCATCGACCGGTTCTGCGAATGGCGGGTGAGGGTATGGCTGGAGCGCGCGAACGTCGCGAAGACGCGGGCGGATGCGTGGCGCTTTCGAATCGAGACGGCGTCTTGGCGGGGGCGGATGTGATGGACTTGGGGACAGAACAATGAACAACAAGAGTGTCCCAACCCTGACGAGAGAAGATGTGGCGTTGGTCAAGGGCATGCTCGCACGCGGCGATCGTCAGTCCGACATTGCAGCATTCTTTGGAGTCAATGGTGGTCGGATTGCCGAGATAAACACCGGACAAAAATGGTCCGATGTGGACGCATCGTCGGTTGAGAAATTGCCGCCCGCCGGTCCGTACCTCGCGGGCCGTTCTGCGCTAAAGGCGCGAGACTCCCTCCTCGCGTTACGTGATCTCATCGACGGCGCGCTCCGGGATATCGACCTGTTTGAGCAGGTGCGCGGGGATGAGTGAAGGGGCGATCGCTGCCTATGGTTCGCACCCGTTAGCGGAAATATTCCCGCTTATGGTCGGGAAGGACATTGACTCTCTGGCAGGCGATATCCGCTCGAATGGACTAAGGCAGCCTATCGTTCTTCTAGACGGCATGATCCTCGACGGGCGCAATCGCTACCGCGCCTGCATTTCAGTCGACGTCACTCCGGCGTTTGAGACTTACAGCGGTGACGACCCGCTGAAATTCGTCATTTCACTCAATCTAAGTCGGCGCCATCTCGACGAGAGCCAGCGAGCAATGGTGGCGGCGAAGATCGCCAATATTCAGGGCCCCGGCCGCCAACCAGATAATGCGCCAATTGGCGCAATTTCTCAGGACTCGGCGGGGGAGCTACTTAACGTCAGTCGTCGTTCTGTGCAACGCGCTAATGACGTCATCCGCAGCCCCATCAAGGAACTTGCCAGGGAAGTTGAGAACGGCGGCGTCAGCGTCTCAGCGGCTGCGACCGTAGCTCGGATGCCGGAGGCGGAGCAGCGCGAGGTCGTTGCTCGGGGCAAGACAGAAATTCTTGCTGCGGCGAAAGCATTCAAGGCTGTCGATGCTGAGTCAAAAAAACGAGCCCGTTCAGCCAAAGAATCTGCCCTCGCGGCTGCAACGTTAGCGGCGTCCGAGCAGATAGGCACCAAGCTCTACGGCGTCATCAGTGCGGACCCGCCATGGCGGTTCGAACCCTACAGCCGCGAAACCGGCATGGATCGCGCCGCCGACAATCACTACCCCACGATGACGACTGACACGATCTGCGACATGACGGTGCCATCAGCTGAGGATTGCGTACTCTTTCTGTGGGCGACAGCACCCATGCTACCAGATGCGCTGAGGGTCATGAACGCGTGGGGGTTTACGTACAAGTCGCATGTCGTCTGGGTAAAGGATCGTATCGGCACAGGCTATTGGGCTCGAAACAAACACGAGCTTTTACTCATTGGCACTAGGGGCTCGATTCCTGCACCTTCGCCAGGCACGCAGTTTATCTCGGCGATCGAAGCAGTCGTAGGTCAACATAGCGCCAAGCCAGCGGTGTTCGTTGAACAGATCGAGACGATGTTTCCATCCCTTGCAAGGCTTGAGATGTTCTGTCGATCTCCGCGAGAGGGTTGGGATAGCTGGGGTAATGAGACGCTAGGCGGCGTCCTGGCGGGGGCGGATGTGATGAACCCTGCCCAGAAGGACGGGGTTTCTTGCGCGGGCGGGATGTGATGGACCGTGCCCAGAAGGACGGGGTTTCTTGCGGGGTCCAGGTGATGTGGCCCAACTGCCACTGCGGGAAGGAAGCCGTTGCCGTCGCCCCCGGCACGCAGCCCGAGATCGTCCCCGGCGACATCGTCATCTCATGCGGCCAGCCGGCACGCGGATGGTGCCTTGAGCACTGGCCGACGCCGCGGGGATTTCAGGCTGATCTGTTCTCTTCCAACCAATTATCTAGAGGGTGATGACAATGGCAAGTTCGCGTCCGTTCCTCGACTTTCTGCGTGAGCACCGTAATGGTGTTTCGCACGACGAGCTGAGCGATGCTCTCCAAGAGTTGGTTGCTGCGGTCGTTGAAGAAGGTAAGGCTGGTCGGCTGACGCTGACGATTTCCGTCAAGCCGGCAGATACCGGAGGAGGCGCTCTCCTCGTCGCCGATGACATCAAAATCGTTCCACCGAAGCGTACCAAGAGCGGAAGCATCTTTTTTGCCAGTCCCGAAAACAACCTCATCCGGCAAGACCCGAAACAGACGACGCTTCCCCTCCGCGATATCAACCCAGGCGCTTCGGAAGCCCGCGACATTGGCGGGGCACCGTCATCCACCAGCAAAGCCTTGGCGTAAGGAAGGCGATCATGGACACCGAAAACAGGACCGACATGCAGGCTGTGATCGATGCCGCTCGGGCCGGCGTCAATCCAGTCCATCTGAACCGATCGCACGAGCAATCTCTCGTCTTTGCTCCTCTCGGAAACGACGGTAACGGGCGTGTGCTCGATCTGGAGAAGCACCTGCTCAAGCCGCACCGCAAGCGGGGGGCGATCACCGTTTATGACGCGGCGAGCTTCAATATCGTCTTGGCGGACAATGCGGATGCGGGTGACATCTGTATCTATCTCGACCGCGACCTGAGCCGCCCAGCGATCACAGCGGTAATGAATGATCACGGAAAAACGGGCGCTGGGTGGCGCGATTTCCGCTGTGAGATCGGCTTTCGTGAGACGCCGCAATGGTTGCGTTGGCGCGCGATGGACGGGAAGATGCTTCGGCAGGCCGACTTTGCTGAATTCATCGAAGACAATCTCGCGGACATCGAGAGCCCGCCCGGTGCGCAGATGCTGGAGATTGTAACCTATTTGCAAGCGACCCGGACGGTTAACTTCAAGTCGGCAGTGCGTCTATCCAACGGACAGGTTCAATTCCAGAACAGCGATGACATAGACGCGAAAGTCGGGCCGGGCATGATTGCCGTGCCGGAGACGTTCACGCTCGCTCTTGCCCCCTTGCTTGGGTGCCCAAGCTACCGGGTTCCGGCGCGTTTTCGATACCGGCTTCAGGATGGAAAGCTGATGCTTGGGTTTAAGCTTCAACGCATCGAAGACTTGATGTCTGAGCTCATAAACGATGTCGTGGCGAAGATCGAACGTGGAGCAAACATCTCCATGCTGGAGGGTAAAGCGCCATCGGTTGTCTCAGCGGCTGACTGATGCTCCTCCGCCCTGACATGACGGCTGACCAGGAAATTGACCGGCTGGAGCGGGAGGCCAAGCGCCCCAATCGCCAGCGGGAGCATGATCTCCAGACGGTCGTCAAAGTTTATGTCGGTCGTGTCGTCACGTGCAAACACCGGTTCCTGGCGTTCGACCGCGCGCAGAAGATGTCGCGGCTCCAGCATATCCGCGAGCGGGCTCGAGGCATCGAGGCCGGTTGCGCTGACACCTGGCTAGGCTGGCTTCCCCCCGGCGAAATTCTTGGCAGGGATGCGTGGGGTGAGCTGAAAATCCCGCCGAACAAGCCGACCGACAATCAGCTCCGGATCGGTCGGGATTGCATCGATTGCGGGCATCCCTGGTTCTGGACCACCAGTGTTGTCGGCTACTTCCGCGAGCTGGTGCGGCTGCGTGTGCCGCTGTCTCGCGATGCTGAGGCGCGGGCTGAAGGGGCCGATCGCCAGCTGGCCTTGCGCTGGTCGCAACCGGCAAAAGCATCGCGCCGGCAGAATGACGGGCGCAGCCGCGCGGCGCCGGGGTACGAGCCTTATCCGGATAACCCGTTCCTGTGATCGTCGCGCCACCAAACGAGGTGCAGCAGCGTGCGTGGGAGTGCGCCTATGTCCTGCGCGCCGACTTCGACGAGCTGCTGCCGCTGGAGCAGCGCGTTCGATGCGAGGTTGTGCTTCGGAGTGCCGCGCTCGGCTGGGAGAACTGCCAGGAGATGTTTCGGCTGTACGACGTGGTGGCTGGGGTGCGGGTGTGATGCTCAACCACGACGTGGGTTCGGAGCGTAGGCCGTGATGAGTCTTGGCGAGGCCGCGATCAAGCTAGGATTGCCGTGCTTTGCCTGCGGAGCAGACAAGCGACCAGTCGTCGAGACAGGCTTCAAGGCAGCGACCACTGAGAGCGCGCGCCTCACTGCGATGTTTGACCGTCCTGGTGCTGCACTCATTGGCGTTCCGACTGGCGAAAAGTCTGGCATCGTCATTGTTGATGTCGACATACGCGCCGATCGTAACGGTATGGATTGGCTGAACCAGAACAGCGAGGCGCTTCCGCAAACACGAACGCACCGCACGCAATCTGGCGGTCTCCATCTAGTGTTCCGCTACCCCGCCGGCCATGACATCCGCAACAGCGCCGGTCGGGTTGCTCCAGGCGTCGATGTCCGGGCGAACGGTGGGTACGCCATCTATCCGCCTTCTCCGGGCTACGCAGTTGCCGATCCTGAAGAGCCGGCCGACATGCCGCGCTGGCTTATCCGCGCTTGCCTTCCTCCTGAGTTTGAGAGGCCCGCTGCATCTCCCTATAAGCTTCGCGTCGACGGTGGTTCGCCATATGGGATTGCCGCTTTAGAACGTGAATGCGAGGAAATTCGACAAGCTCCGTTCGGACAACAGTATTACACGCTGAACAGCGCCGCATTGAAAATTGGCGCTCTTGTCGCTGGCGGGGAAATCCAAGAGGGAATTGCTTTCTCTGCCCTTCTGTCTGCTGGATGCTCAATGGCTTCGGAGCCAGGCCGCCCTCGCTGGACCTCTCGCGAAATCGAAGACAAGGTTAGGCGCGCTGTCTCGGACGGTAAGTCATCGCCGAGGTCGGCCCCGGAACGACCATTTGAATACCGCGAACCGCAAAATTCACCACCTCCCGACCTTGACGACGAAGCGTACTGGACATCGCTCGACGCGGTTGCCCGCATGTCGGCCGGCGAGTGGCATGGGCTTGAGCAGCGCGAGAGTGGCCGCGCCATCCCCGCTTCAGACCGCGCCAAGGCGGCGGCTGGCGAGAACCTCCTATGGGTTGTCTCCGAACCTTGGATAGAAGCAGAAATCGCGCCTAGGCCATGGATTGTTCGCGGCTATCTCATGCGCGGTTCCGTGACTGTCGTTTCCGGCCCGGGCTCGGCCGGCAAGTCCTCGCTCATGGTGGCCTGGAGTTCTTCTCTCGCGGCGGGAAAGCAGTTCAGCGGTTTCAAACCGGGCTTCGCGATGCGCGTCGGCACCTACAACGTCGAGGATGACCAGGACGAGCAGAAGCGACGCTTCTCGGCCATGGCGGCGCAGATGGGGATCCCGGTTTGTGACCTGATGGGGCGCCTGGCTATTCTAGGGCCGTCCGGCGTCGGAACCCTGCTTCATATGACCCCAGATGGCCGCCTGCTCGTCAACACGCCCGTCATGGACAAGCTCGAGGCCTGGGTCAGTGAATTCAGGCCCGACGTTCTGATGCTCGACCCCTTCGTCGAGTTGCACGCCGAAAAGGAGAACGACAACACCGCCGTCCGCGCCGTCATGGCCCGTTTCCGCGCGATGGCCATTGAACACTGCATGGCGGTTGTGATCCTGCACCATTCCAGCAAGGGCCAGAACACGCCAGGTGATCCGGACAGCCTGCGGGGGGCGTCTTCCATCGTCGGGGCGGCCCGCGTCGCCTTGACGATCAACGTCATGACCGAGCAGGAGGCGGAAGGCTTCGCCATTCCCAAGGAGCGGCGCAGGGACTACTTCCGCCTCGACGGCGCCAAGAGCAACTACGCACCGATCGACGAAGCCGAGTGGTTCGTTCGTGAAGTGCGTGAGCTCGAAAACGGCGATGCCGTTGCCGTTGCGTGGCCTTGGGAGCCGCCTAGCGTGTTCAGGGACCTCTCCGTCGAACAATGCAACGTTGTGTTGGACAGAATCGGAGCCGGCTATGCACCGGGGCTTTTGTACCGGCCAAATCAGTTGGGTGGCGCCAGCCCCAGATGGGTTGGCAATGTCCTGGTTCAGAATGGCCTGACCGAAGAACAGGCCAAGAAGGTCGTGAAGCTTTGGCTGCGCAACGGGCTTCTCGTCGAGAAGCGATACAAAGACGCATCCGAAGGAAAGATGCGGACCGGTGTTATCGTAGATAACACAAGGCGGCCTATCGCTAACAAAGACGGGGTTATTCCCGATTCATGAGGCTTGAAAAAGTGGCGGTGGAAGTGGCGGAAAAGTGGCGGAATGGACCCCGGGCAAAACCCCCGGCGGAGGGAGTTTCCGCCACTTCCACCCCCCAAGGGGTGGTTGTAAGTGGCGGAAGCTCCTCCCGAAGCCGCCAGTCGGGTTTCGAAGTGGCGGAGAAAGTGGCGGAAAGCAAAGTGGCGGAACTGGGGTCACTAACATGAGCGCGTTAGAATTTCCGGTGATCTCTCCATCTGCTGTCCGCGCTGACAAACAGGGAAGGTGCAACACCGCAAGACAGCGACCTTCATGACTTATGAATTGGCGGACAGCCCTGGTTTCGAGCTGAACTCGAATTGGAGCAGAGGGGGCAAGCATGAAGAACGTCAGCGTCATTGACGAACTGGCGTTGGTTCGATCTCAGATCGCTGAATTGAGGCATCGGGAAAAAGCGTTACGGGACATAGTCTTGGCTGATCACGAAACTTTAGCCGGAGCGAAATACCGGGGCGTCGTGACTCATTCCGTGCGGCGTCAGGTCAACATTGAGGCGCTTCGTTGGACTTATCCCGACCTCGTGGAGGAGTTTACAACCGAGCTCCCTGTAGCCGTTCTCCGCGTGATCGAGATCGAAAATTAAGAATGCCGAATTGGAGCGCGAATTGACGCAAATGGTGCACACATGACCGCGCTCGGCGAGGCCCTGATCGAGGCCGAGCTTCCGAACACCAGAACAATGCTTTCCTCAGGTTCTTCGGCGGGCTGACACCCAATGACCCGCCGCCCGCATCTGTACGCGACGCTACACGCCTCTGACCGCATTTCCTGTGGTGAGGTAGCGGTCAGGGCATTCACGCCAATCCTGACGCTTGCCAGGCGGCTTCTCGCGGCAGGGTATGATCCGGAGACTGTGCTCGAGGTAAGATGGAAGGATGGCGGCGAGTCTCTCGTGCCTAGGTCGTTGAATGTTTATGCCAGGTGGTCGATCTCCGAGACTGATCGGGGTGGGATCAAATTGGTGCCGTTCGTGGCTGACCTGCGGTTCGTGAAGGCGGCAGACGACGCACCGGAACTGACTGCCGAGCAACCTCAGCGAGCGCTTCAGCCGTCTCAGGTGTTCCATGAACTTTCCCGCATCCCGAAAGGCACCGCATGACCGCGCTCGCCGACGCCCTGACGGCCGCCGGGTCAGCCTACGTCCTCAACCACGACCTCAAGCCGCCGGCCGACGCTGTGCAGGGCTTCTTCCACCGCCTCGATGTGCGAGCGGTGCAGGGGATCCCGCAGGCGCCGCACAGCCTTCTCGTCGGTGTTCAGCCGCCGCCCGAGTTCCATGTTCGACACCCCCCCGGCCACCATGGCGTCGTGCAGCCCGAGCTTGGCGATCTCAAGAGCGGTCGGGGTCACGACCAGGCCGCCGTCAGCGGATGGCACAGGCAACGGCCGCCCATCGTCCACATAGACCGACAGCGCCGTCACCAGAGCGTCCGCGGCGGCTTGCAGCGCCTGGTCGATGGTCGAGCCCTCGGTGATGAGCTCCGGGATGTCGGGGCAGGTGACGGTCACGCCATCAGCGGCTTCCGTCAGAACCACGGGGTAGGCGTATCGCATGTCATTCCTCCAGGTCGGCGTCGGTCAGCCCGAGTCGCTTCAGGATCGCGCGGTAGGTGCCGGTCGCCAGGTCGGCGCGGTGCATCGGGATCACCGTCGCCCGGCCGCCATGGCGCACCTTCGTGTGGCTGCCCTTCCCTTCGGCTTCGCTGTGGTCGAGCCCAAGCCGATTGGCGCGGCGGCGAAGGATGCGAAGAAGTTCGGCTGACCTCATGGCGTGAGTATCGGGCAAAAGTGTCCGAGATGCAAGCTTATTCGGGCAGTTATGTCCGACCCTTGTCGGGTGTGCTGTGACCCGACGCCGTCCAAAGGAGGTTCCGATGCGCCGCCCGACGCCGGGGGAGTCGGCCCCGGATTTCGGGCATGAGGCGAGGCAGCATGAGGTGATCGTCGATCGCTTCAAGCACCTGGTCATGACCAAGGAGCGCGAAGACGAGATCAGACCCGAGGACAGGGTGATGCTTCGCGAGCCGGACATCGTCCGGGAGGACAGGGCCGATCCCAGGATCGACGTCGGCCCCAAGGTGCGCGGCGCCAGGCGCTATGACGTCATCCGCGACTTTGTGGAGGCCGGGAAGGATGGCTGGAGCAAGGACCACCTGATCGCCGCAGAGCACTACAGGGACGCCTGCGCGATCGTCGCGGGGGCCAGGGGCCAGTTCAACGAGACAGGCGTTCGCGCGGGCTTCAGCTCAGGCCACGGCCCCACAGAGGCCCAGGTGAAGGCGTTGGTGCACATCAAGGCGGCGAAGATGGCGCTGGGGGTGGTGCGGTTCTCAATTTTCGCCTGGTGCGTCGAGAATTACGGCTCGGTCAACAGCTACGCGAGGCGTTATCGCATCAGGAACGGCACCGCCGTCGAGTGGCTGAAGGATCGCCTGGGCGTCCTGATCGAGCACTACCGAGAAATCGGCAGGATGTTGTAAAGAAAGTCGTTGACACTCGGGACAAGGTCGAGGCAAAAAAACGTCACTGTCGGAGTTCTGCGCCGTGGCGCACTTCTCTCGAGTCGCAACCCGCCCTCACCGGCGGGTTTTTTGTTACAAGTCACCGCCGTAAGAGCCCCGTACACGGAGCGCAATCAAGCCAACTCCTTCCGCGCCGCGGCCGCCAGAAACCCCGAGCGTGTCATTCCTCGCGCATCCGCCGCCGCGTCGATGCGGGTAAGGAGCGTGCGGTCCATGCTGATGTTGACGCGCTCCGGCGCTGGAAGCTCGACGCCATAAAAGGCAGCAACAGCGTTCTGTTCACGTGCCAAGTCCAGGGCTCGATCAATGTCCGTGCTTTCGGGCAGCGCGCGGTTTTCCTCGGCGTAAAGATCAACGACGGTGCGGAGTGCGTCTAAAGCCTGGCTGTGAACATCTCGCGCAGTCTCAGCCGAACTGGCCACCTCGGGGAAGTCTGGGAACAGGATCGACCAAGCCTCCTCGCCTTCCTCGCGGAAGATGATCGCAGGATAGTTTCGCGTCGCCATGGCTACCTCTCCTATCGCTGGGGCGGATATTCCCAACCCGCCCGCTTGCAAATCTGCCGCAACGTGCCCTTCGGCACATCGCCGCGGTGGTTCGAGACGATGACAGTGCGACTTTCCTTGCTGAACACGATGTGCGAGCCATGACCTTGGCGTTCGTTGAACCCCTCGCGCCGTAGCCTGGAAATCACTTCGGAAGCCCGCATCTGCCGTCCCCGTCTCTGTGTGTGTTTATACACAAAAGATCGGCGGCGGGCAAGATAATTGTGTAGGTTTGCGCAATTCTACCTTGAGCCACCTTTGTGCGGGCTCTTTGATTCACCGGGAGCCCCGTCATGCCCGCCAACCAGCCGCGGGACGCTCGGGGCCGGTTCAGGCGAATGCGGCGGACCGATCTCCCGCTGGCTCAGGCGATCACGCTCGGCGTGCTCGTGCTGGTCGTCGGCATGGTGATCGGCGGCGAAGTCGATTGGGCTTGGGTGGCTCGGGCGGTTGGGGTTCAATGATGGAGGCGGGCGATGATGCGAGCGATTCGGCTCTCATTGCCGGTCCTGCTGTGCCTTGGTGGTGCGGCGACGGCTCAACAGGCAGCGCATCTCATCTATCCGGTGCAGCCGGCACCGACGACGATCGCCGCCAGCGCGACGTGGAATAGCGGTATCCTGATCTCTGGCGGTTCGCCGAAGGTGGCTGCGGGAGTCACGTCCACGCAAGCGGGGGCGATCACCATCACCCGATATCTGGACACGGCAGGCACGGTCACAATTGACACGCATACGGCACCGCTGACAGCGAATAACTTTGCTAGTCTGGTGTTGGTCGATAATGTTCCGTTCGGGTCTTTCATGGTGCAGATCAGCAATACGGGCGGTTCTGCGGCGACATTGACGAACTTCTCAGCGGCGATCGTGAGCGGTTCGTAGGTCTGATTGATATCAGCTTCGGAATCAAAGGTGCGTATTGATGCCTCGTGGTGGATATCGCCCGGGCGCAGGCCGCAAGCCGGGCACCAGGAACAAGACGGCCGACGCGAGAGAAGTCGTAGAGAGGCACGCGCAGGCGCTTTCTGGGCTTGTGCCGGCTGACATTGCGAAGATGAGTCCGCTGGAGGTCATGCTCCACGCCATGAGTTTGGAGGCTTCGGCGGCTAACTGGAGGGCTGCTGCGGCTCTTGCCGAGAAGGCCGCACCTTATGTTCATCCCAAGCTTTCGGCTGAAACGCTGAACGTCCGCACAGATGACAGTAGCCGTAGCCCTGAGGACCTTGCCGCCGAGCTCGCCGAAATCGATGCTCGTGAGGCAGATGCAGATCAGGCGCGAGCTTTGGCGCCGACGGTGCCGAATGGAAATGGCGGCTTGGTCCATTGAGGCGCTATCGCACGCTGGACTGAAACCTGCTGCTCATCATCGGCTCTTGATAGCCGAGCTTGAGGCAATCGCTCGGGGCGACAATGACCGCCTCATGGTTTTCATGCCGCCTGGTGCGGCAAAGTCAACCTACACGTCACATTTGTTTCCGGCATGGTGGTTTGCGAGGCTTCCGGGCAGCGCAATCATCGCCGCCTCCCACACGATGGAGCTGGCTGAGAAGAACGGGCGTCTGGCTCGCAACTACATAGCTAGCAACTCTGACGTGCTTGGATTTGGGCTTAGGGCGGACAGCAGCGCGGCAGCCCGCTGGCACACGACGGCTGGGGGCGAATATCTTGGTGCAGGTGTTGGTAAGGCCATAGCAGGCTTTAGGGCCGATCTCGGGTTGCTTGACGACCCAATTGCAGGGCGCGAGGCGGCTGATAGCCCGCGGGTGCGTGATACGACCTGGGAGTGGTACCGGGACGATTTCCTGACTCGTCTGAAACCTGGGGCGCGGCGGGTGCTGATTATGACCCGCTGGCATGAGGATGACCTCGCCGGTCGGATACTGGCGGAAGAGGCTGATCGCTGGCGAGTTGTTAGTCTGCCTGCCATTGCCGAAGCGGGCGATCCGCTCGGCAGGGATCCTGGTGACCCGCTCTGGGGCGACGACGCATACGGCTACGCTGAGATGCTTGCCGAGAAACGCCTTGAGCAGGGCGAGCGTGGTTGGTGGGCGCTTTACCAGCAATCGCCGCGTCCGCTTGAGGGCTCGCTTTTCAAGGTGGCGCAGATCGCGACGCTGGACGCGGCTCCGGCAGGACGCGCTGTCCGGGCGTGGGATTTGGCCGCCACAGCGCAAATCGGCACTCGCGACCCTGATTATACGGTCGGGTTGAAATTGGTTCGCACGAATGAGGGCGCTTTCACTGTTGCCGACATTGTCCGGCTTCGTGGTGGCCCCGACGAGGTCGAGCGGGCGATCGTCAATACGGCCGAGCAGGATGGGCACGGCGTCACGGTTGGGCTGCCGCAGGACCCTGGGCAAGCCGGCAAGGCGCAGCTGCTTTATCTGACGCGCAAATTGACAGGGTTTCGTATCGAAAGTTCGCCGGAGACCGGGGACAAGGAAACGCGAGCGGGTCCGGTTGCCGCGCAGATGAACGTCGGCAACGTGTCGATGGTGCGCGGTGCGTGGAATGTTTCGTTCCGTGAGGAATTGGCGGGGTTCCCGGCGGCGCGGCATGACGATCAGGTAGACGCATTGAGCCGGGGGTTCACGATGTTGATCGCTCGGCCGGCGATGCGGATTTCTGAGGAGGCGGTCAGGATCGCTGCCGGGTATCGGCGATGAGGCGACCAAGGGTGGCGAGGGACGCTGTCGCTCAGGCTGCTCCCGCTGCGAAGAAGGTGATGAAGGTCAGCCACGAGGCCGTGGCGATGGCTCGCGCTTCCGGGACGAAGCTGAAAGCCCTGAAGCCCTGGACCGTGCCCGTGCCGATGCCGGGTGTCTTGCCTGCGAACGAGCCGGCGACGATCGCGCAGGATTGGGGCGGACTCTACGAACAGGCCGGGGCTTACGGTCTTGGCTCGTTGCAGGGCGAGGGCCTGGCCTGGCTCGGGTATCCGTATCTGGCTGAGCTTGCGCAGCGGCCGGAATACCGACGCATCTCTGAGACGCTTGCCCGCGAGATGACGCGGCAATGGGTGAAGCTCACGGCTAAGGGCGAAGAGGACAAGTCGGACAAGCTCGCGGTGCTTGATGCGGCGATGACCAAGTTTCGCGTGCAGGAGGCGTTCCGCCGGGGTGCGGAGCTGGATGGTTTTTTCGGCCGTGGCCAAGTCTATATCGACACCGGCGCGACAAATAATCCGGACGAGCTGGCCACGCCGCTGACTGTCGATCCTCGGAAGATTCGAACGGGCGGCTTGAAGGGGCTCAAGGTCATCGAGCCGGTCTGGACGTACGCTTCTGGTTATGACACGGCGAACCCGCTGAGCGAGCATTTCTATCGCCCGCAGGCTTGGTTCGTGATGGGGAAGAAGCTCCATCGCTCCAGGCTGCTGACGTTTATCGGGAGAGAACTGCCGGACCTTTTGAAACCGGCTTACGGGTTCAGTGGCCTGTCAATGTCGCAAATGGCAAGGCCTTACGTTGATAATTGGATCAGGACGCGGCAGTCGGTTTCCGATCTGCTGCATTCGTTTTCGGTGAGCGGCATCAAGACGGACATGGAGGCGGTTCTCGCTGGGGGCGGCGGCCAGGACATGCTGAACCGCATCGAGATGTTCAATGCCTACCGCGATAACGGCGGCATGATGCTGCTCAATCAGGCGACGGAGGAATTTTTCAACGTCGCGACGCCGCTCGGTACGCTGGATCACCTCCAGGCTCAAGCGCAGGAGCAGATGGCGAGCGTTTCCGGCATTCCGCTGGTCAAGCTGCTCGGTATTACCCCATCGGGGCTGAATGCGTGCCTGCCTGGCGACACGATGATCGCGACTGATCGCGGGCAGGTCAAAATTCGCGATGTCACAACAAACGATCTGGTATTGACGCGCAAAGGATGGGCTCCTTTGACGTTTTCTGGCGTCACCAAATATGCTAAAGAACTGATAGAGATAAAGACGGCAAATAAGACACTCCTATGCACGGGGAATCACCCGATCTGGTTGCCGGAAGTAGGAGAATTTGTTCCTGCGGAGAATGTTCTGCGTGGGGACTGCCTGTTGTTGATTGGCGAAAAGTTAAACGCCCAAAACATGCACTGTCCGTGGCATGGCGCGGTCAATGGTGGTGGCGACGCCCAGACGGCTATTACGCAGCGTGGGATGCAAAAACACGCCGCCCATCTCTGCTCCATCGGAAAATTTGGGAAGCGCATAACGGCCCGTTGCCAAAGGGTAGCCATCTTCATCACCGAGACGGCAATAAGGCTAACAACCAGCTTGACAATCTTGAGCCCATGCCAGCGCGGGCTCATGCTGAACTTCACCACATTGACTGCGACATTCGATCTCGCATTAGAGCGAATAGCCCTAAGTCCGTCTGCTGTGCCCAATGCGGAAGCGATTTCACCGTCAACAAATTACCGAGCAGGAAAAAGTTTTGTTCTAAAGAATGCATTTTGGCAGACAGAAGGGCGCAGAGGCCGACTGCGGCCAAGCCAAAGCCAGTATGTGAATGCGCCCAATGCGGGGCAACTTTCACAGCTCGTCGCAAAGACGCGAAATTTTGTTCGCGTAAATGCTCAACTGCTAGCCAAGATCGCACAGCATACGCTCGCGCATATTATCTTGCCCATCCGGACAAATATGTGCGCACCGAAGCGAGCAAACAGCGACGAAGGCTTAGTCGTCGGCGTGAAGCGCGTTCCGGCGAGCGAGTGGGTTTATGACCTAACTGTCGAGCCGGGTCATCTTCCTGAGTTCTTTGCGAACGGAATCCTGACGCATAACTCGTCGGACGGTGAAGTCCGCGTTTTCTACGACAGCATCGCCGCTTATCAGGAGCACCTGTTCCGCCCGCATCTGAAGCGGGTGCTGGACATCATTCAGCTTTCTGAGCTGGGCGAGATCGACCCCGACATTTCGTTCACGTTCAACCCGCTCTGGGAGGTGAACGAGAAGGAGATCGCGGACATCCGGGAGATCAACTCCAGGGTGGACATCGCTTACGCGGAGGCGGGGGTTCTTGCGCCGGAGGATATTCGGGCGACGCTCGCTGCCGAGGGTGAGGGACGGTACAGCGCGGTTGATCTGTCTGGGCCGCCGCCCGAGCCGCCTGAGCCGGATGACGGCAATCCGTTTGGAACCGGGTTCGGTGATCCGGAGACGTTGGAGAAGGCAGACGAAGGTGGCGAGTAAGCGGCTGGTTTCCCCAACCGGTAAACCCAAAACTCTCGCTGCCACATACCCGAACGCAGGCATCGCGGCCGCATACCGCCGCCGCCTGGACGCGCTGATCGTCGAGATGCACCGCAGCCTCGTCTACTGGATCAAGGCGGCGTGGCGGGCGAAGTCGCCGCACATGGCGCAGGACGAAGACGTGGGCGGCAGTCCGGCGATGAACCTGCGCGACGTGATGCGCAGGCTGGGGGCGCGCTGGCAATCGCGGTTTGACAAGGCGGCCGAGGAGATGGGACGGCACTTCGCCAAGGCTGCGGCCGAACGAGCTGATGGTGCGCTGGCGTCGTCGTTAAAGAAGGCCGGATTCACGGTCAGGTTTAGAATGACGCGATCGGTCAACGACGTGCTTCAGGCCTCTATTGGAGAACAGATTGGACTGATCAAGTCGATTGCGGCCGAGCATCTGCAAGACGTGCAAGGTGCGGTGATGCGGTCGGTGCAGACGGGCCGCGATCTCGGGTCGCTGACGAAGGAGCTGGAGCAGCGGTACGGCGTGACGCGGCGGCGCGCGGCTTTTATCGCGAGGGATCAGGTAAACAAGTCGACCGCTACGATCGTCCGCGCTCGGCAGAAAGAGCTTGGGATCACGCAGGCGCTGTGGGTGCATTCATCGGGTGGGCGCCACCCAAGGCCAAGTCACGTGAAAGCTGGTCGAGACCGGCTTGTCTACGATGTAGACAAAGGAGCCTTGATAGACGGGGACTTCATTCTTCCCGGCCAGCTTCCGAATTGCCGTTGCGTGTCGCGATCGATAGTACCTGGATTCTTATAGGTCGAGAATGACTGAGATCACCTTGGCCCAGGATCGCGTTGGGCTGTCAGCAACGATCAAGCCGCAGGACACGCTTGCCCTCGATCGCTCGCTGACCAAGCGTAGGACAGACGAAGACGGCCACCTGCACGTTTCGGACGTACCGATTTCGAAGGCCAACATCTGCGGCTATCTCGGCCGGGAGATTCCCGGCGCCGATGCGCTTGGGCTGAAGCCGGATCAGATTTACCAGCTTCTTCGCGATCCTGCGGAATTGGGAAAGTCGGCCGACACCTTCAACGGCAAGCCGTTGTTGAGCCTGCACAAGCCGCAGAGCGCGAACGACCACGACCACGAGCTGACGGTTGGATCGGTTCACGATGTGTATTGGGATGCGCCGTATCTCCGCGCCCGCGAGATGGCGATTTGGGATGGGGCTTCCATCGCCGGAATTGAGACCGGCGACCAAAAGCAGCTTTCGAGCTCTTACCGCTACGAAGCGGACATGACGCCGGGCGAGCTCAACGGTGTCCGGTACGATGGCGTCATGCGGAACATCCGCGGAAACCATGTTGCCTTGGTAGAAACGGGCCGCGCGGGAAGCGACGTGGTCGTCAGTGACTCTGCGCTTCCATCAACCTCCAGAAGGGCCCCGCCAATGGCAAAAGCTCCCCGTTCGCGTAAGGCCCTGATGGCCTCCGCTGCGCTCGGCTCCTACCTCCGTCCGAAACTCGCCGCGGATGCGCAGATCGACGTCACCGCGCTCGTTAAGGGCGTGACGGCGAAGAACTGGAAGACGTCCAAGCCGAAGATCAAGGCTGCGCTGGACGCGGCGGCGCAGGGCAAGCTCGCGGCCGACGCCGATCTGGAAGACGTGATCGAGATGCTTGATCAGCTCGACGACGTGGTTGACGAGATGCCGGACGAGGCATCGGTTGTTGCGCCCGTCCCCTCGGGTGAAGACGACGAACCCGACGTGCTCGCTATGCTGAAGGGCAAGATTCCCGACGATCTGCTGGCGCAGGTCGAAAAGGCGCTGAGCGGTAGTCCTGATCCCGTTCCTGCCCCGGCGGAAGACGACAAGGTGTCGAAGACTGCCATGGACGCGGCAATTGCGGCGGCCGTCCTGGCCACTCGCAAGGAGACCGAGCAGTCTACCGTGCGCCGGCTCAATGCGATCCGTGAGGCCGAGGTGGCGGTTCGTCCTTATGTCGGCGAGGTGGGTGTGGCGATGGACAGCGCTGAGGCGGTGTTCAAGTTCGCCCTGGACGCGCTCAAGGTTGACGTGGCCGACGTTCCCGACGTGGCTTATCGCCATATCCTGCTCGCGCAGCCGAAGCCTGGCGATGTCAAGCCGGCCGCATCCCCCTCTCGTGTAGCGATGGATGCGGCGGCGGCCGACAGCTATGCGAAGCGGTTCCCCAACGCCGGCCGCCTCGGCAAGCATTGAGGAGACCCGAGCCATGTTTCAGACCGTCATCAACGTCACTCAGGCGCCGGGCGTCGCGGGTGATTTCTGCTCCACCAATCCGCGTCACAGCACGCTTTCGGTTCCGGGCGGGTTTGTCTCCGGGGCGAATGGCCTGACGATCGGCCTGTTTGCCTGGGCCGATACGGCGACGGGCACCATCCTGTCGAACGCCGGCACCGGCGCCCCGTCGTGCTTCGTCGGGCGCGCGGGGCTGCCTGCCATGCTGACCACCTACTTGCAGGAATACGGGATGACAATTCCGGCCGGCATGGGTGTGGGCGACATGTACAACGCTGGCGATTTCTTTGTGAAGAACGCCGGGACCGGTGCCGTGACTATCGGCATGAAGGCGTTTGCCAACAACACAAACGGAACGATCTCGTTCGCCGCAACCGGCGCGACTGTCGCCGGCGCCACGGAAACCAAGTGGTATGCGATGAGCGCCGGCGCTGTTGGTGAGCTTGTCAAAATGTCGAACACCCCCCTGGGCTGAGGAGCAGACAGATGTCCAGCAACCCGCAGTTTGCACAGGACGCTGCCCGGCTCGAAGCCGATTGGGGCATCGTTCTCCCGTACGCGAAGGACTACCTGCCCGACGAGTTCCGGCGCGATTTCGCGCTGGCGCTCGACGCGCAGCCGACACTCGTCACCAATCCGAACGGCGGCATCCCGTCCTTCTTCACGCAGTTCGTTGATCCCGATTTGATCCGGGTGATGCAGGTGCCGAACAAGGGCGCCACGATCATCGGTGAGGAGAAGAAGGGCACCTGGGTCGATCAGACCGCCTGGTTCCCGATGATCGAGAACACGGGCGAAGTCAGCAGCTACGGCGATTTCAACGAGAATGGCCGTTCCGATGTGAACGAGCAGTTCGAGTCCCGTCAGTCCTACCTGTTCCAGACCGTCATCGAGTATGGCGATCTTGAAGTGGATCGGGCTGGAGCGGCGCGGCTGAACCTGGTCGCCGAAAAGCAGATGTCGGCGGCGAAGACGTTGGATAAGTTTCTTGACTACACCTACCATTTCGGTGTTGCCGGGCTGTCCAATTACGGGCTGCTGAACGATCCTGCGCTCTCGGCGGCGTTGACGCCGACCACGAAGACGGGTGGCGGCACGCGCTGGGTATCTACAGGCGGCCAGATCAACGCGGCGGCGAACGAGGTCTACGCCGACTTCCAAATACTGTTCAACCAGCTGACCAGCACGACGTTTGGCGGAATCGACGCCGATACGCCAATGGTTCTGGTGACGCCGAACAACGTCAACGCGGCGCTGACCGCAACCAATCAGTTCGGCATCACGGTTCGAGCCTACATCAAGGAGTCGTTCCCGAACATCGATTACGTGACCGACCCGCGCTATGCGACCGCCAGCGGCAATGTGGTGCAGCTGATCGCCAAGTCGTTCGAAGGCAACCAGACGGGTTACTGTGCCTTCAACGAGAAAATGCGAGACCACCAGGTACTTCGTGCCATCTCAAGCTACAGGCAGAAGCGCACGTCCGGCTCGTGGGGTGCGATTATCCGCTACCCGCTCGCCATCGCGCAGATGATCGGGGTCTGATTCATGCCGGGCACAGTCACGGTTGGCTGCAAGCTGCCGAACGGGCTCTACATCCAGGCTTTCACGATGGAATCCCACCAGGAAGCTGTGATGGGCGGCGGGTGGAAAGAGATCAATCGCGCCGTGGCCAAAGGAGAGCGCATCAAGCTCAATGGGTGCGCCCGCTTTGCTGGCAAGGATGCGCCGCACGAAATCCGGAACGGTGTCGGCCTTACGTTTGGAGTGGATGCCGATCTCTTTGCAGCGTGGCTGGAGCAGAACAAGGACAACGAGATCGTGAAAAACGGCCTCGTGTTCGCTCAGGCCAAGACTGGCGAGATCAACGCTCAGGCGAAGGACCATCGCACGCTGAAAAGCGGCCTTGAGCCACTGGATCCGAAGAATCTGCCTGCCGAGTTCAAGGGCAAGATCGAAACCGCCCAGGTTGGGGCATAGGAGCCAATCATGGCCGATGACCATCAGAACGATACGACGCGCGCATTCAATGCCGGGCAACCGGTTGAGCATCCTGCGGCCGTTCGCAATGAGGATACTGTTACCGTCGCCAGCCGCGCGCACACCGCAATCCGCATCCAGGAGCCGATGCCGGAGGAGTTCAGGGATCGTCCCGGCGAAGCGCCTGTCCCGAAGACGGCCGTCATCAACGGCGCGAACCACGCGGACGCTAAGGGCGGCGTAGGCTTCACGCACAACGTGAACGCGGCGTTGTTCAAGGCCTGGATGCAGGCTCGCGAGAAAGCCGGCGACGTGCTGCATCACATGCTTGAGGTGGTGTCGCCGGAACAGGCAGAGAAGGACGACGCCGTCGAGTTCGGCTTTCAGCCCGGTCTCGACCGGGTAGCGAAGGATACCGAGGGCGACGCCGCCAAGGGCAGCACTGTGACGCACGAAGCGCCGGTGTCGGCCAAAGAGATGGCCGCGACCAGCGATACGCCGCCGGATGACAGCCCGCGCAGCGAACCTCCGGCGGCTGCGGGGATGGTGGCTGAGCCCGTGGCGCCCGTGGAGCCCGGCGCGATCCCGCCAGCGCCTGGAGCGCTTGCCGAGCCTGGGGTTGTTCCGCCTGTGTCCGAAGAGCATCACGGGTAATGAGCCAATCGGCCACGCCAGTTGTCGCCTTCGTCTACGCTGACTGGCAGGCGGCCTATCCTGAGTTTTCGACGACCGTGACGACGGCGCAACAGGCGCTGGGCTACTTCGATCAGGCGACGCTATTGCAGGACAATACCGGCTGGCTGATCTCTGATCCGACGCAGCTAACGACCTTGCTCTATCTCCTCACGGCACATATCGCGGCGTTGTTTGCGGGGACGAATACGCAGCCCGCGTCGGGGCTCGTTGGCAGGATCAGCAACGCGACCGAGGGTTCTGTGTCGGTCGGCACGGACCTGTCCGGCATTCCCGGCTCTGCGGCTTATTTCACCCAGACCAAATACGGTTTTGCCTACTGGCAGATGACGGCCGCCTACCGGACGATGCGATACATCCCTAACCCACGATGGGGGTGGTGAATGCCCGACATTGGCCTGAGCGGTGGCGAGCGGCTGGAGCAGCGTCTGCGTGAGATCGCGGAACGTGTGGCGTCCAATGCCGAGTTGCGGGTCGGCTTTCTTGAGAATGCCACGTATCCGGACGGCACCCCGGTTGCGATGGTGGCGGCAATCCAGGAGTTTGGCGCGCCGTCGCGGAACATCCCGCCGCGACCGTATTTTCGTGGGATGATCGCGGCCAAGTCGGAAGGCTGGGGGGATGCATTGGCGCAGAACCTCAAGTCGCATGACTATGACGTTGAGGCGGCCCTCAGCCTTGTGGGCGAAGGGATCAAAGGGCAGCTGCAGCAGTCGATTGTCGATTTCGTGTCGCCAGCTCTTGCGTCGGCAACCGTGGCAGCGAAGGGCAATGACAAGCCTCTTGTCGACACAGGCACGATGCTGAACGCGGTCGATTACGACGTTTCCGAGGGATGAACCTCCATGGGTTTGTCTCGGGTGCGATCGGCACGGTCAATCCTCCGACGTTTGGCACCGTGCTTCCCAGCGCCGGGACTTACACAACCAACCCGGATGGTTCGCGGACCCCGAATTACGGCTCTCCGATCACCACGTCGATGCAGGTTCAGGCCCTCACGACGAAGGACCTGATGCATCTCGACACGCTCAATATCCAGGGATCGACGCACGCGATCTACATGAACGGGGACCTGGAGGCGATCGTTCGGGCGACAAACCGCGGCGGTGATTTAATCACCTTGGCGGACGGCTCGATCTTTCTCACGACGGAAGTGCTTGAGCACTGGCCTGACTGGACAAAAGCGTCAGTCACGCTGCAGCGCAATCCATCTCAATTCATGGTTGATCTTTCCAAGACGGGTTCCACCACTCCCATCGGATAACCGGCGGAAACACTCCGCTCGCTGAAGCAGGCGGCTTCTCAGGCAAGCTATGCGGCAACCCGCTGGCTTGTCGCCAAAAGGCGACAGTCCCCCAGTCGGAGAGTCTGATGGCCGCTACGATCAGTCTGCCGGAGGTCAGCATCCTGACTGCGCTCCGGGCTTTTCTGCTCGCTGTGTTGCCGTTGACGGTCGAAGTGGTTCGTGGCCAGGACAACCGCGTGCCGGAGCCCGAGGGCGACGACTTCGTCATCATGACGCCGACGCTCAGGCAGCGCCTCGCAACCACGGTCGATACCTTTACGGACCCCTACCCAGCAGCTGGCGGTACACGCAGCTCGCTGCAACCGACGCAAGTGACGGTGCAGCTCGACGTGCATGGGCCGAACAGCGCGGAGAACGCGCAGATCATCTCGACCTTGATGCGGTCGCCCTTTGGCTGCGGTCAGTTTCATCAATCGGGGTTTGATGTGCAGGCGCTTTACGCGAGCGATCCGCGACAGACTCCATTCGTCAATGCCGAGAACCAATACGAGACGCGCTGGACGGTGGATGCCGTCATGCAGGCGAACATCATCGTCGGGACGCCCGAGCAGTTCGCTGGCGAGCTGAGGGTCGCGTTCGCCGACATCCCGTATCACGACTTCTGATTTCCTGCCCGTCTAGGGCGCTTCTCAAAACCTGAAGCCTTCCAACTCCGGAGCTCTGCGCCGATGGGTAGCATTCCCGCATCGCTCATCGTCAGCGTGACGCCTAGCGTCATCAGCGCTGGCGGTTCTGCGCTCGACCTGGTCGGTGTGATCCTGACGGAGAACCCGCGCGTTCCGATCGGCGCTGTGCCGTCGTTTCCCACGCCCACGGCAGTCGGCAATTATTTCGGCCCGACTTCGGTCGAGGCGCAGATGGCGACGTCCTATTTTCTCGGGTTCAACAATTCCAACAAGAAGCCCGGGATGCTCTATTTCGCGCAGTTTCCGGCGGCTCCGGTCGCGGCGTATCTGCGCGGCGGCAACGTGTCGTCCATGAGCCTGCCCACGCTACAGAGTTTATCGGGCACTCTCACGGTTGAGGTAGACGGTGCGACGAAGACGGCCAATAGCGTGTCGCTTTCGTCGGCCACGTCGTTCAGCAACGCAGCGGCGCTGATTGCGACAGCGCTTGTCGCTAACGTCACTTTCGACAGTGTGTCAGGCGCGTTCGTCATCACATCCGGGACGACCGGCCCGTCGAGCACGTTGGGCTATGCCTCTGGCACGCTTGCAACGTCTCTCTTGCTGACGAATGCCACCGAGGCTGTCTTGTCTCAGGGGGGCAACGCTGGAGTGCCGGCGGTGAACCTTGCGGAGGTTCTCACGCAGACGACAGACTTCGCCTGTTTCACCACGGCTTTCGAGCCGGCGGCGGCGGTCAAGGAGGAATTCGCCGCTTGGGTGAATGGCGAGGACAACAACTACCTCTATGCGATGTGGGATACCGACATCAACGCCACTGAGAGTGGCGACGCCACGTCGGTCGGCTACATCCTGAGCAACAACAGCAGCAGCGGCACGGTGCCGATTTACGCGCCGCTGAACACCTATCTGATGGGCGCGTTCGTGATGGGCGCGATCGCCTCGCTGGACTTTTCCGAGACGAATGGCCGAGCCACGATGGCTTTCCGTAGCCAGAGTGGTTTGCAGTTCGATGTGACCGACGCCACTACAGCCGCCAATCTGATCGCCAACGGATACAATTTCTACGGCGACTACGCGACGGCAAACCAGCAATTTACCTTTTTCTATCCTGGCTCGATCACCGGCGAATACGACTGGATCGACTCCTATGTGAACCAAATCTGGATGAACAACCAGTTCCAGCTTGCGCTGATGGAGCTGCTCACCCAGGCAAAGTCGGTTCCATACAATCCCGCGGGCTACGCGATGATCAAGGCGGCTTGCAGCGATGTCATCCAGCAGGCGCTGAATTTCGGCGCGATACAGGTCGGCGTGACGTTGTCCGACGCGCAGGCGGCCGAGGTGCAGACCATGGCCGGACTGAACATCACCTCCACGCTTGAAAACGTCGGCTGGTATTTTCAGGTGCTTGATCCAGGCGCGCAGGTCAGAGGGGTTCGCGGCACACCGAATATGACGTTCTTCTACATGGATGGCGGATCGGTGCAGCAGATCAGTCTCGCCTCGATCGAAATCCAGTAAGGAGCCGGCGAGATGGCAAACATCACTTCCGCCAACGCGGTCTTCATGCTGGGAATTACGAGCCTCTTTCCGACGCCGCAGCAGGTTCAGGGTTTTTCGACCGACGCTGCCTTTGAGACGGATGCGATCGAGGCGGCCGAAGTGATGAAGGGCGTGGATGGTTTCATGTCGGCCGGCTGGGTTCCGACGATGAACCGGATGACGGTGAACTTGCAGGCTGACTCGTCGAGCGGTTCGTTGTTTGACGCATGGATTCAGGCGAACAAGGCGGCTCGTAACATCTACTTCGCCAACGGCATCATCACGCTGGTCAGCACCGGGAATGAATACAACCTCATCCAGGGCGTCTTGACGAGCTATCCGCCGATCCCACCAGCGCGGCGCGTGCTGCAACCCCGGGCTTTCGTCATCACCTGGTCCGATATTTCGCCGGTGCCGGTCTAATGGCGCGTCGTACTGCGATGGTGACGATAGACGCCGAAGGGCGCGACCGGGGGAAGGTTTTCAAGCTGACGGAAATGCCGGCGTCCCGAGTCGAGGACTGGGCCGCGCGAGCCTTCCTCGCGATGGCACGATCGGGCGTTGACGTGCCGATCAACGTGACGGCTTCCGGGTTGCAGGGTTTGGCGGCAATGGGGCCGAGCGCATTCCAGGGCATGACGTACGCCGATCTAAAGCCGCTTCTGGAAGAGATGTTTGAGTGCGTCCAGATTCAACCCGACGCCCGCAATCCGCAGGTTATTCGGGGTCTGGTTGATGATGATATCGAGGAGATTGCTACCCGGCTTCACCTCCGCATGGAGGTTTGGAAGCTGCACACGGGTTTTTCGCAACCCGCCGGCCAATCGATATCGGACCCGGCGAGCCGGAAACGCGCCGCTTCGTAGAATACGAGAATATGCCCCGCGTGGTCGCTATCGTCGTGTCGAGCAAGCTTGCGACGCTGCATGAGCTTGATACCGTCTACGGTGTCCTTGATCTCTACAACCTGCTGGAGGTGGTGATGATTGATTCCCACAACCGGCAAGTGGCAAGCAAGGCGCACTGACCGTGGCGACGGTCATCGACGCCCTCGTCGTCACGCTTGGGCTGGACGCATCGAAGTATGCGCAGGGCCAGAAGCAGGCGTCTGCATCGCTGAAACAGACTGGCGAAGAGGCGACCACAACCGCCAAGCTGCTTGACGCACAGGGGCGGGCTGGCGCGGCGTTCTTTACCAGGCTTCGGAACGAAGCTTTAGGGTTCTTCGCGGTCATTGCTGGCGCGACCGGCGTCAAGGACCTGATCCGCGACATCACGCAGGGCGATGCCGCGACTGGCCGCCTGGCGCACAACCTGGACATGAGCACCGACACGCTGGCGGCGTGGGAGGGGGCGGCTAAGCGTGCTGGTGGTAGCGCGCAGGGCATGGACGGCTCCTTGCAAGGCTTGATGCAGCAGTTTCAGCAATTCACGCTGACTGGTGAATCAGCCGTGCTGCCTTACTTCCGGGCTCTGGGCGTTCAGGTGACGGACGCAACCGGCAAACTCCGTCCGATGAACGAAGTGCTGCTCGATCTGGCAGACAAGTTCAGTCATATGGACCCGGCTAGGGCGACGGCTTTCGGACAGTCCCTCGGCTTGGACCAGGGCACGATCAACCTGCTGGAGAAGGGCAGGGGCGAGGTTCAGAAGCTTCTCGACCAGCAGAAGCAGTTGGGTGTTCCGACAGACGCCGACGCCACCCGGGCTCAGGGTCTCCAGAAAGACCTGCTCGATATCCAGCAACAGATCACCAGCCTCGCGCGAGCGATCCTGAACGATCTTTCGCCCTACATCGATAAGCTGCTGAAGCAGTTTTCGGCGTGGATACAGCTCCACATGCCGGACATCATCAAGGCGGTGTCTGACGCGGTCGAGCAGTTCGGTAACTATCTGGCGACGATTCCGTGGGACAAGGTCGGGCAGGACATCAATGATTTTGCCAGCGGAGCCAATAAGGCGGCCGATGCCGTAGGCGGATGGGCGCGTGCGACGGAGATACTGTTCGGGCTGTGGGCCGCGTCGAAAGTGCTTCCGATCATTGCCGGGATTACGCAGATTGGAGCGGCGCTGGCTGGGTCGGCTGTCGGTGCCGTCAAGGGGGGCGGCGCGGCAGCTGGCGCCAGTGCGGCCGAGGGCGGCGGTGTGATGGCTCTGCTGTCCCGCCTCGCGCCTCTGCTGTTTCTGGGATTTACCGGCCCGGCCGGCGGCGAGAACCCGGAGTTCAGCAAGCGGAAGAACGATGAATATATCAGGACCCATCCCGCGGGTTCTGATCCGATCACCAACGCTTGGCACGGCGCGACCAATTGGATGCGCGACACGCTGGCGATGGGGCACACGGGATCGCTGATGGACCTTGTCGGCACTTCGGAAGGGACCGACAAGGGGCGAGGCTACAACGAGACGTTGGGTTACGGAAAATGGACCGGCGGCAACGTCGATCTCACCAGCATGTCTCTAAGTGATGTCCTGGCGATGCAGCATAAGATGCTTCAGGCGGGCGCGCCGTCTACGGCTGT
This sequence comes from Acetobacteraceae bacterium, assembly GCA_965276665.1. Lineage (GTDB taxonomy): Bacteria > Pseudomonadota > Alphaproteobacteria > Acetobacterales > Acetobacteraceae > CAWGJC01. The sequence goes on from OZ255620.1 coordinate 3,311,096, forward strand.
TGGTCGTTATCAGATCATCGACAGCACCATGCGCAGCCTTATCTCAGAAATGAACCTGAATCCCGACACGACGAAGTTCGACCAGTCCACTCAGGATTCCATGTTCAAGCAGTTGATCAAGCGGCGTGGTTTTGACTCCTATGTGAACCGCACGATGTCTGAGCATGATTTCATGAAGGGGTTGTCGCGGGAGTGGGCTTCGCTTCCTGACCCGGACACCGGAAATTCCTATTACCCCGGGCAGCATGCTCGGGTTGACGCAAACGCCGTTCATGGTGCGATTAGCCGTTGGGCGTCAAATAAGCCTGTCGCTGCGGTGCCTGTCGCTCCCACGATGGCGCCACCCACCGCCGCCCAGCGCTGGGGGGCGAGCTCGACCACCCACAACAACGACAACAGCACCCAGATTAGCACCGGGCCGATCACCATCCACGCGCCTGGCGGCGATCCAAAGACGATCGCGACGGGCTTCCGTGATGCGATGGTCAAATACGGGTTTGCGACGCAGGCCAACACCGGCCTTGCCTGATGGCCTCCTACCCCGACGTTCCTGATGCGGCTGGTGTGCCGCCCGTTCTCAGGACCATCAATGCTGTCGAGGATAGTCTTGTTCTCCTGACGGCAGATTCGGACCTGCTTTTTGAGGCATTTGCGCCGCCTGTTTGGGGCTTGTTCGCGAATGACGGCTCCCCGGCTGTCGTGGCTGACAGCGTGATCTCAGTCGATTACCGCAAGGAGTTTCGCATTTCCGACTTCCCGATCGAGCAGGGAGGATTCGCGTCTTACAACAAGGTCCAGGTTCCCGCGGACGTTCGAATCACCTTTGCGCAGGGCGACGGCGAGGATGATCGGGCCGTATTCCTGGCCGCGGTCGCGAGCGCGGTCAGCTCGCTGAACCTGCTGACAGTGATCACACCGGAAGCCTCATACCAGAACATGAACCCGGTGCATTACGACTACCGGCGCTCGGTTCGCAGCGGCGCGGCGCTGCTGCTGGTCGACATCTGGCTTGAGGAGGTGCGGCCAGCGTCGGCCGCTCAATACACTCAATCTCAGGGCATGACGGCATCCGGCGACGTGGCGGCCGGCCAGGCTGGTTCCAGTGTGACGCCGGTTACAAGCACCGCGCTACCATCTATTGGGGCCGATACTCAGTCGCCCAGCGCCTCGGCGACGGTCAATCAGGGCACGGTGCAGACCCAGTCGCCGAGTGCGGCACAGACCGCCGCCACGCCTGACCTGGCCGCGGCTCCCGGATTCTCGACGCCTTACGCTGAACTCTAATGCAGATCATCCCTCTTGCGGCGGTCCCCACCCAGACGGTCAGCGTCGTGCTCGCCGGACAGAGTTGTCAGATCAACCTGCGGACGCGGACGACGGGGTTGTTCCTCGATCTCTATGTCGGCGGTACCTTGCTCATCGGTGGAGTGCTTTGCCTGAATGCCAATCGCATCGTGCGATCTGCCTATCTCGGGTTCACGGGCGATCTGTCGTTCTTCGACATGCAGGGAGATGAAGACCCGACCTATGACGGGGTCGGGACGCGGTTTCTGCTGATGTATGTGGAGGCGGCGGATTTGGAGGCGGCCGGGCTTCGGTAGGTCAGTTTCCTCGTAACTTGATTGCGCTTTGTGCCATAAATACGCTGGCTGTTGTGCATTGCTGATCAGAGCTACCGGTTTCCTGACAATGGCTCTCGTATGCTTGCCACTCTGTTTTACATTGCGCCATTAAACGGATGGCAGACTTTCCTCCGTCAGATGACGTTAATTCTGGAGACGCACTCCATTTTGTTAAACAAGAAGCGTAGGCGTCTGTTGTTGGATCGGTTTGTGCTGCATTGGCGGTTAATCCTGAAGCCAATACTATAGCAATAAGTACGTAGCGCATGACCACCCCTCTGTTAGAGCGTTTCGGTTGTAATCAATGAGCAGCGCCACTTCCAGCTTCGTCGAGCGAAGGATGGCCGCGACCATCACTCTGAAAACCGGCGCATTCGACGAAAGCGGCTCAAATCAGGTGACGCTTTCGGGTCTCCGGATGTCGGCCCATATCGTGAAGGCCGGGGGCGCTTCGATGGGCGAGCTCCAGCTGCGCATCTATGGGATGCCGCTCTCTGATATGAACCGGCTGTCGACGCTCGGCACGCTACCTGGAGCGCAGCCGAAGAACGTCATCTCGCTCATGGCGGGCGACGATGCGAACGGAATGTCGATCGTCTTCATCGGCACGATCACCCGGGCTTGGGCTGACTTCAACGGCGCTCCGGACGTCTACTTCCAGGTGCAGGCGTTCACCGGGGTCTATGAAGCGATCAATCCAGTCTCCCCAGGCAGCTACATCGGCTCGGTCGACGCCGCGACCATCATGTCGAATCTCGCTGGCCAGATGGGCCTGACCTTCGAAAATCACGGCGTTTCGGTGATCTTGTCCAATGCGTATTTTCCGGGAACGGCTTTTCGGCAGGCGGAGAGTTGCGCCCGGGCGGCGGGCATCGGCTGGGTGATGGACGATCGGACGCTGTCGATCTGGCCTGCGAGCGGGACACGAGGGACGACAGGTGACGTGCCGGTGTTCTCTCCGACGACTGGCATGATTGGGTATCCGACCTTCAACAGTCTTGGCGTGGTGATCAACGCTTTGTTCAATCCCACGGTTAAGTTCGGGACGCAGGTTCAGGTGCAAAGCAGCCTGACGCCGGCGTGCGGAACTTGGGTGGTGCGAACGCTCGCCTACGACCTTGAGGCGGAAATGCCGAACGGAAAGTGGTTCATGCAGATGCTGACGACCGCCCCCGGATTTGCGGTTCCAGCTTGATGGCTCAGGTCGCGCAGGGCTTCCTGCCGCCTGACCTGGGCTCCGATCTGCTCGCCCACTCCTTCCTGATCAGCCAGCTCGTCAATCGCACATGGACCTCGACGCTGGTGAAGGTGCAGGCCGTGACCAATGCGGGCGTTGTCTCTCCCGTGGGGTTTATCGACGCTCTTCCGTTGGTCAACCAGGTCGATGCCGCCGGCAACGCGACGCCGCACCAGAATTTGCATCACCTGCCTTACTTCCGGCTTCAAGGCGGCACTGACGCGGTCATCCTCGACCCGAAGGTCGGGGACATTGGCATCGCGCTATTTGCCAGCCACGACATTTCAAGCGTCAAGGCGAACAAGGGGCAGGCCAACCCGGGCAGCGGCCGACGTTACGACCCGGCCGATGGGCTCTACATCGGCGGTGTGCTCAATGGAACGCCGGCTCAATATCTGGCCTTCAGTTCAAGCGGAATCACCGTGATGTCTCCCAGCACAATCACCGTGCAGGGCACATCGAAGGTTGCAATCCAATCATCGTCGCTTGTGACCGTTCAGGCTCCATCCATTGAGTTCAACTGATGACCCGACCCGTTGCGCGTCTTGGTGATCCGTCCTCGCACGGTGGCACCATCATCGGCCCCTGCTCGCCGACTGTAACTGTGGATGGACTCAGGGTGGCGAGGACCGGCGATATGCATCAGTGCCCGATCACCGGCCACGGCACGACTGCACTCACCGGCACTTCGCCAGCCAAGGTTGACGGATCGAACATCGTGTGCGTTGGGGATACCGCCGGGTGTGGCGCCAGCATCACGACGGGTTCGCCGAAGACGAGCTCTGTCTAGCGGTGGACACGCTCCTGCTCGATCGCAGCGCCTGGGACTTGGTGACGGACGCGAACGGCAACATCGCCGTCGCTTCAAACCCCTATTCCCTCGCTCAGGATGCAGCCAGCGCCATACGCCTGTTCCAGGGCGAGTGCTGGTATGACACCAGCAAGGGCGTTCCATACTTTACCCAGGTTCTGGGAAAGCTGCCGCCGCTTGCGTTCGTGAAGTCTCAGTTCGCTGCCGCGGCGTTGACCGTGCCAGAGGTGGCAAGCGCGACCGTCTACATCACGTCGCTAACCGGCGGCCGGATCGTCAACCGCACCACGTCGAATGCAGGCGCTTCTCTCGATGAGGAAAACGGCTTTCAGCTCGCAACAGAGGATGGCTCTGCACTATCGGTCGATACGGGCATTCCGATCGGCAGCATGACGGTCATCAACCCGGGGCGGCAGCTTGCAGGTCAGGTGCAGATTACCGCGACTGACGGCAGCGTGAGTGTGATCACCACTCCTTTGCAGCCTAACCTGTTCGCGCTTGGGCAGAGCCAGATTGGCTCGATTTCGGTGCTTGCATGAGCGGCACCACCAGTGTTCCGCAGCCGACATTTGGCGATAACGGATTCGTCGCTCCGGCAGAGTCGGCAATCTTGGCTGGCGTTCAGGCTGACATCAACACGGCGTTTGGTGGCGATCTTAACCCTGCGCTGGAGACCCCACAGGGGCAGCTTGCGTCGAGCGAGGCGGCGGTCATCGCCGATAGTTATGATCAGTTTCTTCTGCTCGCGAACAATGTCGATCCAGCTTATGCCTCCGGACGGATGCAGGACGGCATTGCCCGCATCTATTTTATCGAGCGTAATCCGGCTCAGCCTACGGTCATTCAAGTCGCTTGTATCGGCCTGACCGGCGTGAATATCCCAGTTGGCGCTTTGGTGCAGGATGTATCGGGCAACGTGTATGCCTGCACGGAGGCTGGCACGATCTCGTCACTGGGCACGGTGACGCTGTCGTTTGCGAACCAGAACACCGGGCCGATCGCGGTGCCGGCGACCAACGGCATTTCGATCTATCAGGCGATCCCCGGCTGGGACACCGTCAGCTGCGTGTCGGGCGTGCTTGGCAATGTGGTTGAAAGCCGAGCCGACTTCGAATACCGCAGGCAGCAATCGGTCGCGCTGAATTCGATCGGTTCGCTGTCTTCCGTGTTGGGTGCCGTGTTGCAGGTTCCTGACGTCCTGGACGCCTACGTGACGGAAAACGATACAGCATCGGCGGTGACGATCGGCGGTGTCAGCATAGCGGCGCACACGCTCTATGTTTGCGTGGCGGGTGGTGCTGCTCAGAACGTGGCGCAGGCTATCTGGACCAAGAAAGCCCCCGGCTGCGGCTATACCGGGAACACGACGGAAACCGTCTACGACACGAATTCAGGGTATAGCCCTCCCTATCCCTCCTATGCCGTGACGTTTGAAACGCCCGCGGCGGTGCCGATCTTCTATGCCGTCACGATAGCAAACAGCACGTCCGTTCCATCCGATGCCCTGACGCAAATCCAGAACGCGATCATGCTGGCGTTCTCCGGTGCGGACGGAGGCTCGCGGGCACGGATCGGCTCGACGATCTATGCCAGTCGCTACTATGCCGGCGTGGCGTCCCTCGGTGCCTGGGCGCAGATCATCGCGATCGACATCGGCTCGCAAAACACATCAACGAGCGTGTTCACCGGCTCGATTTCGGGTACAACCCTGACCGTAAGTGCGGTAACAAGCGGCACGATTGGTGTCGGGCAGAACCTCGTTGGTGCGAACCTCATGTCAGGCACCATGATTACTGCACTTGGATCGGGAACCGGCGGAACGGGGACCTACACGGTGAGTCCAACCCAGACCGCGGCGAGCGGCACGGTCTACGGCGTCATTCCGGCTCTTAATTCAGTGACGATGAACATCAATCAGGTGCCGACGATTGCGGCCGGCAATATCGCGCTGACGCTGGTGTAACGTGCTCGACGTCGAGAAGACCGTAATCAGTCAGTACGGCAACTCGCCCGTGCTGCTTCAGCTGATCAATAATTTTAATTCCTACGTTGATCCGACCGCAAATCTGGACGCGTTCTACAAACTGCTTTGGGATGTCGACACCGCTATCGGGTATGGGCTGGACGTCTGGGGCCGCATCGTCGGCGTCGGCCGGGTGCTGCATGTCGCGAGCGGCAGTTACTTCGGATATGCCGAAGCGGGCGATCCGACGTTGACTGGATACGAGCAGGCTCCGTTCTACATGGGTGGTGCGACCACCAGCAATTACGCTCTTTCCGACGATGGCTTTCGGGTCCTCATCTACGCCAAGGCGCTGGCGAATATCTCGGACGGATCAATCCCGAGCATCAATCAGATTTTGCTCAATCTCTTTCCGGGGCGCGGCAACTGCTACGTTACTGACGGCGAGGACATGACGATGACGTACACCTTCGCGTTCGCTCTCACGCCAGTCGAGGCTGCGATTGTCGCGCAGTCAGGTGTGCTACCAAAGCCCGTTGGTGTGTCGGCGACCGTGGTGCAGGACGCCTGACATGCAATCAACTGGCATTCCCGTCAAATTTCCCATTCCTTTCGGTGAGAACGCCGGAGCTCCCTACATCCGGCAGGTTCCGACCCCGTCACAGATTGGGATCACCGACGGTGCGGCATCGCTGAATGACGGGTTTGTTCCACTCAACACGATCCCCCAGGCTGCCGGCGGCGTGCCGCCTTTCATGCAGGATCACAATGGCATTCTGAAACAGGTAACGGGCTGGGCACAGTGGTTTTCGGCCGGCGGCCCAATTCAATGGGATTCGGCGTTCTCGGCCGCAATCGGCGGATATCCAAAGGGCGCGATCATTTCCACGACGCCCTTCGGCGGTTTTTGGCTCTGCACGGCCGAAAACAATACCACCAATCCAGATGCGGGTGGGGCCGGCTGGACTGCGATCGGCACAGGCTTCGTCAACGAGATGGAGATCAAGACAAGCCGAAACTGGACTGTCCCGGCGTCGATTTGGCGCATCCGCGTCAGTGGCGTTGGCGGCGGCGGCGGCGCTGGGGGAGGCGATCCCACCCATTGTGGATCGGGGGGCGGCGCTGGCGGATGGTTTCGCAAGATCATTTCTGTCGTGCCTGGGCAGGTGATCAACTTCACGGTTGGGGCTGGAGGCGTCAGCAATGCTGGAGACAATCCAGCGGGGGGAGGGGGAACCACCAGCGTCACCATTGGCGCAACCACGTATTGCACCGGGACGGGTGGCCAAGGCGGCACGGCTGGCAACGGAACGGACAACCCCGGCGGGGCTGGCGGCGTCGCTTCTGGTGGTGATCAAAACGAAACCGGAGGTTACGGAGGGGATGCCTACTATTCCAATGTCACTAGCCAGTTTGGTGGCTATGGAGGGGCTAGTTATTATGGAGGCGGAGGCAGGGCCGCGACGAATGCGATTTCTACAATCGCGATGAATGGACAGGCTTCAGGCTCGGGCGCGGGCGGTACTTATTTCAATTCTGGGAATGTTTCCGGCGGCACAGGTGCTTCTGGCAAAATTGGCCTGGAGTGGTGAGATGCCCGCATATGCAGTCATCTCCACGGCGCCCGTCACTTATCAAAACCCAGACGGCACGACCGGCACTTACGCCACGGGAACTATCATTAATATGATCGAATGGGACGGCGTCACGCCTTACGACGCTGGCGTCGATCGTCGTCTTGCGACCGTGCCGTCTGGTTCCGCCATCGGGCAAATTGTGGCGGCTGATTAGAGATGTCGGCAACGATCTCGAATCTGCCGGGGGCGTCTACAGGTTCCCTGGGGGACATTGCGCCCGTCACCCAGGGTTCGAACGGTCCTGGGACAGGCACGACCCGCAAGCTGACCATGCAGCAACTGCTCAACGCAGGCAGCGCGCTGGCGACGCTTCCAACGGCGTTTTCGTCCAACACCGACACCGCTCTCGTTTTCCGCGGGAACATCGCTTATCAGGCCACCATCCCAACCAGCGGAGGCGGTGTAACGCCCCCATCGGCGCAGCTTCTCGGCGGCACGGGCTCGGCGTTCACGGAGCTCTCGCTCGACGGCCAGACGCTGAAGCTTGCTGGATCGACGGTTAGCGCCAATGTCGCGGGCACGGCGACGGCGCTGGCGGCCGGCGACCTCTCCCAGGTGGCGAGCTCGCCGGCGCAGGCTTTGACCGCCCGCGAAAACCTGTTTTCGAATGCCGATCCGTCCATCTCCGGCGGCACCTTCGCGCTGCCTTCGATGCGCCTGGGCGATCTTTATGATTCGACGTCGTGGAGCCAGTATTCCTCCGGCAAGCTGATCGTCTCGACGAACTCGAATGCGATCGTCGGCGTCGTCATCAACAATTTCGCGGCGGGCTCGGCGAACCAGCCCTGCGCGATTTACGGCGAGGCGGCGATCGCCGCGGGCTCGACCGGCAATCTGGCTTACAGCCTCTACGGCGTCGTCAACATGTTTGACGCCGGGCGAGGCGTCACGCTGGACGCGGAGCCGCACAACTATGCGGGTCCGTCATCGCCGATCCTGCCGCCGATCACCAGCGGAGCGCAGCATCAGTCGTCTGGCATCACGTCCGCGGCGGGCGGGCCGTTTCTGTCGGGCACGGCTTACTCGATCGGCTATCCGGGTCGCGGGCCTGCCGAGTGGTTCTACGGCACCTACGCGCGGGCGGGCGCGATCCAGCTTTACGCGTCGTATTACGCGGGGTCGTACAACAATACGGCCGGGACGCCGAACGGGACGCTTTGGGGGCATTACCTCCAGCTGCCGGCGCCGCCGGTCACGCCGAACGGCACGGGCACGCTGTCCTTCGTGGCGTCGGCGGCGAGCAATCTCTCCAGCGCCTATCCCTATACGGTCTACACGAACTCGCCCCCGGCGGGCCTGGCGATCGGGCAGCCGGTCACGGGCACGAACATCAAGGCCGGCACCTTCATCGCCGACATCAACGGAACTCAGCTGTTCTTCGGCCAGGGGAACGTGCCGGGGGCGGTGAGCGCCGGGCAGATTGTCACGGGGACGAACATCCCGGCCGGCGCGACGGTCGCGGTGGTGGATGCGATCAAGAGCAGCTTCAACCTCTCGGCCATGCCGACCGGGCCGATCGCCTCCGGCGCGACGATCCACGTCGCCACGACCGGCGCGGGCGTCAACCTGACGACGGCGCAGGTGACGACGCCCTCGATCTCGCTTTCCGCGATTCCGACGAGCCCGGGCGTGACATCTGGCGAGACGCTGACGATCGGCCAGACGCCTTATTCGTTCGGCTACGTCGTCAATCCCAAGGCGCCATTGACGATCGGCGATGGGACCACGACGCCTGACAATTCCAAGGCCATCATGTTCGGCGTGGTGGAAAATCTGGGCGGCTTTACCGGCGGCATTCTCCGCGACGGCAGCTTCGCGAATGACTACCTGACGATTGCCGGTCAGGCGCCGACCATCACCGCGGATGGCGGTGCTGCTCTCCAGCTCGCGACGTCGAATGGCATCGGCTTCCATCTGCTGAACCCGCTCAACCCGGCGGTGAACTACCTCACCGTGCGGGGCTCGGCCGGCAATGCCAACGTGCAGGTTGGATATGGCGGGACGGGCTCGGGTAGCATCGAAGTCTTGTCGCCGACCGTTTTCGACAGCACCGTCACACTTGCCGCCGCGCCGACCGCCACGCTTCAGGCCGCGACGAAGGGCTATGTCGATACGGCCGTCGCTGGTGCGGGCTCCGGCGTGCTGCCATGGGTCGCCAATCGCTTCTATGCCCCGGAGCTTGCCGGAGTCGGCGTGGCCTCGGCGGCGCTGGCTGCGGGCACGCTCTACGCCTCGCCGGTTTATATCCCGGCCGGCACCTCGATCACCAAGATCGCCTTCCACCAGTCGGCGGTGAACTCCGCCGCCTACAACGCCGAGCTGGGCCTCTACACGGACGCCGGCCGGGTGCCAGGCACGCTGGTCTCGGGATCGGACACCGGCAGCATCGCGATTACGGCGAGCGCGGCCGCGGGCGACCAGGTTTATACCTACGGAACGCCGATCACGATCACAACCGGCGGCTGGTATTGGATCGCCTTCCAGATGAGCGCGGCGGGCGCATCGATCGTCGCCATCAACTCGTCGAATGGCGGGGCGATCAACACTTTCATCGGCGGAGGATCGTTCGCGACCTTGGCCACGCAGACCGCGTCGGGCTACTCGGTCTCCCAGACCTTCGGCACGCTCCCCGGCACGTTCGGAGGTAGCCCCAACGTCGGCGTCGGCCCTTTTGCGGGGTTGAGTAGCGGAAGCGCTGCTCCGGCGTTCACCGAAAGTTTGAATGACACGGAAGTCTATAGCCCCAGCACGACAATTACCGATGCTTATGGCGACACCTTCGCGCTGCTCGCACCGACCGATGGCAACCCCGGCTATCAGATTTCACACGCTGGCACGCTAGACGGCACCTCTCATGGCGTCGTGCTGCTGATGTATTATGGCCACGCGGTCTACCAGCAGAATTACAACAATGCGTGGTATGCCTGGAACCACTCTTCCAGCACCTGGACGTCCAGCGCTGACCCAAGGCCCGGCATCAACGCGCCGGGGCAGGCTGTGCTGGCCGGCTACCGCACGCGCACCTTCGGCGCCGACAATATGGGCGAGCTGTCGCTCGTCAACGGCTACTCCGGCACGCACGATTTCTACACGTCCGACCCCTACAGCTACATGGACGGCTCGACCAACTGGAGCGTGGCCGGCGGCGTTCTGACGATGAACGATCAGTCGAGCTACACGGGTTTCGTCAGCGTCAACCAGAACAACGGCACGCGCTCGGCAATGCCCGCGCTCTCGACGCCTTCTTCCCATGCGGTCAACTCGGGGAACGGCGTCAACTTCCGCTACGGCTATTTCGAGGCCTCCATGGCCTTTCCGGGTGCGACGGCCGGCAACAATAATGGTTGGGCCGCTTTCTGGCTGGGCGATTTCGCGGACATCATCAATCTGCGGACCAGCCAGTCCGGCTATCGCTACATGGAGCTCGACATCATCGAGCTGTATCCGACCGGCGACAACAGCAAGCCGGACGGCATCACGCCCACCTACACGGTGCACGAGTGGGTGCGCGGCAATTCGCAGCAGGGCTACTCGAACCAGAACAGCGCGCCGGCGAGCGTCCCCGCTGGTTACGACCCGACGCAGATGCACAAATACGCCGCGCTTTGGACGCCCGGAAAGATCGTCTGGTATCTCGACGATGTGGCGGTGGTGACGGTCACGCTGAACACGTCGCAGTCGGTCTACGAGCAGTACGACACGACGCCGGGGAACAGCGCGACGCTCGTGCAGAACCAGAACACGCCGAACTTCACCTATGAAGTCGGCCAGGACTCATCGAGCCCCTCGCAGCAGATGTATGTGCAGCTCGGGACCGGCGCGAACAAGGTCACGCAGTTCGGTCACGTCTGCGTCTGGCAGTAGTCCCGCCCTGATCGCCTGACCCTCCCTCCATCCTGAGAGAACCGCCGATGCGCTTTGCGACATCGTTGATCGCGCTCGTCCTGAGCGCGGGCCTTGCCGTGCCCGCGATGGCGAAGGACTTCGTTGTCGGGCAGGCCACGCTCGCGCATGGGCCGAAGGTCGTCGCGGTGCCGAAGATGCTGGCGCGGGGGCCGCGCAAGTACACCCTCAGCCTGCCGACGCTGACGCAATTCAGCGACGGCTCGATCCTCACAGCGGCGCAGCTCAATGCGCTGTTGAATGTGGCGATCGGCGCGGTGCCGGCATCTCAGGTCGGGATCGCGAATGGCGTGGCGGCCCTCGACGGGAATGCTCGGGTTCTGTCGGCGCAGATGCCGCTTGCCATCGCGCTGGGTTCTGGTTCGACGGCGGTGACGCAGACGGCGGGAGACAACACGACCGCCGTCGCAAGCGACGCTTTTCTCCAGGCGGCGCTGCTCAACCTTTCGGCCAGCAACTTGACCAGCGGCACCGTGGCCGCGGCGCGGCTGCCGCTCGCGACCACGTCGATCGCGGGCGCGGTCCGCCCCGATGGCTCGACCGTCACCATTTCCAACGGCGTCATCTCCGCCGTGGGGGGCGGGGGTGGCACCGGCAATGTTGCGGGACCGGCCTCCTCCACGGCCAATCACGTTGCCACCTTCGGCGACGCGACCGGCAAGCTGCTGACGGACGGCGGCGCGCTTGGGACGGCGGCGACGAAGGCGGCCTCGGGCAGCACCGGCATTGTCGCTTCGTTGTCGGGCGCAGTCACTTCCGGCCATTGCGTCTCATTCTCGGATTCGTCGGGCACGATCAGGGATTCCGGCGTTACCGGCTGCGGCACGGGCGGCACGTCGGTTCTCGACTCCACCAATCAGCTCGTCGCTCTGCAATACCTGCCGACGAGCCCGACCAACGTCTTGAGCCTCGCATGCGGGATCACGATCAATGACGGCAACGTGCACACGGTCGGGCAGCAGTCCGGCTCGGGCAACTGCTTCGACGGCAAGACGACGCTCGCCGGTCTCGCGAACATCACGATCAACGGCCAGCAGCCGTTTTCCTTCCTGACCGCGAGCACGCTGCCAAGCGCCTACTGCACCTACAACAGCACCGCCAATTGCTTCACCTCGTCCTCGTCGTTCAACCTGACCGACGCCAAGGCGGCGAACCTCGACATCGCGTGGTTGGCGATCGAGGGGGCGCTGTGGCTGACCCGAGACGCGTATCTGCCCGGCATGCCGTTGGGCAACAATTCGAGCGCCAGCTACGTCGTCGGATCGCAGATGGCGCTCCCGGTGATGATCCCGTTGAGCCTGATGCCGAACGGCACGCTCATGGCCAACGTTCTGCAAGGCGACGATCCAAACCGGTCGATCATCAGCACGCCGACTTCGTTCGGCTACGCGAGCGATGGCGTCACCGTTCTCCCGATGGTGACGGCGGGCGATCCGTGGGCGACGCCGAATGCGAACGCCTCGACCGCCGGCGGCTGCTTCACCCTCAACAATTCGATGTCCTACACCTGGATCAAGGGCCTCGGTTTCGATGGCGTCCAGGGCAGCACCAATGCGTGGGGCTCCACGTTCCTGACCGATGGGCTCCGCGAGTGCGCGCGCACGCGGCTTGACGACGTGGCGATGAATTATTTCACCCACGATTGGGATATCACCGGCGACCATCTGCTCAATCGCCGCATCTCGGTCAACCAGGGCATCTACGGCTGGTATTGGATGCCGAATTACACGCAGCTGGTCGGCGATCTCCAGTTCGAGGATGTGGGTGTCTCCGGCCAGGCGCGCTCCCCCGTCCTGATCGACGGCAACTCCACGATGGAGGGCCGCTTTCTCGGTGAGCTCTATCTCAACGGGGCCGGCTACCAGTTTGAGGGAATGGCCAACGGCAACAATCCGATGATCTCGGACAGCTTCTTCGACAATCTGATGCTGGAGAATACCGGGCTCGGCGTCGCGATCGACGACCACGTCTTCTCGGGTGGCACCTACAACGATGCGAACAAGACCCGGGCGATCAGCGACATCAACGTCTCGAAGATATTCGTGCAGTGGAACAACTCGACGCTGAGCACGGCGACGACCGGCGGCCTCTATCGGCGCGCGACCTGGGATGTGGCGGAGGTGTCCGGACGCATCGGCGACATCACCAACAATGGCGGCCAGATGTGGCCACTCCACGACACCGCTGGGCATTATGGCATCGCCGTCTTCAACGTGAACGGCATTGGCACGCCGGCAGACGGTCTCGGTTTTGATCTGGACGGCGACATCCTCGGCCTTGCGGCGAGCGCGGAAGGGCAGGGCGCGGGCGGGGCGACGATCCCGATCTTCAATAGCGGCGTGAATCAGGGTGCTGGCTACATGAACGTGCGCTGGCACCAGCCCGGCACGGCGGACGGCACCTTCACCATCTTCCAGCCGCTCGGGAACGTCACGCGGACCTATGACCACGATCTGCTGGAATATCAAGCCGGCAGCTTCGGCCTGTCGGAACCCGCCAATGGATCGAACAACCAGCCGGCGGTTGGCGTCGCCATGCAGAACGGCCTCACCAGCGGGCAAGTGGTGCCGATCGAAACGCGCGGCGACCAGCAGATCGCGACTGGCTATCACTACGGCAATGACGGGTTCGAGAAGAAGGACTCCGGACCCGGGGGCCGGGCGATCATCGTCGGCGGCAGCGGCGGCACCAACGGCACCTATGCCGAGACTTCGACCGGCGGCGGTTGCAGCCAGCAAGCCTCGTTCAACGTGGTGGTTGCTGGTGGGCAGGTCACCCAGATCAACGCCAATTTCAGCCCCAGCCCCGGCGCGGGGCCGCTGAACTGCACCTCCCCGCCAACAATCCCGGTCTCCGGCATTTCCGGGCTGACAGGCGCAAGCGTGACGCTCCAGTGGCCCGCCGCCGGCGTCACGGCCGCCAGCAGCCCGCAGGATGGCGTGGTTGTCGGGTTCGGCATGCACTACAGCACCGGCAGCACCGGCAGCGGCACGCAGACTTCGTTCTCCCGCCTGATCGGAATGCAATGATGCGCCGCCGCGAATTCGGCCTCGGCGCCGCCGCGGCGGCGCTCCTGCCGGCGGCCGCGCGCGGCCAGGCGGTGATCATCGGGCCGGCGTCGTCAACGAGCGCCGTCGCTGCTACGCCAGCATCGCTCCCGGTGCTCGTCGGGCTGCCAACACCGAGCTATTTCTACCCGCTATCCGACCCCGATGCGGGAAGCGTCACCGCGATCAACTCGCGTGCGCCGGGCACGAACACGATGACGAGCTATCAGCCCGGCACGGGCTGCTGCCCCGGACAGCCGAGCCTGCTGCGCGGTTTGCCGCAGTCCACCTCGATGCTGTTCTCGCGGCACACGAGCGGCTCGATCGGCGGCGGCAGCGTGCTCGACAATGCCGGCGCGACGGCGATGTCGCATTACTACGTGATGGCGCCGAATGCCACGCGCAGCGGCTCAGCCTACTGGCAGGATTTCGCATCGAAGGTGAGCACCACGGCGCCGTATGCCGGGTATCGTTGGGGTTGCTACTGGAACGGCACGGCGCTGGTGCTCTACTTTCGCCTGCAAAGCGCCGTCACCGCCGACTATATCGAAGTGCGCGGCTCATTCGACCTGCTGAATCGCCGGCCGCGCTTCGTCGCCTTTAGCTACGACGGAAGTAAGAAAGCGGCGGGCGTATCACTTTACTATTCCGACGATAGCGGCAATCTGGTGCTCGACACCCCGAACGTCGCCAGCGACACTTTCGCCTCGGGCGACACGGCAACCAACACCGGCGCCCTGGTCATCAGCGGCATGGGTGATTCGCCTACCGTTCCTGTCGGCCAGTATTGGGACGGGTGGAGCTCTTGCTATACGCCCTATGCGTTCCTGCTTTCGCAGCAGAGCTTGGCGAGCATCGCAGCGGCCACGCCGACGCAGGTCAACCAAACGATCTACGCCGGCCCGGCGCAGAACGTCATCGCCAGCTTCGACGCGACATCCGATATTGACGACATGCAGGCGTTGTTGCTGCTGATTGCCTTGCAACTGCGCAAGCAGATCAACCTGCTCGGGATCGTCGTCAGCGGCAGCAACGTCCACGCGGCGGCGGTGTTCGACGCGATCCTGCGCTCGCGCGGCCTCGTCATCCCAATCGCCGCCTACAAGGGCACCGACCGGATCACCACGGGCACCTGGGCGGATGGCGCGTGGGCGGCGTTTGGCCTGACCAAGACGAACGCCAGCTATCCCGATCCGCAGCCCTCGCTCCGCTCCTGGCTCGCCGCCGCACCGAACGGGTCCGTCAGGTATATATCAATGGGGCCGATGCAGGAGGAAGCAGCGCTGCTCGCCTCGCCGGCGGATGCCACCAGCCCGCTGACCGGATCGCAGCTGATCGCGGCGAAGCTCGACCACATGGTTTCCATGTGCGGCGCCTATAACAGCGGGACGCCCGAGTACAACCTCGCCAACGCGCCGGCGCAGGCGGCCGCGGTGTTCGCCGGCTGGCCGGTGCCGATCTTTGTTTCGTCCCTCGACAACGGCACCGGCACTAGCGTCGCGACGGCCGGCAATTCGACGATCTGCCCGGCGCGGTCGGGTTTCGAGACATGGAGTTCCTACAACGGCAACCGGGCCTCGTCCTATGACGTGACGGCGGCCTATGCGGCGGCGTTCCCCGCGTCACCGCTTATCACCACGACCGGCGGTCACCAGAATGTCGTGATGACGGTCAACGCCAGCACGGGGGCGAACACCTGGACCGCGACACCCGGCACTCACAATGCGCTCGTGGTGCCGTCCCAGTCGGCTTTGCTGGCCGCGATGGAGGCGCTGCTGAACGAGAGCTCAATCCACATTCTTGATAGCTGGACACCGTAAACATCGAGCAGGAGCCAGCCATGCCACCTGTTTTCCAGTGGGCTGCCGAGAAGATCAGACAGGATCCCTTCTGGCTTGAAGTGTTTCTTGCCGTCGCCGCTTTTACGTGGTCATCGGGGCTGATTTACACCGCGCCGTTGCACCTCATTATCGAGGTCACAAGCAACGACTTCTATTCGGTCGTCACGCTCCATCACCGCCAAGTCATAGCCTCGAGCGGCTTGCTTTTGGCCTTAACCACGTCCCTTGGAACGTGGAGCCATATTCGTCTCCTCCGGCTTTCCTCGGCCTTCCTTCTCATGATTCTGTGGATCGGTCTGACATATGGCCTGCTGAAAGTCTTGCAGTGGAACGTCACCTCGGGTGTTCGGCTCTATATGACGATCGCCGGAGCCGAGATGATCTTGTGCTCCTACCACGTCTTTTTCGGTCTTGAAGATTTAAGGGCGTCATCTCGAGTGCAGGGTTTTCTTGCGCGCTTTCGCCGAGGCCGAACAAATGCCAATTACTCCCAGTGACCCGGGGCATGGCGACTTTCAGGAATTTCTTGTCGGCTTGATAGGGGCGCTGGCGACCGTGATGGCGACATTCATCGCTTGGTTGCTGCGGCTGCCCTTCATCTGGCTGTTGGGTCGATCAAAGGTAAAGGCCGATCGAGAGGAACTCAGCTACGCACGGCTGGAGCGAGAAAACCTGCGCTTGAAAGATGATAAAGGGGAGCTTGAGCACGACCGCAATCGAGGATGGGACTTGGCGCGGTGGTGGTGTGGCACAGCATATGACATGGAATACGCGGTCGCCAACGTGGAGCGGCAGGCCAACATCAAACTGAGAGATGCCGGCTTGCCGATGGTCGATTGGCCGCAGCGCCAAGCGCTGCCGGGTCTTGAGGAACCGAAAACATGAGCACCTCTCATCCATGAACGACAGCTTCGATGCGACGAATACCTTCATCCTGCGATGGGAGGGGGGCTATTCCTCGATTGCAGCCGATGCAGGGAATTGGTCGGCGGGACGTGTGCGGGTCGGAACCCTGATCGGCAGCAACATGGGCGTCAGTGCGCCGACGCTGATTGATTGGCTTGGCCGCGTTATTACCGCCGCCGAAATGCGCGCGCTTTCGTCAGATATCCAAGCCGCGATCTTTGGCGCTCATTACTGGAATCTGATGGGCGCCTATGGATTGCCGGCCGGTGTCGATCTCGCGGTCGTGGATTTTGGATACAACGCCGGAGCCAAGCGATCGGCCATGATGCTTCAAGACATCCTTGGGGTCGCACAAGACGGTTCAATCGGGCCGGAAACCCAGACCGCCGCTGTGGCCAAGGATGCGACTGTGCTCATTGAGGCACTGATCAACGCGCAGCGCAGCTACTACCAGAGCTTGGACAATCCTCTTGACGAGAAGGGTTGGCTCAATCGCTGCGATGCACGGCAGACGGCCGCGCTGGCGCTTGTCGGAAAGGAACCCTCATGAAGAACCTCGCCGCTTGGTTCAAGCAGCCCACCACTATCAACGGCCTCGGCGTGCTTGCTGGCGTCATCGCCGGCATAGTCGTGCAGCTTATGGCGCACCAGACTAGCTACTCGTTGGCAGCCGGAGCAGCCGTCGCCGGAATTCTCCATCTCGTGCTGCCGGATTCCACGGCAGGAACCGCTGCGTCGAAGCTGACGACCGACGCGCTCGAACTTGTGCAGTCGCTTGTGCATGGCGGCGCTGGTGGGATGACGATGGCACCTGAAGTGCTCATGGATATTCTTGCCGTGCTTCAAGCATTCGAACCCACGGCAACCCCGGTGGCAGTCACGAACGGAAAGGCTGCTCTAGCACGACTTGCGTTGCGTCCAAGCAATTTCAAAGGTCCAGTTGAGACGAAGCCTTCGTCCGTGATCGTGCCGGAAGGAGTTCAGGTATGATCCTCCTTCTGGTCGTCCTAATCCTTCTGTTTGGCGTGGGAGGCGGCTACGGCGGCTACCGCGCCGGGTTCTACCACACCCCATACGGCATGGGCGGCGGGATCATCTGGATCATCGTCGTCATCGTCGTGCTTTGGCTGGTGGTCGGTGGACGCTTCTGACGAGGCGCCGTTCGTCTATCGGCCGGTGTGTCTGCTCGGCGGGCTTTACGTCGTGCTGTGGCGGATGGGCGATCGCTGGGTGCAGGTCTCAAGCCCTGGCACACGCGCGGAAACGATTCGGTATCTGGAAAAGCTCAGCCAGGAGTTGAACCAGGCTTGGTGACGCAAACCTTTTAGCTTCCACTCTCCCCAACTCAAGGAAAATCCGATGCATATCTCACGTCGCGCCATGCTGCGCGGTGCGTCTCTGCTTGTGCCTGTTGTTGCTCTCGCCGGCTGCGCAACCGCGCAGGAAGCGGCGACCGTCACGGCCGACATCGCCAACGAGGTGCAGGCGATCGGGACGCAGGTCGCGGCTGTCCTGTCGGCGGCCGGACTCGCATCGGCTGGCGCGATCGCCACCGACATTTCCACGCTTGCCAGCGCTGCAAGCTCCGTGGTCGCCGGCCTTGCCGTCACCGCCGCGCAGCCTTTCGTGACGCAGGTCGTCACCGCCTACAACCAGCTCGTCAAGGACATCGGCACCGTCACCCTGCCGAGCGTGGCGACCATCCTCTCCGCCGCGCAGACGCTGCTGCCGGAGATCGAGACGGCGGTCGGGCTGGTGGTGGCGCTGACGGCGCCGAGGTCGGGCATGCGCACCATGTCGCGCGCGCAGGCGCGGACGGCTCTCGGCCTCGGCGCATGAGAACCCGCAAGATCGCCCGGTACGGCTGGCGTCCCGATCTCCCAGACGCTCGCGACTACCTGCTCGACGCGCCGCCGTCCGGTCCGCTGCCCGCGTCCGTCGATCTGCGGAACAAGTGCCCGCCCGTCTACGATCAAGGTCAAACGGGTTCTTGCTGTGGTAACTCGGCAGCGGGCGCCGTGCAGTTCGAACGCATGAAGCAGGGCCTTGCGCCCGATTTCGTGCCGTCGCGCCTGTTCCTGTACTGGAACGCACGCGCCGCGGAGGATGACACCGATCAGGATGGCGGCGCGCAAATCCGTGATGTCATCAAGGGAGCCGCCACGTTCGGCGCCCCATCCGAGTCCGACTGGCCGTTCGATCCTGACAAGGTGACGGTCAAGCCGGACGAGGCGGCATTCACTGACGGCAAGTTCGACCTCGCGCTGAAATACCAGCGGCTGATCCCGGGTGCGGGACGGCTCAAGGCGTGCCTCGCCGCCGGCTCGCCGTTCGTCTTCGGGTTCAGCGTCTACGACAGCTTCGAAAGCGACGAGGTAGCGAAGACCGGCGTGGTTCCGATGCCGGGGGCGGATGAGGAGCTGCAAGGCGGTCACGCCGTCATGGCCGTGGGCTACGACGATCCGTCGAAGCGCTTTCTGGTCCGCAATTCCTGGGGCGCGGGCTGGGGCATGGCCGGGTATTTCACCCTGCCATACGCCTACCTGCTGAACTCCAATCTCGCGTCCGATTTCTGGACGATCTCGCTCGTCGGGGGAGTGCAATCATGACCGCATCCGCCAACAACACGACCATCAGTCCAGCCTTGTTGACCGATGCGACCGGCGCGGAGTGGAGCATCACACCCCCGAATGGCGCGACGGGAGACCAGGTCTGCCGCAACGGCGTCGTGGACACGCGCACGCTCAACGTGAAGCAGATGCTCTACAGCAATGGCGTGATCTATCACGAGAACATGTCGAGCATGTTCTACGCCTACATCAATGGCGGTTGGGTGCAGGCGGCCGGCGATCCGCGTGTCGAAAGCCCGAGCGGAACCACGATCACGGCTCCGGGCCTGTCGCTTACCGATGCCTCGCTTGAACAGTGGACGCTCGTTTCTGGCGGCAACGGCTACCAGATTGCCGTGAACGGTGCGGTTCTGACCGAAACCGCGCAGGTGAAGCTGCTGCTGTTCTTCAACGGGCTCGTCTATCAGGAGAACTCGGCCGGCTATTGGTGGTCGAAAGGCAAGAGCAGCGATAGCTGGACGACGGCAAGCGATCCTCGGGTTGCGCCGACGCCGACACCGACGCCGACGCCGACACCCACTCCGACACCGACGCCGACACCCACGCCGGACCCTCTGCCGACACCGCTACCGACACCACTCCCTGACGGTCCGACGCCGCCCGCGCAAGCAATCGCCGCCGGCTACAAGACATGCGTGTTTGGCGCTTCGGGGTTCACCAGCAACAGCGTGTCGCCGGACAATACCGGCACGCACGATTGGTATCCGTTTAACGGATTCGACGGCACCAGCGAGCCAAAGCCAAGCCAGTGGACGGTCAATTCAGACGGCTCGCTGACCTTCCTTACCGAAGCCAGCTATAACGGTCTTGTCACCGTCAATTCCCACACCCCGGCAGTGTCCAAGCCGAGCGCGCACGCAACCAATCAAGGACAAGGGCTCGCGTTCCAATACGGGTATTTCGAGGCAACCCTGAAATTCGATCCGACGCTGCTCGGCAAAAATCCCGGATGGCCGTCCTTCTGGGGCGCGATGGTGAACGGCTTTACCTCCGCGCCTTACATGGAGCTCGACATTATCGAAGCCTATGCCAATTCAAGCTGGCCAGGCGTCGGCAAGGCGAACCTGATCTCGACCGTTCACCAGTGGCTCGACGGGAGCGGCGACCAGTTCAACAATTCCAACAACACGGTGCCGAACCAGGCGAGCATCGATCTCACGCAACCGCACAAATACGGCTGCCTGTGGACCCCGACCGCGATCACTTTCTACATCGATGACAAGGAGACGTTGACCGTGCCGACCACGGCCGCCGTCGCGACGCAGATCGCCAGCAACAGCGGCAAGTCCAGCTCAACCGGAAACAATACGTTCACCGTCGCCAATAGCGGAGGTGCGATCTATCTTCAGCTTGGGACCGGGGTGAATTTCCCGGTGACGTTCTCGAACGTGCACGTGTTCCAGTAACGCTGCCCAACACTCTGCGGCGCATTCCGCGCCCAGCACGGAGGACGCATGGAACGCCTCCACCCCGACGATCGCGCCCTTATTGAAGCGCTCGCGATCTCACTCGACATCATCAACAGGAGACTCGACATCATGTCACAGACCACCACCAATTCGGCGCAGGCGCTGACCGACTTGCAGAACTCCGTCGCCAATCTCACGACCGTGGACCAGAGCGCGGTGACGCTGCTCGGGCAGCTCTCCACGCTGATCTCCCAGGCCGGACAGGCGCAGGCGTCCGGCGTCGATCCGAACGCCGTCGAGACGCTGGCGCAGTCCGTCGCCGCCCAGGCGTCGTCCCTCGGGGCGGCAGTGACCGCGAATACCCCCGCCGCCTCGACCGGCGGTGGCGCGGCCGGCTCGACCGTGAGCGGTGGCGCTACCAGCTAGACCTTCGCTTCACGGCTGACACGAAAGGGGCGTCTCTCCGAAAGGGGAGGCGCCCTTTTTGCGTTTCAGCCTTAATATCAATCAGCCTCGCCCATCGTGGCGGTGAGTGTCAGCGGCCGGCAGCAACCTTTGATCTAGGGAGACGTCCCTTACCCAAGGTTGCCGGCGGTCGTAGTGAGAGAAAGGTATCCTACCCCTTCATGCCAGTTTTTGCGATCATCGCGCCGACCGGCGATCCCAAACTTAGTGCGGCAATAGATCGCGAGTTCGGCTCAGATAAGCCGGGGAGAAGTTTCTTTCGCATCGCCGATGGGCAGTTTTTGGTGTTCGAACCAGAAGGAACATCTACCAGCGTTGCCGGCCTACTTGGGGTGCCTGACGGAACCGTTGGGCGAGCAATTGTCCTGCCGGTTTCCAACTACACTGGATGGCACAACAGAGACATGTGGGAATGGCTGACAGCCAGGTTAGGGACGCCGGCCCGTAATGGTTGATACTGGTTCGTACGATGACCGAGGAGCGGGACCTCCGCCGGAAAAGCCGGCAGGTGCACCTTCAAGTAGCGGTCCGCCTGACTTCGACTACCATTTTCTCTTGGTCAAAGTAACGGAACTCGGCACTAAGGTCGATCGCCTAATATCGGATGTAAGTGGCATCGACGAAAAGGTTGATGGCGTCCGAGATAGGATGAACTTTTTCAGGGGAGCATTTTGGGTTATCTGCGGCTTTCTAGCAGCCGCTATAATTGCGTTAGGCTGGTTTGTTAGTGGCAAAATCTAGGTTACGTGGAGTTAGCATCCGAAGGTTCGTGAGCTCACCGGCGGAGCAGTGGCAGCATCTTCTGCATCGCTGAGCCATCCTGTCGGCAGGGCATGTGCCTCATGGACGTGGGCCAAAGTCTCCAGCCACTCCGCCACAGCGTCAGGCACTGGATAGCGGCCGCTCGCCCATCGCCGCGTTCGTGTTTCATGTACGCCGAGCCGATCGGCTAGCCCACGCTGCGTCCAACCAATTGCTTCCAGACATTCGCGGAGGCGGGTGGGGCTCACGGCCCCAGCACCTTCATCAGAGCGACCGTCGCCGCCACGATGCTGCCTCCCGCCGTCATGGCGCTGATCACAAGGGCCAACGGAGCAAGCCGCGTTTCCTGCTGCTTCCGGGCGGCGTCCGCCTGAAGCTGATTGATGCGGGCGATCTGCTCTTGCACGTTCATATCGACAGCAAGTCACCCAGCGATCGAGCGAAGGCGCGGCGAAGGCGCGATTGAAAGCCGCCTGACCCGTAGCGCGTCATATAACGAATCAACTCGCCCAGCTGCTCGTCGGTAAACGTGACCTCGTTGTTCCCGTTGCGCAGCTCGGCCAGCAACCGTCGATGAAGCGACTGGTGGCCGCCAGCATCCGTAGCACTGGTCAACTCCTCCACCTCGTTCGGCAACAGCGTAAACACGAACGGCTTTGCCGAACGCGGGATTGAACCGAGTAGCGCGCGCATCTCCCCGCTGACGCGGATATCGCCCGCGACCATCCGTTGGATCGACCGCAAGATATTTTTCTCGTCGCGGTCGTCGCCTAGGTCTTTCATGTACCGCGCCAGGGCAGTCTGAGACAGGCTCAGGTCCTCAAGCACCCGTCGCAATTCGTTTGCTTCTTCCATCGTGGTCCCCTCGTGTCTAAAGTTGGGACCAGAAGGTAGGAGCTCGGTTTCCCGAACTCCCACCCTCCGGCTAGAGAAGGAAGCGGAACCGGATCATCAACCTGATCCGCTTCTTCTCCCACCAGATTTCCAGTTCGATGCAAGGCATCGCTGGTCCTCCGATGTGCCGCCGACCCCATTGCCGGCGACAAAGAGGTTGTATCTCAAGCGTCGTAAAAGGGCAATCCTCTTACGTCATAATGACGTAAAAAGATGATCCTTTCCGATGTTTTGCACGGAGCGACTAACTTCCGACTCGACTCCCGCCGCCCCTTCGGTGTTCTCTTTCTGTTCTCATGGACACCGGCTTCTCACCTCCGCGATCCCGTCGTTTCCCGGCCCCCTGGACGGCCGAGCGAACGGAAGGCGGATACAGGATCATCGATGCCAACGGCGTGACGGTCGCCTACGTCTACGCCGCGCCGAACGCGAGACACGCCGTGACTCCCGCTCCGCTCGAATGGGACGAGGCGCGGCGCATTGCGCGGGGGATTGCTCGGCTGCCCGGGTTGTTGGGACGGGAATCAGGGAGAACTGACGGCGATACAAACAAGGGAATGGGAAAAGAACACGATGAGGTAAAGTAGCCGAGTTTCTTGTGTCAGGTTCTGTGTCACGAGCGAGCGTACTTTCTTTCTTTGTTCGCCTTGATGTGCGCCGATTAACCTACTGAAATCGCAAAGTTCCGAGTGTCCGATGTATTTTTCAAACGATTTGCTAAACCGTTATACGCTGTCAAGGCGTATCGTGGGTTCGAATCCCATCCCCTCCGCCAACTCGGAACAAAGCTGGGCACGCCTCCAGCCGCCGATTCTACGCCGCCTGCGGCGGCCAGCGTGCGCAGTAGGTTGCCCCGCGATCCCATGACCCTGACTTCGCCATCGGCGACTACACCTCTTCAAGCCGGGCCGGATCGAGCAGGCGCTCCTCCAGATGCTGGGCGACCAGATCGTCCAGCCGTTCCATGGGTATCGACCGGCCTTTGCAGCCGGTATCGCCCTTTCGGGCCGCGATGGAACACGTGTAGTAGCGATATCGGCCTGATTTGCCGGTACGGATGGTCATGGCGCCCCCGCAGTCGGCGATCCTGCCGCGCTGGGCGCGGCGGACGCGCAGCCTGGATGCGCTGCTGCCCATCCTCTACACCTGGGCGGGGTCTCGACGGGCGACTTCCAGGAGGCGCTCGCCGCCCTCCTGGGCAAGGATGCCCCGAACCTGCCGCCCTCGGTGATCGCGCGGCTACGGGGCGAGTGGGAAGCGGACTACGCGCGCTGGCAGCGGCGCGACCTGTCGGGCCGCTGCTACGTCTACGTCTGGGCGGACAGGATTTACTTGCAGGCGCGCATGGAGCCGCAGGCCGAGTGCATGCTGGTGCTGATCGGGGCGACGCCTGAAGGCAAGAAGGGGCTCGTGGGCTTCCAGGTGGGCGTGCGCGAGAGCGCGCAGAGCTGGCGAGAGCTGCTGATCTCCCTCAAGGCGCGCGGCCTCGCTCTCGCACCCGAGCTGGCGATCGGTGACGGGGGCACTCGGCTTCTGGAAAGCGCTGGACGCGATCTTCCCCACCACCCGGCACCAACGGTGTTGGGTGCACAAGACCTCGAACATCGTGAACAAGCTGCCCAAGTCCGTCCAGCCCGCCGCGAAGCAGGATCTGCACGAGGTCTGGCAGGCGCCGGATCGCGCGACGGCGGAGGCATCGGTTGCGGTGTTCGCCGAGAAGTATGCGGCCAAGTACGAGAAGGCGGTCACCTGCCTGGTGAAGGACCGCGCCGCGCTGCTCAGCTTCTACGAATTCTCCGCCGAACACTGGGATCACCTGCGCATCGAACCCGATCGAAAGCGTGTTCGCCACCGGTGCGGCACCGCACCGTCCGGACCAAGGGCGCGCTGTCCCAAGACACTGCCCGGCTCATGGTGTTCAAGCTCGTCATGGCCGCCGAGAAAACCTGGCATCGATTGAAGGGTGAGAACCAGTTGCCCAAGGTCATCCAGGGCGTCACATTCCAAAACGGCGTCGAAGTCACCAACACGCCAAAGCAGCACGCCGCCTGATCACCCCGTCACCCAAATTCCCGCATAGCTCGGTCACGGTCGGTCTTAGAGGCTGTCTCTGAACGCTAGTGAATGGGGTGGGAGGCCGCGGTCGGATGTGGTTCCAACAGGTTGTCGAGACCGAGTTGGATGAACATCCTGATGTGGACCGCAGCCACCCGTGCGCAGCATATGCGTGACGGGCTCCGCTTTGCCGGTGACCTGACCGATGCCGAATGGGCGGTGCTGGAGCCGCTTCTGCCCCCTCCTGCTGGCAGCGGACGGCCGCCTGAGTGGCCGATGCGCGAGATCGTCAACGCGATCTTCTATGTCCTTCGCGGTGGCATCGCGTGGCGGATGCTGCCGCCCTGCTTTCTGCCGCGGCAGACGGTCTATGGCTGGTTCGCGACGTGGCGGCGTGCTCGCGTGTGGGAAGCGATCACGCATCGGTTGGTCATGCTCGACCGGGAGCGGGTTGGGCGCGAGGCGAGCCCAAGCGGGGGTGTCATCGACAGCTAGAGCGTCAAGACCACCGAGGCGGGCGGCCCGCAAGGGTACGACGCTGGCAAGAAGGTGCTCGGTCGCAAGCGACACGCCATGGTCGACACGGACGGCCGTCCGCTGGTGCTGCAGGTGCATCCCGCATCCGTCCAGGATCGCGACGGAGCCGTGCCGCTGCTGAAGGCATCCCATCGCAGCTTTCCGTTCGTGGAGCGCGTCTTCGCCGACAGCGCCTATGCGGCCGAGCGCGTCGCCGACGCCACCTGCATCGCCGTGGAGATCGTCCGCAAAGCAGCCGGTCAGGTTGGCTTTGCTGTCCATCCGCGTCGCTGGGTGGTCGAGAGGAGCTTCGCCTGGCTGAATCGCAACCGCCGGCTCGCCAAGGGCTTCGAGAAGACGATCGCGTCCGCGACAGCCTTCCTCTACACCGCTTCAGCCATGCTGCTCATCAGGCGAGTAGCTCGTTGCACATAAGTTCAGAGTCAGACTCAGACTCTTATACTGCGCCTCGGCATGGGCGACGGTCTGGCCGGTCAGGCTGTTCTTGAGCTCGAAGGTGGCGAGCGGCACGCCGTTGATGAACAAGCCCAGGTCGAGCGCACGACGGGCGGTATCCAGCGAATAGCCGAGTTGCCGTGTGACGGAGAAACGATTGGCGGCGAAGCGCGTGGCCACAGCCGTGTTGCCCGATGACGGGAGAGGAAAATACAGCTTCACCTCATGCGGCCGCGGCGGACGCCGGAGCGCAACACGTCGATCACGCCGCGCGCGGTGATCTCGTCCCTCACGCGGGCCAGAAATGCGTGCCGTACCGGCGTGTCAGTGTCGATCGACAACGGACTGACAAGGTCGGGTTGGGTTGGGTGGATGAACGCCGCGAGCTGGGCGAGGTCAAGCGCGTACGCCCTGTCGTAGTCGTCCCGGCGTCCCTCGATTTAGTCGCCGGGACCGGTGAAGGGCGCGGTCTCCTCCGACAGGCTTGGTGTTGATGATGCCCGCGCGGGCGCGGTGTCCGTGAGCGCCGCGACGATGAGCGTTCCAGCCCGCCCCGCTGATGTCAGTGGACCTGCTCAAGCGCGTCCTCCATGTTTTCTTCGTCGGACGGCATATCGGCCGAAAGGTCCAGTCCCTCGATCGCTGCGGCCTCCACTTGGCGGCGCAAAGTGCAGGAACTGGCGAAGACGGGGGCGATCCCAAGCGCGGCCAAGTTGGGCGGCGTCTGGACTTTTGATCCGATGGCGGTCAAGGCTTGGATCGAGGAGCGGAGGGACACGGCATGCCGGCTAAGCTGCCCGCCAACTGCTATTGGCGCGGTCCAGTCCTATGGGCGCCTCCACCTTGACGGACGAGAGTATCGACGCAGTCTTCGAACGGCTGATCCGAAGGAAGCGCGCCTCAGCTTCTCTGCGTGGCGCCAAAACTTGAACGGGCGGCCATCGGCTATGAAGCGGGTCACTCGTTCAAGGTCGCGGTCCTCCGCTGGGAACGCGAAGTCTTCTCCGGGTCCGTAAAGCCATCTGTTGTCGAGCGCTATCTTACCAGCATCGTCGTAATGGAGCCCGTCTTCGGGCGCACGAACATCGACGCGAAGGCGATCGCGTCATACATCAGCAGCCGATCAGGACGGGTGGCGAACTCGACGATCAGGCGCGATTTGACCGCCCTCTCCCGCTTGCTATCCGCCTGCATTGCGTGGGGGTGGATTTCGGAAAACCCGGCCCGACGTTCGATCGCTCTATCATTCGGCAGGTGAGCCGCGAGTTGGTGATCCCGACCGATGACGAGCTTGCCACTGTTCTAGCACGAGCGCCCGACGCGATGGCAAACGTCCTGCGGTTGCTGTCTGAGACTGGCATGCGTGAGGCTGAGGCGGTAACGCTTGAGCGAACCGACGTGGACCACGAGCGCAGGCAAATCACGTTGAGCAGGACCAAGACTGGCCGTCCCCGCGCCATCAACTGGGCCACGCCCGGCGGTGATGCCGGGCTGGTGTTGGCGACGCTGCCGGTTGTGCTGCATTGCCCTTATCTTTTCCCTAATCGCAATGGCGTCCCCTTATGCGGGGTTCGCAGTCGATTTCGGCAATCTCATGCGTCGTACGATGCAGATCGAGGCGAACGCCGGGCGTCCCTTTCGTCTTTTCCGGGTGCACGATCTGCGGCACTGTTTCGCGATTCGATGGCTGAAATCAGGCGGCGACATTTACCGACTGTCCCGGCATCTAGGGAACGCCAGCCTCAAAACGACAGAGCTGTATCTGCGCTACTTGACCGACGAGGAATTGGATCGCATCAGGGGCGTGGAACGGATTGCACTTGGCCAACGGATGGCACAGCAGGTTTGATCTGGCACAGATCGGCTTGCTAAAAGCCCATGGATAACGACGAGTTGGATGGGTGGCCGAGCGGTTTAAGGCACTGGTCTTGAAAACCGGCGAGCCCGCAAGGGTTCCGTGGGTTCGAATCCCACCCCGTCCGCCAAATGGCAGCGCAGGCATTTGATTTAATTGATAGATTCTGGACAGGCTGTTTTCGGCCCACACTCAGGCGCACACCTCTTGCTTATAGCTGGTCGGTTCTGGCCCGCGTTTCACCGGTCCGACCTCAAGAACTCCGCTGTGGCCGAGGAGGGTGATCCGGAAGGGTAAGTGGCGTCCCGATCTCGTTCCGATGTAGCATCCTCTCGCTCCGGAGGTTGCTATGCTCTTTTCTCGATACCTGATCCTTCTACTCCTACTCGCCGCCGTTCCCCGCGTCGCCCACGCCATCGGACCGAGCTTCGACTGCGCCGTCGTGCACTCGCCGGTCGCGCAGGTGATCTGTTCTGACTCAGCGATGTCGCAGGAGGATCTTCGGTACGCTCAAGCCTATTACGCTCTCCGCCAGCAAGTCGGGGCGGCCGGCTGGAAGGCGCTGACACAAGAGGCGATAGCGTTTGAGCATGCCGCTGCTGCTCAGTGTGGGATCCCGGATAGCGGCGCACCTGCTGATACAGCGGCGGCGGCCTCATGCTTGCGGGACGCTTATGAGAAGCAGCAAGTGGCCTGGCGGTCCAGGCTCACGGGCGCGGCGGCCGAAGAGGCGGATCGGCCGATTGACGAGCATCTGTCACTGCAGGGTGACCTGATCCGCATGGGGTTGCTTCCGCAGACCGCCAAGGCTGATGGCGTTTACGGCGAGGCAATGCGAGCGGCGATCTTGAAGTGGCAGAGTATCACCGGCCATTCGGAAAATGGTTTCCTGAGCGAGGCTGACGCTGCCGGCATGCGGTCGAACGACAAATCGAAAGCCGCTGATCTCCCGTCACCCTCCTCTGGCTCGGCTACTAAAGGTGAGGTGGCGGGTTCAGCCGGAGCCAGTAGCATGATCGGCTACGGCAACAGCGCCGGTGAGGAGGCTCCGATCGCGTCGCAGTCGGGCATCGGAACTTCCAGTGCGAAGATCACAATCATCATCGGTTGGAGCGACCGGATCCATTATTGCAATGAGCAATACCCAGATAATGCAGTGGGTCGGGATAACTGTCTCGGCTACGAACGGAGCAGCTTCAAAGGCGCAGAGTCGTTAACTGCGACCGCAGACTGCGAAACGGGGGCATTTGCCGATTTTGAAGGGAGGCACCTGACCTACGCTGGCGAGCGGGCCAAGAAAATCGGAGAACAGTCCTACACCGTGTCTGTGATCGATTATGAGGGCTTCCAGCTTGGTGATTACGGCTATATCGGTGCAAGCACGTCCGCGGATGAGTACAAGGCCATGTGTCCCGCTGGCCGACCGCTGGGTCCCCCCCTTGAAGAGCTTTCCCTTCCCAGCTGCGAAGACCAAGAATTTGCAGACGAGGCTGCTAAGACAGCTGTCGAGAGTGGCTTTGCTCACCTGTTGAACGTCAAAGCAATTGATGTATGGGACTTGAAGGGAACTGGATCTTTTTGGAATCGAACGACATGTTCGGCGAAGGTGACGCTTAATAACGGTTACGAGGGGATGCTCTACTATTCGGTCTTCCCGCGCCACGGCAGAATCTTCGTTGAGGCTAGATTAGAATGAACCTGGCCCAGCGGATTGATGCACCACCGCTATCCGCCCAGCGCTCACCTCCGGCTACAAGCTCGGCATGCCTCGCCGAACCACCACCGCCCCCGCTGCTCCCGCGATCCACGCCGTCGCCAAGCTGGCCCGCGGTAGGCCACGGAAGGCCGAGATCGACGCGGACGCGATCCGCGCGCTCGCCGCGCTCGGGTTGAATGCCACCACGATAGCGGCGCGGCTGGGCCTGTCGCGCCGCACGCTCTTCGAGCGCCTGCAGAACGATCCGGTAGCGCGGGAGGCTTACGACGCGGGACTGGCCGATCTGGTTGCCACGGCCGGCGCGAAGCTGCGCGAGCTGGTGGAGGCGGGCAATGTCACCGCCCTAATTTTCGTTTTGAAGGAGAAAGGAAGATGGCTTACGCCACGAGAGGCATCGCCGGCGCTGCCGGAGGGCGGTCCGGTGATCGACGTTTCGGCCGTCTACACGGGCGGCGAGGCGCAGCGGGCACTGCGGGAGCAGCACGCGCTTGGGCACCGGGCCGAGGGCGAAGGGGACGGCTGAGCTCGTCCCGCTGGGTGAGCGATCAGGGCCAGTTCGCCCCGATCCTCGTCCCACCAATTCAGGCAGGCGGGCGATTCCTCGCGCAATACGCCGGGCTTCGTCCCAATCCAGGGGAGCAGGGGTAATCGCGTTTCTCGCGTTCGGCGCGGCGTACACGTAAGCGACCGGCACGGCGTTGGCATCGACGATCCTGTATCCGCCTTCTGTTCGTTCGGCGGTCCAGGGGGCCGGGAAACGGCGAGGCTGTGGAGGTGAGAAGACGGTGTCCATGAGAACGGACAGAGAACACCGAGCAGGGGGGCGGAGTCGAGTCGTAAATGGCGCCGATAGCTACACCCACCCTGCATCAGAGTTGGTGTCGGATCGGCTCACGCGATGCAGATGCCCGAGACGGCCACCGGCCGAAACAGGTGCGGGCTTGCGGTCATGCTCTCCGGGTACTCGGCGAGCCGAGCCCGGAACTCAGGGTTAGCAAAGGCGGCGCGAAAATGCGCGACTGTCTCCCAGACGGCGTAGTTCAGGAAAGTGCCGCTGCCCGCGATGCCGCGGTGCAATTGGGTCGAGATGAAGCCCGGTTGACGCTTCATGATCGCGGCATCGGTGGCCCAAACAGCAAGGAGCTGGTCGGCATCCTCCGGCGGCACGACGAAAGTGTTGACCAGAACCACCGGGCCGCCCTCGTTGTTAAGTTGATCGGCCAGCGTGACGGTGCGATCCATCTCAGCAAACTTTGACATCTCGAGTTCCTTCTTTCTTAACTATGGGACAGACGACGGTGGCGTTGAGCCGGCGTTGCAACTCGCGCAGGAGGACGCCCGCGGCTTCAACGCCCCTGGGCGAAAGCCCAGCTGCCAAGGCGTCCGCCCAACGTTCCTGACGCGCGCTCGCGGCGCGGTAGGCTGCCTCGCCCCGCTCAGTCATCATGACGAGCATGGCTCGCCGGTGGTGCGGGTTCGGATCGAGGCGGACGAAGCCATCTTCGCGCATCTCGTCTGTGGAGCGCTGCACGGCTTGCCGGGTCAGGCCCATGTTGCGGGCGAGGTGCGCCACCGGCAGCGGCACCGGCGAGAGCGCGATGGCACCAAGCACCTGCCAGCGGGCGCTGGTCAACCCAAGGTCACCCACAAGGGCGTCCCCAGAAGCGAGCAGGCAGCCGTTCAAGCGGAACACGTCGATGACAAGGCCCGTCAACGCTTTGCGCAGGCGGCTCTTGTTCTCGGTGTCGGCAGGGCGGGCTCGGGCCATGCGATCTAGATACGGCATATACAACATAGTGTCAATACGACAGCGTGTTGTCAATAGGCTGAAAGGACGCATCGGTTAGGACGCGTGACATCCAGAAGCAGATTACCGGGCGGCCCAGCCGCGGGGTCGTCGGGGAGATCGCCAAACGTGCCCGGGCCACGCTGCCTCAAGCCTTGTGACCACTCTTTATGTCAATCGGCGCGGAAACGGGCCCCTCTATCGGCGTGCAAAAGGGACCCCTTTGTTTGGGCTTGTGCCTGTAGTCCATAGGGGGGACCCGCGCGCCGCGGAGCGCCCTTTAAAGAGGCTGGTGGAGCGGCGCGTGGGGGGTTCCTGTGGGCCCACCGGTGCAAGCCCGGGGGTGGGGTCTGGGGAGGGGGTCAGGCGCGGTTTTTGAAGCGCCAGCTCTCGTTGCCGGTCTCGACGATGTCGCAGTGATGGGTGAGACGATCGAGCAGCGCGGTCGTCATCTTGGCGTCGCCGAACACGGTAGGCCATTCGCCAAAGGCCAGGTTGGTGGTGACGATCACCGAGGTCTGTTCGTAGAGGCGGCTGATCAGATGGAACAGCAGCTGATCGCCGGATTGGGCAAATGGCAGGTAACCCAGTTCGTCGAGCACCACGAAATCCATCCGGCAGAGATAGTCCGCCATTCGACCCTGACGGCCGGCGCGTCCCTCCGCCTCGAGCCGGTTGACCAGATCGACGACGGTGAAGAACCGGCCGCGGGCGCCGTCGCGGATGCAGGCGCGCGCGATGGCGATCGCAAGATGGGTCTTGCCGGTGCCGGTGCCGCCGATCAGCACGACGTTGCGCTGATGCGCCAGGAATTCGGCGCCGGCGAGCTCACGCACCAGCGTCTCGTTGATCGGCGTGCCGTCAAAGGCGAAGTCGTCGACGTCCTTGGCCAGCGGCAGCTTGGCGATGGTGATCTGGTAGCGGATCGAGCGCGCCTGCTTCTCGGTGATCTCGGCCGTCAGCAGATCGCCGACGATGCGGGCAGGCTCATGCTGGCGCTTCACCGCGGTGCCGATGATCTCGTCATAGGCGGCCTTCATGCCATAGAGCTTCAGATCCGCCATGGCGGTCAGGATCTCGGATCTTTCTATCAACTGGCTCTCCTCAGACCGTCATACCGTGCGCAATCAGCGACTGGCGCATGGCGCAGTCGAAGCGCGTCCGGGGTCATGATGGTGATCGGCGCCGCCGGCTCGCGGTGCCGAGACAGGATGTTGAGCACCACGTCGGCCGAGTGGGTCCCCTCGCGCAACGCTTCCACGCAGGCGGCCTCCACGGCGGCCAGGCCATCGCTCAGCACGGCGGCGAGGATGGCCACCATCTGGCGATCGCCATCGGCCGTGCCGGCCAGCTTGCGGCGGATCCGCTCGAGGCCGGCCGGCAGCAGCCAGTCCTTGAATGGCGCGCCATTGCGGAGCGCGCCCGGCTTGCGCGCCAGAACCGGGACGTAGTGCCAGGGGTCGAACACCGTCTGATCCCGGCTAAAACATCGGCGGTGCTCGCCAACGAGCTTCCCGTCCTGACGGAGTTCGATCCGCTCGGCATAGGCACGGATCTCGACCGGCCGCCCGACTGCATGCGCCGATACCGAGTAGCGGTTGTTGTCGAACCGAACCAGGCAGGTCTTCGAGACCGAGGCAGGTAGCGCGTGGAAGCCGTCGAAGCGCCCGGTATACGGCACCAGAGCCGTGCGCTCGGCCTCGAACACCGACCAGATCGTCTGGTCGCGCAACTCGGGATGTCGGTGTGCCCGGGCATAGGCGACGCACTTGTCCAACAACCAGGCATTCAGCTCGTCGTAGCTCTTGACCCGCACGCGCGGCGAAAAGAACCGCTCCCGCACTACACCAACCTGATCCTCAACCTGACCTTTCTCCCATCCTGCCGCCGGCGTGCAGGCGGCGGGCTCGATCAGGTAGTGGCTGCACATCTGCAGGAACCGGCGATTATAGGCCCGCTCGCGACCGACAAAGATCGCGTCCACCGCTGCTTTGAGGTTGTCGTAGATGCCGCGCGTGCAGGTCCCGCGGAAGAATGCAAATGCACGGTCGTGTGCGTCGAACACCATTTCCTGCGTCTCGCGCGGATACGCCCGCACGAACAACATTCGGCTATGGCACAGCCGCAAATGCGCGACTTTCACCGTCACCGTCGTGCCACCTATCAGCACGACCTCGTGGCTCCAGTCGAACTGGTAAGCTTCTCCAGGTGCGAAGCTCAGCGGCACATATGCCGCCGCCGAGGTCGACACCTGCTCGCGTCGCCACGCCCGCGCATACCGCCGAACCGCGTCATAGCCGCCCTCGTAACCCAGTCCACGCAGCTCCTCGAAAACCCGGATCAGCGTCAGCCGCTCTCGACCAGGTCGCCCCTCATTGGCCGCAAGCAGCCGGTCCAATTCCTCCCGCCACGGCCCGAGCCGCGGCATCGGCTGCTGCTCGCGTTCGTAACGAAACTCCGTCGCCTCCGACCGCAACACCTTGCGCACGACCTTCCGCGACACCCGCAGCTCGCGGCAGATCGCCTTGATCGACTTCCCCTGTACAAAATACGCCCGCCGGATCCGCGCAATCGTCTCCACCACCAGCATCCCAATCCGGCCCCCGCACCACAACGAGAGCCATCGTGAACCCCACCGTCAGAGGGGTCCCTTTCGGACGCCGATCAACACTCCAACAGGGTCCCTATTCCACGCCGATCAACATAAGTCCGCTGGCACATGGACCCGCTCGCCCGGCTCCTTACGGTAGGCCAGCTCGATTGCTTCCGAACGTCGGCGCTTCGAGACCTCCAACAGCGTGAGCATCTCGCCAAAAATCTGAGTCGGGTTACCGCGGTTGATTTCTTCAATGACCAGCACAAATGGCCGATCTGGTTCGCTCTCAGCGGCTTGGATCGCCTGCATCAAGATGTCATCAACTAGTTCGAGGCGTCCGTCGCCAGCAGGCCGCCAGCCGCGCACAAAGTCCTCGTAGGCAAGCGACGGGTGGAATTGCACAACGCGCAGTCTCGACCGAGCCGTCTCGCGGTCGTTGGAGCCGGCCAGCGCAAACCCGAGGCGTTTCGCCAGCCAGGTCTTCCCCGTGCCGGGCGGGCCCTGGAGAATCAGGTTCATCTTGGAGCGCCAGCAGTCGAGGATTTCCGATAGCTCTGCGTTTGTTTTAAAACATCCATCGGCAACGATATTTTCAATCGTGTAGGGAGATTCTTCCTCCACAATTTCTTCGTCTTCCGTCGTTGTCGGGTTTCCTGGCGTGTCATCCGGGACGATCTCCGGTTTAGCCCCGTATTTCTCAAGCCAATAAGGCTGTGCTAGAAACCACGCGTAGTCCTGTGGCGCGCCTCGGAACGTAAAATCGATCAATCGGCGACCGTCTTCGGCCTCCGGGTCGGCTTCAACGATGGTGGTTCGGTAGGTGTAAAAATACCAGTCGCGCGGTCCCGTTGGTGGGTCCCAGGCGACCTTCACCGTCCGCCCGTCACCGGCATTATCGAGGACCGTAGCCTTAATTCTCATGACCGATACGGCCTTGCCGCCGGCTTCAAACGGCACACGCTTTTCGACAAAGCTCGCCTTTATTGCAATCTGATCTCCGGGCCTTATCCGCCTAACCAGGTCCAAAAATTGATCTTCGTAACTGTTCTCCCAAGACCCCTTGTTCTAGAAAACGAGGGAGCTGATCGTCGTTCCCGTTCCAAACTGCGCCCACGAACCAGTATGATTTTCCCTCCTCCTCGCTTTCTCCTGCGGCACCCGGGGCGGCCGCATCTTCTTCAGCCACAGGACTGCCAGGCCGGTTGGCGTCGCGAATCCGAACGTAGAGGTCCCAGGTTTCTTCCGGTCGCCCTAGAACTCAGCCACAGCGTCTTGGTATTGTCGCGCTAGCAAACTGCTTGGCCAAGCGATGCGTAGGTAGCCTTGTTGGCGTATGGCAGGTTTGTTTGCCCGCGCTTCCCTATGATGCCGGGGCGGCCGAATTCGTCGGCAAGGCGCCGCACTTACCCTATTAGCCGAGGCTTGCTGAGATTCCCAAAATCGTCGAAATACACGCGGACAGAAGATGTGATTTGAGTTCTACCAATACGCAAAAAAACGGTCGGATTCTATTCGTCGTCGCTACCGTCATGTTCGGGTGTTGGCTCAAACTCAGCTTCGGCGTCATCAAGTGCCGCACGATCTCCGCTCCTGAGTCGCTTTATCATGTCGTCGCAACGCTTTGTGGCGATCTCGTCCATGTCGCGGCGCTCTCCTTCCTCAGCAGTAAAAACTGTTCAGCGTCGGTAAAGACCAGCCACCCATGCTCGAGGGCCATAACGTCCGCCCACTCATCAACCAGCGCATCCCGGAGTCTTGCGCGGATCGCAAGGCGGAGAAGCGAGTTCCGTGCTAACCGAAAGCGCGACATTTCCTTCCCGCGCTCTGCGCTGTAGCGCTGGATAAGCAGGACCACGAGCAGCGCAATCTCGCCGGCGTTCGGCAAGTGGGGTTGTGCCATGGGCGAACTCCTCAGCGGCTTATGGCGCCGCCGGAGTGTATCGACACCAATTTGGTGTCCTATCCACCAAATTGGTGTCAAGTTAGTGCGCTGCTCCGTTATAGGGCTATGGCGTAGAGATAATGCTCATCTTCGTCGAGCGTGGCCCGCCAGGCTTTCCCATTCGATCGTGATCGAGACCCTCGTTCCGCCAGTCTGTCGGCGTCCGGCGCTTGACTTGTGGCGGCGTCCGCGGGCGTCATGGAGGGCGACCGGGCGTAGACCCGGCGATATCCGGGAGACCGTCATGCGATCAATCCTCGCGTCAGTGTTGCTCCTTGCCTTACCCCTCCTTGGGGCGGCGGCCCATGCGCAACCGGCCCCGGCGCCGGCCGCCTCCCCGCCGCCGGCGGCGGGGACAGTGCCGGAGATCCCCTTCGAGTCCGTGCCGGATTTCCTCAAGCTGCCGGACAACATGTTCCTCGGTGAGGCGGCCGGCGTCGCCGTCAACAAGGAAGGCGATGTCTTCGTCTTTTCACGCGGCAACACCAGCGGCCCCGCTTATGCCGCCGCGGCGGCGCAGCTTCTGGAATTCGCGCCGGATGGACAGTACATGCGCGAGATCGGCCATGATCTCTATGCGTGGTCCTTCGCCCATTCGGTGAAGATCGATCCCGAGGACAATATCTGGGCGGCCGACAAGGGCTCCGACATGGTGATCAAGTTCACCCCCGCCGGCCGGGTCGCGATGGTGTTCGGCCGCAAGCAGGAGGCGTCGGACGAGGATACCGGCCCGCTCAAGCACCCGAAGCCGCCGCTGCCGCCGATCCCGGGCTGGTTCCGTCAGGTGACGGACATCGCCTGGGACAAAGCGGGGAACGGCTATATCAGCGATGGCTATATCAACTCCCGCGTCGCCAAGGTCGCGCCGGATGGCACCTGGCTCGGCTCCTTCGGCACGCCAGGCAGCGGTCCCGGCCAGTTCAACACGCCGCACAGCATCGCGATCGATGCGAATGACAACATCTACGTCGCCGATCGCGGCAATGGTCGCATCCAGGTCTTCGACACCAGCGGCAAGTTCCTGCGCCAGATCGTGATCAACGTCGCGGTGCCGCCGGACGCGCATCCGGCGATCGGCCCGACGCCGGACGCCAACGGTGTCGCCGCCGGCTATGGCGGCGCGAGCCGGACGATGGCGCCGGGCGCGCCCTGGGCGATCTGCATCACCCCGCCGCCGCATCAGGTGCTCTACAGCGCCGACGCCTATCCCGGCCGCATCTACAAGATGTCGCTCGACGGCACGGTGCTCGGCGTGCTCGGCCAATCCGGCAAGCAGCTCAAGCAATTCGGCTGGATCCACGAGATGGCCTGCCCGTCGGAGAACGAGATTTTCGTCTCCGAATTGCTGAACTGGCGCGTGCAGAAGCTGGAATTGCACCCGACGCAGTAAAGCCGGGCGGAACGAACTTACTGGCGCGTCTGGGGCATCTCCGGCGCGTCCGCCGCACGGAGCAGGAGACCGAGAACCGACCAGAGCTCGCGCGCTCGCGCCACCGTGAGGCGCAGGCGCGCCGTGTCCTTGTCGGCGAGCAGCGTGATGAAAACGCGCTCGCGGTCCGATGACAGCGCGACGTCGAGCTGCTCCACCTCGATGCTGGGCCGGGCTTGATCGGTCATGACACTGCCTCTCTGTCGCCGACGGGGAACATCGCGCCGGCTTGCTTGCGGTGCATAGAGGCAGGTCGGCCAGTCTTCAACCACCGCATCAAATCCCTGTCACAGGAACAGCACGCGCTATTGGCGGAACGCGCGGAGGACTCCCGGCGTCCTTGGAGAGGAAGCGAATGGAGACGTGGCGGATGCGCGCGCTGACCTGGCACGGCAAGAGTGACATACGGTGCGAGACCGTCCCGGACCCGAAGATCGAGCATCCGCGTGATGCGATCATCAAGGTGACCGCCTGCGCGATCTGCGGATCGGA
The DNA here is from genome assembly GCA_965276665.1 of Acetobacteraceae bacterium. GTDB lineage: Bacteria > Pseudomonadota > Alphaproteobacteria > Acetobacterales > Acetobacteraceae > CAWGJC01. The sequence continues at coordinate 3,349,067 of OZ255620.1, forward strand.
CCTGCATATTTTCGACGGCGTGATCCCCTCGATGGAACGCGGGGACGTGCTCGGCCATGAGACGATGGGCGAGGTTGTCGAGGTCGGTGCTGAGAACAGCAAGCTCAAACCAGGCGACCGCGTGGTGGTGCCGTTCACCATCGCCTGCGGCGAATGCTTCTTCTGCAAGCGCGGCTATTTCTCGGGCTGCGAGCGGTCGAACCCCAATGCGGCGATGGCGGCCAAGCTTTGGGGCCATTCCCCGGCGGGGCTGTTCGGCTACTCGCATCTGCTCGGCGGGTTTCCAGGCGGACAGGCCGAATACCTGCGCGTGCCCTTCGCCGATGTCGGACCGATAAAAATTCCCGACGTTCTGACCGACGACCAGGTGCTGTTCCTGTCGGATATTTTCCCGACCGGCTACATGGGCGCCGAATTCTGCGGCATCAAAGGCGGCGAGACGATCGTCGTGTTCGGCTGCGGGCCGGTGGCGCAATTCTCGATCCGTAGCGCGTTCCTGCTAGGCGCCGAGCGGGTGATCGCGGTCGACACGGTGCCCGAGCGGCTGGCGCTTGCCGCCGATGCCGGCGCGATCACCATCGACTTCATGCAGGAGGATGTGCACGAGCGCATCCAGGACCTGACGCAGGACCGTGGCGCCGATGCCTGCATCGACGCGGTCGGCACCGAGCCCCATACCTCGGCGAGCTTCGACTCGATGCTCGATCGCGCAAAGGTTGGGATGTTTCTCGGGACCGATCGCCCGCATGTGCTGCGCCAGGCGATCAACAACACCCGGAACTTCGGGATCGTCTCGATCATCGGCGTGTATGGCGGGTTCGTCGACAAGGTGCCGATGGGCAGCGCGATCAACCGTGGCCTCACCTTCCGCATGGCGCAGACGCCGGTGCAGCATTACCTGCCCGGCTTGCTGCAGCGGATCGAGAAGGGCGAGATCGACCCTTCCTTCGTCATCACCCATACCGTGCCGCTGGAGAAAGGTCCCGAGATGTACAAGACATTTCGCGACAAGCAGGATGGCTGCATCAAAGTGGTGATGAAGCCCTGACGCGATCAGCCGAAAGGAGAGTCCATGCCTGAAACCAACCGTCTCGCGATCGTCACCGGCGCATCGACCGGCATCGGCTACGAGCTCGCGAAGCAATGCCGTGATCACGGCTTCGATCTCCTGATCGCCTCCGACGAGGCGGAGATCGAGAAGGCCGCCGCGGAGTTGCGCGGCGGCGGCGCGAGCGTAGAGGCCGTGCAGGCCGATTTGTCGGGCGGGGAGGGCGTCGACAAGCTCGTCGCCGCGATGAAGGGGAGGCCGGTGGATGCGTTGCTGGCCAATGCCGGTCGCGGGCTCGGCCGCTCGTTTCTCGATCAGGATTCGGCGGACTGGACCCGGGTCGTCGAGATCAATATCACCGGCACGCTGCTGCTCGTACAGGCTGTCGGGCGGGAGATGCGGGCGAAGGGGGCTGGGCGCATCCTGATCACCGGCTCGATCGCCGGGTTTCTGCCCGGCACCTACCAGGCCGTCTACAATGGCACGAAGGCGTTCCTCGACAGTTTCTCCTTCGCGCTGCGTCACGAGATGAAGGATAGCGGCGTCACCGTCACCTGCCTGATGCCCGGCGCCACGGAGACCGATTTCTTCGAGCGCGCCGACATGATGGACACCAAGGTCGGGCAGCAGAAGAAGGACGATCCGGCGATGGTGGCGGAAAAAGGGTTCCAGGCGATGATGAAGGGCGAGGGGGACGTCGTCACCGGTTGGCAGAACAAGCTGCAGGCCGCAATCGCGCATGTGGCGCCGGCCGGTGTGCTCGCCGAGCTGCATCGGAAGATGGCCGAACCGAAGCACTGAACAGGGCCGCAGCGTTCGTGACCTCTGTCATGGCACGGCTGCGTCCCGGCTAGGCGATATCGTCGAGCGGCCAGATCGGGCGGCGCACGCGGCGGTAATTGCCCTGCCGCAGCACCACGCTTCCGAGGCCGCCGCCATCGACGGTCAGCACCTTGCGCGCGATTGGCTGGAAGGCGGCGCGGAAATGGTGGTTCGACTTCACCGCAATCGTATCCTTCCGCAGCGGATCGACGCCGAGCGAGGTGAGCTGCGCGAGATCGGTCGCCTGGGTGTTGTTGGTGATCGCGACGATCTCGATGCCGCCGACACGGAACAGCAGCGACGGCCCGAGATCCTTCCACACGCCGCCGCCCATCGGCCCGAATGCCTGGAAACGCCCGTCGCTCAGCGTGACGACGCGGCCTGTGAGCGTGAGCGGCGCGCCGCCGGCCTCGGCGTCGTGCTTGCCGCCGAGCGTGATCGCGCCCTCTCGCCCGATGCCGAGGGCGATTGCCTGCTGCACGGCTTCCGGGTCGAACATCGCGTAGAATGCGGCATTGCGGAGATCCGCCGCCACCATGGCGCGCAGCAGGTTGGTGGCGTCGCCGTAATGCCCGCTGCCGGGATTGTCGGTGACATCGGCGATCACCAGTGGCCGGTCGTGCTTCCCTTCGCCGGATTTAGCCGCCGTGACGACGCTCTCGATCGTGCCGTGCCGGACGCTTGCGAAATCGCGCATCTCCCAGGCATGATCCATGAACTCGCCGGCGATCTCGGCGGCGCGCGGCGATGCGCCGTCGGTGGTGACGCTCACGCTCGGGCCGATATCGCGGATGTCGGAGGCGGTGAAGCCGGCGCAGACGCTGACCACGAGCGCCGTGCCGTCCTTCTCCAGCGTCTCGCCGCGATCGATCAGCGTGCGCATCGGGCCTGTCTGCGTGCGGCCATTGTCGAGACCGCGCAGCATCGGCCGCCGCGCGATCACCGTGTGTGGGCGGATCTCGCCCTGCATGGCGCGCTCGAGCAAGTCCGCCCCTTGGCAGGCGCGCTCGTACGCATCGACATGCGGGTAGGTGCGATAGGCGATCAGCGCATTGGCCTCGCTCGCCATCCTCTCGGTGACGTTGCCGTGCAGGTCGAGCGCGACGACGATCGGCGCGTCTGGACCGATTGCGGCGCGCAGCCGGCGGAGGATCTCGCCTTCCGCATCCTCATGCGCCGCCGTTACCATCGCGCCGTGCAGATGCAGCAGCACGCCATCCACGCCCGGTGCCGCGGCGACCAGCGGCGCGACGAGCGTCTCGAACGTCTCGTCGGTGACGGTGCCGGACGGGTTGGCGGCCGCGAGGATCGGGTGCGCGAGCGACCAGCCATAGCGCTCGGCGGCCTCGAAGGTGGCGCCCATCGCGGTGCGCGTGCCGCCCCGCGCGGCCGGGATCTCGTTCGCGCCGAGCAGCGTGCCGCGGCGGAAATGCTCGAGCGTCGTCGCGACCCGGTTGAACGTGTTGGTCTCGTGCGAGATCCCGCCGGTGAGAACCGTATGCGCCACGATCGCTTCTCCCATGTTCACCCGTGCGCGAGTCTAGAGCATTTTCACCTTCGGTGAAGTCGGCGCCGGCCCCAACCCCCCCGAACGGCCGCCTTGCTCACGGACCGCCTTGCCGACAGAGGTCACGCGTGGTTCGATGCCGGTGCAGAACGGAGAGACGATGATGCGGTTTTCGAGGCGCGTGTGGCTGTCGCTTAGCGTCGCCGGCATGCTCGCGCTCATGGGCGCGGCGGGCAGCGCCGCGGCGCAGCCGCCCGCCAAGGTGCTGCGGGTGGCGCCGAGCGCCGATCTCGCGCAGCTCGATCCCGGCTTCGCCTCCATCGTCATCACGCGCATCTACGGGATGATGGTCTACGAGACGCTGTTCGCCTGGAATTCGAAGCTTGAAGCCAAGCCCGAGATGGTCAAGGAATGGAGCACCTCGCCGGACGGGCTCACCTGGCGCTTCACCCTGCGGCCGGGCCTCAAATTCCATGACGGCGAGGCGGTGACGACGGCGGACGTGATCCCGTCGCTGCAACGCTGGATGCGCCGGGACGTGGTCGGCCAGAAGCTCGGCGCGAATGTCACCGGCATGAATCCTGTCGATCCCGACACGTTCGAGATCAAGCTCTCGAAACCCTATCCCGAGATGCTGTTCTCGCTCGGCTCGGGCGTCGCGCAGCCGCCCTTCATCATGCGCGCGAAGGATCTGCAGGGCGATCCGGCGAAGCCGATCACCACCGCGATCGGCTCGGGTCCGTTCACCTTCGACAAGGATGCGCGGGTCAGCGGCGCGCTCGTCGTGTTCGACAAGAACAAGGATTACGTGCCGCGCGACGAGCCACCGGACGGGCTGGCCGGCGGCCGGCGCGTCAATTTCGATCGCGTGGAATGGCACGTCCTGCCGGAGGCGGCGACGCAGGCGGCGGCGTTGCAGTCGGGCGAGATCGATCTGCTGGAGCAGCCCTCGCTCGACCTGCTGCCGCTGCTGCGCAAGAACAAGGATGTGCGCGTCGTCAAGCAGACCGATCTCAGCAATCAGACGATGCTGCGGCCGAACGCGCTCTATCCGCCGTTCAACGATCCGCGGGCGCGGCTCGCGCTCGCCTATATCGTCAACCAGGCCGACGTGATGGCGGGCGGTTTCGGCGACCCGATCAACTGGAAGGAATGCCGCGCCTACTTCATCTGCGGCGGCCCGAACGGCACGATCGCCGGCACCGCCGACCTCAAGCCCGATCTCGCCCGCGCCCGGGAATTGCTCGCCGAGGCCGGCTACAAGGGCGAGAAGCTCATCATGCCGGCGACGCACGAGATCGAATGGATCGGCGAGATGGATACCGTCCTGGCCGACGAGATGCAGCGCGCCGGCATGAACGTCGAGCTCGTCTGGGGCGATTGGGGCACCGTGTCGACCCGGCAGTCGAACAAGGGTCCGCCGGATCAGGGGGGCTGGAACCTGTTCGCGACGGGGGCGAGCGGACCGACCATGCAATCGCCGCTGACAAATATCGGCACGAACATGGCGTGCAACGGGATGAATTTCGCCGGCTGGCCCTGCGACCAGAAGGCCGAGACGCTGCGCCAGGCCTTCCTCGACGCCGATCCGGCGCATCGCCCGGCGGCGCTCGATGCGCTGCACACCTATCTCGCGCAGGTGCAGCCCTATATCGTGCTCGGCCAGTACGACCAGCCGGTCGCATTCCGCAGCAACGTCACCGGCTTCCTGCAATCGCCGGTGATCGTCTACTGGAATCTCGACAAGAGCTGAGCAGCAAGGCCGGGGCGGCGCCGTCAGGCGGGGCGAAAAGCCTGTGACCCGGCGATCCGGCCGAGCCCCACCGCGGTGAGCAGCCCGTTGCCGGAGAGGTAGCCGTCGGGATCCGGTCCGGAGACGCCGCAGGCAGCGCCGCCGACCGCGAAAAGATGCGGGATCACGCTGCCATCCGCGCGCAGGACCCGCGCCGCGGGATCGACCACCAGCCCGCCCTGCGTGTGGAAGAGCGCCCCGGTGACCCGAACGGCGCAGAGCGGCGCTTCGAGCTGCCGGACGCCGGCGAAATTCCGTCCAAAACCATCCGTCCCGTCTCCCGATTTCAGCGCGGCCACAGCGCCGAGCGTGCGGGACAGCGCGTCCCTGTCCACTCCCATCCGCGCGGCGAGCGCGGCCGCGTCCGGCGCGGTTAAAATCACGCCCATCGCCTCGGCCTGGCGGAAATCCTCGAATTGCCGCGCGATCGCGGCGATGCGCCGGTCGAACACCGTCCAGGCGATCTGCCCGGGCTGGCGCAGCACCGGGGCCGCCTGCTCGGAATAGCCGTGCGCCTCGTCCGAGAAGCGCTCCCCCGCTGCGTTCACCTGCACGCCGCCTTCGGTGATCGTCGCCCAGGTGATCAGGATGCCGGCCGGATGCGCGACAGAACCGTGCCCCTGATGCCCCGACAGGTGGCGGGTGGCGGCGCCGAGCGCCTCGCCCCAGAGCAGCGCGTCGCCCTGATTGCCGCCGTGGCCGAAATACAGCGCCTCGGACATCGCCGGGATGTGGCGGGCGACGAGCGCCTTGCTGCCGCCATAGCCGTTGCAGGCCAGCACGATCGCCGCGGCGCCAACCCGCTCCTCCGCGCCGTCGGGGCGGCGGAACGCCACGCCGTTCACGCCGTCCGACCCGGCGACGAGGCCGGTGGCATGGGCGCTGCACAGCAATTCCACCCCGGCGGCCTCGGCGGCGCCGCGCAGCGCGTCGACCAGCTCGAGCCCGGACCGGCCGGGCAGGCCGTGCATGCGGTGCGCGCTGTGCCCGGGATAGCGGAAATCGGTGATGACGGAGAAGGCGAGCCCATGCGCCTGGTTGAGCCATTCCAGCGCCGGACCGGTGGCACGTGCGACCGCGCGGACGATCGCCGGATCGGGCGTGTTCGCCGCCTTGGCCCTGATGTCGGCGGCGAACAGCTCCGGCGTGTCCTCGATGCCGGCCTCGGCCTGCCAGCGCGTGCCGGCGGCGGGGACCAGCCCGGCGGAGAGCGCGGTCGAGCCGCGCGGCACCGCGTCGCGCTCGAGCACCAGCACCTCCGCCCCGCGCTCGCGCGCGGAGAGCGCGGTGACCAGACCGGCCGCCCCGGCGCCCACCACCACCACGTCGAATCGCGCCGCGAACCCGTCCGGGTCAGGCGGCAGCATCATGGCGCCGCGCCTCCGCCTGCCGCAGCAGCAGATTGCCGGTGGCGTCCGTCGTCGCCAACCAGCCGGGCAGCACGATCGTGGTGGTATCCTCCTGCTCGATGATCGCCGGCCCGGGCAGCGTTTGCGTGAGCGTGAGCGCGTCGCGCTGCCAGACCGCAGCCTGCATCTCCGCGCCATCGAGGAAGACCGGCCGTGTCCCGGCGCGGGGAGGTGCGTGTCCAGCCACGTTCGCGGGCGAAAGGCGCGCGAGCGAGACCGGCGAGAGCTCGCCGACCACGCGCAGCCTCTCGGTGGTGATCTCCACCGGGCTCGACGGATCGCGGAAACTGTAGATTTTCTCGTGCGTCTGGTGGAACAGCTCGGTGAGCGCCGCCGCATCCGGCGCTTGCCGCAACGTATCCGGCACCGCGACCGGCAGGTCGAAGGCCTGGCCGCCATAGCGCATATCCGCGGTGAGCTCGGTGCGCGTGCCGCCGAGCAATTCGCCTTCCGAGGCGATCCATCCCGCTGCCACGCTCTCCAGCCTGTCGTAGCAACGCGCTAGCTCGGCCAGCGCCGGCGCGCCCTCTTCCAGGCGGACCATGCGCGAGCTGACGAAATCCCGCTTCACATCGGCGAGGATCGCGCCGAGCGCGCAGAACGTGCTCGGCGTCGCCGGCACGATGACCGTGCCGATGCCGGCATCCTCGGCGAGGTGATTGGCGTGCGTGGGGCCGGCGCCGCCGAACGCGACCAGCGCGTAGCCGCGCGCATCCTCGCCCTTCTGCGCGAGATCGCGCGCGATCTCGCTCGACATCACCGCGGTGGTGATGCGGATCGCCGCTTCCGCGACCCGCCGCGCGCGATCTGCGCCGGTCATCGCCAGCGCATCGGCGACGCGTTCGAGCGCCGCTTCCGCCGCGTCGCGGTCGAGGCGCAGTCGGCCGCCGAGAAAATGCGCGGCGTCGATATAGCCGGCGAGCAGATAGCAATCGGTGAGCGCCGCCGCGGTGCCGCCGCGCCCATAGCAGGCGGGGCCCGGCGCGGCGCCGGCGCTTTGCGGGCCGACCTTCAGCCGCTTCTGCGCATCGACCCAGACGAGCGAGCCGCCGCCGGCGCCGATCGCGCTGACCGCGACCACAGGCACGATCAGCGGCAATCCACCGACATGGGTGCGCGTCGTCTGCGCCGGCTGCCGCGCCTGGATCACCGACATGTCGGCGCTGGTGCCGCCCATGTCGACGGTGATGAGATCGGCGAATTCGGTGTCGCGCGACACGGCGGCGGCGGCGGTGACGCCGGAGGCCGGGCCCGAGAGTATGGTGTCGATCGGCCGCTGCCGCGCCGTGTCGATGCTGAGCGTGCCGCCGTTGTTGCTGGTGATGTAGACCGGCGCCGCGATGCCGGCGGCCGCGACGCGCGTCTGCAGCCGGTCGAGATAGGCGGTCATCAGCGGCTGCACATAGGCGTTCATCAGCGCCATCAGGCAGCGCTCGTATTCGCGCCGCTCGGGCCAGATCGCGGCGGATTCGCTCACCGCGACGCCGGGCAGGCGCGCGCGCAAACCCGCCGCCACCGCCGCCTCGAATTCCGGGTTGGCGTAGGAATGCAGCAGCATGACCGTTACCGCATCGACGCCCGCCGCACGGAACGCGGAAGTGGCGTCGTCGAGCTCGGCATCCTCCGCCTCGGCGACCGGCGCGCCCCGCACGTCGAGCCGGGCGGAGACCTCGCGCACCAGGTTGCGCGCAACCAACGGTTCCTCGCGGTCGATCAGGAAGCTGAACGCGCTCGGCAGCTGCGAGCGGGCGATTTCCAGAACGCCGCGATTGCCGCGCGAGACGACGAGGCCGAGTTTCGCGCCACGCCGCTGGATGATGGCGTTGAGCGCGAGGGTGGTGCCGTGCACCACGAGCTCGACATCGCCGGCGGCGATGCCGGCGCGCGCGATCAGCTGCGGCAGGCCGCGCTCGACGGAGAGGGAGGGATCCTCCGGCACGCTCGGCTCCTTGTAGCGCACCAGCCGGCCATCGGGGCCGGTCAGCACGAAATCGGTGAAGGTGCCGCCGACATCGATGCCGATGCGGCTGCCGCGCGCGATCATTCCGCGGCCTCCGCCATCGCCCGCCGTAACCGGTCCCGGGCGGCGTCGGGATCCGGCAGCAGCGTGCCGGGCGCGCCGTGCGCGGGGGCGGCGATGCCGGGGATGGCCGCCTCGAACAGCCGCGTGCGCACATCCTGCCGCAGCGCTTTCGGCAGCGCATAGAGCCGGCGATTGATCTCGCGCATCGTCGCGTCGGTGAACACCGAGTCCCAGGCGTCACGCTCCGGGCCGAAGGTGAAGTCGCGCGGCGGATCGGTGTTGGAGCGCCGGCGCCGCGCCGCGTCGGTCGCCGCGATGTCGAGCGCGCCGTTGCGGAGGATCACGCCGTAATCGCGCTCCGCTGCCGCTGCGGTGACGAAGCCGCGCAAAACGTCGCCCGCGACGAGGGCCGGGTCGCGCTGCAGCGGGTCGCCGTAGCCGCCGCCGCCGGGCATCAGCACCGTCACGGTGTCGCCACGGCGGACATGCAGCTCGTGGATCTTGCCGAGAATGCGCTCGCCGGCGCGGCCGCGATTCTCGATGATGCGCATCGGCGCGCCGGGCTGGCCGCCGGCGACGCCGAAGGCCGGGAAGCGGATCCGGTCGAGGCCGCGCGCGAGAAAAATCCCGCCATCGCAGAGAATCTCGACGGTGATCGCCTGGCCGACGCCGCCGCGCCAGCGCCCAGGGCCGCCCGAATCCGGCCGGATGTCGTAGTCGAGCACGCGGATGCTGCTCTGCGCCTCCACCAGCTCGGTCGGCTGGTTGCGCATGTTGTTGAGGCTGTTGTCGCGTGCGTCGAACCCGTCGCGTCCGTCGAACGCGCCCATCCCGCAGCGCATCGGCTGGATCACCTCGACCATGCGGGAGGCGCCGTCGGCGGCGATCTCGGCCAACGAGATCGTCACCATCGTGCCGCCCGAGGGCGCGGGCAGCAGGGCGGGGGCGGCCTTCAGCATGGCGCCGCTCACCGAATCGAACAGCCGGTACGGCACGCTGTTGCGCACGCAGACCGCGTCCGGATATTCGGCATTCAGCACCGAGCCGCGCGGGTTCACCACGCTGATCGGCCGGTACATGCCGGCATTGTGCGCCATCAGCGGATCGAGCGTGGTGAGGATGGTGGTCAGCCGAAAACTCAGCCAGTACATCCGGCGGCCGAGGCTCGGCACGTTGTAGGCGGAGCGCACCGCGGGATCGGTGCCGGTAAGATCGAGCTCCACCGCCCCGTCACGCACCCGCATCGCGAGCCGCACGCGGATCGGGATGCCGCTCACCATATCGTCGTCGAGCAGATCCCAGAATTCGTAGGTGCCTTCGGGGATGCGGCGGAACACCGCGCGCGCCTTCTGCTCGGTATCGTCCTGCAGCTCGCGCTCGGCGGCGAGCAGACGCGCCACGCCCTGCCGCGCGATGAGGTCGCCGAGACGCCGTCCGCCGGTCTCGAGTGCGCCCAGCATCGCCTTCAGATCGCCGATCACGATCTCGGGCATGCGCGAATTGACCCGCAGGATCGCGAGGAACTCCTCATTCACCACGCCGCCCTTCACGAGTTTCATCGGCGGGATGCGGAAGCCTTCCTGGAAGATCGAGGTCAGCGCGGGCGACACGCTGCCCGGCACCATGCCGCCGATATCCGAGCAATGCACGAAGGACCAGCCATAGGCGATGATTTTTTCGGATGCGAAATAGGGCTGGATCACGTGCAGATCCGGCAGATGAGTCGAGAGACCCTGCGACGTGTAGGGGTCGTTGGTGATGATCACGTCGCCGGGCGCGAGGCCGGGCACCGCGTCGATCGTGCTGCGGAAATTGGTGTCGATCAGGAAGCTGAACGTCGCCGACGGTGGATAGGCGAAGACGTCGCCCTCGGTATCGAGCAGGGCGGTGGCGAAATCCGCCGCCTCCTTGACGTAGCTCGATCGCGCGGCGCGCTGCACGGCGAAATACATCTCGTCGGTGATCGCGCGCAGCTTGCGGCTCATCACCTCGAGCTCGACAGAATCCAGTCCCATCGGATTTCCTCTTGGCGGACTGGTTTTCCTATCGAATACTGCGATGCAGCACAACCAGCCGCTCCCCAGGTTGATGCATCGATCGGAGACGCCGCATGAAACGCCGCGACCTCGCGCTGACCGGCCTTGCCACGCTGCTCGCCAGCCGCTCGGCGAAGGCGGCCAGCACTGCGCCTGCGGCTTCCGGCAAGACGCTCCGCATCGGGCTGAGCCAGGAAACCACCTCGCTCTATCCAAACTGGTTCGTCACCACCGGCAACCAGCAGATCGCGAGCCACATCTTCGACAATCTCGTCGAGATGGACGCATCGAGCCAGCCGCAGCCGGGGCTCGCGGTCTCCTGGCGCTCGCTCGATCCGCTGAACTGGGAATTCAAGCTCCGCCAGGGCGTGACCTTCCATGACGGTACGAAATTCACCGCCGACCACGTGATCGCCACTTTTGATCATGCCCGCACCATCCAGGGCGTGGGCGCTCCGGCCGGCGCCTATCTGCGCGGCAAGACCTACACCAAGGTCGACGATTTCACCCTGCATATGAGCACGACGGAGCCCGATCCGCTGCTGCCGAACGAGCTCTCCGTCATCTACGTCTATCCGCGCGCCGCCTCGGTCGAGCAGTTCGACAGCGGCGCGGCGGCGATCGGCACCGGGCCGTACAAGCTGCGCGAATGGGCGAAGGGCAGCCGCATCGTGCTCGAGCGCAACACGGAATATTGGGGCCCGGCGCCGGAATGGGACCGCGTCGAGCTGCGCCCGATCGTCTCGCCGCCCTCGCGCACCGCGGCGCTGCTCAACAACGAGGTGGACATCATCAACGACGTGCCGCCCGCGGATGTCGGTCGGCTGCGGGACACGGCGGATCTCACGATGTTCACCCGGGCCGGCGAGCGGATCCTGTTCCTCACGCTGGACAGCAGCCGGGACATCTCGCCCTACGTGCTCGGCGATGACGGCAAGCCGCTCTTCCCGAACCCGCTGCGCGACTGGCGGGTGCGTAAGGCGATCTCGCTGGCGATCGATCGGGACGCGCTCGTCGCCCGGCTGATGGACGGGCTCGGCGTGGTCGCCGGCCAGGTCGCGAGCCCCGGAATGTCGGGCTACGATCCGAGCATCAAGCCGGTGGCCACCGATCCCGCCGCGGCGAAGAAGTTGCTGGCCGAGGCAGGCTATGCCGACGGGTTCCGCCTCGTGCTGCATGGGCCGAACGACCGCTACGTGAACGATTCGCTGATCCTGCAGGCGGTGGCCTCGATGATCACCCGGATCGGCCTACGCTGCGAGGTGAGCGCGCTGCCTTGGGCGATCTTCGGCGGCAACCAGATGACCGGCGGCCCGGGCGGCATCCCGGCCTATAGCGCGACGCTCTACGGCTTCGGCACCGCGACCGGCGAGACGATGTCGCAGCTCTGGATGCTGCTGCACACGCGGAACAAGGAGCGCGCGCTCGGCCACGCGAATGCCGGCGGCTACTCCAACATGCGGCTCGACTCTCTGCTCGAGCAGGCGATGGTGACGTTCGACGTCGCGGAACGGCAGAAGATGCTGGGCGTGGTCAGCGCCGGCTTCATGAACGATGTCGCCCTGGTGCCGATGTTCTGGCAGGTGAATGCCTGGGCGGCGCGCAAGGGCCTCACCTATCAGCCGCGCATCATGGACGTCACCCATGCGATGGGCGTGCGATCGGCCTGAGCCGGCCGCCAAGGCTTGGCGGAGCCCTGTTTGTAGAAGCTGCGCAACCGTCCGGGAGCCAGCATGTTCTAACCTTGGGCGATGATGGAGCCGGTGGTTGACCAAGGTGCGGGTGGCGATCGTGGGGACGGGCAATTGCGCGTCCTCGCTGGTGCAGGGCATCAGTTTCTACCGCGGCGCCGGGAGCAACGAGGAAATCCCGGGGTTGATGCATGCCGAGCTCGGCGGCTACCGCGTCGATGACGTGGGCGTGGTCGCGGCGTTCGACATCGCCCGCGCCAAGGTGGGCGTCGACCTCGCCGACGCGATCCTGGCCGAGCCCAACAACACGCAGGTCTTTGCGCGCGTGCCGCGCACCGGCGTCATGGTGCAGCGCGGCCCGACCATGGACGGGATCGGCAAGTATCTGCGTGATGTGATCGAGGAGAGCGAGGCGCCCCCCGTCGACGTCGCCGATGCGCTGCGGCAGAGCGGCGCCGAGATCCTGGTCTCCTATTTGCCGGTGGGCTCGGAGCAGGCGACCCGGTTCTATGCGGAGCAGGCGCTCGCCGCCGGCTGCGCCTTCGTCAACTGCATCCCCGTCTTCATCGCCTCCGATCCCGCCTGGCAGGCGAAATTCGAGGCGAAAGGCCTGCCCCTGGTGGGCGACGACATCAAGTCCCAGCTCGGCGCGACCATCATGCACCGCATGATCGCGAACCTGTTCCGCGAGCGCGGCGTGCGGCTGGACCGCACCTATCAGCTCAATTTCGGCGGCAATAGCGACTTCCTCAATATGCTGGAGCGCGAGCGGCTGGAATCGAAGAAGATTTCCAAGACCCGCGCCGTCACCAGCCAGCTCGGCATGGAGCTGCCGGCGGGCGACGTGCATGTCGGGCCGAGCGACCACGTGCCCTGGCTGACGGACCGGAAATTCGCCTATATCCGCGTCGAGGGCACCACCTTCGGCAACGTGCCGCTGAGTTGCGAGCTGAAACTCGAAGTATGGGATTCGCCCAATTCGGCCGGCGTGGTGATCGACGCGGTGCGCTGCGCCAAGCTGGCGCTCGACCGCGGCATCGGCGGCGCGCTGGTCGGGCCGTCCAGCTATTTCATGAAGAGCCCGCCCGAGCAGTTCACCGACCACGAGGCGCGCGAGCGGACCGAGGCGTTCATCCGCGGCTGATGGCATGGCGACAACCGTCACCCTGGTCCGCCACGGCGCCTACGGCCTGCTCGACAATGCGCTGGGCGGAAGGGCGCCGCATCCGCTCTCCGCCGAAGGCCGGGCGCAGGCCGCCCGCGTCGCCGCGGCGTTGGCCGGGCGGCCGATCGCGGCGGTGATCGCCTCGCCGGTCGCGCGGGCCGCCGAGACCGCCGGGGTGATCGCCGACCGGCTCGGCCTCCGGGTGGCGCTCGACCCGGATTTCGCCGAAATCGATTTCGCCGGCTGGACCGGACAATCCTTCGCCGCTCTGGCGGAGGAAGAAGCCTGGTCCGCCTGGAACCGCTTCCGCAGCACCGCCGGCGTGCCCGGCGGGGAGACGATGCTCGCCGCCCAGGCGCGCGCGATGGCCGGGATAAGCCGGCTGGCCGCCGCGCATCCCGAGGGCGAGGTGGTGGTGGTGAGCCATGCGGACATCATCAAGTCGGTGCTGATGCACCTGCTCGGCAGCCCGCTCGATTTGATGCACCGGCTGAGTATCGGGCCGGGCTCGACCAGCCGCCTCGTGCTCCATCGCGACGATGCCGCGATCCTGGCGATCAACCTGCCGCCGTGAGAGCCGCCGCGACGCGCGCGATCACGCCGCCCCAGGCGCCCGGCGCCTCCTGCCGGTAGAGCCGCATCGCCGGATACCAGGCCGAGCGCGAACCCTCCGCCCAGCGCCAATCGGCCGCATGCTTGAGCAGGGTCCAGGTCGGGACGCCGAGCGTGCCCGCGAGATGGGCGATCATCGTGTCGACGGTGATGACGAGGTCGAGCCCGGCGATCAACCTCGCCGTCTCGGCGATCGCCGCCGGGCAGCCCTGCGGATTGGCGACGCCGAGCGCAGCGGGTCCGGGTTGCAGCGACAGCATCGCGCCGAGCCCGGGCAGCTCGGCCAGCAGATGGGGCGGCACCGAGCGGGACGCGTCCCAGTTCCCGCCCGTCCAACAAAACCCGATCCCCGATCCGCCCGCCGGAGCAAGGCCGAGACCAGGCGGCGACAAATCCTCGGGCGGCAGGCGAAGCGCATGCGCCAGCTCCATGATCTCGAGATCGCATTCCGCCGGGGGCGCCGGGGCGTCCACCCGGAACGGGATCAGCCGGTCGGGCCCCGCGACCTTTCTCAGCAGGGCGAGCAAATCGGGCTGCACCTCGAGCGTGACCGAGGCCGCCTGCGCGCGGAGCGGGGCGAGGTAGCGCGCGTATTGCAGCGTGTCGCCGAGCCCGTGATAGCAGCGCACCAGCACGTGCCGCCCGCGGAAATCCCGCCCATCCCACACCCAGCGCTGATGATAGGGCAGGCGCGGATCGTCGCGCGCGGCAGGGTCGCGGGCCGCCAGCACGGCGTCGCTGATCGCCCAGGCGACGCGGTAATCGCCGCGCCGCATCGCCGTCATCCATTCGGCCTGCAAATCCCGCATCGCCCTCGCGCTACCGCCGCCCGATCACTTTACGCCCATCCATGCACCGGAACCGCGAAAGGCCGGAACCGCGAAAGGTATTGTCTCGTTGACTTCGACGTGAACGCGGAGAGACGCAGAGGCGTGGGCGGGGCATGAGGATCGTCGTCTTCGGCCTTGCCGTCAGCTCCTCATGGGGCAACGGCCATGCGGCCCTCTGGCGAGGGCTGATCCGCGCGTTGCATGCCTGTGGCCATCACGTGACCTTCTTCGAACGCGACGTGCCCTATTACGCGGGCCATCGCGACCTGCACGCATTTCCCGATGGCGGCGCGCTCGTTCTCTACGCCGACTGGGATCCGGAGGCCGCGCGACGCGCGGTGGAGGAGGCCGATGTCGCGATGGTCACCTCCTATTGTCCGGACGCGCTCGCCGCCACCAAGCTGGTGCTGGAAGGCCGCCGCGCGCTCCGCTGCTTCTACGATCTCGACACGCCGGTAACGCTCGCCCGCCTCGCGGCCGGCGAGATGGTCGAGTATATCGGTCCCGACGGGCTCCGCGGGTTTGATCTCGTGCTGAGCTACACCGGCGGCGCGGCGCTCGACGGGCTCAGCGAAAGGCTCGGCGCGAGACGGGTGGCGCCGCTCTACGGATCAGCCGACCCGGATGTGCACCGCCCCGGCACGGCGGCGCCGCAGTATCGCGGCGCGCTCTCCTACCTTGGAACCTATGCCGCCGACCGCCAGGCTGTGCTCGAGCGGCTGTTCTGCGCGCCGGCGCGGGCCCGCCCCGACCAGCGCTTCGTGCTCGGCGGCGCGATGTATCCGCAGGATTTCCCCTGGACGGAGAATATTTATTTCATCCGCCACCTGCCGGCCGCCGAGCACGCCGCGTTCTATGCCTCGTCCCGCATGACCCTGAACGTCACGCGCCGCGCGATGGCCGAGATGGGCTGGTGCCCTTCCGGCCGGCTGTTCGAGGCAGCTTCCTGCGGCGTGCCCTTGCTGAGCGATTCCTGGGACGGGCTCGCTGCGTTTTTCCGCCCCGGCGAGGAGATCCTGGTGGCCGACAGCACCGAAGATGCGCTCGCTGCCCTCGCTCTGCCGGACGATGCGCTCGCCGCCATCGCACGCCGCGCCCGCGAGCGCACGCTCGACGAGCACAGCGCCGCGCGGCGCGCCGGCCAGATGCTGGCCGCCTTCGAGAACGCAGCCGCCCGCGAGCCCGCCTGATGTGGGGCATCATTCCCGCGGCCGGCAACGGCATGCGCATCCAGCCTCTCGCCTTCTCGAAGGAATTGCTGCCGGTCGGCTCGCGCATCGACGCCGACGAGGTCGAGCGCCCGCGCGCGGTCAGCGAATATCTCGTCGAGCGGATGGTGCGCGGCGGCGCGACCAAGATCTGCTTCGTGATCTCGCCATGGAAATCCGACATCCTGCAATATTATGGCGGCGCGGCGGCCGGGGCCGATATCGCCTATGTCATCCAGAGCCAGGCCGCCGGGCTGTGCGATGCGATCTTCTGCGCGCTGCCGCTGATCCATCCCGATGACAAGGTGCTGGTCGGCCTGCCGGACACGGTGTGGTTTCCCGAGGACGGGTATCTGGCGCTGCCCGACGACCGGCTCGCCTTCCTGCTGTTCCATGTCGAGCGTCCGGCGTTGTTCGACGCGGTGGTGACCGATATCGTCGGACGCGTGCTGGAAATCGAGGTGAAATCCGATCAGGCGCAGTCGAACTGGGTCTGGGGTGCCTTCCGCCTGCCGGGCAGCGTATTACATGCGCTGCACGCGCTCTGGCTGCGGCGCGGCCGGCAGGACGAGTTCATCGGCACGCTGGTGAATGCCTGGATCGCGGAAGGCGGTGAGGCGTGCGGCATCCGCGCCGGCCAGCGCTACGTGGATGTCGGCACGCTCGGCGGCTATCGCGAAGCGATCCGGCTGTTGGGCGGCGCGCCGTCGCCATCCGTGGCGGACGTGCAGCCGGCGCCGGCGCGGCGGAGAGGGATTGGACAGCTTCATGTCTGAAGACTGGACCGAAGAGCAGTTGCGTGAACGCATCGCGGCGCTTGGCCCGTGGTTCCACAACATGCGCCTTGGCGACGTCTGGACCGCGCCCGAGCATTTCCTCGGCGACTACCCGAACCTCAAATGGCGCCGCTACGCCGACGCCATCCCGCAGGATCTGCGCGGGCGGACCGTGCTCGATATCGGCTGCAACGGCGGGTTCTTCTCGATGGAGATGAAGCGCCGCGGCGCCGATCGTGTGCTCGGCATCGATTTCGACGAGGATTACCTGGCCCAGGCTCGCTTCGCCGCGGAGGTCGAAGGGCTCGACATCGAGTTCCGCCGCATGTCGGTGTACGATATCGGCGCGCTGCGGGAACGCTTCGACATCGTGTTCTTCATCGGCGTGTTCTATCATCTTCGTCATCCCTTGCTGGCGCTCGACCTGGTGCATGAGCACGTCACGCGCGATCTGCTTATCTTCCAGTCGCTGCAGCGCGGCAGCACGCATATCGCGAAGCTGGCGCATGACTACCCGTTCGCGGAGAATGCGACTTTCGACGATCCGGGTTATCCAAAAATGCACTTCATCGAGCACAGCTATTCGCATGACCCGACGAATTGGTGGGCGCCCAACCGCGCCTGCACCGAGGCGATGCTGCGGAGCGCCGGGTTCGACATCATCGACCGGCCGGAGGAGGAGACCTATCTCTGCCGCCACGTAGCGCGCACGAGCGGCGATTATGGGCCGGTCTATCCGGCGCGCGGGGACCGATCGTCATGATCGAAGCAGCAATGATCTGGAACGAGCCCAACAACAAATCGCATTGGGATCTCGAGGCGGATCCCGAATGGCGGATCTTCGCCCGCATGGCCCGGCTCGCCGGAGAGGCGATCGCCGCCGAAGCGCCCGGTCTGCCGCGCGTGCTCGGCGGCATGTCGCCGATCGATCCGAATTTCGTCCGCCTGCTCGCCCGCCAGGGCACGCTGGCGGAGATGGACGCGGTGGCCGTGCACGGCTTCCCGCTGGACTGGAACCACTGGAAGCTCGACGACTGGCCGGACCAGATCCGGTCGATCTCCGACGCGACGCATCTGCCGGTCTGGGTGTCGGAAGTCGGCATCTCCACCTTCGGCGCCGAGGAGGTGCAGGAGTGGGGGCTGCGGCGCACCGCAGAGCTGCTGCATGGCCGGTCGCCGCGCATCCATTGGTACAGCCTCTACGACCTGCCTGCCGCCTGGCCCGCCACCACGCGGCACAAGGAAGCGGAAGGCTCATCCTACTATCGGCATTTCCACATGGGCCTGCTCGACGAACACGGGCAGAAGAAGCGCGCGGCGAAGATCTTCCATGAATTCACCCCTGAGATCGGGCTCTGCCAATGGTTCCATTTCCAGGACCATCGGCTTGACGACGCGGTGCGCCAGATGAAGGAGCTCGGCGTCACCTATCTGCGTACCGGGCTGAGCTGGGCGGATTTCTACCGCCCGGACGCCGAGGCGTGGTTCGACCGCCAGATGGCGGCGCTCGAGGATTTCGCCGTCACAATCACCTTCTGCTTCACGCCGGAGGACAAGGGCGTGTGGCCGCATTACGCCGCGCCGCCGCGCGAGCCGGCGGAATTCGCCGAGTTCTGCGGCCGGATGATCCGCCGCTATCTCGGCCATCTGCCGCGGCAGAGCGCGCCAAAAGGCCCTGAAGCCGCCGACGCCTTCGAGCGGGCCGACATCGCCGAACGGCCATAGCGCGGTTCTCTACTGGGTGAGGTGACTTGTCATGCGCACCATCAGCTGCACCATCGTCGGCAGCTGATTGGTGATGCCGGTCGCATCATTGGCGATGAAGAAATAGCGCGGCGATGAGGCGCAGGCCGCCAAGTCAGGCACGATCTCGCCTGAGCCCGGCGCGACATACACGCTGCCGAGGCACGACGCTTCCCATTGCGTAGCGGATCAGGCAAGCTTGCCCGCGCTCAGCAGGCCATGCGATGCTTGGACAGCAACGCCTACCGCGGACACGGGTCCCGCGGGCGGACGGTCCGACCGGTTACCGCCGGGTTGCGGCCGAACTCCGTCAGCGCATCCTGGATGGCGAAACGCCACCGGGCAGTTGGCTCCGGTTGCAGGCCGTCGCGGACAGCCTGGGGGTCAGCGTGCAACCGGTGCGCGAAGCGCTCCAATTGCTGGAGGGGGAGGGTCTGCTGGAGATCCTTCCCAATCGTGGTGCCCGCGTGCACGGGCTTGACCGCCGCCGTCTCACCCATATCTTCGAGACGCTCGCCGCGCTTGAATCCTACACCGCGCGGCGCTTCGCCGAGGACGCGACGCTGCGGGAGCTGCGTGGACTGCAGACTGTGCAGGCGCAGCACGATGCGGCGGTGGCGGCCTCCGACCTGCCGGCGGTGTCCATCGCCAACAAGGAATTCCACGGCGTCGTCAATGGTCGCGGAGAAAATCTTCTGATAGGCGATCTGATCGCCCGCTACATCGATCTGAGCCGCACGCTGCTCGATCGCATCGGTGTCGCAACGGGTTATCTGGGACGGGCAAAACATCAGCATCACGCCATGCTGACGGCATTCCGTCGCCGCGACGCTTCCGCCGCCGCCGATCTCGGCGCCGCCCATGTCCGCCATGCGCAGGACATGCTGCTGGCCCGGCTGCAGACCGGCTGGGGGCGATGAGCCCGGCGGCACACGGCATCCACATCACGGGGAGAGAAAGCGGCATGACGAAAATCGTCGTCACCGGCGCGTCGGGCAATATCGGCGGCAAGCTCAGGGACCATTTCGCAACGCTTGGCTGGGATGTCGTCGGGCTCGATGTGGCGGCAGCGCCCGGCGTGCAGGCCGCCGACCTGGCCAAGTGGGACGAGGCCTGGACCTCGACGCTGCAAGGGGCCGATGCGGTGATCCATCTGGCGGGCAATCCGAGTCCGCGCACCAGCTGGGCCTCCGCGCAGCGTCTGAATATCGACCTCACGATGAACGTGTACGAGGCGGCGGCGCGTGGCGGCGCCAAGCGGGTGATCTTTGCCAGCTCCAACTGGGTGGTCGCCGGTCATCGCTTCGAGGAATGGCCGCTGACCACCGACATCGAGCCCTATCCGGTCAATCCGTACGGCATCTCGAAGCTGGTCGGCGAGCGGCTCGGGCGGTCGTACAGCGAGCGCTGGAGTCTCTCCGTCATCTGCTTTCGCATCGGCTATTGCCAGCGCGGGGAGAACCGGCCCGGCGCGCATATGGGCTGGGGGGCGTGGGGGCAGCGCATGTGGCTCTCCGACCGCGATCTCTGCCAGGGATTCGAGAAAGCCGTCCGCGCCCCGCCGAGCCTGCGCTTCGCCGTGCTGAACCTGATGTCGCGCATCGACGGCATGCGCTGGGATCTCGAGGCCACGCGCAACGCCATCGGCTACGAGCCGGAGGACAGCGCGGCCGTGCAGGAGGACGGGGCGTCGCGTCAGCAGACCGAGTCCGCCCGCCATGCGCGGCGGCTGGTGGAATCCGCCGAAGAGCTCATCCAGGATCGGCGCTGGTGAGCGGCACGCCGTAGGGAGTTGCTTCCTGCCCCGCCCGGCCGGTGGACGTCCGCGCGCGCCCGGAAGCAAAAATTCCAACGGGCGCGTTGCCGTGCCGGGATGAGCCGGTCTAGGCTTCCTCCCAACATGCTCCGGTGAGAGCGCGACAGAGGAAGGAGCCGCCCATTGGACGTCCCTGTTCAGGATCAGGCGAAGCATGCCGCCGCGCAGGTCGAGAATGCCGTCAGCCGGCATTCGCAGCCGAGCGCGCTCCGTATCACCGACATGCGGGTCGCGACCGTCACCGGCCATTGCTACTATCCAATTCTGCGCATCGACACGAATCAGGGCGTCTATGGTCTGGGCGAGGTGCGGGATGGCGGCCATCCCGGCAACGCGCTGCAGTTCAAGCACATGCTGCTCGGGCAGAATCCGTGCAACGTCGACATGATCTTCAAGGCGATCCGCCGTTACGGCAGCTGGGGCCGCGAGGGCGGCGGCGTGTCGGGGATCGAGATCGCGCTCTGGGATCTGATCGGCAAGGTCTACGGCGTTCCCTGCTACCAGCTGCTTGGCGGCAAATACCGCGATCGCGTGAGGCTCTACGGCGACACGCCGGCGCCGCGCGAGGCGACGCCGGCGGGTTATGCGGAGGCGGTGCTGGCCCGCAAGCAGATGGGGCTGAGCTTCATCAAGTTCGACGTCCGTGCCAGCCTGTTCGAGACGATGCCGGGCGGCGCCATCGGGCAGAAGGACCGCTATGAATATGGGCTGGCGAAGGCGTGGCGCGCGCCCTCCGCCGGCCGCGGCGCCAAGCTGAGCGAGAAGGGGATCGCCGCCGCCGCCGAGATCGTGGGCGCCGTGCGCGAGACGGCCGGCGCCGACATCTCGCTCTGCATCGATCATTTCGGTGAAGGCTACATGACGGCCGACGAGGCGATCCGCCTCGGCCGCGCTTTGGAGAAATACGATCTCGCCTGGATCGAGGATCCGCTCCCCTGGCACGACATCGCCGGGCACAGAAAGGTGGCCGACGCGCTGCAGGTGCCGGTCGCCGCCGGCGAGGATCTCTATCTCTGGGATGCGTTCCGCGAGCCGATAGAGACCCGCGCCTTCGACGTGCTGCACCCCGATCTGCTGACCTCCGGCGGCATGACGGAGACCAAGGCGATCGCCGATTTCGGCGAACGCCACGGCCTGCCGACGGCGCTGCATTGCTGCTCCTCGCCGATCGGCTTCATGGCGAACGTACATTGCGGCGCGGCGATCTCGAGCCTGGTGGCGGTGGAGCATCACGGGCTCGACATTCCCTGGTGGCCCGATCTCGTCACCGGCCTCGCGCCCGATTACCTGAGCGAGGGCTACGTCACCGTGCCGGATGCGCCCGGTCTCGGCGTCGATCTCAATCTCGAGGTCGTCGAGGCGCATCTTCGCACGCCCGGCACGTTGTTCGAGCCGACGGAATGGTGGAACCAGTGCCGCGTCGGCTTCGACCGCATTCCCCGCGAGTGAAAGCGAACGATGATCCAGACACACGATATCGAACGTCCGTCCAAGGATCTGGTGGAGGCGTTGCGTGCGGTCGGCGCGGCGACCGCCACGAGCACGCTGAGCCGGCTCGGCGTGCGCAACGCGCATATGGCCGGGCCGCTCGCCTTCACGCCCGGCAAGACCATCGCGGGGCCGGCGCTCACCTTGCAGTTCATGCCGAAGCGCGAGGATCTCTACGGCGAGGACGAGTATGCGCAGCCGGAGATGCAGCTGCACCGGCATGTGCTCTATCACACGCAACCCGGCGACATCGTCGTGGTGGATGCGCGCGGCGACATGCGGAGCGGCATTTTCGGCGAAATGATGCTGACCTATTTCAAGGGGCGCGGCGGCGCGGGCGTGGTGATCGACGGCTGCCTGCGCGATTTCAAGAATGCGAAGACCATCGATCTCGGCTACTGGATTCGCGGCGTCACGCCGAATTTCCACACCCAGACCGATCTGATGCCGTTCGCGGTGAACGGCCCGATCGCCTGCGGCGGCGTGCTGGTGATGCCGGGCGACATTATCGTGGCCGATGATGACGGCGCGGTGGTGGTGCCGGTTAAGCTGGCGCAGGCGGTGATCGAGGGCGCTCACAAGCATCACGAATGGGAAGATTTCTCCAAGGAGCGGTTGATGGCCGGTGGCGATCTCCGCCGCTACTACCCGCTGCACGATGACGCGCGGCCGGAATACGAGGCGTGGCTGGCGGCGCGGCGCCCGTAAACGACCTCGCCCGGGAAACGGCGGGGCTTGGGAGAACGATCGCAATGAACAAGCATCCGGGCTTTCTGCTGCTCCGCCGGCATCTGCTCGCCGCGGGCGCCGCAGCGGTAGCGTTGCCGCGGCTGGCGCGTGCGGCGGCCTCCACCGCGATCGACACCTCGAACTGGACGCCCGGCTACATCGCGAGCATCGCCGGCACGATCAGCGTCGATACGGCCGCGGAATGCGCAAAATTGGTGCCGCTCAGCCATGCCGGCCGTGTCGCCTACTGGTATGTCGGTCCGAACCAGGCCTCGTCGGACATCGAGAAGCGCGTGGATGCGGAGTTCTGGCAGGCCTTCGCCAAGACCTATCCTAACATCAAGGTCGACGTGCAAAATCTCGACTACAACCAGATGCTGAACAAGCTGCGCACCGCCGCTCTCGGCAATGCGGCACCACTGGTTGCGAAATGCCCGATCCTCTGGGGTGTGGAGTTCGCCGCCAAAGGTCAGCTCAGCCAGCTGGCGCCGGAGGATGTCGGCTATCCGTCGAGCGAGTTCTGGCCCGAGGCGATCGCCTCGGTGAGCTGGCAAGGCAAGACCTACGGCGTTCCCACCAACAACGAGACGATGGCGCTGATCTGGAACGCGGCGCTGTTCAAATCGGCCGGGCTCGACCCGGAATCGCCGCCGGCGACCTGGGACGATCTCGTGCAGTATTCGAAGCGGATCAAGGACAGGACAGGCAAGAACGGCTACGGCCTGGTGGCGCGCAGCAATGCGGGCAACACGCCGTTCCGCTTCATGCCGCAGCTCTGGGCCTACGGCGGCGGGGCGCTCGACGAGGCGGCCGCGCATCCCACCTACAAGACGGTCACGATCAATAATGCGGGCTCGAAGGCGGCGCTGCAGGCCGCCTACGACATGTATGTGCGCGACCATTCGGTGCCGGTCTCCGCGCTCACCAACACGCAGACCGAGAATCAGGACCCGTTCATCGCCGGCCAGCTCGCGATGATGATCAGCCATCCGAGCGAATACGCCACCATGCTCGACCGCGCCGCCAAGGCGACCGGGGATGACAAGAAGGTGGCGGATGAAGTCGTCGCCAACATGCGGTATGGCCTGGTGCCGAATGGCCCGGCGCGGCGGGCGGTGGTGTTCGGCGGCTCGAATGTGCACATGTTCAAGCCGGATGTCGTCGACGGCAAGCAGGATCGCGACGCCGCCCGCGCGCTGATCGCGTTCATGACCGGGCCCGAATGGTCGATCAAGCTCGCCTGGAACAGCTCGAACCCGGGCAACCAGCGCGGCTTCCGCACCATCTGGATGAAGCAGCGGCTCGAGCAGATCAAGTTCCTGAACGTGACGACCTCGATGCTGCCAAGCGGGATTCCGTTTCCGGTCATCCCGGAATCCGGCGAGATCATGAACGTGATCGTGCCGGACATGATGCAGAACGCGCTGACGCGGAAGATGACCGTCGCCGCCGCCACCGACGACGCGGCGAAGCGGATCAAAACGCTGCTCTCCGGCCTCTGAGGCATGGACGGCGCGGCCGACGCGATCGCGCTGCCGAGACGGCCGGCCACGCGAACCGGGCTGCTCCGGCGCATCTGGCGCCATCGCTACGATTACGTGTACGTCGCGCCGGCGCTCGGCGTCATGCTGCTGGTGATCGGCTACCCGGTCTATTACACGGTCTATCTTTCCTTCTTCAACACGCCCCCGAGCCTCGCGATGGCCGACAAGGTGTTCGTTGGCGTCGACAATTATGCGCTCATCATCGGCAGCGACTCCTTCCGCGACACCACGATCAACACGGTGATCTGGACGCTCGCCTCGACCGCGCTCTCCTTCGCGATCGGTCTCGGCGCCGCGCTCTCGCTCGATCGCGCGTTTATCGGGCGGGGCTTGCTGCGCGGCATCCTGCTGGTGCCCTACGTGATCAGCGCGGTCGCCGCCTCTTATATCTGGGATTGGCTCTATCACAGCGATTACGGCGTGATCGGCGCGCTGGCGCGCGCGCTCGGGCTGACCGACCAGCCGCTCAACCTGATCGACAACACGACGACGGTGCTTCCGGCGCTGATCGTGGTGAATGTCTGGAAGGAATTCTCCTTCGCGATGATCATGATGCTGGCCGGGCTGCAGACGGTGCCGGACGGGTTGCACCGCGCGGCGCAGATCGACGGCGCCGGACCGTGGAGCCGGTTCTGGCACGTCACCCTGCCGCATCTCAAGGGCGTCACCGTGGTGACGATCCTGCTGCTGCTGGTCGCCAATCTGAACAGCTTCATCATTCCGTGGATCATGACCGGCGGCGGGCCGGCCGGCGCCTCCGATATCTGGATCACCGCGGTGTATCAGCTCGCCTTTGAGCGCATTCGCTTCGGTCTTGCCTCCGCGTATTCCGTCATCCTGTTCGCGGTGATGATGGTGCTCGGATATTTCTACGTTCGAGCGCTCACCCGCGGCCGGACGGATGCCGCGCCATGAGGCGCAAAATCGATCTCTGGACGGTGGCGCAGGTCGGCTTTCTGACGCTGCTCACCTTGTTCGCGCTGCTGCCCATGGTGTGGATGCTGCTGACGTCGCTGAAGACTCAATTCGCGGCGCTGCAATACCCGCCGCAATGGTGGCCGCGCCACATCACCTTCGGGCAATACGAGACGCTGCTCTCGCCTACCGGCTCGGTCGGGCAGGAATTCCTGCGTTACTTCGCCAACAGCGTGATGGTCTCGGTCGCCTCGACCATCCTCGGCGTGGTCGTCGCCGTTCCGGCGGCGTACGCCTTCTCGCGCTTCCGCTTCCCGGGGCGGAACCTGCTGTTCTACGCGGTGCTGCTGCGGAACATGTTCCCCGCGGTCGTGTTCCTGATGCCGCTCTTCATCCTGATGCGGCTGCTGCATCTGGTGGATACCGAATGGTCGCTGATCCTGACCTATCTAACGTTCGGGCTGCCGCTTTCGATCTGGCTGCTGAAAGGGTTCTACGACAACATTCCGCCGCAGCTCGAGCAGGCGGCGCGGATCGACGGGGCGACGCGGTTCCAGGCCTTCATCCAGGTGGTGATGCCGCTGTCTTCGCCGGGGATCATCGCCACCGCGATCTATTCCTTCATCCTCGCCTGGAACGAATACGTCTATGCGCTGACCTTCCTCAACGACAAGTCGAAGCTCACCTTGCCGGTTGGGCTGCAGCGCTTCTTCACCGAATATGCCACCAACTGGCCCGGGCTGATGGCGGCGGCCTTCATCACCAGCGTGCCCGTGGTGGTGCTGTTCCTGGTGCTGCAACGCTATTTCGTGCGTGCGCTGACCGAAGGCGCGGTCAAGGCCTGAAGGGGGAAGCATGGCGCGCGTGCGGCTGCAGGATGTGGTGAAACGCTATGGCGAGTCGATGGCGGTGGACAACGTCTCGCTCACCATCGAGCATGGCGAGTTCGTGGCGCTGGTCGGCCCGTCGGGCTGCGGCAAGACGACGACGCTGAACCTGATCGCCGGGCTGATCGAGCAGAGCGGCGGCGACATCTATATCGGCGACCGGCTGGTCAACGAGCTCGACCCGAAGGACCGGGACATCGCCATGGTGTTCCAGAATTACGCGCTCTACCCGAACAAGACGGTGTTCAAGAACCTCGCCTTCCCGCTGAAGATGCGGAAGGTGCGGTCACGCGAGCTGGAAACCCGCGTCCGCCAAGCGGCGCGCGCGCTCGACATCGAGCATCTGCTCGAACGTCTGCCGCGCGAGCTCTCCGGCGGCCAGCAGCAGCGTGTCGCGCTCGGCCGCGCTCTGGTGCGCGAGCCCAGCGCCTTCCTGATGGACGAACCGCTGTCCAATCTGGACGCCAAGCTGCGGGTGCAGATGCGCTCCGAGCTGAAGCGGTTCCATCAGGAGCAGGGCGCCACGGTGATCTACGTCACCCACGACCAGCTCGAGGCGGTGACGATGGCGGACCGTATGGCTGTGATGCGCGGCGGCATTCTGCAGCAATACGACACGCCGGCGCGCGTCTTCGAGGAGCCGGTCAATATCTTCGTCGCCGGTTTCGTCGGTAGCCCCGCGATGAACCTGCTTCCCGGTGAGCTCACCAGCCGGGGCGGCGTGGCGGCGGTGCAGGGCGCCGATGGCTGGATCGTCCCGCTGTCACCGGAAAATGCACGCCGCGCGAGCGCCGCCGGCTCGGCGGCCATCATGCTGGGCGCGCGGCATGGCGCGATCCACCTGGTTGGCGAGCACAGCCCCGGCGCCGTGCGCGGACGGGTCTACACGGTGGAACCGACGGGCGACATCACCTTCGCCTTCATCCAGCTCGGCGAGGCGACCGTGGTGGTGAGCGTGGCGCCGCATGTGCAGCTTGCGCCGGACGAGGCCGTCTGGCTCGAATTCGATCAGGGCAAGCTGCATCTGTTCGATGCGCGGACCGAGCTTGCCCTGCCACGGCAATAGGAAGGACGTTCCGTTGAGGATCACCGATATCCGCACCGCCGTCATCGCGGGCAATTTTCCCTGGGTGCTGGTGCGGATCGACACCGATTCCGGCATGAGCGGCCTCGGCGAGGCGTATTGGGGCGCCGGCGTCGCCGAGCTGGTGCATCAGGCGAAACCGCTGCTGATCGGCCAAGATCCGGTGAATATCGGCCGGCTGGTGGAGATCATGATCCGCTGCCTCTCCGGCGAGGGTTCGCAAGCGGGCGCGACGGTCACCGCGATCAGCGGCATCGAGATCGCGCTCTGGGATTTGCTCGGCCGCACGCTCAACACGCCGATCTCCACGTTTTTCGGCGGCCGGTTCCGCGACAGCATCCGCATCTATGCCGATTGCCATGCGGGCGACACGCCCGATCCGACCGATTACGGCAAGCGCGCCCAGCAGGTCGTGGCCGCCGGCTTCAGCGCCATCAAGTTCGACCTCGACACGCGCAACCCTTACACGATCGACATCTCCGACGACCCGCATCCGCGCCGCCAGTGGTTCGAGCCGTTCAACCGCACCGTCGGCTCGCAGGAAATGGCCTGGATGGTCGATGTGGTGCGCAAGGTGCGGGAGGCGGTCGGACCCGAGGTGATGGTCGCGATGGACGCGCATTGGAAATTCGGCGTGAACGACGCGATCCGCCTCGCGCAGGCGCTCGAGCCGTTCGACCTTCTGTGGCTCGAGGATCCGGTGCCGCCCGAGAATATCGAGGCGCAGCGCCACGTCACCCACAGCACGCGGACGCCGATCTGCACCGGCGAGAATCTCTATCGCAAGCACGGCTATCGCGAGTTGATCGAGAAGCAGGCCGCGCGGATCATCGCGCCGGACATCCCGAAGATGGGCGGGTTGATGGAGGCGAAGAAGGTCGCCGATCACGCCGACCTCTACTACATACCGATCGCGCCGCACAACGTGGCGAGCCCGATCGGCACCGTCGCCGCGGCGCATGTCTGCGCGGCGATGAACAATTTTCTCGTCATGGAATTCCACGCCCATGATGTGCCGTGGTGGGCCGATCTGGTGGACGGCGCGCCGCCGATCACCCAGGGGTTCATCCATCTGAACGACCGGCCGGGTCATGGGCTCACGCTGAATGAGGATGTCGCGCGCGCGCATCTGAAACCCGGCAGCTCGTTCTTCGGCGACGCGCCCTGATCGGGAGATAGGCATGAAAATCACGGATGTCCGCTGCGCGGTGCTCGGCCGCAATCCCGTCGTGCGGCTGGTGACCGATTCCGGCCTCGACGGTCTTGGCCCGGTCGAGCACACGAAACCTTATATCGCGCCGTATGTGATGCATCTGCGCGACGCGCTGATCGGCGAGGACCCGACGCTCGTCGAGCGGGTGATGCTGAAGATCCGCCAGCGCGGCGCGTTCAAGCCCCATGGCGCGGCGGTCAGCGCGGTCGAGATCGCGCTGTGGGACATCGCCGGCAAGGCCGCCGGCCTGCCGGTCCACAAGTTGCTCGGCGGCAAGGTGCGCGACCGGGTGCGGGTGTACAACGGCGCGATCCGTCAGCCGATGGCGCGTTGGGAACCGGAGGATTTCGCGGCGTCGGTACAAAGGATGAAGGAAGCGCCACAGGGCTTTACCATCGTCAAGCAGGGGATCGGCTTCCATAGCGGCATGAAGTCGCAATTCCCCAAGCTGCATTACGGCGAGGTGCGCGCCGGCGCATTCCATGGCGCGATGGACCGCGGCCTGCTGACCGAGCGCGCGCTGCGCCACATGGTCGACTGCATCGCCGCGATGAAATCCGTGCTGGGCGAGGAGATCGGGCTCGCGCTCGATTGCGGCCCGGGCATGACGGCGATCGATGCAAAGCGCCTCGCGAGGGCCACGGAAAAATTCAACCTGATGTGGCTCGAGGACATGATCACCGGCGACTACGTGCCGTACGTGAATGCCGATGTGTATCGCGAGGTGACGCAGTCCACCACCACGCCGATCCATACCGGCGAGCAGATTTATTTGCGGCAGAATTTCAAGCAGCTGATCGAAGACCATGCGGTCAATGTCGTCGGCCCCGATCCATGCGATGTCGGCGGCCTCGCCGAGCTGAAATGGATAGCCGAATACGCCGATCTGCATGGCGTGATGATGGCGCCGCACGGCATCGCCGACGGACTGATCGGGCTTGCCGCGCTGGTGCAGGTCTCCGCGGCGCTGCCCGACAATTACATCGCCTTCGAGCTGCCCTGGGCCGCGCCGGAATGGTGGAGCGACATCCTCGAAGGCCTGCCGGACCCGATCGTGAAGGATGGGTTCATCGAGGTGTGGGACCGGCCGGGCCTCGGCGTCGCGTTCAACGTCGAAAAGGCGCGCGCCTATCTTCCCGAAGGCAGCGAAGGCTTTTTCGACTGAGAGCGGCGGCCGGGATCAGGGCGTGAGCGTCATGCCCTCCGGCCGCCACAACCCGTCCGGGCGGCCGTTGAACCCGCCGACCTTGCGACTCAACCCCCAGAGCATCGAGAAATGATAGATGACGAGGTCGGGCTGGTCTGCGAGCCAGAGATCCGTCGCCTTCTTGTAGATCGCCGCGCGCGCGGCCGGATCGGTCGGCCCGGTCGCCTGCTGGAACAGCGCGTCGAGCTGCGGATTGCAGTATTTTCCCCAATTGGTGAAGCCGTGGCAGCCGAGCCAGATCGGCGTGTTGCCGTCCGGATCCGCGCGGCCCGACCAAATCAGCATCGAGGCCTGAAAATTGCCGCCCTGCGTGTCCGAGACCTGGCCTGCCGCCTCCTGCACCACGATCTTGAGGTCGAACCCGGCATCCTTGACCATCGACTGGATGATCTCCGCGACCTGCGCGTCGAGCGGATCGGTACCGATGCGGAGCGTCACGGGCAGGCGATCGACGCCGGCTTCCTGCATCAGCTTGCGCGCGGCGGGAATGTCGCGGGCCGGCACCGGATGGTCGGTGTCGAAATACGCGCTGCCCGGCGCTTCCATCTGATTTGACGGAATGTATTGCCCGTCGAACGCCACCTGGTTGAGGGCGGCGCGATCGATCGCCAGCGAGAAGGCCCGGCGGACGCGCGGGTCATGGCCGAGCGGCGTATCCGCGAGCTTGCCGTTGGCGACGTTGAACTCGATCGGCACATAACCGAGCGAGGGCATCTTGGCGATGCGCAGCCGGGCATCGCCGCTCACCGCCGCCACATCGGTCGGCGCGATATGGTCGGAGATGTCGAGCGCGCCGGCCTGCAGATCGGTTCGCCGAACGGTGGAATCCGTCACCGTGCGGAACATGATGCCCGGCAACTTGATCGCCGCTGCGTTCCAGTAGCCCGGCCAGCGCGTTAGCGTGATGTGGTCCTGCGCGACCCGCTCCTTGAAGCTGAACGGTCCGGTGCAGACCGGGTGCGCCGCGATGGCGAGCGTCGGCTGGTCGAGGATTTTCGGCGAATAGGGCGTGCCGGGCCGGTTGGCGAGCAGCATGATCAGCGGCGCGTAGGGACGAGACAGCCGCACGCGGATCGTGTGCGGGTCGATCACGTCGGCCCCGGTGATCGCCGACATTTCCGCCTTCCGGATCGAGTAGGGGGCGGTGAGGTAACGCTGGAGGTTAGCGGCGACGGAGGCGGCGTCAAACGGCGTGCCGTCCTGGTAGGAGACGCCCTCGCGCAGGTGCAGCGTCAGCGAAAGATGGTCGGGCGCCCAGTCCCAGCTCGTCGCGAGCTCGGGGATGAAGTGCAGATCGGGCGAGAGATCGATCAGGCTGTCGCACATCGTCGAGGTGACGATGCGGTTCGTGTAGCTGCCATCGGTCGCGGGATCGAGCGGCTGCGGTTCGAATTCGAGGGCGACGCGCATCATGCGCTCGGATTGCGCCCGGGCGGGCGCGATCGCTGCGGTGAGGGCGGTGCTCAATACGCCGATCGCGAGCCAGACGGCAGCACGCATGCGCTCTCTCCTTCGTTTTCGCCAAGCCACAGGCCAGGCCCCGGATGATTGTTGCGGCGCGATGGGCGAGAGGGCAAGCCGGAGCGGTGGAAGTGGCCCGGGCTGCGCCGTCGCCGTCCGCTTGGGGCAGCAGATATTTTTTCCTTTGTCACTTGCATCATCGTAGTAACCGAGAGCGCCCGGCATGCGCCACAGCGGCGGAAACCCCGCCGCCGATCGAGAGCTTCAAGGGCCTGCAATGCCCGATCGCCCGCGGCCTCGATCGCGTGGGCGAGTGGTGGAGCATCCTCATCCTGCGCGACGCCTTCATCGGCGTGACGCGCTTCGAGGAGTTCCAGCGCAATCTCGAGATCGCGCCCAATACGCTGGCCAAGCGCCTGCACACGCTCGTGGAGTCCGGGCTGCTCGAGCGCCGCCGCTACGGGACGAGTATGTGCTGACCGAGGCGGGGCGGGATTTCCGCCAGGGGCTGTGGGCGCTGCTGAGCTGGGGCAATCGGCATTTCGCGCCGGAAGGGGCTAGCGTGATGATCGTCGACGGCGAGAGCGGCGCGGTCGCCGATCCGGTGCTGATGGACCGCGCCACGCTCCGGCCGCTGACGCGCCCCCCTTCCGCACCGCCGCCGGCCCCGCCGCCAATGATGAGCTGCGGCGGCGACATGGCGCATTTCCCGAAGCCGGCCGTCTTGGAGGCGAGCATGTCTGACGCGATCACCCGGCGCGATGTGGCGCCGGGCGCGATCGCCGCCGACCGCGGCCGGTCGCGCCTCCGCCCGAGGCATCTGCTACTCGCCGGCGCGGCTCTCGCAATTCTTGCCGGCGCCGGCTGGTATGGCCGCAGCTGGTGGACCACCGGGCGTTTCATCCAGACCACCGACAATGCACGGGTGCATGCGGGCGATCTGCTGATCCGCATCGATCCGCGCGATTATCAGGCGGGTCTCGCACATGACGAGGCGGTGCTTGCGGCGAGAACCGCAGCCGCCGTCGGATTGCGGGCGCAGCGCGATCTGCAGAATGCGACCATCCGCCAGCAGGAAGCCGATCTCGCCGCCCGCGCCGCGCATGCCGCCTTCACCGTGCAGGATGCGCAGCGCTATGCCAGTCTCGCGGCGACCAGCGCCGGCTCGCGCCAGGAGGCGGAGCGCTCCGCCTCTCTCGACCGCGAGGCGCGATCCGCCGTGGCGGAATCGGCCGCGGCGCTGGACGCCGCGCGCCAGAAGCTCAACGTGCTCGATTCGGGCATAGAAGAGGCCGATGCGGCGGTCGCGCAGGCGCGGGCCGACCTGCAGACCGCGCGCCTCGACCTCGGCTACACGGAGATCCGCGCGCCGATCGACGGCATCGTCGGCAACCGCGCCGCGCAGATCAGCACCTACGTGAAATCCGGCGCCTACCTGATTTCGGTCACGCCGGCGGCCGGCCTCTGGGTGGATGCGAATTTCAAGGAAGACCAGCTTTCCCGCATGATGCCCGGTCAGGTGGCCGACATCGTCGCCGATGTGCTGCCCGGCCATGTGTTCCACGGCCATCTCGCGAGCTTCATGCCGGGAACCGGCGCGGTGTTCAGCGTGATCCCGCCGGAGAACGCGACCGGCAATTTCATCAAGATCGTGCGGCGCGTGCCGGTGCGGGTGGTGCTCGACGGGGATAACGAGGATCTGCCGATGCTGCGCCCCGGCCTCTCCACCATGATCGGCGTCGACACGCGAAACGCCCCGCGATGAGCGGCACCTCCGCCGCTGCGGGAAGGCCGCCCTCGATCCTGCCGTTCGTGGTGATGTGCGTCAGCATGTTCATCGCCCTGCTCGACATCCAGATCGTTGCCTCGTCGCTGCAGGATATCGGCGGGGGATTACCGGCGGCCAGGACGAGATAAGCTGGGTGCAGACCGCCTATCTGATCGCCGAGATCATCATGATCCCGCTCTCCGGCTGGCTCACGCTCGCCTATCGGGAGGCCTCCACCTTGGCCTTCGCCGATGCGTTCCGCGTGATCGTGCTGGCCTTTGTGATCGCGATCCTGCTGGTGCCGCTGATGCGCAAGGTTGCAGCGCCGAAAGCCCCGATCGCCGACGCGCACTGACGATCACGGGAGATAGGCGCCGCCGTTCACATGCAGCGTCTGCCCGGTGAGCAGCCGCCAGCGCATCGTGCTACGTCGCCTGCGCGATCTCCGCGACGTCCGCCACCGTTTCGACGTTCCAGGCGGCAGCGAGCAGTTGGGCGCCACGCTCGGCGCCGATTACCGGGGTCACGAGATCGGCGAATTTCGCTGCGATCTCCGCATTGCCCATCGGCCGCGCCACGCTGCCGATTGCATGCTCGACGAATTGCTCGAGCACCCGCCCGTCGTTCAGCGTCACCACGATACGGCAGGCATCGGGCGACATCCTCTCGTCGATCGTCGCCGTCACCTTGTCGCGCAGACCGATGGTCTCGGCATCATGCACCGCCGCGTCGCTGTATTGGATCTCCCCGGCGCGGCCGGCGATGATCGCCACCGCGGCCGAATGATACACGCTGAATTTGCCGTCGAGCCCGGTGCGCGGCGTGCGCTTGCCGGTGAGCTCGAGCACCAGCGGATGCACCGCGAGATCGATCGTCGCGATGTCGGCCGCCTTCAGCCCGTGGGCGTTGCGGAGCTGGATGCAGCCGTCGATCGCCGGATGGATGACGATGCCGCAGGCGAAGGGCTTGTAGGTGTTGAGCAGGCTTTCGTGCCGTTCGCCGAGCCCGTCGAGAATCTCGCCGTAATCGCGCGCCGTGCTGGTGACGTTCGCCCAGCCGCGCTTCGCCTCGATCCCCTGTTCGGAGCTGGTGTAGCCGGCAGCGGCGAGCAGCGCTGCGGTCAGCCCGTTCTGCGCCGCGCGGCCGGGATGGAAGCTTTTGGTCATCGTGCCGAACATCTCGCGCAAGCCCACCGGCTGCGTCGCCGCGAGACCGAGCGCCCAGACCATGCGCTGCTCGTCGAGCCCGAGCAGCTTGCCGGCGGCGGTGGCGGCGCCGAACACGCCGGCCGTGCCGGTAATGTGCCAGCCCACATCGTAATGCGCTGGAAAGACGGCATTGCCGATGCGGCATTCCACCTCGACGCCGAGGGCAAGCGCGTGGATGAAGTCCCGCCCGCTCACTTTCCTGCCGCCCGGCCGTGATTCTGCGAGTGCGAGAATCGCCGAGGCGACCGGGCCGGCGGGATGGATCACCGTCTTGAGATGCGTGTCGTCGAAATCGAAGACATGCGAGCTGATGCCGTTGAACAGCGCGGCGTGCAAGATGTCGGTGCGGGCGCCACGCCCGAGAATGGTTGCCTGCGCCTTGCCCTGGAACGGGGTGAGCGCGCGCATCGCCGCGTCCACCGCCTCGTGCCGCGCCGCGCCGACGGCGCAGCCGAGCCAGTTCACGAAGGTGCGGACCGCGTGCTCGCGCACCGGAAGCGGCAGCGCCTCGGCGCGATCGGCGACGATGAAGCGGGCGAGACGCCGCGTGACCTGGCCGGCAAGCGCCGCCTCGGCGGCGGCGGTGTCACGATCGTCGAGCGGCATGGCTTGCTCCTTAGGCGGGGTCTTGACATTCTACATATTGTCGGCAATCCGACAATCCGGGGGAGGCGCCATGCGAAGCATTGTGGACCATTGCGCTTGACGCATCCGCGCAACCCGTTCGAGTTGCTGCGCTCGGCGACGCTCTCCGGCCTGGTGCAGGAGGAGATCCTGCGGCGCATCAAGATCGGCGAGATCGAGGCCGGCGCGAAGCTGAACGAGCTCGACCTCGCCGAGCATCTGCAGGTGAGCCGCAGCCCGGTGCGCGAGGCGTTCCGCGCGCTGGAGGAGGCCGGGCTCGTGCGGCTCGAGAAGAATCGCGGCGTGTTCATCCGCGAGATCTCGCCGGAGGAAGCGGCGGAACTCTACTCGGTGCGCGCCGGGCTCGACGAGATGGCGGCCCGGCTGCTCGCGCCGCGCATCACCGAGGCCGAGCTGCGTGAGCTCGGCCGGATGCTGGCGGCGCTCGAGGCGGCGTCGCGCCGCGGCGAGGTCAACGCCTATTTTCCGCTCAACATCGCCTTCCACGACCGGCTGGTGGAGATGGCGGGGAACGGCGCGCTGCTCGGCATCTATCGCGGGCTGATCAACCGGATGCACCTGCTGCGCCGCCGCGGCTTCTCGCTCGCCGGCAGCTCCGATGCCTCGCATGCCGAGCACCGAGCCATTCTCGACGCTCTCGCCTCGCGCGACGTCGATGCCGCGGCACAGGCGATGCGCCGCCATGTCGAGGGCGGCTATGCGCGCACGGTCGGCGCCGAGACCCCACCGATGACGAAGAAGAGGAAACGCTCATGAACGTGACCACGCGCCCGATCGCGATCGCCGAGCAGCTCGGCGCCTGGATCGGCGGTATCGACGTCGCGACACTGCCCCAGGAGACGGTGGCGATGGCGCGCCGGCTGCTGCTCGATGTCGTCGGGCTCTGCATCGCCGGGCGCGCCGAGAGCTACGTGCTCGCAACCAAGGCGGCGACGGATCCGGGCGGCGCCTGCACCGCCTTCGGTCACGCCGGCGGGTTCGGCGCGTTCGACGCCGCGCTGATCAACGGCACCGCCGCGCATGGCGAGGATTACGACGATACGTTCGAAGGTGGCCCCGTGCATTCCGGCGCCGTGATCATTCCCGCCATGCTGGCAGCCTGCGAGCGCGAGGCGCTGGGCGGCCCGGCGCTGCTGCGCGGCACGGTCATCGGCGCGGAGCTGATGTGCCGGCTCAGCCTGGTCACGCCGCGGGCGATCCATGCCGCCGGTTTTCATCCGACGGCGGTGATCGGCGCGATCGCCGCCGCGGGCGGTGTCGCCGCCGCGCTCGGGCTCGGCCCGGCGGCGACCACCTCCGCGCTCGGCATCGCCGGCAGCATGGCGTCGGGCATCATCGAATACCTGGCGGAAGGCACCTCGACCAAGCGGATGCATGCCGGCTGGGCGGCGCAATCCGGTATCCGCGCCGCGCTGATGGCGCGCGCCGGGTTCGACGGTCCGCGCACGGTGTTCGAGGGCACGCACGGCTTCTTCAAAGCCTTCGCCCCCTCCCGCGCGCCCGATTTCTCACCCGTGCTGCAAGACCTCGGCACGGATTGGGTGATGGAGACCATCGCCTTCAAACCCTATGCCTGCGGCACGATGACGCAGCCCTATATCGACTGCGCGATCCGGCTGGCCGGACGGGGCATCGCGGCGGAGTCCATCACCGATATCGTCTGCGATGTCGGCGAAGGCACGGTGCACCGGCTCTGGGAAGAGCTCGCGGTCAAGCACGCGCCGCCGACGCCCTATGCCGCCAAGTTCAGCACGCCGTTCTGCATGGCGGTCGGTTTCTTCGACCGCCGCGCCGGGTTCGGCCAGTTCACCGAGGCCCGCATTCACGACCGCGCCGTGCTCGCGCTGACCGGCAAGATCCGCTACCGCATCGATCCGGAAAACGAATACCCGAAGAACTTCACCGGTCATCTGCGCGCGACGCTCGCAGATGGCAGTGTGGTGGAGGAGCGCCAGCCGCATATGCGCGGCGGCGCGCGCGAGCCGCTCAGCGATGCGGAGCTCGCCGCGAAGTTCGCCGACAATGCCGCGTTCGGCGGTTGGGATTCCTCCCGCACGAACGCCGCTCGGGACTGGTTCGACACGGTGTTCGATGCCGCCGATCCGACAGGCGCCGCCGCCTTCCGCGGCTGACGCACGCAAGAAACGTCGTAAAAGAGGGAAACGTCATGGATACTGTCGCAGGGGCCGAACCGCTCTCCGGCCATACCATCCTCGCCCGCATCGACCGGCTGCCGCGCTCGCGCGCGCTGGCCGGTCTCGTCGCGCGCATCGCCGCCGGCGGATGGTTCGAATTCTACGAGCTCTTCATGCCGGGCTTCATCTCGCTGGGCCTGATCAAATCCGGCATCTTCACCGAGAGCAACAAGGGCCTGCTCGACCTCCACAGCTTCGCGAGCTTCCTCGCATCGTTCTTTCTCGGCATGTTCGTGAGCACCGCGGTGTTCGGCTTCGTCTCGGACCGGCTCGGCCGGCGCGCGATCTTCATCTGGTCGATGCTGCTCTATTCCGTAGCCCAGCTCGCGATCGCGCTGTTGAGCGACGCGGCGATGATCGACCTCGCGCGGCTGATCGCCGGCCTCGCGGTCGGCATGCAGCTCATCAACAATGACAGCTACATGGTGGAGCTGACGCCGCGCGCCGCGCGCGGACGCTACATGACGCTCGCTTACGTGTTCATCCTGACCTCGGTGCCGGTCGCCGCCCTGCTCGCGGCATTGCTGGTGCCGCACATGCCGTTCGGCGTCGCCGGCTGGCGCTACGTGGTGTTCGCCGGCGCGGCGAGCGGCATTCTGGTCTGGGTGATCCAGCGCGGGCTGCCGGAATCGCCGCGATGGCTCGAAGCGCATGGCCGCGCGGCGGAGGCGGCGCGCACGCTGACCGAAATCGAGGCGCGCGTCGCCGCGGAGATCGGCAGGCCGCTGCCGCCGCCGGAGCCCGGGACGCCCGAGCCGACCCATGCGGAGGGACGCTGGACGGAGATGTTCGGCCGCTTCTACTGGCCGCGCACCCTCGTCATCTCGCTGTTCCAGTTCTGCCAGCCGCTCGCGGTGTTCGGCTTCACCGCCTTCGTCCCCATCCTGCTCGCGAGGCAAGGCTTCACCATCGTGCGCTCGCTGGATTACACGCTGATCATCGTGCTGCTGACGCCGGTGGGCGCGCTGCTCGGCTTCTTCCTGGCCGAACGGGTGGAGCGGAAATGGCAGCTCGTGCTGGCGCCGCTGTTGATCGGCGCGAGCGGCATCCTGTTCGCGCTCTCCCGCAGCGTGCCGCTGATCCTGCTCACCGGCGGGCTGATTGCGATCGGCAACAACTGGATGACGGCGATCTTCCATCCTTATGCCGCCGAACTCTTTCCGACGCGCATCCGGGCGCGCGCGGTCGGCCTCACCTTCTCCTGGAGCCGGGTGAGCTCGGTCTTCGTCGGCTACTGGGTGGCGGATCTGCTCGCCGCCTACGGCGCGCCGGGCGTCTTTGCGATGATCGGCGCGGCGATGCTCGGGATCATCGTGGCGATCGGCGGATTCGGGCCGCGCACCAACGGAAGAGCCCTGGAAGTTCTTTCGCCGTAACGGCTGTCACCGCGGGTTGCAGTTAATTCGGAAGCCGGCTTAACGTTGAGGGCGCTCGGAGGAGGGCGCCCAAGCCGATGCGCCCGCCATGATGAAGACCGCCGACCCCGAGCTGATGCGGGCGATCAACCGGTACCACGTCATCGACGTGATCCGCCGGCACGGTCCGATCGCGCGCGTGGAGATCGTCGAGCATACCGAGCTCAGCCGCGCCACCATCTCGGCGATCACCGGCGCGCTGATCGAGGAAGGCATCATCACGGTGCAGCATGTCGCCGCCGACGCCGCCAGCCGTGGCCGGCCGCGGGTGATGCTGGCGCTGAACGGCAGCGCCTATCACGTGGTCGGCGTCAAGCTGTCGCTGCAGCGGATCAGCATCGCGGTCACCGATTTCCGCGGCGACCTGCTGCGCGACCTCGCGATTCCGGTGCGCTTGGGCCGCCAGCCGCCGGCGGTGTCGGCGGATCTGGTGGAGGATGGCGTGCGCCAATGCGTCGCCGATGCCGGGCTCGCGATGTCGGACATCAGCGCGGCCGGCATCGGGCTGCCCGGCGAGATCGACGGGGTGGCCGGGATCTCGCGGGAGAGCCCGGTGCTCGGCGGTCGGCCGGTGCCGTTCGCCGCAGACATGCAGCGCCGCCTCAACCTGCCGGTGCTGATCGAGAACGACGCCAATCTGATCGCGCTCGCCGAGCATTGGGACGGCCACGCGCGCAACCTCGCGAGCTTCATCGTCGTGACGCTCGGGGACACGATCAGCATGGCGCTCTTCGTCGACGGCAAGCTCTATCGCGGCGCGCAGAGCATGGGCGCCGATCTCGGACACTGCCGGATGGCGTCCGGGTCTGCGCCGACGCTGAACAAGATGGCATCGCAGGAGGGCATCGCCGCGGCGGCGCGCGCGGCGGGGCTCGTCTGCGACGCCGACACGCGGCCGGCGGGGGCGATCGTCGCGGCGCTTGCGGCACGCGAGAATGAATCGGCGGCGCTGTTTCATGCCGCCGGCGAAGCGCTCGGCCTTATGCTCGCGAATGTCCTGACGATGCTGAATCCGCCGCTCGTCATCCTCTCCGGCGAGGGACTCGGCGCCGGCGGACGGCTCGCCGATGCGCTGCTGGCGGCGCTCGACCGCTACGCCCCGCCGGCGCTCCGCGCGGCAACGCGCGTGGTGCTTCAACCCTGGCGCGAGGAGGTCTGGGCCCGCGGGGCGGCGACCCTCGTGCTGCGGCGCATCTACGAAGCGCCTTTGACCCTCCCCATCGGCTGAGCGGAAGCGAGCGAGCATGGAACCCGTCATCGTCGGAGTGATCGGCTGCGGCAATATCAGCGCGGCCTATCTGCGCGCGGCGCCGCTGTTTCCCGGCATCCGCATCAAGCTGCTCGCCGATGCGGATATGAGCCGCGCCGAAGCGCGCGCGGCGGAATTCGCCATCGAGGCCGCCGATGTCGCGACCTTGCTGGCGGATCCGGAGATCAGCCTGGTGCTCAATCTTACCACCCCGCAGGCGCATGTTCCGGTCGGTCTCCAGGCAATCGCCGCCGGCAAGCACGTGCATTGCGAGAAGCCGCTCGCGACCAGCACCGCCGAAGCGGCAACCCTGCTCGCCGCGGCCGACCGCGCCGGCCTCCGTGTCGGCGCGGCGCCCGACACTTTTCTCGGCGGCGCGCATCAGACCGCACGCAAGCTGCTCGATGACGGCGCGATCGGCCGCGTGCTGTCAGGGACCGCCTTCATGATGAATCAC
Organism: Acetobacteraceae bacterium; assembly: GCA_965276665.1. Taxonomy (GTDB): domain Bacteria; phylum Pseudomonadota; class Alphaproteobacteria; order Acetobacterales; family Acetobacteraceae; genus CAWGJC01. Next base: position 3,389,010 of record OZ255620.1, read on the forward strand.
GGCCACGAGCACTGGCATCCCGACCCGGATTTCTATTATCTCCGCGGCGGCGGCCCGCTCTTCGACATGGGCCCGTATTACCTCACCGAGCTCGTCAATCTGCTCGGGCCGGTCGCGGAGGTCACCGCGCGCGCCGCTTCCGGCTTCACGGAGCGGACGATCTCGAGCGCGAAGCGGGCCGGCGAAACCATGCGCGTCGAGACGCCGACGCATCTCACCGGCATTCTGCAATTCGCGAGCGGCGCGGTGGTGACGCTCACGACGAGCTTCGACGTGTGGAAGCACCGGCACGGCAACATGGAGCTTTTTGGGGAGACCGGGTCTCTCGCCGTGCCCGACCCGAACCGCTTCGGCGGGACCGTCTCTCTCGCGATCGGCCGCGCGGACTGGACGGACATCCCGCTCAGCCACGGCTTCGCGCACGGCAACTACCGCATCATCGGACTCGCCGACATGGCGGTCGCGATAAGCGAGGGACGGAAGCATCGCTGCAGCGGCGCGCTCGCCTTCCATGTGCTCGAGATCATGGAGGCGTTCCTGCGGTCGAGCGAGACAAGACGCGGCATCGCTCTCGACAGCACCTGCGAGCGCCCGGCGCCGCTTCCCGCGCGCGGCGAGCTCGGCGCACTCACCTGACCAGGAGGCAACACATGAAGCAGGCATTGATCGTCTGGAGCGGCTGGGCCGGGCACGAGCCGGAAGCCTGCGCGAAGCTGATCGGCGGCATGCTGCAGGAGGACGGGTTCACGGTCGTGATCGAGAATACGACCGAGGCCTTCGCCGACCCGCAGCTCAAGGAGTTCAGCCTGATCGTGCCCGTCATCACCATGTCGACGATCGAGAGGGAGGAGCTGGACAACCTCTCGGACGCGATCCAGTCCGGCGTCGGGCTTGGCGGCTTCCACGGACAGATGGGCGACACGTTCCGCTCCGAGCCGAAATATCAGTTCATGGTCGGCGGCCAATGGGTCGCGCATCCCGGCAACATCATCGACTACACGGTGCAGATCACCAGGCCGGATGATCCGGTCATGCAGGGCGTCGGCGACTTCCCGTACCGGTCCGAGCAATACTACATGCACGTCGATCCCTCGAACGAGGTGCTGGCCACGACGCGGTTCGGCGGCGAGCATCTCGACTGGATCGAAGGAACGGTCATGCCGGTGGTGTGGAAACGCCGCTATGGCGCTGGCCGGGTGTTCTATTCATCGCTCGGCCATGTCGCCAAAGAGTTCGAGGTGCCGCAGATGGCGACGATCATGCGGCGGGGACTGAGCTGGGCGGCGCGCGACTAACGGTTGCCGCGCCCCGGCTGGCTTTCTAAATGCGGACCCAGCCCGAATTGGCCCGCGACGAGGCGAGGCTCGCGGCGATGAAGCGCATCCCGCGCATCCCCTCCTCGATTCCGGGGAGCAGCGCGCAGTGCTCCGGCGGCGCGTGGCCTTCCGCGACGGCCTCGACGAGGTCGGCGGTGTCCGCATAGAGCTGCGCGAAACCCTCGAGATAACCTTCCGGATGGCCTGCGGGGATGCGCGTGGCATGCGCAGCGTCCGGGCCGGCGGCCGGCCCGCCGCGCGTGATGATGCGCGGCGGCTTGCCGAGCGGCGAGAACCGGAGCGCGTCCGGCGCTTCCTGCGCCCATTCGAGACCGGCTTTTTCGCCATAGACGCGCATCCGCAGGCCGTTCTCGTGGCCGATTGCGACCTGGCTCGACCACACCATGCCGCGCGCCCCGTTCTCCAGCCGCAGCAGGAGTTGCGCGTGATCGTCGAGGCGGCGCCCCGGAACGAAGGTCGTGAGCTCGGCCGCGACGTCGAGGACACGCGATCCGGTGACGAATTCGGCGAGGTTGAAGGCATGCGTTCCAATATCGCCGAGACAGCCGACCGCGCCGCTGCGCGCGGGATCGGTGCGCCATTCCGCCTGTTTCTGACCCGTCGCCTCGAGCGGCGTGCTCAGCCAGTCCTGCGGATATTCGGCCTGCACCACGCGGATCGGCCCGAGCTCGCCGGCGGCGATCATCGCGCGCATCTGCCGGACCATCGGATAGCCGGTGTAGTTGTGCGTCAGCACGAACACGCGGCCGCTCTCCGCGACGGCGCGCGCGAGGGCGTTCGCCTCGTCGAGCGTGCGGGTGAGCGGCTTGTCGCAGATCACATGGATGCCGGCGGCGAGGAACGCCTCGGCCGCCGGCTGGTGCACATGGTTCGGCGTGACGATCGAGACGATGTCGATGCCGTCGGCGCGCGCGGCTTCGGCACGCGCCATCTCGGTGAAATCCGCATAGGCGCGCGATGGTTCGATATGCAGATCGGCGGCGCTGGCGCGCGCACGGTCCGGATCGGCGGAGAGCGCCCCCGCCATTAGCTCGTAGCGATCATCGAGGCGGGCCGCGATGCGGTGCACCGCGCCGATGAACGCCCCGCGACCGCCGCCGACCATGCCGAGACGGAGGCGCCGCGCCATCAGCCGAGCCCCAGCATGCGGCGATTCGCCGCCTCGTCCGTCGTGCCGGCGGCGAAATCGTCGAAGGCCTTGCCGGTGACCTCGATGATTTGGTCACGCAGGAACGGAGCGCCCTCGCGGGCGCCCTGCTCGGGCGACTTGATGCAGCATTCCCATTCCAGCACCGCCCAGCCGTCAAAACCGTGGCGCGACAGGCGCGAGAACACGCCGCGGAAATCGACCTGCCCATCACCGAGCGAGCGGAATCGCCCGGCGCGGTCCGCCCAGGCCTGGTAGCCGCCATAGACGCCCTGCCGCGGGCTCGGGTTGAACTCCGCATCCTTGGCGTGAAAGGCACGGATGCGCTGGTGATAGATGTCGATATAGCCGAGATAATCGAGTTGCTGCAGAACGAAATGGCTCGGGTCGTAGAGGATGTTGCATCGCGGATGGTTGCCGACGCGTTCGAGAAACATCTCGAATGTCACCCCGTCATGCAGATCCTCGCCGGGATGGATCTCGTAGCAGAGATCGACGCCGGCCGCGTCGAACGCATCGAGGATCGGCCGCCAGCGCCGCGCCAGCTCGTCGAACGCGGTCTCGATCAATCCCGGCGGCCGCTGCGGCCACGGATAGAGATACGGCCATGCGAGCGCGCCGGAGAATGTGGCATGCGCCGTCAGCCCGAGATTGCGCGAGGCCGCTGCGGCCTTCACCATCTGGTCCACCGCCCAGGCCTGCCGCGCCGCCGGATCGCCGTGCAGCGCGGGCGGGGCGAATCCGTCAAAGGCCGGATCATAGGCCGGATGCACGGCGACGAGCTGGCCCTGCAGATGGGTGGAGAGCTCGGTCAGTTGCAGACCGGCCTCGGCGAGCACGCCCTTGATCTCGTCGCAATAGGCCCGGCTCTCCGCCGCGCGTTCGAGATCGAACAGCCTGCCGTCCCAGGACGGGATCTGCACCCCGAGATAGCCGAGATCGGCGGCCCATCGGGCGATGCTGCGCAAATCGTTGAACGGCGGCGCATTGCCCGCGAATTGCGCGAGGAAGATCGCCGGACCCTTGATCGTTCTCATCGCTATCCTTTCACCGCGCCGCTGGTCAGCCCGGCGATGATCTGCCGCTGCGCGACCAGGAAGAACACGATTGCCGGGATTAGCGTGAGCGTGATGAAGGCGAGGATCTTGTTCCACTCGGTCGAGAACTCGCCGGCGTAATCCATGATCGTGAGCGTCCAGGGATATTCGCCCGGGGAATTCAGCAAAGTCAGCGGCAGCAGATAGCTGTTCCAGCTATGCACAAGGGTGAACACGGCGACCGTCGCGAGGATCGGCCGGGAGAGCGGCAGCACGATGTGCCAAAGATAGCCGAAATAGCCGCACCCGTCGATGCGCGCCGCCCCCCAGAGATCTTCCGGCAACTGGCGGAAGAAGCTCCACAGCAGAAGCACCGTCATGCCGAGCCCGAATGCCGATTGCGGCAGGATCACGCCCCATTGCGTGTCGAGCAATCCCATGTTCCGCACACGTACGAAGAGTGGCAGGATGGCGGTGGCGGCAGGAAACAGCAGCCCAAGCAGGAAATATCCGAAGACCAGCCGCTCGCCACGGAAGCGCAGCCGGGCGAAGGCGAAGGCGGCGAGCGCGCCCACCGCGAGGGTGAGGATCACCGTGCCGAGCGACAGGATCACGGAATTGAGCAGCGATCGCCAGAACCGCCCACCGCCTAGAATCTCCGTATAGGCGTCGAAGCGCCAAACCGAGGGCAGGCCGAACGGGTTGGTGCGCAATTCGCCGGTGGATTTGAACCCGCCGAGCGCCACGACGACCAGCGGGATCAGCACGATGCCGGCGACGATCACCAGCACGGCATAGCGGGCGGCGATGAAGGAGCGGTTCACGCCGCCGCCTCGTCGCGCAGCACGAAGCGGCGGTAGAGGAGGGTGAAGCCGATGCAGAGCACGAACAACACCACGCCGACGGCGCTGCCGAAGCCGATATTCATCCGGGTGATGCCGAAATAATACTGGAAGGTGACCAGCGTGTGCGTGGTGTTGGACGGACCGCCGCCGGTCAGCGGCATGATCACGTCGAACAGCTGCAACGCGCCGACGACGGAGAAGAACACCGACACCTTCACCGAGGGCGCGAGCAGCGGGAGCACGATGCGCATGCCCGTCTGCCAGCGAGTCGCGCCGTCGATCGAGGCGGCCTCCCGCAACTCGCGCGGAATGTCCTGCAGGCCGGCGATGTAGATCATCATGTGGAAGCCGAAATACTTCCAGATCACCACGATCATGATCGCCATCAGCGCCAGGCCGGGATCGGCGAGAATGTAGGGCGGGTCGGTGTGCAGCCAGCGCGCGACGCCGGCCGCCAGGCCGAAATTGCCGTCGAACACGAAGCGCCAGATCAGCCCGGCGACCACCTCGCCCAGAATGTAGGGGAGAAAGAAGATGGTGCGGAACAGGTAGGAGAGGCGGAAGCGTCCGGCGATCAGCAGAGCGAGGCCGAGGGCGAGCGGCAATTGCAGGAGCAGGGAGACCGCGACCACGATCGCGGTGTTCCACATCGCCGAGTAGAACACCGAATTGCCGAACAGGATCGCGTAGTTCCGCAGCCCGATATAGTCGGTGGGCGTGCCGTAGCCGTTCCAGCGATAGAGGCTGTACCAGGCCGCCTCGATCATCGGCAGCATGACGAAGATCGTGAACAGCAGAACGCCCGGCGTCAGCAGGAGGGCGGCGACACCATGCCTTTCCAGCGCGTCGCCGCTCCGCCGATGCCGCGCCAGCCGACCGGAGCCGGCCGCGCGCTCCGCCGCCAGCGCGAGTGTCACCGATCCATGTCCCAGGCCTCCTGCACCTGCTTGCCGACATCTTCAGGCTTGGCGCGGCCGCTGACGAGATCGGTGGTCGCGTCATTGACCACGCGCCCGGTGTTCGGGCCGAGCATCTGGTCGTAGAAATTCTGCACGTATTGCGCCGATTGCAGCGATGCGGCCATCTCGCGGTAGAATGGGTTCTTCACCTGCGCATCGCTGCCTTTGGCGACGGGGATATAGAAACCGTGCTGCGCCGCCTCGCCCTGCACCGCCGGGCTCGTGTAGTATTTCAGGAAATCGATCGCCTCCGGCGGCGCGCTCTTGGTCACCAGATAGCCGTTGACGCCGCCGACGACATCCGCGGCATTGCCCCGGCCGCCGGCGACGGTCGGGAAGGGCGCCCAGCCGAGATCCGTATCGGCGACGCCCTGCTGGTTCGTGCTCTGCGTCTTCTGCACGTTGTAGAACCAGTTGCCCATCACCATCATCGCGGCCTTGCCGTCGCCGAATTCGCCTTCGGCCTGGGGCGCGGTGTCGCCAAGATAGCCTTTTTGGAACGGGTCGAGGTCGGTGAGGCGCTTCAACTCCTGGCTCGCCTTGAGGAAGTCGGGTCCGTCAAAGCCGGGGCCGGTGCGGTTCATCGCGGCGAGGAAGGCCTGCTTGCCGCCGATCCGCAGCGCGAGCTCGTCCCAGATCATGCTGACCGGCCATTTGTCGCCACCGCCCATGCCGAGCGGCGTGATGCCGGCGGCCTTCAACGTCCTCACCGCATCGAGAAAACCGTCCCAGGTGGCGAGCGATTTCGGATCGACGCCCGCTTTGGCGAGCAAGGTCTTGTTGTACCAGAGTGCGGTGACCGCGAAATGCTCGGGCGCGCCGTATTGCTTGCCCTGATAGCTCATCTGCTCAACCGCGGCGGGGCTGAGACTTTCATTCCAGGCGCCGTTCGCGGCTTTCGAGATGTCTTGCAGCAGGCCGGCCTGCGCTTGCGCGAACATCACGCCGCCGCCCCAGGTGTAGAACAGGTCGGGCCGCTCGCTCGATTGCAGGGCGGTGGTGAGCTTCGCCTTGTAGGCCTCGCCGGACATCACCTGCACGGCGATATGCGTGCCCGGATGGCTCGCCTCGTATTTCGCCGCGAGCCCGCGCATCCAGGCCGTCTGCTCGGGCGTGTTCTCGGAGATGAACCACTTCACCTCGGCCGCGGAGGCGGCTGCGCTGCCGACGACAAGGGCGCCCAACACGGCGCAGATCACCACCAGGCTTGCCAACCGGTTCGGTCTCATGACGCTCTCCCCTCGCCTGTTCCCGTGTGCGGCGACGCCCCGCCGGGTTTAATTCGTGTTCCTGCTAAAATCGCCGTCCGCCCTAACCCTGTCAACTGCGCAGAGACTGCAAAGGCGCTTGCCGAACCGGCGTCGCTTGGCCGAGAGTGAGCCGTCCACATTCGGCTCGAGCGAAGGCCGGCGCCCCCTGCGGCGGGGGAAAAAGCCGGGTGCGGGAGGGAAACATGATCGACTATTCCGTGTCGCGGCGGCGCGTCCTGCGCGTGTCTGCCGGAGGCGTCGCGGCCGCGCTGGCCCAGCCGGCTTTGGCGGCTCCGGCGATCCGCAAGGGCACGAAGGTGACCTTCTGGGGCGGCCTCATCTTCTCCGACAAGGCCAACAAGCTGCTCGTCGACGCGGTCCGCAAATGGGGCGCCAGCAATGGCGTGCAGACCGATGTGGTGATGATCAACCAGAACGAGACGGTGCAGAAGGTCTCGGCCGCGATCGCATCGAACACCATGCCGGACGCGCTCGATCTCGACAGCGATCTGCTGCTGCTGCTCTCTAGGCAGGGCGTGTTCATCCCGCTCGACGATCTCTATACGAGCATCGGGCAGGCGCAGGGCGGATGGTTTTCCGCGGTCGCTGCGGCAACCGACACGCGGTCCGTCGCCGGCGCCCGCACCGGGCTGCCATTCGGCGTCTCGGGCAATCTGCTGCTGCGCCGGACCGATGTCCTGAGCAAGGCGGGGTTCAACGCCGCGCCGACGACATGGGAAGCGCTGGCGCAGCAGGCGATCGCGATCAACAAGCCGCCGCTCTACGGCCTCGGACTCGCGCTGTCCGACGTGGGCGACGGCGACACGCAGGTCGGCGTGCTACAATCCTATGGCGGCCGCATCGCCGATGATGCGGGAAAGAACGCGGCGATCAAGTCGGACGCGACGCGCACCTATCTCGCCTGGGTCAAGGATGCCTGGGACCGCAAGCTGTTTCCGCCGGGCAACACGACATGGGACGGCGCCGGCGACAACAACGCCTATCTTTCCGGCCAGGCGGCGTTTATCGCCAATACCGGATCGGTCGGCATCGCGGCGCGCGGCACCGACCCCGATCTGTTCCAGGGCACCGGGTATTCCTCGCTGCCGGGCGGCCCGAAAGGCGTGATCTCGCCGATCTCGCCGCAGATCCGCGCCATTCCGAAATCGAGCAAGGCGCCGGACGAGGCCAAGGCGCTGCTCGAACATCTCGCGCAGCCCGAATTCATGACCGCCTATTACGCCCAGGCGATCTACGGGCCGGTCACGCTCGACCAGGCGAAATTCCCGGTCTTCGACGGCAAGGATCTCATCCTGGCCGGGCTGCTCGATCTCGTGCGGCACGGCACGGCGCCCGGCTATCCGGACGTCTACAACGCGGCCTATGCCGATTCGTGGAACAATTTCGTCGTGCCGAAGATGATTCAGCGCGTCGTCATCGACGGCTGGAACGCCGACCGCGCGATGGACGAGGCGCAGAAACAGACCCAGGCGATCTACGACAAATACAAATGAGACGAAGGATCCTGCGGGTCCTCGAGGCCTATGCCTTCGTGCTGCCGGCGCTGCTGGTGCTGTTCGGGCTCGTCGCTTATCCGTTCTGCTACGCGATCTGGATCTCCTTCACCGACCGGGTCGTCGGCAATCCGGGACACTGGATCGGGCTCGCGAATTTCCGCTTCCTCATGCAATCGCCGGATTTCGGCGCGGCGGTGCGCAACACGATCATCCTGGTCGTCGCGACCGATGCGCTGAAGCTCGGCATCGGGCTCGGTCTCGCGCTGCTGCTGAACGGCAGGCTGCGCGGGCGTGGCCTGTTCCGTTCGATGCTGATGCTGCCTTGGGCGCTGCCGACCTTCGTCGCCTTCCTCACCTGGCGCGTGCTGTACCAGCCGATCGGGGGCGGCATCAACCTGCTGCTCGCCGCGACCGGCCTGCACCAGGGCGTGATCGACTGGCTCGGCGAACGCTCGACCGCGATGCCGGCGGTGATAGCGGCGACGGTCTGGCGCGGGTTTCCGTTCTGGTTCATCAGCATCCTCGCGGCCCTGCAGACGATTCCGGTCGAGCTCTACGAGGCGGCGCGCGTGGACGGCGCCGGGCCGTGGCAGCGTTTCCGCGCGGTGACATTCCCCGGCATTCGCCAGGTGGTTGTGGTGACGACGCTGCTCTCCTCGATCTGGACCGCAAACTCCTTCGAGAATGTCTGGCTGCTGACGCAAGGCGGTCCGTCCAACGCGACGATGGTGTTCCCGGTGCTCGCCTATTTCGGCATGCAGACGCAGCGCCTGGGCGAAGCGGCCTCGGTCTCCGTCGCCATGTTGCCGGCGCTCGCGATCCTCGTCTTTTTCGCCACCGCCGTCGCGAACCGGGAGCAGGAGGCGTGAGCACGCGCTACGCGGCCCGCGCGGCACTCGGGCGCACCGGGGCCTATGCGGCACTGCTTCTCGCGACACTGGTCGTGCTGTTCCCGCTCTACTGGATGATGGCGACGTCGCTGAAGACGCCGCGCGACATCTTCCGCCTGCCCTCGCTCTGGCCGCACAACATCACCTTCGCCAATTACCGCATCCTGGTGGTGGACAAGGGATTTCTCACCAATATCGCGAACAGCTTCCTGGTGGCGGCGGCGGTGACGTTGATTTCGGTCTCGCTCTCGGCGCTCGCCGCCTATGCGATGACGCGCTTCCGCCTGCGGTTCCGTGGTTTGATCGGACGGCTGATCCTGTTCGCCTATTTGACACCGGTTTCGCTGCTGTTCATCCCGCTCTCGATCCTGATGGCGCAGCTGCATCTCGGCAATTCGCTGCAGGGGCTGGTGCTCGTCTATCTCACCTTCTCGCTCCCGCTCGGCACCTGGCTGCTGCAGAGCTTCTTCCGCGGCGTGCCGCGCGAGCTCGAGGAGCAGGGGAGGATCGATGGGCTGACGCGGTTCGGCGCGCTGGTCCGCATCGTGCTGCCGCTCTCGGCGCCGGGGCTGGCGGCCGTCGCGATCTTCACCTTCACCGGTGCCTGGAACGAGCTGCTGCTGGCGCTCGTGCTCATCACGTCCGACGATCAGCGCACGGCGCCGCTGGCGCTCAACTATCTGATCACTAGCGACGTGCTGCCCTGGGGGCCGTTGATGGCCGGCGCGGTGGTCGCCTCGCTGCCGCTGGTCATTCTCTATTTCGTGGCGCAGCGTTTCATGGTCCAAGGCATGAGCGCGGGCGCGGTCAAGGGCTGAAGAGGAGGAAGATGATATGGCAAAGCAGGGCATCCGGGTGGCGGTCGGGCAGTTCAACGAGCTCACCGAGGAGAAGCTGCGCTTCGCAGCCCAGATCGGCGTGGGCGGCATCCAGCTCAACGCGCCGAAATTGCCGGGCGATGCGCGCTGGGAGGAGGCCGATCTGCGCGACCTCGCCGATCGCACGCGCGCGCACGGTCTCGTGCTCGAGGCGATCGAGAACGTGCCCGTGCATTTCTACGACAAGGCGATGCTCGGCCTGCCGGGGCGCGACGAGCAGATCGAGAATTACCGTCACACGCTGCGCGCCGTGGGCCGCGCCGGCATCCCGATCCTGGGCTTCCATTTCATGCCGAACTCGGTCTGGCGCACGGACCGCATGGCCCCCGGCCGCGGTGGCGCCGGCTGCACGAAATTCGACATGGCGGAAGTCGAGCGCGCGGCCACCGTCGATGCGATGCGGCGCTTTCTCCCGACCGCGCTCGGACGGCAGGAGGCGATGCCGCTGCGCGACCGCGGCGAGGTGCTGGTGAGCGAAGAAGATATGTGGTCGAACTACGAATACTTCATCCGCGCGGTGCTGCCGGTCGCCGAGGAGGCGGGCGTGCAGATGGCGATCCACCCCGATGATCCGCCGGTGCCGATGCTCGGCGGCGTGGCCCGCATCTTCCGCGACCCGGCCGGGTTCAAGCGCGCCTACGCGCTCAATCCCGACAGCCCCGCCTGGGGCCTCGATCTCTGCCTCGGCTGCTGCTCGGAAATGCCGGGTGGGGCGGCGAATGTCCGCGAGATGATCGAGTTCTTCGGGCCGAAAGGCCGCATCCTCTACGTGCATTTCCGCGACGTGCAGGGCACCGTGCCGGACTTCCAGGAATGCTTCATCGGCGAGGGGAATTTCGACCCGGCGGAGACGATGATGCTGCTCAAGCGGAACGGGTTCACCGGCTTCCTGCTCGACGATCATGTCCCGCATATGGATGGCGACACCGACTGGAACCATCGCGGCCGGGCGCACGCCATCGGCTACATGCAGGGCCTGCTTCGCATGGGCGGCGTGGTGCAGGCTACGGCATGAGCAGGCCGCCATTGACCTCCATCACCTGGCCGGTGACGTAGCCGCTCAGCTGCTCGGAGCAGAGATAGAGAAAGGCGCCGACGCATTCATCGGCGGCGCCGATCCTCTGCTGCGGGATCTGCCGGCGCACCGCTTCCAGCATGTCGGGCGGCGTGGTGCGGTCCTGCATTGGCGTCGCGAGCACGCCCGGCGAGACGCAGTTGACACGGATGCCGTCAGCCGCCACCTCCTTGGCGAGCGCGCGCGAGAAGGTCGCGATGAAGGCCTTGCTGCCGGCATAGAGCGAGGAGCCGCCGCCCCCGCCGGTGCGCGCCGCGATCGAACTCAGATTGATGATCGACCCGCCGCTCTTCTGCGTCCGGAACTGCCGCACCGCCTCGCGGCAGGCGGCGAAGACCGGGCGGATGTTGAGCGCCATGTGGCGGTCGAACAGCGCATCCGGCGTGTCGGCGACCGGGCGGCGCTCCAGCAGGTCGGCGGCATTGTTGATCAGCACATCGATCCTACCGAATGCCTGCACGGTCTGCCGGATCAGCGCTTCCACCACGTCCGGTTCGGCGATGTCGCCCTGCAGCAGCACGGCCTCGCCGCCGCCGGCGGCGATGTCGGCGCGGATCTGCTCGGCCTCCGATCGCCCGCTGCGGTAATGCACGGCGACACGCAATCCGGCGGCGGCCAGGCCACGTGCCGCCGCCGCGCCGATGCCGCGACTGGAGCCGGTGATCAGGCAGCATTTTCCGGCGAGGTCGGTGGCGATACTCATCAATGTTTCTCCGCGCCGAGCGATCAGGCGAGTTCGGCGATGACGAGGCGAGCCACGTCTTCCGGGGCTTCCACCGCGACCGAATGGCCGACGCCCGGCATCTCGATGGAGGTCGCGCGTTCGCCGATCTCCGCCTTGAGTCGTCGTCCGTTCTCGGGGGGTGCCGCTACGTCGTCCGCACCCTGGATGATGATCACGCGCGCCTGCCCGGCGGTCCACCAGGACGCGGTGTCCGTCGCGGCGGCGGCGGCGAGGTAGGATTTCATCACCGTCTGCGACCATCCATCGATCCAGACGGAGATGTCGCGCCCGGGGCCGAACCAGGCGGCGCGCACCGCCTTTGCCCGGATATCGGGCGGCGTGTCCACCGCCTGTGCGAGCCGGATCGCCTCGGCGATGTCGGGAGAAGGCTGCACGAGCCCGCTGCATCCGAGCAGTACCACCGTGGAGACGAGATCCGGCCGGTCCGTTGCGAGCATGCGGGCGATGCGGTTCCCGAAAGCATGGCCGATCACCACGACCGGGGGTTTGGCCACCGCCTCGATCACCGCGGCGATATCGGCGGCGAGATCGTGCAAGGTGAGCCCGTCCAGCGGGCCGGTGCTGCCGCCGCTGCCGCGCGGATCTGGCTGAACGACACGGAACCCGGCCTCGACGAGGTATTGCGCGAACGGGTCGAGATCCCCGGCATCCCGACCGAGCCCCGGCAGCAGCACCAGCACGTGCCCGGTCCCGGCGATCCGCACGCGCAGGGACGCGTCGCCATGCGCGATCTCCCGAATGTCGTTCCGCATCGCTCAGGCCTTCTCGATGTTCCAGTAAACCAGCGTGTTCGCCTTCACCACGCCGGTCACGTTGCGGCGCCAGACGAAGGGCTGCTTGAACTGGCCGAGCGGCACGTAGGGCATGAAATTCCACAACTCCGTGTGCATCTTGTCGAGCAGCGCGCGCTGCTTCACCGGGTCGCTCTCGCGCATATAGGCGATCCGCATATCTTCTTCCGTCTGGTCGCAGGGCCAGCCGACGAAATTCTTGCCGTCGCAGGTGGTGATGGTGGACGGGCTGGTGAGCGGGCTCGCGAGTTGCGCGCCGTTGGCGCTGGTGTGGAAGAGATTCCAGCCACCCTTGTCCGGCGGATCCTTGCGCGCGCGCCGCGCCGACACCGTGCCCCAATCCGAGAGCTGGAGATCGACCTTGATGCCGATCTTCGGCAGGAGGTCGGCGGTGACCATCGTCATCGCCTGGTAGGCCGGCACGTCCGACCCGCCGATCAGGACGACGGGCTTGCCGTCATAGCCGGATTCCGCGACGAGCTTGCGGGCGAGGTCGAGATCCGGATGGCGATAGGCGTCGGAGCCGATCTCGGTGCCGTTCGGGCTGCCGCACACCCAGAACGCGTAGCATTCGCGCCAGTAATGCGGGTCGCCGTAGGCCGCGTTCATATAGTCGGTCTGGCGCACCGCATGGGCGACGGCCTGCCGCGCCTTGATGTTGTCGAAAGGCGGGTAGAGGCAGTTGAAGCGCAGCACGGCATAGGTTTCGATCGGCCAGACCTCGCCGACCACGATGTTCGGGTCGTGCACGACGGTCGGCAGCAGGTCGAGCGTCGGTGCGTCCAGGAAATCGACCTCGCCACGGCGGAGCGCCGCATAGGCGGTGCTGGAATCCGGCATCACCTGCAATTCGACCCGATCGACCTTCACCACCTTGCCGCCGGCAAACCCGCTCGCCGGCTCCGCGCGCGGCAGGTATTTGTCGAATTTGTCGTAGACGAGCTTGGCACCCGGCCGGTATTCCGCCGTGTTGAAGCGGAACGGGCCGGAGCCGACGATCTCCTTGATCGGCGTATAGGGATCGGTCAGCGCCTCCTTCTCGCGCATGATCGATCCGGCGATGCCGTTGCTGCCGCCGAGCAGGAACTCGACATAATTGAACGGCGCCTTGAGCCGCAGGGTGAAGCTCTGGTCGTCCACCCGGTCGAGCGAGGCGATCAGCCCGGCGAAGATCTGGTTCTGGGTGTCACGGATGAACATGCGCTTCAGGCTCGGGATCACGTCGCGCGTGGTGACCGCCGAGCCGTCATGGAAGGTGAGGCCTGCGCGCAGGGTGAATGTGTAGAGCAGCCGGTCATCGGAGCGCGAATACGCGCCGACCATTTGTGGCCGCGGCACCATGTCCGCATCCCAGCTGAACAGCGTGTCGTAGACCATGGCGGCATGCACCGAGGTGACGTTGGCCTGCGACTGGTGCGGGTCGAACACCAGCGGCTCGGCCTGCGGCACCACACGCAGCACATGTCTCGTCGATTGCGCGCGCGCCGTGCCGATTCCCGTCCCAGTCGCGACGGCCATGGCGGCGAAGTGGCGTCTCGTGATCATCGGATCGCTCCCGCGGCTTGCAAAACGATAAGAGACGCCGGGCCGGAATCCTAGCGGACAAAGCGCAGCGCGAGCAGGCCGATCAGCGCTGTCACGATGAGAAACTCGCCGAGGCTGCCGGTGCGGCAGAGCGGCAGCGATTGCCGCGCGCGCAGCGGCCAGGCGAGGCGCAGCCCGGCCGGCGTCAGCATATCGGCGGCAAGATGCGAGAGATAGCCGATGGCGAGTGGCACCACGACGCTGCGCGGCCAGCCGCGCAGTGCGACGAGGCAGAGCAGGACGGCCAGCAGGGAGTGCGTCACGCCGCGATGGCTGACGGCCAGCGCCAACGGCCGCGCGACGAAGTCGAGCCGCCGCCCGACCCAGGAGCCGGGATGGTCGATATCGGGCAGCAGCGCGCCGGCCGCCGACAGAACGAGCGGCAGGGGCGCGAGCGTGGACAGCCCGAGATGCGGCGCCGCGACGCTCCAGGCGGCGAGGCCGATGACCACGTGCGATCCCGCCGTCATCTTCAATCGGCGGCCAGCAGGCACTCCACAAGCTTTCCTTCGTGCCTGAGCCCGTCAGGCGATTCCGTGCGGCAGCGATCCACCGCGATCGGGCAACGCGGATGGAAACGGCAGCCTTTCGGAATGTTGGCGGGGTCCGGATAGCTCTCGCCAAGCCCGACCTCGGGAATGCCGAGCCCGGGTTCCGGCGTCAGCACCGAGGCGAGCAGCGCGCGCGTGTAAGGGTGCGAGGGTGTGCTGAACAGCTCGTCCACCGGCGCATGCTCGGCGATGCGGCCGAGATACATGACCGCGACCTCGCTCGCGATGTGCTCGACCACGGCCAGGTTATGGCTGATGAACACATAAGTGAGGCGGAATTCGCGGCGCAGCTCGCCGAGCAGGTTCAGGATCTGCGCCTGCACCGAGACGTCGAGCGCGGAGGTCGGTTCGTCGCACACCACGATGCGCGGCCGCAGCACGAGCGCGCGCGCGATCGCGACGCGTTGGCGCTGGCCGCCCGAGAGCTGCGACGGGAAGCGTTGCGCCATCTCGGGGGAGATGCCGACGCGCGCCAGAATCTCGGCGACCCGCTCCTGCCGTTCCGCGGAGCGGATGCCTTGCGCCGCGAGCGGCAAGCCCACGATCTCGCCGATGCGGTGGCGCGGGTTGAGCGAGGAGTACGGGTCCTGGAACACCGGCTGGATCAGCCGCGCGCGTTCCTGCCGGGAGAGATCCGCGAGCCGCTTGCCATCGACCAGCACCGAGCCGGAGGTGGGCGCGAGCAGGCCGAGAATGATGCGCGCGAGCGTCGATTTCCCGCAGCCGGATTCGCCCACAATGCCCATCACGCCGCCGATGGGCACGTCGAGCGTCACGCCGTCCACCGCGACGACGCGGCGCGACTTGCCCATCATGCCGCCGCCCTGGTCGAACACGCGGGTGACGTCGCGGATCTCGATCGCCGCATGGTCTGCCGCCGTGTCGCTCACGCCGCCTCGGCGCGCTCGGGCGGCAGGATGCAGAGATAGTCGTGCGCGTCGCTCCGCGCCCGGCGCGGCACCGGCTCCGCGCAGACCGGCTCGGCATGCGGGCAGCGATCGCGGAAGCCGCAGCCGACGAAGCCCGGCCTGATGCGCGGCACCACGCCAGGGATGCTGCCGAGCGCCTCGTCCCGCCGCACCTTGCCGGGGATCGGCACGCAGGCGAGCAGGCCACGCGTATAGGGATGCGAGGGATGCGCGAAAAGCTGCTCCACCGGCGCGCTCTCCACCACCTCGCCCGCATACATCACCGAGACGCGATGCGCGACGCGGGCGACGATGCCGAGATCATGCGTGATCAGCAGGATCGCGAGGCCGAGCTCGCGCTGCAGCTCGGCGAGCAGGCGGAGAATTTGCGCCTGCACGGTCACGTCGAGCGCGGTGGTGGGTTCGTCGGCGATGAGCAATTCCGGTTCGCACATCAGGCTCATCGCGATCATCACGCGCTGCCGGAGGCCGCCCGAGAGCTGGTGCGGATGCTGGCCGAGCCGCATGCCGGGCGCGGTGATGCCGACACGGGCGAGCAGATCCGCCGCGCGGTCGGTCGCCACGCGCTGGCTGACCTTGCGATGCCAGCGCATCACCTCCGTCATCTGCGACCCGATCGTGTAGGCCGGGTTGAGGCTGGTCATCGGCTCCTGGAAGATCATCGCGATCTTGTCGCCGCGCAGCCGGGCCATCTCGCGCTCGGGAAGCCGCGCCAGGTCGGTGTCATGGAAGCGGAGATGGGTGGCGCGGCGATGCGCCTGATGCGCGAGCAGCCCCATGATGGCGAGCGAGGAGACCGATTTGCCGCAGCCGGATTCGCCCACCAGGCAATGCGTCTCGCCGCGCGCGATGCGGAGCGAGATGCCGCGCACCGCCGCGATCGGCCCGAACTCGACACGAAGATCGGCGACGTCGAGGACCGGTGTCACGGGCTATGCGCCGTCCGCAGCCGGTCGCGCAGCCCGTCGCCGAGCAGGTTGATGCCGAGCACGAGCACAAAGAGCGAGAGGCCCGGGATCATGATCACCCAGGGCGAGAAGAAGATGTAGTCCTTCGCCTCGGCGATCATCAGCCCCCAGGAGGGCAGAGGCGGCGGCACGCCGAGGCCGAGGAAGGAGGCGGCGGATTCGAGCAGGATCGCCGCCGCCATCTCGAGCGTCGCGACCACGACCAGATGCTGCAGGATGTTCGGCAGCACCTCGCGCAGCAGGATATGCGCGCGCGACGCGCCGGAGGCCCAGGCGGCGGCGATGTAGTCGAGATTGCGCACCTGCATCGTGGTGGTGCGCGCAACCACCGAGAAGCGTTCCCAGAGCAGCAGGCCGAGGGTCAGGATCACGAGCTCGAGCGAGCTGCCGCGCAGGCTCACCACCGCGAGCAGAACGAGGATGAGCGGGATGGAGAGCCGGCAGGTGATCAGGAACATCACCACATCGTCCACCCAGCCGCCGAAGAACCCGCCGATCACGCCGAGCGTGGTGCCGATCAACCCCGACGTGATCACGGTGAGCACGCCGATCGTCATCGAGATGCGGGCGCCGAGAATGAGGCGTGAGAGATAGTCGCGGCCGAGTTGGTCGGTGCCGAGAAGGTTGGTCGGGCTGCCGCCGGCCATCCAGATCGGCGGCACCAGCCGGCGCGTGAGATCCTGCGCGTACGGGTCGTGCGGCATCAGCAGCGGCGCCAGCAGCCCGATCAGCGCGGTGCCGGCGACGATGATCGCGCCGAGCACCAACGTGATCTGGCGCAGGCGAAGACGCGGCCGGCGGCGCGGGGCGACCAGCACGGCCGCGCTCGCGCTCATGCCCCGCGCAGCCTGGGGTCGAGCACCGCGTTCATCAGATCGGCGAACAAGGTGAGGCCGATATAGATCACCGACAGCAGCAGAACCACGGCCTGCACCACCGGGATGTCGTTCTTGCTGATCGACTCCCAGGCAAGATAGCCGACGCCGTGCAGGGCGAAGATGGTCTCGATCACGATCGAGCCGCCGAGCATGAAGCCGAGCTGCACCGCGGCGACCGAGACCACCGGCATCGCCGCATTGCGCAGCGCGTGCTTGAGCACGATCTTCGCCCGCGACAGGCCTTTCGCGCGCGCGGTGCGGATGTAATCGGAGGCCAGCGCGTCGATCATGCCGCCGCGGGTGAGCCGCATCAGCGCCGGGATCGCCGAGAAGGAGAGCACGATGCCGGGCAGGATGTAGCCGGTCCAGTCATCGACTCCGGCGATCGGCAGCCAGTGCAGGTCGAGCCCGAACCAGATGATCAGCAGCAGCGCGAACCAGAAGCTCGGAAGCGCCTGCCCGATCAGCGAGACGAGCGAGAGCAGGCGGTCGAGCGCCGAGCCCTCGCGCATCGCCGAGAGAATTCCGAGCGGGATCGCGACCACCAGCGCGATCGCAAGCCCGACCAGGCCGAGCGTGAGCGTCACCGGCAGTCGCGTCGCGATCAGCCCCGAGACTGGCGCGTGATAGAGGTAGGAGATTCCGAGATCGCCTTGCGCGGCGCCTTCGACCCAGCTCAGGAATTGCTCGTTGACCGGCCGGTCGAAGCCATAGGCCTTGCGGATCGCGGCGATATCGTCGGCATTCGCCTGCGGGCCGGCGATCGCGATGGCGGGATCGCCGGCGATCCGCGTGAGCGTGAAGGCCAGCACCAGCACAGTCGCACAGACCAGCACGGCGAGCACCAGGCGGCGGAGCAGGAAGTTCAGCATGCGCGGCACAAGGCTAGGGGCATTTTGTGCAACACGGCAAGCGCAATTGCGCAGGGCGGCCGGCGCCGTTACATTCGCTGCAAAGCAAGAACGGGATCCCGATCGATGCGCGCATTCCTCGCCTTTGCGGCGGCCGGATTCCTGGCCGCCTGCCTCGTGGCGACCGGCCCGGCGCGCGCGCAGGCCGCGTCGCCGAACACGCTCACCATCGACCTGCCGAACGATGTCGCGACGATGGACCCGCAAGTGCAGTGGGACACCGACAGCTATTCCGTCTATCGCAACATCTTCGACAATCTCGTCACCCGCGACATCTCCGGCAAGATCGTGCCGCAGGTGGCGAGCGGGTGGCATTACGCGAACGACACCACGCTGGTGTTCGACATCCGCTCCGACATCCGCTTCCAGGACGGCAGCAAGCTGACCCCGGACGATGTGGTGTTCAGCATCCAGCGCATCATCGCGCCGGGCTTCAAGAGCCCCCAGCTCAGCCAGTTCGACCAGATCAGCGGCGCCGAGATCACCGGGCCGAACCAGGTGACGGTGCATACCAAGTCGCCCTATCCGGTGCTGCTCGCGCAGCTCGTCAAGCTGTCGATCGTGCCGAAGGCGATGGTGCAGCGCGTCGGCGATGCGGCGTTCAACCAGGCGCCGGTGGGCAGCGGGCCGTATCGGCTGACGGCGTGGAATCACGGCGTCTCCTCGACACTCACGGCGGTCGACGGATATTGGCGCGGCAAGCCGCCCTTCGCGCGGGCGGTGTTCCGGGTGGTGCCGGACGAGGCGACGCGGGTCGCCGATCTGCGCGCCGGCAGCGTCGATCTCGTGCGCCAGCTCACCCCGGATGATGCCGAGGCGCTGAAAGCCGAGCGCGGGCTGCAGGTGCTGGCGGCGCCGACGGAGCGCATCGCCTACCTGTTCGTCAACGCGCTCTGGGGGCCCACCAAGGATGTGCGCGTGCGCCAGGCGGTGGCGATGGCGATCGACCGCAACAGCCTGGTCATCGCGCTGCAGCAGGGCTATGGCAAGCCGGTCGATATCATGGGCACGCCGGCGAGCTTCGGCTACGTGTCGGACATCAAGGGCTGGCCGTTCGATCCCGTCAAGGCGCGCGCCCTGATCAAGCAGGCGGGCGTGGAAGGGGCCACGCTCACCTTCATCACCTCGCCCGCCTATGATCGCCGGCTCACCGAGGCGGTGCAGCAGATGCTCGGCGATGTCGGGCTCAAGGTGAACATCGTGCAGCTCGACCAGCCGAGCTTCCTGCGCGACCGGGAGGGCACGCCGCAGGAAGCCGGCAGCCTCTCGCAGGGCCGTTGGTCCTGCGCCTGCCAGGATGCCGACGGCACCATCTTCCCGCTGTTCCGCAGCGGCAGCATCTGGGCGAAATATTCCAATCCGGCCTTCGACGCCGCGGTGGATGCCGCGCGCTCCACGCTCGACCCCGGCAGACGCCTCGCCGATTACCACACCGCTTTCCAGATCCTGCATGACGACGTGCCCGGCATCGGGCTGTTCCAGGATTACGCGATCTATGGCGCCCGCGCCGGGCTGCGCTGGACGCCGACGCCGAACGAGGCGTTCTTCCTGATGGATATGAGCTGGAAGGGCTGAGCGCGCGATGCTGCGCCATCTCGCCGGCCGGCTCGCGCAGGCGGCGGTGACGATCTTCGGCGTGCTCACGTTGGTGTTCTTCGTCATGCGCCTCGCCGGCGACCCCACCTTGCTGCTGGTGCCGCAGGGAGCGAGCGCCGAGCAGATCGCCGAGCTGCGCCACGAGCTCGGCTTCGACCGCCCGCTGCTCGTGCAGTACGGCGCCTATCTCGCCGATCTCGCGCATGGCGATCTCGGCCAATCGCTCGTGCAGCGCATGCCGGTCTCGACCATCCTGGCTTCGCGCATTCCCTATACGCTTGAGCTTTCGGCGGGCGCGATGCTGGTGGCGCTCGGCCTCGGGATTCCGGCAGGCATCGCGATGGCGGTGCGGCGCGGCGGGGTGCTCGAACGCGCGCTCGCGGCGATCGTGCTGGCGGGGCAGAGCCTGCCGACCTTCTGGTCCGGCATCCTGCTCATCCTGCTGTTCGGCGTGGTGCTCGGCTGGCTGCCGACATCCGGGGTGGACGGATTTGCCTCGCTGATCATGCCCTCGGTCGCGCTCGGCGCGCTGACCATGGCGAGCTTCGCGCGGATGACGCGGATCGCGGTGCTCGACGAGCTGGCGCGCGATTACGTCGCGGCCGCGCGCGCGCGCGGCCTGTCGGTCGGTGCGGTGGTGGCGCGGCACGTGCTGCGCAACGCGGCGATTCCGGTGGTGACGGTGGCGGCCCTCGAGATCGGCAATCTGCTGGCCGGTGCGGTGATCGTCGAGACGGTGTTCGCCTGGCCGGGCATCGGTCAGCTCGCCGTGCAGTCGATCGCGGCGCGCGATTTTCTCGTCGTGCAGGCGGTGGTGCTGTTCGTCTCGATCGTGTTCATCGTGATGAACCTGCTCGCCGACCTCGCCTATGCGGTGATCGATCCGCGCATCCGGCTCGCCGCGTGAACGGGCGGATCACGCCCGGCACGGTGGTCATCCTCGCGCTGCTCGCCCTCTATGTGCTGGCGGCGATCTTCGCGCCGGTGCTCTCTCCGCATGATCCCTTGCGGCAGGTGCTGCTGCTCCGCCTGCGGCCTCCGTGGAGCGGCACCGCCTCGGCCGGGCTGTTTCCGCTCGGCACCGACGATCTCGGGCGCGACCTGCTTTCGCGCATTCTCTATGGTGCGCGCGCCTCGCTGATCGTGGCCGCGCTCTCGGTCTCCGTCTCGCTGGTCGGCGGAACCGCGCTCGGTCTCGCCGCCGGCTGGTTTCGCGGCTGGACCGCGATCCTGATCATGCGGGTGGTCGATATCGTGCTGTCGATCCCGGCGATCCTGCTCGCGGTGCTGACCGTCGCGGTGCTCGGCCCTGGCTTCGTCAAGCTCGTGCTGGTGCTCGGGCTGACGCGCTGGCCGCGCTACACGCGCGTTGCCTACGCGCAGACCTTGCAGGTCGCCACGCTCCCCTACATTCGCGCCGCGGAGATGGCGGGCTCCTCCGCCCCGCGGATTCTCGTGCGCCACGTGCTGCCCAACATCGCCGGCCCGCTGATGGTGGTGGCGACGAGCGAGTTCGGGCTGATGATATTGTTCGAGGCCGGGCTGTCCTTTCTCGGCCTCGGCATCCAGCCGCCGGCGCCGAGTTGGGGCGCGATCATGAGCGAGGGACGCGAATACGTCGCGCGCGCCTGGTGGCTGACGGTGTTCCCGGGCATCTGCCTGTTCGGCCTGGTGGTGTGCGTGAACCTGCTTGGCGATTGGCTGCGCGACCGCGTCGATCCGCGCGCGCGAACGAGGTGACGACGATGGCGGATTTCAGTGGCAAGCGCGTGGTGGTGACCGGGGCGGCCGGCATTTTCGGCGGCTGGATCGCGACGGCGTTTGCGCAAGCCGGCGCCTCGCTCTGCCTCTCCGACATCAGGCGCGACGCGCTCGACGCGCTGGCGGAACGCACCGGAGCAAGATTGCTGCACGGCACCGACCTGCGCGAGGAAGGTTCGATCGAGGAGCTCGCATTCCTGGTGGCGCAGGAATGGGGCGCGCCGGATTTCGTGGTGAACAATGCCGGGCTCTATCCGCGCACCGGCCCGCTGCTCGATCTCGACGCCGCGGAATGGGACCGCATGATGGCGGTGAATTTCCGCGCGCCCTTCCTCGTCACACGCACGATGGCGCGGCTGATGATCGCGAAAGGCGCGCCCGGCGCGGTGGTGAATATCGGCTCCGGCGCGGCGCGGCAGATGCGCGTCGGCTCGGTGCCCTATTGCAGCTCGAAGACCGCGCTCGAGCGTCTGTCGAAAGGTCTCGCGCTCGAGCTCGCGCGATATCGCATCCGCGTCAATGTCGTCGAGCCCGGATTCGCGCCTGGCAGCGAGGTGAGCGCGCTGCCGCCGGATTACGTCGAGACGATGCGGGCGAAGATCCCGCTCGGACGCACGAGCGGCCCCGATGACGCGGCGGCCGCGGTGCTCTACCTCTGCTCGGAGGCGGCGTCCTTCGTCACCGGTGCGGTGCTCTCCGTCGATGGCGGGAATTCCATCGGCCTCTACGAGCCGCCGCGATCGTGACGGTGCTGCCCGGCGCTGCGTTGACCGTCGAGGATCTGACGCTCGAGATCGATGGCGTGCGGGTGGTGGACGGCGTCGGCTTCGCCGTCGCGGCGGGTGAGGTGATGGCGCTGGTGGGCGAATCCGGCTGCGGGAAGTCGCTCACCGCCCAGGCGCTGATGCGGCTGCTGCCGCGCGCGGTGCGGCTGGCCGCGGGGCGCGTGCTGCTCGCCGGCCAGGATATCGCGCATCTGTCGGAGCGGCAGATGCGCCGGCTGCGCGGGCGGCGCATCTCGATGATCTTCCAGGAACCGCAGGCGGCGCTCGATCCTCTGGCGCGCGTCGGCGCGCAGGTCGCGGAAGCCGGGGGCGGCCGCCACGCGGTGCGGGCGATGCTCACCGATGTCGGCATCTCCGATCCGGCACGGCGCATCGACCAGTACCCGTTCGAGCTCTCCGGCGGCATGGCGCAGCGGGTGATGATCGCGACCGCGCTGATCGGCAATCCGGCCGTACTGGTGGCCGACGAGCCCACCACCGCGCTCGACGTGACGATCCAGGCGCAGATCCTCGACCTGCTTCGCCGGCTCGCCGCCGAGCGGGACGCGGCGATCGTGCTGATCACCCACGACATGGGCGTCGTCGCCGACATCGCCGACCGCGTCGCCGTGATGTATGCCGGACGGATCGCGGAGATCGGCCGCACCGAGGATGTTTTCACCCGGCCGCGCCACCCGTACACCGCGCTGCTGCTCGCAGCGATCCCGCGCCTGACCGACGCGCCGAAATCCCGCCTCGCGGTGATCGAGGGCAGCGTGCCGGCGCCGCGCGACTTTCCCGCCGGCTGTCGCTTCCATGGACGCTGCCCGCTCGGCGATGCGCGCTGCGCGGCGGAGGTGCCGCCGTTGCGCGATGTGGGAGATCGGGGCGCCGACGGGCCGGTGAACGAGCATCGCTCCGCCTGCTGGCATGCGGAGCGCGTCGGGTGAGCGCGGTGCTCGAAATCGACGATCTCGCCGTGCATTTCCCCGCCCATGGCGGCAATCCGATCCGCGCGGTGGATGGCGTCTCCCTTGCGATCGCGGCGGGCGAGACGCTCGGGCTGGTCGGCGAAAGCGGGTGCGGGAAATCGACGGTCTCGAACGCCGTGGTCGGCCTGCTGCGGCCGACGCGCGGCAGCGTGCGCGTGCGCGGCACCGAAGTCGCCGGGGCGGACCGGCGCACGCTGCGGCGCGTGCGGGCCGACGTGCAGATGGTGTTCCAGAATCCGGTGACGTCGCTCAACCCGCGCATGACGATCGGCGTGGCGGTGGGCGAGCCGCTGCTGGTGCGCGGCATCGCGCGTGGGCGGGCGCTCGCGGATCGAGTCGCTTCCCTGCTCACCGAGGTCGGGCTGCGGCCGGAGCATGCGTCGCGCTACCCGCACCAATTCTCCGGCGGCCAGCGGCAGCGCGTGGTCATCGCGCGTGCGCTCGCGCTGCGGCCGGCGCTGCTCGTCTGCGACGAGCCGGTCTCGGCGCTCGACGTCTCGGTGCGCGCGCAGATCCTGAACCTGCTGGTCGCGCTGCAGGCGGCGCACGGCATGGCCTCGCTCTTCGTCTCGCACGATCTCGCGGTGGTGCGGCACGTCTGCGACCGGGTGGCGGTGATGTATCTCGGCCATCTCGCGGAGATGGCGCCGCGCGACGCGCTGTTCGCGGCGCCGCGCCACCCCTACACCGCCGCCTTGCTCGCCGCGGTGCCGGAGCCGGAGCCGGCGCGGCAGCGGGCGAAGCCGCGCGTGCCGCTCACAGGCGAAATCCCGAGCCCGGCCAATCCGCCGCCGGGCTGCGTGTTCCACACGCGCTGCCCGCTCGCGATCGCGCGCTGCCGGGCGGAGGTGCCCGCATGGCGGCCCGTCGGGCTGTCGATGGCCGCCTGCCATCGCGCCGAGGAGGTGTCGGCATGAGGCGGGCGCTGCTCGCGATCCTTCTCGGGGCGACCATGCCGCTGCCGGCGCGGGCGCAGCCCGTCCCGGGCACGCTGATGCCGCCGGTGCTGCCGGCCTGCATCTCCTCGCCCTTCGGATGGCGGCACTCGGTGGGAGCCGACACGCCGGCCGGTCTGCATCCCGGCATCGACCTGCCCGCGCCGGCTGGCGCGCTCGCCCGCGCCGCGGCCGCCGGACAGGTGCTGAAGATCGAGCGCCGCGGCATTGGCGGCCTGCAGGTGATGCTGCAGCATCGCGGCTTCGTCACCCTCTACGCCCATCTCGGCGCGCTCGTGCCGGCGCTGGCGGAAGGGCGCCGCGTGGTGGCCGCCGGCGAACCGCTCGGCCGGATCGGCCGCACCGGCATCACCTACGGCACGCATCTTTTCTTCGAGGTGCTGGTGGACGGACGCCCGGTCGATCCGACACAATTCCTGCCGCTCGCGCATTGCTGAGGCCCACATGCTGAGACTGTTCCTCATGCTCGCCATGGTGCTGGGCATCGGCACCGCCCGCGCCGCCGACCCAGACGCGCTGTGGAAGATCGCGCATGGCAAATGCGTGCCGGACCAGCAGCAGAACGGGCTGCCCGCGCCCTGCGCGATGGTCGATCTCTGGCGCGGCGAGCCGCAGGGCTACGTCATCCTCAAGGATATCGTGGGGCGGTCGCAATTCCTGCTGATCGCGACAGCACGGCTCTCCGGCATCGAGAGCCCGGAATTGCTGGCGCCGGATGCGCCGGATTTCTGGGCAGACGCCTGGTCCGCACGGCGTTTCACCCGCGCGCTGGCCGGTCGCCCACTGGCGCGCGACGAGATCGGCCTCGCGATCAACTCCGTGCACGGCCGCACCCAGGACCAGTTCCACATCCACATCGACTGTCTTCGCGCGGACGTGACCGCCGCGCTCCGCGCCCATCTCGCCGATATCGGCACGTCCTGGTCGGCCTTCCCGGTGCCGCTCGCCGGCCAGACCTACCAGGTCATGCGCCTGCCCGGACGCCGCCTCGCCGACACCCACCCGTTCCGCCTGCTCGCCCGCATGCCGGACGCCGCCTCCGGCATGGGCGAATGGACCCTTGCCGTTGCCGGCGCGAACCTTCCGGACGGTCCGGGCTTCGTGCTGCTCGCCGAAAAGGCCGATCTGCCGGCCGGCGATGTCGGGAGCGCCGAGGCTTTGCAGGATCATGCGTGCGGGAAGTGATGCGAGGAAGGCCAGGGGCACTGCCCCTGGACCCCGCTAAGGGCAGTCGCCCTTAGAACCCGATACGGCGCCTTACGCAGCACGGGCGAGCTCCGGGGGCTTGTGCTAATTGCGCTTCGCGCGAAGCGCAATCCGGGTTCTAAGGGCGACTGCCCTTAGCGGGGTCCAGGGGCAGAGCCCTGGCCTTTCACAGAAACGACACAGGATCCACGTCCACCTCCACCCGCACTCCCCGCGGCACCGGCACGGATGCGAGCCATTCCCGGAGCAGCGGCTGGACCGCGATGTCGCGGCGGGTTTTGAGCAGCAGGCGGCGGCGGTGGCGGCCGCGGAGGAGGGCGAGCGGGGCCGGGGCCGGGCCGAGCACCACCACGCCCGGACCGTGTGGGGCCGCGCGGCCTAGGGCGCGCGCGGCGTTGTCGGCGGCGTCGGCGAGCTCGGCGCTGACGATCAGCGCCGCGAGCCGGCCATAGGGCGGCCAGCCGCCGGGCCGGCGGTCGGCGGCCTCGCGGGCCATGAAATTGTCGAGGTCGCCGTCGACCAGGGCGGCCATCACCGGGTGATTGGGGGAGAAGCTTTGCAGCAGCACCGTGCCGGGCGCTTCGGCGCGGCCGGCGCGGCCGGCGACCTGGTGCAGGAGCTGGACCGTGCGTTCGGCGGCGCGCAGGTCGCCGCCGGCCAGCCCGAGATCGGCGTCCACCACGCCGACCAGCGTGAGGTGGGGGAAGTGCCACCCCTTGGCGACGATCTGCGTGCCGATGATGAGGTCGACCTCGCGGGCGGCGATCGCGGCGGCGGCGGCGGCGGCGGCGTGTGGTCCGGGCAGGGTGTCGCTCGCCATCACCAGCCGGCGTGCGGCCGGAAACAGCAGCGCGGCTTCCTCGGTGATGCGTTCGACGCCAGGGCCGACCGGGGTGAGGCTGTGCTCGGCGCCGCAGGACGGGCAGGTGGGCGGGATCGGCTCGGCATGGCCGCAATGGTGGCATTGCAGCAGGCGGCGGATGCGGTGCTCGACCAGCCAGGCGGTGCAGTTCGGGCATTGCATCCGGTGCCCGCAGGCCCGGCAGAGGGTCAGCGGCGCGTAGCCCCGCCGGTTGAGGAACAGCATGGCCTGCTCGCCGCGCGCCAGGGTGTCCTCGATGGCGGCGATCAGGGTCGGGTTGAGGAAGCGACCGCGCTCGGGCGGCGTCTCGCGCAGGTCGATCGTCGCGACCACGGGCAGGGTCGCGCCGCCATGACGGGCGGACAGGGTGAGTCGGTGGTAGCGCCCGGCCTCGACATTCGCGAGCGTCTCGAGGCTCGGCGTCGCCGAGACCAGCACCGCCGGCGCCCCGGCGAAGCGCGCGCGCACCACCGCCATGTCGCGCGCGTGGTAGACCACCCCTTCCTCCTGCTTGAACGCCGTCTCGTGCTCCTCGTCGACGATGACGAGTCCGAGATCGGGGAAGGGCAGGAACAGCGCGGAGCGGGCGCCGACGACAACCGCGGCCTCGCCCGCCGACACCGCCCGCCAGGTGATGCGCCGCGTGCGGGAGGAGAGGTCGGAATGCCAGATCGCCGGGGCGACGCCGAACCGCGCGGTGAAGCGCTCCAGCCATTGCGAGGAGAGCGCGATTTCCGGCAGCAGCACGAGCGCCTGCCGTCCCGCCACGACGCAGGCGGCGACCGCCTCGAGATAGGTTTCCGTCTTGCCCGATCCGGTGACGCCGTCGAGCAGGCTGACGCTGAAGCGGCGCGCGGCGACCGCCTCCCGCAGCGCCGCCGCTGCCCCTGCCTGCTCGGGCGAGAGCGCGGGGGCGCGATGGGCCGGATCGGGCGGCGGGAATGGGGTGTCGCGCGGCAGCAGCACCGGCTCCAGCAAGCCGGCAGCCGCCATGCCGCGAATCGCCGCCGTGCCCACGCCGGCATGCCGCGCGAGGGCAGCGGTGGAGAGCGGCGAGGCGGCGGCGAGCGCGTCCAGCACGCGCTGGCGTGCCGGGGTGAGCCTTACCGCCGGGGGTGCAGTCGTCGCGACACGCCAGCCCGGTGCGTGCGGCGGCGGCGCGGCGAGCGCGTTGACCCGGAGCGCCATCGCCATCACCTCGCCCGGCGGCGCCAGCGTATAGGCCGCCATCCAGTCGACGAAGCGGCGCAGCGGGGCCGCCATCGGTGGCGCATCGAGCAATCCGCTGATCGGCTTGAGCTTGCCGGCCGCGACCGGCGGCCCGGAGGAAGTGTCCCACACCACGCCGATCTCGTCCCGCCGGTTCAGTGGGACGACAACCAATGTTCCCGGCGGGGGAGGCGGCATTCCGGGCGCGGCGCGGTAATCGAACGGGCCGGGAAACGGATAGGGCAGCAGCACCGGCACCCGGGGGCTCGCCGAGGGCTGTGGTTTTTCAGCCACTATCTCGTGTTCTCAATGCAACGCTTCCGAACTGATCGCCAAATTCATCTTTGGAAGCGCTCATCTTGCCTGTTACTCTTCAATCCAGCGGAGGCCAAAAATTCTCGCCGCCCGATGTTGCCGATTTGCGCCAGTTTTCCTCATAGCCGACTTCGCCCCAGCATCGCCCCCGACTTCGCCACCATCGAAACCCGCAGCACCGCTTTGCCGCCCATAGGACAGGAATCTGACATGAGCAGCCTGCCCGCCACCGTCGACCCCGACCTCGCCGACGAGGTCGCCGGTTTTCTCCGCGCCCACCCCTCCTTCCTCGCCGACAATCCCGAACTCTATCGCGTGCTGACGCCGCCGGTGCGGGTGCATGGCGAAGCGCTAGCCGACCATATGGCGGCGATGATCCGCGCCGAACGCGCGCAGCTGGCGGAAACCGCGTCCCGTGTCGAGGGCGCCGGCGCGGCCGGCCGCGCGACGCTCGGCCTGATGGCCCGCGTGCAGGAGGCGGTGGTGAGCCTGATCGCCAGCGACGATCCGACGGAATGGGTGGAATGCGAGCTGCCCGGCTGGCTCGGGCTCCATGCCGCCAAGCTCTGCCTCGAGACCTACCGTCCCGGCACGCGGCGCCTGCCCGCGGGCACGATCGGCCGTCTGCTCGGGCGGCGCGACGTGGTGTTCCGCGAGCGTCCGGCCGATGCGGCGTTGCTGCATGCCGATGCGGCCTCGCTCGCCCGGCGGGACGCGCTGGTCCGGGTGCCGGACGGACGTGGCGGCAACGGCCTGCTCGCGCTCGCCGCGCGGGGCCGCCATGCGCTGCTGCCCGGCCAGGGCGAGGCGGCGCTGGCATTCCTCGGCCGCGCCGTGGCCGCCGCGATCCGACTGTAACCGCCGATGACGGGCGACGCCGCCCGCGT
This sequence comes from Acetobacteraceae bacterium, assembly GCA_965276665.1. GTDB lineage: Bacteria > Pseudomonadota > Alphaproteobacteria > Acetobacterales > Acetobacteraceae > CAWGJC01. The sequence goes on from OZ255620.1 coordinate 3,417,850, forward strand.
CGCGTTTCTCGCCTGGCTGGCGCAGGAGCGGCGGTCGAGCCGGCTTACCGTCGAGGCGTATGGCCGGGACATCGCGGGGTTTCTCGGTTTTCTGACCTTGCACCTGGGCGCCGAGCCCGATCTGACGGCGCTCGCCGGGCTGGCGCAGGCCGATCTGCGCGCCTGGCTCGCCGCGCGGGCCGGGCAGGGCGCCGGCAATGCCACCCGGGCCCGGCAGCTCTCGGCGGTGCGTAGCTTCTATCGTTTTCTCGCCCGGCATCAGGGCGTCGCCAATCCGGCGCCGCGCCTGCTCGCCGCGCCGCGCGCGGACAAGCCGATCCCGCGCGCGCTCACCGCCGTCGACGCCACCGCGATCACCGCCGATATCGGCGCGGAGTCCGACGCGCCTTTGGTGCAGGCGCGCGACACCGCGCTGTTCACCCTGCTTTACGGCAGCGGTTTGCGGATCGCCGAGGCGCTCGCGCTGGCGGTCCGTGATGCGCCGCGCCCGGGCCGCGCCGCGCCGCTCCGGGTGCGCGGCAAGGGCGACAAGGAGAGGCTGCTGCCGGTGCTGCCGCTGGTGCGCGAGGCGGTCGCAGACTGGCTCCGCCATCATCCCGATCCGCGCCCCGATGCGCCGCTGTTTCTCGGCATTCGCGGGCGGCGGCTGAACCCGGGCGTCGTGCAGCGGACGCTGCGTCTCTACCGGCAGCGCACCGGGCTGCCGGAGCACGCGACGCCGCATGCGCTGCGCCACTCCTTCGCCACCCATCTGCTCGCCGGCGGCGCCGATCTGCGGTCGATCCAGGAATTGCTGGGCCATGCCAGCCTGTCCACGACGCAGCGTTACACCGCGGTGGACCAGGACCGCCTGCTGGCGGTCTGGCGCGCGGCGCATCCACGGGCATAGCAGCGGTCGGGGCAAGCCGGAACGACCGGCAACGTGGCATCGTGGTTCAGCCATGAGGCCCTTTTGCCCTGCATAGGCGTCACCGACACGGGCGATGCCGCGGTCTGACCGTTTGCTAAGAGGGACACAGCTTCTCGATCAGGCCGTACGCAACCGTAAAGCCCTTGAGGCTGAACTTGTCCCGGAAGCTTCCGCGATGCGGCTCCTTCAACGTGGCGACCGCCGTCACCCCACGTTTGAGAGCTTGTAATGCGGCAGCGCTCTCGCGCGCATAAGCGCTGTGCTCGAAGATGAAAAACGGGAAATTGCGATGTCCGATGGCGACTGTCGCGGAGGCATCGTGCGGATATGAGTGCCCGCCAGAGAGTGTGATCACTGCCGGCGATCGACGGTGCTTCGCCATCATCAAGACAACGTCCCGACGCGTTTTACTAGGCTTTGGCGAAACCGGCCGCGTGAACGCGTAGCAGATTCGACGCCCTTTGCGAACGTAGGTCGCCGTTGTCCAGGCGGTGAACGTTCCTCGCGGTTTAGGCCTTGCATCTGCCGCCGCTGCCGTCTTCAGAGTGAGAGTGAGCAGGCAAATCGCGATCAGCGCGGACACAAGAAACGCACGAACCTGCATCACCCGCTTTTCTCCCCCAACACCCCAGCCGGCCAGCGGTCTTGAGCTAGCAGAAAACGTTAGCTGAGTCTTTCAGCACGCTGAATTGTTTTAACTATCAGAATCACAAAAAAAGTGTTCTGAGTCGACCGGTTAGGGGCGACGGCCGGCGCCGGCTCCTCCGAAGGTGAAAATACTCCATCTCCGTGTCTCGTGGCACCGCGTTCCCGTCAGCGTGGCTGACACTGCGATCCGGTTCAGCGTGCAAGAGCGCCGGGCGTGGCGCAGAAAAATCATTGCGCCTGGGCGCTGGCCTCGCTGCGGGTGGCGCCGACGCGCGAGGCGAGGGCTGCGGCCATGAAATCGTCGAGCGCGCCGTCCAGCACCGCGTCGGGGTTGCCCTTCTCGACGCCGGTGCGCAGGTCCTTCACCAGCTGATAGGGGGCGAGCACGTAGCTCCGGATCTGGTGGCCCCAGCCGATATCGGTCTTCGCACTCTCCACCTGGGCGGCGGCGGCCTCGCGCCGCTGCAGCTCGGCCTCGTACATGCGGGCCTTCAGCATTCCCATCGCGGTGGCGCGGTTGCGGTGCTGGCTGCGGTCGGTCTGGCAGGCGACGACGATCCCGGTCGGGATATGGGTGATGCGGATCGCGCTCTCGGTCTTGTTCACGTGCTGGCCGCCGGCGCCCGACGCGCGGAACGTGTCGACCTTGAGATCGGCCTCGTTGATCTCGATCTCGATCGAGTCATCCACCACCGGATAGACCCAGACGCTGGCGAAGCTGGTCTGCCGCCGGGCCGCCGCGTCGAAGGGCGAGATGCGCACCAGGCGGTGGACGCCGGCCTCGGTCTTGAGCCAGCCATAGGCGCTCTCGCCGCTGACCTGCAGCGTGGCGGATTTGATGCCGGCCTGCTCGCCCTCGCTCTCCTCGAGGAGCTGGACCTTGTAGCCGTGCTGCTCGGCCCAGCGGGTGTACATGCGGAGCAGCATCTCCGCCCAATCCTGCGCCTCGGTGCCGCCGGCCCCGGAATTGATCTCGAGAAAGGCGTCGTTGGTGTCGGCCTCGCCGGAGAGCAGGCTCTCGATCTCGCGGCGCTTGGCCTCATCGGCGATGCGGCGGAGCGTCGCCAGCCCGTCGGCGACCATGCCCGCGTCGCCCTCCGCCTCGGCGAGCGCGATCAGCTCGATCGTGTCGGCGAGCTCGCCCTCCATCGCCTGCAACCCGTCGATCTGGCTGGCCAGGCGGTTGCGCTCGCGCATGGTTTTCTGCGCGGCTTCGGCATCGTCCCAGAGCGCCGGATCCTCGGCGCGGGCGTTCAGCTCCGCGAGGCGGCCGGTGGCGACATCCCAGTCAAAGATGCCTCCTCAGCAGCGCGAAGGACTGCTTGATCTGCTCGTGGATCGCGTCGGTCTCGGTGGACATCGCGGCTCAATACAACCCGCCGGATCCGGTGTCGAGTTTCGGCGCCGGCGCGGGCGCCGGTATGCCGGCGGGCGCTGGCGGGGCGCCGTCGGGATTGCCGCCCCCTTCGTACGCCGCATTCGGGTCGGCCGCCGAGGCGGTCGCGGTCTCGTCGCCGGAGATCGCGCCGCTGCTGGCGCCGGGCACCTGGCCGGGCTTGAACGCATCGGTCACCTGGCCGAAGCCGCTATTCCAGCTCTGCACCGTCACGCCCGGGGGCTGCGGGAAGGGGTAGGGCGTCTGGCCGCGCAGCGCGGTCTGCATGAACTCGCGCCATACCGGGGCCGCCACCTCGCCGCCGGTCTGGTTGTCGCCGAGCGAGGCCGGTTGGTCGAAGCCGATCCAGACCGCGGTGACGAGATCGGGGGTGAAGCCCACGAACCAGGCATCGTTGAAATCCTGCGAGGTGCCGGTCTTGCCGGCGATCTGCCAGCCATTCATGCCCTTCGACGCCTCGTACCCGGTGCCGTGCTGCACCACGCCCTCCATCATCATGATGACCTGGAAGACGCTCGCCGGATCGGCGATCTGCGCGCGCTGATCGAGGATGGAAGGCGGATGGGACGGGTCGGCGCAGCCGTCGCAGGCGAGGCCGGGGTTGCGCCAGATCACATGGCCGTCGCGGTCCTGCACCGTGTCGACGAGGCTCGGGATCACCTCCCGGCCGCCCGCGGCGATCCCGGCATAGGCGCCGGCCTGGCGCAGCACGGTGGTGTCGACCGCGCCGATCGCCGCCGGCAGCACTTTCGGCATGCTATCGACCTCGTGGAAGGCGATCGCGGTCTTCGCCACCGCGCCCATGCCAAGTTGCTGGGCGAGCCGGACCGTGGGGAGGTTGAGCGATTTCTCGAGCGCGATGTGCAGCGGCACGTCGCCGAGATAGCCCTTCTCGAAATCATGCGGCGACCAGATGCCCTGCGCGCCCATATCCTGGCTGAACGGGCCGTCGAGGAAGCGCTGGCTCGGCGAGATGTCGCGCTCCATCGCGGTCAGATAGACGAACGGCTTGAAGCTGCTGCCCGGCTGGCGGAGCGCCTGGGTGGCCCGGTCGAACTGGCTGGCGCCGCGGCTCCAGCCGCCCACCAGGGCGAGCACCCGCCCGGTGCGCGGATCGACCGCGACCAGCGCGCCCTGGATATGCGGGATCTGGCGGAGCTGCAGCCGCGGGGCGGCGGATGTCGCGCCGGGTTTGGCCGATGCCGATGCGGGACCAGACGATGCGGCACCAGACGGGGCGGCACCAGACGGGGCGGCACCAGACGGGGCGGCACCAGACGGGGCGGCACCAGACGGGGCGGCACCAGACGGGGCGGCAGCCGGCGTTGTGGCACCGGGCTCCACCATCACGACGTCGCCCGGCTTCACCACGTCGGTGATCCGCCGCGGCGGCATGCCGTTATGCCGCGCCCAGCCCATATCGCCGAGCGCCAGCAGGCCGGTGCGCGGCGTGCCGGCATCGGTGGGCGAAGCGCCCGGATTAGGCTCGAGATAGCCGACGCGCGCCGTCGTGCCCCGCTCGGTGTCGAGCACCACGGCGAGCCGCCATTCGCGCAGCATCCCGGCCGGCCTGCCGACCGGGGCGAGCAGCGTCGGCCAGCCGGTCTGCAGCGCCGGCGTGTCGTTCAGGTGCGCGACCGGGCCGGTCCAGTTGCCGTGCCGGTGATCGTAGGTGATCAGCCCGGCCCGGAGCGCCTTCTCCGCCGCGCCCTGCAGGGTGGGATCGAGCGTGGTGCGCACCGACAATCCGCCCTCGGTGGCGCCCTGCATGCCGTAATGGTCGATCAGCTCGCGCCGCACCTCGTCGGAGAACCACTCGCTGCCGGGCGCGATTTCGGTCCGGCTATAGGCGGTCGGCGCGATCGGCTCGGCCTTCGCCGCCGCCGCCTGCTCGGCGGTGACGTAGCGGTCCTCCGCCATGCGGTCGATCACCCAGTCCCGCCGCGCCTTGGCGGCCTCCGGGTAGCGGAACGGGTTGTAGTTGTTCGGCGCCTTCGGCAGCGCGCCGAGGAAGGCCGCCTGGGCGAGGGTGAGCTGGTCGAGCGGCTTGTCGAAATAGGCCTGCGACGCGGCTGCCACGCCATACGAGCCGAGGCCGAGATAGATCTCGTTCAGATAGAGCTCGAGGATGCGTTCCTTCGGCAGCGTGTTCTCGATGCGGGTGGCGAGGATCGCTTCCTTGATCTTGCGCGACAGGGTGACGACGTTGCTGCCAAGCAGCATGTTCTTCGCCACTTGCTGGGTGATGGTGGAGGCGCCGATCGGCCGCCGTCCCTGGCCCATCATCTGGATGTCGGTGACCGCGGCGCGCAGGATGGCGGCGGGATCGACGCCGCGATGGCTCCAGAACGTCTTGTCCTCGGCGGAGACGAAGGCCTGCTTCACCTGGTCCGGAATCGCGGTGTAGGGCACGAAGATGCGCCGCTCGGTCGCGAGCTCGCCGATCAGCTGGTCGTCGCTCGCATAGATGCGGCTCATCACCGGCGGCTGGTAGGTGCGCAGCCCCGCCACCGTCGGCAGGTCGCCGGCGATCTGCCGGTAGCTCTGCCAGGCGATGACCCCGCCGACGAGCCCGGCCAGCACCACGATGCCGACACCGGCCGCGAACAGCCCGCCGAACAGGCGGAACACGAAAGGCGGCCGCTTCCTCGACGGCGTCCGCGTCTCGCGCTCCGGCCTGTCGCGCCGGCGGTTGTCCTGCCCCCGCTGGCCAGGCGGCGGCGTGGGGGGATTGGGCGGCGGGGCGCGGTTCGGCACCAGGGGGTCGCCCGCGGTCAGGTGTCCGGTCATGGAATGGGGTGCTGCCTTGCTGCCGCCCTGGGGTGTTGCTGCCGCTCCTGGGGTTCAAGGGCGGGGTGGTGGCGCCGTTCTAGCCCGAAATCCGGGTCACATGGTCCGCCATTCTGAAATACCCGTCCACCGCGTGCTTCATCGCCAAGGCCACCTTGAGGCGATGATCCGGGCGACGCAACGCGGCTTCGTCCTCCGGGTTCGACATGAATCCCATCTCGACGAGCACGCTCGGAATATCCGCCGCCTTCAGCACCACGAACCCGGCATGGCGGTCCGGGTTGTTGAGCATCGGCACCGTGCTGTCGAGCGCCCGGACCACGCTGGCCGCCATGTGGTTCGAGCCGATCCGCGTCTCCTGCCGCACCAGGCTCGAGAGGATGCCGGCGACCTCCGGGGAGACGTCGTGAAAGGCCGGGCCGCCATAGCGGTCGGCGCTGTTCTCGCGCTGGGCCAGCGCCGCGGTCTGCGGGTCCGACGCGGTGTTGGAGAGGGTGTAGACGCTGGCGCCGCGCACGCTGTGGTCGGTCAGCGCATCGGCATGCATCGAGACGAAGAGCTGCGCCCCGGCCCGCTCGGCCAGCGCCACCCGGTCTTCGAGCGGGATGAAATGGTCGTGCGTGCGGGTGAGCACGACGCGATAGGCGCCGTCTGCCTCAAGCTGCCGCTTCAGCGCGAGCGCGGTCGCGAACGCGATGTGCTTCTCGTACGTGCCGGAATAGCCGATCGCCCCCGGATCCTTGCCGCCGTGGCCGGGATCGAGCATCACCACCGGCGCCGGGCGGCCTGGTTCGGGGCGCCCCGGCGCCTTGTGCGCGTGCGGCCGGGCGGTGGCGGTCGCTGCCCAGGCCGGCAGCAGCAAGGTGGCGGCGACGCCCTGACCGAGCAGGAAGCGGCGCGCGCAGAACGGCGATGGTCGGGTCATGGCGGCAGGACCTTAACACATTGCTTGCAGCACGTGACGTTTGCCATTGATTTTGGTGCTTCCGTGGCGCCGCCGCCACGGTTTCGCCGCATGTCTTGCGGTGACGGCCGGATTGCGCCATGTTGAGAATCGCTGCTTGATGGTGCGGCGGATCGCTCAGCCCGATTTTCCAAGGCCGCATCCCTTGCGGTCGGGAGACCGCAGCGCCGGAATCGATCCAGGATCGTCGATCAGGGATCACCGATCCGAGAATGGGGTCTGACCGACACCATTCGTGCCATTTCCCGCGTCGCGCAGTTCGCGCGCCGGGGTCGCCCGAAGCCTGGCTTCGCCGGCGTCTAGCCTGCTGCCGCCGGGCGCGGCGTCATCGCCGCCCCGCTTCTTCCGCGTCGCGGCGCACCCGCCGCGACGCGTTTCATCCACCGGGCCCGGCGTGACCGCCGCCCCGCCAGTCAGGGACCATCGAGCGCCACCCGTGTCAGAACGAGCCTCATCCGGATCGATCGCACGCGGCGACCTCGCGGCCCGCCCGCCTTCCCATCCCCGCCGTGACGCGACCCTGCCCGCGCGCCGATCCTGGAGCCTTCGCTCCGGTCGGGCCGCGCGGCCCGTTATCCGCGCGGCGCCGCACCGGAGTTCAAGTCCCGATGACCAAGCGCATGTTGATCGACGCCAGCCACGCGGAAGAGACCCGCGTGGTGGTGCTGGACGGTAGCCGCCTCGACGATTACGACGTCGAGACGTCGGCCAAGAAGCAGCTCAAGAGCAACATCTACCTGGCCAAGGTGGTCAGGGTCGAACCGAGCCTGCAGGCCGCCTTCGTCGAATATGGCGGCAATCGCCACGGCTTCCTCGCGTTCGGCGAGATCCACCCCGACTACTACCAGATCCCGGTCGCCGACCGGCAGCGCCTGCTCGAGATGCAGGAAGCCGAGGCACGCGAGGAGGAAGAGGAGGAGGAGCGCGAGGTCGCCCGCTTCGCGTCGCCGGACGAGGCGGCTTCCGAGCCCGCGCCGCTTCCTGATGAGCCGGGCGAGGAGCCGCCCGAGGAGGAGGAGGGCTCGCCCACGCCGATCGGCGACGAGCCCCGTGAGCAAATCCCGCCGACACCCTATGCCGCGCCGGTGGCCGAGCCGCTCCCCATGGTGCCGGAGCAGGCCGTCCCCGCCGCGTTCGACGCGCCTTATGAGCCCGGCCTGCAAGCCCCCGACCCTGCGCCGGTCGATCGTGGCGATGCCGATTACGGCGAAACCGATTACGGCGAAACCGATCACGCCGGGGCCGATCACGCCGGGGCCGATCATGCCGAGGGTGAGCCGGGCGAGGGCCAGGGCCAGGCCGCGCCCGCCCCGATGTATAACGGCTTCGATTCCGGCCCTGCCGAAGGCGAGATCATCCCGCCCGAGACCATCGGCCCCGAGACCATCGGCGGCGAGGCCGAGGAGCGGCCGGAGCGCCGGCCGCCGCCGCGCTTCATGCGCAACTACAAGATCCAGGAGGTCATCCGCCGGCGGCAGATCCTGCTCGTGCAGGTCGTGAAGGAGGAGCGCGGCACCAAGGGCGCGGCGCTCACCACCTTCATCTCGCTCGCTGGCCGCTACTCCGTGCTGATGCCGAACTCGCCGCGCGGCGGCGGCATCTCCCGCAAGATCACCTCCGCCGCCGACCGCAAGCGCCTGCGCGAGGTCGTCACCGAGCTCGAGATGCCGCGCGGCATGGGGCTGATCGTGCGCACCGCCGGCGCCAACCGGCCGAAGCCCGAGATCAAGCGGGACTGCGAATACCTCCTCCGCCTGTGGGACGACGTGCGCGAGCGCACCCTCGCCTCGACCGCGCCGGCGCTGATCTACGAGGAAGCCAACCTCATCAAGCGCACCATCCGCGACGGCTATTCGCGCGACATCGACGAGGTGGTCGTCGACGGCGAGGATGCCTGGCGGGCGGCGCGCGAGTTCATGCGCATGCTGATGCCCTCGCATGCGCGCAAGGTGCAGTTGTGGAAGGATGGCGGTCAGCCGCTCTTCGCCCGCAACCAGGTCGAGGCGCAGCTCGACTCGATGATGAGCCCGACGGTGCAGCTCCGCTCCGGCGGCTATCTCGTCATCAACCAGGCCGAGGCGCTGGTCGCGATCGACGTCAATTCCGGCCGCTCCACCCGCGAGCGCGGCATCGAGGAGACGGCGCTCAGGACCAATCTCGAGGCGGCGGAGGAGGTGGCGCGCCAGCTCCGCCTGCGCGACCTCGCCGGCCTGATCGTCATCGACTTCATCGACATGGAGGCGAAGAAGCACAACGCGATGGTCGAGCGGCGGCTCAAGGAGTCGCTGAAGAACGACCGCGCGCGCATCCAGGTCGGCCATATCAGCCATTTCGGCCTGCTGGAGATGAGCCGGCAGCGCCTCCGGCCCTCGCTGACCGAGACGAGCTTCGTCGCCTGCCCGCATTGCGCCGGCACCGGCCTGGTCCGCAACATCGAGAGCGCGGCGCTGCACGTGCTTCGCGCGATCGAGGAGGAAGGTGGCAAGCGGCGCGCCGCCGAGATCGTGGTGCATGTCGCCGGGTCGGTGGCGCTCTACATCCTCAACCACAAGCGGGACCGGCTGAGCGAGATCGAGGCGCGGAACTTCATGCGCGTGAGTTTCGCCGCCGATGAGACCCTCCGGCCCCCCGAGATCCGCATCGAGAAGATCCGCGCGCAGACGGCCGAGACGCTGCCGGCGATCCGCCCCGACGCCCGCCCGGCCCTCACCACGCCGGAAGACCAGCTCCTCGCTGCCGACGAAATCGCGGTCGAGGAGGCGGATTTCGACGACGACGTCCCCGAGATCGACGAGCCCGTGCCGGTGACCGGCGGGTCGATCGGTGGAGAGACCGCAAGCGGCGACGCCGCAGCCGAGCCCGGCAAGGACGAGACGGCCGAGGAAGGCGAGCACCGCCGCCGCCGCCGCCGCCGCCGCCGCCGGGGTGGCCGCCGCGAGGACGGGCAGAGCGCCGATTCCGGCACCAACCCGCAAGGCGCCGATTTCGGCGCGGGTCCACAACCGGATTTCGCGCAGTCGGACGTGGAGGTCGGCGCACCCGCCCCGGGTTTCGTGCCCGACACCGACGCGCCCGAGCTGATCGCCGAGCAGGCCGAAGCGACCGGCATCGTCCCGCCCGATTCCGCGCCGGCCGAACCATCGCCCGGCTCGGAAACGGATGCTGCCCCGGCGCGGCGTCGCGGCCAGCGCGGCGGCCGCCGGCGGCCTCGCCGGGAGGAGACGCCCGAGATCGAAACGCCCGCAGCGGCCTTCACGCCCGCCCCGTATGTCGGACCCACCCCCGCCGATCCGTTCGGCGGCGGTAACTTCGACATCTTCGACGTGATCGAGCAGGCCGCCCAGGCGCCCGAGCACACCGCGGCGCCCGATTTCGTGTCCAGTCTCGCGCCCGAACCCGCCATGCCCCCCCTGGCCAGCGCGACGCCCGAACCGCCGCCGCCCCCTCTGGAGCCCACGCCTGAGCCGGTGCAGGTCGAATCAACGCCCGCCGCGCGTCCGCCCGCCCCGCCCATCCTGGCGGAGGCGCCGATCGACATCCCGCCCTTCCCGGAAGGCGTCGAGGAACCGCACTCCGCCCCGCCGGTCCAGCCGGTCGTCATCGCCGACGCGCCGCCCGAGGCCGAGAAGCGCCGGGGGTGGTGGCGTCGAGGTTAGTTCAGGAAGGCCAGGGGCTCTGCCCCTGGACCCCGCTAAGGGCAGTCGCCCTTAGAACCCGTTATGGCGCTTCGTGCGAAGCGCACCCAAAGCTGAGCTCACAGCTCTCACCGGGACCCGCGCGACGCGGTACCCGGGTTCTAAGGGCGACTGCCCTTAGCGGGGTCCAGGGGCAGCGCCCCTGGCCTTCTTCACCTAAACCCCTGAAGCCGCCGAGCCGCCTCCGCCATGTCCGCCTCCGGCCCCGCGTAGCTGAACCGCAGGGTCCGGTGCCCGCGGGTGCGGTCGAAATCCTTGCCCGGGGCCGCGGCGATGCCGGCCTCCGCAAGCATGCGGGCCGCGAAATCGATGCTGTCGTTCGAGCGATCGCCGATATCGGCGTAGAGGTAGAACGCTCCCTCCGCCGCCGAGAGATGAGGGAAGCCGGCGCCGGGCAGGGCGGCCAGCAGGAGGTCGCGGGAGCGGCGGTAGCGGGCGACATTGGCCTGCAGCTCGTCATGGCAGTCGAACGCCGCTTCCGCCGCGACCTGGGCGATGTGCGGCGCGCTGATGAAGAGGTTCTGCGCCAGCCGCTCGACGGGTCGCGCCAATGCCTCCGGCAGCACGAGCCAGCCGACGCGCCAGCCGGTCATGCTGAAATATTTGGAGAAGCTGTTCACCACGATGGCGCTCGGGCTGAAGGAAATAGCGGTCGCGGCCGGCGCGGCATAGGTCAGCCCGTGATAGATCTCGTCCGAGATCAGCCGCACGCCGGCGCCGTCGCACCAGGCGGCCAGCGCGGCGAGCTCCCCGGGATGCAGCATGGTGCCGGCGGGATTGCTCGGGCTGGCGACGATCAGCCCGGCCGGGCGCGGGGCGAGGCGCTCCAGCATGGCGATGGTCGGCTGGAAGCGGGTGGCCTCGCCCGCCTCGATGATCAGCGGCTCGATTCCGAGCGCGGTCAGGATATTGACGTAGGGCGGGTAGAACGGCGCGGTGAGCGCCACCCGGTCCCCGGGGTCGAAGGCGGCCAGGAAGGCGAGCGGAAACGCCCCGGACGCCCCGGTGGTGACGGCGATGCGGTCGGGCGAGACGTCGACGCCATACCAATCGGCATAATGCGCGGCGATGCGGGCGCGGAGGGACGGCAGCCCGAACGCCTCGGTGTATCCGAGCTTGTGCCCGGCGGCGAGCGAGGCCTGGGCTGCGCGCACCGCGCCGGCGGGCGCGCCGGTGCCCGGTTGGCCGACCTCCAGATGGATCACCGCCGGATCGCCGGGGGCGGCCATCGCCTGCCGGCGATTGGCGGCGGCGATCACGTCCATGACGATGAAGGCTGGCGCCCCCGCTCCGTGTCCGACCTTCAGCATGGCGGATACTAGAGCATCATCCGTTCGAACGGACTCGTTCGAGCGGATAAAGATGCTCGCCGAAACAAAGACCTAGAGCCTGTGCCGTGAGCGAATGCGAGCGGAACATGCTCTAGTTCGACCCGAGGGCCAAGCCCCCGTCGCGCGGATCCGGCGCCCAGCTGCACGAACGCTCCGCCCCCGGCAGGTAGCGCGAGCAGACGATCGCATCGGCCCGGCCCGGCTCCGGCACCGGGGCCGGCATCGCCGTGCCGTAGCGCACCGCATTCTCGAGCGCGAGCGCGGTGGCGAGCGGCGCGCCATCCTGGCCCGCCCCGCCCACCGCGGCGCGGAAGGCGTTGACATGCGCGTTGTACTGGATCGCCGCGGAGAGCAGCGGCGCGGGCATGCTGCCGGGCGCGGCGGCGAGCAGGATTCCGGTGCCCGGCGCGATCCGGCCGGTGCCGAACAGATTGTTCATGCTGGTGCTGCACGCGACCGCGTCGCCGTCACGGTCGAGCGCCAGGAAGGATGTCGAGGCAGGCAAAGCGGGCAACGTCGCCGCCGGGGCCTGCGCCGCCAGCACCGCGCGGGGATCGCCGCCGGCGGCGCGCCACAGGGCCGCCACAGCGAGCGCGCGGTCGTTCGCCTGCTGCAGCGCGGCCGGGTTCTGCCGCAGCACCTGGAAGGCGGCGGCGGCGGCGAGGCCGCCATCGGCGGGCGGCGGCAGGAAAGCCGCGACGTCGTTGCCGGCGGACAGGGAGAGCGGGTTGGCGACGTCCGGGATGGCGGCGCGCAGATCGGCGAGAGTCAGCGCCCCGCCGGCGAGCGGCGTCGCCTGCTCGAGCCGTCTGGCCAGCGCGCCGGTGTAGAGATCCCCCACCCCCTGCACGCGCAGCTGGGCGAGCGTGCCGCCGAGATCGGGCTGCACCATCCGGCTGCCCTCGGCGAGCGTCACGCCGCCGGGCCCGAACACCGAGCGCGCATTCGGGTCGGCGAGCAGCGGCGCGCCGACTGCGGCGAGGTCGCGGGCAAAGGCGCGGGAGACGGTGACCCCGAGCCGCGCCTGCTGCTCCGCCGGGCCGATCAGCTGCTCGAAGGGCAGCTTGCCGCCGTAGCGGGCATAGAGCGCGAACAGGCCGCGCGCCATCATCGGCACGCCGGCCGGGCGGTCCGAATTCGGGTTCGCCCCCTGCGGAGCGCGGCTGGTGAACATGATCGCCTCGGGAGCGCCGCCGCCGGGGCCCGAGCGAGCGGGGTTGTAGGCGAGGCAGGCGCCCCCGGCGCCGAGCGAGGCGCGGGAGGGCAGGGTGACGGCCAGGCTGAACCCCATCGCGACCGCCGCATCGGCCGCGCTGCCGCCATTGGCGAGCACCTCCCGCCCGCGCAGCGCCGCGTTCGGCTCCTCTGCGACCACCGCGCCGATGAAGCCGGCGATCCGCTGCGGCTGGGGGTTGGTGGTGACGCCGCCGCCGAAGAAGGTGTTCTTGACCGAGTTCAGGCCCGAGCAGCCGGTGGCGGAGAGCGCCCCGGTCAGCAGCACCCCGGCGCGGAGCGCGGCGCCGAGCCGGCGCGGCGGAGGGTTGCCGTGGCTGAGGCGCGAGGTATAGGCGATCCGGCTGCGCACGCGGCGTTTCCCCAAACTGGCTCGAACCGGCTCCGCCGATTCAGGTGACTTCCATCGCGGTCCTCGCCATAACCGCCTTCGAGATCCCCGGCAACCGCCCGCCCGGAGCCAGCGCCCATGAGACCGAGCCCGACATCGCGAATGCGCCGCCCGTTCCTGCTGCTTTTTCTGGCGCTCGCGCCGTTTTCGCTGCCGGGCGCGGCCGAGGCCGCCGGGCCGTCCGATCTCACGAAGCTGCCCGGCGCGGCCGCCCCTGCGGCCAGCTTCACGCCGGCGCAGCGGGCGGAGATCGTCGGCATCGTGCGGGATGCGCTGCGCACCGATCCCTCGATCCTGCGCGATGCGCTGAGCGCGCTGCAGGCCGATGACGGGGCAAAGCGGGACGCGGCGGCGCGCGACGCGATCGCCAATTCCCGCCAGGCGCTGCTCGCCGCCGCCGGCGATCCGGTGGGCGGCAACCCGGCGGGCGACGTCACCCTCGTCGAGTTCTACGACACGCGCTGCCCCTATTGCCGCAAATTGCTGCCGACGATGGCGGCGCTCCTCGCCCGCGACCATGGCGTGCGCGTCGTCTACAAGGACCTGCCGATCCTCGGCCCGTCGAGCGTCGTCGAGGCGCGCGCGCTGCTCGCCGCCGACCGCCAGGGCGGCTATCTCCGCCTGCAGGACGTGCTGATGCGCGATAGCGGGGATGCCAGCACGGCGAGTGTGCGCGTGGCGGCGGAGAGCGCCGGGCTCGACGGCGCGCGGCTGGTGCGCGACATGCAGGACCCCGCGATCGACCAGCGCCTCGCCGCCAATATCACGCTCGCCCGCACGCTCGGCATCGAGGGCACGCCCACCATGGTGATCGGCAACGCGATGATCCCGGGCGCGATCGAGATGGCGGATCTGCAGCGCGCGATCGGCAGCGCGCGTCAAGGGGGTTGAGCATGCGGAGGCTGATCCGCAGGACCTTGCTGCTGCTCGCCACCTGTTTTGCGCCGATTGTCGTGCCGCATCTCGCGCAGGCGGAGGACAAGGTGCTGCGCGTGGTGCCCAGCGCCGATGTCGCCGAGCTCGACCCGACGCGCGCCGCCAACCAGATTGGCCGCATCTATTCGCAGATGGTGTTCGACTCGCTGTTCGCGCTCGACCACACGCTCTCGCCGAAACCGATGATGATCGAGAGCGAGCAGGTCAGCGACGACCATCTCACCTATCGCTTCACGCTGCGCACGGGGCTGAAATTCCAGGATGGCAGCCCGGTCACCACGCGCGACGTGATCGCCTCGCTCAATCACTGGATGACGGGCGGCTCGGTCGGCGGCCAGCTCAAATCACGCCTTGCCTCGTTGAGCGCAGTGGACGACCGGACCTTCGTGCTGACGCTGAAACAGCCATTCGGCCTCGTCGAGTTCGTGCTTGCCGGCGCCGGCGCGCCGATGGCCGCGATCATGCGCGAGGCGGACGCGAACCGTCCCGCCGGCACGCCGATCACCGCGCCGGTCGGCTCCGGCCCGTTTCGCTTCGATGCCGGCGCGCGGGTGAGCGGCCAGCGCGTGGTGTTCGACCGCAACCCCGACTACATCCCGCGCGCCGAACCGCCCGACGGCGCGGCCGGCGCCAGGATCGTCAAGGTCGACCGGGTCGAGTGGGACGTGCTGCCCGATCCGACCACCGCGGCGAACGCGCTGGTGAAGGGCGAGGTCGATTTCTGGGACACGGTGACGCCCGATCTGATCCCCTTCCTCAAGCAGCACGGCATCACCGTCCGCCGCACCGCCTCGCTGCCGGCGACGGTGTGGATCCGGCCGAATTTCGAGCTGCCGCCCTTCGATAACGTCAAGGCGCGGCAGGCGCTCGCGCTGCTGTTCGACCAGAAGGAGTTCATGGAGGCGGTGGCCGGCGATTCCGGCTGGTCGACCTGCTACAGCTTCAGCATCTGCGGCTCGGTGCTCGGCACCGAGATCGGCTCGGATGCCTATCGCAAGCCCGATCCGACGCGCGCCAAGCAGTTGCTCGCGGAATCCGGCTACAAGGGCGAGCCGATCGTCATCGTCAGCACGCCGCAATTGCCGGTGATCAATTTCGTCTCGCAAATCATGGCGCAGAAGCTCCGCGACATCGGCGCCAATGTCGATCTGCAGATGGGCGACTGGGCGACGGTGTACAAGCGCGTCAACACGCCGCACCAGCCGATGGGGCGCGGCGGGTGGAACCTCGTCGGCACCTATTCGCTCGGCGGCACCTGGTTCAACCCGCTCACCAACGTGGCGCTCGACACCTCCTGCGGCGCGGCGACCACCGCCTCGATGGGAATGCCCTGCGACGCGGAAGGCGAGACGCTTCGCCAGGCGGTGCTCGCGGCGCCGACGGATGCCGCGCGCAAGGCCGCGTTCGACACCTTCCAGACGCATATGTGGCAGTTCATCCCGTATGTTCCGGGCGGCCAGTTCGACATCAACAACGCCTACCGCAGCAACGTGACCGGCGTGCTCGACGGCTACGTCATCAATTACTGGAACATCGATAAGTGACGGTGCTGCTCGATCGGACGATCGGCCGCACGCTCGACGCCCTGCTCGCCCGCTTCGCCGATGACGCCGCGCGCGGGACACGGATCGAGGCCTGGCTATTCGAGGATCTCCCGGCCCGGCAGGCGGCGGAGGCACGGTTCGCCGTCCATGGCGTGCAGGCGCGCATCCGCAGCGCCTACAAGCCGCTGGTGCATTTCTTCCTTGAGGAAACCGAGCAGAAACCCGACTCCGTCATCGTGTACCTGCCGAGCCATCCGGCCGGATCCGAGCGGCGGTTCCGCATCGAGGCGTTCCCGCTCGCCGGACTGCTGAAGGGCGCCGCGCTGCGCTTCGCACCGGGCGATGCGGCGCTCGAATACCGCATCGTGCTGACTGAAGACGGCGAGACGAGCGAGCGCCGCATCTTCGCGCCAAACCGCGTCACGCGCGATCATCTCGGCGAGACGGTGCTCGTGCCCACTGGCTGGCTGCGTGTCTGGCGCACCGGCGGTGACGGCGCGCCCGACGAGGATGCCGCGCTGCCGACCGAATACGAGGCGGCCTTCGAGGCGGCGATGTCCTGCGTGCTCGCGCATCCCTGGCCGGCGACGCAGCCCTGCTTCGACGTGCTCGCCATCGAGATCGAGACGCCCGGCATCGAGCGGCGCCTGCCGTTCCACGACGAATGCGCGAGCACCGCCGAGGGGTTGCACGAGGATCTATATTTCTCGCTGATCGAATTCTTCCAGCGCCATGCCGGACTGGCGCTCGGCGATCGCACGCTGCAGCCCGGCCAGATCGTGCCCGAGATCCGTACGCGCGACGGCGATGCGCAGGTCCGCGTCGCCCTGCGCAATCCGCTGCCCGACATCGCGGACGGCGCGGGCAATCGCATCGAAGATGCCGACACGCCCCCCGATCCGTCACGCATTGACGCTGCGCTCGCCGAACTCGGCGGCGCGCCGATCCGCGCGGTGTCCCGCCAAGGCCGCGACGTGGTGGGTCGGTTCCTCGCCGGCGCCGGACGTGGCTTCGTGGTGACCGCCGGACAGCACGCGAACGAGACCACGGGCGTGGTCGGCGCGCTGCGCGCCGCGCCGCTGCTCAAGCGGGACGGCGCGCTCTTCGCCGTCATCCCGCAGGAGAACCCGGACGGCTACGCGCTGCACCGCCGGCTGCGCGAGACCAATTCACGCCACATGCATCACGCCGCGCGCTACACCGCCCTCGGCGACGACCTGCAATACCGCACCCGCGAGCCGCTCTACGAAAAGGCGGCGCGCCTCGAAGCCTACCGCCTCACCGAGGCCGGGCTGCACATCAACCTGCACGGCTACCCCGCGCATGAATGGAACCGCCCGCTCACCGGCTACCTCACGCGCGGCTTCGACACCTGGTCGATGCCGAAAGGCTTCTACCTCATTCTCCGGCACCCGACCGGCCGGCACGACGCGGCCGTCAGCTTCCTCGAAGCGCTCACCGAACGCCTCGCCCAGATCCCCGGGCTGCGAGCGTTCAACGACTCACACGTCGCCGCCTACACCGCGCATGCCGGCGCACCCCCCGAGCCGGTGCTGCACGGCATTCCCTGCATGATCCACGAAACCGACGACCGCGCCGTGCCCTACACGCTGATCACCGAATACCCAGACGAGACGATTTACGGCGACGCCTACCGCCTCGGCCACACCGCTCAAATGGCCACAATCCTCGAAGCCGTTGCCCTCTACCGCGGTGGAATGTTGCCTTAAGGCCAGGGGCTCTGCCCCTGGACCCTGCTAAGGGCGGAGCCCTTAGAACCCGCTAGGGCTGTTTGGAGAGGGGTGGGATAGGTACCGGTTGCAACCATTCCCTCGCCCACCCCTCTCCAAACAGCCGTAATGGATTCCAGAGGCTCGGCCTTTGGCGGGGGTCCAGGGGGCAGAGCCTCCTGGCCTTGTCGCAACACCCCCCGGCCGCCTAGGCTTCGCGCAATCGTGAGGAGATCGTCCATGAAGCGTCGTACGCTGATTGCCGGGTCCGCTGCTGCCGCGCTTGCGCGGCCTTCTCTCGTGCGCGCGGCGGGCGAGACCACGTTGCGGTTCATCCCGCAGATCGATCTCTCGTTCCTTGATCCGCATTGGACGACGGCGAATGTGACCCGCAACCATGGGTTCATGGTGTTTGACACGTTGTATGGGATCGACGGGAATTTCACCGCGCAACCGCAGATGGTGGCCGGGCACACCGTCGATAGTGATGGCAAGCTGTGGAACCTGACGCTGCGCGACGGGCTGCTGTGGCATGATGGCGAACGCGTGCTGGCGCGTGATTGCGTGGCCAGCATCCGCCGCTGGTCGAAGAATGATGCGTATGGCGATGCGCTGATGCAGGCGACGGACGAGCTTTCGGCGCCCGATGACAAGACAATCCGCTTCCGGCTCAAGCATCCTTTCCCGCTGCTGCCGGATGCTTTGGGCAAGGGCACGCCGTACATGGCGGCGATGATGCCGGAGCGGCTCGCGAGCACGCCGGTGGCGACGCAGGTGACGGAGATGGTGGGATCCGGCCCGTTCCGCTATCTCGCCGATCAGCGCCTGCAGGGTTCGCGCAACGTGTATGCGAAATTCGACAAATACGTGCCGCGCGAGGGTGGCACGCCGGATTGGGTGGCCGGCCCGAAGATCGTGCATTACGACCGCGTGGTCTGGACGACGATTCCCGATGCGGCGACCGCCTCGGCCGCGTTGCAGCAGAACGAGCAGGATTGGTGGGAATTCACCACGCCGGATCTGCTCCCGCTGCTGCGCCGCGACAAGAACATCAAGGTTGCCATACCCGATCCGACCGGCGGCGTGATGATGATGCGGCCCAATCATCTGCAGCCGCCTTTCGACAATCCGGCGATGAGGCGGGCCCTGTGGAGCGTGATCGCGCAGCAAGATTACATGCAGGCCGTCGTCGGAACCGACCCGTCGATGTACTACACGCCGCTCGGCTTCTTCTGCCCGAAGACGGCGTTCGGCAGCGATGTCGGGCTCGAGAAGCTAGAAGGGAGGCGCGACTTCGCCAAGGCGAAGGCCGATCTCAAGGCGGCTGGCTACAACAATGAGCGTGTCGTGCTGATGGTCGCCAGCGACTACCCGATCCTGAAGGCGCTCGGCGATGTCGGTGCCGACATGCTGCAGCGCGCCGGGATGAATGTCGATTATATCGCTACCGATTGGGGCAGCATGCTG
Organism: Acetobacteraceae bacterium; assembly: GCA_965276665.1. Taxonomy (GTDB): domain Bacteria; phylum Pseudomonadota; class Alphaproteobacteria; order Acetobacterales; family Acetobacteraceae; genus CAWGJC01. The sequence goes on from OZ255620.1 coordinate 3,436,885, forward strand.
CAGCGCCGCACCAAGCGCACGCCGGTGTCGGAGGGCGGGTGGAGCCTGTTCGTCACCGGCTGGACCGGGCTCGACTGGATGAACCCCGCGGGCGACATCGCTCTCCGCGGCAATGGCACGGCCGGATATCCCGGGTGGTACAGCAGCGACAAGATGGAGGCCATGCGCGGCGACTGGCTGGGCGCGCCCGACCAGGCTGCCCGCGTGCAGATCGCGCAGACCATGCAGCGCCTCGCGATGGAGGAAGTGCCGTTCTGGCCGCTCGGCCAGTATTTCCAGCCGACCGCCTACCGCACCTCGGTGACCGGGTTCACGCACGGCTTCGCGACCTTCTGGAACCTCAAGCCGGCGTAAGACAAAGGTGGGCGTCGGGTTGGCGAGGACGATGGGCCTTCAGGTCAGCGCGGCGACTTCCCGCACTTTGCGCGCCATCGCGGCGATGCCGTTGCCGCGATTGGTGGACAACGCCTCCAGCAGCCCGAGATCCTTGAGGAAGACCGGATCGGTGGCCGCGATTTCCTCCGCCGCGCGGCCGGAATAGACGCGGAGCAGCAGGGCGACGAGGCCGGAGACGATGGCGGCATCCGAGGCGCCCGCGAAGTAGAGGCGGCCGTCCCGCTGCGTCGCTTCCATCCATACCTTGCTCTGGCAGCCCGGCACGCGATGCGGATCGTCCATCCATTCGGGCGGCATCGGCGGCAGCTTGCGGCCGAGCTCGATGATGAACTGGTAGCGGTCCATCCAGTCATCGAACACGTCGAGCTCGTCGCCGATCGCGGCGATCGCGGCGGCGGCGCTGTCCTCCTCCGGCATGACGAACGGGTCGGTTGTCACGCGTTCGGCCGTTGCAGCACGATCCATGTCGTCATGTCCCAGACATTGCGGATGCCGGTGATCAGCAAAAGCCCCATGGCGACCGCAAGCGCCAGGGCCGAGAGATCGAGCGCAAGGATGAAGCAGACCCCGGCGCCGGCCAGTAGCAGGTAGGAGACGCAGGGCGCGACCGCGTACCACACGCGGTCTTCCATATCGATCTGCGCCGCGATCCCGGCCCGGAACATGCTGCGCAGGACGAGGCCGGAATAGACGATGCCGAACGCGCCGAGCACGATGATCGCGGCACCCGCCACGCCCCATTCGTGCACCGGCGCCAGCCCGATCAGGCAGGCGGCGAGCACGATGGTGAAGGCGACGACGGTGGGCGAGAGAAAACTTCGCAAGCCCACCTGCCGCTCGCGGGTGAACACGCCGCTGCCGACCGAGGCGGCGACGAAGGTCAATCCGACCAGCGTCGCCGCCGCGGTGCCGACGAGGACGAAGAAATCGTGCCAGGGCTCCAGCGTGTCGTGCGGCATGATCCCAGGTTAGAGGATGAAGCGGCTCAGATCACCCTTCTTCGCCAGCGGCGCGACCCGCTCGTTCACCGCCTCGGCATCGACCCGGATGGTCTCGCCGCCGCGATCCGTGGCGGTGAAGCTGATCTCCTCGAGCAGCTTCTCGAGCACCGTCGCGAGGCGGCGCGCGCCGATATTCTCGATCCGGTCGTTGATGTCGGCGGCGAGCTCGGCGAGTGCGTCGATGCCGTCCTCGGTGAAGTCGAGAGCGACCCGCTCGGTACTCATCAGCGCGGAATACTGCTTGAGCAGGCTGTGCTCGGGCTCGGTCAGGATGCGGCGCAGATCGGTCCGCGTCAGGCCGGCGAGCTCGACCCGGATCGGCAGGCGCCCCTGCAATTCGGGCAGCAGATCCGAGGGTTTCGCGAGATGAAAGGCGCCCGACGCGATGAACAGGATGTGGTCGGTCTTCACCGGCCCGTATTTCGTGGTGACGGTGGTGCCCTCGATCAGCGGCAACAGGTCGCGCTGCACGCCCTCGCGGGAGACGTCGCCGCCGCGGAACCCGCCCTCGCTCGACCGCGCGCAGATCTTGTCGATCTCGTCGAGGAAGACGATGCCGTGATCCTGCGCATGCGCCACCGCATCCTTGGTGAGCGCGTCCGCGTCGAGCAGCTTGTCGGCCTCCTCGCGGGCGAGTGCGACGCGGGCGGCCTCGACCGTCATCCGGCGCTGCTGCTCGCGCTTGCCGAACATGCCCTTCATCATCTCGCTGATATTGATCACCTGGCCGGGCGGCATGCCCGGCATGTCGAGCTGGCCGATCGGCATGCCGCCGGAATCGGCGACCGTGATCTCGATCTCCTTCTGCTCGAGCTCGCCGTCGCGCAGCATGCGGCGGAACTTGCTGCGCGTGTCGGCGGCGGCCTTGTCGCCGACCAGCGCGGTGATCAGCCTCTCCTCGGCGGCGAGATCGGCCTTGGCCTGCACCTCGCGGCGCGAGACGTCGCGCAGCATGGTGATGCTGACCTCGACGAGGTCGCGCACGATGCTCTCCACGTCGCGGCCGACATAACCGACCTCGGTGAATTTCGTCGCCTCCACCTTGAGGAACGGCGCCTGCGCGAGCTTGGCGAGCCGGCGGGCGATCTCCGTCTTGCCGCAGCCGGTGGGGCCGATCATCAGGATGTTCTTCGGCACCACCTCGTCGCGCATCTCCTCGGGCAGCTGCTGGCGGCGCCAACGGTTGCGGAGCGCGATGGCGACGGCGCGCTTCGCGTCGTCCTGGCCGACGATGAACCGGTCGAGCTCGGAGACGATCTCGCGCGGGGAATAGGTTGGGACGTCCATGATCAAATGGTCTCTACGATGACGTTCTCGTTGGTATAGACGCAGATGTCGGCGGCGATGCGCATCGCGCGGCGGGCGATCTCCTCGGCGGACAGGCTCTCGATCGAGAGCAGCGCGCGGGCGGCGGCGAGCGCGTAATTCCCGCCCGAGCCGATGGCGATGACGCCGTCATCCGGCTCCAGCACGTCGCCATTGCCGGTGAGCGTGAAGGAGCGGTCGGCATCGGCCACCGCCATCATCGCCTCCAGCCGGCGGAGATAACGGTCGGTGCGCCAGTCCTTCGCAAGCTCGACGCAGGCGCGTTCGAGCTGGTTCGGAAAGCGCTCCAGCTTGGCTTCCAGCCGTTCCAGCAGGGTGAACGCGTCGGCGGTGGCGCCGGCGAAGCCCGCGATGACGCTGCCATTGCCGATGCGGCGCACCTTGCGCGCATTGCCCTTGATGACGGTCTGGCCGAGCGTCACCTGACCGTCGCCGGCCATTGCCACATGGCCGTCGCGGCGCACGCAGAGGATGGTCGTGCCGTGCCAGCCGACCGGGTCGTGGAGTGGGGTTCCATTGTCGTGCATGACGCGGCAAGTTGGGTTTTCCGCACCGCGGAACAAGACCCTTCGGAGCCCGGCGCCGCCGGCGCGGCGCCGCCCTCCCTGGCCAACTCGTTGCAGTCGTGGCAGGATTCGCGCCTCGTGCGCCGGAAACGTGGCGCATGCGGGAGAACGAAGGAATGTCCGCGTCCACCGCGATCACCGCCCGGCTCGACCGGCTGCCGGCCACCGCGTTCATCTGGCGGCTCGTGGTGCTGCTCTCGCTCGGCGGCGTGTTCGAGTTCTACGACCTGTTCTTCACCGCCTATGTGGTGCCCGGGCTGGTGAAGTCCGGCATGCTCGCGCATGTGTCGCTGGCGATCTTCACCGGGCCGGCCGCCTTCGTCGCGGCGACATTCGGCGGCCTCTGGCTCGGCACGCTGGTCTTCGGCTTCGTCGCCGACCGCTACGGGCGGCGCTCGGTGTTCACCGTCTCGCTGCTCTGGTACAGCGTCTCGACCCTGATCATGGCGGCGCAGCACACCGGGGTCGGGCTGATCCTCTGGCGCGTCATCGCCGGTATCGGCATCGGGGTCGAGCTGGTGACGATCGACACCTACATCGCCGAGCTGGTGCCGAAGGACATTCGCGGCCGCGCCTTTGCGATCAACCAGACGATCCAGTTCGCCGTGGTGCCGGTGGTGGCGTTCCTCGCCTGGCTGATGGTGCCGGTCGCCCCTCTCGGCATCGAGGGCTGGCGCTGGGTGGTGGTGATCGGGGCGATCGGCGCGATCTTCGTCTGGTTCATCCGGCTCGGCGTGCCGGAAAGCCCGCGCTGGCTGATCCAGCACGGGCAGCCGGAGGAAGCGGAGCGGGTGACGTCGATGATGGAGGCGAGGGTCGCGGCCGATCTGCGAGGCGCGCCGCTCCCGCCGCCGCTTGCCGGCGGCGCGCCGCCGGATGTCTCGGAGGGGAGCTTCGGCGAGATCTGGCGGCCGCCCTACCGGTCGCGGACCGTGATGATGATGGTCTTCCAGTTCTTCCAGACCGTCGGCTTCTACGGCTTCGCGAGCTGGGTGCCGACGCTGATCGCCCAGAAGGGCATCGTGCTGGGATCGAGCCTGCAATATGCCTTCATCATCGCCATCGCGAACCCGTTCGGCCCGTTGCTCGCCGCCGGCATCGCCGACCGCTTCGAGCGCAAATGGATGATCGTCGGTGCCGCGATCGGGATCGCGGTGTTCGGCCTGCTGTTCGCGGCGCAGTCGACGATCGCGCTGGTGATCCTGTTCGGCGTGCTGATCACGCTCGCGAACAACATCCTCTCCTTCTCCTTCCATGCCTACATGACGGAGCTGTTCCCGACGCGGGTCCGGGCGCGGGCGGTGGGGTTCGTCTATTCCTTCAGCAGGGTGAGCACGGTCTTTGTCAGCTTCATGATCGCCTTCTTCCTGCAGCATGGCGGGGTGCCGGCGGTGTTCGGCTTCATCGCCGTGGCGATGCTGGCGGTGATCGTCTCGATCGGCGGGTTCGGGCCGCCGACGCGCAACCTGCAGCTCGAAGCCATCTCGCGTTAGATCCGCTTCTGCGGTAGTGCTGCGGCCGCCATGGGCCGCAGCACGACACTCAGCCGGACGACCTCGGAGACCGCGATCGAGCTCGCTCTCGATCTCGACGGGACCGGACGCGCCGAGATCGCGACCGGCATCGGCTTCCTCGACCATATGCTGACGGCGCTGGCCCGCCACGCGCTGATCGACCTCCGGGTGCGGGCGACCGGGGACCTGCATGTCGATTTCCACCACACCACCGAGGATGTCGGCATCGTGCTCGGCCGGGCGATCGCCGAAGCGCTCGGCGAGAAGCGGGGCGTGCGCCGCTTCGGCCAGGCCCTGGTGCCGATGGACGAGGCGCTGGCGGAGGCGGCGATCGACCTCTCGGGCCGCCCGTTCCTGGCCTGGAACGTGGCCTTCCCGCGCGAGGCGGTGGGCACGATGGACACCGAGCTGTTCGAGGAATTTTTTCGCGCGCTGGCGATGAACGCGCTGATGGCGCTGCACGTCACCTTGCGGGCCGGCGCCAACGCGCACCATGTCGCCGAGGCCTGCTTCAAGGCGGTGGCGCGCGCGCTCAGGATGGCGGTGGAACCCGACCCGCGGGCGGCGGACGCGATCCCGTCCACCAAGGGGGCGCTGTGAGGGTCTACACCGCGCATCTGCGCGACGGGCGGCCCCCGGTGCTGGTGCGGGAGGGCTTCTCCTGGGGCGCGCTGGTGCTCGGCCCGGTGTGGTTCGCGCTCCGGCGGTCCTGGATGGCGGCGCTGCTCTCGCTAGCGCTCGCGGTGCTGATCGCGCTGCTGGTGACTGGGGCGGCGAAGCCCTGGCTGCTGCTGGTGCTGGTGCTGGCGCAGGGGGTGGTCGGCAACGATCTGCGGCGCTACGCGCTTGCCCGGCGACGCTTCGTGCTCGCCCATGTGCTGGCGGCGCGCGACGTGGACGGCGCGCTGGCCCGGCTGCTGGCGCTGCGACCCGATCTCGTGCGGGTGCTGGCGGAATGAGGGTCGCGGTGATCGACTATGGCAGCGGCAATCTCGCCTCCGCCTCCCGCGGCCTGGCGCTTGCCGCAGAGCGCGCCGGGATCGCGGCCGAGGTGCTGGTGACCGCCGAGCCCGGGCAGGTGGCAGACGCGGACCGGATCGTGCTGCCCGGCCAGGGCGCCTTTGCCGATTGCGCCGCCGGGCTCGACGCGCTGCCCGGCATGCAGGACGCGATCGAGGATGGCGTCACGCGCGGAAAACCATTTCTCGGGATCTGCGTCGGCATGCAGCTGATGGCCGAGCGCGGGCTCGAGCACCGCGCCACCCCGGGTTTCGGCTGGATCCACGGCGAGATCGCCCGGCTCGACACGCCCGATCTCCGGCTGCCGCAGATGGGGTGGAACGCGCTCGATTTCGTCCCCGGCGCGCATCCGCTGCTGGACGGGCTCGCGCCCGGCGACCATGTGTATTTCGTGCACAGCTACGCGCTGCGCGGCGCCGCGCCCGACCAGGTTCTCGCCACCACCGAGTACGGCGGCAGGGTGGTGGCGATGGCGGCGGCGGGCAATCGGGCCGGCACGCAGTTCCATGTCGAGAAGAGCCAGGAGGTCGGCTTGCGCATCCTCGGCAATTTTCTCCGCTGGACGCCGTGAGCATGGCGGAGAACGAGGCACCGATCGCCGGCATCGCCATCGAGCTCCTGACCGAGTTCGGTGACGACGATCTGCACTCGCTCTGCGAGGCGACCGACGCGGCGATTCTGGATGGCGGCGGATTCGGCTGGCTCAACCCGCCCGGCCGCGCCGCGCTCGAAGGCTATTTCCGCGGCCTTGTCCTGGTGCCGGAGCGCGAGCTGTTCGTCGCCCGGCTGGAAGGCGTGATCGTCGGCTCGGCGCAGCTGGTCCGCCCGCCGCGCAACAACGAGGCGCAGTCCTTCGCCGCCAATCTGATGCACAGCTATGTCGCGCCCTATGCCCGCGAACACGGCCTCGCCCGCCGGATGACGGCGCGGGTGGAGGAGCGGGCTCGGGCGCTCGGCTACCGCGTGCTCAATCTCGACGTGCGGGAGACGCAAAGCGCGGCGATCCGGCTCTACGAGAGCATGGGCTATGTCCGCTGGGGCGAGCACCCGGCCTATGCGCGGGTGGCGGGACGGACGGTGCGCGGCTTCTATTTCTACAAGATGCTGGCCAAGGGCCGCGGCTGATGGCGGCGCTGACCCTCTACCCGGCGATCGACCTCAAGGATGGCGCCTGCGTGCGGCTGCGCCGCGGCGAGATGGCGCAGGTGACGGTCTATTCGGACGATCCGGCGGCCCAGGCGCGTGCCTGGCAGGCGGCGGGCTGCCGCTGGCTGCATGTGGTCGATCTCGACGGCGCCTTTGCCGGGGAGAGCCGGAATGCGGCGGCGGTGCGCGCGATCCTCGAGACCGTCAGCGTGCCGGTCCAGCTCGGCGGCGGCCTGCGCGACATGGCGGCCGTCACCGCCTGGATCGAGGCCGGCGTCACGCGCGTGATCCTCGGCAGCGCCGCGGTGAAGCATCCGGCGCTGGTGCGCGAGGCCTGTGCGGCGTTTCCCGGGCAGGTCGCGGTCGGCATCGATGCTCGGGACGGGATGGTGGCGACGGAGGGCTGGGCGGAAACCTCGACGCTCGCCGTCGCCGAGCTCGCGCTACGCTTCGAGGATGCCGGCGTCGCGGCACTCATCCACACCGATATCGGGCGGGACGGCATGCTCGCCGGGCTCAACCTCGACGGCACGATCGAGCTCGCCCGGCGCGTCGCGCTGCCGGTGATCGCGAGCGGCGGGGTCGGCACGCTCGACGATCTGCGCGCGCTGAAGGCGGCGGCGGCGGCGGCGCCGCGCATCGAGGGGGTGATCATCGGCCGCGCGCTCTATGACGGGCGGGTCGACCCCTCACACGCGCTTGACCTGCTGGCCGCGTGAACTTCTTCCATGACCACGGGACGACCATGTAACGACGGCCGCTTGAGTCGAGCTCCGAAGATCCGATGCTGAAACTCCGCGTTATCCCCTGCCTCGACGTGAAGGACGGCCGCGTCGTCAAGGGCGTCAACTTTGTCTCGCTGCGCGATGCCGGGGATCCGGTGGAGCAGGCGGTGGTGTACGATGCCGCCGGGGCGGACGAGCTCACCTTCCTCGACATCACCGCGAGCCATGAGAATCGCGACACCATCCTCGACGTCGTCGCGCGGACCGCGTCCCGGGTGTTCCTGCCGCTCACCGTGGGCGGCGGGGTGCGGAGCGTGGGCGACATGCGGCGCCTGCTGCTGGCCGGGGCGGATAAATGCAGCATGAACTCGGCGGCCGTCGCCCGGCCCGAGCTGGTCGCGGAGGCGGCGGAGAAATTCGGCAGCCAATGCGTGGTCGTCGCGGTCGATGCGCGGCAATCCGGCGCGGGACGCTGGGAGGTGTTCACCCATGGCGGCCGGACGGCGACCGGGATCGACGCCGTGGCGTGGTGCCGCCGGGTCGCCGCCCTCGGCGCGGGCGAGATCCTGCTGACCAGCATGGACCGCGACGGCACCGGCACCGGCTTCGACCTCGATCTGCTGCGCGCCGTCTGCGCCGCCATTCCCCTGCCGGTGGTGGCGAGCGGCGGCGTCGGCACGCTCGCGCATTTCGTCGAGGGCGCGCAAGCCGGCGCCACCGGGCTGCTCGCCGCCAGCGTGTTCCATTTCGGCCGCTCTTCGATCGCGGAGGTGAAGGCGGCGCTGGCCGCCGCCGGCCTGCCCGTGCGTCTGCCGCGGGAAGTTGTTGGGTGAGCGGGTATCGGGAGAAGGCCAGGGGCGCTGCCTCCGGCCGTCCGTCTCTTTAAAGGCCCGGGGACCGGAGATGGCCAAGAAAGCGACTGCCGACAAGCCGAAGGCGGGGCCGAAGCGGCGGAAGAAGACGGTGCTGCACGCCTCGCCGCCGTTGGCGCTCGGCACCAGCCCCGAGGTGCTGGACCGGCTCTGGGGGGTGGTGATGGAGCGCCGCGGCTCGGACCCGGCGGTCAGCCATTCCGCCCGCCTGCTGGCGCGCGGCACCGCGAAGGTCGCGCAGAAATTCGGCGAGGAAGCGGTCGAATGCCTGATCGAGGCGGTCGCCGGCAATCGCCCGGCGCTGATCGCCGAGAGCGCGGACGTGCTGTATCACCTGCTCGTGCTCTGGGTGGATGCCGGCATCCGGCCGGACGAGATCTGGGCCGAGCTGCAGCGCCGAGAGGGGATCAGCGGCATCGCCGAGAAAGCGTCCCGCGCGCGCGCCCTGCCGCTGGCCTTCAACGTGGCCACAACCAAAATTCCCTAGCAAAATTCCCTGAAGGGAAAATTCCCGAGAAAGGGGACGCCATGCCGGTGAGTGGGCTCGGAGCATATGACGAGCAGAACGTGTTCGCGCGCATCCTGCGCGGGGAGATCCCGTGCAAGAAGGTCTACGAGGATGACTGGGCGCTCGCCTTCCACGACATCGCGCCGCAATCCCCGGTGCACGTGCTGGTGGTGCCGAAGGCCGCCTATGTCTCCTTCGTCGATTTCGCCGCCCGCGCTGGCGAGGCGGAGATCGCCGGCTTCTTCCGCGCGGTCGGCAAGATCGCGGCGATGCTGGGGATCGAGGCGCCGGGCTTCCGCCTGCTGATGAATACCGGCGAGCATGCCGGGCAGGAGGTGCCGCATCTGCACGTGCACCTGTTCGCCGGCAGGCCGCTCGGGCCGATGCTGACCCGCTAGGAGCAGGCGCCGGCTTAATTGAAAATGCTTTAACCTTCCCGGATATCGGCGACCGTCCCGGCGGTGATCCGCAGCAATTCGGCGGCGCTGGTGCGGAACACGTGGTCCGGCGCGCCGGCGGCTGCCCAGATCGGGTCGAGCGCCAGCAGGTCGCGGTCGATCAGCACGCGCGGCGCCGCGAGATGCCCGATCGGCGACACCCCGCCGATCGCGAAACCGGTCACCCGCCGCACGAACTCGGCATCCGCGCGGTCGAGCGCCACGCCGAGCGCCGCTGCCGCCCCCGCCTTGCCCACCCGATTGGCGCCCGAGGCGATCACCAGCACCGCCTCCGCCCCGGCGCGGAAGACGATGGATTTCGCGATCTGCGCCACGGTGCAGCCGATCGCCTGCGCCGCCTCCGCCGCGGTGCGGGCGGTGCGCGGCAGCGCGATCACGGTATCCGCATGCCCGGATGCCGTCAGCGCCGCCCGCACCCGCGCGACCGAGCCGGACTTTGCTTCCCCTGGCTTTGCTTCCCCTGGCTTCGCTTCCATCGAACCTGTCACTCCTTCCCTTCGTCCTTGGCCGGAATGCTGCCATATCCGGCGGCGATGGACCCGCTCGCCCTCTACATCCACTGGCCGTTCTGCCTCGCCAAATGCCCGTACTGCGATTTCAACAGCCATGTGCGAGACGCGATCCCGGATGCCCGGTTCCGGGCGGCGCTCCGGGCGGAGCTCGCCTGGGAGGCGGGGCGGCTCGGGCGGCGGCGTCTCGGCTCGATCTTCTTCGGCGGCGGCACGCCGAGCCTGATGGCGCCCGAGACGGTGGCGGCGCTGATCGAGGACGCACGCACCCTGTTCGAGGTCGCGCCGGAGATCGAGATCACGCTCGAGGCCAATCCGACCAGCGTGGAGGCGGGGCGGCTCGCCGCCTTCCGGCAAGCGGGGGTGAACCGGGTCTCGCTCGGCGTGCAGAGCCTGGAGGACGCCGCCCTGGCGGCACTCGGGCGGCAGCATTCGGCCACGCAGGCGGTGGCGGCGCTGGAGACGGCACGGGAAGTCTTTCCGCGCATCTCCTTCGACCTGATCTATGCGCGTCCCGGCCAGACCCTGCCGGCCTGGCGGGACGAACTCCGCCGGGCGCTCGACCTCGCCGCCGACCATCTCTCCCTCTACCAGCTCACCATCGAGCCCGGCACCGCCTTCGAGGCGCTGCACCGCCGGGGCGCGCTCGTGCTGCCCGACGAGGAAGAGGCCGCTCGACTCTATCGCGCGACCGCGGAGGAGGCGGCATGCTTCGGCCTGCTGCCCTACGAGGTGTCGAACTATGCGCGGCCCGGCGGCGAGAGCCGGCACAACCTCGCCTATTGGCGCTATGCGGATTACGCCGGCATCGGGCCGGGCGCGCATGGGCGGGTGACGCTCGACGGCAGACTGCTCGCCACCCGCCGCCATCGCGCGCCGGAACCCTGGGCGGAGCGGGTCGAACGCCAGGGGCACGGCACCGCGTCCGAGCAGCCGGTGCCGGTGGCGGATCGGGCGCGCGAGGCGCTGCTGATGGGGCTGCGCCTCGCCGAGGGGATCGACGAGGCCCGGTTCGCCGCCCGCACCGGGATCGCGCTCGCGGATGCCGTCGATCCCGACATCCTCGCCCGGGCGATCGAGGAGGGTTACGTCACCCGCGACGGCGGGGTGATCGCCGCCACCGGGGAGGGACGGTTGCGCCTCGATGCACTTCTGGCCGCTCTGGTGCGTTGAACTCCGTCGAGCCACAGTGCAACCCCATGCCGGAGAGAGAAATTCGTGACCCTGACCCCGCAACGAGTCCTGGTGACCGGTGGCGCCGGCTTCCTCGGCTCGCATCTCTGCGAACGCCTGCTCGCCGAGGGGCACGACGTGCTCTGCGTGGACAATTACTTCACCGGCCGCAAGGATAACCTCGCCCATCTGCTCGACCACAGCCGGTTCGAGACGCTGCGGCACGACGTGTGCTTCCCGCTCTACGTCGAGGTTGACGCGATCTACAATCTCGCCTGCCCGGCCTCGCCGATCCATTACCAGCACGACCCGGTGCAGACGACGAAGACCTCCGTGCTCGGCGCGATCAACATGCTGGGGCTCGCCAAGCGGGTCGGCGCGCGCATCCTGCAGGCCTCGACCAGCGAGGTGTACGGCGACCCGATGGTGCATCCGCAGACCGAGGATTACCGCGGCAACGTCAACCCGCTCGGGCCGCGCGCCTGCTACGACGAGGGGAAGCGCTGTGCCGAGACGCTGTTCTTCGACTATCACCGCCAGCACCGCGTGCGGATCAAGGTGATCCGCATCTTCAACACCTACGGCCCGCGCATGCATCCGAATGACGGGCGCGTGGTCTCCAACTTCATCGTGCAGGCGCTGCAGGGCGAGGACATCACGCTCTACGGCGACGGCAGCCAGACCCGCGCCTTCTGCTACGTGGACGATCTGATCGACGGCATGGTGCGGATGATGCGCACGCCGGACGAGGTCACCGGCCCGATCAATGTCGGCAATCCGCACGAGGTGCCGGTGCGCGAGCTGGCCGAGCGGATCATCAAGCTGACCGGCTCACGCTCCCGCATCGTCCATCGCCCGCTGCCGCAGGACGATCCGATGCAGCGCTGCCCGGATATCACCCAGGCGAGCGCGGTGCTCGGCTGGCAGCCGCGGGTCGCGCTGGATACCGGGCTGCGCAAGGCGATCGACTATTTCGATGCCTTCCTCGCCGCGCGCGGCACCCGCGAGAGGAAGGAGCGTCCGGTCGGCAGCGCCGCCTGAGGCTCGCGCGCGGCGCGGGCACGGGCGAGCTCCGCCTCGAGGGCGGCGATCCGCTCCTCGCCCTCGCGATGCCGCGCATAGGCCTGCCCGATCGCGGCAAAGCGGCTCCGCACCCGGGCGATCGCGGCGGGATCGGCGAGCGCGCAGAGCGCGCGCACCGGCTCGGGCACATCGGCGCCCACCTGCAGGAGCCCGAGCCCGTGGCCATGCAGGAACTCGAATCCCGGATCGTGGCGCCGCAGCTCGGCGAACAGCTTCCACACGCCGAAATCCCGCTCGCGCACATTGGTGTCGTGGAACAGCACCACGGCGCGCGACGAGAGTTTTTGCCGCCAATGCTCGAAATCATGCCGCACCGCCGCCTCGGTATGGAGGCCGTCTATGTGGAGCAGGTCGATGGAGCCATCCGCGAAATACGCGGCGGCATCGTCGAAGCGCATGCGCAGCATCTCGGAGAAGCCGGCATAGCGCGAATCATGGAAGCGCTTGAGGCTTTCGAAAATCTCGTTGCCGTAGTGCCCGGCATGGTCGTCGCCCTCCCAGGTGTCGACGGCGTAGCAGCGCGTGTCGAGCCCCTCGCGCATCACCGCGTCGCAGAAGGCCGCGTAGGAGACGCCGCAATGGCTGCCGAGCTCGACCAGGCAATCCGGCCGCGCCGCCGCGACGATCCAGCCGGCAAAGGGGAGGTGGCCGTACCAGGCGCTCAGCACGCCGGAGAGCGAGGGCGGCGCGAAGAGCGGATCGAGCGCCGGGTCGAGCAGCCCGGCGAGGAGGGCGGTGTCGGAAGCGGTCATCGCGTCACTGCTCCGTGTCGGATTCCGTGTCGAAGGGTGCGCCGCCCAGGGCGAGCGCGCGGCTGTATACCATCCGGCGCGGCAATCCGCTCGCCGCCGCCACCAGCGCGGCGGCGTCCTTCACGCTCAGCGTCGCCATCGCCCGGCGGAGCGCCGCATCGAGATCCTCCGCCCCCGTCTGCTCCTCCTCCGGCGGTCCGACGACGAGCGTGACCTCGCCGCGTGGCGGGGTTCCGGCATAACGTTCGGCCAGCGCCGGCAGCGTGCCGCGCGCCACCTCCTCGAACCGCTTGGTGAGCTCGCGGGCGACCGCCGCCGGCCGCGCGCCGAAGGCGGCGGCAAGGTCGGCGAGGGTTTCCGCGGTGCGGTGCGGCGCCTCGTGCCAGAGCAGCGTCGCCGTCAGCCCCGCCTGCTCGGCGGCGCGCAGCCGGCCGAACGCCGCCCGCCGCGCGGCCTGACGTGGCGGCGGGAAGCCCAGCATCAGGAAAGGCAGCGGCGGCAGGCCGGAAAGCACGAGCGCGGTCAGCGCGGCGTTCGGCCCCGGCACGGCGGTCACCGGCAGCCCCTCGGCGATCGCCGCCCGTACCAGCCGGAAGCCGGGATCGGAGACCATCGGGGTTCCCGCATCCGACACCAGCGCGAGGCGCTTGCCCGACCGCAGCATGCCGAGCACCGCGGGGATGCGCGCCGCCTCGTTATGCTCGTGCAGCGCCTGCATCCGGGTGGTGATGCCCTGGCTCGCCAGCAGCTTGGCGGTGACCCGGGTGTCCTCGCACAGGATCATATCGGCCTCGCGGAGGGCGCCCGCACCGCGGGGTGAAATATCGGCGAGATTGCCGATTGGCGTGGAAACAAGCACAAGACCTGCAGGCGAATCGGCGCGATCTCTGTCTGCCGGGCCGGAGGAGGGATCAGCGCATGCGTCGTCGGGCATTCGGTCTCCTGGCCGCCAGCCTTGCGGTGGCGGGTTGCACGCCGGGGGCGACGGGCTTCTTGCCGCCGGGCAGTGTGGCGCAGGGCGGCGCGGTTCCCAATCCCGCACCGCTCACCGGCACGCGGGTCGGGCTGCTGCTGCCCCTCACCGGCGCCAATGCCGGGGCCGGGCAGGCGCTGCTGCAGGCGGTGCGGCTCGCCCTCGGCGCCCCCGGCCCGGGCGCGCCGCAGATCGCGCTCGACCAGCAGGACACGGCGGGGACCCCGTCGGGCGCCGCGATCGCCGCGCGGCAGGCCGTGGCGGCGGGCGACCAGCTGATCATCGGCCCGCTCACCGGACCGGAAACCGCCGCGGCCGCGCCCGCCGCGGTCGCCGCCTCGGTGCCGATCCTGTCCTTCACCAACGATCCTGCGCAGGCGCAGCCGGGCGTCTGGGTGCTCGGCATCACGCCGGCGCAGCAGGTGCGGCGCCTGGTGGTCGCGGCGCAGGATGACGGGCGCAGCAAATTCGCCGCCGTGCTGCCCGACAACGCCTTTGGCCAGGCGATGGGCGAGGCGCTGAGCCGGGCGGTGCCGGATGCCGATGTGCGGAGCTATGCGACCGGCGCCGGCGGGGCTGCCGGCGGCCTCGCTGCCAGCCTTGCCGATATCTCCGACTATGCCGGGCGCCACGCCGGCGGCACGCCGGCCGCCACCGTGCCGGCAATTCCGGCCGCCGTGCCGAAACCGCCGCCGCCCGCGCCGAAGCCGGCGCCCCCACCGCGGGCGTCCTTCCGCGGCCTGCAGGCGAGCGGCGATGTCACGCCGGGCGGCACCAATGTCGCGCCGCGCCCGGCGATCCCGGTCGGTCCGGGCGCGCAGAACGCCGTGCCGCCCCCTGCGCCGTCCGCACCCGCACCCGCGGCCATTGTCCCTCCGCCACCCGCTTCCGTCCCGGCGGCAACGCCCGCTGCGCCCGTGCCACCGCCGCCCTTCGACGCGCTGCTGGTGGCGGAGCTCGGCGCGCAGGCGCAGGCGCTCGGTCCGCTGCTCGCGCGTGACGACATCGTGGCCCCGAAGGTGCGCGTGCTCGGCCCCGCGCCCTGGCAGGTGATGGCCGACCGGCTCGGCGGCCTCGCCGGCGCCTGGTATGCCGCGCCCGACCCGGCGGCGCGGGCCGATTTCGTCGCCCGCTACACCGCCATGTATCACGGCGCGCCGCCGCCGATCGCCGATCTCGCCTACGACGCCGGCTCGCTCGCCCGGGTGATGGTGCAGGGCGGCGGCATCTCGACCGCCGCGCTGACCCGTCCGCAAGGCTTCGCCGGCGCGGATGGCGTGCTGGCGCTCCAGCCGGACGGCACGGTGCGACGCGGCCTCGCCGTGTTCGAGATCGGCCATGGCGCGCCCCGCATCGTCTCTCCGGCGCCCACCAACCTCGGCGCTCCCGGCGTCTGAGCGCGGCTGACATGCCGCTTCGCCCGCTGCTGCCGGCCGCGATGACCGTGGCGGCGACGCCGGTGGCGGCCCTGGCGGTGCTGGCGGGGACGGGCATGGCGCGACCGCTGCCGGCGCTGATCGCGGCGCTCGTCGTCGCGATCGCATCGCTCGCGCTCGTGCGCGCATGGTCGCGCGACCATGCGGCGGTGCTGACGGCGCTGCGCGGGCTGCTCGGCGGCGGCGGACCCGCGGTGCCGGATACGCGCGTCCTGCCGAGCACGGAGATGGCGCAGGAGCTGATCCGCCTCTCCCGCCGCCTCGCCGAGACGGCGGCGGAGACCGGCCGGCTGCGCGAGGCGGACGCGGCGATCGTGTATTCCCTGCCGGATCCGTTGATCGTCCTCGGCGCCGACCGCTCGGTGCGGCGGACCAATCCGGCGGCGCGGGCGGCGTTCGGCGCTGATCTCGGCTCGGTGCTCCGCCATCCCGCGCTCCGCGCCGCGATCGACCGCGTGCTCGCGCAGGGCGTGCCGCAGACCGCCGAGCTGGTGATCCCGGTCCCGGTCGCGCGCGAGCTGCAGGCGGTGGTGATCGGGCTCGACACGCCGCAATCGCCGCAACTTCCGGCCGGGGACCGGGTGATGGCGGTCCTCTCCGACCGCACGCGGGAGCGCGCGGTGGAGCGCATGCGGGCGGATTTCATCGCCAATGCGAGCCATGAGCTCCGCACGCCGCTCGCCAGCCTGATCGGCTTCATCCAGACGCTGCGCGGGCCCGCTTCGGATGATGCGCCGGCGCAGCAGCGCTTCCTCGGCATCATGGCCGAGCAGGCCGAACGGATGAGCCGGCTGATCGACGACCTGCTCAGCCTGTCGCGCATCGAGCTGACCGAGCATCAGCCGCCGCCCGATGCGGTCGACCTCGCGGCGCTGGTGCCGCGGATCGCCGCGGGGCACGAACCGGGCCTCGTCGCGCGCCGTCAGCGGCTCGAGCTCGCGATAACGCCCGGTCTGCCGCTGGTCGCAGGCGATGCCGACCAGCTCGCCCAGGTGGTGCAGAACCTGCTCGACAATGCGGTCAAATACGGACGCGAGGGCGGGATGATCCGGGTCGCCGCCAGCGCCGCCGCGCCCGGCGGCGGACCGGTCTGGCCGGCGCGCCGGGGCGTCGTGCTAGCGGTGACCGACGATGGCGGCGGCATTCCGCGCGCCGACATCCCACGGCTGACCGAGCGGTTCTACCGGGTCGACAAGGGGCGGTCGCGCGCGGTGGGCGGCACCGGGCTCGGGCTCGCCATCGTCAAGCACATCGTCAACCGCCATCGCGGCCAGCTCGCGATCGAGAGCGTTGAGGGGCAGGGCTCGACCTTCAGCATCTGGCTGCCGACCGCCGATTAGAACACTTCAATGAAGCCGGCGTCGGCCCTCGCCACCCACCCGGCCTCCCAACGAAAGTATACTACCGCTGGGGGGCCGGGTGGGGCGAGCGCCGGCGCCGACTTCACCGAAGGTGAAAATCCCCGCCAGCTTGGCCACCGCTTGGCGTCCGGCGTCATCGCCTGCATGGTGGCCCGGCATGAACGCCCCCGCCGAGATTCTCCCCCTTCCGCACGGGCCGACACGGGTGCGGTGGCGGCGCAGCGCGCGGGCGCTGCGGGTCAGCCTGCGGATCGATGCGGGCGGCGAGGCGGTGGTGGTCACCCTGCCGCCCGGCGCCGCCCGCGCCGCCGGTCTCGACCTGCTCTCCGACCACGCCGCTTGGGTGGCCGACCGGCTGGCCGCGCTTCCCGCTGCGGTGATCTTCCGCGACGGCGGCGAGGTCCCCGTGGCTGGACGCCCGACGCGCATCCGCCATCTGCCGCAGGAAGACGGCGCGGCACGGCTCGAAGCCGATGAAGTGCGGGTCGGCGGCAGGTCGGAGGACATCGCCCGGCGGATCACCGTTTTCCTGCGTGGCGAGGCGCGGCGGGTCTTCGCCGCTCTGGTCACGGAGAAGGCGGCGCTCGCCGCCGTCGTGCCGCGCCGGGTGGTGGTGAAGGACACGCGCAGCCGCTGGGGAAGTTGCGCGCCCGACGGCACCCTGATGTTCTGCTGGCGGCTCGCGATGGCGCCTCGCTTCGTGCAGGACTACGTGGCGGCGCATGAGGTCGCCCATCTCCGTCACATGGATCACGGAAGGCGGTTCTGGACGCTGGTCGAACGCCTGACGCCGCACCGCGCCGCCGGGATCGCCTGGCTGCAGGAGGACGGCGCGCGCCTGCTCCGGACCGGCGCGCCGCCGCTCTGATCGCTGCCTATTCGACGCGGGTGCTGCGCGGAGCGAGGCCGCCCCGTCGCTGCCTATTCGACCCGCAGCGCCGCGCGGAGCGCCGCCGCGCCGGCCGGGTCGGACAGCACCGCCAGCCGGGTCGCGGCGATCGCGGCGAAACGGTGCAGCAAGGCCCGGCGCCGCGCCGGCTGCAGCGGATGCGCCGGCGCGGCATGCAACATTTCCGCCTCGCCCTCGGCGGCGACGATCAAGCCGGTCTCCTCGGGCAGCAGCGTGAGCGGGAAATCCGCATCCACCGCGAAGTAAAGCGCGTCTGAATAGTCGCGGTATTCCGGCCATTTCGCATCGGTGAGGAAATCGCGCGGCCCGGATTTCACCTCGATGCAGGCGAAACCGCCATCCGGCCGCAAGGCGAGAATATCCGCCCGCCTGCCGTTCGGCAGCGGCACTTCGTGCACCGGCGCCCAGCCGAGGCGCGCGCACAGCAGGGCGGCGGCGCGGCGGATCGCTAGCGCCCGCTCGGGGAAGCTCGGGCCCAAGCGACTACTCCCTCCGCATAAGTGGACGGTACGACAAACAGATGTTAAAAAATCGCTAATTACGCTGTAGATTTAACGTGCAACTAAGTTTTTTAATGGTATTTGGGGTGTCAGCATGATTGCCACTCGCTTCGCTGTCGCCACGCACATCCTTCTCCTCCTGGCTACGGAGGAGAATCCCGGGCACGCCACCAGCGTGCGAATGGCGGAAAGCGTGGATACCAATCCGGTGGTCATTCGCCGCATTACCGGGCAGCTCGCCCGCGCCGGGCTGGTGCAGGTCCGCCGCGGACCGGGCGGCGCCAAGCTCGGGCGACCGGCGAACCGGATCAGCCTGCGCGACGTCTGGCGCGCGGTGAACATCGGCACCGGCCGACCGCTTCTGCCGCTGCATCCCTCGCCGGATCAGGATTGCCGGATCGGCGGCAAGGTGCATGCCGTGCTGACGCCGGCCTTCGACAAGGCGGAAGCGGCGATGGAATCCTCGCTCGACCAGATCACGCTCGATTCGCTGGTCGACCGGCTCGACGGCACGGTCATGGAACTACAATCCGTTCGGGAAGCACGGCGCGCCCCATAAGCCGGGCGGCGATACACTCCGCCGCCATCACCCCCATGCCGATCAGCGCACCTGGCGTCACGCCCGCGACATGCGGTGTCGCGAAGACGCGCGGATGATGCCGGAGCGGGTGATCCGCCGCCGGCGGCTCCGTTTCGAACCCGTCCAGCGCCGCGCCCGCGACCTGTCCACTCGCCAGCGCCCCGGCGAGCGCCTCCTCGTCGATCAGGCCGCCGCGCGCCGTGTTGACGATTAGCGCGCCGTGCGGCAGCCGGGCGATCGCCCCGGCGTCGATCAGGTGCCGCGTCTCCGGCGTCAGCGGACAATGCAGCGAGAGGATGTCGGCGCCGGCGAGCAGCGCCTCGAGGCTGTCGGCGCGGGTGATCTCCGCGAAGGCCGATTCGGACGCCGCGGGATCGAACCCGGCGATGCGGAAGCCGAACGGGCGGCCGAGCAGCGCGACCTCGCGGCCGATCGCGCCGACCCCGACCAGTCCGAGCCCGAGCCCGGCAATGTCGCGCACCGCGGTCGCCGCCCCGCGCCACGCGCCCTCGGCGAGGCTCGCGCGCAACGGCAGCAGATCCTTGGCCAGCGCCAGCGCGAGGGCGAGCGTGTGCTCGGCCACCGCCCGCGTGTTGGAGCCGGGCGCTCGTGTCACCAGCAGGCCGCGCGTCCGTGCCGCCGCGATATCCACCTCGTCCACGCCGACGCCATGGCGCGCGACGATGCGGAGCCGGTCGGAGGCATCCATCACCGCGCCGTCCACCCGGCCCTGCCGGCAGAGGATCGCATCCGCGCGCACCGCGCGGGTGAGCTCGGCCACCGCCGCCGCGGACGGGTAGGGCGGCATGTAGTGGATCGCGCAATCCGCCGCCTGCAGCACCGCCACCGCCTCGGCGGCGAGGGCGGGCGCCGTCATCACAACGTTGAACCGCGCCATCAGAAGAGCGCGTCGCGCAGCTGGCGTTCGTAGTGCCGGTAATATTTATCGGTGACGAGATCCGTCTTCACCACCACCGCGACATCGGTGGTGTTGAACTGGCTGTCGATCACCGCGCCGTCGCCGACGAAGCCGCCGAGACGGAGATACCCCTTGATCAGCGGCGGCAGCAGCGCCGCGGCGCGTTTCGGGTCGAGGTTCGTCGGGTCGAAGCGGCGCATTTCCACATAGCGCGCCGGCCGCGCGACCGGGCGGAGAGCAGGCGGCGCCAGATGGTTGTCATAAAGGTAGGTGAGCTCGGCGCCGATCTCGTCCGGGTCGGTGCCGTGCAGGCTGGCGCAGCCGAACATCAGATCGATCTGGTGGCGGAACACGTAGGCCGCGATGCCGCGCCAGAGGAGTTGCATCACCGAGCGGTTGCGATAGGCCGCATCGACGCAAGAGCGGCCGAGCTCGAGCAGGCTGCCGGGGAAGCGCAGGATCGGCCCGAGATCATACTCGTCCGCCGAGTAGAACCGGCCGAACCGCTCGGCCGCCGGGCGCTGGATCAGCCGGTAGGTGCCGACGACGCCCTCCGCTCCCGGCCCGATCGCATGGTCCACCACCAGCAGATGGTCGGCAATGCCATCGAACGCGTCGCTGTCCCGATGACGGCCTTGCGCCTCGGCATCCGGCACCGCGCCCATCTCGTCATAGAACACGCGGTAGCGCAGCGCCTGCACGGCGTCGATCTCGTCCTGGCGCTCGGCGATCCGCACGCCGAGATTGCCGGAGCGCAGCTCCCCGAAACCCGGTCCGTCGAATGGCGGGGCGGTTCCGGCCGGTCTTTCCGCTGTCACCGTCCGACCGTGCCCTGGCCGACGCCTTCCTGGGCGGCTCCGTCCTTGCGCAAATCCGGCTGCGTCTCCGGATTGCGCTTCGCGACACCCCGCCTGGCGCCGCGCCGCGGCTTGGGCCGTTCAGCCTGATGGCGGCGCCCGAACAGTTCGAGCCGGTGGGACACCAGATCGAACCCAAGGCGCTGGGCGATCGCCTGCATCAGCCGCTCATGCTCGGCATCCTCGAACTCGATCACTCGGCCGGTTTCCACATCGATGAGGTGATAGTGCCGCCCATGCTCGCTCGGCTCGTAGCGCGCGCGGCCGCCGCCGAAATCACGACGCTCGAGGATGCCCTTCTCCTCCAGCAGCCGGACGGTGCGGTAGACGGTGGCGATCGAGATGCGCGCATCGAGCTCGACCGCCCGGCGGTAGAGTTCCTCGACATCGGGGTGATCGGCCGCGTCGGAGAGCACACGCGCGATGACCCGGCGCTGACCGGTCATCTTGAGCCCCCTCTCGACACAAAGTCGTTCGATCCGCGATTCCATCTCGTCCCCGAACACACGGTCGGCGTAGCCGATCAGGCCGTAACCTGTCGAATCGCTTCCCGTTCGAGGCGCCTCAGCTCGCAGCGCGTCCCTTCGTGCCGAGGCCGATCTTCTTGGCGAGCGAGGAGCGGTGGCGGGCGTAGCTCGGCGCGACCATCGGGTAGTCATGCGGCAGACCCCACCGCTCCCGATACTGCTCCGGCGTCATGTTGTAGGCGGTCTTGAGGTGACGCTTCAGCATCTTGAGCTTCTTGCCATCCTCGAGGCAGATAATGTGGTCGGGGAACACCGAGCGCTTCACCGGCACCGCCGGCATCGGCCGTTCCGGCTCGGGCGCCCGGCTGCCGACGCCCGCGAGCGTGCGATAAACGTCCTGTATCAGGGACGGCAGCGCCTCCGCCGGCACCGAGTTGTTGGACACATGCGCCGAGACGATCTGAGCGGTCAATCCAAGTACGTCAGGGCCTGTCACGCTGTCCGTCATCTCGGCTCCTTTCCAAGCGATTGACGGCCGCCATATACGAGAGACGCGGCCGAGTCGCAATGGATCCGCCCCCGATTCGCGAAATGGACAAGAAGCGGAGCAGTCATGCTCAAGTCAAGCGCCGGGATGGCCCCAAGCAACGCGCATCCCGACCGGGAACTCGACATCACCGGCGAGATCTGCCCGATGACGTTCGTGCGCGTCCGGCTGGCCCTCGATCGCATGGGGTCGGGAGAGGTGCTGCAGGTGCGGCTTAAGGGCGAGGAGCCGCGGCGGAACGTGCCGCGCACCGCCGCCGAGCAGGGTCATGCCGTGCTTGTGGCAACCGCGTCCGCCGACGGCGTCACCCTGGTCACGATCCGCAAGCGGTAAGCGGCGCACGCAGCACGAGCGCGTCCGTGCCGTCCGAATAGTAGCGCCGGCGCACTCCCATTTCGGCGAAACCTACCGCCAGATAGAGCGCGCGCGCGCCGGCATTGCGGAGCGCGACCTCGAGGAACATCTCCCCGGCCCCTCGCGACGCCGCCTCCCGCATCGCCGCTTCCAGCAAAGCCCGCCCGGTGCCGCGTCGCCGGCGCTCCGGCCGCACCGCGAGCGTCAGGATTTCGGCCTCGCCGGCCGCCGTTCGCGCGAGCACCATGCCGCCTGCCGAATCGATGAAGCCGAACGCCCCGGGCAGGGCGAGCTGGAGCGCCATCGCCTCGGCACCCCAGGCATCCGGCGGGGAAAAGCTCGCGGCATGGATCGCCGCGAGCGAGGCCGCGTGCGGAATGCCGGCAGGGACGATGTCCGGTTCGGTCATCTGGGCGGTGATCGCACCACCTCCGGCCGTCTCGCCTCGGGCGGATCGACATAGAGCGGCATCGCCGCCAGCGGCGGCAAGGCGCCGTGATGGCGGCGCAGCGCCGCCGCCGCGATGGCCTCGGCGCGCGGCATCCGTCGGTCGGTGAGCAGCACATCCTGGCCCGTCGCGGCGAGCCGCGCCGCCACCGCGACCGCCGCATCCCCAGCCACCGCCACGGGACCCTGCGCAGGCGGCAGCGCCTCCAGCGCGACGGTCGAAAATCCACCGCCGCGATCGAGGAACACCCGGCCGCGCCGGCTGTCTATCGCCGTCCAGAGCGTCCGCCCCGGCAATGCCGGGCCCGCGGCGAACACCTCGGCCAGCGTCACCGGCAGCAGCGGAATGCTTGCGCCGAGCGCGATCCCGTGCGCGAGCGAAAGCGCGGCGCGCAATCCGGTAAACCCGCCCGGCCCGACCGTGACCGCCACCATATCCGGCATCACTCCCGCCAGCATGTCCTCGGCCATGCGCGGCAACGCCGCCGCTTGGCCGCGTCCGCCCTCGAGCATGCGGAGCGCGAGCACGCGACCATCCTGCACCAAGGCCGCCGACGCACGCGCCAGCGCGGCGTCGAGCGTCAGTAGCCGGAGCACGCCTGCAGGAATCGTCTCAGAGAATTTCGCACGCTTCCCAGAAATCGAGCCGCGGCAGCCGCGGCATCAGGCCCTCCGGGTCGCCATAGCCGAGATTGACCAGGAAGTTCGACTTCCATCCGCGCGCCACCAGGAATTCCGCATCCACCTTGTCGCGGTCAAAGCCCGACATCGGCCCGGTGTCCAGGCCGAGCGCGCGCGCCGCCAGGATCAGGTAAGCCCCCTGCAGGGTGCCGTTGCGAAACGCGGTCTCGTTCGCCAGCGCCTCGTTGCCGGCGAACCAGCTCCTTGCATCGGCATGCGGGAACAGCCGCGGCAACTGCTCATGGAAGGACGGGTCGTACGCCACGATCACCGTCACCGGGGCCGACATCGTCTTGTCGACGTTGCCGGCCGACAGCGCGGCACGCAGACGCTCGCGCGCCGGGTGCGTGCGCAGAAACACGAAACGCGCCGGTGAGGAATTGGCCGAAGTCGGCCCCGCGCGCATCAGTTCGTAGAGCGCGCGGAGCGTTTCCTCCTCGACCGGCCGGTCGGTCCAGCGGTGATGCGTCCGCGCTTCCCGGAACAGCAGGTCGAGCGAGGCGCCGTCAAGCAGCTTAAGACCGGGCGCCGCCGGCGGCGCATCATGTCCCGCCGCGACATCCTCCGGAGGGATCTGCGGCGGTGGCGTTTCCGCCGCGTGCTCCTCGCCGCTCACCGAGGCGCCTCCGCTCATCGAGGCGCCCTAGAGCTCGACCTGCTCCACCGCGACAACTTCTGGGACATAATGGCGCAGCATGTTCTCGATGCCGTGCTTCAGCGTCGCCCGGGAGGAGGGGCAGCCGCTGCAGGCGCCCTGCATGTGCAGGCGAACCACGCCGTCCCGATAGCCGCGGAATACGATATCTCCGCCATCGCCGGCCACCGCCGGGCGGACGCGGGTGTCGAGAAGTTCCTTGATCTGCGCCACCACCTCGAGGTCGGCCGGGGCGATCTCGTCCTCGTCGCTGGGGAGGCTCTCGCCCTCGATCACCGGCAGGCCGGCGACGAAATGCTCCATCACCGCGCCGAGAACCTGCGGCTTCAGCTCGACCCAATCCTCTGCGTCCGTCTTGGTGACGGTGATGAAATCGCTGCCGAGGAACACACGCGCCACACCCGGGAGCGCGAACAGTGCACCCGCCAGCGGGCTGCGCGCGGCGGATGCCGGGCTCGCGAAATCCGCGGTTCCGCCGCCCATGACCATCCGTCCGGGCAGAAATTTGAGGGTCGCGGGATTTGGCGTGCTTTCCGTCTCGATGAACATGGGCCAGCCTCACTCTGTCAGGCCCTTAGATGGCGGAAGCCCCATCGTCGCGCAAGGCGCGCCATCACGAAGCTGACAGCGCAAATTGGAGGGACGCACCAACATGCCGACCACGCCCAGCCTGCCGCCCGGCAGCACGGACACCCACATGCATATCTACGAACCCGGCTACCCGGCGAGCCCGATCGCCAACCCGCCCGAACCCGCCGCCACGCTCGCCGATTACCGGCGCGAGATGGACCAGCTCGGCCTCACCCGGACCATCATCGTCCAGCCAAGCTCCTACGGCACCGACAATGCCTGCACCCTCGCCGCCATCGCCTCGCTCGGCCGGGCGGCCCGGGGGGTCGCCATCCTCGACGAAGCCGTCAGCGAGCAGGAGCTCGACACCCTCACCCGCCAGGGCATCGTCGGCCTCCGCGCCCTGCTGACCAGCCCGGCCGGCATGATGAGCTGGGACCGGCTGCATCGAATGGCCCCGCGCGCCATCGCCCGCGGCTGGAACCTCAACCTGCAATTCCCGGCCGGCGAGCTCGCCGAGCGCGAGGATTTCCTCCGCGCCCTGCCAGGACAGCTCGTCTTCGACCACCTCGCCCTGCCCGGACAGGACCACGCGGCCGACGGCCCGGAACTCGCGCCGCTTTTCCGCCTGCTCGACACCGGCCGCGCCTGGGTCAAACTCTCCGCCCCCTACCAGACCGGCGAAACCCCGCCCTACCCGCGCGCGAAAACCCTGGCCCGGCGCCTGATCGCCCACGCCCCGCAACGCTGCCTCTGGGCCACCAACTGGCCCCACCCCGGCCAAGCCCCACGCCCTAGCAACGCAAGCCTCGCCACCCTCCTTATGGACTGGGCCCCCGACGAAGCCACCCGCCATACCATCCTCGTCACCAATCCGGCGCGACTCTATGGCTTCGATGGTTGAAGGAAGGCCAGGGGCTCTGCCCCTGGACCCCGCTAAGGGCACAGCCCTTAGAACCCGCTACGGCTGCTCGGAGAGGGGTGGGCGACGAGGTGGTCGCGACCACTCCGTCGCCCACCCCTCTCCAAACAGCCGTAATGGATTCCAAAGGCTCGGCCTTTGGCGGGGGTCCAGGGGGCAGAGCCCCCTGGCCTTTCCTTGCACCGGGCGTCCGGAGTCCCGATCTCTTCGGGATGACAGCATTTTCGATTCTCGATCTTGCACCGGTGCCAGAGGGGGCGTTGCCCGCGGAGGCGTTGCGGCGATCGCTGGATTTGGCGCGGCATGCCGAGCGGTGGGGGTATCGGCGGTTCTGGCTCGCCGAGCATCACAACATGATTGGCATCGCGAGTGCCGCGACGGCGGTGGTGATCGGGTATGTCGCGGGTGGCACCGAGACCATTCGCGTGGGGTCGGGCGGCATCATGCTGCCCAACCATGCGCCGCTGGTGATTGCCGAGCAGTTCGGGACGTTGGCGTCCTTGTATCCGGGACGGATCGAGCTTGGGCTGGGTCGTGCGCCCGGCACCGATCAGCGGACGGTGCGGGCGTTGCGGCGTGATCCGATGGCGGCCGATACCTTCCCCGAGGATGTTCTGGAGCTGCAGGCGCTGTTCGGCCCTGTGCAGGCCGGACAAGCGGTGCAGGCGGTTCCGGGCGCGGGGCTGGAGGTGCCGATCTGGATTCTCGGGTCGAGCCTGTTCGGGGCGGAGCTCGCGGGCGTGCTGGGCCTGCCCTATGCGTTCGCCTCGCATTTCGCGCCGGATGCGCTGATGCCGGCGCTGGCGCGGTATCGCGGAAAGTTCCGGCCGTCGCGTCAGCTGGCGCGACCGCATGCGATGGCGGGGGTGAACGTGATTGCCGCGGAGACCGACGCGGCGGCGCGCCGGCTTTTCACCTCGGTGCAGCAGAGTTTTGCGGCGATGCTGCGCGGCAAGCGCGGTCGGCTGCCGCCGCCGATCGACGATATCGATGCATTCTGGTCGCCGGCCGAGAAGGCGCACGCGTCCGGCATGCTGGCCTGCTCGTTCGTGGGCTCCCCGGAGACGGTGCGAGCCGGGCTGCGCGGCTTTGTCGAGCGGACCGGGGTGGAGGAGGTGATGGTCGCCTCCGCCATCTTCGACCATGCTGCGCGGCTGCGCTCCTACGAGATCCTGGCCGACATCGCGCGGGACTTTGCGGCACCCGTGGCGGAGAGCGCCGCCGCCGAGTAGAGCGCGGCGTCAGGCCGGCTTGACGAGATCCCGGGCGCCGGATGCGCGCGCGTCGAAATGCTCCGGCACCGCGTGTCCGGTATCGGTGAACGCCTTGCGCAGCGCCTCGACATTCGGGCTGAAGATCGTCTTCCGGTTGCCCGTCGCCCAGGCGTAGCTGTCCTCGATCGTGTCGAGCGATTGCTGGAATCGCGGCGCCACCCAGCGCGCGAACAGCTCGTAGCTTCGCCAAGTGCGCTCGCGATCCGCCCAGTCATGCGCGCGGAACAGGAAGCCGCCGAACCCGCCATCGCTCTTGTCGATCAGCGTCTGGATGCCGCGCGCCACCGTCTCGGGCGAGCCGACCAGCGTGGTGCCGGAGCGCACGCCGTCGGTGAGCGGGTCCTCGCTGCGGCCCGGCGGCCGGCCGAGCGCGTCCTCGAAATAGGTGACGGTCTCGAGCCGCTCGCCGACGCGCACATCCGCCATCGCCTGTTCGTCGGTCTCGGCGACATGCACGTTCATCACCATGCGCCAATCCGCGCGATCGATCGTGCGCCCGTTCGTCGCGGCCGCCTGCTCGGCGATGCGCCACTGCCCGGCGATGGCGTCGAGCCCGCCCGGCATGCCGGCGCCGAGCGAGAGCATGCCGACGCCGAAGCGCCCCGCCGCGGTCGGGCCGGACGGGGTGAGGGTGCTCGCCACCGCGATCGGGAAATGCGGGTCGCTGTAGGGGCGCAGATGCAGCCGCGCCTCGTTCATCTCGAACCAGTCGGTCTTGCGCGTCACCGGCCCGTCGCAGGCGAGCAGCGCCATGATCGCTTCCAGCGCCTCCTCCATCCGTCGGCGCTGCGTCGTCGGGTCGATGCCGAGCATGTAGGCGTCGGAGACCAGCGCCCCCGGGCCGCAGCCGAGCATCGCCCGCCCGCGGGTCATGTGGTCGAGCTGCACGAAACGCTGCGCGACCAGAAAGGGATGATGGTAGGGCAAGCTGGTGACGCCGGTGCCGAGGCGGATATGCTTGGTGCGCTCCGCCGCCGCCGCGATCACCAGCTCGGGCGAGGCGATGATCTCCCAGCCGGCCGAGTGGTGCTCGCCGATCCAGGCCTCGTCATAGCCGAGCCGGTCGAGCCACTCGAGCATCTCGAGGTCGCGGGCGATCGCGAGCGTCGGGTTGTCGCCGCGCCGGTGGAAAGGGGCCAGGAAAATGCCGAACCGCAAGCCGCGCCGTGCCATGGAGTTCTCTCCGCTTCTCCGCCCATGCTGGCCGAGCCGGGCGCGGAAGCCAATCGGGGTTTTGCGGCATCCGCGTGCAACGGAATTTTTCCCGCGCCCCGGCGTCGATGCGGTGATGCCGGCGAAGGAAGGGCGATGAACGATCTGATGCTCCTCCTCGAACCGCTCATCCCGGCGCTCCGCCGCTACGCCAGCGCGCTGATGCGGGAGCGTGCGGCGGCCGACGATCTCGTGCAGGACTGCCTGGAGCGCGCGATCGGCCGCTGGCACCAGCGGCGCCCGGATGGCGATGTCCGCACCTGGCTGTTCACCATCCTGCACAACCTGGCGGTGAGCCGGATGCGCCAGGCGGTGCGGCGCGGACCGCACACGACCCTCGACGACGCGCCGGAGGCCGCGACCGGCCGCCCCGCCACGCAGGAGAGCGCGCTCCGCCACCGCGACCTGCTGCGCGGCCTGGCGGCCCTGCCGGACCCGCAGCGCGCGGTGCTGCTGCTCGTCGGGGTCGAGGATCTCTCCTACGCCGAGGCGGCGCGGGTGCTCGATATTCCGGTCGGCACCGTCATGTCGCGGCTGTCGCGGGCGCGGGAGAAACTGTTGCAGGCCATGGAGCGCGGGGTCGAGCCGCTGGAACCGCGGTCCGGCCTGAGGAGAGTGAAATGAGCGCCGAGCGTCCGATCACCGAGGACGACCTCCACGCCTATGTCGATGTGGCGCTCGATCCCGCGCGCCGCGAGGAAGTCGCCGCCTACCTGGACCGCCACCCGGACATCGCCACCCGCATCGCCGGCTATACCGCCCAGCGCGCCATGCTGCGGGACGCGCTGGCGCCGATCGCCGAGGCGCCGGTGCCGCCGCACCTCAGCCTCGCCCGGCTGATCGAAGCGCACCGCCGGCCGGCCTTCCCCCTCGTCCGCTCCTGGCTCGCGGCGGCCGCGGCGATCGTGCTGATCGTGCTCGGGGGCGCCGGCGGATGGACCCTGCGCGGGGCCGCCGAGCCCCCGCGCAACGGCCTGATGGCGCTCGGCCGAGAAGCCGCCGACAGCTACGCCGTCTACGCGCCCGACCGCGCCCACCCGGTGGAAATGGCCGCGGCCGATCAGGCCAACCTCGTGCGCTGGGTGTCGAACCGGCTGCACCGCCCGGTCAGCGTGCCCGACCTCTCGCCCTCCGGCTTCCACTTCATGGGCGGACGACTGGTCGCCACCCCGCACGGCCCCGCCGCCCTCTTCCTCTACGACGACGACCAAGGTGCGCGCATCGCCATGCTCGTGCGCTCCATGCCCAACCAAGGCACCGCTCCCATGAAGCCCTGCAGCTACGGCAGTCTCGCAGGCTACGTCTGGGCCGGCCAAGGGCTCGGCTACAGCCTCGTCGCCGACGCCCCGCACACCCAACTCCATCCCCTCGCCAACGAAGCCCGCCGCCAGCTCAGCCTGGAGGATTGAGGGAGAAGGCCAGGGGCTTCTGCCCCCATGCATCGTTTGGGACCCCGCTAAGGGCACAGCCCTTAGAACCCGCTAGGGCTGTTTGGAGAGGGGTGGGCTAGGTACCCGGTTGCAATCACCTCGTCGCCCACCCCTCTCCAAACAGCCGTAATGGATTCCAAAGGCTCGGCCTTTGGCGGGGGTCCAGGGGGCAGAGCCCCCTAGCCTTCTCCCTCACGCCCCGAACGGGTCGTCGATGGAGGGGGAGGGGGGTGTCAGCCAGCGGGGGCCGATTTCGGTGATGTGGATGTGATCCTCGAGGCGGACGCCGAATTCGCCGTAGATGCAGATCGTCGGTTCGTTGGAGATCACCATGCCGGGTTGCAGGGGGCGGGTATCGCCTTTGACCACGTAGGGGTCTTCGTGGGTGTCGAGGCCAAGACCGTGGCCGGTGCGGTGCGGCAGCCCGGGCAGCGCGTAGGCGGGGCCGAAGCCGCCGCCTTCAATGACGCGGCGGGCGGCGGCGTCCAGCGCTTCGCAGGAGGTGCCGGGCTGGGCGGCGGCGAACACCGCCTCGGTTGCGGCTTTCTCGAGGTTCCAGACCTCCCGCTGGCGCGGGGTGGGTTCGCCGAACACGTAGCTGCGCGTGAGGTCGGATTGGTAGCCGTGCAGCGTCGCGCCGATATCGATCAGCACCATGTCCCCGTCCTGCAGGGTTTGCGGATAGGGAACGCCGTGCGGGTAGGCGGTGGGTTCGCCGAACAGCACGATGCAGAAATTCGCGACGGTGTCGGTGCCGAGCTTCGTATGCGCGGTGCGGATGAAATTCTCCACCTCGGTGGTGGTGATGCCGGCTTTCAGGATGCGTGCGGTGGCGCGGTGCACCTCGAGCGTCATCGCCATCGCCTGCTCGATCAGCGCGATCTCGGCGGGGGATTTCACCATCCGGCATCGGCCGATGATGTCGCGGCCGTTGACGAAATCGTATGCGTTGCCGGCGCGGCGCAGCCCGTCGAAGGTGAAGAACGGCGTCGCGGGATCGATCGCGATCGTGCCCTGACGCACGCCGAGTTCGGCGAGGGTATCGATCACCAGCGCCGTCGGGTCCTCGTGCTCCTGCCAGCAATGCACGCTGCCGGGGATCGTGAGCACGGTGCGGAGCTTGGCCTCCTCGAAGGCCGGGCAGAGATAGGCGGGCTTGCCCGCGGCTGGGATCAGCACGCCGTGCAGGCGTTCCGAGCCGCGCAGGCGCAGGCCGGTGAAGTAGAAGGTGCTGGTCGAGGTATCGAGATAGAGCGCGCCGATGCCCTGCTCGCGCATCAGGCCTTGTAGCTTGTCGATACGTTGCCGCCGTTCGGCCTCGTCCACCGGCACGGCGGAATCGCGCAGCGAGGAAAGGCGCGCGAGTTCAACTTC
This sequence comes from Acetobacteraceae bacterium, assembly GCA_965276665.1. Taxonomy (GTDB): domain Bacteria; phylum Pseudomonadota; class Alphaproteobacteria; order Acetobacterales; family Acetobacteraceae; genus CAWGJC01. Next base: position 3,467,403 of record OZ255620.1, read on the forward strand.
GACCGTCGAGCCGCCGACACCCTTCGTCATGATTGTCTCCCGAACGTCGCGGCGCGCCGCAGCCGCGTCTGCATATAGACGAATTCGCCCTCGGTGCCGCTTTCGTAGCCGCCCGCCGCCATGCTGACATTTTGCGCGCTCGGATGCCGGGCGACGAATTCCTCGTCGATATCGACGCCGAGGCCGGGCGCGTCCGGCACCGCCAGGGCGCCGTCCTTCTGCTGGGGCGCCGGCACGATCGTCTGGTCGCGCCCGTCCCAATCGTCGTCGATGCGTTCAAGCATCAATGCGTTCGGGATCGCGGCGAGCAGATGGAGGGCGGCGTATTCCGCGACTGGCCCGAGCGAGCCGGAATGCGGCGCCACCATGATGCCGTGCGCCTCCGCCATGCCGGCGAGCTTGCGCAGCTGGCTGATGCCGCCGGCGCGCCCGGTATCGGGCTGGATGACGTCGACCAGCTCCTGCTCGATCAGCGGGCGCAGGCCCCAGATCGTGGCGGCCCGCTCGCCGGCGGCGAGCGGGATCGCGACGGCATCGCGGATGCGCCGATAGGCATCCGTGAGTTCCGGCGCCACCGGGTCTTCCATGAACAGCAGGTGCAGCGGCTCGAGCGCGCGGCCGAGCGCCACCGCGTCCGCGGTGGTCATCCAGGGCGGCCCGTGCAGATCGACCATCAGGTCGATCTCGTCGCCCACCGCCTCGCGCAGCCCGGCGACCTTGCGCAGCGTATCGCGCACGCCGCCCGTCTTGATCGCGGTGATGCCGCGCGAGACCAGATCCTTTGCGACCTCCGGCGTGCTGGCGTGACTGTAGATGCGGATACGGTCGCGCAGCTTGCCGCCGAGCAGATTCCACACCGGCGTGTTGAGCACCTTGCCCTTGATGTCCCACAGCGCCATGTCGATGCCGGTCATCGCGCCGCCGCCGACCACGCCTGTCATGCCGTGGCCCATCATCGCCACCAGCATCTTCTGCCAGAGCTTCTCGATATGCGCCGGATCCTCGCCGAACAGCACGGTCGCGAGATCCTGCACGGCGGTCTCGATCACCCGCGGCCAGCCGCTGCATTCGCCGATGCCGGTGACGCCTTCGTCGGTATGGACCTTGACGAACAGCCAGTTGCGGCTGGTGGTCTGCACGCCCTTGCCGTCCGACGCCCAGGATTTATCGGGCGGCGCACCCGCCTGCATCAGGAACGTCCTAATTCCAGTGATCTTCACGATGCCTCCCGCATGATCTTCGGCCCTACCTCTCCCGTATCCGAGAAATACTCCGGATGATCGCGCATCGCCACGGTGATAGAGGCAGGGACGCCGCGCAGACGCGCCCGCTGCGGAGCTGCTGTTCGCGTCCGGCCCCATCGCCTTCGACAGCACGAAGCTCGCCGAGATCACGCGCGACCCGCGCGCGGTGATCACCGGCCTGCTGGCCGATCGCCGGCTCGCCGAGCACGAAGGCGCGGAATACGACGACAGCTCCTGGATCGCCGAGCAGGAAGCGGTGCGTCACGATTAACCGGTCGTCGCGCAATATCTGGCGGAATCGCCGCCCGGCGATCCCACCACGGCGTTCGACATGGCGGCGCTCGCCGGCCAGCACGCGCTCGAAACCGGCAAAGCCGCCGGCGCCGTGACGGCATTGGAGGCGGCGGACCGGTTGTGGCGCGCCAGCCCCGAATTGCAGGCCTATCTCCCCGACGCGGCATGCCGTCTCGGGGACGCCTATGCCGCCGCCGCCCGCATGGCGGACGTGATGCGGATTCTGGCCGACGACCGCTACGTGGTCTGCCGCGCCGCCCGCGCCGATGCGATCGACCGAGCCGGGGATTGGAGCGCGGCGCAGCGCGCGTTCGCGCAGGCGGAGGCCGTCGCGCCGCATCTGCCGGATGCTTACCTGCGCGACGGTTTCGTCCATCTGCGCCACGGGGATGCCGCCGGCGCCGCATCCCGCTTCGAGACCGCGATCCGGCTCGCACCTCATTGGGCGGACCCGCTCAAGGGCTATGGCGATGCGCTGGCCGCCGAGGGCAAAAGGCCGCCGCGCGCCGCGCCTACGAAAAGGCGCTGGCCCTCACGCCGGACTGGGAGGCTCTGCGGATGGCGGCGTCGAAGTGAGACCATCGCGCCGCAGCGTCAGGCTGAATCTGAGCGCCTTCTGCTCGAAGCCGAGCCCGAGATAGAATGCGTGCGCCGTCTTGCGTGCGACATTGCTGGTGAGCTCGACCACCTCGCACCCCTCCTCCCGCGCCAGCGCGACGGCGTGCGCGACCAGGGCGCGGCCGATCCCCTGGCCGCGCGCTTCCTCCGCCGTCACCAGGGACATGATCCGCATCACCCGGCCGGCATAGGCCAGGTAGGGCGCGAGGTGCAGCGAGAGCAGGCCGAGCGCGCGACCGTGACGGCGGAACAGGAACACGGGATCCGCGCCGGTGGCGGCAAGGCGCTCCAGCCGACGCACCGCCTCCGCAGGCGGGACCGAGTAGCCGAGCTCCTGCATCAATGCGGAAACCGCACCGGCATCGGTCGCGGTGGCAGGGCTGATCTCCGTATCGGGGAACGTGTCGCGATCCCCTGTCATCGCCCGGGGGCGCTCGTGATCTAGCATGCGTCGGGCGGCCAGATCCGGCCCTCCGTCCAGCCGAGCTCGGCGAATTCCGACGCCCGCAGATCCGCCTCGCCGGCGGCGAAGAACTCGTCGAGCTGGGGCGGCGTCACCGCCGTCGCGCTCAGCATCGCATGCGCCTGGCCGCGATGATGGATTTGATGCTGGAAGAGATGCAGCAGAAGCCGGTCCAGCCGCTCCTCTTGGATGCGCATCCCGCGATGCACGCGAACGATGCGCCCCAGATCGGCGGGGCGGAGCGTTTCGGTCACGGCGATCAGCCGGCGATCCATCTTCGCCTGCGCGGCGCGGAGTGCCGCGACATCGGCGCAGGGTTCGCGGTCGGCCCAGGCGGCGGGCCCGAGCGTGCCGCCCTCCATCGCATCGATATAGAAGCGATCGATGATCAGGATGTGGTTCAGGGTCGCGCGCAGGCTCGGAAAGAAGCCGATGCGGGGCGCCGCGAATTCCGCCTGCGGCAGCAGCGCGCAGGCCGCCAGAAGCCGGTGATTGGCCCAGCCATTATTGTAGGCCATGGCGCGATAAGGCAGCACGGCGTCCATCGATGTTTCCGGCGTAAATTGCGACAGGTATTCCCTCACGCCCGCGATCATGACACGCTGATCGCGGAATTTCCACGGAGAGGCGGGATGACGGCGCAGGACCGGCTGGCCGATCTGCACGGCGAGATGACCGAATGGCGGCGCGATTTCCACGCGCACCCCGAGATCGGCTTCGAGGAGCAGCGCACGAGCGGCATCGTCGCCGCCAAGCTGCGGGAATGGGGCATCGAGGTGCATGCCGGGCTGGGCGGCACCGGTGTCGTCGGCGTGCTGCGCGGCCGGAAATCGGGCGCCGGCGGCAATCGCGCGATCGGGCTGCGCGCCGACATGGACGCGCTGCCGATGGAGGAGGCCAACGATTTCGCCTATCGTTCGCAAACGTCGAACCGGATGCATGCCTGCGGCCATGACGGACACACGACGATGCTGCTCGGGGCGGCGAAATACCTGGCCGAGACCTGCAATTTCGCCGGCACCGTGCATCTCATCTTCCAGCCCGCCGAAGAGGGCCTGGCCGGCGCCAAGGCGATGCTGGATGACGGACTGTTCGAGCGGTTTCCCTGCGACGCGATCTACGGCATCCATAACAGCCCAGATCTCGAGCTCGGCACGGTCAAGGCGCTCGCCGGCACGGCGATGGCGGCGATCGATTATTTCAGCGTGGTGCTGCGTGGCCGGTCCGCGCATGGCGCGCATCCGCAGCAGGGCATCGACACGGTGTCGATCGCCGCGCAGGTGGTCAGCGTGCTCAACGCCATTCCGTCGCGCCATGTCGATGCGCTGGAATCGGCAATCATCAGCATCGGCCAGATCCATGGCGGCACGTCCGACATCGTGATTCCCGAGACGATCGAGCTGCGCGGCTCGGTCCGCACCTTGAAGCCGGGCGTGCGCGATCGCATCGAGGAATTGTTCCATCGCGCGGTGCACAACACCGCCGCCGCGCAGGGTGGCATCGCCGAGATCAGCTACCGGCGCGCCTATCCGGCAACGGTCAACACCGCGCACGAGGTCGATCGCGCCGCGTCGGTGGCTTGCGCGATCGTCGGCGAGGCGAACGTGATCCGGGAGGGCGATCCGATGCTCGCCGGCGAGGACTTCGCCTTCATGCTGGAGCGCACGCCGGGCGCCTATCTTTTCTTTGGCCAGCGAGACGGCGCACGCGGCGCCACGCCGGTGCACAATCCCGGCTATGATTTCAACGACGACCTGCTTCCGGTCGGTGCGCGCTATCTGGCTGGTCTGGTGGAGCAGGAGCTCCGCTGAGGCGTCACGCCGGCACCGCCGTGTAGCGCGCAAGCAGTTCGGCCGCGCGGCCATCCGTGGCGATGCCTTCCTCGCGCGCGAGATCGGCGCGCACCGCCTGGATCAGATGCGTCCGCACGCCATCCGGCGCCTGCATCACCCGCGTGGCGAGGGCCGCGTTCACCGCCGGCGGCAGCCGCGCTTCCAGCGCATCCCGCACCGGTCCGAGCGTAAAGAACTTTTCCGATTTCGCTCGCGGCGCCGCACGATGCCGCGCTGTCGCGGTCTCGTCCACGGCGCCGTCGGCTATCGTCACGCCATATTGCGCCAACGCCTGTTCGGCGGTGAGCAAGCCGTCCCGCACCTCTTCCAGCACGCGGGCGGGGTCGCGCGCGAACGGGTCGCCATAGCCGCCCCCGGAGGGCGTGATCATGCGCAGCAGATCACCGCGTTCCATCTCGAGCACGTCGATGCGCCCGATCTCGGCCTCGGTGTTGCGGCCGGGATTGAGCACCACCCGCGCCGCATTGCCGTTGCCGCCGCCGGCGATGCCCCAGGGCTGAAACCGGAACCGCTCCAGCCCGCGCACCGTCATGGTGGCGGCGAAGTTGCGGTTCTCCATCTCCATCCGGACCGCATAGCCGCCGCGATACTGGCCCGGCGCGGCGCTGCCCGGCTCGAGCGCGAAGCGGCGGATCACCAGCGGCGTCTCCACCTCCACCACCTCCGCCGGCGCGCCGCGCAGGAAGCCCACCGGCTGGTCGATCCCGTCCACACCGTCGCAGCGTGAACGCCCGCCGCTGCCGCCGATGAACGGCTCGACCACGCTCACATGCCGCCGGCCGCTGCGCTCATCCACCGAGGCGATGGAGATGATCCCCGCCTGGCCGGATCCGGCGGCCGCGACGCCGCCCGGCACCGCCTGATCGAGGCAGCCGAGAATCGCGTCATAGACCCGCATCACCGCGACGAAGCGATTGCCGGAGGCAGCGGGGAAATTCGCGTTCATGAACGTGCCCTTCGGCGCGCTCGTGCGGATCGGGCGAATGATGCCACCGGTCATCGGCGTGGTCGGCTCGACGGTCTGGATGTAGTTCACGAAAGGCATGCAGAGGAACGGATGCGGTCGGTCGCTGGTGGTGAAATTCAGCGCGTAGCGCACCTGCGGGTCACTGCCGGCGAAATCCATCGCCAGCGTCTCGCCCTGCTTGGTCAGCTTGGCGTGCACGAAGATGTGGCCGTCGCCGCGGAAATTCTCGAGATACTCGTTGAAGCTGTATTCGCCATCGGTGAGCCGCGCGATCGCGGCGCGCGCCTTCAGCTCGGAGAGTGCGAGCACGTCGGCGACGCTGTCCAGCAGCTCCACCGTGCCATAGCGCTCGCAGAGCTCCTGCGTGCGTTCGTCGAGCAGGGCGAGCCCGGCGAGCATCGCCCGCAGATCGCCCCAGATCAGATCCGGAATGCGCGAATTATCGGCGAAGAAATTCCACAATTGCTCGTTCAGCACGCCCTTGCGGTAAAGCAGGTTGGGCCGCATGCGCACGCCTTCCTGAAACACCTCGTAATTGGTGGGCGAAATGCTGCCGGGAACCGAGCCGCCGATATCGGAGGCGTGGATGAACGCCCAGCCGATGGCGATCGGCTTGCCGTCCCGGAATACCGGGCGCAGCAGGTGTATGTCCATCGTATGGGTGCAGAGCGCATCGCCGCTGAACGGATCGTTGGTGATGATGATGTCGCCCGCCTCGAGCGTGTCGAGGCCGAACATGTCGATCAGCCCGCGCACGTTCTGGCACACCGAGGAGGTGACGCCCGAGCGCATCGGATAGGCGAAGAACTCGCCATCCGTGCTGGCGAGCGCCACCTGGTAGTCCTGCGTCTGCTTGACGAAAGTCGTGTAGGCGGTGCGATAGGCGACATTGCTGGCTTCTTCGGCAATCGCCGCGAAGCGATTGCGCATCACCTCGGTGCGGACCGGGTCCATATCAACGCCTCCTTTGCAGGATCAGATCGCCATAGGCGCCGAGCGCCGCGGTGAATGCCGGCGGCACGACCACCGTCGCGGTCTCCTGCTCGATGATCGCCGGGCCCTGCATGCGCCAACCTTGCGGCAGGTCGGTCCATGCCAGCAGCGGCGTGTCGTGCCACGCGCCGTTGAAGCGCGCGCGCCGTCGTCGCGAAGTCGTCGTGGCAGTGGCGACCGCCGCCGCCGGCGCGGCCGCGGGCCGGTCGAGCGCGCCGCGGACGCGCACGCGCAACGCCATGATCTCGATCGCGCTGCCCGGATGCGCGTGGCCGTAGATGCGCGCATGTTCCTCATGGAAGCTCGCCGCGATGGCGTCGAGATCGCCGCTCTCGCCGGCCGCCTCCGGCACCGGCGCGCTCAGATCAAAAGATTGCCCGGCGTAGCGCACATCCGCCGCGTGCTCGAAGACTGCCGGCACCGAGGCTGCTTGCGCGGCGAGCCAGTCGCGGCCCTCATCGCGCAGCGCCGCGTACTGCGCGGCGATCGCCCCGGCATCGAGCGCCGCGCCGTGCACCGTGCGCACCACGTCGTAGAGCAGGTCGGAGACCAGGCAGCCAAAGGCGCAGAACACCGAGGAGACGCGCGGGATCACCACGCGGCCGATCCCGATCTCGTCGGCGAGCAGCGGTCCGTGAATGGCCCCGGCGCCGCCGAAGATCATCAGCGTGAGCTCGGCGGGCGCGACGCCGAGCCGCGCGATGAACGGCAGCGCATTGGCGAGCATGTTGGCGGTGGCGACGGCGACGCAGCTTTCCGCCGCCCCGACCGCATCCGAACCGACCGTGTCCGAACCGAGTGCCGCCGCGATCGGTCGCATCGCCGCTTCCGCCGGCGCACGCTTCAATTGCAGGCCGCCGGCGAGGGGCGCGTCCTCCGCGAGATAGCCGCAGAGCAGATAGGCATCGGAGACGGTGGGCAGCGTGCCGCCGCGGCCGTAGCAGGCGGGTCCGGGTGACGCGCCGGCGGAGCGCGGGCCGACTTTCAGCACCGGCCCGTCGAGCCAGGCGATCGAGCCGCCGCCGGCGCCGATCGCCTCGATCGCGGTCACCGGCATCATCAGCGGAAAATCGCCGACGCGCCCGTCATGCGAGACCATGGCGCGATGGCCGCGGATCAGCGAGATGTCGGTGCTCGTGCCGCCCATGTCCATGGTGAGCAGATTGGGCTCGTCGAGCATCGCGCCGAGCGAGGCGGCGGCGGTGACGCCCGCGGCAGGGCCGGAGAGCAGCGTGTGGATCGGCATGCGCGTCGCTTCCTGCGCGCCCATCACCCCGCCATTCGACTTGGTGACGAGCAGTCGCGCATGCGGCAGGCGCTCGCGCAGGAACTCGTCGAGCTCGCCGAGATAGCCGGACATCGCGCGGCGTGCGTAAGCGTTGAGCAGGGCGGCGCAGGCGCGTTCATATTCCTGCTGCTGCGGCCAGACCTCGTGCGAGAGCACCAGGTCGAGATCGGGGATTGCGGCACGGATCGCGGTGGCGGCGGCGAGCTCGTGCACCGGGTTGCGATAGGCGTGCAGGAAGCAGATCGCGACCGCGGCGGCGCCGGCGGCGACCGCCTCTCGCGCGGCCTGCACCGCCTGCTCCGGGCGGATCGCCCGGTCGATGCGGCCATCGGCCAGCAATCGTTCCTCGATCTCGAATACCATGCGGCGCGGGATCAGCGGGGCGGCGCGCTGGCTGAACATGTCGACCGGTCGGTCGATGCGCAGCCGGGCAATGCCGAGGATGTCCTTGAACCCCTCGGTGGTCAGCAGCGCGAGCGGCGGCCCGCTGCGCTCGATCACCGCATTCGTGCTGACCGTGGTGCCGTGCACGATCAGCGTCGCGTCCGACGGCGTAAGGCGTCCGTCGGCGAGCATCTGCTCGAGACCGATCTTGACCCCCTCGGCGAAATGCGGCGGCGTCGAGGGCACCTTGAAGGCGGCCACCGCGGTATAGCCGGCGGGGTCGCCGTTCCAGACCGCGAAATCCGTGAAGGTGCCGCCGATATCGATCCCGATCCGAAGCATGCGGGCGCTCAGTCGAGCGGCTTGCCGCGGGTTTCCGGCATCGACCAGAACACGACGAGCGAAATGAAGCAGATTGCCATGATGTAGAATGCCACTCCATTGTCGAAATGATGCTGCAGCATCCAGGCGGCGATCAGCGGCGCGGTGCCGCCGAAGATGGCGCTGCACACCGCATAGGGCACGCCGATGCCCGAGGTGCGCATGCGCGTCGGGAACAGCTCGCAGAGCAGCGGCGGCAGGATCGCGTTGCTCATCGAGATGAACAGGATGCCGACGACATCGACGAACAGGAAGGTGGCGAAGTCGGCATGGCGCAGCATCGCGAGCAGCGGCCAGGCGAACAGCAGGAATCCGCCGAGCGCGCCATAGAGCAACGGCTTGCGGCCGATCCGGTCGGAGAGCGCGGCGAAGGCCGGGACAGCGACGCAATAGACCGCGAGCGCGATCGTGCCGCCGAGAAACCCTTGCGCGACGGGCAGGCCGCCCGCGAGATGCGCATAGCCCGGCAGGAACACGGTCCAGATATAGAACTGCACCGTGCCGATCTGCAGCACGAAGACATAGAGCGATTCGCGCGGGTGCTGCCGCAGCGCGTCGAACAGCGGATGGCGGTCGATCTCGCGCCGTCGCTCGATTGCCTCAAAGGCCGGCGTCTCCGGCATACGCATGCGCATCCAGACGCCGTAGAGCGCGAGTCCCGCGCCGATGAAGAACGGGATGCGCCAGCCCCAGGCGCCGAGCGCCGGCTGCGCGATCAGCCCGGTGGTCGCGGCGGAGGTGGCGGTGGCGAGCAGGATCGCGAGTCCGGTGCTGACCATCTGCCCCGATCCGGCAAAGGCGCGGCGCTCGGCCGGCGCATGCTCGACGAGGTAGACCGACGAACCCTGAAACTCGCCGCCGGCCGAGAAACCCTGCACGAGGCGCGCCGCTAGGAGCAGGATCGGCGCGAGCAGCCCGACCACCGAATAGGGCGGCGTCAGCGCCACGATCAGGCTGCCCACACCCATCAGGATGATGGTGATCGACAGCATGCGGCGGCGGCCATGGCGATCGGCAAGCGGGGAGAGCACGATCGAGCCGACCGGGCGCATCAGGAAGCCGACGGCAAAGGTGATGAGCACCGCGATCAGCGCGGAATTCGGATCGCCCTTCGGGAAGACCTGGGCGGCGAACACGGCGGAGAGCAGGCCGTAGATCGTCCAGTCGTACCACTCGATGAAATTGCCGAATGCGCCGCCGAGAAGCGTCGCTCCGCGCCGCGCGCCGTGCTCGCTCGCCTCGCTTCGCATCCCCCGCACGCTGCTGCTCATCCCGCTCTCCGTCATTCGTTCGGGAGGTTACAACCGGATTACCGCGTTGCACAATCAACTGACGCTCCCAAGCCGCCAATGACGGGAATATCCGGAGGGTGGAGGCATAGCCGGTGCGTCTTGCCACGCCCGCGTTCGGGCGCTAACGCTACCAAGGATTATCGATAACGACAGCCGTCATCGGCGATGCGACATAGAGAGACGCAGAGATGAGTGCAGAGTGGTCGCCGGCCATCGGCGTGATCTCGATGACCTACACGCGCCCTTTCACCGCAGCGGACTTCCCGCTCTTCGCTCGGATGCGGAAGGCGGGCATGGATTTCTGCGAGCTTCTCGTCCCGGAGGAGGGCGAGCTCGAACCCTCGGAGGCGCAAGCGGCGGCGAAGGCGGCCGGCCTGTTCCTGCTGCTCGCGGCGCGGGTGAATGTCGACCGCGATCTCGCCTCGGACGATGACGCCGCGCGTGCATCCGGCGTCGCCTATCTCCGCCGTTGCGTCGATGTCGCGAATGCCTGCGGCGCTTCCATCGTCGGCGGCCCGCTCTATGGCACGCCGCTGGTGTTTGCGGGCCGGCCGCCGCGCCCGTTCACCGATGCCGAGCGCGAGACGCGCATCGACCGCGTGATCGCCGGGCTGCGCGAGGCCGCCGCCTATGCCGCGGATCATGGGGTTACGCTCGCCGTCGAGCCGCTCAATCGCTTCGAGACGGATTTCTGCAATACCGGTCGCCAGGCGCTGGATCTCGTCCGCCGTGTCGGCAGTCCTGCTTTGGGCGTGATGCTCGACACGTTCCACATGATGATGGAGGAAAACGATCTCCCGCAGGCGCTTCGCGAGGCGGCGCCGCATCTCGTGCATTTCCAGGCGAACGAGAATCATCGCGGTTTCCTCGGCACCGGGCATGTCGACTGGCCGCCGATCTGCCGAGCGCTGCACGAGATCGGCTATCAGGGCGCCATCACGCTCGAGCCGTTCCGCCGTACTGACCACCGGCTCTCGGTGCCGCTCTCCCAATGGAAACCGCCGGCCTATGACGAGGACGAGGATCTCGCGAACAGCGGCGCCCTGCTGCGGGGCGCCCTGCGCGCGGCCTCCCGCTCATGATCCGGATCGGTTGGCTCGGCTGCGGCACCCATGCCGCCGAGATGCTGCTGCCGCAGCTCGTGCGCTGTCCGGTCACGCTCGCGGCGGTGTGCGACATGAATGCGGATCGCCTCGCGCTCGTGGGCGATCGCTACGGCGTCACCGCGCGCTACGCCGATGCGGATGCGCTGCTCGCGCATCCGGGGCTCGACGCGATCGGCATGGCGGTCGGACCGGCCGTGCACCGGCGCGTCGGTATTGCGGCGATGGAACGCGGACTCGCGGTGTTTATGGAGAAGCCGCCCGCGGCCACGGCAGCCGAGGCGGAAGCGCTCGCCGAAACGGCCGCGCGCACCGGGCGACCCTGCGTCGTCGGCTTCATGAAACGCTACTCCACGGCCAACCGCATCGCCGGAAACATCCTCGCCGCGCCGGATTTCGGCCGCCGCGCCAGCCTGCTCGGCGAATACATGACCGCGCCGGGCTATTTCGTCGGCAATCCCGATTACACCGGCTTCCTGCTGCACCATTGCGTGCATGCGATGGATCTCGTCCCTTGGCTGCTCGGCGAGAGCGTGACGGAGGTGACGGCGCGGCGTTTCGAGATGGAGCCCGGCAAGCTGCTGCTGCATGTCGGGTTCGGCTTTGCCTCGGGCGCGCTCGCCACCGTGGTGATAGGCACGCACCAGTCGCGCGGCACGCCGATGGAATGGTGGCAGGTGATGGGCGACCACAAGCGCGTCGAGATCCGCAACGTGCATGAAATCCGCTACTTCCGCGCGCCGGCCTTTAAGGCCGCCGATCTCGCGGCGACGCTCGACCCCGCCCAGGACACGCTCTGCTGGGAGCCGAACCTGACCGCGGCGGCGAACGAGGATCACAAAGGCTATCACGCCTTGCTGCAGGCCTTTCTCCGCCGCGTGCAGGGCGAGCCCTCGGACGCGCCGGACATCGCCGACGGCGTGCGCGCCATGCGCGTGCTCGAGGCGATGACACGGTCGATGGAGTCGGGTCGAGTCGAGCTGCCTTAAGCGCTTGGAAGGCCAGGGGCTCTGCCCTGGACCTCGCTGAGACACCGCCGGCGTCTCCGGTGTCCCGCGCGAAGCGCCACCCGGGTTCCAAGGGCGACCGCCCTTGGCGGGGTCGAGGGGCAGAGCCCCTCGCCTTCCAGCACTTCATCGAAACCGAAAATGCTCTAACCTCCCAATGATGAACGCCGCACGCCAGATGAAGCTAGGGTTCAACATTGTCGCCAATGGCGCGCATGTCGCCGGATGGCGCATGCCGGGGGCGCGTGAAGATGCGGCGATGGACATCCGCATGTGGAAGGAGATGGCGCGCGCGGCCGAGCGGGCCTGCATCCATTTCATGTTCTGGGCCGACGGAATTGCGGTTCGTCACTCGGCCAAGGATGATGACGAGCTATCGTACAATCCCCGCATCGACGTCTTCGAGCCGCTGACGCTGATCGGCGCGCTCTCCGCCGTCACCGAGCGGCTCGGCTTCGTCGCCAGCGCATCCACCACCTATTACGAGCCGTATCATGTGGCGCGCAAGTTCGCCTCGCTCGATTATGTGACCGGGGGCCGCGTCGGCTGGAACGTCGTCACCTCCTGGAGCGAGCAGGAAGCGTTCAATTTTGGTCTCGACGCGCATGTCGAGCACGGCAAGCGATATCGCCGGGCCGAGGAATTCGTCGATGTGGTGTTCGGCCTATGGGACAGCTGGGAGGACGACGCATTCATCCGCGACAAGGCGAGCGGGCGCTATTTCGATCCGGCGAAGCTGCACACGCTCAATCATCGCGGCCAGGAACTGGCGGTGAAAGGTCCGCTCAACGTGGCGCGGCCGCCGCAGGGCTATCCGGTGATCGCGCAGGCCGGCTCATCCGGCCCCGGCCAGGATCTCGGGGCACGCATCGCCGATCTCATCTACACCGCGCAGAAAACCAAGGAAGCCGCGGTCGGCTTCTATGCCAGCGTGAAGCGGCACGGGGCAGCGGCCGGGCGCGACCCAAATTCCATGCTGGTGATGCCGGGCATTCTTCCCGTGCTGGGACGCACGCGACAGGAGGCGGAGGACCGCTTCGGGCAATTGCAGGACATGGTGCATCCGCGCGTCGGTCTGCCCATGCTGGCGGGCACGTTCGGCGATTTGTCCGGCCTGCCGCTCGACGGTCCGCTGCCTCCCCCTTTGGCCGAGAACAATGCGGTCCGGAGCGGGCATGAGACGCTGATCGCGCTGGCGCGGCAGCCTGGCATGACAATCAGCAAGCTCTACAAGATCCAGGCGGGCGCGCAGGGCCACAACGTATTCGTCGGCACGCCGGAAGAAGCCGCGGACCTCATGCAGGATTGGTTCGAAGACGCGGGCTGCGACGGGTGGAACCTGATCCCGCCCTATCTGCCGGAGCCAGCCCTCGAATGCCTGGAATGGCTGGTGCCGGAGCTGCAGCGGCGCGGTCTGTTCCAGACGGAGTACCAGGGTGACGGCACGCTGCGCGGCAGCCTGGGCCTGGCGCGCGCCGGCTTCGGCAGCCGGGGTGCGCAAGCGTGCGAAAACGGCACATTCATCGGCAAGCCGCGGCGCTGATCGCCGCCGGTTTCCGGTTTCCGTCCGGGCCAATTTTCTGGACTGCCTTGGCCGATCGTATATCGTCTGCTTCGGTCGAAAATGATCCCGCGCGTCGCCCCTTGACGGGGGGACCTGGCGAAATGCCGGAACATGCCGCGACACGGAAAATAGGTCAGGAGGATCGTCCGATGACAATGCTTGGCCGCCGGCGCATGGTCGGGGCGGTTGCAGCCACCATCGCTTCGCCGGTTCTGACGATGCCGATGCTGTCGGCCCGGGCCGAGGCGGCGCCGATCAACCTGCACATGATGAGAACACCCTCCTACGAGTTCTATGCTCGCAAGATCAGGAACGAGATGCCGGGCGTCATGGTCAGCCCGACGCTGATGCCGGTGGATCAGCTGAACGAGCTGCTGACGATCAGCCTGTCGGCGGGATCGGATTCGCTCGACCTGATCTATGCCGGCGGCGGCTCGACCATTGCGAAATATGCGAAGAGCGGCTGGCTCGAGCCGCTCGATGCGTATTGGGAGAAGTACCGCGCGGAATATCAGCTCGACGGATTCCCGGAGGACGCGGTCAAATTCCTGACTTATGACGGGAGGCTATACGGAATCCCGACCGTCGCGAACACCGAATTGCTGTTTTACCGGGACGATCTGCTGAAGGCGAGGAAGGTGTCGCCGCCGCGCACCGTCGATGACTATCTGAGCCTCGCCAGGGCGCTCAACTCCCCGCGTCGCTCCGGGATCTGCCTCCGGCTGAAACGCGTTGATGCCTGCGAGCATACGACGAATTGGGCGCTGAATTCGATGGGGGAGGGATGGTTCGACGACCGGTATCGTCCGCTGTTCAACAGCGACAAGGGCGTCGCCGCCATCGCGCGGTTGCGGGACTTCGCGAAGGTCGCGGCGCCCGGCATCACCACACAGGCGAATGACGAGTGCACCGTGCTGATGCAGCAGGATCAGGTTGCGATGCAGATCATGTGGGTGAGCCGGGCGGCGGCGATGGACAGTCCCGAGCAGTCCCGCGTGATCGGGAAGGTGGATTTTGCCGCACCCCCGGGCGGCGGCGCGGCGACCGGCTGGGACAGTTTCGCGATCTCGAAATTCAGCCGCCAGGACAAGGATCTGCTGTTCCGCCTGATCGCCGGCGTCACCAGCGAGGCGAATATGCGCGAGGGCGCGGATGTCATCATCCCGCCGCGCACCGCGGTTCTGCAGGACCCGGCGCTGGTCGCGAAATACCGCTTCTTTCCGGCGCTCTCGGATGCGGTGAAGACGGCCAGGCTGCTCCCGATATTTCCGGAATTTCCCGAGACCGCGCAGATCATCACGCAATATGTCAGCGAGGCCGTCACCGGGCAGATGGAGACGAAACCCGCGATGGATGCGGCGGCGCGCGACGTCGAGGCGCTGCTGAAGGAGCGCGGCTACTACAAGACCTAGCGGGCGCCCGAACGGGGGAGGCGCGGCTAGGACATCATCCGTTCGAACGGAATCGTTCGAGCGGATAAAGATGCTCGCCAAAACCGAGAGCTAGAGCCTGTGAAGTGAGCAAATGCGAACGGAACATGCTAAGGCGCGAGGCTCACGTTCTGCAAGCGGATCAGCCCGTCCGGGTTGAACAGAAACCCGTTTAGCTTGGCATTCATCGCCATGATCAGCGGCGGATGATAGAGATAGATGATCGGTCGGTCATCGGCGATGATCTGCAATGCGTGATGGTAGTCGTCGCGGCGCTTCTGCATGTCGGTATCGGCCTGTCCGGCCAGCAGGTACGGCTCGGCGCCGGCACAATAGCGTGAATCGTTGGTCGGCGATTTGCAGCCGAGCAGCGTGTAAGTGTCGCCATCCGGATCGACCCGGCCGCTCCAGCCGATCACGCTTGCCTGGAAATCGCCGCTGGCCTGGCGCGCGAGCTGCGTCTGGAACTCGGTCGATTGCAGGGAAATCTCGATCCCTGCATCGGCCGCCATTGATTGCAGCATCTGTCCGAGCTGCATCTGATCCGCGGCGTTGGTCACCATCAGGCTGAGCTTCGGATGCGCGACGCCGCTCTCCTGGATGAGTTGCTTGGCGCGCGCGATATCCGGGCCCGGGTGCACGGGCCGGTCGGCTGCGTAATAAGGGCTGCTGGGCGGCACCGCCTAATTGCCGATCACCGCGTTGCCGTCGAACAGAACCTGGTTGATCGCCGAGCGGTCGATCGCGAGATCGAGCGCCTCGCGCAGCTTCGCGGATTTCTGGAAATCCGGATTGCCGCCCTTACCGTTCGCGAGGTTCAAGGTGATCCCGTTATATTGCAGGCTCGGCCCGACCATCACCTTGAAACGCTTGTCCGATTTCAGCCCGGCGACATCGCTCGCCAGAATGCGCTCGGCGAAGTCGAGGGAGCCGGCGCGCAGATCCGCCAGCCGCACCGTCGGATCCGGGATGACATGAAACTCGACGCGATCGAGATGGAATTGCGCCTGGTTCCAATAGGACGGATCGCGCACCAGCACCACCCTGTCCTGCGCGACACGCTGCTGGAAGCGGAAGGGTCCGGAGCAGGCGGGGGCCGCGTCGAAGCCGGCGGGGTTCTGCAGCGCTTTGGGCGAGGCGATCAGTCCGGCGCGGTCCGACAATTGCGCGATCAGGGGGGCGAAGGGTGTCTTCAGGTTGAGCCGCACGGTGAGCGGGTCGATGATGTCGATCGTGTCGATGGCGGCGATCTCGGAGCGCCGACGGCTGGTCGGCAGGGTCAGATCGCGATTGAGATTGAACGCGACGGCGGCGGCGTCCATCGGCGTGCCGTCTTGGAACTTGACGTCGGGGCGCAGCTTGAAGGTGACCGATTTGCCGTCGGGCGCCGTCGTCCAGGAGAGCGCGAGCTGCGGCACGAAGCTTAGATCGGGGGCGACGTCGACCAGTTTGTTGCACAGGCTGGTGAGGATGATGCGGCCGACGAAACTATAGGCGCGCGCAGGATCGAAGCTGTCGGGGTCGTCCTGAATGCCGATCCGCAGAACCGTCTCGGCATGCGCGGCCGCGATCAGCGCGCCGCCCAGGGAGATGCTCAACGCGGCGCCCAGCGTGATGCCGGAAAGCACTCGTCGCAATGTCCTGCCGAGGGATGCGCGCATGGAACACTCCTTTGCAGGTCGAAGCCGCCTTGCGAGGGATTATGCAGGTTTCGCCCGGCAAGGCGAGAGGGGCGCTCGCGCAGCCCGATTCCGCCGGCCGGTGGCGTGACGCAAGGGATCGGCTGGCCGAAAAGGGGGAGGCATGCGGCGTGGATCGGTCTAGGGTCCTGCCCGCCGACGACAGGTGCCGGGCGAACGAGCCGCTTTCGACGCGCGACGGATGGGAGAAGGCAATATGCAGGACATGATGACGGGTGCGGGACGATGAAGATCGCGGTGCTGCCCGGAGACGGCATCGGGCCTGAAGTGACCGCGCAGTCGGTGAAGGTGCTGCGCGCGCTGGCCGGCAACCGGCTCGACCTGCAGATGACCGAGGCGCCGATCGGCCAGGCGGGCGTCGATGCGGCCGGCGTGCCGCTGCCGGACGAGACGCTCGCGCTCGCGGGAGCGTCGGATGCGATCCTGTTCGGCGCGGCGGGCGGCCCGACCGACGAGCTGCCGGATCGCAGCAAGCGTCCCGGCGCCGGGCTGCTGAAGTTGCGCAAATCGCTCAACCTCTACGCCAATTACCGCCCGGCCGTGCTGTTCGACGAACTGATCGGCGCGTCGACCTTGCGGCCGGAGATCGTGCGCGGCGTGGACATGATGATCCTCCGCGAGCTGAACGGCGATCTCTATTTCGGCGAGCCGCGCGGCGTCAGCCGCGAGGGCGACAAACGCGTCGGGATCAACACCATGCGCTACAGCGAGGATGAGATCGCGCGCATCGCGCATGCCGGGTTCCGGGCAGCGCGCGGGCGGCGCGGCAAGCTCTGCTCGGTCGACAAGGCGAACGTGCTGGAGACGATGCAGCTCTGGCGCGAAGTGGTGATGGAGATTGGGCGCGACTATCCCGATGTCGAGCTCTCCCACCTCTATGTCGATGCCGCCTCGATGATGCTGATCCGCGCGCCGAAGCAGTTCGACGTGATCGTCACCGGCAACGTGTTCGGCGATATCCTGTCGGATGCCGCGGCGATGCTGACCGGTTCGATCGGCATGCTGCCCTCGGCCTCGATGGGGGACGGGCATCTCGGCCTGTTCGAACCGGTGCACGGCTCCGCCCCCGACATTGCTGGGCGCGACCTCGCCAACCCGCTCGCCTCGATCATGTCGTCGGCGATGATGCTGCGCTATTCGCTGAACCTGCCGGCAGAGGCCGACAAGATCGAGCATGCGGTGCGCAGCGTGCTTGCCGCCGGCTATCGCACCGGGGATATCCACCAGCCCGGTACGCGTCTTGTGGGCACGGTGGAAATGGGCGATGCCGTGATCGAGGCGTTGGAGCGAGCCGCCTGACAAAGCGCAAGCTGCGCGGCGGTCATTGCGCCGGGAAAGCCGGGACCGGGCGCGTCGTGCGGGCTTGGGTCGATGCGGCGGTCCACACGCGTCCGGCCGCATAGCACAACGCGCTCCCCACGCCGACGAAGAAGCCGATCGGCCAATCCGTCACGAAGGCCAGCGCGACCGCCGCCCAGACCGTCGCGAGAGACAGGCAGGCGGCCAGCAGCAGGGCGCGCAGCGGCCGGGCGGTGAAGGCGCGGGCGGCGGCGGCCGGTCCGACCATCAGGCTGAACACCAGCAACGCGCCGACCACCGGCAGCGCCACGATGGTGGCGAGCGCCAGGATCGCGAGAAACAGCAGATCGATCCGACGATCGGGGATCCCGCGCGCGGCCGCCAGCGCCGGCGAGAGCGCGCTCAAGAGAAGCGGGCGGAACACCAGCAGGGTGAGCGCGATCGCGGCGCCGCTGATCGCGGCGAGCGGCGGCAGCTCGCCGCGATCAACGCCCAGCACCTCGCCGAACAGCAGCGCATAGACGGCCTGCGCATATCCATGGGTCATGCTGAGGAAGAGCGCGCCGAGCCCGAGCAGGGTGATGAACGAGAGAGCGGTCGCGACGTCGCGCCGTTCGCCGCGCTCGAGCTGGCTGATGCCGATCACGCCGAGCCCCGCGAAGACGAGCAGGCCGAGCATCGGATTGATGCCGAGCAGCGACGCGGCGGCGGCGCCGGGAAACGTGCCGAGCGGCAGGGCATGCGCCGCGAAGGTGGCGCCGCGGATCACCACGAAGAACCCCACCACGCCCGCGACGAGCGCGACGATGCTGGCGGCGATCCAGGTGCTGGCCATGAAGCCCGAGAACACGGCTCAGCCGCGTCCGCAGGCGAGGTAAGCCAGAAAGATGAGCGTGACGATGCAGAAACTCACCGGCCAGCCATGGCCGCCGGTCCAGGCATAGCTGTCATAGGCGATCAGGATGCCGGCCCAGGTGGCGGCGAGGCCGATCAGCGCGGCCAGCAGAATCGCGGCCCCCGGCCGGCGCGCGATGCGCAGCGAGATGGCGGCCGGCCCGATCAGCAGGGCCGTCGACAGGATTGCGCCCACTGTCATTGCCGACAACGCGACCGTGAGCGCCAGCACGACCAAATGCAGG
The DNA here is from genome assembly GCA_965276665.1 of Acetobacteraceae bacterium. GTDB lineage: Bacteria > Pseudomonadota > Alphaproteobacteria > Acetobacterales > Acetobacteraceae > CAWGJC01. Next base: position 3,486,422 of record OZ255620.1, read on the forward strand.
AACCCGACCAGCCGCACCTTCACCCCGCGCATCGCGGCGAGCTCCGGGTCGAGCGAGCTCAGCAGCAGGGGGCGATAGAGCGTCGCGATCGCGAGTGTGGCGATCACCGCCACCACCAGCGCGAGCGGGACGATCGAGGCCGGGATCGCGAACATCGAGCCGAACATCACCGTCACCGCGGTGCCGGTTGTGCTGCCCGACGTCACGTCGAGATAGAGCAGCAACGCCGCCAGGCCGAGGCCCGCGCCGAGCGCCACCCCGGTGACCAGGTCGCGCTCGCGCGCTCCTTCGCCCCGGACCAGCTCCATGCCGCATGAGGCGATCACGCCCATGGCCATGAAGCCGAGAAGCGGGTTGATCCCGAGCAGGAAGGAGGCGGCGCCGCCCGCGCTGCTGATATCGGCCAGCGCGTGCCCGGCAAAGGCTTCTCCGCGGATCACGGTGAACACGCCGACGAGGCCGGAGACGATGGCCGCGCCGCCGCCGATCAGCGCCGCATTGCGCATCGGCTCGCTCGTGAACCAGCCGGGCTCGAACAACAGCGAGAGAATCACGGCACCGGCGTGGCATGCATGGGGTGCCGCTCGATCGCCGCCTCCGCGCTCTCGGACGCCTCGGCGGCGATCACCAGGATACGGCCATGCACGCGGATCACGTCGATAGGGTGGCCGTAGAGCGCGCTCAGCACGTCGGTGCGCACGATCTCCTCCGCCCGCCCGCTCGCGGCGCGGCCATTGGCAAGATAGACGATGCGATCCATCGCCGGCAGCAGCGGGTTCATGTCGTGCGCGGAGAGCAGGATCGCGATGCGCCGCTCCCGCGACAGATGCCGGAGAAGCGCGACGATGCCGGGGATGCTGGCGATGTCGAGATTGGCGAGCGGCTCATCGAGGATCAGGAGGCGAGGCTGGCGGATCAGCGCATGCGCGATCAGCACGCGCTGCTGCTGGCCGCCGGAGAGCGTGCCGATCCGCTGGTCGGCGAAGGGGAGCGCATCGACCGCATCGAGCATCGCATCCACCGCGCGCCGGCGCGCCTTTGTGCGCAGCGGCAGGCCGAGACGATGCCCGTCGAGCCCGAGCGCCACCACGTCCCGCGCACGTACCGGAATGGCGGGATCGAAGGTGGATTTCTGCGGCACGTAGCCGAGCGAAGCCGGCCGACGGCCGCCCTCGACCGACACGCTGCCGCGCTCCGGCCGGATGAAGCCGAGAATGCTCCGCAGCAGCGTCGTCTTGCCGGAGCCGTTGGCGCCGATCAGGCCGCAAAACGTGCCTTCCGCGAGGCTGAAATCGACATCCGCGAGAATGCGGCGGCCGCCGAGCGAGACGCTCAACCGGTCGACATTCAGAACTCCGCTGCGCGCCAGGATCATTCCCGGTGCGCGGCCCGGAGCGTCTGCGTGGAGACCCGCTCGGCGACGGCGCGGCGCAACGCCACGACTTCCGCCAGCATCCAGGATTGATAGGTGAAGCCGGGCGTCGGCATCGTCTCGTACACCCCGATCACCGGGATGCCGTTCTCCTTGGCGCGCGACAAGAAGGATTTCGTGAGCGTGTCGGTCACCTGCTGATTGTAGACGAACACCTTCACCTTGCGGGCGCTGAACAACGCATTTTGCGCGGTGACGTCCTGCGGCGCGGGATCGGTGCCGTTCATGATCGCGGTCTGCAGGCTGGTCGGCGTCAGAATATCGGCGCCCGCCGCCTGCAGCATATCGTTGGCGACCGGCTCGGTCGCCGCGATCGGCGTGTTTCCATACTGCGTCCTGAAGTCGGTGATCGCCGCCGTCCAGGGCGCGAGCGAGGCATCGAAGCTGCGCAGGTTCGCGGCGAAATAGGCCGCATCCTCGGGCATCAGGCGAGACAATGCGGCGGCGATGGCCTTGGCGACGAGGGGCATCGTCTTCGGGTCGTACCAGAGATGCGGGTTGGCCGTGCTGTCCGGCAGACCGAGCAGATGCTGGACATCGATCACCTGCCGCGCGGCATTGGGCGACGCCGCGACGACCCGATCGGCCCAGCCATCATAGCCGAGCCCGTTCTTGACGATCAGCGCCGCGCCGGCGATCCGTGCCGCGATCCGCGGGCTGATCTCGAAACTATGCGGGTCGGTATTCGGATCGGTCTCGATCGCCGTCACCCGCACATGGACGCCGCCGATCTGGCCGATCACGTCGGCATATTCATTCTCGATTCCGATCGCCTGCGCCACGCCGGACTTTGCAGCGACTGAGGGCGTCGCCGCGACGGCGGGGCCGGACGCGGCGGCGAGCACGAGCAGAGCGCCCGACATACCCCGACGAAGCAGTCGGCCGGGCCGCGCGAATAAACCTGTCATCTCGGACCTCGTGATGCACGGGAAGCATGCTATAACATAGCATTCAACCGGTCCAGAGCCGGCGTGCGGCAGAGATTGCCCGGCGGGGACAATATGCTACATTGTATCGGCCAAGGCTGACGAGGTGAACCCGTGCCGCAAGCGAGCTTCACGTCCAAAACCACCGCGTTGCTCGACCGCGCCGAGGATGTGTGCGAGCGACGCGGCGCGCGATTGACCGAGCTGCGCCGGCACGTGCTCGGGCTGGTGCTGGACAGCCCGACACCTTCCGGCGCCTACGACATGCTCGACCGGCTGCGCCAGCACCATCGCGGCGCGGCCCCGCCCACCGTCTATCGCGCGCTCGACTTCCTGCTCGAGCAGGGGCTGATCCACAAGGTGGAGCGGCTATCCGCCTTCGTCGGCTGCGTGCATGGGTTCGAGGATGAGGAGATGCATCATCACTCGGCGCAGTTCCTCATCTGCAAGCATTGCGGCAATGTCACGGAACTGGACGAGAAGGCGATCAGCCGGGCCTTGCTGCGCGCCGCGGCGCGCAGCGGGTTTCATCTGACTGGGTCGACCGTGGAGGCGGAGGGCGTCTGCGCCGCCTGCGCCGCGCAAGGCTGACAGGGCCGCGCTTCCGGATCGCGATACCGGGCGACGCTCAGCGGCTGTATCCCTCCAGCTCGTTTTCCGCCCAGGCGATCGTCTCGTCGATGCTGTGGCCGCCTTGCGCGATGCGGCCGATCATGATCGGGGCCAGGCCGTTCTCGTAGATCTGCACGGCGATGTCGGGCGGCGCGGGAAAGCCCGCGATGCAGGGCTGGGCGTTATGGGACGGCAGCGTCGGATAATTGAAGATCACGCCCTTGGGCGGCGCTTCCTCCGCCCAGATCTTGAAATCGCTCATCGAGACGAAGGGCGGAATGTCATAGCCGCGTGACGCCGTCGTGGCCACCTCGACCTGCTCGCGCTCCGAGAGGAATTCCAGCAGATCGACCGCTGCGCTCTTGTTCGGCGAGAAATCCCACACGGCCTGGTATTGCGTGTTGTAGGGCACGAACCGTCCGGCCGGACCCTTGGGGTTGGGGAACAGCCAGGAATTCTGCGCGACGATCGGCGCATCCTTCAGCGCCACCGTCCAGCTCGAGGGTGCGTCGAAGATAAAGGCGCTCTGGTCGGAAATGATCGCCCGGTTGTTGGAGGTTCCGTCCCAGCCATAGACGCCCGGCGGCAGGAATTTCGCCAGTCTCGCGGCATAGTCGAGCACCTGGCGGACCTGGTCGGATTTGACCTTGATGTCGCCCTGCGCGTCGACGAGCTCCGCGCCATAGGCCGCGAACAGCGATCCGACCCAGTCCACGGCATCCCCGTTGTTGCTCACCGCGAGGCCGAACGGCTTGCCGAATTTTTGGCATTTCTCGGCATAGACGAGGAAATGGTCCCAGTCCCATTGGTCGGACAGCGCGGTATGCTCGTCGCGCGCCGGATACATCGCCGTTACGTCCAAGCCGCACTTGTCACGGAAATAATCGAGGCGCGCGAAGCTCGACATATGCTTGCTCATCGTCGCGGTCGGGACCGCGCGCCACGACCCTTTCGATTTCGCGAGATACTCGCAGGTGGCGGAGACCGGCCCGTATTTGGCGATCAGCCGCTTCATCATGTCGTCGAGCGGCACGAACTGGTCGGCGTATTGATGCACGCTCCAATTGCCGACGGTGCGGATGTCATGTCCCTGGCGCGAGCGGGATTCGGTGGCCAGTGTGAGCAAATCCTGCGAGCCGACGCTGGTGATGAAGTCGATCGTCACCGCGACCTTGTTCTGCTCGGCCCAGTCCTCGATCTGCTTGCGGCGAACCGCATTCGCCTCGATCACCCAATGGTCGACGATGCCGAGCGACAATTTCCCGGCCGCGCCCGCCGTGCGGATATGCACGAGCGGCAAGGCGGAAGCCGCCGCGCCGAGCGACAGGGCGCTCCGTCGCGACAGGCGCGATGTGTTTGACATGACGATCTCTCCCGGATCCCGGCGATTGCTGCCGGTGGAACTTTATCTTTACGCTAGACGTCGGGAGTGTCGGCGCGCAAGATGACAATTGCCGCTTGAGACAATCCAAGAGTTGCGAGACGCCACAACGAGCGTCCGGGAAGCGGGGGAGACGGGTGCAGAGATTTTTCGAGGCGAAGCCACGCCGCCCGTCGCCGGGCCTGGTCGGAGGGCGGCCGCCTGCGGTGGCGGGCGCGTGAGCGGCAAGATCGGCCGGTTTCCCGGCCGGCAATCCGCGGCCGTGATCGAGCCGGTACCGCATCGCCCGGCGAGAATTCCGTCCGCAACGGGCCAGACGCGGGGCAGGAAACGGCGCCAGACGCGGAGCGGGAAACAGCGATTGAGGCTCGCGGTCCGGCGGCGTTCCACCATCGCCGTGTTCATGTGCATGCCGCTGTTCCTGATCGTGTTCGGCCTGGTTCTCTATCCGGCGCTATTCTCGATCTATCTAAGCATGCTGAACAAGCGGATGACCGAGTTCGTGGGATTCGGCAACATCGCCTTCTTGCTGCGCCGCGACGTTTTTCGGCTGGTAATCGAGCAGAGCGTTCTATTCGCCGTCTCGGCGGTGGTGCTCAAGGCGCTCATTGGGTTCGTGCTCGCGCACCTGCTGCACAATCTGCCGACGGGCCGGCAGCGCATCTGGCGCGGGATGATCCTGCTGCCCTGGGTCATCCCGCTGCCGATGTCGACCATCGGCTGGTGGTGGCTGTTCGATCCTTCCTATTCGGCGATCAACTGGGTGCTGGTGCATCTCGGCCTCGGCCCGGTACCCTGGCTCGGCACGCCGGGCTGGGCGCGGTTCTCGGTCATTCTCGTCAACACCTGGTTCGGCGCGCCGTTCTTCATGATCATGTACTTGGCCGCGCTGAAATCGGTGCCGGCGCAGATGTACGAGGCGGCGTCGATCGACGGGGCGCGCGCGTGGCAGAAGCTCCGTTTCATCACCCTGCCGATGATGCGCAACGTCATCAGCATCACGGTGCTGTTCAGCCTGATCGTGACGTTCTCGAATTTCGACATCGTGCGCATCCTGACGAATGGCGGGCCGCAGAACTTCACCCATGTGTTCGCGACCTACGCCTTCCAGGTGGGGATCCAGTCGGGCGACCTGCCGCTCGGCGCCTCGGTCAGCCTGACGATGCTGCCGGTGCTCGCGGTGTTCGCGTTCTTCATCCTGCGCGGCGTGAGCAAGCGCGCCCAGGAGGTCATGTGAGCGCGTGCATCGTGATGCCGCTGGGTGCCGCGCGATGAGCGTTGCCTTGGGCCGCCCGGAGCGGGTGGCGGCGCGCCGTTGGGGCATCACCTCGCAACGCCGCTGGGCGCTCGGCGGCAGCTATGCGGCGCTCGTGCTGTTCATGATCTTCTTCCTGATTCCGCCTTTCTACATGCTGGTGACGAGCCTCAAGACGTCCGCCGAAATCTCGAGCATCTCGGGCGATCCCTGGGTGGTGCGGCACCCGACGCTGTCGAACTACACCTCGCTGATCACCGCGCCGGATTTCCAGCGCTTCTTCTTCAATTCGGTGAAGGTGACGGTGTGCGTGGTCGCGGTGTCGATCGCGGTCTCGGTGCTGGCGGCGTTCGGGCTGACGCGCATGCGCTTCTGGGGCAGCCGCACGCTCGCGACCTGCGTGTTCCTGGTCTATCTGATTCCCGAAACGCTGCTGTTCATCCCGCTCTCGCAGATCGTCTCGACCTTGCGGCTGACCAACAATGCCTGGGCGATGGTGCTGCTGTTCCCGACGATCGCGGTGCCATTCTGCACCTGGATCATGATCGGGTATTTCTCCTCGATCCCGAAGGAGCTCGACGAGGCCGCGCTGATCGATGGGGCGTCCTGGATGCAGATCCTGATCCGCATCTTCATCCCCGTCGCGATGCCTGGCATCATCGCCGCGATGATCTTCGTGTTCACCGTGTCCTGGGGCGCGTTCCTCTACCCGATGGCGTTTCTCTATAGCTCGAGCGAACAGGTTCTCACCGTCGGCATCGTCTCGAGCCTGATCCGCGGCGATGTGTTCCAATGGGGCAAGCTGATGGCCGGCTCGTTGCTCGCGGCGGCGCCCCCAGTGGTGATCTATGTCTTTCTGATGGATTATTACGTCGGTGGCCTCACCGCGGGCGCCACCAAGGATTGAGCGAACAGGACGTGCAAGGGAGGCTCTCCGCATGAGCAGCGCCGGATACAGCTATGACCATCTCTTCACCAAGGATCTGCCGGAGCCGGTGCCGCGCTGGACGGGGTTGCCGAAATACAATTTCGTCGGCGGCCACAACGACCCGGAGCAGATCCCGACCGACGCGCTGGCCGCGGCGGCGGCCTCCGTGCTGAAGCGCGAGGGCTCGAAGCTCGCGGTCTATAATCTGTCGCACGGGCCGATGGGATATCCGGGCCTGCGGCGTTTCGTGGCCGACAAGCTCTCCCGCCATCGCGGCATCACCTGCACGCTCGATGATGTCATGATCACCTCGGGCTCGGGCCAGGCGATCGAGCTGATCAGCCGATTGCTGCTCGAACCGGGCGACACGATCCTGATGGAGGATCTCACCTATGGCGGCGCGATCACCCGCCACCAGCGCCTCGGCGCCAAGATCGTCGGCGTGCCGCTCGACCATGACGGGATGCAGCCGGAAGCGCTCGCCCGCATTCTCGGCGAGCTGCAGGCGAAGGGCGTGACGCCGAAATACCTCTACACTATTCCGACGATCCAGAACCCGACCGGCAGCATCCTGCCGCTGGAGCGCCGCCGGAAGATCATCGAGATCACCAAGCGCTACGGCGTGCCGATCTTCGAGGATGAATGCTACGCCGATCTTCTGTGGGGCGGCTCGGCGCCGCCGGCCTTCTACGCGCTCGCCCCGCAGCAGGTGATCCATATCGGCTCGTTCTCGAAATCGCTCGCGCCGGCCTTGCGGCTTGGCTACGTCGCCGCCGATTGGTCGGTGCTCAGCCGGCTTGCCGCGTGCAAGACGGATGGCGGCACCGGCGCGCTCGATCAGATGGTCACGGCGGAATATTTCTCCCAGCATTTCGACGACCATATCGCCAAGCTCACGAAGGTGCTCGGCGACAAGTTGGAGACGATGACCGCGGCGGTGGAGGAGGAGTTCGGGACCGCGGTCGAGATGTGGCGGCCGAAGGGGGGCATCTTTCTCTGGCTGAAGCTGCCGGATTCCGTGGATGTCCGCACCCTGGTCAAGCCGGCGGCGCAGGCCGGCATCTCCTTCAATCCTGGCCCGGAATGGTCCTGCACGCCGGAGAGCGCCGCCTCCTCGTTGCGGCTGTGCTTCGCCCTGCCCGGCAAGCAGGAGATCCGCGAGGGCGTCAAGGCGCTCGCCCGTGTGTGCCACGAGCAGACCGGCATTCCGGCCCATAGCGCCAATGTGCGCCGCGTCGCGGTCGGATCGCCGTGAGTACGCCGCGGCTCCTCCCGCCGCGCGGCGGGAGAGGCCGCGTGCGCGCAAGGTGACAGGGAGTTAAGCGAAACCTTGCTCATCGCCTGCGGTTGTGCCGTCAGATTGGCAAAGGAAGTAGCGATGCGGAGCATTCTGATCGGGACGGCCATGGTGCTCGCCGTGGCGGGACCGGCGGCCGCGCAGACCACGCCACCGCAGGGTGGGCCACCGCAAGGTGGTCAGCCGGGTGGCCCCTCCACCATTCTCCTTGTTCCGGCGCCGGGCGGCGGCGGGATGCCCATCGTGCCAGCGCAATCCGGGGGCGCCGCACCGCAGGCCGGCGGTGGCGGCGTGCCGCAGCAGCAAGGGATGCCCCAGATGCAGGGGGCGATGCAGGGATCAATGCCGATGCGGCCTAGCCAGCCGGCGGATCAGGCGATGATGGCCGAGCGCATGCGCCGGATGGCATGGCGGAATGCCCATGCAGGCGGGTCGTTCTTCCGCTTCCGGCGCGGCGCCGCCGAGATCGACATCCGATGCTCCGCCACCGAGCCGACCGCGATCTGCGTCTCGGCGGCCGATGCCCTGCTCGACAAGATCGCCTCGCTGCGGCGCTCCCCGCGCGACGCGGGCCAAGGCGGCACGGAACAAGGTGGCATGGGTCAAGGCGGGGTGGGGCAGGGATCGTCCGCACCGGGCGGCTCCTCGACCCCGCCCGGCTCGCAGCACTGACGCGGCCCTGATGGCGGGCGGCGGATTACTCCGCCGCTCGCTGTCCGCGCAGGGCGGCGAGCGCCTGGGCGAGATCCTCGATCAGGTCCTGCGGGTCCTCGAGGCCGACTGACAGGCGGATGATGCCGTCAGTGATGCCAAGCCGGCGGCGTTCCTCCTCGCCGATCTTGGAATGCGTCGTCGTCGCCGGATGGGTGGCGAGCGATTTGCTGTCGCCCAGATTGTTGGAGACGGCGATCAGCGAGAACGCGTTCATCAACCGGAACGCGGCCTGCTTGCCCTCCTTCAGCTCGAAGGTGACGATCGTGCCGCCCGCGCTCATCTGCTTCGTCGCGAGCGCGTGCTGGGGATGGTCGGCGCGGGTCGGGTAGAGCACGCGGCCGATCGCCGGCTGTTCGGCCAGGAACGACGCGACGGCTTCGGCGCCCCGGCAGCTCGCATCGACGCGGAGCGCGAGCGTCTCCAGCCCTTTCAGCAGCAGCCAGGCATTGAAGGCCGAAAGGCTCGGGCCGGTGTTGCGCAGGAAGGGCTGCAGGGTGTTCTCGATCCACTCCGTGCGGCCGAGAATAGCGCCGCCGAGCACCCGGCCCTGGCCGTCGATATGCTTGGTGCAGGAATAGGCGACGACATCGGCGCCAAACGCGAGCGGCTTCTGCAGGAGCGGGGTGGCGAACACGTTGTCGACCACCACGATCGCGCCGGCTGCGTGCGCCAGGCGGCAGACGGTCTCGAGGCAGACGATGTCGAGCATCGGGTTCGACGGGGTTTCAAGCAGGACGAGCTGGGTGGGTTCCGCCAGCGCCGCTTCCCATTGCGCGAGATCGCCGCCATCCACGAAGGTGCTGCGGATGCCGTAGCGCGGCAGAAGCGTGGAGACGATCCAATGGCAGGAACCGAACAGCGCGCGCGAGGCGACCACGCGGTCGCCGGTCTTGAGGTGCGAGAGCAGCGCCGCATGGATGGCGGCCATTCCGGTCGCGGTGACCCGGCAGGCCTCGGCGCCCTCGATCGCCGCGAGCCGCTGCTCCAGCATCGCGACCGTCGGGTTGCCGAAGCGCGAGTATTGGAAGTGCGACACCTCGCCCGCGAAGGTCGCTTCCGCCTGCTCGGCGCTGTCATAGACGAAGCCTGAGGTGAGAAAGAGCGCCTCGGCGGTCTCGCCGAACGGGGTTCGGTTGACGCCGCCATGGACGAGGGTGGTGGCCGGACGGAAACGGGACGATTCGGTCATGAAGCCAGGGCCTCTTCTGCCGCCCGGAGCAACCCGGGGCATGGACCCAGCCGTGGACGCCTGCGGACGGAGCTCCGCTGGCCTCTTTAGCGCGCTTGTTTCACCTCGCCGCAATCCGGCCGGACAAATCACGAGGGACGATCGCCCGGATATCGGTTCCCGGGCGTGCGTCGGAGACGACCCTATGCGCCACGCGTTGCGCCGTCAATTGCCGCCCGGTATAAGCCGCCGTCTCGCGGGTGTAGTTCAATGGTAGAACGGCAGCTTCCCAAGCTGCATACGAGGGTTCGATTCCCTTCACCCGCTCCATCTCCCGCCAGCGCCTGACTTTGCCCAGCGCATGCCCGTGAAATGAGCGGAGAGGGGCTGTCCATCTGGGATGGCGACAGCAAGCTGCTGCCGCCGGCTCCGGGGCGTGGAGGCCCCCGCGGGCCGATCCTGGTCTCGGTTCTGCTGCATGGCGTGGTGCTGGCGCTGCTGCTGGTGGTGCTCCCGCGGCGACCGCCCTCGCACGACGAGCTCCCGCCGGGCGTGGCCGTGGTGTTCGAATCGGGGGCGAATCGCGCGCCCACAGTGCCCAATCCCTCCCTGGAGGCGCCGCGCCCGGGGCAGGCCACGCCGGCAGCCCCGCCTTTGCCGCCGCTGCCCTTGCCGCCCGCGGCGCCGCCGCCCTCGCCGCCTCCCGCGCCCGCCCCGGTTGCGCCCGCCCCGCCTGCCCCCGCTCCGCTTCCTATGCCTCCCGTTCCGGTGCCGCCCGCGCCGTTGCTGCCGGCTCAGCCCGCGCCGTCAACGGCTCCGGAAACCACGCCGGTTCCCGCGCCGTCGACGCAAGCCTCCGTCGCGCCGCCCGAGACGGTCCGTCTGCCTAGCCAGACATCGATCGTCCCGCCGCTCTCCCTGACCGCGCCGCTCCCGCTGCCGCCGGTGCCGCCGCCGGTGACCCAGCCGCCGCGCCGCGCCGCGATCCCGCCGCACAGGCCCGCACCCAATCCGCTCGCCGGGTTCGGCATTCCGCTCACCGGCCACTGGGCGCTCGGCCGCCCCTCGGGGAGCGAGCTCGCGGGCGCATACGGGCCGACAGCACGCGGACGGGAGCTATCGACATCCCCGTTGTCCAATCTCTCCTCGCCGGACGCCCCGGCATCCTGGCTCAACTCGCTGAGCGACTGGATCCAGCAGCATCTCTACTACCCGCGCGCCGCCGGCGAGCAGGGCCAGGAGGGAGAGGTCACGGTCGCGGTGCAGGTCGACCGCTATGGCCGCGTGCTGTCCGTCAGCCTGGAGCAGAGCGCGCGCTACCCGCTGCTCGACATGGCGCTGCAAGGCATGTTCCGCGGCCGCGTCGTGCCGCCCTTCCCGGGCGGCGAGGGGCCGGACAAGACCACCGTGCATGTGACGGTGGATTACTCGATCGTCCGGTGACCCTCGTCTTCCGGCAGGCGGAGGCGCCTATTTCGTCTCGCCGGCCTTGCGGATGAGCGCGTGGACCTCATCGATCGATTCGGCGAAGCGGCGGTTCAGCATCTCGAGCGCCTCGCCGTTGGAGCGCTGGATCATGTCGCGCAGCTCGCGCATGTTGGTCACCGCGCGCTCATAACCGCGCTTCAGCAGCTCGGCCTGCCGCGCTGCCTTGGCCTGCGGCGCGTCGGTCGTGGAGAGCGCCTGCACGGTCTCCGACAATTCCGCCATGCTTTGCTGCATGATCTCGAGATGTCGACGGGCCACCGCCTGCGCGCCTTCGAGGGCGACGCGATTGGCGGCGGTCAGGGTCTCGAGATTGCGGCGATGCGCATCCATCAGCGCCTGCATCTCGGGCAGGCCCGGCAGCTTCATGTCGGAGAGCATGCGGGTGAATTCGCCAAATCCGGGCATCCCGAGATCCGAGGCTCCGGGATCTTGCCTGGGTGGCGTGGCGGCGGGACGGCTCGCGGGGCTTGGCGACGATGCCGGCTGATGCGGCGCCCCGCTGGCTGGTTTGACGCCGCGCGCCATCCGACCTTGCGGTTCAGTGGCCATGATGCTGCTTCTCCTCCCTGAAATCGCGCTCTTGCACGGTCGCACAGGGCGGCCGGGTGGCGCATGAAGAATCTCGTCAGACTGGCGGTGACTCCGGACCGGGAACATCCGGCCCCACCGGCGGCAGTGTCGGCGGGGGCGGAACCGGTGGTGACGGAGCCTGGGGTGACGGGGCCGGCGGGGATGGGGTCTGGGGCGGCGAAGCGGGCGGCGCCGGGGGCGCCTCCATGCGATTGCCGCCGGGCAACCAGCTTGCGAGCCGCTCGGCCCGGCGCAGGGCGGCATCGAGCGCCGCCATCGTCCCGCTTAGATCCGCGCTATCGTCGCGACGCCAGGCCCGCACCGTCTGCAGCCAGACGGCCAGCAGTCCGTTCGCCCGCAAATCGCCGAGCGGGCCCTGCGCGGAGATGCCGGCGGCCTCAAGCATCCAAGCCATGCTGCGGAGCGAGGCGAGGGTGAGCAGCAGCGCCGTCTGCGGCTGCGACGGCAAAGCGGTGAGCACCGCGATCACCCCTTCGCGCTGCGCCTGCAGCGCATCGAAGCGGCGCATCAGCAGTTCGAACAATCGCTCCCGCGGGGGGATCGCCGGATCGGGCGGAATGTCGCCGAGCGCTTCCTGATCGGCGAGCCGGCCGAAGCGGAGCAGCACCGCGCCCCGCCCCGGGAAGCGCGCCCTCGCGGCGGCGAGCGGCAATCCCGCCCGACGCGCCGCTTCCACGACACTGACCCGTCGCCAGCCGTCGCTCGCCGCCATGGAGAAGGCGGCGGCCACCAGCGCACGGTCGAACTCGGCATCATCCGGCATTCATCCGACATGGCAAAGCCGGATGCCCGGCGCAAGAGCAGATGAAATCTTCTCGCCAAGACGCGGAAAATGCTGCGAGTGCGTGCTGTGCGGAACCGGTGCGCGCTGCCGGGCGCGCCCGAGCAGCACGCACCCGGAGGCGTCCAGGAGAGCGCCCTAGTAGCGATAGAGCTCGTGTTTGAACGGGCCCGCCGCGTCGGCGCCGATATAGCTCGCTTGACGCGCGGTGAGCTTGGTCAGATGCGCGCCGACCTTGGCGAGGTGCAGCGCCGCCACCTTCTCGTCCAGGCGCTTCGGCAGCGTGTAGAGCTGGCGCTCGTAGCGGCCGGCCGGGGCGGTCCAGAGCTCGATCTGCGCCAGCACCTGGTTGGTGAAGGAAGCGGACATCACGAAGCTCGGATGGCCCGTCGCGTTGCCGAGATTGACCAGCCGGCCCTCGGACAGCACGATCAGCCGCTTGCCCTCCGGGAACACCACCTCGTCCACCTGCGGCTTGACGGTCTCCCAGCGGTAGTTGCGCAGGCCCTCGATCTGGATTTCGCTATCGAAATGGCCGATATTGCAGACGATGGCGCGGTGCTTCATCGCCCGCATGTGGTCGAGCGTGATGACGTCCACATTGCCGGTCGCGGTGACGAAGATGTCCCCGCGCGGCGCCGCCTCCTCCATGGTGACGACCTCGTAGCCCTCCATCGCCGCCTGCAGCGCGCAGATCGGATCGATCTCGGTCACCATCACCCGGCAGCCCGCATTGCGCAGGCTCGCCGCCGAGCCCTTGCCGACATCGCCGAACCCGGCGACCACGGCGATCTTGCCCGCCATCATCACGTCGGTGCCGCGGCGGATGCCGTCCACCAGCGATTCCCGGCAGCCATAGAGATTGTCGAATTTCGACTTCGTCACGCTGTCGTTCACGTTGATCGCCGGCACCAGCAAGGTGCCGTCGCGCGCCATGTCGCGCAGCCGGTGTACGCCGGTCGTCGTCTCCTCGGACAGGCCGCGCACATCCGCCATCAGCTCGGGATATTTCTCGTGCATCAGCTTGGTGAGATCGCCGCCGTCATCGAGGATCAGGTTCGGCGTCCAGCCATCCGGGCCGCGCACCGTCCGCTCGATGCACCACCAGAACTCCTCCTCGCTCATGCCCTTCCAGGCGAAGACCGGCGTGCCGGCGGCGGCGACCCCGGAAGCGGCGTGATCCTGCGTCGAGAAGATGTTGCAGGATGACCAGCGGACGGTGGCGCCGAGCGCGGTCAGCGTCTCGATCAGCACCGCGGTCTGGATCGTCATGTGCAGGCAGCCGGCGATGCGGGCGCCGGCGAGCGGCTTCTCCTTGCCGTATTCCCCCCGCAGCGCCATCAGGCCGGGCATCTCGTCCTCGGCCATCGAGATTTCCTTGCGGCCCCAATCGGCGAGACCGAAATCCTTTACCTTGTAGTCCGGGCCGATGGCGGTGTCGGGCATGGGGCGCTCCTCTGTGCTCGGGCGCCCGTATAGGGAAAGCGCGCGCAGACTGCCAGAGCGACCGCCGGGAGGCGCTTGGAAACGCGCTCCCAGAGGGAGATTGCCCAGAGGGAGATTGCCCAGAGGCAGATTGCAGGCAGCCTCTCAGGCGATTTGCCAGAGCGGGTCCTTGATCCGGGCCAGGAAGGCCGCATGCGCGGCGAGCTCCGCCGCACCGGGCACGATCGGCCGCGGCACCCGGCCCGCATCGACCGCATAGACGACGGCAATCGTCGCGCCGCCGGTCTCCGCCATCAGAGACAGCCCGCGCTGCCGGCCGCCGGTCAGCTCGACATACACATCCGCGAGCAGGCGGCAATCGAGCAAGGCATTGTGCGTGGTCCGCGCCGAGAGATCGATCGCGAACCGGCGGCACAGCGCGTCCAGGCTGTTCGGCAGGCCGGAATAACGCAGCTTGGCCATCGCCAGCGTGTCCACCATCCGCTCGCGCAGCAAAGGCGGCAGGCCGATGCGGGCGAATTCCGCGTCCAGAAATCCGAAATCGAACGGGGCGTTGTGCGCCACCAACGGGCTGTCCCCGAGAAACTCGCAGAGATCCGCGGCAATCTCGGCAAAACGCGGCTTGCCCAGCAGATCCGCCCGGGTCAGCCCATGCACCCGCGTCGCGTCCTCGGGGATGTCGCGTTCCGGGTCGATGAACCGATGGAACTCACGCCCCGTCGGCAGATCGTTCATCAGCTCGATGCAGGCGACCTCGACAACCCGGTCACCCGTCAACGGATCGAGCCCCGTGGTCTCCGTGTCGAACAGAACCGACCGGCTCACCGGAGCCCCGCGATCAGCCGTCGCACCTGGCGCTGCGCCTGATGCCGCGACAGCCCGGTCCGGATGACATAGCGCGCGCGCCGCCGCTTGTCCCGGTCTGGCACCTGGCGCGCCACGATCCGCGCCGCTTGCTCCGGCGTCATGCCGCGCCGGCTCCGCAACCGCATCGCCTGAATCGCCGCCGGCGCCGACACTGTCACCACGAAATCGACGCGCCGCTCGCCACCCGTCTCGAACAGCAAAGGAATATCCAGCACCACACAGCGCCGCCCCGCCCGACGCGCCCGCGCCACGAACCGCCGCTCCTCCGCACGGACCAGCGGATGCACAATCCCCTCCAGCCGACGCATCGCCGCCTCATTCCCAATCACCCGCGCCCGCAACGCCGCCCGATCCAGCCGCCCCTCCCGCACTACCCCGGGAAACGCCTCCCCAATGCCGCGAACCGCCGCTCCCCCCAAACCCTGCAACCGATGCACCACCCCATCGGCATCGAACACCGGAACCCCGGCCCGCCGAAACACCCCCGCCACCGTCGACTTCCCCATCGCAATCCCCCCCGTCAACCCAATCACCCTCACTGTCTGATGCTCCTGGGTGGGGGTCTTGGAGGGAGGGTAAGGCCAGGGGCTCTGCCCCTGGACCCCGCTAAGGGCACAGCCCTTAGAACCCGGTAGGGCTGTTTGGAGAGGGGTGGGCGAGGGAGTGGAGGCAACCGGTACCTAGCCCACCCCTCTCCAAACAGCCGTAATGGATTCCAAAGGCTCGGCCTTTGGCGGGGGTCCAGGGGGCAGAGCCCCCTGGCCTTCCTTCCTCAAAGACCTCCACCCAAGCGCATCAGGCCGCGCGGGCGAGAGTGAGGCCGCAGGTGTCGAAGGTTTGGAAGAGGGTGGATTCGGCTTCGGCGGAGAGGCGGGTGTGGGGGGGGCGCATATTGGTCCAGGCCGGGTTTCCGGTGTAGCGGGCGACGAGGGATTTGAGGCCCGGGATGAGGGCGGCGGAGGTGACGGCCTTGCGGATGGCGGAGAGGGTGGTCTGGGCCTCTTCGCCGAGCTTGCTGTCCCAGTTGGCGTAGACCTGGGCGTTGATGGCGCTGCCGACATTGGAGGCGGCGGTGATGCAGCCGGCGCCCCCGGCGTTGAGCAGCTTGTGGAGCGCGCCGTCATCGCCGCAATAGACCTCGAAGCCGTCGGCCGCGAAGGCGTCGACGTAGGATTTGGTGTTGGCGAAGTCGCCGCTGCTGTCCTTCACGCCCTTGACGGTGCCGGGATAGGCCTTGAGCAGGCGGGCGACGAGGCCGGTGGTGATCGGCACGGCCGACTGCGCTGGGAAGTGGTAGAGGTAGATCTTGGCGCGGCCCTGGGTGCGTTGGATGACCTCGCTGAAATAGGCGTAGAGGCCGTCCTCGCTGGGACACTTGTAGAAGAAGGGCGGCAACAGCAGCACGCCGGGGCAGCCGAGCTCGATCGCGGTTTCGGTGACCAGCACGGTGTCGGGGATGGCCGTGGTGCCGCAGCCGGGCAGCAGCTTGCGGGCCGGGATGCCGCGTTCGGCGATCCCGTGCATAACGGCGATGCGCTCGCTGACGCCCAGCGAATTCGCTTCGCCCGTGGTGCCGAGGATGCCGAGCCCGTTGCAGCCATTGGCGAGCAGCCAGCGGCAATGCGCGGCCATCAGGTCGAGATCGACCGAGAGGTCGGCGCGCATGGCGGTCAGCGCGGCGGCGTTCACCCCGCCGTAGAGGGCGTCCTTCATCATGGTGTCGGGTCCTGTGCTGGTGGCGTGCGTGTCCGGGCCGATGGTTGGGGCGCGCGGCCCGGCCAGTCAACGACGTGATCCTCGAACGGCCCGGCATGACGCTCGCTGAGGGCACGGCCGCGCACCGAGGCGCCGGACTGATGCACGGTGTCGGGGTTGCCGGAGACGAGCGGGTGCCACCAGGCGAGGTCTTGCCCCTCGGCGAGGCGGCGATAGGCGCAGCTCGGCGGCAGCCAGTCGATGCTGCGGAGCGTGGCGGGGGTGAGCCGCACGCAATCGGGGACGAAGCGGCGGCGGTTCGGGTAGTCGCGGCATCGGCATGTCTCGAGGTCGAGCAAGCGGCAGGCGACGTTGGTGAAGGCGAGCGCGTCGGTTTCGTCGTCGCGCAGCTTGTGCAGGCAGCAGCGGCCGCAGCCGTCGCACAGGCTTTCCCATTCGGCGCGCGTCATCGCCTCGAGGGATTTCGCGCGCCAGAACGGCAGATCGGGAGTGGTTTTGGCCGGCGGCATCGGCAGCCAGCCTAGAACATCCCCGAAAGCCTGACTACCGGAGCCTGATCCACCGAGAGCCGCTTTACCGAGGGGGCGCCAGGGGCTGGGATTGCACGCTGCCCATCGGCGCCGCCGAGGGCGGTGGAGAATAGATCGGCGGCTGCCCGTATCCCGCCGGCGTGCCGTAGGCGGGAGCGTAGCCCGGCGGCGGCGCCGCCGCGGCGATGGTGGCGACCGGGGCGGCGGGGGCCGGGGTCGCGTAGCGCATCAGCATGGCGCGCAGCGGGTCGGCGCCCGGATTGGTGGCCTGCATCTGCATGACGATCTGCCGCGTGGCGAAGGCGGTGCCGTAATAGGCCTGGTTCCAGCCGGTGCGCGCGCTCATCAGGCTGCCGGCGAGCGAGGCGCCGGCGAACAGGCCGCGCGCGTGCGAGAAGGCGACGATGTCCGCGCCGGTCGCGGCGGTGGTGGAGCCCTCGACGCCGGCGCCGAGCGTGGCGACGGCGATGCCGGCATCGGCGCCGATCTTGAACTGGTCGTCCATCACCGCGGCGAGGCCGCGCGCGGTAAGGATGCACATGATGGTCTCGCTGTCCTGGATGCCGGCCTGGAAGCCGAGGCTGCCGGTGCCGATGCTGAAGAAGGCGGGATCGGACCAGGAGCCCGAGCCGTCGCGCGCCAGCATCACGCAGCCGCCGCCGGAGCCGCCGAGGATGAAGCCGGCCTTGAAGATGCGCGGACAGATCATCACCGCGCGGGCCGCCTGCAGGTTGGGCGGCAGGTCGCCCGGATTCTCGGTCATCAATTCCTGCACGGTGAGCGTGGCGCGATCGACCAGCGCCTGCTGCTCGATCTGTGCGCGCGCGATGGTCGGGACCGCGAGAAGCAGTCCGGCGACGAGCAGCTTGCGGAACATCTAAACCCTCCCCTCCAGGGCGTTAGCGACCGACTCTAAAGCAGTTTCACCAGTGCGTGAACTATTTTCGTGTTTAAATTCCGGGAAGCTCGTTCACGCAGACCACGCGCCATGCATCCGGATGGCGTTCGAGCCGGGTCAGAGAGAGATTCTGCACCGAGAGATGCAGCGCGTTGTCGGCGCGGATGCCGATCGCGTGGGCGACCGCGGCACGAATCGCGCCGCCATGGCTGACCACCACGACATCCTCGCCGCGATGGCCGGCGGCGAGGCGCTCCATCGCCATGCCGACGCGCGCGATCACCTCGGCCATGCTCTCGCCGCCGGGCGGCCGCTCCTCGCCGCCGAGCGGCCAGAAGGCATGTGGCGGCAGAGCGAGGCGCGGCGGCAGCTCGGCATGCTCGAGCCCCTGCCACTCGCCGAGATGCTGCTCGACGAGATCGGGCTCGACGCGCGGCGGAACCGGCGGATAGCCGGCGCGGAAGATGGCCTCAGCGGTGCGCCGCGTGCGGGAGAGCGGCGTCACCACCCAGCTCGCCGGGCGCGGTAGGCGCGCGGCCAGCGCGCGGTACATCGGTTCCTGCGCGACCAGGCTGTCCGGGCAGAGCGGCACGTCCATCGTGCCGTACAGCACGGCGCGCGCATTCTCCTCGACGATCGCGTGGCGGATCAGCCAGAAGCGCGCGACATCCTGCATGCTCATTCCCCGATGCTGAGCAGCGCGCCGCGCTGCCGGGCCACCCGGAACTGCTGCACGAACAGCAAGCCGCCAGCGGCCAGCCAGATCACGTTCAGCCCGGCGGCCCAGGCGAGATGGTCCCAGCGCACCACGCCCTGGCTGAGCGCGGCGCGCATGCCCTCGAACACGTGGGTGGAGGGCAAAGCGAGGCTCACCGGCCGCAGCACCCGCGGGAGCACGGAGACCGGGTAGAACACCGCCGAGAACGGCGTCAGCCCGAACAGCACCGACCAGGCGAGCGCCTCCGCCCCGGCGCCATGCCGCAGGATCAGCGACACCACGCCGAGCGAGACCCACCACCCCATCACCATCAGGTTGATGAAGAACAGCACCAGCACCGGGCCGAGCGAGAAAAGGTCGAACCCGTAGATCGCCCAGGCGAGCAGGATCGCCGGCAGCACGCCGATCAGCATGCGCAGGCAGGAGACCGCGATCAGCGCCGCCACCAGCTCCCAGGGCCTGAGCGGGCTGACGAAGACATGGCCGAGATTGCGCGACCAGATCTCCTCGAGGAAGCTGATCGCGACGCCCATCTGGCTGCGGAGCGCCACCTCCCAGAGCAGCACGCCGCCGAGCAGCACGCCGGCCGCGACCGTCACGCTCGCATTCGCCCGCAAGGCCAGGAACTGCGCGGTGAAGCCCCAGATGCACATCTGCAAGGTCGGCCAGTAGGCGAGTTCCAGCACGCGCGGCCAGGAGCGGCGGTAGAGCGCGAGGTGCCGGTAGATCAGCCCCCAGATGCGGCGCAGCGCTCCGTTCATCGCGACACGCTCATGCCGGCGTCTCCGCGCCGGCATGCGGGCGGTTGCGGGCGATGTCGAGGAACACGTCCTCGAGATCGTCCCGCCCGTAGCGCTCGAGCAGCTGGTCCGGCGTGCCGCGATCGACGATGCGGCCGCGCTTCATCATCAGCACGTCGGAGCAGAGCCGCTCGACCTCCGCCATGTTGTGCGAGGCGAGCAGGATGGTGCAGCCGCTCTCCGCCCGGTAGCGCTCGAGCCAGCTGCGGACGAAATCGCCCATGTCGGGATCGAGGCTCGCGGTCGGCTCGTCGAGCAGCAGCACGTCCGGCCGGTTGATCAGCGATTTCGCGAGCGCCACCCGCGTCTTCTGCCCGGCCGAGAGCTGCCCCGCCGGCCGGTCGAGCAGCTCGCCGAGATCGAGCTCGTCGGCGAGCTCGGCGATCCGCCGTTCCGCCTGCCGCACCCCGTAGAGATGACCATAGACGCGAAGGTTCTCCCGCACGGAAAGCCGGTGCGGCAGGGCGACGTAGGGGGACGAAAAATTCATCCGCGCCAGCGCCGCGAACCGGTTGCGCGCCAGGTCGTGCCCGAGGACGGTGATGCGTCCGGCGCTCGGGATCAGCAGGCCGAGCAGCATGGCGATGGTCGTGGTCTTGCCCGCGCCATTGCCGCCGAGCAGCCCGAGCGTGCGGCCGGGCGCAACCGCGAAATCGATAGTGTCGACCGCGAGCGTTTCGTCATACCGCTTGCTCAGGGCCTCGACCCGGATCGCGTCCATCGGCGGGGAGATACAGGCGGGGCACGGCGATGACCAGGGCCGGCGAGGATCAAGGCCGGCGATGACCAGGGCCGGCGATGACCAGGGCCGGCGATGACCAGGGCCGCCAAGGCAGGGGCGCGCCGCCGCTATGGCCTTCCGCAGGGCAATGCGATACGGGGCCGGACGTGATGATCGACGACGTCCCCATCAACGCCGCATTGCTCCCGCCCGGCCTGCGCGACCTGCTGCCGGTCGAGGCCGAAACGGAGGCGCTCGCGGTCGCCGCCATCATGGGGGTGTTCGCGAGCCACGGCTATCAGCGGGTGAAGCCGCCGCTGCTGGAATTCGAGGACAGCCTGCTCGCGGGCTCGGGCGCCGACCTCGCCGAGCAGACCTTCCGGCTGATGGACCCCGACACACGGCGGATGATGGGCGTGCGCGCCGACATGACGCCGCAGATCGCCCGCATCGCCACCACCCGCCTCGCCGCCGCGCCGCGGCCGCTGCGCCTCTCCTATGCCGGGCAGTGCCTCCGCGTGCAGGGCGTGCAGCGGGCGCCGGAACGGCAGGTGGCGCAAACCGGCATCGAGCTGATCGGCACCGACAGCCCGGAAGCCGATGCGGAGATCGTGCTGGTCGGCGCCGAGGCGCTGACCGCGCTCGGGCTGCAGCGGGTCAGCTTCGACCTCACCCTGCCGCCGCTGGTCGAGACGCTGCTCGACGAGACCGGCTTCGCCGGGCCGGCCCGGCGCGCGCTGGTGCATGCGCTCGACCGCAAGGATGCGGCCTCCGTCGCGCAGCATGGCGGCAGGCTGGCGGAAGGGCTGATCGCGCTGCTGCTGGCGGCCGGCCCGGCGACCTCCGCGCTGGCGGCGCTGGAGCGCGTCTCCCTGCCGCCCGCCTCGCGCATCCTCGCCGAGCGCCTGGCGGCCACGGTGAGCGCCATCCGCGCCCGCGCGCCGGGGCTGCGCCTCACCGTCGATCCGCTGGAGTTCCGCGGGTTCCGCTATCACACCGGCGTCGCCGTGATGGTCTATGCCGCCGGGCGCCACCAGGAGCTCGGGCGCGGCGGCCGCTATCTCTGCGGCGCGGCCGAGCCGGCGACCGGGCTCACCCTCTATCCGGACGCGCTGCTGCGCGCCGCCACCCCGCCGCCCGCGCCCCCGCGGGTCTTCGTGCCGATCGGCGGCGACGCGGCCGCCGCAACCGCGCTCCGCGCCCAGGGGCTGGCCACCATCGCCGCCCTCGTGCCGGCCGCCGACCCGGAGACGGAGGCGCGCCGGCTGGCCTGCACCCACATCCTGCGGGACGGCGCGCCGGTCCCGCTACGATCCCCCATCATCTCATCCACCAACACCACGGAGTAGAGCGCACATGGCGAACGTGGCGGTCATCGGCGCCCAATGGGGCGACGAGGGCAAGGGCAAGGTGGTCGACTGGCTGGCCAGCCGCGCCGACATCGTCGTGCGCTTCCAGGGCGGCCACAATGCCGGCCACACGCTCGTGGTCGGCAACGAGATCTACAAGCTCTCCCTGCTGCCGAGCGGCCTGGTCCGCGGCAAGCTCGGCATCATCGGCAACGGCGTGGTGGTCGATCCGGAGGCGCTGCTGGCCGAGATCGCGCGGGTCCGGGCGCAGGGGCTGGATGTCGGGCCCGCCACGTTGCGCCTTGCCGACAACGCCATCCTGATCATGCCCTATCACGCAGCCCTCGACCGCGCGCGGGAGGCGGCGCGCGGCGACCGGCGGATCGGCACCACCGGCCGCGGCATCGGCCCCGCCTACGAGGACAAGGTTGCGCGGCGGGCGATCCGCGTCGCCGACCTCGCCGAGCCCGCCACCCTCGACTCCAAGCTCGACGAGCTCCTGCTGCACCACAACACCCTGCTCGCCGGGCTCGGCGCGGAACCCTTCGACAAGGCCGCGCTGCTCGCCAAGCTGCTCGCATGGGCGCCCGAGATCCTGCCCTACGCCGAACCGGTCTGGGAGCGGCTCGACGAAGCCTGGCGCGCCGGCCGCCGCATCCTGTTCGAGGGCGCCCAGGCGGTGATGCTGGACGTCGATCACGGCACCTACCCGTTCGTGACCAGCAGCAACACCGTGGCCGCCACCGCCTCCTCAGGCGCCGGCATCGGACCGCAGCATGTCGGCTTCGTGCTCGGAATCGCGAAGGCCTACACCACCCGCGTCGGCGCCGGCCCGTTTCCCACCGAGCTCGACGACGAGACCGGCACCCTGCTCGGCGATCGCGGGCGGGAATTCGGCACCGTCACCGGCCGCCGCCGGCGCTGCGGCTGGTTCGACGCCGCCCTGGTGCGCCAATCGGTGAAGGTCGCCGGCATCCAGGGCCTCGCGCTCACCAAGCTCGACATCCTCGACGGGCTGCCGGAACTGAAAATCTGCACCGGCTACGAGGTGAACGGCCGCGTGCAGCGCCACCTGCCGGCCGCCCCGGGCGCCCAGGCCGCGGCGCGGCCGGTCTACGAAACCCTCGAAGGCTGGGAAGGCTCGACCGGGGGCGCCCGCTCCTTTGCCGAATTCCCGGCGCAAGCGGTGAAATACGTCCGCCGCATCGAGGAAGTGGTCGAAGCCCCCGTCACCCTGGTCTCAACCGGCGCCGAACGCGACGACACGATTTTGATGCGGGATCCGTTTGAGGGATGAGGGCATGCAGGGTTAAAGGCCACGGGCTCCGCCCCTGGACCCCGCTAAGGGCGGTCGCCCTTAGAACCCGTGACGGTGCCTGAAGTTGGGGCCTGAAGTTGGGCCGGATGTGCTCCGGCGTTTGATGCGCTTCGCGCGCAGCGCAACCGGGGTTCTAAGGGCGATGCCCTTAGCGGGGTCCAGGGGCAGCGCCCCTGGCCTTACCCCCCTTCAAGCCGTCCCGACCACGCCCTGAGCCGCCGCGGCGCGTCGGCTTTGCCACAGGGCGACGAAGTCGATCGGTTGCAGCAGGACGGGGGCGAAGCCGCCTTCGCGGGTGACTTCGGCGAGGATGGTCCGCGCGAAGGGGAAGAGCAGGCGCGGGCATTCGACGAGCAGCACCGGCTCGATCGAGTTGTCCGGCACGCCGCTCAAGGTGAAGACGCCGGCATAGGCGAGCTCGGCGATGAACACCGCGCGGCCGGTGGCGCCTTGCTGTTCCGGCTGCTCAGTCGCTTCGGCGCGGATCGCCAGCGCGACTTCGAAGACGTTCTGGCCTTCCTCGAGCCGGCGCGCCTGCACGTCGAGATTGATCTGCACGGCCGGCTGCGTGCGCAGCGCGGTGAAGATTTCCGGCGCGCCCGGCACCTCGAAGGAGAGGTCCTTCACGTACTGGATGTTGACGACGATGGGGGACGCCGCCTGTCCGGCATTCGGGGCTTGCAGCGATTCCGACATCGACGCGGTCCTTAACTAGAGCGGGCGCCGCCGCGTAGCACGCCCCTCCTAATGACGCCAGACGACTTCCGCCGGCGCCGGTTCGGTGGGGTCGCAGCGCAGGATCTGGCCGTTCGTCACCTTGGTTCCGGTGAGCGCCAGGATGAACCCCCAATGGCTGACGACGAGGGTTTCCGACCAGTCGGGCAGGGCCGCCATCTCGGCGCGGAACCGGGCGGCGCGGCCGATCACGGTCTCCGCCGGCTCCTCGACGGCCGGCCACCACACCTCCTCGATCGCGGTGAAATCCTGCGCCGGCCAGGCGCGGGTGAGGGCGGAGCAGGGTGTGCCGATATCGCAGGCGAAGGCGTAGCGCTCGCGCACGATCGGGTTGACGAGGATCGGCACGCCGATCCGCCGGGCGACGATCGACGCGGTCTGCAGGGCGCGTGTGTAGGGCGAGCTGACGATCCGGCGGATCGGGCTGCCCGCGAGGGCGGTGGCCGCCTGGTCCGCCTGCTCCTCACCGAGCGGGGTCAGGCGGGGATCGGGGATTCCCGGATCGCGCCGGGTCGCGGTGAAATGGAGATTGAACTCGCTCTGGCCGTGCCGCAGCAGGATCATGGGGTTTGGATAGACGGGCGCGCCGGGGGGCGCAACGCGTCCGGACCTTCGATATGCATTGCCCGTTATGGGGGGCCTGCCTATGTGTTGCGGGCGGCAAGGTGAGGCAAATGGGTTCCAGCGGCAGTTTTCCGATCGACCTCGTGCTGTTCGGCATGATCGCCGCCTTTCTGGTGCTGCGGCTGCGCAGCATCCTCGGGCGTCGCACCGGCTATGAGCGGCCGCCTCAGCCGGTTCGGGGCGATGCGCGGCAGGGCCCGGTGATCGATGCCCGTGTCGAGCCGCCGGCGCCGGCGGCGCCGACGCGTCCCTTGCCGGACCCCGTCACGCCGCTCGGCCAGACGCTCGCGCAGATGCGCACGATCGATCGTGACTTCGGCCCGCAGCATTTCCTCGAGGGGGCGGAGGCGGCGTTCCGTTTGATCGTCGCGAATTTCGCCGCCGGCGACCGCGCGCGGCTGCGCCCGCTGCTGACCGAGGAGACGTTCGCCGCCTTCGACAGCGCGATCACCGCGCGCGAGGCGGCGGGCGAGACCCAGCGCACCGAGATCCGCGCGATCACCGCCGCGACCATCGAGGAGGCACGGCTGATCGGCGGCCTTGCCGAGATCACCGTTCGTTTCGTCACGGATCAGATTAACCTGACGCTCGGCCGTGATGGCCAGCCGGTGACCGGCACCGATGCGGTGACCGAGCTGCATGATCTCTGGACTTTCGAGCGGCAGCTCGACGCGTCCGGCCCGACCTGGCGGCTGGGCAGCGCCCGCAGCGCGTAATCGCGATTCCGTGAACGTGAGTCGGTGAACGCGATTTTGGGCGAGGCTGTCCGCGCGATCGGGCCGCATCGCCTGCATTGCGGTGATTGCCTGGACATCCTGCCCCGCCTGCCGGCGGCGAGCGTCGATATCGTGGTGACCTCGCCGCCCTATAATCTCGGCCTGGCTTACGGCCAGTACCGGGACCGGCGGGACGAGGGCGAGTATCTCGATTGGATGGTGGCGGTGGCGGCCGCGCTCCGCCGCGTGCTGCGGCCGGACGGCTCGTTCTTCCTGAACATCGCCGGCTCCAGCAGCGAGCCGTGGCTGCCCTTCGAGCTGATCGTGCGGCTGCGGCCGCTTTTCACGCTGCAGAATCATATCTCCTGGGTGAAGGCGATCAGCACCGGCGAGTACAGCGCCGGGCATTACAAGCCGGTGCCGGGCGCCCGCTTCCTGCACCAGATGCACGAGCCTGTGTTCCACCTGACCCATGACGGCGCGGTGCCGCTCGACCGGCTGGCGATCGGCGTGCCGTTCAAGGACAAGTCGAACATCGCGCGGCGCGGGCATGCGCAGGATCTGCGCTGCCGCGGCAATGCCTGGTTCATTCCGTATCGGACGGTGCGGAGCAAGTCGCAGAAATACAATCACCCCGGCACGTTCCCGCTCGACCTGCCGCGCTGGTGCATCCGTCTGCACGGACGGAGGGACGGGCGTGCGCCGGTGGTGCTCGACCCGTTCGCCGGCACCGGCACCACGCTGCTGGCCGCCGCGCTCGAGGGCGGCACCGGGATCGGCATCGAGATCGACCCCGCCTACGTCGCGACCGCGGCCGAGCGGCTGGAAGCCGAGGCGGGCGCGACGGAGGCCAAGGACGTGCCAGAGGCCAGGGCGTGACAGAGGCCAGGGCGTGACAGAGGCGCGGGAAGCCGGCTAACTCCTGCGATGCCCCTCGCTCGTCCGCGCGTCGCCCTGTTCGTCACCTGCCTGGTCGATCTGCACCGCCCGACGATCGGCTTCGCCTCGATCCGCTTGCTGGAACGCGCCGGCTGCCAGGTGGAGGTGCCGCGCGCGCAGACCTGCTGCGGCCAGCCCGCGTACAATGCCGGCGATCGCGCGACCACGCGCGCGCTCGCCCGCTCGGTGCTCGACGCCTTCGGCGGGTACGATTACGTGGTGGTGCCCTCCGGCTCCTGCGGCGGGATGCTGCGGGTCCACATGCCGCATCTGTTCGACGACGACCCCAATCTGCGCGCCCGCGCCGATGCCGTGGCGGGCAAGACCTGGGAGCTGATCGCCTTTCTCACCGAGGTGATGGGGGTGGAGCGGGTGGAGGCCGGCTATGACGGCACGGTCACCTATCACGACGCCTGCGCCGGCCTGCGCGAGCTCGGCGTCAAATCGCAACCCCGCCGCCTGCTCGCAACGGTCGCGGGCGCCAGGCTCATCGAGATGGCGGAGCCCGAACTCTGCTGCGGCTTCGGCGGCACGTTCTGCGTGAAATACCCCGAGATCTCGACCCGCATGGTCACCGACAAGACCCGCGACATTTCCGCCAGCGGCGCCGACACGCTGCTCGCCGGCGACCTCGGCTGCCTGCTCAACATGGCCGGAAGGCTGAAACGCGAGGGCAGCCCGGTGCGCGTGCGCCATGTCGCGGAGGTGCTGGCCGGGATGACGGGGGAGGTGCCGGCCATTGGGGAGGGAAAGGAGTTGGGTTTCGCCTGAATGAGGTTAATACATCGGCGAAGCGATGTTTCGTGGCCAAGCCTAGTGGGCCGGTATCGGCCGGAACCGGGCTATCAGCCAGCTCTGGGAGGAAATACAGGGTAGCTCCGGTTGGGTCGCAATGCCAATTCAAGCTCGACAATCAGCGTAAATGAGTTATTGAAATACTGTTTTAGAATCTTTGGCCCAAGTGACTGCGCGCCCCCATGTGCAATCGAGTTCCGCACCGCGTAACAAGAAGCAACTCCCGTCCGAATTTCATCACTTTCCGAGACGAAATTCTGGAACCTATCTTCCCATTGTCGATCGAAGCGGTAGAGAAGTCTCGCGATCTCCTCACAATCATAGTTCGTCCCGCGCTTGAAATAGGATCTCAAGAAGTTACTAACTCGTGGCAAGGTTTTTCCTGCTACTCGCTCTGCTACGAGGATCTCGACCGACCGCTCGACCGCACCGCAGATCATCACGCAGCCGAGCTTGCAGTAGTGAGCAGCGATCTCCGGATCCAGGCCCTTGACTTGCGCGGCTAGTACTAGCTTTTCGACTGCCCGGAACCTGTTCTCAACAGCTAGCAACACCTTTAGGCTTCCGAGAACGCCTCAATCGCTAGGCGTTGTCTCGTCTTCACAGAATCTTCGGTCGCTGTCGCGCTCGTCGACGCTGCCAGAAAATCAGAATCCTGCAGTAACCGATCATGTATTGAGGCGATCATCGCAACATCTGGTGGCGTAGCATCTGTTCGAATCCGCTCTGCCATGCCAACCATCACGGCTTCAAAAACAGCCGCGTTCAGAGCCCGCAATGGACGAAACGCAGCCTTTCCCTTCGCCTCGTTTACAAACCGAATAGATTTTCTGAAAAGCCCACTTAACTCGCTCAACGTGGTCCCCGACATTTTTTTCTGCTCATCGGATGCGAAGTCATTCAGAAAGTCTCGCATTGGCGCAGAATAGCTCGCGCGGTTGTAGAACATCGCCAGCGCACGAAGAACAAGTTCCTGATTCTTCAACCTAGCATTCTTCTTTTCTCCAAATGTCGCTCTCCAATTGGAGTCTTCGTTTAGAATGCGAACGGCATCAAGAGCCGGGCTTTCACTTATGCAATTGCGGATCTCCTGTGGTGAGAGGCGGATGCCGCCCGAGTTGATCCGCTGAAATACAAAGTAAAGACTCTTCAGAGAGTCATTCGGCTCGTCTTGCTGAAAAACCGTCGCGTGCACAATTGAATCATCTAATTTTAACCTCTCATTGAGGGATAGGTCGTCGTATCTTTTGTTCTCCCATTCTCCCCTAACTCCAACGAGCCGGAATGCGCGCTCCTGAAACATTCCTTCGTAAAAGAATTGCAGTGTCCGAAGGCGTTGCTGTCCGTCAACAACAAGATGTTTGCCCGTTGTCGACTCTTTGTAAAGGAAGATGCCGGGTACCGGCAGTCCCATCAGAAGAGACTCTATGAAGCGCGATGCATGACGCTGCGACCAAACAAAACTCCGCTGAAATTTAGGGATGAAGAAAGCTTCACCCCTCATTCGCTTCACCAACGTGTCGACAGGATAATCAGCCCCGTAGCTAGTGATGCTGAAGCTAGCGGCACTCGTAGCCTCTTCAGCGCTTTCATCCTCTACACCAGCTTCGAGTCCGAGCTCGTACTCGTCCTCGACTTCTACTGGCTGCTCCTCTAATTCCTGACCCATACCCTTGCGCACCGTGCTGGTTTTCTCGCTCGCGATCGGCACCATAATAACTGAGCTAAAACCGACCACCAAGTGCCCGATCGGAGGACCATGCTCTCCCACTATGCAGCTACGAGGTTGCTTGGCTGAGCCTCACCTCTACAAGTATAGGTGCGGATCTTGTCTATGTGTCAAGGTTCGGGATAATTTATTGGTGACCAAGATGTTTCGCGAGGAAATGCCATTTCTTTCGCAACGCCTCGGTGATGCACAATCTGTGGCACTGCGCCGGATCGGCCTCCAGGCACAGCAGGCAGGACGGGACGCGGGCGGCGTCCTCGGCGAGCTGCGTCAGCGCCGCCTGGGCGGGGTCGGTCGCGAGCCGGGCGGCGAAGATGCGGCGCATTTCGGCGGTGCGGCCGGCGCGGGCGGCGGCGCGGCCTTCGGCGGGCGTGCCGAGAGCGGGAAGGTGCTGGTATTCGATGTCCGCCGAGGCCAGGGCGGCGGTCAGCGCGCGCTTGGCGTAGCCGGGGCGGCGGGAGTTCGCGATCGCGCGGACATCCACCAGGCGCTTCACCCCGGCTTCCTTCAACAGGGCGAGGAAATCGGCCGGCGGCAGGCCTTCGTAGCCGATTGTCGCGATCACCGGTTGTGTCATGCCGAGCAGGTCCCAGCGGCTTGTCGCGCGACGCCAATTCGCACGCATCCGTCGGATGCGATAAGGTCGAGCGGTTCCCGGGGAAGACACATGCTCGCCACCTCGTCCGCCTTCAAGGAGAATGCCGGCAGCGCGATGCGCGATGCCGGGCTGCAGAAGGCGCTCGGCCGCAACAACCCGGCTTTGCAGGCGCGCCGCGCCGCCGCGGTCGCCAATCTGCCGGAATTCGAGGCGCTGCGCGACGCCGGCCGCGACATCAAGAACCACACGCTGGCCAATCTCGACTTCTACCTTGAGATCTTCGCGGCCAATGTGGAGCGCGCCGGCGGCATCGTCCATTGGTGCGCCACCGCCGCCGATGCCCGCGCCGTGATCGCCGAAATCTGCCGCAATGCCGGGGCGAAGACCGTCACCAAGGGCAAGTCGATGATCAGCGAGGAGATCGCGCTCAACGAGCATCTCGAACGCGAGGGTTTCACGCCGGTCGAGACCGATCTCGGCGAATACATCCTGCAGATCCGCCACGAGACGCCGAGCCATCTGATCGGCCCCGCCTTCCATCTCAACCGCGAGGATTGGGAGGAGAGTTTTCGCCGCGTCCACACCGACCTGCCGGCGGACCGCGTGTTCCAAGACCGGCGGGACATCATGAACGAGGCGCGCGACCGCCTGCGCGCGCGCTTCCTCGCTGCCGATGTCGGCATCACCGGCGCCAATTTCCTGATCGCCGAGAGCGGCAGCAGCGTCATCGTCACCAACGAGGGAAATGGCGACCTCACCCAGACGTTGCCACGCGTGCATGTCGCGCTCGCCAGCATCGAGAAAGTGGTGCCGACGCTGGAGGATTGCTGCGCCCTGCTCCGTCTGCTCGCGCGCTCGGCGACCGGGCAGGATCTCTCCGTCTACACGACATTCTCCACCGGCGGCCGGCGCGCCGGCGATCTCGACGGGCCGGAGGAGTACCACGTTGTGCTTCTCGATAACGGGCGGTCGGGGATGATCGGCACCGAGTTCCAGGACATGCTGCGCTGCATACGCTGCGCTGCCTGCATGAACCATTGCCCGGTCTATGGCGCGGTCGGCGGCCACGCCTATGGCTGGGTGTATCCGGGGCCGATGGGGGCGGTGCTCACCCCGTCGCTGATCGGCGTGGACGAAGCCGGGCAATTGCCCAATGCCTCGACCTTCTGCGGCAAATGCGAGTCCGTCTGCCCGGTGAAAATTCCGCTGCCCGGCCTGATGCGGCATTGGCGCGAGCGGGAGTTCGAACGCCATCTCGGGCCGCAGACGGTGCGCAGCAATCTCGCTCTCTGGTCCTGGTTCGCGCGCCGCCCCGGACTCTACCGCGTGGCGACGCGCGCCGGTGCCTGGGCGCTCGGCCGGCTCGGGCGGAAGCGCGGGCGCTTCGCCTCGCTGCCGCTCGCCGGCGGCTGGACCGCGGGGCGGGATCTGCCGGCGCCGGAAGGCGACACCTTCTTCGCCCGCTACGCCCGCGAGCAGCGCGCGGCGCGGCGGTAATGTCGAAGGAGGCGATTCTCGGCGCGATCCGCCGCGGGCTGCGGCGCGGCCCCCTCCCGCCCGACCAGGACGCGATGCTGCGCGCGCGGATGGCGGCGCATCCACGCCACGTCGTGCCGGCGCGCAGCCGGGTGCCGCGGCCCGAGCAGATCGCGCTGTTCATCCGCAACGTCGAGAAGGAATTCGGCACGCTGAGCCGCATCGCCGACGCGGGCGAAGTGCCGGGGGCGGTCGTCGACTACCTCGCGCAGCAGAACCTGCCGCCTGCCATCGTGATGGCGCCGCATCCCGAGCTCGAAGCGATCCCGTGGTCGCGGCGGCCGCTGCTGCAATGCCGCGCCGGGCGCGCCAAGGCCGAGGATCTCGTCTCCGTTCAGCACGGCTATGCCGGCATCGCGGAGACCGGCACGCTGATGCTGCCCTCGGCGCCGGAACGGCCGACCACGCTCAACCTGCTCGCCGAGACCGCGATCGTCGTGCTGCGCGCGAGCCGCGTGGTCGGCGCCTACGAGGAGGCATGGGATGTGTTGCGCGCCGAGGCGGTGCCGCAACCCTCGGGCGGGTTCATGCCGCGCAACGTCATGCTGGTCACTGGCCCGTCGCGTTCCGCCGATATCGAATCGGTGCTCGAACTCGGCGCCCACGGGCCGCGCCGCCTGCACATCGTCCTGATCGACGACGAGAATGGCGATCGGGGCGCAGCCGCGCCGGCCTGACGTGCGTTCGCGCCGCGGCTTCCTCACCGAGACCGACCGCGCGATCTGGGCGGAATTCTCCCGCCAGGTCGCGCCGCTCCCCGGACGCGTGGCGTCTGATCCTCCCGCCGCGCTCCCCATGCCCAATCCCATGCCGGAAACTGCGCCCGGGCCGCGCCCTGCTCCACCGCCCACGCTTCCCCGGCCGGCGCTCGTGCCGCGCGCGCCGCTGGTGGTGGACCGCCAGCCGCCGGGACTCGATACCGGCACCTGGACGCGCTTCCGCGCCGGCAAGCTCGCCCCGACCCGCACGCTCGACCTGCACGGTCGGACCGCCCAGCGCAGCTTTCACGCCCTGGCCGATTTCCTGCACCGGGCGGCGTCCGACCAGCAACGCTGCGTCGAGGTGATCACCGGCCGCGGCGCCGGCCCCGAAGGCGGCGTGCTGCGGCGGGAATTGCCGCTCTGGCTCAATCTCGGGGAACTGCGCCCGCTGCTGCTCGCCGCCGCCCACCCGCACGCCGCCAACCAGGGCGCCGTGCGCCTGCTGCTGCGCCGCGCCCGATGACGCCGTTCGGCGCCCGCCTGCGCAGCCTGCGCGCCGAACGCAACGTCACGCTTAAAGCGCTCGCCGCGGAAATCTGCGTCTCCTCCGCCTATCTCTCGGCGCTCGAGCACGGCCGCCGGGGCGCCCCCAGCACCGGCCTCGTGCACCAGGTCTGCGAGTTCTTCGGCCTGATCTGGGACGAAGCCGAGGAACTCGCCCGCCTCGCCCGCCTGTCCCACCCGCGCGTGACGGTGAACACCGCCGGATTGACGCCGGAACAAACCGCGCTCGCCAATCGCGTCGCGCAATCCATCCACCGCTTGCCGCCCGAAACCATCGCCACCATGCACGCGCTGCTGGACGCCACGACACCGCAGCCCAAGCCGCGTCTCCGGCGGGCGGCGGGGAAGGGAAGGTGATTTGGTCAAGGCCAGGGGCGCTGCCCCTGGACCCCGCTGGGGCCGAAAGGCCCCAGGCTCCGATGAGGCGCTTGCGCGGGGCATTGGCATCGCGAGATTGCCGCGGGCAGCCGAGGCATCCCCGGTGTCGGTTCGCTTCGCGCGAAGCGAACCGACACCCACCCGGCCCCCCAACGGTAGTATACTTTCGTGGAAGGCCGGTGGGGCGAGGGCCGGCGCCGACTTAACTGAAAATCCTCTAGCGGGGTCCAGGGGCAGCGCCCCTAGCCTGCGGGCGGCATCGCGGTGGGCGAGGGATCGTTTCACAACGATGCTCAGACCGGGAGCCTGATCCTTGCGCGCAGGCCGCCGAGCGGTGATTCCTCGAGGGTGATGTCGCCGCCATGCGCGCGCACGATGTCGCGCGCGATGGTCAGCCCGAGTCCGGTGCCGCCGGCGGCACTGCTCTCGAACGGGCGGAACACGCTTTCCCGCCGGTCGGGCGGGATGCCCGGCCCGTCATCGTCCACCGTCACCTGCACCGTCCGCTCCTGCGGGGCGGCGGACAGGGCGATGTGGCGCGCGTGGCGGCGTGCATTGTCGACGAGGTTGGTGACGGCGCGTTTCAGCGCATCCGGGCGCAGCCTGAGCGTGAGCACCGGCGGTGCGGCGAGCTCCACCGCGGTGCCGGCGCGGCGCGCGCCGGTCGCGACCTCCTCGAGCAGGGCGGAGAGGTTGACGGACTGGCTTTCCTCGATCCCTTCGCCGCGCGCGAAGGCGAGATAGCCGCCGATCATGCGGTCCATCTCCTCGACATCGGCGTTCATCTCCGCGATGTCGGGGCGCATCGCCTCGGTCGCCGGCAGCATGGCGATGGCAAGGCGGAGCCGGGTGAGCGGCGTGCGCAGATCGTGGCTGACGCCCGCCAGCATCTCGGTCCGTTGCGTGAGGAAGCGGCGGATGCGTTCCTGCATGCGGTTGAACGCCGCCGCCGCCTGGCGCACCTCGGTCGCGCCCTCGGGCTTGATCGCGCCGCCGCGGTCGCGTCCCATGCCGAAATTCTCCGCCGCCTTGGCGAGCCGGCGGATCGCGCGCACCTGGTTGCGCATGAACAGCGCGGCGATGCCGAACAGCAGCAGCGC
The DNA here is from genome assembly GCA_965276665.1 of Acetobacteraceae bacterium. Classification (GTDB taxonomy): domain Bacteria; phylum Pseudomonadota; class Alphaproteobacteria; order Acetobacterales; family Acetobacteraceae; genus CAWGJC01. The sequence continues at coordinate 3,519,773 of OZ255620.1, forward strand.
GGTGCCGCCGAGCCAGGCGACGAAGATATAGATCGTCGAGGTGGAGAGACGCTTGCGCGGCGCCTGCACGTCGAGCACGCCATCGCCGATCTGCACGCGGATCAGCACCGATTGCGGGTCGGTCGTCCAATCCATGGTGAACGGACGCTGGACCTTCTGCTCCATTGCGGTGGCGAGGTCGTCATCCATCGGCCCGAGGACATTGACGCGCCGGCGCTGCACCAGCGTGGCGCCCGGCTCGATTTGCATCGCGATGTCGTATTCGTCGCGCGCCATGCGGAGGATCCATTCCTCGTTATGCGGTCCCGGATAGCGGCGGATCAGCTCGAGGGTGGAGGCGATCTCGCCGGCGACTGCGCCCGACAGGCGGCGGGAGACGATGTCGAGATGGCTCCCGTAGTACATCTGCAGCGCGACGGCCTCCAGCAGCACGAGCGGCAGCAGGATGATCAGCAGGCTGCGTCCGAGCAGCGAGCGCGGAAAGACGCGCTTGAGGGCGGTGGTCAGGGCGGCGGGCAGGGGCGCGCGCATCGCTCAGCTTCCCGGTTTGAGCACGTAGCCGCGACCGCGAACCGTGTGCAGGAAGCGCGGCTCGCGCGGATCATCCTCGATCTTGCGCCGCAACCGCGTCACCTGCACGTCGATTGCGCGCTCCCCTGTCTCGTCCATGCCGAGCTCGGCGGCAAGCGCCTCGCGGGAGAGCACCTCGTTCGGCCGCCTGGCCAGCGCGACGAGCAGCGCGCTCTCCCCGCCGGTGAGATGCACCACGCCCTCCTCGCCATTGAGCAGGCCGCGCGCGGGGTCGAAATCCAGCCGGCCGAGCCGCACCGGGCCGGCGGGTTCGACGGGCGGCGTCGGCAGCGCCGAGCGCCGGAGCATCGCGCGCAGCCGCAGCACCAACTCGCGCGGCTCGAACGGCTTGCCGAGGTAATCATCGGCGCCCGCCTCGAACCCGGCGATCCGGTCCTCCGGCGCGCCACGCGCGGTCAACAGCAGAATCGGGACCGCCGATTGTTCGCCGCGCAGGGCTTCGGTGAGTGAGAGGCCGCTCTCATCCGGCATCATGACGTCGAGCACCACGAGATCGGGCTGCAGGAAGCCGAGCTTGGTCCGCGCATCCGCCGCATCCTGCGCCGTGGTGACGCGAAAGCCGTGCTCGGCGAGGTAGCGGGAGAGCAGGCCGCGCAGCCGGGCGTCATCGTCCACCACCAGCACATGCGCCTCGCTCATCGGTCCTCCGATGGCGGGGGCGCGGGCTCGGGAAGGGAACCTGGTCGCGCTCCGCTCTTGCGGCCATCAACGTAGCGTCGGGCGGACTGGTCCATGATGCCGCGCATCACCCGGCGGAATCCCTCCACCGCCGGGCCGCCGGCCTCGCGGAAGGCGGCGACCAGCCGCTCGCGCTGGCTGTCGAATAATTGCCGCTCGAGCGCGCCACCGGTCGCCGTCAGGGTCAGCAATCGCTGGCGGCGATCGGTGCGGCCAGGTACCGCGGCGACATAGCCCTGCTCGACGAGCTGCCCGAGCACGCGCGCGAGGCTCTGCTTGGTGATCCGCAGCAGCGCGAGCAGCTCACTGACCGACATGCCGGGATTGCGGCCGATGAAATGCAGCGCGCGATGATGCGCACGGCCCAATCCGAGCTCGGCGAGGATGCGGTCGGCCGCCCCGGTGAAGTCGCGATAGCCGAAGAACAGCAGATCCTGCGCGAGCCTGATCTCCTCCTCGCGAAGGAACAACAGGCTGGACGTGCCGCCGGCCGGCGAACCCGGGTTCGCCGGCGCAGGGCGTGGCGGCATTGTGGGTGTGCCGGTCATCAAGCCTGCGCCCCTCGAAGCCGGCATGGCTGGCATTCCTTGCGCATACGTCAGCTTCGTTGACTTAAGAACGGTGTCTATAATAGATTTTGCCCACTAGAAGCAATATTCTTGCGTGGAGACGGTTCATGGCGCTTGTTCCTTTCGACGACCGGGACGGACACATTTGGTTCGACGGCAAGCTGGTACCCTGGCGGGACGCCAAGCTGCACCTTCTGACGCACGGGCTGCACTATGCCAGCGCCGTGTTCGAAGGCGAGCGTTGCTATTCCGGTACCATCTTCCGGCTCCGTCAGCACACCGACCGGCTGATCAACTCGGCCCGCATCCTCGAGATCGACATGCCATACACGGCGGACGAGATCGACGCCGCCTGCATGGAGGTGCTGCGCGCCAACGGCCTCACCGATGCCTATGTGCGTCCGATCGCCTGGCGCGGCGCCGAGCAGCTTTCCGTCTCCGCTCAGGGCACCAAGACGCATGTCGCGGTCGCCTGCTGGGCCTGGCCCAACCTGTTCGGCAATGACCGCATGAAGGGCGTGCGACTCGGCATGGCGGACTGGAAGCGCCCGCACCCGGAGACCGCGCCGACCGCGGCCAAGGCCTCCGGCCTCTACATGATCGGCACGCTCGCCAAGCACAAGGCGGAGGCGGAGGGCTTCGATGACGCCTTCATGCTGGACTGGCGCGGCCTGCTCTCCGAGGCGACCGGCGCCAACGCCTTCTTCGTGATCGACGGCGAGATTCATACGCCGACGCCGGATTGCTTTCTCGACGGCATCACCCGGCGCACCGTGATGTCGCTCGCGCGCGGCCATCAGATGAAGGTGGTGGAGCGGGCGATGCCGGTGAGCGATCTCGATCGCGCCACCGAATCCTTCCTTTGCGGCACCGCCGCCGAGGTGACGCCGGTGCGCCAGATCGGCGCCCACACCTACACGCCGGGCCGCATCACCGAAACCCTGATGCGCGAATACGACAAGCTGGTGCAGCTCTCGCCCGCCGAGGTCAACCGGATCGCCGCCTGACTGAATGGCTGTTGGAAACGCGATCTGGCCGCCGGAGTGCGTTCCCAGATAGCCTCTCAGAGCCTGTTTGGAAACGTGGTCTGGTGAGTCGACTGGCGTGATTTTCCGAGCCTCGCGCGGAGCGGCCTTGCTGGCCGTGAGCACTGGAGCACAGGAAAAGCGCGTCAGACGGCCGCCAGAGCGCGTTTCCAAGCAGGCTCTCAGGTCAGGAACAGCGCTGCCCGGTACCAGTAGCCTAGGAATACGATCTGGAGCACCGCGAGCCCGGCGAGCACAAGCAGCCGGGCGAGCCGGTGCGGCAGCCGTTCATAGAAATCGGCCGCGGCGAGCAGGAAAACGGGCCCTGCGGCCACGAAGCGCGGCAGGCTGGTGAGCGCGCCGGAAGACAGCGCCATCACCACCGTCGCCGCGCACAGCCACCCCTCGATCCAGCGCCCGCGCCAGGCGAGCCACCCGCCGGCCAGCAGCCCGAGCACGCCCCACCCGGCCTCGTAGCCGGTGCCGAGGTGCCGGTGCCGGAAATCCATGTTCGCGAACCCGGCATAGAGCACGCGCAGCGGGTTGCCCCGCTGCCGCAGCCATCCCGCCTGGATATGCGCAAAGGCGAGCGGGTCGCCGGTGCGGTGCCAGAGCCAGGCCATGAACAGCACGAGCCCGAGCGGCGCCAGGACCAGCACGAGCAGCGTCCGGCCGTCCAGGCGCCGCGCCCGCCAGACGCGCAGCAGGGCGACAACGCCCAGCGCCGCCGAGAGCAGCACGCCGGTCGGCCGCGTGGCGCTCAACAACCCGCACGCCGCCGCGGCACCCACCTCCCGTCGTTGCTCCCGCAGCAGGAGCGCGAGAATGGTCAGCAGAGCATACAGGCTCTCGGTATAGACGCTCGAGAAATAGATGCCGTACGGCCATACCGCCACCAGCAGCAGGAAATCGGCCTCCCGCGATCCGGGCCGCGTGATCGCGCGATAGCGGGCGCCGAGCAGCATGAAGCCAAGCAGCGCCGTCTGCGATATCGCCAGCCCGGCCAGCAGCGGCGAGAGCCCGGAGAGCTCGTGCAGCGCGCGGATCGCCAGCGGCAGGAGCGGAAAGAAGGCCCAGTTCGCGAACCCATTCGGCCCCGCCCGGCGCACCGCATCGTAGCCATGCTCCGCCGTCGAGAGATACCAGTCGCAATCCCACTGGCACATCGCCCGCGTGGCGTCGCCATGCGCGAGCGCCGCGTAGACCGCCAGCCGCACCGCCAGCAGAACGAGAGCCAGCAACACCAGGCGGTCCCACCCGGAGCCCCCATCCGGGCGGCCCACCCGCTCAGTAGCCCCGTTCGGTGTCGAACGCGTTGGGCAACGAATCGCCAGCCCGGAACGCACGCAGATTGGTCATGAAGATGTCGAGGCTCACCCGGTTGTAGCTCACCGGGTCGTCGCAGGAGACATGCGGCGTCATCACCAGGTTGCGCGTGCCCCACAGCCGATGCTCGACCGGCACCGGCTCCGGGTCGAACACGTCGAGCACCGCGCCGCCAAGCCGGCCGTCATCCAGCCGGTCGCACAGCGCCGCCTGGTCGATCAGCCGCCCGCGCCCGATATTGACCACGAACGCCCCGGCAGGCAGCAAATCCAGCCGCGCCCGGTCGATCAACCAGAGCGTCGCGTGTGTCAGCGGCAGGGCAAGCACGAGAAATTCGGTCTCCGGCAGCATCGCGTCGATCTCGTCGATCCCGACAACCCGCGCGCAGGCAGGATGCGGGCGGCTCCGTGCCCGCACGCCCGTGACCACCATGCCGAACCGCGCCGCCTGTTCCGCGGCGCCACCCCCGAGATCACCCAGTCCGACCACGGTGACCCGCCGCCCGGCGAGCGTCCCGCCGTAACGCGGCTTCCACACCCGCGCGCGCTGGTCGGCGGCGATCTCCGGCATCCGGTTCGCCAGCATGAGCAGCGCCATCAGGACATACTCGCCGGCCTTCCGCCCATGCGTGCCGCTATTGTTCAGCAGCGCCACTTCCGGCGGCAGCCAGTCGAACGGCGCCAGCCGATCGAGCCCGGCCGACAGGCAGGAGAGCAGCCGCAACCGCGGCGCATCCGCCGGAAACGGTCCGGGCAGCAATGGCGTTTGCACGATGATCGCCTCCGCCTCGGTCAGCACGGCGCGGAACGCCTCCGGCGTCGCGCCGATGCTCACCTCGTGCGCCTCCTCACCGGCGCGCGCGGCGGCCGCGTCCCACTCCGCGCGCGTGATGGAGAAATGCGTCTCGACCGGCTCGTTCTGGATGTGAATGCGCATGGCCGCCTGCTTCCGCGAGCCGGCCGCGCCTGTCAATCTGCGGCATGATCCCGATCCTGACGCGCGACAATCGTTTCGTCGTGCTCGATAAGCCGGCCGGGCTCCCCGTCCATCCCGGCCCGCGCGGCGGACCGAGCGTCGAAGATGCCTTCCCCGAACTCTCCCGCCACCGCACCGGCCCCTGGCTCGCCCACCGGATCGACGCCGACACCGCAGGCTGCCTCGTCATCGCGCTGCGCAAAACCGCCCTGCTCGCCGCCCAGGCCGCGTTCGCCGCCGGAACCGCGCGCAAAACCTACTGGGCGATCGTCCTCGGCCGTCCCACAACCGCCGCCGGCCGGATCGATATCCCGCTCCGCAAACACTCCACACCCGACGGCTGGCGGATGATCGCCGACCCCACCGCCCCACCCGCCTCCACGAGCTGGACCATCCGCGGCGCCACCCCCACCCATAGCTGGCTCGAACTCACCCCCCATACTGGCCGAACCCACCAGATCCGCGCCCACTGCGCCCTCATCGGCCACCCCATCCAGGGCGACCCCACCTACAGCCAAACCACCGGCCGCCTCTGCCTCCTCGCCCGCTCCATCCACCTCCCCCTCTCTCCACCCCTGAAGGCAACCGCACCCGCCCCACCGCACATGCGGGGGGTGGTGGCGGGGATGTAGGGGAAGGAAGGCCGGGGGGCTCTGCCCCTGACCCCGCTAAGGGCAAAGCCCTTAGAACCCGACTATGGCTGTTTGCGAAAAGGGTGGGCAACGAGGTGTTTGATACACCGTGTCGCCCACCCTTTTCGCAAACAGCCGTAATGGATTCCAAAGGCTCGGCCTTTGGCGGGGTCCAGGGGCAGAGCCCCTGGCCTTCCTTCCTTTAAACCCCCGCCATCACCGCCGCACGCACGGCGGCGCGGGTGCTGTGCTCCCAGGGGGGGAGGGTGAGGCCGAAGGCTTGGGTGAGTTTGGTGCAGGCGAGGCGTGAGTCGGCGGGGCGGTGGGCGGGGGTGGGCCAGTCGGCGGTGGTGATGGGGAGGATGGCGGGGAGGGGGTGGCCGTGCTGGGCGGCTTCCTCGAGGGCGGTGGTGGCGAGACCGTGCCAGGTGGTGCTGCCCTGGCCGGCGGCGTGGAAGATGCCGGCGTAGGGGGGGCGCCAATCGGTGATGCGGTCGGCGATGGCGAGGATGGCGTCGGCGAGGTCGGGGGCGGCGGTGGGGCAGCCCTGCTGGTCGGCGACGACGCGGAGCGTGCCGGTTTTGCGCGCGGCGCCGAGCATGGTGCGGATGAAGTTCTTGCCGTGGCCGGCATAGACCCAGGAGGTGCGGAGGATGATGGCGCGTGGGTTGCGGGCGAGGACGGCTTCCTCGCCCGCAAGTTTGGTGGCGCCGTAGATGCCGGTGGGGTTGGTGGGGTCGTCCTCGGTGTAAGGGGCGCCCTTGCGGCCGTCGAACACGTAGTCGGTGGAGATGTGGATCAGCGGGATGCCGGCGGCGGCGGTAAGGCGGGCGAGTTGCGCGGGTCCGTCGGTGTTGGCGCGTTTTGCCGCCTCGGGTTCGGTTTCGGCCGCGTCCACGGCGGTCCAGGCCGCGGTGTTGACGACGAGGCCGGGTTGGGCGGCGTGGAAGGCGGCGTCGATCGTGTCCGGCCGGTCGAAGTCGAATTCGGGCCGGCCGATGCGGTGGATGGGCCGGCCGCCGGCGCGTTCAGCGATCGAGGTGGCGAGCTGCCCGCCGCCGCCGGTGACGAGGATGGGCGCGCTCACAGGTGGAACCAGGCTTCGGTGTCGCGCAGCCGGGGCAGCACGGTGTCTTTTTCCGAGAGCACGGCGGTGCCGGGATCGACGGGCCAGGGGAGCGCCAGATCCGGATCGTCCCAGAGCACCCCGCGTTCGACCGCGCGGTCATAGATGTCGGTCACCTTGTAGATGACCTCGGTGTCGGGCTCGAGGGTGCAGAACCCGTGCAGGAAGCCCGCGGGCATCCAGAGCTGCTGCCAGTTCTCGGCCGAGAGGATGGCGCCGATATGCTGGCCGAAGCTCGGCGAGCCGTGGCGGATGTCGACCGCGACGTCCCAGATCGCGCCTTTCAGGCAGCGCACGAGCTTGCCCTGCGGGTGCGGCGCGATCTGGCAGTGCAGTCCGCGGATGACGCCCTTGGCGCGCGACAGGCTCTGATTGTCCTGCACGAACGGGCCGGGAATGCCGGCTTCCGCGAAGCGGGCCGCGTTGAAGGTTTCGGAGAAGAAGCCTCGCGCGTCGCCGAAGCGCGGCGGCGTCACGAGGATCACGTCGGGGATCGCCAGACGTTCGACTTTCACGTCCGGTGCCCCCTACCCGTGCAGTCCGTCGGCCAGTTCCAGCAGCAGCCGCCCGAGTTCCGTCTTGCTGAGCAGCCGGGCGTGATCGCGCAACCCGTCCGCATCGATGTATCCCATGCGGAAGGCGACCTCCTCGGGGCAGCCGACCAGCATTCCCTGACGGGACTGGATGGTCTGCACGAAGGTCGCGGCCTGCAGCAGGCTGTCGGGCGTGCCGGCATCGAGCCAGGCGCAGCCGCGGCCGAGCCGTTCGACATGCAGTCCGCCGGTTTGCAGATAGACGCGGTTTAGGTCGGTGATCTCAAGCTCGCCGCGGTTCGACGGGCGCATGTCGCGGGCGATCTCGGCCACCCGGTTGTCGTAGAAATAGAGGCCGGTCACCGCCCAGTTGGAAAGCGGGAGCGCCGGCTTCTCGACGATTTCGAGCGCATGCCCGGCTTCGTCGAAATTCACCACGCCGTAGCGTTCGGGGTCGCGTACCTGGTAGGCGAACACCGTCGCGCCTTCGGGCCGCGCGGCGGCGGCGCGGAGCAGGACCGAGAGATGGTCGCCGAAGATCAGATTGTCGCCGAGCGCGAGGGCGCAGGCCTGTCCGCCGAGCCACTCCTCGCCAATCTGGAAGGCCTGCGCGATCCCTTCCGGCTTCGGCTGCTCGGCAAATGCGAAACGGACGCCGAGACGCTCGCCGCTGCCGAGCAGGCGGCGGAATTGCGGCAGGTCATGCGGCGTCGAGATCACCAGGATGTCGCGGATGCCGGCCAGCATCAGCACCGACAGCGGATAGTAGATCATCGGCTTGTCGTAGACCGGCAGGAGCTGTTTCGAGGCGGCGAGGGTCATCGGGTGCAGGCGCGTGCCGGATCCGCCGGCGAGCAGAATTCCCCTCATCAGGCAGCGGTCCCGAGCCGCTGGCCGCTATAGCGGGCCTGGCGGATCGGCTCCCACCAGGGGCGGTTGTCGAGATACCAGCCGATGGTCCGGCGGAGGCCGCGCTCGAAATCGTGCGGCGCCTTCCAGGCGATCGCCGCCTCGGTGCGGGAGGGGTCGATCTCGTAGCGGAAATCATGGCCCGGCCGGTCGGTGACGAAGCGGATCAGCCGCTCGCGAGGGCCGGCCTCGTCGGGCACCAGCTCGTCGAGCACGGCGCAGATCGTCCGTACCACATCGAGATTGCTGCGCGGCTGGCGGGCGCCGATCGCGTAGGTCTCGCCGGCCCGGCCGCCGAGCAGCACGCGGGCCAGCGCCTCGGCATGATCCTCGACATAGAGCCAGTCCCGCTGGTTGGAGCCATCGCCGTACACCGGCAGCGGCGCGCCGTGCAGCGCGTTCAGCGTCACCAGCGGGATCAGCTTCTCGGGGAATTGCCAGGGGCCGTAATTATTCGTCGTGTTGCTGACGAAAGCCGGCAGGCCGTAGGTGTGGAACCACGCCCGCACGAGGTGGTCGGACGCCGCCTTGCTCGCCGAATAGGGGCTGCGCGGGTCGTAGGCGGTGGTTTCGGTGAACGGCGCGTCGCCGGGCTCAAGCGCGCCGAACACCTCGTCGGTGGAAACATGATGGAAGCGGAACCCGGCCCGCTCCGCCGGCGGCAGGCCGCGCCAATAGTCGCGGGCGGCCTCCAGCAGCGTGAAGGTGCCGAGAACGTTGGTGCGGATGAAATCGCCCGGCCCGTCGATCGACCGGTCGACATGCGATTCGGCGGCAAGGTGCATCACCGCGTCCGGCCGGTGCGTCTGAAAGGCGGCGCGCATTGCCTCCGCGTTGGTGATGTCGGCCTTTATCAGGATGTGTCGGTGGTGGGACCGGGCGTCGCCGAGCGCGTCCTCGGAGGCGGCGTAGGTCATCTTATCGACATTCACGACGACATGGTCGCTGGTGCCGATCAGGTGTCGGATCACGGCGGAGCCGATGAATCCACACCCACCGGTGACCAGAATGCGCATCGAAGACTCCCTATAAGAGTTAATCCGAAAGTGGTAATTCGTCCGGCGATGCTGCAGTGCGGCCTGCTTGTGCCGTGAAGCAGGGAGGTTGCCAAGCGATTACGAAACGACACCACGCGAAACGGGCTATTTTGCGGAAATTTTCACAATCAGGCGCGTTGTGAAGCGCGCCGGCCCATCTCGTTCCACTACCTTGTTCCGTCGCCGGCTAGGAAATTGGGAGTTCGCCTATGCGTCACTCTGTGCTGCGTCACTGCCTGACCGCCATGCTGCTGGTCGGGGCCGCCGTTTCGCTCGGGGCATGCGGATGCCGTCCGGGCTGGGTCGGCCCTTATGGCGGCGTGCATGGCGGCCGCTGCTGGATTGGCTGAGCTTTCGTCGAGCGAGCGGTTCCGGGCATCTGACGCGGGCGAGCGCGCCTAGACCGCGCCGCCGCCGCGCCGGGTGTCCGGCCGGGCATCCCTGGAAAGTCCGAGGGGTGACGAGTGGCCTACTCCATCACCGCATGGGCGGGGTCGGGCTTGGCCATCACGGTCGGGCGGCGCATCAGGAACAGCAGCACCAGCGTGGGCGCGGCCGACAGCATCATGAAGCGGAAATCGTCGATATAGGCGATCAGCATCGATTGCTGGTTGATGATGCCGTCGAGCATCACCGCGCCATGCCGGGTTGTCGGATCGATCATGTGCGAAACGGTCCCATGCGCCTGCAGGGCGCGGTTGAACGGTGTCACGCGTGAGCCGATCTCGGCATGCAGGACCTGTTCGTTGCGGGCCAGCAGCGCGGAATCGATCGAGAGGCCGATCGCGCTGCCGACGTTGCGGAACAGGCTCAGCAGCGCCGTCCCGTCGGTGCGGTACTGCGCGGGCAAGGTCGTGAACGCGACGACCTGCAGCGGAATGAACACGAAGCCGAGTCCCGCGCCCTGCAGGACCGTGGTCAGGATGACCGTGGTTTCCGATACGTCGGGGGTCCAGCCGGTCATCCGCCACGTGCTGGCGCAGAGCAGGAACAGCCCGAACGCCATCAGCTTGCGCGGATCCGTCCGGCCTGAGAGCCGTCCGGCGACCATCATCGCCGCCATGGTGCCGGCGCCGCGCGGCGCCATCACCAGGCCGGCCGTCGCGATCGGGTAATTCGCCAGCACCTGCAGCCACGGCGCGAGCAGCGCCGAGCTTGCGACCAGGATCGATCCCACCATGAACATCACCCCGAGGCTCGAGGCGTAGTTGCGGTCGCGGAAGATCGGCGGCGGGATGAACGGCCGCTCGGCGGTCAGCATGTGCATCACGAACAGATAGAGGCCGAGCCCGGCGAGCACCGCCTCGACGATGATCTCCTGGCTGCCGAACCAATCCTTGTCCTGGCCGCGGTCGAGCATCAGCTGCATCGCGCCGATGCCGAGCGCGAGCACGCCGAACCCGGTGAAATCGAACCGCATGCCCGATTGCGAGCGGGTTCGCGGCATGAACAGGCCGAGCCCAACCACCGCCGCGATGCCGAAGGGCAGGTTGACGTAGAACACGTAGCGCCAGTTGTAGAGGCTGGTGAGATAGCCGCCGAGCGTCGGACCCAGGATCGGCCCGACCATCACGCCCATGCCCCAGATCGCCATCGCCGAGCCGCGCCGCTCCGGCGGGTAGATGTCGAGCATCGTCGATTGCGAGAGCGGCACCAGCGCCGCACCGAACACCCCCTGCAGCAGGCGGAACACCACCATCTCGGCCAATGAGCCGGCGACGCCGCACAGCATCGAGGCGACCGTGAAGCCGACCAGGCTGAGGATGAACAGGTTCTTGCGGCCGAACCGCGCGGCGAGCCAGCCGACCGGCGCCGTCATGATGGCGGCCGCAGTGATGTACGAGGTCAGCACCCAGGTGATCTGGTCCGACGTCGCCGACAGGCTGCCCTGCATGTAGGGCAGCGCCACGTTGGCGATCGTCGAATCGAGCGCCTGCATCAGCGTCGCGATCATCAGGCAGATGGTGATGATGCCGCGGCGCGGAACCGCCTCCTGCTCCGCCATCAGGGGCCTAGGGCATCAGCCGTTCGAACGGACGCGTTCGAGTGGATAAAGATGCTCGCCAAAACGACGAACTAGAGTCTGGGCCGTGAGCGAATGCGAACGGAACATGCTCTAGTAGAGGTCGGAGAAGGTGCGGACGTGACCGGTGTCGATATCGGCGATCACGCTCATGCCGGCGCGCAGCGGGGGCGCGCCGGGCTTGCGGTCCACCCGGATGCGGAGCGGGATGCGCTGCACCACCTTAACCCAGTTGCCGGAATCGTTCTGCGCCGGAAGGATCGAGAACTCCGAGCCGCTGTTCGGCGCGATGCTGTCGACCACGCCATCCCATTTGCGGCCGGGATAGGTGTCCACCGTCACCGTCACATGATCGCCGGGCTTCACCCAGGTGAGCTCCGTCTCCTTCGGGTTCGCATCCACCCAGACATGCTCGTTGGAGACGAGGCCGAAGGCCGCCGTGTTCGCGGCCAGGTACATGCCGGGCTGCAACGTGTCCACCTGGGTCGCCACGCCATCGAAGGGCGCGCGGACGATTGTGTGCGCGAGCTGGCGCTCGGCCTCGGCGAGCTGCGCCTTGGCCTGCAGATAGTCGGGCAGGGTGGTCACATCGACATCGGCATTGCCGCCGAGCTTGGCGAGCTGCACCTGCGCGAGCTGCCGGGTCGCGTCCAGGGACGCCTGGTCGCCCTGCAGCTTGTAGCGGGCGTCGTCGTAATCCTGCCGCGGCACGTCGCCCTTGCCGACGAGGCCGCCGTAGCGGGAGAAGCGCACCTGGTCGCCCGACACCATCGCCGCGCGCATGCCGATATCGCGCTGCATCCGCACGTAATCCTGCTTGGCCGCCTCGAGCGTGAGCGCGGTTTGGGCGAGTCTCGCCTTGGCCCCGTCCACCGCGATCTGGAATTGCGCGGGATCGAGCCGGAAAAGCACGTCGCCCTGCTTCACCGCCTGCCCCTCGTGCACCGCGATCTCGGCCACCGGGCCAGACACGTCGGTCGAGACGCTCACCTTGGCGGCCTGGACATAGGCATCGTCGATCGAGACGAACCGGCCGCTGGCCAGCCAGAAATACAGCGAGGCGACGATCACCACGGCGATCCCGCCGAGCATCAGCAGCGGGCGAAGCGTGCGCGAGCGGCGGCGCTGCCGGGCCGGCGCGACGCCGGCCACCTCCTCTCGCGGCAGCACGCCGGGGGCGCGCGCGGTAGCTTGCGACATTCAGGCGATCTCCCTCGTCTCGGCGCGCCGTTCGGCGCAAATATTGCCCTTCATGCGCTGCAGCGCGCGGACAAGTGTGGCGCAGGTCTCAGGATCGAGACCCGCGGTGGCCATCTCCAGCATGTCGGTCTTGTGGATCTCGACATCGGCGAGCACGGCCGTCGATGGCGGCAAAGCGTGCAGGCGCCAGATGCGCCGATCCGCCGGGTCGGGCCGACGCTCGACCATGCCGCGCGCCTCCAGCCGGTCCACCAGCCGGGCGACGGTGATCGGCTCCACCTCGAGCAACTCCGCCACCTCCTTCTGGGAGAGGCCGGGGTGCCGGTCGAGCCAGATCAGGATCACCCATTGCGCGCGGGTCATGCCATGGGCACGCGCCCGCTTGTCCGCCGCGTTCCGCATCAGGCGGGCGACATCGTGCAGCAGGAAGAGAAGATCGCCCTCATGGCCCGACATGCGGGCCTTATAATAAGCCGGCTTACTATTTGGCAAGCAGGCCCGTCAGGTTAATCCTGCCGGTCAGCCCCGGCGAGGTCAGCCGGGGAGGCTCATCCCCTGCATGACGCTCGCGAGATCCGTCGAGAACAGGCTGGCTGCCGAGGGCGCGCCGGCCGCGGCAGAGGATGTTCCCGTCCCGCTGCCGGTGAGGCTCGAGCTCGAGGCATCGCCGCTCGTATCGGTCATCGAGCTGGTGACGTCGCCGGCCGTCTGGCCGAGATCCTGCGCGAGCCCGGCGGCGCCGTTGCCATGATGATGGTGATGCCCGTGTGCGGCAAGCGCGGAGGCGGCGGTCTTCGCGCCCGCGGCGAGGCTGCCGATCGCGCCGGTCACGGTGCCGGCGGTGCCGGTGCCTGTCGCGGTCGCCACCGTCCCCGCCGCCTGGGTTGCGGCGGTGGTGCCGGCCTCGGCCTGCATCTGCACCAGCATGGCCTGGAGCGAATCGGCCAGCGGCTGCGTGCCGGAGGCGACCGAGCCGGTCGTGCTGCTGGCACCCGGCACCGAGAAGCCGGAGGCCCCGCTGGGGGCGCCGGTCACGGTGTGAGCGGTGATCGCCGCCGACTGCGTGGCGAAGGTGATGCTGGACATATGGCTTCCCTGCCTGGAGGTTCGTGGCCGCTCACGCAAGCCGCATGCCAGGCGCCGCATGCCAGCGCCGCATCCGGCGATCGGCGCGCCGCGCTGGGCAACCGCCGTCACGGGCGGGGAGATGGTCGGCAGAAACTGCCGGGCCGGCAGCAAGTGCCGGGCAGCTAGAGCATTTTCACCTTCGGTGGAGTCGGCGCCGGCCCTCGCCCCCGCCCGGCCCCCCACGCCGGCCCTCGCCCCCGCCCGGCCCCCCACGAAAGTATACTCGCGTTGGGAGGCCGGGCGGGGGCGAGGGCCGGCACCGACTTAACTGAAAATGCTTTAGAGAAACGTCTCGCGCGTCATCTCCGCCTTCAGCGCCGCCGCCCGCGCGCGGATCGCCGGCAGGTCGGCCGCCTTACCGTCGAGATTGCGCAGCATGGTCCCCATGCGATGGTTGCGCGCGAGGCGGGGACGATGCCGCGCCAGGAAATCCCAGTAGAGCGTGGTGAACGGGCAGGCCGTCTCGCCGACCGCTTGCCGCGGATCGTAGCGGCATTTTCCGCAGTAATCGCTCATCCGGTTGATATAGGCGCCGGACGCCGCATACGGCTTGGTCGCGATCCGGCCGCCATCGGCATGCTGACTCATGCCCACGACATTCGGCAGGGACACCCAGTCGACGGCATCCCAGAACATCGACATGTGCCAGCGATGCGCATCATACGGCCGCACGCCGAGCAGCAGCATCAATTGGCCTAGCACCATCAGCCGCTGAATGTGATGCGCATAGGCATGCTCGGCGAGCTGCCTGACCGCGTGCCGCACGCAGCGCATCTCGGTCTGCCCGGTCCAGAAAAACCGCGGCACCGGCAACTCGGCCCCAAGCGCATTGGCGCCGGCGAGATCCGGCATCATCCGCCAATAGACGCCGCGCATATACTCGCGCCAGCCGATCACCTGGCGCACGAACCCCTCGACGGCATTCAGCGGCGCCGCCCCCGCCGCATAGGCGGCCAGCACCCGATCCACCACCTCGCGCGGCGTCAGCATGTGCAGGTTGAGCGGTCCGGACAGAAGCGAATGGAACAGGAAAGGCTGGCCGGCCCGCATCGCATCCTGATAGCGCCCGAAATGCGGGAGCCTCTGCTCGACGAAATCGTCGAGCAGAGCCAGCGCCTGGGCGCGCGTCACCGGCAAGGTGAAATCATCGAGCACGCCCGGCGCATCCGGATAGAGGCGCGCCACCGTGCCGATCACCTCCCGCGTCACTTCATCGGGCGCGAACCGACGTGGCAGCGAGATCGCCGGACCGCCGACACGCGGCAGCTTCGCCCGGTTCTCGCTGTCGTAGTTCCACGCACCGCCCGCTGGTCGTCCCTCATCGACCAGAATGCCGAGACGCCGCCGCATGCCACGATAGAAATTTTCCATCAGCATCGGCGCTGCATGATCAGCGAATTCGGCGAACTGGGCGGCATCGCACAGGAAATGCCGATCCTCGCGGATCTCCATCGGCAGACGGAGCGCACGCGCGGTCGCGACCAGATTCTCTCGCACGCGATAATCGCCAGGCTCCAGCACGATGAGCCGCTTCGGTCGCGCGGCCCGCACCACGCGTCTTATCTCGCCGGCGAAGGATCCCGCGTTCTTCGCATCGTCGATCGCGCTGTAAAGAACGGTCACGCCGTCTTCCCGCAACGCATCGCGGAAATGCCGCATCGCCGCGAAAAAGAACACCAGGCGCACCCGGTTCTGCGGCGGATTCTCGGCCTCCTCGCGAACCTCCATCTGCAGCACCGCATCCTGGGCCCGATCGAACCCGTCGAACGCCGCGGATCTCGCGTCGAGCTGATCGCCTAGGACGAGGATGAGGTTTCGGGGGGGCATGGGGTCGCTTTCAAAAGGCCAGGGGCTCTGCCCCTGGCCTTCAAATCCTCACTCCGAATGCCAAAGCTCGGCCTGTTGCGTGAACGGCTGCCCGGTGCCGCTCGGCGCGAAGCCTTGCAGCCATTTCGGTGTCGCCTGCGGGATGGCGCTGATGAACATCGGCAGCGCCGGCAGCTGGTCGGCGTAGATGTGCTGCATGTCCGACCAGGCGGCTTTCTGCTTCGCGGCGTCGAGGTCGGTTTCCGCGATCTTGATGGCGGCGTCGAATTGCGGGTTGGAGAAGGCGACGAAATTGGCGCCCCCCCAGTTCTTCGCCTCGGTCGGGATCTGATCGGAGCCGAGCGTCAGCCGCGGGCTTTCGCCGACGAGGCTGGTCCAGGTGTACATCACCATGCCCGGGAAGGCGCGGTGTTTCGTGGTGGTCCCGAACAGCGTGCGCGACGGCTCGAAGCGCAGATTGACCTCGATGCAGTCCTGCTTCCATTGGCTCTGCATCACCGTCATCTCGAGCTCGTTGATCTTGAATCCGGTGGCGGAGAGAAATTCGAGCGAGAGGCGGTGGCCGTCCTTGTCGCGGCAGATGCCGTCCGGCCCGGGTGTCCATCCGGCCTCGGCCAGCAATTTCTTCGCGCCCGCGGGATCGAAATTGACCACCGGCACTGTCGGGTCGAACTCAGGATTTTTCGGGCTGACGAAGCTCGTCGCGATCGGCTGCATGTTGTCGAACAGACGCTTGTCGATGGTGCTCCTGTCGATCGTCATCAGCAGCGCCCGCCGCACGCGGACATCCTGCAGGATCGGGTTGTCCTTCTGCAGGTCGATATGGCCGTAGGTGAGGCTCGGCGAGAAGGTGTAGTTGAACCGGTCAGGATATTGCCGCCGCAATTCGAGCACCTGGTCGAGCGTCAGATTGTTGTCGAGGTCGATGTCGCCGGAGAGCAGGTTCGCCTGCAGCGCCGCGGTGTCGCCGATGAAGCGCATCACCACGCGTTTGAAGCCGGGCTTCGTGCCGGTCCAATGCGGGTTCGGCTCCAGCACGATCTGCGACCCGGTCTGGTAGCTGGTGATGCGGTAGGGCCCGTCCCACAATCCCGGATTGGTCGGATCGCGGTTGAATTCCGTGGTGTTGATGTAGTCGCCGGGCTTCGTCGCCTTGGCGTAGATCGGGCCTTCGACGTGTTCGGGCAGGATCTGGTCCCATTGCGCGTAGGAGACGAGCGTGCCGGGCAGGTGCAGCACGGCGGTATGATCGTCGATCACGTCGACCGTGCTGGCGCGCGACCAGGCATTCGGGTTGCTGAACCCGTCATTCGGATCGCGCCCGGCTTTCCAGGTGAAGGCGAGATCGCGCGCGGTCACCGGCGTGCCGTCCGCCCATTCGAGATCGGGCTTCAGCTTGATCGTCACCGCCATCCCGTTGCCCTCGAGCTTCGCGAGCCCGTTGGCGAGCGTCGGCACCTCGGTGCAGAGCAGGCAGATGAGGTTGTTGTCGCGGTCGTAGGTCGTGATGGTGCGGATGCCGAAGCCAAGCACGTAATTCTTGATCAGCAGCGCGTCGATCGACGGATGCAGGCTGGCGGGGAATTCCGCGATGCCGATGATCAGGTCGTCCTTCGCCGCCGCCTGGCGCTGCAGGCCGAGCAGCAGGACCACGCCAAGGAGCGCGGCCGGCAGGGAAAAGCGCAGTCGCGTCATGTGGTTCGGCCCCGGCATTTTTTGCCAGGGTAGCATGCGGCAGCATCGCGGCGTCCGTCCATCCCCGCAACCATTGCGGGCCGCTCTCCGTTGGCGCACGCATGACAGCAGCCATCGCGACCGCCGCGGCCAGTCCGGCCGATGAGGGGCGGACCTTCGAGACCGACGTTCCGGCCCGGCTCGACAGGCTGCCCTTCGCGCGCTTCCACTGGCTGGTGGTGATCGCGCTCGGCATCACCTGGATCCTGGACGGGCTCGAGGTGACGCTGGTCGGCTCGCTCTCCGGGGCGATGACCGAGAAGAGCGGCGGCATCGGCCTGACCGGCGCCGAGATCGGTCAGGCGGCGAGCGCCTATCTCGCAGGAGCGGTGATCGGCGCTCTGTTCTTCGGCTGGCTCACCGACCGGCTCGGGCGGAAGAAGCTCTTCACCATCACGGTGCTGGTCTATCTCGTCGCCACCATCGCCTCCGGGCTGGCCTGGAATTTCTGGTCCTTCGCGCTGTTCCGGATGATCACCGGGGCGGGGATCGGCGGCGAGTACGCGGCGGTGAACGCGACCATCCAGGAGCTGATCCCGGCGCGCAAGCGCGGCTTCACCGACCTGGTGATCAACGGCAGTTTCTGGGTGGGGGCGGCGGCCGGCGCGCTCGGCGCGCTGGTGGCGCTCGATCCGCATGTCATCTCCCCGGCGCTCGGCTGGCGAATCGCGTTCCTGATCGGCGGCGTGATCGGTTTCGTCGTGCTGCTGCTGCGCCGCTTCATCCCGGAAAGCCCGCGCTGGCTGATGACGCATGGGGAGCCGGACCAGGCGAGCGAGATCGTCGGCCAGATCGAGGAGAGGGTGCGGAAGGAGACCGGCGCCGAGCTGCCGCCGGTGCCGGGCGAGAAGCTTCGCCTCCGCGTGCATCATGGCGGCTGGTTCCTGGCGAGCCTGCGTGCGCTTTTCGGCACCTACAGGAAGCGGACGGTCCTGGGCGTCGCGCTGATGGGCGCGCAGGCCTTCTGCTACAATGCGGTCTTCTTCACCTATGCGCTGATCCTGGTCCGCTTCTACCAGGTGCCGTCGGGGCGGGTCGGGCTGTTCATGCTGCCCTTCGCGCTCGGGAATTTCCTTGGGCCGCTGCTGCTCGGACGGCTCTTCGACACGCTCGGGCGCAAGACGATGATCGTCGCAACCTATGGGCTCTCCGGCATCCTGATGGCGGGAGTCGGCGTCCTGTTCGCCGCCGGCACGCTTGATGCGACGCAGCAAACGCTGGCGTGGAGCGTCATCTTCTTCTTTGCCTCCGCCGCCGCCTCCTCGGCCTATCTGACGGTGGGGGAGAACTTCCCGCTCGAGGTGCGGGCGGTGGCGATCGCGGTATTCTATGCCCTCGGCACCGGGATCGGCGGGGTGGCCGGCCCGGCGCTGTTCGGCGCGCTGATCGAGAGCGGGTCCCGGGGGGAAATTCTCTGGGGCTATCTGCTCGGCGGTGGGCTGATGGTGCTGGCGGCGGTGGTGGCGGCGTTTCTGGTGGTCAAGGCCGAGCGACGATCGCTGGAAGATGTCGCACCCCCCTTGTCGAGCGCTTGAAACCTCTTCCGGGGCGGTCCGTTGAGATCGCTGTGGCGGCCGATGGCCGGCACGAGACAAGGAGATGGATCATGGACAAGGATCGCGTCGAAGGCGTTGGCCACCAGGTCAAGGGTGCGGTCAAGGAGGCCGCCGGCAAGGTGACCGGCGACACCAAGATGCAGGCCGAGGGCAAGGGCGAGAAGGCTGCCGGCAAAGTCCAGAACACCGTGGGCGGTGCGAAGGATGCAGTGCGCGACGCTGCGGATAAGCACTGACACCTACTCCACGATGAGGCGAGGGCGCCGCCAAGGCGGCGCCCTCGCCATGTTCGGCGCCCAGCGCCATAGTAACGGCATGCGAGCAGCGCTGATTGTGGATGCCGGGGCTTATCGTGATGCGATGGCGCGCCTGGGCGCGGCGGTGAGCGTGATCACCTCCGATGGTCCGGCCGGCCGCTGCGGTTTCACCGCGTCCGCCGTGTGCAGCGTCACCGCCGACCCGCCGACCCTCCTGGTCTGCATGAACCGCAACAGCCGGTGGAACGAGGATTTCAAGCGAAACGGAGTGCTGTGCGTGAACGTGCTTGCGGCGACGCAGGAGCACTTCTCGGCGCGCTTCGCCGAAATGCTCGACATGGAAACCCGGTTCGCCGCCGGCCACTGGATCACGCTCGAGACTGGCAGCCCCGTGCTGCAGGATGCGGTCGTTTCCTTCGACTGCCGGATTGTCCAAGTTGCCGAAGTCGGCACCCACAGCGTCTTGTTCGGAGAGGTGGCAGCCATTCAATCCAACCCCGTCAGCCAAGGCCTGATCTATTTCGGCCGCGCCTATCACCGAATCGGCCTCCCCTGACCCTTTCCAACCCAGCAGACGCTTGCTATACGCCCCACGCGGCGGGCGCATAGCTCAGTTGGTAGAGCAGCTGACTCTTAATCAGCGGGTCGTAGGTTCGAATCCTACTGCGCCCACCATAACTTCAATGACTTAGGAGAGGCGGTCAGCCAAGGAGCTCGGAACTGTCCGCATGGTGTCCGCACGGGTCGGTCGGATCGTAACCGATGGACGTCCAGCTCCAAAAAGGTTCAGCACTGGCCGCCTTGGTGAATTGCTGACCACCCACGGAAGCAGAAGATGGAGCCGATGGCAGTTAACTAAAGCTTCATAGGACCGTGGTACGCCCATGTGACCGCAATCGCGCTGTGTACCTACCTCATGGTCAGTGCTGTGACAGCCATAGGCAGCTGTCAGGCTCGGCCTACCCGACTGCCCGATGGGAGTGCGCCTGTTCAGCATCCCATACGCTTCCATGCAGCTACTATACCCAAGAGCCAGACTATCCTGGTGCGATGCATCTTTGATCCTGTCGAAGCCATCGCCCGCCATCAAATTGAGCCCGGCGACATCATCTTGTTCTGCGGCCCAAAGACTTGGCCGTTAATTGGATAAAGCGCCTGGTCGGAATGCCTGGTGACCAGATTCAAATTACCCGCGGTCACCTAATTATCAACAGCAAGCCAGTCCTCGAAATGGCGAGCGGCGCACTTGTCATGGAGCGCTGCCTAACAAGAATACGTATAACATAATTCGCATGGACGAAACCGCCAGCATCGAGAGCACGCCTGTTTCACCGTGCCGCCTGAAAACGTCTTCGTTCTCGGTGACAACCGGGAGGAAAGTGCCGATAGCCGCGTCCCAGGATACTTTGGTTATGTCCCGATCGAGAACATCATCGCCGTATGCAGACAACATCATAGCTGTGACCCTAAACCGTGTGGCAATTTCTGCTCGCGATGTGTCGGCACTTCGATGTGTCGGTACTTCCAAGTCTTCCTGCATCAAGTTTGAACCCGGATCCAGGAAAGCGTTCGGAGCAGATTGGGGCTGCCCTGTTTAATTCGCAGCCAGTTTTCTTCAGTTTCCTCTGACAACACGGCTCTGCTTCTGGTCTCAAAACGCAGAATAGATGGCACATGCTGAGGGACGAACAGTCCAAAATCGCTTCAAGGTTGGTCGCTAGAGGGTGTTATGTACTTCGGCGAGGCTTGGCGCTAATGGAGATGGATGTCTCTCGCGCCGTCTCGAAAGCCCTATCCGTCTGATGTCAGCGACGAGGAATGGTCGCTGGTTGTGTCTTATCTGACGCTGATGACGGAGGCGGCCCCGCAGCGTAATCACTCGATGCGGGAGTTGTTGAACGCTCTGCGCTACGTGATCCGCTACGGCATTGCCTGGCGCGCCATGCCGAACGATTTCCCACCTTGGTCGGCGGTGTATCAGCAGTCTCAGCGCTGGCTGGCGGCGGGATGTTTCGAGACGCTGGCGCAGGACTTGCGGGCGTTGCTACGCCTGGCCACCGGCCGGCGGGAAGAGCCAAGTGCTGCAATCATCGACAGCCGCACCCTGCGCTCGACGCCGGAGAGCGGCACCCGCGCCGGCTACGACGGCGCCAAGCGCAAGCGTGGGTCGAAGGTGCATATGGCAGTGGACACGCTCGGTCACCTGCTCGCCTTGCACGTCACACCGGCCGATGTCGGTGACCGGGCTGCGGTCGCGCGTCTTGCCGCCGAGATCCAGGACGCCACCGGCGACAGCGTCAGTCTTGCTTATGTCGACCAGGGCTACACCGGCGAGGCCGCGGCAAAGGCGACCGCGCCCGAAGGCATCGAGCTGCACGTCGTCAAACTACCGGAGGCAAAGCGCGGTCTCGTCCTGCTGCCCCGACGCTGGGTCGTCGAAAGATCCTTTGCCTGGGCCACACGCTGCCGTCGGCTGGTCAAGGATTACGAGCGCTACGCCGCCACGCTCGCAGGCTTTCACGTAATCGCCTTCGTCGGATACATGCTCAAGCAGGCCGCAGACCTGATGAAAAGTGCATAACACCCTCTTTATGTCAATCGGCGCGGAAACGGGCCTCTCTATCGGCGTGCAAAAGGGACCCCTTTGTTTGGGCTTGTGCCTGTAGTCCATAGGGGGGACCCGCGCGCCGCGGAGCGCCCTTTAAAGAGGCTGGTGGAGCGGCGCGTGGGGGGTTCCTGTGGGCCCACCGGTGCAAGCCCGGGGGTGGGGTCTGGGGAGGGGGTCAGGCGCGGTTTTTGAAGCGCCAGCTCTCGTTGCCGGTCTCGACGATGTCGCAGTGATGGGTGAGACGATCGAGCAGCGCGGTCGTCATCTTGGCGTCGCCGAACACGGTAGGCCATTCGCCAAAGGCCAGGTTGGTGGTGACGATCACCGAGGTCTGTTCGTAGAGGCGGCTGATCAGATGGAACAGCAGCTGATCGCCGGATTGGGCAAATGGCAGGTAACCCAGTTCGTCGAGCACCACGAAATCCATCCGGCAGAGATAGTCCGCCATTCGACCCTGACGGCCGGCGCGTCCCTCCGCCTCGAGCCGGTTGACCAGATCGACGACGGTGAAGAACCGGCCGCGGGCGCCGTCGCGGATGCAGGCGCGCGCGATGGCGATCGCAAGATGGGTCTTGCCGGTGCCGGTGCCGCCGATCAGCACGACGTTGCGCTGATGCGCCAGGAATTCGGCGCCGGCGAGCTCACGCACCAGCGTCTCGTTGATCGGCGTGCCGTCAAAGGCGAAGTCGTCGACGTCCTTGGCCAGCGGCAGCTTGGCGATGGTGATCTGGTAGCGGATCGAGCGCGCCTGCTTCTCGGTGATCTCGGCCGTCAGCAGATCGCCGACGATGCGGGCAGGCTCATGCTGGCGCTTCACCGCGGTGCCGATGATCTCGTCATAGGCGGCCTTCATGCCATAGAGCTTCAGATCCGCCATGGCGGTCAGGATCTCGGATCTTTCTATCAACTGGCTCTCCTCAGACCGTCATACCGTGCGCAATCAGCGACTGGCGCATGGCGCAGTCGAAGCGCGTCCGGGGTCATGATGGTGATCGGCGCCGCCGGCTCGCGGTGCCGAGACAGGATGTTGAGCACCACGTCGGCCGAGTGGGTCCCCTCGCGCAACGCTTCCACGCAGGCGGCCTCCACGGCGGCCAGGCCATCGCTCAGCACGGCGGCGAGGATGGCCACCATCTGGCGATCGCCATCGGCCGTGCCGGCCAGCTTGCGGCGGATCCGCTCGAGGCCGGCCGGCAGCAGCCAGTCCTTGAATGGCGCGCCATTGCGGAGCGCGCCCGGCTTGCGCGCCAGAACCGGGACGTAGTGCCAGGGGTCGAACACCGTCTGATCCCGGCTAAAACATCGGCGGTGCTCGCCAACGAGCTTCCCGTCCTGACGGAGTTCGATCCGCTCGGCATAGGCACGGATCTCGACCGGCCGCCCGACTGCATGCGCCGATACCGAGTAGCGGTTGTTGTCGAACCGAACCAGGCAGGTCTTCGAGACCGAGGCAGGTAGCGCGTGGAAGCCGTCGAAGCGCCCGGTATACGGCACCAGAGCCGTGCGCTCGGCCTCGAACACCGACCAGATCGTCTGGTCGCGCAACTCGGGATGTCGGTGTGCCCGGGCATAGGCGACGCACTTGTCCAACAACCAGGCATTCAGCTCGTCGTAGCTCTTGACCCGCACGCGCGGCGAAAAGAACCGCTCCCGCACTACACCAACCTGATCCTCAACCTGACCTTTCTCCCATCCTGCCGCCGGCGTGCAGGCGGCGGGCTCGATCAGGTAGTGGCTGCACATCTGCAGGAACCGGCGATTATAGGCCCGCTCGCGACCGACAAAGATCGCGTCCACCGCTGCTTTGAGGTTGTCGTAGATGCCGCGCGTGCAGGTCCCGCGGAAGAATGCAAATGCACGGTCGTGTGCGTCGAACACCATTTCCTGCGTCTCGCGCGGATACGCCCGCACGAACAACATTCGGCTATGGCACAGCCGCAAATGCGCGACTTTCACCGTCACCGTCGTGCCACCTATCAGCACGACCTCGTGGCTCCAGTCGAACTGGTAAGCTTCTCCAGGTGCGAAGCTCAGCGGCACATATGCCGCCGCCGAGGTCGACACCTGCTCGCGTCGCCACGCCCGCGCATACCGCCGAACCGCGTCATAGCCGCCCTCGTAACCCAGTCCACGCAGCTCCTCGAAAACCCGGATCAGCGTCAGCCGCTCTCGACCAGGTCGCCCCTCATTGGCCGCAAGCAGCCGGTCCAATTCCTCCCGCCACGGCCCGAGCCGCGGCATCGGCTGCTGCTCGCGTTCGTAACGAAACTCCGTCGCCTCCGACCGCAACACCTTGCGCACGACCTTCCGCGACACCCGCAGCTCGCGGCAGATCGCCTTGATCGACTTCCCCTGTACAAAATACGCCCGCCGGATCCGCGCAATCGTCTCCACCACCAGCATCCCAATCCGGCCCCCGCACCACAACGAGAGCCATCGTGAACCCCACCGTCAGAGGGGTCCCTTTCGGACGCCGATCAACACTCCAACAGGGTCCCTATTCCACGCCGATCAACAGCCTGACGAAAGTATACATCAATGAGGCCGGGTAGGGGCGAGGGTAGGCGTCAAGGCCACCAAAGGTGAAAATGTTTTTAGCGGCAGGGGGGGACGGGTTCGCAGCCGTTTCTCCTGCCGCGCTCACAGGTTATGAGCATGATGGTCGCCGCGGCGCGGCTCTCCCGTGCGGGCGGTGCGCTCGCGCGTAACGGCCGATTTCGAGATCATCTTCGAGGCCAGATAGCGTGCGATTTGGCGCCCCGGCAATCCCCAGACGGCGAATTTCCTGACGTAAACCGGTATATCCCATCGCAGGGAATCGCCCTCGGCAAACATCGCCGTGTCGCCGGCCGTCAGTTTATGCGACCGGCCGCGTGAGTCGGTGATCGAGCATTCGCCGCCGATGATATTGACTGTCTCGTCCGCAGTGTAATGCCAGTTGAATGACCCGGCTGTACAATCCCAGATCGTAGTTCTAAAAGTATGCCCCTCGAATAACACGTAATTGCGTGCAGTCGGATTGCCTTCGAGAATCCAGTCCGGATTGATAGGAGCATCCACTAGATCGAGTTTAGAAGAATTATGTGCAAATTCCGAAAAATATAGAAGACGTTTCATCACAATCATTCCTAGTTCGTCTATCCAATGCCATTGGTTATCCCGGATCAGCCTCCGCGATTTGCCGCGGCTTCGTCTCCGGGTTCGACGTCCTCGGCCTCGATTTGCGCGATGGCCTCTTCCCAGAATCCCACCTCTCCGCCAGGACGCCCGCGCTCGATCCACAAATCGCTCGCCCGCCGATTTATGCGGGTGTCGTCCAACTCTCGCCGCATGCGGTCCTCCTGGTTGAATAAGCCACAACGCGGGAAGTGGGGTTTGGGTCCGCTGCCGGATTGAATTCGGGATTGCGACGATTTTCCGCCGACAACCACTGCATCTCTGAGCCGACCGCCTCACCGACGCCGCGTCAACGGGACGCTCCTTGCGCGGCCCAAGACAGGAGCAAGCGCGGTTCACGCCTTCCTTGGACGGGAAACCGGTCCGACCGATGGTCGCCGCCGACTTGATTGAAAATGCTCTAAACGCACACCAAGGAGCGAGACATGATTCTGCTGCTTGTCATCCTCATCCTGCTCTTTGGCGCCGGCGGCGGATATGGCGGTTATCGCGCCGGCTGGTACGACTCGCCTTACGGCATGGGCGGCGGCGTGATCTGGGTCATCGTCATCATCGTGCTGATCTTCGCCGTCACCGGTCGGCTGTAACCATCCAGCAAATCGGCGGAGTTTTATCATCCCATGCCGGACATTCAATCAAGCGAGCTGACCCGCTACCGCGTCGGTGTGGCGATTGACGGCCGGTATGAAATCCGCTGGCTCTGCGGTTCACGCTGGCTATTGGTATTCGGCCCGGGCGATCCCGACGAGACGGCCGCCTTCATGCGGTTCATCGTGCAGGAGTTGAACCGGAACTGGTAACCCCCGACGCTTGAGACGGTGTCGTAAACGCCTGCACTCTTTGCGACCTGGTTCGGCTGGGGCGAGACGGCGGTCAGCCTTTCACGGCGCCCTCGGTCAGGCCGGAGATGAATTGGCGCTGGAGCAGGAGAAACACAATGACGGCCGGTGCCGCGGCGGTCAGCGCGCTCGCCATGATCTCTCCCCAGCCGATGCCGGGCTGGTCGGTGCGGAACAGCGCGAGCCCGAGCGGCACGGTGCGGATCGACTGGCTGTTCGTCATCACCAGCGCGATGAAGAACTCCTTCCAGCTCTCGATGAAGCTGTAGATGCCGACAGCGGCGAGCGCCGGCCGGCATAGCGGCAGGCAGATGCGCCACCAGATGCCGAACCAGCTGCAGCCATCCACCCGGGCGCTCTCCTCCATCTCGCGCGGCAGATGGCGCAGGAAGCCGCTCAGCATGAACACGGCGAAGGGCAGCAGGATCGCGACATAGGCGATGACGAGTCCCGCCAGAGAATTAACCAGGTGCAGATCGGTGAGCAGGATGAAGAACGGGATCAGCAGCACCTGAAACGGGATCATCGTGGTGCCCAGCACCGCGACGAGCAGGATTTTCCGCCCACGAAACCGGATCCGGCAGAGCGCGTAGGCGGCCATCGAGCCGATCAGCAACACGAGCAGCGTCGCCGAACTCGCGACGATGATGCTGTTCAGGTAGTAGCGCTCGAACGGCGCCGCCTGCCAGGCCTTTGCGAAATGCTCGAGCGTCGGGCGCAGTGTCAGCCAGCGGAAATCGGCGGCGTAGATCTCGCTGCTCGGCTTGATCGCGGTGAGCGCCATCGTGAGCAGCGGCAGGCACCAGGCAAGCGCGAAGACGCCGGAGAGCAGGTCGAGCGTCATCCGCCGCGTGCGGCCGCGCGAGGCGCCCGAGACGATCATGGCCGCTCCCGCATCAGCCAACCCTGCATGGCGCTGAGCGCCGAGACGATCAGCAGGAACACCACCCCGACCGTCGAGGCGTAGCCGAAATCGAAGCGCTCGAAACCCTGCTGATAGAGGAAGGTGAGGATGGTGTCCGTCCGGTGCAGCGGACCGCCACCGGTCATGATGAACACCTGGTCGAAGGTCTTGAACGACCCGATCAGCTTGAGCATGACGACGACGAGCAGCACGGGGCGGATCGCCGGCAGGATGACGTGGCGGAGGCGCTGGAACGCGCCGGCGCCATCGATCGCCGCCGCCTCCTGCACCTCCGCCGGCACGCCCTGCAAGGCCGCGAGAAGCAGGATCGAGGAGAGGCCGGTGCCGAGCCAGAGATTGACGATGGTGATCCCCCAGCGTGCATCGGCGGGCGAGGTCAGCCATGGAATCGGCGCCCCGATCAGCCGGGTCTCGAGCATGAGCCGGTTCAGCAGGCCGTAATCGGGGTCGAGCATCCACATCCAGGCGAGCGCGGAGACCGATGCGGCGAGCACTTCCGGCAGGAACACGACGACGCGCAGGGCGCGCGCGGCGAAGGTGGGCCGGTTCATCAGGAGCGCCGCGGCGAGCGACAGCGCCGTGCCGAGCGTCAGGTTCCAGAACGCGTAGAAGAAAGTGTTGGAAAGCGCCGCCCAGAACATCCGGTCATCAAGCAGCCGTTGATAATTCGCGACCCCGATCCAGTGCGACCCGGAGAGTTGCCAGGCGGCAAAGCTCAGATAGATCGCGTAAGCGAGCGGATAGAGCAGCAGCCCCAGAATGACAATCATCGCCGGCACGGTCAGCAGCAGCCCGGTGAGCCGATCGATCAGTTGCGCGACGCCTCCCGTGCGGCGGAGGGCGGCGGCCGCGTGGAGGGTGGCGGCGTGCGGCAGGCGCGTGGCTCCGGCTATGGCGCGCCGGTGCGCTTGATCAGCGCATTGTCCTGCGCGACGGCGTCGTCGAGCGCCTGCTTGGGTGATTCCTGGCCGAAGAACACCTCCTGATAGGCGTCGACCAGGCTCTGCTGCATCTCGACGTAATGGGAGGTGATCGGCGGCGCATGGCCGGTGACATAGGCCGCCAGCAAAGCCTTCTCCAACAGGTGCGTCGCGTAATAAGGATCGTTCAGCATGTCCTTGCGCACCGGCAGGCCCTTGGTGATCCACCATCCGCGCTGGCCCTCGGCGGAGGTCAGATATTCCATCAGGGTAACGGCGGCGGCGAGCTTCTCCTTGGGGATCCGGGCCATGATCGCGACATTGTCGCCGCCGAGATCGCCGACGCTCGGGGTCGCGGCGTTCGGCGACGGGTTCGGCATCACGCCCACCTCGAACCCGACCTGCTTGCCGCTGAGCTGGAAGAGCTGCGCCGCGCCGCCGAACGTCATCGCCACACGCTTTTGCAGAAAGTCCAGCAGCACGTCGACATCCCCGGTCTTGCCGATCGCCGATGGCAGGATGACGTGCTGCTTCAGATGCAGATCCGAGAGATAGGTGAGCGCGCGGACACCGGCATCCGAGTTGAACGCGTAGAGATTCGTCTTCGGATCCACCACGTCGCCCCCGGCCATCCAGAGATACGGCAGGCCGTAGAATGTCGTCGTCGTCGGATAGCCCGGGAACATCTCGAACCCGTA
The DNA here is from genome assembly GCA_965276665.1 of Acetobacteraceae bacterium. Lineage (GTDB taxonomy): Bacteria > Pseudomonadota > Alphaproteobacteria > Acetobacterales > Acetobacteraceae > CAWGJC01. Next base: position 3,548,066 of record OZ255620.1, read on the forward strand.
GAGCGCGGGCGGCGCGGTGAGCGCCTTGGCGGCGGCGGTGAACTCGTCCCATGTCCGCAGCGGCTTGTCCGGGTCGAGCCCGTGCGCGCGGAACATGTCCTTGTTGTAGTAGATCACCGAGACGTCGCCGGTGAAGGGCAGGCCGTAATGCTTGCCGTCGAACATCGCCGTCTGCACCTGGCCCGGGCTGAACTGGTCGGGCGCGAGAGCGGGATGGCTCGCCATCAGCTCGTCGAGCGGCATGAGCGCGCCGATGCGTGCGAACTGCGCGGTGCCGATCACGTCGAGCGTCGTCAGATCCGGCGGCGCGCCGGCGGCCACCGCGGCCATCAGCTTGTTGATGTGGTTCTTGCCGCCCGGAATATTCTCCACATGCACGTCGATATCCGGGTGCAGCTTGTGAAAGTTCTCGAAGAACACGCCGGTCATTTCCTGCGGCAGGCGGGTCCAGATCGTCAGGCTGACGGCCCCGGCGCGTCCTGGCGCCGCGAGAAGCAGGAGCACCGGGAGCACGGCCAGAATTCGCCTCATCGTCTCTCTCCTTCGCGGCGAGCCGCTCACAGCGGAACGGGTTGGCCGACCCGCTCGACGAAACCCTCGTTCACCGCGATGCCGAGGCCGGGACCGGTCGGCACCACGAGACGCCCCTCCGCGTCGGGGCGAAGCGTCTGCTCCAGCAGCTCGTCACGGAGCGGGTTGGCCGAGATATCGACTTCCAGCGGTGAGGCGTCGTATTCGCCATGCCGCTCCTCCCAATCCGGGCGGCTCGCGAGCAGATGCAGCGTCGCCACCCGCATGATCTGGCCGTCGAAGCAATGCGGGATCAGGCGAACCCCGTGCGCGTCGCAGAGCGCGAACAGCGCCTGCATCGGCGCGAAGCCGCCATGGCCGACGAGATCCGGCTGCACGATGTCCATCATGCGGCCGGCGATGACATCCTGCAGCATGGAAATGCCCATCGATTCGCCGCCGGCGAGCGGCACGTCGATCCGCGTGCGCAACTCGCCGTACATTCTCGGATACCGGTTGCTGCACGGTTCCTCGAACCAGGCGATGCGGTGATGGTCGCGGATGCCGCGCATCAGCCGTTCGGCGCCCGCGAGATCGAGCACGCGATTGGCGTCGATCGCCAGATTGACCGCCGGCGGCAACGCCGCGAGAACCGCGTTCACCCAGCCCGCATCGACATCCGGATGGTGCCAGCCGACCTTCATCTTGATGTGGCGGAATCCCAGGCGCATCGCTGCCTCGGCGGCCGCGACCGCCGAGGCGGTGACGTCGCGATCCTCGCTCGCATTCTGCAGCGAGGCATAGCAGGGCTGGGTGTCGCGATGCGCGCCGCCGAGCATCGCCGAGAGGCTCATCCCGGCCGCCTTGCCGCGGATGTCGGCGAGCGCGATATCCACCCCGGCCGCGATGCGCGGGCCCAGAACCGCGAGCCGGCGGATCAACCGCGCCGCGGAGAGCGGGTCGGCGCCTAGCAGCACGTCGCGCACCTCCCGGAGATGCGCGACATTGGCGTCGTTGCGGACATTCGAGATGTCGCCCCAGCCGGTGAGCCCGTCATCGGTGTCGACCCGCAGGAGCAGCCCGGTGCGGTGCGTCTTCAGACCCTGCGCGTCGCCGTAGCGGCGCTCGAGCGCGTGTCGAAGCAGCGTGAACCGGACGGCGCTTATCTTCATCGACGGTTTCCCCGACGGTTGCGCCCGTTTCGACCGACAGGTGCTTTCCCGATTTTTGTATGGTAGTATACCGTAGATGTCCGAGGCAATCCCCTTGCGCAGACCGCCGCGCCGCCTGACCGGCGAGGGCTCGGCCGCGCGGCAGGTGCAGGCCGTGCTCCGCCAGGCGATCATCACGCTCGAGCTGCTTCCCGGCGCGCGGCTGTCCGAGCAGGAGATCGCCGATCGCTATGGCGTCTCGCGCCAACCCGTGCGGGAGGCGCTGATCGGGCTGACCGGTGCGCAGCTCGTCGAGGTCCAGGCGCAACGCGGAACGGTGGTCACGCGGCTCTCGATGGACCGCATGATGCAGGCCCGCTTCGTGCGCGAGGCGGTGGAGATCGCGGTGATCCGCCGCGCCTGTGCGCGCTTTGCGCCGGCATCGCGTGCGAAGGCGGACGAGCTGCTCGCCGTGCAATCGCGCGTCGCCCTGCGCGGCGACCATGGCGCCTTCCAGCGGCACGACGAACGCTTCCACGCGGTGCTCGCCGACGGCGCGGGATGCGTGCTCGCTTGGCGCGCGATCAGGGATGTGAAGACGCATATGGATCGCGTCTGCTCGCTCACCCTCAGCGACGCCGAGGCGATGCAGGCGCTGGTGCGACAGCACGAGGCCATCCTGGACGCGGTGGATCGCCGCGATCCGGATCGGGCGGAGGCGGCGATGCGCCATCACCTGACGGAAATCGTCCGCGCGCTCCCTGATCTCGAGCGCCTGCGGCCCGAGCTGTTCGAGCCGCGCGAAGCCTGAGCCATCGGAGCATTTTCAGTTAAGTCGGCGTCGGCCCTCGCCCCCACTCGGCCCAGGGCCGGCGCCGACTCCACCGAAGGTGGAAATGCCCTAGCGCCGGTGAGCCGCCGGCGCTCGCTACCAGTTGGTGTGCGATCCGTCCTTGCGGCTGAAATGCGGGAATTCGAAGCCGCGCGGCGGTGCGGCCCTGGCCAATTCCTGCTCGTCGATATCGATGCCGAGGCCCGGCGCGGTCGGGACCGGATAGCGCGCGCCGTCGAGGAGCGGACGGTTGATGAAGACCGGCGAATCGTGGCGCCCGACATTCTCCCCCGGCGTCTCGCGGCATTCCGACCAGGCGAAATTCGCAACCGCCGCGCCGAGATGCACAGTCGCCGCCGTGCAGACCGGGCCGAGCGGGTTGTGCGGCATCAGATCCACATAATGCGCCTCGCACCAGCCGGCGACCTTCATCGCCTCGGTGAACCCGCCGACATTGCAGATATCGATGCGCGCATATTGCGCGATGTCGCGTTCGATATACGGCAGGAACTGCCATTTCGAGGCGAATTCCTCGCCGAGCGCGAACGGGATCGGCGTCATGCGCCGCAGCGCCTCATAGGCGCCCGGGGTCTCGTCGCGGATCGGCTCCTCGATCCAGTCGAGCGTGCCGATCGGCATGCGCTGGCAGAAAGCGGCGGTCTCGGCGACGCTCAGCCGGTGGTGATAGTCGATGCCGAGAATCGCCCGCGATCCCACCGCCTCGCGCACCTTTGCCATCCACTCCGCCGTGCCGATCAGCGAATCCCAGGGTTCGAAGCGCGTCGGCGTGTCGGCCGGCGGATCCTTTCGCGGCAGACGGATGCAGGTCCATCCGGCCTCGAGGAGGCGCTGCGCGAGCTCGGTGATCCGGCCAATCTCGGTCGCCCGCACCGACGCGAAAGTGTCGACGAAATCGCGCTGCTTGCCGCCGAGCAACTGCCACACCGGGACGCCGAGCGCCTTTCCCTTGATGTCGTGCAGGGCGATGTCGATCGCGCTGATCGCGGCGGTGAGCACGCGGCCGCCCTCGAAATACTGGCTACGATACATTTCCTGCCAGAGCGCGCCGATATTCATCGGGTCGCGTCCGACCAGCCACTCGCCGTAATGCGCGATCGCGCCCGCGACGGCGCGGTCGCGGCTGGTGAGGCCGGATTCGCCCCAGCCATGCAGCCCGGCATCGGTCGAAACCTTGGCGAGCAGCTGGATGCGGCCATCCACCCAGATCGGAAACGCCTCGACGCGCGTGATCCTCATGCCGTTTTCCCCTTGTGGCCGGCGAGCTGGCCCATTTTGTCGCCAAAACCCGCCCAACGATTTTTATCGATCGTATATCATTTTTCTCGGTTGACCAGATGTCGATCGGAAACGCTAAGATGATCGGCAGTGATGGAACGCTCCGAGACCGCGCCGGCCCTGGAAGAAGCGCGCAGCCAGTTCGGCCACGTCTCCGCCCGGCTGCGGGCGGACCTTCTTGCCGGACACTGGCGGTCCGATGCGCGGCTCAAGGTGCGCGACCTTGCCCTGCATTACGGCGTGAGCGCCGCGCCGATTCGTGAAAGCCTGCAGGAATTGCGCGGCGAGGGGCTCGTGGTGATGGAGCCCAATCGCGGCGCCCGCGTGCGCCCACTCGACGAGCGCCTCATCATCAACATCTTCGACGTGCGCGAAGCGCTGGAATCATTCCTGACCGAGAGCTTCGCGGCGACCACGTCACCGCATCAGATCGCGGCGCTGGAAGAGCTCCAGGGCCAGCATGACGACGCGGTGGAGGCCGGGGATTACCCCGCCGCCTTTGTGCTGAACGGCCGTTTCCACCTGCTGATCAACGGCGCCGCGCGCAACGCGGAAGCCCTCTCCGTGATCGACCGTCATCTCAGCCTGACGCGCGCGTTGCGGCTGGAATGCGGCTTCACCGGGAAGCGCATGCAGACGATCCGGCGCGAGCACCGCATCCTGATCGACTGCATTCGGAACGGCGACACGCAGGGCGCACGACGCGCCGCAGCGCTGCATGTGCGTTCGTCGCGCGACGACCTCATCGAGCGGCTGGGACCGCGTCTGGGACGACGATGATGCCAGCCTGACAAACAACCAGCTGACAAACAAAAAGAATGGGAGGAAATAATGACAAGATCGACGGAGAGGCTGGGGCGGCGCGCCTTGATGGCGGCCGCGGCGGCCGTCGCGGCGCTGCCAGGCACCCGCGGATCGGCGCAGACCGCCGGCGGTCCGCTCCGCCCGGTGCCGCGCAACCGCACCTATATCGTCGCGAGCACGGTGGACGGGCCGGTTCTCACCACCGTGAGCAACGCGAATTTCTATGCGGCCGGCGTCGATCTGCGAAACGGCATGATGTACGCGACCGAGCCGCTGTTCTGGTACGATTTCTTCAAGAACGAGCTCATTCCCTGGCTGGCGGAAAGCTATGCCTATGATGACGGTTTCACCGGCCTGACGATCAAGCTGCGCAAGGGCGCGGAATGGAGCGATGGGCATCCCTTCACGGCGCGGGATGTCGCCTATACCTACAACATGCTCGTCGAGAACGGGCACGGAAAGCGCGACCTGCGCCTCGCCTCGCTCTATGCGGATCGCGTGAAGCAGGCGGAGGTGGTGGATGATCTGACCACGCACATCACCTTTACGCGGCCCGATCCGCGGCATCTCTTCGCCGTCACCGTCAATTACTTCGCCTATGGGCCGATGTGGGTCCCCGAGCATGTCTGGAGCAAGGTGGACGACAAGGCCGGCTTCGCCTTCTTCGACCTGGAGAAGGGCTGGCCGCTCACCACCTCCGCCTGGAAGATCGTGTCCTCCTCGCCGACGCAGATCGTCTGCGACCGGCGCGACGATTGGTGGGGCGCCAAGACGGGGTTCCGCAAGATGCCGGCGCCCGAGCGGATCATCACCGTGCCGAGCATCTCGCGCGACCACATCGCCGAGATGGCGGTGGCCAACACGATCGACATCTCCACCGACATGCAGGATGTCGGCCTCCTGCAGGAGATGATGAAGCGCAATCCGAAGCTCACCACGTTCTCCGGCGACAAGCCGCCCTTCGGCAATCTCGACTGGTGGCCGATCTCGCTGTTCTTCAACGCCGCCGATCCGCGCTGGGACGATGTGCGCATCCGCCGGGCAATGGGATACGCGATGAACGTCAAGCTCATCGTGAATGTGGCGTCGGGCGGCGCGTCGGATGTCAGCCAGACGCCGTTCCCGAACTTCCCGCCTCTGCTGCCGTTCATCCGCTCCTTCGACGATGTCGTGGCGAAGAACCGGGTGGGCGTCTACGACCTGAAGGAATCCGCCCGGCTGATGACCGAGGCGGGCTATACGCGAGACGGGCAGAATTTCTGGATCAAGGACGACAAGCGCGCCGGCGGCGACATGCACGGCATCTCGATCGTCAACCAGCTCGGCCCGCTGGTGCAGCAGCAGCTCCGCAAGGGCGGGTTCGACGTCACCTTCTATTCCACGCCGGATTCCACGCGCATCATGGCGAACGGGCAATGTCCGCTCGTGCTATCCGGCCATTCCGGCAGCAGCATCTTCGATCCGCTGGCGACGTTGGAGGCGTTCCACTCGAAGAACTTCGCCCCGATCGGCTCGCCGAGCTTCTATTACGCGCGGCAGCGGAACAAGGAATACGACGCGGCGGTGGACCCGATCTACAACCTCAAGCCGGGCGATCCGGCGATCACGCCGCTCGTCCAAAAAGCGATGGAAATCTGGTACTCGCTGGTGCCAGAAATCCCGATCCAGCAATATTATCATCGCCTGCCGCTCAACCAGACGTACTGGACCAACTGGCCGAGCACGGCGAACCCCTATATGCCGCCGGCGCCCAACCATATCAGCACGTCGGTCTACGTCGCGCATATGGTCCAGCCGGTGGCGTGACGACGCATGCTGCGCGCGATCTCCGCCCGGCTCTTTCTGTTGATCGCCATGGTCTGGACGGCGGCGACAGTGAATTTCTTCGTGCCCCGGCTCGGCGATCGCGACCCGATCGCCGAACGCATGATGGAAATCGCCGGGCAGGGCGGCGGCACGCTGGCCGGCGTGCAGGACATGATCCATTCCTACCAGGCGCGGTTCGGCCTCGATAAGCCGCTCTGGGAACAGTATCTGCGCTACCTGAACAGCGTGCTGCATCTCGATCTCGGCTATTCGATCACCAACTACCCGACGCGCGTCGCCGACCAGATCGCCTACGCGCTGCCCTGGACCATCGGCCTGCTCGGCACGGCGACGCTGATCGCCTTCTTGCTGGGCACGCTGATCGGCGCGCTCGCCGCCTGGCCCCGCGCGCCGCGCATCTTCCGTGCCGTCATGCCGCTGTTCATCGTGCTCTCGGCAATCCCGTTCTATCTGCTCGGCCTGGTGCTGGTGTATTTCCTGGCCTTTCGCACCGCGTGGTTCCCGAGCAGCGGCGGGCATGATCTCACCACCTATCCGGGCTTTACCTGGGTGTATCTGCGGGACGTATTCTTGCATTCGCTGCTGCCGGCTTTCTCCATCGTGATCGCCTCGATCGGGTTCTGGGCGATCGGCATGCGCAGCATGATGGTGAGCGTGCAGGGCGAGGATTACATGATCTTCGCCGACGCCAAGGGGTTGCGTCCGCGCCGCATCTTCTTCGGATACGGCATGCGCAATGCGGTGCTGCCGCAGGTGACGGCGCTCGCGCTTTCGCTCGGACGGCTGATAACCGGTTCGGTTCTGGTGGAGACCGTCTTCGCCTATCCCGGCATCGGCACGCTGCTGTTCGAATCGATCAAGCTCTCCGATTTCTTCACCATCTATGGCTGCGTGCTGGTGCTCGTGCTCGCGACCGGATTGTCGATGATCGCGATCGACCTGATCTATCCCCTACTGGACCCGCGCGCCCGGGTGGCGCATGGCTGACGCGGAGGCGGCGGCGCGCAGCGGGCCGCGTCACGGCGCCGGGCTCGCCTATCTCGGGCGCAGCGCGCCGTTCGTGACCGGCATGCTTCTTCTTCTGCTGCTGGTGCTGTTCGCCTCGCTCGGGCGCATCCTCGTCGACACCAGCCTGGCCGACCCGCTCTCCGCCCTGCCGAACCAGCCGCCCTCCTGGGACACGCCCTTCGGCACCGACAGCCAGGGGCGCGACCTTCTCGCCGTGCTCGTGCTGGGAAGCTGGCTCACGCTGAAAGTCGGCCTGCTCGCGGGGCTGATGGGCATCGTGCTCGGCACGGCGGTCGGGCTGGTCGCGGCCTATTACGGCGGATGGACCGATCTGGTGCTGCGTTGGATCGTCGATGTCGGGCTCACGATTCCGCCCTTGCTGATCCTGATCGTCGTCGCGTCGAGCGTGAAGGGCCATCTCGATTCCACCAGCATGGCGGTCGTCATCGGCCTGCTGTCCTGGTTCGGCCCGGCGCGCCAGATCCGCGCGCAGGCGCTGGTGATGCGCCGCTCGGGCTACGTGCTGACGGCACAGCTGAGCGGCCGCAACGGCGCGGAGATCATCTTCCTCGAGCTGCTGCCCAATCTGCTTCCCTTCCTGATGGCGAGCCTGGTTCTCGCCACCTCGGCGGCGATCCTCTCCGAGGTCGGCTTGGAAGCGCTCGGCCTCGGCCCGATGGACGAGCCGACGCTCGGCATGACGGTCTACTGGATGCTCTATTATACCGCATTCATGCGCGGCCTCTGGTGGTGGATCCTGGCGCCGATCGCGCTGCTCGTCATCCTGTTCGTCTCGCTCTATCTGATCAGCCTCGGTCTTGACGCGTTTGCCAATCCCCGCCTTCGGAAGCAGGCCTGATGAAGTCGGGTCTGCTTGTCGAGGCGTTGACGGTCGAGTATCCGGTCGGCGCCGGACGGGTGCTCGGCGCGGACGCCGTCAACCTGACGGTGCGGCCGGGCGAGCGGCTCGGCATAGTCGGCGAATCGGGCTCGGGGAAATCCACCACCGCGCTCGGAATCCTGCGCCTAATCCGCCCGCCCGGCCGGGTCGCCGGCGGGCGTGTGCTGCTGAACGGGATCGACCTGCGCGCGTTCGACGGGGACGCGATGCGGGCCGCGCGATTGCGGCTCGCGAGCTATATCCCGCAGGGCGCGATGAATTCGCTCAATCCGGTGACATCGATCGCGGCGCAATTGCGCGACGCGATCGCCGATCACGACGGTCCGCGCGATCGCCGCATCGTGCGGACCATGGTCGAGCGGGCGCTGGCGGATGTCGGGCTGCCGCCCCGTACGGCGCGGATGTTTCCGCACGAGCTCAGCGGCGGCATGAAGCAGCGGGTCTGCATCGCGATCGGCATGCTGCTTCGCCCGCAGCTCATCATCGCCGACGAGCCGACCAGCGCGCTCGATGTGGTGACCCAGCGCCAGGTGATGGCGACGCTCGGCCGATTGCAGCGCGAGACGGGGAGCAGCCTGATCCTGATCGGCCACGACATGGGATTGATGGCGCAATTCGTCGACCGGCTCGCGGTGATGTATGGCGGCCGCATCGTCGAGATCGGCACGATTGCGGAGCTGTTTCGCGACCCGCGCCATCCCTACACGCGGCTGCTGATCGAGTCGTTGCCGAGCTTCGCCCATCGTGGAACATTCGTCGGCATTCCGGGCACCGCGCCGTCGCTCGCGAACCTGCCGCCCGGCTGCAGCTTCGCGCCGCGCTGCCGGTTCGCGTTGGAGATCTGCCGCGCCGTTCGGCCCGAGGCGGACGAGATCAGCCCCGGCCGGTTCGTCGCCTGCCATCTCGAGACGGAGCCGCATGTCGGCGCTGGTTGAACTGGCGGGAGCCGGCAAGAGCTATGGCGGCGGCGTGCTCCGCGGTCGGCCGATGCCGGCGCTGCATCCGCTCACGCTCGAACTGCCGGCGGAACGCTCGCCAATCATTGCCGTGGTCGGTGAGAGCGGCAGCGGGAAGACGACGCTCGGCAATATTTTGCTCGGTCTGATCCAGCCGGATGTCGGCGCGCTGCGCTATCGCGGACGCAATGTCGCCGCCTTCGATCGCGGCGAGCGGCGCGCCTTCCGCCGCGCGGTGCAGGCGATCACGCAGGACCCATTCGCCGCTTTCAATCCGTTCTATCCGGTGGATCATGCGCTGACGGTGCCGATCCGCAAATTCGGCCTCGCATCGACACGCAGGGCGGCACGGGAGCTCGCCGCGGCGGCCTGCGCCGAGGTCGGGCTCAATCCGCGCGATACGCTCGGCCGCTATCCGCACCAGCTCAGCGGCGGCCAGCGGCAGCGGCTGATGGTGGCGCGGGCATTGCTGCTGCGCCCGCATCTGCTGGTCGCCGATGAGCCCGTCTCGATGGTGGATGCATCGTTGCGCGCGACCATTCTCGGCAATATCGTCAAGCTCAATCAGGATCATGGCATCGCCGTCATCTACATCACTCATGACATCACGACCGCCTATCAGGTGGCCGACGAGGTTCTGGTGCTGTTCCGCGGCCATGTGGTCGAGCGCGGCGACGCGACCACGGTGATCGGCGCGCCGCAGCATCCTTACACCCGGCTTCTGGTGGCCTCGATTCCCTGGCCGGATCTCGATCGACGCTGGGGCGAGGACGCCGCGATGGCGGGGGAGGGCGCGGAGGCGGAGATCTCGCCCACCGGCTGCCCCTTCGCCTCGCGCTGCCCGGAGGCCATGCCGGTCTGCCGCCGTGAGATGCCGCCGACGCTGGCGTACCGCGATGACGCGGCGGCGGCGTGCCATGCGGTGCGGATGAAGCATCAGGCACAAGGAGCGCCCGCGTGACGACAGAACAGGACATGACAGGAGAAACGGGCCGATGAGCGCCGGCGTGGTTGAAGGTAAGGCGGCGTTCGGCGCGTGGGAGACATGGTATCGCGTGACGGGCGATCTCGCCTCCGCCAAGCCGCCGCTCGTGACCCTGCATGGCGGTCCCGGCGTGCCGCATAACTACCTGCTCAGCCTCTCGGCGCTCGCGGATAGCGGCCGCGCCATCATCCATTACGACCAGATCGGCGCCGGGCGTTCCACCCATCTGCGCGACAAGCCGGCGGCGTTCTGGACCGTGTCGCTGTTCCTCGAAGAACTCGACAATCTCCTGCATCATCTCGGCATCATGGGCGGCTACCATCTGCTCGGCCAGAGCTGGGGCGGGATGCTGGCCTCCGAGCACGCCGTGCTGCGCCCTGCCGGCCTGCGGTCGCTGGTGATCGCGAATTCGCCGGCCGCCATGGCGCTCTGGCTGCAGGAGGCGAATCTGCTCCGCGCGCTCCTGCCGCCCGAGGTGCAGGCGACGCTTCTCGCGCATGAAGCCGCCGGCACGACGGACACGGCGGAGTACGAGGCGGCGGTGCGCGTCTTCTACGACCGGCATCTCTGCCGCGTGGCCTGGCCGCCCGAGCTCGAAGCGAGCTTCGCCGCGGTGGCCGACGACCCGACCGTCTACCACACGATGAACGGGCCGAGCGAGTTCCACTGCATTGGCACCATCCGCGACTGGTCGATCGTGGACCGCGTCGACCGCATCGTCGCGCCGACATTGCTGATTTCCGGGCGGCATGACGAGGCGACCGCCGCGGTGGTGCAGCCCTTCGCCGATCGCATTCCGAACGCGCGATGGGAGATCTTTGAAGAGTCCAGCCATCTCCCGCATATCGAGGAGACCGCCCGTTATCTCACGATGGTCGACGGCTTCATCGCCGCGCACGACGAGGCGCGCATTCCGTGATCGCAACGCCATGTATGCGCCCGAGCAGAGACGGGGGATGAACGACATCGATTTCACTTAGGTCATCCCCACCCTCCGCATCCTCGACATCGCGAAGGCGGACGAGTTCTATCTCGGACTTCTTGGCTTCTCGGTGGATTGGGATCATCGCTTCGACGCGAACGCCCCGCTTTACCGGCAGATCTCGCGCGGCAGCCTGATCCTGCATTTGAGCGAGCATTATGGCGACGACAGCCCGGCATCCACATCCGCGTGACGATGCAGGGTGTCGAGGCGTTTCATGGCGAGATCGCCGCCAAATCCTACCGCTCCAGGCGGCCGGGCTCGAAACCACATCGTGGGGACGATCGAGACCGGCGTGATCGGCCCTTTCGGCAATCTCATCCGCTTCTGCGAGCTGTGCGCCAAGCGCATTTTCACCTTCGGTGGACTCGGCGCCGGCCGTCGCCAATCGATTGCGCCTGACCGCGGCGGTCAGATCTGGCGGGTCAGCAATCCGCGGCCGATCACGTTCGCCTGGATTTCGGCGGCGCCCTCGAAAATGTTCAGGATGCGCGCGTCGCACAGCACGCGGCTGATCTCGTATTCCTGGGCGTAGCCGTTGCCGCCATGCACCTGCAGCCCGGCATCCGCATTGCTCCACGCGACGCGCGCCGCCAGCAGCTTCGCCATCCCGGCCTCGATGTCGCAGCGATCGCCGGCGTCCTTCGCCCGCGCCGCAAAATAAGTGAGCTCACGGGCGATCACATTCTCCGCCGTCATCATCGCGACCTTGTCCGATACGCGCGGGAAGGAAGCGAGGGACTTGCCGAATTGCCGGCGTTCCGTCGCGTATTTCACCGCGAGGTCGAGCGCATTGCGGGCGACGCCCACCGCGCGCGCGGCGGTCTGGATGCGGGCCCCTTCAAAGGTGCGCATCAACTGCCGGAAACCCGTGCCGTCTTCGGCGCCCAGCAGCGCTTCCGCATCGACGGCGAACTCGTCGAAGGAAAGCACGTATTCCTTCATCCCGCGATAGCCGAGCACCGGGATCTCACTGCCGGTGAGCCCGGGATCGGGGAAAGGATCGCCCGGCGTGCCGCGCGTCTTTGCGGCCAGGAACATCGACAGGCCGGCGAAACCGGGCATTTCCGGGTTGCTGCGCGCGAGCACCGCCATCAGGTCGCTGCGGGAGGCGTGGGTGATCCAGGTCTTCGATCCGGTGATGCGCCATGCACCGTCATCCGCCTGCTGCGCGCGTGTCTTCACCGCGGCCAGGTCGGAGCCGGTATCCGGCTCGGTGAACACGGCTGTGGGCAGCACCGCGCCGGTCGCGACGCCGCGCAGCCAGCGTTCCTTCTGCGCCGCCGTGCCGTTGGCGCTGATCAGCTCGCCGGCGATCTCCGATCGCGTGCCGAGCGAGCCGGCCGCGATCCAACCGCGGCTCAGCTCCTCGGACACGATGCACATCGCGAGCTTGCCGAGCCCGAGCCCGCCATGCGCTTCGTCGATGCAGATGCCGAATACGCCGAGCTCGGCCATCTCCGCGATCAGCGCGTCGGGGATCAGCGCGTCCTGCAAATGCCATTGATGCGCATGCGGCGCGACCTTCTCGTCGCTGAACCGGCGGAACTGCTCGCGGATCATGTCGAGCGTCTCGTCGCCGAGCGATTCGTCCGGGCGCCAGCCCTCGGCCACGCGCGCCGCCAGCGCGGCTCGGGCGGCGGCGGTGTTGCCGTTGCGGCAGAACCAGCGCACCGCCGGGTTCTCCGCCAGCACCGACGCTTCCGCCTCGATGCCAAGATCGACGGGACGCACGATCTCGTTCTGACCCATCGGCAGGCCACCCAGCACCTGCGCGAGGTATTCGCCGAACCCGATCTGCAGCACCAGCCGCTCGCCATCGCCGAGCCGGCCGGCCGCGTCGAGGCGGGCGGCCCAGGCCGCAAGCTGATCCAGCCCCTCGATCACCGTGGCGGTCCAGGCGAAACCGTGCACGCGCCGCTGCTCCGCCTCCAGCCGCGCGGGGTCGATCCTCGCGCCGTCCGAAACGGCGGCCAGGCAGGCCTGCCGCGCCTGACGCAGGTAATCGCGCGCCGCCTCGACCGCGGCGCGGGACAGGCCGCAGAGCTCCGCCTCGCTGCCGTGGCTGGGTCTCTCGCCGATCAAGTCGGCCATTGGCATGCCTCTCCCGATGAAACGCGACTGCGGTGCGTCATGCGGGCAGGCCCGCATCGTGCACCAGGCCCGCATCGTGCAGTCGTCCGATCTCGCCGGCGGGCAGGCCCAGCACCGTGGCGAGCACCTCGTCGGTGTCCCGGCCGAGGGTGGGGGCCGGTCGCGGCGCGCCGCGTGCCTCCGACGGGATGGTGGCGGCGGCGCCGGGCGTCAGATAATGCCGCCCGCCAGGGTGTTCCACCTCGGCGAGCAGCGGGTTGGCGGCCGACAGCGCGGGATCATGCCCCAGCGCCTCGCGCAGCGTCTGGTAGGGGCCCCAGCAGACGCCCCGGCTTTCGAAGGCCGGGATCAGCTCGGCGGTCGTCTTGCCGGCGAAGGCGGCGGCGAAGAGCGGCATCAGCCGGTCGCGGTACGTGAAGCGCAGGCCCTCATCGGCGGCGAAGCTCACCCCGAGCGTGGCCTCAAGCGCCGCGACCTTCGCCGCGATGTCGAGGATGGCGATCAGCCCCGTCCATTGCCGAGGGGTGATCGCGACCACCATCAGCCGCTTGCCGTCGGCGGTCTCGAAATCCCGACCGAAGGCGCCGAACAGCGCGTTGCCGAGACGCGGCCGGTCCTGCCCGGTGAGCTCCGCCTCCGCCATCATGCCGAGATGGCCCATGCTGGCGATCGCCATGTCGGCGAGCGGCACGCGGATCTCGCGCCCCAGCCCGGTCAGGCGGCGCGCCCGCTCGCCCGAAACCAGGCTGAACGCGGCATAGGCGCCAGCCAGCAGATCCCAGGCGGGCAGCACGTGGTTCACCGGGCCGGGATACTCCGCCGGCCCGGTGATCGACGGCACGCCGACCGCGGCGTTGACCGTGTAATCGACCGCCTGCCGCCCATCCGCCCAGCCCATGATGCGGACGCACACCAGATCGTCCCGGAGCGGTTGCAGCCGGTCATAGGCGAGGAAGCCGGAGGCCGGGAAATTGGTCACGAATAGCCCGGCATTCTCGCCCGCGGCGGTGATGATTCGCACCGCCAGCTCCCGCCCCTCGGGCCGGGACAGGTCGAGGGCGACCGATTTCTTGCCCTTGTTCAGCCCCTCCCAATAAAGGCTGGGACCGCCGCCGGGCGAAAGCGGCCAGCGGCTGAAATCCGGCCCGCCGCCGATTTGGTCGATGCGGATCACCTCGGCGCCCATCTGCGCGAGATGCAGCGCGCAGGAGGGTGCGGCGATGAAGGATGCGGCCTCGACGACGCGCAATCCAGCGAGCAGCCCGTACATCCTCGCGGCTCAGTCCCGCCGGGGTCTGCGCGGGGCATCCGCACCGCAACTTCCCGCGCCGCCGCCGCCGATGATCCCGATTTCCATGCCCATCCCCTTGGCCGCCGGCGCAGGCCTACCACCCAGGACGCGGACAGGAAATCTCCGGCGGTTCGTCCATCGCGCATCCGAGCAGGCTGCTGCTACGCAAGCACCTCGAGCCCGGCGAGGACGATCCGGCGGAGCGCTTCCGCCTCCGTGGAAATGCGGAATGAGCCAGCGATTGCCGGCTTCCGGAGAGACGGGGCATGGCGACGATCTATGGAGGAGCAAAAAAGGGCGTTAACTGGAGCACCGGAGCGAACTGGTCGGAAATCGAGAGCCACTGCAAACGACACGGTGCTCATCGTGACTGCGAGGCCCAAGACCATCACCGTCTCGTCGCGGTTCGCTGGTCCGGACAGGCGCAAATGCGAATTATGCCCGCCCATGTCGAGGAGATTTAGCGCAGGCGAACGCCGTCGAACAGCACAGCGAGCTCGGCATCCGGCGGCAGGCGGTGATCGCCGATCAGCACGATGCCGCCGATGGTCTCGCCGTCCCAGGGCCGCAGCGTCCAGCGCTTGCCGACAAGCTGCATCACGCGCGGCTCTCCGGACGGGCCGACGCGGCAGAACCCTTTGCCGCGCAGCACCGAATCCGGCAGGCGCGCGAGCAGCAGGCGCAGCTTGGCCTCGTCGAGCAGCGAATCGCTTCGCCAGTGCCAGCTCCGGAACGTATGGTCGGGCGGCGTCGCCGCGAACCGGCTGGACGGTTCGTCGTGCGGGCCGGTGAGCAGAATGTCCGGTATCGCGCCATACGCGATCTCCGCGACGCGTGCATCGGGACGGACGCGCATGATCGCCTCCCGCGTTGCCGCCCGCGAGGCATCATCCGCGAGATCGCATTTGCTGATCAGGATGAGATCGGCCCGCGCGAGCTGTCGCTCCAGCGTGTCGGTGAGCCAGCGATCCGCGAGATGGGCGGTGAAGCCCGCCGCATCCGCGAGCACCAGCACCGCATCCAGCGCGATGTCGGCCTCCAGCATCGCCACCTGCGCGATGCGCCAGGGATCGGATACGCCGCTCGCCTCGATGACGATCCGCTCCGGCGCCGGATCGCGCGCCAGCATCGCGGCCAGGCTGCCGCTGAGATCGGTGCCGAGCGAGCAGCAGACGCAGCCATTGCTGAGCGAGATCACGCCGCCATCGCGCGCGGTGATCAACTCCGCATCGATGTTGACCGCGCCGAAATCATTGACCAGCACGCCGATCCGGGATGTCGCGTGGCGCAGGATGTGGTTGAGCACGGTCGTCTTGCCGCTGCCGAGAAAGCCGCCGAGAATCGCGAGCGGGACGCTCATTCCGGATTGGCGAACACCGCACCGCCGCGCACCGTCGCGTGCACGCGGATGTCGCGCAGATGCCCGGGCGCGACTTCCAGCGGATCCTCGTCGAGCACCGCGAAATCGGCGAATTTCCCGACCTCGATGCTGCCGACCATATGGTCGAGCTTCAGCGTATAGGCCGCGCCCAGCGTCACCGCATGCAACGCGTCGGCGACCGGGATGCGCTCGCCTTCGCCGAGCACACGGCCGGCGGCGGTCTCGCGCATCACCGCGCACCAGGCGGTGAAGAGCGGCGCCAGTGGCGTCACCGGCGCATCGGAATGGATCGCGAAGGGGATGCCGAGGCGGAGCGCGGTGCCGCACGCATCCATCCGCATCGCGCGCGACAGCCCCATCGTCTGCGCGACATGCTCCTCGCCCCAGTAATAGATGTGGTTGGCGAAAATGTTGCAGCAGAGATCAAGCGCCTTGATCCGGCGGAACAGCGCGGGATCGGGCATCTGGCAATGCTGCAGCGTGTGGCGGTGATCGGCGCGCGGATGCGCGGCGATCGCGCGGCCGAACATCTCGACCGCCGCCTCGGTCGCCTCGTCGCCATTGGTGTGGATATGCAGCACCGCGCCGACGCGGTGATACGCCTCGATGATCGTGCCGAGCTCCGCCGGCGCCACATACCACAACCCGTTCGGCGCACCGTTATGGTAGCCGGGCCAGCGCATCCGCGCGGTAAAGCCCTGGATCGAGCCGTCGACGACGATCTTCACCAGCCCGAAATGCAGGCTGTCATTGCCCTGTCCGCGCAACGCCTGCCAGCGCGCGACACCCTCAGCGACGCCGTAGAAGCGCGCGCCGAGCGCCGGGACGAGGCGGAGCGGAAAACTCGGATCGAGGCTCGCCTCGCGATAGGCGGCGACCGTCTCCTCCGTCATGTCGCTGACGAGATCGGTCGCGGTGGTGACGCCGGCGAGCTGCGCGACCCGGCCGAACATGTGCAGGGATTCGGCGTCGAGCACTTGGGCAAACGCGTCGGCCGCCACCGTGCGGCGCACCCGCCCCATCGCCTCGGGACCGCGGATCTCGCCGGTGGGTTCGCCGGCTTCGTCGCGCACCAGACCATCGAGGTCGGTGTCGCGGGTGAAGCCGGCCTGCCGCAGGGCGGTCGAATTGAGGTTCATCGTGTGGAACGAGGCATGGGTGACAACGACCGGGCGCTCGATCGCCACGCGGTCGAGATCGGCCGCGTTCATCCGCCGGCCGCGGAAATAGATCGGGTCAAAGCCCCAGGCGCAGATCGGCGCGTCGCCCGCGGCATTGCCGAGCCGTTCCACCACCGCCTCGATGCTCTTCAACCCGCGCGCCACCTCGCCATCCGGCGCGCGGCGGTCGAAAAAACCCACATACGGGTCGCGCCACATCGCGCCCTCGCTGCGATGGCTGTGCCCCTCGACGAAGCCCGGCAGCAGAATCTTGTCGGCAAACCGGGTGTCGGTCTCGGCGGCGCCGATATCCGCCATCTCCGCCGTGCCGCCCACCGCGAGGATGCGCCCCTCGCGCATCGCGACATGCGTCGCGTCCGGCAAGGACGGGTTCATCGTGATCACGCGGCGCGCCACGAACACGGTCACTGCCTCGGCCATCCTACACCTCCATCACAACCGAGACCGGCACGTGATCGCTCGCCTGCTGCCAGTCCCGCGCGTCCTTGAGAATCGTCTGCGATGCGAGGCCCGGCACGAGATCGGGCGAGACCCACACATGGTCGAGCCGCCGCCCGCGATCGGAGGCGCGCCAGTCGCGGTTGCGATACGACCACCAGGTGTAGAGCTTCTCCTCCGGCGGCACGAAATGCCGTACGGCATCCACGAACCCGGTGCGCTGCCAGCCCTGCAGCGCCGCGACCTCGACCGGCGTGTGGCTGACCACGCCCAGCAGCTGCTTGTGGCTCCAGACATCGTGCTCGAGCGGCGCGATGTTGAGATCGCCCACCAGCACCGTGCGGGAAAACCCGGCGCGGCCGGTGAACCAGGCGGTCGCCTCGCGCAGGAAATCGAGCTTATGGGCGAATTTCGGGTTCGCCGCCGGCTCCGGCACGTCGCCGCCAGCCGGGACGTAGAAATCATGCAGCTCGACCGGTCCGGACGGCGCCTCCAAGATCACCGCGAGATGCCGGCAATCGCCGCGTTCGCACCAATCCGGCGCCTGCTCGTCCACGCGCAGGGCGAGGCGGGAGAGGATCGCGACGCCGTTGTAGCCCTTCATCCCGCGCCGTGCGACATGCGGGTAGCCCAGCGCGCCGGGTGCGGTGTCCGGGAACAGCTCGTCCGGCACCTTCGTCTCCTGCAGGCAGATCACGTCAGGATCGAGTGCCGCGATCAGATGCGAGAGCAACGGCAGACGGAGGCGGAGGGAGTTGATGTTCCAGGTGGCGATGCGGAGTTGGGCCATGCGCGACAGGATGCCCGGATGGGCGCGCCTGGCAACCCGTCTTGCGGCGACGCGCCGATCGTTGCATTACGCAGGGCAAACATTCCCGATCGTGGAACCAAGCTGGAGGAACGCGCGATGCGCCGCCGGACATTCACCACCTCATTGGCGGCCTCCGCCCTCGTCTCCGCCGCCGGCACCGGCGCGCGGGCGCAGCAGCCGCCGGTCCCGGTCGGCGCCATCGAGATCCTGAGCGGCCCGAACGCCGCCTACGGCATCGCGATCCGCGGCGGGCTCGAGCTCGCGCTGGCCGACATCAACGCGAAAGGCGTGCTCGGCGGCCGCAAGATCGCGCTCACCGTCGAGGATTCCGCCGGCGACAAGAACCAGGCGATCAACGCCGCGCGCAAGCTGATCGGCCGCGACAAGGTGGTCTCGATGATCGGCCCCACGCTGTCGAACGAGATGTTCGCCGTCGGGCCGGTGACCAACCAACGCAAGATCCCGACCATCGGCACGTCCACCACCGCCAACGGCATCACCGATATCGGCGATTACATCTTCCGCACCTCGCTGCCGGAATCGGACGTCGTGCCCGTCACCTTCCGCCACGCCCAGGCGAAGTTCGGCACCAAAACCATCGCGCTGATCTACGCGAATGACGACGCCTTCTCGAAATCCGGCTTCGACGTGATGAAGGAAGCGGCGGAGAAGACCGGACTCAAGATCCTCACCATCGAGACCTTCGGCAGCAAGGACACCGATTTCTCCGCCCAGCTCACCAAGATCAAATCCCTCAAGCCGGACGCGATCGGCATCTCCGCCCTCGTCGAACCCGTCTCCGGCGTGCTGCTGCAGGCGCGCCAGCTCGGCTTCGGACCGGAAACCACCTTCATCGGCGGCAACGGCTCCAACTCGCCGAAACTCGGCCAGATCGCCGGCGCCGCGGCGGACGGGCTGATCGTCGGCAGCCCCTGGTTCATCGGCAAGCCGGACCCCGCCAACCAGGCCTTCGTCAAAGCCTTCACCGCGAAATACGGCAACCCACCCGACCAGTTCGCGGCCCAGGCCTACGACACCATGGCGATCCTCGCCGCAGCCATCGACCGCGCCGGCAGCCCGGACCCCGACAAGATCCGCACCAGCCTTCTGCAAACCAACTACACCGGCGTCATGGGCCCGTTTACCTTCACCCCCCACCGCGACCCCGCCTCCACCGAAGGCGTTGTCGTCCTGGTGATGAAGAACGGCCAGTTCGGCATCCTGTCCTGAGCACGCGCCGGTAGATGAGGGGGGCTTCGCCCCCCGGCCCGCCAGGGGCGCTGCCCCTGGACCCCGCCAAGGGACAGTCGTCCCTTGGAACCCTCAGACTGGTTTGTTAGGAGAGCGGCGGGTAAGGATGCCGACCTCCAGGTCTTCTCGCCCGCCCCTCTCCTAACAAACCAAAGTTTTAGGGGTCCAGGGGATGACCATCCCCTGGCGGGATCCAAGGGCAGAGCCCTTGGCGGGGGCCTAGGGGCGGAGCCCCCTTCCACTATCGATGCGCGCCCGGGATCCAGAGGGTGTCGAGCTGGCCGTTGGCGTTGAGCACGCGGGCGAGGGTGAAGAGGTGGTCGGAGAGGCGGTTGAGGTATTGGGTGATCGTGGGGTTGATGGGGTCGGCGTTGGCGAGGTGGGTGAGGGTTCGCTCGGCGCGGCGGGCGATGGTTCGGGCGAGGTGGGTTGAGGCGGCGGCCGGGGTTCCGCCGGGCAGCACGAAGCTGGTGAGTGGCGGCAGCTCGGCGTTCATCGCGATGATTTCGGCCTCGAGCCGCGCGCAGTGCGTGGGGGCGATGCGCAGGCGGGTGGTGTCGGTTTCGTCCCAGGGGCGGGCGAGGTCGGCGCCGAGGTCGAACAGATCGTTCTGGATGCGGGCGATCATCGCGTCTTCCTCGCCAGCGAGGTGGAGGCGGAGCAGGCCGAGCGCGGCGTTGGTTTCGTCCACCGCGCCGATCGCCTCGATGCGCGCGCTGTCCTTGCGCAGCCGGGTGCCGTCGGCGAGCGAGGTTTCGCCGCCATCGCCGCCGCGGGTGACGACCCGATCGATTCTCATGCGGGGTTGGTCCTCATCGGTGGTCGAGCCCGAAGATCATCCGGAACGGGAGTTCGGACGCTACGGGCAGACCGTCCTTCTGCTCGGGGTTGAAGTGCCAGCGGAGGACCGCGTCGCGTGCGGCCTCGTCGAGCACGGTGTAGCCCGAACTCTCGACGATATCGACGCTGCTGGCGTCGCCGCTCGGGGCGACGTGGATCAGCAGGTCGACGGTGCCTTCCTCGTTTCGGGCGGCCGCTGCTGGCGGGTAGTGCGGCGGGAAGTTGCGGAAGCCGGCATCGAGCTTGGCGGCGACGATGGCGGAGCCGCTGACGCGGCCGGCGGAGAACTCGCTGCCGGTGCCGAGATTGACCTCGGCCGTTGAATCCTCGTCCGGGGCGGCGTGCGGCGCAGGGGGCGGCGGCATCGGCACGGCGGCCGGGTCCAGCGGGGCGGGATCGGGGGGCGGTTTCCGGGGCGGCGGTGGGGGCGGCTTGGCGCTTGCCTGCTGCGGCGGCTGAGCCGGCTTCGGCGGTTGTGGCGGCGTGGGGGCTGGCTGCGGTTGCGGCGGGACGGCCTGCGCGCCGGGCGTCCCCTCGCTGACATTGGTGGATTTCTGAATGATCATCGCGACGGTGGCCAGGGAAGGCGCCGGGGGCGGCACGCGCCGCCGTGCCGTCCAGGGCACCAGGAGTCCGACCGCCGCGACGTGCAGCAGCAGCGACACGCCGAGCACCCAGGGCAGGATCCGCCGCGACCTCGACGCCACCCCCAGCCGCGATCCGGTCTCCGTCATCGACCCCTTTCCCGGCGAACTCCGGAAAGCATAGCGCGGGGCCGGGCGGTTCGCAGAGGCCTCTACGCCTCCCGATAGTCCATCAAGATGAGGCCGATGAAGAGGAAGCAGATCGGCCACACCCAGCCGGCGATCCGCTGGGTGCGTGGGTCGGCGCGGAGCTCGAGCCAGCGCGCCCAGCCGGCGGCGATGCCGGCGAGCGCCAGCGGCGTGTGGGTGATCTCGATCAGCAGCGCGTCCTTCACGTTGGAGATCGCGTGGCTGTGGGTGAGCAGCAGGACGCCCCCCGCGGCGGTGAGCAGCGGGAAGACCAGCGCCGCCCGGGAATGCGCGAGACCTCCCGCCCGCACTCGCCATTCGAACAGGCCGAACACGACGATCAGCAGCACGAAGATGCGGTGCTGCACCACCTCGACATCGCGGAGCGAGGCGAAGATGCCCTCCTGGCCAAGCGGCCAGACCTCTGGGTCAGAGCGCAGGAACAGGAACACCGCGAGGCCGAGCAAGAGCAGCGGCCAGTGCCGCGCCCAGCGCACGCCGCCCTGGTTCAGCAGCGCGAGTAGCCCGATCCCGAGCACGAAGATCGCCGCCCAATGGTGGTTGTATTCGGACCAGGCGATGTCGTCGGCATTGCGCGGCGGCAGTTCCCCGGAGCCCGGCACGAAGGCCGGGGCGGCGGCGGTGTGGGCCTGCGTCGCCTGCTGGTCGAGATGGTTCTGCAGCTCGATCAGCGCGAGGCTGCTGTGGTCGGGTGAGGTGAGGCGCGGCGGTTCGGGCCAGTTGCGGGCGACGATCTCCTGCCAGCTCGCGCGATCTTGCGTGAGGTCGATCGCCGGCGGCACCGAGGTCAACGAGGCGGCGGCGAAGAAGATCGAGATCCCGATGCCGATCTCGACCTCGGCGAACCGCTTCATCCGTAGCACCGGCGCGCCCGGGTCCCGCCGCAAATGCTCGGTGGTGAGGAAATTGCCGAGCCCGAGCGCCAGCAGCATCAGCAGCATGCCGATCTTGGCGATCACCATCACGCCATAGGCGGTGCCATAGAAGCCGGCGAGGCTGCCGATATAGAACCAGCTCATCACTGCGCCGGAGACGAGAATCGCCGCGACGCCTGCCATCGACATGCGCGAGAAGCGGGCGCCGATGCGCCGCCACGCCGCACCGTCATGCACGCGGGACAGCGCCATGATGAAGCAGGGCAGGCCGCCGATCCAGATCGCCGCGCCGAGCTGGTGCAGCGCCTCCACGGCGAGCAGCAGATCATTGTCGGAGAGCCGCGCCTCGGCATGGGTGGTGAAGGTGGCGGCGACCAGCTCGACAAGTCCCGCCACGAGCAGCAGCGGCGCCGGCGCGCGCAGGCGCAGCCCGAGCACGAGCATCGCGGCGGCGGCGATCTTCACCATGCCGGCGATCGCGTAATTGGCGCCGAGCGCATTGCCGAAGGTGATGTCGATGCTGCCGACGAGCACCGCCGATTGCAGGGCGACGTTGGCCGCCTCCGCCACGATCAGCCCGATGCCTGCGATGGCGGCGATGCGCGCGGTCGCCTCGCTGATCGCCGGGCCTTCGGGGAAGGCGCGGGCGAAGGGCCGCGCGAGAAGCACGAGGAACAGCGCGCCGCCCAGCATCATCGATTGCCCGACGATGACGAGCCCGTGAATGACGATGCTCAGATAGCCGAAGAGGTCAATCAGCAGGGACAAGAGGCGGGCTTACTTCACCGTGAACGGGACGTCGCCGCGGGTGATGTGTCCGTCCGTCGCCAGCACCTGCCAATGCAGCACGTAATCGCCCGGCGCGGTATCGGCCGCCGTGCTGATGCGGTCGGGCGGACCGGCCGGCACGATGGGAAGCACCGCCGGCGTCGCGTCGCCCGGCGCGGAGAGGGTGACGCGGGAGCGCCCGCGGTCGATCCGGCTGTTGTAGCGGAGCACGATCGCGGTGTGTCCGGGGGCGGCGCTGCCGTTCACCGCCGGGGTGCTGTCGATCAGCACCGCATGCGCCTGGGCACGCCCGGCGAGCAGGAGCAGCGGCAGCAGCACGGACAGGAATTTCCGCATGCGCCGCCTCTACCCCGCCGCGCCGCCGCTGTCCATCGTGCGGCGACGCCATGACCCTGGCCTGCGGCCGGCCGCAGGCCAGGTGGATGGACGCCGGCCGGCGGTTCGGCTCTATTTTCCCGATGCAACGCGATCCGCCCGCCACGCGCGGCGCCTACCGCCGCTTCCAGAGCATCACCACGCGCTGGAAGGACAACGACGTGTTCGGCCATGTGAACAACGTGGTCTATTACTCGTTCTTCGACACCGCGGTGACGAACCTGCTGCTGGAGCACGGCATCCTCTCGATCGGGGAGAGCCCGATCATCGCGGTGGTCGCCGAGACCGCCTGCCGCTATCGGCGCGAGCTCGCCTTTCCCGACGCCGTGACGGTGGGTCTGCGCGTCGCGCATCTCGGCCGCTCCAGCGTACGCTACGAGCTCGGCATCTTCCGCAACGAGGAGAACGAGGCGGCGGCGGAGGGGCATTTCGTGCACGTCTTCGTCGCCCGCGCGACGATGCGGCCGGAGCCGATGCCGCAGGCGGCGCGCGCCGTGCTCGAGACATTGCTCGCCTAGAAATTCGCGCGAAGGGAAAAACCGATGGACACCGGACTGAAGGGCAAGCGCGCACTCGTCTGCGCCGCCAGCAAAGGGTTGGGTCGCGCCTGCGCGACCGCGCTCGCGCGGGAGGGCGTCGCCGTCACCATCACCGCACGCACCGCCGAGACGCTGGAAGCCACCGCCGCCGACATCCGCCGCGAAACCGGCGCCACAATCACGGCGGTGGCCGGCGACATCACCACCGAGCCAGGACGGGCGGCCGCGCTCGCGGCCTGCCCCGATCCGGATATCCTGGTGAACAATGCCGGCGGGCCGCCCCCCGGCGATTTCCGGCAATGGTCGCGCGAGGACTGGATCAAGGCGCTCGACGCCAACATGCTGACCGCGATCTTCCTCATACGCAGCGTGGTGGACGGCATGTGCGCGCGACGCTTCGGGCGCATCGTGAACATCACCTCGGGCTCGGTGAAGAACCCGATCCCGACGCTCGGCATGAGCAACGGCGCACGCGCCGGCCTAACCGGCTTCTCCGCCGGTCTCGCGCGCCAGGTGGCCAAGCACAACGTCACCATCAACGGTCTGCTGCCCGGCCCCTTCCTCACCGACCGGCTGCGCTCGAACGCCGCCGCTTCCGCCGCCAGGGCGGGCAAGCCCGTCGAGCAGCTGATCGCCGAACAAGGCCGCGCCAACCCGGCCGGCCGCGTCGGCGACCCGGCGGAATTCGGCGATGCCTGCGTGTTCCTCTGCGCCGCATCGTCCGGCTTCATCGTCGGGCAGAACCTACTGCTTGATGGCGGGGCTTTCAATTCGACCATGGGATAGGCCAGGGGCTCTGCCCCTGGACCCCGCTGAGGGTAGTCACCCTTAGAACCCGTGACCGCGTTTATGCCGGGTGGCGTCCGATGGTTGTTGCGCTTCGCGCGAAGCGCAACAACCGACGGGGTTCCTAAGGGCGACTGCCCTTAGCGGGTCCAGGGGCAGCGCCCCTGGCCTTCAAGGACTGGCCTTTAAGCCAGCACCGGCACCGGCCCAACCGGCACGATCCCTGTCGGGTTGATGGTTGTGTGGCTCGTGTAATAATGCCGCTTGATATGCGCCATGTCGACGGTTTCGCGGATGCCGGGATGCGCGAGCAGGCGTTCCGTATGGGCGGAGAGCGCCGTATAATCCTTGATCCGCCGGATGTTGCATTTGAAGTGGCCGTGATAGACCGGGTCGAAGCGGATCAGCGTGGTGAACAGTCGCCAGTCTGCTTCGGTGAGCGTGTCTCCGCAGAGATAGGGCTGTTCGGCCAGGCGGGTTTCCAGCCAGTCGAGCGTCTCGAAAAGTGGGAAGACCGCCTCTTCGTATGCCGCCTGTGTGGTGGCGAAGCCGGCCTTGTAGACGCCGTTATTCACCGTGCCGTAGATGCGGGCGTTCAGGGCATCGATCTCCGCGCGCAACGTTTCCGGATAGGAGTCGCCGGGGAGCGCACCCACGCCGTCGAACGCGCTGTTCAGCATGCGGATGATTTCGGATGATTCATTGTTGACGATCGTGTTGCGCTGCCGGTCCCATAGCACCGGCACGGTGACGCGACCGGTGAAGTGCGGGTCGGCGCGCGTGTAGAGCTGGTGCAGGTATTCCGCGTCCATTACCGCGTCCGGCACCACGCCCTCGCCGGGCGCGAAGGTCCAGCCCCGCTCGCCCATCAGCCAGTGTGTCACCGAGAGGGTGATGGCGCCTTGCAGCCCTTTCAGAGCGCGGAAGATCGCCGCCCTGTGCGCCCAGGGGCAGGCGCGCGAAATCGTGAGATGGTAGCGCCCGGGCTCCGCGGCGAACCCGCCCTCGCCGGTTGGGCCGGGGCGTCCGTCCGACGTGATCCAGCTGCGAAATCCACTCTCGGCGCGCGCGAAGCGGCCACCCGTCTTCGCGGTATCGTACCACGAATCCTGCCATGTTCCCTTCACCAGCAGACCCATTCCGCTCTTCCTTCCGGCGCCGCTTCGGGCCATCTTCCCGCAGCGTGAGCGATGCGGGAGCGGCCGAATGCCGACGATGATCTACTATGTGTGGGGCGGGATCTTCGAGGATACCAGCTTTCGCGTGCTCACCGAGGGAACGGAGGAATCCTATGGGCCGTTCCATACTGAAGCGGAGGCCGATCGCGTGTGGCGCGATAAGGCGAGCCGCAACATCGACATCGCGCAGCACCGGCTCTATGTGTTGTCCCTCCCGCAACCCGAATGATCTGCCCGATTGATCCCATCCGGTGATCCGCGCTTGCCGCTTTCGCGCGGCGTCTCTAACGTTTCGCCGACGATCTTGAGGCGGACCATCATGCGGATCACGAGACTCGGTGCGGTCCTGTTCGCGGCGCTGGCCCTCGTCGCGCCCTTCTCCGCGCCGGCCAGGGCGCAGAAATCCGCCGACACGCTCCGCGTCGCCTGGCGCGACGCGCTTCCGGACATGGATTTCTACTACAACTCCCTGCGTGTCGGGCTGATCCTGCAGCATCATCTGTGGGACACGCTGGTCGATCGCGATCCTGAGACGTTCCAGTTGAAGCCGCTGCTCGCGACAGCGTGGCGCATGGTCGACGACACCACGATCGAGTTTACGCTCCGCCAGGGTGTCACCTTCCAGAACGGCGACCCGTTCAGCGCCGACGATGTCGTCTACACCGTGCAGTCGCTGCTCGACCCGAACGCCCAGCTCTCCACGCCGAGCAACTACACCTGGATCGCCGGCGCCGAGAAGGTCGACGACACGCATGTCCGCATCAAGCTGAAGCGCGTGTTCCCCGCGGCGCTCGAATACGTCGCCATGGTGCTGCCGATCTACCCGAAAGCGTATCGCACGCGGGTCGGGCACCTGGGTTTCTCGAAGATGCCGATCGGGACCGGACCCTACAAATTCGTCAAAGGCGACGGCGTGAACGGCATGCTGCTGGAACGCAACGACGCATATTTCGATGGACCGAAAGGCCATCCGCCGATCCGTCACCTGGCGATCGACGTGCTGGCCGATGATTCCACCGTGCTCACCGCGCTGCTGAGCGGGCGCGATGACTGGATCTGGAATTTCAGCCCCGACCAGTTCGAGAACATCGACCGAGTGCCGACGCTGCAGGCGGTGCGCGCCGACAGCATGCGTGTCGGCTATCTCGGCCTCGATGCCGCTGGCCGCACCGGCAAGGACGACCCTTTCACCAATCTCAAGGTGCGGCAGGCGGTGTTCTACGCGATCGACCGGCAATCGATCGCGAACAATCTCGTGCAGGGCGGCGCCCGCGTGCTGGATGCGCCTTGCTATCCCACGCAGTTCGGCTGCGATCAGGCCGCGGCCATGCATTACACTTACGATCCCGCCAAGGCGAAGCAGCTTCTCGCCGAAGCCGGATACCCGAACGGGTTCGACACCGAGCTCGTCTCCTACATCCTGCCGCAATGGACGAGCGCTGTACAGAATTACCTCGGCGCCGTGGGCATTCGCGCGCATATCGCGCAATTGCAGGTGGCGGCGATGCTGCAGCGCTCGCTCGCTGGCAAGGACCCGCTCGATCTCGGCAATTGGGGCAGCAACTCGATCAACGACGTCTCGGCCTTCCTGCCGTATTTCTTCAGCGGCGGCGGCCCGGATTACGTACGCGATCCCGAGGTGATGAAGCTCGTCGAGCAGGGCGGTTCGACCATCGATCCCGATCAGCGCCGCGCCGCCTATTCCGCCGCGATCCGCCGCATCACGGAGCAGGCGTTCTGGCTGCCGCTCAATACCTATGTCACGACCTACGCCTTCTCGCGCCAGCTCAACTTCAAGCCCTATCCGGACGAGCTGCCGCGCTTCTACCTCGCAAGCTGGAAGTGATCGCGTGAGGTGAGGCGCCGCGCGCTCCCCAGGGCGCTCCTGGGCGCGCTGCTCGCATCGCCGGCGTTTTCCGCGCGCGGCGCGGCGCCGATCCCGCTCCGCATCTCGACTGCGGCACCCCCGGCTGATTGCCTCGCCCGCGCGCTGCTCACCTTCCGCGGCGCGCTCGCGCAATCGGCCGCCGGCGAGTTCGCCGTCGCCGCTTATCCCGGCAGCACGCTGTTCCGCGAGGGGACGGAGGTTTCGGCGCTCGAGCACGGCCTGCTCGACCTGTGCACCGCGACGAGCTTCGATTTCTCCGCAAGCGTGCCGGAATGGGGGTTTCTCGATCGCGCCTGGCTGTTCCGCGACCCGCCGCATATGCGCCGCGTGTTCGATGGCGCGCTCGGCGACGCCTACCGGCAGGCGGTGGCAGCAAGAACGGGCGTGCAGATCCTCGCGACCGGTTGGCTGGGCACACGTCAGCTCGGGTTGCGGGTGCCTCGCCCGATCAGCACGCCCGCGGATCTCGCCGGAGTAAAGCTTCGAATGCCGCCGGGTGCCGGCTGGGCGCTGCTCGCCCAGGTGCTCGGCGGCGAGGCGGTGCCGATGGGGATGGCCGAGCTCCGCCTCGCGCTTCGCCTCGGCTCGATCGACGCGCAGGACAATCCGCTCTCGCTCCGCGCCGCCGCGGATCTCGAGGCGCTGACCCCGCAGATCGTGCCGACCGCGCATGTGATCCAGCCGGTCTTCCTCGCCGGCGCTGGCAAGACATGGACGAAGCTGAACGAGGACCAGAAGCAGAAACTCCGCGACGCCGCCGCGCTGGCCATGCAGCGGAACGATATGCTCCGCGACGCCGAGGAATCCCGGCTGGCCGCCGCGTTGCCGGCGCTCGATCGCACGCCGTTCCGGCGCCATGCGGATATGGTCTATGACCGCGCGCCGTTGGCGGCCGCGTGGGATCGCCATCTGCTGCGGCGTGTCGCGGCGGCCTAGACGCTCCCGTCGTTCCACAATGTGACGAACTGGAACGAGCAGGCCCGGCCCTCGGCGCCGCACGCGCCATGAAACTGTCCAGCCTTGACGGTGCCGGTCGCTGCTACTCCGCCGCGCGGGAAAGCGCCTCGGCGCGCAGGGTGAACCGGCTGAAGCGCTGGTCGAGCGCCGGCAGCATCGCTACTTCCATCACGCCGAGCGCCGGCTGCATCACCACCATCGCAACGGTCGCACTTAGATTGTTCTCGCCGTTCATCCGCGGCGGCCGGCACACCGAGAAAGGTGTCGCGAAATCGTCCGACAGCGCGGCCTTGATATGGTCGAGCGTGATGCCGCCGATATCGGGCGTCAGCAGGCCGCGCACACGCATGTCGCGGTAGAGGCTGTCCGGCGTGTTACGGATGCCGGTGTCGCGGAGTTTCGATAGCGCGACCGGGCTTTGCCAGTGATTGGCATGCACGATGACGCCTCGCTCGGGCAGCACCTGGAAGGTCTCGTCGGGCGCGCACTCGAAATCGATCGCGACCCCGCCGGCCTGGCTCACCATCATGTTGTTCGAGCCGGATTTCACCGTGCAGTACACCGCCTGCATCGCGTGCGCCACCTGCTCCTGCTGCAGAGCCTTGCGGCGGATCAGCGCTAGCGGCACGCCAATGTCGCGATAGTCGCGATCAGATTCCAGGTAATTGGCGGTGATGGAGATGCCGGCCTCGTTGAGCCCGGACCGGCCGAGCGCGCCGGCCTCGGTGAAGGTCAATATGTCGGGCCCATCCTCGCGACGGATGCGCAGCACGATCGCAGTTTCCGCGCACTCGGCTTTCCAGTCCCAGTTCTGGGCATGGAGCACGACGCGCCCCGCGGTCGCTTCCGGCAGCGCGACGAGGGCGGTGCAGCCATCCGGGCCGATCGTATCGGGAGCCTCGAAGCGGGTTTGGAGATCGGGACGGGTGGCGAGCTTCAGGATCTCGGTGCGTGCGTTCAGCAGCACGATCTCCTCGAAGGAGACGCCGGCGCCCTCGGCAATGCCGCGCATTTCCGGCACGTATGTGTCGTCGAACCCTTCGATGATCGGCAGATAGCCGTGCACCAGCCGGCGAATCGCCGCCGCGTCGAGATCAAGTGCGCGGAGCTGCTCCGAGTAATGCCCGATGCCACGCCGGATACGATCGGCGGTCTGCTGCCCGTGCATGCGTCCGCGCTGCTGCGGCGGGCCGGACACCTCGATCAGGGGACAGGGATCTGCCATAGCGTCAGCTCCGG
Organism: Acetobacteraceae bacterium; assembly: GCA_965276665.1. Classification (GTDB taxonomy): domain Bacteria; phylum Pseudomonadota; class Alphaproteobacteria; order Acetobacterales; family Acetobacteraceae; genus CAWGJC01. The sequence continues at coordinate 3,578,025 of OZ255620.1, forward strand.
ACCGTTGCGACGTCTTTCGCCATACTGCACTCCGCGGTCACATGAAACAGCAAACTCCTGGACCGCTGATGACGCCGAGCCGGCGGCAAATCGATTGCCGCCGCGCAGCGCGAGAGGCCGACGCAAACCGCGATCGGAGCAGGCTTTGGGATGCCATTCACCGATAATCGGGCCTTCTGCAAGGACCCGATGGCCTTCGCTGACGCCGAGAGTTTGCACTATATCCGCGATGATGGTGGGGGCCTCGCGCTGATCAGCATCTTCCGGGAGGCTGTTTGGGAACGCGCTCTGGCGCCATCTGACGCGCTATTCCTGCGCCCAGCGGCCGAATAGCCGCTCGACCCCGCCGCGCAGATGGGCGGTCATCGCGTCCTGGGCGGCTTGCGGGTCTCCGGTATCGATCGCCGTGCAGATCAGCGCATGTTCGGCGCGGATGTCGTGGATCCGGTCCGCGACGGGGCGGGTGTTGAGCTCGCGGGTGAGGCGGATGCTGGAGCGCGTGTGCTCGGCGAGCGCGGCCAGGGTCGCGATGAAGAATCGGTTGCCGCTCGCCCCCGCGATCGCGGCATGCAGCGCGAGATCCTCCTCGATCCCCGATTGTCCCGCCGCCAGCGCGAAGTCGAGCGCGCGCGCGGCGGCGTGGATCGCAGCGAGTTCCGCCGCACTCCGGCGGAGCGCCGCGTAGGCCGCCGCCTCCCGTTCCAGGCTGCAGCGGAATTCGAGCAGCCGCCGCATGTCCGGCAGATCGGCCAGCGCCTCGAAACGCGGCGCGGCATCGACCTGGACGCCGACATAGGTTCCGGAACCTTTCCGCGCGTAGAGCCGCCCCTCGAGACGGAGCCGGGTGAGCGCCTGGCGCAGCACCGGGCGGGAGACGGCGAAGCGCCGCGCCAGCTCGTTCTCGCCGGGCAGCCGGGTATCCGCGGGCAAGGCGCTCTCGTGCAGCCACGCGAGCAGGCGCCGGTAGATGGTCTCGCCGAGAAGGATGCCCTGTTCCGCCATGCCGTCATCCTGGCCCAGCGCGATGGAGAGCTCAATCTGTAAAACCTGTATGTTCCAGAGACCCAAGTAGTTGATTTGTCGGGTCTGGTTGACAGGCGGACGGGCGGCGACTGAGATGCCCCCAACGTCCCGAGAGCAAAATGTCCCGCGTCTCCGCACTCCGCACCATCCGCATCGCCGAGCGTCCCAATCTGATCTGGCTGGAGCTCGAGACGGATGACGGGCTCACCGGGCTCGGCGAATCCTTTCGCGGCGCGGAGGCGGTGGAGGCCGCGCTGCACGGACAGGTCGCGCCCTGGCTGATCGGCCGCGATGCGCGGCAGATCGAGGCGGTGTCGAAATTCCTGCTGACGCCGTATATCGGCTTCAACAGCGCCAGTGCGGACATCAAGGCGGCCAGCGCGGTCGACATCGCGCTCTGGGATCTCGCCGGACAGCGCCACGGCGTTCCCGTGCACGAAGCGCTGGGCGGTGCCTCGCGCACCAGCATCCGCGCCTACAACACCTGCGCCGGCTACAGCTACAACACCGCCGGCACCGCGCGTCGCGACATCGGCGCCGAGGACAAGCCGGCTGGACCGTATGACGACCAGATCGCCTTCACCCGCGATGCCGGGGCGCTCGCCGAGAGCCTGCTCGCGGAAGGCTATACCGCGATGAAGATCTGGCCGTTCGACATCTATGCGCCGCTGTCGAACGGGCATGTCATCACGCTCGACGAGCTGAAAGCTGGCCTCGAGCCGTTCCGCAAGATCCGCCGCGCGGTCGGCGACCGGATCGAGGTGATGTGCGAGCTGCACAGCATGTGGGGCACGCATGCGGCGGCGCGCATCTGCCGCGGCCTCGAGGAGTTCGGCGTGTTCTGGGCCGAGGATCCGATCGGCAAGATGGACGATGTCGCTTCGCTCGCCATGCTCCGCCGGCAGACGCGGGTGCCGATCTGCGGCAGCGAGACGCTGGGCGGCCTCGTGCCGTTCCGCGACTTGCTCGCCGCCGAGGCGCTAGATGTCGTCATGCTCGATCTCGCCTGGTGCGGCGGGCTGACCGCGGGGCGCAAGATCGCGGCGCTGGCCGAGAGCTATGCGAAGCCCCTCGCGCCGCATGACTGCACCGGGCCGGTGGCGCTGATGGCCGGGCTGCATCTCGCGCTGCATGCGCCGACCGCGATCTTCCAGGAAGTGGTGCGCGCGACCCTGGCGACCTGGTACTGCGACCTGGTCAGCGAGCTGCCGGTGATCCGTCAGGGGATCGTCGAGGCGCCCGGCGCGCCCGGTCTCGGCACCGCCTTGCTTCCCGCGGTGCGCCAGCGTGCCGATGCGGTCGTCCGCGAAAGCGGACAAGCGCGGCGCTGAGGCGGCGGCGCGGAAGGCCATCGTGTCGAAGGTGTCTGCGCGCTGGGCACCGCGGACGCGCGCGGCGGGATGACGACGTCCGGTGGTGGCATCGACGGCGAGATGCAGCTTGCGCCATTGCCGACGCGCGGGGCCTGCCAGCCAACCAGAGCCGCCCCCAGAGTCCGTCTTGTCGAGCCAGAACGTCACGTCCCCGTGCTGTCACAATCCGGCCTCATAGGCCGGCCAGTTCGTGACCCGGTAGCGTGCCTTCGGGATGCGGTGACGTCGGGCGGCGTTGTGCTTGAACCGCATCTCAGCGAGGTAGCCGGGCCGTCATGCCCGGGCTAGAGCATTTTCACCTTCGGTGGAGTAGGCGCCGGCCCTCGCCCCCACCCGGCCCCCCAACGGTCGTATACTTTCGTGGGAGGCTGGGTGGGGGCGAGGGCCGGCGCCGACTTAACTGAAAATGCTCTAGCGCGTTCGTGCTTGCGCTCCACAGCCGACATCCGCAACAGCGCGATCTCACTGAATGTCGGCGATCTCCACGCCTAGTCGCGTGGCGTACAGGCTGAGCGTGTGCCGCCAGGCCGGTCGTGCCAGCGCACGCGCATAATAGGCGGTCAGAGGCGGATATGGCGCGAGGAGGTGGGTCTTGCGGATATCACGCGTAACCGTGGCGAGGAGGATGTCGGCGATCGTGAAGTCGGCGCAAGCGATCCAGTCGCGACCTTCCAGCCGGCGCTCGCGTCCATCAAACCAGCGGTGCCTCCTTGACCATTTCCGCTCGGCGCTTCTCGGCATCCCAGCTGAGCCGAACTTATCGATCAGCTGGATTTCCATCAGAGGCCGCTCGGCCGTGTTGAGCGCAGCGAAGCACCACTGAACGACCCGATTGCGCCCCTGCACATCAGCGGGGATCAACTTGCCGGCCTTCTCGGCCAGGTAGAGCAGCACGCGCCGGATTCGGGCGACTGTGGAACCGTCGGCGACGATGGCCGGCACCAGATGGAAACAACTGATCTCACTGTAGGCGGGACCCTCGAGTTCGCCACCGGTGTGGTCCAAGCCGTGGACGCGGTAGGGCAGCCCGACTTCTTCCAGCGCCCATTGCACCCTGAAGTCTTTCGTTTCCCCGATGACAGGCCGGAAGACACGTCCGAAGCCATAGAGCGTGATCATAGTAGTCTCAACCTCGTGAAGTGCCCGCCCAAGTGCGACCAGCCGCTCATGCGTCGGATGCTACGAGTATCGACGACTGACAAGGGTCCGCTTCTGAGGTCGCTGGCGGCAAAAGCGGGTGGACAAGAATCGCAGCGCCCTTTGCCGGACGACGTGCTGCGAATCGTGGCGCGGCGAGAAGCAGGACGCGGAACCGGGGCTTTTCGAGACCCCCTTTGAGCGTTCCCTTGGCGTGCGCCCCGTCTAACCAGTGAAGGCGGCGCTCTCTTCGGGCGAGGCGAGCCAGTAGCCGTAGCGCCCGGAGACGCGGAGCACGCGTTGGGGTGCGGAACAGGACAGCGTCGGCGTCGCCGGACCCCATGCGGGCCACCGCCTCGAAGCGGGTGCCGATCATGTCGATGAACTCGGGCGCATCGCCCATGGAATTATCGTGGGCGTTCATCGCCTCTCTTCTTCGAACGCGCTGGAATTGCTTGGTCTGGCGCGGACGCGCGGCGGTTCTGGGCCGCCCGCGACAGGCCTGGGCTCGCTTGAACCACCGGCCGCCATGCCGAAAATCGCGGGGCATTGAAGAATTTGGTCGGAGTGAGAGGATTCGAACCTCCGGCCCCTGCGTCCCGAACACAGTGCTCTACCAGGCTGAGCTACACTCCGGCCGAGGCGCGCGTATAGCCGGGCGGCCGGGGCGCCGCAAGCGGCGAGCCGAGGCGAGGGCTGGCGCCGACTTCACTGAAAATGCTCTAGAGGCGGTCGGAGGAGGTGTGGTTCGGGCGGGCGAGATGGGTCAGGCGGCCGAGCAGGGCGGGGATGCCCTCCGTAATCTCGAACAGATCGAAGGTCTCCGGGCCGGCGAACCCCGCGGTCACCGCCGCCTCGATCAAGGCGCGAAACGGCGTCGGCGAGGCGGTGCCCGCCCCGCCCGACACGCCGCAGATCAGCACCGGCTTGTCGTGCAGGCCGAGCTGACGCCAGGTGATGATCTCTATCAGCTCGTCGAATGTGCCGAGGCCGCCCGGCAAGGCGACGAACGCATCGCTGAGCGAGGCCATGCGCTGCTTGCGGCTATGCATGCTGTCGGTGACGATGAGCTCCGTCAGGCCGTGATGCGCGATTTCCTGCCGCGTCAGGAAATCCGGGATCACGCCAATCACCTTGCCGCCGAACGCAAGCGCCGCGTCGGCAAGGGCGCCCATCATCCCGACCCGGCCGCCGCCATAGACAAGCGTGATGCCAGCCTCGGCGAGCCCGCGGCCAAGGGCGGAAGCGGCGGCGCGGCAGGCGGGATCGTTCCCCGGCCGCGCGCCGCAGAACACGGCGACGGCGTGCAATGATGTCGTCACGTCCGTCTCCGGTCAGGGCCCGCGCATCCGCGTTGTCGGCGGGGCCCGAGTATGCAAGCCTCGCGCTTGACGAGCGCCGACGAGCGCCGGAGCGAGGAGAGAGCCATGAACAAGATTCTGCTGGCTGCCGCAATCCTGGGGTCGACTGCGCTCGGCATGGCGGGCTTGACAGGGGTTGTTGGCGCAGCGCGGGCGCAGGCCTCCGGAGTGACCGTTCCGCCCGCCAACCTCATCGTGGGGCGACAGGCGGGAATGGGTATGCAGGGCGGGCTGCTCGCCGCGATGAAGGCGGGTCTCGCCTCCGGCGCCGATCTCAAGCAGTTCAAGGATCCGGCGGACGCGCTCGCCGCCTGGGGAAAGGCGATTCCCGGCCTGTTCGTGCCCGGCACCGAGAGCGGCAACAATACGAAGGCTCGTCCCGCCGTGTTCTCCGACCAGGCCGGGTTCGCCAAGGCTGCCGGCAATCTGACGGACACCGCCAGCAAGCTCTCGGCCGCCGCCGCGGCGAACGACAAGGCGGCGTTCACCACCGCGTTCCAGCAGGTCGGGCAGTCCTGCGGCGCCTGCCACCGGACTTATCGCGCCCGCTGAGGCATCGCCCCCAGGGAATGGAACGATCGCCCGGGAACGCCGGAAGGCGTCGCCGGGCGACGCCTTAATGGTCGCGGCCGCGCCCGGTGCGGGCCTGCAGCGCATCGATGCGCTTGGAGGCGTCGGCCTTTGAGAGGTTCGGATCGAACGCCTCTCCGGCCTCCTCGCACAGCGTCTTGAGATAGGATGCCTGCGCGCCGGTCATGGTTTCGCCGCCGGTGGTCCAGACATCCGGGTCTTTCACCGTATTGGACGGCAGATCCTGCTCGTCCGCAGCCGGCGCCTTCGGAGAAGATTTCGCGGAAGTGTTCATGTCTTCCTCAACGAAGCCGTCCTTGGTTTGTTCCGCTCCGAACGCTCACGAGATGGTGCGTGAGGCGATCCGACGCGGCACGGCTCGGCTGGCTGACGCCGGCATCGAGGCGGCCGCCAGAGAGGCGCGCCGGCTGCTGGCGGCGTCGCTCGGGCTGAGCGCCGCGGTCCTGCTGGCCAATCGCCAGGCCCTGGTGCCGGTCTGCCGCTATGATGCTTTCCTTGCCCGGCGGGCCGCGCGCGAGCCGCTGGCCCTGATCCTAGGGCGGCAGGAATTCTGGAGCCTCGACTTCCTTGTCTCTTCGGCGACACTGATCCCACGGGCCGACAGCGAGACGCTGATCGAGGCCGCGCTGGCGGCCCTGCCGGCCCGGGCCGGCGTGCGGCGTGTGCTCGATATCGGCACCGGAACGGGCTGCCTGCTGCTCGCCGCGCTCCAGGAATATCCGCAGGCCTGGGGTTTTGGCCTCGACATCGCGCCGGCCGCCGCGGCACTGGCGGCGGAGAATGCGCGCCGCCTCGGCTTTGCGGACCGGAGCGCCTTCGCGGTCGCCGATTGGACCGCGCCGCTCGCCGGGCAGTTCGATCTCGTGCTGGCCAACCCGCCCTATATCCCGAGCGCCGCCGTTCCGGCGCTGATGCCGGAGGTCGCCCGTTATGAGCCGCGCACCGCTCTCGATGGCGGGGCGGACGGGCTCGGCGCCTATCGCACCATCCTGAACGCTTTGCCGGACCGCCTTTCCGCGCATGGAGTCGCGGTGCTGGAACTCGGGCACGGGCAGCACGGGCCGGTCGGCGCTTTGGCCAAGGCAGCGGGGCTTGTCATCGCGGAAGTCCGTTCCGATCTCTCCGGCATACAGCGGGCCCTCGTGATCCGCCGACCGGGACTTTAGGCAGATCGGAAAAAACTTGCTTTTCCGGCCTGTCCGGCTAGCTTGCGGCGCGCGGGGCAAGGCCTTCCGGGCAAAATAACCGGCGGCTTTTGTGGGTCGCGTCTTTACGCCGCCTTGCGGTGGTATGGCGCGGCACGATGCCAAGCGGAAGCCAACGTTGATGGTCGTGTCCGCCCGGGTGGGAGCAAACCCCCGCGCAAGTACGGCGCGGATGCCGACCGCGAACAGGAAAGTGCTGCGACACCGAATGAACAACATGAAGCGCATGCGGGGACGCAACCATCGCGGCAGCGGCGGGGGCGGGGGTATCAGGCATCACAGCGGAAACATTCCACTTAACCGCAACCATGTTTTCGACAGTAATGGGCCGGATCTGCGCATTCGTGGCACCGCCCAGCAGCTCTTCGAGAAATATCTCCAGCTCGGTCGCGATGCCTCCAGCAGTGGCGACCGCGTGATGGCGGAAAGCTACTTCCAGTACGCCGAGCATTACTTTCGCATCCTGAACGCGATCAATCAGGCGCAGCAGCAGGGCCAGCCCCATCAGGGTCAGAACGGCCAGAGTTATGTGCCGCGCCGCAATTCCGACGAGGACGGTGAGGGCGAGCCACCGGGCACCGGCGAGCAGCCGCAATCCGAGACCCGCGAGATCCCGATCGCCGCGGTTGCGCCAGAGAGCTGACAGCCCAGGCGCTTTGCCTTTCCGGTCGCCGCCCGAACGGCGTGACGCGCGGTGCGAAACCCCGTTCCGGCTAATCCCGATCCGGCTTAGAGCCTGTTTGGGAACGTGATCCGGTGAGTCGACCGGCGTGATTTTCGAGCCTCGGCGCGGAGCGGCCTTGCTGGCCGTGAGCACCGGAGCGCAGGAAAAAAGCGCGTCAAACGACCGCCAGACCGCGTTTCTAAACAGGCTCTTAGGACATGATAAGGGCCGAAAACCCCCGATCGTCCTTCAGCAAGCCTTGGCGCCGGAACAGGTCGATCAGCACCAGATTGACGTTGAACTTGAAATCGTCTGTGCGGGCGACCCGCTCGAGCACCTCGGCCAACGGCCAGAGCTCGAAGCCGGCGATTTCGCCATCCACCGGGCGTGGCGTGAAATCCTCCGGCAGCATCAGGTCGAAGCAGAAAAGCCGGTCGCGCCGCAGCCCTTCCGCCCGCTCGATCGCATAGCGGATCTCGCCGACGCGGCGCGCCTGGCGCGTGAGCTCCGGCGGAATGCCTGCCTCCTCCTCCCCCTCCTTCTCGAGCGTCTCCTCCGGGCCGAGACCGGCGGGGATGCCGCCGGCCGCCAGCTGGTCGAGCTTGCCGGGATCGAGCGGCCGGTCATCGCCGCGCCGGGCGACCCAGAGATGCATCCCGTCCGGCCGGGCGACCAGGCCGTTCAGATGCGCGCCCCAGGCCTCGATGCCGAGGGTGGGGAGCGCGCCGCGATCGATCGTGGTCAGCACGCGCCCATCCTCCGCCCGTACGTCGAACGCCTCGCGCCGGTCGCGAAACCGGCCGCGCGCCATCAGCGCCCGGGCGACGTGGTCGAGCGCGCCCGTATCGGCGAAGGCGATGCCGTCGGCCGCTTGCGTGGCGCCCAGCGCCGCGAGCTCGTCGGCGGTTCCCGGCAGCACCCAGCCGATGGGCTCGGCGCCGAGGCGGAGCCGTCGGTGGCGGCCGGGCAGGGTGAGGGCGCGAAACGCGGCGATGTGGCGGGTCGGGTCCGGCATGGGCGGAACGATAGCCGAGGGGAGGCCGCTTTGCATTCGGCCTCTACTTTGCACCCGGCCTCTACTTTGCATTCGGCCTGGCGCATGCCACATCCGCGGCATGGCTCCTCCCGCCTCCTCCTTCGCCGGCCCGCAGCGTTCGGTGGCGCAGACGCTGCGCTCCCTGCTCCCCTACCTCTGGCCGAAGGACGATCTCGAGGGCCGCATCCGTGTGGTGATCGCCGCGGTGTTCCTGGTGGCGGCGAAGGTCGCGACCGTCTATGTGCCGGTCGTCTATGGCCGCATCGTCGACGCGCTGGCGCCGAAAGGGGCGGCGGGGATGATGGCGCTCCCGCTGGCGCTCGTCGTCGGGTACGGGTTGCTGCGCGTGGCCTCCGCCGGGTTCGGCGAATTGCGCGACGCGGTGTTCGCCACCGTGCAGCAGCGCACGGTCCGGATCGTGGCGCGGCAGACCTTCGTGCATCTGCACCGGCTCAGCCTCGGCTTTCACCTCGACCGGCAGACCGGCGGCCTCGCCCGCGCGCTCGACCGCGGCACCACTGGCGTGCAGTCGGTGCTGCGCCTCGCGGTGTTCAACATCGTGCCGACGCTGTTCGAACTGCTGCTGGTCGTGCTCGTGCTCTGGCGGATGTTCGACTGGCGGTTCGCCCTGCTCACCCTGGCCGCGGTGTCGAGCTATATCGGCTTCACCATCTTCTTCACGAGCTGGCGCGTGCGGTTTCGCCGGACGATGAACGAGATGGACAGCGACGCGCAATCGAAGGCGGTCGACAGCCTGCTCAATTACGAGACGGTGAAATATTTCGGCAACGAGGCGCACGAGACGCAGCGCTTCGACAGCTCGCTGGCGCGCTATGAGCGCGCGGCGGTGCGCAGCCAGGTGACGCTCAACATGCTCAATCTCGGGCAGGCGGTGATCATCTCGGTCGGCCTCGGGCTAATCATGCTGCTGGCCGCCTCCGGCGTGCGCTCGGGGGAGATGACGGTCGGCAAGTTCGTGCTGGTGAACACCTATCTGATGCAGCTCTACCAGCCGCTGAATTTCCTGGGTTTCGTCTATCGCGAGATCCGCCAGGGCATCGTCGACATGGAGCAGATGTTCCGGCTTCTCGGCGTGGCGGAGGATGTGGCGGACCGGCCCGGCGCGATCGCGCTCCGCCCGCATCTGGCGGAGGAGGCGGCCAGCGCGATCACGTTCGAGGATGTGCGGTTCGGCTATGCGAAGCCGGGCAGCGGCGGCCGCGAGATCCTCAAGGGCGTCAGCTTCACCGTTCCGGCCGGGCGCAAGCTCGCGATCGTCGGCCCGACCGGCGCGGGGAAATCAACGATCAGCCGGCTGCTCTTCCGGTTCTACGATGTGAGCGCCGGGCGGATCCTGGTGGACGGCGTCGATATCCGCGACCTCACGCAGGACAGCCTGCGCGCCGCGATCGGCGTGGTGCCGCAGGACACCGTGCTGTTCAACGACACGATCGGCTACAACATCGCCTATGGCCGGCCCGATGCGACGCAGGAGGAGGTCGAGCGCGCCGCGCGGATCGCGCAGGTGCATGATTTCGTCGCGCAATTGCCGGAGGGATATGCGACGCGCGTCGGCGAGCGCGGGCTCAAGCTCTCGGGCGGCGAGAAGCAGCGCGTCGCGATCGCCCGCACCATTCTGAAGGATCCGCGCATCCTGATCCTCGACGAGGCGACGAGCGCGCTCGACACCCGCACCGAGCGGGATATCAGCAGCGCGCTCGCTGCGGTCGCCGCCCGCCGCACCACGCTGGTGATCGCCCACCGGCTCTCGACCGTTGTGGATGCCGACGAGGTCCTGGTCCTCGTCGAGGGCGCGTTGGCCGAGCGCGGCACCCATGCGAGCCTGCTCGCGATGCGCGGCGCCTATGCGCGCATGTGGTCGGTGCAGGCCGAGGAGGATGAGGCGCGGGAAGCCGAGCTGGCTGAGTGACCGCAGCACGTCCGCCGCTGCGCGAGATCATCGCCCGGCATGGGCTGGATGCGCGAAAATCGCTCGGCCAGCATTTCCTGCTCGACGGCAATCTCACCGCGCGCATCGCCCGGCTGGCCGGGGATCTCGACGGGCGGCAGGTGATCGAGATCGGGCCCGGACCCGGCGGCCTCACCCGCGCGCTCCTCGACGGGCCGGCGGCCCATGTGCATGTGGTCGAGATCGACCGCCGCGCGGTGGCCGCGATGGAGGAGCTGCGCGCCACCTGCCCGGACCGGCTGACGGTGCATGAAGCGGATGCGATGGAACGCGACCTGGCATCCCTGGCGCCGGCGCCCCGCGTGATCGTCGCCAATCTTCCTTACAATGTCGGCACCGCGCTGCTGATCCGCTGGCTGCGCCAGGCTGCGTCGTTCGAGCGGATGACATTGATGTTTCAGCTGGAGGTCGCCGAGCGGATTTGCGCCTCGCCGGGCAGCGCCGCCTACGGACGGCTGTCGGTGCTCGTGCAATGGTGCTGCCGGGCGACGCTGCTGATGCGCGTGCCGGCAGCCGCCTTTACGCCGCCGCCAAATGTGCGGTCCGCTATCATCGGCCTGGTGCCGCATGCCGATCAACCGTCAGCGGAACGCCTCGCCGCGATGGAGCGCCTGACCGCCGCCGCGTTCGGCCAGCGCCGCAAGATGCTCCGCGGCGCGCTCCGGCCCCTTGGCGGCGAACCCTTGCTGGAAGCCGCCGGCATCGCGCCGGACCGCCGCGCGGAGACGCTCTCGCTCGCGGAATTCGACCGCCTGGCCGCGCTGCTGCCATAGCCGCGGGCCGAGGGCGGCGTCCTGGGCTTACGGGGCCAGATGCGCCAGCGCATCCCGCATCGGCATGCTGCCGATCGCGATGAAGCCGCCGAACGGCGTGTCCATGTCGAGCACGACGAACATCGCCGAGGCGATGGCGATGGCGGCCAGCGTCACCATCGCGAGCACGAGCGGATTGCGGTGCTGCATCATCAGCCCGAAGCAGCCGAACACCACCGCGAGCCAGAAGCTGAGCACGAGGTAGAACGGCAAGGTGATGGTGCTGCGGGCATCCTCGATCAGCCGCCATCGTGCGGTGATCACGCCGTCCATCTCGCGGAGCGCGTCGCTCGCAAGGCGCGTGTGGAACGCGTCGGTGGGCATCAGCTGCCGCGTTTTCAGTTCCGCATCGTCGAGCAGCGTGCCGAGCACCGAGGATTCAAGCCGCCCGGGCGCGGTGCGCGGGAGATTGCGCGGATAGTAGTCACCCGGCGGCGGCGGCTCGGTCCGCCAGGTATTGGCGATCATCGACGCGGTGTAGTCCCGGAGCAGCGCCCGCGCCGTGTCGGTCTCCGGGCCGTATTCGCGCAGCATGCGGTCGGTCTGGATCAGGTTGCTGCCAAGCCTCGCGAGATCGGCGCTCGCGGTGTCGAACTGGCCTTTCACCGAATAGGTAAGCAGGCCGAGCACCACCGAGGCGAGCGTCACCAGCATGCCGATCACGAGCTGCAGCAGGTCGATCGTGTCGCGCGAGCGGTGCCGCTCGGGCAGCAGCGACTTGATCCCGACGCCGATCCCGACGCTCACGAGCAGCACGACGAGCAGCTTTGCGGCCGCGAAAAGTTCCACCATCGATTGGTTTTCTACACGCGCGCTGGCGCCGCTGTCACCGCATCTCCGCCGCTCCGGGGCTCGACCCGGGCGGGCTTGCGTCCCATATAGACCGCGACGCGAACGATTGCGGTAGGAGAGAGCGCATGTATCCAGAGGTCTCGCTGTTCATCGACGGGGAATGGACCAAGGCACGATCCGGCCGGATGCTCGACGTGGTCAATCCGGCCACCGGCGAGGCGATCGGCAAGGTGGCGCATGCCGACCGCAGCGATCTCGACCTGGCGCTGGCCGCGGCCCAGCGGGGCTTCGAGGCGTGGCGCGCGATCTCCGCCTTCGATCGCTCGAAGATCATGCGCAAGGCCGCCGACCTGCTCCGCGAGCGTTCGGATGCGATCGCCCGGCTGATGACGCTGGAGCAGGGCAAGCCGCTCCCCGAGGCCAAGATGGAGACGATGGGCGCGGCCGACACGATCGACTGGTTCGCCGAGGAGGCCCGCCGCGCCTATGGAAGGGTGATCCCGGCGCGCGGTCCCGGCATCTACCAGCTGGTGATCAAGGAGCCGGTGGGCCCGGTCGCCGCCTTCACGCCGTGGAACTTCCCGATCAACCAGGTGGTCCGCAAGCTCTCGGCCGCGCTCGCGACCGGCTGCTCGATCATCGTCAAGGCGCCGGAGGAGACGCCGGCCTCGCCGGCCGAGCTGCTGCGCGCCTTTGCCGATGCCGGGGTGCCGAAGGGGGTCATCAACCTCGTCTACGGCGTGCCGTCGGAGATTTCCGAATACCTCATCCCGCATCCGATCATCCGGAAGATATCCTTCACCGGCTCGACCCCGGTGGGCAAGCACCTCGCGGCGCTGGCCGGCCAGCACATGAAGCGGGCGACGATGGAGCTCGGCGGCCATGCCCCGGCGATCGTGTTCGAGGACGCCGATCTCGACGTGGCGAGCAAGATCCTGTCGGGCAGCAAGTTCCGCAACGCCGGCCAGGTCTGCGTCTCGCCGACGCGCTTCCTCGTACAGGAGAAGGCGTTCGACGGGTTCGTCGACCGCTTCGTCACCGCGGCGAAATCGGTGAAGGTGGGCGACGGGCTGGAGGCGGGCACCCAGATGGGGCCGCTCGCCAATGCGCGCCGCATCCAGGCGATGGAAGCGCTGATCGGCGATGCGGTGCAGAAGGGCGCCGAAATCGTGGCCGGCGGCAACCGCATCGGCAACAAGGGCAATTTCTTCGAGCCCACGGTGCTGACCAATGTCAGCAAGGACATGCGGGTGATGAACGAGGAGCCGTTCGGCCCGCTCGCCATCATGATGCCGTTCCGCGGGATGGATGACGTGGTGGAAGAGTCGAACCGGCTTCCCTTCGGCCTCGCCGCCTATGCCTATACACGCTCGGCCAAGACCGCGCAGGCGGTGGCGGCCGGGGTGGAGACCGGCATGATGTCGATCAACCATCACGGGCTCGCGCTGCCGGAAGTCCCGTTCGGCGGGGTCAAGGATTCCGGCTACGGCTCCGAGGGCGGTTCGGAGGCGATCGAATCCTATCTCGTGACGAAATTCGTCTCCCAGGCCGGACTGTAGTCTTTCGCATCGGCCTGGCCCTCGGGTCAGACCGCCGGCTCAATCCACGGTCTGGCCCTCCAGCCAGACCGCGATCGGCTCGAGCCTCTGGTCGAGTGCCACCAGATCGGCGCGGCAGCCCGGGCGTAGCCGCCCGCGCGTGGCAAGGCCGAGGCAGTCGGCGGGCGTCGCCGTCGCCATGCGGAGCGCCTGGGCGAGGGGAATGCCGACCAGCCGCACGGCGCGGCGCACCGCCGTCGCCATGTCGAGATGCGCGCCGCCGAGCGTGCCGTCCGGTCCGGTCAGCCTGCCATTCTCCAGCGTGATCACCGTCTCGCCGATCGTGAAGGAGGTGCACTCGCCCCCGGCTGTCGCCATCGCGTCCGAGACGAGGAACAGCCGCCGCGGCCCGAGCGCCGCATAGGCGGCCCGGACCGAATCCGGATGGGCATGCAGCCCGTCGACGATGATCCCGACATGGTCGACGCGCCCGGCGAGCGCCGCCCCGACCACCCCGGGGGCGCGCGAGCCGAATTGCGACATCGCATTGAAAAGATGCGTGACGCCGGCCAGTCCCTCGCTCCGCGCCGCGGCGATCTGCTCGGCCGTGGCATCGGTATGGCCGGCGAAGACGTGCACCCCCGCCGTCGCCAGCCGCGCGATCGCGCCGGCGGGCGCGCATTCCGGGGCGAGCGTCAGCAGCACCGGGAACGGATGCGCGGACGCGAGCAGCGCCAGATCAGGCTCCAGCAAGGGGCGGATCGCCGCCGGCGGATGGATGCCGCGCCGGCCCGGCGCGAGGAACGGCCCCTCCAGATGCAGCCCGAGCACGCCCGGAATGCCCGCGGCGGATTCCAGCAGGGCGCGCATCGACGCCCGGTCGCCGCTGATCAGCGTCGGCAGGAGGCCGGTGGTGCCGAGCCGGCGATGCGCGGCGGCGATCGCCGCCATCGTCGCTTCATCCGGGCTGTCGTTCAGCATCAGCCCGCCGCCGCCGTTCACCTGCAGGTCGAGGAAGCCGGGCGCCAGGATCGCACCCTCTTGCAGGCGCTCGGCCGGCATGCCGGCGGGCAGCGCGCCGGGCGCCAGCAGGGCGCGGATTTTCCCCGCCTCGATGACGAGCGCCGTCTCCTCGCGGAACCGCTCCCCGTCATGCAGGCGGGACGCGATGATCGCGTGCACCGTCACAGCGTCTCCGTGACCTTGTTGAGGGAGGGCGGGTGGTCCGGGTCGCGACCGGCGGCGGCGGCGGCGCGCTCGGCGGCCTGGTAGAAGCTCGCGAGCATCGGCAGCAGGTCGAGATCCGGATGATCGGGCGCGAGCACCGGCAGGATCAGCGCGCCCGGCACGGCCCCCCCGGCGGCCAGCACCCGCACGCCGCGCGCCGTCAGCCCGGCCAGCATCGTCTCGGTGCCGCGCCGCGCCGCATCGTCCTGCACGAAGGCGAGAACCGGGAAGCCCGGCCCGGCCAGGGTCACCGGCCCATGCGAGAGCTCCGCCGAGGAGTAGGCGAGGCCGACGAGCCCGGCGACCTCGGCGAGCTTGAGCGCCGCCTCCTTCGCCACCGCGAGCCCGGCGCCGCGCCCCACGACGAACAACCGGTCCACCATGCCGAGAGCCGCGACGAGCGGCGACCAATCGAGCGTGCTCGCCCGATCGAGCCGCGCCGGGAGCCGGCCGAGCGCCGCCCGGAGCGCCGCGGCGGCCGCCTCATCCTCGGTCCAGGCCGCCAGCAGCGCGATGCCGGCGGCGATCGAGGCGATGACGGACTTGGTGGCGGCGACGCTGCGCTCGGAGCCGGCGGAGATGTCGAGCACGAGATCCGCCGCGCGGGCGAGCGGGGAGGCGGCGTCGTTCACCAGGGCAAGGGTCAGCGCGCCGCCCTCCCGCGCCGCCGCCTGCTGGGCCAGCAGATCGGGGCTGCGGCCGGATTGCGAGATGCTGACGAGCAGCACTCCCCGCATATCCTGCGCCCGGCCATAGACCGAGGCGATGGCCGGCGTCGAGGCGGCGGCCACCAGCCCGAGATGCCGCCCGATCAGGTAGCGCAGATAGGTCCCGGCATGGCCGGAACTGCCGCGCCCGCAGACCATCACGAGGCGGGGCGAGGCGGCGCGCAGACGGCCGGCGATCGTCGCGATCTCGACCCGCCGGGCGAGCAGCCGCTCCACCGCGCGGCCGGATGCCGCCGCCTCTTTCGCCATCAGGCTCATCGCCGCTCCTCCCGATGGGCGGCGAGCGCCGCCCGCAGCATGCCGCCATGCCGGTCGAGCAGCGCCTCGGCCGCCGGCCGGTCGAGCCCTTCCAGCAGCAGCACCGCCAGCTTCACCTTGCCGTCGGATCCGTCGAGCGCGCGGCGCGTGGTCTCGCCGTCCCGCCCGGTGATCGCCGAGAGCATGCGCTCGGCCCGGTGGCGCAGCTTGGCGTTGCGCGCCTGCATGTCGACCATCAGGCCGCGATACACCCGGCCCAGCCGCACCATCAGCAGGGTCGAGAACATGTTCAGCACGACTTTCTGCGCGGTGCCCGCTTTCATCCGTGTCGAGCCGGCGATCGCCTCGGCGCCGGTCTCGATCAGGATCGCGTGCTCCGCGGCGGCGAGCAGCGGCGCGCCGGGGCTGTTGGCGATTGCGATGGTCAGCGCGCCCTGCCGCGCCGCCGCCTCGACGCAGGCCAAGGTGAAGGGCGTCGCTCCGCTGGCGGCGAGTCCGATCACCACGTCGGCCGCGCCGATGCCGTGCTCGGCGATCGCCGTCTCGGCGAGATCCCGCCGGTCCTCGGCATTCTCGACCGCGTGCAGCAGCGCCGTCTCGCCGCCCGCCATCAGCAGCACGAGCCGGTCTTCCGGCCAGTCGAAGGTGGGCGAGAGCTCGGCGCCGTCCTGCACGCCGATGCGCCCCGACGTGCCGGCGCCGGCATAGACCAGCCTGCCGCCGGCGGCGAGCCGTGAAGCGGCGGCGTCCGCCGCACGGGCCAGCGCCGGCAGCGCCGTCCGCACCGCGGCGACCGCGGCCATCTGCCCCTCCCAGAGCGCCTCGAGCACGGACCGGCTGTCCCACGCATCGAGATCGGCGGTTCTCTCGCTCTGCGCCTCGGTGGCGGGCAGGCTCCCAGGCGCGCTCATGGTCGGTTCCTCAGCCGCGGGTCGAGACGGTCCTGCAGCCCGTCGCCGAGCAGGTTGAAGCCGAGCGAGGCGAGCAGGATCGCGAGGCCGGAGAATAGCGCGGCCCAGGGCGAGAGCGTGAGAAAGCTGCGGCTCTCCGCCAGCATGCGCCCGAGGCTCGGCGTCGGCGGCTGGGTGCCGAGGCCGAGAAAGGCGAGGGATGCTTCCACCAGGATCGCGGTGGAGAGCGAGAGGCTCGCCTGCACGAGGATGATCGGCGCGAGGTTGGGCAGCAGATGGCGGAGCAGGATGCGCGGCGCGGGGGCGCCGACCGCGCGCGCCGCCGCGACATAGTCGGTGCCGGCGAGCAGGCGCGCCGGCGCGCGCAGCGTGCGGGCGAAGATCGGCACGTAGACGACGCCGATCGCGATCGCGGTCGCCGCCGCCCCCGGACCCAGCACCGCGATGATGCCGATCGCGAGCAGGATGATCGGAAACGCGAACAGCACGTCCATCAGCCGCATGGCGATCCGGTCGAACCAGCCGGCGCGCCAGGCCGCGAGCACGCCGAGCGTGCCGCCCACCGCCAGCGCCGCCGCCACCGCGCCGGCGGAAATCGCGAACAGCGAGCGGTAGCTCCAGAGGATGCGCGACAGCAGGTCGCGGCCGAAATTATCGGTGCCGAGAAGATGCGCGCCGCTCGGCCCTTGCAGCCGGGCGAGGATGTCCTGCGCATCAGGCGGCATGGGCGCGATCCAGGGTGCGGCGAGGGCGGCGACGGCCTGGGCCACCACCAGCGCGCCGCCGATGCCGAGCAGCGGGTTGCGCAGTCTCATGCCTCCGCCGCCGCGCGCGGGTCGATCGCCGCCACCAGCAGATCGATCGCCGCGTTCACCAGCACGAAGACCAGCGTGGCCAGCAGGATCGCGGCCTGCACCAGCGGATAGTTGCGCTCGGCGATCGCGCCGATCATCAGCCGGCCGAGTCCTGGCAGCGCGAAGACCTGCTCCACCACCACTGACCCGCCGAACAGGTATCCCGCCATGATGCCGCTCGATGTCGCGAACGGGATCAACGCGTTGCGGAGCGCGTGGCGGAACACCACGCGCGCCTCGCTGATGCCCTTCGCGCGGGCGGTCCGCACGTAATCCTGCGCCAGCGCTTCCAGCATCGCCGCGCGCACCACGCGCGCGAGCGAGGCGAGCACCGGCAGCGCCACCGCGATCACCGGCAGCGCGATATGCGCGAGATTGCCGAGCGGATCGTCGAAGAACGGCACCCAGCCGATCGTGGGCAGCGACGGCGCGAGCACCGAGGCGCCGTAGAGCAGCATGGTGCCGAGCCAGAAGGACGGCACGGTGATGCCGATGATGCTCAGGATGCGCACCGTGTAATCACTCGCCGAGGCGCGGAACGCCGCCATCGCGCAGCCCGCCGGCACTGCGAGCACAACCGCAACCAGCATGCCGAGCAGCGTCAGCTCGACGGTGACGCCGGCGCGGCCGAGGATCTCGCCCAGCACCGGCTGCCCGGTCCAGACGCTGGTGCCGAGATCGCCGTGCAGCGCCCGCCACAGCCAGTGTAGATATTGCGTGCCCAGCGGAGCATCGAGCCCGAGACGATGACGGAGCGCCGCGACGCGGTCCGGCGTGACGTCGGCATTGGCGCCGAGCATGATCTGCACGGCATCGCCGGGGATCAGCCGGATCATCAGGAAGCTCAGCACGGAGACGCCGAAGGCGACGGAGACGAGCTCCGCCAGCCGCCGCCCGACCGCGCCCATCGAAGGCGCTATTGCCCGATGCTTGCCTCGCGCAATGACCAGAGCGAGCGCGTCGGCGTGATCGCGAAGCCATGCACGTCGCGGCGAATCGCGGTGAACAGCGTGCCGTAGACCAGATGTGCGACCGGCCCGCGGCAGGCGAGCATGCGCTGCGCCTGGTCGTATAATTGCTTGCGGGCGCCTGTATCCGCGGTGGCGCGCGCCTTGACGAGCAGTGCGTCGAACGCCGGGTCGCTGTACTTGTAGACATTGGTCGCGCCTCCGGTCTGGAAGGTGCGGCCGAGATAATCATCGGGATCGACGCCGCCGCCGTTCAGCGAGACGAAGCCCTGGAAATTGCCGCCACGCCAATCCTGGATGAAGCGGCCCGCTTCCTGCACGTTGAGCTGCACCGCGAATCCGGCCTTGTCCGCCTGCGCCTGCACCACCTGCGCGACATCCACCACCTGCTGCACCGAGCCCAGCACATTGAGCGTGACGGCAAGCGGCACCGTCACGCCCGCCTGCTGCAGCAATTGCCGCGCCCGCGCCGGATCGGCGCGGTAACAGGGGAAGTCAGAAACCGGCAGCGCCCAGTCGGTCAGTGCAGGCGAGAGCGGGCCGGCCAGCGCGCCCTTGCCATAATACGCCGCCTGCACGATCTGCGCGCGATCGATCGCGGTGTTGAGCGCCTCGCGCACCTCCGGCTTGTCGAAGGGCGGCTTGCTCACGTTCATGCCGACGAGGCTATAGGCGAGATCCTGCGTCTGCAGCACCGTCACGCCGGGCTTGCCGTCGAGCGCGGCCGCGGTGGCGGCGTCGATCGCCGGCAGCATGCGGTAGCTGCCGCTCGCGATCCCGAGCTGGCGCGTCGCGGCCTCCGGCACGAAGTCGATCTTGATTCCGCCGAGCTTCGGCAGGCCGGCCTGCCAATAATGCGGGTTGCGATCGAGCACGATGTCGGTGTCCGGCACCCATTCGCGGAAGCGGAAAGGCCCCGTGCCGTCCGGCTTGCGCGCGAGATCGGCCGCGCCCGCCGGCACGATCGCGAGCGTCGCGAGCTGCGCCAGGAACGGCGCGGTGGGCTGCGCCAGCGTGATCCTGATCTGGTCGGCGCCGGCGGCCTCCGCCTTGCTCACCATGACGAAGCGCGAGGCATAGGGCGAGCCGGTCTTCGGGTCGCGCACCCGGGCGAACGAGGCCAGCACGTCATCCGGCGTCAGCGCCTTGCCGTCATGGAAGACGGCGCCCGCCCGTAACGTGAACAGATAGACGAGCCCGTCCGGCGAGACGGTCCAGGATTGGGCAAGGGCAGGGACGACATGCAGCGACGGATCGATCGCCGTCAGCCCCTCATAGATGCTGCTGTTGATGAGCTGGGTCGAGAAGGCCGTGGCCACATGCGGGTCGAGCCCGACCGGGGACTGGTCGGTTGCGACGTCGAGAACCGGCACCGGAGTCTGCGCTGCGGCGAGCCCTGAGCCGCCCAGGATCAACCCCGCGACTAGGCAAAGGCGCACCGTTCCGCTCATCGTCTCCCCCTGCTCCTGCTTTTCCGGCGGGCTTTTCTATAGTCCATGCCTCGCCTTCATGCGAGAGCGGCTGGCGTGACGGGCCCGACCGTCCTACAAGCGCGCGGCGGCGTCGCCGAGAATCGCGTCGCCGCCTTGACTGTCAACAGAGAGGGCTACATGTCGAAGGCGTTCATCGCGCAGATCATTCAGGAATCGGCGGATCTCACCGGTGTCGCGGCGAACCGCGCGGCGGGCGATCTGATGGATGCCATCGTGCGCGAGCTGAAGAAGTCGCAGCGCTTCACCCTGCCGGGTTTCGGCACGTTCACCGTGCGTAAGACCAAGGCGCGTAAGGCGCTCAATCCGCGGACCGGCGAATCCGTGCGCGTCAAGGCCGGCAAAACGGTGCGCTTCAAGGCCTCCCCGACCCTGAAGAAAGTGGTCTGACGACACGGGTCTGCGCGCGAAGGCGGCGCCGCAAAGCGCCGTCATCGCCGCGAGCCAGGCTCACACGTCGACCTGGGCGGCATCGAGCGTGTGCGCGCGCTCCTGGATAAACTGAAAGCGCAGTTCCGGCCGTCGCCCCATCAACCGGTCCACCATCTCGTTGGTCGCATGGCGCTCCTCGGGCGCGGCCACCACCTTGAGCAGCGTGCGGCGGCGCGGATCCATCGTGGTTTCCTTGAGCGAGGCCGGCGGCATCTCGCCCAGGCCCTTGAAGCGACTCGTCTCCACTTTGGAGCCTTGCTTGAACTCGCGCTTCAGCTTGCGCTCGCGATCCGCGTCATTCATCGCGTAGACCGATTTCGCGCCTTGCGTCAGCCGATAGAGTGGCGGCTGCGCCAGGAACACGCGGCCGCCGCGCACCAGCTCCGGTAATTCCCGATAGAAGAACGTCATCAGCAGCGATGCGATATGCGCGCCGTCCACATCCGCGTCCGTCATGATGATCACGCGGCCATAGCGCAGCCTGGCGATGTCGAACTTGTCGCCGGCGCCACAGCCGAGCGCCTCGACCAGATCGTGCAGCTCCTGATTCTGCCTCAGCTTGTCGGCCGACGCGCTCGCGACGTTCAGGATCTTGCCCCGCAGCGGCAGCACAGCCTGGGTTTCGCGGTTGCGAGCCTGCTTGGCCGAGCCACCGGCGGAATCGCCCTCGACGAGGAAGATCTCGGTCGTGGCCGCATTCTCGCTCGAGCAATCGGCGAGCTTGCCGGGCAGCCGCAGCCGCCGCGTCGCGGTCTTGCGCGGCGTGTCCTTCGCTTCGCGCCGGCGCAGCCGCTCCTCGGCCCGGTCGGCGACGAAGGCGAGCAGATTGTCGGCCTGACCGGGATGGCCGGCGAGCCAGTGGTCGAAGCGATCACGGAGCGCGCTCTCGACGAGCTTGCTCGCCTCTCCGCTGGTGAGCTTCTCCTTGGTCTGGCCCTGGAATTGTGGCTCGCGGACGAAGGCGGAGAGCTTGGCGGCGGATGGCCCGAGCACATCCTCGGCGGTGATCTGCAGCGCCCGCTTGTTGCCGCGATGCTCGCCCCATGCGCGCAACCCACGCAGCAGCGCGGAGCGGAATCCAGCCTCATGCGTGCCACCCTGTGGCGTGGGCACGGTGTTGCAATAGGAGTGCAGAAAGCCATCCGCCGATTCGAGCCATGCGACCGCCCATTCGGCACGCCCGGCCTTGGCGGGGAAATTCGCCTCGCCGGCCCAGATTTCCGGCACGGCCCGGGCGCTGCTGCCGATATCGGCCTCAAGGCTGTCGCGCAGACCGCCCGGGAAATGCAGCACCGCCTCTTCCGGCACATCCGTGCCGCGCAGCAATGCGGTCGCACAGGACCAGCGGATCTGCACCCCACGAAACAGATATGCCTTCGAGCGGCACAGCCGGTACAGCCGCGCCGGCTGGAAGGCGAGGGCGCCGAAAATCTCCGGATCGGGTTTGAAGCGGATCGTCGTGCCGCGCCGGTTCTGCACCGCGCCGGCATTGACCAGCTTGGTCACCGACTTGCCGCGGGCATAGCTCTGCTTCCAGAGCGTGCGGTCGCGCGCGACCTCGACCTCCATCGAGGAGGACAGCGCGTTCACCACCGAGCTGCCGACGC
>OZ255620.1:3605000-5050355 GCA_965276665.1 Acetobacteraceae bacterium
GGAACTGAAACATCTCAGTACCCGGAGGAAAAGACATCAACCGAGATTCCGCGAGTAGTGGCGAGCGAAAGCGGAGTAGGCCAGTGGTTCATGTAGAAGTAGCAGAACGGTCTGGAAAGGCCGGCCGGAGCGGGTGATAGCCCCGTATGCGGAAGTTCTGCGTGGATCCTTGAGTAGGGCGGGACACGTGAAATCCTGTCTGAACATGGGGGGACCACCCTCCAAGCCTAAATACTCCCTGGTGACCGATAGTGCACTAGTACCGTGAGGGAAAGGTGAAAAGCACCCCGACGAGGGGAGTGAAAGAGACCTGAAACCGGATGCCTACAAGCAGTCGGAGCTGCCTGATACGTGAGTATTTGTGCGGTGACGGCGTACCTTTTGTATAATGGGTCAGCGAGTTTCTGTTCGCGGCGAGCTTAAGCCGGTAGGCGTAGGCGCAGCGAAAGCGAGTCTGAACAGGGCGTTCAGTCGCGGGCAGAAGACCCGAAACCGAGTGATCTAGCCATGGCCAGGCTGAAGGTGGGGTAACACCCACTGGAGGGCCGAACCCACGCCTGTTGAAAAAGTCGGGGATGAGCTGTGGCTAGGGGTGAAAGGCCAATCAAACTCGGAAATAGCTGGTTCTCCGCGAAATCTATTGAGGTAGATCGTCATGTGTTTACCCTCGGGGGTAGAGCACTGGATGGGCTAGGGGGCCCCAAAGGCTTACCAAACCTAACCAAACTCCGAATACCGAGGAGTATAGCGTGGCAGACAGACGGCGGGTGCTAAGGTCCGTCGTCGAGAGGGAAACAGCCCAGACCGCCAGCTAAGGTCCCCAAATCGTGGCTAAGTGGGAAAGGATGTGGGAATTCCAAAACAACCAGGAGGTTGGCTTAGAAGCAGCCATCCTTTAAAGAAAGCGTAATAGCTCACTGGTCTAATAGAAATCCTGCGCCGAAAATGTAACGGGGCTCAAGCCACGTACCGAAGCTGCGGGTGCATCGCGAGATGCGCGGTAGCGGAGCGTTCCGTAAGCCTGCGAAGCGGCATTCCGTGAGGAGCCGTGGAGGTATCGGAAGTGCGAATGCTGACATGAGTAGCGACAAACAGAGTGAGAAACTCTGTCGCCGAAAGTCCAAGGGTTCCTGCGCAAGGTTAATCCGCGCAGGGTGAGCCGGCCCCTAAGGCGAGGGCGAGAGCCGTAGTCGATGGGAACCAGGTGAATATTCCTGGGCCTGCTGGAAGTGACGAATGCGAGATGTTGTCGGGTCTTACTGGATTGATCCGGCTTTTTGAGCATTCCGGGAAATAGCTCCAGCGTATAGACCGTACCCTAAACCGACACAGGTGGACTGGTAGAGCATACCAAGGCGCTTGAGAGAACGATGCCGAAGGAACTAGGCAAATTGCCCGCGTAACTTCGGGATAAGCGGGACCCGTTTCTGGGCAACCAGAGGCGGGTGGCACAGAGCAGGGGGTAGCGACTGTTTAGTAAAAACACAGGGCTCTGCGAAGTCGAGAGACGACGTATAGGGCCTGACGCCTGCCCGGTGCCGGAAGGTTAAGGGGAGAGGTGCAAGCCTTGAACCGAAGCCCCGGTAAACGGCGGCCGTAACTATAACGGTCCTAAGGTAGCGAAATTCCTTGTCGGGTAAGTTCCGACCTGCACGAATGGCGTAACGACTTCCCCACTGTCTCCGGCGTCGGCTCAGCGAAATTGAATTCCCCGTGAAGATGCGGGGTACCCGCGGTCAGACGGAAAGACCCTATGAACCTTTACTGCAGCTTTGCAGTGGCACCAGGAAAATTCTGTGTAGGATAGGTGGGAGGCTTTGAAGCCGGAGCGCTAGCTTTGGTGGAGCCACCCTTGAAATACCACCCTGAGTTTTTCTGGTGTCTAACCGAGACCGGTCAGCCCGGTCCGGGACCCTGCATGGTGGGCAGTTTGACTGGGGCGGTCGCCTCCCAAAGTGTAACGGAGGCGCGCGATGGTGGGCTCAGGCCGGTCGGACATCGGCTGCTGAGTGCAATGGCATAAGCCCGCCTGACTGCGAGAGCGACAGCTCGAGCAGAGACGAAAGTCGGCCATAGTGATCCGGTGGTCCCGCGTGGAAGGGCCATCGCTCAACGGATAAAAGGTACTCTAGGGATAACAGGCTGATCTCCCCCAAGAGTCCACATCGACGGGGAGGTTTGGCACCTCGATGTCGGCTCATCACATCCTGGGGCTGGAGCAGGTCCCAAGGGTTCGGCTGTTCGCCGATTAAAGTGGTACGTGAGCTGGGTTTAGAACGTCGTGAGACAGTTCGGTCCCTATCTGCCGTGGGTGTTGGAGACTTGAGAGGATCTGTCCCTAGTACGAGAGGACCGGGATGGACGCACCTCTGGTGCACCGGTTGTCGCGCCAGCGGCACGGCCGGGTAGCTATGTGCGGACGGGATAACCGCTGAAAGCATCTAAGCGGGAAACCCACCTCAAAACCAGGTCTCCCCGAGGGCCGTGATAGACCATCACGTCGATAGGCCGGGTGTATACGTGCGGCAACGCACTCAGCTAACCGGTCCTAATCGCCCGACAGGCTCGAGATCACCCCCATGCACAGCAATCATCCACACACCACACGCACCCCTCGCTCACCCCAAGCACACAACACCAACACCAGAACCTGCCCACCCCAATCCGGGGCGCCGCAAAACCACGCGGCGGGCTTCTCACACACAGAGAACCCTGGGCTCGATGACCTGGTGGCCATGGCGGGGCGTCCGCACCCGATCCCATCCCGAACTCGGCCGTGAAAACCCCCAGCGCCTATGATACTGCGTCTCAAGACGCGGGAAAGTCGGTCGCCGCCAGGTCTTCCAGCCCACCCACAAACCCTCACCCACGCGGGGTGGAGCAGCCCGGTAGCTCGTCAGGCTCATAACCTGAAGGTCACAGGTTCAAATCCTGTCCCCGCAACCAACAATAGTAGACTCCCAGGAACAATCGTTCCGCCATCCACGCCAACCAATGCGCAGCATGGCGGAACGGCCGTCTTCCCGATGCCAACGTCAGAATTGTCGCTAGATCGCCGTAGCGTCCGATCCGAAGACCAATTTGCTCGGCCAAGTCGGATGTCAGCGCCACGTGATCAATCATTAAAATAGACCGCATCGCATCCGGGTGCAGCCGATTCCTCCGGCTGCCAATTACGGCGAGCTTTTTTCCATTACATGTAAGGGCGTGAAGGACGGCCGATGGCCCGGCGTCCAGATAGGCTAGAGTGACGGTCTCGCCCGTGGCGTCCTGGATTTCGGCAGCAAGCCGGGCTACGGCCTGCCGATCGCCGACATCGGCCGGCGTCACATGCAGAGCCAGCAAGTGCCCAAGCGTATCACCCGCCATGTGGACCTTTGATCCTCGCTTGCGCTTGCACCGTCATAGCCGGCGCGGGTGCCGCTTTCAGGCGTCGAACGCAGCGTTCGGCTATCGATGATCGCAGCGGTTGGCGCTTCCTTGCGCCCCGCCGCCAGACGCAGCACGGCGCGCAGATCCTGCGCCAGCGTCTCGAAGCACCCCGCCGCCAGCCAGCGATGCGCCTGCTAGTGAACCGCATGCCAAGGCGGAAAGTCGTTCGGCATGGCGCGCCACGCGATGCCATATCGGATCACGTAGCGAAGGGCATTGAACAGCTCTCACAGCGGATACTCCCGTTGCGGCGCATCCTCTTTCATCAGGGTCAGGTAAGGCACAATCAGTGACCATTCCTCGTCGCTGATGTCAGATGGATACGGCTTGCGATGCGGAGCGGAGCACATCCAGCCCTATTAAGACCAAGCCTCCCAAAGTACATAACACCTTCTGGGTAAGACTGGTCACAGCGAAAGCCGACATGGTGAATAGCCCTATCTACGTCCGCTGGGCGCCGTGGTCAGCCGTTGCCAGCTCATCCGCCGCTGCCCGGAAGCGGTCGTTTCAGATCATCTGAAAACCACACCGGCATGCGGCGCCGCCCGAGCCCCCACTCGGTAGAGATGTTGCGGCGGTGCAGGATCGTGCGTGTGAAGTTGATCGAGACACCAGACCCAGCACTTGCCATATCTGGTGGATAATGAACCAAGCTGCCACTCTGACTGTTGCAAGGCCGCTTCCGGCTCGAGCGCTGAGAACAAGGATCGCAGTCATGTTCAATCCCTTCCACCCGAAGCCGGACCTGATCGTTCATTCGAACAAGCCATACAACGCCGAGCCGCGATTGGACCGGCTACGCGCCTCGGCCAAGACGGCGCAGGCGGATTTCTATGTCCGCAGTCACGGCAACATCCCGAAATTGGACGAAGTCAGGCACAGCCTACGCGTGGAAGGCCGGGTTACTACACCGCTCTCCCTTTCGGTCGCGGTGCTGCGCCAGCGCTTTCCGCAAAAAACCGTCACCGCGGTGATGCAATGCGCGGGCAACCGGCGCGCCGACATGCAGCCGGTTAAGCTGACCTCGGGCGATCCA
The DNA here is from genome assembly GCA_965276665.1 of Acetobacteraceae bacterium. GTDB lineage: Bacteria > Pseudomonadota > Alphaproteobacteria > Acetobacterales > Acetobacteraceae > CAWGJC01. The sequence continues at coordinate 3,609,469 of OZ255620.1, forward strand.
TGGGCACCCGGGGCCATCGGCAATGCAGAGTGGACAGGCGTCGCGCTGGCCGATGTGCTGCGTGCCGCAGGAGCGGAGACGAACGCCACGCTGCACGTCGCCTTCGATGCCTGCGACGAAGTGGTGATGCCGAAGGAAGGCCGCTTCACTTATGGCGCGTCTATTCCCATGCCCAAGGCGATGTCGGATGAGGTCCTGCTGGCCTACGCCATGAATGGCGAGCCACTCGCCCCCGAGCATGGTTTCCCGCTCCGCGCCGTTGTGCCCGGCTACGCCGGCGTTCGCAGCCCGAAGTGGCTGACCAGGATAACGGTGCAAGACAAGCCATCCGACAACCACATGCAGGCGCGCGACTATAAGCTGGTGCCCCCGGAGGTGAGCGAGGAAACGGTCGACTGGGACAAGGGCATCACGATCAACGACATGCCGCTCAATTCGGCGATCTGCGACCCTGCGCCGCGCGCCGAACTCAAGACCGGATCCACCACGCTCCGCGGCTACGCCATCGCGACCGCGCGCGCCATCACGCGGGTGGACGTCTCGATCAACGGTGGCCGCACCTGGACGCAGGCCGAACTGGAACACGACGACGCGGCCCCTTGGAGCTGGACCTTCTGGAGTGCCGTGGTCGATCTCGCCAAGGGCGAGCACGAATTAGTGGTGCGCGCCTGGGACTCCGCCGGCCAGACCCAGCCCGCCCTGCCGGAAGACACTTGGAACTTCAAAGGCTACCTGAGCGCATCCTGGCATCGGGTGGTCGTGTTGGCCAGCTGACCGGCTTCTGAGCATTGATCGCGCCTCTCCTGGCTCGCCGCGACGCGGCCGGGTTCTGGCTGGCGGTTGTGCTTACCGGCATCGGCACGGGGCTTGGAGCCGCCGCACTCACCGGGTTGCTCGAGCTGGTGCAGCACACCGTATGGTCGGGCGCTGGCATCGACCTGCTGGAGGCGGCATCCAGGGCCGCGCCCTGGTGGCATGTCGCCGTGTTGCTCACCGCCGGGCTGCTGACGGGCGCCGGGCAGTTGCTGCTGAAGCGACTGTCGAGCGCCAACAGCATCGACATCACAGCGGCGATCTGGTTCCACGCTGGCCGGCTGCCCGCCGGCAAGACCCTCGCCAGCGCCGTCCTGTCGATACTTCTGGTCGGCATGGGCAGCTCCCTCGGCCGCGAGGGGGCGCCCAAGCAGACAGGTGCCGTGATTGCCAATGCCCTGGCGGACCGGACGAAGCTGTCGGACGACGCTCGGCGACTGCTGGTGGCCTGCGGGGCAGGCTCCGGCATGGCCGCAGCCTATGGCGTGCCGCTCGGGGGTGCGCTGTTCGCGCTCGAGGTGCTGCGGGGCGAATTGGCGCTGCGCCTCGTGCTCCCTGCGCTGGTCACCTCGCTGATCGCGACCGGCGTCTCCTGGGCCTTCCTTCCGGATGCGCCGACCTACCTGATCCCGAGCTATCCCGGGTCGGTCTCCAGCGCCGCTTGGGCGATCCTGGCCGGGCCAGTCATCGGCCTGATCTCCGTGCTCTATGTCCGTGCCGTTGCTTGGGCAGATCATCACCGGCCGAAAGGCAGCTGGCGTATCGCGGCGCCGGTGCTTGCATTGACCCTGCTAGGCGCGGTCTCCATCCCGTTTCCCCAGCTATTGGGCAACGGCCGCGACGTGGCCGAGCTGGCATTTACCGGCAAGGTTGCTCTCCTGCTGTTGCTCGTCCTCGCGTTCCTGAAGCCGGCAGCCAGCTTGATGTGCCTCGGAAGCGGAGCACCTGGCGGCCTTTTCACGCCGTCTCTAGCGTTCGGCGCGTTGCTGGGCGACCTACTGGGTTATTCATGGTCCTATGTCTGGCCAGGTGTTCCGCCGGGCCTGTTTGCAGTGCTAGGTGCTGGCGCATTCGTCGCGGCAACGACGCAGGGGCCGATCTCGGCAGTGGTGCTGATGATGGAGCTTACCGGGCACGCCCGGTCGTTCGTCGTGCCAATGTTGCTGACCGTCGCCATCGCTACGCTCGTGGCTCGCACGATGGAGCCGCGGTCGATCTACGATGCCCGGCTGAGCGATCGGGAAGTGTTGCAACGGCAACGCCAGCGCGACCATGCACCCTCCAGCCGATAACCGCCTGCCCCTGCCGCCCGTCCGCACCCGGCCTGCTGAGAAGGCATTAGCGAACAGACCGCACTGCGTTCGCGCAGGAGAGGGTGAAGAAAGTGGCCCACTCGCGCGTGCCGGACATCAGTCATGGAGCTGCGGGCTGTGCCTAGCGCGAAGGAAACCTGCCGAAATCACCGTCGCTCTGGCTCATCATCTTTACAATCGGCCGGTCATTACGTCTGGGTTGTGCCGGAGCGACACGACGGATGTCCGTTTCTTCGAGCCGAAGACTCCAAGCGGACCGGCAAGTTTCGGTCGATAGCCGCCAAAGCGCTTGTGGAAGCCAGCGTCGGCTTACCGAACCGTGTGCCCAAAGCGGATGGGCTGCTTCCGTCCAGCCTTCACAGTCGCGACCGCGAGATCCTTGCCCCTGCTCTGACCAATCGTGGCCAGGGCAGGGGCAAGGCATGGGACACTCAGGGCACGATGGAGGCGCGGCCCGAGCGGCTGCGCAGAGCTACAGCTCCGCCAACTTGACAGTGCCTATCCTGGAGCTGCGCCGCTGCCAGGATTGGCGTGGAAGCGGACATTCGTCACGCGCGCATGTTGCATCGCGCCGTGACGCTCTCGATCCGACGGTTGGTGTCTCCCACTGATTTGGGGATCTACTGGAGCAGCACGCAACGCGTCGGAGTGGTTTGCCTGCACAAAATTTCGTAAGAATGCACCCAATTGACGGTGGAACAGGCAGGAAGCGAAGCCGCATGGACCAGCAGCAAGCCGGATCCGCAGCCGCACCGGATCGCCTACGACGGCGCGGATTCCTCGTGGGCGGGTTGGCGCTGCCGAGCCTCTTGCCGGCACGGGGCGCACGGGCACAGGCCACGACAACTCTTTCACTCGGCGTCTGGGGCGATCAAGGGTCCGTCAACGCCTATCGCAACCTTATCGCGAAATACCGGACGATCCGTCCCGACATCGGGGTCGAGCTCGAGGTGACGCCGTTCGGGCAATACTACCAGGCCCTGGATATCCGGCTCGCCGGCGATCAGGCGCCGGATCTTTTCCGGCTCGAATATCAGGTCGTCGGCCGCTACGCCCGCAGCCGGTTTGTGATGGACCTCTCGCCGCATTTCGATGCGGCGTTCGGCGCCGCCTTCGCTGCCCCGTTCTGGCGCGCCGTCAATCACGAGGGGAAAGCCTTTGCGGTGCCGCAGAACACGGATACGCTCGGCGTGTTCTACAACGCCGATCTGTTCCGCGCACTCGGGATCACCGTGCCGGCGACACTCGCCGAGAGCTGGTCGTGGCCGGATTTCATGCGCGTCGCGCGCGCCGTCGCGGGCAGCGGCCGGGTTCAGCACGCATTCGCGATGCTATGGCAGGACTCGCAGGCTTATCGCTGGCTCCCCTTCCTGTTCCAGCACGGAGGGCGCCTGCTCGGAGCCGATCTTCGCAGCCCGGAAATCGCCAACACGGCGGGCGTGGAGACGATCGCCTGGACGCAGAACTGGTTCAAAGATGGGCTTGTACCGCCGAGCACATCGGTGAAGAGCCACGATCAGCCCTCGATACTGTTTGCGAGCGGCGCGCTCGGCTTCTTCATCGGCGGCGACTGGCAGATGCCGTTCCTCGGTAGCAACGCAGCCGGTTTCGAATGGGGCGCCACCTTCATGCCCCGCGATCAGAGTCTCGCCTCCGATCTTGGCGGTTCCTGCACGGCCGTCCGGCGCACCACGCGTCAGCCGGAGGCAGCAATCGACTTCTTGCGTTTCCTGAGCAGCGAGGATGCGCAGCGCGACTTCGTTCTCGATGGCCAGTTCCTGCCGGTGCGCTCCCGCTTCATCGATAATCCCCTGCCTTACAGTTTCCGCCCGGAAGTGCGGCGTGTCTTCCTGCAGCAGGCGAGCACCGTTCCGCCGGCGCTGGCCGACACCGTGGTCCTGCCCGAGTTCAGCCGGATCAACCAGCGTATGGCCGACCAGCTCGACCTCGCCTTCACCTCCGGGCAGACTCCCGCGGTGACGGCCGCCAATATCGCCGCAAGCATCAAAACCATCATGCCGGCATGACGCGCTGAGCACAGCAGAGATCTGGCGCGGCGCACGGGGCGGGCCGCGGACCATCGTTTCGGTTGCCGCTCCCGACCTTAGGAGGATCGCTGTGCAGGATCAGGACGGAACGGATACGCGATCATGCCTTGTCCTGTTCGGCACCCGCGCGGAAGGGCCGGGCATCGGCTTCTCCGTGGCACCGTTCGATCTCCGCACGGGAAGACTGGGCGGACCGAAATTCCTGGTCGAGGCGCCGCGCCCGGCCTATTTCGTGATCTCGCCAGACCAACGCTACCTATACACCTGCAATTCCGGTGATACGTTTCACGGTCGGCCCAATGGTGGGATCAGCGCCTACGCGCTCGACCCGGGCACCGGCGAACTCCGACCGATCAATGCGGTCTCGGCAGAGGGAATGGACCCGAGCTACATCTCGCTCGATCGTCCCGGCTCGCATGTGCTGGTCGCCAATTACAAGAGCGGGAATTTCGTGATCTATGCCGTGCAGCCGGACGGCTCGCTCGGCGCGCGAACCGCCCTGCAGCAGCACGAGGGATCGAGCGTGCATCCGGTGCGCCAGCCCCACGCCTTCGCGCATTCCATCATGGAAGATCCGTCCGGCCGTTTCATCCTGGTGGCCGATCTCGGCACCGACAAGCTGATGGTCTACCGCTACGACAATCGAACGGGGACCGTCATGCCGAACGATCCGCCGTTCATCTCCGTGACGCCAGGCGACGGACCGCGCCACATGTCGTTCCACCCGAACGGACGTTGGCTCTACCTGGTTTGTGAAATGGGCAACAGCGTGCATGTGTTCGCGTGGGACGCGGGTGCCGGGCGGCTCACGCCGATCGAGCGCGTCTCCACTCTGCCGCCGGATTTCACCGGGGTGAGCACGACGGCGGAGATCCGCGTGCATCCGGACGGCCGGACGGTGTACGTGAGCAACCGCGGGGTCGACACGGTCGCGTCCTTCCGCATCGATCCGGCGTCCGGCCGCCTCACCCTGTTCGATCAGGCTCCGACGCGCGGGGCCAAGCCACGCAATTTCGAATTCTCGCCGGACGGCAGGTGGCTCCTGCTCACCAATCACGACAGCAACAATGCCATCGTGTACCAGATCGAGCCGGACTCCGGTCGACCGATCGCCGTGGGCGAGCCGGTTGCGGTGCCGTTCCCTTACTGCCCACGTTTTCTCATCCCAGACGGGATGGGCCCAGCCCCGGGGAGGAGTTCATGAACGAGGTGAATGCGCCCAGCTATCATGCCGAGTTCCCATGCCTGCGCGACGAGGTGAGCGCGGAGGAATGGCAGGCCCGCATCGACCTGGCAGCGGCTTACCGGCTCGTCGATTACTATGGCATGACGGACTTGATCTATAACCACATCACGCTGCGCATTCCGGGAACGGAACTTCTGCTGATCAATCTCTATGGGCTGCTTTACAAGGAGATCACCGCGTCAAGCCTGGTGAAGATCGATGTCGATGGCAACATCATCAGCAAGCCCGACACCGCCTACGGCATCAACAAGTCCGGCTACGTGATCCACGGCGCGATCCACCGGGTGCGACCGGACGTGGCGGCGGTCATCCACACCCATACCCGCGCCGGCATGGCCGTCGCCGGGATGAAGTGTGGCCTGTTGCCGCTCAATCAAACGGCGATCCGCTTCGTGGGCCATATCGGTTATCACGACTACGAAGGGCCGGCCGTCGATCTCGGCGAACGCGAACGGCTGGTGCGTGACCTGGGTCCGCACGACGCGATGATCCTGCGCTCTCACGGCTTGCTCACCTGCGGCGCCACGCTGCAGCAGGCGTTCAACACGCTCTATCAACTGGAGATGTCCTGCCGCGCTCAGGTGGACGCCATGGCCGCACGAACCGAGCTCGAACTGCCCTCCGCGGAGCTGCTCGAGAAGACGGCCAGGCTCTATCAGCCTGGGGTGCGCCGGCCCTACGGCATCCTGGAGTGGCCGGCGCTGATCCGCCTGCTGGAGGCGGAGAGCAAACGCTCTCCGTTTCCACACTACGCGTCCTGAGGACAGCGGATGATGCGCGCCCCGGCCCTCACTCCGCGGCGCGCTGCGTCAGCGGTTGGACGATTGCCGGCGGCAGCGCGGCGGCCTGCGTTTCGATGAGCTCGTCCACCATCGCGTGGATCTGCGGGAAGGTGAGCACCGCGGCGGCGTGGCGGTCGAGCACGGCGGCGCGATAGACGCGCTCGCGGTCGCCTTCCAGCACGGCCCTGACCACGAGATCCTGCACGAAGACGTGCGGCGCGCAATGCGCCGCGAGCTCGGGCGGGAGATCGCCCACATGGCAGGGACGGAAGCCGTTGCGGTCGACGATGACCGGCACTTCCACGCAGCATCCCTCAGGCAGGTTCTCGATGAGCTTCGTGTTCCTGACATTGCCGTAGATCAGCTGCGGCCTGTTCGTCACCATGGCATGGATGATGTTCGAGCCGTATTCGACGCTGCGCTCGAGCAGGAGCGGCTCGCCGGCCAGCAGCATCCGGCGGCTCTCGCGGTATCTCGCGATCTTCTGGGAGGTGCGGTTCTTCAGATCGCCGACGGGAATGTCGTATTTGCGGATCTCCTCGTCATCCTTGAGGAAATACGGCACGTATTCGGCGCAGTGGCGGCTAGACTCGCTCACGAACCAGCCGAGCTGGCGCATCATCTCGAAGCGCACCTTGTCCTTCGCGAAAATCGCCGGATCGTTCATCGCCCGGCGCAGCCGCGGATAGGCATCCTCGCCGTCTATCTCGAGGCGCAGGAACCAGGTCATGTGATTGATGCCGGCGCAATCATAGCTGAGCCGGTCTGGTGCGACGCCGAGATAGGAGGCGAGGTCGCGCGCCGTGTACTGCACGTTGTGGCAAAGCCCGACCACCTGCTGCGCGGGGAAAGCCTTGTACACCGCCCAGGTCAGGATGCTCATCGGGTTGGTGTAGTTGAGCAGCACAGCGTCCGGGCACAGCTCGCGCATGTCCTGCACCATCTCGAGCATGAAGGGAATCGTGCGCAGCCCGCGGAAGATGCCGCCGATGCCGACCGTATCGGCGATCGTCTGCTTGAGGCCGTATTTCTCCGGGATGTCGAACTCCGGCACGATGGCTTCCGGGCCGCCGATCAGCACCATGTTGATGACGAAATCCGCGCCGTCGAGACAGGCACGCCGGTCGGCGTACTCCTCCACCCGTGCATTCGCGTTGAACTGCTTGGCCGTCCAGCGCGCCATCATGCCGGCGGTCTCGAGCCGCTCCATATCGATATCATGCAGCGCGATCGTGCAATCGCGGAGCTCGGGAAATTCGAGAATGTCGGTGAGCAGGTTTTTGACGAAGACGACGCTGCCGGCGCCGATCATGGCAATCTTGGTCATCAGAGATTCTCCTCGAAGCGGGTGGCTATTTGAGCCCCGTGTTGGCCACGCCCTGCACGATGAAGCGCTGGCAGGCCACGAACAGGGCGAACATGGGGATGAGAGAGACGAGGGCGAGCGACATGATATGCGGCCAGTTGGGGTTTGGATCGCCCTCCAGCAGGTTGAGCCCCTGCTGGATGGTGAAGTGCGACTGGTCGGTGAGCACCACCAGCGGCCAGGAGAAATCATTCCAGCGCCACATGAAGGTGAACACGACAAGCACCGCAACGAGGGGCCGGCAGAGCGGCAGCACGATGCGGAGGAAGACCTGCAGCTCGCCTGCGCCGTCGAGCCGCGCCGCCTCGATGAGCTCGTCCGGCAGGCTCAGCATGAACTGGCGAGTCATGAAGATGCCGAACGCCTCGGCGCAGCGCGGCAGGATGACGCCCCAATCGGTGTTGAGCAGGCCGAACGAGCTCACGACGAGGAATTCCGGCACGAGGATCACCTGGATCGGGATCATCAGCGCGCTCAGGATCAGGAAGAACAGCACGTCGCGTCCGGGGAAGCGGAATTTCGCGAAGGCGTAGCCGCAGGCGAGATTGATCGTCACCGTGATCGCCACGGCGATGACGGCGATCGTCGCCGTGTTCTCGAGCCAGCGCAGGGTCGGGTATTGCGTGAAGACGGCGCCGATATTGCTCCACGCCACATGCTCCGGCCAGGCGCTCGGATGCGCCGAGAACACCTCGCGGCGCGGCCGCACGGCGGTCGCCAGCATCCAGTAGAGCGGCCCCGCCATGATCGCCGAGCCGAGCGCCAGCAGCAGCCAGGAGACGAGCGGAACGCGGTGCATGCGCATCAGCCGCCTCCCATCGCCACTTCGGCGCGCCGCCCGAGCCGCCACTGGATGACCGTGAACACGAGGATGAGCATGTAGAGCGCGATCCCCATGGCGCTCGCATACCCCATCTCGGACGAATTGAAGGCCGAGTTGAAGATATACTGGACAAGGACGGTGGTGGAGAAGCCTGGGCCGCCGCCGGTCATGACATAGACCAGGTCGAAGACGTGGAAGGAATAGATTACGTTGATGATAAGCAGAAGGAAGGTGGCGGGCTGCAGGAGCGGCCAGGTGATACGACGGAATTGCTGCAACGCGCTGGCGCCGTCGATCACGGCCGCCTCGTAATAGGTGCGCGGAATCGACTGAAGCGCCGCAAGATAGACGATCATGCAGAAGCCGATGCGCAGCCAGAGCGTGGAGAGAATGAGGGACGGCATCGCCCAGTAAGGCGAGGAAAGCCAGTTGACGCGCGGTAGATGCAGTGCCTCGAGGATCGCGTTGATGACGCCGTAATTGTCGTTGAACAGCCAGGACGCGATCACGCCGGTGGCGACGCCCGACACGACAACGGGCGCGAAATAGATGCTCCGCATGACCGTGCGGCCCGGCACGCGCCGGTTGAGCCCGATCGCGACGAGCAGTCCGAGCGCTATGCTCGTCGGCACCGATCCGCAAGCGTAGAGAAAAGTATGGCCAAGCGCCAACCAGAAGAGCGGGTCGCCGATGAGCCGGGTATAGTTGGCCACGCCAATGAAGCTTGCGCCGCCTACCAGATCCCAATCGTGCAGGCTGATGAAGCCGGCATAACCGAGCGGGAAGAGCATGAAGATGCCGAACAGGATAACGTTCGGCGCGATGAAGGCGTAGGGGGCCAATCCCTGCGGGAGGCGGCGGGGCCGGCGCGGGCGGGAAGCGGCCGGAATCCGCGTCTGGGCGGGAAGCCGCAGGGCGACGGGGCTCGTGCTCCGTGGCCAGACGTTCATGACTCAGGCGCTCATGATGGTGCGAATGGCGGCATCGATGTTCTTCGCCGTCGTCTCCGGCTCCTGTCCGGAGGTGAAGGCGAGGTCGAGCTGATCCGCCATTCGCTGATTGATGCGCGACCAGACCGGCATCCCGACCGTCTGGGCAAGGTTCTCGGGAATCGTCGTCGCCTGCTCGACGAAGATGCGCATCGCATCCGGACGGTACGCGTAAGGCAGCGTCTCATGCGTCAGTGCGGTGCGCACAGGCAGCAAGGCACCGTCCTTCGCGAACTCGCGCATGGATTGCTCGCTCGCGAGGAACTGCAGGAAATCGGCCGCGCGTTCCGGCGCCTTGCAGTCGCGCGATATGGCGATCGCGTTTCCGCCCATGTCCGACGCCATGGCGACGTCGCGGGGCATGAAGGTGACGTTCCAGGGTACCTGCGCATTGTCACGCAGGAAGGAAAGATGCCAGTCGCCGCCGAGATACATGCCGAGCGTGCCGTTCGCGAACAGGTTCTGCGGCTGCTCGTGGCTCTTCACCGACGTCGAGGCTGGCGACAGTCCCTCCTTGAAGAAGGATTGTGTCCACGCGATCGTCTCGATGCCGAGCTTGCTGCCGATCTCAGGCGTCTTGAAGTCCGCGCCGAACACCGTCCCGCCATGCTGGTAGAGGAAGGGCAGCCAGCGATACGCGTTCGAATCCTGCCATATCATCGCGGTGGCGTAGGGCAGGCCGCCATCCTTCTTGATCCTGCGCGCCACATCCGTGTATTCGGCCCAGCTCCAGCTCTTGTCGAGGCTCGTCGGCGGCGTGATCTTCAGCTTGTCGAACAGCGCGGTATTGTAGAACAGCGCGATCGTATCGGTGTGATACGGCATGGCGAAAACCTTGCCGTTGCTGCTCACCGCGTGCCAGATCGCGGGAACGAAGGCCGAACCGTAACCGGGCGGCAAGAATTGCGCGAGATCGACGACGGTGCGGCCATTGGCATAACGCCCGACCTGCTGATACTGCATGCGGAACATGTCCGGCGCCTGCCGCCCGGCGAGGCGCGTGTCGATCTGCTGGTAGAACTGGCCGAACGGCGTCACTTCCAGCTTGATCGCGACATCCGGATGCAGCTGCTCGTAGCGCGCGATGACATTGCGATGCGCCATCTCCGATGTCTTGTCGCCCCAGATCGCGAGCGTCAGCGCCGTCTTCTCCTGCGCGCGCGCGCCACGCGGCACGGCTGGCGCCAATCCCGCGGCCAGGCCGAGCTTCAGCACATGCCGCCGTCCAGCCTCCATTCTCCGGTGAATCGGAGCCCATTCTTTCCTGGCCATTTTCTCTCCCTTTCTGCGCATGCCTTCTTGTCGGACATGCGGTGGTCATCAGCTCATGAGTGTCGCGTCTTCCCTGCGCCACAGGATTGCCGCACGACGAGCGTGACGGGTACCGTCTGGTTCATCGCCGTGATCGGCTCGCCGTCCAGCAGCGCGAAGAGCAGCGCGATGGTGAAGCGGTTCCGCTGGTGCGACACGGTGGTCAGTTCCGGCGCGCTGAACCCGGCGGCGGCCGTATTGTCGAAGCCGACGACGGCAAGGTCATCGGGCACGCGCCGTTCGGCCTGCATCGCGCCATGCAGCACGCCGAATGCGAGCTGGTCATTATAGGTGAAGATCGCGGTCGGGCGGCGATCATGCTCTTGCAACAGCGCAAGCGCCGCGGCCGAGCCGCCGGCCAGCGCGTTGTCGGTTTCCACGATCAGCCGGTCATCGTCGGGCAGCCCGGCTTCATGAAGGGCACGGCGATACCCCGCGTATCGGCCGTCGCGTGCTCCGCGCTGCGTGACAAAGGCGATACGGCGATGCCCGAGCCCGATCAGATGGTTCGTGGCGAGGCGGCCGCCAGCCTCGAGATCGATCGAGATGCTCGGAACCGGCGGTTCCGGGCCCATTTGCTGCAGCATGACGCAAGGAATGGCGCGTCGGACCAGCTCGCCGAGTGCCGGTCGGTTGCCTGGATGATGCGCCGCCAGCACGACCGCATCCGCACTTCCCGCCAGCACGCGACCGATTGCCGCCTTCTCTTCGGCCGCGTCGCGGGCAATCGCCAGGCTGACCGCGAAGCCCCGCGTCGCGGCCGCATCCTGGATCGCCCCCGCGGCCTCGACGAAGAAGGGATTGGACAGGGCGGGGATGATCATATTGATCATGCCGGAACTTCGGCGTCGCAGCGTACGCGCCGCGTGATTAGGCACATACCCCAGCGCTGCGGCCGCCGAGATGACGCGGCGCTGGGTTTCGGCCGCGACGCGCAGTTGGTCCCCGCGGCCGCCGAGCACGAGCGAAACCGTCGGCTGGGATACGCCTGCGGCCCTCGCGACATCGCGGCTGGTGGCCGCTGAACGTCGCGCGCAAGAGCCCAAGCTTCGATCCCTCGTAATCATACGATGCTAAATCCTATTAGCCGCCAGCTAACACGACCTCGCCGCTGCTCGTCAAGGGCCGCCAGGGGGAGCGCTTGGCAGGGCGCTGTGAAGTTGGCGGAGCTGGCCAGCCGCGCGCGGCGGCCCACGGCCGCTCACGGTTCCGGAGGTCACGCGCGAGCTCGACATTCCGCGCGGTACGGCCTTCGATCGGTTCATGGAACGATCCGGCTACCTGGCACGCGTCCCGGAGGCGAGCGATTTCCAGCTTGGACGCCGCGTGCTTACTCTTGGTTTTCAGTATCTCCACTCACTCGACATTGTTGAGATCGGGCGGCCATTGCTCCAGGATTTGCGTGACACGACATCCAACAGAGCCCGCAGAGCTTCCACGTTCCACACGGCCGCTTTTGACAGTATGCCGTCCCGCTCAGATGCGCGGCCCGTCGGCCGGCGAGAACACCGGCATGCGAAACTCGGAATCGCTCGCCGCCAAGAACTCGACCTGCACCGCCAGCCCTGGCCGCAGCGCCCCGGGGTCACAGCCGGTCACGTTGGTGAGCAGGCGCACGCCCTCGGCCAGTTCGACCAGCGCCACGACGTACGGCACTGCCGCCTCGACGGAAGGGTGCGGGGCGCGGCGAATCACCGACATGGCGTAGATGGTGCCGCGGCCCGAGACGCGGCGCCAGTCCGGTGGCGTCCGGCAGGCCATGCATGTCGGCGTGCCGGGCCAGTTCCAGCTGTCGCATCCCGCGCAGTACGGCAGGCGCAGTTCGCCGGCCGCTGCGGCCTTCCAGAACGGAGCCGTTTCAGCCGAGAATGACGGTGCGGCGTAGTTCATCAGGCATCCCTCCGAGCGAGGATGGCGACGGCGTGGTTGGCAAACACTCCGCCCATTCCATGCACGAGGGCATGGCCGCAATCCGAGACCTGCCGCTCCCCGCCGGCCTGACGCAGTTGGACGATGGCCTCGATGACGTTGCCCATGCCGCCTGCGCGGGCCGGATGCCCGTGCGACAACAGGCCGCCATGGGTGTTGACCGGCAACCCGCCCGACAAGCCAAAACGGCCGGATTCGAATAGGGCTGCCGCCTCGCCGCGTGGCGCCAGGCCCATGTCTTCCATGTTCATGGCCAGTGCGACGGTGAAGCAGTCGTAGATCAAGGCCACGTCGATGTCCGACCGCGCGACGCCGGCGCGGGCCAGCGCCCGATCCAGCGCCTGCCCCGCATCGAACCGGTCCAGCGACGCCGCCTTGGACAGATGCAGCTGAGAACCGGCCGACCCCACTCCCGCCAGCACGATGTCGGGCCAAGGATTTCCGGCGGCATCTGCCGCGGTCAGCACGAGCGCTCCGCCGCCGTCGGATACCGGGGCACAATCCAGCAGACGGAGCGGGTCGGCGATCGATCGCGAGGCCGTGTAGGCTTCGTGCGTGAGCGGCGCACGCATGTGCGCGTTGGGATGCCGCGCCGCCATCTCGCGGCAATGCCGCGCGACGGGCCAGAACATGTCGGGCCGGCCGCCATGGAGATGGAGGTAACGCGAGGCCACCAGCGCGAACATGGACGGCACGCTGGGCGCGTACGGCACCTCGAACTCCGGATGCACCGGGCCGACCTGCGCCAGTTGCGACACGTAGCGGTCGCGGGTGACGCCGGTGAGAGGCAGATCGGCCGCGACCACCACCGCGGTCCGGCCGCGCCCGGCCTGCAGCATCTCCTGCGCGGCCTGCATCATCAGCACGGGCGCGCCGCCCCCCGCCTCGAACGAGATGCAGGTCTCCGGTGCAATTCCCAGCCGTTCGCCCAGGGCTGCGGCGTGGATCAGATAGGGGTCCGACCGCGGCTCGACCGTCAGCAGCACGTCCACGTCAGCCAGCCCGAGTTTCGCGTCGGCCAGAGCCTCCAGCACCAACGCCTCGTGCAGCGCCATCGTGCTCGGCCAGCTGCCCTTGCCCTGCGGCAGCTCCGCGATGCCGCGGATGGCGACCCGCTCACATCTCGGCAAATTTCTTCTCCAGATGGTCCAAGCCATAGAATTCAAGCGCCTTGGCCACGCGGTCCCGGTCAGGTGCGGCGTGGAAGAAGCCGCGCCGGCTCTGCATCATGCCGCTGGTCCGTCGCAGGTCGACGGCCAGTTCCGCCATCTTGAACACCGCGCTCAGACCGTCCATGACCGTCGCGCCACCGATCTGGCTCACGCCCGCCCGGGCAAGCAGCAGGTTCAGCGGCATCTCGCCGGGAATGATCACATCGGCGCCATGTTCCCTCGCGAGCGCCTCACCCGAAGCGATGACGCGCTGAACCACCTCGTCGCGCTTCGATGGATCTCCGTGCCCCCCGACGACTTCGTTGAACGTGACGCCGGCGGGCCGGATGCCCGCGAAGGACTCCGCGAGGCCCCACTCGCGGATGCGCTGCGGCCAGAACTCCGCACGTTCGACGTTGAAGAACAGCAAGCCGAACCGGCGGCCGTACATGCCGGCCAGCCGGAACACCGCGTCGCCGTAGCCGACGATAGGGATGTCTACCAGCGTCCGCATCTCGCGGATCATCGGGCTGGGCATGCTGCCGAGCACCATCGCGTCGTAACCCTGCTTCTCCGCCTGCAGCGCCGCCGCGACCCACTGATTCGAATGCAGCCAATAAAGGTAGTCGAAGGCGATGTCGGGGCCGGGGTAGTTGGCCGGGAACGATCCCGGAATGAAACCGTGCAGCACCACCTCCGTCCCGTCCCGCACCACGCTGTCGATGCGCTCGCGCATCGCCGTCTCGTAGCCGGGAAGATCACTTAGGACCGTCATGCTCTGGTGCCAGAGGCGCATGCCCATGGGCGGGAACTCCTTTTGTCGTGCTGGTCAGAGCCGGGGCGGCATGGCGGCGATCTTCGTCTTGTCCACGTCGTTCGCGGTCTTCAGGAACTGGTCGGTGAAGTAGCGATCGGCCGGCAGCTTCTGCGAGAGCTGGCCGAGTTGCGCCAAGGTATCGCGCGCAAGCGCCACCGCGCCCGGCGTGACGGCGCCGAATTCGCCCATGGTCGCCAGCGTGTAGCTTGAGATCTGGTGGTTCAGCACGGCGACGTCGCCGGCCATGGCTTTCGCCGCGTCATATGGCGGCTTGCTCTCCGGATACAGCTTCCATTGCAGCCGTACCGCGTCCTCTGGATGCGCCTGACAGTAGACGCTGGCTTCCACGATGCCGCGCAGCAGCTTCTCCACAAGGTCCGGATCGCGGTCGATGGTCCGCTGGGCCACGATCAGGCCCTGCACGAACGAGAGCTTCTGCAGGATAGGCGCGGCGTTGAGCCGCTTCAGCTTGATCCCGAGCGTCTCGAACCGGTCATAGTCAGCCTCGACCAGTTGCAGCGCGTCCACCTGATGCTTCACCAGCGCCGCCGCCGCACTGGCGCCGTCGCCGGTGGCGACGAGGTGGATATCGTCCGAGGCAATGCCGTAGCTGCCCATGATCGCCCTGATCCACAGCGCGTTGGTCGAGGCGATCCCCGTCACGCCGATGGTCTTTCCCTTCAATCCGGCGATGTCGGTGATCGGCGAGTCGGCTAGCACGACGGGATAGAACAGATTCCGGCCATAGACGCTTGCGACGATCTTGATGGGCGCGCCCTTGTTGATCAGCTCCATCGCGGCCGGCAGGCCGGTGAACGTCATCTGCACCCGCCCGGCGATAAGCTGCTGCAAGGCCGGCCCGGCGCCCTGTGCGCCCTCGATGTCGACGTCCAGGCCTTGCGATTCCCAAAATCCCATCTCCTTCGGCACCGCGAAGATCGGCGCCGTGGAAACGGGGATCTGCGGCACGCCGTAATTGATCGTGACGGCCCGGAGACCTGCGGCATGCGCCCGGCCGATCAGTCCCGCCGCCGCCGCGGCAGGGAGCAATGTGCGTCGTGTCAGCATCGTTCTTCCCTATCTGCTTATGGGTTGGGGTCAGACCCGCTCGGGGCGGCTGCGCGCGTCCGTCTGTGCCCAAAACAGCGTCCGGCGCCGGATCCAGGCCACGAACCGGTGCAGAACGATTCCGTACACCGCCAACAGCACGAGCAGCGCGAAGGAGCCGGACGTGTCCACGTTCATGTTCATCGCCATCATCCAATAGCCGAGGCCGGCCTTGGATCCGACGAACTCGCCGACGATCGCGCCCAGCAGCGAATAGATCCCCGCCAGCTCCAGCCCTGCCAGAAAGAACGGCATCGCATAGGGGATGCGGACATGCCACAGCACCTGCAAGGGCGGCGCGTCCAGCGCGCGCATCAGCTTCAGCCGCCCGGGATCCGCCGCCTTCAGGCCCTGGACGCAGTTGATGAGCATCGGAAAGAACGCCAGCAGCGCCGCGAGCACGATCTTCGAGCTCAGCCCGTAGCCGAACCAGATCACGATCAGCGGCGCGATCGCGACCTTCGGCATCGACTGCAGCCCCGCGAAGTAGGGATACATCACCCGTTCGCAGGTCGGCGACTCCACGATCATCACCGCGAAGACCAGCCCGGCGACAACGGCGAGGCCGAAGCCCGCCAGCGATTCCAGCAACGTCACGCCCGCGTTGGGCAACAGCAGGTCGCCCCGGAACATCTCGAACAACGACATCGCGACGGAGGACGGCGGCGGGACGATGAAGACCGGCACGTCGAACACCGTCACCGCCGCCTGCCACAACGCAAGCAGCGCGACGGCAGACAAAGGCAGCTGCAGCGCCTGCCAAAGGTTGCGGCCCGTCCGCGCGCTCTTGGCCGGCGTTGCGAACTCTCCCACCAGTTCGGACATGGTCCTCTCTCCTTTCTCAGGAGCCGCGCAGATCGAGCCGTTCGCGGATGCGGCGCGCGTAGGCGCCGAACTCCGGCGTGGCCTGCAGGTCGAGCGAGCGGGGACGCGGCAGGTCGATGTCGAGGATGTCGGCGATCCGGCCGGGCCGCGGCGACATCACCACCACACGATCCGACAGGAAAACCGACTCCGCGATCGAATGTGTAATCAGCATGATCGTCTTGCGCGAGGCGCTCCAGATGTCCAGCAGATCGAGGTTCATCTGCTCGCGCGTCATCGCGTCCAGCGCGCCGAACGGCTCGTCCATCATCAGGAAGGCCGGATCCAGCAGCAGGCTGCGGGCGATTCCGGCGCGCTGCTGCATGCCGCCTGACAGCTCGTTGGGATATTGCGCGCCGAACCCGTCCAGGTGGGTCAATCGCAACAATTCCTCCGCCCGCGGCGCATAGGTCGCCATCGGCAGGCGGTGAACGATGGCGGGCAGCAGCACGTTCTGCAGGATGGTGCGGTAGGGCAGCAACAGCGGCTCCTGGAACACCACGCCCACATCGCGGCTCGGCCCCTCCACCGGCCGTCCGTTCAGCAGCACATCGCCCGACGTGCGCGGCAGCACCCCGGCCAGAATGGCCAGCATCGTGCTCTTGCCGCAGCCGCTGGGTCCGACGACGGAGATGAACTCGCCCGGATCGATGCGGAATGACACGCGATCCAGCGCCGTCGTGACGCCGCCGCTGCGGCTCTGAAACCGCTTCGTCAGATCGGTGACGACGGCCAGCGGCCGCCCTGCCGGCGGCTCTTGCTGCACGGCCGCAACCGCTTCGCCCGCGTGCGTCATCGTCCCTGGAACTCCGGCTTGCGCTTCTCGCGGAACGCAGCCGCCGCTTCCAGCCGGTCCGCGGTGCCGAGCAGCGACGCCCCCACATCCATCTCGAGTCGGATTGCGGATCGCAGGTCGAGATCGCTCCCGCGCTGGAGCACCTCCTTGGTCGCGACCGTCGCCAGCGGCGCAACCTGGCCGATCGCCTGCGCCACCCGCTCGGCGAGCGCATCCACCTCGCCGATGGGCGCCAGCCGCGTGACGAGGCCGATCCGGTGCGCCTCTTCCGCGCCCAGCCGCTCGCAGGTGAGCATCATGTCCATCGCCCGCCCCTGCCCGACGATCCGCGCCAGCCGCGGCGATCCGCCGGCGCCGGTGATGATGCCCCGCGTCGGCTCGGGAAACCCGAAGCTGGCGTCGGCCGAGGCGACGCGGATGTCGCAGGCGACCGCCATCTCCAACCCACCGCCCAGGCAGAACCCGTGGATCGCCGCGATGATCGGCTTGCGCAGCTCGAGGAACACCGCGGGCCAGTAGTTCCTCAGCCGTTTTTCACGCTCGGCATGCGGGCTGTCGACCGGGCCGAATTCCTTGATGTCGGCCCCGGCGCAGAACGCCCTCGGGCCGGCGCCGCGGATCACCGTCGCGCGGATCCCCGGATCGGCATCCGCCTCGCGCAGCAGGGCGGGCAGGCGGTGGCGCATCGCCTCGTTGATGGCGTTCATCGCGTCGGGCCGGTTCAGCGTGATCCAGGCGACCGCGCCCTTGCGCTCCATCAGCACCACATCGGTCATGCGCGCGCGCCCCCTTCGCGGACCAGGTCGCGCGCGATCAGCATCCGGTGGATCTCCGACGCGCCCTCGCCCACACGATAGTGCCTAATGTCGCGGTAGAAGCGTTCGACCGGATAGCTGCGCACCAGTCCCATCCCGCCGTGGATCTGCACCGACCGGTCCGCCACGCGCCCGACCATCTCGGAGCAGAACAGCTTGCACATGCTTGCGCCGGTGCCGACGTCGTTCCCGGCCTCGACCTGGCGCAGCGTGTCGTAGACCAGCGCCCGAGCCGCCTGCAGCTCGACGGCGGAGTCGGCCAGCATCCACTGGATCGCCTGCCGCTCGGACAGCGGCTTGCCGAAGGTGCTGCGCGTGCGCGCATGCTCGACCGCCAGCTCCAGAAGCCGGTCCGCCGCCCCGATGCAGGAGGCCGAGACGCCGAGTCGTCCGTCCGTCAGCGACCCCATGGCGATCTTGAAGCCTTCGCCGACGGCGCCCAGCACGGCCCCGTCCGGCACGCGGCAGTTCTCGAATGTCAGTTCCGCCAGCTTGACGATCGAGCCGATCGTGTCCTCCTCGCGCGTTACGGTGAAGCCCGGCGTGCCGCGATCGATCAGGAAGGCGGTGATGCCGCCCCGCGCGCGCTTCTGCGGATCGGTCACCGCCATCAGCAGGATGACATCGGCAGCCGCCCCGCCGCTGATGTAGTGCTTGCGCCCATCGATCGCCCAGCCGCCCTCCGCCCGCACCGCCCGGGTGCGCATCGCGGCCGAGTCCGATCCGGCGTCGGGCTCGGTCAGCGCGAAGGCGGCCTGGCTCCGGCCGCTGACCAGGCCGGGCAAGTGGCGTTCCCGCTGCGCCGGTGTGCCGTGGCGCGCGATCGCCATGGGCGTGAGGCCGCTGGAATAGTCGATGATCGACGTGAAGTAGCGGTGCGAGCGGCTGACTTCCTCGAGCAGCAGGCAGTATGCCGACACCCCCAGGCCGACGCCGCCGAACGCCTCGTCCAGCCGGGCGCCCAGGTACCCGGCCTCGCGCAACCGCTCCACCGCTTCGGGCGGCACCTCCCCGGTCTCGTCCATCCGGCGCGCCAGCGGCTCCAGCTCGCGCGTGGTGAACCGGCGCAGGGTGGCGCGCATCTCCTCCAGCTCCGGCGACAACGCAGGCGTCATGCGGCTTCTCCCTGCCTCGACGCGGCCAGCACTTGCGGGCGGCTGCGCTCCGTCTCCTCGATGGCGCGCGCAAGCACCTCGCGCCGGCCGCGCTGCACCCATGCCTTGTTCAGGCCGAAAGCCGTCGCGGGCTTCGCGGCAAGCGCCGCCGCCGCCGCCAACGCCGTCTCACGCACCGCCGCCGGGGAGACGCGCGCGGCAAGCCCGCGTTCGGCCGCCTCCGCCGCCGGCATCGGGCGGCCGGACAGCACCAGGTCGGCGGCCAGCGCGCTGCCCGCCAAGTCCGTCAGGATCGCGAGGCCGAGCAGCGTCGGCATCCCGACGTCGATCTCCGGCAGCACCAGCCGGCTCGTGTCGGCCATCACGACGTGATCCGACAGCAGCGCCAGCATCGCCCCCGCTCCGGCCGCCACCCCGTTCACCGCGCAGACCAGCGGCTTGGTGAACCCGAGCACCGCGTCCAGCATGTCCTTCAGCGCCGCCGCGCGCTGGCCGGCGATAATTTCGGGCGGCAGGTTGTCGGGGTTCTTCAGGTCGGCGCCCGCGCAGAACACCCGGTCGCCGGCGCCGCTCAGCACCACGGCGTGCTGCGCCGGATCCGCTTGCGCATCGCGGATCGCCGCGCAGAAATGTCGGCTGACCGCCGGATTGATCGCGTTCGCCGCACGCGGCCGGTCGATCGTCAGCACCGTGATGCCAGGCGCGGCTTCGCGCTCGATCCGCAGCTCGCCGCTCATGGCGCCGCTCCGCGCAGGATGAGGGCATCGACGATCCGCACGCCCGCCGTCCCGGCCATGACGGGATTGAGGTCGAGTTCCGCGATCTCCCCGGCCAGGTCCGACGCAAGCCAGGAGAGCCGCACGATGGCATCGCACAGGGCCGACACATCCGCCGCCTTTCGTCCGCGCGCGCCGGCCAGGACCGCGAAGCCCCTCAGCGACCGCAACATCGCCAGCGCCTCGTCCGCCGACACCGGGGCGAGACGGAGGGCGACATCGCCCAGGATCTCCACGAAAATGCCGCCGAGCGCCGCTGCGATCACCGGACCGAACACCGGGTCGCGCTTGATGCCCAGCATGATCTCGACGCCGGGCGGCACCATCTCCTGCACCAGCACGCCGTGCAGCCGTGCGCCAGGCGCGTTCCGGGCGGCGGCGTCCATGATGTCCGCGAAGGCCGCGGCCACCGCCTCGCCGCCCTGGACGTTCAGGCGGACGCCGCCGCTCTCCGTCTTGTGCGGGATGTCGGGCGACTCGATCTTCAGCGCCACCGGACCGCCCGCGGCCGCCGCGAACGCGACCGCCTGTTCCGGCGTCTTCGCCAGCGCCTCCCGCGTCACCGGTAGGCCGTAGGCCGCGAGCACGGACTTGCTGGTCCGTTCGGTGAGGCTCGCCGCGCCACCGTCGCCCAACCGACGCCGCGCCTCCTGCGCATCCACCCCCGGCGGCCGCACCGCCCGATCCCGCTGCGGTCGCGCCGCCGCGAACGCCCCGTAATCCGCCGCCCGCCGCACCGCGTTCAGCAGCGGCGCCGTGTCGCGGAACATCGGCACCTGGGCTTGCGCGAAATGAGCCGGCCCCAGCGACGGATCGTCGTTGCAGCCGCCCGACCACAACACCGCCATCGCCTTGGGGGCGGCCTGCGCCGCCTCGATCACCCGGTCGATCTCGCTCCGGCTGGCGAAGGTCAGGATCGGCACCATGACGTCCACGTTCGCGTCGGTGGTCACGATGTCCAGCACGCGGCCGTAGGTGTCCTGCTGACCGATCGCCGCCGCCGTCAGGTCCGTCGGGTTCGCCACGCGGCCGAAGCCCGGCAGATGCTGCGCGAGCGCCTGCTGCGTCTCTGCCGTGTAATCCGGCCATTCCAGCCCGGCCAGCGCACCCTGGTCCGTCAGCAGCACCGCATTCCCGCCCGAGATCGCCATGCCGCCCAGCCGCCGGCCCTGCGGTCGCCGGTCGCGGTGCCGCAGCAGCATGGCCGTCTCGTACAGCTCGCTGCAATCGTCCACCCGGACCAGCCCATACTGACGGAACGCCGCATCATGCACCGCGTCCGATCCGGTGACGGCGCCGGTGTGCGACGCCGCCGCCTTCTGCCCCTGCTCCGTCCGGCCGAGCTTCAGCACGATGATCGGCTTGCCCGCCTCCGCCGCGCGCTCCGCCAGGACGGCCAGCTTGGCGCCGCTCGAGATCCGCTCCGCCAGCAGAAGGATGACGTCGGTGGCGGGATCCTCGACCATGAAATGCGCGAAGTCCAGCGCGTCGAGGTCGGCGTCGTTGCCGCAGCTCACCTCGTAGCTGATCGGCACGCCTGATTGCTGCGCCCGCCACATCACGTTGATCTGGCCCAGGCCGCCGCTATGCGCGACCACGCCGACATTGCCCGCCGGCGCGCGACCCTGGGCGACGGATGCGGTCGAGGTCAGCGCGAACCCATCGACGAAGTTGATGAACCCGTTGCAGTTCGGCCCCATGATGCGCAGGCCGGTGCGCCGGGCGAGCGCCGAAACCTCGGCCTGCATCGCCCGGCCCGCCTCCGTCCCGGTCTCGAGGAACCCTGCCGTGAACACGGTCGCGAACTTCGCTCCCCGCTGCGCGCATTCCTCCAGCACCGGCAGCACGTGCCCGAACGGCACCACCACGCCGACATGGTCCGGCGCCTCCGGCAACGCGGACACGCTGGGAAAGCACGGCATGCCGGCGATCTCGGCGCGGCGCGGGTTCACCGGGAACACCTTGCCGGTATAGCCGAACCGGCCGAGCAGCTGCAGGCAGCGGCCGCCGAATTTCGTCAGGTCGTCCGTCGCGCCGACCAGCGCCACGGAAGCCGGGTTGAAGAAGGCGCGCAGGTCCGGGAAGACGGTCATGACGCGAGTCCGAACCGCTGCCGGGCGTGCGCGGCAAGCTTCGACTTCTGGATCTTGGCGCTGGCCGTCATGCCGATGTCGTCGAAGCTGTCCACGATCGCGAGGTAGCGCGGCACCTTGAAATTCGCCATGTGCTGGCGCGACCAGGCCAGCAGCGCGTCCTCATCCGCCTCCGCCCCGTCATTCAGGATCAGGAACGCCGCAGGCACCTCGGTCAGGCGCGGATCGGGCACGCCGACCACCTGAGCCTGCTTCACCGCCGGATGCTGGTGCAGCACGTTCTCGATGTCCGCCGGCGCCACGTTCTCGCCGCCGACGCGGATGATCTCCTTCAGCCGGCCGATGAAGCAGACCTTCCCGTCCGCGCGCATCCGGCCAAAATCGCCCGTGCGCAGCTCGCGATCAGGCCCCAGGGCGGCCGCCGTCTCCTCCGGCTTGCGGTAGTATTCCCGCATCAGGCTCCAGCCCCGCACGCGGATCTCGCCCGAGCTGTCCGGCGGCACCGTCTCGCCCGTGACCGGATCGGCGATGCGGACAAGGAGGCCGGGATGCGGGTGCGCCCAGCCGTCCAGCCGGTCCTCCACCGGGTCGCTCCACAACGTCTCGAAGATGTTGGGGGATGCCTCCGACAATCCGTAGCCCGTGACGACCTCGGTGGCGCCCATCGCCTCCATCACGCGCCGCACGACCGGTGGCGAGCAGGCCAGCATGCCGCCACGCACGGCCAGGCGCCGCCGCGGCAGATCCGGCTCGCCCAGCATCATCAAAAACATCGTGTCGTTCCCGGAGATGTGCGTGCAGCGCTCGGATTCAGCCAGCGCGAGCGCACCTGCCGGCTCGAACCGCGTCATCGTCACCAGCGTGCAGCCGTGCAGCACGGCGACGAGCACGGACAGCACCGAGCCGGCCACATGGAAGAAGGGCCGGGTGCTCAGATGGCGGTCGCCCGGGCGGAACCCCATGCAGGCGCCGACATGCCAGGCGACGCCCAGGATCGACTGCTGGAACAACATCGCGCCCTTCGGGAACGACGTGGTGCCCGAGGTATACTGGATCAGCGCCACGTCATCGGGTACGGAGACGTCGGGCAAGGCGGCGCCTGCCTTGAAGGTTGTGTAAGGCAGGCATGCGGCCGGCACGTCGCCGCCGATCACCACCACCTTTGCCAGGCACGGCAGGTCTGGACCAGGCAGCTCCCTGTCGATCGCCGGGCAGATCTCGCGCAGCATCGCGATGAAGTCGATCCCCAGCAGCCGGTCGTCGACGAACAGGAACCTCGCGTCGGACTGGCGCAGCATGTAGGCGATCTCCTGCGCCTTCAGCCGCGTGTTCACGGCCACCGTGACCGCACCCAGCGCGCAGCCCGCCAGGAACAGCACCAGCCAATCGTCCGTGTTTCCCAGGCAAAGCGCCATGTGGTCGCCACGCCGCACACCCAACGCGGCCAGCGCGGCGGCTCCCCGAGCCACCCGCTCGGAGAGGGCGCCGAACGTCAGCCGCCGGTCGCCGTTCACGAAGGCCTCGGTGCCGGGCCAGAGCCGTGCGGCGCGGCGTACGGCGTCGGCCACCGTGGTCGGGATGCCTTCGGGCAGAATTGGGGCGGGGACATCCACGCGGTCGGTCATGCGTCGCTCGGAGAGGGTTCTTCGTAGGGGATGGCGTCGTCCACCAGGCGCCAGATGCGGCGCCCGGAGCGGGTCTTCTCGTTCTCGATCAGATGTCCGGGCAGGCCGCCCGCGCGAGATACCACCGCCAGCGCGCGCATCGCGCCGAGCGGGATGCCGATCTCGAGCAGCAGCGCGCCGATGGCGCCCGTGGCGTTGATGGTCAGATGCCGGCCGCTCGCCGCGTCCAGCGCCGCCCCCAGCGTCCGCAGCAGCTTCACATACGCGCCGTCGAACCCGGTCTCCGCAGCCAGCTGCAGCAAACGTTGCGCCCGTGGGTCATCTGGCTTGTGCAGCCGGTGGCCGAAGCCGGGCACCGCCAACCCGTCGCGCCGGTGCTCCGCCACCACCTGCTCGCAAAAGGCAGCCGGGTCCGCGCCGCCCGACACGCCACGGTGCAGGAGACGCGAGCAGCCCTCCATCGTGCCGACGAAAACGCCGCCGACGGCCAGCAGCCCGCCCGCCATCGCCACCTGCGGCTCACCCGGCACGTTGTCGGCCAACATGCGCGCGATGATCGCGCTGGGCGTAAGCCCATGCTCCATCAAGGTGACCAGGCAGGCGTCCAGCAGGCGCGTCTCCGCCGGCAAGGGCATGCGCGTGGTGGTCAGGAAATAGACCATCTCGGTGTACGAAGCGCGGCCGATCAGGTCCTCGACCAGATTTTTGCCGCGGACCCAGATGGTCTTCTCGTCCGAGCGCGTGATGCTCGTCGTCAAACTTTGCTCTGGCTTGGCCATATCGAGTCTCCTTAGGGTCCCGCCGCCTGTTCCCGCAGCGCGCGCGCCGGCACCCCGATCACCAGGGTCAGCGCGCCGAACAGGATGACCGCAGCGCTGATCTGCAGGCCGAGCGCCAGGCTGCCGGTCTCGGTCTTGATCCAGCCGAGCAGCACGGGCGCCAACGCCGCGCCGATCGAGCCGAGCGAGGTCACCAGGGAGATGCCGCCCGCCGCGGCCGATCGCGACAGGTAGACGGTCGGCACCATCCAGAAGGTCGTCATGGCCGAGTAATGTCCGGCCGCCGTCAGCGCGAGCAGCACGATCACGATCGTGGGCTGGTTCCAATAGATCGAGATCAGCAGGAGGCTCACGGCGGCCGTGGTGTAGGAGCAGGCGGCATGCCACCGCCGCTCGCGATGCTTGTCGGAGTGCCAGCCCACCAGCAGCATCGTCGCCGTCGCCACCACCAGCGGCAGGGCGGTCAGCGTGCCGACGTTCAGGACGTCCTTCACCCCGGATGCGTTGATGATGAGCGGCGACCAGAACGAGATCGCGTTGGCCAGCACGTAGCCGCAACCGCACACCATCGCCATCACGTACAGCTTGGGGTCGCGCAGCGCCTTCAGGAAGTTGTAGTGGCTGGGCCGCGCGTTGGCCGCCCGCTCAGCCGCGAGGTCGGCCTCCACGGCGTCTCGCTCCTCTGCCGTCAGCCATGGTGCGCTGCGCGGGTTGTCGGCCAGCACCCGGTACGCGACGAACCCCAGCAGCACCGACGGGATGCCTTCCATCAGGAACATCCACTGATAGCCGCGCAGCCCGAGCGTTCCCTCGAAGCCGTGCATGATCGCGCCCGAGAAGAGGCTGCCGAGCGCACCGGAGATCGGCAGGCTGAGCAGGAACACCGAATTCATCCGGGCCCGCGTGGACGACGGGAACCAGTAGGTCAGGTAGAGGATGACGCCTGGGAAAAACCCGGCCTCCGACGCACCGAGCAGGAAGCGCACGACGTAGAACTGCATCGGGGTGCGGACGAACACCATGCCGGCCGAAATCAGGCCCCACAGAACCATGATGCGCAGGAAGGTCTTGCGAACCCCGATCCGGTCCAGCATCAGGTTGCTGGGGATCTCGAACAGGATGAAGCCGACGAAAAACAAGGCGACGCCGACGCCGTAGATCTGGTCTGTGAAGCCCAGGTCGCCGCGCATCTGCAGCTGCGCCATGCCGATGTTGATGCGGTCTATGAAGTTGGCGATGTAGCACACGATCAGCATCGGCATGATGCGCCAGAACACCTTGGCGTACGCCCGGCTGCGGACCGTCCCCGGGAGAGGAACGGCGACGGCGGCATGAGCCATGATCCGGTTTTCCCTTGGCCTTATTTATGGTTGCTGAAGGAGTTCCCGCGCGATGACCATGCGCTGGACCTCCGAACTGCCCTCGCCCACGCGGAACAGCCGGAGGTCGCGGAACGCGCGCTCGATGGGAAACCCGCGGATCAAGCCCATCGCCCCATGCACCTGGACGGCCCGGTCGGCGATGCGGAAAGCGGTCTCGGTGCACAGGAGCTTGCACATGCTGGCCTCCGCCCCGATCGGTTGACCATCGCTCACCGCCTCGACCGTCGGGTAGAGGAGACCCCTTGCGGCGGCCAGCTCGGTCGCGGAATCTGCCAGCATCCACTGAATCGCCTGGCGCTCCGAGAGTGGCGCGCCGAAGGTTCGCCGGGTTTTGGCGTGCTCGACAGACAGCGCCAGCAGCCGGTCGGCGGTCCCCAGGCACGAGCTGGCGACGCTCAGACGTCCCTCGTTCAAAGTCTCGAGCGCCATCGAGAACCCGCGGCCGACAGTCCCCAGCACCGCCTCGTCAGGGACGATGCACCCGTCGAACGTCAGCTCCGACAGGATCCATGCGGCGGACCCCATGGTGCGGTCGGTCCGGCTGACCCGCATGCCCGGCGTGCCCTTGTCCACCAGGAACCCGGTCACGCGGCCTCGCCCTTTCGCCGCGGGGTCGGTGACGGCCATGACCAGCACCACGTCCGCGGCCTCGACGTGGGAGATGTAGTGTTTCATGCCGGTGATCGCCCAGCCGTCGGCGCGCCGTTCCGCCCGGGTGGTGATTGCCCCGGCGTCGGATCCCGCCTCCGGTTCCGTGAGGGCGAAGGATGTCTGCAGCAGGCCCTTGACGATGGGAGGCAGGTATTTTCGCTTCTGCTCCGGCGTGCCGTGGCGCTCGATGGCCGAGGGCGTCAGCCCGTTGCTGCGCGCCAGCAGTACCGAGAACATCGGATGCTGTCGGCTGACCTCCTCCTGCACCAGGCAGTAATGGGCCAGGCTCATGCCGGCGCCCCCCCACTCGGCCGGGAGACGCATGCCCAGATACCCCTGCTGGGCGAATACCTCGACCAGCTCGTCGGGAAACTCGTCGGCACTGTCCAGTGCCTCCGCCCAGCCGGTGAGCACGTCGTCGGCAAAGCGCCGGACCTGCTGTCGCAACTCCGCAAGCTTCGGCTGCAGCTCAATCCGCATCAGGCGTTTCCCGTCCTCCCGGACGAAGCATCCGCTTGACTTACTCATCGGTCAACTGTGTTATTGTTTGGACGGTTGAGGGTTCGGCGATCGCGAGATGGGGCATTGAGCGGAAGTGGCGGCCTAGAGGCCGGGACGGCCATCTCGTTCGATCGCAGGCGCCAGTTTCAGGCCAAGCGGCAACTCGTGCTGCGCGAGGCGGCGCGGCTGTTCAACGAGAAGGGGTTCGCCCAAGCGTCGCTGGACGAGGTGGCCGACCGGCTCGGCATCACCAAGCCGGCGTTGTATCATTACTTCCGCAGCAAGGACGAAATCCTCTTCGAGTGCTATCAGCACGCCTTCGACGCCGCGGACGCGGCCCTCGCCGAGGCGCATCGAGAGGGCCGTTCGGGACTGGAGAAAATGGCGACGTTCCTGCGCACCTACCTGCTTGGCGGCCTGGGGTCCGCCTGGCACGTGCTGCCGTTGCGCGACCAGAAGCTGCTGGCCGACGATTTCCGCCTGCGGCTGGACGAACGCCGCCGGGGACGGCGCGACAAGCTCCGGGACATCATCAGTGAGGGCGTGATCGACGGCTCGATCCGCCCCTGCAATCCCAAGCTCATCGTCAGTGCCTGGGCCGGCACGGTCGCCTGGGTGATCGAAAGCTTCCGCAACGACGGCGAATGGCTGGTCGCGGATGTTACGGAGGAGCTGGTGACCTTGTTCGTTCGCGGCCTCGCCCCGCGCTGACCCTCGCGGAACTCTCGCTGACCCTCCCATCATCCCGCTGGAGAGCACATGCCCTACCTCGTCGCAGCCGACGTTAACCCGGTCCCGGCCGGTGACCGGTTTCGCGCGCTGATGGCCCGTCCGAGGATCCTGCCGATTCCCGGCGCGCACAACGGAATGGCGGCGCTGCAGGCGAAGGCCGCCGGGTTCGAGGCGCTGTACATCTCCGGCGCCGCCATCACCGCATCGATGGGTTTGCCGGACCTGGGCATCATCCCCGTCGACGAGGTGTGCTTCTTCATTCGCCAGGTCGCCCGCGCCTCGGGCCTGCCGATCCTGGTCGACGGCGACACCGGATTCGGCGAGATACTCAACGTGATGCACATGGTCCGCAGCTTCGAGGATGCGGGCGGCGCGGCGGTACAGATCGAGGACCAGTTGCTGCCGAAGAAGTGCGGCCACCTGAATGACAAGAAACTCGCCGATCCGCATGACATGGCCGCGAAGGTGGCTGCGGCACGCAAGGCGCGCCGCCACCTGCAGATCGTGGCGCGCACCGACGCCGCGGCCAGCGAGGGCATGGAGGGAGCCGTCGCGCGCGCCAAGCTCTATTTCGAGTCAGGCGCGGACGCGATCTTTCCCGAAGCGCTGTACGACGCCGAGATGTTCCGCGAGTTCGCGCGCCGCATGCCGGGGGTTCCGCTGCTGGCGAACATGACCGAATTCGGTCGCACTCCGTTCTTCACCGCGCCGGAGTTCGAGGCAATGGGCTACCGCATGGTGATCTGGCCGGTCAGCTCGCTGCGCGTGGCCAACAAGGCGCAGGAGAAAATGTATGGCGCGCTTTGGCGGGACGGGGGCACGCACAACGTCGTGAACGAAATGCAGACGCGCACGGAACTCTACGCAACGCTCGGCTACCACGAGTTCGAAGCCTTGGACGCTTCCATCGTGACGACCGTCATACCGCAGGCGATGCCGCAGCTTGATCCGAAAATGCTCTAATACCAGCCACCGATCGTGGTGACTCGTCTGTGGTCTCACATGCCAAGATCAAGACGGACACGATCGACGCAATGTGCTGGCCAAGCTCTATGTCGGTAACTTTCTGCCGGAAGCCTGGGTGCCGGACGAGAGACGCAGGTGCTGCGGCTGGATTACCGGCGAGACCGTGCTCAGCAACGGCGGCTCAAGACTCTAATGTCTCTGTCGGGACCGCCGGCGTCGGGGTGCGCTACCGGAAATACCACTGCTCCGGATGGGCGCTCCATGGCGTACGGCAATGTTGAGAGACGCAGACGCGTTCGGGCACGTTCTCCAACTTGTCGCTGACGATCCGCACGGCCTGGAATGACGGTGATTGCCCAACCAGCCCGATCGCCCATTGCTGATCGACGGCGAGCTTCCAGAGTTCCTGTGCCGTCTTGTCGCGGTCCTGCTGCGGCTCGCCGGCCGCCCGACGCATCAGCGAGTAGGCCCGCAGCAGGGCGGGATCGGTCGGCTTCACGCCGGCCGTGCCGTTCGAACTGTACCAGAGCGCATTCGCGACGCCGAAATATCCCGAGGTCGGATCGACCGGCAAAGCCAGCGTGGGATACAGGAATAGGCTCTCGGTGCCGTTATTCGTCCAGATGAGGATCTGGTGCTGATCGCCGCGCATCCGGGTGAACAGCAGGCTGCGCTCGAACACCTTCTCATCCGCGGCAATGCCGATCTTGCGCCATTGCTGGATGATCATCTCGACTTGCTGCGGCCAGGTCGGCGTCAGTGTCTGGCCGACATCGATCTGCAGACGTAGCCGCTGGCCGTTATCGGTGCGCAGGCGATAGCCCTCGGCGTCTTTCTTGGTCAGGCCGATCTTGTCGAGCAACGCATTGGCCTGCGCGATGTCGAGCGTCGACCAGCGCGTACGCCATTCCTTGCCCGGACTCTCCGGCATGATCTCCGCCGGCGCGACCGAGCCGGGCGTCCCGAGCCCGAGCCAGAAGGCCTCGTTGAGCTGATCGCGGTCGATGCCGAGCGAGAGCGCACGGCGGAAATCGGGGATTCCGAGCCACTTCGCGATTTCCGGATCGGCCCGATAGGAGGTGTTGAAGAACAGCGCCGAATCAGACCCGTTGAAGCCCAGATCGAGATGAATCTTGTAATGGCTGCGTGCCGCATTGTCGATCAGCGTGGGCAGCTTGCCGAGATCGATAAACCGCTCCTGGTCGTCATACTCCCCGGCGATCGCCCGCAAATTGATGACTTCCGGGTTCTCCGCGAGCGACATCTGGATGCGATCGATATACGGGAGCTGATTCCCCGCCGTGTCCACCTCGTAGTAATAGGGGTTGCGCTCGAGAACCCATTGCTGGCCGTTGATCGGCTCGATCATCTTCCAGGCGGCGAGGGTGGGCAGGTCGCGGTTGATGCGCCAATCCGACTTGAAGTGGAAATACTGCACCCAGTTGTCATAGCCCGCCGCTTTTGCCTGCGCATTCAGCGCCTCGACGGAGCCGTATTTCGGCAGGAACTGCTTGAGGTAATGCGCGGGCGCATAGCCGCCATAGGCGAACCCCTCCGACTGCGTGCGGGACGGCCCGCCGCCGATCAGCGTGTCCCCGGCCAGCAGGCGGATGAACAGGAAATAGGGATCGTCGAACTCGAAGGCGACGGTCGTGTCATCCACTTTGACGATGCGGCCCGGCTTGCCGTTCACCGACATTTCCGCCATCGGCGCCGGCACGATGTCCTTGTTGCCGTACATGTCCTGAAACCAGAACACGAAGTCATCGGCATTGAACGGCGCGCCGTCCGACCATTTCATGCCCTTGCGCAGGAAGATCGTCGTGCGTCGCCCGTCGGGGCTGACCTCCCAGCTCTTGGCGACGCTCGGCTGCAGATCGATGCCGGCCGCATCGAAGAAGATCAGCTTCTCGCCGGAGCGCAGCCGGTTGCCGTTCTCGCTGTCGCTCGGCCCGATGAAGCCGCGCCGCCAGGTGCCGCCGAACTTGCCGATGTTGTGCAGCGGCTGCACGACCATCGGTTCCTGCGGCAGCCGCTCGGCGACGGGCGGCAGCTTGCCGGCGCGAACCTGGTCGGCCAGCATCGGCGCCTCGTGGAAGCTCGTCGGCATGCGGGCCGGATCGGTGATGATCGTCGGGCCTTCGAGCTTGCCCACGAGGCCGGATTGGTCGAAGGCGCTCGACTGCGATGTTGTCTGCGCAGCCGCCGGCAAGGGCAGCGCATGCGAGCCCAGGGCGGCAAGCAGCAAGCTCACCGCGAGCGTGGTCGGTTTCATCGTTTCCCTCCGCGGCCACGCTCGGGCGTGGCTCGTTGGCGCGAAGTGAAACACACTGGCCGCCGTGCTGAACAGCATCTTTCTGCCTGCTGGTTCGCTTGCGCATGCCTGGAAGGGGCGGCGTCACGCCGGGCGAGGCAGCTTCGTTTCCTTGCTCTTCGCGGCGCGGGCTGCGATGCTGCGCAACCGGCCGCACAGAGCCGGAGGAGGACGTCGTGGCCGCGCAGCCGATGCACGCCGGGGCCTCATGCTGACCTATCTGGCACGCAGAGCGGTCATCGGGCTCGTCACCTGCGTCGCGATCTCGGTCGTGACATTCATCATCATCCGCCTTCCCCCCGGCGATTTCGTCGACGCGTACCTCGCCAATCTGGCGAGCTCAGGCAGCACGGTGACGGCTGCGCAGGCTGCGGCGATGCGCCATGATCTCGGGCTCGATCGCTCGATGATCGTGCAATATCTCCTATGGATCGGCCACATCGCGCATGGCGATTTCGGCGTCTCGATGCTGTTCAAGCGGCCGGTGATGGAGGTGATCGGCGACCGGCTCTGGCTCACTCTCGCCGTCTCGGTCGCCGCGCTGGTCCTGACCTGGGCGCTGGCGCTGCCGATCGGCATCTACTCGGCGGTGCGGCAATATTCCTGGGGCGATTACGCCGCGACCACGCTCGGCTTCATCGGGCTCGGCATCCCGAATTTCCTGCTGGCGCTGATCCTGATGTATCTCGGATTCCGCTATCTGGGGCTCAGCGTGGGCGGCCTGTTCTCCCCGCAATACGTGCAGGCGCCGTGGAACGCGGCGCGGCTCTGGAATCTCGTCAAGCACCTGCCGCTGCCTGCCTGCGTGCTGGCGCTCGCCGGCACCGCGCAGCTCATCCGGATCATGCGCGCGAACCTGCTCGACGAGCTCCGCCGTCCCTACGTCGTCACCGCGCGCGCCAAAGGCCTGAGCGAGACGCGGGTGCTGCTGAAATATCCCGTGCGGGCCGCGCTCAATCCCTTCGCCAGCTCCGTCGCTTATATCTTTCCGTCGCTCGTGTCTGGCAGCATCATCGTCTCGCTGGTGCTCGGCCTGCCGACCGTGGGCCCGCTGCTGCTGCAGGCGCTGCTGGCGCAGGACATGTATCTGGCGGGCACCATCGTGCTGCTGCTCGGCGTTCTCACCGTCGCCGGAACCCTGGTCTCCGATCTCGTGCTGATGTGGGTGGAGCCGCGCCTGCGGTTGACCGGGCGGCCATGAGCGCGATCATCCCGGCGACCGGGGCCGCCGGCGCGCCGCAACCGCTGGCCGAGCCTGAGGTCGCCGATCGCTACGCGCAGGCCACGCAGCTTCAGCTTACCTGGTGGCGTTTTCGCCGCCATAAGCTCGCGGTCGCGAGCCTCGCGATCGTCGTGGTATTTTATCTGGTGGCGATCTTCGCCGATTTTCTCGCGGTCACCGACCCGCTCGCGACGGATGCAAGGCGCAGCTACATGCCGCCGCAGGCGATCCATCTGTTCGGCGGCGGACCTTCGCTCCTGTCCGTCTCCGGCATCAAGGGCGTGCGCGACATGCGCAGCTTCAAGATCGTCTACAAGCCTGATCCCGGGAGGACCTTGCCGGTCGGCCTGTTCGCGAGAGGCTACGAATATCGGCTGTTCGGCCTGTTCCCGACGGACCGTCACCTGTTCGGCCTGGAGCATGCGGGACCGGATGACGGCATATTCCTGCTCGGCACGGACCAGCTCGGCCGCGACCTCTATTCGCGGCTCATGCTGGCCACGCGCACCTCGCTCTCCATCGGTCTCGCGGGCGTCGGGCTCAGCCTGATCCTCGGCGTGCTGCTCGGCGGGCTTTCGGGGCTTTATGGCGGCGTCGTCGACATGCTCATCCAGCGCGTGATCGAGGTGATCCGTTCGATCCCGACCATCCCGCTCTGGATGGCGCTCGCCGCCGCGCTGCCGAACACCTGGAGCGTCACCCAGGTCTACATGGCGATCACGCTGATCATCTCGCTGATCGGCTGGACCGATCTCGCGCGCGTGGTGCGCGGGCGGTTCCTCGCCTTGCGCGAGGAGGATTTCGTGATCGCCGCCGAGCTCGCCGGGGCAAGCCGCCTGCGCATCATCTTCCGCCACATGCTGCCCTCCTTCGCAAGCCACGTCATCGCGGCGACCACGCTCGCGCTGCCGGCGATGATCGTCAGCGAGACCTCGCTGAGCTTTCTCGGCCTCGGGCTGCGGCCGCCGGCGATCAGCTGGGGCATCCTGCTGCAGGACGCGCAGAACATCCAGGTTCTGGTCGGCGCGCCCTGGCTGCTCTGGGCGGCGGTGCCGGTGATCCTGGTGACGCTGGCCTTCAACTTCCTGGGCGACGGGCTGCGCGACGCGGCGGACCCCTATGGGTGATCCCGTCCTCTCGGTCCGCGACCTGGTGGTCGCGTTCGGGGCGCAGCACTATACCGTCCAGGCGCTCGACGGCGTCAGTCTCGATCTGCATCGCGGGCGCATCCTCGGTGTCGTCGGCGAGAGCGGGTGCGGCAAGAGCGTCACCGCGCGGGCGATCCTGCGCATTCTCGACCATGCCGGGCGGATCGTCTCGGGGCGAGTGCTGCTCGACCCGGGCTCCAAGTCGGAACTGGATCTCACGGCGCTCGCCGCGAACGATGCGCGGATGCGGGCGGTGCGCGGCGGCCGCATCGGGCTGATCTTCCAGGAGCCGATGACGGCGCTCAGCATCCATTACACGATCGGCAACCAGATCATCGAGGCGATCCGCCAGCATGGCGGGCTGTCCGCGCGGCGCGCGCGCGAGACGGCGATCGCGCTGCTGCGCGATGTCGGCATTCCGCGCGCGGAGACGCGCATCGACGCCTATCCGTTCCAGCTCAGCGGCGGCTTGCGCCAGCGCGTCGGCATCGCCCTCGCTCTGGCGGGAGAGCCCGACATCCTGATCGCCGACGAGCCGACGACGGCGCTCGATGTCACCACGCAGGCGCAGATCCTGGCCCTGCTGCGGCGATTGCAGCAGGAGAAGGGCATCGCGGTCATGCTCATCACCCATGATATGGGGGTGATCGCGGAGATGGCCGACGACGTCGCCGTCATGTATCTCGGCCGGGTGGCGGAATTCGCGCCGGTGCGCACGCTGTTCAAGGCGCCGCAGCACCCGTACACGCGCGCGCTGCTGCGCTCGGTGCCGAGCATCCTCGCGACGCCGCGCCAGCGCTTGGCGACGATCGGCGGGGCGGTGCCGCATCCGAGCGCGCGGCCGGGCGGCTGCCCGTTTCATCCGCGCTGCCCGGAAGTGATCCCCGGACGCTGCGCCGCCGAGCTGCCCTTGCCGGTCGCGCCGGATCATGCGAGCGCCAGCTGCTTTCGCGCGCAATGCTCCGAGGCCGTGCCGGCATGAGCCTTCTCGAGGTGGCTGACCTCCGCAAGCATTATCCGATCCATGCGGGATTGCTGCGCCGGGAAGTGGGGCGCGTCCGCGCGGTCGACGGCGTGAGCTTCTCGATCGAGGCGGGCGAGACGCTGGCGCTGGTGGGCGAGAGCGGGTGCGGCAAGACGACCGTCGCGCGCTGCATCGTCCGTGCGCTGAAGCCGAGCAGCGGCGCGATCCGCTTCGCCGCGCCACAGGGCGCCACGCTCGATCTGGCGACGCTCTCGCGCCGGCAGCTCAAGCCGATCCGGCGGCAGATCCAGATGATCTTCCAGGACCCGTACGCCTCGCTGAACCCGCGCATGATGGTGGGCGACATCATCGCCGAGCCGCTGACGGTGAACGGCGTGACGGCCGTCGAGCAGCGGCGCCGCGTGCTGGAGCTGCTCGATCTCGTCGGCCTGCCGACCGCCGCCAGAACGCGGTTTCCGCATGCTTTCAGCGGCGGCCAGCGCCAGCGCATCGGCATCGCGCGGGCGCTGGCGCTGCATCCGCGCCTCGTCGTCGCGGACGAGCCGGTCTCGGCGCTTGACGTTTCCGTGCAGGCGCAGGTGGTCAATCTGCTGCTCGACCTGCAGGATCGGCTCGGCCTGTCCATGCTCTTCGTCGCGCATGATCTCAGCGTGGTCCGCCATGTCAGCGACCGCGTGGCGGTGATGTATGTCGGGCGGATCGTCGAGGTCGCGCCCACCACCGCGCTCTACACCGCGCCGCGCCACCCCTACACGGAAGCCCTCCTCGCCGCCGTGCCTAAGCCTGACCCGGCGCTGCGCGGCGCGCATCACGTCCCCCGCGGCGATGTCGCCGACCCGGCTCGGCCGCCGCCCGGATGCGCCTTCCACCCGCGCTGCCGCTATGCGGTCGAGCGATGCCGTGTCGAGGTTCCGGCGCTGGAAGAGGCCGCGCCCGGATGCTGGAGCGCGTGTCATCGCAGCCGGGAGCTGACGCTGGAAGGCGTCCGGTGAGCGGCCGGGCACGCTCATCCTCGATCAGCTTTCCGTCCGCGGGTTCGCCCCCGACAAGGTCCGAGCGATCACGCCGGCCGCGCCGTCAGTTTCCGGACCGTCGAGCGGAATGACCGGCCGACCGGCACGCGGCGCCCCGTCGAGAGCAGCATCGTCCATCCGCCGCCCGAATCGCGCGTCAGCTCGCGGATCCGATCGAGCGCGACGATCCACGATCGATGGACGCGGAGGAAGCGGCCAGGGTCGAGCCGCTGTTCCAGCTCCCGCAGAGTGAGACGCAGCAGATGGGCGTGGCCGCCCGCATGCAGGCGCACGTAATCCCGCTCGGCTTCCACCGCATGGATCGTCTCGACGCCGACCCGCACCATCTCCCGCCCGGTCGGCGCCCAGATCTCGGTGAGATACCGGGGCGCCCCGGCGCGGCGGGGATGCGCCGCGCCGGCCCGGGCGAGCGCCTGGCCCAGCCTTGCGAGCGATACCGGCTTCAGCAGGTAATCCGTCGCGGCGAGCTCGAACGCGGTGACGGCGAATCCGTCATGCGCGGTGACGAACACGATGGCCGGCTGATCCTCGCGCGCCGCGAGGGCGCGGGCGAGCGCCACGCCGTCCATACCGGGCATGGCGATGTCCAGCAGCACGACATCCGGGTCGAGCTCCTCTATCCCGCGAAGCGCCGCTTTTCCGTCTGCGGCGACGCCCACCACGGCCACATCATCGAGGCGGTCGCAGAGACGCACGAGACGCTCGGCGGCCAAAGCCTCGTCGTCGACGATCTGCACGCGCAGCATGGCGGCCTCAGGCGATGTTCTTGATCATGCGCTGCGGGCCATGCGCAGCGGCAGCACCAGCTCGACGCGAAAGCCACCGCCGGGACGCGGACCATGGTCGCATTGCGCGGCCGCGCCAAATCTGAGCATCAGCCGCGCGGCGACGTTGCGGAGGCCGATCCCGGAGCCGGAGAGGTTGCTTGCGCCGGGCCCGTCATCCTCGACCAGCAGGTGCAGGCGGTCATCGTCGGCAAAGGCGCCGATCATCATGGTCACCGTCTGATTGGTGTTCGCCACGGCGTGCCGGATCACGTTCTCCACCACCGGCTGCAGGAGCAGCGGCGGGAGGAGGGCGGGCTGCAGCCCGTCGGGCACCGCGAGATCGATGCGAAGACGGTCGCCGAACCGAACCTGCTCGATCTCGAGATAGAGAAGCTGTAACGCGAGTTCCGCGGCGAGGGTGCTGTCCTCGACCGCTTCGGTCACAAGGGACGAGCGGAGGAACAGCGACAGCGCCTGGATGGTGCGCTCGGCGCCCTCGGTATCGCCCCGCATCACCAGTGCCGACACCGTGTTCAATGCGTTGAACAGGAAATGCGGGTTGATCTGGTAGCGGAGCGCCCGCACCTGCGCGGCTCTGGTCTCGGCCTCTGACAGGGCCGCACAACGCTGCGCGTCCTGGCTTTCCACGGCGCTGGAGACGGCGGTGTAAAGCGTCGCCCATCCGGTGAACATGAAATACGTCTCGGCGATGGTGCGTGCGATCACGCCCCGCAGCGTGACGGCATGGCGGACCTGCGCCGGCCATAGCCGGTCAGGCGAGAGGACGTACAGAACGTCGTAATTGATGACGGTCAGCAGGATGGCGGCCGGTGCGGCCAGCACAAGCGCGGCCAGAATGCGGGCGATGACGGAACGATGCTCGATCCGGCGGAGCATCAGGTAAAGCGCCCAGGTGAGGGCCGCGCCGGCACCGGCGGTGAGAAGGTGCCGCTCGAGCACCAGGATCTCCCGCGGGAAGGCGATGATCCTCAGCCGGATGGCGATGAACGCCAGGTACATCCCCCAGGAACCGGAGATCGAGACAGCCGCCAGCCGACGGCTCGACCAAGCCGCCCCGGCGATGGCGGGCGCCTCGGATGTGGCGGTTCCCGAGCTCATGGGCGCGATCCTACAAGCGGACGGCGCGCATACCCAGGGGGCACGATGCCGTTCATCGCAGCCGCGGCGCGCTTCGTCGCATTGGCGTAGCGGGCCCAGGCGGCCCGTGGCATCGGAGCGCCGCCGACTTAATTGAAAAGGCTCTTTAACTGAAAATGCTCTAGAGGGGTCGGTTCCGCTCTTCTCATCCATCTCTTGAGTTCCTCGACATCGCGGCGGACGTCAAGCCGATGGTCGAGCCGCTCATCACGGCGCCTTTCCTCAAAAACTCCCGTGGAGATCGTTATTTTGCATCGTTCGACATCGTCCAGGCGCTCCGCCGCGGCGGAGCGCCCGACTTCCCTGCTCGCGACTCTCGCCCTCGCCGCCCTGTTCTGCGCGGCTGGGTCCACCCTCGCCTGGGCAGCGGAACCGGCGCCATCGCTCGCCTCGCTCGCCGCCGAGATTCCAGGCCTCGAAGATACGCCGACGCCACCGCTCGCCATCCACCCCATGACAACCATCCGCCCCGGCCATATCGGTTATTTCTCGGACCCCTATCCGGTGCGCCTCGCCGCCTCCAGCGGGGACCAGACCCAGGTGTTTTCGGGCACGACCGAGGCGGTCATGAGCTGCGCCTACCCGCTCACTCCGGGGTGCTTCTCGTGGACGCCGATCACCATCAACGCCGGCACGCTCGCCCCGCAGATCACCGCCGCCCATGCAAAGATCACCAATTTCCAGAACCTCAACGCCTTCCAGGACGATGCGGGACATTGGCACGCGGTGCTGGCGATCGGCGTCATCAGCCCGGGTCAGTCGCGCTACTGGACGGTGCTCGTCCACGCGCATCCGACCGAAATCGGCCTGAAAGACACCGTGCCGCTGGCCTGGTCGGCGGACACCGTGCTCTCGGGCTCCTTCTCGACACGGGTCGACGGCAATTACGACGGCAAGTATTTCGAGGACGGGGGAAAGCTCTATTTGCTCTACGTCAAGAACTTCGTCCCCGTGCCGGCGCTGCGCAACGGGATCGTCATCCAGCCCATGCAGTCGCCGACGCAGCCGGGGTCGGAAGCCCCGACCACGTTGCTGCTGCCCGGCGATCGCTTTGGGCCGCTGAATTCCGAATGGTACGGCACCACGCCGGCCAAGCTGGTCGAGGCGCCGTATATCGCCAGGATCGGCGGCAAATACGCGCTCATCTACTCCACGGGCGCCTATCAGCAGGTTGGCTATAAGGCGGGCGTCGCCTGGTCCGACACGCTGATGCCGGAACCGGGCGGCCGCTACAGGAAGGTGCTGCAGCCCGATCCGCAGGATCTCTGGGGGGAGCCGCCAGGCCGTCCGGAGGTGCGATATCTCGCGCAGTCGCAGCGTCCCCGCTGGCCGAACTTCACGGGAGGCCAGGTGATCAGCCCGGGCGTCGCCTCGGCGGTGCAGGGGCCGGCGGGTGTCTGGTGGCTCTATTTCGCCGGCTTCAACCCCGATGACCGGCCGCTGCTATCGCCGGGCGTGGCCAACGCACAGTTCCGCCGCCCCTACTTCCTGCGGCTCCTGACGGCCGTCCCGCCCGGTGCGTCCGTGGCGGCCGCTTCCGACGCCGAACTCGCCACTTGGCTGCAGCCCGAGCCGCAATGACGCCATCCTCGGCCCGCGCGGCATCTGCGCGCGCGGGCCGCCCCGAAGATACCGTGTTCGAAGGCAAGTGGGACGGGCATCGGGATCCCCGATTTCGACCTGGATGCGTAATATCGAAATCTTGCAGACATTTCACGAGAGTTGCAGTGTGGAAAGGCTCGACGTGGATCGACGAAATGCAGGCTACCGACCCCGCCCAGGTGAAAATCTATTTCGACCGCTTCGCCGCGGCTTTCGCGACCTTCGACGGCGGGCAAGTTGCTGAATTGTTCGTTGCCCCCGTGCTCGCGGTGCGAAGCGACGGCGCGCTGATCGGACTACTCAATCGGGGCGATGTGGTGAACTACTACCAGGCCGCGCTGGACAAGTACTATCGCGACGGATGTCGCTCCTGTCGGTGGTCGGACCTTTCCGTAACTGCGATGGGTAGCCGCGCCTTGTTGGCCGCCGTGACCTGGGACCTGCTGCGGGAGGATGGGACTGTCGTCACGCGTTGGCGCCAATCCTACGGCCTCAGCCTTTTCGGCGAAGATGGGCCAAAGGCCTTCTCGGCCGTCAGTCACGCGGGTGACTGAATATCTGCCGGTGAACGGATTTGCCGCAAGCACCGCTGCCATCTCGTCGGCCGTATGCACGCCGCCCGAGGCGATGGAGGTCCGAACCTGCCGGAAGCCGGCCGCCGCGCTCATCGCGATCAGCTCCGCCATCGGAAGCTTGCCGGTGCCGCCGACATTGACGGCGCGAAGCAGGGCGACGAACGCGGTCACGGCCGCCGTTCACCGAACCGGACCGAACGTGCGAGTGGGGCTGGATGCACGCGTCGTGCTCCTCCCTTCCTCTCGATGCGCGTTCCCTCTGCTGCCACCATGAGCTAGGACCGCTTCCACCAGCACGCGCCGTCGTCAATCCTGGTCATTGGTGATAGGACCGGGGGACCGAAAGGGGAGACAATGCCGGGGACCAGAACGCCGCCGGCCCAGCCGGCCCGGGAGCAGCTCGCCGCATTCGATCATGCGCCCCGCCTGACGCCGGCACGCCGCCAGGCCCTCATCCTCATCGCCTTTGGCGAGTTCGTGGACGGGTATGACCTTATCGCGATCGGTGGCGCGCTTCTCATGCTGCGGCCGCTTTTTGGCCTCACCCCGGCGCAGACCGGCCTGCTCGGGGCAGCCGCGTTTTTCGGCGCCGCATTCGGATTGCTGCTGGTGGGCGAGATAGCGGACCGGTTCGGCCGCCGAAATGTGTTCATCTACAATTTCTGGTTCTTCATCCTGTTCTCGCTGATCTCCGCCTTCGTCTCGACCTATGCCGAGCTTCTCACCGTGCGCGTTCTCATCGGCATCGCGATCGGCGCCGACATCGCGGCCAGCATCACGTTTCTCGCCGAGATTTCGCCGCGCCGCAGTCGCGGCGGCTGGGCCGGCGCAGTGCCGCAGATCGCCTGGACACTCGGCGCGCTCTGCTCGCTCGCCGTCTCGCTCGCGCTGTTCATGATGCTCGGCGCCGGCGCGTGGCGATGGATCCTCGGGCTTGGCGCGGTGCCGGCGCTGGCGATTCTGCTCGGCCGGCGTGGCCTGCCGGAATCGCCGCGCTGGCTGCTGTCGAAGGGGCGCGTGGCGGAAGCGGACGAGGCGATGCGGCTGTTCGGTCTGCCGGCCGCCTCTTCGGAGCCGGCGCAGACGATCAGCGACGCGGCAAGCGGCTCCTATCTCGACATTCTGCGCCCGCCGCATGCAAGCCGCGCGCTGCTCGCGCTGGTCATCATCGCGCTGACGCCGCTGATCTCGCCGGCCAGCGTCGTCGCGCCTTACGTGCTGCGCTATGTCGGCCTGCTCGGCGATACCGCCGCTCTGAAAGGCGGGTTGCTGATCTGGGTCGGCGGCCTCGCCGGTTCGGTGATCGCCTTTGCGACCATCGACCGCATCGGCCGGCTAACCTCGACGGTGATCGCCTGCTGGGGCTGCGCGATCTGCCTGATCCTGCTGACGCTCCTCGTCGGCAATCCGCTGCTGTTCGTGGCGAGCTATGTCATGCTCGGCGCGCTCACCTGGTTCGGCGCCTCATCCTTCTGGGTGCTGCCGACCGAGCTGCTGCCGACGCATCTGCGCGCGCGGGCGCAGGGGCTGGGCAATGGTCTCGCGCGCATCGTCGTCGGGCTGACGACCTGGGGCGTCCCCTGGGCGATCGCGTCCTTCGGGTTCAAAATGACATTCTATCTGCTCGCCGGCGTGGGCGTCCTGCTCGGCCTCTATGCGCTGAGCGGGTTGCGTCTCGAGCCGATGGGGCGCGATCTCGACGCCGCTCCCGAGGCGCGGCGCGCCGTCACCATGCCGTAAGCGCAGAACAGGAATCTGCTCGATGTCCCAGCCGAACATTCTCTTCGTCACCGTCGATCAATGGCCAGGCCGGCTTCTCGGATCCGCGGGCCATCCGGTGATCGAGACGCCGACGCTCGACAGCCTCGCCCGGCTCGGCACGCGCTATCCGAACACGTATTCCGAATGCCCGATCTGCATTCCGGCACGCCGCACGCTGATGACCGGCACCACGCCGCGGACCCATGGCGACCGCCGCTTCCAGCCCGCCTTGCCGATGCCAAACCTGCCGACCTTGGCGCAGTCGTTCCGCGGCGCTGGATACCAGACGACCGCCATCGGCAAGTTGCATGTCTATCCGCCGCGCAACCGCATCGGCTTCGACGACGCCCTGACGGCGGAGGAGGGGCGCAGCCAGCTCGGCGGCGTCGACGATTACGAGATCTTTCTCGCCGATCGCGGCTTCGCCGGACGGCAGTTCCTGCATGGCATGAGCAGCAACGAGTACAGCTGGCGGCCCTGGCATCTGCCGGAGGATTTGCACGTCACCAACTGGACCACGGAGATGGCGGCGCGGACGATCCGCCGGCGTGATCCGACGCGGCCGGCGCTCTGGCATGTCTCCTACAATCACCCGCACCCGCCGCTCGTGCCGCTGCAATCCTATCTTGAGCGCTACCGGTCGCGCGTCATGGACGAGCCGGTGATTGGCGACTGGGCCGCGACGGCGGAGGAGTTGCCGTTCGCACTCCGGCTGGTACGGCATTACTGGGCGCAGCTTCCGCCGGCGCAAATGGCCGATATGCGCCGCGCCTTCTACGCGCTCTGCACGCATATCGACCACCAGCTGCGCATCGTCATCGGCGCGCTCCGGGAAGAGGGGATCCTCGACGACACGGTGATTCTATTCACCGCCGATCACGGTGACTTCCTCGGCGATCACGGGCTTTACGCCAAGCGCTACATGCATCAAGGCTCTGCCCAGGTGCCGATGATCCTGATCGACCGGGCCGGCGGCACGCGGACCTCTCCTGGCGCCGTCGATGATCGCCTGGTGGGATTGCAGGACGTGATGCCGACCCTGCTGGATCTCGCTGGAATCCCGATCTCCCCGAGCTGCGACGGGATCTCCATGGTGCGGCCGGATCGGCGCGAGACGCTCTATTGCGAGGCGCTCGAAGGCGCGGCGGCGGCCCGCATGGTCATCGACGGCCGCAGCAAGCTCATCTGGTATCCGGCCGGCAACCGCGTCCAGCTTTTCGATCTGCTCGCCGATCCCCGCGAGCTGCATGATCTCTCCGGCGATCCCGCGTGTGCGGCGGCTCGACGGCGGCTCGAGCAGCTTCTGGTGGCCGAGCTCTATGGCGACGACACGGCGTGGCTCGATCAGGACCGGCTGGTCGGCTTTCCCGCGCCACCCTTCAAACCCGCGCAGAATCGCGGCCTGTCCGGGCAGCGTGGCGTGCATTTTCCGCCCCTGCCGGCGGAGACCGATCCGAGCCGCGTGGTCGGCGCGGCATGAGTCCGGCCAACGCAGCGCAACGTCCGCGAATTTACGGAGCGGAAAAAGCTCGGCTCGCGCCGAGCGGCGATTTGACCTGATTTTGGCGACGTGGGACGGTTTGGGAAATTCCCTTGGCTGTTGAGGAAACCTGCTCGTCATGTCCGTGACCGCCCCCGTGCCCCAGGCTCCTGAGCCCCAGCCCGGCATGGATGCCGCCGCGGCGATCGACCGTTTATGCACGGCGGTCGATGCGAGTGCGATGATGCGGCATCTCGAGACCTTCGCGCGCCGGATGAAATTGTCGGGCACGCCGGATGAACAAGAAAGCTTCCGCTACCTGCAATCGGTGCTCGATGGCTATGGCTATCGCACACGGTTGATCCGGCATCCGGCCTATATCAGCCTGCCCGGCCGCGCCAGCGTCGAGATCGGGACGCAGAGGCCGGATTGCATCACCCACTCCTTCTCGCGCCCGTCGCCGCCCGGCGGCACGCGCGGCATCG
The DNA here is from genome assembly GCA_965276665.1 of Acetobacteraceae bacterium. GTDB lineage: Bacteria > Pseudomonadota > Alphaproteobacteria > Acetobacterales > Acetobacteraceae > CAWGJC01. Next base: position 3,652,790 of record OZ255620.1, read on the forward strand.
TGGTGTATGGCGGCCTCGGGCGCGCGGAGGATTTCGCCGGGATCGACGTGCGGGGCCGCATCGTGCTGCTGGAATCGATCGCCAATCCGGCGGCGACCCTGCGCGCATCTTCTGCCGGCGCGATCGGCCAGGTGCATATCAGCCCGCATGAGCATCTGCACGAGATGTGCGTCTCTCCGGTCTGGGGCAGCCCGACCGATGCGACGGTGCGCAACTTGCCGAACGCCGTGGTGATGAGCCTGCGCAAAGCCGATGGCGATGCGCTGAAGCAGCGCGCGCAGGCGGGCGAGCAGGTCGAGATCGTGCTGCACGCGGAGGTCGATACCGGCTGGCGCACCACGCCGCTGCTGCAGGCCGAGCTCATGCCGGATTCAGCTGCGGAAGACGCGCCGTTCGTGATGTTCTCGGGCCACCACGACACCTGGTATTTCGGGGTGATGGATAATGGCGGCGCGAACGCGACGATGTTGGAGGTCGCCCGCGTTCTCGCGGGCGAGCGCGCGGCCTGGCGGCGCGGCCTGCGGCTCTGCTTCTGGTCCGGCCATTCGCACGGCCGCTACTCGGGCTCCACCTGGTATGCCGACCACCATTGGGAGGCGCTCGCGGCGCGCTGCGTCGTGCATGTGAATGTCGATTCCACCGGCGCGAAGGGCAACACCGTGATGTCGGACGCGCTGGCCTCCGCCGAGCTGATGGCGCTCGCCGCCGACGCGGTGCGTACGCAAGGCGGCCAGGAGCTCGACGGGCTCCGCATGAGCCGCGCCGGCGACCAATCCTTCTGGGGCATCGGCATTCCATCGCTGTTCATGGGAATCGGCGAGCAGCCGGCCGGCGCGGCGGACAATGTGATGGGCGCCGTGCTGGGTGGTGGCGCACGCAAGGGCGCCGGGTTCGGCTGGTGGTGGCACACGCCGGACGACACGCTCGACAAGATGGATCCGGAGCTTCTGGTACGCGACACCCGCGTCTACGTCCACGCGATCTGGCGCCTGCTGACCGATCGCGTGCTGCCGCTGGATTACGCCGCCTTCGCCACTGCGCTCAACGCCGAGCTGAGCGCGCTGGAGGGCCGGCTCGGCGAGGCGTTCGATCTCGGCATGCTGATCGCCCGTGCGCGGCAGCTCGGCGAGCTGGCAGCCGCGCTGCCGGCCGCTGCGGGCGATGGCGCAACGGCGGACCAGGCGCTGCTTGCCGTCTCCCGCGCGCTGGTGCCGATGGATTACACGAGCGGCGACCGGTTCGACCACGACCCGGCGCTCGGCCAGGCGCCCTATCCGGTGCTCGACCCGGTGCGCCGGCTTGCCGCGAGCCCGCCAGGTTCGGACGAGCACAATTTCCTCGCCGTCGCCGCCACGCGCGCGCGGAACCGCCTCGCCTACGCGCTGCTCGAGGCGATCTCGGCCTTGCAGCGACACGGCAAGGCCGCTTGAGGGAGCCCGCCGTCGCCGTTCCGCCAGGTAGTTCGACGACCACATGATGCGACCGGCGCCGAACGTCTCGACCAAAATGGTGTAGAAACGCTGCGGCGTGCTAGCCACGCCGCGCGCCGCCTCTATGGTGTTGATCGATGTCTTCGCACAGGCGTTTGGAAACACCGCGAGATCGAAGGGCGGGCGGATCATCTCATAGGCGGCTCGCCGACCTTTTGCCCCAGCCATGGTCGAAGGCGACGCGGTCGGTTAAAGTGTTTTCAGTTAAGCCGGCGCCGGCCACCCGGCCCTCAACGAAGTATACTACCGCTGGGAGCCGGGTGGGGACGAGGGCCGGCGTCGACCCCACCGAAGGTGAAATGCTCTAATCGCGGCGGGCGGCGCTGATGAGGCTGATGCGCGCGTGAAATGCGTTGCGGATGTGCTCGCGGGCCCGCGCTTCCGCCTCGTCCGCGTCGTGCTGCGCGATGGCGGTGACGATCGCCTCGTGCTCCTCGATCGATTGCAGCCCGCGGCGCGGGACCGCGAGCGTGGTGCCGGCGAGCAGCACGAGGGAGAGCCGCATGTTCTCGAGCATCTCGTTGAGAAACCGGTTGCGGCCGCAGAGCCGCATCTGGCGGTGAAAGCTGCGGTTTCGCGTGGCGAGTTCCTGCGGCGCGCCGATCAGCGCGCGATCCGCCTGCACCATTTCCTGCAGCACCTGCACCTCGGTGCTCGAGGCATGGATGGCCGCCAGTCGCGCCGCCGTGCCCTCCAGAACTTCGCGCATCAGATAGAGCTCGGCCATCTGCGAATAATCGAGCCGCGCGATGACCGCGCCGTGATGCGGCTCGTGCAGCACGAGCCCCTGCATCTCGAGCCGCTTCAGCGCCTCGCGGATCGGCGTGCGGCTGATGCCGAAGCGCATGGCGAGCTCCGCCTCCCGCAGCCGCGCGCCCGCGGCGAGCGCGCCCCTCTCGATCGCCTCCAGCAGCATCTCATAGGCGCCGACCGCGCTCGACCTCGATTGCTTCAATCTCGTCCCGTCCCGTGATCCGCCACTGTCGAGGAGGGATGCGGCCCGCCCGGCGGCGATGACGGATACCAAATCGGGCGGCGCCGTGCATCAAGGCGATCGCTGCCCGGCGCTTGCTTCGCAGCGATGGGCCCGATACGTTTGTATACCGCAGGATACAAGGTTCGGGACCGGTGTGGCGGGTTCGGCATATCGATCGGCACGGTGTTCGGCCGCATCGCGGGAAGGGAGGCGGGACGCCATGCCAGACAATGACGGGCTCGGCACGGAAACGCAGCGCATCACCTATGAAGACGCGCGCCGCGTGACCTATGAGGATGCGCGCCGCGACATGGATATCTGCAATGCCTGCCGCTATTGCGAAGGCTTCTGCGCCGTGTTCCCGGCGATGGAGCGGCGGCGGGCTTTCGCGGACGGCGATCTCGAGTTCCTGGCCAATCTTTGCCACAACTGCCGCGGCTGCTATTACGCCTGCCAATACGCGCCGCCGCATGAATTCGGCATCAACCTGCCGCGCGTCTTCGCCGAGCTGCGCACCGAGAGCTACGCGCACTATGCCTGGCCGGCTTCCCTCGCGCGGCTCTTCTATCGTAACGGGACGGTGGTCTCCGTCGTGACCGCGCTCGGCATGGCGGTGCTGCTGGCGCTCGCCTTTGCGCTGATCGCGCCCGGCACCCTGTTCGGCCGGCATCCGCAGCCCGGCGGGTTCTACACGGTGATCCCCTGGGCGGTGATGACGGCGATCGCCGCGATCACCTTCATCTTCGCTCTGGTTGCGCTCTGGATGGGGGCGGTGAATTTCTGGCGCGCGACGGGGGGTGGATCGGCGGCGAACGGCGGCGCGATTCTGCGCGCCGCGCATGACGTGTTCACCCTGCGCAATCTCGGCGGCGGGGGAGGCGGCTGCAACGACCGCAGCGAGAGCTTCTCGACCACGCGGCGGCGTTTCCACCACGCGATGTTCTACGGCTTCCTGCTTTGCTTCGCCTCGACCTGTGTCGCAACCTTCTACGACCACATGCTCGGGCAACCGGCGCCGTACCCGTTCTTCAGCCCACCCGTGCTGCTCGGTTTCGTCGGCGGCCTGGGCATGTTGGTCGGCACGGGCGGCCTCATCTGGCTCAAGGTGACGGGCGATCCGGAACCGGCGGCGCCGTCCCTCATGGGGCCGGATTACGCCTTCCTGTTCCTGCTCGGGCTCGCGGCCGCGACCGGGCTGCTGCTGCTCGCCTTCCGCGCGACCGGCGCGATGGGCACGCTGCTCGCGCTGCATCTAGGCGTGATCCTCGCGCTATTTCTGCTTTTGCCCTACAGCAAGTTCGTCCACGGCATCTATCGCTCGGCGGCGCTCCTCAGGAATGCGATCGAGGATCGGGCGGAAGAGACGCACGCTGCATGACGATGCGCGGCGGATCGCCGGAGACGGTCATGCGTCTCAAGCCGATCGTCTTCGACGCGCTCTCTGACGAACAGCGATCCGTGCTGCGGGAGGCGCAGGAAGGCCCACGCGGTCACGTGCCGAAACCGATGCTCGGCTGGATCGGCAGCCCCGAGCTCGCCCGCCGGGCGCAGCATCTCGGCGCCTTCGTGCGCTACGGGACCACGCTGCCGCCGCGTCTCTCGGAACTCGCGATCCTGATCACCGCCCGGCATTGCTGCTCGGCCTATGAATGGCAGGCGCATAAGCGAGAGGCGCTGAAGGCGGGGCTCGAACCGCTCATCATCGACGCCATCGCCGCCCGCCTTCCGCCGCCCTACGCGGACGAGCCGGCGCGGAGTATCGACCGCTTCGCCTGGGCCTTGCTCCGGCAGCATCGCGTGCCGCAGGATATCTATGACGAGGCGGTTCGGCAGTTCGGCGAACGCGGCGTCAGCGAGCTCATCGGGATCATCGGCTACTACGTGCTCGTCGCGATGACGCTCAACACGTTCGAGTTCGACCTGCCGGAGGGCATGGTCGCGGAGATCTCCCATGACGATTGACGCGGTCGCGCGACGCCCGTTTCACGAATTGCTCGGCCTGCAATATGGGGAAGTGGCAAACGGCCGGTCGGAAGTCTCGCTCCCGCAGGATCCGCGCCTCGGCAACAGCCGGGGCGACGTGCATGGCGGGGCGATTTTCAGCCTGCTTGATTCGGCCTGCGCCACCGCCGCGCGCTCCAGCCTGCCGGCCGGCTCGGGCTGCGCCACGATCAGCCTGACCGCGAGCTTTCTGACACCCGGTCGCGGCCGTCTCGTGGCGATGGGAACCGTGCTGCGCACCGGCAAGCGGATCGTCTCGGTCGAGGCCGAGGCACGCGACGAGAGCGGCGCGCTGGTCGCCAAGGCTCATGGCACCATGGCCGTCCTGCGTCCGCGCGGCGAGGGCTGAGGCTCGGCCGACTGGAATAGGCGCTCGCCCAGGCGCTCGAGAAAGGCCATCCAGTCGCGCTGGAAGCTCGGGTCGGTACCGTCCCGGCCGGTGACCATGCGGGTGATCTGGCCGAACGCGATCGGGTAGGTCGCGAGCGCGAGCGTCGCGAGCTGGATCAGCCGGTAATCGAACTCCGCCGGGAGCTGCCCGTCCTGCTGCATGCGGCGGATCGCCTCGCCGTATTCCGCGATGCGCTGCTGCCGCTCCCGCCTGCCCGGGATGGTGCTGTTGCGCATGCTTGCCGCCTCCCAGGCGAGGAACCGGATATAATCGATGTCGCCCGCGCGCCGGCGGAACCGCTCGGCGAGCAGATGCGCGGGGTTCTCCGGCAGCGTCTCGCTCCAATGCGCGCGCGGCCGGAACTTCTCGTCATGCACCTGTTGGAACAACCGCTCCTTGGTCCCGAAATGATGCGCGATCAGCTGCTTGCTCACCTTGGCCCGGCGCGCGACGGCGGAGAGCGTGGTGCCGTCGAAACCCCGCAGCGAGAACTCCCGCGCCGCCGCGGTGATGACGCGCCGGCGGGTGCGTTCGGGATCTCTCGTGCTGCGCTGCGGCATCGGCGTGACCTTCTTACTTGACGCTTGACAAATTGCTGGCGGCTTGCGGCGACCGGGACCACACTGCGCCCGGGCGTCCATTCAAAGAAGCGAACCCCGTGAGGCAAGGAGAAGGAAGTGGTGCAGCGGATCAACCGTCGTGACGTGTTGCAGGCCGCCATGCTCGGGGGCGCGGGCGCGTTGCTCGGCGCCCCGAGGGTGCATGCGGCACCGACCGACGTCGAGACCGTCGAGATCACGCCCGCGCTCATCGCTGCCGCGACGCACGAGGGCAGCGTCGTCGTGCGGTACAGCTCCCCCGTCGACGAGATGCGGCAGATGGCGGACAGTTTCGAGAAGCGCTTCGGCATCAAGGTGCAGATGGACCGCAAGGTCGGCGTGCTCGGCACGCAGCAATTCGCCACCGAAGAGCATGCCGGTCAGCATGTCATGGACGTCAACTACTCCGCGGATCCGGCCGGGATCGATGATCTCATGGCGCAAGGATTGCTCCTCAAATACACGCTTCCCGACCTCGCGAACAAGCTCGACCCCGGGACGTACCTGCCCGAGCAGGGATATTGCCCGAAATGGACCGAGATCGTGATCTCCTACAATCCGGACGCGATCCCGCACGACAAGGCCCTTAATATGTTCAAGACGTGGAACGGCCTGCTCGATCCCAGCCTGAAGGGCAAGATCGGGCTGAACGAGCCCGCCGGCGGCGGCGTGCCCTTTGCGACCTACCTGATGTTCTATCGTCATCCGCAATACGGGCGTGCCTTTCTCACCAAGTTGGCGGCGCAGAATCCACGACTCTATCCCGGCTCGGCGCAGGGGCGTGAGGATCTCGCGGCAGGCGCGATCTCGGTCTTCATTCCGAACTGGGAATCGATCGCGATGCTCACCTTCCTGGCGGGCGACAAGACCGCCTGGACCTATCCCGAGATCGCGCCGGCTTTTGCCAACACCTATCTGGTGATCTCCAAGAAAGCGCCGCACCCGAATGCCGCGCGGCTGTTCAGCAGCTGGTTCTTCACGCCGGATGGCGCGCAGGTCATCGAGCTCGCCCAGGCCAAGCCGACGCTCAAGGGCGCACCGGACAACCGCACCGCGGTTACAAAACTCAAGCAGACGAGCTGGTGGCGCCCCTATCCCGAATCGATCCGCTGGATCCCCGACACGGCGGATTGGGTAAAGAATTCCGATGACCTGATTCCCGACATGCGGAGCGCGCTCGGCTGGACCGGATAACTTGACGGGCGTCAAGCAAGGAGCTTGACAGAGGTCAAGCTCTGACGTTTGCTGAACTTATCCGGCGCCCGTGACGCCGGATCAGCATCCCGAAGCGGCAAAGACCGCGGGTGGGGAGGGAGAATGTTTGGGAGCGTGACCGCCCCGGTGGCGTCCGCAGGCCGTCTTGCCTGCGAGTCCGGCATTGCGGGATGAGCGAGGCGAGCGTCAGTTTCGCCACGCCCGCGATCGGCGGGACGCAGGCGCACCGGCCCAATCTGGCCCGGCTGCATGCCGCCGCGATCTGGCTGCTCCTGGCTTGCGTGGTGCTGCTGGTCGTTTCGCCGATCGCCGCGATCCTCTACGGCGCGGTCCGCACGCGCTCGCCGGGCGATCCGCGCGCCGTGTTCACCTTCCAGAAGATCGCGACGGCATATGGCGGCCTGGTCACCGGCAGCTGGACGCAATCCGCGACGCTGCACACGATCCTGCTCGCGATTCCCGTCACGATCCTCGCGACGCTGCTCGGTCTCCTGCTCGCCTGGGCGGTGACGCGGACCGACATGCCGGGAAAGCGCGTGATGGAGGTGGCGTTCCTGCTGCCGCTGCTCTACTCGCCGCTAGTCGGCGTCATCGGATGGACGGTGCTGGCCGATCCGCGCGCCGGCCTGGTCAACCAGCTTTTCTCCGCCATTCTCGGGCGCCGCGCCATGCTGCTCGATGTCTATTCCTATCCCGGCATCGCCTGGGTCATGGTATTCTACTTCGCGCCTTACGCCTTCCTGCTGAGCAGCGGCGGCTTCCGTGCCCTGGACACGACGCTCGAGGAAGCCGCCGCGATCTCCGGCGCCAACCTGCTGCGGCGCATGACGCAGGTCACGCTGCCGGTGATGATGCCGGGCATTGCGGCGTCGGCGCTCTTCATCTTCACGCTGGCGCTCGAGCAATTCGCGATCCCGGGCTTTCTCGGCGCGCATGTGCATTTCGACACGCTGGCCTACGCGATCTTTCTGCGCACCAACGCCTATCCGAGCGACCTCCCCGGCGCCGCGGCGGCCGGGACGTTGCTGCTCCTGCTCTCTTCCGCCGGCCTGTTCGCCTATCGGCGGCTTACCCGGCATTCGGCGCGCTTCGTCGCGGTGACCGCCCGCGGCTACAAGCCGGGCACGACGGAGCTCGGCGTCGGGCGCTACGTGCTGTTCGCGGCCTGCTTGCTCATCCTGCTGCTCGGCGTGATCGCGCCGCTGCTGGCCGTGCTGTTCCGTGCCTTGTTGCCGGTCCGCACGGTGGCGATCGACCTGCATCTGCTCGGCCTTGGCAATTTCCTCGAGCTCTGGCAGGCTGCCGACATCGCGCTCGGACTGCGCAACACGCTCTATCTCGCAATCGGCGCGGCGACGATTTGCGCGGTACTCGGATTGCTGCTCGGCTATCGCGTCACCCGCGCCAAGTCGCTCGCGATCGCGGCGATCGATTACATGATCGCGTTGCCGATCGGGATTCCCGGCACGGTCTTCGGCGTCGGCATGCTCTGGGCTTATGTGCGCACGCCGCTCTACCTGACGCTGTGGATCCTGCTGCTGGCCTTCGTGATCCGCTATCTCGTCTACAGCGTGCGGACGATCGGCGGGGCGTTGATGCAGATCGACCCGACGCTCGAGGAGAGTGCGGCGATGGCCGGCGGCTCGCCGCTCCGCAGCTTCCTCTTCGTGGATCTGCCGCTGCTCCGTCCGGTGGTCGCCTCCGCCTGGCTGCTCGTCTTCCTGATCGTGATGCGCGAGATCAGCTCGTCGATCATCCTCTACGGCACCAATACGGTCACGCTGCCGATCCTGACCTGGTCCTATCTCAACGATGGCAGCTACGGCGTGGCGAGCGCGCTGGCGATCGTGCAGATCGTCATCGTCGGCGCGGTGGTGGTTGTCGCGCGGACGCTGTTCGGCGCCGATATCCGCAACCGGTCGGCGGAGTAGCGCGATGGGCGGTATCGAGATCAGCGGATTGGCGAAAAGCTTTGGCGCGGCGCCCGTGGTCAAGGGTATCGACCTGCAGATCCGCGCCGGCGAGTTCGTGACGCTGCTGGGGCCGAGCGGTTCGGGCAAGACGACGACGCTGCGCATGATCGCCGGGCTCGAGCGGGCGAGCGGCGGCACGATCTCCGTGGGCGGCACGCTGATGGACGGCAACGGCGTCTTCGTGCAGCCGCACCGCCGCGACATGGGCATGGTGTTTCAGAGCTACGCGATCTGGCCGCATCGTACTGTCTATCAGAACGTCGCTTTCCCGCTGCGCATGAAGCGCGTGCCTCGGGCCGAGGAGAAGCAGCGCGTCGAGCGCATCCTCGAGCTGGTGGAATTGCCGCCGGGGCAGTATGGCGGCCGCTATGCCAGCCAGTTGTCCGGCGGCCAGCAGCAGCGCGTGTCGCTTGCCCGCGCCCTGGTCGCGGATCCGGCCGTCGTGCTCTATGACGAGCCGCTTTCCAATCTGGATGCGCGGCTGCGCGAATCGATGCGCACCTTGCTGCGCAGCATCCATAGCCGGATCGGCCTGACGGCCCTCTACGTGACGCACGATCAGGTCGAGGCGATGGTGCTCGCGGATCGCGTCTGCGTGATGAATCACGGGCAGATCATCCAGGAAGGCACGCCGCGCGCCCTCTACGACCGACCGGGCGATGCTTTCGTCGCGGAATTCGTCGGCCAGGCCAATATCCTGCCGATCGCCAGCGCCTCGCGCGCCGCCGGCACGGTGCATTTGCGCGACGGCACGGCGCTGCGCGTCGCGGCGGCGAACTGGCCGGCCGATCCGTGCGCGGCGAGCCGCCTCGTCATTCGGCACCACCATGTCCTGCTGCACAGCATGGCGGCGCCGCCGAACGCGGCCAATCTGGTGCCGGCGACGCTGGGCGACGTGATCTATCTCGGCGACCGCGTCCGCAGCACGCTGAAGCTGTCGCCCGAGCTCTCGCTGATCTGCGAGGGGATCAGCGGGCCTTCCGCCGGCGAGGTGGGCGCGTCGATGCTCGCGGAGCTGTCGCCGGACCATTGCATCGTGATCTGAGGAGAAGACGACATGCCAACCGAGGTCGCCAAGGCGATGCGAGACAAGGCCGCACTGTGCGGCGTCTCTGTCATGATGGGCGATTACGCCGATCGCACCGCGCTGTCTCTCGCCGTCGAGGCGTTCCAGCTGGCGCTCGATGATGCCGGCATGTCCCACAAGGATGTGGACGGCGTGATGTGCCTCTCCTACGGCGCGGATTACGATCGCTTCCTCGAGGCGACCGGCGTCGAGACGCGCTACGCCTTCCAGGGCTGGACGCATGGCCGCTTCGTCTCGCCCACCTTGCAGCAGGCGGCGATGACGATCGCGGCGGGTCTCGCCGAGACGATCGCGATCGTGCATGGCAAGAAGCACAAGGCCTATGGCCAGCCGGTGGACACCGAGATGTGGCGGCAGGGTCTCGGGCCGCATGGCGAGACGCCGGCCTATGGCGGTTTCGGGCCCGTTCTCGCGCCGACCTTGGCGGTGCAGCGCTATTTTCATATGTATGGCGGGGGCGCCGACGATCTCGCTCCGATCGCGATGACGTTTCGCGAGCATGCGCGCCTCAACCCGGACGCGCTCCGCACCAAGCCGATGAGCCGCGATGATTATCTCAACAGCCGCTGGATCATCGAGCCGCTGCGTCTGCTCGATTGCTGCCAGAACAATGACGGCGCCTCCTGCCTGATCGTCACTACGGCGGAGCGCGCGCGGGATTTGAAGAAGCCGCCTGTCTACATCTCCGGCTTCCAGGGCGTGCATGCCGGGCGGCAGCGGCACAATTTCACGCTGCCCGGCCTCGGCGTCGCGCAGCAGGACGTGTTCCCCTTCCGGCCGGAGAGGGAGGATCTCTACGCCTACGAGATGGCAGGAATCGACCGCGACGATGTCGACATGCTGATGACCTATGACGCGTTCTCGCCCACCGTGCTGTTCGCGCTGGAGCGGTTCGGGTTCTGCGGCCCGGGCGAGGCGCTCGATTTCGTCAAGGATGGCGGCATCCGCATCGGCGGCCGGCTGCCGATGAACACCTCCGGCGGGTTGCTGTCGGAGGGGCATGTTTCCGGCTGGAACCTGTTTGCCGAATGCGTCCATCAATTGCGCCACGAGGCCGGCGCGCGGCAGGTCGCGGAGTGCGAGGTCGCGCAATACGGCAGCTTCCTCGGCGAATCAATCCTGTTCCGGAGATAAGACAATGAGCGCCACGACGAAGGATGCGGCGACCGGCCGTTATCTGCCGATCCTCTACCCGGAGGAGATGCCGTACTGGCGGGCCACCAAGCAGCGCAAGCTTGTTCTGCAGCGCTGCGACGGATGTGGCAAGGTATGGTTCCCGATCGGCCCGACCTGCCCGTTCTGCCAGTCCAACATGTTCACCTGGACGGAGATGAGCGGCCGAGGTGTCGTCCATAATTATGTGATCTACCACAAGGCCTGGATCCCTTATTACCAGGACAAGGTGCCTTACGCGCTGGTGCAGGTGGAGATCGAGGAAGGGCCGCGTCTCACCGCCAATCTGTGGGACGTGCCGATCGATCAGATCAAGATCGGCATGAAGGTGGAGGCGGCATGGGAAGACGTGACGGAGGAGATCACGTTGCTGCAATTCCGCCCGGCGAAGAGCTGACATGGGCGATACCGAGCTGCTCGATCCGGACGGCCCGGACACGCTGCGCCTGCCGGTCGAGGAGGCGCGCGCGCTCGGCGAGCGGGCGCTGGCGCGGCTCGGCTTCGATGCCGAGGATGCGCGGATCGTCACCGACCAGCTGATCGAGAACGCGCTCTGTGGCTATCGTTTCGCGAGCCTGCCGCGCATTCTGGCCATCGCCGGCGATGAAAAATCGCGCGAGCCGCGCCGCCCGGTACACATCGCGCGGGAGACGCCGGTCTCCGCGCTGGTGGATGGCGGCAACAATGTCGGCTATGTCGCGGCCTATCGCGGGGCGGAGATCGCGGTCGCGAAGGCCAAGGCGAGCGGCATCGCCGTGGTGGGCGTCTATGACAGCTACTATAGCGGCCGCAACGCCTATTACGTCGAGCTCATCACCCGCGCGGGGCTGATCGCGATCCACACGGCGAGCGCGAAGCCGCGCGTGCTGCCGCCGGGCGGCGTTCGCCCCGCGCTCGGCACGAACCCGCTCGCGATCGGCTTCCCGACGCGGGGCGAGCCGGTGATATACGATATCGGCACCGCGTCGATGATGTGGGGCGAGGTGCTGCTGCACGCCCATCTCGGCCAGCCGATCCCCGAAGGCATCGGTTTCGATGCGGCGGGGCGGCCGAGCACCGATGCGAAAGAGGTTGCGAAGGGTGGCGTCATCCCGTTCGGCGGCCATAAGGGGTACGGGCTCTCCTTCGCGATCCAGGCGCTCGGGCTGCTCGGCGGCGCGGCCCTGACACGCGGCCAGGTGCAGGATTACGCCTTCGTGTTCATCGCGATCGATCCCGCCATCATGCTGGATGACGGCGCGTTCGAGACGCAGATGTCCGAGCTCGTGCGCCGCATCAAGGAGACGCCGCGCGCGGCCGGCACGGAGGAGATCCGCGTACCGAGCGAGCGCGCCTTCCGCGAGCGCGCGCGACGCCGGGTGGAGGGCATCGTGTTCGATCGCGCCGTCGTCGAATCGTTGAAGGCACTTTGAAGGAGGCGGACATGCCGGGCCCCTTGAGCGGAATGCGGGTGATGGACGTCAGCATCATGGCGGCGGGCCCATGGACGGGCGCGCTGCTCGGCATGCTCGGCGCCGAGGTGATCAAGGTCGAACCGCCCGCCGGCGACGGCACGCGCTGGGTCATGCCGACGCAACGCGGCATGGGGACGAACTTCATCTCGATGAACGTGAACAAGAAGGATATCACGCTCGATTTCAAGAACCCCGAGGATGCCGCGCTCGCACGCGAACTCGCGGCGCGGTCGGATATCTTCGTGCAGAACTTTCGCGTCGGCGTCATCGAGCGGCTCGGGCTGGATTGGCCGACGTTGCAGCGCATCAATCCGCGCCTCGTCTATTGCGCCATCTCGGGGTTCGGCGAGACCGGACCGCTGGCGCGCGCGGGATGCGCCGACCCGATCATGCAGGCCTTCTCCGGCTTCGCCTGCAGCAACGGGGCGCCGGGCGACGAGGTGGAGGCGTTCCGCTTTACCGGCTTCATCGATCTCACCACCTCGAGCGTGGCGGCGGAGGCGATCCTCGCCGCGCTCTACCAGCGCGAGCAGACCGGGCTCGGCCAGAAGGTCGAGGTCTCGATGCTCGAGGCGGCGATGGAGATCCAGTTCACCCGCTATGCCGAGCTGCTTGGCGCCGGCCTCGTGCCGGTGGCGCGCGGCAGCGAGAACCCGGCGCTGGCGCCGGATGGCGCGTATGCGGCGAGCGATCAGGCGATCTTCGTCACGGTGCACGATGATGCGGCGTGGCGCGGGCTGTGCGAGGCGATCGGGTTCGCCGAGCACGTGGCGGACGCGCGCTTCGCGACCAATCGTGCGCGGGTCGAGCATCGCGAGGCGCTGAACGCGCTGCTGCGGCCGGCTTTCGCCGCCAAGCCGGCGGTGTGGTGGCTGCGCGTGCTGGCGCGGCACGGCGTCGCCTGTGGCATCGCGCATGATTTCGAACGCTTCCGGTACCATCGGCAGATCGCGGAGAACGACATGATCGCGACGATGCACCATCCCGATTGGGGTGACGTCTCGGTGGCCGGTCTGCCCTGGGAGTTCTCCGCGACCCCATGCGCGGTCACCGCACCCTCCACGCCGGGCAGCGACACCGACGCGGTCCGCACCTGGCTCAAGGAACAACCCGGCATGGCGGCGGGAGGCTGAACCATGCTGGAGGGCATCCGCATCGTCGAGCTTGCGAGCGGCGTCGCCGGGCCGATGGCGGCGCTGCGCCTCGGCGATCTCGGGGCCGATGTGATCAAGGTGGAGGAGGAAGCGGGCGATTGGATGCGCGACGCCGCACCGGCGATGGCGGATGGCAGCTCGGCCGGCTTCTTCGCGCTCAACCGCGGCAAACGCGCAATCGCGCTCGGGGCGAGCCCGGAAGGGGCCGCGCCGCTGCTGGTGCGCCTGCTCGCGAAGGCCGACGTGTTCATCACTGATCGCGGGGAGACGGCGCTGCGCGGGCTCGGGCTCGGGCCGGCGCTCGCGGAGAACTGGGCGGAGAATCCCGGGCTGATCGTCGCCGACGTCTCCGTCTGGGGGCGGCATGGGCCGATGGCGGAGACGCCGGGCTCGGAGCTCACGGCGCAGGCGATGGCCGGGTACACGCGCTATCTCGGCACGAAGCAGGACCCGCCACGGCGTCTCGGCGCGGATGTCGCGGGCGCGGGCGCCGCGGTGTTCACCGTGCAGGCGGTGCTGGCATCGTTGCTGGCGCGGCGGCGCGGGGCGGCCGGCCAGCGTGTCTCGACATCGCTGCTGAATGCGCTGATCAGCATGAAGAGCATTCAGCTCGCCGCGCAATCGGATCCGGATCAGTATTCGGGGCCGCGGATCGGTGGTCCGCATGATCCGCCGGAGCGCGGCTGGAAGACGGCGGACCGGCCGATTTTCTTTGCCTTCGGCGGATCGGTCGGTGCGGAGGGTCGTCCTGGCTGGTCGTCCTTCGTCGAGGAGATCGGCATGGAACATCTGCTGGAAGATTCGCGGCTGGATCGCAACGGCCGCAAATCCACCGGCCATGGCTCGCTCGTGCACGAGATGCGCGACACCTATGAGAAAGGGTTTGCCGGCTATACGGCGGACGATCTCGTCGCGCGCATCCGCGAGCGCGGCGCGAATGCGGCCGTCTACATGCACGCCGACGAGACGCTCGCGCACAAGCAGACCGAGGCGCTGAATATCGTCCGCGAAGTGCCGGCCGGCGACGCCACCATGCGGGTAAGCGCTTTTCCTGCCCGCTTCTCCGCCGCCGAGCTGGAGCTCCGCGGCCATGCGCCCGCGCTCGGACAGCATGGGCTCGCGATCGCCCGGGGAGCCGGTTTTTCTCCGGACGAGATCGCCCGGTTGCGCGATGCGGGCGGCCTCATGCTTCCGGAAGGCGAGCTCGCCGGCAGGACAGGCTCGTGAAGCGCCGCGTCTTCCTGGCCGGCAGCACGGCGTTGCTGGCCGCACGCGCGCAGGCCGCGACGCCGCCGCCCGAGCTCGTGCAGATCACGCCGGCGCTGATCGCCGCCGCGCAGAAGAACGGGCGCGTTCTCGTCCGGTATTCCTCGCCCGTCGATGAGATGACGGACATGGCGCGCGCGTTCGAGAAACGCTTCGACGTTCAGGTGCAGATGGACCGCAAGGTCGGCGTGGTCGCGACCCAGCTCTTCGCGACGGAGGAGCGCGCCGGCCAGCACGTGATGGACGTGAATTTCGGCAGCGATCCGCCGGGCCTGCTCGATCTCGCCGAGCAGGGTCTCTATCTGCGCTACACCTTGCCGGACATCGCGCAGAAGATCGACGCATCCTGCATCATCCCCGAGCTCGGCTACGCGCCGCGCTGGACCGATGTCGTGGTGGCGTACAATCCGGGCGTGCTGCCGTCCAGCCGGGCGGCTCAATTGCTGTCCACGTGGAACGGCCTGCTCGACCCATCGCTCACCGGCAAGATCGGCCTGACGGAACCGGCCGGCGGCGGCGTCGCCTTCGCGACGTATCTGATGTTCTATCGCCTGCCGCAATACGGACGCGCTTTCGTCCAGAAGCTGGGGAAGCAGCAGCCGCGCCTCTACCCGGGCTCCGCGCAGGGACGCGAAGATCTGGCCGCCGGCGCCATCTCGGTCTTCCTGCCTGATTGGGAATCGGCGGAGTTGGAGGAGGTGCTGAAGGGTTCCAAGATCGCCTGGTGCTATCCCGAGATCCTGCCGGGCTTTGCGAACACCTTTCTTTCCATCTCCGCTCACGCACCGCACCCGGCTGCGGCACGGCTGTTCTGCGCCTGGTTTTTCACGCGAGAAGGCGCCCCCGCCCTGGAAGCGGCGCAATCCCGCCCGACGCTCAAGGGCGTTCCGGATACACGCAGCGGGTTGGCGGCAGTGAAGAACACGGATTGGTGGACGCCGTTTCCGGAAGCGCGTCGCTGGGCGCCGAGCCAGGACGACTGGAACAAGAACTACGCCGATCTGATGCCCGACATGCGCGCCGCTCTAGGCTGGAACGGTTAAAGCATTTTCAGTTAAGTCGGCGCCGGCCCTCGTCCCCGCCCGGCCTCCCACGAAAGTATACGACCGTTGGGGGGCCGGGTGGGGCGAGGGCCGGCGCCGACGCCACCGAAGGTGAAAATGCTCTAGTTGGCCAGCTCGTCTTCCTCACCGCCCGCAGCGGTCGCGACGGCCTACCCACCAGAGGCTCATATTCGTCGTCCTTGGTTGCATCGGTGGCGGCGGTTGCCGTCGCTCAAGCAGAACCGCACGTTGGGTGCATTGGGTCGATTGGGACGCTGGCATGCGGATCACCAACCTTCAGCCCGCACGGTCCATTGTGGTGAGAAGGTTGGACATCGCTTGTTTGCACGACGCGGGATCGGGAGTGCTGGCCCGAAGGGCGGAGAGGGCGCGATCGATGGCCTTGTCAACAGTGTGCCACTCGGCGGCCGCGCGGGGCTTCAACCCGGCTTCCGCTTCGTCCCATGACGTTTCAAGGTCCTTAATCCGCACCTTAGCTCCCGCGAGGTCACCCTTTTCGACCATTGCCGCAGTGTCGGCCGCGATGGTTCGGAACGGCGTCAAGTCGCCGAGCTTGGATGGTGCCGCAACGGCCGGGCCGGTTGCGCCTATCAGGATGATGGCAGCAGTCGGCACAGCAATCAGGGCAGGAAGCAGGGCAAACGTCCGAGCGAGCTTAAGCGGGTTCATGCTGATCTCCTTTGTTGCTTCCTGCGGATCAAAGCTCTTGTGCCGCTTTGGCCCGATCCGTCCGGAAGCTGAGCATTGCCACCAGGGCAACGATCACCGCGAGGAAGGCGATGCTCGTCACGATCGTGCCGAGCCCCAGGCCGCCATAGGTCTGCGCCTGCGACAGCAGGTCGCCCAGCGAGGCGCCGAGCGGCCGGGTGAGGATGTAGGCGAGCCAGAACGTCAGCACGGCGTTCGCCCCCAGGCGATAGGCACCGTAGATTGCCGCGATCATGACACCGAAGACCACGACACCGACGTTGAAGCCTAAACCGAGCGCCTCGGTCGCAAGGTCTCCTGCGGCCGTGCCCAGCGCGAAGGTGAACAGAATCGCCGTCCAGTAGAACAGCTCACGCCGTGTCGTGGTGATGCTGTGGATAGAAAGCGTGCGCTCTTGGGCATACCAGACGGCAAAGGTGACCGCCAACAGCACCGCGAAGACAGCCGTGCTCACATAAAGGCTGACATCCAGCTGGTCGGTCAGGGCGTCGGTGATCTGAGTGCCAACCACGCTGACTAAGACAACGGTGAGCCAGTAGACCCAAGGAACATACTGCCGTGCCCGCATTTGCATGAGCAGGGACGCAAGTAGGAGCGTCACCATGATTCCGTCGGTAATCGCGGCGCCAAGCCCAACATGCACCGCAAGGTAGTCGGCGCCGGTCTCTCCAACGGTCGTGGACATGATCTTGATGGCCCAGAAGGCGATCGTGACTTCGGGGACCTTGTTCAGCATTCGAGTTGTGGGGCTCGATGGGTATGAGGACACGGCTACAGTGCTCCAGCGCTGCGAGAGTAAGCTCACATCTTGCCTGCCGACAGATTGGCTCCCGATGAATAGAGGGTTGGGAAATCCCAACATTGATACCCTAAGCCGCCGCCCTGAGACGCCGAACCGCGTCTCATTTGGGCCGGAAATCAGTACTCGAGACGCTGGCGGCGACAGAGATGTTCGCCAAACAAGGCGCTAGAACCTGTGGAGTGAGCGAATGCGAACGGAACATGCTGTCGTAGCCCGTGTCGGCAAGCATGACATCGGGACCGGCGTCGTGTTCGGCAGTCTCGCGGCAGCCTCCCTGGCATCCTTCGGGGCAGTTAGGCCGGCATTAACCTCGCGCTGCTGGAATGGCGGCAAGACGCAAGGCAGGCGCAACGACGCACCGCCCATCGTCAGCGAGGTTTGGCTGGATGCAAAAAGCATTCGCGGCGCGGCTCGCCGCGCGCCTTTCCGCAACTCTGCTCGGCGGGATCAGCCTGACGGTGCTGCCGGCCGGGCTCGCTGCCGGTGCCGCGCTGGCGCAGGCCATGGTGAGCGTCTCGCAGGGTGCGGATGGCCGGAACGCCTACATCTCGTTGTTTGCCTGGGGTGATCGGTATTCCGCGGAGCCGGGCGCTGATGGCGGCCCCGTCTCGCTCATGAACGCGCAGTCCAATCTCGCCGCGACCGGCACGACGGTCCGCGTGGGCTCGATCGGCGGCCGTGGCGGCAAAGGCGCGTCCTCGGGCTTCTCCTACGAATATGGCCGGACCGGCGGGCGCGGCGGCCAGGCCAGCCTGGTGCAGACCGGCGCCATCGCCGGGCAGGGTGCGCAGAAAACCGCCGTGCCGCTGCTCAGCGTGTTCTCCGAAGGCGGGGATGGCGGCAATGCCGATAGCGGGCTTGGCCGAGGCGGCGAGGCGGGCGCGGTGACGTTCGATCTCGCCTCGAAGGCCACGACCACCGGCGAGAATTTCGCCGCCATCCTGGCGACCTCGAAAGGCGGGGATGCCGGAAGCGGCGGCGATTTCGCCCAGTTCGCTCGCAACGATCATGGCGGGAATGGCGGATCGGTCACCGTGCGCCTCGGCGCGACGTCCATTGTGTCGACTGCCGGGAAGGATGCGCCGGCGGTGGTCGCGCAATCGATCGGCGGCCATGGCGGGGACCGCACCAACGCCTTCTATTCCGAGCCGTTGCTGACCGATGGCGGCGCCGGCGGCGCGGTCTCGGTGACGAATGCCGGCACGCTCGCGACGAGCGGGAAATACAGCACCGCGCTGGTCGCGCAATCGGTGGGCGGACGCGGCGACGCCGCGTTCAATGCCGGCGATGGCGGCAAGGCCGCGCCCGGCGGCATGGTCTCGATCGTCAATGCCGGCACCATCCGCATCAGCGGTCTCGCCTCATCCGGTCTCGTCGCGCAGAGCATCGGCGGCGGCAATCCGCTCGACGCCTTCCAGTCGCGTCCGCCATCGACGGCGCCGAGCGGCGGCGGCCGCGGCGGAACGGGCGTCAGTTCTTTTCCGTCGGCTCCGGGGCGCCGGCGGCAAGGGCGGCGATGGCGGCGCGGTGACCGTGCGGAACGGCGGCACGATCGAGACCCAGGGGTCTGATCCGGAGGGCAGGAGGCAAGCGGGGGCCTGTGACGGGCAAGCGGTTCAGAGGTCGGTCGTGCCGGATCCTTGCCGAAAATCCGCCTCGGCGCCCGGGTCGATCTGCCGCGCGGCCCGCAATCCGGACTCGATCGCCCCTTCCACCCAGCCGGTCTTCATCGTGGTGAAGTCGCCTGCGAGATGCACGCGCCCTTCTGGGCGTGCTGCTTCGTCCAGCATCCAGCCGCCACCGATCGGCAGGCCGCCGACCGAGCCTTTGATCCAGGGCTGTTCGGTCCAGGCAAACTCCTTCGCCTCGACCACCCCGTCGAACAGGTCGGGCATGTCGGCGCGGAATTGGTCGATGACGGGTTGTGCCCGCTGACCCGCCGGCATCTTCAGGACCGCGGCGGCATTCCTGTCGTTCAGGTAGAAGAACGTGTTGCCCATGCCGCCGGGCTCGTTGCCGGTGATGTCGATCACCCGCTCCCACGCCCGGTCGGTGCCGGCCATCGGCCAGCCATGCACGTTCCGCGACAGCCAGGATGGCGTGCGCGTCTGCACGATGATCTTGACCGTGTTGCCCCAGCCCATCTCCGCGAACACGCGACGCTTCGGAGCGGACCAGCCGGATGCCATCCGGACATCGCCGAGAACGCTGAACGGGATGCTGGAGACCACCGCATCGGCCAGGAGCTCGCGGCCGCCGCGGGTGGCGACGCGGCAATGCGGTCCGTCGTCGTCGATCGCGATGACGGGCGCGTTCAGCACGATGCGGTCCCGCCCGAGCGCATCGGCCATCGCCAGCGGCAGGCGCTGGTTGCCGCCGGCGATGCGGAACAAGGCCTTCTGCCCGAAATGATAGGCGAAGCGCGGCAGCATCTGCAGCGCCGGCGCGGCGCATGTGCCGGTGCCGGCATGGGCCTCCAGCAGGTTGCAGAATGCGTCCGAAGCCCCGACCTGCCGGATCAGCGTCCCGACGGTCACCTCGTCGAACCGCGCCAAATGGCCGCCATGCGCCCATCGATCGTCCAGCACCGTGCGGGAATCGACGCCGCATCGGTACAGATACCGGTAGAGATTGGACGCGACGCTCACGTTGCGCTCTTCGGTGGTCAGGTCCCAGGGCCAGTTGGCGAGATTGGCGCTGTCCGCCGTCTTGCCGTCGATGAGGTAGCGCGGCTGGCCGTCATTGAGGCTCAGCACGGGCAGGCCGAATTGCCGGATGAGGCCGAGCACGTAGGGCATGTTGGCCCTGAAATGGCCGCCACCCGCCTCGGTGAACTGTCCTCCGCTCAGCGGCTCGGAGAGCAGGCGGCCGCCGATCCGGTCCTGGTATTCGACGATCGTGACGTCATGGCCGCGCCGGTGCAGGGCGAGCGCCGCCGTGAGGCCGGACATGCCGGCCCCCAGCACGACGATCCGCTTGCGACTGGCCGCGCGCGCTGGCCGCCGGAGCAGCCCGCCCGTGATCCCCGTCGCGAGCGCGCCGGTGAGAAGCGTCCGGCGCGTCGGTGCCGTGGAATCCGCTTTGTCGCTGCGTCGCATGTCCATCCCATCCCCAGAGGCGCCGGACATTTTCCCAGCGCGTCGTGACCCGATGCATCCCGAGGCCGCGCCGGATGCGGCGCCGTCGAGGCGCACGATCGATGTGCCACGTTCTGGCGGAGCTATCGCGCAAGACCCGGTGAACGGAGCGGGTATTCGGCCATCTGCCGTCCGCGATGAGGGGTCGGCCCCCAACCGCTTGCGCGGGGGCGCGACGTTTGCAGGCTCCCGGAGTCCGCAACGTATACGAAACGTCGTCCTCGCAAAACCATTCTGTCGACCGAAGGTTAGAAGCGGTGTCGCCCTCGCGCGGATTTCGCGCTATACGCGCCGGCCTTCCGCGAAAGCAGAAAATCGCCTGGTTCTGCCGCATGCCGCCGACGGGGAATGCGGCCTGCGCGGGTCACCACAACACGATGAATGGGTGCGGCGAGGCGGCACCAGATTAGCGGTGGGCGAGCGGATCATCAGTCGAGGAAAACGCGTGAACGACATGCAAGCCGACGGCCCCCGCGCCGCGGCCGGGAAGCCGCATTCCGTCTATCGCCGCGCCATCGTGCTCGGGATGGTGATCGCGGTCGGCGCCTTTGCGATCGACATGTACATCCCGGGTTTCGCCGCGATCGCGCGGGATCTGCATAGCGATCCCGGCACCGTGCAGCTCAGCATGACCAGCTTCTTCGTGGCGCTGGCGCTCGGGCAGCTGATCTACGGTCCGGTCTCGGATGCGGCCGGGCGGATCCCGCCGATCTTCGTCGGGCTCGCGCTGTTCGCGCTCTCCTGTCTCGGCGCCGCCCTGGCGACATCCATCGGAACCCTGATCGCCGCGCGTTTCTTCCAGGGCCTCGGCGCGGCGGCGACCGCGGTCATCCCGATGGCGGTGATCCGCGACGAGCATACCGGCCCGGATGCCGCGCGACTGCTCTCCCTCGCCATGGCTTCGCTCAGCGTCTCGCCGATCCTGGCGCCGGTCTTCGGCGGGTTTCTGGTGCAGTACACCTCATGGCGTCTGATCTTTATCGTGCTGATCGCGATCACCGCCGCGGTGTCGGTGCTGATCGCGACACAGCTTCCGGAGACCTGGCCGCGCGCGCGGCGCGTCAAGCTGCGGCCGGGCGGCATCCTGCGGACCTATGGCCGGCTGATCCGCACGCGCCGGTTCATCGCGCCGGTCGCCATCGCGGCTTGCGGGCAGGCCGTGCTGTTCGTGTTCATCGCCGGCTCGCCTTTCGTCTTCGTCACGCTGCATCGGGTGACGCCGACGCTGTTCGGCATCTTGTTCGCGCTGCACGCGATCTGCCTGATCGGGATCAGCCAGTTCAACGCGCCCATGCTGCGGCGTTTCGGCGCGAAGCGGCTGATCGGCGCGGCTTCGGTGGCGCTCGGCATCGCCGCGCTGGCTTTCGCGGCGCTGGTGCTGGGCGGCCTCGCCGCGCTCTGGCCGCTGGTGCTGCTCACGCTCTCGATGTTCCTCTGCCTCGGATTGATCCTGGCGCCTGCCTTCCTGACGGCGATGGAGCCGTTCGGCGTGGTCGCCGGGGCGGCCGCGGCGATCGGGGCCGGGATCGAGTTTTCCGTCAGCTCGGTCGTGACCTTCCTGATGGGTATCGCCGCCGATGGCAGCGCGCGGCCGATGGCGATCGCCCTGGCGCTGATGGCCTGCCTCACGCTCCTGTGCTGGGCCTGGTTCTCCCGGCTCCCCCTGCATCCGGCCCAGATCGCGGGAGATAGAGCGGGGGCGAGCGGCGCTTGTGACCCCCCGGCTTGACCCCCCGGCTTGCCCCCCCGGCTTGACCCCCCCGGGGCTTTCTGACCGAGTCGCGGCATGAGCGACAGCAACCCCCTCATCGAACCCTGGACGACGCCGTTCGGGGTGCCGCCCTTCGATCGCATCCGGCCCGAGCATTTCGCCCCCGCCTTCGAGCGCGGGATGCGCGAGCATCTCGCCGAGATCGCCGCCATCGCCGCCGATGCCGCCGCGCCGAGCTTCGCCAACACGATCGAGGCGATGCAGCGCAGCGGCCGCCGGCTGCAGCGCGTCTCCTCGGTGTTCGCCAATCTCGTCTCCAGCCAGTCGAGCCCGGAGCTCGAGGCGCTGGAGCGCGCGATGTCGCCCCGGCTCGCGCAGCACGGCATGACCGTCTCGCTCGATCCGGCTTTGTTCGCGCGGATCGACGCGCTGCACGCCGATCCGGACACGCTGGCGCTCGACGAGGATCAGCGCCGGCTGCTCGAGCGCACGCATCAGGGTTTTCTGCGCAGCGGCGCGGCGCTGGGTGCGGCCGAGAAAGCGCGGCTCACGGAGATCTCCGAGCGGCTCGCCGTGCTGCACACCCAGTTCGGCCAGAACGTGCTGGAGGATGAGCGGAGCTGGCATCTGCCGCTCGCGGAGGCCGATCTCGACGGGTTGCCGGATTTCGTGCGCGCCGGCGCGCGGCAGGCGGCCGCAGAACGCGGGCTCGGCGGCTCCGTCATCACGCTCTCGCGTTCGCTGATCGAGCCGTTCCTGACCTTCTCCACGCGGCGCGACCTGCGCGCCCGCGCGCATGCCGCCTGGGTCGCGCGCGGGACGAGGCCGGGCGCGTCCGACAACCGCGTGCTGATCCCCGAGATCCTGGCGCTCCGCGCGGAGCGGGCGGCGCTGCTCGGCTATCCCGATTTCGCCACCTTCCGCCTGGTGGACAGCATGGCCGGAACGCCCGGCGCGGTGCGCGGCCTGCTCGAGGAGGTGTGGGAGCCGGCGAAGCGCCAGGCCGGCTTGGAGGCGCGCCGGTTGCTGGCGGCGGCCCGGCGCGAGGGGTTCAACGGCGAGCTGGAAGCCTGGGACTGGCACCACTACGCGGAGATCGTGCGGCGCGCCGATTACGCGCTCGACGAGACCGAGCTCAAACCGTATTTCGTGCTCGAGACCATCCAGCAGGCCGCGTTCGACACCGCCGGCCGGCTGTTCGGCCTGCGCTTCGTCGAGCGGCCCGATCTGCCGGTGTATCACCCGGATGTGCGGGCCTACGAGGTGCGAGATGCCGCGGGGCATGTCGGCGTGTTCCTGGCCGATCATTACGCGCGGCCCGGCAAGCGGTCCGGCGCCTGGATGAGCAGCTATCGCGACCAGGAGGCGCTGGACGATCCGGTCTCGCCGATCATCGTCAACAACAACAACTTCGCGAAATCCGCGCCGACCCTGCTGAGCTTCGACGATGCGCGCACGCTGTTCCACGAATTCGGCCATGCGCTGCATGGTCTGCTGAGCCGGGTGCGCTATCCCGGGCAATCCGGCACTTCGGTGCGGCGGGATTTCGTGGAATTCCCCTCGCAGGTCTACGAGCACTGGATCGAGCTGCCGGACACGCTGCGCCGCTATGCGCGCCACCACGAGACCGGCGAGCCGTTGCCGGATGCGCTGATCACGCGATTGCTGGCGGCGCGCAATTTCAACCAGGGATTCGCCTCGTTGGAATACGTCTCCTCCGCGCTGATCGACCTCGCGCTGCATCGTCACCCGGCGCCCGCGGCGCTCGACATCAACGCGTTCGAGCGCGAATTCCGCAGCGAGATCGGCATGCCCGCGCCGATCGGGCTGCGGCATCGCCCGGCGCATTTCCAGCATCTCTTCGCCGGCGGCGGCTACGCGGCGGGGTATTACTCCTATCTGTGGTCGGAAGTGCTGGATGCGGACGGGTTCGAGGCGTTCGAGGAAGCCGGCGATCCGTTCGATCCCGCGCTCGCCGGCCGGCTGCGCGCGCTGCTGAGTGCCGGGGATACGCGCGATCCGATGACGCTCTACGTGGCGTTCCGCGGCCGAAAGCCGAGCACCGCGGCGCTGCTGAAGGGACGCGGCCTGCTCGCGCAGGCCGCGGCGTGAGCGGGCAGGCGGCGCGCGGCGGCACGGGACAGGCGAATTGGGCGGATCGGACCATGGCACGCGCGCGATCGGCGTGCTGCCGAGCTTTGCCAGCAGCGGCGTGTGGGCGCCGATGCTGCTCGTCATTCTCCGAGTGCTGCAGGGGCTCGGCATCGGCGGCGAATGGGGTGGCGCCGCGCTGATCGCGCTCGAGCACGCACCGAACGGCGCCGTGGCCTGGTCGCGAGCTGCCGCAGATGGGCACGCCGGCCGGGCTGCTGATCTCGACGGCGTTGTTCGCGATCGTCGCCATGCTGCCGAACAACGCATTCATCGCCTGGGCCTGGCGCCTTCCGTTCCTGCTGAGCGTCGTCTTCCTGGTCCCCGCGCTCTATATCCGCTCGAAGGTGGAGGAGACGCCGGCCTTCCGGCAGGCGGCGGAGACGGCGCGCGCGAAGCAGGGGCGGCCCATTCCGGTGGTCAGCCTGTTCCGCGATTACGGCTGGAACCTCACGCTCGCCACCGGCGCGCGCCTCGCCGATGCGGCGACCTTCAATGTCATCAACGTGTTCGGCATCGCCTATGCCTCGCGCCAGCTCGGCGTGTCGCGCGGCCTGATGCTGAGCGGTTTCGTCATCGCCTCGGCGGTGGAATTCGTGCTCGTACCGCTGATCGGCATCCTGTCCGACCGCGTCGGACGGCGGCCGGTCTATCTGACCGGCATCGCCTTCTCCGGCCTGTTCATCTTCGCGTATTTTCCCATGCTGCAGCATGGCTCCGCAGTCTCGGTGTGGCTCGCGATCGTGCTGGCGCTCGCGGTTGGCACCAGCCTGATGTATGCGATCCAGAGCTCGTTCTTCTCGGAATTGTTCGGCACGCATGTGCGATACACCGGCATCTCCGTCGCCTATCAGCTCTCCGCGCTGATCGCCGGGGCGCCGACGCCGCTGATCGCGACGGCGCTCGCGAGCTGGGGCGGTCAGAGCTGGTGGCCGGTCGCGATCTATCTCTTCGTGATCTGCGCCATCAGCTTCGTCTGCGTGCTGCTGGCGGCGGAAACCAGCCATGCCGAGCTGCCGCAGGGCGCCGTCTGAACCCCGGCACGGTCTGAGCCCGCGGCGCATTCCATGCCCAACCCGGAGGAGAAGGCCGTGACGCGGCAGACCCGACCGAACGTCGTTTTCGTCATCACCGACCAGCAGCGCTTCGACACCGTCGCGGCGAACGGGTTTCCCTACATGGAGACGCCGAATCTCGATCGCCTGGTGCGCGAGGGCGTCGCCTTCACCCGGATGTTCGTGACCTCGCCCTCCTGCGCGCCGTCCCGCGCCAGCCTGTTCACCGGGCTCTATCCGCACACCACCGGCGTGCTGCGCAACGACGATGCGTGGCGGCATTCCTGGGTCGAGCGCGTCGCCGCCGCCGGGTATCGCTGCGTCAATGTCGGCAAGATGCACACCTTCCCCTACGAGGGCTCGGTCGGGTTCCACGAGCGGCACGTCGTCGAGAACAAGGACCGCGCGCACCCGAACCTGCCGTTCTTCCTCGACAATTGGGACAAGGCGCTGCACGCGCGGGGGCTGGAGAAGCCGAGCCGCGTGACCTACCGGCGGCGCGCGGATTACCGGGATCGGCTGGGCGCCTTTGTCTGGGATCAGCCGGCGGACATGCATGCCGATAATTTCGTCGGCGGTCTCGCGACCTGGTGGATCGACGACTATACCGGCGGCGAGCCGTTCCTGCTGCAGGTGGGATTCCCCGGGCCGCACCCGCCCTACGACCCGACGCCGGACGCGCTCGCGCTCTACCACGACCGGGATCTGCCGCTGCCGGTTCAGGACCCGGCGGATCTCGCCGGGCAGCCATCCGCCTTGCAGGCGCTGCGCGCCGAGCATCTGGCGAATGACCACGACGCGGTGGTGCATCTGGAGCATCCGAACGAGGCGCAGTTGCGCCGCCAGCGCGAGCACTACTACGCCAACGTCACGATGATCGACCGGCAGATGGGCCTCATCCTCGACGCGCTCGAGCGCCGCGGCGTGCTCGACAACACCGTGATCATCTTCACCTCCGATCACGGCGACTGCCTGAACGACCATGGCCATAGCCAGAAATGGACGATGTACGAGCAGAGCGTGCGCGTGCCCGCCATCGTCTGGGGGCCGAACCTGCTGGGACCGGCACGGGCGGTCGACCCGCTGGTGTCGCTGTTCGATTTCGGCCCGACCATTCTCGAGCTCGCCGGCGCCCCCGTGCCGGGCTGGATGGAAGCCCGGTCGCTGCTGCCGCTGCTGATGAATGCGGAGGCCGCCGAGGGACGCCGCTACGTGTTCTCCGAGCACGCGCGCGACATGATTTTGACCGGCACCGCCTTCATGACGATGATCCGCGACCAGCATTGGAAGCTGGTGCATTTCGTGGATAGCGGACAGGGCCAGCTTTTCGACCTGCTTGCCGATCCCAAGGAGCGGCGGAATTTGTGGGACGATCCTGCCCATGCGGCGGTGCGGCGGGAGCTGGTGGATGCCATCCTGCGATGGCGCATCGAGAGCGATATCATCACCCGCGACTGGGCCGCCGAGAGCCGCTGACACGCCGGGCGGGAGCCCTCGCGGCGCTGCAGACGGTCCGGCGAACTTCCTGCCGCTGGGCGCGTGCGGTAAAAAAGTATCAATGCTGCGCCGCAAAGCGTGTAGCAGATGCGGGTTTCCGCCTGTACTACATTCTCCCAATGGGCAGACTTGCCGGGGAGCCGCTGATCGGTTGCTCTCGAACCGGCGAGGGCAGGCCCGATAAAGCCGTCCGGCCGCCGGCCTTCCCGCCTTGCGCGGCGTGGGCGACGAGCGGGATGGGAGGAGAGTCTTTGCGTGGAACCCGATCTCGAGCTGGTGCAGGTGCGCCGTGACCAGTCCTTCAAGACCTGGTCGCATGGCTATCCGTATCGGACCGTTCGCTGGCATTTCCATCCGGAATACGAACTGCATCTGGTGACCGCGACCGAGGGGAACCGCTATGTCGGGGACCATATCGGCCCGTTCGGTCCCGGCGATCTCGTGTTCGTCGGCCCGAACCTGCCGCATAACTGGATCAGCGACGTGCCCGCCGGCGAGAGCGTGGCGGAGCGCTGTCTCATCTTGCAATTCAGCGGCGAGTTCATCGCCGCCTGCATGAGCACCTTCCCGGAGCTTCGCTTCGTGCAGAGGCTGCTCGACGATGCGTTCCGCGGCGTTCGCTTCGCGCCCGATCTTTCGGTGCGGGTCGGCACGCTGATGCGCCGGCTGCTCGATGCGTCGGATGCGCGCCGCGTCGCGCTGCTGATGGACATCCTCGACGTGATCGGCCATGCCGAGGCGCGGACGCCGCTCGCCAGCATCGGCTTCCGGCCGGATCCGTCGGCCTACATGTCGACGACGATGAATCTGGTGCTGCAGTATATCGGCCGCAATTTCACCCGCGAGCTCTGCGAGGCCGAGCTCGCCACGCTCAATCGCCGCAGTGTCAGCTCGTTCTCGCGTTCCTTCCGCCGGCACACCGGCATGACCTTCGTGCAATACGTCAATTCGCTCCGCATCGAGCTCGCCTGTCAGCATCTGAGCCAGCACGAGCTGACGATCACCGATATCTGCTACGAGGTCGGGTTCAACAACGTGTCGAACTTCAATCGCCAGTTCCTGGCGCTGAAGAAGATGCCGCCGTCGAAATTCCGCAGCCTTCGCAATCGCGGACGCCTGGCCTCCGCCGCCTGACCGCCGTCTTCGCATTCGCGCGCCGATCCGCTGCCGCCGAATACATAAGACTCTCCAAAGGGGAAACATCCATGATCCGGCACCTATCACTGCCGCCGCGCGCGCTCTCCGCGCTCCTCGCCGTCCCGGCATTCGCGCCGGCCGGGCTCGCCCTCGCGCTGTGCGGCGGGCAGGCTGCCTCGGCCGCGACCGTGTCCCACGAGACGGTCGCGTTTCTAATGCCCGACCAGAGCTCGACGCGCTACGAGGAGCACGACCATCCGGGCTTCGTCGCCGAGATGACGCGGCTCTGCCCGAGCTGCCGGGTTGTCTATCAGAATGCCGATGGCGACGCATCGCGCCAGCAGCAGCAATTCAATTCGGTCATCTCGCAGGGCGCCAAGGCGATCGTGATCGATCCGGTGGATTCGACGGCGGCGGCATCGCTCGTGAAGCAGGCGCAGGCGCGCGGCATCAAGGTGATCGCCTATGATCGCCCGATCCCGTCGGCCGCCGCCGATTACTACGTGTCCTTCGACAACGAGCAGATCGGCAAGGCGATCGCGCAATCCCTGGTGCAGCACCTCAAGGCCGCCAATGTCGCGCCGCATGATGTGGGGCTGCTCGAGATCAACGGTTCGCCGACCGATGCGGCGGCCGGCCTGATCAAGAAGGGCATCCATGAGGGCCTCGCGGATGGCGGCTATCCGCTCCTCGCGGAATACGACACGCCGGAATGGGCGCCGTCCAAGGCGCAGCAATGGGCGAGCGGGCAGATCTCGCGCTTCGGCAAGAAGATCGTCGGTGTCGTCGCCGCGAATGACGGGACGGGCGGCGGCGCGATCGCGGCGTTCAAGGCGGCGGGCGTCGATCCGGTGCCGCCGGTCACCGGCAACGATGCGACGATCGCCGGGCTGCAGCTGATCATCGCCGGCGACCAATACAACACGATCTCGAAGCCGAGCGAGATCGTCGCGGCCGCGGCGGCGAAGGTCGCGATCGCGCTGCTTTCGGGCGAGAAGCCGAAGGCCGACACGACGCTGTTCGACACGCCGACCGAGCTCTTCACGCCGACACTCGTCACTTCGGACAATTTGAAGGCCGAGATCGTCGACAAGAAGGTCGATGGCAAGTCGATCGAGACCGCCTCGGTTCTCTGCACCGGCCGCTATGCGACGGGCTGCGGCAAGCTCGGGATCGCACCCTGAAGGCCTTCGGTCAGGCGGATCGGCAAATAAATCGGCGGGAGGGCGAACAGAGTGAGCGACATCCGGCCCACGGACGGCACGGTGCTCAGCCTGCGCGGCGTGTGCAAGCAATTCGGCGCGGTCTCGGCGCTCACCGATATCGACCTGGATGTCCAGGCGGGCGAGGTGGTCGCGCTGGTCGGCGACAACGGCGCCGGCAAGTCCACTCTGGTCAAGATCCTCGCCGGGGTGCATCAGCCGACCGACGGAACCATCATGTTCGGCGGCCGGACGGTGAGCCTCGGCGATCCGAGCGCATCGCTGGCGCTCGGCATCGCGACGGTCTTCCAGGATCTCGCGCTCTGCGAGAACCTCGACGTCGTGGCCAACATCTTCCTCGGCAAGGAGCTGCACCCGATGCAGCTCGACGAGGTGTCGATGGAGCTGCGCGCCTGGACGCTGCTCAACGAATTATCCGCGCGCATCCCGAGCCTCCGCGCGCCGGTCGCCTCGCTGTCCGGCGGGCAGCGCCAGACCGTCGCGATCGCCCGCTCGCTGCTTCTGCAGCCGAAGCTGATCCTGCTCGACGAGCCGACCGCGGCGCTTGGCGTGGCGCAGACCGCCGAGGTGCTCGACCTGATCGAGCGCGTCCGCGATCGCGGGCTCGGCGTGATCATGATCAGCCACAACATGGAGGATGTGCGCGCCGTCGCCGACCGGATCGTCGTGCTTCGGCTCGGCCGCAATAACGGCATATTCTATCCCGATGCGTCCAACCACGAGCTGGTCGGCGCCATTACCGGCGCGGCCGACAACGCGGTCTCGCGCCGGTCCGGGCGCCGGCAGGCGCGCGAGGCGGGCGGGGAGCAGCGGGCATGACCGGCGAGATCGGCGACGGCACGCCGGCCGTGCCGCTGCTCGACCGCGCCGATACGCGGGTGCGGCATGAGGCCGGCTTCGGGGGCGCGGTCCGCGCGTTCCTCGACCGCGTGCGCTCGGGCGATCTCGGCTCGCTGCCGGTCGTCCTCGGGCTCGCGATCATCTGGACGGTGTTCCAGAGCCTCAATCCGGTCTTTCTGTCGAGCAACAACCTGGTCAATCTGCTGTTCGACAGCTCGACCGTGGGCGTGATCTCGCTCGGCATCGTCTGCATCCTGATGGTCGGCGAGATCGATCTTTCGGTTGGTTCGATGAGCGGTTTCGCCTCGGCGCTCCTCGGCGTGCTCTGGGTGAATGCCGGCTGGCCGGTCGGACTGGCGATCCTCGCGGCGCTGGCCGCGGGTGCGGTGCTCGGGTTCGTCTACGCGGTCTTGTTCAACCGGCTGGGCATGCCGAGCTTCGTCTCGACGCTCGCCGGGCTGCTCGCCGTGCTCGGCCTGCAGCTCTCCGTGCTGGGGGCGAGCGGGTCGATCAACCTGCCCTATGGCTCGCCGATCGTCACCCTCGGCCAGACCCTGGTGATGCCGCATGCGATCGCCCATGCGGCGGTGATCCTCGCGGGAGTGGCGAGTTTCGCGGCGGGATACCGCACCGCCGCCCGGCGTTCCCGCGCCGGGCTTTCCGCGCCATCGGTGAACGGGCTGCTGCTGCGCGCGGTCGCGCTGGTCGTGGCGCTCGGGCTCGTCGTTTTCTACCTCGACCAGGATCGCGGCGTTCCGTGGATGTTCGCGCTCTTCGTGTTTCTGGTGGTCGCGGTGCAATACGCGCTGACGCGGACCAAATGGGGCCGCTGGATGAGCGCAGTGGGCGGCAATCGCGAGGCGGCGCGGCGCGCCGGCATCAACGTGCCGCTGATCTATATGAGCGCCTTTGTGATGTGCTCGACGCTCGCCGCGCTCGGCGGGGTGCTCTCCGCCGCGCGTCTGGCCTCGGCGAGCCAGCAGGCGGGCACCGGCGATGTCAATCTCGATGCGATCGCCGCGGCGGTGATCGGCGGCACCAGCCTGTTCGGCGGCCGCGGCAGCGCGTATTCGGCGCTGCTCGGCATCATCGTCATCCAGTCGATCGCGAGCGGGCTGACCTTGCTCGATCTGTCGTCCTCGCTGCGTTACATGATCACCGGCGGGGTGCTCGCGGTGGCGGTGATCGTCGATTCCCTGGCGCGCCGGTCGCGTGTTTCCCATGGCCGCGCCTGAGCGGACCGCCGAAGGAGCCGACGATGCCGAGCAATTCCCGGATGAAGGCCGTGGTGTGCCACGGGCCGGAAGATTATCGCGTGGAGGAGGTGGAGCGGCCGGTCGCGGGACGGCGCGAGCTCGTCATCAAGATCACCGCATGCGGCATCTGCGCCAGCGACTGCAAATGCTGGAGCGGGGCGAAGATGTTCTGGGGCGGCGATCCGTGGGTGAAGGCGCCGGTGATTCCCGGCCATGAATTCTTCGGCGTGGTCAGCGATGTCGGCGAGGAGGCCGGTGCGCATTTTGGCGTTTCGGGAGGCGAGCGCGTGATCGCGGAGCAGATCGTGCCCTGCGAGACGTGCCGCTACTGCCGGTCCGGCCAGTACTGGATGTGCGAGGTGCACAATATCTTCGGCTTCCAGCGCATCGTCGCCGATGGCGGCATGTCGGAATACATGCGCCTGCCGCCGACCGCGCGCGTGCACCGCATCCCGGACAGCGTCGGCGTCAACGACGCCGCGATCATCGAGCCGCTCGCCTGCGCCATCCACACCGTGCAGCGCGGCGACATCCAGCTCGCCGACGTGGTGGTGATCGCCGGCGCCGGGCCGATCGGGTTGATGATGGTGCAGGTCGCGCATCTGAAGACGCCGAGGAGGCTCGTGGTGATCGACCCGGTGGCGGAGCGGCGCGATCTCGCGCTCGGTTTCGGCGCCGATGTGGTGATCGATCCGGCGAGCGAGGCGGCGGGCGAGATCGTCCGCGGCCTGACGGAGGGTTATGGCTGCGACGTCTATATCGAGGCGACCGGCTCGCCGGTCGGCGTGACGCAGGGGCTCGAGTTGATCCGCAGGCTCGGCCGCTTCGTGGAGTTCTCCGTGTTCGGCCGCGAGACCTCGGTGGACTGGTCGATCATCGGCGACCGCAAGGAGCTCGATGTGCGCGGCGCGCATCTCGGGCCGTATTGCTACCCGATCGCGATCGACCTGCTGGAGCGTGGCCTCGTCACCTCGCGCGGCATCGTGACCAACGAGTACCCGCTCGAGGAGTGGGACACCGCGATCAGGACCGCCAACTCGCTCGACTCGATCAAGGTGCTGCTCAAGCCGGTGGCCTGACGGGCAGGGGATCGCGAGGCGGCATGGATCATTTCATCGGCGTCGATATCGGGACGCAGAGCACTAAGGCCGTGCTGGTGCGGGACGACGGCGCTATCGTGACGCAGGCCTCCGAGGGCTACGCGCCCGACACGCCGCGCCCGTCCTGGGCCGAGCAATGGCCGGATGTCTGGCTCGACGCCGTCGAGCACTGCATCGCCGCGGTGACGCGGAGCGCGCCCGGTGCCGCGGTGCGCGCGATCTGCGTCTCGAGCCTCTATGGCGGGTCCGGCATTCCGGTCGATGCCGGGTTCCGCGCGCTGCATCCCTGCCTGATCTGGATGGATCGCCGCGCCGAGGCGCAGGTCGCCTGGGTGAAGGCGCATGTCGATTGCGAGCGGCTCGGCGCGGTCACCGGCAACGGGGTCGACAGCTATCACGGCTTCATCAAGATGATGTGGCTGCGCGACGAGCGGCCGGATGTGTGGCGGCGCACCGCGCTGCTGCTGCCGCCGAACGCCTATGTCATTCACCGCCTCACCGGCGAGGTCGCGGTCGATCACTGCTCGGCCGGCAATATCGGCGGCGTCTACGACATCGCGCGCCGCGCCTGGTCGCCCGAGATGCTGGACGTGCTCGGCATTCCGGCGCGCATGATGCCGGAGCGGCTGGTCGCCTCGACCGACATCGTCGGCGGCCTGACGCCCGAAAGCGCGACGCGGCTCGGCCTCGCGGCCGGCACGCCGGTGGTGGCGGGCGGCATCGACGCCGCGGTCGCGACCTACGCGGCCGGCGTCGTCGCGCCGGGCCAGCATGTCGCGATGATCGGCACCAGCATGTGCTGGGGTTATGTGGCACCGCATGCCGATGCCACGCACGGGCTGATCGCCATGCCCTATGTCGTGCGGGCGGATCGCGCGCTCTACGTGTTCGGGGGCGCCGCCACCGCCGGCGCCTGCGTCACCTGGTTCATCGAGGAATTCTGCCAGGACGAGATGCGCGCCGGCCGTGCGGGCGGACCCGATCCATACCGGGTTTTGGAGGCGGCGGCGTCGCAGGTGACGGCCGGATCGGACGGGCTCGTCTTCCTGCCCTATCTGATGGGCGAACGCTCCCCGGTCTGGGACGGCAAGGCGAGCGGCGCCTTTGTCGGGTTGAATTTGTTCCACACGCGGGCGCATCTCTACCGCGCCGTGCTCGAGAGCGTGAGCTTCGCGCTCAGGCACAACATGGAGGCCGGCGCGCAGGGAGCGGTCCGGCTGGAGAAGCGGCTGATCGTGGTGGGCGGCGCGGCGCGGTCGGATCTGTGGATGCGGATCATCGCCGACGTCACCGGCTATCCGGTCTGGACGATCGGCGAGGAGGTCGAGGCAGCGATGGGCGCCGCGCGCCTCGCGGCAATCGGCGTCGGATGCGGGCCGGCGGAGGGAAGCGCGTGGATCACGCTTGTCGAACGCGCCCTTCCCGATCCGGCCCGCGCCCGGCGCTACGACCGCGTCTATGCGGTCTATGCCGGGCTCTATCCGGCGCTGAAGGCATCGATGCACCAGCTGGCGGCGCTGCGCGACCCGGAGAGCTGAGCGCAACCCACACACGGCATTCATCGATTTCCGAACAGCATCGCCACGATCTTCGGCAATCCCATTCATGGCCTTCCCCGATCATCTTCGCGCCATCGCAACAGCAAGCCGGGCAGCGGCCCGGAGGAGCGGGTGATGAGCGGATCGATTGTCATTCTGGGTTTTGGCGCGGTCGGGCGCGCCACCACGCAGGCGCTGCTGGCGCGCGGCGCGCGCGTGGTGGTCGCGCAGCGCAGCCGGCCGGGCGATCTGCCGGAAGCGGCCGGTTTCCGGGCCTGCGACGTGCTCGATCCGGGCGTCGTGCGGCAGGCGGTGGAGGGCGCCGCGCAGGTGGTTCTCTCGGTGGGCTTCCCCTACGATTCCCGCCTCTGGCGCACCGTCTGGCCGCGCACGATGACCAATGTCGTGGAAGCCTGCGCGGCCGCCGGCGCGCGGGTGGTGTTCCTCGACAATCTCTACCAGCTCGGGCCGCAGGTTGCGCCGCGGCGCGAGGACATGGCCCTCAGCGCGCAGGGCGCCAAGCCGGCGATCCTGTCGGAGGTGACGCGCATCTGGATGGCGGCTGCCGCGTCCGGGCGCATTCGCCTCGCCGCGCTCCGGGCGCCGGATTTCTACGGGCCGCAGGTTCCCACCTCCCATCTGGGCGTGACCGGCTTCGGCGCGCTCGCGCGGGGGAAGCCGGCCTTTCTGCTCGCGCCGCCCGACACGCCGCATGATTTCGCCTATGTGCCCGACATCGCGCGCGCGATGGTCACGCTGCTCGATGCGCCGGACGATGCCTACAACCAGGTCTGGAACATGCCCTGCGCGCCGACCCGCACGCCGCGCGACATCCTGCGCCTCGGCGCCGAGGCGCTCGGCGTACGGCTGCGGATCCGCTCCGTGCCGCTTTGGCTCCTGCCGCTGCTCGGCCTCGTCTCGCCGCTGATGCGCGAGGTCGCGGATGTCGGCTTCACCTGGGACCGCCCGTATGCGGTCGACGCGGCAAAATTCACCCGGCGCTTCTGGTCCGACGTGACGCCGTTCGAGATCGGTGCCCCGGCGACCGCGCGCGCTTTCGCCGAGGCGGTCGCGCCGGCCGGCGCGGGGACGCGCGCGGGCGGGCCCGAGCCGCTCACGCGCCCCGGCCGCCCTGCTGCGCGGTCTCCGGCATCGCGGTCTCCGGCATCGCGATGATCAGGGCGGCGAGCGCGATGCCGGCCGCGATCGCGCTCTCGATGAACGCCGCCGAATAGCCGAGCCGATCGACGATGATGCCGACCGCGAGCCCGCTCAGCGAGGCGCCGACGCCCTGAACCGTCGCGACCGCCCCCTGCGCGACGTTGTAGCGGCCGGTGCCGCGGGTCAGGTCGGCGATCAGCAGCGGCGTGATGGCGCCGAAGATGCCGGCGCCCACGCCGTCGAGCAGCTGCACGCCGATCAGCCAGGCGGTGTTGTCCGAGAGCGTGTAGAGCAGCGCGCGGATCGGCAGGATGGTGAAGCCGATGAGCAGGATCGGCTTGCGGCCGACGCGGTCCGCATAGCGTCCCACCGCGATGGCGATCGGCAGCATGATGAGCTGGGCGGCGATGATGCAGGCCGACATCATCGCGGTCGCCAGATCCTTGTGCGCGGCGGCGAGCTTCTGGCCGACCAGCGGGAGCAGCGGCGCGTTGGCGAAATGGAACAGCAGCGCGCAGATGGCGAACACCAGCAGCGGCCGGTTGTTCAGCAGGACGCGGAGGCCGCTCGCGGCGGGCGCGGCCGATCGGTCATCGGTGTCGGCGCCGCGTGCCCGGTCGTGATCGATCGCCCCGGCCGGGATCGACAGCGTGGCGAGCGTCGCCATCGCGGCGCAGATCGGCACCAGCAGGAACACCGCGCGCTGCGAGACCAGCCACCCGACGGCGCCGGCGGCCGCGGCGATCGCCACGTTTCCGGCATGATCGAAGGCGGAGTTACGGCCGAGCCGGCCGGCGAGCGCGCGGCGGGCATAGAGCCCGAGGGTCAGTGCCGAGACCGCGGGGCCGAACACGTCGCCGACGACGGCGATCAGCGTGTTGGCGATCATCACCGGCCAGAAGGTCGGCAGCGCGTAGATCACCACCGCGCCGGCGGCCAGCACGCCGAGTGCCACGACGATCAGCGCGCGCTTGGCGCGCGTCGTGTCGATCGCGGCGCCGATCGGCGTCTGCACCAGCAGGCCGAGAAGCCCGCTCGCCGTCGTCACCAGCCCGACGGATGACTGGCTCCAATGCTGCCGCGTCACCAGGAACACGTTGAGATACGGGCCGAGCGCGCCCCGCACATCGGCGAGCAGGAAGTTCAACGCATCGAGCGAGACCGGCCGGAATGCCGGCTTGCGCGCCGGTTCGGTCGTTGCCGCGGGCGAGGACGCATCCATGGCGTCAGAACCGGGCGATCAGGACGATGCCGGAAGCCATCAGCACGGCGCCGATGGTGCGTCCGATATTCATGGCACGATCTCCCGATGGGCGAAGGGTTGACAGGCGGTCACGGCAGGACGGTCAGCGCGGCCAGCGCCAGCAGCAGCGCCGGCGGCATCACCACGAGGCCGAGCTTGAGGAAAGTCCAGCCGCCGACGCTCTGGCCCCCGCGGCGAAGCGCCGAGAGCCACAGGAGGGTGGCGAGCGAACCCGTCACCGACAGGTTCGCGCCGAGATCGACACCGATCAGGATCGCGCCGGTCGCCCGGGGCGAGACCTGCGCGGCGTGCACCGCGGTGCCGGCGATCAGCCCGGCCGGCAGGTTGTTCATCAGATTGCAGGCGAGCGCCAGCAGCACGCCGACGCCCCAGGCGGCGCCCGCATCCGAGCGCGCTGCGCGGCATGCGCGCGGGCCGCCGCCCGGCCGGCGATTTGCCGCCGGCATGCCGGGCTCCTCCGCCCCGGCGCGGGTCAAGGCGAGGGCGGCGCCGGCATGCCGGAGCCTGCCGCCGGTCCGGACATGGGGGCCGGCGGTGGCGCGGGCGGTCCCGCCGAGCGCGGGAAACCGGGGGGCGGTGGCGGCGGGGCGATGCCGGGCGCTCCGGGAGGGCCTGGCGGCCCGACCCGCAGCATCCGCGCCGGGCTCGCGCCGATCTGGCTGGCGGCGAGCGACGTGCCATAGGCGCCGGCCACGCCATAGCCCTGCGCCACGATCGTCTGTCCGGCGGCGAGCGCCGCGCTGATCGCCATCGCCTGACCAGGCGGCAGATGGACCTGCGCGCCGTCCGCCATCAAGGCCCCGTTCAGCTCCCCGCGCGGACCG
This sequence comes from Acetobacteraceae bacterium, assembly GCA_965276665.1. Classification (GTDB taxonomy): domain Bacteria; phylum Pseudomonadota; class Alphaproteobacteria; order Acetobacterales; family Acetobacteraceae; genus CAWGJC01. The sequence goes on from OZ255620.1 coordinate 3,690,037, forward strand.
TAGAGCGGCTCGCGCACCCGGCCCTCGACCTGCAGCCATTGCTGCGCGGTCGCGAGCGGACGTGGCGGCCCCAGGGTCGCCCCCAGGGGCGGCCCCAGGGGAGGCCCGTGATCGACGATGACCTGCCCCGACGCATCCGCTTGCAGGGAGAGCGCCTGAAGACCGGAATGGCCTGCGCGCGGAGCCCGCGGATCGTCACCGCATCGCCCGGCTTCATCGCCCGGGCGACCTGCGCGCCCAGATGCGGCGGCAGATGCACCTGGGTGCCGTCCTCCAGGATGACGCCGTCGATATCGCCGCGCGGCGTCAGGCTGTACTCCGCGACCTTGCCCTGCACCGGCGGCAGCCGACTCGGGTCGAAGGTCGCCATATCCTGCGCCATCGCCACGCCGGCGCCGCCGGCGAGCAGCATTCCGGCGAGTGCGAAAAATCCTGTTCTCATCGAAGCCTCCGTGTGCGGGCTCGCGGCCCGCAGCATCGAAGGAATGGGCAAGAAGCGTGCCAAGACCAAGGCATTGCAATCACGGGAGTCAGCCCGGCTCTTCGGTATCCGGACTGTCCCTTTCGGCGACTCCCTCGGTCGCATCCGGGGACATGTCCCAGCCGAAACGTGCGAGCTTCTGGTAGAGCAATTGCCGCCGGATGCCGAGCGCCTCGGCGGCGCGGGCGCGATTGCCGCCGGAGGCCGCGAGCGCGCGGCGGATCAGCGCTTTCTCGACGCGCGTCACCACCTCGGGCAGCGTGCCGGCGAGCCAGTCGACCGGTCCGGCCCGGGCTCCTGCGCGTCGGGACGGGCTGGCAGGAAATCCAGATCCGCGGCGGAGACGATCGGGCGGCGCACCAGGGTCGCCACCCGCTGCATCGCGTTCGAGAGCTCGCGGACGTTGCCGGGCCAGGCATGCGCCAGCAGCCGGGCGGCGGCGGCGGCGGCGAGGCGCTTGACGGGGCCACCCCGCGCCGCCTGGAGCAGAAAATGCTCGGCGAGCGGGATGATGTCGGCCAGCCGTTCGCGGAGCGGCGGCAAAGGCAGCGGCACCACGCCGAGCCGGTAATACAGATCCTCGCGAAACCGCCCCTCGCGCACCGCCCGGGTCAGGTCGCGATGGGTGGCGGCGATAACGCGGACGTCGATCGCGACCGCCCGCCCTCCGACCGGCGTGATCACCCGCTCCTGCAAGGCGCGGAGCAGCTTCGCCTGCATGGCGAGATCCATGTCGCCGATCTCGTCGAGGAACAGCGTGCCCGCCTGCGCCTCGCGAAACGAGCCGGGCCGGTCGCTCGCCGCCCCGGTGAAGGCGCCCCGAACATGGCCGAACAGCAGGCTTTCCAGCAATTCCGCCGGGATCGCCGCGCAATTGACCGGCACGAACGGCGATCGGGCCCGGCGACCATGACGATGGATCGCGCGCGCCACCACCTCCTTCCCGGTGCCGGTCTCGCCCAGCAGCAGCACCGTGGCGTCGCTGTCGGCGAGCAGGCCGATCGCCTTGTGCACGTCCCGCATCGCCGCACTCGCGCCGATCAGCTCCCCGTCCCGCGCCGGCGGGGCGGCGGTGGGCGATCCCTCGGTAGCGGCCGGCAGCATGCGGGAGAGCAGCGCGCGGAGCGCCTCCCGGCCGATCGGCTTGGCGAGATGGTCCGCGGCGCCGAGGCGCATGGCCTCGATCGTGTTCTCGCTGGTCGGCACCGCGGTCAGCACCGCGACGGGGGGCGGCGACGGGGTTTCGCGCATGCGCCGCAGCACCGCCATTCCGTCCATGCCGGGCATGCGCAGATCGAGCAGCACGGCATCGGCGCGATGGCGCGCCATCCAGGCCAGTGCGGCCTCGCCATCCGCCGCCTCTGCGGGCAGATGGCCGAGATCGCCGATCGCCGTCGCGATCGCGCGACGCAGCGCCGCATCGTCATCGACGATCAGGATGGTGGCCATCCGGCCTCCTGCGGGAGCTCGAGAGCGAAGATGGCGCCGCCGGAAGCCGCCTGACCGCAAGCTGCCGACTGGCCTCCGGGGCGCAGCAGTATCAGCCGGCCGCCATGCGCATCGGCGAGCTCGCGCGCGATGGCGAGGCCGAGGCCGGTGCCATCGGCGCGGCCGGTGACGAACGGCTCGAACAGATGCTCGACCATCTCCGCGGCGACCCCCGGCCCGCTATCCTCGACGATGATCGAGACCAGCCCCGGCCGCAGCTCGGCGGCGAGCGCCACGCTGCCACGTGGCGGCGCATGGCGGATCGCGTTGGTGAGCAGATTGTCGAGGATGCGCCCGACGATCGCCGCGTCGAGGCGCGCGGAGCCCGGCGCCGCCCGCACCGCCAGGGTCACTCCCTTGGCGTTCGCAGTCTCCCTGTGGCCGGCGGCCTGCGCGGCGAGCAGATCGGCCAGCACGAGCGGCGTGGGGCGCGGCGCGACGCGCTGCGTCATCGCCAACAACTCGCCGGCCAGCGCATCCAGCCGGTCGAGCTGCCCGAGCATGTCCCCGATCGCCGCCCGCCGCCTGGCATCGTCCCCGGCCAGGGCGTTCTCACCCTGCAGCCGGGCGGCGGCGATCGGGTTGCGTATCTCGTGCGCGACGCCCGCCGCCACGCGTCCCAATCCCGCCAGACGCTCGGCGCGGGCGGCGCGCGCCGCCATCCGGTCCGCCTCGCGCCGCGCCTCGGTCAGGCGCGTGGCCGCGTCGTTCAGCGCGTCGGTGATGCGGTCGAGCTCGCGTTCGCCGGTGCGCGGCACAGGAGGAATGCCCTCGGCCCCGCCCCGCCCCAGCGCGGTCTCGATGCCGCGGACGTGCCGCCCCCAGACGAGCAGCGTCCGGCCCAGCCAGACCGCCATCGCGAGCACCAGCGTGAACAGCGCGCCGAGGCCGAGCTGCAGCGGCCCGAGCCATTGCGTCGCCTGCACGCGCGTCATCGTCCAGCCGGTCAGGCCCAGAACCGGGCCGCCGAGCGGGCAGGCGCGCAGCAGCAATGTCTCCGCGCCCGCATCGGTGCGGCGCTCGACCGCCTGGTCGTTGCGCGCCGCCAGCTGGTTGGCGGCCTCGATCTGCGCGCGCTCGGCGGCCGGCAGATCGGTCTTCGGCCCGGTCCCGGCATAGGTGGGAAAGGCGTAGGCGACCGGGCCGGACCCCGCTTGCCAGATGCCGCCCTCCACCCCTTGCTGCTGGGAGAGCGCGAGGCCGACCACGGTGGCGAGATCGGATCGCAGGCGCGCATCGGCGCCGGCCGCCGCCGGTCCCGTCCAGCCGGCGACGTAGAACCCGTATCGTTCCCGGATCAGATCGCACCCATGCGCGATCACCGCCTCGGCGCGCCCGACCTGCGCCGCGGTGGATTGCTGGTAGAGCTGGACCAGCAGAATGCCGACCGCCACGCTGGCGATCAGCGAGAGACCCCACAGACCCAGCAGCCGTTGCCGAAGCGAGTGCACGCCTCACCGGTGCCACGTGACCGGCATTCGCGCCGCGAGTGCCGGAACGGTCAGGACGCGCGACGACCGCCGAAGTTGACGGCGACCGGAGCGGTATCTGCGTCTTTTCGTCATGGCGTGCGCCACCAGGGTTCCATTCCGTTCCGCAAGCCCGCCACCGCCACCGGCCGGTGGCGGCCTTGCGGGGTTGTCATCAATCCGTAAGCGTCCCGCCGCGTCCCTGTCACGCCATGTTGTTACCAACCCTCGTCGATCGACGGGAGAGGGAATGACCGCGCGCAACGTGTTGCTGATCGTCGTCGACCAATGGCGCGCGGACCGGATTCCCGCACTCGGGTGCACCCCGTTGCGGACGCCCAATCTCGACCGGCTGTGCCGCGAAGGCGTCACCTTCCGCAACCATGTGACCACCACGGTGCCCTGCGGGCCTGCGCGCGCCAGCCTGCTGACCGGGCTCTACCAGATGAACCACCGCGCGGTGCAGAACACCATCCCGCTCGATGCCCGCCACGAGACCCTGCCGCGCGCGCTCCGCGCGCTGGGCTACGACGCCGCCCTGGTCGGCTACACCACGACGACGCCCGATCCGCGCACCACCCCGCGCGACGATCCGCGCCTGAGCTGGCTCGGCGCGACGATGGAGGGGTTCAGCCAGGTCGGCACCTGGGAGCCGAACATGGAGGGGTATTTCGGCTGGCTGGCGCAGCAGGGTTTCCCGCTTCCCGAGATCCGCGAGGAGATCTGGCTGCCGGACGGCGAGGACGACATTCGCGGCGCAACCGACCGACCGGCGCGCGTGCCGGCCAGCCTGTCGGACAGCGCCTTCTTCACCGGGCGCGCACTGACTTACCTCAAGGGCCGCGGCAAGAACCCGTTCTTCCTGCATCTCGGCTATTACCGCCCGCACCCGCCTTTCGTCGCCTCCGCGCCCTATCACGCGATGTATTCGGCCGACGAGATGGCGCCCCCGGTGCGCGCCTCAAATGCCGAGACGGAAGCGGCGCAGCATCCGCTGCTGCGCTGGTATCTGGAGAACACGCACCAGAAGAGCTTCTTCCGCGGCGGCGAGGGCATGGCGCACGGCATGGACGAGCGCACCGTGCGGCAGATGCGCGCCACCTATCACGGGATGATGAGCGAGGTGGATGACTGTATCGGCCAGGTCTTCGCCCATCTCGACGCGACGGGTCAGTGGGAAGACACGCTGATCCTCTTCACCTCCGACCATGGCGAGCAGCTCGGCGATCATCACCTGCTCGGCAAGATCGGCTATTTCGACGAGAGCTTCCGCATCCCGCTCGTGATCCGCGATCCGCGCCGCCGCGAACGGGCCGGACGGATCGAACCGGCCTTCACCGAGAGTATCGACGTGATGCCGACGATCCTAGACTGGCTCGGCGGCGAGGCGCCGCGCGCCTGCGACGGGCGCAGCCTGCTGCCGCTGGTCGAGCGCGGGCCGGCCGCCGACTGGCGCGACATGCTGCATTACGAATACGATTTTCGTGACGTGCACTACTCGATGCCGGAACGCGACCTCGGCATCGGCATGGATGAGAGCAGCCTCTGCGTGGTGCAGGATGCGGAATGGAAATACGTGCATTTCGCCGCGCTGCCGCCGCTGCTGTTCGATCTGCGCGCGGATCCGCACCAGTTCCGCAATCTCGCGGCGGATCCGGCGCATGCCAAGACCGTGCGCGATTACGCGCAGCGCGCGCTCTCATGGCGGATGCGCCATGCGGATCGCACGCTCACCCATTACCGAGCGACGCCCGACGGGCTCGATCGGCGCGAACCCGGAGCATTGCGATGATCACACGCCGCACCGCGCTCGGCAGCGCATTCGGCCTGGCGAGCGCGACCGCGCTGCCGCGCTTCGCCATCGCCCAGGCCGATCAGCGCCCCGTCATCACCGTGGCGGTGCAGAAGATCGCCAACAGCAACACGCTCGATCCGCTGCGCGAGCAATCGAATGTCGGAACGCGGCTGGCGATCGCCATCCTCGAGAATCTGATCGGGATGAACTACCAGGCGCAGATGCAGCAAGTGCCGGGCCTCGCCACCGGCTGGCGGCGCATCGACGACCGCACCGTCGAGCTGTCGCTGCGTCCGGGCGTGCGGCTGCACAACGGCGATGTGCTCAGCGCGGAGGATGTCGCCTTCACCTTCAGCCCGGACCGCATGTTCGGCGGCACCACGCCGGCCGGCGCCGGCGCGACGCTGCGGCTCGAGACGAACCTGACCACCGCGCGACAGAAAACGCTGCCGCCCGAGGTGCCGCCGGTCGCGCGCCGGATTTGGCCCTCGCTCGAACGCGTCGAGATCGTCGATGCGCGCACCATCCGCTTCGTCAACGCGACGCCCGACGTGACGCTCGAGGGACGAATCGCGAGCAGCGGCAGCCAGATCATCAGCCGACGCGCCTTCGAGGCGGCGGCGAGCTGGCTCGATTTCGCCCGCGCGCCGGTGGGCACCGGCCCGTACAAGGTGCGCGAATACAGGCCCGACACCTCGCTCACCCTGGACGCGCATGACGAATACTGGGGCGGAAGGCCGCCGATCCGCACGCTCCGCTTCATCGAGGTGCCGGAGATCGCGAGCCGGGTGAACGGGCTGCTGACCGGCGAATTCCAGTTCGCCTGCGACATTCCGCCCGACCAGATCGGCGCGGTCGAGGCGCATCCGCAATTCGAGGTGGCGGGCAGCCAGATCGCGAATATCCGCATCACCGCCTTCGACACCCATCATCCGGTGCTGCGCGACCGGCGCGTGCGGCAGGCGATGGGCTGTGCGATCGATCGCGGGGCGATCATCGACGGGTTGTGGGCCGGGCGCACGCGCGTGCCGCCGGGCCTGCAATTCGACTGGTACGGCCCGATGCTGGTGCAGGGCTGGACGGTGCCGGAATTCGACGTCGCGCGGGCGCGGACGCTGCTCAAGGAGGCCGGCTACAAGGGCGACCCGATCCCGTACCGGTTGTTGAACAATTACTACATCAACCAGGTGCCCTGTTCGCAGGTGCTCGTCGAGATGTGGCGCGATGCCGGGCTGAACGTCGAGATCACCATGAAGGAGAATTGGAGCCAGGTGCAGGACCGGGCGGCGCGCGGCATCAATGACTGGTCGAGCAGCGCGCGCTTCAACGATCCGGTGTCCGGCCTCGTCGACCAGTTCGGGCCGCAAGGCGAGGATCAGCAGACCGGCTACTGGGCCAATGACGAGGCGAACCGGCTCTCGCTGGTGATGCAGAGCAGCACGGAGTTCGACACGCGCAAGAAAGCCTTCGCCCGGCTGCTGGAGATCTGCGAGCGCGACGATCCGTGCTACACCGTGCTGCACCAGAACGCGGTGTTCACCGGCAAGCGGAAAGACATCAAGTGGCAGACCGCGCCCTCCTTCACGATGGATTTCCGGGCCCAGAACTGGGGGTGACGGCGTGCGGGTGAACCCGCCGCTGGTCTCTCTCTCGGGCCTGCGGGTCGCTTTCGGCGGCGTGCCGGCGCTGCACGGCATCGATCTCGCGATCGGGCGCGGCGAGACGCTCGGCATGGTCGGCGAGAGCGGCTGCGGCAAGTCGATCACCTGGCTCGCCGTGCTCGGCCTGCTCCCCGGCACCGCCGCGGTGAGCGGGAGCGCGGTGCTGGCCGGGCCGGCCGGGGAAGCGCGGCCCGGCATCGAGCTGGTGGGCGCGCCGGTGCGCGCGCTGGAACGGGTGCGGGGCCGGCGGATCGCGATGATCTTCCAGGACCCGGCGAGCGCGCTCAACCCGGTCCGCCGGGTCGGGCGGCAGGTCGAGGAGGCGCTCACCCTGCATGCCGGGCTCACCGGCGCCGCGGCCCGGGCGGAGGCCAGGCGTCTGTTCGAGCAGGTGGGGCTGCCCGCGCCGGCGCGCCGGCTCGAGGCCTATCCGCACGAGATGTCGGGCGGCCAGAACCAGCGGGTGCTGATCGCGATGGCGCTGGCCGGCAGGCCCGAACTGCTGATCGCCGACGAGCCGACCACCGCGCTCGACGTCACGATCCAGGCGCAGATCCTCGACCTGCTCCGCCGCTTGCAGGCGGAAACCGGCATGGCGCTGGTGCTGATCAGCCACGATCTCGGCGTGGTCGCCGAGCTCTGCGACCGCGTCGCCGTGCTCTATGCCGGGCGGGTGGTGGAGGAAGGCCCGGCGGAGGCGATCTTCGCCGCGCCGGCGCATCCCTATACGCATGGGCTGCTCGGCGCGTTGCCGCCGCTGGACGGCCCGCGCCGCCGGCTGCTCGCGATTCCCGGCACGGTGCCGCCGCCCGGCGCCCTGCCTAGCGGCTGCGCGTTCCGCCCGCGCTGTGCCGCGGCGACCGCCGGATGCGCGACACGGCACCCCGGCTTGGCGCGCGTCGGGGCGGCGCATGCGGCCGACTGCCTGCATCCGCTTCTCGCCCGCCAGCACGCGCCGGCATGACCACGAAGCTGCTGGCGCTCGACCATGTCGCACGGAGCTATGCCGGGCGGAGCGATGGTGGGCTGCGCGGCCTGCTCGGCCGCCGCACCCAGGTGCGGGCGGTGCATGACGTCTCGCTCTCGGTCGCGGCGGGCCGCACCCTCGGCATTGTCGGCGAGAGTGGTTGCGGCAAGAGCACGACCGGCCGGCTCGCGCTCGGGCTCGAACCGGCGGATGCCGGCTCCGTGCGCTTTGCCGGTGCGCCGATGCCACCGGGGGGCACGGCGTCCTGGCGGTTTCTGCGGGCGCGGATGCAGATGGTGTATCAGGACCCGCTCGGCGCGCTCGACCGGCGGCTCCCCGTGCAGGCGCAGGTGGAGGAGCCGCTCGCGATCCACGGGCGGGGGAATGCCGGGGAGCGGCGGGACCGCGCGGCCGCGCTGCTCGGCGATGTCGGGCTCGGGCCGGAGCTCGCTTCGCGCTACCCGCATGCGCTCTCGGGCGGCCAGCGGCAGCGCGCCGTGCTCGCCCGCGCGCTCGTCACCGGGCCCGAGCTGCTGGTGCTGGACGAGCCGGTCTCGGCGCTCGACGTCTCGGTGCAGGCGGGTATCGTCAACCTGCTGACCGATCTGCAGGCGGCCCGCGGCGTCGCCATGCTGTTCATCAGCCATGATCTGCGCGTGGTACGGCAGGTGAGCCATGAGGTGGCGGTGCTCTATCTCGGAATCGTCGTCGAGCGGGGCGCGCCGGACGCGGTACTCGGCGATCCGGCGCATCCCTATACGCGCGCGCTGGTCGCCGCGGTGCCGCATCCCGGGGCACGACGATCCGGCGTGACCCGCCCGCTGCTCGGCGGCGAGCCGCCCGATCCGGCGCAGCGCCCCGCCGGATGTCCCTTCCATCCGCGATGCAAGCTGGCGGTGGCGGCCTGCCGGGCGGAAGTCCCGATGCTGAAACCGACCTTGGACGGTCGTCTCGTGGCCTGCCATGTGGCGCATGGCGATGTCGCGCCGCCGGGCATGGCCGCATGAGCCCGACCCGGCGCGGCGTGCTGGCCGGGCTCGGGAGCGCCGCGATGGCGCTGCCGCGCATCGCCGTCGCGCAGGCCGATACGCGCCCGTCGCTCACCGTCGCGGTGCAGAAGATCGCCAATACCGGCACGCTCGAGCCGCTGCGCGAGCAATCCTCCAATGCCTCGGAGCATTACCTCGCGCTCATTCTCGAGACGCCGATCGGCCGCGACCAGCAGGACAGGCTGCAGCGGGTGCCGGGCCTGGCCACCGCCTGGCGGCGGGTGGACGAGAGCACGCTCGAGCTGAGCCTGCGGGAGGACGTGCGGCTGCATGATGGCGGCACGCTCACCGCCGAAGACGTCGCCTTCTCCTTCGGCAAGGAGCGGATGTTCGGCCCCGACCCGCGCCTGCCGGCCGATTGCGCCGCCGTCGCGCGCCGCCACTGGCCGACGCTGTCGCGGGTCGAGGTGACCGGGCCGCACACGCTGCGCTTCGTCAACGCGGCGCCGGACGTGACGCTCGAGGGTCGGCTTTCCGCCGGCGGCAGCGAGGTGATCGGCGCCGCCGCCTTCCGCGGCGCCGCGAGCTGGGCCGATTACGCCCGCCACCCGGTCGGCACCGGGCCCTACAAGGTGGCCGAGTTCCGCCCGGACGTGTCGCTGCTGCTGGAGGCCCATGACGGGTACTGGGGCGGCCGGCCGCCGCTCCGCGCGATCCGCTTCGTCGAGGTGCCGGAGACCGCCTCGCGGGTGAACGGTCTGCTCTCCGGCCAGTACGACATGGCGGCCGATATCCCGCCCGACCAGATCGGCACGATCGAGGGCAATCCGCGCTTCGTCGTGCGCGGCGGCCCGGTGGCGAACCACCGCATCGTCAATTTCGACCAGCACCACCCGGCGCTGGCCGATCCGCGCGTGCGGCTCGCGATGGCGCATGCGGTGGACGGGCAGTCGATCGTCGATGCGCTCTGGGCCGGGCGGTCGCGCGTGCCGCCCGGGCTGCAATGGGAATTCTACGGCCCGATGTTCGTCGCCGGCTGGAGCGTGCCGCCTTTCGACCTCGCCGAGGCCAAGCGCCTGCTGACCGCCGCCGGCTACAAGGGCGCGCCGATCCCCTACCGGATCCGCGACGATTACTACCCGGCCGAGGTCGCGACCGCGCAGGTGCTGGCGGAGATGTGGCGCGCGGCCGGACTCAACGTCGAGATCGCGGTGCGCGAGAACTGGTCCGAGGTGCTCGCCACGACGCCGCCGCGCGGGCTGCGCGACTGGTCGAACAGCGCCACCTTCGACGACCCGGTCTCCTCGATCGTCAACCAGGAAGGGCCGGATGGCGCGCAGCAGCAGGTCGGCGAGTGGAGCAATGCGGAGATGAACGACCTCTCCCGGCGGATGACGGCGTCGACGGACATGGCGGCGCGGCGCGGGATGTTCGCGCGCATGCTGCAGATCTGCGAGCGCGAGGATCCGGCCTATCTCGTGCTGCACCAGAATGCCGCGTTCACCGCGGTGCGGCGGGATCTGCCGTGGCGCGCCTCGCCCTCCTTCCTGCTCGATTTCTCGCCGCGCGGCTGGGGACGCGGCTAGGTGCTGCGTTTCCTGGTGGTGCGGCTGGGGCGCGCCGTGCTGACGGTGGTGCTCGTCATCACCTTCGCCTTCCTGGTGCTGCGCGCCTCCGGCGATCCGGCGCAGCTTTTGCTCGGCCCCGACGCGCCGCCCGAGGCGGTGCGGGCGTTGCGCCAGTCGCTCGGGCTCGACCGTTCGCTCGCCGCGCAGTATTTCGCCTATATACGGGCGATGCTGCACGGGGATTTCGGCCAGTCGATCCGCGACGGCCGCCCCGCCCTCGCGGTGGTGCTGGAGCGCGTGCCGGCGACGCTCGCGCTGACCATCCCGGCGCTCGCGCTCAAGCTGCTGCTCGGCATTCCGGCCGGCGTGTTCGCCGCCCTGCACCGCAATTCCGCCGCCGACCGCGCGGTGATGACGGCCGCGGTGGGCGGCTTCACCATCCCGAGCTTCGTGCTCGGCCTGACCCTGGTGCTGGTCTTCGCCGTCAAACTGCACTGGGCGCCGTCCGGCGAGGAATCCGGGCTCGGCAGCCTCGTGCTGCCGGTGCTCACCCTCGGCCTCGGGGGCGCCGGCATCCTGGCGCGCTTCACCCGGAGCGCGATGCTGGAGGTGCTGGGCCAGCCCTTCATCCGCACCGCCAGCGCCAAGGGCGTGACCTGGCGCGCGGTGATCCGCCGCCATGCGCTGCCGAACGCCGCCATTCCGACGGTGACGGTGGTGGGCTTCATGGTGGGCAGCCTGCTCGCCGGCGCGGTGATCGTGGAGAGCGTGTTCAGCTGGCCCGGCATCGGCCGCCTGCTGGTGGTGGCGGTGGGCAATCGCGACCTCGCCGTGGTGCAGTGCATCCTGTTCCTGATCGCCTGCACGATGACCGCGTCCAACCTCGCGGTCGATCTGCTCTACGGCGTGCTCGATCCGCGGCTCAGGGCCGGGGCGGGTCGCTGATGGCGGACGGTGCCGTGCTGCCGGCAGTGCCGCTGGTCCGGTCGGATGCGCGGCGCCGCCCGCTCGGCCTGCTCCTGGCGCTCGGCTGGGTGGTGCTGATGCTGGCCGTCGCGCTCGGCGGCGCGGCGCTCCGCCCGTATGGGATCACCGTGATCGATCTGCGCCACCGCCTCGCGCCGCCCTTCGGCATGGGCGGGACGGCCGCGCATCTGCTCGGCACCGACGAGCTCGGCCGGGACGTGTTCTCCCGCTTGCTGGTCTCGATCCGCGCCTCGCTCGGCATCGCCTTCGGCGCGACGATCATCTCGGGCGTGCTCGGCGCCACGCTCGGCTTCCTGGCCGCGCATTTCCGCGGGCTGCTGGAGCAGGCGGTGCTTATGCTGATCGACTTCCAGGCCTCGATGCCGTTCCTGGTGATGGCGCTCGCGATGCTCGCCTTTCTCGGCGACAGCCTGCCGCTCTTCGTCGCGCTGATGGGGCTCTACGGATGGGAGCGGCATGCCCGCATCGCCCGCGGGCTCGCGGTCGCCGCCGGCAGCCAGAACTACGCCGGCGCCGTGCGCCAGCTCGGCGCCGGCGCCTGGCGCGTCTATCTGCGTCATATCCTGCCGAACATCGCGGCCACCCTCATCGTGTCCGCGACGCTCTCCTTCCCCGAGATCATCCTGCAGGAGAGCGGCCTCTCCTTCCTCGGGCTCGGCGTGCAGCCGCCTTCCACCTCGCTCGGCACCATGGTCGGCTATGGGCGGGACTATCTCACCCGCGCGCCCTGGATCCTGCTGGCGCCGAGCCTGGTGATCGTGCTCACCACCCTGTCGATCAGCGTGCTCGGCGATGGGCTGCGCGACCGGCTGGATCCCACGCTGGACTGAGCGCGCCCTGCTTGCCGGCGCGTCTCACGGTCCCGCCCAGTATCGCTTCGGCGGCCGCCCGAACACCCGCTTGAACGCATTGCCGAACGCGCTCTCCGAGGCGTAGCCGAGCCGGTCCGCGAGGCCGGCGACCGAGCTTTCGTTCCGGCGCAGCGCGTCGCGCGCCAGCTGCATGCGCCAGCGCAGGAGATAATCGCGCGGCGGGATGCCGACGAGCGCCTTGAAGCGCAGCGCGAAACCGGAGCGGGACATGCCCGTCGCCGCGGCGAGCTCGCCCACCGTCCAGTTCCGGCCGACCTCGCCATGCATGAGCGCGAGCGCGGCGCCGATCTTCCGGTCGGCCAGCGCGCCGATCCAGCCGGCGCAATCCGCACCTTGCACCGCCACGTAGGCGCGCAGCGCCTGCACGAGCAGGATGTCGGCGAGCCGGCGCGTCACCAGCATCGCGCCCATGTCGCCAGTCCCGAGCTCGCCGTTGAGAACCTCGAGCGTGTTGCGCAGGATCCGCGCCGCCGGCGCCGCCGCCGCGATGCGGATGAAAGGCGGCAGCGCGTCGAGCAGGAGCCCCGCATTGTCGCTCCGGAACACGAACCCGCCGCCGAGCAGCACCGTATCGTCGCCGGCGTGGCGGTAGACATTGCTCTGTCCGGGCGTCTGCGTGGGTGCGACCAGCGGAGCGGCGTCTTCGGCGCGCGCCTCCGGGTCGCTCGCGAGCACGAAGGGCGGCGCGTCGGCCAACAGGAACGTGTCTCCGGCATCGAGCCGGCACGGCGGCTCGCCCGGCAGCGTGATCCAGCACCGCCCGCGCAGCACGGCATGGAATTTGAGCGCGGGCTTGCCCGGGAAACGCAGCGCCCAGGCGCCCCCGGCTTCGAGCCGCGCCGAGGCCGCGCCCCGCATGTCCAGCAGCGAGAACACCTCGGCGAGCGGATCGGCAGTTCTGGACGGTTGCGACGATTTCATGGCGTCGCCCGCATAGATCATCCCGGTTTGATCGGCAATAACCAGCCCCGGAACGGCATGCATCGGAGAGCGCGGACCATGTCGGGGATTGCGGGCAAGGTTGTGGCGATCACCGGCGCGAGCAGCGGCATCGGCGAGGCCACGGCGCTGCGGCTCGCCGAACGCGGCGCGAAGCTCGTGCTCGGCGCAAGGCGGCAGGATCGTCTCGAGGCGCTCGCCGCCCGTGTCGCCGCTGCCGGCGGCGAAGCCATCTGCCTGCGCACAGATGTCACGCGCCGCGCCGATCTCGCCGCGCTCGTCGACCTCGCCTGCGCGCGCCACGGACGGCTCGACGTTCTCGTCGGCAATGCCGGCATCGCGCCGACCTCCCTGCTTGATGCCTTGCGTGTCGAGGATTGGGACGAGATGATCGACGTCAACATCAAGGGCGTGCTGTACGGCATCGCGGCGGCGCTGCCGGTGTTCCGCAAGCAGGGGTTCGGGCATTTCGTCAACACCGCATCCACTGCCGGATTCCTCGTCAAGCCGAGCATGGCGGTGTATTCCGCGACGAAATTCGCGGTGCGCGCGCTCTCCGAGGGATTGCGCCAGGAGGCCGGCGACGCGCTCCGCGTCACCATCGTCTCACCCGGCTTCGTCCGCACGAACCTGGCGACATCGATCACGGATCCCGGGATCAGGGCGCAGATCAGCGGCGCGATGGACATGATGGCCATCACGCCCGACGCCATCGCGCGCGCCATCGCCTTCGCGATCGAGCAGCCGGCGGATGTCGATGTCGGGGAGATCATCATCCGTCCGACGGCCCAGGGTTGAGCGGGCGGCGCGTTGAACGCGCGGCGGGGATGGGCGGCAGTCGGGCGTAATACCGGAAGGAGACCACAATGCCTATCACCACACTCGATGCGAACACCGCGTTGCTGGTGATCGACTTGCAGAACGGCATCGTCGCGCTGCCGGCCGCTCATCCGGTCGCCGGCATCGTGCGCAACGCCGCCGCGCTAGCCGAGGCGTTCCGCCGCCACCATCTGCCGGTCGTGCTCGTCAACGTCGCCGGCGGCCCGCCGGGCCGGGCGGAACAGGCGCGCAATGCCGGCGCGTTTCCCCCGGGATGGACGGATCTGATCCCCGAGCTCGACGTGCAGCCGGACGATCATCTCGTGACGAAGCGGAGCTGGGGCGCGTTCACGCAAACCGGTCTCGCGGAACATCTCAAGTCACGGGGCGTCACCCAGGTCGTGCTCGCCGGCGTCGCCACCAGCATCGGCGTGGAATCGACCGCCCGCCACGCGCATGAGCTCGGCTTTCACGTCACCCTCGCGATCGACGCGATGACCGACCTGAACGCCGATGCGCATGACAACAGCATCAGGCGCATCTTCCCCCGCCTCGGCGAGACCGGCACGACAGGCGAGATCATCGGCCTGCTCGACACGGCACGCCGCTGACGCAGCCGGATAAAACCGCGCCCGCTGCTTGACACTGCGAAGCGACGCCATACGGTGACTCCCGGAAACCTGGCGCGCGCGGTGGAGAGCACAACGATCTGGGACGTGTTGGTGATCGGCGGGGGCAATGCCGCCCTGGCCGCGGCCGTCACGGCACGCGAGGCGGGCGCCTCCGTGCTGGTGCTGGAACACGCCCCGAAACCGATGCGCGGCGGCAACAGCCGTCACACCCGCAATCTGCGCGCGATGCATGCCGCACCCACCTCCGTGCTGACCGAAGCCTATGGCGAGGACGAGTACTGGGACGATCTTCTCCGTGTCACCGGCGGTCAGACCGACGAGCATCTCGCCCGGATGACGATCCGCGCCACGCAGGACGCGCTGCCCTTCATGGAGCGCTGCGGCGTGCGGTTCCAACCCTCGCTCACCGGCACGCTCAACCTCTCGCGCACCAACGCCTTCTTCCTGGGCGGCGGCAAGGCTCTGCTGAACGCGCTCTACGCCACCGCGGAACGGTTGGGCGTGCGCGTGCTCTACGACACCGAGGTGACCGACCTCGCGATCGAGGACGGGTTCGTCCGCAAGATCACCGCCACCAGCAAGGGTTTTCCGCTGGACGTCCAGGCAAAGGTCGTCGTCGCCTCCTCCGGCGGATTCCAGGCCAATATCGAATGGCTGAAGGAAGGCTGGGGCGAGGCGGCGGAGAATTTTCTGATCCGCGGCACGCCCTATGCGAAGGGGCGGGTGCTGAAAACCCTGCTGGGGCAGGGCGTTGCCGCGGTGGGCGATGCCAGCCAATGCCATGCCGTCGCGATCGACGGCCGCTCGCCGAAATTCGACGGCGGCATCGTGACGAGACTCGATTGCGTGCCGTTCAGCGTGGTGGTGAACCGGCACGGCAAGCGCTTCTACGACGAGGGCGAGGATGTCTGGCCCAAGCGTTACGCGATCTGGGGGCGGCTGGTCGCGCAGCAGCCCGACCAGGTCGCCTACGCGATCATCGACAGCCGCAGCGAGACCCTGTTCATGCCGTCGGTGTTCCCCGCGATCAAGGCGGCGACCATCGGCGGGCTCGCGGCCAAGCTCGGCCTCGATCCGGCCGCGGCGGAGGCGACGGTCGCCGAATTCAACGCCGCCTGCCAGCCGGGCGCGTTCGACAGCGGTCGGCTCGACGGCGTTCACACCGACGGGCTGCAGCCGCCAAAAACCAACTGGGCGCGGCCGATAGACGAACCGCCCTTCATCGGCTATCCGCTGCGTCCGGGCATCACCTTCACCTATCTCGGCGTCAAGGTGAACGACCGCGCGCAGGTCATCATGGAGGATGGCCGGCCGGCCGGCAATCTGTTCGCCTCCGGCGAGATCATGGCGGGAAGCATTCTCGGCAAGGGATATCTGGCCGGGTTCGGCATGGCGATCGGGACGGTGTTCGGCCGCATCGCGGGACAAGGGGCGGCCAGGCGCGCCCGCAACTGATCCTGGCGTCTCTCGAGGTGGCGCATGGTAGAGAATCCGGATCCCCACCGGAAATGGATGGATGCGGGATGGACCGTGCTGACCGATGAGGGTTTCATCGGTCTGATCGGGCCGTTCCTGCAGAAGGGCGCGGGTGCCGATCTGCACTTCGCCTTCCCCACGGATCGGCGGCACAGCAATCTGCGTGGCGTGCTGCAGGGCGGCGCGCTGATGACCTTCGCCGACCGCACCCTCGGCATCGCCGCCCGCGCACACGCGCGGGCGTCGCGCAGCGCGACGATCCAGCTCGACGTGCATTTCGCCGATGCGGTGCAGCTGGGCGAATTCGTCGAGACGCGTCCGCGCGTGATTCGCGCCACGCGGCAGATGGTGTTCATGTCCACGATCCTGACGGTCGGCGATCGCACGGTCGCCTCGGCGAACGGCGTCTGGAAGATGTTCGACCGCGCGCCGGCCGCCCCGTCTCCCTCCGCCCCGTCTCCCTCCGCCCCGTCGCCCTCCACCCCGGCGCCGGCCGCCTAGCGGCCCCCGCATCCGGCGGCCGTCGATTGGGGTGGCCTGAGCAATTTGATCCGTTTATTTCATCTCCTGGTCAAGAGGCCCGGAGACCGCACATGCCGGAACGCACGCGCGAGGACATCTTCAGCGAGATCATCGCGCTGGAAGCCGGGCTGTCGCGCTCGCACAAGACCATCGCCCGGGCGGTGCTGACGCGGCCGCGGGAGTTCATCGAGAAGCCGATCGAGGCGCTCGCACCCTGGCTCGGCGTCTCGGCCCCCACCATCACCCGTTTCTGCCGCGCCGTCGGTTGCGCCGGGTTGCGCGAGCTCAAGCTCAAGGTGATGGGCGGCTTGCGGGTCGGGCTGCGCTATCTCGAGCCGCTGACGCCGCCCGACGATGCGGGCGAGGTGGTCGAGCGGGTGATGCGCCGCGCCCAGCACGCGATGGCGATGGCGATGCAGACGATCGATCTCGCCGCGCTCGGCCGCGCCGCCGACATCATCGGCGCCGGCCGGACCATCTATGCGTTCGGCAGCGGCGGCGTGTCGAGCTGGCTGGTGGCCGAAATCCAGAACCGGCTATTCCGTCTCGGCCTTTCCATCTCTCCCTCATCCGATCACCAGATGATGATGATGCTCGCCGCCACCGCGCAGCGGCGTGACGTGGTGTTCTGCTGCTCGCTGACCGGACGCAACGAGGCGCTGCTGCGCGCGAGCGCGATCGCCGCGCAATACGGCGCCGCGACCATCGCGCTCACCATGCGCGACAGTCCGCTCGCCGCCGCCGTCGCGCTGCCGCTCACCATGGCGCTCACCGATGATCGCGACGTGCTCGGCCCGACCTCGATGCGCTATGGCTTTCTCGCGGCAATCGACGTGCTCTGCTACCTGATCGCGATCCGCAACAGCCGCGCCGCGCAGGAGACCATGCGGCGGATCAAGCAGCAATTCCTCACCCATCGCGACGAGGACGACGCGGCGCCGCTCTGCGACTAACCGCGCCCGCGCCGCCGCTTGACCTGAAAATGCAAGTTAGCGGTTGCAATATCATTGCAAGCTCGGCCATGCTCGCCGCCAGACATCGTTCGGAGGCGCACGGATGCGGTTGACGCGGGTTCCGCCACTGCAGGGAACAGCGCGGCGGAGACCGGCGTGAGCGACGCCGAGCTCGTCCTGCGCGGCGGACGCGTGATCGACCCGTCGCAGGAGATCGACCGCATCGCCGATGTGGCCTTTGCCGGCGGGAAGGTTTCGGCGATCGGCGACGGGCTGGCCGGCGTCCGCGTGCGCGATGTTAGCGGCAAGATCGTGACGCCGGGGCTGATCGATCTGCACACCCATGTCTATTGGGGCGGCACCTCGCTCGGGATCGATGCGGAGGATTATGCGCGCAAGAGCGCGGTCTCCACCTGCGTCGATACCGGCTCCGCCGGCCCGGGCAATTACGCGGGTTTCGCCAAGCACGTGATCGCGCCGAGCCGCGTGCGCATCCTCGCCTATCTGCATGTCTCCTTCGCCGGCATCTACGCTTTCTCCAACCGCGTCATGGTGGGGGAAAGCCACGACATCCGGCTGATGGCGGCGCGTGACGCGGTGGAGGTGGCGCGCGCGCATCCGGACACGGTGATCGGCATCAAGGTGCGCATCGGCCGGGTCGCGAGCGGGCCGAGCGGCATCGCGCCGCTCGACATCGCATTGCAGGTGGCCGACGAGACCGGGCTGCCGATGATGGTGCATATCGACGAGCCGCCGCCCTCCTACGAGGCGGTGGTCGCGCAGTTGCGGCCGGGCGACGTGCTCACGCATTGCTTCCGGCCCTTTCCCAACGCGCCGATGGACGGGCGCGGCCAAGTGAAGCCGGCGGTTCTGGCGGCGCGCGAGCGCGGCGTCATCTTCGATATCGGCCATGGCAAGGGCTCGTTCTCCTGGAAGACGGCGCGCGCGATGATGGCGGCGGGGTTCCGCCCCGACACGATCTCGTCGGACGTGCATGTGCTCTGCATAGACGGGCCGGCCTATGATCAGGTGACGACGATGTCGAAATTCCTGCCGCTCGGCATGACCTTGCCGGAGATCGTCGCCACCTCGACCGTCGAGCCCGCGCGCGCGCTACGCCGGCCCGATCTCGGCACGCTGAAGCCGGGCAGCGTGGGCGATGCCAGCATCCTCTCGCTCCGCGAAGGCAGCTTCCCGCTCGAGGACGTGGTAGGCGAAGTGGTGGCCGGCACGCAGAGGATTTTCGCCGAGGGCCTCGTGCTCGACGGTGTCTGGTGGGATCCCGATTGACGCTGCCGCGCTGATTTCAACCGAAACATCGATGAGGATAGCGACATGACGAACAAGCCCCTCATGGATTACCTGCTGCATCGGCGCTCGGTGTTGCGGGCGGGCGCGCTCGGCGCCGCCGGCGCGGTATTCCCGGGCCTCGCGCGCCAGGCGCTCGCCAAGCCCTCGAGCCCGCTGCATTTCGTCGGCTGGCAGTACAATCCGCAGATCGTCGCCGAGAATGTCGACACCTTCTCGAAACTCTATGACGAGAACGTCGACTACCAGCTGGTCGCCGGCGAGTATCAGGCGCTCCTGGAGACCATGCTCGTCGCCGGCAAGAAATTCGACATGCTCTACAGCGAGGAGGCGACGCTCGCGCGCTGGGTGGCGGCGCAATGGGCGCGCGACGTGGACGACATGCCGGATGTCGCCGCGATCAAGGCGAGCATGGTGCCGGTCGGCGTGAGAAACCTGTCGCTGCCGAACGGCAAGCTCGGAGGGCTGCCCTATTACGCGGGCTACAACGCCTTCGTCTACAACGCGCCGCATCTCGAGCAGGCGAAGCTTGATCCGCCGACGAGCTGGGACGAGCTGCTCGACCATGCGCGCAAGCTCAAGACCGACAAGATCGCCGAGTACCCCTACGTGAGCCATTGGGAGCACACCTGGTCGGGCCTGTCCTGGAGCCTGTTCGCCGTCTGGTATTCGGAAGGGGCAAAGGTTTTCGATGAAAAATTCAACCCGGTCTTCGACGACAAGTTCACCAAGGTGCTGGAGCTGCATCGCACGCTCTACAAGGAAGGGCTGGTGCAGCCCGACATCCTGACGCTGCCGCAGGAAGGCGTGCCGAGCTTCGCCACCGGCCAGCACAGCATGATGATCCTGCACGATTACGATCAGAAGGTGGTGAACGACCCGAAACTCTCGAAATGCGCGGGACAGGTCAGGAACGCGCTGATGCCGGGCGCCACGCATTCCACCTTCTCCTGGGTGTCGCTCTATCTGATGGGCGGCCAGCCGGTCGATGCGGAACGCGCATGGAACCTGATGCGCTTCTTCGGCGGCAAGGCGAAGGACGGGCAGTATCACGTGATCAAGCGCTGGGCGCTGCAATTCGGTCTGGGCTCGCCCTATAACGACGTGCTGAACGACCCCGACATCGTCGCGTCATTCAAGGCCTGGAAGGATGTCGACATTGCGCGCCACCAGCTCGAGATTTCGACGCCGCGCGACGTCTCGAAGACGCTGTGGTTCTCGGATTGGGACTGGTACATGATGGGCGCGGTGCAGGATTATATCCGCGGCGATCAGCCCACCGCCCAGCTCGTCGACAACCTCACCAAGCAGGTGACGCAGTTCAAGGCGCGCTACCCTGGCTGACGCGCTCCGCGTCGTCCGGGCCGAGCCGCTCCGCGCGCGGCGTGGCCGGCATGTGCCGGCGGCGTTCGTGCCGGCGCTGATCGCCGCCCCGGCACTGCTTGCCGTGTTCCTCGTCATCGGCGTGCCGCTCGGCTACTCGATGGTGCTCAGCCTCAACGAGATCAACGTGCTCACCCATCGCTGGGTGTTCGTCGGGCTCGGCAATTACGCGGACGCCTTCGCCGACCCGGCCTTCCTCTCGGCCTTCGGCCGCACCGCGATCTTCGCCGCCGGCACGGTGATCGTCGGGCTGCTGATCGGCATGGGGATGGCGCTGGTGCTGAACGCGCGGTTTCCCGGCCGCGGCATTCTGCGCGGCCTGGTGCTGATCCCATGGGCGATGTCGCCGGTCGCGGTTGGCATTCTCTGGAGCTGGATCTTCAACGGCGATTACGGTCCGCTGAGTGCGCTGCTGCTCGATCTCGGGATCATCCGCACTTCGGTGCACTGGCTCGGCAACGGCGCGGTGGCGTTCGGGCTGGTGGCGCTCGTCTATGTGTGGAACCAGGCGCCGCTCACCTGCCTGCTGCTGCTCGGCGGATTGCAGTCGATGCCGGAGAGCCTGCACAAGGCGGCGCGCGTCGACGGCGCCGGCGCCTGGCAGCGCTTCTGGCGCATCACCCTGCCCTGGCTGCGGCCGATGATGCTGCTGGTGCTGATCCTGACCACGATCAATGCGGTGATGGCGTTCGATCTGTTCTGGATCATCACCCAGGGCGGACCGGGGAGTGCGACGACCGTGTTCTCCTGGCTCGGCTATGTGCAGGCCTTCCAGTATTTCCGCTTCGGCCAGGGTGCCGCGGTGCTCTATCTGCTGACCATCGTCTGCCTGGCGCTCGCGCTCGTCTATGGCGCGCTGCTGCTGGCGCCGGCGCGGCGCCGGCGCGGCGGCGATCTCGGCGCGCCCTTCGTCGAGACGCTGCGCGTGCGCACGCCGCCGGCGATCGTGCCGATCCCGCAGGTCGCGCGCCCGGCGCCGCGCTCCGCTTTGCTGGGCGAGCGCGGGACGCGCTGGATGATCCGCGTCGCCGCGCTCGCGATCTTCGCCTGGTCGGTGTTGCCCTTCGCCTGGCTGGTGCTGATGAGCATCTCGCCCTCCTCCGAGCTGGTGCGCAGCCCGCCGAGCCTGGTGCCGCACCATCTCACCTTCGAGAATTACCGCGAGGTGCTGTTCCCGCAGGCGAGCGGAGCGGCGAGCGTGGGCGCGCGGCGGGTGCCGGCCGGCATCTGGAACAGCATCGTCGTCGCCGCCTTCGTCACCGCGATCAACGTGCTGCTCGGCTCGCTCGCGGGATACGGGTTCACCATCGGCGAGCGCAGCCGCGGGATGCGCTCCGCGCTCTGGGCGCTGATGCTGACGCGGATGACGCCGAGCCTGGTGCTGATCCTGCCCTTCTTCATCATCTTCCGCTCGGCCGGACTGCTCGACACCCGCACCGGGCTCGTCATCGCCTATTGCAGCCTGATCCTGCCGCTCTCGACCTGGATCATGAAGGGCTATTTCGAGGGGATGCCGGCGACGCTCGAGCAGGCGGCGCGCGTCGATGGCTGCACGCGCCTGCAGGCGATCCGCCGGGTGGTGCTGCCGATCGCACGGCCCGGCCTCGTCGCCACCGCGATCTTCTGTTTTCTCGTGTCGTGGAACGAGTTCGTCATCGCGCTGATCCTGACGAGCACGACGGCCTCGCAGACCATCCCGGTGACGATCGCCGGCTTCCTCGCGCAATTGCAGTTCTACGATTACGGGCCGATGTTTGCGGCGAGCGTGCTCGCGATCATCCCTCCGGTCGCGGTCACGCTGTTCTTCCAGCGCGCGCTCGTCACCGGCATGCTCTCCGGCGCGATCAAGGGTTGAGAGATGGCAAGCGTGTCGCTTGAGCGGATGAGCAAATCCTACGGCCAGGTCGCGGCGCTCACCGCGCTCGACATCCGCATCGCCGATGGCGAGTTCCTGACCCTGCTCGGCCCGTCTGGCTGCGGCAAGAGCACCGCGCTCGCCTGCATCGCCGGTCTCGAGCGGCCGAGCGGCGGCCGCATCGTGTTCGGCGAGCGCGACGTGACAAAGCTCGAGCCGCATGAGCGCGACATCGCGATGGTGTTTCAGGATTACGCGCTCTATCCGCACATGACGGTGCGCGACAACATGCGCTTCGGCCTGCAGCAGCAGCGGATGAAGCGCAGCGAGATCGACAGCCAGGTGACGCGCGCCGCCGAGATCCTCGGTCTCGGCCCGCTGCTCGAACGCCTGCCCGCCGAGCTCAGCGGCGGCCAGCGCCAGCGTGTCGCGGTCGGTCGCGCGGTGGTGCGCAACCCGTCGGTGTTCCTGATGGACGAGCCGCTCTCCAACCTCGACGCCGCACTCCGCGTGCGCACCCGCACCGAGATCCGCCGCCTGCAGCGCGAGCTCGGCGTCACCGCGATCTTCGTCACCCACGACCAGGAGGAGGCGATGGTGCTCTCCGACCGGGTGGCGGTGATGCGCCGCGGCGTGCTGCAGCAGCTCGGGCCGCCGATGGAGGTCTATCGCGACCCGGGAAACCTGTTCGTCGCCGCGTTCATCGGCTCGCCGGCGATGAACATGCTGGAGGCGACGGTGACGCTCATCGAGGATGCGGTCGTCGCACGCGTGATGGACCAGGTGCTGCGCCTGCCGCGCACCGTCGCCCGCACCACGTGGTCCGGCGAGCGCCGTGCGCTGCTCGGCCTGCGGCCCACCGATCTCGGCATCGCCGCGCCGGAGGCGGCGGCGTTGCGCGGGCGCGTGTTCCTCGTCGAGCCGGTGGGACCTTTCGCCTATGTCGACGTCGATCTTGACGGCTGGGCGATCAAGGCGACGATGGATCCGGATCATACGCCGGCGATCGGCGACACTGTCGGGCTGTCGCTGACGCCGCTGCGCGCCTGCCTGTTCGACCCGGAAAGCGAGGCGCGGCTCTGATGCATGCGGAGGATCGGATGATGGATGAGGATGCGGCCGTCGGGGGGCTGTTGACGACGCTGCTGCCGGGCGGCGCGGGGTTCCCGCCGGCCGCGGAGACCGGCATGGCGGCGCTGCTCGCCGCGCGCCTGCGCCAGGCGGATGCGACGCTGCCGACGCGCCTCGCCGGCTCTCTCCGCGCGCCGCCCGCGGATGCGGCTTCCTGGCGCGAGGCGGCCGCGCGTCTCGAAGCGGTGGAGCCGAAGCTGTTCTCCGAATTCCGCAAATACGCCTATCTCACCTATTACGAGCAGCCTTCGGTGATCGCCGCGATCCGCGCGCTCGGATTCCGCTACAATGATCAGCCGCTGCCCGACGGCTATCCCGATGAGCCGTTCGATCCGGTGCGCGACGCGCCGGCCCATCGCCGCGGACGCTGGATCCCGACCGACGCGGTCACGCGCGTCGACCTCTCCACGCTCGGAATGGAGGAAGGATGATGCGCAAGCCCGACCATGCGGATGTTCTCATCATCGGCGCCGGGGCGAGCGGCGCGATCAACAGCCTGGTGCTGGCGGAGGCGGGCTTGCGCGTCGTCTGCCTCGACCAGGGCGGCTGGACCGAGCCGGCTCGGCATCCGCATTATGACCGGGATTTCGTCTATCAGCGGCAGAATGTGTGGAACCCGGAACCCTCTGTGCGGCGCGGTCCGGACGATTATCCGGTCGAGGGCGGCCAGTCGCACGCATTGATGTGGAACGGCGTCGGCGGCTCGACGAATGTCTATGCCGCGCTTTGGCCGCGCTTTCGCCCCTCCGATTTCCGCAAGGGCGTGGAGCATGGGCTCGCGCCCGACTGGCCGATCAGCTACGAGGATCTCGCGCCGTTCTACGATGCGGCTGACCGGCTGATCGGCGTCAGTGGGCTGACCGGCGATCTCGGGATGCCGGGGCGCGATTCCTATCCGCTCGGGCCGCTGCCGATGCGCGCGAGCGGTCGAGCCATCGCGGAAGGGTTCGAAAAACTCGGATGGCATTGGTGGCCGATGCCGGCCGGGATCATCTCGGCGAATTACGACGGGCGCGCGGCCTGCAATGGCTGCGGGAATTGCGCGTCCGGCTGCCCGCGCGGATCGATGGCGAAATTCTCCGTGACGCTCTGGCCGAAAGCGCTGGCTGCCGGCGCCGAGCTCCGCACCGGCGCGCGCGTCGAGCGGATCGAGACCGGCGCGGATGGGCGCGCGACCGGCGCGGTCTATATCGATCGCGCCAGCGGCGGCCGCGTGCAGCAGAATGCGGATGTCGTGATCCTTGCCGGCAACGGTATCGGCAGCCCGCGTTTGCTGCTGCTGTCGGAAAATGCGCGCCATCCGCATGGGCTTGCGAATGCCAACGACGTGGTCGGGCGCTATCTGATGCACCACACGCTCGTCGGCGCCGAGATCTGGGTGGATGCGCCGCTGAATTCACATATCGGCAATTCCGGCGCGATCATCAGCAGCGAATTTGCCGAGACCGATGTGGCGCGCGGCTTCGTCAACGGCTTCAATTTCAATGTCGCGCGCACCGGCCCGGCCGGCGCCACCGCGACCGGCGCGTTCGGACATCGCCCGGCGCCCTGGGGGGCTGACCACCATTCCTGGTTCGCCCGGCATTTCGGGCATAGTTTCGGCGCCTATGCGATCGGCGACGATCTGCCGCAGGCGACGAACCGCGTGACCTTGTCGCGCAACGAGACCGACAGCGACGGCTTGCCCGCGGCGAAGCTCCATTACCTGCCGCATGAGAACGATCTCCGGATGATGCATTACGGCATCGAGCGGCTGCGCGACCTGGCGCGCAGCGTCGATGCGTTCGACGTCGCGGTGACGGATTACTACGAGGATGGGGTGTATCGCACGCCGGCCTGGCACATGCTCGGCACCTGCCGCATGGGGAGCGACCCCGAAACCTCGACGATCAATCGCTGGCATCAGAGCTGGGACGTGCCCAACCTCTATATCTGCGACGGCAGCAGTTTCGCGACCGGCGGCGTGGTCAACCCGACGAGCACGGTGACCGCGCTCGCCCTGCGCTGCGCGCGCCATTTGGCGGCTGAATTTTCCGCGCTGCGGCAGGCGACGCGCGCGGCATAGGAGCAGGGCAAGTGAAACGGATCATCCTGGTGCTGTCGATGATGCTGGCGACCTCGGCCGCCGTTGCGCAGAACGCCGCGAACCAGGGCGGCGGCCAGCCGGGCGGACACACGAACGAGAAGCCGGTCGATAACGGGCCGACCAAGCCGGGCGCGAACAATGCCTATCAGGGCGGCGGCGTGGTTCTCCAGGGCGCGCCCGGTGCGCCGGCCCCGAATCCCGCGGCGAGCCCTTCGGGGGAAGCGCCATCCAACGCGGTGCCCGCGACGAAATAGACGCCCGCAGGGGCCGACTCCACCGAAGGTGAAAATGCTCTAGAACGGGACTCGTTCACATGGAACCATAGCCGGAGTTGGCGAGGTAGTTGGCGCACTTGGTGGGGCTGAAGAGATCGAGCAGTTCGCCGACCCGTCGCCAGGTGGCCTCGACGCTGCGGGGCTGGGCTTTTCGCATGAGGTGCTTGAGCTTTGCGAAGACCTGCTCGATCGGGTTCAGGTCGGGGCTGTAGGGCGGCAGGAAGATGAGGTGCGCGCCTCTGGCTCTGATGGCGGCCCGCGCGGCCTTGCCCTTGTGGCTGCCCAGGTTGTCCATGACGACGACGTCGCCTGGTGACAGAGTCGGGGCGAGCTGGGTCTCGACATAGAGCAGGAACATCTCGCCGTTGATGGGTCCGTCGATGACGAAGGGCGCGTCGATGCGGTCGTGGCGCAGAGCGGCGATGAAGGTGAGGGTCTTCCAGTGGCCGTAGGGCGCATGGCCCTTCAGGCGCTTGCCTCGAGGTCCCCAGCCGCGCAGAGGCGCCATGTTGGTCTTGACCCACGTCTCGTCGATGAACACCAGGCGCGAGGGTGCGATCCGGCTCTGGTAAGCCTTCCACCGCGCGCGCCGGCGGGCCACGTCAGGCCGCGTCTGCTCCTCCGGCAGCAGGGTTTTTTTTGAAGCTGAGCCCTTCGGCGTGCAGGAACACCCACCGCCCGGGGCTGGGTCTTGATCCCCCGGTCCGCCAACTCGGCCGTCAGCCCTCTCAAGGTGACCGGGCCGGCGGCCACCCGCCGGCGAAGCCACTCGGCGCATTCGCCCGATAGCGTTCGCGGCTTGCGGCCGCCGATCTTGTCCGGCTTCAACGAGCCCGTCTCCCGCTGGCGACGCACCCACTTGGAGACGCACGACGGGCTGATCCGCAGCGCCACCGCGATCTCGCGATGCGTCTCGCCCGCCGCCTTCCGCGCCAGCGCCCGAGATCAAAAATCCACCGAATAGGGAGCCGTCATCCACGCTGGCCTCCGCTCCAGCATGGAGGGTGAATCAGACATCCCCCGATTCGGGAATCCCGATTCCGTCAAATCGCGTCATGCTCTAGAGCCTATCGGACGGCCACTCCGGGGGGATCGTGTCGCCGGTTTCAGCGGATGGGAGAGGGCGGCAGGAGAAGGAGATCGTCATGCCGGTGGGCAGCGCGATCACGCGTGACGCTTCCGGTTGGGCAGCGCGCTGCGCGCTCCGGCGTGCCGCGGGCAGCGGCGCGGTGTCGGCAAGCGGGCGAGAGAGCATCGGATTCGGCCTCCATTTGCGAGCGCGTCGCAATTGCACACAGATCGAGCCGTGGCGTCAAGCCCGACGCGTCAGGCGTCATGAGGTGAGTCGATGGATGGGCGTTACGCGGCGCCGTCGCGGGCAAAGGCGGGAATAGCCCGGGCTCAGGATTAGTCGGCCGGTGGGCGGTTCGTGTTCTGGCGCTCGATCATCCAGCCGGGATATTCCTCCGGCAGCGCGCTCACGCGGTCGAGCTGCGCCAACTCCTCGGCGCCGAGCGTCACGGTAGCCGCCGCCAGATTGTCGTCGAGTTGCGCGGCGGTCTTCGCTCCGATGATGACGGACATCACGAACGGCCGGTGCAGCACCCAGGCGAGGGCGATGCGCGCGACCGACACGCCGCGCGCCTCGGCGATCAGGCGCATCGCATCGATGGTGGCAAAGGCGCGCTCGCGATCGACGGGCGGGAAGTCGAAGCTGGCACGCCGCGATCCCTGCGGCCCCTTGCCCTCCCGGTCGAACTTGCCGGAGAGCAGACCGCCGGCCAGCGGGCTCCAGACCATCAGCCCGATTTTCTCGGATTGCAGCATCGGAACGATCTCGCGTTCCAGGTCGCGGCCGGCGATGGAGTAATAGGCCTGCAAGGTCGACAGCCGGGTCCAGCCGCGCATCTCGGCGCCGCCGAGCGCCTTCATGATGGTCCAGGCCGACCAGTTCGACACGCCGACATAGCGTACATGGCCCTGGCGCACGAGATCGTCGAGCGCGCGCATCGTTTCCTCGATCGGGGTGGCGCGGTCGAGGCCATGGATCTGGTAGAGATCGATGTAATCCGTGCCGAGCCGCTTCAGGCTCGCCTTCACGCCGTCCATGATGTGGCCGCGCGACGCGCCGCGGTCGTTCGGACCGGAGCCGACGCTGCCAAACACCTTGGTGGCGAGCACGAAATCCGTGCGCCGATGGCCCGAATTCACCATCGCGCGCCCGGTGATTTCCTCCGACATCCCCTCCGAATAGGCATCGGCGGTGTCGAGGAAATTCACCCCCGCATCAAAGGCGCGCGCGACGATGCCGTCTGCGGCCGATTGATCGAGGCCGCCGATCGCGCTCCAGGTTTCTCCGCGGCCGCCGAATGTCATCGTGCCGAGGCAGATTTCCGACACCAGGAGCCCGGTGCCGCCAAGTGTCTTTCTGCGCATGCCGGGCTCCATTCGATGAAAGATGTGGCGCGCTCAGCGATCCGCGTCGATCGCGCGGGCGCGATGCGTGATCTCGTCGAGCCTGGCCTTGAGGTCGCGCGGCAATGCGCCGTGTTCCGCCGCGGCGAGGCTGTCGGCGAGCTGTTCGGGCCGGCTCGCGCCGACGATCGGCGCGGTGATCGCGGCGTGCGAGAGAACCCAGCGCAGCGCCATCGTCGTCATGCTCATGCCGGACTCCGCGGCGACCGCGCGCAACGCCTCGACGGTCTCGAACTCCCGCTCGTGCCAATAGCGTTCCTGATAGCGCGAACCCGCACTCCCGAGGCGGAAACGACTATCCTCGGGCGGTGGCGCCTGCCGGTCGTGCTTGCCGGTCAGCAATCCGCCCGCCAGCGGGTTGTAGGGAATGACGGCGAGCTCCTCCTCCGCGCAAAGACGCAGCAGGTCGCGCTCGAAACTGCGGAACAGCAGATTGTAGCGCGGCTGGACCGAGGCGATGCGGACAAGGTTCTTCACCTCGCCGCGGCCAAGCGCGCGCGCGACCTTATAGGCCGGCCAGTTGGAGACGCCGACATAGCGCGCCTTGCCGGTGCGAACCACCGTATCGAGCGCCTCCAGCGCCTCGTCGATCGGTGTGTGCGCATCATAGCTGTGCAGCTGGTAGAGATCGACGTAATCCGTGCCGAGACGCCGCAGCGACGCGTCGATGGCATCGAGGATGTGCTTGCGGGACATGCCCTGATCCCAGGGTTTCGGTCCCATCTGGCCGACGCATTTGGTCGCGACAATGTAATCGTGGCGTTTGCCCTTCAACCAAGCGCCGATGATGTCCTCGGTCCGGCCCTTGGTGTCGGCGCCGCCGCCGAGCGGATAGACATCCGCCGCGTCGAGGAAATCGATGCCGCCCGAAGTGGCGGCATCCAGGATTGCATGGCTGCGCGCTTCATCGCATTGCAGGCCGAACGTCATCGTGCCGAGGCAGAGTTTCGAAACACGCAGGCCGGTACGGCCGAAATTCGTATGATGCATTCGGTGTTGCTCCGCGCCGATGCGCTATTCTTCCTGACCATAGCGCCATCCTGGCTGCCTCGCAACGCGCGGCGCGCATCATGATCAAAGTGTCAGACTCAAATTCCACCGCAAGTTCCTGGCCGATGCCAGGCGACGGGACGAGCCCGCTACACGTAACCCGGGCCGGCGACGCCTGCATGGGCGCGGATGAAAGCTTCGTCCACCTCGATCCCGAGCCCGGCGCGATCGTGCGTCCGGCGGAAGGGCAATGGATCGCGGCTTCTGCGCCGAGGCCATCGCCGCGATCCGCATCGCCCGCACGCCGGTGCTGTCGCTCGCAACCATCCCGAGCACGAGCTGGCGCAGGGTGGTGCGCCCGATGCCGAGACTGACCTGGCGGCCCGGGGAACCGGCACGGTGATCGGGAACCGGTGATGTCGACGATCTTCATGCGTGCCTCACCGCCGCCGCAGGCGCGGCGGCGGTGATCAGAGACGGGTCAGAGCTTGATGCCGGCCGGAATGTCGTCGGCGGTCATGTTGAACAGCGACAGGCTGTCGACGATCCATTGCCGCGTCTGGCCGATCTGGTTGTTGTACTCGCCCCAGGCGCTCAGGAATTGCACGAGGCGCTGGTCCTGCTCGTACCGCGTGCCGAAATAGACGCCCATGTCGAGATCGGTCTTCGGCACCAGCAGCGTGCCGAGCTGCGGGTTGCGCTTCAGCGCGACAACGCTGCTGAGCCAGTCCGAGACCTGGGCGTCGGCGCGGCCGGCGAGGAGCGCCATGTTGACCTGTTGGATATCCGCGACGCCGATCACCTGCGCCCTGGGTGCGAAATGCCGCGCGATGGTCTCCATCACCGAGCCAAGATCCGCCACGACACGCACACCCGGCTTGTTCAGATCATCCCAGTCCTTGGCCTCGAACCCATTGCGCAGGATGAGCGTGAACTGCGCCTCGAAGATCGGCCGGGTGAAATTGATCACCAGCGCGCGCGTCGGCGTCGCCTGCAGCGCGAGCGCGATGTCGATCTTGTTCGACTGCAGATCGAGGATCGAATTCCCGTAGGTGGTCTCCTGCGGTTGCAGCTTCACCCCGAGGCTCTTGGCGATGTCGGTCGCCATGGCGATCATGCTGCCGCTCCACTGGCCGGTCGCCGGATCCTTGTGGAAGGCTGGCTCCTGCGCGGCGATGGCGCTGACCCGCAGCACGCCGGTGCGATGGATCGTGTCCCAGGTCGATTCCGCGGAGGCACCCTGCGCGGTTGCGGGGATCGTCATCCCCGCGAGTGACGCGGCACTCGCGGCAAGGCCGAAACCGGCGGCGAAATGTCTCCTGTTCATCGCATGATCTCCTGTCGGGTGTGGGCAGGCGGTAGCGCGCGCGCACTCTCGCCGCCCGGCGCAGCGGGCGGGTCATGCCTGTTCCGCATCTCGGCAAAGGCTCGGCCGTTCCGGCGCTCACCGCGATCCTGCCGCGCCGGTTCGGCGCCCGCAAGCCTGACGTGAGCGCCGCGCGCCGCGCAAACACATTGCCCCGCTTGGCGGCTTCGCCTTAAATGCAGGCAATCGATCGGGTCCGCCGGCGGGGGGAGGCCTGCGGCCCGGACGCTCACCTGTTGAAATGGACGGGCCATGCGCGACACGTTGCGGCCGCTCCTCTCCCTCGGCCGGGTTTTCGAAACGTCGGCGCTCCCGCGGCTGATCGCATGCGGCATGCTGGCCTGGTTGCCCTTCACGGCGGCGCGGGCGCAAGGCGATGCGCCGGTGACCGGCGGCACGCTGATCTATCTCGAGCAGCAGGCGCACACCAATCTCTATCCGCCGGCGGGCGGTTTTTATCCGAATGGGGGCGTGCTCAACCAGATCACCGACAAGCTCACCTACCAGGATCCGCAGACGTTGAAGATCGAGCCCTGGATCGCGGAATCCTGGACGGTCAACGCCACCGACACGGAGTTCACCTTCAAGCTGCAGGACGGCGTGACCTTCTCGGACGGCACGCCGCTCGACGCCAATGCGGTGGCGAAGAATTACGACATTTTCGGACTGGGCAACCGCGACCTCCGGCTGCCGGTCTCCGAGGTCATCAACAATTACGACCATAGCGAAGTGATCGACCCGCACACGGTCAAGTTCGTGTTCAGGAAACCGTCGCCCGGCTTCCTGCAGGGCACCTCGGTGATCGGTTCGGGCCTCGTCTCGCTCGCCACGCTCGGCCGCAAATTCGAGGATCTCGGCAGTGCGCGCGCCATCATCGGCTCCGGCCCCTTCGTCGTCAGCCGCGAGGTGCTGGGCAAGGAGATCGATATGACGGCGCGCCCGGATTATCACTGGGGCCCGAAGCGTTTCGCCGCGCAGGGGCGGCCCTATCTCGACGGCATCAAGTTCATCGTCACGCCCGAGGACAGCGTGCGCATCGGCTCGCTGCTCGCCGGGCAGGCGGATTTCATCCGTCAGGTGCAGGCCTATGACGAGAAGCAGGTCTCGGCGCAGAAATTTGCCATCTATGCGGCGCCGACGCGCGGCGTGAATGACGGCGTGGCGTTCCGCCCGGACAATCCGCTGGTCGCCGATCTCAAGGTGCGGCAGGCACTGCTGCACGCGACGAACGCGCATGAGATCGTCGAGACGCTGTTCTCGGCGAATTATCCGGTGGCGACCTCCGTCATCGCCGGCACCGCCGCCGGCTATGTCAATCTTGCCGCCAAGCTCACCTACGATCCCGATCTCGCGAACCGGCTGCTCGACGAGGCCGGGTGGAAGCCGGGTGCGAACGGCATTCGCACGAAGAACGGACAGCCGCTTGTGCTCGGCGTCCACGAATCGCCGCCGCAGCCGCAGAACAAGGCGGTGCTGCATTGCTGAGCCAGCAATGGGCGAAAGTGGGCGCGCGGCTCACCTTGCTTTCCGGGTCCGCCGCCAGCGTCATCCTCGACGATCTCGATCCGATGAAGACGCCGGTCGTCGTCGTGGAAGTCGGCCGCGCCGATCCGGATGTCGTCAAAAGCTAGTTCTATCCGGCCAATCGCGACGCGCTGCTGCAGAAAGGCGGCCAGAGCACGAAGGTGAGGGGCTTCATCGACGACAAGCTCAACGCGATGCTGGATGCGGTCGCCTCCGCCACCGATCCGGCCGCGCGGCTCGACGATGTGCGCCAGGCGCAGGAATACATCCTCGATCAGGCCTATGACGTGCCGGTCTTCGAGGAGCCGCAGGTGTTTGCCGGCGCGCCCTACACGCGGGGCATCCGCTTCGAGGCGGTGGGCCGGCCGAGCTTCTACGGCACCTGGCTCGCGAAGCATTGAGCCGGCCGGTATCGGTAGGGGTGGCATGGCACGCTATCTGATCGGCCGGATCGGGCACGCGGCGCTGGTGCTCTGGGCCGCCTTCACCATCGCCTTCATCCTGCTGCAGGTGCTGCCGGGCGACGCGATCCTGGTGAAGTTCCAGGGATCCGATTTGGGGCTGAGCCCGGCGCAGATCGCCGATATCCGCGCATCGTACGGCGCCGATATTCCGATCTGGACGCAATACGCGCATGCGATCGGCAATTTCCTGCGCGGGGATTTCGGCTATTCGGTGCAGGATGGCGTGCCGGTGCGCGACCAGCTGATCCAGGATTTTCCGGTCACCTTGCGGCTCGCGGGCTGCGGCTTCGCGCTCGCGGTCGCACTCGCCGCGGCGATCGCCTTCGCCGCCAGCCTGACCGGCTTCGCCTGGCTGCGCGCCGCGCTGCAGGCGCTGCCCGGGCTGTTCATCTCGCTGCCGACCTTCTGGCTCGGCATCATCCTGATCCAGATCGTCTCATTCCGCCTCAAGCTGGTTCCCGTGATCGGCGCCGGCGAGTGGCAGGGCCTGATCCTGCCGATGCTGACGCTCGCGGTGCCGATCTCGGCGCCGCTCGCGCATATGCTGATCCGCAGCATCGACGAGGTGCAGCTCCAGCCCTTCGCCGCGGTGGCCCGGGCGAAGGGGGCGAGCCGGTCGCGCGTGCTCTGGGCGCATGTGCTGCGCAATGCGATCCTGCCGACGCTGACGATTGCCGGCATCCTGCTCGGCGAGCTGCTGGCCGGTGCGGTGGTGACCGAGACGGTGTTCGGGCTGGACGGGATCGGCCAGCTCACCCAGCAGGCGGTGTCGAACCAGGACACCGCGGTGCTGCAGGCGATCGTGGTGCTCTCGGCCTTCGGCTTCGTCGCGATCAATTTGATCGTCGACCTGCTGTATCCGGTGCTCGATCCGCGCCTCCGCCGTCTCGGCACGGCATGAGCGGCGCGGCCGCCGCCGATGGGCGCGATTTCGACGCGGCCGCACCGGGCAGCAATCGTCTCGTCGCGCTTCGCCGTGTCAGTCCCACCCTGGTCCTGGCCTGGGCGATGATCATCCTCGTCGTGCTCTTTGCCGCGACGCCGCAGCTCTTCACGCATTACAGCGGCACCGAGGGCGTGGCCGGCCACCAACTGCAGAGCCCGCGTGCCGAGCACTGGCTCGGCACCGACCAGCTGGGGCGGGATGTGCTCGCCCGCATCGTCTACGGCGCGGTGAATTCGCTCGCCGGCGCGCTCGTTGCGGTGGCAGTCGGACTGGTGGTCGGCACCACTCTTGGCCTGATCGCCGGGTCGGCCGGCGGGTTTGCCGATGGCGTGATCATGCGGATCGTCGATGTGCTGCTATCGATCCCCGGCCTGCTGCTGTCGCTCAGCATCGTCATCCTGCTCGGCTTCGGCACGGTGCATGCGGCGATCGCCGTCGGGATCACCGCGGTCGCGAGCTTCGCACGGCTGGCGCGCTCCGAGGTGGTACGGGTGCGCCGCGCCGATTTCGTCGAGGCCGCCTTCGTCAGCGGTGGCCGTTTCGGCGCCGTGCTGTGGCGCCATGTGCTGCCGAACTCGCTCATCGCGGTGGTGGCGCTCGCCGCGCTGCAATTCGGCAGCGCGATCCTGTCGATCTCGACGCTCGGCTTCCTCGGCTATGGCGCGCCGCCGCCCACGCCGGAATGGGGGCTGCTGATCGCCGAGGGCCGCAACTACATCTCCACCGCATGGTGGCTGACGACGTTTCCCGGGCTGGTGGTCGTTCTCGTGGTGCTGGCCGCCAACCGCATCAGCCGCTCGGTCAGGACCGGCGTGCGATGAGCGCCGCTTCGCCGCTGCTCGCGGTCGAGCATCTGTCGGTGTCGTATCGGCGCGAGGGCGTCTTCCAGCGCGTCGTCCATGACGTCTCCTTCGAGGTGAAGTCCGGCGAGGTGGTGGCGCTGCTCGGGGAATCCGGCTCGGGCAAGACGACGATCGCCCAGGCGGTGATCGGCCTGCTACCGGAGAACGGGCGGCTCGATGCGGGCGCGATCCGTCTGCACGGCACGGATATCGCGCGCTGGCCGCAGCGAAGGCTGAACGCGGTGCGCGGCGTCCGGATCAGCCTGATCCCGCAGGACCCGACGAGCTCGCTCAACCCGGTGCGCACGGTGGGCGCGCAGGTCGAGGAGATCCTGCGCATCCATCGCCCCGAGGCGCGACGGACCGGCGGCGGCGATCTGCGCGCGCGGGTGGTCGAGCTGCTCGGACGCGTCGGGCTCTCGCGGCCGGAGCTGCGCACCACGCAATATCCGCACGAGCTCTCGGGCGGGATGCGCCAGCGCGTGCTGATCGCGATCGCGATTGCGCTGAAGCCCGCGCTGATCATCGCCGACGAACCGACCAGCGCGCTCGACGTGACGGTGCAGCGCCGCATCCTCGACCTGATCGACGATCTGCGGACGGAGCACGGCACCGCCGTGCTGCTGGTGACGCATGACCTCGCCGTCGCCGCGGACCGCGCGAGCCGGCTGATCGTGCTGCGTGACGGCCGCGTGCGCGAGGAAGGTGCTGCGCAGACCGTGCTGCGCGCGCCGCGCAACGCCTATACGCGGAGTCTGCTGGCCGATGCGCCTGCCTTTGCCGCGCCGAAGCCGCGCCCGCTTCCGGCCACCGGGACGGAGGCGGTCTCGGTCGAGGATCTCGTGCAGGAGTACAGGCTGGGCGCGGCGCAGCGGGGCGGCGTGCTCCGGGCGGTCGATGGCGTCTCCTTCGCGGTGCGTGCAGGCACCACGCACGCGATCGTCGGGGAGTCGGGCTCGGGGAAGACGACGATCGTGCGCGCGCTGCTCGGGCTGTTGAGCCCGACCGCTGGGCGGGTGCGGATCGAGGGCGCCGATATCGCCGGGCTGCGCGGCGAGGCGATGCGCCGGTTCCGCCGGCGCATCCAGCTCGTCTATCAGAACCCGTTCGCCTCCCTCGATCCGATGCAGACCGTATTCCGCATCGTCGAGGAGCCGTTGCGCAATTTCGAGCCGGTCGACCGCGCGGTGCGGGACCGCCAGGTGCGGGACGTGCTGGCGCGCGTGGAGCTCTCCCCCGCGCTGCTGACGCGCCGGCCGATCGAGCTCTCCGGCGGCCAGCGTCAGCGCGTCGCGATCGCGCGCGCGCTGGTGCTCGAGCCGCGCGTGCTGGTGCTGGACGAGGCGGTCTCCGCGCTCGACGTGACGGTGCAGGCGCAGATCCTCTCGCTGCTCGACGAGCTGCAGAAGGCGCTCGGCCTGACCTATGTTTTCGTCTCGCACAATCTCTCGGTGGTCAGACGGATTTCCGATACCGTCTCCGTGATCCAGGGTGGAAAACTGGTGGATGGCGGCGATGTGGAGACGGTATTCGCCTGCCCGACCGCCGGCTACACGCGCGAGCTGATCGAGGCGATTCCCGGAAAGCGGCGGCAACCGGCGGCGCCGGTCGCCGAACGGGCGGTGGAAGGAACGACGTCATGACGCGGATGCCGGCAAGACGGCTCGGCTTCTTCACCCGTTTGCTCGACCAGGGGAGCGCTGCCGAACGCTACCGCCTCGCCACCGAGCAGATCGCGCATGCCGAGCGGATGGGGTTCGAGACCGCCTGGATCGCGCAGCATCATTTCCACGAGGCCGAGGGCGGATTGCCTTCGCCCTTCGTGTTTCTCGCCGGCGTCGCCGCGCGCACCTCCGCCATCCGTCTCGGCACCGGCATCGTCACCCTGCCGATGGAAAGCGCGCTGCGCGTCGCCGAGGACGCCGTGGTGTTCGACCTGATGTCGGGCGGCCGGCTCGAATTCGGCGTCGGCCCCGGCGGCACGCCCTCCGCCTTTGCCGCGTTCGGCCTCGACAGCGAAAGGCGCGGGGAGATCATGGCCGAAAATCTCCGCATCGTGCTGGATGCCTGGCGCGGCCGCGCCTTGTCCGGCGAGGGCAACCGCCTCTACCCGTCCGCGCCCGCCGATCTCGTCGATCGGGTCTGGCAGGCGACGTTCGGCCCCGAGGGCGGCGCGCGGGCCGGCCAGGTGGGCGATGGGCTGATGCTCTCGCGCACCCAGCCGCGGCCGCCCAAGGCGCCGCGCGCCTCGCTCGCCGAGATCCAGGAGCCGATCATCGACGCCTATCTGGCGGCCCTTCCCGCGGGCCGCGCGCCGCGCATCATGGGCTCGCGCAGCGTCTTCGTCGCCGACAGCCGGGAGGAGGCGCGGCGCTATGCGGAAATCGGTCTGCGGCGCTCCCTCGAGCGGATGGCGGCACTCGGCCGCGCCCCGCGCGCCTTTGCCTCGCTTGACGACATCATCGCCGCGTTCGACGTGCATCTCGGCACGCCGGACGAGGTGATCGAATCGTTGAACCGCGACAGCACGCTCGACCGCGTCACCGATCTCGTCTGTCAGGTGCATTCCGTCGATCCGCCGCACCCGCTCATCCTGCGCTCGATCGAGCTGATGGCGAATGCGGTGGCCCCGGCGCTCGGGCTCGGCGTGCGGGGCGCGATGGCCGAAAATCGGCCTGCGCTGGTCGGGTAGAGGCACGCCGGTTTGCACGGGAGAATTGCATGAGCGGACCGATCGGGGATGTCGTCGATCATCTCGCCGGCATCGAGGCGGGATCAGGCCTCGACGCAATCCGGCGTCAGCGCGGGCAGGCGCGCGAGAACACGCAGGCAAGCTATCTCGCGCTGTTCGAGCCGGAAACGCCGACCGGCGTGACGCAGGTGGAACGCTACGCGGTGGCGGCGTTCGTCAGCGCGCTGCATCGCGCGTCAGCGCGCTGCATCGCGAGCCGGCAATCGTCGCCACCTTCTATGCCACCGCGCTGGCGACGCTGGACGCGGCGATCGCGCACACGGTGTCCGCCGAGATCGACAACGCGATCACCCGGGGTCCGTATGGCGGCTACCCGGCCGGACCTTTGAGCCGCGAGGACAAGCCCGGCCCGCTCTACCGGGCGGCCGCGGCGGCGCGCGACCGGCTCGGCTTGCGGCTCTCCGCCGGTCTCGAGCACGCCCACATGCTGGTGTTTCATCCGCGCGATGCCGCGGCGCCTGACTTGCAGGTGCTGCTCGATGCGGGGTTCTCGACGACCGACATCGTCACGCTGTCGCAGCTCGTCGCGTTTCTCGCCTTTCAGATCCGCCTGGTGGCCGGGCTCCGCGCGCTCGCGGCCGTACCGGCGCTCGCACCGGAATTGCGCCGCGCGACGGGAGGTGAATGAGATGGCCGAGACAATCCTCACCCATCCCGACGCGACGCGTCCGCTCGCTTTCACGCAGCAGGAGCTCGGCTGGCTGCCCTGGCTCGAACCGCTGCCCGAGGCGGCGCTGACGGGCCGGCACTGGAGCGGGCTGGTCGACGCGGCGCGTGCCAAGTCGCCGTATTTCATGCTGCTCGCGCGCGACCCGGATATCCTCGGCGCGCGGACGCGCACCGGCAAGGACATCTTCTACAACCCGGATGCCGGCCTGCCGCGCGCCGAGCGCGAGCTCGCGGCGGCGGCGACCTCGCGCTTCAATGGCTGCATCTATTGCGCCTCGGTGCATGCCCGCTTCGCGGCGCATTTCTCGAAACGGGCGGAGGATGTGCAGCGCCTGCTCGACGAAGGGGTCGGCACCGGCCTTGGCGCGCGCTGGGACGCGATCGTGGCGGCCGCCGTCGCGCTGGCGGCGACGCCGATCGCCTTTGGCGAGGCGCATGTCACGCAGCTCCGCGCGGTCGGGCTCGACGATGCCGCGATCGCCGACATGATCGGCAGCGCGGCGTTTTTCAACTGGGCGAACCGGCTGATGCTGTCGCTCGGCGAGCCGGAGCTTCCAACCTAGGAGCCGGTTGCCACTCCTCCCGGATTGATATTATATCTAATCCGGGAGGCTAATGATGCGGCTGATCTACGTCCTGTTCGACAGTCTCAACCGGCATGCGCTCGAGTGCTATGGCGGCAACGAAGTGCCGACGCCCAACCTCGACGCGCTGGCGGCGCGCGGCGTCGTGTTCGACAACCATTATGTCGGCAGCCTGCCCTGCATGCCGGCGCGGCGGGACCTGCATACCGGCAGGCTGAATTTCCTGCATCGCGCCTGGGGACCGCTCGAGCCGTTCGACAATTCCTTTCCGGAAATCCTGCGCACGAAGGGCGTCTATTCCCATCTCGTGACGGATCATTACCATTACTTCGAGGATGGCGGCGTCGGCTATCACGGCCGCTACTCGTCCTGGGAATTCTTCCGTGGGCAGGAGAAGGACAAGTGGAAGGGCATGGTGCGGCCGCCGATCGAGCAGATGCGCGGCCGCTATCATCCGACCCAGTTCGACGGCAAGACCGACCCGAACGCGGCGATGCCGTACTACGTGTCGCGCGAGCATATCCGCGCGGAGGAGGATTTCCCGATCGCGCAATGCACCGAGGCGGCGCTCGAATTCCTCGAGACCAACCGCGATGTCGAGGATTGGGTCCTGCACCTCGAATGCTTCGATCCGCACGAGCCGTTCTTCGCCGCCGCGCGGTTCCGCGACGGGCTCGAGACCGATTACCAGGGCCCGGTGCTCGACTGGCCAGTCTATGGCCGCGCCGATTACCTGTTGCAGGAGCAGCAGGAATTGCGCGCCAATTACCTTGGGCTGGTCGCGATGTGCGACGACTATCTCGGCCGCGTGCTGCGCTGGCTCGATGCGAACGATGCGTGGCGGAACACCGCCGTCATCCTCTCGACCGATCATGGGCTGCTGCTCGGCGAACATGAATACTGGGGGAAGAACCGGCCGCCCTTCTTCAACGAGGTCGTGCATATCCCGCTGATGATCTGGCATCCGGATTACGCGCATCGCGCCGGCGCACGCATCCGCTCGCTCACGCAGACCATTGATCTGATGCCGACGATCCTTGCTATGTTCGGGGCGCCGAACCCGCCGGAAGCGCGCGGCCACTCCCTGCTGCCGCTGCTCGCCGCCGACACGCCGATCCGCGACGGCGCGATCTATGGCCAGTTCGGCGGCGCCACCAATGTCACGGATGGGCGCTTCACCTATTTCCGCTATCCGCCGCCCGGCAATGCGGAGACGATGTTTCATTACACGCTCATGCCGATGCATATGCGCAGCTTCTTCGAGGCGGTCGAGCTCGACGGCGCGCGGCTCTGCGAGGGGTTCGACTTCACCAAGGGTCTGCAGGTCCTGAAGGTGCCGGTGATCGCCGAGGCGGCGGCGAACATGGCGCGCCGCTATCCGGCGCTCGACGCGCGCACCGTGCTCTATGATGTCACGCGGGATGGCGGCCAGCGGCAGCCGTTGGAAAATCCCGAGATCGAGGCGCGGATGGTCGCGCTGCTCCGGAAGCTGATGCGTGAGCATGATGCGCCGCCGGAGGCGTTCGCCCGGCTCGGCCTCTCCGCATGAGCATCGGGACGGCCAGCCTCGCCTCGCAGGTCTATGACGAGCTCAGGCGACGGATCACCGAGCAGCGGCTGCGGGGCGGCGCCCGGCTCGCCGTCATTCCGCTCGCGGAGGATTTCGGCATCAGCCCGACGCCGGTCCGGGAGGCTCTGGCGCGGCTGCAGGCGGATGGCCTCGTCTTGCTCGCGCGCAACCGTGGCTACAGCGTGGCGCCCGGCCCGGACGCGGCGAGCCTGATGCGATGGATGGATGCGCGCGTGATCCTGGAAGTGAACACGCTGCGCCTCGCCGCCGCCGAGTTGAGCGACGACGTGCTCATGCGCCTGCAGAACCTGAACGATCGCATGGCGCGCGGCCGGTTCACCGGCGAGTTCGACCGCGTCAGGACCTTTGCGCAGCTCAACACCGAGTTTCACGGCGCGCTGGTGGCAGCCGCCGACAATCCCTTCCTGCTGCGCGCCTGGCGGCAGGTGGCGCTGACCGCGCAATTTTCGCGCGTGCACTATCGCGCCGGGGTGCGGCATCAGGCGGCGATCGCGGCGGAGCATCAGGCGGTGATCGACGCGTTGCGCGCGCGCGACATCGACGGGGCCGCCGAGGCGCTCCGCCGGCACATCGCCGACAGCCTGGATCGCGATCAATCAGACCGGAGCGCGATCGCCAAAACGCCGCGTATCGGGCGCGAGGCAGAGGCGGTTCGGTGAGCCAGCGCGCCCAGACGATCGACGCCGCCGGCGCGCTGCGGCCGAGCCGCGTGCGGGCCTTCATCGTGCTGCTGCTGTTCGTCACCGTCGTCATCAACTATCTCGATCGCAGCAGCATCTCGATTGCCGGTCCGCTGATCGGGCATGATCTCGGGCTGCGGCCGGCGCAGCTCGGGCTGCTCTTCTCGGCCTTTGCCTGGGCGTACGCGCCGCTGCAGATTCCCGGCGGCCTGCTGGTCGATCGCGTGCCGCCGCGCATCCTCTATCCGGTGGCGATCATTCTCTGGTCGATCGCGGCGATGCTGCACAGCATTGCCGGGACGATGGTGCAATTCTTCGCGCTCCGCCTCCTGCTCGGGGCCTGCGAGGTGCCGGCCTTTCCGATCAACAACCGCATCATCACGAGCTGGCTGCCGGAGCGCGAGCGTGCCTCCGCGGTCGGGTTCTACACCTCCGGCCAATATGTCGGCCTGGCGTTTCTCACGCCGGTTCTGGTGCTGGTGCAGCATCAATTCGGCTGGCGGTCGATGTTTCTCGGCACCGGCATGATCGGCGCGGTATGGGGCGTGCTCTTCTTCTTGCTCTATGCCGATCCGCGGCGCTCCCGGCGGGTCAATGCGGCCGAGCTCGCGCTGATCGCGGAAGGCGGCGGGCAGCTCGACTGGACTTCGCGGAACGCCGGCAGCACGGCGGCCCCGGTGACGCTCGGGCGCGCGTTGCGCGGGCCGAAACTCTGGGGCCTGTTCCTCGGCCAGAGCTGCATCACCGCGACGAGCTGGTTCTTCTTGACCTGGTTCCCGACCTATCTCGTCCGCTATCGCCATATCGACTTCATCAAGGTCGGGTTCATGGCGACGCTGCCGTTCCTCGCCGCCTATCTCGGCGTGCTGCTCTCGGGTTTCCTCTCCGATCGGCTGGTGCGGCGCGGCTGGTCGCTCGCGGCGGCGCGCAAATTGCCGATCGTCGCAGGGTTGCTGCTGGCGACGACGATCATCGGCGCGAATTACGTGCAGAGCCCCGCGCTGATCATCGGCTTTCTCACCCTCGCATTCTTCGGCAATGGCATGGCGGCGATCACCTGGTCGCTGGTCTCGACCATCGCGCCGCTCAACCTGATCGGGCTGGTGGGCGGCCTGTTCAATTTTTGCGGCACGGCCTCCGGCATCATCGTGCCGCTGGTCATCGGCCTGCTGATCAATGGTGACAATTTCGCGCCGGCGCTGGTCTTCGTGAGCGCGCTCGGCCTGGTGGGGGCGTGCTCGTATCTGTTCCTGGTCGGCACGGTCGAGCGCATCCGCTGACGCCCCCGCGCTGACGCCCGGCGCTTGGGGTGCGCGCGACATGGCCCTAAGCTCCGCCGGCAACGGAGCGGGGTGGCGCCGATGGAGAGCGAGCGGCAGCGGATCGGCGATCTTCTTCTGGCGAGCGGGGAGGTGCTGCCCGACGTTCACCTCGCCTATGTGACACAGGGGCGTCTCGCGCCGGATGGGCGCAATGCCGTTCTGCTGACCCACGGCTATACCAGCAGCCATCTCATGGCGGGCAGCGGCGCCTCCGAGGGGCCGTGGAGCCGGCTGGTCGGGCCGGGTCGGGCGATCGACACGGACCGGTTCTTCGTCGTGAGCTCGAACATGCTCGGCTCGTCCTATGGCTCGACCGCGCCGGCCAGCGGGAATCCCGAAACGGGCCGGCCGTATGGGCCGGATTTC
Organism: Acetobacteraceae bacterium; assembly: GCA_965276665.1. Taxonomy (GTDB): domain Bacteria; phylum Pseudomonadota; class Alphaproteobacteria; order Acetobacterales; family Acetobacteraceae; genus CAWGJC01. The sequence goes on from OZ255620.1 coordinate 3,732,264, forward strand.
CCCGCGATCACCGTGACCGACATCGTCACCGCGCAGCAGCGTCTGCTCGAGGCGCTCGGCGTGACGCATCTCGCAGCCGTGGTCGGGCCCTCCTATGGCGGGTTCCAGGCCTTCCAATGGGCGGTCACGTTTCCCGATGCGATGCAGGCGATCGTGACGGTGGTCTCGGCGCCGAGCCGCCCGGTGCGGACCGATCTCGCCGCGATGGAGGCACGCTTCGCCCGCGATCCGAACTGGCAGGGCGGCCACCATTACGCGTCCGGCGGCATCGTCCCGACAATGACGGCGCTGCGCGAGGAGACGCTGCGCCGCTATGGCGCGGAGCAGGAGCTCGCCGCGCGATTTCCCGACACGGCGGCGCGCGATGCGGAAATCCACCGTCGGTCGGCCGCCTGGGGCGCCGAGTTCGATCCGCATTCGCTGCTCGTGCTCGGCCGCGCGGCGAATGCGTATGATGTGACGCCGAATCTCGCCCGCATCCGGGCGCGCGTTCTCTACGTGCTCTCGCGCACCGACGTGCTGTTCCCGCCCGCGCTCGCCGCGATGGTGATGCCGGCGCTCCATGCGGCCGGCGTGACGGGGTCCTATCTCGAGATCGACAGCGAGCACGGGCATCTCGCCTCCGGCACCGATGCGGCAAAATGGGCGGGCGGGTTGCGGGCGTTCATGGCCGACCTCATCTAGCCGCTACTTACCGATAGGAAACCCTCCTCCGCTTTCGGCACCCCACGATCCCGCGGCCGACCGTTCGGCCGATCCCGGAGCGCACACCCTCTCCCGACCCATCACCGCTCGGACGACCCGGACTTCATGACGCATTCACTCCGCGGACCATTCTGCACGCGATCCGGCGCCCGGCCGCTGCTGCTGGAGCGGTTGCGGGCCCTGGTGCCGAACGTCACTGGCCTGCGGGTGCCGCGGGTCGCGTCGCTCGTGCTGCTGCTGCCCTATATGCGTCCCTATCGCTGGCGCGTCGCGGCGGCGGCGGCCTCGCTGCTGGCGGCGTCGGGATTGCTGCTCGGGCTCGGGCAGGGGGTTCGCCAGCTCATTGATACGGGGTTCACCGGCGGCGACGCCTCCCGCCTCAACCACGCCGCGCTGATCATGTTCGCCGTGGTCGCCGGCCTCGCGCTCGCGACCTTCGTCCGCTACTACATGATCTCGTGGCTCGGCGAGCGCGTGGCGGCGGATTTGCGGCGCGACATGTTCGACCGGGTCATCACCCTCTCGCCCGCCTTTTTCGAGACGGCGCGCACCGGCGACATCCTGACGCGGCTGACCGCCGACATCTCCGTTCTGCAATCCCTGATCGGCTCGGCGATCTCGCTCTGGCTGCGCAACGCCATCCTGGCGGTGGGCGGGCTGATCATGATGATCGTCACCAGCCCGAAGCTGGCCGGTATCGTGCTGCTGATCATCCCCCTCGTGATGCTGCCGCTGATCACCTTCGGGCGGCGGGAGCGAAAGCTCTCGCGCGCGGCGCAGGATCGTATCGCCGATCTCGGGGCGTTCGCGGAAGAAACGGTCAATGCGCTGCGCACCGTGCAGGCCTTCACGCATGAACCGGTCGATCGCATGCGCTTCGCCGCGGAGGCCGAGCGGTCCGTGATGACCGCGATGCGGCGCATCGCCAGCCGCGCGACGCTGCTGTTCGGCGTGATCCTGCTCGGCTTCGGCGCCATCGTGTTCAGCCTCTGGATCGGCGGTCGCGATGTCCTTGCCGGACAGATGAGCGGCGGCGCGCTGTCGGCCTTCCTGTTCTACGCGGTGATCCTGGCGACGGCGGGCGCGCAGGTGAGCGAGATGTTGGGCGAGCTGCAGCGCGCGAGCGGGGCCGCGGAGCGTCTGCAGGAATTGCTCGACGAGCGGCCCACCATCACGGTGCCGGCGCATCCGCTGGCGCTCCCGCCCGTCGCGGTCGGCGCGCTCGGCTTCGAGCACGTGCAATTCCGTTATCCGGCGAGACCGGATACCTCCGCACTCGCGGATTTCTCGCTCGAGGTGCGGCCGGGCGAGACGGTCGCGCTGGTCGGTCCGTCCGGCGCCGGCAAGACCACCGTGCTCCAGATGGTGCTGCGCTTCTACGATCCCGAGAGCGGATTAGTGCGGCTCGACGGCGTCGACGTGGCCCGCGTGGACCCGAAGGATCTACGGCAGCGTGTCGGCATCGTGCCGCAGGATCCGGTGATCTTCAGCACGACGGCCTGGGAGAATATCCGGTTCGGGCGCCCCGATGCGACGAATGAGGAGATTCGCGCCGCCGCGCATGCCGCGCACGCCGACTTCCTGGAGCGCCTGCCCGACGGGTTCGAGACGTTCCTCGGCGAGAAGGGCGTGCGCCTGTCCGGCGGCCAGCGCCAGCGCATCGCGATCGCCCGCGCGATTCTGCGCGACCCTTCCGTGCTTCTGCTGGATGAGGCGACGAGCGCGCTGGATGCGGAATCCGAGCGCGTCGTGCAGGAGGCGCTGACCTCGCTGTCACGCGGCAGGACAACGCTGGTCGTCGCGCATCGTCTCGCCACGATCCGCAAGGCGGACCGTATCGTCGTCATGGAGGCCGGCCGGATCGTCGCGAGCGGCCGGCACGAGGCGCTGATCCGCGAAGGCGGCCTCTACGCCCATCTCGCCGAGCTGCAATTCGGCCTCACCCGCTGAGCGCGTCCTAGAGCATCATCCGTTCGAACGGAATCGTTCGAGCGGATAAAGATGCTCGCCAAAACAGAAAGCTCGAGCCTGTGCAGTGAGCGAATGGGAACGGAACATGCTCTAGCGCGTCCCCGGTTCGGGTTCCGCGGCGCCGCCGAGCGTGTAGATCCGCGTTTCGCCGAAACCCTGGGTGACGAACGCCGCCGCATCGAGGCCGGCCGAGTCGCGCGCCGCGCGCATGGCGGCGGGCGGCGCGTCGATCGCCTCGTCGGTGAGCTGGAACGTGCCGAAATGCATGCCGACGGAATGCGCCGCGCCGAGCGTCTGATGCGCCGTTACCGCCTTTTCCGGGTCCATGTGCATCGCCGACATCAGCCAGCGCGGATCATAGGCGCCGATCGGCAGCAGCGCGACATCCGGCGCGCCGAGGCGCGCGCGGATCTCCGCCCAATGCGGGCCGGACGCGGAATCACCGGCGAAGAACACGCGGCCGCTTTCAGTGCGCAGCATGAAGCCGCCCCACAAGGTCCGGTTGACGTTGAACGGCGTGCGCGCCGAGAAATGCCGTGCCGGCGTGGCGGTGACGCGCAACCCGGCGATGGTCGCGCTCTCCCACCAATCAAGCTCCGTCGTCGCGATGCCGAGCCGGCCGAGCAGTTTTCCGTTGCCGAGCAGCGTCGCCACCGGTGCCGCAAACCGGCGCTGCAATGCACGCAGGCTCGGCAGGTCCATGTGATCGTAATGGCTGTGCGACAGCAGGATGAGATCGGGCCGGGGAAGCTCGTCGATCGCGAGGCCGGGCGGCCGCGCCCGCTTCGGCCCGGCCCATGAGACGGGAGAGCAGCGCAGGCTGAACATCGGGTCCGTCAGGATCCGCATCCCCGGCAGGCCGATCAGGAAGCTCGCGTGATTGATGAAGGTGATCGCGACGGTGCCGGGGCCCACGATCTCCGGCGGCGGCGCGAAGCGCGGATCAGGAGGAGCCGGCTGCCACGGGACCCGGCCGCCGGCGAGCCGCCACCGCAGCACCTGCAGAAATCGTCGTCCTGCGGCCTGGCCGGGATTGAAGAAACGCCGCCCATCGGAATGGTCGGAAGGCGGGAAGGGTCTAGGCATAGCGGGCGTTATCGCGCCGAAGCCGGCGCGGGTCCCCGGCGATCCAGCTCGAGCCGCCGGGCCTTATTCGGGGCGAGATAGATCTGCACGATGGCGAGCATCACGTCTGGGAAGGCTGGGAGAGCCAGGTGGTCGCGAAGGATGTCACGCCGCCGATCACGGCGCCAGCCAGGCCGGAACAGGCCGAAACGTACGCAGCTTCCAACGCGGGTCACCCGGTGCAATCCTGGAACCAGCCGATCTTGTACCCGCTCTGGAGCCGGAGCGCCCTATCTTAGAGCCTGTTTGGAAACGCGCTCTGGCGGCCGTCTGACAAACAGGCTCTTCTGCATGATGGATGAGGGGGCCTCGTCCGTCCTGCGCAGTCGTGACGCGGCATGGGCGGCATCGCCAAAATCCGTGGCGCGCATGAGAGCTTTTTCAGTTAAGCCGGCGCCGGCCCTCGCCTCCGCCGCCTCCCAACGAAAGTATACTACCGAGGGGGCCGGGTGGGGCGAGGGCCGGCGCCGCCTCCATCGAAGGTGAAAATGCTCTAGCGTCCCTGGCGCGTGCCGTAGAAGCGAGCCGCCGCCGCACCGACCGGCGGCGGTGCGAGGCGCGGGGAGGCGGAGGCGGGGATGACGGAGCGGGAGGCCGTGCTGCTTGGGCTGACAGGCGGGCTCGTCGTTTCCTGCCAGCCGGTGCCGAAAAGTCCGTTCGACACGGTGGATGGCGTCGTCGCCTTTGCGCGCGCGGCGGAGGCTGCCGGTGCGCGCGGCTTGCGGATCGAGGGCGTGGCGAATGTCGCCGCGGTGGTGCGCGCCTGTCGCCTCCCGGTGATCGGCCTGGTCAAGCGCGATCTGGCCGGGACCGAGGTGCGCATCACCCCGCTCCTGCAGGACGTGGCCGATCTCGCCGCCGCCGGCGCGCCGATCATCGCGGTGGATGCGACGATCCGGGGCCGACCGGTTCCCGCCGCCGCGCTGCTGGCCGCGATCCGCGCGCAGGGGCTGGTGGCGATGGCGGATTGCGCGACGCGCGAGGATGCGCGCGCGGCGCTCGCGGCCGGCGCGGATTGCGTCGGCTCGACCCTCTCCGGCTACACCGGCGGTCCGGTGCCGACGCTGCCCGATCTAGCGCTGATCCGAGATCTCGCCGCACTCGGCGTGCCGGTGCTGGCGGAAGGGCGTTTCAACACGCCGGCGCTGGCCGCCGCGGCGATGAGGGCGGGTGCCGCTGCCGTGGTCGTGGGTTCGGCGATCACCCGGCCGGAGCATGTGACCGGCTGGTTCCGCGATGCTGTCGCGGCGGCGGCCCGCCCCGCCCAGCCTGTGCTGGCCCCAATGCTGGCTTTCGATATCGGCGGCAGCAAGACGCTGGCGGCGCTGGTGCAGGATGGCGCGATCCTGGAGCGGCGCCTGCGGCCCACCGAGCGCGCGGTGGGGGCGGAAGGCTGGATCGCCGGCCTCGCGCGCATGGCGGAAGACTGGTTCGGGCGCTATGCCGCCGCCGCGCTCGCGGTGACCGGCGTGATCGCGGCCGATGGCGGCTGGTCCGCGCTCAATCCGGATGTGCTCGACATCCCCGCCGGTTTCGCGTTGGGCGACCGGGTCGCGGCCGCGCTCGGCGTGCCGGCCATCGCGGTGAACGACGCGCAGGCGGCGGCCTGGGGCGAGTATCGATACGGGGCGGGGGAGGGGCGGGATCTCGTCTTCGTGACCGTGTCGAGCGGGGTCGGCGGCGGCGTTGTCGCGTCCGGCCGACTGCTGCGCGGCGCGGCGGGTCTCGCCGGCAGCCTCGGCCAGGTGCTGCGCGCGCCAGCCGGGACCGGCAAGCGGCTCGAGGCGCGCGCTTCCGGCTTCGCGATGAAAGCCGCCGCGCACGCCATCGGGCGGCAGGCGGATGCGCCGGCGATCTTCGCCGCAGCGCGTGACGGCGAGGCCTGGGCGGAGCGCATCCTGCAGGACGCGGCGGAATCGCTCGCCGAAACGCTTTTCGCCCTGCAGGCGATCGTGGATCCGGAGCGCGTCGCGCTCGGCGGCGGCGTCGGGTTGGCCGACGGGTTTCTGGACCGGGTGCGCGCGGCGCTGGCCGCCTACCCGGCGGAGTTGCGGCCGGTGCTCGTCCCGGCGAAGCTAGGTGCCGAAGCCGGACTCATCGGCGCGGCCGATCTGGCCCTGACGCCGCTCGCCTGAACCGAAACGGGCCGAGCGCGATCATAAATCGGCACTTGGCCCGGCCTTCAATCGGGTGCCGCTCGTCGGTCAGCGGCTCTTTTTGTAGAGCTTGCTGGCGATCTCGAAAATCTCCTCGGGCGCGTAATCGGGCGCGAACGCGCCGTAATTGCCGGCCAGTTCCGGGATCTTGCCGCCCTCGGGCAGCCCGTCGACCACCTCGAGATTGCCCGGCGGATCGCCGGGAAGCGCCACCTCGTCATTCGACCACACGCCCGCCGCCTCGGCGTAATCATCCGGGCTGAAGCGGTACAGGCGACGGTGTTTTCCCTCGTCCAGGTATTTCTGGCACTCGGGGATGCGGTCGAGATCGATGTTCGGCGTCGGCAGCATGTTCTCGATCGGCACGCCGGTGAGCTTCTTCAGCGCGAGCGCATAGGCATGCGCATGCAGCGAGCCGCGCACCAGCAGATAGGCGCAAACCTCCCGGCCGGTCGGCTCGGACATCGTCTCATAGACACGCAGTTTGTGGATCCGCGCGCCGCATTCGAGATGGAAATTGTGCAGCAGATCGATGATCAGATTCCCCGTGGTGGTGACCATGTCCATGTTCCACGAGGCGGCGTTGCTGTTCATCGGCATCGCGCCGCCGCCATTGCTCAGGAAGCTGCCGGCGAGACGGATATTCTCCATGTCGTTGAACGGCGCTTTCGAGATGTCGGCATTCGCCTTCGGATCGCCTGGCCCGCAATTCAGCATTGAGATGCCGGTGCTGACGAGCTCGACATGCCCGAGCTCCTCGGCGAAAATGCTCGACACCAGGCTGTAGAAAGGCCGCAATTGGCTCTTGTTGCGAAAGTTGAAGCTCTGGAACATGTAATTTCCGAGCGTCGACATCTCGCCGTATTTCCCGCCCAGCAATTCCTGCAACGACGCCGCGGCGTTCGGCTGGGGCTTCTTCGGCTCGGGCAATTCGGTCAGCAGCTTGTCGATGCGCATGAACATGCACGGGGTTCCTTCCCAGTGAGGTACTCGTGGGGGTATTACCGCCGGCCTACTGGCGAGTTCCATGACGGTTCGGATCGATTCACCCTCCGGGAGAAAGCCGCAGGGAGAACGCGGCCGGCTTGCGGAGGCCGGCGTTGAGCGGCGATAACGCAGCCAATCGGAGGCGAGGGAGATCCACATGACACAGGACGAGCTCAAGGCCTGGGCGCTGAAAAGCGGCTGGCAGATGATCGGCGGCTATCCGAGCCTCACCAAGCCGTCGCGGCCGAACGAGCCGATCGTCCGCCTAGTGCTGAAAGCAACGGTCGTGCAGGTCGAGGCGAAAAAACCCGCCGGCAAATGGGAGAAGCTGAGCAGCGAGGCCTATGCCAAGGTGATCGCGGATGAGGAGAGCGGCGTGCCGAGCGGTCTCGGCTTCGAGACGATGCCGGGATTCCGCACGCTGATGCAGGAAAACCGCGACCGGCAGACATTCGCCCGGATGGGCGGTTAGGCGGCGCGCATGGCGACGGATCCGGCCGACATCCCCGCCGCGCGGCTGCGCGCGGCCAATCATCCGGTCGCGCGGCTGCGCGCGCTCGGGATCGTGCTGCCCGCACCGGCCGCGCCGATCGGCAATTTCGTCCCGTTCCGGCGCGAGGGGACTCTGCTCTATCTGTCGGGCCAGGGCCCGCGGGAGCCGGATGGGCGCATGCATGCCGGCAAGGTCGGCGCGGAGATCGATGTGCCGACGGCCTACGCTCACGCGCGCCTCGTCGGCATCAACCTGCTTGCGGCGATGCAGGATGCGCTCGGCGATCTGGCGCGCGTGCGCCAGGTGGTGAAGCTGTTCGGCATGGTCAACGCGGTGCCGGAGTTCGACGACCATCCCGCGGTGATCAATGGCTGCTCGGATCTGTTCATCGCGGTGTTCGGTGAGGCCGGGCGGCACGCCCGCTCTGCCGTCGGCCTCGCCTCCTTGCCGCGCCGGATCACCGTCGAGATCGAGGCGATCGTCGCAGTGGATGACGGGCCGGTTTCGGGTTAGGTTTCTTCTTTCACATCATCGCGCAGCAGCGGGAACGCCATCATGTCTGCTCATCGCCGACCGGAAACCACGCCGAAGCTGGATGCGCGCGCGCGGCTCGGCGTGCGCCCCATCATCAACGTCTCCGGCACGATGACCGCGCTCGGCGCCTCCATCGTGGTGCCGGAAGCGATCGAGATGATCGCCGGCGTGCTCGGCGAATTCATCGAGATCGGGGATCTGCAGCGCAAGGCGAGCGCCACCATCGCGCGGCTCTGCTCGACCGAGGCGGGCTTCGTCACCGCGTCGGCCGCCGCCGGCATCACCGTCGCGATCGCCGGCGGCATGACGGGCGACGACCTCGCCGCGATCGAGCGGTTGCCGGACAGCGCCGGCCTGCGGAACGAGGTGCCGATCCAGCTCGGCCATATGGTGGGCTACGGCGCGCCGGTGGAGCAGGCGATCCGCCTGGCCGGCGCGCGCGTGGTTCCGTTCGGCGGTGCCACCGCCGTGCGCGCCTATCAGCTGGAGGGCGCGATCACCGAAAGCACGGCCGCCGTGCTGTTCGTCGTTTCGCATCACACCGTGCAGTACGGCCAGCTCGCCTTGGAGGAGGTGGCGGAGATCGCCCATGCGCATGATGTGCCGGTGATCGTCGACGGCGCGTCCGAATACGATCTGCGCGGATTTCTTGCGCGCGGCGCCGACATCGCCGTGTACAGCGCGCATAAATTCCTCGGCGGCCCGACCGCCGGCATCGTCGCCGGGCGCAAATCCCTGGTGCGCGCCGCTTACCTGCAGAATAACGGCATCGGCCGCGGCATGAAGGTCGGCAAGGAAGGCATGGCCGGCACCATCGCGGCTCTTGAGGCGTGGGAGCGGCGCGACCATGCGGCGGTGCGCGCGCGGGAGATGCGCGCGCTCAGGCTGTGGCAGGAAAGGTTGTCGCGCTGGGCTGGCGTCTCGGCGGAGATCGTGCCCGACCCCACCGACAATCCGCTTGACCGGCTGCGGGTCAGTCTCGACCCGCGAGCCGCGCGCATCACCGCCTGGGATCTGGCCGAGGCGCTGGCCGCCGGCGCGCCGCCGGTGATCGTGCGCGACCACGAGGTGGAGCACGGCTACGTCTTCCTCGATCCGTGCAATCTGCACCCGGATGAGGAGGTGGTGGTCGCCGATCGGCTCGATGCGGAGCTGGAGCGCGCGCGCACCGCCAACACGCCCCTCGTCACCGATTTCGCCGAGCGCCGCCGCCGGCTCGCCGCCGCGATGCTGCGCTGGCCTGATTGAACATCAGGCCGATAAGCTGAAGACCAGACTGGGCGTGGACCGAAAAGACCGGAACAGGGAGAGAGACATGGCAAGCAAGCAAGGCGCGGATCGCCGCAACATGCTGAAGCTCGGCACGGCCGGCCTGGTTGCCGCCGCCGCGATCGACATCCGTCGCGCGCGGGCGCAGGCCGCATCCTCCGGCAGCTTGCTGCGCACCGTGCTCGATCGCGGCAAGCTGATCGTCGGCACCGGCAGCACCAACGCGCCCTGGCATTTCGAGGATGCGAGCGGCAACCTCACCGGCATGGACATCGCGATGGGGAAAATCCTGGCGAAAGGATTGTTCGACGACGACAGCAAGGTGCAGTTCGTGCAGACCGCGCCGGAAGCGCGCATTCCCAACATCACCACCGGCAAGGTCGACATCGTCATCCAGTTCATGACGATCTCCGCGCAGCGGGCGCAGCTGGTGAATTTCAGCCGTCCCTATTACGTCGAAGGCGTCGCGCTGCTGACCCTGCCGGGCGCGAAGCTCGCGACCGGCGATCAGCTCAAGGCCGCGGGCAATTCGGCGCGCGTCTCGGTGCTGCAGAATGTCGGCGCCGACGATCTCGTCCATCAGGTGCTGCCGCAGGCGCAGGTGATGCAGCTCGACACCCAGGCGAACGTGGTGCAGGCCTTGCAGGCGCATCGCGCCGATGCCGCCGCGGTCGATCTCTCCACCGTGCGCTGGATGGTCAAGCAGGACCCGACGCGCTATGCCGATTCCGGCATCCACTGGCAGCACCAGCTCTATGGCGCGGCGGTGCGGCAGGGCGATCCGGACTGGCTGCGCTTCGTCGACACGGTGTTCACCGTCGCGATGTTCGGCAACGACACCGCCAGCTATGACGCGGCGTTCAAGGAGTTCTTCGACGACACGCCGCCGGCGCGCCATCCGGGCTTTCCGATGATCTGAGGCGCGCCGCGCCGGACGTGGTGCATTACCACTTCAATTTCGGGCTGATCTGGCGGCATTTCGACATGCTGGGCTGGGGCCTCGTGCTCAGCCTGGAACTCTCGGTGCTCGCGGCGGCGATCGGCACGCTGCTCGGGCTCGCCATGGCGGTTGCCCATGTCTCGGGCGGGCGCATCGCGCGGATCGCGGTGGCGCTCTACGTCGAGTGCATCCGCAACGTGCCGCTCCTGCTGCTCGTCTATCTGGTGTTCTACGGCATTCCGAGCATCGTCGATCTGCGATATGGCGCGATGACCAGCTTCGTCGTCACCCTGTCGCTCTACTACGCCGCCTATCTGGTGGAGGTGTTCCGCGCCGGGCTGCTCGCCGTGTCGCACGGCCTGCAGGATGCCGGCCGCGCGATCGGCATGACGGCCTGGCAGCGCCTGCTCTATGTGCGATTGCCGATGATGTTCCGCATCGTGCTCCCCTCGCTGTCGAACACCTTCGTCTCGCTGTTCAAGGACACCTCGATCGCCTCGGTCATCGCGGTGCCGGAGCTCACCTACGGCGCGCAATGGATCAACAACAACACGTTCCGCGTGATCGAGGTCTACGCGGTGGTGACGCCGATGTACGTGATCACCGGCTATGCGATGCTCTGGGCGCTGCGGCGCGTCGAGCGCGTCTACGCGATCCGATGAGGTCGCTGCATCTCATCTTGCAGGCGGCGCCGTCGCTCTGGCGCGGCCTGCTGGTGACGCTGGAAGTTTCCGCCCTGTCGGTCGTGCTGGCGCTCGTGCTCGGATTGCTGTTCGGCACCGCGCTCACCTATGGCGCAATGCCCCTCCGCCTGCCGGTCCGCGCGATCGTCGATGTGGTGCGCGGCGTTCCGGTGCTGGTGCTGATCTTCTTCGTCTATTATGTCGGGCCGGCGGTCGGGTTCGATCTCGGCGGCTTCTGGGCGGCGGTGGTGGCGCTCAGCCTGTTCTCCGCCTGCCAGGTCGCGGAGATCACCCGCGGCGCGATCACCTCCATCCATCACGGACAAATGGAAGCGGCGCGTGCGATCGGCCTCACCTTCCCGCAATGCCTGCTCTCCGTGATCTTCCCGCAGGCGGTGCGGCGCTTCCTGCCGCCCTGGATCAACAGCGTGACGGACACGGTGAAGGGCAGCGCGCTGGTCTCGCTGCTCGGGCTGGTGGATCTGATGCTGTCGATCCAGCAGGTGATCGGCCGCACCTACGAGCCGATGCCCTTCTACATCGTCGGCGCGATCATCTACCTGGCGATCAATTACAGCCTGTCGCTCGCCAGCCGGCGGATGGAAACGCGCTTCGCCTCTGTGCGGGATTGAGATGAGCGAGATCGGCCGTCCATGAACGAAACGCTGCTTCGCATCCCGCTTGTTGACATCAGGGGCGTCGGCAAATCCTTCGGCGCCACGCGGGTGCTCGACGGGGTTGATCTCGCGGTCGCCAGTGGCGCGGTGGTGACGATCATCGGCCCGTCCGGTAGCGGTAAGACCACCCTGCTGCGCTGCGTCAACGCGCTCGAGACCTACGAGTCCGGGTCGATCCGCGTCGACGGCGTGGAGATCGGCTTTCGCGAGGGGGATGCGCGGCGGCGGCCGCGCCCCGACCGCGAGCTCGCGCGGCTTCGCGCCACCACCGGCATGGTGTTCCAGCTTTTCTATCTGTTCCCGCACCTCACCGCGGCCGAGAACATCATGCTCGGCCTGCGCAAGGTGCGTCGCATGAGCCGGGCGCCGGCGCGCGCCTTGGCGATGCACTGGCTCGACCGCGTCGGCCTCGCCAACCGGGCGGAGAGCCTGCCCTCGCAACTCTCGGGCGGCCAGCAGCAGCGCGTCGGCATCGCGCGCGCCGTGGCGATGGAGCCGAAAGTTCTATTGCTCGACGAGATCACCTCGGCGCTCGATCCCGAGCTCGTCGGCGAGGTGCTCGCGGTGGTGCGCACCCTGGCCGCCGAGGGCATGACCATGCTCGTCGTTACCCATGAGATGGGCTTCGCGCGCGAGGTGAGCGACCGCGTCGCCTTCATGGATGGCGGCCGCGTGGTGCAGGAAGGCGATCCCGACAGCGTGCTGCGCAACCCCGCGAGCGAGCGGCTCCGCGCCTTCCTCTCCCGCGTGAGCGGGCGGCCCTCTTAAAACCGTCTCCGCACCAGAGCGCTGAATAACCGAGTCCCAATGATATTCGCACCGCAGAGGAAACTATGAACCGCACGTGGACGATCATCGGCGTGGCCGACGTGCCCCAAAGCTTCAAATGGTATCAGTCGCTACTTGGCCTGACGGAGACGATTCCTGCCCACCACCACTTTGGGCAAATCGTCGACTCGGACGGGACGGTCTTGCTCTGTCTCCACGAGTGGGGCGCCCACGAGCATCCCTCGTTGACAAGTCCCCACGCCGCCAAGACTGGCAACGGCCTGCTCTTGTTCTTCCGGGTGGACAAATTCGACGCAGCCCTGCCGAGGGCGCGCGCGCTCGTCAGCCGGCTGGAAGAAGAGCCACACCTGAATCCCAACACCGGGACCATGGCATTTTCGCTCCGAGATCCTGACGGATACTACGTTACCATCAGCGCACTCGATCCGGCCTGACCTTCCCGCGAACCGACAGGTTCCGGCAGGATGCTTCATTGGCACCAGTCTTGGATGGGGCGTTCCCGCATGTCCGCTTTGGGCCGATTGTGTTGAAAAACTCGGTTGAGCCGGCTCGATAGCACCTGATTCACTCGGTGCTGGATCGAGCGAGGGCGCGGCGATGATGGGCGAGCGGACGGTGCTGCAGGAGGCGTTGTTCTACAGCTTCAATCTCGATCGACACGTGCCGATGGACCATCTGCTCCGGTCGATTGATCGCTTCGTCGATCTGTCCGGGATGCGCGAGCACCTCCGGCCCTACTACAGCGACTTTGGCAGGCCCTCAATTGATCCCGAGCTGATGATCCGCATGCTGATCGTGGGCTACTGCTTCGGCATCCGTTCCGAGCGCCGGCTGTGTGATGAGGTACATCTGAACCTCGGCTATCGCTGGTTCTGCCGGCTCAGCCTCGATGCGACGGTGCCAGATCACTCGACCTTCTCCAAAGCCCGGCATGGCCGCTTTCGCGATGCAGACCTCTTGCGCCAGGTGTTCGAGACCGTGGTTCGCCGCTGCATGGCCGAGGGATTGGTGGGCGGCGAGGGCTTTGCCGTCGACGCCAGCATGGTCAAGGCCGATGCCAATCGTCAACGCGGCGTGCCCGGTAGCGAGGGCATGGCGCCCGAGGTGGCCAATCGTGCCGTACGCGAATACCTTGCCGTGCTCGACGATGCCGCGTTCGGGGCGGCAACGCCGGTTGTGCCAAAGTTCATCTCACCGGCTGACCCGGCCTCGCGCTGGACCGGCGCAAACGGCGGCCTCGCCTTCTTTGCCTACTGCACCAACTACCTGATTGATCTGAAATGCGCCGTCATCCTGGATGTCGAGCCGACCACGGCCGTCCGGCAGGCCGAAGTTACGGCGCAGCATCGCATGCTCGACCGGGTGAGCGAGCGCTTCGACCTCTGGCCCGAACGGCTCGTGGCAGATGCCGGCTACGGATCGGCTGAGAACCTCGCGTCCCTGGTGCATGAACGCAGCATCGAACCGCATATCCCGGTGTTCGATAAATCCGCCCGAACGGACGGCACCTTTGCACGGTCCGACTTCACCTACGACCACAAGCACGACCGATATACCTGCCCCGGCGGCAAGCAGCTGAAGCGGTCTCACCGCAACTTCACGACGCCACGCTCGGGTGTCGACCAGGATGGGTTCACCCGCTACCGCGCAAGCAAGCAAGACTGTGACGGCTGCTCTCTCAAGCCGCGTTGCTGTCCCGGCCAGCCCGCCCGCAAGGTGCCGCGATCCATCCACGAAGGCGCGCGAGATATGGCCCGCGATCTCGCGCTAACCGACGCGTATGCGACATCCCGGCGCGAGCGAAAGAAGATCGAGATGCTGTTTGCTCACCTTAAGCGCATTCTGAAGCTCGACCGCCTGCGCCTGCGAGGTCCCAACGGAGCGAAAGACGAGTTCCTCCTGGCCGCCACCGCCCAGAACCTCCGCAAGCTCGCCAAACTGATCACGGCTGAGCCTCAATCCGCGCCTGGATGAAGGCTTCGGCCCGATCTGGCCGGGTCGGCCGATGCGTGGCTTTCAGCCCGAAGCCGACTTCTTCAACACTATCGGCCAGGAGCAGCCTTGCGGGTTCGTTCAAAGACAGGCTTTCAGAGTGCATCATCCGTTCGAACGGAAGCGTTCGATGCTCGCCAGGACAAGCATCGAGAGCCTGTATAGAGAGCAAGCGCGAACGGACTTGCTCTAGCCGGAAGCCCGTTCGCGCGCCGTCGCCTCGATCTCCTCGCGCTGGCGATGTCCCGTCACATGGGCGCCGGTCGCCGGGTCGAGGGTGAGGAACTCAAAGATTGCGAGCATCGGCAGCGCGCCGATGATCAGGAAGACCGGCCGGAAATCCGCTGCGGTGATGTGGCCCGAGGCGCCGACATTCAGCGCGAGCAGCGTCGCGCCGATCGCGACGCCGAGGCTCATCGACAATTGCTGCGCGACACTCGCGATGCTCGTGCCCTTGCTCATGATCTCCGGCGTCAGATCGGCGTAGCCGAGCGCGTTGATGCTCGTCAGCTGCACCGAGCGCACGAAGCCGAAGGCGAGTAGATAGCCCCAGATCAGCACGTGCGGGGTGTCGACGCGCAACATCGCCAATCCGCAGATCATTGCCCCGAGCAGGACGCCGTTGAAGGCGAGCAGCCGGCGGAAGCCGAGCGTGCGGAGCACCTTCCGGACGATCGTCTTGTTCACCATCGCGCCGAGGCTGGTCACGAAGGTGAGAAGTCCGGAATGCAGCGGATCGAGGCCGAAACCCACCTGCAGGAGCAGCGGCAGCAGGAACGGCACGGCGCCGATCGCGAACCGGCTGAGCCCGCCCGCAAGCGTCGCCGCCCGGAAGCTCCGCACCCGCAGCAGGCGGAGATCGAGCACCGGATGCGCCACCCGCCTTGCATGCCAGACATATCCCACGAGCAGGATGACCGCCGCCGCGAACAGTCCGGCATCGGCCGCGGCGGGGATCATCCGCCGGCCGAGATACTCGGTCCCGACCGCGAACAGCCCAAGCCCGCTCCCGGCGACGATGAAGCCGGAAAAATCGAATTTCGGCGGCGGCGGGACGCTGAAATCCTCGATGAACCGCTGCGTCAGCAGCACGCCGATCACCCCGATCGGCACGTTGATGTAGAAGATCCACCGCCAGGACATGTAGGTTGTGAGCACGCCGCCCACCAAGGGCCCCATCGTCGGGCCGATCAGCGCGGGGATGGAGACGTAGTTCATCGCGGTGATGAGCTGGTCCTTGGGAAACGACCGGATCAGGATCAGCCGTCCGACCGGCGTCATCATCGCCCCGCCCAGGCCCTGCACGATGCGTGTCGCGACGAGCATCGTCAGGCTGGTCGACAGGCCGCACAGCACCGATCCCGCCGAGAACAGGATGAGCGCCGAGCAGAACACCCGCCGCGGGCCGAACCGGTCGGCGATCCAGCCGCTGATCGGGATGAAGACCGCGAGGGTGATCAGGTAGGAGGTGATGGCGACGTTGAGCCGAAGCGGCCCGACCCCGAGACTGTGCGCCATTTGCGGGATCGACGTCGCGATGATCGTCGAGTCGAGCTGCGACATGAACATGCCGCACGCGATGACGAGCGGGACGGCGAGGGAGACCCTGCCATCCCGCATGCCCGATGGCGCGATGGCCGCTTCGCTCACGTCACGCGTCTTCGCATTGTGCGAGATCGGCCACCGCCGCGAGCCGGTCGAGCAGGGGCGCCGCGGCGCAGAGGAGCTCCATCTCCGACGCGTCCAGCAGGGCCGTCATCGACCGGCTCAGCCATGCGACCTGCAGCCGGGAATCCTGGGCCAGCAGAGTCCGTCCGGCCGGGGTGATCATGATCCGCATCTGCCGCCGGTCGGTCTGCGCCTGCTCGCGCTGGATGAGGCCGCGCTCTTCCAATGTCGCCAGCATGCGGGTCAGCGATTGCGGCTGGATGCGATCGAGCGCCGCGAGATCGGTGGCGGTGATCGGGCCGCTGCGCACGAGATGTCCGAGGACGTTCAGCTTCGAGGAGCTGACACCGTGATCGGCGCGCGCCTGGCGCAGCCGCCGGGTGAGGCGCTTGACGCTGTCGGTGACGAGGGCAGCGGTCTGGCGCGCGCGCGGCGTGCTCCTCGGCGCCGCCGCTTCCGGCCTGGCGATCCCCACTGTCCCGACCGACCTCCTTCTGCTCCGGACGCAGGCGCATGCGCGGCCCGTGCCCGAAATACCAAGCCACGACTTAGTATCGGCCAAGCGGTGCGGCCTGGCAAGCCATGGCCGTCGGCGAGAGCTCAGGCGGCGGCGCTGACCTGGTCGAGCAGCACGCCGCGGCGCAGCAGCACACGGCGCAGCGTTTTGATGTCGAGGGAAGGCGCGGCGATGCCGGCGCGCGCCGCCAGCGCCGCGGCGACTCCCGCGGCCTCGCCGGTGGCGAAGCAGGTCGCGGTGATTCGCGCCGAGCCGTTCGCCTCATGCGTCGAGGAGATGCAGCGTCCCGCGACCAGGAGATTGTCGAACCCGGCAGCGACCAGGCAGCCGAACGGAATGCCGTAGGGCCGGGCGAGCTGCTCGGTGTGCGACAGGCTCGGCTGGTCCGGCGCATGGATGTCGATCGGGAAGGCGGCCTGCGCGATCGCATCCGGCCGCTTCCGCGCGCGCAGCACGTCGTCGCGGGTGAGCGTGCACAGCCCGACCACGCGGCCGGATTCGCGCACGCCCACACGGTCGGCGACCGAAGCGACATAGGCGTTCGCGCAGCCCGGCACGATCTCGCGGAACCAGCGCGCGAATTCCAGCACCTGCCGGCTCAGCGCGATCGCGGCGGCGCCGGCCCAGTTCTCGCGGATTTCGCCCGTCGTGACCCGGCTGACATTCACCACCGCCTCGCCGCGACGCGGCGAGGCGGCGAGATGGAGCTCGCCGCGCGCCAGGCCCAGCATGCCGGATTGGAATCCGCGCTCCAGCAGCCGGCCGAAGCCCCAGAGATTGACTGCCTCGTCCGCCGCCGTGCCGATATGGCTGCCGGGACGGAAGTCATTCGGCTCGCCGCGCGCATAGGCGAGCAGGCGCGCGAAGTCGACGCCGCCGAGCTTGAAGGTGAGGGAGGCAGGTTGCCGCGCACCCGCCGCATCCGCGTGGAAGCGCGCGCCCGCCTGCCGGGCGATCACGGCGTCGCCGCTCGTGTCGATCACCAGCCTGGGATGCAGCACGTGCCGCCCGGCCGGGGTCTCGGTGGCGAGCGCGGTGATCCAGCCTCCGTCCCGGACCGTGCCCACGACGGGCGCCTGCAGCCAGAGCGTCACGCCGGCTTCGCCGAGCATCACCGTCTCGGTCAGCGCCAGCTCGACATGGTTCAGCGGCGTGCGGGTGGCGGTGTAGGCCACGTCGTCGCGCACATGGCCGGGCGAACTGCCGGTCTCGCGCAGACGCTGCACGAGGCGTTCGCCGAAACCGGCGATCACCTGGTTGCCCGCCCCGTCATGGAAGCCCGCGCTGTGTTCCAGCAATTGCCAGGCGAGCGTGCCGCCGACGCTGCCGCTCGCCTCGAGCAGCAGCGTGCGGGCACCCTCCTCGGCGGCGGCGATCGCGGCGGCGACGCCGGCGGAACCGGCGCCGACCACGACGACGTCGACCGCCTCGTCGGTCGATGTCGGCACGGGCATGCTCAGAGCGGGATCCGGCGGCGCAGCAGCACGCCGTACATCGCCGCCGAGACGAGCGCCAGCGCGCCGGTGACAAGGATCGCGACGTCGAAGCCGCCGAACCGGTCGACTACGATGCCGGTGACGATCGGCGCACAGGCGCCGCCGAGAAACCCGCCGAAATTCTGGATGCTGCCGACCGAGGCCACGAAGCGCGGCGTGGTCAGCGCATCCGTCGCGAGCGCCCAGTAGCAGCCCGAGCTCAGGCTGTAGGTGAACATCCCGACCGTGAGCAGCGCGACCGCTGCCGCGGGGCTCGGGCTGAACGTGGTCGCGAGCATCGCGCAGGCGGTCAACAAGGCGCCTGCGGCGACGACGATGCGCCGCGCGGTGAAGGTCGCGACATCGCGGAGCACGAGCCAGTCCGAAATCCGGCCGCCGGTCATCACGCCGATCGCGCCGGCGATGAACGGCAGCGCCGACAGATAGCCGGCGCGCGAGATGGTGAAATGCTGCACGCGCTCGAGATAGGTCGGCAGCCAGCTGATGTAGAACCAGAACGTGTATTGCAGGCAGAACCCGCCGATGATCATGATCCAGATGGATCGGTAGCGGAACAGCCCGGACCATTCCTGCAGGCTCGCCGGCGTCTCTTCCGCGGGGCGCCCGCTCCGGCTGTGCTGGCCGGTGCGGATATAGCGCAATTCCTCGGCGCTGAGGCGCGGGTGCGCGCCCGGCTCGCGATAGATCGCGAGCCAGCCGAGTGTGGCGAAGAAGCCGAACACCCCGATGATGATGAACATCGCCGGCCAGCCGAAAGCCAGCATCAGCGCGGTCGAGATCGGCGGCGCGATGGCGAGACCGACCTGCGTCGCGGCGATATAGACGCTGATCGCCGCGGCCTTCTCATGATCCGGAAACCAGGCATTCGTCGCCTTGAGGGCCGAGGGAAAGAGCGGCGCCTCGGCGATGCCGAGCGCCACGCGCAGCCCGAGAAACTGCCCGATGCTGGTGGCGAAGCCGGTCAGCATCGCGGCGAGCGACCACAACCCGGCCGCAAGCGTGAGCAGCAGCCGCGCGCCGAAGCGATCGACCAGCCAGCCGGTCGGCAGGTTCATGATCGCGTAGGGCCAGACGAAGGCGGAGAGCACGACGCCCATCATCGTGGCGCTCACGCCGAGCTGCTTCATGATCAGCGGCGCGGCGACGGAGAGATTGCCGCGATCCAGGTAATTCGCGATCGTCAACACGCAGATCACGGCGATGACAAGCCAGCGCAGATTGCGGCCTTTCGGCCGTGCCTGAGCGACCGGTTTAGCGCCGGCATCGCCCAGCAGGGTCTCGCGCGGCATCACGGCTGTCATGGTCCCCCCTCCTGCAAATGCGCGGCTTGTCTGCCGCATCTTGTCGGTGCGTTGCGTTCCGGCGCGGCGGAGCGTCCGTTCAGAGCGGCAGCGCGTCGAGCGCCTTGTCGATCGAGGCTTTCAGCGAGGCGCCCACATGATCCATCGGCGTGCGCGGATAATGCATGCCGAGGCCTTGCCGGTGCTGGATGTATTTGGCTGCCGCCGGCAGCACGTCATGCGGCACGGTGTTCCACAGCGTGTTCAGCCCGCGATGAATGCCGAGCGCGGTGTCGAAATCCTTGCGCTGCACCGCATCCCAGAGCTTCACGCACACGCTCGGGACGGCGGCGGTGAGCGCGCTGATTGCGCCATGCGCGCCGAGCGCGAAGGCCGGATAGAGCAGGGCGTCGACGCCGGTGAGCACGATGTTCTCAGCCTCCACCCGCTGGATAAGATCGGAGACCGATTTGAGATCGCCGCCGCTTTGCTTCATGCCGATCACGCCAGGCACTTCGCGCATCACGCGGAGCATCAGATCGATCGAGAGATAATTCCAGGGGATGACGTTGTAGATCAGGATCGGGATGCCGGTCGCGTCGTGGATCGCGCGGAAATGCTCGACGGTGCCGGCTTCCGTCGGCTTGAACAGGTAATGCACCGGCGTGATCTGCAGCGCCGCGATGTTGAGGCCCTGCAACGCTTTCACGCGCTCGATCGCCTCGCGGGTGCTGTTGACGATCAGCCCGACCACGAAGGGAAGGCGGCCGCCGAGCGCGTCATGCGTCGCCTGCATCACCTTCACGAATTCGTTGAAGTTGAGCGTGTGGCCCTCACCGGTGCTGCCGCCGGCGACGACGCCATGCGCGCCTTTCTCGACCACGAAATCCATCTGCTCGCGCAGCGCGCTGAACACGAGGTCGCCCGATGTGTCGAACGGCATCGTGGTGGGCGGCAGGATTCCGGTCAGTGTCTGGCGCAGCGCGCTCGCTGACGGGCGCGGCTGCGTGTCCACGGGAAGGTTGTGGTCCATGGCGTTCTCTCCTGTGTGGCTCGACGAGGCGCGAAAACAACGGCGCCGCGCGCCCGTTCCGCCGTCGGCATCCTGACCGGAGCTGGTCCAGAGTCAAGCCCATTTTGGGCCAAAGTTCCAGAATACGGGACGGAACTACGACATCCTCCTCGAATAGGCTATACATCCGCCGGTCTCATCTGCAAGACCCCGCAATTTGGGACAAAGAACCGCATTCAATTGACGGGATGGAGGCGAGCTGGATTATTGCCTGAGCCAATCGCGGCCGAACGGTCGCAGCCTCGCGAGGACATATTAGCATCACCGGAAACTCCGTATCTCGGCGCGGCCTGATCGGCATCGGCGCGGCGCTCGGCGGCGTCGGCCTCGCACCGGCGAAGATCGGGCTCGATTACGTCAACACGGCGTTCGGCCAGAGCGGGATCGGCGCGGTGAAGGCGGCGCTGACGCAGCGCGGCATCGCGCCGGTCGCCACGCAGTCGCATCTCGACAGCACGAAGGATTTCACCGCGCAATTGCTGATCTTCCAGCAGGCGCGCGTCGACGGCATCATCGTCTGGACAGACGATCAGCCGAGCGGGCATCGGCCAGCGGGTGCGGGCGTTCCGCGACGACATGATCGCCGCGCAGGCGGCCGGGATCGACGTGCGCGCGCTGAAGATCGGCCTGTTCGTCGCGTCCTCGGCATGCGCCGCCATTGCAGGCATCTGCTATTGCTGCCTGCTCGGCTATATCAGCCCGGACGTGTTCGCCTGGCAGACGACGTTTTCCTATCTCGCGATGGTGGTCGTCGGCGGTCTCGGGAGCAGCCTCGGCGCGGTGATCGGCGCGGCCTTGTACACGCTGGTGCCGGAATGGCTGCGCTTCCTCCAGGAAGGCTATTTCGTCATCTTCGGCATGGTGGTGATCGTGGTGATCGCGGCGGTTCCGGGCGGCCTTTCCGGGCTCGCCACGCGGCTCGCGCGGCGTGCCATCCGGCCGCGCCGGCGGATGCCGGTTCCGCCGGCCGGCATTCCGGAGGTGACGCGGTGAACGCCGTGCTGACGATCGAGCAGTTGACCCGGCGCTTCGGCGGCATCGTCGCGCTGAAATCGGTGGACCTGCAGGTCGCGCCGGGGACGATCCACGCCGCGATCGGCCCGAACGGATCCGGCAAGACGACGCTGTTCAACGTGATCAGCGGCGTCTATCCGCCGAGCTCCGGCGTCGTGCGATTCCTCGGCCGCGACGCCGCCGGATTGCCGAGCGAGGCGATGGCGGCGATGGGGCTCGGGCGCACCTTGCAGAACACGCGGCTGTTCTCCAGCATGACCGTGCTCGAGAACGTGCTGGTCGTGCTGCATCGGCGCGGCTTCGCCTGGCGCATCGGCGCATCGGCGCATCGGCGCATCGGC
Organism: Acetobacteraceae bacterium; assembly: GCA_965276665.1. Taxonomy (GTDB): domain Bacteria; phylum Pseudomonadota; class Alphaproteobacteria; order Acetobacterales; family Acetobacteraceae; genus CAWGJC01. The sequence goes on from OZ255620.1 coordinate 3,753,973, forward strand.
GCATCGGCGCGCCGAGGACATCCTCGATCTGGTCGGGCTCGGCGCGCTCGCCGGCTTCGGAGCCGCCAGCCTGCCGCAAGGTCAGCGGCGCCTGCTCGAAATCGCCAAGGTGCTGGCGCTCGACCCGAAGTTGGTGCTGCTCGACGAGCCGCATGGCGGATTGAACCATACCGAAACAGCACGACTGATCGAGACCATTCGCGAGGTGCGCCGCCGTGGCGTGACGATCCTGCTGATCGAGCACGAGATGGATGTCGTCATGCAGCTCGCCGACGAGATAACCGTGCTGAATTTCGGCGCGGTGCTGGCGCGCGGAACGCCGAAGCAGATCCAGGCGTATGAGGGGGTGATCGAGGCCTATCTCGGCCAGGCCACCTTCACCTCCGCCGCCACCATACCGGCCCCGGTGCCGCCATCCGCCGTGGCGCCGCTGCGCGTGCGCGATCTTGCCGTCCGCTTCGGCGATATCGAGGCGGTGCGCGGCATCGGTCTCGACGTGGGCGTGGGTGAGTTCGTCAGCATCCTCGGCAGCAACGGCGTCGGGAAGAGCACGGTGCTGAAGGCGATATCACGCCTGGTGCCGGCGACCGGGGCGGTCACGCTCGACGAGCGCTCCCTGTTGCGCGAGCCGACCGAGCGCCTGGTGACACTGGGGGTGGCGCTGGTGCCGGAGCGTCGGCGCCTGTTCGGCGGCCTCAGCGTCATTGACAATCTGAAGACCGGCGCGCATGGCCGCCCCGCGCCCGAATGCGATGCGGCGCTCGAAGAGGTGCTCGCGCTGTTTCCGAGCCTGCGCCGGCTGTCGCGTTCGCTCGCCTTCTCGCTGAGCAGCGGCGAGCAGCAGATGCTGGCGATCGGGCGCGCCCTGATGAGCCGGCCGCGTCTGCTGATGCTCGACGAACCCTCTCTCGGTCTCGCCCCGAAACTGGTCGATCAGGTGTTCGACAAGCTGGTGGAGGTGAACCGGCGCGGCACCGCGATCCTGCTCGTGGAGCAAAATGCGAGGATGGCGCTCGCGGTCTCGCACCGCGCCTATGTTCTGGGTTCCGGACGGATCGTGGCCGAAGGCTCCGCCGCTCAGCTCGCGAAAGACGAGCGGGTGAGGACGGCGTATCTCGGCATCGCCGCCTGACGCGAGCGTCAGCCGGCTGCCCGCGCTTCGACGGACAGATAGCCGATCGCCGCGGAGATCGCGCCGGCATGGTGCATGACGACCTTGGCCAGCGCCTCGACCTCGCCCATCGGCAGGCGCCAGGACAGCGCGGTGATGCTGATCGCCGCCATCACATGGCCGGTCTGGTCGCGGATCGGCGCGCCGATGCAGCGTAGCCCCGGTTGGTGCTCGCCATCGTCGAGCGCGAAGCCACGCTGCCCGATCTCGCGGAGTGCCGCGCGCAGCGAAGCGGGATCGGTCAGTGTCGTGTCGGTGAAACGGATGAGCCCGGCATCGATCACGCGCTGCACCACCGCGTCCGGCTGGAAAGCGAGGATCGCCTTGCCGACGCTCGTGCAATAGACCGGCGCCTGCTCGATCAGCGCGTTGACCTGGGTCTTCTCCGGCGAGGAGTCGGCGCGGTGGATCACGATCGCGCGGTAGCCGTCGAACACCGCGAGATGCACCGCCTGCCCGGTCTGCCGGCTCAGCGCGTCGACATAGGGGCGCGCCTCGCGATGCAGATCCATGTTCGCGAGCACGATGTTGCCGAATTCGAAGAGCCGCATGCCCAGCCGGTAACGATCCCGGTCCTGCCCCTGATCGAGCAGCCCGACATCGCGCATCGACGCCAGCAGGCGATGCGTGGTGCTCTTCGGAAATCGCGTCATCTGGCAGATTTCCGTGAGCGAGAGGGATCGCCGCGTGGTCGAGAACGCGGAGAGGATGGTCATCACCTTGTTCAGCGACTTGAGGCCATCCTCCGATCGTCCGCTCGACTTCTCTGCTGAATCCGCCATGCCACATTCCAGTTTCGGCGACACGATACCACCCGCAAAACGCATCGCAAACCCGGCCACGCGGCCACACGCGCGGTTCATCGTGCCAACAATGCGCGGCCGATCGCGCCGTGCGGCGCGGGACTGATCCGAACGAGCCGGTCCCGCCAGCCGGAGCGCGCGGGCGCATTTGCGGTTGACCGGGGGGCGCCTTGCCGGGAGAGTTCCCGCAGGCGGCCGCTCGCGGGGCGGGCGCGAGAGGAGGCTTGCCATGAAGCGACGCCACGCCGTGCTCGCGCTCGCGCTGATCCTGGGCTGGGCCGCGAGAGCCCAGGCCGCGGGAACCCCAGGCGCGGGAACCCTCGTCGTCTGCACCGAGGCCAGTCCGGACGCGCTCAACGCCCAGCTCAGCACGGCGAATACGAGCTTCGACGTGGCGGAGCAGACCTCGGACCGGCTGATCGAGATGCAGACCGGCGGCTCCGCCCTGGTGCCCGCGCTCGCCGAATCCTGGACCATCTCGGATGACGGGCTGCGCTACACCTTCAAGCTGCGCCACGGCGTGAAGTGGCAGTCGAACGCCGAATTCACCCCGACGCGGGACTTCAACGCCGACGACGTGGTGTTCAGCTTCCGCCGCATGTCCGATCCCAATGATCCGTTCTACAAGAGCGCCGGGGGCACCTTCCCGATGTATGAGGATCTGCTCGCCAATCCGCTGAAATCCGTCACCAAGACCGCGGACGACACGGTGGTGTTCGAGCTCAACCATCCATTTTCGCCGCTGCTCAGCACGCTCACCGTGCAGGCGATGTCGATCGTCTCGGCGGACTATGCCGCGGCGCTGCAGAAGAGCGGCAAGCTCGGCGATCTCGACAGCAATCCGATCGGCAACGGCCCGTTTCACATGACCCAGTATCAGAAGGACGCGGTGGTCCGCTTCCGCGCATTCCCCGATTTCTGGGGGATCAAGGCGGGATCCGACCGCGCGCCGAAAGTCGACAACCTGATCTTCTCGGTCACGCCCGATCCGTCCGTGCGCTTCGCCAAGCTGCGCACCAATGAGTGCCAGATCGCGCGCTATCCCAATCCCGCCGATCTGCCGGCGATGCGCACGAGTGCCGATCTCCGCGTGCAGGACGCGACGATCGCGGCGCTCGACTATATCCGGTTCAAGGTCGATAAGCCGCCGCTGAACGACCGGCGCGTGCGCCTCGCCCTGGCGGAGGCGATCGATCTCGATGATCTCGTCAAGGCGGTTTATCAGGGCAGCGGCACGCCGACCGCCGCGATGGTGCCGCCGGCGCTCTGGGGGCATGACGGCGCGCTCTCGCCGCGCAAATACGATCCGGACGACGCGAAGAGATTGCTGACCGAGGCGGGCTTGCCCAATGGTTTCAAGATCGATCTCTGGGCGATTCCGGTGGTGCGCGCCTACATGCCGAACGGGCGCCGGGCCGCCGAGATGATCCAGGCCGATTGGGCCAAGATCGGCGTGCAAGCCAATATCGTCACCTATGAATGGGGCGAGTATCTCAAGCGCGCGCGCCAGGGCGAGGGCGATGTGGTGATGCTCGGCGGCACCTGGGATTACCCGGATCCGAGCGAGATCATGCTCGGCTTCACCTGCGAGGCGATCAGATCGGGCGGCAATTCCGGCCATTGGTGCAACCGCACCTATTCGGATGCGGTGAACCGGGCAAATCTCGCCACCGATCTCAAGGAGCGAGGCAAGCTCTACGTCACGGCGCAGGATGCATGGGAGGACGATGTCGCCGGCATGCTGTTCGCCGATGTGAAAGCCTCGGTCGCGCTCCGCAAGAATGTCGAGGGGTTCAAGCTGCATTTTCTCGGCGGCCAGCCTTTCGGCGGCGTGAGCGTGGGGCCGTAAGGATGCAGCTCGCGCTCTCGACCTGGCAGGAAGTCGAGACCTATCTCGGCGGATCGCGCGGCATCGTCATCCCGGTGGGCTCCACCGAGCAGCATGGGCCGAACGGGCTGATCGGCACCGACCATCTCTGCGCCGAGCTCGTCGCGAAAGGTGTCGGCGACACGCTCGGCTGCATGGTCGGACCGACGCTCGCCTTCGGCATGTCGCAGCACCATCTCGGCTTCACCGGCTCGGTCACGCTGCGGCCCTCGACGATGATCGCGATGGTGGGCGACATCGTGCATTCGCTCGCGCGCCACGGGTTCGAGCGGTTCTTCTTCATCAACGGGCATGGCGGCAACGTCGCGACGATGACCGCCGCGTTCGACGAAATCTACGCCAATCTCTCATTGCGGGCGGAGGGTACGCCATCGCCGATCCGCTGCCGGATGCGGATGTGGTCCGGCGAACGGGCGCGCGCCATCGCCGACGAGCTCTATCCCGGCGTCAACGGCTCGCACGCGACCGCCTCGGAAGTGGCGCTCGCGCAGTACTATCATCCGGAAGCGATCAAATACGCGCAGATGTCGCCGAAAGTGGCGGCGGCGAGCGAGCCGTTCCACGATTGCTTCGATTACCGGCGGCGCTATCCGGATGGGCGCATCGGCTCCGACCCGTCGCTCTCGACGCCGGAGCACGGCAAGCGCTTGTTCCACGCGGCGGTGGAGGACATGGCGGAGGCGTACCAGGCCTTCACCGCGTGAGCCTCTATCTGCTGCGCCGCTTCGGGCTGGTTCTCACCACCTTTCTCGGCATCACCATCGTGGTGTTCGGGCTGAGCCGCATGATCCCGGGCGATCCGATCGAGCTGATGTTCGGCGAGCGCGGGCTGCCGCCCGCGCAGCATGCCGCGATGCTGCATCAGCTCGGGCTCGACCGGCCCTTCATCGTGCAATATGCCGCCTATCTCTGGGCCGTGCTGCACGGGCAGCTCGGCAGCTCGCTGGTCACGCATGACAGCGTGCTCGACGAGTTCCTGACCTATTTCCCCGCCACCGTCGAGCTCGCGCTGGCGGCGATGCTGGTGGCGCTGATGATCGGCCTTCCCGCCGGCATCGTCGCCGCGGTAACGCGCGGGACGAGCGTCGACTACACCGTGATGGGGTTGTCGCTCACCGGCTATTCGATGCCGATCTTCTGGTGGGCGATCCTGCTCATCCTGCTATTCTCGGTGACGCTCGGCATCACCCCGGTCAGCGCGCGCATCGCGGTGGAATACGACGTGCAGCCGATCACCGGCTTTATGCTGATCGACACCTTGCTTGCCGGCGATCCCGGCGCGTTCCGCTCGGCGCTCTCGCATCTCGCGCTGCCGGCGATCGCGCTCGGCACCATCCCGATGGCGGTGACGGCAAGGATGACGCGTTCGGCGATGCTGGAAGTGCTGCACGAGGATTACGTGCGCACCGCGCGCGCGAAGGGTCTGGCGCCGTGGCGGGTGATCGGGCTGCACGCGCTGCGCAACGCGCTCATCCCGGTCGTCACCGTGATCGGCCTGCAGGTCGGCAGCCTGTTCGGCGGCGCGGTGCTGACCGAGACGATCTTTGCCTGGCCCGGCATCGGCAACTGGCTGATCCAGGCAGTGCACCGGCGCGATTACCCGGTGCTGCAGGGCGGCCTGCTGCTGGTCGCCGCGGTGATCATCCTGGTCAATCTGCTGGTCGACGTGCTGGTCGGGCTGATCAATCCCCGGGTGCGGCACGCGCGATGAGCGGCCTGCTGCCGGAAAGCGTGGCACCACTTCCTGGCGAGCTCGCGTCAGGAGCGCCGCCGGCGCCGCTCGGCGCCTTCCGCCGCCAGTTCGCGAGCGGGCGCGGCGGGGTGATCGGCTTCGCCATCGTCACGCTGCTCATCCTGTCGGCCGCCTTTGCGCCGGTGATCGCGCCGCATGGCCCGGATGCGCAGATGCGCGACGCGCTGCTGCATCCGCCCACCTGGTTCTCCCTCGCGCCGCCGCGCTTCCCGCTCGGCACCGACGATGTCGGCCGCGACATCCTCTCCCGCCTGCTGTACGGCGCGCAGCTCTCGCTCTCGATCGGCGTGATGGTTGTGGCGATCGCGCTGGTGGTCGGCACCACACTCGGCCTGGTCGCGGGATTCTTCGGCGGCATCGTCGATGCGCTGGTGGCGCGGCTGATGGACATCATGCTGGCGCTGCCGACCATCCTGCTCGCGATCGCCATCGTGGCGATCCTCGGGCCGAGCCTGCGCAATGCGATGTTCGCCGTCGCAATCGTGCAACTCCCGGCCTTCGTGCGGCTGACGCGCGCCGCGGTCAGGAGCGAGCTCGCCCGCGACTACGTGGCGGCGACGCGCATGGAAGGCGCGGGAATGCTGCGCCTTATGGTGCTGACGGTGCTGCCGAACTGCATGGCGCCGCTGATCGTGCAGGCGAGCCTCGGCGTGTCCTCCGCGATCCTCGACACCGCGGCGCTCGGCTATCTCGGGCTCGGCGCGCAGCCGCCGACGCCGGAATGGGGCACGATGCTCGCCGATGCGCTGCAATTCGTCCAAAGCGCCTGGTGGGTGGTGACGTTTCCCGGCATCGCCATCCTGGTCACGGTGCTCGGCTTCAACCTGGTCGGCGACGGATTGCGCGACGCGCTCGATCCCCGTTTGCGTCGATGAGTTTGCGCCGATGAGCCTGCTCGAGATCCGCAATCTCCGGGTTGCGTTCGAGACCGCGAGCGGTACGCTGCGCGCGGTGGACGGGGTCGATCTCGACATTGATGCGGGCGAGGTGCTCGGCGTGGTCGGCGAATCCGGCTCCGGCAAGTCGGTTGCGATGCTGGCGGTGATGGGGCTGATCCGCCGGCCGGGGATCGTCACCGCCGACCGCATGGCGTTCGACGACATCGATCTCCTGGCGCTGCCGCCGCGGGCGCGCCGCCGCCTGCTCGGCCGGGATGTCGCGATGATCTTCCAGGAACCGATGAGCAGCCTCAATCCCTGCTTCACCATCGGCTGGCAGATCGGCGAGACGCTCTCGGTCCATCTCGGGCTCGACCGGCGGGCGCGGCGCGGACGGGTTCTCGAGCTGCTGCGCCAGGTCGGCATCCCGGCGCCGGAAGCCCGGATCGGCGCGTTTCCGCACCAGCTCTCGGGCGGCATGAACCAGCGGGTGATGATCGCGATGGCGCTCGCCTGCAACCCGCGCCTGCTGATCGCCGACGAGCCGACGACGGCGCTCGACGTCACCATCCAAAAGCAGATCCTCGACCTGCTGCGCGACCTGCAGCGCGCGCGCGGCATGGCGCTGATCCTGATCACCCACGACATGGCTGTGGTCGGCGACACCGCGCAGCGCGTGCAGGTGATGTATGCGGGGCAGGTGGTGGAGAGCCGGCCGGCGACGGCGCTGATGCGGGCGCCCGCGCATCCCTATACCGCTGCGCTGCTCGATGCACTGCCCGAGCGGACCGGCGATCACCGCCGCCTCGCCACCATCCCGGGCGTCGTGCCGGGCATCGCCGACCGGCCGGCCGGCTGCCTGTTCAGCCCGCGCTGCCGCTTCGCCACCGATCTCGCGCGCGCCGTCCCGCCGACGCTCGCAATTCTGCCGGACGGCGCGGTGCGCTGCCACCGCCCGCTGGACGCGACGGGCAAGCCGGCTGTGCCATCACCGTGACACCGTCGCTCGCGGCGGAGGACATAAGTCGCAGCTACGAGGTGCGTCGCGGCCCGTTCGCACGTGCCCGGGTGCACGCGGTGGACGGCGTCTCCTTCGAGATGCGGCCGGCGAAGACCCTCGCGGTGGTCGGCGAGAGCGGCTGCGGCAAATCGACGCTCGCCCGCATCGTCACGATGATGGAGAAGCCGAGCTCCGGCCGGCTGCTGATCGACGGCGCGCCGGTGACGGATCCGGCACGCCGCCGCGCGCTGCGCCGCGACGTGCAGATGGTGTTCCAGGACCCTTACGGGTCACTCAATCCGCGCCTGACCGTGGGCGGCATTCTCGAGGAGCCGCTCGCGATCAACGGCGTGTCCGACGCGCGGGAGCGGCGCGCGCGGGCGCTCGCGATGATGGAGCAGGTCGGGTTGCGGCGCGATCAGATCGGCCGCTATCCGCACATGTTCTCCGGCGGCCAGCGGCAGCGCATCGCGATCGCGCGAGCGCTGATGCTGCATCCGCGCATCGTGGTCGCCGACGAGCCGGTCTCGGCGCTCGACGTGTCGATCCGCGCGCAGGTGCTGAACCTGCTGCTCGACCTGCAGGAGAATTTCCGCGTCGCCTATCTGTTCATCAGCCATGATCTGTCGGTGGTGCGCCACATCGCCGACGAGGTGATGGTGATGTATCTCGGCCGCGTCGCCGAGCGCGGGCCGAAAGCCGGGATCTTCGCGTCGCCGCGCCATCCCTACACGCGCGCGCTGCTCGCCGCGACCCCCGGGCTGCAGGCCGGCGCCGCGCGGTCCGAGCCGGTGCGCGGCGAGCCGCCTTCGCCGCTCGCGCCGCCCACCGGCTGCCATTATCATCCGCGCTGCCCGCATGCGACGGCGCCGTGCCGCGAGATCGTGCCGGCGCTCCGTCCGCTCGGGGACGGGCTGGTCGCCTGCCACAATGCCGAGCGGCTCGACGATTGACGATCCTGCGCATAGCGCGCGAACAAACCTGGCGAGGAACACGAGATGAAGACCGACGACACTTTGCTGGCGCAGGCGACGCAGGCCGGGATCGACAATTTCATGGCGACGTTCGGCCGGTTCCCGGACCGCTTCAAGCTGCTGGCCGAGCATGCGCCCGGCGCGTTCGCGGGGTACGGGCTGATGCGCAACGGGCTGATGCAGGACAAGCCGGACGGCGCGCTCGATCTGAAGACGAAGGAGCTGATCTTCGCGGTGCTCGACACGCTGCACGGCGACAAATACGGCGCGATCAATCATGCGCTCGCGGCAATGAAGCTCGGCCTGACCTTGCCGGAGTTGGCTGAAGGCCTCGTGCAGGTGATCATGGTGGGCGGCATCACCACCTGGAATCTCGTCGGCTATGACCTGCTACGAGCCTGCATCGATCACGCGAACGGCGTGCCGCCTTCGGTGCAGCCGTGAGCTGAACGCCGTGCTGAGGGTATGAGTGCTCAGGCTCTCAGGGCCGCGAGCGTCATGCCCTGCAGCCGGATCAGCCTGTCGAGGACGACCGCAGCCCCGCAGCCCCGCAGCCGCGCACTCGCGCCGAGGATCAGGGTCGGGTGGTAGAGATAGATAGAGGCCCAATCCTGGAGATAGATCTGGGCCGCCTGCTCGTAATCGCGGATGCGCTCCGGGAAGTCGGTGGTGCTGCGCGCCGCATCGAGCAGCGTGTCAAGCTTCGGATGGTGTTGATGCACCGAGGCGGCCGGATAGAGCAGAATCCATTCATTCCGGCACTCGCGGCTTCGATCGCCAGGCGGATCTCGCGGCGGTAGGCGGCGGCGACATCAGGCTATTTCATTCTCCGTCGAAACCATAAAATCGCAGGCGTGGAGATCAAGGAATGATTCCTCGTCTGGACGGACACGCGCCATGTATTCAGGGTCCGAAAAGCAGCGTTCGAGCGCATTCACGTCATCGAACCATAGCTCAGTGATGCCGTCGTATTTGACCGGGGGCATGTCGGGTAGTTCGACCGGGATGGCGTGCTGCTGGACATAACGTCTAACCGTATCCTTCACCACGGGCATGGACATGAAGAGGCGAGCATGGGCCACCTTGTGATGTTCCACGAACTCGGCATGTGTCAGCTTCGGATTGCGGGTGAGCAGGATGGTGAATTTGATCGTCATATAAGCCTCGAACAACCGATACAGTGAGATCGGAGTAGGTGTCGCGCGTACAGATAACGCCCGCAGAAACGTATTAGTGGCGTGCCCCAAGAAAGATCATCGGAAAGATCGTCGTGAATCCGCAATTGTCATTGCAGGCCGCCATACAGCGACACGGTCCGACAGCGCGACGGGCATCAGACGACGCTGAAGTCGAGGCGGCGAGTTTGTTTTGGCCGCGCTTCCAGACCTTCAGAGCATTTTCACCTTCGGTGGAGTCGGCGCCGGCTCTCGCCCCATCCGGCCCTCTGGCGAAAGTATGCCACAGAGTGAGGGGCCAGGTGGGGAGAGGCTGGCGTCGGCCTAACTGAAAATGCTCTAGGAGGTTCTATCGTTTTCGAGAAGATGGTGTCCGGGCACGATCGCCGCTTCTCTGCGCTCTTTCCAGGTTGTTGAAATATTGGCTGACCTCTTCCGACACGCCGTTCAGATGAAGGTAATCTTTGTTGAAGCCAGCGATGCCCTGCAAACCGACGACGTCTAGCAGGTTCAGCATTTTATGCTCTATTGCGATGAGGCGACGCTCGCGAAATTCTTTCAGGATCCGGTTTACGTGAACTGGGGTCAGACCAAGGGTGTCACCCAGCTCCGTCTGAGTAAGCGGCAAACGAAATACATCTCCATTCGTCAATCCGATTGCGGCGTGTCGCCAAAGCAGCTCACAGAGCAGGTAGGCGACGCGGCCCCGCGCATCACGGCGTCCGAGCGAAACGATGCGCTCGCGCAGCATCGATTCCTCCTGCAGGGAACTCCACCACAAGGCGGCAGAGATACGGGGTCGCTGGGCGAACAGGTCCAGTATGTCTTCACGTGAGATCGGTGCGATCCGAACCGGGGTGATCGTCGCAAGTGAGTGGTCCATCGTCTTGAGCAAGAACACATGCGCGTCGCACAGGTCGCCTGGAATGAGAAACGTCATGATTTGACGGCCGCCATCCGGCAGGTTTCTGTAGCGAACAGCCATGCCTTCTTTCATCACGAAGACCGAACGCGGCAACATCCCCTCGGCAATGATATCCGCATCGGCGGGAAAGCATTCCTCCCGAACGAGCAGGGTATCGAGCACCTGCCGGTCGGAGGCAGACAGCTGCGCGTAAAGCGAGAGCTTTCGCGTTAAAGGATTACTGACGGGCAAAGGGGCCACTGAGGGCTCGCCAAATCCAGCCACTGGAAGTGTCATCCAAGGTCTCCGGCAACTTATACCAGATAAGTGCCAGCATCAGCCGAGATTGGTAAAGAGGCAAGGAGAGCAACATCCTAGCTGCATCGGAGACGATGTCATGATGCGCTGCAAGAGAGGAGAGCGAACGACATTGGGCGCTGCCGCCAATCAAATAACAACCCGAGGTTCAGGGGCAGCCGCCGCGGAGAGGCTGGCGGGCTCCTGCTTGACCTCAACCACGCCGTCGATCGTTTTTATTATCTGCTCCTTACAAGAGACCCCCTTTTCAACCAGAAGAAACAAGAGGCTTTCAGCAAGCATCGGGGCCGCTTGGCCGTGTGCATCGGGATTGGATTTCATCGGTCAGACTAGCTCCGCTCCGCAGGGGATGTCTCACAACCAGATTGGTTCTCGTTCGCCCCTGACAGACATTCATCCGGGTATCGTCTGATGTCGTATGCATCGTACAAGCCTTTAATCTGGCGAGTGGGGTCGCGCCATCCTCCGCGGGCTGTAGCCTCATCGGCCGCGGAAAGCGGGATGCGTTTGGCGACGCGGTTTGCAGCATTCGCCGCCCACAGCGACGATCTGCCGGCCCTAGAACATGAGATCTGCCGGGTCGCGGCCGAAGGATTGGGGGTCACCTTCGCCAAGCTGCTGGTCTATGATCCGGAGAAGCGTGACTTTCTCCTTCAGGCCGGCGCCGGATGGCCAGACGGTATCGTGGGGACCACCCGACTGGATGCGGATGTCGGGACTGCCGCCGGTTTCGCCTGGCATAGTGGCAAGTCGATCATCTCGAATAGCTTGACGACGGAGGGCCGGTTTCGCGCGCCGGCCATACTCGCTGAGCACGAGATCATACGGAGCATCAATGTTGTCGTTCCAGGCGACGCCGAAGCAGCCTTTGGCGTTCTCGAGGTGGAAAGCCCTGAGCCTGGAAGATTCATCGACCATGATGTGTCTTTTCTGGAGCTTCTGGCGCAAAGCCTCGCGGCCACTATCACGCGAGTCGCGCTGCGGACGGCTTACGAGGAGCAAACCAAACGAAGCAGTGAAAACTACCAGATGTCACTGCACGAGCTTCAACATAGGGTCCGAAACGACCTTCAGGTGATTTACAGCGTTGTGAACCGCGAAGGACGCGCCTCGGCAGAACCGGCCGAAGTGACAGGGTTTGGACGAATCGGGCGCCGGGTTATGGGCCTCGCCCAATTGTACGATCACCTGCTTGGCCGAGCCGGCGTAAGCGACCTTGGTCAGGATGGAGGAGGCGATATTGATATGGGAATATACCTGCACTCTCTGTGCGACAAAATCGCCGTGGCCGATGACCTGTCGATAAAGGGAATTACCTTAAACGCAAATACGGAACCGCTGATGATGCCGGTCGATCGCGCCGTCAGGCTTGGGGTCGCGGTCAACGAGCTTGTCACCAATGCGATCAAGCACGCTTTTCCTGATAAAATATCGGGAAGGATTACGGTAAGGCTGATCGCGAAAGGCAAAGACGGGCTGGGTTTACCTGTGGTGAGCGTCGCGGATAATGGTTGCGGATTTAGTGGCCCAAGATTGGGCAGCGCAGGCATGACGTTCGTAGAAGAACTCACCCGACAGGCCAGAGGCGTGCTGTCGCGAGAGCACAGCAAAGGCACCTTCTGGCGCATACAACTTTCCAAATAAACCTGCATTCTTCGTGACGTTGACAGCGATAACTTTGTAGAATTCCTCCGGGCCGCCGAACATCCAACTCGAAATGTCAAGGACAACCTATGGACAGAATTCGGTCATGGGCGGTATAGCGGCAAATCCGGCGAGCGTCAGCGTTGCAAGTGGTCAAGCTAACTTGCATGACCTCCATTGCTGGAGCCGAAATTCGGAGAAACCGAATGAACCGGAAGGTTGGCTCGGGAGAATGATGGATACCGCCGAGCTATCCCAGCAAAACGGGGCCGCTCAAGCGCAGGGGCGAAGTGCTGATGCCGCGAAATTCGCGATAGAACTTAGACACGCCATTGAGCATCGTTTCCGAGAGTTGGAGCTGCTAATGAGAGAAGAGCTGCACCCCCAGGTGTTTTAGTCCCGACATTTGATCGAGCGAGTTAAGGGCGAAGAGTTCGGGGTGAGAGGCGTGTGCCTCGCGGATGAACTCGTGGGGGGAGGCCCCCGAGTGTTTATGAGGCGGCGAGCGAAGTTGGATGCTCCGAGGCGTGGCGATGGCGGAACGGCGAACCCCACGGCAAGGCGATTGATGGCGGGAGTTCGCCTGCTGCGGCTTCATCGCCGGGGGGAACCGGTGTCCGCCTCGGGCGGCGGGATTCGTGTGGTGTAACTCCCGAGGAGTTCGCGCGTAGGAAAAGGACCGATGGCAAGCTGGCAGGCGCATATGCTCGATCTGCTCGCCCGCGTGCGGATCAAGCGGCGCCTCGCCGGCGCCCGTGACCTGGCGGGCGCGCGGGCGATCCTGGGCGAGGGGACGCTTCCGGCGCCCTCCGGCGTCGATATCCGGGATGCGGAGCTCGGCGGTGTGGCGGGAGAATGGGTCACGCGGGCGCCGCATGCGGCGGGCTCTCCGGTGCTGCTCTATCTGCATGGCGGCGGTTATTTCGTCGGCTCGCCGCGGACGCACCGCCCGATCACCGTCTCATTCGCGAAATCCGGATTCGACGTGTTCGTGCCGGATTACCGGCTGGCGCCGGAACATCCCTATCCGGCCGCGGTCGATGACGGCGAAGCGGTCTGGCGGGCGCTCCTCGCCGGCGGTCATCCGGGTGTCACACCGGGCGTCGCCGGGGATTCCGCTGGCGGCGGTCTCGCGATCGGGCTGATGATCCGCCTGCGCGAGAAGGAGCTCCCGCTGCCCGCGGCGGCGGCGCTGTTCTCACCCTGGACCGATCTCGCCGGCACCGGCGAGAGCATCCGCCGCAATGCGCGGCGCGATGCGATGTTCTCCGCCGCCGTCGGGCTGCCGGTCGCCGAGTGGTATCTCGCCGGCGCCGATCCGCGCACGCCGGAAGCCTCGCCCCTCTATGCGCGGCTCGACGGCTTGCCGCCCCTGTTCATCGAGGTCGGCGAACGGGAGATGCTGCGGGACGACAGCGTGCGTCTCGCCGAGCGCGCCCGGGCGGCCGGGGTCCGCGTCACGCTGACCATCTGGCCGGTGGTGCCGCATGTCTGGCAGCTGGCGGCTTCGTTCCTGCCTGAGGCGCGGCTTTCCCTGCAGCGCGCGGCCGGTTTCCTGCACGATCACACCGCTGCGACCGGCCGCCTTACCGGCCGCTTGTCCGCCAGGGAGGCGCACGAACCGGCGGCGTCGTGATCGCGGCGTGACCCTCGCTATCGGGGAATGTCGATCCAGGCGCCGTTCGTGGCCGCGCTTTTGCGGATCGCCTCGATCGCGGCGATGATGTCGAGCGATTCCTCCGGCGTGGCGCCGGTCCAGGCTTCGGTCTCGCCGCGCAGCAGATGCGCGAAGGAGTCCGCCTCGAGCCGGAAGCCGTCGCCGGCATCGAGCGTCATCGTCTCGTTCGCCGCGGTGGAAGCCTTGCCCCGCTTGAGCTGCAGCACGGGCGGTCCGCTGCGGTCATGGTTCAGGAAGGTGGTTTCCAGCACGCCGTCATCGCCGGCGATCAGCGCGTGGCGGTTGTTGCCGACGGCGAAGGAGCAGGAGATCTGCGCGAGCGCGCCGCCCGGAAATTCGAGCATCGCCATCAGCGTGCGGTCCACCTCCGGCTCGTAGAAGCGCGCGGTGGCGGAAACCCGCACCGGACGTTCGCCGACCGCAATGCGGACGAGGCTCACCGGATAGCTCCCCGCATCCAGCACCGCGCCGCCGCCGAGCGCGCGGTCGTAGCGGACATTCGGCGCGCCGGGCAGGCTGAAGCCGATGGAGGCCTGCACGAACTGCACCTTGCCGACCGCGCCTTCGCGCAGCAGACGGCGCATCGTGACGGTCTGCGGCTGCGCCATGTAGGGATAGGCCTCGCGCAGGATCACGCCATGCGCCCTGGCGGCGTCGAACATTGCCTGCACCTCGGCGGCGGTGACCGCGAGCGGCTTCTCGCACAGCACGTGCTTGCCCGCCTCGACGGCGCGGATCGACCATGGCGCGTGCAGGCCGTTCGGCAGCGGGTTGTAGATCGCATCGATGTCGGGGTCGGCGAGCAGCTCCTCGTAGGTGCCGCAGCTGCGCGCCACCCCGGTCTCGCCGGCGAAGGCGGCGGCCTTGCCGGCCTCCCGGCTCGCCACGCAATCGACGGTGAGCAGCGAGGAGCCCCGCACGCCGGCGATGAACTGGCGGGCGATGTTGGCGGCGCCGAGCACGCCGACGCGGAGCACGGAAGCGGATGGTTGGTTCATCTTGGGTCGTCCTCCAATGGCGATCCATTAAGCGGAAGTTCAGGACGCCTGTCACCCGGCGTCCGGGCCCCATTCTTCCGGCCCGATGCTCAGGATTTCTTCAGCGACTCCGGCCGGTGCACGGCCGGCTTGCCGGATTTGTCGCTCTTCACCAGCACCTCCGGTTTCTCCTTCGTCGCCTTCGCCGTGTAGCCCTTCACCTTCGTCGTCCCGGTGACGATTTTCTCCACCGTGCCCTGCGTCTTGCCTTGCGCGGTCTTCCAGGAGACCTTCGCGCCCGGCTTTGGAAGTGTGGCCATCGTGATTCCTCCATGAACAAGAACCGGCCCGGAATGAACGCGCCGTCTCCGGGTCGCTGTCCCGAGAACGCCGGAGGAGCGAAATCGACGCTTCACGATGCGGCCAGATCGTCCGCGAGCGCTGCGCCGGACGCAGCGTGCACAGAGCAAGGAATGTGAGCGACAGATGCCCCGAATCCTCGTCCTCTACGGCTCCTACCGATCCGACCGCATCGGCATCCGCCTCGCCGACTACCTGGTCCGGCAATTCGCCGAGCGGGGCGATGCGGTCGAGCTGATCGATGCACGCGCGGTCGGCCTGCCGATGCTGGACCGCATGTACAAGGAGCATCCGCCCGGCACCGCGCCGGCAGCGATGGAGGCGCTCGCCGGGAAGATCAGAGCGGCGGAGGCGTTCGTGTTCGTGGCCGGCGAATACAATTGGGGGATGCAGCCCGGGCTCAAGAATCTGACGGATCATTTCCTCGAGGAATGGTTCTGGCGCCCCGCCGCGGTGGCGAGCTACTCCTCCGGCCGCATCGCCGGCGCGCGCGCCAATCTCGCCTGGCACGGCACTTTGTCCGAAATGGGCATGGTGGTGATTTCCAGCACGCTGACCGTCGGGCCGCTCATTCAGGCGCTCGACGCGCAGGCGGTGCCGCAAGGCGAGGCAGGGAAGGCGCTAGCGGCCGCATTTCCTCGCTTTGCCGCCGATCTCGCCTGGTGGGCGGAGGCGGCCAAGGCGCAAAGGGCGCGCGCATCGCCGCCCTATTGAGGCGGCGATTCCGGAGGCGGCGACCGTCGCGATCCTGTCGAGCACCCGCAGAAGCTCGGCCGGGTCGGGGCGGTTCTCGTGTAGTCGGGATTGACCTCGGGCGGCCGCGCCGCCCTCCGGCGAACGGGAGGGTCAGGTCTTCCGCACGTTCCAGAAGGTGGCGAAGCCCGGCAGCACGCCGGTCAGGCTGGTGCGGTAGGCGGTGGGCTGGAAATACATGCCCAGCGGGATCATCGGCAAGTCGATGAAGGCCTGGCGCTGGATCTCGCGCGCCACCTGCTGCTCGCCGGCCAGATCCGGCGCGGCGAGCCAGGCATCGCGCAGCGTCTCCAGCCGGTCGCTCTGCGGCCAGCCGAAATAGGCCTGCTTGCCGGTGCGGATCAGCGTGTTGGCGACCGGGTTGAACTGGCTGAGGCCGGGGCCGGGGTTGATCCAGATGTTCCAGCCGCCCTGGTCCACAGGATCCTTCCGCATGCGGCGGGTCGCGACGGTGGACCAGTCCATCTCCGCATAATCGACGTTCATGCCCACCCGGCGCAGCATGTCCGCCGCCACCAGCGAGGCGGCCTTGGCGGTCGGGATGTTGGTGGCCGAGAGGATGAGGATTTTCTCGCCCTTGTAGCCCGCCGCCTTGATCCGCTTCGCCGCCGCCTCCGGGTCGCGCGGGCCGGTGAGCAGGTCGAGCCCGGCATCACTCGCCATCGGGCAGCCGGGGATGAAGAAACCGACCGGCCAGCGCCAGCGCGACGGGTCCGTCCCCGCCATCGCGATGCAGTAATCCTGCTGCACGATCGCCGGCAGCAGCGCGCGCCGGATCTCGGGATTGTCGAAAGGCGGGATCGCCTGGTTCATCCGGAGATCGGCCTTGAGCCCGGTCGGATCGGTGATCGCGAGCTTGACACCGGGTGCGGCGCGAAGCGCGTCCAGCAGATCGAGATTGGCGTATTCCCACCAATCCGCCTCGCCCGATTGCAGCGCGCCGGATGCCGTCGCCGCGTCGGGGATGACGGTCCACTCGACGCGATCGAGATGCACGATTTTCGGTCCGGCGGTCCAGCCGGGCGTGCCGTCCGCGCGCGGGCGGTATTGCTCGAAGCGTTCATAGACATAGCGCGAGCCGGAGACCGCCTCGTCCGCCCGGTAGCGGAACGGCCCGCTGCCGACCATCTCCGTCACCTGCCTGAACGGATCGGTCATCGCCAGCCGCTCGGGCATGATCGCGGGCATGAAGGAGGGCGTGCTCGCCAGCACGTCCGGGAGCAGCGGGAAGGCGCGCTTGAGGCGGAAGCGGATGGTGCGGTCGTCCGGCGCGGACAGCTCGTCCGTCGCGGCCATCAGCGCCTGGCCGAACGGGTCGCGGGCGCAGAAGCGCCGGAGGCTCGCCGCCGCATCGCGCGCCAGCACCGGCGAGCCGTCATGGAACAGCAGGCCGGCCCGGAGCGTGAGGGACCAGAGCTTGCCCTCATCCTCGGTGGTCGCGCCCTCGACCATCTGCGGCGCGGGACGATAGCTCGCGTCGAGGCCGTACAGCGTGTCGAACACCATGTAGCCGTGCGTGCGCACGTTGATCGCCGGAATCCAGGCCGGGTCGAGCGAGTTGAGATCGCTCTGCGGGATGAATTTCAACACCTTCGCACCCCGTGGTTTCGCACCTTGGGCCCGCGCGAGATTCGGCGCGGCGAGCGATCCGGCCGATGACGCCGCGAGCGTCAGGAAATCTCGCCGCTGCATGGCCTCACCCCATTCTCGTCCGCGACACGGTCAGCCTGGCGCGCAGGCTCATGACGGGGTCCGCATTTCGCGTGCAGAGGGGGCGTCAGGTCAACTTGAATGTGTCTCCCGCGCGGCGATGAGGAGCCGGCGTGTGCCGATACCTTCGCTCACTGGCACGGCGTCGGTGATCGGCGAATGGAAGATGTCAGGGGACGCTCGAGCACGGTCTCCAGGATGGCTGCCCGGCCTTCCCGCAGGTTTCGAGCGAGATTGGTAGTCATCAGCGAAAAATCCGGTCCCATCGCCACATCGAGCCGAGCGGCGACGCGGCGCTGCTCTCTGCTTGGTGTTTTCGCCGCTCCGCGAACCAGGCGATCGTGGCGTCGGTCCGGTCGGTCCAGCGCGCGATGCGTTGCGGGAGATCGTGCTGCCCGTCATGCGAACGGGAAGTGGCGTCATCATCCATCCGGACCACCTCCGCGCTTTACGTCGCATAGGCGCATATGCCTGCATGGGGCAGGCCGGGTGACTTGCTCGGCCCAGGTTGCTCGGGCCAGGGTTGCTCGGGCCAGGATCGTGCGGCTAGAACGCGCGTCCGTACCGGCCCTCAGGCATTCGCGCCCTCGATCGCGCCGATCACCGCCTGCGTCACCTGATCGGTGGTCGCCTTACCGCCGAGATCGGGCGTCATCGTATCGCCGCGGCCGGTCACCACCGCGATCGCGTCCATCAGGCTCGCCGCGGCCTTTGCCTCGCCGAGATGGTCGAGCATCATCGATGCGGTCCAGAACGCGCCGAGCGGATTGGCGATGCCCTTGCCGATGATGTCGAAGGCGGAGCCATGGATCGGCTCGAACATCGACGGGCTCGCGCGGCTCGGGTCCACATTGCCGGTCGCGCCGATGCCGAGCGAGCCGGCGAGCGCGGAGGCGAGGTCGGAGAGGATGTCGGCGTGCAGATTGGTCGCGAGCACGGTGTCGATCGTGCCCGGCCGCAACACCATGCGCTGCGTCATCGCATCGACCAGCATCCAGTCGACCTCGAGATCGGGATAGTCGGCGAGGACGGATTTGACGACCTCGTCCCACATCACCATGCCGTGCCGCTGCGCGTTCGACTTGGTCACCACGGTGAGCTTGCGGCGTGGGCGGGCGCGGGCGAGATCGGCGGCGAAGCGGGCGATGCGCTCGACGCCGACGCGGGTGAACACCGAGACGTCCATGCCGACCTCGATCGGCAGGCCGCGATGCGCGCGGCCACCGATGCCCGCATACTCGCCCTCCGAATTCTCGCGCACGATCACCCAGTCGATGCCGCGGGCGAGTTCAGGCCGCAGCGGGCTGGTGATGCCGGGCAGCATCCGGCTCGGGCGCACATTGGCGTATTGATCGAGACCCTGGCAGATCGCGAGGCGCAGGCCCCAGAGCGTGATGTCGTCGGAGAGCTTCGGGTCGCCGACGGCGCCGAAGAAGACCGCGTCATGCTTCTCGATCTGCGCGACGCCGTCTTCCGGCATCATCCGTCCGGTGCGCCGGTAGTAATCCGAACCCCAATCGAAGCGGTCGAAAGTGAGCGAGAGATCCGGCTGATGGGCGGCGAGCGCGTCGAGCACGCGGCATCCTGCCGCCACCACCTCCGGTCCGATGCCATCCCCGCCGATGACCGCGATACGATGTGAGCCCATGCACCCGTTCTCCCGAACCTCGTGCCGGGAGGTAGAAGATTATCGGACGATCGGCAATCTGCCGCCTCGTCCAAGTCTCTAGAGCGTTTCACCTCCGGTGGAGTCGGCGCCGGCCTTTGCCTCCATCGCGAGGTACCTGTCCCCGACACGGTCAGTCGATCGACCGCCGCCTGGTTGCTGCCGAGCCGGGCAGGGGCGAATTCCTGCCAGGGTGGCGCGGATGGTGGCCGCGAGCGCCGCAGTACCGGATGCCGTCCTCCGCCTCCTTCGGGCTGCTCGCCATCACCGCCTTCGATTCCAAGATGCGGAGGCGCTCGGTCATCTGCGCGAGTTTGCCGAGCGCCGCGGTGGCGGGCCGCCAGCCCTGACGGGTTTCGAGCGTCGCGGCCATGCGCTGGATGGGAGGCGCCAAGACCGGCGGTGACGGCCAAGCATCAGCAGGAAGGTGAGCCACATCTTGCCGCGGATCGAGATGTCGTTGGGGAAGCAAATCGATGAAGACCCCCGGTATGCCCGGTTGCACGAGGCCAGCCGGACAAGAAGGTATCGGTCCGCTTGACATCGGGCTAACGGCGGCTTGCGGTCGGTGCATCCGCTGCCTAGGCTTGCCCTTCGTGCGGCGATAGGGGATTGCGGCTTGGGCGGCGGAACGGAGGATTGATCGCCTATCTGCTGCGCCGGCTCGTCGCCATCGTCGCGCTGAGCTTCGGCATCAGCGTCGTCGTGTTTCTGATCATCCGGCTGGTGCCGGGCGATCCGGCGATCGCGATGCTCGGCACCAATGCGGGCGACCCGAACCTCGTCGCCCGGCTGCACGCGCAGCTTGGGCTCGACCAGCCTATGTGGGTGCAATACGCGCGCTGGATCGGCGGCCTGCTGCACGGGGATTTCGGCTATTCCTACGGCTATCAGCAATCGGTGAGCTCGCTGCTGGCGGCGAATTTCCCGGCGACCGTGCAGCTCACCGTCGCCGGGCTCGGGCTCTCCCTCGTGCTCGGCACGGTGATCGGGGTGGTGGCCGCGCTCCGCCGCAATCGCGGGGTCGACACGGTGACGATGGGGATCGCGCTCACCTGCATGTCGATCCCGAGCTTCTGGCTCGGTCTGCTGCTGATCCTGCTGTTCGCGGTGAAGCTCCCCTGGTTCGACGTGGTGGGCGGCACCTCGCTCAAGGGGCTGGTGCTGCCGGCGGTGACGCTGGCGCTCGGCAGCGCCGGGTTCAACGCGCGCTTCGTGCGCTCGAGCGTGATCCAGGCGCGGACGCGGCCGCACGTGCTCACCGCGCGCGCCAAGGGAACCACGCGCGCGCAGGTTTTCCTCCGCCATGTAATGCGCAATGCCCTGCTGCCGGTGCTCACCATCGCCGGGCTGCAGGTCGGGCAATTGCTCTCCGGCACGGTGATCGTCGAGACGGTGTTCTCGCGGCCCGGCATCGGCCGGCTGCTGGTGCAGGCGATCCTGGCGAAGGACTACCTCACCGTGCAGGCGGTGGTGCTGATCATCGCGTTGCTCTACGCGCTGACCAATCTGGTGGTCGATCTGCTCTACCCGGTGCTCGACCCCCGGATCGCGAGCCGATAGGGATGGCCGACGCCGCCGAGATCGCGCTCGAGGAGCATGAATTCACGGCGCGGCGCGGGGCGTGGCGCCGCGCGCTCCGCCATCGCAGCCTGGTGGTGGGCCTGATCATCACCGTTCTGCTCGCGATCGTCGTCATCGCCGCCCCGCTGCTCACGCCGCTCGACCCGAACGCGCAGGACCCGCTGGCGAGCTTCGCCCCGCCTTCCGCCGCGCATCCGATGGGCGCCGACAGCTTCGGCCGCGACCTGTTCGCGCGCGTGCTCTATGGCGGCCGGACGACGATGCTGGCGAGCCTCGGCGTGGTGATCCTCGGCGGCGTGGCCGGCACCGCGCTCGGGCTGATCGCCGGGTATTTCGGCGGCGTGCTCGGCTTCGTCATCATGCGGCTGATCGACCTGCTGCTCGCCTTCCCCGGCATCCTGCTGGCGCTCGCGGTCTCCGCCGTGCTGGGGCCCGGGCTGTTCAACGGCGTGATCGCGATCGCGGCGATCCTGGTGCCGATCTATGCGCGGCTGGTCGAGGGGGCGACCGCGGAGGTGCGGCATCTTCCCTATGTCGACGCCGCGGTGACGCTCGGCTCGGGCGCGTTCCGCATCATCCTGCGCCACGTGCTGCCGAACGTCTCGCCCGGCATCATCGTGCTGACCACCACCTGGCTCGGCATCGCCGCGTTGTGGATCGCGGCCCTCGGGTTCATCGGCCTCGGCGTGCAGCCGCCGACGGCGGAATGGGGGGCGATCCTGAACGACGGCGCGAACTACATCACCGTCGCGTGGTGGATCACCTTCTTTCCCGGCCTGTTCCTGGCGCTGTTCGTGGTCGGCGTGAACCTGATCGGCGACGGGTTGCGCGACGAGCTCGATCCGACTCTCTCCCGGCACTGACGCATGCCTGCTTTGCGCGGACGCGATGATGGCTTAGCCTTGATTCCTCGGCCTTGTCGCAATAGGCGCTTCGGAGATCATCAATGACGCATTCCCTTCCGCGAGTGCTTGCCGCCGCCGGGCTGCTGTTCGCGGCGCATGCGGCGGATGCCGCGACGGTCGATCGCGACGCCAAGCTGCTGGTCGGCTGGGCGGAGCCGGTCGACACGCTGAACCCGGCGACCACCGGCAACCGCGATGTCGGGCCGCTCGATGTCAATCTGTTCGACACGCTGGTCTGGCTGACGCCGGATTTTCGCATCACGCCGGATCTCGCGACGCAATGGTCGATGTCGCCGGACGGCAAGACCTACACCTTCACCCTGCGCCAGGGCGTGAAGTTCCATGACGGCACGCCGTTCGACGCGGCGGCGGTGGTCGCCAATATCGACTACATGAACGACAAGACGACGGCGTCGAAGCTCTCGCTCAACCTGCTCGGCCCCTGCGCCTCGGCCAAGGCGGTGAGCCAGTACGTGGTGGAGTTCGACTGCACCGCACCTTACGCGCCGCTGCTGGCGCAGCTCGGCGAGCCCTATCTCGGCATCCAGTCGCCGGCGGCGATCAAGCAGTACGGCAAGGATCTCGGCCTCCATCCGATCGGCACCGGGCCGTTCGAATTCGTGAGCTATGAGCCGAACCAGAGCCTCGTGGTGAAGCGCAACGAGGATTACACCTGGAACCCGCCGGAGACGCACCACAAGGGTCCGCCCGACATCGCGCAGATCACCTTCCAGATCGTGCCGAGCAGCCAGGCGCGCATCGGCCAGTTCCAGAGCGGCCAGTCGCAGATGATGCAGGAAACGCCGGGCGTGTTCTGGAACGCGCTGCAGAAGATGAACCGCTACAACGCGATCGGCGTGCCGATCAGCGGCATGGGCATCTTCGCGCCGATCAATGCCGGGCGCTGGCCGACCGATGACGTGGCCGTGCGCAAGGCGATCATCTACTCGATCGACAAGAAGGGCGTGAGCCAGCTTGCCGATGCCGGCGCGCATCCGGTCAGCAACACGCCGCTCGAGAAGGGCATGACCGGCTATGATGCGGCGCTCGAGAACGCCTATTCCTACGATCCTGCCAAGGCGGCCGCGCTGCTGAAGGGCGCCGGCTGGAGCAAGACCGGCGAGTTCTGGCAGAAGGACGGCAAGACTCTCGCGGTCAATCTCACCGCGATCTCCACCGTGCCGGAATATCCGCTGCTCGCGCAGGCGATCCAGGGCTATCTCCGCAAGGCCGGCATGGATGCGACGGTGACGCAGCTCGCGACACCCGCCTGGCTCGCCGCCAACATCAACGGCGACATGTCGATGACGCCGCTGCAATATGTCGGCGTCGATCCGGACGCGCTGCACGTATGGTTCCTGCCCGGTCAGTATTTCAACTGGAGCCATTACGCGGACCCGAAGCTCGCGGCACTGATCCAGCAGGGACAGGTCGAATCGGATGCGGCGAAGCGCCTCGATATCTACAAGCAGGTGCAGCAGATCATCATGGACCAGGCGATCGAGATGCCGATCCACATGAATATCGACTTGGTGATGACGAGCCGGGCGTTGACGGGTTTGTCGTGGTCCGGCGGCGGGTTCGAGTATTTCGGCGCCGCGTCGCTGACGAAATAGGCGGTCCGGGCGCATGGGAATTTTGCTTCGCGCCGATCGGCTGATCGACGGCACCGGCGCGGCCCCGGTCGCGCATGCGGCGCTGCTGGTCGAGAATGGGCGCATCGCGCAGGTCTTCGCGACCGCGCCGAGCGCCGACGCGCTGCCGCCCGGGACGGACATGCTCGATTTTCCCGGCTGCACCATCCTGCCGGGAATGATCGACACGCATGTGCATCTGAACCTGCCGGGCGATGGCTCGCTGCTCGAGGAGGCGATGCGCGAGTCGGATGGCACGCTCGTCGCCACCTCCGCGTTTTCCGCCGCGCGGGCGCTGGCCGCGGGCATTACCACCGTGCGCGACGTGGGCGGCGCGCGCAGCACCGTGTTCGAAATGCGTCGTGCCCTGGCGCTCGGCCATGGGCAGGGTGCGCGCGTGCTCGCCTGCGGCTCGCCGATCACCATCACCGGCGGCCATACCTGGCCCTGGGGCGGCGAGGCGGATGGCGAGGAGGCGCTGCGCCGCATGGTGCGCGAGATGGCGAAACGCGGCTCGGATTTCACCAAGGTGATGGCGACCGGCGGCGGCACGGTCGGCACCATGTCCTGGCTGCCCTCCTACAGCCCGCGCGAATTGCAGGCGCTGGCCGATGAATCGCACCGGCTCGGCCGGCGCATCACCGCGCATTGCCTGTGCGCGGAAGCCACCGCGATGGTGATAGATGCGGGGTTCGACCAGATCGAGCATTGCGGATTTCTCGTCGAACGCAGCGGGCGGCAGCAATTCGTCCCTGCGGTCGCGGAGAAAGTCGCGGCCTCCGGCATCCCCGTCACCGGCACGCTCGCGGTCGGCGGTTTCGTGCTGCGCGTGATGCAGGCGAAGACGGATCGCACGCAGGCGGAACAGGCGATGCTCGATCGCTGGCTGGTGATGGGGGAGGACAATCTCTCGCAATTCCGCAAGCTGCATGCGGCGGGCGTGCAGTTCGTCGCCGGCACCGATGCGGGATGGCGGTTCACCCCGATCGAGGGGTTGCCGGTCGAGCTCGCGATGATGCATGAGGGCGGGATGCCGGCGATGGAGGCGATCGTCTCGGCCACGGGGCGCGCCGCGCAGGTGATCGGCATCGATGCGATCACCGGCACGCTGACGCCGGGGCTGTGCGCCGATGTGATCGTGGTGTCGGGCGATCCGCTCGCCGATCTGGCCGCGCTCGGGAAAATCCGGCTGGTGATGCAGGATGGCGCGATCCGGGTGAACCGTCCCGCATGAGCGAGGCCGGCCCGCTGCTCGACGTGCAGGATCTGCACACGCATTTCCGCACGCAATCGGGCACCGTGCGCGCGGTGGATGGCGTGAGCTTCAGCATCGCGGCGGGCGCCAGTCTCGGCATCGTCGGCGAATCGGGTTCCGGGAAGAGCGTCACCTCGCTGTCGGTGATGGGGTTGATCGAGCCGCCGGGCTTCATCGCCGCGGGGCGCATCCTGTTTCGCGGGCGGGATCTCGCGAAACTGTCGGAACGCGAGATCCGCGCGATCCGCGGACGCGAGATCTGCCTCGTCTTTCAGGACCCGATGGCGGCGTTGAACCCGGTCTATGCGGTCGGCGTGCAGGTGGCGGAGAGCATCCTCGCGCATCGCGAGATCGGGCGCGGCGCGGCGCTCGCCCGGGTGGCCGAGCTGTTCCGCCTCGTCGGCATTCCGGCGCCGGAGCGGCGCCTGCACGAATACCCGCACCAGCTCAGCGGCGGCATGCGCCAGCGCGTGCTGATCGCGATGGCGCTCGCCAACGAACCCGAATTGCTGATCCTCGACGAGCCCACCACCGCGCTCGACGTGACGATCCAGGCGCAGATCCTCGACCTGATCCGCGAATTGCGCAGCCGTGCCAGCACCGCGGTGCTGCTGATCACGCATGATATCGGGGTCGTCACCGAGCTCTGCGAGGCGGTGGTGGTGATGTATGGCGGGCGGATCATGGAGAGCGGCACCGTCGCGCAGGTGACGGAAATGCCGCGCCATCCCTACACGCAGGGGCTGCTCGGCTCGATTCCGGCGCGCGCGCAGCGCGGCCAGCGTCTCGCCGCGATCGGCGGCGCGGTGCCGAACCCGCTGGCGATGCCGCCCGGCTGCCCGTTCCGGCCGCGCTGCGCGCATGCGATGGATGTCTGCGTGCAGGATCCCGGGCTGCGCGCGCAGGAGGATGGGCGCCGCGTCGCCTGCTGGCTCGCGTGAGCATCGGGGCAGATTCGGGCGGCGACACGCTGCTCGATGTCGCGGATCTCTGCACCTGGTATCCGAGCCGGCGCGGTGCGTTCGGCAAGGCGGAATGGGTGAAGGCGGTGGACGGCGTCTCGCTCCGCATACGCCGCGGCGAGACGTTTGGGCTGGTCGGCGAATCCGGTTGCGGCAAGACGACGCTCGGCCGCTCGATCCTGCGGCTGGAAACGCCGTGCTCGGGCCGCGTGACCTTCGGCGGCGAAGACGTGCTCGCGGCCTCCGGCGGCGCCCTGAAACGCCTGCGGCGCGACATGCAGGCGATCTTTCAGGACCCGCACGGCTCGCTCGATCCGCGGATGAATGTGCGCCAGCTCGTGGGCGAGGGGCTCGCGGTGCAGGGCGTCGGGCGCGGCGAGCGGGATGCGCGGGTGGCCGAGCTGATGGATGTGGTCGGGCTCCGGCGCGAATATCTCGACCGCTATCCGCACGAATTCAGCGGCGGGCAGCGGCAGCGCATCGGCATCGCGCGCGCGCTCGCGCTGCGTCCGAAATTCGTGCTGGCCGACGAGCCGGTCTCGGCGCTCGACCTCTCCGTGCAGTCGCAGGTGCTGAACCTGCTCGCCGATCTGCAGCGCGAGTTCGGGCTCACCTACCTGTTCATCGCGCACGATCTCTCGGTGGTGGAATACATCAGCGACCGCGTCGGCGTGATGTATCTCGGCCGCATCGTCGAGCTCGCGAGCGCGGAGGCGCTCTATGCCGATCCGCGCATGCCCTACACGCAGGCGCTGCTTTCGGCGATTCCCGGCAGCGCCGTCGCCACCGGCAAGCCGCGCATCATCCTGCGCGGCGACGTGCCGAGCCCCGTCGATCCGCCCTCCGGCTGTCCGTTCCGCACGCGCTGCTGGATGGCGGAGAGCATTTGCACGGACCAGGCGCCCGCCTTGCGCGAGGTGGCGCCCGACCATTTCGCGGCGTGCCATTTCGCCTGAACGGCAGGCGGTGCGCCCTGCTCAATCGTAGCCGAACCGCGTGACCATGTCGAAGATCGCGGCGAGCGGCGCGTTCTGCTGCTCGGCGGGCAGCGGCAGCGCCAGCGGCCGGCGCAAATCGCCGGTCGGCGCGCTGAACGGCGTCGGGTTGGAACGCTGCTCGCTGAGAAAGTCGCGGATCGGAATGCCGGTCTCGAGATCGAGGAAATGCGCGATTTCCGACGCCACGTCCTCGGGTCTCTCGATCAGCTCGGCGAAGCTGAGCACGAGCCGGTCCGCCGGGGGCAGGTCGAGCAGGAATGTGTCGATCTCATGCACGTGCTGGCGCCAAACCTGCAATCCGGCGGTGATCGACGGAACCCAGCCGCGCCGGCGCATCGAGGCGGCGACCTGCCACGGGTGCCGGTGGAGATGGATGAAGCGGGCCTGCGGGAGGCATTCGCGGATCAGCGCCAGGCACGAGCCGGAGCGCGGCTCGTTCATCGCCGCCCCGCTGCGCCCGGACAGGACCGCGGGATCGCCATAGGGCGGGTGCTTGTCGCCCCAGATCCGGCCGGTCAAGCCGAGCTCGTCGCGATAGAACTGCTCGATCCAGGCGCCGGCATTGCGGCGGATGAAGGACTGAAACTTGCTTTGATACATCTGGCTCAAAAGATCGGGGCGACCGGCCCGTTCGGTGAGCAGATCCTTCAGCAGGACGAAGATACGGCCCTCATTCGTAAGATCGATCTCGGGATGCTGGTTCAGGGCGCAGCAGAGAAACGTCGTGCCGGATCGTGGGGCGCCCAGAATGAACAGCGGCTGCGATTGCATGTTTCCCCCAAGCTTCGGACGGCCACACACCTAGCTCCGTCCCGGTTCCTTGTTTGTAACGGCGTGCGTCCTCGTGTAACGGGCGGTACCCGTCCGGGCCGGAGGATCATTCTGGCGTTGTCGCCAATTTCGCGTCAGGCCGCTCCAGATGCACGCGCAGCCGGCCAGACAGCCGGAGCAGCAGCATGCGGGAAGCGCTCACCATGACCAGGTGGGTGGCCGGGCGTCGGCCGCGCTGCGCCGGATCATCGTCGCGGTCAGCGGCGGAGCGCGGCGGAGGAGGCGGTCTTGCTCTCCGTGCCCGCATCGTGGGATGCGCCGCCATCCTTCATCTGCGGCAATGGCCCCTCGATCCGAATACCGTGCCAGGCAAAGATGCTGTCCGCCAGGAAGGCGGCGAGCGCGCATACGGTGCAGACCAGCGCCGTCCCGAACAGGATGACCAGCCCGGCGCTGACGCCCGATTCCCGCAGGCTGCCGAAGAACAGCACCAGCGCCGCGCAGCAGGTGGCCGCGCCGCCGGTGGCGCCGAACAGGATGGCGATGTCCAGCATCAGCATGCGGCGATGCAGCCGGGCCAGATGCCGGCCGAGGGTGATCGCCGATGCCGCGGCGCTTTCGTCGGAGAGCAGATCGAACACGTGCCGCAGATGGTCCGACACCCGGGCGAGCCGGGTGTTGAACAGGTTCAGCAGCGTGCCGATGCCGGAGAGCATGAAGACCGGCGTCAGCGCCGTCTGGATGATGCGGGCGACGTCGTCGACCGACTGGGCTGGCACCATGAAGGGAATCGGCGCCGGCATCAGGAAGCGGGACGCTTGCGCGATCTCGGCAAGTCAGAACCCCGTTGCGTGTCTCGCGGGAAGGTAACGAGACTGCGATGGCCACGCAATGCAGGGTGCGGCGATCGGGAGCCAAGCCGGGCGCCGTGCCGCCCTGGCCTTCGCGCATCCCGGTCGGCGGACCCTCAGTCGCGCAGCTGGCCGGTCGCGAGCAGAACGGCGCGCCGTTGGCCGCCATCGCAGGCAACGCTCCGGCCGAGCTCGCGCGCGCCGGTGCGCGGGACGAGAAGGGCGACCCGGCTGCTCGCCGGTTCGCCGGCTGCCAACGCGGCCGGCCGGTCGAGCGCGATCTGCCGGTCGAGCGCGACAAGCGCCTCTGTCATCGCCGGGAACATGCCGAGATCCGTGCCATTCCGGCACGACCACAGCAGCAGGCCGCCCGCGCCGCGGGCGAGGCCCCAGTTCGCCCAGGCGCTGCCGGGTCCGTACACCAGCACGAAATCGGCGCGTTCCGCTTCCGTCACCGGCACTTCGTCATGGATCACGACACGGGAGACCGCGCCGCTCGCGCAGACGGCGTCCTCCCAGCGGCAGAGCTCAGCCTTGTCGCGCGGGAGCAGCCGGGCTTCCGGTCGCGTCCGATTGGGAAAAGCAATGATGAGTGCCATGCTCCGCCTCTCTGTCCGAGACAGCGTTCTACGGGCATTGATACGAACGAATGTTTGACGTGGATCACACCCCGAGATCGAAGGAACTATTCGCCATGCTCCGGATCGCAGCATGAGGGCGGAGCCGGACACCGCCGACAGGCCGGCCGAGACGATGCGTCTGCTCGGCCGCCTGCCGCTGTTCCGCTCGGTGCCGGAGGATCACCTCCGCAACCTCGTCGCCCGCGCCGGGTTCCGGCCGATGCGGGCGGGCGAGATGCTGTTCCGCCGCGGCGAGCGCGGCAGCAGCATGCTGATCATCCTGGTCGGGCAGGTCCGCATCGTGCTGCCGAGCCGGGACGGGCGGGAGCAGGTGCTGCGCATCATGCAAGCCGGCGACCTGCTCGGCGAGCTGGCGCTGCTGGATGGCGGAACACGGACCGCCGACGCCATCGCGGAGACCAATGGCCAGCTCCTGCTGCTCGAGCGGCAGAATTTCCTGCATGCGCTGGCGGAGAATCCCACCTTCGCGCTGGCGATCCTCTCCGTGCTGAGCGGGCGGCTGCGGGCGACCAACTGGCTGCTCGAGGCGATGCTCTTCCACGACGCCTCCGGCCGGCTGGCCGCCACCTTGCTGATGCTGGCCAGCGGACAGCCCGGCCGCCGGCTCAACATCACACAGGGCGAGCTCGGCGCGCGGGTGGGCGCGGCGCGAGAGACCGTCAACAAGCGGCTGCGCGAATGGCAGGCCGCCGGCATCATCGCCCTGCAGCCCGGACGGGTCACCGTGCTGGACGTGGCGGCGCTGCGCCGCCACGCGCCGCCGGCTGATCTTCCGGAGGACGAGATTCCCCAGATCTGGTGACGGCTTCGGCCGCAGCGTTACCGGCCGCGGCCGATCAGGTTGGCGTCGCGGCCGACGAGATTGGCGTCCCGCCCGACGAGGTCGGCGCGCCGCGCGGCCCCGCCCGCACCATCGCCATTCATCTCGCTCAGCAGCAGATCGGCGGCCCAGCCGATCCGGATGTCGATGCGGACGAGCATGTCGAGCTGGTCGATGATCCAGAGCCGCAGCCCTTCCGCGAAGACGCCGGTGGGGTATTCGCAGCCCGCCATGCCCACCGAAGCGTCCGGGTCGGCCGCGCCGGCCGGCACCGGCTCGCCGGCATCGAACACCAGAAACACCGCCGGCTCGGAGAGCTTGGCGTAGGTGCCGAGATAGGAGAACCCGTAGATCCGGGCGAGGCCGGGCTCGCGGCCGAGCTTCCGCGCCTCGCGCTCGGCGACCGCGAGCGGATGGCTACGGCTCGCGGAGGCCGCCAGATCCCCGACCGAGAGCCCGGTGAACGGTCGTCCGAACAGCCGGACCGCACCGGGCGCCAGCAACCCTTCGCCGAGTGCCTCGCCGCCGGATTTCGCGCCGCTCTCTGTTTCCATCGTGAATGCTCCTTGTCTCGGATCGATGCGCCGCAAGGCGCCGCAGCCGTTCAGTGACTGTGATGACGGTGGCCGCTGCGCACCATCCCGTTGGCATAGAGGAAGGCCGCCTTGTCGCGGCAAAGCCCCATCGTGTCGCGATTTGGCTCGGTGAACCGGATCGCGCCGCGCTCGTCCCGCAGGAACGGGCGCGGATCGATGCCGCGGTCGAGAAAAAGCCGCAGGAACGCCGCGCGGCCGGACCGCTCGCCGAGCCGCTCGGCCGCCTCCAGCAGGCAGGCCGCCGCCCGGCCGAAGCTCAGCGCCTCGGGGTGCAGACGATGCATTGCGTGCGCCATGCCGAACCCCACCACATCCCGCGCTTCCAGCAGCGCATCCTCATAAGCCTCGGGCGTGCGGCGCAGGCTGCCGGCAAAGCGCCGGTGCAGCGGGGTCAGCGCGCGCATCACGTGGCGCGGATCGCGGCCGCGCGTGTCCATCGTGTCGTCGAGGACATCGCGCGCCGCGAGGCCGTTCTGAAAGATCTCCACCAGCATGTCGAAGATCGCGCCGGTGAGCGGCTCGCCGAGCGCGTGCTGGTTGCGGTTCCGCCCGGAGTCATCGTCCCATCCCCCGTCCGGCCGCAGGCGGATGCCGGCGACATCCGCCATCGTCGTCGCGTTGGAGGCGACGCGCACCTGCTGGTTGTCGGAATACCGGCCGAGCCGGTTGACCATGTTCAGCGCATGCAGATTGCCGCCGGTCTGCGCCAGCAGACGGGTGATCACCGAGGCGAAGCGCAGCACGCCGATGACGCCGAACAGATCCGCGAAGGATTCGTGGAACGCCAGATAGGCGGCCGTCATCCGCTCGGGCGTCGGCACGCCGACCGTCGCGAACAGCACCGCGTGGCCGACCTCATGCGCGACCACGTCGAAATTCAGGCAGAAGAGATGCTCCTGCCGCTGCTCGTTCAGGATCGCGCCGGTTTCGAGAAAGCCCGGCCCCGAATGGGCATTCGCCCACTCGACCACGGGCACCAGCTCGAGTTGCGGGATTTCCGGCGCGTGCCACCATTGCACCTTGTGGCGGAGATAATGTTCCCAGATGTCGAGCGTGTGCCGCGCGGCGCCGTAGAGATGCGCGGCGCGGAATTGCGGCGCATCCACCGGGATGTGGTCGAAATGACCGCCGTGATCGGGGCAGGCGGGGGTGAATTCGCCGCCGCCATAGGGCGGCATGTAATCGGGCGGCGCGTACGGGACGCGCTTGTCGACGGCGTTGGCGACATACATCTGGCGGTCCGCCGGACCCGGCCGCACCGAGCCCGCATCGGGCGAGAGAAAGGCGATCTCCGGCTCCGCATAACCGGCGAAGAGTTCCGGGAACAGCCGAACCCGCGTGCCGGCCGCCTGGTGGAGGCTTGTCGCGAGCAGGTTCATCGGATCGCCGCCCTGCGGTCCTCGGCGGCCGCCACCCGGAAGGCGCCGAGCACCGCCGCGCGGAAATGCTCTTCATCCGGCCAGCCCCAGGCGGCCGCATAGGCCGCGAGCGAGGCCGGCTGGGCGCCGATCCGGGGCGGGAAATACCAGTCGAGCGCCGCATCCATCTCCGGACCGCGCGCCGGGCCAACGGGCTGCGCGTGTCGCCTCTCGGCGGCGGCAAGGAGGCCGGCATAGGCGCCGGTGGCGCGCAGCTCGTCGAGCAGCGCCGCGGCCGGCGGGGGTGCGGGTGCGCGGTCCGGGTCGGTGCGCAGCAGGCGGAGCAGCGCGGCCTCGTCGAGCCGGTTCGCCGCCATCCAGCGCGCGAGATCCTCCCGCCGCTGCAGGCCGCGCGCCTCACGGAATTCCGATAGGATCCGCCGGAGATCGGCGGCCGGATCGCCGCGCGTGGCCAGCCTGCCCTCCGCCGCCAGGCAGGCTGCGCGCCAGGCCGGCGGATCGAGGCGGAGCTGGTCCAGCACATCCTCGGCGGCGGGATCGTCCGACGCGCCGGAATCGCGCTCGGCGCCGTCGACGAAGCGGTCCCAGACCGCCGTGCGCTGGAACCGGAACGGCGCCGCGAAGCGGCCGGACGCCGCCGCCTCACCGGCCGCGTCGAGCAGATCGAGCGCGTCCAGCGCTTTGCGCGGCACCGCATGGGCGCTCAGCGCGGCCCCGGCGATCTCGTCGAGCCGGGCGAGGCTGCGCTCGGGGTAGTGCAGCGCCTTGAGCGAGGCGGCGAGCCGCCGCCGGCCCGCGCCATCGATGGCGCGGGCCGTCTCCGCCGCCAGCAGCGTGTCGCGCAGATCGACCATCGCGGTGGAGAGCGGCGCATGGGCGAGCTCGGCCGGGGCGTGCTCCACCGCCACTTCGTCGTCATCCTCGAAGGGCGCGTCATCGCCCGGCCAGACCCCGCTCCGATAGGCCGCAAAGACACGGCCGATCCCGCGCATGCCGAACGGGTGCAATTCCGCCGCCCGCAGAGCGCCCATCGAGGCGGCGCCCAGCACGTGCACGCCCTCCGACAGCGCCCACAGGATCTCGCGATGCCAGACCGCGCGCGTGCCGCGGAACAGGCCGTCGATCAGCCCGATCGCCGCCGGGCGGCGGCGCTGCACCGCCCGCCACACATCGCCTTGGCGCGCCGGCGGCAGCACGATCGCTCCGGGGCGGCGTGCGGCGATCTCGGCCTGCGTCAGGGTCGGGCCGGCGAAGACCACAAGTGTCATGCGACGAGCCTCAGTAACTCCCGGGCCCGCCGCCCCGGGTGGTAGCCCTCGCCGGGCGGGGTCCACGGGCCTTCGAGGCCGGGGATCACCACGCGCACCACCGGCAGCCCGATCTCCGCCCGGGTCAGGTCGACGGCCGCCGCCTCGGCGTATCCGGCGCGCTCCAGCGCGGCGAGGATGGCGGCGAGATCGCCCTCCAGCGTCTCGGTCGCGCAGCACGGGGCGGCGCGCATATCTCGCCCGCCCGGACCGGCGAGAAATGCCCGCGCCGCCGCCTGCCGCCGCCGCACCGGCGCATCGCCATAGCCGGAGGGCGCGAGATCGTCGCGCGCGCCGGAGACGATGGTCAGCCGCGCCTGCGCCGCCTCCCCGATCGCGCGGAGCAGCGCCACAACCGGGTCGGGATGGCAGCCGAACCCGAGCTCCGGCTGCACATCGTCCGACCCGGCGAGCAGGCAGGCGAAGACCGGCACGCGAATATCCTGCGTGACCTCCCAGACGCGAAGCGCGAGCCCGGCGGCGGCGATCCGCGCCAGCCAATCGCGCGCCGCCGAATCGGCGACGGTGGCGAGGTCGAGCGCGCGGCGATCCTGCGCGTCGGGCGCCTGCGCCTGCCAGAGCGCGACCGCGTCCCGCTCGATCACCTCGCAGAGCCCATGGGTCACTGCTTCCAGAGGGTGATTGCCGCTGGCCAGCCCGTTGCTGCTGGCCTGGAACACGGCGCTGGCGCCGCCGGGGCACAGCGCGTCCGGCGCCAGATCGATGGCGACGAGCTCGTAGGGCACGAAGATCGGCGCGCCATCGGCGAGCCGGCGGCCTTCGGTCCAGAGAATGCGGCGCTCCGTCGGGTCGGCGGCCGCGGCGCGCGGCAGCGAGGCCGGATCGAGCACCGCCCCATGGCGCGAAAAATCGGCGGCGGTGCCGAAACGGAGCGGCAGATCGGGCTGCTCGGCATGAAAAGTCTCGATCGCCTCCATCAGCGCGGAGGCCTTGGCGGCGGCGAGGCTCAACCCCTTGCCCTGGTGCACCGCGACGGTGCGCGAGTTCGGCCGGTACGCGGCGGCGACCGGGATCCCGATCGTGTCGAGCCCGGTCAGCACCGCCACCCGGGTGACGCCGGCGATCCCGGCGATCGGCCGGATGCGGGCGAGCGTCTCCGCCGGCGGCACGGCGCGATGCGTGCCCTCCCGGAACCGCTTGCGGACCGGTTCGCCCGGCCGGAGATCGACGTGCGGCGGCACGCTCAGCCGGCCCGCTTGAGGGTCAGCCGCGTCCGGATCGCCTGCAGCCGGGCGAGCGCCCGGTCATGCGTCGCGCCCTGCCGCTCGGGCAGCGCGTCGAGGGCTCGCTCGAGCAGGCCGGCCGCGCCGGGCGCGTCGTCCTCCGCTTCCAGCAGCCGGGCGCGGTCGGTGGCGATGCGCAGCCCGAGCATCGGCACCGCCTGCTCCGCCGCCACCGCTTCGGCCTCCATGAGCACGGGCAGCACCGGCGCGCCCGACCGGGTCGCGGCGATCGCGGACGCGGTCATGCGCAGCACCTCGGGCAGCCAGATGCGCAGCCCGCTCGCATCGAACTGCGCGCGCGCGGCGAGCAGCTCGCTGGCGGCGCGCTCGGGCTCTCCTGCCGCCAGCAGCGCCTCGGCGAGCAGGCAGACATAGATCGGGAAATCCTCGCTGGTCCCGATATCCTGCTGCCGCGCGAACCCCTCGCGGACCAGCCTCAGCCCGGCGGCCGGATCCCCCTGCATCGCCAGCGCCCAGCCGCGATAGATGCGGCCCTTGGCGCCGTGATCGGCGAAGCCATGCTCCTCCGTCGCCACGGTGAGCTCCTCCGCGGCGGCGAACGCCTCGGCGTGGGAGCCGCGCATCGCGTGATAGGTGAGCGCGCAATCCATGCTGTGCATCAGGCTGCCGAGATGGCCGAGCCGTCGCGACCAGGCGAGCGATTCGCGATGGCTCGCCGCCGCATCCGTCTGCCGCCCTTGCATCCAGCGCACCAAGGCGAGCTCGCCATGCGCGCAGGAGCGGGCATCGTGATTGCCGTAGAGCGGGGCGTGATGGCGCCAGTCGCCGTCGGCGTAGAGCGCGAGCCCGGCCTCGACATGCTCGCAGCAGCGCTCGAACCGGCCGAGATGGTAGCAGCTCGCCCAGTTGCAGTGATGCGCCTGCAGCAGCATGCCGGAATCGCCGTGCGTGCGGGCGCGGCCGAGCAGCCAGCCCGAGCGCGCCTCCATGGTGTGAAAATCCCGCGAGACCCGCCACCACCCCCAGTAGAGCGGGAAATGCGCCGGCGCCTCGGGAAGTCCCTGGCAGAGCGCGTAGGAGCGCTCGTAATGCTCGTAGGTCTCGGCAGCGCCCGGGCCGCTCAGCGCCATCAGCGCCGGGCCGAGCAGGCCCAGCAGCTCGACCTCCAACCCCGCGCGCTCGGGCGAGGCCTCGAGCGTCGCGACCGCCGCCAATCCGCGGCGCAGCAGCCTTGTCGCTTCGGTGAGCGCCGAGCCGCCCACCGCGCGGCGCGCCGCCTCCAGCCAGCACCGCGCCGCATCCGCCGCTCGTCCGGCCTCCGCCAGATGCAGCGCGAGGGTCGCGGGCTGGTCCCGCGCGATGTCGGGGTAGAGTTCCTCGAGCGCCTCGGCCACCCGCGCATGCAGGTGGCGCCGGGTGTCGCGCAGCAGGCTGTTATAGGCGACGTCGCGCAGCAGGGCGTGGCGGAAAGCATAGGCCTCGCCGGCCGATCCATCCGGGCGGAGCACGTGGCGGTCCACCAGGGTGAGCAGCCCGTCATCGAGATCGGCCGGCGGCAGATCCTCGATCGAGCCCAGCAGCGCGCGGTCGAGCTGGTAGCCGATCACCGAGGCCGCCTGCGCCAGCACCTTGGCGAGGCCGGCGCGATCCAGCCGGGCCATTAGCGCCTCGTGCAGGGAGGCGGGCACGTCCTCGTGGCCGGCGTCGTTCGGCGCCAAGCCCGTCATGTCGAAGCGCTGTTGCAGCTGCCGGCTCACCGCCTCGATGAACAGCGGCACGCCGTCCGAGCGTTCGACGATGCGGGCGAGCAGCGATTCCGGAATCTCCGCCCGCCCGAGCAGGTCGGCCGCCATGGCGCGGACCGCCGCACCGCCGAGCTTCTCGAGCACGTGCTCCTGCACGCGGGCGTCCGTCGGCCACGGCGCCTCGAATCCCGGTCGCGCCGTGATCAGCAGGAAGCTCGGCGCATCGTCCATGCGCTCGAGCAGCCGCGACAGCAATTCGGTGGTGCTCGGATCGAGCCAATGCGCGTCCTCCACCAGCAGGCAGAGCGGCGCGTCGCGCGGCGCCCCAAGCAGCAGCCCGGAAGCCGCATCGAGCGTACGGTCGCGTTGGCGTTCGGCGCTGAGGCCGGCGAGGCAGGCGGCGTCGAACGGAAAGCCTGCGAGCTTCGCCACCAACGCCTGCGCCACGCCGTCATCGCGCGTCCCGCCCGCTTCCCTGCTGCTCCCGGCCGGGCTGCGCAGGAACTGCTTCACCGGAAAGAACGGCGTGTCGCGATCGAGATCCGAACCGCTGATCCGGGAGAAAAGGCCGCCACCCGGGCGGCGGCGCTGGAGAAAATCCTCGACGAGCGCGGATTTGCCGACGCCCGCCTCGCCGCGCAGCAGCAGCGCGCGGCTGCCGCCCGCCAGCACCGCGCGCCACAGATCGTCGATCAGCGCCGCCTCGCCGACGCGCCCGTGCAGATTCAGCCCGGCGCTCGGGCGCCGCTCGCGCGCGCTCGCAATGCCGAGCACCCGCCAGCAGCGAATGGCGGTGTGGAAGCCGCGCAGCGCGTGCGGGCCGAGATCGGCGGTGTCGAATTCATGCAGGATGCGTTCGTGGGTGGCCTCCCCGACCACCACGCCGCCGGGCGGCGCGACCGCCTGCAGCCGGGCCGCGAGGTTGAGGATGGAACCGGTGGCGGAGAGCGGCGTCTCGCCGTGCTCGAACAGCTCGCCCACGATCAGGCTGCCGGTGGCGACGCCGATCCGCACCGCGAGCGGCCGGTGCGGCAGCGGGCGGATCTCGCTCGCGGTCGCCGCGATCTCGAGCGCCGCGCGGACCGCGCGCTGCGGATCATTCTCGTGCGCCACCGGGTAGCAGAAATAGGCGAGGATGCCGTCGCCGAGGAACTTCGCCACCCGGCCGCCGGTGCGTGCGATCGCCGCCTCGCACAGCCGGCGGAAGGCGCGGACGATGTCGAGCAGCTCCTCGTCGGCGATCTGCTCGCCGAGCTCGGTGAAGCCGACGATGTCGACGAACATCACGGTGAGCGGCCGGCGCTCGCCCTGCACGATCCGGCTCAGCCTCTCGCGCCGGCCCTCCGCCGGCACGGTCTCGCCCCGGACGCTGCCCGGATGCCGATCGAGCACCGCCCGGCGGAAGCGGCGACGCTCCCCGAGCGAGAGGCCGAGCTCGCGGAGATCGCCATCGGTGAGGTGCGGCAGGTCGGGGATGGTGACCCGTTCGGCAAGGAAGGCGTCGACGTGATCTGCGAGCCCAACGGAGCGGAGCCACTGTTCAAGCAAGGCAAGAGGCCTCCCGGGACTATCGCACGATAGCGTTATCGTAATGGTTGCGCGAGAGGTTCATCTGGGAGGCGGCCCGCGTGGCGCGTGGCGCCTTCATCGCCGCCGCCCCGTGCGGATCCGGCGTGACGGGCGTCACAGCCGGCGGCCGCCGCGGGTGCCAAGCTGCCCGCCGCTTCGCAGGGAAGCTCGCGGTGCAGGCTCGTGCCGCGCTTCCCCCGCCCGCAAGCGCGGCCGGCCAACGTCCGGTCGCTCCGCGGGTCGGGCATGCCATCGCTGCCTTTCCTTCGGAGATTCCCATGCGTCGGGCCATGCCGAACACGTTGAAGGCTTCTGGAATGAGCTGTCTGCGCGAGGCGGTGAGGCGGCTCCTGTGCAACCCGGACATCGCGGCCGAGGACAATTTCTATCTGCAGCTGCGCCGCGCCGGGCTGTCGGATTCGGAGGCGAAATGGCGCCTGACCAGGCTGCTGCTCGCCCGCGCGGCCACGCATGCGCGGGAGACGCCGTCCCCCTGCATGGTGACCGGCACGCCCGCAGCGGCGAACCAGAACCCCGGCAGCGGGCCGCACGGAGCAGAGAAGGGCAGGAGGGAGCGCGGGAAGAGGCAGCGAACCTGATCGTTCTTACTCGACCTCCACGGTATCAACGCGCGCGACCCAATGCCAAGCGGCGGTGTCCGCCGATCCCGGTGTTACTACGATGTCTAGACATTTTAGCGATGGGGACGAGGGTCCTATGGTGACCAATGGAGACCCCGCCAGAGTGCCGGTAAAATGTGGCGTCGGGCTGTGTGTGTCGCCGTTATAGACCAGTCCGGTGGTTGAATTGTTGAAGACCCCGGTAAGCGGCGTCCAACTGACGGAATTCGCGAGCGTCCCTTCATCGATACCCGTTACCGAAATCGAGACGCCAAGGGCGGACGCGGTGCCCGGCGCGTTCACGCAATTGCTGGGGCTGAGCGTGCCACTTCCGTCGGCAGTCAACGTCTGATTTCCAACGCCGATACCGTGCAGCACGAACGAGCACGTTTGCTGATCACCTGCTATGGTGTGCTTGCCTGACGACCAGCAATCGGCGTTGATGCGCCCGTTATCACTCGCGCCCGCCCCGCCGACGCGGCTGTCTGCACCCGACGCGGTGTTTCCTAGTCCGCCCGTTACAATGGCGTTGGGGCCGGACGCCGTGTTTGGTGGTGCGCCAAGCACGATCGCCTGCGAGGCGCTCAAGGGTTCTATGTTCCCGTTGACCCCAAGCTGCAGGCTGTTGGGGATGACAACGTCGCCTTCGTAGGTGACATACATCCTTTGCGTGGAGTTGGGATCCAGAATCTGGAACATCGCCATGTTCGCGTTATCGGCAGTCCCGTCGGGCTGCACGGTCGATTGGCCCTGAAGCGTCAGGCCGACAAATTCGTTGTGGCCCGGGGAAACCGTTCCGCCTGATCCGCCACTGAACTCCAGAGTGTTGCCGGGAGCCACGCCGAGAGACGCGGAAACCGTGACCGTGCTTTCGGTGACGGCTTGGACCGTGGCGGTTGAGCTTCCGTTCACGGCGGTCATGCCGACTTCTATCCCGTAAGTTGAGGCGAGTGGAATGACGTGGCTGGGCGTTCCGGAGCCTGTTGCGCTGATCGAGTAGGGAGGGCCGAAGGCAAGGCGCGCAGCGGCGTTGCTGCCCGTTATGGCCTTATTGAGAGTGATTGTTCCCTCGTTGACGTTCGTGAC
Source organism: Acetobacteraceae bacterium (assembly GCA_965276665.1). GTDB lineage: Bacteria > Pseudomonadota > Alphaproteobacteria > Acetobacterales > Acetobacteraceae > CAWGJC01. The sequence continues at coordinate 3,793,553 of OZ255620.1, forward strand.
GAAAGTCCCGGGTGGGATCGTTGTCCCCACGGAGGTCACCGTCATCCCGAGGGCCACGCCAGGTGGCCCAGCGGGGACGGGAGTGATGCTGAGTGTATCGCCCATCATGACGGAACCAGGATTGCTGACGGTGATGGAGGTGGGAGACGCAACATGGATGTCGACAATGGTGCCCAGGTTAGAATTCGGTGTTCTTGAAACATCCTCGACATGCATGGCCACCTGGAGACCGCCGACGCTGGAGACCGGGATGGTCGCGCCAGCGGTGGTAGTACTTGCCGTGGCGGTCCCTGCCAACGGGCTTGTAAAGGCGATCGTTGTTGAGCCCGATGAGACGGGTGCGATGAGCACTGCGGAATAACTTGGATCGTTGAGCGGCTGCGGCGTCATCGGGTTGTTGAGCCAAGCGGACCATCGAGGTCCCTGCAGATCGAAGAGCCCATCCTGCCCGGCAGCTTCGTAGATGCCGTAGTTTCTCGCAACGCCCGGCGCCATGTATAAGCCGGTATAAAAAAAGCTCGAATCGGTCGCGTCAGAGCCGAGCGCATAACCGATCGTGTTCGCGTTGTAACCACGCGCAGCGGAGCTTACGCCGATGACTTCGGGCAGCGCATTCGTGCCCGCTATTATCGCCGTGCTCATGTAGGGTATCGCGAAGTTGGCGTCATCATTGGTGTAGTTCTGGGCGTCAAACTCGTTTTTTGACAGCCCGGGCTGATACTGGCGAGTGACTCCATATACGCCATAGTTAAAGGCATTCTCGATCGTCCCGTACCCAGCCCCGACCACCCCCGCGGGTTGCGGTATCGCCACAGTTCCGTCGTGGCTCACGGTGCCTGGAGAACCGGTAATTCCAATAAGGGCGTTTACAGTACCGAAACCGGATATCGAGGTCGTTCCGAGAAATTGCGCCCCAAGATTAGTGCCGCCCCAGGTAACAGCTGTTGTACCCGCACCAAGGATAAGCGACGAAAACGCGATCGCTTCGTTCGAAATGGCTGTTGTCAGCGCAGGGATCGGTGCTTTGTAATCTTGCGAATAGGTCGATCCCGATGAGTGAGCCGCAAATGCTAAAGCATCCGCAGTTCCCACAGAGTTTAGCAAAGCGATAGAATTACTAACGTAGCAAGTCGTCCCCGAGCAGGGCGTGGCGTAAGCCTGCACCTCCATCCCGAGCAATATCGCTGCAACAGCCGATGTGGCCTCGAATATCTTCAAAAAAGCCCAAGCATCAGATGCTGGATCTCTACGAGTTATGTCGATTGTTCCAGGATTAGCCAAGTCACACATCGGGAACCTCGACCGAAGCCATTGCATGACGGCTAGTTTAATTTATGATCAAACTGAATGGACAACGTGATTCGTGTGGATTGATCGACTTGTTAGTCACGACTGCGTGGGAGGGGAGAGATGAGCACGGCGGTTTGGGTTCAGGACGGCTCGGGAAGCTGGGAGGATGCTGCGAATTGGTCCACCGATGCGGTTCCCGAAAGCGGCGACACAGCGGTCCTGGATGGAAGTGACGCTTATAATGTCTTCACATCAGGAGAAAACGTTGGAGATCTTGAGATAGAAAACTCAAACGTTGATCTTCAAATACAGAAAGACGCGACATTTTTCTTCGGAGGGTTGGAAAATTTCGGGACTATTACAGTTGGTGATGGAGCGAGATTTACGGGCGGAGCGACAGGAGAAACCTGGGTCAATCAGGGCGTGATCAATATTGAATCTAATGCCAATTTCAGCTTCGAGTCGTCAATCACAACCCGACAAATTGGCAATATCAACAATCTTGGTACTTTGTTTTTCGCAAATTCGCTCGACAATTCGAACGCTTCGTTCGACCTCGATACATTGGGTATCGTCTCATTCTTTGCGTCCATAGAGGGCGGAACCGTCATCAGCAACGACACGAACTATCAGGTTCAGGAGTTGGTCCTGGATGATGTCCAATGGCAGGGAACGCTGACCAACACGGACGGCGGTTTTGCCGGCGGTCTTCTCATCGAAAACGGCCTCAGCCTCACCGGCGCGGGCGGCGTTGGGCCGGGAACGCTCGTTGCGGTCGGCGGTCCAACTGCAAACGGGCTGAGCCTCGACGGCAGCTTCGCCCTCGACACGATGTCCGTAACCCTCTCCACCAACATGCAGCTCACCACCGGCAGCAACATCACCTTCGGCGCCGGCTTCGTGCTCGATGCCGGCAACGGCTTTCTCAATGCCGGCCCGCAGGCGCTCATCCAAGGCCAGGGCACCGTCACAAACGACGGCATGCTTGTCGCAAGCACCGACACACACGAAGGTCCTATCAACGCCTTTCGCATTACTCCACTCAGCTTCACAAACAACGGGGTCATCGAGGCGACAAACAAGGGTAGCGTGTTCCTCTCCCGCCCCAATGGCGGCCCAGGACTCCGCAACAATGGCACCATTGCGGCCAATGGCGGCGCGGTGTTCATCCATACCCCCCTCGCCGGAACCGGCCTCGTAGCGCTCGAAGATAATGGCGTCGTGCGCGTCGATGCAGGGGTCGATGCGAACCAGCAATTCTACTTCGTCCAAGGCCAGGGCATCGGGCACCTGAAGCTCGCCGACCCCCAGGATTTCGCGGCGAAGATCCACGGCTTCGTCCAGTTCGACGACATCAACCTGCTTGGCATTGCCGCCTCCTCGCCGACCTTCGCCAACGGCACGCTCGACGTGCAGACCAGCACCGGCGCGGTCGCGTTGCGCTTCGCGGGCAATTACGTCTCCTCCGACTTCACCCTCACCTCCGACAGTCACGGCGGCACGGTCATCAAGACCGACGTGATGGCCCAGGCAGCCGCCGACATCGCCGGCCTCCCCGCGCTGGCCGCCCCGACGCCGGCCCCCACGCCCGTCGCTCCCGTCGCGGCGAACGACGCGTTCGCCGTCACGTCTCCGGGCCAGGCGATTGTCGGCTTGCTGCACGCGGCTGGCTGAAGGCAGCGCCGCGCGATCGTTGCGCAAGTCGAGCGGATAGAGATGCTCGCCGAAACAAGGAGCTAGAGCCTGTGGAGTGAGCGAATGCGAACGGAACACGCTCTGAAAAGGCCGTTTGGAAAAAGGATCTGGTGAGTCATATGGCGTGATTTGCCGAACCTCGGGCGAAGCGGCCTTCTCGGCCGTGAGCCTCGGCGCACAGGAAAAGCGCGTCGGATGGCCGCCAGAGCGCGTTTCCGAACGGCCCCCAAGCGCCAACGCACCGTCCAGGCGCCTGATCGCCGACAAGACATACGACGCCGACAGCTTGCGCAAACGGCTCGCACCGCCTGCAAGTCAATGGCGGTCAACCGGCATCTCCGGCGAACGATCCGCGACCTCCTGGTGGAGTGCGTCGAGACCTGATTCTCGGCGCCACGCCCAGCGCATCGGATCCAATGGCTCGCGGGCGACGGGGCCGCCCATGCCGCCGTCAAGATGCCCGACATGCTGATCGCGCTGAAAACACCCATCGCCTTGACAACGACGATGCCGGCTGCCCAACATCCATCGCAATCAGGCCGAGGCGTACGGCATGGACACGTCCAGCAGCCTCCTGCTCGATCCTGAGCGTTCGCCGTTGTTCGCCTCCCTGCTCTCGGACGTGCTGGATGGGATGGGGCTGACGCATCAGGCGCTCGCCGCCCGCATCCGTCCGCTCGACGACAGCCTTCTGATGATCGGCCGCGCACGAACCGCGCTCTATATGGATCTCTACGCCGAGCCGGACGGCGAAAACACCTACGCGCTCGAGATCGAGCTCGTCGACGGTCTGCGCCCTGGAGAAATCCCCGTCTTCGCCTGCGGCGCGACCGGCCGGATCGCGCCCTGGGGCGAGCTGCTGAGCACCGCATCGAAGGTCCGCGGCGCGGCGGGCGCGGTGATGGACGGGGCCGTGCGCGACGTCAAAGCCATCCGCGCCATGCGCTTCCCGGTGTTCCACGGCGGCATCGCGCCCCTCGACAGCAAGGGTCGGGGCAAGGTCGCGGCTCTCGATGTGCCGGTCGAGTGCGGCGGCGTGCGCGTCTGCCCGGGCGACCTGATCGTCGGCGACGCCGACGGCGTGGTCGTCATCCCGCGCGCGAGCGAAGACGAGGCGCTTCGGCGCGCAATCGTCAAGCTGGAAGGCGAGCACACGACGCTTAGGGAATTGCAGGAAGGCCAGTCGCTCGCCGCCGTCTTCGCGCGCCACGGGATCCTTTAGCGTGGTCGTCGATTGCCACGTCAACGTCTGGGAAGACCGGCACACCCGCCCGCTGGCGCGCCAGCACGTCAGGACGCGCTCCGACGACGTCGAATTCACCGCCTCCCCCGAGCAGGTGAAGACGGCGATGGCGGCCGTGGACCGCTACATCGCGTTCACGCTCCGCTACGGCGACAGCGTGGGCGTGGAGGGCGAGGACGAAACCACGGCGCGGCTGATGGCGCTCGATCCCGGCCGTTGCGTCGGGTTCGCCTATGCCGATCCGCGCCGTCCCGATGTCCTTGAGTTGCTGCGCCACGCAACGGGCACGCTCGGTCTGCGCGGCGTGAAGTTTGGACCGATCTACAACGGCGTGTCGGTGCTCGATCCCCGGCTGGAACCGGTGATCCGCCACTGCCTGCAACACGACCTGCCGCTGACGATGCATATGGGCACGACGTTTGCAGAGAACGCGCCGCTCGATTTCGGGCGGCCGCTCCATGTCGATGCGCTCGCCGCACGCTTTCCCGATCTGAAGATCGTCATGGCGCATATGGGCCATCCGTGGGTCGACGAATGCATCGCCGTGATCCGCAAGAACCGCAACGTCTATGCGGAAGTCTCGGCATTGCACTATCGTCCATGGCAGTTCTGGAACATGCTGATCTCGGCGCAGGAATATAACGTCGCTGGCCTCGGCAAGATCTTCTGGGGCACCGATTACCCGTTCGCACGGGTCGAGGAAAGTCTCGAAGGCCTGCGGCGCGCCAACCATCTCGTCGAGGGAACTTCGCTGCCGCGCGTGTCGCCCGAGACGATCGAGGCCATCATGCATTCCGATCCGTTCCAGCACTGGTGGCACCGCACGCCCCCCTGAAGAGGAGCCGAACCGCGATGCGCCGCCGGAGCTTTCTCGCCGCCTCTGTCGCGACCGCGGTCGCGCCGTTCGTTTCCCGGGCACAGAGTCGATCCGTGCTGAAATTCGTGCCGCAGGCGGATCTTGCCCTTCTCGACCCCGTGCAAACGACCGGCGCGGTCACTCGCAATCACGGGTTCCTTGTGTTCGATCAGCTCTACGGCGCGGATGCGAACCTGCGTGCGCAGCCGCAGATGGTGGAAGGCCATCAGATCGACGATGACGACAAGCGCTGGACGATCCGCCTGCGGCAAGGCTTGAAGTTCCATGACGGCGAACCGGTGCTCGCGCGCGACTGCGTGGCCAGCATCAGGCGCTGGGGCCGGAAGGATACGTTCGGCCTCGCGCTGATGGCCGTCGCCGACGATATCGCGGCCGCCGACGACCGCACGATCGTCTTTCGCCTCAAGCGCCCGTTTCCGCTTCTGCCGGACGCGCTCGGCAAGAGCAACTCGAACATCTGCGTCATGATGCCGGAGCGCCTGGCGAAAACCGACCCGTCCGTGCAGATCACCGAGATGGTCGGCAGCGGCCCGTATCGGTTCGTGGCGGACGAGCGGGTCGCCGGCTCGCTCGCCGTCTACGAGCGGTTCGGCGATTACGTGCCGCGCCCGGGCGGGACGCCGAGCTGGCTCGCGGGTCCGCGCACGGCCCATTTCGACCGCGTCGAATGGCACGTCATTCCCGATCCGGCGACCGCCTCCGCCGCGCTGCAGCGCGGCGAGGTCGATTGGCTGGAGCTTCCGACGCCCGACCTGTTGCCGCTTCTGCGCAAGAGCGCGAACCTCACGGTCGAGACGATCGAAATATACGGCTTCTATAGCCTGCTCCGGCCGAACCACCTTTATCCGCCCTTCGACAATCCGGCGATCCGGCGGGCGCTTCTCGGCGCCTTCGTGCAATCGGACTTCATGCAGGCGGTGATGGGCGACAACCGCGACCTGTGGCGCGACGATATCGGCTTCTTCACCCCCGGGAGCGCCGCGGCGAGCGATGTCGGGCTCGATCGGCTGCCGAAGACGTTCGATGCCGATCGGGTCAAGCGCGATCTGGCCGCCGCCGGGTACCAGGGCGAGAAGGTCGTCTTCCTCGACCCGACCGATTTTCAGTCCGTGCACGCGATGAGCGAGGTCGCCGTGGATGCCCTGCGCCGCTCGGGGATCAACCTCGACTATCAGGCCATGGACTGGGGCACCGCCCTGAAGCGGCTCGGCAACCAAGACCCGCCGGACAAAGGCGGCTGGAACATGTTCAGCACCTGGTCCTTCGGCCTCGGTCTCGCCAGTCCGGCCGCCCACGCCTACATCCGCGGCAGCGGGAGGACGGGGATGCTCGGCTGGTTTGCCTCCGACCGCATGGAGGCGCTGCGCACCGCCTGGCTCGACGCGACGAGCCCGGACGACCAGGCGCGGATCTGCCGCGACATGCAGGCGCTCGCCTTCCAGGAGGTGCCGTACTACCCGACCGGCGTGTTCTATCAGCCGACGGCTCACAAGGCCGATCTCGTCGATCTGGTGAAGGGCGGACCGGTGTTCTGGGGCGTGCGCCGGGCCTGACCGCATGCGGATCACCGAAGTCGAGCCGATCCTGCTCCGTGGATCTCAGTCATACGGCGCCTCCCCTGACGCGAAGGAGGCGGTCGACAACGGCGATTGGCAGCTCCTCGTCCGCGTGGCGACCGATGACGGGCTCATCGGCTGGGCTGACACCGAAACGCTGCCCGCGGCGGCACTCGCCTGCATCGCCGGCCAGGGCATGGGAAGCCTCGGCTTCCGCACGCTGCGCGACCTGCTGATCGGCGAGGACCCGCTCGCGCCCGAGCGCGTCTGGGACAAGCTCTATGTCGGGAGCGCCTATTACGGTCGCCGCGGCGTCGCGATGCACTGCATCTCCGCCATCGACAACGCTCTCTGGTCGATCCGCTCGCAGGCGTTCGGCGTCCCGATCGCAACGCTGCTGGGCGGCCGGCGGCGAAACCGCGTGCGCGCTTATGCCTCGACCCTGTTCCGCGACACGCCGGAGGGCACCCGCGCGGCGGCACGCGGCTATGTGGCGCGGGGCTTCCGGGCGGTGAAGTTCGGCTGGGGCGTGTTCGGCGAGGATCCCGGCCGGGACCGCGAGCTCGTGGCCGCCGCGCGCGAGGGTCTCGGCGCCGGTTGCGACCTGCTGGTCGATCCGGGCTGGTATCCCGCCGGCTGGCGCGGTGATGCGGCGGCCGGGCTGCGCAGCCGCCGCGATGCGCTCGCGATGTGCGCCTGGCTCGCAGAATTCGGCGTCGGCTGGGTCGAGGATTTCATCCATCCGGAACGCTTCGATGAATACGCGGCCATCCGCGCCGCCAGTCCGGTTCCCGTCGCGGCGGGCGAGCAGCTGTCGACGGTATGGGAGTTCGAGCGCTTCATCGCGATGCGCTGCGCCGACGTGATCCAGCCCGACCTTTCCCGCTGCGGCGGACTGTCGGTCGCGCGTCAGGTCGCGCTCATGGCCGAGGCAGCGGGGCTCGATCTGGTGCCGCACTCCTGGCTCACGCATTTGCTGACCGGCTACAGCCTGCAGCTGATCGCGACCCTTCCCCGCGCGCGCTTCGTCGAATTCAACGTCAGCCAGAGCGCTCTCACGCGGAGCATCACGACGCAGCCTTTCGCGCTCGACGACGAGGGCATGATCGCGATCCCGGACACGCCGGGTGCCGGCGTCGACGTCGATCTGGATTTCGTGCGCGCGCACCGGGTGGGCTGAAATGAGACGGCGCAGGATCGTCACCGCCCCCGAACTCGACCTCGAAACGCCGGGACGCCGGGACTACTGGCTCGCCCTGCCACATGATTCCATCTGGGGCGACCACCTCATTCCGCTGACCGTGTTCGTCGGTCCCGAGGCGGTACCGGGACGCGGCCTCGTCGCCCTCGGCTCGACCCACGGCAACGAGTACGAAGGCCCGATCGCCATCCGCCATCTGCTCGAGGAGTTCGACATCGCGCAGGTCCGCGGCCGGATCGTGCTGATCCCCGTGCTCAACCCGGCCGCGTTCAAGGCAGGCACGCGCGATTCGACGGGAGAGGACGGTGTCAATCTCAACCGCGCCTTCGTTCCCGGCGCCGGGCAGGCGCCGCTCGCCGGCATCACCCACCGTATCGCCGCGTTCGTGCGTGGATCCGTCTTCCCGCATGTTCACGTGGTGCTCGACCTGCATGCCGGCGGCCGCGTCGCGCGCTTTCTGCCGTGCACGAGCTTTCACGTCGTCGCCGATCCCGCGATCCATCGCCTGATCGAAGCGACCGCGCGCGACTACGGAACCGGCGTCGTCATCGCCTATCAGAACGAGACACCCGGTCTGCTGACGTCGGAGGCCGAGATGCTCGGCAAGATCACCGTGGGTTGCGAGCTGGGCTGGGGTGCGGCGGTCCAGGCCGCCGGCGTGCGGAGCGCGCGTCGCGGCGTCATGGCGGCCGCGATCCGGCATGGGCAATATGCCGCAGCACTTCCGCCGCCCCCCGACACGGGGCAACGCCGGGCCGAGATGATCGACCGCGACTGCTTCGTGCCCGCGCCGTTCGCCGGACATTACGAGCCGGTGCGGGAATGCGGGGACATCGTATCGCGCGGAGAGGTGGTCGCGCTGCTCCATGATTTCGACCGGATCGACCTGGATCCGGAACCGATCCTGGCCGGCGTCGACGGCATCGTGCTCGCGCAGGCCTGGGAGGCGCCGGTGCGGCAGGGACAACACGTGCTGGTGGTTGGACGATTGGTGCCGTTCGTGGGCAGATAAAGAGGTGTTGCCGGGCGATGGCCGAAAGGCCATCGGACGGCAGACGCTCGCACTCACCTCCCGTGCAGGGCGGCAGGTGCTGCGCGGTGGTGGCCAGCGCGGCGTTGGTCCAGACCGTCGTGTTTTGCGTCACGCGTAGCCGAGGAAGAAGTATGCCGGCGGCAATGATTCGTAAGCCTGAAACCAAGCCGTTGACCCTTTCCCGCTGGCTGCCGACTCGCTACACCGCGAGGGCAAATGGCTCTGGATTCCCTTGCGAGGGGAGTGGCGGGACGTGGCCGCGAAGCCGGAGGAGATCGTCCGGCAGACTTTCATCCGGCATCTGGTCGATCACTACGGCTACTCGCTGGCCAGATGGACCAGGAGCGGCGGCCCAGCACGGGCATAAGAGCCCTCGCGCCGATATCGTCATATGGGAGTCGGCCGAGAAGAAGGCGAACAATGACACCCCGGTCTTGGTCGTGGAGTGCAAGGCCGAGGGCGTCGATATCAACGTCAAGGACTATTATCAGGGCGAGAGCTACGCGCGCGCGGTCGGCTGCGAATCCTTTATCGCGCACAACACGCGCTTCAACGCCGTGTTCAAGTTGGTCCCGGGGTTGTCGGGCGACTTCGTCCAGATCAACGAGATAGCCAGGGCGTCCGACTGAAGCGACGCCAAGCGCATTGAGGAGATCAAGAGCAAACTCCGGGCGTTCAACCGCAAGGATTTCCAGGACCTTCTGTTCAAATGCCATTCAATCCTGCGCGACGTGCACAAGATGGAGCCGGGACGCGCATTCGACACAATCTCGAAAATCCTGTTCGTCAAAATGTACGTCGAGCGATCAGGGCTGCACGGCACTTTCACGACCGAGTTCATTGACGGACGCTAGAAATTAATTGTCTCGATCTGACCGTGATCAAGACTATCAACGTGCCGGACGAGGAGATGCACAGATATCGTCTGGAAGATGGAGACGTCCTATTGTGTGAGGGGAACAGCGGAGAGTTAAGAGGTCGCGGTGCAATTTGGCGGAGTGAAATCCCCGATTGTGTTCACCCAAAATCACGTTCTCCGCGTGCGGTTGGATCAAACCAAAGTAACCCCTGAGTTCGTTTTGTCGGTGATCAATTCGAGCTATGGGCAGACCTGTTTTCGAGTCAAGGCAAAGCAGACGACGAACCTCGCCTCGGTTAATAGCAAGGAAGTCGCCGCGTTTCCTTTGCCGCTGCCATCGCTGAACGACCAGCAGCCATTGATCAAAACACTCGACAACGGACGCGCAGAAGCGGCCAGTCTGCGTGCCGAAGCCGCCGCCGTCAGGGCGAAGGCTTGGGTTAATTCGAGGCATCCGTTTACGCGACCGATCCGATTATAGCGATCAATGTTGCCGGTTCTGAGGCTGAATTTACGACGATAAGATAAAAGTGGCTCTTCCTTTGGTCGATTTGCTGTGGTCGGCAGTGGTTACGGCGTGCCGCCGGAAAGGGGCGCCGCTTTCCGCACCGCCAAGGGCGGACGCTATCGCTACTACACCTGCTCCATCAAAGCCCGGCAGGCGGGACCGGCTGCAAGGGCCGGTCGATCCCGATGGAGAAACTCGACAACCTTGTCGCCGGCCACATCGAGGACCGCTTGCTTCAACCGGATCGGCTCGAAGAAGTGCTGACCTCCGGTGCTGGACCGCCGCCAGGAGCGCACCGACGCCGGCGTGAGCATATCGCCGAATTGAACAGGCGCGCCGCCGAGATGGACCTACGGTTCAAGCGGCTCCAGACGCCATCGAGTCGGCGTTGCCGACCTGGACGACCCGGCGCTGTAGGAGCGCATGCCGGCCTCAAGGCCATCCGCGATCAGGTCCAGGCCGACGCCGACCGCGCCAGGCGATGGAGGAAAGCGCGGGGCAGCAGGCCATCACGCCCGCCTGGTCCAGAAGTTCGCCAGGGCGGCCCGTGAGCGGAGACGCATCAACGGCGACGACTATCCGCCGTGAGCACCTTCGCGCGCTGGCCAAGCGTCTCGAGGTGCAGACGGCGAGGTCCGCATCATGGGATCGAAGGGCGATCTACTCAGAACGCTTGCCGCCGCCGGCGTAAAATTAGCTATGCTCAGCGTCTGCGGTTCTGTTTCGAACTGGCGGAAGGAGTGTCCGCCTAATCGGCATCCAGGTCCGTCCGGTGTGATCCAAAAAACACGCTGACAGCAGCAGCAGATTATCGAAGTCCGTCCAGTGCTGTTTCGTATTGACCTGGCCAATCCACGTTTCTAGAACGGGACTCGTTCACACGGAACCATAGCCGGAGTTGGCGAGGTAGTTGGCGCACTTGGTGGGGCTGAAGAGATCGAGCAGTTCGCCGACCCGTCGCCAGGTGGCCTCGACGCTGCGGGGCTGGGCTTTTCGCATGAGGTGCTTGAGCTTTGCGAAGACCTGCTCGATCGGGTTCAGGTCGGGGCTGTAGGGCGGCAGGAAGATGAGGTGCGCGCCTCTGGCTCTGATGGCGGCCCGCGCGGCCTTGCCCTTGTGGCTGCCCAGGTTGTCCATGACGACGACGTCGCCTGGTGACAGAGTCGGGGCGAGCTGGGTCTCGACATAGAGCAGGAACATCTCGCCGTTGATGGGTCCGTCGATGACGAAGGGCGCGTCGATGCGGTCGTGGCGCAGAGCGGCGATGAAGGTGAGGGTCTTCCAGTGGCCGTAGGGCGCATGGCCCTTCAGGCGCTTGCCTCGAGGTCCCCAGCCGCGCAGAGGCGCCATGTTGGTCTTGACCCACGTCTCGTCGATGAACACCAGGCGCGAGGGTGCGATCCGGCTCTGGTAAGCCTTCCACCGCGCGCGCCGGCGGGCCACGTCAGGCCGCGTCTGCTCCTCCGGGTAATGGATGATGTCGCCCGTCATGTCGATAACTCCACGCCTGCCAATGAAGCTCGAGTACAGGCGTTGTTGTGGCACGAAGACACGGGCTTCAAGCCTCTGGTTCTGCTTCTTCTTCTCTCGGTTCTTCGGGACAGCAACGATCCTGCGCATCGTTTCGACTGCTTCGGCAGGCTTCTGGCTATTTTGCGCGAGGACCCGAACTTGATTAAGGGTGCCGCGGACGGTCTGCTGCGCCGATCGGAATAGAAGCCCATTGGGGTGGTCTTCTGTAAAGGAAGATCACCCCAATGGGGGTGCCGGGGGTGGGGAGGAAGCGGGCTACCCGGCTGCGACCAGCGCAGCCATCGAGCGAAATTTTGCAGCATTTTTCAAAGGTTTAGGCGATGCTCGCCCCGATCGTGTTTCTGGCACTCCTGCCAGCCGCCCTTGCCACCCTGAACAGGGTCGTCTCGGCGATCGCGCTGGGCGCGGTGTTCTTTCTTTGGCTCCTCGGCCTGCATGGGATCATGATCCTCGCGATACTCAGCCTCGGCATCGTGCTCGCCGCCATGGCGCCGTCAGACGGAGGCGCGCGCCCGCCGGCCCGGCCTGCACCTGCCGAGCCGGTGATGCGCAGCCCCGACGATCGGGCCGCAGGGACGTTGCGGGCGGATCCCACTGCTCGCTGGTGAGCGTCCTGCGAGAAGCGGGACCAGTCTCACTGATATAGTCGCCGGGCGCTATCGGCGCGCGTCCCTGTGTGCGCTAACGCACGCGCATGCATACCACCGCCCCGCCGGACACCACGCCGGCCGCCCTTCTTCCGCTCGACGCCGCATGCCGCGCGCTCGGCGGGATATCACGCTCCACCCTGTACGAACTGGCGCGAGCCGGACGTATCGAGCTGCTGAAGCTCGGCAGCCGCAGCTTCGTGCCGCGCGCCAGTGTTGATCGGCTCATCGCCGAAATGGCGCCGGCCGAGCTCGCCCGGCCCGAATAAAACAGCCGCCCGGACGGGAGCGTCGCGGGCGGCTGGGAAGTGCTTGACGTGCAACCAAGCAATACACTTTTCCTCTGCTCACAACAACAACACTTTTGTCCGGGCTTCCTTAAAAGGATACCCGAATGTTTCACCCTGACCTCCTCGGCGCGATGCTCGACGCCGGAACAACCGTCACGACGCACGGCGGGATCTGGCGACTAAGCATGCCCTCGTGGATCTCAGATCCTGTAGAGGTCGCCGGCCGGCTCGTCGATTACAGCGGCAAGCGCACGGGCTTGCTTCTCACGTGGTCCGACTACCGGGACGGCTCGCCGACCTTGTGGCGAATGGCCGAACACGAGATGTCGGGCGACATCGAGGGCCTCGGCAGCATTTTTCGGGACTGGGGCCTGCGCGTCCCGACCCGGCCAACTGCCCTTATTGAATATTTGCACGGTGCCGAAGTGCCGCGACGCTTCTGGGCACCGCCCCAGTCCGCGCCACGGCGCGAGCGGCTGATTTATGGGACGACGCGGGTATTGCTCATGCCCGCAAGTCCGGCACGAACGGCGCGCGGAGCGGCGTGAGATCAAATGAATAACTCACAATCAAGCCCCAAACGCGAAAATAAAGTTCCGCTGGAAGCCGCCATCAACGTTTTTGTGAGTTCGCCAAATGTGCAGGGTGGTCTCAACGCAACCAACCCCCGCCGAGGCCGACCATGACCATCTCCGCCCTGCCTACACCGTCCACCATCGCCCGCCGTCCCGTCCGGATCGAGGCCGAGCGCGTGCCCCATGCAGCTTTCGTGCGCATCCCCGAGGCGTGCGGCTACTCGGGCATCTCACGCAGTCGGCTCTATGAGTTGGCCACTGCCGGCCGCGTTAGATTCGTGAAGCTCGGCCGAAGGACGTTGGTAGAAATGGCGAGCCTGCACGCCTTCCTCGCCGCACTCTGACGGACGATCTTGTCATGTCCGCCGCGACCACCCCTCCAGCCATTGCGACAACGTGCTCGCCTCTCGACCTGCCTTTGCACGTCACGGTGTTTCGCGACCGCTTTGCGCTTTCGAAATCGGAAGAAACACTCACGCTGCGCGGCGTCCGCGATAGAGTATTGTCGGCGCAGGCGCCTTCGAAGCACCAGCTGGCGCTGCTGAAACTTGCCAGCTTTGGGGATGTCCCGACCGCGGCTGGTTGCCTGTGCCATGATGCGAACGTGCGCATGGTGTGGGGTATCGAGGGCGACTACGACGGCGAGAAAATGCCCGTAGGCGAGGCCGTGCACCGCCTCCGACATGCCGGCGTCGCGTGCCTTGTGTTTACGAGCCCCTCTCACCGACCAGAGGCGCCGCGCTTCCGCATTCTCGCCCCCTTGTCGGAGCCAATGATGCCGGAGGCCCGGCGTCAGTATGTGGCCCGGATCAACGGCGCGCTCGACGGCGAGATCGCCAATGAGTCCTTTTCACTTCATCTCGCGTATTACTTCGGCGGTGTCGAAGGTCAGCCTGCCCCCGAGGCGATCCTTGTCGACGGGAATTTCGTCGATCTTGCGGACCACCTTGAGGCCGGAGCGATCTGGACCGGAAAAACAAAGAGTGGGACCGGTCAGGTCGTCCGGCTTGCCCGTGCCGATGTCGATCAGACGACACTGCGGGCGGCGGATCCCGACCTTTTCGCGGACATCGTCGCGCGCACGCCGAATCCCTTCCGCGACCGTGGCGAGTGGGTCGGCTTCATGGCCGCCGTCCTGGCTGCACTTCCCGATGATCGGGCGCGCGCGGAGGACCTGCTAATCGAACACGCAGCGAGATACGAGTGGTCGTTCAAGGAGGGCGATGCAAACGGTGCTACCGAGGCGCAGCACGTTCTGCGGTCACTCAAGCCACCGTACGAGCACGGGGCGGACTCCGTGGTCCGCACGGCCGCGGGCCTCGACGTGGACGTTTCGGCGTACCGCCTCGCCGCCGCGCAAGGCGCTTTCGACGCTGAGCCTTTACCCCCCGCCGAAATCCAGAAGCTCGACCGTGCAAGGCAGCGCGACCGCCTATTCACGCTCGCGGAGCTCGAGGAGCTACGGCCCCCAAGTTGCATCGTTGAAGGGCTGATCGTCGAAGGCTCGCTCGTCACCATGAATGCCGAGCCCAAGGCAGGGAAGACTTTCATCGCTCTGGACCTTGCGATGCACATCGCCGCCGGCAAACCCTGGGCCGGCCGTGCGGTGGTCGGCGGCCTGGTGGTGTACGTTATCGCGGAGGGGCAGGGCAGCTTCCCCACGCGCGTGATCGCCAGTTGCCTGAATAATGAGATCAAGATCGACGCGCCGTTCCGGGTCCGCACCTCGCGCGTGAAGATCTCGGATGCGCGGGCAGTCGGCGAGTTCGTCGCCCTGGCACGCGAGGCGGGGGGAGATCAGCCTGTGCGGCTTGTCGTGATCGACACGCTCGCGCGCGCAATCCCGGGCGTTGAGGAGAGCAGCCCGAAGGAGATGGGCCTTGTGGTCGCGCAATGCGACCGCATCCGCGAGGAGCTGGGGTGTGCACTGCTGCTTGTCCATCATTTTGGGAAAGACCCGACGCGGGGCGGCCGCGGCACCAACGCACTGCCGGCAGCGGTTGAGACCGAGTTCGCGCTCAAAAAGAAGGGCGCGCCGGGCAGCTGGGTGGTGACGTTGTCCAACACTCTTCAAAAGGATCTCGAGGAGGCACCCGATCTGCACTTCGACCTGATCAAATACAAAGTCGCGCCGGGCCGGGAAACGTTGGTGCCGGTGGTGCGCACGGAGGCGCCTTCGGCCGAGACGAAGCTGCCCCCGCAGCAGCAAGTCGCGCTGACCCGACTGGAGGATGCGATAATGGCAGCCGGCGAGGTGTTGCCGGCCGATGAGGCGTTCCCGCCCGGCGTGCTTGGCGTCGAGGTGAGTGTGTGGGCTGAGCGGTTCGGTGAGACGTCGGACAGCAAGCCGGACTCGAAGCGTCGCACCTTCGGCCGCGTCCGAGACGCACTTTTGGCGCAGGGGATTATCGGCGTGCACGGCGGATGGGCGTGGGTGCCAGGTAGGACGGCGGTGCGGCGGGAGGAAATGGAAGCATTGTGCAGTGGATGATTTCGGGTTCGAAAGGTCCGGACAGCCGGACAATGTCCGGACAGAACCGGACTTGTCCGTTGTCCGAGACACGGTGCCTGAGCCGGTCGGACCGGACGGACAGGACACACCCCTTTAGGGGTGTCCGTTGTCCGGACCGTCCGGCGCACCCGGACAGAAGATTAGAGGGCAGATGAAGCAGGTGCTTGAAGGGGGATTTGGAGTGCCGCGGTGTCCGGGATCGCCGCGAGTAAAATCCTCCGCCCGGCCGGAATTAAATTGTCGCACCAACAAAAAGGATTTTCGGGAAGCTCAACGACGGACGGGCGCGGGTGCCGGGTCGGATGCCCGTCCTCCGTGAACTGAGTCGGAACCAAGGCAGTCCCCGTGGTGTCCGGTGCCACGCCTGGCTGTCCGCAAAACGAACCCAGACGGACAACAGGGAGTCCGCTAGCGACCCCTAGCGGACCTACGAAGCGGATTGAATAGCTGCCTAGAGGGCCGCCTTCATCATGGCCAAAACGGTACGCCGTCCAGCCCCGCGGTTTCTGGCAGGCCGCAGATCAGGTTCGCATTCTGCACCGCCTGACCGGCCGCTCCCTTGCCGAGATTGTCGACCACGCCCATCGCGATCACTAAGTTGCGCTCTGGATCGGCCGCGTAGCTGATGAACGCGAGGTTCGAGCCGGTAGCCCATTTGGTCTGCGGCGGCTTGTCGGTCACGCGGACGAACGCCCGCCCGGCGTAGAAGCGCCGGGCCGCGTCCAAGCACTGGCCCGTGGTGGCGCGGCCGCGGCAGTAAATGGTGGCGAGTACGCCGCGGGTCATCGGCACCGAGTGTGGCGTGAACACCAGCCCGGCCGCGCTGCCGCCACTCAGCCGCTCGATCGTCTTGGCAATCTCGGGCATGTGGACGTGCTTGAGCAGACCGTAGGGCAGCAAGTTCTCGTTGCTCTCGGCGTAGCCGAACTTGCTGTCGGCGCCGCCCCGGCCGGCACCGGAGATGCCGGTCTTGACGTCGATTACGATGTTGCCAGGCTCGATCAAGTTGTTGACCAGCAGCGGCGCCAGCGCGTTCAGCGTCGCCGCGGGGAAGCAGCCGGGGTTGGCAACGCGGATCTGACCCACGATCTGGGCTGGCCAGACGTCGGCCAGGCCGTACGTCCAACCCTCGACGTAGCGGTGGTCGCCGCCGATGTCGACGATCTTCACGCTCTTGGGGACGCGCGCCAGCGCCTCGGCCGAGGCGCCAGTGGGCAGCGACGCGAACAGCAAGTCGAGCTTTGGCAGGGTCACAGGGTCCCACTTCTCGATCACCAGTTCGGCCAGCTTGGCCGGCGCACCGGGGAAGCGGTCCACCAAACGGCTGCCGGCGCTGCCCTCGCCTGCGGCGTAGATTAACTCGAAAGAAGGGTGGCTCGCGACCAGGCGCATCGCCTCGCCGCCGCCAAAACCGCTGATCCCGACAATGCCGACGCGAATGCTCATGGTGGTGTCCTGCTGAGGTTCGGGCAAAAGAAAACCCCCGGAGCCGAGGGCTGCGGGGGTTCAGGAACGCGGGCCGGGGCCGCTCCGGCGGGTGGGACCTAGGGTGAGGCAGTCACCACGCGGAAGGAAGCTGATCGACGCGCAGCCCGAAGAGCCGCCGCTTGGGTGCAGCGGCGTCGGCGTCGGTCACAAAGGGTCTGGTTCCTGAGCATGTCCTGCGACACTGTCGCTACCTACATTCATCGTCAAGCGGAATGTCTGCTGACCACCCCACCCGGCGGTAGCCCGCCGGCCCACCGCCACCGCGGCACCCGACCCAAACCGGGCCTCAATCCAGAACCCTAAGCTCCTCGTAGGAGGTCATAACGTGCTCGCGGAATGCCGGCCGCATCACGAGTGCATCGTAGTACCGGCGCAGTGCCGCCCGATTCTGGCGAGTGATCGAAATGTCGAAGTAGCGGAAAAGCACATGGGCGAACTGGACATCGGCCAAGGTGAAATTGTCGCAGGCTAGGTAGGTACCGCGCGAGAGCTGCGTCTCCGCAATGTCCAGGAGCTTGTCCAGCTTCTTCACGGCTTGGCTGATCGCGACCGGGTCCTGCTGCGACGGCGGCGTCCTGACCACCTTCCAGAAGATCGGGGCCGTGAACCCGAGGGTAATATTGATCTTGAGCCGCGCAGGCTATGGCTGACTTCCCGGTCCCTCGGGGCGGCAGCCACTCGCCGGTGCAGGCGTTCAGCAGCGGCTTGTTCCCGGTAGGCGCGGCCAATTTGCCCACGCCAAAGCATTGCTTTCCATCTTTGGACCTTTCAGGCAGCCTGCTAGAGCGCAACTGCAGTCAGACGGTCCCGCAGACGCGGAACGACGAAATCGACAAAGGCGCGCAGCTTGAGCGGCAGGCGACTTTGCTTGTCGTAGACCAGATGCACCGGACGGGGGATAGGCTCGTAGGCTTCGAGCAGCAGCTGTAACTGGTCGTCGCGCACATAGTCGGCGACCTGGTAGGACACGGCCCTGACCACTCCCGCGCCTGCCAGGCCGGCATCAATCGCCGCGTCGATGGTGCTGACGCTGAGACGCGATCTGAGAGTTACGGCGAGCTCGTTCCCGTCCGACCAGTAGTGCCAGGTGGTGGGGGACGACACGCTCTCGAACGAGATCACATCGTGGTCGGCGAGGTCCTGCGGAACGGCCGGCGCCGTACGCGAAGCGAGATACATCGGGCTTGCGCACGTCACTCGGCGGACGGCGCCCAGCCGGGTCGCGATCAAGCTGCTGTCGGGCAGATCGCCGATTCGCAGGACGACGTCGACATGATCGTCGAGAAAGTGGGTCACCCGGTCGGTCAGCATTAGCTCGACGGACACCTCGGGAAACGCGGTGAGGAAGGTGGTGACGACGGGCAGGACGTGCAGCCGGCCGAACATCGTTGGGGCGCTGACGACAAGGTCGCCCTTGGGCTCGGTGTACTCGCCGGCCGCGGAGCGCTCGGCCTCGTTCAGCTGCTCCAGGATAGTCTTGACTGATGTGACGTATGTCCGTCCGGCGGGCGTCAGCTCCAGGCCTTTGGACGAACGGATCAGAAGGTCCGCCCTCAAGTGGCTTTCGAGCTCGGACACCTTGCGGCTCACTGTGGCGAGCGGCTGACCGAGTTTGCGGCTGGCCTTGGAGAGGCTGCCGCACTCCACCGCCGTGAGCATCACCTTCATCGCATCCAGACGATCCATAGGCCTACGGGAATGTGGAATGCCGCCTCCCCACCTTAGCGGTTTACCGCGAAAATCGGGAGCCGCAAGACAGAGCGCTCGTGAGCAGCCGCGGGTCGCAGCGCTCATCTTCAGTTCAGGACGGGTTCCGATGCCTGCTGTCACCCATCTCGTCCGACGACCGCGTTGCGTCGTCTCGCTCCACGGGGCCCGACCTTTCCACCCATCGGGAGGCTACTTCCCGAACTCGACCGCTGCCCGGTCTGCCCGGAAGGGCCGACGGTATCCCCGTAAGCAAGGCGGCCGGGGCCGCAAGATCCAGGAGAACGAGTGATGACCGTCCGCTTCGAGACCATCGACGTCGACGGCCTGAAGGTGTTCTACCGTTCCGATGGCGACCCGAGCGCGCCGGCCGTGCTGCTGCTGCACGGCTTCCCCAGCGCCAGCCACATGTTCCGCGACCTGATTCCGGAGCTGGCCGGCAAGTACCACGTCGTCGCCCCGGACCTGCCCGGCTTCGGCATGACCGAGCAACCCGCCCGCGACGTCTTCGCCTACACCTTCGACAACATCACCAAGGTGGTCAGCCGCTTCACCGAAGTGCTCGGCCTGAAACAGTTCGCCATCTACGTATTCGACTACGGCGCCCCGGTTGGCTTCCGTCTGGCACTGGCTCATCCTGACCGCATCAGCGCGATCGTCTCTCAGAACGGCAACACCTACCTGGAAGGCGTGTCCGAGGCCTTTGCCCCTGTCCAGGCCTACTGGAACGAGCCGACCCAGGCCAACCGTGATGCCTTGCGCGGCTTCCTGGCCCCGCAGACCACCCTCTTCCAATACACCCACGGCGTGAGCGACCCTGCGCTGGTGTCACCCGACGGCCGCAACCTCGACGACTTCTACCTGGCGCGCCCAGGCAACGACGAGATCCAGCTGGACCTGCTCGGCGACTACAAGACAAACGTCGCGCTCTACGGCGACATTCAGGCCTATCTGCGAGACAAGCGGCCGTCGATGCTGGCCATCTGGGGCAAGAACGACCCCTTCTTCATCCCGCCGGGCGCCGAAGCCTTCAGGCGGGACGTCCCGGACGCCGAGGTCCGCTTTGTCGATAGCGGCCATTTCGCCCTGGAGACCCACGCCCGCGAAATTGGCGCGACCATGCGCGACTTCCTCGCCAAGCACCTGGGCTGACCCCCGGCCGCACCGCACGCCCCTCGGGGCGCCCGGCTCCACCTGACCTTCGAAGCCGCTGACCGCGGACCTCTTCTGACCGAGGCTGACCATGACCGCCATTCCGACAGACGTCATCCGCGACTTCTACGACAAGCTTTCCACCGGCGACGCCCCTGGCGCCCTAGGCCTGATGGCCCCCGACATCCAATGGACCACCATGTGGCACTACAAGGTCGAAGGCCGCGGCCCCAGTCCTGTCGCCGAAGGGCTGTTCAAGCCCTTGATGGCTGAGTGGACCAGCTTCTCGCTCGTGCCCACCGAGTTCGTCACCGAGGGCGAGACCGTGGTTTCGCTCGGCGATTTCAAAGGCGTTCACGGCGCCACCGGCAAGACTTCCGCGGCGCGCTACGCCCACGTCTGGACTGTCAGCGATGGAAAGATCAACACCTTCCGCCAGTACATCGATACGCTGGCCATCGCCCAGGCTCGCGTCTGATGGACCGCGTGGCCATCGTCACTGGCGCGAGCCGCGGCATCGGACGCGCGACCGCCATCCGCCTGGCCCGCGACTTCGGCGCCGTGGCGCTGGTGGCGCGGACACAGGAAACCCTGACCGAGACAGCTGATGAGGTTAGGGCGGCGGGAGCAGAACCGCTCCTCTTCGCCCGAGATCTGCGCCAGCCGGATGCTGCCGGAGCCATCGTCGCTGCGACGCGCGAATCCTTTGGCAGGATCGATGCCGTCGCCTGCATCGCCGGCGCCGTCCCCCAGGCCGACATGTTCGCGCTCACGGACGAGCAATGGGATGACGGCCTTGCGCTTAAGTTCCACTCCGCCCGCCGCCTTACGATCGCGGCCTGGGATGCGCTCAAGTCGTCGCACGGCTCTGTCGCGATCACGTCGGGCACGTCGGCTTACACACCCAAGGCGGCCCTCGCCGCTGTCGGCACGATCAATGCGGCGATCCTGGCGCTCGCCAAGGCCTTCGCCGATCGGGGGGTCAAAGACGGGGTGCAGATCAACACGGTCCTGCCCGGATCAGTTATGACCGACCGTCGTAAGACGATGCTGCAGGGCTATGCCGACACGCATGGTCTCTCGCTCGACGCGGCCATCGAACGGTTCGCGGCCGAGGTCGGCATCGCCCGCTATGGGCAGCCGGAGGACATCGCCAACGCAGTCGCCTTCCTGTTCGCCCCTGACAGCCATTGGATCACAGGCACGGCGCTCCGCGTTGATGGCGGCGAAACCAAGGTGCTCTGACCGACGAAGGGGTCGCAGGGATGCCGACCCGAGCATGCGGAGAATACCCATGAGCCGTCCCCCGCTTCCCCCCTTCACGGAAGAGACCGCAATCCAGAAGGTGCGGGCCGCGGAGGACGCCTGGAATACGCGTGATCCGGCGCGGGTGGTCCTGGCCTACACGCCCGACAGCCGATGGCGGAACCGAACCGAATTTCCGAACGGCCGCGAGGAGATCCAGGCTTTCCTCACCCGCAAGTGGGCCCGGGAACTAGACTACCGTCTGATCAAGGAGCTCTGGACCTTCGCCGGGGACCGCATCGCGGTGCGGTTCGCCTATGAATACCGCGACGACAGCGGACACCGGTTCCGCGCATACGGCAACGAGAACTGGCGCTTTGATGCCGACGGCCTCATGGCCGCGCGCTTTGCCAGCATCAACGAACATCCCATCGCCGAGGCCGAACGGCATTTCCGTTGGCCCCTGGGTCGCCGCCCCGACGGCCACCCAGGCCTCAGCGACCTCGGCCTTTAACGCCTAGCTCGCTGACGCACTGGCGATTTGCACCGCCGTCGAAAGGTAAGCTGCCATGACCAAGCTGCTCTTCATCCAAGCCACCCCTCGCGGCGAGCAGTCCAAATCGATCCAGGTCGCCCAAACCTATCAGGGCGCGCTTGAGCAGGCCAAGCGGGCTGCGATGGACCTCGCCAAGACGCACGCACGCGTCTGACGTTATCGGAAGGAGCAAGACAATGAACCCTCGTACGGTTGGGGCCGCGATCCTTGGCGCGGCGCTTGCGGGCTCCGCGGCGGCGGCGAGCCCTATCCCCTCGACCACGGCGACGACCACGTATCACCGCACCCAGGTCGACGGCGTCGGAATCTTCTACCGGGAGGCGGGCCTCAAGGACGCGCCCACCATCGTGCTGCTGCACGGGTTCCCTTCGTCTTCGCGGGGGTACGCTAGGCTGATCCCCATGCTGGCGACGCACTATCATGTCGTCGCGCCGGACTTCCCGGGTTTCGGCCAGAGCGACACTCCGTCGCCGGCAGAGTACACCTACACCTTCGACCATCTCGCCAAGACGGTCGACGGGCTGATCAGCCAGCTCGCGATCAACAGCTACACGCTCTACCTGTTCGACTACGGGGCGCCGGTCGGTTATCGCCTTATCCTGACCCATCCTGAGCGAGTGCACGCGCTGATCGTCCAGAACGGCAATGCCTACCAAGAGGGGCTTGGACCGAAATGGGCGCAGATCGGGCAGTTCTGGGCCGATCCGAAGACACACCCGGAGGTCGTCGACGCCTTCATGTCCCAAGAGGCGACGAAGCAGCGACACCTGGCCGGCACCTCCCATCCGGACGCCTATGACCCGGAAAGCTGGAACGAAGAATTTGCCCATCTCTCGCAACCCGGCCAGCGCGCGATCCAGGCGGCCTTGCTCTACGATTACCGCACGAACGTCGCAGCCTACCCCACCTGGCAGGCGTGGCTGCGCGAACACAAGCCGCCGACGCTGGTCGTTTGGGGCGCCAACGATCCGTCCTTCATCGCGGCGGGTGCGACGGCCTACCGCGCCGACCTGCCGGACGCGGAAATTCATCTGCTGGATGCCGGCCACTTCGCGCTGGAGGAGCAGAACGACGAGATTGCCCGCCTCATCCTCGATTTCATGGCGCGTCATCCGGGCTAGGCGTCGCGGTCACGCAGACTATTCCGAAACGCGGCACGACGAAGTCGAGGAAGTATTCCACTTTCATGGGCAGCCAATGATCTGCCCGCCCTGCCAGGAGGCGAACGCAATGCTCGTTACCGATCGATCCGAACCTAATCGCAAGATCGGAGCACGACGGTGAGCGGCGCGGTCGCGCAGCGGCGGACGGCACGCCCCAACGGCCGGCGACTGCACCCCTGGTCGGTCAGGGTCATGCACTGGACCAACGCCGTGGCGATGCTCGTCATGATCACCTCCGGATGGGGCATCTACGACGACGACGTGATCATACGCGGGCTGCATTTCTCCAAGGGCCTGCGCCTCGGCGATTGGGCCGCATGGAGCCTGAACTGGCATTTCGCCGGCATGTGGCTGCTGGCGATCAACGGCCTGTGCTACCTGGTCTACGGCGTGCTGACCGGCCGGCTGCGCGAGCGTCTCCTGCCGATCCGCTTGCACGACGTCATCCAGACCGTGCGCGACACGCTTCGGTTCAAGATCGAGCACAACGACCTCACGACCTACAATGCGGTCCAGAAGATACTCTACATTGTCGTGATCCTGGCCGGCATCTCCCAGGTCGTGACCGGCCTGGCGATCTGGAAGCCGGTCCAGTTCTCAGGCCTGCTGTCTCTGCTGGGCGGCTTCCAGTGGGCGCGATACATCCATTTCGCCGGCATGGCGGTGATCGTCGGCTTCCTGGTGGTGCACGTGATGCTGTCGCTGCTGGTTCCGCAAACGCTGTGGGCCATGCTGACCGGTGGCCCACGCGTGGGGCCATCCGGTCACGGTGCGACGGAGGGGATGCGATGAACTCCCGTTTCCGACCCCGCAAGCGACCCGATCCCGCGATCCTGGATGATCACCGTCCGTTGCTGCGATCGTTGGAGCGGCGCGGACTGATCCGCGGCGGCCTGTCGCTCGGTGCCCTCACCATGCTGACCGGGTGCGACGTGACGCGGCCCGCGTCCGTCGAAGCTGCCCTGCTGGCGATCTCCAGATTGAACGACGGCGTGCAGGCGTGGCTGTTCGATCCGAACAAGCTCGCGCCCACCTACCCGGCGTCGATGGTGCTGAAGCCGCCCAAGTTTAACGCCTACTACGACGTGATGGACGTCAAGCCGGTCAACGGAACGGATTGGCGCCTAGAACTGTCCGGGCTGATCGCCGATAAGCGGCCTTGGACATTGCCGGAGATTAGTGCCCTGCTACAGCGCACGGAGATCATCAAGCATATCTGTGTGGAGGGGTGGGACTACATCGGCCAATGGACGGGCGTGCCGCTGCGCACCTTCCTTGAACGGGTTGGGGCGGACCTGCACGCCAAGTACGTCGCGTTCGAGACGGCCGACGACTACCCGAGCAGCATCGACATGGCGACCGCCCTCCATCCGCAGACGCTGCTGGCGACCCGGTATGCGGACGACACGCTGGCGGACCCGTTCGGCTACCCGCTGCGACTGCGGATGTCGACCAAGCTTGGCTACAAGAACCCGAAATGGATCACTGCGATCGAGGTGACCAACACCTATCCGGGCGGCTATTGGGAAAAGCTCGGCTTTCCGTGGTTCGCCGGCATATGAGCCCGCCCGTTCGCGCCGGGAACGGTGCCCCGCTACGGCGGCGGGGGGCGGGCGGGCACCGCCTGGTCGCCGCGGCCGCGCTTCTTCTGCTTGCGGCCGGCGCGGCGTCCGCGCAGAGCCCGACCCCGGGTGGAATGCCCCACCCCCCGGCATGAGCATGGCCACGTCGGCGGCGATGCGCTTCCCCCAGCCCGTCCGTGTCGGCGGCCTGCTGCGGCGCGACGTGATCCAGCCGGTCGAAAGCCAGAACTTCCTGGGTACGGTGCAACAGATCGTCCGCGATCCCGACGGCACTCTCGCGGCGGTCATCAACCTGGGTGGCTTCCTGGGCTTCGGGTCACGGCTGGTGTCCCTGCCGGTTGATGCCCTGGTGCTGCTGGGGCAGGTGGTCGAGGTCGACGCCTTCACCCCGGCTCAGATCAGGCAGTTGCCGACCTTCTCGCCCGGGACCGCCGTGCCGCTCCCTCCCGACGCGGTCATCAAAGTCGGCCTTGCCAAACCCTCCCACTAACGTTCATCGCCAGTGCGGCGGGAAGCCGTCGCCGGCCACGAAGCGTCGCTGGTAGAGGATGTGTTCTAGCTGCTGTCCGGGCTGAGCAGACCCGGGCCGGCGGGCATGCGGCAGGACATCGTCGCCTACACGCGGCACGTGGTCGCGGACGAGTGGCCGGCACAAGCACGGGGGCAGTCCGTCCCCGTACAGGTGCCGGCCCTGCAGCGCCTGACGCAGGGCGCCCTGCACACTCGCCCGAACGACCCCGCCGATCCCACGCTGCACGCCATCCTGATCGAGAAGGTCACGGCGCTCGGGGCGGGCCGCCGGAAGCGCCTGGCCGAGACTTGCACCTCCATCCCGGCCATCGTGTGGTTCGTGCTGATCGCCTGAGGCGGGATCAGCGTGTCGTTCACCTCGCTGCTCGGCGCGCCGAAGCTCGCCATGTCGTCCCTGCTGGCGCTGTCCGGTGCGTTGGTGCTGCTGGTGATCGTAGCTCTGAGCAACCCCTTTGAAGGCGACCTCGCCATTTCCGACCAGCCGTTCAGGAAAACCGCGCATGGCGGTCAGCTCGGGGTTCTGCCTCAACGATGGCGCCGGTGGGTCTTGGGCGAAGACGATCCGAGTTAACTGTCTGAACCGCTATGGTCGTCAGACAGGCTTAATTGCGATCAGGAGGCGCAAACTCAGCCGTCCCCCTGCTCCTGTGGGAGCCGCAGCGCGTGCCGCTCACGCAGCAGCCGCTGCCCGGCACCACCGGTGTAGACGGCCGAAACGTCGATGACGGGGCCGCCATCAGGAAGCGCTGGCGAGGCGTCGCGTGGCGTCAACCACCCTCCTTTCGTTTTCAACACGAAGATCAGCGCCGTGACGTTCCCCGCCTCCACCAACTCCCTGAGCTTCGCCCCGGCGGTCGTGACCAAATCGGCGAGCCCCTCGTCATACGCCTCTCGCGCCACCGGATCCTCGGCCAAGCGCTCGAACAGCGTGCGCCTCGACAGCCCGAGCCGCGCAGCAATCGTTGTCGCGTTGAGCCCCAACGCCGCCAGCGCGCGGATCGCGTCCGCGTCGATCTCGGCCTTCCGTGGCCGGCCGCGGGCCGGCGGGGCAACGGCGCGGATCGCGAGAGAGGCGGGGGCGGTGGTCGTGCGTGGGCGAGGCATGCAGGATGTGTAGTCGGTGGCCGCGGATAGGCGGATAGCGGTGCCGGATTCAAGCAAGAGGTGTGCGCCTGAGTGTGGGCCGAAAACACCCCGTCCAGAATCTACCAGTTAAATCAATAGCCTGCGCTGCCATTTGGCGGAAGGAGTGGGATTCGAACCCACGGTACGCTGTTAACGTACACACGCTTTCCAAGCGTGCGCCTTAAACCGCTCGGCCATCCTTCCAGCGAATCGCCGTATAGCCGAGGCCTCGGCTTTTCGCTAGTTCAGGCCTCCATCTTGAGGGCGGCGAGGAAGGCGGATTGCGGGATCTCGACCTTGCCGAACTGGCGCATCCGCTTCTTGCCCTCCTTCTGCTTCTCGAGGAGCTTCCGCTTGCGGGTGATGTCGCCACCGTAGCATTTCGCGGTCACATCCTTCGACAGCGCGCCGATCGTCTCGCGTGCGATCACGCGGCCGCCGATCGCCGCCTGGATCGCGATCTTGAACAGCTGACGGGGGATCAGATCCTTGAGCCGGGCGCAGATCGCGCGCCCGCGGTTTTCCGCCTGCGCGCGGTGGGCGATGAAGGAGAGCGCGTCCACCAGGTCGTTGTTGACCAGGATCGAGATGCGGACGAGCTCGCCCTCGGTATAGCCGTCCATCGCGTAGTCGAAGCTCGCATAGCCGCGTGAGATCGATTTCAGCCGGTCGTAGAAATCGAACACCACCTCGTTCAGCGGAAGCCGGTAGACCGCCATCGCCCGGTTGCCGACCCAGGTGAGATCGACCTGCTGGCCGCGCCGGTCGTTGCAGAGCGTCAGCACCGCGCCGAGATAATCCTCCGGCACCAGGATGGTCGCGCGGATCCACGGCTCCTCGATATGGTCGATGACGCTGCCATCCGGCATGTCGGCCGGATTGTGCAGCTCCTCCATCGCGCCATTGGTCTTGAACACGTGGTAGACAACCGACGGCGCGGTCGCGATCAGGTCGAGATCGAACTCGCGGGAGAGCCGCTCCTGCACGATCTCGAGATGCAGCAGGCCAAGAAAGCCGCAACGGAAGCCGAAGCCGAGCGCCGCCGAAGTCTCCGGTTCGTAGTGGAAGCTCGCGTCGTTCAGCCGGAGCTTGCCGAGGCTGTCGCGCAGCTTTTCGAAATCATCGGCATCCACCGGGTAGAGCCCGCACCATACCACCGGGACAGAGGGCTTGAAGCCGGGGAGGGCGGCGGCGGCGGGCACGCGGTCATCGGTGATGGTATCGCCCACGTTGCAGTCGGCGACGGTCTTGATGGCGGCGGTGATGTAGCCCACCTCGCCCGGCCCGAGATCGTCCACCACCTCCATCTTCGGCGTGAACACGCCCACTTGATCGACGGGATGGACGGCGCCGCTCGACATCATGCGGATGCGCTGGCCTTTGCGCAGCCTGCCGTCGCGCACGCGCACCAGAATGACGACGCCGAGATAGGGGTCGTACCAGCTATCGACCAGGAGCGCCTTCAGCGGCGCGGCGGCGTCGCCTGTCGGCGGCGGCAGGCGGGTGACCAGCGCCTCCAGCACGCCCTCGATATTGAGGCCGGTTTTCGCGCTGATCAGCACGGCGTCATCCGCGGGCAGGCCGACCACATCCTCGATCTGCTGCTTCACCCGTTCGGGCTCTGCGGCAGGCAGATCGACCTTGTTCAGCACCGGCACGATCTCGTGATTCGCCTCGATCGCCTGGTAGACATTGGCGAGCGTCTGCGCCTCCACCCCCTGCGAGGCGTCGACCACCAGCAGCGAGCCCTCGCAGGCAGCGAGGCTGCGGCTCACCTCATAGGCGAAGTCGACATGGCCGGGCGTGTCCATCAGGTTGAGCTCGTAGGTCTCGCCGTCCTTGGCGCGGTAGGAGAGGCGTACGGTCTGCGCCTTGATGGTGATGCCGCGCTCGCGCTCCAGCTCCATGCTGTCGAGGACCTGGTTGGTCATCTCGCGGGCCGAGAGGCCGCCGGTCGCCTGGATCAGCCGGTCGGCCAGAGTCGATTTCCCATGATCGATATGGGCGATGATCGCGAAGTTGCGGATATGGCTGAGCGGCGCGTCGGTCATCGCCGCTCAATACGAGAGTTTGCCGCGCAAGTCAGCTTGAACCGCTCGGCCGACTTGCTCAGCCGGGGCGGCACCGCACTCCAGGTTGGCGAACCCGCGTCCCTCGGCGGCAAGCCGGTTGAGCAAGGGAGCCGGGCGGAGGCTCGCATCGCCGGTCTCGGCGGCGAGCGCGTCGAGCCGGTCGCGCACGGCCGGCAGGCCGAGCTGGTCCGCATAGTGCATCGGGCCGCCGCGATGCGCCGGCCAGCCATAGCCGTGCAGCCAGATCACGTCGATATCGCCGGGCCGCGCCGCGATCCCCTCCTCGAGGATGCGCGCGCCCTCGTTCAGCATCGGCAGCAGCAGACGGTCGAGGATCGCCGCGTTCGAGAGCGCGCGGCGGGCGATGCCGGCTTGTTCGGCCTCCTCGGCGGCGATGCGCGTCACCTCCGGATCGGGCAGCGGGGTGCGGGCGCCTTTCTCGTAGCGGTAATAGCCGGCGCCCGCCTTCTGGCCGAACCGCCCCGCCTCGCAGAGCCGGTCGGCGACGAGCGCCTTGGTGCCGCGCGCCTGGCGCACCCGCCAGCTGATGTCGAGGCCGGCGAGGTCGCCCATCGCGAACGGGCCCATGGGAAAGCCGAACTCGGTCAGCACCCGGTCCACCTCCTCGGGCGCCGCCCCCTCCAGCAGCAGGCGATCGGCCTGGGCGGAGCGCTTGTGCAGCATGCGGTTGCCGACGAACCCGTCGCATACGCCGACGGTGACCGGGATCTTGCCGATCCGCCGCCCGATCGCGATCGCGGTCGCCAGCACGTCGAAGCCGGTTGCTTCGCCGCGCACCACCTCCAGCAATCGCATGACATTGGCGGGACTGAAGAAGTGCATCCCCACCAAATCCGTCGGTCGGCGTGTCGCCTGGGCGATCGCATTCACGTCGAGCGTCGAGGTGTTGGTGGCCAGCACCGCGCCCGGGCGCGCCAGCCGGTCGATCTCGGCGAACAGGCGCTGCTTCAGGGGCAGATCCTCGAATACCGCCTCGATCACCAGATCGGCCCCGGCGATGGCGGCGAGATCGGTGCCGGTGCTGATCAGCGCCAGGCGCCGCTCCGGCTCGCCGGCGGCGAGGCTGCCGCGGGAGACCGCCGTCGCGTAGTTCCGCCGAACCAGGTCGAGCCCGCGCGACAGCGCCGCCGCCTCCGCCTCGACCAGCGTGACCGGCACCCCGACATTGGCGAAGCACATGGCGATGCCACCGCCCATGGTGCCGGCGCCGATGATCGCGACCCGCTCGACCGGCCGGGCTCGCGTGTTCCCCGGCATGTCGGGGATCTTCTGCGCGGCGCGCTCGGCGAAGAAGGCGTGGCGCTGCGCCCGGGATTCGTCGCTGGCGACGCGCTCCTGAAACAGCGCGAGCTCCCGCGCCAGCCCGTCCTCGTAAGGGAGGGCGGTTGCCGCACGCACCGCCTCCACCGCCGCGCCCGGCGCCGCGGCGCCGCGGGCGCGGCGCAGATAGGGGGCGGCGATCGCGTCGAGATCGGCGGGGGGCGCAATCCGCTCGCGGGCGAGGGTCAGCCCGCTCGCCCCGCGCGCCCAGATGATCGCGGCGTCCGGATAGGGCCCGTCCGGGATCGCATCGATGAGCCCGTCGGCCAGCGCCGCCTCGGCGCCGATCGGCGTGCCGGTCAGGATCGCCTGGAGCGCCTTCTCGACGCCGATCAGCCGGGGCAGGAGCTGGGTGCCGCCGGCGCCCGGGATCAGCCCCAGCTTGATCTCCGGCAGGCCGAGCCGCGCCCCCTTCCAGGCGAGCCGGGCATGGCAGCCGAGGGCGAGCTCGCACCCGCCGCCGAGCGCCACGCCGTGAATCGCGGCGATCACCGGCACCTCCATCGCGCCGATCGCGGCGATGATCGCGCGCAGCGACGGCTCCGCCCGGGTGCGGCCGAATTCCGTGATGTCGGCGCCGGCGGAGAAGGCGCGCTCGCTGCCCGCGAGCACGACCGCGCGAAGTCCCGTCGCGCCGCGCAGCCCGTCGAGCGCGTCCATCAGCCCGGCGCGCAGACGATGGCCGAGCGCGTTGACCGGCGGGTTCGCCATCGTCAGCAGGGCGACACCGCCCTCCCGCCGCACCGTAACCGCGGGGGCTGCGGCGTTGTCCCGGACAGCGTCGCTCATCGGCCTGTCTCCTGCGCCAGGCCGCGCGCGGCGGCCAGGAACGCATCCACCTCGGCCTCCGTGCTGGCCCAGGAGGTGACGAGCCGCACGCCTGGCCCGGTCTCTCCCGCCGGCACGGCCCAGGGATAGAACTCGAAGCCCCGCGCCAGCAGCCCATCGATCATCGGCTGCGGCAGCGCCGCGAACACCTCGTTCGCCTGCACGGGCTGTGCCAGCCGCACGCCCTTGATCGCCGCCAGCCCGTCGCCCAACCGGCTCGCCATCCGGTTCGCCGCCGCGCCATGCGCGAGCCAGCGATCCTGCTCCAGCATCGCCAGCAATTGCGCGCTCAGATAGCGGAGCTTCGACCAGAGCTGGCCGGCGCGCTTCCGCCGGCGCTCGAACCCGGCGGCGACGGCGGGATCGAAGAAGATGACCGCCTCCGCCGCCAGCGCGCCGTTCTTGGTGCCGCCGAAGCAGAGCACGTCAACCCCCGCCTTCCAGCTCGTCTCCGCCGGCGTGCAGCCGAGATGGACCACCGCGTTGGCGAGCCGCGCCCCGTCCATGTGCAGCTTCAGCCCGGCCCCGTGCGCCGCCTCGGCGAGCGCCGCCACCTCGTCGGGCGTATAGACGGTGCCCCATTCGGTCGCCTGGGTGATGCTGACCGCGGCCGGCTCGACCGAATGCACGCCCATCTCCGACGCATGCGCCAGCACCGGTGAGAGCTGGTCGGGGCGGATCTTGCCGTCCCGCCCCGGCAGGGTGACGAGCTTCGCGCCGCCGGTATAAAATTCGGGCGCGCCGCATTCATCCGTCGCGACATGCGCGCTCTCGTGGCAGAGCACCGCGCCAAAGGGCGGCACGATCGTCGCCAGCGCCAGCGCATTCGCCGCCGTGCCGGTGGCGACGGGGTAGATCACCAGATCGGTCTCGAAGACCTCGCGGGCCCGGGCGGTCAGCCTGCGGGTCCAATCGTCATCGCCGTAGGAGTGCACCGCGCCTTTTCCGGCGGCGGCGAGCGCCTCAAGCACCTCGGGCAGCATCGGCGCCACGTTGTCGCTGGCGAAACTCGTCATGGCGCGCCCCTTCCCCTCGTCCGGCCCTTCTCTGCCGCGCGGCTCGTCGGACGGCAAGCCGGCAAAGCTCCCGCAAACGTGACTATGGACCTCTCGCACCCCCGGCCGCTCCCGGATGTTCCGACCCTGCAAGCGTCCTCATCGCCGCGACGCAAGGAGAGCTCGGGTTGACCAACGTGACATTGCGCGGATTGCGGCTGCTGATCGTCGAGGACGAGACGATCCTGGCGCTGCTCGTCGAGGATCTGCTCGGCGAGATGGGGTGCCGCGTGCTCGGCCCGGCCGGCTCCGTGACCGCCGCCCTCGCCCTGCTGGACGCCGAGGACATCGACGCCGCCCTGCTCGACATCGATCTCGGTCCCGGTGGGGATGGCTGCGCCGTCGCGGACGCGCTGGCCGCCCGCAACGTGCCCTTCGCCTTCGTCACCGGCAGCGACATGAGCGAGCTGCCGCGCGAATACCGCGATCGCCCGACCTTGCAGAAACCCTTCCCGGCCGGATTGCTGCGCGAGGCAGTGCTCTCTCTGGCGCAGGCGATCTAGAGCATTTTCTCCTGCGGTGGAGTCGGCGCCGGCCCTCTCCCCACCCGGCGCCGACTTAACTGAAAATGCTCAGCTGCCCTCGTCGCCTTCTGCATTCAACCGAACACCGCATTCGGCAGCCACAGCGTCAGCACCGGCACGTAGGTGATGATCGCGAGCACGGCGAGCAGCAGAACCAGGAACGGCAATATGCCGCGGATCACCTCGCCCACCGGCGCGTGGGAGATGGTGGAGAGCACGTAGAGGTTCAGCCCGACCGGCGGATGGATCAGCCCGATCTCCATATTGTGCGTGAAGATGATGGAGAAATGCACCGGGTCGACGCCAAGCGGTTTCAGCGCGGGGGCAAGGATCGGCAGCACGAGCAGAAGCGTCGCCGTCACCTCGAGGAAGCAGCCGAGGACCAGCAGCAGCACGTTGATCGTGAGCAGGAATTCCCAGGTGCGGAAATGGTGCTGCAAGGTGAACTGCACGAGTTGCGCCGGGATGCCGGAATCGGTCATCCAGTGCCCGAAGGCGAGCGCCGCGGCGACGATCAGCATGATGGTGCCGGCGCTGCGGATCGCGTCCGCGATGACGAACAGCGTGCGCGTCCAGTGAAAGCCGCGATAGAAGATCAGCGAGACCAGCAGCGCGACCACCGCGGAGATCGCCGCCGCCTCGGTCACGGTGGTCAGCCCGCCATAGATGCCGACCATCACCACCGCCGGCACCGCAAGCGCCGGCAGTCCGCGCAGCGTGATGCGCAGGCGCTCCGCCATCGGCATCGCCGGCTCGCGCGGGAAATCGTGCCGGCGCGCATACCACAGCACCCAGAGGAAGAACGCCGCCGCCTGCAGCAGCCCGGGCAGCACGCCGGCGAGGAACAGCCGCGGCACCGATTGCTCGGCGACGATGCCGTAGAGAATGAGCGCGAGGCTTGGCGGAATGACGATGCCGATGGTGCCCGACGCGCCCACCACGCCGAGCGCGAAGGAGCGCGGATAGCCCCGCTCGATCATCGCCGGCAGCAGGATCGTGCCCATCGCGAGCGCGGTCGCGACGCTCGATCCGCAAATTGCCGCGAAGAGCGTGCACGAGACCACGGTGACGAGGCCGAGCGAGCCGCGCACGCCGCCGATCCATGCGGTCGCGAGATCGACGAGCGCGCGGGCGACCCCGCCGAACCGCATGAAGGCGGCCGCCATGACGAAGAGCGGCAGCGCCATCAGGGGCTGCGAGTTCAGCTGGTCGATGATGACCTGGAACATGCCGACCAGCGGCTCGCCGCTCGCGAGATAGAGCACCGACGCGCAGGCGCCGAGCACGAGGAAGACCGGCATCCCGGCCGCGAGCAGGCCGAAGAACAGCACGAAGAACAGGATCGCCGACATCGGCGGCGATCACTCCGTTATCGGCATGTCGGCCGGGCGTTCGGTGTCAGGAATGAGATGCCCGACCGACATCGTCGCCGGGTCGTAGAAAGCGGCGAAACGCACGAGCCGCATCACGTAGCGCACCAGCATCAGCACGCCTCCCGTGGGGAGCGCCGCGTAGTAGATCCACATCGGAAACTGCAGATCGCTCGAGCTCAGCTCGCTGATCGACCAGGACGTCGCGGCGATCGTCCAGCCATACCAGGCGAGCCCGGCGGAGAACACGATCGCGACGAGGCAGTTGAACATCTCGACCCAGCGCTGCGCGCCCGGCGGCATCAGCCGCAGCACGAGATCGGGGCGCACATGCCCGTCCGTCCGCACGAGCTGGCTGGAGACGATCATGATCGCCCAGACGACGAGGTAGACGATCACCTCCTCGGCGTAGGAGATGGCATGCGCCGGCGCGAAATACCGCCCGACCACCTGCCACACGCCGATCAGCAGCGCACACAGGCCGAGCAGGCCGACGACGACCTGCTCGAACCTGTCCCAGATCAACGGAAGCGCCGCGACGCGCTTGCGCGACGTCTCAGGTGAAGCGGGCGGCATCGGCCGTGGCGAGCTTGACGATCTCGGGCGAGAGCTTGATCTGCTTCGCCACCTGGTCCTGCTCCGCCATCATGCGGGTGCGCTCGGCATCGGATTGCTGCGCCGTCGGATCGGCGAACTTCACCCCGTGCGCTTCCAGCGTCTGCCGCGCGCGGGTCTGCGCCGTCGCCATGTTCGCGCGATAGCCGGCAATGTTCTGCGCCCAGAGATCCGTCATCGATTTCTGGTCTGCCGGCGTCAGCTTGCCCCAGAAGGCGAGGTTCACCATCGGGATGTATTCGCCGACGAACTGGTGATCCTCGAGCGCGTATTTCACGCCCGCTTCCCAGAGCTGGGCGCTCGCCAGGCTTTCGTTGGTGGAGACCAGGCCGTCGAACGTGCCCTGGCTGAGCGCGAGCGGCACGTTCGGCCAGGCGGTGGTGTTCGGGATCGCGCCCACGAAACGCGCGCGCCAGGCCTGGCCGGCGCCGCCCGAATTGCGGATTTTCATGCCCTTCAGATCGGCGAGCGAATTCAGCGGCCGGCTGCTGCTGTACCAGTTCTGGAATCCGAGATCGAGCCAGGGGCCGATCACCTGCGAGCGCAGCTTCTGGCGGATGTCGTCATTCACCTTGGCGCCGACATCGCCGTCGATCATCGCATGCACGTTGTCGAGCGAGCGGCCGTACAGCACCGGAAGCTGGAACACATCCGCATCCGGCACGATGCCGGTGATCGTCCAGCTGCCCGGCGCCGCCATCTCGACCTGGCCCTGGATCAGCGCCTTGCCGACTTCGAGGTCGGGATAGAGCTGGCCGCTCGAGAAGACCTGCCCCTTGATGCGGCCGCCGGTCGCTTGCTCCACCTTCTGCAGGTAGTCGGTGATCGACACGTTGCGGCCATGCGAGGGCGCGGTGTCGAGCGAGCACCGGAGCCGCAGCGGCTCGTCGGCCGACGCGCGGCGGCCGGCGATCGCGGGCGTGGCAAGCGCCGCCGACGCGGCGAGCGCGCCGCGCCCGAGCGCACGGCGGGATATTGGATGAGGCATCTGACGTTTCCTGGCTTTCTTTCGTTCATTTGTTCCCCTCCGGCTCCGCCGCGGTCAAGGGCAAGATGTTGGAGGACCCTGCGGGCCGTGCGATGATCTTTCCTTATGGACGCACAGATTCTGGTGGCCGGCGCCGGCCCGGTGGGACTGACGATGGCGGCCTCGCTCGCCCGGCTCGGCGTGGCGGTCCGCATAGTCGATCCGGCGCCCGCGCGCAGCGACACGTCCAAGGCGCTGGTCATCTGGCCGCGCACGCTCGAGCTGCTCGACATCCAGGGCTGCGTGCAGGAGTTCCTCGAGGCCGGGATGGCCGGCACCGGCCTGCGCATCATGGCGCACCGCAGCGAGCTGGCGCGCCTCGCCTTCGCCACCGCGCAGAGCCGGTTCGATTTCGCGCTCCTGCTCCCGCAGAACGAGACCGAGCGCCTGCTGGAGGCCGAGCTCGCGCGGCACGGCGTCGCCATCGAGCGCCGGGTGAGCCTGCGCGCATTCACCGATGACGCAGCCGGCGTGGACGCGGTGCTGGCGGACGAGAATGGAAACGAGGAGCGGGCGCGGTTCGACTATCTCGTCGGCTGCGACGGCGCACACAGCACGGTGCGCCACACGCTCGGCGTGCCGTTCGCCGGCAGCACCGAACCCTCCGAATGGGTGCTCGCCGATCTGCATCTCGATGGCGCGCTGCCCGACAGCGAGCTGCTGATCTGCTGGGAGGAGGCGGGGCTCCTCGCGATGTTTCCGATCATCGGCGGCCGTTGGCGGGTGGTCGCCGACATCGGCGAGACCAAGATCGGCGAGACACCGACCCTTGCCGACATCCAGTCGCTGCTCGACACGCGCGGCCCCGCCGCGCTCACCGCCCGCGACCCGGTCTGGCTCAGCCGGTTCCGCATCAACGAACGCAAGGTGGCGGAGTATTCGCGCCGGCGCGTGTTCCTCGCCGGCGACGCCGCCCACGTGCATAGCCCGGCCGGCGGCCAGGGCATGAACACCGGCATGCAGGACGCATTCAACCTCGCCTGGAAACTGGCGTTCGTCTGCAAAGGGAGCGCCCGCCCCACGCTGCTCGACAGCTACTCCCCCGAACGGAGCGCGATCGGCGACCAGGTCCTCCGGAACGCCTCCCAGCTCACCCATGTCGCGGTGACGCGAAACCCCGTCCTGCAAGGCATCCGCAACGCCGTGGCGAGCGTCGCCAGCCGCATCCCCACACTTCGCCAGCGCCTCGTCGACCAGCTCGCGGAACTCGACCTGCATTACGCGGAAGGCGGCCTGACCGCGCCCGCCTCCCTTCTCGCGCCGCACCCCGCCAACGGCTACCGCGCCCCCGACATACACCTGCCCTGGCCGAGAGACGGCTTCTCCCGCCTGCACGAAATCCTGCGCGCCGGCCGCTTCGCGGTGATCTCGGCCAACACCGCGCGCATCGACCTGCCCCCGGACCTCGCCCGCATCGCCAGCGCCGAACAGGTCGAAATCGACAACCTCTACACCACAGACCACCATTACCTGATCCGCCCCGACGGCTACGTCGCCCTCACCAGCCCAGCCGTGCGGCCTGAAGCCATCCTCGACCACCTGCGGTTGGTCCTGGGGGTTTAAGGCCAGGGGGCTCTGCCCCCTGGACCCCCGCCAAAGGCCGAGCCTTTGGAATCCATTACAGCGATTGGGAAAGCGGTGGGCAACACGGTGGTCGAAACACCTCGTCGTCCACCGCTTTCCCAATCGCCATAGTCGGGTTCTAAGGGCTCAGCCCTTAGCGGGGTCCAGGGGCAGAGCCCCTGGCCTTGAATCCCTCACGGCAACGCAGGGCGCCAGGCTTCTTCGAAGCCGCGCAGGCGGGGCATCAGGATCATGTCCCAGGCGCTTGGGACGTCCGGCATTTTGACGTGGACGAGGGCGGGGGTGTTGGCGGCGAAGGCGGTGCGGAGGGCGGTTTCGAGCTCGTCGGGTGTGCGGGCGGGGAGGGCGAGGGCGCCGAAGCTTTCGGCGAAGCGGACAAAATCGGGGTTGTGCAGGTCGCTGGCGATCAGGCGGTTGCCGTAGTGCTCCGCCTGGATGCGGCGGACGTTGCCGAACGCGCCGTCGTCGAACACGATGGTGACGAGCGCGATGTTGTGGCGCATGGCGGTGGCGAGTTCCATGCCCTGATAGGCGAAGCCGCCATCGCCGGCGATCGACAGCACGGCGCGGTGGGGGCAGGCGGCCTTGACCCCGAGGGCGGTGCCGAATCCGTAGCCGAGATTGTCCTGGTAGCCGGAGACGAAGCTGCGCGGACGCGTCAGCGGAAAGGCGAGGCGGGCGGCGAAGCCCATTTGCGTCACCTCGTCGACCAGGATGCCGTCTTCCGGCAACGCCGCGCGCATCGCCTGCAGGAGCCCGCTCTGCGGTTCGAGCCGTGCCATGCGCTGCTCGAACCAGGCGCGGTGGGGCGCGAGCTCCGCCTCGCGGGAGGGGCGTGGTCCATGGCGTTCGAGCCGGGTCGCGAGGGCGGCGAGCGCCGGGGCGGCGTCGGCGGTCAGCGCGATATCCGGGTGGCGGTAGCGCTCGTGCTCGGCGGGGTCGATATCGAGCCGGATGATCTTCATCGCCGAGTCGACTCCCCAGACGCTCTGCTGCGCGTAGAGCCGGGTGCCGATTGCGAGCACGGCATCGGTGTCGCGCCAGAGCCGGTGGCCGACCGGGTAGGGCACGGCGAGGCGGTGGGTGGTGGGGATGGCGCCGCGGCCGCGGCGGTAGGAGACGACCGGCGCTTCCAGCAATTCCGCGATGCGTTGCAGTTCCGGCCCGGCATCCTGCGCGCCGCCGCCAGCCACGATCAGCGGCTTGCGAGAGGCGGCGAGGATGTCGGCCGCCGCGGCGATTGCGGCCTGGTCCAGCGGCGGGGCGCTGCGGGGCAGTGGGTCGCGCAGCACGACCGGGCCGCTGCGGCCCCAGATGTCGATCGGCACTTCCAGCGCGACCGGCTGCGTGCGGCCGGATGTCGCCGCATGGATGGCGAGCGCCACCGCTTCCGGCGCTTCGTGCGGGCCGCTGATCCGCGCGGCGTGCTTGGTGAGGTGGGCGAGCAGGCCGAGCTGGTCGGGGATCTCGTGCAGGTGCCCGTGTCCGCGATCGATCGCGAAAGACGGGATCTGGCCGACGATCGCGATCACCGGCGCGCCCATGCCATAGGCGGTGAGCAGGGCGGCGGCGGCGTTCAGCAGCCCGGGGCCGGGCACGACGACGAAGGCCTGCGGCCGGCCAGTCGCCAGCGCCGCGCCGAGCGCCATATAGGCCGCGGTCTGTTCGTGCCGCGCGTGCAGCATCCGCATGCGGCCGTCGGAACGGTGGATCGCGTCGAAGAACGGGTCGTTATGGACGCCGGGAACGCCGTACATCGTGTCGATGCCGTGCCGGAGCAGCATCTCCAGCACCGCCTCGGCCGTCGTCATGCGATGCATCGCCGCTCCGTTCCATAGCCGTCCCCAACGATGGCTGGGGGCGCGGGGGCCGGCAAGCGCGCGACGCGAAGCGCGCTACTTCTTCCCGGCCTGTTCGAGTCGCTGCTCGATGATTGGGCGCCAGGGTGCGTTTTGTGGGGCTGCGGCGAGTGCGCGGCGGAACAGGTTGGCGCTTGCGGGGCTTACCTGGCCCTCTGCCTGGGTTTCCGCTTCGGCTGCCTCGGCCGCGATCAGCGGGTCGAAGCCGGTCTCGAGCGCGGTTCGCCAGGCGGTCGCGGCGGCGGCGAAATTGCCGCGGCTGATCTCGACGTTGCCGAGCAGGATGTAGCCCTGATGCGCCTGCGGGGAATGGGGATCGAGGGAAGCGAGCTTGCTGTGGAGCTCGGCCATCATCGTGGCCTCCTGCTTTTGCTGGGCGTCGGCGCGGGCGATGCGCTCGGCGAGCGGCGCGGCGGGCAGGTTGGGGGAGCCGCCGACCATGTAGAGGGCGAGCGCGCCGAGTGGGATGAGCAGGAGGATCGCGACCATCGCGCCGCGTCCCGTCGTGGCGGCGGGAGCGGTCTCGGCGGCGGCGGCGGCGGCGAGCAGGCGGCGCTGCACCTCGAGCCGCGCCTCTTTGTGCTCGGGGATGCCGATCCGCTCTTCCGCGAGGTCGCGGTCGAGCTCCGCGAGCTGGGCGCGATGCAGGGCGAGGTCGGCATCGCGCCGCCCGCGCAGCATGCGGCCACGGCGCAGGGTGAGCGCGAGCGGCGCCATCGCGACGATGGCGAGCAGCGCGAGCGCGAGCCAGATCATGGCCCATGAGCTCCGCGAGCCTGGCGGGGGGTGCGCGCGCGTTTCACGTGAGATCCGCCAGCCGCGACCGCTCGGCCGCGGTGAGCGGCGGGGGCGGGGCGGCGGCGCGGCGGCGGCCGAGCAGCGCCGCGCCGAAGCCGGCGAGCAAGGCGAGCGCGGGCGACATCCAGAGCAGCAGGGTGAACGGCTCGAAAGGCGGCCGCAGCCGGACGAAATTGCCGTAGCGCGCGACCATCCAGGCGATGATCTCGCGATTGCTGTGCCCGGCCGACACCTGCTGGCGGACGATGTGGCGGAGGTCGCGCGCGAGATCGGCCCCGGAATCCTCGATGCTCTCGTTCTGGCAGACCAGGCAGCGGAGCTGCTGCCCGATCGCCTCGGCGCGCAGCTCCTGCGCGTGGTCGGGCAGCATCTCCGCGGGGTCGGAGATCGCGCGCGCGGGCAGCGCCAGCGCGGCCAGCAGAAGGCAGGTCCAGAGAACGCGTGTCCAGAGAACGCGTGTCCAGAGAACGCGTGCCCAGAGAACGCGTGCCCAGAGAACGCGTGCCCAGAGAACGCGTGCCCAGAGAACGCGTGCCCAGAGAACGCGCGTATGGAGAACGCGCGTATGGAGAACGCGAAGCAGGAGCAGCCGGTGGATCACCCGTATTTCCGCAACAGCGGGTCGAGCTGCGCGCTCACGATGTCGGCGGTGAGCGGGCCGGCCCAGCGCCAGCGCACGATGCCGGTGCGGTCCACGAAATACGTCTCCGGCACGCCATAGACGCCGAAATCGATCGCCACCCGGCCGGCGGCGTCGCGGGCGAGGCGCTGATAGGGATCGCCGTTGCGGGCGAGCAGCCCCGCGGCGGCATCGGCCGTGTCTTTGTAGGCGATGCCCCAGAGCGGCACGCCGCGGGCGTGCAGCGTCATCAGCTCCGGATGCTCGATCTCGCAGGGCACGCACCAGGAGGCGAAGAAATTGACCAGCACCGGGCGGCCGGCGGCGGCGACCTCCGCGCTCGAGAAGCCCTGCGCGGCGGGCGCCTGGGCTGGCAGGGTGAAGTCCGGCAGCTTCCGGCCGACGAGCTGGCTCGGAATGCCGCGCGGATCGAAGGTGCCGGCTTCCATGCGGTCGAGCGCGAGCCAGAACCCGCCGCCAGCCACCGCGGCGGCGGCGAGCGGCAGGGCGAGCAGCGCGCGGCGATCGAGCGTCAGCCCAGCCATCGGTCAGGCCGGAACGGTGGCGGCGCGCCGCGCGGGGGCGCCGACGCGGAGCCGCCGGTCGGCGAGCGAGAGGCCGCCGCCGGCCGCCATGACCAGCGCGCCGAGCCAGATCCAGGGGGCGAGCGTGTTGTCGTGCAGGCGCATCACCGCGGCCCCGTCCCGCTCGTCGCCGAGCACGGCGTAGATGTCGCGGAACCCGTTGGTGCGGATCGCGGTGTCCGTCGTCGTGGTCTGCGCCACCGGGAAGCTGCGCCGCGACGGGTGCAGCGTGGCCAGCACCTGTCCGTGCTGCCCGATCTGGATGTTCGCCACGCGGGC
Organism: Acetobacteraceae bacterium; assembly: GCA_965276665.1. Taxonomy (GTDB): domain Bacteria; phylum Pseudomonadota; class Alphaproteobacteria; order Acetobacterales; family Acetobacteraceae; genus CAWGJC01. The sequence goes on from OZ255620.1 coordinate 3,834,477, forward strand.
CGAGAAATTCGGGCCGGGCGCGTCGCTGAGCGAGAGCAGCGTCCAGTCATAGCCGGCGAAGGTGATCGTCTGGCCGGGCCGGATCAGCACCACCTCCTGCCTGGCCAGCGACATCCCCGCGATGCCGGCGACGGTGAGCGCCATGCCGGCATGGGCGATGCAGGCCCCCCAGGCGGAGAGCGGCAGGCCACCGAGCCGGGCCAGGCTGTCGCCGGGCGGGACGCGGAACAGGCGCACACGCTCGACGATGGGCGCGAAGCTGCCAAAGGCGAGCCAGGCGGCGAGGCCGAAGAACACCGCGGGGATCGCCTTGGTGCCGAGTGCGGCGCCGATGCCGACCACCGCCGCGATCAGCAACGCCCACCAGAGCCGCATCAGCGCCTGTCCCAGCGCCGCGCGCTTCCAGGACAGCACCGGCCCCACCACCATCGCGGCGAAGACCGGCACCGCCAGCGGCAGCGCCGTCGCGTTGAAGAACGGCGCGCCGACGCTGATCTTGCGCCCGACCAGATCGGCCAGCAGCGGATACATCGTGCCGGTGATCACCACCGCGCAGATCGAGCAGAGCAGGATGTTGTTCAGCACGAGCGCGCCCTCCCGCGAGATCGGCGCGAACAGCCCACCGGAGACGAGGCGGGGCGCGCGGATCGCGAAGAGCAGCAGCGAGGCGCCGATCACGATCGCCAGCAGCACGAGGATGAAGCTGCCGCGCGCCGGGTCGTTGGCGAAGGCGTGCACCGAATCGAGGATGCCGGAGCGCACCAGGAAGGTGCCGGTCAGCGACAGCGAGAAGGTGCCGATCGCCAGCAGCACCGTCCACACCTTCATCGCCTCGCGCTTCTCGACCACGAGCGCCGAGTGCAGCAGGGCGGTGCCGGTGAGCCAGGGCATCAGCGAGGCGTTCTCCACTGGATCCCAGAACCAGAACCCGCCCCAGCCGAGCTCGTAATAGGCCCACCACGACCCCAGCGCGATGCCGCAGGTGAGGAAGCACCAGGAAAGCAGCGTCCAGGGCCGCACCCAGCGCCCCCAGGAGGCGTCCACCCGCCCCTCGATCAGCGCCGCGACGGCAAAGGCGAACGGCACCGCGAAGCCGACATAGCCCGCGTAGAGGATCGGCGGGTGCATGGCGAGCCCGGGATCCTGCAGCAGCGGGTTGATGTTCTGCCCGTCCACCGGTGGCGGCCAGACCCGCAGGAACGGGTTGGAGGCGGTGAGCGCGAACAGCAGGAAGCCGGCCGAGACGAAGCCGAGCACGCCGATCACCCGCGCCCGCAGCGCCGAGGGCAGGCCGCGTCCGAACGCCGCCACCGCCCCGCCGCAGAGGGCGAGAATCAGCCCCCAGAGCAGGATCGATCCCTCGTGGTTTCCCCAGGTGCCGGTGATCCGATAGATCAGCGGCTCCATGCTGTTGCTGTTCTGCGCGACGTTCAGCACCGAGTAATCGTCGGTGACGCCGCTCCACATCAGGCAGAGAAAGGCGGTGCCGAGGGCGAGAAGCTGGCCGAGCGCGAGCCCGGGCGCCGCCGCCATCAGCCGCGAATCGCGCCGCTGCGCGCCGTAGAGCGGCACCACCGCCTGCGCCGCCGCCAGCATGCAGGCCAGCGCGAGCGCGAAATGGCCGAGTTCCGGGATCATCGCTCGCGCGTCATCCGCGGCTGTCTTTCGCCAGGAGGGCGGCCGGCGACGCCTTCGCCAACCCGTCCCAGGTGGCGGCCGGCGGCGGCGGCCCGGCGCTCGGGTTCCAGTGCCCGCTCCGCTTCAGCGCGTCCGCGACGTCCTTCGGCATGTAGGTCTCGTCATGCTTCGCCAGCACCTCCGAGGCGCGGAACGTGCCGTCCGCCTGCAGCGTGCCGAGCGCCACGATGCCCTGCCCCTCGCGGAACAGGTCGGGCAGCATCCCGGCGTAGCTGACATCCACGGCGGTCCTGCCGTCGGTGACGCGGAAGCGGGCGACCGGGTGGCCGTTCTCGTCCAGATGCTCGACGCTGCCGGCCTGCACCAGGCCGCCGAGCCGGAGCGCCCGGCCCGGCGCCGCCTTGGCGGCGAGATCGGACGGTCCCACGAAGAACACCATGTCGCTGCCAAAGGCGGTGAGGGCAAGCGCGGTCGCGCTGCCCAGCCCCATGCCGCAGGCGACGACGATCCAGAGGCGGCGGCGCTTGCGCGTCATCGCGCAGGCCGCAACCCGGCGCGGGAATCGAGGCCGGCACGGGAATCGAGGCCGGCACGGGGATCGAGCGCCGCGAGGCGCCGGCGCGCGCGGCCGAGGCGGAGCATCGCGCCCACGCCGAGCCAGCAAGGCACGATGACGGCCAGCGCATAGGCCCCGGCGATGAACGGCAGATGGGTCACGCCACCTCTCCCGCCCGCGCCATCAGCAGGCCGCGCACCCGCCGCTCCATCACCGAAGCGCGCAGCCGCGCCACCACGATCGCCGCGAACAGCAGGGTGAAGCCGAGCGCCGAGACCAGCAGCGGCCACAGCATCGTCGCATACATGGTCGGCGCGCCGGTCAGGGTGATGCTGTCCGGCTGGTGCAGCGTGTTCCACCAGTCGACGCTGAACTTGATGATCGGCAGATCAACCGCGCCGACCAGCGCCAGGATCGCGCCGGCGCGATAGCCGCGCGCCGGCTCGTCAAAGGCGCGGACCAGCGCGATATGCCCGAGATAGAGGAAGAACAGCACCAGCACGGAGGTGAGCCGCGCATCCCACACCCACCAGGCGCCCCACATCGGCTTGCCCCAAAGGCTGCCGCTGGCAAGGCACAGGCCGGTGAAGGCCGCGCCCACCGGCCCGATCTCCACCGCGGCGAGATCAGCGAGCGGATGGCGCCAGACGATCGAGACAAGCGAGCAAAAGGCAAGGCCGGCATAGCCCGCCGAGGCCAGCCACGCCGCCGGGACGTGCACATACATGATCCGCACCGCATCGCCCTGCTGCCAGTCAGCCGGCGCGAACACCAGACCCCAGACCAGGCCCGCCACCGTCAGCACCACGCCAGGCACCGTCAAAAACGGCTGCGCCCGCCCCGCAATCCGCAGAAAACGGCCAGGATTGGCGAAACGGTGAAGTCCACCCCCGCCCCCCAGCCGCAACCCAAAAATAATGCTCCTGTCCACACCGCGAACCATACCCTCACACGGGCCCGGTTCGAATCGCGCGACGGCTCCGTCCAGGTGACATCCGTCACTTGCCGGGCGCGCCAAAATTTCGGTCCCCCGGCCAGGCCAGCACCGCGCTGCTTCCTGCTCGCGCATGACCCCAATGATCTGCTCCTTGGTAAAACGCGATCCCTTCATTTTCCCCTCGCGCGGCGCGGGACTTCATTATCGTCTAACCGGACGAAGCCAGAGGTGTGGTCAGACCAAGGCAAAAGGCTGCGCGACTTGGCTGCCCTATCGAGGGCAGCCGCTATGACCTCGCCGCCCGCTGCTTCGCCGCCGTGCCGAATGGAGCATTCAGCCGCACAATCTCGAGATTGAGCCGCGCTGCGAACGTCACCCACAGCAGATAGGGCGCGAGCAGCCATGGAAGCGCTGGCGCCAGCGGTCCGAGCCCGATCATCAGTGCGAGAATCGACAGCCATAGCAGCGGCACCTCCGCCAGCGCCCAGTCCGGCCGGCGGAGCTTGAAGAAGAGCGGGCTCCAGATCACGTGCAACGCCGCGTTGATCCCGAACAGTACGATGACCCGCGCCCGCGCCGCCTCGTCGTGCGCGCCCTCCCAAGCGAGTACACCAGCCCAGGCGGCAAGCGCCAGGATCACGGTCCAGGCCGGCCCGAACAGCCAGTCCGGCGGCTGCCAGCGCGGCTTGCGCAGGGCGTGGTACCAAGCCCCCACCTCCGTTACCAAGCCGCCGATGACGGCCACCGCAATCGCCGCCGCCGCCGCCACGATGATGGTCATGATCATGGCTGCCCAAACCCTCGCACCGTCGCGTTGCATGTGGCCCCAGCCGGGCGGGGCGACAAGCCGCCGGGCGCGCGCGGATCAGCAGAAGAGATCCTCCGGACTGTCCCGCCGCAGACTTCGCCCGAGCTCGGCGCCGAGCGCCTCCGCCTCCGATCGCGGGCCTGAAAGGGAGCGCCGCAGCAGGAACGACCCGTCCGCCCGCGCAACGAGCCCGGTGAGCGCTAGGCAGTCATCCGCCCGTAGCCGGGCATGGCCGCCGATTGGCGTGGTGCAGGAACCATCCAGCGCCGCCAGCAGCGCCCGCTCTGCCGTCGCGACGACCCGCGCCCCCGGGTCCTCGATCGCCGTCAGCAGCTCCCGCAGCGCGGCATCCGTCTCCCGCACGGTGACGCCAACGATCCCCTGGCAGGCGGCGGGCACCATGATCGACGGATCGAGCGCGCACGCCGCCTCATCCGCAAGCCCGAGCCGTCGCAGCCCCGCCATCGCCAGCAGGGAGGCCGCGAACTCCCCATGCCGGACCTTGTCGAGCCGCGTATGCACGTTCCCGCGGATCGTCGCGACGCGGAGATCCGGCCGCATGTGCAGAAGCTGCGCCTGCCGGCGCACCGAGCTCGATCCCACGACGGCGCCGCGCGGCATCGCCGCGAACGGATCGCCCAACGCGTCCCCATCCGCGCAATCCGGGCCGAGGATCAGCGCGTCGCGCGCATCCTCGCGCGGCAGCGTGCAGGCGAGCGCGACGCCCGCAGGCAGCGCAGTCTCCAGATCTTTGAGGCTGTGCACGGCGAAATCGATCGTGCCCGCCATCAGCGCCTCGTGGATCTCCTTGGCGAACAGCCCCTTCCCGCCGAGCGCCGCGAGCCGGATGCCGCTCGCCTGGCTGGCATCCCCGGTGGTGCGGATCGCATGCTCCTGAAAGACGTCCATGCCGCGCAGCACCGGGCAGAAGCGGGTAAGCATGGCGAGGAACTCGCGCGTCTGCACAAGCGCGAGCGGCGAGCCGCGCGTGCCGATCCGTAGCGGCAGGCCCCGCGCATGCGGCGCGACCCTGGGGCGTGCGTCGCGCTTCGCGACCGCCGCCGCCGCCGCGCTCATGCCGAAGCGAGCCCGAACAGATGCGCGAGATCCTTGAAGAAGATCCGGATATGCGCCACCGGTTTCCTCCGCACCAAAACCTTGTTCATATAGGCCTCCCAGGTGAGGCGCTGAACGTCGGCGTCGCGGCAGATGCTGACGAAGCGCTCGCGCCGGCGGTCGCTCGCGTACCAGAAGCGCTGCATGATGCCGAGGATGAGGAATACCCTGCCATGGGCGCGCATGAAGCGCCGTCGCGCCGTGCGCAGGGCGCGCGCGTCGCCGGTTGCGCAGAACGCCGCGGCCGCTTCGGCGGCGAGATCGCCGCTCATCATCGCGTAGTAGATGCCTTCGCCGGAGGCGGGCGCGACAACGCCCGCCGCGTCGCCGGCGAGCAGCACGTCGCGCCCGTTATCCCAGCGTCGCAGCGGCCGGAGCGGCAGCGGGGCGCCCTCGCGGCGCACGGTCTCGGCGTGCGCGAGCCCGGTTGCGCCGCGCAGGTCCGCCACCGACCGGCGCAGCGAGAAACCTTTGCGCGCCGAGCCCGCGCCCACGCTGGTGGTGGCGCCGTGCGGGAACACCCAGCCGTAAAAATCCGGTGAGACGCGGCCCTGATACCACACGTCGCAGCGCGCGCCGTCGAAGCCGCCGGCGGCTTCGGGCGAGCGCACGATCTCGTGGTAGGCGAAGACGCAGCGCAGCTTGTCAGCCCCGGGGATGCATTGCCGCGCGACCGCGGAGCGCGCACCGTCAGCGCCGATCACGAGGCGCGCCCGCACGCGGCCGAGCATCGGCCCCGCATCGCCGTAGCAGACGACCGCACCGCCCTGGGCGTCGCGCTCGAGGCGGGTGAAGCTGCCCTTGCGCCGCACCGCGCCGGCGGCCGCCGCCCGCTCGCGCAGCCACTCGTCGAACGTGTCGCGATCGATCATGCCGACGAAGCCGTTCTCGATCGGCATGTCCACCGCTCGGTTCGACGGCGCCACCATCCGGGCCGCACGGATGCGCGCGACCAGGAGCGCGTCGGGAATGGCGAAATCGCGGATGAGCCGCGGCGGGATGGCGCCGCCGCACGGCTTGATCCTCCCGCCGCGATCGAGCAGCAGCACCGAGCGCCCGGCCGAGGCGAGCTTCGTCGCCACGGTCGCCCCGGCGGGGCCGCCGCCCACCACGACGACGTCGAAGGTCTCGGTTGGTGTTTCCAATGCTTGGTTCATGCCGTTCCCTCCGGCCGGATTGGGCGTGCTCATGCTGCGCCGCGCAGCGCGAAGGCGGCGATCAGCATGCCGGCGACGTAGAGGCTCGTGCCGGTGGCGTTGTACCAGGGCGCCTGGCCGCGCGGATCGCGCAGCAGGCGGCGCATCAGCATAAGCTGCGCCGCGACCAGCGGCGTGATCGCGGCCGCGTATCCCATGCGTCCCCAGGCGAGCAGCAGCAGCAGCACCGCGACCTGCGCCATCGCCATTACCACGCAGGCGAGCAGCGCCGCCCGGGCGACGCCGAGCAGCACCGGCAGCGAGCGGATGGCGCTGCGCCGGTCGCCCTCGACGGATTTGAAATCGTTGAGCGTCATGATGCCGTGTGCGCCGAGGCTGTAGAGCGCGGCGGCCGCCACGATGCGCAGATCGGGCAGCGCGCCGCCGATGATCGCGGCACCGGTGAACCAGGGCAGGCCCTCGTAGCAGGCGCCACAGGCCGCGTTGCCCCACCACCCGTTCCGCTTCAGCCGGAGCGGCGGCGCGCTGTAGGCCCACGCGAGCGCGAGCCCGACGATCGCCGCGCCGAACGCCCAGCGGCCGAGCAGGAACGCCACGGCGAGCGAGAGCGCCGTGGCGCCGAGCGCGATGGCGAGCCCGGTCCGGCCCGGGATGCGGCCGGAGGGGATCGGCCGGTCCGGCTCGTTTATTGCGTCCACGTGACGGTCGAACCAGTCATTCACCGCCTGGCTGGTGCCGCAGACGAGCGGCCCCGACAGCGCGAACCCGCCGGCGACCAGCGCCCAGCGGCCGCCGACCGGCACGCCGGCCGACACCACGCCGCAGCCGAAGGCCCACATCGGCGCGAACCAGGTGACCGGCTTGAGCAGCTCCAGCGCCGCCGGCATTCCCCGGCGCGCGGCCGACGGCACGGCGAGGGCGTCAGTTCGGGCCATAGGCGGCGAGATCCCCCAATCCGTAGCGGCGCAGCTTGACGTAGAAGCTCTGGCGGCTCAGGCCGAGCAGCTCGGCGGCGGAGGCGCGGTTGTCGCGCGTCAGCTCGAGCGCCGCCTCGATGCAGAGCCGCTCGATCACATCGGTCGCCTCGCGCACCAGGTCCTTGAGCGAGATGCGGCCGATCAGCGCCGTGAGCTGCTCCACCGAGCGCGGCAATTCCCGCGCGGCGCGCGGCTGCACCGCGAGGCGCGGACCGACATTGCGGATGGCGAAGCCGAGGCAGGGCTGGCCGCCATTCTTCACCGCCACGGCGGAGATCTCCACATCGGTGCTGATCCCCCTCTCGCCGCGCAGCGTGGTGGCGAAGAAGCGCACCGAATCGCGCTGGCGCAGATGCGCGATCAGCACCTCGAGCTCGACACCGGAGCGCCCGATCCAGGCATCGAGCCGGGCGCCGCGCAGCTGCTCCTCCGAGACGAGCTGGGCCATCTCGAGGAAGGCGGCGTTGGCGGTGAGGATGACGCCGCTCTCGTCCGTCACGACGAAGCCGTCCGGCGCCTGCTCGACCACCTTGAGCAGCTTGGCCTTGGCATCGGCGATGCCGCTGGGTGCCGCCGCCCGCGCCGGCGCCAGCCGCACGAGGAACAGCGTCGCATTCTCCTGCCGGAACAGGGAGGCCGAGACGAGCACCTCGATCGGCGGGTCGGCGAGCTGCGCGCGCACCGGCTCGTCGGCGCCGGCGCCGGCCCGCAGCGCGCCCAACCGGTCCTGCACCGCGAGCACGCTCTCCGCATCGAACAGCGAAGTGACCGGCTGGCCGACGATCTGCTCGGCGGTCTGCCCGAGCAGGCGGGTGGCGGCGGGATTGGCCTCCACCACGCGCCGGCGCGGCAGATCGAGCACCAGCACCGCCTCGGGCGAGGTATGGAACAGCAGCCGGTAGCGGGTCTCGACCTCGCGCAGCCGGGAATAGTCGCGCTCAAGCGATTGCTGCGCGCTCATCAGCCGCTGCTGCAATTCGGAGAGCAGACGCAGGTCGCGGCCGAACGCCACCACGCGTCCCTCGTCGTTGATCTGCACGGCGCAGTAGAGCACCGGCACCGAGCGGTCTTCCGCGCCGAGATGGTTGACGTGGCGCCATTTCGGCTCGGCGCTGCCCGCCGCATCGCGGAGCAGCGCCACGACCTTGGGCACGCTGTCTTCCGCGACCGTCACGCCGAACGCGCGACCGACCCATTCGCCGCTGGTCGGCAGGTCCTGCGCGAGTTCCTCGGCATGCACGGAGAGATCGCGGATCCGGCCCGTCCCGTCGAGGATCAGCGCGATGTCGGAGGAGGCCGCGATCAGCACCGCCGCCGAGTCCGCATCGAGATCGCCGAGCGAGGTCCGGGGCGAGACGAAGGGCCTCACGGCGACCCCGCCCAGCTGCGCCCCCGTCGCGCGCGGGCGCGACATGCGGACGTATCTCGGTTTCGCGCCGCTGGGGGGAACATGGCTATCCGGACGCGCCGCGGCGTGCCCGCGAGCCGGCAAGGTGCATGAGCAGGGCTTCCGCCCGCAGCACCGCCTGCGGCGCATCGGGCGCGGTGGCGTCCGCGCCGACCAGCACCGCGAGATGGGGGTCCCGCACGAAGGCGGGGCCGCCCACCATGACGCCGACCGGCCGGCGCCGCACCGCGTCCCGCACCGTGCGGATCGCCGCCGCCACGGCATCGCGCTGCCCGGTGCTCCCCACCGAGAAGCCCACCACGGCCACGGCATCGCCGCGCATCGTCGTGGCGAGCTCGGCATGGGAACCGAGCCGCGGACTCAGCACCGTCCAGCCGGCGCGGAGGAAGAATTGCGCCACCATGTCGAGGCCGAAAGTGTGCTGCTGGCCGGGCAAGGGCACGAGCAGCACGATGGCGCCGTCCTGCCGCGGCGCCGGATTGCCGATGAAGGCGGGGCCGAAATCGCGCAGCGTCTGGTGCAGACGCCACATGCCCATCGTTACTTGCGTGAAGTCGCATAGGTCGCGCTCCCACAATTCGCCGAGCCGGTGCGCGGTCGGCGCGAGCAGGCCGAGATAGAGCTCGTCGAGGCCGACGCCGCGCGCCTGCACCGCGAGCACGTAGTCGGCGGCTGTTTCGTCCTGCCGTGCGAGCACGAGCTCGACGAGGCAGGCCACATCGGCCGCACCCGGCTGTGGCCGATCGAGCCGCGCGTGCGGGCCGCTGCGCGCCAGCAGCAGCAGGCGGGGAATGATCTCCGCCTCGATCGCCGCCGTCAGCAGCGCACGACGCGCGCCGGCGCCGCTCGGCGCCGCCCGGAAATTGCCGGAAGCCCGTTCGTCCAGCGCGAACGAGCCGCAGCCTGCATAGTGGTCCAGCATGGCCTGATCGGATCGGATCGTCTTCCCCCCAGCCGACATGACATTCCCCCCGGAATAGAAGGCGGCAAACCGCCGCCAACTGTCAATCTAAACTGACGTGAATTATGGTTGACACGCCTCCTGACCCACTCCTAGGCTTTGGCCCATACCTCACCCGGTCCGCATCCGAAGCGACCCGAGCCGGGAGAGAGGCCGAAGTGGGCTGCATCGAATGGCAGCGCACACGCCCCGAGGAGGAGTTGTCAAGCGATGCGTACGTCCAAAATTTTGGATCGCCTCCTGGACTCCGTCGATTGCTGCCCCTGGGGCGCGACGGCCGGGCGGCGGCTCGCCATCGACATCCCGGAATTACTGCCGTTCCGGCCGGCGCCGATTGGCCGGCGATTGCCGCTCTACACCGCCGAGCAGCGGCGCCGGCGCGACTCCTCACCCTGGACGTTGGTGCAGGGCGTGCTCGCCCCGGTGCAGTTCGCCGTGTTCCTCATCAGCCTGGCACTCGTGCTGCGCACGCTGGTCACCGGCTCCGGCGTCGGCCTCGCCACCGCCTCGGTCGTGGCGAAGACCTGCGTGCTCTACGGCATCATGGTCACCGGCTCGATCTGGGAGCAGCGCGTGTTCGGCCGCTACCTCTTCGCGCCCGCCTTCTTCTGGGAGGACGTGATGAGCCTCCTCGTGCTGGCCCTGCACACCGCCTGGCTCATGGCTCTCCTGCTTGGCGGCATGACGCTGCACCAGCAGCTTCTGCTCGCGCTCGCCGCCTATGCGAGCTACCTCGTCAACGCCGCGCAATACGTGCTGAAGCTGCGTTCGGTGCGGCGCGAGACGACGGTGGCCGCCGCCGCCGGCGCGCTCGGGTCCTGGTGATGGCCGGCGTAGGTCCGATCGCGGCGGCTCGTTCGGATGCGGCGCCGGGCTGCGCCGAGCCGGTCGTGCTGCGCGAGCGCGGCCAGCGCGAGGTGTTCTGCGGTCTCACCGGCATCGTCTGGCTGCACCGCAAGATCCAGGATGCGTTCTTCCTCGTGGTCGGCTCGCGCACCTGCGCGCATCTCATCCAGTCCGCCGCCGGCGTGATGATCTTCGCCGAGCCGCGTTTCGCCACCGCGATCATCGGCGAGCGCGACCTCGCCGGCCTTGCCGACCCGAATGCGGAACTCGACCGCGTGGTCGGCCAGCTGCTCACGCGACGCCCCGACATCCGCCTGCTCTTTCTCGTGGGCTCCTGCCCGTCGGAGGTCATCAAGCTCGATCTCTCGCGGGCGGCCGAGCGGCTCAACGCGAAGCATGCGCCCGCCGTGCGCGTGCTCAACTATTCCGGCAGCGGCATCGAGACGACGTTCACCGAGGGCGAGGATGCCTGCCTTGCCGCGCTGGTGCCTATCATGCCGCGCACGACGCGCGGCGCCCCGCGACGCCTGCTGGTCGTCGGCGCGCTCGCCGAGCTGGTCGAGGACCAGTTCCGCCGGCTGCTCGAAGGGCTGGGCATCGCGCAGGCCGATTTCCTGCCGCCGCGCCGCGCGGGCGATCTGCCGCCGGTCGGAACGGAAACCGACTTCCTGCTGGCGCAGCCCTTCCTCGCCGCCACCGCGGCGGCGCTCGAATCCCGCGGCGCGCGGCGCATCGCCGCACCCTTCCCGCTCGGCGCCGAGGGCACCACCGCCTGGCTGCGGGCCGCCGCCATGGCGCATGGTGTCGGCCAGGGGCGATTCGAATCGGTGATCGCGCTGCCGCGCGAGCGCGCCCGGCGCAGCATGGAGCACGCGCGCGCCGAGCTCGCCGGACGGCGCATCTTCTTCTTCCCCGACAGCCAGCTCGAGATCCCGCTCGCCCGCTTCGTCGCGCGCGAGCTCGGGATGGGCGTGATCGAGGCCGGTACGCCCTATCTGCACCGCGCGCATCTCGCCGAGGAACTCGCGCTGCTGCCGGCGGAGACGCGCATCAGTGAGGGGCAGGATGTCGAGCATCAGCTCGACCGCTGCCGCGCCGCAGCGCCCGACCTCGTGGTCTGCGGACTCGGCCTCGCCAACCCGCTGGAGGCGGAGGGCACCAGCACGAAATGGTCGATCGAGCTCGTCTTCACGCCGATCCAGGGCTACGAGCAGGCCGCCGACCTGGCCGAGCTTTTCGCCCGCCCGCTGCGCCGCCGCCGGCGCCTGGCAGTCTGAGACATGGAGCTCTCGCTCTGGACCTATGAAGGGCCGCCCCATGTTGGGGCGATGCGAATCGCGACCGCGATGCAGGGCGTGCATTACGTGCTGCACGCGCCGCAGGGCGACACCTACGCCGACCTGCTCTTCACCATGATCGAGCGCCTGCCGAAGCGACCGCCGGTAACCTACACGACGTTCCAGGCGCGCGACCTCGGCGGCGACACCGCCGAGCTGTTTAAATCCGCCGTACGCGGCGCGTATGAGCGCTTCCGTCCGGAGGCGATCCTGGTCGGCGCCTCGTGCACGGCGGAGCTGATCCAGGACGATCCGGGCGGCCTCGCGGTGGCGCTCGACCTGCCGGTCCCGGTGGTACCGCTTGAGCTGCCCGCCTATCAGCGCAAGGAGAACTGGGGGGCGTCGGAAACCTTCTACCGCATCGTCCGCGCGCTCGCTCCCGCCAAACGCGCGCCGCGTGCGCCCGGCGCCGCGCCGCGCTGCAACATCCTGGGCCCGACGGCGCTCGGCTTCCGCCATCGCGACGACCTCGCCGAAATCCAGGCGCTGCTTGCCGCGCTCGGCATCGACATCAACGTGGTGGCGCCGCTCGGCGCGACGGTCGCCGATATCGGCCGGCTGCACGAGGCGGAGTTCAACGTCGTGCTCTATCCCGAGATCGCCGCGACCGCCGCGCGCCATCTCGATCGCACGCTCGATCAGCCGGCGACGACGATAGTGCCGATCGGCGTCGGTGCTACGCGCGACTTCATCGAGGAGGTGGCGACGCTTGCCGGCGTCGATCCGGTGCGCGCCCTTTCCGGCGCCGGCTCGCGGTTGCCGTGGTATTCGCGCTCGGTCGATGCGACGGCGCTCACCGACAAGCGCGTCTTCATCTTCGGCGACGCCACGCACGCGATCGCCGCCGCGCGCGTCGCGGCGCAGGAGCTCGGCTTCCGCGTCGTCGGCCTCGGCAGCTTCAGCCGCGAATTCGCTCGCGAGCTGCGCGCCGCCGCCGCCCTCTACGACGTCGAGGCACTGATCACAGACGACTATCTCGCGGTCGAGGCGCAGATCGCCGCGTTACAGCCCGAGCTCGTGCTCGGCACGCAGATGGAGCGCCATGTCGCCAAGCGCATGGGCCTGCCCTGCGCGGTGATCTCCTCGCCCGTGCACGTGCAGGATTTCCCCGCGCGTCACTCGCCGCAGATGGGGTTCGAGGGCGCGAACGTGCTGTTCGACACGTGGCTGCACCCGCTGATGATGGGGCTCGAGGAGCATCTGCTGGCGATGTTCCGTGAAGATTTCGAGTTCCATGACGATGCGGCGCCCTCGCATGTCGGCGCCGTCGCGGCGCCGGCGGCCGGCCCGCTCTGGGACGCGGCGGCGGATCGCGAGCTTGGCCGCATCCCGTTCTTCGTGCGCGGCAAGGCACGGCGCAACACCGAGCTCTTCGCCCGCGAGCGTGGCCTCCCGACCATCACCCTGGAAACGCTGTACGATGCAAAAGCGCATTTCGGCCGCTGACACCGTCGCGATCCGGGTCGTCCTCGTGACGATGGACACGCATCTCGCGACCGCCGCGGCGAGCGTGCGCGCCGCGCTGCGGCGCGAGATCCCAGGCCTCGATCTCGTCATCCATGCCGCCGCCGAATGGCTCGGAGACGCGGAAGCGCTCGAGGCCTGCCGCGCCGACATCGCGCAAGGCGACATCGTGCTCGTCACGATGCTGTTCCTCGAGGACCACATCCGCGCCGTGCTGCCCGCGCTCGCCGCGCGCCGCGCAGAATGCGACGCGATGCTGTGCTGCATGTCAGCCGGCGAGGTGACGCGCCTCACCCGGCTCGGCCGCTTCGACATGACGCAGCAGCCCTCCGGCCCGCTCGCCCTGCTGCGCAAGCTGCGCGGTCGGCGCGCGCCGGGCGCCGCGGCCGCGAGCGGCCGTTCGGAGATGACGATGCTGCGCCAGCTGCCGCGGCTGATGAAGTTCATCCCCGGCACCGCGCAGGATGTGCGCGCCTTCTTCCTCGCCATTCAGTACTGGCTTGCGGGTTCGGAGGCGAATCTCGGCAATCTCGTGCGCATGATGATCGACCGCTATGCCGATGGCGACCGGCGCGTCCTGCGCGGCACGCTCGCCGTAGACGGCCCGGTGGTCTATCCGGATGTCGGCCTCTATCATCCGCGCATTCCGGGTCGCTTCGCCGAGCGCGTCGAGCGTCTGCCGGGTACCGGCTCCGCCGGCACGGTCGGGCTCCTGCTGCTGCGCTCCTACCTGCTCGCCGCCAATACCGCGCATTATGACGGGATGATCGCCGCGCTCGAGGCGCGCGGGCTGCGTGTGGTGCCGGCTTTCGCGAGCGGACTCGATTCGCGCCCGGCGATCGAGCGCTTCTTTCTCCGCAACGGCCGCCCCTGCGTCGACGCCGTGCTCTCGCTCACCGGCTTCTCGCTCGTCGGCGGCCCCGCCTACAATGACAGCCACGCCGCGGAGGCGCTGCTCGCCACGCTCGACGTGCCGTATCTCGCCGCGCAGGCGCTCGAGTTCCAGACGCTGGAACAGTGGCGCGCGGATGCGCGCGGGCTGCTACCTGTCGAGGCGACGATGATGGTGGCGATCCCCGAGCTCGACGGCGCCACCGTGCCGACGGTGTTCGGCGGCCGCGCCTCGGGGGGCGCCGGCGAGCGCAAGCGCGACATGGAAGTGGATCCCGCCCGCGCGGCGATGCTCGCCGCCCGCCTCGCCCGCATCGTCGCGCTGCGCCGCAAGGCCCGCGCGGCGCGGCGCCTCGCCATCGTACTGTTCAACTTCCCCCCGAATGCCGGCGCGGCCGGCACCGCGGCCTATCTCGCCGTGTTCGAGTCCCTGCACAACACGCTGGCCGGCCTGCGCGAGGCGGGTTATGCGGTCGATCTGCCGCCCGATGCCGCGGCGCTGCGCGCGCGCATTCTCGAAGGCAATGCGGCGCTGCACGGCACCGATGCGAATGTCGCCGCCCGCATTCCCGCCGACGCGCATGTGCGCGGCCAGCCCTGGCTCGAGGAGATCGAACGGCAATGGGGCCCGGCGCCGGGCCGCCATCAGAGCGACGGCAGCGCGCTGCTCGTGCTCGGCGCGCAATTCGGCAACGTCTTCGTCGGGTTGCAGCCAGCCTTCGGGTTCGAGGGCGACCCGATGCGGCTGCTCTTCGAGCGCGGTTTCGCGCCGACGCACGCCTTCGCCGCCTTCTATCGCTGGATCCGCGACGGTTTCGGCGCCGACGCCGTGCTGCATTTCGGCACGCATGGCGCGCTCGAATTCATGCCGGGAAAGCAGACCGGCCTTTCCGACGAATGCTGGCCCGACCGGCTGATCGGCGATCTGCCTAATTTCTATTTCTACGCCTCGAACAATCCGTCCGAGGGCATGCTCGCCAAGCGCCGCGCTGCCGCCGTGCTGCTGAGCTATCTGACGCCCTCCGTCGCGCGCGCCGGGCTCTATCGTGGGCTGCTGGAATTGCGCACGACCCTCGATCGCTGGCGCGGGCTCGACCCCGATGCGGACGCGGCGCAGCGCGATGCGCTCGCGACACTCCTGCAGGCGCAGGCCGCCGCGGTGGCGCTCGCCGAGGCGGAGCCGCCCTGGGCGGACCGGACCGCCGAAACCGAGCGGCTGACGGCGGCGCTGTTCGAGCTGGAAACCACCCTCATCCCGCACGGCCTGCACGTCATCGGCGCGCCGCCGGACGCCGCGGCGCGCGCCGACATGCTGGACGCCGCCGGCATCGACGATCCGCCGCGCCGCGCCGCGCTAGACGCTTTGCTCGCGCAGGACCATGAAATCCCGGCGCTGCTGCATGCGCTTGACGGCGGCTATGTGCGCCCCGCGCCGGGCGGGGATCTCATGCGCAACCCCGATGTGCTGCCGACCGGGCGCAATCTGCACGGATTCGACCCGTTCCGCATGCCGAGCGCGTTCGCGCTCGCTGATGGCGCGCGCCAAGCCGCCCGCCTGCTTGCGCGGCACGCGGCCGACGGCAAGGGATTGCCGGAAACCGTCGCGATGGTGCTGTGGGGAACTGACAATCTCAAAACCGAGGGCGGCCCGATCGCACAGGCGCTCTGGCTGATGGGCGCAACCGCGCGCTTCGACACCTATGGCAGGCTGGCGGGCGCACGCCTCATCGACCTCGCCGAGCTCGGCCGACCGCGCATCGACGTCGTGCTCACCCTTTCCGGCATCTTCCGCGACCTCCTGCCCTTGCAGGTGCGGCTGCTCGCCGAGGCGGCGCTGCTGGCGGCGGAGGCGGACGAGCCGCCCGAATGCAACATGATCCGCAAGCATGCGCTCGCCTTCCAGGCCGCGCAGGGCGGCGACCTTGCGCGCGCGGCGCTCCGCGTGTTCGGCAATGCGGAAGGCGCCTATGGCGCCAATGTCAATCAGCTTGTCGGCAGCGGCGTGTGGAACGACGAGGACGAGATCGCCGAAGCCTTCGTCCGGCGCAAGGGCTTCGCCTATGGCGCGGACGGGCGCGCCGGCGCCGAGCGCGCGGTGCTCGCCCATCTTCTCGCCGATGTCGGCGCGACGTATCAGAATCTCGACTCGATCGAGCTCGGCGTCACCAGCGTCGACCACTATTTCGACACGCTCGGCGGCATCAGCCGCGCCGTGCGCCGGGCGCGCGGCGGCAGCGCGGCCTCTGTCTATATCGGCGACCAGACCCGCGGGGACGGGGTGGTGCGCACCATCGCCGAGCAGGTCGCGCTCGAGACGCGCACGCGGGCGCTCAACCCGAAATGGTACGAGGCGCTGCTCAAGCATGGCTATGAGGGCGTGCGCGAGATCGATGCCTGTGTCACGAACACGCTGGGCTGGTCGGCGACCACGGGCGAGGTTTCGCCTTGGGTCTATCAGCAACTCGCCGAGACATACCTGCTCGACGAGACGATGCGGGAACGGCTCGCGGCGCTCAATCCCAAAGCCTCGGCGCGGATCGCGAACCGCCTGATCGAGGCGGAAGCCCGGCATTACTGGTCGCCCGATCCGGCGACGCTCGAGGCGCTGCGGCGCGCGGGCGAGGCGCTCGAGGATCGGCTGGAAGGCATAGGCATGGAGATGGCCGCATGAGCACGACAATGCTGGCGCGGCCCGAGGATGGCGAGGGCAGCGTGCAGGTGCGCCTCGATCCGGCGGCGCGGATCGGCACCGCCAAGGTGTTCGCGGTGTACGGCAAGGGCGGCATCGGCAAGAGCACCACCTCTTCCAACCTCTCGGTCGCCTTCGCCAGGCTCGGCAAGCGGGTGCTGCAGATCGGCTGCGATCCCAAGCATGATTCGACCTTCACGCTGACGAAGCAGCTGATGCCGACGGTGATCGACGTGCTGGAAGGCGTCGATTTCCATGCCGAGGAATTGCGCGTCGAGGATTTCGTGCATGTCGGCTATGGCGGCGTGATGTGCGTCGAGGCGGGCGGGCCGCCGGCGGGCACCGGATGCGGTGGCTATGTCGTCGGACAGACGGTGAAGCTGCTCAAAGAGCACCATCTGCTGGAGGATACCGACGTCGTCATCTTCGACGTGCTCGGCGACGTGGTGTGCGGCGGATTCGCCGCGCCGCTGCAGTATGCCGAGCGCGCGCTCGTGGTGGCGGCGAACGATTTCGACTCGATCTTCGCCATGAACCGAATCGTCGCGGCGATTGCGGCGAAGTCGCGCAACTACGCCGTGCGTCTCGGCGGCGTGATCGCCAACCGGAGCGCGGCGACCGAGCAGATCGAGCGGTTCAACCAGGCGACCGGCCTCGCGACGCTCGCGCATTTCCCCGATCTCGACGTGATCCGCCGCTCGCGGCTCGCGAAATCCACGCTGTTCGAGATGCCGGACTCGCCGGAGCTCGAAGCGGTGCGCACGGAATATCTGCGGCTTGCCGCCGCGCTCTGGGCGGGGACGGACCCGCTGGTCGGGCGGCCGCTCAAGGATCGCGAGATTTTCGACCTGCTGGGATTCGACTGATGCGGAGCGCGACGTACCTGGCGCGGCGCGGCGAGATCGAGGCGTATTTCGACCGCACCGCCGCGGAAGCCTGGTCCCGCCTGACCTCGGAGGCGAAGGTGAGCGGCATCCGCGCGACGGTGCGTGCGGGGCGCGAGCGCATGCGGGCGACGCTGCTCGGCTGGCTGCCGGCGGATCTCTCCGGGCGGCGCGTGCTCGATGCCGGATGCGGCACCGGCGCGCTGGCGTCGGAAGCGGCGCGGCGGGGCGGCGAAATCGTCGCGGTCGATCTCTCGCCGACGCTGATCGGGCTCGCGCGCGAACGCGCGCCGGCGGGGAGCGCGATCGATTTCCGCGTCGGCGACATGCACGACCCGGCGCTCGGCGCGTTCGACCATGTCGTGTGCATGGACTCGCTCATCCATTATCGCCCGCGCGACATGGCGGCGATCGTGGCGTCGCTCGGCGCGCGGACGCGTGTCTCACTGCTCATCACCTTCGCGCCGCGCACCCCGCTACTCGCCGCGATGCATGCGGTGGGTCGCGTCTTCCCGCGCGGCAATCGCGCGCCGGCCATCGAGCCGGTGCGCGCTGCGGACCTGCGGCGCCGGCTCGGCGCGCTGCCGGACTGGCGCATCGCGCGCAGCGAGCGCATCGTCAGCGGGTTCTACATGTCGCAGGCGCTGGAGTTGCGGCGATGAGCGGCGTTGGCGCGCGGGCACGGCGGCTCAACGCGGCGGCGGTGCGGCGCTGGAGCGGCGTTGCGCCGCGCTTCCTGCCCTTCGCAGATGCGGCGACGCGCGATCTGCCGCTTGGCCGCCTGCTGCGGCTCTCGCTTTTCCAAGTCTCGGTCGGCATGGCGGTGGTGCTGCTGATCGGCACGCTGAACCGGGTGATGATCGTCGAACTGCAGGTGCCGGCCTGGATCGTCGCGGTGATGGTCTCGTTGCCGCTCGTCTTCGCGCCGTTCCGCGCCGTGGTGGGGTTCCGCTCGGACACGCATCGCTCGGTGCTGGGCTGGCGCCGTGTGCCCTATCTGTGGATGGGCACGCTGCTGCAGTTCGGTGGGCTCGCGATCATGCCCTTTGCGCTCATCGTGCTGTCGGGCGACGCGAACGGGCCGGCGATCATCGGGCAGGTCGGCGCGGGGCTCGCCTTCCTGCTGGTCGGCGCGGGGCTGCACACGTCGCAGACGGTGGGGCTCGCGCTGGCGACCGATCTCGCGCCGCTGCCGGCACGGCCGCGGGTCGTCGCGCTGCTCTGCATGATGCTGCTGCTCGGCATGATCGCGAGCGCGCTGCTCTTCGGTGCGTTGCTGAATCATTTCAGCGAGCTGCGGCTTATCCAGGTGGTGCAGGGTTCGGCGCTGGCGACGATGGTGATGAACGGCATCGCGCTCTGGAAGCAGGAACCGCGCAACCCCGCGCTCACGGCACCTGATCGCGCGCGGCCGAGCTTTCGGGATTCCTGGCGCGCCTTCGACCGCGACGGCACGGCGAAGCGGCCGCTCGCCGCGCTCGGCCTCGGCACGCTCGCCTTCAGCATGCAGGACATCCTGCTCGAACCCTATGGCGGCCAGGTGCTGCATCTGCCGGTGTCGGCGACCACGCTGCTCACCGCGGTGCTCGCGCTGGGCGGGCTCGCGGGATTTGGCACCGCGGCGAAGCTGCTCGGGCGCGGCGTCGATGCGTATCGGCTCGCGGGCATGGGTGCGCTGGTCGGGCTCGCGGCGTTCACCGCGGTGATCTTCGCCGCGCCCTTCGCCTCCGTGCTGCTGTTCGGGTGCGGCGTGGCGCTCATCGGGTTTGGCGCCGGGCTGTTCGCGCATTGCACGCTGACCGCGGCGATGGGCATGGCGGGCGCCGGGCAGATCGGGCTCGCGCTCGGCATGTGGGGCGCGGTGCAGGCCTCCGCGGCGGGAATCGCAGTCGCTAGCGGCGGGTTGCTGCGCGACGGCGTCGGGGCGCTCGCGTCGCGCGGGCTGTTTGGGCCGGTGCTGGCAGTGCCGGCAACCGGGTACTGCACGGTGTACACGATCGAGATCGTGCTGCTTTTCGCCACGCTCGTCGCGGTGGGGCCGCTCGTGCGCCATCCCGCGATCGAGCACAGGAATCCGGGGCCGCGGCTCGGCCAGACAGTCTTTTCGCGCTGAGAGATTTGCGATGCAGATCGGGGCCATCACCAGCAGCATCGACGTCGCACAGCTCGTGCTGTACGCGTTCTGGCTGTTCTTCGCCGGGCTCATCTTCTACTTGCGCCAGGAGGACAAGCGGGAAGGCTATCCGCTCGTCAATGACCGCTCGGATCGCGTCGTGGTGCAGGGCTTTCCGCCGATTCCCGCGCCGAAGACGTTTCTGCTCGCGCATGGCGCAACCCGAATCGCGCCGCGTCGCGAGGTGCCGGTCGCGCTCAATGCGGTGGCGGTCGGCGGCTGGCCCGGCGCGCCGCTCACGCCGATCGGCAATCCGATGCTGGACGGGCTTGGCCCCGCCGCGTATGCGCACCGCGCCGACGAGCCGGACCGCACCTTCGACGACAATATGCCGAAGGTCGTGCCGCTGCGTGCAGCGCCGGGATTCTTCCTCGCCTGGGAGGATCCCGATCCGCGCGGCATGACCGTGCTCGGCGCCGATCGTACCGTGGCCGGCACCGTGGTCGACGCCTGGGTCGATCGCTCCGAGGTGGTGATCCGCTACCTCGAAGTCGAGCTCGCGCGGCCGGGCGCCACTGCGCGCGTACTGGTGCCGATGAACTTCCTCATGATCCGCCGCAAGCAGCGGCAGATCGGGGTCAGCGCGATCACCGCCGCGCAGTTCGCCGACGTGCCCGCGCTCAGGAACCCGGACATTGTGACCCTGCTGGAAGAGGATCGCATCACCGCCTATTTCGCGGGCGGCCTGCTCTACGCCCTGCCGGGCCGGCTGGAGTCGCGGCTGTGACCGGCGGCCTGATGGAGCGGGGCGCCCTGCCGGGCGACGAGCGTGTGCTCTGGCAGGGGGCGCCGTCCGCGATGGGGCTGGCGCGTCATGCGCTGCATCTGCGCGGGCTCGGGATCTATTTCGCCGCGATCCTCGTCTTCAGCGGCGCGGCGCGGTTGGCCCGTGGCGAGACGCTGCCCGCGATCGCGCATGCGCTGCTCTGCCTCGGCCTGCTCGCCTCGGTGCCGCTGATCCTGCTGGCGGCGTTCGCGGTGCTGGTGGCCCGCACCACCACCTATACGATCACCGAGAGGCGGGTCATGCTTCGTTTTGGCGTGGCGATCCCGCGCACGTTGACCCTGCCCTTCGCGCGAATCGATTCGGCGAGCGCGCTGTTGCGGCCGGCGGCCGCGGGCGATGTCGCGCTGCGGCTGGAACGGAGCACGCGTCTCAACCAGCTGCTGCTCTGGCCGCATGTCCGGCCGTGGACGTTGCGGGCCGAGCCGGCGCTGCGCGCCCTGCCGGACGCGGCGGCGGCGGCTGCGGTGCTGGCGCGCGCGCTGGCACAGTCCGCCGGCATGCCGGTGCCCGTCAGGACGGACCAGCCGCAAGCGGCGGCCGGCCGGCCGCATGCACAAGCCGCCGCGTGATGAGGGAAGAGACATGACGACGATGACGCGCCGCTCCTTCCCGCGCTTCCCGCTATTCGGAGCAGCCGGCCTGGTGGCCTTCTCGCTGGCCGCCGCCGGCTACGGACGCTGGGAGCACGTGCAGTCGGGCATTCCGGCCGCCGAGGTTGCTGCGACGCGCGAACTCCGCTTCGCCGATCGCGCCGACGGCGCCGTCGTCATCACGCAGGTCGGCGCGCAGCTTCCGCTCGAGATACTGACGGGGCAGAACGGCTTCCTGCGCGGCACGATGCGCGGCCTGGCGCGCACCCGCGAGCAGAACGGTATCGGCTCCGCCGCGCCGTTCCGGCTGACCGCCTGGACCGACGGACGCCTCACCATCGACGACCCCACGACCGGCGGTCATGTCGAGCTGGAGGCCTTCGGCCACACCAACGAGGCCGTCTTCGCGCAGCTGCTCGACCCGGGAGCACACCCATGAGTGCTGGCATCATCCCTCGCATGTTCCGCCGCCGCGCGGTAGAGGTGATGTGCGACGTCGATATCGAGAAGACGGCGGAGAGCCTGCACGCGCACGCCGTGCCCGACGCGGCGATCGGACCGGGCGATGTCGTGCTGGTGCATGACGTGCCGGCCGATATCGCCTATGGCGGACGGCTCTCGTGCCGATGCCGCGGAACGCTCTTGCGGGCCTTGCCCGGCGAGCGCCTGTGGACGGAGATCGTCTCGCTGCTCGAGCTCACCGAGCTCTACGAGGTCGGCTTTCAGCCGAAGGAGGCTCCATGAGCGCCACCACCCTGCCGGCGGCACCGGCGCGCAACGAAACCACGCGCATGGCGCAGCAGGACACCGTGCTGAGCCCGCGCTTCTACACGACAGATTTCGCCGCCATGGCGAAGATCGACGTCGCGCCGGTGCGGCCGGAATGGGACATGCTGATCGACGAGCTCCGGCGCGATACGAACAAGGGGCATTTCATCCGCACCGATGCGTTCGATCTCGATCTCTCGACCCTGCCGCCCGATCTGCGCGCCGAGTTCCTGGAGTTCCTGGTGAGCTCGGTGACAGCCGAGTTCTCCGGCTGCGTGCTGTATGCGGAGATCCGCAAGCGCATCGCCGCTGGGCCGATCCACGAGCTGTTCGGGTTCATGAGCCGCGACGAGGCGCGGCATGCCGGGTTCATCAACGACACGCTCAAGGATTTCGGCGTCGGCGTCGATCTGAGCTTTCTCACGAAGGCGAAGAAGTACAAGTATTTTTCGCCCAAGTTCGTGTTCTACGCGACCTATCTTTCCGAGAAGATCGGCTATGCGCGCTACATCACGATCTACCGGCATCTCGAGCGGCATCCCGAGCGGCAGTTCCATCCGATTTTCCGCTGGTTCGAGAAATGGTGCAACGACGAGTACCGGCACGGCGAGGCGTTCGCGCTGCTGATGAACGCCGATCCGCGCCTGCTGCGTGGCGTCAACCGGCTTTGGATCCGCTTCTTCCTGCTCGCGGTGTTCGCGACGATGTATGTGCGCGACCATGGCCGGCCGGTGTTCCATGCGGCGCTCGGGCTCGATCCGACCGAGTATGACTACACCGTGTTCCGCATCACCTCGGACATCGCGCGGCAGGTGTTTCCGGTTGAGCTCGATATCGACAACCCGGCGTTCCGCGCCGGGCTCGAGCGGATGCGCATGATCGCCGGCGCGATGGCGGGGACGCGGGGCGTGCGGCGCGCGGGGCTGGTTGCCCGCGCGGGGTGGCAGTTCCTGCGGCTGTTGCTATTGCCCGCGCGGCGCAATGCGGCGCCGGCGCAGGTGCTGCGCGCGCCGGCCTGGTAGCATGGCGCGGATGCTCCTTCCGGCGCTCTATGCCGCCTTCGTCTGGTGGTTCAGCACCGGCGTGATCATCCTGCTCGACAATCTGCCGCGGCGGAGCTTCCGCTGGAGCATGCTGGCCGGCAGCCTGGTCATGTTCGCGGCGCTTGCTGGCATCGCGGTGACGGCGGCCGACACCAGCCTGGCGGGCGTCTATCTCGCTTTCACCTGCGGCGTGCTGGTGTGGGGCTGGCAGGAGATGAGCTTCTTCATGGGGTTCGTCACCGGCCCGCTGCGCGTCTCCTGCGCCGCCGATCGCACCGGCTGGGCGCGGTTCCGCGCCGGCGTCGCGGCCTGCCTCTATCATGAGTTGACCATCATCGGCTTCGCCGCGCTGGTCGTGGCGCTGAGCTGGGGGCAGCCCAACCGGATCGGCTGCTGGACCTTCCTCACGATCTGGGCGCTGCGGCAGAGCGCGAAGCTCAACGTGTTCCTGGGCGTCCGGAATCTGAGCGACGAGTTCCTGCCGGCACATCTGCGCTATCTGCAGAGCTTCATGCGGCAGCGCTGGATGAATGCGCTGATGCCGTTCTCACTGGCGGCGGGAGGCTGCGCGTTCGTGCTGTTGCTGCGGCGCGCCGGCATGCCCGGGCTGCCGGGGCCGCAGGCGGCGGGACTCGGACTGATCGCGACGATGCTCGGCCTCGGCGTGCTGGAGCACGCGCTGATGGTGGTGCCGCTGCCGATGGCGCGACTCTGGCACTGGGCGATCCGCGCGCGTGCGGGGCAGCCTGCGGTCGCGACACGCGAAGCCGAGTGCGGCGAGGCCGCGCCGGCGCGGCGCGTGAAGCTGCGCCGCGTCGCGGCGTGAGAAAAGCGGGAAGGGGGGAACTCGCACGATGAACTACGAAGCATTCTTTGCCGACCGGCTGGATGCGCTGCGGCGGCAAGGCAATTACCGCGTTTTCGCCGACCTGCAGCGGCGGGCCGGCGCCTATCCGCGGGCGACGCATTTCCGCGGGCGGGCGCAGGCTGAGGTCACGGTCTGGTGCTCGAACGACTATCTCGGCATGGGTCAGCACCCGACGGTGCTCGCGGCGATGCACGAGGCGCTCGAGCGCTGCGGTGGCGGTGCCGGCGGCACGCGCAACATCGCCGGCACCAACCATTACCACGTGCTGCTGGAGGCCGAACTCGCCGCGCTGCACGGCAAGCGCGCGGCGCTGCTGTTCAATTCGGGCTACATGGCGAACTGGGCGACGCTCAGCACGCTCGCGGGATTGCTGCCGGATTGCGTCGTGCTGTCGGATGCCAGCAATCACGCCTCGATGATCGAGGGCATCCGGCAGAGCCGGGCGGAGAAGATACTGTTCGCGCATAACAACCCGGAGGATCTCGCCCTCAGGCTCGCGGCGGTCGATCCGGCGCGGCCGAAGCTCGTCGCGTTCGAATCGGTCTATTCGATGGACGGCGACATCGCGCCGATCGCCGAGATCTGCGACGTCGCCGAGGCGCATGGCGCGATGACCTATCTCGACGAGGTGCATGCGGTCGGGCTCTACGGGGAGCGCGGCGGCGGCATCGCCGAGCGGGATGGGGTCGGCGACCGGATCACCGTGATCGAGGGGACGCTCGCCAAGGGGTTTGGCTTGGCCGGCGGCTATATCGCAGCCTCCGCCGCGCTGTGCGATTTCGTGCGCAGCTTCGCCTCGGGCTTCATCTTCACCACCGCCATGCCGCCCGCCATCGCGGCCGGCGCGCTCGCCAGCATCCGCCATCTCAAGGCGAGCGGCGCCGAGCGGGCGGCGCAGCAGACGCGCGTCGCCGCGCTGCGCCGGCGGCTCGATGCGGCCGGCATCCCGCATTACGACAATCCGAGCCACATCGTGCCGGTGATGGTCGGCGATCCCATCACCTGCAAGCGGATCAGCGACCGGCTGCTCGACGAGTACGGCGTCTATGTGCAGCCCATCAACTATCCGACCGTGCCGCGCGGCACGGAGCGGCTGCGGATCACGCCTTCGCCGATGCATGGCGAGGCGGATATCGACCATCTGGTGAAGGCGCTCTCGGCCATCTGGATGGAGCTCAGCCTCAAGCGCGCGGCGTGACGGGGCAATCTGCCAAGCGAAAGGAAACCGCCTTGAAGACAACTCGTCCCGCCGATTCCCGCCCGACCGCGTCATGGTCCCGCCGCGCCCTGCTGCTCTCCGCCGCGACGGCGCCGGCCCTGGCGACCCTCGCCGGACCGGCCGCGGCGCAGCAGGCGCAGAAGCTCGCCCAGAAGGTCGTGCAGTATCAGGAAATGCCGAAGGACGGGCATGAATGCGATGGCTGCGTGAACTTCATCGCGCCCAACCAGTGCAAGCTGGTGGAGGGCCCGATCAATCCGAAGGGCTGGTGCATCGCCTTCGCGCCGAAGACCAGCTGACAAGACGCTGATCCGCCGGAGGTGATGGCGACGCCGTGATCAGGGGGCTTATGGCCTCCCGAGCGTAAAGCATGCTAGACGGCCGAGATCGATCTCAACAAGAGAGACTCGGCGTATGAGTACGCTTTCAACGGCCATGGGTCAGGCGGCGTGATCGCGCTTCCTGACATCACCCTGCGGCTCGACCCGGGCGGCATCATCCGCGAAGCGACGCTCGCCAACGCCATCTCCGGCGAGGCGGTGGGCGGTTGGGTGGGCCGACCTTGGGAGGAGACCGTGCGGGCGTCGGGCGGCAGCTTCGTGCGCCGCATGTTGCAGGACGCGCGCAGCCAAGGCGTCTCCACCTTCCGCCAGGTCACTCAGCTCTTTCCGAGCGGCCTCGAGGTGCCGATCGAGTACAACGCCGTCCGTTTGGGCGGCAAGGCCGGCTTGATCGCGGTCGGCAAGAACCTGAAAATGGCGGCCGAGCTGCAGGCGCGCGTGGTTGCGGCGCAGCAGGCGCGCGAGCAGGATTACTGGAAGCTGCGCGAGATCGAGACGCGCTACCGCCTGCTGTTCGATGCAACGCACGACCCGGTGGTGATGGTCGCCGCCGACGGGCTCGCCGTGCTCGAGGCCAATCCCGCCGCCATCCGCAATTGCGGCTTCGTCGTCGGCTGGGATCTGCAGAGCGTGCTCGCCCCCGAGGACCACCAGCCGCTCAAGGCCATGCTCGCCCGCGTGCAGGAGCAGGGCCGGGCGCCGAGCGTCCGCGTGCATCTCGGCGCCGACCGGGCAGGTTGGATCGTGCGGGCCACGCCGGCCGCCTCCGGTGCGGAGCGCGCCTTCCTGCTGCAGTTCTCCGGCCTCGGCGCCGCGCCGCGCGAGGCCGCCCGGGCGGTCGCCGGCCTTGCCTTCGAGCCGCTGCTCGAACGCCTGCCGGATGGCTTCGTGCTGGTGGATGGCGGCGGCGTGGTGCGGCGGGCCAATCGCAGCTTCCTTGATCTCGTGCAGGCGCCGGAGCTTTCCGCCGTGATCGGCGAGCCGCTCGGGCGCTGGCTCGCGCAGCCTGGCGCCAATGCGGGCGTGCTGCTGGCGAGCGTGCGGCGGCATCAGAACGTGCGCATCTTCCCGACAACGCTCGTGGGCGAGCTCGGCACGGAGGCGCAGGTCGAGATCTCGGCGGTCGCCGATGCCGACCTTCGCCCCCGCACGATTGGCGTGCTGATCCGCGATGTCGGCCCGCGCCTGCCGGGCCTTGCGCCGGTGGACGAGCTCGGCGGCGTGCTCGCCGGGATGGGGGATCGGATCGGCCGAGTGCCGCTTCTCGACCTTATCAAGGAGGCGGGCGGCATTATCGAGCGGCACTACATCGAGGAGGCGCTCCGGCGCGGCAAGGGCAACCGCACGGTTGCGGCCGATCTTCTGGGCTTGAGTCGGCAGAGCCTATACGCGAAGCTCGCGCGGCACGGGATTGACGGCGATGCTGCGGCCGGCGAAGGCGCGAGCGCCGCATAGACCACAAGACAGAAGGGCTGACCGGCATACCGGTCGCCCAAGGATCATCGGGGGATGTCCGCATATGAGCGTCAGCGTCCCCGTGACGCCGGGTTTTGGCGAAGCCGATCTGTCCAATTGCGAGCGGGAGCAGATCCATCTCGCCGCCTCGATCCAGCCCTGCGGTGCGCTTCTGGTGCTGCGTGAGCCGGGGTTAGACGTCGTTCAGACGAGCGCGAACGCGACGGAATTCCTCGGCCTGCCCGCGGACCCGCTCGGCCGCTCCGTCTCCGATCTGCCGGGCGATCTCGTCCACATCCTGCGCCGCCATGCCGGCAAGTCCGCGCGCAGCATGCCGGTGGCGACGCGCGCGCGCATCGGCGTGCGGAACGAGAGCTTCGACGTGCTGCTGCATCATCCGCCGGCCGGGGGGCTCGTGGTCGAGTGCGAGCCGGCCGGCCCTGGCCATGCGCATGCCGAGCAGGTCGGCCGCTCGCTGCAGACGATCGTCAATGCAAGTTCGCTGCTGGCGCTCTGCGATGCTGGCGCGCGCGCCTTCCGCGAGATCGCCGGCTACGACCGGGTGATGATCTACCGCTTCGACCAGGCCGGGCATGGTGAGGTGCTGGCCGAGGAGCGTGAGCCGCATCTCGAGGCGTTTCTCGGCAACCGTTACCCCGCCTCGGACATTCCGCAGATCGCGCGGCGGCTCTACGAGCGCAACCGCATCCGCCTGCTGGTCGACGTCGCCTACACACCGGTGCCGCTGATGCCGCGGTTCTCGCCGCTGACCGGCGACGATCTCGACATGTCGCTCTGCTTCCTGCGCAGCTTCTCGCCGATCCATCTGCAGTATCTCAAGAACATGGGAGTTCGCGCGACGCTCGTGGCGTCGCTCATGGTGAGCGGCAAGCTGTGGGGGCTGGTCGCCTGCCACCATTATGCGCCGCGCTACGTGCCACTCGAGACGCGCATGGTCTGCGACTTGCTGGCCGAAGCGATCGCGACGCGGATCGCGGCGCTGGAGAGCTTCGCCCAGGCGCAGGCGGAAATCTCCGTCCGCCGCCTCGAGCAGCGCATGATCGAGGCGGTCGCGCGCAAGGGCGACTGGCGGACGGCGTTGTTCGACGGCGCACATCCGGTGACCGAGCCGCTGCGCGCGACCGGGGCCGCGTTGCTGTTCGAGGATGAGGTACTGACGGTCGGCGAGGTGCCGGGCACGCCGCGCCTACGCGCGCTCGCCGCCTGGGCGGAGGCGCAACCGCGCGTCGGCGTCCGCAGCACGAGCTCGCTCGGGCTCGATGCGCCCGAATTCGCCGATCTCACGCCCTTTGCGAGCGGCATGGTGGCGGCGCCGATTTCCGAAAGCGGCGGCGAATACCTGCTGTGGTTCCGCCCCGAGCAGGTGCGCACGATCACCTGGGGCGGCGATCCAACCAAGCCTGTGCTGATCGGCGATAAGCCGCTCGAGCTCTCGCCGCGCCGCTCCTTCGCGCAATGGCACCAGCTCGTGGAGGGCACGTCCGAGCCGTGGACCGCTGCCGATCTCGCCTCGGCACGGCTGATCGGCGAGTCGGTCGCCGATGTCGTGCTGCAATTTCGCGCCGTACGCACGCTGATCGCGCAGGACCAGATGAACCAGGTCCGACGCCAAGTCGGCGCCGCGGTGCAGCCGGTGCTGATCACCAACGACGCGGGCGAGGTGATCCTCGCCAATCCGGCCTTCGAGCGGCTGCAAGCCGAACTCTACCCGCCGCTCGCGCGGCTCGAGGATCTGGCCTCGCGCGTGATCGATCCGGTGCCGATGCGGCGCCAGTTGCGGCAGCTCCTGCACGGCCGGCGCAGCTGGCGCGGCGAAATCCGCATGCGGGTGCCCGGGCGGCGCGAGGGCTGGCCCTTCATGCTACGCGCCGACCCGGTCTTCGCCGGGCCGCGGCGCGTGCTCGGCTTCGTGCTGCTGTTCACCGATCTCAAGGATCGCAGGGCGGCGGAGATGGCGCGGCAGCGCTTCCAGAAGGAGATTCTCGCCGTGCATCATCTGCGCGGCGAGAGGGTCGATTCGCAGGCGAATCTGCTGTTCCGCAACCTGCTGTCTCCGGTGGCCGAGAACGCACAACTGGCAGCGCTCGAGATCACCGAGGCGGTGGAGCTCGCGCGCATGCCTGGGCTGCTGGAGGGGGTGCAGGCCTCGTTCGCGCGCACGGCGGAGCTGCTCGGCCAGCTCGCGCGCGGCCGCATCCCCCGCCCCGTCCAACCCCGTCCGCACCGCGCGTCAGATCAAAACGAGACATAGAGGTTCAAATGCGGCGAAACCACCACCGCAGGCGGCATGCCCTTTGAACAGCCTCCGATCCGGCCAGACAATCACCAATCGACGGCGGCCTAAGGTGGCGGCCCCGCCATCCCGCCAGGCTTCTCGCCGCGATTGACTTGGCTGCGACGAATTCTCAAGAACTGCCAAACACCGGCGCCAAGCACGATAATCAATGTCGCCAAGGCGAGAATGGCCAAGAACGGCACGGTTGCCATGCGCTGCTCCCTGATCGTTGCTGTCCGAACCCCTATTGTCGCATAACGCGCCAGGGCCGCCGGCGGCTCCATCACGATTCACTGTTGCGACTGCTTGACGTAAGGTAAGCTAGTCACCTGACGTCCCGGAGGACGCGATGGATCTGCCTTCCGCCACCCTCGATGCCCAGCCGTCCACCGACGGGGGCGCCGCGCGGCGGGCGCAATTTCCCTTCCCGGCCATCGTCGGCCAGGACGAGATGAAGCTCGCGCTTCTCCTTGCCGCGATCGACCCCGCGATCGGCGGCGTCCTCGTGCTGGGGGATCGCGGCACCGGCAAATCCACCGTCGTACGCGGCCTCGCCTCCCTCCTGCCGCACATGGCTGTGCTCGCCGCCTGCCCATACCAGTGCGACCCCGCCAACGGGCCGGCGCGCTGTGCGGAATGCGGGGCGGAGCGGCGTGGAGAGGCCGCGCGACTCGTGCCCGTGCCGGTGGTCGACCTGCCGCTCGGCGCCACCGAGGACCGGCTGGTCGGCGCGCTCGATCTCGAAGCGGCGCTGACGCGCGGGGAAAAACTGTTCGAGCCGGGCCTGCTCGCCCGTGCCAATCGCGGCTTCCTCTATATCGACGAGGTCAACCTGCTTGAGGACCACCTGGTCGACCTGCTCATCGATGTGGCCGCGTCCGGGGAGAACGTGGTCGAGCGCGAGGGCCTGAGCGTTCGTCACCCGGCGCGCTTCGTACTGGTCGGCAGCGGCAACCCGGAGGAGGGCGACCTGCGGCCGCAATTGCTCGATCGGTTCGGCCTCTCGGTGGAGGTCGGCACGCCGCAGGAGATTGCCGATCGCATCGAGATCGTCCGCCGCCGCGACGCCTTCGATCGCGACCCTGCGGGCTTCCTGGCGCGCTGGCGAACGGAGGAGCTGCTCCTGCGCGACCGCATCGTCGCGGCGCGGCAGCGGCTCGGCGCCATCATTGTGCCGGATGCAGTGCTCGATCAGGCGGCGCGGCTCTGCCTCGCGCTCCGGACCGACGGGATTCGCGCCGAACTCACGCTGATGCGTGCAGCCCGCGCGGCCGCCGCGCTGGACGGCGCCGACATGGCGGAGCCCGCGCATCTCTGGCAGGTCGCCTCCGCCGCGCTGCGTCACCGGCTGCGCCGCGACCCGCTCGACGAGGGCGGATCGACGGCGCGCATCGAGCGGGCGATGCGGTCGCTGGCCACGGCATGAGCGAGGCCGGCGCGCGGCCGGTCCCGGCGGAGATCGCCGTGCGCCGGGCCGATGCCATCGCCGCCATCGGCCTGTTCGCGGTTGATCCGCCGGGGCTCGGCGGCATCCGGCTGCGCGGCGGCCCTGAGCCGGGCCGCGACGCGGTGCTCGCCCTGACGCGCGATCTGCTCGGCCCGGGCGCGGCTTGGCGCCGGGTGCCGCCGCAGATCGGCGAGGATCGGCTGCTCGGCGGGCTCGATCTCGCGGCGACCCTGCGGGCCGGGCGGCGCGTCGCGGCGCGCGGCCTGCTGGCCGAGGCGGATGGCGGGGTCGCGATCCTCGCCATGGCGGAGCGGATCGGCCCTGCCATGGCCGCGCTGCTCGCCGCGGCCCTCGATGGCGGTACGGTGACCGTCGCGCGAGGGGGGATTGAGACCTGCCTGCCGGCCCGGATCGGTCTCGTCGCACTGGACGAGGGCGTCGAGGACGAGGCCCCGCCTTCCTGCCTGCTCGACCGCCTCGCCTTCGCCATCTCCCCGGACTTCGCGACACTGGACGCCGGTGCCGCGCCGACCCGTGCCGCGATCCTGGACGCCCGGAGTAGGCTCGGCGCGGCTGAGGCATGTCCGGAGGCCGCCGGCTGGCTCTGCGCGGCGGCGCAGGCGCTCGGCATCGCCTCGCTGCGCGCGCCGCTTCTCGCGCTCCGCGCCGCGCATGCCGCCGCCGCCCTGGCCGGCCGCCGCACCATCGCCGAGGAGGATGCCGCTCTTGCGGCCCGGCTCGTCCTCGCCCCGCGGGCGACCCGGCTGCCGGCGTCGGCCGATGCCGAGCCCGATCCCGCACCGGCGAAGAACGAAGCCCCGCCCGCGCCATCGGAGCTCGATGGCGGAGCCGAGGAGATATCGGGCAGCGGCGCCGAGATCGTCCTGCAGGCGGCGCTTGCGGCCCTGCCGCCGGGCCTGCTCGCCGCCCTGGCCGCTTCGCAGGGCCAGCCCGCGCGTAGCCTGCACGGCGGCCGCTCGGGACCGCGAACCCGGCCCGGGCGGCGCGGCGTCCCGATCGGGTCACGGCCGGGCGATCCGGGGCGAGGGAGGCTCGACCTGTTCGGCACGCTGCGCGCCGCCGCCCCCTGGCAGGCCCTGCGCGGACGCGGCCCGACGGACAGCATCGCCATTCGCCGTGAGGATTTCCGCATTCGGCGTCTGCGCCTGCCGGCGGAGACCACGACCATCTTCGTGGTCGATGCCTCCGGCTCGGCGGCTGTGCACAGGTTGGCCGAGGCTAAAGGCGCAGTCGAGCTGCTGCTCGCCGAATGTTATATCCGCCGCGACCGCGTCGCCGTGCTGGCCTTCGGTGGGAGCGGGGCGCGCCTGCTGCTGCCGCCGACCCGCTCGCTGGTACGGGCGAAGCGCAGCCTCGCCACCCTGCCGGGCGGCGGGGGCACGCCACTCGCCGCTGGCATCGAGGCCGGACTCGCGCTCGCCGGCACGGTTCGCCGCCAGGGCGGCAGTCCGACCCTGGTCCTGCTTACCGATGGCCGCGCGAATGTTGCTCTTGGCGCGGCGCCGCGCGGCGAGGCGGTGATGCATGCGCTGGCTGCATCGCACCGGGTCCGCGATGCCGGGCTTGCCGTACTGCTAGTCGATATCGGACCGCGCCCCAGCCTGGCGGCGCGGGAGCTCGGCGCGGCGATGGGTGCCCGCACCGTGCCGCTCCCAGTGGCCGATGCCGCGGCGCTCGCCCGCATGGTTCGCGCCGCCGCACCTGTCGCGCATCGCGCCGCGTGAGCGCCCGGCGAAACGCGCGGGCCGTCGAGCCAAGCTGGCCCAACCACGCCGCCAGCCGCTTCGTCTCCGCAGGCGGGCTGACCTGGCATGTGCAGATAATGGGCGCGGGGCCGGTGCTGCTGCTTGCGCACGGGACCGGCGCCGCGACGCATTCCTGGCGCGACCTGGCGCCGGCGCTCGCCGGACATTTCACCGTCGTCGCCCCCGATCTCCCCGGCCATGGCTTTACCGACGCTGCCAGCGCCGCGCAGCTCTCGCTGCCCGGGATGGCACGCGGCCTTGGTGCGCTGCTGCTGGCCCTGGCGCTACCTCCGGTCGCCCTGGCCGTCGGCCATTCCGCCGGCGCAGCGGTGCTGGCCCGGCTCTGCCTCGACGGTCGCATCGCGCCGCGCGGCCTGGTCGGCCTCAATCCCGCCCTGCTGGCGCCCGAAGGGGCCGCCGGGTCGTTTTTCTCCCCACTCGCCCGTCTGCTGGTGCGCCTGCCGATGGTCCCACAGGCCTTCGCATGGCGCGCGGCCGATCCGTCCGTGGTGAACCGGCTGATCCGCGACACCGGCTCGGTGCTCGATCCGGCCGGGCTCCAGCTCTACCGCAGCCTGGCGACTTCGCCCAAGCACGCGGCAGCCGCGCTCGGCATGATGGCGAACTGGGACGTCCGGCCGGTGACCCGGGAGCTGCCCCGCCTCGCGCCGGCGCTGCTGCTGCTCGTCGGCGGCAACGACCGGGCGATTCCCCCCGCCGCCGCCGAGCGGGTGCGCGGGATGGTGCCAGGCGCGCAAATGGTGGTGATGCCGGGGCTCGGCCATCTCGCCCATGAGGAGAAGCCCGCCGAAACCGCGGCCTTCATCATCGAGTTTGGCCGCTCCCTCGCTGTCCTGGCGTGATGACCGCCACGGGCTTGCTGCCGGCCGACCACCCGCAGCGGATCGCGCTCAATGACGAGGTGCATGCGCGGCCGAGCCAACCGCTCACCGCGCCCGCCCGCCTCTCCTGCCTTGCGCTGCTCGGCGACGCGGCGGAGCGCGACGCGGCCTGGGCCTCCGTCCGCGCCCTCGCCGATGCGGCCGGCATCCCGTCGCCCGCCGGCCCGGTCAGCCATTTCGTCGCCGATTTCCACCGCTTCCATCTCAAATGGGAGCGGCACACCGAATTCGTCCGCTGCACCGTCTCGGCTCCGGCGGGCGCAACGCTCGACCCCTTCGCCGAGCCCGCTCTCGCCCTGCTGCCCGCAGGCTGGGCGCGATCCCTGCCCGGGCAGCTCCTGGTCGCCGCCAACGTGGCGGTGCTGCCGGCACCCGGCGCTGACCTGGATCGCGCCCTGGCGCCCCATGCCGGCAACCCGCCGGTCGGCGCCCGGATCGGCGGGGGCGCCGCCATCGCGCTCACCGATTTCCGCATCCACCCCGACGGGCTGAGTCGCATCCTGGTGCTCGACCGCGCCGCCGTCCCCTGGCAGACCGGCGCGTTGGTCCAACTCCTGCTCGACCTCGAGACCTACCGCATGCTCGCGCTGCTCGCCCTGCCGGTGGCGCAGGAGCTCGCGCCGCGCATCGCCCGCGACGAGGCCGAACTCGCCGGGATCAGCGCCGCGATGGTCGGCGCGGTGACCGCCGAGGATGCCGCGCTGCTCGACCGGCTGACCCGGCTGGCCGCCGCGATCGCCACGCGGCGCGCCGCCAGCCTTTACCGTTTCGCCGCCGCCGCCGCCTACGATGCGCTGGTCGAGCAGCGCATCCGCGACCTCCGCGAGGAGCGGCTCGAGGGCCTGCAGACCCTGCGCGAATTCATCGAGCGGCGGCTCGCCCCGGCGATGGGCACCTGCCGCTCCGTCGCAGGCCGGCAGGATTTCCTCTCCCGTCGCGTCGCCGAGGCGACCGAGCTGCTGGCGACCCGTGTCGGCGTGAGCCAGGAGCGGCAGAACCAGGATGTGCTCGTCACCATGAACCGCCGGGTCCACATGCAGATCCGGCTGCAGACCACGGTGGAGGGCCTGTCGGTCGCCGCCATCACCTATTACGTGGTCGGGCTGGTCGGCCACGTGGCCGAGGGGCTGGAGGCGGCAGGCGCTTGGGTGCAGCCCGGCATCGCGATGGCGGTGAGCATCCCGGTGGTGGCGCTCCTCGTCGCCTGGAGCCTGCGCCGCATCCGCCGCCGCGTCGCGCGGTCCGAGTGACATGGCGGCGCTGGTCGGCAGCGGGCGGATCGTTGATCTCATCCTGCTGCTGGTCGTGGCGGAGGCAGCCGGCCTCTGCGCCTGGAGCCGCCTGCGCGGCAGCGGCCCGCGCCAGACGGCGCTGCTCGCCAACATGGCATCGGGGGCCTGCCTGCTGCTCGCCCTGCGGGCCGGGCTCGGCGGCGCAGACTGGCCGTGGATCGCCGCCGCGCTGCTCGGGGCGCTCGTCGCGCATCTCATCGATCTGCGCCTGCGCTGGCGATAGAGGCTGGCGCGGTACGTCAATCAAGGGTTACACTCTCTATCGATGTTCAGGTTGACAGTCGCCGCGCGGACCTCCAGGTCCGGCGCGAAGGGGAGCGGGAACCGCGCCGTCGTGATCGGCAGCGGCTTCGGCGGGCTCGCCGCCGCCATCCGGCTCGGCGCGCGCGGCTACCGCGTCACCGTGCTCGAACGATTGGAACAGCCCGGCGGGCGGGCGCGCGTTCATCGTCAGGACGGCTTCACCTTCGATGCCGGCCCGACGATCATCACCGCGCCCTTTCTGCTCGACGAGCTCTGGAAAATTTGCGGAAGACGCCTCGAAGATGATGTCGAGCTCCGCCCGCTCGACCCATTCTACCGCATCCGCTTCGCCGACGGCAGCAGCTTCGACGTGAGCGGCGACGCCGCGGCGATGCGGCGCGAGATCGCCCGGCTCGCGCCGGCGGATCTCGCCGGGTACGAGCGCTTCATGGCGCGCAGCGAGGCGATCTACCGCATCGGCTTCGAGCGCCTCGGCAACGTGCCGTTCAGCCGCTGGACCGACATGGCGCGCATCCTTCCCGACCTTCTCCGCCTCGGCGCCTGGCGCAGCGTGCACGGCCTGGTCGCGCGCCATATCGCCGATCCGCGGCTGCGCACGGTGCTGAGCTTCCATCCCCTGCTGATCGGCGGCAATCCGTTCGGCGCAACCTCGATCTATGCGCTCATCGCCTTTCTCGAGCGGCAATGGGGCGTGCATTTCGCCATGGGCGGCACGCACCGGATCGTGCAAGGGATGGCCGGGCTGATCGCCGCGCAGGGCGGCACGCTCCGCTGCAACGCCGAGGTGCGCGAGATCGTGGTGCGGCGCGGCGTCGCGCGCGGCGTTCGCCTCGCCTGCGGCGAGACGATCGCCGCCGACATCACCGTCTCCAACGCCGATTCCGCCTGGACCTACCGCCATCTCGTGGCGCCCGAGCATCGCCGCCGCTGGAGCGACCGGCGGATCGAGCGCGCGCGCTACTCGATGGGATTGTTCGTCTGGTATTTCGGCACACGCCGCCGCTATCCCGATGTCGCGCACCACACCATCCTGCTCGGTCCCCGCTACCGCGCCCTGCTGCGCGACATCTTCCGCCGGCATCGGCTGGCCGAGGATTTCAGCCTCTATCTGCACCGCCCGACGGCGACGGATCCGTCGCTCGCGCCGCCCGGCTGCGACAGCTTCTACGTGCTGTCGCCGGTGCCGCATCTCGGCGGCGATACCGACTGGGCGGCCGCCGCGGAGCCGTACTGCAGGATGCTGGCGCGCGCGCTCGCCGATTCGGTGCTGCCCGGCCTCGAGAGCGCGATCGCCACGTCCCGCGTCACGACGCCGCTGCACTTCCAGGAGGAGCTGCTTTCCTTCCGGGGCGCCGGCTTCGGGCTGGAGCCGGTGCTGACGCAGAGCGCGTGGTTCCGCCCACATAATCGGAGCGAGGACGTGAAGAATCTCTATCTAGTCGGCGCCGGCACGCATCCCGGCGCGGGACTGCCCGGCGTGCTCTCCTCCGCGCGCATCCTCGACCGCGTCGTGCCCGATCCGGTGCTGCATGGCTGAGGCCGATCTCGCGGCCTGCCGCCGGCTGCTCCGCGGCGGCTCGCGCAGCTTCCACGCCGCGTCCCTGCTGCTGCCGGCGCGCGTGCGCGCGCCGGCGAGCGCGCTCTACGCCTTCTGCCGCATTGCCGACGACGCCATCGATCTCGCGACGACGCGGGAGCAGCGGGAGGCGCGGCTCGCGGAACTGCACGACCGGCTGCGCCTTGCCGCCAGCGGCGATCCGGCGGACGGGGCGATCGATCGCGCGCTGGCGCAGGCGATGTCCGACCACGCGATTCCCGTCGCGCTGTTCGAATCGCTGCTCGAGGGCCTGCAATGGGATGCCGAAGGGCGGCGCTTCGCGGATCTCGACGCGCTGCGCGCCTATGCGGCGCGCGTTGCCGGCACGGTCGGCATGATGATGGCGACGGTGATGGGCGTGCGCGACGAGGCCATGCTGGCCTGCGCGGCCGATCTCGGCATCGCCATGCAGTTCACCAACATCGCCCGCGATGTCGGCGAGGATGCGCGCGCCGGGCGTCTCTATCTGCCGCTCGCCTGGCTGCGCGCGGCCGGCATCGATGAAGAGGCCTGGCTTGCGGCGCCGCTTCACGATCCGGCTCTCGCCGGCGTCGTCGCGCGCCTGCTGCGGGAGGCGGCAGCGCTCTACCGCCGTGCGGATGCCGCAATCGCGCTGCTGCCGCCGGATTGCCGCCGCGCCATCCGCGCGGCGCGCTGCCTCTACGCCGCGATCGGCGACGAGATCGCGCGAGCCGGCTTCGATTCCGTCAGCCGGCGCGCCGTGGTTCCGGCGCCGCGCAAGCTCCGGCTGATGCTCGACGCGCTGCGCGAGCAGCCTGCCGTCCTGCACCGGATCGAGGCGCGCCTGCTCTGGCTCATCGACCTCTTCGAGCGCCTCGCGCAGCGCGATACGCTCGGCCGGAGCGCGCCGTGAGATGGGGCGCTGGGAATGGATCATCGTCCTGGTGGTCGTGGTCGCCGCGCTGATCGCGGAGCTGATCTCGGTGCGCCGGTCCATCGCGCGCGCGAAGCGCGGCGGTTCAGAACCAGCGCCGCGGAATCCGGAACGGTAGCATCGCCTGCACCCAGGGCGCGCGGAACCGGTCGAGCGACAGGCTCTCATGCATCGCGTCCACGCGCTCGCTGAACAGCCGCGTGCTGATCAGCGAGCGTGCGTAGAACGGCGCATCCTCGAGCGTGCGGATGATCGCCGCGCCGTCCTCGCTCCGCGTCGCGCGCGGCACCCGCCAGAGCGTGCGCGGAAGCGTGCAGGGCGGGGGCGGCGCGAATTGCGTGACGGCGCCGTGCCCATCGAAGTGGAAAGCCACGGGCGGCGGCGACGGCCCGTCACGCGGCGTCACCTCGTAGAGCACGGCCGCGCCGTCCTGCAGCCGGGCGCAGGACCAATCCCAGCGCAGGAAGTCGCGTTCGAGCGGCGCGTCACCGTCATTGCTGTCGAGATAGCCGCGGCCGGACCAGCGCAGCGCCGGCGAGGACAGCGCAACCTCGACCCGTGCGACCGGCGCGAGCGGCGACCAGCGATGCTGGCCGGCGGCATCGAGCGACACGGGATGCCCGGGCAGCGCCGCCGGACGCACGCGCACGACGCCACGGATGCGCGACGGGATCGGCGCGGTGATCTCCTCGATGCGGATTTCGAGAACATTGCTGTCCCAGCAGAGCGCGCTCGGGCCGATGGCGAGGCAGTCCCGCGTGCGCCGCAGCGCGCCCGCGTCGCGCTCGGTCAGCGCCCATCGTTTGCCGCCACGCCGGTAGAGCGCGACGTTGAGCGCGCAATGCCGCGCCGGATCGGTCGGTCCGCGCCGGCGCGCCCAGGCGTAATAGGGCGAGAATACGCTGCCGATGAAGGCGATCAGGGTGATCGCCTCCGTGCCGTCATCGCTCACCGCATCGACATACCACCAGGCATAGCCGTCATGGCTGACCGGCCGGTCGAAACGCGGCCCCTTCGATCCGCGATCAGCGCCGCCGCCGCGAGCCGCCCCGACAGCGCCGCCATCGGCACTCCCGCGCCCGGATGCGTCGCACCCCCCGCCAGATAGAGTCCCGGAACCGCGCTGCGCGCCTGCGGGCGGCGGAACGAGGCCATCGCCCCGTGCACCGCCGGGCCGTACAGCGCGCCCCCCGTCGCCGGGAACAGCGCCGCGAAATCGCGCGGCGTAGTGATTGCCGTCGCCGCTGCGTCCCGCTCCACCAGCAGGCCGCACCGGGTCAGCATCGCGAAGCTCCGTTCCGTGCATGCGTCGATCTCCGATGCGGCGAGGGGGCTGGTGTCGGCAGTGGCGGGCGCGTTGACCAGGCAGAGCAATCGCTCGCGCCTGTCGCGCGGCGCATCGTCATCGCCGCGATCCTGCGCGCAGACATAGATCGTGGGCTCGCGCGGCACGCGCCCGTCGCGGAACAGGGCGGCGAATTCGGCGGCGTAATCCGTCGAGAAGAACACGTTGTGCCGCAGCAGCGGAAACCCGGCCGTCCGCGCATGCAGCGCCCAGGTGATCGCCGAGAGCGAGCGTTCGCCGCCGCGCGGCGCCGCGCCCGCGGCATCCGCGCCGAACATCCCGCCGGCGAGCGCGGCGGGATCGGCGTTCACCACCACCGCAGTCGCCGCGATCTCCTCGCCGCCGGCGAGCCGCACGCCGGCGGCGCCGCGCGGCCCGGCGATGATCCGCTCGACATTCGCGCCATGGCGGAACGCGACACCCTGCGCGGCCGCGACATCGGCGAGCGCGCGCGCCAGCCGATGCATGCCGCCCTCGACGTACCAGACGCCGTCCTGCTCGACATGGGCGACGAGCATCAAGGTCGCCGGCGCGAGAAAGGGCGAGGAACCGCAATAGGTCGCATAGCGGCCGAAGAGCTGATGCAGGCGCGGATCGTGGAAATGCTGGCCGAGCGCGCGCCACATCGTGTCGAACGGCGCCACGCGCCAGAGATCGCCGAGGCCGCGCAGCCCGGCCTGGCGGGCCAGCGACAGCGGCGTCGGCCGCTGGCTGCGAATGAACGAGTCCTCCAATGTCGCGTAGATCGCGCGCGCCCGGGCGCAGAATGCGAGGAAGCCGCGCGCCTCCGCCGCGCCGGCGAAATCGCCGATCGCCGCGGCGGAATGCGCGGTGTCGGCGAACAGGTCGAGCCGGCTGCCGTCCGGCCAGCCATGCCGCGCGAGCGTCGCCGCCGGGCGCAGCGTCAGATGCGCGTCGAGCGACTGCCCGGCGGCGGCGAAGAGCTCCTCGAAAACGCGGCGCATCGTGAACACGGTCGGGCCGGCATCAATGCGCACACCATCGACCACGAGCTCACGCAGCTTGCCGCCCGGGGCCTGCTGGCGCTCGAGCACGGTCACCGCGAGCCCGGCGGCGGCGCAGTCGATGGCGGCCGCGAGCCCGCCGATTCCCGCCCCGATCACCACGACCGGATCCCGGTGCTGCGATCGCAAGGGCCACGCCCGATTTTCCTTGACCACGACGTCAATATAGACTGACAGTTTAATGTGACAACAGAAAACGACATTCTCACCGGGAGCGAAACATGGACGTCGTCACCCGCATCGAGCAGTCGCTGAACAGCGCCATGGCGCTCGCCGAGCGTGCCGGATCGCCCCCGCGCCTCGCCGCCGCGATGCGCCACGCGGTGTTCCCGCGTGGCCAGCGCATCCGCCCGCGCCTCTGCCTCGCCGTGGCCGGGGCCTGTGGCGAGGACGATCCCGAGGCGGCCGATGCCGCCGCCGCTGCGATCGAGCTGCTGCACTGCGCCTCGCTGGTGCATGACGACATGCCCTGCTTCGATAATGCCGAGACCCGCCGCGGGCGCGCCACCGTGCATTGCGCCTTCGGCGAGCCGCTCGCGCTGCTCGCCGGCGACGCGTTGATCGTGCTCGCCTTCCAGATCCTCGCGGCGGGCGCTGCCCGTTCGCCGCGGCGTCTCGGCGCGCTGGTCGCGACGATCGGCGCGGCGGTGGGCGTGCCGCGCGGCATCGTCGCCGGGCAGGCTTGGGAATGTGAGCCCTGCGTCGATCTCGCCCTCTATCAGCGCGAGAA
Organism: Acetobacteraceae bacterium; assembly: GCA_965276665.1. Lineage (GTDB taxonomy): Bacteria > Pseudomonadota > Alphaproteobacteria > Acetobacterales > Acetobacteraceae > CAWGJC01. The sequence goes on from OZ255620.1 coordinate 3,874,949, forward strand.
GACGGGGGCGCTGTTCGCCGCGGCGACGATGGCCGGCGCGGCCGTGAGCGGCGGCGACGCCGAACGGTGGCGCGACACCGGAGCGCTGCTCGGGGAGGCATACCAGATCGCCGACGACATCCGCGACGTCACCGGCGAGGCGGCTGCGCTCGGCAAGCCGGTCTGCCAAGATGCCGCGCTCGGGCGGCCGAACGCGGTGCTGCAGCTCGGCCAGCATGGCGCGGTGAGCCGGCTCGCCGCGCTGGTCGAGGCGGCGATGGACGCGATGCCGCCCTGCCCGGGCTTGGCGGAGCTGCGGCGTCATATCTTCACCGAATCTCAGCGGCTCGTTCCCGTCGGGCTCGCGCGCCACGCCGCCTGAGATGGATGCGGGCTGACATGGAGGCGGCTCGAACGATGCGCGCGGAGCGTCGCGGCTTCCGCCTCGGCCGCCCGGCAGCCCTGTTCGAGGCGCTGCTCGACCGGCGCGACGGCCTGGTCGCCGATCCGCGCTTCCGCAGCTGGGCGGCGCGCTTCCCGCTCACCCGCTTCATCGCCCGCCGCCGCGCCGCCGCGCTGTTCGATCTCTGCGCCGGCTTCGTCTACGCGCAGATCCTGCAGGCCTGCGTCGAGCTCGGCCTGTTCGCGGCGCTGGCCGACGGGCCGCAGACCGGGCAGGCCCTCGCGCGCCGGCTGGACCTGCCGCTCGCCGGCGTCGAACGCCTGCTCGCCGCCGCGGCGGCGCTCCGCCTGGTCGCCACGCGGCAGGGCGGCCGGTTCGGGCTCGGCCCGCTCGGCGCCGCGATGGTGGGCAACGACGGCGTCGCCGCCATGGTGCGGCACCATCGCACGCTCTATGCCGATCTCGCCGACCCGGTGGCGCTGCTGCGCGGACAGGCGACGGCATCGGCGCTCGCCGGCTTCTGGCCCTATGCCGCCGCCGATTTCCCGGACGGGCTCGCGCCGCCGCAGGTGGCCGGCTATTCCGCGCTAATGGCGGCCTCCCAGCCGCTGATCGCCGCCGAGATTCTCGATGCCTACGGCATCGCCCGGCATCGCGCCGTGCTCGATCTCGGCGGCGGCGACGGCGCCTTTCTCGCCGCAGCGGCTTCCCGCGCGCCCGGCCTCACGCTCGCACTGTTCGACCTGCCGGCCGTCATCGAGCGCGCCGCGGCCCGCTTCGCAGCTGCGGAGCGGGCCGGCCAGATTCGCCTGTTCGGCGGCGATTTCCTGCGCGACACGCTGCCGGCGGGCGCCGATCTCGTCACGCTGATCCGGGTCGTGCACGACCACGACGACAGCGCCGCCGCTACGCTGCTGCGCGCGGTCCGCCGCGCCCTGCCGCCCGGCGGCACGCTGCTGCTCGCCGAGCCGATGGCGGGCACCGATCGCGCCGCGCCGATGGGCGATGCGTATTTCGGCTTCTATCTGCTCGCCATGGGCAAGGGCCGCCCGCGCCGCGCGGAACGGCTCACGGCGATGCTGCACGAGGCCGGCTTCGACCGCGTCCGTGAGCTCCGCACCAATACACCGCTGCTCGTCCGCGTGCTGGTGGCGCGCGTCGGAACGCCACCGGAGAGCGTCCAGCAACGATGACACCTGCGCGTGTAATAATAGATTGACAGTCTGCAACGTGCGCCTAGACTGACACTCCCTGGTCGCCACGATGTGTTCCGACCGGGCAGGAGGGCCAAGAATGGAAACCATGGCCGTCGTGCTGCAGGCTCCGGGCCGCCTGTCTCTCAGCCGCCTGGAGATCGACGAGCCCGGTGATGGCGACGTCGTCGTCGAGACGGCGTGGAGCGGCGTCAGCACGGGCACGGAGCGGCTGCTCTGGACCGGGCAGATGCCCGAATTTCCCGGCATGGGCTATCCGCTGGTGCCCGGCTACGAATCGGTGGGCCGCGTCGCGCAAACCGGCGCCGGCACGCAGGCGCGCACGGGCGATCTCGTCTTCGTGCCGGGTGCGCGCTGCTTCGGCGCCGTGCGCGGGCTGTTCGGCGGCGCCGCCTCCCGCGTCGTGGTCCCCGCTTCCCGCGTGCTGCCGATCGACGAGGCGCTCGGCGAGCGCGGCATCCTCCTCGCGCTGGCGGCTACGGCGCATCATGCGCTGCACGCGCCTGGCGCCGCGCCGCCCGAGCTCATCGTGGGCCACGGCGTGCTCGGCCGCCTGCTCGCGCGATTAGCCATCCTAGCCGGCGGTTCCCCGCCGGTCGTGTGGGAGCGCGACGCCGCGCGACGCGGCGGTGCAGCGAACTACCGCGTGCTCGATCCCGCCGAGGATGCGCGCAGGGATTACCGCTGCATCTGCGATGCGAGCGGGAATGCGGCGCTGCTCGACGCGCTGATCGCTCGTCTCGCGCCGGGCGGCGAGATCGTGCTCGCCGGCTTCTACAGCGCGCCGATCTCCTTCGCCTTTCCGCCCGCCTTCATGCGCGAGGCGCGGCTCCGGATCGCGGCGCAATGGAACGACGCCGATCTGCACGCCGTGCACGGCCTCGCGCAGCGTGACCCCGGCCTGCTCGACGGGCTCATCACGCATCGCGGCGCCGCGGCGAACGCCGCGGACGCATACCGCACCGCCTTTGACGATCCCGACTGCCTCAAGATGGTCATCAACTGGAGATCATGCGCATGAACGCGATCGCCCCATCGCCAGCGGCCGCCGCGGCCACACCGGATATGATCGCGTCGGACGATGTCGCCGATGCAACCCGCTCCGGCACGCAGATCATCGCGATCTATGGCAAGGGCGGCATCGGCAAGAGTTTTACGCTCGCGAACCTCTCCTACATGATGGCGCAGCAGGGCAAGCGCGTGCTGCTCATCGGCTGCGATCCGAAAAGCGACACCACGGCCCTGCTGTTCGGCGGCCGGAGCTGCCCGACCATCATCGAAACCTCGTCGAAGAAGAAGCTCGCCGGCGAGAAGGTGCAGATCGGCGACGTGTGTTTCAAGCGCGACGGCGTGTTCGCCATGGAGCTCGGCGGCCCAGAAGTCGGGCGCGGCTGCGGCGGCCGCGGGATCATTCACGGCTTCGAGCTGCTCGAGAAGCTCGGCTTCCATGAATGGGGTTTCGACTACGTGCTGCTCGATTTCCTCGGCGACGTCGTGTGCGGCGGGTTCGGCCTGCCGATCGCGCGCGACATGTGCCAGAAGGTCATCGTCGTCGGCTCGAACGACCTGCAATCGCTCTACGTCGCCAACAACGTGTGCTCGGCGGTGGAGTACTTCCGCCGGCTCGGCGGCAATGTCGGCGTGGCCGGCATGGTGGTCAACAAGGATGACGGCAGCGGCGAGGCGCACGCCTTCGCGCACGCCGCCGGCATTCCGGTGCTCGCCGCGATTCCCGCGCATGACGAGATCCGGCGCAAGAGCGCCAATTACGAGATCGTCGGCAAGCCCGGCGGCGACTGGGCGCCGCTCTTCGAGCAGCTCGGCGCGGCGGTCGCGGATGCGCCGCCGATGCATCCGACGCCGCTCACGCATGACGCGCTACTCGGCCTGTTCCAGGGCGAGGTGGTGGGGCGCGGCGTCGTGCTCGAGCCGGCGACGCAGGAGGACATGGGCGGCGCCGCGCTGGCGCGCAAACCCTCGCTTGAAATCCTCTACGAGGGGGTCTGAGCTTGGACGCCGCCGCACCCCATTCCTGCCATGGCGGCCGCGCGGTGCTCGAGGAGGCCGCGCGCGCGGCGGGCAAGAGCGCGGCGCTCGACCGGCTCGCGGCGGATTATCCGCGTGGTCCGCATGACCAGCCGCAATCGATGTGCCCGGCCTTCGGCTCGCTGCGCGTGGGTTTGCGCATGCGGCGCGTGGCGACGATCCTCTGCGGCTCCGCCTGCTGCGTCTATGGGCTGACCTTCACGGCGCATTTCTACGGCGCGCGGCGCACCGTCGGCTATGTGCCGTTCAATTCGGAAAGCCTGGTGCGCGGCGAGCTGTTCGAGGATATCCGTGACGCGGTGTACGCGACGGCGAAGCCCGCCGAATGCGATGCCGTCATCGTCATCAATCTCTGCGTGCCGACCGCCTCCGGCGTGCCGCTCGACCGGCTGCCGCGGCAGATCGACGGCGTGCGCGTCATCGGCATCGACGTTCCCGGCTTCGGCGTGCCGACGCATGCCGAGGCGAAAGATGTCCTGGCCGGCGCGATGCTGCGCTATGCGCGGAACGAGGCCGAGCAGGGCCCCGTCGCGCGGCCCCGCCAGATGCAGGACGCGCCCGCCGTCACGCTGATCGGCGAGCTGTTTCCCGCCGACCCACCCGGCATCGGCGCGATGCTCGCGCCGATGGGGCTCGCCGTCGCGCCGCAATTGCCGTCGCGCGAATGGCGCGATCTCTATGCGGCGCTCGATTGCCGCGTCGCCGCAGCGGTGCATCCGTTCTACGTCGCCTCGGTGCGTGAATTCCGCGCCGCCGGGCGCCCCGTGGCCGGCTCGGCGCCCGTAGGCGTGGAGGCGACCGCCGCCTGGCTCGACGCGATCGGCACCGCCGCTGCCGTCGCGCCGTCGCGGATCGATGCGGCCAAGGCGCGCGCGCTGCCGGTGATCCGCGCCGCGCTGGCCGCCAACCCGATCCATGCGCGCGTGACGGTGTCGGGCTATGAAGGCTCTGAGCTGCTGGTCGCGCGGCTGCTCATCGAGGCGGGCGCCGAGGTGCCCTATGTAGGCACCGCCTGCCCGCGGACCGAATGGAGCGAACCCGATCGCGAATGGCTCGAGGTGCATGGCGCGCACGTGCAGTATCGCGCTTCGCTCGAGCAGGATCTCGCCGCGATGCGTGACGTGCGACCCGATCTTGCGCTCGGCACGACGCCGCTCGTGCAGGCGGCCAAGGAGATGGGAATTCCCGCGCTCTACTTCACCAACATCATCTCGGCGCGGCCGCTGTTCGGCGCGCCCGGCGTGGCCTCGCTCGCCGCGATCGTCGCGGCGCAGACGCGCGGCGCGGAGCGCTTCTCGCGCATGGTGTCGTTCTTCGACCAGGTCGGCACCGGGCCCGCCGCCGGCTATGGCTGGCGTGACGTGCCGGTCGAGCCGCCGGGCATGCGCGAGCGTGCCCGCCGCGCCCGCGAGGCGCGCGCCAAGGCGCAAGAAGCGGTGGGAAGCTGAGCATGCTCGTCATCGACCACGACCGGGCGGGCGGCTACTGGGGCGCGGTCTATGCATTCACCGCGATCCGCGGATTGCGCGTGGTGATCGACGGCCCGGTCGGTTGCGAGAACCTGCCCGTGACGGCCGTGCTGCACTACACGGACGGGCTGCCGCCGCATGAGCTGCCGGTTGTCGTCACCGGCCTGTCGGAAGATGCGCTCTCGATGCACGGCACCGAGGGCGCGCTGCGCCGCGCCGCCGCGACGCAGGACCCGGACCTGCCGGCGGTCGTCGTCACCGGCAGCATCGCCGAGATGATCGGCGGCGGCGTCACGCCGGAAGGCTCCAATCTCCGCCGCTTCATCCCGCGCACGATCGACGAGGATCAATGGCAGGCGGCGGATCGCGCGATCTACTGGCTGTGGTCCGAGTTCGGCGCGCGCAAGGTCAAGGTGCGCAGGCATGTGGAGGGGCAGAAGCCGCGCGTCAACATCATCGGGCCGATCTACGGCACTTTCAACATGGCCTCCGACCTTGCCGAGATCCGCCGGCTCGTCGAAGGGATCGGGTGCGAGATCAACCTCACCTTCCCGCTCGGCGCGCATATTGAGGACATCGCGAAGCTGTCCGAGGCGGATGTGAACATCTGCCTCTACCGCGAGTTAGGCCGCCTGCTCTGCGAGGAGCTCGACAAGCCCTATCTGCAGGCGCCGATCGGACTGTTCGCGACGACCAACTTCCTGCGCAAGCTCGGCGAGCTCACCGGGCTCGATCCCGAGCCTTTCATCGAGCGCGAGAAGCACACGACGATCAAGCCGATCTGGGATCTCTGGCGCAGCGTCACGCAGGACTTCTTCGCCACCGCGTCCTTCGGGATCGTGGCGAGCGACACCTATGCGCGCGGCATGACGCGCTTCCTCGCCGACGAGATGGGCATTCCGTGCAATTTCACCATCTCGCGCCTGCCGGGGCAGAAGACCGACAGCGCGGCGGTGCGCACGGCGGTGCGGCAGACGCCGCCGCTTGTTCTCTACGGCTCTTACAACGAGCGCATGTATGCCGCCGAGCTCGGCGGCCGCTGCATGTTCATCCCGGCCTCCTTCCCCGGCGCGATCATCCGCCGCGCCACCGGCACGCCGTTTATGGGCTATGCCGGCGCGACCTATATCGTTCAGGAATTCTGCAACGCGTTGTTCGATGCGCTATTCCACATCCTACCGCTCGGCACCGAGCTCGACCGCGTCGCCGCGACGCCCGCGCGCGCCGAGGCGTGGAATTCGGATCCCTGGGACGACGAGGCGGTGCAGTTGCTTGATCGCCATGTCGAGACGCAGCCATTCCTCATCCGCATATCCGCCGCCAAGCGCCTGCGCGAGCGGGTGGAACGCGCGGCCCGCGACGCCCGCGAAGGACGCATCACCGCCGCCCGCGTGGCGGAGATGATCGCAGGAGAGGAGGTCGCCGCATGACGGCACCCCGCAACAGGTTCGCCCGGCCCGGCCGGTCGAGCATGCGCCCCGCCGCAGGGCATCGTGCGGCAAACATCCCAACCCGGAGGATACCACATCATGTCTGACGTGCAGCTTCGAACGAGCTCGACATCGGGGCTCACCGATGCGGAAGCTCGCGAATTCCACAGCATCTTCGTCACCAGCTTCATCGTATTCACGGTGGTGGCGATCATCGCGCACATCCTCGTCTGGTTCTGGCGCCCGTGGCTGCCGGGACCGAACGGCTATGTCACATCAATGCTCGACGGCGTGCACGTCGTGCGATCCTTCTTCGCATAGGGGGCCGACCGATGTGGCGTGTATGGCTGCTCTTCGATCCGCGCAGGGTGCTGGTCGCCCTGTTCGTGTTCCTCTTCGTCCTCGCCTTGCTGATCCATTTCATCCTGCTCAGCACGGACCGCTTCAACTGGCTCGAGGGCCCGCATCACGGCGTGGCGGCGGCGCAGATGGCTCCGTTGCCGCAATCAACACCGGCACCGGCACCGGCAGCGCCGGCGTCGAAATAGCGATCCGCCGATCGGCGGCGGGGTTTCCGCCGCCGATCGGATGCGCGGGGAGGGCGCGAGGATGTCGATGCTGAGCTTCGAGGCGAAATACCGCGTGCGGGGCGGCACCCTGCTTGGCGGGGATTTGTTCGATTTCTGGGTGGGGCCGTTCTATGTCGGCTTCTTCGGGGTGACCACGCTGCTCTTCTCGGTGCTCGGCACCTGCCTCATCGTGTACGGCGCCGCGATCGGGCCGACCTGGAACCTCTGGCGCATCAGCATCGCGCCGCCCGACCTGTCTTACGGCCTGGGCTTCGCGCCGCTGCGCGAAGGCGGGCTGTGGCAGGCGATCACCATTTGCGCGGTTGGCGCCTTCGTCTCCTGGGCGCTGCGCCAAGCCGAGATCGCGCGCAAGCTCGGCATTGGCTATCATGTGCCATTCGCCTACGGCGTGGCGATCTTCGCCTATGTCTCGCTCGTGGTGATCCGGCCGCTGCTGATGGGTGCGTGGGGCTACGGGTTTCCCTATGGCATCCTGAGCCATCTCGACTGGGTATCGAACACCGGCTACCAGTACCTGCATTTCCACTACAATCCGGCGCACATGCTGGCGGTGTCGTTCTTCTTCACGACGACGCTCGCGCTGTCGCTGCACGGATCGCTCGTGCTGTCGGCTGCGAACCCGCCGCGCGGCGAGGTCGTCAAGACGGCGGAGCACGAGAATACCTTCTTTCGCGACACGATCGGCTGGTCGATCGGCACGCTCGGCATCCATCGGCTCGGCTTGTTCCTCGCGCTGTCGGCAGGTTTCTGGAGCGCCGTCTGCATCATCATCAGCGGACCGTTCTGGACCCGCGGCTGGCCGGAATGGTGGAATTGGTGGCTCAATCTGCCGATCTGGAAATAGCAAACGGGACAAGCGTTCGGGGGGCGGCACATGGCCCAGTATCAGAACATATTCACGCGGGTACAGGTACGCGGTCCGGCCTATGCCGGCGTGCCGCTTACCGCCAGCAGCTGGACGCGCTCGGGGCAGCCGTTCTTCCTGCATGTCTTTGGCAAGATCGGTGATGCGCAGGTCGGCCCGGTCTATCTTGGCGTTACGGGGATCGCGTCGCTGATCTGCGGCTTTACCGCCTTCGAGATCATCGGCCTCAATATGTGGGCGTCGGTGAACTGGAGTCCGGTCCAGTTCGTCCGCCAGCTACCCTGGCTCGCGCTCGAGCCGCCGGCGCCCTCCTACGGGCTGCGGTTTCCACCGCTCAACGAGGGCGGCTGGTGGCTGGTGGCGGGGTTCTTCCTCACCACCTCGGTGCTGCTCTGGTGGGTGCGCACGTATCGCCGCGCGCGCGCGCTCGGGCTCGGCACGCATGTCGCCTGGGCCTTCGCTGCGGCGATCTGGCTCTATCTCGTGCTCGGCTTCATCCGGCCCCTCCTCATGGGAAGCTGGGCGGAGGCGGTGCCGTTCGGCATCTTCCCCCATCTCGACTGGACCGCTGCGTTCTCCATCCGCTACGGCAACCTCTTCTACAATCCGTTCCACATGCTTTCGATCGTGTTCCTCTACGGATCGACGCTGCTTTTCGCGATGCATGGCGCGACGGTGCTGGCGACGAGCCGGTTCGGCAGTGAGCGCGAGGTCGAGCAGATCGTCGATCGCGGCACTGGTTTCGAGCGCGGCATGCTGTTCTGGCGATGGACCATGGGCTTCAACGCAACCGCGGAATCGATCCATCGCTGGGCCTGGTGGTTCGCGGTGCTGTGCCCGTTGGTGGGCGGCATCGGCATCCTGCTCACCGGCACGGTGGTGGACAACTGGTATCTCTGGGGCGTCAAACACGGCATCGCGCCGCCCTACCCCGCGCTATGGGGCACCATCACCGATCCCGCCACCCTGCCGGGAGCGCCGCAATGAGACATGCATTCCGCGACGCGTTCGGCCTCGTCGGCATCGTGGTGCTGGCGCTGTTGACTATCGTCCTGCTGAGCCGCTTCGAACGCCCGCCGGTGGATACCGTGCAGAACGGTTATCGCGGAACGGCGATGGCGCAGAACTACGATCCGCGCCTGCTCGAGGTGCTGGCGGCCGACAACCGAATTCCGGCGACGCTGCCCTCCTTCGGTTCGGCCGGCCCGCGCGCCTCAGCGGTCTATAAGAACGTGCAGGTGCTGGGCAGCCTGAGCGTCGGCGAATTCACCCGGCTGATGGCGACGATCACCACCTGGGTGGCGCCGCAGCAGGGCTGCGCCTTCTGCCACAACACGGCGAACATGGCGGATGACGGGCTGTTCACCAAAATCGTCGCGCGCCGCATGATCCAGATGGTCCAGCACATCAACGCGAACTGGAAGGACCACGTCGGCGCCGTCGGCGTCACCTGCTACACCTGCCACCGCGGCCAGCCGATTCCCTCCCAGGTCTGGTTTACCAATCCTGGGCCCGCGCATGCGGGCGGCCTCGCCGAGGCTTCGACCGGGAAGAATCTTGCCTCATCCGCGGCCGGGGACAGCGCGCTGCCCTATGATCCGTTCACGCCCTTCCTGGGCAAGGACGACAATATCCGCGTGCAGGCCACGCAGGCGCTGCCCGGTACCGACCCGCACTCGATCAAGGAGACCGAATGGACCTACGCGCTGATGATGCATTTCTCGCAGGCGCTCGGCGTCAATTGCACCTTCTGCCACAATACGCGTTCCTTCGGCGACTGGTCGCAGAGCACGCCGCAGCGCGTCACCGCATGGTACGGCATTCGCATGGTGCGCGATCTCAACAGCGCCTATCTGGCCTCCCTGATGGGCGTTTGGCCGGCGAACCAGCTCGGCCCGGCCGGCACTCCGCCACAGCTCAATTGCGCGACCTGCCACCAGGGCGTGTACCGGCCCCTGTTCGGGGTGAGCACGCTGACAGGCTTTCCGGAACTTGCGGGGCCGCTGCAGCAAGCGAATGCCGCGCCGGCGGCGGTTCCGGCGCATTCGCCCTAGGGTGGGCCGATCTGGTCCGTGATTATGCTTGCCTCCCTCCGACCGGCGACTTCGAGGCTTCGGGAGTTGACGTCGGCCGGACACTCACCGACTGACGACGGCCGATCCGCCGCGGACTCCGTCCGCCAGGCTTGACAAGCGCCGTCCAATGCCATTGTCACGTGCTGGACGGTGGCCAAGGGTAGCCTGCCGAAGACGGGAACGAAACGCCGTATGGACAGCTTAGAGGTCAACAAGTTTATCGGCGCAGGCTTGGTGGCCGGCATTGCGTTCATGGGCGCGACCCTCATCAGCGACGCGCTGGTGCACCCGGTGATGCTCGCCAAGCCGGCGATCGCCATCAAAAGCGCGGCACCCGCCGGCGAAGCCGCGCCCGAACAGGATCCGCCGATCGCGGCGCTGCTCGCCAGCGCCGACCCGCATCGCGGCGAGATGGACACCCAGCAGGTCGGCTGCATCGCCTGCCATAGCTTTAACCAGGGCGGCAAGGCTGGCGTCGGCCCCAACCTGTACGGCGTCGTGGGCGGCCCGCACGGCCACATGCCAGGCTACGACTACTCCTCGGCGATCAAGAGCAAGACGGGGCCGTGGACCTTTGACGAGCTCTATGAATGGCTGAAGAAGCCGAGCGCCTATGCGCCCGGCACTAAGATGACCTTCGCTGGACTGCCGGACCCGCGCAAGCGGGCTGACATCATCGATTATCTGCGCTCGCTCTCGGAGCACCCCGAGCCACTGCCTCCGGTCCCGGCCGGCACTCAGACCGCGGCCAACGCCGCGGCGGCGGCCGCACCCGGAGGCGAGGACCCGCCCATCGATACGCTGCTCGCCTCGGCCGATCCGAAACAGGGGCAGGCGATCACCATGCAGGTGGGCTGCATCGCCTGCCATACGTTCACCGAGGGTGGGCCCGCCGGGGTCGGGCCGAACCTTTACAACGTGGTGGGCGGGCCGCACGCGCATATGAAGGGCTTTGACTACTCCGCGGCGCTCAAGGCGAAGACCGGATCCTGGACTTATGCCGAGCTCTACCGCTGGATTAAGAACCCGGCCGTCTACGCGCCCGGCACGAAGATGACCTTCGCCGGCCTGCCGGACCCGCAAAAACGGGCCGACGTGATCGCATATCTCCGCTCGCTTTCCTCCAATCCCGTGCCCCTTCCGGGCGGAGCCGCACCGCCCGCTGCCAAGCCATGACGCAACGACGCCGCGGCCCTGGCATCGCGCTGGTCGAGCCGGGCCCTATAGGCGTGGGAACGCGAAGATGCGCGAAGGTGGGTATAGGAAACCGCTCTGCGTTAGCCGATTAAGGCTGACTCGACGAAAGGGTGTCCGGGGCAGACGCGATCGTTGGTGAGAGCTTGGCCAGGAGTTGACGCCGACTTGAGGACGAGCTGCTCGGGATCGATCACCGGTCAGTCGGTGCCGAACAGCACCTTCTCGCGCCCGTAGGAGTTCAGGTAACGCACCAGCTGGTGCGGCCAGTGTTTCGGGGTGCAGGGCATGCGCGGATGGCTTGAATTTGCGTGCCAGATCGGTCGGGTCCTGCTCCGATCACGAGCTCGCTCATCTTACAGCGAAACTCAGGAGCGCACGGCGGTCGGACTTTCGGCATGATCGGACACCTCGTGCAAAAGCATCATCGGCGTCCAACATTCAGGGGTAATCTCACTCGTTAGCGCAAAAACAGTGGCGCAACCCTTGACCAAGCAAACCAGTGAGATACGCGGCTCATTGCCGAGAAAGCGGAGCAGGTTCAGCATCCCTTGCTATCGTGGCGGCGAGCAGCTCGTGCAGCTTGTGGCGGATAAGCATCCGGCATCCGGCGCCCACCATTGACACAGTGACATGCTCTCAAGCTGCGGGGCGAGCCATTGTGCGCTGATCGTGCAGCGGAACGCGACAAGGATCGCTTGCCGCAGGGAAGCCGGATCACGTCGGCGACGCCGACATCTGCATAGCGAGTACCGGATTGATCTCGGCAATGACGCGTTTCGCGGTGCGCGTGGCGCCGAGCACGACATCGGCGTTCAAGCTCACCGTAGCCGTGCCTGTCGGGCGGGCTCAACTGCACGAGCGCCAGTCGGGCCGGTGGCTGAGAATCGGCGGGCTCATCCCGCCATCCTGTCAGCCCTTCCCGGCCTGTTCGAGTCGCTGCTCGATGATTGGGCGCCAGGGTGCGTTTTGTGGGGCTGCGGCGAGTGCGCGGCGGAACAGGTTGGCGCTTGCGGGGCTTACCTGGCCCTCTGCCTGGGTTTCCGCTTCGGCTGCCTCGGCCGCGATCAGCGGGTCGAAGCCGGTCTCGAGCGCGGTTCGCCAGGCGGTCGCGGCGGCGGCGAAATTGCCGCGGCTGATCTCGACGTTGCCGAGCAGGATGTAGCCCTGATGCGCCTGCGGGGAATGGGGATCGAGGGAAGCGAGCTTGCTGTGGAGCTCGGCCATCATCGTGGCCTCCTGCTTTTGCTGGGCGTCGGCGCGGGCGATGCGCTCGGCGAGCGGCGCGGCGGGCAGGTTGGGGGAGCCGCCGACCATGTAGAGGGCGAGCGCGCCGAGTGGGATGAGCAGGAGGATCGCGACCATCGCGCCGCGTCCCGTCGTGGCGGCGGGAGCGGTCTCGGCGGCGGCGGCGGCGGCGAGCAGGCGGCGCTGCACCTCGAGCCGCGCCTCTTTGTGCTCGGGGATGCCGATCCGCTCTTCCGCGAGGTCGCGGTCGAGCTCCGCGAGCTGGGCGCGATGCAGGGCGAGGTCGGCATCGCGCCGCCCGCGCAGCATGCGGCCACGGCGCAGGGTGAGCGCGAGCGGCGCCATCGCGACGATGGCGAGCAGCGCGAGCGCGAGCCAGATCATGGCCCATGAGCTCCGCGAGCCTGGCGGGGGGTGCGCGCGCGTTTCACGTGAGATCCGCCAGCCGCGACCGCTCGGCCGCGGTGAGCGGCGGGGGCGGGGCGGCGGCGCGGCGGCGGCCGAGCAGCGCCGCGCCGAAGCCGGCGAGCAAGGCGAGCGCGGGCGACATCCAGAGCAGCAGGGTGAACGGCTCGAAAGGCGGCCGCAGCCGGACGAAATTGCCGTAGCGCGCGACCATCCAGGCGATGATCTCGCGATTGCTGTGCCCGGCCGACACCTGCTGGCGGACGATGTGGCGGAGGTCGCGCGCGAGATCGGCCCCGGAATCCTCGATGCTCTCGTTCTGGCAGACCAGGCAGCGGAGCTGCTGCCCGATCGCCTCGGCGCGCAGCTCCTGCGCGTGGTCGGGCAGCATCTCCGCGGGGTCGGAGATCGCGCGCGCGGGCAGCGCCAGCGCGGCCAGCAGAAGGCAGGTCCAGAGAACGCGTGTCCAGAGAACGCGTGTCCAGAGAACGCGTGCCCAGAGAACGCGTGCCCAGAGAACGCGTGCCCAGAGAACGCGTGCCCAGAGAACGCGTGCCCAGAGAACGCGCGTATGGAGAACGCGCGTATGGAGAACGCGAAGCAGGAGCAGCCGGTGGATCACCCGTATTTCCGCAACAGCGGGTCGAGCTGCGCGCTCACGATGTCGGCGGTGAGCGGGCCGGCCCAGCGCCAGCGCACGATGCCGGTGCGGTCCACGAAATACGTCTCCGGCACGCCATAGACGCCGAAATCGATCGCCACCCGGCCGGCGGCGTCGCGGGCGAGGCGCTGATAGGGATCGCCGTTGCGGGCGAGCAGCCCCGCGGCGGCATCGGCCGTGTCTTTGTAGGCGATGCCCCAGAGCGGCACGCCGCGGGCGTGCAGCGTCATCAGCTCCGGATGCTCGATCTCGCAGGGCACGCACCAGGAGGCGAAGAAATTGACCAGCACCGGGCGGCCGGCGGCGGCGACCTCCGCGCTCGAGAAGCCCTGCGCGGCGGGCGCCTGGGCTGGCAGGGTGAAGTCCGGCAGCTTCCGGCCGACGAGCTGGCTCGGAATGCCGCGCGGATCGAAGGTGCCGGCTTCCATGCGGTCGAGCGCGAGCCAGAACCCGCCGCCAGCCACCGCGGCGGCGGCGAGCGGCAGGGCGAGCAGCGCGCGGCGATCGAGCGTCAGCCCAGCCATCGGTCAGGCCGGAACGGTGGCGGCGCGCCGCGCGGGGGCGCCGACGCGGAGCCGCCGGTCGGCGAGCGAGAGGCCGCCGCCGGCCGCCATGACCAGCGCGCCGAGCCAGATCCAGGGGGCGAGCGTGTTGTCGTGCAGGCGCATCACCGCGGCCCCGTCCCGCTCGTCGCCGAGCACGGCGTAGATGTCGCGGAACCCGTTGGTGCGGATCGCGGTGTCCGTCGTCGTGGTCTGCGCCACCGGGAAGCTGCGCCGCGACGGGTGCAGCGTGGCCAGCACCTGTCCGTGCTGCCCGATCTGGATGTTCGCCACGCGGGCCGAGAAATTCGGGCCGGGCGCGTCGCTGAGCGAGAGCAGCGTCCAGTCATAGCCGGCGAAGGTGATCGTCTGGCCGGGCCGGATCAGCACCACCTCCTGCCTGGCCAGCGACATCCCCGCGATGCCGGCGACGGTGAGCGCCATGCCGGCATGGGCGATGCAGGCCCCCCAGGCGGAGAGCGGCAGGCCACCGAGCCGGGCCAGGCTGTCGCCGGGCGGGACGCGGAACAGGCGCACACGCTCGACGATGGGCGCGAAGCTGCCAAAGGCGAGCCAGGCGGCGAGGCCGAAGAACACCGCGGGGATCGCCTTGGTGCCGAGTGCGGCGCCGATGCCGACCACCGCCGCGATCAGCAACGCCCACCAGAGCCGCATCAGCGCCTGTCCCAGCGCCGCGCGCTTCCAGGACAGCACCGGCCCCACCACCATCGCGGCGAAGACCGGCACCGCCAGCGGCAGCGCCGTCGCGTTGAAGAACGGCGCGCCGACGCTGATCTTGCGCCCGACCAGATCGGCCAGCAGCGGATACATCGTGCCGGTGATCACCACCGCGCAGATCGAGCAGAGCAGGATGTTGTTCAGCACGAGCGCGCCCTCCCGCGAGATCGGCGCGAACAGCCCACCGGAGACGAGGCGGGGCGCGCGGATCGCGAAGAGCAGCAGCGAGGCGCCGATCACGATCGCCAGCAGCACGAGGATGAAGCTGCCGCGCGCCGGGTCGTTGGCGAAGGCGTGCACCGAATCGAGGATGCCGGAGCGCACCAGGAAGGTGCCGGTCAGCGACAGCGAGAAGGTGCCGATCGCCAGCAGCACCGTCCACACCTTCATCGCCTCGCGCTTCTCGACCACGAGCGCCGAGTGCAGCAGGGCGGTGCCGGTGAGCCAGGGCATCAGCGAGGCGTTCTCCACTGGATCCCAGAACCAGAACCCGCCCCAGCCGAGCTCGTAATAGGCCCACCACGACCCCAGCGCGATGCCGCAGGTGAGGAAGCACCAGGAAAGCAGCGTCCAGGGCCGCACCCAGCGCCCCCAGGAGGCGTCCACCCGCCCCTCGATCAGCGCCGCGACGGCAAAGGCGAACGGCACCGCGAAGCCGACATAGCCCGCGTAGAGGATCGGCGGGTGCATGGCGAGCCCGGGATCCTGCAGCAGCGGGTTGATGTTCTGCCCGTCCACCGGTGGCGGCCAGACCCGCAGGAACGGGTTGGAGGCGGTGAGCGCGAACAGCAGGAAGCCGGCCGAGACGAAGCCGAGCACGCCGATCACCCGCGCCCGCAGCGCCGAGGGCAGGCCGCGTCCGAACGCCGCCACCGCCCCGCCGCAGAGGGCGAGAATCAGCCCCCAGAGCAGGATCGATCCCTCGTGGTTTCCCCAGGTGCCGGTGATCCGATAGATCAGCGGCTCCATGCTGTTGCTGTTCTGCGCGACGTTCAGCACCGAGTAATCGTCGGTGACGCCGCTCCACATCAGGCAGAGAAAGGCGGTGCCGAGGGCGAGAAGCTGGCCGAGCGCGAGCCCGGGCGCCGCCGCCATCAGCCGCGAATCGCGCCGCTGCGCGCCGTAGAGCGGCACCACCGCCTGCGCCGCCGCCAGCATGCAGGCCAGCGCGAGCGCGAAATGGCCGAGTTCCGGGATCATCGCTCGCGCGTCATCCGCGGCTGTCTTTCGCCAGGAGGGCGGCCGGCGACGCCTTCGCCAACCCGTCCCAGGTGGCGGCCGGCGGCGGCGGCCCGGCGCTCGGGTTCCAGTGCCCGCTCCGCTTCAGCGCGTCCGCGACGTCCTTCGGCATGTAGGTCTCGTCATGCTTCGCCAGCACCTCCGAGGCGCGGAACGTGCCGTCCGCCTGCAGCGTGCCGAGCGCCACGATGCCCTGCCCCTCGCGGAACAGGTCGGGCAGCATCCCGGCGTAGCTGACATCCACGGCGGTCCTGCCGTCGGTGACGCGGAAGCGGGCGACCGGGTGGCCGTTCTCGTCCAGATGCTCGACGCTGCCGGCCTGCACCAGGCCGCCGAGCCGGAGCGCCCGGCCCGGCGCCGCCTTGGCGGCGAGATCGGACGGTCCCACGAAGAACACCATGTCGCTGCCAAAGGCGGTGAGGGCAAGCGCGGTCGCGCTGCCCAGCCCCATGCCGCAGGCGACGACGATCCAGAGGCGGCGGCGCTTGCGCGTCATCGCGCAGGCCGCAACCCGGCGCGGGAATCGAGGCCGGCACGGGAATCGAGGCCGGCACGGGGATCGAGCGCCGCGAGGCGCCGGCGCGCGCGGCCGAGGCGGAGCATCGCGCCCACGCCGAGCCAGCAAGGCACGATGACGGCCAGCGCATAGGCCCCGGCGATGAACGGCAGATGGGTCACGCCACCTCTCCCGCCCGCGCCATCAGCAGGCCGCGCACCCGCCGCTCCATCACCGAAGCGCGCAGCCGCGCCACCACGATCGCCGCGAACAGCAGGGTGAAGCCGAGCGCCGAGACCAGCAGCGGCCACAGCATCGTCGCATACATGGTCGGCGCGCCGGTCAGGGTGATGCTGTCCGGCTGGTGCAGCGTGTTCCACCAGTCGACGCTGAACTTGATGATCGGCAGATCAACCGCGCCGACCAGCGCCAGGATCGCGCCGGCGCGATAGCCGCGCGCCGGCTCGTCAAAGGCGCGGACCAGCGCGATATGCCCGAGATAGAGGAAGAACAGCACCAGCACGGAGGTGAGCCGCGCATCCCACACCCACCAGGCGCCCCACATCGGCTTGCCCCAAAGGCTGCCGCTGGCAAGGCACAGGCCGGTGAAGGCCGCGCCCACCGGCCCGATCTCCACCGCGGCGAGATCAGCGAGCGGATGGCGCCAGACGATCGAGACAAGCGAGCAAAAGGCAAGGCCGGCATAGCCCGCCGAGGCCAGCCACGCCGCCGGGACGTGCACATACATGATCCGCACCGCATCGCCCTGCTGCCAGTCAGCCGGCGCGAACACCAGACCCCAGACCAGGCCCGCCACCGTCAGCACCACGCCAGGCACCGTCAAAAACGGCTGCGCCCGCCCCGCAATCCGCAGAAAACGGCCAGGATTGGCGAAACGGTGAAGTCCACCCCCGCCCCCCAGCCGCAACCCAAAAATAATGCTCCTGTCCACACCGCGAACCATACCCTCACACGGGCCAGGATTGAAGGCTCGCGAACTTAACTTGTTTCCACGTCCGGGCTTGCTTTCACCTTAGAGCATCATCCGTTCGAGCGGACTCGTTCGAGCGGATAAAAATGCTCGCCAAAGCAAAGAGCTAGAGCTTGTGCAGTGAGCGAATGCGAACGGAACATGCTCTAGGGATTTGCGACCGGCTGGCCGACCGGCTTGAACCCGACCCCGCAACCGATAGTCTCGACGCCCGGAACGACAGGAAACGACCGCCATGCTCTTCGCCCTGATCTGCATCGACAAGCCGGCGCGGCTCGACGTCCGCCTCGCGAGCCGGCCGAACCACCTGGCCTATCTCGAAACCTATAAATCGAAGCTCGTGCAGGTCGGGCCGCTGCTCGACGACGAGAGCCGCCCCTGCGGGACGCTTCTGGTGGTCGATGTCGCCGATCGCGCCGAGGCGGAGGGGTTCGCCGAGGGGGACCCCTATGCCAAGGCCGGGCTGTTCGAGAGCACGGTCATCCGCCCCTTTCGCATAGTCTACAAGGACGGCGAAGCGGTGAGCTGAGACGCGGCGATGAACCGCTGGCTGGTCAAATCCGAGCCCGACTCCTTCTCCTGGGACCAGCAGGTCGCCAACGGCGTCGAGCCCTGGACCGGCGTGCGCAACCATGCGGCGCAGGGCCATCTCAAGGCGATGAAGAAGGGCGACCGCGCCTTCTTCTACCACTCGAACCAGGGCAAGGAGATCGTCGGCATCGTCGAGGTGGCGCGCGCGGCCTATCCCGACCCGACCGACAAGACCGGCAAATGGATCTGCGTCGACATGCGCGCGCTCCGCAAGGTGCCGCACCCGGTCGGCCTGGCCGCGATCAAGGCGGATCCGGCGTTCGAGGGTTTCGCGCTGATCCGCCTGTCCCGCCTCTCGGTGATGCCGGTCTCAACGGAGCACTGGACGCGTATCTGCAAGCTCGGCGGCGTGCGCGGGTGAGCGAGCGGCTGCGCACGCTCTGCCGGATCGACGACATCGCGGACGGCACCGCACGCGGTTTCACCGCCGGCACCGGCGGGTTCGTCGGCCTGTTCGCGGTGCGCTGGGGGGCCGCGATCCATGTCTACGTCAATTCCTGCCCGCATATCGGCGTGCCGCTCGACTGGGCGCCGGACCGCTTCCTGAACAGCCGCGGCGACCGCATCATCTGCTCCACCCACGGCGCCGAATTCCGCATCACTGATGGCGTCTGCATCCAGGGACCCTGCCTCGGCGAGGCCCTGGAAACGGTGCCGGTCTTGCTCCGCGACGGGATGGTGCTGGTGCCGGAGGATGCCGGGATCTGAGCTTGGGGAAAGGCCAGGGGCGCTGCCCCTGGACCCCGCCAAGGGAGTCGCCCTTGGAACCCGGGTGGCGCTTTGCGCGAGTGTGGTGCGGTCGGGGGACCAAATCTACCGCCGGGAACGTCCCGGGACGTTTGATGCGCTACGCGCGAAGCGCAAGCTCAATCATCGGGTTCCAAGGGCGACTGCCCTTGGCGGGGTCCAGGGGCAGCGCCCCTGGCCTTCGAACCTCGACGCCTCCCCCAACCGGGCCTAATCATGACCGCACAAGAAACGCATGAGGAACGCCGATGGAGCCCGATCCGCGCGTCGAGGTAAAGCCCGAGATCGCCGCTGCCGCGCACGTCGATGCTGCGCGGTACCGGGCGATGGTGGAGGCGGTTGCGCGCGATCCCGATGGGTTCTGGACGCGCGAGAGCCGGCGCATCGCCTGGATGATGCCGCCGACGCATGCCGGGGATTGGTGCTTCACCGGCGAGGTGTCGATCCGCTGGTTCGAGGATGGCGTGCTGAACGCCTCGGTCTCCTGCCTCGACCGCCATCTTGCCGAGCGCGGCGATGCGCCGGCGATCATCTGGGAGGGTGACGACCCCGCGATGGCGGAGACCGTCACCTATCGCGATCTGCATGGCCGGGTGTGTCGCCTCGCCAACGCGATGCGTGAGCTGGGCGTCGGGCGTGGCGACCGGGTGACGATCTATCTCCCGATGGTGCCGGAGGCGGCGGTCGCGATGCTCGCCTGCGCGCGGATCGGCGCGATCCACAGCGTGGTGTTCGGCGGCTTCTCGCCGGACAGCCTCGCCAACCGCATCCAGGATTGCGATTCCAGCCTGCTGATCACCGCCGATGCCGGCCGCCGCGGCGGCCGCGCGGTGCCGCTGAAGGCCAATGCCGACGAGGCGCTCGAGAGCTGCCCGTCGGTGAAGAACGTGATCGTGGTGCGGGTGACCGGCGCCGAGATCGCGATGCGCGCGGGGCGCGACCTTGATTACGCGGCGCTGACCGCACGCCAGAGCGCGGAATGCGCGCCCGAGCGGATGGCGGCGGAGGATCCGTTGTTCATCCTCTATACGTCGGGCAGCACCGGCACGCCGAAAGGCGTGCTGCACACGACCGGCGGCTACATGGTCTGGGCGAGCCTCACCCACGAGCTGGTGTTCGACTACAAGCCGGGCGAGGTTTACTGGTGCACCGCCGATGTCGGCTGGGTCACCGGTCACACCTATATCGTCTATGGCCCGCTCGCGAACGGCGCGGCCACGCTGATGTTCGAGGGCGTCCCCAACTACCCCGATGCCGGGCGGTTCTGGCAGGTGGTCGACAAGCACCAGGTCAACATCTTCTACACCGCGCCCACCGCGATCCGCGCGCTGATGCGGGAGGGTGACGCGCCGGTGGCGAAGAGCAAGCGCACCTCGCTCCGCCTGCTCGGCAGCGTCGGCGAGCCGATCAACCCGGAAGCATGGCGGTGGTATCACCGCGTGGTGGGCGATGGCCGCTGCCCGATCGTCGACACCTGGTGGCAGACGGAGACCGGCGGCATCCTGATCTCGCCGTTGCCCGGCGCGACCGCGCTGAAGCCCGGCTCGGCCACGCTGCCGCTGCCCGGCATCCTTCCCGTGCTGGTGGACAATGAGGGCGTGCTGCTGGAGGGGGCCGCCGAGGGAAATCTCTGCCTCGACGCCTCCTGGCCCGGGCAGATGCGCACCGTCTATGGCGATCACGAACGCTTCGTGCAGACCTATTTCAGCACCTTCAAGGGCCGCTACTTCACCGGCGACGGCGCGCGACGCGACGCGGACGGATATTGGTGGATCACCGGCCGGGTGGATGACGTGATCAACGTCTCCGGCCACCGCATGGGCACGGCCGAAGTCGAGAGCGCGCTGGTCGCCCATCCCAAGGTCGCGGAGGCCGCGGTGGTCGGGTTTCCGCATGACATCAAAGGTCAGGGCATCTACGCCTACGTCACCTTGAAGCTCGGCGAGATCCCGGATGACGAGCTCAAGCGCGAGCTCGTCGCCTGGGTCCGCCAGCAGATCGGCCCGATCGCCTCGCCCGACGCGGTGCAATGGGCGCCGGGCCTGCCGAAAACCCGCAGCGGCAAGATCATGCGGCGCATCCTCCGCAAGATCGCCGCCGCCGAGACCGAGAGTCTCGGCGACACCTCGACGCTGGCCGACCCGGCGGTGGTGGACGATCTCGTCAGCAACCGCTTGTCCTGACAGCCGGCCCGGCGCGCGATTTCGTCGCGCTATTCCGCCACGTGCCCGAGCAGCGGCGCGACCAGGCTGTCGACACCCGTCCAGACGATCTGCACGCCGATGCAGAGCAGCAGGAAGGCGGCGAGGCGGCTGAAGATGCGCGCGCCGGTTTCGCCGAGCAGGGCGATCAGCCGGTCGGCCTCGCGATAGGCGAGCCAGATCACCAGGGCGAGCACAGCGGCGGCGAGTGTCACGCCGGTGAAGAAGCGGAGCGTGGCGCCGCTCGCCGGGTGCGTCGAGGAAAGCGCGATCGCGACCGAGATCGTGCCAGGCCCGGTGGTGAGCGGCATGGTGAGCGGAAAGAACGCGATGTCCTCGGTGCGCTCGCCGGTTTCCGCGGCCTCCTGCTTGCTGCGATGCACCTGCTCGGGGGTCATCAGCAGCCGCCAGGCCGAGAAGGCGACGACGATGCCGCCGCCGACGCGGAGCGCGCCGAGGCTGATGCCGAAAAACGCGAGCACGTAGCTGCCGGCGAGCAGCGAGAACACCAGCACGCAGAAGGCGTAGATCGCGACGCGGCCCGCGATGCCGGCTCGCTCGGCATGCGAGCGGCCTTGCGTCACCTCGCCGAAGATCAGCGCGACCCCGATCGGGTTCACGATCGAGAACAGCGCCGGAAAGGCGAGCAGGAAGGCCGAGAAGGCGGTGGTGGGCGGCGAGCCGGTGGGAATCATCCGCGCGGCAGTTCCTGCTCGACGAGCGTCGCCCAGAACGAGGCGCCGATCGGCAGCATGTCGTCGTTGAAATCGTAGCGTGGGTGATGCACCGGCACGAGGCCCTTGCTGGCGCCGCGCTGACCGATCCGCACGAAGCAGCCGGGCACGCGCAGCGCCATGAAGGAGAAATCCTCGCCCCCCATGCCGGGCGGCCGCGCGCGGGTGATCTTCGTCTCGCCGAGCAGCCTGCCGGCGGCGAGCGCCGCGCGCTCGGTCGCCGCCTCGTCGTTCACCACCGGCGGGTAGCCGCGCGCAAAATCGAGCTCCGCCTCCGCGCCGTTCGCCGCGGCGATCTGGCGCACCACCTCGCCCATCAACTCCTCCATCCGGTCCTGCACATGCGGCTTCAGCGTGCGGACCGTGCCGCGCAGCACCGCCTCCTCCGGGATGACGTTGTGCGCGGAGCCGGCATGGAACTCGCAGAGCGAGAGCACCGCGCTGTCGATCGGGTCGATGCGCCGGCTGACCAGCGTCTGCAGCGACATCACCATCTGCGCACCGACGACGATCGGGTCGATCGCGTGATGCGGCCGCGCCGCGTGGCCGCCCTTGCCGCGGATGGTGATGGAAACGCGGTCGGCGGCGGCGTTCACCGTGCCGGCGACGACGGACATCTCGCCCACCGGCAGGAACCCGTCATTATGCGCGCCGAACACCATGTCGCAGGGGAAGCGGTCGAACAGGCCTTCCTCCACCATCACCCGGCCGCCGCCGCCGCCTTCCTCCGCCGGCTGGAAGATGAAATGCACGGTGCCGTCGAAATTCCGCGTCTCGGCCAGGTATTTCGCCGCCCCCAGCAGCATCGTCGTGTGGCCGTCATGCCCGCAGGCATGCATCGCGCCGGGATTTGCCGAGCGATGCTCGAAATCATTGGCCTCCTCCATCGGCAGCGCGTCCATGTCGGCGCGCAAGCCGACCGCCCGGCCGGAGACGCCGTTGCGCAACGTGCCGACCAGCCCGGTGCCGGCGATGCCGCGCGTGACCTCGACGCCCCATTCGGCGAGTTTCTGCGCCACCATCTCGCTGGTGCGGTGCTCCTCGAAGCCGAGCTCGGGGTGGCGGTGGATATCGCGGCGCCATTCGGCCATCTCGTCGGCGCTGGCGGCGATGCGGTTGTGCACGGGCATGGCGGTCTCCGAACTCAGGCGTCTCTGAACTCAGGCGTAGCTGACGAAGGTCCAGACGATCAGGGCGCACAGCACGAGGATCGCGAGCGCGAGCACCGGGCTCGCCATCCGCGGCTGGCGCGTGGCGGCCGGCAGGCGCTTGCGGCCGGTGATCATCGGCCGGATCAGGTTCTGCCGCCTCACCGCCCAATAGGCGAGCACCGCGAGAATGTGCAGCGCGATCAGCGTCAGGATGACGTAGTAGAAATTGAACGCATGCCAACCGGCGAGGCGGTCGCTCATCTGGTGGCTGACATATTTGGCGAGCGGCCCGTCGCTCAGCACGTCGTCGGTCGAAAACAGCCCGAGCCCGACTTGCACTGCGAGCACCAGCAGCAGCAGCAGCACCATCCAGCCGCCGGCGGCGTTATGGCCGATCTCGGTATCCGGCTCGCGACGGCCGAAATGCGCGAGATGGCTGAACGCGCTGATCGGGTTCTTCAGGAACTTGCCGAACCGCGCGGTGTCGCTGCCGACGAAGCCCCAGGCGAGGCGGAACAGCAGCAGGGCGAGCATCGCGTAGCCGGAAAGGAAATGGATCTGCATCCAGTTCTTCTGGATGCTGACATAGCTGAGGATGATCAGCAGCACGACCGCCCAGTGGAACAGCCGCACCGGCGCGTCCCACACCCGCATGGAGAGCCGGATCTCGCGCACTCTCGGCCCCGTTCTCGTCGCCTCCCGCATTACCCCGCTCCTGCCGCCGAGCGCGGACCCTGCCGCATCCCGCGCGCCCGCGCCAGGGGCCGTTCGAGGGGCCGTTCGAGGGGCCGTCCCGGGGGCCATGGCGGCGTGGATTTCGGCTCTGATTCGAGGGCCTGGGGAGCGGCATCTCTTGCGGTCGGCGGCCGCTCGCCGGTTCGTGGCTGTTTCGCTTGCGGCAATGATTTGCCGCGGCCGGGGCGCCGGCTTAGCCTTGCGCATGTCCGATTCCAGCTCATCGCCGAGTCTGCGCGGCCGGGGGCGGATGGTCCTGGCCGCTGGTGCGGCCGTCCTCGCCCTCGCAGGCATCGCCGCGTTCGCGTGGCACAAGGCGCCGCATTCCGGCGATGCCACGCGGTCGCCGCCGGCCGCGGCACCCGCTGCTTCCACGGCAAGCCCAGATCCGCCCGCACCGTCCAGCCCGACTGTGGCGCGACCCGGCTTCGACATCGCGCGTGTCGCGCCGGATGGCAGCGCGGTCATCGCCGGCCGCAGCGCGCCGGGGGCGCAGGTCACGGTCCATGACGAGGATGCGATGCTCGGGCAGGTGACCGCCGATTCGCAGGGGTCCTGGGTGCTGCTGCCGACCAAGCCGCTCGCGCCCGGCGCGCGCCAGCTCACCCTCACATCGCGTGATCCGGCCGATCCCGGCGCGAGGGAGGTCGCGGGAACCGGCAACGTCACGCTGGTGGTGCCGGACAGAAGGACCGAGACTGCGTCGGGCGCGGCGCAAGCTGCCCCGGCGTCCACGCAATCGATGCCGGCCCAGACGCTCGCGGTTCTCGACACCCAGGCGGGCCCCCGCCTGCTGCAGGCGCCGCCGGGGGCGGCGCGCGGCAAGCTCGGCCTTGACGCGGTGGATTACGACGAGCACGGCAATATCCGCTTCGGCGGCGCCGCCCCGCCCGGCGCGCCGGTGCGCGTCTATATCGACAACGCGCCCGCGGGCGATGCCCGCGCCGATCCGCAAGGCCGCTGGGCGCTCACCCCGGGCCAGAGCGTGCCGCCCGGCCAGCACCAGCTCCGCCTCGATCAGCTGTCATTCACCGGCGCGGTGGTTGGGCGGGTTGAGCTGCCGTTCCGGCGGGTGGAGATGGCGGCGGCCTCCCTCGCCGGCGGCCGCGTGGTCGTGCAGCCCGGCGAAAACCTGTGGCGCATCGCGCGAACCAGCTATGGCAGCGGCATCCGCTACACCGTGATCTACCGCGCCAATCTCGACCAGATCCGCGACCCGAAGCTCATCTATCCGGGTCAGGCCTTCGCCATCCCGAGCGCGCTGCCTTCCTCAGGCGGCAATCCGGCAACCCCGGTCGAGGCCAGCAGGTCGAGATAGGGCGCGAGGGCCAGCAGGAACCGGCTGATCACCACCACGAGATCGACCGCGCTCGCCGGCAGGTCGAACGCCTCCTCGCTGTCGAGCGCCACGGTGTGATCGGGATTGAGGCGCAGCCGCCAGGAGCGCGGGAGCTCGGCCGGCAGGTCGCGCAGCACAGCGAAGAGCGGCTCGCGCAGCGTCCGCGCCGCGCCGAGCGAGCTCGGCACCCGGCCGAGCGTCGCCCGCAGCGCGATCTTGCCCTCCACGAGACGGGCATGCACCGCGCAGCCGCGCCAGCGGGCGCTGAACCCGCGCAGCCGCTCCGGGTCCCGCGGGGAGAGGCGTCCGTCCCGGTCGACGGTGAACGGGCCGAGGACGATATCCGACGCGAACGGCATGTGACGCTCCTGTGGCGCGGCCCCGGTCGCCTGGGGGTCGGGACAATCTTGCCCGGACAAGGTGAACCATCCATAAACCGCCTCCCGATGGCCGTTTCCGACACGCTGCGCCTAGTTCTCGCGCCGCCTCACCGCGCCGGCCGGCCCTTCATCGCCGGCGGGCTGGTGCTGCTGCTCGCCGGATTCCTGCTCGGGCTCTGGCTGAGCTGGATCGGCTTCGCCTTCACGCTGTTCTGCCTCTATTTTTTTCGCGACCCCGAGCGCGTGCCGCCGGGCCGGCCGGGCGCGGTGGTCGCCCCGGCGGACGGCAAGGTGGTGGCGGTGGCGCCTGCCGTGCCGCCGCCCGAGCTCGGGCTCGGCCCCGCCGCCCGTTGGCGCGTCTCGATCTTTCTCTCCGTGCTCAACGTGCATGTGAACCGGATGCCGGCGGACGGCACGGTCACCCGCATCGCCTATCGCCACGGCCGCATGGTCAATGCGGCGCTCGACAAGGCAAGCGAGGAGAATGAGCGCAACGCCCTGGCGCTCCGCCTGCCGGACGGGCGGGACATGGCGGTGGTGCAGATCGCCGGGCTGATCGCGCGGCGTATCCTCTGCAACGCCCGGGAGGGCGACGCCGCGCGCGCCGGCGAACGGTTCGGTATCATCCGGTTCGGCAGCCGCACCGACCTCTATCTGCCGGAAGGCGTGCGGGCGCTGGTCGCGGTCGGGCAGACGATGGTGGGGGGCGAGACCGTTATTGCCGAACTCGGCATCGGGGCCGGTTCGGAGGAACGAGGATGAACGAAGTGCCGCGCTCCGGCCGGTTGCGGCGGTTCCGGGCCCGGACGCGCCCGCGCTTCAAGGGACCCTCCTTCAACCGGCTGATCCCGAACATCATGACCCTGGTCGGACTCTGCGCCGGGCTCACCGCGATCCGCTTCGGGCTGGAGGGGCGGTTCGGCGCTTCGGTGGTCGCGATCGTCGTGGCCGGCCTCATCGACGGGCTCGACGGCCGGCTGGCGCGCCTGCTCAAGGCGACCTCGCGCTTCGGCGCCGAATTCGACAGCCTGGCGGATTTCCTGTGCTTCGGCGTGGCGCCGGCGCTCGTGCTCTATCTCTGGTCGCTCGAGCGCTGGCGTGGCTATGGTTACATTCCCTGCCTGATGTTCGCGGTGTGCATGGCGCTCCGCCTGGCGCGGTTCAACGCCTCGCTGGATGGCAGCCCGTCGCCGGCCTACGCCTATAATTTCTTTACCGGCGTGCCGGCGCCCGCCGGAGCCGGCATCGTGCTGCTGCCGCTGCTGCTCGGGCTGGAGGCGGAGGAGCTCGGCTGGCGCTGGCTCGCGGACGTGGCGGAGTTTCCGCTCCTCGCCGCGATCGTGCTGGTCGGCACCGCGACGCTGCTCGTCTCCACCCTCCCGGTCTGGTCGTTCAAGAACTTCAAGATCCCGAGCGCCTATGTGCTGCCGACCCTGCTCGGCGTCGGCTGCTTCGCAGCGCTGCTGGTCGCGGATCCCTGGGCGGCCCTGCTCGCTCTGGTGGTGATCTATCTCGTGATGCTGCCGTTCAGCGTGCGTAGCTTCCGCCGGCTGCGCCATGAG
This sequence comes from Acetobacteraceae bacterium, assembly GCA_965276665.1. Taxonomy (GTDB): domain Bacteria; phylum Pseudomonadota; class Alphaproteobacteria; order Acetobacterales; family Acetobacteraceae; genus CAWGJC01. Next base: position 3,901,974 of record OZ255620.1, read on the forward strand.
GCGGAGGGGGAGCCTCACTCTCCCACGTAATGCGCGCGCGGCCGGATCAGCTGGCCGCTCGCACGCTGCTCCAGCGCATGCGCGATCCAGCCGGCGGTGCGGCCGGTTGCGAACAGGGCGAGCGCCGCCCCGGCCGGCAGGTCGAGCCGGCGTTCCAGCGCGGCGAGGGCCAGATCGACATTTGGCGGCGTGCCGGTCAGCGCGGTGCCGGCGGCGATCAGGCGTTGCCAGAACCGGCCCGGCTTGATCGCGGCGAACAGCGCGGCCGCCCGAGGATCGCCCGCCGGGTACAGCCGGTGGCCGAACCCCGGCAGCGTGTCCCCGCGCGCCAGCCTGGCGGCCAGCCCCGTCTCCGGATCCTCGCGCATTCCGGGTTCGGCGAGCAAGGCGGCGACGCGCTCCGTCATGCCGCCATGCAGCGGCCCGCTCAACGCGGCGAGGCCGGCGGCGGCACAGGCGGGCAAGGCGGCCCCGGTGGAGGCGACGATGCGGACCGCGAAGGCCGAGGCGTTGAGCTCGTGATCCGCGATCAGCACCAGCGCCCGGCGCAGCAGCTCCACCTCGGCGCCGCGCACGCCCCAGGCGCGGGCGAAGGCGAGATGGATCGGCTGCCGCGCCGGCGCATCCGCGGCGGCCTCGGCCATCCTGCGCAGCAAGAGCGCCGCCTCCTGGTGGAGTGCTGCATCCGGCCGTCCCCAGCCGGCCGGATGCGAGAGCGAGACGGCGGCGCGGAGGCAGCGCAGGATCGGCCGGTCGGACGCGCGGCCGGGCGCGTAGTCGGAGACGGGCAGGGGACCGGGCTCGCCCTCCCAGAGCAGGGCGGCGGCCTCCTCCAGCGTGGCGCTCTCCGCCAACGCCACCGCGTCCCGCCCGCGATAGAAGAACCGGCCATCGGCGATGCGGGTGATGCGCGAGGGCAGCACCGGCTCGCCCCAGTCGATGGTGGAGCTCGCGACCGCCTTCCGCGCCCGCCCGCGCGCCCGGCGTTCCAGCAGCACCGCGATGTCGCCCGCGTGGTATCGGCTGCGGCCCGGCGCGTCCGGATCGGGGATGGCCCGCACCAGGCCGCGGCTGACATAGGCGTAGAGCGTCTGCCGGGCGATGCCGAGACGCTGCGTCGCCGTCTCGGCCGTCAGGGTCGGACAATTCATGTTGATTATATTGATCAAGATTGACTGCATACAGCATCAGGGTTGCTCTCCAGGCGGTCAAGCATGGGAGATGAGGGTGGGCGCAGAGATCGGCGGTCTCGACGGCGTGGTCGCGGCGGAAACCAGGCTCAGCGAGGTGGATGGCGAGGCGGGACGGCTCGTCCTGCGCGGCTACCGGATGGAGGAGGTCGCCGGCCGGCGCAGCCTCGAATGGATGGCGGGAACCCTGTGGGAAGGCTTCGTCGCGCGCGATCTCGGCGAGGCGGCGCTGCGGCGCGACCTCGGCGCCGCGCGGGTCGATGCTTTCTCCAGCATTCGCCCGATGCTCCCGATGACCGTCGCCTTGTCGCCGATCGAGGCGCTGCGGGTGCTGGTCGCGGCGGTGCCGGACGCGGCCGACGACCTGCCGCTGCGTCTCACCGCGGCCGTCGCGGTCGGCCTCGCCGCCATCCTGCGCCAGGCGGACGGCCTGGCGCCGGTGCCACCCGATCCGGCCATGTCGCATGCCGCCGACCTGCTCCACATGCTGCGCGATGCGACGCCCAGCCCGGCCGAGAGCAAGGCGCTCGAGACCTATCTGCTGTCGGCGACGGATCACGGGTTGAACGCCTCGACCTTCACCGCGCGCGTCGTCGCCTCGACTCGCGCCGGCACCGCCTCCGCCGTGACGGCGGCACTCTGCGCGCTGAAGGGGCCGCTGCATGGCGGCGCGCCCGGGCCGGTGCTCGACATGCTGGATGCGATCGGCGCGCCGGAGGCCGCGGAAGCCTGGCTCGACGGCGCGGTCGCGCGCGGTGACCGGCTGATGGGGTTCGGCCACCGCGTCTATCGCGTGCGCGACCCGCGCTCGGAGGTGGTGAAGCGGGCGGTCGCGCTGCTGTCTCCGGATGCCGGGCGCATCCGCTTCGCCGAGGCGGTCGAGGCGGCGGCGCTCGCCGTGCTGGCCCGGCGCAAGCCGGACCGGCCGCTGCAGACCAATCTCGAATTCTATACCGCGCTCCTGCTGGAGGCGCTCGGCATCCCGCGGGCGGGTTTCACCGGCATGTTCGCCGCCGGCCGGGTGATCGGCTGGGTGGCGCACGCCCTTGAGCAGGAGGCGACCGGCCGGATCATCCGGCCGCAATCGCGCTATGTCGGACCCAGCCCCTGACGGCGGGGCAGATCGCGAGTTGCCGAACCTGCGGGCGGCGCCTATCTCGGAATCCATGAGCGAGACCGAAGCCAAGCCCGAACCCGACACCGCGCCGAAGCCAAAGGCGCCGGATTTGCCGAAGGAGATCGGCGGCCCGTCCGGCCCAGAGCCGACGCGCTACGGCGATTGGGAGAAGAACGGCCGCTGCTCGGATTTCTAGAGCAATTTTCACCCTTCGGCGCCGACTTAACTGAAAATGCTCTAGCGCTCCCCCTGGGCCTGATTTTACGCCGCGGCCGCGCGCCTGCGCTTCGCCGCGAGGACGGTGTTTTCCAGCAGGCAGGCGATCGTCATCGGGCCGACGCCGCCCGGCACCGGCGTGATCGCGGCAGCGCTCTCCGCCGCCTCGGCAGAGGCGACATCGCCCACCAGCCGGCCATCCGGCAGACGATTGATTCCGACATCGATCACCACCGCCCCTTCGGCGATCCAGTCTCCGCGCACGAATTCGGGGCGTCCGATCGCCGCCACCACGATCTCGGCGCGCCGGCATTCCGCCGCGAGATCTTTGGTGCGGGAGTGCGCGATCGTCACCGTCGCATTGGCGCGCGTGAGCAGCGTGGCGACCGGCCGCCCCACCAGCGCCGAGCGGCCGAGCACCAGGGCGCGGGTTCCGGAGAGCGGCGTTGCGGAGGCGGCCAGCAATTTCATCACCCCGAGCGGCGTGCAGGGCACGAGCGCGGGCAAGCCTTCCACCAGCCGGCCGACGCTCGTGGGCGTCAACCCGTCCACATCCTTCTCGGGGTCGAGAGCGTCGAGCACGGCGCGCACCCTGATCTGCGGCGGCAGCGGCAGCTGGACGAGGATGCCGTCCACCTCGGGGTCGGCGTCGAGGGCGGCGATTTCCGCCAGCAGCGCGGATTCGTCAGTGTTTCCCGGCAATCGGAGCGTGTGGGTGGCGATGCCGGCGGCGGTGGCGGCGCGGTCCTTGGCCCGGACATAGACGGCGCTTGCCGGATCGTCGCCGACCAGCACCACGGCGAGACCGGGGCGGTAGCCGAGCCCGGCGATGTCCGCCGCCAGCAGGCTGCGCAGCCCGGCCGCGATGGCGCGCCCGTCGATGATGGCTGCGGCCACGCGCGTTAGAGCATCATCCGTTCGAACGGAATCGTTCGAGCGGATAAGGATGCTCGCCAAAACGAATAGCTAGAGCCTGGGGAGTGAGCGAATGCGAACGGAACATGCTCTAGAGCATCAGCGCGCGGTAATCGCCATAGACGATCGCGCCGTAGACACGCCCCAGGATCGATTGCAGCACCCAGAGAAGCAGGATCAGGACGATCGGGCTGATGTCGATATTGCCGAAACTGGGAAGAATGTTGCGGATCGGCCGGAGCGCGGGTTCGGTGACGCGATAGAGGAAATCGCCGATTGCCCAGACCACGCGGTTGCGCGTGTCGATCACCCCGAAGGAGGCCAGCATGCTGAACACGGCGGCCAGGATCACGGCCCAGATGTAAAGCCGGATGATGCTGTTCAGCAGTTCGAAGACGATCGTGATCAAGGATGACACTCCCCGGGGCGCCGGACCCTAGAGCATGTCCGATGCCGATAGAAGCGGGGGCCGATGCTTGACTTCACCGCCCCCGCTCAGCATTGTCCGCCGCCGCCGGGCAAGCCCGGCCGAGGGCGGGGCTGTAGCTCAGTTGGGAGAGCGCCTCGTTCGCAATGAGGAGGTCAGGGGTTCGATTCCCCTCAGCTCCACCATCGCCCGCCCTAGAATATCTGAGATGCCGTGGTTCCGACTGCCATTTCGAGCGCGGCGTACGTGCAGGATACATAAGCCTCGCTTTGGATGCTTGCGGAGCCGATCGGTCGATGGCGAGGCAGCAGTGCTATCCGCTTCCGGCAGCACACGGCCTGCGCCTCGCTCCGACACTGGTCCGCATCGTCCATCGACAACCGCTTGCCGCCTCCCCGCGTTGCTCTCCCATGCGGGCGCGCATCACGCCGCCCGCGATCGACGGAGGAAACATCATGGATACCGTGGCAGATCCGAGCGACACCGGCGGCACTCTGATTGCGGCAAGCAAGGTGAACGGCACCAGCGTCTACGACACGGCCGGCGAGAAGCTTGGCAGCGTGTACGACGTGGTGTTGCAGAAGGTCTCCGGGCAGGTCGAATACGCGATCCTGAGCTTCGGCGGGTTTCTGGGCATCGGGGAGAAATTCCATCCGCTGCCCTGGAAGCAGCTTCGGTACGACACTAGCCGTGGCGGGTATGTCGTCAATCTCGACCGTGCGCAGTTGGAAGGCGCGCCGACCTATGCGGCCGACGAGATCGGTAGCTGGGACAGCGACCGGAAAAGCCGCATCGACGATTATTACGGCAGTGCGGATCCGATGCTGGCCGGGGTTGCCGGTGTCGGCGGTATCGGGACGGTCGCCGCGGCCGGCGGCGCGCTGGGCGATCCACTTGCCGACCCCGCGGGTGCCCCGCCGCGACCGGGTGGTCTCGCCCCCTGAGCGCCGAGGGACAGCCGCCCCGGCCGCATGCCGGGGCGGTCGTTCGCCCGTCCGACTTGCCTTGCCCGGGCCGGCCTTTCGCGCGGCCGGCCGCCATAAGGTGGCTGGCGTGGCGGCCCTTCGGCCGGCATGGTCTGCGCCATGGCGCAGTTCGGAGGTGAATGAGCGGATGAAGGCCATCGTCGTCGGGTCGGGGATCATCGGCGCCAGCGTCGCCTATCACCTGGCGCGCGAGCGGGCCGAGGTGATCCTGGTCGACAGATCGGATCCGGGCCGCGCCACGGATGCCGGCGCGGGGATCGTTTGCCCCTGGGGATCGGGCGACCAGGACCGTGACCGCTACGCGATCTCCGCCGCGGCAGCCCGTTATTACCCTGAGCTCGTGGCGGCCTTGGCCGAGGAAGGGCAAAGCGACGTCAGCTACCGGCAGGTTGGCGCGATGTGGGTCTCGGAAGATCCCGCGCGGCTCGAGGCGACGGAACGCCTCGCGCGCGGGCGGATGGTGACGGCGCCGGAAGCCGGGCCGATCGACCGGCTCACGCCAAAAGAGGCGAGGGCGCTGTTCCCGCCGCTTCGCGAGGATATCGCAGCACTCCGCATCGGCGGGGGCGCGCGGGTCAACGGCCGTCAGATGGCGCAGGCCTTGATCCAGGCCGCGATCGCGCGGGGGGCGCGGCTCATCAAGGGCTCCGCCGAATTGCTGATGCGCGGCGAGCGGGTGGAGGGTGTGCTGATCGACGGCGAGGCGGTGGGCTGCGATGCCGTCGTCGCCGCCGCCGGGGCCTGGGCGGCCGGCTTTCTGCAGCCCGCGCAGGTGCGCCTCCCGGTCGCGCCGCAGCGCGGGCAGATCATTCATCTGCGCCTGCCGGGAACCGACACCTCGACCTGGCCGACCCTGCAGCCGATGAACAGTTACTACCTGCTCGCCTTTGACGATTCGCGGGTGGTGATCGGCGCCTCGCGGGAGACCGGCTCCGGGTTCGATCACCGGCTGACCGCGGGGGGCGTGGCCGAGGTGCTGAATGCGGGGCTGTCGGTCGCGCCCGGCCTGGCCGGGTGGACCTTGCACGAAACCCGGATCGGGTTTCGGCCGCTCGCCGATGATGACATGCCGAAGCTCGGGCCGGTGCGCGGCGTGGAGAATCTGCTGATCGCCAACGGGCTCGGCCCGCGCGGCCTGACGGTCGGACCGTATGCCGGTGCGCTGGTGGCCCAGGCGGCGCTGGGCCGGGAGCCCGAGATGCCGCTCGCCGCCTTCGATCCGATGCGCGCCAACGCCCGCTGAGCGGGCGCGTCGCTACGCCCCGGCCAGCAGCGCGGTTACCCGGCGGGCAAAGGCCGCCGGGTCCTTCGGCGGATCGCCATCCTGGACGCGCGCGAGGTCGGCCAGGGTCATCGCCGGCGTGGTGAGATCGCCGCCCTCCTGCAAGACCGCGGCGAGATGCGCGATCGCCTTGTGGCGGGGGTTGAGTTCCAGCACCGGACGGCTCGGCGGCCCGCCGCGCCCGGTGCGGCGAAGCAGGCGCTGCATGGCGAGATCCGGGCCGGTGGTGTCGGCGGCGAGCACGGCCGCGCTGTCGGTCAGCCGGTCGGTCGCGCGGATATCGGCGAAATCGTCCTTCAGGATGTCCTTCAGCGCGGCGATCAGCGGCGAGATGTCGGGCGCCGCCTCCCGCTCGCCGGCGAGCTTGTCGAGATCGCCGCCGGCCTGCGTGATGCTGCGGATCGGGTGGCCCTCGAACGTGTCGAGCCGCTCCGGCCAGAAGGCGTCGATCGGGTCGGCGAGCAGCAGCACCTCGATGCCCTGGGCGGCGAACCCCTCGAGCTGCGGCGAGGCGGCGAGCGCATCGGGATTCTCGCCGACCAGGACATAGATCGCTTCCTGCCCCGGCTTGAGGCGGGAGACGTACTCCGGCAGCGAGGTGAGCCCCGCCTGCGTCGAGGAGCGGAAGCGGAGCAGCGGTGCGAGGTCCTTGCGGTTCTCGCCATCCTCCCAGGCGCCTTCCTTCAGCACCGCGCCGAAATTCTCCCAGAACTTGGCGTAATCCTCGGCATCCTTGCTGCGGGTCTTGAGCTCGGACAGCACCCGGTTGGTGACCGCCTTGCGGATGCGCGCGAGCACCGGCGTGGTCTGCAGCATCTCGCGCGAGACGTTGAGCGGCAGATCCTCGGTATCGACCACGCCTTGGACGAAGCGGAGCCAGGGCGGCAGGAGATTGGCCTCGTCGGTGATGAACATGCGCCGCACATGCAGGCGCACGCGGGACTCGCGCACTTCCTCCATCGGCTGGAACGGCCGCATGCCGGGGATGAACAGCATGGCGGCGAATTCGAGCGCGCCTTCCGCCCGCCAGTGCAGCGTCGCCCAGGGCGTGTCGAAGAAATTGCCGAGATGGCGGTAGAATTCGAGCGTCGCCGCCTCGGTGACCTCGGATTTCGGCTTGCGCCAGAGCGCGGTCCCCTCGTTGGCGGGAACGTCCTTGCCGTCGCGCAGCAGGGTGATCGGCACCGTGATGTAGTCGGCCCATTTCCGCACGATGGCGTCGAGGCGCACCGGCTCGAGGAACTCCTCCGCATCGGGCTTGAGGTGCATCACGATGTCGGTGCCGGGCGCAGCCCGGGTGGCGGGGGCGATGGTGAAGGCGCCGCGCCCGTCCGATGCCCAGGTGAAGGCCTCGTCGGAGCCGACGCGGCGGGAGGTGACTTCCACGCGATCCGCCACCATGAAGGCGGAATAGAAGCCGACGCCGAACTGGCCGATCAGGCTCGGCCGGTCCTCGGGCCTGGCTTCGCCCAGCGTCTGGCCGAAAGCGCGGGTGCCGGAACGGGCGATGGTGCCGAGATTGGCGATCAGCTCGTCCTTGGTCATGCCGAGCCCGTCATCGCCGATGGTGATCGTGCGGGCGGGTTTGTCGGCGGCGATTCTGATCTTCGCGTCGGAAGGCGGCGAGAGGGACGGGTCGGTCAGCGCCTCGAAGCGCCGACGGTCGAGCGCATCGGCGGCGTTCGCGACGAGCTCGCGGAGGAAGATCTCGCGATCCGAGTAGAGCGAGTGGACGACCAGATCGAGCAGCCGTCCGACCTCGGCCCCGAAATCATGCCGTTCCGCAACCGTCTCAGCCTCGTCCGCCATGCGTTCCTGGTCCCCGTGTTCCGCTGCGCGTCAGGTAATCCCCCAGGCGGACAAGTTCCAGTCTCCTATGCGCGGAGGAACGCCTTGGCGGCGCGCCCATAATCCTCCCCGCGCGTCACCCGACGCATCAGCTCGGCGGAGGCGAGCGCGGGCAGGGGCGCGCCGTCCCTGAGCGCCTGCATGGTGTCGCGGATCGCCTGGACCGCCGCCTGGAAGGGCTGGTGGCCCTGCAGGGCGATGCGCACGCGGTGACGGGCGAGCAGGGCGCGGTCGGCGAGCGCGCCGCCGGTGCCGCCGAGCACGATCGGCAGGCTGGTGGCGACCGCGACCGCGGCGAGCTCCGCCTCGGTGGTCACGCCGGTGAGGAAGATCGCATCCACCCCCGCCGCGGTATAGGCGCGCACCCGAGCGAGGGCCTCGGCCTCGCCGGCGATCGCCATCGCGCTGGTGCGGCCGATCACCGCGAGCGCCGGGTCGCGCCGCGCGGCGAGCGCCGCGCGCATCTTGCCAACCCCTTCCTCGAGCGGGATCAGCCGTGGCGCGCCGCCGCCATGAGGCGGTGGCAGCAAGGTGTCCTCGATGGTCAGCCCGGCGATGCCCGCGGCCTCGAGCTCCTCGACCGTGCGCATCACGTTGAGCGCGTTGCCGTAGCCATGATCCGCATCGACCAGCAGCGGCATGCCGCCGGCCCGGCCGATGCGCCGCGCCTGCTCGGCGAACTCGGTCAGGGTCAGCACCACGATATCGGGCGCGCCGAGCACCGCGAGCGAGGCGACGGAGCCCGCGAACATACCGAGAGGAAAGCCGAGATCCTCGGCGATCCGGGCCGAGATCGGGTCGAACACCGAGGCCGGGTGCACGCAGTCATCGCCCGAGAGGATCGCCCGGAACGCCTCGCGCCGCTTGCTCGCCCACATGGTTCCCGTCCCCTCGGTTGCGCGGTAGGATTTCCCGCATAAGCAGAATCCGGGAGTGGGTCCATGTCTCCACGCATCGCCTTCATGGGCGCGGGCGCGGTCGGCGGCTATGTCGGCGGCCATCTCGCCGATTTCGGCCACGACGTCGTGCTAATCGATCCCTGGCCCGAGCATGTCGAGACGATCCGCGCGCGCGGCCTCTCGCTCTCCGGGGTGACGCCGGAGGAGGCGCGCACCGTGCGGCCGCGCATGATGCATCTGACCGAGGTGCAGTCGCTGGCCAAGGAGGCGCCGGTCGACATCGCCTTCGTGTCGGTGAAATCCTACGACACCGAATGGGCGACGATGCTGATCCGGCAATACCTGGCGCCGGGCGGTTTCGTGGTCTCGCTGCAGAACTGCATCAACGAGGAGCGGATCGCCGGCATCGTCGGCTGGGGGAGGACGCTCGGCTGCATCGCGGCGCGCATCTCGGTCGATCTGGTGGCGCCCGGCGAGATCCGCCGCACCGTGCCGAAAGGCGGCGCGGCGCATACCGTGTTCCGGGTCGGCGAGGTGCATGGTCGGGTGACGCAGCGGGCCGAGCAGGTGGCCGCGATGATCGCCGATATCGACAGCGTGAAGGTGACGACGAATCTCTGGGGTGAGCGGTGGTCGAAGCTCTGCCTCAATGCGATGCGGAACGGCATCTCGGCGGCCAGCGGCCTCGCCGGCAACGCCGCCGACCGGGACGACGCGATCCGCCGCCTCGCGATCCGGGTGGGCGGGGAGGCGGTGCGGACCGGCCAGGCGTTCGGCTACCGGCTCGAGCATATCGGCAATCTCGACCCGGAGCGTCTGGCGCTGGCCGGGGAAGGCGATGCGGCCGCGCTCGCCGAGGTGGAGGCGCTGATGCTCGCCGGCAGCAACACCGAGGGGCGGAGCGATGCGCAGCGCCCGTCGATGGGACAGGACATGCTGAAGGGCAGGCGGACCGAGATCGACTACATCAACGGCTTCATCGTGCGGCAGGCGGAGACGATCGGCCGCACGGCGCCGGCCAATGCGGCGCTGACCGCGGCGGTGAAGCGGGTCGAGCGCGGCGAGGCGGCGGCGGCACCGGCGGTTCTCGCCGGGCTCTAGGCCGGGAGCGGCGCCGGCACGCTGGAATTGCGCCACAACTGCGAGTGCTGCGACCGCGCCCGGCTCCACGAAGCGGGTTCTCCGGGCAGGCGGCTGCGGGCCGGCCGGTCCCGCGATCAATCCGGCAGGTTGAGCGATTTCGGCCAGCGCGCGGTGCGCTGGCGCTCCTGCTCGGCGGTGAGGTGGTTGGGGCCGTCGGCCACCCCCTCCTCCTTCTCCGGCAGGGCCGCCGGCCCGCTCCAGCAATCGACGGTGCCGAGGCTCCGCGTGCAGAAGCGCTGCGGCGGGGGCGGGCCCTCCGCCGGCGCGCAATAGCTCTTGCCCTGGTCGAGCCGGACCACCGAGCAATCCCGCCCGGTGACGCCGGAGACCGCGAGATCCGGGATCGCGCGGCCGAACACCACGACGCTCGCGGCATTGGCGGCGACGAAGGCGCCGGTCGGCTCCGTGCAGCCCGGCGTCAGGAGCAGGACGGGCATGGCCAGAAGCGGCAATAGGAGCGGGACCGGCCAATGCATGGCGCATCCTCGCGCGCTCGCATGAACGGGGAATTAAAAGCCGCAGGCGGTTTGCCGCCGCCGCGGGGCGCGGCTATGGTCCGGCCGCCGAAAACAGGGTTTCACGTGGCTGACATCTTCGACGAAGTAAAAGAAGACCTGCGGGCGGAACGGGCGCAGGCGATGCTTCGCCGTTACGGCGCGGCGCTTCTCGTGGTCGCCGTGCTGGTGATCGGCGCGGTGGGGGGCTGGCAGGCCTGGCAATGGGTCGAATCGAGGCGGGATGCGCGCGCCGCCTCCCTCTATCTCGCGGCGATGCGCGACGCTGACGGGATTCCTCCCGCTGGCGACGCGGCCAAGCGGACCGCCGCCGCCGGCGCCTTTCTCGCGATCGCCGATCACGGCGCCACGCCGGACGGCTACCGGACGCTTTCCCGCCTGCGCGCCGCCGGGCTGAAGGCGGATGGCGGCGACGTACCGGCCGCGCTCACGCTGTGGAACCAGGTGTCCGCCGACGCCGACGCCGACCCGCTGCTGCGCGATCTCGCCGGCCTGCTCTGGGTGCAGCATCAGATCGATTCCGGCGATCCGGCCACGCTTCGCGCCCGGCTCGACCCGCTGATCCGCGGCGACAATCCCTGGCATCCGCTGGCGCAGGAGGAGGCGGCGCTGCTCGACCTCCGCCTCGGCCAGACCGACGCGGCGCGGGCCACGCTCCGCAACCTCACCATCGACACCACGGTCCCGGAGGGGGTGCGCGGCCGGGCGAACGGGCTGCTCGCGGAGATCGGCGGATGAGCGGGAACCGTCGCCCCGCTTTCCCTCTGGGCCGGCGCGCCGCGCTCATGCTGCCGATGCTGCTCGCCGGCTGCAATACGCTGAGCGATCTGTTCGCCACCCCGAAGACGCCGCTGCCGGGCCTGCGCCAACCGGTGCTCGCCGGCAACAACGCGCTGCAGCCGGATGTCACCTATCGCAGCGCCGTCAGCGTGCCCCCGGCGATCCGCAATGCCGGCTGGCTGCAAGCCGGGGGCGCGCCCAGCCATGTGATGCAGAACCTCGCCGCCAGCGGGCTCAACCAGGCTTGGCGGCACGATCTCGGCGAGAGCGGCGGCTATCGGCGCAGCATCCCCTGTCCGCCGGTGGTGGCCGGGGGGCGGATCTTCGGCATGGACCCCGATGCGGTGGTGCATGCCAATGATCTGCGCACCGGCGAACGGATCTGGCGCACTCCCACCCGCGCGCGCAAGGACCGCAGCACCAATGTCGGCGGCGGACTCTCGACGGACGGTAGCACGCTTTACGTCGCGACCGGCCGCGCCGAGGTGCTGGCGCTCGACCCTGCGCGGGGCACGATCCGCTGGCGCAAGCCGATCGCCGAGCCGGCGCGCTGCGCGCCCACCATCGCCGATGGCCGGCTCTTCGTCACCACCGCCGCCGATCGGCTGGTCGCGCTCTCCGCCACGGATGGCTCGCACCAGTGGGATTATCAGGCGACGACCGCGGTCACCAGCGTGCTGGGTCAGCCCTCGCCCGCCTACACGGACGGCATCGTGGTGGCCGGGTTCGGCTCGGGCGACCTGATCGCGTTCCGCGCGGATGGCGGCAGCGTGGTCTGGGCGGAGAGCCTCGCCGCGGTCTCCTCGTCGAACCTGGCGGCGATTTCCGCGGTGCGCGGCCTGCCGGTGATCGACAGCAACCGGGTGTTCGCGATCGGACTCGGCGGCCTGATGCTCTGCCTCGACCTGCGCAGCGGGCGGCGGCTATGGGAGCGCAACGTCGCCGGCGGCGACACGCCCTGGGTGGCGGGCGACTGGATCTACATCCTGACCGCCAGCCAGCAGCTGGCCGCGATCAACCGCAATGACGGCAATGCCGCCTGGGTGGTGGACCTGCCGCGCTGGACCAATCCGCGACGGCAGACCGGCGCCATTCTCTGGCGCGGCCCGGTGATGGTGGAGGGCCATCTCATCACCGTCAGCACCGACCACACCGTGCAGTCCCGCCTCGCCGCCACCGGTGAGATGGTCGGGCAGCGCGTGGTGCTGGCCGAGGCGACGCTGAGCCCGATCGTTGCCGACGGCACCCTTCTCGTGCTGACCGATGACGGCGTGCTGACCGCGTTCCGCTAGACCGATGCCGCCCTCGCCCCTGCCCGTGCCCCCGCCATTGGTGGTGATCGCCGGCCGGGCGAATGTGGGCAAGTCCACGCTGTTCAACCGTCTGGCCGGGCGGCGCAGCGCGATCGTCGCCGACACGCCCGGCGTCACCCGCGACCGCAAGGAGGCGGAGGCGACGCTCCGCGGGCGCGCGGTCCGTCTGGTGGACACGGCCGGGCTCGAGGAGGCGCCGCCAGAGAGTCTCGCCGGGCGGATGCGCACATCTTCCGAGACCGCGATCCAGCATGCCGCCCTGGTGCTCTTCGTGATCGATGCCCGCTCCGGCGTGACCCCGGGGGACGCGCATTTCGCCGCCTGGCTGCGCCGGCAGGGGCGACCGGTGCTGCTGGTCGCCAACAAGGCGGAAGGCCGCGGCGGCGCGGCGGCGGCGCTGGAGGCGTTCTCGCTCGGACTCGGCGATCCCGTCGCGGTCTCCGCCGAGCACGGCGAGGGGCTGGCCGATCTTGCCGCCGAAATTGCCGACCACCTGCCGCCCGAGGACGCGGTTGATCCGGAGGACGAACCTGGGGATCCCATCGGACGGGTGCTGAAGCTCGCCATTGTCGGGCGGCCGAATGCCGGCAAATCCACCCTGCTCAACCGGCTCGCCGGCGAGGAACGGATGATCACCGGCCCCGAGCCCGGCCTGACCCGCGACGCCGTCGCCACCCGCATCGCCGACGAGGCGGGCGAGATCGAGCTGGTCGACACGGCCGGGCTCCGCCGCAAGGCGCGGATCGAGGCGCCGCTCGAGCGGATGTCGGTGGGCGCCAGCCTCGACGCGCTCCGCATGGCCGAGGTGGTGGTGCTGGCGGTCGACGTCGAGCTCGGGCTGCACGAGCAGGATCTGCAGATCGCCCGGCTGGTCGAGCGCGAGGGACGCGCGCTGGTCCTCGCGCTCAACAAATGGGACGCGGTGGCGGACCGCAACGCGACCCGCCGCGCGATCACCGACCGGCTAGAAACCTCGCTCGCGCAATCGCGCGGCATTCCGGTGGTGTTCTTCTCGGCGTTGACCGGCGCGGGGGTGGACCGGCTGCTGCCGGCGGTGCGGGAGGCGGCGCGCATCTGGAACCGGCGCGTGCCGACCGCCGAGCTGAATCGCTGGTTCGAGGCCGCGCTCGTCCGTCACGCCCCGCCTCTGGTGAGCGGCAGGCGCCTCAAGCTCCGCTACATGACGCAGGCCAAGGCGCGTCCGCCGACCTTCGTGCTATTCGGCACCCGCGCCGAACAGCTCCCGGAGGATTACCGCCGCTATCTGGTGAACGGTCTGCGCGAGGCCTTCGGCCTGCCCGGCACGCCGATCCGCCTGCAATTGCGCGGCACCACCAATCCTTTCGCCAACGAGTCCTAAAGCATTTTCACCTTCTGTGGTGCCGACGCCGGCCCCCCACGAAACTATACTACCGCTGGGGGCCCGGTGGGGCGAGGGCCGGCGCCGACTTAACTGAAAATGCTCTAGCCATCTTCCTTAAACACTCTCGCCATCAAGGCTGCGCTGCGGCAACTATTCCGCAACGGGTCGGCAGCAGCGGCCGCGCGGGGGGGAGATCGTCATGGAACTGGAATCGCGTACGGTGCGGCGGCTGAGCCTCCGGCTCGTGCCGCTGCTCGCGCTCTGCTATTTCGTCGCCTATCTCGACCGGGTGAATGTCGGCTTCGCCGCGCTTACCATGAACAAGCAGATCGGGCTGTCGGCGAGCGCATTCGGCTTCGGCGCGGGCATCTTCTTCTTCACCTATTTCATCTTCGAGGTGCCGTCGAACCTGGCGCTCGAGCGGTTCGGCGCGCGGAAATGGATCGCCCGGATCATGCTGAGCTGGGGCGTGTTGTCGGCCGCCACCGCCTTCGTCACCGGCCCGAACGGGTTCTACGCCGTCCGCCTGCTGCTCGGCGCAGCCGAGGCCGGGTTCTTCCCGGGCATCGTGTTCTACCTGACACTCTGGTTCCCCTCGACCTATCGCGGGCGGATCATCGGGTATTTCATGGCGGCGATCCCGCTCTCCTCGGTGATCGGCGCGCCGGTATCCGGCCTGGCGCTCGGGCTTGATGGGCTGGCCGGGTTTCACGGCTGGCAATGGCTGTTCTTCATCGAGTCGGTGCCGACGCTCGTGCTCGCGGTGGTCGTGCTGTTCGCCCTGCCGGACCGGCCGGAGGAGGCGAGCTTCCTGGCCGCCGACGAGCGCGGCTGGCTGATCGACCGCCTGGCGCGGGAACGCGCGCAGCGGGAGACGGCGCGGCGCTACTCGGTGATGCAGGCGCTGGTCGATCCGAAGGTGCTGATGCTGTCGCTGGTCTATTTCGGCGACGTCGCGATGCTGTATGGCGTCGGCTTCTTCCTGCCGCAGATCGTCAAGGCGTTCGGGCTGTCGAATGCCGAGACCGGGTTCGTGACCGCGATCCCGTATCTGGTCGGCACCATCACCATGATCTGGTGGAGCCGGCGGTCGGACCGGACGCGGGAGCGCAAGGGGCATACGGCCGTCGCGCTGCTGGCCGCCGCCGGCGGCCTCGCACTCTCGACCGCGGTGGCCGATCCGATGGGGAAGGTGCTCTGCCTGATGGTATCGAGCTTCGGCATCTTCTCCTGCCTGCCGGTGTTCTGGACCCTGCCGACCGCCTTCCTGTCCGGCGCCCCCGCGGCGGCCGGCATCGCGGTGGTGAACGCCATCGGCAATCTCTCGGGCTTCGTCGGCCCCTTCGTGGTGGGCTGGCTCAAGGACCGGACCGGCGGCTTCGCCGCCGGCCTGTTGGTGATCGCCGCCTGCGGAATCGTAGGCATGGTGATCGTCCTCGCACTCGGCCACGACACGCGGCTGGAGGCCGTGCCGGAGCGGCTCCCCGGACGGTCGGAAGCCTGATCCGGGGCACCACGACCCGAGTCTGATCGGCCCGTGGGTTATTCCATGGGCCGATCGGCGAGATCCGCCGCGATCAGGAATTCGCGGTTGCCCTCCGGCCCGGTAATCGGGCTCGGCTCGATCCCGCGCACGGTCCAGCCGGGCAGCGCCGACCACCAATCCCGCACCCGGGCGCAGACCACCGCATGCACCGCCGGGTCGCGCACCACGCCCCGCGCCCCCACCGAAGCGGGACCCGCCTCGAATTGCGGCTTGATCAGCGCCACCGCCCAGGCGCCCGGTGCGCAGAGCGCGAGCGGCGCCGGCAGGATGGTGGACAGCCCGATAAAGCTCGCATCGCACACCAGCGCGCCGGCGGTCTCGCCGATCGCCGCCGCCGTCAGATGCCGCGCATTGCTGCGCTCATGCACCACCACGCGCGCGTCGCTCCTGAGCTTCCAGGCGAGCTGCCCGTGCCCGACATCCAACGCATGCACGCGGAGCGCTTCCCGCGCCAGCAGCACATCGGTGAAGCCGCCGGTCGACGCGCCGATATCGAGGCAGACCCGGCCCTGCGGCGACAGCCCGAACACCTCCAGCGCATGCGCGAGCTTCACCCCGCCGCGCGACACCCAGGGATGGTCCTGGCCCTTGACCGCGAGCGCCACATCCTCCGCCAGCAGATCACCCGCCTTTGCGACCCGCCGATCGCCGCTGAACACCAGCCCGGCCAGGATCAGCGCCTGCGCCCGGCTCCGGGTATCGACGAGGCCACGCTCGACGAGAAGCTGGTCCGCCCTTCGTTTGGGCATCTTTAGATAGGAGGAAGGCCAGGGGCGCTACCCCTGGACCCCGCTAAGGGCGTGGCCCTTAGAACCCGGAGGGCGCTGCGCGCGGAGCCGGGGGTTCGCTCATCATGCACTGACGGCGGTGACGCCCGCCGTCGCGATGCCGAGGGCCTTTAGCACGGTGGCGACGATGTCCTTCTGCGACAGCCCGGCTTCGACGAGCTGCGCCGCCGGCGCCGCGTGGTCGATGAAGCGGTCCGGCAGCGTCATCGGACGGAATTTCAGGCCGCCATCGAGTAGCCCGCGATGCGCGAGATAATGCCCGACCGCCGCGCCGAAGCCGCCGACCGAACCCTCCTCGATGGTGACAAGCACCTCGTGATGCCGGGCGAGCTGCTCGACCAGTTCGGTGTCGAACGGCTTGGCGAACCGTGCATCCGCCACCGTCGCCGGCAGCCCGCGCGCCGCCAGCTCGTCGGCTGCCTTCATCGCATCATGCAGCCGTGGGCCAAGCGTGAGCAGGGCGACGCTGCCGCCCTGGCGCAGCACCCGGCCACGGCCGATCTCCAGCACCTCGCCGCGTTCCGGCAACGCGATGCCGACGCCCTCGCCGCGCGGATAGCGGACCGCCGACGGGCCGCTGTCGAGTGCCGCCTGCGTCGCCACCATGTGCATCAGCTCGGCCTCGTCCGACGCGGCCATCAGCACCATGCCGGGGAGGCAGCCGAGATAGGCGAGGTCGAAGCTGCCGGCATGGGTGGCGCCGTCCGCGCCGACAAGCCCCGCGCGATCGAGCGCGAAGCGCACCGGCAGCTTCTGGATGGCGACATCGTGCACCACCTGGTCGTACGCGCGCTGCAGGAAGGTGGAATAGATCGCGCAGAACGGCCGCATGCCCTCGGAGGCGAGGCCGGCGGCGAAGGTCACCGCGTGCTGCTCTGCGATGCCGACATCGAACAAACGGTCCGGGAACCGCTTCTGGAATTTGTCGAGCCCGGTGCCAGACGGCATCGCGGCGGTGATCGCCACCACGCGACTATCGCGCTCCGCCTCGGCGATCAGAGCATTGGCGAAGACATTGGTGTAGCTCGGCGGCCCAGGCGGCGCCTTGGCCTGCTCGCCGGTGACGATGTTGAAGCGCGAGACGCTGTGCAGCTTGTCGGCCGAGGCCTCGGCGCGGGCATACCCCTTGCCCTTCTGGGTGATGACGTGGAGCAGGATCGGGCCGGATTCCTCGGCGTCCCGCACGTTGCGGAGCACCGGCAGCAGGTGGTCGAGATTATGCCCGTCGATCGGGCCCACGTAGTAGAAGCCGAGCTCCTCGAACAGCGTGCCGCCGGTGAGGATGCCGCGGGCGTATTCCTCGGCCCGCCGCGCCGTGCGCTCAAGCCCCTTCGGGAACCGCTTCGCCATCCTCACCGCGAGATCGCGCAGGGTGAGGAAGCTCCGCGACGACATCAGCCGCGACAAATAGGCGCTCATCGCGCCGACCGGCGGCGCGATCGACATGTCGTTGTCGTTGAGAATCACCAGCAGCCGGGAATGCATCGCCCCGGCATTGTTCATCGCCTCATAGGCCATGCCGGCGCTCATCGCGCCATCGCCGATCACCGCGATCACCCGCCGCTCGGCCTCGGCGGTGTCGCCGGCGGCCGCCTTCAGGTCGCGCGCCACCGCCATGCCGAGCCCGGCAGAGATCGAGGTCGAGGAATGCGCGGCGCCGAACGGGTCGTACTCGCTCTCCGCCCGCCGGGTGAACCCGGAAAGGCCGCCGGCCTGGCGCAGCGTGCGGATGCGGTCGCGCCGGCCGGTGAGGATCTTGTGCGGGTAGGCCTGGTGGCCGACATCCCAGATCACCCGGTCGCGCGGGGTCTCGAACACCGCATGCAGCGCGACGGTCAGCTCCACCACGCCGAGCGAGGCGCCGAGATGACCGCCGGTGACGGAGACCGCGTCGATCAGTTCGGAGCGCAGCTCGTCGGCAAGCTGGCGGAGCTGCTCGCCCGAGAAGTTCCGCAGATCGGCCGGGATGCGCACCCGGTCCAGCAGAGGGGTCTGCAACACGGGCGGCCTCTTGGTCGAACTCATCGGATCAGCTCCTGCGCGACACGACGTAGGCGGAAAGGGCGCGCAGCCGGTCCGCCTCCGGGCCAAAGGCGTCGAGATGCGCCGTGGCCTGTTCGGATAAGATACGGGCCTGGGCGCCCGCGCGTTCCACGCCGAGAAGCGCGACCAGGGTCGCCTTGCCGGACGCCGCGTCCTTTCCGGCGGTCTTGCCGGTCTCCTCGGTGGTGCCGACGGCGTCCAGGAGATCGTCGGCGATCTGGAAGGCGGCGCCGATATCGCGGCCAAACGCCGCGATCTGCGCCCGCGTGGCGGCGGCGGCGCGGCCCAGAATGGCGCCGGCCTCGGCGCTGTACTCGATCAGCCGGCCGGTCTTCAGCGCCTGGAGACGGGCGACCTCGGCGGCGGTCAGCGCGCGGCCCTCCGCCGTCATGTCGATCATTTGGCCGCCCGCCATGCCGCGTGCGCCGCTGGCGAAGCCGAGCGCCGCGACCAGCTCGCACCGCGCTTGCGGGTCGGAGTGGGTGTCGGGCTCGGCCAGCACCTCGAAGGCGCGGGCCTGCAGGGCATCGCCGGCGAGGATGGCGGTCGCCTCGTCATAGGCCTTGTGGGTCGAGGGCTTGCCGCGGCGGAGATCATCATTGTCCATCGCCGGCAGGTCATCATGCACGAGGGAGTAGGCGTGCAGCATCTCGACCGAGGCGGCGACGCGGGCCGCGCAGGTCTCGGAGACGCCGAACAGGCTCGCCACCTCCATCACCAGAAAGCCGCGCATTCGCTTGCCCGCGCCGAGCGTCGCATAGCGCATCGCCTCGGCGAGCCGCCCTTCCAGCCCTTCGACACGGGGCAGCAGCACGTCGAGTGCGTCCTCGACCTCGCGCGCGCGCTCGCGCAGCGCCTCGGTTACGAATTCGTCGCCGCCGATATCGGCGGCATGGGAGCCGGTCATGGTAGCGGACATGACGGCCTCAATCCGCCGCCTTGAGAGAGAGCGAGCCATCGGCCCGCTCGACGAGCGCCTGCACCCGGGTCTCGGCCTCGGCGAGCTTGGCCTCGCAATGGCGGCGCAACGCAGCACCTCGCTCATAGGCGGTGATGGCGTCCTCCAGCTTCTGCTGCCCCCCTTCGAGCCCGCGCACGATCCGTTCGAGCTCGGCCAGCGCATCCTCGAAGGAGAGGGTCGCGATGTCGTCGGCCATCATGCCCTTCCCCAACCTGCTTTCTCCACGAAAGATCCGGGTGGGGTAACTTCTTCCGTGCTGACGGGCAAGCCTTCATCCGAGCGCCGCCACCAGCGCCTCTGCGCTGCGCCCGTTGGCGATGGTCGCGGCTCGGCCGTTCCAATGCACGCCGCCGACACGGGCGAAGGCATGATTGGCCGCCGGGTAGGTATAGGCGCTGATATGATTGTGGCCTTCGACTGCGCGCACAAGCTTCTGCCGCCCTTCCGCCGGGAAGAACTCGTCCTCGTCGGCGATGTGGACCAGCAGCGGCGCCCGCACCCGGCCGATGCCGTCGAGCAGCCCATCGAGCCCGACGCCGTAATAGGAGACATTGACTTCGGAATCGCTGTCCTCGGCCATCATGAAGGCGAGCCGGCCGCCGAGGCAGTAACCCATCGTACCGACGCGGCCGTTGCAGCCGGGCAGGGCGCGGGCGACGGCGAGGGTCGCCTTCAGATCCGCAACACCCTTCGCCTGATCGAACCGCTGCATCAGATCGAACGCCTTCTTCCACTCGGCCTCGGTCTTGTCGGTAATATCCACGCCGGGTTCGAGTCGCCAAAACAGATCCGGGCACACCGCGAAGAAGCCGAGATCGGCGACCTCGCGCGCCGTCGCCCGCATCGCGTCGTTCACGCCGAAGATTTCCTGGATCAGCACCACGGCGCCAGCCGGCTTGCGCTCGGGCTCGACCAGCAGCGCCGAAAACGTGCCGCTGCCATCATCCGCGCGGATCGTGATCGTCGTCATGGCGCTCCCCCGCTCTGCAGGACGGAGCATACGCCTTTGGGATTTCGACACAATGCGTCGGGCGGCGGGAGTTTAGGGCCAGGGGCTCCGCCCTGGACCCCGCTAAGGGCAGCCGCCCTTGGGCCCCGTGGCGGACCTTGGCGGGTTAGGCGTCGTCACTGAACACATCCAAGGGCGGCCGCCCTTGGCGGGGTCCAGGGGCCGCGCCTCTGAGACCTTGCCTAACCCCTAGACATAATACTCCGCCAAAGGTGCGAAGCCGTTGAAGCGCTGGCTCGCGTAGGTGGTGACGTAGGCGCCGGTGGAGAGCAGCTCCACCCGGTCCCCGCAGGCAAGCGCCAGCGGCAGGCGGTAGTTGGACGTCTCGTAGAGCACGTCGACGCCGTCGCAGGTCGGCCCCGCGATGGTGACCGGCCCGTTCGGTCCGTCATCGTGCGGCGTGCGGAAGCGGTATTTGATCGCCTCGCCCTCGGTCTCCGCGAGGCCGCCGAAACGGCCGATATCGAGATAGACCCAGCGCACCGGGTCGTCCTTCGCCTTGCGGCTGACCAGCACGACCTCGGCGCTCACCACGCCCGCATCGGCGACGATGAAGCGGCCCGGCTCGATCAGCATCTCGGGCAGCGCGTTGCCGAAGGCTTCGGTCATCGCGCGCATGATCGCATCGCCGAACTCGTCGATCTCCGGCACCGTGTCGCGGTAGCGCACCGGAAAGCCGCCGCCGAGATTGACCATGCGGATATTCACGCCGGCATCCCGCAGATCGGTGAACAGCATGCCGACGCGGCCGATCGCCGCCTCGTAGCTCGCGGTCGAGGTTTGCTGGCTGCCGACATGGAAGGACAGGCCGTATGGATCGAGGCCGAGCTCGGCGGCGCGCAGCATGAGTGCGCGCGCGTTGTCGACCGTCGTGCCGAACTTGCGCGACAGCGGCCAGTCGGCGCCGACATTGTCGACCAGCAGCCGGCAATAGACGCGCGCGCCGGGCGCGTTCTGCGCCAGCTTGTCGAGCTCCTCGTCGGAATCGAAGGCGAACATGGTGATGCCGGCGGCATGGGCGCAGCGGATCGCCGACGCCTTCTTCACCGTGTTGCCATAGCTGATCGCCTCCGGCCGAGCGCCGGCGGCGAGGCAAAGGGTGATCTCCTCATAGCTCGCCGCGTCGAACCGGCTGCCGAGCCGCGCCAGACGGTCCAGCACCGGGCGCGCGGGGTTGGCCTTCACCGCATAGTAGATCTGGGCAAGCGGTAGCGCGTGCTGCAGCGCGCGGAATTTCGCTTCCACGCGATCCACATCGACCACAAGGCATGGCGTCGCGGGTTGCGCGCACGCCAGGAATCGGGCGATTTTCGGGGTCATCGCTCCCGGCCTCCCTGCTAGACGCCCGCCTAATGAGACGACGGGCGCAGTTGACGAAACGGTCGAACGAACCAGCGACCAAGTAGCGGCCAGCCGCTTTCGCGGCAGACCGGATTGCCAGAACGCTTGACGTCGTTGCGTAACCGCTTAGGGCCAGAGGCACGTGCGTTGCTGCGTGGGGGCGCAGATAGGGCCATGCCCCCCCTGGTGCAAGCGGAAATACCGCCGAATGGCAAAGAAACCCTGAATGCCGCCCTTAGATGCCGTGTCCGTGAGGAGAACCGGGCCGCCCGCGCCGGCGTTGCGCTTCTGCAAGGGCCGCAGGGGCCTGGTGTCGGAAGGACGTGCCTGGTGTCGGAAGCCGTGGATCCCGCCGGCGGCGTCACCGCCGAATCGCAGGAGGCGCGCACGACCGGCGCGTCCCGCGGCGACGCGGCATCCGCGAGCGACGCCCGCCGCATCGCCGAGCAACCGGGCGCCGCGGCGCTCGGGCGAAGCGCTGATTCCCCCGTTAAGATCCCCTGGCGGGGCTGGAAGGCGGTGCTCGGCCGCACGTTCCAGGAGATGATCTCCGACCGCATTTCGCTGATCGCCGCCGGCTGCGCCTTCTACGGCATGCTGGCGCTGTTCCCGGCGATGAGCATGCTGATCTCGGTCTATGGCCTGATCTTCGACCCGGCCAGCGTCGAGCCGCAGCTCCAGGTGCTGCGCAACCTGCTGCCCCCGGCGGGGTTCGCGCTGATCTCCGACCGGGTGCACGTTCTTGTCGCCCAGCACAGCGCCACGCTCGGGATCAGCCTGCTGGTCAGTACGCTGATCACGCTCTGGAGCTCCGCGACGGGCACCAAATCTGTCCTGTCGGCGCTCAATCTCGCCTATGAGGAGCGGGAGACGCGGAGTTTCATCCGATTCCAGCTGACCGCCTTCGCGTTCACGCTGGGCGCGATCATGAGCGCGGTGGTCGGCCTCGGCATGCTGCTGCTGCTGCCGGCGACGCTGACTTTCATCGGCGTCTCGGAACACCAGAAAGGCCTCATTCAGGGGGCGAGCCTGCTGGTGCTGGTGGCCTTCGTGATGCTCGCGCTCTCGGTGCTCTACCGCTTCGGCCCGTCACGCCAGCCGGCGCGCTGGCATTGGGTGACGCCCGGCTCTTTGGTGGCGACGCTGCTCTGGCTGTTCGCCTCGGCCGCCTTCTCGTTCTATGTCGGCCATTTCGCCAGCTACGACGCGACCTATGGGCCGCTCGGCGCGGTGATCGGCGTGATGATGTGGTTCTGGGTCACGGTCCTGGTGGTTCTGCTCGGCGCAGAGCTCAATGCCGAGCTCGAGTTGCAGACCGTGCGTGACAGCACGACCGGGCCGCCGAAACCGATCGGACGGCGCGGTGCGTATGTTGCCGACCATGTGGCAGGGGGGACGTAGGCAGCGGGTCCGCCCCGGCCTCTGCGACCTCCACCGGCGCGCTGTCCGGCTCGTCAGGCGAGACCTGCGAGATCGTCACATCCGAGATCCCGGACATCCCGATCACCCGCGCGGCGCCGCGCGACAAGTCGATCACCCGGATGCCATGCGGCGGCTCCCGGTCATTGATGGTGACCACCACGGACTCGCCGGTCGCGGCGGAGGTGACCCGCACGCGGGTGCCGAGCGGCAGGCTGGCATGGGCGGCGGTCATCGCATTCTCGTCGAAGATTTCGCCGCTGCTGGTGCGGCGACCTTGGTGTCGGCCGCCATACCAGGTGGCGACGCCGGTCTCGATGAGGGCGCCGCCCTGCGGCGGCTTGACCAGGGGGTTGGCGTGTGACGGGGCGAAGCCGCTGAGCGCGAGCAATGCCGCTGATGCGAGCATCCCATGCTTCATCACCCTATGCCTGATCACTCTATGCCTGATCAATGGCAGCATATTCCCCCCAAAATCCAACCCCACTCCCAGTCACGTCGCCCGTCGGCACATCAAGGCGGGTACGACGATAAAGATCAAGTGATAAGATTTTGCCAATCTGACCGACTGCCGCCAGCAGAATCTGGCGCTCGATTGTCTCGGAAGTCAAACAGAGACCGTTTTCTTCGCGAATTGTTGGCAGAGAAACCAGGTCAAAGAAAAAATCGTGCTGATTACTGATAAGGATGATCTTCGGATTCGCACCCGACTTTTCCCATCGGGACGATAGGGTTACAACTCCCCCGCCGCCGCGCTTCGACGGCAATTCCTCGCCCCCTAGTTTGCGCGCCGCACCAATTCGACGGGGGATCCCATGGACCGTCTTCTCTTCATCCTGAAGCACCGGGAGAGCGATTGGGGGAGCTACGGCTACGCCGCCCCGTCCTCGGGTCTGCGGAACTCCGTCGCCTTCCTCGCCGACATGCTGCGCAACCGGCTCGGCATCGACGCGCGGGTCGTCGAGGTGGCGGACAACGATGAAATAGACCGCGCCGTGACCCTGCACCGCCCCTCGCATGTCATCGTCGAGGCTTATTGGGTGGTGCCCGAGAAATTCGACGAGCTGATCGCGCTCCACCCGGAGATGCGCTGGATCGTGCGCAATCATTCCGAGATGCCGTTCCTGGCCAATGAGGGGATCGCCTTTGGCTGGACGGCGGAATACCTGCGCCGCGGCATCGAGGTCATGTGCAACGCGCCGCGCGCGCTCGCCGATCTGCGGGCGGTGGCGCTCGCCTGCGGGCAGCAGGACCGGATGGTGACGTTCGGGCCGAATGTCTATCCGATCGAGGAGGCCGGCGCGGTGCTGCCGCATCTCGATCGCGGCGCGCCGGTGGTGGATATCGGCTGCTTCGGCGCCATCCGTCCGCTCAAGAACCATATGCTGCAGGCGGTGGCGGCGCTCGCCTTTGCGCGCCGGGTCCGGCGGCGGCTGCGCTTCCACGTCAATGCCGCCCGCGTAGAGGGGAATGGCGATCCGGTGCTGAAGAATCTGCGCGGGCTGTTCGCGGCGGCCCCGGGGCACGAGCTCGTCGAGCATGGCTGGCTGCCGCATGAAGGCTTCACGGCGCTGCTAGGCGGCATCGGCATCGCGATGCAGGTGAGCTTCAGCGAGACATTCAACATCGTCGCCGCCGACGCCGCCGCGGCAAGCGTGCCGGTCGTGGTCTCGCCAGAGGTGCCCTGGCTCCATGCCTACGCCCATGCCGACCCGACGAGCGCCGCCTCGATGACGGCGGCGCTCCTGCGCATCTGGGAGGCGCCGGATGTCGAGCCGCGCCTGCATCGCCAGCGGCGCGATCTGTTGGCCTATTGCATGGCCGCCGAGCGGGTGTGGTGCGGGCATTTCGGCGGCGGGTCCGCCAGCGCGCACACGGCCTTCCTGCCCCGCGGCGCCATGCTCCCGCTCGAGCTCTGAGAGCCTGTTTGGCACGCGCTCTGGCGGCCATCCGACGCGCTTTTCCTGTGCGCCGAGACCACGGCCCGCAAGGCCGCCCGCTCCGGTGCCCGGAAAACCACGCCATAAAACCACGCCATATGACTCACCAGAGCGTTTTTCCAAACAGGCTCTGAGCGTCGCGCGGCGTTTACGAATGGCTGCGGACGCCGCATCCTCACCGGCGGTCACCACGAGGCCCGCCTGGCGGAACGGTAGACGCAGCGGACTTAAAATCCGCGGCCCACGGGCGTGGGGGTTCGACTCCCCCGGCGGGCAATCAACTGAAAAGATAAGAGAATTCGTCGCCTCGCGCCGTATCTACTATGCGGCTCCCGAAAGGCAATTCGTGAGCGGACTCACCGCGGACTCTTTGGCGGGAATTTCGTAGCGTAGAGCGACCCTCAACGGGACGGCCAAGCCCACGCCGGACCGTCCTGCTCCACCATGACGGTCTCTCCCAGTTCTTTCTGCAGTTGAACCAGGACGGCGTCGGCGTCAGCGAGCGCGAACACGAGTTCCCGGGCGTGGGAAATGACCAGGATTTGCGAGCGCTCAGCAGCGCGGGCCAGTAAGCGGCCGAGCGGCAGGATCAGGTCGGGATGCAGGCTGGTTTCCGGCTCGTTGAACACCATCAGCGGCGGGGGGCGAGGGGTCAGCAGGGCCGCGATCAGCAACAGGTAGCGGAGCGTGCCGTCGGACAACTCGGCCGTGCGCAGCGGTCGAAGCAGGCCGCGTTGCCGGACCTCGATCTCGAACGCGCCGTCATTGACCGAGACGCCGAGGGTCGTCCCCGGAAATGCATCCTCCACGGCCTCGACCAGCTCGCCGTCGGCGCCGACCTCCATGATCGTCGCGATGGCGGCCGCGAGATCGGCGCCGTCGGACGCCAAGGCCGGCGTCCGGGTGCCCACCTGGCGCCTGCGAGCCGGGGCCGCGGCATCGGTCCGGAAGTGGTCGTAGAAGCGCCACGCCCGCACGCTCTCGCGGAACAGCAGCAGCTCAATCGCCTCGCTGCTGTTCGCGCAGTGGGTCAGCATGCTGTCATAAGGCGCGAGGGACTGCGTCGCCTCCTGCCAAGCCCCGCGTGCGTCCCGGAACTGCACGGAGGGACCGTGCCGTTCGGCGAATGCGATGGCGCGCCGCCACGTGCGGCCGGTCCACAAGCTTTCGGTCTTAATCTCCGGGTCGCGGTCGAACCGGGACGGCGGGACGGGAGGGGGCAGGCCGAGGTCGATCGCGTAGCCCTGCACCTCGGACGACACGCCGAGCCGGAGGCTGACTGGATTGCGGCGCACCGTCCCCCGCACGGGCTCGCTGCCCCGCTTCATAGCGCGGGAGAACGTCTCCGGGCCGGCCCAGAGCGCCGAGGACAGGCCGCCCTCCTGTGCCAGGGCGGGGATGACGCGTCCTTGCGCTACGTCGGCGAGGAGGCGGATGGCACGATACAGGCTGGACTTGCCGCTGCCGTTCGGCCCGGTGACGACGGTGAGCGATCCCATCTCGAGCCGCAGGTCGCGGAGCGATCGGTAACCCGCGACGCCAAGGATCTTTATCGGAGCCAGGGGCACAGCGCGAGCGTATCAGCCGAGGATCAACGCCAACACGTCATGGCCCCGACAACGGACTCCGCACCGGCGGCCCAGCAGCCAGCACCTTGGCCATCAGCAGCTCAGCCGCTCGGTGGCGAAAAGTATTCGACGAGGCCCAGTTGTCCACGTCACCGAGACGATAGCGAATGCATCGAGGGCCGAAGCGCACGAAAGGCGGTTCCTCGCCCGTCGATCGCCGTCGCTGTACGGTGCGGGCGCCGACGCCGTAGCGCTGGCAGAAGTCGCGTTCCGAGATGTACGTGTTCGCCGAGGTGCTCATACTTTTGGTGTAGCGATTTTGCCAACTCACAAAAATGTCGGAATCGCGGGGTTTGCGTTTTTTTGGCGGCGCAGGGCTGCGGGAGGCTGTGAGTTGTACAGGAAAAAATCATGTCAGCGGGGCGACGACGCAGACCGCGCCCTATGCCCGGCCGGCTGAACGGAAAAAGGGCGGCGCCGCGAGGAACCGCCTTATTACTTGCCCAACCGGGCGCCCGCGCCGGCTCGGCCCACCATAGCTGGTCCGGGTGACGCTAACCCTGCCATACCCCGATCGTAGGTTGACCTCTCTCCCCGAACTGTGCCGGATGCCAGCCCGGCGCAAGGGGAGAGAGGCCGATGGCATTGGTTTTCTGGAAGGGCCACAAGAGCGGCAACTGGAGTTCCTCGGCGAACTGGTCGGGGAACCGCGAGCCCGGACCGGCCGACAGGGTGCTGATCGCCACCGTGAAGCCGCAGACGATCACGGTGTCCTCGAACGTTCCCGGGGCGTCCATCCTGGCCGTGGCGGCCGACGACACGCTGGCTATCACGGCCGGCGAGCTCCGCGTCGGCGGGGCTGCCCTGATCGCGGGCGCGATCGAGCAGAGCGGCGGCACGCTGAGCGTCGGGCCACATTCGATGTTCACCGGAAACGTGGATCAGACCGGCGGCACGCTCGCGATCCGCAGCGGCGTCCTCTCCCTCGACGGCACGAACACGTTCGGCGGCACATTTGCAGGATCGGGCACGATCGACATCCTCGGGGGGTCTGACACGATGGAAGGCCCACTGAATTACCCGAACGTTGCCCTGGAGATCGCCAGTCCATCAACATTGATCGTCGACACTGTCTCTGATTTTGCCAGCATCGTGAATGCGGGAACGATCGAGATCATGTCTGGCGCAGTATTCGAAACGAACGAGGGCGGTACCTTCGGCGGCACGATCGAAGGAAGCGGCACCTTCAACATGTCGATTGCCGTGCTTCGGCCAAATCTTTCCCTCGACGTTGCCACATGGGACATCTTTAACTCGGGCAGTGGCAGCATCGCTCTCGGAAGCAGCCTTACTTTCGGTGGCGCGTTATCGGTCGACTTTGGGACACTCGCGCTCGATGGATATAATCTAGCGCTCACCGGGAATACACTTTTTACCTGGGTGCCCCCGCCTCCGCACCCCTCTCTGCCACAAGCCGAGAACGCGATCACCGGTGCCGGCACACTGACGCTTGCCGGCACTACGACGATCTACAGCTTGGCGGCGGGCAACCTCGTCAATGCTGGGTCGGTCATCGAGGAGGACTACCGGGGGGGACAAGGCGTGACGGTCGGGACCCTTGTCAACCAGGCAGGCGCGACATGGGGCATGCAAGCCAGCGATCTAAGCGATCAACAACCCATTCTCTACGCCAACACGGTCGACAATCTAGGAACGATCACGTCGTACACGGTGCCTCCCTACTTCGGGAATAGTCCCGACGGCAGCGCCATCGGTGGCGCGGTGATCAATGAGGGGCTTATTCAGGCCACCAGCGGGACACTCACGTTTCTTGGTTCGGTATCCGGTGCTGGCACGCTTTCCCTTGGCACGGGAACCACGATGAATTTCTCTGCCGGTGTGGGCGCTGGCCAGACGGCCTTGCTCGGCGCCGGCACGACTCTCGGGGTGAACGCGGTGGACGGCTTCGGTGCAACGATCACGGACTTCGCCGCGGCCGACATCATCGGCCTGAGCGGGATGACCTTCGGCGCCGGCTCGACCGAGAGCTTCGACCAATCAACCGACAGGTTGACGGTCAGCAACGGCTCGGTGAGCACCACGTTGCGATTCGCCGGCAGCTATAGCGCCGGCAATTTCGCGCTGGGGAGCGGCAACGGCGGCAACACGCTGGTGACCTATCATCCGTGAGCGGCGCGGTGCGGCCTGATCAAGCCCCACCACCGCCGACTCGCCGCTCACTGGCCGGTGATCCGCACGAGCTGGATGTTCGGCCCAGCCGTGATCGAGAAGCTGCCGTGTGACAGCGCCTGGGCTCCGCTGAACGAGCCCGTCACGGTCGGATCGGACACGGCGTAGGTACCGCTTGAAAGACCCGAGACCGTGATGCTCTCTGGTGCGGCAGAAGACACGCCGTTGTCGACAGATTCGGGTAGCCAGATCGCAAGCACGTAGTTGCCGTTCCGTCGCTGGAAAAGCACTGTGCGGAGACTGCCGCTGGTGTCGCCGCTGATGGTGAGATTCAAGCTGCCTGGCGTGAAAGAGGCGCCCTGAGAATTCGCGAAGTTCAGGGTCCTCCTCTTTCGCGAGAAGGCGGCAGAGAACGGTTCGGCGTACCATGTCCGCTGCGATGGGCAAATTATTCCCATCCGCCATTACAAAGGCGGTCGCCGGCACCTTGACGTTTTCGCTTGCCCCGAGCCGGCGCGGGTTCACCCATTCTTGGGTGAGAAGTCGGTTCAGCAGCGCACCATTGATTCCACGCGCAACGTTGTCCACGACTATCATCTGCTTTCCAGCGATCAACTCCGCGGCGAGGCGCTTCTCGAGTTCATCGTCGTGGGAGCCCGCTGCGATCGGAATGGCCGAATGCCCCGTGCTGATCGTCGCGACGAGATCGACGAGGTAGCTCTTCCCCGTACCAGTGTCCGCGGCCGAGAACGCGTGCATAGGCGCGGTAGGCAACGTCGGCCGGATTAGCGAGGTGAGCATGGCGCTCAAGGCGACGGCGCGGTCGACCTTGCCGCGGAACGGAAACTCGACAAGCAGATCGTTGAGCAGTGCGAGCGCGGCGGCTGCATCGGCGCGCGTCGGAACGTCGGGAATGGTCGGGATTCTCATTCTGCCGAGCGCGAGCAAAAGGCCGGTGGTGGCGTCGTAGCCAGGCGCCGACAGCACCGTACCATCTGACCTTATGGTCGGGGCCGTGATCAAGCCGCGCAGCACGGGCAGCCGGCACCCGTGCCCACCGCGCGCGAGCATTGCTTCGGCCACCGGTTTCGGGCATTCCATCGGCGCAGTGCCATTGCGACGCACGCCCTGCCAGTCCAGCAGCTGCGCCAGCTTCATCCGGAGATGCATCTCTCCGAGCTCGATCACCCGCAGAACACGGTGCACGCGGCCTTCGCGATCCTTCTCCGCAATGCGGCCCACGGCCACGATCCGCCCACCGGACTGGTAAGCCGCAGGGCGGCCGGCAGCGACGTCGAGCAATGCGTCATCTGTGACGCGAACGCGCCGGCCGACTTTCACAGCGGGGAGAGCGCCCGAGCGGATGGCGCGCTCGACAGTCGAAAGACTGATGTCGAGCAACTTCGCCACGTTCCGGATGGATCGGAGGCGAGGTGGCAGGGGAGCATCGGCAGTGGCGGCCGCTGGGGATGGAGTGGGACGGGCAGGAGCCTCCGAGGGGGTTCACGATGCCTCTGGCCTACATGCACAATGCAGCGGGATCGATAGCGCGCCCACACCCCCGTCGCTCAGCGCCACCGCGTTGATGAGTCGGCCCGGAATGCTAAGTTAGCGACAGCAGGCGGCGTCACCATAGTAGGTGCCGGCAGTTGATCCCCGGCCGTCGACAACGTTCGCCCCCTGCCGAACCACACGGCGAAAGCTACACCTGTCAGAATGAGCACGGATTTCCAGCCGAATACGTAGAGGCAGAGCAAGGCGCCGATGATCAGGCCGGTCAGCAATGCGTTCAACACTGCGAAGGCGGCAGGCAGAAGCGCCAGGATAATTACGATCTGCAGCATCGCATCTCGACTCCCGCGTCAGCCGTGGTAGCGCGCTTACGGCATCGCATATTCAAACTGATGATAAAATTTTGAAACGGGCGCTTCGAGACTCGGATATTTCGAGTCCCGCGCGGCCGTTGCCTCATCCGCACGGGCAAAATGGTAATTCGTCCCCATCCCCACCGGCACTCCCCCAACCGGGGTAGTCCCTTCTAAAGGAAACTACCCCGTCGGGACACAGTGCTAGGCTGCTTCGTCCAACAGAGTTTCGGCAGTGCGATGGATCACATTGGGTCAGCGTGGAGCATCTTGAGGGCATCCTGCAGGCACCGCTGGCGAAGCGGGGCGTCGCGGCTATCGCGCAAGATGCAGAGTAGGAGCAGCAGAGCGGACGACGTGCTGCCAGTCTCAAGATGCCAGGTCACCGCCGCAGCTCGCGCGTCGTTGCACATGGGCGAGGTGTCGACGTGACGCGCAGCACCGTCCATCACCTGTCTTATGGCGTCGTCGATGTCGCCGACATTGATTGGATCCTCGCCTACAGCGTAAACGGTCTGATCCAGATGCTCTACCCACGCAAGCGCGGCGACCACATCGGAGACAACCGGAGGCGGCGGCATGACCAGCGTAACGGGTTCGGCGAGGTACGACGGGAGAACTTCACTTAGGGGCGGCTTCGGCGGCAATGCCAGTTCGACGGTGTCGGCTTCAGGGGTCATCGGTTTTGCTCCTTCGGTGCACTCGGGACGAGTGCTGTTGAATCAAGCTTTTCGGGTCAGCGGCACCACATTGCGCTGCTCCACCGGGTCGTCCGCCAGCCTCTGATCATTTCATCTCAGGATCGTCGTGCGGGACGCACGCGCTTCGTGTCGGTCCGCGTGAGACGATTCAGCCGACAACCGCGCTAACTTCGCTGCAGCGTGTAGTAGCCCACAAAAAAGAAGATCAGCGTACCCAGATACAGAAGCAATATCCAAGCCGCGTCTGCCGCGAGCAGGCGGCCGGAATGAGGCGTGCCAACACTGTCCCGGCGGCCGCGCGCCAGGTGCACTCCATCTTGCATCGTCGTGGATCCGCGCAGCACGACGATCCAAAGAACCGCAATGATGGTCAGGTGCCCAAAGACATCCAACCGGCCGAACGCCGGCATCGCAGCAAGGAAGATCAGCGCATATCCCAGGGCGCCTAGGCGCAGCAACCCGCGCCCGGTCACCAGATAGAACGCAAGCGTGAACTCGACGAACGCCGCCATCACCACCACGAAGCCGAGCGGCAATCCCAGCGCGATGCTCGGATGGGTCGCTATCACCGCATCGGTCCATTGCGGATAGAGGAGCTTCTCGATCGCGGTCCATGCTAGGCTGAACGCAAGGCCGGCGGTGAGCATCGGCTCCCGAAAGCGTACAAGCCAAGGAGGGCCCACCGACAGCGATATCAGATAAGTCGCGAGGCATGGGACAAACACGTAATCGGTCAGATGGAAAACGCCGAATCGGGCGACCGCGTCGCCAAACAATGCCAAGAGAACCAATCCGGACAGCATCGTCGTTGGCCGCCAGAGCAGGAACAGGGCAGCCAGGAACTGAACCGCTGCGGGCCAGGTGTCTTGAGTCCGGAGTTCCGGCGTGAGCAGCACCGTGCCGACTGAGGAGATGTAGAGCAAGTATCCGCCGGTGGCGGCGCGCATCAGATGCTGCTCTGCCCGTGCATGCACGGCGCCGCTGCTAACAGCGCCGGGAAAGCGCCGCGCAATCCAGCCATCCAGCAGAAAGCCGAGGAACACCAGCAAGCAAAACAGAAGGAGCACGGAGAGGAATACCGGTGACAGCACCTTCTCCAGAGCGACGGGGGGCGTATGCACGTTTGTGAAGGTGAACCATTTCACATGTGCCTGTGCTGGCATGGGCACCGCGCCGATCAGAGGCATGGTCAGTCTCGCGGCCCAGCCCGGCTGCGATGCCCGACGGCATTGCATCATGAGCGCCCCTTCTCTGAACCGAACAAGCCGCGCGAGGACCGCCAGCTTTCCAAGCGCGATACGGCCAAAGGCCCGACGCGGATGCGCGGGCGGCACGCCTATCACGCCTCTGCAATGTTTCGCCCCTCCCACGCATATGCAGCACGTCGGCGGGGATCGCGACCGGGCATGCCTTGCTTCGCCGACACACGCGGCGTCAATGTTCAACGGGAACCCGGCCTCCTCCCGCTGTCGGGGAGCGTACGCCAAGGTCCGGCCGGCAACGTCAATATCAGCCGATTCGGCGCGAAGATCGTCGGCATGGCGACTTCACCAACATCAGCCAGAATGCGCGCAATGCGGTGTTCAGCGGCGATCCTGGGCAGGCGGGACGAGCGCGCGGCATTGTGGTACTCCCGCCCAAAGGGTTGACCGGGAGGATGCATGAAGAAGCTCGTGAATGATCCGCGCCATGTCGTGCGCGAGTTGCTGGAAGGCCTGGCCGACCTGCATCCCGGCCTGGCGCTGCTCGCCGGCGAGGATGTGATCCTGCGCGCCGACACGAAACCGCCTGGCGAGCGGCCGGTGGCCGTGCTGTCCGGCGGCGGCGCGGGACACGAGCCGGCGCATGCGGGCTATGTCGGCGCGGGAATGCTGAGCGCGGCCATTGCCGGCA
The DNA here is from genome assembly GCA_965276665.1 of Acetobacteraceae bacterium. Taxonomy (GTDB): domain Bacteria; phylum Pseudomonadota; class Alphaproteobacteria; order Acetobacterales; family Acetobacteraceae; genus CAWGJC01. The sequence continues at coordinate 3,935,232 of OZ255620.1, forward strand.
ATGTGTTCACCTCGCCGAGCGTCGATGCCGTCCTGGCGGCGATCCAGGCCGCAGCGGGGCCGGCCGGCGCGCTGCTCATCGTCAAGAACTACACCGGGGACCGGCTGAATTTCGGCCTCGCGGCCGAGCTCGCCGGCGCGGCGGGCATTCCGACCGACATGGTGGTGGTCGCAGACGACGTGGCGTTGCACGACACGGTGGAACCCTCGCGCCGGCGCGGCATCGCCGGCACGATCCTCGTGCACAAGGTGGCCGGCGCGGCGGCGGCGGCCGGTCTCGACCTCGCCGCCGTCGCCGCCGAGGCGCGGGCGGCCGCGGCGACGCTCGGCACGATGGGGGTGGCGCTCGGCGCCTGCACGGTGCCGGCCGCCGGGAAGCCGGGATTCAGCATCGGCGAGGACGAGATGGAGCTCGGCCTCGGCATCCATGGCGAGCCCGGGGTGCGCCGCGCTCCGCTCGCCCCGGCGGATGCGGTGGTCGAGACGATCCTCGACACATTGCTCGCGCAGACCGGGTTCGCGGCCGGGCGGGTCGCCCTGCTGGTGAACGGCTTGGGCGGCACGCCGCCGATGGAGCTGGCGATCGTCGTGCGCCACGCGCTGGCGGTGCTGCGCGCGCGGGGCGTGACCGTCGAGCGCGGCTGGGTCGGCAATTTCATGACCGCGCTCGAGATGCCGGGCTGCTCGCTCAGCCTGATGGCGGTTGACGATGCTCGGCTCGCGCGCCTCGATGCCCCGTCCGCCGCGCCGGCCTGGCCGGGCGGCGGGAGACTCGCCGAACGACGCGTCATCGCCGCGGGCGTGACGGCCGCGGCGCCCGCGCCGGTCGCGGCGGATGCGTCCGGCCTGGCGGTGCGCCGGGCGGCGCTGGCGGCGGCCTCGGCGCTCGAGCGCGAGGAGGCGCGGCTGACCGAGCTCGACGCGCGGGCCGGCGACGGCGATCTCGGCATCAGCATGGCGCGCGGCGCGACGGCCATCCGGGCGATGCCGGAGACGGCGTGGGGCTCGGCCGCCACCTCGCTCGCGGCGATGGCCGGCGTGCTCCGCCGCGCGATCGCCGGCAGCTCGGGCCCGTTCTACGCGACGGCGCTGCTGCGCGCGGCGCGGGCGATGGGCGAGGAGAATTCGCCGGCCGCCTGGGCGCGCGGCTTTGCCGCCTGCGTCGCCTCGGTCGCGGAGCTCGGCGGCGCCGAGCCGGGCGACCGCACGATGCTGGACGCGTTGGCCCCGGCGAGCGCCGCGTTCGAGGCAGCGGTCCGCGCCGGCGCATCGCTGCCGGAGGCGTGGTCGCGCGCGGTGGCGGCCGCCGAGGCAGGGGCGGCGGCGACGGCGGCCATGCGGCCGCGGGTCGGGCGCGCGGCCTATCTCGGCGAGCGCGCGATGGGCGCGCCGGATGCCGGCGCCGTGGCCGTCGTCGCGTGGATGCGCGCCCTGGTGTGATGTGGATGCGCGCCCTGGTGTGACGTGGATGCGCCTTGATGGGCGCGGGCGGCATGCGGCCGGGCGCACGCCATTGACGGCGGGGAGAAAAATACCGACACCGCGCGGCCCCCTGGAGCGCCGCGCAGAAAATGTCACCTCTTCGGATCATGGTCGCGAGCCTGATCGGCACCACGATCGAGTTCTACGATTTCTACATCTACGGGACCGCCGCCGCGCTCGTGCTCGGGCATGTGTTCTTCCCGGTCGGCGCGCCGGGCTCGCAGACGCTCTCCGCCTTCCTGACCTTCGGGATCGCGTTCGTGGCGCGGCCGTTCGGCGCGCTGCTGTTCGGGCATTTCGGCGACCGCATCGGGCGTAAATCCACCCTCGTCGCCTCCCTGCTGACCATGGGGCTCGCGACCACGCTGATCGGCGTGCTGCCGAGCTATGCCGCGGCCGGCGCCGCCGCGCCGGTGCTGCTCTGCGTGCTGCGGCTCGCGCAGGGGCTCGGCCTTGGCGGCGAATGGGGCGGTGCGGCGCTGCTCGCGACCGAGAGCGCGCCAGCGGACAGGCGGGCCTGGTTCGGCATGTTCCCGCAGCTCGGGCCGCCGATCGGCTTCTTGCTGTCGAACGGGCTGTTCCTGCTGCTGTTCCTCTGGCTGACGCCGGCGGAATTCGCCGCCTGGGGCTGGCGCATCCCATTCCTGGTCAGCCTCGTGCTGGTCGCGATCGGGCTTTACGCGCGCGGCACGCTGGCCGAGACGGCGTCCTTCGCCAGCGCGCGAATGCACGCCGTGCGGGTGCCGCTCGGCACCTTGCTGCGGCATCACTGGCGGCCGCTGATCGCGGGCTCGCTCGCGATGGTGGTGTGCTACGCGCTGTTCTACATCTCGACCGTGTTCGCGCTCGAATACGGCGTCTCGGCGCGGCACATTCCGCGCGGCACCTTCCTCGGCCTGCTCTGCGTCGCGATCACCGGCATGGCGATCGCGACGCCGGTCGCGGCGCTGCTGGCCGACCGGTTCGGCCGCCGTCCGGTGCTGCTCGCCGCTATGGCGGCGGCCGCGCTTTCCGGCTTCCTGATGCCGGCGCTGCTCGGCGCGGGCGTGGCCGGCACGCTCGCTTTCCTGGTGATCGAGCTCGTGCTGATGGGGCTGACCTTCGCGCCGATGGGCGCGCTGCTGCCCGAACTGTTCCCGACGCGCGTGCGCTACACCGGCGCCGCCGCCGCCTACAGCCTGGGCGGCATCCTCGGCGCGAGCCTCGCGCCCTATGCCGCAGAGCGGCTGGTGGCGTTCGGCGGCCTGCCCTGGGTCGGCCTCTACATCACAACCGCCGGCGTGGTGAGCTTCCTCGCCGTGCTCTGCATGCGGGAGACCGCCGCGGTCGATCTGACGGCGGAGGCCTGACGCACGCCGCATGAAGCGCCTGCTGCCGCATAATCTCGCGCTGTTTCTCGGCTATGCCGCGATCGGCGTGCCGCTGCCGGTGATCTCGCTGCAGGCGCATGACCGGCTCGGGCTCGGCCCGGTGGCGGTGGGCGCGGTGATCGGGCTGCAATATCTGACCACACTGCTCACCCGCCGGCTTGCCGGACGGCTCTGCGACACGCGCGGCCCGAAGCGCGCGACCCTGCTCGGCCTCGCCGCCGCGACGGTCGCCGGCCTGGTCTACCTGCTCTCCACCGGCAGCGCCGGCCTCCTTGCGGTAAGTGCCGCTGCTGCTCGCGGCGCGGATCGTGATGGGTATCGGCGACAGCCTGTTCGTCACCGGCATCTCCGCCTGGTGCGTGACGGCGGCGGGGCCCGGGAGGGCGGGGCGGGCGATGGCGTGGAACGGTATCGCGATGTACGCTGCCCTCGCCGCCGGCGCGCCGGTCGGCACCACGCTCTATGGGCTGGGGTTCGGCGCCGTCGCCGTCGCGGCGGTCCTGCTGCCGGCGGCGGGATTCGCGCTCACGGCCTTTCTGCCGGCGATCGCGATGCCGCGGGTCGGCGCGCCGCGTTCGATGCTGCAGGTGCTGGGCGCGATCTGGGCGCCGGGTCTCGCCGTCACGCTGGCCTCGTCGGGCGTCGGCACGATCGCGGCGTTCCTGACGCTGCGCTATCGCAATGCGGGGTGGCCGGGCGCCGGGTTCGCGCTCAGCGGGTTCGGCATCGCCTATATCGCGATGCGCGTGTTCCTCGCCGGGCTGCCGGACCGGCTCGGCGGACGGCTGGTGGCCGCGGTGTCGCTGGTCGTGGAGGCGGCGGGCGAGCTGCTGCTCTGGCACGCCGCCTCGCCCATTTCCGCCTTCGCCGGCGCGGCGCTCACCGGGCTCGGCTATTCGCTGGTGTTCCCCTCTTGCGGGGTGGAAGCGATGCGGCGCGTCGGGAGCGACAGCCGCGGTCTCGCGATCGGCGTCTTCCTCGCCTGTTTCGACCTCGGCCTCGGCGCCGCCGGACCGCTAGCCGGGTTCGCGTCCGCCTGGTTCGGGCTCGACTCCGCCTTCCTGCTCGGCGCGATCACCGCGCTGTTATCGGCCGTTCTGATGACAGCGATTCGCTTGCCCAAGGTTTAACAACGCGGTAACTTTTCCGGCCGCGAAAGATCGCAGCGGGAGCGCCGATGGCATCGCAATCGCCCGATGGGAAGACCGCCGGAGACGGCAAGGCGATCAGCGCTATCACCATCCAGACCGGCACCTCGATCGCGCTCAGCGGCCCGTCAGCACTCGTCGAGACTGAAGGCGCCGGAGCACGACGCGCGATTCCCCGCAATTTCGGCGCCATTCGGGCGGGATCCGCTTCCCAGGCGCGCGGCACCACGGTCACACGATCCGGCGTGGTGTCGAATTTCGGCATCCTCCGCCCCAGCGCGGGGAGTCCGGCGGGAGACGGGGTGGACGGCGCCGGCGCCGCGATCCTCGATACCAGCCTGCCGGTCAATGAGGCGCTGATCGGCCTCGTCGATGACGGTTTCGGCAACGCCGCCAAACTCGATCTCACCGCCACCGGCGCGCTCGCCAATACCGGCACGCTCGACATCGGCGGCGGCAACGCGGTGCTGAACGCGGCGGACAGCAACCCCACCGTCAAGCTGGAGCATGCGACCGATCTGACGCTCGGCGCGATGAGCTTCATCACCGCCATCGGCAGCGACGGCAGCGACACCATCGCCCCGGGGGGCGCCGGCCAGACGCTCACCGGCGGGCTCGGCCACGACACGCTGATCGGCTCCGCCGCCGTCGGCGACACCTTCCGCGACACCGCGCTCGGCCTGAACGGCGACGTCATCGGCGATTTCGCCGGCACCGAGGCGCTCGACATCACCGATATCGCCGCCGGGTCCGGCCTCTCGCCGACCTATGCCCAGCATGGCGATAGCCGCAAGCTGACGCTCGCCCATGGGAGCGCCGGCGCCGCGATCAGCCTGCTCGGCACCTACGCGTCCGGCGACTTCGCCACCGCCGGCGACGGGCATGGCGGCGTCGCCGTGACGCTCGGGCAAGGCTGAGCCCGCGTCCGGCGTGATCGCCTGCTCCTGCGGCTCGGGTCTGCGCGCGGCCCGCTGCTGCGAGCTCGACCTGCGCGCCATCCCCGACGCCACCGTCACCCGGCCACTCGCGCCGATGCTGGCGGAGGCGCTGAAAAGCGCCGAGCAGGATCCCACGCGCCTGCTCGCCTGCCTCGAGCTGATGCCGACGCAAGCCGAGGCGCTGCGCGCGCTCTACGGGCGGCGCGCGGCGGAGGGGAATGCCAAGGCGGCGCGCTCACTGCTCGAGCGCTACGTGCAATTCCACCCGAACGATCTCTGGGGCCGCTGCGAACTTGCGATGCTGCTGCAGCGCGCGGGCGATGGCGGGGAGCTCGCGCATGCGCGCAACGCGGTGCGGCTCGCGCCCGATAATCCGCGCGCGCATGACGTGCTCGGCATGGTGCTGATCGGGTCGCACCGTCCGCAGCCCGGCGCGTATCATTGCGCGCGCGCCGTCGCGCTCTCGGGGCGGCGCGATCCCGCGCTGCTCGCCAACATGGCCTGGGGCCTGAAATCCGCCGGGCGGCTCGACGAGGCACGCGCCGCCTATGCCGAGGCGGCGAAGATCGCGCCGGACTCCCTGCAGGTCAATCTCGGCTGGGGACAGACCGAGCTGGCCGCACGCGACACCAAACGCGCCACCGAATTGCTCGATCGCGCCGCCCGCGCGGCGCCCGAGCATGGCGAGGTGCGGGCCGCGCGCTGCGCCGTGCTCGAAGCAACCGGCGCGTTCGAGGACGCGCTCGCGCTGCTCGACGCCACGCCGCACGAGACGCCCGAATTGCTGCTGGCGCGCGGGCGCGTGCTCGACCGGCTCGGCCGTTACGACGACGCCTTCGCCGCCATCGATGCCGGCAAGGCGATGCATCGCGACCAGGGCGCGAAGCCCTATCCCGCCGAGCAGGTGGCGGAGTTGCTGGCGCGGCTCACCGGCTTCTATACCGCACGCCGCGCCGCCACCCTGCCGCGCGGGCAACCACGCGGCGACCTGCCGCAACCGATCTTCATCCTTGGCTTCCCGCGCTCCGGCACGACGATGCTGGAACAGGCGCTGTCCCTGCATTCACAGATCGGCGCCGGCGACGAGCTGCCCTTGCTGCAGGAAACCGCGGAAGCGGCGCCGCGCCTGCTCGGAAGCCCGCTTGGCTATCCCGAGGCGCTGGCCGAGCTGTGGATGGGCGACGGGCTCGATGGGCTCGACGTGCTGCGCGACCACTATCTGCGCGGCGCGCGCCGGCTCGACGCGATGCGGAAAGGCGCGGCATACTTTACCGACAAGATGCCGCTGAACGAGACGCAAATGGGTCTCGCCAGCCTGATCTTTCCGCAATCGCCGATGATCCATCTGCTGCGCCATCCGCTGGACGTCGTGCTGTCGGTGTACGGCACGATGCTGACGCATGGTTTCCATTGCGCCAATGCGCTCGCCACCATCGCGCTGCATTACGCGCGCATCGCGGCACTCGTCGCGCATATGCGGCGGGAAATGACGCCGCGCTACCATGCGGTGCGCTACGAGGATCTGGTCGACGATCTCGCCGGCGGGCTGGACGGCGTTCTCGGCTTCATCGGCCTCCCGTTCGAGCCCGCCTGCGTCGGCTTCCACCACAACGCACGGTACGCGCGCACCGCAAGCCAGCTCCAGGTCACCGAACCGCTCTACGCACGCAGCCGTTATCGCTGGCGCAACTACCGGCGCCACCTCGAGCCGATCTTCGCCACACTCGCCCCCACACTCGAAGCGCTGGGTTACGAAACGCCATGACCAAACCGGACGAGCTGACCACGCTCGGCAGCACCATCGTCTACCAGAATCGCTGGATGATCGTGCGCGAGGACCGCATCCGCCGGCAGGACGGCAAGGAAAGCATCTACGGCGTGGTGCAGAAGCCCAACTTCGTCGTCATCGTGCCGGTCGAGGACGATCTCTCCGTGCATCTCGTCGAGCAATACCGCTATCCCGTCGGCACACGACTCTGGGAGTTGCCGCAAGGCGCGTGGGAAGCCATGCCGGACCCCGACCCGGTCGCGCTCGCGCGCGGCGAATTGCGCGAGGAAACCGGCCTGCTCGCCGAACGCATGGACCTTGGCGGCCACCTCTTCCAAGCCTGCGGCTACGCCACGCAAAGCTTCCACATCTTCCTCGCACGCGGCCTCTCCCACACCGAACGCGAGCTCGACGACGAGGAACAAGGCCTGATCACCCGACGCTTTCCCTGGACCACCCTGCTCGACATGATCCGCGACGGCACCATCAAAGACGCCACCACCATCGCCTCGCTCGGGCTGCTGCGTATGAAGGGGATGTTGCCCTGAGAGGAAGGCCAGGGGGCTCTGCCTCCTGGACCCCCGCCAAAGGCCGAGCCTTTGGACTCCATTACGGCTGTTTGGAGAGGGGTGGGCAAGGTACCGGTAGAAACAGCTCCTCGCCCACCCCTCTCCAAACAGCCCTAGCGGGTTCTAAGGGCTCAGCCCTTAGCGGGGTCCAGGGGCAGAGCCCCTGGCCTTCCTCTCAAGCAATCAACCCCGGCACAGCGTCGGCGTCGAGGGGCCAGAGGGGGCGTTGGACGTTTTGATAGGGGATGGTTCGGTAGTCGCGGGGGATGGGGCCGTCGGTGTCGATGTAGAGCACGGTGGCGGCGATCGGGCCGAAGGCGGCGTGGAAATGGTTGGTGGATTTGACGACGAGCATGCGTCGTTCGGTGGGTTCGATGCCGACGTTGCGGAATATCTCGAGGCCGAGGGCCTGGGTCCGGTTTGAGATCAGCACGATTTCGACGCCGCCGATCCGGATGGCGGCGCAGTCGCCGAGCTTGACCTCGGTGGGGCCGAAGCTTTGGGTGGCTTCGCGGGCGAGGCCGGTGATTGTCGCTTCGGCGTCCACCGGTGGTCCGGAGGCGGGACCGATTTTGCCGCCAAAGCGGAGCGGCAGGGTGGCGCCGAGACCGGCGTCGAAGCAGAGCCGAACGGCGATCGGGTCCCAGATCGGCGCGAGGGCCGCGCCGTCGATGCCGCGGGCGATCAGCCGGCGCAGGATGGTGGTGTTGTCGCTGGGAGCGCCGCCGCCGGCATTGTCGGCCGGGTCCGCCATCACCACCGGGTGGCCGGCCTGGGCGAGGGCGGTCGAGATCGCGGTGTCGGGGTCGAGATAATCGGGCGCGGTACGGCCGCGCATGGAGACGAATTCGGCGCCGAGCTCGCTGGCGATGCGGTCGGCTTTCTGCTTGTCGCCGTCCACCACGGCGAGGATGCGGCCGGTCATTTCCGGTACGTCCGCATAGGGGAAGCAGTGGCAGATCGAGAGCGAGAGCACGCCGTCCGTGCCCTCGCGCGCGGCGGCGCGGTCGACGAAGCCGCGCATCAGCGGCAGCGTGGTCGGGTAGGAGCCGATCTGCCGGCAGTCGTAGAGCGACATCACCGGCCGGATCTCGCGGCGCATGGTGCGCAGCACGAGGGTGAGCAGCTCCTCGGCGCGTTCCACCACGTCGGTATGCGGGAATTCCTTGTAGAGGATGATGATGTCGGCGAGCGCGACGCGCTTGCGGGTGAGGTGGCAATGCGGGTCGAGCTCGACGCCGATCACGCAATCGGGGCCGACCCGCGCGCGCACCCGCTCGAGGATATCGCCCTCCACGTCGTCGTATCCGTAGGCGACCATGGCGCCGTGCAATCCGAGCAGCACGCCGTCGAGCGGGAGCGCCGCCTCGACCTGCTGGAGGATTTCGTCGCGCATCGTCTCGTAATCGGCGCGGTTGGTGAGGCCGGCGGGGCTGGCGGCGAAGCAGCTTCCCTCGATCAGCGTGAACCCGTCCGCGGCCGCGCGCCGGCGTGCGACCCAGAGCGGGGCGGTGCACATCAGCGGCGTTTCCTGCGGGTGCTCGCCGGGGCGGAGGAACACACTGTCGCGATAGGAGGCGAGGGAGGTCGGCAGGGGTGAAAAGGTGTTCGTCTCGGTGGCGAGCGTCGCCGAAAACAACCGCATGACCGTCTTCCCGAAATGGCGGGGCAGGCTAGAGCATCATCCGTTCAAACGGAATCGTTTGAGCGGATAAAGATGCTCGCCAAAACAGAGAGCGAGCGCCTGTGCCGTGAGCGCATGCGAACGGAACATACTCTAGCGCGGATCGGGCCGCGCGGTTAGGTCTGCCGGATGACGGAGATCCGGACCGACACGCTGCCAGGGACCAGCATGCTGTTGGGGGCGAACCGGCGCTTCTACGATCGTCTCTGGGAAGACGCGCGACTGATTGCGCCGGACCGCTTCAACACCTGGCCGCTTGTGCAGGCGCTCGCAGGGTCGGGCGGGGCGCGGCTCGAAGTGGGGGCCGGGCTGCGGCCGCGCTTGCCGATTGCGGGCACCGTGTTCGCCGACATCAGCCCGCCGGCGCTCCGCCGGCTGCGCGAGGTGGGCGGCCATGCGGTCGAGGCGCTGGTGACCGCGCTGCCCTTCCCCTCCGGCGCGTTCGGCCTGATCGGCGCGCTCGATATCGTGGAGCACGTGGCGGAGGGCGAGGCGGCGCTGGCGGAGCTCGCCCGCGTGGCGGCGCCGGGCGCGACGCTGCTGCTCTCCGTCCCGCTGCATCCCGCCGCCTGGACGGCGTTCGACGAGGCGGTCGGCCATCATCGCCGCTATGCGCCCGCCGCGCTGCTGCGCCAGCTCGAGGCGGCGGGTTTCGTCGTCGAGCGCTCGGCGCCCTCCGGCATGCTGCCGCGCTCCACCCGGCTGCTGGCGCTCGGCCTGTGGTTTCTTCGCCATCGCCGCGCCCGGGCGATGTGGTGGTATAACCACGTCTTCCTGCCGATCGGCCTGCGCCGCGCGGCGCCGCTCGTGCTGTCCGACGGGATGATCGACCCGGAGGGCGTCGCTGGCGTGCTTCTCGTCTGTCGAAGGAGAGGAGGGCGAAAGGAGGTGAGAGATGGACAATACGGTCAGGCAGCGGAAGCCGGCTCTGGATTTGAAGCCGGAGCGGCCGAAGCTGCACAAAGTCATTCTGGTCAATGACGACTACACGCCGCGCGAATTCGTCGTCACCGTCCTGAAGGCGGAGTTCCGGCTCAGCGAATCGCAGGCGCATCGGGTGATGATCACCGCGCATCAGCGCGGCGTCTGCGTGGTCGCCGTCTACACCAAGGACGTGGCGGAGGCGAAAGCGACCAACGCGACGGACGCCGCGCGGAAGAAGGGCTATCCGCTGCTGTTCACGACCGAGCCGGAAGAGTAGCCGCCAAGGAAGGGGCGGCGGTCTCGGGGAAGAAGCGGTTCGCAGGGCGCGCCAGGCCGAGATGGTCGCGCAGCGTGGTGCCTGCATACTCCCGCCGGTAGAGCCCGCGGCGCTGCAATTCCGGCACCACAAGGTTCACAAAATCATCGAGCCCTTCCGGCACGGTCGGGAACATCACGTTGAACCCGTCGCACGCTTCGGTCTCGAGCCATTCCTGCATGGTGTCGGCGATCTCCGCCGGCGTGCCGGCCATCTGCAGGCCGCCATACGCGCCGACGAGCTGCGCCAGCTGGCGCACGGTCAGATTGTCCCGCCGGGCGAGGGCGACCAGCGAATCGCGGCTGCTCTGCCCCGCATTGCTCTGCGGAATCTCCGGCAACTTTTCGTCGAGCGCGAAGCCGGACGCATCGACGCCGAGCCGCATCGACAGGTTGGGCACCCCGCTTTCCGCATGCACGAGCGCATCGAGCCGCGCCTTCTTCGCCTCCGCCTCGGCGGTGGTCGCGCCCACGAGGACCAGCGCGCCGGGCAGGATCTTGAGCCCGTCCGGCGACCGGCCGATCGCGCGCATCCGCGCCTTCACATCCGCATAATAATCCCGCCCGTCGGCGATCGTGCGGCTGCTGCCGAACACCATCTCCGCGGTCTCGGCGGCGAGCTGGCGGCCCGCCTCGGAGGCGCCGGCCTGCACGATCACCGGCCAGCCCTGCACCGGACGCGCGATGTTGAGCGGACCGCGCACCGAGAGATGCTCGCCCTTGTGGTCGAGCACATGCATGCGCGCGGGATCGAAGAACACGCCGCTCGCCTGGTCGCGCAGCCAGGCATCATCCGCCCAGCTATCCCACAATCCGGTGACCACATCGAAGAACTCGCGCGCCCGGCGGTAGCGCTCGTCATGATCGACATGCTCGGTCAGGCCGAAATTCAGCGCCGCATCCGGGTTCGCGGTGGTGACGATGTTCCAGCCCGCGCGGCCGTTGCTGATATGGTCGAGCGAGGCGAAACGCCGCGCGATATGATAGGGCTCGTCGAAGGTGGTGGACGCGGTGGCGACGAGGCCGATGCGCTCCGTCACCATCGCGAGCGCGGACAGCAAAGTCAGCGGCTCGAACGAGGTCGCGGTCGCGCTCCGCCGCAGCGCCGCCATCGGCATGTTCAGCACGGCAAGATGGTCGGCCATGAAAAACGCGTCGAACCGCCCGCGCTCCAGCGTCTGGATGAAGCGCACCAGATGCGCGAGGTTGAAATTCGCGTCCGGATACGCACCCGGATACCGCCACCAGGCGGTGTGGATGCCGACCGGGCGCATGAACGCGCCAAGATGAAGCTGCTTTTGCATCCGTGGCGATATGGATCGCACGAGCGCGAGCGCAACGTGTGGAGGAAGGCAGGCCAGGGGCTCTGCCCCTGGACCCCGCTAAGGGCACAGCCCTTAGAACCCGCTAGGGCTGTTTGGAGAGGGGTGGGCCAGGTATCGGTTGCAACCACTCCCTCGCCCACCCCTCTCCAAACAGCCGTAATGGATTCCAAAGGCTCGGCCTTTGGCGGGGGTCCAGGGGGCAGAGCCCCCTGGCCTTCCTTCCTCAATCCACGCGCTTCCGCAGCGCCGCGGAGCCGCGTTCGGCGGCGAGGACGAGGAGGAATGTCACGATCAGGAGCAGCGAGACCGTGCGATATTGGAACAGGTTCATCGCGGTCAGCACTTCGAAGCCGAGGCCGCCGGCGCCGACGAAGCCGAGCACCAGGGAGGATCGGATATTTTCGTCGAACCGGTAGAGTGCGATGCCGAGCAGGGAGGGCAGTACGCTCGGCACGACGGCGTGGCTGAACACTTGCAGGCGTGTCGCGCCGGTCATGGTGAGGGCTTCGACCGGGCCCATGTCCATGTCCTCGATCACTTCGGCGAACAGGCGGCCGAGCATGCCGAGCGAGTGGACGCAGATCGCCAGCGCGCCGGGAAACGGTCCGAGCCCGACGGCGGTGACGAAGATCAGCGCCCAGATCAGGTCCGGCACGGCGCGGGCGAGCGAGATCAGGCCGCGGGCGAGATAGTAGAGCGGCCGTGCCGGGGCGGTGTTGCGGGCCGCGAGGGTGGAGAGCGGCAGGGCGAGGATCACGCCGACGACGGTGCCGAACAGCGCGATATCGATGGTCTCGAGGGTCGGCCACAGCGCGTCCGGCAGCTTGCTGAGATCGGGCGGCCAGGAGCGGCGGAGGATGTCGGCGATGCCGTGCGCGCCGGTGATCAGATCCTGCGGCCGGGCCTGGACGACGAGCGTCGCCTGCCCGACCGCGACGAGGAAGAGCAGCAGCGCGAAGAAGCCGAGCGCGCGGCTGCTCGAGGCGCGTTGCCCGCGCAGCAAGTCCGGCCGGTGTTTCATCGGCGGATGTTCAAGCAGCAGCGGTTTCGTAGAGCGCGGTGACGGCGCGCTCGCCGATTGACGCAGGCCGCTCGTCGAAGGAGATGCGGCCGCCCTGCAGCCCGACCACGCGGTCGGCGAAGCGGCGGGCAAGGTCGGGCTGGTGCAGCACGCAGAGCACGGCGAGACCGTCCTCGTGTGCGAGGCGGCGGAGCAGGCGCATGATCTCTTCCGCCGCTTCCGGGTCGAGGCTCGCCACCGGCTCGTCCGCCATCAGCGCGCGGGGACGCTGGGCCAGGGCGCGGGCGACAGAGACGCGTTGCGCCTGGCCGCCGGAGAGCGTGCCGGCGCGCTGCGGGGCGAATTCGCGCAATCCCACCTCGTCGAGGCAATTGAGCGCGAAGCCGCGTTCGGAATTTGGCAGCCGGCCGAGCATGGTGGTGAGCCGGCGATGGCGGCCGAGCGTGCCGGTCATCACGTTCGCGACCACGCTCCGCCGCCGCACCAGGTTCGCATGCTGGAAGATCATGCCGAGCGCCATGCGCCCGTCAGCGAGGGCGCGGCCGGTGAGCGCGCTCAACTCGCGGCCGGCGACGCGCACCGTGCCGGCGCTCGGGCGCAGCATGCCGGCGATGCAGCGGAGCATGGTGGATTTGCCGCTGCCATTGGCGCCGAGAATGACCACGAGCTCGCCGGGCGCCACCGAGAGGCTGGCGCCTTGCAGCGCCAGCCTGCCGGTCGGGTAGCGCATCGCGAGGCCATTGGCCTCGATCAGCGCCTCGGTCATCCCGAGACCTTGGTGAGGTCGATGTTGAGCGTCTTCACCAGGTCGCGAATGCCGTCATAGGCGGCGTCGGTCTGCGGCACGAGATGGGCGCCGTCGCTGCCGATGATTTTCTGGTCGTCGGCGGAGAGTTCGGACAGGTCGAGCGTCTGCAGCACCTGCGTGAGCCGCGCCTTGAACGGGGCAGGCAGGGTCTCCGCGACCGCGATCGGGTCGATCGGGATCGGCTCGGACCGCCAGAGCTCGACGAAATCGCTCGGTTTGTAGGAGCCGGCGAGGGTGGCGGAGGCGATCTCCTGGCTGTTGAGCTCGCCGGCCTGGACCTTGTGGTTCAAGATCGCCTCGAAGCTCGCGGTGTGGCTGCCGGCGTAGAAGCCCTTGACGCCATGGTCAGGGTCGATGCCGGCCTTGCGCAGCGCGTAGGCCGGGTAGAGATGGCCGGATGTCGAGGCGGGATCGGAAAAGCCGAAACTATGGCCGGCGATGCCGGCCATCGTGGTGACGCCGGAGCCGGGCCAGGTGACGATGCCGGCGGTGTAGGTCTCAGGCTTGCCTTGCTTGTCGCCGAAGGTCGAGACGGCGTCGGCATGCGCGACCTGATGGGCGAGCACGTAGCCGAGCGGACCGAACTCGCCCACTTCCAGCTTGCCGGCGCGCATCGCCTCGATCTCGGAGGTGTAGTTCGTGGTGATCAGGATATCGACCTTGCAGCCGATCTTCTTGCCGATCAGATCGCCGATATGCTGGTAGATCGGCGTCAGCCGCGCCACGGCCTCATAGGGTTCGACGCCGAAGCGGACGGTGCCGCCGTTCGGGCAGTCGCTCGCCGATGTCTGGGCGTGCGCCGCCGGGGCAAGTGCTGCCGCAAGGCCGGCCAGGACGGCCGCGCCCAGAAATGTCTTCATCGATGATGGCTCCGAAGCGAGGTGTGAAATCCCCGCACCCGTAAGCCGTGACCGGCGACTCTTCCGCGTCATACGCATGAAGCTTGTGTGACCGTCGCGCGCCGCAACGGCTTCGCGCGACGCCCGCCCGCTACACCCGATAATACGCGCGATACCACGCGACGAAGGCGGCGACGCCCGCCACGACATCGGTGTTCGGCCGGAAACCGGTGAGTGCGTCGAGAAGACTCACATCCGCCCAGGTACGCTGCACCTCGCCGGGTTGCATCGGCAGGTTGCGACGAATGATGGAACGCCCCGTCGCCGCCTCGATCGCCGCGATGAACGCACCGAGCGCGACCGGCGCGCCATTGCCGATATTCACCACCCGGAACGGCGCAACCGCGCTCACCGGATCGCGCTCCACCATCTTGCGGCCGGCCGCCGGAACCGCCGGAACGAGCCGCACCACCGCCTCCACCAGATCGTCGATATAGGTGAAGTCGCGCGCCATCTCGCCGTGATTGTGCACGTCGATCGGCTCGCCCCGCAGCGCCGCCTCGGTGAACTTGAACAGCGCCATGTCCGGCCGGCCCCACGGCCCATACACGGTGAAGAAGCGGAACGCGGTGATCGGCAAGCCCCGCAAATGCGCGGTGGAGTGCGCGATCATCTCGGTGCCCCGCTTGGTCGCCGCATAAATGTTGAGCGGGGTCTCCGCCGCATCCGTCTCGACGAAAGGCAGCTTGGCGTTCGCGCCATACACCGAGCTCGTCGACGCCATCAGCAGATGGCGCACATCCTGCCCACGGCACGCCTCCAGCAAGTTGAACGTGCCGACGAAATTCGTCTCGACATAGGTGTCCGGATGCTCGATCGCATACCGCACACCGGCCTGCGCCGCGAGATGCACGACAACCTCCGGCGCCGCCGCCGCCACCGTCGCGGCAAGCCCGGCCCGATCACAGATGTCGAGAATGACAGGCCGGAAATCCGGACCCAGCGCAGCATGCCGCGCCTGCTTCAACCCGACATCATAATACGGCACCAACGCATCAATGCCGGTGACCTCATGCCCGTCACGCAGCAAACGCCGACACACATGAAACCCGATGAACCCGGCACTGCCGGTAACAAGAACCCGCATCCGGCGGCTTATAGCACCGAGGTTGCGGGGTTGAGGAAGGCAGGCCGGGGGGCTCTGCCCCCTGGACCCCCGCCAAAGGCAGAGCCTTTGGAATCCATTACGACTGTTTGGAGAGGGGTGGGCGAGGGAGTGGTTGCAACTGGTACCTGGCCCACCCTCTCCAAACAGGCCCTAGCGGGTTCTAAGGGCTGTGCCCTTAGCGGGGTCCCAAGTGATGCATGGGGGCGGAGCCCCTGGCCTGCCTTCCCCTAACCAGGCCCTCAGTAACGGCGGAGGAGGGCGACCATGCGGCCTTGTACTTTCACGCGGTCGGCGGGGAAGATGCGGATTTCGTGGCGGGCGTTAGCGGGTTCGAGGGCGATGGAGTTGGCGCGGCGGCGCAGTCGTTTAAGGGTGACTTCGTTTTCGTCGATGAGGGCGACGACGATCTGGCCGTTTTCCGCGGTTTCGCCTTGGCGGATGATGACGGTGTCGCCGTCGAGGATGCCGGCGTCCACCATCGAATCGCCGGCGACTTCGAGCGCGTAGTGTTCGCCCCCGCCAAGGAGGGCGAGGGGCACCTCGATCTGCTGGCCGTTGTCGCGGAGGGCCTCGATGGGCAGGCCGGCGGCGATGCGGCCGTAGAGCGGGAGCTGCACCGCGCCGGCCTCGTTCGCGGCGCGGACGCCGGGCAGGCGGTTGGTGAAGTCGCCGCGGATGACGTTGGGCGCGAAATTGGCGGCGGGCGCCGGCGCGGGTATGGGCGCTGGCGTGGTGGCGGCGGCGCGTCGTGTGTCGTCGGGGAGGCGGGTGACTTCGAGGGCGCGCGCCCGGTGATGCCGCCGGCGCAGGAAGCCGCGCTCCTCGAGGGCGGAGATCAGCCGATGGATGCCGGATTTCGACTTGAGCTGCAGCGCCTCCTTCATTTCCTCGAAGGAGGGAGAAAAGCCGGTCTCGCGCAGATGGCGATCGATGAAGATGAGCAGCTCGTGCTGCTTGCGGGTCAGCATGGCCGGGATGATCCTTGCCCGTTTGCGGCTGCCCTGTCGAAGGCGATCAGGAACAAATCGGCAACCAAGCATGTTCTAGATTGGTTCTTCTCCGCCCGTCAAGCGAACTTGTCCCTCCGGCGGCGTCGAGGATCAGATCCCGAGCGCGTCCAGCCGGATCACGCTGACCGGCGCGCCTTCCGGCCGGGCCGGATCGTTGGCGGGCCGCAGCACGAGCGCGTCGGCCTCGGCGAGCAGGCGCAGCATGGCGGAATCCTGCCGCTCGAACGGGGTTGCGACCAGATGTCCGTCGGCGCCGGTCGCGAGCGTGGCGCGCAGGTGGTCCGCGCGGTGGTCGTTGGCGGCGAGCGCGATGCCCAAGCGGGCGGGGGTCGTTGCCGGCGCGGCGCTGGGCAGGCCTGAAAGACGGTCCAATGCCGGGACGAGAAAAAGCACGGCGCAGACCAGGGTGGAGACCGGGTTGCCCGGCAAGCCGAGCACGGGAAGGCCGGCGAGGGCGCCGAACATCAGCGGCTTGCCTGGGCGCATGGCGATCTTCCAGAAATCCGCCTGGAACCCGCGCGCGCCGAGTCCGGCCTGCACGAGGTCGTGGTCGCCGACGCTTGCGCCGCCGGTGGTGACGAGCAGGTCGGCGCCGGCGGCGGCGTCGGCGGCATTGGCGATCGCGTCGCGGTCGTCGACGGCAATCGGCAGCACCAGCGGGTCGCCGCCGGCGGCGCGGATCAGCGCGGCGAGCGCATGCGCGTTCGAGCTGACGATCCCTCCGGGCCCGATCGGCTCGCCGGGAAGCGAGATTTCGTCGCCGGTCGCGAGGATGGCGATCCGCGGCCGGCGATGCACGGAAACCCAGGGGTGGTTCCCGGCGGCGGCGAGGCCGATATCGCGCGCGCCGAGACGCTTGCCGGCCCGGATCAGCGCATCGCCGGCCGAGAAATCTTGCCCGGCCCGGCGGACGTGACGCCCGGCGCGCACGGCTTCCCGCAGCGTGACCATGCCGTCCGCCGCATCCGCATCCTCCTGCAGCGCCACGCTATCCGCGCCGTCCGGGATCAGGCTGCCGGTGAAGAGCCGCACCGCCTCGCCCGGGCCGACATGGCCCTCGAACGGGCGTCCGGCCGGTGCCGCGCCGACCACCCGGAGCGTCGCGCCGGGCATGGCGTCCGCGGCGCGCAGCGCGTAGCCGTCCATCGCCGAGACATCGGCCGGCGGCTGGTTCAGCCGGGCGCGGAGGGGGGCGGCGCTGACCCGGCCGATCGCGGCGGGGAGGGCGACGATTTCTGTCGCCGTAGGACGCATCGCGGCGAGAATGCGGGCGCGCGCCTCCTCGACCGGGATCATGCCTGCGCGAACTCGCCGGATTTCCCGCCCGCCTTGTGGACGAGGCGGAGTGCTTCGATCCGCATGCCGCGGTCCACCGCCTTGCACATGTCGTAGACGGTGAGCGCCGCGACCGAGGCGGCGGTCAGCGCCTCCATCTCGACGCCGGTGGGGCCGGTGGTGCGCACGGTGGCGGTGATCTCGACCGCATCGCCCTGATCGGCCGCCGCGAGATCGACGGAGACGGCGGAGATCGGCAGCGGGTGGCAGAGCGGAATGAGATCGGCGGTGCGCTTCGCCGCCATGATGCCGGCGAGGCGGGCGACGCCGAACACATCCCCTTTGCGCGTGGCGCCGGCGGTTATGGCGGTCAGCGTCTCCCGCTGCATCGTCACGCGGGCGCGCGCGGTCGCGGTGCGGGCGGTGGCGGGTTTGTCGGACACGTCCACCATCGCCGCGCGGCCTTCGGCGTCGAAATGGGTGAGGCCACTCATGCTTCGGTGCCGAGCAGCCGCCGGGTCGCGAGCATTACGTCAGGCTGGCGGAGCAGGCTCTCGCCGACCAGGAAGCAGCGCGCGCCGGTGGTGGCCAGACGCATGACATCCGCATGGGTCGCGATGCCGCTCTCACCGATCAGCAGCCGGTCGGGGGGCACGAAGGGCGCCAGCTCCTCGGTGGTGGCGAGCGAGGTTTTCAGCGTGCGGAGATTGCGGTTGTTGATGCCGAGCAGCGCCGTCTGCAGGCCGAGCGCGCGGTCGAGCTCGCGACGGTCATGCACCTCGGCGAGCACGTCGAGATCGAGCGCGCGGGCGAGGTTCTCGAGCGAGAGCGCCTGCGCGTCGGTCAGCGCCGCCATGATCAGCAGGATGCAATCCGCCCCCATCGCCCGGCTCTCGTAGATCTGCCAGGGATCGAGGATGAAATCCTTGCGCAGCACCGGCAGCGTCACCGCCGCGCGTGCGGCCTGCAGATGCTCGGGCGCGCCCTGGAAATGCGGGCCGTCGGTGAGCACGGAGAGGCAGGCCGCCCCGCCCTCGGCATAGGCGCGGGCGAGCGCGGCGGGGTCGAATTCCGGGCGGATCATGCCGCCGGAGGGCGAGGCTTTCTTCACCTCCGCGATCAGCCCGAACCGACCCTCGGCCACCGCCTCTTTCAGCGCGCCGCCGAACCCGCGCGGAATGTCGCCGCGATTGCCGATCCGGCTCATCAGCTTCTCGACAGGGGCGGCGATGCGGCGGCGCGCCACCTCCGCCAGCGTGTCGGCGCAGATGCGGGCGAGAACGTCGGGGATGGCGGTATCCATCGTCTCTCCTCGGGAGCGCCGAAGACGCCCTAGCCGTTCAGCGCTGCGCGGCGGCGGCGGTTGCCCGCCGCAGCGAATCGAGGGCGGCCGCCGCCCGGCCGGTGTCGAGCGTGCGGGCGGCGACCGCCGCCCCTTCCGCCAGCGTGCCGGCGCGGCCGGCGACGATCAGCGCGGCGGCGGCGTTCAGCACCACCGTGTCGCGATAGGCCCCCGGCGCGCCGGCGAGCAGGGCGGCGAGCGCGCCGGCGTTGTGAGCCGCGTCGCCGCCGCGGATCGCCGCGATCGGCGAGCGCGGCAGCCCGGCCTCCTCGGGTTTGACATTGAAGGCGCGGACCGATCCGGCTTCCAGCGCGGTCACCTGGCTCTCGCCCGCGACCGTCAGCTCGTCGAGCCCCATCCCGTGCACGATCCAGGCGCGTTCCGTGCCGAGCCCGCGCAGCGTCTCCGCCATCGGCCGCGCCCATTTCGCATCATAGACGCCGGTGAGCTGGCGGGTGACGTTGGCCGGGTTGGCGAGCGGGCCAAGCAGGTTGAAGATCGTCCGCGTGCCGAGCTCGACCCGCGCGCCGGCGGCATGGCGGAGTGCGGCGTGATGGCGGGGCGCGAACAGGAAGACGCAGCCCGCCTCGCATAATATGCCGGCGAGCCGCTCCATCGGCGCTTCGATATCGACGCCGAGCGCGCTCAGCACATCGGCGCCGCCGCTCAGCGAGGAGAGGTTGCGGTTGCCGTGCTTGGCGACCGTGACGCCGGCGCCGGCCAGCACGAAGGCGACGGCGGTGGAGACGTTCAGCGTGCCCGCATTGTCGCCGCCGGTGCCGCAGACATCGATCGCGCCCGCAGGCGCCGCGACCGCGACCATCCGCGCCCGCATCGCGCGGACCGCGCCGGTGAGCTCGGCCACCGTCTCGCCGCGCACCCGCATCGCCATCAGCAGCCCGGCGATCTGCGCGGGCGTCGCCTCGCCGGACATGATGAGCCCGAACGCCGCCTCCGCCTCCGCCTCCGCGAGCGTCTCGCCGGCGGCCAGACGGGCGAGCACCGGCTTCAGCGTGCCCGGCTTCAGCGTGCCCGGCTTCAGCGCATCCGGCACGGCTTGCGTGTCAGGCCGCGCGAGCAGGAGAGTTGGCTCCCCGGGCGAGGGCGAGGAAATTCGCCAGGATGTCATGGCCATGCCGGCTCGCGATGCTCTCCGGGTGGAATTGCACGCCGAAGATCGGCCGCTCGCGATGGCGCAGCCCCATGACGATCCCGTCCGCGGTCCGCGCCGTGACCGACAGGCTCGGCGGCAGGCTCGCCTCGTCGACGATCAGGCTGTGGTAGCGCACCGCCTCGAACGGGCTCGGCAGCCCGGCGAACACGTCGCTTCCCTGATGCGCGATCGGACTCAGCTTGCCATGCATCGGCGCCGGCGCTCGCACCACCTCGCCGCCGAAGGCCTGGCCGATCGCCTGGTGGCCGAGACAGACGCCGAGCAGCGGGACCCGCGCCTCGGCGGCGGCGGCGATCAGGTCGAGGCAGATGCCGGCCTCGCTCGGCGTGCAGGGGCCCGGGGAGAGCACGATGGCCTCGGGCGTCATCGCCAGCGCCGCCTCGGCATCCAGCGCATCGTTCCGCCGCACCTCGCAGCGCGCCCCGAGATCGCCCAGGAAATGGACGAGGTTGAAGGTGAAGCTGTCATAGTTGTCGATCAGCAGAATCATGGCGACTATCCCTAAGGATGCGCCGCGCCCCGGTCAACGCGGGGCGGCGCGTCCGGTGTTGTCGGGCGGCGGTGCCGCAGGGAGGAAAGCAAGTTGAAGATCACCAGCGTGAAACTGCGCAAGCTGCACGGCACGATGCCGACCGAAGGTCGGTTCTGGGAGGAGCGGCTGGTCCGCCCGATCGACATCTACCCGGAATACCGCGCCCGCCAGGACCATGAGGGGGGCGAGCAGACCGACGACCGGCATTTCCGCATCGATGCGGCGTTCGTCGAGATCGGCACCGACGAGGGCGTCACCGGCATCGGCGGCCCGGTGCCGGACGGCGTCGCCTATATCGTCGCGACCAGGCTCCGCCGCATCCTGATGGGCCGCGACCCGATCGCCGGCGAGATGCTGTGGGACCAGATGCACCGGATCATGGTGCACGGGCGGCAGGGCGACGCGATGCTCGCGATCAGCGCGGTCGATTGCGCGCTGTGGGATCTGCGCGGCCGCTGGCTCGGCCAGCCGGTGTTCCGCCTGCTCGGCGGCCCGACCCGCCCCTCCGTGCCCGCCTATGCGAGCATGCTCGGCTTCGCGGTGCTGGACCCCGGCAAGGTCCGCGCGCGCGCCGCGGAATACAAGGAGATGGGCTACACCGCGCAGAAATGGTTCTTCCGCCACGGCCCGATGAGCGGGCACGAAGGCATGCGGAAGAATGTCGAGATGGTGCGCACGCTGCGCGAAACGCTCGGCGACGATTACGACATCATGCTCGATTGCTGGCAGTCGATGGATCCGACCTACGTGGTCGACCTCGCCGACCGCATCGCCGAATTCCGCCCCCGCTGGCTCGAGGAGGTGGTGATGCCGGACCGCATCGACAGCTACCGGAAGGTGAAGGAACGCACGCAGATCCCGCTCGCCGGCGCCGAGCACGAATACACGCGCTGGGGCTTCAAGCGCTTCATCGACGCCGACGCGCTCGACGTGCTGCAACCCGATATCTACTGGTGCGGCGGCCTCTCCGAGACATTGAAGATCGCCGCCTACGCGACCGTGCACGACCTCATCACCATCCCGCACGGCCACTCCACGCCGGCCGGCATCCACTTCTCGCTGACCCAATCGCCGATCCACACGCCGTACCAGGAATACCTGGTGAAATGGAATCTGATCCACCAACACTTCCTGGCGCATCCCGTGATGCCGGTGAAGGGCGAAATCCACGCGCCGACACTGCCTGGGCTCGGGATGGAGCTGGATCCGGCGAAGATCGAATCCGAGGAGGAGATTTTCGGCTGAAGATAGGTAAGGCCAGGGGCGCTGCCCCTGGACCCCGCTAAGGGCAGTCGCCCTTAGAACCTGGGACGGCGCCTTGCGCGAGGTGGCGCGCGCCTGATGTGCGTCGATGTTTGATTGCGCTTCGCGCGAAGCGCCATCCGGGTTCTAAGGGCGACTGACCTTAGCGGTGTCCAGGGGCAGCGCCCCTGGCCCTCAATCACCGCTTCACTTAGAAGCCGCCAGCTCCCCCGCCAAAGCCGGGCGGCTTTCGCGCCAGGGCATCGCCTCCTCGAGGACGTGCGCCGCGCGGAACAGGGTGGGTTCCTGGAACGGTTTGGCGACCAGCTGCACGGCGACCGGAAGCCCGGCTTCGCCGAAGCCCGTGCAGACCGAGATGGCGGGGAAGCCGGTGAGGTTCCAGGGGCCGGTGAAGCCTGGCTTGTCCATGTTCGACCATTTCGGCACTTCCATGATCTTCGGCGCCTCGCCCGGGGCTGCGGCGGTGATCAGGATGTCGAGGTCTTCCATCGCCGCGATCATTTCGAGGAGGAGCTCGCGGCGCCGGCGGATCGCCTGCATGTAGTCCGAGCTGCGCAGCATGGCGCCGAGCGCGAGGCGGTCGCGCAGGCGTTCGCCGTAATCGTTGAGGCGGGTGCGCATCCAGGGCTCGTGCACCGCGACCGCTTCGCTGATCAGGATGACGAAATTCGCCGCGCCGTAATCCGCGAGCGGGGAGAGCGAGACGTCGCGCACGCTGGCGCCGAGCTTGCGGAAGGCGTCGATCGCGGCCTCGATCCCCTTCAGCGTGGCCGGGCTGACCTTGTGCTCGGTTTCGTGGAAGGAGCGGATGACGCCGATCCGCAATCCCTTGGCGCCGAGGCCGAGATCGGCGCGGAAATCCGGCACGGGCTGATCGGCGCTCGCGGGATCGGCCGGGTCGTAGCCGGCCATTTCCTGCAGCAGCATCGCGCAATCCTCGGCGGTCCAGGCCATCGGCCCGGTATGGTCGAGGGTGAAGGCGAGCGGCAGCACGCCGGCGCGCGAGCATCGCCCATAGGTGGGCTTGATGCCGGAAATGCCGCACAGCGCCGCCGGTCCGCGGATCGAGCCGCCGGTATCGGAGCCGGTGCCGCCCATCGCCATGCCGGTCGCGACCGCCGCGGCGGTGCCGCTGCTGGAGCCGGAGGTGAAGTATTCGGGATCCCACGGGTTGCGCGCCGGCGGCCAGGGCAGGTCGAAGGAGGGACCGCCCATGGCGAATTCATGCGTCGAGAGCTTGCCGAGCATGATGGTGCCGGCGGCGGCGAGCTTCGCGACCGTCGTTGCATCTTTCGTGGGGACGTTGTCCTGCAGCAGCTTGGAATGCGCCGTCGTCAAGATGCCGGCGGTGTTGTAGATATCCTTGTGCGCGATCGGGATGCCGTCGAGCGGCGAGCAGGGCCCGTCGTGCATGATCCGCGCTTCGGCGCGCTTCGCATCGGCGAGCGCGCGGTCCTCGGTGATCGTGATGTAGGCATGCAGCGTCGGGTTGAGGCGTTTGCTGCGCTCGAGGCAATCCTGCGCGAGCTCGACCGGGGAAAGGGTTTTCGCCGCGATCCGGCGGGACGCCTCGGCGATGGTCAGCGGCGCGCTCATGCCTTGATCTCCGTGGTGAAGGTGAGCGCCGGCTCCGCCTCGCGGCCGCGCGGCGTGCGCAGGCGCTCGCCCATGTCTTCCATCCAGCCATAGGCTTCGTAGAGGCTGCTCACCTGCTCGGGGGAGAGCGTCAGCCCGGTGCGGCGCGCCAGCACCGCGAACTCGGCCTCGGAAATGCTCGGTTTCATGGATTTCCTTCCAGATGGACGTTCGGATCGGTCAGGCGGTCGCCATTTCGCGGGGCGAAGCGGTCAGCGCGGGGCGGCGTTCGCGCCAGCTCGTCGCCTGCTCGTAGGCATGGCCGACGCGCATCACCGTCGCTTCGTCAAAGGCGCGGCCGACGAGCTGCAGCGAGAGCGGCAGCCCGCTCGCGCCGAAGCCGCAGCAGAGTGACAGCGCCGGATGGCCGGTGATGTTGAACGCCGACGTGAGGTTCATCTGTTTCCGCCACGGTCCGGTATCCACCTCATCGATGCGTGGCGCAACACTCGGCACGGTCGCGGTTGCGAGCACGTCCGCCTTGGCGAAGGCAGCGTCCACCGCGGCGGTCAGATGCGTGCGCAGACGCTGCGCCTGCACATAGTCGCTGGCGGTGACGAACGCGCCGAGCATCAGCCTCTCGCGCGTCACCCGGGCGTAGAGCTCGGGCCGATGCCGCAGATCCTGCTCGTGGATGCTGAAGCCTTCCGGCGCGCTGATGCCGCGCGAGGCAGCGTGGAACATCTCCCGCGGCGGCAGCGTGATCCGCACCAGCTTCATGCCGAGTGTCTGCAGCATCGTGACCGCCGCCTCGATGCCGGCGCTCATCTCTTCGCTGGTGTCGTCGCCGAGAAACCCGTCGAGCACGCCGACGGTGAGCCCGCGCACATCTTGGCCAAGCGCCGCCGCGTAATCGGGCACCGGCAGGTTGGCCGAGCCGGCATCATGTAGATCGTATCCCGCGAGCACCTGCATCGCAAGCGCGCAATCCTCCACCGTCCAGGTCAGCGGGCCGAGATGGTCGAGGCTGAAGGCGAGCGGCGCCACGCCGCGCCGGCTCACCCGTCCGTAGGTCGGTTTCAGCCCGGCCGTGCCGCAATAGGCGGCCGGCAGGCGGATCGATCCGCCGGTATCGCTGCCGAGCGCCAGCGGCAGCGCGCCGGCGGCGACCGCCGCCCCCGATCCGCTGGAAGAGCCGCCGGTGAAATGCGCGGGATTCCACGGATTGCGCGCCGGCGGGAAGGGCAGGTCGAAAGCCGGACCGCCGGTCGCGAATTCATGCGTCGCCATCTTCGCGACCAGCACCCCGCCGGCCTCCGCGAGCCGCGCCGCGACCGTCGCATCGGCGTCCGGCACGCGATCAATGCAGAGCTGCGAATGGCAGGTGGTGCGGATGCCGGCGGTGTCGATGATGTCCTTGAGCCCGTAGGGGATGCCGTGCATCGGCCCGCGATACTTCCCCGCCGCGATCTCCGCCTCGGCGCGCGCGGCGTCCGCCATCGCACGGTCCTCGGTCAGCAGCACCGCGCTGTGCAGCGTCGCATCCGTCGCGCGCAGCGCCGCGATGGCGTCCCGCGCGAGATCGACCGGCGAGACGGTGCGCGTCCTGATCTGCCGCGCCGCCTCGGCGATCGTGATCGGCGCGCTCATCGCACGCCCTCCGGAATGCGCGCGAACACCGTCGCCGGCTCGTCCGCCCAACGCCAGTCCCGGTGCAGCGCGGAGAGCGCCTCGCGCTGCACGCGGAAGGCCTCGAACATCACGCCGTCGCGCTCCGCCGGAACGGACAGCCCGCTCCGCGCGAGCAGCGCCGTGTATTCCGCCCGCAGCGCGGATACTTCTTCCGCATCGTCCATGTCCATCTCCTTCATTGCGACACCGAGATCGGCGTCAGATCCTGGAACCAGTTCTGCGCCTGCACGAAGCCGTGCACGCTCGGCGCGAGCGCGCGCGGATTGAGGTCGTGCACCATAAAGACCATGTAGGCGTGCGCGTTCAGGTTCTCGTGCAATTGCGTGAGCAGCTTCATCCGCGCGTCCGGATCGAAGGTGGTGAGCACCTTGTTGATCAGGTCCTGCGTGTCGGGTTCGTAGTAATGCCCCCAATTGCTGCCGTTCGGCGCCCAGAAATCCTTCGACGCGATCTTGATCAGCGCGCTTTCGGGGTCGAGCAGCGCGCGCGAATCATTGATCCCGTCGACATCCGGATGCTTCCCGACGCCCTCGCGGTAAAGCGCGATGATCGCGTTCCAATCCATCACCTGGAAATGCACGTCGAAGCCTGCCGCATCCATCTGCGACTTGGCGAGCTCGTTCATCGGCAGAGGCTGCATCTGGCCGGAGCCGGAGGTGGAGATCGCGATGTTCACCTTGCAGGGCAGGCAGCCCGCCGCCTTCAACAAGGCGCGCGCCTTATCGGGGTTGAACTCGTAGCGCACCGGATGACCGTAATACGGCATGCTCGGCGGCACGGTCGCATATTCCGGGGTCGCCTCGCCGTTCAGCAAATCGACGAAATCACTGCGGTTGATCGCGTAATTCGCGGCCTGCCGCACGCGCTCATCCTTGAACGGGCCGTTCGCCGTGTTGAGCTCGTACGGCCAGTCATGCGGGTAGCTGTTCATCACGATCTTCATGCCGGAGGATTTCAGCCGGTCCAGCGCATCCGGCGGCGGGGCCTCGACGAAATTCACCTGGCCCGAGAGCAGCGCCGCCACCCGCGTGGTGGCCTCCGGCATCGGCAGCAGCACCAGCTTGTCCTGCTGCGGCACGCGTGCCTTGTTCCAGTAGGCCTTGTTAGGCGTCAGCACCATGCGCTCATGCGGCACCATGCTGTCGAACACATAGGGGCCGGTGCCGGACGGGTGCTGCGCGAAGGCGTTCCAGTCATTGTTTGAGGCCTTGAAGCGGCACGGGCTCACCAGTAGAAAATAGGTCATATTATAGGGAAAAAGCGAGTCGATGAACTTGGTGGTGATCGCGATCGTGTGGTCGTCGATCTTGTCGGCATGGTCGAAATTCACGAAAAGCGAGCGGGTCAGCGCGAATTGCAGCGAGTTGAATTGCGGCGCGGTGCTGTCGTTGACGCGGGTGAAGTTCCACATGACGTCATCCGCCGTGAAATCGCAGCCGTCATGCCATTTAACCCCCTGGCGCAGCGTGTAGATCCAGCGCTTCGGATTGTTCGGATCGACATGCCATTCGGTCGCGAGCCCCGGCACGATGTCGGAGGCCTTGTCGCTCCGCGACAGATCCCAGAGCGACAGCGAATCATAGAGATTATAGCCGACGAAGCGGTAGCCCTCGAATCCCTGATCCGGGTTGCCGACATCGATCGGCAGATCGCCCGCCGTCATCGCGACGGTGAGCGTGCCGCCGGCGCGGGCGGGGGAGGCGAGAAGCGGGGCGGCGAGCGCCGCGAGCAGCGGGATCATCAGCAAGCGCATGGGGCGGCTCCGTCGTGCCTGGAGGAAAATGCTCAATAGGTTTCGAAAATGCGGGCGATCTCCACCCGATCCTGCGTGCGTGTCAGCGCGAGCGCCAGCAGCAGGCGCGCCTTCTGCGGATTCAAATTATCGGCGGAGAGGAAGCCGCGCGTCCGGGCGCGCTCGCCGGACACGGTGCGGCCGCTCCCCGCGCGCGTCGATTGCACGACGACGACACCCTGCTTCACCGCATCGGCGAGAAGGTCGCCTTCCGCCATGCTGGGAGAGCCCGGCGCGAATCCCGCGGAGACGATGCCGCGAGCGCCCGCCTCGACAAACGCCCGCACCGCGGCGCCGTCCGACCCGGTATAGGCGTAGCTGATATCCACGCGCGGCAGCCCGTCGATCGCACGGATGTCGAACTCGGTGTCCGGCATGTGCTTGCGCAGCGTCGCGCGATAGAACACGACCCGATCGCCATCCGCATGCCCGAGCGCGCCGAAATCCGGGGTACGAAAAGTCTGCATGCGGAAGGTGGAGGTTTTCGTCACCTCGCGCGCGGCATGGATCTCGTCGTTCAGCAGAAGCAGCACGCCCATCCCGCGCGCGGCGGGGGAGGCGGCGACGCGCGCGGCGTTGACCAGGTTGAGCCCGGCATCGGTGGACAGCGCGCTCGCCGGCCGCTGCGAGCCGGTGATCACCACCGGGATGTTGATCTTGAGCGTCAGGTCGAGGAAATACGCCGTCTCCTCCATCGACGCGGTGCCGTGGCCGATGACGATGCCGGCGAGGTCGGGATGCTCGGCCACAAGCTTGTCGCAGAGCAGCACCAGCTCGCGCCATTGCGGGAAGAAGATCGCGTGGCTCGGCACGTTGGAGAAACGCACCGGCAGCAGCTCGACCTGCTCCGCCGCTTCCGGAAACCGCGCGGCGATCTCCTCGGCATGCATCCGCTTGTCGTTGGCGCCGTAATCGAGCAGGTCGAGCGCATGCCGCCCGATCGATGAGATGGTGCCGCCGGTGCCGATGAACGCGACCTTGGGTTTCGCGGATTGCGTCACGCCGCCTGCGCCTGCTTGCGCGTCAGCCGGCCGATCAGGAAATCGGTATCCATCAGATCGGTGAAGGTCGAATAGAGCGAGATCAGCGAGGCGTCGTGCTCCGCCTGCGTCCCGGCGGCGTTGCCATCGCTGACCATGATGACGCGGAAATTCGTCATCATCGCGTCGCGCGCCGAGGATTCGCAGCAGACATTGGTGATTGTGCCGGTGATCAGCACCCATTCGAAGCCGCGCGTCCGGAGCCGCGCCGGCAGATCCGACGCGCCGGGCAGGAACGCGCTGAACCGGTATTTGCGGACGATGTCGTCCTCCGGCCGCACGTCGAGCGCCGGCCAGAGCGCATGGCCGGGCGTGCCCTCCGACATCGACTGCCAGCGCGCCGTGCGCTTGGCGAGCGTCGACATCTCCTGCATCACCGACCATTCGGTGAGGCAGGCCGCGTCATGCGTGTTCTGCACCCAGAACACGCCGCCGCCCGATCCACGAACCGCATTCGCCAGGCGGTTCACGTTGGGCACGATCTCGCGCGCCGCCGGACACACCGCATGCCCGACGGCCTCGTCCATGAAGCCGTTCTGCAGGTCGATGACCACGAGCGCGGTGCGCCGCGGATCGAGATCGGCGAAGGGGTGGTCGGTCCCGCGCCGGGAGACCACGCGGGCGGTGATCTCCTCGGGGATGGTGGTGCCGTTCATGCGATCTCCTGCGGTGCGTAGCGGGGAACGGAGGCGGACAGGGTGTTCTCGACGCGCAGGCAGCGCGCCATCATGTCGGGCGCCGGATGGCGCGGCGCCGGCATCTCGACGCGGCATTCCGCCATCGCCTTCGGGCATCGCGGCGCAAAGGCGCAGCCCGGGGGAAGCCGGCGCAGATCGGGCGGGCTGCCCGGGATCGCCGGCACGTCCTCGCCCCGCTCGCCGGCAAGCACGGTCGAGGCGAGCAGGCCCTGCGTGTAGGGATGCTGCGGCGCGCGGAGGATCTCGGCCACCGGCCCTTCCTCGACGATGCGCCCGGCATACATCACCGCCACCCGGTCGGCGATCTCGGAGGCGACGCCGAGATCATGGGTGACGAAGATCGTCGCCATGCCGAGCTCCTGCTGCAGCCGGCGGAGCAGGATCAGCACCTGGATCTGCACGGTCGCGTCGAGCGCGGTCGTGGGCTCGTCGGCCAGCAGCAGGCGCGGGCCGCAGGAGAGCGCCATCGCGATCATCGCCCGCTGCCGCAACCCGCCGGAGAGCTCGTGCGGATAGGCGTCGAGCCGCCGCGCGGCCGACGGGATCTTCACCAGTTCGAGCAGTTCGAGCGCCCGGCTTCGCGCCGCCGAGGCCGGGATGCGCTTGTGCCGCCGCAGCGTCTCCACGATCTGCGCCCCGATCGTGTAGACCGGATCGAGCGCGGTCATCGGCTCCTGGAAGATCATCGAGGCGAGACCGCCGCGATAGGCGCCGAGCGCGCGGCGGTCGAGCGCCGCCACATCCTGTCCGGCAACCATCATGCGTCCGGCGATCCGCGCCCGTCGCGGCAGCAGCCGCATCAGCGCCCGCAGGGTGACGCTCTTCCCCGAGCCGGACTCGCCCAGGATGCACAGCACCTCGCCCGGCCGGACCGCGAGGCTGACGCCGTTCACCGCATGCACGGTGCTCTCCCGCCCGACGAAGCGGACGGTGAGATCCTCGATCGTCACGAGCGCGTCCGACATCAGGCGCGTCCCGCCACGCCGGCGCGGCTATGTCCCGATGCCGGGTCTTCCATGTGGCAGGCGGTGACGTGCGAGGCGCGGGCGAGCCACGCGCCGAGCGGCGGCTCGCGCCTGGCGCAGACCTCCTCGGCGAAGCCGCAGCGGGTGCGGAACCGGCAGCCTGAAGGCGGGTCGATCGGACTCGGCGGATCGCCCACGATCGGCGGCTCCTCGATCCGGTGCGCCGGGTCCATCGATGGGCGGCAGGCGAGAAGCGCGCGCGTATAGGGGTGTTTCGGATCCGCGAAGATGCCGGCCACCGGCCCGAGCTCGACCACCTTGCCGAGATACATCACCAGCACGCGGTCGCTCACATGGCGCACCACGTTGAGGTCGTGGCTGATGAACAGATAGGTGAGGTTGAGCGTGGCCTTCAGCCGGGAGAGCAGGTTCAGCACCTGCGCCTCGACGGATTTGTCGAGTGCCGAGACCGCTTCGTCGAGGATCACCATGCGCGGCCCGATCGCCAACGCGCGGGCGATGTTCACGCGCTGCTTCTGGCCGCCCGACAATTCATGCGGATAGCGCGGGCCGAACAGCGCAGGGTTGAGCCCGACGCGGCTTAGCATGTCCTGCGCGAGCTTGCGCGCCTCCGGCTTGCCGCGTCCGTTCACCATCGGCCCGAACGCCACCGAATCCTGGATCGGCATGCGTGGGTTGAGCGAGGAGGCGCTGTCCTGGAACACCATCTGGACCTGCTTGCGGAGCGCCGGCAGGTCGATGCCGCGCGGATCGCCGACCGCGTCGCCGTCGAAGATGAGATCGCCCGCATCCGGCGTGATCAGATGCAGCAGCAGCCGCGCGAGCGTCGATTTGCCGCAGCCGGATTCGCCGACGATGCCGAGCGTCTCGCCCTTGAACAGGGTGAAGGAGATCTCGTCCACCGCGCGGATCTGCGCGCCACGGCCGCTCCCCTTGGCGCGAAAATGCTTCCGCAGCCCCTTCGCGATCAGCAGCGGCTGCGCCGCGCCGCCGCGATCCAGTGATGAGATCGTGGTCGCTTGCACGGCGCCGCTCACATCCGGACGTCCATCGCGGCGCGAATCCCATCGCTGACCAGGTTGAAGCAGATCGACGCGACGAAGATCGCGATGCCCGGCAGCGCGCAGCCCACCGGATCGACATAGATCGATTGCCGCAGCGTGCTCAGCATCAGCCCCCAATCCGGCTCCGGCGGCTGCACGCCGAGGCCGAGGAATGAAAGCCCTGAGGCGAGCAGGATGCTGACGCTGACCAGGCTCGACGCGTAGATGAAGACCGGGCCCAGCACGTTGCCGAGCACGTGGTAGCGGATGATGGTGATGCTGCCCGCGCCGCTCGCCCGCGCCGCCTCGATTATAGTCGAGCCCGCGCACCTGCGTGGTCGCGGTCTCGGCGACGCGGCACATCGCCGGGATGAACACCAGGCTGAGCGCCACCATCCCGTTGACGATGCCGCCGCCCATCGCGCCCGAGATCGCGACCGCGAGCAGGATCGAGGGGAAGGCGTAGAACACGTCCATCGTCCGCATGATCGCGGTGTTGACCATGCGGCCGGAAAACCCGCCGATCACCCCGAGCGTGCCGCCGATCGCGGTCGCGATCGTCACCGGCAACACGCCCATCATCAGCGAGATGCGGCCGCCATAGAGCAACCGGCTCAGCAGATCGCGGCCGAGCTCGTCGGTGCCGAGCGGATGCCCGCGCCAGCCGAACGGCTTGAGCCGGCCGATGATGCTCTCCCTGTAGGGATCGAACGGGGCGAGGACCGGCGCGAAGATCGCCGCGAGCGCCAGCGCGATCAGCACCGCGGCGAAGCCGAGCGTCACGTAATCATGCCGCAGCCGCAGCCCGACCATGCCCCAATAGCCGCGCACCCGCTCGGCGGGCGCATCCGCCTCATCGGCGGTTCCGGGGAAAGCGACGGCCTGGGACATCACGCTCTCCTCACGCCCGGCGGATGCGCGGATCGATCAAGGCCTGCAGCAGATCGACGACGAGATTGGTCGCGACGAAGATCAGCGACAGCGCCAGGATCGTGCCCTGCAGGACCGGGATGTCGCGGTCGATGATCGCCTTGCTGAGCAGGAAGCCGCTGCCCGGCCAGGTGAACACCGTCTCGACCAGGATCGAGCCGCCCATCAGATAGCCGAATTGCAGCCCCATCACCGCGAGCACCTGCGGCAGCGAGTTCTTCAGCACGTGGCGGATCACCGCGGCCTCGCCGAGACCCTTCGCGCGCAGCGTGGTGACGAAATCCTGGTTCAGCACCTCGGCCACCGCGGCCCGCGTGGTGCGCGCGAGAATGCCGATCGGGATCATCGCGAGCGTCACCACCGGCAGCACCAGGAAGCGCGCATCCCGCCACAGGAACACGTTGAATTGCGCCGAGCCCGACGGCCCCATGCCTTCGGCGGGCAGCACCATGTACTCGACGGCGAAGACGATCACGAGCACCAGGCCGAGCCAGTAATTCGGCATGCTGACGCCGGTGACGGCGGCCCCGGTCACCAGCCGGTCGAGAATGGTGCCGGGAAAGCAGCCGGCGATCGCGCCCATCGCGTAGCCGACGACGAAGGCGATCGGCACCGCGAACAGCGCGAGCATCGCGGTGTTGGCGAGCGAGCCGAACACTTCGAGCGTCACCGGCCGCCGGGTCGCGATGGACTGGCCGAAATCGCCGTGCAGCACATGCCAGAGCCAGAGCCCGTACTGCACCGGGATCGGCCGGTCGAACCCGTAGGCGTGCTTGACGATGGCGATCGTCTCGGCGGTCGCGTCGGGCGGCAGGATCGTCTGCAGCGGATCTCCCGGCGCCAGATAGACGAGCGAGAAGCAGACGATGCTGACCCCGAGCGCAATCGGAATCGCGAACAGGATTCTGCGAAGGATATAGCCCGGCAAATCCGTCCCCTTGCTCGAAAAATCCCGCTACTGCGAGACGGTGATCGGCGTCAGATCCTGGAACCAGCTCTGCGCCTGCACGAAACCGTGCAGCTTGGGCGAGAGCGCGCGCGGGTTCACGTCATGCGCGACCCAGATCATCACCGCGTCCTCGTTCATCTTCTCGTTGAGCCTCTCGAGCAGCGTGTTGCGCTTGCCGACATCGAACTCGGCGTTGATCGCGCTGATCAGCTGCTCGACCTCTGGGTTCTCGTAATGCCCCCAATTGCTGCCGGCCGGCGCCCATTGCGCGCGCTGCACATGGCGGATCAGGGCATAGAAAGGATCCTGCCCCGCCTTGCTCGCGTTGATGCCGGAGATGTCCGGGTTCTTGTCGATCCCGTCGCGTCCCACCTGCCCGAGCGCGTTCCAATCCATCACCTTGAGCGTGACCTTGAACCCGACCGCCTCGAGCTGGGACTTGATCAGCTCGTTCATCGGCAGCGGCTGCATCTGGCCGGAGCCTGAGGTCGAGATCACGAAGGTGATTGCGCAGGGCAGGCAGTTCGCTTGCTGGAGCAGCGCATGCGCCTGGTCGGGGTCGAAACCGTAGCGGACCGGATGGCCGTAATAGGGCGTGCTCGGCGGAATGGTGGAATAGGCTTCCTCCATCATGCCGTCGAGCAGGTCCTTCACATCCGCGCGGTTGATCGCGAGATTCGCCGCACGACGCACCCGCACATCGGCGAATGGGCCTTTCACGAAGTTGAGCTGATACGCCCAGATATGCGGGTAAATATTGGTGAAGATCTGCATGCCCGCGGATTTCAACCGCGCCACCGCGTCGGGCGGCGGCGCCTCGGCGAAATTCACCTGGCCGGAGAGCAGGGCGGCGACGCGCGTATTCGCCTCGGGCATCGGCAGCAGCACGAGGCGATCCTGCTTCGGCCGCCGCGCGGTATCCCAATACGCCGTATTGGGCACCAGCTCGAGACGCTCATGCGGTGTCATTGAGGAAAACCGATACGGCCCGGTGCCCGATGGATGATCCGCATAAGCGGTCCAGTTGTATTTCAGCTCCTTCGCGCGGCACGGGCTGATCAGCGGAACATAGCTGATCTCATAAGGGAAAAGACTGTCCACCGTCTTGGTGGTGAACACCACCTGGTGGGCGCCGGCCGCCTCGACATTGGCGACGTTCAGCAGATAGCCGCGTGTCAGCGCGAACTGGAAGCTGTCGAATTGCGGCGCCTTGTTGTCGGAGACCCGGCCGATATTCCACACCACGTCGGCGGCGGCGAACGGGCAGCCATCATGCCAGGTGGCGTCCTGGCGCAGATCGAACACCCAGCGCTTGCGATCCTCGGGATCGACATGCCAACCGGTCGCGAGCCCGGGACGGATATCCGAGGCACGATCGCTGCGCGAGAGATCCCAGTTGACCAACGCGTCATAGAGGTTGAGCGCGACGAAGCGATATCCCTCGAAACCCTGATCCGGCGTGCCGGTGGTGATCGGAATGTCGCCGGCCGTCATCGCGACGGTCACCGTGCCTTGCGCCAGCGCCGTATGGGTGGCGGCCGCGACACCGAACGCAGCCGCAAGCCAACCGATCGCCAGACGCAGGCGCATTCCGAGCCTCGCAATACCGCTGCGGCGCACAATAGTGATTTCCGCAAGGCAGCATCAAGCAAAATTCTCTTGCAATCGTAAATGATTGCGGATTGTGCGAACGCTTCACTTCGTGCCCAGGAATGCAGCATTCGCGATTTCATGCGACACTGGCTCGCAACGCTGATTTTCGATACGCAGGAGCGATGACGACGCGCGCGAGACTTTCCGATCCGGCGATGTCGATTGCCGATGCCGTCGCGGTCGAGCTGATCGCCGTGCTGGTGGCGGTGACGGATGGCGAGCCGCGCGTGCTGGCGGTGCGCGATGGCGCGGCGCTTCCCTCCGGCCCGTTCGAGACCGTGCACCGCTCCCTGCAATCGGGGCTGCGCAGCTGGGTGGAGGCGCAGACGCGGCACCCGCTCGGCTATGTCGAGCAGCTCTATACCTTCGCCGATCGCGACCGGCGGCGCGACGATGGCGGCCATGCCGTCTCGATCAGCTATCTCGGCCTGACGCGGGAGCGTCCCAGTGACGGCACGCGTGAGCGGCCGAGTGCTGGTGCCCGCGAGCGGGCGGCCGGCGGCGCGCACGAGGTCGGGTGGCGCGGCTGGTATGAGTATTTCCCCTGGGAGGATCATCGCGCCGGCCGGCCGGCGCTGATCGATCGCGAGATCCTGCCGCGCCTCGATCAGTGGAGCGCCGGACATCGCGACCGGCGCGAGCGGGTGACAATCACCTTTGGCGCGTGCGGCGGCGCACGTGGCGGCGCGCCCGGCAGCACGACCGGCGACGAGCCGGAAGGATGGAACGAGGAGCTCACCCTGCAGCGCTTCGAATTGCTGTTTGAAGCCGGGCTCGTCGCCGAAAGCGGCGGCCGCGCCAGCACTCCCGGCCGGGCGATGCTGTCCGATCATCGGCGCATCCTGGCGACCGGAATTGCCCGGTTGCGGGCCAAGATCAAATACCGGCCGGTGGTGTTCGAGCTGATGCCGCCGGAATTCACCCTGCTGCAATTGCAACGCAGCGTCGAGGCGATCGCGGGACGCCTGGTCCACAAGCAGAATTTCCGCCGCCTGATCGAGCAGCAGGAACTCGTTGAAGAGACCGGGAAAACCGCCCCCGCGACCGGCGGAAGGCCGGCCCGGCTGGTGCGCTTCCGCGGCGCCGTGCTCGCCGAGCGCGCGGTTGCGGGAACCAAGCTGCCGCTGTCACGCGGTTGACATCGCTTATGCTCAACCCCAGCATATGGGCGGTAATACTCAAATGGAGTATATCGCGATGCTGCATGCTCCCGCGCTTTACGAGCGGGTCCGCCACGTCATTCCGCCGATGGAGTGGCCGGTCTTCGCCGATGATGTCGAGGCCATTCTCGCGCTGAAACGCGAACGGCATGCGGTGATCCTCGCGCATAACTACCAGACGCCGGAGATCTTCCACTGCGTCGCCGATATCGTGGGCGACAGCCTGGCGCTGGCGCGCAAGGCGATGGAGGTGGAGGCGGATGTCATCGTGCTCGCCGGCGTGCATTTCATGGCGGAGACGGCGAAGCTGCTGAACCCATCGAAGACGGTGCTGATCCCCGATCTCGCGGCCGGCTGCTCGCTCGCGGAATCGATCACCGCGGCGGATGTCCGGCTGATGCGCGCGCGCCATCCGGGCGTGCCGATCGTCACCTATGTCAACACCTCGGCGGCGGTGAAGGCGGAATCGGATATCTGCTGCACCTCGGGCAATGCGCGGGCGGTGGTTGAATCGCTCGGCACCGACACGGTGATCATGCTGCCCGACGAGTATCTCGCGCGGAACGTCGCCGCCGAGACCGCGGTGCGCATCATCTCCTGGGCCGGGCATTGCGAGGTGCATGAGCGCTTCACCGCGGCGGAGGTGCGCAGCCTGCGCGAGCAGCATCCGGGCTTGATCGTGCTCGCGCACCCCGAATGCCCGCCCGAGGTAGTGGCGGAGGCGGATTTCGCCGGCTCGACCGCGGCGATGCAGGATTACGTGGAGACCAGGCGGCCGCCCCGCGTGGTGCTGCTGACGGAATGCTCGATGAGCGACAATATCGCCGCCTCGCATCCCGAGCTCGAGATGATCCGCCCGTGCAATCTCTGCCCGCACATGAAGCGCATCACGCTCGGCAATATCCGCAGCGCGCTCGAGGAGATGCGCCACGAGGTGACGATCGACCCGGCGGTCGCCGGCCGGGCGCGCCAGGCCGTAGAGAGGATGCTCGCCGTATGAACGACGCGAATGACAGCGCCATAAGCGCCGACGCGGGCACCGAGGCAGGCGCGTTCCGGCTCCCGGAGATCATGATCGAGGCGGTCGTGCGCGCCGCCCTGCTCGAGGATCTCGGCCGCGCCGGGGACATCACCTCGGACGCGATCGTGCCGGCGGGCCTGCAGGCGCGGACGGCGCTCGTCGCGCGCCAGGCCGGCGTGGTCGCCGGCATCGATCTCGCGGCGCTGGCCTTCCGCCTGCTCGATCCGGCGATCCGTGTCGCGATCGCGCGGCCGGATGGCAGCCGGATCGCGCCCGGCGATCTGATCGCGACGATTAGCGGCCCGGCGCGCGCGATGCTGACGGCGGAGCGCACGGCGCTCAACTTCCTCTGCCACATGAGCGGCATCGCGAGCGCCACCGCGCGCGTGGTCGACGCGGTGCGCGGCCACAAGGCGCATATCGTCTGCACGCGCAAGACGATGCCGGGGCTGCGCGCCATCCAGAAATACGCGCTCCGCGTCGGCGGCGGCAGCAATCACCGCTTCGGTCTCGACGACGCGGTGCTGATCAAGGACAACCACGTGGCGCTGGCCGGCGGCATCACCGAGGCGGTGCGGCGGGCGCGCCGGGGTGCCGGGCATCTCGTCAAGATCGAACTCGAGGTGGACACGCTCGCGCAACTCGAGGAAGGGTTGCGGGTCGGGGTGGATGCGGTGCTGCTCGACAACATGGCGCCCCCGCAATTGCGCGAGGGCGTGGCGATGGTGAACGGCGCGGCGCTCACCGAGGCGTCCGGCCGCGTCACGCCGGCGACGGCGCCCGAGATCGCGTCGACCGGCGTCGACCTCATCTCGATCGGCTGGCTGACCCACAGCGTTGCGATCCTCGATATCGGGCTCGACTACCTGGATTGATGGCTGGGACTGATGGAGAAGCCGGTGATCGGCGTGATCCATCTGCGGCCATTGCCGGGCGCGTCGCACTATGCGGGGAGGATGTGTGCATGATCTACAAAGCGGGCGTGTGAAGGAGCCAAGATGACCGGCGCGAAGCCCGTATTTCGAAAGAAACCCAACGCGATCGAGGCGATCTTCGGCCGGCGCAAGGTGGTGATCGGCGTCATCCACTCGCATCCGCTGCCGGGTTCCCCCGATTACGACGGTGCGCCGATGCAGGCGATCACCGATTTCGCGCTCGCCGAGGCGGAGCGCTACCGCGCCGGCGGTGTCGACGGGCTGATCGTCGAGAACCACGGCGACATCCCGTTCGCCAAGCCCGAACGCCTGGGTCCGGAAACCGCGGCTTGCATGGCAGTGATGACGGAGGCGGTGCGGCGAACGAGCGGGCTGCCGGTCGGCGTCAACGTGCTCGCGAACGGCGCGATCCAGGCGATCGCCGTCGCCAAGGCCGCCGGCGCGGCGTTCGTCCGCGTCAACCAATGGGCGAATGCCTATGTCGCCAACGAGGGGTTCATCGAAGGGCCGGCGGGCGAGGCGGCGCGCTACCGCGCCTGGCTGCGCGGACGCGACATCCGCATCTTCGCCGACGTGCATGTGAAACACGGCGCGCACGCGATCACCGCCGATCGCGAGATCGGCGAGCTCGCGCGCGACAACGAGTTCTTCGACGCCGATGTCGCCATCGCCACCGGCCAGCGCACCGGCGACGGCGCGACCGGCGCGGAGCTGCGCACCATCGCGGCCGGCACCGCACTTCCCGTCGTGGTGGGATCCGGCGTCTCGCCCGACAATATCGCGGATATCTTCGCGGTGGCGGACGGCGTGATCGTCGCGAGTTGGCTGAAGCAGAACGGTGTGTGGTGGAACCCGGTCGATCCGGACCGGCTGCGGTTCTTCATGCAGCGGGTGTCAGACATCCGCGCCGGATGAGCCGCGTCTTCGTGCTCGGCAATGCCGGGCTCGACCGCATCCTGCGTGTGCCGCGCCTGCCGAACCCGGGGGAAACGCTGGTCGGCACGGAGGGCGGCACGGCGCCGGGCGGCAAGGGGCTCAACCAGGCGGTCGTCGCGGCCCGCGCCGGCGCTGCGGTGCATTTCTGCGCGCCGCTCGGCGAAGATGCAGCGGCGGACACGATCCTTGCAGCCCTGCAGGCCGAAAGCCTGGCCGCGCTGACGCTCCCGCGCACCGGGGCCACCACCGATGTCTCCCTGCTGATGGTGCTGCCCGATGGCGAGAACGCCATCGTCAGCTTGGGCGCCCGCGCGGCGGGCCTCACCGCCGCGCAGGCCACCGCCTTCGTCGCGGAAACCGCGCCCGGCGACTGGCTGCTGATGCAAGGCAATCTCACCGCAGAGGCGACCGCCGCCGCCATCGCCACAGCTAAGGCGCGCGGCGCCCGGGTGATGCTCAACCCGGCCCCGCTCTGGTGGGACGCCACGCACCTGCTCGGCGTCTGCGACATCATCGTCGCCAATCGCGGCGAAGCCGCAACCCTCGCCGGCGACGCCGCCGCCCTGCATCGCGCCGGCGCCCACCTCGCCATCGTCACGCTCGGCGCGGAAGGCTGTGTCGCTGCGGATATGGACGGCGTGCGGCATCATCCCGTGGCCGCGGTGCCGGCTCTCGACAGCACCGGCTGCGGCGACACGTTCTGCGGCGTGCTCGCCGCCTCGCTCACCGCAGGGCTGCCGGTCGCGGCGGCGATCTCCCGCGCGCAAGCGGCGGCGTCCCTCTGCGCCGGGCGGGCTGGGGCGTTCGCGGCGTTGCCGGTGCGGGAGGAGGTTTGAGGGAAGGCCAGGCAGGTCAGGCCAGGGGCTCTGCCCCTGGACCCCGCTAAGGGCAGTCGCCCTTAGAACGGGACTCGTTCACATGGAACCATAGCCGGAGTTGGCGAGGTAGTTGGCGCACTTGGTGGGGCTGAAGAGATCGAGCAGTTCGCCGACCCGTCGCCAGGTGGCCTCGACGCTGCGGGGCTGGGCTTTTCGCATGAGGTGCTTGAGCTTTGCGAAGACCTGCTCGATCGGGTTCAGGTCGGGGCTGTAGGGCGGCAGGAAGATGAGGTGCGCGCCTCTGGCTCTGATGGCGGCCCGCGCGGCCTTGCCCTTGTGGCTGCCCAGGTTGTCCATGACGACGACGTCGCCTGGTGACAGAGTCGGGGCGAGCTGGGTCTCGACATAGAGCAGGAACATCTCGCCGTTGATGGGTCCGTCGATGACGAAGGGCGCGTCGATGCGGTCGTGGCGCAGAGCGGCGATGAAGGTGAGGGTCTTCCAGTGGCCGTAGGGCGCATGGCCCTTCAGGCGCTTGCCTCGAGGTCCCCAGCCGCGCAGAGGCGCCATGTTGGTCTTGACCCACGTCTCGTCGATGAACACCAGGCGCGAGGGTGCGATCCGGCTCTGGTAAGCCTTCCACCGCGCGCGCCGGCGGGCCACGTCAGGCCGCGTCTGCTCCTCCGGCAGCAGGGTTTTTTTTGAAGCTGAGCCCTTCGGCGTGCAGGAACACCCACCGCCCGGGGCTGGGTCTTGATCCCCCGGTCCGCCAACTCGGCCGTCAGCCCTCTCAAGGTGACCGGGCCGGCGGCCACCCGCCGGCGAAGCCACTCGGCGCATTCGCCCGATAGCGTTCGCGGCTTGCGGCCGCCGATCTTGTCCGGCTTCAACGAGCCCGTCTCCCGCTGGCGACGCACCCACTTGGAGACGCACGACGGGCTGATCCGCAGCGCCGCCGCGATCTCGCGATGCGTCTCGCCCGCCGCCTTCCGCGCCAGCGCCCGAGATCGAAAATCCACCGAATAGGGAGCCGTCATCCACGCTGGCCTCCGCTCCAGCATGGAGGGTGAATCAGACATCCCCCGATTCGGGAATCCCGATTCCGTCAAATCGCGTCATGCTCTAGAACCCGGTTGGCGCGTTGCGCCGGATATTGGTGAGGCCGGATGTTTGATGCGCTTCGCGCGAAGCGCAATCCGCAGCGCGGGACAGCTCAACCGCCGAACGCTTCCGGATGTCGATGGCGCTCCGCGCGAAGCGCCATCCGGGTTCTAAGGGCGATTGCCCTTAGCGGGGTCCAGGGGCAGAGCCCCTGGCCTTAACCCTCAATCCAAAGACCCAGCGATAAACCCACCCCCCAGCAAGCGTTCGCCCTCGTAGAACACGCAGGCTTGGCCTGGTGCGGCGGCGGTGGGGGTGTCGAGCTCGACGGTGACTTCGTCGCCGAGGACGATCTGCGCCGGGTGTGGGGTTTCGCGGGCGCGGAGCTTGACGGTGCAGCGGAGATTGGCCGGCGGGGTCAGCCAGTTCACCTCGCGCAGGCGGATGCGGGTTGCGCCGGTGCCGCGGGGGCCGATGACGATGCGGCGGGTGGCCGGCTCGATGGCGGTCACCGCCTGGCGCGTGCCGTCCCGCATGGCGGCGGGGCCGAGCCGGCGGCTTTGGCCGACCGTGTACTGGGCGATGCCGTCATGGCGTCCGACGACGACGCCGTCGGCGCCGACGATCTCGCCGGGTGCGGCAGAGTCGGGGCGGAGATGGGCGACGAGGTCGGCGTAGGAGCCGGCGGGGACGAAGCAGAGATCCTGGCTGTCGGGCTTGGCGGCGACCGCGAGGCCGAGCCGCGCGGCCTCGGCGCGGACGGCGTTCTTGTCCGGCATGGCGCCGAGCGGGAAGCGCAGGCGGTCGAGCTGGGCGCGTGTCGTCGCGAACAGGAACCAGCTCTGGTCGCGGGCGGGATCCGCGGCGCGGTGCAGTTCCGGCCCGTCCGCGCCCTCGATCCGGCGGACGTAATGGCCGGTCGCCATCGCCTCGGCGCCGAGATCGTCCGCGAGGTCGAGCAGATCGCCGAACTTCACGGTCTGGTTGCAGCGGATGCAGGGGACCGGGGTCTCGCCGGCGGCGTAGCTGTCGGCGAAGCGGTCGATCACGGCGGCGCGGAAGCGCGCCTCGGCGTCGATCACGTAATGCGGGATGCCGATCCGGTCGGCGACGCGGCGGGCGTCGTGGATGTCCTGCCCGGCGCAGCACGCGCCCTTGCGGCTCGTCGCCGCGCCGTGGTCGTAGAGCTGGAGCGTCGCGCCGATCACCTCGTGGCCGGCCTCGTGCAGCAGGGCGGCGACCACGCTGCTGTCCACGCCCCCGGACATGGCGGCGAGGATGCGCATGGGTGCGATCAGCCCAGCATGTTGCGGGTGCCGGCGGGCAGGCGCACGACGAGCCCGTCCAGCGCCTCGGTCATCACGATCTGGCAGCCGAGCCGTGAGGTCTTTTCCAGGCCGAAGGCGAGGTCGAGCATGTCCTCCTCGTCCTCGGTGGGTTCGGCGAGCTTCGTGAACCAGGCGGGATCGACGATCACATGGCAGGTCGAGCAGGCGAGCGAGCCCTCGCAGGCGCCCTCGATGTCGACGCCGTGCTTGTGCGCGACCTCGAGCACGGAAAGACCGAGCGGCGCGTCCACTTCGCGGCGGGTTCCGTCGCGCTCGATGAAGATCATCCTGGGCATGGGTCCTGGCAGGCCTCGATCATCCGATGATGCGCGGATGCGAGCGCACGCGCCGCATGGTCCACGTCGGCGGCGGAGGTAAAGCGTCCGATCCCGAGACGCAAGCTGCGCGCCGCCTCGGTGTCGGTAAGGCCGAGGGCGCGGAGCACGTAGGAAGGCTCGATGGCGGCGGACGAGCAGGCGGAGCCGGTCGAGACGCAGAGATCCGGGCAACCGGCCATCAGCGCGGCGGCGCTCGCTCCGGGGAAGGTGAGGTTGAGATTGCCGGGCAGGCGGTCCTCGAGCGGGCCGTTGAGGCGGAGGCCGGGGATGTCGCGCCGCAAATCGCCGAGCAAACGGTCGCGCAGGGCGGCGATGCGCGGGGCCTCCTCCGCCATCCCGGCCTGCGCGATGCGGCAGGCCTCGCCGAAGCCCACCACCAGCGGGGTGGGGAGCGTGCCGGAACGCAGCCCGCGTTCCTGTCCGCCGCCGGAGAACAATGGGGCGAGCCGCACGCGCGGCCGCCGGCGCACCCAAAGCGCGCCCACGCCTTTCGGCCCGTAGAGCTTGTGGGCGCTGACCGAGACCAGGTCGAGCAGGCCGAGGTCGAGCGGCAGCTTGCCCGCCGCCTGCGCGGCATCGGAATGGACGAGCGCGCCGGCTTCCCGCGCGAGGGCGGCGAGGCTGGCGAGGTCCTGCACCAGCCCGGTCTCGTTGTTCACCGCCATCATGCTGACGAGGAGTGTCGGCACGGCGAGCGTCTCGCGCAGCAGGCCGGGGTCGAGCCGGCCCGCATGGTCCACCGGCAGGATGACCGGCTCGAACCCTTCGGCGGCGAGGTCGGCGACGCTCTCCAGCACGCATTTATGCTCGGTCGCGAGGGTGACGATCCGGCGGCGGGGATCACCCATCCGCGCGGCATAGCGGGCGGCGCCCTTGATCGCGATGTTGTTCGCCTCGGTGGCGCCGGAGGTCAGGATGATCTCGCGCGGGTCGGCGCCGAGCAGGGCGGCGATGCCGGCGCGGGCCTGCTTGATCGCCGCCTCCGCCTCGCGGCCCATCGCGTGCTCGAGGCTATGGGCGTTGCCGAAGCGCTCGGTGAACCAGGGCAGCATGGCCCCAACCACCCGGGGATCGCAGGGCGTGGTCGCCTGGTTGTCGAGATAGACGGGCCGGTTGGGCAGCATCGGCCGGATATGGGATCAGGCGGCGCGCCGGAGAAGCCGGGCGGCCATTCCCCGGTAGGCGGCGGTGAAGGCGGCGAGGTCGGCCTCGGTCGCGTTCCACGGGAAGGAGACGCGGATCGCCTGGCCGGCCAGCGGGCCGAGCCCCATCGCGGCGAGGACATGGCTCGCCGCGACCTTCCCGGAACTGCAGGCGGCGCCGGCGGAGACGCAGATCCCGGCGAGGTCGAGGGCGATCACCTGCGTCTCGGCGCGAATGCCGGGGAGGGCGAGGCAGGTGGTGTTGCCGAGGCGCGGCGCGCCGGCGCCGCACGGGATGGCGCCCACGCCGCGCGCCGCGTCCTCGGCGGCGTCACGCAAGGTCGCGAGCTCGGCCGCCTGGCCGCCCTGCGCCGCCGCGGCGGCGGCTGCGAGCGCGGCGATGGCGGGCAGGGCCGGCGTGCCGCCCCGGCGTCCGCGCTCCTGGCCGCCGCCGGCGATCAGCGGCGCGAGCGTGACGTCCGGCGCCAGCAGCAGCGCGCCGGCGCCCGGCAGCCCGCCGAGCTTGTGGCCGGACACAGCGAGGGAATCCGCGCCGAGCGCCGCGAGATCGACCGGCATGCGCCCGGCGGCCTGCACCGCGTCCACGTGCAGCCGGGCCCCGTGCCGCCGGCAGAGCCGCGCGGCCTCCAGCACCGGCTGGATCGTGCCGGTCTCGTTATTGGCGAGCATCAGGCAGACCAGGGCGGGCGGGCCGCCGGCGAGCAGCGGTTCGAGCCGCGCGAGATCGGCCAGGCCCTCGCGGTCCACCGCAAGCAGCTCGGCCTCCGGCGCGGCCTGGCGCACCGCATCGTGCTCGGTCGCCCCGGTGATCACCCGGCGGCCTTGTCCCAGCGCATGGATCGCCAGCGCATCCGCCTCGGTGCCGCCGGAGGTGAAGACGACATCC
This sequence comes from Acetobacteraceae bacterium, assembly GCA_965276665.1. Taxonomy (GTDB): domain Bacteria; phylum Pseudomonadota; class Alphaproteobacteria; order Acetobacterales; family Acetobacteraceae; genus CAWGJC01. The sequence continues at coordinate 3,979,230 of OZ255620.1, forward strand.
TGCGGCCGCGCGCCGAAGCGGCCGGCCAGCTGCTCCCGCGCCGCCTCCAGGATGCGCCGGGCGGCGCGTCCGCCGGCATGGATCGAGGCGGGGTTCGCCGCGTCCATAGCCGCGATCGCCGCCGCCCGCGCCTCGGGCCGGAGCGGCTCGGTGGCATTCGCGTCGAGATAGGTCATGCCGTCGCGTCCCGGGTCTCCCGCGCGACCTCGGCGAGCGTCACCGCCTCGAGGAACGCCCTGATGTGGCAACCGAGCCGGTCCCAGAGCGCGTGGGTGGGGCAGCGCGCGCCGGGCTCCCCGAGGCAGGACGGACCCTCAGGCGTGCAGCGGGTGATGTCGAGCCGCTCCTCCGCGGCCAGCATGATCTCGGCGATGCTGACCTGCTCGGCGGGGCGGGCGAGCGTGTAGCCGCCGCCCGGGCCGCGTGCGGCGGCTACCAGCCCGGCGCGGCGGAGCCGGGCGAGGAGCTGTTCGAGGTAGCAGGCGCTCAGCGACTGGCCGGCGGCGATCTCGGCGATCGGCATCGGCCGCCCGCTCCCATTCGCGGCGAGCGCCACCATCGCCATCACCGCGTAGCGCCCGCGGGTGGAGAGCTCCACGCCGCTAATCCGCCGCCGGCTGGGTGGATTGCGCCGCGACCCGCGCCTCGAGGGCGATCAGCTCCGCGCGGAGCGACTCGACCTCCCGCAGCAGCGGGTCGAGCATCGCCTCCACCGGCGTGCCGTAGGCATCGAAGCCGGCCGGGCGGCGCTGGCGATCGATCGGGCGGGCGGGGATGCCGACCACGGTGGTGCCGGGCGCGACCGGGGCGATCACCACCGCATTGGCGCCGACCCGCGCATTGTCGCCGACCGTAAAGGCGCCGAGGATCTTGGCGCCGGCGCCGACGATGACCCCGTTGCCGAGCGTCGGGTGGCGCTTCACCCGGTCGAAGCTGGTCGTCCCCAGGGTGACCTGGTGATAGAGGTGGACGTCATCGCCGATCTCCGCGGTCTCCCCGATCACCACGCCCGAGCCGTGATCGATCACCAGCCGGCGGCCGATCCTGGCGCCGGGGTGGATCTCGATCTGGGTGATCCAGCGCATGAGGTGGGACAGGCAGCGGGCGGCGAGCCGCGCCCGGTGGGTCCAGAGGAAATGCGCCAGCCGATGGCCGATCGTGGCGTGCAGGCCGGGGTAGCAGAGCAGGATCTCGGCGGTCGAGCGGGCGGCCGGGTCGCGCTCGCGGTAGGCCCGGATGGACTCACGCAGAAACATGAAAGCCATACGACATTTCCGTTATGAAACCCGGCCTTGGCGACCTATATTGCAATCCGACGAATGCAACGGGCGGACGTCGATTTGATAGCTCGCGATCTACAGGCTGCGATTGAAGGAAACGTGCTCCGGCCAGTCTGGCCACAGCGAAGTAAGTGGGCCGCTGAGGGTGCGCAAGACGGGGTAAGCAAGGCGGCCGGACACCGGTTGGGTGGATATTGGTGCGTGGACACGGGGCTGCGTGGAAATTGGGCTACGTTGGTTCGGGTCGCATAAGCGTAAGTTAAGTGAATGGCAGTTAAGTGGACGTCCGGGCGTGGCTGCGCCGAATAAGCGTGGTGACGTCGGGGCCGGGAAGGGAGCGAAGTGGCAAACACGGATACCGAAGCTCGCACCTGGTTCGCCTCAGGCTAGACTTGCCCGAGTCGGGCGGTCAAGAATTGGCCGCCATTCGGACGGCCTGACCGGGCGGTCGGGAGCGATGGATGCGGCACGCCGCGCGTGGGCGCCGCAGGGGTGACAGGGTCTCGGCCTTAGAGCCGGGGCGGAAGGAAAGAAAGTCAACATGCCTGAGGTGATGTTCGCCGGCCCGGATGGCCGGCTCGAGGGGCGTTATCACCACTCGAAGGAGACCGGCGCGCCTCTGGCGCTGATCCTCCACCCGCACCCGCTGCATGGCGGGACGATGAACAACCGCATCTCCTACACGATGTACCAGTCCTTCCAGCGGCTGGGCTTCTCGGTGATGCGCTTCAATTTCCGCGGGGTCGGACGCAGCCAGGGCCGCTACGACGGCGGAATCGGCGAGATCGGCGACGCCGCAGCGGCGCTCGACTGGATGCAGATGGTCAATCCGAATTCCGGCGGCCTCTGGATCTCGGGCTATTCCTTCGGCGCCTTTGTGGGCATGCAGTTGCTGATGCGCCGCCCGGAAATCTCCGGCTGGGTGAGCGTCGCGCCGCCGGCGAACCACTACGATTTCGGCTTCCTCGCCCCGTGCCCCTGCGGCGGGCTGATGCTGCATGGGGATACCGACGAGCTGGTTCCAGAGCCCGCGGTGCGCAAGCTGGTCGACAAACTGAACACCCAGAAGAACGTGCAGGTCGACTACCGCATCTTCGCCGGGGCCGACCATGTCTTCGCCAGCCACGCCGACCCGGTCGCCGAGGCGATCGAGGATTACGTGGGCAAGTCGGTCGCCAGCAAGCACATGGCGCTCGCCGCCGATTGAGACGCCGGCAGCGACCCCGATGTGGGACACCGATTGGGCGGCGGCTCCCGGAAGGGGTCGCCGCCTTTTTTGCCGGCCTGGCAGCCTGCCGGCCTGCAGCCTCCGGTCAGGCGGTTTGTCGATCCTTCCGGGCCGGTCCATCCGGGATCGTCTCGTGGAAATGGGTGAAATCGATCGTTCCGCTCTGGAAATCGCTGAGGATATCGACGAAGCGGCGACCGAACAGCACCTCGTCGGCGAGGTACGACCAGCGGGCATGCACGGGCTGCGACATCGTCTCGTCGAGCCCGGTCACCGTCACCACGATCTCGGTCCGCGTCGCCGCCAGGCTCTCCGGCGTCACCCCGGCGAGCGGGCTCGAGGCGTCGATCGGATGCATGATGCTGAAGGTCAGCGCGAAGATCGGCGTGCGCTGCCGGGAGAGGGAGAGGTCGTGGAAGCGCCGCATCCGCTCGCCTTCCCGCGTGGTCTCGTCGCGCAGCACCGTCACCCCGACCTCCGCCTGCAGGATCTGGTTGCCGCGCTCATTGGCGACCCGCATCATCAGCGTCGGCACCCCGTTCACCGGCGTGATCACCGCGACGCGGCTGAACAGCACCCGCGCGGTCGGGCGTGAGAAGCGGGCGAAGACGAGCCCGGTCGTCACCGCGAACAGGATCATGCCGAACAGGGTTTCCGCCGTCATGATCAGATTGGCGTAGACGGTGGCCGGCGCCATCACGCCGTAGCCGATCGTCCCCATCGTCTGCACGCTGAAGAAGAAGGCGTCGCCGAACGAGCCGGGATGGGCGCCCAACACCGCGCCGCGCTGCGCCAGATAGAGCAGCGCGAACACCGCGTTGGCGGCGAGATAGATGCAGGCTCCGAGGGCGAAGAAGCCGCGCCAGGACAGCATGAGCGCATGGTGGTAGAGGTCGTGGAACGGGTGCTTCGCGAGCCCGATGCGGCGGATCGGCGTTTGGCCGGGCCGCGGCCCCACGCGGCGGAATGTTTCGTCGAGCGGCTTGGTCATGCCGGCGCCACCAGCCGGCCGCCCGGCAGCGGGCGCATCACGCCGGTCGTGCCGGGGAAGGTGAGCGGCAGGCCGCGCTTCACCCGGGCGGCGAGGAAGCCGAAGCATTGCGCCTCCAGCGCATCGCCGTTCCAGCCCACCGCGTCCACCGGATCGACCGGGGCGGCGAGCGCCGCCCGCAGCGCCCGCATCAGCGCCGGATTGTGCCGCCCGCCGCCGCAGACGAGCCAGCGCAGCGGGGGCGCCGGAAGCCGTGTGGCCGCGACCGCGCCGGCGGTGAAGGCGGCGAGCGTCGCCGCGCCATCCGCCGGAGAGAGCGCGTTGATCCCGCGCAGCACGCCGGCGAAATCCAGCCGGTCGAGCGATTTCGGCGCCGGCCTGGCGAAGAAGGGATGCGCGAGTAGGCGGTCGAGCAGCGCCGCATCCACGGTGCCGGCGAGGCCGAGCGCGCCGTCGCGGTCGAACGCCTCCCCGGTATGCTGCCAGGCCCAGTCGTCGAGCGGCCCGTTTCCCGGCCCGGTGTCGCAGGCGACGAGCATGCCGTCCTCGCCGATCCAGGTCACGTTGGCGACGCCGCCGATATTCAGCACCGCGAGCGGCAGCGCCATGCCCTGCGCGAGCGCGGCGTGGAACACCGGGACCAGCGGCGCGCCCTCGCCGTCGGCGGCGAGGTCGGCGCTGCGGAAATCACAGGCGATCTCGGCGCCGGTCTCGCGCGCCAGCAGCGCCGCGTCGCCGATCTGCCAGCTCCGCCGGCCGCCCGGCGCGCCGGCATCCGGCACGTGCAGGATGGTCTGGCCATGGAAGCCGATCAGCTCGGCCGGCTCGCCGAGCGCGCGCACCGCCTCCACATGCCGCTCGGTGATGCGCAGCGACGCCTCCTCTACGCGCGGATCATCGGCCGCGAGCGTCGGCGCGAGATCCAGCAGCCGGCGCAGGCTGGTGCGAAGCGCCGCGTCGTAAGGCAGGGTCAGCGCCGGCCCGATGCGGCCGACGCGCTCCCCATCCGTCTCCAGATAGGCCGCGTCCACCCCGTCCAGCGAGGTGCCGCTCATCAGCCCGATCGTGCGCAGCATCCCGGCCAGACGACTCCCGCCCCGTTCTATGCTAGCGAGCCCGCCATCTTCCTTCGGGTTTGTCCAGCTTCGGGTTTGTTCAGATGCCGCAAGATCGCTTCGAGAGCTCATTCCTGCAGGAGGCCGCCGATCGCGGCTTCATCTTCCAATGCACCGACGAGGCCGCGCTCGACCAGGCCTTCGCCGCCGGCCGGGTCAGCGCCTATATCGGCTTCGACTGCACCGCCGACTGCCTGCATGTCGGCAATCTCGTGCAGATCATGCTCCTGCGGCTGCTGCAGCGGCACGGCCATCGGCCGGTCGTGCTGATGGGCGGCGGCACCACGCGGATCGGCGACCCGTCGGGCCGCGACGAGAGCCGGCAATTGCTGACCGACGAGGCGATAGCCGCCAACATGGCCGGCATCCGGCTCTGCTTCGAGCCGTTCATCCGCTTCGGCGACGGGCCAACCGCCGCGATCATGCCGAACAATGCGGACTGGCTCGGCGGCCTCGGCTACATCCCGCTGCTGCGCGATGTCGGCCGGCATTTCAGCATCAACCGCATGCTGACCTTCGATTCGATCCGCCTGCGGCTCGATCGCGAACAGCCGCTCAGCTTCCTCGAATTCAACTACATGATCCTGCAGAGCTACGATTTCCGCGAGCTGAACCGCCGCCACGGCGTGGTGCTGCAGATGGGCGGCTCCGATCAGTGGGGGAACATCGTCGCCGGGGCTGAACTGGTGCGCCGGACCGACGGCGCGCAGGTCTTCGGCCTGACCACGCCGCTGATCACCACCGCGTCGGGCGCCAAGATGGGCAAGACCGCGAAGGGCGCGGTGTGGCTGCGCGGCGACCGGCTCTCGCCCTACGATTACTGGCAGTTCTGGCGCAACACCGAGGATGCGGATGTCGGCCGCTTCCTTCGCCTGTTCACCGACCTGCCGCTCGCCCGGATAACCGCGCTTGAGGCGGCGGGGGGGGCGGGGATCAATGAGGCGAAGAAGGTGCTCGCCACCGAGGCGACCGCGCTCGCGCATGGGCGGCAGGCGGCGGACGCCGCGGCCGAAACGGCGCGGCGCACCTTCGAGGCGGGCGAGAGCGCCGATCTTCCCGCTCACCCCGTCACCGCCGCGGCGCTGGCCGAAGGCATCCCGCTGTTCCGCCTGCTGGCGGAATCCGGCCTCGTCCAGAGCAATGGCGAGGCGCGCCGGCTGATCCGCGGCGGCGGCGCCCGGTTGAACGATGCGGTGGTGACGGATGAGGCCTCGCTCGTCACCCAAGCCGATCTGCGCGACGGCGCGGCCAAGCTCTCCGCCGGCCGCAAGCAGCACCGGATGATCACGACAGCAGAATAGGATGTCACGATCCCGCCAGGCCCGGTCCGTGCGACTCTCGGTCATTGACCGCCACATCCGCGCTCGCCACGCTTTCGCCATGCCGAGGCTCGGACACCGCAGCGCCATCGGGGCTCCATGAGCAAGTCCGAGACCGAGCGCCTGCGGCGGCGCGAGCACGAGCTTGAGGCGGAGGTGGAGCGCCTGCGGGCGCGGATGGCGCAGAATCGCCATCGTCTCGAGGCCAGCGAGCAGCGGCAGCGCGCGATCTTCGACAGCGCGATCGACTTCGCCATCATCGCGACCACGCAGGACGGCGAGGTGACGGATTGGAACACCGGCGCCGAGCGCATCTTAGGCTGGTCGGCCGCCGAGATGATCGGCGAGCGCGTCGAGCGCTTCTTCACCCCGGAGGACCGGGCGTCGGGCCGCGTCGCGCACGAGATGCGGCGTGCGCTGGATGACGGGTCGGCAAGCGACGAGCGATGGCATCTCCGCCGCGACGGCACGCGATTCTGGGCGAGCGGCGAGCTGATGCTGCTGCGCACGGCGGATGGCACGCAGCTCGGTTTTCTCAAGGTCCTGCGCGACCGCACCGCGCAGCACACCGAGCAGGAGGAGCTCGCGGCCGAGCTGAGCAACCAGCAGGATTTCAGCCGGCTCGCCTTGTCCTCGGTGGGCGGCGTCGGCGCCTGGACCTACGATATCGCGCAGGACCGCTTCTACTGCAGCGCGGCGATCTCCGAGCTCTACGGTCTCGATCCGGCCGAGGGCGCGTCCGGCGTCTCGGGCGCGCGGTTCCTCACCAACGTCCACCCCGATGACCGGCCGGCGCTCGATGCCACGATGGCGGGCGGGAGCGAGCGCCGCGGCGACATCGAGATGGAGTATCGCCTCCGCCACCCGGGCGGGGTGATCCGCTGGGTGCTGTCGCGCGGCCACACCTATCTCGGGCCCACAGGCGCGCCGGCCCGGCGGATCGGCATCGGCGTGGAGACGACGCAGCGGCGCGAGCTCGAGGAGCAGCTCCGGCAGAGCCAGAAGATGGAGGCGGTGGGCCAGCTCACCGGCGGGCTCGCGCATGATTTCAACAATCTGCTGACCGGCATCATCGGCAGTCTCGAATTGCTCGGCACGCGCGTCTCGCAGGGCCGGTTCAGCGGGGTCGAGCGCTACATCACCGCCGCGCAAGGGGCGGCGGCGCGCGCCGCCGCCCTCACTCACCGGCTGCTCGCCTTCTCGCGCCGGCAGACGCTCGACCCGAAGCCGACCGACGTGAACCGGCTGGTGGCCGGAATGGAGGAGATCGTCCGCCGCACCGTCGGTGCTGCGGTCGCCGTCGAGGTGGTCACCGCCGGCGGGCTGTGGCCGACCCTGGTGGACCCGAACCAGCTCGAGAACGCGCTGCTGAACCTCTGCCTGAACGCCCGCGACGCGATGCCCGATGGCGGGCGGCTGACGATGGAGACCGCCAATCGCTGGCTCGACGCGCGGGCGGCGCGCGACCGCGACGTGACGCCCGGCCAGTATATTTCGCTCTGCGTCTCGGATACCGGCACCGGCATGACGCCGGCGGTGATCGCCAAGGCCTTCGACCCGTTCTTCACCACCAAACCGGCGGGCGAGGGCACCGGGCTCGGCCTGTCGATGATCTACGGCTTCGCGCGGCAGTCGCGCGGGCATGCGCGGATCTACTCCGAGTTCGGCAAGGGAACCGTCGTCTGCCTGTACCTGCCGCGCTTTCTCGGCGCCGAGGGCGAGGCCGAGACCGCGGCGGAGCTGGCCGAGGTGCCCCGCGCCCGCGACGGCGAGACGGTGCTGGTGGTGGATGACGAGCCCACCGTGCGGATGCTGGTCGCCGAAGTGCTCGAGGAGCTCGGCTACGCCGCGATCGAGGCGGCGGACGGGCCGGCCGGGCTCCGCGTGCTGCAATCCAACGCGCGGGTCGATCTCCTGGTCACCGATGTCGGCCTGCCCGGCGGCATGAACGGCCGGCAGATGGCCGATGCGGCGCGCGCCACCCGGCCGTTGCTGAAGATCCTGTTCATCACCGGCTACGCGGAAAACGCGGTGGTCGGCGACGGCCACCTGAAAGCCGGCATGCACGTGATGACCAAGCCCTTCGCGATGGAAGCGCTCGCCTCGCGGATCAAGGAGCTGATCTCGGAGGGTAGAGTGCCGAATAACCGGGTCCGGTGAGGTGGGCGGCGTGCGCTTGGCGAGCCAGCGGGCGCCTCAATGTCCGGCGGCGGGTGTCATTCCGCCGAACACGTTGCGCAGGAAACCCGGCGCCAGCGCCGCCAGGGGATTGACCGACACGGACGGGTCCGCGAGCTTGCCCTTCATCGCGTAGGTGGCGGCGAACACCCCGCCGCCGCGCTCCGGGCTGAACAGCCGGCCGATCACCGGAATCCGGCCGAGCACCGAATTGAACAGATAGGCCGGCACGATGGTGCCGGTGATATCGGCGGTGCTGGCGCCGAGATTGATGCTGCCCGCCGCGGTCACGCCGAGCGCGCTGTTGAAGGCGCGCGCCTCCTCGAGCGTCAGCGTGTCGGCGTCCAGCCGGAACGGAGCGATGGCGCGGTCCACCTGCATGCCCGGGCCGCCCAGCCGGTCGAGCAGGCCATACACCGTCAGCGCCTGCAGCAGATGGGCGATCGCGGGCGCATTGGCGAAGCGGAAATTGCTGATCTCGGCGCGGCCGGAGAGCGGATGGTCCGCCGCCCGGTCGTCGAACTCCCCCTTCAACGAGAGCTTGCCGCCGCTGATCGCGTCGGTGACGTCGAGGGCGGCGAGCAGCGCGCCGGCATCGGCGGCGTCGATCGCGAGCGCCCGGCCATTGGCGCCGCCCGGCCCGATCGTCGCCAGCATCGGCGCCGTTCCCGATACCTCGACGCGGGCGGTGCGGATCACCCGCCCGTCGCTCTGCGCCGAAAGGTTCATCGGCCCGGCCGCGTGGTTGCCCGCCAGCAGGACCCGGGTGAACTGCGCCTTGATCTGCCAGGGCACGCTCGGCTCCCTGGCGCCGGCGGTGTCGGCCTGCTTCGGGGGGACCGGTTGGTGGCTGCCGAGCTGGCCGGCGAGGTCGATCTGCGGGCCGCTGAGCGCGATGACGATCGGCTCCCCCGGATGCGTGGCGAGGCGGATCGTCCCGGAGACCTGCGTGCGGCCAACCACCCCCCGGCTCAACACCAGGACCTGCGGCTTGTTGGCGGCGAAATCCGCGCGGCCTTCGATCGACAGGCCCGGCGCCTCGGCGGAGATTTTGTCGATCGCGGCGAGCCGTCCCTTGTCGAGCAACAGCCGGGCGCTGGCGGTACCGGGCTGGCCGACCCCCTTGGTCCAGCCGAGCTGCCCGGAATCGAGCGTGGTTCCCGCCAGATCGGCCTTCACCTGCACCTGGCCGTCGCCCTGCCGCGGCTGGGTGTAGACCGCGTCGATCGTCGCCGGCCCGACGAGCAGCCCGGCCGTGCCGAGCCCCGCCGCCGCGAGCTGCTCGCCCGTCGCCGTCCCCGACGCCTCCACCCGGGCGGCGATCCCGGAGGGCGGACCGGGGCGGAAATCCGTCGTGGCGGTGAGTGCCGCGGGAACATGCGCCAGCTTCGCGCGGCCGGCGAGGATGAGCCCGTCATTGCTGACGGTCAGGGTGAACGTGCCGTCATCGAGGTCGTGCCCCGCCACGATCGCGCCGAGATGCACTTTCGAGAGCGCCGCCGTGCTGCGGATCGCGATCTGGTCGATCGTCACCTTGTTGTCGAGCGGCAATTGCACGTTGAGCGAGGCGACGAAGCTGCCGCTCGGCGTGCCGAGCGGCAGCGGGTGGTCGGAGAGCAGATGCAGCCGGCGCTGGGAGAGCAGCGCCACGATGTCGCCGACCCCGCCGGTCGCGCCCAGCGTGATCGTGCTGGTCTGGTCCTTCACCGTGAGCCCCGCGATCTTCATGTCGCCGGCCTGCAGGGTGATGCCGGACGTCCCGGTCGCGAGATGCCCGCCCTCCGTCGCGATGTCGAGCGTGTCCGGCCCGGTCAGTGTGAGATGCGCCGTCGCATGCTCGACCGGCGGCAGCGGGCGCAGCCACCACACGGTGATGTCGTCGCCCAGCACGCCGCCATCCGCCGCGGTGATCGTCATGCCGGTGAAATCGGCATTTCCCGCCAGGCCGAGATGGACATGCAGGTCATGCGCGATGCCGGCGGTGATGTTCTGGGTCAGCCAGCTCCGCGCGTCATGCCCGACCCCCTCGGGCCAGATCGTGGCGAGATCGGTGAAGGCCAGGCGGTCGAGCCCGAGCGAGAGATCGGCGGTCAAGTGCCCGGCCGCGCGATGCACCGAGCCGTTGCCGTCGAAAACCGGTCCCGCGCCATCCGGCAGCGCCAGGACGACATGCAGGGCGCGGAGCTGGACATTGTCCGGGTCGCCATCGGCGGCGAGCGTAGCGGAGGCCAGCGTCTCCGCCGCGCCGCCCACCTGCACCGCGCCGGCGCCGGCGCTCGCCTGCAGGGTGAAATGCCGGAGCGCGAGATCCGGGCCGAGATCGACGGAGGCGGTGCCGCCGACCGGCGCGGTGATTCCGGCGACCGCCGGCAGCACGGCGCCGAGCGCCGCCGGGGCGATCGGCGCCAGCTTCGCCGTGACATGAGTGGCACCGCCCGGCGCGAGCCCGGCATCGAGGACGAGGCGCGTGGTCGCCGGGCCGAGGGCGAGCCCGGCCTCGGCATGGCCCTGCACGCCGCCGTCCCCGAGGCGGGCCAGGTTGATATCGGGCGCGGTGACGACGAGCGCGGTGCCGGGCGCCGCATCCGCGATGGTCAGCGTGGTGTCGCGCACATTCACCGCGCGGAGCTGGTTGAGCCGGAGCCGGCTGCCTTTGCTGTTGCTCTGATTGTTCCGCGCGCCGGCGCTCGCATCGGTCTGCGCCGGGCGGGAGAGTTCCTGCTGCAACGCCCCCCAGCCGGTCGCGCCGGATGCCGTGCCGGGGCCGGGTGCGATTCCCGTCGCGGCCGGACCGCCGAAGCCGAGATCGAGCGTGCCGTCCGGCCGCCGCGTCGCGGCGAGCCGGGCTCCCTCGAGGGTGATCGCGCGGGGCGCGACCTCGCCCGCCAGCAAGCCGGTCAGCGAGGCCGAGACGGCGAGGGTGGCGACCGTGTCGACGGTGTGTGCTTGCGCATCGGTCAGCCGCAGGCCGGCGAGGCGCAGCTCGAGCGGGTGATCGACGCCGAGGCGGAACCCGTCCCAGGCGAGCGCCGCCTGGCCAACCGCCAGATGCGCGCCGCCGAGCCGCGCATCCGCCGCCCGCTCGATCCGCCGCGCGAGCCAGGGCGCCGCGATTGGCCCTTCGGAGAGGCGCCAGGCCAGCAGGCCGCCGCCGACCGCCACCAGCCCGGCCATGGCGAGCACGGCGAAACCCAGCCATTGCAGGATGCCGAGCAGCCAGCGTCCGGCGGATCGGCTCACGCGCCACTCCCCTTGACCGCGGAGATCGCGCGGGCTGACCTCGCCCTGCGATGACGGACGCACCCGCTTTTCGGCGACCTCGAACCGGCTGGCCGGCGGCTGGCGACGTCGGCGCGGCCGCAAGGCTGCTCGAGCGCTTCGCGGCGCTCGGCCCGGTGCAGGCGGGCCTGGCGCGGCGCGCGGCGGTGCGGGCGATGCTGCTCTGCCTCGGCGGCAACAGCCCCTACCTTGCCGATCTCGCGCTGCGCGAGAGCGCCACGATCCACGCATTCGTGGAATCCGGCCCCGACGCGGTGATGGCTGAGGCGATGGCGATGCTCGCCGCCGCGCCGGTCACGCTGCCGCGTCCGCGCCTCGCCGCCCTGCTGCGCGCCGCCAAGCGGCGCGTCGCGCTCGCCACCGCGCTCGCCGATATCGGCGGCGCCTGGGCGCTCGACCGCGTCACCGGCGCGCTCTCCGATCTCGCCGAGGCGGCGCTCGATCTCGCCATCCGCCATCTGCTGGCCGCCGGCCACGCCGCCGGCGCCTTCCGCCTGCCCGACCCCGAAAACCCGGCCGAGGGCTCCGGGCTGATCGTGCTCGGCATGGGGAAGCTCGGCGCGCGCGAGCTCAATTATTCCAGCGATATCGACCTCGTTCTGTTCCACGACCCGGAGTTCCATCCCTATCACGGCGACGCGGCAGGGGCGTTGTTCACACGCCTCGCCAGGGATTTGGTTTCGCTGATGGAAACACGTGATGGGGATGGCTACGTGTTTCGCACCGATCTGCGCCTGCGTCCCGATCCGGCGGCGACCCCGCCGGTGATCGCCCTGCCGGCGGCGCTCGCCTATTACGAGAGCATGGGGCAGAACTGGGAGCGCGCGGCGATGATCAAGGCGCGCCCGGTGGCCGGCGACCGCGCGCTCGGCGCGCAGTTCCTCGCCGCGATCCGTCCCTTCATCTGGCGCCGCCATCTCGATTTCGCGGCGATCGGCGAGATCCACGCGATGAAGCGCCGGATCGACGCGCGGCAGCGCCCGCCGGCGGAGGCCGCCGGCCTGGCCGCGCGCATCGCCGGGCTCAACGTCAAGCTCGGCCGCGGCGGCATTCGCGAGATCGAGTTCCTGACCCAGACGCTCGAGCTCGTTTGGGGCGGCCGCGACCCGGCGCTGCGCGAGCCCCGCACCCTGTCGGCGCTCCGCCTGCTTGCGCGCGCCGGCCACCTGCCGCCGCGCGCCGCCGCCGAGCTCGCCACCGCCTACCGGTATCTCCGCCGGGTCGAGCACCGGCTGCAGATGGTGGCCGATCGGCAGACCCACGTCCTGCCGCCGCAGTCCGAGGCGCTGGAGCGCTTCGCGATCTTCATGGGCGAGGCGGATGCCGAGAGCCTCGCCCGCTCCCTGCTCCGCCAGCTCGACCGGGTGCGGGCGCGCTACGCCCAGCTGTTCGAATTCGCGCCCGACCGGCCCGACGCGGTCATGGCGCTCGATTTCACCGGCGCGGGCGACATGCCGGAGGCGACGCGCGCCGCCCTGATCGGGCTTGGCTTCCGCGAGCCGGAGCGCATCCTGGCCGCGGTGCGCGGCTGGCGGGCCGGCCGCGTCCGCGCGGTGCGGTCGGAGCGCGCGCGGGCGCTGATGGACGAGATGCTGCCGCTGCTGCTCGCCGCGATCGGGCGGCAACGCCAGCCGGACCAGGCCTTCGCCCGCCTGGAGAGCTTTCTCGGCCGGCTGCCCGCCGGCGTGCAGCTGCTCTCGCTGTTCCGCCGCAATCCGGCCCTGCTGGACCGGGTCGCCGCGGTGCTCGGCGCCGCCCCCTCCCTCGCCGAGCATCTGGCGACCGTCCCGAGCGCGCTCGAGGGTCTGCTCTCGCCGCGCGAGGCCGATCCGAACCCGCTCCGCACCTTGGAGGCGCAGCTCGCCGACGCGGCGGAGGTGGGCGAGGCGGTCGAGATCATCCGCCGCAGCGTGCGCGGGGAGGAATTCCGGCTCGATGTCGCGGTGCTGGAAGGCCGGCTCGACATCGACGCGGCGGGCGCCGCCCGCACCGCCCTCGCCGATGCCGCGATGGCGGCGCTGCTGCCGCGGGTGATGGCGGAATTCGCCGCCCGCAACGGCACCATCGCGGGCGGCGGCCTCGCCATCGTGGCGCTCGGCAAGGCGGGCGGGCGCGAGATGATCGCCGGCTCCGATCTCGACCTGATGCTCGTCTACGACCATCCCGAGGCGGTGACGGAGAGCGACGGGGCGCGGCGGATGCCGGTGAGCCAATACTATATCCGCGCCGCGCATGCCTTCGTCGCCGCGTTGACCGCGCCCGGCCTCGACGGCCCGCTCTATGCGGTCGACATGCGGCTCCGCCCATCGGGCAATAAGGGGCCGGTGGCGGTCTCGCTCGCCGGCTTCCGCCGCTACCACGCGGAGGATGCCTGGACCTGGGAGCGCATGGCGCTCACCCGGGCGCGCGTCGTCGCCGGGCCGCCGGCGCTCGGCCGCCGCGCCGCCGCCGCGATCGCCGCCGCGCTGCGCCGGGGCGCCGATCCCGACCGCCTGCGCGCCGATGCCGCCGCGATGCGCGCGCGGCTCGCCCGCGACCTGCCGCCCGCCGGACCCTGGGACGTGAAATTGCTGCCGGGCGGCCTGATGGAGGTCGAGTTCATCGCCCAGACCCTGCAGCTCGTGCAGGCCGGCTCGCATCCCGGCGTGCTGCACCCGACCACGCGCCTCGCCGTCGAGCGCCTCGCCGCCGCGGGCCTGCTGCCCGCCCCCGACGCGACCCTCCTGATCCGCGCCGACCGCGTCTGGCGCGGCGTGCTGGCGCTGCTCCGCCTGATCCTCGGCCGCGGCATGGCGGGCGACCCGCCGCCGGCCGCGGTCGAGATGCTGCTGCGCGCGGCGGGCAGCGACGGGGTTGACCTCGCCGCGCTGCATGCGACGCTCGCCGCCCTGGCACGGGATGTGCGCGAAATTTTCCGCCGCCAGATCGGCGATCCCACGGAGACGAAATCATGAGCGATACCATTAGCCTCGGGGAAGGCGATCCGGCCCCGGATTTCACCCTGCCCGCCAGCAACGGCAGGACGGTCAGCCTCGCCGGGCTGCGCGGCAAGCCCTTCGTGCTCTATTTCTACCCAAAGGCCGACACGCCAGGCTGCACCAAGGAGGCCTGCGCATTCCAGGAAGCGCTGCCGCAGCTCGGCCATGTCGGCATCGAGGTGATCGGCGTCTCGAAGGACAAGATGAAGCCGATCGAGAAATTCGCCGCCAAATATAACCTGACCTTCCCGCTCGCCTCCGACGAGGACACCAAGGTGACCGCCGCCTACGGCGCCTGGGTCGAGAAGAGCATGTACGGCAAGAAATACATGGGTGTCGACCGCCGCACCCTGCTCGTCGACAAGAACGGCAAGATCAGCAAGATCTGGCCGAATGTGAAAGTGCCGGGTCACGCCGCCGAGGTCCTCGCGGCGGTCAAGGCCCTCTGAAGTTTCGGCCGCGTCCCACGGGGCAGCCCGCAAGGCGCGCCCCGCCGGATCGATGAAGCGGGCGGATATGGCGATCCCGCCTGCGCCGGCCGGGCGATGAGCCCACGCGCCTCTCGAGGCGGCCGGACAGCATCGAAATTCTCCGATCGCTCCTTGGCAACCGGGGGGCGCCCGCAAAGCTATGGTCGAAGACTTTGCAAAAAGGAGTGAGCGGATGACCACCACCACTGAGCGGGCGGTTCTCGCCGGCGGCTGTTTCTGGGGGATGCAGGACCTCGTGCGCCGGCGGCGGGGCGTCATCTCCACCCGCGTCGGCTACAGCGGCGGCGACACCCCGAACGCCACCTACCGCAATCATGGCGACCATGCCGAGGCGATCGAGATCATCTTCGATCCCAGCCAGATCGCGTATCGCGACCTGCTGGAATTCTTCTTCCAGATCCACGACCCCTCGACGCCGAACCGCCAGGGCAATGATCGCGGCCCCTCCTATCGCTCGGCGATCTTCCCCACCAGCGAGGCGCAGCGGCGCGTGGCGGAGGAGACGATCGCCGATGTGGACGCCTCGGGCCTCTGGCCGGGCAAGGTGGTCACCGAGGTGAAGCCGGTGGGCGATTTCTGGGAAGCCGAGCCCGAGCACCAGAATTATCTCGAGCGCTACCCGAACGGCTATACCTGCCACTTCCCGCGGCCCGACTGGAAGCTCCCGCATTTGGCGGAGACCAGGAAGGCGGGCTGACCCGGGACAACCGGCGCACCCGCTTCGACGGAACGCGGCAGCGGCCACTAATCTCAGGCTCGGCGCCGCCGTGCGGGCGCGAAGCGCGCCTCCGCGCCGGCGGGGAGGTTCGCGGCATTCGCCATATCGTCGCCCGGGATGTGGAACCGGAGTTGCAGCCCTGCAACTCGCCCCGGCCGGCCTGCATTTCGAGCCTGGCCCCACCACCCGCGACGGCCCGAATTGCGCAGTCTCGCCGAGGCGTTTCCCGGACCGGCTCTCGGATCACGGCGGCGGCAGCGGGGCCGATTGCACGGCGGCCGGGGTGGAGGTCGGGGTGGTCGGCTGCAGCCACTCGTTGAGCGAGTGGCGGATCTGGTATTCGAACTCGACATTCATGTCGTCGAGCATCTTGCGGGTCATCGCGTCGAGGGTGACGCGGAGCGGGGTGTCGTCCTGCGAGGTGATGCGCGAGACGCGGGCCTCGGCATAGGCGGTGGGCGTGCCGCTGCCGGCATAGATGTCGAGGCGGACGGCGAGCGAGCCGGTCAGGCTGTTATCCGGTCCGCGAATGATGGAGGCGTTCTCGATCACGAACACCGCCCGTCCGGTATTGCCGGCGGCGGCGAGCCGGTCCTGCGCCATCTGCCGGAGCGCGGCGCTGGGCGGCTCGGGGGCGAGCGGGGCGACGTCGCCCGTTGCGCCGATCGGCGCCTGGTCCGAGATCTCGATCGAGGCGACGTTGAGGCGGAGCCTGGTCAGGTAGTCGTAATGCATCTGCGTGGTGTCGAGGACCATGGGGGCCGGGGCGGGAGAAGCGCAGCCGGCCAGGGCAAGCGGCACCAGCAGAAACAGGGGTAAGCGGGTCATGCCGGCCTCGGATCGGGTGGGATGCGGACCGTGCAAGAAGCGCCCGGCCAGATCAACTCCCGGCGCGGGATTTCGGCGCCAGGTTTGAAAGGCACTCTCAAGACTCCGCCTCGAGCTGGCGGCGCGCCTCGTCGAATTCGCGCTGCCGGGCGGGATCGGGGTCGGGGAGCTTGAGGTCGAGCCCCTCGATCGCCTCGATCAGCGCTTCCACCACCACCAGATGGGCGAACCATTTATGGTCCGCCGGCACCACGAACCAGGGCGCCTCGGGCCTGGCGGTGGCGGCGATCGCTTGCTGGTAGGCATCCCGGTAATCCTGCCAGTAGGCGCGCTCCTTGATGTCGTTGGCGGCGAATTTCCACAGCTTGGCCGGATCGTCCAGCCGGGCGAGCAGGCGCTGGCGCTGCTCCTCGGGCGAGACGTTGAGGAAGAATTTGACGATCGCCGTGCCCTGGCGCGCGAGATAGCTCTCGAAGGCCGCGATGTCGTGCAGTCTCTCCTCCCACAACCTGTCCGACCGGCACGCGGCGGGCAGATGCTGCGCCGCGAGGATCTCGGGATGCACGCGGACGACGAGCACCTCCTCGTAATGGCTGCGGTTGAGGATGCCGATGCTCCCGCGCGGCGGCAGCGCGGCGTGGATGCGCCAGAGGAAATCATGCGCGAGATCCTCGGGCCCGGGCGCCTTGAAGGAGCGGATGCGGATGCCCTGCGGGTTCACCCCGGTCAGCACGTGGGAAATCGTGCCGTCCTTGCCCGCCGCGTCCATCGCCTGCAGCACGCAGAGCACCGCCCAGCGATCCTGCGCGGACAGCCGGTCGTGCAGGCTGCCGAGCCGGGCGACGCCCGCGGCGAGCAGCGCCTCGCTGCCGCGCTTGTCCACCAGGTCGCGCGCGCGGTCGCCGGGATCGTGATCGGCGAGGCGGAAATGCGCGCCCGAGGTCACGCGGTAGCGGTCGAGCAGGGCGGTCCGCCAGTCGTCATCTCCGGGCTTCATGCGCCCGGTGCCCTCCCGGTCAGCCATCCCGCTTGACGATCAGCGGCCCCGGGGCTTGCGCGGTCGGCATCATCTCGAGGCGGTTGATGTTGACATGCGCCGGCAGCGAGACGACCCAGGAGGCGGCCTCGGCGATGTCCTCGGGGGTGAGCGGATGCACGCCCTGATAGATCGCTTTGGCCTTCTCCGCGTCGCCGCCGAACCGCACCAGGCTGAACTCGCTGCCGCCGACCAGCCCGGGCTCGAGATCGGTCACCCGCACGCCGGTGCCGGCGAGATCGGAGCGGAGCGCCAGGCTGAACTGGCGCACGAACGCCTTGCTGGCGCCGTAGATATGCCCGCCCGGATAGGGGTATTCGCCCGCGGTGCTGCCGAGATTGACGATATGCCCGGTGTTGCGCGCGACCATGCCGGGCAGCAGAGCATGGGTGAGGTGGGCGAGGGCGACCACGTTCACCTGCATCATCCTGTCCCAATCATCGAGCTTCGCCTTGAAGGCCGGGTCGAGGCCGAGCGCGAGGCCGGCATTGTTGACGAGCACGTCGACCTCCCGCCAGCCATCCGGCAGGCTGCCGGGCAGGGCGGCGGTGGCCCTGGCATCGGTCACGTCGAGCGGAAAGCCCCGGAACGCGCCGCCAAGGTCGCCTGCCAGCGCGTCGAGCTTGTCGGCCCGCCGCGCCGCGCCGATCACCCGGTGCCCGTCGGCCACGAAGCGACGCGCCATCGCCGCGCCGAACCCGGCGCTGGCGCCGGTGATCAGGATCGTGCGGCTCACGCGACGCCGAGCCCGCCGACGCCATCCTCGCTCCGCGCATGGGCGCGTCCGGCAATCGTGGCCGCGCTCGTGGTGTAAGCCATACGGCAGTCTCCCTGGTGCTGTCCGCCTGGTGCTGTCCGCCCTCAACGGCGGTCAGCCGGGAGCGTTCAGCATCACGGATACCGGACAATGATCGGAAAGCCGATCCTTCCATGCGGGATCGGTCTCCGCATAGAGCAGGGTGGAGAAACTCGCCGGATCGATCCAGCCGCGCGCCGGGCCGCCGGCCAGGATGTGGTCGATGAACCCGCGCTTCTCCCCCCAGCACGTGCTCGCCACGCCGGGATTGGCCGCGGTCAACGGCGCGCTCTGCTCGAGCGCGGCGAAGAACGGATCGGTCGCGGTCGATTCGCCGCTGAACAGATGGCGGTTGAAATCGCCGAGCACCAGGAACGCCACGCCCTCCGCCTGGCGCGCCGCCACCCAGGCCTCGAGCGGCGGAAGCTGCTCGCGCAGATCCGCGCAGGCGCGCAGATGCGTGGCCAGCGAGCGTTCCCAGCAGCCGCTCTTCAGATGCACGGCAAGCACCCGCAACGGGCCGCCCGGCAGATCGAGCGTGACATCGGCGCCGCTCCGCAGCGGGAATTTCGCATCCGGATCGAGGTCGAGCCCGGTCACGTCCGGATTGGCGGTGAAATCGATGCCGCGCCGGATCGCGATCCCGACGCGCTGCACCGCGCGGTCATGCGTCATGTGCACCGCATAGCGCTCGGGCGAGAACACCCGCGCCGCCGCCTCCGGCCCGTCCACCTCCTCGATCGCCGCGACATCGGGGTTGAGGAAATCGGCATATTGCCGCAACCGCGCGAAATCGCCTGGCGCGCGGACATGCACGTCCTCGGGCAGGATCGGATCGCCCTGCGGACGCAGCGTCAGCCAGTTGAGGTTCCAGGTGACGATCTTGAGCGACCGCGCGGCGGCTGGGGCGAGCGGGGCGAGGCAGGCGAGCACGAGGAGAAGGGTGCGCATGAGGCCAAGTTGAACCGCGCCGCCGGGCTGGATGCAATCGAGTTTGTTTCTACGCCGGTTGATTTATCGCCGCGCCGCGTGGATGCTCGGCCGCAACAGCCGGGGGCGTCACTTGAAAATCACCGCCATTCATCCGCTGATCGTCTGGGTCGGCGTGCGCAACCAGCTCATCGTCAAGGTCGAGACCGACGAGGGCGTGCATGGCTGGGGCGAATCCGGCCTCTCCGGCCGCGAGCGCGCGGTCGCCGGCGCGATCGAGCATTTCCGCGAATTCGTCGTCGGCCGCGACCCGATGCGCGCCGGCGCGCTGTGGCAGGAAATGTACCGCAGCCAGTATTTCGAGGGCGGCCGCGTGCTGACCGCGGCGATCTCCGCGATCGACATCGCGCTCCATGACATCAAGGGCCGCGCGCTCGGCGTGCCGGTGTATCAGCTGCTCGGCGGCAAGCATCGCGACCGCATCCCGACTTTCGCGACCACCGGGGCGGCGCCCGGCGCGCAGATGGTCGAGCAGGCGCAGATGCTGATGGAGCGTGGCTGGGACTGCATCCGCTTCATGGGCGCCGGCCAGCGCAACACCGAGCAGTTCGAGCCGCGCGCCTCGATCGCCGAGACCGTCCCGTGGCTGATCCGCGCGCGCGAGGCGGTCGGGCATGCGGCGACGCTCGGCATCGACTACCACCACCGGCTGAGCGTCGCCGAGGCGGCCTCGTTCTGCCAGAAGCTGCCGCCCGGCACGCTCGACTTCCTCGAGGAGCCGATCCGCGACGAATCGCCGGAAGCCTACGAATCGCTCCGCAGCATGACCGACATCCCGCTCGCGATCGGCGAGGAGTTTTCGTCGAAATGGCAGTTCCTGCCGTTCATCGAACGCGGGCTGCACCAGTTCAACCGCATCGACATCTGCAATGTCGGCGGCTTCACCGAGGCGATGAAGGTCGCGGGATGGAGCGAGGCGCATTACGTCGATCTGATGCCGCACAACCCGCTCGGGCCGATCTGCACCGCGGCGACGATCCATCTCTGCGCCGCGGTGCCGAATTTCTCCTGGCTCGAATGCCGCGCCTCGCCGGCGGAGAACGCGCTCGCGCATGACGACCCGGCGCTGTTCCCGGTGCGCCCGATGCTGGAAGGCGCGTGCTACCCGGTGCCCGACACGCCCGGCCTCGGCATCGAAGTGGACGAGGCACGCGCGCGTTCGCAGCATTTCCGCTTTTCCGAGCCCCCGCATCTGCGCCGGCGGGACGGCTCCTACACGAACTGGTAGGGGGACACGTGCTGCAAACGATGGTGCCCACACGGGGCCGGTACCTGATCGTCGCTCTGCTCTTCGCAACCGGCGTCGTCAATTATCTCGACCGCACCAATCTCTCGATCGCGGCCCCCGCGCTGACGCGCGAGCTCGGCATCAGCGCGGTCACGATGGGCTGGCTGTTCTCCGCCTTCGGCTGGACCTACACGGCGATGCAGGTGCCGGGCGGATTGCTCGCGGACCGCATCCATCCGCGCATCCTTTACCCCTCGGCGATCGCGCTGTGGTCGGTGGCGACGCTCGGGATGGGATTCTCCGGCGGCCTCATGAGCGTCGTGGTGCTGCGGCTCGCCGTCGGCGTCTGCGAATCACCCACCTACATCATGAACAATCGCATCGTCACCACCTGGTTTCCGGAACGCGAGCGCGCCAGCACCATCGGCATCTACACGGCCGCGCAATTCGTCGGCATCGGCTTTCTCGCGCCGGTGCTGACCGCGATCGCGGTGGCCTATGGATGGCGTGCGGTGTTCGTGCTGACCGGCGTGCTCGGCATCGTCATCTTTCTTTTCTGGCTCATCATGTATCGCGATCCGCGGCAGTTCCGCCGCGCCAACGCGGCCGAGATCCGGTTGATCGAGGAAGGCGGCGGCATCCCCGATCTCAGCACGCGCATCCAGAGCCGGCAGGTCGGGCGGCCGGGATTCTCCTGGCGCGATCTCGGCATCGTGCTGTCGCGCCGCAAACTCTGGGGCATCTTCATCGGCCAGTACGGCATGACGGCGACGCAGAACTTCTTCCTGACCTGGTTTCCGATCTACCTCGTCCGCTACCGCCACTTCACCTATATCAGCGCCGGCTTCTACGCGATGCTGCCCTTCCTCGCGGCCTTCGCGGGCGTGCTCTGCTCGGGCTTCTTCTCCGATCTTCTGCTCCGCCGCGGCGGATCGCTCGCACTCGCCCGCAAGACGCCGGTGATCGTCGGGCTGCTGCTCTCGACGGTGATCGTCGGCGCGACCTACACCGACAAGCCGGGCCTCGTGATCCTGTTCCTCACCCTCGCCTTCTTCGCCAACGGCCTCGCCTCGATCACCTGGTCCTTCGTCTCCGCCCTCGCGCCGGAACGGCTGATCGGGCTGACCGGCGGCGTGTTCAACCTGTTCGGCGGCCTCTCCAGCATCACCATCCCGCCGCTGATCGGCTACATGGTGACCGGCACGGATTTCTCGCCCGCCCTGCTGATGGTCGCCGGCTTCGCCATCCTCGCGGCGTTTTCTTACGTCGTGCTGGTTGGGAAGGTGGAGCGGGTACAAGCATAGGAAGGCCAGGGGCGCTGCCCCTGGCCTTCAATGAACCGTTACCCAAGCATCGCCGCCGTCCGGGCCGCCCCCATCGCGACGGCCGCGTCGTGCGCGGTGTTGCCGGCGGCGTCGCGCGCGGTGGGGGAGGCGCCGCGTTCCAGCAGCAGGGCGACCATGTCTGTGCGGTCGAACATGGCGGCGACCATCAGGGCGGTCCGGCCGTCCGGGCCGTGCCCGTCGATCTCGGCGTTGTGGTCGAGCAGGAGGCGGACGATGGCGTCCTCGCCCTTGAAGGCGGCGCCGGCGAGGGGGAGCTGGCCGCGGTCGTTGGCGATGTTGGCGTCGGCGCCGGCTTCGAGCAGCAGGCGCGCCGCTTCGGCGTGGCCGTGGTAGCAGGCGAGCATCAGCAGCGTGTCGCCGCGTTCGTTGCGCAGGTTGGGCGGCAGCGACTGGCGCAGCATGTCGCGCAGCGCGCCGGCGTCGCCGCCGCGGGCCGCGTTGAACACCAGGGCGGCGAGCGCGCGGGTTCTGTCGTCGATCTCGGTCACAATTCCAGCCTCCCCTGCTGCGTGGTGGCGCGGCTGCGCCCCGTGGCGGCGATCTCGCGCTCGCCGTCGGTGAAGCGGAGCCGGTAGCGGACGGCGGCGGCCATGTCGGCGGCGTGGGTGACGGCGTGGCCGGCGCGGTCGAGCAGCAGCGTGTAGCCGCGGGCGAGGACGGCGTCCGGCGAGAGCGCGTCGAGCCGGCCGGAGAGCCCGGCGAGGCGGGCGGCGCTTTCGCGCAGCTTGGCGCGGATCGGGGTCGGCGAGAGGCGCGGCAGCACGCCGGCGGCCTGCCCGTGGCGGTGCTGCACCGCGTGGCGGAACGCGGCGGCGAGGCCGGAGGCGTGCAGGGCGAGGGCGGCGCGGCGCTGCTCGATGCCGCGGGCGGGGGGCGGCAGGGCGCCTTGCCGGAGCAGGGCTGCTCGCCGCGCGGCGAGCAGGTTGGGCAGCGCGAGCAGCAGGCGGATCGTGCGGTCGGAGAGGCGGTGGCGCGCGGCGTCGAGCAGCGCGGGCAGGTCCGGGATGCCGCGCTCGGCGCGCAGCAGCGTGCTCCGCCGGGCGGCGACCAGAACCGGGAGGGCGAGCACCAGGCGGGCGCCGCGATCGTCGAGGCGCTGGCGGGCCTGGCCGAGCAGAGCGGGCAAATCGGGCAGCGCGTGGACGGCGTGCGCGAGGCCGAGGCGGCGTTCCTGTGCCATTCGGTGCAGCCCGCCGACCAGCCGCGCCCCCTTATGGGCGAGGTCGGCGACGAGATCGGCGCGGACCGGCACCGCCATCTCGGCCGCCGCGGTCGGGGTCGGCGCGCGGCGGTCGGAGACGAAGTCGATCAGCGTGGTGTCCGTCTCGTGGCCGACCGCCGAGATCACCGGGATGCCGCAGGCGGCGACGGCGCGCAGCACGATTTCCTCGTTGAAGGCCATCAGGTCTTCCAGGCTGCCGCCGCCGCGCGCGACGATCAGCAGATCCGGCCGGCCGAGCGCGCCGCCCGGTGCGAGCGCGTCGAACCCGGCGATCGCGGCGGCGACGCGCGCCGCCGCGCCCTCGCCCTGCACCGGCACCGGCCAGAGCAGCATGTCGCGCGGGAAGCGGCGGGCGATGGTGGTGCGGATATCCTGCAGCACCGCCCCTTGCGGCGAGGTGACGAGGCCGATCAGCCGGGGCAGGAGCGGGATCGGCCGCTTGCGTTCGGCGTCGAACAACCCCTCGGCGGCGAGGCGCTGCTTCAGCATCTCGATGCGCGCCAGCATCGCCCCGGCGCCGGCGAATTCCATCCGCTCGACCACGAGCTGGTAGGAGGAGCGCTCGCCATAGGCGGAGATGCGCCCGGTGGCGATCACCTCCACCCCGTTCTCGGGCGCCAGGCCCAGCCGGGAGACGGCGCTCTTCCACACCACGCCGGCGATCTTGCCGCCTTCGTCCTTCAGCGAGAAATACATGTGGCCGGACGGGTAGCGCTTGAATTCGCTGATTTCTCCGCGCACCCGCACCCGGCCGAACGCGCCCTCGAGCGTGCGCTTCACCGCGCCCGAGATCTCGGAGACGGTGTATTCGGGCACGTTGCCGCTGACGCTCGCGGCGGGCGCGGCGCCGGTCGTCGGGAATTCGGCGGGTTCGGTCATCCGCCGAGCCTATGCTAGAGCCGCCGCCGGTTGAAGAACGGAGAGCGCGATGCGGGTTCTGCTGGTGGGCTCGGGCGGACGGGAGCACGCGCTCGCCTGGGCATTGGCGGCGAGCCCGCTGCTCACCCGGCTCTGGATCGCGCCGGGCAATCCCGGCACCGCCGAGCTCGGCGAGAACGTGCCGATCGACGCGCTCGACATTCCCCGGCTGGTCGATTTCGCGCGTGACCAGAAGATCGACCTGGTGCTGCCGGGGCCGGAGGCGCCGCTGGTCGCCGGCCTCGCCGATGCGCTCGCCGCCGCCGGCCTACGCTGCTGCGGGCCGAGCGCCGCCGCCGCCCGTCTGGAAGGCAGCAAGAGCTTCACCAAGGAATTGTGCGATGCCGCCGGGATCGCGACCGCGCGCTGGGAGGCGTTCGACGAGCCGGCGGGGGCGCGCGAATTCGTCCGCCGCCGCGGCGCGCCGATCGTGGTCAAGGCGGACGGGCTCGCCGGCGGCAAGGGCGTGGTGGTCGCCGCGAGCGAGGCGGAGGCGGAGGCGGCGATCTCCCTGTTCATGGAGCGGGGCGCGCTCGGGGATGCGGGGCGGACGGTGGTGCTGGAGGAGTGTCTCGCCGGCGAGGAGCTCTCCGTCTTCGCGCTGTGCGACGGCCAGGACGCGGTGTTCCTCGGCGCGGCGCAGGACCACAAGCGGGCCGGCGAGGGCGATACCGGGCCGAATACCGGCGGCATGGGCGCGGTCTCCCCGCCCGGCGGCCATCCGCCCGCGCTCGGCCCGGCGATCATGGACGCGATGATCCGCCCGGCGCTCGCCGAGCTCGCCCGCCGGGGCACGCCGTTCCGCGGCTTTCTCTATGCCGGGGTGATGCTGGACCCGGCCGGCCCGCGGCTGATCGAGTTCAACGCGCGGTTCGGCGACCCGGAATGCCAGGTGCTGATGCCGCGCCTGCAATCGGACCTGCTGCCGGCGCTGCTCGCCGCCTGCGACGGGGAGCTCGGCGATTTCGACCTCCGGCTGCGCCCGGAGGCGGCGGTCGGCGTGGTGCTCGCCAGCACCGGCTATCCCGGCGCGGTTTCGCGCGGGGCGCCGGTCCACGGCGTCGACCGCGCGGCGATCCTGCCCGACGTGCTGGTGTTCCATGGCGGCACGGCGCGCGAGGCCGGCGGCCTGGTCGCCGCCGGGGGGCGGGTGCTGACGGTGGTGGGGCGCGGCGCCTCGATCGCGGCGGCGCGCGAGCGGGCCTTTGCCGGGGTGCGGGCGATCGATTTCCCGGGCGGGTTCTACCGGTCCGACATCGCCGCGCGGGCCCTGGCGGCGGACACCGCGCAGGCCTCCTGAGAGCCTGTTTGGAAGTCTCCACTTCGCTCAACCAGCTCGGAGGGCGGTGAAGAAATCGCGCAGCAGCGCCGCCGCCTCGGTCTCCCGCATGCCGCCGATCACCTCGGGCCGGTGCAGGCAGTTCGTCGCGGCGAAGACGCGCGCGCCATGCTCGACGCCGCCGCCCTTCGGGTCGTAGGCGCCGAACACCAGCCGGGCGATGCGATACAGGCTGGCCGCCCCGGCGCACATCGCGCAGGGCTCGAGGGTGACGGCCAAGGTGCAGCCGGCGAGGCGGGGCGTGCCGAGGCGCGCGGCGGCGCGGCGCATCGCCAGCAGCTCGGCATGGGCGGCGGCGTCATGCGTCGCCTCGGTCTCGTTGCCCGCGGTGGCGAGCACGCGGCCGGACGGATCGAGCACCACCGCGCCCACCGGCACCTCGCCGCGTTCCGCCGCCTGCCGCGCCGCCTCGAGCGCGCGTTCCATCATCGCCCGTTCCATCCTCGCCGTTCCGACATTGCTGGTGTTCCTCCCCCGCCCGCGCTAGCACGCGGAGATGAGCGCGCGGCCTCCTTTGATCGGTGTCACTCTCGATGCCGAGGCGCCTGGCGGCTATTCCAAATTCCCATGGTATGCGCTGCGGCGGAACTATGCCGAGGCGATCGCCGCCGCCGGCGGCCTGCCGGTGGCGCTGCCGCATGCGGCGACGCTCGCCGACGCCTGGCTCGACCGGCTGGATGCGCTGGTGGTGACCGGCGGCGCGTTCGACGTCGATCCGGCGCTTTATGGCGAGGCGGGGCGGCACGAAACGGTCACTCTGAAGGCGGGACGGACGGCGGCCGAGCTCGCGCTCACCCAGGGGGCGCTGGCGCGCGACATGCCGGTGCTCGGCATTTGCGGCGGCGAGCAATTGCTGGCGGTCGCGCTCGGCGGGAGCCTGATCCAGCACATCCCGGACAGCATCGCCGATGCGCTGGCGCATGAGCAGCCGAACCCGCGCGACGAGCCCGGCCATCCGGTCGCGGTGCGGGAGGGCACCCTGCTGCACCGGATCGTCGGCGGCGCCACGATGGCGGTGAACTCCTCCCACCATCAGGCGGTGCGTGAGCCGGGCGCGAGCGCGGTGGTGAACGCCACCGCGCCGGACGGGGTGATCGAGGGCATCGAGGCAAAGGGCCGCAAATTCTGCCTCGGCGTGCAATGGCACCCGGAATTCCTGGTTGATCCGGGCGACCGGCGCATTTTTGACGCGCTGATCGCGGCCTCCCGGCGTTGAGCGATCAGCATGAGCGTGAGGCCATGAGCGACGAGGCCCAGGGCGACGGGGAGGCGAGCCACGAGGCGGGGGGCGGGACCAAGCCACGCGGCGAGCGCATCGCGAAATGGCTGGCCCGCGCCGGGGCGGCGAGCCGGCGGGACGCCGAGCGGATGATCGCCGACGGGCGGCTTCGGCTGAACGGCGTGCTGGTGACGCATCCGGCGAGCTTCGTGCAGCCGGGCGATATCGTGCAGCTCGACCACGCGGTGATCGAGGCGCCCGGCCGGGCGCGGCTCTGGCGCTACCACAAGCCGGCCGGGCTGATGACCACGCATCGCGACCCGGAGGGGCGGCGCACGGTGTTCTCGGCCCTGCCCGACACGCTGCCGCGGGTGATCAGCGTCGGCCGGCTCGATCTTTCCAGCGAGGGCTTGCTGCTGCTGACCAATGATGGCGGCCTGGCGCGGCGGCTCGAACTGCCCGCGCATGGCTGGATCCGCCGGTACCGGGTGCGGGTGTTCGGCGCGGTCCATCCGCCCGCGCTGGCGGCGCTCGCCAAAGGCGTGACGGTGGCTGGCATCCGCTACGGCGAGATCGAGGCCGGGCTCGATTCCCGCAAGGGCGACAATGCCTGGCTGACGGTGAGCCTGCGCGAGGGGCGCAACCGGGAAATCCGCCGGGTGATGGAGCATATGGGCCTGCGGGTGACGCGGCTGATCCGCATCGCGCACGGCCCGTTCCAGCTCGGGCTGCTGCCGCGTGGCCAGGTCGAGGAAGTGCCGCCCAAGGTGTTGCGCGAGCAATTGCCGAAAGCATGAGCGGCGCCGGAACCCCGCCCGGCCGCCTGAAGCCGTGCTGATGCCGTGCTGAGGATCATCGCCGGCGGCTGGCGCGGCCGCCGGCTGGCCGCGCCCGCCGGCGGGATGACCCGCCCGACCGCTGACCGCCTCCGGCAGGCCCTGTTCGACATGCTGATGCACGCCGCTTGGTTCGGTCCCGCGCTGCTCGAGGAGGCGCTGGTGCTCGACGTCTTCGCCGGCTCGGGCGCGCTCGGGCTGGAGGCGCTGTCGCGTGGCGCCCCTGAGGCGGTGTTCATCGAGCGCGACCGGGCGGCGCTGGCGGCGCTGCGGGCGAATATCGCCGCTTGCGGCGCGGCGCGGACCACGGTGCTGGCGGCCGACGCGCTGCGGCCGCCGGCGGGGCGGCAGGTGCGCCTCGCCTTTCTCGACCCGCCCTATGCGGCCGATCTGCTGCCGGGCGCCGTCGCGGCGTTGACCGCCGCCGGCTGGCTCGGCCCCGGCACGGTGCTGGTCGCCGAGAGCGCGGCGGATGCGCCAGCCCCCGAATTGCCGGGCGAGACGCTGGCGGAACGCCAGCACGGTGCAGCACGGTTGACGATCCGCCGCCTCTGAGAGGCTGTTTGGAAACGCGCTCTGGCGGCCATCTGGCGCGCTTTTCCTTCGGTGCTCACGGCCAATAAGACCGCTCCGCTCCGGTGCTCGGAAAATCACGCCAGCTGGCGGCCCAGACCGCGTTTCCAAGCAGCCTGTTGTCGCCAAACAGGCTCTTAGAGCAATTTTCAGTTAAGTCGGCGCCGGCCCTCGCCGCCACCTGGCTTCCCAACGAAAGTATACTATCGCTGGGGGCCGGGTGGGGGCGAGGGCCGGCGCCGACTCCGCCGAAGGTGAAAATGCTCTAGCGCCGGCCGAACATCCGCTCGATTTCGGAGCGACTCAGCTTGAGGAAGGTCGGGCGGCCGTGG
This sequence comes from Acetobacteraceae bacterium, assembly GCA_965276665.1. Lineage (GTDB taxonomy): Bacteria > Pseudomonadota > Alphaproteobacteria > Acetobacterales > Acetobacteraceae > CAWGJC01. The sequence goes on from OZ255620.1 coordinate 4,007,470, forward strand.
CTGCAGGTGGCGGCGCGCGGGGTGGCCTCCATCTGGCGGAGCAGCGCATCCATCTCGGCGGCGCCGAGGCGACGCCCGGCGCGGATGCTGCCATGGCAGGCGAGGCGGGCGATCACCGCGTCGAGCCTGGCCTCCAGCGCCATGCTCTCGGCGAGCTCGCCCAGCTCGTCGGCGATGTCACGCAGCAGCGGCGCCGGATCGGGCGTGCCGAGCGCGGCGGGGAGCGCCCGCACCAGCACCGCGCCGGGTCCGAACCCCTCGATCTCGAGCCCGAGCCGGTCGAGCTCCGCCGCATGGGCGAGCAGGCGGGCGGCGTCGGCGGCGGGGAGATCGACCACGGCCGGCAGCAGCAGCGCCTGCCGGCCGACCGTGCCGCCGAGCATCTGCGCGCGGATCGCCTCATGGGTCAGGCGCTCATGCGCGGCATGCTGGTCGACCAGAATGAGCGAGCCGTCGGCGGCGACCGCGATCACATAGGTGTCGAGCACCTGCGCGACCGGTGCGCCGAGCGGTTGCTCGGGCAGCGGCTCGGACGGTTCGACCCGTCGCGCGGAGGGACCAGCGGAAAGCGGCAGCTGCGCCTCGGCGAGCCCGAGCGGCCGCGAGCTGGGCGGCGGGGCGGGCGCGCCGACCAGGGTGAGGGGTGGGGCGAGCGGCGGGGCGTGCCATCGCCGGGGCGGCGGCGGCACCGGCCCGGCGCCGCCGCCGAGCGCCCGCCGCAACCCGCCGATCACCAGCCCGCGCACCGCATCCGGGTCGCGGAAGCGGAGCTCGGCCTTGGTGGGATGCACGTTGACGTCAAGCAGTTCGGGCGGCAGGTCGAGCCAGAGCGCCACCACCGCATGCCGCCCGGCCGGCAGCACGTCGCGATAGGCGACGCGCACCGCGGTCCGCAGCACCGGGTCGGCCACCGGACGGCCATTCACCACCAGCCCCTGCGCCGCGCCGGTGACCCGGTGGATGCCGGGCGCGCAGGCATGGCCAGCGAGGCGGAGCGGCCCGCGCTCGGCGGTGACATCGAGCAGCGCGGCGGCGGCCTCCGGTCCGAGCAGGGCGGCGACACGCGCCGGGCGGTCTTGCGGCGGCAGGTCGAGCCGCAACTGCCCGTCGATCTCGAGCCGGAAGGCGGTGCTGGGGGCCGACAGGGCGAGGCGGCGGAGCGCGGCCTCCGCCTGATCGGCCTCGGTGCGCGGCTGCTTGAGGAATTTGCGGCGCGCCGGGGTGGCGTAGAACAGGTCGGAGACGACGATCCGCGTGCCGGGCGCCCCGGCGGCGGGTACAACGTCCGAGACGATCCCGCCCTCCACCCGGATCGCCCAGGCATGGGCGGACCCCGCCGGGCGCGCGGTGATCGCCAGCCGGGCGGCGGCGCCGATCGCCGGCAGCGCCTCGCCGCGGAAGCCGAGCGTGGCGATCCGCACCAGTTGGTCGTCGGCGAGCTTCGAGGTGGCATGGCGCTGCACCGCGAGGGTGAGCTCGTCGGGCGCCATGCCGCACCCGTCATCCACCACCTCGATGCGGTCGATGCCGCCGCCGTGCAGCGCGACGGCGATGCGGGTGGCGCCCGCGTCGAGCGCGTTCTCGACCAGCTCCTTCACCGCCGCGGCCGGGCGCTCGATCACCTCGCCGGCGGCGATGCGGTTGACCAGGGTTTCCGGCAGCAGCCGGATCGCCGGCCGGCCGGAGATGAGGCGCGACTCGGACAGCATCACGGAATGCTAGCACGCGCCGGCCTGCGCAGCTCTAGCTTAGAGCCTGTTTCGAAACATGGTCTGGTGAGTCATCTGGCGTGATCTTCCGAGCCTCGGCGCACAGGAAAAGCGCGTCGGATGGCCGCCAGGGCGCGTTTCCCAACAGGCTCTTTAGAACAAGTTGCCGAACAGCGAGGTCGATTGCCGCTGGATGATCGGGGTCTGGCCGATTTCCTGGCTCTGGCCGAGGGCGGCGTTCTGCTGCAAGCGGAGCTGCTCGCGGCGCGGATCGACCAGCGTGCCGGCGGGCGGCGCGCTTTTCCAGAACATCAGCCGGTCGACGAAGCCCTGATCCGGCCGGTCGCGCGCCGCCTCGGCATTCACCTGGGCGCGGATATTGGAGCTCGGCGTCGGCCCGGCGGCGGCGATCAGCGCCTCCTGGCCCGGGCTCACCCCGGCAGTCGAGGTGTCGAGCTCGGTCTGCGGTACCAGCACCGCCTCGGCCTGCCGGCTGTCCGACTGGGTGCCGGGGCGCGGCGCGCCCGGCGTCGGTGGCCGGAGCGCGAAATCGGGCGGCATCGAGAGCGGCGCCTGCGTGGTGACGACGAACTCGTTCGGCGCGTCGCGGCTCAGCCCGAAAGTGCGGACCATGTCGTCGCCGCTGCATCCGGCGAGCAGCGCGGCGGCCCCGAGAACGAGGCCGGCGCGGCGCAGGAATGCCGGACGGAGCAGGAGGATCTGAGGGACTCGGGGGGATGGCGGCATGGCGGCTCGCTGATTAGCTCCCCGCCGAACCGTCCGCAAGGCGCGCGTCCGGCCGCCGCGGCCGCAGCCCGTCCAGCACCAGCGCCGCCACGCCGCAGACGATCGCCGCATCCGCGACGTTGAACACGTACCAGGACAGCGCGCCGATATGCGCCTGGATGAAATCCACCACCGCGCCGTAGCGCAGCCGGTCGATGATGTTGCCGATCGCGCCGCCTGCGATCGCGCCGAGCGCGCCGCCCACCAGCGCGCTCTCCGCCCGCCGCAGCCAGAGGATCAGCACCAGCACGACGGCCAGCGCGATGCCGGCCAGCACGAACCGCCCGTTGGTGCCGAGTCCGTTCAGCAGCCCGAAGGTGACGCCCTCATTCCAGACCATGGTGAGGTTGAGCACGGGCAGCACCTCGACCCGGCCCTGGTGCGGCAGGTCGAGCCCGTCCAGCACCCACCATTTGCTGGCCTGGTCGGCGGCGAGGATCAGCACCAGCCAGAACAGGCCGAGGCCGAGACGGCCGCGCCGCCTCATTCGGCGGCGGCCCGGCAAACGAGCCCGCTCTCCACCGCATCGACGCAGCGCCGGCAGAGCGCGGGATGGCGGGCATCGGCCCCGACTTCCGGCAGCACCCGCCAGCACCGGGCGCATTTCGACCCCGCCGCGACCTCGGCGCGCAGCACCTCGTTCTCCGCCTCCGCATAGTCGACCTGCGAGGCGATCAGCAGCTCGGCCCAATCGGCCGGCCCCGGCAGCAGCGCGCGCCTGCCATCGACCAGCGTCACCCTTGCCTGCAGGGAGGCGCCGATCTGCTTTCCCTGCCGAAGCGCCTCCAGGGCGGCGGTGCCCTCCTGACGGAACGCCCGGATCTCGGTCCAGCGGGCGGCGAGCGCCTCGTCCTGCCATTCGTCCGGGATCGCCGGGAACAGCTCCAGATGCACGCTGCCCGTCTCGTTCCCGGCCTCACCGAACCGCGCGGACCACGCCTCCTCGGCGGTGAAGGCGAGCACCGGGGCGAGCCAGGTGCAGAGGCAGCGATGCAGATGGTCGAGCACGGTGCGGCAGGCGCGCCGCCGCGCGCTGTCCGGCCGGTCGCAGTAGAGCGCGTCCTTCCGCACGTCGAAATAGAAGGCGGAGAGATCGGCCGCGCAGAAGGCGTGGATCGCCGGATAGACGCCGGTCCAGTCATAGCTCTCGACGGCGCGGCGGAGCACCGCGTCGAGCTCGTGGACGCGGTGCAGCACCCAGCGCTCCAACTCGGGCATCGCGTCGAGCGCGACCCGCTCGGATTCGTCGAACCCGTCGAGCGCGCCGAGCAGCCAGCGCAGCGTGTTGCGCAGCCGGCGGTAGAGCTCGGCCTGCTGCTTCAGGATCTCGTCGCCGATGCGCAGATCCTCGCTGGTGTCGGAGGACATCACCCAGAGGCGCAGGATGTCGGCGCCGTATTTCTGCGTCACCTGCTGCGGCGCGATGACGTTGCCGAGCGATTTCGACATTTTCCGCCCGTGCTCGTCGAGCACGAAGCCATGCGTCAGCACCGCCTCGAACGGTGCGCGCCCGCGCGTGCCGACGGCCTCCAGCAGGCTCGAATGGAACCAGCCGCGATGCTGGTCCGACCCTTCGAGATAGAGATCGGCCGGCCAGGGCAGGCCGCGCGCCTCCAGCACGAAGGCATGGGTGGACCCCGATTCGAACCACACGTCGACGATGTCCATCACCTGCTCGTACGCCGCGGCGTCGCGCGCCTGGCCGAGGAAGCGGGAGGGCGGCGAGGAGTACCAGGCATCGGCGCCCTCCTCGCGGAAGGCGGCGACCACCCGGGCGAGCACCTCGGCGTCGCGCAGCACCTCGCCGGTGCTGCGCTCGACGAAGACCGGGATCGGCACGCCCCAGGCGCGCTGCCGGCTCACGCACCAATCGGGACGCGAGGCGATCATGCTGCCGATCCGGTTGCGCCCGGCATCCGGCACGAAGCGGCTCGCCGCGATCGCCGCGAGCGCGCGGTCGCGGATATGCTCCGGCCCGTCCATGCGGATGAACCATTGCGGCGTGGCGCGGTAGATCAGCGGCGCCTTGGAGCGCCAGGAATGCGGGTAGGAATGCACGAGCTTGCCGCGCGCCAGCAGGCTGCCGGCCTCGTCGAGCGCGCGGCACACCGGCTCGGTCGCCTTGTAGACGTGGATGCCGGCGAAGAGCGGCACCCAGGCGTTGAACGTGCCGTCCGGCCCCACCGTGTCCGGCACGTCGAGCCCCTGCGCGCGGCCGAGCGCGAAATCCTCCTCGCCATGGCCGGGCGCGACATGCACGAAGCCGGTGCCCTGGTCGGTGGTGACGAAATCGGCGGCGAAGACCGGCACGTCGTACTCGTAGCCGCGCCCGCGCAGCGGATTGGCGCAGACGCTGCCGGCGAGCGCGGCGCCGCTGCGGGTCTCCAGCAGGTGATGCGTGGCGATGCCGGCGGCGGCGCAGAATTCCGGCAGCAGCTTGAGCGCCACGAGCAGCGTCTCGCCGGGCCGCGCGCGCGCGGCCTCGGCCACGGAATCGACGCGCAGCAGCGCGTATTCGATCTCCGCGCCGACCGCGATCGCGCGGTTCCCCGGCATGCTCCAGGGCGTCGTCGTCCAGATCACGATCGCCGCGCCCGTCTCGGCGATCGGGCCGGCGATCAGCGGGAAGCGCACCCAGATCGTGTCGCTGGTGTGGTCGTGATACTCGATCTCGGCCTCGGCGAGCGCCGTCTTCTCGACCGGCGACCACATCACCGGCCGCAGCCCGCGATAGAGCGCGCCGTTCAGCAGGAACTTGCCGATTTCGGCGGCGATCGCCGCCTCCGAATCCCGGTCCATCGTGGCGTAGCGATGCGCGAAATCGCCCTCGACGCCGAGGCGGCGGAACTCGTCGCGCTGGATGGCGAGCCATTTCTCCGCATAGGCCCGGCATTCGGCGCGGAAGGCGAGCACCGGCACCGCATCCTTGTCGCGGCCGGCGGCGCGGTATTCCTCCTCGATCTTCCACTCGATCGGCAGCCCGTGGCAATCCCAGCCCGGGATGTAGTTGGCGTCGTACCCCGCCATCTGCCGCGTGCGGTTGACGACGTCCTTCAGGATCTTGTTGAGCGCGGTGCCGATGTGGAGATGCCCGTTCGCGTAGGGCGGCCCGTCATGCAGGATGAAGCTCGGCCGGCCGGCAGCACTCTCCCGCAGCCGGTCCCAAAGCCCCATGCGCTCCCAGCGCGCGAGGATCGCCGGCTCCTTTTTCGGCAGGTCGCCGCGCATCGGAAACGGGGTGGCGGGCAGGAATACGGTATCGCGGTAGCGCCGCTCGGCGTCGGGGGTGGCGGGTTTTTCGGTCATCGGAGTGCTCGGTGCGGGTGACATGCGTGGCGGAGATCCCGGCGGTCAGCGGACCGCCGGGCCGATAATCCGCGATTGGCGCATCCGATCCATTCCGCTGTTATGCGAAGCCCGGAGGCGCGGGGTCAAGCGCGCCGGCGGGCGTCAGGGCTGCGTCCCGGTGCCGAGCCTGTCCACCTGACCATTGCCAAGGGAGGAAGCTGATGAGCGAAGCAGAAATCGTCTTCTATCACAATCCGATGTCGCGCAGCCGGATCGCGCGCTGGGCGCTCGAGGAGATCGGCCAGCCCTACCGCACCGAGATCCTGGATTACGGGCCGCCGATGAAGAGCCCGGCCTATCTGGCGATCAACCCGCTGGGCAAGGTGCCGGCGATCATCCATCGCGGGATGCCGGTCTGCGAGACCGCGGCGATCTGCGCCTATCTCGCCGACGCGTTTCCGCAATCCGGGCTCGCGCCGCCCCCGGGCGATCCGGCGCGCGGGGCTTATTACCGCTGGCTGTTCTTCGCCGCGGGCCCAATCGAGCAGGCGGGCACGATGCAGGCGCTCGGCTTCACCCTGCCGGAGGGCAAGGAGCGGATGGCCGGGTATGGCAGCCTGAAATCGACCCTCGACGCGGTCGAGGGCGCGGTATCGGCCGGCGAATACCTGGCCGGGGGCGGTTTCTCGATGGCCGATCTCTATCTCGCCAGCCATCTCGATTACGGCATGCGGTTTGGGATGGTGGAGAAACGCCCGGGCTTCCTCGCCTATGTCGGGCGGCTCACCGAGCGCGAGGCCTGCCGCAGGGCGACCGAGCTGGACGGGCCGATGCCCGGCTAGCCGCAGTCCCGGCCGGACGAGGCTCGCCTCGGCGCGCCGGCGAGCAGGCTTTTGAGAGCCTGTTTGGAAAAATGGCCTGGTTGAGTCATGCGGCGTGATTGTTCGAACCTCGGCGCGGAGCGGCCTTGGGGCCGCGATCCTCGGCGCACAGGAAAAGCGCGTCGGATGGCCGCCAGAGCGTGTTCCAAACGGCCTCTTAGAGCGTCATCCGTTCGAGCGGATAAAGAGGCTCGCCAAAACAACAGCTAGAGGCATTTTCAGTTAAGTCGGCGCCGGCCCTCGCCCCCACACCGGCCTCCCACGAAAGATACGACCGTTGGAGGGCCGGGTGGGGGCGAGGGCCGGCGCCGCCTCCACCGAAGATGAAAATGCTTTAGCCCCGCAGCCGGGCGACCGTCGCCGTGGTGGAATGGCCGGGCAGCAGGTCGGCCAGCAGCACCTTGCCGCCCCAGCCCTGCATAAGCTCGGCGCCCACCACGGTCTCGAGCGTGTAATCGGCGCCCTTCACCAGCAAGTCCGGGCGCATCGCGGAGATCAGCGTCTCCGGCGTCGGCTCGTCGAACAGGCAGACGAGATCGACGGCGGCGAGGCTCGCCAGCACCGCCGCTCGCGCGGCCTCGGGCTGCACCGGACGCCCCGGCCCCTTCAGCCCGCGCACGCTCGCATCCGAGTTGATGCCGACAATCAGCCGGTCGCAGGCGGCGCGAGCCTGCTCGAGCAGATGCACATGGCCCGGATGCAGCAGGTCGAAGCAGCCATTGGTGAAGCCGGTCCGCCAGCCGCGCCGCCGCCAGCGCTCCGCCTGCTCGACCGCCGCCTCGCGGGTGACGATCTTGCGGAGCGCCCCGCCTTTCGCCGAGATCGCCGCGACGAGGTCGGATTCACGGGCGACCGCGGTGCCGACCTTGCCGACCACGACGCCCGCGGCGATGTTGGCGAGCCGCACCGCGATCGGCAGGCGGATGCCCGCCGCCATGCCGGCGGCGAGCGTCGCCGCCACCGTGTCGCCGGCGCCCGACACGTCGAACACCTCCGCCGCCTCGGCCGGAAAATGCTGGACGCCCTCGGCCGAGAGCAGGGTCATCCCGTCCTCGCCGCGGGTCACCAGCACGGTCGCGAAACCATGCCGGTCGCGGAGCGCCTCGGCGGCGCGCACCACCGCCGCGGTGTCGGAGACGTCGAGCCCGGTCGCCTCGGCGAGCTCGCGCCGGTTCGGCTTGATCAGGTCGGCGCCGGCATAGCGCGCGTAATCGCCGCCCTTCGGATCGACGATCACCGGCCGCCCCGACTGCCGCGCCGCGGCGATGATCTCGGCCGTCACCTCGGCGGTCATCACCCCCTTGCCGTAATCGGAGATGACGGTGGCCGAGGTCGCGACCATCGCGTCCCGGGTGATGCGCAGCATCCGCTCGGCGAGCTTCGGGTGGATCTGCGCCGTCACCTCGCGATCGGCGCGCAGCAATTGCTGGCCCTGCGCGATGTAGCGCGTCTTGACCGTGGTCTCCCTCCCGCCCTGCACCAGCAGCCAGGGTTCCACATTGGCATGGCCGCCGATCAGCCCGGTGAGGTCGGAGCCCGCCTGGTCGTCGCCCACCACCGAGACGAAGGCCACGGCCGCCCCCATCGCGGTGAGGTTGCGGACCACGTTGCCGGCGCCGCCCGGCATCGCGACCTCGCGCTCCACCGTCATGATCGGGATCGGCGCTTCCTGGCTGATGCGGGTGACCGAGCCGTAGACATAGCGATCGAGCATCGCGTCGCCCACGACGAGCACGCTGGCCCGCCCGAGGCGGGGGATCGCCGCGGCGAGCTCGGCATGCTCGTCGGCGACCGGCGTGCCGGCATCGGAGCCGCCCCTGAACTGGTTCATGCGCCCCTGATCTGGTTCATGCGACTGCGCCTAACCTTGCCGGCCCGGAGTTGCAAGCATGGCTTAAGAGACGATGAAGCCGAGGCGATTCTCCTCCAGCACGGCGGCGGTCAGCATCCCGCCCAGCACCGCGCCGGTATCGATCCCGATCCGGTTTTCCTGCACCACCGGCAGCGCGCCCGGCGTGTGGCCATGGACGATGATCGCGCCGAGCGCGCCCCGGTGCGACAGGAATGGCTCGCGTATCCAGAGCATGTCCTCCTCCGTCTGCCGCTCCAGCGGCTTGCCCGGCCGCACGCCGGCATGGACGAAGAAATAGCTTCCCTCCCGGTGCCAGAGGGTGAGCCGGGCGAGGAACGCCCGATCGGGGGCCGGCAGGCGCGCCGCCCAGCCGGCCGGGTGAGAGTCCGGATCCATCCCCCAGCTGACGAGCGAGGCGTCTCCGCCATTGCACAGCCATTGCCGTGCCGCTTCCCGGTCGCCGGTCAGCGCTTCCCGCATCATCGCCTCATGATTGCCCGCGAGATTGACGATCCGGCTGACCGGCAGGTGCGGTCCCGCATCCAGCAGGCGGATCACGGCCGCGCTGTCCGGCCCGCGATCGACATAATCGCCGAGGTGCACCAGCACCGGCGCCGCCACCGGCCGGCTCGCCAAATCCGCGGCGATCTCCCGGTGCAGAACCCGCAGCCGATCGGCGCAGCCATGCACGTCGCCGATCGCATAGACGCGAACGCCGGCCGGCAGCCAACCGGGAGATAACCGAAAATCAACCATGCAGGCGCAGCCTAACGGGGTCGCTGGCCGGAAACCATGTTCCGCAGGGAGTCCCTCTTGAGCCTCGCCCCGTCACATTCGGTGGAACGCCAGCTGGAGGCGGCGCTCGAGAGGGCGCTCCGCTCGCCGCGGGGCCGCGGCCTGTTCGCGCTGCACCTCTCCCGCCTGCCGGCGCTCCGTCCGCATCACGGGCGCATCGCGCGCTCGCTGATGCAGGATGCGGCCCACCGGCATGACGGGCAGGCGTTCCAGCTCACCAACGGGGATATCGCCCTGATCGGGGACGGCGCCGCCTTGTCGGGCGCCCGGTCCGGCGACCTGCCGGCGACCCTGCTCCGCCTGTTCGGCCAGGAATCCCTCGAACCCGCGAAACTGTTCTCGCTCTGGCCGCTCACCGGGCCGGGCGCGGCGATGCGCCTCTGGCTCGCCGAATGCATGGCCGAGCCGGCCGGCGCCCCCGCCGAGCCCGCCGCGCCGGAGCCGGCCGCCCCGGTGCGGAGCGTCGATGCGATCGGCGATCTCGTGGACCATGAGCAGACGGCGGAAAAGGGCGAGATGGCCCGGCTCGCCGCGCTGATGCACCGGCAGACCGCCGTGGTCGCGGCGCCCGGGGATTCGGTGCTGCGCCCGATCTTCCACGAGGTCACCTTCTCGGTGAGCGCGCTCGAATCACGGATCGCCGAGGCGGGCGCCGCCAACCGAGACCCCTTCCTGTTCCGCCATCTCGCCGCGCGGTTCGATGGCAGGATGCTGGCGGTGCTCTCCCGCGAGGTGACGCAAGGCGGCCGGATGGCGCAGACCGGCGGCCAGGCGCTGCACCTCAACCTGACCATCCGCGGCATCCTCTCAGCCGGGTTCGACGCCTTTGCCGCCGCCGCGCAGGCGCACGGTGTCGCCGCAGGAGTCGAGCTCTCTGTCATCGAGGTGTTCGCCGATTACGCCGGCTTCGTCGCGGCGCGCGCGAAGCTGCGCGAGACGGGGATCCGGCTCGTGCTGGAGGGGATCAACGCGCGCTGCCTGCTGATGACCGAGCTCGCCTTGCTCGACCCCGATCTCGTCAAGCTCGACTGGTCGCCGGCGCTCCCCAGCATACCGGCCCATGAGCAGGATGCCCTGGGGGAGGCGATCCGCCGGCTCGATACGGCGCGTGTCGTGCTGCAGCGGGTCGAGACCGAGCACGCGATCGCCTGGGGCCTCTCACATGGCATCCGGCGCTTTCAGGGCCGTAAGGTGGACGCGATCCTTGCCGCCGCGCGGCCGGCGGCGGCCGCGCCGCAAGCCGCCGTGGCGACCCGATGAGCGGCGCGCGCGAGCTCGCCGGCCTCGTCCGGCAATGCGCCAGCTCCGGCGCCGCCCGCCGAGCACTCCTCCTGCGGCTCGATCTGCTGCCTGCGCGCTCCGCCAAGCCGTTCCGCGACCGGCTGGTGCAGGCCGCGCTCGATCCGCTGCTCACCGTGGAGCAGGGCAAGCTGTTCACCCTGCAGGGCGGCGCGCTCGCCGTCGTGTGGCGCGGCGGTCGCGCGGCGACGCTGGAACGCGCCGGCCTGGCGCTCCATCATCTGCTCAGCGACACCGATATCAGCGCGGCGGACCTGCTGCGCGTCTATGATCTGCCGCATGAGGCGGAGGCCTTGCTGGCCGCGCTCCCCGGTGCCGGACAGCGCGGCGTTGCCGGCGAAGAAGATGCGGCCGGGGCGAGCGGCGAGGCGGTGTTCGATCCGGACGCGCTGGCGGCGCTCGAGGGCGTCCTGGCGCGGGCGAATGTCGAGACCTTCGCGCGGCGGCGCACCGTGTTCACCGAAGGCGAAAGCGGGTTCGAGCCGGCCTGGGAGGAGCGCTATCTCTCGGTCCGGGATCTCACAGAAACGCTCTCGCCCGAGCACCTGCCGCGCGCCGATCCCTGGCTGTTCCGTCGGCTCACCCGCACGCTCGACCGGCGGATGCTGGTGCTGCTCGCCTCGCCCGAGGAGCTGCGCGGCGCCCGGCCGTTCGCGCTCAACCTGAACGTGGCGAGCATCGTCTCGAGCGAATTCCTGCGCTTCGATGGCGTGCTGCCCGCGCAGCTGCGGGGCCGGGTGGTGATCTATCTCACGCCCTCCGATATCTTCGCCGACACCCCGGGTTTCCTGTTCGCCCGGGCCTTTGCCCGCTCGCGCGGCTATCGTCTGCTGCTCCGCGAGGTGGAGCCCGCCCTGCTACCGGTGCTGCCGTTCGCCGCCCTCGATCTCGACCTGCTGGAGCTTTCCTGGTCGCCCGCGCTCGAGGCGGTGGATGCGGGCCCTCTGCCGAAGGGCCGCATCGTTCTCGCCGGGATCGACGAGGCGGCGGCGCTGAGCTGGGCGCGGGCCAACGGCGTCACCCACCTCCAGGGCGCCGCCATCCGCTGATCTGTCGCGAGGCTCTCAGACCGTCACGATCTGGCCCCCGCGGACCGCTTCGAGGAAGGTCGCGATACCGGCGATCTCGACCCTTTCGGCGAGCGGCGCCCGGTCCAGGCCGAGGATGCGCAGCCCGGCTTCGCAGACGATCGTGCGGATGCCGAGCTCGGCGGCGGCGGCGCGCAGCTCCGACAGGCTCGCGACTCCGGCGGGAGAGCGCGTATCGGGCCGGTCGGCGAGCAGGGCAGGGCAGCCTTCCCCGGTGGCGAAGATCGTCACCCGCCGCCCGAGCGCTGCGGCGGCGGTGGCGAGCATGAAGGCGGTGTGCGCCCGCGCCGCGCCGCCCGACAACAGCAGCACGCCGAAATTTTCAGGCGCCGGCATAGTGATGGCGCAGATCGCCATAGGGAGCGTCGCCGCAGGCCGGACAGCCGGGGTCGCGCGGGATCGCGATCGTGCGGAAGCGGGCGGCGAGCGCGTCCCAGATCAGCAACCGGCCGGAGAGGCTCTCGCCGATGCCGAGGATCTCCTTCAGCGCCTCGGTCGCCTGCAGCGTGCCCATCACGCCGGTCACCGCGCCGAGCACGCCGGCCTCGGCGCAGCTCGGCACGATGCCGGGCGGCGGCGGCTCGGGATACAGGCAGCGATAGCAGGGCCCGCGCCCGTTTCGGCCCGGCAGATGCGGGCGAAACGTCGAGCACTGCCCCTCGAAGCGCAGCACCGCGGCGGAGACCAGGGTGCGCCGCGCCAGCACGCAGGCATCGTTCAGCAGGAAGCGCGCGGCGAAATTATCCGTCCCGTCGCAGACGAGGTCGTAGGCGGAGACCAGATCGAGCGCGTTGCCGGCGTCGAGCCGCACCGGATGCGCCTCGACCGACACGGCCGGGTTGATCGCGCGCACCGCCTCCGCGGCGGAAAAGACCTTTTCCGCGCCGAGCCGCGCCGTCGTGTGCGCGATCTGCCGCTGCAGGTTGGAGAGCTCCACCCGGTCATGGTCGACGAGGCCGAGCGTGCCGATGCCGGCGGCGGCCAGATAGAGCGCGAGCGGGCTGCCGAGCCCGCCGGCGCCCACGATCAGCACCCGTGCCGCGCGGAGCCTCGCCTGCCCCGTGCCGCCCACCTCGGGGAGCAGGATGTGGCGGGCGTAGCGGGCAATCTCATCCTCGGTGAAATCGAGATCCATCGGGCCAACATAGTGCGTCCCGCTGCCGCCTTCACGCGGGGCGCATCTGCGTCCAGACTGCGCCGATGCAGCCGCACGCACTCGAGGCGCTCGCCGCGATGATCCCGGACGGGGCCTTGCTCGCTTTGCCGCCGGATAATTCGCTGCCGCCTTGCTCCCTGGTCCGCGCGCTGGTGCGGCGCGGCGCAAGCGGCCTGCGCCTGCTGGGCGTGCCGGTCTCCGGCTTCGCCACCGATCTGCTGATCGGCGCCGGCGCCGTCGCCTCGGTGCAGACGAGCGCGGTCAGCCTCGGCGAATCCGGCGCCGCGCCGCGCTTCACCGCCGCGGTGAAATCAGGCACGCTGGACGTGATCGACGCCACCTGCCCGGCGATCCACACCATGCTGCAGGCCGCCGAGAAAGGCGTCCCCTTCCTGCCGCTGCGCGGCGTGCTCGGCAGCGACCTGCTTGCCCACCGGCCGGATTGGCGGGTGATCGACAACCCCTTCGCGGAAAGCGGCGACCCGATCCTGCTGCTGCCCGCCCTCTCGCCCGACATCGCCGCGTTCCACGGCGTCATGGCCGATCGCGACGGCAATGTCTGGGTCGGGCGGCGGCGGGAGCTGGCCACGCTCGCCCATGCCGCGCGCCGCGTGCTCGTCACCGTCGAGCGCCTGGTCGAAGGGAACCTGCTGGAGGATGAGCGCCTCGCGCCGGGCACCATCGCCGCCACCTATGTCGATGCGGTCGCGGTGGCCGAGCGCGGCGCCTGGCCGATCGGCCTGCTCGACGAATACCCGGCCGATGCCGACCATCTCGCAGCCTATGCCAAGACGGCGCGCAGCGAGGCCGGGTTTCACGATTATCTCGAGCGCTTCGTGCTGCCCGGACCGGGCGCGGAGGGAGCGGATCGCCGCGCCGCCGCCGAATGATCCGGCCCGAGGAGCGTCTCGCCGCCGCGATCGCCCGGCTGATCCTCGACCCCGCCGCGCCGCCCGCCCGCCACATCGCGATCGGCGCCGCGAGCCCGATCCCGGCCGCCGCCTGCTGGCTGGTCAAGAAGCTCGGCCATCCGGTGCGGCTTGCCTTGCTGCACCGGCCGCGCGGCAACCCCTTCACCGAGGGCTCGCGCGAGCTGTTCGACCTGGCGGGGCAGGGGCGGATCGACCTGTTCTTCCTCGGCGGCGGTGAGATCGACGGGCAGGCCAACATCAACCTGATCGGCACCGGCGACTGGCCGGGGACCAATGTGCGCTTCCCCGGCAGTTTCGGCTCGGCCTTCATGTACATGACCGTGCCGCGCACCATCCTGTTCCGCGAGGAGCATTCGCCGCGCGTCCTCGTGCCGCGCGTCGATGCGATCTCGGCGCCCGGCCTGTCGCCGCCCGGCACGTTCCGCCGCGGCACCGCGCAGGCGCTGGTGACCGGGCGCTGCGTCTTCGCCTTCGAGGCCGCTTCCGGCCGCTTCCGCCTCGCCTCGCTGCATCCGGGCGAAACGCCGGATGCGGTGCGTGCCGCGACTGGTTTTGACTTCGATTCGCCTGGCGAGGTGCCGATCACCGCCGATCCCGCATCGAAGGAGCTCGATTTGCTGCGCGGCGCGGTCTGTGACGAAATGCGCGAAACCTATCCGGCCTTCTGCGGCGCGGTCTGGGGAAGGAATGCGGCGTGATGGATGACGGGGCCCAGGGCGAGCTCGGGGCACACGGCAAGCCCGGGACTGCGGGCAAGCCGGCCGCCGCCGGCAAGGGTCTCGCAACCTCGCCGGGCGCGCTCGCCGGCATCAAGGTGGTCGACCTCACCCGCGTGCTCGGCGGCCCCTACGCCACCATGATCCTCGCCGATCACGGCGCGGAGGTGCTGAAAGTCGAGCCGCCGCAGGGCGACGAGACGCGCGATTGGGGGCCGCCCTTCCTAGACGGCGACGCCAGCTACTTCATCGGCGTCAACCGCAACAAGCGCGCGATCGCTCTCGATATCGGCCATCCGGACGGCCGCGCCGTGCTGCTCCGCATGCTCGCGGACGCCGACGTGCTCGTCGAGAATTTCAAGCCCGGCTCGATGGAACGCTGGGGGCTCGGCTACGAGGCGGCGCTGCGCGAACGCTTCCCCCGCCTGATCCATTGCCGCGTCTCCGGCTTCGGCGCCGACGGCCCGCTCGGCGGGCTTCCCGGCTACGACGCCATCCTGCAGGCGATGACCGGGCTGATGAGCGTGAACGGCGATCCCGAGACCGGGCCGCTGCGACTCGGCACGCCGGTGGTCGATCTCGCGACCGGCCTGTTCTCCGTCATCGGCATCCTGATGGCGCTGCAGGAACGCCACCGCTCCGGGCTCGGCCAGTATCTCGACATGACGCTGCATGATTGCGGCATGGCGCTCCTGCACCCGCAAGCCGCCAACTACTTCCTCAACGGCAAGCGGCCGATGCCGCTCGGCAACCCGCATCCGAACATCGCGCCGTACGAGAAGTACCACACCGCCACCGGCGACATCTTCATCGCCATCGGCAATGACCGGCAGTTCCGCACGCTCGCCGCCCTCGTCGGCCTGCCGGAGCTCGCGAGCGACCCGCGCTTCGCCAGCAACCAGACCCGGGTCGCCAACCGTCCCGCGCTCGTCGCCGCCCTCGAGACCGCCTTCGCCCACCAGGACGGACACGCGCTCACCCAGACCATGCTGCGCGCCGGCCTGCCCGCCGGCCCGGTGCTCGCCGTCGACGAGGCGATGGACGAGCCGCACACCGCCCATCGCGACATGATCACCGAGCTCGATGGCTATCGCGGCCTCGGCACGCCGATCAAGCTCTCCCGAACCCCCGGCGGCACCCGTACCCGCCCGCCGGCCTTCGCCGCCGACACCACGGCGATCCTGGCGCGGCATGGCTACGACGCTGAGGAGATCGCCGCCTTGCAGGAAGCGGGCGTGGCGCCTTTGCGACGGAAGTAGGAAGGCCAGGGGCTCTGCCCCTGGACCCCGCCAACGGCAGTCGCCCTTGGAACCTATTGTTGGCGAGTCTGATGCGCTCCGCGCGAAGCGCATTCCCATCTCTGGACATCGTCGGCCCCGAATTCCAAATCACGGGTTCCAAGGGTGACTACCCTTGGCAGGGTCCAGGGGCAGCACCCTTGGCCTTAAAATCCCTAAAACCGCTCCACCCAAGGCCGGACCGCGATCTCGTCGGTCCAGGAACTCCTTGGCTGGTTCA
The DNA here is from genome assembly GCA_965276665.1 of Acetobacteraceae bacterium. Classification (GTDB taxonomy): domain Bacteria; phylum Pseudomonadota; class Alphaproteobacteria; order Acetobacterales; family Acetobacteraceae; genus CAWGJC01. Next base: position 4,023,490 of record OZ255620.1, read on the forward strand.
CCAGCGCCAGCATCGTCGTCGCAATGGCATCGGGGTCGAGCAGGCTGTCCGGCGCGTCGGCCCGGTCAGTGCGAGCCGCCGAGCGGATGCCGCCGTCGACGACGATGTGCACCACGTGCACGCCTTTCGGGTGCAGCTCGCGCGCCATGCTTTGGGCGAGGCCGCGCAGGGCGAACTTGCCCATCGCGAACGGGGCGGAGAGGGGGTAGCCCTTCACGCTGGCCGAGGCGCCGGTGAGCAGGATGGTGCCGGTCCCGCGCGGCAGCATGTGGCGCGCCGCCTGCTGCGCGACCAGGAATCCGCCAAAGGCCGAGACCGCCAGGACATTGGCGACCGCGGCGGGATCGTGCTCGGTGATCGGGCCGCGCAGGCGGGCGCTCGCGTTGAACAGCACCACGTCCGGCGTCTCGACCGCCGCGAACAGGGAGGCGACCTGCGCCGCGTCGCGCACGTCGCAGGCGTGGGGGGTGCCGCCGATCTCGGCCACCAGTGGCGCCAGCTTCGCCGTGTCGCGCGCGGCGAGGGCGACGGCGTAACCCGATTTCGCGAGCGCGCGCGCGAAGGAGGCGGAGAGTCCCGGCCCGGTGCCGACGATCAGCGCCTGCATCAGATGAAATCCAGCGTCGCCTCGCCGGCATGTTCGAACACCGCCCGCGCGTTCTTGCCCGGCGGGACCACGCTCTTGCCGGTCCATGACCCGGTGGTGACCACCTGGCCGACGCGCAACCCGCCGGCCCAGCGCGTGCCTTCATTGGCGAGCCAGTGGATCAGCCGGAGCATGTCGCCCGCCGAATTGCCGGTGCGCGCCAGAGCCTCCTCGCCGGAGAACAGCACGCGCACGCGCTCCTTGGTGAAATCGATGTCGCGCCAGGCGGGGATCTCGTGGCCGTAGACGTAGCAGCCATGGCCGAGCCCGTCCGACAGGTTGGTCATCGGATCGACCGCATCCGCATTGACGAAGCGCGATTGTAGCAGCTCGATGCCGGGATGCACGCTGCCGATCGCGGCGACCACCTGCTCGCGCGTCCAGGGCCCGTCCTCGATCGGCAGGTCGGTCCCCATGATGAAGCAGATCTCCGCCTCGACCACGCGCATCGGCCAGCGTGCGGCGGGAAGATGCGCGGGACCGGCATGGATGCCGGCGAGCGGCATCGGCGCGCAGTTCGGCGCGCCCTCCGGTCCCGGCGCGCCCACTTTCCAGCCGCCGACACGCCCGAGCGCATGGCTCACCTCGGCCTGGATCGCGTAGGCCTCCGCCGCGTCGCGCGGGCGGATGTCGTCCGGGAGCGAGGGGATCAGCCGGCTCGGGTCGCGCCAGCCTTCGAGCAGCAGGGCAGCCGCCTTCGCGACAGAGTTGGTGTCCGTCATGCCGTTCCTCAAAGGGGGGAACCGCCCCGTCGGTCTGGCGGGGCGGAGCCGGTTCAGTCGAGCGAGACGGAGCGCGCTTCCGGCCCCTTGGCGCCCTGCACCACCTGCATGCGCACCACCTGGCCCTCGTTCAGCGGGCCGACGCCGCTGCGCTCGAGCGCGGTCGCATGCACGAACACGTCCTTGCCGCCATTATCCGGCGTGACGAAGCCGAAACCCTTGGTGCCGTTGTACCATTTGACGGTGCCGCGCATCTCCGAGCCTTCGCCGAAGGACGCGCCGCCGCCGCCGTAGCCGCCGCCAGCACCGCCGAACCCGCCGGCGCGCGGCGGCCGCGGTGCCCGTGCCGGCACGGCGCCGGGATCGATCTCGCCGATCTCGGTGACCTCGACCACCTGCGGCCCCTTCGGACCGCGCCCGACCTTGATCTTCAAGGACTGCCCGGGCTCGACCCGGTCCGCCCCTGCGCGGCCCAGCACGCTGCCGTGCAGGAAGGCGTCGCCGCCCTCGGCCAACTCAACGAAGCCGAACCCCTTTTCGGGGTTGAACCACTTCACCGTGCCCGAGGTGTCCGTCGCGCCCGCGAGATCCGGCTCGCGGGAGAAGGAAGAGGGCCGCCGGGGCGGGAAACCGCCGCCGCCGCCACGGAAATCGCCGCCACCCATCGAACTGCCGCCACCGCCGAAATCGCGGTCTTCGGACCTACGCGGCCGCCGCGGCCGGTTGCCCCAATCGTCGTTCCTGCCCATACCAGCCTCTTCCCTCAACCCGCTCCGGGTCCCGCGCCCGCCGCGTCAAAACCGCCATACGCCCCTGGTCAGGGGAGATATGTCGCTTGTGGCGCATTTTCCCGAAACCCGGTGGACTCGCCGCGATCAATCCGGCGAAGTCCTGTGAGGCCGCCCAGACCGGCCTCGGCCGTCATACGCTAGCACAGGAATTTGGCTCAAGCGAGTGCCGGTGCGCGTTCCGGCGCGGGTGATACAATCGGTTTGCGATATTATTTCATCCAATTTCACGGCCGTCTCACTCGGCCGGCGCCAGCGCCGGCGTCGGCCGGCGCCGCTCCCCGGCGAGGCCGAGGCGATGGGCGAGGGTGGCGATGTGATAGATCGCCTTGAAAGCCAGGATCGGCAGATGCGCGCGGAGCGTCCGCGGCGTCTGGCCGGCCAGCATCGCGACCAGGCCGTCCCGCATGCCGAGCGCGTTGTTGGGCGACATGAACAGCATGCGGAGCGCCGGCGTGTTGATCCGGTAGATCAACCAGGAGAAGCCCTTCAGCGTGCGGCGCTGCGCCGCCTCCGCCCGCCGCGCGAGCGCGCGCCCTTTCGCCGGATCCTCGAGCCAGGCGGAAGCGACCGCCGCGCCCTGCTCGCCGCCGGTCATCGCCAGCAGCACGCCGGTCGAGAAGATCGGATCGAGAAACGCGAATGCGTCGCCGATCATCATGTAGCGCTCGCCCCAGGCGGTGCGCGACCGGTAGGAGTAGTTGCCTGTCGCGGTCACGTCCGAGATGCGCTCCGCCTGCGCCATGCGGGCGGAGACGGTCGGGCTGTTGCGGACCCGCTGTTCGAAGAAGGCCGTCATGTCGCCGCGCCGGTCCTTGAACGCGTCCTTGTTGCCGACGAAGCCGACGCTCATCACCTGGTCCGGCAGCGGGATCATCCAGAACCAGCCATTCTCCGCGAAATGCGCGGTGATGTAGCCCTCGCGTTCCCCGCACCGCGCCTCGACGCCGCGGAAATGCGCGAACACCGCGGCGCTCGAAGTGTGCTTGTCGCTTTCCTTCGTCTTGAACCGGTTGGCGAGGAAGGTGTCCCGCCCCGACGCATCCAGCACGAAGCGCGCGGCGAACCGCCGCGTCCCGCCATCCTCGCCGACCGCGGTGACGACCGCGCCCTCGTCCGCGAACGCCACGTCGGTGACGCGCACCCCTTCATGCACCGTCGCACGTCTCTGCCGCGCATTGTCGAGCAGCAGGGCGTCGAAGGCGGCGCGCTTCACCTGGTACGAATACGGATGGACGGCGTTCACCGCATCGGCGAAACGGAACCCGACCGCCTGGCCGGTGCGGTCGGAGGCGAATTCCGCGCCCGGTTTCCGCACGCCGATCGCCGCCACCGCCTCGAGCACGCCGAGCCGCTCGAACAGCGCGAGATTGCGCGGCAGCAGCGATTCGCCGATGTGGAATCGCGGGTGCCGATCCTTGTCCAGCACCACCACGCGCCGCCCCTGCTCGGCGAGCAGCGCGGCCGCCGTCGAGCCGGCGGGGCCGCCGCCGATGATCAGCACGTCGCAGGCCGGCGTCTCGCTCGGGGGCGTCTCGCGCGGGAAGGCGTCGCTCTGCAATTCAGTCCTCGGCCGGTCTCGATCGCCTCATCCTATACGCCGGCGCGCGCATCGCCAACGTTTCAACAAGTGGCGTCGTGCCCGGGGTGGCCGGTCTGCGCGCCGTGCCGTAACCTGCGCGCGCTGCCCGCCTTTCACCCAACCTTCATCTCAGGGAACACACCGCATGCCGGATGCGATGCGCGAAATCGCGCTTGCCGAGATCGACCTGCCGGATTTCGGCGAGCCGACCATCGAGCCGAGCATTCCGCGCGAGACCTTTCGCGCCCGCGTCGCGGCCGCGCTGATGAGGGCCGCGGAGGACGGGCTCGACGCGCTGCTGGTCTATGGCGATCGCGAGCACATGGCGAACATCGCCTATCTCACCGGCTACGATCCGCGCTTCGAGGAGGCGCTGCTCGTGGTGGTGGCGGGACGCCGCCCGACGCTGTTCGTCGGCAATGAAGGCTGGAGCTACACCGAGCTCGCCGCCGGCGAGTTCGACCGCGTGCTCTACCAGACGATGAGCCTGCTCGCGCAGCCGCGCGGCGAGAACCGCCCGCTCGACGCGCTGCTGCGCGAGGCCGGGCTCGCCGCCGGCATGCGCATCGGCACGATCGGCTGGAAGAGTTTCGGCGAGGGCGATCCCGGCGCCACGCCGCACTGGCTGGAAATTCCCTCCTTCGTCGCCGACGCGCTCCGCGCGCTGGCGGGCGAGGCGGGTGCGGTCGTGAACGCGACCGCGATGATGATGAACCCGGCCGATGGTCTCCGCGCGATCAACGATGTGGACCAGCTCGCCGCGTTCGAGTTCTCCGCGACCTACAGCTCGCAGGCGCTCCGTCACGTGCTGTTCGGCGTGCGTCCCGGCATGACCGAGATCGAGGCGGTGCGGCTGATGCAGCTCACCGGCCGGCCCAACGCGGCGCATATCATGCTGTCGGGCGGCGATCGCGCGACCTACGGGCTGCCGAGCCCGGGCCTGCGCGTGCTCGAGCGGGGCGACCGCTTCACCATGGCCTGCACCTATTGGGGCTCGCTCAGCTCGCGCGCCGGCTTCCTCGCGGCGGACGATGCCGAGCTGCCGGACGCCTCGCGCGGCTATGTCGCGAAACTCGTCGAACCCTATTTCCGCTGCGCCGTCGCATGGTACGAGGCGGTCGGGATCGGCGTGAGCGGCGGCGAGATGTTCGACCTCGTGCAGCGCCATCTGGGCGACAGGTTCTTCGGCGTCACGCTCAATCCGGGCCACCTGATCCATCTCGACGAATGGCTGCACTCGCCGATTTTCGCCGGCAGCCGGCTGACGCTGCGCTCCGGCATGGCGATGCAGATCGACATCATCCCGGCCACCGGATCGCCCTGGTACACCAGCAATATCGAGGACGGGATCGCGCTCGCCGACACCCGCCTGCGCGAGGCGTTCCGCGCCCGCTACCCGGAGGCCTGGGCGCGGATCGAGCGGCGCCGCGCCTTCATGCGCGACGTGCTCGGCATCCGGCTCAAGCCCGAGGTGCTGCCGTTCAGCAATATCGCCGGCTACCTGCCGCCCTTCGTGCTCTCGCCCCGCCGGGCGATGGTGGCCCGCTGAATGGGCCGGTGAACGGGCCGGGAGGGCGGGAATTGCTTTCGCCCGCGTCTTCCCGCAAAACCCGCGCGGCATGACGGAGGGCTGGCTGCATGGACGGGCACTTCTTCGAGGATCTGCGCGAGGGCCAGAGCGCCAGCACCGAGAAGACGATCACCGAGGCCGACATCCTGCTTTTCGCCGCGGTGAGCACCGACACCAACCCCGTCCATATCAGCGCCGAGGCCGCCGCGAAGACCCAGTTCGGCGAGCGCATCGCCCATGGCATGCTCTCCGCCGGGCTGATCAGCGCGGTGCTCGGCACCCGCCTGCCGGGGCCGGGCACCATCTATCTCGGCCAGACGCTGCGCTTCCGCGCGCCGGTGAAGATCGGCGACACCGTCGTCGCAACGGCGGAGATCACCGCGCTCGACCCGGCCCGCAAGCGCGCCACGCTGAAGACGACCTGCACCGTCGCCGGCAAGGTGGTGATCGAGGGCGAAGCCACCGTGATGGTCCCGTCGCGCGCTTGATCCGCATCATCCGGAACTGGCGCGGCATTCCGCCGGAGGACCGCGGCGCCGCGGTCGCGCTCGGCAATTTCGACGGCGTGCATCTCGGCCATGCGGCGCTGCTCGCCGGCGCCCATGCCGGCCGGCCGGCCGCCCCGCTCGCCGTGCTGACCTTCGAGCCGCATCCGCGCGAGCTGTTCCGCCCCGACGACCCGCCCTTCCGCCTCACCCTCTCCGAGGAGCGCGCCGAGGCGCTCGCGGCGCTCGGCGTCGCCCTGATCTACGAACTCCGCTTCGACCGCGAATTCAGCGCGATGTCGGCGGAGGAATTCGCCCGCCTCGTGCTGCATGAGGGGCTCGGCGCCAAGCATCTCGCGACCGGGCCGGATTTCGCCTTCGGCCATCGCCGCGGCGGCGATGCCGGCTTCCTCGCCGCCCGCGCCGAGGCGCTCGGGATGGGCATGACGGTGGTGCCGATCCTGGCCGATTCCGGCGGCGCCGTCTCGTCCACCCGCATCCGCCGCCTGCTGCAGGACGGCTATCCAGAGCGCGCCGCCATCGAGCTCGGCCGCAACTGGACCATCCGCGGCACCGTCTCGCCCGGCGACCGGCGCGGCCGCACGATCGGGTTTCCCACCGCCAACATCCCCCTCGGCCGCCATCTCGAGCCGGCGCGCGGCGTCTACGCCGTCACCGCGCGCCTCGCCGATGGCCGCACCGTCTCCGGCGTCGCCAATATCGGCCGCCGCCCGACCGTCAATGAAGGGACCGAGAGCCGCGTCGAGGCGCATCTGTTCGACTTCGCCGAGGATATCTACGGCCAGGACATCACCGTCGCGCTGCACGCCTTCCTGCGCGCGGAACGAAAATTCGCCTCCTTCGACGAGCTGAAGCGGCAGATCGCGGTGGATGCGGCGGAGGCCCGGGCGCTTCTCAGCATTTAAGCCCGTACCCGCTCCAGATCGGGGACGGGTTCTATGCGGCCCAGCACGAAGACGTAGAAAAAGATGCCGACGATCAGCACCACGCCGGCGACCAGGAAGGCCGAGCTGAACGACCCCGTGGCCAGCACGATGAAGCCGGTCACGATCGGCGACACCACCCCCATGATGCTGTTCAGGAAATTCATGATCCCGCCCACCGTGCCGGTGCCCCCGCGCGGCGCGATCAACGACGGCAGCGACCACCCCGCCGGCGCCGCGGCCGCCAGGCCGCAGAGCGAGACGGTGATCCAGAGCAGCGCCCAGAACGGGTCGGTGGTGAACACCGCGCCGAACACCGTGCACCCCATCAGCATGCCGAACACCAGCACCGTCTTGCGCACGAGCGTCTCGTCCCGCCCGCGCTTGATGAAGAAATCGATCACCCAGCCGCCGACGAACAAATCCGCGACCGTCGCGCAACCCCAGGGGATCATCGTGAAGGTCGCCGAGCGGATGATGTTCATGTGCATCGTCTGCACCAGATAGGCGGGCAGCCAGCTGGTGAAGAGATTCATCGAGTACCCATAAGCGCCGAACCCGATCGTCAGCCCCCAGACCTTGCGGCTGCGCAGCACGTAGGACAGCATCGCGCCGGAGCTCGCTTCGGGAACGCCCTCCTTCGACGCGCCGTTCTCCTCGATATAGGCGCGCTCCGCCTGGCTCAGCCCCGGATCGTCGCTCGGGTCGCGGTAGAAGATCCAGAAGACCACGAAATAGACGAAGCTCAGCGCCGCGGTCACCACGAAGCCGGCGCGCCACCCGTAATCGAAGATCGCGAACGCGACGACCGGCACGCCGACCACGTTACCGAATTTCTGCGAGGCATCGAAGATCGCCGTCGCGAGACCGCGCTCGCGGCGCGGAAACCAATACCCCGTCGCCTTCGAGCTCGCCGGAAAGGACGGCGCCTCCGCCACGCCGAGCAGCATACGCGCGATGAACAGGCTCCAATACCCGCTGGCCAGCGCGGTGATGACCGAGGCGATTCCCCACAGCCCGGCGCTCAGCCTGCCGATGCCCTTCACGCCGAAACGGTCGAGCACCATGCCGGTCGGCACCTGCAGGATGCCGTACGACCATGCAAAGGCGGATAGCAGGATGCCGATCTCGCCAGCGTTCAGCGCCATGTCGTGCTGCAATTGCGGCACCGCGACCGGCAGCGCCACGCGGTCGAAATAATTGATCAGCACGCCGAGCGCCAGGACCGCGCCGATCCGCCAGCGGCGTCCCGGCACCGCCATCGCGCCGACCGCGGGCATTGCCCGCGCTCCAATCTGCGACATATCCTCCCCCCTGCCAACTCGTCGCGGGCGTTCGCCTCGCATGACGCAGTTGCGGAAGGATCATGCCGATCCTCCGCTGCTGTCAAACAGGAAGGGCGGCCCACGCATGGCCCGTCAGGACGTTGCCGCTCATCATCGTGGCGGAAAAAGGGGGAAACGAAGATGAAAATAACCGGATTCAAGACATTCCTGGTGGATGCGCATCGGGCCAACTACATCTTCTTCAAACTGCAGACCGATAGCGGGCTCGAGGGTCTCGGCGAGGCGACCGTCGAGTGGAACGAGAAGGCGATTGTCGCCGCGCTCGAGGAGCTGGGCGAGTTCCTGATCGGCAAGGATCCGTTCCGCACCGACTACCTGGTCGCGACCATGCATCGCAATTCCTACTGGCGCACCGGCGTGGTGTTCCGCAGCGCGCTGAGCGGCGCGGAGGCGGCGCTGCTCGACATCAAGGGCAAGGCCCTCGGCGTGCCGGTCTACGAGCTGCTCGGCGGCAAGCATCGCGACACCGTCGCGTGCTACGGCAACGGATGGTTCTCGGGCGCGAAGACCGCGGAAGATTTCGCGAAGAAAGCCTCCGAGGCGGTCGCGATGGGGTTTCGCGGCCTGAAATGGGATCCGTTCGGCAGCGCCTATCTCGAGATGGACCGTGCCGCCCGCAACCGCACGATCGGCATCGTCGAGGCGGTGCGCGCCGCGGTCGGGCCGGATATCGACCTGATGATCGAGGTGCATGGCCGGCTGAACGTGCCGACCGCGATCGCGATGGCGCGCGCGCTCGCGAAATTCGAGCCGCGCTGGTTCGAGGAGCCGGTGCCGCCCGAAAGCATCGACGCGCTCGCCGATGTGCGCGCGAACAGCCCGATCCCGATCGCCGCGGGCGAGCGGTATTTCGAGCCGGAGCGTTTCATGGAGCTGATCACCAAGCGCGCGGTGGACATTCTGCAGCCCGATGTCGGCCATGTCGGCGGCATGCTGGAAGCGCAGAAGATCGCGGCGATGGCGCATGCGCGTTTCCTGCCGGTGGCGCCGCACAACCCGACCGGCCCGGTGGTGAATGCAATGACGTTGCAGCTCGCCGCGACCATCCCGAATTTCTGCATCCTGGAAACGATCTCGATCGACGTGCCGTGGCGAAAGGAGATCGTGCGGGAGTCGCTCACCTTCACCAATGGCGAGATCACCATCCCCGACGCGCCCGGTCTCGGGCTCGAGCTCGACGAGGAGGCCTGCGCGCGTCACCCCTATCAGCGTCATCCGATCCGCCAGTTCGATGGCGGCCTCACCTCCGTCAAGCCGGAAGGCTCGGTGCCGTTCGTGACGCCGGCCTGATGCCGGTCGCGCTCGACGAGGAAGCGGAGGCCATGCGGCGCGGCGCGTGCGGCGCCGCGCGGCAATGGGCGATCGGGCACCAGCTTCGCGTCGGCGCCTATCTCGGCGCGCGCGACCTGGTCCGCGTGTCGCAGGCGCATATCATGGCGGATACGGAATCGCTCGGCGAGGCGGGCGTTGCTTGGCTCGAGCGCATCGCCGCGTGTCCGAAGGCCGAGCGTCAGGTCCGCGTGCCGACGATCACCGATCCGCGCGGCACCGATTTCTCCGCCTCCGACCGGCTGAAGCAGAGCGCCTGGATGGTGGCGCTGGAGCGGCGCACGATCGCCGCCTTCGAGGCGCTCGGCGTGCTGATGACCGATACTTGCATCAATTACCAGACGATCATGCCGCCGGTGCCGGGCGAGCATGTCGCCTATGGCGATACCGGTGTCGCGATCTACTGCAACAGCGTGCTCGGCGCGCGAACCAATTTCGAGGGCGGCCCGTCGGCGCTCGCCGCCGGCCTCACCGGGCGGACCCCGCGCTACGGCTACCATCTCGACGCGCAGCGGCGCGGCACGCTGCATGTCGAGATCGGCCACACGCCGCGCGCCCTGCATGAATGGGGTGCGCTCGGCGGCGTGATCGGCCGGCTCGCCGGCGATTACTGGCAGGTGCCCGTGCTGACCGGGCTCGACCGTGTGCCGGGGTCCGACGAACTCAAGCATTTCGGCGCGGCGATGGCGAGTTTCGGCTCAGTCGCTATGTTCCACATCGTCGGCGTGACGCCGGAAGCGCGGCGCCTGGCGGATGTGTTCGACGGCCAGCCGCCGGCTCCGCATCGCGTCGGCGCGGCGGATATCCGCGCCCTGCTCGGCTCCTACGCGACGGATTCGGGCGCGGTGGATGTGGTGGTGTTCTCCGCCCCGCAACTGAGCCTGCTCGAGATGGAGGGGCTGGCCGCGCTGCTCGACGGGCGCCGCGTGCGCGTGCCGCTGCTCGCGGTCACCAGCCCGCAGGTGCGCCCGGATGCGGACCGCATGGGGCTCACCGCGCGCATCGAGGCGTCCGGCGCCACGGTGCTCTCCGGCATGTGCTTCTACCAGAGCTACGCGCGCGAGATGGCGGAGGCGAATGGCTGGCGCAATCTCGCGACCAATTCGGCGAAGCTCGTCAACATCATCGGCGGCTACGGCTACCGTCCGGTGCTGCTCTCGGCGGCGGCCTGCGTCGATGCGGCGTGCTCGGGCCAGGTGCCATGAACCGACAGATCTTTGCCGCGGCCGCGGCGATGGGCGGCACGGTGCGCGGCCACGCGCTGGTGGCGAGCGACGGGTTCTCCGCGCGTTACGACCTGGATCGGATCGCCGGAACATTCTCGCGTCCGGAACACCGCCTGACGGGGCGTTCCTATGTCGGGCTGGTACTGATCCTCGATCGCGCGAAAGGCGGCGTCGCCACCGCCTGGATGCTGCACGAGATGGCGTCGCGCGGGATCGTGCCGGCGGCGCTGGTGTTCAACACCGTCAACCCGATCATGGTGCAGGGCGCGGCCCTCGCCGGCATGACGATGATGTCGGGCTTCGCCGTCGACATCACCCGCGCCGTGCCGGACGGCGCGCTGGTCGAGGTGAACAGCGACGCCGATCCGCCGGAATTGCGCCTGCTCGGCTGAACCGGGCGGCGGCGCGGAACATCACGCCGGCTGGTCGAGCAGCCGGTCGAGCGTGATCGGGAACTCGCGCACGCGGATGCCGGTCGCATGCCAGACCGCGTTCGCGATCGCCGCCGCCGTCCCGGTGACGCCGATCTCGCCCACGCCCTTCACGCCGAGCACGTTCACATGGGGATCCTCCTCCTCGACGAGGATCGCCTCGACATCCGGGATGTCGGCGTTCACCGGCACCCGGTATTCGGCGAAATTGGCGTTCATCAGCCGGCCGGATCGCCGGTCATGCACCGCATGCTCGTGCAGCGCGAACGAGACGCCCCAGATCATGCCGCCATAATACTGGCTGGTCACCATGCGCGGATTGATCACGTGTCCGGCGGCAAAGGCGCCGACCAGCCGTGTCACCCGCGTCTGCCCCAGCATCGGATCGACCTTCACCTCGGCGAACACCGCGCCATGCGCGTGCGTCGCGTATTGCGACTGCATGGCGGGGTCGGGCGCGCCCTGGCCTTCGCCCTGCACGCTGTCGCGGCCGGCGCGGGCGAGGATTTCGGCGAAGCTCTCGTTGCGGCTTTCATCGTCGCGGCGATGCAGCCGCCCCTCGCGCGCGATCACGCCGGCATTGCCCGCGCCGAAGAGCGGCGAGCGCCGGTCGTTGGTGGCGAGGTCGGCGAGGGCCGAGATCGCGGCGCCCCCGGCATTGTGGATGGCCGCGCCGGCGGTCGCCGTATGCGCCGATCCTCCAGCGATCCCGGCATTCGGCAGGTCGGAGGTGCCGATGCGCAGCTCAAGCCGCGCGATGTCGAGTCCGAGCCCGTCGGCGGCGATCTGCGCGAGCGCGGTCCAGGCGCCCTGGCCCATATCATGCGCGCCGAGCTCAACCAGCCCGCTGCCATCGGCGCGGATCACCGCCCGCGCATTCGCCTGGAACATCAAGGCCGGGAAGGTGGCGGTGCCGACGCCCCAGCCGACCAGCAGCCCGGCCTCGTCGCGCATCTGCCGCGGCAGCAACGGCCGCCCGCTCCAGCCGAAGCGTTCCGCGCCGCGCGCATAGCATTCGCGGAGCTGCTTCGACGAGAACGGCTTGCCGGTCATCGGCTCCATCTCGGCGTAGTTCACCAGGCGGAATTCCAGCGGGTCCATTCCGCAGGCGGCCGCCAGCTCGTCGATCGCGCTTTCCAGCGCGGCGCTGCCGGAAGCCTCGCCGGGCGCGCGCATGAAGAATGGCGTGCCGGTGTCGAGGCGCACCGCCTCGTAGCTCGTGCCGAGGTTGGGCGTGTCGTAGAGCGTGTGCGACACGCCGCCCGAGGGTTCGAAGAAATCGTCGAAGGTGCTCGACGCCGTCAGCGTGTGATGGTCGAGCGCGGTGAGCCGGCCATTCTCCGCCGCGCCGAGGCGCAGGGTCTGGCGCGTCGGCGCGCGATGCCCGACCGGGCCGAACATCTGCTCGCGCCGCGTCACCAGCTTCACCGGCCGGCCGGTCAGCCGCGCCGCCATGATGCCGAGCACCTGCGGCGCCCACACCACGCCTTTCGAGCCGAAGCCGCCGCCGAGGAACGGGCTGCGGATATGGATGTCGGCGGGATCGATGCCGAACAAGCCGGCGATACGGGCCTGCGCGATCGACATGCCCTGGCTCGGCGTGTCGAGCTGCAGCCGGTCGCCATCCCATTGCGCGACGACGGCATGCGGCTCCATCGCGTTGTGGTATTGCGGCGCCGTCTCGTAGATCGCCTCGATGCGCCGATCGGCGGCGGCGAGGCCGGCCGCGACGTCGCCGTGACCCGCCTGCGCCTCGTCGCCGACGCCCACCGCTTCCGGCACGAACCGCTCCGCGCCGTCGAGCCCGATGCGCGGCGGTTCAGACGCGTAGGTCGGCCGCAGCAGCACCACGCCCTCATCCGCGGCCTCGAGCGTCTCGGCGATCACCACGGCGATCGGCTGATTGGCGTAGCGGACGCGATCATCCTGCAGCAGATCGAGCTTGTAGGTGAACATCTCGTCGGCCTGGTCCGGGTGCCGGGCCAGCGGCGGCGCGTTGTCCGGCGTCATCACCTCGACCACGCCGGGATGCGCCAGCGCGGCCGCGCGATCGAGCGAGACCACGCGTCCAAGCGCGACGCTGCTCACCGCCATCACCGCATAGAGCATGCCGGCCGGATGGTTGTCCGCGGCATAGCGTGCGCCGCCGGTGACCTTGAGCAGGCCGTCATGACGCGTCAGCGGCTGGCCGATGCTGGAGCCGTGGCGGATATGGGTGGGGTTCGTGTCAGGCAATTGCCGAAACTCCGGCGAAGGGGGAGGCGGGAAGCGCCGGCATAAGCGCGGGCGTGCCGGCGAGCGCCAGGGCGAGCGCGCGGGCGAGGATGCGCCGCGCCAGCTCGATCTTGTATTCGTTGTCGCCGGAGGGCCGTGCCTCGGCGAGCGCCGCCTCCGCGGCGCGGCGGAACGCTGCGGGGTCCGCTTCCGCGCCGGCGAGCATCTCCTCGGCGGCGTGCGCGCGCCACGGCTTCGCCGCGACGCCGCCGAGCGCCAGCCGCGCCTTGACGATCCTGTCTCCCTCGAGGCGGAGCGAGGCGGCGGCGGAGACCACCGCGAAGGCATAGGAGGTGCGCTCGCGAACCTTGAGGTAGCGGGCATGCGCGGCGAAGCCCACGGCCGCGCCCGGCAGGCGCAGGGCGACGATCAGCTCGCCCGGTTCGAGCACGGTTTCGCGCCCGGGCGTATCGCCCGGCAGGCGATGAAAACTCTCGAGCGCCACCTCGCGCCGCCCGGCCTTGCCCTCGATCTCGACCACCGCATCGAGCGCCACCAGCGGCACGCAGAAATCGGAGGGGTGCGTGGCGAGGCAGGCCTCGCTCCACCCCAGAATGGCATGCTGACGGGTCTCGCCGCCGATCGCGCCGCAGCCCGCGCCGGGATCGCGTTTGTTGCAGGCGCTCGCGGTGTCGTAGAAATACGCGCATCGCGTGCGCTGCAGCAGATTGCCGCCGACTGTCGCGACATTGCGGAGCTGCGCCGACGCGCCCGAGAGCAGCGCTTCCGCGACCGACGGGAAGCGCCGGGCGAAGCCCGCGTCATGCGCGAGATCGGCGTTGCGCACGAGCGCCCCGATCCGCATGCCGCCATCGGGAAGAAGCTCGATCCGGTCGAGCCCGGGCAGATGCGTGACGTCGACGAGGCGGCTCGGGCGGGCGACGCCGCCTTTCATCAGGTCGACGAGATTGGTGCCGGCCGCGAGATAGGCCGCGCCGTCCTGTGCGGCGGCCGCGACGGCGTCCGGAATGGTAGCGGGCCTGACATATTCGAAGATGTTCATGCGACCTGCCTCCGATCGGCTTCGTCGAGATTTTTTTGCGCTTCGAGCACGGCCTCGGTGATCCCGGCATAGGCGCCGCAGCGGCAGAGATTTCCGCTCATGCCTTCGCGCACGCGCTCGGGGTCGCCGCCGGCCTGGCCTTCGCGGAGCAGCCCGACCGCGCTCATGATCTGGCCCGGCGTGCAGAAGCCGCACTGGAACCCGTCATGCGCGATGAACGCCGCCTGCACGGGATGCAGCTCTCCGCCGGCCGCGAGGCCCTCGATGGTGAGCACATCCGCGCCATCGTGGCTGATCGCGAGGGCGAGGCAGGAATTGACGCGCCGCCCGTCGAGCAGGACCGTGCAGGCCCCGCATTGCCCGCGATCGCATCCCTTCTTGGTTCCGGTGAGATCGAGCCGTTCGCGCAGGAGATCGAGCAGCGTGACCCGCGGGTCGTCCAGCTCGGCCGTCCGCGCGACGCCATTGATGGTGAGATGAATTGACAGGCTCATGCGGCGCTCCGATGAGAGCTGTTGGGACCATATCGGGCGCGAGCGGCGGCGGTTCGTTTCGCGCCGCATCGGTCGGTTGCCCGCGTGGAGCGTCGGCGGGGCGGATAGGCAAAACCGCATCCCGCCCACGGGCCATGTTATACGGAGGATCCCTCCGCTTTGCAAGGGAGGTTGAGCAGGCAGGCGCCATGAGAGAACAACAGGGCAGGATCGTGCGGCGGCCCCGGGCGGACCGGCTGCGCAATCGCGAAAGGGTTCTCGAGGCTGCCAAGACGGTGTTCAGCCAGGGCGGCGCGGCGGCGAGCCTCGAGGCGGTGGCACGGTGCGCCGGCGTCGGCATCGGCACCTTGTACCGGCATTTCCCGACGCGTGAGGCGCTGTTCGAGGCGGTGTACCGCCGGGAGGTCGAGCAGCTCGCCGAGCTTGCCGAAATGCTGCGCGGCGATGTGCCGCCGGTGGAGGCGCTGCGCCGGTGGATGCGCGCGAATGTGGAGTTCGTCGCCACCAAGAAGGGCATGTCGGCCGCGCTCGCGATCGCGGTGCACGGCTCATCCGATCTCGCCACCTATACGTACGAGCGGCTGACCCGGGCGGTGGACGGTCTGCTGCAGAATGCCCGCGCGGCGGGCGAGATCCGCGCCGATATCGGCCCCGACGATCTTCTCCGCGGCCTGGTCGGCTTGTGCTACGCGAATGACAAGCCCGGCTGGAAGGCGCCCGTGCTGCGCCTGGTCGATGTCATCGTCGACGGGCTTTCCCGACCGGCTTCGGAGCCGGCAGCGGACCAGCCGTAGCGCGCCGACAGCGTTCTCCGCCAATTGCCGAGCCGCGCCTCTAAACGGTTTGTTGACCATAACGCCATATCCCTCGCCCTCGAGCTTGGCCGGGCGCAGCGCATGAACGAACTCACCCCGATCGTTGTGCCGACCCCCGGGCCGGGTTGGAACCGCGCGTCCCCGCCGGCGCGCGGCGCGCTGCTGCGGATCGTGCTGGACCGGATGGCGCAGGGCGCGGTGGTCATCGACCGCCGGTTGCGGGTGCTGCACTGCAACCGCGCCGCTGCCGAGATGCTCGGCGCGGCGGCCGATGTCTCTACCGCCGATCTCACCCTGCCGCATTTGCTGCACGTCGCGGCGCGGCTGGCGCGCGATGCCGCTGCGCAGGTGCTCGATGCGTGCTCCGAGGTATCGGATCCGCCTCGCAGCGCCGTGCGGATCGCTCTCGAATCCCAATCGCCGATCCTGGTGTCCGTCTCGAGACTCTCGGCGAGGCACTCTGTCGTCCTGCTCACGAAGGCCGAGGGCGAAGCGGAGCCGAATGCCGAGGCCGCATTGATCGATCCGCTGACCGGTCTCGGCAATCGCCGCATGTTCCAGCAGCGCGCCGAGCGGATGCTTGCGGCGAGGCGCGATCCGACGCTGCTCCTGCTTGATCTCGACCGCTTCAAGGCGATCAACGATTCGCTCGGTCATCCCGTCGGCGATGCCGTTCTCTGCATGGTTGCCCATCGCCTCAAATCGGAGCTTCGTGACGATGACGTGGTGACGCGGCTCGGCGGCGATGAATTCGCCGTGCTGCTCCCCGACGGAACAGGTGCCGACAAGATCGCCGCCCGGCTCGCCGACCTGCTGGGCCGCGCCTATTTCGTGCAGGGCCATCTCGCCCAGCTCGGCGCCAGCATCGGTCTCGCCGCCGCGCCGGCGGATGGCGAGACCGCGGACCGGCTGATGCGGAGCGCCGATCTCGCTCTCTACCAGGCCAAGGAAGCGGGCCGCGGCACCTGGCGGCGATTCGATCCCGACATGGAGAGGCGGGCGCAGGAGCGCCGCAGCCTGGAGTTCGACCTGCGCAAGGCGCTCGTGCTCCGCGAGCTCGAGCTGCATTATCAGCCGCAGACCAGCGCCGAATCCGGCAAGCTCCTGGGTTTCGAGTCGCTGGTCCGCTGGCGCAGCCCGACGCGCGGCCTGGTGTCCCCGGCCTTGTTCATCCCGCTCGCCGAGGAGATCGGCCTGATCAACGGCATCGGCGAGTGGGTGCTGCGCACGGCCTGCAAGGAAGCGCTCTCCTGGGACGATCAGATCGGCGTCGCAGTCAATGTGTCTCCGCACCAGCTCGATGGCTCGTGCCGCTTCATCAATGTGGTGAAAAACGCCCTGCAGGCGAGCGGACTCCCGCCGCGCCGCCTTGAGCTCGAAATCACCGAGAGCGCGCTGCTGCGGACCGGGACGGACGTCGTCGGCCTGCTGCACGAGCTGCGGGCGCTCGGGGTGCGCATCTCGATGGACGATTTCGGCACCGGCTACTCGTCGCTGAGCCAGCTCCGCAGCTTTCCGTTCGACAAGATCAAGATCGATCGCTCCTTCGTGCAGGATCTCGCCACGGATGCGGAGAGCGCCGCGGTGGTTCGCGCCATCGCCGCTCTCGGCACCAGCCTCGGCATGCCAACCACGGCGGAAGGCGTCGAGACGCAGGAGCAGGCGGTGCTGATCCGCGACTGCGGGTGCTCCACCATCCAGGGTTATCTGGTGAGCAAGCCGGTGCCCGCCGACCGGCTGCCCGAGCTCATCGAGGCCATCGCCAGAACCTCCCACGCCACCATGTCTTCCAAGGAACCGCACCGATGACCGAGGATCTCTATCGTCTCGTCTATTGCAGCCGCAGCACGCTCGAGAGCGCCTGCGGCAATGATCTGACGCAGATCCTTGCCGTTTCGCGCGGCAACAATGCCCGCTTCAATGTCACCGGCGCGCTGCTGTTCAGCGCCGGCTGCTTCGCGCAGGTTCTCGAAGGTCCGCTTGCCGCCATCGAGCGGACGTTCGAGCGCATCCAGCGCGATCCGCGGCATGCCGACATCACGGTGCTGCAGGTGGAACGCTCGCCGGTGCGCAGTTTCGGCGAATGGGCGATGGCCTCCGCCGGCCGTGCGGCCGGCGCGCATCCGCTCTCGGGCCTGACGCTGCAGCGCGCGTTCACCGCGCCGTGCGGGGAGGGGGCGCAGGAGATCCTCTCGACGCTAGAGGCGCTTGTACGGTCGGAGGACGCCGCGGCGGCCGCCGATCTGCTGGCGGGCTGACCCGCGGCGCGACGAAGCGGGGGCGTCGATCGCAAGACCGGCGACCGCCGTTTCCCGCTGGCTTGGCTCTTCGCCGCCCGCTGCCTAATCTCCCCCGCGCACGCTTCGTCCGAGGGGAACGCCATGCAGGACCTGTCCGCCCACCGCATCCTCGCATGGTGCCTGATGGGAAAGGGACCGACGATCGGGCGCCTGCACGGGCACACGGCATGATTGCGGGCGCGGGCGCCCCCACCGGGGGGCAGTGTAGTGGCGGGGATCGGGACACGCTGAGCGCCTATGATCGGGACGCGCCATCCTTCGCCGGGGAATGGGATGCGCAACCGCCGCCATCCGATATGTACGCGCTGGTGCTGCGTTTTTTCCGGCCCGGGCCGACCGCCGATATCGGCTGCGGCGCGGGACGCGACACGCGCTGGCTGAACGAGAACGGCTTTGCCGCCTCCGGCTACGACGCGTCGGCAGGATTGCTCGCCGAGGCGCGCCGGCGAAACCCGACCTTGCGCTTTTCTCATTCGCCCCTGCCGGCACTGCCGGGCGTTGCCGAGAACAGCTTCGCCAACGTGCTGTGCGAGACGGTGATCATGCATCTCGCGCACGATGCGATCGCACCCTCGATCCGCAGGCTGCTGGCGATCCTGCGCCCCGGCGGGACGCTTTACCTCAGCTGGCGCGTCACTTCGGGCACCGATCTGCGCGACCCGCATGGTCGCCTGTATGCGGCCTTCGACCCCCATCTGGTGCTGACTGAACTGGCGCAGGCGGAGATGTTGCTCGACGAAGAGGCGCAGAGCGCATCCTCCGGCAAGACGATCCGCCGCCTCGTCGCCCGCAAACCGCTTTAACCCGGGGTCCGCGGCGCGGCACGGCGCGCACGCGTGTAGAGCACGCGTTCCATCTCGGGGACGAAGCGCGTCGCGATGAAACCGGCCTTCTCGAGCACGCGGCGGGAGCCGGTGTTATCGCTGCGCGCAAAAGCCAGGACCTCCGGCAGGCACAGGACATTATCGGCGAGGGACAAAGCGGACGCCGCGAGCTCGCTCGCATAGCCCCGACCCCAGCATGACGGATCGAGGAAGTAACCGAGCTCGGCGCCCCAGCCGGGATCGAACGGATCGGTGTAGAGCCCGCCCCAGCCGATGATGCGGGCGTCCGCCTTGCGCAGGACCGTCCAGGGCGCATAGCGGCGGCGGCGGCGCTGCCATTCATGCGCCGCGATGCGGCGGCGGCATTCCCGCAGCGAGGCGTCCACGTGCGTGTGCTGCATCGCCGCCGCATCGCCCAGGAAGGCGAACAGGCTCGGCACGTCCGCCAGGCGGGACGGGCGCAGGATCAGCCGGGATGTCTCGCGCGTTCCGTCGCCGGCCACGCCGCAGCCGCACGCGCTCATGCGGTGAGCGGAAACGCGGCGGCCGCCGCGATCATGTCCGAAAGGTGATGGAAGGAGAGAGCGCGCGCGCGTTCCGCGTCGCGATCGCGCAGGGCCTCATAGATCGCGCGGTTGGCCGCGGTTTGCGCATCGCGCTGCTCCGGCCGGTCGTTCAGCGGGACCAGCGTGCCCCAGCCGGCCTTGGCGCGGGCCGCGATCAGCATCTCGTACATCGAGACCAGAAGCGGGTTGCGGGTGGCGCGCACGACTTCGAGGTGGAAGGCATAGCCGGCCTCCTTGAAACGCGCCTGGTCGCGGGCGGTCTCCATCTCGCGCAGCCGCGCCTGCATGCGCAGCAGATCGTCCGCCGTCGCGCGCGCGGCGGCGAGATCGCAGTAATGCGGCTCGATCACGCGGCGCGCCTCGATGCAGTCGAGCGGACTGACCGACGGGGTGTCGAACTGGCGCCCGGGACCCGGCTTGGCTTCGCGCCAGACGACATAGCTGCCGCTGCCGAGCCGGCGCTCGATGAACTCGTCGCGCTCCAGCCGGTCCAGCGCCTCGCGGATGGTCTTGCGGTTGGCGCCGAACTGCCCGGCCAGCGCTCGCTCCGCCGGCAGGCGGTCGCCATGCGCCAGCATGCCGGTGCGGATCATGGTGCGGAAATGCCGGTCGATCTCGTCGCGCATCGCGCGCGCACGCTGCCGGATGTTGAGGCCGGAGGACCGCACCCGCTCGAGCAGAGCGGCGGGCGAGCCGGAGATGAAATCGTCGCTGCGCATCGGCTTGCCCGTCGTATTGCTCTAGAAGTGGTCCACAACTGGTGGAACGGCCGCTTGCTGTCAAGGCGCTTGACTCATCCCGAGAGCCGGATTGTAGTCTGCCGGAAACAGGCTGAATTTGGTTCAGAAGCGGGCCTGGGAGGGAGAAGATAAAGTGTCAGCAACCGGGACATCCTGGCGCGGCGTCTATGTCATCGTGCCGACGCCGTTCAACGCCGACCGCACGCTCGATGCGGACGGCTTCCGCAGCATCATCCGGTTCTGCCTCGGCTGCGGCGTGCATGGGTTGGTGGCGCCGGCCAACGCCAGCGAACAACCTTATCTCTCGGATGCCGAGCGCCGGCAGGTGGTGGAGATGATGGTGCAGGAGGCGCGCGGCCGCGCCACCACCGTGGTCGGCGTGACCGCGCCGAGCGCGACGGCCGCCGCCGAGCTCGCGCGCCATGCCGAGCAGGTAGGGGCCGACGCGTTGATGGCGATGCCGCCCTATCTGCATCGCGCGACCGAGCCCGAGATCGTCGATTACTACCGGGCGATCGACGAGGCCGGCGCGCTGCCGATCTTCATCCAGAATTACGGCGGCGGCGGCGGCACGCCGATGTCCGCGCGCTTCCTCGCGCACTTGCTGCGCGATCTGCCCGATGTGCGCTTCGTGAAGGAGGAGACCGAGTTCGCGAGCTGGATGATGACGCAGACGGCCGAGGCCGCCGGGCCCGCGCTCGAAGGGGTGATGGGCGGCAAGGCCGGCCGTCATCTGCTCGACGAATATCGCCGCGGCGCCTGCGGGACCATGCCGGCCTGCGAGATCTCCGACGTGCATGTGGCGCTCTGGAACGCACTCGAAAGCGGCGACAAGGCGCGCGCCCGCGAGATCTACCGCCTGCTGCTGCCGCTGCTGATGTTCGAGACCGGCTACGGCACCGCCGTCTACAAGGAGGTGCTGCGCCGCCGCGGCGTGATCCGCAGCGCGACCTTGCGCCAGACCGGCGGCCGCATTCTCGATCAGCACGCCATGGCGGATCTCGACGACATTCTCGCGGATCTGCGCCCGCTGATGAACCCGGCCTATCCGGCGGCGCCGGCCGCCGCCGCGCGCGGGGAAGCGGCGTGAAGATCGACCGTCTCGAGGCGTTCATCGTCGGCAATCCGTGGAAGAACTGGATCCTCGTCAAGGTCTCGACCGATCAGGGGCATGTCGGATGGGGCGAGGCGACCACCGGGCTGACCACCAAGCCCGCCTTCTCGGCGGTGGGCGAG
Organism: Acetobacteraceae bacterium; assembly: GCA_965276665.1. GTDB lineage: Bacteria > Pseudomonadota > Alphaproteobacteria > Acetobacterales > Acetobacteraceae > CAWGJC01. Next base: position 4,044,811 of record OZ255620.1, read on the forward strand.
ATCGCCCGGCTGTTCATCGGGCGCGACCCGCGCGCGATCCAGGCGAACTGGCAGGACGCGCACAAGGCGCTCTATCTCACCACCGACGGCCCGATGATGGCGGCGATGGCCGGGATCGAGACGGCGTGCTGGGACATCGTCGGCAAGGAGCTTGGCCTGCCGCTCTACCGCCTGCTGGGCGGCATGGCGCAGCCGCGCATCCGCACCTATGCGAATGGCTGGTACCAGGACGAGCGCGACCCCAAGCGCTTCGCCGAACGCACGCAGGCGGTCGCGAGCAAGGGCTACAGCGCGCTGAAATTCGATCCGCTCGGGCATAATCATCGCACGCTCGACCGGGCGGAGCGCCGCCGCACGCTCGAGCTGATCGCAGCGGTGCGCGCGGCGCTGCCGGATCATGTCGACATGATCCTTGAATTCCACGACCGGTTGACCCCGGTGGAGGCGCTGTCGCTGGCGCGCGACGTGGCCGAGTTCCGGCCGCTCTGGATCGAGGATCCGGTCTGGACCACCGATGTGGCGGCGTTTGCCCGGGTGGCGCGGGACTCCCCGGTGCGGGTGGCCGGCGGCGAGCGGTTCAAGAGCCTGCATCCCTTCACCGAGCTGCTCGCCCAAGGTTCCACGGACATGGTTCTGCCGGAATATCTCGGCGTCGGTGGCCTGTGGCGGCTCAAGCAGGTCGCGGCGATCGCGGAGGCGCATAACGCGATGGTGGCGCCGCACAATGCGCAATCGCCGCTGAGCACGGCGCTGAACGTGCATTTCGATGTCGCCACGCCGAATGCCTTCATCCAGGAATGCTTCGACGATTTCCATGTCGACTGGGCGCATGATCTGTTCGAGAACGTGCCGACGATCCAGGATGGCTATCTCGCGCCGAGCGAGGCGCCCGGGCATGGCGTCCGGGTGAACGAGGCCGAGATCGGCAAGCATCCTTACGGCGAACGGAATTTCATGAACCTCTTCAGCGCTGGCTGGGAGAAGCGAAACAGCTGACCCGAAGAGGTCAGGCGAGGGGAGGAAACAATGACAAGAACCAGGACCGCGCGCGCGTGGCTGCGTCTCGTCGGTCGGACCACGGCCGGTCTCGTCCTGATCGCGGCCGGGGCGATGGCCGCGCCGGCGATGGCGGCGCCGCAAAAACTCGAATTCACCACCTGGCAGGGCGAGGAGCCGGGCTTCGGCCAGTGGTGGAAGGAGGTGATCGCCGCATTCGAGAAAGCGCATCCGGATGTGCAGATCGTCGAGACCTCGATGCCGTTCAACGATTATCTGGACCAGCTCACCATCCGCTTCGCCTCCAACCGGCCGCCCGCCTTGCTCGAATTGCCGACCGACAGTCTCGGCGCCTTTGCCAGCCAGGGCTGGCTGCAACCGCTGGACGACCGCATCAAGGGCACGCCGATCGCGACCGACTGGTCGAGCCTGCAGCGCGATCTGGTGTGGAACGGCCACACCGACGGCGTGTTGCTGATGGGCTATGCGTTCATGATGTTCTACAATCAGGCGTTGCTGCGGGATGCCGGCGTCACCCAGCTGCCCACCAGCTACGACGAATGGTGCACCGATGTCGCCAAGGTGACCAACCGGTCCAAGGGCATTTTCGGGCTTTCCGCTGTGACCACGGAATATCAGACGATCCCGCTCGATTTCATCCGCTCGATCGTCTGGGCCGGCGGTTCGCTGCTGAAGAACGGGCAATATGATCTGACCGACCCAAAAGTGGTCGCGGCGATCGAGCGCTATCGCAGCGTGGTCGGCGGCAACGCGCCGCTCGGCGACAATTCCACGATCATCCGGCAGATCTTCACCGACGGGAAATCCGGCTTTCTGGTCGACGGGCCCTGGGTCTGGGCGCTGATCCAGAAGGCGAAGCCCGAGATCCGCGCGCAATTGAAGATGATCAAGGCGCCGTTCGCGCCGCCGCTCGGCGGCGCGTCGAACAGCATCCACATCGCGGCCGGGCTCGACAAGCCGGTGCAGGATGCCGCCTGGTCCTTCATCGCCTTTCTGGCGCAACCGGAATGGCAGCAGCGCTACACGGTGCTCACCGCCTCGCCGGCGGCGCTGCGCGGCGCGGTGACGCCCGACATCGCCAAGGCGCATCCGGAACTCGTCCCGATCAACGATGCGGTGATCGGCGCGCTCTCGACCACGCCCGACAACGAGGCGCTGCGGTCCAACTACAACGAGTTCAACCAGATTCTGCGCAGCGCGGCGGCGCAGGTGATCTCGACCAAGCAGCCGGTGATCGACATCCTGAAGCAGACCCAGACGGCGCTGCAGCAGCAGGTTCCGCTCAAATGACATCGCCGGCGATGGTCGCCGCAATGTCCGGGCCGCGGGAACGCCGGCGCAGGCCGCTTTCCGCGACCGGCGGCGACCGACTGATGGCCTATGCCCTGCTCGCGCCGGCGCTGCTCGCGGTGCTGCTTCTGGTTCTCTATCCGCTCGGGCGCGTGGTCGATATCAGCCTGCGCCTCGGCCGGACGATGAATGTCGCGCGGATCGACCGCCAGCCGTTCGGCCTCGGGAATTACCAGTCCATGCTTGCCGATCCGGTGTTCTGGCAGGATTGCGGCACCACCGCGATCTACGTGCTCGGCAGCGTCTTGGTGGCCTCGGTGATCGGGCTGGCGACCGCGCTGGCGCTCGATGTGCATTTCCCGGGCCGCCGGCTGTTCCGCACCTTGCTTCTGCTGCCCTGGGCGGTGCCGGGGATCGTCGCCAGCATCGTGTTCCGCTGGATGTTCGACGGGTCGTTCGGCGTGATCAACGCAATCCTGCGCCGGCTGTCGGTGACCGGCGGCGACATCGCCTGGTTCGCCGATGGCCGCACCGCGCTGGCCGCGGTGATGGTGCCGACGGTGTGGAAGGCCTATCCGCTGATCACGCTCACTTTGCTCGCGGCCTTGCAGACCATTCCGGGCGAGCTCTACGAGGCGGCCGAGGTGGACGGCGCCTCCGCGCTCGGGCGCTTCCGCTACGTGACCTGGCCGGGCATCGCGGCGGCGGCGATGCTCTCCTCGCTGATCACCGCATTGTGGATCTTCCGCGATATCGACATCGTGTTCGCCGCGACCGGCGGCGGCCCGGCGCGGGCGACCGAGACATTGGCGCTGCATGTCTATGACGAGGCGTTCCAGTTCTTCCGCATGGGATCGGCGACCGCGGTCGGCGTGGTGATGGTGGTGCTCGCGCTGATCGCCTCCTCGGTCTGCATCGCGATCGCCGGGCGGCAGCGGCTGTGAACGACCGCGCTTCGCGCTGGCGCGGGCGGTTCTGCCTGCTCGTCGTGCTGGTCTCGGCGGTGTTCGTGCTGTTTCCGATCTACTGGATGGTGATGACCGCGATCATGCCGACCGCGGACATCCTCTCGCGCACCCCGCCACTGCTCCCGCATCCGAGCTCGATGCGCTTCGCGGCGTTCTCCAGCGTGTTCCAGCGCCGGCCCTTCCTGCTCTGGACGCTGAACAGCCTCATCGTCGGCGGCGCGTCCACGATCATCAGCCTGGCCGCTTCTTCGCTCGCCGGGTACAGCCTGTCGCGCTGGTCGTTCCCGGGCTTGCGGATCGCCGGCGCGGCGCTGCTGCTCGGCAAGATCGCGCCGCCCAGCCTGGTGATCATTCCGCTGTTCATCGCCTTCAGCACGACGGGATTGCTCGACACCTATCCCGGGCTGGTGCTCGCGAATGTCTCAACCGGCGTGCCGCTCGCGACCTGGCTGATGAAGGGGTTTTTCGACCGCATCCCGCGCGAGGTCGAGCAGGCGGCGATGATCGATGGCTGCACGCGCTTCGGCGCGCTCTGGCACGTGATCCTGCCGCTGACGCGCCCGGGCCTCGCGAGCTGCGCCGTCTACCTCATGCTGACGAGCTGGTCGGAATTCGTGTTCGGGCGGACGCTGATGACGAGCCCGTCGCATCGGGTGCTGACGGTCGGGCTGCAGAGCTTTGCCGGCGAATACCAGGTGGACTGGGCGGGATTGATGGCGGCGGGCACGCTGACCTTGATCCCGATCGTGGTGCTGTTCGTGCTGCTCGAACCATTCCTGATCAGCGGCATGTCCAAGGGAGCGCTGGCGAATTGAGCGCGGGCGCGGCGCCCGGCGAGGAACGGATCGCGCGCATAGAAGCCTGGGTCGTCACCATCCCGCGCGACACGCCGTATCTGGGGCCGGCGACCGGCGAGGAAGCGCCGAATGCGCAGGGCTATCTCGTGCGACGCGGCAATCGCACCGTCTATCCCATCACCGACCGCTCGATCCTGTTGAAGGCCACCACCGCTTCGGGAGTGGTCGGCTGGGGCGAGACCTATGGTCTGGTGGCGCCGGGCGCCACCTGCGAGATCCTGCGCGATCTGCTGGTGCCGTTCACAATCGGGCGCGACCCGCGCGACCCCGCCGCCATCCACGAGGAGCTGCGCGACATGATGCGCGTGCGCGGCTGCGCCGGCGGGTATTACGGCGATGCGCTGGCCGCGCTCGACATCGCGCTCTGGGATGTCGCGGCGCGGCTCGCCGGGCTGCCGCTCTGCCGGCTGCTCGGCGGCCGCCGGCGGGCGCGCATCCCCGCCTATCTCTCGGGCCTGCCCCGGCCGCGCCTCGCCGAGCGTGTCGAACTGGCGGTGGAATGGGCCGGGCGAGGGTTCCGCGCCTTCAAATTCGCCGCCGTGGTGAGCGAGGCGGGCGATGTCGCGGAGCTCGCCGCGCTGCGCCGCGCGCTCGGGCCGGAGGCGCGCATCGCGGTCGATCTGCACTGGCGCCACGGCGCGGCGGAGGCGATCGCGCTCACCCGGCAGATGGCGCCGCACGATCCCTGGTTCGCCGAGGCGCCGGTGGCGCCCGAGGACATTGCCGGACTGCGCCAGGTCGCCCTGGCGAGCCCGGTGCCGATCGCCGCCGGGGAGGAGTGGTTCTCCGCGGCGGAGGCGGCGCAGCGGCTGGACGGGCTCGGTTTCGTGCAGCCGGAGATGGCGCATGCCGGCGTCACCGAATTCGTCAGGATCGCCCGGCTGGCCGAGGCGCGGCATATCGGGGTGATGCCGCACGCGACCATCGGGCTCGGCGTGTTCCTCGCCGCCAGCCTGCAGGTCGCCGCGATGCTGCCCGGTCTCGCGCTGCACGAGTACCAGCACAGCGTGTTCGACCGCAATCTGCGCTTCATCGAGGGCGGAATGCGCATGGCGGCGGATTCCTATGTTCTTCCCGACGGGCCAGGCCTCGGCGTCACGCCGTCGGCGGATGTGTGGGCGCATGCCGAGCGGGCCTGGGCGGTCGATCCGGGCTGACATCAGGGCCGGATCACCGTGAGCTGGAACGGGCCGGGATGCGCGGCTGCGTGGGCAACCGCCTGGTTCGCCGCGTCGAGCGCGAACTCGGTGACCTCGAACAGATCGAGCGTCAGGAGACCGGCGCGGATCAGGCTCGCGAGGCGGATGACCGCGACGGGCGGATACATCCACTGTCCGAGAATCGTGATGCCGTTCCGCATGATCCAGGGATAGGGCAGGTCGAGCCCCGCCCCACCGAGCATCCCGACGCCGCCCATCAGCACGATCCGTCCGTATGGCCGCACCGCCATCGCGGCGGCCCGCACCGGGATGGTGCTCGCCGAGGGCGGGAGCAGATCGAGCACGCAATCGATCGGGCCGGGCGTCGCCTGCCGCATCCGCTCGCGATCCGCCGCCTCGTCGCCGGTGAGCCGCACGGGCCGCACACGCGCGCCGAACCGGCGCACCAGATCGGCGAGCACCGCCTCGTTGCGGCCCGGTGCCACGACGCAGCCCGCGCCCATCGCCAGCGCGACGGCGACGCCGGCGACGCCGGCGCTGCCGTAATTCCCGGTGGCGCCGCTGACCAGCAGCGTCTCGCCCGCCTGCAGATTGGCCGCGAGCAGACCGCCATACGGCACCAGCAAAAGGTTCAGCGCGCACCATGCCCCCGCTGCCGCCGCGTCGATCGGGCCGATCCGGATGGCGTTCTCCGTCGGCACCATCATCCGTTCGGCGAAGGGCCCATGGCGGAAATGTTTTTGCAGGCGCAGGCCGCCCTCGCCGCGGGCGCTCCAGCCCTGCAGGGTGATGTCGGGGGAGAGCGCATCGTCGCGCGACCGCACGGTCGGGTCGCAACACACCCAGTCGCCGGCCGCGAGATGCGTCGCATCCGGCCCGGTGGCGCGCACGCGGCCGATCGCGCCGGTGCCGGGCACCACGGGCAGGTCCAGCAGGTAGTTCCGGGCGCCGCTGAACACCTCGTTCGCATAGGGCAGCACGCCGGCGGCCACGACATCGACAATCACCTCGCCGGTGCCGAGCACCGGGTCGGGCATGGTCTCGACGGCGAGCGGCGTTCCGAACGCCTTCAGGATGGCGGCTTTCATGGGGGTCATGCTCCGGGGAATGCGGCCGGTCTTGGGCCGGCCTTTGGGAATACGGCCGGTCTTGGGCCGGCCTTTGGGAATACGGCCAGTCTGGCAGGCTTCCCGGCCGCATCCAGGCCCGGTATTATCCTGGGATCAGACGATCCCTCCCTGGCGAGGCGCACGGCGACGGCGGACCCGAACCGAAGCGAGCTCGGCGATTTCCTCCGCTCGCGGCGGGAGCGGCTGAGCCCGAAATCGGTCGGCCTGCCGAGCGGGCGGCGGCGGCGGACGCCGGGCCTGCGGCGGGAGGAAGTGGCCGAGCTCGCCGGGATCGGGGTCGACTGGTATATCCGCCTGGAGCAGGGGCGGACGGTCAGCCCCTCCGTCACCACGGTCGACGCGCTGGCGCGCGCGCTGCGCCTCGGCAAGGCGGAACATGCCCATCTGCGGGCCATCGTGCGGAACCCGGACCGCCGCGCCTTTGCCCGCGAGAGCGTTCCCGACGCGATCCGGCGGCTGGTGGAACGCCTCGATCAGCCGGCCTGTGTCACCGGCCGCCGATGGGACGTTCTCGCCTGGAACAAGGCCGCCGCCGCGATCTTCGCCGATTTCGGCCGGATGGACGAGGCGGACCGCAACATCCTCCTCTACATGCTGACCGAGCCGGATACGCGCCGTCTCTTCGGTTCGGGCTGGGCCGCCGAGGCGAGGCGCATGGTCGCGCAGTTTCGCACGACCCACGACCTCTGGGCCGGCGACCCGCCTTCCTCGACCTCGTGGAGCGGCTTCGACACGCCAGTCCCGAATTCCCGATCTGGTGGGAGGCGCACGACATCCGCAATGTCGCATCCGGCCGGAAATTGCTGGACCACCCGGCGCTTGGCCGGCTGCGCTTCGAGTATGCGAGCTTTCAGGCCAATGACGATCCCGCGCTCAAGCTGGTGATCTATACGCCGGTGTGATGCGCGGCCGGTCCGTCCGCGATCGCCCGCGAGACGGAAGCGGCGGTGCGGCGCAATTCGGGTGCGAGCCGGGATGCGTCCTCCGGGCGGCAATTGCCGGAGACGACGCTGACGGCGAAGCTCGGCGCCTTGTGCTCGGCAGGCACCACGACGCCCATCGCCCAGACATCGGGGCGCAGGAAGCTCGCCGTCATCGCGAAACCGCGCGTCTTGGCCTCCTCGACGCGTTGGCGCAGCAGCAACGGAGCGGCGCGATCGAACCGCCGATAATGCGCGGTGTTGCGGCTGATCAGCGCATCGGCCGTCTCGGGCTCCATCGCGGCGAGCAGCGCCACGCCGCCGGCGCCGATTCCGATCGGCAGTCGCGTGCCGAGTTTCGCGAGCAGGCCGGAAAGGATCTCGGGCCCTTCCACCCGATCGATATAGACCGTCTCGGCACCGCTGCGGCGGCTCAGCACCACGCTTGCGCCGATGCTCTCGGCCAGCCGGCGGAGCGGCCGGTGGGCATGCACCCGCTCGGTATGGATATGCCCGGCGACCAGCCCGAGCTCGAAGATGCGTGAGCCCAGCCGATAGCGCTTGTCCGGTCGCTTCTGCAGAAAACCCTCATCGACCAGGCAGGCCAGCATGCGATGCGCCGTTGCTGGATCGAGACCGGTGCGTCCGACGATCTCGGTCAGCCGCAACCCCTCCTGTTCGGCACATGCCATGCTGGACAGCAGCGCCAGCGCCTTGCGCAGGCTGCCGGTGCCCCGGATCGCGGTATCCGCCGTCACTCGTCCTGCTCGTGGCACAGCGATGCTCCTCGCGGGTCTGGCTCCTCGCGCGACGCAATTCCTCCCTGGAGCGTTTGTCGCAAAAGAAAAGCGCTTCGCCTCCCGCCCGCGCAAGCGAATTCCCGGGCGGTCCTTCCACCGGTTGAAACGCAAGCGCCGCCGCGCCGGTGGCTTGCGGGTTGTCCACCCTCGAGGCGGGTGCTTTGCTTCTCCGTTCAATCGCAGTGGAGGCGCAAGGTGGGAGAGGTCACGCAACCGACCGGTCCCAAGCATCGGCTGCAGGACATGAGCTGGGCGGAGTTCCGCGACCGGCTCGCCGAGCATCCGGTGATGCTGCTGCCGATGGGCGCGCAGGAGGAGCAGGGGCCGAACGCGCCGATGGGCGATTTCGTGCTCGCTGAACGCATCGCCGATGCGGTCGCGCGCCGGACCGGCGCGGTGATGGCGCCGGTGCTGCCGTACGGTGATTCCGAATTCTTCCGCACCCTGCCGGGATGCATGAGCCTGCGGCCCGACACGCTTGTCGCCGTGGTGCGCGACCTCTGCGCCAGCCTGCTCGATCACGGACTGCGCCATCTTGTCATCCTGAACGGCCAGACCAGCAACGCGCCGTCGCTCGATACGGCGACGCGCCTGCTGCGGAAGGAATACGGCGTGATGGTGCCCTGCATCCATCTGTGGCGGGTGTTCCCGGCCGACCGCTGGGCGAAGCTGCTGCCCGCCGAGGCGGCCGGCGTCCGCATCGGCCATGGCGGGGATCCGATCACCTCGGTGTTCCTGCATTACCATCCCGAGATGGCGCGCCCGGATCTGGTGCCGGAGCGGCGCCCTTGGAAGCAGGCGCTCGGCCTGCCGACACGCAGCGTCTCCTCGGTCGAATTCCGCGGCGTGCCGATCAGCCTGCCACTCGACATCGCGGGAATGACCGAGGATGGCGTGCTGTCCGGCGATTCGCGATTCTCCACCGCCGCGATCGGCCGCGAGATCGCCGAGCATGTCATCGATTTCGCCGCCGCTTTCGTCACGCATTTCCGCACCCAGGATCCATCGGCGGACGCGCCGCGGCGATGAACGAAAACCACGACTACCTTGTCATCGGCGCCGGGTCCGCCGGCTGCATCCTGGCCGCGCGGCTGAGCGAGGATCCGGGCATGCGGGTCTGGCTCGGCGAGGCGGGCGGCCCAGACCGCGATCCGCTGCTCGGCGTGCCCGGCCTGCTGTTCCGCACCTCCACCTCGCCGCGCTTCAACTGGAGCTACATGACCGAGCCGGAGCCCGGGCTCGGCGGCCGAAGACTGTTCTGGGCGCAGGGTCGCGTGCTCGGCGGCTCCAGCACGATCAACGGCATGATCTATATTCGCGGCCACCCGCGCGAATACGATCTTTGGCGGCAGGATGGCTGCGAGGGCTGGGGCTGGGACGACGTGCTGCCGCATTTCCGCGCGACGGAGCGCAACGAGCGCGGCGCGGGTCCGTATCACGGCGGCGACGGACCGCTCCCGGTGACGCGCGGCGATCCGCGCCTGCCGATATGCGAGCTTTTCCTCGGCGCGATGCGGCGCGCGGGGCATTCCATCCTGGACGATTTCAACGGCGGCAGCATGGACGGGTTCGGCCATTACGACCGCACCATCGGCGCCGGCACGCGGCAGAGCGTCGCGACGAGCTTCCTGCGCCCGGCGGCGGGGCGCCGCAACCTCACGGTCGAGACCCATGCCACCGTGCTGCGCGTGATCGTCGAGCACGGCCGCGCGCGCGGCATCGAGCTCTCGCGGAACGGCGCGCTGCAGCGCCTCTATGCCGAGCGCGAGATCATCCTGTGCGGCGGCGCGATCAATTCGGCGAAGCTCCTGATGCTGTCGGGCATCGGTCCGGCCGCGCATCTGCGCGCGCACGGCATCACCATCGTGCAGGATGCGCCGGGCGTCGGCGGCAATCTGCAGAACCATCTCTGCTACCGGATGCAATACGCCTGTTCCGCGCCGGTGACCGCCTATCGCTACATGCATCCCGTGCGCGGCGCCGTTGCCTGCCTCGATTATGCGCTGCGCCGGCGCGGGATCCTGTCGCAGACCACGGTCGCGACCGGCGGTTTCCTGCGCACCGAACCCGGGCTCGAAATGCCGGATGCGCAGGTGCAGCTCGGCATCGGGCTGATCGGGAATGTCGGCGCGAGCGCATGGCAACGCCTGCCGCGGCGGGAGGGATTCACTCTCGTGGTCAATCAGGGCCGGCCGCATAGCCGCGGCACGGTGCGGCTGCGCTCGCCCGATCCCGCGGCACCGCCGGTGATCGCGCCGCGCTATCTGCACGATCGCCGCGATCTCGCATTGCTGATGCGCGCCGCCCGGCAGATGCGCGACCTGATGCGGGATGGCGAGCTCCGCCGGGTGATCAGCAAGGAGCTGGCGCCCGGCGCGGCGGCGGACAGCGATGCCGGGCTGGAGGCGGATATCCGCGCCCGCGCCAGCAACGCTTTTCATCCCGTCGGCACCTGCCGCATGGGTGGCGATGCGGAGTCGGTGGTCGATCCGAAGCTCCGCCTGCGCGGCATCGCGGGGCTGCGGGTCGCGGATGCCTCGATCATGCCGACGCTGATCAACGGCAACACCAATGCGGCGGCGATGATGATCGGCGAAAAGGCGGCGGCGATGCTGCGCGAAGCGGCCAGGGGAGAGAGCGCATGAAGGTGACGATCATCGGAGCGGGCGCGATCGGCGGCCTGGCGGGCGCGCATATGAGCCGGGCCGGACACGACGTCACGCTGGTCGATCGCTGGGCCGAGCACGTCCGGGCGATGAACGAGAAAGGCATGTACATCGACGGCATCCGCGGCGAGATGCGCATCCCCGTCAAGGCGGTGGCGCCGGACCGGCTCCAGGGTCCGCTGGAGGCGGTGATGATCGCCACCAAATCGCAGGACACCGCGGGCGCGGTGCGGCTCGCCATCCCGCTGCTCGGGCCGGAGGGGTTCATCGTCTCCTACCAGAACGGGTTCAACGAGCCGATGATCGCCGATCTGCTCACCGAGGCGGGGTTGGGCGGGATGGAGCGGGTGATCGGCTCGATCCCGAATTACGGCGGCGCGCTGGTCGATCCGGGCTATCTGGAATTCGTCCATGAGGGAAAGATCCAGCTCGGCGAAATGGACGGATCGGACACGCCGCGCCTGCGCATGCTCACCGAAATGCTGGAATCGCTCACCAAGGTGCAGCTCTCCGAGAATATCTGGGGACAGATCTGGGCGAAGGAGGTCTATGCCAACCAGATCGTGTTCTCCGCCCTCGCCGATGCGCGCATCCACCAGACGCTCGGCGTGGAGCGCTGGGCGCGCGTCGCCGGCGCGGTGGTGGGCGAAGGCGTCGGCATCGCCGAGGCGAATGGGATCGCGCTCGAGGCGTTCGACTTCTTCGACCCCGTGCTCTACCGGCCGAAGACGCCGGAGGAGACCGCGAAGCTGATCGCCAAGATCGAGAACGCGATCTGGCTGCTGCGCAAGGATCAGGACCCGACGAAGCATGTGTTCAAGAAGCAGGGGTCCGGCATGTGGTGGGATATCGTCTACCGCAAGCGCAAATCGGAGACCGAGGCGCAGAAGAGCAAGCTGATCGCCTATGGAAAGGCGAAGGGCGCGGATACGCGGTTGACCGAGAAGATGTGCAGCATGATCTACGAAATCGAGGCGGGACGGCGCCAGCTCGGCTTCCATAATTACGAGGAACTGGAAGCCTATGTCGCCGAGATCGGCAAATCCCTGCCGTGAGCGACGCGCCATTGCTCGGCGTCGGCGTGGTGGGCGCGCATGCCTGGGCGGAGAAGGCGCATCTGCCCGGCTACGCCGCCTGCGCGCGGGTGCGTCGCGTCGCGATCTGCGACACAATCCGCGCGCGGGCGGAGGCAATGGCCGCGCGCTTCGGGTTCGAGCGTGTCTATGAGGATCACCGCGCGCTGCTGGCCGATCCCGCTGTGCAGATGGTCGATATCTGCACGCCGACCGACACGCATCTGGCGCTGAGCCGCGACGCCATCGCCGCCGGCAAGCATGTGCTGACGGAAAAGCCGCTCGCGCATGAGGCGGCGGACGCGTTCGATCTGGCGCGCGCGGCCAATTCGCGCGGCGTGCGCACTAAGCTCGGCTTCACCTTCCGCTACTCGCCCGCGCTGCGCCAGCTCAAGCACTGGATCGAGGACGGCACGCTCGGCACGCTGTTCCACGTGCACGGGTTCGAGCAGAACAGCCAGTTCCTCGATCCGGCGTTTCCGTTGCGGCAATACGGGCTCGGCGAGGTCGGCGAGGCGCTGATCCCCGCCTCGATCGTCGGCTACGGCTCGCATCTGGTGGATCTGATGCGCTGGTGCGCTGGCGAGTTCGCCGCGGTCAGCGCCAGCATGCGCAATTTCATCCCCGAACGCAGCGTGCGCGGCAAGCAGGGCATGCAGCGCGTGCCGATCGATGATGGCACCGTCGCCGCCGTCGAGTTCGCTTCCGGCGCGCAGGGCCTGCTGCAGACCTCTTTCATCGCGGTCGGCAATTATCCCGGCGTCGAGATCCGCGTCTACGGCTCGCGCGGCGCCGCCATCGCGCGGCTGATCGTCGAGAACGGCATTGCCGAAACGCTGCACGCCGCGCGCGCCGATGCCGTCGAATTCCAGAAGATCGATTTGCCGGAGACCGCGTTCCCGCCCGGCACCGGCCTGCGCACGCCCTGGCCCGAGCTCTATTACCGCAACCTCGTGCGCTGCTGGGCCGACGAGATCTTGGACGAGTTGCCGCCCGACTGCACCTATCTCGACGGTGCCCGCGCGCAGGAGATCGTTAACGCCATCGTGCTCTCGCATCGCGAGCGCCGCTGGGTTAGCCTGCCGCTTGCCGGGTCGCCGCATGATGCGTGACGCGGACCATGATCTCGCGGCGGATTTTCTCGCTTTTCATCTGCGCTGCAACCCCGTCGACGCGACCTTCATGGGCATTCCCGGACACGACGCGGAATTGCCGCCAACCGATGCGGATGCGCCGGCGCGCGAGGCGCGGGAGGCGGCCGCGCTGCTGGGCCGATTGGATCGCGAGACCGTGGCGCCGCTCGACGCCGTGCTGATGCGCGCGACGCTCGCGCATCTCCTGCGCCAGGCGGAGGACCGTCCGCGCACGAGCGACCCGAGCTGGTATACCGGCGAGACCATCTTCGGACTGGTCAGCCTGATGCTGCCGAACGCGATCGCGCCGAGCGCCGATGCGCTGGCGGCGCGGCTTGCCTCGATCCCACGCTTTCTCGCGGACGGTGCGGCGCATCTGCGCGGCCGCGCGGCCTTCGCCGGCTGGGTCGCGCGCGGCCGCACCGAACTCGCCGCCGCGCGCCGCCTCCTCGAAGGGGGGTTGCGCCGGCACCCGCTCTGGCGGGAGGCGATGGCGGGTGACGTGACGCGGGCGCTCGCCGCGCTTGACGCATTCGATCAAATTCTGCAGTCGCTCCCCGATGCCGATCCGCGCTGCGGGCGCGCGCATCTCGATTTCGTGTTCCGCACGGTGCATGCGCTCGAACTCGACAGCCGCGAGGCGGTGGAACGCGCCGAGGCGCGCATCCCCGAACTGCACGCGGAGCTCGCGCGGATGGCGGCGGCGCTCGATCCGGCAAGAAGCTGGCAGGAGCAGCTCGCCGATCTGCACCGCATCGCCCCGCACCCGGAGGCGATCGAGGACATGTATCGGGCGTTCCACGAGCAGGCGATGGCGGGTGCGGCCTCGCTGCTCACGCCTGCCAGCGAATACGATCTCGCCTTTCGGCCGTTCCCGGACTGGGCGCAGGACATCTATCGCGACCTCTATTTCCTGGCCTATCGCTGCCCCCCCGGATGGAAGGGCGGCCGTGGCAGCGTCTACTGGACGGCGCCGCCGGGCCAGAGCACCGCGACGATCAAATCGACCCATGCCGTCCATCACGGCAGTATCGGGCACCACACGCAGAATGCCCGCGCCCGCGACGCCGCTTCGCCGCTCGCGCGGATCGCCAATCAGGGCGTCGCGCGCGGCATCGCCTTCCAGGCCGGGCTGACCATGGGCGAGGGCTGGTCGTGCTACGTGCAGGAGCTGATGGAGGAGGTGCCGGGTTTCTATACGCCGGCCGAGACGCTGCAGAGCCGGGCCAACGAGCTGCGCAATGCGTGCTGCCTGGTCGCCGATGTGCGCTTCCATACCCGCGAGTGGGATCTCGCCCGCATGCGCGCGTATTATCGCGAGGCCGCCGGATTTCCTGCTTCCCGGGTGGATTTCGAGACGGTGAAGAACGCCATCTTTCCCGCCAATCGGGCGATGTACTGGATCGGGGTCGAGCAGATAAGATCGGCGCGACGGCGCTGGAAGGGCAGCGCGCGGGATTTCCATGACGGGCTGATCGCGCGCGGCCACGTGCCGCTCGCGGCGGCGATCGAAGACCTGTTCGCCGCGATCGGTTGATGGCGGAGGAACCGGCCGCCGGTTTGCTGGAGGTGCGCGATCTCAGCGCCGAGTTCGCGACCGGGAGCGGCATCGTCCGGCCGGTCGATCGCGTGAGTTTCAGCGTCGGGCGCGGCGAGACCCTCGCGGTGGTCGGCGAAAGCGGGTCGGGGAAGTCGGTCACCAGCCTCGCCATCATCCGGCTTCTCCCGGAACCGGCCGGGCGCATCGCCGGCGGGCAAATCTTGCTGCGACGCAAGAGCGGCGTCACGGATGATCTCGCGCGGCTCGGCGAGGCGGCGATGTGCCGGGTGCGCGGCAATGACGTCGCGATGATCTTCCAGGAACCGATGACGAGCCTGAACCCGGTGCGCCGCATCGGCGCGCAGATCGCCGAGGCGGTGGCGCTGCACGGCGCAGGATCCGTGGGCAGAGACAGCGCGCGCGCCCGGGCGGAGCATTTGCTGGCGCTGGTCGACATCCCCGATCCGGCGCGGCGCATGCGGGATTATCCGCACCAGATGTCGGGCGGCATGCGCCAGCGCGTGATGATCGCGATCGCGCTGGCCGGCAATCCGGCCTTGTTGATCGCCGACGAGCCGACCACCGCGCTCGATGTCACCGTGCAGGCGCAGGTGCTCGCGCTGATGCGCCGGCTGCAGGAGGAGCTCGGCATGGGCATCCTGTTCATCACGCATAACCTGGGCGTGGTGGCGGAGGTCGCGCGCCGCGTGGTGGTGATGTATGCCGGGCGGGTGATGGAGCAGGGCGACGTGGTCGCGATCTTCCACCGCCCGCGCCATCCCTACACAAGCGGCCTGCTCGCGAGCCTGCCCCGGCTGGGCCTCGCCGAGGCGGGCACGCGCGGCCGGCTTGCCGCCATTCCGGGCGCGGTGCCCGGTCCGGCCGATCTGCCGCCCGGCTGCCCTTTCGCGCCTCGCTGTCCGCTGGTCGAGCCCGAATGCACGGTGGGCGTGCCGGTATTGGAAATGTGCGACGACGGATCCGGTCCCGCGCACCTGACGCGCTGCCGCCGCTGGCGGGAGTTGCCGAGGTGACGGCGCTGCTTGCGGTCGAGGCGCTGAGCAAGCGCTTTCCGGTTCGCGGACAGGGCGTGGTGCATGCGGTGCAGGATGTCAGCTTCACCGTCGCCGCCGGCGAGGTGCTCGGTCTGGTGGGCGAATCGGGATCCGGCAAGACGACGCTCGGACGGCTGGCGCTGCGGTTGATCGAGCCGAGCGGCGGCCGCATCTTGTTCGAGGGCGCCGATCTGCTGGCGATGCGCGCGCATCGCCTGCGCGCGACGCGCCGGCATATGCAGATCATCTTTCAGGACCCGTTCGCCAGTCTCAATCCGACCATGACGGTCGGCGCCATCGTGGGCGAGGGGCTGGCGATCCACGGCATTGCCGGCGGCCGGGCGCGCACCGCGCGCGTGGCCGAGCTGCTGGCGCGCGTCGGCATGCCGGGGAGCGCGATGGATCGCTACCCGCATGAATTCTCCGGCGGGCAGCGCCAGCGCATCGGGATCGCACGCGCGCTCTCCGTCGCGCCGCGTTTCGTCGTCGCGGACGAGCCGGTCTCGGCGCTCGACGTCTCGGTGCAGGCGCAGGTGGTTAATCTGCTGCAGGATCTGCAGCGGCAATTCGGCCTCGGCATGCTGTTCATCGCGCATGATCTCGCGGTGGTCGAGCATATCGCCGACCGGGTGATGGTGATGTATATGGGCCGCGTGATGGAGATCGCGTCGAGCCGCGCGCTCTACGCCACGCCGCGCCATCCCTACACCATCGCGCTGCTCTCCGCCGCCCCGGTACCGGACCCGCTGGTGCGGCGCGAGCGGGTGATCCTGAGCGGGGACATACCGAGCCCGCTTTCGCCGCCGAGCGGATGCGTGTTCCGCACGCGCTGCCCGGCCGCGCTGCCGGACTGCGCCGGAACCGTGCCCGCGTTGCGCGAGGTGGCGCCCGGCCATGCGAAGGCCTGCATCCGCGACGATATCGGATAAGGCTTAAGCCCGCGCATCCACCGCGTCGCGCAGGCCTTCGCCCATCGCGTTCACCGCGAGCACGGTGATGAAGATCAGCAATCCGGGCGCGACCGCGAGCCAGGGGGCGGTGTCCAGATACTGCGTCGCCTCGTTCAGCAGATTGCCCCAGCTCGGCAGCGGCGGCTGCACGCCGAACCCGAAGAAGGAGAGCGCGGATTCGAGCAGGATCGCCTGCCCGACCGCCAGGGTCGCCGACACCGTCAGCGGCGCCACCGCATTGGGCAGGATGTGGCGGCAGATCAGCCGCAGATGGCCCGCGCCCAGCGCGCGCGCCGCCTCCACGTAATCGCGCTCGCGAAGCGTGAGGAACTGGCCGCGCACCAGCCTTGCCGTCGGCATCCAGGCGAGCGCGCCGATCAGGATCACCAGCGTCGGCACGTCCGGCCTCACCAGGCCCGAGATCAGCAGCACCAGCAGCAGGCCCGGGATCGCCAGCGCGACATCGGTGAGGCGCATCAGCACGGCATCCACCAACCCGCCATAGAATCCGGCGACCGCGCCGACCGCCGTGCCGAGCGCGGTCGCGACGAGCGCCGAGGCGAGGCCCACCACCAGCGACACGCGGCCGCCATAGAGCACGCGCGAGAAGGCGTCGCGTCCGAGCGGGTCGGTGCCGAAAAGATGCGCGAGCGAGGGCGGATCCGGCTGGCCGATCAGGTTCATGTCCTGCGCGTCATAGGCATAGGGCGCGATTACCGGCGCCAGCGCCACGAGAAGCGCCAGCGCCGCAAGCACCAGCAGTGCCACCACCGCCAGCCGGTCGCGCCGGAACCGCCGCCAGATGCGGCGCGCCGGACCTTGGCGCTGCGCGTGCGGCAGCGTCTCCGCCGCCGGATCGCTGGTCAGGACGCCGGATGCCACCGCGGATCGTCCCGTCCCGGACCATGCACGATGGCGCCCCCCTGCATCACCATGGCGATGCGGCCGGGATCGGCGAGCACGCCGATCTCCCGCAGCGGATCGCCATCGACCAGGATGAGATCGGCCTCCCTGCCCTCTGTCAGAGTGCCGACGACATCGCCCAGACCGATGCATTCCGCCGCCATGCGCGTGCCGGCGATGATCGCCTGCATCGGCGTCATGCCGCCCTCCACCATGTAGGCGAACTCAACCGCGTTCTGGTAATGCTCGTAGGGCCCGAGATCGGTGCCGAGCGCGATCCGCACGCCGGCATCGAGCGCCTGGCGAAAGCTGACGAGCTGGTTCGCCGTCAGCTCGCGCGCCTTGCGCGGCACGTATTCCGCGAGATGGCCGGGCTTCTCCTGATCGATCTGCCGGATCTTGCGGAGCACCGCGAAGGTCGGCACCAGCCAGGTGCCCTGCCGCACCATCTGCGCGATCTGCGCCGGGCTGATCGCCGCGCCATGCTCGATGCTGTCGACGCCGGCATCGAGCGCGATCTGCACCCCGTCCCCGCCATAGGCGTGGCACATCACCGGCTTGCCGGCGGCATGCGCGGTCTCGACGATGGCGCGCACCTCCGGCAGCGAGAATTGCTGCACCAGCGGGCCGCCGATGCGCGTGCCGACGCCGCCGGTGGTGCAGAGCTTGATCCAGTCCGCGCCGTGGAAGATCATCTCCCGCGTCACCCGCCTGCAGGCATCCGGCCCGTCGCAGATCGCCTTTGGCACGCCGGGGAGTTTCGGAAAATCCGTGTCCACGCCGGCCGGCTCGATATGGCAGTTATGGCCGCCGGACTGGCAGAGGATGTTGACGCTGATCTTCAGCCTCGGGCTCGGGATCATGCCCTGTTCGGCGGCGAGCTTCATGCCCATGTCGAGCCCGCCAGCATCGCGCAGCGCGGTGAAGCCGTTGCGCAGCGTGCGGTGCAGGATCTCCGCGGTCTTCAGCACCGCAAGCGTCGGCGGGATGGCGGCACGGTCGCGCAGCGTGCCCTCCATCGCCGATTGGTGGTCGTGGCAGTCGATCATGCCAGGCATCATCGTCATCCCGCCGGCATCGAGCCGGGCGATGTCGGTGCGGTCGTCGAATTCCCCCCGTGGCGCGACCGCGCGGATGCGGCCCTCCTCGACCAGCACCGCATGCGGCCCGTCGAGCGCGCGGCCGGTGCCGTCGATCACCCGCGCATTCGCGATCAGCAGCGGTTCGGCGGTGCGCGGCACGTCTCAGCTATGCCCGTCAGGGCCGACGAAATCATGCTGCTCGCCGAGCGCGTAATGCCCGGCCATCGTGCCGCCATCGACGGAGAGATGCTCGCCGGTGATCCAGTCCGCCTCCGCCGAGCAAAGGAACATCACCGCGCGCGCGATCTCGTGCGTCTCGCCCATGCGGCCGAGCGGGATCATCCGAACATAACTCTGCCGATAGGCGAGCGAGAGCGTCGCCTCGTCGCGCTGCGCCGGCACGTCGATCAGCCCGGGCGCCACCGCGTTCACGTTGATCCGGTGCGGCGCGAGCTCCATCGCGAGCACCTTGGTCAACAGGTTCACTCCGGCCTTCGACACGCAATGCGCCGCGCCGCGCACCCGTCCCATCATGCCGGAAAGCGAGGAGATGTTGACCATCCGGCCGCCCTGGCCGCGCGCGATCATCTGGCGCGCGACATGCTTCGCCATCAGGAACGGGCCGGTCGCCTGCACCGCGATCTGCCGGTCCCACTCCGCCCGCGTCATGTCGACCACCAGCTTGTGCAGCACGATGCCGGCATTGTTGACCAGGATGTCGATGCCGCCTTCGCTCGCCACGACGTGGCTGACGAGCGCCTCGACCTGCGCCTCGTCGGACACGTCCACCGCGACATGCTGCGCCTTGCCGCCCGCCGCCTTGATCGCCTGCGCCGCCGCGGGGCCGGCGACCGGGTTGATGTCGGCGATGATGACGGAGGCGCCCTCCTGCGCGAAGGCCTCGGCGATCGCGAGGCCGATGCCGTTTCCCGCGCCGGTGATGATCGCGACCTTGCCGTCGAACCGCCCGCCCATGCCTCGCCCGCTCATGTTTCGAGATACCAGGATGAGGTGTTGATGAAATCCGTGCGGTTGGTGGGGTTGGCGGTAAAGTTCTGCAGCTTCTTCGTCACCGCGACGAGGTTGACGTTGCTGGTGATCGGAATCACCGGCAGGTCGGTGCCCATGATTCGCTGGAACTCCTTGAACAGCGCCTTGCGCTCGGCCATGTCGAGCGTGTGCTCGACCTTCTGCAGCACGGCGTCGAGCTCGGGGCTGCTGTAGCCCATGCCGTTATTCGGGCCATGGCTCGCGTAGAACACGCTATAATTGACGGTGGATGGCGTCAGCCAACGGCCGTAGAGAAGATCATAACCGTTCTTGTATCGCGCCTCACGGAAGGCGACGCCGGTCTTGTTGTCGGCCTGCGCCTCGATGCCGACCGCCTTGAGATTGGCGATCATCACCTGCTGCGCGATCTCGTCCGCGGTAAGGCCCGCCTGGCAGACGAAACGATAGCTCAACCGCTCGCCGCCTTTCGCGCGCACGCCGTCGGCGCCAGGCACGTACCCGGCCTCATCGAGCAGCGCCTTGGCGCGCGCGACGTCGTAGGGATGGTCAGGGCTGTCGGGATCGTAGTACCAGAGGCTCGGCAACACCACCGAGCGCAGCGGGATCGGGTAGCCGCCGAGCGCGCGGCTCACCGTGCTCTTGTTGATCGCATGCGAGATCGCCTGGCGCACGCGCACGTCGCGCAGCGATGCCGGCCCCTTGAAGTTGAAGGCCAGATACTGCCAGGACAGGATCGGGTTGGCGATGATCTCCATCCCCGGCATGCGCTTCAGCTCGGGCGCCGCGGAATAGGGCACTGTATAGGCAATCCTGATCTCGCCTGCCTTGAGCTGCGTGACCAGCACGGTCTGGTCGGGCATCATCTTGAACAGGATGCGATCGAGATAGGGTAGTTGCGCGCCCGCAGCGTCCTTCCGCCAGTAATTCGGGTTGCGCTCGGCCAGGACGTAATCCCCGCGATGGAATTCCTTCACGACGAAGGGCCCGGTGCCGAAGGGCGCATTCCACCACGGATCGGAATTCAGGCTTTTGCCGCGCAGCACATGCTCCGGCAGGATGCCCACCGAGAACAGCGTCGAGGCGAAATTCGGCGTGACGGTGTTGTAGCGCACCATTGCGGTCAGCGGATCGGGTGTGTCGACGCCGACGACATCCTGCGTGCCGTCCTTCGATTCCCCGATGAAGGCGGGGTCCTTCACCGCCTCCCAGGTGAAGCGCACATCGGCGGAGGTGAACGGCGCGCCATCCGCCCATTTCACGCCGGGGCGCAACTTGTAGGTGATGGTCATCGTCTTGCCGTCCGGCGCGACGACAATGCCGCCATTCGTGGTGCTCGGCACTTCGGTCGCGAGGACCGGGACGAAATCCAGCCTCTCGTTCGGCGCGAGCAGGCCCTCGAACACCGTCGCCTCGACATCGCCGAGAAAGCCGCTGGCGTAGGGGTTGAGCGTGTCCTTGTCATAGGGCAGGCCGGCGGTCAGCGTGCCGCCGCGCATCGCATTCGCCGCCCGCGCCGTCGCGGCCCAGGCCGACAGGCCAAGCAATCCGGCGACGCCGGCACCGAAGCTGCGACGGCCGAACGCCGCCGGCACGATTGCGGGACCGTGTGCGTCCATGCGCAGACCTCCACCTCGTATCAGCGACGTTAGAGGGAAGGGCGCGCCCGCAGCAAGGCGCATGGCGAGGCGCCCGTCTGTCACATGGTGAAAGCCCGGCCCTGGAGCATTTTCACCTTTGCTGGAATCGGCGCCGGCCCTCGCCCCCACCCGGCCCCCCATCGGCAGCATACTTTCGTTAGGAGGCCGGGTGGGGGCGGGAACCGGCGTCGGCTTAACTGAAAATGCCCTAGCCGAGCCGCACCCGCGGGTCGATGATCGCGTAGAGGAGGTCGGCGAGAAGGCTTGACAGCACGAGGATCAGCGAGCCGATCATCATGATGCCCATCAGCACCGGATAGTCGCGGCCGTTCATCGATTGCACGAAGAGATTGCCGATGCCCGGCCAGGTGAACACCGCCTCGGTGATCACGGTGCCGGAGACGATGTTGACGAGATCGAGCGCCACCACGGTCACGAAGGGCAGCAGCGCGTTGATCAGCGCGTGGTGGATCACCGCCTTGGTTCTGGTCTGCCCGGTGGCGCGCGCGGTGCGGATGTAATCCTGCCGCAGCACCTCGATCATGCCGGACCGCATGTAGCGCGCCCATTTCGCGATGGTCGCGAAGGCCAGGATGGAAACCGGCATGATCATGTGGGCGAGATGGTCCCCGACCGAGCCGTTCCCCACCGTCTGATACCCGCCCGATGGCAGCCAGTGCAGCGAGACCGCGAACACCAGCTGCAGCATCAGCGCCAGCCAGAACACCGGGAGCGAGATGCCGGAGAAGCTGACCACGGTGAGCACGGTGTCGAGCACGCTGTAGCGCCGCATCGCACCGATGATCCCGAGCGGCACGGCGACGATCAGCGCGAGCAGGAGCGAGGTGCCGCCGAGCAGCAGGGTCGCGGGGATCCGATCGGCGATCTCGGTCAGCACCGGCCGGGACGTGCGGATCGAATAGCCCCAGTTGCCGTCGAGAAAGGCGGTGATCCAGTGGAGGTATTGCAGCGGCAGCGGCAGGTCGAGACCGAGGGCGGACTTCATCTGCGCCAGCGCCTCGGGCGTCACGCCGGGAGTGTCCGCATAGAAATCGAGCGGGCCGCCCGGCGCCAGATGGATGACGGCGAACAGGATGAGCGAGATGCCGAGCAGCAGTGGCACCAGCCCGGCGATCCGTCCGGTCAGGAAGCGCAGGCTCACGGGCGGAACGGGCTCATGCGGAAGATCATAGTGCCACGCAAGGACATCGAAGCGCGATGCTAGACGCGGCGTGCTGGAACCGTCTAGCGCCAGCACGTCTCCATATGCGCGCGGATCGCCTGGAAGAACCCGCTCTCCGGATCGCCGAGGCCGTTGATCGCCGACCAATGGTTGCAGCCGGCCTGCGGCAGCAGGCTCGCTTCGTTACCCGCCTCCCCCCAGGCGGAAACGAACGCCGCGGACTGGCGGTGGAATTCCGGGCTCTCGTCATCGCCGAAACTCACCAGCAGCGACGGCAGGCCCGGGCGGATCTGCATGAGCGGGCTGTTGCGCCGCACCTGCGCCCAGTCGAGCTGCAATTTCGGCTGTAGCCAGGTGTACGGGAATGGCGCGAGATCGAACAATCCGCTGATCGGGCAACCACCCTTCACGAGATCAGCGGGCAATCCGTATTGCCCGACCCAATCGGTGACGGCGATCATCCCCGTCAGATGGCCGCCCGCCGAGCTGCCCGCGACATAGAGGCGCGCAGGATCTCCGTTATGCTCCGCCGCGCGATAATAGATCCAGGCGACCGCCGCGCGGCATTGCCGGGTGATCTCGTCGATCGTCACCGCAGGGCAGACCGCGTAGTCGATGACGAAGCTGGTGATCCCGGCACGCGCGAAGGCGGCGCCGACCCAGTTGTAGCGCTGCCGGGTGAGGCGCGCGTCGAACCAGTAGCCGCCATGGACGAAGACAAGAACCGGCGCGTTCGGCGTGGCCGCCGGATAGATGTCGAGCTTCTCGATCACGGTCGGGCCGTAGGGAATGTCGAGCACGGATTTCGCCGATCTCCGCGCGCGCTCCATCAGCGGCACGCGCGATGCGATGACACGGTCGAAGGCGGTCTGGTCGCCCACCCAGCGCTCGGGATCGTATTGCAGGTCGAGCTCCGCCTGGGTGGCGAATTCGCGATAGAGCGGCATCACCTCTCCTCTCCCGGCAGGAATTTCAGGGCGGCTTGGTCCGGCGCCTTCGCGCCGCAGCTCTCGCGCAGGATCAAAACCGGGGGGAGGGTGTGCACGCGACCCGGCGCGCCGGGCAGCGCCACGCCCTCGATTTCCCCGATCAGCCGCGCGGTCGCGAAGGCGGCCATCTCCTCGACCGGCTGGGCCACCGTGGTGAGGCGCGGCACCGAATAGGCGCTTTCGGGAATGCCGTCGAATCCGACCACGGCGAGGTGGCGCGGAATCTCGATGCCGAGATCGGCGGCGGCGCGCAACACCCCGAGCGCCTGAACGTCGCTGCCGACGAACAGCGCGCTCGGCCGGTCGGGCGCGGCGAGCAGCGCGAGAGCGGTCTCCAGCGCATGCGCCAGATCGAATGGGCAGACGATCTCGGGCAGCGGGCTTAGTCCGGCTTCCCGCATCGCGCGGCGATATCCGGCGGCCCGTTCGCGCGCCCCGGTCAGCAGGCCGGGCCCGGCGAGGTGCAGGATGCGGCGATGCCCGAGCGCGATCAGATGGCGCGTGGCGAGATGGCCGCCCGTCTCATTGTCGACGCGCACCACCATCGCGCGCTTGTCGCGGCTCAGCCGGTCGAGCAGCATGTGGGGCACGCCCGATTCCGCCAGCACCTCGGCGCTGCGCCCCGCATTCGTCGCGCTGATCAGGAACACGCCATCGACCTTGCGCTCGAGAAACGCCTCGACATGGCGCAGTTCCAGCGCGGAATCCTGTCCCGCATTGGCGAGCAGCAACATGTAGCCGCGCCGCGCGGTCGCCCGTTCCACCTCGCGCGCGAGGCCGGCGAAGAACGGGTTGGAGCTGTCGGGCAAGATCAGGCCGAGCACGCCGGAACGCCGCGCGCTCAGCGCCTGCGCGATGCGGTTTGGCCGGTAGCCGAGCGCGTCGATCGCCGCCAGCACGCGCCCGCGCGTCTTGGTCGCGACCGGGCGCGGGCCGCCATTCACCACATAGCTGACCACCGCGGTGGAGGTGCCCGCGTGGCGCGCGACATCATCGCGCGTGACCGTGCCGCGTGCCATCGTGCGGGTTCGATCAGCCGGCGCTCTGCCCGGCCCAGCCGCAGATATTGCGCCACAGCGCCGCATAGCCGGGCCAGGCGACGAACTCGCTCGGGCACCAATGCGGCCCGCAATCCGAGGTGAAGGCGACGCTGCGCCCTTGCCCCGCCGTGCCGGCCGCCAGCAACGGATCGCCGCCGATCGTCGCCAGCACGCTCGCAGTCTCGCGCGCCATCACGCGATTATGGCCGAGCAGCGCCGGCCATTCCCCGTCAATGCCCGCGAGCAGCGCATGCGCGGCGGCGGTGGCCTTGGGCGAGATGCCCTGCGGATGCTCCACCCGATCATCATGCGGCTGCATCGTCACCGGCAGCACATCCTCGACCGCGGTGGCGCGCCAGCACCCCTTGCCCTCGATGCCCATGAAGGTGAGATAGCCGCCAACCATCACCAGGCCGCCACCGCTGCGCACGTAGTCCGCGATCAGTTCGAGCCGGTTGACGCTGCGCTGCCCGAGCCGCCACGTCGCATCCGAGAGCAGCAGCGTGTTGGCGCCGATATCGCTGAGGATCAGCGTGCCATAGTCCCGCAACGCGGCGAGCTGGCTGGGAAAGCGCTCGCTCGCGACGTGGTTCTCGATCACGTCGACCGCGAACCCGCCGCCCTCGAGCGCGGATTTGAGGAGGGAATACCCCTCGCCGAAGGACGAGGTGCTGAACGAATCGAAGCCTTTCGTGTGGACCGAGTGAGTGGTCCAGGTTTCGCCGGCGATCAGCACGCGGGACGCGGTTTTCACGACATCAGCTCCTGTCAGGGAGGGGGAGGGCAGCGGCGTGCGATCGCTCACCCGGTCATGCCCGAGCGCGAGACCGAGGCCACGAAATACCTTTGCAGCCAGAGCATGAGCAATGCCGGCACCACGGACAGCAGCAACGCGCCGGCGAACATCTGGCCGAACTCGACCACGCCGGCAAGGCTGGTCAGGCTGGCGAGCGCCACCGGACCGACCTGCATGCTGGGGTCGGAGGCGACCAGCAGGGGCCAGAGATAGGCCTGCCATTGAAAGACGAAGAGCGTCAGCCCCGCCGCCGCCACCGGACCTTTCGAGAGCGGCAGATAGACGCTGGTCAAGGTGCGGAGCGCCCCCGCCCCGTCGATGCGCGCCGCCTCGGCCAGCGAGAGCGGCACGGCGAGAAAGAATTGCCGCAGCAGATAGATCGCGAGCCCGTTGCCGACCCCGGCGAGCGCCAGGCCGAAATAGGTGTTGTCGAGTCCGACGAGGCGAAGCTGGGCGGAGAGCGGCACCGAGACCGCATCGAACGGCACGCTGAAGCCGACGACGAAGAATGCGAACAGCACGTTCCGCCCGGGCAGCGGCAGCACCGCCAGCGCAAAGGCGGCGAGCACAGCGATGATGACGCCGAGCACGGTCGCGATCGCGGTGGTGAGGACGGAGTTCAGCAGCGCCCGCGCGAATCCCGAATGGAGCAGGCCGATGATGTTCTCGGCCGAGACGCGGTCCGGCACGATGCTGTGGATGGTCAGCGGGAACAGATGCGCGAAGATCTCCGCGTTCGGCCGGATCGCGCTGCTCAGCATCCAGATCGCCGGCAGCATGAAGAGGAGCGCCGCTATCCCGCCACCGATGCGCGCGGCAAGCCTGCTTCTCATTCGCGCACCCGCAGCAGGCGGAACTGCACGCAGACGATCGCGAGCAGCACGACGAGCAGCAGCACGATCTCGGTATTCGCGAGCGAGGTATCGCCCTGCACGAAGGCCTGCGTGTAGATCTCGTACATGATGAAGCGGGTGGAATCCTCCGGGCCGCCCTGTGTCAGCACCGCGGATGGCACGAATTGCAGGAAGTTCCCGATGGTGTCGGCCACCACGACGAAGGCGATCGGCCGGCGCAGCAGGGGCAGGATGACGGCGAAAAAGCTGCGCATCGGCCCGGCACCGTCGATCGCCGCCGCCTCCCGCACATCGAGCGGGATGTCCTTGAGCCCCGCGATGAGGAAAATCGTCCAGTAGCCGACCCCGATCCAGGACGCCATCAGGGTGATGCTGGGCAGTGCCTGCACGGAGGAGGCGAGGAAGGGCTGCGCCGGTATCCCGAGCCGCGCGAGCGCGCCGTTGAGAATGCCGTCGCTGCGCATCGCCGTGCCCCAGACCACGGCGGACACCGCGGTCGGGATGGTGATCGGCAGGAAGATCAGCGTGCGCCACAGCCGCGTTGCCCGGTCCTCGCCCTGCAGCAGCAAGGCGAGCAGCAGCGCCGCCACGGTCTGCACGGCGACGGTGGCAACGACGAACACCACCGTGACGCGCACCGACGGGAGAAAGCTCGGCGACCGCGTGAACAGATAGGCGTAATTCCCCCAGCCGGCGAAGCGGACCGAGGACTGATCCATCAGCGAGCGGCGATGGAAGCTCTCCCAGAGAGCATCGAGCGCCGGCAGCACGCGAAGCACGGCGAGTGCCACGACCGCCGGCAGCACGAACAGCATGGCCGGCAGATATGTCCGCCATTTCCGCATCACGTGCCGAATTGCCGCCTGACCTTAAGTCAGCGCAGCCGGTCGTAGGCGGTCTGCAGCGCGCTCTGCATCTTGTCGAGCTCGTCGCCAGCATTGGCGCCGTTGACGATGTTGAGATCGGCCTGGGTGAACGCCGTCTCGAACTGGATGTAGCCGATGGATTGCGGCCGGTGCACGCAGGTCTTCGTCGTCTCCTCGGCGATCAGCGTGGTCAGGCCGCCGAGATTCTTGCCGGCCTTCTCCATGTCCTGGCTGATCTTGTCACGCACCAGAAGATTGGCCGACACGTTCGGGGATTGCGCCGCCGCCGCCTCGCCGCCCGCTTGCGTGAGCGCGATCCATTTCACGAAATCGAGCGCCTGCGTCTGCAGCTTCGAATAAGGATTGATGGCGAGCGCGAAGGAGTCGCAGGGCGTGAACGGCTTGCCGCCGGCGAAATACGGGAAGGCGGCGACGCCGAAAGGCAGCTTCTGGTTCTCGAACTGGCGCACGCGGTCCGAGGTGGTGGCGATGAAGGCGGACTTGCCGGCGGTGAAGATGCCGTCCATCTGGGTGAACGGGACGCCGCGCGGCGACATCCCGCTGCTGAACAATCCGCCCCACCAGCCCATCACCTTCTTCCAGGCCGGCCCGTTCACCTCCGGCGTGAGATGATCCGGCCCTGACAGCCCGATGCTGCCGCCGGCCGACATCAGCAGCGGCTGGAGCTGGTAGTAGCTCTGCCCTTGCGACCAGACGATGCCGCTCGGGATGCCCGTCTTGTCCTTCACCTGCTGCGCGTCCCGGACGATCTCCTCCCAGGTGGCGCGCTTCGCGGGATCGATCGAGGGCGGCGTCACGCCGGCCTTGGCCAGCAGATCGGTGTTGTAGATCAGCACCTGCGTCGAGTTGAACACCGGCGCCGCATAGATCCTGCCGCGAAAGGAGGTCGCCTCGAGCGAGGGGGGGTTGATCTTCCCCGCCGCGTCCTTCTCCAGAAAGGGCGTGAGGTCGAGCGCGTATTTCAGCGTCGCGAAGGCGGCGGTGCGCGGCGGGTCGAGAATGTAGACGTCGAAGGCGGAGTCATGCGAGCGGAGGCGCGATTGCAGGATATCGTTGAGCTGGGCGAAGGGGAGCACTTCCTGCTCGACCTTCACATGCGGGTTCGCCGCGTTCCAGGCATCCACCGCCGGGCCGAAATACGAGGCCTGGCAGCAGGAGATGAAGCGGACGGTCACATCGCCCTTCGCGTCCGCACCCGTCAGCGCGGCGGCGGCATGGGCGGGCGGTGCCGAGGCGATGGGGGCGGCGGACAAAACGGCCACCGCAAACACGGCCGCGCCACATCGCCGTAAGGCTGCGTTCCAGAATTCGGCCCAAAATCCGGGCATCATCTTCCCTCCGCGTGGCCGGCGCTCCGCTCGGGCGCGCGATTGCGCGTGCCGACGGGCGGATCGAACTCATATGTGGAAAATATCTACGCGTGTAGAGTGCGGGGTCAAGGCTTTCCGTCCGCCGCGTCCGGCGCGAACATCCCGTGCTGCGCCGGCGAGATCGGAAATCGGAGAGTGCAGATGACGGAGATCGTGGTGATCGGCGCCGGGATCAGCGGTGCCGCGACGGCCTACGAGCTGGCGCGTGCGGGCGCGCGAATCGTGCTCCTGGACCGGTACGGCCCGGCGGCGATGGCGTCGGGCTGGACGCTTGCCGGCGTGCGGCAATCCGGCCGCCACAAGGCGGAGCTGCCGCTCGCGCGCGCGGCCGTCGCTCTCTGGGAGACGCTCGCCGACGAGCTCGACGCGGCGACCGGCTATCGCCGCCACGGCAATCTGCGCCTGGCCAGGAACGAGGATGAGGTGAGGGTGATCGAGCGCCTCATCGAGGAGCAATCCGCCACCGGGCTCGAGATCGCGGCGCTCCGCGGCGCGCAGCAAATCCGTGACGTGGCGCCGGCGATCTCGGATGCGGTGCTGATGGCCTCCTATTGCCCGAGCGACGGGCATGCCGATCCGATCCCGACGGTGCTGGGCTTCGTGCAGGCCGCGGAGCGTGCCGGGGCGGTGCTGCGCTTCGGTGAGAGTGCGCTGGCGATCGAGACATTGGGCGGCAAGGTCGCCGGCGTGCGCACCGACAAGGGACGCATCCCGGCCGATCGCGTGGTGCTCGCCGCCGGGTTGTTCGGCAACGCGCTGCTCGAGCCGCTCGGTCTGCACGTGCCGCTCGCGGCGCGCATGGTGAGCGTTCTGCAATCGGCGGTGATGCCGGCGACGCTGGATCCGGTGATCGGCGTCGCCAATGCCGATGTCGC
Organism: Acetobacteraceae bacterium; assembly: GCA_965276665.1. Classification (GTDB taxonomy): domain Bacteria; phylum Pseudomonadota; class Alphaproteobacteria; order Acetobacterales; family Acetobacteraceae; genus CAWGJC01. The sequence continues at coordinate 4,073,997 of OZ255620.1, forward strand.
CGGGCGGCAGGAGGTGGGCGGCCGGTTCCGCGTCACCAGCGGATCCGAGCGCTGGCATGGCGAGATGGAGGAGGCGGCGAGCCCGGTTGTCAGGCCGACCGCCTCAGGCCTGGCGCGCGCGGTGGAAAACTTCGCGCAGGTGGTTCCCGCCTTCGGCGCCGCGCGCATCGAGGCGATCTGGGCCGGGCTGCTCGACGTGACGCCCGACTCCCTGCCGGTTATCGAGGCGTCTCCGGCGATTGACGGGCTGATCATCGCGATGGGCTTCTCCGGCCACGGGTTCTGCCTCGGCCCGATCACCGGGCGGATCCTGGCCGATCTCGTGCAGGACAGAACCCCCAACCTCCCGATCGCCCCTTTCGCACTGGCGCGCTTCGCCGGCTGGAATGGGCCGGGCGAGGCGGCGACGCTGCATGGCTGACGGCTTTATCGCTCCATCGCCGCGGCGAGCGGCACCTGGATCGGGCGATCCTGCCGCACGCCGCGGCTGAAGCCGATCACCACGCTCATGCAGAGCGAGACGAAGAGGCACCCGCTGAAGATGATGATAGTGGCGGTCTTCGACGGCACCGACGTGGTGCCGATCACCATGGCGGCGAACACGGCAGCACCGCTGGCGCTCGCCACCGACCCGCCGATATTCTTCAGCGTCTGGAACATGCCCGCCGAGATGCCGCGCTGCGTCTTGCCGCACACTTCGCTCACCATGCCGGAGAGCGTCGGCTGCATGAAGCCGCTCCCGAAACCGCCGATCGCGGCGAACAGGATGAACGGCCAGAGCGAATCGCTCGCCAGAATCACGCCGACGAAACCGATCGCCATCAGCAGGCTGCCGATCATGCCGGCCGTGCGATAGCCGCCGAACATGTTGACCACCCGCGTCACCGCCAGCGAGCCGAGCATGTTCATGATGTTCTGCGGCAGCAGCAGCCAGGCAAGCGCGAGGATCGAGAGCGAGAACCCGTAGCCGCGGGCATGGCTCGACGTCGCCATGAAGAGAACCACCGTGGTCTGGCTGCCATAGACCGCGGCGCCCCAGAGGAAGCTCGAGATGTAGAACGGCCGCGCCGCCCGCGCGGTCAGCATCCGCAGATCGACGAGCGGCCGCGCGGTGCGGCTCTCGATCACCCACCAGCCGACTATCGCGGCGAGACAGACGATGAAGGCGCCGATCACGATCGGCCTGTCCCACCCCACTTTCGGCCCGTAGGCGAGACCGAACAGCAGCGCCGCGACCCCGAGCGCGAGAGCGGCCGCACCCGGCCAGTCCATTCGATCCTTGACGGCCAGGACGGGCGATTCCGGCACCAGGCGGGCGACGCAAATGACGGAAGGAACGAGCAGGATGAGCCAACTCGCGAACACCCAGCCGATGCTCTGGGTGGCGTTGAATACATATCCCGCGCTGATCATGCCGACCGCGGTGCCGGCGGTCATCGCGGCGGCGATGGCGCCGATGCCGAACCGCGTCGAGCGCTCGGGCAGCGTGTGGCGGAACACGCCGACCGCAAGCGGCGTGATCGCCGGGCAGAATCCGAGGCAGATGCGCCCGAGGAGGAAAAGCGGATAATTCGGCGCGACCATGTCGAGCACGACGCCCAGGATCGTGATCGTCAAGGTGAGAAGCACGAGCTTACGGTGGCCGTGCAGGTCCCCGAGACGGCTCAGGATCGGGCAGGACACGCCGACCGCGACCAGGAACACCGCGCTGACCCAGAACAGCGCGCTGGCGGTGAGCCCATAGACATGCCCGATCGCCGGCAGGATGGGCAGCACGCCGCCCAGGAAGATACCTTCCGCGGCGGTGGCGAGACAGAGGGCGAAGATCACTTTCCCCGGCGCGTGCCCGACAATGGCGGGCGCGTCTCCGATGGTGCTCTCGAGCATTTTCTCTCCCATCCCGGGTTCGCTGTGCCACGCCCAGGTTGAGAAATCCGACCACCTCGCGCAGAGGCAAGTCAAGCGCAATCGCCGGTCAGTTGCTCCTCCAGCGCGGCCGGTCTTGCGCGGGGGTGATGCGCGCGGCGCATCCGTGCCGTGCCGCATGCCATGCTTCGATGCCGGAAAAGCAACGATCTGGATATCGGCTGTGCGATGATCGCCGGCCGATGGACAGCGGGTGCGAGATGCGCAAGCATCGGCGCGACAAGAACGCTGCAGCGGAAGGGAAGCGTGCGGTGCGGGAAGAGGCGGTGATGTCGCGTCGGATGCGTCCGTGCTGATCTCGGGCATCCGGGTGATTGATTGGAGCGACGGGTTCTCCGCCCCGTTCAGCGCGCGTCTGCTCGGCGATCTCGGCGCGGACGTGCTCAAGGTCGAGCCACAATCTGGCGACCCCCTGCGCCAGCGCGAACCGTTCTGGCCGGGAGAGCAGGGACCGGAAGCGAGCGCGTTGTTCGCGTATCTCAATTCCGGCAAGCAAAGCCTGGTTCTGGATCCCGCGCGCGCCGCCGACCGCGACCGGTTCCACACGCTGCTCAGCGATGCCGCGATCCTTGTCGAAAGCCAGCCGGCGGCATTGCTGCGGGGACTTGGTCTCACCGGCGAGGAGATCCGCGCGCGTCATCCGCATCTCGTCATCCTGTCGATCACGCCGTTCGGGCGGAGCGGTCCGCTGGCCGAGGCGCCGGCGAGTGACTTCACCCTCGAGCACCGCGCGGCCTTCGCCTATGGCATGGCGCGGCCGGTGGATGATCCGGCGGCGCGCGGGCCGCTCGCCGGTGCGGATCATGAAGGCCCGCTCGCGGTCGGCGTGGCCGGCGCGATGGCGGCGATGTGGGGGCTGCTGGTCGCGCAGGCTGGCGGCGCGCCGCCGCATATCGATCTCGCGAGCTATGATTTCTACGCGCATATCGCCTTCGACGCGCTCGCCCAATGGCTGGACGGCGAACGCGATTTCCCGCGTCACCGGGTGCGCCGGGAAGGCACGGAGGCGGCGGGCGGCCTGACCTGGATCCTGCCCTGCGCGGATGGCTGGGTGATGGTCTCGCCGCGCGAGCAGCATCAATGGGATCGCTGGGTGGCGCTCCTCGGCAATCCCGACTGGTCGCGTGACGCCGCGCTGTGCGGCACCCGCGTGGAGCGCCGCCGGAGCTGGTTCGAGCTGCAGACGCTGATGACCGGATGGACGCGCCTGCTGTCGCCCGAGGAGGTGGCGCGCCGCGCGCAATCCGTCTCGGTGGCCTGCTTTCCCGTGAGCACGCCGGGCGAGCTCCTGCGGAACGCGCAGTTGCAGCACCGCGAACTCTTCGACCGCCTGGTCTCGCCGCGCGGCACCGAGGCGCGCGTGCCGGGCCTGCCGTTCCGGATCGAGACGAGCGACGGCGAGAGCCTGCCGCGCGCGCGCACGCGGCATGGTCCGGCGCTAAACGATGTGGGCCGCGAGGCGGTGTCGTGATGGATGCGGCGAGCCCGGCCACGGCTGCGGATGACCGGATGGTGCTGTCCGGCCTGCGCGTGGTGGATTTCAGCTGGATCATCGCCGGACCGCTGACCACCAAGATGCTCGGCGCGATGGGCGCCGAGGTGATCAAGGTGGAATCGAGCTCGCGCGCCGAGCACGCGGCGCGGGGCGGCACGTTTCCGCTGCTCAACAACAACAAGCGCAGCATCACGATCGACATCACCAGGCCGGAAGCACAGGAATTGCTGTATCGTCTGGTGGCGATGAGCGATGTCGTGGTGGAGAATTTCTCAGCGCGCGTGCTGACGAAATATCGGCTCGGCTACGACACGCTGCGCAAGGTTCGTCCGGATCTGATCTTCGTCTCCGCCTCGGGTGTCGGCCGGAGCGGGCCGCAGCGCGACGCGCTCGCCTATGGCACGTTGCTGCAGGCCTATAGCGGCCGCGCCGGGCTGATCGGGCCGCCGAACCTGAAGCAGGAGGCGATGGGGATCCTGCCGATCTGGACCGACCCGGTCACCGCGATGTGGGAGGCGCTCTCGATCCTGGCCGCGATTCATCATCGCCGGCGCACCGGGAAGGGCGCCTATGTCGATCTCTCGATGCTGGAATCGACCGTGGCGCTGCTGCCCGATGCGCTGCTGCGCGCGGGGCTCGGCATCGGCGAGCCTGGGCCCGGCGGCAATGAGGATGGCGAATCCGCGCCCGGCGGATGCTTCCGCTGCGCGGGCGAGGATGAATGGATCGCCGTCGCGGTCCGGAGCGACGCCGAGTTCCGGGCCTTGTGCGCGGAAATGGATCGCGGCGATCTCCCCGCCTCCTGGCCGGATGCCGGATCGCGGCGTGGCGGGAAGCCGGCCCTCGACGCCATCCTCGCCGATTGGCTCGCCGATCAGCCGGCCGACGCCGCGGAAGCCCGGCTGCTCGGACGCGGTATTCCGGCCTCGCGCACACGGCATTTCGGCGGCGTGATGGAGGATGCGCAGCTCGCTTCGCGCGGGCTGTTCCCGGACCTGCCCGGCGGCGGACGGGGCTTCGCGCTGCCGTGGCGCGATGCGAGCGGCTGGCGCGGGCGAATGGAGCCGGCGCCGGCGCTCGGGTCCGGCAACGAGTACGTGTTCGGCGATCTGCTCGGCCTCGCGCCGGACGAGATCGCCCGGCTGCGTCGCGAGGGCGCGATCGGCTGATCCTGCGCCGATCTGACGCGCCGCGCCTGGACAGAGATGTCCGTCAGGGAGAGACGATCCATGCCCATCACCTACGAGAAGCGCGACGGCGTCGCGACCATCACGCTCAACAACCCGGACAAGGCGAACATCCTCGACAAGCCGACCTCCGATGCGATCGCCGAGGCGTGGGCCGATCTGTGGGAGGATCGCGACATCCGGTGCGCGATTCTCACCGGCGCCGGCGACCGGCATTTCTGCGGCGGCCACAACCTCGCCCCGCGGCGCGGCGTCACCGAGGAAGACCGCGAATACTTGCGGACGAAGCGCGTCTTCTGGCCGCTCGCCGGCACGGTGCACGGGCAGAAGACCGGCGTCGATGGCCGGATGGGCGACCATTATCCGCGCGTGTTCAAACCGGTGATCGCGGCGGTGAATGGCTGGGCCGCCGGGGCCGGCTTCTATACCCTGCTGTCATCGACCGATATCCGGATCGCCAGTCTGGAGAATGCACGGTTCAAATTCGCCTTGTTGTCGCAGGGCTGGCTCGGTCACGGGCCGGGCGCGACGCTGCTGACGCGCCAGATCCGCTATGTCGACGCGATGCGCATCCTGCTGACCGACGAGGCGTTCGGCGCGAAAGAGGCGCTGCGCATCGGGCTGGTCAACGAGGTGGTGCCGCACGCGCAGCTGATGGAACGCGCGCACGCGGTCGCGCGGCATATCTGTTCCTTGCCGCCGGCCGCCGTGCGCATGATGAAGGAATTCGTCGTCCGCTTCGGTGAAACGCCGACCGACCAGGCCTGGCATGTGCAGACATTGATGAACGCGCTGCTGATCCAGGCGACCACCGATGGCGAGGAAGGGCGGGCCGCGTTCAATGCGAAGCGCAAGCCGCGCTTCACCGGTGCGATCCGCCGCCGCGGCCCAGCCTGGGAAGAGCCGTCTGAGGAACGGGCGCAATGGCTCGACGACGTCTATCGCAGCGGTGAATTCTAGAGCATGTTCCGTTCGCATTCGCTTACTCCGGGTTGACGCAGCCGCTGGTGTTGGTGAAGGGAATGCCGGGCGCGTGGACGTTGCCGCTCTTGTAGACCCGCTCCACGCCCATATCCGGATCCGGGCCGAGACCATATGTCCCGGCTGCGAAACTTCCCCTCGCAGGGAGCGCCGTTCGTTCCCATGTGCCTCCCGGCAAAGCGTTCCGAGATCGGATGGAAGATCAGTATCGGCTTGATATCGAGGCGATCGGGCGCATCCCGGCGGTGCCCACGATCCTCGACGTGGTATGCCGCGTCACGGGCATGGGCTTCGCCGCGATTGCGCGGGTCACGGAGGATCGCTGGATCGCCTGCGGCGTGCGGGACGAGATCGGTTTCGGCCTCAAGCCCGGCGGCGAGCTGGAGGTCGAGACCACCATCTGCCAAGAGATCCGCCGGCAGGGCGAGCCGGTCGTGATCAACGACGTGGCCCGGGACGGCGTCTATTCTGGCCATCCCACCCCAGCCCGATACGGGTTCCAGAGCTATATCTCGGTCCCGATCGTGCTGCCGGACGGGTCCTTCTTCGGCACGCTCTGTGCCATCGATCCCGCGCCGCGGGCGCTGGACACCCCGGAAATCCTCGGCATGTTCAAGCTGTTCGCCGAGCTCATCGCCTTCCACCTCGACGCCAATTCCCGCCTGGCGGCCAGCGAGGCGACACTCGTGCAGGAACGGCGGATCGCCGAATTGCGCGAGCAGTTCATCGCCGTGCTCGGCCATGACCTGCGCAATCCGTTGGCCTCCATCTCCGCCGGCGCGCGTCTGCTGCTGCGCCATCCGGAACGCGGCGCGACGATCGCCGCCCTCATCCAGCAGAGCGTCAGCCGGATGGCGATCCTGATCGACAACGTGCTCGATTTCGCGCGCGGCCGTCTCGGCGGCGGCCTGGAACTGGACCGGGATTCGGCCGAGCCGGTGGAACCAACGCTTCGGCAGATCATCGACGAGTTGCATTCCATCCATCCGGAGCGGGTGGTGCACGCCGAATTCAACCTCCACGAGCCGGTCGATTGCGACCGCGCGCGGCTCGGGCAGATGTTCTCCAATCTGCTGGCCAACGCGCTGGCGCATGGGGCGCCGGACGAGCCGGTGCGGGTGCGCGCTGCCGCGGAAGGCGGCGTGTTCGAGATCGCGGTGCGGAACAGTGGCGAGCCCATCCCGGAAGCGATGCTGGACCATCTCTTCCAGCCCTTCTTTCGCGGCAAGGTGCGGGCGAGCCAGGACGGGCTTGGTCTCGGGCTCTACATCGCTTCCGAGATCGCCCGCGCCCATGGCGGCCGGATCGACGTCTCATCGACCGCCGAGGAGACGAGCTTCGTCTTTCGCATGCCGACGGGAACTCCCTGACCGGCGCATGCTTCTCACCTGATGATCGACAGCATGGCGGCAGGAGGCACCCCCAGAATCGTCGTGGCGGAGGACGACACGCTGATCCGGATGCTTGTCGTCGAGGTGCTCACCGATGCGGGTTTCAACGTCCTCGAAGCCGATCATGCTGCCGAGGCGCTGAGCATCCTTGAGGGCGACGCCGCGAACATCCATGTGCTTTTCACCGATGTCGACATGCCCGGCGCGATGGATGGGCTCGGCCTTGCCGAGCATGCCCGGCAGCACTGGCCCTGGATTGGCATCCTTGTCACCTCCGGCAAGCCGTCCGTCATGCGGGACACGCTCGGCGCGGCCGCGCAGTTTCTCCCCAAGCCGTATAATCCCGAGGATCTGCCGGTTCGCCTGCGCGGCCTTATTTCCCCGTAATCCCGCCTTGAACGAAGGACGAAGACCGGCTCCAGGCGCCTCACCGCGCGCCGCGCGGCTGGAGCGGTCCCAGGGCGCGCGCCGCCTTCACCGTCGGTGACCGGCGAAAGGCCGCCGCGACGCCCCCGCCGGATGCCACGCTCCAGCGCCGGCTCAGCCTCTCGCTGGCCTGTGAGAGCGGCCAGCAGATCACGAAATACACCGCGCAGACCGTACCGAAGACCCTCACCGGCTCGAAGGTGATGGTGTTGACCATCACCGCCGCGCGCGTCAGTTCCGTGATCCCGATCAGCGACGCGACCGAGGTGCCCTTCACCACCTGCACCATGTAGCCGATCGTCGGCGCGACCATGACGCGCAGCGCCTGCGGCAGCACCACCAGCCGGAGCGTGGGCACGAAACGGAAGCCGAGGGCGCGCGCGCTGTCCCACTGCCCGAGTGGAATCGATTCCAGACAGCCACGCCAGATCTCGCCGAAGAAGGCGCCGCTGTTCAGCGTGAAGGTGATCGCGGCCGCCAGCAGCGCATCCGGCGTGAAGCCGATGAACGCCGAGCCGTAATAGAACAGCAGCAGCTGCACCAGCAGCGGCGTGCCCTGGAACAGCGTGATGAACGCATCGACCGCCCAGCGGAGCGGACGGTAAGGCGCGATCCGCAGCCCGGCGACGATCAGCCCGAGAAGCCCGCCGCCGACAAAGGCGATCAGCGACAGCAGCACCGTCCAGCGGACGGAAAGCAGCAGGAATTGCAGCTCCTGCCAGCCGAATTCGCGCAGGCCCATCGCGCTACACCGTCCAGCGGAACAGCATCCGTCCCGACACCGCGAAGAGCGCGCGAAAGGCGAGCACCAGCACGAGATAGATCCCGCCCGAGATGATGAACACCTCGAAATTGCGGAACGTCTCCATCATGATGTTGTTGGAGACCGCCGTCAGCTCCTCCGCGGCGATCGCCGAGGCGAGGCTCGAGCCCAGGATCTGCAGCACGAACTGGCTGCCGAGCGCCGGGTAGATGGCGCGCAGCGCCGGGCCCAGCACGATATGCCGCACGATGCGCGCGCGGCGCAGGCCGAGCGACAGCCCGGCCTCGATCTGACCGCGCCCGATCTGCTCGATCCCGGCGCGCACGATCTCGGTCGCGTAGGCGCCGAGATTGAGCGAGAGCGCGAGGATCGCCGCCTGGTCGCTGTCGAGCCGCAGCCCGGCTTTCGGCAGCACGAAATACACGATGTAGAGCTGCACCAGCAGGGGGGTGTTCCGGATCAGCTCGACATAGGCGGTGATCGGCCAGCGCATCGGCGCCGGGCCGAATACCCGCCCGACCGCCAGCACGGCGCCGAGGAGCAGGCCGAGCGAGGTGGAGGCGGCGGCGAATTCGAGCGTCAGCCCGGCGCCGGCGAGAAAGCGGTCCGATTGCGCGAGAACCGGGCCGAAATGCAACTCCAGCGCCATCCGACAAAGGCCTTCAGAAGGTCGGCAGATCGATCATCGGCTTGTTGCGCCATTTCATCGAGAGCGCATTCAGCGTGCCGTCATTCTTGATGAAATAGATGAACGTGTTCAGCCAATGCAGCAGATCCGGATTGCCGCGCCGGATGCCGACGCCGAAATGGAAGGCGTGCAGCTCGAATTTCTGCTCGAACGCATCGCCCGATGCACTCTTCTTGAGATAGATGTCGCCGTAATCGCCGCCGCCCACGGCATCCACCTGGCCCGAGAGCATGGCCTGGGTGGTGGAAGGATAATCGTCGAAGCGCAGGATCTGCAGGCCGGGCACCGATTTCGCGTCGGCGGTCAGCACGATGTCCTCCATCGCGCCGCGCGTCACCGCGACCTTCTTGCCGGCGAGATCCTTGGGTCCGTGCACGACGAGGGATTTGGGCGCGATCAGCACCGAGGACTGGCCGGCGTACGGGTTGCTGAACGCGACCTGCAGGGCGCGCTCCGGCGTGATCGAGAAGATCGACACCACCATGTCGACCCGGTTGGTCAGCAGCGCCGGAACCCTTCCCGGCGAGTTGACGGTCACGAACTCGACCGGAAGGTTCAGGGATTTGCCGATCAGCCGGGCGAAATCGATGTCGAGCCCTTGCGGCTGCATCGCGCCGTCGAGCGAGGCATAGGGCGGGGTGGTGGTGTCGATCGCGACGGTGAGCTTGGGTTTCTTCAGAAGCTCGTCGAGCGTCTGCGCCTCGGCCGCGCGGCGCCCCGTCATCATCGCGGCGGCCACGGCGGTGAGACCGACCGCGCCCCGCGTCAGGCTTCTCCGGTTTGCTAGCATGGTTCCCTCCTTGTATTGCCGGTCTGTGCCGGGTTTGGTCGCGATCACGCCATGGCGCCGGCGATCCATCCACCATCGATCGTCAGGACATGCCCGTTGACGAAGCTGCTCTCCGGGTCGGCGAGAAACAGCGCGCCGGCGGCGATCTCCTCCACCGCGGCGGGGCGGCCGAGCGCGATTTCGGCGAGCAGCCGGCGAGCGGTCTCGTTGATTGTTCCGTCATCGCCATAAAACAGTTTTCGCGTGCCCTCGCTGAGGGTCGAGCCCGGCGCGATGCCATTCACCAGCACGCCGCGCGGCGCGAGCTCGAGCGCCATCGATTTCGTCAGATGCACGACGCCCGCCTTGGCGGCGACGAACGGGCATTGCAGGCGGAGCGGCACCAGCCCGACGATGGAGGCGATGTTGATTACCCGCCCGCGCCCGGCCGCCAGCATCGGCCGGACGCCGGCGCGGCTGACCAGGAACAGGCCCTTCAGGTCGATATCGACAATGCGGTCCCATTCCGCGGTCGGGAAGGCGTCGATCGGCACGCGATACGCCATCGTGTTCACGCCGGCATTGTTCACCAGAATGTCGAGCCGGCCGAAGCGCGCCATGGTCGCCGCGATGGCGGCGTCGATCGCCGCTTCGTCGCGCACATCCATTCCGAGCGCGAGCGCGCCGGGGAGGCTCGCGGCCATCGTCTCGGCGCCGGCCGCGTCGATATCGGCGACGACCACATGGGCGCCTTGCGCCGCAAAGGCGCGGGCGATGGCGCCCCCGATCGCGCCGGCCGCGCCGGTGACGAAGGCGACCTGTCCGGCGAGATCGACTTTCATCCGGCGGCCCGGTCTATAAGCGCCGCATGCCGGACACCAATCTCGCCACGCCGATCGCACGCGGAGATGGGGCGCTGTACCGCCGCGCCGCCACCATGCTGCGCCAGGCGATCGCCGACGGCCGGTTGCGCGCCGGCATGGCGCTGCCCGCGGAAGCCGAGCTGGCGGCGGGCTTCGCGATCAGCCTGATCACGCTGCGCCATGCCTTGCGGGAGCTCGAGGAGGAGGGGCTGATCGCCAAGCGGGCCGGCCGGACCGCGATCGTGACCGCCGGCTCGCCACGGGCGGTGCGGGTGGTCAACACGCTGGAGGATGTGATCGCCAACGCGGCGGATGCCCGGCTCGAGGTGTTCGGCTACGCGCCGCGCCGCGCCGCTTCGGTCGCGCGCGCCTTTGGGCTGGAGCCGGCGACCCGCTGCCCCTGCCTGCACGGCAGGCTGCTGATCGGCGAGCAGCCGCTGACCGAATTCCGCATCCATTTCCCGCCGGAGATCGGCCAGCGCCTGCAGCTCGCGGATTTCGACGACGCGGTGGTGTTCCGCACCGTGCAGCGGCGGCTCGGCATCCGGCTCTCGGGCGCGCGGATCACCGTCGGCGCCGCCCTGGCGGATGCGGCGCTGGCGCGGCGCCTGGATATCGCGCCCGGCGCGGCGGTGCTGGTGAACACGATTCTGTATCGCGATGCCGAGGGCGCGCCGGTCGAGCTGACGATCGCCCGCCATCCCGCCGATCTCTACGAGTTCAGCTACGAGGTTCGCGCGTAGGGGACTCACGGCAGCACCGTGCCGATCGCGCCGCCCATCGGCACGGTGGTGCCGGGCGCGGTCACGATCTGCCGCAGCCGGCCGGCGGCGGGCGCCTCGATCTCGACCACCGCCTTGTCGGTCTCGATCTCGGCGACCAGCTCGCCTTTCCGCACCGTCGCGCCGTCCAGGGCGACCCAGCGGACGAGCTTGCCGCGATCGACGGTGAGATCGCCGAACGGCATGCGGACCGGCTCGCCCTCCAGCACGGGCTCCGGTTTGCTGGAAGTGGCCGGAGGGATGGCTGCGGGAGGCGAGGCGGCCGGCGCCGGCAGCGCCGCTTCCATTCCCCCCGGATGGCCGCGCCAGCGCTTCGGCGGCACCGCCACGCCCGCCGCCAGCGCCCGGGCCGCCTCGGCCACGCGGCCGGCATCGACCAGCATCGCGCGTTCCAGCGCCGGGCCGAACGGGTGGCTGACCGGCGCCGTATGCAGCCGGGCGACCGGCGCGTCGAGTTCGTCGAAGACCAGCTCCATCATCGCCTGGCCGAGCTCGGCGCCGACGCCGAAGGCCGACCAGCCTTCATCCACCACCAGCAGCCGGTGGGTGCGCCGCACGCTCTCGGCCACGCCCTCGACGTCGAGCGGGGAGATGGTGCGGAGATCGATCACCTCGGCCTCCAGCCCCTCGCGCGCCAGGGTCTCGGCCGCCTCCAGCGCCCGGAGCACCATCTGCCCGGCTGCCGCGATGGTCAGGTCGCGCCCCGGCCGCGCCAGCCGGGCGACGCCGAACGGGACGTAGTGCTCGCCTGCGGGCACCGGCGAGCGGCTGGAGAACAGCGCCTTCGGCTCCATGATGATCACCGGGTCGGCGGCGTTCAGCGCCGTCTTCATCAGGCCTTTCGCATCGCCGGCGTTGGAGGGCATGCAGACGATCAGGCCGGGGATATGGCCCCAGACCGGATGGTAGGTGCCGGAATGATGCGGACCGGTGCTGCGCACGGTGCCCGACGCGACGCGGATCACCATCGGGACATGCATCTGTCCGTTGCTCATGTAGCGGAGCTTGCTCGCCTGCAGCACGATCTGGCCTGCCGCTTCCCAGAGGAAATCGGCGAACATCAGATCGGCGATCACGCGGACGCCGGTGGCCGAGGCGCCCATCGCGGCGCCGGTGAAGCCGAGCTCGCTGATCGGCGTGTCCACCATCCGCGCCGGGCCGAACTCGGCCCACAGCCCCTTGGTATGGGCGAAGCTGCCGGCCCGCTCGCCGGTGCCCTCGCCGTAATAGAGGATGTCCGAGTTGCGCCGCATCTCCTCGGCGATCCCGTCGCGCACCGCATCGAGCCAGCCGGTCTCGACCGGCGGCTCGGGTTTGGCCGGCGCCCGGGCGATGGTTGCGATTTCGGGGTTGATCGGGTCGGCATAGACGTGGCGCAGCACCGTCGCCGGGTCGGGCTCGGCCGAGGCGCGGGCGAAATCGAGCGACGCGGCGACGTCGCGATCGACGTTCCGCTCGATCTCGGCGAGCGCGCCGGGGCTCGCCACGCCGAACTCGTCGAGCAGCCGGGCGCGGAAATTCGCCACCGGGTCGCGCGCAGCCCAGACATCGACCTCCGCCTGGGTGCGGTAGGTGCCGGTCACCGGGTCGCCCTCGTGATGGCCGACGGTGCGGTAGGTCTTGGCCTCGATCAGGGTCGGGCCGTCGCCGCGCCGGGCGCGCTCGGTCGCCTCGCGCATCGCCTGCCACATGGCGAGCACGTCATTGCCGTCGACCGCGACGCCCGCGATGCCGTACGCCGCGGCGCGGGTGGCGATCTCGGGGTTCAGCGTCACGCTCGCGAGCGGCGTGGCGGTGGCGTAGAGATTGTTCTCGCAGACGAACACGACGGGTGCCCGCATGATGCCGGCGAAGTTGAGCGCCTCGTGGAAGGCGCCATGGCTGGTGGCGCCGTCTCCGAAGAAGGCCACAGCCACGCCGCCGGTGCCGCGATGCCTGGCGCTGAGCGCCGCCCCCACCGCTTCCGGCATGCCGGCGCCGACCAGCCCATTGGTGCCGAACAGGCCGATCGAGCGGTCGTAGATGTGCATGGTGCCGCCGCGGCCGCCGACCGCGCCGTCCCGCCGACCGTAGAGCTCCGCCATCAGCGTGTTGGGCGACATGCCCTTGGCCAGCGCATGGCCATGGCCGCGATGCGTCGAGGTGATCCAGTCCGAGCGGCGGAGATGCGCGCAGACGCCGACCGCCACCGCCTCCTGGCCAATATAGAGATGCAGAAAACCCGGCGTCTCGCCCGCCCGGCAGGCAGCTTGCGCCGCCGTCTCGAACCGGCGCAGCAGGGTCATCCGCTCGAACAGCGCGAGCATGGCGTCCGGGTCGAGGCCCGGCGGCAAGTGCGGCCGGTTGCTCCCCGCGGCGCGGCCTGCCGCCGCCCGGCTCCGAGGCTGGATCTCTCGCTGACCCGCCCGTCCCGCACCGCTGGCCGCGGTCTCGGCCATCGTGCATCCTCCCGCTTATTATATTAGGTTCGACTCTATCCCCCTGCCGTGAAACGATGCAAGTGCGATACGGTGAGCGAGAGGGGCGGGGAGGCGGGCCGATGCAGGTCGATCTCGTGGGGCAGGTCGCGCTGGTCGCAGGCGGCGAGGGCGCGCTCGGCCGGGCGGTGATCGACCGGCTGGCCACCAGCGGCGCGCGGGTCGAGCAGGGCGTCTCGCCTGCTTCGGTGCGCCAGCATGCCGGGCGGCTCGACATCGTGATCAATCTCGACCCCGCGCTGATCACCCCTCAAGACGGTGGCGGTGGCGAGCCGGCCTTCGATGCCGTCCATGCGGCGATGGCGCTCTGCCGGCAGGCCGCCGCGGTGATGAGCGCGGGGCGGGTGGTCAATCTGGGCTCCATCTTCGGGCTGGTGCCGAGCCGCACGCGGAGCGGCCTCTCCGGGGCGTCCGCCGCGTTGTTCGCGCAGACCCGCGCCGCCGCGCTTGAGCTCGCGCCGCGCGGCGTGCTGGTGAACGGGGTGGCGGCGCTGCTGGAATCCCGCCCCCACACGCCGCTCGGCCGCGGCGCGCGGCCGGAGGAGGTGGCGCAGGCGGTGCTGTTCCTGCTGGCGGCCGAGAGCAGCTACGTGGTGGGCGAGATCATCCGTGTCGATGGCGGCTGGTCCGCCGGCTTCGCGCGGGATTTCTGACGCCGGGCGGCCCGGCTGCATTACCAACCGGCCACATTAACAACCATTCATGTTGGCTGGCCGCCAGCGCTCGCATGATCCGGCGAAGAGTTGTTCCCGAACCCGCGGCATCCACGTGCCGCCTGCGCCGTTGACCTTGCGCGGTGCGCAAGCGGCGACGCATGGCCCGATGCGGCGTGGCGCGCGTTCGGCAGCTTGGCCCGTGGCGGAGGATGAATGGCATGAGTGGAAACCAGGACGGGCGGGTGCCATTGACGCGGCGGCAGGCGCTCGAGGCAGGGACCGCGTTGGCGGTTCTCGGCACTGCGCGCGCTGCCCAGGCCGCGCCGGTTCCGCCGGGCGCGACATCCTTGCCGGATATGGCATCCGGCGTGCCGATGATGGCGGTGGAGCTCACCGTCAACGGCGAGCGCCACCAGTTGACCCTCGATACGAGAACCAGCCTGCTCGACGCGCTGCGCGAGCATCTCGGCTATGCCGGCTCGAAGAAAGGCTGTGATCACGGCCAGTGCGGCGCCTGCACCGTGCTGCTCGCGGGCCGGCGGATCAATTCCTGCCTCTCGCTCGCGGTGATGCATGACGGCGAGAGCATCACCACGATCGAGGGGCTCGCGAAGGGCGACACGCTGCATCCGCTGCAGGCCGCTTTCGTGCATCGGGACGGGTATCAGTGCGGCTATTGCACGCCCGGGCAGATCTGCTCGGCCGCCGGCATGCTCGCCGAGCACAAGGCGGGCTGGCCGAGCGTGGTCACCGACGATCTCACCGCGCATCCCGCCTTGACGGATGGCGAGATACGCGAACGCATGAGCGGGAATATCTGCCGCTGCTCGGCCTATCCGAACATCGTCGCCGCGATCCGCGACGCGTCGGGAGAGACGCTGTGAGAACATTCACCTACGAGCGGCCGGAGAACGTCGCCGATGCGGCGCGCGCGGTCGCAGCGATTCCGGGCGCGAAGTTCATCGCCGGGGGCACCAATCTTCTCGATCTGATGAAGCTCGAGGTGGAGACGCCGACGCATCTCGTGGACGTCAACCGCCTGCCGCTCGCCCGCGTCGAGGACACGCGGGAGGGCGGGCTGAGGATCGGCGCGCTCGTGCGCAACAGCGATCTCGCCGCGCATCCCCGCGTCCGGAAGGAGTATGGCGTGCTGAGCCGCGCGCTGCTCGCCGGCGCATCCGGCCAGCTGCGCAACAAGGCGACAACCGCTGGCAATCTGCTGCAGCGGACGCGCTGCTATTACTTCTATGACGTCACCAAGCCGTGCAACAAGCGCGATCCGGGGAGCGGTTGCGCGGCGCTCGCCGGGTTCAACCGCATCCACGCGGTGGTGGGCGGCAGCGCGCAGTGCATCGCCACGCATCCGTCCGACATGGCGGTGGCGATGCGCGCGCTCGATGCGCGGGTGGAGACGGTGCTGCCCGACGGCCAAAACGAGACCATCGCGCTCGCGGATTTCTACCGCCTGCCCGGCACGACGCCGCAGGTCGAGACCGCGCTGCGGCCGGGTCAGATGATCACCGCGGTGACGCTGCCGCCGCCGCCGCCCGGCGTGCAGGTCTATCGCAAGGTGCGCGACCGCGCCTCCTATGCTTTTGCGCTGGTTTCGGTCGCCGCCATCGTCGACTCTGCGGGCGGCAAGGTGCGGTCCGCGAAGCTCGCCTTCGGCGGCATCGCGCCGCTTCCATGGCGCGTGCCGGAGGCGGAGCAGGCCCTTGTCGGGGCGAGCCCCGGCGATCCCGGGTTCGGCGCTGCCGGCGAGGCGGTGACCGCCAATGGCCGCGGCTACGGCCAGAATGATTTCAAGCTCCCGCTGGCCCGGCGCACGCTCGGCGCCGTGCTCGCCAGCGCGGTTCGAGCCTGAGGAGTCCGTCATGATCGACATGAACACCCCGATGGGCCAGACCCCGCTCGATCGTCCGGGCGGCATTCTCGGCCAGCCTCTCGACCGGATCGACGGACGCTTCAAGGTGACCGGAACGGCGCCCTACGCCTACGAATACCGGCCGCAGACGAGGCCGGCCTACGGCTATCTCGTGCTGTCCTCGATCGCGCAGGGAAAGATCACCGTGCTCGACACCGCGGCGGCGGAGACATCCCCGGGCGTGCTGACGGTGCTCACCTACAAGACGATGCCGCAGCAGGGCGGCAAATCGGGCGGCACCGCGCCGCAGCTCGTTGACGAGACCATTCTCTTCCACGGCCAGCCGATCGCGCTGGTCGTGGCGGAGAGTTTCGAGCAGGCGCGCGCCGCGGCCTACCTGGTGCGCGCGACCTACGATGTGCAGCACGGAGCAGTGGATCTCGCCGCTTCGCGCATGGATGCGGTGAAGCCCAAGGCCGCCAACGGCACGCCGCCCGACACCAGCAAGGGCGACGTCGACGCCGCCTTTGCCGCCGCGCCGGTCAAGCTCGACGTGACCTACAGCACCCCGCCGCAGACGCATGCGATGATGGAGCCTCATGCGACGCTGGCGGTCTGGGAGGGCGATCACCTCACGCTGTTCACCGCCAACCAGAACGTGACGCGCGCGGCGGCGACCGTCGCCACCACGTTGCAAATGCCGCGCGAAAAGGTGCGGATCGTCAGCCGCTATGTCGGGGGCGGGTTCGGCGCCAAGCTGCAGGCGCAGCCGGATGCGATCCTCGCCGCGATCGCGGCGCGCAAACTGCAACGTCCGGTGAAGCTCGCGCTCACGCGGCCGCAGGTCTTTCCAGTCACCACGCATCGAAGTGCCACGATCCAGCGGCTGCGGCTCGCCGCCGATCACGACGGGATGCTGCAGGTGGTGGCGCATCAATCCTGGTCGGGCAACACGCCGGGCCAGGATGGGTTCGAGACCGCGGCGCAGGCTACGCGCAACATCTACGCGACCCCGAACCTGATGACGGCGCATCGTCTCGCCAGCCTCGACCTTCCGGTCAGCTCCGCGATGCGCGCGCCCGGGGAGGCGGTCGGCCTGCTTGCGCTGGAATGCGCGATGGATGAGCTGGCGGCGCAGCTCGGGATGGACCCGGTCGAACTGCGTATCCGGAACGAGCCGAAGGTCGATCCGCAGGGCGGCACGCCGTTCTCCACCCGCACGCTGGTGCCTTGCATGCAGAAGGGCGCCGAGCTGTTCGGCTGGAACAAGCGCAACCCGCAGCCGGGACAAACTCGCGATGGCGAGTGGCTGGTCGGGTACGGCATGTCGGCGGCGATCCGCGGCAACCCGATGCAGAATGCCAAGGCGATCGTCGTACTCGGCCCGGATGGCGTTCTCGAAGTCCGCTCGTCGATGACGGATATCGGCACCGGCAGCTACACGATCCTGGCGCAGATAGCCGCCGACATGCTGGGCCTGCCGATGACGCGCGTGCGGATGGTGCTCGGAGACAGCGACCTGCCGCCGACGCCCGGCTCCGGCGGTTCGTTCGGCGCCAATTCGGCCGGCTCCGCCGTGTATGATGCCTGCGCGAATTTGCGCGATCAGCTGATCCGCAAGGCTGGCGTGAGCGGCGACGCGGTGTTCGCGAATGGCGCGATCACCGACGGTGCGCATGTCGTGCGTCTCGATCAGCTCGTCGCCGGCGGCGCCATCACCGCCAACGGCGCCGCCGATCCCGGGAATTCGCGCAAGGCGTTCACCCAGCAATCCTATGGCGCGCATTTCGCGGAAGTCGGCGTGAACGAGGTGACCGGCGAGATTCGTCTCCGCCGGATGCTCGGCGTGTTCACCGCCGGCCGTATCCTCAACGCCAAGACCGCGCGCTCGCAGGCGATCGGCGGCATGGTGTTCGGAATCGGCGCCGCGCTGATGGAGGCGATCGACGTCGACACGCGCGACGGCTGGTTCGTCAACAACAACCTCGCGGAATATCATGTCGCCGCGCATGCGGATGTCCCGGCGATCGACGCGGTGTTCCTCGAGGAGCTCGATCCGCATTCCAGCGCGATGAAAAGCAAGGGGCTCGGCGAGCTCGGGATCTGCGGCGCCGGCGCTTCGGTCGCGAATGCGGTCTACAATGCGACGGGCATCCGCATCCGCGACTATCCGCTCACCCTCGACAAGGTGCTCGACGCCTGGACCAAGGCGGTCCCCCCGCAGCAGCGCAGCTCGCTCAGTCCCGCCATCCATGCAGGGTGAGATCACTCCAAGGAGTCATTGGGCCGCGACCTGCGCCTCGCGCCCGCGAGATCGCCGACGACACTGGCGACCGGGCCAAAACCCATTGCCTGCGCCGCGTCGTATCGTATCGTAGCGCGGCCGGGCGAGACCGGGCAGCTCCGGCGTGCCGCTCCGTGCGAATGCGGCCCAGGCTGTCATCATCGTGCGCGAAGCGTTCGGCCACCGCGGCGGACGGGGCGATTGCATCGCCGGATCGGCGCCGAAGAACGCCTGCATCTCCTCGGGCGTGGCGCCCAGCACGATGTCGATGCCGCGCTCCGCCGCGAAAGGCGGATCGACGGCGGCGAAGCGGGCATTCTCCCGCGCGATCACCACCTGCAGCTCGAGCGAGCCCGCGCCGCGATCCGCCCGCCGCCGGACGCTGATCGGGCGCATCGCAAGACGATCTACACTCCGCCGGGCGCCCAATCGGTGATGTCGACGCTGACGTCGAGCGGGTGCTCGCCGGGAGTGGTGTCGCGCTCGCTGCCGATCGCCTCGCGGCAATTCACGTAGCTCAGATCCTCGTGGCACATCAGCAATCCGCGCATCATGATGCTGCCGCGGCTGCGCGTGTCGCCGATATCGTGATCGCAGGTGCCGTCGAAGGTTTCGGTGTCGCTGGCGATGCCGCCCGGACGGACGCTGTCGAAACGGAAGGAGCGGACGCTCGGCACGGATTCATCGCCGATCCGCCCCTCGACCCGCCCGACCATCGCGACGGTAGAGCGCGACAGATTGTGCAGATGGAACACCACCGAGCAGGTGTCGGACAGCGCGTTCGCCGCGGCGAGGCCGACGCCCGCGCTCAGCAGCAACGTCTTGCCGCGTGCACCGTCCGACAGGTCGCCTGACGTCACCGCCGGCGCCGCGGCCAATGACGCGGGCGCGATTCCGGGCGGGGTGCAGGCAGCACCAAGCGCGGCGAGCAGGGCCCCGCCGGTGAGGATCGTCAGGCGCATCGCGGGTCTCCGTCTCGTCGCGGAACCATAGCCGGTTTTCGCGGCCGGTGAAGCGACGCCTGGACCGTGCCGCCGGTTTCGGCTATGCATCCGTCCGGGTCACGCCCCCCCACCGGGGCGCTTCTCTTCTGCAAGGGAGAGCCGAAATGGCTAGTGCCGCGAAGCCCGGACTCCGTCCGGCTAACCCCGATTTCTCCTCAGGCCCCTGCGCCAAGCGTCCCGGCTGGTCGCTCGACGCGCTTTCCGGCGCGCTGCTCGGGCGCAGTCACCGTGCGACAGAGCCGAAAGCGCGTCTGCTCGAGGTGATCGAGCGCTCCCGCATGCTGCTCGGCATGCCGGGCGACTGGAAGCTCGGCATCGTCCCGGCTTCCGACACCGGCGCCGTCGAAATGGCGCTGTGGTCGCTGCTCGGGCCGCGTGGCGTCGACGTGCTCGCCTTTGAGAGTTTTTCCGAGGCCTGGGCGACCGACATCGTGAAGCAGCTCTGCCTCGATGCGCGCGTGCTCGCCGCCCCTTATGGCGCGCTGCCCGATCTCGCGGCGGTCGATCCGGCGCGCGACCTCGTGCTCGCCTGGAACGGCACCACCTCCGGCGTGCGCCTTCCGGATGCCGCGTGGATCGCGCCGGATCGCGATGGTCTGGTGATCTGCGACGCCACCTCCGCTGCCTTCGCGATGGCGCTGCCATGGGACCGGCTCGATGTCGTGACCTGGTCCTGGCAGAAGGTGCTGGGCGGGGAAGCGGCGCACGGCATGCTGGCGCTCTCGCCGCGCGCGATCGCCCGGCTCGAGACCCACAAGCCCACCTGGCCGCTGCCGAAGATCTTTCGGCTCACCGCGTCGGGCAAGCTGAGCGAGGGCATCTTCAAGGGCGAGACGATCAACACGCCGAGCCTGCTCTGTGTCGAGGATGCGCTCGACGGGCTGCGCTGGGCGGAGCGCATCGGCGGCCTGCCGGCGCTGATCGCGCGCAGCGAGGCCAATCTCGCCGCGATCGCGGATTGGGTGGCGCGCACGCAATGGGTGGCGTTCCTGGCGGAGACGCCGCAGACGCGCTCGCCGACCGCGATTTGCCTGCGCATTGCCGCCCCCTGGTTCATCGCGCTGCCGAAAGAGGCGCAGGCGAAATCGGCGAAGCAGCTCGCCACGCTGCTGGAGACGGAAGGCGTCGCCTTCGATATCGGCGCGTATCGCGACGCGCCGCCGGGCCTGCGCATCTGGGGCGGTGCGACGGTCGAGACCGCCGATATCGCGGCGCTGCTGTCCTGGCTCGACTGGGCCTATGCCGAAATCGCGCCGCAAGCCCTGGCCGCGGAGTGACGCCGATGCCGAAAGTGCTGATCAGCGACAAGCTGTCGCCCGCCGCCATCGCGATCTTCCGCGACCGCGGCCTCGAGGTCGATATGAAGACCGGGCTCCCGCCGGCCGATCTGCGTGCGATCATCGGCGCGTATGACGGGCTCGCGGTGCGCTCCTCGACCAAGGTGACGCGCGAGCTGCTCGAGGTTGCGCCGAAGCTGAAGGTTGTCGGGCGCGCCGGTATCGGCGTCGACAATGTGGACGTGAAATCCGCCACCGCGCGCGGCGTCGTGGTGATGAACACGCCGCACGGCAACACCATCACCACCGCTGAGCACGCCATCGCGATGATGTTCGCGCTCGCGCGTCAGATCCCGGAGGCGAGTCTCTCCACCAAATCCGGCAAATGGGAGAAGAACCGCTTCATGGGTGTCGAGCTTTCGGGCAAGACGCTCGGGCTGATCGGCTGCGGCAATATCGGCTCGATCGTCGCCGATCGCGCACAGGGCCTGCATATGAAGGTGATCGCGTACGACCCGTTCCTCACCGAGGCGCGCGCGCTCGAATTCGGCGTCGAGAAGGTCGAGCTGCCGGCGCTGCTCGCGCGGGCGGATTTCATCACCCTGCACACGCCGCTCACCGAGGCCACCCGCAACATCCTCTCGCGCGAGGCGATCGCATCGACGAAGCCGGGCGTGCGCATCGTCAATTGCGCGCGCGGCGGCCTGCTCGACGAGGCGGCGCTCGCCGATGCGATCAAGGACGGGCATGTTGCCGGCGCGGCCCTCGATGTGTTCGAGACCGAGCCCGCGAAGGCGAGCCCGCTTTTCGGATTGGAGGCGGTGGTGTGCACGCCGCATCTCGGCGCGGCGACCGCCGAGGCGCAGGAGAACGTGGCGCTGCAAGTTGCCGAGCAGATGAGCGATTTCTTGCTCACCGGCGCGGTGGTGAATGCGATCAACATGCCGTCCGTCTCCGCCGAGGATGCGCCGCGGCTGCGTCCCTACATGGATCTCTGCCGCCTGCTCGGGGAATTCGCCGGCCAGCTCACCGAGGCGCAGGACGGGGTGATCCGTCGCGTCACCATCGAGTACGAGGGCGGGGCGGCGGCGCTGAACCAGCGACCGCTCACCGCGATCGCGCTCGCCGGCCTGCTCGGCCCGGTGATGGAAGGCGTGAACATGGTGAATGCGCCTGTGCTTGCGCGCGAGCGCGGCGTCGAGGTCGCGGAGGTTCTGCACGAACGCGCCGGCGAGTACCAGACGCTGATCCGCATCGAGGTGGCGACCGACAAGCAGACCCGCGCGGTGGCCGGCACTTTGTTCGCCGCCTCCCGTCCGCGTCTCGTCGAGGTGAAGGGCATCAAGGTCGAGGCGGATTTCGGCGCGCACATGCTCTACGTCACCAACCAGGACAAGCCCGGCTTCATCGGCCGCTTCGGCGCGACCTTGGCGGGTGCCGGGATCAACATCGCGACGTTTCATCTCGGGCGCGCCGCGGAGGGCGGCGATGCGATCTGCCTCGTCTCGGTGGACGGCCAGGTGCCGGAGGACGTGCTGGCGATGGTGCGCACGCTTCCCCTCGTCGTCCAGGCGACCGCTCTGCGGTTCTGAGTTGGGCTGACCTCGTGTGCGGCGGCTTGGCGCAGCGGCGTCAGCCGCGATCGCCCTCGCGTACCGGACCCCATAGGACCGGCACGCCCTCCAGGCTGCCGTAGACCGGGTCGGTCTCCGGCAGCCTGACCATGGCAATCGCGCGTTTTGTCGCTGCATGCTCCGCGGGGTCGCCGCGGCGGATGTCGTAAGTGGCGCCGCCGGGATAAGCGCCGATCACCCGCAGATCCGCGCTCTGCCCGAGATTCCGGTGCGCCACGCCGGCCGGAATGACCACGACATCGCCGGCACGCATCGAGACCTCTGCACCGTCGGGGCCTCCGAAAGCTACCCCGACCTCGCCCGCGGCGATACCCAGCACCTCATGCGCGATGCTGTGGAAATGATGATAAGGGAGGATCCCGTCACGCCAGGAATTCGACCAGAGATTGCCGGCAAACACGCACTCGATCGTCGCGGCATCCGCTGCCACCGCGGAGCGGTAGACGATCAGTGGAAGGACGGAATTCGGGAAATGCCCGTCATCCGCGAAAAGGTGGGTCTCGGCGTTCCCATGCGGCGGGCGCATGCCTGTCTGATGTGCGGCCACGACGTCACGCGCTCCCGTCCAACTTGCTCGTTCTGTTCGTAAAAATTGAAAAAGTCGCCTGGCAATACCCGCCGGGCAATTCTTCCGATTCTGCGTCGAGTAAAAAAAGCTTTCATCTTGTATGTGCATCGGTGTCTTCCCATGTCGAGTCGACGTGGCCAAGATTCTCTGGCAATCGAAGGATGATCGTCATGAATGTTGTGCGGAATCCTTCCTCGTCGTTGCGGCCAAAGTGGGACGGCGCGCGCATCCTCTTCGACATTCATGACGGCGACACCGAGGTGCAGTGCGCCATCTCCCGCGGGGCCATCGAGGAGATCAGTGAGCGCCGCTGTTTTCGGACCGACGATCTGATGGCGTGTTTCGCCGGAGCCCGTGCGCGGATCGAGGCGCTCGCACTGGAGAAGGCGCGGGGACGGCCGGCGGGAAGCTCGGGGCGCGTGAATCTCTGGGCGGATGACGTGGAATTCGTCCCGCCCAGCGAAGCTGGTGCCGCGCGCCAGGCTGCTGCCACCCGCCAGATTCCCTAACGAAGATTCGCTCACGAACGGGTCCCGCATTGCGCGGGAACTCCTTCTCTCCGGCTCCCGACCGAAGCGGCAGATGGCAACCGCGATTGAAGCGTGTGGCGACATCCGCGCGCACCGTGCTTTTCCGTAGAGCATGTTCCGTTCGCATTCGCTCACTGCCCAGGCTCTAGCTTTCTGCTTTGGCGAGCATCTTTATCCGCCGGAACGATTCCGTTCGAACGGATGATGCTCTAGGCTCTGCCCGAGCCCACTGACCCACAAAAAGATTGGATGACGATCATGGCAGCCAAGAGTGTGAGATTCGGCACCGAAGCGCGCAGCAGCATGATGCGCGGGGTCGATTTGCTGGCCGATGCGGTGAAGGTGACGCTTGGTCCGAAGGGCCGCAACGTCGTCATCGACAAGAGCTTCGGCGCGCCGCGCATCACCAAGGACGGTGCGACGGTGGCGAAGGAGATTGACCTCGTCGACAAATCCGAGAATATGGGTGCCCAGTTGCTGCGCGAGGTGGCGAGCAAGACGAATGACGTCGCCGGCGACGGCACCACCACCGCGATCGTGCTGGCGCAAAGCATCGTCCGGCATGGCGGCAAGGCGGTCGCCGCGGGCTTCGCGCCGCTCGAGCTGCGCCGGGGCGTGGACAAGGCGGTAACTGCGCTGGTCGAGGAATTGCAGCGCCGCACGCGGAAGATCACCACCGAGATGGAAACCGCGCAGGTCGGCACGATCTCGGCGAATGGCGACAAGGAGATCGGGCGGCTGATCGCCCAGGCCATGCAGAGGGTCGGCAACGAGGGTGTCATCACCGTCGAGGAAGCCAAGGGCATGGAGACCGAGCTCGACGTCGTCGAGGGGATGCAATTCGATCGCGGCTATCTCAGCCCCTACTTCATCACCAATGTCGAGAAGATGACGACCGAACTCGTCGATCCCTACATCCTGATCCACGAAAAGAAGCTCTCCGGCCTGCAGACATTCCTGCCCTTGCTCGAAAGCGTCGTTCAGGCTGGCGCGCCGCTGCTGATCATCGCCGAGGATGTCGACGGCGAGGCGCTCGCGACCCTGGTCGTCAACAAGCTGCGCGGCGGCCTCAAGGTCGCGGCGGTGAAGGCGCCCGGCTTCGGTGATCGCCGCAAGGCGATGCTCGAGGATCTCGCGATCCTCACCGGCGGACAGGTGATCAGCGAGGATCTCGGTATCAAGCTCGAGAACGTCACCCTGCCGATGCTTGGCCGCGCCAAGCGGGTGCTGATCGAGAAGGAGAACACGACGATCATCGAGGGGGCCGGCTCGAAAGAGGACATCCAGGGCCGCTGCAACCAGATCCGGGCGCAGGCGGAGGAGACGACCTCCGACTACGACCGCGAGAAGCTGCAGGAGCGGCTGGCGAAGCTCGCCGGCGGCATCGCCGTGATCCGTGTCGGCGGCTCGACCGAGATCGAGGTGAAGGAGCGCAAGGACCGCGTCGATGACGCGCTGCACGCGACCCGCGCCGCGGTCGAGGAAGGCATCGTCCCCGGCGGCGGCGTCGCCCTAGCGCGTGCTTCTGTAGTGCTCGCGACCCTGAATGCCGCGAATCTCGAGCAGAAGCAGGGGATCGACATCGTTCGTCGCGCGGTCCTCTCCCCGCTCCGCCAGATCGCCGAAAATGCAGGTGAGGATGGCGCCGTCATTTCGGGCAAAGTTCTGGAGTCGGATGACTATAATTGGGGCTTCGACGCCCAATCGGGCGAGTTCAAGGACCTCACAGCCGCCGGCATTATCGACCCGACGAAAGTCGTGCGGGTTGCCTTGCAGAACGCCGCCTCTGTCGGAGGCCTCTTGATGACCACCGAGGCGCTGGTCTCCGAGAAAGCCGAACATGACACTCTCGATCAGGCGGCCTGACCGGCGCAAAGGATTTCCTGATAGGAACGCCAAACCAGGGAGACAGGACGATGGACAAACGAAGCGGCCCGGACATCGTCAGCGAGGCGACACGCGACTATGCTGCGCGCCGCGAGGAATTTCGCCGGGCAGCCTCTCGGAGCGCCGGCGAGTCTCCCGCCCTTGAGGCGACGCTCGCGACCATCTCTGAGGAGGTCACGGCTGAGGCCATCGAGCGGCGGCAGACGCGCAAGCGGCCGCTCTAGCGCAACGATGCAGATCAGCGACGCGGACAGCAAAGAGCGCCCGCGTCGCTGATTGGCTATCCCGCCTTCAATGTTGCCGACCAGCAGCCCGGCCGCGGCGCCAGGGTCGGCGGTTGCAGCGATGTTGGAAGAGCACGCCAGAATAGCCGTATCGATACGTCCATCGGAGGCAGAGCGGACGATGGGCAGTCCGGCGAGCTGAACCCGTAGTTCAAGAGCGCGCCACAAACTGGCACGCGGGAATCAGGCATACGGAGATCGCCGCGCCCCGTTGAACACGATGACAGGGTTCTGTCTCGACAGAATTAAATCACGATAGTGTTAGATCCTCGGCCCCACCGGCTCAAGGAGCCGCTCGCGATTATTTGCGGTCGACATCTTTGGACGGCACGGTCCGCACCGGATTGACCGGTGACGGCGCGTTGGGCGGCGGCGTCATGTGCTGATCCCCCTGCGGGCCGAAATAGGTTTTGGAGAGCGTGCCGGGCGGCAATGCCGCCCGCTTTCCCGGCAGGCGGGATTCCGGATGGTTCTCGCCCACCGATATCGATATCGGCTGATCGGGGAAGAGCGTCTTCTCGTCTAGATTCGGCTCATTGCTCATTCCGTGTCTCCTGAAGCGCGCACGCTACTGACTGCTGGTCTGACCCGGTTGATGCTGCATCGCGCGCTCGCATTGCATATAGCTCGAGCCCGTGACGACCGGGTCCTGCTACTCGCAAAACCGTCTCGTATCGCTTTTTGCGGAGGCCAGGCATCTGTCAGAACCGTTTCGGATTGTCGTTTTGGTCGCCCGACTGCACCGGAGGTTTCGCTGACGAATTCTCGGCGGGTTTGGTCGGTTTGGTGCTGTGCGTGCCTCCGGGATCAGCGCCGGCCTGATCGTCACCTGTGCCCCGCTGGGCGTCTGTTTCCGCCATTGCGTTTCTCCCTCGCTGATGGAGAACCACGGCGAACGCGGTGGGTTGCATCGCGGCTCCCATCGGCAAGCCCGCTCGATCGATCGCCGGTGTTCTCGAAATTGATCCTACGTCGGACGCGCCGCGTCGGCGTTGACCGCCATCAACACCGATACCGTTCGGCCTCGCAGCGCAGGCGATCACCGAACTAATTTGGGAAAAGGTCGGCTGACGGCGCTTAATCCTGATCTTCGGTCAGCTTCTTGCGCAGCTCGCAGTCGAAGTCTCGCCTTGTGAGTGATGGCGCGTTGCGAGCCGGCTGCTTTACGTTGCGCTGAGGTAAATCCGATTCGTCTTGGATGATTTGCGTGGCGGAGATACGGGTACGCGCGGGCGTGAAGGGAAGTTACTCACCCGAACGTAGTTCGCCCGAAAACGATGATCGCGTCCGCCAGCTGCTCCTGGATCGGATATCGGAAGCCGCCGGAAGGTGGGGCTTCCGGCGGCTTCCAAACCGGCTCCGACTGGGGATCGGCGGCGGCGGCCATAGATCGGCAAGAAGCCATGCTTTCGCAACTCAGCCGCGTGGATTAGCCCGTTGTTGCGTCGCCACATTACTCTGCGAGATCATGCCGCCCGCCCATGCGCTCTGGGTCCATGCAATGGTCTCGGCGTTTATCTCCGCTGCAGCCCTCTCCCAGAATTCTTCGCGCTTTGCTTCTGGCCGTCCGCTTCGTCGCCAGAGATCGTAGGCGCGGCGGAGGATGCGGACATTGACTGGGTCATCAAACATCTGTTTGCTCCCGTTTAGACAAAGGTAATCGATACATGGTCGTTAAGAAATAACAAATAATCATTTCATTCTTAACGACTGCGTGAACGGTAGAATTCAAACAAGCGGCCTGTTACGCGTCGATCGCTGTTGGTCATGGACGTCAAAGAGCAGCTATGGCGGATGGCGGCGAGAATGAAGCATGGTGAATGCGCGACGCTTCAGCGAAAAAGAGCGCCCGGCCTTTGCTTTGTCACCGGTCTGGCCAGCCGACGGGGGGCGATTTCAATGGGGAGCGGACCCGATCCGCTCAGCGGCCGGCGGCGCGCTTTCTTTCGCTGAGCTGATGAGAATCAGTCTCGCTGGGCCGCCCGGCGAGCGGTGCTTGCCACGAGCAGCGCGGCGAGCCCGACGGCGAACAGGATGCAGGCCAAAGCGGCCGGAATTCCAAGCCTTGGCAGGCCCCAGACAACGACAAGCCAGATTAGGATCAGCAGCGCAAACAGGCCGTCATCGACGAACAGCCCCCAGAGCTCCCGCAGGACGGCACCCACCGCGCTCATGGGGAGAGCCTCACATGACCATGCCGGGCGAGACAGGCGCGCACGGCGATCAGTCCGGCAGCCAGATAGAGGAGGATGAGGGCGGCGAGCGACCAGTCCGCGCCCGGCCAATTCAGGCCCGCGCCCTCGCCAAACCAGAAACTGCCGAATGCGGAGAGCAGAACGCCCACGAGAAACTTCAATTGATTTTCGGGCACCCGGGCCAGCGGGCGATGCACGGCGGCCCCGACGATCACCACCAGCACCAGCGCCGCCAGCGCGCCGAGGCTGCCCGCGCGCAGTAATGTCGTATCGCCCGCGCCGATTCCGAGCACGATGAACACAACCTCAGCGCCTTCGAGCATGGTGACCTGAAAGCTCGTCCCGAAGGCGATCTTGTCCCACGCTGCGGCCTGCGCGACGCCCGCCAGACGCCGCTGTTCCTTCTGAAATGCTTGAGCCTCGTCATGCAGCGGCAGGACACCGGCTGCGCGCAGGATGGCCTTCCGGAGCCAGCGCAGCCCGAACAGCAGCAGCAAACCGCCGACAACGAGCTGCAAGGCCTGCAGAGGAATTTCCGCCAGCGCCGGTCCGACCGCCGCGACGATACAGGCCAGCAGCACCAGGGCGGCGACGCTGCCGAGCAGCGCATCCCGCCAGCCCCGCATCGCGCCGACGGCAAGCACGACTGTCAGGGCTTCGACACCCTCGACGAGGGAGGCGAGAAAGGCAGCAAGCGCGGTCGGGCCCGCATGCGTCCATAAGCTCGGCACCGTCCTGTCTCCTTGCACACCAGCCGACGTAGCCTATACTACGTCATATGTCATTCTGGTAGTGAATATTACAGGATCGGTCATCGCCATGAGACACCCAGCCGCGCGGCATCAGGCCCGGCTCGAGGAACGGCTTCGCGGGCCGGCGAAACGCCTCGGCGGCGCGGGGGATCGTGTCGTCCGGTTCGTGCGGGAGAATCGCGAGGTCGTTCTCGCATGCTCGGCGGCGGAGATCGGCGCGCGCATCGGCACGTCGGACGCGACGGTGATCCGCACGATCCAGGCATTGGGCTTCGCCGGGCTGACCGAATTAAAAAACGCCATTCTTGAATCGCTCGCCGCGGCCTCGACCCCGGCGGCCGCCATGCGCCGATCGCTCGCCGATCTCGAGCAAAGCACCGGCGAGGCGCTCGACGACGTGCTGCAGACCCATGCCGACGGTCTGGATGTCATCAGGTCGAAAGCATGCCGCGCGCAGATCGCGGCGGCTGTGCATGCGCTCGACGCCGCGCAACGTGTCGTCATCTTCGGGATCGGCCCGTCTGCCGCGCTCGCGAGCTATGTCGCGACCATGCTGGCGCGGACCGGCCGCTGCGGCTTTGCGCTGAATGCCACGGGCTCCATGCTTGCCGACCAGATGCTCGGCCTGCGTACGGGCGATGCTTTGCTCATCCTGGCCTATGGACGGCTTTACCAGGAAGTGGCGGTGGTGTTCGCAACCGCCAGGAGTCTCGGATTGCGCACCATCCTGCTGACCGAGGCGATGGGGACGCCGCTCGCGAAGCTCGCCGATGTGGTCGTCGCGGTGCCGCGTGGTCGCCCCGGCGGCATCGCCTTGCATGGCGCGACCCTGATCGCCCTCGAAGCGATCGTGTTCTCGCTTGCCGCCGCGAAACCAGATGAGGCGCTGACATCCCTCGATCGCCTTGGCGCGCTGCGCCGGGCCATCGGCGGCGGATGAAACGCGTAGCCCGTAACGAGCCAAGAGAGTCGCAGATGACAACATCCCGTAACGCGGAAATTGCCTTCAGCAAGGTTCCGGAAGTCACTCTCGGCTTCTGGCTCATCAAGATTCTCGCGACGACATTGGGCGAGACCGGCGGCGATTCCGTCTCGATGTCGCTCAATCTCGGCTATGCGGCGAGCAGCGTCATCTTCATCATCGTGTTCATCGTCGCGGTCTTCGCGCAGATCAGAGCGCGTGTCTTCTCCCCGTTTCTCTACTGGTTCGTGATCGTCGCGACGACGACGGCGGGGACGACGATGGCGGATTTCGCCGATCGTTCGCTTGGCGTCGGCTATCCTGGCGGCGCTTCGACGCTCTTCGTGCTGCTGATCGCGTCCCTCGGTCTCTGGTACTGGAAAACCGGATCGATCTCGGTCAACACCGTCAGCACGCCAAGGACGGAAAGCTTCTACTGGGTCGCGATCCTCTTCTCGCAAACGCTCGGCACCGCCTTGGGCGACTGGATGGCGGACACGAACGGGCTTGGGTTCGAGAGAGGAGCGCTTGTCTTCGGCGCCGGGCTCGCCCTGGTGGCCGCGGCCTATTTCCTCACGAACATCTCCCGCACAGCGCTTTTCTGGGCCGCATTCATCCTTACGCGGCCGTTGGGAGCGACATTGGGCGATCTTTTCGACAAGCCATTGGCCGATGGCGGTCTCAACGTGAATCGCTTCTACGCCTCGGCGATCCTCGCCGTGCTCATCATCGTTTGCATCATCGTCATTCCGCAACGGGCGGGGCGGCGTCCTGGGGCCGCGACGTCCTGAACCCCAGGGCTCAATTCCCAGACTCCAGGCTCAATTCATGACACCAGTGTGGTCGGCTGCTAGCGCGGCCGAGCAAAAGGGCGCCTCCCTTGTGGCAGACGCCCCCTTGTTGGGCGGCGGTGCGGAAACTACTGGAACACGTGCACCTTGCTGAACGTGACCGGCCACGAAACGCCGGTGCCGAGCTGCAGGTAGATCGCGCCCCCGCTATTGGCGATTGTGAACGTGCTCGAGCCGCTCGAGCTGGACTTTCCGCTACTGCTGGCGATCTGCGTCGCGACGGCGGCGGTCGTCGCCACGGACAATGTCTCGACATTATCGATGTAGAAGGTGATCGCGGTCGGCGTCCACAGACAGCCATATGTGTGCGGCTGGGTGAGATCGATGCCGCTCTGGTTCGGCACAGTGTTGTTTAAATTATTGAACTGATCTCCGCTTCCGTCGAGCCACTGATGCACGGTCGAGATCAAGTTGCACTTTCCGATGCCGGGCCACGAGGCGTTCGCATACGCCTCGATGAAATCCAGCTCCATGTAAGGCGCGGATGTATAGCCGTTCACCATCGCCGACCAGAAAGCGGGCCAGCCAGGATTCTTGCCGGCGAGCGTCGGATCAAATTTCAGTGTCGCCTCGAAATACCCATACTGAAAGGCGAGGCCCTGACCCTGGTTCGTCGCGTGCGCGCCGGGCTTCGACATGGCGGGGCTGTGCGAGTTGAGCGTGACCAGCCCGTTATAGCTCTGCTCCGTCTCGAAGGTGAGAGAGCCGTCGCTGTTGACGGTCCATGCCGAAGGTGGTGGCTGGTTGGTGCCGTCGAAACCATTATAGGGATACCAATCGTGCGTGCCGGTATTGTCGGGCGAGACGCTGCTCGAGGTAAAGCCATTTGCGCCGAAGACGCAGGTGGTATAGCCGGCAGCGACCGCCTGCGCTGGGGGCGCCGGGCCGCCGGAAACCGGTGTAGGGGTCGGTGTGGGAGTCGGAGTGGGTGTCGGTGTCGGTGTCGCCACACGTGGATCACCAGGCAGTTTCTTCCACATCCCCGATGTCTTCCCGTAGAAAGCGCCTGACGAATCTTGGTAGTAGACCGCCCCGTTCCACGCGAAAATCATCTTCACATTCGACGAGTTGGGATTGGTGTTTCCGTTTTCGATCACCTGAGCGCCCGTCGCTGCGCCCGATTTCGGTGGCGCGATGCCATACTGGTTGCCTGCGCTGTCGGTGAGGAAGTCGGTCCAGACCGTTGTGTTGTTTGCCGATGACGTCATTGGGTTCTCCATTTTAGGTTCGCTGATGCAGAGCGTGCACGTGGGCGCTGGGTGTGTCCGTTTGGGAAGGCGAGATTGCGCGACGCCACGAAGTCGGATCAGCGTAACGCCGGCACAGATCTGCCCTTTCACCGCACTGTCCGGAGGAGACACGGCGCCAGTCGAACGGATGGAAGCGTCGGCTCAGATCGCGCGAGTCTTGTTACCCGCTGATGCCGCCATGCCTGCATTCCCTTGGTTGCGTAACCGAACGCGCCCCTGGCGACTTCCTTGATGGCAGAAGCATCGGATGAGAATCGCTCGGGCGTTCTGACCTTCCAAAAGCTATAGGGCGCGTGGCGGATTTGCCGGCTAAGGATTAATTGTCCGAATTGACTGCCTGCGTTGCCAAGGCCTGTGCTGCAGTCAAGCGATGTCTGACGCACTGGTCGATGCTGACAGAATGCCGATCGTGCTCAAGCTGACGCGTCTTCGCTGACGATAAAATCACCGACATGCAGATAATGGCGAAGATCAGAAGCTATATCACTGGTTCCGACTTCTCCATTTTCGACATATCTGGATGGAACCCGAACGTGACGCTGGAACTCGGATTAGTGCCGAGTCTCTGGGAAACCACTCGCTCTCATGGATCAACGCTATCCTAAACAGGATCGCCGGCCGCCCATCTCCGATCACATAGTGTTAATGCAGAAAGCCGCGATGGGGATACTTGAAACAAATGAAGGCCTAAAAATGGCGGAGAAAGCCGAGCTTCTGGATGTAGACGTGAAGCTCGCCCAGGTCGTCGTTAATCCTATAGTGGACGGTAAGCAGCTCACTTCAATAGGTGATTGTCGAGAAACAAAATATTACATCCGACGGGCACGGCCCGTGCGGAAGTAACGCCGACAGGAATCATTTTACTCCATCGGCTTCCACGCCCCTTTGCGTTTCAGCTTACCTGCGGAGCAGTGTGAGCATCCTCTGCGTCGCTGACCGGCAGGCTGTTCAATCCTGCGGGCAAAGCATGTGCCTCATGCACGAGGGTCAAAGCCTCCAACCAATCCGCCACGGCATCTGGAACCGGATACCGACCGGTCGCCCATCTCCGCGTGCGTGTTTCATGCACGCCAAGCCGAACCGACAATCCACGTTGCGTCCAACCGATCGTATCTAGACATTCGCGGAGCCCGGTGGGACTCATGGCCCCAGCACCTTCATGAGAGCGACCGTCGCCGCCACGATGCTGCCTCCAGCCGTCATGGCGCTGACCACGAGGGCCAACGGAGCCAGCCGCGTTTCCTGCTGCTTCCGAGCGGCGTCTGCCTGAAGCTGATTGATGCGGGCGATTTGCTCTTGCACGTTCATGTCGACTGCACGTTCATGTCGACAACTATGTCTCTCATCGGAGAACCCTATCGACCCGCCCGAGAGCACGATCTGCCAGCCGCCCCCTTTGGGTTTAGTCACCCTCGGGCGACGGTTCGAGCAGGCTAACCAGACTAACCTTGCCCCCGCATTCCTGGCACCGCATACGCCGGTTGATCTGCTCCATCGAAAGATTCTGATGCCGTGGCAGCAACTTGGTCATAGGGAATACGCGCCTACTTCGCGCGCAGACACAAGACGCCTTCAACCAACGCCCAGCGAGGTGCGAAATCGGCGTCGCCATGGCGAGCTCGCGGCTGCCAAGGTTTTCGTGTGCCGGTCAATCCCGCAAATCAGCTCCTTCGGGCCAGCGAGGGGGATCGGTTCCGAGAGGAACGGCGGGGCGGGCGAAGCGCGGGGGTGTGGCGGCGAGGCGCGCCGCGTGGCGGATCGCGGTCAGGCGACCGAACCCGGAGCGTGACTTCTCCAGCAGATCGGCGATGGTGTCCTGTATGGGATCTGGCGCGCCCATGCCGTCCGGCTGGCGGGGCAAGGCGCGCAGCCACTGTGCGGTGCGTGTCAGGGAGACTTGGACCAGCCAGCTTCCGCCTTCCAGGGCGCGGCGGTGCAAGGCGGCCATCGTGCCGAAGGCGAGCAGCGTGCCGGTGGCATGATCGAGCGCCTGCGCGGGCAGCGGGCGCGGGGTCGCGCTGCCCACCGCCTCGGCTTCGGCGAGGTTGAAGCCGCTCGCCGTCTGCACGAGCGAGTCGAACCCGCGCCGCGCGGCCCAAGGGCCCGCCTCTCCATAGGCCGAGAGCGAGGCATAGACGATGCCGGGCCGCAGCCGCGCCGCCTCCGCCGGGCCGAAACCCGTCGCCGTAAGGCCGCCGGGCCGATAGCCCTGCAGGAACACATCCGCCCCGGCCAGCAACTCGGCGAGCGCCGCTCGCCCGGCAGGCGCGCGCAGATCGATCTGCGCGGAGAGCTTTCCGCGACCCGTGTCGATGACGAGCGACGGAATCGACGGCAGATGCGGCGCCGTCACCAGCATCACCGTCGCGCCATGCGCCGCCAGAATGCGGCCGCAGACCGGCCCGGCGATCACTCGCGTGAGATCGAGCACGCGAAGGCCGCCGAGCGGCCGATCCGCCGGGCGAAGCGCCTTCCGCGAGGCGTCGCCGATCCGCCGGATCTCGATCAGCGGCAGGCTCGCCACGGCGCGCGACTGCGGATGCGCATCCCATTCGGCAAAAGACCGCAACGCCGTAACGCAGAGACCAGCCTCCGCCGCCTCCGTTTCGAACGCGACCGCCTCCCGCCGGGCGAGCGTCGCGGCCACTGCCTCGCGCTCGCCGGCACAGCCGAGCAGGCGCAGCACGCCATCGCGGTGGTGAGGAAAATTCGTGTGCAGCCGCACCCAGCCATCGGCGGTGCGATAGAGCCCGGCGATCGGGTCCCATGGATCCGGTGGCGGAGCGCCGTCGATGCGGAAATAGCGCTCCGAGCGGAATTCGGCCGCGGCGTGGCGCATGTCGACGCTGACCGCCTGTGGCGGTCCGCCGCGCTGCTGCCAGAGCGCGGCCGCCGCCAATCCCGCCACGGCGATCGTCGCTTGCGCCGCGAGGCCGATGGAGAAGCTGGAGGGGAGGGCCGGTTCCGCACCGGTCAGAAGGAGTTGGTCGAGCGCCGCCGCCGGCATCGCCGCGCCGTGCCAGAGGGCGGCGACCGCCTTCATCTAGGGACCGGCAAGGTCGGGAAACATCGCGCGCTCGACGAGGCCGCAGAAGATATGCGCGGCGGTGATATGGATCTGCTGAATGATCCAGGTCACCGTCGAGGGCGCGCGCAGCAGCATGTCGCAGCATCCCGTCATCGGATTTTCCGCCGCACCGGTGAAGCCGAGCGTCACGATGCCGGTCGTCCGCGCCGCCTCGAGCGCACGCAGCACGTTGCGCGAGCGGCCCGAGGTGGAGATGCCGAGGAACACGTCGCCGCGTCGCCCGATCCCGATCACCTGCCGTTCGAACACAGTCTCATAGCCGTAATCATTCGCCGCCGCGGTGAGCACCGAGGTGTCGGTGGTGAGCGCGATCGCCGGCAAGGGCATATGATCGAACAGCAGGCGGGAGACGAACTCGCCGACGATATGCTGCGCGTCGGCAGCACTGCCGCCATTCCCGGCGACCAGCAACTTGCCACCATTCTGCATCGCCCGCACCGTCGCCGCAGCCATCGCCTCGAGCGAGGCGAGCGCGACCGCATCGCCGGCGAAGGCGTCGAGCGCCGCGCGGGATTCCGCGAGATAGGCGGTCAGGAACGCGTCCATGCGCGATCCATAGCCCCGGGCACTCAGACCGGCAACGGGGCCTGCTTCATGCGCTCCAGCGCGAACCGGCTGGTTACGTTGCGGAGCGGCACCGCGCCGATGAGCTTCTGATAGAACGCGTCATAGGCCGGCAAGTCCGGCAGCACGACATGCAGCAGGTAATCCATGTCGCCGCTCATGCGCCAGGCCTGCACGATCTCCGGCATTTCGGCCACCACGGCGGCGAACCGGCCGAGCCATTCGGCGGAGTGATCATGCGTCTCGAGCGCGACGAAGACCGAGACCGGCAGCCCCACGCGCCCGGCGTCCAGCACCGCCACCCGTCCGGTGATCACGCCCGCCTGCTCCATCCGCCGGATGCGCTTCCAGCACGGGGTCTGCGTCAGCCCGACCTCGCGCGCGATATCGGCGAGCGAGAGCGAGGCATCCCGCGTCAGCAGGCGCAGGATGCGCCGGTCCGTCGCATCGAGTTCCACCGTCACCATGCCGCTCCCTCCCATGTGGGGGAGATTAGCAGCCCGCAGCGTCAGGCGGCGACATCGGCGTGGAACTGATTGCCGGCCAGCGTCGCCCGGATCACGCCGGCACGGATCAGGAAGTCCGAGAAATGCTCGTCCGGGTTCCGCCCCACGCTGTAATCGGCGAAGAGCGGCGACAGCGCGGCGATGATCTCGTCATGCTTGATGTCGCTGCGATAGAGCTTGTTGAGACGCGTGCCGTTGAACGCGCCGCCGAGATAGAGATTGTAGACGCCGGGATTGCGGCCGACGAGCCCGATCTCGGCGAGATAGGGCCGCGCGCAGCCATTCGGGCAGCCGGTCATGCGGATGGTGATCGCATCCATACCGAGCCCCACGCGGTCGAGCTCCGCCTCGAGCGCGGTGACGAGATCGGGCAGATATCGCTCGCTCTCCGCCAGCGCCAGCCCGCAGGTCGGCAGCGCCACGCAGGCCATCGCATTGGCGCGCAGGGCGCCGGGCGGCGCGTCGAGCCCGTATTCGGCGAGCAGCGCCTCGATCGCCGGCTTCCGCGTCTCCGGCACGCCGGCGATGACCAGGTTCTGGTTGGAGGTGAGAATGAAGTCACCCTCATGCGCCTCCGCCACCGCATGCAGCCCGGAGAGCAGGCGTCGCGCGCCGACATCGTGCACGCGGCCATTCTCGACGAACACGCAGCAATGCCAGCTGCCATCATCGCCTTTCGTCCAGCCGAGCGCGTCGCCCGAACCGGCGAGCCGATATTCCCGCGCCGGCGCAAGCGAATAGCCGAGCCGCGTATCGAGCTCCTGCCGGAAATGCGCGAGGCCGACGCGCTCGATCGTGTATTTCAGCCTGGCATGCTTGCGGTCGCCCCGATCGCCCCAGTCGCGCTGGATCGTCACCACCTGTTCCGCAATCCCGATCGCCTGGTCGGGCGTACAGAAGCCGATCACGTCGCCGGTGCGCGGGAAAGTGTCGGGCTCGCCATGCGTCATCCCCATCCCGCCGCCGACCACGACGTTCCAGCCGACGAGGATGCCATTCTCCTCGATGGCGATCAGGCCGAGGTCATGCGCGAAGACATCGACGTCGTTCTGCGGCGGCACCGCGATCGCGATCTTGAATTTGCGCGGGAGATAGGTGCGGCCGAGGATCGGCTCGTCCTCCGCGTCGCCACCGCTCACGCGTTCGCCGTCGAGCCAGATCTCGTGATAAGCGCGCGAATGCGGCAGAAGATGCTCGCTGATGCGCCGCCCGAGCGAGGCCGCTTGCGCATGGATCGCGCTTTGCGCCGGATTGGCGGTGGCGATGACGTTGCGGTTGACGTCGCCGCACGCCGCGAAGGTGTCGAGCATCGCGTCGTTGATCGCCTGGATCGCCGGCTTGAGATTGCTCTTGATGACGCCGTGGAACTGGATCGTCTGCCGCGTCGTCAGGCGCAGCGTGCCGTTGCCGCGCTCGAGCGCGATGCGCTCCATCGCGAGATACTGCTCGGTGCTCATCACTCCGCCGGGCACGCGGAGCCGTGCCATGAACATGTAGGCGCGCTCCATCTTCTTCTTCGCGCGCTCGGGCCGCAGGTCGCGGTCGTCCTGCTGATAGATGCCGTGGAACTTGGTGAGCTGCGTGTCGTCCTCGGCGATGGCGCCGGTGACGGGTTGCGCAAGCCCATCGGCGATCGTGCCGCGCAGAAAGTCGCTGCGTTCCTTGATGCCCTCGTTGGCGGATGGCTTGGTCATGCTCTCTGCTCCAGCTTGGTGGGCGCCATATGGATGCCGCACTCGGTCTTGCCGTGTCCGACCCAGCGCCCGGCGCGCGAATCCGCGCCCGCGCCGACGGCACGCGTGCAGGTCGCGCAGCCGATCGAGGCGTAGCCGTGCGCCTGCAACGGATGGCGCGGCAGCGCATGCGCCGCGAAATAGCGTTCGATCGCCGCTTCGTCCCAGAATGCCAGCGGGTTGATCTTCACCCGTCCGTCCGGTCCGTCCTCGATCGGCGCGAGGTTCTGCCGGTGCGCGGTCTGGTGCCGCTTGCGCCCGGTGATCCAGGCGTCGAAACCCTGGAGCGCGGCGTCGAGCGGCTCGACCTTGCGCTGCCAGCAGCAGGAATCCGGATCCTGGCGCCACAGCGTGCCGGCGGGATCGAACTCGGCGATCCGCGCCGGTTCCGGCCGCGCGCTCCGCACATCGGTGAGGCCGAGACGCGCGACCAGCGTGTCGCGATAAGAGAGCGTCTCGGGAAACAGCTTGCCGGTATCGAGCAGGATCACCGGCAGGTGGCGATCGATGCGCGACGCCATGTGCAGCAGCACCGCGCTCTCCGCCCCGAAGGAGGAGACAAGCGCGATGCGGCCCGTGAACCGCGCGAGCGCATCGCGCAGAGTGGCTTGCGCATCGGCTTCCGCGCCGATCGTGTCGAGCGGCATCAGTAGACGTCCCGCAGGTAACGGCCGGATTTCACCATGTCGCGCAGCACGCCCTCGGCCTGCGCGGCATTGCTGCCCGATTGCTCGGCGATGATGCGGATCAGGGTCGCGTGCACGTCCTTCGCCATGCCCTTGGCGTCGCCGCAGACATAGATGCGCGCGCCGTCCTGCAGCCAGGCATGCAGCTCGGCACGCTTCTCCCACATGCGGTCCTGCACATAGACCTTGCCCATCTGGTCGCGCGAGAACGCGACATCCATGCGCGTGAGCACGCCGTCCTTCAGCCAATCCTGCCATTCGAGCTGATACAGGAAATCATGCGTGAAGCGGCGCGCACCGAAGAACAACCAGCTGCGGCGCTTCGCACCGGTCGCCTCGCTCTCCTGCATGAAGGCGCGGAATGGCGCGACGCCGGTGCCCGGGCCGATCATGATGATCGGCGTCTCGGCGGTCTCCGGCAGGCGGAAATGCCGGTTGGCCTGGACATAGACGGGCAAGCTGTCGCCGACGCGCCGGCGCGCCGCCACATCGCCGGACGCGACACCGTGCCGCGCCCGTCCGTGGCTGTCCCAGGCGACCTCGCCGATCAGCAGATGCGCCTCGTCCCCCGCCAGCTTCCGGCTCGAGGCGGCGGAATAGAGGCGGGGCGCCAGCGGCCGCAGCAATCCCGCCAGCTCCTCTGCGGCGAGCGTGCGCGGCGCGGCGTGCAGCAGATCGACCAGTTGCCGCCCATGGATGAATTCGGCCGATCGCGTGGCATCCTGCGCGATCGCGGCGAGGCCGGCATCCTCGGCCAGCGCCGCGTAGGCAGCGATCTGCGGCTGGTTCAGCGTGGTGATGTCGAGCGTCGTGGTCAGCGCGGCGCGCAGCGTGTCGTCGCCGGCGAGGCCGGCGGCGTCCAGCACGTCGGCGACCATCGCCGGGTCGTTGGTCGGCACGAAACCGAGCGAATCGCCGGGCTCGTATGCAAGCCCGCTCCCCTCAAGCGAGAGTTCGAGATGCCAGGTGTGGATGTCGGACCGGCTGCTGTTCAGGTCGGTGCGCGCGGTGATCTCGGCGTCGAACGGATGGGCGCGCGTCCATGTCGCCTCGCCGCCGGTCGGACGCATGAAGTCGACATGGATGATCGACGCGCCCGCCTTGGTGCCGATCTCGCGCAGCGTGGTGCCGATCCAGGCCTTGGCCGGCGTCTCATAATCGAGGTCGCACTCCTCGCGCGGCGCGATGCGGGTGGCGCCGAGCGCCGCTAGCCGCTCGTCGATCAGGCGCCCGGTCTCGCAGAATTTCGCGTAGGCCCGGTCGCCGAGCGCGAGGACCGAGAAGCGCAGCCCGTCGAGGCGTGGCGCGTCTTCCGCCATCAGCGCTGCCATGAACGCCTCCGCGCGCTGCGGCGCGTCCCCTTCGCCCCACGTGCTGGCGATCACCATCAGGTCGCCGGCGCGCGCGATCTCCTCGGGCGAGGTGTCCGCCATGTCGAGCACGCGCGGCGCCAGGCCGAGCCGCGCCGCTTCCTTGCGCGCGGCCAGCGCGAGCGCCTCGGCATTGCCGGATTCCGTGGCATACAAAATGGTCAGTGCGGCCTTGCGCGCGGGCGGCGCGGCGGCCGCCTCCGCCGGATGCCCGTGCGCCGCGGCAAATCCCGCGACATAGCCGCTGAGCCAGGTCCGCTGTTCGGCCGTGCTGCCGTCGAGCAGCCGGTGCAGCTCTTCCATCTGGTCCGCCGCGAAGGGCGAGGAGGCGGGCTGAGTTGCCATGAGGACTTCCTAGGAGCTTTGCCGGGCCGGAACCGGCCGGAGTGTCATCGGGGCGATCTCGCCTGCGAGTCTGTCGAGGAGGCCGATGGTTGGACCGATGACGAGGAGGGTGGGGGCGGTGAGGGGCAGCTCGGCGGCGGCCTGCGCGGCGGTGGCGAGGGTTGCGGCGCGGACGCGCTGGCGGGGCGTGGTGGCGTCGCTGACAAAGGCGACCGGCGTGTCCGCGGGCTTGCCGGCGGCGATCAGCCCGGCGGCGATCGCGGCCGTCTGGCGGAGGCCCATGTAGAAGACGAGCGTGTCGGCGCCGCGCGCGAGGGCGGCGAGGTCGAGATCGGCGGGCAGGCCGCCATCGGCGTCATGGCCGGTCGCGAAGGCGACGCTGCGGGCCAGCGTGCGGTGGGTGAGGGGGATGCCGGCGGACGCGGTGCCGCCGAGCCCGGCGCTGATGCCTGGCACGATGCGGAATGGCAGGCCGGCGGCGGCGAGCGCCATCGCCTCCTCGCCGCCGCGGCCGAAGACGAGCGGGTCGCCGCCCTTGAGGCGGAGCACGCGCAGCCCCTGGCGGGCGAGGGCGACGAGGCGGGCATTGATGCGAAGCTGGGGCGTGCGGACGCCGCCGGCGCGCTTGCCGACGGGGATGCGGGCGCCGGCGGCGAGGTCGAGGATCTCGGGCGCGATCAGCGCGTCATGCAGCACGACATCGGCGGTGGCGAGCGCGTGCAGGGCATGCAGGGTGAGCAGGCCCGGATCGCCCGGCCCCGCCCCCACCAGCCAGACCGACCCCGGCGCAAACTCCGCCGGAACCAGGCGCGACAGCAGATCGGCGGCATTCATCGCAGCCATCCCGCCTGATCGAGTGTCGCATCGGTGCGCCGGGCCAGCTCGGCTATCGGCTCGCCGTCCCGCTTCCAGCCCAGACGCCGCGCGCCGAGTTCGGCAAGGCGATCACCCCATTCCGGCCCATATTCCGCGGCCAGCCGCGCGCGGATGCGTCCGGCCAGCCCGGGGCTCTGCCCATTGGTGGAAACGGTCAGCAGCAGATCGCCGCGCCGCACCTGCGCGACGTTGTGGAACCCGCATTGCGCACGCCGGTCCTCGACATTGACTAGCACGCGATGCGCCCGGGCGATTTCCGCCAAGGCAAACGCCTCATCATCGGGCAAGCCGACGATCCACAGCACGTCGACCGCATCGAGAGCGGCACCGTCCGGCATCGCCCGATTCTCGATGCCCGTTTCATCGGAGAAGAACACAGGATCCGCCCCGCCCTCGCGCAACGCGGCGAGGCGGTTATGGGCAAGAACCCCCCGACCGGCGACGGCCAGGCGAAGCTGCGTGGGATCAAGCGCGATGGGAATCATGCGACGGCTCTGTGCATCCGAGCCTTAAAGAGAATTTCTTTTCGTCTCAGCGCAAGATCATCGCCAAATTAAAAACGTCCTCGTCATTTTTTGACGGTTGCGAGAGAAAGATACTCTAATGAGTAGTCGGATGAGAAAGCCAGGGGCGCTGCCCCTGACCCCGCTGGGGCGACGTCCCCCAGACCCCGATTCCTGGCGCTTCGTGTTATGGCCGCCGTCGCTTGTTGTGTTTCGAGGATCTTTGGTGCGCTTCGCGCGAGGCGCAATCACATCCGGCCTCTCCCGAACCCGGCGCAACGCGCCACCCGGGTTCCAGGGGCTTTCGCCCTTGGCGGGATCCAGGGGCAGAGCCCCTGGCCTTACACTCAGGCCGAAGCCCGAGACGCCGGCCGGCGACGCCGACGGTGTTGCGGCGCCGGTGCCGCAGCCGGGCGCGATCCGGCGGGCGGCGCTGCGTTGGCGGCAAGAAGCCGCACGCCGGCGGCGCGTTCGATGCCGCGGAGGGCCGCGTGTTCCGAGCTGTCGCAGAACGAGATCGCGATGCCCGTCGTGCCGGCGCGCGCGGTGCGGCCGATGCGGTGGACGTAGCTCTCCGGCTCGACCGGCAGGTCGAAATTGATGACGTGGGAGATACCTTTCACGTCGATCCCGCGCGAGGCGATGTCGGTCGCCACCAGCACCCGGGCGTGGCCGTTGCGGAAGCGGTCGAGCGAGCGCTCGCGTGCCGACTGGCTCTTGTTGCCGTGCAGCGCCTCGGCGCGGATGCCCGCGCCTTCGAGATGCTCGGCCACCCGGTTGGCGCCGCGCTTGGTGCGGGTGAACACGATCACCCGGGCCAGCGTGGGGTTTCCGAGCAGGTTGGCGAGCAGGGCGTATTTCGCCTGCCCGTCCACGAAATGGACGTGCTGCTCGATCTTCTCGGGGGTGCGGATTTCCGGCGTGATCTCAACCCGCTCGGGGCGGCGGAGGAAGCTCCTTGCGAGCTGCTCGATCGGCGGCGGCATGGTGGCGGAGAACAGCATCGATTGCCGCTCCACCGGCAGCGCCGACACGACCGCGCGGATGTCGCGGATGAAGCCGAGATCGAGCATCCGGTCGCCCTCGTCGAGGACGAAGTGCCGCACCTCGTCGAGCCGCAGATGCTGGGTGCCCATCAGGTCGCGGATGCGGCCGGGGGTGCCGACGACGATGTCGGGCCCGCGGCGCATCCGCTCTTCCTGCGGCCGGCGGCCGACGCCGCCGAGAATGACGCAGGTGGAGAGGCGCTGTCCGGCGCCGAAGGCGCGGAACGCCGCCTCGATCTGCAGGGCGAGCTCGCGGGTTGGCGCCAGCACGAGGGCGCGTGTACTGAACGGCCGGGCGCGGCCCGGTGTCGCCGCGAGATGCTGCAGGATCGGCAGCGCGAAGGCCGCCGTCTTGCCGGTGCCGGTCTGCGCGATGCCGAGCAGGTCGTGCCCGGCGAGCAGCAGCGGGATGGCGCCGGCCTGGACCGGCGAGGGAGTGTGGAAGTTCTGCGCCGCCAGAGCGCGCAGGATTGGCTCGGCCAAGCCGAGGGCCGAGAAACTTATTTCGGTCACGATTGATGATATTCCCTGGGCGCACGAGCGGATTGCCGCGCCGGAAGCGCCTTTTGTCCGCCAGCCCCCGCGTAACGACGGGACGGAGCTGTTTCGAGAAGATTTCCGGGAAGGGCGCGCCGCCAGGCTCGCCAGTTACGCGGTCACGGAACTCGCAACCCCATATCGGCGTGAAGCATCCGCGACGCAAGCGAAATCATCATAGGTCCGGCTCGACATGCGCGTACGGGCCGGTACTGTAGCCCGCATGGAACATTCCGATCTCGCCGCCGCCGCGTTCCTCGGCCTGCAGACCGCCTTCATCCCGCGCCCGACCGAATACGGGCCGGGCCGGAGCCGTGACGTCAAAGCCGAGCGGGACTGGAGCTATCTCCCGACGGATATTGGTGATCTCGCGACACGGCTCGGCGCCTGAGTCGGAACGGAAGCCAATCGTTAGCGTTGATCCCGGTCGTGTTTCGAACCAGGGGAAAGATCATGACCCGCCTCTCCACCGTCCTTGCTATTCTCGCCATGTTGGGTGCCGCTTCCGTGCTCAGCGCCTGCAACACCGTCGCCGGCGCCGGGCAGGACGTCTCGGCAACCGGGCAGGCCGTCAGCAACGGCGCGCAGAAACTGAAGCCCTGATCGACGCGGGCGGCTCGGCACCGGCGGTTGCACCGGCGCTGGGTTGCTGCTCTTGAAACGGGACGTCCGGCCGCCGGCCAGTCAAAGAAAACCGGTCAGTACGATTTCAGCAGGCGGCCGATATAGTCGAGTTCTTCCTGCGGCCGGGTGCGCTGGCCTTCGCGCCGTCTGAGCTCGTCCTGAATTTCGCGGCTTCGCTGCGCTTCCGTCTTGTTGGGAATCCGGACGTCATCGCCCTGGTCCGAACCCGACGTTCCCTCGCCGGTCAGCCGGCCAAGCGGGTCGCGCGGACCATCCTGCTTTCCGAAGCTGCCGGTCCCCGCGTAATTGCCGTCGCGGTCACCGCCATCCGCGTTGCCGGCCGCGTCGCCCTGGCCGTCCTGGTCGCCGTCCTGACCGCTGTCCTGACCCTGGCCCTGCTGGCCTTGCCCGGGGCGCATGCTCAGCCCGAATTGCGTGGCCATCTGCTGGCCCATCTGTTGGCCGCCCTTCTGGAGGGCATCGATCGCTTTCTGCTCGGCGGCGGCCGCCTGCGAATCTTGCCCCTGCCCGAGCGCCTGGACGGCCTGCTGCATCGCCTGATCCGCCTCGCCGAGACTCCCCGGGACCTTGCCGGTGAGATCGCCGAATTGCTGCATCAGCTCGCCGAGCGCGCGCCGGAGCGCGTTCTGGACTCGTGCATCGCGCCGGCCCGGTTGCCCTCGTCCACCTTGCCCCTGGCCGCTTTGCCCGATCTGATCCTGGCCGGTCTGATCCTGCCCGTTCTGAGCCTGACCATTCTGTTCTTGGCCATTCTGCCCTTGGCCATTCTGCCCTTGCCCGGGCTGTCCCTGACCTTGGACCTGGTCTCCCGGTGGCGGGCCGCCTTGCGCCCGATCACCGGGCGGAGAACCGCCATGGGACAGGCCGCCGAGATTCGGGCCATTGCTCGGGAACTGGCCGGGAAGGGGGAGGGGCCCCGGCCGCTGTGCATTCGATGACGCGCGCTCCTGCGTATGGTCGAGCACGCCGCCTTCCCGCTGCAGCATGTCCTGGAGCGCGCCCATCTGCTGCTGGCCGCGCTG
Source organism: Acetobacteraceae bacterium (assembly GCA_965276665.1). Lineage (GTDB taxonomy): Bacteria > Pseudomonadota > Alphaproteobacteria > Acetobacterales > Acetobacteraceae > CAWGJC01. The sequence goes on from OZ255620.1 coordinate 4,118,663, forward strand.
GCGCTTCGCGTTGTTCTGCGCGTCCTGCGGCTGCGCCGGCCTCGCGTGTTCGAGCGCCTGCAGCATCTGCTCGAGCTGCGCCATCTGCTGCTGGGCATCCTGCATCCGCCCTTGCTGGACCGCGCTGCGCATCCGATCGAGCATGCGCTGCAGATCGCGATCGGTCATCGCCGGCGCGTTCGGGTCGAGCGGGGGCAGCGTCTTCCCTTCACGCTGCGCTTGCTGCAGCAAGGCCTGCAGATGCTGCTGGATCGCCTGCTGGAGCGCCTGGATGCGGCGGTCGATCGCCTGCTTGTCGGGATTGCCCTGCTGCGCCTGCCGCAGCGCGTCCTCGAGCCTGGCGCGCGCATCGGCCAGCGCGCGGGCGGTCCGCGCCGGGCTTGCCTCCTCGAGTTGCAGGGCCAGCTCCCACAGCCGGTCCTGCGTCTGCGGCACCGCCTCCGCCTCCCGGTCCCGCGCGAGCAGCGAGATCACGGCGGAGAGATTGAGGAAGACGCTGTCGTCATTGTCGAAGGCGCCGGGATCCGACGCGACGCGGGCGAGCTCGGCGATCGCGGCCGTCCGGTCCTCGGGGTGCAGGGTGAGCTGCTTGCGGACCGCGATCAGCGCGCGCGCCACCGGGTTGAGGAAGCGGCGCTCCGGCAGGGTGAACTCCGCCTGCGCGCTCATCCCGCGCTGCCCGGGCGCGTCCTTGCCGATGAGGCGCGCGGTCACAGCCAGTCCTGCCCAGGGATTGGCGGTGAGATCGTGGACCGCGATGCCGCGGGCGGATTTCGGCGTCCCGGCGAGCGGGATCGCGACCGTCAGGGGCGGTATGTCCGGCCGCTCCTTCAGCCGCAGCTCGGCCTGCAGGCTGGCGACGCCATAATCGTCATCGGCCTTCCAGGGCAGTCGGGTCATCTGGTCGCGCGAGGAGGCGCCGGGCGCGGCGCTCCAGGCGATGACGGGCGGCCGGTCGGCGATGGCGGTCACGTCCCAGCCGGCGACCTGCCTTCCGCGCCGCCGCACGACCAGCCGGCCGCCGGTCGCGATGGTGCGCTCCGCCTGCCAGCTTCCCTGCGCGAGCACGCGGAAATTCTGGCTAATGCCGTCGAGCGCGAGCGCCGGTGCGCCGGTGCCGCCGGTGAGGCTGACGGTGAGCTGCGAGCCCGCGGGCACCGCGACCCCTCCACCCTCCGGCTTGAGGAAGAGCGGCGGCACGCCGGTATAGGCGGGTGGTGTGATCCAGGCCTCGATCTGGGTCGCCGGCGGCGCGGCGCCGGCCGGGAGGGTCGGGGAGAAGGCGGCGAGGAGGCGAGGCCCGGCATCCGGCCCGGCAATGCCGAAAGCGGCGACCAGCGCGACCACCAGGCCGCCCCGCAGCGCCCGTCGGTCACGTCGCGCGAGACCCGGACGCGGGGCGCCAACGCGCAGCCGGCCGAGGCTCGCCGCCGCCCGCGCCACATGCGCGCGCCACAGCACCTGCCCGGCTTCGTCGGCGAGGGCGGGCCGGTCGGCGAGCAGCGCCAGCGGCCGATGCGCGAGGCCGGATGCCGTCTCCAGGCGGCGGTCGGCGCTCCCCGAATCCGGATGCTCCATGCGGGAGAGGCCGCGCCACAGCAGGGCGAGGGCCGCGAGGGCGAAGCCGCCGAGCAGCAGCCATTGCAGGGCGAGCGGCAGGATGGGTGGAAGACCGAGCAGCGCCAGGGCGACATACAGCCCGATTGTACCGACGGCCGGCCACAGAGCCGGCCACAATGCCTCAAACCAGAGCGCGAGCCGTGCCTGCGCGCGGCGCAAACCAAGGCGGCGCGCGTGCGCGGGAGCGCCCTGGCCGGGGCCGCTCATCCGGCGCGGCATCCCGGCGCGAGAAAGTCCTGCATGAGAAAGTCCGGGACGATCTCGTCCCGCCACAGCGTCTCGACCCGCGGCCGGGCGCGGATCACCGCCCATTCCCCGCCATCGACCATTGCCGCCGCGGCCGGCGGGCGCGCGTTGTAGGTCGAGCTCATCACCGCGCCATAGGCGCCGGCATCGAGGATCGCGACCCGCGCGCCTGGCGGCATCGGCGGCAGGGCGCGGGCGCGGGCGAAGGTGTCGCCGGTCTCGCAGACCGGGCCGACCACGTCCACCGGCGCGGCGGGAAGCGGCAGATGGGCGGCGGCAAGCGGCACGATGCCGTGCCATGAGTCGTACATCGCGGGGCGTACGAGGTCGTTCATCGCCGCATCCAATACCATGAATCCGGTCTTGCGGGCGTGCTTCACGAGCCGGATCGAGGCGAGCAGCACGCCCGCCGGCCCGACCAGCCAGCGCCCGGGCTCGACCATCAGCCGGAGCCCGAGATCGCCGAGCGTCACGCGAATCGCTCCGGCCAGCGCCTCGGGCGCGGGCGCCGGCTCGTTGCGATAGGGAATGCCCAGCCCGCCGCCGCAATCGACGCTCTCGACCGCGAGACCGCGCGCGCGCAGCGCCTGCACCAGCTCCGCCGCCCGCGCATAGGCGGCGCGATAGGGCGCCATGCCCAGGATCTGGCTGCCGATATGCAGCGCCAGGCCGACCGGGGCGAGACCGGGCAGCGACGTGGCCCGCGTATAGAGTTCCGGCGCATCGGCATAGGGGATGCCGAACTTGTTCTCCGCCCGCCCGGTGGTGATCTTGGGGTGGGTGCCGGCATCGACATCGGGGTTGATGCGGAGCGCGACCCGCGCCGTCGCGCCCATGCCGGCGGCCAGGGCGGAGAGCATCGCGAGCTCCTCCGCGCTCTCCGCGTTGATCTGCGCGACGCCGGATGCGATCGCCTCGCGCATTTCCTCCTCGCTCTTGCCGACGCCCGAGAAGACGATGCGGTCGGGCGGAATGCCGGCGGCGCGCGCGCGCCGCAGCTCGCCCTGGCTCACCACGTCCATCCCGGCCCCCGCCCCGCTCAGCACGCGCAGGATGGCGAGATGGTCGTTCGCCTTCATCGCGTAATGGATATGCGCGCCGAGCGGTGCCAGCGCCTCGGCGAGATGGCGGTAGCGCGCGCGGATCGTGCCGGCGCCATAGACCCAAGCGGGCGTGCCGAGCGCATCGGCGATCGCGGCGAGCGGGACGGATTCGAGCAGCAGCCCGTCCATCGCGTGCGCCGAAAATTGCGGCCGGGCGGCGATCAGCTCGGCGGCGATGGGGTCGGGATCGGCGGGGAGGGCGATCGGAGAGGCCATCGCCTTCTCTACCGCGTTTGGCGATCAGGGCACGAGATGAAGATCGTCGGGCGCCTGCGGCGGCATCTTGATGGCGAGCACCTTGAGCTCGCCATTCGGCACCACGGAGCCGGCATGCGCCGTGCCTTTGGGGATGACGATCAGGTCGCCGGCATGAATCTCGCGTTGCGTGTCGCCGAGCCAAAACGTGCCGCTGCCGGAGATCACGTACTGGAACTCGTTGGCATCGTTATGCACGTGCTTCGGCACGTTGCCGGTCTGCACCGCCATCGTGCCCTGCGGCAGCACGACCAGGGTGCGGGAGCGGAGCGTGCCGAGATGAGGCACGATGGCGCCGAGATCGGCATCGGTGATCGCGCCGAGATCAATGATCCGCGGCTGCAAGGAAGCGGTGTCGGCATGCGCGGGGGGCGCCACCCGCGCGGCAAGCAGCCCGGCGAGGAAGGCGGCCGGGATCGTGGTCAGCAGGAGCAGCCGGCGCATCTTCGTTCCCCCCATTGCAGTTCTTAGCTGATCATCGTTGCATGGATGTCGCCCCAGCGCGCAAGCACGCTCATCGAGACGTCGGCGCCGCTGCCGCGCAGCATGACGTCCATGCGCGCATCGCCGATCGACAGACCGCGCAGGATGACGCGGTCGAGGAAGCGCGGGAGGGTCGGCCGGTCGAAGCTGATGCGGCGCTGCACCGGATCGAAGCCGAGGCCGAGACAGGATTGCATCAGACTGAACGGGGTCATCGCCGCCCAGGCCTGCGGCGCGCAGGCGACGGGGTAGAAGGTGGGGCCGGTGCCGCGCCGGCGCGGAAAGCCGCAGAACAATTCCGGCAGCCGGCGCAGATCGATATAGGCGCAGGCATCGAACAAGCCCTGCATCACCCGCGCCGCCTCCGCGCGCATCCCGTGACGCGCGAGCCCCATCGCGATCAGCGCGTTGTCGTGCGGCCAGACCGAGCCGTTGTGATAGGACATCGGATTGAATCGCGGCTCGCCGACCGCGATCGTGCGAATGCCCCAGCCCGAGAAGAACTCGCTGTCGAGCAATTGCGCCGCGATCCGCTCGGCATGCGCCGGCGTGGCGATGCCGGTGAGCAGCGTGTGGCCGGCATTCGAGGATCGCACACGGCAGGGCCGCTTCTCGCCATCGAGCGCCAGCGCGTAGGTGCCGATATCCTCGCACCAGAACGCGGCGGCGAATGTCTGCGCGAGATCGTCGGCCGCGGCATCCAGCACCGCGCCGCGCTCGGCATGGCCGAGGCGCCGCGCGATGGCGGCGGCGGCGCGGCGCGCACCGAACACATAGGCCTGCACCTCGCAGAGCGCGAGCGGACCCTCGGCCGTCGAGCCGTCGGCGTGGAACACCGAGTCGTGGCTGTCCTTCCAGCCCTGGTTCGCAAGCCCCTTTTCGGTCATGCGGAAATATTCGACGAATCCGTCGCCGTCGCGGTCGCCGAAGCGGTCGATCCAGCCGAGCGCCGCCTCGACATGCGGCCAGAGCGTCCGCAGCGCCTCGATGTCGTCGGTCCGCGCGAGATAGGCGCCGGCCAGCATGACGAAAAGCGGCGTCGAGTCGACGCTGCCGTAATAGTGCCGGAACGGCACCTCGCCGAGCATCGCCATCTCGCCGTGCCGCACCTCGTGCAGGATCTTGCCCGGTTCGGCATCGGCCACCGGATCGATCGCCTTTGCCTGGTGGGCGGCGAGATAGAACAGCACGCCGCGCGCCATCGCCGGATTCGCCCACAGCATGCCGAGCGCGGTGATGATCCCGTCGCGCCCGAACACGGTGCTGAACCACGGGATGCCCGCATAGGGGAACGGCCCCTCCGCGGTATCGGTGACCAGCATCGTGATGTCGGAGACCGACCGGCAGAGCGCCTCGTTCAGGATGTCGTTGGAGGTCTCGACCGCGGTGACGCGGGCCGAGGATGCGCGCTGCGCGCGACGCGCATCCAGATGCGCGAGCAGGAAGCGGTCGCGCGGGCGGCGGGTCGGCGCGCTGCCGTCGCAGCTGATCTCGATGTAGATGAGCTCGCGGCCGCCCGGCGGCAGGCGCAAATGGAACATCGCTGCCCCGCCATCGAGCCGTGCCGGCAGCGGATCGAAGCGAAGCCGCGTGCGACGCTCCTGCCCGTCGAGTCCCTGATAGGCGAGGGTGACGGAGCCCACGCCGATCTCCGGCGCGCGCGCCTGCCCGCGATCGTCCCGCGGGGAGCCGCGCACCTCGAACAGATCGACAAAATCGGCATCGAACCGGATCTCGAGCGTGAGCTCACGCGCGGTCTCGGAGAAATTGCGGATAAGCAGGCGCTCGAAGGCGGACGCGTCCCAGAGGAATTTCGTGCGGCGGAGATGCACGCGTCCATGGTCGAGTGGCAGGCCGGAGGCGTCCCGCAGATCGGGATTGGTGAGATCGCAGATCAGCGCGCCGTTATCGTCACGCAGGCTCGAGCTGAGCAGCATCGGGTGCGTGCCCTGCAGGGCCATCGCGAAGCGCGAGAGATAGCGCGTGTCGCGATGATAGAGCCCTTCCGGGCTGCCCGGCACAGCGCCGACATCGCCGTTTTGGTCGAACACCGCGAAAGTGTCGCCATGTTTCAGCGTGCGGCTCCGGCGTTCCTGCAGCGAGGTGGTGGCGGCGATCGCGAATTCGGCCCCGGGCGGCGGCGGAGCGGCCGTGGCGAGACTCATCGTGCGGCAGTCTGTCGGTGATTGCGGATCATCGGCGGGAGCCTTCGCATGGGGAAGCGCGCGTCAGAATAGTCCTGCCAAGCCTCGCTCGCCAATTGCGGCGGCGGGAACCCGCACACCGCATGCGGCGCTAGGTCGGCGTCAATGCGGGAGCTTGTCATGCCGGATCACGTCTACAAGATCGTCGAGGTCGTGGGTTCATCGGAAAATGGAATCGAGAAGGCGATCGATGCCGCTCTCGCCCGGGCCGATGCCAGCTTGCACAATCTGCGCTGGTTCGAGGTCATCCAGATCCGCGGCCATATCGAGGATGGCCGCACCCGTCACTGGCAGGTGACGATCAAGGCCGGCTTCACACTTGACGACTGAGTCACATTTTCCGAACGGACTCGGGCATCGCGGCCAGGTCGCGCCGTCGATCGACGAGCTGGGCGCGCTCGCCGAGCAGGCGCTGGCCGCGATGCCGCCACGTCTGGCGGCTGCCGTTCAGGGCGTCGGCATCCTCGTCGAGGAGGTGGCGGATGACGGGACGCTCGACGCAATGGGGATCGAGAGCGCTTGGGATCTGACGGGCCTCTATCGAGGCGTGCCGCTGCATCAGCAGAGCCTGTCCGACCTGCCGCGGCCGCCCGACATGATTTTCCTTTATCGCCAGCCGATCCTGCTCGAATGGATCGAGACCGGCGAGGCGCTGGACCGGCTGGTGCGCTCGGTGCTGGTGCATGAGATCGCGCATCATCTGGGTTTCAGCGAGTCGGAGATCGAGGCGCTGGAACGCGAGCCATGAGCGATGCGACCTCGTCGCGCAACGCCGCCAGCAGCGCGGTCTCGAACCACGGATTGCGCCGCTCCCAGGCCATCGTCCGCCAGGACGGATGCGGCAGCGGCAGGATTCGTGGAAAGTGCCGCCGCCAGTCCCGTACCCGGTCCTCGACCCGGCCGGGTCCGAGCACCGCCGCCTGCGCGTAGCCACCGACGAGCAGGGTGAGCGAGATCGCCGGCATCAGCGGCAACAGGCGCGGGCGCCAGAGCGGGGCGCATTCCGGCCGCGGCGGCGCATCCCCGCCATTCGGCAGCCGGCCCGGGTAGCAGAACCCCATCGGCAGGATCGCGATCTTCGACGCATCGTAGAACGCGGTCTCGTCGAGGCCGAGCCAACCGCGCAGCCGCGCGCCCGAGGCGTCGCGGAACGGAATCCCGGAGAGATGCGCCTTGGTGCCGGGCGCCTGGCTCGCGATCAGCAGCCGCGCGGTCGTCGAGACGCTGAGGATCGGCCGCGGGCCGAGCGGCAGATGCGGCGCGCAGACCGTGCAGGCGCGCGCCGCCGCCGCTTCCGTCCCCAGGCGGCACGCCGTCGCTTTCGCCCCGAGGCGGCGCGCCGCCGTCACGTCCGCATCAAGGCAGCTCACCCTGTCGGCGCCAGCGCGTAATCGACCTCCGGCGTATAGACCGCCTGCTCCTTGCCGATGCGCGAGCTGAACAGGGTGAAATGCCCGATCGGCAGCTCCGCGCGGAACAGGTTGTTGGCCTGCAGGTAGTGCGCGAGCTTCGCCGCCGGCACGCCGTCGACCCGGGCGAGGCTCACATGCGGGGCGAAGCGGCGGCGCTCCGCCGGCAGGCCGATCCGCTGCAGCGCGGTCTCGATCTTGGTCTGCAGGTGATCGAGCGCCGGGTTGCGCGCCGCGCCCACCCAGAGCGCGGTTGGCCGTCCGCCCTTCTCGAACGTGCCCATGCCCGAGAGGGCGAGGGCGAATTCCCGGCAGCGTATGGCGGCGAGCGCGCCGTCGATCTCGTCCGCCCGGTGGCCCGGCACCTCGCCGATGAAGCGCAGCGTGAGATGATAATTCTCCGCCGGCACCCAGCGCGCGCCGGGCAGGCCGCCCGCCAGGATGGCCAGCCGGCTCCTCAGCCCGCCGGGCAGGTCGAGCGCCACGAACAGCCGGATCACGGGGTGTTCTTTGCGCCGGCCGGGACTTCCGCCAGCAGGCGCTCCACCATCGGCAGCAGCCGGGCGACGATGATCTTCACCCCGGCCGCCGTCGGATGCAGCCCGTCCGCCTGGTTGAGCGCCGGGTTCGCCGCCACACCACCGAGGAAGAACGGGTCGTAGAGGATGCCGGGACGCTTGCTCAGCCGGTCGAACACCGCGCGGAACGCGCTGCCGTAGGCCGGTCCGAGATTGGGCGGCGCATACATGCCGGAGAGCAGCACCGGGATCTTCTTCCCGGCGAGAGTGTCGAGGATCGCGGTCAGGTTGGCGTCCATCACCTTTGGGTCGGTGCCGCGCAGCCCGTCATTGGCGCCGAGCTCGACGATCGCGGCGTCCGGCTTGCCGGCCAGCACCCAGTCGAGCCGGTCGCGGCCGCCGGTGCTGGTGTCGCCGGACACCCCGCCATCGAGGATCGTGACGTCATAGCCGGCCTTGTGCAGCGCATCCGCGAGCTGCGACTCGAATCCGTCCTCGTGCGGCAGCCCGTACCCGGCGGTCAGGCTGTCCCCGAAAGCCAACAGGCGGAGCGGGCGGCCGAAGGCCGGAGTTATTCCAAGGAGGAGAATCCATGAAAATATCGCCATCACGGCAGGCAGCCGCTTCGCCGCGGGGCGAATGGCGCCATATGGGCGGGTGATGGACACGGAAGCCCTCCCGAATGATCCCGTGCCGCTGGTGCGGGTGCGGGATCTGCGACTGACCCTGCCCTCGGCGGCCGGTCCGGTCAACATCCTCTCAGGCCTCGATCTGGAGGTGGACGAGGGCGAGGCGCTCGGCATCGTCGGGCCGTCCGGCTCGGGCAAGACGAGCCTCCTGATGATCCTCGCCGGGCTGGAACGCGCGAGTGCAGGCAGCGTCGAGGTTGCCGGCCGGGAGCTGCGCGGCATGGACGAGGATGCGCTCGCCCGCTTCCGCCGCGACAATGTCGGCATCGTGTTCCAATCCTTCCACCTGATCCCGACGATGACCGCGCTCGAGAACGTGGCGATCCCGCTCGAGCTGGCCGGCGTCGCCGAGGCGCAGGCGCGGGCGGAGGCGAGCCTGGCCGCGGTCGGGCTCGGCCACCGGCTCACCCATCTGCCGGGCCAGCTCTCGGGCGGCGAGCAGCAGCGCGTCGCGCTCGCCCGCGCCTTTGCGCCGCGCCCGCGCCTGCTGCTCGCCGACGAGCCCACCGGCAATCTCGATCAGGCCACAGGGCAGGCGGTGATGGACCTGCTGTTCGGGATGCGCGCCGAGCGCGGCACCACCCTGCTGCTCATCACCCACGATCCGGCGCTCGCCGCCCGCTGCGGCAGGCGGGTGGCGATCGCCGACGGCCGCGTCGCGGTTCCCGCGTGAGACTTATCGCGGTTCCCGCGTGAGACTTATCGCGGTTCCCGCTTGAGGAACGCCCTGCTGATCGCCCGCCGCGAGCTGCGCGGCGGGACCAGGGGCCTGCGCATCGTGCTGGCCTGCCTCGCCCTCGGCGTCGCCGCGATCGCCGCCGTCGGCAGCCTGCGCGCGGCGATCGATGCCGGGCTCGCCACCAGCGGCCGGACGATGCTGGGCGGCGACATCGAGGTGGAGGGCGGCGCCGCGCCGCTGCCGGCCGCGCTCACCGACTGGCTGCGCGGGCGGGGGGCGAAACTCTCCGTCGTCACCGAGCTCCGCTCGATGCTCGTCGCGCCGAACGGGGAGCGGCAACTCGTCGATCTGAAGGCGGTCGATCCGGCCTATCCGCTGATCGGCAGCGTGACGCTGGCGCCGGCGGGCACGCTGCCGGCGGCGCTCGCCTTCGGCGGCATGGTGGTCGACCCGGTGATCCTGCAGCGGCTCGGCGTCGCGCCGGGGGCGGTGCTGCGCCTCGGCAACGCGCAGATGACCGTGCGCGCGGCGATCACCGATGAGCCCGACCGGGTGGCCACGCCGACCCTGCTCGGGCCGCGCGCGATGATCGCGCTCGACGCCTTGCCGGCGACCGGGCTGATCCAGCCCGGCTCGCTCGACCAGCATCGGCTGCGCGCCGTTCTGCCGCCGGGCGCCGATGCCCAGGCCACCGCCGCCGCGCTGCGCGCCGCCTTCCCGGATTCCGGCTGGCGGGTGCGTGACCCGACCCAGGCCTCGCCCGGCGTGCAGCGCTTCGTCGACCAGACCAGCCTGTTCATGACCCTGGTTGGCCTCACCGCCCTGCTGGTCGGCGGGATCGGCGTTGCCACCGGGGTGCGGGCCTGGCTGGAGGCGCGGGCGCGCAGCATCGCCACCCTGCGCTGCCTCGGCGCGTCCTCCGGCACCGTGCTCGCCGCCTATCTCCTGCAGGTGATGGTGCTGGCCGGGCTCGGCGTGGTGATCGGCGTCGTCGCCGGCGCCGCGCTGCCGATCCTGGCGCTCACCTTGCTGGGCGGCCTGTTGCCGGTGCCGCCGGTCGAGGGTCTCTATCCGGTGCCGCTGCTGCTCGCCGCCGCCTACGGGCTGCTCACCGCCGCCTGCTTCGCGCTCTGGCCGCTCGGCCGGGCGGCGCGCATCCCCGGCGCGGCGCTGTTCCGCGACGCCGTGCTGCCGGACCGGGTGGCGGGGCGGCCGGCGCTGCTCGCCGCCAATGCGGTGATCGCGCTGCTGCTGGTCGGGCTCACCGTGGCCGCGGCGCCACAGCGCGCATTCGCCCTGTGGTTCTGCTTGGGCGCCGCGATCACCCTCCTGCTGTTCCGGGTCGGCGGGATCATGCTCGTCGCCGCGGCCCGCCGCGCGCCTGCCTTCCGAAACCCCTGGACCCGGCTCGGCATCGGCAATCTGCACCGGCCCGGCGGCACCGCGCCGCTGATGCTGGTGGCGCTCGGCCTCGGCCTCTCCACGCTGACCGCCGTCGCGCTGATCGAGACCAATGTGCGCCGCGAGCTCACCGAGCAATTGCCGAAGGACGCGCCTTCCTTCTTCTTCATCGACATCCAGAACGAGCAGCTCGACCAGTTCCTCGCCCTCGTGCATGGCGTGCCCGGGGTGGAGAATGTCCGCGAGGTGCCAAGCCTCAGGGCCCGGATCGTCGCGGTGGACGGGGTGCCGGCAGAGAAGGTGAAGGCCACGCCGGAGACGCGCTGGGCGCTGAACGGCGATCGCGGCCTGACTTACGCAGCGACGCCGCCCGAGGGCACGCGTCTCGTCGCCGGCACATGGTGGCCGGGCGATTACCAGGGTGCGCCGCTGGTCTCGCTGGATGCCGGGCTCGCCAAGGGCTGGGGCACCGGCATCGGCGGGACCATCACCGTCAACGTGCTCGGCCGCGACATCGGCCTGAAGATCACCTCGCTCCGCGACGTCGCCTGGCGCAGCCTGTCGCTGAATTTCGCGATGATCGCCTCGCCGGGCCTGCTGGAGCACGCGCCGCACATGCATATCGCGACCTTGCGCGCCTCGCCCGCCGAGCAGGGGCAGGTGCTGCGGGTCGTCACCGACGCGTTGCCCAACGTGACCGGCATCAGCGTCACCGACGTGCTGAACGCGCTCGCCGCCATTCTCGGCCAGATCGCCGCCGCCTTCGCCGGGACCGGGGCGATCACGCTGGCCTCCGGCGCGCTGGTGCTGGCCGGGGCGGTCGCTTCGGGCCAGCAGCGCCGCATCCGCGAGGCGGTGGTGCTGAAGAGCCTGGGCGCGACGCGGTCGCAGATCCGGGCCGCCTGGCTGGTGGAGTTCGGCATCATCGGCGCCACCGCCGGGCTGCTCGCCGCGGTGGTCGGCAGCCTGGCGAGCTGGGCGGTGCTGCGCTTCGTCATGCATGCGGATTGGCGGTTCGAGCCCATCGTCCTGGCGGCGACGGTGCTCGCCTGCATCGCGCTGATGCTCGCCTTCGGCTATGCTGGGACGGCGGCGGCGCTTCGGGCGCCTGCCGCTCCGTTGCTGCGGAATGAATAAATTCTTAGACGGCCCGGGTCCCGCCGATTTCGCTTGATCAAGATCGGCACCCGGACAAGATACGTACGGAGGGATGGGCGATCCATCCTCAAGGGGAACAACCACATGGCTTTCAGTCCCGACTTCCGGACCTACTCCCGGGCCCCGGGCGCCGCAGCGACCGCGTCGATCGACGCCGGTCTGCGCAGCTACATGCTCCGGGTTTACAACTGGATGAGCTCCGGGCTGCTGCTGACCGGCATCGTCGCCTACGGCATCGCCCATACCAGCCTGATCGATCTGTTCTACACCCGGGTGGCGACGCAGTACGGCACGGCGGTACGGCCCTCCATGCTGGGCGTCATCTCGATGCTGGCGCCGCTCGCCTTCGTGCTGGTGCTGAGTTTCGGCGTAAACCGGCTGTCGCGCACCGCCGTCCAGACCCTGTTCTGGGTGTTCTGCGCCGCGATGGGCGCCAGCCTCACCAACATCTTCCTTACCTACACCCAGCAGAGCATCGTCGAGGTGTTCTTCATCAGTGCCGCGACCTTCGCGGGCATGAGCGCCTGGGGCTACACCACCCGCACCGATCTCAGCCGCTTCGGCAGCTTCCTGATCATGGGCCTGTTCGGCGTCGTCATCGCCGGGCTGGTGAACATGTTCCTGCATTCGAGCGCGCTGCAATTCGGCATCAGCATCATCGGCGTGCTCGTGTTCGTGGGCCTGACCGCCTTCGACACCCAGCGCATCAAGGCGGACTACATCCAGTTCTCCTACGCGCAGGGCTCGGACATCGCCGCCCGGCGCAGCGTGTTCGACGCGCTGAGCCTCTACCTCAATTTCATCAACCTGTTCCTGCTGATGCTGCAGCTGGTGGGGAACCGAAACTCCAACTGATCGGCGCGCATTCCGGCGAAGGTGGCCGGGCGCAAAGGTCGAGGGCCAGGGGTTTTCCCTGGCCCTTTTGTGTGAACGCCCCGCTCAGGGAATGGCTTCGCCGATCTCCCTGAACAGGCGGGCGGGGAGGGAGCCGCCGGTGACGTCGCGCATCGGACTCGAATCGTCGTTCCCGAGCCAGATCGCGATCACCTCGCCGCCCACCGCGCCGACGAACCAGGCATCGCGCGAATCCTGCGTCGTACCCGTCTTGCCGGCGACCAGCCGGCCCGGGATCGCGGCGGCCCGGCCGCTGCCTTGGCGCACCACCGCAATCATCATCCGCACCATCATCGCCGCGAGATCGGGGTCGATCACCTGCTCCCGCCGGGCGGCGGGCGGCACGATCACCCGCTGATCCGCGTCGATCGCGGCGATTCCGCTCGGCTGCACCCGCAACCCGCCATTGAAGAAGCTCGCATAGGCCGCCGCCACCTCCAGCACCCCGACCTCGCCGGTCCCGAGCGCCAGGGAGGGCGTGAGCGGCAGCGCATCCTCGATCCCGAGCCGGCGCGCGACCGCCGCCACCGGCGCCGGGCCGCCCGCCTGCAGCAGCAGCCGCACCGCGGCCGTGTTCACCGAATTGGCCAGCGCATCCTCGAGCGTGATCTCGCCGCGATAGCCCGGCTCGAAATCCTGCGGGCTCCACCCGCCGATCCGGATCGGGCCGTCCAGCACCAGATCGTCCGGCCTCGCCCCCTTCTCGAGCGCGGCCAGCCAGATGAACGGCTTGAACACGCTGCCCGGCTGGCGGCGTGCCTGCACCGCGCGATTATAAGGCCCCTGGCGGTAATCCCGGCCGCCCGCCATTGCCCGCACCGCGCCGTTCGCCGCGTCGAGCACCACCACCGCGCCTTGACCGACATGCGCGGCCCGGCCGGGGCCATCCAGCAGCGCGTCGAGCCGGGTCTCCACCACCGATTGCAGGCGGGGATCGAGCGTCGTGTGCAGCACCGCATCCGCGCCCTCTGGCAGCAGGGGCCCCGCCTGCGCCGCCGCCCAGTCCGCGAACCAGCCGGCCGCCACCGGCCGTGGCGCGAAGCGGATCTCGGCCGCCGCCTGGCTCGCCTGGGCCTGGGTGATCGCGCCATTCGCGACCATCGCCGCCAGCACCTCCCGCCCGCGCGCCGCCGCGGCGGCCGGATCGGCGGCCGGATTGAGCCGTGACGGCGCGCGGGGAATGCCGGCCAGCACCGCCGCCTGCCAGAGCGTCACCTGCCGCGCGCTCACCCCGAAATACTGCCGCGCCGCCGCGTCCATCCCCCAGGTGCCGGCGCCGAGATAGACGCGGTTCAGCCAGATCTCGAGGATTTCCCGCTTGCTGAAGGCGTGCGCGAGCCAGACCGTCAGCATCAGCTCCTGCATCTTGCGCTTCAGCGTTCGCGCATTCGATAGGAACAAATTCTTAGCGACTTGCTGGGTGATGGTCGATCCGCCCTCCACCACCCGTCCATGCACCAGGTTGACCCAGGCGGCACGCGCCATGCCGATGGGGTCGATGCCGGGGTTCGTCCAGAACCGCCGGTCCTCCACCGCCACCGCCGCCGCGGGCAGGTAGGCGGGCATGTCGGCGAGGCGGAGCGGGTCGCCCACCACGTCGCCGAAGGTCGCGAAATTATGGCCGGCGCGATCCTGCAGCGTCAGCCCCGGGCGGCGCAGCGTATCGAGCGCCGCCTCCGGCCGCGGCAGATCCTGCGCGAACCAGACCAGCATCACGGCGATGCCGAGCCCGGCCCAGATCGCCGTCACCAGCCCCCCTCGCAGCAAGCGCCAGCGCAGCGTCCGCGGTCGCCGTGTGGGGCGGGCGGACACCGTCTCGGCCATCAAGGGGCGAAGCGGTCGAGCACGAAATCCGGCGGCTCCGCCGCGAGCGCCGCATCGTCGAGCCGCGCCGCGAGCCCGGTCCGCACCAGGGCGGTCCCGCACCCCGCCTGGCGTCCTCCGGCGATGTCGTGCTCGAGACTATCGCCGATCGCGATCATCCGGGCCCCCGCCCCGAGGCCGAGCATGGTGCGGGCGGCGTCGTAGATCGCCCCATAGGGCTTGCCGATCCAGGTGACCGGGGCGCCGAGGGCCGCATAGCGGGCGGCGATCTCCCCCGAACCCGGCGCCGGCTGCCCGCGCAGCACCATCAGCCGGTCCGGATTGGTGCAGACCGCCGGAATTTTTCGCGCGGCGGCGGGAGCCAGGCGCGCGACGATGTCGTCGAGCGGCACGCGATCCGCCTCGCTGCCGGTGATCAGCACCAGCTCCGCCGCCGCCGCATCCTCGACCAGCCGGAAGCCGAGCCCGTCGAGGAACTCCCGATCATCGCCCCGGCTCAGCAGCAGGCAGGCGCGCGGCCGAGCCTCCGCGGCCAGGATCCGCCAGGCGAGCTCGCCCGAAGAGAGGAAGGCATCGAAGCTGCCGGGCGGAAAGCCGAGCTCGCCGAGCCGGGCGAGGTTCGGCGCCGCGCGCTTGCCGGAATTCGACAACAGGGCGAGCCGGGCGCCCGCGCGGCGGAGGCAGGCCAGCCCCTCGACCGCGCCCGGATAGGCGCGCGCGCCGTTATGCAGCGTGCCGAATTGGTCGATCAGGAAGGCGTCCGCCTGGTCCGCAAGCGCTTCCAGCCCCGGCAGGGCGCGCCACGATCTCGGTCGGTCCATCCCGTCGGCGGGGTGCATGCGGCGCCTCCGGCCGGAAAGGGTCAGGGGGTTTCGGCGAAGCGTTCCAGCCAATGGATCGTGTAATCGCCGTTCTGGAAATCCGGTGCGTCCATGATCCGCTGATGCAGCGGCAGCGTGGTGCGGATGCCGACCACGGCGAGCTCGTCGAGCGCGCGCCGCATCCGCGCGATCGCCTCGCGCCGGCCGGGCGCGTGGACGATCAGCTTGGCCACCATGCTGTCGTAATAGGGCGACACCACCGAGCCCGAGTAGAGGGCCGAATCCACCCGCACGCCGAGGCCGCCCGGCGCATGGAAGGCGGTCACCAGCCCGGGCGAGGGTGCGAACGTCTCAGGGTCCTCGGCGGTGATCCGGCATTCGATCGCATGGCCGGAGAAGCGGATATCGGACTGTCCGTAGCCCAGCCGGTCGCCGGCGGCGATACGGATCTGCTCGGCCACCAGATCGATCCCGCACACCATCTCGGTCACCGGGTGCTCCACCTGCAGCCTTGTGTTCATCTCGATGAAGGAGAACTGCCCGTCCTGGTAGAGGAATTCGAGCGTGCCGGCGTTGCGGTAGCCGAGGCGCGAGAGGCCGCCGGTCACCACCTCGCCGAGCGCGTCCCTGGCCGCCGCGTCGAGCGCGGGGGAGCCGGCCTCCTCCACGAGCTTCTGATGCCGACGCTGCAGGCTGCAATCGCGCTCGCCGAGATGCACCACCGCGCCATGCGCATCGGCCAGCACCTGCAGCTCGATATGGCGCGGCCGGTCGAGATATTTCTCGATATAGACCGCGTCGTCGCCGAACGCCGAACGCGCCTCGGCGCGGGCGACCCGCCAGGCTTCCTCAAGGGAATCGGCGGCTTCCGCCACCTTCATCCCCCGCCCGCCCCCGCCCGCCGCCGCCTTGACCAGCACCGGATAGCCGATCTCGTTGGCCACGCGGCGCGCCGCGTCGAGATCGCCGACCGCGCCGTCCGAGCCCGGCACCAGCGGCACGCCGAGCGAAGCCATCGCCGCCTTGGCCGCGATCTTGTCGCCCATCATGCGGATATGCGCGGGGGACGGGCCGATGAAGGTCATCCCGTGCGCCTCGACCATCTCGGCGAATCCGGCATTCTCGGAGAGGAAGCCGTAGCCCGGGTGGATCGCGTCCGCCGCCGTCACCGCCGCGGCGGAGAGCAGGGCGGGGATGTTGAGGTAGCTGTCGCGCGGCGGCGGCGGCCCGATGCACACGCTCTCATCGGCGAGGCGGACATGCATCGCCTCCGCATCCGCGGTCGAGTGCACGGCGACGGTCGGGATGCCGAGCTCGCGGCAGGCGCGCTGGATGCGGAGCGCGATCTCGCCCCGGTTGGCGATCAGGATTTTCTGGAACACGCGCTACTCGATGATCATCAGCGCTTCGCCGTATTCCACCGGCACGCCAGAGGCGGCCAGGATGCGGGCGACGGTGCCGGCTTTCGGCGCCTTGATCTGGTTGAAGGTCTTCATCGCCTCGATGAGCATCAGCGTCTGCCCGACGCTCACCGCCTGGCCGGCGGTGACGTAGGTGGGGGCGCCCGGTTCCGGCGCGAGGTAGGCGACGCCCACCATCGGGCTCAGCACCGCGCCCGGATGGCTCGCATCGTCGGGCGGCGCGGCGGCTTCGGTCGGCGCCGCGGGGAGGGTGGCCGGCGGGGGCGCCGCGGCGCTCTGCACGACAGGGGGCAGCGCCCGCACCACGCGGATCCGCGAATCCTTCTCGGCGATCTCGATCTCGGTGAGCCCGGTCTCCTGCAGGATGGTCGCGAGTTGCCGGATGCTCTCCGGATCGAACTGAATGCCTCTCATGCCTCGCCCTCGCCGATCAGCCCGGCCATCGCGGTCAGCGCGAGCGCGTAGCCCTGCACGCCCAATCCGCAGATCACGCCGACCGCGACCTTCGACACATAGGAATTGTGCCGGAATTCCTCCCGGCGATGGATGTTGGTGATGTGCACCTCGATCACCGGCAGCTCGCTGGCGAGCAACGCGTCCATCAGCGCGATCGAGGTGGTGGTGTAGCCGGCCGGGTTGATGACGATGCCGAGCGCCGTCTGCCGCGCCTCCTGCACCCAGGAGACGAGCTCCCCCTCGCCATTGGTCTGGCGGAAGTCGATCGCGAGGCCGAGCTGCTCGGCCGTCTCAGCGCAGAGCTGCTCGACATCGTCGAGCGTGTCGCGGCCGTAGATCTTCGGCTGGCGGAGACCGAGCATGTTCATGTTGGGGCCGTTCAGGACGGCAATGAGCGGAGGGGCCATCGCGGCCCCGTAGCATCTCCCTCCGCGTCGGTCCAATGAACCGAGACCGGATTGGGTCCTCGACCCCGCCGGCGTCGGCGGCGGAACACGTTCACGCCATCTTTACGATTTTGCCCGGTAATTGATGCTGCCCAACGAGCCGTTTCAGTTACATGACATTAGGTCTCAGCGGGCAGTGAATAGCTCCGCAATGCCTGGGAAGGATACACAATGATGCAAGCGCCGCTCCGTCAGTTCGTGGTCCTGTTCGCGGACGACTCCGCCGTCTGGGCGAGTTCGCGCGACGCCGCCCTGGACCAGGCTTTGCAGGCCGAAGCGGTCGGGCGTCAGGTCAAGCTGATCCGCTGCGGCGGCCGGCTGCTTCTCGAAGGTCCCGCCCTCCGGGCCGCTCTCGCCTCCCGGGCGGGCGGCCCGACATCTGCGCGGGGCGCCGTGCACTGACGCAGCCGGTCGACAATAAAAAGGCATTAAGAAGGAAAAGGCGGAAAGGAGCGGATCGCCGCCCGGCGCCCGGGGTGGTCGCCCCGGCCTCACGTATGCCGGGGCGACCACCCCGGACTCACTTGACCAGATTCGCCGGCACGCGGCCCTCCAGCACGGCGGCGATGCCGTCGAGCGCCAGCATTCCCATTGCTATCCGGGTCTCGAGCGCGTTGCTGCCGAGATGCGGGAGCAGGATCACGTTGTCGAGCCCGGCATAGCCGTGGTTGAGCTTCGGCTCGCCCTCGTAGACATCGAGCCCGGCGGCGCCCAGCCGCCCCGAGCGGAGCGCCGCGATCAGCGCCGCATCGTCCACCAGCGCGCCCCGCGCGGCGTTCACCACCACCGCCCCTTCCGGCAGCAGGCTGATCCGCGTCTCGTTCAGCCAGTGATGGGTGTCGCCGCTGCCGGGCGCGTTGAGCGAGAGGATCTGCGATGCGGCCAGAAAGCTCGCATCGTCCTGGTGGAAGATCGCGCCGGCCTCGAGCTCGGGCGGCAGGCGGCGCTGGTCGCGGTAATGCACCTCCATGTCGAAGCCCCGCGCCATCCGCGCGAGCTCGCGCCCGATCCGCCCCATGCCGAAAATTCCGAGCCGCCTGCCGGAGACCTGGATGCCGAGGAGCTGCGTCGGCGCCCATCCCGCCCATGTCCCGGAACGGACCAGCCGGTCGCCCTCGATCACGCGGCGGCCGGCGGCGAGAATGAGCAGCATGGCGAGCTCGGCGGTGGCGACCGAAAGCACGTCAGGCGTGTTCAGGACCGGGAGCTTGCGCTGCCGGGCAGCCGGCACGTCGATATGGTCGAAGCCGACGCTGAAGGTCGCGATGACCCGAACCGTACTAGGCAGCGCCGCGATCGTTGCCGCGTCGAGCTGTTCCGCCGGAGTGCAGAGCAACGCCGCGGCGCCCTCGCTAAGCCGGAGGATATCGACGCTTTCCACCGGATGGTCGTCGGCACTCAGCCGCGCGTCGTATTCCTGCGCGGCACGCGCCTCCACCGCCTCCGGCAGCCTGCGCGTCACCGCCAGAACCGGTTTCGCCATCGTTATCCTCCCCCGACCTCACAATCCCGATAGCGCGGCGCGGCGGATCAGGCCAGGGTGGCCTTGCCGGCACAAAGGCGAGGTCAGGCGTGGCCGGCGGTCTGCGAGAGGAGAAGCGGATCGATCCGGAGCGTGGCGAGCGCGCGCCGCCATTTGGTGTCGTGGTTGGCGTCGAACACCAGTGTTTCGTTGGCGGGAACGGACAGCCAGGCGTTCTGCTGGAACTCATCGTCGAGCTGCCCCGGCCCCCAGCCGGCATAGCCGAGCGCCAGCATGCATTCGCGCGGTCCGCCGCCAGTCGCGATCGCCTTCAGGATGTCGAGGCTGGCGGTGAGCGCCAGGCCTTCATCCACCTGCAAGCTGCCATCTCCGGTCCAATCCGAGGTGTGGAGGACGAAGCCGCGCGCATTGTCGACGGGGCCCCCCTGGCAGAGCCGGATGCGCCGTGCCGGCGGCACCGGCGCGATGTCGAGCTGGCGCAGCAGGTCATCGAAGCTTGGCGTCTCGAGCGGACGGTTGATCACGATCCCCATCGCGCCCTCCTTGGTGTGGGCGCAGACATAGATCACGCTTTGCGAGAACGGAGATTCCGACAGGCCGGGCATGGCGATCAGCAGCTTGCCGGTGAGGAATCCCTCGCCGGTGGCCTCCGCCGCGGTCGCTGCGGCCGCTTTGCGGGGGCGGCGGACGCGTGGCTTGGTGATCTTCTCGCCGGCTTCGCCAGGAGAATTTTGGGAATTTTCAGCCGCGCCCTTCCGGGGGCGTCGCTTCGGGCGGGATTCGGGAGGAGTCATAGCTGCAATCTTGGGCCATCCAAGGGCCGGTGCAAGCGTCACCGGAGTGGAGGTGACAGCATGGCGCGGGATGGCTACCAATTCTTCATCCTGCGGCAAACGAAAGGGCTCCGGCGATGACGATCAAGGTCGGTGAGACGATTCCGACGATGAAGCTGATGATGGCGAGCCCTGAGGGTCCGAAGGAAGTCACCACGGACCAGCTCTTCAAGGGCAAGAAAGTGGTTCTGTTCGGCGTGCCGGGCGCCTTTACCCCGACCTGCAGCGCCAAGCACCTGCCGGGCTTCGTCGAGAACGCCGCGGCGTTCCGCGCGAAGGGCGTCGACACGGTCGCCTGCATCGCGGTGAACGATGCTTTCGTGATGAATGCCTGGGGCGCGCAGCAGGGCGTGGGCGAGAACGTGGCGATGCTGGCGGACGGCTCGGGCATGTTCACCAAGGCGCTCGGGCTGGAGCTCGACCTGATGGGCCGCGGCATGGGGATGCGCAGCCAGCGCTTCGCGCTCGTGGCCGAGAACGGCAAGGTGACGCACCTCGCCGTCGAGCCGCCCGGCGGGTTTGAGGTGAGCAAGGCCGAGAGCGTGCTCGCCGCCATCTGATCCCGAGCTCTTGCCGGGCGGGCACGGACTCAGGCCAGCCGGTCGCCGCGGCCGGCCTCGCGCGCGAAGGTGTCGGCAATCGTGCCGGCGAGCACATCCGTTACCGGCTGCGCGGGGTCGCGCCCTTTCAGCAGCAAAATGCCGTAATCCGGCAGGTCCGGCATGCCGTCCTCGGCGCGGAGCGCGCGCAGCCCGGGCGGCAGCCAGGCGATGGTGGAGACGGTCACCGCCAGCCCGGCCAGCGCCGGGGCATGGGTTCCGACCTGCGAGCTCGACGTATAGGCGATGCGATACCGCCGCCCGGCGTTCTCCAGCGCCGCCAGCGCGGCGTTTCGCCATTGGCACTCCGGCTGCGACAGGGCGAGCGGCAAAGGGTCGCGCCGGTGCACCGCGCCGCGATCCGCGGCAATCCAGGCGAGCGGCCCGCGCCATAACAAGGTGGTCGGCCAGCGCGCCGGTTCGCTCCCCTCCGAGCACAGGATGAGGTCGAGCTCGCCGTCGCGCAGCCGGGACACGAGCTCCAGGGACGAGGCGGAGAGCACGTCGACATCGACCGCCGGATGCGATTCGGCGAAGCGCGCCAGGATCGCCGGCAGGAAGCGGAGCGCGTAATCGTCGGGCGTGCCGAGCCGGACGGTGCCGGAGACGGTGGGCGCGCGGAAGGTGCGCCAGATCTCGTCGTTGAGTGCCAGCAGCGCGCGCGCGCGGTCGAGCAGGAACTGCCCGTGCGGCGTGAGCTGCACCGCGCCGCCGCGTCCCCGCAGCAGCAGCCGCTGCCCGAGCGCCGCCTCCAGCCGCTGCACCTGCATCGAGACCGCCGACTGCGTGCGCCCGACCAGCCGCGCTGCGCGGGTAAAGCTCCCCTCCTCGGCGATGAAGGCGAAAGCGCGCAGCAGATCGGGATCAAGGCCGGCGGGCAGGTTCATATCCATCAATCTTGCTGATGGCCGATATAAAATCAATTCGTTTTTCTTATTACGGCAGAAGCGCCATCTCAGGATCTAAGACGTTCAGGAGGATCCGAGATGTCCGCACATCGCCACTCTCACGCGCATTCGCGCGCGTCTTTCGCGCTCCCGCAGAGGGCTGCGTTCGGCGGGCTGCATTCGCTCTGGGCGATGGTTCGCACCCGCCTCGCCAAGGTATCCTCGCGGCGGCGGTTGCGGAGCGCGGACCCGCGGCTCCTCGCCGATCTCGGCATCTCGCCGGCGCAGGCCGATTTCATCGCGGGGCGGGCGCCCTGGAAATCCGACCTGCCGCGATAGGAGGCGATCGCCGGCCGCGCTATTCTGGGCGCATGAGCCTCTATTGCAGGATCGCGCCGGGGCATCCGCTGCACGGCCCCTATCATGACGAGGAATACGGCTTCCCGCAGCGCGACGAGACGGTGCTGTTCGAACGTCTCTGCCTCGAGATTTTCCAGGCCGGCCTGTCCTGGGTTCTGGTGCTGAAGCGTCGACCGCTGCTGGCGGCGGCGTTCGCCGGGTTCAGCGTCGATCGCGTCGCCGGCTTCGACGAGGCGGATGTCGCCCGGGTGCTCGCCGATCCCGGCATCATCCGCAACCGCGCCAAGGTGGCGGCGGTGATCGCCAACGCGCGCATCGTGCAGGGCATGCGGGCGAGCGATGGCGGGTTCGCGGCCTGGCTGGACAAGCATCATCCCCGGCCGCTTGCGGAATGGATCTCCCTATTCCGCAAGAATTTCCGCTTCACCGGCCCGGAGGTCGTGCGGGAATTTCTGCTCAGCACCGGCTACCTGCCCGGCGCGCATGCGGCCGACTGCCCGGTCAGCGCCCGCATCGCCGCCGCGCATCCGCCGTGGGCGCGCTGAGCGCACACTGGGTTGGCCCTCAGGGCGGCCCGAGCAAAAAAAGGCGGCGCCCTTGCGGGTGCCGCCAAGTTTAGGGAGGAAACGTCCAAGAAGCGGCACCGCCAAAGCAGCGCCGCACCGACAATCTGCTGCCTTGCGGTGCGGGATGCAAGCTTTTTTGTGCGCCGCAGCACAAACAGGGATCACGGTCACGTGAGATGTGGAACGCTTGCCGGCAAAGCCTGCGAGCACTGGAGTTTCCGTCCTTTGGGCCGTAACCAGACGGGCATGAACCGCACCGGCTTGAACCAGACGGCATGATCACCCGTGGCGACATCCTTCTCCTCGGAATCGCGGCCGGTGTCACCGGCGGGCTGATCGGCGGCATGATGCTCGGGATCGGCCTCGATCTCGTGGTCAACGGCCAGCCTCTCGGCCTGATCCTCGCGATCCCGGGCGGTCCCGCCTCGGCGCTGATCGGCTGGCTGATGGCGCGCAAGCTGGTGCGAAAACTCGATCAGGCGTGAGGCGGCGCGGCGGCCTGCGAAGAGCTAGTCCCCCTCCATGCCGGGCTCCAGCCGTCCACGGATGCGCCGGCCGATGGCGAGCTCCGTCACCACCCCGTGCAGCGTGCGCAGCTCCTGCTCCGTCACCTCGCCGCGTTCGAACAGATGGCGGATGTTGCGCACCATGCCGGGGCGTTTCGGCGCGTTGCGCAGGAAGCCGCAAGCATCGAGCTCATCGACCAGATGGGCGAGGAAATTCTCGAGCTCGCCCTTGGTGGCGACGCGCGTCTCGTTGGTCATCAGCCCGCGCGGCGGCGTTTCCTCGGCCGTCATCCACCATTCATACGCAAGCACCATCACCGCCTGCGCCAGGTTGAGCGACATGAAGGCCGGGTTGAGCGGATAGCGGATCAGCGTGTCCGCCGCCGCCATGTCGTCATTGTCGAGCCCCGCGCGTTCCGGCCCGAACAGCACGCCGCAGCGGAGCCCGCGTGCGCCGGCGATGCGCAGTTCCGCCGCGCCGCCGCGCGCCGTCAGCACAGGCTTGACCACATGGCGCGGGCGCGGGCAGGTCGCGAGCACGCGGTGCAGATCGGCCACCGCCTCGGCCACGCTCGCATGCAGGGTCAGCGTGTCCAGGATGCGGTCGGCGCCGGAGGCGTTGCGCCACGCCTTCTCCTGCGGCCAGCCGTCGCGCGGCGCCACCAGGCGGAGATGGAACAGCCCGCCATTCGCCATCGCGCGCGCCACCGCGCCGATATTGTCGGCGAGCTGCGGCCGCACCAGCACGACGACCGGCGAATTGCCGATCGGGCCGATCTCGGCGCCGCCCTCCCGGCCGGTCACCGCGGATTCACTTCGGCGCGTGCCGCCGCTGCCAGAGCTGCATGAAGGCGATCTCGCGCCGCTGCGCGGTGATGATGTCCTGCGCCAGATGCCGCAACTGGGCATTCCGGCCGTATTGCAGCTCGATCTTCGCCATCGCGATCGCGCCCTGATGGTGCGGGATCATGCCGGCGACGAAATCGCGATCGGGATCGCCGGTGGGGGGCGCGTTCATCGACTGCTGCATCTGCATCATCGCCTGCTTGTAGGCCTGATCTGCCGCCGCGCCGGGCGCGGACGGAGCGCCGGGCGGGGGCGCCGGCGATGTCTGCGTCATTTGGGCCGTTTGCGCGAGGCAGGGCAGGGGAGCGAGCAGCAGCAGAATGGCGAGCATCTTCATCATGCGTATTCCTTTCATGCACAGCTGTATCAGGTCATGCGCAGCTGTATCAGGCGCGATGCCAACTCGTGCCGCCCGGACCGTCCTCGAGCAGGATCCCGTCGGCGGCCAAGGCGTCGCGGAGCGCATCCGCGCGCGCCCAGTCGCGCGCCGCGCGGGCGGCGTTGCGTTCGGTGATGCGTGCCTCGATCGCCGCGGCGTCGCCGGCATCGCCCTGGAACCAGATCGCAGGCGCGGTGCCGAGCAGGCCGAGCAGCGCACCGCCGGCGGCGAGCCCGGCGGCCGCGCCCGCATCGCCGGCGAGCGCCGCATCGGCGAGCGCGCGCAGACGGGCCAGCGCGAGCGGCGTGTTGAGATCGTCGCACAGCGCCGCCAGCACATCCTCCGGCACCTCGCCGGCCACCACGTCCGGCACGCTGCCGAGCGCGCGGTACAGCCGGTCGAGCTCGCGCCGCGCCTCATTGAGCGCGGCATCGGTGAAGTCGAGCGAGGCGCGGTAATGCGTGCGCAGCAGCAGCAGGCGCACCGCCTCGCCGGGCGTGCGGCCGAGCAGGTCGCGCAGCACGATGAAGTTGCCGAGCGACTTCGACATCTTCTCGCCGTTCACCACCAGCATACCGTTATGCACCCAGCTCCGCGCAAAGGCGCTGCCGGGAAACGCGCAGAGGCTCTGGGCCATCTCGTTCTCATGGTGCGGGAACAGCAAATCCGAGCCGCCGCCATGGATGTCGAAGCTCTCGCCGAGATAGCGCCAGGACATCGCGCTGCACTCGACATGCCAGCCCGGCCGGCCGCGTCCCCACTTGCTGTCCCAGCCCGGGAGCTCGGGCGGCGAAGGCTTCCACAGCACGAAATCGCCGGCATCGCGCTTGTAGGGCGCGGGATCGATGCGGGCGCCGGCGAGCAGCTCGTCGGGCGAACGCCCGGACAGCCGGCCGTACGCGCCGAAGCTCGGCACCGCGAACAGCACATGGCCCGCTTCCTCATAGGCGTGGCCGTTCGCGATCAACCTCTCGATGATCGTCAGGATCTCGGAGATATGGCCGGTCGCGCGCGGCTCCTCATCCGGCGGCAGCGCGCCGAGCGCCGCCATGTCGCGGTGGAAATCGGCTGCGGTGCGCGCGGTGATCGCCGAGATCGGCTCGCCGCTCTCGGCGGCACGCGCGTTGATCTTGTCGTCGATGTCGGTGATGTTGCGCACATAGGTGACGCGCGGATAGAGCCGGCGCAGCAGGCGCGCCAGCACGTCGAATACCACCACCGGGCGCGCATTGCCGATATGCGCGCGATCGTAGACCGTGGGCCCGCACACGTACATCCGCACATGACCGGGATCGATCGGGACGAACCGCTCGCGGCGGCGCGTCAGGCTGTTGTGCAGGACGAGGTCGGGCATGCCGCTTTGTGCGGCAGGAGCGGCATGCTGATCAATGGCCGGTGCGCGAGGGCAGCCCCTCGCGCACCGCCGTGATCAGTCGTGGTGGAAGCGGTGGTGGTGATACTCGTGATGGCGATGGTGCTCGTAATAGTGGTGCGGGCGGGCGAAGGCGGCCGACACCGGCAGGGCGGCAAGCAGGAAGACGAGAACAGGCAGCAGGCGGGACATTGGGTAACTCCACTAACCCGGAACGATCCGGCGCCGGGACGTGCCCGGGATTCGCCGCCGTTTCCAGCGATTCCTACGTCTGTCAGGAAATCGTGTCGGATTCATGAAGACCGAACACGCGGGCGAAAATATTGTCCACTTGCTGCAGGTGCAGGGCGTGATCCATCGCCGCGTCCAGCACCTCGGGCGGCACGCGGTCCTTCATCTCGGGATCGGCATCGAGATTTTCCCGGAAGCTGCGACCCTCCGGCGCGCCGAGCCGCGTCCAGGTCTCCATCGCGTTGCGCTGGACGATGCGGTAGGCGTCCTCGCGCAGAATGCCGGCGCGGGCGAGCGCCAGCAGCACCTCGCCGCTGCTCACCACGCCGCCCAGGCTTTCGAGATTGGTCAGCATCCGCTCGGGATAGACGATCAGCCGCTCGATCATGCCGGCCATGCGGGTGAGGGCGAAATCGAGCGCGATCGTCGCGTCCGGCCCAATCACCCGCTCCACGCTCGAATGGCTGATATCGCGCTCGTGCCAGAGCGCCACGTTCTCGAGGGCGGGCACGACGGCGGCGCGCACGATGCGGGCGAGGCCGGTCAGGTTCTCGCTCAGCACCGGGTTGCGCTTGTGGGGCATCGCGCTGCTGCCCTTCTGGCCGGGGTGGAAGAATTCCTCCGCCTCCCGCACCTCGCTGCGCTGCAGATGTCGGATCTCGGTCGCCAGCCGCTCCACCCCGCTCGCGATTACGCCGAGCGCGCAGAAGAAGGCGGCGTGGCGGTCGCGCGGAATGACCTGGGTGGAGACCGGCTCCGCCGTCAGCCTCAGCCTGGCCGCGACATGCGCCTCCACCCGCGGATCGACATGCGCGAAAGTGCCGACCGCGCCCGAGATCGCGCAGACCGCAATCTCCTGCCGCGCGGTCTCCAGGCGCTGCCGTCCGCGGAAAAATTCCGCGTAATGGCCGGCGAGCTTGACCCCGAAGGTGGTGGGCTCGGCATGGATGCCATGGCTGCGGCCGATGGTCAGCGTGGTGCGGTGCTCATAGGCGCGGCGCTTCAGGGCACTCAGCACCGCATCCATGTCGGCGAGCAGCAGGCGCGCCGCCTGGTCGAGCTGCACCGAGAGGCAGGTGTCGAGCACATCGCTGCTGGTCATGCCGAGATGCACGAAGCGGCTCTCCGGCCCGATCTGCTCGGCGAGCCAGGTGAGGAAGGCGATGACGTCGTGCCGCGTCTCGCGCTCGATCTCGTCGATGCGCGCGAGATCGGCGGCGGAGATCGCGGCGAGCGCCGGCGCGCCCTTCTCGCGGATGGTCCGCGCGGCGTCCGCCGGGACCGCGCCGAGCTCCGCCATCGCCTCGGCGGCGCAGGCCTCGATCTCGAACCAGATCCGAAAACGGTTTTCCGGCGACCAGATCGCCGCCATCTCGGGCCGCGTGTAGCGCGGAACCATGCCCATCCCCCTGCCGGGTGTCGCGACCCTCTAGCCCTGCCGGCGCGGATCTGACAAGGCGGGGGATGGTTATCCCGGACCTGCTTCCCCAGCTCGCCGCCCTGGCACAGGTGCTGTTCATCGACGTGGTGCTGGCGGGCGACAACGCCGTGGTGGTCGGGCTCGCCGTCGCCGGCCTGCCGGCGCCGCTGCGCCGGCGTGCGATCATCCTCGGCATCGCCGCGGCGACGGTCATTCGCATCGGTCTCGCCACGATCACCCTGCAATTGCTGGAGATCATCGGGCTGACGCTTGCGGGCGGCGTGCTGCTGCTCTGGGTGTGCTGGCGGATGTATCGCGAGCTGCGCCGCCGTCCTGCTGGGCACGAGACGCTCCGGCCGCAGAAGACGCTGATGCAGGCGCTCGGGCAGATCGTGCTCGCCGATCTGTCGATGAGCCTCGACAATGTCCTGGCGGTCGCTGGCGCCGCTGCGGGCCACCCCTACGTGCTCGCCGCCGGGCTCGCGATTTCGGTTCTGCTGATGGGCGCGGCGGCAGGGGTGATCGCGAGCCAGCTCGAGAAGCGGCGCTGGATCGCCTGGACCGGGCTCGCGATCGTGCTGTTCGTGGCCCTCAAGCTGATCTGGGAAGGCTCGCACCAGGTGGTCCGCGCGATGTAGGTCGCGGGGCGGCCTTACGGGGCGCCCTGCAGCAACTCACCCGGCATTGTCATGACCTCAATCCTTCCGCGATAATCGCTTCCTAGAACAAACCTTCGCGCCGGAGGCTGCGCCAGCGGCCGTTCCCGATCAGGACATGGTCGTGGATGGTGAGGCCGAGCGCGCCGGCGGCCGCCGCGATCTCGCGGGTGAGCGCGATATCCTCGGCCGAAGGGGCGGGGTCGCCGCTCGGATGGTTGTGGGCGAGCACGAGGCCGGTCGCATGCAGCTCGAGCGCGCGGCGCAGGATCTCGCGCGGATAGACCGGCGTGTGGTTGACGGTGCCGCGCGCCACAACCTCCTCGGCCAGCAGGTGGTTGCGGGCATCGAGGAACAGCACGCGGAGCTGCTCGACGCGCTCTCGCGCGAGGGTGGCGGTCAGATGCGCGATCAGCAGCTCCCAATCGCCGAGCACCGGACGGCCCTCGATCTCGGCGCGCGAGAGGCGGAGCGAGGCGGCCTGCACGGTCTTGAGCGCGGCGCTGCCGGCGTCGCCGAGGCCCTGGATGCTCCGCAGCTCGGCGACCGGGGCGGCAAGCGCGCCGGCGAAGCTGCCGAAGCGGGCGAGCAGGGCGCGCGCGATCGGCTTGGTGTCCCGCCGCGGCACGGCGAGGAACAGCACCATCTCGAGCAATTCGTGATCCGCGAGCGCGTCCGGTCCGGCGGTGAGCAGACGGGACCGCATGCGGGCCCGGTGGCCCCCCGACCCGGCGGGGGCGGCGGCCGCCTCGAACAGATCGGTCTCCGGCGGCGGCTTCAGGCGACGTAGGGGGGGTGGTGCAGGCCGCCGGGCGAGATGGTGAAGATCTCGACGCCCGCCTCGGTCACGCCCAGCATGTGCTCGAATTGCGCCGACAGGCTGCGGTCGCGGGTCACCGCGGTCCAGCCGTCATCCAGCACCTTCACCTCCGGGCGGCCGGCATTCACCATCGGCTCGACGGTGAAGAACATGCCGGGGCGGAGCGTCGGGCCTTCGCCGGGGCGGCCGAAATGCAGCACGTTCGGCGCCTCGTGGAAGCGCCGGCCGATGCCATGGCCGCAGAAATCCCGCACCACGCTGAAACGCTGCGCCTCGACATAGGTCTGGATCGCGTGGCCGACATCGCCGAGCGTCGCACCCGGCCGCACCGCCCGCACGCCGCGCATCAGCGCCTCGTAGGTGACGTCCATCAGCATCCGTGCGCGGGTCGAGGGCTGGCCGGCCACGTACATCCGGCTGCTGTCGCCGAACCACCCATCGAGGATCACGGTGATGTCGATGTTGAGGATGTCGCCCTCGAGCAGCCGGCGGTCGCCCGGAATGCCGTGGCAGACCACGTGGTTGATCGAGATGCAGCTCGATTTCGGGTAGCCACGATAGCCGAGCGTGGCGGAGGTCGCGCCGTTCGCCACCAT
The DNA here is from genome assembly GCA_965276665.1 of Acetobacteraceae bacterium. GTDB lineage: Bacteria > Pseudomonadota > Alphaproteobacteria > Acetobacterales > Acetobacteraceae > CAWGJC01. The sequence continues at coordinate 4,147,844 of OZ255620.1, forward strand.
GAAATCATGGCAGATGCGATCGAGCTCGCCGGTGGTGATGCCCGGGCGGACATGCGGGATGATCATGTCGAGGGTCTCGGCGGCGAGCCGGCCGGCGGCGCGCATGCCGGCGAAATCCTGCTCGCCGTGGATGGTGATCCGTCGTGCCTCGGTCCCGCCGTCCATCGCCCGTTCCCGCTTCAGCCCCGGCTTCCGTTTGGCAGCCTCTCGTACGAATGCGCAAGATGCGCAGCCGAAGGGACCGGCGCAACCCCCACCCGGGCGGTGGTCGGCGACAGCGCCGCCGCATCCATGCTCTAGTGGATGCTCCGGCAGTGCTTGGCGGGGGGATGGCGTCCGAGGGGGAGGAGCACCGGCGTTCGGCGCTGATGGCGGCGGCGCAGGCGGGCAACGGCGCTGCCTATGCGGCGCTGCTCCGCCTCTCCGTGCCGATCATCCGCGGCGTCGGCCGCGGCCGCGGCCTGACCCCGGATGCGGCCGACGAGCTGGTGCAGGAGGTTCTGCTGACCCTGCATCGGGTCCGCCATACCTATGATCCGTCCCGTCCGTTCACGCCATGGCTGCGCGCGATCGCCGAGCGCCGCGCGATCGACGCGATGCGGCGGCACGGGCGCCGGCGCGAGGTACACGACCCTGAGCGCTATGCCGGCCATGCCGATCCCGCCGCGAATGCGGAGCGGCAGGCCGATCTCGGCGAACGCACCCGGCTGCTCGCCGACGCCGTGGAGGCCTTGCCGGCCGGGCAGCGCGACGCAGTGGAGCGCCTCGCTTTCCGCGAGCAATCCCTGGCCGAGGCCGCCGAGGAGACCGGGCGCAGCAAGGTGGCGCTGAAGGTCAACCTGCACCGCGCCCTGAAGACGCTGCGCGCGCGCCTGGCCGGGATCGGCGAGTCGTGAGGCCGCCGCCGGGCCCGCGCCTTCACCCCCGGAGGAAATGATCTAAAAGCGGAAGATGACCTTCGAGAGAGTCCGATGAGCACGCCGCCCGCCTCGATGACCGGATTTGCCCGAGCCGCCGGGCAGGAGGCCGGATCAGCCTGGTCGTGGGAGCTGCGCAGCGTGAATGCGCGCGGCCTCGACCTGCGCTTCCGGCTGCCCTCCGGTTATGACGGGTTGGAGCCGGCGCTGCGCGAGGCCGCCGGGCGGAGCCTGCGGCGCGGCTCGATCAATGCGACGCTGACGGTGAAGTCCGAGGCGGAGCACCGCCTGGTCGTCGATCCGGCCGCGCTCGACGAGGCGCTCGACGTCGCGCTGGCGCTTGCCGCCCGCATCCCGGACGCGTCGCCGCCGCGCGCCGAAGCGCTGCTGGCGCTTCCCGGCGTGCTGCGCCCGGTGGCGGCCGAGGATCGTGGCGGCGCGCCGAACCTCGCTTTGCCGCCCGTGCTGCTGCAGGGGTTCACCGCCGCGCTCGACGCGCTGGTGACGATGCGCCGCGGCGAGGGCGCGCGGCTGGCGGCCAGGCTGACCGGGTTGCTCGGCGAGATCGCGGTGCTGCGCGAGCAGGCGGCGCACGAGGCGGCCGGGCAGCCGGCGGCGCAGCGCGCGCGGATGATGGAAAGCCTCCAGACGATCCTGCGGGACGCGCCGCAATTGCCGGAGGAACGCGTCGCCCAGGAGGTCGCGCTGCTTGCCACCCGCTCGGACGTGCGCGAGGAGCTGGACCGGCTCGCCAGCCACCTCGAGGCGGCGCATGCGCTGCTGGCGGAAGGCGAGCAGATCGGGCGGCGGCTCGACTTCCTGGTGCAGGAATTCGTCCGCGAGGCGAACACGCTCTGCAGCAAATCCGTCTCCGCCGCGCTCACCACCACCGGGCTGCGGCTGAAGGCCGCGATCGAGCAGCTGCGCGAGCAGGTGCAGAACATTGAGTGAGGCGGACGGCAAAGTCGCACGGCGGGGCCTCTGCCTCGTGCTCGCCGGCCCGTCCGGCGCCGGCAAGGGCGCGATCGGCCGCGCTCTGCTGGCGGCGGAGCCGGCGCTCGCGTTTTCGGTGAGCGCCACCACCCGCGCGCCGCGCGCCGGAGAGCGGGAGGGCGAGCATTATCACTTCCTCTCGCCTGCAGCGTTCGACGCGATGGCCGCATCCGGCGGTCTGCTCGAATGGGCGCGCGTGTTCGGCCATAGCTACGGCACGCCGCGCGCGCCGGTGGAGGCGGCGCTCGCCGCCGGGCGGGACCTGCTGTTCGACATCGACTGGCAGGGCTACCGGCAATTGCGCGCGGTGCTGCCGGAGGATGTGGTCGGCGTGTTCCTGCTGCCGCCCTCGATGTCGGCGCTGGCCGCCCGGCTGCGCGGGCGCGGCACGGATGCCGAGGCGGTGATCGCGCGGCGGCTCGAGGCGGCGCGCGACGAGATCGCGCATTGGCCGGAATTCGACCATGCGGTGGTGAACACCGATCTGCCGGCCGCGATCGTGGCGGTGCGGGCGGTGCTGCACGCCGCGCGGCTGCGCACCGCGCGGCAGACCGGCCTCGCCGAATTCGTCGCCGGCCTGGCGGCGTGACCGGCGTCTGACATGGACTACGTCTTCCATTTCGGCGTGGTCTGGGAGGCGCGGGACGAGCTGCTCTGGGGCGCGCTGCTGACGCTCCGCCTCTCCGCGATCGCCATGGTGCTGAGCCTGATCATCGCCGTGTTCGGCGCGCTGGCGCGCGATGCGGGGCCGGCCTGGCTGCGCGGGCTGGTCGCCGCCTATGTCGAGCTGATCCGCAACACGCCCTTCCTCGTGCAGATCTTCATGATCTTCTTTGGCCTGCCGACGATCGGGGTGCGGCTTGACGCCAACACCGCCGCATTGATCGCGATGGTGATGAACGGCAGCGCCTACACGATCGAGATCGTGCGCGCCGGCATTGATGCGGTGGGTCTGGGGCAGGTGGAGGCGGCCGGCGCGCTCGGCCTCGGGCGAATGCAGGCGTTCCGGCTGATCGTGCTGCCGCAGGCGCTGCGCACCGTGCTGGCGCCGCTCGGCAGCCAGTTCATCCTGGTGATGCTGAATTCGAGCGTGTGCTCGGTGATCTCCGCCGACGAGCTCACCGCCGCGGCGGAGGACATCCAGTCCCGCACCTTCCGCGCCTTTGAGGCCTTCATCGCCGCGACGGTGATCTATTTCGTGCTCTCGATGCTGTTCACCGGCCTGTTCGCCGCGGTGGACCGGTTCGCCTTCGCCCGGCCGGCGAGGCGCTGATGCGCGCCCTCACCAGCTCGGATCTGCTGTTCGTGGTGATGGCGGCGCGCTGGACCATCCTGCTTTCCCTCGCGGCCTTCGGGGTCGGCGGGGTGATCGGCGCCGGCATCGCGCTGCTGCGCGTCGCCTCCGCGCGACTGCCCCGGGGGATCGCGATTGCTTATATCCGCGTCTTCCAGGGCACGCCGCTGCTGCTGCAGCTGTTTCTCGTGTTCTTCGGCGGCGATCTGCTCGGCATTTCGCTCGGCCCCTGGCTTTCGGCGATCCTCGGGCTCAGCCTGAATGCCGGCGCGTTCCTGGGCGAGATCTGGCGCGGTGCGCTGCAATCGGTGCCGGTCGGCCAGGCGGAGGCGGCGCGCGCGCTCGGCCTCAAGGCGCTGCCGCGCCTCACCCGCGTGGTGCTGCCGCAGGCGCTGCGCGTCGCCATCCCGCCGACCGTGGGCTTCCTCGTCAACCTGATCAAGAGCACCTCGCTGGCGGCGATCATCGGCTTCGTGGAGCTCACCCGGGCCGGGCAGATGCTCAACAACACCACCTTCCACCCGTTCGCGATCTTCGCGACGGTGGCGGCGGTGTATTTCGCGCTGTGCTGGCCGCTCTCGCTGGCCGCACGCGGACTGGAGCGGCGGCTGGCCTTCGCCTATCGTCGGTGATGCGACCGCAATGAATTGGTCGTGCCAGGTTCCTTGGGAGGAAAGAGGATGCGTTTGATGAAATTCGCGGCGGCGGCGCTGCTGTGCCTGCCGCTGCTCGCGCTGCGGCCGGCGGCCGCGCAGACGGTGGACGAGATCGTCAGCCGCGGCACCATCAATATCGGCGTGCTGGTCGACCTGCCACCCTATGGCGAGCTCGACTCCCAGCAGAAGCCGGCCGGCTACGACATCGACGTCGCCAATCTGCTCGGCAAGTATCTCGGCGTGAAGGTCAATCTGGTGACGCTCACCAGCCCGAACCGCATTCCCTTCCTGATCACCAATAAGGTCGATCTGATCGTCGCGACCTTCGGCATCACGCCGGAGCGCGCCAAGACGGTGCTGTTCTCGATCCCGTACAGCGCGATCGAGAACGTGGTGTTCGCGGCGAAGGGCAAGAAGATCACCTCGATCGAGGATCTGAAGGGGCTGCGCGTCGGCGTGCCGCGCGGCACGGTGCAGGACGTGATCCTGTCCTCGACGCTCGGCTCCTCGGTGAAGATGGCGCGGTTCGATGACGATCCGAGCACGTATCAGGCGCTGCTGACCGGGCAGGTCGATGCGATCGCCGAGACCGGGCTCACCGGCGACAATTTCTTCGCCGCCAATCCGGGCGCCGGGATCGAACGGAAATTCGTTCTGCTCCAGCAGCCGAACGGAATCACCATGCGCAAGGACCAATGGAATTTGCGCCAGTGGGTCGACACCTTCGTCTACTTCACCAAGAACAACGGCGAGCTGAATGCCCTCTACGAGAAGTGGTTCCACCAGCCGCTGCCCAACCTGCCGACTTTTTGACACGCGTTCGCCTGCCGGCCGGGATAGCGTTCATCCGGCCGGCGGGTATGGCACTTTCCGTATGAGCGAAGGAGAATTCGCATGGCCGACGCCCTCACCAGGCCCGGGGCGGTCCGCGCCCATTACGGCGAGCCGAGCCCGCGCGCGAAAGCGAAGCAGCTCGCGCGGCTCGACCGCCACGCTCGCGCCTTCATCGCGCTCTCGCCCTTCCTGGTGATCGCCTCCTCGGATGCCGATGGCCGTGGGGACGCCACGCCCCGCGGCGATGCGCCCGGCTTCGTCGCGGTGCTGGACGACACCACGCTGCTCATTCCGGACCGCCCGGGCAACCGGCGCGCGGACACCATGGTGAACATTGCGGAAAACCCGCAGATCGGCCTGCTCTTCATGGTGCCGGGGATCAACGAGACGCTGCGCGTCAACGGCCGAGCCCGCATGATCGTCGACGCGGACACGCTCAAGCCGCTTGCCGCAGGCGGGAAGGTGCCGGATGCCGGCCTCGTGCTGGAGGTCGGCGAGGTCTACTTCCATTGCGGCAAGGCGCTGATCCGGTCGAAGCTCTGGAACCCCGAGGGGATGGCGCGGCCCGAATTCCCGACGCTCGGGCGGATCCTCGCCGATCAGATCGCCGGCACCGATGCCGCGGAATCCGAGCGCTCCATCGAGGAGAGTTATCGCACGCGGCTCTACTGAGTCCGGGTTGGGTCCAGGCGCGTTCGCACTCTCGAAGGGCGGCCCGGAGATTTCCCGGGCCGCCGATCTTAGAGCCTGTTTGGAACAATGGTCTGGTGAGTCGACCGGCGCGATTTTCCGAGCCTCGGCGCGGAGCGGCCTTGCTTGCCGCGAGCCTCGGCGCACAGGGAAAGCGCGTCAGACGGCCGCCAGAGCGCGTTTCCGAACAGGCTCTTATGAGGCGTCTATGAGGCGTCAGCCCTTGCGCGGCTGCTGCGTGTCGCCGTTATCCGCGGCGAGCGGCAGCGGGATCCAGCGCAGCCCGTCCTGACCCTGCACCAGCATCAGCACCGAGCGGCGGTTCTGCTTGCGCACCCGATCCACCCGGTCCTGCACGTCGGACGGGTTGGTCACCGCCTCCTGCTGCACCTCGACGATGACGTCCCCGGCGCGCAGCCCGCGATCCGCGGCGGCGCTGTTCGGCGCGACCTTGGTGATGACCACGCCCTTCTGATCCGCGCCGATCTGGAACTTGCCGCGCAGATCGTCGGTGAGCGGGGAGAGGCCGAGGCCGAGGCCCGAGATCTCCGCCGGCTGCGGCGCCGCCGGCTTGGCCGGCACCACCGCCTTGGCCTGCTGCGCCTGATCGTCCGGCAGCTCGGCGACGCTCACCTGCAGATCCTGCTCCTTGCCGTCGCGCCAGAGCGCCACCGGCACGCTCTGGCCGATCGGCGTTTCGGCGACGATGCGCGGCAGCACGTGCCAACTCGTCACGTCCTCGTTGTTGAATTTCAGGATCACGTCGCCGTTGCGGATCTTCGCCTTGCCGGCCGGCCCGTCATCGCTCACGCCGGCGACCATCGCGCCCCTGTCGTCATGCAGCCCGAGGCTTTCGGCGATCTCGGGCGTCACCTCCTGGATGCGCACGCCGAGCCAGCCACGCCGCGCGCGCCCGAATTGGCGGAGCTGCGCGATGACGTTCTTCGCCTCGTTGGCCGGGATCGAGAAGCCGATGCCGATCGAGCCGCCCGACGGCGAATAGATGGCCGTGTTGATGCCGATCACGTTGCCGTCCATGTCGAACAGCGGACCGCCGGAATTGCCGCGGTTGATCGCGGCGTCGGTCTGGATGAAATCGTCGTACGGACCCTGGTGGATGTCGCGGCCGCGGGCCGAGACGATGCCCGCTGTGACCGACCCGCCGAGCCCGAACGGATTGCCGATCGCCACCACCCAGTTGCCGACACGCGCGCTGTCGCTATCGCCGAATGAGACGGCAGGGAGCGGGGTCGGCGATTCCACTTTCAGGAGCGCGAGGTCGCTGCGCTCGTCCTTGCCGACAAGCTTCGCCTTCAGCGAGGTGTTGTCCTGCAGCGTGACGGTGATCTCGTCCGCATCCTCGATCACGTGGTTGTTGGTGACAATGTAGCCGGACGGGTCGACGATGAAGCCCGAGCCGAGGCTTTGCATCCGCCGCACCGGCGCCTGGTCGTCGCCCTGGCTCTGCTGATCCTGGCCCGGTCCGCCCTGGCCGCCACCACCACCACCACCACCCTGGCCCTGGCCGCCGCCATTCGGCCGGTTGCGGTTCATGAAATCGTGGAAGAACTGCTCGAACGGCGAGCCGGGTGGGAACATCGGCAGGTCCGGGCCGGCGCCGGAATTGCCGGTCGCCTGTACGTTCTGGGTCGACGAGATGTTCACCACCGCTGGCAGCAGGCGGGCGGCAAGGTCGGCAAACCCGTCGGGCGCCGGGCGGGCGATCGCCGGCATCGGCGCCAGCACGGGAAGGGCCGGCACGGCGAGGGCCCCGCAAAGCAGGGCCGCGCGGAACAGCGAGAAGCGCATGGTGGGATCCCTTCGGTTGGCTGGATACTGAGTGTCCGGACCGCCAGGAGCAAGCGCCCAGTGCGACGCGGAACGATCCGGCCGTCACCCGGTGCCAAACGGCTTGCCAACCCTGGCGGAGCTTGCCAACCCTGGTGGACCGCGATAGAGAACCGCCCGCGCCGGCACCCAGGAAGCCGGCGTTTGCTGTTGAAGCCCGCCCGGCACTCAGGGGAGCCGGCGTTGCTGTTGGAGTGAAGGTGGGATGGCGAGTTTCGTCACGATCGAGGCGGAGAAGCGCGACCGGGCCGGCAAGGGCGGCGCCCGCGCCACGCGTCGGGCCGGCAAGGTCCCCGCCGTGGTCTATGGCGCCCGGCAGGAGCCGGCTCTGATCGCCCTCGATCCGCGCCAGGTGCTCCGCGAGCTGCACCGTGCCGGCTGGCGCTCGCGTCTCTACGAGATCAGCGTCGGCGGCAAGGCCGAGCGGGCGCTGATCCGCGACGTGCAGTTCCATCCCGTCACCGATGCGCCGGAGCATGTCGATTTCCAGCGCCTCGCCGCCGGCGAGCAGATCCATGTCGCGGTCGCGGTGGTGTTCCTCAACGATCTCACCTCGCCCGGCCTGAAGCGCGGCGGCGTGCTCAACGTCGTCCGCCACACGGTCGAGGTATATTGCGATCCGGACAACATCCCCGAGCGCTTCGAGGCGGATCTCGGCGCGCTCGACATCAACGACAATGTCCGCTGGTCGAACCTGATCGGCACCGAGAACACCCGGCCGACCATCGGCGAGCGTGACTTCGTGATCGCGACCGTCGCGCCGCCCACCAAGATGCAGGCCGATCCGGTCGCCGAGGCGGCCGCCGCGGCGACCGCGACGCCTGCCGTGCCTGCCGCAGCCCGACCCGCGGCGCCGAAGAAGGGCTGACCGCCGGGCGCGCGTCCCGCGCCGTGCTGTCCCGATCCATGCGATTGTGGGTCGGGCTCGGCAACCCCGAGCCCGCGATGCTTCGGCAGCGGCACAATATCGGCTTCATGGCGCTCGACCGGATCGCCGAGCGGCACGGCTTCTCACCCTGGCGGCAACGCTTCCGCGGGCTGGTGGCGGAAGGCACGGTCGGCGGCGAGAAGGTGCTGGCGCTCAAGCCGCTCACCTACATGAACGGCTCGGGGGAAAGCGTGCAGCCCGCCGCCGCCTTCTACAAGCTGCCCACGGACGCGATCACCGCCTTCCATGACGAGCTCGACCTGGTCCCCGGCAAGGTCCGGGTGAAGCGCGGCGGCGGCGCAGCCGGCCATAACGGCCTGCGCAGCATGGACCGCATGCTCGGCTCGCCGGATTACTGGCGGGTGCGCCTCGGCATCGGGCATCCGGGGTCGAAGGAACGGGTGCTCGGCCATGTGCTGGGTGATTTCGCCAAGGCGGACGCGGCCTGGCTCGCCGCGCTGCTCGATGCGGTGGCGGATGCAGCCCCGCTGCTCGCCGCCGGACGGACGGAGGATTTCATGACGCGGGTAGCGCTGCTGACCGAGGAGGCTCGCTGAGCATGGGGTTCAATTGCGGCATCGTCGGCTTGCCCAATGTCGGCAAATCCTCCCTGTTCAACGCGTTGACAGCAACCGCGGCGGCCCAGGCCGCCAATTATCCGTTCTGCACCATCGAGCCGAATGTCGGCCGTGTCGGGGTGCCCGACCCGCGGCTCGACACGCTCGCCGCCATCGCGAAATCGGCGAAGATCGTGCCGACCAGCCTCGAATTCGTCGATATCGCCGGGCTGGTGCGCGGCGCCAGCCGCGGCGAGGGTCTCGGCAACCAGTTTCTCGGCAACATTCGCGAGACCGACGCCATCATCCACGTGCTGCGCTGCTTCGAGGATCCGGACGTCACCCATGTCGAGGGCAGCATCGATCCGGTGCGGGACGCCGAGACGGTGGAAACCGAGCTGATGCTCGCCGACCTCGACAGCCTGGAGAAACGATTGCCGGCCCTGCAGAAGCGCGGCCGCGGCGGCGACAAGGCGGCGGCGGCGCAGACCGCGCTGATCGAGCCGATCGCCGCCGCGCTGAGCGAGGGCCGCCCGGCCCGCACCGCGATCGCGCCGGCGGACGCCGAAGCGGCGCGCCGGCTGCAGCTCCTCACCAGCAAGCCGGTCCTCTATGTCTGCAACGTCGAGGAAGCGGCCGCCGCCACCGGCAATGCGCAATCGGCACGCGTGGCCGAGCTCGCTGCCCGCGAAGGCGCCGCGACGGTGATCGTCTCCGCCGCGATCGAGGCCGAGGTCGCCCAGCTCGCCGAAGCTGACCGGCGGGACTTCCTCGACGGGCTCGGCCTCGCCGATAGCGGCCTCGACCGGGTGATCCGGGCCGGATACGGGCTGCTCGGACTGATCACCTTCTTCACCTGCGGTCCCAAGGAAACCCGTGCCTGGACCATCCCACAGGGCACCCGCGCCCCGCAGGCTGCCGGCGCCATCCATGGCGATTTCGAGCGCGGCTTCATCGCCGCCGAGACGATCGGCTACGACGATTACGTGGCGGGAAAAGGCGAAGCCGGCGCCCGCGAGGCCGGCCGGATGCGGGTCGAGGGCAAGGAATACACGGTGCGCGATGGCGACGTGATGCTGTTTCGGTTCAATGTCTGATCAAGGGTTGAGGCAAGGGTAGGCCAGGGGCTCTGCCCCTGGCCCCCGCCAAGGGCGGAGTTCTTGGAACCCGATGGGCGCTTCGCGCGGAGCGCAATCCGGCATCGTGGCCATTCGTCGACGCCTGAGCTGTCCCGGGTTGTTGATTGCGCTTCGCGCGAAGTCAGCAGGGTTCCAAGGGCTTCGCCCTTGGCGGGGTCCAGGGGCAGCGCCCTGGCCTTGCTCTCCTGGCGCCCGCAAATCCCCCAAGCTTGTCTTCCTTGCGCTATGCTCCCACCCACAGCATTTATCGCAGACGCGCAGCGCACAGAAGGCAGGAGAGCCATGGATCTCATCATCGGGCAGCCGCGGGGTGCTGCCGGGCAGGGTGCCGAGACGGCGCCTGATGCGACGGGCATGATCGTCGAGGGCGACCAGAAGACCTTCATGCAGGACGTGATCGAGGCGTCTCGCGAGATGCCGGTCATCGTCGATTTCTGGGCCACCTGGTGCGGCCCCTGCAAGCAGCTGACGCCGACCTTGGAAAAGGTGACGCGCGCGGCGGGCGGCCGGGTGAAGCTCGTCAAGATCGACATCGACAAGAACCGCGCGCTTGTCCAGCAGCTTTCGCAGCTTGGACTGCCGCTGCAATCCGTGCCGACGGTCGCGGCCTTCTGGCAGGGCCAGATCGCCGATCTGTTCCAGGGCGCGTTGCCGGAAAGCGAGATCAAGCGCTTCGTCGAATCGCTGCTGAAAGTCGCCGGCGGCAGCATGCCGGCCGCGGACCTGCTCGCCGAGGCGCGCGACGCGATGGAGCGCGGCGTGCCGGAGGAGGCGGCCGAGCTGTTCGCCGCCCTGGTCGAGCAGGAGAACGAGAATCCCGACGCCTGGGGCGGGCTGATTCGCGCCCTGCTCGCGGCCGGGCAGGAGGAGCAGGCGCAGGAGACGCTGGCCCAGGTGCCGGCGGCTCTCGCCGAGCATGCCGAGATTGCCGGCGCGCGCAGCGCGCTGGCGCTGCTCGAGGAAGGCCGCCAGGCAGCCGCCGGCCTGGCCGGGTTCGAGCGCCGGCTGGCGGCCGACCCGGCCGATCATCAGGCCCGCTACGATCTCGCGACCGCGCTCAATGCCAGCGACCGGCGCGAGGCGGCGGCGGCGGCGCTGCTCGAGATCATGAAGCGCGATCGCGGCTGGAACGAGGATGCGGCGCGGCTGCAATTGCTGAAATTCTTCGAAGCCTGGGGTGTCGAGGATCCGGCGACGGTCTCCGCGCGCCGCAAGCTTTCCGCATTGCTCTTCAGTTGAACGCCGGCGGTCGACGACCCGATTTTCGCCCGGGTCCGGATGAGCTTCCCGGCAGCTTCCCGGTGTTTCCGCTCGCGCAGGCGCTGCTCCTGCCGGGCGGATTGCTGCCTCTCAACATCTTCGAACCACGCTATCTCGCCATGGTGGAGGACGCGCTCGCGGCCGGCCGCCTGTTCGGCATGATCCAGCCGGATGTCTCGCGTCCGGCTGGCCCGACGGGGCCCGCGCTCTCCGATGTCGGCTGCCTCGGCCGCCTCATCGCGTTCAGCGAGACCGGGGACGGCCGGTATCTGATCACCCTCACCGGGATCGCCCGGTTCGCGGTGACGGAAGAGCTGGCGGAACGCCGCGGCTATCGCCGGGTGCGCGCGGATTTCTCGGAATTCCGCGGCGATCTCGAACCGTCCTTCGAGCCGCTTTCGCTCGATCGCGAGGCGCTGCTCGCCGTCTTGCGGCAGTATTTCGCGGCGGCCGGCCTGCAGGCCGATTGGGAATCGGTCGAGCGCATGGATGACGACAATCTCGTCTCCACCCTCTGCATCGCCTGTCCGTTCAGCGCGCCGGAAAAGCAGGCGCTGCTCGAGGCCCGCACGCCGGCGGATCGCGCGGCCGCGCTGATCGCGTTGCTGCGGATGGGCGCGGCGGGCGGCGCCGGTCCCGGCCCGATGATGAGCTGACGAGGCAGCGACGATGACAGACGAAATCCCGTCCGCTCCCGCCGCCCCCCCGCTCGACCCGCGCCTGCTCGAGATCCTGGTTTGCCCGGTCACCAAGGGCCCGCTCGAATATGACCGCGCGGCCGGCGAGCTGATCAGCCGCAAGGCCGGGCTTGCTTACCCGATCCGCGACGGCATTCCGGTGATGCTGCCCGAGGAGGCGCGGAGCCTGGACGGGTGAGCGCCCCGCGTCCGACGGAAATCCGGCTGCGCGCGCGCGAGAAGCGTCTCGACATCGCCTTCGAGGACGGCGCGGCGTTCAGTCTTCCCGCCGAATTGCTGCGTGTCGAGAGCCCGAGCGCCGAGGTGCAGGGTCACGGACCGGGTGAGCGCAAGCTGATCGCCGGACGGCGTCATGTCGGGATCATGTCGATCGAGCCGGTCGGCAATTACGCCGTGCGCATCCTGTTCGACGATCTGCACAACACCGGCATCTTCTCCTGGGATTATTTGCACGCGCTCGGGCGCGATCAGGATGCGCGGTGGGAATCCTATCTCGCGACCCTGCAAGCCGCCGGGAAAAGCCGCGACCCCTGAAGTCACTTCGTTCACGTCACTCCATGTCTGGCAAAATAACGTTCTGCGGATGGTCGGTGAGCAGCGCGGCGCGCATCGTCTCGGCCGATTTCACCCGGATGTCCGCGACCGCCTGCTGCGAATAGAAGGCGGCATGCGGGGTGATCACCAGCCGCCCTTCGAGCCAGGGCTCGCGCGCGCGATAGGCGCGAAGCAGGGCGGGCGGTGTCTCCGGCGGCTCGGTGGGCAGCACGTCGAGCCCCGCCGCGGCCAGCCTTCCGCTGCGCAGCGCGGCTTCCAGCGCGTCGAGATCGACGATCGGCCCGCGCGCGGTGTTGACCAGCACGGCATTCTCCGGCAGCAGCGCGAGCTCACGCGCGCCGAGCAGCCCGCGCGTCGCACGGGTGAGCGGCGCGTGCAGGGAGAGCACGTCGCATTGCGGCAAAAACTCGTCGAGCGTGGCGGCGCGCGCGATCCCGAGGGCGAGCTCGCTGCCCGCCGGCTTCTCCGGGTCGAACGCGATGACGCGGAAGCCGAGCGCGCGGGCGCGCAGCGCGGCGGCGGTGCCGATGCGGCCCAGTCCGAGCACGCCAAAACTCTGCACGCCGGCGCGGCGCACGAGCGGCGTCTCGATCGCGCGCCAGAGCGCCGGCTCGGGCCTACGCTGTGCGTCATGGTGCAGGATAATGCCGCGGCGGAGCGACAGAGCGAGCGCGATCGCATGGTCCGCGACCTCCGTCGTCCCGTAATCGGGCACGTTGCACACCATGACGCCGCGCGCCGCCGCTGCCGCGCGGTCGATACGGTCGTATCCCACGCCCATGCGCACCACCGCGCGCAGCCGGGGAAACCGCGCGAAATCCGCCTCGCCCACCCAGAGGGTCAGGATCATCAGCCCGTCCACCTCGGCGCAAACCGCATCGTCGAGCGCGGCGAGGCCGCCCGCGCCCGGCATGCTGACATGCACGCCGTCGCCGAAGATGCGCCGCTCGACGCTGTCATCCGGATAGAGTTTTTCCGGGTAGAGCACCGTGACCGTCATGATGCGCGTGCATCCTCCGCGTGATGTGCCGCGAAGCTAGCGGGTTTCTCCGCCTGCGCCAGCGCTTCCGGTTGCCAGCGCTTCCGGTTGCCAGCGCCCTCGATTGCCAGCGCCCTCGATTGCCAGTGGCGGAACCGGCGGGCAGTCTGCGGACCGCATTGCGGGAGACGGGAATGAACGGCGCGGAAAGTCTGGTGCACACGCTGCTCGCGTCGGGGGTGGACACGTGCTTCGCCAATCCCGGCACCAGCGAGATGCATTTCGTCGCAGCGCTTGATCGCGTTCCTGGCATGCGCTGCGTGCTCGGCCTGTTCGAAGGCGTGGTGACCGGCGCGGCCGACGGCTATGCGCGCCTGGCCGACAAACCGGCCGCGACACTGCTGCATTGCGGGCCGGGCCTCGCCAATGGGCTCGCCAATCTGCACAATGGCCGCCGCGCGCGAACCCAGATGGTCAATTGCGTCGGCGATCAGGCAACCTATCACCGGCCGAAGGATGCGCCGCTCACCGCCGATACCGAAGGCTGGGCGCGCGGCGTCTCCGGCTGGGTGCGTACCGCGCAGGAGGCCGCGACGGTCGGCCGCGACGCCGCTGTCGCGGTGCAGGCGGCGCGCACCGCGCCCGGGCAGATCGCGACGCTCATTCTCCCTTCCGACACCTGCTGGGATGCCGGCGGCGCAGTCGCGGAGGCGTTGCCGACGCCGCCTGCGCCGGCCGTCGCGCCATCGTCGATCGACGCGGTCGCGCGGCTGCTGCGCGCCACCGGCGGCAAGGGCGTGCTGCTGCTGCTCGGCGGCAAGGCGCTCCGGCCGGAGGCCCTGCTCGATGCGCAACGTGTCGCCACGGCCAGCGGCGCGCGGCTGCTGGCCGAAGGATCGAACGGGCGGGTCTCGCGCGGCCAGGGCCGGGTGGCGATCGACCGCGTGCCCTACGTGGTCGACCATGCGGTCAAGGCGCTGGCGGATGTCGAGCATCTCGTGCTCGTCGGCGCGCGCGAGCCGGTCGCGTTCTTCGCCTATCCCGGCAAGCCCGGCTACCTGCATCCGGCCTCCGCCACCGTCCATCTCCTCTCCCGGCCGGAGAACGATCAGGCGGATGCGCTCGCCCGGCTGGCCGAAGCGCTGGGCGCCCCTGCGGCTGCGCCGGTCGCCAACCGGCCGCGCCCGGAGCCGGCGCAGGGCAAGCCGGTCAGCGAGGCTGTGGCGCAATCGCTCACCGCGCTGATGCCCGAAAATGCGGTGATCGCCGATGAGAGCGTGAGCTTCGGCCGCGGTTTCTGGAGCACGACCTATGCGGCCGCGCCGCATGATTGGATCCAGGTGACCGGGGGGGCCATCGGCGACGGGCTTCCGCTGGCGACGGGGGCGGCGATCGGCGCGCCCGGCCGGCGGGTGGTGTCGCTCGAGGCGGATGGCTCGGCGATGTACACGCTACAATCGCTGTGGACGCAGGCGCGCGAGAAACTCGACGTCACCACGGTCATCATTGCCAACCGGAAATACGCGATCCTGCTCGGCGAGCTCGCCAATGTCGGCGCCAATCCCGGCCGCACCGCGCTCGACATGATGGATCTCGGCAACCCCGACCTCGACTGGGTGCGCCTCGCCGGCGGCATGGGTGTCGAGGGCGCCAGGGCGGACACGATGGAGGGTTTCAACGACCTGTTCGCGGGCGCCAACCGGCGGAGCGGGCCGTTCTTGATTGAGCTCGTGGTGTAGAAGGAAATGAAGGAAGGCCAGGGGCTCCGCCCCTGGACCCCGCTGGGGCCGGAGGCCCCAGGCCCCTCTACGGCGCTTCGCGCGAAGCGCATTTAAATGTCGGAGCACACTCGGAGTCTCCCATGTCCGAAGATTGAGGCTTAGAAGGCGCAAAGCGCCAAATTGGGTTCCAAGGGCGACTGCCCTTGGCGGGGTCCAGGGGCAGAGCCCTGGCCTTACTCAATCAACCGATCCGGACTTGCCTCCTTCAGCGCCACCCCGCTCAGCCGGAGGTGGTGCATCTCGCATACCAGCCAGACGAGTTTCGCCGCCGCTTCCCTGATCCCGAGCCCGGCGCCGTGAATGTTGGAGATGCAGTTGCGCTCCGCATCCGTCCGGCCGCGCCCTGGCGCCCAGGTGAGATAGACGCCCAGGCTGTCGCTCGCGCTGAGGCCGGGCCGCTCGCCGATCAGCACGGTGATGGCGGCGGCGCCGAGCGCCTCGCCCACCGCGTCGCCGAGCGCGACCCGGCCCTGGCGCGCCAGCACCGCCGGCCCGATCGCGACACCCGCCGCCCGCAGAACCGGCATGCAGGCTGCAATCAGCGGGGCGGCGTGGCGCTGCACGGCGAGCGCGGAGAGGCCGTCGCAGAGGAGGAAGACCAGGGCACCGGGGCAAGGCGCCGAACGGAGCGCCGCGTCGGAGGCAGGATCGAGATCGCGGCCGAGATCGGGGCGGAGCAGATAGCGGGCACGGTCCGGGCAGCGACTCTGCGCGATCCGCGTCTCGAGCCCGGCCGTCTGCAGGGTGGCCGCCGCCGATTCAAGATCGAAAGCCGCATGCACCGCGTCCCGCGCCGCCGCATGCGCCGCCTGAAAGGCGAGATGCGCCGCGGTCGGCAGCCCGTTGCCGACCCGCCCGAGCGCCACGCGCGCCGGGGTGAAACGCCTGAGATCGCTCAGTCGAGCCGGCGGCGTCCCGGTCGATCCCGGGCGATCTCCGGGGCCATCTTCCCGCTCAGCCAAGCCCGATCAGCCCGGGCGCCAGCGTGGCCGGAATGCGGTCGGGCACGGGGCCGGGAAGCCCCTTCGCGTCCAGCCACGCCTCGAATTCCGGCGCCGGCCGAAGCCCGAGCGCGCCGCGCAGATAGAGCGCATCGTGAAAGGACGTGCTTTGGTAGGAGAGCATCACGTCATCCGCCCCCGGCACGCCCATCACATAGGTGACGCCGGCGACGCCCAGCAGGGTGAGCAGCGTGTCCATGTCGTCCTGATCCGCCTCGGCATGATTGGTGTAGCAGACGTCCACCCCCATCGGCAGGCCGAGCAGCTTGCCGCAGAAATGGTCCTCGAGCCCGGCGCGGGTGATCTGCTTTCCATCCGCCAGGTATTCCGGCCCGATGAAGCCGACCACGCTGTTGACCAGCAGCGGCCGGAACTCCCGCGCAACGGCATAGGCCCGCGCCTCGATCGTCTGCTGGTCGACCCCGTGATGCACCCCGGCCGAGAGCGCGCTGCCTTGGCCGGTCTCGAAATACATCAGATTGGCCTCCGCCGGCGCGCGGCCGAGCGAGCGCGCCGCGTCCTCCGCCTCCCGGAGCAAAGCGAGCGAGACCCCGAAGCTGCGGTTGGCCGCCTCGGTGCCGGCGATCGACTGGAAGACAAGATCGACCGGCGCTCCCTGCGCCATCGCCCGCAGCGATGTCGTGACATGCGCCAGCACGCAGCTCTGCGTCGGGATCGCATAGCGGGTCCGGATCTCGTCGAGCATGGCGAGCAGGGTGACCATCCGGCCGGGATTGTCGCTCGCGGGATTGATCCCGATCACCGCATCCCCGGCCCCGAGCAGCAGCCCGTCGAGGGTCGACGCCGCGATCCCGCGCGGATCGTCGGTCGGATGGTTGGGCTGCAGCCGGACGGAAAGCCGGCCCGGCAGCCCGATCGTGGTGCGGAAGCGCGTCACCACCCGACATTTCGATGCCACCGCAACAAGGTCCTGCAACCGCATGATCTTGCTCACGGCTGCCGCCATTTCGGGCGTCAGACCGGGGGCCAGCGCGGCCAGCGAGTCCGCCTCCGCGGTGCCGAGCAGCCAGTCGCGGAATTCCCCGACGGTCAGGCTCGCGACCGGCGCGAACGCCGCCGGCTGGTGGCGCTCGAGAATGAGCCGCGTCACCTCGTCCAGCTCGCCCGGTACCACCGGGTCTGCAAGCAGCGCCGCGAGCGGCAGGTCGGCAAGCGCCAGCTGCGCCGCCGCCCGCTCGGCGGCGCTCTCCGCCGCAAGGCCGGCCAGCGCATCGCCGGACCGGAACGGGCTCGCCTTGGCCAGCAGCGTCTTCAGGTCGGAGAAGACATGGCGGGTGCCGGCGAGCGTCTGGACGTAGGCCATCGCGAGATCATAGGGGAAGAAGAGGCGTCTCAGGCCTTTGCCGGCAAAGAAACTCCTGGACTCGTCGAAACGCATCCGATAAACGCCGCCGCTCATCTGGAACGCGGGAGATCGGCTCGGCGCATGGTCGCTGGGTTGGTCGCATGCACCGCGGTCCTTGGGAGGAGACCAGGGATGGCGAAGAAGATCGTCGGCTACGTCAAACTGCAGATCCCCGCCGGGAAGGCCAATCCTTCCCCGCCAGTAGGCCCGGCGCTCGGTCAGCGCGGCCTCAACATCATGCAGTTCTGCAAGGATTTCAACGCGGCGACGCAGGGCATGGAGCCCGGCATGCCGGTGCCGGTGGTGATCACCGCCTATGCCGATCGCACCTTCACCTTTGTCACGAAATCAGCGCCGAACACCTATTTCCTCCTAAAGGCGGCGAAGGTCGACAAGGGCTCGCCGACGGTCGGCAAGGGTTCGCCGATCGGCCAGGTGACGGTGGCGCAGCTGCGCGAGATCGCGGCGCAGAAGATGCAGGACATGAACGCGGGCGATGTCGAGGCCGCGGTAAGGATGCTCACCGGCTCGGCTCGCTCGATGGGTCTGACCGTGGTGGAGGGCTGAGGCGATGGCGCATGACAAGCGGCTCGCGGCCGGCTACTCCGCGTTCGATCGGCACCGCGCCTATCCGCTGGCCGAGGCGGTGACGCTGGTGCGCTCCAACGCGCGGGCGAAATTCGACGAGACGGTCGAGCTATCGATGAATCTCGGCATCGATCCGCGTCATGCCGACCAGATGGTGCGCGGCCTCATCAGCTTGCCGAACGGCACCGGCAAGACGCTGCGCGTCGGCGTGTTCGCCCGCGGCCCGAAAGCCGAGGAGGCGAGCGCCGCAGGCGCCGACGTGGTGGGCGCCGAGGATCTGGCGGAGAAGGTGCAGGGCGGCGACATCCAGTTCGACCGCTGCATCGCAACGCCGGACATGATGGCGCTGGTCGGGCGGCTCGGGAAGATCCTCGGTCCGCGCGGCCTGATGCCGAATCCGCGGCTCGGCACCGTCACGATGGACGTGCGCGGCGCGGTGCAGGCCGCCAAGGCCGGGCAGGTGGAGTTCCGCGCCGAGAAGGCCGGCATCATCCATGCCGGGATCGGCAAGGCGAGCTTCGACGAGCAGAAGCTGCTCGAGAATATTCGCGCTTTGGTGGATGCCGTGCAGAAGGCGCGTCCGACCGGGGCGAAGGGCACTTACCTGCAAGGGATGTCGCTGAGCTCGACCATGGGGCCGGGCATCCGGGTGGATGTGTCCAGCATTGGCGCCTAGGCGCATCAGATACGCCGGCCCGCGAGGGCCGGTGGGCAGGAGGGGCGACCCTTCCGAACCTGTCCAAGACCACACGTATCCCTCTGGATGTAAAGAACCTTCGGGTTCGCGGGTGGGAGACGGGGTGCCCGGCGCGCATGGTTTGCGGCGTCTGGCGGTTCCGGCTTGAGGAGGACAGGCGAACCGACCGTCCGGGTGGGCGCTTCCGCGCGCGCTCTGGCGGCCATGGGCAACCCGGTCCTGGCGCGGCCTGCCGCGTCCGGACCTTTCGAGGATGACGGGATTGGACCGTTCTGAGAAACGGGAGTTCGTCGCTTCGCTCGCCTCGGTGTTCGCCGATACGTCGCTCGTCGTGGTCACCCACAATCAGGGGCTGACCGTGGCGGAAGCGACCGATCTGCGGCGCCGGATGCGCGCGGCAGGGGTGAGCTTCAAAGTGGCGAAGAACCGGCTGGCCACCCTCGCCCTGGATGGGACCCGATTCGACGGCATCAAACCGCTGCTGAAAGGCCCGACCGCGCTCGCGTGGTCGCAGGACCCGGTGGCCGCGGCGAAGGCAACCGTCGAGTTCGCCAAGACCAACGAGAAGTTCGTCGTCATCGGCGGCGCGCTCGGCACCCAGACGCTCGATGCGTCCGGGGTGCAGGCGCTCGCCGAGCTGCCGTCGCTCGACGCGCTGCGCGCCAGGCTGCTGGGCCTCATTCAGGCCCCGGCAACCAAGGTGGCGGGCGTGCTGCAGGCGCCGGCCGGGCAGCTCGCACGGGTCTTCGGGGCCTATGCCGCAAAGGACGAGGCGGCCGAAGCCGCGTAAGCGCGGCGAACAACAGAGACTTGTGAACCGCCCGGCCCTCGCCGGGCTTGCATGGAACCGACCAGACGCTAAGTTAGGGGACACACGAATATGGCCGATCTTTCGAAACTGGTGGACGAGCTGTCCACGCTGACCGTGCTCGAGGCTGCCGAGCTCTCCAAGCTGCTTGAAGAGAAGTGGGGCGTCTCGGCCGCAGCACCGGTCGCGATGGCGGCGGCTCCGGCCGCCGCGGCGGCCGCCGCTCCGGTGGAGGAGCAGACCGAGTTCACCGTGGTGCTCGCCAAGGCGGGCGAGAAGAAGATCAACGTGATTAAGGAAGTCCGCACCATCACCGGGCTTGGCCTCAAGGAGGCCAAGGACCTGGTGGAGGCCGCCCCGAAGGCCGTGAAGGAAGGGGTGAACAAGGACGAGGCTGAGAAGATCAAGAAGCAACTTGAAGAGGCGGGCGCGGCTGTCGAAGTCAAGTAGCTCCGTATTTCCGTCGGAACAGGCGGTTTGTCGGATGGCGCGGGCGGGAATCAGCCATGATTCCCGCCCCGCTTCCGGTTGCGGCGACGGGCTCGTGATGCGGTCTCCTGGTGGTATGCGGCCGATGGCCGGCAAATTGACGTAAGGATGGGCGATGAACGCAATTAACGAAAATTCGTTCGCGGGCAAGTCGTTCACGGCGCAGAAGCGGGTCCGGCACAGCTTTGGGCGGATTCCCGAAGTCACCCCGATGCCGAACCTGATCGATGTGCAGCGCGCCAGCTACGAGGCCTTCCTGCAGATGAATGTCGCGCCGGACAGCCGCACGCAGACCGGCTTGCAGGAAGTGTTCAAGTCGGTTTTCCCGATCGATGACTTCGCTGGCCGTGGCCGGCTGGAATTCGTCGACTACGAGCTCGAGGAGCCGAAATACGACGTCGAGGAATGCATCCAGCGCGGCATGACCTTCGCCGCGCCGCTGAAGGTGGTGCTGCGCCTCATCGTCTGGGACGTCGACGAGGATACCGGCGCCCGCTCGATCCGCGACATCAAGGAGCAGCCCGTCTACATGGGCGACATGCCCCTGATGACGGATAACGGCACCTTCATCATCAATGGCACCGAGCGCGTCATCGTCAGTCAGATGCACCGCTCGCCCGGCGTGTTCTTCGATCACGACAAGGGCAAGACGCATTCGAGCGGGAAGTATCTGTTCGCAGCACGGGTCATCCCGTATCGCGGCTCCTGGCTCGATTTCGAGTTCGACAGCAAGGACCTCGTCTACGTCCGCATCGACCGCAAGCGGAAGCTGCCGGTCACCACGCTGCTCTATGCGCTCGAGGGCCGGCCGTCGCAGGATCTGCGTCTCGCCCGTGAGGCGCAGGGTGCGGAGATGGATGCGGGCGAGATCCGCGGCATGGATGCCGAGGAAATCCTGTCCTATTTCTACGAGCAGGTGGTGTTCACCCGCACGCCGAAGGGGTGGGCCCGTCCGTTCGATCCCGAGGCGTTCCGCGGCATCACTCTGGCCGAGTCTCTGGTCGATGCGGATACCGGCGAGACGGTGGTCGAGGCCGGTGCGAAGCTCACCTCGCGCGCGGCCCGCCGGGTCGCCGAGACCACGAAGACCGTGCTGGTCGGCCGCGCCGATCTGCTCGGCCGCTTCGTCGCCGTCGACATGGTGAACGAGGAGACCGGCGAGATCTTCGCCGAGGCCGGCGAGGAGCTGGCGGAAGCCCGTCTCGCGGCGCTGGAGGAGGCTGGGGTCGACCGGCTGCCGACGCTTGCGGTCGACCAGGCGAGCGGGCCGTGGATCCGCAACACGCTCTCGGTCGACAAGAACACCAACCGGGACGACGCGCTGATCGACATCTATCGGGTGATGCGCCCGGGCGAGCCGCCGACGCCCGACACGGCGGAATCGTTGTTCCGCGGCCTGTTCTTCGACGCCGACCGCTACGATCTCTCGGCCGTCGGCCGAGTGAAGATGAACATGCGTCTCGGCGTCGAGGCGGATGACACGGTGCGCGTGCTCCGCAAGAGTGACATTCTGCGCACGGTGAAGATCCTCTGCGAGCTCAAGGACGGGCGCGGCACGATCGACGACATCGACAATCTCGGCAATCGCCGGGTGCGCTCGGTGGGCGAGCTGATGGAGAACCAGTACCGCGTCGGCCTGCTGCGCATGGAGCGGGCGATTCGCGAGCGCATGGGCTCGGTCGATATCGACACGGTGATGCCGCACGACCTGATCAACGCCAAGCCGGCGGCGGCCGCGGTGCGGGAGTTCTTCGGCTCGTCACAGCTCTCCCAGTTCATGGACCAGACCAATCCGCTCTCCGAGGTGACGCATAAGCGCCGCCTTTCGGCGCTTGGGCCGGGCGGCCTGACCCGCGAGCGCGCCGGCTTCGAGGTGCGCGACGTGCACCCGACGCATTACGGCCGAATCTGCCCGATCGAGACCCCGGAGGGGCCGAATATCGGTCTGATCAACTCGCTCGCCACCTATGCGAAGGTGAACAAATACGGCTTCATCGAGACGCCTTATCGCCTGGTGCGCGACGGTGTCGTGCAGGGCGAGTACAAATACCTCTCCGCGATGGAGGAGGAGCGGCTGGTCGTCGCGCAAGCGGATGCCGACATCGCGTCCGACGGCAAGCTGAAATCCGATCTGGTCTCGGTGCGCCGGCAGGGCGATTTCCGGCTGGTGCCGCCGACCGACGTGACGGCGATCGACGTCTCGCCGCGGCAGCTCGTCTCGGTGGCGGCGGCGCTGATCCCGTTCCTCGAGAACGACGACGCCAACCGCGCGCTGATGGGGAGCAACATGCAGCGTCAGGCGGTGCCGCTGATCCGCGCCGATGCGCCGCTGGTCGGCACCGGCATGGAGTCCGCCGTCGCCCGCGATTCGGGCGCCACCATCGTGGCGCGCCGCCCCGGCATCATCGACCAGATCGACGGCGCCCGCATCGTGGTGCGCGCGACCAGTGAGGATGGCAGCACGCGCGGCGTCGACATCTACCGCCTGCGCAAATACATGCGGTCCAACCAGTCGACCTGCATGAACCAGCGGCCGCTGGTGCGCGTGGGCGATCGCGTGTCGGAAGGCGACATCATCGCCGACGGCCCGTCCACCGAGCTCGGCGAGCTGGCGCTCGGCCGCAACGTGCTCTGCGCCTTCATGCCGTGGAACGGCTACAACTTCGAAGACAGCATCCTGATCAGCGAGCGCATCGCGCGCGACGACGTGTTCACCTCGATCCATATCGAGGAATTCGAGGTGATGGCGCGCGACACCAAGCTCGGCCAGGAGGAGATCACCCGCGACATCCCGAATGTCGGCGAGGAGGCGCTCAAAAATCTCGACGAGGCCGGCATCGTCTATGTCGGCGCCGAGGTGAACCCGGGCGACATCCTGGTCGGCAAGGTCACGCCGAAGGGCGAGAGCCCGATGACGCCGGAGGAGAAGCTGCTCCGCGCGATCTTCGGCGAGAAGGCCTCGGACGTGCGCGACACCTCGCTCAAGCTGCCGCCGGGCGTCACCGGTACGATCGTCGACGTGCGGGTGTTCAGCCGGCGCGGCGTGGACAAGGACGAGCGCGCGATGGCGATCGAGCGTGCGGAGATCGAGCGGCTGGCGAAGGACCGCGATGACGAGCGGGCGATCCAGGAGCGGAGTTTCCTCAACCGGCTGCGCGAGAGGCTGCTCGGCCACAAGGCTGGCAGCGGCTTCAAGGGCATCAAGGCCGGCACGACGATCGACGAGGCGGTGCTCGCCGAGCATCCGCGTGGCGCCTGGCGCCATATCGCGGTGCAGGACGATGCCGTGATGGCGGAGATCGAGACGCTGAAGCGGGAATTCGACGCGGCTGTCGGGCGCCTGCAGGCGCGGTTCGACAGCAAGGTCGAGAAGCTGCAGCGGGGCGATGAGCTGCCGCCCGGCGTGATGAAGATGGTCAAGGTCTTCGTCGCGGTGAAGCGCAAGCTGCAGCCGGGCGACAAGATGGCCGGCCGCCACGGCAACAAGGGCGTGGTGTCGCGGGTGGTTCCGGTCGAGGACATGCCGTTCCTCGATAACGGCCAGCCGGTGGATCTCGTGCTCAACCCGCTTGGCGTGCCGAGCCGGATGAATGTCGGCCAGATTCTGGAGACGCATCTCGGCTGGGCCTGCGCCACGCTCGGCGCCCAGATCGGCGATCTGGTCGAGGAGTATCGCCGCAGCGAGGCGGAGCGCGGAACGCTGCTCGAGAAGCTGCGCGACGTGTACGGCGAGCGCGAGTTCGCCGAGCAGATCGAGCCGATGTCGAAGGAGCAGCTGATGGAGCTCTGCGACAATCTCCGCAAGGGCGTGCCGATCGCGACGCCGGTGTTCGACGGCGCCCGCATGTCGGACATCGAGGGCATGCTCACCAAGGCCGGGCTCGATACGTCGGGCCAGGTCACGCTGACCGACGGTCGGACCGGCGAGCATTTCGAGCGGCGTGTCACGGTGGGCTACATCTACATGCTCAAGCTCCACCATCTGGTCGATGACAAGATCCACGCGCGTTCGATCGGGCCGTATAGCCTCGTCACCCAGCAGCCGTTGGGCGGCAAGGCGCAGTTCGGCGGCCAGCGCTTCGGCGAGATGGAGGTCTGGGCGCTCGAAGCTTACGGCGCCGCCTACACTTTGCAGGAAATGCTGACGGTGAAGTCCGATGACGTGTCGGGCCGCACCAAGGTCTACGAGGCGATCGTCCGCGAGCAGGACAATTTCGAGGCCGGCATTCCGGAGAGCTTCAACGTTCTGGTCAAGGAGCTGAAATCGCTCGGCCTCAACGTCGATCTCGACCAGAAGGCCAGCTGAGACACACGCCGAAACCCTTCCGGGCGGCGGCCGGGCAACCGGCCGCCGCCACGGTCCACTCGAATGGGTGAGAACCGCATGAACGAACTGATGAAGATTCTGGGTCAGGCCGGCCAGGCGATGACCTTCGACCAGATCCGCATCCAGATGGCGTCGCCGGAGCAGATCCGTTCCTGGTCGTACGGCGAGATCAAGAAGCCCGAGACGATTAACTACCGCACCTTCAAGCCGGAGCGGGACGGGCTGTTCTGCGCCCGCATCTTCGGGCCGATCAAGGACTATGAGTGCCTGTGCGGCAAGTACAAGCGGATGAAGTTCCGCGGCATCATCTGCGAGAAATGCGGCGTCGAGGTCACGCTGGCCAAGGTGCGGCGCGAGCGGATGGGGCATATCGAGCTCGCCTCGCCGGTCGCCCATATCTGGTTCCTGAAATCCCTCCCGAGCCGGATCGGCCTGATGGTCGATCTCACGCTGAAGGAGCTTGAGAAGATCCTGTATTTCGAGAGCTACGTGGTTCTCGAGCCGGGTCTGACCGACCTCAAGCTCCACCAGCTCCTCACCGAGGACCAGCTCTACGCCAAGCAGGACGAGTTCGGTGAGGATGCGTTCCGCGCCAGCATCGGCGCCGAGGCGATTAAGGTCGTGCTGCACGGCATCGACCTCGATGCCGAAAAGACGAAGCTGCGCGTCGATCTCAAGGAGACGACGAGTGAGGCGAAGCGCAAGAAGCTGGTGAAGCGGCTGAAGCTCGTCGAGGCGTTCGGCGAGAGCGGCGCGCATCCGGAGTGGATGATCCTCGACGTGGTGCCGGTGATCCCGCCCGAGCTGCGCCCGCTGGTGCCGCTCGATGGCGGCCGGTTCGCGACCTCCGACCTGAACGACCTGTACCGCCGCGTGATCAACCGGAACAACCGGCTGAAACGGCTGATCGAGCTGCGCGCGCCCGACATCATCGTGCGCAACGAGAAGCGCATGCTGCAGGAAAGCGTGGACGCGCTGTTCGACAATGGAAGGCGCGGCCGGGCGATCACCGGGGCCAACAAGCGGCCGCTGAAGTCGCTCTCCGACATGCTGAAGGGCAAGCAGGGCCGGTTCCGCCAGAACCTGCTCGGCAAGCGCGTGGATTATTCGGGCCGCTCGGTCATCGTCGTCGGCCCGGAGCTCAAGCTGCATCAGTGCGGGCTGCCGAAGAAGATGGCGCTCGAGCTGTTCAAGCCGTTCATCTACTCGAAGCTCGAGAAATACGGCCACGCCACCACCATCAAGGCGGCGAAGCGGATGGTGGAGAAGGAGCGTCCCGAGGTGTGGGACATCCTGGAAGAGGTGATCCGTGAGCATCCGGTCATGCTGAACCGGGCGCCGACCCTGCATCGCCTGGGCATCCAGGCCTTCGAGCCGGTGCTGATCGAGGGCAAGGCGATCCAGCTGCATCCGCTGGTCTGCACCGCCTTCAACGCGGATTTCGACGGCGACCAGATGGCCGTGCACGTGCCGCTGAGCCTCGAGGCGCAGCTCGAGGCGCGGGTGCTGATGATGTCGACCAACAACATCCTCAGCCCGGCCAACGGCAAGCCGATCATCGTGCCGAGCCAGGACATCGTGCTCGGGCTGTACTACATCAGCCTGGAGACGCCGGAATTCCGCGCGACCGACGACGAGAAGGCGCCGGCTTTCGGCACGATCGGCGAGATCGAGGCGGCGCTCGCGGCCAAGCGCATTCATCTGCACGACAAGATCCGTGCGCGCATCACCGAGATGAACGCCGAGGGCGTGATCGTGCAGCGTCGGGTGCCGACCACGCCCGGCCGGATGATGATCGCGCAGATCCTGCCGAAGCACCCGCAGGTGCCGTTCGCGCTGATCAACAAGCAGCTGACGAAGAAGAACGTCTCCGACGTGATCGATGCGGTGTACCGGCATTGCGGGCAGAAGGAATGCGTGATCTTCGCCGACCGGCTGATGGGCATCGGCTTCGGCCAGGCGGCCAAGGCGGGGCTCTCCTTCGGCAAGGACGACCTCATCATCCCGGGCGAGAAGCAGGCGCTGATCGCGCAGACGCAGTCCGAGGTGAAGGAGTTCGAGCAGCAATATCAGGACGGGCTGATCACCGCCGGCGAGCGCTACAACAAGGTGGTGGATGCCTGGTCGCGCTGCACCGACGAGGTGGCCGGCGCGATGATGAAGGAGATCAGTCGGCAGGAAATCGGCACGCCCACCAACAGCGTGTGGATGATGAGCCATTCCGGCGCGCGCGGCTCGCCGGCGCAGATGCGCCAGCTCGCCGGCATGCGCGGGCTGATGGCCAAGCCGTCGGGCGAGATCATCGAGCAGCCGATCATCGCCAACTTCAAGGAAGGCCTGTCCGTGCTGGAGTATTTCAACTCCACCCATGGCGCGCGGAAGGGCCTGGCCGACACTGCGTTGAAGACCGCGAATTCGGGCTATCTGACGCGTCGTCTCGTCGATGTTGCGCAGGATTGCATCATCGTCGAGATCGATTGCGGCACTGATCGCGGCCTGACCGTGCGCGCGGTGATGGATGGCGGCGAGGTGGTGGCCAGCCTGTCCGAGCGGATTCTCGGCCGCACCACGGCCGAGGACGTGCTCGACCCGGCGAATGGCAGCGTGATCGTGCCGAGCAACACGCTGATCGAGGAGGAGCATGCCGATCGGGTGGAGAGGGCCGGCGTGGAGGTGATGAAGATCCGCTCCGTGCTGACCTGCGACAGCCGCGTCGGGGTATGCGCGCATTGCTACGGGCGCGATCTCGCGCGCGGGACGCCGGTCAATATCGGCGAGGCGGTGGGCGTGATCGCCGCGCAGTCGATCGGCGAGCCGGGCACGCAGCTCACCATGCGCACCTTCCACATCGGCGGCGCGGCGCAGCGTGGCGCCGAGCAGTCGAGCGTGGAAGCCAGCCATGACGGCGTGATCTCGATCAAGAACCGCAACGTCGTGCAGAACAGCCAGAACGTGCCGGTCGTGATGTCGCGCAACTGCGAGATCGTGCTGCTCGACGACAAGCAGCGCGAGCGGGCCCGCTTCCGCGTGCCCTACGGCGCCCGGCTGCTCTCCGACGAGGGGCAGGTGGTCACCCGGGCGCAGAAGCTGGCGGAATGGGACCCCTACACCTTGCCGATCATCACCGAGCGTGCCGGCACGGTGGAGTATCTCGACCTGCTCGACGGCGTCACGCTCGTCGAGCGGATGGACGAGGTGACCGGCCTGACCTCGAAGGTGGTGGTCGACTACAAGCAGACGGCGAAGAGCGTCGATCTGCGGCCGCGCCTGCAGGTGAAGGACGAGCGGGGCGAGGTGGTGAAGCTGCCGAACGGCGCCGATGCCCGCTACTTCCTGGCGCCCGATTCGATCCTTTCGATCGAGCCGGGTGCGACGGTGCATGCGGGCGACGTTCTCGCGCGCATTCCGCGCGAGGGCAGCAAGACGCGCGACATCACCGGCGGCCTGCCGCGGGTGGCGGAGCTGTTCGAGGCGCGGCGCCCCAAGGACCACGCGGTCATCGCCGAGACCGAGGGACGCGTGGAGTTCGGCCGCGACTACAAGAACAAGCGTCGCATCATCGTGAAGAACGACGAGACCGGCGAGGAGACCGAATATCTGATCCAGAAGGGCAAGCACGTCTCGGTGCAGGAGGGCGATTTCGTCCGCCGCGGCGACCCGCTGGTGGACGGGCCGCGCGTGCCGCACGACATCCTGAAGGTGCTCGGGGTGGAGGCGCTGTCCGATTACCTCGTGAACGAGATCCAGGACGTGTACCGGCTGCAAGGCGTGAAGATCAACGATAAGCACATCGAGGTCATCGTCCGGCAGATGCTGCAGAAGGTGGAGATCCTCGAACCCGGGGAAACCACCTATCTGACGGGCGAGCAGGTCGACCGCATGGAGTTCGAGGCGGAGAACGCGAAGCGTCTCAAGGCCGAGGAACGGCCGGCGACCGCGATGCCGGTGCTGCAGGGCATCACCAAGGCCAGCCTGCAGACCCACAGCTTCATCAGCGCCGCCTCCTTCCAGGAGACGACGCGGGTGCTGACCGAGGCGGCGACGGCCGGCAAGGTCGATACGCTGAATGGGCTGAAGGAGAACGTGATCGTCGGGCGGCTGATCCCGGCGGGCACGGGCAGCGTGATGAACAAGCTGCGGCAGGTCGCCGCCGCCCGGGACGAGCGGAACATTCGCCAGAGCGCGTCGGAGCCTACTCCGGCCCTGCCGGAGGGGCGTGAAGCCGCCGAGTAAACCCCCCGCCACCCTGAGAAAGCCGGCATCGCTTTGGCGATGCCGGCTTTTTTCTTCGGGGATAACTGGAGGCGGGAACCAGTGCGAATCGGTGCGCGCGCCGCTTGACTCGGCCGGATGCCGGGCATAGGTTTCGCGCCCTCGGCCTACCCCGTAATTGTGCGGGTGGCCGCCGTTTGCAGGCACCAGAGCGTGCGGCGCTCCGTCCCCGACCCGTCTGGGTTGTGGCGGCTCAGCCCGCATGCAGGTTGGACCCGTATGGCCGATTGCGCGGCCATCACGGGTGTTGTCCGTGGATGGCGGAGGACGAGGCGGACAGGGCCATGCGAGTCTCGCACGGCATTCGGAAGGACGGAACGGACTGCATGCCGACCATCAACCAGCTCATCGCCAAGGGTCGCGAACCCCGCAGCGCGCGGAACAAGGTGCCGGCGCTGCAGAATTGTCCGCAGAAGCGCGGCGTCTGCACGCGCGTCTATACGGTGACCCCGAAGAAGCCGAACTCCGCGCTCCGCAAGGTCGCCAAGGTGCGCCTCACGAACGGCTATGAGGTGGTGAGCTACATCCCCGGCGAGGGCCATAACCTGCAGGAGCACAGCGTGGTGCTGATCCGCGGCGGCCGCGTGAAGGATCTGCCTGGCGTGCGCTACCACATTCTGCGCGGCGTGCTCGACACTCAAGGCATCGCCAAGCGCCGCCAGCGGCGGTCGCTCTACGGCGCGAAGCGGCCGAAGTAAGGAGAGGGCGAATGAGTCGTCGCCGTCGCGCGGTCAAGCGCGAAATCCTGCCGGACGCCAAGTTCGGCGACATCGTCATCACGCGTTTCATGAACGCGCTGATGTACGACGGCAAGAAATCCGCCGCCGAGGGAATCGTCTATGGTGCGCTCGACGTGATGAAGCGCCGTGGCGGCTCGGCCGCCGATCCGGTGCGGATGTTCCACGAGGCGCTCGACAACGTGAAGCCGGCGGTCGAGGTGCGGTCGCGTCGCGTTGGCGGTGCCACCTATCAGGTGCCCGTCGAGGTTCGCACGGAACGCCGCCAGGCGCTGGCGATCCGCTGGATCATCGACGCCGCTCGTAAGCGCGGCGAGCACACGATGGAGGATCGGCTCTCCAACGAGCTGCTGGACGCGGTGAACAATCGCGGCTCGGCGGTGAAGAAGCGCGAGGACACGCACCGGATGGCCGAGGCCAACAAGGCGTTCAGCCACTACCGCTGGTAAGCAATCCATCCCGAGACAGAAGCGGGCGACGGAGACAGAGTCATGGCGAAGGCAAAATTCGAGCGGAACAAGCCGCATTGCAACATTGGCACGATCGGCCATGTTGACCACGGCAAGACATCGCTGACCGCGGCGATCACCAAGGTTCTGGCCCAGAGCGGCGGCGCCACCTTCACGGCGTATGACCAGATCGACAAGGCGCCGGAAGAGCGGGCCCGCGGCATCACCATCTCGACCGCGCATGTCGAGTACGAGACGGCGAACCGCCACTACGCGCATGTCGATTGCCCCGGCCATGCCGACTACGTGAAGAACATGATCACCGGCGCCGCGCAGATGGACGGCGCGATCCTGGTGGTCTCCGCCGCCGATGGCCCGATGCCGCAAACGCGCGAGCACATCCTGCTCGCGCGCCAGGTCGGCGTGCCGGCGCTGGTCGTGTTCCTCAACAAGGTGGACATGGTGGACGACCCTGAGCTGCTCGAGCTCGTGGAGATGGAGGTGCGCGAGCTGCTCTCCTCCTACCAGTTTCCCGGCGACGACATTCCGATCGTCAAGGGCTCGGCGCTCTGCGCGCTCGAGGACCGCGATCCCGAACTCGGCGAGAAGGCGATCAACGCGCTGATGGCCGAGGTCGACCGCTACATCCCGCAGCCGGAGCGGCCGATGGACCGCGCGTTCCTGATGCCGATCGAGGACGTGTTCTCGATCTCGGGCCGCGGCACCGTGGTCACCGGGCGCATCGAGCGCGGCGTGGTGAATGTGGGCGACGAGGTCGAGATCGTGGGCCTGCGCGCGACTCAGAAGACCACCGTGACCGGCGTCGAGATGTTCCGCAAGCTGCTCGACCGCGGCGAAGCCGGTGACAATATCGGCGCGCTGCTGCGGGGTACGAAGCGCGAGGAGGTCGAGCGCGGCCAGGTTCTCGCCAAGCCCGGCTCGATCACGCCGCATACCAAGTTCAAGGCCGAGGCCTACGTGCTGACCAAGGAGGAAGGCGGTCGTCACACGCCGTTCTTCACCAATTACCGGCCGCAATTCTACTTCCGCACGACGGACGTGACGGGCGTGGTGACACTGCCGGAAGGCACCGAGATGGTGATGCCGGGCGACAACGTGTCGATGGATGTCGAGCTGATCGCGCCGATCGCCATGGACGAGGGGCTGCGTTTCGCCATCCGCGAGGGTGGCCGGACGGTCGGCGCCGGCGTCGTCGCCAGCATCACGGCCTAAGGCGGCAGCCAGAGCGAACCCGGAAGACCTGCAATGGACAACCAGAACATCCGCATCCGCCTGAAGGCGTATGATCACCGCGTGCTGGACAACAGCACGAAGGAGATCGTCAACACGGCGAAGCGAACGGGTGCACGGGTTCGCGGGCCGATCCCGCTGCCGACGCATATCGAGCGCTTCACGGTGAACCGCTCGCCGCATGTGGACAAGAAGAGCCGCGAGCAGTTCGAGATCCGCACGCATCGCCGGTTGCTCGACATCGTCGAGCCCACGCCGCAGACCGTGGACGCGCTGATGAAGCTCGACCTCGCGGCCGGCGTGGACGTCGAGATCAAGATCTGACCATGGCCGCGAAAGAGATGGCGAAGAAAGAGGGAACGATGCGCACCGGATTGCTGGCGCGCAAGCTCGGCATGACGCGGCTGTTCCGCGAGGACGGCACGCATGTTCCGGTGACCGTGCTGCATCTCGACGGGGTGCAGGTGGTCTCCGCCCGCACCGAGGAGAAGGACGGCTACACGGCGGTCCAGCTCGGTTGGGGGCGGGCGAAGGTGAAGAACGTGTCGAAGCCCAATAAGGGGCATTACGCAGCGGCGAAGGTCGAGCCGAAGATGCGGCTCGCCGAGTTCCGCGTCGCCGCGGATGCGGTGCTGGAGGCGGGCGCGGTGCTGAACGCCGCGCATTTCGTAATCGGCCAGCATGTGGATGTGACCGCGACCAGCAAGGGCAAAGGCTTCGCCGGCGCGATGAAGCGGTGGAACTTCTCCGGCCTCGAGGCGAGCCACGGCGTGTCGATCAGCCATCGCAGCCATGGTTCGACGGGCAACCGTCAGGATCCGGGCAAGACATTCAAGAACAAGAAAATGGCCGGTCATCTCGGGCAGGAGCGCGTGACCACGCTCAATCTCGTGGTGGCCGCGATTGATGCCGAGAAGGGATTGCTGATGCTGAAAGGCGCGGTGCCCGGTTCGGCTGGTGGTTTCGTGCGGGTGCGCGATGCGGTGAAGCGCGCGCGTCCGGCGGATGCGCCCTATCCGGCCGCGGCCTGAGGGATCAACGATGCAGGTCGAAATCAGAACGCTCGAGAATGGCACCTCCGGCATGGCCGAGCTGCCGGATGAGATTTTCGCCGCCTCTCCGCGCGCCGACATCATGGCGCGGGTCGTGCATTGGCAAATGTCCAAGCGCCGCGCCGGCACGCACAAGACCAAGGGCGTGAGCGAGATCTCGGGCACCACCAAGAAGCCCTACAAGCAGAAGGGCACCGGCAATGCCCGCCAGGGCAGCCTGCGTTCGGTGCAGTTCCGCACCGGCGGCGTAGCGCATGGCCCGGTGGTGCGCGATCACGACTATCGGCTGAACAAGAAGGTCCGGCGGCTCGGCCTGATCTCCGCGCTGTCGCAGAAGCAGGCGGACGGCAAGCTCGTGGTCCTCGAGAACACCATTGGTGCGGTGAAGACGGGCGCTCTCGCGGCGAAGCTGAAGGCGCTCGGCTGGCGGTCGGCGCTGATCGTCGACCGCGCGGTGGATGAGGGTTTCGCGCGGGCAAGCCGCAACATCCCGCATGTCGATGTGCTGCCGACGGTGGGGGCGAATGTCTACGACATTCTCAACCACGACATGCTGGTGATCACCGCCGCCGGGGTCGAAGGGTTGAAGGAGCGCCTGGCATGAGCGAGACGGCGGCGACCACGCCCGCAAGCGGGCCGAAGCGGCAGAAGCAGCTTTCGCGTGAGGCGATGTACGGCATCGTGCAGAGTCCGGTGGTGACCGAGAAGGCGACGATGCTCTCCGAGCGGCATCAGTTCGTGTTCCGGGTCGCGATCGAGGCGACGAAGCCCGAGATCAAGGCGGCCGTCGAGGGTTTGTTCGGCGTCACCGTGATTGGCGTGAACACGCTTGTGCAGAAGGGGAAGACCAAGCGGTTCCGTGGACATCCCGGGCGGCGTTCGGACATGAAGAAGGCGTTCGTCACCCTCGCCGAGGGCCAGTCGATCGACCTCACGGCACCGCTGAGCTGAGGCGGGGACAGGCAGAATGGCACTCCGGAGTTTCAACCCCGTCACGGCGAGCTTGCGCGGCACCGTTCTGGTGAGCCGCGGCGAGCTGTGGAAGGGCAAGCCGGTCAAGGGTCTGACCGAGGGCAAGAAGGGCAGCGGTGGCCGTAACAATCACGGCCATATCACCACGCGCTTTCGTGGCGGCGGCCATAAGCAGACCTATCGCTACGTCGATTTCAAGCGCCGCAAGCAGGACATCCCGGCGATTGTGGAGAGGCTGGAATACGATCCGAACCGCACCGCCTTCATCGCGATGGTGAAGTATCAGGACGGCGAATTCGCCTACATCCTGGCCCCGCAGCGATTGCGCGCGGGCGACACGGTGGTGGCGGGCGCGCGGGTCGATATCAAGCCGGGCAACGCGATGCCGCTGGCGGCGATCCCGGTCGGCACGATTATCCACAATGTCGAGATGAAGCAGGGCGCCGGCGGCAAGATCGCGCGGGCGGCGGGCACCTATGCGCAGCTCGTCGGCAAGGATGCCGGCTACGCGCAGATCAAGCTGATGTCGGGCGAGCTTCGCGTCGTTCGCGCCGAATGCATGGCGACAGTGGGCGCGGTCTCGAATCCCGACAATATGAACCAGCATCTCGGCAAGGCCGGCCGGTCGCGCTGGCTCGGACGACGCCCGCACAACCGCGGCGTGTCGATGAATCCCGTCGACCACCCGCTCGGCGGCGGCGAGGGCCGCAGCTCGGGCGGTCGGCATCCGGTGACGCCGTGGGGCAAGCCGACCAAGGGCTACAAGACACGCGGCAACAAGCGGACCGACAGCCTGATCATCCGGCGCCGCAACAAGGGGAAGGGCTGATCCATGGCGCGCTCCGTCTGGAAGGGCCCGTTCGTGGACGGGTACCTGCTCAACAAGGCCGAGGCCTCCCGCGCGTCGGGCCGCAACGAGATCATCAAGATCTGGTCGCGCCGCTCGACCATCCTCCCGCAATTCGTGGGTCTGACCTTCGGCGTCTATAACGGTCACAAATTCCTGCCGGTGCAGGTCAACGAGAACATGGTGGGCCACAAGTTCGGCGAGTTCTCGCCGACGCGTACCTTCACCGGCCACTCGGCCGACAAGAAGGCGAAGCGGGGCTGACATGAGCAAGCCGAAATACGCGCGTGGGATTGCCGAGACCGAGGCGCAGGCGATCGTCAGCAACCTGCGGGTCTCGCCGCGCAAGCTGAACCTGGTTGCCGGGCTGATCCGCAACCGGCCGGCCTCGGATGCGGTGGCGACGCTTACCTTCAGCAAGCGCCGCATCGCGCAGCAAGTCCGCAAGGCGCTGGAGAGCGCGATCGCGAATGCCGAGAACAACCACCAGCTCGATGTCGACCGGCTGGTCGTCTCGCGCGCCGAGGTCGGACGTTCGGTGGTGATGCGCCGCTTCCACGCGCGCGGCCGCGGCCGTGCCGCGCGGGTCGAGAAATGGTTCAGCCATCTGAAGATCGTCGTCGCCGAGCAGGAAGTGGCGGCGGAAGAGGAAGCCCGGCCGCCGCGTCGCCGCGCGGCCGCTCCGGCACCCCAGGCGAGGCCCGAATCGTCAGCGGCGGTTCCCGCGCCGGCGCAGACGGAAACCGCGCCGGCGACGGCGGAAGGAGTGGCGTAGACCATGGGTCACAAGGTCAATCCGATCGGACTGCGGCTCGGCATCAACCGGACGTGGGACAGCCGCTGGTTCGCCGGCCGCGATTACGCGAAACTGCTGCATGACGATCTGCGGCTGCGGGCGCATCTGCGCGGCAAGCTCGCCGGCGCCGGCGTCTCTCGCGTGGTGATCGAGCGTCCGGCGAAGAAGCCGCGCGTGACCATCTACGCGGCGCGCCCGGGTGTAGTGATCGGCAAGAAGGGCCAGGATATCGAGGCGTTGCGCAAGGGCCTCGCCACGATGGCGAAGACCGATGTCGCGCTCAACATTGTCGAGATCCGCAAGCCGGAGATCGACGCGATGCTGGTGGCAGAGAACATCGCGCAGCAGCTCGAGCGGCGCGTCGCCTTCCGCCGCGCGATGAAGCGCGCGGTGCAGTCGGCGATGCGGCTTGGCGCCCAGGGCATCCGCATCAATTGCGGCGGCCGGCTTGGCGGCGCGGAGATCGCCCGTGTCGAGTGGTATCGCGAAGGCCGGGTGCCGCTGCATACGCTGCGCGCCGACATTGATTTCGGGATCGCCACGGCGAAGACCACCTATGGCACCTGCGGCGTGAAGGTTTGGATCTTCAAGGGCGAAATCCTCGCCCAGGATCCGACGGCGCAGGACCGCCGCGCCGCCGAGCAGGCGCCGCAGCGCTGAGCCGGCGAGACGAGGACCAGAGACGACATGCTTTCCCCGAAGCGTAGCAAGTTCCGCAAGGCCCATAAGGGCCGCATCCATGGCCTGGCGAAGGGCGGCACGGCGCTGAATTTCGGCGCGTATGGCCTCAAGGCGCTCGAGCCCGAGCGAGTGACGGCGCGGCAGATCGAGGCGGCGCGCCGTGCGATCACCCGCGCGATGAAGCGCTCGGGCCGCGTCTGGATCCGTATCTTCCCGGATGTGCCGGTGTCGACCAAGCCGGCCGAAGTGCGGATGGGTTCGGGCAAGGGCAGCCCGGAATTCTGGGTCTGCCGGGTGAAGCCGGGGCGGATCATGTTCGAGATCGACGGCGTGCCCGGCGACCTGGCGCGCGAGGCGCTGACGCTGGGTGCGGCGAAGCTGCCGATCCGCACCAAGTTCGTCACCCGCATCGGAGAGGCGTGAGATGACCAAGGCGGCCGATATCCGCGCGAAGACCGATGACGAGCTCGGCACCATGCTGCTCGATCTCCGCAAAGAGCAGTTCAACCTGCGCTTCCAGCGGGCGACCGGGCAGCAGGAAGGCGTCGCGCGGTTCAGCGCGATCCGCCGCGACATCGCGCGGATCAAGACGATTGTAAATGAGAAGCGGCGCGCCAGCGCCGCCAAAGCGTAAGGAGAGAGGGCGATGCCGAGGCGCGTCCTGACCGGGCGAGTGGTGAGCGACAAGATGGACAAGACCGTCACGGTCTCGGTCGATCGTCGCGTGATGCACCCGCTCTACAAGAAGTTCATCCGGCGCTCGAAGAAGTATGCCGCGCATGACGAGGCCAACGCCTGCAAGGTGGGCGACGCCGTGCGGATCGAGGAGTGCCGGCCGATCAGCAAGCGCAAGACCTGGCAGGTGGTCGAGCGCAACGGCGCGGCGCTCGCCGGCGCCGAAGCCGAAACCGCGCAGGCCTGACGGAGTGCTCCGATGATCCAGGTCGAATCCAATCTCGACGTCGCCGATAATTCGGGCGCCCGGCGCGTGCAGTGCATCAAGGTGCTGGGCGGCTCGAAGCGCAAGACCGCTTCGGTGGGTGACGTCATCGTCGTCTCCATCAAGGAGGCGATCCCGCGCGGCAAGGTGAAGAAGGGCGACGTGCACCAGGCGGTGATCGTGCGCACCGCGTTCCCGGTGCGCCGGCCGGATGGCAGCGCGATCCGCTTCGACCGCAACGCGGCCGTGCTGATCAACAAGCAGAACGAGCCGATCGGTACCCGCATCTTCGGCCCGGTGGTGCGTGAGCTGCGCGCGCGCCGGTTCATGAAGATCATCTCGCTCGCGCCGGAGGTGCTGTGATGGCCGCGCGGATCCGCAAGGGCGACACGGTGGTGGTGATCACCGGGGTGCAGAAGGGGCGCCGCGGCGAGGTGCTGCGGGTGTTTCCCGCGAGCAACCGGGCGATCGTGCAGGGCGTGCGTTTGGCCAAGCGGCACACCAAGCCGCGCGGCATGGGTCAGCCCGGCGGCATCGTCGAGCAGGAAGCGTCGATCCATCTGTCCAACGTCAAGCTGATCGACCCGAAATCCGATCGGCCGACGCGTGTGGGCTTCCGCGTGCTGGACAACGGAACGAAGGTGCGCGTCGCCAAGGCGACGGGCGAGGCGATCGAGGGCTAGGCAGATGAGCGAGACCGAAGCGGCGGAACCGGCGGCGAATGGCGCTGCCTCCCGCGAGATGACGCGCATGCTGCGGCGCTACATGGAAGAGGTGCGCCCCGCGCTCCAGAAGGAGTTCGGGTACACCAATCCCATGCAGGTGCCGAAGCTCGAGAAGATCGTCATCAACATGGGCGTCGGCGAAGCCGCCGGCGACCAGAAGAAGCTCGATGCGGCGGTCTCCGAGCTCGCGCTGATCGCCGGGCAGAAGCCGGTGAAGACGGTGGCCAAGAAGGCGATCGCGGCGTTCAAGATCCGCGAGGGCCTGCCGATCGGCTGCAAGGTGACGCTGCGCCGTGCGCGGATGTACGAGTTCCTCGACCGTCTGGTGACGATCGCGCTGCCGCGCGTCCGTGATTTCCGCGGCATTCCGGCCAATAAGGGCTTCGACGGCCGCGGCAATTTCGCGATGGGGCTCAAGGAGCAGATCATCTTCCCGGAAATCGTCTACGACCGGGTCGACGCGATCCGCG
Source organism: Acetobacteraceae bacterium (assembly GCA_965276665.1). Classification (GTDB taxonomy): domain Bacteria; phylum Pseudomonadota; class Alphaproteobacteria; order Acetobacterales; family Acetobacteraceae; genus CAWGJC01. The sequence continues at coordinate 4,185,441 of OZ255620.1, forward strand.
GCATGGACATCATCTTCGTGACGACGGCGAAGACTGACGCGGAGGCCAAGGCCCTGCTGAAGCGCTTCGACCTGCCGTTCGCGGCCTAGAGACGCATCAAGGCACGCATAGACTGCGCATCGTGGATTGTTGGAACACCGCCGGGCACGCCCGGGCCGGTTCCGGAGGGTAAGCAAGGTATGGCCAAAACATCTGCCGTCAACCGCAACAAGAACCGCATCCGCATGACGGCGCGGGACCGGGCGAAGCGGAAGACACTCAAGGACATCATGATGGACCGGACGCTGCCGGTCGAGGACCGGTTCGACGCATCGATGAAGCTCGCCGAGCTGCCGCGCAATGGCGCGGCGAACCGGGTGCGGCTGCGCTGCGCCCTGACCGGCCGGTCGCGGGGCAATTACCGCAAGTTCCAGCTCTCCCGCATGATGCTGCGCGACCTCGCGAGCAACGGGCAGATTCCGGGCATGGTCAAGGCGAGCTGGTAAGGGACGAGACCGATGTCATTGTCCGATCCGCTGGGTGACATGCTCACCCGCATCCGCAACGCGCAGCGTTCGAAGCATGCGATCTGCCTGTCGCCTGCGTCCAAGCTGCGTGCCAACGTGCTCGACGTGCTGCGGCGCGAGGGCTTCATCCGCGGCTTCTCGGCCGAGGAATTGCGGCCCGGCATCGCGCGGCTGCGCATCGAGCTGAAATACAACGAGGGCGAGCCGGTCATCAAGGAGATCACCCGGATCTCGAAGCCGGGGCGGCGCGTGTATTCCAAGATCAAGGAGCTGCCGCGGGTCTATGCCGGCCTCGGCATCTCCATCCTGTCCACCCCGCGTGGGGTGATGAGCGATGCCGAGGCCCGCGCCGCCAATGTCGGCGGCGAGGTCCTGTGCCGCGTGTTCTGACGGAGCGCGAAGCATGTCACGCGTAGGCAAATATCCGGTCGAACTTCCTGCCGGCGTGCAGGTGGCGGTCGCCGGCCGCATTCTCACCGCCAAGGGCAAGCTCGGCGAGATGTCGCTCGAGCTGTCGGATGCGGTCGAAGCGGCCGTCGAGGGCAACACGCTGACCGTCACGCCGAGGGGCAATGAGCGCCGGGCGCGGATGATGTGGGGCACCACGCGCGCGCTGGTCGCGAACATGGTGCGCGGCGTCTCCACCGGCTTCACCCGCACGATGGAGATCACCGGCACCGGCTATCGCGCGGCGGTGCAGGGGCAGAACCTGGTGCTCAATCTCGGCTTCTCGCACGACGTGGTCTATCCGATCCCGGCGGGCATCAAGATCACCACGCCGCGCCCGACGGCGGTGACCATCGAGGGCACGGACAAGCGCCAGGTCGGCCAGGTGGCGGCGGAAATCCGCGGCTATCGTCCGCCCGAGCCCTATAAGGGCAAGGGCGTGCGCTACGACACCGAGACGATCCGCCGCAAGGAAGGCAAGAAGAAGTAATGAGCGACAATCGTGCATTGCGGGAGCGCCGGCGGGACCGGCTGCGCTTCCAGCTGCGGCGCCGGGCGGAAGGCCGGCCGCGGCTTTCGGTGTTCCGCTCGGGCCGACATATCTATGCGCAGGTGATCGACGATGCCGCCGGCCGCACGCTGGCGGCGGCGTCGAGCATCGAGCAGGATCTGCGCGGCGAGATGAAGACCGGCGCCGACAAGGCGGCGGCGAGCGCGGTCGGCAAGCTGATCGCCGAGCGGGCGAAGGAAGCCGGGGTGACGGCGGTGGTGTTCGACCGCGGGTCCTATCTTTACCATGGCCGCGTCAAGGCGCTTGCCGAAGCCGCCCGCGAGGGCGGCCTGTCCTTCTAGGAGCACGTCGAGATGGCACGGGAACCGAGGGAAGGCCGCGGGCGCGACCGGGATCGCGACGGCGGCGACGACCTGATGGATAAGCTGGTCACGATCAACCGCGTGGCCAAGGTGGTGAAGGGTGGCCGGCGGTTCGCCTTCGCCGCCCTGGTGGTGGTGGGTGACCAGAAGGGCCGCGTCGGCTACGGCGCCGGCAAGGCGCGCGAGGTGCCGGAGGCGATCCGCAAGGCGACCGACCGGGCGAAGCGCTCGATGATCCGCGTGCCGATGAAGGAAGGCCGGACCCTGCATCATGACGTCGAGGGGCGGTTCGGGGCCGGTCAGGTGGTGCTGCGCGCCGCTTCGCCGGGCACCGGCATCATCGCCGGCGGCCCGATGCGCGCGGTGTTCGAGACGCTCGGGATCGGCGACGTGGTCGCGAAGTCGCTCGGCAGCCGCAACCCGCACAACATGGTCAAGGCGACCTTCGCCGCGCTGCAGGGCTGCGCCAGCCCGCGCTCGGTGGCGTCCCGCCGCGGCAAGAAAGTGTCGGATATTCTCGGCAAGCGCGAAGCGGGTCCGGCGGCCACGGAGGGCGCGACCGATGCCTGAATCGCGCAAGCGCGTGCAGGTCACGCAGACCGGTTCGCCGATCGGGCGCAAGCCCGGCCAGCGGGAGACGCTGATCGGCCTCGGCCTCAACAAGATGCACAAGATGCGGGATCTCGAGGACACGCCGGCGGTGCGCGGCATGATCCGCAAGGTCGCGCATCTGGTCGCGGTGAAGGAGCTGTCCTGACCGCATCCGGAGACGGGTGGTCGGGACGAGAGGAACAGGGTGATGAAGCTCAACGAATTGCGCGACAATCCGGGTTCGCGTCTGAAATCGAAGCGGCTCGGCCGGGGCATCGGCTCCGGCAAGGGCAAGACCTCGGGCAAGGGCGTGAAGGGTCAGAAGGCGCGTGAGGGCGTGGCGCTCAACGGGTTCGAGGGCGGGCAGCTCCCGATCTACCGCCGTCTGCCGAAGCGTGGCTTCGTCAACATCTTCCGCAAGGAATACGCGCCGGTGAATATCGGGGCGCTCGCGCGCGCGGTCGAGGCCGGAAAGCTCGACGCGACCAGTACGATCGACGAGGACGCGCTCCGCGTTGCCGGCCTGGTGCGCGGCGGCAAGATCGCGGGTGTGCGGCTGCTCGCGAATGGCGAGATCACTCGGGCGGTGAACGTCACCGTTTCCGGCGCCTCGGCCGCCGCCGTGCAGGCGGTGGAAAAGGCCGGAGGCTCGGTGACGGTGACGCGCAAGGAAGCGGCGCCGGTCGAGGCGTAGAGTTCAGTCAGGCCAAGGGCTCTGCCCCTGGACCCCGCTGGGCCTGGAGGCCCCAGATCCCCGCGACGCCGCTTCGCGCGCAGCGCAATCAACATCCGGGGCCATGTTCAGAGCCTGAGCCGCCCCCGAATGGACATTGCGACGCGCGCGAAGCGTCCATCGAAGGTCTGGGGCCGATGGCCCCAGCGGGGTCCAGGGGCAGCGCCCCCGGCCTTCTCCTTCCAACGTGCTTGCCCGCACAGCGTGACAACGGCAATGTCTGATCGGTATTCGGCCGAAGGCCGGGTGCGGCAGACCCTTCGACGAGGACAGGCGCATGGCCTCAGCGGCCGAACAGCTCGCGGCTAATCTGAATCTCGGGGTCTTTTCGAAGGCGACCGAGCTCAAGAAGCGCATCTGGTTCACCCTCGGCGCGCTGATCGTGTTCCGCGTCGGGACCTACATCCCGGTTCCCGGCGTCGATGCGACGGTGATGGGGCAGATGCTGCAGCAGAATGGCGGCGGCATTCTCGGCATGTTCGACATGTTCACCGGCGGCGCGCTCGGCCGGATGACGGTCTTCGCGCTGAACATCATGCCCTACATCAGCGCCAGCATCATCGTGCAGCTGATGGCCGCGGCGATCCCGTCCCTCGAGACCCTCAAGAAGGAGGGCGAGGCGGGGCGGAAGAAGATGAACCAGTATACCCGGTATCTCACCGTGGTGATCGCGCTGTTCCAGTCCTACGGCATCGCCGTCGGGCTCGAGAGCATGCGCACCCAGGCTGGGCTGGCCGCGGTGATCGATCCGGGCATGTTCTTCCGCTTCTCCTGCGTGGTGACCCTTGTCGGCGGCACCATGTTCCTGATGTGGCTCGGCGAGCAGATCACCGCCCGGGGGGTGGGCAACGGAACCAGCCTGATCATCTTCGCCGGCATCGTGGCGAACCTGCCGCATGCGATGGCGAACCTTCTCGAGCTCGGGCACACGGGCGCGCTGTCGCCGATATTCATCGTCGCCTTTCTGGTGATCGCGGTGGCGGTGATCGGGTTCATCGTGTTCATGGAGCGGGCGCAGCGGCGGATCCCGGTACAGTACCCGAAGCGCCAGGTCGGCAACCGTATGTTCGGCGGCGACTCCACCCATATGCCGCTCAAGCTGAACACGGCGGGCGTCATCCCGCCGATCTTCGCGAGCTCGATCCTGCTGATCCCGGCGACGATCTCCGGCTTCGCGCGGAATTCCGGCCCGGGCTGGCTCAGCACCATCTCCGGCGCGCTGGCGCACGGGCAGCCGCTCTACATGGCGCTCTACGCCGCGATGATCATCTTCTTCTCCTATTTCTACACCGCCGTGGTGTTCAACCCGCAGGAAACGGCGGACAATCTCAAGAAATATGGCGGCTTCATCCCGGGCATCCGCCCGGGCTCGGCGACGGCGGATTACTTCGACACCGTGCTGACGCGGCTGACCACGGTGGGCGCTCTCTATGTCGCGATCGTCTGCCTGCTGCCCGAGATCCTCATCAGCCATTACGGCGTGCCGTTCTATTTCGGCGGCACCAGCCTGATGATCGTGGTGTCGGTGACGATGGACACGGTGACGCAGGTGCAATCGCATCTGCTGGCGCATCAATATGAGGGGCTCATCCGCAAGAGCCGGGTGCGAGGGCGGAGCAGGTGAATCTGATCCTTCTCGGGCCGCCCGGGGCGGGCAAGGGAACTCAGGCGAAACGACTGGAGCAGCGCCAAGGCGTCGTGCAGATCGCGACCGGGGACATGCTGCGCAGCGAGGTCGCGGCCGGCACCGAGATCGGCCGTCAGGCGCGTGCGATCATGGAGGCGGGCCATCTCGTCTCCGACGACGTGATCATCCGTATGCTGGCGGCCCGGGTGGACCGGCCGGATGCACGGCGGGGCTTCATTCTCGACGGGTTTCCACGGACCGTGCCGCAGGCCGTCGCGCTCGACACGATGCTGCGCGAGAAAGGAATGCGTCTCGATGCGGTAATCGAGCTCAAGGTCGACGATGCGGCGCTGACCGACCGCATCGCCGGCCGCTACAGCTGCGCCAAATGCGGCGCCAGCTATCACGATCAGTTCCGCTCCCCCGCCGTCGCAGGGGTGTGCGATGCGTGCGGCAGCCGGGAGTTCATCCGCCGTGCCGATGACAGCCGCGAGACGGTGGGAGCCCGGCTGGCCGCCTATCACCGGCAGACGGCGCCGATCCTGCCGCACTACGCCGCCCAGGGCCGGTTTCACACGGTCGACGGCATGGCGGAGATCGACGAGGTCACGCAGCAGATTGAGGCGCTGCTCGTCGGACTTGCCGCGCATCAGGGGGCGTCCGCTTGACCTCGCGAAATGTTGATCACGGCGCGTTGACTGCCGCGGTTCCGTCGCTATAGTGCGCGCCCTTGGCGACTCTTCGGGTGTCGCCGGAATTTCATTGTATCGGGCCGATCACGGCCGATCAGGGCTCGCCGCGGGGCGGGTCGACCAGGAGAAGCAGGCGTGGCGCGTATAGCCGGCGTGAATATCCCGACCAACAAGCGGGTCTCGATCAGCCTTCGTTACATCTATGGCATTGGTCCGGCAAAGGCGCAGGATATCTGCACCAGGCTCGCCCTCCCGGATGATCGTCGGGTCAACCAGCTCACCGATGACGAGGTGCTCCGCATCCGTGAGCTGATCGACCGCGAGTATCGCGTCGAGGGCGATCTTCGGCGCGAGGTCGCGATCAACATCAAGCGGCTGATGGATCTCGGCTGCTATCGCGGCTTGCGGCATCGTCGCGGCCTGCCGGTCCGCGGGCAGCGCACCCATACCAATGCGCGCACGCGCAAGGGCAAGGCGGTCGCCATCGCCGGCAAGAAGAAGGTGACGAAGTAGGCGGCTCCCGCCGCCGAATGCCACCTGAGCCGAACGGCGTCCGAATCAAACGGCGTCCGCACTGAACTTTGCCGCGTCCGCAGCGTCGGGCGCGGCGCTGAACCAATGGGGTCATGACCATGGCGAAGCCCGCCACCACCACGCGCCCGCGCCGCAAGGAGCGGAAGAACATCACCTCCGGCGTGGCGCATGTCGCGGCGACGTTCAACAACACGATGATCACCATCACCGACGCGCAAGGCAACACCATCGCCTGGTCGTCCTCCGGCAGCCAGGGTTTCAAGGGCAGCCGGAAATCGACGCCCTACGCCGCCCAGGTCGCGGCCGAGGATGCCGGCAAGAAGGCCCGCGAGCATGGAATGGAAACGCTCGAAATCGAGGTCAGCGGACCGGGCTCGGGCCGCGAGAGCGCGTTGCGCGCCTTGCAGGCCGTTGGCTTCGCCATCACGGCGATCCGCGACATGACCCCGATCCCACATAATGGCTGCCGTCCGCGCAAGCGGCGGCGGGTGTGAAGGGAACCCCATGTCCGAAATCGGAAGCGCGGTACGCGCCCCCTCCGCCCTGCGACTTGGCATGCGCCAGGACGCGGTAATTCAGAAGAACTGGCAATCGCTGATCAAGCCGGAAAAGCTCAATCTCGAGTCCGGTGCCGACCGTTCTCGGGTCGCGACGCTGATCGCCGAGCCGCTCGAGCGCGGCTTCGGCATGACGCTCGGCAACGCCATCCGCCGCATCCTGCTCTCCTCCCTGCAGGGCGCCGCGGTGACGGCGGTGCAGATCGACGGCGTGCTGCATGAGTTCAGCAGCATCGCCGGCGTCCGCGAGGACGTGACCGACATCGTGCTCAACATCAAGCAGCTGGCGCTTCGCATGCATGGCGAGGGGCCGAAGCGCATGGTGCTGACCGCGACCGGGCCGGGCGAGGTGAAGGCCGGGCAGATCCAGGCCGGGCACGACATCGAGATCATGAACCCCGATCTCGTGATCTGCACGCTCGATGACGGCGTGAAGCTCGGCATGGAGCTCACCGTCGATATCGGCCGCGGCTATGTGGCGGCGGCGGCGAATCGGCAGGAGGATTCGCCGATCGGCCTGATCCCGGTCGATGCGATCTACGCGCCGGTAAGGCGCGTCTCCTATCGCGTCGAGCCGACCCGTGTGGGCCAGGTGACCGATTACGACAAACTGCTGCTGACCGTGGAGACCAATGGCGCGGTGTCCCCCGAGGATGCGGTGGCGCTCGCCGCTCGCATCCTGCAGGACCAGCTGCAGCTCTTCATCAATTTCGACGAGCCGCAGCAGGTCCGGGCGGAGGAGCCGCAGGACGATCTGCCGTTCAACCGCAACCTGCTCCGCAAGGTGGACGAGCTCGAGCTCTCGGTGCGCAGCGCGAACTGCCTGAAGAACGACAACATCGTCTATATCGGCGACCTCGTGCAGAAGACGGAGCAGGAGATGCTGCGGACGCCGAATTTCGGCCGCAAGTCGCTGAACGAGATCAAGGAAGTGCTGACCTCGATGGGATTGTCGCTCGGCATGAGCGTCCCCGGCTGGCCGCCGGAGAACATCGAGGATCTGGCGAAGCGGCTCGACGAGCCGTTCTGACGAAGGAAGCGACCCATGCGTCACGGAGTTGCCGGCCGCAAGCTCGGCGTCACATCCACCCACCGCATCGCCATGTTCCGCAACATGGCGGCGGCGCTGATCAAGCACGAGCAGATCACCACAACTCTGCCGAAGGCCAAGGAGCTGCGGCCGGTGGCCGAGAAGCTGATCACCCTCGGCAAGCGCGGCGGGCTGCATGCCCGCCGGCAGGCCTATGCCGAGCTGCGTGACGATGTGGTCGTCGGCAAGCTGTTCGGCGCTTTGGCCGAGCGCTATCGCACGCGGCCCGGCGGCTACACGCGGGTGTTGAAAGCCGGCATCCGCTACGGCGATGCGGCCAGCATGGCGGTGATCGAGCTGGTGGACCGCGATCCGGCGGCGAAGGGCCTCGATAGCGGTCCGAAGCAGGAAGTCGCCGACACAGAAGACTGAGCCGCATGATGTTCCTGCCGCGTCTCGCGGCTGCGGCAGGCGCCTTCCTCGCACTCATCGCGGTGGCCGAGGCTGCGGGCGGGACGGTGCATCTCACGCTGATCGATGCGCTTTCCAATGACGAGGTGGCGGAGGACACCACCATTTTCGTCAATGGCGAGCAGGTCGCGCATTTCCGCCTGACGCCGGACCACCGTGCGGCCAGCGTGGATGCCGAGATCGCCGCCGCGTCGCATTACGAATACGCGCTCTGCGGCACCGCCACGGTAAAGGCGGCGAATGGCGAGCAGACGGAGCGGCGGGTCAACGACAGCGGCACGATCGCCGACCCGGACGGCCGCGCGTTCAGCGCGTTCACGCAGAACTACACGGCGTTCTTCCTCGTCGACGTGACGGAGGACAAGCCGCACACCTCGATCGCGATGCATCTCGGCCCGCGCTGCGTCGGGCCGGTCGCGGAGAAACAAAGTCGATCGGGATCGGGTTAGCCGCCTCCCAGATAGGCCGAGAGCACGCGCTGATCCGCGCTGATGGCGGCAGGCGTGCCGTCGGCGATCAGTTTTCCCGCCTCAAGGCAGATGATCCGTTCCACGAGAGGGCGGAGAAAACCGAGATCGTGCTCGATGATGAGCAGCGCGACGCCGGCGCTGGCGAGGTCGCGAAGGCAACGGGCGAGGGCGGTCCGTTCGTCCTGGTCCAGCCCGGCGGCGGGTTCGTCGAGCAGCAGCAGGCGCGGGTGACGAGCGAGGGCACGGGCGATTTCGACACGCCGGCGCGGCCCGGTGGCGAGGGCGCCGGCACGTTGATGCGCGTACGGCGTGGCGCCGAGCAGCGCGAGCAAGGAGAGGGCGGTCCGGCGGCCCTGCGCGAGCGTGCCGTGGCAGGCGAGGGCGACGGCATCGCACGCGGTCATCTCGGGAAGCAGGAAGGCCGACTGGAAACTGCGCGCCAGGCCGAGCCGGGCGATGCGATGCGACGGTTGGCGGGTGATATCGGTCCCATCGAGGTGGATCCGGCCGGATTCGGCCGGCGTGAGGCCGGAGATCGCATTCAGCAATGTCGTCTTGCCAGAACCGTTCGGGCCGATCAGCCCGGCCATCTCGCCGGCGCGCAGGCGGAAGGAAACGCCGGCCAGAGCGCGGACGCCGCCGAAGCTGCGGGTAAGATTGTCCACGACAAGGACAGGATCGGAATTGGGGCTCGCGTCCGACCATGCGGCCGGAACAGCCGGATTGGGCGGCGGCGGCGGCCTGGGCGGGATCCAACGCTGCGCCAGCCGCTCGACGGCGCCGATCAGGCCGCCCGGCACCGCGATCACCACCAGCAGCAGCACCGCGCCATAGGCGAGCAGCGCCGCACCCTGCAACGCGCGGACCCATTCCGGCAATTCGACTACCAGCACCGCGCCGGCGATCGCGCCGGCGACCCGCGTCGGGCTGCCGATCACCACGATCGCCAGGCATGTGACCATGATCGGAAAGCCGAGGATATCGGGGGAGATCACCCCCACCACATGCGCATAGAGCGAGCCCGCCAGCCCGGCATACAGCGCGCCGGCGACGAAGGCGCCGAATCGGAGCCGCGCGGGGTCGAGGCCGATCGCCTGGGCGACGGCCGCGTTGCCACGAACCATCGCGAACGCACCGCCAAGCCGTCCGCGGAGCGTTCCCCAAGCGGCACCGGCGCCGAGCGCCACGAAACCCCAGACAAAGCCAAGGGATGGCCAGCCCTCTCGCGCCGGCAGGGTGCCGATGCCGCCGATCCCGTTCGCCCCGCCGGTCAGCCCCTCCCATTGCGTGACGACCAGCAGGGCGATCTGCGCGATGATCAGCGTGGCGAGGGCAAAGTAATGCGTCTGCAGCCGCAGCACCGGCGCTGCGGTGAGAGCGGCGAGCAGCAGCGGCGCGCCCAGGCTGAACGGCAGGGCGGCGCCGAAGCCGAGCCCCCAGCGCGTGTCGAGAATGGCGGAGACATAGGCGCCGATCCCCATGAACGCACCCTGCGAGAGCGCCAGCGCGCCGGCATGTCCGAAGACGAGCTGATAGCCGATCGCGGCCAAGGCATAGATGCCGGCGATCTCCAGCACATGCAGTTGGTAGCTGGAGCCGCCGATCAGCACGGAAGCGGCCAGGCAGGCGCCGAGCAGGGCGAGGGCGAGCGGGACCGCTCTTCTGCCGCCGGTCATGCCGGCCGGGCGGCGGCCACGCCGAACAAGCCGCGCGGCCTGATCGCCAGGATCAGCAGCAGGGCGATGTCGAGCGCGATGGCCGCGCCGGTCTGCGAGAACAGGGCGCCGGCGGATGCGAGCCCCGGCAACAGCACGGGCAGGCTCGGGTAGAGCACTTCGAAGCAGGCGATCAGCGCGGCGCCGGCGACCGCGCCGCGCAGGCTGCCCCAGCCGCCGATCGCCACGGCGATATAGGCTTTCAGCATGAAATCCGTGCCGGAATCCGGGCTGACGAAGAAGCTGTTGGCGAGCAGCATGCCGGCCGCGCCGGCGAGCGCGGTGCCGATCGCGAAGGTGACGACGAGCATCGCGTCGACCCGCACGCCGAGCGAGGCGGCGGTTGTGTGGTCCGACGCGGCCGCGCGCATCCGCAGGCCGAGCTGCGTATGGGCGAACAGAAGATGCACCGCCAGCACGAGCAGCGCCGCCACGCCGAGGATCGCCACCTGCTGCGTGCCGATCCGGACAGGGCCGAGAATGATGTCGCTGGTATCGAGCAGCGCCGGAGCGGCCTCCGGTTCCGGCCCGAAGATCAGCGTCGCCGCGTTCTGCAGCATGACGCCGATCGCGATCGTGCTGATCAGCACCGTCTCCGGCGCGCGTCTCTGCAAGGGCAGCACCGCGAGCGCCGCGATCAGCGCACCGAGAAGGGCCATCGCGAGCAGCAGAAGCGGCAGCAGCACGAGACCCGGAACGGGCAGTCGGCCGCCGAGCGCGGCGGCTGCAAATCCCCCCACCATCACCAGGTCGCCATGGCTAAAATTGACCGCGCCGGTCGCGTTCAGGATCAGCACGAAACCGAGCGCGATCAGGGCATAGGCGGCGGCCAGCGTGAGCAGGCCGAGAAGCAGCGAGACCACCATGCAACGGGCTCTTAGTCGCCGGGCGGGTAATCGTAGTGCTTCACCACGCGCGGCACGCGGGACTGCCCATCGTAGCAGATGATGATCGCCGAATGGGCCATGTCGCCGCGTCCGTCCGACCGGTAGGTCATCGCCAGGCCGGCATAGGAGGTGCCGGCGAGGGCCTGGCGCACCGCAGCGGCATCCGCGGAGCCTCCCGCGACAGCGTGCAGCACCATCATCGTCGCGTCGTACTGGCCGACCGCATAAGCATCCGGATCGCGGCCGAAGGCCTGACGATAGGCGGCGAGGAAATGCTGCATCGCCGGCGTCTCTGCGGAGACCGGCGAGGAGCCGGTCTCGGCGCAGCTGCCGGCGAGATCGCCGGGGGTGAGCAGCGCGGCGGTGGCGGGCTGCGCCAGAGCGGAGCCCGCGATGATCGGCAGCTTCGGCCGCAGCGAGGCCGCCGCCTTCATCAGCAGAGCGGTCGGCCCGGCATGGAGCTGAAGCAGGAGCGAATCGGCGCCGCCCTGCTGCGCCTTGAGGAGCACCGGCTGCATGTCGCGCAGGCTGACATCGAGCTCGTCCTGGTAGGCGGGCCTGATCCCGGCCGCCGCGAGCGCGCGCAGGATTTCAGTGCGCCCACTCTGGCCGTAGGCGGTGGTCTGGGTGATCACCGCCGGGTGGCGGATGTGATCGGTGTCGATCGCGTACTGCACCTGGGCGCGCTTGACGACGGCATCGGCCGGGAAGAAGCGGAACACGTCCGGATTGCCCGACGCGGTGATCGCGGCGGTGCCCGAGACGGTGATCAGCGGCACACGAGCGCTCGCGGCCGCCGGCAGCATCGCCAGCATCTGCGTCCCGAGCATCGAGGCGACCACCGCGGTGATACCTCCACTCCCGAGCGCGCGTTCGAGCGCGGTGAGCGCGGCCTCTGGCGCGGTGCCGGTGTCGGTCACGCTGAACTCGGGTTTGACGCCGGGCGGCGGGTTGCGGAGCGCGAGCAGGGCGCCGTCCCGCTGGCTCGCACCCTCACTCGCGAGAAAGCCGGAGAGCGGCACCAGAACGGGAATGCGGGCCCGCGCGGCCTGGGCTACGCTGCCGGGGAGGAGCGTCAGGAGGCAGGTGGCAGCGATCGAAATCCGGCGAAGCATGGCGCGCCCTCCCTGGTCGCCGCCGGACTATCGGAGCGGCGCATGTGTGGCAATGCGGGAAGGGATCCGCTTGCGCTCCACGGGCCAAGGGCCTGTTTGGAAACGCGCTCTGGCGGCCGTCTGACGCGCTTTTCCGGCGCTCCGGGTGCTCACGTCCAGCAAGGCCGCTCCGCGCTGAGGCTCGGAAATCACGCCAGCCGACCACCAGACCATTTTTCCAAACAGGCGCCAAGGAAGCGGGCGCTTCTCCGCCCGGAAGGCGGCGCGCCGGCCGACGTTCAGCGTGCCGCGATACGGTCTTTACAATTGGCGTGCGGCTTGCATGTGCCGTGATGGACGAAACTCACGGGGTGAACCGTCGCGTGTTCCGCGCGGGCCGCGCGGGCCGCGCGCGACACGGCGCGGGACGTCGCCGCGTGCGCGGGTGCCGCATTTCGGCCGCGAAATTTGACCGGGGCATGGACGACACGCGACTCGCGGGTGAAGCGCGGGGTCATCTCCATCGTCGCGATCTGCACCGTCGCCGGCGGCGGAATGGCCGGCGTGCGGAAGCCCCTTGCGGCGACGGCGCGGAACCGGGCGGCACGCGGCATCGGCGCGGCATGGGCGGAGGCGAGCAGACCGGCAAAGCCTGGGTTGATCTCACGACGAGCGACCAGCACCGGCACACCCTCGCCCTGGAAGCCGGAATCGAGCTGGGCGGTCATGTCCATGTCGCGCTCGCCATTCGAGCCGGCGCCGAGCACCACGCCGACCAGCCGGACATTGCCACGCATCGCCGAGGTCGCGAGATTATGGCCGGAGGTCCGGATCCATCCGGTCTTGAGCCCGTCCGCGCCGGGATAGCTCCGCAGCATGGTGTCGTGGTTGAGGATCACCCGGCCATGGAAGACGAAGCTCGGCGTCGAAAAATAGTGATACTCGTTCGGGAAATCCTCGATCAGGTGGCGGCTCAGGATCGCGACGTCCCGCGCCGTCGTCCACTGATCGGGATCGGGCAGGCCGGATGCGTTGCGGAAGGTCGTGTGCGTCATGCCGAGGGCGTGGGCGCGCAGCGTCATCATCTCCGCGAAGCGGTCCTCGTCACCGCCGCCGAGCAGCTCGCCGAGCGCCGAGGCGGCGTCGTTCGCCGACAGCGTGACGATGCCGAAGATCGCCTGCTCGACCGTCAACTCGCCGCCGGGCGGGACGGAGAGCTTGGTCGGCTCCATCGACGCCGCGTGCTCGGAGACGGGAACCAGCTGGTCGATGCTCACGCGATGGTCGCGGAGCGCTTCGAACAGCATGTAGAGCGTCATCATCTTGGTCAGGCTGGCCGGATGGTGCAGATCGTCCGGATTATCGGCGGACAGCACGGCGCCCGAGGCCGCGTCGATGACGATGGAGCTATATTGCGGAGAACCAATCTGTGCATGGGCTGCCGTCGCCATCAGCGCCAGGCAGGCAAGCACACCGAAACCGCTCGCAACGCGGCGCCAGGTAAACTGCATCCGAGATCCCCACCCCTGATCGAGCCGGCATTATTACCCATGGCCCGACCCCGCTGTCCACGATAGTTACGGCAGTGAAGACTTTTTACATTGAAATGGTTAACGCATCATCCTCGGGCGCGGTACTGAAACCTGCCCGAGACGCCGGTCTCGCATGCCGCAATGGTTTCATTGTGCAGTGCACAAAAATGCTTGACGAGGCGCCTATCAGCCTGTAACCGCTGCGTGCACAGAACGGGCGCGGGCCCGCCAGGGCGCGGGATGCGATCCCGCCGGGTGCGTCGGCCCGGCCGCTCCAGCACGACGATACTGGGAAAACGCGAGAGGAGAGATTGCGTATGTCGAAGATCATCAAGCCCGCCGAAGTCGCCTTCAGCATGGAGACCGCCCGTGCCGCCCAGGTGGCCACGCAGTCGATCGGCGCGCAGACGGAGCGGGTAGCGACGCAGGCGGCCGGGGCCGCGGCGGCCGGGCTCGAGACCACACAGGCAAAAGTGAAGGCGAATATGGACAAGATGATCCGCAATGCGGAGGAGATGGTCTCCTTCGGCCAGGGCAATGTCGAGGCGATGGTGAGGTCGGGCCAGATTTTCGCCGCCGGCCTGCAGGACCTCTCGCAGCAGATGGCCGCCCATGCTCAGGCGGCGCTGAACGACACCTTCGCCACCTTCAGGGCGATGACCAGCGTGCGCAGCGTCAAGGACGCGGTCGAGCTGCAGACCGGCCTGGCCCGCGCAACGATGGAGAAGACGCTGGCCGAGACCGGCCGCATGACCGACGCGTCGCTCAAGCTGGCCGAGCAGAGCTTCGCTCCGATCGCGGCGCGCGTTACGCTGACGGTCGAGAAGTTCGCCAAGGCCTGACCAGGCCCGACTGGCTCGCCGTATTGCGGCAGCGTTTGCAGAACCCGGGCCTCGCGCCCGGGTTCTTGCGTTTGTGGGTGGCCGGTGCCCCGACGCTCTTTTCCCGGGGCCGGGCGTTCCGATATGGTTTGCAGGGCCAGGCGGCTTGAGCCGTCATGCGGCGCTTACGGCCGTCGGGATGAGTTGGGGCCGGGATGAGTTGGGCCGGGATGAGTTGGGAATGAGCGATAACGACAAGCGCGGCAATGGGGACAATCCGACGACCGGCGTGGTGGTGCGGGCACGGCCGAAGACCCGCAAGCCGGCGTCTTACAAGGTATTGATGCTCAACGATGATTACACGCCGATGGAGTTCGTTGTGCATGTGCTGGAGCGGTTCTTCCAAAAGAATCGCGAGGAGGCGACCCGGATCATGCTGCACGTCCATCGTCGGGGCGTCGGGGTCTGTGGCGTCTATACGTATGAAGTCGCTGAGACCAAGGTCACACAGGTGATGGACCTCGCCCGGCAGAATCAGCATCCGCTGCAATGCACGATCGAGAAAGAATAGGGATGCATAGTTGTGCAGCGCGAACCATCTGTTGGAGGATGACGCGCCGCAGGGACGTCAAGCGTCGCAGAGACGTCAAGCCTGGATATGCCGCGCGGAGCCAAGGAGCGTTGCAGAATGCTTTCACGTAATCTCGAACAGACGCTTCACCGCGCCCTCTCCTTCGCGAGCGAGCGCCGCCATGAATACGCGACCCTGGAGCATCTGCTGCTCGGGCTGGTGGACGACAACGACGCCGCCACCGTGCTGCGCGCCTGTGGCGTCGATCTCGACAAGCTGCGGCACGACCTGACGGAGTTCCTCGACAAGGATCTCTCGGGCCTCGCAACCGATCGACCGGGCGAGCCGAAGCCCACCGCCGGCTTTCAGCGCGTGGTGCAACGGGCAGCGATCCATGTGCAGAGTTCCGGCAAGGACGAGGTGACCGGCGCCAATGTGCTCGTCGCCCTGTTCAGCGAGCGCGAGAGCCATGCCGTGTATTTCCTGCAGCTGCAGGACATGACCCGGCTCGACGCGGTCAATTTCATCAGCCACGGCATCGCCAAGGCGCCTGGCCGCGCCGCGCCCCGCCCCACCCAGGGCAGCCAGGAGAGCAATGGCGAGCCGGAGCGGGAGGAGAAGCCGGGCCGGCGCAACCAGGATGCGCTCAGCACCTATTGCGTGAACCTCAACAAGAAGGCGACGGCCGGCAAGATCGATCCGCTGATCGGCCGCGAGAGCGAAATCGAGCGCACGATCCAGATCCTCTGCCGCCGCACCAAGAACAACCCGCTCTACGTGGGCGAGCCGGGCGTCGGCAAGACGGCGATCGCCGAGGGTCTGGCCAAGCGCATCGTAGAAGGCGATGTGCCGGAGGTGCTGGCGAAATCCACCATCTTCGCGCTCGACATGGGCGCGCTGCTCGCGGGCACCCGCTATCGCGGTGATTTCGAGGAGCGGCTGAAGGCGGTGGTGACCGAGCTCGAGAACCAGCCCGGCGCCGTGCTGTTCATCGACGAGATCCACACGGTCATCGGCGCCGGCGCGACCAGCGGGGGCGCGATGGACGCGTCCAACCTGCTCAAGCCGGCGCTCGCCTCGGGCACGCTCCGCTGCATCGGCAGCACCACCTACAAGGAATTCCGCAACTATTTCGAGAAGGACCGGGCGCTCGTCCGTCGATTCCAGAAGATCGACGTCAACGAGCCGTCGCTCGAGGACGCGGTGAAGATCCTGCGGGGGCTCAAGACCAATTACGAGCGCCACCACAAGGTTCGCTATACCGAGGAGGCGATCCGCGCCGCCGTCGAGCTCTCAGCGAAATACATCAACGACCGCAAGTTGCCCGACAAGGCGATCGACGTGATCGACGAGGTGGGCGCCTCGCGGATGCTGCTGCCCGAAAGCAAGCGGCGGAAGACCGTGACCTTGCGCGATGTCGAGGAGATCGTCGCCAAGATCGCGCGCATTCCTCCGAAATCGGTCTCGGCCGACGACAAGGAGACGCTGCGCAATCTGGAGCGCGACCTGCGCGCCATGGTGTTCGGCCAGGACAAGGCGATCGACGCGCTGGCCGCGGCGATCAAGCTGTCCCGCGCCGGGCTGCGCGAGGCGGAGAAGCCGATCGGGAACTACCTGTTCAGCGGCCCGACCGGCGTGGGCAAGACCGAGGTGGCGCGCCAGCTCGCCTCCACCCTCGGGATCGAGCTGATCCGCTTCGACATGTCGGAATACATGGAGCGGCACAGCGTCTCGCGGCTGATTGGCGCCCCGCCCGGCTATGTGGGCTTCGACCAGGGCGGCCTGCTCACCGATGCGGTGGACCAGCATCCGCACGCCGTGCTGCTGCTCGACGAGATCGAGAAGGCGCATCAGGATCTGTTCAACATCCTGCTGCAGGTGATGGATCACGGGAAGCTCACCGACCACAACGGCAAGATGGTCGATTTCCGCAACGTGATCCTGATCATGACGACGAATGCTGGCGCCTCGGATCTCGCGAAGGAGGCGATCGGCTTCGGACGGGACGTGCGCTCGGGCGAGGACGAGGAGGCGATCAAGCGCCTGTTCACCCCGGAATTCCGCAACCGGCTGGATGCGATCATTCCGTTCGAAGGCCTCACCCCGGAGATCGTCGGCCGGGTGGTCGAGAAATTCGTCATGCAGCTCGAGGCGCAGCTCGCCGACCGCAACGTGACGATCGAGCTCTCCTCCGCGGCGAAGGAATGGCTCGCGGAGCGGGGCTACGACCGGCTCTATGGCGCCCGGCCGCTCGCCCGGGTGATCCAGGAGCACATCAAGAAGCCGCTTGCCGAGGAGCTGCTGTTCGGCCGTCTCACCAAGGGCGGCGCGGTCAAGGTGACGCTGAAGGACGGCGCGCTCGACTTCGAATACACCGAGGCGGCCGCCCCGGCGATGCCGAAACCCGACGACGAGGGTGGCTCAGAGCGGGAGTCCGAGGAGGTTCTGTAGTCAGGACCGGTCTCGCCCATAGGGAAAGGCCGGGAGAGCGATGCTCTCTCGGCCTTTTTTCTGCCGCTAACTCCGATGCTCAGAGCCCGTTTGAGAATGCGCTATGCCGAGCCATCCGGCGTGGCTTTCGAGAACCGGCGCGGAGCGGCCTTATGGGGCCGTGAGCACCGGAAGCGCAGAAAGCCGCGTCGGATGGCCGGCATAGTCGTATTCTCAAACCGGCTCTCAGGCGGCCTGGTAGCCGATCACCGCCTTGACCTCGAGGAACTCCTCGAGCCCCCACTTGCCATACTCGCGGCCGTTCCCGGACTGCTTGTAGCCGCCGAACGGGGCGGCGTTGTCCCCGGCCGGGTAGTTCACATGCACGTTGCCGGCGCGCATCTGCCCGGCCACCTTGCGTGCGTGTTCGATGCTGCCGGATTGCACATAGGCCGCGAGGCCGTACGGCGTGTCGTTTGCCATGCGGATCACCTCCGCCTCGTCCTTGTAGGGGAGGATGGCCAGCACCGGCCCGAAGATCTCCTCCTGCGCGATGGTCATGTCGTTGCGCACGCCGGCGAACACCGTAGGACGGACGAAATAGCCGCGATTGAGATGTTCCGGCCGGCCCGGGCCGCCGATCACCAGCTCCGCGCCCTCCTCGATGCCGGCCTGGATCAGCCGCTGCACCTTGTCGAACTGTACTCGGCTGACCACCGGGCCCATCGTGGTGGCGGGATCGCGCATCGCGCCCACGGCGATGCGCTCCACCGCCGCGCGTGCAATCGCCTTCACCTCGTCATGCCGGCCGGCAGGGACGAACATGCGGGTCGGCGCGCTGCAGGACTGGCCGCTATTGCCCATCATGCCGGCCACGCCCTTGCTCACGGCGGCGCCGAAATCGACATCGGGCAGCAGGATGTTGGCCGATTTGCCGCCCAGCTCCTGCGCGACCCGCTTGACGGTCGCCGCGGCCGCCCGGGCGACCAGGATGCCGGCGCGGGTCGAGCCGGTGAAGGACATCATGTCGATGCCCGGATGCGCGGACATTGCCTCGCCGACGACGCCGCCCTCGCCCTGCACCATGTTGTAGACGCCCTTCGGCACGCCGGCCGCGTGCATCACCTCGGACCAGATGATGGCGTTGAGCGGCGCGATCTCGGAGGGTTTCAACACCATCGTGCAGCCCGCCGCCAGGGCCGGCGCCACCTTGCAGACGATCTGGTTGATCGGCCAGTTCCAGGGCGTGATCAGCCCGACCACGCCGACCGGCTCGTGCGCGATCAGCGTGCTGCCCTGCACCTCCTCGAATTTGTAGCTGCCGAGCACCTCGATCATCCGCTTGAGATGGTTGATGCCGGTCATCGACTGCCGCTCCATCGCGAAGGCGAGCGGCGCCCCCATCTCCTGCGAGATCGTCTCCGCGACGTCCTGCCGGCGCTTTTCGTACTCGGCGAGGATGGTCTGCAGGAGCTCGAGGCGCTCCTTCGGCGTGGTGCGGGAGAAGGCGGGGAAGGCGGCCTGCGCGGCGGCGACCGCCCGGTCCACATCCTTGGCGCCGCCAAGCGCGATCTGGGTGAAGGCTTCTTCGGTCGAGGGATCGATGACGTCGATGAGGTGGGGCTCGATCGGCTCGACCCAGGCGCCATCCACGTAGTGTTGCTTCTCGTGCTGCATGGTTGATCTCCCTGTCACGGCTATGGTCGCACGGATACGGCGGAGGGGAAAGCTGGACATCCCGGGCGGCCTGCGGCTACCGCTCTCGTCGGCATGGGCGGCGACATGACGGAACGGCAGGGCGACGGGGCGAGCCTCAGCATCCGCGTCGATCTCGAGACCGGGCTCAGGATCGGTCCGGGCAAGATCGCGCTCCTCGAATCGATTGCGGAAACGGGCTCGATCTCGGCGGCCGGGCGGGCGCTCGGCATGTCCTACAAGCGCGCCTGGGATCTGGTCAGCGAGCTGAACCGGGGATGCGGTCAGCGCGTGGTGGCGACCTCGCCGGGCGGCGCGCAGGGCGGGGGCACCAGCCTCACCGAGGCCGGGCATCTGCTGGTCCGCCTCTATCGGGATATCGAACGCGCCTCGAGCGCGGCCGCCGCGCCGCAAATCCGCGCCCTCAACAAGGCGACCACCGGCGCCTAACGCCTGACGTTCCGGGCGGCGTGCGCTAGAGAAGTCTCCCACCGTGGGAGGGACAGAAATTGTCGACGCCGATCCGGAAATTGCTGCTGCCGCTCGCCGGGACCGAGGCCGGGGAGGCGGCGCTCGCTACCGCGCTCGCCGTCGCCACGATGTGGGACGCGCATGTCACCGCGCTGCACGTCCGCGTCGATTCGCGCAACGTGGCGCCGCTTGCCGGCGAGGGGATTTCCGGCCCGATGATCGAGGAGATGATGAGCGCGACCGACAGGGAGAGCGGCGAGCGCAGCAGCGCGATCCGCGCGATGGTCGACCGCTTCGTCGCCGAGCGCCAGGTCACCGTCTCCGCCCCGCGCCCGAACGAGAAAGGCGCGACGATCGGCTTCGCCACCGTCACCGGGCGGGAGGACGATATCGTCCCGCAGCAGGCGCGGCTCGCCGACCTGACCGTGGTGCCGCATCCCGATGCCGGGGACGAGCTGTCCGGCTCCGAGGCCTTGCACGCCGTGCTGTTCGATTCCGGCCGCCCGGTGCTGATCGCACCGCGGATTGCGCCGGGCTCGATCGGCCGGCGCATCGCGATCGGCTGGAACGGTACGGCGGAATCCTCCGCCGCCGTGTTGGGCGCGCTGCCTTGGCTGTCGCGGGCGGAGGCCGTCCGCATCCTCTCGGCGGGGGAATATCAGCGGCCCGGTCCCCCGGCGGCTGATCTTGCCGACTATCTCGCGCTGCACGGGATCAAGGCCGAGATCGGGATTTTCCATCCGGTGGATCGCGAGGTCGGCGCCGGGCTGCTCGCCGGGTGCGCGGAGTTCGGCGCGGACCTGCTGGTGATGGGCGCCTATTCGCACTCCCGCCTGCGCCAGCTGATCCTCGGCGGAGTGACCCGGCACGTGCTCGAGAACGCAATGTTTCCGGTGATGATGAACCGTTAGAGCATTTCAGTTAAGCCGGCGCCGGCTTAACTGAAGGTGAAAATGCTCTAGCCTCTGGGGCGTCCCTCAGCCGAGACGGTAGAGGGCGACCAACCGCTCGGTCCTGTCCTCGAGCTCCAGGCTGGTCGGCACGATGAAGCGGGCGAATTCGGTCAGTCCCGCTGCCGGCAGGTAGGCGCGACCGGGATCGGCGATCCACACCTCGGCGCTGAGCCCGCTGAGCCAGGGCATGATATGCCGGGTCATCGGCGCTTCGTAGCAGACATCGCCGCACAGGATGAGGTCCCAGGCGCAGTCCCGCCCCACCACGTCGCCGGCGAGCGCGGTGACCGCGGCGCCGTTCGCCGCCGCGTTCAGCCGGATCGCCGCCTCCGCGAGCGGGTCGGCCTCCGCCGCCTCGACCACGGCCGCGCCGGCAAGCGCGCAGGCGATGGCGGCGAGGCCGCTGCCGGCGCCGAAATCCAGCACCCGCTTGCCGGCGACGCTCTCCGGATTGTCGAGCACGTGTCGCGCCAGCGCCTGGCCGCCGGGCCAGGCGAAGGCCCAGAAGGGCGGCGCGATATTCACCTCGCGCAACCAGGTCTCGGTGGCGCGCCAGATCGGCGTGATCTCGGTCGCGAGGTGGAGGGTGATTTCCGGGACGAGTGGGGGATACGCGAACGTCGTGTTGGCGCGGATGAAGCCGTCCGCGTCGTTCACAGCCATCCGACGAGAATGGCGGCGGCGATTGCGATGCCGATCTCGCGATGCAGGCGGAACAGCCGGAGACAGAGCGCCGGATCGTCGATGTCGATCACCCGCACCTGCCAGAACAGCATCGCAGCCGGCACCAGCAGCGCGGGATAGAACCAGAGAGAAAGTCCCGCCGCCCAGCCGGCGAGCAGCAGCGCGGCCAGGGTCGCGGCGAAGAAGGCGGCGAGGAAGGGCCGGGTCTGCCCGGCATAGCGCCGCGCGGTCGAGCGCACGCCGATCAGCGCGTCGTCCTCGCGGTCCTGATGCGCGTAGATCGTGTCGAAGCCGGTGTCCCAGAGGATGGCGGCGGCGTAGAGGGCGAGGCCGGCGAGGCCGGCCCGCCCCGCGGCCGCCGCCGTGCCGAGAAGCGCGCCGTAGCCGAAGGTGAACCCCATCACGAGCTGCGGCCACCACGTCACGCGCTTGGCGAGCGGGTAGAGCCCGACCAGCAGCAGCGACGCGGCGCCGAGTCCGATCGCCAACCGATTGAGCTGCAGCAGCACCGCCAGCCCGACGAGCAGCAGGATCGCCAGGAAGCCGAGCGCGTCGCGCATCCGGAGCGCGCCGGAGGCGAGCGGCCGGCCGGCGGTGCGGCTCACCTTGCGGTCGAGGTCGCGGTCCCACGCATCGTTCACCACGCAGCCGGCGGCGCGCATCACCACGCTGCCGATGGCGAACAGCAAGAGCAGCCGCAGCGTCCGGCCCGGCGCTGCGCGGGCGAGCAGGATGCCCCAGGCGCCGGGCAGGAACAGCAGCCAGGCGCCGATCGGGCGGTCGAGACGGGCGAGCAAGGCATAGGGACGAACCCGCACGGGCAGGCGTGCGATCCAGCCATCCGCCACGATGTCGGTGTGCGCGGTCATCCTTGATAAGGTCCCGTCCCTGGAAAGGTAATGTCCCGCTCTCCGGGAAAAGGTCAATCATGCCGGCTCCGCTCCGTCTGTTCGTCGATGCGCCGCTGGCGGCAGGCGCCACCATTCCGGGGAGCGCGGGGCAGGCGCATTACCTGGGGAGCGTCATGCGCCGCGGCGTCGGGGACCTGGTGCTGCTGTTCAACGAAGGAGCCGGCGAGTGGGCGGCGCGAATCGCGCTGCTCCGCCGCGATCAGGCGCGGTTCATCGTGCTGCACCGGACCCGCGAGCCGGTGCCCGAACCTGGCCCTTGCCTGCTCTTCGCGCTGCTGAAGCGGGACGCGACCGACCTGCTGGTACGGCAGGCGACCGAGATGGGCGCGGCCTCGCTCCGCCCGGTGATCACCGCGCGCACCAACGCCGCGCGGGTGAACACCGTCCGGCTCGCGACGATCGCCGTCGAGGCATCGGAGCAGAGCGAGCGGCTGAGCGTTCCCATCCTACATCCGCCGATGCCGCTCGACCGCGCCCTGGCCGATTGGCCGGCCGCGCGAACCCTCGCGGTGGCCGCGGAACGCCGTGCCGGCGCTGCCGCGCGCGCCGACGCGCTGCTGGTCGGGCCGGAGGGCGGTTTCGCGCCGGCGGAGCTTGACGCGCTGCTGGCGCGACCCTTTGTTGTTCCGATATCGCTCGGCCCGCGGATCCTGCGGGCCGAGACCGCCGCCATCGCCGGGCTCGCGCTGCTGCAGGCGCCGTTCCGCAACAGTTGAGGTCGAATGTCGAATCCCGGAGAGGCCGACGCCACCCCGATCCGCTCCGTGCGCCAGCTTGCCGACCATATCGCCGAAGGCTGCAAGCCGCGGGAGCAATGGCGCATCGGCACCGAGCACGAGAAATTCGGTTTCCGCCACGCTGACTTCACCCCGCCGCCCTACGAGCCCGGCGGCATCCGCGCGATGCTCGAGGGGATGCAGGCGGACGATCCCGCCTGGGAGCCGATCCTCGACGAGGGCGCCATCATCGGGCTGTCGCGGGGCGCCGCGTCCATCGCGCTCGAGCCGGGCGGCCAGCTCGAATTGTCGGGCGGCACGCTCGACACCCTGCACGAGACGCGCGAGGAATTCGCCGCCCATTTCGCCGCGGTCCGGCGGGTGGCCGCGCCGCTCGGCCTCGGCTTCTCCCCGCTCGGCTTCCACCCGACCGCGCGGCGCGCCGACATGCCGTGGATGCCGAAGAGCCGTTACGCGATCATGCGCCGCTACATGCCCGAGGTCGGCACGCTCGGCCTCGACATGATGCTCCGCACCTGCACGGTGCAGGTCAATCTCGATTACGGCTCGGAGGACGACATGGTGCGCAAGCTCCGCGTCGGACTTTTGCTGCAGCCGGTGGCGACCGCGCTGTTCGCCAACTCCCCGTTCACCGAGGGCAGACCGAACGGCTTCCTCTCCTACCGCGCGCAAATCTGGACGGACACTGACAATGCCCGCTCCGGCATCCCGGCCGCGATGTTCGAGCCGGGCTTCGGCTTCGAGCGCTACGTCGAATGGCTGCTCGACGTGCCGATGTATTTCGTGCTGCGCGACGGGCACTACGTCGATATGGCGGGGAGATCCTTCCGCGATCATATGGCGGGCACAGCCGGCGGCGGCGCCGCGATGCTTGGCGATTTCGCCGACCATATGACGACCGTCTTCACCGATGTGCGGCTGAAGCGGTTTCTCGAAATGCGCGGCGCGGATGCCGGCAGCCCTGCGATGATGCTCGCGCAATCGGCGCTCTGGACCGGGCTGCTCTACGACGATGCGGCGCTCGCCGCTGCGGAGTCGCTGGTCCGCGATGCGGCATGGCAGGATTATGCTGCGCTGCGGGAACGGGTGCCACGCGAGGGGCTGGCGGTGCCCTGGCGCGGCGGCACGCTGCGCGATCTCGCGCGCGATGTGGTGGAGATCGCGGCGGGCGGCTTGCGCGCGCGCGGGCGTCTGGACGCAGCCGGACAGGATGAAGCGGTTTACCTCGCGCCACTACACGAAATTGTGTCAGGCGGCCCTACACAGGCGGAATCCTGGCTTGAGCAATTTTTTCGTGACCGTTTCATCGGAATTAACGGCGTGTTAACAAACTCTGATATTGTATGACTACCTATTAACAGTGCAGACGCTGTAACAGCTTGCCCAGGCATCCTCTCTAAGGGTCAGGTATGGCATGAGCATCAGCTTGCCTGGGCGCTTTCAGGGTAGCGCCACGAAACCGTCGAGCGTGTTGGCAGTGACATCGCCGAACCAAGTTGTCGTGAGACTTCGTCTGATCGGCCGGATGGAAGCCTGGACTTCGAGGGGCGAAAGCGTCCTTCCTTCCGGGCGGAAGACACGCGCGCTGCTCGCCATCGTGGCTCTTGGCGCGCCGAGAGCGGTCTTGCGCTCGCGCCTCGCCGAGATGCTGTGGAGCCGCCGCTCGGAAGATCAGGCGCGCGCCTCACTGCGGCAGGAGATCCATCGCCTGCTCGAAGCGCTGCAGCCGGCGGGCGCCGGGATTCTGAGCGTGAGCCGCGACCAGATTCAGCTGATCTCCGAGACCGTCTGGATCGACCATGCCGATGTGTTGCGCGCCAACATCGCCAACACGGCGGCGCTCTCGCTGCTCGAGGGCGAGCTGCTCGAGGATCTGGACGGCGTCGATCCGGCTTTCGATGCGTGGCTCTCGGTCGAGCGCGAGCGGCTGCGCGACCATGCGCGCACCGTCGCCGAGACGCTGCTCCGCGATCACGAGCAGATGGAGCCCGAAGCGACGATCCCCGCGGCGCAGCAGCTTCTCGCGATCGACCGCGCGCATGAGGGCGCGTGGCGGGCGCTGATGCGCGCGCATGCGGCGCGCGGCGAACGTGGCATGGCGATCCAGACCTACGAACGCTGCCGCGCGGTTCTCGCCGATCTTCTGGACGCGGCGCCGTCCCCGGAAACCCAGCGCCTGCTCGCCGAGATCCGCAATGCGCGGGACATCGCACCCCCCAGCCCGGCCCTGCCGGCGCCGGCGCTCGAGCCGCGTGAGGGCGCGCCGCGCTCCGGCGCGCGGGTCGGCGTGATGCCGCTCGAGATGATGGGCGGCCGTGCCGAGCTGGCGCCGCTCGCCGCCGGACTTGCCGATGAGATCACCGCGGCACTCGCGCGGTTCCGCTGGATGTTCCTCGTCTCCAGCGCCTCGCTCGCCCGCCTCGCGGCGCAGACCCGAGACGAAACGGTGATCCGCGACTCGCTCGGGCTTGATTTCCTGCTCGACGGCACGATCCAGCCGGTGGGGCAGCGTGTGCGGATCACCCTCCGGCTGCTCGATCTGCGCGCCGGAAATCATGTGGTCTGGGCGCGCCGGTTCGACCGGATGGCCGATGACATCCTCGATCTGCAGGACGAGATCGCCTCCGAGGTGGTGTCGCAGATCGATCCCGAGATTCTGCACATCGAGGCGAAGCGCGCCGTCGCGCAGCCGGCGACCGAGGCCACCGGCTACGACCTCATGCTGCGGGCGCTGTTCCTGATCGACCGGTTCGACCGCGACCAGTTCGAGGAGGCCGGGCGCCTGCTCGCCCGCGCGATCACGCTCGAGCCGGATTATGCGCCGGCGCATGCGCTCTATGCCTACTGGCATGTATTCATGGTCGGGCAGGGCTGGAGCACCAACGATGCGGTGCTCGACTCGGCCTCGCTCTACGCCGAGCGCTCGATCACGCTCGATCCGCAGGACGCCAAGGCGCTGACGATTGCCGGCCATGTGTGCGCCTATCTCGACCGCCGCCCACGCGCCGCCGTGGTGCTGCACGAGCGGGCGTTGAGCTTGAATCCCAACCTGGCGATGGCCTGGGTGTTCTCGGGCCTCGCATACGTCTATCTCGGCAACTGGGAAGAGGCCGAACGGCGGATCAAGCGCTACAAGAAGCTCTCGCCGATGGATCCGCACGCGTTCTTCTTCGACTCCGCATTCGTTCTGGTGGCGCTTATCAAGCGCGACCATGAGGCGGCGGTCGTGGCGGGGCGCGAGGTGAGCGAGATCAACCCGGCCTTCTCGGCTGCGTGGAAACCCTATCTCTCGGCGCTCGGGCATCTGGGGCGAAAGCAGGAGGCGGCGATCGCGTTGCGCCGGCTGCTGGCCATCGAGCCGGGTTTCACCGTCGCCCAGTTCATCGATCGCAGCCCCTTCGCCCAGGAGCGCGATACGCAGCATTACGCCGAGGGGCTTCGTCGCGCCGGCGTGCCGGAGGGCATGCGCGTCACCGGCGACAACGCGCCGCAATCCGGCCATGCCGCCATCACGACCGGAGACAGCTAGGCCGGAGATGCGTGAGCGGCCCGGACATCACCCGACCGCGTCATCCGCGCAGATCGCAGGAATGCCTGCACGAAACGCTTCCGGCCGAGGGCATCGACCTCAGAACGCCAACGGGGGCGCGCCGGTGACGTGACTGCGCCTGGCATGTTCCGTTCGCATTCGCTCACTGGACAGGCTCTAGCTCTCTATTTTGGCGAGCATCCTCATCCGCTCGAACGATTCCATTCGATCGGATGTTGCTCTAGTGCCGTTCGGAATTCGGCGGATCGCTCATCGAAGCGGAGGCGAGGATCGGGGAGGCGAGGGGATGAAAATGCCCATGCTTGCCGATGTCGGCGACGGCGAGCGGCTTGTCGAGCGCCGTGACGATGGAGCTGGCCAACGCCTGCGCCACGCAGGAATAGCCGAGATCGTTCTGGTGCAGACCGTCCGACGCGACGAACAGGGCGTAGGGATCGCCCTCCTCCCGCCAGGTATCCATCAGTTTGCTGCGGGCGAACAGGCTGGAACCGCTGGTCTCAGCGATGCGCGCCAGCGCCTGCTCCATCGCGACATGCTCGGGGGAGGCCAGCACCCGCGGCGAGCGCTGGTTGTCCATCAGAATAACATCCGCCCCGGCGGCGTGCAGCTTGCCGACGCCTTCGGCCACCTGGGCCGCGAAGACCGACGGATCGTTGCCGCGCAGCGCGCCGTTGGCCCCGACCTGCCACACCACGATCTGCGGCCGGATCGCGATGACGTCGGGCACCAGCCGGGCCAGCTCCTCCGGCGCGTCCTGTCCGCCGATCCCGCGATTGATCACCGCCACATGCGCGCCCGGCAATTCCGCGTTCAGCGCCGCCTGCAGCACGGCGGGATAGGTGTGCGCGGGGTCTGACGCCATCCAGCCCTCGGTCGAGGACGAGCCGAGCGTCACCACCAGGATCTCCTCCTGGGCCGCGAGCGCCGCGCGGGCATGCGGCAAAGCCGGCGTCTCCGCGGTGCCGGAAGGGCAGGCGAAGGCAATGGCGGGGAGCAGGCCGGCCGCCACGAGCATGCCGGTCCGCAAGGCGGAGCGAAGCATTTTGTGCATGCCAGCAATGTGCCACGACAAAGGTTAGAAGTCGATGAATTCCCGTGCGGAAACAGTTGTGTCGCTTGCGGTTACGCCGTGCCGCCGACGGTCAGGCCGGCGAGCTTCATGGTCGGCTGACCGACCCCCACCGGAACGCCCTGGCCGTTCTTGCCGCAGGTGCCGATTCCCGGGTCGAGCGCCAGATCGTTGCCGACCATCGTCACCTTGGTCAGCGCATCCGGGCCGTTGCCGATCAGGGTCGCGCCCTTCACCGGCGCGGTCACCTTGCCGTCCTCGATGCGATAGGCCTCGCTGGCCGAGAACACGAACTTGCCCGAGGTGATGTCGACCTGGCCGCCGCCGAAATTCACCGCATAGAGGCCGCGCTTGACGGAGCGGATCATCTCCTCCGGGCTGTGCGGGCCGGCGAGCATCACCGTATTGGTCATCCGCGGCATCGGCGCGTGCGCGTAGGATTGGCGGCGGCCGTTCCCGGTCGGGCGGACGCCCATCAGCTTGGCGTTCAGCCGGTCCTGGATGAAGCCGCGCAGGATGCCGTCCTCGATCATCACCATCCGGCCCGACGGCGTTCCCTCATCATCGACGGTCAGGCTGCCGCGCCGGTCCGGCATAGTGCCATCATCGACGACCGTCACGCCGGGGGCGGCGATGCGCTGGCCGAGCAGGCCGGCGAAGGCCGAGGTCTTCTTGCGGTTGAAATCGCCCTCGAGCCCGTGGCCGATCGCCTCGTGGAGCAGGATGCCGGGCCAGCCGGAGCCCAGCACCACCTCCATCTCGCCGGCCGGGGCCGGGACGCTCTCGAGATTGACCGTGGCCTGGCGCAAAGCGGTGTCCACCGCCGCCTGCCAGCCCTCGCGCCCGAGCACCTGCGCATAGGCGAAGCGGCCGCCGGTGCCGTAGCTGCCGGTCTCGCGGCGGCCGTTCGCTTCCACGACCACGGACACGTTGAGCCGCACCAGCGGACGCAGGTCGGCGACGCGCGACCCGTCGGCCCGCAGGATCTGCACCGCCTGCCACTCGCCGGAGATCGAGGCCATCACCTGCTTCACGCGCTCATCGCGCCCGCGGGCATAGGTGTCGACCTCGGCCAGCACGCGGGCGCGTTCGGCGAATTCCATCTCGCGCAACGGATTCGCATCCGTGTAGAGGCGCGCATTGCTCGCCCGCGGCGCTTCTTCGGCGATGCCGGAACGGCCGCCGAGAACCGACCGCACGGTTCCGGCCGCCCGCCGCAGCGCCGCCTCCGAGAGCTCGCCGGCATGGGCGTATCCCGCCTCCTCGCCGGCGATCGCGCGCAGGCCGAAGCCGAGCGTGG
This sequence comes from Acetobacteraceae bacterium, assembly GCA_965276665.1. Taxonomy (GTDB): domain Bacteria; phylum Pseudomonadota; class Alphaproteobacteria; order Acetobacterales; family Acetobacteraceae; genus CAWGJC01. Next base: position 4,214,392 of record OZ255620.1, read on the forward strand.
TGTCGAAGCTGGCGCTGCGGATGCGTCCGTCCTCGAGCGAGATGCCTTCGGATTCGCGATATTCGAGGAAGAGCTCCCCGTCATCGGCGCCATTCAGCGCGCCGGCGACGATGCGCACCGCCTCGTCGCGGCCGAATTCCGCATCTTCTCGCTCGAAGAACAGCCGGTCCGTCACGGCGATCGGGGTCATGGCCTCTCCTTCCGGCAAACCACTCTCATATAGGCCGGCCGAGCGGCAGCGCAGCTGGCAGCCGCGCCGGTTCCGCGCCCCGCAGACCATGCAGCGCGACGAGGGAGGCGGTCAGCAGCAGGACCGCGACGAATTGGTGCAGGGTCGCGAGCTCGACCGGAACCACCAGAAGCAGGGTCGCGACGCCCAGCGCGTATTGCGCGGCGATGGCGGCCCCGAGCGCCAGCAGCCGGGCCCGCGTCCCGGCCGGCAGCTCCGCGGTCAGCCCGCGGGCAAGGGCGGCGCCGATCGTCAGCAGAGACAGCGTCGCGAGCAGGCGATGGTCGAACTGCACCGCCGGGATCGTCTCCGCGAGGTTGCGCAGGAACGGATGCAGCGGCGCATACCCGGCCGGGAACAGCCTTCCCTCGATCAAGGGAAAGGTGTTGTCGGTGAAGCCGGCATGGGTGCCGGCCATGAACCCGCCGGCCAGGATGGTGAGCGAGATCAGGGCCGCCGCGAGCTGCACCAGCCGCTTTGTCGCCAGCGCGCCGCGGCCGGGGAGAGGCGTCGGCGCCGGCGCGAGCGTGAGCAGCCCGGTCCACAGGATGGCGGCATAGAGGATCAGCGCCAGCGCGAGATGCGCCACCAGCCGATAGGCGGAGACGGCGACGCTGTCCGGCGCGAAGCCGGATTCCACCATGAACCAGCCGACGGCGCCTTGCAGGCCGCCGAGCACGAAGAACCCGGCGAGCCAGGGCAGGAAGCGCCGCTCCAGCGCCCCTCTGGCCCAGAACCACAGCAAAGGCAGCAGGAAAGCGATGCCGAGCAGCCGCCCCCAGAGCCGGTGCGCCCATTCGAGCCAGAACAGGCGCTGAAACCCCCCGAGCCCCATGCCCTGATGCAGCAGCGCGTATTGCGGGATGGATTTGTAGAGCGCGAACAGGTGCTCCCATTCCGCATGGCTCAGCGGCGGCAGCACGCCGCTCACCGGCGCCCATTCCATGATCGAGAGGCCCGAGCCGGTGAGCCGCGTGGCGCCGCCGAGCGCCACCATCACCAGCAGCATCCCGCAGATGCAGAACAGCCAGACCGCGACCTGCCGGCGGAAGCGGGCGCGGGCGACATCGTCGGGCAGGCGTGCGATCGGCGGCATCGGCCTCACCTAAGAGCCTGTTTGGAAATGTGCTCTGGCGGCCATATGGCGTGGTTTTCCCAGCACCGGAGCGGAGCGGCCTTGAGGGCCGTGAGTCTCGGCGCACAGGAAAACCGCGTCAGATGGCCGCCAGAGCGCGTTTCCAAACAGGCTCTAAGACCGCGATCGCGCGCAGGCAAGCTTGCCGGGGCGCCGGCCGCGATGCTACCGCCCGCGCATGGAGCAAGCGCCGACGCTGTCCGTCGTGGTGCCGGTCCGCAACGAGGCGCCGAACATCTTTCCCCTGGTCGCGGAGATCGAAGCATCTCTGGCGGCGATCCCGCATGAGATCGTCTATGTCGATGACGGCAGCACGGACGAGACCCCGGCGCGGCTGCGCGAGGCCGCGGGCCTCGTGCGCTGGCTGCGTCACCGCACGAGCTGCGGGCAGAGTGCCGCGGTGGTGACCGGCGTGCGGGCCGCGCGCGGCGAATGGATCGCGACGCTCGACGGAGACGGCCAGAACGATCCGGCCGACATCCCGGCCCTGCTCGCCCGCGCGCTCGCCGATCCCGAGCCGCGTCTGCTGATCGCGGGCCACCGCACCCGGCGGCGGGACAGCGCTGTCAAACGCGTCTCCTCACGCCTCGCTAACCGGATCCGCGCCTCGCTGCTGCGCGACGCGACGCCCGATACCGGCTGCGGGCTCAAGCTGTTCCGCCGCGCCGTCTTTCTCGAGCTGCCGCATTTCGACCATATGCACCGCTATCTGCCGGCGCTGTTCATCCGGGCGGGCGGCCGGGTGGAGTCGGTCCCGGTGAACCATCGACCACGCGAGCGCGGCGTGTCGAATTACGGCACGCTCGACCGGCTGCGCGCCGGCATCTTCGACCTCGTCGGCGTCTATTGGCTGCAGCGCCGCTGGCGGCGGCCGGAGGTGGAAATGTCGGGCCCGTGAGCCATGCGCCCGTGAGCGATGCGCCCGCAACCCCGGTCTCGCCGGCGCGGATGATGCTCCGCCCGACGCTGCTGCTCGCAGGATTGGCGCTGGCCGGTTTCGTGCTGCGGGCCGGGCTGCGCCGCTGGCTGGAGCCCGGCGCGCTGGCGCCGGGGCCGGCGGGGGAGGCGGGATTCGTGCTGGTCGGCGCGGCGCTCTGCGCGGTCGGCGTGCCGCGGCAGGCGGTGGCGTTCGCCGGCGGATACGGGTTCGGCATGGCCGGCGGCATGGCGCTGGCGCTGGCCGCGCAGATGCTCGGATGCGTCGCGGATTTCCTCTGGGCGCGGCTACTCGCCCGGGAGTGGGCGCGGCGGCGGGTGCGCCAGGGCGGCAGGGTGGCGCGGCTCGACGGCTTCCTCGCGGCGCATCCGTTCAGCGCGACGCTGAGCCTGCGGCTGCTGCCGGTCGGCAGCAATATCCTGCTCAACCTGCTGGCCGGCGTCTCGGCGATCGGCCTCGCGCCCTTCCTCGCCGCGACCCTGCTCGGCTATCTGCCGCAGACCATCGTCTTCACGCTGCTCGGCACCGGGGTGCAGGTCGCGCGGGGCACGCAGATCGCCCTTGCGGTCGCGCTGTTCGCCTTGTCGCTGGGATTCGGCTTGGCGCTGCTGGGCCGCCTGCGTCGTGCGCCTGCCGAGCTCCCGGCCGAGGTCACGCCTAGTGCAAAGTGAGCAGATGGCCCGCATGGCGCATCCGCGGCCGGGTGGCAGCGGCGGCCACCCGCACCGAATGCAGGGTTCCCTCGATCTCGCGCCGCCAGAAATCGAGGAAGCGGCGGAGCGCCGGATAATCCGGGGCGATGTCCATGCTCTGCCAGACGAAGCTTTGCAGAACCGCCGGATGGTCCGGCATGCGGTAGAGAATCTCGGCGGTGGTCAGCCGATAATCATGTGCGACGAAACGAGGGGTCATGCTGCCTCCGTCACGGCGGGACATCTGCGCCGGATCCCGAGCATGGCATGGTGGCACCCTCGCGTCGCAACAGAAAACTGAACGTTATCAGACAATTGGCACTCTCGAGATTAGAGTGCTGCCAAACGCTTGACTTGTGCGGCGGGTAGGCCTAGATCGCTGGCACTCCCCGAGAGGGAGTGCCAGCGCACTCGGTTGGCGACGTCCAGTGCAATCCAAGATCGACACTTTCCAGGAGCGATCCGAATGAAGTTCCGTCCCCTGCATGACCGGGTCGTGGTCCGGCGCATCACCGCCGAGGAAAAGACCGCGGGCGGCATCATCATCCCTGACACCGCGAAAGAGAAGCCGATGGAAGGCGAGGTCATCGCCGCGGGTGCCGGCGCCCGCAACGAGCAGGGCCAGATCGTGGCGCTCGATGTGAAGGAAGGCGACCGCATCCTGTTCGGCAAGTGGTCCGGCACCGAGGTGAAGCTCGATGGCGAGGAGCTCCTGATCATGAAGGAGTCCGACATCATGGGCATCATCGAGGGCGGCGTCGCGGCGAAGAAGGCCGCCTGACCCACCCGACCTAACGACACAAGAAAGAGGAAGACACGCATATGGCTGCCAAGGACGTACGGTTCGGCGGCGACGCCCGCCAGCGGATGCTGCGCGGCGTCGACATTCTCGCCGACGCGGTGAAGGTGACGCTCGGCCCGAAGGGTCGCAACGTGGTGCTCGACAAGAGCTTCGGCGCGCCGCGGATCACCAAGGACGGCGTGACCGTCGCGAAGGAGATCGAGCTCGCCGACAAGTTCGAGAATATGGGCGCGCAAATGGTGCGCGAGGTCGCCAGCAAGACCAATGACGAGGCGGGCGACGGCACCACCACCGCGACCGTGCTCGCCCAGGCGATCGTCCGCGAGGGCGCCAAGGCGGTTGCCGCCGGCATGAACCCGATGGACCTGAAGCGCGGCATCGACAAGGCGGTCATCGCCGTGGTCGAGGAGCTGAAGACCCGCTCGCGCAAGATCACCACGCCGGCGGAGACCGCCCAGGTCGGCACGATCTCGGCGAATGGCGAGGCCGATATCGGCCGCATGATCGCCGACGCGATGCAGAAGGTCGGCAATGAGGGCGTGATCACGGTCGAGGAGGCCAAGGGCATCCAGACCGAGCTCGACGTCGTCGAGGGCATGCAGTTCGACCGCGGCTACGTCTCCCCGTATTTCATCACCAATGCGGAGAAGATGGTCGCCGATCTGGACAACCCCTACATCCTGATCCACGAGAAGAAGCTCTCCGGCCTGCAGCCGATGCTGCCGCTCCTCGAGACGGTGGTGCAGTCGGGCCGTCCGCTGCTGATCATCGCCGAGGATGTCGAGGGCGAGGCGCTTGCCACGCTGGTCGTCAACAAGCTGCGCGGCGGTCTCAAGGTCGCGGCGGTCAAGGCGCCCGGCTTCGGCGACCGCCGCAAGGCGATGCTCGAGGATCTCGCGATCCTGACCGGCGGTCAGGTGATCAGCGAGGATCTCGGCATCAAGCTCGAAACCGTGACGCTCGCCATGCTCGGCCGCGCCAAGAAGGTGCTGATCGAGAAGGAGAACACCACGGTCGTCGAAGGCGCCGGCTCGAAAGAGGACATCAAGGGCCGCTGCAACCAGATCCGGGCGCAAGTGGAGGAGACGACCTCCGACTACGACCGCGAGAAGCTGCAGGAGCGGCTGGCGAAGCTCGCCGGCGGCGTGGCGGTGATCCGCGTGGGCGGTTCGACCGAGGTCGAGGTGAAGGAGCGCAAGGACCGCGTCGACGACGCGCTGCATGCGACCCGCGCCGCGGTCGAGGAAGGCATCGTCCCCGGCGGCGGCGTGGCGCTCGCGCGCGCCTCGCTGGTGCTGGCGAAGCTGGCGCATGACAACGAGGACCAGAAGTTCGGCATCGACATCGTCCGCAAGGCGGTGCAGCAGCCGCTTCGCCAGATCGCCGAGAATGCGGGCGAGGACGGCGCGGTGATCGCCGGCAAGACGCTCGACAACACGGAGTTCAACTGGGGCTTCGACGCGCAGTCGGGCGAGTTCAAGAACCTGGTCTCCGCGGGCATCATCGACCCGACCAAGGTCGTGCGCACGGCGCTGCAGGATGCGGCTTCGGTCGCCGGCCTGCTCGTCACCACCGAGGCGATGATCGCCGAGCGGCCGGAGAAGAAGGCGCCCCCGATGCCGCCGGGCGGCGGCGGCATGGGCGACATGGATTTCTGATCCGGAATCGCCCGATCCGAGCAAAGGAGGGCGGGTCCTCGGGCCCGCCCTTTTTTGTTGGGGACGCCCTGTTGTTCGGTCGCGCTCTTTTTGTTTGGGAATGACAGCCGGTTCATCCCGGCTTCATCTCCCTGCAATTGACAGGCTCCTGCCTTTCTGCGTCCATTGGCGTGCGATCGCGTTTTAGCCCGCATTGGGAGCATGTTACGGCGCGATACGTTCCCGAAAGGACCTGGATGGCCGCGGGAGCAAAGAGAGAGTCGCGCATCGGGTGCGGCGAGACGTTGAAGGACTCAAGGATGGCTATCGGCACGGTCAAGTGGTTCAACACGACGAAAGGATACGGCTTCATCGTCCCGTCGGATGGCGGAAAGGACGTGTTCGTCCACATTACCGCCGTGCAGGCGGCCGGGATGCGCAGCCTCAATGAAGGGCAGACGCTCAATTACGATGTCGAGATGGAGCGCGGCAAGGCCGCCGCGACCAACCTGCGCGCGGCCTGACCGCCCGTATTTCCAATAATTCGCCTGTCCGGATCGGCTGATTACCGGACGCCGACGGAGGAGTTTGACAGCTATGGCTACGGGTACCGTTAAGTGGTTCAACGCGACCAAGGGTTTCGGCTTCATCATGCCGCAGGATGGCGGAAAGGACGTGTTCGTCCACATCACCGCCGTGCAGGCCGCTGGGCTCAAGGGCCTCAATGACGGCCAGAAGGTCAGCTACGAGATCGCGATGGAGCGGGGCAAGGCCGCCGCGACCAATCTGAAGCTCGCCTGAACCAAGGCTTGACGCGATCGCAAGGCCGGCAGGACCTCGTCCCGCCGGCCTTCTTTTTGCCCGAAACGCCGTCGGCGCCTACATGCCTGTCCAGCTGGTGGACGAGATCTCGGCATCGTTGCGGGTGACCGCGGCCACCTCGGTGGCGCCGGCCTGCCGCATGGCGTCCTCCATCGCCGCCTGTTTCGAGACGTCGCGGAGGCGCACAGTCAGCACCAGCCTGCCATCGGCGGCCGCCTGCTCGCGATGTCCGTGCTGCAGAGAATCCGTGGCCGTGCTCGCTGCATTGGCGGCAAGCCCGGCCCCCGCGCCGACCGCCACGGCCGCCGCCGCCGCAACGGCCGCCGCGCCGCCGGTCGCGATGATGACACCGGCGGCCGCTATCGCGCCGGTCGCTCCCGCCATGCTGGAACTCATGGTCCGCATCTGCTGGTTGTCCACGTCGGTTTCCGGATTCTCCGCCCCGGCTTCCGGGCGCGCCTCGCTTGCCGCCGAGCGCGTGTTCGGGATGCTGAAATCCGCCCGATCGCAGCCGAGCAGGCTCAGCCGCGAGATCGCGTCCTGCATCGCCGCGTCGCTCGGGAACAAGCCCTGAACCTCGGAAATGCTCGTGTTGATCGTGGGTCCCGCATTGGCCACTGCCTGATCCTGCGCCATGGCTGACTCCTCCGTTCGCTGCCGGGCCAACGCGGGGCGGCGGCGCTTGTTCCCGCATTCCGGCCGAGGGTCTATAACCGCCGCCAAACCCAGCTCATCAAGGATGCACCATGCCCGCCTACCGCTCCCGCACCACCACGCACGGCCGCAACATGGCGGGCGCCCGCAGCCTGTGGCGCGCGACCGGGATGACCGATGGCGATTTCGGCAAGCCGATCATCGCCATCGCCAATTCCTTCACCCAATTCGTGCCCGGGCATGTCCACCTCAAGGATCTCGGCCAGCTGGTCGCCAAGGAGGTGCACGCCGCCGGCGGCGTGGCCAAGGAATTCAACACCATCGCGGTCGATGACGGCATCGCGATGGGGCATGGCGGCATGCTCTACAGCCTGCCCTCGCGCGAGCTGATCGCGGATGCCGTCGAATACATGGTGAACGCGCATTGCGCGGATGCGCTGGTGTGCATCTCGAATTGCGACAAGATCACCCCGGGCATGCTGATGGCCGCGATGCGGCTCAACATCCCGACGGTGTTCGTCTCCGGCGGTCCGATGGAGGCGGGGAAGATCCGCGCCGGCGCCAAGATCCAGCGCAGCGACCTGATCAGCGCGATGGTCGCCGCCGCCGATCCGGAGGTGACGGATGCGGAGGCGGAGGCGCAGGAGCGTTCCGCCTGCCCGACCTGCGGGTCCTGCTCGGGGATGTTCACCGCCAATTCGATGAACTGCCTGACCGAGGCCCTCGGCCTGGCGCTTCCCGGCAACGGCACCACGCTCGCCACCCATGCCGACCGCCGCCAGCTTTTCGTCGAGGCCGGCTGGCTGATCGTCGATCTGGCGCGCCGCTGGTATGAGCAGGACGACCCGACCGCGCTGCCGCGCGGCATCGCGAGCTTCGAGGCGTTCGAGAACGCGATGTCGCTCGACATCGCGATGGGCGGCTCGACCAACACGGTCCTGCATCTGCTTGCCGCCGCCCAGGAGGGCGAGGTGCCGTTCACCATGCAGGATATCGACCGGCTCTCCCGCCGGGTGCCGCATCTCTGCAAGGTCGCGCCCTCCGTCCCCGACGTGCACATGGAGGATGTCCACCGCGCCGGCGGCATCATGGCGATCCTCGGCGAGCTCGACCGCGCCGGGCTGATCCATGCCGAGGTGCCGACCGTGCATGCGCCGAGCCTCGGCCAGTCGCTCGGGCAATGGGATATCGCGGCGAATGCGGAGGGACGGGCCGGCTTGCTGTTCCGCGCCGCCCCCGGCGGGGTGCGCACCACCGAGGCGTTCAGCCAGGAGCAGCGCTACGAGGCGCTCGACATCGATCGCGAGCGCGGCGTGATCCGCGATACCGCGCATGCCTATAGCCGGGATGGCGGCCTGGCCGTGCTCTACGGCAATATCGCGGCCGACGGGGCGATCGTGAAGACTGCCGGCGTCGATCCCGCCTCGCTTACCTTCTCGGGTCCGGCGCGCATCTTCGAGAGCCAGGACGCGGCGGTCGAGGGCATTCTCGGCGACCGGGTGAAGCCGGGGGACGTGGTGCTGATCCGCTACGAGGGTCCGAAGGGCGGCCCCGGCATGCAGGAGATGCTCTACCCGACGAGCTACCTGAAATCGAAGCATCTCGGGAAGGTGTGCGCGCTGATCACCGACGGCCGTTTCTCGGGCGGCAGCTCGGGCCTCTCGATCGGCCATGTCTCGCCCGAGGCGGCGGAGGGCGGCGCGATCGGGCTGGTGGAGGAAGGCGACATGATCGAGATCGACATCCCCGGCCGCTCGATCCGGGTGGCGCTCAGCGATGCCGAGCTCGAGGCGCGGCGGGCCAGGATGCAATCCTCCGGCGCCGCCGCCTGGAAGCCGCGCGACCGGCAGCGGGTCGTCTCGATGGCGTTGCAGGCCTATGCTGCGCTCACGACCAGCGCCTCGCGCGGCGCGGTGCGCGATGTCGGGCAGGTGACGGGACGCGGGGCCGGCTGTCGCTGACGGCGCGGCTCACCCTCTACAGCCTGCATCGCAACTCGGCCGGCTGGCGGGTAAGGATCGCGCTGCACCTCAAGGCGATCGCGTTCGACTACGTGCCCGTCTCGTCGCTGCCGCAAGGCGCGTATCGGGCGATCAATCCGCAAGGCTTTTTGCCGGCGCTGGCGGTCGGGGAGCGGGTGATCGCGCAATCCGCCGCGATCCTCGAATATCTCGAGGAGGCCGCGCCGCAGCCACCGCTGTTGCCGGCCGATCCCGTGTTGCGCGGCCAGGTACGCGGGTTCGCGCAGGCGATCGCGGCCGATCTGCACCCGCTCAACAATCTTCGCGTGCGCCGCTATCTCGGCCGCGAGCTCGGCCGGTCGGAGGCGGAGATCGCGCGCGGTATCACCATTGGGTCGCGACCAGCTTCGCCGCGCTGGAGGCGGAGCTGGTGCGCCAGGGATGCGGCCCGTGCTGCTTCGGCGCGGAACCCGGCCTCGCCGATCTGCATCTCGTGCCGCAGATGGCGAATGCCCGGCGCTTCGGCTGCGACCTCGGGGCCTATCCGCGCCTGGTCGCCGCCGATGCGCATTGCCGGGCGCTTCCCGCCTTCCGCGCCGCCGCGCCGGATCTGCTGCCCGACTGGGTCCCAGAACCGGCGCGGCTGGTTTGAGCCGCCGCGCACAATCCGGCCGACGCGGCTGGTTTGAGCGGCGGAACCTGGTCTAGCGCATTTTCAGTTAAGTCGGCGCCGGCCCCACCGAAGGTGGAAATGCTCTAGCCGACGCGGCTTACCCGGCCGGTATGGCTGTCCATGCTGAAGCGGGCGATCACGTCGCCGCTCTTGCTGGCCAGGGAGAAGCCGATCGTGCCGTCGCTGTTCTGCGCGACGTCCGTGACTTTCCAGTCATGGTTGCCATGCCAGAGCAGGAAGCCCTCCGCGATGGTCTGCACGTCGGCGGGGGTCAGATGCCGATCCGTCGGGGTAAAGAAGAGGGTCTGCAGACGGGTGCGCTCGGCCCAGCGGCGCATCATCATCATCCGGTGCATCATCGGCATCGGACCGGCCATCGGCCGCGGCGGCCCGGCGGGAGGCGCGGTCACTTGATCGAGCGTCGTCGCCGGCGCGGGAGGCGGCGGCGTCTGCGCATCGGCGCGCTGCAGCACGGCGGCTGTGCCTGCGCTGCCGAGCACCAGGGCCGCGGCGGCGGCCAGAATGGTTTGTCTCATCGCGTGAAGTCCTTTGAGTATGAGGGACGGGCAGTGAAGATGGCGCGCGCGCGTTGCAGGGAAGCGTGCAAAACGCAACGGATTGAAACAGCCCCTGCCACCCGGCGCCGCTCTCCTGTAGCGTTCGCCGCGATGGAGCCGATGCCGCACCTTCTGGTGGTGGACGATGATCGCGAGATCCGTGATCTGCTCGCGCGATTCCTTGAACGCCAGCGATTCCGCGTGACGGCCGTGCGGGACGCCCGCGAGGCCCGGCGCGCCTGGGCAGGGGCGCATTTCCAGATGGTGGTGCTCGACCTGATGCTGCCCGGCGAGAGCGGTCTCGACCTGGCGCGCTGGCTGCGCACCCAGGGCGACGTGCCGATCGTCATGCTGACCGCGATGGGCGAGGAGACCGACCGCATCATCGGGCTCGAGCTCGGCGCCGACGATTACCTGCCGAAACCGTTCAACCCGCGCGAGCTGCTCGCCCGCATCCGCGCGGTGATGCGCCGCGCCGGCGATGCCCCGGAGCGCCGGAACGACCCGGCCAACCGCATGCTGCGCTTCTCCGGCTGGACGCTGGAGCCGGCGCGCCGCCGCCTGCTCAATCCGGACGGGGCGGAGGTGTCGCTCACCGGCGGCGAATACGATCTGTTGGTGGCGCTGGTCGATCGGGCCAATCGCGTGCTGACGCGCGACATGCTGCTCGACCTGCTGCGCGGCCGGCAGGCCGGCCCGTTCGACCGCGCGATCGACGTCGCGATCAGCCGGCTGCGCCGCAAGCTCGAGGATGACGGGCGCAACGCGCAGATCATCAAGACGGTGCGCGGCGGCGGCTACGTGCTCGCCTCGGATGTCGAGCGCCTGTAGGCGCATCATGCGGCTGCGTCTCCGACCCGGCTTCCGGCCCTGGCCCCAGAGCCTCGCCGGGCGCACCGCGCTCACCCTGCTGGTGGCGCTGACGGTGGTGCAGGGTCTCGGGCTGATGATCCACGCGCTCGACCGGATTGATCTGCAGCGCATCGCCGAGGCGCGGGATGTCGGCATGCGGGTGATGAGCGTCTATCGCACGGTGGTGGCGATGACGCAGCCCGACCAGCGCGCGGCGTTCATCCGGGATCTCGACCCGAAAACCGGCATGACCGTGAGCCTCTCCGACGAGCGGCCCCGCGAGCTGCTCGAGCCGTCGCCGCCGGACACGCAGCGGTTGATCCGCGTCGCCGCGGCGCTGGTACCGGTGCCGCCCTTCCTGCGGCCGCATGAGGTGATGATCCGCGGCCATCCGCCCCGCCAGCCCCTGATGATCGCGATGCGATTGCCCGACGGATCCTGGCTCAGCTACCGGATCGTGGTGCCGCCGCCCCGGCCCTGGCATTCGCCGACCTTCCTCGCCGCCTTCCTGCTGATGACGGCGGCGGCGGCGGCGCTCACCCTCTGGGCGACGCGGCGGCTCACCGCGCCGGTGCGGACGCTGGCGCAGGCGGCCGAACGGCTGGGGCGGGACGTGAACGCGCCGCCTTTGGCCGAAGATGGCCCGACGGAGGTCGCGACCGCCGCCGCCGCGTTCAACACCATGGCGGCGCGCATCCGCCGCTTCGTGCAGGACCGCACCTTCATGCTGACCGCGATCGGGCATGATCTCCGCACGCCGATCACCCGGCTCAAGCTGCGGGCCGAATTCATGGAGGATGACGAGCAGCGGCGGAAGATGCTCGCCGATCTCGACGAGCTGGAGGCGATGGTGACCGCGACGCTCGCCTTCGGCCGCGACGCGGCGGCCGACGAGCCGGTCTCCCCGCTCGATCTGCCGACGCTGCTCCGCACGATCCTCGACGAGGCGGGCGATGCCAGGCCCGAGCTGATGCCGCGCCTGGCGCTCGCCGGTCCGCCGCATCTGACGGTGCAGGCCCGCCCGGTGTCGCTCAAGCGGGCGCTCGCCAATCTGGTGGCGAATGCCGCCAAGTATGGCGGCGGCGCGAAGGTGACGATCACCCTGCCGGAGGAGGGCATGCTGCGGGTGGAGATCGAGGATGCCGGCCCGGGCATCCCGCCCGGCGAGCTCGACCGCGTGTTCGAGCCCTTCCACCGGGTGGAGAGCAGCCGGAACCGGGAGACCGGCGGCACCGGCCTCGGCCTGCCGATCGCCCGGAACATTCTGCGCGCGCATGGCGGCGATGTGACGCTTGCAAACCGCCCGACCGGCGGCACCCGCGCGACCGTGAGCCTGCCGGCCTGAGGTGCGGGCTGCTGCGAGCCAGGGCGCGGCGGGCGGCCGAACGCCGGCGCGCAGCCCGCGTTGGGAGACGCGGGACGACAATCAGGAGCAGTTGATGAGCGAACGGTCCAATCTCTGGTTTCCGCTGCTCGGGCTGGGGTTCGCGGTGGCCGGGATCGACAAGCTGTTCCGCACCCGCGGCTACAGGCGGGCGTTCCGCCGGCTCGGCTGGAGCGAGGAGCAGATGCGTGCCATCGGGGCCGCGGAGATCGCCGGCGGGGTGATGGTCGCCACGCCCTCGACCCGTCTGATCGGCGGCGCGGTGCTGGCGATCACCTCCGCCGCGGTCCTGACCTCCGAGCTCAACGCCCGCGACGAGCAGCTGGCGATGCCCCGGCTGGCGCTCCTCGGCGCCGCGCTCACCGCCTTCGCGCCGAGCCGCGAGCGCGATACGGCTTGAGCCCGGGCCGCCCGCACCTGTAAGCCACGTCTCGCCGGACCGGGGAGGCGTGGTTGCTGCGGAGATTCTACGATCGGGTGCTCGCGCTGTCGGCGAGTCCGAACGCGCCTGCCTGGCTCGCCCTGATCGCCTTTGCGGAGGCGAGCTGCTTTCCCGTGCCGCCGGACGTGCTGCTGATCCCGATGGTGCTGGCGCGGCGGGACCGGGCCTGGTGGCTGGCGCTGGTCTGCACGCTGGCGAGCGTCGCCGGCGGCGCGCTCGGCTACCTGATCGGGTATGCGCTGTTCAACCGGCTGGCCCTGCCGCTGCTGCGCTTCTACCATTACGAGGGCGCGTTCCTGGCCTTCCAGGCCCGCTTCGCCCAGTACGGCCTCTGGCTGATCCTCATCAAGGGACTGACGCCCATTCCGTACAAGATCGTCACCATCGCGGCCGGGGCGGCACGGTTCAGTCTGCCGCTGTTCATGGCGGCGAGCCTGCTCACCCGCGGCGCCCGGTTCTTCCTGATCGCCGGGCTGCTCCGCTGGCTCGGGCCGCCGGTGCAGGTGTTCATCGAGCGCCGGCTGACCTTGGTCATGACGGTGTTCGCGGTCTCCCTGGTCGGCGGTTTCCTGGTGCTCCGCTACCTCTGAAGCCGCGATCTGTGAGTTCGGCGGGGCTGGACCCATCTGCCGGGCTGTGGCATCCGCCCGGGCATGGATGCTCCCACACTCGGGCTCGGCGTCAGCTTCGCGGATCTGGCGGAGCGCGACGGGCTGATCCGGCTCGATCGGCTGTTCCTCGACCGCCTGGCGGCCGCGACGCCCGATCTCCATGCCCGCCTGCTCGCCGCCCGCGCCGCCCCCGAGACCCTCGCCGCCAAGCCGGAGGCGGAGCTCGTGCTGGCCCTCGGCCCGGCGCTGGAAGAGTTTCTCGCCGTGCTGTTCGGCATCGAGGCGGCGATCGCGGCGATCGCCGAACGCACCCATGCGCTCGACCCGATCCATAAATGCAAACGCCTCTTCGTGCAGCGCCAGGCGGTGAAGACCTATCCCGATCCCGCCGGGTTCGATGGTCCCGCGCTCCGCGCCCGGCTGGAAGCCCGGCTCGGCGGCGCGCTGACCGAGATCGGCTTCGCCAATGCGATCGATCAATGGCAGGGCGATGCCGAGGCGCTCGACATGGCGATGCGCTACGCCGCCTGGGCGACGCTGACCCCGGAGGGAAAGGCCGCGCATCGCGGCGGCACGCTGTTCGGCGTGCCGCACCGCATCGACCCCGCGCATCTGGTGCCGGTGGAGACGGTGGTGCGCGACGGCGTCACCATGCTGCGCCTGCCGGAGCATGATCGGCGGCAGCGCCAGGGTTTCGCGCTGACCGATGGCGGGATGAACGACCAGCAGGCGCTCGACCAGATGAATTACTGCATCTGGTGCCACAGCCAGGGCAAGGATAGCTGCTCGAAGGGCCTGCGCGACCGCAAGACCGGCGCGTTCCAGAAATCCGCCTTCGGCGTCACCCTCGCTGGCTGCCCGCTCGAGGAGCGGATCAGCGAGATGCACGAATTGCGCGCGCAGGGTTGCGTGCTCGGCGCCTTCGCCACCATCGCGATCGACAATCCGATGATGGCGGCGACCGGCCATCGCATCTGCAATGATTGCATGAAGGCCTGCATCTACCAGAAGCAGGATCCGGTCGACATTCCGCAGGCCGAGACGCGCGTGCTGAAGGACGTGCTGGAGCTCCCCTGGGGGTTCGAGATCTACGCGCTGCTGACGCGCTGGAACCCGCTCGACATCCGCCGTCCGCTGCCCCGGCCGCCGAGCGGGCGGAGCGTGCTGGTGGTCGGGCTCGGGCCGGCCGGCTTCACCCTCGCGCATCATCTGCTGAATGACGGCCACACCATCGTCGCGGTGGACGGGCTCAAGGTCGAGCCGCTCGGTTTCGATCCGCGCCTGCCGGTGCGCGACGCGTCGGTGCTGATGGAGGATCTGGACGACCGGGTGATGGCCGGGTTCGGCGGCGTCGCCGAATACGGCATCACCGTGCGCTGGAACAAGAACTACCTGAAGCTGATCCGCCTGCTATTGGAGCGGCGCGGAGCCTTCGCGGCATTCGGCGGCGTGCGCGTCGGCGGCGGCGGCACGATCGACCTCGACCAGGCCTGGGCGATGGGGTTCGATCACGTGGCGCTCTGCATGGGCGCCGGGCGGCCGACGGTGATCGACATCCCGAACGGCCTCGCGCGCGGCGTGCGCCAGGCGTCGGATTTCCTGATGGCGCTGCAGCTCTCCGGCGCCGCCAAGCTGTCCTCGATCGCCAATCTGCAGCTCCGCCTGCCGGTGGTGGTGATCGGCGGCGGTCTCACCGCGATCGACACCGCGACCGAAAGCCTCGCCTATTACGTGCGGCAGGTGGAGAAATTCGCGCTTCGCCACCGCACGCTGGTGGCCGAACAGAGCGCGCAATCAGTGCGCGCCGGCTGGACCGCGGAGGAGGCGGCGATCGCCGATGAGTTCCTCGCCCACGAGGCGGCGATCCGCGCCGAGCGCGAGGCCGCCGCGGGCGAGGGGCGCGTGCCCGCGATCGCGCAACTCCTCGATGGCTGGGGCGGCGCGACGGTCGCCTACCGCCGGACGCTCACCGACAGCCCCTCCTACACGCTGAACCACGAGGAGGTGGCGAAGGCGATGGAGGAGGGCGTGCGGTTTGCCGAAGGGCTGGCCCCGCTCGCCGTCGAGGTGGACGAGTTCGGCCATGCCGCAGGGCTGCGCTGCACGCATCTCGACGGGCAGGAGACCGTGCTGCCGGCGCGCGCGGTGCTCGTCGCCGCCGGCACCCAGCCCAACACCGTGCTGGCGCGCGAGGATGGCCGCATCCGCCTGGACGGCCGGTATTTCCAGGCCGTCGACGAGGACGGCAACCCGGTGCAGCCGCCCCGCGGACTGGCCAAGCCGGACGAGACGCAGATCCTGATGCATCGCGCCGCCGATGGGCGCTTCGTCAGCTTCTTCGGCGACCTGCATCCGAGCTTCTTCGGCAACGTGGTCAAGGCGATGGGCAGCGCGCGGCGCGGCTATCCGCTGGTCTCGCGCGTGCTCGCGGCGCGTCCCGCGGCATCGGAGGCCGATCTGATCGCGCGGTGCCGCGACGAATTCTCCGCCACCGTGCATCGCGTCGCGCGGCTCACGCCGAGCATCGTCGAGGTCGTGCTGCGCGCGCCGGCGGCGGCGCGGGCCTTCCAGCCCGGGCAGTTCTACCGGCTGCAGAATTTCGAGATGCTGGCGCCGCTCGTCACCGATGCCGCGGGAGCCACCCGGCTCGCGATGGAGGGACTCGCGATGACCGGCGCCTGGGTCGATCGCGAGGCCGGGCTGGTCTCGGTGATCGTGCTCGAAATGGGCGGCAGCTCCGATCTCTGCGCACTGTTGCAGCCGGGAGAGCCGGTGGTGCTGATGGGCCCGACCGGCACGCCCACCGAGATCCACGCGAACAGCACGGTCGCCCTCGTCGGCGGCGGTCTCGGCAATGCCGTGCTGTTCTCGATCGGCGCGGCGCTGCGCGCGGCCGGGTCGCGGGTTGTCTATTTCGCCGGCTACAAGCGGATTCTCGACCGCTACAAGACCGAGGAGATCGAGCGCGCCGCCGATGTCATCGTGTGGTGCTGCGACGAGGCGCCCGGCTTCACGTCGACGCGCGAGCAGGATCGTGCCTTTGTCGGCAATATCGTGCAGGCGATGGCGGCGTACGGGTCTGGCGCGCTCGGCGCGCAGCAGGTTCCCCTCGCCGAGGCCGAGCACCTCATCGCGATCGGTTCGGACGGCATGATGCGCGCGGTGGGCGCCGCGCGCCACGGCGTGCTCGCGCCGTTTCTGCGCGCGGGCCATACAGCGATCGGCTCGATCAACAGCCCGATGCAATGCATGATGAAGGAAGTCTGCGCGCAGTGCCTGCAGCCGCAGATCGATCCGGAAACCGGCGCGCGCAGCGTGGTGTTCAGCTGCTTCAACCAGGACCAGGCGCTCGACCGCGTGGATTTCCCCGCTTTGCACGAGCGGCTGATGCAGAACCGGGTGCAGGAAAAGCTGACGGCGCGGTGGATCGACCGCGCGTTGCGTCAGCTCAACGCGCGGCCCTCCCTGGCGGCCGAGTAGGCTATTTGGCCGCCATCACCTGGCCGCGGATTTCGCCCCCGGGATTGGCGGCGGTATGAATATTCGCGTACATCATGCCGCCCTGCAGCATCTGGACCTGCGGATCGGTCAGGGTCATCGTGCCGCCGAAGGGGCTCACGATCGGCGGCGGGAAGGGAACCACCACGGGCGCGTTTTGGCCGACCGCCGCCGGGCCATGGAGATGCGCCGCCGTCGCCGGGCCGGTCAGGGCCGTGAAGCTCATCGAGTAGCTGAGCTTGTGAGTCGCCGGATCATAATTCGCCAGGAAGCGGCCGGTTCCCGGCACGGCACGCGGCGGCACTTCGGTCGCGCCGTCAAGACTGGCCGTATAGGCCTGGACATAGCTTGGCGGCCTCGCCGCGGTGCAGGCGGCGAGCAGGCCGGACGCGGCGAGCAGAACTGCTAGGCGTTGCATGGCTTCGGTCTCCGTGTTGCGAAACGAACCCAGCATGGCGGGCGTTTTGATACGAGAAAAAACTGACGAGGCTGTCCCGGTCGGCCGCACCGCGAACGGCTCGCCGGAATGTCACGCGGGGGGAGAGACATGATGTCCCAAGCGGTCGGCCCCGAAGTCGATGCCATGCCGCGCGCGCTGCCGGTCCGGTCGCGGATCGGCGGCACCCATGTCGTGCTCGAGCCGCTGCATCGGCGTCACGCGGCCGAATTGTGGCAGGCGGCGCAGGGCGCGGAGGCGAGCTGGACTTATCTCGGCTACGGACCGTTTGCCGACGCGGCGGCCTTCACCCGCTTCATCGCCGATTTCGCCGCGACGCATGATCCGATGGCCTGGGCGGTGCGCCCGGTCGCGACCGGCGTCGCGTCGGGCTGGCTCACCCTGCTCGACATCCAGCCGCGCAACGCCGCGATCGAGCTCGGCCATATCTGGTTCGCGCCGCGGATGCAGCGCACCCGCGCGGCCACCGAAGCGATGTTCCTGTTGCTGCGCCTTGCTGCGGACGATCTCGGCTATCGCCGCCTGGTGTGGAAATGCAATGCGCTGAATGCGCCCTCGCGCCGCGCCGCGGAACGGCTCGGCTTTCGCTACGAAGGCACGCTGCGCGCGCATCTGGTGGTGAAGGGAAGGCTGCGCGACACCGCCTATTACAGCATCCTCGCCGAGGAATGGCGCGCTTGCCGGGACGCCGTGCTCGCCTGGCTCGATCCCGCCAATTACGATGCCGACGGCACCGCGCGGCGTTCGCTCGCCGCATTCCGCCCGGCGGAGTGAGCGGGCCGCAAGGCATGTCCCTGATCGAGGTGCAGCAGATGCGGATCGACGCGCTCGCATGGGATCAATTCGCGATCGCCTGCGGTGCGTCGTTTCTCGGCTCGTATGGCGCCGCCGTGCTGATCATGGGCGTCGACCTGCGCTATTTCCATGTGCGCCATTTCGAAATCCGCAGTGGGGACCGGAAAGTCGGACAAGCGGCAATCGGAATCAGGGGCGCCAGGCGGCAGTTTCTCGACGGCGTGCAGCTGCTCCCCGCATTCCAGAATCTCTTGAGCGAGGCATTGTCGGCGCTGCTCGCGGAACTTGGCGAGGGCAGCTACCAGTACGGGTCGAGCTGGAGCGTCGAACCGCCGCGCGAGGGGGCGATCGCCGCGATCGACGGCGTGCGGATCCGCACTGTCGAGCCGGTCGTCCTGCAGGGCATCGATTTCCGCCGCTGGCCGAGCTTCGACGATTATCTGCGGCAGGTGAGCCAGAATGCGCGCCGCAATGCGAAGCGCGCGCGCATGACGGTGCCGCCGCTGCGTCTGCGGGTGCGACGCCGTGCCGCGACATCCCTCGATTCGATCGCGCTGGCGCGGCTGCATTACGGGGTGGTGCGCCGCAAGCATCTCGGGCGGTCATTCACCCGGGTGCTGTCGGGCGTGCTGATCCGCAGCCTCGCGATGCGACGTCATGCGATATCGGCGACGGTCGCCGGCGAGAGCGGCGTGCTCTCCGCCTATTTCGCGGTCCGCTTCGGACCCGACACGTTCTACATCCGCGGCGGTTCGCGGGAGAGGAATGACGGCGCCGGCTGGTATCTGCTGCTCGAAATGATCCGCGACGCGTATGAGAGAAGCGACGGCGACGGCCGGTTCTTCATGGGCGTCAGGCATGACGACACCGCCAGCGGATGGCGCAATCTCGCGCGCTCGCGGCAGCAATGCCGTGTGTCTGAATTCCCGACGAGCCTCGTCACGTTCGACTACGCGCGCCAGGCAACGCCGTCAGCCTGACGGGCTGCGCGATCACCGCGCGCGCCGGAATGTCAGGTTGTAGCGCGCCGAGCCGGTCATCGCGTGCTCGCCCTCCCGCAACGTGTCGACGCCGTGATAGGCGAGGCGCGCCGCGCCGCCCCAGACCACCGCGTCGCCATGCGACAGCGTCACGCGCCGCGCGCGGTTCGAGCGGGCGAGTCCGCCCCACAGGAACACCGCCGGCAGGCCGAGCGAAATCGAGACGATCGGCGCGCCGAAATCCCGCTCGTCCTTGTCCTGATGCAGGGTCAGCCGGGCGCCCGGCCGATAGCGGTTGATTAGGCAGCCATCCGGCACGAAGGCCGCGAACCCCGCCGCCGCGGCCGCGCGTTGCGCGAGGTCGGAGAACACCGCCGGCATCGGCGGCCAGGCGAGCCCGCTCTCCGGGTCGATCCCGTCATAGCGGTAGCCGCGCCGGTCGGTGATCCAGCCGGCCGCGCCGCAATTGGTCATCGCCACCGACATGGTGAAGCCGCCCGGCGTGACCATGTGGCGAAATGGCGCGCGCGAAGCGATCTCGCCGATCATTGCGAGCACCGCGGCTTCGACCGGCAGGGCAAAGCCGCCGAGCAGCATCGCGCCTTCGGACAGGACGAGGGTGTGCGGTACGGCCTCGAACAGGTCGGGGATCATGGCGGCGGAGCGCGGCATGTTCATCAAATCCCGTTAATCCGCGTCGTGGAAGATGATGCCGAGCGTATGCCGGCGGCCCGTGCGGATCCGGCTCACCCCATGGCGCAGAATCGTGCGGTGAACGCCGCGCGCGCCCCGCACCGGACGCTGGCTCACCGCGAACACGACCGCGTCGCCGCGGCGGAGCGGCACCACGGCCGGCCGCGACTGCATGCGCGGCCGTTGCTCGGTGAGCACGAACTCGCCCCCCGTGAAATCCTCGACGGGCTCGGACAGCAGGATCGCCACCTGCAGCGGAAACACCTGCTCGCCGTAGAGATCCTGATGCAGGCAATTGTAGTCATCCGGCCCGTATTGCAGCAGGAGCGGCGTCGGGCGGGTCTGGCCGGCGTCATGGCAGCGCTCGAGAAACGCTGCGTGATCCGCCGGGTAGCGTATGCCGATGCCGAGCGCCTCGTTCCATCGGTTGGCGAGCGGCGCGAGACCGGCGTAGAGCGCGCCGCGCAGCCCGGCGACCAGCGGCGGCAGGGGATAGGCGAAATACTGATACTCGCCCCGTCCGTAGCCGTGCCGGGCCATCACCACCTTCTTGCGGAACCGCGTGCCGTCGTCATAAAGCGCGGCGGCCTCCCGGCACTCCTCCGGCGCGAGAAGCCGGGGCAGCACCGCCCAGCCCTCGGCATCGAGCGCGGCGGCGGGCGCCTCCCAATCGATCGCGCCGGCATCGGCCGCTGACTGCCGGATTGCTGAATGGCGGACCGCGTTCATGCCCGTTCCTCCCGGGCCAGCAGGTCGCGCTTGCGCTCGACGCCCCAGCGATAGCCGGAGAGCGCGCCATCGTGGCGGATGACGCGGTGGCACGGGATCGCGACCGCCAGCCTGTTGGCCGCGCAGGCGCCGGCCACCGCCCGCATCGCGTTCGGCGCGCCGATCCGCTCGGCAATCTCCGTATAGGTCGCGGTGGTGCCCGCCGGGATGTCGCGCAGCGCCTGCCAGACGCGGAGCTGGAATGCCGTGCCGCGCACATCGAGCGGCAGATCGAGGCCGATATGCGGCGCCTCGACGAAGCCCACCACCCGCGCGACCTTCGCCTCGAACGCCGCGTCGCCGCCGATCAGCCGGGCGCGGGGAAAGCGGTCCTGCAGCTCGCGGGCGAGCGCGTCCGGCTCCTCGCCGATCAGGATCGCCGCCACCCCCTTCGCGCTGCACGCGACCAGGATGGCGCCGAGCGAGCATTCGCCGACCGCAAAATGCAGAACCTCATCGGCGCCTCCGGTCCGGTAGCGCCGTGGGGTCATGCCCAGCATCTCGTCCGATTGCGCGTAGAACCGGCCGCTCGAGTTGAACCCGGCCTCATAGACCGCCTGCGTCACCGTCTCGCTCCTCCCCAGCTCCTCGCGGACCCGCGCCGCGCGCCGCGCCGCGGCATAGCCGCGCGGGGTGACGCCGGTCACCTGGCGGAACAGGCGGTGGAAATAGGATTGGCTGAGTTCGACCGACTCCGCGAGCTCCGCCAGGGTCGGCGGGATCTCGGCCTCGCCGATCATCCGGCACGCCTTGGCGATCAGCGCGGCATTTTCCGCGCCGGTCGAGAGACCGTTCGGGTTGCAGCGCCGGCACGGGCGGAAGCCCGCCTCCTGCGCGGCGGCGACGCCGTTGTGGAATCGCACGTTCTTCGGGTTGGGCAGCCGCGACGGGCAGGACGGGCGGCAATAGACGCCCGTGGTCGCGACCGAATACAGGAACTGCCCGTCGGCGCTCCGGTCGCGCGCCGTCACCCGGGACCAGCGGAGATCCCGCGTCACGGCGGCCGCATCGCGTTCCGCCTTGCTCATCATCGTTGTCATCTTTGCCTCATCCGGTGTCGGTGTGCGACCGGATATAGGCCGTCCTCAGATGGGCGGCGTCCCGTCTCTTGCTCTCAAATCGGGATGCGGCGGGAGCGCGGCAATGGCCGGCGGCGGAGGCTCAGAGCTTCGAGCCGCCCTCGACGGAGAGCGTCTGGCCGGTGATCCAGCGCGCATCGCGCCGCGCCGCGTGGGCCGGTCGTTCTCCCCGCCGGATGCGCCGGAACCGAGGCTCAGCCTTGCGCAACGCCGCCGGCTGAAGGGGGCTTTCAGTTAAGCCGGCGCCGACTCCACCGAAGGTGAAAATACTCTAGTTGAATGCGGCGGTCTCCGGCATCGCCGTCGCCGCTCGCAAGGATCTCGCCAGCCGCTCGACCTCGTTGGCGGCGACGGCAAAGGCGACCTCGAACCCGTCCACCGTCCCAAGGCTGAGTATGGCGGCATCGGTTCCCGCCGCGTGCTCCAGGCGCCAATTGCCGAGCTCGTGGATCATCCGCAGCGAGCCGTCGCTGAACTGGGCGGACAAGGCGCGTTGCAGCATGCGGGGAATCGTCATCATCAACGCGCTCAGCTGCGAGACCGGAAGACTGATCTCGCACCCCTTGCCCTCGGCATCGTCGAAGCCGAGCCGCACCCGTTCGCCATCCGGCGTCATCTCCCAGGCGGTGAGCCGGATTCCGTCGATCGGCGCCGTCACAGCAGGGCGGCCACCGCCTTCGTCTCGGTATAGAGCTCGATCGCCTCGTAGCCCATCTCGCGCCCCCAGCCGGATTGCTTGTATCCGCCGAACGGCAGCGCGACGTCGTTGAAGTTGTGGACGTTGATCCACACCGATCCCGCCTTCAGCTTGCGCGCCAGCTTGTGCGCGACGCCGATGTCGCGGGTCCAGATCGAGGCGGCGAGGCCATACTCGGTCGCGTTGCCCTGCTTGGCGATCCGCTCCAGATCGTCATCGTTGTAAGGCATGGCGCAGACCACCGGCCCAAAGATCTCCTCGCGGACCACCTTCATCGACGGGTTCGTGCGCGTCAGCACCGTGGGCTCGACGAAATACCCTTCATTGCCGTGCCGCTTGCCGCCGGTCACCACCTCGGCGCCTTCCGCGCGGCCGGATTCGAGGTAGCCGGTGACGCGCTGGAACTGCTCGTCCGACACCAGCGGCCCGATCCGCGTCTCCGGATCGAGGCCCGGGCCGATCTTGAGCTTCGCCGCCTCGTTCGACAGGCCGGTCATCATCTTGTCGAAGATCCGCTCATGCACGAACAGCCGCGAGCCGGCGGTGCAGCACTGCCCCATGTTGAAGAAAATGCCGGACGCGGTGCCGGGAATCGCCACCGACAGGTCGGCATCGGGGAACACGATCGCCGGCGACTTCCCGCCGAGCTCCAGGCTCACCTTCTTGAGGTTGCCGGCCGCGGCCTGGACGATCAGCTTGCCCACCTCGGTCGAGCCGGTGAAGGCGACCTTGTCGACATCCGGATGCGCGGCGAGCGCGGCGCCCGCCGATCCGTCACCGGTGACGACGTTGAGCACGCCGGGCGGGATGCCGGCCTCGAGCGCCAGCTCGCCGAGGCGGAGCGCCGAAAGCGGCGTCTGCTCGGCCGGCTTCAGCACGATCGTGCAGCCGGTGGCGAGCGCGGGCGCGATCTTCCACACCGCCATCAACAGCGGGAAATTCCACGGGATGATCTGCCCGACCACGCCCACCGGCTCGCGGATCGAATAGGCGTGCCAGTCGCCGGGCGCCGAGATCGGGATGCTCTGCCCGGTAATCTTGGTGGACCAGCCGCCCATGTAGCGCAGCAGCTCGCAGCCGAACGGAAGATCGACCGACCGGGCGTCGCGGATCGGCTTGCCGTTGTCGAGCGCCTCCAGCTCGGCCAGCTCGTCGGCATGCTGCTCAAGCAGGTCGCCGAGCCGCCAGACCAGCTTGCCCCGCTCGGTCGGCCTCAGCCGCGACCACGGGCTGTCCTCGAAAGCCCGCCGGGCCGCCGCGACCGCCGCCGCGATGTCCTCGGCGCCACCCTCCGCCACCTCGGCGATCTGCTGCCCGTTCGATGGGTCGTAGACGGCGAAACGCCGCCCCGAGGCAGGCTCGACCCATTTTCCGTCGATCAGCAGCTTGTGCTTCCGGGCCACGAAGTCGCGAGCGGCCTGGCTCAGCATTCCATGCGTCGCAGCGATGTCCACGGTGTTTCTCCCCTGCGTTATGTCTGCCAGACTATAACGAGGGTGGTGGGGATTGGAAGGGGAAGGAAGGCCATGGGCAGAGCCCCTAGGCCTTGCCTAAATCTCCACCCCCAACATTTTGGCGAACAGAGGCGTCGCCTTCAGCCCGCTGCCGGTGAGCACCAGCACGGTGACCTGCTCGGGCGTGATCGTGCCGGCATCGAGAAGTTTGGAGTAGGCCGCGAGCACCTGCCCGCAGGTCGGTTCGACGTAGATGCCGGTTGCCGCGAGATCGAGGGTGGCCCGAACGATCTCGGCCTCGGCGAGGGTGACCGCGCCGCCGCCGGTATCGGTCAGCACGCCCAGCACTTCGTGCAGGCGTACCGGGGCGGCGATGGCGGTGCCTTCGGCGATGGTGGGCAGGATTTCGCTGTCCACCGCTTCCTGCTCCCCGGCGAGGAAGGCGTTGGCGATCGGCGCGCAATTCGCGGGCTGGGCCGCGAAGATGCGCGGCATGGTCTCGATCTCGCCCGCGCGCAGCAATTCGGTGAAGCCGATGCCGCATCCGAGCACGTTCGATCCCGCGCCGCACGGCGTGATGACGTTGTCGGGCGCGCGGAAGCCGAGATCTTCCCAGAGTTCGTAGGCGAGCGTCTTGGTGCCGTGCAGGAAGAACGGGTGCCAGTTATGGCTGGCGTAGAACAGGGTTTCGGATCGGCGCATGGCGGCGTCGGAGGTTGCCTGGCGGTTGCCGGGGATCAGCTCGACGCTCGCGCCATAGGCGCGCATCGCCACCGTCTTGGCCGGGCTTGTCGATTCGGGCGCCATGATCGTCGCGCGCAGGCCGCCGGCCGCGGCATAGGCGGCGATCGCCGCGCCGCCATTGCCGGAACTGTCTTCCAGCACCGCGTCGATCCCCTGGTCGCGCAGCAGCGAGAGCATGACGCTGGCGCCGCGATCCTTGAAGCTGCCGGTCGGCATGAACCATTCGCATTTCAGCAGCACCTCGGCCGCGCCGACGCGATGCGGGATCAGCGGCGTGCAGCCTTCGCCCATGGTGATCGGCGTGCTCGGCTGGAACGGGAGCGCGGCGCGATAGCGCCACAGGCTGCGGGTGCCGGTCTCGATCTGATCCCGGCGGCAGCCGGGGAGCGGCGTGAGCAGAAGCGGCGCCTGGCCGGTGCCGCACCAGCGGGGTGGGGCGAGCGGAAACGTCTCGCCGCTGCGGGGGTCGAGATAGGTGGTCATCGAATGTCCGGCCGGTTGTGCATGCAGGCTGACGCGCGGACCTCGCTCTGGCAAGGCGGGTTCCCGCTCTTCGATGGACGGCGGGGCGCGCGCGGGTGCAGAACCCGTCCATGCCGATCTGCTGTTCCGCATGAGCCTGCGCCACGCCTTCATCGCCCTGCTCGCCGCGATCGGCCTCGGCGTCGCGCTGTTCTTCGCGATCGTCTGGCGGCCGGCTCTGCCGCCGCTCGCGCCCGAGAACGCGATGCGCTTCGATGCCGCGCTGATCCGCCATGGCGGGGATCTGGCGGCGCTCGGCAACTGCATCTCCTGCCACACCGCGCAGGGGGGCGCCGCCTATGCCGGCGGCCGGCCGCTGCCGACGCCGTTCGGCACGATCTATGCCAGCAACATCACCCCCGATCCTGAGACCGGGATCGGGCGCTGGAGCGAGGCGGCGTTCCGCCGCGCGATGCGGGAGGGGGTGGACCGCGCCGGTCGGCATCTCTACCCGGCATTCCCGTACGATCACTTCACCATCGTGACCGACAGCGATGACGCGGCGCTCTATGCGTTCCTGATGACGCGCCGCCCGGTCGTGGCATCCCGCCCGGCGAATGCGCTGATTTTTCCGCTGCAGTTCCGGCCGCTGCTCGCGGGCTGGAAACTGCTGTTCTTCAACCCGCATCCCTTCGCGCCCGACGCGGCGCATGACGCCGAGTGGAATCGCGGCGCCTATCTGGTGGAAGGGCTCGGCCATTGCGGCGCCTGCCACACGCCCCGCAATCTGCTGGGCGCCGAGCGGACGGCGATGGATCTCGCCGGCGGCAAGGCCGAGGGCTGGGACGCGGTGGCTCTCAACCACCAATCGCCCGCGCCGGTGCCCTGGACGGTGGACAGCCTCGACGCCTATCTGCGCCAGGGCTGGCAGGCGGATCACGGCACCGCGCGCGGACCGATGGCGGAGGTGACGGCGGAGCTCGCCGGCGCGCCGGCCGCCGACGTGCAGGCGATCGCGGTCTATATCGCCGATCGGATGGGTGTGCGGGGCGCCCCCGCGCCGGTCGCGCTCCCCCGCGAGGCCCCTCCGCAGGAAGCCGGGCAGCAGGTCGTGGCGGCGGCGGAGCCGGCCTCGGGCGGCGAGGCGATCTACGCGGCGGCCTGCGCCAGCTGCCATCAATCCGGCCGGCCGCCGCCGCTCGGCGGCCTCGACCTCCATCTCAGCACGCCGGTGAGTGCCCCAGGCCCCGCCGATCTCGCGCAGATCGTGCTGAACGGCGTGCCTGCCGAGCCCGGTGCGCGTGGCGGCATGATGCCGGGATTTCGTGGCGTTCTGACCGATGCGCAGGTTGCCTCCCTGCTCGCCGTGCTGCGTGCGCGCTTCTCGTCGGCGCCGCCCTGGCACGATCTTCCGGCCGATATCGCGCGGGCGCGCGCGTCCCAGGACACCCCGCGGGCGCGCGCGTCCCAGCAGGAGAGCGCCCGATGATCTCTCTCACCGTGAACGGGGTCGCCCGCGACATCAAATCCGATCCCGATACGCCGCTGCTCTACGTGCTGCGCGACGAGCTTGGCCTGCATGCCGCGAAATACGGCTGCGGCCTCGGCCAATGCGGCTCCTGCACCGTCATCGTGGAGGGCGAGGCGGTGATGTCCTGCGCGATGCCGGTGATGCTGCTCGCCGGCCGGTCGGTGACCACGGTCGAGGGGCTCGGCAGCGCGGAGAAGCCGGGCCCGGTGCAGCGCGCCTTCATCGAGGAGCAGGCGGCGCAATGCGGGTATTGCATCGCCGGGATGGTGATGCGCGCGCAGGCTCTGCTCGACCGCGAGCCCGACGCACCCGATCTCGCGATCCGGGCCGCCCTGCAGCCCAATCTCTGCCGCTGCGGCACGCATATGCGCATTCTCCGCGCGGTGAAGCGCGCGCAGGGGACGCTCCGCGCGCGGCGCGGCGCGGCCCAGGGAGCTGGGACATGACAGGGAGCTGGGACATGACAGCGAGCTGGGACATGACATCGCGCCGGGACATGACACGAGCCGGGACATGAACGCCGTCACCGCCCGGCCGCGGCTGACGCGGCGGAGCGTGCTCGCCGGCACCGGCGCCCTGGTGCTCGGGTTCCGCGCGCTTCCGGCAGCGGCCGCCTATGTGCCGGGCACGCTGAGCGGCAAGCCGCCGGTCGCCCCGGGCCTGCCCGGCGCCCTGCAGGACGCGCCCTATCTCGACAGCTGGGTGCGCCTCGACCCTTCGGGGCAGGTCACCATCTTCACCGGCAAGGCCGAGCTCGGCCAGGGCATCCAGACCGCGCTGCTGCAATGCGCGGCGGAGGAGCTCGACGTGCCGGTGGCGAGCCTGCGGATCGTCACCGCCGACACCGCGGCGACCGTCGACGAGGGCTTCACCGCCGGCAGCCATTCGATGCAGGACAGCGGCACGGCGATCCGCAACGCGAGCGCGCAGGTGCGCGAGATCCTGCTCGGCGAGGCGGCGGCCAGGCTCGATGTCGGGCGCGACGCGCTCAGCGTGCGGGACGGGGTGATCCATGCGGCGGACGGGCGCAGCATCGCCTATGGCGCGCTGGTCGCCGACGTGGCGATCCATGTCCAGGCGACGCCGACCTCCCGGCTCAAGGACCCGCGGCAGTTCACCGTGATGAACCGGCCGGTGCATCGCATCGACATCCCCGCCAAGGTGACCGGCGGCGCGGCCTATCTGCAGGACATGCGGCTCGACGGCATGGTGCACGGGCGGGTGGTGCGGCCGCCGAGCTACGCGGCGACGCTGACCGGCTATGACGAGGCCGGAATCGCCGCGCTGCCCGGCGTGCTCAAGATCGTGCGCGACGGCAATTTTCTCGGCGTGATCGCGGATACCGAGTGGCACGCGATCAAGGCGATGCGCGCGCTCGCCGCCGGTGCGCGGTGGCAGGAAAGCGCCACGCTGCCGGACCAGGACAATCTGCCGGCGATGCTGCAATCCCTGCCGCGGCAGGACGCCGTGGTGCATGAGGAACATGCCGCCGCGCCGCCCGTCGCGAAGCGACTCGCGGCTCGATTCACCCGGCCTTACCAAGGGCATGGCTCGGTCGGCCCGTCCTGCGCGATCGGCGTGTTGCAGACCGGGAACACGATCGTCTGGACCCATACGCAGGGCGTGTTCCCCGACCGCGGCGCGATCGCGCAGATGCTGCGCGTGCCGCCGGAGCGGGTGCGGTGCATCCATGTGCAGGGCTCCGGCTGCTACGGGCATAACGGCGCCGACGACGCGGCGGCGGATGCGGCGCTGCTCGCGCAGGCGCTGCCCGGACGCCCGGTGCGCGTGCAATGGATGCGCGAGCAGGAACATGCGTGGGAGCCGTTCAGCCCGGCGATGGTCACGCAGATGAGCGCCGGCCTCGACGATGCGGGCCGTATCGTCGACTGGTCCTTCGAGGTGTGGAGCAATCCCCACGGCACGCGGCCCGGCGGCGCCGGGGCGCTGCTGGCCGCGCGCCACCTCGCGACGCCCTTCGTCCTCGCGCCGCAGAAGGTGACGGTGACGCCCGAAGGCAGCGGTGACCGCAATTCCGTGCCGCTCTACACGCTGCCCAATGTGAAAATCGTCAATCATTTCCTGGCCGACATGCCGGTGCGCGTCTCCGCCATGCGCGGCCTCGGCGCCTACATGAACATCCTGTCGATCGAGAGTTTCATCGACATGCTGGCGGAGGCGGCCGGCAGCGATCCGGTCGCCTTCCGCCTCGCGCATCTCACCGACACGCGGGCGCGCGACGTGGTGACCGAGGCGGCCTCCACGTTCGGATGGCGGCCCGGGCAGGTGGCGCCGCCGGGCCACGGTTATGGGTTCGCCTTCGCGCGCTACAAGAACCTCGCCGCCTACTGCGCGATCGCCGCCGAAATGGAGGTGGAGCGCGAGACCGGGCGGCCGCGCATGGTGCGCGCGGTGGCGGCCGTCGATGCCGGCCAGGTCGTGAACCCGGACGGCATCCGCAACCAGGTCGAGGGCGCGATCCTGCAATCGATGAGCTGGACGCTGTTCGAGAGCGTGACGTTCGACCGCACCCGCATCACCTCCTTCGACTGGGCGAGCTACCCGATCCTGCGCTTCGACAGCGTGCCGGAGAGCGTCGACGTGCGGATCGTCGAGCGGCCCGGCATGCCGTTTCTCGGCGCCGGCGAATGCGGCCAGGGGCCGGGCGCGGCGGTGGTCGCGAATGCGATCGCGCATGCGACCGGCAAGCGCTTCTTCGACCTGCCCTTCACGCCGGCGCGTCTGCGGGCGGCGCTGGCGGCGTGACATCGCCGACCGGGGCGGCGCGCGCTAGAACGGGACTCGTTCACACGGAACCATAGCCGGAGTTGGCGAGGTAGTTGGCGCACTTGGTGGGGCTGAAGAGATCGAGCAGTTCGCCGACCCGTCGCCAGGTGGCCTCGACGCTGCGGGGCTGGGCTTTTCGCATGAGGTGCTTGAGCTTTGCGAAGACCTGCTCGATCGGGTTCAGGTCGGGGCTGTAGGGCGGCAGGAAGATGAGGTGCGCGCCTCTGGCTCTGATGGCGGCCCGCGCGGCCTTGCCCTTGTGGCTGCCCAGGTTGTCCATGACGACGACGTCGCCTGGTGACAGAGTCGGGGCGAGCTGGGTCTCGACATAGAGCAGGAACATCTCGCCGTTGATGGGTCCGTCGATGACGAAGGGCGCGTCGATGCGGTCGTGGCGCAGAGCGGCGATGAAGGTGAGGGTCTTCCAGTGGCCGTAGGGCGCATGGCCCTTCAGGCGCTTGCCTCGAGGTCCCCAGCCGCGCAGAGGCGCCATGTTGGTCTTGACCCACGTCTCGTCGATGAACACCAGGCGCGAGGGTGCGATCCGGCTCTGGTAAGCCTTCCACCGCGCGCGCCGGCGGGCCACGTCAGGCCGCGTCTGCTCCTCCGGCAGCAGGGTTTTTTTTGAAGCTGAGCCCTTCGGCGTGCAGGAACACCCACACCGCCCGGGGCTGGGTCTTGATCCCCCGGTCCGCCAACTCGGCCGTCAGCCCTCTCAAGGTGACCGGGCCGGCGGCCACCCGCCGGCGAAGCCACTCGGCGCATTCGCCCGATAGCGTTCGCGGCTTGCGGCCGCCGATCTTGTCCGGCTTCAACGAGCCCGTCTCCCGCTGGCGACGCACCCACTTGGAGACGCACGACGGGCTGATCCGCAGCGCCGCCGCGATCTCGCGATGCGTCTCGCCCGCCGCCTTCCGCGCCAGCGCCCGAGATCGAAAATCCACCGAATAGGGAGCCGTCATCCACGCTGGCCTCCGCTCCAGCATGGAGGGTGAATCAGACATCCCCCCGATTCGGGAATCCCGATTCCGTCAAATCGCGTCATGCTCTAGGCTCGCGGCGGGCCAGAGCGAAGCGGCGTCGTACTAGGCCGGGAATGCCGGCTGGCTCGGCGGCAGCACCATCCAGGGCGGTTTCGAGCGGCTGAAGACGTGCATGTCGGGGACGTCAGCGTCCCTCTTGCCCGCCGCACTCGCTGCCGGCGCGCGCTCGGCGTAAGATCAGGTCGCCAGCTTGCCGTCGAGCTCGTCCTCGATGTGAACGCGGATGATGTCGGAAAAACTCTTATCGGCGGTGAAGCCGAGCGCCTCGGCGCGCCTGGCGTCGAACCGCTCCGGCCAGCCGCCGACCATGCGCTGGACCGTCGCATCCGGCTGGCGGCGGATCAGCCCGACCGCCCGCTCGCCCGCCACCTCGCGCAACGCCGCGATCTGCTCGCCGACCGTCACCGCGACACCCGGCATGTTGAGCGCGCGCCGGCCACCGAGACGCGCCGTGTCGAGAGTGGCCGCGTGGATCAGGAATCCGGTGGCCGCGCGCGGGGAGGCGTGCCAGTGTCGAACGCTCTCCTCGACCGGCAGAACCGCTTCCTTCCCGGCCAGCGGTTCGCGAATGATGCCGGAGAAGAAGCCGGAGGCCGCGAGGTTCGGCTTGCCGGGGCGCACGCAGATCGTCGGCAATCGGATCGCGATCCCGTCGAGGAAGCCGCGCCGGCTGTAATCGCCGAGCAGCAGCTCGCCGATCGCCTTCTGCGTGCCGTAGCTGGTGAGCGGCGTGATGAAGAACTCGTCGGGGATCGCCGGCGGAAACGGCGCGCCGAACACCGCGATCGAGGAGGTGAAGACGAAGCGCGGGCAATACCCGCCGCCGACCCGGCGCACCGCATCCAGCAAATGCCGCGTGCCGTCGAGATTGATCCGGTACCCCTTCTCGAAATCCGCCTCCGCCTCGCCCGAGACGATGGCGGCGAGATGAAAAATCACATCCGGCCGCGCGGTGACGAGCACATCGGCCGCCGCCGGGTCGGAGATGTCGGACGCCACCGTCTCGACGATCCCATCACCCGCCTCCGGCTGCACCACATCCTGCAAGGTGAGGGCGGTCGGCGACAGCTCCGCCAAAACCCGCGCGGTGAGCTTGCGGCCGATCATGCCGGCGGCGCCTGTTATCAGGATGCGCATGGTTTTTGTCCTCCCAGATGTCAGTGAAGGCCAGGGGCGCTGCCCCTGGACCCCGCTGGGGCCGAGGGCCCCAGACCCCTTTGATGCGCTGCGCGCGAAGCGCCTGACGGGGGTCTGGGGCCTTCAGGCCCCAGCGGGGTCCAGGGGCAGCGCCCCGGCCTTCACCTTAAACTCCCCCCAGTCGCCTTGACGACCGCCGCCATAATCCGATCGCTCACCGCCTCGATCTCGGCATCGGTCGGCGTGCGCTCGCGCGGCTGCAGCGTCACCTCGACGCCGAGCGAGATCTGCCCGTCCGGCATCTCGTAGCGGTCGAACAGCGTGACGCCGGTGATCAGCGTGCGCTCGGCGCCCCGCGCCGCCTTGAGCAGCGTCTCCGCCGTGACCTCCGGCGGGACCACGAAGGCGAAATCGCGGCGCAGCGGTTGGAACGCGGCCAGATCGGGGGCGGCGCGGCGGCGGCGCTTCGGCTCGGCGATGGCGTCGAGCTCGATCTCGAAGGCGATGGCGGGCGAGGGGAGGTCGAGCGCGGCGCGGGTGGACGGGTGCAGCTCGCCAAAACTCGCGAGCACCGTCTTCGGCCCCTGTCGCACCAGGCCGGACCGGCCTGGATGGTAGAAGCCAGGCGCGTCGGCGGTCACGGTGAGCGCGTCGAGCGGCACGCCGAGGGCGGCGAGCACCGCCAGCACATGCGCCTTGGCATCCATCGCCTCGAGCGGGCGCGCGGGCTCGGCCCAATGACGCGGCGTGCGGCCGGTGAGCATGCCGGCGGCGACCTGGCGCTGGCCGCCCTCGACGAAGGCCGGACCGATCTCGAACAGCGCGCAGTCGCCAAAGCCCCGCGCGACATTGCGGGCGGCGGCCAGGGCGAGCGTCGCAATCGCCGTCGGCCGGAGCTGGTCGAGATCGGCGGCGATCGGGTTGCGCAGGCGGAGCGAGGCCGGCGCGCCGCCGAACAGGGCAGCAATCTTTTCCGGCATGAAGCTGAAGGTCACGCACTCGGCAAGCCCGCGCGCGGCGAGGGCCCGCCGGGCGAGGGCGGCGCGGGATTGCCGCGGGGTCAGCGTGGGCAGCGGCACGGTGCTGGTGCGCGGCAGCGAGACCGGCGGCACGGCGTCGAGGCCGCGCAGCCGCAGCACCTCCTCGATCAGGTCGCATTCCGGCTCCATCTCGGCCCGGCCGGCCGCCACCGCCGCGCGCCGCGCCGGTGGCAGGTCCGCCGCCATGTCGAGCTGGTTGTTGCCAAGATTATAGCCGGCGCCCCCGCCGACCTCCCCGTCCGCGCCGCGCCCGGCGACATCGTTCCGCCAGGACGGCACGGCGACGGTGATGCTTTCCGCATCGCGCGCCTCGGGGACGAATCCCAGCCGATCCAGCGAGGCGGCGGCCTCGTCCTCCGGCACGGCGAGGCCGCCGAAACTCTCGAGCCGGCCGAACCGCATCCGCGCGGAGCGCCGCCAGGCGGGTTCCGCCCCGGCTTCGGCGATCTCGCTCGCCTCGCCGCCGCAGAGGTCGATCACCATGGCGGTCGCGGCATCGAGGCCAGGGCGGAGAAAGGCGGGATCGACGCCGCGCTCGAAACGCTGGCGCGCATCCGAGATGATCTGGTGTCGCCGCCCGGTCTGCGACACGCGCACCGGGTCGAACAAGGCGCATTCGATGAACACGCTGGTGGTGCCGGCTTCCGACCCGCTTGCCGCGCCGCCCATCACTCCGGCGAGCGATTGCACCTGCGCCGCATCGGCGATCACGCAATCCTCCGGCGTGACGACGTAATCCCGGCCGTTCAGCGCACGAAAAATTTCGCCCGCGCCGGGCCGCAGCACGAGTTGGCCGCCGGTGATCCGGTCCACGTCGAACACATGCAGCGGGCGGCCGAGATCGAAGGTGAAGAAATTGGTGATGTCGACCAGCGCGTTGATCGGACGGAGCCCGATCGCCGTCAGCCGGTCGGCGAGCCAGCGCGGGGAGGGACCGTTGGCCAGCCCGCGCACGGTGCGCCCGGCGATGTGGGAGCAGACTTCCGGCATCTCGATCGCCCAGGTGACCGGGCTCGCGAAACGCGCCGCGATCGCCGGCGCGCACCAGGGTTTCAGCGTGCCGATCCCGGCCGCGGCGAGGTCGCGCGCCACGCCGCGCACCGCGAGCGCGTCGCCGCGATCGGGGGTGATGGCGATCTCGATCACCGGATCGTCGAGCCCGGCCCATTCGGCATAGCGCATCCCCACCGGCGCATCCGCCGGCAGATCGACGATGCCGTCATGCTCGGTGCCGAGACCCATCTCGCGCACCGAAAGCAGCATGCCGGCGCTGGTGACGCCGCGAATCTCGCCGGTCTTCAGGGTGATGCCGGTGCCGGGAATGAAGCTGCCGGGCGGCGCGAACACCGCCTTCATGCCGGTCCGCGCGTTCGGCGCGCCGCAGACCACGGAGACGATGCCGCTGCCGGTCTCGACCTTGCAGGCGCGCAGCCGGTCGGCGTTCGGGTGCTGCACCGCCTCGACTATATGGGCGATGCGGAATTCGGCGAGCGCCGCGCCGGGGCTGGCGACGCCCTCCACCTCGAGTCCGATCGCGCTCAGCGTATCGGTGATGCGGTCGAGCGGCGCGTCGGTGTCGAGATGCGCGCGCAGCCAGGACAGGGTGAATTTCATCACCTCGCCTCGGGCGGCATGAACGGCGCCAGCGGGTTGAACCCGTAATGGCGGAGCCAGCGCAGATCGCTCTCGTAGAACGGGCGGAGATCGGTGATGCCGAGCTTCGCCATCGTCACCCGCTCAATGCCCATCCCGAAGGCGAAACCCTGCCACTCGCGCGGGTCGATGCCGCAATTGGCCAGCACTTTCGGATGCACCATGCCGCTGCCGAGCAGTTCCAGCCAGTCGCTGCCGCGGCCGAGCTCGCCGGTTTTCCGGTTGAACCCGATATCGACTTCCATCGACGGTTCGGTGAAGGGGAAATAGCTGGCGCGAAACCGCACCGGCAGATCGGCGATGCCGAAGAACGCGCGCAGGAAATCGATCAGGCAGCCCTTCAGATGGCCGAGCGTGATCGCGCGGTCGAGCACCAGCCCTTCGAGCTGATGGAACATCGGCGAATGCGTCGCGTCGTGGTCGGCGCGGTAGGTGCGGCCCGGCACGATGACGCGGAAGGGCAGCGTGCGCTCCAGCATCGCGCGCACCTGCACCGGCGAGGTATGGGTACGCAGGACGCGCTGCCGCTCGCCATTGCCGGCGGGAGGCAGGTAAAACGTATCCATCCCCTCGCGCGCCGGATGCGCGGCATGGATGTTGAGCGCGCCGAAATTCCGCCAGTCATCCTCGACATCCGGACCCTCGGCGAGGCTGAACCCCATCGCACCGAAGATCGCCGCCATCTCCTCCATCGTGCGGCTGACCGGATGGATCAGCCCCTGCGGGGAAGGCCGCGGCGGCAAGGTCACGTCCAGGCGCTCGGCGGCGAGGCGGGCATCGAGCGCCGCGGTTTCGAGCGCGGTGCGACGCGCCTCGATCAGCGCGGTGATCTCGTCCTTCGCCTGGTTCAGCGCGGCGCCGCGCGCGCGTCGCTCCTCTGGGGCGACGCCGCCCAGCGCCTTCATCAGCGCGGTGAACCTGCCGCTCTTGCCGAGCGTGCCGACCCTGATCGCATCCCAGGCCCGAAGGTCTGCCGCCTCGCGCAGCGCGGCGCCGGTCTCCGCGACGAGGGTCCCGAGATCGTCTTCCACCGGCGGCCGCCTATTGCGCCGCCTGCACCTTCTTCACGATCTCGGCAAAGCTTGCCGCATCGTCATAGGCGATGGCGGCCAGCATCTTGCGATCCATCTCGATGCCGGCCTTTTTCAGCCCGGCGATGAACCGGCTGTAGGTCATCCCGTGCTCGCGCACCGCGGCGTTGATGCGCTGGATCCACAGCCCGCGGAACTCGCGCTTCTTGTTGCGCCGGTCGCGATAGGCGTAGCGAAGCGCCTTCTCGAGCCGCTCGAGGGCGATGCGGTAATTGGTGGAAGACCGGCCGCGATAGCCCTTGGAAAGGGCGAGGACCTTCTTGTGCCGTGCGTGCGTGGTGACGCCCCGCTTGACCCGTGCCATGTCTCAGCCTCCTCAGCGCAGCCCGTAGGGCGCCCATTGCTTCACGGTCTTGCCGTCCATCTCGGTGAGGGTCTGGCTGCCGCGATTGGTGCGCTTCATCTTCTGCGAGCGGTTGATCAGGCCGTGGCGCTTCATGCCGGGGCCGGCGAGCACCTTGCCCGTCGCGGTGATCTTGAATCGCTTCTTCACCGACGACTTGGTCTTCATCTTGGGCATTTGCTTCTCCTTCTTCTGGGACCCGCCCGCGCCGCGCGGCGCGAACAGGCGTCGCGGCCGGGCATGCCCATTTCAGGCCCGGACGCGCGACAAGCGCGGGCGTATACAGGCGAAGTTCCGCACCCGCAAGGTCCGCACCCGCAGTTCGGCGGTCTGGCGTTTCGCGCCTCGGCTGATATATCCCCTGAATGGACGCGGATTTCGTCAAGATGCATGGCTGTGGAAACGATTTCGTCGTGTTCGACGAACGCGCCCGCCCGCTCGGTTTCACGCCGTCGCAGGTGCGGGCGCTCGCGGACCGGCGGACCGGCATCGGCTGCGATCAGTTCATCACCATCGAGCGGCCGGAGAAGGGCGCCAATGCGGATGCCGTCATGCGCATCCGCAATCCCGATGGCGGCGAGGCGGGGGCCTGCGGCAATGCCACGCGCTGCGTCGCCGATCTGCTGTTCCGGCAGACCGGGCGCCGCATCCAGGTGATCCGCACCATCGCGGGCGATCTGCCGGCCGAGGTGCTGGCGGATGGGCGGGTGCGCGTCGACATGGGCGCACCACGGCTCGGCTGGCGCGACATTCCGCTCGCCGGCGCGGCCGACACGCTGCATCTGCCGCTGCCGGGCGATCCGGCCGGGCTCTCGATGGGCAATCCCCACGCGACCTTCTTCGTGGCCGATGCGGAGGCGCATCCCGTCGCGGCGGAAGGCTCGCGTTTCGAGCACGACGCGGTGTTCCCCGACCGGGCCAATATCGGCTTCGCGCAGGTGCTGGCCGACGATCGCATCCGGCTGCGCGTCTGGGAGCGCGGCGCCGGCCTCACCCTCGCCTGCGGGTCGGGGGCGTGCGCCGCGCTGGTCAACGCGCATCGCCGCGGCCTGACGGCGCGGGAGGCGACGGTCATCGTCGATGGCGGCGCGCTGGAGATCGCGTGGCGTTCGGACGGCCATGTGATGATGACCGGCCCGGCCGCCACCGCCTTCAGCGGGCGCATCGACCTCGCGGCGCTGCCCGGGTGAGCGTCGAGATCCTCACTTTCGGCTGCCGGCTGAACGCCTATGAGAGCGAGGTGATGCGCGGCCATGCGCGGGCGCTCGACGACACCATCGTGGTCAACACCTGCGCGGTGACGGCGGAGGCGGAACGGCAGGCGCGCCAGGCGATCCGCCGCGCCCATCGCGAGCGCCCCGACGCGCGGATCGTGGTGACCGGCTGCGCCGCGCAGATCAGCCCCGGCTCCTGGGCGTCCCTGCCCGGCGTCACGCGCGTGCTCGGCAATGCGGAGAAGCTGAGCGCCTATTCCTGGCAGGCCGGTGCCGGCCATGCCGTCTCCGACAT
The DNA here is from genome assembly GCA_965276665.1 of Acetobacteraceae bacterium. Classification (GTDB taxonomy): domain Bacteria; phylum Pseudomonadota; class Alphaproteobacteria; order Acetobacterales; family Acetobacteraceae; genus CAWGJC01. The sequence goes on from OZ255620.1 coordinate 4,251,541, forward strand.
CATGACGGCGCGCGCCGCCCCGGCGCCTCCGGTGACGGAATTCGCCGGCCGCGCGCGCGCCTTCGTGCAGGTCCAGCAGGGATGCGATCATCGCTGCACCTTCTGCGTCATCCCGTTCGGCCGCGGCCCGAGCCGGTCGGTGCCGGCCGGCGCGGTGGTGGCGCAGATCCGCGCGCTGGTCGCCTCGGGCTATCGCGAGATTGTGCTGACCGGGGTCGACATCACCAGCTACGGGCCCGATCTGCCCGGCGCGCCGAGCCTCGGCCAGCTGGTCCGCCGGGTGCTCGCCCTGGTTCCTGAACTCCCCCGCCTGCGCCTCTCCTCGCTCGATCCGGAGGAGATCGACGACACGCTCTGGGGTCTGATCGGCGAGGAGGCGCGGCTGATGCCGCATCTGCATCTTTCGGTGCAGGCAGGGGCCGACCTCATCCTCAAGCGGATGAAGCGGCGGCACAGCCGGGCCGGCGCGCTCGCCGCGATCGCCCGGGCGCGTCGGCTGCGGCCCGGCATCGCGATCGGCGCCGACCTCATTGCCGGCTTCCCGACCGAGGACGAGGCTCTGTTCCAACAGACGCTCGATTTCGTGTCCGAGGCGGCGCTGCCCTATCTGCACGTTTTTCCCTACAGCGAGCGGCCCGGCACCCCGGCCGCGCGCATGCCGGGGGTGCCGCGGCCGGTCCGCCGGGAGCGGGCGGCGCGGCTCCGCGCGGCGGCCCGGCGGCAGGCGGCGGATTTCCACGCGGGATTGCTGGGCCAGGAGCTCACGGCGCTGATCGAGAGCGAGCGCGCGGCGCGGAGCGAGCACTTCACCCCGGTGCGGCTGTCGGAGGGCCATCCGCCCGGTACGCTGCACCCCGGCACACTGCTCCGGGTCCGCGTCACCGGGGCGGATGAAGATGGCGTGCTGGCACGGGAAGCCGGCTGATGGCGCTCGGCTTCTTCTCCCGGCTTCGCGAAGGCCTGTCGCGGAGCACGCAGAAATTCGCCACCGGCATTCAGGCGATCGCCCGCAAGCGGCTCGACGAGGAGGCGCTCGCCGATCTCGAGGACATGCTGATCGGCGCCGATCTCGGCCCCGACGTGGCCGAGCGGATCATCGGCGAGTTCCGCCGCACCCGCTTCGGCCGCGAGGTGTCGGACGAGGAAATCCGCGAGGCGTTGGCGGCCGAGATTGCCGTCATCCTCGACCCGGTCGCGGTGCCGCTGACGCTCGATCGCACGCTCCGCCCGCATGTCGTGCTGGTGGTCGGCGTGAACGGGGTCGGCAAGACCACGACGATCGGCAAGCTCGCCCTGCAATACCGCGGGACGGGGTTGAAACCCGTGCTGGTCGCGGGAGACACGTTTCGCGCCGCCGCGGTGGAGCAGCTGCAGGTCTGGGGTGAGCGGACCGGCGCGCCGGTGATCGCCGGGCCGCCGAAGGCCGATGCCGCCGGGCTTGCGTTCGACGCGCTGGTCCGCGCGCAGGCCGACGGGGCGGACGTGCTCCTGATCGACACCGCCGGCCGGTTGCACAACAAGGCGGCGCTGATGGAGGAGCTAGCGAAGATCATCCGCGTGATGCGCAAGCGGGATCCGACCGCGCCGCATTCCGTGCTCCTGGTGCTCGACGCCACCACCGGGCAGAACGCGCTCGAGCAGGTGCGCGTGTTCCGCGAGCTGGTGGCGGTGACCGGGCTGGTGGTGACCAAGCTCGACGGCAGCGCGCGCGGCGGCGTGGTGGTGGCGTTGGCGGAGGAATTCGGCCTTCCGGTGCATGCGGTCGGCGTCGGCGAGCAGGCGGACGACCTGCGGAATTTCTCGGCGGTGGATTACGCCAAGGGGCTGGTCGGCGAGATCTGACGGTCGGGCGGCGAACCACTCCGCGTCTGCCAGGGCGGGAAAGCGTGCCCACCCGCGCCTGTCATCACAGCGAGGTTCGAGGGAAGCCTCTCGAACCTCAACCCGGTCACCAGGAATTCACCGGCATGCTGAGGTTGAGTCCGGCGGCTGGGTGCAGGGCGCGATCGTGCGAGGCCTGCTCCGTGGAGTTGGGCTCGTAGCCGTCGCCGCGGAACTGCTGGGACGGCTGAAAGAGGGTGGGCGACACCGACGGCTCGTTCGACGCGACGGTGGCCGGGCTGCTGAGGTCGCGATCCGGCATCGGAGCGGCCGTGTAGGCATCCACCGGCGCCGAGCGCGGAGGCGACGTGATCTGGACTGGCTGCTGCATGGCGGGCGCATAGTATTGCGCCGAGAATTGCTGCCGCGGCGGGGCGGCGGCCATCAACAGCAGCACGACCGGCGAAAGCGCGGTCAAGGCGCCGAGACGGCGTCCGCCAAACGCTGCTCGCCGCGCCGATCTTCCGGCGGGTTGCTGGCCGGCGCCTGGAGCGCCGCCTCTCCCAGCCTGTGCCACGCTTCGAGCGCCCAGCGGACCGACGGAAACGCGATCTGATCCCACGGGATATCCTCCCACGCGAAAACCCTCACCTCCAAGCTTTCCGGACCGGCAGCGTAGGCGGACTCTCCGCACGCCGCCAGATGCGCTCGGAAGATGACCTGCACCTGCCCGATCCGGCTGATGCTGAAGACGGCCAGGATGCCATCGATGGCAATCCGGGCCCGGGCCTCTTCCTCCGCTTCCCGCCGAGCGCCCTCCTCGAGCGTCTCACCGAGTTCCAGATACCCGGCGGGCAACGTCCAGAAACCGTGCCGAGGCGGGATCGCGCGCCTGCAAAGCAGCACGGAGCCCTCGACGACAACGACGGAGCCGACCACGACCTTGGGGTTCTGATAGTCGATATGACCGCATTCGGCGGATTGTGTTGAAAAACTCGGTTGAGCCGGCTCGATAGCACCTGATTCACTCGGTGCTGGATCGAGCGAGGGCGCGGCGATGATGGGCGAGCGGACGGTGCTGCAGGAGGCGTTGTTCTACAGCTTCAATCTCGATCGACACGTGCCGATGGACCATCTGCTCCGGTCGATTGATCGCTTCGTCGATCTGTCCGGGATGCGCGAGCACCTCCGGCCCTACTACAGCGACTTTGGCAGGCCCTCAATTGATCCCGAGCTGATGATCCGCATGCTGATCGTGGGCTACTGCTTCGGCATCCGTTCCGAGCGCCGGCTGTGTGATGAGGTACATCTGAACCTCGGCTATCGCTGGTTCTGCCGGCTCAGCCTCGATGCGACGGTGCCAGATCACTCGACCTTCTCCAAAGCCCGGCATGGCCGCTTTCGCGATGCAGACCTCTTGCGCCAGGTGTTCGAGACCGTGGTTCGCCGCTGCATGGCCGAGGGATTGGTGGGCGGCGAGGGCTTTGCCGTCGACGCCAGCATGGTCAAGGCCGATGCCAATCGTCAACGCGGCGTGCCCGGTAGCGAGGGCATGGCGCCCGAGGTGGCCAATCGTGCCGTACGCGAATACCTTGCCGTGCTCGACGATGCCGCGTTCGGGGCGGCAACGCCGGTTGTGCCAAAGTTCATCTCACCGGCTGACCCGGCCTCGCGCTGGACCGGCGCAAACGGCGGCCTCGCCTTCTTTGCCTACTGCACCAACTACCTGATTGATCTGAAATGCGCCGTCATCCTGGATGTCGAGCCGACCACGGCCGTCCGGCAGGCCGAAGTTACGGCGCAGCATCGCATGCTCGACCGGGTGAGCGAGCGCTTCGACCTCTGGCCCGAACGGCTCGTGGCAGATGCCGGCTACGGATCGGCTGAGAACCTCGCGTCCCTGGTGCATGAACGCAGCATCGAACCGCATATCCCGGTGTTCGATAAATCCGCCCGAACGGACGGCACCTTTGCACGGTCCGACTTCACCTACGACCACAAGCACGACCGATATACCTGCCCCGGCGGCAAGCAGCTGAAGCGGTCTCACCGCAACTTCACGACGCCACGCTCGGGTGTCGACCAGGATGGGTTCACCCGCTACCGCGCAAGCAAGCAAGACTGTGACGGCTGCTCTCTCAAGCCGCGTTGCTGTCCCGGCCAGCCCGCCCGCAAGGTGCCGCGATCCATCCACGAAGGCGCGCGAGATATGGCCCGCGATCTCGCGCTAACCGACGCGTATGCGACATCCCGGCGCGAGCGAAAGAAGATCGAGATGCTGTTTGCTCACCTTAAGCGCATTCTGAAGCTCGACCGCCTGCGCCTGCGAGGTCCCAACGGAGCGAAAGACGAGTTCCTCCTGGCCGCCACCGCCCAGAACCTCCGCAAGCTCGCCAAACTGATCACGGCTGAGCCTCAATCCGCGCCTGGATGAAGGCTTCGGCCCGATCTGGCCGGGTCGGCCGATGCGTGGCTTTCAGCCCGAAGCCGACTTCTTCAACACTATCGGCGCAGACAAGCCGCTCACGGTCGTCCCCCTCCGGTCTTCGGCGGACGAACTCCGGCATTGATTGAGTTTGCCGCGGAGGCGTTTTGGATTCAAGCACAAACGCCGCGCGGAGGGGTCCCGCGCGGTTTCGTCGACTCGGCGCGATGAACAGGCGGCCGGCCCGGCGGTTCGCGGCCGCAGCTTATTCCGCGAGCATGGCCTGCGTCCGCTTATTCCGGCCGGCGATCCCGATCGCTTGTCCTGGCCCGCTCATCCCGGCCGGCTGGTCCTAGACCGAGAGGTCGAGCAGCGAGCCTCGCGGCATCACCCTCGTGGGCGCCACGTCGCTCGGGGCCGGACCCGTCTTGCTCGGTTGCACGGAGGCGCCGGCCTGACCCTGATCGGTCAAGGTGCGAACCTGGCGCACCGCGCTTGGCCGCGCCACGGCGCCAACCGCATTGCTGCCGACCGCATTGCTGTTGGAAAACGCGCTGAGCGAGTTCGAGGAGATCATGCGGAGGATGGTGAACCGCATTTGTTGAGAGTCCGTTAACGCGGCCCTTACGTAGTCGCAACGGAGCGGCCCGGCAAGACGCGCGATCGCAGGCCTTGCCGGGCTCTCCCTGCCGGGATGGTCTTGCGGGACTGGCCTTAGGCGGCGTGGCGCGCCGCGCCGGCCCCGAATGTCTCGATCATCCGCGCGCAGAATTGCGGCAGGTCGTCCGGCTTGCGGGAGGTGACGAGCATCCCGTCCACCACGCATGCCTCGTCCATCCAGCGTGCGCCGGCATTGCTGAGGTCGGTTTTCAGGGACGGCCAGGAGGTCATCCGCTTCCCTTTCACGCCGTTCGCCTCGATCAGCGTCCATGGGCCATGGCAGATGGCGGCGATCGGTTTGCCGGACTCCACGAAGTGGCGCACGAAAGCCACCGCGTCCGGCATGGTCCGGAGCGTGTCCGGATTGGCGACGCCGCCGGGCAGCACGAGCGCATCGAACTGGTCGGGCCTGGCGCCCTCCAGCGTCGCGTCCACCGGCAGCGCATCGCCCGGCTTGTCGTGGTTCATACCCTGGATCGTGCCCAATTTCGGCGCGATCACCGTGACGGTGGCGCCGGTTTGCTTGAGCGCCTTTACCGGCTCGGTCAGCTCCACCTGCTCGACACCGTCGGTCGCGAGAACGGCGACGCGCCGCCCCTTAAGATCGGCCATGTTTCTCTCCTGCGTTGGCGATGGGGAGAGAACCGGCCGGAGGGAGCGCCGGTTGCTTCGCCGCCCGAAACGTCAGCGACGCGGCCGTCAACCAGGTTCAGGCGGCAAGGGCGGCCACGCCCGGGAGCGTCTTTCCCTCGAGCCATTCGAGAAAGGCCCCGCCCGCCGACGAGACATAGCTCAGCCGGTCGAGCACCCCGGCCTGGCGGAGCGCGGCCACCGTGTCGCCGCCGCCGGCGACGCTGCGCAGATGCGGCGCCTGCGCCACGGCGTGGGCGAGCGTGTTGGTGGCGGCGTCGAAGGGCGGGGTCTCGAAGGCGCCGAGCGGGCCGTTCCAGACGAGGGTGCGCAGTCTGGGGAGCCGCTCGGCGATGGCGGCGATCGTGCGCGGCCCGACATCGAGGATCATCGCATCCGCCGGCACGGCGGTGATCGCCACCGTCTCGGTCGCGGGATGCGGTCTGAATTCCTTCGCCGTCACGGCATCGACCGGCAGCAGGATCTCGCAGCCCGATCGTGCGGCGCGCGCGAGAATGTCGCGTGCCGTCTCATGCATCGCGGCCTCCTCCAGGGATTTGCCGACGCCGATGCCCTGGGCGGCCAGGAAGGTGTTGGCCATCGCGCCGCCGATCACCAGCAGATCGACCCGGGCGAGCAGATTGCCGAGCAGCGCGAGCTTGGTGGAAATCTTTGCGCCCCCGACGACCGCGGCCACCGGGCGTTCCGGCGCGCCGAGCGCCGCCTGCAGCGCTTCGAGCTCCGCCTGCATCAGCCGCCCCGCATAGGGCGGCAGCAGGTGCGCCACACCCTCCGTGCTCGCATGCGCGCGGTGCGCGGTGGAGAAGGCGTCGTTCACGTAGAGATCCGCGAGTTGGGCGAGCGCGCGGGCGAAGGCCGGGTCGTTCGTCTCCTCGCGCGCATCGAAGCGCGTGTTCTCGAGCACGAGCACGTCGCCATCGGCGAGCGCCGCCACCGCCTGCTCGGCCTCTTCGCCGACGGATTTCTCCGCGAAGCGCACCGCACGGCCGAGCGCGACGCCGAGTGCCTCGGCCACCGGGCGCAGCGACATCTCCGGCACGCACTTGCCCTTCGGCCGGTCGAAATGGCTGCACACGATCACCCGCGCGCCGTTATCCGACAATTCGCGGATCGTCGGGCAAAGCCGCTCGATCCGCGTCATGTCGCCAATCCGGCCGTCCCGCACCGGCACGTTGAGGTCGGCGCGGAGCAGCACGCGCTTCCCCGCGACAGCCACCCCGTCAAGCGTGCGGAACGCCGGCATCACAGGCTGCCGAACAGCGCCGCGGTGTCCGACATGCGGTTCGAGAACCCCCACTCATTGTCATACCAACCCATCACGCGAACCAGGCCGCCATCGACCACCGCGGTCTGCGTCGCGTCGAAGGTGCAGGACGCCGCGACATGGTTGAAATCGCTGCTGACCAGGCTCTCGGTATTGTAATCGAGGATGCCCTTGAGCGAGCCCTCGCTGGCCGCGCGCATCGCCGCGTTCACCGCGTCCTTGTCGGTCGGCTTCTCTAGCACGACGTCGAGCGAGACGAGCGAGACATTCGGCGTCGGCACGCGGATCGCCGTGCCGTCGAGTTTTCCTTTCAACTCGGGCATCACCAGGCTGACCGCGCGCGCGGCCCCGGTGGTGGTCGGGATCATCGACACTGCGGCGGCGCGGGCGCGGTGCAGATCCTTGTGCAGCGTGTCCACGGTGCGCTGGTCGCCGGTGTAGGAATGGATGGTGACCATGTAGCCGCGCAGGATTTTGAAATTGTCGTGCAGCACCTTCACCATCGGCACCAGGCAGTTGGTGGTGCAGGACGCGTTGGACACCACCGTCATGTCGCGCGTCAGCGATGTGTGGTTCACGCCATAGACGATGGTGGCATCGACGCCATCCGCCGGGGCGGAGACCAGCACCTTGCGTGCGCCCGCCTCGATCAGCTTGGCCGCGGTTTCCTTCTTGGTGAACAGGCCGGTGCATTCCATCGCGACGTCGACGTCGCGGAACGGCACCTTGGTGGGGTCGCGCTCGGCGGAGACGCGGATCGGTCCCCAGCTGCGATTGCCGTCACGGATGGTGATGCTGTCAGCGCCCATCGAGACGGTGCCGGGAAAGCGCCCGTGCACGCTGTCGTAGCGGAAGAGATGGGCATTCGCCTCGGTGCTGCCGAGATCGTTGATCGCGACCGGCTGCACATCCTCCCGCCCGCTTTCCACGATGGCGCGCAGCACGAGGCGGCCGATGCGCCCGAAGCCGTTGATGCCGACGGTGACGGACATGGGTCTCTCTCCTGTTCCGGTTCTCAGATGATCAGTTCAGCCGCTTGCAGACACTCGCGGCGATGGCGTCCGGCGTGATGCCGAAATGGCGGTAGAGATCGTCGCGCGCCCCCGAGGCGCCAAACCCCTTTATGCCGATGAACACGCCGGCATCGCCGAGCCAGCGCTCCCAGCCGAAACCGCTTGCTGCCTCGATGCCGAAGCGCGGCGCGGTGCCCAGCACCTGCGCGCGATACGCCGCGTCCCGCAGCGCGAAGAGTTCCCAGCACGGCATCGACACCACGGCGGCGGCGACGCCCCGCCGTGCCAGCAGCCCGCGCGCGGCGATCGCGATCGCGACTTCCGAGCCGGAGGCGATCAGGGTCGCATGCCGCGTGCCCTCGGCCTCGGCGAGCACATAGGCCCCGCGCGCGCAGCGGTTCTCGCCCGCATCGCCGCGCAGCGCCGGCACGGTCTGGCGGGTGAGCGCCAGCACCGAGGGCCCCTCGGCCCGGCGCAGCGCCAGCTCCCAGCACTCGACCGTCTCCACCGCGTCGGCGGGGCGGAATACGAACAGGCCCGGCATGGCGCGGAGTGCCGCGAGCTGCTCGACGGGCTGGCTGGTCGCGCCGTCCTCGCCGAGGCCGATGCCGTCATGCGAGGCGAGATGGATCACCCGCTGGCCCATGATCGCGGCGAGGCGGAGCGCCGGGCGCAGGCAGTCGTGATAGGCGAGGAAGGTGCCGCCGAAGGGCACCAGCCCGCCATGCAGGGCCATGCCGTTGAGCGCCGCGCCCATCGCGTGCTCGCGGGCGCCGAAATGGATATGCCGCCCGGTGAAATTATCGGCGGTGACGCTGGCGAGGCCGCGCACCTGCGTGCGGCTGGCGACCGACCGGTCCGCCGAGCCGCCACAGAGCTCCGGCAGGGCGGCGGCGAGGCATTCGAGAACCGCAGCACTCGTCTCCCGCGTCGCCATGCCCGGGCGGGCGCCGGCGAGGGTGGCGCGCAGCGCGCCCAGCGCCTCCCGCCAGCCATCCGGCAGGCGGCCGGCCTGCATCCGCTCGAATTCCTGCCGGCGCGGATGCTTGGCCAGGCGCTTCAGCCAGGCGCGGCGCGCGGCGGCGCCGGCGCGGCCGGCCTCGCGCCAGCTTTCGCCGATCTCGTCCGGCACCTCGAACGGCAGCAGATCCCAGCCAAGCGCCGCCTTCGTCCGCTGCGCCTCGCCCGGGCCGAGCGGGCGGGAATGCACCGAGGCGTTGCCGGCCTTGGTGGGGCTCGCGAAGCCGATGATGGTGCGGCAGGCGATCAGCGTCGGTTTCGTCGACCGGATCGCGGTGCCGATCGCCGCCGCCACCGCACGTGGATCATGGCCATCCACCTGGCGCACCGCCCAGCCGCAGGAGACGAAGCGGCGGAGCGTGTCGTCCGAGCAGGCGAGCGCCACCTCGCCATCCGTCGACACGCCATTCTGATCGAGCAGCACGACGAGCTTGCCGAGGCGAAGATGCCCGGCGAGGCTCGCCGCCTCGTGGCTGATCCCCTGCATGAGATCGCCTTCCGAGGCGACGACCCAGGTGCGGTGATCGACCAGGGAGCGACCGAACCGCGCCGCCAGCATCCGTTCCGCGAGCGCCATTCCGACCGCGGTCGCGATGCCCTGTCCGAGCGGCCCGGAGCTCGCCTCGATCGCCGGATGCGCGCCGAACTCCGGCAGGCCTGCCGCGGGGGAATGCAACTGGCGGAAACGCCGCAGATCCTCGATCCCCATGCCGTCATGGCCGGTGAGGTGGAGGAGAGTGTAGAGCAGCACGCTGCCGTGGCCGGCCGAGAGCACGAAGCGGTCGCGATCCGCCCAGCGGGGGTCGGCGGCGTCGTATTTCAGGAAGCGGGTCCACAGCACGGTCGCCACATCGGCCATGCCGAGCGGCATCGCGGCATGCGAGGATTTGGATCGCTCGGCGGCGTCGATCGCGAGCGCGCGCACGGCGTTCGCCATCCGCCGCTCCTCGCTCGCCGGTCGCGCGAGGATGGCGGCCTGCGCCGCCAACGCCTCGGGACGTGGAGTTTCGGCGATCTCGGCCATTGCGCTCCCTGACCCGGGCGCGCCGCGCGGCCACGGTCCGGAGCCTATAAAAGGCCCCGGCCGGACTCACAAGATACTCCTATTGGGGCATTTTCACGGCCCGAGAGCTCTGCGAGGATCCCGCAGAGGAAGTGTGTCAGTGCAATCGGGGCGAGCGGAGGAAGCTCGTGCGGTCCGCGGTGGTCACCGGGATCGCCAGAGTGTCGGAATCCCGGCCGAGCCGGAGACGGACGCTGGTGCCCGCGGCGCCGGCGGCCCAGAGGCCGCGCCACAGGCTGGCGACGTCGCTGATCTCCGCATCGCCGACCGCCAGCACACGGTCGCCGGCCTGCACGCCGGCCCGCTCGGCGGGGCCGCCGCTGGTCACGCCGCCCACCACGACAGCGTCATCCGTCTGCATGGCGTAGAGGCCGAGCCAGGGGCGGGCCGGGCGGTTCGGCCGGCCGTAGCTGAGCAGATCGGGCAGCACGGGCGCCAGCCGACCGATCGGCACGACCATGTTCATGTCCCGCCTTCGGTCCCGCGCGCTGCCCCGCTGCAGGATCAGCGAGCCGATGCCGAGCAGCTTGCCATCGGCGCCGATCAGCCCGGCGCCCCCCCAGAACGGGTGCGCCGGCGCGGTGAAGATCGCATCGTCCAGCAGATACTCCCAATATCCGGCAAATTCCTCGCGCGCGACCACTTTGGTGGCGATCGCATGACGCCGGCCGCCCCCGGCCGCGAAGATGACCGGGGCGCCGGTCAGCAATGTCTCCGAGCTGCCGATCGGCAGCGGCGGCAGCTCGAGCCGGCCGAGCGGCTGGATCAGCCCGAACCCGCTCTCCGGATCCATCGCGAGGGCATGGCCGGGCACGGCCCGTCCATCCGCCGTCACCAGCCAGATCGTCTCCGCCTCGGTGATCAGGTAGCCGATGGTGAGCACGAGGCCGCCATCGATCACCACGCCGCTGCCCGAGCGCTCGGTGCCCAGCGTGCCGGCGGTGAACGCGTCCTCGGACACGCCAGCCCGGACGCCGACGACGCCACGCAGCGCCTGCTCGAGGTCGAAGGCGTAGGCGGCCGCGTCGGGCTGCAGCTTGGGCGGGATGGCCCAGTCGATCTCCTCGGTCATGCGGCACCTCCCCTGCGGCGCGGGACATCATCATAATAGAGAAACGCTTGCCGACGCATCACTGACCATCGAGCCTGCCCGCGTGTGAGACGGGGTGGGGCATGGGGCGGGGATTTCTCGGCTACGCGGCGCTGCTGGCGGTGGCCTGGCTGGCGGGGGAGGACAGGCGGGCGATTCGCATCCGCCCGGTCGCGGCGGGGATCGTGCTGCAGGTGGCGCTCGCGCTGCTGCTGTTCCGCGTGCCGGCGGCGGCGCGGCTGCTCCGGCTGCTCGACGCCGGGGCAGACGCACTCCAACGGGCCACCGATGCGGGCAGCGGCTTCGTGTTCGGCTATCTCGGCGGCGCGCCGCTCCCCTTCACCGAATCGCCGCCAGGGAGCGCCTTCATCCTCGCCTTCCGGGCGATGCCGCTGGTGATCGTGATCAGCGCGCTGGCCGCCCTGCTGTTCCACTGGGGCATCCTGCAACGGGTGACCCAGGGGTTCGCCTGGCTGCTGCGCCGGGCGATGGGATTGTCCGGCCCGCTCGCCCTCGGCGCCGCCGTGCACGTGTTCGTCGGCATGATCGAGGCGCCTCTGCTGGTGCGCCCCTATCTGGCGCGCATGTCGCGCGGCGAGTTGTTCGCGCTGATGAGCTGCGGCATGGCGGGCGTCGCCGGCACGGTGATGGTGATCTACGCGGGGTTTCTCGCCCCCTCCATGCCGGATGCGCTCGGCACCATCCTGGCCGCCTCGGTGGTCAGCACGCCGGCGGCGATCGTGGTCTCGGCGATCATGGTGCCGTTCGATGCGGGCCCAGCCGATGCCGGCGCGCTCGACATCGGCGAGCCGGCGGCCGGTGCGCTCGACGCGCTGGTGCGCGGCACCATGGCCGGCATCGGCCCGCTGGTCGGCATTCTGGCGACGCTGCTGGTGGCGGTGACGCTGGTGGCGCTGGTCAACATGGCGCTCGGCCTGCTGCCCGGCTGGAGCGGGGCGCCGCCGACGCTGCAACGCCTGTTCGCGCTGCCGTTCCGGCCGGTCCTCTGGCTGATCGGCCTTCCATGGGATGAGGCCGGCCGGGCCGCCGCTCTGATGGGCACCAAGACCGTGCTCAACGAATTCGTCGCCTATCACGACCTCGCCGCGATACCCGCCGCCAGCTTCTCTCCCCATTCGCGGCTCATCCTGGTGACGGCGCTCTGCGGCTTCGCCAATTTCGGCAGTCTCGGCATTGTGATCGGAGGGCTCGGCGCGATGGTGCCGGAGCGGCGGGCCGATGTGGTGGCGCTCGGCCTGCGCTCGATCCTCTCCGGCACGCTCGCCACCTGCATGAGCGGCGCGGTGGTCGGCTTGCTGTGAGCGCAAACGCCTTTCGATGGTAATTGGTATCTGCATAAGTTACATCTCATGCCATCCATAATTCGTTAACGGATCACGAGCATGGTGGGTGAGCGCTCACGGGCCAAAATGTCCGGCCATTCCGCGATCCCACGGCGTCGATACCGGCCAGCGATGCGCCGGCCTGCGATGGGATCCAAACGGTGAGATCGCTGTGCGCGCGCCATCCCTTGCTCGGTTGAGCCGGCGAGCCCTGCTCGGCGGGGCGGCCCTGGCCGCCGCCGGCTTCGGGCCGGCCGACCCGACGCTCGACATCACCGCCGGCCCGAAAGACCTGCAGTTCAGCGGCATGGGGCCGGGCGACGCCTCCCCGCTCGCGCGGCTCAGTCCGATTTTGCCCCGCCCGGCGATGACGGCGGCGGATCGCGCCGAGTGGGCGACCTTCCGGCAACGCTTCGTGATGCCCGACGGGCGGGTGGTGGATACCGGCAATCACGGAAATTCGCACAGCGAAGGCCAAGGCTGGGGGCTGCTCTTCGCCGAGAGCTTCGACGATCCCGACATGTTCGACCTCATCCTCGGCTGGACCGCCAGTCATCTGCGTTGCCGCGGCGATGCGCTGCATGCCTGGCTCTACGAACCGGGGAAGCCGAACCCCATCGCCGACCACAACAACGCGACTGACGGCGATGTCTTCATCGCTGCGGCGCTCGCCCGGGCGGCGATCCGCTGGGGGCGGCCGGACCACGCCGAGGCCGGAGCGGCGATCGCGCGGGACATCCTCGCCCTGCTGGTCCGTGACCTTGGGACCCGCACGGTCCTGCTGCCCGCCGCAGACGGCTTCGAGAAGCGGCATTCCGTGGTGGTGAACCCGTCCTATTACGCATTCGGCGTGCTGCCTTTTCTCGAGGCCCTCGCACCCTCTCCCGCATGGCGGAAGCTGCGCACGGACGGGCTGGCGCTGATCGAGGATGGCCGTTTCGGCCGCTGGCAATTGCCGCCGGACTGGCTCCGGATCGGCAAGCCGGACGGCACCCTTTCGGCCGCCCCGGGCTGGCCCGCGCGGTTTTCCTACGATGCGATCCGCGTCCCGCTTCACCTTTCCTGGGCCGGCTTGCTGTCGCCAAAGGTTCGCGATGCGTTCTCCTGTTACTGGGCCGCCACAGGCGATGCCACACCCGCATGGATTGATTTGAAAACCACGGCGGTTGCAACATACAGTGAGAGTGCCGGCATGGTCGCGGTGTCGAGGCTGATCACCGGGGCGGATAGCGGCGGAACCGGCCAGAGCGGGCTGCCGTCGCGCTTCCCGACCGTGGCGGGGGCGAATGACTACTACTCGGCCGCCCTGGTTCTGCTGGCGCGGTTGGCTTGGAAGGAACGGCACGCCGTTGGATGAGATGGTCACCAACGCCGCCACCGGGGAGCGAGGCGATGAGCGGCGAGGCTGATGGCGACGTACGGAAAGCAATTGCATCCTTCGGCTCGAGCGATTTCCCCTATCGCAGCTTCACCGGCACGTCGCCGGCGGGAACGCCGTTCGAGACACCGAATTCCGATCATCACGCATCCTACGGACATACGCCGCCTGAGCAGGCGCCTGGGCATGGGCGTGCCCCGCACGCCGCCCGCTCGCGCGACGCGGCCCTCAAGCCGGCCGATTCGGCCTCCTTCCTATTTCCGCTGCTCGGTCTCGCCGTTCCCGAAGCGGCGGAGGTGACCGTGGCGCCCCCGCGCCACGAGCATCCCCCGCAGGAACCGCCCGCGCCCCCGCCGCTCATGCACATGCAACCCTCACCGGAGACGCCGCCGTCTTCGATGAGCGTGCCGCCCATGCCGCAGCCGGCATCCGCGGTGATGTCGCCTCCGCCAGCCTGGCACAATGCGCCGCCGCCATCCGTTTCGTCCGGTGGCTTTCCTGCGCGCCCTGTCGTCCCACCGCCCGGTCCGGCCCATACGGCACCGCCAAGCTTTCCGCCCGCGCAAGAGCGGGCCGCCGCGCCGCCATGGGAACGCCGAATTGCCAAACCCGACGTGGGGGAGCCGATCCCACAACCCGCCGGCGGCAGCCTTGCCGCCATGTTCCGCGCGATGACCGACGCGTCGGCGCCCGCCGCCGCGCATCCCGGGGCGGCGACGCTCCGCGACGCGTTCCGCCGACTGTAGCCCGCGTCAATGCCCGGTTCCGGACGCGCGACGGCGGACGCGGCCTTGCCAATCCGGGTCGCCGGATGCCGCTGATCTGCTTCGCCTCGCCGAAAGGCGGTGTCGGCAAGACGACGATGGCGGCGAATGTCGCCGCCTTGCTGGCGGCGCGCGGGCGGCAGGTGACCGCGATCGATCTCGACCCGCAGGATTCGCTCGGCCTGCATTTCGGCCTCGTCCCGAACGGGCACGCAGGCATCCGGCCGGATAACCCGGCGCGCTTCCGCCGCGATCGCCTGATCGAGACGAGCGCCGGCGTGCGCCTCCTCCCGCACGGGCGGTTCGACATGGAGGCGGATGTCGCGCAGGCCAGCGTGCTCGCGCAGCAGCCCGAAATGCTGGCGGACCCGGTGCGGGACATCCTGTCCGACCCCGGCACGGTGCTGATCGCCGACATGCCGCCCGGTCCATCGGCCGCCCTCGCGGTCATGCTGCCGCTGACCGATCTCCTGGTCACGGTGCTGCTCACCGACGCGACGTCGCTCGCGCAGATTCCGTCGATCGAATCGGGGCAGAGCTACGGGCGTGTCACCGCCGAATGGTTCCGTGCCGAGCGCATGGCCTTCGTGCTCAACCAGTGGGACAACCGCACGCGGCTTGGCCGCGCCGCCGGCGAATCGGCGAGCCTGCATTTCGGGTCGCGCCTGCTGGGCACCGTCTATCGCGACGAGAGCGTCGCCGAGGCGATCGCGGCGCAGCGCCTGGTCGCCGACTACGCCCCCTCGAGCCGCGCCGCGCAGGATCTCGCGGCGCTCGCCGAGGCGGTCGAGCGGCGGCTCATGCCGATGCCGGCGCAGGCCGCGGCCGCGCCGGCCTGGAGCGATTATCGGCACGCGGCAGAGCAAGCCCGATGAGCGACGCGCCGCTGACCGCGGGAGGCCGCAGGGCCGCCTTCGCGGGCATGGCACTCGGCGAACGCCTGCTGAACCTGATCATCCTGCTCGTCGGTCTCAGCCTCGTGATGATGGTCGCGACGGTGCCGCTCAGCGCGCGCGATCAGGCGATCCTCGCGGTGCTCGCCGCCGCGGCGTTCCTGATCATCAACCGCTTCCAGGGCCAGGCGGTTTCGGTCTTCCTGGTCATGCTCTCGCTCGCCGTCTCGCTTCGCTACATCGTCTGGCGAATCACGGTGACGCTCAATTTCCCGAGCTTCATCGAGATGGTGCTCGGCTCGGTCCTGGTGGCCGCCGAGTTCTACGCCATCGCCGTGCTCGTGTTCGGCTACGTGCAGACGCTTTGGCCGCTCGAGCGCAAGCCGATGCCGCTGCCCGATGATGTCGCGCTCTGGCCGACCGTCGATGTCTACGTGCCGACCTACAACGAGTCGCTGGCGATCGTACGCGCGACCGTGCTCGGCTGCGCCGCGATGGACTGGCCACGCGACAAGATGCGCGTGTGGCTGCTCGATGACGGCAAGCGCGAGGCATTCCGCAAATTCGCCGAGGATGCCGGTGTCGGCTACATCACGCGGACCAACAACGCGCATGCCAAGGCGGGCAATCTCAATCATGCGATGACGCGCACCACCGGTGAGTTCATCGCGATCTTCGATTGCGACCACATCCCGACGCGCGCCTTCCTGCAGATGACGATGGGATGGATGCTGCGGGAGAAGCGCGTCGCCCTCGTGCAGACGCCGCATCATTTCTATTCGCCCGATCCGTTCCAGCGGAATCTCGCCGCCGGCACCCGCGTGCCGCCCGAGGGCAACATGTTCTACGGCCTGGTGCAGGACGGAAACGATTACTGGAACGCCACCTTCTTCTGCGGCTCCTGCGCGGTGCTGCGGCGGAGCGCGCTCGAGGAGATCGGCGGCTACGCGGTCGAGACGGTGACGGAAGACGCGCACACCATGCTGAAACTGCATCGGCGCGGCTGGCATTCGGCCTATCTCCGCCTGCCGCTCGCGGCCGGGCTCGCGACCGAGCGGCTGATGCTCCATATCGGCCAGCGCGTGCGCTGGGCGCGCGGCATGATCCAGATCTTCCGGCTCGACAACCCGCTTCTCGGCCCCGGGCTGACGCTCGGCCAGCGCATCTGCTACCTGCAGGCGATGGGGCATTTCTTCTTCGCCCTGCCGCGACTGATCTTCCTGACCTCGCCGCTGATGTATCTGCTGCTCGGGCAGAACATCATCGCCGCTTCGCCGCTCGCGATCATCGCTTATGCATTGCCGCACATCTTCCATTCCGTCGCGACCAACTCGCGCCTGCAGCGCAACTGGCGGCATTCGTTCTGGAGCGAGATCTACGAGACGGTGCTTGCCTTGTTCCTGGTGCGCGTGACGATCGCGACGCTGATCGCGCCGCGGGTCGGGAAGTTCAACGTGACGGCGAAAGGCGGCCTGCTGGAGAACGGGTATTTCGATCTCGGCGCGGTCTATCCGAACATCGTGCTCGCCTTCCTGCTGATCGCCGGCGTGGTCCGCGGCGAAGTGCAGATCGTGTTCTTCCGCAACGCCGAGCTCACCTTCCAGGCCTTGCTGCTGAATTCGATCTGGGCCTGCTTCAGCCTGCTCACGGTGATGGCAGCGCTCGCCGTCGGCCGCGAGACGCGCCAGATCCGCTCCCGCGCCCGGGTGCGCGTCGCGCGGCCGGTGGTCGTCTATCTCCCGGATGGCCGCCTTATCACCGGCCGCACGCGCGACCTCTCGCTCGGCGGTGGTGGCATCGCATCGGATCGGCCGGACGGCGTGCCGGACGGGGCGGAGGTGCAGATCGAGTTCATGCTCGACGACAGGCCGCTGCTGGTGTCGGCGAAGATGCTCCGCTGGGAGCAGGGATCGCTGCAGGTCGCGTTCCAGCCGGCTTCGATCGCGGAGGAAGCCGATCTCGTGCATATCGTCTTCGGCCGCGCGGATGCCTGGACCGATTGGGCCAATTACCCGGTGGACCGGCCGCTCGCGAGCCTGTGGCGCGTGCTGGTCTCCATCCGTGGGCTGTTCCGCCCGCCCGGATGGACGCCGGCGAACCGGCCGGGCAATCCGGCGCCGGCCCAGCCGGCGAGCGCCTCGCCCGGTGCGGTCAGGCCGGCGAAGCTCGCCGCAGGCAAGGCGGGATTCGCGGCGGCCTTACTCGCCGCGCTGCTCTCCGTGATGGCGCCGGCGCCGGCGTGCGCGCAGGCCGGTGGCAACGTCACGATCCGCCCGGTGCCCGCGTCCGCCGGGGATCCGCTCGGGGTGCCGCCGCCGCCATCGCTGCCGGCATCGCTATCGCCTGGGCAGCGGGCCGCCGCGCCGAATTCGTCATCCGCCACGTCGCTGTTCCCGGCGCCGAGCTATGCCGCGCCTTCGGTGGCGCCCCCCGGCGGCGCGGCCGGCACGTCGACCCAGGCGATGGCGACCGCGCCCGGCACGCCGGCTCCGGCCGCCCCCGCTTCCGCTGCGCCATCCGGGCAGACAAGGCGCCTCGTGTTCTCGCTCCGCCAGCTCGGCGCGCTCGGCCCGCTCACGCTGCGCGGCACCAGCGAGCTGCAGGGCGTGCAGTTCGGCATCCGATCCGACGAGGTGGTCACCGCCGCCACGCTCAATTTGAGCGGCGCGATGTCGCCGGCGCTGATCCCGGAATTCAGCAACGTCACCGTCACGCTCAACGAGCAGTATATCGGCACCGTCCCGATGAATCGGGATCAGCCGAAATTCGACGGGCTGACGATGGCGGTCAATCCGGTCTTCTTCCAGGATAACGACCGGCTGAATTTCCATTTCAGCGGCCGTTACACCAATGACTGCAACGATCCGCTGAGCGGGCTGCTGTGGTCCACAATCTCCGATACCTCGACGCTCACGATGACGCTCGAGCGGCTGCCGCCGCAACGCGATCTCGCCCGGCTGCCGCTGCCGTTCTTCGATCAGCACGAGAAGCAGTTGCTCTCGCTGCCGCTGGTGATGCCGGCGACGCCGTCCGACGAGACGCTGCAGAGTGCCGCGATCGTCGCGTCCTGGTTCGGGCAGCTCGCCGATTATCGCGGCGCCAATTTTCCGGTCGCGAGCACGCTTCCCGCGGACGGCAATGCGGTGGTGATCGGCACGGTGCAGGATCTCGCGGGCATCACCTCGCTGCCGGACGTGAACGGGCCGACCATCGCCGATGTGGCGAACCCGAACGACGCCTCCGCTTCGCTGCTCGTCGTCACCGGCCGCAACGGCGCCGAGGTGGTGGCGGCGGCGAGCTCGCTCGTGCTCGGCAACCGCGCGCTCGGCGGCCAGACCGCGCTGGTCTCGGCGCCGGACGTGCCGCCGCGCCACCCCTATGACGCGCCAGGCTGGATCCCGACCAACCGTCCGGTGCGGTTCGGCGAGCTGGTCGATTCGAGCGATCTGCAAGGCGTCGGCTACGTGCCGGGGACCATGCGGGTGCCGTTCCGCACCGCGCCCGACCTCTATACCTGGCGTAATCGCGGCTTTCCGCTCGACGTGCGCTACCGCGCGCCGCCGGGCCCGATCGTCGATCTCGCGGTCTCGCGGCTGGATGTCGGGATCAACAATTTGTTTCTGACCAGCGTGCCGCTGGCGCAGCAGCCGCCCGGCACGCTGCTCGGCCGGCTGCTGAATTTCGGCCAGCCGGCGCCGGTCGCGCGCGTCGCCGTGCCGCCCTATGACGTGTTCGGCGAGAACGATCTGCAGTTCTTCTTCGACACCCGACCGCTGCATCGCGGCGCCTGTGGGGCGGTGCCGGGCGACGTGCGGGAATCGATCGATCCGAACAGCACGATCGACCTCAGCAACGCCTACCGCTTCACCCAATTGCCGAACCTCGCCTTCTTCGTGAACTCGGGCTTCCCGTTCACCCGGCTGGCCGATCTGTCGGAGACGGCGGCGGTGCTGCCCGACCAGCCTTCCGGGGTGGAGATCAGCGCGTTCCTCGACATGATGGGGCGGATCGGCGCGATCACCGGCTATCCGGTGATCCGGCTCGCCGTCGTGCGGCCGGGCGAGACGTCCACGGTTGCCGATCGCGACCTGCTGGTGATCGGCACGCTGCCGAAGCTCGGGGGTGCGGCGGATCTGCTCGCGGGGAGCCCGTTCCGGCTCTCCGGCAACCAGCTCGCGCTCGATATCGGCACCATCCTGCCGCCGGTGAGCTGGCTCTATGGCGATAGCGGCGAGCAGCAGCGCCGCGCGGCGGCGTCCCGCCTCAATGCGCCGATGTCGGAAGACACCGCGGCGATCGTCGGCACCGAAAGCCCGTTGCGCCGCGGACGCTCGCTGATCGCGATCCTGGCCGCGGCCCCGCAGGCGCTCGACGGGGTGGTGAGTGCGATGCGCGATCCGCAGCAGGCGCCGCAGATCCAGGGCGATCTCGCGATCATCTCGGGTGGCCGCGCTACCGGATATCGCGTCGGCGACACCTACACGGTCGGCCATCTTTCCTTCTGGGTCTGGCCGTCCTGGGCGCTGCGGGACAGCCCCGTAAGCTTGATCGGCGTGATGATTGTCGGCTGCTTGCTGCTCGGCCTGGTTTTCTTCTGGGCGCTCAGGCGGCGGGCGGCGTCGCGCATCGGCGGAGGGGCGCGGCCATGACCTTGCGGCTGGTTCTGCTGGCGGCGACCGCGCTGGCGCTGCCGCCGCTCGCCGCTGTCGCGCAGACCGTGCCAGGCCCTGGGCCAAACCCGGCGCCAAAATCCGCGCCGATGGCGCTCACCGCGCCCGCGCCGACATCCCCTGCGACACCGGCACCGGCCGCGGCCCTGGCCGCAGCACCGGCCGCACCATCGACCTCGGCGCCCCCACCGACCGCCGCCCCGATCGCGGCACCGCAAGCCGCGCCGGCGGATGCGGGCTCGGATCAGGCGGTCCGCGTGCTGGTCGAGCAGGCGAATTTCTGGCGAGGCCAGTACCAACCGGACCGCGCGATGACCGCGGTCAACCGCGCCCTCCGCCTCGACCCGAACAACGCCGCGGCGCTCGCGCTGCTCGCCCAGCTGCAATCCGAGCGCGGCGATCGCGGCGCGGCGCAAGGGACTGCGAACAAGCTGCGCCAGGTCGCGCCGAACGACCCGTCTCTCGCCAGCGTCGATTTGGCGGTGCGGATGGGACCGATCGATCAGGCCGCGCTGACCCAGGCACGCGACCTGGCTCGTCAGGGCCACACCGCGGAGGCGATCGCCGCCTATAAGCAGGTGTTCCACGGCACCACCCCGCCGCGCCCTCTCGCGATCGAATACTACCAGGTGCTGTCGGGCACCGAGGGCGGCTGGCAGGCGGCGCGCGAGGGCCTTGGCCACGCGGTCATCGCCGATCCTGACGATCTTCACGGGCAGCTCGCCTACGCCCAGCTCCTCACCTATCGCGATCAGACCCGCGCCGAGGGGATTTCCCGCCTCCAGGCGCTCGCCGCCAACCCCGCCATCGCGGATGCGGCGGCCCAGTCGCTGCGCCAGGCGCTGCTCTGGCTGCCGGATACCGCCGCCAGCGTGCCGTCCGTCGAGGCCTATCTGCAGATCCACCCCGATGACCCGCAGGTGCAGCAGAAGCTGAAGACGGCGCAAAATCCGCCGCAGACCGGCCCCGTCGATACCGGCGGGCAGGCGCGCGTCGCGGCCTATGCCGCCCTCAACGGCGGCAAGCTCGACGATGCGGCGGATGCGTTCCAGCGCGCCTTACAGGTATCGCCGACGGATGCCGACGCGCTCGGCGGCCTCGGGCTCGTCCGGCTGCGCCAGGGTCGCACCGCCGAGGGGCGGGCATTGCTGGAACGCGCGATCGCGGCCGATCCATCGCGCCGCCGGAACTGGGAGGCGGCGCTGAGCGGGCTCGCCGCGGCCTCCGACTGGGCTGAGGTGCGCGCGCTCTCCACCCGCGGCGACACCGCCGGGGCGGAGCGCACGCTGAAGCGGCTGATGGGCCGCAATCCCAATGCCGGCACCTGGATGCTGCTGGCCGACCTCCAGCAACGGAACGGCGAGCTCGCCGATTCGGAGGCGAGCTACCGCCGGGCGCTGGCGCTCACGCCGCGCAACGCCGACGCGCTGATCGGGCTCGGCAGCGTGCTGGCGCGCGAGGACAAGGATGCGGAGGCCGAGCAGGTCTATGCGCAGGCGGAGGCGGCCGGTGCCCGCGCTCAGGCCGGCCGGGCGCGTGCCGATCTGCTGGCTGCCCGCGCGCAGGCGGCGGGCGATCCCGCCGCGCAGCTCGGATTGTACGAGGCGGCGCTCGCGCAGGACCCCGACAACCCCTGGCTCCGCCTGGCGCTCGCCCGCGTCCTGGTGCGCCAGGGTCGGCTGCCGGCCGCGCAGGGCGTGATCCAGCAGGGCGTCGACAGCCCGCGCGCGCCGCCGGACGCGCTGCTCGCCGGCGTCTATTTCTACCAGGAGACCGATGATCCGCAGGCCGCCTCGGCGCTGATCGCGCGGCTGCCCGCGCGCTCCCGAACGCCGGAGATGCGCTCTCTCCAGGACCAGGTCGCGTTCGACCAGCAGCTCCGCACGCTGACCGCCGATCCCGATCCGGCGGAGGTGCGCTCCCGCCTGCTGGCGCTCGCCGCCGCCCCCGATCCGGAGGGCACGCGCGGCGCCGCGATCGCCCATGCGCTGACCGGGCTTGGCGACAAGGCCGGTGCGCGGGCGGCGATCGTCGCGGCGCTGATGACGGCGCGCAATCCGACGCCGGCGCAGCGCATCGCCTATGCCGGCGCTCTGATGGGCGCGGGGCAAACCGCGGATGCCTATCAGCTCGTCTCTTCCGTCGATCCGGCCCGGGTGCCGCCGGCGCAGGCCGAAGCGGCGCAGCGGATCAATGCCGGCATCGCGGTGCAGAGCTCGGACGCGCTGAACGGACAGGGCCACACCGCCGACGCCTATGACCGGCTTGTTCCGGCGCTCGACCGCACGCCTGCCGATCCCGACCTCAACATGGCGCTCGCCCGGCTGTATCAGACCAGGAACCGCACCGGCGATGCGCTCCGGATCGACCAGGCGCTGCTGGCGCGCGATCCCTCCAGCCTTCCGGTGCGGCAGGCGGCGATCGGGGCGGCCATCGCGAACGGCAGCTATGCGCTCGCCTCGCAATGGGTGCGCGAGGGGCTGCAAATGTTCCCGAACGATCCGCGCGCCTATATGGGCGCGGCGGATCTGGCGCAGGCGCAGGGCAATCGGGGCGCCGCGATCCGCTTCCTGCTGACAGCGCGCCAGCTTCGCCAGCAGCAGCTCGGGTTCGAGAGCTACCAGCCGGTCGCCGCCGGGCCGCGTGTCTCGCGCGACCTGCCACCGGGCGCCCGGCCGGCCGCCTTCGTGACCGACATGCCGGCGAACGACCTGCCCCCGCCCGCCGTGCTCCTGCCCGGCAGCCCGATGCCGGGCGGCGGCCCGCTGCCCGGCTTCGTCCAGGATGGTCCCTACAGGGTGCGCGGTGCGCCGGTCGCGGCCGACGGCGCCGCGATGCAGGGCGCCGGGCTCGACGACATGCCGGCGGACATCGGGGTCCGCGCGCCGGTCCGCAGGATCGCCTACGCTCGCGACGATCAAGGCATGATGCTGGCCCAGTCCGTGCCGGTCGACGATGCCGCCCCCTCCGTCCCGCGCGGGACGCTGCCGCCGGGCCAAACGGCCCAACCGACACAATCGTCGGCGCTGCCGGCCTACCAGGTGCCGTATCAACCGCCCTACCAGGCACCGGCGACCACCGGGCCGGTGCTGTTCCAGCCGCCCCCGCCCGCCTACAACCCGTTCCGCAGCGCGAGCGCGGCGACCCCCGATCTGCCGGCAAGCCTCGGCGGCAGCGGCGGTCCGGGCGGGTATGGCGTCGTCGGCTACGTCACGCCGCAACCCGCCGATCCGCTCACCCAGCAGCTCGACACGCAGATCGCCACCTTGCGCGACCAGATCGCGCCGACCGTGCAGCCCGGCGCCGAGCTGCGCTTCCGCAGCGGCTCGCCCGGTCTCGACGAGCTCACCGAGGCGATGGTGCCGGTCGAGGCGACCTTCTCTCCGGGGGGCACCGGCACGCTGAAATTCTCCGCGACACCGACCTACCTGTCCGCCGGCTCGATCGGCAGCAACCCGCAATCGCGCTCGCAATTCGGCGCCGCCGGGCTCTACGCGCTGAGCCCGACGACGCCATCGCCGGGCTACGTCACCGCCAACGGCGTCGGGCTCGATGCCGGCTACAATTTCCAATGGGTGAGCGCCGATATCGGCACGAGCCCGCTCGGCTTCCGCACCCATCACATCACCGGCGGCATCGAGCTCGCGCCCGAGCTCGCGACCGATTTTCGCCTGCGCCTCACCGCCGAAAACCGGGCAGTGACGGACAGTGTGCTCTCCTATGCCGGAGTGCGCGACCCGGTCACCGGCACGCTCTGGGGCGGCGTCGAACGCACGCGGGGGCATGTCCAGCTCGAATACGCGCCGGGCTCGACCAATTTCTACCTGGGCGCCGGGGGCGCTTCGCTCACCGGCACGCATGTCCAGTCGAACACCGAGATCGAGGCCGGGGCAGGCGGCTCGGCCGCCTTCTACAAGACGCCGACGGACGAGGCGCGGGCGGGTCTCGACCTCGTCTATTTCGGCTACGACCACAACGAGCGGATCTTCAGCCTGGGCGGCGGCGGGTATTTCAGCCCGGAGCATTATCTCGCCGCCATCGTCCCGGTCACCTACACGCATAAGGACGCCGCGCTCACCTGGTCGGCCGGCGCCTCGCTCGGGCTCGAATCCTACAAGGAGGCGAGCAATGTCTACTTCCCGCTCGACCCGGCGCTGCAGGCCCAGCTGGAATCGATCGCCGCCATCGACAGCCAGGTGACGGCGACCTATCCGAGCCGGAGCACGACCGGTGTGGTGGGCGGGGTCAACGGGTCGATCGAATACAAGATGACGCCCTCCTTCGTGCTCGGCGGGCGCGCCAGCTTCCAGCGCGCCGGGGATTGGAACGAGGCGCAGGCCCTGCTTTATGGCCGCTACGTCTTCAACGGGGTGGAGTGATGGGGTCAGGCATGGGGGGCGCGAGGGTGTCGGCGGCGGCCGGCAGGACGGCGCCCGAGTGGCGGCCGTTCCTGCGGGCGCTCGCCGAGGAGCTCGACACCGTGGCGGGCGCCTCCGGCCGCGACGCCTTGCTGCGCGCGGTGGGCACGCGGATGGCGCGGCTGCTGCCATTGCCCGAGGTCGCGTCGGTGGACGGGCTCGAGATGGAGATGAACGACGCGCTGGCGGTGCTCGGCTGGGGCGGCGCGCGGCTCTCCTTCAGCGACGCCGAGCGCGCGCTGACCATTACCCATGCCGGGCTGCCGCGGCTCGGAGCGGCCGGCACGCCGCCGGGCACCTGGCTCGCCGCCCTGCTCGAAGGCCTGTATGAGACCTGGATGCTGCAGCAGCCGGGCAGCGACGCCACCCTGGTCGCCCGCCTGGCCGGGCCGCCCGCCGCCGATCAGGTGGTGCTTCGTTTCGGCCGGCCTTGAGCGAAGGGTTTTCGGTTCGCTTCCACGAGAGCATCGGTTCGACCAGCGACGAGGCGAAGGCGCTGGCGGCGGCGGGCGCCGCGGACGGCAAGGTCATCTGGGCGGCGGAGCAGACAGCGGGGCGCGGGCGGCAGGGGCGGGGATGGACGAGCCCGCCGGGCAATCTCTACTGCTCGGTCCTGCTGCGGCCGGAGATGCCTGAATCGCGGCTGATGGAGCTCGGTTTCGTCGCGGCCCTCGCGGTGGCGGAGGCGGCGTCGGCGTTTCTGCCGGCCGAGACCGTGCGGCTGAAATGGCCGAATGACGTGCTGGCCGGCGGCGGCAAGCTTGCCGGCATCCTCACCGAAGGCGGCGGGGCGGAAGGCGGCGGGACGGCGCGACCCTGGGCGGTGATCGGCATGGGGGTCAACGTGGCGAGCGCGCCGGCGCAACCGGCCTATCCTGTGGTGTGCCTCGCCGATTTCGGCCCGGCGCCACCGGTGCGCGCGGTGCTCGACGCCCTCCTGGCCGCGCTCGCGCGGCAACGCCAAACCTGGGAGCAGCAGGGTTTCTCCGCCATCCGCGCGGCATGGCTCGCGCGCGGCCATCGCCTGGGCGAGGCGCTCAGCGTGCGATCGGGGGAGACGAGTCGCCAGGGCTGCTTCGCCGGACTCGATCAGGATGGCGCGCTGCTGCTGTGGACCGGCGCGGGCGTGGAGCGCGTGGTCGCCGGAACGGTCGCGCCCGCGCCGGTCTGACCCGGCGCGGGATGGTCCCTCAGGCCGAAGCCGGCCGGGGGTTCAGTTTCATTGCGTCGCGGTCGGCAGGTGGATGAAGCTCGGGAAGGTGAGCGTCGCCTTGCCGGCGCCCGCCGGCCAGATCGGCACCTGCTGGCCGTTCTGCCATTGCAGCGCGATGCCGGTGACGAAATCCTTGCCGTATTTCATCGCATGCGCGTGCACGTCGTCCTTCCCGTAGAACGCGACGCGGCCGATCGTGCCGGTGTAGTCGGTCTGCTCCAGCGCATCGACCAGCTTGTCGGGATCGGTCGAGCCGGAAGCCCGCTGGATCGCCTGCGCGACCACGTAGATCGCGTCGTTCGAGGTGAAACCGGTATAGGAAGGCGGCTGGCCAAACCGCTTCGTGTAATCCTGGATGAACGGCTGCGTCTTCGGCGTCAGAGCGGCGCCGGCGGCCGCGGCGGATTGCGTGATGACGCCCGCGGTCGCGCCGTTCGTGTCCTTCCAGAACGTCCCCGATGTCGCCTGCGAGGATTGCCCGATCATCGGGATCGGCACTTGCTGCTGCGCCCATTGCACGGTCGGCTGCACGCCGACATGGCTAATGCCGGCGACGATCGCGTCCGGCTTCTCACCCTCGATCTTGTTATAGATCGGCGTGAAATCGGTGGTGTCGGGCGAGAAGCGGATGTGGTCCACCACTTTTATCCCGATCGTCGGCAGGCATTTCAGGTATTCGGCATCGAGCGGCGTGGTCCAGGCGGCATCCTCGCTGAACACCACGGCGGTCTTCAGCGGGTATTTCGGCATCAGGATGTCCTTCGTCGAATCGCAGACCGCGTCGGCGATGAAGGTGGAGGGCATCCATTCGTGGAAGGTGTATTTGTCGCGCGCGTAATCGGTGTGCACGTTCTTGCTGATGTCGTCGCTCGCCGCACCGGTGGTGATGAACGGCATGTGCAGTCGTGCCGACCAGGGCTGCAAGGCGAGCGCCACCTCGCTGATATAGGTGCCGACGACGGCGACCACCTTGTCCTGGCTGGCGGCGCGCTGGAAGGCGCGAACGGCGTCCGCGGTCGAGGAGTGGTCGTCATAGATGACGAGCTCGATCTTCCGGCCATTGATGCCGCCGGCGGCGTTGATCGCATCGGCGGCCATCTGCGCGCCCTTGTCGATGCTGGCCCCGGCGATCGCGGATTCCTCGGCGATGATGCCGATCTTGATCGGCGCGTCCTGGGCGAAGGCGGGCACCGCTCCGGCGATTCCGATCGCGACTGTGCCCAGCAGGATAGCTTTGCGCATGGTCTGTTTTCCTCCCGGATTTTATAGCATTCGGTGCACGCTTCCGAACGCCGCGCAAGTCCTTCCGGAGGGTTACCTCACCGCTTCGTCCCCACCTCTTCATCCGCGTGCAGGAAGCGCTCAAACGCCGCCTTGTGGTCCTTGTGCCAGCGGGACAGCGGAGGCCGGTTCTCGACGATGTCGCCGGCCGCCCAGAGGATGCGGCGATGGTCGACCGCCGTGGTCACTTCGTTGTCCGGGCACAGAATATAGAAATCGCCGCGCGTCATGCTCTCGACCAGCATGTCGACCACCTGGTCGGGCCACCATGCGCCCGGCGGCTTCTCGGTGTGGCGGCGACGCGTCATGCCGGTGAAGGTCGAGCCCGGAATGAGCAGATGCGCGGTGATGGCGCTGCCCGCCTCGCGCAGCGAATGCGCCGTCGCCTCGGTCAGCACCTTCACCCCCGCCTTGCTGACATTATAGGCGGTGTCGCCCGGCGGGCAGGTGATGCCCTGCTTGGAGCCGGTGTTGATCACCGCACCCGGTTTTCCCGCCGCGATCATGCCGGGCACGAAGGCCTGCGTGCCGTTGATGACGCCCCAGAGATTGACCTCCAGCACGCGCCGCCAGCGCTCCGGATGCTCGAACGGGCCGCCGCCCGGCGCCGTCCCCGCATTGTTCATCAGCACGTTCACCGCACCGAACGTCTCGAGCGCCTGGTCGCGCAGCGCGGCCACGCTCTCCATCCGGCTCACATCGGCCGGCACGGCGAGCACGCCCGCCTTGCCGTGCGGCGAGACGCCCGCCACCTCCGCCGCCGCCGCGGCGAGCGCATCGCCCTCGAGATCGGCGAGGCAGACGCGCAGGCCCAGCGAGGCGAAGCGGCGCGCCGCCGACAGGCCGATGCCGCTGGCGGCGCCCGTCACCACCGCGACATGGCCGGATTCGAGAGCTGGATGCATGGGGTTCCTCCGCGCCATATGGCGCTTTATACAGCGCGTGGGGCGCGCTTCAAAACGCCGCCCGGAACAAGCGGAGCATCGCGATGGACTACACGAAACTCGGCCGCACCGGGCTCGACGTCTCGCGCATCTGCCTCGGCTGCATGAGCTACGGCATCGCCGATCGCGGCGCCCACGCCTGGACGCTCGACGAGGCGACGAGCCGGCCGTTCATCAAGCGCGCGCTCGAAGCCGGCATCAATTTCTACGACACCGCGAACGTCTATTCCGACGGCACGAGCGAGGAAATTCTCGGCCGCGCGCTCAAGGATTTCGCTCGCCGCGAAGAGGTGGTGATCGCCACCAAGGTGAATGGCCGCATGCATAGCGGGCCGAACGGCGCCGGTCTCTCGCGCCTCGCCATCATGCAGGAGATCGACGCCAGCCTGAAACGCCTCGGCACCGATCACGTCGATCTCTACCAGATCCATCGCTGGGACGACACGACGCCGATCGAGGAGACGCTCGAGGCGCTGCACGACGTGGTGAAATCCGGCAAGGCGCGCTACATCGGCGCCTCCTCGATGCATGCCTGGCAGTTCGCCAAGGCGCTCGGCCTTGCCGACCAGCATGGCTGGACGCGCTTCGTCAGCATGCAGAACTACGTCAACCTGCTCTACCGCGAGGAAGCGCGCGACATGCTGCCGCTCTGCCGCGCGGAAGGCATCGGCGTGATCCCCTGGAGCCCGCTCGCCCGCGGCCATCTCACCCGGGACTGGGACGAGACGAGCGCGCGATCCGAAACCGATGAATTCGGCAAGACCCTCTACGCCAAGACCGCCGACGCCGACCGCAAGGTCGTCGCACGCGTCGCCGAGATCGCCAACGCGCGGGGCGTGTCGCGCGCCCAGGTGGCGCTCGCCTGGCTGTTGTCGAAAAGCGTGATCACCGCCCCGATCGTCGGCGCCACGAAAATGCAGCACCTCGAGGATGCAATCGCCGCCGTCTCGCTCACCCTCTCACCGGCGGAAATCGGCGCGCTCGAGGAACCCTACGTCCCGCACGCCCCCGCCGGCTTCAAACAAGCGCCTTTCTAGCCGGCGGTCTGCCACCGGAGGCGGCGAGCCAGGCCGCGAGGCGCCGCTCGGCCCCTGGCCGCGCCAGATCGAGCGCCGGCGGCCGGTGGAGAAGCAGGGTGGCCCCGCATGAAGCCGCGGCCGTCGCCGCATCGTCGCGTCCGGGACAGGCTTCCAGCACCAGCCGGCGAAGCCCGCCGCGCATCGCTTCCAGCGCGCGGCCGGCCGCGTCCGAGCAGTCGAGGATATCGGCGATGGCGATGCCCGGGTGCTCCGCCCGGGCCCGCGAGACCAGCGCCTGCCACCAGGCGCAGCCGGCGTAAAGCGCCGCGCCCGGCGCCGAGAGCAGGGTGACGGGTCGCCCCGGCGCGAGCGCCGAGCGCACCTCCGAGAGTCCATGCACGACCACCGCGGGCGGCGCATTCATTCTTGACGTTCAAGCGCCTGCGCGGTTTAGGTGCAAGAGAGTTGCAGGCGGACGAGATCGGAATGGCGGACAGGACCGACCCGAGCGGCGCGGCGGCTCGGCTGGAAGCGGCGCTCGACCGCATCGCCCAGGTCGCCACGCGTCCCCCCTCGGTCGAATACGTGACGGGCAGCGCCGACCCCGAGCAGGCGTCGCGCGAGCAGGAACTCGCCGACCTCGTGGTCGAGCGCGAGCGTCAGCTTGCCGAGGCGCAGGCCTCGCAGGAACGGCTGACGGCGCAGATCGCGACTCGGCTCGATGCGCTTATCGAGGAGCTGCGCGGCGCGCTCGCCGAGAAATGACGCGCCTGGAGATGGCGCGTCGAAGAAGACAACGCGGCGGGACGGCGCGCGCCGGAATGTGGCGGAACAGGAGGCGGCATGGCGCAGGTGACGGTCAGGATCAACGGATACGCCTATACGGTCGGCTGCGAGGACGGGCAGGAGGCGCATCTGCAGGCGATGGCCGAGGAGGTCGACCGCCGGGTGGACAGCATCAAGGCGCTCGGCGGACAGAGCGGCGAGGCGAGGCTGCTCGCCCTGGCGGCCCTGCTGATGGCCGACGAGCTCCACGACATGGCGGCCGAGCTGGGGCAGGGATCGGTTGTCGGCACGGCATCCGGCCATGACGCCGCCTACGATGAAAGGCTGGCCCGGCTTGCCGAACGTGCGGAAGCGATTGCGACGAGGCTCGAGCATACCTAGATTGCATTGGCGGAGCTGCCCGGTGCGACAGGTACTTCATCCCCGGGGCCAGTAAGCACACTCCCGGGGGCTGGCGCTGTCGTGGCCCTGGTCACGATACCTGGCACCCACCTGCAACAGCAGGCTCTGGGAGGATGAGAACGCCAACGGCCATGGCGGCTCCGCACTGTTCTGATCCGGCTCGTGGCGAGCCGGCTATCTCCGACATCGAGGCGGCGAAGCGCGCCGCGCGGGAGTTGTTCCGGACCCGGCGCGCGTCCTGCGACCCAGCGGCGGGCGGCGCGCTCGGCCTATTGCTGCTGCCCCATCTGCCGCCGCCGCCCGCCGTGATCGCCGGGTTCTGGCCGCACGCGGACGAGATCGACATCCGCACCCTGCTGCACGCGCTGCATGCGCGGGGCCAAACCGTGCTGCTGCCCGCCACGCCGCCGCTCGGCAACCCGCTGAGCTTCCACCAATGGCATCCACAATCCATGATGCGGCCAGAGCGTTTCGGCACCTCCCGGCCCACGGGGGCGGAGGGGCTGCCGGATCTCCTGCTGGTGCCGCTGCTCGCCTTTGACCGGCGCGGGCGCCGGCTCGGCTATGGTGGCGGCTATTACGATCGCACCCTCGCCGCACGCCCCGTCCCCGCCATCGGCTGCGCCTTTGCCGCGCAGGAGATGGCGTGCGTGCCCGCCCTGCCGCACGACATGCGCCTCAGCGCGATCGCCACCGAGGCGGAATTCATCGATATTGGAGCTTGATTTTTGAAGATACTTTTCTTGGGCGACGTGGTCGGCCGCAGCGGGCGCGAGGCGGTCGTGGCGGCGCTGCCGGGCCTGCGTCAACGCCTCCGCCTTGATCTCGTGCTGGTGAACGGGGAGAATGCGAGCCACGGCTTCGGCCTCGCGCCCGACATGGCGGAGGCGCTGTTCGCCGCCGGGACGGATGCGATCACCCTCGGCAACCATTCCTGGGACCGGCGGGAGATCATTCCCTACATCGCCGAGCACCCGCGCCTGCTGCGGCCGCTGAATTATCCGCCCGGCACGCCCGGCGCCGGCTCGGTGACCATCACGCTGGCGGATGGCCGCAAGGCCCTGGTTCTGAACGCGATGGGCCGGCTGTTCATGGAATTGCTCGACGATCCGTTTCGCGGCACCGCGGAGCTGCTGACCCGCCACCGCCTCGGCCAGACCGTCCATGCGATCGCCGCGGATTTCCATGCCGAGGCGACCAGCGAGAAGCTCGCCTATGCGACGAGTTTCGATGGGAAGATGAGCATGATCGTCGGCACGCACACCCATGTGCCGACCGCCGACCACCAGATCCTGCCGGGCGGCACCGCCTATCAGAGCGATCTCGGCATGTGCGGGGACTATGACAGCGTGATCGGGATGGATAAGGCGCTGGCCGCCACCCGGTTCTGGCGCAAGCTCCCCGGCGAGCGGCTGCATCCGGCCGAGAGCGAGGCGACGCTCTGCGGGGTCGTGGTGGAGACCGATGACCGCAGCGGCCTCGCCGTGGCGATCCGCCCGGTAAGGATGGGCGGCAGGCTCTCCGGAACCGAGCCGGGGTAACTCCTCCGGCGAGGGATTGCTGGCCAGCAGGCCGGGCGGCGTGCTTCCGGCCATCATGCTCTATCGGGAAAGCTGAAAACCCTGGCCCGTCAGGCAGTGCTTCAGCCGGGCGGCGCTCAACCGGGGGGCGCCGACGCACGCGCATTGGTCCGCAGCCAGAGCTGCACGCATTCGCTGTAGGTCGAGCCGGTGTTTTTCGGGTCCCCGATACTGCCGCAATTGAGGCTCGCCAGCACGGCAGGCGGGGTCGGGGTGTTGCAGGCAGCGAGGCCGCTCGCGGTCAACAGCAGGACGGTGAGGGGGAGGAGCAGGGCGCGCGGTCTGGTCATCAGCATCAGATGGCGCGGGCGCGAACCGGCGCAACTACCATCTTCGCCCCCGGCATCATCACCCGACATCGCCATCCTGGCCGGCGCCCGATGCAGCGCGGGCGCGGATGCCCTAGAGCATCATCCGTTCGAACGGAATTGTTCGAGCGGATAAAGATGCTCGCCAGAACAGAGAGCTAGAGCCTGTGCAGTGAGCGAATGCGAACGGAACAAGCTCTAGCCTGATGCGCTGAGGGCGGCATGGAGGAGACGAAGCTGCCCGCGCGCCGAACCTCCCTGCCCGGCCGAGCCGGTTCCGGCCCTCCGCCGCTCGACCCCGTTCGGCTTTCCTGGTGGCGCGCAGTCATCGCGGATTGCGCCTGCCTTGCCGGATGGCGGGCCTTTCAGGCTGCGCTCGACCATGGCGCGCGGAACGATCTCGCGGCGGCGCTGCCCTATATGCGCGACGCTGTGCGGCGGGAGCCCGCCCTCGCCGCGCCGGTCGCGCTGCTGGAAGGCAGGCTGCTGATGCGGCGGAACGAGATCGCGGCGGCGATCGGCTGCTTCCGCGCCGGGCTCGCCCATACGCCATCTGCGCCGCTGTTGCATGTCTCGCTCGGCCACGCGCTGATGCTGCTCGGCGAATACGAGCCGGGCTGGGCCGCGCTCGAATGGCGCACGCGGCTCGATTTCGGCCCGGCGGTCTGGTTCCCGCGTCTGCCCGGGCCGGAATGGCGGGGCGAGACGATGCCGGACGGCACGCTGCTGGTCCGCGCCGAGCAGGGGATGGGCGATTGCCTGATGCTCGCCCGCTATCTGCCCGCGATCGCCCGCCGCGTCGGCCGGCTGGTGCTCGCCTGCCACCGCCCGCTGATGCCGCTGCTGGCGACGATCCCGGGCGTCGCCGCGGTGGTGGACATGGCGGGCGAGATGCCGGCGCATGATGGCTGGATCTTCCTCGGCAGCGTGCCGCCGCTTTTCGGCACCACGCTGGCCACCATCCCGTTCCCCGCCGGCTTCCTGCAGCCCGATCCCGCTCGCCTGGCCGCCTGGCGCGCGCGCCTGCCGCGGACCCGTGCAGGGGGGCTGGCGGTTGGCCTGGTCTGGGGCGGCAATCCCGACAAGGAGGACGATGCCGACCGCTCGATCCCGTTCGCGACGATGCGCGCCCTGCTGGCGGTGCCGGGAATCCGCTTTGTCAGCCTGCAGGTCGGGCGGCAGGCGCGCCCGCCGGGGCTGCTCGATGTCGCGCCGCATCTCGCCGATTTCGCCGAGACCGCGGCTGCGGTGGCGAGGCTCGATCTCGTCATCAGCGTCGATACCGCGGTCGCGCATCTCGCCGGCGCGCTCGGCGTGGCTTGCTGGCTGCTGCTGCCCTTCGCGCCGGATTGGCGTTGGCTGCTGCGACGGGAGGACAGCCCCTGGTACGCGAGCTTGCGCCTGTTCCGCCAGGAGCGGGAAGGGGAATGGGAACCGGTGATCGCGCGGCTCGCCGCGTCCTTGGCGGCGAGGCGAGACGCGCCGCCGCGCCGCCGCTGAGTGTCGCAAATCTGTGGTGATAAACAGCGTCGCCGCAATGGTTGTACTTGCCAAGGACGCCCGATCTGCGGCAGTCCTGCGTCGACATCCCCCGGTCCCGGATCGGAATTTTCGACACGGCGGTGCCCCGGCGCCCCGCGACAGGAGACATCATGGCGACCGACCGCGGTTCCCACCTGAAGCGCCTGGAAAACGAGAGCATCCACATCATCCGCGAGGTGGCGGCGGAGTGCCGGGCGCCGGTGTTTCTCTACTCGATCGGCAAGGACAGCTCGGTCCTGCTGCATCTGGTGATGAAGGCGTTCTACCCCTCGAAGCCGCCTTTCCCGCTGATGCATATCGACACCACCTGGAAGTTCCGGGAGATGATCGAGTTCCGCGACGCGACGGTGAAGCGGCTCGGCCTCGACCTCATCGTGCACACCAACGAGGAAGGCCGCGCGCAGAACGTCAACCCGTTCGATCACGGCTCGTCCTTCTATACCAACACGATGAAGACCGAGGCGCTGAAGCAGGCGATGAAGCAGCACGGCTTCGACGCGGCGTTCGGCGGCGCGCGGCGCGACGAGGAGAAATCCCGCGCCAAGGAGCGCATCTTCTCCTTCCGCACCGCCGCCCAGGAATGGGACCCGAAGAACCAGCGTCCGGAATTCTGGAAGCTCTATAACGGGCGCATCAACAAGGGCGAATCGATCCGTGTCTTTCCGCTTTCCAACTGGACCGAGCTCGATATCTGGCAGTACATCATGGAGGAGGACATCCCGATCGTCCCTCTTTACTTCGCCAAGGATCATCCGGTGGTGGAGCGCGACGGCAGCCTGATCGTCGTGCATGACGATCGCATGAAATCCCGCCTCGGACCGGACGAGACGCCGGAGATGCGCCGCGTGCGCTTCCGCTCGCTCGGCTGCTACCCGCTCACCGGCGCGACCGTGTCGGATGCGCAGAGCCTGCCGGAAATCGTCTCCGAGATGTTCACCGTGCGCACCTCCGAGCGCGGCGGTCGGCTGATCGACCGCGATGAGAGCGATTCGATGGAGAAGAAGAAGCGCGAGGGGTATTTCTGATGTCCGTCACACTCGCCGAAGCGGCGCCGGAAAGCCTCGAGGAATATCTCGCGCGGCAGAAGCAGATCGGCTTCCTGCGCTTCCTCACCTGCGGCAGCGTCGATGACGGCAAGTCGACGCTGATCGGCCGTCTGCTCTATGATACCAAGCTGATCTTCGACGACCAGCTCGCCGCACTCGAGCGCGACAGCCGCAAGCACGGCACCGATGGCGACAATATCGATTTTGCGCTGTTGGTGGACGGGCTCGCCGCCGAGCGCGAGCAAGGCATCACCATCGATGTCGCCTATCGCTTCTTCACCACCAACAAGCGCCGCTTTATCGTCGCCGACACCCCCGGCCACGAGCAGTACACCCGCAATATGGCGACCGGCGCCTCCACCGCCGATCTCGCGATCGTGCTCGTCGACGCGCGGCATGGCGTGCTGACGCAGACGCGGCGCCACTCCTTCATCGCGAGCCTGCTCGGCATCCGCCACGTGGTGCTCGCGATCAACAAGATCGATCTGGTCGATTTCAGCCAGGACGTGTTCGAGGCGATCCGCGCCGAGTACCAGCAGGCGTCCGAGGGGTTCGGCTTCAAGTCGGTGACCGCGATCCCGATCTCGGCGCGGTTCGGCGACAACGTCATCCGGCCGAGCGCGCGCACGCCCTGGTATTCCGGGCCGAGCCTGCTGCAGCATCTCGAGGATGCCGACGTCGACGATGACGCCGTCGTCCGGCCGTTCCGCATGCCGGTGCAGTGGGTGAACCGCCCCAATCTCGATTTCCGCGGCTATTCCGGCACCGTGGCGAGCGGCGTGGTGCGTCCGGGCGATGCGGTCGGCGTGACCGGCGTCTCGCGCACCACGACGATCGCCCGCATCGTCACCATGGATGGCGAGCTGGCCGAGGCGCGCGCCGGCGACGCGGTGACGCTCGTGCTGGCCGAGGAGACGGATGTCTCGCGCGGCGACGTGATCGCCGCGGCGGACGCGCCGGTGCACGTGGCCGACCAGTTCCAGTCGCATCTCGTCTGGCTGAGCGAGACGCCGATGCTGCACGGCCGCACCTATCTCTTCAAGCTCGGCACGCGCACGGTGAGCGGCAGCATCACCCGCATCCGCCATCGCATCGACGTCAACACGCATGAGAAGCTCAACGCCGACGATCTGCGGGTCAACGACGTCGCGGTGGTGAACATCTCGCTCACCGCGCCAGTGCCGTTCGAGAGCTACGCCGATGACCGCGATCTCGGCGGGTTCATCATCATCGACCGGCTGACCAACGCGACGGTCGGCGTCGGCATGATCGACTATGCGCTGCGCCGTTCGGAGAACATCTCCTGGCAGGAGATGGACGTGAACAAGGCCGCTCGCTCCCGCCTCAATGCGCAGGAGCCGGCGGTGGTGTGGTTCACCGGCCTGTCGGGCTCGGGCAAGTCGACCATCGCCAATCTGGTCGAGCGCAAGCTGCACGCGCAAGGACGGCATACCTACGTGCTCGACGGCGACAATGTCCGTCACGGGCTGAACCGCGATCTCGGCTTCACCGAGGCGGACCGCGTCGAGAACATCCGCCGCGTGTCGGAGGCGGCGGCGCTGTTCGTCGATGCCGGCATGATCGTGCTGGTCTCGTTCATCTCGCCCTACCGCACCGAGCGTGAGACCGCGCGCGAGCGGGTGGCTGCGGACGAGTTTATCGAGGTGTTCGTCGACACGCCGATCGAGGAATGCCGCCGGCGCGACCCGAAGGGCCTCTACGCGCGCGCCGACCAGGGCCTGATCCGCAACTTCACCGGCATCGATGCGCCGTATGAGCCGCCGATCACCCCCGAGATTCATCTGCAGACGATCTCCGCCACGCCATCCGATCTCGCGGATCAGGTGATCGCGGAGCTGCGCAAGCGCGGCCTGATCACCTAAGGGATCATCCAGGCGATCACTTGGATGGTCATTGAGGCGATCACTGGGGCGGAGGTTCGCTGAAGCGGTCCAGCGGCGCGATGGCGGCACGAAGCGCGCGGGCGTAATCGAGCACGAGGCCGGGCGTCCACGCCATCGCCTCCGCCTGGTTGCGCAGCATGCCGGCCATCCAGAATTCCGGCCTCGCGAGCGCGATCATCAGCGCCGGCAGCGGATGCGGGTGACTGCCGATCATGCCTTCCAGCGCCGCGTCGAGCGCATGCGCGACCGCGCTCGAGCAGTTGCGATGGGTGAGGTTGTAGGTCGTGTCCGCCCGATAGGCGGACCAGAAGGCACGCAGCCGCGCCGCGTCGAACCGGCCGAAGCGCACCTGCTCGGTCGCCTCGCACCAGCCGGACGCCTCTTCGGCATAGCTCGGCTGGAACCGGCCCGGCACGTCGTTCTCCCGCGTGGCCCGCAGCGCGCGGGTGAAGTCGCTGGGCGAGCGGTCGATCTCCGTTGCCGGGTAATGACTGATATAGAGGTCGGGCGACACTTCGAGG
The DNA here is from genome assembly GCA_965276665.1 of Acetobacteraceae bacterium. Lineage (GTDB taxonomy): Bacteria > Pseudomonadota > Alphaproteobacteria > Acetobacterales > Acetobacteraceae > CAWGJC01. The sequence continues at coordinate 4,288,560 of OZ255620.1, forward strand.
GCGGCGTGGCCGGTGGAGATGGTGCCGGCCTCGTCCACCGCCGCGATGTAGCGGTCGATCAGCATCCGGCGCTGCCGCTTCCCCGCGCCGAGCGCGCCGACCGGCGTCCACACGCGCACCACGAGCTCCGCCGTCGCGGCCCGAGCCACGAATGCCGCCGGTGCCGCCGTCTCCCCTGTTTGGTGCCAGGGCGCATGCTGGCCGAGCAGCATCGAAAGTGGCGCCCCGGCCGGATGCGCCCGCAGCGCGAGCCCGAACTGCACGATGCCGCTGCCGGACAGGATCATCAGCAGCCCGACATTGGCGCCGATCGTCCCGACATACCAGGTCGGCAGCGGTTGCAGCGTGGCGATCGCGATCACAAGCTCGATCACGCCGCGCCAGAGCGACGCACGCCAATGCGGGAAGCGCACCACGCGCGCGGCGGCGATCCGAAAGACACCGTCGGCCGCGAAGCTGGCGCCGATCATCACCGCGAGCAGCACGTCGCTGTGCCACGGCGTGCGCACCGTCAGCAGACCGATCACCACCAGGCCGCCGCCCTTGATCATGCGGAGACGCCGTCGCTGCGCGACTCCGGCGAAGGCGGCGATCAGGGTCAGCACTCCCTCTGCCAGCACGAAATAGCCGAGATGATGGATCGGGATGAGCGAGACGTCGTCTAGCGCGTCGAGCAGGATGAACAGGCCAAGGCCGCCCCACAGGCCGCCCACGCCCACCACCAGGCGCCAGCGCCGCTGCACAACCCCGTCGCCCAGCAGCAGGAAGAGCAGCCGGAGCATCGCTAGGCCGCCGTCGCCGGGCTGCGCGCCGCGAACAGCGCGAACGCGCCGCACATCACCGCGACCGCGAGCGGCAGGCCGTGCCGCGTGAGGTCGTTGGCGGCGCCCGAGAGCAGCGGGCCGACGAGCGCGCCGGCGCCCCAGACGAGGCCCATCACCGCGTAGACGCCGACCAGCTCGCCGCCCTTGAAGCGGTCCCCGACGACCGCGAGCATCACCGTGTAGATGCCGACGAACACGCCGCCCCAGACGAACAGCGCCGCGTAGCAGATCAGTCCTTGCCCGAGGAGGAACGGCCAGAGCAGCGCGCCGAGCGTCGCGAGCCCGGCCAGGATCAGCACCAGGCGTCGCCGATCCATGCGGTCGCCGAGCCAGCCGATCGGCAGCTGCAGGAGAATGGCGCCGACGAGCAGCGTGGTCACGAGCTGGGTCGCCGGCGCTTCCGCCCAGCCGAGCCGCATCGCGTAGAGTGGCAGGAAAGAGAGGCCGGCCGCCTCCACCGCGGCGTTAAGCGCGGTGCCGCCGAGCGCCACCGGGGCCGCCCGCAGATAGCGGCGCGGGTCGCGCGAGTGCGGCGCCTCGATGGCGGGGGCGGGCAGGAAGGGCTGCGCCACGAGCGCCAAGGCGGCCACGCAGCATCCGGCGCCGATCAGCCAGGGCAGTGCGCCATGCTCGCCGGTCACCGACAGCAGCAGCGGCCCGAGCGCGAAGCCGAAAGAGAGGCAGGCGGTGTAGACCGCCATCATCCGCCCGCGCACCGCATCCGCCACCAGCTGGTTGGTCCAGGTCTCCGACAGCACGAACAGCGCCTCGGCTGCCATGCCGAGGAGCAGGCGGAGCAGGAACCAGGTCGGCACTGAGGGCAGGGCGGGAAACAGGCAGAGCAGCACGGCGCTGGCCGCGAGTGCCGCCAGCATCACGCGGCGCGCGCCGAACCGCGCCGCCAGGAAGGGCAGCGCCGGCGAGAGCAGCAGCACGCCGGCCGCGTGCATCGCCGCGTTCAGCCCGATCAGGCTCTCGCTCAGGCCGCGTGCGGCCAGGTTGAGCGCGATCAACGGCGCGCACAGGCTGTAGGTGAGGCCGAAGATCGCCGCGGTGCCGATGATCACCGCCAGCGCCAGTTTCGGGGACCGCGCCGTGACCCCATCCATGCCGATCTCCCCCTTTCGATCGCGAGCAGTGCCGGCGGCAAGGTTGAAGGAACTGCCACCGGGTGCTGCTTGCATTAGAACAATTGCGGTGACAATGCTCTTCCGGTCGCAACCTGTGCTCGGGACGGATCGTGGAACTTCATGTCGGGCGTCGCCACCTGCTGCGCGGCGCGGGTGCGACCGCTGCCCTCTCCACCCTGCCGGCCGGTGTCCTGGCCAGGCCGAATGTCGCGGCCGACCGGAGCGGCCTCGCCGCCTTCGGCCATGACCTGCACGGGCGGCTGATCCGTCCCGGCGAGCCGGGCTATGCGATGGCGGCAGCGCCCAACAATGCGCGCTGGGCGGATGTGCTCCCGCTGGCGGTCGCGATGTGCGCGGATGCGCAGGACGTGCAGCGCTGCGTCGCCTGGGCGCGCGACAGCGGAACCGCCTTCGCCATCCGCTCCGGCGGCCATAACTACGCCGGCTTCTCCACCACGGAGGGGCTGCTGATCGACGTCAAGGCGATGAACGGCGTAACCCTTGATCTCGTGAACGGCACCGCGACCGCCCAGGGCGGCGCCAACAACCAGAACATCGCGACGGCGCTCCGCGTGGCGAATTTCGCGATCCCCTCCGGCCGCTGCCCGACCGTCGGCGTCGGCGGCCTCGTGCTCGGCGGCGGCTGGGGGTTCGCCGCCACGCATGCGGGCCTGACCTGCGACAGCCTGCTCGCGACGCAGGCGGTGCTTGCCGACGGCGCTCTGCACCGGATCGACACGCAGAACGCGCCCGACCTGTTTTGGGCGGCGCGGGGCGCCGGCGGCGGCAATTTCGGCGTGCATACCGAATTCACCTTCCGCCTGCGCCCGGTCGGGCCGGTCACCACCTTCAACATCGTCTGGCCGCCCGGACGCGCCGTCGACCTGCTCGTCGCCCTGCAGACGATGCAACGCGACCATGCGCGGATCGTCTCGACGCGCAGCAAGGCGCGCCCGCTCGCGGCCGGTCCGCGACCCGGCCGCGAGCAGATCGTCGTGGAAACCCTCGGCCAGTTCTGGGGAAATGCGAACGATCTGCGCCAGATCCTGGACCCGGTGCTGCAGATCGCCGCGCCGCACATCCGGGAGATCTACGAGATGGAGTATTGGCGCGCGCGCGATTACCTGCTGACCGACGACCCGAACGGCATGTACGACATCCGCGCGCGCTACGTCGAAGCCGCGCTTGGCGGCGACGCGCTGGACGCGATGCTCGGCTGGATGGGGCGCTGGCCCGGCGGCGCCCTGCGGCAGGACAATATGGGCGTGCTGTTCGCGATCGGCGGTGCAGTGCAGGACGTCAAGCCCGACGAAACCGCCTACGTGCACCGCCGCGCGAACGCCATCTTCGAGATGGAGGCGTCATGGTCGCCGATCGACCGGCCCGATATGGTCAGCCGGCAGCGCGGCTGGCTCGCGGATTACTATGCCGATATGCAGCGCTTCCTGCAGCCGCGCTCCTACGTGAACTTCCCGGACCGCGACGCCGCCGATTGGGCGCGCGCCTATTACGGCGACAATCTGCCCCGGCTCTCCGCGGTGAAGCGGCGCTACGACCCGCGTAATCTGTTCCGCTTCCCGCAGAGCATTCCGCTGAACGCCTGACACGGCTGAGCGCCGCGCCGACGTAACTGAAAAATGCTTTGGTCGGCCTGCGTGCGGCATCGACCTGCGGCGGACTGGCTGCCGTTTTTGAACAGTTATTGAATCATGTGCTTGCGCCGACTGCGGAGTTTCGGGTCACGTTGGAGAACGTTCGCGTCTCAACCAGCGGCGTAGATGCCGGAACCATTCCGGCTCTCGAATTGGCCCGTTGTAAGCAACAGCCAATTGCCGGATAAACATTTAGCCTTGGGAAGAAGAGCCGACACGGTTTACGAGGCTCGATGATCATAGGCCAACAGGCGATCCATTTGGCGATTTGTTAATGGCTCGGTAAGCTACCGTGATCGTAATCTATCGAAGGTTCTTTTGCCGATGGTCCTCCGTCCAGCTCATCGTGACTCATGTCTCGCAGGGGTTGTGTTCTGATGGCGGAAGGCGGAGCCGCCATGCCGAACCGTGGCGCCATTACGGTCTGCGTCATTCTCGCAACACTGATGCAGGCACTGGACACCACGATCGCCAACGTAGCCTTACCCTATATTCAGGGCAGCGTGGCGGCGAGCCAGGATCAGATCGACTGGGTGCTCACCTCCTACATCGTAGCGGCCGCCATCATGACGCCGCCGACCGGGTTCCTGTCGGGCCGATTCGGCCTCAAGCGACTCTTCATCATCTCGGTAGCGGGTTTCACCATCGCCTCCATGCTCTGCGGCGCCGCGCAATCGCTCGTGCAGATCGTGCTGTTCCGGGTCCTTCAGGGCCTATTCGGCGCGGCCCTCGTGCCGCTCTCGCAGACGGTGCTGATGAACATCAACCCGCCGGAGAAGCAGGGATCCGCGATGGCGCTCTGGGGCGTCGCGGTCATGGCGGGCCCGGTTCTCGGGCCCGTGCTCGGCGGCTGGCTGACCTATAATTACAGCTGGCGCTACGTCTTCTACATCAACCTGCCGGTCGGCCTCCTGGCCTTCGCCGGCATGATGATCTTCCTCCCCGATACCGAGCGGAACCGCACCTCACGGCTCGACTGGTTCGGCTTCGGCACGCTCAGCCTCGGAATCGCCTCGATGCAGATGATGCTGGACCGCGGCGAGCAGCTTGACTGGTTCGGCTCGAAAGAGATCATCATCGAGACGATCACCGCGGCGGTCGCCTTCTACCTGTTCCTCGTGCACATCTTCACGGCCGAGCAGCCCTTCATCAATCCGCGCCTGTTCCGGAACCGGAACTTCTCCGCCGGCGTGATCTTCGTCGCCATCGTCGGCTTGACCTATTACGCCTCGCTCGCCCTGCAGCCACCCTTTCTGCAGGATCTGATGGGATATCCGATCGTGACGGCCGGCCTCGTCATGGGCCCGCGCGGCATCGGAACGATGGGCGCCATGCTGCTCGTCGGCCGCCTGATCGGCCGCGTCGACACCCGCGTCCTGCTCGCCATCGGCCTGACGCTGACGGCGGGATCCTTCTATGCGATGACGGGATGGACACCCGACGTGTCGCAGACGACGATCATCTTCGTCGGCGTCATCCAGGGCATCGGACTCGGCTTCCTCTTCGTGCCGCTGAGCACCGTCACGCTCTCGACCTTGTCGGCGAACCGGCGGGCGGAAGGCGCGGGCCTCTACAGCCTGTCGCGCAACATCGGATCGAGCGTCGGGATCTCCGTCGTCAGCAGCCTGCTGACGCAGAACACGCACGCCAATCACGCGATGATCGTCCAATCCGTCACGCCGTTCAATCGGATGCTGAGCGAAGGAGCGGCCGATCGGTTCTGGGATCCAGTGACGCGCGCGGGGGCGGCGGCGCTGGACGCGGTGGTGAACAGGCAGGCGGAGATCATTGCCTATGTCGATGATTACAAGCTGCTGATGATCGCGACCCTCGTCGTCATCCCGCTGCTGATCGTCTTCCGCAAATCCTCCTCGGAGGCGCCGGGGCATCATTCGGTAGCCCTAGAATAGCCGGAGTCGGAGCTCACCACCGCGTGTTCGAGAAGGCCGAGTGGGGCTGGGGGACCTGGATTCGAACCAAGGCTGCCCGGGTCAGAGCCGGGAGTTCTACCGCTAAACTATCCCCCAAGCGGGGCCGTCCGGCAGTGCGAGGACGGCTGGCGCGAATAGCATGTGGCCGCCGCCGGTTGCAACTCGCGATGGCCCGTTCAAGAAGACGGCATGTCGAAAACGGCTTGCGGGAATTGTGGCGGCGGGCGTCATATTCGGCAATGCCTGTCACGGAAGCCAGCCATGGGGGAAGCCATCTATGGGCGACGTCAGCTTAGCCCTGCCGCCGCGCCCGTATGGCGGGACGCGCCTGCCGGCTTTCGCCGCGATTGATCTCGGCACCAATAATTGCCGCCTGCTCGTCGGCACGCCGACCGGCGAAGGCTTCCGGGTGGTGGACAGTTTCAGCCGCATCGTTCGGCTGGGCGAGGGGCTGCATGAATCCGGCCGGCTCAGCGAGACCGCGATGGAGCGGGCGATGGCGGCGCTCCACGCCTGTGCCGCCCGGCTCGCGCGCCGGCCGGTGCAGGCGCTGCGAGCAATCGCGACGGAAGCCTGCCGCCGGGCCGCGAATGGCCGCGAATTCCTGGCCCGCGTGCGGCGCGAGACCGGCCTCGCGATCGACGTGATCTCCACCCGAGAGGAGGCGGAGCTCGCCCTCGAGAGCTGCGCCTCCCTGCTGCGCTCCCGGGAGGCCGAAACTTTGCCGCGGCGCGCGCTGCTCTTCGATATCGGCGGCGGCTCGACCGAGCTCGCCTGGATCCGCCTCACCCCCGGTGCACCGCGGCCGGAACTCATCGGCTATGCGAGCCTGCCGGTCGGCGTCGTCACTCTGTCCGAACGCTTCGGCAAGGCCGGCTTCACCGATGCCGGCTTCGAGGACATGCTCGACGACGTCACCGGCCGGCTGCACGCCTTCGAGAGCGTGCACTGCATCGGCCAGGAGATCTGGCAGGGCGGCGTGCGCCTGCTCGGCACCAGCGGGACGGTGACGACGCTCGCCGGCGTGGCGCTCGGGCTCACCCGCTACCGCCGCCCGCTGGTGGACGGGCTGGTGCTCACGCGGGACGCCACGGACGCCGCGCTCGACGTGCTGCGCGGCCTCGGGCGGGAGAGCCTCGCCCGCCATCCCTGCGTCGGGCCGGAGCGCGCCGATTTCGTGCTGCCGGGCTGCGCGATCTTCGCCGCGATTCGCCGCCTCTGGCCCGCCTCCGAGGTGATGGTCGCCGATCGCGGCCTGCGCGAGGGCATGCTGCTGCGGCTGATCCGCGAGCGCAGCGCCGGGCGGGCAAGGCACCGGATGCCTGCTTGAAGAAACCCGGCAAGGGCGGTTCCAGCGGCGCGTCACGCGGCACTCCGGTCTTCCCGCGCAGCGAGGCGGTCAGCCTGCGCACCGCGCGCGGCCGCAGCACCGCCTCCCAGCACTGGCTCTCCCGCCAGCTCAATGATCCCTACGTGCAGGCGGCGCGCCAGCAGGGCTGGCGGTCGCGCGCGGCCTTCAAGCTGATCGAGCTCGACGATCGCTTCCGCCTTATCCCCCGCGGCGCCGCGGTGATCGATCTCGGCGCCGCGCCCGGCGGCTGGGCGCAGGTCGCGGTGAAACGCGGCGCCGCCCGGGTGGTCGGCGTCGACCTGCTGCAGATCGATCCCATTCCGGGCGCCGACCTCATTCAGGGCGACTTCACCGACGACGCCATGCCGGAACGGCTCGCCACCCTGCTCGGACGCCCCGCCGACCTCGTGCTTTCCGACATGGCGCCCAACACCACCGGCCACGCCGCCACCGACCACCTCCGCATCATGGACCTGGCCGCCATGGCGCTCGACTTCGCCACCACCGTGCTGGCCCGCAACGGCGGCTTCGTCGCGAAGGTGTTCCAGGGCGGATCGGAACGCACCATGCTCGACGCGATGAAACGCCGCTTCGCCCGGGTCGTGCACGCCAAGCCGCCGGCGAGCCGCAAGGAAAGCAGCGAGCTTTACGTCGTGGCGACGGGGTTTCGGGGGGAGGAGTAGGGCAAGGCCAGGGGCTCTGCCCCTGGACCCCGCCAAGGGCAGTCGCCCTTGGAACCCGTTCGACGCGTCGCGCGAACCACGCCGGAGTCGACGGTGTGCCCGTATGGTGATTGCGCTGCGCGCGAAGCGCATCAAGTTTCGCAACGCGCCCGGCCTGTCCGGCGCCCCGCGCAATGCGCCAATCGGGTCCCAAGGGCGACTGCCCTTGGCGGGGTCCAGGGGCAGCGCCCCCGCCTTACCTGCCACCCAACAAGCTTGCGCCATTCCGGTCCCGTGAGTATGTGGAGCCGCCAAGGCCGGGATTCGACCCGGATTGAAAGGTCCCGCCATGGCACCCGATACTGTTCCGGCCGCGATGGTGTCGTCCCGTGTCGAGGAGGCTTATGCCTTCGACGACGTGCTGGTGGTTCCCGGCTATTCCGCCGTGCTGCCGAGTGCCACCGACACCAGGACGCGGCTCACCCGCATCATCGGCCTCAATATTCCGCTGATCGCCGCCGCGATGGACACGGTCACCGAGGGCCCGATGGCGATTGCCATGGCGCAGCAGGGCGGCCTCGGCGTGATCCACAAGAACCTCGCCATCGAGGAGCAGGCCGCGCAGGTAAGGCAGGTGAAGAAGTTCGAATCGGGCATGGTGGTGAACCCCGTCACCATTCATCCCGATCAGACGCTCGCCGATGCGCGCGCGCTGATGGCGATGCATCGGATCAGCGGCATTCCGGTGGTCGAGCGCGAGACCCGGCGGCTGGTCGGCATCCTCACCCATCGCGACGTGCGCTTCGCGAACGATCCGGCGGTGAAGGTGTATGAGCTGATGACGCGGGAGAACCTCGTCACCGTGCAATCGGATGTCGGGCATGCCGAGGCTCGCCGCCTGCTGCATCGTCATCGGATCGAGAAGTTGCTCGTGGTGGACGAGGAATTTCGCTGCACCGGCCTGATCACCGTCAAGGACATGGACAAGGCGCAGGCGCATCCGCTCGCCAACAAGGACGAGCTCGGCCGGCTGCGCGTCGCCGCCGCGACCGGCGTTGGCGAGGACGGCATTCGTCGCGGCGAGGCGCTGATCGCGGCGGAGGCCGACGTGATCGTGGTCGACACCGCGCATGGCCATTCGGCGGGCGTTCTGGCCTCCGTCGAGCGGATCAAGCAATTGTCGAATTCCGTGCAGGTGATCGCCGGCAACGTGGCGACGCCCGAGGGCGCGATCGCGCTGATCGAGGCGGGGGCGGATGCGGTCAAGATCGGGATCGGGCCTGGCAGCATCTGCACGACGCGCGTGGTGGCCGGCGTCGGCGTGCCGCAATTCACCGCGGTGATGGAATGCGCGGCGGCGTGTCATGAGCGCGGCGTGCCGGCGATCGCCGATGGCGGCATCCGCACCTCGGGCGACATCGTCAAGGCGATCGCGGCCGGGGCGGACTCGGTGATGATCGGCAGCCTGCTCGCCGGCACCGAGGAGGCGCCGGGGGAGGTTTTTCTCTACCAGGGCCGGTCCTACAAATCCTACCGCGGTATGGGCAGCATCGGCGCGATGGCGCGCGGCTCGGCCGACCGGTATTTCCAGCAGGATATCACCGACCAGCTCAAGCTGGTTCCGGAAGGGATCGAGGGGCGGGTCGGCTACAAGGGCCCGGTGGCGGCGGTGGTGCACCAGCTGGTGGGCGGGCTGCGCTCCGGCATGGGTTATACCGGCAGCGCGACGCTGGCCGAATTGCAGCGCAATGCCAGGTTCAGGCGGGTGACCGGGGCGGGGTTGCGCGAGAGTCATGTGCATGACGTCGCGATCACCCGCGAGGCGCCCAATTACCGCCAGGAGCCCTGATCGCGCCGCATGATGGCGGCGGGGTGACGGCTGCTCGATGAGAGCTGGCGGGCGATGAAGGTGGGCGCGTGACTCCCGCCGCGCGGACCGCCGGCGCGATCGAGCTGCTGGCCGCGATCGAGGCGGCCCCGCGTCGCCCCGCCGACGGCGTGGCGCATGATTTCTTCCGCATGCGGCGCTTCATCGGCAGCGGCGACCGCCGCGCCGTGTCGGATCGCGTCTGGCGCGTGCTGCGCCGCCGGCGGCGGCTCGGCTGGTGGCTGGATCATGTCGGCCTGGCCGCGACGCCCTCCCTGCTCGTCGCCGCCTCCCTGCTGACCGAGGGGTGGGTGATCTCCGGCGTGCAGCAATCCTTTGCCGGCGGCCGCTACGCCCCGCCGCCACTTGGCCGGGCGGAGCAGGCCGCCCTCGCGCGTCTCGAGGGCAAGGATCCGGACGATCCCGCGATGCCGGCCCCGGTGCGGCTCGAACTGCCGGATTGGCTCTATCCGCGCATGCTCGCCCGGTTCGGCGACACGCTCGCCGCCGAAATGGCGGCGATGGGCGAGCCGGCTCCGCTCGATCTCCGCGTCAACCTGTTGAAGACGACGCGCGAAGCGGCGCAGGCGGCGCTCGCCGAGGAAGGGGTGGAAGCCGTGCCGACGCCGCTCTCTCCCTGGGGGCTCCGCGTCGCCGGCCGTAAGCCGGTGATCACCGGCGCGGCGTTCCTTGCCGGCCTGGTCGAGATTCAGGACGAGGGCAGCCAGCTCGTCGCCGCGCTGGTCGGCGCCGCGCCCGGAATGCGGGTCGCCGATTGGTGCGCCGGGGCCGGCGGCAAGACGCTGGCGCTCGCGATGACGATGCGCAATCAGGGCCATATCGTCGCCTGCGACGTCTCCGCCTCCCGGCTCGAGGGCGCGGTGCGCCGGCTGCGCCGGGCCGGCGTTCACAATGCCGAGCGTCACCTGGTCTCGCCCGGCGACAAATGGGCGAAGCGGCAGGCCGGGCTGTTCGACCGCGTGCTGGTGGACGCGCCCTGCACCGGCACCGGCACCTGGCGCCGCAACCCCGACGGCCCGCTGCGCCTGGCCGAGCGGGATCTCGCCGAGTTGGTGCCCAAGCAGGCGGCGATTCTCGACGACGCCGCGCGACTCGTGCGGAAAGGCGGCAGGCTGGTGTACGCTACATGCTCGTTGCTCGAAGAGGAGAACGACGCGCAGGTGTCCGCCTTCCGTGCCCGTCATCCGGAGTTTACGCCCGTGCCGCTCGCCCGTGCGTGGACGCTCTCCGTCCCGGCATCGGTTCCGGGCAACGCGCTCTCTCTTTCGCCGCTGCGCCACGGCACGGACGGTTTCTTCGGGATCGTCCTGGAGCGCGCCGCGTGATCACCGTCCGGCGCGGCCGCCCAGCCGATGCGCCGGCGATCGGCGCGGTGCATGTCGCCGCCTGGCGGAGCGCCTATCCCGGCATCCTGCCGGACAGCTATCTGGCTGGGCTCTCCGTCACCAGAAATGCGGCGATCTACGACCGGGCGATCCATGCCGGGGCCGGGGTCTATGTCGCCGCCGCGTCCGGACTCGACGTGCCGGGCGGGGCGGCCCCGCGGATCATCGGTTTCACCACGGTCGGCACCGGCCGCGGGGTCGCGGTGGCCGAGGGCGAGATCGAAACCCTCTACGTGCTGGACGATTGGCGGGAACGCGGCCTTGGCCGCCGGCTGCTCCGCGCCGGCGCGGCCCACCTCGCCGGCACCGGCTGCCGCTCGGCCTTCCTCTGGGTCCTGGAGGACAATCCAAGCCGGTTCTTCTATCAGCACCTCGGCGGCAAGCCGGTGATGTCGGGCCCGACCCAGGTGGCAGGCCGCCCGATCCGGCAGACCGCCTATGTCTGGGACCCGATCGAGAAATTGCTCGCGGCTTCGCCGGCGTCTTGAGAAGGCCAGGGGCTCTGCCCCTGGACCCCGCTAAGGGCAGTCGCCCTTAGAACCCGATTGGCGCTTCGCGCGAAGCGCACATGAAACTTCGGAGCCTCTCGGACATCACCTAAGTCCCCGAATGACGCCGTCATCCCGCGACAGCGATAGTCGGGTTCTAGAACGGGACTCGTTCACACGGAACCATAGCCGGAGTTGGCGAGGTAGTTGGCGCACTTGGTGGGGCTGAAGAGATCGAGCAGTTCGCCGACCCGTCGCCAGGTGGCCTCGACGCTGCGGGGCTGGGCTTTTCGCATGAGGTGCTTGAGCTTTGCGAAGACCTGCTCGATCGGGTTCAGGTCGGGGCTGTAGGGCGGCAGGAAGATGAGGTGCGCGCCTCTGGCTCTGATGGCGGCCCGCGCGGCCTTGCCCTTGTGGCTGCCCAGGTTGTCCATGACGACGACGTCGCCTGGTGACAGAGTCGGGGCGAGCTGGGTCTCGACATAGAGCAGGAACATCTCGCCGTTGATGGGTCCGTCGATGACGAAGGGCGCGTCGATGCGGTCGTGGCGCAGAGCGGCGATGAAGGTGAGGGTCTTCCAGTGGCCGTAGGGCGCATGGCCCTTCAGGCGCTTGCCTCGAGGTCCCCAGCCGCGCAGAGGCGCCATGTTGGTCTTGACCCACGTCTCGTCGATGAACACCAGGCGCGAGGGTGCGATCCGGCTCTGGTAAGCCTTCCACCGCGCGCGCCGGCGGGCCACGTCAGGCCGCGTCTGCTCCTCCGGCAGCAGGGTTTTTTTTGAAGCTGAGCCCTTCGGCGTGCAGGAACACCCACACCGCCCGGGGCTGGGTCTTGATCCCCCGGTCCGCCAACTCGGCCGTCAGCCCTCTCAAGGTGACCGGGCCGGCGGCCACCCGCCGGCGAAGCCACTCGGCGCATTCGCCCGATAGCGTTCGCGGCTTGCGGCCGCCGATCTTGTCCGGCTTCAACGAGCCCGTCTCCCGCTGGCGACGCACCCACTTGGAGACGCACGACGGGCTGATCCGCAGCGCCGCCGCGATCTCGCGATGCGTCTCGCCCGCCGCCTTCCGCGCCAGCGCCCGAGATCGAAAATCCACCGAATAGGGAGCCGTCATCCACGCTGGCCTCCGCTCCAGCATGGAGGGTGAATCAGACATCCCCCGATTCGGGAATCCCGATTCCGTCAAATCGCGTCATGCTCTAAGGGCGACCGCCCTTAGCGGGTCCGGGGGCAGAGCCCCCGGCCTTCCCGATAAACTCTTGCCGCCGAGCGCACCGCGTGCTGGAAGCCGGAAATGGAAGAGCCCGTCGCTGATCGCATCCTGATTCTCGATTTCGGCAGCCAGGTCACGCAATTGATCGCGCGCCGGCTGCGCGAGGGTGGCGTCTATTGCGAGATCATGCCGTTCAATGTGCCGGACGATCGCATCGAGGCGTTCGGCGCCGCGGCGTATATTCTGTCCGGTGGTCCAGCGAGCACCACCGAGGCGGGCAGCCCGCGCGCGCCTGATCTCGTGTTCCGAGAAGGACGTCCGGTGCTCGGCATTTGTTATGGTACGCAGGCGATGTGCGTGCAGCTTGGCGGCGAGGTCACCGGCGGAGGCGCGCGCGAATTCGGCCGCGCCTATGCGGAGGTGACGGAGGAGAGTGCGCTGTTCCGCGACGTGTGGCCGAAGGGCGCGCGCGAGCAGGTGTGGATGAGCCATGGCGATGCGCTCACCCGGCTGCCGCCCGGTTTTCGCATGGTTGCGGTGACGGAGGATGCGCCGATCGCCGCGATCGCCGACGAGGCGCGCAAATTCTACGGCGTGCTGTTCCACCCGGAAGTGGTGCACACGCCGCATGGCGGCCGCATCCTGCTGAATTTCGCGCGCAGCGTCGCGGGCTGCCGCGGCGAGTGGACGATGGCGCATTTCCGGGGCCGGGAGATCGCGCGCATCCGCGAGCAGGTCGGTGCGGGACGGGTGATCTGCGGCCTGTCTGGCGGCGTCGATTCCGCGGTCGCCGCGGTGCTGATCCATGAGGCGATCGGCGACCAGCTCACCTGCATCTTCGTCGATCACGGCCTGCTGCGGCAGGGCGAGGCGGAGGAGGTGGTGAGCACGTTCCGCGACCGCTTCAACATCCGTCTTGTGCATCGCGACGCATCGGATCTGTTCCTGGCCGCGCTCGACGGCGTGACCGATCCGGAGGTGAAGCGCAAGACGATCGGCCGGCTGTTCATCGACGTGTTCGAGAAGGAGGCGGCAAGGCTCGGCGGCGCGGATTTCCTCGCGCAGGGCACGCTCTATCCGGACGTGATCGAGAGCGTGAGCTTCGCCGGCGGCCCGAGCGTCACCATCAAGTCGCATCACAACGTCGGCGGCCTGCCCGAGCGGATGCGGATGAAGCTCGTCGAGCCGCTGCGCGAATTGTTCAAGGACGAGGTGCGCGCGCTCGGCCGTGAGCTCGACATGCCGGAGGCGATGGTCGGCCGTCATCCGTTTCCCGGCCCGGGCCTCGCGATCCGCATCCCAGGCGCGATCACGCGGGAAAAGCTCGGTCTGCTGCGCCGGGCCGATGCGATCTTCCTCGAGGAGATCCGCCGCGCCAAACTCTACGATGCGATCTGGCAGGCCTTTGCGGTGCTGCTGCCGGTGCGCACCGTCGGCGTGATGGGGGACGGACGCACCTACGACATGGCCTGCGCGCTGCGCGCGGTCACCAGCACGGACGGCATGACGGCGGACGTCTACCCGTTCGATATCGGCTTTCTCACTCGCACCGCCAACCGCATCGTCAACGAGGTGCGCGGCATCAACCGCGTCACTTATGACGTGACGAGCAAGCCGCCCGGCACGATCGAGTGGGAATGAGGGGGATCCACCGACGGAGGCCATGGTCGATAGCACGGCGGTGCGGTGTGCATCGCGACCAAGATCCACGCGCTCGCGGGCGGCCGGGACCGCTTCTACGCCCTGCTCCTGACGCCTGGGCACACCCCACGACATCCAGGGCGCTCGCAGACTGCTCGCCGTGGTTCCGGCGCCCGTCAACTTGATCGCCGACAAAGCCTACGACGCCGACGATCTGCGCTGCTTCCTTGCGGCGCAGGGCACCCAACCTTCGATGCCGTGGCATAGAGACAGCGCAACCTCACCGAACTCGCCTTATGCAGGCTCAAGGACTGGCGTGCCATCGCAATATGCTACGACAAAACCGCACGCAACCTCCTCGCAGGCATCCGCCTCGTCGGCACCGTCACCAGATGGACGCAATCAGTCATGCGTATTCCGTACGGCGGGTCGATACGCTTCTTACTAAAACTCCATATCAGGCGGAAGCGGGTGTGCGACGACGCAGGCGGAGCCGCGTCAGCCACCGCATCACTGCGAGCGCGGCGCGAACCAGGGAGGGCATCGTCGTCGGCCGCCGCAAGCGGGGATCGTAGCCGGCGAAGCGGCGGTCGTTCTCGTCGAGGCAGAGGCGCATCAGCTCCGGCACGCGGATCTCGACATCGCTGACCGCCTTGCTGCCGGTGACGGTGAAGTTGTTGTCCGGCACTTCGGTCTTCTTGCCGTCCTCATCCATGCCGCGCGCCAGCCCCATGCGCTCCCAGCCGAGAAACACCCAGACCGCGAGCACGCGGAGCTCGAACCAGGGCCTGCGCCACCAGGCGAGCGCGCGGCGATGCGCGGCGAGCCAATTGGCGAAGAGCAGGATGTGGCGGCATTCCTCCTGCATCACCGGCTCGAACGTATCGACCAGCGCAGGCGGGAAGAAGGCGGAGCGGCGCGCGAGTTCGAACAGGCCGAAGGCGAAGAAGCTGTCGATGCACTCGCTGAACCCGGTGACAAGATAAGCCCATTCCGCGTCGTGCGGTTCGAGATAGGGTGGCTCGGGCGCGAGCACGATGCCGTAGGCGGCGACGAGGTTGGACAGCACGACCTTGTGCCGCCCTTCCTCCCATCCGTTCAGCTCGATCGCGTCGTGCCAGGTCGGATCGGCGAGCGTGTTCGCGTAGGAGAGCATCCGCAGCCGGGCCTTGCCTTCGGTCTGCACCGCGATGTCCCAGATCGGCAGGGTGATCAGCCGGTCGCGCGCCTCGGGCTCAAGCTTCGGCCAGTCGATGATCGACGGCTTGTATGGGTTGAAGGTCTCGCGGAACATGCGCGCCACCGCGTCGAGATGGCGCGCGCTGCCGGGTCGGAGCGGCCCGGCAGAGGGATCGCGCCAATGTCGCGCCGCGCGATCGGCGGCCGCGATGCGGGCGGGATCGGCGGCGGCGGAGCCGAGCGGCAGGCCGCCCGGCGGCGGGGCGAGATCGGCCTCGCTCATCGCGCCGGCGCGCCCATGGTCATGCCGGGCATTGCGGCGCCCAACGCCTGCACGGTGACGTCGGTCTGCACCGCGCCGGCGCGGGCGAAGCGCAGGATGAGCGGGAAATGCTCGCCCGGATGCAAGGCGTGGTTGAGACCGATCAGCATCAGGTGCATGCCGCCTGGCGCCAGCGTGACCGGCTTGCCGGCCGCGACCGCGATCGGGCCGGTCGGGCGCATGCGCATGATGCCGTGATCATCGATGGTCTGGTGCACAGCCGCCGACTCCGCGACCGGCGTGCTCGCGCCGACCAGCCGGTCCGGCGGGCCGGAATCGATGATCGTGAGATAGACGCCGCCCGCCGCGCCGGGGGCGGCGGTGGCACGCGCCCAGGCATTCTGCACGGCGATTCCCGACGGGGCCTGAGCGGCGGCGGGAGAAGGGACCTGAGCGGCGGCGGGAGGAGGGGACTGCGCGAAGGCGGGGGCGCCGGCGGTGAGCGCGAGCAGGAGAACGAGGATGCGCATCGGCGGCGTGACCCTTGAAATGCCGGCCGAGACATAAGCAGGAGCCGCCGCCCGCGCCAGGGTCGCACGACCTGCTGACGTACGCTTGGGGGAACGCGCCTGGGTGTGAAGCGGGGCCGCGCGATCCGGCCTCGCTGGTGTTTTGCCACGGGGGGTTTTCTCCGCCCGCCGGGAACGCTATCAAGCCTGGCCAATGACTTTAGCGAAAACGAGGTTGAGCTTGACCCGACCGGACGTGATCATGCGTGGAGCGGGGGTCACCCTGATCGCCGCCACGGCGCTGCTCCTGCAAGGCTGCCAGCAGCCTGAGGTCGTTGCGGCTCCCCCGGGTGCGCGGCAATATGCGGTCGATCAGGCGGGTGGCGCGCATGTCTGCACGGTGCCCAAGCCGTCCTTGGTGGACGGGAAGGAGGCCGCCGCGACGATGGCCGTCGGCAATGATGGCGGGTGGTGCGGCATTTTGGTCGCGCGCAACGGCGAGCCCTACGGCGCCGGGCTGCTCGCGATCCGGCCGACGCACGGCAAGGTCTACATCCATACGGTCGGCGACAACACGCGCATCGATTACACGCCGGAGCGCGGCTATATCGGCCCGGACAGCTTCACCGCGCGGCTGCTGCCCGGCAACGCGACGCTGAAAGTCGCCGTCACCGTCGCGAAGTAGGCCGCGGCGCAGCATAGAGGCGCCGCGACGCCATCCGGCGCGGACGCAAAAAGGCCCGGCGCCGCGCGAGCGGCTCCGGGCCGTTTCGTTCCTGGACCTTGGTTTGGGGCCGTGGTCTGACTGGTCTCGTCGATGGGGCTTACTTCTTGCCTTTGATCACGTGCGTCGTATGCACGACGCGGCGCGTTACGCGCTCGTGCGCGGAAACCGGCGTCGGCGCGGCACAGGCGCCGAGCGTCACCGGGATCAGGTCCTTTGCCGCAGCGTAATCGGCGAGCTGCGCCGAATCGCCGAGCACCTGCACCTCGTTGAACAGCGCCGCGTCACGCGGGCAGAAATCGCTGCCGAGCTTCACGCCTTCATCCGATTGCGCATTGGCGAGCGAGGTGATGTAGGCGTCGTGCTCCTGCTGCGCGCGCTTGCCGTATTCGTGCTTGAAATAGGTGGTGAACGCCGACTCGTTCGCCATCAGGTCGGGCTGATAGCGGCGGATGAAGGCGTTGTAGCCGCTGTCGTCATGGCAGCTGGTCGCCAGCACCATCAGCTGGCTCTTCAGCGCCTCGACCTCGAAGGCGGTCTGATCGGCCCTCGAGTTACATTCCCGCGCGATCTGCGCCATGGCCGGCTGCGCCGCCAGGGCACCGATCGCGACCGCGCTCAGCAAAATCCGTCGCATGTGTCTCCAAGCTCCCCCAAGCCTATCATTTCCGGGGACCGGGCGAGCGCCCGAATTGTGAGAGTTCCCCTGCGGCGGTTCTCTTACCTGAATTTGATCGGGCCAGGGAACCGGAAACTTGCCGGTCGCCAGATAAATTTTCTTTCAGCAACAAGACGCTCCGCGGGAAGGCGGAGACAATAAGGGGTTAACCCGTTGGCAGGGTGGCGGTGAGCGCGTATCTCTCGTCGTAATGACGACGCGATGTCGCGGGGAGACGGGTGGATGGCTGGGAATGGCTGGGTCGATTGCGACGTGCATCCAAGCGTCCTGGGCATCAAATCGCTGCTGCCCTACCTCGATGCGCATTGGCGGGAGATGGTGCAGACCCGCGGGCTCGACGAGCTGAACTCGATCAGCTATCCGGCCAACGCGCCGATCACCGCCCGGCCGGATTGGCGCCCCAAGGAGGGCAAGCCCGCCGCCAGCGTCGAGCGGATGCGGACCGAGTGTCTCGACCCGTTCGGCACCTCGATCGCCATCTGCAATCCGCTCTACGGCGTGCAGCTGCTGTTCAGCGATGACATGGCGGCGGCGATGGCGCGGGCGGTGAATGACTGGCTCGCGCGGGAATGGCTCGATGTCGAGCCGCGGCTGCGCGGCAGCATCGTCGTGCCGCCGCAGAATATCGAGATGGCGGTGAAGGAGATCGAGCGCTGCGCCGTCGATCCGCGTTTCGTGCAGGTGCTGCTGTTGGCCTCCGGCGACCAGCCGCTCGGCAAACGCGCCTACTGGCCGATCTACGAAGCCGCAGAGCGCCATGGTCTCGCCATCGGCATCC
Organism: Acetobacteraceae bacterium; assembly: GCA_965276665.1. Taxonomy (GTDB): domain Bacteria; phylum Pseudomonadota; class Alphaproteobacteria; order Acetobacterales; family Acetobacteraceae; genus CAWGJC01. Next base: position 4,306,858 of record OZ255620.1, read on the forward strand.
ATGCCGGCAGCAGCTACCACAATCCGCCGACCGCGGTGGGCTGGCCGAGCTACTACACCGAGGATTATGTCGCCCAGGCCCAGGCTTTCCAGACGCAGCTCACCAGCCTGATCTGCGAGGGCGTGTTCACCCGCTACCCGGCGCTCAAGGTGGTGATGCTGGAATCTGGCTGGACCTGGTTGCCGGCGCATCTCTGGCGCCTCACCAAATATTGGCGCGGCCTGCGCATGGAGATCCCCTGGGTCGACCGCTCGCCGACCGAGATCGTGCGCAGCAATATCCGCTTCTCGCTCACGCCCACCGACGGGCCGCCGGATGCCGAGAGCCTGCACCGCATCGTCGATCACCTCGAATCCGATGCATTGCTGCTGTTCTCGACCGATTATCCGCACTGGCAATTCGACGGTGAGGAGGCGATGCCGGAGGGGCTCGGCCCCGATCTCGTGCGTCGCATCACCGTCACCAACCCGCATGAAACCTATGGCAGGCTGAAGGAGCTCGTCCGATGAACGTCCTCGTCAAGCCGGATACCGCCGCACCGATCGACACCGCGAGCCGCATCGCGATCGCCGATTGCGACATCCACCCGGCGACCCGCAAGCCGGGCGATCTCGACCCGTGGCTGCCGAAAGCGGTGCGCGATCACCTCGCCGAATACAGCACGCCGCGCCGGATGGGCTGGGCGTCGGGTCCCGCCTATCCCAAGAGCCAGCCGAACGCGTCGCGGCGCGATGCCTATCCGCCCGAGGGCGGCCGGCAGGGCAGCAGCCTTTCCTTCATGCAGCAGCAGCATCTGGACGCCAATAACGTCGCGCTCGGCATCCTGAACCCGCTCGGCGCGGCGCAGGGCGTGTCCAACCCGACCGTCGCCGCCGCGCTGTGCCACGCGATGAACGAGTGGGAGGTCGCGGAGTGGACCTCGAAGGATCAGCGGCTCAAGGCATCCGTCGTCATCCCCTACGAGGATTCGGTGGAATCCGTGGCCGAGATCCGCAAATGGGCCGGGCACAAGGATTTCGCCCAGGTACTGATGCTGAGCCGCACCGCCGAGCCGCTCGGCAACCGCCGCTACTGGCCGATCTACGAGGCCGCCGCCGAGGCCGGGCTGCCGGTCGCGGTGCACGCCTTCGGCTATGGCGGCGCGCCGATCACCAGCGCCGGCTGGCCGAGCTTCTACATCGAGGAAATGACCGGCCACGCCCAGAGCAGCCAGGCCGGCCTCAGCAGCCTTGTCGTCGAGGGCGTGTTCGAGCGCTTCCCGACGCTGCGGATGGTGATGGTCGAGGCCGGCTTCGCCTGGGCCCCTGCGCTCGCCTGGCGGCTCGACAAGGCCTGGAAGCGGTTGCGGAGCGAAACGCCGCATCTGCGCCGGGCGCCGAGCGAGTACCTGCGCGAGCAGGTCTGGTGGACGACCCAGCCAATGGAGGAGCCGCATACCCGCGAGCACCTGCTCGACACGGCCGGCTGGATGGGCTGGGACCGGCTGCTGTTCGCGACCGACTATCCGCATTGGGATTTCGACGATCCCAGCCACGTCCTGCCGATCCGGGTGCCGGAAGCCGACCGCCGGGCCTTCTTCCTCGGCAATGCGCGCAAACTTTACGGAGTGGCCGGGTGAGCCGACACGTCGTCGCGACCACCGAGGAAATTAAGCCGGGCAGCCGCAAGCTAGTCACTGTGAAGGGCAGGCCGATCGCCATCTTCAACCTGCAAGGCGAGTATTTCGGCCTGTTCAACCGCTGCCCGCATCAGGGCGGCAGCCTGTGTGCCGGCGTCGTCACCGGCCTGCTCGAGGCGCCGCTGCCAGGCCAGTACAGCTACAGCCGGGAAGGCGAGATCATCCGCTGCCCTTGGCATGGCTGGGAATTCGACATCCGGACCGGGCAATCCTATTGCGATCCGGAACGCATCCGTACGCGCTCCTACCCGGTCGCGGCACAACCCGGCTCGGCGGTGATCGAAGGGCCGTACGTGGCCGAAACGGTTTCGGTCCGCGTCGAAGAAAGCTATGTCGTGGTCGAGGTTTAGCCAGAATAGGCCGGGATGGATCTGCTCCGGTGTTTGATGCGCTTCGCGCGAAGCGCCACCAGGGTTCTAAGGGCGACTGCCCTTAGCGGGTCCAGGGGCAGAGCCCCTGGCCTTCACCGACCTAAGCCGCAATATGCCGGAACATATTCCGCTTGGCTTCCTCGTCATTGCCGCTGCTGAACGTATGCCGTTCCTTCAGCTTCGCGGCGCGTTCCGCGGCGGGTCGCGCGCTCACTTCGTCGAGCAGGCGTTTCAGGTTCGGCAGCGTGTCCCAGGCGTCATCGCCGATGACGCGCGGCACCATCCGTGCCCACCCCCAGAGCGCCATGTCGACGATGGTGTAGGTGTCGCCGAGCATGTAGCGCTGTCCGGCGAGCCGGGTCTCGACGATGCCGTAATGCCGTTTCGCCTCATATTCGTAGCGTGTCTGCGCGTATTCGAGGCGCTCCGGCGCGGAATGGCGGAAATGCACTGCCTGGCCGGAATACGGGCCGATCCCGCTGGCCACGAACATTAGCCAGGAGAGCATCTCGCCGCGCGCGGCCGGTGTGTTCGCCGGCATGAATGCGCCGGTCTTCTCGCCGAGATAGAGCAGGATCGCGTTGCTGTCGAACACCACCGCATCGCCGTCGACGATGCACGGCACCTTGTTGTTCGGATTGAGCTTCGCGAAGTCCGGCGCGAATTGCTCGCCTTTCCGCGTGTCGACGGGAACCGGATCGTAGGGGAGTTTCATCTCCTCCAGGCAGAGCGCCACCTTCATCGGGTTGGGAGCCAGGCTGTAATAGAACTTGATCATGTCATCCTCCGTTGCGCGCAGTGTGAGTTCTGCCGGCCGGCGTCGCGCAAGCCGCCGCCGCGCGAGCACGGAACCGGGCGAGCAGCAGGCAGCCCGTCACTGTCGCACCGCCGAGCAGCCCGAACCATACTCCGTTTGCCGCGAAAGTCGTGCGTGGCGCGAGCGCGATGCCGGCCGGCAGCCCGAGAAGCCAGTAGCCGGCAATGGCGATCGCCAGCGGCCCGCGTGCGTCGCGCAGACCGCTGAGCGCGCCGCCGAGCGGCGCCATCGCCGCTTCCGCCGCCTGCAACAGCGCCGCGATCGGCAGCAGCGCGGTGGCGGCGGCGAGGGCGGCGGGATCGGCATTGCCGAGCATCAACCGCGCGAGCGCCGCCGGCGCGGCCGCGATGGCGGCCGCCGCGGCAAGCCCGACGCCGGTCGAGAGCAGCAATGCGATCCATCCCGAGCGCCGCGCCGCTTCGGGCGCACCTTCCCCGATCGCGCGGCTCACCCGCATGTTCGCCGCGTCGCCGAAGCCGAAGGCGAGCACGCCCGCGAGCTCGGTGACGCGGCTCGCCACCGCATGCGCGGCCAGCGCCGCCGCGCCGAATGGCGCGACGGCGAGGGCGGCGGCCGGCAGCACGCCCTCGCGCAGCACGATGCGGATCGCGAAGGGCACGCCCAGGCGAAGCAGGATCCGCAGCCGCGCGGGATCGGCGCGGAACGGGCGGGCGAAGGCGCGCGCCAGCACATCCTCCGGCGATCTGCGGAGCCGCCACGCGATCAGCGCGAGCGAGCCGAAGCCGGCGAGCGCATGCGCGAGGCCGGCGCCGAACACGCCGAGTGGCGGGAGGCCGCCGCCGCCATAGGCGAGCAGCGCGGCGAGTCCGGCATCCAGCGGCAATGCGACGAGCATCGCGATTGTCGTCACCCGCACGCGGCCGGTGGCGACTGCGACGCAGCGCGCCGCCACGTAGGTCACCCAGGCCGGCAGGCCCCAGGCCGCGCCGGCAAGATAGGATGCCGCGTCTCGCCACGCCGGCACGTTCCGCAGGAACCAGGCGCAGATCAGCAGCGCGGTCATGCAGGGCAGGGCGACGGCGAGCCCGGCGCGCACGCCCTGCTGCGCGGTGAGAACCGCATCGTCCGGATCGCCGCGTCCCATCGCGTGCGCGACGAGCGGCGTCACCGCCGTGACCACGCCGAGCGCGATCAGGAAGGCGAGGGAGAGCAGGCTGGCGGCGAGAACCATCCCGGCGAGCGGCGCGGCGCCGAGGCGGGCGACGATCATCGTCTCGACGGTGGAGATCGCGAACTGGGCGGCCATCGTCGCGCCGAGCGCGGCGGCGATGGCGGTGAGCGCGCGCGCTTCGCGCAGGCTCGCCGGAAGATCGAATGGCATGAGGTCTCACGGTGCAGGTGACGAGCCCGAAGCGCGCATGCCGCGCGGCACGTGCGCCCACGCCGTCAGGAGCAGGCCGGAAACCCCGGTGTCAGGACCGAAACCTTGGTGTCAGGACTTCTGTGTCAGACCGGGCGGGCCAGCCCCGCGACGCGGCATCGCGGGGCGGCGGCAAATCCGCGCGGGATTCGCGGGCGAAACATGCGCATGCGGCCTCCCTCGCTCGACGTGACGTGCTGGTCGTGACGGATGACACTAGTGCCCGGGGCGGGATTTGCAATGTGGGTCTTGGCGCGGTCGATGCTGGCTGGCAGGTTCGTCGCCGAGGAACCGGCGAGACGAGCAGCATGAAAGACGAACGTTCCGCCGCAGCGCGATTTGCCGATGCCGGCATCCGCGGCATCTACACGCTGGAGAATCGCTGGCAGGCCTGGCTCGACGTGGAAGCGGCGCTGGCCCGCGCGCAGGCCGATCTCGGCATCATTCCGCGCGAGGCCGCCGACAAGATCGCCGCTGTTGCGCATCTGGAGCTGCTCGACCGCGCGCGCATCGACGAGGCGGCGCGGCGCACCGCCCACACCATCGTGCCGTTGGTCTGGGAATTGTCCCGTGTCGTCGGCGAGCCGGAAGGCGGCTGGGTCCATTGGGGTGCGACGACGCAGAACATCGTGCAGACCGGCGACCTGCTCGTGCTGCGCCAGGCGCATCGCATCTTCCTCCGCCAGATCGGCTGCATTCTCGCGGCCCTCGCAGGCCTCGCCGAGCGCGGGGCGGAGATGGTGATGCCGGCGCGCACGCATGGACAGCAAGCGGTGCCGACGACGTTCGGCCTTAAGGCCGCGGTCTGGATCGACGAGATCCTGCGGCACGAGGAGCGGCTTCGCCAGGCCGAGCCGCGCGTGTTCGTGGCCATGTTCGGCGGCGCGGCCGGCACCTTCGCCTCGCTCGGCGCGCAGGGGCCCGCCGTGCAGGACCGCATGGCGGCGCATCTCGACATGACGCCGATGAGCGTGCCGGCGCGCACGATCGGCGATCACATGGGCGAGCATATCTGTCTGCTCGGTCTGCTTGCCGCCACAAGCGGGAAGATAGGGCGTGAGATCTATACGCTGATGAAGACCGAGTTCGGCGAGGTGGAAGAGCCGGTGCCGCCTGGCACCGTCGGCAGTTCGACCATGCCGCAGAAGCGCAACCCGATCCTCTGCCAGGACGTGGTTGCCGCCGCCGCAGAAATTCGCAGCATCGTGCCGCTCGCGCTGGAAGCGCTGCAGACCGAGCATGAGGCGGACCGCACCACCAGCCTGATGATGCGCGAGGCGCAGTCCCGCGCCTGTATCCTTACCGGCGACATGCTCGGCCGCCTGCTCACCCTGCTCGACGGGCTTCATCTCGATGCCGGGCGGATGCGCCGCAACCTCGATCTCAGCGGCGGCCTGATCATGGCCGAGGCGGTGATGCTGAACCTCGGCGTCACGATCGGCCGGCAGCACGCGCATGATGTGGTCTATGACGCGGCGCAGACCGCCTTCACCGAGCACCGTTCCTTCGCCGATCTGCTCGAGGCCGATCTGCTCGAGGCCGATCCGCGCGTCGCCGCGCATATGGATCGCGCGGCGATCGACGCGCTCATCGATCCCGCGGGCTATATCGGCCTTTCCGCCGAGATGGCGCGCGCGGGCGCCACGCGCGCCCGCGCGCGGCGGGACTTATAGGCGCTCGTAGGTGATGATCGATCCGTCCGGCGCGGTCGCCTGCAGCGCCGCCCAGACATTCTGCTCGTCATACCAATCGACGATCGTCGCACGCCCGTTGAAATCGTAGCGTGTGGCCGGCACGCGCGTGCCCTCGGCATCGATCGCGGGATCCGCGCCGCGCGGGGTGACGCGTTCGGGCGCGAGCGTGCCGTCCTGCGGGTCGAACAGTGGCATGCGCACGACCTTCTCGTTCCAATGGGTGAACGGGATCGTGTTCTCCGGCAGCAGAAGATGCGGCGAGCCGGTCGCGGTGACGGCGATGCCCGCGGGCCCGCGCCGCGCCGCCACGGTCAGCGGCGTGCCGTTCTTGTCGGTGCTGGAATCGAGGCTCACAAACGCGTCGTCCTGCCACACCTCATAGGCTTCGTGATGATAGCGGTAGAACGTGAATGGTCCGAGCCCGACGCGCAGATCGACCAGGATATGCGCGGTGAGCCGCGCACCCTCGCGCCGGAACGCGACGCTGTGGCGGCCGATCTCGCCGCCATGACGGAGCATACGGAAGGCGAGATCGTCGGGCGTCGTGTGCGCCGGCGTGGTCATCGCGGCCAGCGTCCCAGCGAGTACCGCGCGGCGGCGCAGTTCCGTCATTGCGATGCGTGCGCCACGCGATACAAGCCGACATCGAGCGCGCCGGTGCGGAATCCGGCCTCGCAATAGGCGAAGTAATAGCGCCATTTGCGCCGAAACGCCTCGTCGAAACCCTGCCGCCGCAAGACCGGCCATGCGCGTTCGAAGCGCTCGCTCCAGGCGGCGAGCGTGGCCGCGTAATCGGCGCCGAAGAGCTGGATCTGCGACAGGGCGAGCCCGGCCGCAGCGGCGCGTTCGGCCAGCGCCGTGCGGGTCGGCAGCATGCCGCCCGGAAATACATAGGTCTGGATGAAATCCGGCTGCCGCACGTAGGCGTCGAACCGCGCCTCGGCAATGGTGATGACCTGCAGGATCGCATGGCCGGAGGCGGCGAGACGGGCGCGGAGCGCGGAGAAGAACACCCGCCAGTAGCGCATGCCCACCGCCTCGAACATCTCGATCGAGACGATCCGGTCGTAGATGCCGTTCACGTCGCGATAATCCTCGAGCGCGACGCAGGTACGCGCGTCGAGCCCGACCTTGCGGAGGCGGGTGCGGGCGAATTCGGCCTGCGCGGGCGAGAGCGTGAGCCCGAGCACATGCGCGCAGCGCTCGCCCGCGATCCGTTCCATCAGCCCGCCCCAGCCGCAGCCGATTTCGAGGACATGCTGTCCCGCTTTTACCTCGAGCAGGGCGAGCACGCGATCCTGCTTGGCGAGCTGCGCCGCTTCCAGCGAGAGGCCCGGCCGGTCGTAGAGCGCGGCGGAATAGCTCATCCCGGCATCGAGCCACGCGGCGTAGAACGCGTTGCCGAGATCGTAATGCGCGCGGATGTTGCGCCGACTTCCGCGCCGCGTATTGGCGTTCGCCGCATGGACGAGCCGCGTCAGCAGCCGGGACACGATTCCGGGCTTGAGCGCGTCGAGCAGATCGGCGTTCTGTGCGGCGAGTGTCAGCAGCGCCACGAGATCCGGGCTCGTCCAGTCGCCGGAGATGAAGGTCTCGGCGAAACCGAGATCGCCTTGGAGCAGCAGCCGGATGATCGGACGCCAGCGACGCAGCGTCAGCACGGCATGCGGCCCAGGCGCGCGGCCGGCATGGTGCAGCACGCTCCGGTCCGGCAAGGTCAGCGTGAGTGCGCCGTGTTCCAATCCCTCGACCAGCCGTGCGAGATGCGCGCGCAGCCGGCGGGTGATCGGTCCGGCGAGGGAGAGCCGCGCGGGTACGAGGCCAGGTGAGATCTGGTCGCTCATCCGCCGACGATTCCGGGTGAGACGGCGTGCCCCGGCGGAGCGGGGCGCGGGTGCAGCCGCGCCCCTTTCCACCAGAGCAGCGCGCCGTGGAGGTGAATGGCGCCGAGCACGCGCAGGCCTTGCAGCGGCGAGCGCAGCGCGGCCAGCAGCAGCGCGCGATCGGTGATCTCCCGCCTTTCGCCGGTCATCACCGCGCGGATCAGCACGCGTTCGGCATCCGCGCCCTCGATCGCGACGGTGAGGCGCTCCCCGGCGCGGATGATGCGGAAGCGATAGGTCATGCCCATCGGCATGAAGGGCGAGACGTAGAAGCATTTCTCCGCGCGGTGCGCGAGCATGCGCGCCTCACGTGCCGCCACCGCGTAGCAGTGCTTCTGGCCGAACGTGTTGCGCACCTCGTAGAGAATCGCCGCGAGATTGTCGTCCGCATCGTGGCAGAAATAGACGCTGAGCGGGTTGAAGCCACGCCCCAGCAGCCGGGGCATGCAGAGCAGCAGAATGCGCCCGGATGGCGCCGCGATCCCGGCTTCCTGCAGCCGTGCGCGCACCCAGGATGCGAGCCCGCTCGCGCGTCCGTCGCCGTGATCGGCCTCGCGGAAGCTGACGAGATTGGCGCGGCCGATCGAGAAGAACCGCAAGCCGCGCGCGAGCGTGGGCAGCGTGTCGAGATCGAGCAGCAGCGAGACGATGCGCGCGCGCAGCCGGTGCGCCTGCGGGTGCAGGCGGCGATGTGTCACCATCATGCCGTAGAGGCCGGTCCGCATCATGGGGCGGCGATAAATTCTGTGAGCGCGGGGCCAGGCAGGCGGCCGGATTCAACCGCCACGGACCAGGGGCGCCGAACGCCGCCGAGCGCATCAGCCACCGCGAGCCCCGTCTGCAGCCCGTCCTCATGGAATCCCGAGCCGAGCCAGGCCCCGGCGAACCACAGCCCGGCTTCACCCTGCATCGACCAGAGCGCACGCTGGGCGGCGAGCGCCCCCGCATCGAACAGCGGATGCGCGTAGCTCTCCTCCCGGAGCGTCAGCAGCGGATCCGGCGCGCGCGTCGGGTTGAGCGTGACGAAGAGCGGCCGCTCCGAATGCAGCGATTGCAGCCGGTTCATCCAGTAGGTCACGCAGGGCGGCGCGAGGCCGGGCTCGGAAGCGCCGATCACGTTCCAGGACGACCAGGCGGCGCGTCGCTGCGGCATCAGCGTCGCATCCTGGTGCAGCACGGCGTGGTTCTGCGTGGTGCGGAAGGCGGCGAGGGTGCGGCGCAGCGCCGTCGGCGCGGAGGGCAGAAGCGCCAGCGCATCCGGCGCGTGGCAGGCGAGCACCACCGCATCGTAGCGCCTGGTTTCGCCGTCACTGTCGGTGATGCGCACGCCGTCATGTCCCGGCATCACCAGCCGGGCTGCGCTCCCGGCCCGGATGGTCTCGATGCCGGCGGCGAGGCGGCGCACATATTCCTGCGAGCCGCCGACAATCGTGCGCCATTCTGGCCGGTCCCGAACCTGCAGCAGACCGTGATTGTCGCAGAAACGCAGAAAGGCGCGCGCCGGGTAGTCGCGCACCGCGCCGGTCGGGCAGGACCAGATCGCGGCCGCCATCGGCAGCAGGTGGTCGCGCGCCATCACGCGAAAATCACCTTCTGTATCGAGAAATTCACCGAGAGTTGTCGCCTCGCTGACGCCGTCGAGCCGCTCGCGCGCCATGCGGTAGAAGCGTAGCAGCTCGGCGAGCATGCGCCAGAAACGCGGCCGAGCCAGGTTGCTTCGTTGCGCGAACAGGCCGCGCAGATCGGTGCCGGCATATTCCAGCCGGCCCTCGTCGAGCGAAACCGCGAAGGACATGTCGGTCCCGATCGTCTCCACGCCCAGATGGCCGAGCAGGGCATGCAGGTTCGGATAGGCCGGCACGTTATAGACGATGAAGCCGGTATCGACGGGGATTCCAGCGTCCTGCACCGTGTTGCTGTGGCCGCCGAGCCTGGTGTCGCGCTCGTAGAGCGTCACCGCCCGGCGCGGCGCCAGCGACCACGCGCAGGAAAGCCCGGAGATGCCGCTGCCGATGACGGCGACGTTTCCCGCGCGATTGAAGGCGGCGTGTCGATCGCCAGTCGCATCCGAACCGCCCCCTGCGGCGTAATGGCCTCGTGCCCGAATCATGCCCACTCTACGCTTGGCGCGCTTCGGCGGATGACAAGGGTTGCAACAAATATGCGCATGAGCTCCGAGCGTGACTGACCGGCCGCCGGACGCTTCCGGCCATCCATCGCGGCGGCGCATCTGCACCCAGCTGGCCGGTCTCGGCAGCCTGGTGGTCGCCGGCTGCACGCCATTGCAAGCCTTGAACGGACTCGCGCCGAACCGCCTGGCGGAGGCCGGCATCGCCTATGGGCCGGATCCGCGACAGCGCCTCGATGTCTATCGTCCAAAGGGTCAGGGGCCATTTCCGGTCGCGATGTTCGTCTATGGCGGCAGCTGGGAATTCGGCGATCGCGCGATGTATCGCTTCGTCGGGGCTGCGCTGGCGGCGGCGGGGTTTCTCACAATCATCCCCGATTACCGGCTCTACCCCGAGATTCGCTACCCGGATTTCCTGCAGGATTGCGCGCTCGCCTTTGCCTGGACGCGGCGGGAGACGCCGGGATTGGGCGGTGGAACGGAGCGCGCCTGGCTGATCGGGCATTCTGCCGGCGCCTACAACGTCGCGATGCTGACGCTCGACCCGCGCTGGCTCGCGGGCGCCGGGCTTTCAACCGCCGCGGATCTGCGCGGCACGGTGGCGCTCGCGGGGCCGTATGATTTCCTGCCGATCCGCAGCCCGACGCTGCGGCTAATCTTCGCGCCGGCGGTGCCGGCCACCGAGAGCCAGCCGATCGACCATGTAGACGGCCGGGCCCCGCCGATGCTGCTGCTCGCCGGACGCAGCGACCGGACGGTCGATCCCGGCAACACCACGCGGCTCGCGGCGCGCATCCGCGCCGCCGGCGGCCTGGTGCAGGAGCGTCTCTATTCCGGCGTCGACCATCGCACGATCATCGGCGCGTTCGGGCCGCCTTTCGGGTTCCTCGCGCCGAGCCTGCGCGACAGCCTCGCCTTCATGCGGGGCTAGAGCGTGTTCCGTTCGCATTCGCTCACTTTACAGGCTCTACCTGTTTGTTTTGGCGAGCCTCTTTATCCGCTCGAACGATCCCGTTCGAACGGATGGCGCTCTGGGCGATGACGCTCCTCCTGCTCTGGCTCGCGGTTCTGGTGGTGCTCACCATGGTGATGATTTGCGCCTGGGCGGTGCAGCGCCATGTCCGCAATGCCGGCTGGATCGACGTGTTCTGGACTTATGGCACCGGCGCCGCCGGCGTGATCTGTGCGCTGGCGGCGGGCGGCGCGCCGGGCCGGCGCGTGCTGGTCGCGGTGCTGGTCGGCGCCTGGTCGCTGCGGCTCGGCACCTATATCGCGCGCCGCGTCGCGCGCTCGGAGAGCGAGGATGTGCGCTATCGCCGCTTTCGCAAGGAATGGGGCGCCGACTATCAGGCGCGCATGGCACGCTTCGTCATCGTGCAGGGACCGATCGCCGCGGTGATGGCGGCTGGCCCCTTGCTCGCCGCGCATGCCCACGCGCCGTTCCCCAATGTCGCCGATGGCCTCGGCGTCGCGCTCTATGCCGGCGGCCTGGTGATCGAGGCTCTGGCCGACTGGCAGATGCGGCGGTTTCGCGCGGCCTCGCGCGGCGTGTGCGATCGCGGGCTGTGGCGTGTGTCCCGCCATCCGAACTACGTCGGCGAATGGGTGCTGTGGTGCGCGTATCCGGTGATCGCGATCGGCGCCGGCGGCTGGCCCGGGATGCTGGCGCTCGGCGCGCCGGCGACGATCTTCTGGCTGCTCGTCTATGTCTCCGGCATCCCGCCGCTGGAGCGCGAGATGCTGGCCTCGCGCGGGGATGCGTATCGCATCTATCAGCGCCGGGTCGCGGCCTTCCTGCCGGGATTCCCGAGCCCGACCATCACCGACGATCAAGAATGAGGACAGCCTGCGTGAGGACAGAATGATGCTGCTCGCCGCCGCCGCCCGCGCCTTTGAGCGCGCAGCTTTGCCGGATGCCGCGTCGCGTCTCGCGATCGCGGCACTGGTCGGTCGAACCGGGCGGCGTCTCGATCGCGCCGGACCTGCCACCGATGCGACGTTCGTGGCCGGGATGGATGACTTCCCGATCGCCGCGCATACCGACCGGGCGAACGAGCAGCATTACGAGCTGCCGCCGGAATTCTTCGCGCTGATGCTCGGCCCCCGTCGGAAATACTCGTCCTGCTTCTACGAGACGCCCGAAACCATGCTCGCCGAGGCCGAGGAGGCGGCGCTCCTCCTGACCGCCTCGCATGCCGGCCTCGCGGACGGGCAGAGCGTGCTCGAGCTCGGCTGCGGCTGGGGTTCGCTCAGCCTTTGGATGGCGGAGCGCTATCCGCATGCGCGCATCACCGCGGTGTCGAACGCCGCCCCGCAGCGCCGGCATATCGAGGCGGAGGCGCAGGCGCGTGGCCTCGGCAATCTGCGCGTCGTCACCGCCGACATGAACGATTTCACGCCCGATGCGAGATTCGACCGCATCGTCTCGGTCGAGATGTTCGAGCATATGGCGAACTGGCGCGCGCTGCTCGGCCGGGCGCGCGACTGGCTGGAACCGACGGGCGCGCTCTTTCTGCACGTCTTCACCCATCGGAGCGCGCCTTATCGGTTCGACGTCGCCGACCGCTCGGACTGGATCGCGCAGCATTTCTTCACCGGCGGGCTGATGCCGAGCCATGGGTTGATCGAGCATTTCCCCGATCTGTTCCGCGTCGAGGAGAGTTGGCGCTGGAACGGCATGCATTACGCCCGCACGGCGCGCGACTGGCTGCGGCGGCTCGATGCAAACCACGATGCGGCTTTCGCGATCCTGTGCGACGCCTACGGTCGCGACGCGCTGCTCTGGCAACGACGCTGGCGGCTGTTCCTGCTCGCGACGGAAGGCCTTTTCGGTCACGATCAGGGACGCCAATGGGGCGTCAGCCATTACCGGCTGGCGGCGGCCGACCCTAACAAACCTAACGGTAAGCCACGTTAAGGCGCGAACAGCCGCGCGAGGGCGTTGGCGGCGCGCAAGCCGGCGGTCGCCGCGGCGGCGCTCACGAACGAGCCCCAGATCAGATCCATCACCACCAGCCGCAGCGTCCATAGCCGCAGCGTGGCGTAGTTGGTGAAGTCGTAGGTGCCGTAGGCAAGAAAGCCGAACAACAGACCGTAGAAGATCAGCCGGAGCGCGTCGCCCTGATGGGGCAGCGAGACAAAGACCAGCAGGCCGACCGGGAAGACGAGATAGAAGAGCAGCGCCGGCGCGATGCGGAAGCGCGTCAGCAGCATGTCGCCGAGCGCCGCCTTGAATTGCGGCGCGGCGATGAATCCGACGAAACATCCATCGAGGATCAGCAGCACGATGAGGGTGCAGAGATAGATCAGCCCGATTCGCATCGTCATTATCGTCTCCGCCCCAACTTGCCCGGCCCGGCGAGCACCTCAACGCCTGGCCCGCGGCCGGGTTCGCGGCTGGACAGCCGGCGTCGGCGCTGGCTACAGTGTTGCGTAACAACGGCCCGGCGATGCAGACGGCCGGAAGAAAGGAACCGTCATGCGGGTGGCCTTATGCGGATAACGGGACTCGACGTCATGCAGGCGGATGCCGGCTGGCGGATCTTCTCCTTTCTCAAGATCATGACCGATGAGGGTGTGGTCGGCTGGTCCGAGTTCAACGAGAGTTTCGGCAGCGCCGGGCTTGCGGATGTGATCCGCGCGCTGGCCCCGCTCGTCACCGGCGAGGATCCGACACGGAGCGAGGCGATCTGCGCCAAGCTCCACGTGTTCACCCGGCAATCGCGCGGCGGGCTGAACCACCAGGCGATCGCGGCGATCGAGAACGCGCTGCTCGACATTCGCGGCAAGGTGCTCGGAGTGCCGGTCTACAAGCTGTTCGGCGGCCCGATCCGCGAGCGCATTCCCGTCTACTGGTCGCATTGCGGCAGCTATCGCGTGCGCAATGCGCGTGACATCGGCGTCGAGCCGCTCAAATCCTACGACGATCTCGCGCGTCATACGCGCGACGTGCGCGATCGCGGGTTCCGCGCGCTCAAGACCAACATCCTGCCATTCGACGGCAAGGTGTTGACCTCGTTCGGCCAGGGGTTCGGGCGCGGCACCGGCTTCCCGGAGCTCAACTGGGACAACCGGCTGATGCACGGTCTTGCCGAGCAGCTCGGGATGATCCGCGAGGCGGTCGGGCCGGATATGGGAATCATGCTCGACGTCAATTTCCACTTCAAGACCGAGGGTTTCCTGCGCATCGCCGATACGGTGGCGCCGTTCGACCTCACCTGGCTCGAGATCGACACCGACGATCCGGGCGGCCTCGCGACGATTCGCAGCGCCGCCCCCTGCCCGATCGCTTCGGGCGAGACGCTCGTCGAGCGGCGGGATTTCAAGCCGTATCTCGAACAATACACGATGGACACCGCGATCATCGATGTGGTGTGGAACGGGCTCGGCGAATCGCTGAAGATCGCGGCGATGGCGGATGTCTATGAGGTGAACGTCGCGCCGCATAATTTCTACGGCCATCTCTGCAGCGTGATGAGCGCGCATTTCTGCGCGCTGGTGCCGAATTTCCGTATCATGGAGACCGATATCGACAGCGTGCCGTGGCGCGACGAATACGTCACCAGCGTGCCGGTGGTCGAGAACGGCGAAATGGTGCTGCCGACCGGTCCGGGCTGGGGCATCGAGATCAACGAGAAGGCGGTGCGCGCCCGGCCGCCGAAATCCTGAAGGAGCGGCGTGCATGGCGGTAACCGGCGGGATCGCGATGGCGGAGGCAGGGCCGGCGGCGGCGCGGCCGGCCCGCGCCACGCGGCGCCGGCCGATCCGACTCTACCACCTCATCGCGCCCCTGCTGATCTTTCTCGTCCTGATGGTCGGCATGCCGGTGGTCTATGCCGCCTGGCTCAGCCTGACGAAATTCCATTTCGGCAGCCATCCGGTCTTCACCGGGCTCTCCAACTATCGCGACATGATGCACGATCCGCTGTTCTGGACCGGGCTTCGTCTGACCTTCGTGCTGTTCTTCATGGCGCTGGTGATGCAGCTGATCGCCGGCATCTGGCTCGGCCTGCTGCTCAACCGGTTGCGAGTGATGCGCAAGGTGGTGCGGACCATCATGCTCTCCCCCTTCGTGATGCCGCCCGTCGTCGTCGCGATGATGTGGGTGATCATTCTCGACCCGCTTCAGGGGGCCGCGAATTATCTGTTGCAGAGCGTCGGCCTGCCGCAATCTGGCTGGCTATCCTCGCCACCGATCGTCATGCCGATCTTCGCCATGCTCGATACCTGGCAGGCGGCGCCGCTGGTCGCGCTGCTGGTGCTGGGAGGCCTGCAAATCCTGCCGCAGAGCGTCTATGAGGCGGCGGCGCTCGACGGCGCGCGCGCCTTCTCGACGCTCCGCTACATCACCCTGCCGTTGCTGGCGCCGACTTTGGTGACGATCTGCGTGCTGCGCAGCGTCGACCTGCTCCGCTTCTTCGACCTGATCTACATCATCACCCAGGGTGGCCCCGGCAATGCCTCGACCACGCTCAACATCTACGCTTTCCGCCGCGGCTTCGAGTTCTTCGACATGGGCTATGCGAGCGCGCTGATGATCGCGCTGTCGCTCACCATCGTGGTCGTCGTCGTCTTCATGGTGCGCCTCCGGCGCATCTGCGACTGGTGAGCGCGCGCACAGCCCGGCGGCTCGGCAGCGCCGCGATTGGTGGCCAGACGCTCATTGCCTGCGTGATCTTCCTCGTGCCGTTGCTGTGGATGCTGCTATCGAGCTTCAAGAGCTCGAACGACGTGGTCGCCTATCCGCCGAAGCTCTTCTTTACCCCGACGCTCGACAATTTCCGCACGTTGTTCAGCACCGTGCCATTCTTCAAGTATCTGGCGAACAGCATCATCATCGCCACCGGCTCGACCTTTCTCGGCCTGGTGCTCGCGCTGCCGGCCGCCTTCGCGGTCTCCTGGCACCGCGTTTCCTGGCCGGCGACGGTGACGCTGTTCACCCGCATGGCGCCCGGCACGCTCTTCGTGCTGCCCTGGTTCATCATGTTCACCGATCTTGGCATGATCGGCACGCACTGGGCGCTGATCCTCGCCCATGCCGTGATCACCGTGCCGCTGATGCTCTGGGTGCTGCTGCCCTATTTCGACGGCGTGCCGCGCAGCGTGTTCGAGAGCGCGTTCATCGATGGCTGCCAGCCAATGAACTGCCTGCTCCGGATCGCGGTGCCGCTGGTGATGCCCGGCATCGTGGTCGCCGTGATCCTCGCCTTCATCGCGGCGTGGAACTACTTCCTGTTCGCGCTCATCCTCGGCAATATCGACACGACGACCCTGATCGTCCTGTCGTTCAATTTCGTGGGCGAGGGGTCGACGAACTGGGGCGCCCTGATGGCCGCGGCCGTGCTGATCGGCGCGCCGCCGGTTATTCTCATGTTCGTCGTCCAGCGCGGCCTGGTGAACGGCCTCACCGGCGGCGCCGTCAAAGACTGAAAAGAGATCAAAGGGGGAAGACCATGAAACGCGCTCGGGCTTTGATCGCAGGCGTGCTGGCGGCGGGGTTGATGAGTTTGCCCGCAGCCGCGCAACCGGCACCGGCGACAACACCATCGACCACGCCGACGCCGGGGCAGTTCGACTGGAAGCGCTATGATGGCCAGACCATCACCTTCCTGTCGGAAAACCATCCCTGGCCGAGCGCGGTGCTTCCCTACCTCGATGAATTCAAGAAGCTCACCGGCATCAATGTCCGCGTCGAGACCTTCGTCGAGCAGCAGGCGCATCAGCGCCTGACCACGTTGCTCCAACAGAAATCCTCGGATGTCGACGTCTACATGACGCTAAAATCCCGCGAGGGCCAGCTCTACTATAAATCGGGCTGGTATTATGATCTGACGCCGATGATCAAGGATCCGTCGATGACGGAACCCGGCTACGATCTCGCGGATTTCTCTCAAAACCTGCTCGAACTGCCGCATTACGACAACAAGGTCGTCGCGATTCCGCTCAACCTAGAGGGACCGGTCCTGGAATGGCGGCAGGACGTGTTCGATGCGTGCCACATCCAGCCGCCGAACACCCTCGAAGAAATCGAACCGGTGGCCGCGAAGCTGAAAGCATGCCGGCCCAACCTCGTGCCGTTCGCGTCGCGCGGCCTGCGCAGCGCGTTGTCTTACACGTTCGTGCCGTTTTTCTACAATCTTGGCGGCAGTTACGACAAGATCAGGGAGCATCAGGCGTATTGCTCGCCCGTCGGGGAGCAGGCGCTCCAGATGTATACCGACCTGCTGGATAAGTATGGGCCGCCTGGCGTTTCGAATTACACCTTCTATCAGATCACCGACACGCTCGGGCAGGGGCGCGTGGCGATGGCCTTTGGATCGAGCAACGAGTTCGGCAAGATCATCTCCTACCCCGGCCGCTCCGACGATATCGCGCTGAAGGCGCTGCCGCCCGGCGCGCAGAGCCACGTGGCCGCACCGCTGGTGATCGACTGGGGCCTTGCGATCTCTGCTTTCTCGAAGCATCCGGGGCCGGCCTGGTATTTCCTGCAATGGGCGACATCCAAGGACATGGATGCGCGGATTGCGCTGAAAGGCATCGCCCCGCCGAGGCAATCGGTCGCGAGCAGCGCCGAGTTCGCCAAATGGGTTGCCGAGAAGCCGAACCGGCAAATGTGGGTTCAGGCGCTGAAGGACATCTCCGCGACCGGACATACCAGCACGCAGCCGACGGATATGATCAACGTACCCGAAGCGGGAGATGCCATCGGTGCCGGCGTGCAGGCGGTGATGCTCGGTCAGCAGACGCCAAAGGAAGCCGGGTGCAAGATGGATGAGACGATCGCATCCTTGTTGCCGAAAAGCTGATGAGGGAAGATAAGGGAAGGCCAGGGGCTCTGCCCCTGGACCCCGCTAAGGGCAGTCGCCCTTAGAACGCAGGTCGGCGCTTTCGCGCGAAGCGCAATCAACCACCCGAGGCTCCGTACTTCGCCCGTGCTGCGCAAAGCACCGTATCGGGTTCTAAGGGCGACTGCCCTTAGCGGGGTCCAGGGGCAGAGCCCCTGGCTTGTCCCCTCCCATCAACCGCCGCACATGCAGTGCCGTGCTGTCGGCAAGCGCTGCAAGATCGTAGCCTCCCTCCAGCAGAGAGACCACGCGCCCGGCGCAGCGCGTCTCCGCGATCTCGATCAGGCGCTCGGTGATCCAGCCGAAATCTTCCGTATCCAGGCGAAGCTGGGCGAGCGGGTCGGCGCGGTGGGCGTCGAATCCTGCCGAGATGATCAGCAGGTCCGGCTGGTGGGCGGCGAGGGCGGGCAGCAGGATGCGCTCCCAGGCGGCGCGGAAGGCGGCTCCGTCCGCGCCGGGTGGGAGCGGCGCGTTGGCGATGTTGCCGACGCCGCGTTCGCTCGCGAGGCCGGTGCCGGGGTAGCACGGGTGCTGGTGGCTCGAGGCGTAGAACAGTGCAGGGTCGCACGCGAACATCGCCTGCGTGCCGTTGCCGTGATGCACGTCGAAATCGACCACCGCGATGCGCGCGAGGCCCCATGCGGCGCGCGCGTGCTGCGCCGCGATCGCCGCGTTGCCGAACAGGCAGAACCCCATCGCGTGCGCGGGCTCGGCGTGGTGACCCGGCGGCCGCATGGCGACGAAGGCAAAATTCGCGCGGCCTTCCATCACGCAATCGACCGCGGCGACCGCGGCGCCGGCCGCGCGCAGCGCCGCTTCCGCGGAGCCTGCGCTCATCACCGTGTCCGGGTCGAGCGGGACGCGCTCCCCCGGTGGCGGATGGATCGCGAGGATGCGGTCGACATAGCCTTGCGGATGCGCCCGGGCGAGCTGCTCGCGCGTTGCCTCGGGCGCCGGAAGGCGCAGCAGTGGCGCGAAATCCGGGTGGTCGAGCGCGGCGAGCACGGCGCGCAGCCGGTCCGGGCATTCGGGGTGGAACGGGCCGGTGTCGTGACCGAGCGCGGCCGGATGCGTGATCAGCGCGACGGTCATCGCGTTTTACGCGGGGGCTTCGCGGCGGCGGATGACGAAGCTGAACACGCCCTGCTCCTCGCTGAAGGCGAGCAGCGCGTGACCGGTCTCGCGGCAATAGGCCTGCATGTCGGCGACCGTCGCTCGATCCGTGGCCAGCACGCGCAGCCGATCGCCGGGCGCCATGGTGCGGAGCGCGCGGTTGGCGCGCAGCACCGGCAGCGGGCAGTTCATGCCCTTCACGTCGAGCAGGGTTTCGCTCATGGTCCGCACTCTGCGGCGCCCGTGCCGGGCGGGCAAGAGAGAGGGGAGAGGATGGCGCGGTTCCGCATCGGGGTGGATTTCGGCGGCACCAAGATCGAGGCGGCCGCGCTCGGGGAGGATGGTGGGGTGCTGGTGCGGCGCCGCGTGCCGACGCCGGGCGGCGAGGGCGCGGCGCATTACGACCAGAGCGTGGCGGCGATCGCCGAGCTGGTGGCCGAGGTCGAGCAGGCGCTCGGCGCGGAAGCCAGCGTCGGCCTCGGCATCCCCGGTACGATCAGCCCGGCCACCGGGCTGGTGAAGAACGCCAATTCCCGCCAGCTCAACGGCAGGCCGCTCGACCGCGACGTCGTCGCCGCGCTCGGGCGCGAGGTGCGGATCGCCAATGACGCCAATTGCTTCGCCCTGTCCGAGGCGGTGGACGGCGCCGGGGCGGGCCGCCGGACGGTGTTCGGCGTCATCATCGGCACCGGCTGCGGCGGCGGGATGGTGGTGGACCGGCAGGTGGTCGGCGGACGCAACGCGATCGCCGGCGAATGGGGGCACATCATGCTGCCCTGGCCCGAGCCCGACGAGGTGCCGGGCCCGGCCTGCTGGTGCGGCCTGCATGGCTGCCTGGAGACGATGATCTCCGGCACCGGCCTCGCGATCTCCTGCGACGGGCCTGATGCGCGCGATGCCTCATCCCTGCCGGACCGCGCCGCCGCCGGCGATGCGCGCGCCGCCACCGCGCTCCGCGCGCATGCCTCCCGCCTGGCGCGCGGGCTCGCGATGGTGGTCAACCTGCTCGATCCGGACGTGATCGTGCTCGGCGGCGGCCTGTCCAACATGGCGCATCTCTACGAGCAACTGCCCGGGCTGATCGCTCGCCACGTGTTCAGCGATGTCTGCACGACGCCGGTGGTCAGGAATGTCCACGGCGACAGTTCCGGCGTGCGCGGGGCGGCCTGGCTATGGCCGGTGACGTAGGCCTCCCCGCGCTCTGCCGCGCCTGCGGCGCACGTCCCGCCGGGCCGCTCTGTGACGCCTGCGGCTCGGGCCGGGTGGTGCGGCACCCGGAGCTGTTCACCCTGCATGTCGCGCATGTCGATTGCGACGCCTTCTATTGCAGCATCGAGAAGCGGGACCGGCCGGAGATCGCCGACAAGCCGGTGATCGTCGGCGGTGGACGGCGCGGCGTGGTGAGCGCCGCCTGCTATATCGCGAGGCTGAGCGGCGTGCGGAGCGCGATGCCGATGTTCAAGGCGCTGAAAGCCTGCCCCGACGCGGTGGTGATCCGGCCGGATTTCTCGAAATACACCGCCGCCGCCCGGCAGATCCGCACGATGATGCAGGCGCTGACGCCGCTGGTGCAACCGCTCTCGATCGACGAGGCGGCGCTCGACCTCGCCGGCACCGCGGCGCTGCATGGCGCGCCGCCGGCCGTCGTGCTCGCCCGCTTCGCGCGTGACGTGGAGCGCGAGGTGGGCGTGACCGTCTCGATCGGGCTCGCGCGCAACCGGCTGATGGCGAAGATCGCCGCCGGGCGCGACAAGCCGCGCGGCTTCGCCGTCGTGGGCGCCGAGGCGGCGGAGATGCTCGCCCCGCACCCGGTGCGCCTGCTGCCCGGAATCGGCCCGGCGCAGGAACGCCGCCTCGCAGCGCTCGGCATCACCACACTCGGCCAGCTCCAGGCGCTCGACCCGCGCCAGGCGCTGCGACGCCTCGGCGAGGAAGGGCCGGCGCTCGTGCTCCGCGCGCGCGGCGAGGATGCCCGGATGGTCGATCCGGCCCGCGAAACCCGCTCGATCAGCGCCGAAACCACTTTCGAGACAGATCTCCGCGATCTTCCGACCCTCGAGCGGCATCTCTGGCGGATGACGGAGAAACTCGCGCGCCGGCTGCGCGGCGAGGCGCTCGCCGCCGGCGGCGTCGTGCTGAAGCTCAAGACCGCAAGCTTCCGCGGCCGAACCCGAGCGGCCCGGCTGGCCTCGCCCACCATGCTGCCGGACACGCTGTTCGCCGCCGCCCGAGCGCTGCTCGCCCGCGAGGCGGACGGCACGCCATTCCGCCTGATCGGCATCGGCGCCAGCCCGCTGCTGCCCGGTGCCGAGGCGGACCGGCTAGACCTCGCCGACCCGGAAACGCCCCGACGCTCGGCCCGGCAGTCGGCGATCGACGCGTTGCGCGAGCGGTACGGGGCGGCGATCATCAATCGGGGGCGGGGTGTTTGATTGGGAAGCGCTAGGGGCGCCGCCCCTGGACCCCGCCAAGGGCGGTCGCCCTTGGAACCCGTGTGGCGCTTCGCGTGCCGGGGGCGGCATCGCGGAATAACTGAGGGCAGTGGTATTCCTCAGATGATCATTGCGCTTCGCGCGAAGCGCATTCAACACCCGGGGACGCGATAGACGCTGGTTCGGTGCCGCAACACGTCCTCCTTCTGCGCGAAGCGCGCTTCTGGTTCTAAGGGCTGTGCCCTTAGCGGGGTCCAGGGGCAGAGCCCCTGGCCTTTCCGCTTCTCGAGGCGTAAATCGCGAAAATGCAAGGCTTCGAAGACCACTGCCGGCAGGCACTCGGTGAGATTCAGGGGCAGGGCCGGTATCGGCGGTTTACCCCGCTGGTGAAGCAGGCCGGACGGTTTCCCCGGTTCCGCCATGGCGAGCGTGAGGTCGTGGTCTGGTCGTCCAATGATTATCTCGGCATGGGCGCCGATCCGCGGGTGATCGAGGCGGCGTGCGAGGCGGCGCGGTCCGCGGGCGCGGGGGCGGGCGGCACGCGCAACATCGCCGGCACCAGCCCCCTGCACGCCGTGCTGGAGGCCGAGCTCGCCTCGTTGCACGGCAAGGAGGCGGCGCTGCTGTTCGTCTCCGGCTATGTGGCGAACCAGGCGGCGCTCGGCACCATCCTGTCGAGCCGGGCGGGCTGGCATGTGTTCTCGGATGCGGCGAACCATGCCTCGATGATCGCCGGCATCAAGGCGGCGCGCGGGGCGGAGTGCCACGTGTTCCGGCACAACGACCTGGACGATCTGCGCGCGAAGCTCGCGGCCGTGCCGGAGGCGGCGGCAAAACTGATCGCGTTCGAGAGCGTCTATTCGATGGATGCGGATATCGCGCCGATCGGGGCGATCTGCGACCTCGCGGCGGAATTCGGCGCGCTCACCTATCTCGACGAGGTGCATGCGGTCGGGATGTATGGTCCGGGCGGTGGCGGGGTGGCGGAGCGCGATGGCGTGGCGGCGCGTGTTGACCTGATCGAGGGCACGCTCGCCAAGGCGTTCGGCTGCCACGGCGGATACGTGGCGGGGAAGGCGGTGGTGATCGACTGGCTGCGCTCGACCGCGCCGGGCTTCATCTTCACCACGTCGCTGCCGCCGATGGTTGCGGCCGCGGCGCTGGCGAGCGTCCGGCTGGTGCGGGAAGATGCGGCGCGGCGGGCGGCGCTGTTCGAGCGCGCGGCGGCGTTGACGTCACGGCTCCGGGCGGCTGGCTTGCCGCTGCTGCCGTCGCAGAGCCATATCGTGCCGGTGCATGTCGGCGATGCCGCGCGCTGCACCGAGGTGAGCCTGCGCCTGCTCGAGGATTTCGGGGTTTATGCGACGCCGATCAACTATCCGACGGTGCCGCGCGGCACCGAGCGTTTGCGCCTGACGCCGACGCCGTTCCATGACGATGCGATGATGGATGCGCTGGTCTCGGCGCTCGCCGCGGTGCTGCGTCCCGCCAAGGTGCGAGCCGCCTAGCGCGTGAAGGTGCGTCCGTCAGCGCGCCCGCGCCTTGTTTGCGCGGCACGGGCGCGGGTCGGCTGAGCATCGTCCGATCCGAGATGCGCATGGGTGCAGGCCGCGCGCGTTCGCCCGGCTGGAATGATGGCCTGCGCGGGGGCGCGATAATCGCCGGCTTCATCCTGATCGCGTCGGTCGTGATGATGTTCGGCGAGAACAACCGGTTTCACGACGCCGATTCGGTTCTGCCGTCGATCATGTCGGTCGAGAAGCTGACCTGGTACTATTGGAACCAGAACCGTTTCGGCAACCTGCTGCCCTTCCTGGCCAGCCCGCTGCACGACATCCGCGCCAATCTCCGGCTGCAGATTGTCCTGCGCCTGATCTGCGGTTTCCTGTCGGTGTTCTTCGCGCTCGAGCTGATCGGCGACCGCGATCTTCGCTACGAGCGGTTCTTCGTCTCGATCATCGTGCTGATGGTGGCGGCGCGAGGCTTCGCCGCGAATTTCTTCGTCACCGCCGTGCCGACGCCGGAATTCTGCGCGGTGTTCGTGCTGGGGTTGTGGCTGCTGGACCGGCAGCCTGCCGCGGGGGTCAGGCGGGGTGCGGCGTGGATTGCGGCGACGGCGATCTTCTGGCTCGCCTTCTTCGTCAATCTGTCGCTGCTGGTTTTCCTGCTGCCGCTCTGCGTGGCCTTCTGGTGGCTGCGCGTGCCGCCGCTCGGACGATTCTCCGGCTGTGCCGCGGTCTGGTTGGCGGCGTTCGGCGCGTGGCTGCATGCGCGGCGGTTCAACCCGCGCACGCCCTCCAACCTGCATTTCCGATGGGACAGCCTGAACGCGGCGGCGGATGCGATCCTGCCGCAGGTCAACCTGACGATGATCGTGGGCATGCTGATTGCCGTGGCCGGACTGGCGGCGCTGCTGCACGGCCGGGCCGCGACGCCCGATGCAGGCGAGGCGGCGATTGCGGTGCCCACCCGGCATCTTGCCGTACTCGGCGCGCTGGCGCTGACGGCGGTGGTGTTCGCCGACAGTTTCTGGGTGCAGGCGAACGGCAACGCGCCGCGCTATTACGACATCGTCCGGCTGTTCGTGATCCTGCTGCCGGCGAGCTGGGCGGTGACGCTCCTCCGCGACGGGTTCGCCGCCCGGGGCCGGCACGAGTGGTTCGCGGCGGGGACGGCGCGGGTGACGATCGTGCGGCCCTGGACCGTCCGGGCGTGCCGGGTGGGGCTGCCGCTCCTGGCCCTGCTTGCGGTCGCAGCGCAGGCGGGGCTGCCCGGTCCGCTCGGCTTCATCAGCAACATCCCGGCCGACCGGCGCAGCATCAATGACGACATCCCGGAGATCCTCGCCCATGTGCCGGCGGACCGGCCGATGCTAGTGGTCGGCAGTTTCTGGACGACAGCGCTCCTGGCCTAT
Source organism: Acetobacteraceae bacterium (assembly GCA_965276665.1). Taxonomy (GTDB): domain Bacteria; phylum Pseudomonadota; class Alphaproteobacteria; order Acetobacterales; family Acetobacteraceae; genus CAWGJC01. The sequence goes on from OZ255620.1 coordinate 4,331,113, forward strand.
GCGCGGCTCGCACAGGACCCGGGAAGCGAGAGCCTCGCCACCGCCTTCCACTGGGAGGCGATGCGTCCGGAGATCCACACGCTGCTGAGCTCCGGGCGGCCATTCACCTTGGTTTGCATGCCATGGGACGATCCGAACCCGCCGGAATGCCTGACCAGCGCGGAAAAATTCAGCGACGCGCCCCGGATTGCGCGCGCGACATCGGTGACGGGATCGGGCGTGCTGCGGAGCGGGGGCGCCTATCGCGTGCTCGCCGTGCCGGCGATGCCGGAAGGCGCGCGCTGATCCCGGCTCTCAGGAGCGGAAGGCGAGGACCTTGCCGGCCGGCGCGCCCAGCACCTCGTCCTCGCGCATCACCGCCCGGCCGCGGATGATCGTCGCCACCGGCCAGCCGGTGACGCGCATCCCGGCGAAGGGCGTCCAGCCGCAGGGGGAGACGATCCATTCATCCTCGATCACCCGGCTGCGCTTGCGGTCGACCAGGGTGAAATCGGCGTCGTAGCCGGCGGCGATTCTTCCCTTGTTGACCGCCCCATAGACCCTGGCGGGGCCGGCGGACATCAGATCGACCATGCGGGCGAGAGAGAGGCGGCCGGCGGCGACGTGGTCGAGCATCACCGGCACCATCGTCTGCACGCCGGTGAGCCCGGCGGGGCAGTCGGGCCAGGGTTTCAGCTTGGCCTCGCGCGCATGCGGCGCATGGTCCGACCCGATCGTGTCGACGCGGCCGTCGCGCACCGCCGCCCACGCCGCCTCCCGGTGCTCCGGGCCGCGGATCGGCGGGTTCATCACGCCGAACCCCTTGAGCCGCTCGTAGCAATCCGGCGCCGCCTGGGTGAGGTGATTGACCAGCACCTCCATCGTCGCGATGTCGCGGAAGTCACGCAGGTAATCGAGCTCCTGCGCGGTCGATACATGCAGGATATGCGCCGGCCGGCCGGTCTTGCGGGCGAGCGCCATCAGCCGGCGCGTGCCGAGGAAGGCGCATTCCTCGTCGCGCCATTCCATGTGGCGGATATGCGGATCGCCGCGATGGAACATCGGCTTGCGTTCCTGCAGCCGGTATTCGTCCTCGCTGTGATAGGCGATGCGGCGCCTTCCGTGCCGCATCACCCGTTCGAGCGAGGGATCGTCCTCCACCATCAGGTCGCCGGTCGAGCTGCCGGCGAAGATTTTCACCGCGCAGACGCCGGGTTCCGCCTCGAGCGCCGCGAGCTGCCCGGTGTTGGCGCGCGTGCCGCCGACATAGAGGCCCATGTCGCACCAGGCATTCGCCTCGACATGGCCGCGCTTCCAGGCCAGGCGCTCGGCATCGGTGATCGACGGAGTGGTGTTCGGCATGTCGTAGACCGCGACGAGGCCGCCGAGCACGGCGGCGCGGGTGCCGCTGGCGATGCTCTCGACCGCCGGATCGCCGGGATCGCGCAGATGAACATGCGGATCGACGAGGCCGGGCAGCACGTGCAGGCCGGCGGCGTCGATCACCGTCTCGGCCGAACCCTCGGTCACGCCGATCGCGGCGATCCGGCCGTCCCGCACGCCGATATTCGCCTCGGCCTCGCCCCAAGGCAGCACGCACACGCCGTTGCGGATCAGCAGATCGTAATGCCCTGGCATCCGGCGTCTCCCCGTTTCGTCAGTGTGCCGCGAGCGTCTCGAAGACGTCGCCAGCGGGCGGCAGGCCGAGCACATGGGTGCGGTGCCAGAGCGCGTAGAACAGCAGGGTCCAGGCCGCAAAGCCGTGATGGCGGCCGGTGGCGTTGCGGAACAGCGCGGTGACGCGGCCCGCATCGGCGATCTCCGCAACCCCCGGCTGCGCCGCGACCAGCGGCCCGAGCCGCGCGCCGGCGGCGGTGATCCAGGCGCCGACCGGCACGGTGAAACCCTGCTTCGGGGCGAACGGCTCGGCCTCCGGCAGATGCGTCGCGAGCCAGCGGCGGAGCAGGTATTTACCCCGGCGGTCGCGGATCTTGAGTCCGTCCGGCAGGCGGAAGCTGGCGGCGGCGATCGCCGGGTCGAGGAACGGGGTGCGGCCTTCGACGCCATGCGCCATCAGGCAGCGGTCGAGCTTCAGCAGCAGATCGTGCGGCAGCCAGTCCGCGCTATCGGTCGCCTGCGCCACCTGCAGGCGCGAGCGGCCGCCGGCCGAAGCGGCGCCCTCCGCGGTCGCGATGCCGTCGCGCCAGCCGGCGGGCGGCGCGCGCAGCACGTCGAGCCCGTCGAAATTGCCCCGCGCGCGCATCACCCGGCCGCCCAGCCACCAGGGCCGCATCGCGCTGCGGTAGCGGCCGTATCCGCCCAGCAGCTCGTCGCCGCCCTCACCGGAGAGCACCACCTTCACGTCCTGGCGGGCGCGGCGGGCGAGGAACCAGCTCGGGATGATCGCGTAATCGGCCGCCGGGTCGTCCATGCAGGCGACGATCTCGGGCAGATGCCGCCAGACCATCGCCTCGGTGATCTCGATCGGCTCGTGGCGCGCGCGGCAGGCGGTGGCGACGGCGGCGGCGCGGGCGCGCTCATCGGCGGCGCCCGGCGCGTCGAACCCGGCGGTGAAGGCGAGCACCGGCTCCGCGTTCAGCCGGGCCATCATCGAGAGCACCGCCGCGCTGTCGATGCCGCCGGAGAGGAACATGCCGTAAGGCACGTCGCTCCGCTGATGCAGGTCGACGCTTTCCGTCAGCGCGCGGTCGAGCCGGGCGAGCGCCGCCTCCTCGCCGATCTCCTCGGGGCCGCCCTCCGGCAGTGCTGCGATCCGCCGGCGATCGAGCACGTGGCCGTCGGCGATGGTGAGCGTCTCGCCGGGCAGCACGCGCTCGATGCCGGGAAAGATCGTGTCCTTGCCGGTGGTGAATTGCAGCTGCAGCAGCTCGTCGCGCGCTGCGGGGCGCAGCCCGCGCGGCACCAGCCCGGCGGCGAGCAAAGCCTGCGGCTCGGAGGCGAAGGCGAGGCCGCCGGCGATCTGCGCGATGTAGAGTGGCTTGATGCCGAACGCATCGCGGGTGAGGGTGACGGTCCGCGCCGCCCGCTCATGGATCGCGATCGCATACATGCCGCGCAGCGCGTGGTCGTACGCCGCGCCGTCGCGCAGCCAGAGATGCAGCGGCGGCTCGCAATCGCTGCCGGTGGCGAATTGCGCGCCCGGCAGGCCCTGGCGCAGCTCACGATAATTATAGACCTCGCCATTGGCGATCAGCGCCGCCGGGCCGGCGAAAAGCGGCTGATCGCCGCCGGCGATGTCGATGATCGCGAGCCGCGTCTGCACCAGCGCGATGCGCCCGACCGCGCTGTGCCCGGTGCCGTCCGGCCCGCGATGGCCGAGCGCGCGGGTCAGCAGCGAAAGCGTGCCCGGATCGGGCGGCGCGGCGGAGGAGGCGAGGATCAGCCCGGCAATGCCGCACATCAGCTTTTCTCCGCCGTGCGGAGGAAACCGAGCCAGCGCGCGATCACCTTCGGTTCGGAAAATTCCGCGTCGTAGCGGGCCCGGCCGGCGGCGGCGAGTTTTTCGGCACGCGGCGTATCCTCGAGCACGCGGGCGAGGGCGTCGCGCAGGGCGGAGGCGTCCTCGCGCGGCACCAGCAGCCCGTCTTCCTCGGGCGCCAGCAGCTCGCGCGGGCCGTCGGCGGCCGCGGCGACCACCGGGCGGCCGGCCGACCAGGCCTCGATCACCACATTGCCGAGCGGTTCGACCCTGGACGGGCAGACGAGGCAATCGGCACGCGCGAGCAGGGCGGCGGTGTCGGTGCGCCAGCCGAGCAGATGCACCCGGTCGGCCACGCCTTCCGTGCGGGCGAGATCGGCGAGCGCGGCGCGCTCCGGCCCCTCCCCGGCGATCACCGACTGCACCCCGGGCAGGCGCGGCAGGGCGCGGATCAGCACGTCGAACGCCTTGTTGCGGTGCAGCCGGCCGAGCGCCAGCACCAGCGGACCGGGCGGCACGGCAAGCGCGGCCGGAGCGGCCCCGGCGAGGTCGGGGGAGAAATTCGGCAAATAATGACTGCGCGCTTCCGGCGTGCCCTGCGCCCGCATCCAGGCGACGAGCCCACGCGTGTTGCCGATCAGATGGTCGCAGCGCCGGTAGTAGTCGAGATCGTAATAGCCGCCGAGCCGCCCCGCGAGCACCCAGCGGCCGGCCGGGGCGAAGCGCGCGGCGCGGTTCATCCAGGCGATCGCGATATCGGGGGCGAACCTGCGGAGGAGGGCCGCGAGCCGCGGCCGGGTCAGCAGGTCGAGCGCGCCGCTGAAGCCGAGCTCGACGGGGGCGAGGCCGGCGGCGGTGAGCCGCGCGGCGCGGCCGGGCTCGCGGCGGATCACCGGCAGCACGGTCTCTCCGGCGCGGGCGAGGGCGGCGCAGAGCCGCTCGAAGAACAGTTCCGCTCCGCCGGTTGGCGCGCCGGCCATGATCTGCGCCACTCTCATGCGAGACCGGGCCTCATGCGAGAATGGGCCTCATGCGAGCGCCGGCGCATTGATCGTGGGCGCCATGATCAGCGTCGCGGCGGCGGCCAACGCCGCCTCGACGGAGAGTCCGGCGATCGGCGCATGCCCCGCCGGACCGGGCGCGACGACCGCGGCGGCGCGCGGGCCGGCGGGACCGTATTCGCTGGCGTCGCTCGGCCCGAACAAGCCGAGCGTCGGGGTGCCGGCGGCGGCGGCGAGATGCATCAGCCCGGAATCGTTGCCGACGAACAGCGCGCAGCGGGCCAGGCAGGCGGCCGCCTCAGGCAGGGTGAGCGCGCCGGCCAGGTCGATCGCGCCGTGCAGCGCGTCGAGCACCGGCCCGGCCCGCGCCCGCTCGGCCGCGCCCGGGCCGGCGAATACCGCGATGCGCGCGCCCGGCAGCGCCTCGGCGGTGAGCGCCTTGGCGAGGGCGACGAAATGCTCCGGCGGCCAGATCTTGCCGTCCCAATTGGCGGTCGGGCCGAGGCCGATCACCGGCGCGCCTTCCGGCAGCATGGTTGCCGCGCGCGCGCGATCGGCCGGGTCGGTCCAGATGACGGGGAGCGGCGGCGGGTCCAGCCCGAGCACCGCGCCGAGATGGCCGAGCCGGGCGCCGGGCCGTCGCCCGCCGCGCATCACCGCTCGCCTGCGGGCCGGCAGGGTGAAGGTGAGCGCCGAGCCGCGCAGGTCGATCGCCAGATCCCAGACCCGTCCGAAAGTGCGGGCCCAGAGCCCGAGCCAGTGCAGATCGTGCCGCCGCTTCTCCACCACCAGCGTCGCCTCGCGGCGCGGCATGCGCGCGAACACGCCTTCGGCGGCAGGCCCGCAGGCGATGGTGAAGCGCGCCGCCGGGTGGGCGCGGAGCAGATGATCCAGCAGCCCGGTGGAGAGGACGGCGTCGCCGATCCGCGTCGCGGTGATGAACAGGATGCGCATGGGCACGAACGCTCTAGCAGGGTTTTCCGTGCCGCGTTAAGGCACGGGGCTTGGCTCGGCGCGCCGCACGACCCATTCTTGGGTCATGACCCAACTCGCTTTGCTGCCCGACCGTGCGGTGATCGCGCTAGAGGGCGAGGATCGCGTCGGTTTTCTGCAGGGCCTCGTCTCGAACGATGTCGCCCTCGCGGCGCCCGGGCACGCCGTCTGGGCCGCGCTGCTGACCCCGCAGGGGAAATGGCTGGCGGATTTTTTCATCCTGGCCGAAGGCGGGCGCCTGCTGCTCGATTGCGAACTCGCCCAGCGGGACATGCTGGTGCAGCGTCTCACGCGCTTCCGGCTGCGCTCGAAGGTGAGCGTCGCGTCGCTCGATCTTTCGGTCCATGCCGCCTGGGGCGGAACGCCGGAGGCCGGGGGTAGCATTGCCGCCCCCGACCCCCGTCTGCCCGAGGCTGGCTGGCGGCTGATTTCCCCGGCGCCGCTGGCGACCAACGCGGAGGCGGCCGACTGGGACGAACACCGCCTTGCCCTCGGCCTGCCGGACGGATCGCGCGACCTGGAGACGGAAAAGACCGTGCTGCTGGAGGCCGGTTTCGACGAGCTCGCCGGCGTATCGTGGAGCAAGGGTTGCTACATGGGCCAGGAACTCACCGCCCGGACGAAATACCGCGGCTTGGTGAAGCGTCGGCTGACGCCGGTGGGCATCGCAGGCCCGGCGCCCCCGCCGGGGACGCCGATCTTCCGCGACGGGGTGGAGATCGGCGCCATGCGCTCTTGCCGGAACGGGCGCGGCATGGCGCTGCTCCGCCTCGCCGCACTCGATGCCGGCGCCCCGCTCGCCTGCGGGAACGCCGTGCTGATGCCGTTTGTTCCGACCTGGATGCGACTTCCCGAGCCGGTCTAGACGTTCGTCTGGTCGTCGAACCCGCCGGATCCGTCGTCGCCCGAGCCGAAATCCGTGTTGTCGAGACCATCCGTGTTGTCGAGCCCAGGGGCGGGCTGACCGCCGCCGGCATCCCAGCCAGACTGATCGGGCTGACCCTGCCAGCCGCCTTGATCGGGCTGGCCTTGCCATCCACCCTGATCCGGCGCGTTTCCGCCCCAGGGATCCGCTTGCGGCGGAGTGTCGTAATTGTTGTTCACGATGGTCTCGTTGACCACGTCCGGCTGCTGACCGAAGCCGCCGCCCCCCAGGGCGCCGCCCCCCAGGCCACCGCCCCCGAGGCCGCCGCCGCCGAACCCGCCGCCGCCATGGCCGGAAAACATGTTCATCAGCGCGTCGCCGACCACGACGCCGCCGGCCACGCCGGCTGCCGTCGTCAGGGCCGAGCCGAGAAACCCGCTGCCGCCCCCGCGCCCGAACATGCCGGGTTGATATTGCGGCGGGTATTGCGGCTGCGGGGGGGCGTATTGCGGCGGCGGCGCGTATTGCGGTTGTTGCGGGGCGTATTGCGGCTGCTGGGGCGGCGGGGCGGCCTGCTGGCCGCCGCCGAATATGCCGCCGAAGATCCCGCGTGACGGCGCCGGCTGGGCCGGCTCGGCCTGCGGCGGCGGTGCCTGGCGCTTCGTCTGGTCGAGCTCCCATTCCATGCGCTTCAGCCGGTTTTGCGCTTCGGCGAGTGCAGCTTCCTGCACGAAGGCCATCTGCGTGATCCGGTAGCGCGCCTCGGGGAAGCGGGCGAATTGATCGGCGATGTAGCGGTCCGCTTCCGGGTCGATCGGCGGGAGGGGCGGGGCCTGCACCGTCGCCGGAACCGAACCGCCGAAGCCTGACTGCGCCGCCTGGGGCTGGCCGCTCACCCTCGCCATGAAACGGGCGATGATGTCGCGTTCGTCGTTGGTCATGCCGTCCTCTTCTCGAAAAGGGCTGGTCGCGATGTTGGTCGCCGAGACGCGCGGATCAAGCGGCCAGCCGGAGCCGGGGAAATTCGATGGCGGGGCAGCGATCCATCACCACGATCATTCCGGCCGCCCGGCCGGCCTCGGCCGCCGCCTCGTTCACCACGCCGAGTTGCATCCACAGCGTGCGCGCGCCAAGGCGGATCGCCTCGTCGACCACCGGGCCGACATGCTCAGGCGCGCGAAACACGTCCACCATATCGAGCGGCGCCGCCTCCGCGAGGCTCGCCACCACCTCCCGCCCCTGGATGGTTCTTCCGGCCAGACCCGGGTTCACCGGCACGACGTCGAAGCCATGGCGGAGCAGGAACCCCATCACGCCGAAGGAGGGACGGCCCGGCTTGTCCGAGGCGCCGACCAGCGCGATCCGCCGCGTCTCCTTGAGGATGCGTGCGATCTCCGCGTCGGCGAGGCCATCAGCCGCCATGATGCGCTCCGGCAATGCCGATCCATAAAGTCGTGCACGCGGCGGAGGTTGCATCGGCGCGTTTGCGGCGGTCCGGTCGGCTCCCTATGCTGCGCCACGAACATGCACACCGATCGCGCCATGCAAAAATCGCTGAGCTTCCAGGGGCTCATCCTGCGCCTGCACGAATTCTGGTCCACCCAGGGCTGCGTGATCCTGCAGCCCTATGACGTTGAAATGGGGGCCGGCACCTTCCACCCGGCCACCACCTTGCGCGCGCTCGGCCCGAAGCCGTGGAAGGCCGCCTACGTGCAGCCGAGCCGCCGGCCGTCGGACGGGCGCTATGGCGAGAATCCGAATCGGCTGCAGCACTACTACCAGTATCAGGTGATCATGAAGCCGAGCCCGGAGACCGCGCAGGCCCTGCTGCTCGGCAGCTATGCCGCGATCGGCATCGACCCGGCGCTGCACGACATCCGCTTCGTCGAGGACGATTGGGAGAGCCCGACCATCGGCGCCTGGGGCCTCGGCTGGGAGGTGTGGTGCGACGGGATGGAGGTCGGCCAGTTCACCTATTTCCAGCAGGTGGGCGGCATCCCGGTCGCGGTGCCAAGCTTCGAGATGACCTACGGGCTCGAGCGCCTGGCGATGTACGTGCAGGGCGTCGAGCGGATCTACGACCTCGATTTCAATGGCGAGGGCGTCACCTATGGCGATGTGTTCCTGCGTGCCGAGCGGGAATACAGCCGGTATAATTTCGAGCTGGCGGACACGGCGATGCTGACCCGCCACTTCGCCGATGCCGAGGCGGAATGCGGCGCGCTGCTCGCTGAAGGGCTTGCGCTTCCAGCCTACGACCAGTGCATCAAGGCGAGCCATTTGTTCAACCTGCTCGATGCCCGCGGCGTGATCAGCGTGACCGAGCGGGCGGCCTATATTCTTCGCGTCCGCACGCTGGCCCGCGGCTGCTGCGAGGCTTGGCTCGCGGGCGAGACCGGGTTAACCCAAGAGACATGAAGCGCCGCGTTGTTTCGGCGCGGCAAATAATCTACCACCCGACCGATGCCTGAGCTGTTCCTTGAGCTGTTCGGCGAGGAAATCCCCGCCCGCATGCAGGCGCGCGCGGCCGAGGATCTCGCCCGCCTGGTCGGCGAGACGCTGGCCCCGCTCGCGCCGGCCAACGGCCGCGGCTTTGCCGGCCCGCGCCGGATCGCCCTAGTGGCCGAGGTGGCGGCGAGCGTGCCGGCCTCCAGCACCCGCGAGCGCGGCCCGCGCGCCAGCGCGCCAGCGGCGGCGCTCGACGGCTTCCTCCGGCGCCACGGCGCCACGCGCGAGGCGCTGGTGCAGGAGGGCGATCACTGGGTGCTCGAGAAGGCGAGCCCGGAGATCCCCGCGACGACGCTGATCGCCGGCGCGATGCCCGGCCTGTTGCGCAAATTCCCCTGGCCGAAATCGATGCGCTGGGGCGCCGGGAGCGCCTTCACCTGGGTGCGCCCGCTGCGCCGCATCCTCTGCCTGCTCGGCGGAACGGTGGTACAATTCGACCTGCGGGAGGGGGCGGATGACGGGCATGGCCTCGCCGCCGCCGATCTCACCGAAGGGCATCGCTTCCTCGCCCCCGGCGCCGTCGCGGTGGACAGCTTTGCCGGCTGGGAGCGCAGCCTGCGGGAGCGGCGGGTGGTGGCGGATGCGGCCGAGCGCCGCCGGCTGATCGAGGCGGGGCTCGCGGCACTTGCCGCGAAACGCGATCTGTCGCTCGTCGCCGACCCGGCGCTGGTGGACGAGGTGGCCGGCCTCGTCGAGTGGCCGGTGCCGCTGCTCGGCCGGATCGATCCGGAATTCATGGATCTGCCTGCCGAGGTGCTGCAGGTCTCGATGCGGGTGAACCAGCGCTATTTCGCGCTCCGCGACCAGGCGGGCGCGGCCGCGCCCTGCTTCGCCTTCATCGCCAATATCGAGGCGGCGGATGGCGGGGCGACCATCATCGCCGGCAATGAGCGCGTGCTGCGCGCCCGCTTCGCCGATGCGCGGCATTTCTGGGATCTCGATCGCCGCACGAAATTGGCCGATCGCCTCGCCGCGCTCGATGCCGTGACCTTCCATGCCAAACTCGGCAGCCAGGGCGACCGGGTGCGACGCCTCGAGGCGCTCGCCGCGCGCATCGCGCCGCTGGTGGGCGCCGACCCGGCGCTCGCCGTACGCGCCGCACGCCTCGCCAAGGCCGACCTCACTACCGGCATGGTGGGCGAGTTCCCCGAATTGCAGGGCGTGATGGGCCGCTACTACGCGTTGCACGATGGCGAGGATGCTCGAAGCGCGGATGCGATCCGCGACCATTACGCGCCGCGCGGGCCGAACGAGGCGGCCCCGTCCGAGCCGGTCACCGTGGCGGTGGCGCTCGCCGACAAGCTCGACCTTCTCGCGGGCTTCTTCGGCATCGGCGAGAAGCCGGGCGGCTCGGGCGATCCTTATGCGTTGCGCCGTGCCGCACTCGGCCTGATCCGGATCCTGCGCGAGAACCGGCTGCGCCTCGCTTTGTTGCCGCTGATCGCGGCGGCGGGAGAAGGGTTCGCCGCCCGGCCGAATGCGGCGGATCTGCTCGGCTTTCTCGCCGAGCGCCTGCGCGTGCAGCTGCGTGCCGAAGGGGCACGGCACGATGTGCTCGCCGCGCTGCTCGCCCGCGCCGCCTCCGACGATTTCGTCCGCCTGCTGGCGCGCGCCGAGGCGGTGGCGTCGTTCGTGGAAAGCCCGGAAGGGGCCGATCTGCTCACCGCCTATCGGCGCAGCGCCAATATCTTCCGCATCGAGGATCGCAAGGACGGGCCGCACGAGGGCGTGCCGGACCCGTCGCTGCTCGCCGCCGCCGAGGAGCAGGCGCTCGCCGCCGCGCTCGACGCCGCCGAGAAGCGCATCGCGGGCGCGCTGGCGGCGGAGGATTTCGGGTCCGCGATGGCCGCGATGGCGGCGCTGCGCGACCCGATCGACGCCTTCTTCGCCCGCGTCACCGTGAACGCCGAACCGCCGGAACTTCGCCGCAATCGGCTGCGATTGCTCCACCGGGTGCGCGCGGTGATGGACCAGGCCGCCGACTTCTCCAAGATCGAAGTGCAGGGATCAGCATGACCAAATGGGTCTACAGCTTCGGCGCCGGTGACAATGAGGGGCGCGCGGAGATGCGCAACCTGCTCGGCGGCAAGGGCGCCAATCTCGCGGAGATGGCGAGCATCGGGCTGCCCGTGCCGCCCGGCTTCACCATCACCACCGAGGTTTGCACGGAATTCACCCGCAACGACCGCCGCTATCCCGAGACCCTGGCGGCCGAGGTCGCCGCCGCGCTGGCCCGGGTGGAACAGGCGGTCGGGCTCCGCTTCGGCGATGCCGCCGATCCGCTGCTGGTCTCCGTCCGCTCCGGCGCGCGCGTCTCGATGCCCGGCATGATGGATACCGTGCTCAATCTCGGCCTTAACGACCGCACGGTGCAGGGTCTGGCGAAGAGCTCGGGCGATGCGCGCTTCGCCTGGGACAGCTATCGCCGCTTCATCCAGATGTACGGCAGCGTCGTGCTCGGCGTGCCGCATCACCGCTTCGAGGAGATCATCGAGCACCTGAAGCTCGAGGCGGGGCACATCGAGGACACCGCGCTCTCCGCCGAGGATTGGCAGCGCGTCGTCCAGGAATATCAGGATCTGGTGGATTCCGAGACCGGCGCGCCGTTCCCGCAGGAGCCGGAGAAGCAGCTCTGGGGCGCGATCGGCGCGGTGTTCGGCAGTTGGATGAACCCGCGCGCCATCACCTATCGCCGGCTGAACGATGTGCCGGTCGATTGGGGCACCGCCGTCAACGTGCAGGCAATGGTGTTCGGCAATATGGGGGAGGATTGCGCGACCGGCGTCTGCTTCACCCGCGACCCCTCGACCGGCGAGAACCGCTTTTACGGCGAGTTCCTGGTCAATGCGCAGGGCGAGGATGTGGTGGCCGGCATCCGCACGCCGCAGCCGCTCGCCAGTGCCGGCGCGGCGAAGGGCGAGGTGGCGATGGAGGCCGCGCTGCCCGCCGCCTATGCCGAGCTGCTCGCGGTGCGCGAGACGCTCGAGCGCCATTACCGCGACATGCAGGACATCGAGTTCACCGTCCAGCGCAACAAACTCTACATGCTGCAGACCCGCAACGGCAAGCGCACCGCGGGTGCGGCGCTGCGCATCGCCGTCGAGATGGCGAATGAAGGGCTGATCGACCGCGCGGAGGCCGTCCGCCGCGTCAACCCCGCCTCGCTCGACCAGCTCCTGCACCCGATGCTCGACCCCAAGGCGCCGCGCACCGCGCTCTCCGCCGGCCTGCCGGCGAGCCCGGGGGCGGCGACCGGCGCGGTGGTGTTCAATGCCGAGGAGGCGGAGAGCCGGGCCGCCAAGGGCGAATCTGTCATTCTCGTCCGCATCGAGACGAGTCCCGAGGATATTCACGGCATGCATGCCGCACGCGGCATCCTCACCACGCGCGGCGGCATGACCAGCCACGCCGCGGTGGTGGCGCGCGGCATGGGCCGTCCCTGCGTCGCCGGCGCCGGCGGGATCGCCGTGGATTACGGCGCGCAGACCCTGTCGGCCGGCGGCCGCGCGGTGCGCGGCGGCGAGATCATCACGCTCGACGGCAGCACCGGCGAGGTGTTCGTCGGCGCGGTGCCGATGGTCGAGCGCGTGCTTTCGGGCGATTTCGCGACACTGATGGAATGGGCGGACGCCACCCGCCGGCTGCGCGTGCGCACCAATGCGGAAACCCCGCTCGATGCCGAGGTCGCGCGGCGGTTCGGCGCCGAGGGCATCGGCCTCTGCCGCACCGAGCACATGTTCTTCGACCCCTCGCGCATCGGCGCGGTGCGGCAAATGATCATGGCGACCGACGAGCGCGGCCGCCGCCAGGCGCTCGACAAGCTGCTGCCCTTCCAGCGCCAGGATTTCTCCGACCTGTTCCGCATCATGGCGGGGCTGCCGGTGACGATCCGGCTGCTCGATCCGCCGCTGCACGAATTCCTGCCGCATGGCGATGCCGAGCTCGCGGAGATCGCCGAGGCGCTCGGCGCCGAGCTGCCCGCGATGCGCCACCGCGCCGCCGAGCTCGCCGAGGCCAACCCGATGCTCGGTCATCGCGGCTGCCGCCTCGGCATCACCTATCCCGAGATCTACGAGATGCAGGCCCGCGCGATCTTCGAGGGCGCGCTCGCCGCCGAGGCGGAGACCGGCCAGGCGCCGATCCCCGAAATCATGATCCCGCTGGTGGGCGTCAAGCGCGAGCTCGACATCCTGCGCACGCTGATCGACAAGGCCGCCGCCGCCGCCTTCGCCGCCGCAGGCCGCAGCCTCACCTACAGCGTCGGCACGATGATCGAGCTGCCGCGCGCCGCGCTCACCGCCGACAGCATTGCCGCCAGCGCCGATTTCTTCAGCTTCGGCACCAACGATCTGACGCAGACCACGTTCGGCCTGTCGCGTGACGATGCCGGCAAGTTCCTGCCGCAGTACGTGGAAGCCGGCATCCTGCCGAAGGACCCGTTCGTCTCGATCGACCGCGAGGGTGTGGGCGTGCTGGTGCAGATCGCCAGCGAGAAGGGCCGGGCCGCCAAGCCGAGCCTCAAGCTCGGCATTTGCGGCGAGCATGGCGGCGACCCCGCCAGCATCGCCTTCTGCGAGGAGCTCAAGCTCGACTACGTCTCCTGCAGCCCGTACCGCGTCCCGGTCGCCCGCCTGGCTGCCGCGCAGGCGGCGCTCGGCGTCGGTGTAGGCGGGGACCGCACGGCATGAGGGCGCGCTAGGTCTCCGCGATCACTGGCAGGCGCTGCTTCAGCTCGTCGACCAGCACGCGCGTGTTCTCGGAATAGTCGATCGGCACGATGACGAGGTGAACGCCGCCACCGGCGAACGCCGCGTCGAGCGCCGCGGTGAGCGCGGCTGCCTCGCCCACGCGCGTCGCCGCGGCGCCGTAGGCGCGGGCGTATTGCACGAAATCCGGATTGCCGAAGCTCATGCCGAAATCAGGGAATTTGTCGACCGCCTGCTTCCAGCGGATCATCCCGTAGGCGTGATCCTCGAGGATCAGCACGACGAGGTTGAGCTTCAGCCTAACCGCGGTTTCCAGCTCCTGGCTGTTCATCATGAACCCGCCATCGCCGCACACCGCCATCACCCGGCGTTCCGGATAGAGCTGGGCGGCCATCATCGCCGAGGGCAGGCCCGCGCCCATCGTCGCGAGCGCATTGTCGAGCAGCAGCGTGTTCGCCATCTGCGTGCGGTAGTTCCGCGCGAACCAGATCTTGTACATGCCGTTGTCGAGCGCCACGATGCCGTCCGGCGGCATCACCTCCCGTACGTCGTGCACCAGGCGCTGCGGGGTCAGGCGATCCTCGGTCGCGCGCGCCGCGATCCGGCCGAGAATGCCGTCGCGCAGGGGGAGCAGGGCCTGCGCGTGCGGGATCCGGCCCTCCAGGCGGTCGGCGAGCTGCCGGAGCGACGGTCCGAGATCGCCGATGACCTCCGCCTGCGGAAAATACACCTGCTCCACATGCGCCGGCTGATAGCCGATATGGATCACGGTCGGCCGTTCGGCGCCCATGATGAAGGGCGGCTTCTCGACCGTGTCGTGGCCGATGGTGATGATCAGGTCGGCGCGCTCGATCGCTTCGTGCACGTAGTCGCGCTCGGAGAGCGCCGCGGTTCCCATGTAGAGATCGGTGCCGCCGGGCACCGTGCCCTTGCCCATCTGCGTGGTGAAATAGGGAATTTTCGTCCGCAGCACGAATTGCGCGAGATCGCCGCTCGAACGTGGCCGGGACGCCGCAGCGCCGAGCATCAGCAATGGGCGTTCGGCGGCGACGATCATCCGCGCCGCTCGATCGAGCGCCTCCGGATTGGCGAGCGGCAGCTCGACCGGGTGCGGCGGGATCGGCGGGAAGGCCCCGCATTCCTCGCCGGCGATGTCCTCGGGCAGCTCGAGATGCACCGGACCGGGTCGCTCCTCCTGCGCCACGCGGAACGCGTCCCGCACCAGCGTCGGGATCATCATCGGTGAGACGATCTGGCGCGAATCCTTGGTGAGCGGCTTCATCGCGGCGACCACGTCGACGATCTGGAACCGGGCCTGGCGCGAGGAGAGGATGCCTTTCTGCCCGGTGATCATCAGCATCGGCATCGCGCCCAGCAGCGCGTAGGCGCTCGCGGTCGAGAGGTTGAGCGCACCCGGCCCGAGCGTGGCGAGGCACACGCCCGGTCGGCCGGTCAGCCTGCCATAGGTCGCCGCCATGAAGGCGGCCGCCTGCTCGTGGCGGGTGAGGACAAGCTGGATGCCGGAGCGCCGGATCGACTCGACGACGTCGAGATTCTCCTCGCCGGGAAGCCCAAAAATCCGATCGACGCCCTCATTTTCAAGGGCCGCCACCAGTATGTCTGAGCCTTTCGGCATGCCTCGTCTCCCGGCTGTTCGAGCGCATCGCGCGGATGCGGCCTCTCACATGGGTGCCGCGGCGGCCGAGGGCATCGTGCTCCGGTCGATGGATCCATGCTGGTCCGGGAGGGCAGAACGTGCATCGGGAGGGACGGCCGCTAGCTGCGCAGCAATCGTCCGAGCGGGGGCGCATCCGCGCTGCCCGGGAAGATCGCCGCGAGCGAGGTGTCGGGCAGGCCGAGATGCGTGGTGAGCAGGCCCTTGGCGAGCGCGCGCAGATCGGTGGTCGGCGCAAGGTCGCGATTCTGGAACAGATTGGCCTCGGCGAGGCCCGGCCAGTCCGCGCGCACCTGGCCGCCCTGCACCGGGCCGCCAGCGACGAAGGCCACGGTTCCGGTGCCGTGATCGGTGCCCTTGGTGCCGTTCACCCGGACCGTGCGGCCGAACTCGGTCAGCGTCAACACGACGGTCTGCGACCAGCTTTCACCGAGCCCGTCGCGCAGCGCCTGCAGTCCGGCATCGAGCTGGCGCAGCACGTTCGCAAGGCGTGGGTTCTGCGCGACATGGGTGTCCCAGCCATCGATCTCGAGCGCCGCGATCCGCGGACCGTCATCCTTCCCGAGCAGCCGCCCGGCGAGGCCGGCGAGGGTAGTGAAGCCGTTGCGCGGCGCCTTCTGCCCGGTGGTGCTCCTTGGAGCATCCATTCCATCTTCGCCGGCCAGTGCGGCATCCGCGAAGCCGCGCTCGCGCAACGCCTCCGACAGTGCCGGGCCGGTCACCGGATCGCCGTGGTTGAGCGCCAGCATGCGCGCGTAGAGATCGGCATCGGGTTCGGAGAAGCTCTGCGGCGCATAGGCGCCCACCATCGCCGGCCCGCGCATCAGCAGTGGCAGCGCGACGCCCATGGAAAGCCCGGTCTCGGCATCGCCGCGCTTCGGGATGGCGGCGACCGCGCGGTTGAGCCAGCCGCTGGTGAGGCGGTGGTCGGTGCCGCTCTCCATGTAGTCCTGCGCCTCGAAATGGCTCCGGCTGCGGTAATTGCCGGCAACCGCATGCACCGGCATCAGTTCGCCCGCCTTGTAGAAGGCGTGCATGTTCGCGAGCGACGGGTGCAATCCGTAGAATCCGCCGAGATCGAGCAGCGCGTCCTGGCCGCCGGAGCCCGGCATCGCCGGCAGCAACTCGCCGCGCCAGCCGGCGAGCGCCGGGTCGCCATAAGGCGTGACCGCCGCCAGCCCGTCCAGCGCGCCGCGCAGGATGATGACGACGAAGCGCCGCTCGGTGGGCGCCTGCGCCAAGGCGAGGCCGCTATGGCCGATCGCCCAGGCGGAGGTGAGGCCGAGCAGCGCGGCGCGGCGGGTCAGGAAGCTCATCAGCGCCTCTGGAATTCGGGCGAGGCGAACAGCAGCGCCACCGCGTCGCGGCGCGAGCCGGCATGCTGCATCGCCTGCTGCGTGGCGGGGCGGAGGAGGGGGCCGAGCGCGGTGCTGGCGATCGCGTCCGGGTCGAGCGCGTTCATCCGGCCGGAGACGCTGTAGGCCCAATCCACCCGCCGTAGGATCGCCTCCGGGCCGCCCCATTCGGCGGCGGTGTCGGGCCAGCCGATCGGGAAAGGGGCGCCCCATTGGGCCTGGCCGAGCGCCGCCGCGACCCCTACCGGATCGGGCTGGTTGTCATCCGGCAGATTGGCCGCGCGGAGCGCTGCCAGCATGAAATCCTGCGGGCTGCGCAGCTTGCCGAGCGGCTTCCAGGCCTCGGGGAGTGCCACCAAAGCGAGGGCGGCGGCACCAAGATCGCCGTCGGTCTCGGTGAGCACGGCGGCGATGCGGGCGACCGCGCCCGGCGGCGGATCGTCGGCCACGAAATGGCGGACGAGCTTGGTCGCCAGATGGCTGCGCGTCGCCGGATGCGCGGCGAGAAAGGCGAGCGCCGCCACGCCGCCCGCCTCGCCTTCCGGAAATTCCCGCCCCATCAGCGTCTTCGGCCCGGGTTCGTGCATGTTCGGCCGGAAGACGAAGCCGGGATCGGGGCGTCTGAGGTCGATCGACCAGCCGGTGAGGATCGCGGCGTAGCTGGTCACATCCGCCTGGCTGTAGCCGGCGGCCGGGCTCACCGTGTGGAGCTCGAGCGATTCGCGGGCGAGATTCTCGTTCAGGCCGATATCCCGCCGCAGCCCGGCCCGGCTATGCGGGCCGGCGGAGCCGATATTGTCGAGATAGACCAGCATCGCCGGGTGGCGCATCACCGCCAGCAGCATGTCGTGGAACCGCCCGGTGACATGCGGGCGGATCGCGGTGCGGACGAAATTGCCGGCGACCGCGGCCACCCGCGCCGCGCGCAGGCTGACGGTGAAATGGTTCGCCCAGAACATCACCAGGCGCTCGCGGAACGGCGCCTCGGTGGTCAGCGCCTGGGCGAATTGCGCGCGGGCATCCGCCATGTAGAGCCGGCGGGATTCCGACTGGCCGGGGGGCGGGCGATTGGCGCGATCGTCGAGATAGGCCTGCGCCGCATCGCCGACGCTCGGCAGGCCGAGGAAGCGGGCGGGGTCGGGGTTGCGGACCTGCGACTGCAGCCAGGCCTGCGGGTCGCCGGGCGGGGCCTCCCCGGCGCGGGGCCCGAGGCCGAAGCGGATCAATGCCTGTGCCGTCGCGACATCCATGTCCGGACCCTACACGAAACCGCCCGTTCCGTGTGTTACGAAGGGTGAAATCGCCCCAAAGAGCCGCCGCGTCTTGCAAAAACCGCCGGTTTGGCGCACATGCAGGCATGGAATTTGCCGGCCGTTTTCGGGCCCGGCGCAGGGCGGGCGCGCAAGGCAGGGGCCTCGCGGCGCCCGTTCCGGTTTGGAGAGTTTCGCCATGACGGACACGCCCCTCGAAAAGATCCGCAACATCGGCATCACCGCCCATATCGATGCCGGCAAGACCACGACGACGGAGCGCATCCTCTACTACACCGGCGTGTCGCACCGGATCGGCGAGGTGCATGACGGCAACACCACGACCGACTACATGGACCAGGAGCGCGAACGCGGCATCACCATCACCTCGGCGGCGGTCACCTGCGAGTGGAAAGACCACCGCATCAACATCATCGACACGCCCGGCCATATCGATTTCAACATCGAGGTGAACCGCAGCCTGCGCGTGCTCGACGGCGCGGTGTTCATCATCGAGGGCGTGGCCGGCGTGCAGCCGCAATCCGAGACCAACTGGCGCCTGGCCGACCGCTATAACGTGCCGCGCGTCATCTTCATCAACAAGCTCGACCGGACGGGCGCGGATTTCTACCGCGCCTTCGCGACCTTGAAGGAGAAGCTCGACATCGTGGCGCTGCCGCTGCAGCTCCCGATCGGCGAGGAGGATCAGTTCGTCGGCGTCGTCGATCTCGTCGAGATGAAGGCGATCGTCTGGGAAGGCGGCGAGCTCGGCGCGAAATACCATGACGAGCCGATTCCGGCCGCGCTGATGGAGCGCGCGAGGGAGCATCGGCAGACCCTGCTCGACACCGCGCTCTCGGTCGACGACGCGGCGATGGAGGAGTATTTCGACAAGGGCGATGTCGGCGTCGAGACGCTGAAGCGCTGCATCAAGGCCGGCACCATCAGCGGCGTGTTCCGCCCCGTGTTGTGCGGGACCGCCTTCAAGAACAAGGGCGTGCAGCCGCTGCTCGACGCGGTGCTCGACTATCTGCCCTCGCCGATCGACGTGCCCGGCATCAGCGTCGCCGCCGAGGAAGGCGAGGATGAGAGCGTCGCGCATGACCGCCGCCGCATCAAGGCCGACCCCAAAGCGCCGTTCGCCGGCCTCGCCTTCAAGATCATCAACGACAAATACGGCACGCTGACCTTCGTGCGCGTCTATGCCGGCACGCTTAAATCCGGCGACATGGTGATGAACACCACCAAGGAGCATCGCGAGCGCATCGGCCGCATGTTCCAGATGCACGCCGACAAGCGGGCCGAGATCAAGGAGGTGTTCGCCGGCGACATCGCCGCCTTCGTCGGGCTGAAGGACACCGGCACCGGCGATACGCTGGCCTCGTCCGACGATCCGGTGGTGCTGGAGCGCATGGCCTTCCCGGTGCCGGTGATCGACATTTCCGTCGAGCCGAAGACCAAGGAAGCGGTCGAGAAGATGACGCTCGGCCTGCAAAAGCTCGCCGGCGAGGATCCGAGCCTGCGGCTGCGCACCGACCAGGAGACCGGCCAGACCATCCTCTCCGGCATGGGCGAGCTGCATCTCGAGATCATCATCGACCGGCTGCGCCGCGAATATGGCGTCGAGGCGAATATCGGCGCGCCGCAGGTGGCGTATCGCGAGACGATCACCCGCCCGCACACCGAGACCTATACCCACAAGAAGCAGACCGGCGGCTCCGGTCAGTTCGCCGAGGTGAAGGTGATCTTCGAGCCGCTCGAGCGGAATGCCGGCGTGGTGTTCGAGAACAAGGTGGTCGGCGGCTCGGTGCCGCGCGAATACATCCCCGCGGTCGAGAAGGGCATCAAGAACCAGGCGGATACCGGCGTGCTCGCCGGCTTCCCGACCGTCGACTTCAAGTATTCGCTGATCGACGGCAAATACCACGACGTCGACAGCTCGGCGCTCGCCTTTGAGATCGCCGCCAAGGCTTGTTTCCGCGACGGCATGAAGAAGGCCTCGCCGATCATCCTCGAGCCGATCATGGACGTCGAGATCACCACGCCGCAGGATCACGTGGGCGACGTGGTAGGCGACCTGAACCGCCGGCGCGGCATGATCCAGAGCCAGGAAAATTCCGGCTCGACGGTGATCGCGCGCGCGCATGTGCCGCTCAAGGAGATGTTCGGCTACATCTCCGACCTGCGCAGCATGACCAAGGGTCGCGCCTCCTTCACCATGCAGTTCCACCATTACGACCCGGTGCCGCGGAACATCGCGGACGAAATCATGGCGAAGAGTGCCTGATGGAGGAGCGCACCTGATGGCGACGGCGCCGCGTCTGCATTGGATGCGGGGCCGGGTGGACGAGGCTGCGGGCGCGCCCCGCACCCTGGAATGGGTCGGATGCGACGATGCGGGGACGGCGATCGCCCGGGTGATCCGCATCGCCGGACCGCTGCTGACGCGGAGCCGCGCTTACCGCGCGGTGGCGCTCGACCAGGATGGGCGCGTGGTCGAGCTCCGCCCCACCCCGCCGCGCGGCGCGGACTGGCTCGCCTGCATCGGCGGCGAGGTGGTAGGCCGCGCCGCCCTGCCGCTCCAGGCAGTCCGCACCGCCGAGGCCGCACTCGGCGCGCGGCTCTGATCGCGCGCCAGCCCTCCGTTCGCCGGGATAGAAAAGCGGGTGCTTGAAGAGACATTCCGCAAGCTGCGCGAATTCCAGGCGGGCGAGGGGATGGAATGCTTCGACGAGGCGGAGATCGCCGCGCTCGGCGCCGCGCTCCGCCGGCTGCTCTATGCGCCGGCCGTCCTGCGACAGAGATTGCAGCAGGCGGGCGCGTCTTTGGTGCCGTCGGATTTCTATTCCGAGATCCCGACAATCGAGGAGATCACGCGAAGCTTCGCCGCCCCTTCAGCCGCGTTCGATCGCATCTTCGACCCGAAGCGGATGGCGGTCTTCCTGGCCGCGATGACGCCTTTCGCCACGGAATTCGACCCGCCGCTTGACGCACCGGACAGCACCTATTCCTGGAATGCCGCGCACACGCGGTTCAGCTACAGCGACGCGATGGCGTATTACGCGCTGATCCGGCTGCGCCGCCCGGCGGTGGTGCTCGAGGTCGGCTCCGGCTGGTCAACCCATGTCGCCGCCGCGGCCTGCGCGCGCAACGGGAGCGGGCGCATCATCTGCATCGAGCCCTATCCGCCCGCGTTCCTCGCCGGGATCCCGCGCGTCGAGGTGCTGCGGCGCCCGGTGCAGGAATTCGACGTCGATTTCTTCAACCGCACGCTCGCGGATAATGACGTGCTGTTCATCGATTCCACGCATACGGTGAAGCACGGCTCGGATTGCATCCATCTCTATCTGCAGATCCTGCCCGGCCTGGAGCGCGACGTGTTCGTCCACGCGCACGACATCTTTCTGCCCGCGACCTTGCCGCAGCCAATGCTGCGCGACGAGCAGATCTACTGGACCGAGCAGTACCTGCTCTACGCCTATCTGCTCGAGAACCCGCGCACGCATGTGCTGTTCGGCAGCGAATGGCACCACCGGAACAATCTCGCGGCGCTCACCCGCTTCATGAACGGGCGGTTCGCGCCGGGCGGCGGCAGCCTGTGGTTCAGCCAGGCGCGGCGGCGGGACTGACGGCGCGGTTGCTGCGCAGGATCATGTCGGCGCCCTTTTCGCCGATCATGATCGCTGTCGCATTGGTGTTGCCCGAAACCACGGTCGGCATCACCGAGGCGTCGATCACCCGCAAGCCGCCGACGCCGTGCACGCGGAGCTCGGCATCGACCACGCTCGTGCCGTTGTTGCCCATCATGCAGGTGCTGGTCGGGTGGAAGGTGGTGCCGGCGGTGGCGCGCACATAGTCGAGGATTTCCTCGTCGGTCTCCGCCGCCGCGCCCGGCCAATGCTCGGCGGTGACGAGCTTGCGCATCGCCGGTGCGGCGAACACCCTGCGCGCGATGCGCAATCCCGCCACCATCACCTCCTTGTCGGTGCGGGTCGCGAGATAGTTTGGCTGGATCGCGGGCGGCGCCGCCGGGTCGGGCGAGCGGATGCGCAGCCAGCCGCGACTCTCCGGCCGGCAGGGAATGCAGATCGCGGTGCAGGCGGGGAATTCGTGCATCGGGGCGCCCGATTTGTCGGAGCTGCCGGCGAGGAACTGGTACTGCACGTCGGGGCTGTCTAGCTCGAGCCGGGTGCGCGCGAACATGCCGATCGGCGCCGCCCCCATCATCAGCGCGCCGCGCCGCGCGAGCACGTATTCCGCGCCGGAGATCGCCTGCCGCCAGCGGCTGTGCCAGATCTCGTTCAGCGTGTTGCCCTTCGCCACCCGGAAGATGACGCGGCCGCCGAGATGGTCCTGCAGGTTCTCGCCGACGCCGCGGACCTCCTGCGCGACCGCGATGCCGTGCTCCTGCAGCAGCCCGCCGGGACCGATCCCGGAAAGCTGGAGCAGTTGCGGCGAGTTGATCGAGCCGCCGGCGAGCAGCACTTCGCGATGCGCGTGGGCGCGCCGCGTGTCGCCGTTCTGCGCGAATTCGACGCCGACCGCGCGGCCGCCTTCCAGCAGCACCCGATGCGCGAGCGCGCGGAGCTCAACCGTGAGATTGGGCCGCTTCATCACCGGGCGCAGATAGCCCACCGCCGCGCTGCACCGGCGCATGCCGCGCACCGTCACCTGCAGCGGGCCGACACCCTCCTGGTCGGCGCCGTTGAAATCCCCGTTGAACGGAATCCCGATTTCTTGCGCCGCTTCGATGAAGCCGTCATGCAGCTCGTGCGGCGCGCGCAGATCGGAGACGGCGAGCGGGCCGCCTTGGCCGTGATATTCATCGGCGCCGCGCTCCTGATCCTCGGCCTTGCGGAAATACGGCAGCACGTCGTCGTACGACCAGCCGGTATTTCCCATCTGCCGCCAGAGGTCGAAATCCTGCTTCTGGCCGCGGATGTAGATCAGCCCGTTGATCGAGCTCGAGCCGCCGAGCACCCGTCCGCGCGGCCAGGGCACGCTGCGGCCGCGGAATTCGGGCACCGGCTCGGTCTGGAAGTTCCAGGCGATCTTCTCGTTGTAGATGTTCCTGAAGAAGCCTGCGGGGATATGGATCCACGGATCGCTGTCGCGGCCGCCCGCCTCGAGCAGCAGCACGCGGGTGCCCGGGTCGGCGGAGAGCCGGTTGGCGAGCACGCAGCCCGCCGAGCCGGCGCCGACGATGATGAAATCATACTCCGCCGCTTTGGCGTTCATGCACGTTTCCCCAGTTTCGCCACGTGTTTTCGCCATCATGTTTTCGTCTTGTTTTTATGCGCGAGCCTGCGCCCCGGCCGCGGGCGCCGTCAATGCGCGGCCAGCGCATCGAGCGCGGCGCGCACCGCGGCGATGCCGGCAGCGGAGAGCGGGGCCTGCGGCGGCACCGGGTCGCCGACATCGTAGCCCTGCAGCGTGAGGCCGCCCTTGATGCAGGCGGCGAGGTTGAAACGGGCGAATTCCTGGTTGAGCCGCCACAGCACGCGCTGCAACGTCATCGCCTCCGCCCAGGCGCCGCGCCGACAGAGCTCGTAGAGGCGCACGCTCTCGCGCGGCGCGAGGCAGGCGGGCCCCGCCATCCAGCCGACTCCGCCGATCAGCATCACCGCCGCCGGAATATGCGCTGACGCGCTGAACACCGAGAGCCGGTCGCCCACCGCCCCGATGATCGAGAGCAGTCGTCCGGTGTCGCTCGATGCGTCCTTCAGGTACCGGATGTTCGGGATCTCGGCGAGCTCGGCGATGGCGCCGAGCGAGAGGTCCGAACGTTGGAAATTCGGGTTGGTGTAGAGCACGACCGGCAGCTCGACCGCGCGCGCGACCGCGCTGAAATAGGCGATCGTGCCGGCATCGCCGACCGGGAAATACGCCTCCATGATCGCGAGGATGCCCGACGCGCCGCGCGTCGCGAAATGCCGCGCTTGGCGCACCGCCTCCGCCGTCGCGGTGGCGGCGACGCCCGGCACCACCGGCACGCGCCCGTGGGCCGCCTCCAGCACCACGTCGACGATGCGCGCTTTTTGCGCCCAGGTGAGATAGGCGAACTCGCCGGTGCTGCCGAGCGGCGTAAGCCCGTGCACGCCGGCCGCGATGAGGCGCTCGACCAGACGCGCGAGCGCGGCATCGCGGACTTTCCCATCCGGATCGAGCGGCGAGACGAGGTAGGGGAATACGCCGTGAAATGCGACGGACATGCTGGGCCCCGGGCTTGCGTTCCGCTTGGCGCGGCGCATTGGCGGTGGCAGGGTTTCGCGAGCCATGCCGGGCGTCAAGCCGCCAGGTGGCCGGGCGTGAAGCGGCCGGGCATGAAGCGAAAGGAGACGAATGTCCGAAGCAAAGACCGAGGCGCGCGCGGAACCGGCCGAGTGGCACGGGATCGTGCATGCCGCCCTCGCGCGGAACGAGGTCCGGCTCGCGGCCTACGTGCCGGACCGCGTGCTCACGCCGCTGATCGCCGCCCTGCATGCGGACCCGTCGGTCGCCGCCTTCGTGACCACCCGCGAGGAGGAGGCGGTCGGCGCCGTCACCGGCGCCTGGATGGGCGGCATGCTCGGCGTGGCGCTGATGCAGACCAGCGGTTTCGCGACCCTGCCGAACGCGATCGCCTCCCTGGTGCTGCCCTACCAAATCCCGCTGGTGATGATCATCTCCGAGCGCGGCACGCTCGGCGAGTTCAATCTCGGCCAGGCGCTGGTCTGCCGCACGATGCGCCCGGCGCTCGATGCGATGGGGGTGGAGCACCACACGATCACCCGGCTCGACGAAACCGATTTCATCGTCGACCGCGCGATCCGGCAGGCGGTGGCGACGCAGGCGCCGGTGGCGCTGATCCTCTCGCCGCTGCTGACCGGCGGCAAGGTGTTCAAGGCATGATGAACGGCGGCAACCGGCGGCGGCTGAACCGCTTCGAAATCACCCGGCGCCTGGTCGGCAAGCTGACCCGGGACGAGGCGGTGATCGGCGGCATCGGCAACACCAATTTCGATCTCTGGGCGGCGGGTCGCCGGCCGCAGAATTTCTACATGCTCGGCAGCATGGGGCTCGCCTGCCCGATCGCGCTCGGTGTCGCGATCGCGCAGCCGGCGCGGCACGTGGTCGCGATCGAGGGCGACGGCTCGCTGCTCATGCAGCTCGGCACGCTGGCCACGATCGGCAGCCTGCGGCCGCGCAACCTGACCATCGTGGTGATGGATAACGGCGCCTACGAGATCACCGGCGCGCAGCCGACGGCGAGCGCGGAGACCGCGGATTTCGTCGCCATCGCCCGCGGCGCCGGCATCGCCCGCGCCGAATGGGCCGAGGATGAAGCCGGGTTCGAGCGTCTGTTCACCGAGGCGCTGGCCGGGGGTCCGACCCTGATCGGCGTGAAGATCGAGGGCGGCCCGGCGACCGCCACCACGGAGCGCGACCCGATGGTGATCCGTGACCGCTTCATGCGCGGCCTCGGGGTGCGGCCGGCGGGATGAACGCAAGGCTGCCAGGCAGTCGGACGAACTGGCGGCCCCGGCGGTTGCGCCTGCAATGGCGCGCGGCGCTCGGCGGTATCTGGCTGCTCGCGGCGGCGGCCGCACGGTGCCTTGGCGGAGCGGGCCGGATTTCGTGATCCTGCTGGCCCCGGTGCTCGGCGGCCTGGCGGCCTTCATCTGGCCGCGCCTCCGTCATTCCCAGATCATGGTGCTGGTCGTGATCGCGATCTCCGCAGCTCTGCTCGGCCGGGGCGACCTGGCGCTGCTCGAACACCTCGCGGCGGCGCATGGCTATCACGCCTGCGACGAGACCGATGTCTGGACGCCGAGCGGAGATCGGGGCGGACAGCTGGTGACCGGCTGGAATTACACGAAGGATGGCTGCCCCAAACCCTAGGGCATTTTCACTTTCGGTGGATTCGGCGCCGGCTTAACTGAAAATGCCCTAGCCTCGCCGCCCCGGCGTAAAGGCCTAGGCCTCGATGCGTTGATGGCGGGCGCGGGCGCCGCGCTCGATGGCGGCGGCGACCAGCGGGTCGAGATGCAGCTCGTTCATCACCAGCTCGAGCATCTGGAGGACCGACTCGCCATGAAAGCGGTCGGCGGCGACCACCTCGCAGGCGAGCGCATAGGCGGTCTCGCGCAGGCGCGGCTCGAGCGCGTCGCGGATCATCCGGCCGGCATGGGCGAGCCCTTCCTCCTCGCGCAGCAGGGTCACCGCCGCCTCGGTCGCGACATCCAGCTGATCGGAACTGAAATGCTGGAAGGCCGGCAGCATCTGCACCAGGCCGGACATCACGCCGATCTCCCGGTCGGTGATGTGGCCGCCATCGGCGGCGGCGACCAGCACCATCGTGCAGACCAGGGCCTCCTGCGCGCTGAGGCCGTTTCGGGCGAGCATCGCAATCTCCTTCGGACGTTCGGCGGACCCTGATCGAAGCCGCGGCGCAGATCAAGCCGGCGCCGGCGTCACGCTGGCATCCTGGTCGAGGAAGGCGCGGGTTCCCGCCACCGCCTCGGCCAGCCCGACGCGGCGTGGCGCGGCGCCCGGCGGAAACGCGGAGAGCAGGCGGGACGGCGTCCGCCTGTCGAGCAGGACGAACACGCCCCGATCCGAGCTGCTGCGGATCAGCCGGCCGAAGGCCTGGCGCAGGCGGAGGCGGGCGATGCGGTCGTCATATCCGGCCGGGTCGGCGGCGGAGAGATGCACGCGCCGCTCGCGGTGCAGAATGTCGGGCCGCTGCCAGGGCACGCGCTCGAACACCACGAGGCGGAGCGCGCGTCCGGGCACGTCCACGCCGTCCCGCATCGCGTCGGTGCCGAGCAGGCAGCTCTCGGTCTCGGTGCGGAACACATCGACCAGGGTCGCATTGTCCATCGCATCGACATGCTGGGCGAGAAGCGGGATGCCGGCCGCCTCCAGCTCCGGCGCGATGCGGGCATGCACCGCCTGCAGGCGGCGGATGGCGGTGAATAGGCCAAGCCCGCCGCCACCCGCCGCGAGGAACAGCGCGCGATAGGCGCTCGCGAGCTGGCCGAGATCGCCGGCGGCGACATCCGTCACAATGAAGGCGCGGGTCTGCGCCGCATAGTCGAACGGGCTCGCCACCACCGCGCGGATCGCCGGGGAGGGGAGATGGGTGGCGCCGACCCGCGCCTCCGCCGATTCCCAGACCGCCTCCGCGCCGCGATCGCCGAGGGCGCCATCCGCTCGGGCAGGGTCACGCAGCGTCGCATCCCGCAAGGTGGCGGAAGTGATCAGCAGCCCATGGGCCGGGGCGGCCAGGGTGGCCGCGAACGGGATGGTCGGGTCGAGCCAGTGGCGGTGCAGCCCGGCATCGCGGTCCCCCGCCTCCCGCCGGTCGAGCACCAGGAAATGGATATGTTCGGGCCGCTCGCCCGGCTCGGGCGGGGCGGCGGAGACCGCGTGCAGCATGCCCTCCCAGGCGGAGAGCCGGTCGAGCGCGCGGCGACGGAGCGAGCGGCCGACCGCCTCGATGCGCGAGCGCGTGGCGGCGTCGAGCTCCTCCGCCTCGTCCTCCAGCCGGGCGAGCAGACGGGTGCGGAGCGAGGCGAGCGGCTCGGCGATGCGGGCGAGCGCCCGGCGCAGCCGCTCCGCCGCCTCCGGCAGCGCATCGAGCGGCGGATGCAGGTCGCATTCCAGCCCACGCGCGCCCGGCTCCCCGGCGCCGGGCGCGCGGGCCAGCACCTGGCGGCGGACCAGCCGGAGGAAGGCCTCCGCCGGGTTCGGCTGGCCCGGGGCGCCGCCCCCAATTTCGGGGCCGAGCGCGTCGGCGAGACGGAGCGACCAGCCGGGCGCCGGCAGCGCGCGGGCGGCGGTGAGCGCCGCATCGAGCGGCGCCTCCAGGGCCGGGCGGCCGGCGACCAGATCCTCGATCCGGCGGCGAAGGCCGCGCGCCCGCGACCGGCCGCCCTCCGCGCCGAGCAGCCAGCGTCGCAGCTCGGCCGTTTCGATCCCGGAGAGCTCGGCGGAGAACGCGCCATCCGCCGCGTCGAACACATGGTGGCCCTCGTCGAACACGTAGCGGGTCGGCACCTGACTGTCGTCGATGCCGCCCCAGGCGGCCTGCGCCATCACCAGCGCGTGGTTGGCGACCACCAGCTCTGCGGTGCGGGCGCGGCGGATGGTGTGCTCGACGAAGCAGCGCCGCCAATGCGGGCAGGCGGCGTGGATGCATTCGCCGCGCCGGTCCGCCAGGCCGAACACCGAAGCCGCGCCGAACAGCTCGGCGAACCAGCCCGGCAGGTCGCCGCCGGCGATATCCCCGTCATCGGTGGCGAGCGCCCAACGCGCGATCAGCCCGAGCGCGATCACCCGGAGGCTGCCGGCCGCGCCCGGGTTGCCGGTGGGGGCGCCGATCAGCGCGCCGCGCGCCGCATCCTCGTAATTGAGCAGACAAAGATAATTCTCCCGCCCCTTGCGCAGCACGATCCGCCGCCGCCGCTCGGCGGGCTCGGGGTGCAGCCGGCCGAGCTCGGCCTCGATCTGCCGCTGCAGATGGCGGGTGAAGGTGCTGATCCAGACCGTGCCGCGATTCTGCTCGGCCCAGAGGCTCGCCGGCGCGACATAGCCGAGCGTCTTGCCGGTGCCGGTGCCGGCCTCCGCCAGCACCATGTGCGGATGGCCGCGCGCGCCGCGCGGGGCAAAGGCGGCGCAGGCGGCATCGGCGTAATCCGACTGGCCCTGGCGCTGCTCGGCATCCGGCCCGAGGATCTCGGCCAGCCGCAAGCGGGCGGCCGCCGGCCGCACCGCGTTGCTGGCGGGCGGCGGCGGCGGCGGAACCTCCTCCCATTCCGGCAGGCGCGACCAGATGCGGAACGGCTCTGAGGAGGGCGCGGCCGTGGGCGCGCCGAGCGCCGCGGTGACCGCGTGTGCCCAGCCCCAGCCCGCCTGGCCCATGCGGGCGGCGAGCGCGGCGGCGTCCCGGCCGCCCGGCGCCCGCCGCGTCTCGGCGAGGCGGCGAAGCAATTCCGCCGCCATCTCCGGCAGCGCGGCGGCGGCGGCTTCCAGATCCTCGGGCGGGATCATGCCAAGGGCGAGGGCGAGGCCGCGCGGCGTCGGCGTCACCGGCCGCGCCGGGTGGCCGAAGGCGAAGAGCTCGAGCAGGTCGAAGGCCGGCTGACCGGCGAGGCCGAGACGACGGAACGTGGCCGGCGCGTGCACCAGCAACGGCGCCGCGCCGTGCAGCCGGGCCGCCGCCGCCTCCTTCGGCAAGGTAAGCAGCTCGCCATCCGCGGTGAGCAGCGCCGCGCGGCCATGGCCGGCGACGATCGAGGGCATCGCGGAGTCGGAGGCCGAGGTCACGCGGTGATTATACGCGGCCGCACCCGTGCTGGCGATTGACCGCGCGGACCCCCGTTTCTAGCTTCCACCGGATGTCCGACACAGTCCGCAACACGCCGGGGACGCCCGATGGGCGCGCGCGGTCGCATGGCGCACCCGATTCCAAGGCCGGTGGAACGCCCGGGGCCGTCCCCCGGGCCTGGCCGTTCGAGGAGGCGGCCAAGCTCGCCGCGCGGCTCGCGGCCAGCGGGAAAGCCGAGGCGCTGTTCGAGACCGGGTACGGCCCTTCCGGCCTGCCGCATATCGGCACGTTCGGCGAGGTCGCGCGCACCTCCTGGGTCCGGCATGCCTTCACCACGCTGACCGGAATGCCCTCCCGCCTGCTCGCCTTCAGCGATGACATGGACGGGCTGCGCAAGGTGCCGGACAACATGCCGAACCAGGCGATGCTGGCCGAGCATCTCGGCAAGCCGCTGACCGAAATCCCCGACCCGTTCGGCACGCATCCGAGCTTCGGCGCGCACAACAATGCGCGGCTGCGCGCCTTTCTCGACAGTTTCGGCTTCGAGTACGAATTCGCCTCCTCGACCGCGTATTACCGCGCCGGCACCTTCGATCGCGCGCTCCGCCGCGTGCTCGAACGCTACGACGCCGTCACCGCGGTGATCCTGCCGACGCTCGGGCCGGAGCGGCGGGCGACCTACTCGCCCTTTCTGCCGATCCATCCGGAGACCGGGGTGGTGATGCAGGTGCCGATCGAGGCGCGCGACGTGGCCGGCGGCCGTATCGCCTGGCGCGATCCGGCCAGCGGCGCGCGATTCGAGACCAGCGTGACAGGGGGCGCCTGCAAATTGCAGTGGAAGGCCGACTGGGCGATGCGCTGGTATGCGCTCAGCGTCGATTACGAGATGTCGGGCAAGGATCTCATCGACAGTGTCCGCCTCTCCGGCCGGATCTGCAAGATCCTCGGCGCCGACCCGCCGGCCGGCGTCACCTACGAGCTGTTCCTCGACGAGCACGAGAAGAAGATCAGCAAATCGAAGGGAAACGGGCTCTCGGTCGAGGAATGGCTGCGCTATGCGCCGCCCGAAAGCCTCGGACAATTCATGTACAACGCCCCGCAGCGGGCGAAGCGCCTCTATTTCGACGTCATCCCGCGGGCGGTAGACGAATATCTGGCCAACGCCGCCAAGGCGCGCGAGCAGCAGGAGGCGGAGCGGCAGACCAACCCGGCCTGGCACATCCATCTCGGCCGCACGCCCAATCATGACGGCAGCCCGGTCGGGTTCGCCATGTTGCTCAACCTGGCGAGCGTGGTGAATGCGGACCGGCCGGAGATCCTTTGGGGCTTCATCCGCCGCTACAGCCCGGGCGCCTCGCCCGAGACGATGCCGTTCCTCGACCGGCTGGTCGGCCACGCCATCGCCTATTACCGGGATTTCGTCCGCCCGGCGAAGCGCTACCGGCTGCCGACCGAGGCGGAGCGGGCAGCACTCGCCGATCTCGCCGAGACCTTGCGCGGCATGGCGCCCGATGCCGTGCCGGAGCTGGTGCAGAACGCGGTCTATGAGGTGGGCAAGCGGCATGGCTATGCCGAGCGCCTGCGGGACTGGTTCGCCTGTCTCTACCAGGTGCTGCTCGGCCAGTCGGAAGGGCCGCGTTTCGGCGCGTTCGCCGCGCTCTACGGTCTCGGCGAGACGGTGGCGCTGATCGAGGCCGCGCTGACCCGTGCGGGTGTGGAGGCGGATGCCTCCTGACCTCGAACGCTGGCGGCATCATCTCCGCCATGCGCCGCCGCTGCTCGGCGTCGCGCTGCTGGTCGGCGCGATCTATGTCGTGCAGCGGGAATTCCGCCATCTGAGCGTGACCGATATCCGCCACGCGCTCGGCGCGATCCCGCCGCGCCTGCTCGGCCTGGCGGCGCTCTGGACGCTGATCTCGTACGGCACGCTTACCTTCTACGACCGGCTCGCCTCGATCTATGCCGGGCATCGGGTGAGCTACCGCCGCGCCGCCTTCGCCTCGTTCTGCGCCTACGCGCTCGCGCATAATCTCGGCTTTTCGGCGGTCTCTGGCGCGGCGGTGCGCTACCGTCTCTACGCGCATTGGGGCCTTTCGCCGATGCAGATCGCGAAGGTGGTCGCGTTCTGCTCGCTGACCTTCGCGCTCGGCGGCCTGCTGCTGGGCGGCGCGATCCTTCTCGTCGAGCCGAGCGCGATCCCGTTTTTCGGCGCGCATCTGCCACTCTGGGTGATGCGGGCGGTCGGCGTGCTGCTCTGGGCCGCGGATGCCGGCTACGTCGCGATCTCCTGCCAGATCGGCAAGATCCGGGTGTTCGGCCAGGAGATGACGCTGCCGCATTGGCGCACCGCACTCGTGCAGGTGCTGATCGCCACCGTGGATGTCGGCGCGACCGCGGCGATCTTCTACGCGGTGCTGCCGGCGGCGCCCGGATTGAGCTATGTCCGCTTCGTCGGCATCTATCTCGCCTGCTATTCCGCCGGCTTGGTCGCGAGCCTGCCGGGGGGGATCGGCGTGTTCGACACCGCGATGCTGCTCGGGCTCGAACCCTTCCTGCCGGCGCCGGCCGTGGTCGGCGCGATCCTGATCTTCCGGCTTTATTACTACATCGTGCCGCTATTCCTGGCGGGCTCGCTGTTCGCCGGCAACGAGGTGCTGCTGCGCGGCCGGAAGGCGATCAGCCGCCCGTCCGCCGCGGCGCGCTGGAGCGAGCGGGATTTCGCGGTCGCCGCCTCCACCGGCGCGGTCGCGCTGTGCGGCGCGTTGCTGCTCTCGCTCAGCGTGCTCGCCCCGCATCCGGATTTTGCCTGGATCGATCCCGATTTCGCCGACATGGCGGCGAGCGCCGGGCAATACGTGCCCTCGCTGATCGGCACCGCGCTGATGCTGCTCGCGATCGCGCTCTCCCGCCGGGTGACGCTCGCCTGGGGGGCGACGATCGTGCTGCTGCTGGCGGGTGCGGCCTTCACCGCGGCGCAGGGCGCGCCGTCCTGGATCCCCGGCGTGCTGATCCTGGCCGTGCTGCTGGTGGCGCCGTTCCGCGCCGCCTATTACCGCCATGCCCGGCTGCTCAGCGACCCGCTGGAGGTCTCCACCGTGCTGCCGCTGATCGCGCTGATCGCCTGCGTGCTCACGCTCGGCGCGTTCCGCCGCCATGTGAGCCAGCTGCCGGCGAATAGCTGGTGGGAGGTGGTGCTGTCGCCCGCCATCCCGAATCCGCTCCGCATCGCCACGCTGCTCGCGGTGGCGCTGGCGCTGGCCGCGGGCTGGCGGCTGCTGCGTCCGGCGCGCGTCGCCTGGCTTCCTTGGGACGAGGAGGCGCGGCTGCGCTTCGCCGCGCTCGATGCGAGCCCGCCCGCCGCCGCTGACGGCATGCTGCTCGGCGAGGGCGGCCGGGCGCTGATCGCGTTCCGCCGGCTCGGCCGGGTGCTGCTCGGGCTCGGCGACCCCGCCGGGGCGGAGGGCGACCGCATCTCGGCGATCTGGCGGCTGCGCGACCTCGCGCATCAGGAAGGGCTGGAACCCGCCTTCTGGCGCGCCGGGTCCGAGCTGCTCCCCGTCTATGCCGATCTCGGCCTGACGCCGCTGCCGCTCGGCCGGGAGGGTCTGCCGCTCCCGGAGAGCGAGATCCCGCCGCCGCCGGCGGAGGCGAGCTATCTCTGCTGCGTCGTGCCGCGCGATCTTCGCATGCTGCTTCCCCTGCTGCCGGCGCTGGCCGCGCGGCCGCGACCGCTTCCCGAAGCCGAAATCGCCGCCGCGGGCTGAGCCCGCGCGCCGGCGACCCGTCCGTCTCAGGAGATCATCGTGCCCAGTAGAATTTTGCCGACCCGCATCTCCGAGGGCCTGCCCCATCCGCTCGGCGCCAGCTGGGACGGGCTCGGGGTGAATTTCGCGCTGTTCTCCGCCCATGCGACAAAAGTCGAGCTCTGCCTGTTCGACGCCGCCGGCCGCACCGAGCTCGAACGGCTCGAATTGCCGGAATACACGGACGAGGTGTGGCACGGCTACGTGCCGGATGCGCGGCCGCACACCATCTACGCCTATCGCGTGCACGGCCCCTACGAGCCCGAGCAGGGGCACCGGTTCAATCCGAACAAGCTGGTGCTCGACCCCTACGCGCTCGGCCATACCGGGGAGCTGCGCTGGGCGCCGGACGTGTTCGGCTACACGCTGGGCGGCAAGGCGGCCGATCTCGGCCTCGACACGCGCGACAGCGCGCCCTTCATGCCGAAATGCCGCGTCGTCGACCCGGCCTTCACCTGGGGCCGCGAGCGCGCGCCGCGCGTCGCCTGGGAGGAGACGATCTTCTACGAGACCCATGTGCGCGGCTTCACCAAGCGCTCGCCCGCGGTGCCGCCTGAATTGCGCGGCACCTTCGCCGGGCTCGGGACGAAGCAGGTCGTGGATTACATCCGCTCGCTCGGCGTCACCTCGGTCGAGCTGCTGCCGGTGCACACCTTCATCAATGACAGCATGCTGTTGGAGAAGGGGCTCACCAATTACTGGGGCTACAACACGATCGGCTTCTTCGCGCCCGACGCGCGTTACGCGGCGCGCAATGCGGTGAACGAGTTCAAGGAGATGGTCGCGCATCTGCACGATGCCGGGCTCGAGGTGATCCTCGACGTCGTCTACAACCATACCGCCGAGGGCAACGAGCTCGGCCCGACGCTCTCCTTCCGCGGGATCGACAACGCCTCGTACTATCGCCTGCTGCCCGACCAGCAGCGCTTCTACATCAACGACACCGGCACCGGGAACACGCTCAACCTGTCGCACCCGCGCGTGCTCCAAATGGTGACCGACAGCCTCCGCTACTGGGTGCAGGAGATGCATGTCGATGGGTTCCGCTTCGATCTCGCCACCATTCTCGGCCGCGAGACATACGGGTTCGACGAGGGCGGCGGGTTCCTCGACAGCTGCCGGCAGGATCCGGTGCTGTCCTCGGTCAAGCTGATCGCGGAACCCTGGGATGTCGGTCCCGGCGGCTACCAGGTCGGCGCCTTCCCGCCCGGCTGGGCGGAGTGGAACGATTCCTATCGCGACACGGTCCGAGCGTACTGGAAGGGTGACGAGGGGATGGTACCGGAGGTAGCAGCCCGGCTATCAGCCTCGGCCGACAAGTTCAACCGCCGCGGCCGCAAGCCCTGGGCGAGCGTGAACTTCGTCACCGCGCATGACGGTTTCACCCTGCACGACGTCGTCAGCTACAACGACAAGCACAACGAGGCGAATGGCGAGGATAACCGCGACGGGCATTCCGACAACCGATCCTGGAATCACGGGGCGGAGGGTCCGACCGACGATCCCGAGATCATCGAGCTGCGCGAGCGGCAGAAGCGCAATATGCTGGCGACGCTGCTGCTCTCGCAGGGCACGCCGATGATCGTCGCCGGCGACGAGCGCGGCCGCACGCAGAACGGCAACAACAATGCCTATTGCCAGGACAATGAGGTCAGCTGGGTGGACTGGACCGACACGATCGACGGCGAGGCGCTGACCCGGTTCGTCCGCCAGCTCATCGCGCTCCGCCATCGCTACCCGACCCTGCGCCGCGGCCGGTTCATGACCGGCGATGTCAACGAGGCCGCCGGCGTCAAGGACGTCACCTGGATCAATGCCACCGGCGAGGAGATGACGCTCGACGATTGGCATGACGGCATGTCGCGCTGCTTCGGCATGCTGATGGACGGGCGCGCGCAGGCGACCGGCATCCGCCGCCCGGCGAGCGACGCGACGCTGCTGATGATCCTGAACGCGCATCACGACGTGGTGGAATTCACCTTGCCACCCTGCACCGCCGGCATGCGGTGGAACCTCATCTTCGACACCAACATCCCCGATGACAGCGAGGATCGCTCCTTCGCGATCGGCGAGGAATACACGGTGACCGGGCGATCGCTTCTCCTGCTCGCGCTGGAAGCCGCCCGCCGCCGCCCGCCGCCGCCGATCTGACCGGGTGGCCGCCCGGAGAGGCGCTTAGAGCCTGTTTGGAAACGTGGTCTGTGAGTCATCTGGCGTGGCTTTCGGAGCACCGGAGCGGAGCGGCCTTGAGGGCCGTGAGCCTCGGCGCACAGGAAAAGCGCGTCAGATGGCCGCCAGAGCGCGTTTCCAAACAGGCTCTTAGTCCGTCTCGCCGCCCCCGATCGGCAGCCCCACCCAGCGCTGCTCCTGGTTCCCGCGGACCAGCAGCAGCACGTAGCGGCGGCCGGCGGCGCGGGCCTTCTGCACCTCGCCCAGGTAGGCGGCCGGCGTGGCGACCGGCGTGTCGTCGACACGCAGCACGACATCGCCGGGATTGATGCCGTGCGCCATCGCGGCGGTGTTATTGGTGACATGGCTCACCACGACGCCCGTCTCCTGCGGCGTGAGCGCGTATCTCGCCCGCGTCGCCGGCGAGATCGGGGCAGTGGCCAGGCCGAGATCGGGCGCATCGGCGATCTGCGCCGAGGCGGCGCCGGTCATGTGCATCGTCTCCTTCGGCCCGTCGCTCGGATAGCCGGTGACCCGCACCGGCACCGCGATGTCCTGCCCGTTCCGCCACACGCCGAGCGCGACGGTCTTGCCGATCTCTGTCATGCCGATCAGCCGCATCAGCGCGCGCGCGTCCGCGAAGCGCTCGCCCTCCATCGTGCGGATGATGTCGCCGGCCCGGATGCCGGCGGCGGCGGCGCTGCTGTTGGCGTCCACCTTCGCGACGATCGCGCCGCCATCCTGCTTGAGATCGAAGGAGGCGATCACGTCCTGGCTCACATCCTGCAGCGTGACGCCGATCCAGCCGGCGCGCACCTCCCCATAGGTGCGCAGGCGGTCGATGATGAACTTGGCGTCGTTCGAGGTGATCGCGAAGCCGAGCCCGATCGAGCCGCCATGCGGCCCGGTGTAGAGGGAGGTGTCGATGCCGACCACCTCGCCATGGGAATTGATCAGCGGGCCGCCGGAATTGCCGTGATTGATCGCGGCGTCGGTCTGGATGAAATCGTCATAAGGGCTGTCGTTGATGTTGCGGTTGACCGCGCTGACGATGCCGGCGCTCACCGACATGCCGAGCCCGAGCGGGTTGCCGATGGTGAGCACCGGGTCGCCGATCTGCAGCTTGCTGCTGTCCCCGAAGGTCAGCGCGGGCAGGGGCTTGTCGGTATCGACCTTGATGATCGCGATATCGACCGAGCCGCCGAGGGCCAGCACATGCGCCCGGGCGCGCGAGCCGTCCGCGAAATGCACGGTGATCTGGAAGGCGTTGGCGACGACGTGCTTGTTCGTCGCGATGATGCCGGAGGGGTCGATGATGAAGCCCGAGCCGAAGAAATGCGCCCGGTCCGGCCGCACGCCGGCCGCATTGCGCGGCGTGTCGGCATCCGAGGGGCCCCAGACCGAGATGTTCACCACGCCGGGGAGCACCGGCTTGACGACGGCCGGGATGTCCATGCCGGGATCGCGGGCCAGGGCGGGCAGCGGCATGGCGACGCCAAGGCCGAGGAGAACGGCGTACAGGCGGGGGGCGAACTCTCTCATCACGGGCGCTCCGATCTGCGAACATTGCCGATGTAGCACGATCGGGCGAGCGGACGTGAAAACGGCGGAGGCCCTTGCGGGCGCTCCGCCGTCGGCCGGGAGACACCGCTCCCGGCTCTTCACGCCTGATCAGCCATTATCCGGCTGATCGCCGCCCTGGCTGCCACCGGGGCGCACGGCCACGAAGGCCGCCTGCCCGTTCCGCACGATGCGCAGCGCCAGATCCTGGCCGTTCTGCGCCGCGCTCCGGATCGCCGCCGCGGCATCGCGCGCCGTGCTGACGCTCTTGCTGCCGACGCCCACGATCAGGTCGCCCTGCTGGATGCCGGCCGCCGCGGCGGCCGAGTTCGGCTGCACCCGCGCCACCACCGCGCCATGCGCGTCGGCCGGCAGGTCGAGCTGGTCGCGCATGTTCGCATCGAGCGGGGCGAGCGCCACGCCGATGCCGTGCTGCGCATTGCCCTCGTCGGCGGAGGAATTATCCGCCGTCTGGTGCTCGTTGAGCCGGGCGACGGTCACGCTCATATCCTCGTGCTGGCCGTCGCGCACCACGGCGAGCTGCGCTTGCGTGTCCGGCGTCACCCCGGCGACATCGACCGCGAGATCACGCGGATTGTCGACCTCCTGGCCGTTCACCGCGGTGATCAGGTCGCCCGGCTGCAGGCCGGCATGCGAGGCCGGGCTGTCCGGCTGCACCTGGGCCACCAAGGCGCCCTTGCCGTTCGTGACGTGCAGCGCGCTTGCCATGTCCGGTGTGATGCCCTGCGCCTCGACGCCGAGATAGCCGCGCGTCACATGGCCGCTCTTCTCGAGCTGCGCGACCACCGTCCGCACCGTGTCGGAGGGGATGGCGAAGCCGATGCCGACGGACCCGCCGGTCGGCGACAGGATCGCGGTGTTGATGCCGATCACCTTGCCGCCCTGGGTGAAGAGCGGGCCGCCGGAATTGCCCTGGTTGATCGGCGCATCGACCTGGATGAAGCTGTCATACGGCCCGTCGCCGATGTCGCGGCCACGCGCCGAGACGATGCCCGCCGTCACCGTGCCGCCGAGGCCGAACGGGTTGCCCATCGCGACCACCCACTGGCCGGGCTTCACGTCGTTCGATTCACCGAGCTCGATGAAGGGAAGCTTGTGCCCGGCATTGATCTTCAGCACCGCGACATCGGTGCGCGGATCGGTGCCGATGACCTTCGCCGGCAGCTGCGTGCCGTTGTCGAGCGTCACCTCGACCGACCGCGCGTCTCGCACCACATGGTTGTTGGTCACGACGGTGCCGTCGGCATCGATGATGAAGCCCGAGCCGCGAGCCTCGACGGCACGCGGGCGGGCATTCGGCATCATCTGCCCGAACGGGAAGGGCAGGCCGCCACCGCCGCCCTGCTGGGCCTCGGGGGAATCGGCGCGGATATGGGTGGTGATGGACACCACCGCCGGCTTCACCTGGGTGACCAGGCTGCTGAAATCCGGCAGCAGCGTCGCGGAGGGCTGCGGCTGGATCGGAGCGGCCTGCGCGGGCGGCGCGCCCGGCTCGGTGGTGGTGGCGGCGCGTGCCACGGCGAAGCCGCCGAGCGCGGTGCCGGCGAGCAGCACGCCGGTGAGCGCGAGACGGCGGCGTCGGCTGGTTTCGACTGACATGTTATTCTCCTGGATGACCCTGGCTGGGTCCGGGCGAAAACCCGGCTTTGACAGCCGCAACATGGGGCCGGCAGGTGAACGCCACACTGGCGCCACGATGAAACCTGATTCACGTGGCGCTGCCAGAATGAAATCGGGTCCACGTGCCCTTCAGACGGAACCCGCGAGGGCAGGGCCGTCCGAAGTTCCGTTCACGCCGGCGTTGGCGAGGTGGTTGCGGGTCGTTGCACGGCTTCAGGCGCGCCGGACGTTCCAGAAGATCGGCAGCCCGTCGAGCACGCCGGTGAGATCGCTGCGATGCAGGCAGGGCTCCAGCGTCTGCCCGAGCGGAACATAGGGCACGTCCTGGAACGCCTGCAGCTGGATCTGCGCCGCCAGTGATTTTTGCGTCGCGAGATCGGGCGCGCGCAGCCAGGCATCGCGCAGCGCCTCGAGCTTCGGACTGGTCGGCCAGCCCGGCTGCGCGGCGCGCCCATTGCCGCGCAGGAACGCGTTGGTCGCCGGATTGAACTGATCGAGCCCGCTCCAGAACGTGTGGAACACGCTCCAGCCGCCCTTGTCCGGCGGGTCGGTCTTCGCACGGCGCTGTACGAGAGTCGCCCAATCCATCGCCTGCGCGTCGACGTTCAGCCCGATCCGCTTCATCAGATCGCCGCTGACATCGGCGATCGCCTGCACGCTCTGGATGTCCTGCGGTGCGAGCAGGACGACCTTCTCGCCTTTGTAT
This sequence comes from Acetobacteraceae bacterium, assembly GCA_965276665.1. Lineage (GTDB taxonomy): Bacteria > Pseudomonadota > Alphaproteobacteria > Acetobacterales > Acetobacteraceae > CAWGJC01. Next base: position 4,370,074 of record OZ255620.1, read on the forward strand.
CCGGCGCCAGCGATCGCCTTCTTCACCGCCGCGAGATCGCGCGGCGCGGTGATCGCGGTCATGCCGGCATCGCTCGCCATCGGTGTGCCGGGCGGGAAATACCCGATGCCGTCGCGCCAGGTGCTGCGGTCATCGCCCATCACAGCGGTCATGTAGTCCGACTGCGAGACGGCGGCCACCATCGCGCGGCGGATCGCCGGATTGTCGAATGGCGGGTAGAGCTGGTTGAACCGCATGGTCGCGATGCTGCCGGTGGTGACCACGAGCTGCGCGGTGATGCCCTTCACGTTGCGCAGCATCGGCAGCAGATCGGCCTCCGGCACGTCCCACCAATCGACCTCTGCCTGCCGCAGGGCCGAGCTCACCGTCGAGGCGTCGGGCATCACGTGCCACTCGACGCGATCGAAATGCACCACCTTGCCGCCGGCGGTGCGGCTCGCCGGCTCGTTGCGCGGCACGTAATCAGGATTGCGCTCATAGACGACGAGGGAGCCCGGCACGCGATCGCTTGCGCGGAACCGGAACGGGCCGCTGCCGACGATCTCCTTGATCTGCGAAAACCCGTCGGTCGCCGCGGCGATGCGCTCCGGCATCATCGGGCACATCGACGGAGCCGTCTTGCCGAGCGCATCGGGCAGCAACGGAAACGGATATTTCAGCCGGAACACGATCGTCTTGTCGTCCCGTGCGGACAGCTCGTCCGTCGCCGCCATCAGCGCCTGGCCGAACCCGTCGCGCTGCCCCCAGCGACGAACGCTCGCCACGCAATCGCGCGCCAGCACCGCGCTTCCATCATGGAATTTCAACCCGTCGCGCAGGCTCAGCACCCATTGCTTGCCATCCGGATCGGTGGTGAACCCGGCCAGCATCTGCGGCTGGATGCGGAATTGCGCGTCGGTGCCGAACAGCGTGTCGTAGATCATGAAACCATGGTCGCGGGTCTGATAGCTCGTGGTCCAGACCGGATCGATCGAGGCCAGATCAGCCTGCGGCACGAATTTCAGCACGCTCGCCGACGCGGCCCGGCCGATCGCCGGCGCCGCCAGCGCGCCTAGTCCACCGGCAAGAAAACTCCGTCGTCGCATGTCGTGTTTTCCTTTGGCTGCGTGGGCACATTCTGCACATCGCCTGGTGGGAAGGCCAGGGGCTCTGCCCCCGTGCTTTCACTGGGACCCCGCTAAGGGCGCAGTCCTTAGAATCCGATACGCCTCTCGCGCCACTCGGGACCGTCTGAGTGGGTTCGGATGTTTCTCCCCGGCCGGATCCGCGCCGAGCCCGGGCGCTTCGGCATTGTGATCATCTCCCAGTTAGGAATCACGACATCGCCGAACAGATCCGCTTCATCGTCACGAGGCGCAGATTGCCGGCGCGCCCGGCGCTCGCCGCATCGCCATGGGTGAAGGGAATGCGGGTGATGATCGTCTCGATCGCCGAGATCATGAGATGGCGACCGGCAACCCGTCCCACACCTCGTCGAGTGTCAAGGGTCGCGGCAGGACGCCTGCTTTGTCATGAAGCGGATCGCGCCGTGCATCTCCGGCGCCAAGGCCGCGCGGTCGCGCGGAAAAGCGGTGCCTTGCGCGGCATGGAACAGCCGGACGATTTCGGCGACGCGCGCCGGGTCCGCCGCGACGCCGGGGCCGACCGTCAGGAGATGGTTCACCGGCACGAAGCGATGACGGTTCCAGAACGCATCGGCGGCGGACGGGTCGGGGAACATGGTGCGGTAGGCCGCATCTTGCGGCGCGTCGTTGCCGACGATGACGGCGTCGAACTCGCCGGATTCAGCATCGCCATCATGTCGACGCCCGGCGGCGCGCGCTCGGCGAAAACCGGGTCGGTGAGTTCCGCGACATGCGCCTCCTCGAACGTCATCCAGCTCACCCTGTCCGGGCGCAGATCATCGGCCTAAAGGCGCGGCTGATCACCGCGTAATCGGCGCAATCGAACGTCATATCGGGCGATGTCAGCGCGCTGGACAGGATCGGCTCGGTATGCGCGTAGCGGCCGATCGCGGCCCGGAGCGCCGTCATTCGCTGCCGGCGATCGCCGCTCTGGGATGGATCGGCCGCATATGGGATGCAGCAGCCCGATGCCCCCCTGCGCCTCATGCACCGTCGTAACGTCATACGGCGAATGCGCTCGCAACCGCGGGAGAGACGCGCGGCGGGTTGGTGAAGACCACGCTTATGCCAGGCTCTCCACCACCTGCGGGAACACCGCCTCGTACCTTATCGCCATGGATGATTTTCTTCTCCGAATTGCGAGCCGCCTGCGCGCCGCGCCTATCGCCGGTACATCGGGATTATGGCCATGGGTCTGCGCGATGATGCGCGCGTGCTGGGCGAAATCCGCCCCGCAGGATGATCGTGGTTGTAGGGTTCGAGCCGCAATGCGAGAGCAGCATCGCCGTAGGAAAGACAAACCACGGTGACGGTCACGCCCCGCTCGGGTGCAACGCGATGTTTCCCCCGGCGCGCCACACGAAATCCGCCGAATGCGCGCTCACAACCAGCGCCGTTTTGTCCGCCATCCGTCATCCTCCGTGCAGCATCTCCTTCTAGCCTGATCCGGCCGCTGCGTCATGCCTCCGTCGCACGTGCCAGCACCGTATTCACCAGCACGTTGGCGCCCGCTTCCACGTTCTCCGGCGTGCACCATTCACGTTCGCTATGCGACATTCCGTCCCGGCATGGCACGAAGATCAGCTGCGTCGGACAGAGCCTCGTCATGTTGAACGCGTCATGGCCCGGCCGCGTGCGCATCCGCATCACGCTCACGCCGAGCTCCTGTGCCGCGCGTTCGACAGAGGCGGTCAGCGCGTCGTCGAAATGGAACGGCTCTCGACTGCGATGGGCGAGCGTGTTGATCGCAAGCCCGGTCTCCGCCGCGATCGTCGAAACCGCCGCGTCGATCTCCGCCTGCATGGCGGCGAGGCCCGCGGCCTCCGGATGCACAAGGCCGAAGCAGAAACTCGCCCGATGGGGAATATTGATGCGATTGTTCGGCCAGGCCTCGATCACGGTGGCGCTCGCCGATCCGGCCGGCGCATGGTGGCGGCCGATGCGATCGATCTCGGCGATCACCCGCGCCGCGCCGACGAGCGCATTGCGCCGGCGCAGCATCGGCATGCTCGATATATGCGCGTTCTCGCCGAGGCACTCCATGTCCGTGTAGGTGGAATAATGGCTGTGCGTCACCGCGCCGATGGTGACACCGGCCGCCTCCAACTCGGGGCCCTGCTCGATATGCAGCTCGAAATAGCTGTCGATCGCACGGCCGCCCATCGGCGCGTCGCCGGCGTAGCGGATGCGCACCAGCTCCTCGTCGACACGGCGGCCGGTCCGGTCGCGCGCCGCATGCGCGGTCTCGAGCGGCAGCACGCCCGCGAACACCGCCGAGCCCATCAGCCCGGGGAAGAACCGGGCGCCTTCCTCGTTCGTCCAGTTCACCACCTCAATCGCACGTCGCGGCACGATGCCGGCGGCGTCGATCGCCCGAATCGCGGCAAGGCCGGACAGCACGCCGAGCGGCCCGTCAAACTTTCCGCCAGGCTGCTGCGTGTCGAGATGGCTGCCGATCAGCACCGGCGGCAGCGCGGCGTCGCGCCCCTCACGCCGGGCGAACATGTTGCCCATCGCATCCACCCGCAGCGCGAGCCCGGCCTCCTCACACCAGAGCACGCAGAGATTGCGCCCGTCGCGATCGGAATCCGTGAGCGCCAGCCGGTCGCAACCACCCAGAGGCAAGGCCCCGATCGCACCCAGAATCATCAGATCGGACCACAGACGCCGCGTGTCGACTGTCACCATTATCGCCTCCATTGCCGCTGATCGATACGAGTTTTCCTCGTGGTGGATCGGGAGGCAAATCTGGGGTGCAAGGCCAGGGGCTCCGCCCCTGGATCCCGCTGGGCCGCAAGGCCCCAGAACCCTTGATGGCGCTTCGCGCGGAGCGCATTCAAAGGCCGGACGTGACACGGGGGCAGAGCCCCTGGCCTTCCTTCAAACCGGAGCTACTCACCCATGCGCCTGAAAGATCTCAGACCCGAAGAGATGGACCCCGACCAGCACCGCGCGGCCGAAGCGGCGACGGCCGGCCGGCGCGGCCACGTGCCGGCGCCGTTGCGGGCGTGGCTGCACAGCCCGGTGATGGGCGATCGCGCACAGAGCCTGGGCGAGTTCGTCCGCTACCAGACATCGCTCGGCCCGGCGCTGTCGGAGCTTGCGATCCTGGTGACGGCGCGGGTCTGGACGGCGCAGTACGAGTGGCACGCGCATAAGAGCGAGGCGTTGAAGGCGGGTGTGGATCCGGCGGTCATTGATGCGATCGCCGAGCGCCGGGTGCCGGTGTTTTCTAACCCGCGGGCGCGCCTCGTCTACGAGTATGCGACGGCGCTGCACGCCGAGCATTGTGTCTCACAGGCGCTGCATGATGCAGCAGTGGCGGCGTTCGGCGAGAAGGGCGTGGTGGAGCTCGTCGGTGTTCTGGGCTATTACAGTTTGGTGTCGATGACGCTCAATGCCTTCGAGATTGGGCTGCCGTCCGGCGAGACGCCCGAGCTGCGCGAGTGATTCAGAACGGCACTTCGGCGACGTGCCAGAGCACGCCCGAGGGGTCGAACAGAAAGCCCACCTTGAGGCCCCAGCTCTGCATCGCTGGCGGCTTGGGCTCGCGCACGCCGAACTGCTCGACGAGCCGCGCTTCCGGCACACGCTGCCACCAGGCATCGGCATCGCGCACCAGCATCTGCACCATCAGGTTCTCCGCCGCCTCCTGCACGTAGAAATTCTGCAGGATGAAGCTGCAGGCGCCGAGCTTGAGGATGGCGATCTGCTCGTCCGTGTGCGTCTCGGCGAAGCCGAGCGCCTGATAGAAGCGGCGCGACAGCGCAAAGTCGCGCGCCGGAACGAAGGGGCGCAATGCCAGGATCTCGCTCATACCGCCTCCAGGACGCCGTTCCACCGCATTTTGCGATGGAGCGCCGTTGTCTCAGAACGGCAGCACGATGTCGAGAATCTGTTGGCCCCAGCGCGGGGTCTGATGATCGGTAAGCTGGCCGCGTCCGCCATAGGCGATGCGCGCCTCGGCCATCCGGTCGTGCTGCACGGTGTTGTCGCTCGCGATATCCTGCGGCCGTACCACGCCGCCCACCTGCAATTCACGCAACTCGCTGTTCACCCTGACCTCCTGCCGGGCGGAGACCACGAGATTGCCGTTCGGCAGCACCTGGGTGATGACGCCCGCCAGGCGGAGCTGCACCTGCTCGGCACGCTTGATCTGCCCGGTGCCGGTGGAGTTGCCGGCGCTGTTGGTGGAGACGAGGGAACTCGGGTTCACCGCCTTGATGATATGCGGCAGCGCGCCTTCCAGCCCGAACATGTTGGGCATGCCCATCGTCTCGCTGCCGGTGTTCCCCTGCGTGCTGTTGTTCTGCAGGTTCGCGATGTCCGAGATGTTCACCACGATGGTGACGACATCGCCCACCTGCGAGGCGCGCTGGTCCTTGAAGAAGGCGCGGCTGCCGGTGCGCCACAGGCTGTTGCCGTCCGCCGGCGGCGGCTCGGGCCGCGGCATCGGCATGCTGAGCGGCCGCCAGCTGGGATCCGCAGTCGGGTCGGAGGGCGGCGTCATCGCCGGCGGCCGGCCGACCTCGGAGAGACGGGTGAGGGAGCCGCAGCCGCTCAGCAGCAGCAGGGCCGCGAAGGTGATCGCATGGGTTTTCATCGGAAGGCCACCTGGTTCATGCGGGCGTTTGCGGGGAGGGGGGCGGAGCCGGGCAGCACGCGCACGGCGTTCTCGCCGATGATCTCGGCATCGAGCACCGCGTGGGAGCTCGGGTTCATCACGCGCACATGCTCGCCCATCGCGCCCTGATCGAGCGCCTGGCCCTGGGCGGTGAGCGACATGCCAGGCTCATCGAGGGTGATGCTGACGAGCCCGCCCTTCTGGACCAGCGGCGGCGGCATCAGGTCGGCCACCCGGAGCGGCTGGCCCGGCATCGCCGGATGACGGACCGCGAGGCCGATCGCCTGCGCCGGCAGCCGGGCGATCGCGCCTTGCATGTCGGTCGCATGGACGCGCACCATATGGAGATCCTGCGGCCCGATCACGTCGCCGGGCAGCAGGCGGCGCACCGGCACCGGCACGGTCATCATCTCGCGCACCTCGCCGGCGACGCGCACATGCATCGGCGCCATGCCGTCGGTCGCGATGGTGAGCACGGCGGTGAACTTGCCGGTGCCGGCATCGTAATCGAGCTGGCCGATATCGGGGTGCACCAATGCGCCCACCGGCACCATCGGCGGATCCCAGGTCGGCAGCTCGATATCGGCATCGCCGCTCATGCCGGTGCCGGCGAGACCATCGCGGAGCGCGTCCATCACCGCCTCGCGCGGCAGCGGACGGCCGGGCCGGTCGAGCACCGCGCGGTCCGCGTTCGAGGATGGGCGCCAGTCCACATCGAACTGCCGGGCGATGGCGGCGAGCTGCGCCGCCTCCACCACGATCTGGCCGCCGGGCGCGGGGCCCGGGCCGAGCACGCGGTCGGCATGGTCGCCCGCATCGTCGAACAGGTCGGAGAGCCGCACCACGCCCGATTGCAGCGTGGTGAAATTGCGCAGCTCGGCGGCGGCGGCGTGGCCGGCGCCCGCGAACAGGCAGGCGGCGATGAGAAGGGAATGTCGCATGGTGGTCACCGGAGGTTCGTGAGGGTCTGGAGCATTTCGTTCGCCGAGGTGATGACCTTGCTGTTCATCTCGTAGGCGCGCTGCGCGGTGATCAGGTTGGTGATCTCCGAGACCACGTTCACGTTCGAGGTTTCGATGAAGCCCTGCTCCACGCTGCCGAAGCCGGGCGAGGCGGGCGTGCCGGTCACCGGCGCGCCGGAGGCGGCGGTCTGCAGCAGCAGGTTGTCGCCCTGCGATTCGAGCCCCGCCTCGTTCGGGAATGTCGCGAGCTGGAGCTGGCCCACGAGCTGCGGCGCGGTCTGCCCGGCGAGCGTCACCTGCACCTCGCCGGCGGCGTCGATGGTGACGCTCTGCGCATTGGTCGGAATGGTGATGCCGGGCACCACGGGGTAGCCGTCGCCGGTGACGATCTGGCCAGCCGGGCTGAGCCCGAACGTGCCGTCCCGCGTGTAGGCGGTGTCGCCCGAGGGCAGCGTCACCTGGAAATACCCGCTGCCCTGGATCGCGAGATCGAGGCTGTTGCTGGTCTGCTGCAGGTTGCCCTGCTCGGAAATCCGGTAGATGCCCGCGGTCTTGACGCCGAGCCCGACCTGAGCGCCCGAAGGGACGACGGTGCCGGTATCCGAGCTGTTCGAGCCGACGCGGCGCAGGTTCTGGTAGATCAGATCCTGGAACTCGGCGCGGCGGCGCTTGAACCCGGTCGTCGTCATGTTCGCGATGTTGTTGGAAATGACTTCGACGTTCGTCTGCTGCGCCTGCATTCCGGTGCCGGCGATATCAAGGGATCGCATGTTCCAATCTCCTTCAGGCGGCGCGTTGCGTGAGCTTGTCGATGGAGGTCTGCTGGCGGTCGGCCTCGGCCTGGATGAACTGCGTCACCAGCTCGAACTGCCGCACGTTGTCCATCATCCGGGTCATCTCCATCACCGGCTGCACGTTGCTCTGCTCGACCGCGCCCTGGACCAGCTTGGGAGTCGCGTCCGGGGTGGTCGGCGTGTCGGCGCGGAACAGCCGGCCGCCTTCGGCCTGCAGCTGGTTCGGATCGCCCGGAGTGACGACGCCGATCTTGGCGATCTGGCCATTGGCGCCGCTCACCGTGCCGTCGGCCGCGACCGAGATCGCGGTGTCGGTCGCCGCGAGCTGGATCGGCTGGCCGCTGGTGTCGAGCAGCGCGTTGCCCGAGACGTCCTGCACCGTGCCGTCCTGGCCGAGGGTAAAATTGCCGGCGCGGGTGAGCCGCGGGCCGCGCGGCGTGCTGACGGTGAAATACCCGCTGCCGCCGATCGCGATGTCGAGCGGGTTGCCGGTCTGGGTGAAGCTGCCTTCCTGCGTCTCGCGATAGGTCGCGTGGTCCTGCGTGTAGTCGATCGGGCCGTTGGCCGAGCCCTTGGTGCCGTTCTGGCGGGAGAGCCAGTCGCTGAACAGCACTCGCTCGGCGCGGAAGCCGGGCGTGTCGGCGTTCGCGATATTGTTCGCGATGACGTCGATCGTGCGGCTCTGCGCGGTGAGGCGGGAGAGGGCGATGGTGGTCGGGTTGTCCATGGCGGCATGTCCGTCGGGCGATCTCGCCGGGGCTTCGCAAGCCGCGTGCCAGACGCGCTCTCCAGGGAGGCCGGGCTCCGGCGGCGGCCGCCCGGCAGCATCTGCCGAGCCTTCCCGTCCGCCCGGCAGCAAAGGCCCGCGTCACAGCATTTCGTTAACCCTTTCCGGGCAAAACTCTCCCCGCGCACCAGAATGGCGCGGCGAGGTGAGCGATGAGCAAGAAGAAACCGGCGGCGGCGGAGAAGCCTGCCACGGACGTCGAGGCGGCGAAGCAGCCGGGCGGCAAGAAGAAGCTCATCATGCTGGCCGCGCCGTTGCTCCTGGCGGGCGTGCTCGGCGGCCTCTGGTTCACCGGCATCCTGCCGGGCATGCTCGGCATGGGCCATGACAAGAAGGCCGCCGCGGGCGCCACGGAAGCAACGGCGGCGGATGCGGCGCCGATCTTCGTCGACATGCCCGAGGTCATCGCCAACCTCGATGCCGGCCCGCGCCGCGCGAGCTACGTCAAGATGACACCCAAGCTGCAGATCACCCGCGCCGCCGACCGCGCGGTGATCCTGAGCAACATGCCGCGCCTGCAGGACCTGTTCACCACCTATCTGCGCGAGATGCGGCCCGAGGAGCTGCGCGGTTCCACCGGTACCTACCGGCTGCGCGAGGAGCTGATCACGCGCGCCAACATCGCCGCCTCGCCCGCCAAGATCGTCGACGTGCTGTTCACCGAAATGATCGTGCAATGAGCGGCGCCGGACAGCAATCCGACGAGGAGCTCGCCGCTGCATGGGGCGCCGAGACCGAGACCGAGGCCGAGGCCGAGGTCGATGGCGTGGGCGAGGACGGGCTTGGCGTGACGCCCGCCCGCGTGCTCAACCAGGCCGAGATCGACAGCCTGCTCGGCTTCGACGACGCGCCGGTCGATGGCGAGAACCGCACTGGCATCCAGCGCATCATCAGCTCGGGCCTGATCTCTTACGAGCGTCTGCCGATGCTCGAGATCGTGTTCGACCGTCTGGTGCGCATCATGTCCACCTCGTTGCGCAACTTCACTAGCGACAATGTCGAGGTCGGCATCGACACCATCGTCTCGCTGCGTTTCGGCGACTACCTCAACTCCATCCCGCTGCCGGCGATGCTCGCCGTGTTCAAGGCGGAGGAGTGGGATAATTACGGGCTGATGGTGGTCGATTCGGCGATGATCTACTCGATCGTCGACGTGCTGCTCGGCGGCCGGCGCGGCACTGCGGCGATGCGGATCGAGGGGCGCCCCTACACGACGATCGAGCGCACGCTCGTCGAGCGGCTGATCCAGGTCGTGCTCGCCGATCTCTGCGCAAGCTTCGAGCCGCTCTGCCCGGTGACGTTCCGCTTCGAGCGGCTGGAAGTGAACCCGCGTTTCGCGACCATCTCCCGCCTATCCAACGCGGCGGTGCTGGCGCGGCTGCGCGTCGACATGGAGGATCGCGGCGGCAAGCTCGAATTGCTGCTGCCCTACGCGACGCTCGAGCCGGTGCGCGAGCTGCTGCTGCAGCAATTCATGGGCGAGCGCTTCGGCCGGGATTCGATCTGGGAGACCCATCTCGCCGAGGAGCTCTGGAATACCGATGTCGAGCTCGAAGTGGTGCTCGACGAGCAGGTGATGCCGCTCTCCGAGGTGATGGCGCTGCAGCCGGGCAGCCGGATCGTGCTGGGCGCGCCGCCCAACGCGCCGGTGCAGGTGCGCTGCGGCACGGTGCCGCTGTTCGAGGCGCGCTCCGGGCGCCGCCGCAACCGGATGGCGGTGCGGATCGAGCGCGAGCTGCCGCGCGGCGCCCCCGACGGCCACGCGCCCGAATAGCGTCTGGTGACATTTTCCTAACTTCGCACTGGCAGGATGAGCGGCATGGAATGGATCATCGAAATCGCACTCACCGTGCTGCTCGCGCTGACCTTGTTTCACGCGCTCCGGCTGGAGCGGGCGTTGGGCGTGCTGAAGCGCGACCGGGCCGCTTTGGCCGAGCTGGTGCAGGGCTTCAACAAGGCGACGACGCAGGCCGAGGCCGGCATCGAGCGCTTGCGTTCCGCGGTGGATGGCGCCGGACGGCAGATCGGGCGCCAGATCGAGACCGCCACCGCGCTCAAGGATGATCTGGTGTTCCTGATGGAGCGGGGCGAGAAGCTGGCGGACCGGTTGGATGCGCTGGTGCGCGCCAGCCGCGGCATCGCCGAGCGGGCGCCCGAGCTGCACGGATCAGCGCCACTCGCCGCAGCCTCTGCGATGCCGGCGCTCCCGGAAGAGGCGACGCGCATCCGCAGCCAGGCGGAACGCGATCTCCTCAAAGCCCTCAAGCTGGCCCGTTGATCATGGCCCGCTTCCGCATCCCCAGGCCGCGTCTGCTGCCGGTCACCTGCGCCGGCCTGGCGGTTCTGCTCACCTGCAAGACGGTGGATTTCGTCCGCTGGGGCCTGACCGGCGAGGCCGGACCGCAGCCCCCGACCGGCCTTGTCATGCCGGCCGAAGCCGCGCCCGCCGAGAAGCCGGCCGGTCTGCCCGCGACGGCCGCCCCGAAACTCTCCGAGGCGAAACCCGCCCAGGCATCCGATCCGGCGGTGGCGCCGATGGACGGCAAGGCCGGCGCGCCGGTCGCCGATACGCCGGTCTCGGACAGCGAGAAATCGCTGCTGCAGGATCTGCGCGCGCGTCGGGCGCAGCTCGATACCCGCGAGAAATCGCTCGACACCCGCGAGCAGGTGATGGCGGCGGCGGAGCAGAAGCTCAACGCCCGCGTCGACGAGCTCTCCGCGCTGCAGGCCAAGCTCGAGCAGCTCGAGCAGGCCCGCAAGGCGCGCGACGAGGCGAACTGGCAGGGCCTGGTGAAACTCTACGAGGCGATGAAGCCGCGCGACGCCGCGGTCATCTTCAACGATCTCGACATGCCGGTCCTGCTGCAGGTGCTGGATCGGATGAAAGAGGCGAAGGCGGCGCCGATCCTGGCCGCGATGCAGCCCGACCGCGCCCGTGACGCGACCACCAAGCTGGCGCAGATGCGGACGCGGGAGAACGCCGTCGGCGCGATCACCACTGGCGGTTGAAATCGTCGGATTCGAGGAGAAGCCATGTCGATCGATAAATCCCTGAACGTGCTGATCGTCGATGACTACAAGACGATGCTGCGCATCATCCGCAATCTGCTCAAGCAGATCGACTTCAACAATGTCGAGGAGGCAACCGACGGCGCCGAGGCGCTGCAGAAGCTGCGCGCCGGCAATTTCGGCCTCGTCATCAGCGACTGGAACATGGCGCCGATGACCGGGCTCGAGCTGCTGCAGGAGGTCCGCGCCGATGCGCGGCTGAAGGCGATGCCGTTCATCATGGTCACCGCCGAGAGCAAGACCGAGAACGTGGTCGCGGCGAAGCAGGCGGGCGTGTCCAACTACATCGTCAAGCCGTTCAATGCCGAGACGCTGCGTGACAAGATCGAGAAGGTGCTCGGACATGCCTGACGGCGACATGATCGAGCGGCTCGCGCAGTTGCGCGCCCGTTATCCGGAGACCGAGCCCGCGTTGGTCGCCGAGGTGGTCCGCGCGGTACTCGCGACGATGAGCGGCGACCTGACCGTCCGCGAAACCTCGCTGCTCGCCGAAGTCGAGGAGCTTGGACGCACCATCGCGGCGGCGAAGGCCGAGATCGCCGCGCTCAAGGTGGACGACATCACTGTGAGCCACATTCCGTCGGCGACCGATGAGCTCGATGCGATCGTGGCGCATACCGCCGCAGCGACCGACTCGATCCTCGAGGTTTGCGAGACGCTCGACCGTGTCGGCGCCGAGCTGAAGGGCGAGGCCGCGACCAGCCTGCAGGACGCCACCACCCGCATCTACGAGGCGTGCAGCTTCCAGGACATCACCGGCCAACGCATCACCAAGGTGGTGGCCGCGCTGAAGGCGATCGACGCCAAGGTCGCGCATATCATGCGCGCGTTCGGCGAGTCAGACGGAGAGGTTGCGATGCCGGAGCCGGCGGCGGAAATGTCGCTGCTGAACGGGCCGCAGCTTCCGGCCAATGCGATGGACCAATCCGATATCGACGCCCTGCTCGCGAGCTTCGACTGATGCGCCTCACCCCGATCGCCCTGCTGCCACTCCTTCTCCTGCCATCGCTGGCCGCGGCGGAGGGTGTGTCGCCGCTCGTGCCCGAGCTCCGCACCGGCAGCCATCCCGGCTATGGACGAGTGGTGCTCGAATTCCCGCGTAGCGTCGAGTACGCGCTGAAGCGGGAGGGCGATCGCGTAACGCTGCATTTCGCCGAACCGGCGCGGATTCCCGCCGCCGGAACACCGCCCCGCAACGTCGCCGCCATCGTCGGGCTCGATGACGGAGTCGAGATCGACGTGACCCCGGGCGCCACGATCCGCCCGGCCCGGCTCGGAACCCGGATCGTCATCGACGTCCTCGGTCCGGCGCCGTCGCCGGACCGGCCGCAGCTGCGACCGCAGACGCTTCGTGCCGACGAGCCAAAGCCGGTGGCCAAGCCGATCGTCGCCACCCGGGAGGCGCCACACGCGTCTGCGAGCGAGAAGAAGCCGGCCGAACCGACGCCCGCTCAGGATGCGCCGGTGGCCGCCCAGGCGGTCGCGACGCCGCCTGCGGCTAAGCCTCCCGCACCCGTCGCGCCGGCCCCAGCCGCGATGCCGCCCGCGCCGGCCCCAGTCAGCACGCCGGCCCCACCGAGCACGCCGTCCGCGCCGGTCGCTCCGGTGACCCGTGAGGCGATCGCGCCGGCCACTCTCTCCGCGGCCGCCGTCGATTCCGGCCCGGTCGCGCTCGCCGCGCGGCCGGTCAAGCTGCCGGCTGGAAATGCCGGCAGCGCTGCCTTCCTGCCGCTCGCGACCGGCACCGGGGCCGCCGCGTTCCGCCGCGGCGGTCAGGCGGTCGCGGTGTTCGACACACGGACACCGCTCGACCTCGCCGCGCTCCGCAATGATCCGGTGTTCGCTGGCGCGACCATTCAGCTGCTGCCCGCCGCGACCCTGCTGACGATGCCGCTCCCGTTGCCCGCGGAGCTGCGCCTCGCGCGCGTTCCCGGCGGCTGGCAGGTCACCGCCGGGCCGGCCGCGGCGCCCGCGCAGATCGATCCCGTGATGGAGAATGGCGCGCTGCGTTTGCCCGCCGCCGCGATCGGCCAAGTGGTCGTGGTGCCGGACCCGCAGACCGGGCTGAACCTGCTCGTCGGCACGCAGCGCGAGCCAGGCCAGGGATTCGGCGTCGGCCGACGCGCATCGCAATTCACCCTCGAGCCGAGCTGGCAGGGGGTGGTGGTGGCGCCGCTCTCCGACCGCATCACGCTGCGGCCGGAACCCAGCCAGTTCGTGCTGGCGGTGGACGGCGCGCCGCTCGACCTCTCCGTCGAGCAGCGCGTCGCCGATGCGGCGGCGGATTCGGCGCGGCTGACGCGGCGCTACGATTTTCCGCAGATGCCGGAAGCCGCGCTGGTCCGCCGCATGCAGGCGCAGGTGCTGAGCGCCGCCGATGCGCCGCCGCAGTCGCGCGCCGCGCCACGCCTGCAGGCCGCGCAGGCGATGATCGCGCTCGGCATGGGGGCGGAGGCGCAATCGTTGCTCAAGCTCACCATCGAGGACGATCCGCGCGAGGCTGCCGATCCCGACGCCACCGGCCTCGCGGCGATCGCCGCCCTGTTGGCCGATCGCCTGCCCGAAAGCGCCGCGATCGACGATCCGGCCCTCACCGGCAGTGACGAGGTGGCGCTCTGGCGCGCGGTGCGCGCGGCGAAGCTGCAGGAGGACGCGCCCACTGCCGCTGCGGTGTTCGCCAACGAGATGCCGCTCATCCTTTCCTATCCCGCGGCGCTGCGTTCGCGCCTTTTGCCGCTCGCCGCCGAGACGATGGCGCTCGGCGGGGCCGCGCCGGCCGCGCAGCGCCTCGTCGCGAGCCGTCCGGACGACCCGATGCTTGCTTTCGCCCGCGGCCTGCTCCTCGCCGGCAAGGGCGACACGGATGGCGCCTTGATCGTGTTCGATGCGCTCGCGCAGAGCCGCGACCAGCTCGACAGCACCCGCGCCGCGGGCCACGCCGCCGAGCTCCGCCTGGCCGCCGGCAAGGCGACGCCGGCGGCGACGGCGGATGCGCTGGAACGCCAGTTCTATGCCTGGCGCGGCGGCGATCGCGAGTTCCGCCTGCGTCTCCGCACGGCTGCCCTGCGCACGCAGGCGGCGCAGTATCGCCCGGCGCTCGCCCTGCTGCGCGAAACCGAGGCCGCGTTTCCCGAGCAGCGCGAGGCGATTCGCGCGCATATGGCGGACGTCTTCACCTCGCTGCTGTCACCTGATCAGCCGGTCGCGATCAGCCCGCTCGATCTGGTGGCGCTCGCCGGCGACAATGTGGATGTTCTTCCTGGGGGCGCCGAGGGCGTGCGGCTCGCCGCCCTGCTGGCCGACAAGCTCGCGGCGCTCGATCTGCCGGACCGCGCCGCGCCGGTGCTCGCCAAGCTGATGCAGGCCTCCTCCGGCGAGGCGCGTGCCACCTATGGCGCGCGGCTTTCCGAGATGCAGCTTCGCATCGGCGATCCGGTCGCCGCATCCGATGCGCTCACCGCCTCCGATATGGAGGGGTTGCCGAGCGAACTCGCCACGCGGCGCGCCGTGCTGCACGCCCGCATCCTGGATGCCGAGGGCAAGCCTGGCGACGCGGTGGCGGCGCTCGCCTCCGTCGACGATCCGGCTGCCGACGAGCTGCGCGCCGATATCGCCGAGCGGGCGAAGAGCTGGCCGGATGCCGAGGCGGCGCTCCGCTCCCTCGTCGCGCGCCGGGTGCCGGCAGATGGCAGCCTTGACGACAGCCAGCAGGCTCTGGTGCTTCGCCTGGCCGGCGCCGCCTCCCAGGCCGGCGACGCCACGGTGCTCGCCGCGCTTCGCCAGCAGGACAGCGCGCGTATGCAGGGAGGCAAACTAGCCCCCATGTTCAGGCTGTTCACCGCCGATCCGGTCCGCTCGATCGCCGACCTGCCGCGCTCGGCTGCCGAAACGAGCGCCGCCCGCGACATTCCGGCCAGCCTGCAGGCGATGAACACGCGCTGATTTTCGCGGCGCAACAGGGTGTGAGGAATTGCGCCGGAGTCCGAGTTTTCCCTTGCACCCGGACCCCCCAGGCCCTATCTGCCGCGCCTTGGCCAAAGGGGGCACTTCTGCCCTACCGGCCATCTGCTGGTTTGGGGGTACGTGATGAACGCACTTGCTCAACTGGGGATGGTCTCGGTGATCCCGAGCGAGAACCAGACGGACGCAACCGCATTCGATGAGCGGAAGGACTATTTCGTCGAGAAGGACGGCATGCGGTTTGCAGGCACGCACCTTCTGGTCGATCTCTGGGGGGCCTCTAACCTCGATGATCCCGCACACATAGACGTTGCGCTGCGCGAGGCGGCGGAACGGGCGGGTGCGACGATCCTGCACAGCCATTTCCACCATTTCACGCCGAATGGCGGCGTGTCCGGCGTGGTTGTGCTGGCGGAGAGCCATATCTCGATCCACACCTGGCCGGAGCGGGATTTCGCGGCGATCGACATCTTCATGTGCGGCGCCTGCGATCCGCGTGATTCGATACCGGTGATCGAAGACGCGTTCTTGCCCGATCGCGTGGAGATAGACGAGCAGCGGCGCGGCCGGGTCGGCTAACCTCCGACGCGGATTGTTTCCGCAACAAGGATGTCGCTTTGCGGCGTCTGGCGGCCCGGGCACTCTCCCGGGCCGCTTCTCTGTGTGGGGTATTGAACGACGATGCCGACCGATAGCTGGATCAACGAGACCCTCTATCCCGATTGGGGCCAGCGCTTTCGCGTGGCGCGCGAGCTCGCCCGCGTGCGCAGCGATTTTCAGGACATAGCGGTGTTCGAGAGCACCACGCATGGCCGCGTGATGGTGCTCGACGGTGTCATCCAGATCACCGAGGGCGACGAATTCGTCTATCAGGAGATGCTGGCGCATGTGCCGCTGCTCGCGCATGGCGCGGCGAAGCGCGTGCTGATCATCGGCGCCGGCGATGGCGGCGTGCTGAAGCGCGTGCTGCAGCACCGCTCGGTCGAGCATGCGGTCATGGTCGAGATCGACGGCGAGGTGATCCGGTTGGCGCGCGAGTTCATGCCCGGCATCGCCGGCAATGCCTGGACCGACCAGCGCGCCGAGATCATCGTCGGCGACGGCATCGACTACGTGCGTCGCGGCGCGGATGCCGCCTTCGACGTGATCATCGTCGACAGCACCGATCCGATCGGTGTCGGCGAAGTGTTGTTCACCGACGAGTTCTACGAGAATGCGGCACGGCTGCTCAGTGCGCGCGGCCTGATCGTGAACCAGTGCGGCGTGCCGTTCATGCAGGCCGACGAGCTGCGCGAGACGAGCGCGCGGCGGCGCCTGTTCTTCCCGCATGTGGGCGCTTATGTCGCTGCGGTGCCGACCTATGTCGGCGGCTTCATGACGCTCGGCGTGGCGGCCAAGACGGCCGGATTCGGCTCGCTCGCCCCCGCCGAGATCCGCCAGCGTGCCGAGGCGGCCGGCATTCTCGGCACCACCCAGTACTGGACACCCGAGATTCAAGCCGGCGCCTTCAACCTGCCGCCCTATATCGCGCGGCATCTGCCGCGCTGAGCCGCGCGGATTGGCACCGCGCCCCGGTCATCGCCGGGGCGCGACTGCCTCCGCGTACTAGAGTATTTCGAATTAAGAGTATTTAACTTAAGTCGGTGCCGGCCCTCGCCCCCACCCGGCCCCCATCGGTAGTATACTTTCTCTGAGGGCCGGGTGGGGCGAGGGCCGGCACCGACTCCACCGAAGGTGAAAATGCTCTAGCTGGGCACGAAGCTCTGCACCAGGCTGCCGGAGACCAGCCGCCAGCCATCGATCAGCACGAAGAAAATGAGCTTGAACGGCAGCGAGACGGCGCTCGGCGGCAGCATCATCATGCCAAGCGACATCAGAACGCTCGACACCACCATGTCGATCACCAGGAACGGCAAATAGAGCAGGAACCCCATCTCGAACGCCCGGCGCAGCTCGCCCACCATGAAGGCCGGCACCAGCGCCCGCCACGGCGCCTGCGCAGGCGTCGTCGGTTCGTCGAGCTTGGCGATGTTGAGGAAGAGCTGCAGGTCGGAACCGCGCACGTTCACCGCCATGAAGCGGCGGAACGGCTCGGCGGCCGCCTGCAGCCCGTCGATCTCGCCGACCTTGCCCTGGCTCATCGGCAGCAGCCCGGTGTCCCAGGCCTGCTGCATCACCGGCTGCATGACGTGGAAGGTGAGGAACAGCGCCAGGCCGATCAGCACCATGTTCGGCGGTGTGCCCTGCGCGCCGATCGCCGAGCGCAGCAGGGACAGCACAATGATGATGCGTGTGAAGGCGGTCACCATCACGAGCAGGCTCGGTGCGAGCGAAAGCCCGGTGATCAGCGCGGTGAGCTGCACCAGCCGGCTGGTGACGCCCGCCTGCCCCGCCTGACCGAGATCGATGCTCACGGCCTGTGCTTGGGCGAGCGCCGGCAACGCGAAACATCCGGCGGCGATCACCGCGAGGAGGGCGAGGCGGCGCGCGGTCATCGGCCGGCTCCCGGCAGGACGGACTGTCCGTCCGGCAGCCAGCCGAGGGTGACGTCCGCCGGCCCGCCGGTCATCACCAGCACTTCCCGCCCGTCGCAGCTCAGCAGATGCAGGCGCCGCCGCTGATCGACCGCGATTGCCTCGACAAGGCGGAGCCGGCGTGCGGGCCCGACCCCCGGACGCCAGCCGGCGAGCCGGACCGCCCGGCCGCCGAGCACGACGATGGCGAGCACCGCGGCGAGAGCGGCGATGCCGGTGAGGAAGGGGGTGATCGTCTGGATCATCGGAGCGGCCTTTTGCCGTTGATGAGGGGAGCCGGCCGTTCAGGCCGGTGGGCGGAGCGCGCGCCCGAGCGCCTCGAGGCGCTCGGCGAGCGCGATCAGTTCGGGGCGGAAGAGGCGGCCCGATTCCGCCGGCAGGTCGAGCGCATAGGCGCAGAGCCGGCCGATCTCATTGTCGAGCCCCGCGAGATCGAGCCGCCTGCGGGATTCGGCCAGCGCCGTCGCGGCGGCGAGCGCGCCGACAAGCCCGGCCGCGGACGCGCGCAGGGCGGCGAGCCGGGAAGCGGTATCGTCGGGGAAGGATGGCGGTGTCATCCCGCGTATCAAGCACGCGGATGGTTAACCAAAGCTTGCGATCAAGCCGGCGCGGCGCATTCCGCGCGTTAACCTTCTGGAAAGTCACGCGGCATATCCTGCCGGGCATGGACATCAGCGATATCGGGCTGTTCCGTCTCGCCGAGCGCCGCCTGGCCTGGTCGGATCAGCGCCAGCAGGTGCTCGCGCAGAACGTGGCGAACGCCAATACGCCGGGCTATCAGCCGCGCGACCTCGCGCCGTTCGCGCAATCTCTCATGCAGGCGAGTTTCGCGGTCGCCTCTGCTCCGGCGCAGACCGAGCCCGGCCACATGGCCGGCACGATTTCTCCGAATGCTGCCATGCTCGATACCAGCCGCCGCCCCGATGCCCGCGCGCCGGACGGCAATGCGGTGTCGCTGCAGGACGAGCTCACCAAGGTTGCCGAGACCGACAACCTGCATGAATTCACCCTCAACCTGTACCACACCTATCTCGGCATGTTCAGCACAGCACTCGGGAAAGGCTGACCGGCATGGACGTCACGCAGGCCCTGGCGATTTCCGCTCGCGGCATGGAGGCGCAGAGCACGCGGCTGCGCGTCATCGCGGAAAATCTCGCCAATGCCGACACCACCGGCTCCACTCCCGGTGCGGACGCTTATCGGCGCAAGACGATCACCTTCGAGAACCGCATGGACGCGGCACTCGGCGAGAGCACCGTGCAGGTGAAATCGATCGACCGCGACCAGAGCGACCTGCCGCTGAAATACGACCCGTCGCATCCCGCCGCAAATGCGGACGGGTATGTGAAGACGCCGAACGTCAACAGCTTCACCGAACTCATGGACATGCGCGAGGCGGAGCGTTCCTACAGCGCCAATCTGAACGTCATGCAGGTCACTCGCGGCATGCTGACGCGCACCATCGAGATGCTGAAATGACCACCACCCCGACGCTCACCATCACCCCTGCCGGAGTAAGCCCCTCCTCGGCGGCGAACGCCTACGGGCTCGTCGACAGCGGCGCGGCTGCGGGATCCGCAGGCGATGCCGGCGGTTTCGGCAATTTGCTGCAGCGCGCGATGCAGGGCGTGGTCGATGCCGGACACAATGCGGACGCGCAGTCGATGCAGGCGCTCTCCGGCGGCGGCAATCTCACCGATGTCGTCACCGCGGTCTCGCAGGCGCAGCTCGCCTTGCAGACGACGACCGCGGTGCGCGACCGGGTGGTGCAGGCGTACCAGGAGATCATGCGCATGTCCATCTGACATGGATCGCGCAAAAGATTGACGCAACGGCGCCAAAATGGCGGAGGTAGAGATGCAGACCGGAGACGTGGCGACGACGCTGCACGAGATGCTGCTCGTCATGCTGAAACTGGGCGGGCCGCCGCTGATGGTGGCGCTCGTGGTAGGCCTCGTCATCTCGCTCGTGCAGGCGGTGACGCAGATCACAGAGCAATCGCTGCTCTTCGTGCCCAAGGTGATCGCGGTCTGCGGCACGATCGCGCTGCTCGGCGCCTTCATGTTCGGCGCCCTGTCGGATTTCTCGACCCATCTGTTCGACCGCCTGGTCGCCATTGGCGGCTCGTGAGCCGCCGATGAGCGGCGCGGATGCGCAATTCCTCGCGGCGCTGCCGGTCTGGGCCTTCGGCTTCGGTCTCGTGCTGGCGCGCGTGGGGGCGGCGGTGATGCTGATGCCCGGGCTCGGCGAGGCGGAACCGCCGGCGATGCTGCGCGCCGGCCTCGCGCTCGCCATCACCATCCTGCTCCTGCCGCTCGTGCAGCCCTTGCTGCCGAGCGCGCCGCAGGACGTCTGGGCCGCCGCCGGCATGGTCGCGGCGGAGCTGCTCGCCGGCCTGTTCCTGGGCTGGCTCGCGCGGCTGGTGGCGCTCTCCCTGCCGATCGCCGGGCAGGTGATCTCCTACATGATCGGGCTGTCGAACGTTTTGCAGCCGGATGCGACCTTCGGCGCGGAAGGCACCGCGGTCTCCCGGCTGTTCGGGCTGGTGGCGCCGGTGATCCTGCTGGGCGGCGGCCTTTATGCGCTCCCGCTCTCGGCGCTCGCCAACAGCTACGACGTGCTGAAGCCGGGCGTCATCCTGCCGTCGGGCGACACCGCGGCGACCGTCGTCGCGGCGGTGGCCCATTCCTTCGGTCTTGCGCTGAGACTCGCCTCGCCATTCGTGTTCGCGAGCATGCTCTGGCAGGTCGCTTGCGGGTTGATCGCGCGGATGGTGCCGCACGTGCAGGTTTATTCGGTGGCGCAGCCGGCGCAGATCCTCGGCGGCCTTGCGCTGCTCGCGGCGATCGGCGTCGGCATGCTGGATAGCTGGAGCGAGGCGGCGCGGAGCGCACTTTCCATGCTGCCGGGGTTGTAACCGATGGCGGGGGACGGCGACCAGGAAGACCGGACGGAAGCTGCAACCGCGCATCACCTCGCGCAGGCGCGGGAAGCAGGCGACATCCCGCTCTCGCGCGATCTGGCCTCGCTCGCCGGGTTGGGCGCGGCGGCGCTGGTGCTCGACATGGTGGTGCCGTCGGCGACGCACGAGCTCGCCCGCCACCTCGCCGCGGTGGTGGAACATGCCGGTCAGTGGCAGGGCGACGGGCTGGTGCCCGGCGCGCTCGGCTTCCTGCTGCCCTCGATGCTGATGCTGGTCGGTCCCATCGCGCTCGCGGTCGTGGTGGGCGGCGTGGGCGCGGTGCTGCTGCAGAGCGGCTTCGGCATGCGCAGCAGCGCGCTGCTGCCCGATCTCTCGCGGCTCGATCCGCGGCAGGGGTTGAAGCGGGTGATCGGGCTCGACAATCTGGTTGAGGCGGGCAAGTCCGTCCTCAAGATCGGGCTGCTGTCGTTGATCGTCTATCGCAGCCTCGCCGATGCGCTGCCGCTGCTGCGGAAGATGATGATGTGGCGTACCGAGGCGATGCTCGACCAGGCGACCCGCAGCATCCTGCATCTGGTGATGATGCTGATCGCCGTGCAGGCGGTGCTCGCTGGACTCGACTATCTCTGGGTTCGGCTGCGCTATTCGAAGCGGCACCGCATGAGCCGCGAGGACGTCAAGCAGGAACGCAAGGAGCAGGACGGCGACCCCCACATCAAGGCCCGGCTGAGGCAGTTGCGAATGATGAAATCACGCAAGCGGATGATGGCGGCGGTGCCGAAAGCGACCGTGGTGGTCACCAACCCGACCCATTACGCGATCGCGCTCGCCTATGACCGCAATTCGAGCGCCGCACCCAAGGTGGTGGCGAAGGGCGTCGACGAGGTGGCGGCCCGCATCCGCGAGCTCGCGCGCGCGAGCGGCGTGCCGCTTTTTCCCAATCCGCCGCTGGCGCGTGCGCTCTACGCGGTGCCGGTCGACGGCGAGATTCCGGCCGAGCATTTCAAGGCGGTCGCCGAGATCATCGCCTATGTCTGGCGTCTCGGCCAACGCCGTGCGGCCTGAGGCGCCGGCACCTTCGAGAGGGTGATGTTCGCAAAATGTTCTTGCTCAGCCCGCGGAGTTGTTCCATAGGAGTGCGGCAGACTGACAAGCGCGTGTTGCCGGTTGCGGGGCTTCTCCGCGCTGTGGGACAGTCGGTTAGGCCTATGTCGGCGAATCCGGGCCGCGAGAGGAACCGCATATGGACAAGAACAAGGCGCTGGATGCCGCGCTCGGGCAGATCGAGCGGGCTTTCGGCAAGGGATCGATCATGCGCATGGGCGCGCGCGCCGGCGACGAGGCGGTGGAGGTGATCTCCTCCGGCTCGATCGGCCTTGATCTCGCGCTGGGCATAGGCGGTCTGCCGAAGGGCCGAATCCTCGAGATTTATGGGCCGGAAAGTTCGGGCAAGACCACGCTTGCGTTGCACGCCATCGCACAGGCGCAGAAGCGCGGCGGCACCTGCGCGTTCCTCGATGCGGAGCACGCGCTCGACCCCGGCTATGCGCGCAAGCTCGGCGTCGATGTCGACAATCTTTTGATCAGCCAGCCGGATGCCGGCGAGCAGGCGCTCGAGATCGCGGACACGCTGGTGCGGTCCGGCGCGATCGACGTGCTGGTGGTAGACAGCGTCGCCGCGCTGGTGCCGCGCGCTGAGCTCGAAGGCGAGATGGGGGACACTCATGTCGGCCTGCATGCGCGGCTGATGAGCCAGGCGCTCCGCAAGATCACCGGCAGCGTCTCGCGCAGCAACACGATGCTGATCTTCCTCAACCAGATCCGGTTGAAGATCGGCGTGATGTTCGGCAACCCCGAGACCACGACCGGCGGCAATGCGCTAAAATTCTATGCCTCCGTCCGGCTCGACATCCGCCGCATCGGCGCGATCAAGGACCGCGAGAACGTGATCGGCAACCAGACGCGGGTGAAGGTGGTGAAGAACAAAATGGCCCCGCCATTCCGTGAGGTCGAGTTTGACATCATGTATGGGGAGGGGATCAGCAAGGTCGGAGAGCTGATCGATCTCGGCGTGAAGGCCGGAATCGTCGAGAAATCCGGCGCCTGGTTCAGCCATGACAGCCAGCGCATCGGCCAGGGGCGGGAGAACGCCAAGCAATTTCTCCGCGACCATCCGGAGATCGCCGAAGCGATCGAGCGCCGCATCCGCGAGCAGGCCGGGCTGGTCGCCGGTACGTTGATGATCGGCTCGCCCGAGGAGGATGAAGTCGAGGCTGCTGACTGACGGGTAGACCCGGAGCGTTGCCCCCGCTGGACCGAAAGGCCTGGCCCGCTACGGCGCTTCGCGCGGAGCGCCAAACGGGTCTGGGGCCTCCCGGCCCCAGCGGGGTCCAGGGGCGGCGCCCCGGCCTTCCTATCCCGAAGGTTGTGTTTCCCCGCCGGATTGCCTGTGATGCCCCCGAGCGCGGCGGCTCGTGCCGCGGTTTGGCGACCGGAGAGCCATTATGATCGACCTGCATTACTGGCCCACGCCCAATGGCAAGAAGGTCACGATCCTGCTCGAGGAACTCGGGATCGACTATAACATCGTGCCATGCGATATCGGCCGCGGCGATCAGTTCGGCGACGGGTTCCTCAAGATGAACCCGAATCATCGCATGCCGGTGATGGTCGATCATGCGCCCACCGGTGGCGGCGCGCCGATCACCGTCTTCGAGTCGGGCGCGATCATGTTCTACCTGGCCGAGAAGGCCGGGAAGTACTGGCCGCAGGACCTCCACCTGAAATACGAGGTCATGCAGTGGGTGATTTGGCAAATGGCCAATCAGGGTCCGAAGCTCGGAGAATGCGGGCATTTCCGCCGGCTCGGCGACAAGCAGGGCGATCAATCCTATGCGGTGCGGCGCTTCACCGACGAGGCGAACCGGCTTTATGGCGTGCTGAACAACCGCCTCCATGACCGGAAATACCTGGCCGGCGAGACGTATACGATCGCCGACATGATCGCCTATCCCTGGACAGTGAACTGGCAGATGCAGGGGCAGGACATCGGCGAGTTTCCGTATTTCGCCCGCTGGTTCGATGAGTTGAGCACGCGCCCGGCGGTGCAGCGGGGCCTGGCGGTTGGCAAAGATCTGTCGACCGATCCCGCCACCCTGTCGGCGCAGGAGCAGGAGCGGCGTGCCAAGCTGCTCTACAACCAGCGCGCCCGTCCGGTTCCGGCGGCCTGAGCCGATGGACACCGTCAACGAAGGCGCCGGCCCGCACGCGCTGCTGCGCCGGCGCAATCGCGAGGACGGCATGGAGCCGCCCGCGCATTGGAACGCGGTGATCGAGACGATCCTCGGCCATCGCTCCGAGCGAAGCTTTCTGCCGAAACTCTTGCCGGAGGGCACGCTCGAATTGCTCGTGGCGGCTGCGCAATCCGCTTCCACCTCGTCGAACCTGCAATTCTGGAGCGTCGTCGCGGTGCAGGAGCCCGCGCATAAATCCGCTCTCGCGACCCTGGCGGGAGACCAGCAATTCATCCGCGATGCGCCGCTGCTGCTGGTTTGGCTCGCCGATCTTGCACGGCTGGAGGCGATCGGGGCGCGGGCCGGTACGCCGCCGGGCGCGCTTGATTTTCTCGAGCCGTTCCTCGTCGGCGTGGTGGATGCCGCGCTGGCGGCGCAGACCGCGCTGATCGCCGCGCAGTCGATCGGTCTCGGCGGCGTCTATGTCGGTGCGATGCGCAACCATCCGAGGGAGGTGGCGGCGGCGCTCGGCCTGCCGCCGAAGTGCTTCGCCGTGTTCGGCATGGCGATCGGCTGGCCCGATCCGCAGTCCGGCAGCGGCGTGAAGCCGCGCCTGCCGCAGCCGGTGGTGCTGCATCGGGAGCGGTATCAGCCCGAGCTCGCCCATGAGGCGGTCGCCCGCTACGACGCGACGATGCGCGGCTTCCAGGCGGAGCAGCGCATGCGGCCGGCCGACTGGACGACTCAGTCGATCGAGCGTGTGAAGGACGTGGCCGCCCTCCGTGGCCGCGACCGGCTGCGCGACACGCTGCAGGCGCTCGGCTTCGGCCTGCGCTGACCAGAGCGCGCGCGCAGGTTCGCGCCCAGGGTTCGCCATGGAGCTCCGTGCCTTTACCGCGGCGGATGAGGCTGCGCTTCTCGGCTGGTTCCCGGACGAGGCGGCCCTCGTGCAATGGGGTGGCCCCGACATGCGCTTCCCGCTCGATCGCGCCCAGCTCGTGGCGATGCGGCAGGAAGCGGAGGGCGACCCGTCGGCGCGCTGGCTGCTGAGCGGCGTAGAGGATGGCGCGCTGGCCGGCCATGTGCAGGTGCCGTTCGATTGGCGGCACGGCGTGGCCCGGTTGAGCCGGGTGGCGATCAGCCCCGCATTCCGGGGGCGCCGCCTCGCCGAGCCGTTCCTGGCCTCGGTGGTCGCGCGCGTGTTCGCGGAGACCGGCATCGAGCGGCTCGAGCTCAACGTCTATACCTTCAACGAGGCCGCCATCCGGACCTATCGGGCGCTCGGCTTTGTCGAGGAGGGGGTGCGCCGCTCTTCGGTCCGGATCGGGGAAGCGCGATGGGACACCGCGATTTTCGGCCTGCTGCGCCGCGAGTTGCCGCCTTATGCTTTGTAGCTTTGGTCGCACGCGGTCGAAGCGCGCTGCGGTGTTTTAGCTGGGTTGGCTTTCACAAGGAACCGATCAGGCGATTTCCGGCTTTTTGTACGACGCCCAAAAACAACTCCCACACCGGCTTCTTCATGAAGGAGCGCAATGAACCTGGCGTTCATATAGATTTCCGCGGACGAGCCTCTCGTACGACGAGTAGCTGGCGATCAAGATTTTCAGATCGGGGTTTTACTCATTTGGCGGGCGACAGAGACCCTATGGATCGCGCATTCCGGCCATATCGCACTCCGCCGCCTCTGCCTCCGTGACCTGGTCGGTGAAACCTCCCGGCAAGTTGATTGTTAAGCCAAATCAGGGACGCAAAAGAGGGAAAGATCATGCGGTTTCGGGGATATGCGCTCGTCGGGCTGGTTTGCCTGGCCGGACTGGCCGGATGCGAGAGCGACAAGCCCGCGACGAGGGCGGGAATGGCGCTGGACAGCGCCGGGACCGCGACCGGGCAGGCGGTCAGCAATGCCGGCGTCGCGACCGGCAATGCCGCCAGCCGGGCCGGCAATTACGTCGATCGCAAGGTGACCGGCTCGCCGAATTGACGCGCCCGGCCGGCGGGTCGCACCGCCGGCCGGTTCCGCGGGCGAGCCAATCGCCGGCATGTCTGCCGCGATGATCTTCGCCATCGCGGCATTTGTCTGTGTGGTGCTGCCGCTTGCGATCTCCGCGTTGCTTTATCGCCGACGCGGGATCGGCATGGCGTGGCGGCATGCCGATCGATCGAGCGCCGGGTTGCTGCCGACCGGGCCGGGCGCCACGATCCGCATCCTCGCCGCTCGCACCGTGCAATGGCGCGGCATCTTTGCCTGCCATTGCTGGATCGTTTTCCGCGAGGAAGCCGCCATGGGGTTCACCCGTTACGACTACACCGCCTGGGGCGATCCGATCCGGCTGAACGGGTTCGAGCCGGACGGGCGGTGGTTCGGGCATTTGCCGCAACTGGTTTTCGCCGCCGATGGCGCCGCGGCAGCGCGGCTGATCCCGGATGTCCGCAAGGCGATCGCCGGGTATGCGCACCGCACGCAAGGCGACTACCGCGCCTGGCCCGGGCCGAATTCCAACAGTTTCGTCACCGCCATCATCGACGCGGTGCCCGGCCTCGACGCCGTCCTGCCGCCGCATGCGATCGGCAAGGATTATCCGTATGACGGGCGCTGGATCCGCCGGACCCGGTCCGGGCTGCGGCTCATGCTCGGGGGGTATGCCGGGCTGACGCTCGGCTGGCGCGAGGGGCTCGAGGTCAATCTGCTCGGCCTCGTGGTGGGGTTCGACCTGCGTTATCCCGCGCTCAAGCTGCCCGGCCTTGGCCGTCTCGGCCTGTCGCCACAGTCGCGCGCGAAAACCGACGCGCTTTCGTTCCATCAACGAACCCGACCAACATCACCCCGTTGATGCGACGTCAATCCGGCATATCGCCCGGATTGCTTTTCGGGGGTGAGCATGGCGGAGATCAAGACGGGCCGGATGCGGGAAGGGCTTCCGCATCCGCTGGGCGCGACGTGGGATGGCAAAGGCGTGAACTTTGCGCTGTTTTCCGCCAACGCGACGAAGGTCGAGCTCTGCCTGTTCGATCAGAGCGGACGGACCGAGCAGGATCGCATCGAGCTGCCGGAATACACTGACGAGATCTGGCACGGCTACGTACCCGATCTCGGGCCCGGCCAGGTCTATGGCTACCGCGTGCACGGCGCGTACGAGCCCGAGGCGGGGCATCGGTTCAACCCGAACAAGCTGCTGCTCGACCCGTACGCCCGCGCGCATACCGGAGAGCTCCGTTGGGACCCGGCGGTGTTCGGCTATCAGATGGAGTCGATGGACGATCTCACCTTCGACGAGCGCGACAGCGCCAAGTTCATGCCGAAATCCGTCATCATCGATCCTGATTTCGACTGGAAGGGCGAGCCCGGCCGCGTGCGCGTGCCATGGACCCATATGATCGCCTACGAGACCCATGTGCGTGGCTTCACCAAGCGCCACCCTTCCGTGCCCGAGAAGCTCCGCGGCACCTATGCCGGGCTCGGCGTGAAGGAGGTGATCGACTATGTGCGCTCGCTCGGCATCACCTCCATCGAGCTTCTGCCGATCCACACTTTCATCAATGACAGCCAGCTTCTCGAAAAGGGTCTGACAAATTACTGGGGCTACAATTCGATCGGCTTCTTCGCCCCCGATCCGCGCTATGCCTCGGATGTCGCGAACAGCCTGCGCGAGTTCAAGGAGATGGTGGCGCGGTTCCATGACGCCGGGCTCGAGGTGATCCTCGACGTCGTCTACAACCACACCGCCGAGGGCAATGAGCGCGGGCCGACGCTGTCGTTCAAGGGCATCGACAACGCGAACTATTATCGGCTGCTGCCCGATCAGAACCGCTACTACATCAACGATACCGGCACCGGGAACACGGTCAACCTGTCGCACCGCCGGGTGATCCAGCTTGTCACCGACAGCCTGCGCTACTGGGTCCAGGAGATGCATGTCGACGGGTTCCGCTTCGACCTCGGCACCATTCTCGCGCGCGAGCCGAACGGGTTCGACAATCAGAGCGGATTTCTCAAGGCGTGCTCGCAGGACCCGGTGCTCGGCACCGTGAAGCTGATCGCCGAACCTTGGGATTGCGGTCCGGGCGGCTATCAGGTTGGCGAGTTCCCGCCCGGCTGGGGCGAGTGGAACGACAAGTTTCGCGACATCGCAAGGGATTTCTGGAAAGGTGAGGCGCCGGTGAGCGCGCTGGCGCCGCGGCTCTGCGCCTCCGGTGACGAGTTCAACAAGCTGGGCCGCAAGCCCTGGGCCTGCGTGAACTTCATCACCGCGCATGACGGCTTCACGCTGAACGATCTCGTCACCTATAACGAGCGGCACAACGAGGCGAACGGCGAAGACAACAAGGACGGCAGCTCCGACAATCGCTCGTGGAATTGCGGCGTCGAAGGGCCGGCCGACGATCCGGAAATCGTGGAGCTCCGCGAGCGCCAGATGCGCAACCTGCTCGCCACGCTGCTGCTTTCCCAGGGCACGCCGATGCTGCTCGCCGGCGACGAGTTCGCCCGCACGCAGGAAGGCAACAACAACGCCTATTGCCAGGACAGCGAGATCAGCTGGCTCAACTGGGAGATCGGGGAGAAAGGCGCAGCGCTCACCAATTTCGTCCGCCGCCTGACCGGGCTGCGCCACAAATACCCGGTGCTCCGCCGCACCCGCTTCCTCACCGGCGACTTCAACGAGGAGCTGGGCGTGAAGGATCTCGCCTGGATCAACGCCAATGGCGCGGAGATGCAGCAAGGTGACTGGGGCGACGAGACGATGCATTGTTTCGGCATGCTGATCGATGGTCGTGCGCAGCCGACCGGGCTTCGTCGCCGCGGCGAGGAATCCACCGTGCTGCTGGTGTTCAACGCGCATCACGATCTCGTCCGCTTCACCCTGCCGGAAACCGCCGAGGCGGATCACTGGTCGCTGCTGATCGACACCAATCTGCCGACGGACGAGGTGAAGGGGAGCTTCGCGACCGGCGACGGCTATGACGTCACCGCCCGCTCGCTTCTCCTGTTCGCTCTCGAAAAGGCGTCGTGATGATCCCGCGCGCCACCTATCGGCTGCAATTCTTCAAGGAGTTCGGCTTCGCGCAGGCAACTGCGTTGGCCGGCTACCTTGCGCGCCTCGGCATCAGCCATGTGTACGCCTCGCCCTATCTGAAGGCGCGGCCGGGGAGCTCGCACGGCTACGATATTGTCGATCATGACGCGCTCAATCCCGAGCTCGGCAGTGCTGCGGATTTCGCGCGCATGTGCGAGGCCTTTCGCGAGAACGGGCTGCTGCAGATCCTGGATTTCGTGCCGACCATATGGGGGTCGGCGGCTCCGACAATCCGCTCTGGCTCGACGTGCTGGAATGGGGGCAGGACTCTCCCTATGCGGGCTGGTTCGACATCGATTGGGATCCGGACCGGCGCTACCTGCACGGCAAGCTGCTCGTGCCATTTCTCGGCGATCAATACGGCGTCGTGCTGGAGGCCGGCGACCTCGTGTTGAAATTCGACCGGGAGGAAGGCGGCTTCGCGGTCTGGGCCTATGCTTCGCACAAGCTGCCGATCTGCCCGCTGCATTACGGCCGCATCCTCGGCGATGCGCATCCCGCCCTGGAGCGGCTCGGCGATGCCTTTGCCGGTCTGCCCGAATGGCGGCCGCAGGTCGCGCGCCGGGCGGCCGAGCTCAAGCGCATGCTGGCCGAGGCGGCGCGCGGCAATGACGAGGTGGGACAGGCGGTCGAGGCGCGCGTGGCCGCGCTCAACGGCGAGAAGGGCCGGCTCGAAACGATGCGCGAGCTCGACGCGCTGATCCAGGACCAGTCCTGGCGGGTCGCGCATTTCCGCGTGGCGGGCGATGACATCAACTATCGCCGTTTCTTCAACATCAACGATCTCGCCGGCTTCCGCATGGAATTGCCTGAAGTGTTCGAGCATGCGCACCGACTGGTGTTCCGACTGATGCGCGACGGCACGCTGGATGGCCTGCGCATCGATCATGTCGACGGGCTGCTCGACCCGAAAGCCTATTTGGAGCAGCTTCGCCGCGCCGCCTTGCCAGGGGATCCCGGGCGGCATTTCCCGCTCTACGTCGAGAAGATTCTCGCCGGCCATGAATCGCTCCGCGAGGACTGGCCGGTGGAAGGGACGACGGGATACGAATTCGCCAATCTGGTGCTCGGCCTGCTCGTCGATCCAGCGGGCGAGGCACCTTTCACCGGCTTCTACGAGGAGTTCGCCGGCGAGCGCACGCCATTCCCCGAGATCGTGCGAGACTGCAAGATCCGCATCATGGAGAACGAGATGGCGAGCGAGCTCGCCGTGCTCGCGCGCGATGCCGGACGCGTCGCCAGGCAGAACCCGAAAACCGCCGATTTCACCCGCAACATCCTGCACCGCGCGATCCGCGAAATCGTCGCCTGCTTTCCCGTCTACCGCACCTATATCGATACCGAGGGCACGCCCACCGACGCCGACAGGCGCGATCTCGCCTGGGCGATGGCGCAGGCGCGGCGCAACCAGGGCGAGCTCGACCCGAGCGTGTTCGACTTCCTGGACGGGCTGCTCTCCGGCCGCCTCGTCGCGGAGCCGCGCAGCGGGTTCAGCCGGCATACAGTGCTTCGGGCGGCGATGAAGATGCAGCAATATAGCGGCCCGGTGATGGCGAAAGGGCTCGAGGACACCGCGTTCTATCGCTACAATCGGTTCGTCGCGCTGAACGAGGTCGGCGGCCATCCCGATCAGTTCGGCGTTAATCTGCCGTCCTTCCACCGTACGAATGCGGCGCGGGCGAAATATTCGCCACACGCGATGCTCGGCACGTCGACGCACGACACCAAGCGCGGCGAGGATACGCGCGCCCGCCTGGCGGCACTTTCCGAGCTGCCGGAGGAATGGACGCGGCAGGTGCAGAGCTGGAGCCGTATTCTGCGGGCGCGCCGCGGTGATGTGGAAGGCACCGCGCCGCCGGATCGCAATGACGAATATCTCTTCTACCAGTTGCTGCTGGGCACCTGGCCTGCCGAGTTGACCGGGCGCGGCACGCCGGACGCTGATGCGCTCGGCGTGTTTGCAGAGCGTCTGAAGGCGGCGATGACGAAATCCATGCGCGAGGCGAAAATCCGCTCGAGCTGGGCGGCGCCTGACACCGCCTACGAGGATGCGATGCTCGGCTTCGTGCAGGATGCGCTGGACCCTGATCGGTCGAGCGCGTTCCTCGACGTCTTCCTGCCGTTCCAGGAGCGGGTTGCGCGGCTCGGCGTGCTCAACAGCCTGATGCAGACGGCGCTCAAGCTCACCTTGCCCGGCATGCCCGACATCTATCAGGGCGCCGAGCTCTGGGATCTCAGCCTGGTTGATCCGGATAATCGGCGCCCGGTCGATTACCCGGCGCGCATGCGGCTCCTGGACAGCATCTCCGCGGACCTTGCGCGCGACCGTGCCGGCATCATGCGCCGGCTGCTCACCGAGTGGCAGGATGGCAGTATCAAGCTGGCGCTCATCGCGACGCTGCTCGGTCTACGCCGCGAGCGCCCGGCGCTGTTCGATGACGGTACTTACGAGCCGCTGACGGCAGACGGCGAGGGGGCGGATCAGATCGTCGCGTTTCATCGGCGCGACGGCGACCAGGCGATGCTGGCGGCGGCGGCACGCTTCCCCGGCCGGCGGGAAGCGGCCCCGGATTGGCGCGGCACCTCGATCGCGTCCGGTGGGGGTGCCTGGACGGACGTATTGACCGGCCGTCGGCACGACGCGAGCGATGCGCTGCAAGCGGCGTCATTGTTCGCCGATCTGCCGATCGCCGTTTTGATTGTGTCGGCGTGAGTGTTTCGCCTTCGATTTACCGGTTCCGTCATTTTGAAAATAATGTTCTAGTTCCCTAATGGAATTGGAGCACGGACGTGCATTCTTTCAGCTTGCGACATTGGGCGGTCCTCGGAGCGACCGCCGGCCTTGGCGTGGGAATGGCGATGATGTCGGGTGGGCAGGCGGCGGCGCAGAGTTCGGGCGTATGCTCGCTGCCGCCCATCACCATCCAGCACGGGCAGACCTTCACGCCGAAGCCGGTGCAGATCATCGCGCTCAGCGCCTATCCGAACGCCATCTGCAATGACGGCTCGGTGGCGAAATACGCGATCGAGCCTGGCTCGACGCTGAACGGCAATCGCTGGATCATCGAGCTCGAGGGCGGCGGCCGCTGCCAGGATCAGACGAGCTGCAACAACCGGCGTTACCAGGATACCCACACGAGCAGCGGTTCGCCGAAACTGCCGGAATTTACCGGGAGCGAGGGCCTGCCGAAATCGATGACGAGCATCGGTCAGGGCTACACGTCGCACAGCAAGACCAACAACCCCGATTTCTACGACGCGACGCATGTCGGTATCTATTACTGCTCGAGTGATTTCTGGACCGGCGACCACCTCGCCGCCGCGCCCTTCGTTCTCACCAGCCCCGACAACCCAGTCGCCAACTGGAACTTTCTGGGCCGTGAGATCATCGCGTCGGTCATCCAGGACCTCATCGCCAATCACGGTTTCGGCAATGCCAAGGAGGTCGTGCTGACCGGCGGCTCGGCAGGCGCGGCCGGGGCGATCGTCAACGTCAATGACGTGAAGCAGATGCTCGGCCCGAGCACGCGCTACGTCACTTCGTCGGATGCAGGCTACATCCTGAACCGGCCGTCCTTC
Source organism: Acetobacteraceae bacterium (assembly GCA_965276665.1). GTDB lineage: Bacteria > Pseudomonadota > Alphaproteobacteria > Acetobacterales > Acetobacteraceae > CAWGJC01. The sequence continues at coordinate 4,402,735 of OZ255620.1, forward strand.
GACAGCACGCAGCCCTCGCCCTACCTCTCGGCGGCGGTGCCGACGGCCGAGCAGGCGTCGCTCGTATCCGGTATGTCGATCTGGGGCGGTCGCGGCGACGCCAATTGCACCGCGGCACTCGGCAATGTCGTCTCCTGCTACGATGCCGAGACCGTCCTGCGTGACGGCTACATCTCCGTTCCGATGTTCATCCATCAGACGCAGCAGGATTACATCCAGATGGAGAGTAACGGCGTCACCTACGCCAAGGGCAATCCCTCGGATCCAAAGGAAGACCCGGTTGGCGCCCCGAAAAACCCGGATGCGCCGACCTACATCCAATGGTATGCAAGCCAGATGCGCAAATCGCTCGCGCAAGTCTACCCCACACACTCAGTGTTTTCGGAAGACAATGATCTGCATGTCGAGCTGAGCAATTCGGATTATACGACCAACGCCGATACGTTCGGCACCACCTCGGTGACGCTGCAGCAGGCGATGCACATCTGGTACCAAGATCCGTGCAGCACTCGGCGCTTGCTGATCCAGCGGACGCCGACGAACTAGCCGGCGGCGTTAACCGGTTCGCAATTCCTCCACGCGCAAGATCATCCGGCCCGCGAGGGCAACGCGTGGAGGGCTTGGCGAATGAGTATCGGCGGCATCAGCGGCGGCATGGGTGCCGCTGCCTATCTTGGCACCTCGGCACCCCAAGGGGCGACGGCGGGGAAGGGCGCTCAAGGCGCGGCGTCCGGAGCAAGCGGCGGCAGCGCGTCGAGTTCCGCCGACACCACGACCACGGTGACCAATCCCGATGGCAGCGAAACCGTCACCGTGACCGATGCGCAAGGGGCGGTTGTGTCCGTCACCACCACAGCAGCGACGAGCAGCACGAGCACGAGCGGTTTCGGCGCGAGCGGGTTGCTCAACCTGACGGTATGATACCCGGGAGACCGCCCCGTCTTGCCGCAGCGGCCAGCTCGCCGCAACAGAATGATTGCGGCCGTCCCGCGGCCCGCAGTTCCAGCGTGCACGGCGCTCGAGATTCCCGGGGAGCGCCGCCCGAGGGAGGTGCGGACGCGGCGGAAAATTTCGGCCGGGTTGCCCGCGCTGCGCGCCCGACCCCGCCCGGAGCGCCTTTCCGGCGGTTGCGGCACCCCCTCGGGAGCCTGCCGCGGCGGGTGTCCCGCTCTTTCTTTCGGCCCCGAACATGCTCTAAGGAAGAGCACGAATGTCCATCGGATGACGCAATGCGGGTTCGTCTGACTGCCCTGATCTGCGCCGGCGCGGCGCTCGGCCTCGCTGGCGGCGCACGGGCCGCACCGCCGGCGGACCCGGCGAACATCGTCACCATCCAGGTCGAGAATGACGCCGTTTCCACGCTGAAGGGCACGTCGGACAAGAACTATACGAGCGGCATCCGCCTCGGCTGGACATCCGGCACGGGCGAGGTGCCGGACGCGATCAGCGGCATCGGCCGCACGCTCTGGGGCGCCGGCGAGCAGCGCGTCAGCATCGATCTCGAGCAATCCCTGTTCACGCCGCAGAACACGCAGATATCCCCTCCGGACCCGCATGACCGCCCCTATGCCGGCTACCTGAACGGAACCTTCTCCCTGATCCAGGACAGCGACGATTGGCGCAGCCTGCTGGCGCTGAGCGTCGGCGTCATCGGGCCGGCCGCACTCGGCGAAGAGGTACAGAACGGGTTCCACAGCATCATCGGCGATACGTCCAACCGCGGATGGCACTATCAGCTTCCGAACGAGCCTGCCTTCGAGATCCTGAGTCAGCGCACCTGGCGCCTGCCCATCGCGAGCGTCGGACCGTTCGAGACCGACGCCCTGCCGGAACTCACCGCCGGCATCGGCATCGTGCGCGACTACGTGCAGACCGGCGCCATCTTCCGCATCGGCCAGGGCCTCGCCAGCGATTACGGCGCTGCCCGCATCCTTCCCGGCATCAGCGGCTCGGACGCGTATACCCCGACCCGTCCTTTCGTCTGGTACGCGTTCGCCGGCGGGGACGGACAGGCCGTCGCGCATGACGAATTCCTGGACGGCAGCACCTTCGGCAGCTCCAACGCGCATGTCTCGAAGAAATGGTATGTCGGCGAGTTCGAAGCCGGCGTCGGCATCATCTGGCATGGCGTGCGCGTGACCTACACCCAGACCTGGCAGACCGAGGAATTCCACGGCGAAAAGGGCGGCCTGTTCAACTTCGGCTCGCTGGCGCTTTCGACGCGATTCTGAGCGGCAGGTAAGGCGGAGGCCAGGGGCGCTGCCCCTGGAACCCGCTGGGGCGAAAGGCCCCAGATCCCGGCCTTGGTGCCGCGGCGCTACTCGGCCGCCGGTGTCAGATGTTCCTGCAGCCGTGGCATCAGCTCGACCAGGTTGCAGGGGCGGTGGCGGCTGTCGAGCTGGGACACCAGAATGTCGTCCCAGCCATCCTTCACCGCGCCGGTGCTGCCGGGGAGCGCGAACAGATAGGTGCCGGCGGCGACGCCGCCGATGGCGCGGGACTGCATCGTCGATGTGCCGATCTTCTGATAACTCAGCATGCGGAACAGCTCGCCGAACCCTTCGATCCGCTTCTCGAGCACGCGGTCGAACGCCTCGGGGGTCACGTCGCGGCCGGTGATGCCGGTGCCGCCGGTGGTGATCACAACATCGATCGCCGGATCGGCGATCCAGCGGCGCAGGCGCGCAGTGATGGCATCGGCATCGTCGCGCATGATGTCGCGGCCGCCGATCGCATGGCCCGCGCCAGCAACCCGCTCGGCAAGCGCATCGCCGGACGTGTCGGTCGCCGCGGTCCTGGTGTCGGAAACCGTGAGGATCGCGATCGTCACCGGCAGGAAGCGCCGGCTTTCATCGATGCGCGCCATGCTGTGTCCTCGGCTCGGGCGTCCGGGATCAGGACGCGTGGACATTCACTTGGGGATCGGCCGCCGCCGGCGTCAAGCCGGGGCCCGGCTGATCATGAAAACGCGGCCAAAGCCCCGCGGCCAGCTCATCGAGGCTTGGCGCGGGCAGGCGCAGCCGGGCCGCATAGATCCAGATGAAGGTGAGGCCGCGGCGCACATATTCGCGGGTTTCCGGCGCCGGGATCGATTCGATGAAGATCAGCGGGTCGCCGCCATCGGCGATGCCTCCGGCCCAGCGCGCGGTGGCGGCCGGCCCGGCATTATAGCTGGCGAGCAGGCGGATGAGATCGCCATCGACCCCGTCCTGCCGAGCGAGGGAGAGCAGATACCGCTGCCCGAGCTCGAGGTTGAGCGCGGGGTCGGCAAGCCGCTTCGCCATCGCGGCAGGAGAGACCGGCGCCTCGGTGACGGTGCCGGCGGCGAGCGGCATCAGCTGCATCAGCCCGCGCGCCCCGGCGGGCGACACCGCATCCGCGTCGAAATTCGATTCCAGCCGGGCCAGCCCATAGACGATCGCCGGGTCCATCAGGAACCCGCCGCGCGGGCGCAGCCGGGGCAGTGGGAAGCGCACATTGTCGCGCGGCCTGCCATCCGTTGCCTGCAGCGCGGTGGCGAGATCGGCGGCCAGGTCGGTCAGTCCGGCGGCGCGGGCCACGAGCATGATGGAGCGCATCAAATCCGCCGCGTTATTAGCCTCTTCGGAGAGCTGCCGCAGCGCCGTCTCCGCGCGGACGGTCTCGCCCACCTGGAGCAGCGCAAAGGCGCGATGACCACGCGGCGTGCCGTCCACCGCCGCGACATCCGCCGTGCCGAGCGTTTCCGGATCGGTATCGTCACGGAGGCCCGATCCGAGGCCGAGCAGGCGGCGGGCGAGCAGGCCGTAGAACGTGCCGGACTGGGTGCCGGCCCGGCGAAGCCAGAACCGGGACGAATTTGCCTGGTCGAGGCGGCGCAACGCGCGCGCCGCCCAGAACGCCCCGGCGGCCCGGAACTCGGGCGAGGCGAGCGGCGCCCGGCTAACGCGCTCGAATAGCGAGGCGGCGACGTCGATCTGGCCAGATTGCCAGGCGGCGAGGCCGGCGACGAAGCCGGCATTGGCGACCCGTCCCCCGGATTGGCGGAACGCATGGTCGGCGATGCGGAAGGCGCGGTCGTAATTCCCGTCCGCGAACGCGGCATGGGCGATCTGGGCGCGCAGCTCCGTCGCATAGGTGGCGCCGAGGCCGTGCTGCTTGTCGATCAGCGCCAGGGCATCGCTCACATGGTCGGCGCGCAGCCGATCCTGCACCCCGCGGTCGAGCCAGGGCATGCGCGACAGCCCGGCGGGCGGGGCCGCGTTCGCTCCCGACGCGTCCGGAGCGGCATGGACCTGGCGCAGCAGGAGCTGCGCGCGGATCGCCGGCGCGTCCGCCAGATCGGCGTAGCGGTCGAGCCAGGCGGTGAGTTCCGCCGAGGTGGCGCGATAGCAGCCGCCGAGATAACGGTCGGCGAGAATGTCACCGAGCAGGGTGGGGTCGGTGAGGGCGGCCGTCTCGTGCGCCGCGCGGGCAAAATCGCCTTCCGCCTGCAAGGCGAAGATATGGCGAATGCGCACCACCTCGCTCGGGCTCAACGGTTGCGGCAATCCCACCCCCTCGCCGTCGGGCGGGGCGATGCGCGGGACCGCGAACGCCGTTTCCTCCGGTTGCGCCTGGGCGGTCGCCACGCTCGCCAGAATGGCGGCTCCGGCGATCAGCGCTCGAGCGTGAGGAAGGCGTGAAAAATTATGACCGAACCCTCGCATGAGGGCCGAGTACACGACGCCGCAACCGGTCACAAGCGGCAGGGGCGAAACAATACAGGTTCTGTCGGCGCGCCGCGCGCCGTTTCAGCAGCTTAGAGGTAGTTATGTATTCACGTTTGCGTGATGCTATCAGCTTGCGTGATAGCGTCGGCTTGCATGTTGGCGCCGCGACGGTCCGCGTCCAGCGCGCGCCGCAGCAGCAGCCAGTCCATCCAGGCCTCCCGCTTGGCGGCGGGTTTCTGCAGCAGAAAGGCCGGGTGCAGCATCGGCAGCGTCGGCACCGGCGCATCAAGCCCGTCGACGGGGAGGTCGAGCCAGCTTCCGCGCAGCCGACGGAGGGTCTCCCGCCGCCCGGTGACCATCTTCATCGTCATCGCCCCCATCAGCACGAGGCGCGCCGGCCGGACCAGCGCGATATGGCGCAGCAGGAAGGGCAGGCAGGCCAGGGTCTCGCCCGGCGTCGGCGGCCGATTGCCCGGCGGGCGCCATGGGATCAGCGTGGTCAGCAGGATATGCGTCCGGTCGAGCCCGATCGAGGCGAGCATCGCATCGAGCAGGCGGCCGGCCGGGCCGAGGAACGGCGTCCCGGCGCGATCCTCCTCGTCGGCCGGCACCTCGCCCACCAGCATCAGCCGCGAATCCGGATTGCCATCGGCGAAGACGAGATTGGTGGCGGTCGCGTGCAGCGGGCAAGCGTCGAATCCGGCCAGGGCGTCGCGGAGCGCCTCGACAGTCTCCGCCGCCGCCGCGACCGCAGCGGCCTGCGCGGCGAGGGTTCCGGCCGGGCGCAGCATCGGCAAGGCAGGCAGCCCGCGTGGCGGCGGCGCGGCCGGCGTGCGGAGCGCGTCGCCGGGTGCGAGGGTGGGCTGGGGCTGCGCGACGAAAGCGGGCACGACGGTCGTGGGTATGGGAGCGCCGAGCCGGTCCACCGGCGCATCGGCCAGGGCCTCGTCGGCACCCCATTCCATCTGCATGCGCAGGCAGGCGAGCGCGTCCATCCGGCCTGTCTCGCAAGCGGCGGGGTTTTGCGCAACCGCGGGAAGGCCTAGGGCGTGTTGGACATGGAGCGGAGGGGCGGCATGAGCGAGCGTGAGGCGATGGAGTTCGACGTCGTGGTGGTCGGCGCGGGCCCGGCGGGGCTGGCGGCGGCGATCCGGCTGAAACAGCGCGCCCCGGAGGCCACCGTCTGCGTGGTGGAGAAAGGCAGCGAGGTCGGCGCCCATATCCTGTCCGGCGCGGTGATCGAGCCGCGCGCGCTGTCCGAGCTGATCCCCGACTGGAAGGAGAGGGGCGCCCCGCTCACCACCCCGGTCACCGAGGACCGCTTCGTCTGGCTGACCGAGCGCGGGTCGAAAAAACTGCCGACGCCGCCGCAGATGCATAATCACGGGAATTACATCGTTTCGCTCGGCGATGTCTGCCGCTGGCTCGGCAGCCAGGCGGAGGCGCTCGGCGTCGAGATCTATCCGGGCTTCGCCGCCGCCGACCTCATCGAGGAGAATGGCCGCATCCTCGGCGTCGCGACCGGCGACATGGGGGTCGGGCGGGACGGCGAGCACGGGCCGAACTATCAGCCCGGCATGGAGCTCCGCGCCACCTACACGCTGATCGCCGAAGGCTGCCGCGGCAGCCTCGCCAAGACGCTGATGGGGCGGTTCGGCCTGCGCGACGGCAGCGACCCGCAGACCTATGCGCTCGGGGTGAAGGAATTGTGGGAGGTGCCCCCCGAGCGTCACCGCCGCGGCCTGGTCGAGCACACGCTCGGCTGGCCGCTCGATCCGGAAACCTATGGCGGCTCCTTCATCTATCATTGGGGAGAGAACCTGGTCTCTTACGGGTTCGTGGTCGGGCTCGACTACCGCAACCCGTTCCTCTCGCCGTTCGAGGAATGCCAGCGTCTGAAGATGCATCCGGCGGTGCGGCGGCATTTCGAGGGCGGCAGGCGGCTCTCCTACGGCGCGCGCGCCCTCTCGGAGGGGGGCGTGCAATCCCTACCGAAGCTCGTCTTTCCCGGCGGCGCGCTGCTCGGGGATGCTGCCGGGTTTCTGAACGTGCCAAAAATCAAGGGCACCCATGCGGCGATGAAATCCGGGATGCTGGCGGCGGAGGCGGCGGCGGATGCCCTGGCCGGTGGCAAGCCGGCGGAGCTCGCGGCGTTTCCCGCCAGCCTGCGCGCGAGCTGGCTGTGGTCCGAGCTGCGGGCGGTGCGCAACATCCGTCCGGGCTTCGCGCGGTTCGGCCTCTATGGCGGCCTGCTGAACGCCGCACTCGACACCTACGTGTTCCGCGGCCGCACGCCCTGGACGCTGCGCAACCGCCATCCCGACAACGCGACGCTCCGACCCGCCGCGCAATCGCAGCCGATCGCCTATCCGAAGCCGGACGGCACGCTCACCTTCGACCGCCTGTCCTCGGTGTTCGTCAGCAATACCAACCATGAGGAGAACCAGCCCGGCCATCTGCGGCTGCGCGACCCGGCGCGCTGGGAGGCGGTGAACTGGGAGCAGTATCGCAGCCCTGAGAGCCGCTACTGCCCGGCCGGCGTCTACGAGGCGGTGGGGGTGGAGGAGGATGCGCCGCGCCTGCAGATCAACGCGCAGAACTGCGTCCATTGTAAAACCTGCGACATCAAGGACCCGACGCAGAACATCGACTGGACGACGCCGGAAGGCGGCGGCGGCCCGAACTACCCGAGCGGGATGTGAGGCGGAGCGGCGGAGGTAACCGCCGGTAACGGCGATGGTGCAAGTCAGGGTCGGCTGATAAGGTCGGCCGATGCAGTCACATAGCTTCCGCCATCGCCTACTGCTCGGGATCGCGATGGCCGGCGTCTTCGCTTGCGCCGCGACGGCACAGACAACCGCCCCTTCGCCGGGCGGGGGTACTCTCCCTTCGGTGCCCCCGGCGGCCGGCAGCAGCGCCGCCCCGGCCTCTCCGGGCGGTCCGGCCTCCGCCGAGAATGCCGCCCAGGGCGCCCCCAAGGTGCGGCCGCTCTCTGGCGATGGCAGCGCTTATCTCCGCGCCCGCTTCGCCGTCGGCGTCGGCGATTTCGCGCGCGCGGTGCAGGATTTCCGCCAGGCCGTGCCGTCCGGGACCGATGATCCGACGGTGACACTGCAGGAATTCCTCGCCGCGGTGATGAGCCAGGACAGCGAGGCGGTCGCGCTCGCCCACCAGCTGCCGGACAATCCGGTCGCCCGGCTGGTGATCGCGAATGCCGATGCCGCCGCCGGAAACTGGGATGCGGCGGAGCGCGATTTCGTCGCCCTGCCGCGCCAGCCGCTGACCCAGCTTCTGCAGCCCATCCTCGTCGCCTGGGCGCAGCAGGGCGCCGGCCGGACCGATGAGGCGCTGGCGACGCTCGGTGCCGCCATGCGCGATCCCCGCGCCAACGGCATCTACGCTCTGCATGCCGGCATGATCGCCGATGTCGCCGGCCGCAACGACGACGCCGACCGCTTCTACGCCACCGCTCAGGAGGCGGGCGGCGCGCTCAACTTGCGGGAAGTGCAGATCATCGCGAGCTGGCAGGCCCGGCAGGGCCGGCGCGGCGTCGCCCAGGCCACAATCCAGACGCTCGGCGCCGGTGGCCAGGCGGTCGCGCTCGCCGTGCCCGGCCTCGAAGGCGCGATCGCGAACCGGCCGGTGACGAGCGCCACGGACGGCATCGCCGAAGCCTATCTCGCACTGGCGAGCTCGCTCAGCCAACAGGACGGCGCGGATTACGCGCTGCTGCTGCTGCACATGGCGCTCGGGCTGCGGCCGGATTTTCCGGCCGCCCGGCTGATGATGGCCGACACCCAGGCGCAGCTCGGCCAGAGCAGTGACGCGCTGGCGACGCTCGCCGCCGTGTCGGCCGCTTCGCCGCTTGCTCCGCTGGTCGCGATGCGCCGCGCCAGCCTGCTGCAGGCGACCGGCCAGAACGACCAGGCGGCGCAGGTGCTGCAGGCGCTGATCCGGCAATTCCCGCAACGCCCGGAGCCGGAGGCAGCACTCGGCGATCTGATGCGCGGCCAGCACCGCTGGGCGGAGGCGGTCGCCGCCTACACCAGCGCGCTCGCTCACATCCCGCATCAGGGTCCGCAGGACTGGGCGCTCTATTTCAGCCGCGGCACCGCCTATGACCGCGCGCATGACTGGCCGAAGGCGGAGGCCGATCTCGAGCACGCGCTCTCCCTGCAGCCGAACCAACCGGTGATCCTCAACTATCTCGGCTATGCCTGGACCGAGCAGGGCCGCAACCTCGACCGCGCACGGCAGATGCTGGAGAAGGCGGTGGCGTTCCGGCCGAACGACGGCAACATCGTCGACAGCCTCGGCTGGGCGCTGCTCCGCCAGGGCGACAGCGCCGGCGCGGTGCGCGAGCTGGAGCGCGCGGTGGAGATGGAATCCGAAGATTCCACCATCAACGGCCATCTCGGCGATGCGTATTGGGCGATCGGGCGGCGGCTGGAGGCGCAGTATCAGTGGCGCCTCGCGCTCGACCTGAAGCCCGACCCGGAGGATGTGCCGAAGCTGCAGGCCAAGCTGCGCGACGCGGCAGCCGGCGCCAAGGCGCCGCATGGCGCGCTGCCCGCCTCCCTCGTCGCCCCGAGGCGCACGCCCTGACACCCCTCGCCGAGCCGGCGCCGGCCAAGATCAACCTCTTTCTCCTCATCACCGGCCGGCGTGGCGACGGCTATCATCTGCTCGACAGCCTGGTGGTGTTCGCGGGCGCTGCCGACCGGGTGACGGCTTTGCCGGCGCCCGCAACCTCACTTGCCGTGGACGGAAGGTTCGCCGTCGGTCTGGCGGAGGAGCCGGACAATCTCGTGCTCCGCGCGGCGCGCGCGTTCGGCGCGAGCGCGCGGCTCCGTCTCGAGAAGAACCTCCCGGTGGCGTCCGGCATCGGCGGCGGCTCGGCGGATGCGGCGGCGACGCTGCGCGTCTGCGCTCGGCTCGGGACTGGCGCGCCTGATCAGGCGCGCCAGCTCGCTCTCGCGGTTGAGCTCGGCGCCGACGTCCCGGTCTGCCTGGAGAGCCGCCCGCGGCGGATGCAGGGGGTGGGCGACATTCTCCTGGACGCGCCGCTGCTTCCCGCCTGCGGGATTGCGCTGATCAATCCCGGCGTGGCGCTCGCCACCGCCGCGGTGTTCCGCGCGCGGGCGCAAGGCGTCTCGGCCGAGGCCGCGCTTCCCGGTGCCTGGGAGGATGCCAAGGCGATGGCGTCCGATCTCCGCCGCCTCGCCAATGATCTCGAAGCGCCGGCGCGCGCCCTCTGCCCGCCGGTCGGGGATGCTCTGGCCGCGCTCGCCGGGTCGGGTTCCTGCCTGCTCGCGCGCATGAGCGGCTCGGGCGCCACCTGCTTCGGCCTGTTCGAAACAGCGTCCGCCGCCGCGCGCGCCGCCGCCGCCATCGGCCGCCGCGAGCCCGGCTGGTGGTGCTGGGGCGGCGGCTTGCACGCGGCGGCGGCAGAGCCTATCACCCGCCGCGCTGCTGGGGCGTAGCCAAGCGGCAAGGCAGCGGATTTTGATTCCGCCATGCGGAGGTTCGAATCCTCCCGCCCCAATCAGCGGCTCTATTCAGTCTTGGACGGCCGAGATCATCAGCATCGCCGGCAATGCCAGATGCGCGAGCTGCCGCACCGGCGCGACGTCGTGCTCGCTGTAGAATTCCGCCTGGTGCAGCAGGTTGACCGTGCCGATCGTCTGACCCCGCCAGCGCACCGGCATGTTGAGCACGCTCTCGCAGCCGAGCGACCAGATCAGCTCATGGTCGTAGAACACGTCGGCGATGTCCTCGCGCGTGCGGCCGATATAGGGCTCGCCACGCCGGATCACGCGCTGCATCCACGGACTATCGGTGATCGGCTTGCGACCGCCGACAGGATATTCCTCCGGCATGTTGCTGTAGAACCGCTCCGATTGCCGAAGCGCCGGATGCGCGATCAGGATGGTGAACAGGATCGTCCCCGGCGCCTCGGCGAGTGCCGCGTCCAGCGCGCGGAAGGTCGCCTGCGGCTGGTCGGGATCGCGATGCGCGGCGATGAGGCGGTCGATCGCGGTCATGATGGCTCCGAAAGTGGGGGCTCCGGTCATGACGGCGGCGCATAGCGGCGTCCGCGCTCGGGGAGAATGCCGCGCGGGCGCAGGCGAAGCACGACGATCAGCGCCACCCCGATCGCGCCCTGGCGCAACGCCGCCACCTGCACCGGCTGCAGGAAGGGGAACAATCCGCCGGCGAATCGCGTGCCCTCGGTGAGCAGGATCACCAGCACGGCGCCGAGCACCGCGCCGGTCATGCGTCCGGTGCCGCCGGCGGTGAGCGCCAGCACGATGTACAGCGTCACCAGCGGCGTGAAGGAATCCGGCGCCACATAGGCGTTGAAGCTCGCGTACAACCCGCCCGCCAGGCCGAGCACGCCGGCGCCCAGCGCAAAGGCGCGCAGCTTGAAGCCGAGCGTGCGCTTGCCGGCGACCTGCGCCACCGTCTCGTCCTCGCGGATCGCGCGCAGCACGCGGCCGAACGGCGCGGCGGACAGCCGCCCGAGCGCCAAGGCGACGACCAGCACCAGCACCCAGACGATCGCATTGCAGATAATGTTGTAGCCGGTGGGCGACACCACGCCGCGCCACGGCCCGGGAATGCCGCTGATCCCCTCGGTGCCGTTGGTGAGCCAGATCTCGTTCGATGCGATCAGCCGGATCACCTCCGCGAAACCGAGCGAGACGATGGCGAGGTAATCGCCGCGCAGCCGCGCCGTGACCAAAGACACCAGCGCGCCGAGCGCCGCCGAGGCGAGCGCCGCCAGCACCCAGGCCAGCACCATCGGAACGCCTTCCCGCACGGTGAGGAGCGCTGCCAGATAAGCGCCCACAGCGTAGAACCCCGCGAGGCCGAGATTGATCATCCCGGCGAGGCCCCAGATCATGTTGAGCCCGAGCGCCATCAACGCGTAGAGTCCGGCGAACACCGCGATCGAGAGCAGATAGCTGGTCATCAGTACGCCCGCTCGCCGAGCAGCCCGCGCGGCCGGAACGACAGCACCAGCAGGATCGCAAGAAACCCGACCGCCCCGCGATAGGAAGGCGGCAACACCGCCACCGACAATTCCTCGCCGAGCCCGATCACGAAAGCGCCCGCGACGGCACCCGGAATGCTGCCGAGCCCGCCCACGACGGCCGCCGCGAACACCGACAGCATCACGTTGTAGCCGGTGAGCGGATCGATCGAGGTGTCGAGCCCGATCAGCATGCCGCCGAACCCCGCGAGCCCCATGCCGATGAAATTCGCGAGCCGCGCGACGGTCGCCGCATTGATGCCCTTGAGATCGGCAAGCGATGGATTGTCCGCCACCGCGCGCATCATCTTCCCCGTGCGGGTGAAGCCGAGGAACAGGAACAGCGCCGCCATCGCGACGAGCGCGCAGGCGGCATTCTCCACCTGCTGCGGCCCGATCGCGATCGGGCCGAGATGCCAGTCGCGGAACAGCGGCAGATCATAGCCGCGCAGGTCATTGCCGAAGAAGAAGCGCACCGCATTCTCGATGACGATATTGAGCGCGACCGCCGCGATCGCCGCCGCCAGCGCGCCGGCCGGACGCAACGCGCGCAAGGCCAGATCGTCGAGCACCAGGCCAAGCGCGCCCGCCACCACGAAGGCCGCGAGCAGCGCCGCCGGCGCCGGCCAACCCAGCCACGTATTGGCGACGAATCCCGCATAGGCGCCGGCCGTGGCCAGGCCGCCCACGGCGAAATTCGGGAAACGCAGCACCGCGTAGATCGCGGTGAAGCCAATCGCCGGCACGGCGAGAACCGCGCCGGACATCAGCCCGTTCGCGATAAGCTGCAGAACCTCAATCAAGTCAGGAAAGCGACAGCATGCGGTAGCCCTTGCCGTCCGCGACGTCGAACCGGAACTTGCAATTGACGATGTCGCCGGACGGCAGGAAATCGCACGGGCCGGACGCGCCGTCGTAATTCACCGATTTGCCCGCGGCAATCAGCTTGATGCCTTCGACCGGGTCAGCAATCTTCTGCCCGTCGCCCTGGCTGATCTTGCGCACATCGTCATGCACCGCGACGCCGGTCGAGGCACCGGCCTGCGCCACCGAGAGCGCGATCATCGCCAGATGATCATAGACCTGGCAGGAATACGGGTCGGGCGTCTGCGTGCCCAGGACCTGCTGCACGCGCTTGTAGGCCGGGCTGTCGAGATCGGGAGACGGCGCATAGCTCACCAGCCCGTTGGTCACCTCGGCGGGCAAGGCCGCCAGCAGCTTGTCATTCGCCGCGTAGCCGAGCGTCAGCCGCCTGCCGGAATACCCCGCGCGATACAGATCGCGCAGCAGCACCACCAGATCGGGTTCGTAGCTGTTGAGGAACAACGTGTCCGGCGTGTCGTGCAGCGCCTGGTCCACCTCCGACCGGAAAGAGGACTTGCTCGGATCGTACACCACGATGCCGAGCATCTCGGCGCCGCCCTGCTTCAGCGTCGCCGACGCGGCGTTGAACATATCCATCGCGAACGGCGCCTGCGCCGACAGGTCGAACACGCGCTTCGCTCCCTGCGCGAGCAGGAATTGCGACAGCCGCAGCGATTGCAGCGCGGTGTTCGGCTGCGTGCGGATGATATAGCCCCGATGCGGCAACTTGGTGATCGAATCCGCCCCGGAGGTGGTGAACAGCATCACCTTGTTCTCCCACGCGATCGGCGCGACCGCGGTGGTCACGGCGCTTGCCCAGGTGCCGAGAATGGCGATCACCTTGTTCACGTCGATCAGCTTGTGCGCGGCCCGCACACCGGAATCCGGATTGGTCTCGTCATCCTCGATGGTCAGCGCGATCTGCTTGCCCGCGATGCCGCCCGCCTTGTTGATGTCATCGGCCAGCGCACGCGCCACCTTCGCCATCGGCGGCCCATAGGCGCTCCCGGCGCCCGTCAGCGGAAGGATCGTGCCGACCGGCACCACATCCTGCTGCGCCAGAGCGGAAGCGGCGAAACTCGAGGCGAGGCCGCCAAGCGCGGCCCGGCGCGTGATCCGCATGTGTCGTGGTCTCCGTTGCTCGGATCGCATGATAGGCATCTCGCTTTGAGAAGCGAAAGGAGGAGGCCAGGGGCTCTGCCCCTGGACCCCGCTAAGGGGTCACCCTTAGAACCCGGGTGGCGCTTCGCGCTGTGGTCGCTGAATCTCGGGGGCGATGTACGACGTCTGATGTGTTCCCACGGGTGTTGATGCGCTTCGCGCGGAGCGCATCAACATGACGGCACCGCCGGCCCGGCCCTCCGCCTATCCTCCCAAAAACAATCGCCGCACCTCGGCATCCGAGGCGAGTTCGCGGGCCGGGCCGGTATGGGCGGTTCGGCCGTCGACCAGCACGATGCCGCGGTCGGCGATCATCAGGACCTCGTAGGCGTTCTGCTCCACCATGGCGATGGCGACGCCTTCCTGGTGGATGGTGGTGATGGTGTCGAACAATTCGTCGGCGGCGCGCGGCGACAGGCCGGCCGAGGGTTCGTCGAGCAGCAGCAGGCGGGGCCGCACCATCAGCGCCATCGCCATTGCGAGAATCTGCCGCTGGCCGCCGGAGAGCGTGCGCGCCGGATGGCGCCGTTTCTCCGCGAGCAGCGGGAAGCGGGCGAACAGCGCCTCGATCCGCGTGTTCGTGTCGCGCCTGTCGACGAAGCCGCCCACCTCGAGATTCTCGCGCACGCTCATCGTCGGAAAGACATTGGCGTCCTGCGGAACGAAGGCGATGCCGCGGCGGGCGCGTTCGCGGGCGGGGAGCGCGTGGACGACCGTGCCGTCGAGCCGGATCGCGCCCGATTTGAGGCGCAGCAGCCCGGCCAAGGCTTTCAGCAGCGTCGATTTGCCGGCGCCGTTCGGGCCGATCACCGCGACCATCTCGCCTGGCGCCACCGCGAGCGCCGCGCCTTTCAGGATTTCGTCCGCCGCGCCGTAGCCGCAGACGATATCCTCGGCCTCGAGCAGCGCGCTCACCAGCGTCGCTTGCCCATGTAGGCTTCCTGCACGCGCGGATCGGCGGCGATTGCGGCGAACCCGCCCTCGGTGAGGCGCCGCCCTTCCGCCATCACGATGACCGGGTCGCAGAGCCGTGCGATCAGGTCCATGTGGTGTTCGATCACCAGGAAGGTGATGCCCTCGTCGCGCAGCGCGCGCAGATGCTCGGCGATCGCTTCCGCGAGCGTCGGATTGACGCCGGCGATCGGCTCGTCGAGCAGCACCATGCGCGGGCGCGCCATCAGCGCGCGGCCGATCTCGAGCAACTTCTTCTGCCCGCCGGAGAGCGAAGCGGCCGGCTGGTTGGCGACCGCGCGGAGATTGAGCCGCGCCGCAATCTCCCACGCCCGATCGAGCGCCGCCCTTGCCGCCGCGCGGCCGCCGCCGAGCAGCGCCGCGCCAACGTCTTCCCCTGGCAGTCCCTGCGCATAGAGCAGCAGATTCTCGATCACCGAGAGACGCGAAATGCCGCGCGCGATCTGAAAAGTGCGGGTCAGCCCGGCCCGCGTGATGCGATCCGGCGACCAGCCGGTGATGTCGCGCCCGTCGAACACAATACGGCCGGACTCCGGGGGCACCACGCCGGACATGCATTGGAACGCCGTCGTCTTGCCGGCCCCGTTCGGCCCAATCAACGCGGTGATGGTGCCGGCCCTGACGTCGAGATCAACCCCGGCCAGCGCTGTCACGCCATAAAAACCGCGCGCGAGCCCGCGCACCGAGAGGAGATTGCTTCCAGGGGTGGAACTCATGACGCTGAATGCAGCGGAAATGGCCGGGTTGGGCAAGGGTGGAAGGCCAGGGGTTCCGCCCTGGACCCCGCTGGGGCCGAAAGGCCCCAGACCCCGTCGGGCGCTCCGCGCGAAGCGCCACCCGGGTTCCAAGGGCGACTGCCCTTGGCAGGGTCCAGGGGCAGCGCCCCTGGCCTCCTGATCTTGCCTGATCCCCCGTTCCGGCTCAGCATCGGCGCTCCGAAACTGGAGGAATTTGGCGATGCAGTACACGCCGCCGCGGCATGTCACGCAGCAATGGACGCTGTCGAAGCCGTCCGCGTCGGGGCGGCGCGGGATGGTGGTGTCGCAGTCGCGTGCGGCGGCGGAGGCGGGGGTCGCGGTGCTGGATGCGGGCGGCAATGCGGTCGATGCGGCGGTTGCGACGGCGCTGGCGCTGCCGACCGTGGAGCCGTGGAATTCCGGCCTCGGCGGCATCGGCTTCGCCCTCGTGCACAAGGCGGGCGAGCGGAGTGCGGAGGTGACGGATTTCGGGCCGCGCGCGCCGGCCGGACTCGATCCCGCGCTGTTCCCGCTCACCGGCGGGATGACCCGCGAGCTGTTCGCCTGGCCCGAGGTGGTGGGCGACGCCAACATGCATGGCCCGCTTTCCTTCGTCATCCCGTCCTCGGTCGCGGGCTACGAGAATCTGCATCGCCGGCATGGCAAGCTGCCGCTCTCCGAGGTGATCGCGCCGGCGATCGCGCTCGCCCGTCGCGGCCTGCCGGCGGATTGGTTCACCACGCTGAAGATCTCGGGCGTGGCCAAGACCTTGCGCCTGTATGAGGAGAGCGCGCGCATCTATTTGCCCGACGAGCTGCCGCCGAACCCGCCGGAGCAGGGGCAGGCGCGTTTCTTCCGCCTCGGCAACCTCGCCGAAACGCTGGAGCGGCTGGGCCGCAACGGGTTGCGCGATTTCTACGAGGGCGAGACCGCCGCGGTGCTGCTCGATGATTTCGCCGCGATGGGCGCGCTGATCACCGCGCGGGATCTGCGCGATTGCCATGCGCGCACCCGCCCCGCGAGCGATGTGGCCTGGCGTGGCCGCGTGGTGCAGACCGCCGGCGGCCTGACCGCGGCACCCACTTTCGCGCGGGTGTGCGAGCAGATGGCGGGAGTCACTTATGGCGCCAGTCCGGACGTCGCCTGGTTCACCGCGCTCGCCCGTGCGCTGAAGATTGCCTATGCGGAGCGCCTGTCGGGCATCGGCGATGCCGAGCCGAAGGCCGCGGAAAGCTGCACCACCCATCTGACCGTCTGCGACGAGGCGGGCACGATGGTTGCGATGACGACCACGCTGCTCTCCACGATGGGCAGCCGGGTCGTGCTGCCGAAATCCGGCATTCTGATGAACAATGGCGTGATGTGGTTCGACCCGCGCCCCGGCCAGCCGAACTCGATGGCGCCGGGCAAGCGGCCGCTCACCAATATGAGCCCGATCATCCTGCGGGAAGGCGCGGCGCCGGTGCTCGCCGGGGGCGCCTCGGGCGGACGGCGCATCCTGCCGGCGGTGTTCCAGATGATGACCTATGTCGCCGATTTCGAAATGCCGGTGGAAGAGGCCGCGCATTTCCCCCGCATCGATGTCTCCGATCCCGAGGAGGTGAACGCTGATCGCCGGCTCGGGCCCGAGATCCTCGGCGCGCTGGAGAAAGAGGGTGGACTCGCATTGGTGGATCACACGGTCTCGCCGGTGAATTTCGCCAATCCGAACGTCATCGTGCAGAAGGACGGCGCGCGGCAGGGCATGCCGGATGCGGTGTCGCCGTGGTCGGCCGCGGTGGCGCAAGCCTGACGCTCAGGGTCGTCATCGTCGGCGGCGGGATCGTCGGATCCTGCGCGGCGTATTTCCTGCGCGCCGCCGGCCGTCCCTGCGAGGTGACGGTGCTGGAGCCGGACCCGGCGTACCGGTTCGCCTCGACGACGTTGTCCGCGGCCTCGATCCGCACGCAATTCACCCTGCCGCTCAACGTGCGGATGTCGCTGTTCGGCTCGGAATTCCTCGACCGGATAGCGGCTGGCCCGGGCTGCGCGCTCGCCAGGGTCGGGAACGGCTATCTGGTGCTCGCCGGCGACGAGGGACCGCTGCGCGCGACCCATGCGATGCAAACCACGGAAGGGGCGGAGATCCTCTGGCTCGATCCACCCGCGCTCGCGCGGCGCTTTCCCTGGCTCTCGCAGGACGGGATCGCGGCCGGTACGCTCGGGCTTCGCCATGAGGGGTGGTTCGACGCCTATGCGCTGCTCCGCCAGGTGCGCGCCGAGGCGATCCGGCTGGGCGCGCGATACGTGCGCGAGTCCGCGACCGGTTTCACCGTGGCGGGAGAGAGGATCGTTGCGGTCCGCACCGAGGGTGGAGAGGAAATCCTGGCCGATTGCGTGGTAAACGCGGCCGGTCCGGCGGCTGGGCGGGTGGCCGCGTTGCTCGGCATCATGCTTCCGGTCGAGCCGCGCAAGCGCACCGTCTTCGCCCTGCGCGCGCCGCTCGACGGCGCCGGCATGCCGCTCGTCTTCGATCCCTCCGGCTTCTGGCTGCGGCCGGAAGGCGAGGGGTTCATCGCCGGCATCGCGCCGGACGAGGCCGACGACCCGGATGCCAGCGGCGATTTCGAACCCGACATGGCGATGCTCGAAGACCGGCTCTGGCCGCTGCTCGCCGCCCGCATCCCGGCCCTCACGGAACTCCGCGTTCAACGCGCCTGGGCCGGGCATTACGAAGTCTGCACCCTCGACCACAACGCGGTCATCGGCCCCCACCCCGAGCTCACCAATTTCTTCTTCGCAAACGGCTTCTCCGGCCATGGCGTGCAACACGCCCCCGCCGCCGGCCGCGGCGTCGCCGAGCTGATCCTCGATGGTGGCTACCAGACCCTTGATCTCTCCCCGTTCGGCTACGCGCGGGTGCGCGATCATCGGCCGATGCCGGAGCTGGTTATCTATTAGGCAGGAAGGCCAGGGGCTCTGCCCCTGGACCCCGCTAAGGGCCGTCGCCCTTAGAACCCCCGGTACGGTGCCCGAGGTGGGGCGGCCCGGGCCGGATTTGCTCCGATGGTTGATTGCGCTTCGCGCGAAGCGCCACTCGGGTTCCAAGGGCGACCGCCCTTGGCGGGTCCCGAATGATGCATGGGGGCAGAGCCCCTGGCCTTCTCCCAACCATGCTCTGCTGCAACCTTGTCAGATCGCCCCCGAGAGGGTTGATTGCGCGCCATGCCGGATGCTCGTCTGGCCGTCGATATCGGCGGCACCTTCACCGACCTTGCCCTCGAGAGTGACGGGCGGCGCAGCACCGCGAAGGTGCTCACCACGCGGGAGGCGCCGGAGCGGGCGGTGCTGGCGGGGATTGCGGCGATCATTCGCGATGCCGGCATCGCGGCGGCCGATATCCGCATCGTGATCCATGGCACCACCTTGGCGACCAATGCGGTGATCGAGCGCAAGGGCGCGCGGACGGCGCTGATCACCACGCAGGGTTTCCGCGACGTGCTCGCGATGGGCAATGAGAGCCGGTACGACCAGTATGATCTCGATATCGTCCTGCCGGAGCCGCTGGTGCCGCGCCATCTTCGTCTGCCGGTGGCGGAGCGGCTCGATCGCGACGGCAATGTGCTCCTGCCGCTCGATGAGGATGCGCTGCATGCGCTGATCCCGGTGCTTCGCCGCGAGAATGTCGAGAGTGTCGCGATCGGATTTCTGCATGCCTTCGTCAATCCGGCGCATGAGCGGCGCGCGCGCGACATTCTCTCCGCCGCGCTGCTCGAGATGCCGGTGACGCTCTCCTCCGAGATATCGCCCGAGATGCGCGAATGGGAGCGCTTTTCCACCGCGGTGGCGAATGCCTATGTGCAGCCGCTGATGGCGCGGTATCTGCGGCGTCTGGAGAGCGGGCTGCGCGAGGCTGGCATCGCCGCGCCGTTGTTCCTGATGCTGTCGGGCGGTGGCCTCACCACGGTGGAGACCGCGTGCCGTTTTCCGATCCGGCTGGTGGAAAGCGGGCCCGCGGGTGGCGCGATCTTCTCGGCGACGATCGCGCGGGAATGCGGCATCGGCGACGTGCTGTCCTTCGACATGGGCGGGACGACGGCGAAGATCTGCCTGATCGACAATTATGCGCCGCAGACCGCGCGCAGTTTCGAGGTCGCGCGCATCGGCCGGTTCAAGAAGGGATCCGGCCTGCCGTTGCGCATTCCGGTGATCGAGATGGTGGAGATCGGCGCGGGCGGCGGCTCGCTCGCGCATGTCGATGCGCTCGGGCGGATCGCGGTCGGGCCGGAGAGCGCCGGCGCCGATCCGGGGCCGGCCTGCTATGCGCGCGGCGGCACGCGGCCCGCGGTGACGGATGCGAACCTGTTGCTCGGCCGCTACGACCCCGACCGGTTTGCCGGCGGCGCGCTGTCGCTCGATCCTGCGCGTGCGGCGGCGGCGATGGGCGTGGTGGGCGATGCGCTCGGCCTCGATCCGGCGATGGCGGCGCTCGGCGTGATCGAGATGGTCGACGAAAACATGGCGAATGCCGCGCGGGTGCATGCGATCGAGAGCGGGAAGGGGTATGAGGGCCGCACGCTGATCGCTTTCGGCGGCGGCGGGCCGGTGCATGCGACGCGGGTGGCGGAGAAGATCGGCATTTTCCGGGTGCTCGTGCCGTCGGGTGCAGGCGTCGGCAGCGCGATCGGCTTCCTGCGCGCGCCGATCGGGTACGAGGTGGTGCGCAGTCTTTATCAGCGTCTCGGCGCGTTCGACGCGGCGGCGGTGAATGCGCTGCTCGATGCGATGGCGGCGGAAGCCGAGGGTGTCGTCGCTGAGGGAAGTTTTGGCGCGCCGACGCGCCGGACTCGGATCGCCTACATGCGCTATGTCGGGCAGGGGCACGAGATCCCGGTGACGCTGCCGGAAGGCCGGCTCGATGCCGGTTCGGCCGCCGCCATCCGCCTGGCGTACGACGCCGAATATGCGCGCTTCTACGACCGCCCGGTGCCGGGCTCGGATATCGAGGTGATGAGCTACAGCGTGGTCGTCGCGACATTGACCCCGGAACCGGCCGCGCCGCGCGCGGTTCCGGCGACGCGGCCGGCGCGCCCGAGCCGCGGTCTCGCCGTGCGCGACACGGCGAGCGGCGCGGTGGCGGAGTGGGCGGTGTACGACCGGGCGGATCTCGCACCCGGCGCGGCCTTCAAAGGCCCCGCGATCGTCGCCGAGGACGAAACCTCGACGCTGGTCGGGCCCGGCTGGCACGGCGCGATCGACGGGCACGGCTACATCCTGCTGACGAGGGAGGCCGCGTGATGACCGAGCCCGCGAGTGCGCTTGCCGCGATCCAGCGGCAGGTGATGTGGAACCGGCTGATCGCGGTGGTGGAGGAGCAGGCGCAGATCATGATCCGCACCGCCTTCAGCACCACGGTGCGCGAGGCGGGCGATCTCTCTGCCGGGATTTTCGACCTCCAGGGCCGGATGATGGCGCAGGCGGTGACCGGCACGCCCGGGCACGTCAATTCAATGGCGGAGAGCGTCGGGCATTTTCTGGCGAAATTCCCCGCCGCGACGATGCGGCCGGGCGATCATTACATCACCAACGACCCGTGGCTCGGCACCGGGCACCTGCACGATCTGACGGTGGTGACGCCGGCCTTCCGGCAGGGGCGGATCGTCGGCCTGTTCGCCAACACGGCGCATGTGATCGATGTGGGCGGGCTCGGCATGGGGCCCGAGGGGCGGTCGGTGTTCGAGGAGGGGATGTACATCCCCATCGTGAAATGCTTCAGCGAGGGCGTGGCGAACGAGACGTTCTTCGACATGATCCGCGCCGGCACGCGCCTGCCGGTGGAGCTCGAGGGCGATATCTATTCGCTCTGCGCCTGCAACGATGCCGGCGCGCGCCGCCTCGTCGAGATGATGGACGAGTTCGCGATGGACGGGCTCGAGCCGCTTGCCCGGTTCATCTTCGAGGCGAGCCTGCGCGCCACGGTCGCCGAGATCGCGAAGCTGCCGCGTGGAACATTCCGCGCCGAGATCGGGTCGGACGGGTACGAGGAGCCGGTTTCGCTCCGCGCCGCGATGACGATCGGCGAGGAGGCGATCACGGTGGATTTCGCCGGCACCTCGCCGCTGTCGACCCGCGGGATCAACGTGCCGCCGGCCTATTGCCGCGCCTATTCCTGCTTCGGCATCAAGGTGGTGGTGGCGCCCGAGATCCCGAACAACTGGGCGAGCCTGGCGCCGTTCCGCATGACGATCCCCGAGGGCTGCATCCTGAACGCGCCGCGCCCCTACCCGGTCTCGGTGCGGCATGTTATCGGCCATCTGCTCCCCGACCTGATGATGGGCTGTCTTCATCAGGCGGTGCCCGACCGGGTGATGGCGGAGGGCGCCTCCTGCTTGTGGAACCCGCCGCTGCGCGGCGGCGGGTCGGTTTCCGGCCCGGCGCGCGGCAACCGGCCGGCGGCGCCGGATTTCGAGATCATCACCTTCAACTCGGGCGGCACCGGCGCGCGGCCCGGACGCGACGGTCTCGACGCCACCGCCTTTCCCTCCGGCGTGCGCACCATGGCGGTGGAGGCGACGGAGAACGTCGCGCCGATCGTGATCTGGCGGAAGGAGCTGCGGCCCGATAGCGGGGGCGCCGGCCGCACGCGCGGCGGGGTGGGCCAGGTGATGGAGATTGCCGCGTCCGGCGACCGCGAGTTCGCCTGCAACGCGCTGTTCGACCGCGTGGCGCATCCGCCGAAGGGCCGCGACGGCGGGGAGGCGGGCGCCGGCGGCATCGTCGCCCTGAAATCGGGCGCGACGCTGCGCACCAAGGGATTTCAGATCATCCCCGATGGCGACCGGCTGATGCTGCATTTGCCCGGCGGCGGCGGCCTCGGCGCACCGGCCGCGCGGGACCCGGCGCTGGTCGCGCGCGACGTGCGCGACGGTCTGGTCTCGGCGGAGGCGGCGCGGTCGCGCTATCGGGTGATGCTGGACGCGGCGGGGGATCCGGATCCGGCGGCGACCGCCGCGCTGCGCCGCGCCTGACCCTGCGGGTGCGGCATCGCTGCATCGATGTTGCAGAAATATCGTCGAGAATCCTGATTGCTCATTGCTTTACCGGACAGTACGTGTAGAGGCCCAATGTTCGGGGCCGATGGAGCCTCGCAATGACTTGTTCAGGTGAGTGCCCCAAATGACCTCCCGCGTAATGGCTACATTGATCGTTGCGGCGAGCGCCGCCCTGGCCGTTCCGGCGATGGCCCAGGCGCCCGCGCCGACCGCGACGCCCGCGCCCGCGACCAC
Organism: Acetobacteraceae bacterium; assembly: GCA_965276665.1. Classification (GTDB taxonomy): domain Bacteria; phylum Pseudomonadota; class Alphaproteobacteria; order Acetobacterales; family Acetobacteraceae; genus CAWGJC01. The sequence continues at coordinate 4,425,461 of OZ255620.1, forward strand.
GCCGGCGACGCCCGCCGCCAAGCCGATGGCCAAACCGATGGCCAGGCCGATGGCGCATCACACGATGGCGCACCGTGCGCCGATGCACGGCACGATGATGCGGTCGGGGATGCGGTCGGGCGCCTCGCAGGATGCCGCGGTCGACCGGTTGAACCAGATGAGCCTGCAGAGCGCGCAGACCGGCCAGTCCTTCACGCCGACCAGTGGCGCGCCGATGAGCGGTGGCGCGATGAACGGTGGTGCGATGCACGGGGGCGCCATGCCAAGCAGCGGCACGGCCATGCCGTCCACCGGCATGGCCGGCGGCACGATGGGCACCGGCTCGCAGACGGCCCCGATGGGCAGCGGTGCGACCGGGTCGAATTCCGGCTCTTCCGGCAGCAGCAAGTAAGATCGTCTCCGCGTGAGGTCAGGGCCGGGTGAAAACCCGGCCCGAGCCCGCGCCGCGTTGGTTCCTTCGTCCCGCTCCGCGCCGGGTCCGCATCCACTCGCCGCCTTGGCGAAGCATGCGGGATCGTGCGACGCTCGCTGCATGACATCCCAGCCCTGGCGCGCGCGCGCCGCAACCGACTTCTCGTGCGAGAAGCAATCCGCCACTGCCGGTCGCGGCATGGTGGTGACCAATCACCCGCTCGCCTCGGCGGCCGGGGCCGAGATGCTGGCGGCTGGCGGCAATGCGGTCGACGCGGCGGTCGCCGCGCAATTCGCGCTGACCGTGGTCGAGCCGATGATGGTCGGGCTGCTTGGCGGCGGGATGGCGCATATCCGCCTGGCCGACGGCACCCACACCGTGATCGACGGGATGGGGACGGCGCCGCTCGCCGCCGCGCCCGACATGTACCGCACCATCTCTCCGTTGCCCCCCGACCGGCTGGAGACCGAGGGGCGGGAGAACGCGATCGGCCCGAAATCCGTCTGCGTGCCGGGCAATCTCGCGGCCTGGTGCGAGGCGCTCCGCCAGCACGGGCGCTTCACCCTGCCGGAGGTGATGGCGCCGGCGATCCGCCACGCGCGGGCCGGTTTCCGCATCACCGGCTATCTCGCCGAATGCATCCGCGAGGTCGCGCCCGATCTTGCCCGCGACAGGCTGATTGCGGCCCGCTTGCTGCCGGGCGGCAAGCCGCTCGAAAAGGGCGAGCGGCTGGTGCAGGCGGATTATGCCGACAGCCTGGAGCTGATCGCCCGCGACGGCGCGGCCGCGCTCTATCGGGGGCCGCTCGGCGACCGCCTCGTCGCCTGCATGCGCGACGGCGGTGGACTGATCGCGGATGCCGATCTCTCGACTTATCGCGTGATCCCGCGCATGCCGATCCGCGGCACCTATCGCGGCTTCGAGATCCTGCTGCCGCCGCCGCCTGCCTCCTCCGGCGTGCACATCACGCAGATGCTGAACATCCTGGAGGCGTACGATCTCGCCGCGATGGGCTTCGGTTCGACCGATGCGATGCATCTGATCGCCGAAGCGCTGAAGATCGCTTTCGCCGACCGCGCGCATGCCACCGGCGACCCCGACTTCGTCGACGTGCCGGTCGCCCGCCTGACCGACAAGCGCTACGCCGAGGAGCGCCGGTCACAGCTCCGGATGGATCGCGCGCAGGCCTGGAGCGCGGCGGTCGCCATGCCGGAATCGGTCAACACGACCCATCTCACCGTCGCCGATTCCGAGGGGAGGGTGGTGGCCAGCACGCAGACCATCAACAGCCTGTTCGGCGCGCGCTTCATCGTGCCGGGCACCGGCATGGTGCCGAACAACTACATGTACACCTTCGACCCGCATCCCGGGACGGCGAACTCGATCGCCCCCGGCAAGCGCGTCAACACATCGATGTCGCCGGCGATCGTGCTGCGCGACGGCGCGCCGCGCTTCGCGCTCGGCCTGCCCGGCGGCTTGCGCATCTTCGGCTGCGTGATGCAGGCGATCATCAACATGATCGACCACGGCATGGCGCCGCAGGAAGCGGTGGAAGCCCCGCGTCTCTGGACGCAGGGGCAGGCGGTGGAGGTCGAGACCGGCTATGGCGAGGCGGCGATCGAGCATCTGCGCGAACGCGGGCATGACGCGGTGCCGGTCGCGCATGTCGGCGGCGGGATGAACGCGATCGCCTTTGCCGAGGATGGCGTGATGACCGGCGCCGCATGCTGGCGCGCCGACGGCACGCCGGTCGGGCTGGGCGGCGGCCCGGCACGCTCGCGCACCGTGTTCTGGCCGGACGGCCGGCCACGCTGATCCGCCGCCGATGCGCCAGCTCCTGCTCCTGCGCCATGCGAAATCCGACTGGGGCGAGTCGGGGCAGTCTGACCATGCGCGCGCGCTGAGCGCCTCCGGCCGGCGCGGCGCGATCATCATTCGCGAGGCGATGCGCGGCCTCGGGCTGGTGCCGGATATCGTGCTGGTCTCCGCCGCGCGCCGGACCCGGGAGACGCTCGAACTGCTCGAGCCCTGGGACGAGACGCCGATCATCGAGGAGATGGAGGATCTCTATCTGGCTCCGCGGCCGCGGCTGCTCCGCGTGCTGAACGGGCTGCCCGAGACGGCGCGCAGCGTGCTGCTGATCGGCCATAATCCGGGCCTGCACGAGCTTGCGCTCGCGCTCGCCGGTCCGCATGCACTGGCCGCCGGCGGTCCCTATCTGGAGCGCCTCGCCGCCGCCTATCCGACCGCGGCGCTGGCGGAGTTCGCGATCGCCGGTCCGTGGTGGACGCTGGCCGATGGCGGCGGCCGCCTGCTGCGCTTCCTCACCCCCGGCGACCTCCCCGAACATGTGGCATGAGCCGGATCTCCGGGACGGGACCGGGCAGCTGACTCCGGTGACGCTCGAGCTCGCGCTGAGCCGGGAATCCGCCGCCCGCGTCACCCGGCTCCCGGGTCTCGCCCAGATCGGCGGACGCCGCCCACGGGGCCGGGGGCTCGCCATCACCTGGCACGATGCCATCGCGGAGCCGGAGCATCCCGAGGGCACGCTCGCCGCGCAGGGGCTCGTACTGGCCGAGAACGATGGCAGCTGGACGCTCGAACGGCTCTGGCCCGGCGAGGCGGCGGTCATCGCCAGCGGGCCTGCGCCGGGCGCGCTGCTCCCCGATCTCCCGGAGATTGTGCCGGTCGCGCATTTCATCGGGCGGCGCCGGGCGCTGCCGCTGCAGGATGCGGCGGCCGAGACGACGCTCGCCTTGCTCGATGGCGAGCTGCGGGTAGGGGAGGTGGTGCGGGCTTGTCATCGCGTCCGGCTGGCCGGCGCGCCGGAAGCGGTCGCGGCGCTCGCCGCCCGCCTCGCCGCGGAATGCGGAGCTTCCGTGCCGGCCACCCCGCTCGCCGGCGAGGCGGCGCTCGCGCGCGGCCTGCTCGCGCCGGTGCCCGACCTGCCCGCGGTCCCGCCGGGTCTCAGCGTCGCCGACGCTTTCGCCCATGTCGCCGCCCCGCTCGCCGCCACCGTGCTGTACTGGGCCGGCCGCGACATCGACGATCCGCGCACCGTGCATCAGATGCGGGTCGGCGTCCGCCGGCTGCGCTCGGCGCTCAAGCTGTTCCGCTTGGCGATCGCCAGCGAACCGGTCGTTCGCCTGGAGGGCGAGCTGCGCGACCTCGCGGCACAGCTCGGCGCCGTGCGCGACTGGGACGTCTTCACCACCGAAACCGTGCCGCCGGCGGAACGCGCGCTCGATGGTGATCGGCGCCTCCGCCGTCTCGCCGTCGCGGCCGGCCGCCGTCGCGCCGCCGCGCACGCGGATCTCCGCCTCTACCTTGCGAGCCTCCGCTTCCGGCTGCTGGCGCTCGACCTCGCCGGCCTCGCCGGCCTGCGTCGCTGGGAAGCCACGGCCGACCCGGCGCGGGCGGCGCTGCTCGCCGGGGACAGCGCGACCTATGCCGCCCTAATCCTCGACAAACACCGGCGCAAGATGCGCAAAAGCGCGGTACACATCATCGACCTGCCGGGCCCGGAGCTCCATAACATCCGCAAGCGCGGCAAGACGTTACGTTATGCCTGCGAGTTCTTCGCCCCGCTCTTCCCCGCGCAGGCGGGCCGCCGCTTCATCAGGGCCCTGTCGCGGATGCAGGAGCGGCTCGGTCACGTCAACGATGCGGCGACGGCCACCGCGCTGATCGGCATGTTGGAGACCGGCAGGTCCGGGTTCGCCGCCGGCGCGGTGCTCGGCTACATCGCCGGGCATGGAACCGGGCTCCGCCGCGCGGCGGAGAAGCAGTGGCGAAAATTCCGTCGCGCCGATCCGTTCTGGACCTAGAGCATTCAATCGCGTCGGCGCCGGCCCTCGCCCCCACCAGGCCCCCAACGAAAGTATATTACCGATGAGGGGCCGGGTGAGGGCGAGGGCCGGCGCCACCAAAGGTGAAAATATACTCTAAAAGAACTGGCCGAACCTCTCCACCACCGCTTCGGGCGCCTCTTCGGCGATGTAATGACCCGATGGCGCCGGTCCGCCGGTCACTTCTTGCCTGCAGTAATCCCGCCACAGGGAGAGTGGGTCGTACCACCCGCCGATCTTGCCGCGCTCGCCCCAGAGAACCAGCATCGGGCACTCGACCCGCTTCCCCTCGGCCCGGCTGATCCGGTCCTGCGCAAGGTCGAGCGTGGCCGCCGCACGATAGTCCTCGCACATGCCGGTGATGGTTTCCGGCTGCCGCGCCGCGTGAAGATAATCTTCCAAGGCATCGGGATGAAAGAAATCATGCGCCTTGGGCTCGCGCGACGTATGCGCGTTGAACCAGGTCTCCGGCGCCGCATTGATCAGCTCTTCCGGAAACGGATGGGGCTGCGCGAACCAGAACCAATGATAGTAGCCGAGCGCGAAGGCCATGTCCGCGCGCTCGAAATGCTCGATCGTCGGGACGATGTCGAGCACCGCAAGTCGCTCCACCCGCTCGGGGAAATCGAGCGCCAGGCGATGCGCCACCCGGGCGCCGCGATCGTGGCTGCCGACGCGGAACCGCTCATGGCCGAACGCGGTCATCACCGCCGCCATGTCCGCCGCCATCACCGTCTTGCCGTACGGCGCATGGTCGGAGGTGGCGCCCGGCTTGAACGAGCCGCCATAGCCGCGCAGATCGGGGCAATAGATGGTGAACCGCTCGGCCAGCGCGGGCGCGACCTGATGCCACATCGCATGGGTTTGCGGATTGCCGTGCAGCAGCAGGAGCGGCGGCCCCGACCCGCCATGCCGCAACCGAATGCGGCCCTGCGGGAGCATGACCTCGTCCAACGTGAACCCCGGAAAAAACATGGAAGCGTCCCGTCCGATGCTGCATAGCGACATCGCCCAGCAATATGGCGGGCTTACGGCTGCCGGCTAGATTCCCGAGAAAGGAAATCGACAATGGACGGGATGGACACGCCAAGCGGCGCCGGGCTCGACCCGCAGGACTGGCGCTCCCTGCGCGCCCTCGGCCACGCCATGCTCGACGGCATGTTCGACCACGTGCAGACCATCGCCGACCAGCCCGTCTGGCAGCAGATGCCGGACACGCTCCGCGACGAGCTGCAATCCCCGATGCCCCGCGCCGGCGAAGGCGCTGAAGCGACCTGGGACGATTTCCGCCGCATCGTCCTGCCGCACGCCACCGGCAATCTGCATCCGCGCTTCATGGGCTGGGTGCATGGCGGCGGCACCCCGGTCGGCATGCTGGCCGAGCTGCTCGCCGGCGGCCTCAACGCCAATTGCGGCGGCCGCGATCACGCGCCGATCGAAATCGAGCGACAGGTCATCCGCTGGGCCGCGGAGCTCGTCGGCCTCCCCGACACCGCCGCCGGCCTGCTCGTCACCGGCACCTCGATGGCCAACATGATCGGGCTGCTCGTCGCCCGCGCCCGGGCGCTCGGCCCCGCCGTGCGGCAAACCGGCCTCGGCGCCGCCCGCCTCGTCGCCTACACCTCCGAAGCGGCGCATGGCTGCATCGCCCGCGCCATGGACATGGCCGGCATCGGCACCGACGCGCTCCGCCTCATCCCCTGCGATGCCGCCGCCTCGATGAACCTCTACGCCCTCGCCGCGGCCGTCCGGCATGATCGTGCCGCTGGGCTCTCGCCTTTCCTTGTCGTCGGCACTGCCGGGACCGTCGATATCGGCGGCATCGATGATCTCGCCGGGCTCGCGACCTTCTGCCGGGCGGAAAACCTCTGGTTCCACGTGGACGGCGCGTTCGGCGCGCTCGCCATGCTCGCCCCCAGCCTTCGCCCCCGCCTCGCCGGCATCGAGGCCGCGGACTCGGTCGCCTTCGACTTCCACAAATGGGGCCAGGTACCCTATGACGCCGGCTGCATCCTCGTGCGCGAGGCCGCCCACCAGATCGCCGCCTTCGCGCAGGACGCCGCCTATCTCCGCCGCGAAACCCGGGGCCTCGCCGGCGGCCACCCCTGGCCCTGCGATCTCGGCCCCGATCTCTCGCGCGGGTTCCGCGCCTTAAAAGTCTGGATGACGCTGAAAACCTACGGCGCCGACAGCCTCGGCGCCGTCGTCGAGCAATGCTGCGGCCTCGCCCGAACCCTCGCCGCCCGCATCAGCACCGAACACGGACTCGAGCTCCTCGCTCCAACCCCGCTCAACATCGTCTGCTTCCGCATCAACGCCACACCAGACCCCAACCGTCTCAATGCCGACATCGTCGCCGACCTGCACGAAGCCGGCATCGCCGCCCCCTCCACCACGCTCATCAACGGCAAACTCGCCATCCGCGCCGCCATCGTGAACCACCGCACCGGCCCCGCCGACATCCACGCCCTCGTCGACGCCGTCCTCGCCGCCGGCCGGGCCCGGGGCGTCAATCTCTAGGTGAGGAAAGGAAGGCCAGGGGCTCTGCCCCTGGACCCCGCTAAGGGCACAGCCCTTAGAACCCGCTAGGGCTGTTTGGAGAGGGGTGGGCTAGGTACCGGTTGCAACCACTCCCTCGCCCACCCCTCTCCAAACAGCCGTAATGGAGTCCAAAGGCTCGGCCTTTGGCGGGGGTCCAGGGGGCAGAGCCCCCTGGCCTTCCTTCCTCACGGAGAGAAATGAAAATCCAGGGCCTGCCGATGGCCGAGCATGGTGGTGGGGAGGGGGAGGGTGGCGCATTGCGGGCTGAGGAGCGCCTGGAGGGCATGGTCGGCGAAGGCCGCGAAGCTGGGATCGTTCTGGGCGGCCTGATCTTCCCCGGTCAGGTGGGCGGCGCGGATGGTGCCGGTTTCGTCGATCTGGACCTGGATGTCGAAGCTGACGGTATTGGGCCGGACGGTGGCGCCGCTGGCGGCCCAGCAGCTTTGCACGTGGGCGCCGATGGCGCGGCGGGCGTCGTCCGAGAGGCGCATGGGCGGCGTGGAAGCGGCGGGACGGGGCGGCTGGGCCCCAGCGAGCGCAGTTGCGGACGTGGCGGCGGCGGGGGGCGTGCTGACCGAGGCCGTCGGGCGGGGTTGCGGGGAGAGCCAGAGCGCGTGGGCGACGAGGCCGAGGGTGACGAGTCCTGCCATGCCGAGGGCGCCGCAAATCGCGCCGACCCGGAGATTGGTGCGCTGCTGATCGACGGCTTCGTCATGCAGCGTCTGGATGTCGGCGACCTGGCGTTGCAGTCGGTAGCGTTCGCCTTGCAGGCCGACGACCTCGAATTTCGCGGCGGCGAGATCACGCTCCATGGCTTGGTTGGCGGAGCGGAGCCGGCCGTGCTCGCGCTCGGCATCCGCCTCCAGCGCGCCCACGGTGAGCCGCAGGAACAGGTTCTTGAGCGCTCCTCCGGTGACGCGGCTGGCATGGGCGCGGCGGCGGATGGTGTCGAGAGCGGTGGTGGACTGACCGGGCTGATCTTCGAGCACGAGCGCCAGGATGTCGGCCAGAAGTTTGACTTCCTTTGGATCAGGTCGGTCGGTCATGGTGTATGGGTCGCATCGTGCGGGAAGATTGCGCGCCGTCGGGCTTTATGCAATCGCTGCCCTGGAGGATCCGCCGGCCGGGGATTCACTTCGCCGGCGGCGCGGTGCGCGGACAGGCGCTCAGTGTCGTTCCTGGAGGCGGGCGAGCAGGAAATCGCGGAACACCGCGACGCGCTTGGAGGTGCGGAGCTCCTCGGGATAGACGAAGAACGCCTCGATTTTCGGCGCCTTCAGCTCGGGCAGCAGGCGGGTCAGGCCGTCGAGATGGCTGCCGAGAAAATCGGGCAGCGCGCCGATGCCGAGGCCGGAGCGGATGGCGAGCGTCATCGCGTGGATGCTGTTGACCTCGAGCACCGCGCGGCGGGGCCGCCCGGCGCGGCGGCCGACTTCGATCAGCCAGTTAATGTCCGGCACCGGCATGTGGTATTCGCCGAAGGTGATCAGCCGGTGGTCGTCGAGTTCCTCCGGGCGCTGCGGCGTGCCGTTCGCTTTCAGGTACTCGGGCGAGGCGCAGACCGCATATTGCGCCGTCATCAGATGTCGCTGCACGAGCTCCGGTTGTTTCGGCGGGTGCAGCCGGATGGCGACGTCGGCTTCCCGCATCGCGAGATCGAGATCGGAATCGTCGAGCAGCAGGGTCATCGTGATGTCGGGATAGGCGTCGAGGAACGACCGCAGCCGCGGCACCAGCCAGAGCGCGCCGAAGCCCGACGTGGTGGTGACTTTGAGCCGGCCGGTGGGTTTTTCCTTGCTCTCGGTGAGCAGCGCCTCGGTCATCGCGAGCTTGGCGAACACCTCGCGCACCGTGCGGTTGAGCGACTCGCCCTGTTCGGTGAGAATCAGCCCGCGCGCATGCCGATGAAAAAGCGGGACCTGCAGCGCCTCCTCGAGCGCGGAAATCTGGCGGGAGACCGCCGATTGGCTCAGGTTCAGCGTGTCGCCCGCATGGGTGAAGCTTCCGGCTTCCGCGACCGCGTGAAACACGCGCAGCTTGTCCCAGTCCATCCCCTGATGCCGCTCCACAGATTCCGGAGAGACTAACCCCGTCCGTTGCGAGTCGTAACCGTATGAATGAGGCGTAACGGCGGCTACTCGGCGGCGAGTGCGTGGTCCGGCAGCGCGGCGAGGTATTTCTCCGCCTCCAGCGCGGCCATGCAGCCGGTGCCAGCTGCGGTGACCGCCTGGCGGAAGATGCGGTCCTGCACGTCACCGGCGGCGAACACGCCGGACATCGAGGTGGAAGTGCTGCCCGGAACGGTGCGGATATAGCCATCCGCATCCATGTCGAGCTTGCCGGCGAACACCGCGGTGTTGGGCGTGTGGCCGATGGCGATGAACACGCCATCCACCGCGAGCCGGCTTTCCGCCCCGCTCGCCACGTCCCGCAGGCGCAGCCCGGCGACGGTTTCCGGCGTGCCTGCGCCGACGATCTCCTCGACGACGCTGTTCCAGATCACCCGCACCTTCGGATGCGCGAACAGGCGCTGCTGGAGCACGCGCTCGGCGCGCAGCGCGTCGCGGCGATGGATCAGCGTCACTCGGTCGGCATGGTGGGTAAGATAGAGCGCCTCCTCCACCGCGGTGTTGCCGCCGCCGATCACGGCGACCTGCTTGCCGCGGAAGAAGAAGCCGTCGCAGGTGGCGCAGGCGGACACGCCGGCGCCCTGCAGGCGGGATTCGGAGGGCAGGCCGAGCCAGCGCGCCTGGGCGCCGGTCGCGATCACCACCGAGTCGGCGAGGTAGAGATCGCCGGAATCGCCGACGCAGCGGAACGGGGCTGCGGTGAAATCCACCTCCATCACCAAATCGGAGACGATGCGGGTGCCGACCTGCTCGGCCTGCGCGTGCATCTGCTCCATCAGCCACGGTCCCTGGATGACTTCCGCGAAGCCGGGATAATTCTCGACATCGGTGGTGATGGTGAGCTGGCCGCCCGGCTGCAGGCCGGAGACGAGCACCGGGTCGAGTCCGGCGCGGGCCGCATAGATCGCGGCGGTGTAGCCGGCCGGGCCGGCACCGATGACGAGCACCCGGGTCTGGATCGTTTGGGACATGCCGGAGCATATCGGTCTCGCGCGCTTTCAGACAAGAACGTGGCGCCGGCGCTCCGGCGCACGAAGCGACGCGGCCGGAGGAGCCCGATCAGCGCCCGAACGGCGGCGAGCATGGCAATGAGTGCTTGGCGGTGGGCTGAGTACTTGGCGGCGAGTTTGGCGGTGAGTACTGGCGCGCCGCGCTGCTGCGGGCCATCTTCCCAAGCGATGCAGAGCTCCCCGCCCGTTCAGGTCGGTGCCGCCCCGGATGGCACGCTGACCTATCTCGTCGATCTTCCGCCGGATGCGCTGCCGGCCGTGCGTGGGCGCGATCTCGCGGCGGCCTGGGAAGCGGCGCATGACGCTGCCGGCGGCAAGCGGCGCGGGGCGGTCCGGCTGTTCCGCTTCCGCGACCCCGAAGGCGCGGTCACCGACCTGGCGCTCGCCGACCGCGATGCCCGCGCCTGGGCCGCCGCGGTGGATCGTCTGTCCGGCATGGGGAATTGCTATGGCCTTTCCCTCTGCCTTCGTCTGCTGGCGCTGGTGGATTTGATCGCCGCTGCGCGGGACGGCCGGTTCTGCAAGCGCGGCGGCCGGCCGAGCCCGGCGGTGTTCCGCGCCGCCGCAGCATTGCCGCTCAGCCGCGCGGCCCGATTCGACGAGACGCGCCTTCGCGCGCGCCTGCCTCCCGCCCATACCGCCACGTCCTTTCCCGTCGCCCCTGGAGCATCCCGATGAACCGTGCCGTCCGCATCGCCCTGTTCGGGGTGTTCTTCCTCTCCGGCTGCGTGAAGCCGGTGCCGCCCTCGCGCGAGACCACGCAGGACGCGGCGGCCTGCCGGTCGCGCGCCGACGAAATCTATCTGAAGCAGAACCGCGCCCTGCTCTCCGAGCGCGACCAGCGCGACGAGCCGTTCGGAGCCACCGGCATTCCGGGCAACACGACCGAGGGGCTGGGTGACCGGTACGGGCGGGATCAGATGCTCGCCGACTGCCTCAACAGTCTCGGCCCGGCGACCGCGACCAACGGCGCCGGCACCAGCAATCCCACCACCAGCCCGGCGGTGGTCGGTTCGCATTGAGAGGATTAAACCCCTCTCGACCGCCACTCAGGAGCAAAGCATGAGCAAGATCATTCGAACCAAGGCCAACAAGGTGCTCGCGAGCGCCGTCGAGTTCCACGGCTTCGTCTTCTGCGCCGGCATGACCGCCGACACGCTCACCGGCGATGTCGTCGCGCAGACCAAGGAAACCTTGGCGAAGATCGACACGCTGCTCGAGACGCACGGGACGGACAACACCCGCCTGCTCTCGGCCCAGATCTGGCTCAAGGACATCCGGGACCGCGATGCGATGAACGAGGTGTGGTCCGCTTGGCTGCCCGAGGGCGGGGCGCCGGCGCGCGCCTGCGTCGAGGCGAACATGGCCGACCCGCGCATTCTGGTCGAAATCATGGTAACGGTTTGCAAATGACGCGGAGCTGATCCGCGACTGCGGCACGGACGCCACGGTCACGTGGCGGTTGTGCAACAATCAATTGTTATTACGACTTAATATCCAAATTTTAGGAAGATAGTCTTTAAAACAGCTGTTCGTGAGGAGCGGAACCGCGCGAAACGCATAACCAAGCGTAAGTTCCCGTCACTTTCTGTTGCTGGCCTCACAAACGCGTTGCTACCCCTTTGGTCGGTTCTGTGGGGGGAGTCGAACGCATGCGGATGTCCGGAACGGGCTGCAAGTCGTTGATGATCGTGGCTGTTTTGGGCATCTCAGGATTCACCATCACCCCCGCTTCGGCGCATGGGAGACATAATTCGGGCCGCAGCACCCATGTCGCTGCAGCGCATGGCAGTGTTGCACATGCCGCCCGGAAGAGCCGCAGTGTTGCCGAGGCGCACTCCGGACGTGGTGGCCATGCGCGGTTCGAGGCCCGCGCGGGTCGCGGGCTCGTCCGTTTCACGTCGTATAATGGCCGCCATGGCGGGTTCCACACCAGCGGGTCCGGCTATGGCGGCGTTTATGCCAATTGCGTGGCCTTCGTCCGCGAAGAGACCGGGATGGATCTCTCCGGCAACGCCTGGGCCTGGTGGCCCAATGCCGTCGGCCTCTATGAACGCGGCAACCAGCCGGAAGTCGGCGCCGTGATGAGCTTCACCGCCAATCCGCATATGCGGTCCGGCCATGTCGCGGTGGTGTCGCGCGTGGTGAATGCGCGGATGGTCGAGATCGACCAGTCGAACTGGATGGGCGGCGGCATCAGCCGTGGCACCGCGGTGATGGACGTATCCCCCAACAATGACTGGACGGCGGTCCGTGTCGGACTCGGCCGTTCCGGCAATTACGGCAGCGTCTACCCGATCAACGGCTTCATCTACGACCGCGCCGACCATGGCGGCCGCCTGCTCGCGCACCCAACCAACGTCTCGCTCCCGGCGCTCAATCCGCCGCCGCGCGATCTCCGCAGCGCGGCGCAGCGCGAAGCCGAGATCACCGCGCCGAAGGTCGCCTACGATGAGGTCGCCGAGGCGCCCGCCACCCCGTCGCACTGATCCGCCGACCCGCCGGTTTCCCTCGCTTTCCATCCGCCCTATCAGGGAGGCAATCACCGGAGGGACGGCGGCATGACGCGCAATATTCAGCACCCTGAGACAATCGCGATCCACGCCGGCTGGCGTGCCGACCCCGCCACCGGCTCGGTCGCGGTGCCGATCTATCAGACCACCGCCTACCAGTTCCACGACGCCGAGCACGCCGCGAACCTGTTCGCGCTGAAGGAACTCGGCAACATCTACACCCGCATCATGAACCCCACGAACGCGGTGCTCGAGGCGCGGGTCGCCGCGCTCGATGGCGGCGTCGCCGCGCTCGCCGTCAGCTCCGGCCAGGCCGCCTCGGCGATCGCCGTGCAGAACCTGGCGCGCTCCGGCGACAACATCGTCAGCTCCACCGATCTCTACGGCGGCACATGGACTTTGTTCGCCAAGACCTTGAAAGAGGCTGGAATCGAAGCGCGATTCGTGGATCCCGCCGACCCGGAGAATTTCCGCCGCGCCACCGATGACCGCACCCGCGCCTACTACGCCGAGACCCTGCCCAACCCGAAGCTCCAGGTCTTCCCGATCGCCGAGGTCGCCGCCATCGGGCGCCCGCTCGGCATCCCGCTGATCATGGACAACACCGCCGCCCCGCTGATCTGCCGCCCGCTCGACCACGGCGCCGCGGTAACGGTCTACTCGCTCACCAAATACCTGGGCGGCCATGGCACCTCGATCGGTGGCATCATCGTCGACGGGGGCGCCTTTGACTGGGCGGCGCAACCGGACCGCCAGCCACTGCTCAACACGCCCGACGCCTCGTATCACGGCGCGGTCTGGACCGAGGCGGCGAAGCCTCTCGGGCCGATCGCCTACATCCTGAAAGCCCGGGTGACCCTGCTGCGCGACGTCGGCTCCGCGCTCTCACCCTTCAACGCGTTCCAGTTCCTGCAAGGCATCGAAACCCTGCCGCTCCGCATGCCGCGGCACTGCGAGAACGCCGCCGCCACCGCCCATTTTCTCGCCGGCCGCGGCGATATCGCGCAGGTGATCCACCCCAGCCAGCAAACCGGCGAGGCCCGCGCTCGCGCCGAACGCGCGCTCTCCGGCGGCATGGGCGGGCTCGTCGGATTCGAGCTGAAAGGTGGCCACGCCGCCGGGCGGCGCTTCATCGACGCGCTCAAGCTGTTCTACCACGTGGCCAATATCGGCGACGCCCGCAGCCTCGCCATCCACCCCGCCTCCACCACCCACAGCCAGCTCACCGAGGCCGAGCAGGCGCAGACCGGCGTGACGCCCGGCTATGTCCGCCTCTCCATTGGCCTCGAGCATATCGACGACATCCTCGCCGACCTGACCCAGGCGCTCGATGCGGCTTCGGCTTGACGACACTTCGTCGGAGCCTCATAAACCGGCGCATTCCCGGCCGCGCGACACGCGGCCTTCTTTCTATGAGGACCACACCATGTCGCGCCGCTGCGAGATGACCGGCGTTGGCGTCCTGTCTGGCAACAACGTCAGCCACGCCAACAATAAAACCCGCCGCCGCTTCCTGCCCAACCTGCAGGAAACCTCGCTGCTGTCCGACGTCCTCGGCTTCGCCGTCCGTCTGCGCCTGACCACCCGCGCGCTGCGCACGATCGAGCACAATGGCGGCCTCGACAACTTCCTGATCACCACACCCGATCGCAACCTGCCGAACGAAGCCCAGAGCCTGAAACGCCGCATCCTCCGCGCCCAGGTCAAGAGGCAGGCGGCTTAGGCGTGTTTAAGGCCAGGGTGCTCTGCCCCCTGGACCCCCGCCAAAGGCAGAGCCTTTGGAATCCATTACGGCTGTTTGGAGAGGGGTGGGCGAGGTACCCGGTTGCAACCACCTTGTCGCCCACCCCTCTCCAAACGGCCCTAGTCGGGCTCTAAGGGCTCCGCCCTTAGCGGGGTCCAGGGGCGGAGCCCCTGGCCTTACGCCACCAAAGGCGCCCGCTCGGCGGCGGCGCGGGCCCAGGCGAGGGCGGCGTCTTCGTCGAAGAGTTCGGAGAGTTTCTTCATCATCGTGCCGCCGAGTTCCTCGGCGTCGACGATGGTGACGGCGCGTCGGTAGTAGCGGGTGACGTCGTGGCCGATGCCGATGGCGATGAGCTCGACGAGGTCGCGGTTTTCGATCTCGTGGATAACTTCGCGCAGGTGCTTTTCCAGGTAGTTGCCCGGGTTCACGGAAAGCGTGCTGTCGTCGACCGGCGCGCCGTCGCTGATCACCATCAGGATGCGGCGGTGTTCGGAGCGGCTGATCAGGCGGCGATAAGCCCAGAGCAGGGCTTCGCCGTCGATGTTCTCCTTGAGCAGCCCCTCGCGCAGCATCAGGCCGAGATTCTTGCGCGCGCGGCGCCAGGGCGCGTCGGCGGCCTTGTAGATGATGTGGCGGAGGTCGTTGAGCCGGCCGGGATTGCGCGGCTTGCCCTCCTGCACCCAGCGTTCGCGGCTCTGGCCGCCCTTCCAGGCGCGGGTGGTGAAGCCGAGCACCTCGACCTTTACGGCGCAGCGTTCCAGCGTGCGGGCGAGAATGTCGCCGCACATGGCGGCGACGGTGATCGGGCGGCCGCGCATCGAGCCGGAATTGTCGATCAGCAGGGTGACGACGGTGTCGCGGAATTCCATGTCGAGCTCGCGCTTGTACGAGAGCGACTGCATGGGGTTGACGACGACCCGGGCGAGGCGGCCGACATCGAGCAGCCCTTCCTCGAGATCGAATTCCCAGGCGCGTGTCTGCTGCGCGAGCAGCCGGCGCTGCAGCCGGTTGGCCAGTTTCGAGACGACGCCCTGCAGGTGCTGGAGCTGCTGATCGAGCTGCTGGCGGAGCCGGCTCAGCTCGTCGGCATCGCAGAGATCCTCGGCCGAGATTTCCTCGTCGAAATTGCGGATGAACGGTCGGTAGGTTTCGCGGGTGTCGGGGATGTCGCGGTCACGGCGGGGTTGCGGGCCGCCGGGGCGGTCGTCGCCTTCGGCGGCGGCGCTGTCATCCTCGGCGTCTTCGCTTTGCTCGTCGTCGGCCGCTTCGCCTTCCATCTGCTCGGGTTGCGCGCCGAGCATGCTTTCCGTCTCGCTCTGGGACTGGCCTTCGCTATCCTGCGAATTGTCCTGCGCGCCGGATTGCTCGCCGCCTTCCTCGCCCTCGTCCTCCTCCTGATCGGGCTCGGCCTCGACCTCGGCCTCGGCGAGGTCAAGGGCGGCGAGCAGGCGGCGCGCGGCACGGGTGAAGGCGGTCTGATCCTCCTGCGAGTCGGCCATCTCGCCGAGCGCCTGCTCGGCGGTGTCGCCGAGCGTGTCGCGCCAGAGATTGAGCACGCGGCGGGCGGAATCCGGCACCGCCTCGCCCGACATGCGCTCGCGGGCGAGCAGGGAGAGCGCGGTCGCGATCGGCAGCTGGTCTTTCCGCGTCATGCGGTCGTAGCCCTCGGCCTCGCATTCCTCGGAGAGGCGGGCGCGCAAATTGGCCGCGACCCCGGCCATGTGGCGGGCGCCGATGACCTCGACACGCGCCTGTTCGAGCGCGTCGTAGACGTCGCGCGCCTCGCGGGGCGAGGGCATGCGCGCGGCATGCACGGCGTCGTCATGGTGGCGGAGGCGGAGCGCGATGCTGTCGGAGGCGCCGCGCATCTTGGCGACCTCGGCGGCCGGCAGCGCCCGGGTCGGGAGAGGCAGGCGGGCGCGCTTGCCGATCAGGCCGGACGGTCCTGGCTGGAACGCAACCTGAACTTCCGCCTGCCGCGCCATGGCGCGCAGCGCGCCGGCGGTGGCCCGCTTGAACTCCTCGGACCGCGCCGCGTCCTTGCCGCTGCCGCTATTGCCGCTCATCGATGCGCCGGGTCAGCCCGCCTTGCGCGGCATCATGCCGGTCGAGATGTCCTCGTTGAAGCAGCGCTGGTAGTACTCGGCGACCGTGCTGCGCTCCGCCTCGTCGCATTTGTTGAGGAAGGTCATGCGGAAGGCGAAGCCGATATCGCCGAAGATCCGCGTGTTCTCCGCCCAGGTGATGACGGTGCGCGGCGACATCACGGTGGAGATGTCGCCGTTGATGAAGCCTGCGCGGGTGAGATCGGCGAGCGCCACCATGCTCTCGACGCGCTTCTTCATCGCGGTGTCGGAGGGGCCGACCTTGAGCTTCGCCAGCACGATCGCGCTTTCCTGCGCGTGCGGCAGGTAGTTCAGCGTGGCGACGATGTTCCAGCGGTCCATCTGGCCCTGATTGATCTGCTGGGTGCCGTGATAGAGGCCGGTGGTGTCGCCGAGCCCGACCGTGTTGGCGGTCGAGAACAGACGGAAGGAGGGGTGCGGGCGGATCACCCTGTTCTGGTCGAGCAGTGTCAGCCGCCCCTCGACCTCGAGCACGCGCTGGATCACGAACATCACGTCCGGCCGTCCGGCATCATATTCATCGAAGCAGAGCGCACAGGCGTGCTGCAGCGCCCAGGGCAGGATCCCTTCGCGGAATTCCGTGATCTGCTTGCCGTCCTTCAGCACGATCGCGTCTTTTCCGATCAGGTCGATGCGACTGATATGGCTGTCGAGGTTGACGCGGATGCAGGGCCAGTTGAGCCGGGCGGCGACCTGCTCGACATGGGTGGACTTGCCGGTGCCGTGATAGCCCTGGATCATCACGCGGCGGTTGTAGGCAAAGCCGGCAACGATCGCGAGCGTGGTCTCGCGGTCGAACTGATAGGCAGTGTCGATGTCGGGCACATGCTCGGTGCGGACCGAGAAGCCGGGCACCACGAGATCGGAATCGATCCCGAACACGTCGCGCACCTGGATCTGCACATCCGGCGTATCAATGGCGGAGGTGGGAGTGGCACGGGTGTCTGCGAGGGCGGCGACCTTGTTCATTAGCCGGGCTGTCCTTGATTTCGGGTGGTCAGACTAAACTGCGGTGCAGCATAGGCAAGTGCGGTATTTCCCCGCGTCGCCTCACCTGGGCCTTCTAGCCAGTGGCGGCGAGGCCGGGCTCCGCGAGGCCGCGGCGGATCGCCGCATAGGCGAGGTTGATCGTCTTCAGACGTTCTTCGGCCGCACGATCCCCGCCATTCGCATCGGGGTGGTGACGCTTGGCGAGTTCCTTGTAACGCGCCTTCACGGCATCGAGCGTCACCGGCCAGCCAAGCCCGAGCGTCGCCAGCGGTTCGAGGAGCGCCGCCGGTGTTTCGGAAGCCGGCGGCCAGCCTTGGCGGCCGCGCCGCAGGCCCGCGGCGCCGAACACGTCGAGCGGGTCGCGGATCGCTTCCTCGTCATGGGCGCCCCCGCCGAGACGGCCAAGCGGCCAGGACGGACGCTGCCAGGATGCATCGGCCCGAAGCTGCCTCTCGATCTCGCCGGGCGACATGCCTTTGTAATAGTCCCACGACGCGTTGTAGGCGCGAACGTGCTCGAGACAGAACCACCAGTAATCCCGGAGGTTCCCACGCGATTTCGGCGCGCGGTATTCGCCAGCCGCCAGACAGCCGGGCATCTCGCACCCATGTCCCGGCGCATCCGGGTCGGGGGCGTAGGCCCGGGGGCGGGGGGCGCGACGGCTCATCGGAGGGTTATGTGCGGCGCGAACCCCTCGGGGCAAGACCTGGTTGCATCCGTCGAGCTATGCCTTAGCGTCGTCTTGGCTTCCGGGGGAGATGGGCCGATATGTGCCTCATGCACTCCCCGCCGCACCCGCGCGCAGCGCGCATCGAGGCGTGTCTGCGGCAGCGTTTCGCGCCCAGCCTGCTTCGCATCACCGATGATAGCGGCCGCCATGCCGGGCATGCCGGCGCTCGCGCCCTGGCGCAGGCCGGCGTGGAAGGCGAGACGCATTTCTCCGTCGCAATGGTGTCGGAGGCGTTCCACGGCGAGAGCCGCCTCGCGCGCTCCCGGGCCGTCCATGCGGCGCTGGACGACGAATTCCGCACCGGACTGCATGCGCTCGCGCTGACGCTGCGCACGCCTGAGGAACAGGCAGCGGAAACCAGCGCTTAACCCTGCTTGCCTAGACTGGCGGAACCTTGAAGGGGGACCGCATCGTGGCCGGCAGCCGGCTGATCAATCGCAACGTCGCCGCCGCCAACGGCCGCACCAGCATCCGTCTCGAGCCGGAGCTATGGGGTGTGCTTGCCGAGATCGCCCGGCGGGAAGGCGTGTCGATCGGCGAGCTGGTCCGCCGTGTCGAACGTCAGCCCGCGCCCGCGCGGGAAGGCGGGCGGACCAGCGCCGTCCGGGTGTTCCTGGTGGAATATCTGCGGGCCGCCGCCACCGAAGACGGCCATCTCGCCGCCGGCCATGGCGCCGGCGGCCCGATGCGGCGGGATTTGAACGTCTGCTGGTGAGTCTCTGCTGGTGAGGGCGCGCTGCTCAGAGCGCGTTCCAAACAGGCTTTCAGAGCATTTTCACCTTCGGCGGCGCCGGCTTAACTGAAAATGCTCTAGAATGCGGCGCGGCCGAAGACGGCCTGCAGCACGGCATAGAGCACGCCGCCCACCAGGAAACCCACCAGCGTGCCGTTCACCCGCACGTATTGCAGGTCCTTGCCGACCCGGAGTTCGAGCTTTTCCGCCACCGTTCCGGCATCCCAGCTCGCCACCACATGGGCGATGAACTCCGACAGCTGCGCCTGCGCTGTCGGCAGCAGAGTGGCCACCACGCCGTCCGCCGCTCGCTGCAGCCGTGCCCGCGCGACCGGGTCGGTCCCCAGCACGGTGCCAAGGTTGGCGAACGCCCCCTCGAGCAGCGCGACCGTGTGCCCTGACGGGCGCACCGCATCCGCCTCCAGCGCCAGCCGCAGCCGCGCCCAGATATCCCAGATCCAAGCCTGCACCGTGCTGTGCGCGACCACCCGCCGGATCGCCACGCCGATCTCGGCGGAACGCTGCGGCTCCTCCTCGATCCGCGTGATCTCCCGTTCGACCCATTCGTCGAAGGCTTCCCGTAACCCGGAATCCGGGCCCGCCCGGTCCAGCTCGGCATTCAGCACCGCCAGCACCCGGCTCGCCACCGTCGCGCCGATCGCCCAGCCGACCAGCCGGCCACCCTGCTCCCGGACCTTCTCCTCGATGGAAGCGCGCAGCTGCTCCTCCTTGGCGGCCAGAATCGCCTTCAGCTCGCCGAGGATGAAGGTCAGCACCTCCAGATGCCGGCCGCCTTCCACCAGGCCGCGGAGCGCCCGCGCCACCACCTGGCCGGCGGCCGGTCCGCCCAGCAGACGCGGCACGAGCCGCGCCAGCGTCCGCCGTGCGCGGCCATCCTCCACGCTCGCCAGCAGCCGCGGCAGCATCGCCGCCAGCTCCTGCGCCGCCGGCCGCGCCGCCGCCGGATCGGTCAGGAACCGGCCGAGAATGCCCGGCAGGTCCAGCCGCTCCAGCACCCGCGCCACTTCCGCCTCGGTGAACACATGATCGGCGACGAACCGTCCCAAGGCGCGCCCCAGCCGCGCCTTCTGCGCGGGCAGGATCGCGGTATGCGGAATGGGCAGCCCCAAGGGATGGCGAAACAACGCCACCACCGCGAACCAATCCGCAATCCCCCCCACAAATCCCGACTTCGCCGCCGCCTGCAGCAAATCCACCCATCCCGACCGCGGGAGCGCGTAGCTGCCCACCATCAAGACAGCCATCCCCCCCAGCAACCCCGTCGCCACCCCGCGATGCCGCCGCAGCACCCGCCGGGCTTCGTCGTCTGCATCCATGGTTCGGGTGGTGCTCCTTGGTGAGAGGAAGGCCAGGGGGCTCTGCCCCCTGGACCCCCGCCAAAGGCCGAGCCCTTGGAATCCATTACGGCTGTTTGGAGAGGGGTGGGCGACGAGGTGATTGCAACCGGTACCTGGCCCACCCCTCTCCAAACAGCCCTAGCGGGTTCTAAGGGCTGTGCCCTTAGCGGGGTCCCAAACGATGCATGGGGGCAGAGCCCCTGGCCTTCCTCCCACTAAGACGGATCACCCAAGCTTTGGAGGTAGGCGATGACGTCTCGGCGGGTGGCGGGGTCGGGGACGGACATCGGCATGAGGGCGCCGGGAACGTCCTGGCGGGGATTTTTGAGCCAGGGGCCAAGGGTTGCAGGAGACCAGGTGATGTTCGAGCTCGCGAGGGCTTGCGAGTAGGGATAGTGCGCGATGCTGCCGGCGTGGCGGCCGATGACGGTGCGGAGCGGCGGGCCGATTTTCGCGGTGTCGAGGTTGTGGCAGGCGGAACATTGGGCGGCGAAGATCTTGCTGCCGGCGACCGGATCGGGGGGTGCGTTCTCGAAGCGGGCGAGGTCGGTGGCGCCTTTCGGCTTTTCCGAGCGGAAGAAGGTGTACGAGAGCGTGATGTTGTCGACGTCCTGGGTGGATTTGTCGGTGCCGAGCCCGGGATCGACGAAGAAATCCACCGGCATCTCGACTTTCTGGTGCGCGCCGAGGCGTTCCTCGGTGAAGCAGAAGCACTGGATCTTCTTGAAATAGATCCCTGCCTTGTTCGGCGTCACGTTGAAGGTGGCGTGCCCCACGATGTCCTCGTTCGAGGTGTTCTCCGCCTCGAAGAACACCACGGTGTCGGCGCCGAGATGGAGCGTGACGTGGTCCTGCATCGGACGGAACACCCAGGGCAGGTTCGGCGCGACATTGGTGTTGAAGCTGACCGTGACCAACCGGCTGGAGACGGCGGCGTTGTCGGCGGTGACGCGGCGGGTCAGGCCGCCGGCGCCGGTGGCTTGGCAGAACAGGCGGTAGAGCGTCACCGAATAGGAGACGCCGACAACCATGACGCCCACCATGGAGAGCAGCCCGGCGACGATGGCGTATTTGCGGATGCGGGACGGGATCAAGGCGGTCAACTCCTAGCCGCTCTATCGCTACGCCCCACCGGCCCCGGCTTCAACCTGCTTGCGCGTCGCGCCAAGGCGAGGCAGGAACATCGTTGCCGCACCGCAGCAGAAGGCCGTACGATGCCGTTTCTAACCGAGCCCGAGCCGCCTCGCGGGGTGGCGGTGACGATGTTGCCGGGCATAAGGCGGATCGTCGCGGCCAATCCCGGCCCGATGACCTATCACGGCACCAATACCTGGCTGATCGAGACCGGCGAGGGTGTCGTGGTGCTCGACCCCGGCCCCGACGACGCGGCGCATGTCGCGGCCATCCTGCATGAGACGGGTGGCGCGGTGGCGTTGATCCTGCTCAGCCACACGCATCGCGACCATCTCGGCGCCCTGGCGGCGCTGAAGGCGGTGACTGGTGCGCCGAGCGCCGGCTTCCACCGCAGCGCGGATCAAAGCTTCGTGCCTGACATGCCGATCGCGGACGGCGCGGAGATTGCCGGCATGGTGGCGCTGCACACGCCGGGCCATGCCGCCGATCATCTGTGTTTCGCGCGGCCGGACGGCACGCTATTCAGCGCTGATCATGTGATGGGCTGGTCGAGCAGCGTGGTCAGCCCGCCGGGCGGCGACATGGCGGATTATTTCACGAGCCTGCGCCGGTTGCTGGCCCGTGATGACCGGCTCTATCTGCCGGGCCATGGCCCGATGCTGCAGGACCCGGTCCCGTTCGTCCGCGAGATGCTGGCGCACCGCATGGCGCGCGAGCGGTCGATCGCGGAGGTGCTCGGGCCGGCGCCGATCGGCACGCGGGCGGTGGTGGACCGGCTCTACAGCCAGGTGCATCCGGTGCTGCTGCGCGCCGCGGAGCGCAACGTCGTCGCCCATCTCCAGAAACTGGAGCGGGAAGGGCGGGCGGCGCGGTCGGGCGATGAGTGGGTCGCGGGGGGGGCCCGGCTGATGCGCAAACTGCTCAAGGAAATCTGGTTCTGGCTGCCGTTGTTGATCGTGGCGGCCGGCTGCTTCGTCGCGATGGCGGCGCTGCTCAATTTCCGCCTGTCGCTCCGCCGCGCGCGCTACGGGGCATTGCCGCCGGTGACGATGGTGGCGGAGGCGTCTCGCTGAGCCATCGCCGGTTGCGGAACAGCGGTGCGGAATGCGGCATCTGCCGCTCGCGCTCCGGCATCGCCCGCCATTCGAGCGCTCGTTCCAGCATGTGCCGCTGCACCGGGTGGAGTGCCAGGCCGAGCGCGTCCTCGATGCCGTAATAGCGAAGATTTTCGAGCTCCCCGGAGCCCGCGAGCGTGCCGGACACTCGTGCCGCGTCGACGATGAGGAAGCGGGCGTTGAAACGGATCGGTCGGACCGGTGGGGTGATGGCGCGTCCGAGATAGAACAGCCCGTCGAGTTCCGGCGGGGTGCCGAGGGTGAGGCCGGTTTCCTCGGCGAGCTCGCGGGCGGCGGCGATCGCGAGCGCGTGCGCCAGCCGGCGCGTGGCGGCGCATTCCAGCATCGCGCGGGTGGCGGGGGCGAGCGGCGTGGCGGCGGTCGCGGTCGCATCCCCGCGATCGACCGCGCCACCGGGAAACACCAGCAAGTTAGGCATGAAGCGGTGGCCGGCGCCGCGGGTTCCCATCAGGATTTCCGGCCCCGCGGCCGCCTCTCGCAACACGAGCAGGCTGGCGGCGTGTCGGGCGGCCGCCGCGCGTTTCCGCATGGTGATGGCAGGCGCGGCGGGCGCCGAAACGGGGAGCGTCATGGGGGGATGCTGAACGCCGGGTCATCTCGCCGCAAGCGGGGCTTGACGCGAGGCCAGGGGGGCCTCATTTCACTCAAACAGGACTTCACCGGTCCGCAATGAGGATGCCATGCTCAGGCTTTCCAAGCTTACGGATTACGCAGTTGTGGTGCTGGTGCGCCTCTCGGGCGGCGCCACTGTGCAGACCTCGCCGGGCATTGCCGCGGCCACCGGCATCCCGGAGCCCACCGTCGCCAAGGTGCTGAAGGCGCTCGCCGGCAGCGGGCTGGTGATCTCGCAACGCGGCGCGCGGGGCGGCTATCGCCTGGTACGCCCGCTCGCCGCCACGCCGGTTGCCGAGGTGATCGCCGCGATTGATGGACCGATCGCGCTCACCGCCTGTGTCGAGGGATCCGCCGGCGGCTGCGAGGCCGAGCGTCTCTGCCCGGTGCGCGGCCGGTGGGACACGGTGAACGATGCGATCGTCGAGGCATTGACCGCGATCACGCTTGCCGACATGGAGCGCGACGCCGTGCCGCGTGCCTTCCGTGCCGCGCCGATACAGTCTTACGCCCAAACTCCCCTGGCAGCCGCCGCTCCGGCCGCCGAGTAACGAGGTTCTTCATGCCAGCCGTTGCCGAAACACTCGGAACCGTCCAGTCGCTCACGCAGTCCGGCTATAAATGGGGCTGGGAGACGACGATCGAGATGGATGTCGCGCCCAAGGGGCTCGACGAAGGCACGATCCGGATGATCTCGGAACGCAAGGGCGAGCCGGAGTGGCTGCTCGCCTGGCGCCTGAAGGCCTATGTCGCGTGGTGCGCGATGAAGGAGCCGCACTGGGCGAAGCTCCGCTATCCGAAGATCGATTACCAGGACATCCACTACTACGCCGCGCCGAAGAGCACGACGAAGCCGAAGAGCCTTGACGAGGTCGATCCCGAGCTGCTCCGCACCTATGAGAAGCTCGGGATCCCGCTCAAGGAGCGGGCGATCCTCGCCGGCGTCGAGGTGCCGGAGGGCGAACGGGCCGATATCGCGGTGGACGCGGTGTTCGACAGCGTTTCCGTCGCCACCACCTTCCGCGCGACCCTGGCCAAGGCTGGCGTGATCTTCTGCCCGATCAGCGAGGCGGTGCGCGAGCACCCGGATCTGGTGCGCCGCTATCTCGGCAGCGTGGTGCCGGCGGCTGACAATTACTTTTCCGCGCTGAACTCGGCGGTGTTCACCGATGGCAGCTTCGTTTTCGTGCCGAAGGGCGTGCGCTGCCCGATGGAGCTCTCCACCTATTTCCGCATCAATGCGCGGAACACAGGCCAGTTCGAGCGCACGCTGATCATCGCCGAGGAAGGTGCGTCGGTCAGCTATCTCGAGGGCTGCACCGCGCCGCAGCGCGACGAGAATCAGCTGCATGCCGCCGTGGTCGAGCTGGTCGCGCTCGATGACGCGCGTATCAAGTACAGCACGGTGCAGAACTGGTATCCCGGCAATGCCGAAGGGGTTGGCGGCATCTACAATTTCGTCACCAAGCGCGGCGCGTGCCGCGGGGCGCGCAGCAAGATCAGCTGGACGCAGGTCGAGACCGGCTCGGCGATCACCTGGAAATATCCCTCCTGCATCCTGCAGGGCGATGAAAGCGTCGGCGAGTTCTATTCCGTCGCGCTGACCAACAATCACCAGCAGGCGGATACCGGCACCAAGATGATTCATATTGGCCGGAACACGCGCAGTACGATCGTCAGCAAGGGCATCAGCGCCGGCCAGTCCGACAACACCTATCGTGGGTTGGTTCGCATCCTGCCAAAGGCGCATGGCGCGCGGAACTTCACGCAATGCGACAGCTTGCTGATCGGCGATCGCTGCGGCGCGCATACGGTTCCGTATATCGAGAGCCGCAATCCGAGCGCAAAGGTGGAGCACGAGGCGACGACGTCGAAGATCGCCGAGGACCAGCTCTTCTATTGCCGCTCCCGCGGCTTATCGGAAGAGGATGCGGTCGGGCTGATCGTCAACGGGTTCTGCAAGGAGGTCCTGAAGGAGCTGCCGATGGAATTCGCGGTCGAGGCACAAAAACTGCTGCAGGTCAGCCTCGAAGGCTCGGTGGGCTGATGCTCGAAATCGACAACCTGCACGCGACCATCGACGGCAAGGAAATTCTGCGCGGCATCGATCTGCAGGTGCCGACCGGCGAAATGCACGCGATCATGGGGCCGAACGGCTCGGGCAAGTCGACGCTCTCCTACGTGCTGTCGGGCCGCGAAGGCTATGAGGTGACGGCCGGAAGCGCCAAGTTCGACGGTCGGGATCTTCTCGCCATGGAGCCGGAGGAGCGGGCCGCTGCCGGCGTGTTCCTCGCCTTCCAGTATCCGGTCGAACTGCCCGGCGTCGGCAATGCGAATTTCATGCGCACCGCCCTGAACGCGCAGCGCCGCGCGCGCGGCGAGGCGGAGCTCGACGCGGTGCAGTTTCTCAAGCTGGCGCGCACGGAGCTGAAATCGCTCTCGATGCCGGACGACATGCTGAAGCGCAACGTTAATGTCGGCTTCTCGGGTGGCGAGAAGAAGCGCAACGAGGTGCTGCAAATGGCGGTGCTCCGCCCGCGCCTGGCCATCCTGGACGAGACCGATAGCGGGCTCGACATCGACGCGCTGCGGATCGTGGCGGATGGCGTGAATGCGCTGCGCGCGCCGGATTTCACCGCCCTCGTCATCACCCATTATCAGCGCCTGCTCGATCATATCGTCCCCGATCGCGTGCATGTGCTGGCCGGCGGCCGCATCCTCAGGAGCGGCGGCCCCGAGCTCGCCCATGAGCTTGAGGCGCATGGCTACGCCGAAATCGTCGGGCCCGACGGGCGCGAGGCGGCTGCCTGATGAACGCCGCCCTGCAATCCGCGGCCGACGGCTTCCTCGCGCGCTTCGCCGGCTTGCGTGAGCGTCTGCCCGGCGAGCATGCACGACGGGACGCGGCGGCGCGCAGCTTTGGCGAGACCGGACTTCCCGATCTGCGTGACGAGGCCTGGAAATACACCAGCCTGCGCGCGCTGGCCGATGCGCAGTTCAGCGAGCCGCTGACCGGGTTCGGCGAGCCGACCGCGCTGCTGGCGCGCTTGCCGGCGATCGCGGCGCCCCGGCTGATCTTCGTCGCCGGGCGGTTCCGCGTTGATCTTTCCGCGCTTCCGACCAAGGCGGAGATCGGCTCCTTCGCGCGCGAGCCGGATTTCGGCAGCTTGTCGCAGGACGAGGGTGCGCCGATGGTCGCGCTCAACACCATGCTCGCGGAGGACGGCGCGATCGTCACCGTGTCGGAGGGGGTGGATGCCGGCACGCTGGTGGTCGCGAGCCTCGCCGATGGGGGCGCCGGCCGCACCATTGCCTTCCATCCCCGTCATGCGGTCCGCTTGCAACGCGGCGCTCGCCTGACCTTGATCGAGTTTTCGATCGGCGAAGGCACCTATCTGCACAATCCGGTCTTCGACGTGAAGATCGACGAGGATGCCGTGCTTACCCATATCCGCCTGCAGGATGAGAGCGAATCGGCGTTCCACGTCTCGACCCTCTATGTCGAGGCGGCGGCGCGGGCGGTCTATGACAGTTTCAGCCTTACGCTGGGCGGCCGCGTGGCGCGCAGCGAGGTGCATGCGCGCCTCGCCGGTCCGGGCGGTGCGATGCACCTGAACGGCGCGCAATTGCTACGCGGGCGGCAGCATGCGGATTTCACCACGGTGGTGCGTCACGACGCGCCGAACTGCGCCTCCCGGCAGACGGTGAAGAACGTGCTGACCGATCATTCGCGCGGCGTGTTCCAGGGCCGTATCGAGGTCGCGCGCGTCGCCCAGAAAACCGACGGCTATCAGATGAACCAGGCGCTGCTGCTTTCGCCGGATGCCGAGATCGACTGCAAGCCGCAGCTCGAGATCTACGCGGATGACGTGAAATGCAGTCATGGCGCGACGGTCGGCGAGCTCGATGCCGAGCAGCTGTTCTATCTCCGCAGCCGCGGCATTCCGGAAGCGGAAGCGCGCGCCATCCTCGTCCGCGCCTTCCTGACCGAGGCGCTCGACCCGATCACGCATGAAGGCGCCCGCGCGGCGCTGGAACAGGCGATCGCCGCCTGGTGGGAGCGCGCCGCATGAACGCCATCACGCAATTGTTCGACGTCGATCGCATCCGCGCCGATTTCCCGATCCTGGCGCAGACGGTGCGCGGCAAAACGCTCGTCTACCTGGACAGCGCCGCCTCCGCGCAAAAGCCGCGCGTGGTGATCGATGCGATGCGCAACGCGATGGAGACGCAATACGCGAATGTGCATCGCGGCCTGCACTGGATGAGCGAGCGCACCACCGAGGCGTGGGAGGCGGGTCGTGACGCGGTTGCGCGGCTGATCAATGCCGAGCGCAACGAGATTGTCTTCACCCGCAACAGCACCGAATCGATCAATCTCGTGGCCTACAGCTACGGGCGGCATCTATTGCGGCCGGGCCAAGCGGTGCTGATCAGCGGCATGGAGCACCACTCGAACATCGTGCCATGGCAGATGCTGCGCGACGAGCGCGGCATCGAGCTGCGGGTCTGCCCGATCACCGAGGCGGGCGAGCTCGACTTCACGGCGTTCGAGCAGCTGCTCGCCGACGGCAAGGTGGGTCTGGTCTCGATCACCCATATGTCGAACGTGCTCGGCACCTACACACCGGCGTCGCGCATCGCGGCGCTCGCCCATGCGCATGGCGCGCGCGTGCTGTTCGACGGATCGCAGGCGGTCGTGCATCGGCGCGTAGACGTCAAGGCGATCGACGCGGATTTCTACGTCTTCACCGGTCACAAGCTGTACGGCCCGACCGGCATCGGTGTGCTCTGGGGGCGGGCGGAGCTGCTCGAGGCGATGCCGCCCTTCCTCGGCGGCGGCGACATGATCTCGTCGGTGACCTACGAGCGGTCGAGCTGGGCTCGGGTGCCGCATAAATTCGAGGCGGGGACGCCGGCGATCCTGGAAGGGATCGGCCTCGCCGCGGCGATCGGCTATGTCGAGGAGATCGGTTACGAGGCGATCGCCGCGCATGAGGCGGCGCTGACCGATCACGCGCTGGCGCGGCTCTCTGTGGTTCCGGGCCTTGCGATCATCGGGCGCGCGCAAGACCGCGGCGGGGTGATTTCCTTCACCATGGAAGGCGCGCATGCGCATGACGTGGCGACGCTGCTCGATCGTCAGGGCATCGCGGTGCGCGCCGGGCATCATTGCGCGGAGCCGCTGATGCGGGTGTGCGGGCTCGACAGCACGGCGCGGGCGAGCTTCGGCATCTACACCACGCATGGTGAGATCGACGCGCTGGCGGATGGGCTCGTGCGGGTGCGGGAGTTCTTCACCTGATGTTCGACGATCTGCGCGATCTTTATCAGGACGTCATTCTCGATCACGGCCGCAAGCCGCGGCATGGTCAGCGCCTCGCCGCGTTCGACGCCTCCGCCAAGGGCGACAATCCGATGTGCGGCGATCGCGTGCAGGTTTTCGTGAAATACGATGAGGCGGGCCGGATCGCCGAGACCGGTTTTGAGGCGCGCGGCTGCGCGATCAGCGTCGCCTCCGCCGATCTGATGGCGGAGGCCATAACGGGTCGTGACGTCAACGACGCCCGCGCGATGTTCGAAAAATTTCGCGAGATGGCGCGCACCGGGAGCTGCCCGGCCTGCGACGATCCCGCGCTCGAACGCTTGCAGCCGCTGGCCGGCGTGCATGAATATCCATCGCGCGTGAAATGCGCGACGCTCGCCTGGCACGCGCTGCTCGCGGCGCTAGATGGCGGGAAGGAGGCTGCCAGTGAGTGACGTGACCCATGAATGACGTGACGCATGGAAGCTGGACGCCGGAGGGCAGCACCGAGCCGCGCCCGACCGAGGACGGGGTGATCGCCGCTATCGGCACGGTGTACGATCCGGAGATCCCGGTGAATATCTACGAGCTTGGCCTGATCTACGCGATCGAGATCGCCGAGAGCGGCCATGTGAAGGTCGAGATGACGCTGACCGCCCCTGGCTGCCCGAGCGCGCAGGAGCTGCCCGAGCAGGTGCGCGAGGCGATCATGGCGGTGCCGGGCGTGACCGGCGCCGAGGTGGAGACGGTGTGGGATCCGCCCTGGGATCCGAGCCGGATGAGCGAGGACGCGCGTCTCTCGCTGAACATGTATTGAGGTGGATGATGAGCACGACCGAGACGATCGCCCGCCCCAAGCGTGCCCTGCCGCCGCTGATGTCGCTGAGCGACACCGCGGCTGAGCGGCTGCGCGGCCTCTATGCCAACGCGCATGCCGGCATGCTGCTGCGTATCGGCGTGAAGGCGAAGGGCTGCTCCGGCATGGCCTATGACATGAGCTGGGTCGAGGCCCCCGGGCCGGGCGACGAGGTGGTGAGCGACAAGGGCCTCACCGTGCTGGTCGACCGCAAGGCCAGCCTGTTCCTGATCGGCACGATCATGGATTACGAGGTGAAGGACCTGTCCGCCGGCTTCACCTTCGTGAACCCGAACGAGAAGGGCCGCTGCGGTTGCGGCGAAAGCTTCCACATCTGATGCCGTGACCCTCGTGCACCAGGTCGGGGCGGCGCTGCTGCTCGCGGCCGGCATGGCGTGGGATGTCGGCTGGAGCCTGGTTCTCGGCTTCGCTCTGTCAGGCCTCGTGCAGGCGTTGGTCTCGCCGGAGGGGATGCGACGGGTGCTCGGACGCGATGGCGTCCGTGAGATCGCGCTCGCGACGGCTTTCGGGGCGGCGAGCTCCTCCTGCTCCTATGCATCGGCCGCTGTGTCGCGGACTCTCTTCAAGCGCGGTGCGGCGCTCATCCCGTCGCTCGCCTTCCTGTTCGCCTCGACCAATTTGGTGGTCGAGCTCGGGATCGTGCTGTTTCTCCTGCTCGGCTGGCAATTCACCGCGGCGGAATGGATCGGCGGCATCGTGCTGGTTGCGATCATGGCGGCGCTGGTGCGGCTTACTTATCCGGCCCGTCTGGTCGAGGCGGCGCGCGCGCATCCGGAAGCGGGCGGCGGACACTCGCATGCCGCCATGCCGGTCGGCGGCGACACGCTCCGGGCCAAGCTCCGCAATCCTGAACTGCCGGTCCGCGTCGCGCAGAGTTTCGTGATGGATGTCTCGATGCTGTGGAAGGATCTGGCGATCGGTTTCCTCGCCGCCGGCTTCCTCGGCGAATTCGTCCCCGGCGGCTGGTGGGCGGCGCTGTTCCTGCACGACGCCTCGCCCTGGCTGCGCGCGCCGCTCAATGCGCTGCTCGGACCGCTGATCGCGGTGGTGAGCTTTGTCTGCTCGATCGGCAATGTGCCGCTGGCGGCGATATTATGGGCGAGCGGCATCAGCTTCGGCGGCGTGCTCGCCTTCCTCTACGCCGATCTCATCGTGCTGCCGCTGCTCGACGTCTACCGGCGGTACTACGGCTGGCGGATGACGGCCTATATCGCCGGCGTGTTCTACGCGACGATGGTGCTGGCGGCGCTGGTGATGGATGCCGTGTTTTCCGGTGCTGGCTTCGTGCCGCCCGCGCAGCCGGGGCTGCGGGCGGACGTCACGCATTTCGCGATCGACCATACGTTCTGGCTGAACCTGGTGTTCGGTGCTCTGGCGATCTTCCTCGTGGTGGTGAACCGGCGCCGTCCGATGCACCATCATCACCCCTAGAGCATTTTCAGTTAAGTCGCGCCGGCCCTCGCTCCAACGAAAGTATACTACCGATGGGGGCCGGGCGGGGGGCGAGGGCCGGCGCCAACTCCACCGAAGGTGAAAATGCTCTAATCGTGGATGAACACCGCCTCGATCTCGCCGACGCCGATGCCGAACTTCGTCGCCCAGGCGCGGTTCATCATCACCTTGTCGCTCATCATCCACTGCCAGTCGTCGAAATCGACGGTATGTGGCGAGCCGCTCTTGGTGAGATCGAAACTGTAGTGCATCCGATAGGCGTTGCCGGATTCGCGGCCGCGCGTCACGCCCACCACTTCGGGGGTCCGGCCGATCCAGGTGCCGTCGGGCTCCCGCTGATAGGTCCAGTCCCGATCCTGCGTCGTGCCGTCGGGATAGACGTAATGCTCGTGCAACCGAAGCACGCTGCCATCCCAATGCCCGTTCTCGTCGGCGGTGAACTGCTTCACCACATTGCCGCTGGGCGAGAAGAAGAATCCGTAGCCCCTGGAATGCCCGTTGTAGAAATCCTGCAGGTGGAAGGCGGGCGTGCGGTCGGCGAAGGCGGTGACCGGTTGGCGCGCACAGCCAAGGACGAGCGCCGGGAGAAGCAGGGTCATCGCGCGGCTGAGCGGTCGTGCCATCACGCTGGTCATTATTCTGAACGTCCTCGCCTTTGTCGGGTGAGTTGAGCAGGTTTCGCGAACACGCACACGCTTTCGAGCCGCGCCGACCACAGGAACTGGTCGATCGGCGTCGCGTGTAACAGGGCGTAGCCGGCATTGTGCAGCATGCGCGCGTCACGGGTGAGCGCGGCCGGGTTGCAGCTGACATAGACGACCGGGACACCGGCGGCGGCGATGCCCGGCATCTGCGCCGCGGCGCCGGCATGCGGCGGATCGAGCACCAGCGCGCCGGCGCCGCCGATCTCCCCTGAGGCGAGAGGCTGGCGCGCGAGGTCGCGCAGTTGCGTCTCGATCCGCGTGCCGGTGGCGGCGCGGCGGAGCGCCGCATGCGCGGCAGCGTCCCCCTCGATCGCCAGCACGCGCGCGCGGCCGGCGAGCGCGAAGCTGAGCGTGCCGATCCCGGCGAACAGCTCGATGATTTTCCCCTGCCCGCGCAGGCGTTCCGGCAGGCCCGCCAGCACCGCACCCACGATCGCGTGCTCGCCTGCCGCGGAGGCTTGCAGGAAGGCGCCGGGCGGAGGCGCCACCAAGGAGCCGGAGAGCGCGAGGGAGACCGGCGCAAGCTGCACGGCGATCTCCGGCTCGCCCGCACCGAGCGCCACGGCGATCCGCGGGATCCTCTGTCCGCGCGCGAATGCAGCCAGCGCGCTCCGATCGGCGGCGTCCGGTGCGGCGTCAAGACGCAGCAGCAGGTCGGGACCGGTGTCGAGCAGGTTGAGCACCGCCGATCCCTTCCGCCGGAATAGGCGCAGGCCGCCGAGCACGGTGCGGAGCGGCGGCAGTAAGGCGAGCAGCGCCGGGTGCAGAATGGTGCAGGTCGCGAAATCGACCACCGCATGCTCGCGCCGGCGGTGCAGCCCGATGAGCACGCGTCCGCCCTCACGCCGGAGCGCGAGATCGATCCGCCGGCGCGATGCGGGCGCCGTGCGGGCGAGCGGCGCCGGCGCGGCCTCGGGGAAGCCGGCGCGGCGCAATGCATCGCGCAACAGGCCGGATTTCCATGCGGCATAGGCCGCATCATCCCAATGCTGGAGCGCGCATCCTCCGCAGGCGCCGAAATGCGGACAGGGAGGATCGCACCGCTCTGGGCTCGCCTCGATCAGCGATACGAGCTCGCGCTCGCGCGCCAGCACGCGCTCGCCGGGCAGGGTGAAGGGGATGAAGGCGCGTGCGTCGCGGTCAGCGCCCTTGGCAGCGACCCCGTCGCCGTCGGTGCCGATCCGCGCGATGCGGAATTCAGCCGCCGAAGGCGGAGAGGCCGGTCTGCGCGCGCCCGAGGATGAGCGCGTGGACGTCGTGCGTGCCCTCATAGGTGTTGACGGATTCGAGGTTCATCACGTGGCGGATGACGTGGTACTCGTCGGCGATGCCGTTGCCGCCATGCATGTCCCGCGCGGTGCGCGCGATGTCGAGCGCCTTGCCGCAGGAATTGCGCTTGCAGAGGCTGATCATCTCGGGCGCCGCCTGGCCTTCGTCCCACAGCCGGCCGAGACGCAGCACCGCCTGCAGGCCGAGCGTGATCTCGGTCTGCATGTCCGCGAGCTTCTTCTGGATCAGCTGGGTGGCGGCGAGCGGGCGGCCGAACATCTGGCGGTCGAGCGTGTAGCGGCGCGCCGCGTGCCAGCAGAATTCCGCAGCGCCAAGCGCGCCCCAGGCGATGCCGTAGCGCGCGTTGTTGAGGCAGGAGAACGGCCCGCGCAGGCCCTTCACCTTGGGAAGCATCGCGCTCTCCGGCACCGCGACATCCTGCATCATGATCATGCCGGTGGCGCTGGCGCGCAGGCTGAACTTGCCCTCGATCTTGGGCGCGGACAGGCCGGGCATGCCCTTCTCGAGGATGAAGCCGCGAATCTCGCCCGCGTCATCCTTGGCCCAGACGACGAACACATCGGCGATCGGCGAATTGCTGATCCAGGTTTTGGAACCGTTCAGCACGTAGCCATCGGCGCTGCGCCGCGCGCGCGTGCGCATCGAGCCGGGGTCGGAGCCGGCATCCGGCTCGGTGAGGCCGAAGCAGCCGATCAGCCGGCCCTCGCGCAGACCGGGCAGGAAGCGTTCCTTCTGCTCGTCAGAGCCGAAGGCGTAGATCGGATACATGACCAGCGAGGATTGCACGGAGAAGGCGCTGCGATAGCCGCTATCGACGCGCTCGACCTCGCGGGCGATCAGCCCGTAGGCGACGTAGGAGACATCCGCGCAGCCATACCCGTCGAGCGTCGCGCCGAGGAACCCCATCGCGCCCATCTCGCGCATGATATCGGGGTCGAAACGCTCGTGGCGATTGGCCATGAGAACGCGCGGGAACAGCTTTTCCTGGCAGTATTCATGCGCGGCGTCGCGGATCGCGCGCTCCTCCTCGGTGAGCTGCTGCTCGAGCAGCAGCGCGTCGTCCCAGGTGAAGCGGCCGAGCTTGCGCTTCGCTGCGGTGTCCGGCTTCGTCTCTGCGACGACGTTCATGTCTTCCTCCCGGTCAGGCGGCGGCGCGGGTGCGCGGGCGGATCAGCATGAAGGCCGGCACGTCGTCGCCGAAACCGATTACGCTCGGGCCCAGATCCTCGTCGCGCCGGGGACGATCGCGCCTTGGTCCGCGATCGAGCGGACGATCTCCGTTGCGCGGCGCGTCGGCGTGGCGCGGCTCGCTCCGCGTGATTTCATCGCGACCCCGTTCGCCGCGGCCTTGCGCACCGTAGCGGCGCGATCCCCGGTTTTGCGCCTGGCTTTGCGCATCGGGGCCGGCGAGCTCGGGCTGACGCGCCTCGACGAAAGGCTCGCCCTCCGGCGACCGATCGGTGCGCGGTTCCGCCACGCGCGATCCTGCCACGATTTTGTCCGGCGCGCGCTTGTCCGGCGCGCGCCTTGGCTTGGCCTCGGCACGCGGCGTGCGCTTGTCGGCCGCCGGGCGGCCGCCGCGGCCACGCCCGCGTCCGCGGCGGCCGTCGGCCGCTTCCCACTCCGCCGTCTCGATCCCGTCGATGGTGATCAGCGGGATCGGACGGTCGATCAGCTTCTCGATCGCCTCGACCGCGAGCCGGTCTTCCGGGTTCGCGATGGTAAAGGCGCGGCCCTCGCGGCCGGCCCGGCCGGTGCGGCCGATGCGGTGGACGTAATCCTCGGCGTGATGCGGCACGTCGAAATTGAACACATGCGACAGGCCGCCAATGTCGAGCCCGCGCGCGGCGACGTCGCTGCAGACCAGGAGGTGCAGATCGCCCGCCTTGAAGCGCTCGAGAGTGGCGAAGCGCATTGGCTGGGTCATGTCGCCATGCAGCGCGCCGGCGCGGAAATCATGCCGGACGAGCGATTTGTGCAGGATGTCCACATCGCGTTTGCGGTTGCAGAAGATCAGCGCGTTCTGCACCTCCTCGGTGCGGATCAGCCGGCGCAGCGCCTCCCGCTTCTCGGCCTCTGCGACCACGGCGAGCCCCTGCGTGATGGTGGCGGCGACGGAGGCGGGCGGCGAGACGGAGATCGTCTTCGGGTTCTGCAGGAAGGCGTCGGCGAGCCGTCGGATCTCGGGGGCCATGGTCGCCGAGAAGAACAGCGTCTGCCGGTTGGCCGGCAGCAGGCCGACGATGCGCTCGACATCGGGGATGAACCCCATGTCCAGCATGCGGTCCGCCTCGTCGATCACCAGGATCTTCACATCCGAGAGCAGCAGGCCGCCGCGTTCGAACAGGTCGAGCAGACGGCCCGGCGTCGCGATCAGCACATCGACGCCGCGCATCAGCGCGTCGCGCTGATCGCTCAGGCTCTCGCCGCCGATCAGCAGCGCATGATTGAGCCGGACGTATTTTCCGTAGGCGACGAAATTCTCGGCGACCTGCAGGGCCAGCTCGCGCGTCGGCTCGAGAATGAGGCTGCGCGGCATGCGGGCGCGAGCGCGCGAGCCGGCGAGGATGTCGATCATCGGGAGCGTGAAGCCGGCCGTCTTGCCGGTGCCGGTCTGCGCGCAGCCCATCACGTCCCGGCCCATCAGCACCACCGGGATCGCCTGCGCCTGGATGGGCGTCGGATGACGATAGCCTTTCTCGTCCACCGCGCGCAGGGTCTCGGGAGAGAGATGCAGGTCGGCGAAGACCGGCATCTGCGTCTCTATCTCGTCCGGCTCGCCTTCCGGCACCCCGTCTTCCGGCGCCTCGGCCTGCGATGTTTGATCCTGCGACGCCTCGGCGTCCGACGCCTTAACCTTCGCCGCCTCGGCCTGCGACGCGGTCGCGGCCTGCTGCACCGCTTCCTGCGGGTCGTGCGCCGGCTCTGGCGTGTCGTCCGCCGGGGCGGTCATGGCTTCGGTCAAATCGTGATCCCGATCCCGTCTTGGGGGTGCGTGCCGCCGCGCGGCACGGGGGGCGCGTCAAACAATTCGCGCCACGCTCGCGATATCTGCAAAAAGGGGCCGGAAGTCAAGGTTTTCCGGTCTGTCGGCGCTTTTGCGCGGCGCGATTCTGCGGCATTTCCATCGAATGACGGATCGCGCGCCATTGCTGCTGCTGCCTGGACTGCTCTGCGATGCGCGGTTGTGGCGCGATCAGGCGGCATCGCTCGCCGATATCGCGACACCCGTGGTCGCCGATCTCACGCAGGATGACACGATCGAGGCGATGGCCGCCCGTGCGGCGGCGGCGATGCCGCCGCGTTTCGCGCTCGCCGGATTGTCGATGGGCGGCTATGTCGCGCTCGCTGTCATGCGCGCGATGCCGGAGCGCGTGACGCGCCTCTGCCTGCTCGACACCTCCGCGCGGGCCGATACGCCGGAGCAGGCGCGGCGGCGGCGCGGCCTGCTCGCGCTCGGCCGCACCGGACGGTTCAAGGGCGTGACGCTGCGATTGCTGCCGGAGCTGGTGCATGCGGACCGGCTCGGCGACGCCGAGCTCGCCGGCACCGTGATCGCGATGGCGGAGCGGGTCGGGCGGGATGCGTTCCTGCGCCAGCAGAGCGCGATCCTGGCGCGGCCGGATGCGCGCGACGTGCTGCCGGTGATCCGGATCCCGTGCACGGTCGGGGTCGGCGAAGGCGACCGGCTGACGCCGCCGGATTGCGCGCGCGAGATCGCGGCGATCGTGCCGGGGGCGCGGCTGCATCTGTTTTCCGGCTGCGGCCATCTGCCGCCGCTCGAGGCGCCGGAGGCGGTGAGCGACGTGATGCGGCGCTGGATCATGGACGGTCCGTAGGCCATATTGCCGCCATGTCTGGGAGGTATTGAAGCGCCATGAGCACTCCGTCCTCTTTGCGCCTCTCGTCCGTGCGCCGCCCCGGCCTGCTGCTTCTCGCGGCGGCCGCGCTCGGCGTTGCCGCATTGCCCGCGCCGGCCGCCGCCTATTGGCGTGGCGGCGTGTGGATCGGGATCGGCGGGCCGCC
Source organism: Acetobacteraceae bacterium (assembly GCA_965276665.1). GTDB lineage: Bacteria > Pseudomonadota > Alphaproteobacteria > Acetobacterales > Acetobacteraceae > CAWGJC01. The sequence continues at coordinate 4,462,131 of OZ255620.1, forward strand.
GGTCTATTATGCGCCGCCGCCGCCGGTGTATTACGGGCCGCCCCCGGCCTATTACGCGCCGCCGCCGCCCGGCTATGACCCCGGCTACCAACCGGCGCAGGCGTCGCCGCCGCCCGGCTATCAGGCCTCGCAGGGCTATCCGCCTGCGGGCAATCCGGGCCAGAGCTATCAGGGTCCCTACGGCACCACCTGCTACGCGGGCAATTACACCTGCGCGTTGCCGGCGGCCGGCCCCGTCGGGGCGACCTGCTCCTGCCCAGGGCTCGGCGCGCCGTCCTTCGGGTCCATCCACTAGGCGCCGGGCGCGATGCGAGACATCGCGCCCCATCCCGCCGAACCCCATGAGGCCGGTGGCGTTGCAGGCGGAATGACCGCACCGGACACTCCGCTTCCCATCGAGGATTATGGCCTCATCGGCGATTGCGCCACCGCCGCGCTGGTGGGCCGCACCGGCTCGATCGACTGGCTGTGCTGGCCGCGTTTCGACAGCGCCGCCTGCTTCGCCGCGCTGCTGGGCGATTCCCGGAACGGCCGCTGGAAGATCGCGCCGGCGAATGCGGAGGTGCGGGTCACCCGCTCCTATCGCGGCCCGACCCTCGTGCTCGAGACGGTGTTCGAGACCCCGGAAGGCAGCGTCGCGCTGATCGACTTCATGCCGCGGGTGAGCGGGCAGGCCAAGGGCACCGCCGGGGACGGCAATTCGTCGATTGTCCGGATCGTCGAGGGGCGGAGCGGGCGGGTGCCGATGCAGATGCATGCGGCGATCCGCTTCGATTACGGGTCCTCCGTGCCGTGGGTGACGGCGCTGCCGCGCGGGGAAACTGGCCTGGTGGCGATCGCCGGTCCGGAGATGGTGGTGCTGCGCACCCCGGTTCGCCTGCACGGCCAGCGGCTCACCACGGTGGCCGAGTTCACCGTCGAGGAAGGGCAGCGCGTGCCCTTCGTGCTGACCCACGGCCCGTCCCACCTCGCCCCCCCGGCTCCGATCGACGCGTCGCACGCGCTCGAGACGACCGAGGCCTATTGGCGCGAATGGGCGGGGCGCTGCAAATATGACGGGCCCTATGCCGACGCGGTGCTGCGGTCGCTGCTGACGCTAAAGGCGCTCACCTATGCGCCCACCGGCGGCATCGCCGCCGCGGCGACCACGTCGCTGCCGGAGCAGCTCGGCGGCGCGCGCAACTGGGATTACCGGTTCTGCTGGCTGCGCGACGCGACGATCACGCTGCTCGCGCTGATGCATGGCGGGTATTACGGCGAGGCGGCCGATTGGCGGGACTGGCTGCACCGGGCGATCGCCGGCAGCCCGCAGCAGGTGCAGATCATGTATGGCCTCTCCGGCGAGCGGCGGCTCGACGAATGGGAGGTGCCGTGGCTGGCCGGCTACCAGGGCGCCAAGCCGGTGCGCATCGGCAATGCCGCTTCCTCCCAGTTGCAGCTCGATGTCTATGGCGAGGTGATGGATGCGCTGCACCAGGCCCGGGCCGGCGGGCTCGGCGCCTTCCAGGGCGGCTGGGAGATGCAGCGCAAGCTGATGGAGCATCTCGAGACCATCTGGCGCCACCCCGATGAGGGCATCTGGGAGACCAGGGGCGGCGCGCGCAACTTCACCCTCTCCAAGATCATGTGCTGGGTCGCCTTCGACCGGGCGGTGCGCGACGCCGAGCAGTACAAGATGCGCGCGCCGCTCGAGCGCTGGAAAGCGGTGCGCGACGAGATTCACGCCACCGTCTGCCGCGAGGGCTACAGCGAGGCGAAGCAGAGCTTCGTCCAGAGCTTCGGCTCGGAGGAGCTCGATGCGAGCCTGCTGCTGGTCTCGCATGTCGGCTTCCTGCCGCCCGATGATCCGCGCGTTCTCGGCACCATCGCCGCGGTGAAGCGGGAGCTGATGGTCGACGGGTTCGTGCTCCGCTACCGGACCGAGACCGGCTCGGACGGCTTGCCGCCGGGCGAGGGCGCGTTCCTCGCCTGCAGCTTCTGGATGGCGGATTGCTTGACCCTGCTCGGGCAGCATGACGAGGCGCGGGAGATGTTCGAGCGCCTGCTCGGGCTGCGCAACGATCTCGGGCTGCTCGCCGAGGAATATGATCCGCGCGCCGGGCGGCAGGTCGGGAATTTCCCGCAGGCCTTCTCCCACACCTCGCTGATCGGCACCGCACGCACGATCGGGCTCGGCGAAGGCCAGGTCGGCCTCGGCTCGCTGCCGGTGGCGCGCCTGCCGGCGGAGGACTAGCCGCCCTCCCGCTTGACGGGAACGCCGCGGCCGCTAATCGAAGAGTGATGGACGAGTCCGCCGCACCCACCTCTGCGCGCGCCGTGGCCGAGCTGACAATCGTGATCCCCTGCTACAACGAGCGCGGCAATGTCGCGCCGATGGTGGCGCGGCTCGATGCCGGCCTCGCCGGCATCGCCTGGGAGGCCGTCTTCGTCGATGACGACAGCCCGGATGGCACGGCCGAGGCGGTGCGCGCCATCGCCGCCCGCGATCCGCGCATCCGCTGCATCCGCCGGATCGGCCGGCGCGGCCTCTCCTCCGCGGTAATCGAGGGCGCGCTTTCCGCCTCGTCCCGCTTCATCGCGGTGATCGACGGTGACCTTCAGCATGACGAGACCAAGCTCCCCGCCATGCTCGGCGTGCTGCGGGCGGATGCCGCCGATCTCGTGATCGGCAGCCGGCACGTCGCGGGCGGCGATGCGGCGGGGCTGTCGACCGCCTGGCGCCGCCGCATTTCGGATTTCGCCACGCGGGTCGCGCAGGTGGTGCTGCCGGTGCCGCTGACCGACCCGATGAGCGGGTTCTTCATGCTGCCGCGCGCCGCGTTCGAGCGCCTCGCGCCGGCGCTCAACGCGCAGGGGTTCAAGATTCTGCTCGATCTCGTGCTCTCGGCCGGCAGAGAGCTCCGCGTGTGCGAGATCCCGGTGCGGTTCGGCAAGCGGGTGAGCGGCGAGAGCAAGCTCGACGTGCTGGTGGTGCTGCAATTCGGCGGTCTGCTGGTCGACAAGTTCACCGGCTCGGTGCTGCCGCAGCGCTTCCTCTCCTTCGCGCTGGTCGGCACGATCGGCATCGCCATCGATCTCGCCGTGCTGGTGGCGGCACGCCGCCTCGGATTCGGCTTCGCGGAGGGGCAGACGGTGGCGGCGCTGGTCGCCATGGCGGCGAATTTTCAGCTCAACAATCTGATCACCTACCGCGACCAGCGTCTGCGCGGCGCCGGCAAGCTGCGAGGGCTGCTGATCTTCATGCTGGTCTGCAGCGTCGGGCTCGTCGCCAATGTCGGCATCGCGCGGACGCTCTACCTCAGCCATTCCGGCTGGACCCCGGCAGCGGCGATGGGGGCGGCGATCGGGGTGGTGTGGAATTACGCCGTCTCGGCGACGCTGGTCTGGCGCGCGCGATGAGGGCGTGGCGGGCGGCGCTGCTCGCGCCCGGGTCTTTGCTCGCCGTGCTGACCGCGCTGCGGCTCGCGGTCGCGGCGGCGGCACCGCTCTCGCCGGACGAGGCCTATTACTGGGTGTGGTCGCGGGCGCTGCAGCCCGGCTATCTCGACCATCCGCCGATGGTGGCGCTGTGGATCCGCTTCGGCACCTTGCTGCTGGGCGCGAACCCGCTCGGCGTGCGGCTACTCGGCCCGCTGGCCGCCGCGCTCGGCACGGCGCTGCTGGCGGATGCGGCGGAATGCCTGATGCCGCAGGTCCGCGCCGGGTTGATCGCCGGCACGTTGCTCAACGCGACGCTGCTGTTCGGCGTCGGCGCGGTGACGATGACGCCGGACACGCCGCTGCTGTTCTTCTGGACAGCGGCGCTCTGGGCGCTGGCGCGCATGCTGCGCAGCGGGGAGGGCGGCTGGTGGCTGGTCGCCGGCCTCGCGACCGGGGCGGCGCTCGACAGCAAATACACCGGCTTCCTGCTGCTCGGCGGCATCGGGCTCTGGCTGCTGCTGCTGCCGCGCGGTCGGCGCTGGATCGTGCGGCGGGAGCCCTGGCTCGGCGGCGCGCTTTCGCTCGCCTGCTTCATGCCGGTGCTCGCCTGGAATGCCGGGCATGGCTGGGTCAGCCTGCTCAAGCAGGGCGGACGGAACGGGATGTGGCATCCGGCGAACGCGCTCCGCTACCTCGGTGAATTGATCGGCGGCCAGGTCGGGCTGGCGACGCCGGTGGTCTTCGCGCTCTGCGTCGGCGGGGTGGTCGTCGTGACAAGGCGGGCGCTGCGCGGCGAGCCGGCCTCCGGCCTGCTCGCCTGCCTCGTGCTGCCCGGCGCGGCGGTGTTTTTCGAACATGCGATCGGCGACCGGGTGCAGGGCAACTGGCCGGCCGTGCTCTATCCGGCCGCAGCGATCGCGGCCGCGACGGTCGCCGTAAAATGGTGGAAGCCGGGGGCGGCGCTGGGTTTCGCTTTGACGGCGCTGGTTTCGCTGCAGGCGGCGGCGGCGCCGCTCGCCTTGCCGCCGAGGATCGACGTCACCCTGGCGAAGCTCGGCGGCTGGGGCAGCCTCGCGCGCCAGGTGGAGGCGGCGCGGCTGCGCACCGGGGCGGCCTATGTCGCCGCCGATGAGTATGGAGTAGCCGCGCTGCTCGCCTGGTATCTGCCGGATGCGGTGCCGGTCATCGGCCTCGATCCGCATTGGCGCACGCTCAGCCTGCTGCCGGCGCGCCCCGTTCTCGCGGGCAGGACCGGGCTGCTGGTGCGCAGCACCCGCCGCGGCGGGCCCCCGGATCCGTCATTCTGGACCGCGATCACGCCGGCGGGGGAAGCGGTCCGGGGCCGGAACGGCATCACCGCCGAGACATTCACGCTCGACATGGTGACCGGTGCGGCCCAGCCGCCGGCGGCCGCCCTGCTTCCCCATGCGCGTTGAGCGGACCCGGTCCTCGCCCCCACTCGACCTCCCACGAAAGTATACTCCCGTTGGGCGGCCGGGTGGGGGCGAGGGCCGGCGCCGACTCCACCGAAGGTGAAAATGCTCTAGCACCCACGCGCGTGAGCGAGATTAGGACCATCACGCGTGCCGCGATCAGGCCCGCAATTCAGGCGCGCGCGGGCATCCGCTTCCGGCCGGGCACGAGGCGGGCGAGGGCGGAGACGGCCACCACGCCGAGCGCCGTCAGGAACACCCAGGCAGACGGCCGCAGGCTGGCGAGGCTCCGGAACATCAGATTGGCCTGCAGCACCCGCATCGGGTTGATGTGGGTGGCGACCGCATACCATCCCGCCTCGATATAGGCGGTCGCCACCGCCACCACTGGCGCCATGACGAGCAGCACCAGCAGATTGCGCGACCAGCGCCCCGGCAGCAGGCGCCAGAGCAGCAGCCAGAGCAGGAAGCCGGCCATCACCACCGCTTCCGACACGTTCGCCTTGGCCTGCATAAAGAAATGCAGGATGCCGATCGCGGTGAGCAGGTAGATCGTGCGGTGCAGCTCCTTCCAGCGCACCCCCATGCGGCGCAGCGCCGCATCGGTCGAGGTAACGCCGAGCGCCACCAGCCCGACCAGCGCGACGAACCCGATGCTGAGATAGACGCGCCGCACGATCTCGCTCGCGACGGTCAGCAGGTGGAAATTCTCGTCCACCACGTACAGCGCGAGATGCCCGAGGACATAGGCCATCGCGGTCACTCCCACCATGCGGCGGACGAGCGCCAGATCGGGCCAGTCCAGCAGCCGGATCGCCGGGGTGATCGCGAGCGCGATCAGCAGGAAGCGCACGGTCCAGAACCCGAAGCCGTGCAGCACTTCGGTGATCGGGCGGCCGGGAAACGCGCCGCTGACATACTGGATGCCGATCGCCAGCGCCGGGACGAACATCAGCGCGAAGCAGATCGCCTTGAGCCTGGAGAGCCGGCCGCGCCGGTCGGTCCAGGGATAGGTGGGGGGCCGCTTGCGCGGTGGGGCAGGACGCGGAGGCGCGGCTTGGGCAACATCCGCCATCGATCACATGCCCGGCTTGATGCCGTCCGTGCCGACCGTCACCCGCGAGGCGGCGAGGCTGCCATCGGCGGCGCGGTCGGCGGTAAGCACCACGGCCGCGCCCGGTTTGAGATCGGCGAGCGAAGCGGGCACCGGCGTCAGGATCGGCAGGTCCGGCGGCACGCGGACGGTGAAATTGCCGCCCTGGTAGGAAAGGGTGAGGTCGTGGCCGCTGGTGGCGTTCACCTCCGCGCTCACGGTCGCGTTGGTCATCGTGCTGCCGGGCGCGAGATCGTAATCGCGGTGGCCCTCGCCATTGCCGCGCATCGATTCCGGGAACACGCGGAGCTCGACCGCGCGGGGCACGCCGTCCGGTCCCGGAATCGCGGTGGTGGCGATGAAGCTCCCCGGCTTGACGTCGGAGAAGGCGACCGGCTTCAGCGTGGTCACCGTCAACGGATCGGCGAGCGTCACGGTGATGGTGTCGCCCTCCCGCGTCGCGATGGTGAGCGCGTGGTTGGCGGTGGCCGTGATGGTGCCGCGCACCCGCTCGGTGGTCTGCGCCAGCGCCGGCGCTGACAGCATGGCGCCGGCGAGGAGGAGCGCGGGCAAATGGCGCATGGATTGTCCTGACGTTCTTTGCATCCGGGGCGTAAGACGCGCGTTCACGGCTGATATTCCGGGCATTCGGGCACGTTGCGTGCGAGCTCTTCGAGCCAGGCCGCGGCGGTCGCATCAGAGGGCGCCCGCCAATCGCCGCGCGGGGAGAGCGAGCCGCCGGCGGTGACCTTCGGCCCGTTCGGCATCGCCGAGCGCTTGAACTGGCTGAACGCGAAGAACCGGCGGAGGAACAGGCCGAGCCAGTGGCGGATCGGCCCAAGCCCATAGGCACGGCGCCGCTCCTCGGGGAAGCCGGGCGGCCATTCCCCGGCCTCCGCATCCCCCCAGGCATGCAGCGCGAGGAAGGCGATCTTCGACGGCCGGAACCCGTAGCGCAGCGTGTAGAACAGGTTGAAATCCTGCAGCTCGTACGGCCCGATCGAGGCTTCCGTGCTTTGCGGCGGCGCGCCGTCCTGCACCGGGATCAGCTCGGGCGAGATCTCGGTCCCCAGGATGGAGGTCAGCGTCTCGCCCACCGCTTCGGCGAACAGGCGCTCGGCGATCACCCAGCGGATCAGGTGCTGGATCAGCGTCTTCGGCACGCCGGCATTGACGTTGTAATGCGACATCTGATCGCCGACGCCATAGGTGCACCAGCCGAGCGCCAGCTCCGAGAGGTCGCCGGTGCCGAGCACGAGGCCGCCATGCTGGTTGGCGAGGCGGAACAGGAAATCCGTCCGCAGCCCCGCCTGCACGTTCTCGAAGGTCACGTCATAGACCGGCTCGCCGCGCGCATACGGGTGGTCCATCTCCGCCAGCATCCGCTCGGCCGCGGGCCGGATGTCGAGCTCGCGGAACCCGGTGCCGAGCGCCCGCATCAACGCGCTTGCGTTCTCGCGAGTGTGATCGCTGGTGCCGAAGCCGGGCATCGTGTAGCCGAGGATGTTCTCGCGCGGCAGGCCGAGCAGATCCATCGCGCGCGCGGCGACGATCAGCGCCTGCGTCGAATCGAGCCCGCCGGAGACGCCGATCACGATTTTCCTGATCCCCGTCGCGCGCAACCTTTGCACGAGCCCGGCGACTTGGATGTTGTAGGCCTCGTAGCAATCCTGCGCGAGGCGCGCGCGGTCGGCCGGCACGAAGGGAAAGCGCTCCACGCGGCGCTTGAGGCCGATATCGCCGTCGGGCGGGTCGAGCCGGAAGCGGATGCGGCGGAATTCCGGGGCGCCGACCCGGCGGCGATTGTCGTCGAACGTGCCCATCCGCATCCGTTCCTGCCGCAGCAGGTCGAGATCGACATCGGCGATGGCGAGCTGCCCGGCCGGCGCGAACCGTCCGCCCTCGGCGAGCATCACCCCGTTCTCGAACACCGCGACCTGTCCGTCCCAGGCGAGATCGGTGGTGGATTCGCCGGCGCCGGCGGCCGAGTAGAGATAGGCGGCCAGGCAGCGGGCGGATTGGGAGGCGCAGAGAAGCTGCCTGGTTTCCGCCTTGCCGATGGTGATGCTGCTGGCCGAGAGATTGGCGAGCACGGTCGCGCCGGCGAGGGCGGCGATGCTGCTCGGCGGCACCGGCACCCAGACATCCTCGCAGATCTCGGTATGGATCACCGCGCCTGGCAGATCCTCGGCGGCGAACAGCAGGTCGTCGCCGAACGGGACGGTCCGGCCCGCGAAAGCGATCTCCCCGCGCATCCCGCTCCCGGACGCGGTCTGCCGCGGCTCGTAGAACTCGCGGTAATTCGGCAGATGGATCTTTGGTACCACGCCGAGCAGCCGGCCGCGATGGATGACGAGCGCGGTGTTGAAGACCCGCCCGGCATGGCGGAGCGGCGCGCCCACCAGCAGCACCGGCAGCAGGTCGGCAGAGCCGGCGATCACCGCCTCGGCGGCGCGCTCCACCCCGTCGAGCAGCGCATCCTGCAGGAGGAGGTCGTCGAGCGCGTAGCCGGAGAGGGTGAGCTCGGAAAACGCGATCAGCCCGACACCCTGAGCGGCGCAATCCGCCGCCACGCGCAGCACCGTCGCCGCATTGGTCTCTGGATCGGCGAGGCGGCAGGGCGTTGTGCAGGCCGCGACCCGGAGGAACCCGTGCCGGTAGCTCGATCGGAACGACATCACGCATCCCCGAAAGCCGCCGGAAGATGGTGCGTTGCCGCATCGGGGACAAGCGGACTTCAACCTCGGCGAAAACTCGTTAGCATGGTCCCGAACCCAGAAAGGAAGCCCCGAGCATGCAGAACACCGAGGAAATCTGGCGCCTCGTCGAGGCCAAGAAGCAGGCGTTCGAGGCGCTGAGCGACCGGGTCTGGGGCATGCCCGAGATCGCCTATACCGAGGCCCGCTCGGTCGCCGAGCACCTGGGCGAGATGGAGCGCCAGGGATTCCGCATCACCCGCGACGTCGCCGGCATCCCGACCGCGGTGATGGGCGAGGCCGGGGAAGGCGGCCCGGTGATCGCGATTCTCGGCGAATACGACGCGCTGCCCGGGCTCAGCCAGGAGGCGGGCGTCGCCGAGCACCGCCCGGTGGAGGAGAACGGGCACGGCCATGGCTGCGGCCACAACCTGCTGGGGTCCGCGGCGTTGCTCGCGGCGACGGCGGTGAAGGACTACTTGGAGGCGAACGGCATCAAGGGCCGCGTGCGCTATTACGGCTGCCCGGCCGAGGAAGGCGGTGCCGCCAAGGGCTTCATGGTGCGCGCCGGCGCGTTCAAGGATGTGGACATCGCGATCTCCTGGCATCCGGCGGCGTTTTCCGGCGTCAACGAGCCGATCTCGCTCGCCAACACCCGTATCGACTTCACCTTCACCGGCCGCTCCGCACACGCCGCCGCCTCGCCGCATCTCGGACGCAGCGGGCTCGACGCGGTCGAGCTGATGAATGTCGGCGTCAACTACATGCGCGAGCACATGCCGAGCGATGCCCGCGTGCATTACGCGCTGCTCGATGCCGGCGGCATCGCGCCGAACGTCGTGCAGGCGACCGCGAAGGTGCGCTACCTGATCCGCGCCCGCGAGCTGCCGGAGCTGATGAAGCTGATCGGCCGCGTCCGCAAAATCGCCGATGGGGCCGCGCTGATGACCGAGACCAAGGTCACCACCAAGGTGGTGAGCGCGGTCTCCAACCTGCTTGGCAACTCGCCGATGGAGCGGGCGATGCAGGACAATTTCGACCGGCTTGGGCCGCCGCACTTCGACGAGGAGGACAAAGTGTTCGCCCGCGAGATCCAGGGCACGCTCACCGAGGAGGACATCTCGACCGCCTGCCGGCGCGTGGGCGTCGCCCCTTCCGGCTCGCCGCTCTGCGACATCGTCGTGCCGCTCGGCGCGCCGGGCGAGCCGATGGTCGGCTCCACCGATGTCGGCGACGTGAGCTGGGTGGTGCCGACCGTACAGGCGCGCGGCGCCACCTACGCGATCGGCACGCCCGGCCATTCCTGGCAGCTCACCGCGCAAGGAAAAACCCCGGCGGCGCATAAGGGTCTGGTGCATGTCGCCAAGGTGATGGCCGGCACCGCGCTCGACGCGATCCGCGACGAGACCCTGGTCGCCCGCGCCAAGGCGGACCATCAGGCCCGCGTCACCGCCTCGCCCTATGTCTGCCCGATCCCGGATGACGTGAACCCGCCGATCCAGATGTCGAAAGTTGCCTGATCCGGAACGTCGATGACAGGCTCCGCCGCCCGCCGGAAGGCGGGCGGCGGATGTCTAACGCTCGAGCAGGCCCAGCAAGGTGCGGAGCAACTCTTCCGGGCCGAACGGCTTGACGAGGAGCGCCTGACGCGTAGTCAGTGCTCCGTGGGCGGCGAGGCTGTCCGGCCGTCCGGTCATGAACAGCACGACCGCGTCGGGATGGCGCGCCTGGAAATGCCGGGCGAGCGTCACCCCGTCCGACCCGCCCGGCATCTGCACGTCGGTCACCAGCCCGTGAAACCCGTCGGGATGGTCGAGCAGGGCTTCCGCCGCCACCGCCGACGCAGCCTCCGTCACGTTGCATCCGGCATCGGCGAGGGCTTCGCCCAGCACGGCGCGGATGATGAATTCGTCCTCGACCAGCAGGATGCGGCGGCTGCTCACTCTGTCTCCTCGCGGCACCGGTCTGCCGGATACATGAGTGACGCAACGTAACTCCGGCCCGATCCGTTTCTTCGCCTCGCGTTCCGTTCTCGCTGGGGTGATCGCCGCGTCCGCGCGTCCGCATGTGGACAGCATGCCGTTTCGGTGCTTGCTAAATGCCTCCGATGGCGAGGGGACCGATGGACATCGAAACACTCCGGCTGCGTGGCGCCGCGCGTCACCTGCTGTCACCCTGGCGGGAGAATGTCTCGCCCGGCTGCACCCTCGGCGTCGTGCGCGACGGCGCGCTGGTGCTGCACGAGAGCGCGGGGCTCGCGTGCGTCGAGCTGGCGCATCCGATCGGGCCGGAGACCACATTCCGGATCGCCTCGGTGTCGAAGCAGTTCACCTGCACCGCGATCCTGCTGCTGCAGCAGGAGGGCAAGCTCTCGATCGATGAACCCGTGCAGAGCTACCTGCCAGACCTGCCGGATTTCGGCCTCCCGGTCACGCTCGCGCATCTCATGCACAATGTGAGCGGCGTGCGCGACTTCCTCGAACTGCTCCGGCTCGGCGGCCTCGACCTGCCGCAGCCGATCACCGGGGATGTGCCGCTCGCCGCGATCTCCCGCCAGCGCAGCCTGAATTTCGCGCCCGGCACGCGATATCTCTACAGCAACTCGAATTTCCTGCTGCTCGGCCGCGTCGTCGAGGCGGTGAGCGGCGAGGCGCTGCGAGCATTCCTCGACCGTCGCGTCTTCGTGCCGCTCGGCATGTCGCGCACGCGTCACACACCGAGCCCCGCCGAGGCGGTGGCGGGACTCGCGACCGGGTATTTCCCGCGTGAGGGCGGCGGCTTCGCCCGCGCGCTGCACGGCTATCCGCTCGGCGGCGAGGGCGGCCTGGTTTCCTGCGTCGAGGATCTTGCGATTTGGGACGGCAATTTCTCGAATCCGCGGGTCGGCGGCAAGGCGCTGATCGCGGAATTGCTGCGCGAGACGCCGTTCCTCAACGGCACCCGCAACGCCTATGCGCGCGGCCTGCAGCGCCAGGATCATCGCGGCCTCGCGACCGTCGAGCATGGCGGGCTCTGGCCGGGCTACAAGACCGCCTTCCTGCGGGTGCCGGACCGCGGCGCCACCATCATCTGCATCGCCAATCTCGCGACCATCGATCCGCACGCCATCGCGCGCCGCATGCTGGACGCGGTGATCGACGGCACGCCCGGTGTCCATGCGATTCCGCCGCTCCCGCCAGTGGATACGCTCGACCGGCTCGCCGGGCGCTATCTCGACCGCGAAGGTGGCGTCACCGTCGATCTCTCGGTGAACGAGGCGGGCCTGCCGGTCGCCAGCGTCAATGGCGTCCCGGCGGTCATGCAGGCCACGGAGGACGGACGGCTCGCGGCCAGCGGCTCCTCGGTGTTCACGCTGCGCCCGGCCGGGGACGGCATCGCCGTCGAGAAGGATGCGGGCGTGACCGCCACCTACGGGCGCATCGCCGCGGGCGCGACGCTGCCGGCCGGAATCGCCGGCCGCTACGTCAATGACGAGCTCGGCGCGGAGTGGACTATCACCGCGACCGCGCAGGGCGCAGCACTCGCCGTCGCTGGGCCGTGGCGCCGCGCCGATGCGTGGGAGATCCTGCCGATCGAGGGCGACATCATCCGCATCATGGTGCCGGGCACGCTGTTTCGCGGCTGGCTCGACGTGCGCGTGCTGCGCGACGCGGCCGGCGCGGTGAGCGCACTGCACGTCAATGGCGGCCGCGCCCGCGACATCACTTTCACCCGGCTGTCGGCCTGACCGGCCGATAGCCTATGTTCCCGCTCAGCGTGCCTCGCGCAATTCAGGGATCACCCAGAGCGGCGTGTCGCCGCGCGCGACGCGCTGCACGTTGTCGAACGCGTTGCGCATCTGCTTGAACTTGTTGTCCCAGGTCGGGCCGGCGAGATGCGCGGTCAGCACGACATTGTCGAGACCGAGCAGCAGGTTGTCGGCCGGTGGTGGCTCGGTCTCGAAAACGTCGAGGCCAGCGGCGGCGAGCCTGCCCCCGGTCAGCGCCGTGTGCAGCGCGCGCTCATCCACCACCGGACCGCGGCAGGTGTTGATCAGCACAGCGCCGTGCTTCATCAGGGCCAGATCGTCGGCGCCGATCAGCCCGCGCGTGGCCGGACCGAGCGGCACGTGCAGCGATACGATGTCGGAGGTTTTCAGCACCTCCGGCATCAGCCGGAACTGCACGTCGAGCGCATCCGCCACATCCTCGGTCAGGCGCAGCGTGTCGTAATACTGCACCCGCATCCCGAAGGCCTGCGCGAGCCGCGCGACCTTTTTGCCGATCGTGCCGAGTCCGATGATGCCGAGCATCATGCCGTTCAGCTCGTAGAGCTTCGGCACCGGTCCGTTGCCGCGCCAGCGCCCCGCCGCGACATTGCTGTGCTGCCAGATCAATTGCCGGCAGCAGGCGAGCATCAGCATCACCGCATGCTCGGCGACGGCGACGGCGTTGGCACCTCCGTTATTGGCGACCGCCACCTGCGCGCGGCGCGCCGCCTCGATATCGACCGTGTCGTAGCCGGCGCTCACCAATTGCAGGAGGCGGAGCCGCGGCGCGGCCGCATAGAACGCCGCATCGGTGCGTGGCGTGCCGCCGCTCACCAGATACTCCGCCTTCGGCAGGGCGGCTTCGTATTCCGCGCTGCCCGGAGAGGCGATGACGAGATCGAACCCGGCCGGCGCCATGTCGCGCGCGATTCCGGCAATCTCCTCATTCGGCGGCACCATCAGGATCGTCGGCGTCATGCTGCGTCATTCCTCACGATCAGCCTCGCAATATTCTGCGATGAAGCGTTGCAGCCGGTCCATCGCCTCGATCAGGGTTTTCGGCTCGCGCGCGTAGCAGAGGCGGATCTGGCGCTCGGCGCCGCCGCCGAACGCCGAGCCGGGCGCGAGTCCGACCCCTGCCTCGGCGACCGCGCGCTTGCAAAAGGCAGGTGTGCCGGTCACGCCGTCGACCGAGAACATCACGTAGAACGAGCCCTGCGCCGGCGTCACCCGCACGCGCGGCATCGCGGCGAGACGCTGCGTGACGATGTCGCGCCCGAGCCTGCAGCGCTCGACGAACTGCTCGACGAATTCCTCCCCGTCGCGCAGCGCGACGATCGCGCCGCGCTGGATGAAGCCGGGGGCGCCCGAGGTGTTGAACTGGATGAGCTTCTCGAACGTGTCGATCTGGCCGGTGGGGTAGATCAGCCAGCCGAGCCGCCAGCCGGTCATCGCCCATGACTTGGAGAAGCTGTTGAGCACGTAGACGCGATCGTCGGGCCGCGCGACCTCCAGGATCGAGGGCGCCACCTTCCGGTCATAGACGAGGCGCTGGTACACCTCGTCGGCGAGGATCGAGATGCCGCGCGGGCGGGTGAACTCGAGCAGGCGCTCGATCTCCTCGCGCTCCAGCATCCAGCCGGTCGGGTTGCCGGGGGATGCGTAGTAGATCGCGCGGGTGCGATCGTCGCAGGCGGCGAACACCGCGTCGAGATCGAGTTTCCAGCCGCGCGCATCGGCAATCAGCGCCACCTCGCGCGTGCTCGCGCCGACGATCGTCATCGCGCGCAGGATGTTGGGCCAGGAGGGGGAGATGGCGACGGCATTGTCGCCCGGCTCCGCGATCGCCTGGCAGATCAGCATCGCGGAATTCATCCCCGATGAGGTGATGGCGATGCGGTCATCGGCGATGGCGGCGCCGGTCAGCCGGTGCAGATACTCCGCCAGCGCGTGGCGCAACTCGGGGAGGCCGCGATTGGGGGTGTAGAACGTGTCGCCGGCGCGCAATGCCGCGGCCGCGGCATCGGCGATGAAGGTGGGCGTCGGCAGGTCGGATTCGCCAGCCCAGAGACCGATCACATCCTTGTTCCCGAACCCCATCCGCCAGACTTCGACAATCGGCGAATCTTCCATGGCGACGATGTGCGGGCGGACGCTCACGCGGAATTTTCCTCGTTGGTATCGAATTTCCGGGACAGTTCCATGATCGCCGCGAAGGGTCAAACTCTCGAGAGTTACCAGGGGTTACAAGCCGGTCAACGAATTGCAACATGCCGCGCTTAGAACGGCGTCGTTGGATGCAGGGAGTTTCCGACATGAAAATCTTCGGTCGATCGTTCGCGCTTCGCGGGGCGGTCGTCGCGCTGGCCGGCGCCGCGGCGGTTGGTTCGTTCATCGCCCCGACCCCGGCCCATGCCTGGTGGCGCGGCGGCGGGTTCGGCGTGGTGATCGGCGTGCCGCCGGTGGTGGTGGCGCCCCCGGCCTACTACGCGCCGCCCCCGGCCTACTACCCGCCAGCCTCCTATGCACCGCCCGTCGCCTATTACGGCGCGCCGCATCGTCCGGTCTGGGTACCGCCGCATTGGGCCCGGGGCTACTGGGTGCCGGGCCACTGGGCCTGACCCACTATGCTCGATCCCCTGGGCTTGAGCTAAAATATACTATCGATGTGGGCTAGGTGGGGCGAGGGCCGGCGCCGACTTGACTGAAATGCTCTAGAACGGGACTCGTTCACACGGAACCATAGCCGGAGTTGGCGAGGTAGTTGGCGCACTTGGTGGGGCTGAAGAGATCGAGCAGTTCGCCGACCCGTCGCCAGGTGGCCTCGACGCTGCGGGGCTGGGCTTTTCGCATGAGGTGCTTGAGCTTTGCGAAGACCTGCTCGATCGGGTTCAGGTCGGGGCTGTAGGGCGGCAGGAAGATGAGGTGCGCGCCTCTGGCTCTGATGGCGGCCCGCGCGGCCTTGCCCTTGTGGCTGCCCAGGTTGTCCATGACGACGACGTCGCCTGGTGACAGAGTCGGGGCGAGCTGGGTCTCGACATAGAGCAGGAACATCTCGCCGTTGATGGGTCCGTCGATGACGAAGGGCGCGTCGATGCGGTCGTGGCGCAGAGCGGCGATGAAGGTGAGGGTCTTCCAGTGGCCGTAGGGCGCATGGCCCTTCAGGCGCTTGCCTCGAGGTCCCCAGCCGCGCAGAGGCGCCATGTTGGTCTTGACCCACGTCTCGTCGATGAACACCAGGCGCGAGGGTGCGATCCGGCTCTGGTAAGCCTTCCACCGCGCGCGCCGGCGGGCCACGTCAGGCCGCGTCTGCTCCTCCGGCAGCAGGGTTTTTTTTGAAGCTGAGCCCTTCGGCGTGCAGGAACACCCACACCGCCCGGGGCTGGGTCTTGATCCCCCGGTCCGCCAACTCGGCCGTCAGCCCTCTCAAGGTGACCGGGCCGGCGGCCACCCGCCGGCGAAGCCACTCGGCGCATTCGCCCGATAGCGTTCGCGGCTTGCGGCCGCCGATCTTGTCCGGCTTCAACGAGCCCGTCTCCCGCTGGCGACGCACCCACTTGGAGACGCACGACGGGCTGATCCGCAGCGCCGCCGCGATCTCGCGATGCGTCTCGCCCGCCGCCTTCCGCGCCAGCGCCCGAGATCGAAAATCCACCGAATAGGGAGCCGTCATCCACGCTGGCCTCCGCTCCAGCATGGAGGGTGAATCAGACATCCCCCCGATTCGGGAATCCCGATTCCGTCAAATCGCGTCATGCTCTAGTGGCCAGTGCCGATCGTAGTGCCGGATTCGCCCGGGCTGCCGAAGGTGACGGTGCCGGCATGCGGGTCCATATGCGCATTTGTGCCGCGGACCGGGCCGAGCAGCGCGGGGGCGCCCGGCGCGCCGGCGCTGGTGCCGGATAGCTGACCGACCGACGCCCGGGCCCCGTGCGCGGGCTGCGTCCAGCCGCCCTGGCTGCCACGCGGAACCGGCGCCTGCGCCTCCGCGGAACCGCCGGCCGCTGCCAGCGCGAATGCCACGACAACCAAGCCGAACATTTTCCGCATCCCGTTTCTCCTCGGGCCAATCGCCGCTGCGCGGCGCATCATCACCGACGAAACGCGATCAAGGCCGATTCGTGGCAGGGTTTTGCGGAAATCTCCCATTCGTAACCGGCGCGCCATTCCCGCCGCGCGCCGGCAATCACGTCGCTCCGCTGATTGGCGCGATCGAGACCTTTCGCCGCATCGGCGCGGCGATCGCGGCGGCGCGGCAGAGCGTTTGGCTCACCGTGACCTTCTTCCGCCCGGATTTCCGCTGGCCCGACACCGACCTGAGCATTCTCGACGTGCTGGATCGCACGGCCTCGCGCGGCCTCGACGTCAGGGTGATCTTCTGGCGCCCCAATCCCGAGGCGGAGGGCGCCTTCGCCGGCACCGCGGAAGAGCGCGACATGCTGGCGGCACGCGGCGCCCGGTTTCGCGCCCGCTGGGATCGGGCGAGCGGCCGGTTCTGCCAGCACCAGAAACTCTGGCTGATCGATGCCGGGCAGGAGGGCGAAACCGGCTTCGTCGGCGGCGTCAACCCGACTTTTCCGGCCATCCCCGGACCCGGGCGCCGCCACGACCTCTATGTCGAGATTGCCGGGCCGGCCGCCACCGACATCCATCACAATTTCGTCCAGCGCTGGAATGGCGCAAGCGAGCGCACGCAGCTCGACGGGCGCTGGAACGATGACGGGGTGGAACGCCTGACATTCCCGACCCGGCTCTCCGTGTCGCGAGGCGGCATTCCCGTGCAGGTCCAGCGGCAGATCCCGCTCGGCCGTTACGCCGATCGGACCGCGTCAATCGATGGACCATCGCACGACCTTGCCGCTGGCGAGCGCACCATCCTCGACCAGTACAAGCAGGTGATTGATGCCGCAAAACGCACGATCCTGATCGAGAACCAGGCGCTGCCGGTGCCGGAGATCGCCGCCCATCTGCAGGCGGCGCTCCGCCGCGGCGTGCGGGTGATCTTCCTGCTGCCCGCCGCGCCGGAGCCATATGTCGGGCGGATGCGGCGAGACCCGGCCCAACGAGATTTCTTCGCCGCCGTCGAGGCGCTGGCGGCCGAGCCCGGCTTCCGTCTCGTCGGCCTCTCCGGCGCGGACGGGATTCCGGTCTACGTGCATGCCAAGATCATGCTGATCGACGACGAGTGGGCAACGATTGGCTCCTGCAACCTGCATTCCGGCTCGCTCTATGGCCATGCCGAGCTGAATGCGAGCTTTCATGACGCGGAGATGGTGCGCGCGCTGCGCTGCCGGCTGCTCGCTTTGCATCTGGCGGTGGATACCGCGGAGCTCGACGATTGCGCAGCGCTCGCGCTCTACGCCGAGATGGCGGACGCGGATGCGCGTCATTCGCCCCGGCGCGGGGCCTTCACGCTTTCCGCCACGGAATATGGCGTCTGACCCAGACATGCAGGCTCCGGCGGCGGGCGCGGCGGCCGAACGGGCCATGGGTGCCGAGGCTGCGCGTGGACGACGCGAACAGGGTCGGTTCGTGCAGCACGCCCACCGCGGGATCGCGGTCGAGCTGGCCCTCCACGCCGAGCCGATGCATCAGGAAGCGCGTCAGCCGCGGTGCAAGCCGCGCGATGACCGAGAACGCGACCACGGTGAAGCTGATCGCGGCCTCCGGCGGTCCGGCCAGCGCTGCCAGATAGATGCCCTCCGCCACCACCTCCGGCTGGTAGATCGGCGGTGCCGGGCGCGCCGGCCAGCCCATATGGGACGTCGCATGGCTGAAGAACGGCGTGTTCACCGCAGGCGGGAACACCGAGGTCAGCCGGACGCGGCTGCCGGCGAGCCGGAGCTCGCCCTGCACCGCCTGTCCGAACCCGCGCACCGCCGCTTTCGCCCCGGCATAGCCGGACATCAGCGGCAGGCCGTGATAGGCCATCGCCGAGCACACGTTCAGGATCGTGCCGTGCCCGCGCGGCAGCATCGCGGCGAGCGCGATGCGGGTGCCGTTGACCGTGCCGTGATACGTCACTTCCGTCACCCGGCGGAATTCCGCCTCCGGAACGTCGGTGAAGCGCCCATAGACGCCGTTGCCGGCGCAGTTGATCCAGAGATCGGCCGGCCCGAGCGTTGTTGCGATGGTGGCCGCCGCCTGGGCGAGCGCCGCGCTGTCCGCCACGTCCGCGCAGGCGGTGGCCACCATCGCGCCGATCGCACGGAATTCCTGCTCCGCATCGGCGAGCGCCGCGCTGCCGCGCGCGATCAGCCCGATGCGCCAGCCGCGGCGCGCGAAGATGAGGGCGGTGCTGCGGCCGAGGCCGGACGAGCCGCCGGTGACGACGACGACGTTAGGTGGCGTTT
Organism: Acetobacteraceae bacterium; assembly: GCA_965276665.1. Lineage (GTDB taxonomy): Bacteria > Pseudomonadota > Alphaproteobacteria > Acetobacterales > Acetobacteraceae > CAWGJC01. Next base: position 4,480,874 of record OZ255620.1, read on the forward strand.
GCCGCCTCCAGCGGTCGGAGCGCCAGCATCTCGGCGAAGACCGAATCCAGCATCCCGAGTCGGCCCGCTTCGGCAAACGCGGTGTGACCGTCGAAGCCGGCGATCGGGCGCAGCGAAATACCGGGGACCCCGGCGAGATGCTCGGCGAAGGCGCGGTCGCGCGCATGCGCTTCGCCATAGATCGCGATCACCCGCGGGCGCGGCAGCGTCTCGCGATACAGCGGCAGGAGATCGATCGCCCGTTCCGGCGCCTTGGCGTAGAGATTCGCGAGCTGCGGGTATTTCTCGAGATCGGCGCCCGGCTCGCTTTTCAGATCGAGCGTGGTCGGCGCGCTGAAGGTCAGAGCCGCGCTGGCGCCGAGCTCGATCCCGTAGCGCATCGCCGCATAGCCGCCGGCGGAGATGCCGAGACAGGCGAGCCGGTCGGAACCCATCATCGCGATGATCCGCCGCAAGCGCCGGATATTGGCGTCGAGCCCCGTGCCGAGACGCGGAATCCCGCACAGCGCGAAGCAGCGCGCCGGGTCGCGGACAACGATCAGATGGCAGGTCGCGATCTGCATCAAATGCTGCGAGAAGGGGAAACGATTATCGCCGTTGCCGACAAAGAACAGGATGGTCCGGCGCGCACCGGGGGCGGGGGCGAGCAGAATGCCGCCGGCGCGGATTTGCCCATCGGCTGGGGAGCTGCCTTCCGCTTCCGGTTCGTCGCCGGTCCGGGTCTCCGCAAGGACGCGCTCTCCGGCATCGAGACGGTCGAGGAAGCGGGAGAGACGGCGCACCGACTCGGCGCCCGCTGCATCGATCGACGAGAGCATCTTCCGGGCATCGCTCAGGAAGCCGAGCTTCAGCAAATCGCGCGCTGCCGTCAGACGCGCCGGCATGGCGGATGAGCGGGCGGCGCTCGCCAGAATTTCGCGCTGTCGCTTGCGGGCAGGCCCGGCTTTGTCATCGACCATCGGCGTGCCCTGTTCAGCCCCGCAGATGGCGCTGCCGGTGAGGATTGCACTCACGACCACTCCATTGCCTAGGGAGTGAGCTGGCAGGCTGGCCGTAGCGGGTTTGTTCCACGGAGCAATCCCTTAGCAGGGATTGCTCCGTGGCGGCTACCCGGAACAATGCACGGAAATGTACCGGTTTGCGTCGCTCTGCTGTGCAGATCTGGTGCAGGTATCGTGCGATGTTCCGGTGACAGAGCGGGCGTATGTCGCGTTCCAGGTTGTGATTGCGAGCGATGAGATTGAGGTTTTCGCGCTCTAACCAGGCATAGCTGCGTTCCTCGCGATCTGCCTTTGCTCTCGGGCGGGCGGCCAACCCTAATCTTCCCGGCCACCCAAACGAGCATGATCGCATGGGTTATTGACAGACCAGCACGTTCGAAAACGTGACCGGCAGGTTCTGGCCAGTGCCGAGCTGGAGGTAGACGTAATCCTGATTGGCGGCGGCGAAGGTGTTCTGCTTCGACCTCCCGGTGTTCGTCGCCGTGGCAACCGGCACCGTCGTCGCGTTGCTGACGGTCTTGACGCCGTTCAGGTAGGATTCGATCCTCATCGGCGACCAAAGTTGCCCGACGGTAAGCGGCTTGGTCAGGTCGAACTGGCTTTGATTGGCAACAGCGTTGTTGGTGTTCGAGAACTGGGCCCCGCTTCCATTCTGCCATTGATGTACGGTCTGGATGATGTTCGCCTTGCCGACACCCGGCCAGGACGAATTCGCGTAGAACTCGATAAAGTCGTCCTCGAGATATGGCGCCGCGGTGTAGCCCTCGACGGCCGCCGACCAGAATGCCGGCCAGCCCGCCGTGGTGCCGAGCTTCGCGGGATCGAACGACATGGTCGCCTGAAACCAGCCGTATTTGAAGGCGACACCGTTGCCGGCATTCGTCGCGATCGCACCCGGTGTGGAAAGCGCCGGGTTGTGGGAGTTAACGGTGACAAGGCCATTGTAGCTCTGTTCGGTCAGGAAGGTCAGTGAGCCGTCCCTGTTCACCGTCCATTGTGTCGGCTTCGGCTCATTCGTGCCGTCGAATCCGTTATACGGATACCATTGGTGCGTGCCGGTGTCGTCCGGCGATACCGAGTTGCTGTTGAAAATGCGGCTGTCGAACGCCGTGTGGGTGTAGCCGGCGGCGACCGCCTCTGGGATCTGCGGACAGGGATCGGTCGAGACCGGCAGCGGTTTCGGCGGCGGGTTGGGAAGCGGCATAGGGGTTGGCGCCGGAGTTGGCGTAGCCCGAGGATCGGCAATGAGCTCCTTCCCTGAGCCGCTGTCGTCGCTCCCGACCGCACCGATCTTATCCTGGAGGTCTATCGCACCCTTCCAGGCGAAGGCGTTCGTAACATTGGACGAGTTCGGCATGGTCGCGCCGTTCTGGACCGCCAGGATTGGCGTCAGCACGAGCGCCAGGATCGGTTTCTTCATCGCTGCCTGTAATCATGATGCCCAACAGGTCGATCTGCCCGCGTTTCTGAAAGGCAATCAACAGCAAAAGCCTGCAGATCGAAGCTGCCGCGGACCTATGCAGTCGGCTGATGACAACCCGGCCGCCCTGATCGCTCATCAGATTGTGGCGCCAGGCGCATGCGAGCTTATGCCAGTGGCGCTACCCGAACATATCGGCATCGGATAGCGGGTAGGGCCCTGAAAACCCTGGTGCTGCCGGAGGGGATTGAACTCTCGACCTCTCCCTTACCAAGGGAGTGACTTACTCTGCGAGAATTGAAATCGCTAGCTTTTTTTCTGCGTAAAATGCCCGTTTTCGCATTTTGTTCCGGTTAAACGAGGCCATGTGGACCCGGTTTCAAAAGTCATGCGAGGTTAAAAAAACCAGTGGCCCGTCCTTTTGCAGAGGCTCCCAAATTCAGACTCATCAGACGCGGCAAGACATATTACGTCAGGTTTTGGTGGCGTGGATGTCACTGGCGTGTATCCACGTTTGAGGCAAACCAAGGCCCTGCCCAAGTAGCTATGGACACATTTATCCAGAATTGGAAACCTGATGATTGGGTCAGGAAGCCGCGTCCTCCTCGCATTTTGGTTCACCCCAAACAGCTTCCAGCACTCACGGCTACACTAAAGAATAAAGAAGCAATCCTTGGCTCTGCTATTAGTGCCGCTAATGTATGTGGCATCTATTTTCTAATCCGTGAAAAGCAAATCATCTATGTCGGGCAAGCTGTTAATGTGTTTTCAAGGGTAAAGGAACACGTTGGAGCCAAGTCCTTTGATTCTTGGAATTGGGTTCCAGTCCCTGCCGGCTATCTTGATATTTACGAACGCGCTTACATCGACATGCTAATGCCTTGTGAAAACTTAGATTCAAGAACCAAGCGCCTCAGAATAGCGATGAGGGATCATGTCGATTTCTGAGGCCCCGCCAAAGCGGCGGCAGCCGCCTTCAGGAAATCGGGTGAATGATGCCCGTAGACCCGCTCGATCACCTCGGCGCGGTTGCCAAGAAACATCGCTACTTCTTCAAACGATCGGCCACCCTGAACCATCCATGTCGCCGCTGTATGCCGCAGGCTGTGCGGCGTCACTCCGGCTAACCCGGCTCGACGGCAGGCGGCCCGGAAGCCCGTTTTGATGCTGGCGACCGGCTTGGCCCCGACTGACACCACAAAGGGGGAGATTGCCCACGATCGGGCCTCTCTTAATATTGGAAGGAGAGGCGCGGAGATCGGAAGCCTCGCTCGCCGCTTGTTCCCGGTGCCCCGGCCAAGGTCAATGCGCTCGTTCACCAAATCCACCCGATCCCATGTCAGCTCAAGAAGTGCCCCGGCCCGAGCGCCGGTGTAGAGTGCCAAGGCTATGAACAGGTGAACGTGGCCGGTGCTGGTGGCAATCAGGCGATTGGCTTCCTCTCTGGTTAGCCAGCGGTCACGAGGCGCCGGCTGCCTAGGCACCACGATCTTGGGCCGATCCTTGATCCATTTTTCCTCGACGGCCCATTTCAGGGCTGCCCGGAGCGTCAGCAGCTCGCGAAGGATCGTGCCGTCAGATACCGGCTTCTTTCTGCGCGCCTGGGGTGGCCCGACCATATACCCCTCGGCCCTGCGGCGCTTCGCATAGAACTTGCTGCGCTCCGTGGTGAGGTGATCGGGCTGTAACTCGCCCAGGTGCCGCCGAAGGGATTTGGCGCAGGCTTCAAGCGTCGCATAAGCCGCCACCCGGTCCTTCCGGTCGGCAAGGTAGCCGGCCAGGATTTCGTCGATGGTCGGTAGGGCTGGCGGTTCCGGCGTGCCGTGTCCCGCCGCGAATTGGGCTAGGAAGCGTGCGGCTTCGCGGCGATCTTCCGTCCCCGTCGAAATGCGCTTCCACTGGCCCGCCTCCCACCAACGGACATAGAAACGATCTCCCCGGCGGGCGAGCTTGAAGTTAGGGGAGTCGAGCCTGGGGCGTGCCATGAGCGGGCCTCATAAGCGTTTAGGTCGGCCTGCCTAATTCGAATCAGGCCGCCTATACGAAGGTGCCCTAGCTCGCCCCTGGCGCAAAGGTCATAGACCATCCTGGTCGAAACCCCGAGCTTTCTAGCGATCTGGGCGACGGAGAAAGCTTCCTGTTGCCACGCGGCTTCAGCCATCGCGCCTCACCATCGCCACCAACCGATCGCGCAGCATCTCGACCTCAAGGCCGATTTGCGTCCGGGATATGATCCCCTCCGCGCACAAGATCGCCAAGGCTTCCTGAAGCCGATCCGCAGCATTGATCGCGCAGGCGACAACTTCACAATTCCGGCTGCGGCGGAGTGGGGTGTCGGAGGTCATGCGTTCCCTGACCCAACAGTGAAGGCAGGACGCAACCCAGCGCAGTATCTCTGCACATCGACAGAAGATTGAGAATACCAGTGATCGACCGCTGACAGATCGGAGAACCAAGCGTTGAGATTTGAGACTTTCCAAGGTCTCGCACCAGACACAGTGACGACAGCGGGCATTCCGTGTGGCAACCAAAAGAAAACTCTCGCGCCTTGGAAGTCTACGTCATGCGTGATGCAAATCGGCCGCGTGCGAAGATAGATGCCTCTCTCAACCTTGCCCGTTGCGTAGCCTGGAATTGGCTCGTTGATCGTCACTGCCGCCACGCCAGCAAGGGTGATGAAGAAGGCAGCTCCCAGCATGCAGGAGATGCGAAGCATGCGCTTTGCGATCATCACGCCCTCCTCAGCGCACTCCGGCTGGTGATGCAGCGATCCATGCCTCGCTCACCGCCCGCCCTCCTGCTCGTTCGTCGCGGGATCGCTTTCAATGAAGCTTGCATAGAGCTCCATCTGCTGTGCGATGCGCCGCAGATGGCTGGCGGTCACCGGCTCCCCCTTGCTGTTGACCTGCATGGTGAAGCTTGCGGCGGTCCCGCACATGCCTGAAAAGTCTTGGGAGTAAAGCGGCGTCTTGGATTTCATGTTTTCGTCTTCCGCTCGTTCGTCGCGTCTTCGGCCAAAGCATCACGCGCAACTTTTCGCATGTTCGCGGCAACCATGTTGTCCTGCTCCGGTATTGGCATATCGCGAATTATCAGCAAGGCGCGCAAAAGCGGAAGACGGGAAACGCGGCCGTTGATGTAGCCGGTCAGTTTTGTATTTGCCAGCACCTCGGTCAGCATCGTCATCTCGCTATGGTTCTCTGGATCAAGCATCATCACACTCCTGCTTGCTAGTCGCGGGATCGCTGGGCGGGGTAGCGAGGGCGCGGATATGTCCCAACATCTCATTAGCAACAAGGTATGCCTCATGACGCTCGGATTCATGTGCGGCATCGCGCTCGGCGATTAGGTGGGTAATTGCGCTACAACTGCGATGCCCGACCCGACGCTCATCAAATTCGCCTCATCAATCCCGGCACGGTACCAAATGCCGACCACCATCGCCCGCCCAGCCGCACATGCGCTGCGGCGCAGGCGTCATCACGGCGACACGCTCCGGCGCGCGCTCCGCGCCCGTCGATTGCAGCGCCGCATGGCAGAACCACGGCGCGGCCGACATCACCTTCTTGTCTTTGCACAGGATCGCGTTGGCGATGTCGTCATGCCCGAGCGCGTGGAAGGCCCCGGCACTGGCTCGCGCGTCACACCCGTTGTCGAGCACCGTGAAGCCGCCGCCGAAGCCGAACCCCATGCCGGAGCCGCCGAACGAGACGGCACCCATGCACACGTTGTTCGTGTAGAGCGGCGGCGGCGCGACAGCCGGCACGTCGCGGACGTTCTGCGTCGAGCCGCCGGAGCCCGAGCTGCCGCCGCCATTGGCGATCGCCAGCACGTTCGTCTCCTGCGCGCTCAGACTGCTCGTGGTCTGGGCATGCGCCGCACCCGCTGCCAAAAGGCTTGCGGCAACGATGGCAAGGACACCATATTTGGTCATCGAAGCTGTCTCCTGCTTTGTAGGGATGCGGGGGAGGGGGTCCATCCCTCCCCCATCCCGGTTTCAGAAAGCGTTGCGCGTGAAGCCGCCCGAGAAGCCGAAGCTCGTGCCGGCGGCGCCAAACGAGGAATTGCCCGCCGCGAAGCCGTGCGCGCCGTTCTCGTCCTGCGAGGTGGTGGTCAGCTTGGCGCCGCCGTTGCTCGGGCCGGTCACGGCCTTCGATGCGCCGATGCCCTGTTGGTGGACGCCGGCCGCGCTGTAGCCGCCCTGGCCGAGCCCGTTGATGCTGACGTTGCCGGCGGCACCGCTCGCTCCGGCGACGAAGGACCGGGCGTAGACGGGCGCCGCGGCGAAGGTGAGGATCGAGGCGGCGATAAAGAGGCGTTTCATCTTCTGTGGTATCTCCTGTGCGCGGGTTCCGCCGCGGCGGTATGGCCGGCTAGAGCGGCGCATGGGGAAGCGGCCGAGGCGGCTTGCCAAGGCGTCGCGGGATGTTTGCGAGCCTCAAGTCATCACTCCGCTGCCTCAGCATCTTCCGACGTACCGAACACCTGCTCGGCTTCAGCGAACGCTGTCTCTACCCGCTCACTCAAATCAGGCCGGTTCTGCCGCAGCCAGTCGCGTTGCTTGCGAACCGTGTCGTCAGTGGAGAGATCGGCCAGTGCGAACGGACTGTCTGCGTCTTCGATACGCTCAATCAATCCGCGGACAACGTCTACGGTTCTGTCAGACTTGGCTGCCTTGGTGGCAACAATCGATGCGCTTGGCAGCGGTTTGATTATGTAAGGCTTCCGAGCCGCGCGTGTGACTGTGAGGGCAAGTGTTACGTCCTTCTCAATGTGTGACATGTGGCTGATACGGATGCCGCCTACCTCAAGACCGCCGAACTTTACCTTGGGATCACGGTAGAGCGTCATTGCGCGGCCGGGGTAAGCGTTGCCATCCTTTCCCCACACGTGTACGAGCACTCGACGCATCGACTTGCAGGGTTTAAAAGGCTTTCCATCGTCGCCATCGAAGTAGACAGAGACCGGCCGCTCGGACAAATCTGGGTTCGCCGAAACCTTTGTGATCCTGATAATGCGAGGCCCGGAGATCAGGTCGTCAGCGTTAAGCTGATCTGATTCTGGCGCGATCGTCATGCTTAGGTCGGTCATTGAGTTGCTCCAGAACGACGTTCAATCTCACGTTGCGCGTTCCATTTCAGATCGGCTTCCATCGTCGGTTGCCGAAGCATCCATCCAAGAAAACCGGCCTCAACTTCTGACCACGGCTTATCGCGAAACTTCCCGATTGGGCAGCGCGGTAGGAGGCGAGGCTCCTTGCTCCATGCAACCATGTCTCTCCCGGACACACCGGCATCGAACAGGGCAAGCAGCAGGTGCGCAGTGACGTAGGCGTCGGGGCCGGCTCTATGCGATGGAAGCGTCATCGCATGGTACGGAGCAATCTTGCCTTGATCCTCTAGCCAATAGCGCAGCGCGTTATTGCTGTGGCTAGGCGCGGCGGGCCATACCCGTAAGGCGGCCTTGTACGTGCAGATTATGGGCACTGCTGGCCGAATAAACTTCAGCTCAAACTCGCTGTTGTGCGCGGCGGCAGCGGCGATCTCGGATACAATAACCGCGCGTTCATCGAACGCATCGGCAGCGGCGCACTCCGACAATGATATGTGGTGCACAGCTCTCGCTTGGGGCGGCATCTGTTGCACACGGCAAAGCCAAGAATTCGGAGCGTCGATTCGTCGCTCTTCCAGATGCAAATCACAGAAACCTACTTCACACACTTCAGCTTCTGGCGGCTCGGTGCCGGTCGTCTCGAAATCGATAACCCGGATAATCGTCACAGCACGATTTCCTCTTCAGCTCGTCGTTCTGTGGCGATAAGCCGCGCCTTTGACTTTAGGACGGAATGATACCAATCCATTTTCTCGGCAAGCCGTTCCTCAAAGGCTGTCGCCACATCAATGATAGCGTTCCGCATGTCCGGAATGGGAAGCACACGGATCGTCACCATCGGCAGGCCTCCGCTGTAGCTTACAAAATCGCACCATGAGCGTTCGGTCACCAAAAGTCCGGTTTGTATCTGCAACATATATTCCAGCGGCACTTCGTTTTCAGCGACATTGTTTATGATCGTCTCAACCTGAAACTTCTGTCGGCGAGACTTGCATTCCAACAGGCCGTCATCGCCAACTAAGCCATCTGGCGAGCACCCGATGATAAAACCGAACCTGTCATTGGTGACAAAGCCAACCTCACGGACCGGTGCATAGTGCTCAGCATAAAGCGCGCGGGCCTCGATCTCGTCTTCCTGGCCACGCAACATGTCGTCGCCGATATAGGTCGGTTCGACATATCGAGTTATGCGTTGGGCAAGCAGTTCGTATAGGTGAAAGCGTTCTTTTTCATTGTTCGCCGGCCTAAACGTTGGCGTGACAATAAGCTTCATTTCAGAAGCGGTGATGATTCCGCAACGCGCGCGTCTCCACTCATCCGTCCCTTGGATTAGATCGGAGTGATACTTGATCACAGCACGCCCTCCCGCATCATCTTCGCCTGCCTCTGCGGCAGCCACACCACCTTGCCATCACCCAAAAGAACGGCGTCGTCCACGCGCTGGGCGTGATCGCGTTCCGCGCGGCGGCGTTCGCGCTCCTGGCGTGCGGCGATGAGCTCCTGCTCCCGCGCGTCCTCGACGATTTCGTTGAGAGCGAAATCGGCCCCGATCGCGCGCCTCAATAGCTCACTGACCAAGGCTCTCTCGCGGGAATCGCCTATCGCGCCCTGGTGATCCATCAAGTGTTTGGCGAAGTTCGCCAGGATCGACAAAGGCAAGTTCGACAAATACTGCTCATACGTCCCGGCAGTAGGTGCCCGTGGGATCGTCAGACCGTCGTCAATGAGATGGGTCATGCTACGCACTCCAGATCATCGGCGACTTGACGTTCGGCAATCTCAATCCTGCGCAACAGGGCTGACGCCGCGTAGTCGCAACCAATGGAAATGATCGCCATATTCTCTGCTGGGTTTGCGGCCGCCAGGACACGCAGCAGCTCCGTCGCCAATCCATGAGCGGTTTCGAGCGCGCTCACGACGCCGCCTCCGCCACCTTCCCGCGCAGGATGAATTCGAAGATCGCCATCGCATGGGCGCGGATGCTCTCGACCGTGTCGTTGCCGTCATCGCGCATGATGGCGAAGGCTTCCTCGACCGCCGCGCGCCTGACTGTTTCTGTCTCGGGCTTCCCCTCTCTGACAAACTTGGCCGCCTCTGCCGCCGCCAGCATGATCAGGCGCTGCTCATTCTTGCCGAGCCCCCGCATGTGCTTCCGTGCCGCGCGATACGCCCACAGGCGGCGTTCCTCGGCGCTGCCGAAACTCAGTAGATCGACAGCGCCGGACGGCGCTTCCGCGAGGGCGCTCATGGCGCCCCTCCTTGCTGCGCCAACATGACCGGCCGCAACGCCGCGACGATCTCCGCCGCATTGTCGATCAGGTCCGACACCGAAGGCTTCCGATCGCTCGGGTTGAAGATGTCCTCCAACGCAATCCGCGCCTCGTTGCGCGCCGCCGCGATCGCGGTGTCGAATTCCTCACCATCGCTGGTGGTGTATCGGGCGTTCATCACGCCGCCTCCCGCACCGAAGCGCGCATCGCCTCGCTCCGCCGCAGCGCCTCACGCCACTTGCGGCTGGCGACCAGGTGCGCCTTCTCGGCCCGCAGCACCCGCTTCCAGGCCCACGCATTGCCTGGCTCATACTCCGCCCGCGCCGCGTCCACCTCGCGCTGGCGGCCCCGCAGGATCACGCCGGCGAGGTGCAGCTCATAGGCCGCGGCTTCCTGGGGATCGGTCGGGAGATCGGCGAAGTCGTAAAGGGGCATGAGGGCCTCCGGGTTGGTGGAGGCAGTATGTGCAGAATACCTGCACCCACGCAAGAGAAAAATGCAGGAAAACTGCACCGCAGCTAAGGTAGCTAATGCGACGCCCTCGCTCAGCGTGCAGACCTTGGCTACCGTTCCGCCCGCGAACGGGGGTGGAGCGGCAAAGGCGATGAGTGGAGCGGCGGCATGAGGGGATCTCTAACCAGCATAGCGATCGTAATCACGATCGGCTCTCTCTTCGGCCCCGCTACAGCAGCGTCTCTACGAGTGTGCGTGAAGCAGATCGGGAAAACCGATCCAGACTACCGGGCCTTATTCTTCCATGGTCCGATCCACGTCCCAGCCGGCGCGGTCTTCGACCAGGGCGGCATTGCGTTCGGCCCAGCCTCGGACCCCTTGGATGAGGCACATACGATCATTGGTGGCGGTTGGACCGGAATTAGCAAGAAAGAAGCAGATCGCCGAGACCATGCTCTTTCCGAAGAGGCTTCTCACCTTGACGATGCGTCGCAAGCTGGATTGGTGACATTGACCCCAATGACGCTTACGCTAGCAAAGCCTTGTGTCATAGTTTCAGTTGCAGCAGCCGCATCTCAAAAGTGGAAATGGAATGTCGCGCCAGTGTTCGGCTCTGACCAAGTCTACTATCAGCTTTACGGGGTTATTTACGCGGGAGAGCTCGATACGAAATTCCCAAACAATGACGATCCCTTGGACTGGGCCGGCTCAACCGGCGCACTCAACGGCGTCTTAACGGGCACAGCGGACAGGGTGATAGACGTGCCGGAGTAGGTGGGCGTTACTAGAGGTGACCCTGAGGTCTTTTCCTACTTAGTTTCCCGCGTAGCCTTTCCTAGGTACTAATGGGTCTCCCAACACTTCCCTGAGGTCGGAAAGGCGGTTGGCGTCTTGGGCGGCCCTTGGGCACCTACGGATACCTGACCTGCCAACATCTTTTCCGAGGAAGAATTGGACGAAACGACAGTCAGTGCAAAATTTAGGGTATTATGTAGTTGACAAACACGGCTAGCATGATAGGATTTCGGTTAAGGAGCCAAGCCGATGTCCTTCCTGTCCGTCCCTTACTTCCACGACGAAGCCGCAGCCTACGCGGAGCTTGAGGCAACGCTGTGGCCGCATGGCCCCGTATGCCCGCGCTGCGGCGGGATGGATCGGATCACGGCCGTTAAGGGTGGCCGCATCGGTCTGTATCGCTGCGGCCCGTGCAAGCGCCAATTCACGGTCAAGGTCGGCACGGTTTTCGAGTCCAGCCATGTGCCGCTGAACCTGTGGCTGCAAGCGGTCTATCTGATGTGCAGCAGCAAGAAGGGCATTAGCAGTCACCAGCTCATGCGCATGCTCGACGTGCAATACAAGACGGCTTGGTTCATGACGCATCGCATTCGCGAGGCGATGAAGGATGGCAGCCTGTCGCCGCTGGGTGGCGCTGGCGTGACGGTCGAAATCGACGAGACCTTCATCGGCACAAAATACAAGAAGCCGGAAGGTGCTCGCGGCTATGCGCACAAGAACGCGGTTATGACGCTCGTGCAGCGTGGCGGCTCTGCGCGCTCCTTCCATGTTGACGGCACGAAAGCGAGCGATCTGCTTCCGATCATCAAGGCGAACGTCGCGCCCGGCACGCACGTGATGACCGATGAGGCCGGTCAGTATGCGCATCTGAATAAGCACTTTGCGGCGCACGATTTCGTCCGCCACGGCGCCGAGGAATACGGTCGCGGCCCGATCCACACGAACACCGTGGAGGGGTTCTATTCCGTGTTCAAACGCGGAATGAAGGGTGTGTATCAGCACTGCGCCGAGAAGCACCTGCACCGCTACATCGCGGAGTTCGATTTCCGGTATAATAACCGTTCCGCGTTCGGCGTGAACGACACTCAGCGCACGGCAAGCGCGCTGCGCCGTATCGTCGGCAAAAGGCTGACCTATCGAGGGCCTAATTCAGCCAAATCGGCGCAATAGATCATCCAAGTGAACGACGATCAGGAAGGCTCTCTTCCTGACGCGTTCGTGGACATCGTCAACGCATATCTGGCGGCGCCCAAGGTCTGTTCCGTTCGGATGGGGTGGCGCGAGAATCGGCAGCACGCAGACTACGCGCGGGCACAGATGAGAATCTTTTGCCCCGCCATGCCGCGTGCGCGCGGGCGTGTCGTACTAATCTCGCACAAATACTACTTCCCGCGGAAGTACAGCTTCACCTTACTATTACGAACAACGCGCATCGCTAGCTTAGATGTTGGGCCTCGAAGGAGCCACAAGAATCCTTTAAGCCGCGCGTCTATTCAAAGCACACACTGGTCCTTCTACCCATGCGATACTGTTCTTCCGGATCAAAGAGAGCAAATGCATGCGTTGTGGCTTGTGGAATTCTTCGAAAGGTGTAACATAGACTTCCGCTCACGGTACGAGCGGCCTGTGCATGACGTGGAGCAACCAGAGTTGCCGCTATGGCCCGGATCGTAACGCCCCAGGATGTCGAGCACGCCGCGCGCTCGCTTGTTGAGGCGCGGGCGAGCAGTATGGGCATAGAGGTGACTACACCGATCTTGCACGCAAACGGCGACTTCGTTGAGGTGATCGTTGTTCCCGGCGTTGATGGGTTTGCTGTGCATGACGCAGGGCTCGGTAGCATGCGTCTGTCCGCAGAAGGCATGAGGACGGGTGGCGATGCCGCAATTCGGATGAGACTTGCGGCAGAGCGGTATGATTGCTTAGTTGAGGGAGGGCGGATCGTTAGGCGTTGCTCCGATGAGGCGGAACTCGCAGTTTCGATCGCGCTTGTGGCTAATGCGACCAGAACTGTCGGAGACTTTGCGGCCGAGGTTCGGCGCCAGAACGACAGCCAGTTTAGATTCGTACTGACGGAGCGCATTCGTGAGATCGCCGGGCCGCGCCTGAGAGAGAACGAGGCCTTCAAGGGCCAAAGCGGGCGCATTTATCGCGTTCCAAATGTCATCCTAGACAAACAGCTCTCCCTGCCCCTGGTCTTTGCTGTGCCGGTGGCTTCTCGCAGTTCTGTTCCGTTCCAATTCCGAGAATTGTTTGATCTCAAGGCAGCGTTCCCCCTTATCAGGAACGATAGCGTTTACAATGATGCTGGGGATTTTCGTCCTGATGAGGACGGGTGGATTCTCGGCCAGGTCGGTGAAGTCACTCCGTTTTCGGACCTCCCAAAAAGGCTCCCCGAGTTGTTGGAGACGGCATGACGGATTCGAAGAAGTCGCAACGCGACCGCTTCATCGAAACCGCGCGCCAACTTGGTGCGGACGAGAACGAAGCCGCGTTCAAGGAGAAGCTGGCGGTGATCGCGCGGCAGAAGCCGAAGGACGCGCCGAAACCGCAGAAACCGCAGGACAAGCGTGGTGGTTAAGGTCTGGAAAACCGGACAGGGAGACGATTTCACCTGTCCTCATTGTGGAGCGATCTATTCGGTCCACATCACGCGTCTTCCCGTCCGAGAGCGTGAAACCGAGACATGCGCTGTTTGCAAACGGGTCATGTACGAAGCCAATTCGACGGAGAGCAAGATATTCAGCCTCTCAAAGCGGCCAGACGCACTATAGGACTTCTTGCCTAGGCCGGCGCGTTGTGTTTGCGAAGTGCATAATCTCCAAAATTTACACGGACTGGCCATGGCATCGGCCTTGCATCCCATGCACGCCGCCTACCGGTTGCTTGCCGATAGGGGCTAAGCTGATGTCCTGGCATACTTTGCTCGAAATGCAGGTGGAAGACGCACCTGTATCAAGTAGAGCTTGGTAGAAAACCGGCTTCGCAGGCTTCTGTGGTGTAGCGTTACTCTCGATATCGTACCCGTATTGAAAGACCATTGTCTGAATGATGGGACCCACATTAGGGACGTAGCGGAACGCTAAGCACGGCATCTGTAAAATACCCCAAGCTTATCGCGACATCGCTCACATATTGTATAGAGAACAATCCGTCCTTGATAGCTAAGTCAGCGGCTTCCCGCGCGTCAACAGGACTCGAATAATATCCCAGAATCTTTTCATCCTTCATGAGAGCATATTTTCCTCTATGAGTTGCCAAGATTGATGGGAGCAGCAGCCGAAATGCCTGATAGTTGGCGTCCACTTCTTCCTGTGGGGTGCGCGTCATAGGTGTATCTCCATGCTCACAACCTAGCACAAATCCAACTCTCATCGATGATCGAATCGCTTACCCGGCGCCGCTGTGTGGCTGCGGTTGCTGCGGGCGATCGAGGAGCTGCGGCGCGTGGTGGCGGAAGGCGAGGTTCACTGACGGCAACGGAGGATTCCCCCGGCAAATCGCGAGGTGCTATGATGCGAGAGGAGGGCTGCTTTGAACGCGAACCCCGCTCGGCTCGGCATCTACAGCGTTCCCGACGCAGCCCGCATCACCGGCGCGTCCCCGGTCCATATCCGAGGATGGCTGCGAGGCTACCCGCAGAGTCGCGGCAAGCCGGCCGCTCCGCCGATCCTGCGCCAGCAGCATGAGCCGATCGCAGGCGAGCTGGCGCTCGGCTTCCTCGATCTGCTGGAGGTGCGCTTCCTCGAACGGCTTGTGGAGGCATGCCGGCGGCAGGGTCGCACGCTGGCCTGGCGTGCCCTGCGCATCGCTGCCGAGACGGCCCGGACCAAGTTTGGCACCGAGCACCCCTTCGCTGCCAAGCGCCTGCACAGCGACGGCCGATTTGTGTTCCTTGAGGCGCAAAAGGCGACCGGCGATCTTGCCCTCTATGACCTAGTGGGGAACAACTTCGCTATTTACGATGTGCTGGTCGCCAGCTTCATCGCCAGCATCGAATACGAGGGCGACGTGCCGCGGCGCTGGCGGCCGGATGAAGGATTGCCGCGCATCGTAATCGACCCGCTGCGCGCGTTCGGGCAGCCGGTTGAGGAGAAGAGCGGCGCGCCGACCGGCACGCTGCTCGACGCTTGGCAGGCCGAGGGCGGGAACGCCGCCAAGATAGCCGCCTACTACGGCACTGACGCGGACGGAGTGAATGAAGCGGTGCGTTACGCGCTCGGACTGGGGCGCATCGGCCGCCGAGCGGCGTGAGGATCGTCTTCGACGAGAACACGCCGATTACCGTTGCCCATGCAATCCGGCTGCTGATCGAGCCCGAGAACATTGGGCGGCATGATCCGATCGAGGTGCGACATGCCCTTGATCTTTTCGACAAGGGGTTGCCCGACACCACCCTGATCGAGCGGGTCGCGGACAACACGCATCTCAAAGCGGCGCTCATCACGACCGACAAATCCATGCGTACGCGGCAGCACGAACGCGCCGCATACACAACCACCGGGTGCATCGGCATTGTGCTGCGGGGGCAGTGGAACCACGCTTCCCCCTGGGAACGGGCGATTGGCACTTTGCATTGGTGGAGTATGTGGGTCGAGACGATTGAAGGGGCTCGGCCTGGCACCTTGTGGCAATGCCCTTGGTCGATGCGGCCAAAACGGATGACGCCGTTCTAAACGAACAGAAATCCGGACTACCAACCAAGCGATTGAAGGCGTTAACCGCCGACTTGCTACCGCGAAGCAGCATTACGAGACGGCCATGTTCTCCCGAATTATGTGATTTGCATGACCCCCCGCGCACGGCGCTTACTTTCCGCGTGTTCATGGTTTGATCATGGTGGGATGGGGAGGCGCACGGAATGACCACGAAAAAAGACGCATGAAAACCATACTGGTTACGTCAGCGCTGGCGTGGGCGGCTTGGACTTCTTGGCCGAAGGGCCTTTCGATTTTTCAGCCGGAACATCCTTTTTTGTTTTTGAAGAAGAGCGTCGGTTCGTTGGTTTGTCGGGCACCAGGACAGCCGCCCCCTGAGAAACCGCCTCGGATGCCTGCGCCGCCCCCCATAGGATATCCGCCAACTCGCCGGAAATCCCAGAAACCTCGCCCCGATAAATCCAATCGGCCGTCACCCCAAATCGGTCACAAAACCTCTCGATGAAATAGGGCGCGGGATAGTCGTCTCCTCGCATCCAATTTCCAAGCTTGGATTTCGATACACCGAATAGCTCCCCAGCTTCGGTGTAGTTCATGCCGAGCGCTTCGATCGCTACACGAAGCCGCCAGCCGATGATGCGCTTATGTGGGGTCGCCGCCATGCAGGGAATCTGCATTTCCAGCCTCCGCATGGCGATACAGATTAAGGCTTGCACACAGTGCAGATTATCTGCACTATTGCGGTATGGCATACGACGCACCCCTGGCGAAGGCTATCGAGCGTGCCGGCGGCCCTAGTGCTGTCGCGAAGCATCTTGGCATTGTTCCTTCGGCAGTTACTCAATGGACGCGGCTTCCGGCTCGTCACATTCCGCGCATTGAAGCGCTGACTGGAATTCCTGGCCGGGAGCTGCGGCCCGATCTTTACCCGGAGCCGGCGACGGCAGCGGAGATCGCCGCCTGATGCCCGATTTCCTTGGCATCACGGCGCTTGAGATATGGGGCCGTCGCAAGTTTGCGGGTGTCGCCTGATGCGCGCGCCGCCCCCGCGCGCGCCGAAACGCAATGTTTCGATAGACGTCGACTCAGACGCGATCGACCCGATCGTTGACCAGATGATCGGCAGAACCGTTCGGCTACTTCCGGAACAGAGCTTCGATCTGCTCCGCAATCTTCTTCGCGGCGGCCTTGCCGATGGCCTCTCGAATTGTCTGAAGATCACCCACGTCGCCGTGGACCGGGCAGGACAGCCTGTCCTCCGGCTTGAACTCGATCCCGTCCCATTCGACCTGAAGCTGAGCGCCGCATTGCGGGCACTGGGGTTTGAGGGTCTAAGACATCCCGATTCTCCCGATGGTGCTCCCCCGCTCATCGTGGAGAGGGGCGGCCGGGGCAGCAATGCTTCGGTCGTCGCTCGCCTGTTCCCCGGCCTCGCCGCCGCGATCGCGCGGCAGCATCCCGCCGCGCGGCACCTCGCCAAACCGCACTCGATCTTCGACCCGCGGGAAGGAGGGGGGTTCTGGTGATCTCTCACCCGCCCCGCTCGCATCACGTGCTTGGCCTGACCCTCGGCGTCACGGCCGGCGTGCTCATCTGGTGGGGAATCATTGCCGCATTGCGGGCATGGTTGTGATGTCCGTTTGGAAAACGCGCCGTGACGACATCCTGGCCATGCGTGAGGCCGGAATGCAGGAACGCGCGATCGCGCAGCACTATGGCGTGACCCAGCAGGCGCTGTCCCATGCCGCGCGGCGGCTGGACCTTCCTGGCGTCTATCGTCGCTGGACCGCCGCCGAGATCGACTTCCTGCGGCGGTGCGCGGCGCGGGGCGTGACGTGGGATGAGATCGGTTCGCATCTCAACCGGAGCGGGCGCGCTGTCGGCGGCAAGGCTTCCGCGCTCGGAATCAAGAGCACCCCGCCGTTCAGCTACGGGCACGCGGCGTCTCTCACAAAGGCCCGGGCGGCGCGGCGTTCGCAGTCGACGGCAGCGCCATGACCGCGGGGCGACAGAACATCAACTGGAAAGCGCGCCGCGACGAGCTCGTTGCCTTCCGGACCGCCGGGAAGACCCTCAGGGAGATCGCCGCGCATTACGGCGCCAACATCAAGTCCGTCACCGCCGCGTGTCTTCGATACGACGTTCCTCGCTACTCCCGGCATTATTCCGAGCGGGAGATTGCTATCCTCAAGGACGGCGCCTCCCGCGGTTTGAGCTGGGCGCAGATCGCCAGGAAGATCGGCCGATCGGTCGCCAGCGTCGTGGTTTACGCATCCAAGCATGGCATCACGAACGGCCGGTGCACGCCGGGCCGGATGAAGGGCCTGGCGGCGGCGCGTGCGGCACGGGGGACGGCGCGGGGAGCGACGCAAGATCCTTCGACGCGACCTCGCTCGGCGCGGGCGCGCTCGGCGCAGGTGTCGGCCTGATGCCAGACCGCCACGTCTTCACCGAAGCCGAGGACGCGCTGATTCTGGCGATGCGCGCCGAGCGGCAGACGTGGGACGCGATCGCGCCGGCGGTCGGCGTGTCCCGGAACTGCGGGATTGAACGCGGCAAGGCGCTGTTGCTGAACCAAGACGTCAAGAACGTTCGTGTTCCGAGGAAAAATACCTGGACGCCCGAGATTGAGCAGGAGCTTCGCCGGCTCGCGGCGCTTGGCTGCTCGTGCGGGGACATCGGCCGGCATCTCGGGATCAAGGGCACGACCGTCGCCGAAAGATGCCAGTCGCTCGGCATTGAGATCATGCCTCGCTTTCCCCTGCCCGCGGGCGACGCCCGGACCTGGGGTGTTCTAACTGCCGGCACGCTGCTGGACGGGGAGCCCTTCCGATGATCCCCACCCAGGCGCGCCAGATCGGTTGCATTTCCCTCTCGGCATCGGCCTCCGTCACTGTGTCTCTCCACGGTCTCGACATCCGTAGAGATGATGCAGGAACGAACCTATGTCGTGGAAAAACCCGTCCGAGGATGCGGATATGAGAGTCGCAATCCTCGACCCCCTGGCCGAGATCAGGTCGTTCCTGATCGAGGAGTACGGCGAGCGCCGCCATCGCGTCGGCGCCAAGACCGCCTTGCACGACCTGGCCGAGGACCTCGGTATCACGTTTCGACGCATTCGTGGCTTCGTCTACGGCGAGGCGCGCGGCATTTCAGCGCAGGAATACCTCCAGATCAGAGAACGGCGCGAGCAGATGCTTCGGCTGCGGCTGCGGCGTCTGGATCACGAGGCGGACATTCTCAGAAGGCGATTAGATGAATGCAGCTGATTCATTCCCTCATCGACCGGTTCCGCGAATGGCGAGTGAGGGTGTGGTTGAGGCGCGCGAACGTCGCGAGGACGCGCGCGGATGCGTGGCGCTTTCGGATCGAGACGGCGTCTTGGCGGGGGCGGATGTGATGGACTTGGGGACAGAACAATGAACAACAAGAGTGTCCCAACCCTGACGAGAGAAGATGTGGCGTTGGTCAAGGGCATGCTCGCACGCGGCGATCGTCAGTCCGACATTGCAGCATTCTTTGGAGTCAATGGTGGTCGGATTGCCGAGATAAACACCGGACAAAAATGGTCCGATGTGGACGCATCGTCGGTTGAGAAATTGCCGCCCGCCGGTCCGTACCTCGCGGGCCGTTCCGCGCTAAAGGCGCGAGACTCCCTCCTCGCGTTACGTGATCTCATCGACGGCGCGCTCCGGGATATCGACCTGTTTGAGCAGGTGCGCGGGGATGAGTGAAGGGGCGATCGCTGCCTATGGTTCGCACCCGTTAGCGGAAATATTCCCGCTTATGGTCGGGAAGGACATTGACTCTCTGGCAGGCGATATCCGCTCGAATGGACTAAGGCAGCCTATCGTTCTTCTAGACGGCATGATCCTCGACGGGCGCAATCGCTACCGCGCCTGCATTTCAGTCGACGTCACTCCGGCGTTTGAGACTTACAGCGGTGACGACCCGCTGAAATTCGTCATTTCACTCAATCTAAGTCGGCGCCATCTCGACGAGAGCCAGCGAGCGATGGTGGCGGCGAAGATCGCCAATATTCAGGGCCCCGGCCGCCAACCAGATAATGCGCCAATTGGCGCAATTTCTCAGGACTCGGCGGGGGAGCTACTTAACGTCAGTCGTCGTTCTGTGCAACGCGCTAATGACGTCATCCGCAGCCCCATCAAGGAACTTGCCAGGGAAGTTGAGAGCGGCGGCGTCAGCGTCTCAGCGGCCGCGACCGTAGCTCGGATGCCGGAGGCGGAGCAGCGCGAGGTCGTTGCTCGGGGCAAGACAGAAATTCTTGCCGCGGCGAAAGCATTCAAGGCTGTCGATGCTGAGTCAAAAAAACGAGCCCGTTCAGCCAAAGAATCTGCCCTCGCGGCTGCAACGTTAGCGGCGTCCGAGCAGATAGGCACCAAGCTCTACGGCGTCATCAGTGCGGACCCGCCATGGCGGTTCGAACCCTACAGCCGCGAAACCGGCATGGATCGCGCCGCCGACAATCACTACCCCACGATGACGACTGACACGATCTGCGACATGACGGTGCCATCAGCTGAGGATTGCGTACTCTTTCTGTGGGCGACAGCACCCATGCTACCAGATGCGCTGAGGGTCATGAACGCGTGGGGGTTTACGTACAAGTCGCATGTCGTCTGGGTAAAGGATCGTATCGGCACAGGCTATTGGGCTCGAAACAAACACGAGCTTTTACTCATTGGCACTAGGGGCTCGATTCCTGCACCTTCGCCAGGCACGCAGTTTATCTCGGCGATCGAAGCAGTCGTAGGTCAACATAGCGCCAAGCCAGCGGTGTTCGTTGAACAGATCGAGACGATGTTTCCATCCCTTGCAAGGCTTGAGATGTTCTGTCGATCTCCGCGAGAGGGTTGGGATAGCTGGGGTAATGAGACGCTAGACGGCGTCTTGGCGGGGGCGGATGTGATGGGAGTGACCTCTGAAAAGCCCGCAAGCCCCGCCCTTCAGGGCGGGGAGGATGTCAGAGACATCCCAATCGCGTGGACACCCATCGCTTGTCAGCGAACTTCCCGTACGTCTTGGGACCGTTTGCCTCGCGCGGCGATGTCCATCGAAGAGGCACGACAGCTTGAGGCTGCGGGGCACTTGCAGACAAAAACCAAGCAAGACAAGGGCCTTCTTATTTTCATGGTGAAGGCACGATGAACAAGCTGACGTCGGCGCAAATGCGTGTGTTGCAGAAAGCGTCAAGCGCCGGACGCGTTCATGCGGCAGGCGGCTTTTCTGACACTCCAATCGATGAGCCCATTCAGAATTCCGAGTTCGATACTCGTTACCTGATCGAGAAACTGATTAATATGGGGTTTCTCGAATATGGCCAAGGATGGAACCAGTATGTTCTGACCAATGCTGGTCGTGAACAGGTTGATGCGCAGGCGGCTGACTGATGCTCCTCCGCCCTGACATGACGCCAGAGCAAGAGATTGACTGGCTGGAGCGCGAAGCCAAGCGGCCCAATCGCCAGCGGGAGCATGATCTCCAGACGGTCGTCAAAGTTTATGTCGGTCGTGTCGTCACGTGCAAACACCGGTTCCTGGCGTTCGACCGCGCGCAGAAGATGTCGCGGCTCCAGCATATCCGCGAGCGGGCTCGGGGCATCGAGGCCGGTTGCGCTGACACCTGGCTAGGCTGGCTTCCCCCCGGCGAAATTCTTGGCAGGGATGCGTGGGGAGAGCTGAAAATCCCGCCGAACAAGCCGACCGACAATCAGCTCCGGATCGGTCGGGATTGCATCGATTGCGGGCATCCCTGGTTCTGGACCACCAGTGTTGTCGGCTACTTCCGCGAGCTAGTGCGACTGCGTGTGCCGCTGTCTCGCGATGCCGAGGCGCGGGCCGAAGGGGCCGATCGGCAGATGGCCTTGCGCTGGTCGCAATCACCAAAAGCACCGCGCCGCCAGAATGACGGGCGCAGTCGCGCGGCGCCGGGGTACGAGCCTTATCCGGATAACCCGTTCCTGTGATCCCGTGATGTCTCAGCCGTTCTCTCGACCGATGGCCGATGGATCGCCAAGACCGCCGTCGATGACGTTGGTCGGTGAGTGGCCTGAGCTGCGCGGCAATGGCCGTCACCGTGTCGAGTTGCATCTCGCGGGCGGCTGCTACTGCCATGGAACAACAGCATCACTTCGACGACGGCAGCAAGTCAACGGCGTCAATACGGTTCATCTGCAATGCCTGAATTGTGGTCGATCCCTGTCAGGATCGATGGCAAGGCTTGAGCATCCCTGCTGGGAAAGCTATCCATCTTGGGACGCTGCTATCTCGGAAGGATACGACGCCAGCCGTCAGGAGCTCTTCGATCGTCAACGCCGGGATCGCCTCGATCAGGTTATCGAAGCCCAACAGCAGAAGTCTCTAGCTTACGAACAGTGGCGCAAGACGTCTGGTGAGTGGCGCGAGTTGTCTGCCAAGGTCATGCGACGCGCTCAGTTCACCTGCGAGGCTTGTCTCGACCGTCGCGCCACGGTCGTTCACCACCTGACATACGCTTACGGCACTCTGCCTCCGGCCAATCTGTTGATTGCCGTGTGTCACGTCTGTCACGACCGCTTCCACGCCGACAAGTCCGGCGCCGAAGACCCCTGGTGTCCTGCTTCCGTCGTTGCGGATTAGGCGGTGATGGACGTGTCCTCTTTCAAAGCGTCACCAACCGACATAGCGACCTTCGTCTCGTCGCTGTTTCGGTATTCGGACGAGGACTCGTTCATCAGCCTGCGCGCCTTTGATCAGGCGGACCGCGACAAGCCGCCCGTCCTGATTCAGAGCATTCCCGTTGGGTCCGATCTTGAGCGCGTCATCTCACGCGCCGTCCGTGCGGCGGAGACCGCGGCCAATCACGATGCCCCCTCCGTCTTTGCCCCGCCGGTCGCGACCTTCAACAATCCAAGGACCGCTCGCAGCAAAGACGTCGCCAACGGCGTCGCGATCAGCGTCGAGCTGGATACGGGTGATCCGGATCGCGCTCGGCGCCGGCTGGAAGCCATCCTCGGTCCCGTGACGATCGCCATCCATTCCGGCGGAGATTGGATCGACGCCAACACCGGCGAGGTCCATCCGAAGACCCACCTCCACTGGCGTCTGTCAGAGCCCACGCGAACCAGGGACGAGCATGACCGCCTTCAGGAGGCGCGGTGGCTCGCGGCTATCCTGGTGGGGGGAGATACGACCGCCGCGCCGCCCGCCCATCCTCTCCGGTGGCCAGGCTCGTGGAACCTGAAGGCAGCGCCGCGCATCGCCAAGATCGCGGCGGGCAACCAGGCGTCCGAAGTTCACCTGGAAGACGTGTTGATCAAGCTACAGGAAGCCGTAGAGGCCTCCGGCTTGGAACGTCAGGCACGCGTCGGCGAGCGAACCTCATCCGATCCGGAAGCGCCGCTAGAGCAGATCGCCTCAGCGCTTCTCGCCATCCCGAATCACGACGTCGCGTGGAATGATTGGAACCGTCTCGGCATGGCGGCGTGGCGTGCCTCTGGCGGTTCCTCGGCCGGCTTGGAGGCCTGGTCCGCCTGGTCCGATAAATCCGACAAGCACGACCCTGCCGGCTGCGAAGCCCGTTGGCGGCATTTCTTCACGTCGCCTCCCGCCAGGATCGGCGCGGGCACGATCTTTCACCTCGCCCGCATCGCGGGTTGGCAGCGTCCGCGATCAGAAGACGCTCCCCCTCCGGACATCCAGGATGACGGCTATTGGGAATCAGTCGAAAGCGCGGCCCGCATGTCGGCCGGCGAGTGGCATGGGCTTGAGCAGCGCGAGAGTGGCCGCGCCAAACGTCCTAGCAGCGATCTTCCCCTTCTGTGGATTGACGACATCGAGCCAGTGCTCGACGCCCGCGACTTCGTGCAAGGCGTGCTCATCGAGCAGAGCGCAGCGGTCGTTTATGGAGAAAGCAATTCCGGAAAAACGTTTTGGACCACAACTCTTGCGCTCCATGTCGCTACCGGTCTCACATGGCGCGGATTACGCATTGAGCGAGGCGGCGTTATTTACTGCGTGCTAGAGGGTGGCATCGGTTTCAAGAATCGGGTTTATGCCTGGCGTGAGGAGCGCGGCCTTGGGGGGCAGAAAATCCCTTTCGTGGCCATACCCGCCAGCCTTAACCTTCTTGACGCCGATGCAGACGTAGAACGGCTGATTAAGACCGTTCTTGAGGTCGCCAAAAGCATTGATGTTCCCGTCAAGCTCATTGTCATCGACACCCTTTCCCGCGCTTTAGCAGGAGGCAACGAGAACGCCCCTGATGACATGGGCGCTCTCGTGATGAACATGGACACGATCCGTTATCGAACTGGCGCATCTGTCCTTTTCGTTCATCACTCTGGCAAAGACCAAGCTAAGGGGGCTCGTGGGCATTCGTCCCTGCGAGCTGCTGTCGATACGGAGATCGAGGTTACGGTTGGCGAGACTGGCGAAGAGCGGTTCGCGACCGTTTCCAAACAACGAGAGATGCGAAAGGGACAAATATTTCCATT
Organism: Acetobacteraceae bacterium; assembly: GCA_965276665.1. GTDB lineage: Bacteria > Pseudomonadota > Alphaproteobacteria > Acetobacterales > Acetobacteraceae > CAWGJC01. The sequence continues at coordinate 4,505,077 of OZ255620.1, forward strand.
CTCATTACGTGTGCTAGACCTTGGCCATAACCGATATGGCGAAGCGGTCACGACATGCGTGGTGGAAGCCGGCGAGGGACAAGCCAAGAAAACGACAGGTCATGTTAATGGACTGTCTGGCGACACAAAGCGCGCTTTCGAGATACTTGTCGATGCGCTCGCAGCTTCCGGAAAGTCGGGCTTTGGCGCTCCTGAAGGAGTTATCTCGATCCCCGAAAAGTGGTGGCGTGACGACTTCTACAATCGGGCCAAGCCAGGCGATGAGCCTGACGCGAAACGCAAGGCGTTCCGACGCGCATCAGACAAGCTGGTTGAGATGCACAGGGTCGCGATGCTGAACGGTCGCGTCTGGGCGCCCCGAATGCCCCAAGTGGGGGCGACTCAAATGGGGACTTATTACGATGGCGAATAGAGGGACAAATGTCCGCTAGCGGGACATTTCAATCGGTGGTTGTGTCCCGCAACGCCGGAACGTTCCCGATGCGAACAGAGGGACAAATGTCCCGCTGTCCCATGTCCCGCATTGCTCATACGAAACGGTCTTTTGAGCATTCTCATCTGTTTAGACCGGGACATTCAATGTCCCGCTACCGGGACAACGGGACATCCGGGACAAACGGGACCAGCCCCCCCTTACTACTTAGTAAGGGGGGGTGGACGAGTCCTCGCATGTCCCGGATGTCCGGCGGGACAATTCTACCCGGGTTGGTTGTTCAAACAGGAGGCTGCCGTGGCAGAGACGCATGACCTCGATCTATCCGACATCGACGAACGCGATGAGATTAGCGGCTCGCAACAATTGGCACTGGTCTGGTGCAGAACTCATCAACGCTACGAGTGGCATTGGATCGAGCGATTGATCTCTCCCTCTGCCGCCCGCGCTGGCAAACGGGGAAGGTGCAACACCGCATGACCGCGCTCGCCGACGCCCTGACGGCCGCCGGGTTCCAAACGCCGATGGACAGGCTGCGCCAAGAGGCGAAGGACGCAATCCGGTCGTCCCCGCGAAACTGGGACGGCGCGAAGGATGCGCTCTACGGCAAGATCAGGAACGACGCCGGTCTGCTGTGGGAGCTGTTCGCGCCCTACCGCAGCCAGGCGGTTCAGCTTCTCCTCACCCAAGCCGCCGCCGAGGTGCGGGAGGAAGAAAGACCGTATGTCGTCGCGCGGGATGGCGTTGGCGGAGGGCGGAAGCCCGAGGCCGATGGGGAGAGAGGGGTGGGCCATACAAAAAATGACACCCATGGCCCGTCTGCCCGCCCCTCTCGCTCGCATGGCATGGACGCCGTCGCCAGCGTCGCTCGCCTGACGCTCCTCGACACGTTCAGGGTCAACGGCCGCGCGATCGGCGACCTGACGCCCGAGGAAGCCAATGCCTGGGCCGGCTCACGCGAGCGCGACGCGCGGTTCGTGCGGCTGCTGACGGCGAACCTGCCGCCAGGGCATATCATCCGCGAGTTCCGGACCGGAGATGAGGCGACACAGCTCTACGCGCAGGCGGAGGTGAGCGGTGCGTGATTTCGAGATTGGGGGCCATTCCAAATCTGACGACCAAGCGCCGTGTGCCTCCAAGCGACAACAGGCCATTTTGCCGATGCAAACCAAAATTATAATGCCTGTTGCCGCACATCTTCAGCTAGGCGCTTCGGTTCGCAAGAATGGGGGCGCCTCGCGTCGGCGGGCCAAGTCCAACGTGGCTACCATGGTGAAGATGCCCGCTGACGCGCCTTCCGAGTTCCCTGGTGACGGGGAGCGGGCTGGGGCCATGATTGATTTGTCTGCCAGTATGACCATGCCCCAGCCCGAAAAGATCGACGCAGAGGTTAAGAACCATCAAACGGCAGATGCCTCCGCGTCCGTGTCAGCGCTGACCGAACTCCAGCGCCAGCGACAATTCTGCATCAAGTCCCAATCCCGCTGCGACCGCTCCTGCGAGGCGTTCATCGCGCGGTATCTGGGCTATCGACCCGATCTGCCCGAAGCAGAGGGTGACATCCTCTGGAAACAGGCGAGGGCGATGCGCCGAGCTGTCGAGAAAGGGGGCCATGTCGTTGGTGATAACCAGTCTATGACTGCCCCCCTAGCAGGCGGAGAGGGCCAGGCTTCTGCTGGCAACCATAAAATTGGTGCTCTCTCCGCCTGCACCCCCATCATCCTCAACTCCGCCGCCTCTCGTCTGGCCTGGGACAAGCACCGCGCGAACGTCGAAAGACAGATGCGCAAGCTCGCCGCAGCGCTTCCGGTCGCCCCCTGGGCTTCAACCATCGAAGGTTTCGGCGAGCTCGGTCTCGCGATCCTGATCGGGGAGGCGGGCGACCTGTCCCTCTACGCGACCAAGGAGCGGGTCTGGAAGCGCTTGGGCCTCGCCGTGATCGAAGGGGAGCGCCAGCGGCGCAAAGCCGGTGCAGAGGCCGCCGCAGCCCACGGCTACTCCCCCGAGCGCCGGGCCGAGGTGTGGGCGATCACAGACAGCATGTTCAAGCACCAGTGGCGGGGCGAGAAGGATAACGCCCCTGCGCACCCTGTTGGCCCCTACGGCGCCGTCTACGCCCGCAGGAAGGCCCATACGGTCACCCGCGAGGGGTGGTGTCTCAAGCATCGGGACAACGATGCCCGTCGCATCATGGCAAAGGCCTTGGTGGAGGACCTATGGCGTACGTGGAACGGGAAGCCGGCGCTCGCTGTAGCCGTCTGATGAGCACGCTGCGCTACGATGCCGAGCTGGTGATCTATCGCCTGGAAGAAGCCGGGCGGACGCTTCTGGCTCTTCCAAACCGGGGCTGCATGCCGGCGGGAATGGGGGCTGCTTGGCCAGATGTCGTGCATGCCGCGGTCGAGGCTTACGGCTACGATCCTGAGCAAATCAGGCCCGCGGTGCCGAGCGCTGAGAAGATCACCCGGATGGATGAGGTTTGGCGTTGGTTGGTTTTGATTCCTTTGGATCGAAATAAGCCAGGCAGCGAGGAACCGTGGTCCCGTCACGGGGGGGCCGTTTTGCGCCGGATCGTGATGATGCGAGCCTTGGTCAATCCGATGACTGGCCGCCATCGATGGAGTTGGCGTCGAATGGGGCTTGCCCTGAACTGCTCCCATGAGGCGCTACGAATCTGGCATGCAACGGCCATCGATCGACTCGTTTCTGCCCTGAACGCGGAGCAGCCACAAATAAATCGACGGGTTCATGTATTTTCTCGTTGACACTGTTGACAGTTTTGGGCATGGAAAAATTCATACTTGAGTGTGCCGCGCTTAGCGCACTTCTCTCGAGTCGCAACCCGCCCTCACCGGCGGGTTTTTTGTTACAAGTCACCGCCGTAAGAGCCCCGTACACGGAGCGCAATCAAGCCAACTCCTTCCGCGCCGCGGCCGCCAGAAACCCCGAGCGTGTCATTCCTCGCGCATCCGCCGCCGCGTCGATGCGGGTCAGGAGCGTGCGGTCCCGCCGGAAGCTCAACGCCATAAAAGGCAGCAACAGCGTTCTGTTCACGTGCCAAGTCCAGGGCTCGATCAATGTCCGTGCTTTCGGGCAGCGCTTGGTTCTCCTCGGCGTAAAGATCAACGACGGTGCGGAGTGCGTCTAAAGCCTGGCTGTGAATATCTCGCGCAGTCTCAGCCGAACTGGCCACCTCGGGGAAGTCTGGGAACAGGATCGACCAAGCCTCCTCGCCTTCCTCGCGGAAGATGATCGCAGGATAGTTTCGCGTTGCCATTGCTGCCTCCTATCGCTGGGGCGGGAGCCGCCTCACGCGGTCGCATGCACGTGCTTGCGAGCTTCCTCAAGGTCGTGCGCCGTCTGCAAGTTCATCCAGAACTCGGCCGAGGTCCCGAGCCGGCCAGCCAAAAGCAACGCCGTCTCAGCGGTGATCGCGCGGTCGCCGTTGATGATTCCAGTGATGCGGTTCGGAGGCACGTTCAAATCCCGCGCGAGCGCCCGGGCTGACAGGCCCAGCGGCTTCATGAACTCGGCACGGAGCACCTCGCCGGGAGTGACCGTCGCAAGGGTCTTACCCACGGACAGGTTCAGGCGGCTCAGATCGACGCGCGGAATGGCCATCTCAGTCGCCCATGATCATCTTGCTCAACGCCTCGCTCGCTCTCGTCTGCCAGCCCCGCCCGGAGGCGCGCAGGCGGTCGAGCACTTCGGGGTCAAGCCTGAGCGCGATCATGACCTTTCTGGGCGCTCTTTGTGCGCCGCGCTTGCGGCTGGCAACCAATTCGGGCAACGCGTCCGACGCCGGGCGAGCCGCCGCGAAATCGTCCTCTGTCCACTCGGGGTTATCTGGGTCGGCCGCTATCCCACGCTGGATGTCGGCCTCTTCTTCGTCCGTTGGCATTCTGATCTCAGGTCTCGTCGTCATAGCAATCAGCCTTGACGGTATATACATAGCACCGGAGCCCCGCCATGCCAGCGCGCGATGCCCGGGGCCGGTTCAGGCGAATACGCCGGTCCGATCTCCCGCTGGCTCAGGCGATCACGCTCGGCGCGCTCGTGCTCGTCGTCGGCATGGTGATCGGCGGCGAGGTGTCTTGGGCCTGGGTGGCTCGGGCGGTTGGGGTTCAATGATGGAGGCGGGCGATGATGCGAGCGATTCGGCTCTCATTGCCGGTCCTGCTGTGCCTTGGTGGTGCGGCGACGGCTCAACAGGCAGCGCATCTCATCTATCCGGTGCAGCCGGCACCGACGACGATCGCCGCCAGCGCGACGTGGAATAGCGGTATCCTGATCTCTGGCGGTTCGCCGAAGGTGGCTGCGGGAGTCACGTCCACGCAAGCGGGGGCGATCACCATCACCCGATATCTGGACACGGCAGGCACGGTCACAATTGACACGCATACGGCACCGCTGACAGCGAATAACTTTGCTAGTCTGGTGTTGGTCGATAATGTTCCGTTCGGGTCTTTCATGGTGCAGATCAGCAATACGGGCGGTTCTGCGGCGACACTGACGAACTTCTCAGCGGCGATCGTGAGCGGTTCGTAGGTCTGATTGATATCAGCTTCGGAATCAAAGGTGCGTATTGATGCCTCGTGGTGGATATCGCCCGGGCGCAGGCCGCAAGCCGGGCACCAGGAACAAGACGGCCGACGCGAGAGAAGTCGTAGAGAGGCACGCGCAGGCGCTTTCTGGGCTTGTGCCGGCTGACATTGCGAAGATGAGTCCGCTGGAGGTCATGCTCCACGCCATGAGTTTGGAGGCTTCGGCGGCTAACTGGAGGGCTGCTGCGGCTCTTGCCGAGAAGGCCGCACCTTATGTTCATCCCAAGCTTTCGGCTGAAACGCTGAACGTCCGCACAGATGACAGTAGCCGTAGCCCTGAGGACCTTGCCGCCGAGCTCGCCGAAATCGATGCTCGTGAGGCAGATGCAGATCAGGCGCGAGCTTTGGCGCCGACGGTGCCGAATGGAAATGGCGGCTTGGTCCATTGAGGCGCTATCGCACGCTGGACTGAAACCTGCTGCTCATCATCGGCTCTTGATAGCCGAGCTCGAGGCAATCGCTCGGGGCGACAATGACCGCCTCATGGTTTTCATGCCGCCTGGTGCGGCAAAGTCAACCTACACGTCACATTTGTTTCCGGCATGGTGGTTTGCGAGGCTTCCGGGCAGCGCAATCATCGCCGCCTCCCACACGATGGAGCTGGCTGAGAAGAACGGGCGTCTGGCTCGCAACTACATAGCTAGCAACTCTGACGTGCTTGGATTTGGGCTTAGGGCGGACAGCAGCGCGGCAGCCCGCTGGCACACGACGGCTGGGGGCGAATATCTTGGTGCAGGTGTTGGTAAGGCCATAGCAGGCTTTAGGGCCGATCTCGGGTTGCTTGACGACCCAATTGCAGGGCGCGAGGCGGCTGATAGCCCGCGGGTGCGTGATACGACCTGGGAGTGGTACCGGGACGATTTCCTGACTCGTCTGAAACCTGGGGCGCGGCGGGTGCTGATTATGACCCGCTGGCATGAGGATGACCTCGCCGGTCGGATACTGGCGGAAGAGGCTGATCGCTGGCGAGTTGTTAGTCTGCCTGCCATTGCCGAAGCGGGCGATCCGCTCGGCAGGGATCCTGGTGACCCGCTCTGGGGCGACGACGCATACGGCTACGCTGAGATGCTTGCCGAGAAACGCCTTGAGCAGGGCGAGCGTGGTTGGTGGGCGCTTTACCAGCAATCGCCGCGTCCGCTTGAGGGCTCGCTTTTCAAGGTGGCGCAGATCGCAACGCTGGACGCGGCTCCGGCAGGACGCGCTGTCCGGGCGTGGGATTTGGCCGCCACAGCGCAAATCGGCACTCGCGACCCTGATTATACGGTCGGGTTGAAATTGGTTCGCACGAATGAGGGCGCTTTCACTGTTGCCGACATTGTCCGGCTTCGTGGTGGCCCCGACGAGGTCGAGCGGGCGATCGTCAATACGGCCGAGCAGGATGGGCACGGCGTCACGGTTGGGCTGCCGCAGGACCCTGGGCAAGCCGGCAAGGCGCAGCTGCTTTATCTGACGCGCAAATTGACAGGGTTTCGTATCGAAAGTTCGCCGGAGACCGGGGACAAGGAAACGCGAGCGGGTCCGGTTGCCGCGCAGATGAACGTCGGCAACGTGTCGATGGTGCGCGGTGCGTGGAATGTTTCGTTCCGTGAGGAATTGGCGGGGTTCCCGGCGGCGCGGCATGACGATCAGGTAGACGCATTGAGCCGGGGGTTCACGATGTTGATCGCTCGGCCGGCGATGCGGATTTCTGAGGAGGCGGTCAGGATCGCTGCCGGGTATCGGCGATGAGGCGACCAAGGGTGGCGAGGGACGCTGTCGCTCAGGCTGCTCCCGCTGCGAAGAAGGTGATGAAGGTCAGCCACGAGGCCGTGGCGATGGCTCGCGCTTCCGGGACGAAGCTGAAAGCCCTGAAGCCCTGGACCGTGCCCGTGCCGATGCCGGGTGTCTTGCCTGCGAACGAGCCGGCGACGATCGCGCAGGATTGGGGCGGACTCTACGAACAGGCCGGGGCTTACGGTCTTGGCTCGTTGCAGGGCGAGGGCCTGGCCTGGCTCGGGTATCCGTATCTGGCTGAGCTTGCGCAGCGGCCGGAATACCGACGCATCTCTGAGACGCTTGCCCGCGAGATGACGCGGCAATGGGTGAAGCTCACGGCTAAGGGCGAAGAGGACAAGTCGGACAAGCTCGCGGTGCTTGATGCGGCGATGACCAAGTTTCGCGTGCAGGAGGCGTTCCGCCGGGGTGCGGAGCTGGATGGTTTTTTCGGCCGTGGCCAAGTCTATATCGACACCGGCGCGACAAATAATCCGGACGAGCTGGCCACGCCGCTGACTGTCGATCCTCGGAAGATTCGAACGGGCGGCTTGAAGGGGCTCAAGGTCATCGAGCCGGTCTGGACGTACGCTTCTGGTTATGACACGGCGAACCCGCTGAGCGAGCATTTCTATCGCCCGCAGGCTTGGTTCGTGATGGGGAAGAAGCTCCATCGCTCCAGGCTGCTGACGTTTATCGGGAGAGAACTGCCGGACCTTTTGAAACCGGCTTACGGGTTCAGTGGCCTGTCAATGTCGCAAATGGCAAGGCCTTACGTTGATAATTGGATCAGGACGCGGCAGTCGGTTTCCGATCTGCTGCATTCGTTTTCGGTGAGCGGCATCAAGACGGACATGGAGGCGGTTCTCGCTGGGGGCGGCGGCCAGGACATGCTGAACCGCATCGAGATGTTCAATGCCTACCGCGATAACGGCGGCATGATGCTGCTCAATCAGGCGACGGAGGAATTTTTCAACGTCGCGACGCCGCTCGGTACGCTGGATCACCTCCAGGCTCAAGCGCAGGAGCAGATGGCGAGCGTTTCCGGCATTCCGCTGGTCAAGCTGCTCGGTATTACCCCATCGGGGCTGAATGCGTGCCTGCCTGGCGACACGATGATCGCGACTGATCGCGGGCAGGTCAAAATTCGCGATGTCACAACAAACGATCTGGTATTGACGCGCAAAGGATGGGCTCCTTTGACGTTTTCTGGCGTCACCAAATATGCTAAAGAACTGATAGAGATAAAGACGGCAAATAAGACACTCCTATGCACGGGGAATCACCCGATCTGGTTGCCGGAAGTAGGAGAATTTGTTCCTGCGGAGAATGTTCTGCGTGGGGACTGCCTGTTGTTGATTGGCGAAAAGTTAAACGCCCAAAACATGCACTGTCCGTGGCATGGCGCGGTCAATGGTGGTGGCGACGCCCAGACGGCTATTACGCAGCGTGGGATGCAAAAACACGCCGCCCATCTCTGCTCCATCGGAAAATTTGGGAAGCGCATAACGGCCCGTTGCCAAAGGGTAGCCATCTTCATCACCGAGACGGCAATAAGGCTAACAACCAGCTTGACAATCTTGAGCCCATGCCAGCGCGGGCTCATGCTGAACTTCACCACATTGACTGCGACATTCGATCTCGCATTAGAGCGAATAGCCCTAAGTCCGTCTGCTGTGCCCAATGCGGAAGCGATTTCACCGTCAACAAATTACCGAGCAGGAAAAAGTTTTGTTCTAAAGAATGCATTTTGGCAGACAGAAGGGCGCAGAGGCCGACTGCGGCCAAGCCAAAGCCAGTATGTGAATGCGCCCAATGCGGGGCAACTTTCACAGCTCGTCGCAAAGACGCGAAATTTTGTTCGCGTAAATGCTCAACTGCTAGCCAAGATCGCACAGCATACGCTCGCGCATATTATCTTGCCCATCCGGACAAATATGTGCGCACCGAAGCGAGCAAACAGCGACGAAGGCTTAGTCGTCGGCGTGAAGCGCGTTCCGGCGAGCGAGTGGGTTTATGACCTAACTGTCGAGCCGGGTCATCTTCCTGAGTTCTTTGCGAACGGAATCCTGACGCATAACTCGTCGGACGGTGAAGTCCGCGTTTTCTACGACAGCATCGCCGCTTATCAGGAGCACCTGTTCCGCCCGCATCTGAAGCGGGTGCTGGATATCATTCAGCTTTCTGAGCTGGGCGAGATCGACCCCGACATTTCGTTCACGTTCAACCCGCTCTGGGAGGTGAACGAGAAGGAGATCGCGGACATCCGGGAGATCAACTCCAGGGTGGACATCGCTTACGCGGAGGCGGGGGTTCTTGCGCCGGAGGATATTCGGGCGACGCTCGCTGCCGAGGGCGAGGGACGGTACAGCGCGGTTGATCTGTCTGGGCCGCCGCCCGAGCCGCCTGAGCCGGATGACGGCAATCCGTTTGGAACCGGGTTCGGTGATCCGGAGACGTTGGAGAAGGCAGGGGAAGGTGGCGAGTAAGCGGCTGGTTTCCCCAACCGGTAAACCCAAAACTCTCGCTGCCACATACCCGAACGCAGGCACTGAGGCCGCATACCGCCGCAAGTTGGACGCGCTGATCGTCGAGATGCACCGCAGCCTCGTCTACTGGATCAAGGCGGCGTGGCGGGCGAAGTCGCCGCACATGGCGCAGGACGAAGACGTGGGCGGCAGTCCGGCGATGAACCTGCGCGACGTGATGCGCAGGCTGGGGGCGCGCTGGCAATCGCGGTTTGACGAGGCGGCCGAGGAGATGGGACGGCACTTCGCCAAGGCTGCGGCCGAACGAGCTGATGGCGCGCTGGCGGCGTCGCTGAAGAAGGCCGGATTCACGGTCAGGTTTAGAATGACGCGATCGGTCAACGACGTGCTTCAGGCCTCTATTGGAGAACAGATTGGACTGATCAAGTCGATTGCGGCCGAGCATCTGCAAGACGTGCAAGGTGCGGTGATGCGGTCGGTGCAGACGGGCCGCGATCTCGGGTCGCTGACGAAGGAGCTGGAGCAGCGGTACGGCGTGACGCGGCGGCGCGCGGCTTTTATCGCGAGGGATCAAAACAACAAGGCGACGGCTACAATCACGCGGGCTCGACAGAAAGAGCTTGGGATCACGCAAGCGTTGTGGGTGCATTCGGCTGGTGGCCGCCACCCAAGGCCAAGTCACGTGAAAGCTGGTCGAGACCGGCTTGTCTACGATGTAGACAAAGGAGCCTTGATAGACGGGGACTTCATTCTTCCCGGCCAGCTTCCGAATTGCCGTTGCGTGTCGCGATCGATAGTACCTGGATTCTTATAGGTCGAGAATGACTGAGATCACCTTGGCCCAGGATCGCGTTGGGCTGTCAGCAACGATCAAGCCGCAAGACACGCTTGCCCTCGATCGCTCGTTGACCAAGCGCAGGACAGACGAAGACGGCCACCTGCACGTTTCGGACGTACCGATTTCGAAGGCCAACATCTGCGGCTATCTCGGCCGGGAGATTCCCGGCGCCGATGCGCTTGGGCTGAAGCCGGATCAGATTTACCAGCTTCTTCGCGATCCTGCGGAATTGGGAAAGTCGGCCGACACCTTCAACGGCAAGCCGTTGTTGAGCCTGCACAAGCCGCAGAGCGCGAACGACCACGACCACGAGCTGACGGTTGGATCGGTTCACGATGTGTATTGGGATGCGCCGTATCTCCGCGCCCGCGAGATGGCGATTTGGGATGGGGCTTCCATCGCCGGAATTGAGACCGGCGACCAAAAGCAGCTTTCGAGCTCTTACCGCTACGAAGCGGACATGACGCCGGGCGAGCTCAACGGTGTCCGGTACGATGGCGTCATGCGGAACATCCGCGGAAACCATGTTGCCTTGGTAGAAACGGGCCGCGCGGGAAGCGACGTGGTCGTCAGTGACTCTGCGCTTCCATCAACCTCCAGAAGGGCCCCGCCAATGGCAAAAGCTCCCCGTTCGCGTAAGGCCCTGATGGCCTCCGCTGCGCTCGGCTCCTACCTCCGTCCGAAACTCGCCGCGGATGCGCAGATCGACGTCACCGCGCTCGTTAAGGGCGTGACGGCGAAGAACTGGAAGACGTCCAAGCCGAAGATCAAGGCTGCGCTGGACGCGGCGGCGCAGGGCAAGCTCGCGGCCGACGCCGATCTGGAAGACGTGATCGAGATGCTTGATCAGCTCGACGACGTGGTTGACGAGATGCCGGACGAGGCATCGGTTGTTGCGCCCGTCCCCTCGGGTGAAGACGACGAACCCGACGTGCTCGCTATGCTGAAGGGCAAGATTCCCGACGATCTGCTGGCGCAGGTCGAAAAGGCGCTGAGCGGTAGTCCTGATCCCGTTCCTGCCCCGGCGGAAGACGACAAGGTGTCGAAGACTGCCATGGACGCGGCAATTGCGGCGGCCGTCCTGGCCACTCGCAAGGAGACCGAGCAGTCTACCGTGCGCCGGCTCAATGCGATCCGTGAGGCCGAGGTGGCGGTTCGTCCTTATGTCGGCGAGGTGGGTGTGGCGATGGACAGCGCTGAGGCGGTGTTCAAGTTCGCCCTGGACGCGCTCAAGGTTGACGTGGCCGACGTTCCCGACGTGGCTTATCGCCATATCCTGCTCGCGCAGCCGAAGCCTGGCGATGTCAAGCCGGCCGCATCCCCCTCTCGTGTAGCGATGGATGCGGCGGCGGCCGACAGCTATGCGAAGCGGTTCCCCAACGCCGGCCGCCTCGGCAAGCATTGAGGAGACCCGAGCCATGTTTCAGACCGTCATCAACGTCACTCAGGCGCCGGGCGTCGCGGGTGATTTCTGCTCCACCAATCCGCGTCACAGCACGCTTTCGGTTCCGGGCGGGTTTGTCTCCGGGGCGAATGGCCTGACGATCGGCCTGTTTGCCTGGGCCGATACGGCGACGGGCACCATCCTGTCGAACGCCGGCACCGGCGCCCCGTCGTGCTTCGTCGGGCGCGCGGGGCTGCCTGCCATGCTGACCACCTACTTGCAGGAATACGGGATGACAATTCCGGCCGGCATGGGTGTGGGCGACATGTACAACGCTGGCGATTTCTTTGTGAAGAACGCCGGGACCGGTGCCGTGACTATCGGCATGAAGGCGTTTGCCAACAACACAAACGGAACGATCTCGTTCGCCGCAACCGGCGCGACTGTCGCCGGCGCCACGGAAACCAAGTGGTATGCGATGAGCGCCGGCGCTGTTGGTGAGCTTGTCAAAATGTCGAACACCCCCCTGGGCTGAGGAGCAGACAGATGTCCAGCAACCCGCAGTTTGCACAGGACGCTGCCCGGCTCGAAGCCGATTGGGGCATCGTTCTCCCGTACGCGAAGGACTACCTGCCCGACGAGTTCCGGCGCGATTTCGCGCTGGCGCTCGACGCGCAGCCGACACTCGTCACCAATCCGAACGGCGGCATCCCGTCCTTCTTCACGCAGTTCGTTGATCCCGATTTGATCCGGGTGATGCAGGTGCCGAACAAGGGCGCCACGATCATCGGTGAGGAGAAGAAGGGCACCTGGGTCGATCAGACCGCCTGGTTCCCGATGATCGAGAACACGGGCGAAGTCAGCAGCTACGGCGATTTCAACGAGAATGGCCGTTCCGATGTGAACGAGCAGTTCGAGTCCCGTCAGTCCTACCTGTTCCAGACCGTCATCGAGTATGGCGATCTTGAAGTGGATCGGGCTGGAGCGGCGCGGCTGAACCTGGTCGCCGAAAAGCAGATGTCGGCGGCGAAGACGTTGGATAAGTTTCTTGACTACACCTACCATTTCGGTGTTGCCGGGCTGTCCAATTACGGGCTGCTGAACGATCCTGCGCTCTCGGCGGCGTTGACGCCGACCACGAAGACGGCTGGCGGCACGCGCTGGGTATCTACAGGCGGCCAGATCAACGCGGCGGCGAACGAGGTCTACGCCGACTTCCAAATACTGTTCAACCAGCTGACCAGCACGACGTTTGGCGGAATCGACGCCGATACGCCAATGGTTCTGGTGACGCCGAACAACGTCAACGCGGCGCTGACCGCAACCAATCAGTTCGGCATCACGGTTCGAGCCTACATCAAGGAGTCGTTCCCGAACATCGATTACGTGACCGACCCGCGCTATGCGACCGCCAGCGGCAATGTGGTGCAGCTGATCGCCAAGTCGTTCGAAGGCAACCAGACGGGTTACTGTGCCTTCAACGAGAAAATGCGAGACCACCAGGTACTTCGTGCCATCTCAAGCTACAGGCAGAAGCGCACGTCCGGCTCGTGGGGTGCGATTATCCGCTACCCGCTCGCCATCGCGCAGATGATCGGGGTCTGATTCATGCCGGGCACAGTCACGGTTGGCTGCAAGCTGCCGAACGGGCTCTACATCCAGGCTTTCACGATGGAATCCCACCAGGAAGCTGTGATGGGCGGCGGGTGGAAAGAGATCAATCGCGCCGTGGCCAAAGGAGAGCGCATCAAGCTCAATGGGTGCGCCCGCTTTGCTGGCAAGGATGCGCCGCACGAAATCCGGAACGGTGTCGGCCTTACGTTTGGAGTGGATGCCGATCTCTTTGCAGCGTGGCTGGAGCAGAACAAGGACAACGAGATCGTGAAAAACGGCCTCGTGTTCGCTCAGGCCAAGACTGACGAGATCAACGCTCAGGCGAAGGACCATCGCACGCTGAAAAGCGGCCTTGAGCCACTGGATCCGAAGAATCTGCCCGCCGAGTTCAAGGGCAAGATCGAAACCGCCCAGGTTGGGGCATAGGAGCCAATCATGGCCGATGACCATCAGAACGATACGACGCGCGCATTCAATGCCGGGCAACCGGTTGAGCATCCTGCGGCCGTTCGCAATGAGGATACTGTTACCGTCGCCAGCCGCGCGCACACCGCAATCCGCATCCAGGAGCCGATGCCGGAGGAGTTCAGGGATCGTCCCGGCGAAGCGCCTGTCCCGAAGACGGCCGTCATCAACGGCGCGAACCACGCGGACGCCAAGGGCGGCGTAGGCTTCACGCACAACGTGAACGCGGCGTTGTTCAAGGCCTGGATGCAGGCTCGCGAGAAAGCCGGCGACGTGCTGCATCACATGCTTGAGGTGGTGTCGCCGGAACAGGCAGAGAAGGACGACGCCGTCGAGTTCGGCTTTCAGCCCGGTCTCGACCGGGTAGCGAAGGATACCGAGGGCGACGCCGCCAAGGGCAGCACTGTGACGCACGAAGCGCCGGTGTCGGCCAAAGAGATGGCCGCGACCAGCGATACGCCGCCGGATGACAGCCCGCGCAGCGAACCTCCGGCGGCTGCGGGGATGGTGGCTGAGCCCGTGGCGCCCGTGGAGCCCGGCGCGATCCCGCCAGCGCCTGGAGCGCTTGCCGAGCCTGGGGTTGTTCCGCCTGTGTCCGAAGAGCATCACGGGTAATGAGCCAATCGGCCACGCCAGTTGTCGCCTTCGTCTACGCTGACTGGCAGGCGGCCTATCCTGAGTTTTCGACGACCGTGACGACGGCGCAACAGGCGCTGGGCTACTTCGATCAGGCGACGCTATTGCAGGACAATACCGGCTGGCTGATCTCTGATCCGACGCAGCTAACGACCTTGCTCTATCTCCTCACGGCACATATCGCGGCGTTGTTTGCGGGGACGAATACGCAGCCCGCGTCGGGGCTCGTTGGCAGGATCAGCAACGCGACCGAGGGTTCTGTGTCGGTCGGCACGGACCTGTCCGGCATTCCCGGCTCTGCGGCTTATTTCACCCAGACCAAATACGGTTTTGCCTACTGGCAGATGACGGCCGCCTACCGGACGATGCGATACATCCCTAACCCACGATGGGGGTGGTGAATGCCCGACATTGGCCTGAGCGGTGGCGAGCGGCTGGAGCAGCGTCTGCGTGAGATCGCGGAACGTGTGGCGTCCAATGCCGAGTTGCGGGTCGGCTTTCTTGAGAATGCCACGTATCCGGACGGCACCCCGGTTGCGATGGTGGCGGCAATCCAGGAGTTTGGCGCGCCGTCGCGGAACATCCCGCCGCGACCGTATTTTCGTGGGATGATCGCGGCCAAGTCGGAAGGCTGGGGGGATGCATTGGCGCAGAACCTCAAGTCGCATGACTATGACGTTGAGGCGGCCCTCAGCCTTGTGGGCGAAGGGATCAAAGGGCAGCTGCAGCAGTCGATTGTCGATTTCGTGTCGCCAGCTCTTGCGTCGGCAACCGTGGCAGCGAAGGGCAATGACAAGCCTCTTGTTGACACAGGCACGATGCTGAACGCGGTCGATTACGACGTTTCCGAGGGATGAACCTCCATGGGTTTGTCTCGGGTGCGATCGGCACGGTCAATCCTCCGACGTTTGGCACCGTGCTTCCCAGCGCCGGGACTTACACAACCAACCCGGATGGTTCGCGGACCCCGAATTACGGCTCTCCGATCACCACGTCGATGCAGGTTCAGGCCCTCACGACGAAGGACCTGATGCATCTCGATACCCTCAATATCCAGGGATCGACGCACGCGATCTACATGAACGGGGACTTGGAGGCGATCGTTCGGGCGACAAACCGGGGCGGCGATTTAATCACCTTGGCGGACGGCTCGATTTTTCTCACGACGGAAGTACTCGAGCACTGGGTTGACTGGACAAAAGCGTCAGTCACGCTGCAACGCAATCCATCTCAATTCATGGTCGATCTTTCCAAGACGGGTTCCACCACTCCCATCGGATAACCGGCGGAAACACTCCGCTCGCTGAAGCAGGCGGCTTCTCAGGCAAGCTATGCGGCAACCCGCTGGCTTGTCGCCAAAAGGCGACAGTCCCCCAGTCGGAGAGTCTGATGGCCGCTACGATCAGTCTGCCGGAGGTCAGCATCCTGACTGCGCTCCGGGCTTTTCTGCTCGCTGTGTTGCCGTTGACGGTCGAAGTGGTTCGTGGCCAGGACAACCGCGTGCCGGAGCCCGAGGGCGACGACTTCGTCATCATGACGCCGACGCTCAGGCAGCGCCTCGCAACCACGGTCGATACCTTTACGGACCCCTACCCAGCAGCTGGCGGTACACGCAGCTCGCTGCAACCGACGCAAGTGACGGTGCAGCTCGACGTGCATGGGCCGAACAGCGCGGAGAACGCGCAGATCATCTCGACCTTGATGCGGTCGCCCTTTGGCTGCGGTCAGTTTCATCAATCGGGGTTTGATGTGCAGGCGCTTTACGCGAGCGATCCGCGACAGACTCCATTCGTCAATGCCGAGAACCAATACGAGACGCGCTGGACGGTGGATGCCGTCATGCAGGCGAACATCATCGTCGGGACGCCCGAGCAGTTCGCTGGCGAGCTGAGGGTCGCGTTCGCCGACATCCCGTATCACGACTTCTGATTTCCTGCCCGTCTAGGGCGCTTCTCAAAACCTGAAGCCTTCCAACTCCGGAGCTCTGCGCCGATGGGTAGCATTCCCGCATCGCTCATCGTCAGCGTGACGCCTAGCGTCATCAGCGCTGGCGGTTCTGCGCTCGACCTGGTCGGTGTGATCCTGACGGAGAACCCGCGCGTTCCGATCGGCGCTGTGCCGTCGTTTCCCACGCCCACGGCAGTCGGCAATTATTTCGGCCCGACTTCGGTCGAGGCGCAGATGGCGACGTCCTATTTTCTCGGGTTCAACAATTCCAACAAGAAGCCCGGGATGCTCTATTTCGCGCAGTTTCCGGCGGCTCCGGTCGCGGCGTATCTGCGCGGCGGCAACGTGTCGTCCATGAGCCTGCCCACGCTACAGAGTCTATCGGGCACTCTCACGGTTGAGGTAGACGGTGCGACGAAGACGGCCAATAGCGTGTCGCTTTCGTCGGCCACGTCGTTCAGCAACGCAGCGGCGCTGATTGCGACAGCGCTTGTCGCTAACGTCACTTTCGACAGTGTGTCAGGCGCGTTCGTCATCACATCCGGGACGACCGGCCCGTCGAGCACGTTGGGCTATGCCTCTGGCACGCTTGCAACGTCTCTCTTGCTGACGAATGCCACCGAGGCTGTCTTGTCTCAGGGGGGCAACGCTGGAGTGCCGGCGGTGAACCTTGCGGAGGTTCTCACGCAGACGACAGACTTCGCCTGTTTCACCACGGCTTTCGAGCCGGCGGCGGCGGTCAAGGAGGAATTCGCCGCTTGGGTGAATGGCGAGGACAACAACTACCTCTATGCGATGTGGGATACCGACATCAACGCCACTGAGAGTGGCGACGCCACGTCGGTCGGCTACATCCTGAGCAACAACAGCAGCAGCGGCACGGTGCCGATTTACGCGCCGCTGAACACCTATCTGATGGGCGCGTTCGTGATGGGCGCGATCGCCTCGCTGGACTTTTCCGAGACGAATGGCCGAGCCACGATGGCTTTCCGTAGCCAGAGTGGTTTGCAGTTCGATGTGACCGACGCCACTACAGCCGCCAATCTGATCGCCAACGGATACAATTTCTACGGCGACTACGCGACGGCAAACCAGCAATTTACCTTTTTCTATCCTGGCTCGATCACCGGCGAATACGACTGGATCGACTCCTATGTGAACCAAATCTGGATGAACAACCAGTTCCAGCTTGCGCTGATGGAGCTGCTCACCCAGGCAAAGTCGGTTCCATACAATCCCGCGGGCTACGCGATGATCAAGGCGGCTTGCAGCGATGTCATCCAGCAGGCGCTGAATTTCGGCGCGATACAGGTCGGCGTGACGTTGTCCGACGCGCAGGCGGCCGAGGTGCAGACCATGGCCGGACTGAACATCACCTCCACGCTTGAAAACGTCGGCTGGTATTTTCAGGTGCTTGATCCAGGCGCGCAGGTCAGAGGGGTTCGCGGCACACCGAATATGACGTTCTTCTACATGGATGGCGGATCGGTGCAGCAGATCAGTCTCGCCTCGATCGAAATCCAGTAAGGAGCCGGCGAGATGGCAAACATCACTTCCGCCAACGCGGTCTTCATGCTGGGAATTACGAGCCTCTTTCCGACGCCGCAGCAGGTTCAGGGTTTTTCGACCGACGCTGCCTTTGAGACGGATGCGATCGAGGCGGCCGAAGTGATGAAGGGCGTGGATGGTTTCATGTCGGCCGGCTGGGTTCCGACGATGAACCGGATGACGGTGAACTTGCAGGCTGACTCGTCGAGCGGTTCGTTGTTTGACGCATGGATTCAGGCGAACAAGGCGGCTCGTAACATCTACTTCGCCAACGGCATCATCACGCTGGTCAGCACCGGGAATGAATACAACCTCATCCAGGGCGTCTTGACGAGCTATCCGCCGATCCCACCAGCGCGGCGCGTGCTGCAACCCCGGGCTTTCGTCATCACCTGGTCCGATATTTCGCCGGTGCCGGTCTAATGGCGCGTCGTACTGCGATGGTGACGATAGACGCCGAAGGGCGCGACCGGGGGAAGGTTTTCAAGCTGACGGAAATGCCGGCGTCCCGAGTCGAGGACTGGGCCGCGCGAGCCTTCCTCGCGATGGCACGATCGGGCGTTGACGTGCCGATCAACGTGACGGCTTCCGGGTTGCAGGGTTTGGCGGCAATGGGGCCGAGCGCATTCCAGGGCATGACGTACGCCGATCTAAAGCCGCTTCTGGAAGAGATGTTTGAGTGCGTCCAGATTCAACCCGACGCCCGCAATCCGCAGGTTATTCGGGGTCTGGTTGATGATGATATCGAGGAGATTGCTACCCGGCTTCACCTCCGCATGGAGGTTTGGAAGCTGCACACGGGTTTTTCGCAACCCGCCGGCCAATCGATATCGGACCCGGCGAGCCGGAAACGCGCCGCTTCGTAGAATACGAGAATATGCCCCGCGTGGTCGCTATCGTCGTGTCGAGCAAGCTTGCGACGCTGCATGAGCTTGATACCGTCTACGGTGTCCTTGATCTCTACAACCTGCTGGAGGTGGTGATGATTGATTCCCACAACCGGCAAGTGGCAAGCAAGGCGCACTGACCGTGGCGACGGTCATCGACGCCCTCGTCGTCACGCTTGGGCTGGACGCATCGAAGTATGCGCAGGGCCAGAAGCAGGCGTCGGCATCGCTGAAACAGACTGGCGAAGAGGCGACCACAACCGCCAAGCTGCTTGACGCACAGGGGCGGGCTGGCGCGGCGTTCTTTACCAGGCTTCGGAACGAAGCTTTAGGGTTCTTCGCGGTCATTGCTGGCGCGACCGGCGTCAAGGACCTGATCCGCGACATCACGCAGGGCGATGCCGCGACTGGCCGCCTGGCGCACAACCTGGACATGAGCACCGACACGCTGGCGGCGTGGGAGGGGGCGGCTAAGCGTGCTGGTGGTAGCGCGCAGGGCATGGACGGCTCCTTGCAAGGCTTGATGCAGCAGTTTCAGACGTTCGTTATTAATGGCGAGTCATCAACGATCCCCTTCCTGCGTGCGCTGGGCGTCAACGCTGTTGATTTGAATACGAAGAAACTTCGTCCGCTTGGCGATGTCTTGCTCGATCTGGCAGACAAGTTCAGCCAAATGGACCCCGCCGCCGCAACATCGTGGGGCGAAAAGATAGGCTTGGACCAGGGCACGATCAACCTGCTGGAGAAGGGCAGGGGCGAGGTTCAGAAGCTTCGCGACCAGCAGAAGCAGTTGGGTGTTCCGACAGACGCCGACGCCACCCGGGCTCAGGGTCTCCAGAAAGACCTGCTCGATATCCAGCAACAGATCACCAGCCTCGCGCGAGCGATCCTGAACGATCTTTCGCCCTACATCGATAAGCTGCTGAAGCAGTTTTCGGCGTGGATACAGCTCCACATGCCGGACATCATCAAGGCGGTGTCTGACGCGGTCGAGCAGTTCGGTAACTATCTGGCGACGATTCCGTGGGACAAGGTCGGGCAGGACATCAATGATTTTGCCAGCGGAGCCAATAAGGCGGCCGATGCCGTAGGCGGATGGGCGCGTGCGACGGAGATACTGTTCGGGCTGTGGGCCGCGTCGAAAGTGCTTCCGATCATTGCCGGGATTACGCAGATTGGAGCGGCGCTGGCTGGGTCGGCTGTCGGTGCCGTCAAAGGGGGCGGCGCGGCAGCTGGCGCCAGTGCGGCCGAGGGCGGCGGTGTGATGGCTCTGCTGTCCCGCCTCGCGCCTCTGCTGTTTCTGGGATTTACCGGCCCGGCCGGCGGCGAGAACCCGGAGTTCAGCAAGCGGAAGAACGATGAATATATCAGGACCCATCCCGCGGGTTCTGATCCGATCACCAACGCCTGGCACGGCGCGACCAATTGG
This sequence comes from Acetobacteraceae bacterium, assembly GCA_965276665.1. Lineage (GTDB taxonomy): Bacteria > Pseudomonadota > Alphaproteobacteria > Acetobacterales > Acetobacteraceae > CAWGJC01. The sequence goes on from OZ255620.1 coordinate 4,525,103, forward strand.
ATGCGCGACACGCTGGCGATGGGGCACACGGGATCGCTGATGGACCTTGTCGGCACTTCGGAAGGGACCGACAAGGGGCGAGGCTACAACGAGACGCTGGGTTACGGAAAATGGACCGGCGGCAACGTCGATCTCACCAGCATGTCTCTAAGTGATGTCCTGGCGATGCAGCATAAGATGCTTCAGGCGGGCGCGCCGTCTACGGCTGTTGGTCGTTATCAGATCATCGACAGCACCATGCGCAGCCTTATCTCAGAAATGAACCTGAATCCCGACACGACGAAGTTCGACCAGTCCACTCAGGATTCCATGTTCAAGCAGTTGATCAAGCGGCGTGGTTTTGACTCCTATGTGAACCGCACGATGTCTGAGCATGATTTCATGAAGGGGTTGTCGCGGGAGTGGGCTTCGCTTCCTGACCCGGACACCGGAAATTCCTATTACCCCGGGCAGCATGCTCGGGTTGACGCAAACGCCGTTCATGGTGCGATTAGCCGTTGGGCGTCAAATAAGCCTGTCGCTGCGGTGCCTGTCGCTCCCACGATGGCGCCACCCACCGCCGCCCAGCGCTGGGGGGCGAGCTCGACCACCCACAACAACGACAACAGCACCCAGATTAGCACCGGGCCGATCACCATCCACGCGCCTGGCGGCGATCCAAAGACGATCGCGACGGGCTTCCGTGATGCGATGGTCAAATACGGGTTTGCGACGCAGGCCAACACCGGCCTTGCCTGATGGCCTCCTACCCCGACGTTCCTGATGCGGCTGGTGTGCCGCCCGTTCTCAGGACCATCAATGCTGTCGAGGATAGTCTTGTTCTCCTGACGGCAGATTCGGACCTGCTTTTTGAGGCATTTGCGCCGCCTGTTTGGGGCTTGTTCGCGAATGACGGCTCCCCGGCTGTCGTGGCTGACAGCGTGATCTCAGTCGATTACCGCAAGGAGTTTCGCATTTCCGACTTCCCGATCGAGCAGGGAGGATTCGCGTCTTACAACAAGGTCCAGGTTCCCGCGGACGTTCGAATCACCTTCGCGCAGGGCGACGGCGAGGATGATCGGGCCGTATTCCTGGCCGCGGTCACGAGCGCGGTCAGCTCGCTGAACCTGCTGACGGTGATCACACCGGAAGCCTCATACCAGAACATGAACCCGGTGCATTACGACTACCGGCGCTCGGTTCGCAGCGGCGCGGCGCTGCTGCTGGTCGATATCTGGCTTGAGGAGGTGCGGCCAGCGTCGGCCGCTCAATACACTCAATCTCAGGGCATGACGGCATCCGGCGACGTGGCGGCCGGCCAGGCTGGTTCCAGTGTGACGCCGGTTACAAGCACCGCGCTACCATCTATTGGGGCCGATACTCAGTCGCCCAGCGCCTCGGCGACGGTCAATCAGGGCACGGTGCAGACCCAGTCGCCGAGTGCGGCACAAACCGCCGCCACGCCTGACCTGGCCGCGGCTCCCGGATTCTCGACGCCTTACGCTGAACTCTAATGCAGATCATCCCTCTTGCGGCGGTCCCCACCCAGACGGTCAGCGTCGTGCTCGCCGGACAGAGTTGTCAGATCAACCTGCGGACGCGGACGACGGGGTTGTTCCTCGATCTCTATGTCGGCGGTACCTTGCTCATCGGTGGAGTGCTTTGCCTGAATGCCAATCGCATCGTGCGATCTGCCTATCTCGGGTTCACGGGCGATCTGTCGTTCTTCGACATGCAGGGAGATGAAGACCCGACCTATGACGGGGTCGGGACGCGGTTTCTGCTGATGTATGTGGAGGCGGCGGATTTGGAGGCGGCCGGGGTAACCTAGTCCGGTGTTGACATGGCAGCGACCCATTCCTTGAAGGCTAAAGTAAGCTCTGGGTGACTGATAAAGTTAGCGCATGCTTCTGGTGTGCCTCTTCGATATCCCGCCTTGCCACCGTCATTGAGCATCGCATTCCAGCGTTCGCGTGAACCGGAAGAACCATATCGATCGTCAACGTCATCTGCTTGTCGCATCAGAGTCAACCTAACCATTCCTCCAGTGACCTGATCTACCAATCCACAGTGATAACCGAAAGATAAGTTGCCCATGTCTTGGGCAAGAGTTTCGATCTTCTGCCTCCAAGCTAAGTCACGTTCATCTTTCGTCAGCTGCTGAGCCCAGGCTGGCATTGAAAAGGCGAATACCATCAGGACAATTTGGAACCGTATCATGCTCTCTCTCCAGGCAAAGATGTGGCCCTGTAGCCTATGAGCAGCGCCACTTCCAGCTTCGTCGAGCGAAGGATGGCCGCGACCATCACCCTGAAAACCGGCGCATTCGACGAAAGCGGTTCAAACCAGGTGACGCTTTCGGGTCTCCGGATGTCGGCCCATATCGTGAAGGCCGGGGGCGCTTCGATGGGCGAGCTCCAGCTGCGCATCTATGGGATGCCGCTCTCTGATATGAACCGGCTGTCGACGCTCGGCACGCTACCTGGTGCGCAGCCGAAGAACGTCATCTCGCTCATGGCGGGCGACGATGCGAACGGAATGTCGATCGTCTTCATCGGCACGATCACCCGGGCTTGGGCTGACTTCAACGGCGCTCCGGACGTCTACTTCCAGGTGCAGGCGTTCACCGGGGTCTATGAAGCGATCAATCCAGTCTCCCCAGGCAGCTACATCGGCTCGGTCGACGCCGCGACCATCATGTCGAATCTCGCTGGCCAGATGGGCCTGACCTTCGAAAATCACGGCGTTTCGGTGATCTTGTCCAATGCGTATTTTCCGGGAACGGCTTTTCGGCAGGCGGAGAGTTGCGCCCGGGCGGCGGGCATCGGCTGGGTGATGGACGATCGGACGCTGTCGATCTGGCCTGCGAGCGGGACACGAGGGACGACAGGTGACGTGCCGGTGTTCTCTCCGACGACTGGCATGATTGGGTATCCGACCTTCAACAGTCTTGGCGTGGTGATCAACGCTTTGTTCAATCCCACGGTTAAGTTCGGGACGCAGGTTCAGGTGCAAAGCAGCCTGACGCCGGCGTGTGGAACTTGGGTGGTGCGAACGCTCGCCTACGACCTTGAGGCGGAAATGCCGAACGGAAAGTGGTTCATGCAGATGCTGACGACCGCCCCCGGATTTGCGGTTCCAGCTTGATGGCTCAGGTCGCGCAGGGCTTCCTGCCGCCTGACCTGGGCTCCGATCTGCTCGCCCACTCCTTCCTGATCAGCCAGCTCGTCAATCGCACATGGACCTCGACGCTGGTGAAGGTGCGGGCCGTGACCAATGCGGGCGTTGTCTCTCCCGTGGGGTTTATCGACGCTCTTCCGTTGGTCAACCAGGTCGATGCCGCCGGCAACGCGACGCCGCACCAGAATTTGCATCACCTGCCTTACTTCCGGCTTCAAGGCGGCACTGACGCGGTCATCCTCGACCCGAAGGTCGGGGACATTGGCATCGCGCTATTTGCCAGCCACGACATTTCAAGCGTCAAGGCGAACAAGGGGCAGGCCAACCCGGGCAGCGGCCGACGTTACGACCCGGCCGATGGGCTCTACATCGGCGGTGTGCTCAATGGAACGCCGGCTCAATATCTGGCCTTCAGTTCAAGCGGAATCACCGTGATGTCTCCCAGCACAATCACCGTGCAGGGCACATCGAAGGTTGCAATCCAATCATCGTCGCTTGTGACCGTTCAGGCTCCATCCATTGAGTTCAACTGATGACCCGACCCGTTGCGCGTCTTGGTGATCCGTCCTCGCACGGTGGCACCATCATCGGCCCCTGCTCGCCGACTGTAACTGTGGATGGACTCAGGGTGGCGAGGACCGGCGATATGCATCAGTGCCCGATCACCGGCCACGGCACGACTGCACTCACCGGCACTTCGCCAGCCAAGGTTGACGGATCGAACATCGTGTGCGTTGGGGATACCGCCGGGTGTGGCGCCAGCATCACGACGGGTTCGCCGAAGACGAGCTCTGTCTAGCGGTGGACACGCTCCTGCTCGATCGCAGCGCCTGGGACTTGGTGACGGACGCGAACGGCAACATCGCCGTCGCTTCAAACCCCTATTCCCTCGCTCAGGATGCAGCCAGCGCCATACGCCTGTTCCAGGGCGAGTGCTGGTATGACACCAGCAAGGGCGTTCCATACTTTACCCAGGTTCTGGGAAAGCTGCCGCCGCTTGCGTTCGTGAAGTCTCAGTTCGCTGCCGCGGCGTTGACCGTGCCAGAGGTGGCAAGCGCGACCGTCTACATCACGTCGCTAACCGGCGGCCGGATCGTCAACCGCACCACGTCGAATGCAGGCGCTTCTCTCGATGAGGAAAACGGCTTTCAGCTCGCAACAGAGGATGGCTCTGCACTATCGGTCGATACGGGCATTCCGATCGGCAGCATGACGGTCATCAACCCGGGGCGGCAGCTTGCGGGTCAGGTGCAGATTACCGCGACTGACGGCAGCGTGAGTGTGATCACCACTCCTTTGCAGCCTAACCTGTTCGCGCTTGGGCAGAGCCAGATTGGCTCGATTTCGGTGCTTGCATGAGCGGCACCACCAGTGTTCCGCAGCCGACATTTGGCGATAACGGATTCGTCGCTCCGGCAGAGTCGGCAATCTTGGCTGGCGTTCAGGCTGACATCAACACGGCGTTTGGTGGCGATCTTAACCCCGCGCTGGAGACCCCACAGGGGCAGCTTGCGTCGAGCGAGGCGGCGGTCATCGCCGATAGTTATGATCAGTTTCTTCTGCTCGCGAACAATGTCGATCCAGCTTATGCCTCCGGACGGATGCAGGACGGCATTGCCCGCATCTATTTTATCGAGCGTAATCCGGCTCAGCCTACGGTCATTCAAGTCGCTTGTATCGGCCTGACCGGCGTGAATATCCCAGTTGGCGCTTTGGTGCAGGATGTATCGGGCAACGTGTATGCCTGCACGGAGGCTGGCACGATCTCGTCACTGGGCACGGTGACGCTGTCGTTTGCGAACCAGAACACCGGGCCGATCGCGGTGCCGGCGACCAACGGCATTTCGATCTATCAGGCGATCCCCGGCTGGGACACCGTCAGCTGCGTGTCGGGCGTGCTTGGCAATGTGGTTGAAAGCCGAGCCGACTTCGAATACCGCAGGCAGCAATCGGTCGCGCTGAATTCGATCGGTTCGCTGTCTTCCGTGTTGGGTGCCGTGTTGCAGGTTCCTGACGTCCTGGACGCCTACGTGACGGAAAACGATACAGCATCGGCGGTGACGATCGGCGGTGTCAGCATAGCGGCGCACACGCTCTATGTTTGCGTGGCGGGTGGTGCTGCTCAGAACGTGGCGCAGGCTATCTGGACCAAGAAAGCCCCCGGCTGCGGCTATACCGGGAACACGACGGAAACCGTCTACGACACGAATTCAGGGTATAGCCCTCCCTATCCCTCCTATGCCGTGACGTTTGAAACGCCCGCGGCGGTGCCGATCTTCTATGCCGTCACGATAGCAAACAGCACGTCCGTTCCATCCGATGCCCTGACGCAAATCCAGAACGCGATCATGCTGGCGTTCTCCGGTGCGGACGGAGGCTCGCGGGCACGGATCGGCTCGACGATCTATGCCAGTCGCTACTATGCCGGCGTGGCGTCCCTCGGTGCCTGGGCGCAGATCATCGCGATCGACATCGGCTCGCAAAACACATCAACGAGCGTGTTCACCGGCTCGATCTCGGGTACAACCCTGACCGTAAGTGCGGTAACAAGCGGCACGATTGGTGTCGGGCAGAACCTCGTTGGTGCGAACCTCATGTCAGGCACCATGATTACTGCACTTGGATCGGGAACCGGCGGAACGGGGACCTACACGGTGAGTCCAACCCAGACCGCGGCGAGCGGCACGGTCTACGGCGTCATTCCGGCTCTTAATTCAGTGACGATGAACATCAATCAGGTGCCGACGATTGCGGCCGGCAATATCGCGCTGACGCTGGTGTAACGTGCTCGACGTCGAGAAGACCGTAATCAGTCAGTACGGCAACTCGCCCGTGCTGCTTCAGCTGATCAATAATTTTAATTCCTACGTTGATCCGACCGCAAATCTGGACGCGTTCTACAAACTGCTTTGGGATGTCGACACCGCTATCGGGTATGGGCTGGACGTCTGGGGCCGCATCGTCGGCGTCGGCCGGGTGCTGCATGTCGCGAGCGGCAGTTACTTCGGATATGCCGAAGCGGGCGATCCGACGTTGACTGGATACGAGCAGGCTCCGTTCTACATGGGTGGTGCGACCACCAGCAATTACGCTCTTTCCGACGATGGCTTTCGGGTCCTCATCTACGCCAAGGCGCTGGCGAATATCTCGGACGGATCAATCCCGAGCATCAATCAGATTTTGCTCAATCTCTTTCCGGGGCGCGGCAACTGCTACGTTACTGACGGCGAGGACATGACGATGACGTACACCTTCGCGTTCGCTCTCACGCCAGTCGAGGCCGCGATTGTCGCGCAGTCAGGTGTGCTACCAAAGCCCGTTGGTGTGTCGGCGACCGTGGTGCAGGACGCCTGACATGCAATCAACTGGCATTCCCGTCAAATTTCCCATTCCTTTCGGTGAGAACGCCGGAGCTCCCTACATCCGGCAGGTTCCGACCCCGTCACAGATTGGGATCACCGACGGTGCGGCATCGCTGAATGACGGGTTTGTTCCACTCAACACGATCCCCCAGGCTGCCGGCGGCGTGCCGCCTTTCATGCAGGATCACAATGGCATTCTGAAACAGGTAACGGGCTGGGCACAGTGGTTTTCGGCCGGCGGCCCAATTCAATGGGATTCGGCGTTCTCGGCCGCAATCGGCGGATATCCAAAGGGCGCGATCATTTCCACGACGCCCTTCGGCGGTTTTTGGCTCTGCACGGCCGAAAACAATACCACCAATCCAGATGCGGGTGGGGCCGGCTGGACCGCGATCGGCACAGGCTTCGTCAACGAGATGGAGATCAAGACAAGCCGAAACTGGACTGTCCCGGCGTCGATTTGGCGCATCCGCGTCAGTGGCGTTGGCGGCGGCGGCGGCGCTGGGGGAGGCGATCCCACCCATTGTGGATCGGGGGGCGGCGCTGGCGGATGGTTTCGCAAGATCATTTCTGTCGTGCCTGGGCAGGTGATCAACTTCACGGTTGGGGCTGGAGGCGTCAGCAATGCTGGAGACAATCCAGCGGGGGGAGGGGGAACCACCAGCGTCACCATTGGCGCAACCACGTATTGCACCGGGACGGGTGGCCAAGGCGGCACGGCTGGCAACGGAACGGACAACCCCGGCGGGGCTGGCGGCGTCGCTTCTGGTGGTGATCAAAACGAAACCGGAGGTTACGGAGGGGATGCCTACTATTCCAATGTCACTAGCCAGTTTGGTGGCTATGGAGGGGCTAGTTATTATGGAGGCGGAGGCCGGGCCGCGACGAATGCGATTTCTACAATCGCGATGAATGGACAGGCTTCGGGCTCGGGCGCGGGTGGCACTTATTTCAATTCTGGGAATGTTTCCGGCGGCACAGGTGCTTCTGGCAAGATTGTCCTGGAGTGGTGAGATGTCCGCATATGCAGTCATCTCCACGGCGCCCGTCACTTATCAAAACCCGGACGGCACGACCGGCACTTACGCCACGGGAACTATCGTCAATATGATCGAATGGGACGGCGTCATGCCTTACAACGCTGGCGTCGATCGTCGCCTTGCGACCGTGCCGTCTGGTTTCGCCATCGGGCAAGTTGTGGCGGCTGATTAGAGATGTCGGCAACGATCTCGAATCTGCCGGGGGCGTCTACAGGTTCCCTGGGGGACATTGCGCCCGTCACCCAGGGTTCGAACGGTCCTGGGACAGGCACGACCCGCAAGCTGACCATGCAGCAACTGCTCAACGCAGGCAGCGCGCTGGCGACGCTTCCAACGGCGTTTTCGTCCAACACCGACACCGCTCTCGTTTTCCGCGGGAACATCGCTTATCAGGCCACCATCCCAACCGGAGGCGGCGGTGTAACGCCCCCATCGGCGCAGCTTCTCGGCGGCACGGGCTCGGCGTTCACGGAGCTCGCGCTCGACGGCCAAACGCTGAAGCTTGCTGGATCGACGGTTAGCGCCAATGTCGCCGGCACGGCTGCGGCGCTGGCGGCCGGCGATCTCTCCCAGGTGGCGGCTTCGTCGGCGCAGGCGCTGACCGCCCGCGAAAACCTGTTTTCGAATGCCGATCCGTCCATCTCCGGCGGCACCTTCGCGCTGTCTTCGATGCGCCTGGGCGATCTTTATGATTCGACGTCGTGGAGCCAGTATTCCTCCGGCAAGCTGATCGTCTCGACGAACTCGAATGCGATCGTCGGCGTCGCCATCAACAATTTCGCGGCCGGCTCGGCGAACCAGCCCTGCGCGATCTATGGCGAGGCGGCGATCGCCGCGGGCTCGACCGGCAATCTGGCCTACAGCGTCTACGGCGTCGTCAACCTGTTCGACGCCGGGAGGGGCGTCGCGCTGGACGCGGAGCCGCACAACTACGCCGGCCCGTCATCGCCGATTCTGCCGCCGATCACCAGCGGAGCGCAGCACCAGTCGTCGGGCATCACGTCCGCGGCGGGCGGGCCGTTTCTGTCGGGCACGGCTTACTCGATTGGTTTCCCCGGTCGCGGGCCTGCCGAGTGGTTCTACGGCACCTACGCGCGCGCGGGCGCGATCCAGCTCTACGCGTCGTATTACGCCGGCTCCTACAACAATACGGCCGGGACGCCGAACGGGACGCTTTGGGGGCACTACCTCCAGCTGCCGACGCCGCCGGTCACGCCGAACGGCACGGGCACGCTGTCCTTCGTGGCGTCGGCGGCGAGCAATCTCTCCGGCGCCTATCCCTATACGGTCTACACGAACTCGCCTCCGGCGGGCTTGGCGATCGGGCAGCTGGTCACGGGCACGAACATCAAGGCCGGCACCTTTATTGCCGACATCAACGGAACTCAGCTTTTCTTCGGCCAGGGGAACGTGCCGGGGACGGTGAGCGCCGGGCAGATTGTCACGGGGACGAACATCCCGGCCGGCGCGACGGTCGCGGTGGTGGATGCGATCAAGAGCAGCTTCAACCTCTCGGCCATGCCGACCGGGCCGATCGCCTCCGGCGCGACGATCCACGTCGCCACGACCGGCGCGGGCGTCAACCTGACGACGGCGCAGGTGACGACGCCCTCGATCTCGCTTTCCGCGATTCCGACGAGCCCGGGCGTGACATCTGGCGAGACGCTGACGATCGGCCAGACGCCTTATTCGTTCGGCTACGTCGTCAATCCCAAGGCGCCATTGACGATCGGCGATGGGACCACGACGCCTGACAATTCCAAGGCCATCATGTTCGGCGTGGTGGAAAATCTGGGCGGCTTTACCGGCGGCATTCTCCGCGACGGCAGCTTCGCGAATGACTACCTGACGATTGCCGGTCAGGCGCCGACCATCACCGCGGATGGCGGTGCCGCTCTCCAGCTCGCGACGTCGAACGGCATCGGCTTCCATCTGCTGAACCCGCTCAACCCGGCGGTGAACTACCTCACCGTGCGGGGCTCGGCCGGCAATGCCAACGTGCAGGTTGGATATGGCGGGACGGGCTCGGGTAGCATCGAAGTCTTGTCGCCGACCGTTTTCGACAGCACCGTCACACTTGCCGCCGCGCCGACCACCACGCTGCAAGCCGCCACCAAGGGCTACGTCGATACCGCGGTCGCCGGTGCGGGCTCAGGCGTGCTGCCGTGGGTCGCCAACCGCTTCTACGCGCCGGAGCTGGCCGGGGTGGGCGTGGCCTCGACGGCGCTCGCCGTGGGCACGCTCTACGCCTCGCCGGTCTACATTCCGGCCGGCACCTCGATCACCAAGATCGCCTTCCACCAGTCGGCGGTGAACTCGGCCGCCTACAACGCCGAGCTGGGCCTCTACACCGATGGCGGCCGGGTGCCCGGCGCGCTGGTCTCGGGTTCGGACACCGGCAGCATCGCGATCGCGGCCAGCACCGCCGCGGGCGATCAGGTGTTCACCTATTCCTCGCCGATCGCGATCACCACGGGCGGCTGGTATTGGATCGCCTTCCAGATGAGCGCGGCGGGCGCGTCGATCGTCAGCATCAATTCGTCGAACGGCGGGGCGATCAACACCTTCATCGGCGGCGGATCGTTCGCGACCCTGGCCACGCAGACCGCGTCGGGCTACTCGGTCTCCCAGACCTTCGGCACGCTCCCCGGCACGTTCGGGGGTAGCCCAAATGTCGGCGTCGGCCCTTTTGCGGGGTTGAGTAGCGGAAGCGCTGCTCCGGCGTTCACCGAAAGTTTGAATGACACGGAAGTCTATAGCCCCAGCACGACAATTACCGATGCTTATGGCGACACCTTCGCGCTGCTCGCACCGACCGATGGCAACCCCGGCTATCAGATTTCACACGCTGGCACGCTAGACGGCACCTCTCATGGCGTCGTGCTGCTGATGTATTATGGCCACGCGGTCTACCAGCAGAATTACAACAATGCGTGGTATGCCTGGAACCACTCTTCCAGCACCTGGACGTCCAGCGCTGACCCAAGGCCCGGCATCAACGCGCCGGGGCAGGCTGTGCTGGCCGGCTACCGCACGCGCACCTTCGGCGCCGACAATATGGGCGAGCTGTCGCTCGTCAACGGCTACTCCGGCACGCACGATTTCTACACGTCCGACCCCTACAGCTACATGGACGGCTCGACCAACTGGAGCGTGGCCGGCGGCGTTCTGACGATGAACGATCAGTCGAGCTACACGGGTTTCGTCAGCGTCAACCAGAACAACGGCACGCGCTCGGGAATGCCCGCGCTCTCGACGCCTTCTTCCCATGCGGTCAACTCGGGGAACGGCGTCAACTTCCGCTACGGCTATTTCGAGGCCTCCATGGCCTTTCCGGGTGCGACGGCCGGCAACAATAATGGTTGGGCCGCCTTCTGGCTTGGCGACTTCGCGGACATCATCAATCTGCGGACCAGCCAGTCCGGCTATCGCTACATGGAGCTCGACATCATCGAGCTCTACCCGACCGGAGACAACAGCAAGCCGGACGGCATCACGCCCACCTACACGGTGCATGAGTGGGTGCGCGGCAACTCGCAGCAGGGCTACTCGAACCAGAACAGCGCGCCGGCGAGCGTCCCCGCTGGTTACGACCCGACGCAGATGCACAAATACGCCGCGCTTTGGACGCCCGGAAAGATCGTCTGGTATCTCGACGATGTGGCGGTGGTGACGGTCACGCTGAACACGTCGCAGTCGGTCTATGAGCAATACGACACGACGCCGGGGAACAGCGCGACGCTCGTGCAGAACCAGAACACGCCGAACTTCACCTATGAAGTCGGCCAGGACTCATCGAGCCCCTCGCAGCAGATGTATGTGCAGCTCGGGACCGGCGCGAACAAGGTCACGCAGTTCGGTCACGTCTGCGTCTGGCAGTAGTCCGCCCTAATCGCCTAACCCTTCCTTCATCGTGAGAGACCCGCCGATGCGCTTTGCGACATCGTTGATCGCGCTCGTCCTGAGCGCGGGCCTTGCCGTGCCCGCGATGGCGAAGGATTTCGTCGTCGGGCAGGCGACGCTCGCGCATGGGCCGAAGGTCGTCGCGGTGCCGAAGATGCTGGCGCAGGGGCCGCGCAAGTACACCCTCAGTCTGCCGACCCTGGCGCAATTCAGCGACGGCTCGATCCTGACGGCGGCGCAGCTCAATGCGCTGCTGAACGTGGCGGTCGGCGCGGTACCGGCGTCTCAGGTCGGGATCGCCAATGGCGTGGCGGCCCTCGACGGGGACGCACGGGTTCCTTCGGCGCAGATGCCGCTTGCCATCGCGCTTGGGGCAGGCTCGTCCGCCGTCACGCAGACCGCGGGCGACAACACCACGGCACCAGCGACGGACGCTTTCGTGGTGCGGGCACTCGGGGGCGTCACCTCGGGCGTCTCGTCTTTTCAGAGCCGGACAGGCTCCGTCACCCTTCAGGGCGCGGACGTGACGACCGCGCTCGGCTTCACGCCATACAGCGCGTCGAACCCCGCCGCCTATGTGAGCGCCGTCTCTCCGGCTTTCAGCGGCACACCGACAGCGCCGACCGCGTCAAACGGCACGAACACCACCCAGCTTGCCACCACGGGCTTCGTGCAAAGCGCGCTGGCAAACATCAGCACGGGCGTCACCAGCTTTCAGAGTCGCACGGGCACTGTGAGCTTGCAGGGGTCGGACGTGATCTCGGCGCTCGGCTTCTCTCCCTATAATTCCACGAACCCAGCCGGATATGTCTCCGCCGCTTCGCCTACCTTCACTGGCACCCCTAGCGCTCCGACAGCGGCCGGCGGCACGAACAGCACACAGCTCGCGACAACTGGCTTCGTGCAAAATGCTATCTCCGGGGTGAGCGGCACCTTCTCGCCGGACAACAGCATGGCGAAGCTGTCCAGCGGACTCTACAGCGCGAGCGGCCTCATCAACATCATGGCGCTGGCCGGCGGCATCCCGATCAACGATTACGGTGTCCACACGATCGGTAATGCACCGACTGGATCGATCTTCCATGGGCTGACTACGCTCGCGCAGGTGGCGGCGCTCAACATCAACGGCATCACGCCGTTCTCCTTCCTGACCGACAATGGCAGCGTGACCGGTCCGGCTTGCACGCCGGGCAGTAGCACCAACTGCTTCACCTCGGCGAGCGGCAGTTACAAGCTGACTAACGCCTCGGTGCCAAGTCTCGACATTGCTTGGCTGGCTGCCGAAGGCGCGGAGATGACGGCCGGCGGGGCTTACGCCCCAGGCTGTCCTACTGTCAGTTCGGGCGGGTGTTACGTCATTGGCAGTTCTCTGCCGCTGACGGTCATGCTGCCGATGAACACAAACGGCAACAATCAGCCGGCCTCCGAAGGCGTGTTGGCCGGGGACTCGAAATATCGGTCGAAGCTGCAAGCCGGCTCATCGTTTGGCTCGCTCGTCGCGGGCTACATGAACCTTCCGCTGGTGACAGCGGGCGATCCTTCCGCAACGGCGTCCAACCAGCTCGGCCGCTATGCGCCAAATGGGTTGTCCATTGCTTACAACGAGGTGCATGACATCAGCGTGGTTGGCAGCACTTCTGCAAACGCGTGGACGAGCCCCTATTTGACGGACGGCATCGCCATTGCGCCGCGCATGCGCCTGACCAACGTCACTTCCTACGATTTCTACAATGACTTTTCGACCCTTGGCGATCACACCGACTACAAAACCGTGCAAGCCAACGGCGGCGAGTGCGGCATGTATTGGGCACCGCCAAACTCGGTGCTCGTGGGAGACCAAACGTATCGCGACTTCGCCGCAAGCGGCGCTGCACGAGGCGCAATGTGCGTCGATGGGAATGCCTCGGTCAGCGGCGAGTTCGATGCCGAGAGCTACCTAAACGCGCAGGGCTACAACTTCTACGGCTACAACAACGGGTGCGCTCCGCTGATCGGCGATGCGCACTTCGAGCGCCTGATGATGGAGGAAACCGGGCTCGGCTTCGCGATCGATGATCATGTTTTCAACGGTGGCACCTATACCGATGGGAATAAGTGCCGGAGCATTCAGAATTTGCGGGTGGAATATACCTTCCCGCAGTTCCAGAATTCCGCCTTTCCGAGCGGGCTTGGCCGCGTGCGTCGAGCGGCGTGGGATGTCACGACGATGTCGGGCTATCTCCATGGCATTTCTGACAATGGTGGAACGATGGTGCCGATCCCGGACCCGACAGGTTCCCACGGCATCGCGATCTTCAACCTGAACGGCATCGGCGATTCTGCCACCAACATGGGTTTTGGCATCAGCGGCGACATCACGGGACTCGCCGGAGCTGCGGTGGGACAGGGGCCGGGCGGATCGACCATTCCGTTCTTCAATGCGGGTGCCACCGGCGGCAATCCATATCTGGCGGCACTTTGGTCGCAGACCAACGGCACCACTCCTGGTTCAGGCGGCTTCGCGATCTTCAACAGCGCGGGCAACGTAACGCAGAGCTACGTGGGTGATGCTTACGAGTTCAAGGGCGGCACTTATGGCGACGTGCAACCTGCGGGCGTCGTCCCGAACATGCCGGTGATCGGCGTTGCCGCGCAGAACGGCATCACGAACGGCCAAGTGGTGATGATGCAGCAGCACGGCTACGCTTTCGTCAACACCGGCTATAGCTACGGCTTCAACGGGTTCGAGAAGAAAAGCCAGGGGGTTGGCGGCCGGGCTGTCATCGCGGCCGGCAGCGGCGGCACGAACGGCACCTATGCAGCGACCTCCACCGGCGGCGGCTGCTCCCAGCAGGCGTCATTCAATATCGTGGTTTCCGGCGGCCAGATTACGCAGGTCAATTCGAACTTCAGCCCGAACCCTGGCTCCGGCCCGCTGAATTGCACCTCGGCCCCCACGGTTCCTGTTACCGGCGTTCCTGGACTGTCGGGCGGCAGCGTCACGCTGCAATGGCCGGCGGCGGGACTCACTGCTACGAGCAGCCCGCAGGATGGTGTGATCTTCGCCATGGGCCTGCAATCCAGCACCGGCAGCACCGGCAGCGGCACGCAGACGTCGTTCTCCCGCCTGATCGGAATGCAATGATGCGCCGCCGCGAATTCGGCCTCGGCGCTGCCGCCGCGGCGCTCCTGCCGGCGGCCGCACGCGGCCAGGCGGTGATCATCGGGCCGGCGTCGTCAACGAGCGCCGTCGCTGCTACGCCAGCATCGCTCCCGGTGCTCGTCGGGCTGCCAACACCGAGCTATTTCTACCCGCTATCCGACCCCGATGCGGGAAGCGTCACCGCGATCAACTCGCGTGCGCCGGGCACGAACACGATGACGAGCTATCAGCCCGGCACGGGCTGCTGCCCCGGACAGCCGAGCCTGCTGCGCGGTTTGCCGCAGTCCACGTCGATGCTGTTCTCTCGGCACACCGCGGGCTCGATTGGTGGCGGCAGCGTGCTCGACAATGCCGGCGCGACGGCGATGTCGCATTACTACGTGATGGCGCCGAATGCCACGCGCAGCGGCTCAGCCTACTGGCAGGATTTCGCATCGAAGGTGAGCACCACGGCGCCGTATGCCGGGTATCGTTGGGGTTGCTACTGGAACGGCACGGCGCTGGTGCTCTACTTTCGCCTGCAAAGCGCCGTCACCGCCGACTATATCGAAGTGCGCGGCTCATTCGACCTGCTGAATCGCCGGCCGCGCTTCGTCGCCTTTAGCTACGACGGAAGTAAGAAAGCGGCGGGCGTATCACTTTACTATTCCGACGATAGCGGCAATCTGGTGCTCGACACCCCGAACGTCGCCAGCGACACTTTCGCCTCGGGCGACACGGCAACCAACACCGGCGCCCTGGTCATCAGCGGCATGGGTGATTCGCCTACCGTTCCTGTCGGCCAGTATTGGGACGGGTGGAGCTCTTGCTATACGCCCTATGCGTTCCTGCTTTCGCAGCAGAGCTTGGCGAGCATCGCAGCGGCCACGCCGACGCAGGTCAACCAAACGATCTACGCCGGCCCGGCGCAGAACGTCATCGCCAGCTTCGACGCGACATCCGATATTGACGACATGCAGGCGTTGTTGCTGCTGATTGCCTTGCAACTGCGCAAGCAGATCAACCTGCTCGGGATCGTCGTCAGCGGCAGCAACGTCCACGCGGCGGCGGTGTTCGACGCGATCCTGCGCTCGCGCGGCCTCGTCATCCCAATCGCCGCCTACAAGGGCACCGACCGGATCACCACGGGCACCTGGGCGGATGGCGCGTGGGCGGCGTTTGGCCTGACCAAGACGAACGCCAGCTATCCCGATCCGCAGCCCTCGCTCCGCTCCTGGCTCGCCGCCGCGCCGAACGGGTCCGTCAGGTATATATCAATGGGGCCGATGCAGGAGGAAGCAGCGCTGCTCGCCTCGCCGGCGGATGCCACCAGCCCGCTGACCGGATCGCAGCTGATCGCGGCGAAGCTCGACCACATGGTTTCCATGTGCGGCGCCTATAACAGCGGGACGCCCGAGTACAACCTCGCCAACGCGCCGGCGCAGGCGGCCGCGGTGTTCGCCGGCTGGCCGGTGCCGATCTTTGTTTCGTCCCTCGACAACGGCACCGGCACTAGCGTCGCGACGGCCGGCAATTCGACGATCTGCCCGGCGCGGTCGGGTTTCGAGACATGGAGTTCCTACAACGGCAACCGGGCCTCGTCCTATGACGTGACGGCGGCCTATGCGGCGGCGTTCCCCGCGTCACCGCTTATCACCACGACCGGCGGTCACCAGAATGTCGTGATGACGGTCAACGCCAGCACGGGGGCGAACACCTGGACCGCGACACCCGGCACTCACAATGCGCTCGTGGTGCCGTCCCAGTCGGCTTTGCTGGCCGCGATGGAGGCGCTGCTGAACGAGAGCTCAATCCACATTCTTGATAGCTGGACACCGTAAACATCGAGCAGGAGCCAGCCATGCCACCTGTTTTCCAGTGGGCTGCCGAGAAGATCAGACAGGATCCCTTCTGGCTTGAAGTGTTTCTTGCCGTCGCCGCTTTTACGTGGTCATCGGGGCTGATTTACACCGCGCCGTTGCACCTCATTATCGAGGTCACAAGCAACGACTTCTATTCGGTCGTCACGCTCCATCACCGCCAAGTCATAGCCTCAAGCGGCTTGCTTTTGGCCTTAACCACGTCCCTTGGAACGTGGAGCCATATTCGTCTCCTCCGGCTTTCCTCGGCCTTCCTTCTCATGATTCTGTGGATCGGTCTGACATATGGCCTGCTGAAAGTCTTGCAGTGGAACGTCACCTCGGGTGTTCGGCTCTATATGACGATCGCCGGAGCCGAGATGATCTTGTGCTCCTACCACGTCTTTTTCGGTCTTGAAGATTTAAGGGCGTCATCCCGAGTGCAGCGTTTTCTTGCGCGCTTTCGCCGAGGCCGAACAAATGCCAATTACTCCCAGTGACCCGGGGCATGGCGACTTTCAGGAATTTCTTGTCGGCTTGATAGGGGCGCTGGCGACCGTGATGGCGACATTCATCGCTTGGTTGCTGCGGCTGCCCTTCATCTGGCTGTTGGGTCGATCAAAGGTAAAGGCCGATCGAGAGGAACTCAGCTACGCACGGCTGGAGCGAGAAAACCTGCGCTTGAAAGATGATAAAGGGGAGCTTGAGCACGACCGCAATCGAGGATGGGACTTGGCGCGGTGGTGGTGTGGCACAGCATATGACATGGAATACGCGGTCGCCAACGTGGAGCGGCAGGCCAACATCAAACTGAGAGATGCCGGCTTGCCGATGGTCGATTGGCCGCAGCGCCAAGCGCTGCCGGGTCTTGAGGAACCGAAAACATGAGCACCTTTCATCCATGAACGACAGCTTCGATGCGACGAATACCTTCATCCTGCGATGGGAGGGGGGCTATTCCTCGATTGCAGCCGATGCGGGGAATTGGTCGGCGGGACGTGTGCGGGTCGGAACCCTGATCGGCAGCAACATGGGCGTCAGTGCGCCGACGCTGATTGATTGGCTTGGCCGCGTTATTACCGCCGCCGACATGCGAGCGCTCTCGTCAGACATCCAAGCCGCGATCTTTGGCGCTCATTACTGGAACCTGATGGGCGCCTATGGATTGCCGGCCGGTGTCGATCTCGCGGTCGTGGATTTTGGATACAACGCCGGAGCCAAGCGATCCGCAATTATGCTGCAAGACATCCTTGGGGTCGCACAAGACGGTTCAATTGGGCCGGAAACTCAGACCGCCGCCGCGGCCAAGGATGCGACTGTGCTCATTGAGGCACTGATCAACGCGCAGCGCAGCTACTACCAGAGCTTGGACAATCCTCTTGACGAGAAGGGTTGGCTCAATCGCTGCGATGCACGGCAGACGGCCGCGTTGGCGCTTGTCGGAAAGGAACCCTCATGAAGAACCTCGCCGCTTGGTTCAAGCAGCCCACCACTATCAACGGCCTCGGCGTGCTTGCTGGCGTCATCGCCGGCATAGTCGTGCAGCTTATGGCGCACCAGACTAGCTACTCGTTGGCAGCCGGAGCAGCCGTCGCCGGAATTCTCCATCTCGTGCTGCCGGATTCCACGGCAGGAACCGCTGCGTCGAAGCTGACGACCGACGCGCTCGAACTTGTGCGGTCGCTTGTGCATGGCGGCGCTGGTGGGATGACGATGGCACCTGAAGTGCTCATGGATATTCTTGCCGTGCTTCAAGCATTCGAACCCACGGCAACCCCGGTGGCAGTCACGAACGGAAAGGCTGCTCTAGCACGACTTGCGTTGCGTCCAAGCAATTTCAAAGGTCCAGTTGAGACGAAGCCTTCGTCCGTGATCGTGCCGGAAGGAGTTCAGGTATGATCCTCCTTCTGGTCGTCCTAATCCTTCTGTTTGGCGTGGGAGGCGGCTACGGCGGCTACCGCGCCGGGTTCTACCACACCCCATACGGCATGGGCGGCGGGATCATCTGGATCATCGTCGTTATCGTCGTGCTTTGGCTGGTGGTCGGTGGACGCTTCTGACGAGGCGCCGTTCGCCTATCGGCCCGTCAGTCTTCTTGGCGGCCTCTATGTTGTGCTCTGGAAGATGGGCGATCGCTGGGTGCAGGTCTCAAGCCCTGGCACACGCGCGGAAACGATCCGGTATCTGGAAAAGCTTAGTCAGGAGCTGAACCGGGCTTGGTGACGCAAACCTTTTAGCTTCCACTCTCCCCAACTCAAGGAAAACCCGATGCATATCTCACGTCGCGCAATGCTGCGCGGTGCGTCTCTGCTTGTGCCTGTCGCGGCTCTCGCCGGCTGCGCAACCGCGCAGGAAGCGGCGACCGTCACGGCCGACATCGCCAACGAGGTGCAGGCGATCGGGACGCAGGTCGCGGCTGTCCTGTCGGCGGCCGGGCTCGCATCGGCTGGCGCGATCGCCGCCGACGTTTCCGCGCTCAGCAGCGCCGCCAGCGCCGTGGTCGCCGGCCTTGCCGTCACCGCCGCGCAGCCTTTCGTGACGCAGGTCGTCACCGCCTACAACCAGCTCGTCAAGGACATCGGCACCGTCACCCTGCCGAGCGTGGCGACCATCCTCTCCGCCGCGCAGACGCTGCTGCCGGAGATCGAGACGGCGGTCGGGCTGGTGGTGGCGCTGACGGCGCCGAGGTCGGGCATGCGCACCATGTCGCGCGCGCAGGCGCGGACGGCTCTCGGCCTCGGCGCATGAGAACCCGCAAGATCGCCCGGTATGGCTGGCGTCCCGATCTCCCTGACGCCCGCGACTTCCTGCTCGACGCGCCGCCATCCAGTCCGCTGCCCGCGTCCGTCGATCTGCGCGACAAATGCCCGCCCGTCTACGATCAAGGTCAGACGGGTTCTTGCTGTGGCAACTCGGCAGCGGGCGCCGTGCAGTTCGAACGCATGAAGCAGGGCCTCACGCCCGATTTCGTGCCGTCTCGCCTGTTCCTGTACTGGAACGCGCGCGCCGCGGAGGACGACACCGATCAGGACGGCGGCGCGCAAATCCGTGATGTCATCAAGGGAGCCGCCACGTTCGGCGCTCCATCCGAGTCCGACTGGCCGTTCGATCCCGACAAGGTGACGGTCAAGCCGGACGAGGCGGCATTCACTGACGGCAAGTTCGACCTCGCGCTGAAATACCAGCGGCTGATCCCGGGTGCGGGACGGCTCAAGGCGTGCCTCGCCGCCGGTTCGCCGTTCGTCTTCGGGTTCAGCGTCTACGACAGCTTCGAAAGCGACGAGGTAGCGAAGACCGGCGTGGTTCCGATGCCGGGGGCGGATGAGGAGCTGCAAGGCGGTCACGCCGTCATGGCCGTGGGCTACGACGATCCGTCGAAGCACTTTCTGGTCCGCAATTCCTGGGGCGCGGGCTGGGGCATGGCCGGGTATTTCACCCTGCCATACGCCTACCTGCTGAACTCCAATCTCGCGTCCGATTTCTGGACGATCTCGCTCGTCGGGGGAGTGCAATCATGACCGCATCCGCCAACAACACGACCATCAGTCCAGCCTTGTTGACCGATGCGACCGGCGCGGAGTGGAGCATCACACCCCCGAATGGCGCGACGGGAGACCAGGTCTGCCGCAACGGCGTCGTGGACACGCGCACGCTCAACGTGAAGCAGATGCTCTACAGCAATGGCGTGATCTATCACGAGAACATGTCGAGCATGTTCTACGCCTACATCAATGGCGGTTGGGTGCAGGCGGCCGGCGATCCGCGTGTCGAAAGCCCGAGCGGAACCACGATCACGACTCCGGGCCTGTCGCTTACCGATGCCTCGCTTGAACAGTGGACGCTCGTTTCTGGCGGCAACGGCTACCAGATTGCCGTGAACGGTGCGGTTCTGACCGAAACCGCGCAGGTGAAGCTGCTGCTGTTCTTCAACGGGCTCGTCTATCAGGAGAACTCGGCCGGCTATTGGTGGTCGAAAGGCAAGAGCAGCGATAGCTGGACGACGGCAAGCGATCCTCGGGTTGCGCCGACACCGACACCGACGCCGACACCCACGCCGACACCCACGCCGGACCCTCTGCCGACACCGCTACCGACACCACTCCCTGACGGTCCGACGCCGCCCGCGCAAGCAATCGCCGCCGGCTACAAGACATGCGTGTTTGGCGCTTCGGGGTTCACCAGCAACAGCGTGTCGCCGGACAATACCGGCACGCACGATTGGTATCCGTTTAACGGATTCGACGGCACCAGCGAGCCAAAGCCAAGCCAGTGGACGGTCAATTCAGACGGCTCGCTGACCTTCCTTACCGAAGCCAGCTATAACGGTCTTGTCACCGTCAATTCCCACACCCCGGCAGTGTCCAAGCCGAGCGCGCACGCAACCAATCAAGGACAAGGGCTCGCGTTCCAATACGGGTATTTCGAGGCAACCCTGAAATTCGATCCGACGCTGCTCGGCAAAAATCCCGGATGGCCGTCCTTCTGGGGCGCGATGGTGAACGGCTTTACCTCCGCGCCTTACATGGAGCTCGACATTATCGAAGCCTATGCCAATTCAAGCTGGCCAGGCGTCGGCAAGGCGAACCTGATCTCGACCGTTCACCAGTGGCTCGACGGGAGCGGCGACCAGTTCAACAATTCCAACAACACGGTGCCGAACCAGGCGAGCATCGATCTCACGCAGCCGCACAAATACGGCTGCCTGTGGACCCCGACCGCGATCACTTTCTACATCGATGACAAGGAGACGTTGACCGTGCCGACCACGGCCGCCGTCGCGACGCAGATCGCCAGCAACGGCGGCAAGTCCAGCTCAACCGGAAACAATACGTTCACCGTCGCCAATAGCGGAGGTGCGATCTATCTTCAGCTTGGGACCGGGGTGAATTTCCCGGTGACGTTCTCGAACGTGCACGTGTTCCAGTAACGCTGCCCAACACTCTGCGGCGCATTCCGCGCCCAGCACGGAGGACGAATGGAACGCCTCCACCCCGACGATCGCGCTCTCATCGAGGCGATCGCGATCGAGCTCGAAACCATCAACCGGAGACTCGACATCATGTCACAGACCACCACCAATTCGGCGCAGGCGCTGACCGACTTGCAGAACTCCGTCGCCAATCTCACGACCGTGGACCAGAGCGCGGTGACGCTGCTCGGGCAGCTCTCCACGCTGATCTCCCAGGCCGGACAGGCGCAGGCGTCCGGCGTCGATCCGAACGCCGTCGAGACGCTGGCGCGGTCCGTCGCCGCCCAGGCGTCGTCCCTCGGCGCCGCAGTGACCGCGAACACCCCCGCGGCCTCGACCGGCGGCGGCGCGGCCGGCTCGACCGTGAGCGGTGGCGCGACCAGCTAAGCTTTCGCTTCACACGGCTGGCACGAAAGGGGCGTCTCTCCGAAAGGGGAGGCGCCCTTTTTGCGTTTCAGCTCACCGGCGGAGCAGTGGCAGCATCCTCTGCATCGCTGAGCCATCCTGTCGGCAGGGCATGTGCCTCATGGACGTGGGCCAAAGTCTCCAGCCACTCCGCCACAGCGTCAGGCACTGGATAGCGGCCGCTCGCCCATCGCCGCGTTCGTGTTTCATGTACGCCGAGCCGATCGGCTAGCCCACGCTGCGTCCAACCAATTGCTTCCAGACATTCGCGGAGGCGGGTGGGGCTCACGGCCCCAGCACCTTCATCAGAGCGACCGTCGCCGCCACGATGCCGCCTCCCGCCGTCATGGCGCTGATCACAAGGGCCAACGGAGCAAGCCGCGTTTCCTGCTGCTTCCGGGCGGCGTCCGCCTGAAGCTGATTGATGCGGGCGATCTGCTCTTGCACGTTCATATCGACAACCACGTCACTCATCGGAGATTCCTCTCGACCCGCCCGAGCTTGATGCCCTTGGCTGGGAGGAATATGACGCAATGTGCGTCATGACGCAAGGAGGTTCTGACCTGCGCCGGATAATTTAGGAAAGGCGTTATTATATTTGACGTACCCACGCGAGCGCAGGAGTGGGTACGTCAAGTATAATAACACCTTAGGGGATGTTGTAGAAGAAGCGGATCAGGTTGCTGATCCGGTTCCGCTTCCTTCTCTAGCCGAAGGGTGGGAGTTCGGGAAACCGGGCTTCCACCTTCCGGTCCCAACTTTAAACGCGAGGGGGCCACGATGGAAGAAGCAAACGAATCGTGACGGGTGCCAAACTTCCGACTCGACTCCACCACCTCGTTCGGTGTTCTCTTTCCGTTCTCATGGACACCGGCTTCTCACCTTTGCAGTCCCGTCATTTCCCGGCCCCCTGGACCGCCGAACGAACGGAAGGCGGATACAGGATCGTCGATGCCAACGGCGTGACGGTCGCCTACGTCTACGCCGCGCCGAACGCGAGACACGCCGTGACTCCCGCTCCGCTCGAATGGGACGAGGCGCGGCGCATTGCGCGGGGGATTGCTCGGCTGCCCGAGTTGCTGCCGGACAATAAACGGACCACTGGACCCGGAAACGTCTGTGGATAAAATGAGCTAAGTATTGGTGCTGCCGGAGGGGATTGAACTCTCGACCTCTCCCTTACCAAGGGAGTGCTCTACCACTGAGCTACGGCAGCACACGGGTGCGCCGGCTTCGTAGCCGTGCCGCCCGGGCGTTGCAACCCTGCGATCGATGAGGCTTCGCTACTGGGAGCCGTCCGGCGCCTCGCGCACCGTCACGTTGCCCGGACCGCCGGGGCCGCCCTGACCGCCGCCGCCATGCGCCATGCGCCAGGCCCGGCGCTCCTGCATCGTCAGGATGCCGTCATGGTTGGTGTCCATCATGTCGAAGCGGCGGTTGGCGAAGCGGACCGCCTGCTGGATGAACTCCTCCCGCGTCATGCCGCGCGGATGGCCGGGCTGCGCCGGCATGCCGGCCGTGTTCATGCCCGAGCCGTTCATTCCGGAAGATGCGGCGCCGTTAGGGGGCGCCATTCCGGGGGAAGCGGCCGTCGGGCCGGACGCGGGCGGTGCCGAGTAGGAAGGAGCCGAGTAGGACGGCGTGGAGGACGCTGCGCCCGGGTTCGGCGCGGTCGTGTAGGGGAGGTTCGGGCCCCCGGAAGAGGGGGCCGCGCCGGGGGCGGGCGAGGTGGTCTGGGCGTGCCCGAGCAGGGGCGCGAGCAGCAGGGCCGCCGGGATGACGAGCGGAGCGAGGCGCATGGCGAGATCTCCGTGGGATGCGTCTGCGACCCGAACGGTCAGTGTCCGGCGTGGTTGCGGTCGCCGAGCATCGCTTCGACATGAGGCTCGATCGCGGCGGCAATCCGCGCCTGGGTCTCTGCCGTCGGATGCAAAGGCGGGTCGGGCGGGGTGAGCAGCGGGTCGAGGAAGGCGCTTCGGTCGGGTTGCCCACCCGTCATGAGCAGAGACGAGACGTCTTGATAGGTGACCGGCGCGCCGTGCCAGTCATGCGTCGCGAGCGCGCGGTTCAGCGCCCCGGTCTGCTCGGTCACCCAGGGCGAGCGGATGCTCGGCAGCACGCCCAGCAGCAGGATCTTCATCTCCGGCAAACGTCTGTGCAGCTCGGCCACGATGGTGTCGATGCCGGTGAGCGTGTCGGCGGCGGACCAATGCACGAGACCGAAATTATTTGCGCCGATCAGCATCACCGCCGCTTTCGGCGCGATGTGGTCGGTCTCGCCATGCTCGATCCGCCAGAGCAGATGCGACGTGGCGTCGCCCTTGAAGCCGAGATTGACCGCATGGCGATCGCCGTAGAAGCGCTGCCAGACCGGCGCGAAATCATTCCAGGGCTGCGGCCCGGTGTTCTCCCAATCCTGAAAGATGGAATCGCCGAGGAACAGCAGCTGCACGTTCCCGCTCGCGAGCTCCGCCTGCTTGGCCGCGAAGCGCTCGCGCCACCAGGGCGTGGACAGGCGCGAGATCGGCTCGGCGGCGAGCGGCAGGTGCGCGGCGGCGAGCGTGCCGGCGCCGGCCAGCAGTGCTAGGCAAAAGGCGAGACGACGCATTCCGCGATCCTTCGGAGCATTCTCGGTTAAGTCGGCGCCGGCCCTCGCCTCCACCCGGCACCCATCGGTCGTATACTTTCGTTGGGAGGCCGGGCGGGGCGAGGGCCGGCGCCGACTTAACTGAAGGTGGAAACCCTCTAGAGAATCGCGAGCACGACGATGCTGCCGATGCCGGCGACCAGGCAGTAATAGGCGAACGGGTTGAGCGCCCAGGAATCGTGCTCGCGGAAATAGCGCATCAGGAAGGCGGTGCTCGCGAGCGCGGTGATGCCGGCGAACACCGCCGCAATCACCGACAATTGGAGCATGCCCGGCGGGATTCCGGCATGCAGCAGTTTCGGCACTTCCAGCACCGTCGCGCCGAGGATGATCGGCATCGCGATCAGGAAGGAGAAATGCGCCGATCCCGCATGGTCGATCCGGCGCAGCAGGCCGCCCACGATGGTGGCGCCCGAGCGCGAGATGCCGGGGATCAGCGCCGCGCATTGCCAGATGCCGATGACGAGCGCATCGAGCGGGCGCAGCGAGGCGAGGCTGCGCCGGTCCGTCGCGCTGCTCGCCCGGCCGCGCAGCCTTTCGCCGAACAGCAGCAGCAGCCCGTTCACCACCAGGAAGCTTGCGGCGATCATCGGCGAGCCGAACAGCCGCCGCAGCACATGCTCGAGCGCGCCGCCGACGATAACGGCCGGGATCGTCGCGATGATCACCAGCAGCAGAACGCGCCGGCTCTCCCGCGCCTGACGAGCGTCGGTCAGGCCGAGCGTGCCCCAGATGATCGTGAACCAGTCCCGCCAGAAAAACAGCAGCAGCGCCGCGGCGGTGCCGACATGCAGCATCACCAGGAAAGGCAGGAAGGCAGGCGCATCCTGGTCGATCGGCCAGCGCAGAAGCGCCGGCAGCAAGACGGCATGCCCGAGGGAGCTGACCGGAAACAGCTCGGTCGCGCCCTGCAGGATGGCGATGATGATGGCTTGAAGCGTGCTCACAATGCGAAATCCACCGACTTGTCACCGCCCAGGCATACGGCGCCGCGCGGATCGCCGTTCTGCACGAAATTATCCTGACCGAGAACGAAATCCTGGCCGCCGAAGGTCAGATGTCCGGTCAGCCGCAGCGCGCGCGGCGCTGTGCGGTCGAGTTGGGCGATCAGCGATCCGTCGGCGGCGAAGATCTGCAGCTCGCTACCGTTCGGGCGGGCGATGCGCAGGCCGCCCGGGTTGCTGGCAAGGGTGACGCCGTCGAGCCGGCCGAGCTGCCGGCTTCCGTCATCGAGGGCGAGCTCGACCGCAATGGCGTCGTTCGCGGCGCGCTTCACCACCAAAAGCGGCGCGCCGCCCATCGAAACCACCGTGTGCGGCAGATCGCGGAACCACACCGCCGCGTCGCCCAGGTAGAAGGTGTAGGCGTCGTCCGGCGCGTGGCCGAGGCAGGGCTGATGCTGCATCTCCTCGTTGCTGGCGCTGGCCAGCCCGTCGCCGAGACGTTTCGGATGCTTGTCGGTCATCACGTAGATGCTGACCCCGACCAGGCCGCCGACCAGGATCAGCCACATGAGCAGCCCGCTGAACCGCCGCATCAATCGTTCATGGGATAGGCGGCCATCAGGCGTTTCTGCAGCCGCCACAAGCGCAGCATCGCGAACACGCCATGCGGACGATGGCCGCGCGCGCGCATCTCCCGGCCGATGCGGAAAGCGGCGCCGTAGTGCCAGAACTGCGCGCGATACGCCTCGCGCAACGAGCAATCCGGGTCCCAGATATGCGTCGCCTCGGAGCCCACGCCGTTCGCCTCGATGAGCACGAAACCCTCGCCCTTGTGCAGCTCCGCCAGCGAGGCGAAGCGCACGTCGAGGCGGCCGAAATGGAAATCCGGCATCGAGCGCGCGATCCCTTCCACCCGGTCGGCGAGCGCCTTGGTGATCTCGGCCCGGCCGTCGCGGAAGATCGAGCCCTTGCAGTGATTGCCGCTGAACACGAGTCGCACCGGCTCGCCGGTGGGCGGCACCTCGTCGAGCCGGGCCGCGAGGCGCGGCAGATAGAGCTGCGGCACCTTCCCGGCGCGCGGGTCGGCGAGGATCAGCTCGCGCAAGCTCGAGCGCCCATCGCCCACCACCGAAGGCGCGATCTTCAGGGTGAGGGAGGTAAGCCGGCCGCGCGCCTCGCCCGGATGCCGGACATAGAAGATGCCGGCCTCGCCTTCGTACGGCACGAAACGCTGGAGCAGCAAGCGCACGCCGCGCGGGTAGTCTGGCAGCGCGCGCTCCAGCGCCACGGCATCCGGGAGAAATCGCACGCCGGCGCCGTTGCAGCCAATATCGGGCTTCAGAACCAGCGGATAATCCAGGCCGCCGGCCATGCGGGCGGCCTCGGCGGCGGCGAAATCCGCCGGACTTACCCGCTCCCCGGTATCGAACTTCACGTAGGGCGCCACCCAGTCCCGCCCGGGTCCGTGCACCAGGTCGAGGATCTCGCTTTTGCTCTCGCCGCAGAGCCCGCCCATCGTGATGCCGGGATTGGCCGAGCTCGGCAGGCTGAAATTGCCGTAGCGGAGGCCGAGCGCCATCCAGTAGAGCACCACCGGGGTGTAGAACAGCCAGTCCGGCCAGAATTCGAAGGGCGAGATCACGCGGCCGGCATCGGCGGAGGTGGCGAGGCCGCGCAGCGTGGTGTCGCTCATCGGCCGACTTCCTCCTGCAGGCGGGCGGCGAGCCGGCCCATGATGACGATGGTGGCGGCAAATCCCACCGCGCCGGCCCAGCGCCAGGCGCCGAGATGATCGGCGAGCGCCCGGCCGATATGCAGGGAGACGCCGAACAGCAGCGAGGTCCAGATCAGCGTCGCCACCACCGCGGCCAGCGCGAAGCGGGTGAAATTGGCATTCAGAAAGCCGCAGGTCGTGTAGGTCGGCAGCCGGGCGCCCGGCAGGAAGCGGCTGACGAACACCACCCTGAACACATGGGCCTCCACCCAGGCACGGCCTTTCGCCGCCTTCTGCGCCGGAATCCAGCGATTCGCCCAGGGAAACAGCGCGGCCAGCCGGCCGAGCCCATACAGGCCGAAATCGCCGAGCACGATGCCGACATAGAGGGAGGCTAGCGCAAGGGCGAGGGTGACCTTGTTGGTCTCGACCTCCATCGCCGCCAGCACGGTTGCGGCATCCTCCAGAATAAAGGTGCCGAGCACGATGGCGCCGGCCTGGATCGCCGGATGGCGTCCGGCCGTATCCAGCAGATCGGCGACGGAAATATCGAACACGTCGCTCAGCTCCGCTGAAATGCCGCCGGTGGGACACGTACGCAGGGGGGCGGGGCTGCCCGGCCTCTCCGCTCCATCGTAAAGCCTCCCCGGAACCGCCCTGCAAGCTCATTCGGCCGATCACCTCACGGATTTGTGAGTGCGTCGGCCATACCTGTCGCATCGCGGCCAATAGCGGCAACGCTTGGCGCCGACAAGCCGTTGCCGAGGGTTTCGCCGCCCAGTGTAACCCGAGTGTTTCGGGTCTTCGCATGGTTCAGCGTCACGCGGCGCCCGGTTCCAGCAGCAGATCGCGCAGCCGCCCGCGTGCCGACCGGTCGAGCCCGAGCGCCGTTTCGAAATAGGCGTCGACGGTGCCGTACTCCCGCCGGATCGCGGCGAAGGCGGCCTCGAGCAGCTCGGCATGCGCGCCGAGCAGGATCTGCTTGAGGTCGGGCGCGAAGTCGCGGGAGGGCACGGTGTCGCGCCGCCAGAGCCGGTTGGTGGCAAGGTAATCGTCCATGATTGTGGCCGCATCGACGCCGAGCGCCGTCATCAGCAGGGCGGTGGCGAAGCCGGTGCGGTCCTTGCCGGCGGAGCAATGGAACATCAGCGGCAGCGCGCCTGGCGCCAGCACGCGGGCGAACAGCCGGCCGAACTGCGCGTGGCAGCCGATCGCGTAATCCTCATAGGCCCCGCGCAGCAGGGACATCAGATCGGCGCCCGTGGCCTCGCGCGTCTCCATGATGTCCCGCAAGCCGGCGCCGACGATCGGCTCGACCGGGAGGGAAACCGACTGGGCGCCCGGGATCATGATCGGCACAGCCGCGCGCTCGCGTTCGCCGCGGAAGTCGCAGACCGTGCGGAGGCCGAGCCCGGCGATGATCGCGCGGTCCGCCTCCGACAGTCTCGGCAGCGCCGCCGACCGGTAGAGCAGGCCGGACCGGATTCGCCGCCCCGCCGCGGTGGCATAGCCGCCGAGATCCCGCAGGTTAGACGCGAGTTCCAGCGCCACGCTGTGTGGCAATCCCGCGTGCGGCAATCCTGGTTGCGGCAATCCTGCCGTCCGAAAATCCCTGGCCGCCCTGTCTTCCGCTTCCGCCATACCGACCCCCTGCCTGCCCCCGCCTTCTAGCCGAGCCAGTCAGGCGGCAGAAGCCGGAGCGGTGGTCAGCCGCTTCGTCATGCAGACGCGGGTATGGCCCGGCGGGTCGCAAGGGATCCGGCCGAGTTCCTGATACCCGTGCCGGGCGTAAAAACCCGGTGCCTGGAAGGTGATCGTCACCAGCATCGCGCTGGTGCAGCCGCGCGTCACCGCCTCCCGCTCCGCCGCGCCGAGCATGCGACCGCCTACGCCGCGTCCGCGCGCCCAGTCCGGCAAGAAGACGAGGTCGATGAACAGCAGCCCGTAGGTCGTGCGGCCGAGCAGGCCGCCGGCGACCTTGCCGCTCGACGGATCCCGAATGAGCACCGCGAGCGGCCGGGAGTTGGCGAAGCCGGCCTTCACCATATTGTATCCGGTCAGCCCATCTTCGATCGCCGCCTCGGCCTCCGCGTCCGGCGCGTCGGTGACGAAAATCTCCGGCTTTTGCGTCATGTGCCACGCTCCCGCTGTGCCCGCCCCGCTCTGGCTGAGATGCCTCGACGGCGCCGCCTCGACGGCGTCCGCCGGTTTTGCCACCATCCTCGCGGCCGCGCATCGGCGGACCGGCGGCGTGGAGGCGGGATGAACGGCGCGGAAGCGGAGCCCGAGTGGCTGGCCATCTTGAAGCGGGCCGAGGCGGCGGGGCGGGAGAAGAAGTTCGACGAGGCGGCCGCGCTTTGCGAGAGTGTGCTTAGCGAGCAGCCCGACCTGCCGGGCGCGCTCGGCCTGCTCGGCGGCATCAAGGCGCAGCAGGGCGAGGTCGAGCCGGCGATCGCGCTGCTGGAGCGCGCGGTCGCGGCGCGCCCCAACGCGCCGTCCTGGCAGGATGCGCTCTGCGCCCTCTACCGCATCGTCCACCGGCTCGACGAGGCGATCGCCGCCGGCCGCATCGCGGTGCGCATGCAGGGCGACAATGCGCGCCATCTGTTCAATCTCGGCCGCGCCTATCAGGACAGCGGCGACGACACGCTGGCGCTCACCTTCTTCCTCGCCGCCCTCGCGCGGCAGCCGGACGACCCGGAATCGCATCTCGCGGTCGGGCAGATCCTGCTGGCGCGCGGCGAGATGCGGCCGGGCTGGATCGAATACGAATGGCGCAACCGGCTGGAGATGGCGAAAGGCCGGCTGCCCGGCATCCGGGCGCCGGTGTGGAACGGCATGCGGGTGCCGGCGGGGCGCATCCTGCTGATCGCCGATCAGGGATTCGGCGACGCGCTGCAATTCGTCCGCTACGTGCGGATGGTGGCGCCGCTCTGCGACGAGGTGCTGCTCGCCTCCTCGCCCGAGCTGATCTCGCTGTTCGCGCGCGTCGAGGGGGTCGGCCGCTGCTTCCAGCGCTGGCAGGACATGCCGGGGTTCAGCACCTGGTGCCTGCTGTCGAGCCTGCCTTTCGTGTTCGGCACCGAGCTCGACCGCATCCCGGGCGGCGTTCCCTATGTCGCTGCCGAGCCGGAGCGCGTCGCGATCTGGCGCGCCCGCTTGGCCGAGCGCCTGCCCGCGGGCGGAATGCGAGTCGGCATCGTCTGGGCGGGCCGGCCCACCCATCCGAATGACCGCCGCCGTTCGATCCCGCTCATTCGCTTGCTGCCGCTTGGCGAGATCCCGGGCGTGCATCTCGTCTCGCTGCAGATCCCGGTGCCGGAAACGGACAAGGCGCTGCTCGCCGAGCGGTCGCGCATCCCCGATCTCGCGGCCGAACTCACCGATTTCGCCGAGACCGCCGCGGTGATCCGCAACCTCGATCTCGTCATCAGCATCGACAGCGCGGTCGCGCATCTCGCCGGCGCGCTCGGCGTGCCGATCTGGGTGATGATGCCGCGCCCGGCCGATTGGCGCTGGATGATCGATCAGGCGGACACGCCCTGGTATCCGAGCATGCGCCTGTTCCGCCAGCCGCTGCCCGGCGCCTGGGACCCGGTTTTTGCCGAGCTGTGCACGGCGCTGACCGAGTTGGCGGTCGCGGTACCGCAAACCCAGACCGCCTGAGCCACCGCGGCGGCCCTCGTCACCGCGCCTCGGCCACCCGCAGCGCGTTGGTGGTGCCGGATTTGCCGAACGGCACGCCGGCCGCGATCACCACTTCATCGCCATGCGCGGCGAAACCCTCGTGATGCGCCGCGCGGACCGCCTTCGCGACCGCTTCGGTCATCGAATGCACCTCCGGCACCAGCACCGCGTGCACGCCCCAGGCGACGGCGAGGCGGCGCGCGGTGAGCGGGTCCGGCGTCAGCGCGAGCACCGCGCTCTCCGGCCGCTCGCGCGCGATGCGAAGCGCGGTGCTGCCGGAATTGGTGAAGGCGGCGATCGCCTTGGCGCCGATCGTCTGGCCGATCTGGCGCGCCGCGGCGGCGATGGCGTCGGCGGCGGAGTGTTCGGGACGCGGCCGGCTCGCCTCGATGATCTCGCGCCAGCCCGGATCCTGCTCCACCCGCGCCACGATGCGGTCCATGATGTTGACCGCCTCGTAGGGGTATTGCCCGGCGGCGGTCTCGGCCGACAGCATCACCGCATCCGCGCCGTCGAACACCGCGGTCGCCACGTCCGAGGCCTCGGCGCGGGTCGGCGCGGGGGCGCTGATCATGCTCTCGAGCATCTGCGTCGCGACCACCACCGGGCGGCCGAGCGCACGGGCGGCGCGGACGATGCGCTTCTGCGCGAGCGGCACCTCCTCGGGCGGCAATTCCACGCCGAGATCGCCGCGCGCCACCATCACCGCATCCGAGAGCGCGAGGATCGCGTCGAGGTTCTCGAGCGCCTGCGGCTTCTCCATCTTGGTCATGATCCAGGCGCGGCCGCCGGCGAGCGCGCGCGCCTCCACCACGTCCTCGGGGCGCTGCACGAAGGATAGCCCGATGTAATCGACGCCGTGATCGAGCGCGAACGCCATGTCCACGCGATCCTTCTCGGTGAGCGCCGGGATCGGCAGCACCATGTCCGGCACGTTGACGCCCTTGCGGTCGGAGAGCGGGCCGCCGACCACGATCTCGGTCTCGAGATGATCCTCCCGCTTGCGCGAGACGCGGAGGCGGAGCTTGCCGTCATCAAGCAGCAGGGAGGTCCCGATCGCCGCGGCGGAGATGATCTCGGGATGCGGCAGCTGCACGCGCCGCGCATCGCCCGGGCTCGGATTGAGGTCGAGGCGGAAGCTTTGCCCGGTCTGCAGGTGCACGCGGCCGCCGCCGAACCGGCCGACCCGCAGCTTCGGCCCCTGCACGTCGGCGAGGATGCCGATCGGCCGGCCGGTCTCCGCCTCGATCTCGCGGATCAGCTTGATGCGGGCGGCGTGCTCCTCATGCGTGCCGTGCGAGAAATTGAGGCGGAACACGTCCGCGCCCGCGAGGAACAGCCGGCTCAGCACCTCCTTGGTCGTGCTGGACGGCCCGATGGTGGCTAGGATCTTGGTGCGGCGGCGGCGGCGCATCGGGGAACGTGTCGGCATGCGGCGGTTCGTCCTTCGGATCAGGCGATCAGGATCGCGCGGAAATCGTTCACGTTGGTCAAGGTCGGTCCGGTGCGGATCAGATCGCCGATAGCGTCGAACAGGCGGTAGCTGTCATGCCCGTCCAGCACCGCGCGCGGGTCGAGGCCGGCGGCGCGAGCGCGGGCGAGCGTGCTGGGCGAGACCAGCGCGCCGGCGGCATCCTCGGTGCCGTCGATGCCGTCCGTGTCGCCGGCGACGGCGTGGACGCCGGCCTCGCCCTTCAGCGCCACCGCCAGCCCGAGCAGGAACTCGGTGTTGCGGCCGCCGCGTCCGGCCGGTCCCTGGCCGATCGTCACGGTCGTCTCGCCGCCGGAGAGCAGCACGCAGGGCGCCTGCACCGGCTGGCCATGGCGGCGCGCGGCGCGCGCCATCCCGGCCATGACGATGCCGAGCTCGCGGCTTTCCCCCTCGATCGCGTCGCCGAGGATGAGCGGCGCGAGGCCGAGCGTGCGCGCCTGTCGTGCGGCGGCCTCCAACGCCATCTGCGGGGCGGCGATCAGGCGGAAATCGGCGGCGATCTCGCCGGGTTTCGGCGTCTCCTCGCCGCGGGCAAGATGCGCGGCCACCGCCGGCGGCAGGGTGATGCCGGTGCGGGCGATCAGCGCGCGCACGTCATCGAGCGTGCTCGGGTCCGGCACGGTCGGGCCGCTGCCGATCACCGCCGCCTCGTCCCCCGGCACGTCGCTGATCGCCAGCGTGACCAGTCGCGCCGGACGCGCGGCGGCGGCGAGCCTGCCGCCCTTGATCGCGGAGAGGTGTTTCCGCAGCGCGTTCATCTCGTGGATCGTGGCACCCGAGGCGAGCAGCGCCCGGTTCACCGCCTGCTTGTCGGCGAGGCTTAATCCTGGCGCCGGCAGCGCCAGCAGCGCGGAGGCGCCGCCCGAGATCAGCGCGATCACGAGATCGTCCGGCCCCAGGCCGCGCACCGCGCCGAGAATGCGCGCCGCCGCCGCCTCACTGTTCGCGTCCGGCACCGGATGCGAGGCCTCCAGCACGGTGACGCGCTGCGTCGGCACCGCATGCTCGTAGCGGGTGACGACAACGCCCGAGAGCGGCACGTCTGGCCAGGCGGCCTCCAGCGCCGCCGCCATCAGCGCCGCTGACTTCCCCGCCCCCACCACCACGCAACGTCCGGCGGGCCGGGGCGGCAGATGAGCGGCCAGCACGCCACGCGGGTCGGCGGCGGCGATCGCGGTCTCGAACAGCGTGCGCAGGGTTTTCCGCGCCCGCTCGTCATCCCATCCCAAGCCGTTTCCCCTCGTAAGGACGTTCGAGCCCAGTATGGATTAGCGCCGCCACCGACGCCATGTCAGGCCGGCAAGGAGGAGCCCGCATGCCCGCATCCGACATCGATCCCGCCACCCGCACCGAGCTGGAAGCCGCCGCCTTCCGTAGCCTCGTCGCCCATCTGCGCGAGCGGACGGACGTGCAGAATATCGACCTGATGAACCTCGCCGGCTTCTGCCGCAACTGCCTGAGCCGGTGGTACCGCGAGGCGGCCGAGCAGCGCGGCATCGGCCTCGCCGACCCGGAGGCGCGGGAAATCGTCTACGGCATGCCCTACAAGGAATGGCAGTCCCTGCACCAGAAGCCCGCCAGCCCCGAGCAGCAGACCGTGTTCGCCAAGGGCACCCGTTGAGCGAGGCGCTCCCGGTTGCGCTGAGGCCGTCGCCCCGCTAAGCCCGCCGCCCCGGAGAGAAGTCGGAGGCACGATGGCACTGGGCGCGGCCGCAAGGCAGGACATCACCGAGGAAGCGCCGAACGTGGGCGGGGTCGCGGCCGACCGGCTGCGCAGCCTCGTCGACCGGATCGAGCGGCTGGAGGAGGAGCGGAAATCCCTCGGCTCCGATATCCGCGACATCTACGCCGAAGCGAAATCGGCCGGTTTCGACGTGAAAGTGCTCCGCCAGCTCATCCGCATCCGCCAGCAGGAACCCAAGGACGTGGAAGAGCAGGAAGGCCTGCTCGACGTCTACCGCCGGGCGCTCGGAATGTGAGCCGCGCCGCGAACAAGGCGTTCGAGATCGCCGTGGAGCCCGAGGTCACGCCGGAGGCCCGCGAGACCGTCAGCGGATTGATCGCCAGCTACAACGAGGATTTCGTCCCCGACGACCAGACGCGCGGGGAATTCGCGGTGCTGGTGCGCGATCCGGCGACCGGCAAACCCCTGGGCGGCCTTTGCTGCCGCACGCGGCGCGAAATGCTGGTCCTGGAACTGGTGGCCCTGCCGCCCGAGCTCCGGGGTGCGGGACTCGGCACGAAATTGTTCCGGATCGCCGAAACGGAAGGTTATCGCCGCGGCTGCCGCGGCGCCTGGCTGCAAACCTCCGACTGGCAGGCGCGCGGCTTCTACGAAAAACTTGGCTACCACGTCTTCGGGTCTCTCCCCGACTACCCGGCCGGGCATACGCGGTTCTTCATGACGCGGCGATTCGAGGTAGATTGAAGGCCAGGGGCTCTGCCCCTGGACCCCGCTAAGGACCGTTGCCTTTAGAACCGTGTTGCGGCGCTTGCGTCGTCCCGGGATGGCGATGGCGCTCCGCGCGAAGCGCATCAAACATCTGATCACAACACCCGGCTATGGTGCCGCACGCAAAACGCCATACCCGGGTTCTAAGGGCGACGGCCCTTAGCGGGGTCCAGGGGCAGAGCCCCTGGCCTTTCTTCCTTACAGCATCCTAAACTCCCCCGATGGCGCTGCTGGACATCGAGGGCTATCGCCTCGCCTTTGACGGATTCGAAGGGTGTGTCGAGGTGCTGGACGGTATCGGCCTCAGCGTGACCGAGGGGGAGAGTGTCGGCATTGTCGGCGAGACCGGCTGCGGCAAGTCGGTGTTGGCGCGCAGTGTGCTTCGCCTCAACCCGACGCCGCCGGCGCGGGTGTTGGGCGGCGTGATCCGGTTCGACGGCGAGGACGTGCTGTCCATGCCCGGCTCGGCGTTGCGCCGGTTGCGCGGCGCTGCGATCGGCATGGTGTTCCAGGATCCGGTGACCTATCTCAATCCGGTTTTCACCATCGGCCAGCATCTCGCCGATGTGTTGCGCGCGCATGCGCCGCGGCTCGGCGCCGCTGCGGTCCGGGCGCGCAGCGTGGAATTGCTCGGATCGGTGGGGCTGCCGGAGCCGCAGGAACTGCTCGGTCGCTACCCGCATGCGCTGTCGGGCGGCATGCGTCAGCGCGTGCTGATCGCGGCGGCGCTCGCCGGCAATCCGCGTCTCCTGATCGCCGACGAGCCGACCACGGCGCTCGATGTCACGGTGCAGGGCCAGGTGCTGCGGCTGATCGCCGATCTGGTGGCGCGGCTGAACCTGACCTTGCTGCTGATCAGCCATGATCTCGGCGTGATCGGCGCGGTGTGCCATCGTGTGGTGGTGATGTATGCCGGCACCATCGTGGAGGACGCGCCGGCCGCCGATCTGTTCGAGGCGCCGCGTCATCCCTATACGCGCGGCCTGCTCGCAGCGGTGCCCGATCTCGAGCGACCGGAGCACATGCCGCGCGGCATTCCCGGCAGCATCCCGAATCTGCGCCGCCCGCCCGCCGGTTGTCGTTTCAACCCGCGCTGCCCGCTGGTGATGCCGCTCTGCCGGGTCGAGAAACCGGTGCTGGCCGGCGAGACCCACCGCGTCGCCTGCCATGCGGTGGCCGCCGCATGACGCCGCTGCTCGCCGCCGAGAACGTGGTCTGCGCATTCGGCGCGCATCGGGCGGTGGATGGCGTGTCGCTCGCCCTCGCGCCGGGCGAGGCGCTCGGCCTCGTCGGCGAATCCGGCTGCGGCAAGACGACGCTGCTGCGCACGCTGCTGTGCCTGCAACGCGTGGAATCCGGGCGCGTGCTCTGCGCGGGGGACGACATCACCGCCTGGCCCGCCGCCGGCATCCGTCGGTTGCGCGACGCCGCGCAGGTCGTGTTCCAGAATCCGCACGCGGCGCTCGACCCGCGCTGGACCGTGTTCTCCGCGGTCTCCGAGCCGCTGCGCCTGCGCGGCGGCCTCTCGCGCAGCGCGCTCCGCGCCCGCGTCGGCGCGCTGCTCGCCGATGTCGGGCTGGGGGAGGAATTCCTCTGGCGCTATCCGCACGAGCTCTCGGGCGGCCAGAAGCAGCGCATCTGCATCGCCCGCGCGCTGGCCCCCGGGCCGCGGGCGCTGCTCCTCGACGAGCCGACCTCGGCGCTTGACGTTTCGGTGCAGGCGCAGATTATCGAGTTGCTCCGTGATCTGCGGGCGCGGTTCGGCCTCGCCTATCTTTTCGTCTCCCATAATCTCGCCGTCGTGCGACTATTGTGCGAGCGCGTCGCGGTGATGCGGACGGGGGTGCTGGTGGAAGAGGGGCCGGCCGCTGCCGTTCTGAAGGAGCCTCGGGCGGAGTACACCAGGGCGTTGTTGCGATCTGTTCTGCCTTTGCGGGCGCGTTCAGGGGCGTTCGCCGCGGACCAGGGTGGGGCGGAAGGGCTCCAGGCCCACTCATGATTAGCCGGCGGCTCTTCCTGGCGGCCTCGGCTTCAATGCCGGTGATGTCCCGCGGGTCGTCGCGCACCGTCTTTGCCTATGTCGGCAGCTATACCGACGCCTCCCGGCCGCCCGGCGACGGCACCGGCATCACGCTGCTCTCCCTCGATGGCGCGGGCGTTCTCCACCCGCTCTCCGTCTTCGCGAACCCGAGCCCGTCCTGGCTCGCGGTCTCACCCTCACGCACGCATCTCTATGCGACGAACGAGGTCACCACCTACGGCACCGGCGCCGACGGCACCGGCTCTGTCACCGCGTTCGGCATCGACCGCGCGACCGGCGCGCTGGGCCAGCTCAACACCGTGAGCTCGCACGGCACGTCGCCGCCGCATGCCAGCGTGCATCCCTCCGGCCGCTTCGTCTTCGTGGCGAATTACGGCTCGGGCAGCGTCGCCGTGCTGCCGGTCCGGACGGACGGATCGCTCGGCGAGGCGGTGGACGTGCACCAGGATCAGGGGCCGCCGGGGGATCACCGTCCGAGCGAGGGGCCGCCGGGCAATTTCTCGATCAGCGACCACGACGGCCCGCACGCGCACATGATCGCCGCCGACCCGACCGGGCGCTTCGTGATCGCCAACGATCTCGGTCTCGACCGCACCTATCTCTGGACGTTCGACGGTGCGAGCGGAAAGCTCACGCCGCGCGACCCGCCCTTCGTGCAGGCCGCCTCGGCCGGCGCCGGGCCACGCCATTTCGCGTTCCACCCGAACGGACGCATTTTCTACAATCTGTACGAGGAAGCCTCGGAGCTCGTCGTCTATTCCTGGGACGCGCCGACCGGCGCGCTCGCCTTGCGCCAGAAACTCTCCACGGTGCCGAGATACGCCGGCACCAATTTCACCTCCGAGCTGGTGGTGGCGCCGGATGCGCGTTTTCTCTATGTCGGCAACCGGCTGCACAACACGATCGGCATTTTCGGGCTTGATCACAATGGCCGCGCGCGCTGGCTCGGCGAGGAATGGACGCGCGGCGACTACCCGCGGAATTTCGCGCTCGACCCGACCGGCAATGTGATGGTCGTCTGCAATCAGCGGAGCGACCAGATCACCGTGTTCCGCGTGAACCGTCTGACCGGCGCGCTCCGCTTCACCGGCCAGTACGTGCCGATCGGCAGCCCTTCGATGGTCGCGTTTCCTGGCTGAGCGGCGTCAGACGCCCTTCCATTCCGGCGTCCGCTTGGTCAGGAACGCGTCCATGCCCTCGCGGAAATCCTCGCTCATATAGCACATCAGCACGAGGTCGCGGCTATCCTCCGGCATCATGCGCTCGCGGATGCGACGGACCGCCTCCTTCGTCGCGCGCAAGGTGAGCGGCGCGTGGCTCGCGACCAGCCTCGCCAGCTCCTCGCCGCGCTTCAGCAGGGATTCGCGATCCTGCAGCACCTCGCTCACCAGGCCGATCGCCTTGGCTTCCTCGGTCTCGATCAGCCTTGCGGTGAACACGATCTCCTTCACCTTGGCGGGGCCGAGCAGGGCCACGAGCCGCGTGTAGTTGGAGATCGACAGGCAGTTGCCGAGCGTGCGCGCCACCGGGAACCCGAAACGCGCGCCGACCGCGGCGATGCGGAGGTCGCAGCAGGCCGCGATACCAGCGCCACCGCCCACGCAGGCGCCCGAAATCGCGGCGATCGTCGGCACCGGGCACGCCTCCAGCGCACCGAGCACGCGATCGATGCGGCTCTCGTATTCGAGCGCGTCCTCGGCCGATTTGAACGCGCGAAATTGCGAGATGTCGGTGCCCGAGGCAAACGCCTTGTCGCCGGCGCCGCTGAGCAGCAGCACGCGGATCGACTTGTCCTCACCCGCTTCCTTGCAGATCTGGGTCAACCGTTCGTACATCGCGAACGTCAGCGCGTTGCGCGCCTGCGGGCGGTTGAACGTGATGCGGCCGATACCGTCCGACACCTCGTAGAGAAGATCGCGGTCGACGAGAGCTTGATCCATGCGTTCCATCTCCTGGCCGGGCGGCGTCAGGCGGTGATCGGCGCCATCTGCCGCGGGTCGAATTCCATCCATACATCATCGTCGGCCTCGAACACCTGGAACGGCAGGGCCGCGACCTTGAGGCGAAGCACGCCGGCCGCCGGCGAGACGACGTAATCCCATGTCTCGCCGAGAAATGCCCGCTCGACAAGCCGTCCTTGCACGAGCAGGGCGGACTCCACCCCCGCCGGTTTCACGCGGTGCAGCGTGATGCTCTGCGGCCGCACCGAGAACAGCGCCGGGCCGGCCGCGACGCCGAGCGCCCGCGCCGGCAGCGTGAACCCGTCGAACACGACCACCTCGCCGTCGGACACGCCTTCGAGGAAATTCGTCCGTCCGATGAACCCGGCGACGAAGCGGGTGCGCGGCCTTGTGTAGATCGCGTAGGGCGCGTCGATCTGCTCGATCCGGCCGGCATTCATCACCGCGATGCGGTCGGAGGTCACCATCGCCTCGCCCTGGTCATGCGTGACATAGACTGTGGTGAAATGAAAT
The DNA here is from genome assembly GCA_965276665.1 of Acetobacteraceae bacterium. Taxonomy (GTDB): domain Bacteria; phylum Pseudomonadota; class Alphaproteobacteria; order Acetobacterales; family Acetobacteraceae; genus CAWGJC01. The sequence goes on from OZ255620.1 coordinate 4,564,372, forward strand.
TCGTCGTGCAGCCGGCGGATTTCGAACCGCATCTCCTCACGCAGATTGGCGTCGAGATTGGAGAGCGGCTCGTCGAGCAGCAGCACGCGCGGCTCGATCACCATGGCGCGCGCCAGCGCCACGCGCTGCTGCTGGCCGCCGGAGAGCTCCGCCGGATAGCGCTCGGCGAGCGTGCCGAGCCGCACCGTCTCGAGGATGCGCCCGACCTTGGCGCGGATCACCTCCTTGCCCATGCGGCGGAGGCCGAGCCCGAAGCCGACATTCTGCGCGACCGTCATGTTCGGCCAGATCGCGTAGCTCTGGAAGATCATCGACATCTGCCGCCGTTCGGGCGGCAGCGAGGCGCCGGGGGCCGAGATCACCCGGCCATCCATCGTGATGTTCCCGCCGGTCGGCTCGATGAACCCGGCGATCATGCGCAAGGTGGTCGTCTTGCCGCAGCCGGACGGGCCGAGCAGCGAGACGAACTCGCCCGGCCCGATATCGAGATCGAGACGATCGACCGCGGTGAAACCGCCGAACACGCAGGTCAACCCGCGGATCGCAAGCCGCGAATGCACGGTCTGATCGGCGACGTTCATGAGCGCCTCAGCATGAAATCGCGCCCGATCATCCGATACCCCGCGAGCACGATGACGATAGTCGCGCCGAGCAGCAGGAAGCCCAGCGCCGCCAGCGTCTCGAAACTGCCGTTCTCGCTGAGGTCGAGCATCATCACCGAGATCACCCGCGTGTGCGCGCCCACCAGGAAGATCGCGGTGCTGAGCTCGCGCGTCGCCGGGATGAAGACGAGCAGCCAGGAGCCGGCGAGGCTCTTCTTCAGCAGCGGAACGACCACGCGCGTCACCGCGAGCAACTGGCCGCCGCCGAGGATGCGCACCGCCTCCTCCATCTCCGGGTTGAGCGAGCGCAGCCCGGCGAGGCAGTTGATGTACGCGATCGGCAGGAAGCGCGCCGTGTAGCCGAGCACCAGCAGGGAAGCGGTGCCGGCGAGCGCGAGCGGCGGCGGCCCCCAGGCGGCGTAGAAGCCGATCGCGAGCACGATGCCGGGGATCACCAGCGGCGTCATGCTGAGCGCGGTCAGGATCGCGCCGCCGGGCATCAGCCGCCGGCTCACGATATAGGCGACGAGCAGCGCCAGCGCGACCGCGACGCAGGCGGTGGCGGCGGAATAGGTGAAGCTGTGCAGGATCGTCGCCCGCGCATTCGCTTCGCCGAGCAGGGCGGTGAAGTTGCCGAGCGTAAGATTGGCGAGCGAGAAGCCCTGACCCCAGGCGCGGCTGAAGGCGGCCTGTGCGAGCGCCGCATAGGGTAGCAGAACAGATAGCGAGACCACGAGCAGCGCGAAGCCGAACATCGCCCAGCGCCAGGCGCCGAGGCGCATCAGCCGCCGGCTGCCGCCCTTCCCGGTGAGCGCCACATAGCCGCGCCGGCCGAGCACCAGGCGCTGCACGGCGAACAGCGCGACGGTGATCAGCACGAGCGGGATCGCGTAGGCCGCGGCCGCCTCCGCCCTGACCGGGAACTCGAAGAACTGCATGAGCTGCAGGGTCATGATCTTGATGCGCGCCGGCAGCGCGATGATCGCCGGGGTCCCGAACAGCGCCACCGCATCGAGGAACACCACGATCGCGCCGCCGAGGATCGCCGGCATCATCAGCGGCAGCGTGATGCGCCAGACGGTGCGCATTCCGCCCGCGCCGAGGATATTCGCCGCCTCCTCCATCTCCGAGGAGACGAGCTCCAGCGCATCGGCGGTGAAGACGAAGATATAGGGGAAGGCGTAGAGCGCGGTGACGAAGACGAGGCCGCCGAAACTGTAGACATTGACGAGCCCGTCGGCGCTTCCGGTCGCCGCTACCCAGATGCGGTTCAGCCAGCCGGCATTCGGCCCGGCGAGCAGGATCCAGCCGATCGCGCCGAGATAGGGCGGCGTGATGAAGGCGCCGAGGATCATCGCCCGCACGAAGCTCTTGCCCGGCATGTCGGTGCGCGCGACTCCCCAGGCGATCGGCACGGCGAGGATGGCGGAGAGGATCGTGACCTCGGCGGCGTAGAGCAACGTGTTACCCAGCGCCTCGAAATCGCGCAGCCGGCCATAGGCGATCGCGTAATTGCCGAAGGTAAAGGCGCCGGTATCCGTCGATTGCAGGCTCGAGATGACGAGGCGCAGAACCGGGCTCGCGACCAGGAACAGCAGCGCGAGAATGGCGATCAGCCAGACCAGGGAGGCGGGCCGCACCCGGCCCGTGGCACGCGCGATGGCGCTCATGCGCGGTTCAACCGAACGTATCGCGCCATTGGCTCATCGCGCCGGGCAATTCCTTCTCGATCGTGGCGAGGCTGGGCGTGATCGTGTTGATCTCGGCGAGCGACTTCGCGCCTTTCGGCGCCGGTACTTCGGGCCGCAGCGGCTGCTCGAACGCACCGGCCAGGATCGTGGAATATTCGGTCCCGCACAGGAATTCCATGAACAGCTTCGCCGCGTTCGGACTGTGCGAGCCCTTGATGATGGCGGAGGGCGAGGGCACCGAGACGGTGCCGGAGGTCGGATAATGCACGGCGAGCGGATTGCCCTTGGCGGCGCTGCGGAACGCGGTGGCCGGGTTGCCGGCGGCGACCACGCGCTCGCCGGAATTCAGCACGGTGACGGCATCGTCCACCGAGCGGCCGATCAGTGGATTGAGCTTGTTCAGCTTGTCGAAATAGGCCCAGCCGTACTTGTCCTGCAGCGCCACGGTCCACACGCCGACGAGGCCGCTGTAGTTCGGGCTGCCGAAAGCGAGCTTGTTCTTCCACTTCGCGTCGGTGAAGTCCGGCCAGTCCTTCGGCGCGTCGGCGTCGGGGACCTTCGTGGTGTTGGAGAGCAGCCCGACGAGGCCGACCCAGCTCACCTGGTAGTAGCCGTCGGGCGAGAAATTCTGCAGCGATTTCACCAGGCCGGAGGCGGCCTCCGGCACGTATTTCACCAGCATGGCCTTGCCGATGAGATAGGTCATGTGGCTCGCATCGGTGGTGGTGAACACATCCGCTTGCGGCGCGCCGGCCTTGGCATCCTGCAGCAGGCGCTGGAACGCGACCTGCGAGGTGGTCTTGATCGCGTTGACCCGCACGCCCGGGTATTTCTGGATGAAGGCCGCGCCGACCTTGTCGCAGAGTGGCTGGTCGAGAATGCCGGAATACCAGGTGAGCTGGCCTTCCTTCTTGGCACCCGCGATGATCTCCTGCAGCGCCGCGTCCGGCGCCTGCGCTTCAGCCGCGCCCGCCGCGAGCGCGCCGCCCGTCGCCAGCAGGATCGTCCGCCGTGTGAGTGCCATGTCGCCGTTCCTTCCCATTCACATCTTTTGAGCGCCGGTCTTCCGGTCGCGTTTGTTGAACTCCGGGCCGCGTCGCCAGAAAGCGTCGCATGCCGCCCGCGATATGCGCCTCGCCCGCCCCCCGCGCCGCGGCCGCATCGCCAGCGGCGATGGCGCGCAGCATCGCCGCGTGCTCCGCATTCGACGCCCGCATGCGGTCCGGCGCCACCAGCGCACGCATGCGAAACAGATTAAGCTCGTTGCCGAGCGTCTCGTCGATGCGGGCCGCCCGCGCATTCCCGGCGGCGCCGAGCAGCGCCGAGTGGAACGCGCGGTTGCACGCATAGTATTCCGCCGCATCGTCCCGCCGCGCCGCCGCCATGCGCCGCACCAGGGCGCGCAGGGATGCGAGATCCGGCCGTGTGATCCGGCCGGCGAGCTGCGCGCAAGCCTGCCCGGCGAGTGCTGCGCGGACGCCGTAGATGTCGATCGCCTCCGCCTCGCTGACCGTGCGCACGTAGGAACCCTGGTTGACGATGGTGACGAGGAGGCCGGCGCGCTCGAGGCCGCGGATCGCCTCGCGCACCGGGCCCCGGCTGACCCGCAGCCTGGCGGCGAGCGCCATCTCGTTCAGCCGCTCCCCGGCCGGCATCTCGCCCGTGAGGATCATGCGCTCGACCTCATCGGCCACGAGCGAAGCAAGCGAGCGCGTCCGGACGATCTCCAGCGCATTCGGGTGCTGATATCCCATCGGGGAACCGTGACAAGGGAGCGTGTCTTCTGTCAACCTGTATGCTGTCAACAATCGGCGTGAGTGGCGCCGGAAGGGAAGGGACAATCATGCCGCACGCCTCTGCCGCGCTCGCGCGCTTCACCGTTCTCGACCTCACGCGCGTGCGATCAGGGCCGACCTGCGTGCGCCAGCTCGCCGATTGGGGCGCCGATGTCATCAAGATCGAGATGCCGGAGGATCGCGATGGCGGCGACCCGATGGGCGGTCCGCGGCAGGGGCCGGATTTCCAGAACCTGCACCGCAACAAGCGGGGCATGACGCTCGACCTCAAGCATCCCGAGGGGCTCGCCATCCTAAAGCGGCTCGCCATGCGGGCCGATGTGGTGGTCGAGAATTTCCGCCCCGACGTGAAACACCGGCTCGGCATCGATTACGAGGCGCTGGCCGCGATCAACCCGCGCCTTGTCTATGCGTCGATCTCGGGCTTCGGGCAGGACGGACCTTACGCCGGCCGACCGGGCTTCGACCAGATCGCGCAGGGGATGGGCGGCCTGATGTCGATCACCGGCTTGCCGGGCCAGGGGCCGGTGCGGGTCGGCATCCCGATCGCCGATCTCTGCGCCGGGCTGTTCGCCGCCCAGGGCATCCTGGTGGCGTTGCTCGAGCGCGAGACCAGCGGGCGCGGCCAATGGGTGCAGACATCGCTGCTGCAGGCGCAGATCTTCATGCTCGACTTCCAGGCCGCCCGCTGGCTGATGGCGGGCGAGGTGCCGCGCCAGGCGGGCAACAACCATCCGACCAGCATCCCGACCGGCGTGTTCCGCACGCGCGACGGCCATATCAACGTGGCCGCCGCCGGCCAGCGCATCTGGGAACGCTTCGCCCGCGCCATCGAGGCGCCGCGGCTGATCGATGATCCGCGCTTCGCAACGGGCGAGGACCGCAGCCGGAACCGCGATGCGCTGCATGCGGCGATCGAGGCCTTGACCGAAAAGGATGACAGCGCCCGCTGGATCACGCGGCTGAACGAGGCGGGCGTGCCGAGCGGCCCGATCAACAGCATCGACGAGGTGTTCGCCGATCGTCAGGTCGAGCATCTGGGCATTGCGGCCGGCCTCAATGGCGGCGGCAACGCCGAGAGGAAATATGTCGGCCAGCCGATGTCGCTGAGCCGCACGCCGAGCGGCATCGTCTCCCATCCGCCCGAATTGGGAGAGAACACCGACGCGATTTTGGGGGAGCTCGGCTTCGACGCCAAGGCCATCGCCGGGCTGCGCGCAGCGAAAGTGGTCTGAGCCGGCGGTCGCGACCCTGGCGTCTCGAGGCGCAAGTCTGGGCGCCGGTCTATCGTCCCTCCATCAAGCAGGCCTGATCATCTTCGATCGGACGAGGAGAAGCAGATGACCGAATTCCGCACCGAGAGCGACAGCATGGGCGAGGTCAAGGTCCCGGCCGACCGTCTATGGGGCGCCCAGACGCAGCGCTCCCTCGAGCATTTCAGCATCGGCAAGGATCTGATTCCGGCCGAAATGGTCACCGGCTACGCTGTGCTGAAGAAGGCGGCGGCGAACGCGAACCATGCCGGCGGCCGGCTGAAGGACGACACCCACGCGCTGATCGTCAAGGCGTGCGACGAGATCCTGGGCGGTGCGCATGCGGACATGTTTCCGCTGCATGTCTGGATGACCGGCAGCGGCACGCAATTCAACATGAACGTCAATGAGGTGATCTCGAACCGCTGCTGCCAGCTTGCGGGCACGGCGCTCGGCAGCAAGGCGCCGGTGCATCCCAACGATCATGTCAACATGTCGCAATCTTCGAACGACAGCTTCCCGAGCGTCATGTATATCGCCGCCGCCATCGGCGTGAAGCAGCGGTTGATCCCGTCAGTGAAGGAGCTGCACGATGCGATCGCCGCCAAGGCGGCGGAATGGGACGACATCGTCAAGATCGGCCGCACGCACATGCAGGATGCGACGCCGCTGACGCTCGGTCAGGAATGGTCGGGCTATGCGGGCATGCTGCATGACAATCTCGGCCGGCTGGAGACGGCGCTCGGCGGCATCTACCATCTGGCGCTCGGCGGGACCGCCGTCGGCACCGGCATCAACGCGGCGGAGGGATTCGCCGAGGACGCGGCCGCGGAGATCGCCAAATTGACCGGGCTGCCCTTCGTCAGCGCGCCCAACAAGTTCACCGTGCAGGGCGCCCACGATGCGCTGGTGCAGCTCTCGGCCACGCTGCGCACGCTCGCCGTTTCGCTCTATAAAATCGCGAACGACATCCGGCTGCTTTCCTGCGGACCGCGCGCGGGATTCGCCGAGCTGATGATCCCGGAAAACGAACCGGGCTCCTCGATCATGCCCGGCAAGGTCAACCCGACACAGGCCGAGGCGCTGACCATGCTCGCGGTGCAGGTCATGGCGAATGACGTCGCGGTCGGCTTCGGCGGCGCCGCCGGATACCTCGAGATGAACGTCTACAAGCCGCTGATGATCTACAATGTAATGCATTCCGTCACCTTGCTGACCGATGGCTGCCACAATTTCCGCAAGTTCCTCATCGAAGGCACGCAGCCGAACCGCAAGAAAATCGCCGAATACGTCACCAACTCGCTGATGCTGGTGACCGCGCTTGCGCCGGTGATCGGCTACGACAAGGCGTCGAGGATAGCCCATCACGCCATGGATCGCGACCTCACCTTGAAGGCGGCGGCGTTGGAGCTCGGTTTCGTCGACGAAGCGGAGTTCGATCGCGTCGTCGATCCGAGCAAGATGGTGCGGCCAGGCGTGGCGAGCGCGTAGCGGCGGCCGGGCATGACGGTGGCCGTTGCCGGGTCGGACATCATCGCACTGGCGCGGCGGGTCGCAGAACTCTTGCTGGCGAATGGCCAGACGAGCCAGCGCAGCGCCGAGGCGGTGCGTCAGATCATGCAGTTGGGCGGATCGGACGCCACCGTGTCGGTGCGTTGGGGCGAGGTGACGATCCGGCCGCGGGACAAGTCCTCACGCAACGAGGTGGTGCTGGCGACGCCGCTCGGCGTCGACATGCGCAAGGTGGCGGCGACGATGGACGTGGTCGACCGGCTCAGCTCGGGCCGGATGACCGGGCAGGCGGCGATGGCGGCGCTCGACGCGACCGCCGCGCTGCCGCCGATCGCCGCGCTGCGTTTCATTCTGCTCGCGGCGGCGGGCGCTGCGGCCTTGGCGGTCATCTTCGGCGAGTCGCACCCGGTGCCGTTGATCCTGATCGCGGTGAGCGCCGGTGGGGGCGCCGCGCTGCGTCGCTGGCTGGCGACGCAGAGCCACAACCCGTTCGCGCAACCTCTCGGTGCCGCCCTGCTGGCCGGGCTGCTGGCCGCGCTCGTCATGCGACTGCCCTGGGGGGCGGCATCGAGCCTGATCGCGCTCTGCCCCTGCATGGTGCTGGTGCCCGGCCCGCATCTGCTGAATGGCACGCTCGATCTCGCCCGCACGCAATTGCCGATCGGCGCCGCGCGGATCGGCTATGCCTCGATGTCGATCCTGATGATCTGCACGGGCCTGCTCCTGGGCTTGTCTCTCGGGGGCGTCTCGTTGCCCGGATCAGGACCGTCGGTTCCGGTCACGCTGCCGCTGGACGTGCTCGCGGCGGGGGTCGCGGTCTCGGCCTATGGCACGTTCTTTTCGATGCCCTGGCGCATGCTGCCCTTTCCGATCCTCATCGGCATGCTTGCTCACGCCCTCCGTTGGACCTTGATCACGCTCGCTGGCGCGAATGTGGAGACCGGCGCGTTCGTCGCCTGTCTGGCCGTGGGCGTCCTGATGACGCCGATCGCCAATCGGCTGCATCTGCCCTTCGCCGGCTGCGCCTTTGCGGCCGTGGTTTCGCTTATTCCAGGGGTGTTCCTGTTCCGGATGGCGGCCGCCCTGGTCACCCTCGTCGGTCTCGGCGACCGGGCGGATGCCAGCCTGGTGAGCGGCGCCGCGACCGACGGCATGACCGCTTTCCTGATCCTGATCGCGATGGGTTTCGGGCTGATCGTCCCCAAGCTGATACTGGGCAGCATCGGGACGCCGTCGGTTGGACACGCGCCCCGACAATGACGCGCTGACCATGGAGGCCGTATGGTTGGGGGACGCATCGTGCATCGACGCGAGATCGGATGGCCAACCGCGCGTTGATCGCCGGCCGCTCATGCGAAAGGCGATCGGCGTGACGATCGCCACCATGATCGCCTTGCGCGACAAGCCTCCAGCGTTCGGGCCAGGACGCATGGGTTTATGCAGCTCGGGGCGATGACCACACTGTCGTGATTGGTGAAATCCTTTAGCGCCCTGCCCAGAATTCCTCGCTCGCGTGCCGGATCAGCGGGCGGCTGGCCTGCTCGCCGAGCGCCCAGGCAGGGTAGCCACGGGACGGCTCTCCAAAGCCCAGGCAACCGATGCAGATAGGGAAACTTCGAGACTGGTTTGATCGAGCTTTATGTATTGCAGGACGCCGGGGACACGGCAGCGCCGGAGGCTGGTCCGTCATGAGGCGCGCAGCGACGGGCGGACACTGGACCCCTTCAACCGCCTGGTTGGGTTTCATCGAGGTGCCACCCGGGGGAACCGACGCGGTCACCCGGGTGAATTGGCCGCTACATCAGCTTATCGAGCGTCAGCGGCAGATCCCGGATGCGCTTGCCGGTGGCGTTGAAGACGGCGTTCGCAACTGCTGCGCCGGTGCCGGTGATGCCGATTTCGCCGATGCCGTGCGCGCCCATGGGCGTGTGCGGATCGGGGATGTCGGTCCAAATCACGTCGATCTCCGGCACGTCCAAATGCACGGGAACGTGATATTCGGCCAGGCTTGGGTTCATGACGCGCCCGCGGCGCTCGTCGAACTGGGTTTCCTCCATCAGCGCCAAGCCGAGGCCCATGATGATGCCGCCGCGGAACTGGCTGGCCGCGGTCTTGGCGTTGAGGATGCGCCCGCAGTCGAACGAGCCTAGGAAGCGGCTGATTCGCGTCTCGCCGGTAACGGCGTTGACGCGCGCCTCGCAAAACATGGCGCCGTAGGAGTGCATCGACCAGTGCTGCGTCTCCATCGGCGGGGGAGCGGCCGCCTCCACCACCACTTCGTTACGTCGCGCCCGGGCGAGAATGGAAGTGTAGCTCTCGTGCCGTCCCGGCTCGTCCAGCTTGGCAAGGCCGCCGTCCAGACCTCCCACCTCGTCCGCGCTGAGCCCGGCAAGCGGCGAATTGTTGCCCGCGAGCTTGAGCAGTTGGGTCACCAGCGCGCGATGCGCCGCGATCACGGCGGCGCCGATCGAGGCAGTCTGCTGCGAGCCGCCGGCCAGCACGGTGCCGGGCATAATGGAGTCACCGTAGCCGAAGCTGACCTGGTCCATCTCCAGCCCGAGCCGCTCGGCGGCGACCTGGGTCTGCGCGGTGGCGGTGCCCATGCCCATCTCGTGCGCGGCGACCTCCACCCGGGCGTGCCCGTCCTTCGTGAGGGTGATGCGCGCCGCCCCGCCGGGCATGCGGTAATAGGGGTAGGTCGCGGTGGCGCAGCCCATGCCGACGAGCCACTCGCCCTTGCGAACAGCGCCCGGCGCCGGGTTACGCTTGTTCCACTCGAACCGCTCGGCGCCCGTGCGCCAGGCCTCCACGACGTTGCGGGAGGAGAAGGGCGTTCCCTCGGTCGGGTCCTTCTCCGGCTCGTTGCGTATGCGCAGCTCGACCGGGTCCATGCCGAGCTTCGCGGCCAGCTCGTCCACCGCGCACTCCAGGCCGAACGTGCCCACCGCTTCGCCCGGCGCGCGCATGAAGGTGTTGGCGAGCATGTCCAGGTAGGCAACTTCCACGTCGAGCTTGAAGCTGCCGGCGGCGTAGGCGCCACGCGCTGGCAGGATGAACGGCTCGGGCAGAGCGTTGTGGCGCGTCATCGCCACTGTGCCGGTGTGGATGATGGCGCTGAAGCGGCCGTCCGCCTCGGCCCCGATCGCGATCCGCTGCTCGGTGAGGGTGCGGCCGCCGATCATACGGTACACGCCCTCGCGCGACAGAGCGATGCGGACCGGGCGGCCGGCGAGCTTGGCCGCCGCCGCGCCGAGCACTTGATGCTGCCAAAGCGTCTTGGATCCGAAGCCACCGCCCACGTAGGGCGAGGTGACGCGGACCTGCTTTTCGTCCAGCCCGAACACGGTGGCAAGCGACCAGGCGGTATGCGCGACCGCCTGGGAAGCGTCGTGCACCATCAGCTCGTCGCCCTGCCACGCCAGCGTCGCCGCGTGCGGCTCGATCGCGTTATGGTTGTGGCGTGGCGTGGCGTACTTTGCGTCAATCGAGACGGGCGAGGCCGCCAGCGCCGCCTCCGCATCGCCGATCGCCGCTTTCAGGGGCTGTCCCATGAACATCCCTGGATCGGTGCCCTGCGCCTTGGCCTCAGCGAAGGCGGTGGTGGCGGGCTCCTCATCGTAGGTCGCTCGGAGCAGGGATTTGGCATGGTCGGCCTGTTCCTGGCTCTCGGCCAGCACCACCGCGATCGGCTGGCCGTTCCAATGGATGCGGTCGTCCTGCATGATCGGCAGGTTATCGCCACCCGCTGCCTTCTCGGACGTCAGGAACAACGGCATGTTCTGCATCCGCGGCGCGTTCCAGTGGGTCATGACCAGGACGACGCCGGGGGCTGCCTCGGCCGCGCGGGTGTCGAGCGCGGTGATGCGGCCCTTGGGCACGGTGCTAAATGCCACCGCCGCGTAGACCATCCCCTCGAGCGGGAACTCCGCCGCGAATTTCGCCTTGCCCTGAACCTTGAGCGGGCCGTCGATGCGCGAGATGGGCGCGCCGATCAGGCCGTGCTTGTTGCGGATCAGCGGATCGGGCTTGCCACCGGGCAGCCAGCTATCCGGTGCCAGTTCGATGGCCTTCTTCATCACGGCCTGTGCGGCGCCCTGCGCGGCTGCCTTCGCGTTTCCTACTATGCTCATGCGGCTTCTCCAGCCAGATCGCCGAGAACGGCGGTGAGGGTGCGTTTCGCGAGTTCGACCTTGAACCCGTTGTCGCGGAGCGGCGCGGCGTCCGCGAGCTCCGCCTCGGCCGCGGCGCGGAACGAGTGCGCGTTGGCCGGGCCGCCCCGTAGCGCATCCTCCGCCTTACGGGCGCGCCAGGGCTTGTGCGCGACGCCGCCGAGCGCCAGCCGGACGTCCTTGACCGTGCCTCCTTCCACTTCCAGCACGGCCGCCACCGAGACCAGTGCGAAGGCGTAGCTCGCCCGGTCGCGCACCTTGCGGTAGGTGGAGCGTGCCGCCATCGGCAGCGCCGGCAGCTCGACCGCAGTGATCAGCTCGCCGGGTTCCAGCTCCGTCTCCACGTCGGGATGGCCGCCGGGCAGGCGATGCAGCTCGGTCAGCGGCAAGCTCCGCGTGCGCCCGGCACCCTGCACGTGCACTGTGGCGTCAAGTGTGGCCAGCGCCACGCACATGTCGGATGGATGGGTGGCCACGCAGGTGGCCGAAGCGCCGAGGATCGCGTGAATGCGGTTAAATCCGTCTATCGCATCGCAGCCCTGGCCGGGACTGCGCTTGTTACAGCGCGACCCGTCGTCGTCGTAGAAGTAGGTGCAGCGGGTGCGCTGCAGGATGTTGCCGCCCACTGTCGCCATGTTGCGGATCTGCGCCGAGGCGCCCGCCAGGATCGCGCGGGCGAGCACCGGGTAACGGGTGCGCACCGCACGGTGCTCGGCCAGCGCCGTATTTCGCGCGGCGGCGCCGATCAGCAGGCTCCCGTCCTCGCGCTCCTCGATGGTGGAGGACAGGCCCGTCACGTCGACCAATGTGGACGGCTGCTCGATCGTCTCGCGAAGGAGGTCCACCAGGTTGGTGCCGCCGCCGAGATACTTCGCATGGTCCATCCCGCCAAGCCGCACCGCGTCAGCGGTGTTACTGGCCCGTACATAGCTGAAGGGGGTCATTCCGCCGCCTCCGCGTAGGTCTCGGCAATCGCGGCGATGATCCCATTATGCGCGCCGCAACGGCACAGGTTACCGCTCATGCGTTCGCTCACCTCCTCGCGCGTGAGAGCGATCGTGTCCGAGCAGAGATCGGCGGTAACCACGCTCGGCACACCGCGCTCCAGCTCCGCCGCCATGCCGACGGCCGAACAGATCTGGCCGGGCGTACAGTAGCCGCACTGAAAGCCGTCGTGCTCGATGAACGCCTGCTGCAACGGGTGCAGCCCGCCCTCGCCAGCCAGCCCTTCGATGGTGGTGACGCTTCGCCCGTCGTACTGCACTGCCAGCGCCAGGCAGGACACGATGCGCTCGCCATCCACCAGCACGGTGCAAGCGCCGCAGGCGCCCTGGTTGCAGCCCTTCTTGGTGCCGGTGAGATGCAACGTCTCACGCAGTAGGTCGAGCAGCGACACGCGTGGGTCAGCCGGCATGTCGGTCTCGGTTCCGTTGATCCTTATCGCCATAGCCAGTTCCTCACATCTCATTTGTGTTCAACCCCAACCCGCCACCATGGTTCAGCAAGGTCGTCGGCGTACTCTCCGTCGGCATACCCTTTGGACAATGTGCACCCGATCGGCGACTTTGCAGGCGTACACGTCCTCGCCGACCCCGATCACGTCGCCGGCCGCGTCGCTGCACGGGATGAGACCTGGCATGGTGCCCCAGACGTATCGGCCGAGAAGCGACGCGATGTTGCGGAATTCAGCGCGACGGCACGAACCTTGACCAGCACCTCGCCGCGTTGCGGGGCCGGCGAGGCAGGACAGCTTCTTCGTGGAAAATCAGATCATCAAGGCTGTCCGGAGCGTCAAACCGCTCCGCACATGGTCATTGTCCTCGCCACGCATGGCTGGTGCCGCGCTGGACGACCACGCTGCCGGTCGGGAGCACGATCGTTCCTCTACCATCAAGAATCAGTTCCAACTCGACGAACAGCACCATGCAATAGTCGATGGAGCATGGGGGATCGGGCTTCGGGCCAAGCTCGATGACCCGGAACTCCGAACCGCTCTCGAAATGAGATGCTGCCAGACCGCCTTTGCTCACGCGGATGGTCTTGGGCGTTGTCCTAACCGCAGTGTCCTCCAGAAAGCTGCCCCCTCGTGCGGGAAGCCTGCCTACTCGGCCCAACCGATTACTTCCTGGCCTCCAAAAATCATACGACGGATAATCGGTGCCGTAAGTCCCGCACTGAACCCCAGCGTTGGCGCACTTGCCGCATTCAGCCGGTTCATCTGTTCCACGCTCAATTTGAAGTCGGTTGCGGCGATGTTGCTTTCAAGCTGAGACACTTTGCTCGCGCCGATGATCGTCGAGGTTATGCCAGGGCGAGCAACCGCCCAAGCGAGAGCAACTTGCGCCGCAGGGCGATCGACCTCGGCGGCGACGGTTTTCAATACGTCCAGAATGTCCCAGTTCTGGTCGGTGAACTTGGAGTTGCCGAATGGGTTTGCGCCGCTTAAGCGGCCGGTATCGCGCGTATTCGCGCGATTGTATTTGCCGGTTAGGAAGCCGCCGGCCAGCGGGCTCCAGGGCATGACACCCATGCCGGCCTCTCTCGCCGCAGGAATATGTTCGCTCTCGACATCGCGCGCAACGAGGGAATATTCGACCTGCATGGCGATTGGGCCAGGGCTTCGCCGTTCAAAAGCGATAGTGGCAGCTTTCATCGCCAGCCATGCCGGCGTGTCGGAAAAGGCATAGTAGCGGATTTTGCCTGACCGCACGAGGTTGCCCAGCGTCTGCACGATTTCCTCGACGGGTGTCACGCCATCCCAGATATGCATCCAGTAGATGTCGATGTAATCAGTTTCGAGCCGCCTCAAGGATGCATTCAGCGCCCGGTGGATGTTCTTTGCCCCGGCCCCCCCGGCATTTGGATTGCTCCCGCCCGCCTGGGTCGGCGCGAGCGGACTGGCGGAGCCGTTGAACGCAAACTTGGTCGCGAGCACGATTTCATCCCGCGACTTGGTAAGCTTGATGAATCGTCCCACCAATTCCTCGCTCGTGCCACCTGAATAGATGTCCGCCGTATCGATGAAGTTGCCGCCGGCTGCCCGATAGGCATCGAAGATCGCCCGCGACGTATTTTCGTCCGCCCCCCATGCGCCCGGTCCGAACGTCATCGTGCCCAAGGCAAGCGGGCTAACGACGAGGCCCGAGCGGCCCAGCGTCCGAAATTCATTGAGTGACATGGGCTCGCAGCTTCCATGGTGTTCGTTATGAATGTCTACTCTCGCATCTATCTTTGAGTTTCAATCTTTTCCTAGTGATCGATATGGAATTCAATGAAACGGCATCGCGCCGGAAGAAAGGCCGGCCACTATCTTTCGACCGGGATGCGGCGCTCGAAAAGGCGATGCTGACATTCTGGCGCTACGGTTACGAAACCACCTCGATCGTGGATCTTACCACGGCAATGGGCGTGAGTGCGCACAGCCTGTACACAGCCTTTGGGAACAAGAAGCAACTGTTCCTGGAAGCGGTGCGCCTCTATGCCGGCGACTTGGAGGCGATGGGTCGAGCGATCAATAGCGCACCTACATCCCGGCAGGCCGCCCACGAGCTGCTGACAGGTGCTGCGATTGCCTACACCGGCCGAAGGGATGTCTTTTGGCTAGCGCAACGGCTAGCGGGTCGCCTGCCTCAGCCGGTGTCCAGCTCGCGGTCGCGGAGAGAAGGCTGGAAATTGTCTCTTTCCTGAACAATCGATTGAACGGGACATATCGGAAGACCTGCTGCCATCGGGAACACAAGCCGCTGCGCTTTCAGGGCTGGTCATGGCAGTGACTCAGGGCATGTCAGTGTTGGCGCGGGATGGTGCGACGCGCGCCTCGCTATTGGCTATTGTTCAGACTGCAATGGGTGCGTGGCCATGTGAAGGAACCGGGCAATCGAACGAGACATGCGGATGCTGATCACCACCTCGGTATGTGCCTGGGACGCCGCTGCGGATCTGCGGCGGGAGCTCAGGCGCACCGAGGTTCGCTCGACGATCTCGAAAGCCTGCGCAGCGGTGCTGCCGCATCGGATGGCGTGATCCACCTGGCCTTCAGAATGCCGCGAAGCCTTGACGCGCGCCGCAAACCCGATTCATTACTCGTTCGGCACGCAATTGTTCCCACGATGCGGCGCTCTCAGGAAAGAGCGGGAACGCGTTGCCGCTCGTCACCCCCAAGAATGTTCACGGGCGAGGAAGGTTTGCCACCGCTCGATCTGGCGGACACCGGATCTAGGACCGATGGGCTCGTCGGCGGGAGATAAGCCTCAGCCAAGGCATCAAATGGAAGGCACTCATCAGCATGTACATCGGGACCATCCCGCTTAGCGGCGAGTCATGCCCGGCCAGCAGAGCATGTCCATCGGGCCCGCGCCGAGAGCACCCGTCATCAACGCCATGATTGCGAAGGTCGGCGCGGCCGCGAGGCACAACCATTTGGCTATGCCGAGCGCGGCCACAGCGGCCTCGTCATCACGGCTCGCACCGCCGGTCGAGTTGGCGCGAAGCCTCGGTCATGCCGTCGCGCCTGCGTCGAGGTTCCGCAAGGCGGCCTCTCCGGCGTCCGACACCGTGACCCATTTCGGGTCGGGCGAGGCCTCCGCGGCGTAGTTGTCGTGCCAATTCCACACCATTTGTAGGGCGGGCTCTTGGGGTAGCCCTCCGGCGAGTCTTCCCACGTCTCCTGGCGGCCGAGCGGCGTCGCGTCGAGATAGCTCCAGGTGCTCCCCATCGCCTCGTCCCCGCGGTTGTTGATGAAGTAGGTGCGAAACACGCGCTCGTCGTCGCGGAAGAACACATTATGCCCGTGCCACTGATCCACGCCGAAATCGGCGTCGAAACTGTCCGTGATGGTGTACCAGGCCATCTCCCAGCCCATCCGCGTCTTCAGGCGCGCGATGTCCGCCTGTGGTGCGCGCGAGGCGTACACGAGTTTGGTGTCGTGGACGTTCAGATGGGCGAGGTGAGCAACCTGATCGGCTCCAAGAGAGCCGCCGCGGCAGGCATGCTCGGGCCAGCCGAACACCCCGGGTTCAAAGAAGGCGCGGTATATGATCAGTTGGCGCCGGCCTTCGAACAGGTCGAGCAGGCTCGCCGTGCGCATCGGCCCCTCAAACACGTACACGGTCTCCACGGCCATCCACGGCATCCGCCGGCGTTCGGCGGCCAGCGCGTCATGGGCTCGCATCTGGGCCTTTTCCTTCATGAGCAACTGCTGGCGCGCAGCCTCCCACGCCTGCGGCGAAACGATCGGTGGCGTGTGCATGGCGCGCTGTCCGCCTTTCCGTTCGTTCTTAGGCGATTTAGTCATGGTCGTACAACCTCCGAATTGAACGAGCTCCCGGGCCTTCCGACTGAAATGCGACCGCATCGCTGCCGATCGCTCGTTGTTGGTCATGAGCCAGCTTGGCACCGGCATATCGGGCGGTGGGAGTGACAAGTGTGGCGGGATTTCGATGGACTCGCTGATCACCGCCGCGGCGCGGGCACTCGCAACGGGCGATCTCCTCGGCGCATTGAAGCGGGTCGCATTGCGCGACGACGCGCCGGCGCTCGCGCTGCGCGGCATTGCGATGGCGCAGCCCGGCGACTTCGTCCGCGCAAAGGCACTCCTGCGAAGTGCATCGCGCGCTTCGGTCCGAAAGAGGCGGTGGCCCGTGCAAGGTGCGTCGTCGCCGAGGCCGAGATCGCGCTAGGCTCCGGCCTCGCTACGCGAGCTGAAATGTGGCGGTAACTGGGAGGCAGATGGCTCAGAAGAAGGTGTGCGCGCGCCGGTGATAGCGGGTTGCGATCCGCTGCCGGTCCTTGAGGCGGCCGAACATGTTTTCGATGCGGGGGCGCTGGCGGTAGAGCGTTTTGTCGTAGGACAGCGCGGGCTTGCGGCTGCGTGTCGAAGGGATGCACGGGGTGATGCCGCGCTGGAGCAACTCGGCGCGGAACTGGTTGCTGTCATAGCCGCGATCGGCGAGCATTTCGCGAGCGGACGGCAGCGCGGGCAGGATCAAGGGGGCGCCCCTATGGCCGCTCATCTGCCCTTCGGTGAGCAGCAGCACGACCGGACGGCCGTGCCCGTCGCAGACGGCGTGCAGCTTTGAGTTCAGGCCGTCCTTGGTGCGTCCGATGCAGCGAGGAGCAGCCCCGTTTGCAGCAGGCTGGCCGCCGTGCGGTGCGCCTTGAGCGCGGAAAGAACGGCTCGATCCGGCGCATCTGAGCGCGGGACAGCAGGAGCAGGTTTGGCATCGGACACCTCCGACCCGCTTAGAATCATGCCTCGCCAAGCCGGGTAAAGGGTCCCGAGCCCAGAGCATTTTCAGTTAAGCCGGCGCCGGCCCTCGCTCCACCGGCCTCCCACGAAAGTATACTACCGATGGGGGGGCCGGGCGGGGGCGAGGGCCGGCGCCGACTCCCCCCGAAGGTGAAAATGTTCTAGAACCCGGGTGGCGCTTCGGGCAGGGGAGGCACCGTTGCGGGAGATCGTTGGCGTCTGATTGCGCTTCGCACGAAGGCATCAAGCACCGGAGCACATCGGGCGCGGCCTGTTTAAAGCAATGCCGTATCGGGTTCTAAGGGCGATTGCCCTTAGCGGGGTCCCAAGTGATGCATAGGGGCAGCGCCCCTGGCCTAAACCCTGCCGCCTCAAAACCCTGCCGCCGCGCCGCCGCGCGGATGGTCCTGCGGGGCTATCACCATGCTTCTCCCTGACCGTGCACCCGATCGACGTCCCTACGCATACGTTATCCCTTCGATTAGATCCGCCCGGCCCGTCGCGGCGTTGCAATGTCGCGGAATAGGCGCCTGGTCCCGGCGTCCGTCCCGAACCGGGAGGATGACGATGATGACGGGCAGAATCCGGCGCGGCGCATGACCCGAGTGTTTGTGAACGCGATCGGCACGGCGGTTCCACCGCACGACATGCACGCGAAATTCCTCGATTTCGCTCCTAGTCTGCTCGACGATTCCCGCAAGATGCGGCTGTTCGGGCGGATGGGGGAGCGGGCGGGGATCGACCATCGCTATTCGGTGCTCGCCCCGCATCCGGGGGCCGATTGCATCGATGCGGGCGGCCTTTACACGCGGGGGGCGTTTCCCGACACGCGGCGGCGGATGCGCGTCTATGACGAGCAGGCGCTGCCGCTGGCGATGCGCGCGATCGCCGATCTCGGCCTCGAGCGGGCGCGCGGCGCGACCCATCTCATCATCTCCTCCTGCACCGGGTTCGCCGCGCCCAGCGTCGATCTGCAGATCGCGATGGCGCTCGGCCTGCCGCCCGGGGTGGAGCGCACGCTGGTGGGCTTCATGGGCTGCTCCGCCGCGCTCAACGCGCTTCGCCTCGCCCGCCACACGGTCAGGAGCGACCCGGCGGCGCGGGTTCTGGTGGTGAACGTGGAGCTCTGCACCCTGCATTTCCGCGAGACCGTCGATCTCGAGGAGATGCTCTCCTATCTGATCTTCGCCGATGGCTGTGCGGCCAGCCTGGTGAGCGCGGACCCAGAGGGGATCGAGCTCGGCGCCTTTAGCTCGGCGGTGGTGCCGGACACCGAAGGCCATATCACCTGGAATATCGGCGAGGCCGGCTTCCTGATGCATCTCTCGGCGGCGCTGCCGGCGGCGGTGCAATCGGCGCTGCATGCCAATCTGCGCGCCATTCTCGGCGATCTGCCGGAGGCGGAGGTGGCGCTCTGGGCGGTGCATCCCGGCGGCCGCTCGATCCTCGATGCGGTGGAGCGCGCGCTCGCCGGGCCGGTCGACCTGCGCGCCTCGCGGGAGGTGCTGCGCCGCTTCGGCAATATGTCCTCGCCCACCGTGATGTTCGTGCTGCAGCGGCTGATGGCGGACAAGGACGCCGCCGGCGAGGGCTGCCTGCTGGCCTTCGGCCCCGGCGTCTCGGTCGAGGCCGCGCGGTTCCGCAAGGCGGCGTGATCGTGGCGGGGTTCGACCCGGCCCGACGTCTCCTGGTGCCGGAGCGGATGGACACCGAGCGGGTCGAGCCGGCCGATCTCGCGCGCTGCCTCGCCGATCTGGAGCGGCTGAGCGGCCTCACCCTCGGCTATCGCCCGACGCTCGCCTGGTTTGCGCGGGTCACTGCCGCGCTGCCGGCGGGTAGCCCGCTCAGCGTGCTCGACATCGCCTGCGGCGGCGGCGACATGCTGCGCGCGATCTGGGCCAAGGCGCGGGGGAAGGGCTGGCGGGTGCGGCTGCTCGGGGTGGACACCAACCCGGACACCATCGCGATCGCGCGGGGGCGCACGCCGGAGGAGGCGCCGATCGACTACATCGTAGGGGATGCGCTGGCGCTGAGCTGCGACGCCGATCTGATCATCAATGCCTTGTTCCTGCACCATCTCGACACGCAAGACGCGGTGCATCTCCTGCGCTGGATGGCGGGGCGGGCCCGGCGCGGCTGGCTGGTGAACGATCTGCACCGCCACGCCCTGTCCTATTGGGGGCTGCGGCTCGGCACGCCGTTGCTCGGCATGCACCGCTTCGTGCGAGCCGACGGTCCCACGTCGGTGGCCCGCGGCTGGTCGGCGGCCGAGCTGCGCGCGCTGGCGGCGCAGGCCGGGCTGTCGGACGCGGTGCTGCGCTGGCACCTGCCGTTCCGCTGGAGCCTGGAGGGCGAGACCCTTCGTGCATGATTGCGCGGTGGTGGGGGGCGGCCCGGCCGGCGCGGCGCTCGCCATCCGCCTGGCGCGGGCCGGACGGGACGTGCTGCTGGTGGAGCGGAGCGAAGGCGCGCACGACAAGGTCTGCGGCGAATTCCTCAGCGCCTCGGCGCTCGCCGCCTTGGGCGGGCTCGGCGTCGATCCCGCGAAGCTCGGTGCCATCCCGATCACCCGGATGGCGGTCCTCGCGGGGGCCCGGCGCGCCGGCGCGCCGCTGCCGTTTCCCGCCGCGAGCCTGTCGCGCCACGTGATGGATGAGGCGTTGCTCCTCCGCGCCGCGGCGCTCGGCGTCCGGGTGCGGCGGGGCGTCATCGTCCGCGGTGCGGGGGCCGATTGGATCGATGCCGGCGAAGGCCGGATCGCGGCACGGCAGGTGGCGATCGCGACCGGCAAGCGGGAGCTGCGCGGCCATGCGCGCGAGACGCAGCGCCGGCGCTGGACCGGGTTGAAGCTGCATCTCCGCCTCGCGCCCGCGGCGGCGGCGGCCGCCGCCGGCCGGATCGGGCTGCATCTGCTTCCCGGGGGCTATGCCGGGCTGCAACCGGTGCCGGGCGGCTTCGCCAATCTTTGTCTCGCGACCTGCGACCCGGTGCTGATCCGCGCCCGCGGGACCGAGGAGCTGCTGGACGTTCTCACCAGCATCGCGCCTTCGCTCGGCACTGTGCTGGCCGGGGCCGAGCCGTGCTGGCCGCGCCCGCTCGCGATCGCCGGCGTGCCCTATGGCTACCTGCGCCAGGCGCGGGAGACGGGCGTGTTTCATCTCGGCGACCAGTTCGCCGTGATTCCGTCTTTCTGCGGGGACGGCATGGCGATCGCCCTGGCGAGCGGGGAGGCGGCCGCCTCCGCGCTGCTCGACGGGCAGCCGGCCGCGGCCTACCACGCGGCGTTCCGCCGGCGTCTGCGTCCGCAATTCCGCCGGGCCGCCCTGCTGTCGCGCGCGATCGGCGCCGCGCCGCGCGCCCTGGTGACGGTCGGCGCCCTGTTCCCCGGCCTGATGAGCCGGGCGGCGCGCCTCACGCGCGCGGGGTGAGCGGTCTCAGCCCTCTCAAGGCGACGAGAGCGCCGCCATGCCGTCCGCGCTCCTGGCGAGACCCCGGCCGACCGATCCGGGCAGCGGACCGGTCAGTTCGGCAAGGCGTGCTGGAAATGGTCGAGATAGCCGAACAGGCCGGGCGCGCCGCCGGTGTGGAGGAACACCACAATCTCGTCCTTCGTGAAGGCGCCCTTGCGGATCAGGTCGATCAACCCGGCCATTCCTTTCCCCGAATAGACCGGGTCGAGGAAGATGCCTTCATGGCGCGCGAGCATGGCGACGGCCTCGGTCATGCCCGGCGTCGGGTGGCCGTAGCCGGTGCCGACATAGTCGCAATTTGCCTCCACGCTGTCGCGGGGCACGCCGCCCTTCACGCCGAGATAATCGGCCGTTTCCTCGGCAAGCCGGTGCACGTTCGCCTCCTGCCGGTCTTTGGGAGCGCGCACGCCGATGCCGAGCACGCGGATGCCGGCATTCAGCCCGGTCAGGCCTGCGACCAGACCGGCCTGGGTGCCGGCGCTTCCCGTCGCGTGCACCAGCCGGTCGATCTTGAGCCCCTGATCGTTCGCCTGGCCGAGCAATTCCATTGCGACCGCCGCGTAACCGAGCGCGCCCACCCGGTTGGAACCGCCGCCCGGGATGACATAGGACCGCGCGCCGGAGCCGCGCAATTTTTCGCCCACCTCGTCGATCGCCGCCTGCATGTCGGTGCCGCCGGGGCGGAACTCGATCGTCGCGCCGAGCAGCCGGTCGAGCAGCACGTTGCCGCTGTTGAGATAATCATTGTCGTTGGTGTCGATGCGGTGCTCCAGCACGGCGGTGCAGCGGAGGCCGAGCTTGGCGGCCATCGCGGCGGTCTGCCGCACGTGGTTCGACTGCACCGCCCCTTGCGTCACGATGTGGTCGGCCCCCTGGGCACGCGCCTCGCCGAGCAGGAATTCGAGCTTGCGCACCTTGTTGCCGCCGAGCCCGGCGCCGGTGAGGTCGTCGCGCTTCATCCAGATTTGCGGGCCGCCGAGGTGCTTGGTGAGGTTCGGCAGGAACTCGAGCGGCGTCGGCGCTTGGCACAATTTTACGCGCGGAAAGCGGCTGAAATTCACCGGGGCGTCTCCTGGTTCGGGGTTTTCGGGAAAATCGCACTCCGAGGCCGCGGGATCAATCCGGCGTGTTTTTTGCGGCGGGGAATAACCGATGGCCCTGCATCGTCGTATGAGCTTGTGAGACGACGGGATGAGGCCAGCGATGCTGCTTTCCAGAAAGCGCGGGTGGGAAATCGCCGAGAGCGAGGTGACGCCGGAGGCGGTGGCGCTCGGCCGGCGCCGTTTGCTCGGCGGCGCGGCGGGCACCCTGGCCGCGGCAGGGCTGCTGCGCGCCGGACGCGCGCGGGCCGCCGATCCGGCGCCTGCTCTGGCGCCCGATCCGCATTACCCGCCCGGCCGCGCGCTGACCGCGGAGCACGACGCGACGACCTACAACAACTATTACGAGTTCAGCGAGGACAAGAACCTCTGGCGGGAGGCGCAGAAACTGCCGCAATCGCCCTGGTCCGTGCGGATCGAGGGCGAGGTGGAGACGCCGCGCACGATCGCCATCGAGGATCTGCTCAAGCAGGTGCAGATCAGCGAGCGGGTCTACCGCCATCGCTGCGTCGAGGCATGGGCGATGACGGTGCCCTGGACCGGCTTTCCGCTCGCCGACCTGCTGAAGATCGCGCAGCCGAAATCCTCGGCGAAATACGTGGTGTTCACCACCGACCAGGACAGCAAGACGATGCCGGGGCTCGACGAGCCCTTCTATCCCTGGCCCTACACGGAAGGGCTGGCGATCGACGAGGCGGGGAACGAGCTTGCCTTCATCGCGACCGGCCTCTACGGCAAGCCGCTGCCACCTCAGAATGGCGGCCCGATCCGGCTGGTCACGCCGTGGAAATACGGGTTCAAATCCGCCAAGGCCCTGGTCAGGATCAGCTTTTCCGCGACGCGCCCGACCACTTTCTGGCAGGCGATCGGTCCCGACGAATACGGGTTCTGGGCGAATGTGAACCCGGCGGTGCCGCATCCGCGCTGGAGCCAGGCGACCGAGCGGCTGCTCGGCACCGACCAGCGCGTGCCGAGCCAGATTTATAATGGCTATGCAGAATTCGTGGCGCCGCTCTATACCAGCAGAACGAACGAGAAGCTCTTCATGTGATGGCTGCGCGGATCTTCACGGTTCTGGCTGCAATCTGGCTGGTTGGCGCCTTCGCGCTGGCCTCGCTGATGTCGCCCGACATGCCGCTCGGGCAGGCGCTCGCGACGATGGACCGCGGCGCGCTCGCTGCGGTCGAAGGATTTTTCCGGGCGCATATGCCGGATTGGATGTGGGCCGATGCCGCGGTGCCGGTGCTTCTCCGGCCGGTCTGGCTGATCCCCGCCGCGATCGGGCTGATCTGCGGCGGCGCCGCAGCGACGCTCACCTCCGGCTCGACCCACCGCTCCCGCCGTCGGAGCTGAATTTTTCAGCTCCGAACCGTCGGGCCAGCAGTCTCGGGCCGGGGCGTGGAATAGGCGCGGGCGCTGGGAGAGGCTGTCACCTTAATCGTCTGTCACCTTAATCGTCTGTCACCTTAATCGTTTGGCAGGTTAATCGTCTGGCAGGGCGATCCTGATCTTGGCGGCGACCGGGCCGGCGCCGCTTTCCTCCAGCACGTAATGCACCGAGCGGCCGGGCGCGAGATCCTCGAACTTCCCGTTGGTCACGCTGTCGCGGTGAAAATAGAGCTGCGTGCCGTCGCCGGTGAGAATAAAACCGTGATCCTCCCCCGGCTGGACCAGAGCGACCTCGCCGGCGAGCGCTGAGCCGTTCGGGCCGCTCGTGTCCTCCCGCTGCTTGCCTTTCCAGGCC
Source organism: Acetobacteraceae bacterium (assembly GCA_965276665.1). Lineage (GTDB taxonomy): Bacteria > Pseudomonadota > Alphaproteobacteria > Acetobacterales > Acetobacteraceae > CAWGJC01. The sequence continues at coordinate 4,587,956 of OZ255620.1, forward strand.
TGCAATTGCCGCTCCGCCGCGCGGAACGCATCCCGGACCGCGCTCCGCGCATCGGGGTGGGCGTTTTTGTCGCGCGCATGATGGGGCGCGCGCGAGACCGCGAGATCGCGGCCGGGCACCGAAAGGGTGACATGCACCTCGAACAGATTGCCGGTCTGGTGCTTCTGGTGCTGCTTCTCGACCGAGACGCGGCAACCGGTCAGATGGCCGTATCGCGTCTCCAATCGCTCCATCTGCTCGCGGATCTCGGCCTCGATCGCCGTGGACGGCGTGCAGTTGTGGAAAGCGATGTCGAGCGGACGTTCCATGCGAATTCTCCCAGACTCCCGTCTCGCTGAACGAGCATCCCCGGGTGCCGGTTCACCCGGCGGGCGGAACGGCCGAGAGCAGGCTGACGGCGCGGCCGATCACCCGATGCGCCTCGCTCCAGAGCCGGTAGCCGGCCAGGGCATGCAGCGGCGCCCAGATCGCCTCGGTCACGTCGCCGCCCGGCTGCGGCTCGCCGGCCCGCCAGGGGGCGGCGAAATCCAGGATCGTGTAGTGGTAGCGAACCCGCCCCGCCGCATCCCGGTGGATGCTGTCGACATTGGCGGCGAGCACCAACCTGCCGGGCGTAATCCCGGTTTCCTCCTTGAGCTCGCGGATCGCCGCCTGTTCGGCGGTCTCCCCCAGCTCCTGCGCGCCACCGGGCAGCGCCCATTCGCCGAGCGAGGGCGGACGGCCGCGCCGCACCAGCAGCACGGAGCCCGATTTCAGCACGACGATGCCGATGCCGACGAGCGGGCGCCCCGGGTATTCGCGCCGGTCCGTGTCGCTCATGGGGCGGGGGCGGGCGCGCCGGAGGTTGGCGCGGCGGGCGCGGGTTTCGGTGGCGCGGATTTCAGATCGTCGAGCGAGGGCGCGAGCGCCGCCTGCTTCCAGCTTCCGAGCTGATAGGCCCAGCCCTTGACCCGGCTCTCGAGTTTTTCCGCATCGCCCTTGCCGCTCGCCGAGAACGCGGCCCAGACGGTGGCGCCATCCTTGTTGACCGTCGCGGTGATCACCTCGCCATCGGCGGTGGTGAACACGCCGGTGCCGACCGGGGTGCCGGGCAGCGCGCCCGGGCGGACATTGTCGAAGGTGAGGTATTCAAAGGCGCGCGAGACGTCGTCGACCTTGTAGTCGTCGAGCGGCGGATGGTCGGTGGGCGCGGTCAGCGCGAATTTGTCGCCCTGGCGGGCGAAGCTCAGCGTCTGGCCGGGTGTCGTCTGGCCCGCATCGGTGACTTGCGCGGAAGCAATCTTGCCGCCGTCGATATTGGCGATGTCGCGGTCGAGCCAGAGCGAGGCGTCGGCATCGGCCTCCAACGCGCCCTGGGCGAGCCAGGACTGGTTCTCGCCCGGCCTGCGGACATAGATCTCCTCGGGCACGTTGCCGCCGGTCAGGACCCGCCGATGGCCGAGCACGAGCTCCACGATCGGCTTGCCCGACCCGTCGAGCACGCGCAGCAGCAGGCCGGTGGTGTCGGGCTTCGCCGGATCATCGAGGCCGAGCGCGCCGAATTGCGAGGGGTCGGCGGTGCGCCGGTCGACCAGGCGGAGCTCGGTCAGGCCGGTGAGCAGGCCGCGCAGCTTGGTCTGGTCCACCGGGTAGCCGCCATGATCGGCAACGCCCCAGAGATCGCCATGCTTTTGGATGACGAGCGTCTTGCCCTTCTGCTGCAGCGTGACCTCCGCCGCCTGCTGCAGTTTCGGCGCGAGATCGGGGAAGGCGAGCCTGCCATTGCCGAGCGATTGCTGCACCGGCGGCGCCGAGCCCGGCCCGAGATACCAGCCGCCCGCGAGCACCACGATCGCGAGCACGACGAGGACGAGGAGCGTGCGCGGCTTCATGCGATCACGCCCGGGCCCGCGAGCGGGCCCGCGACCGCGCGAGCCCGATGCCGATCGCCGCGATCACCAGCAGCACCGGCACCGCGCCGATATCGAGCACCCGGATCTCCGTCGACAGGCGCGAGATGTCGCGCCGCAGATCGAGCTGCACGAGGCGGAGCTGGCGGCGCGTCTGCAGGATGTCGTCGCTCGCCGCGCTGATCGCCTGGCGCTGCTCCGGCGTGATCACCGCACCCTGGCCGCCGCCCGTATTGGTGCGCAGGTCCTGCAACTTCTTCTGCACGTCGTCGAGATGCGATTGCAGGCGCTGCTCGGTCGCGTGGAACTGCGCCTCGGCACGGTTCTGCATGTCGTCCACCAGGGTGAACGGCCGGATGCTGGTGCCGCGGCTGCGCAGCCCGATCAGCGCATCGCCGCCGGCGAGCGTGCCGACGAGATTGACGACGAACGGGCCGTTATCGCTGAACGGCGTCGGGTCCTGGCTGCCGAAGAAATCGCCGGTCTGCACCCAGAACCGGTCGGCGAGGATGTCGCTGTCGGCCGCGACGACGAGATCGGCCGGCCCGTCGGTCTGCGCGCGGAAGGCGGGCAGGTTGGCGGCGCGGGTCACGCCCTGCGGCAGCGCCGGCGGCCCCTGGAAGGCGGAATGCAGAACGCCGCGCACCCGCGCCGCGATCACCCGCGGACCGCCGGACGGCTTGAAATCGGCCAGGATGCGGGACGGGTCGGGGTTGAGCCGGGTCTTGTTCGACGCGATCAGCTCCGACTGGTCGCTGCTCGTCAGGAGCGGGGTGAAATCGATGGCCGCGCCCGGCTTCTTCGCGAGCGCGCCGGCGGAGGCGACCGTCACCTGCGAGAGATCGGCGGTCGCCGGATCGGTCTTCGAGATGCCGCGGCCGCGGATGTTGAACCAGGCGACGTAATCCACCGCCTGGTCGCGGTCGCTGCTGCCGGCGCGCACCCGCCAGGCGTTGGCGAGATCGCCCACCACCTGGTTCGGGTCGTACTGGATGCCCCAGGCATCGAACAGCTTGGCGAGATCGCTGCTGACATCGGTCTGCGGCGAGCCGTCCGGCCCGGCGATCGACGCCTCCGCCTCGCTGTCGGGGTCGACCATCACCATCAGCCGGCCGCCGCGCATCACGAACTGGTCGATCGCATAGAGCGCCGGATCGGTGAGATGCTGCGCCTGCGCGACCAGCAGCACCTGCACGTCGGGGTCGATCGCCTGGGCGTCCAGCGGCACCGTCTTCACCGCGAAATTCTGCCGCAATTGCAGCATCGACGCCCAGGGCTGCCCGCCGCCCTGGCCGTGCGTCATCATCATCATGCGCGGATCGCCGTCGAGCGGCAGCGAGCTCATCACGCCGACCACCGGCAGCTTGGGATTGGACAGCTCGTAGATCAGCTTGGTGAGATCGTATTCGAGGAAGCTCTCGCGTTCCGGCTTGAAGAACGGGATGTTGCGGTCGTCATCGAGCAGGTTGCTGCCGGCGAGGCCGAAATAGACCGGCTCGCCCGCCTGATCGAGCGGCACGCCCTGCATGCCCTGCGCCATCGCCTGATCCTCGGTGTCGCTGAACGGCTCGGGATCGACGAATTCGAGACGAAGCTTGCCGCCAGCCAGCGCCGCATACTGGCGCAGCATCTCGCGCACCCGGTCGGCATAGGCGCCATAGACCGGGAGCTGCGCGCCGAGCTGCGGCGAGTAGAACAGGCGGAGCGTGATCGGCTCCTTGAGCCCGGCAAGCACCGAGCGCGTGCCGGCGGAGAGCGTGTAGAGCCGGCCCTGCGTGAGATCGAGCTGCACGTTGGCGAGCCGGGAATCCGCCGCCATGTTGATGCCGAACAGGATCGCGCCCACCGCGATCACGCCGATCACCGAGCTCCATGCGCGCGCCCGCATCAAGCGGTCTCCGCCGCGCTGAGTCGGCGCCGGCCCTCACCCCCACCCGGCCGCCCAATCGAGCATACTGTCGTGGGCGGCCGGGTGGGGGTGAGGGCCGGCGCCGACTTGAACAAGGCCACCCGCATCAGTCAGCTTTCCTCTGCTCGATGACCGCGACGTTCACGAACAGCCAGAACCCGATGAAGCTCGCGAAATAGATCAGGTCGCGCAGCTGGATCACGCCGCGGGTGAAGGACTGGAAGCGTTCCAGCACGCCGATGCGCCGCGCGAGATCGACCAGCCCGGGCGCGTTCGCGGTCAGGAAATCGGTGACGATCGAGGAGCCCGCGGCGGCGAAGACGAAGCACACCGCGAGCGCGACCACGAAGGCGATCACCTGGTTGCGCGTGCTCGCGGAGACCGCGCTGCCGATCGCGAGGAACGCGCCGGCGACCAATATCGCGCCGAGATAGCTCGTCGCGATCACGCCGTTATCCGGCCGGCCGAGGATGTTCACCGTCACCACCATCGGGAAGGTGAGCAGCAGCGCGATCACGCAGAACAGCCAGGCGGCGAGGAATTTCCCGACCACCGCCTCGCTGCGCGTGATCGGCAGGGTGAGCAGCATCTCGATCGTGCCGAGCCGCCGCTCCTCCGCCCAGAGGCGCATCGTGATCGCCGGCACCAGCAGCAGGAACACCCAGGGCAGGAAGTTGAAGAACGGCACCAGATCGGCCTGGCTGCGGCTGAACCAGCCGCCGACGTTGAAGGTGAGCGCGCCCTGCAGAACCAGGAAGATGACGATGAACACGACCGCGACCGGCGTCGCGAAGTAGCCGCCGAGCTCGCGCCCGGCGACGATGAAGGTGTTGCGCATCAGGCGACGACCGCGGCGGGTTTCGGGTCCGCGGTGATGTCGCGGAACACGTCCTCCAGCTTGCCGGAGGGTGCGCGGGTCTCGAGCTCGGCCGGCGTCGCATCCGCGACGATGCGGCCATGCGCGATGATGATCGCGCGCGTGCACACCGCATCCACCTCCTCGAGAATATGCGTGCTGATCACGATCGCCTTGCTCGGCGCCATCTGCGCGATCAGCGTGCGGACCTCGTGCTTCTGGTTGGGGTCGAGACCGTCGGTCGGCTCGTCGAGCACCAGCACCGGCGGATCGTGCAGCAGCGCCTGCGCGAGGCCGACGCGGCGCTTGAACCCCTTGGACAGCGTCTCGATCGGCTGCAGACGCACGCCTTCGAGCGTGGTCAGCGCGACCGCATGGTCGACGCGGCGGGTCAGCTCCGCCCCGGAATAGCCGCGGATGCGCGCGACGAAACGCAGAAACGCGGCGACGCTCATCTCGGGATAGGTCGGCGCGCCTTCCGGCAGGAAGCCAAGCACGCGGCGGGCGGGGATCGCATCGTCCTGCACGTCATGGCCGCCGATGCGCGCGCGGCCGGCGGTCGGGATCATGAAACCCGCGAGCATGCGCATCGTCGTCGACTTGCCGGCGCCGTTCGGCCCGAGGAAGCCGAGCACCTCGCCGCGCGCGACGTTGAACGTGACGTCGTCCACCGCGGTGAAGCCGCTGAACCGCTTGGTCAACCCGGTGATCTCGATCAACGGCTCGGTCAAATTGCGCGCCCGCCTCGTTCGTCCCGCTGGGGCAATAGCGGAAAAGCCGGAGTTTGCAAGGCGGCACCGTTCCGCCTTGCGAGGGTTTAACCCGCGCGCAACGTGCGCAGCCCGGTGCCGCGCTCGAACAGCCGGCCGAGCAGGCGGATCGCCAGGCCGCGCTCGCTCCTGAGACCCGGATCCTTCTCGAGCAGCAGCACGGCATCCTGGTGCGCCATGTGCAGCAGTCCTTCGTGCAGGGCGGGATCGGCGAGCCGGAAGCCCTGCTGGCCGCTCTGCCGCGTGCCCAGCAGATCGCCCGACCCGCGCAGGCGAAAATCCTCGTCGGCGATCAGGAACCCGTCCTCGGTGTCGCGCAGCAGGGTCAGCCGGCGGCGCGCGCCCTCGTTCAGCCCGTCCGCGTGCAGCAGCAGGCAGAAGCTCGGCGCGGTGCTGCGCCCGACCCGGCCGCGCAACTGGTGCAGCTGGGCGAGGCCGAAGCGCTCGGCATGCTCGACCACCATCACCGTCGCCTCCGGCACGTCGACGCCGACCTCGACCACGGTGGTCGCCACCAGCAGCCGCGTGCGTCCGGCGGCGAAGGCGGCGAGCGCGGCGTCGCGCACCGGCGTGTCCTGCTGGCCGTGCGCGAGCCCGACCCTGGTGCCGAATTCCGCGGCGAGCGCCGCGTAGCGCGCCTCCGCGGCGGCGAGATCGCTCGCCTCGCTCTCGGCCACCTGCGGGCACACCCAGTAGATGCGCGCGCCCTCGTCGAGCTTTCGCGCGACCGCGCCGATCACCCCGTCGAGCGTGGCGAGCGAATGCAGGGTGGTGCGGATCGGCAGCCGGCCGGCGGGCTTGCCGGCGAGCCGGCTCACCGCCATCTCGCCCCATTGGGTAAGCAGCAAGGTGCGCGGGATCGGCGTCGCCGTCATCACCAGCACGTCGGTCCGTTCCCCCTTGGCGCCGAGCAGCAGGCGCTGATCGACGCCGAACCGGTGCTGCTCGTCGATCACCGCGACGGCGAGATCCTTGTAGGCGACCGCGTCCTGGAACAGCGCATGGGTGCCGATGGCGATCGGGACGCGACCATCCGCGAGCCCGGCCAGCACCCGCGACCGCGCCACTCCCTTGATCGACCCGGTGAGCAGCGCGACCGGCACCGGGCAGAGCCGGGAGAGGGTCGCGTGATGCTGCTTGGCCAGCACCTCGGTCGGCGCCATCAGCGCCGCCTGCGCGCCGGCCTCGACCGCGCGCAGCATGGCGAGCGCCGCCACCAGCGTCTTGCCGGCGCCGACATCGCCCTGCAGCAGCCGGAGCATGCGGCGCGGGGCGGCGAGATCGGCGTCGATCTCGGCGAGCGCGCCCACCTGGCTCGGTGTGGGGGTGAAGCCGAAGCGGGCGAGCGCCTTGTCCCGCAGCCGGCCGTCGCCGGCGAGCGCCCGGCCGGGCCGCGACCGCTCGCGCGCGCGCGCCCAGGCGACGGCCACCTGGTTCGCCAGCAGCTCGTCATAGGCGAGGCGGCGGCGCGGCGCCTCAGGCACCGGCAGCGCCGCCGGGGCCTGCACCGCGGCGAGCGCGGCGGCGAAGCCGGGCCAGCCCTCGCGCCGCAGCAGCGCCTTGTCGTGCCACTCCGGCAGCTCGGGAATGCGTTCGAGCGCCGCCCGGATGGTGCGTGCCAGCACGCGGGGGGAAAGCCCGGCGGTCAGCCCCCAGACCGGGTCGACCGGCGGAATCTCCGTCCCGTCCGGCACCACATGGTCCGGGTGGGGCAGGGTGATGCGCTCGCCGAACCGCTCGACCTTGCCGGAGACCAGCAGCCGCGTGCCCGGCGCCAGGGCTCGCCGTGGCGAACCGAAGAAGACGAGCTCGGCCGTGCCGGTCTCGTCCCTCACCACCACCCGCCAGGGCTGGCGCGTATTGGCAGGCGCCTCCTGCCGCACCACCTCGACCGCGAGCGTCGCCACCGTGCCCGGCCGCGCCGCGCGGATGCTGAGCCGCGTGCCGCGGTCGATGTAGGAATCCGGCAGATGGAACAGCACATCGACCACCCGCTCGCCGCCGATCGCCCGCGCCAGCAGGGGCGCGAGCGCCGGCCCCACGCCGCGGAGCATGGTTGCGGGCGCGAATAATGCGGCGAGAAGGTCGTGCGACACGGGCTGGCAACGGGTTGGAGCGGGCGTTATATGACGGTGATCCGATGTCTGGACCAGTATTCCCTCCCGTCGCGTCGCCCGAGCCGGAAGCCGACCTCGATCGGAGGCGCCGGCGCGTGCTGTTCCGCGCCACCCATCGCGGGACCCATGAGAACGACCTGCTGGTCGGCGGCTTCGTCGCCCCGCGCGTGGCCGCGATGAGCGAGGCGGAGCTCGGCGCCGTCGAAGCGGTGCTCGACCTCCCCGACCCCGAGCTGGCGGACTGGCTCACCGGCCGCGCCCCAGTGCCCCCGGAGCAGGATTTTCCGATGCTGCGCGCCATGGTGGAGGCGGCGCAAGCCTCGGCGCGACGAATGGCGGCGGCCCCCCGTTGACGGCGCTGAGCGTCTATGGCGCGCCCGAGGGGCTCGACGCGCAATTGCTGGCGCGGCGCCGGCGCGAGCATGCGGGCGCCGTCCTGCACGTCGCGCGGGACGATGCGCGGATGGCCCGGCTTGCCGACGCGCTCGGCTTCTTCGCCCCGGATTTCGAGGTGCTGCGCTTCCCGGCCTGGGACTGCCTGCCCTATGATCGCGCCTCGCCGAACCCGGAGATCGTCTCGGCCCGGATCGCCGCCCTCGCGCGGCTGCTGGAGCCCGCGCCCCGGCCGCGCATCGTGCTCACCACCGTCAACGCCCTGGTTCAGCGCGTCCCGCCGCGCGCGATGTTCGCCGGCGCGAGCATGGCGATCCGCACCGGCGGCAGCCTCGACGCCACGGTGCTGGCCGGATTCCTCGAGGCGAACGGCTATGGCCGCGCCGGCACCGTGATGGAGCACGGGGAATATGCGACGCGCGGCGGCATCATCGACATCTTCCCCGCCGGCGAGCCGGAGCCGGTGCGGCTCGACCTGTTCGGCGAGGAGGTGGAGAGCATCCGCCGCTTCGACCCGGCGACGCAAAGGAGCGGCGCCCGGCTCGACCGGCTGACGCTCCGCCCGGTCTCCGAGATCGCGCTCGACCGGGACAGCGTCTCCCGCTTCCGCTCCGCCTGGCGCGAGCTGTTCGGCGCCGATGCCGCGGCGGACCCGATCTACCAGTCGGTGTCGGACGGTCGGCGGCATCCCGGCATCGAGCATTGGGCGCCGCTGTTCCATGCGGACATGGATTTGCTCATCGATTACCTGCCCGATCTGGTGGCGAGCCTCGATCACCAGGCCGAGCAGGTGCTCGAGGCGCGACTCGAGATGATCGCCGACCATTTCGACGCCCGCCGCGCCGTGCCGCGCGACGGCGAGGTGCCGTACCGGCCGCTGCCGCCCGCGCGCCTCTATCTCGACCGCGCCGAGTGGAACCTGATGCTGGACGGGACCAAGCTTCTCGCCTTCAGCCCGTACGGCAAGCCGGACGGTGCGGAGGGGATGGATGCCGGCGGCCGCCCCGGAATCGTGTTCACCCAGGGCGCGGGGGCGGCCGGCGGCCCGTACGGCACCTCGCCGTCGCGCGGCACGCAGGCCTTCGACCAGCTCCGCGGCCAGGCCGAGCGCTGGGCGGTCGAGAAACGCCGCACCGTGGTCGCCGCCTGGACCCGCGGCTCGCGCGAGCGGCTGGCCAATCTGCTGCGCGAGCACGGGTTCCGCGCCGAGGCCGCCGAGGATTGGGCGGCGGTGCGCAAGCTGCCGGCAGGCAGCGTCGCCCTCATCACGCTAGGGTTCGAACGCGGCTTCGTCGCCGACGGCATCGCGATGGTCGGCGAGCAGGATCTGCTGGGCGAGCGGATCAGCCGGCCGCCCCGCCGCCGCCGTCGCGCCGACCAGTTCATCGCCGAGGCCACCGAGATCGCGGAAGGCGACCTCGTCGTGCATCAGGACCACGGCATCGGCCGCTATGACGGGCTCGTCACCCTCACCGTCGGCGCCGCGCCGCATGATTGCCTGCGCCTGCTCTACGATGGCGACGACAAGCTGTTCCTTCCGGTCGAGAATATCGAGATGCTGTCGCGCTTCGGCAGCGAGGGCGCCGGCGTCGCGCTCGACAGGCTCGGCGGCGCCGGCTGGCAGACCCGCAAGGCGCGCGCCAAGCAGCGCATCCGCGACATGGCGGGCGAGCTCATCCGCGTCGCCGCCGCCCGTCGCGTGCGCGAGGCCGAGAGCCTCGCCCCGGCGGAAGGCTCCTGGGAGGAGTTCTGCGCCCGCTTCCCGTTCGCCGAGACCGAGGATCAGGCCCGCGCGATCGCCGACGTGATCGAGGATCTGGCGCTCGGCAGGCCGATGGACCGGCTGATCTGCGGCGATGTCGGCTTCGGCAAGACCGAGGTCGCGCTGCGCGCCGCCTTCGTCGCCGCGATGGCCGGCGCGCAGGTCGCCGTCGTGGTGCCGACCACGCTGCTCGCGCGCCAGCATTTCCGCACCTTCTCGGCCCGTTTCGAAGGCCTGCCGGTGAAGATCGCGCAGCTCAGCCGGATGGTCACCGCGAAGGAGGCGATCGAGGTCCGGCGCGGCATCGCCGATGGCAGCATCAACATCGTCGTCGGCACCCACGCGCTGCTCGCGAAATCCGTCGCCTTCCACGATCTCGGCTTGCTGATCGTCGACGAGGAGCAGCATTTTGGCGTCTCCCACAAGGAGAAGCTGAAGCAGCTCAAGGCCGACGTGCACGTGCTGACGCTCACCGCGACGCCGATCCCGCGCACCCTGCAGCTCGCGCTCACCGGCGTGCGCGAGATGAGCGTGATCGCGACGCCGCCGGTCGATCGGCTGGCGGTGCGGACCTTCATCATGCCGTTCGACGGCGTGGTGATCCGCGAGGCGATCCAGCGCGAGCGTTTCCGCGGCGGCCAGATATTCTGCGTCGTGCCGCGGATCGAGGATCTCGACCGGATGGCCGAGCGGGTGCGCGCCATCGTGCCCGAGGCGCGGATGATCCAGGCGCATGGCCGATTGGCGCCGACCGAGCTCGAGCGCGTGATGACGGAGTTCGGCGACGGCAAATTCGACATTTTGCTCTCCACCAATATCGTCGAGAGCGGGCTCGACATGCCGGCGGTTAACACGCTGATCATCCATCGCGCCGACATGTTCGGGCTCGGGCAGCTCTATCAGTTGCGTGGCCGCGTCGGCCGCGGCAAGCAGCGGGGCTACGCCTACCTGACCTGGCCGCAGGCGCACCGCCTGTCGGCCGCGGCGGAAAAACGCCTCACCGTGATGCAGACGCTCGACAACCTCGGCGCCGGCTTCACCCTGGCGAGCCACGATCTCGACATACGCGGCGCCGGCAACCTGCTCGGCGACGAGCAGTCGGGCCATATCCGCGAGGTCGGCATCGAGCTCTACCAGCAGATGCTGGAGGACGCGGTCGCCGAGCAGCGGGCCGAGGCCGGGCGCCGCCGGGTCGAGGCCCGCGACTGGACGCCCAATATCTCGCTCGGACTGCCGGTGCTGATCCCCGAGGATTACGTGCCCGACCTGCCGGTGCGCCTCGGCCTCTACCGGCGCATCGGCGGGCTCGCCTCGGATGCGGAAACCGAGGCCATGGCCGCCGAGCTGGTCGACCGCTTCGGCAAGCTGCCCGACGAGGTCGACAACCTCCTGCAGGTCGTCGCCCTCAAGCGCGCCTGCCGCGAGGCCGGCGTCGAACGGCTCGAAGCCGGCCCGAAAGGCATGGTGCTGCAGTTTCGCGGCAACGCTTTCCGCAACCCGGCCGGCCTCGTCGCCTGGCTCGGCAAGCAAGGCGGCGTCCGCCTCCGGCCCGACCACAAGCTCGCCCTCGCCCGCGAGATGGACGTCGCAACCCGGCTCCGCACCGCGCGCGACATGCTGCGCAACCTCGACCAGCTGGCGCAGCAGGCGGAGGCGGCTTAGAGCGGGTTTTGCAAGGCACTTTTAGGCCCAGGCAGGCAAGGGTAGGCCAGGGGCTCTGCCCCTGGACCCCGCCAAGGGCAGTCGCCCTTGGGACCCGAGACTGGGCCTGATGTGCTCCGGTGTTTGACGCGCTTCGCGCGAAGCGCATCAAACATCTGCGAACCGGGCCACGCCGAGGTCGTTCCCCGGCCGTCGCCGCCAGCACGCGAAGCGCCTTACGGGGCCTGGGGCCTTTCGGCCCCAGCGGGATCCCGAGGCATGGGGGCAGAGCCCCTGGCCTTATTCAATCTTTTCCTTATGAGATGGCGAGATGCCCTATCCCATCTGCCGCACCTGCGGGACTCAGCTTTCATTCACCACGGCGCTCCCGCCCGGCTGCCCGATCTGTGAGGATGAGCGGCAATTTGTCGGCGCTGGCGGCCAGAAATGGACGACGCTGGATGAGCTGCAGGATCAGCATTGGAACGGGTTCCGCCGCTGCGAGCCCGGGTTGCTGGCGATCGGCACTTTTCCAGCATTCGGCATCGGCCAGCGCGCGTTCCTGGTGCAGGGCGAGGACGGCAATGTGCTGTGGGATTGCCTCCCGCTGATCGATCAGGCGACGGTGGAGTTGCTCGACGGGATCGGCGGCGTCAGCGCGATCGCGATTTCCCATCCGCATTATTACGCGACCTGCGTGGAGTGGAGCCGGGCGTTCGGCGACATCCCGGTCTGGCTGCATGCGGATGACCGCGAGTGGGTGATGCGCCCCGACACCTGCTACCAGTTCTGGGAGGGCGATACCTGCCCGCTGGCGCCCGGCATGACCCTGGTCCGCGGTGGCGGGCATTTCGCGGGTGCTGCGATGCTGCATTGGGCGGCCGGCGCGGGCGGCCGCGGCGCGCTGCTGACGGGCGATACCGTGCAGGTGGTGCCGGACCGCCGGTCGGTGAGCTTCATGCGGAGCTATCCTAACCTGATCCCGCTTTCGGCGGCCACGGTGCGGCGCATCGAGCGCCGGTTGGCGCCTTTCGCCTTCGAGGCGGTGTATGGCGCGTTCTGGGGCCGCGAGATCACCCGCGACGGCAAGCGCGAGGTCGCGCGGTCGGCGGAGCGTTACGCGGCGGCGATCATGCGGGAGCCGGTGGAGCGCTGACGGCGCCTGGCTTTGCGCCAGCCCGTGATCCCGCTATGACCCGCGCCATGCGTCAATTCCTGGATTTCGAGAAGCCGATCGCCGAGCTGGAGGGCAAGGTCGAGGAGCTCCGCCGGATGTCGGAGCCCGAGGGAATCAACATCGCCGAGGAGGTCGCGCGACTCAGCGACAAGGCCGATCGCGAGCTGCGCGCGATCTACGCCAAGCTCACGCCCTGGCAGAAGACGCAGGTCGCGCGGCATCCGGACCGGCCGAAGGCGGGCGATTACCTGCGCGGCCTGATCACCGATTTCCTGCCGCTCGCCGGCGACCGGGCCTTCGCCGACGACGCGGCGGTGCTCGGCGGCGTCGGGCGGTTCCGCGGCCGTCCGGTGGTGGTGATCGGCACGGAAAAGGGCGCCGACACCGAAAGCCGGGTGAAGCACAGTTTCGGCATGGCGCGGCCGGAGGGCTACCGCAAGGCGCGCCGCTTGATGGAGCTCGCCGGCCGGTTCGGCCTGCCGATCCTCACCTTCGTCGACACCGCCGGCGCGTTCCCCGGGATCGACGCGGAGGCGCGCGGCCAGGGCGAGGCGATCGCCCGCGCGATCGAGACCTGCCTGCGCGCCCCGGTGCCGATCGTCGCCACCATCATCGGGGAGGGCGGCTCGGGCGGCGCGGTCGCGCTCTCCACCGGGGATTGCGTGCTGATGCTCGAGCATGCCTATTACTCGGTGATCACGCCCGAGGGCTGCGCCTCGATCCTGTGGCGCGATGCCGCGCAGGCGCCGGCGGCGGCGGAGGCGCTGAAGCTCACCGCCGAGGATCTGCGCCGGCTCGGCGTGATCGACGGCATCGTGCCCGAGCCGCTCGGCGGCGCGCATCGCAGCCCGGACGCGATGGTGGCCGCGGTGGGCGATGCGGTGGAGGCCGGTCTGGCGCCGCTCATCGGACTCGAACCTGCGGTGGTGCGGACCCGGCGGCGGGAGAAATTCCTCGCCATGGGGCGGGATCCGAGCGGCCCGTAAGAACCGAGCCGAGAAAGTTGGGGAGAGAAGGTGCCGGATCTGGACAAACCTTCATGAGGGGTGTTTCTCCCTGCCGTCCCTGCGCGGCGGTCCGCGCGAAAGGAGCCTCGTCGGTGCCGATCCAGAAATCCTTCGCCCCGCTTTTCGGGCTGGCCGCCCTCCTGCTCGGCGGCTGCACCGTCGGGCCGGATTTCAAGGCGCCCGTCCTCTGGACCCCGGGGAGCTGGGCCGCCGAGCACAAGCCGACGCCGCCCGTCGCCAGCCAGCCGGTCGCCCAGCCGATCGACGTCGCTTGGTGGGGCGTGTTCCAGGACCCCGAGCTCACCTCGCTCGAGCAGCGTGTCGCCGCCTCCAACCTCGACGTGCGCGTCGCCTCCTTCCGCCTGGCGGAGAGCCGTGCGCAGCGCAGCATCGCCTCGGCCGACCAGTTCCCGACGATGAACGGCAACACGTCCTACACGCGGGAGAAGGCGAGCAACCGTGGCGTGTTCGGCGCGCTCGGCGGTGGGACCACATCATCCAACGGGGCGGGGCAGGGGACGGCCGCCAACGGCGCGGGTGGCTCGTTCGGCGCCGGCGGCATCAACACGCCGTCCGGCATCCCGCCCTTCGATCTGTTCCAATACGGGTTCGATGCCTCCTGGGAAGTCGATCTCTGGGGACGCGTGCGGCGCTCGATCGAATCAGCGAATTCGAACGTCATCGCCTCCGCCGAATCGCGGCGGGACGCGCTGGTCTCGGTGCTCGCCGAGGTGGCGCGTGATTACATCCAGCTGCGCGGCACCCAGCGCACCATCGAGATCACGCAGAACAACCTCAACACCGCGCAGCAGGCGCTCAAGCTCGCGCAGGACCGCGCGGCGGGCGGCCTCGGGACGGATCTCGACGTCGCGAACGCCGCCGAGCAGGTGGCGAACGCGACGGCGCAGCTGCCGCAGCTCGATCAGCAGGAATCGGAGGGGATCAACCGGCTGAGCTACCTGCTCGGCGAAACCCCCGGCGCGCTCGCCAGCGAGTTGCAGACCCACAAGCCGATCCCGCCCGTGCCGCCCGCCGTGCCGATCGGCCTGCCCTCGGAACTCGCCCGCCGTCGCCCCGACATCCGCGAGGCGGAAGCCCAGCTCCACGCCGCCACCGCCGATATCGGCGTCGCCGTCGCGAGCTTCTATCCGAGCATCACGTTGAGCGGCAGCCTCGGCATCCAGGCGCTGCAATTCAAGGATCTCGCGACGTGGGACGCGCGGCAATACGCGTTCGGCCCGAGCCTCACGCTGCCGATCTTCCAGGGCGGCCGCTTGAAGGCGCAGCTCGAGCTCCGCAAGCAGCAGCAGCAGGAAGCGGCGGTGAACTACCAGCGCACCGTGCTCGGCGCCTGGCACGATGTCGACAACGCGCTCACCGCGTACAGCGACGAGCAGCGCCGTCGCGACCAGCTCGCGGTCGCCGTGCAGGCGGACCAGCGCGCGCTCTCCCTCGCGCAGGACCGGTATCGCGACGGCGTCTCCGACTTCCTGAACGTGCTCGACGCGGAGCGCAGCCTGCTCAGCGCGCAGCAACAATATGCGCAGAGCACGACCACCGTCTCGACCGACCTCGTCGCGCTCTACAAGGCGCTCGGCGGGGGCTGGGAGAGCAGCTATCCGCGGCTCGAGGCGGATGCTGTGGACAAGGACGCGGCGCTTTAAGGAGGAAGGCCAGGGGCTCTGTCCCATAGGCGCGAACTTAACGCACCCGGCCCCCGCTCAGGCTGCCATTTGGATCGCCAGCCTCCGATCTATAAAGCGTAAGGGTTAAGTCTGCAGCCGACCGATTGTGTTGAAAAACTCGGTTGAGCCGGCTCGATAGCACCTGATTCACTCGGTGCTGGATCGAGCGAGGGCGCGGCGATGATGGGCGAGCGGACGGTGCTGCAGGAGGCGTTGTTCTACAGCTTCAATCTCGATCGACACGTGCCGATGGACCATCTGCTCCGGTCGATTGATCGCTTCGTCGATCTGTCCGGGATGCGCGAGCACCTCCGGCCCTACTACAGCGACTTTGGCAGGCCCTCAATTGATCCCGAGCTGATGATCCGCATGCTGATCGTGGGCTACTGCTTCGGCATCCGTTCCGAGCGCCGGCTGTGTGATGAGGTACATCTGAACCTCGGCTATCGCTGGTTCTGCCGGCTCAGCCTCGATGCGACGGTGCCAGATCACTCGACCTTCTCCAAAGCCCGGCATGGCCGCTTTCGCGATGCAGACCTCTTGCGCCAGGTGTTCGAGACCGTGGTTCGCCGCTGCATGGCCGAGGGATTGGTGGGCGGCGAGGGCTTTGCCGTCGACGCCAGCATGGTCAAGGCCGATGCCAATCGTCAACGCGGCGTGCCCGGTAGCGAGGGCATGGCGCCCGAGGTGGCCAATCGTGCCGTACGCGAATACCTTGCCGTGCTCGACGATGCCGCGTTCGGGGCGGCAACGCCGGTTGTGCCAAAGTTCATCTCACCGGCTGACCCGGCCTCGCGCTGGACCGGCGCAAACGGCGGCCTCGCCTTCTTTGCCTACTGCACCAACTACCTGATTGATCTGAAATGCGCCGTCATCCTGGATGTCGAGCCGACCACGGCCGTCCGGCAGGCCGAAGTTACGGCGCAGCATCGCATGCTCGACCGGGTGAGCGAGCGCTTCGACCTCTGGCCCGAACGGCTCGTGGCAGATGCCGGCTACGGATCGGCTGAGAACCTCGCGTCCCTGGTGCATGAACGCAGCATCGAACCGCATATCCCGGTGTTCGATAAATCCGCCCGAACGGACGGCACCTTTGCACGGTCCGACTTCACCTACGACCACAAGCACGACCGATATACCTGCCCCGGCGGCAAGCAGCTGAAGCGGTCTCACCGCAACTTCACGACGCCACGCTCGGGTGTCGACCAGGATGGGTTCACCCGCTACCGCGCAAGCAAGCAAGACTGTGACGGCTGCTCTCTCAAGCCGCGTTGCTGTCCCGGCCAGCCCGCCCGCAAGGTGCCGCGATCCATCCACGAAGGCGCGCGAGATATGGCCCGCGATCTCGCGCTAACCGACGCGTATGCGACATCCCGGCGCGAGCGAAAGAAGATCGAGATGCTGTTTGCTCACCTTAAGCGCATTCTGAAGCTCGACCGCCTGCGCCTGCGAGGTCCCAACGGAGCGAAAGACGAGTTCCTCCTGGCCGCCACCGCCCAGAACCTCCGCAAGCTCGCCAAACTGATCACGGCTGAGCCTCAATCCGCGCCTGGATGAAGGCTTCGGCCCGATCTGGCCGGGTCGGCCGATGCGTGGCTTTCAGCCCGAAGCCGACTTCTTCAACACTATCGACCCAATACGGACATGGTCAATCAGCCTGATTGACCAACCTTCAACGCTCGAGCGAGCCCAGGATGAACCGTGTAGGGGCGTTCTCCCGCGTTACCGAGCCCAGGTGGTATCTTCGGATTTAAAATTGTAGCTGTTCTATCTCGGAAAGACCAGTGAACGAAATTTGCCATTTTGTCGTTAGTTCTTTCATTATATCCAATCACATTCAATGAATACAAGAATTGTGGAAATGCTTCGGGCCCGTTTGTAAGCGCTTTAATCGTCAATGCTCTGTGTTTATTTGACTCGCGACTCCTAGTATAGGCTCGGTGAAACGCTTCCCAGTCGAACCTCATGTTCCCTTTCAAAAACTTGAAGAAGCCAATAAGTTCCTCGAAATCAGCCTCCGAGTAATAGAATGCCAGGTGGTCTTTAACCTCCGCCAGAAGATACTCAGAGTAATCCGATTGGCATCGAATATAAAGATTATCACTGAATGTTCGGGCGGTCTCTTCGTGCTGAGCAACATAGGAGCTCATTATATCGAGATATGATATCTCTGGGACGATAGAACGATGTGCGAAAAAATCCAATGAAACGGATTGTCTTTCTGCTCTGCTATGCGCATATTTCCCAATTCATAGAGAAATAATGGTCCCAAGCGGCGCCAATCTCAAGGTCTTCTGGTTGCTTTTCCTGTTTTGAGAGTGTTCTATCGATGAGTTTAAATATGCGCGATGTTCTATAGTCTCTATATTCGGTCTGCCAGTCTAAAACGACAGAATTATCGCGAAGTTTTCCATTCGCATTGTGAAACTCGATCGCATTGAAGATATCTGGGCGGGGCAAGACGACAATCTTAATTCGCCCTTTTGAATCCCGGATGTTTGAGAGGAAATCACTATTTAGACTCCAGGCGGCGAGAGCCAAGCCCCGTATACATTCTATATACGTTTCAAACTCGACGGAGCTCGGTCTTACATCGATCCCGTCAACAAATATTATGTGGTTTTGTTCAAGTTTTAAGCTTCCGATAGCGTCCTTGAAAGCCTTCTCTATAAACAATAGGCTAGTTTGAAATCCCGTGCCTTTCGCGGTTGCATCCTTCGAATGCTTCCCTCCGATCTTGGCCACCTGGGCAATAAGCTCTGCGCTCACTTCAGCGTGCTCGACAAACTCAATCGCATTCACTATCTCTGGAACGAATGCGCTTTTGTAGTACTGATCTATTGCGGCTTGAACATCAGCAAACTTTCCGAACTGAAGTATTCCTCTCGACTCCGCGGTTTTAATGTGCTGCGATATCAGCATCAATAGAATGACTTTCCAAGTGTAAATATACTCAGATATTTGTAAGTGACCAAGCTGCTTGAGTCTCATAGACTTGCTGTAGTCTGTTGAAGTCATTCCAATAATGTGGGCACGTGTTTTCTTATATTCGTTATTACTTAGAAATGCAGCACAAGCCGTCTTTCCCGTCCCCTTCTCGCCAACCAGGAAGTATCTCCTCGACTCAAGCAATCTTTCAAGAAAATTGTCCTTCAGAAATATCCTGTTTAGAAACTCTTTGTCTTGCCTGCTTGTATAATTTACAGCATCAATGGAGCCGATATTTAAATCTCTTACTGCAAGAAACTTACTCATGTGATGCTCATCCGCTTAGTAGGTGCCACGTCTGCTAGGCGGTACCATTGCATATGAGGACTGAAAAGCCCAACAAAGACTGCCCGATAGCGTTTGTCCGCTTTTCACCAATGGCAGACACGCGACGATACTGGTGCAGAGGCAATGGCGCGAGTCGCGCGCGCGCTCGTGCGAGGGCTGATTGGCAGGCTCGCCATCGCGGCGGATTGTAGATGCGTCGTGTGATGGGACACCGGCCTGCTGCAGCCCGGCGACGGCCGAACGGTCGCTTCAAGAATCACATCCGTCCGCGCCGCTTCCAGTCTTAATTTCGCGCCTATGAGGCTCTGCCCCTGGACTTCGCCAAGGGCAGTCGCCCTTGGCCCCGATATGCTGCGGTGTTTGATACGTTTCGCGCGAAGCGCAATCGCACTCTGGGCAGCGATAGACGCCGACGCCCTCTCTCGGCCTTGCCACCCGCGCGAAGCACTGTCCGGGTTCCAAGGGCTTCGCCCTTGGCGGGGTCCAGGGGGCAGAGCCCCTGGCTTTTCACCAAGCGACGATTAGTCCTGCGCCAGCGCGACCAACGCATGGGCCAGCGCGCGCGTGCCGGCGGCGAGCTGTGCGGCGTCGGAGTATTCCGCCGGGTTGTGGCTGATGCCTTTCCGGCACGGCACGAACAGCATGCCGGTCGGGCAGACCGGCACCACGAACTGCGCGTCGTGGAATGCGCCCGAGGGCATCCGCATCGTGCGTAACTTGAGCTCGGCGGCGGCCTGTTCGACGGCGCCGGTCACGATGGGGGAAAATTCCACCGGCATGGCGGTGAAGTTTTCCTCGACCTGCACGCCGGCATTGCGCACTGCTTCCCGCACGGTCGTCGCCACCGCATCGCCGCGGGCGCGCAGCACCGCCGCGGCGGGATGGCGAAAATCGATGGTGAAGTGTGCGCGATCGGCGACGCTGTTGGACGTGTTGGGCGCGATGTCGATGCGCCCGATGGTGAAGCGCAGCACGTCCTCCGGATCGTGCATCAGATCGTTGAGCGCGGCGATGGCGCGCAGCATGTCCTGCACGGCGTCCCGGCGGAGCGTGAGCGGCGTGGTGCCGGCATGCGCGGTCTCGCCGGTGAGCATGACGGTGAACCAGCGGCTGCCCTGGATGCCGGTGACGATGCCGAGATCGAGCCCGTCCGCCTCCAGCCGCGGTCCCTGCTCGATATGCGCCTCGAGATAGGCGTGCGGCCGGGAACCGAGATCGCGGTGCGGGAAATCCTCCGCCGCGAGATGGGCTGCGAGCGCGTCGGCGAAGCGCGTGCCGTACGGATCGGTGACATCGGCGAAGCTCGCCAGATCGCGGAAGCCGGACCAGGCCATGCTGCCCATGCAGCCCGGCGCGAAACGTCCGCCCTCCTCATTGGTCCAGGCGACGAGCTCGACCGGCCGCGCGGTGCGGATGCCGGCCTGCTCGAGCGCGGTCATCGCCTCGAGCCCGGCGACCACGCCGTAAATCCCGTCGAACCTTCCGCCATTCGGCTGGGTGTCCATGTGGCTGCCGGTGACCACCGGTGCGGCGTCCGGCTTGGTGCCGTCGCGACGGAGCCAGAGATTGGCCGCTGCATCGACGCTGACGCGCGCGCCGGCCGCCTCCGCCCAGCGCGCGAGCAGCGCGCGCGCCTCGCGATCGAGCGCGGTGAGGCAGGCGCGATTGACGCCGGCGCCGTTATCGTCGCCATCGCCGGTTCCGGGGATCGCGCCGATGTGCGCCATCGCCATCAGGCGGTGCCATTGCCGTGCCGGATCGACCGCCTGGGCGGCACCCATCGCGCTCATCGCTGCGGCCCGCATTCGCTGTCGGTGCATTCGAAATTGTCGCCATAGGGCCCGCAGGGCGGCCCGGCGAGCGAGGCTTCGCCGGGCACGTTGGGGTCGCCCTGCACGCCGTTCACGATCAGGCAAAACCGCGTCAGCCGCTCCGCCGTCGCGGGGAACACGTCGTGATAGCGCGCCCAGCCCCAGATATAGAGGCGCAGCCGGCCTTGGCGGATCGCGAGGAGATCGGCGCCGCTCAGGGTGGAGGAGCCACCCATGCCGGTCGCATGCGGCGCCAGCAGCCCCGCGCTGACATCGGGCGTCTTCGGCATTGTCATGTCGAGGATCGGGTGCAGGATCGGCTTGATCGGGTTGGTATAGATTTCCATGTTGCGCGTCGGCGTGTTGCCGACATTCTCCCACACCGGATTGACCTGGAAGCGCGAATTGCCCGGATCGTCGGCGCTGACACTGCCGGAGAGGCTGAGGCCGCGGAACACGACATAGGCGCGCGCGCCGGCGACCGCGCCCTCGCGGCTGATCGCATTGCCCTCGCGCAACGCCGCGAGCTGGTCGGTGAGCGCCTTTTCCTGCCCGCGCGCGGCATTCAGCAAACCCTGCTGCGTGCGCCATTGCAGGAAGCCGAGCAGCGCCCCGGCGCCGAGCCCCACCAGCAATATCAGCGCAATCAGCGCGAGCACCGGCCTCTGGCTGAGCGCGCGATCGGGCCGGTCGGAACGCTCCGCCATTCAGCCGCGGCCGACGAAAGGCATCTTCGACGCCATCACGGTGATGAATTGCACGTTGGTGTCGAGCGGCCTTGTCGCCATGAACACGATCGCCTCGGCGACGTTCTGCACGTCCATCACCGGCTCGACCATCGTGCTGCCGTTCGCCTGCGGTACGCCGCGCGCCATTCGCGCCGTCATCGGCGTGCCCGCATTGCCGATATCGATCTGGCTCACCACGATGTCGTGCGGGCGCCCGTCGAGCGAGAGCGCCTTGGTGAGCCCGGTGATCGCGTGCTTGGTCGCGGTGTAGGGCGCGGACATCGGCCGCGGCGCATGCGCGGAGATCGAGCCGTTGTTGATGATGCGCCCGCCCTTGGGGTCCTGCCGCTTCATCACCCGGAACGCCTCGCGGGCGCAGAAGAACGAGCCGTTGAGATTGGCGCCGACCACGCCGAGCCATTGCGCGTCGGACAATTCGTCGGGCGGGATGGCGGGCGCGCCGCTGCCGGCGTTGTTGAACAGCACGTCGACGCGGCCATGCGCCTCGGCCGCGCGGGCGAACAATGCCGCGACGGCGGCCGGATCGGCGACATCGGCCACCACCGGAAGCATCGCGCCGGCGCTGAGCTTCGCGGTTTCCTCGATCGCGTCCTGCCGGCGTCCGGCGAGCACGACCGCGAACCCGGCCTTTGCCAGCGCGAGCGCCGCCGCCCGGCCGATGCCGCTGCCCGCGCCGGTGACGATGGCGACCTTGGCGTCGCTGCTCATGCCCGCTTCTCCCCTTTTATGTCCGGCCGCATTCTGCCGCCTTCATCGGTGATGCGCTATGCTCGCCGCAACAGAATGGAGGAATGCGCATAATGTGGCAGCCGAGCGAGAGCTATCCGGATCCTGCGGTCGAGATCCTGCAGCCGGAATTCGCCCGCTATCGCGTCGCCAATGCCGCGGTGGAGCGGCTGGCGGATGGCTGCCGCTGGTCCGAGGGGCCGGTCTGGTTCGGGGACGGCCGCTACGTGCTGTGGAGCGACATCCCGAACAACCGCATCCTGAAATGGGAGGAGGAAACCGGCGCGGTCAGCGTGTTCCGCAAACCGAGCGACAATGCCAACGGCAACACGCGCGACCGCCAGGGACGTCTCGTCACCTGCGAGCATGACAGCCGCCGTGTCACGCGCACCGAGTATGACGGCACGATCACCGTGCTGATGGACCGGTTCGAGGGCAAGCGGCTCAACTCGCCGAACGACGTGGTGGTGAAATCGGATGACAGCATCTGGTTCACCGATCCGCCCTTCGGCATCCTGATGGATTACGAGGGCCATGTCGCGCCGGCCGAGCTCGGCACCAACGTCTACCGCATCGACGGCGTCACCGGTCGCGCGACGATCGTGGCGGATGACGTGGTGCGGCCGAACGGGCTCTGCTTCTCGCCCGATGAGGGCCGGCTCTACGTCGTGGAGTCGGGCGCCGAGCCGCGCCGCATCCGCGTGTTCGACGTGGCCGGCGATCGGCTCGCGAACGGGCGCGTGTTCGTCGATGCCGGGCGCGGCTCGCCCGACGGGTTCCGCTGCGACGTGGCCGGCAATCTCTGGGCCGGCTGGGGCGGCGGCCCCGACCTCAACGGCGTGATGATCTTCAACCCGGCCGGCGAGCCGATCGGCCGGATCGCCCTGCCTGAACGCGCCGCCAATCTCTGCTTCGGCGGCCGCGACCGCAACCGCCTGTTCATGGCGGCGAGCCGCTCGCTCTACTCGCTCTACGTCAACACGAAGGGCGCGGTCGGGGGATAGCGGCGCGGCGGGGGAGGGCGCGACCGGCGCCGCTGCTAGATCGGTCCGTCATCGTGGGTGATGTCGGGGCGGATGGTCAGCTCGTGCAGCGGTTCGCGCCGATGGCGCCCGCCCGCGGCGACCGGGTCGTAGAAGGCAAGCAGCAGGGCGGCCAGCAGCATGCCGGTCGAGCAGCCGAAGAAGATGGTGTCGAGCGGCTCCTTGTGGAACGCGACGATGCGCAGAACCAGATAGGCGATGCTCAGCGGCAGCGCGGTCGCGGTGACGGCGAGGGGCGGCCAATGCGCGTTCCGCACCGGCTCATACCCTTCGCGCACCGTGGCCCGGGCGTACGAGGTGACGATGCCGGTCACCGCCGCGGCCAGAAAGCCGATCATGACCAAAGCCTGCATCGTCGCGCGCGTCCCTCCTTTCGGAAGGCAATGCTACCCCATCGCGCTTCCCCACAAGTGGAAACATCGCAGATCTGGGGGCAGGCGGAGATCCGGGAAGAGGAGTAGTCCGAAAACCCCAACAGCCTGCGCGTGCGCCCGCTCAAGCCGCCGGTGCCTGTGTGAGCGCGGATTGTCCCCCGAAAGGAGACAGGGCCGCCTTCATGAAACCGCAAAATCCTGGGGAACCTGGCTCCCAGAGTAGGACTAGAACCGACGCCCAGCGTCAATGCGGCATGGGGCACCATGGCAAGGCGGAAAAGCTTGTTGCCCCGGGTGGAGCAGGCGGTATGGCGAGGAGTCGTTCCGCTTAAGCCTGTCCGTTACAGCAGAGTGGATTCTACTGCCGGTCACCGTTAGGCCTTTCTCAATTGGGCGTGGATGGCTTCAGATTCAGTTTTTATTCTGCAGCGAAACCGCACATGCGTGGCCTGTTGCAAATCCTCGCGGCGCTGAGCGTGTCCGACTACGCGATCGAGGAATGCGCCACCTATCTACTCGGCGGCATGGCGCTCGAGTTGGCGAAGGCGATCGAGGCCCGGGCGGAGAAGGAGTGACCGGCTGACTGTGATTAGCCCGCCCGGCCTCGCGCCGGGCGGCTTATGCTTGTCGTTCATAGGATTGACGGTGCCCGGGCGGCTGCTTGATGGTGGCGATGGCGAATTCATCGGCGCGAAAATCGAGCCTGGTCGTAAGCGGGGCTTTGGAATGATGCAAACCGCTCTGGATGCTCTCCTTCGGCGCTTCATCACAGCCGGGCGGCTGACGATCCGCTGGCCGAATGGGCGAACGCAGACCTATTCGGGCCCGCCTGGTTCAGGACCGGAGGCGGGGTTGGCCATCCTTGATCAACGCACCATTCGGCGGCTCGTACTGAACCCTGAGATGGCGTTCGGAGAGGCGTATATGGACGCCAGTCTGGTGCCACTCGAGTGCGGCATCGAGGACATCCTTGCCGTCGTGCTGGCCAATCTGAGGGGGAACCCGGACAGTATCCTGGCCGCTCGGCTGCGGCGCATGACTGCCCGCGTTCGCCGCCGCCTTGATCAGTTCAATGTACCTGGCCGCGCACGGCGCAACGTCGCCCACCATTACGATCTGAACGGCCGGCTCTACAGCCTCTTCCTGGATCGCGACCGACAATATTCCTGCGCCTATTTCCCGACCGGCGCCGAGACGCTCGAAGAGGCACAGATGGCGAAAAAGCGCCATATCGCCGCCAAGCTTTGCCTCGACCGTCCCGATTTGCATGTGCTCGACATCGGCTGCGGTTGGGGCGGTCTGGCGCTCACTCTCGCGAGGGATTACGGCGCGCGGGTCACGGGCATCACTCTGTCGTCCGAGCAACTGGCCGAGGCAAGATCTCGCGCTGAGGCCGAGGGCTTAGCGCACCGCGTTCAATTCGAGCTACTGGACTACCGTGCCGTCCACGCGAGTTATGACCGCATCGTCTCGGTCGGCATGTTCGAGCATGTCGGCGTCAATCACTACCGCAGTTTCTTCAACGTCCTGAGACGGGCGCTCAAGCCCAACGGTGTCGCACTCATCCACACCATCGGCCAATGGGATGGCCCGGGGACCAACAATCCATGGATCAACAAGTACATCTTCCCCGGCTCCTATTGCCCAGCGCTCAGTGAGGTGACGCCGGCGATCGAGCGATCCGGACTCGCGACCACAGACCTCGAGGTGCTCCGACTGCACTATGCCGAGACGCTGCGCCACTGGCGTCGGCGCTTTGCCGCGAACCGGGACATGATCGGCTCGCTCTATGACGAGCGCTTCTGCCGGATGTTCGAGTTCTATCTGTCGAGCTGCGAGTTGGCATTCCGCTATGGCAGCCTGACCGTATTCCAATTCCAGCTCTCGCGGGAGCAGAATGCGGTGCCGCTAACCCGCGATTACATCACCTTCGCCGATCACGGCCTTCCCAATCCACCAGTTGCAGTCGGGAGCGTTCCGGAACGGGTCACCCATGACGCCGCCGAGCACGTGAAGTTGGACAGGTCTCTTCGCACAGGAACATCGTCAGGAAATTGATAGGGGCTCCTCGGAAACCCCGTTAGGTGGTCCTGCAAAGGCCTCCAGCCCGGCGGTCGCGCGCGTCGTCTCAGCCCAGTCACCCTTGGTATCGATCAGGATTTTGGCGGAGCGGTAGGCGTCGAGGTCGTCCGCCGACTATCCGAGCGCGATCGAACCATGCAGATTATTGCCCGAACGTTGCCTCAGAGTGGGCAGGGGCGGTCAATCAGAGCTCCCTAACCACGTAACCCATTGATTTCCTGGCTCCCGGAGTAGGACTCGAACCTACGACCCAGCGGTTAACAGCCGCTTGCTCTACCAACTGAGCTATCCGGGATCAGGCGGCGGTCCGTATAGCGCCAGCGGCTTCGGCAGCGCAATGCCCGATCAGCACCCCCTGGCCGACGAAGCGGAATCCTGTATGGTCCGGGCCGCCGCGGCCGCTGCGAAGCGAGAGTGGCGGAACGGTGGACGCGCGCGTCGCAAGACGCGGTTTGTCCACTACGCGGCCAAATGCCACGATGAGTTGAAAAAGCGAATAAATAGAACGGGTTGTGAAGATCTGGATTGCGGCTCCACAGGTGCTCGAAAATGGGCTAGGAGCTACATGGGAGCCAAGCGGCTCAATGCGGGTGTGGTGGAATTGGTAGACGCGCCGGATTCAAAATCCGGTTCCGCAAGGAGTGTCGGTTCGACCCCGACCACCCGCACCATCCTGCAGGATCGGCAGCCGGTAGGCTGTCGGGTTACGGCCTCAAGCCTAGGCTAATTAGCAATTGGCGGACATAGGTCCTGAGTCCGGCTGCGTCGATGGGCCCATCTGCCAGCAGCAAGCGGTAAGCAAGCGCTCCCGCCATTTGGTCCTGGATTAAATCCGGATCAGTCGTTCCGCTAACTTCACCGGAAAGGCGCGCCGCCTCGATCATAGACGTGAACGTGCGTCGACGCGGCAGGATGATCTCAGTCCAATATAGTCGTTTGATACCGGCACCATCAGGGCCGAGCGCCAGCACGTGGCGCAACAGGTTCCGTGCGAAGGTATCCTCGCCCGCCTTGATCACCTGCTCCTCGAAGAGGTCAAGCACGTCCCCGAACGATCGTTCCGCCCAACCCGGCATCTCGGCTTCGGATCGTTCTCGCAGGCGGGTGAGAGCCGCAACGATGAGTTCGTCGCGCGATTTCCATCGCCGATAGATCGACGTGCGGCTCACACCCGTGCGCTTGGAGACCTGGTCGAACGTTGCAGCAGCCAGACCGCCTTCCGCAAAGAGAGCCAGTGCGGTCTCAAGGATGACGTCGTCTACCGCTCGGTCGCGGGGTCGCCCGCGTGTCGATCCATCAGCGCTTGTCACCCGGGCTTTCCTGATTTACGGTACAGGCCTGTATTGTATATAGGTCAGAGTCGAGGCATGGTCATCCCGGCAGCGATCGGAACAACGGCCCGTGTGCTGGTTGCGGTATATGGCGCGTATGGCGTCCTCAAGTTTACGCTTTTCATGCTCCCATACACCCGGCGCAGAACGATGCTCGACAAGGGCTATGCCGGAAAGGCAAGCGCCACCGCCCTTTCAGACAATGTGCTACTCGCATTTGTGGTCATCCTTTCCGTCTTGCTCTTCGGGCGAGGCGTCGAAGCGACGAGCTTCCTCGGTGGGCTGCTTGTCGGGGCCACCCTGATCCAGCTTTTCTTTCATCGGTTTAATCGAGCTCTTTCCGGTGACCGCGCACCCGATAAACCGATTTCGCCGATCAAGATGATGTCCTTCGCTATTCAGGATGCTCCGGCGCGAGCCTGGAAGGAGATGGCCGTCTTCGCCGTGCTGGTTCTCTGCGCCTTGACCCTGATGGTGAGACATTGAGGCGGGACCGCCAGCGGCACCACCAATGGCGGCAGTCGACCCGGTTCGCCGGTGGTCTAGGTGAGCTTCAGGGAAGGATGTCCGGCTCCTGGTCGATCGGGGCCGATCCTAGACGAGATCTGCAACCTCAATCGCGCGCCGCAAGGCATGGGGTTCGAATCCCCCTCTCGCCGGGCGGATGTCGTAACCGGTTGCGGGACGGCGTGATTTCCGGTTTGATCCCGCCTTCCTTCGACGCAGGAGAGTCCCTTTGCCGCCACTCCGCGCGATCGCGGCGCTGCTCGCCGCCATCGGGCTCGCCGCCTGTGCCACTTCGGCCCAGAAGACCGCCGCAGCTTCGGCACCCGGTGCCGCCCCAGGACCCGCTCCAGTGACCCAGACACCGCTGCCTGCGCAGACGATGCAGCCGGCACCGGGGCAACCGGGACCGGCTGTTCACCCCGTTCAGCCCGGCCCGGCGCTGCCGGTGACCGGTGCGCCAACCCCGGTGGTGGCGGTCATGCCGCCCAGGCCGCCGTCCTATCCCTTGCCCTGGGACGGCAGCTACCAGGGACAATCGACGCTGGTGCGGGCCTCCTCGCCGGTCTGCCCGCGCCCGCGCTACGGCGCCATCGAGATCGGCGACAGCACGCTTGTCCTGCCATACACGCCGAACATCCTCTTCACCACGATGGTGGGGGCGGATGGCAGCATCCACGGTGTCGCCGGCACCACGAAGCTCGACGGCCAGATCGCCAATCACAATCTACGCATGGTGATCAGCAGTCCGACCTGCGAGACGCGTTACGACGCCTCGTATATCTGGAATCATTCCTGGCCGCCGTGAACGGCGCGCCGTTCACGGCGTTGGCCAAGCGAGGAGGCGGTCCGATGCGAAACCTGACGACGACCATCGCCCTGGCCCTGCTGCTTGGCATCGTGTGTGCGGTTGCCTTGACGGGAGCGCCGGCCTTTGCGCAGCGAGGCGCCACCGCGCAGACGGCCGCCCCGGTTCCGGCGGTGCCCCCGCCGGTCTCGGCGCCCGGTCTCCCCGCCGCACAGACGCCCACCAACCCGCCGGAGCGGGTCGCGCCGCCCGCCGGCGCCGCGCAGGACCGCCCGGCGCTCTCCGCGCCGCTCACCGGCGGGACCAACGGCTCCCTGGCCGGCAGCGATCAGGTCAATCCGTCAGTGGGCACCACGAGCCACTGACACGCAAAGGCGCGTCTGGGATATGTCTCACGCGCGATTTTCGTCTCCGCTGACCGTCGCGGCCTGCCGCAGGATCAGCGCCCGGGCCGTGTCGAGAACACGGTCGAAGGCCGGCTGGCGATACGCCCAGATCGGATCGGGCGGCGGTGGCGCCATCGTCATCGTCGCATTGGCCTCGAACAGCAGCAGGCGCCCGTCCGGTGCGAGGGCGAAATCCACCCCGGCATAATCGAGGCCGAGCGACCTCTCGATCTCGCGCAACGCCGCCATCGCCACCGGACCGAGTGCCGCCGGCATGTCGGCCAGGAACCGCGCCTCCTCCGCGCGATGCGCCGGCCGCTCCGCCATCCCCGCCGTGTAGCAATGCACCTTCCAATCCGGCGAGATCGCCAGGTGCAGGGGAAGCATCTCGCCGCCGATCAGCATCACCCGATATTTCCGGGAGGCGCCGTCGGCGCCGGCGGCATCAAGCTGCTCGATCGCCATCAGGCGTTCGCCCGGCAGCGCGGCGAGCGCGCCCGCCAGCGCCTCGGCATCCTCGATCCGGCGGAAATGCTGGCCGGTATGGAAGCCCGGGCTGCGCAGCAGGAAGGGCGGGGGGAATTCCTGCGGCGGCCCGGCAGCGAGCGCCTTGCGGTCGAGGAGCACGATGCGCGGCGCGACCACGCCCGGCAATCGCCGCAAACGCTCCGTATTGACCGCGCGTGCCGTCGGCGGGATCAGCCGCGGCGCATTGAGCACCGGCGTCCGGACGCGTTCGAGCAGCGCTTCGGCGGTGGCGATCGCCACGGCGCAGCGGTCCGCATCGCCGATCGCGTTCAGCACGACGTCGTGCTGCGGCAGCCTGGCCGCCGGGTCGAAGAACTCCGCCACCACCGTGTGCGTGAGGAAGACGCAGTCATCGAGAATACGCGCGGTCGGGATGTTGCCGCCGCAGGCCGAGACGAGCTGGAGCACGGTGACTGGCTTGCTCTCGCCGCGGTACCGCCCGGTCGAGAGCGCCCGGCCGGCGAAACCCAGCGCCCGATGGCGGGACGCGGCCGCCTCGTCGATCCCGTCGAGCAGATGCGCCATGCCCTGATGCGCTTCCGCAAGCGTGGGGTCGAGCCGGAGCGCGGTCTCGTACTCCGCACGGGCCTCCTCCATCCGCTCGGCCTGGCGCAGCAGGTTGGCGCGATTGACCCGGGCTTTCGCGTCCTCCGGATGCGCGGCGACCGCCTGGGCGTAGGTGGTCAGCGCGGCGCCGACATAGCCGGTGGCGGCGAACAGCGCGCCGAGATTGGCCAGCGCGCCGGCATGGCGCATGTCGCGCGCCAGCACGTCGAGATAGGCCTGCCGCGCGTCCATGCCACGGGCGAGCAGATCCAGTAGACAGGCGCGCTCGAACAGCATGTCCGTGTCCGCCGGCGCGGCGCGGAGCGCGTGCTCGGCCCGCTGCAGCGCGGCCTCGGTGGCCAGGCGCGGCGCCCAGCGTGGCGGTTCGATCGACGGCGGCAAGCTCGAATGTCCCTGCGGAATTGGCGGCGGCATCAGAGCCCTCGTTCCGTGTTCCGGCGCGGCCGTGCCGGGGCGACCGGCGGCTCCTCCTCGGCGATCCCTTCCTCCGGTCCCGACGGACGCAGCTGCCAGGGCACCGACATCACGCCGATGCCGGCGCCTCCATGACGCAGCATCTGCGCGCGCAGCCGCCGCTCGCGATGGGCGTGCATCAGATAGCCCCACCATCGGCCCTCCACGAGTTCCGGCAGCACGATCATCACCGGCCGGTCCGGGAGATGCTCCCTGCAATATTGGATGCCTTTCAGCAGCGGCGCGACGACGCTGCGGAATTGCGATGGCATGAGCAGCAGGCGCGGGACCGGAAGCCCGGCGCGGCGCGCGGGCTCCTCGACGAACTCCCGCCATTCCTGGCGCAGCGCCGTCTCCTCGCGATCCGCCTCGGGGCCTTCCATCGTGGTGACGTGGAGTGCCGTGATGTCGGGGGTGAGACGGAGCGCATACTGGATCGCCTGGCGAGAGAGCCGGTCCCAGCGCTTGATCGGCACCAGGGCGACGGGCGGCACGCGATCGCGCAGATCGAGCGCGCGCTGCGTGCCGGCGAGCACCTGCCGGTCGATCCCGTCGTAATAGCGCCGCACCAGCTTGAGGAGCAGCAGCGCGCAGGGAATGACGATGAGGGTCAGCCAGGCGCCTTCGGTGAATTTGGCGACGAGAATGATGCCGAGCGCGATGCCGGTGGCGACCGCCCCGCCGCCATTGATCGCGAGCTTCGCCAGATGGCCGAACCGGCGCGGCGCAGGCGCCTCCGCGATCGTCGGCCGGCCCGGCTGCCGGTTCGTCGCCGCCCCGCGCAGCGCGTGCCACCAATGCGCGGCCATGCCGGATTGCGACATGGTGAAGGAGAGAAACGCGCCGATGGCGAAAAGCGGAATCAGCCGATCGGTGATGCCGCCAAAGGCGATCAGCAGCGCGCCGGATCCCGCCGCCAGGAACAGGATGCCGATCGAATAGACCAGCCGCCGTCCGGGCAGTGCAAAGGCGCGGGGTAAAAACCCGTCGCGCGCCACCAGGTGGCACATGCGGGGGAAGCCGACAAAGGAGGTATTGGCTGACAGGCATAGCACCGCGAGCACGCTCGCGATGGTCACGTAATAGAACCAGCCCCGCCCGTAGACGGCGCCGACCAGTTGCGACAGCACGCTCTGGTAGCCGTCCTTCGCCTGATCCATCGCCATCATGCCATAGACGCGGGCGAGATAGGCGATGCCGAGCAGCAGCAGGCCGAGGATCACGACGATCGCCGAGAGCGTCCCGTGCGCGTGCTTCACCGGCGGGTCGCGAAACGCGCTCACCCCGTTGCTGACCGCCTCGACCCCGGTCATCGCGGTGCAGCCGGAGGCAAAGGCGCGTAGCAGCAGCCAGAGTGTCACCGCCTCCGCCGCGTGCGGGATCGCCGGCGTCGCGGCCACCGCATGCGGGTGTCCGCCGCTGAGCATCGCCTTGGCGACACCCCAGGCGACGACGCAGCCGAGAGAGAGCACGAAGGTGTAGGTCGGCACCGCCCAGGCGAGGCCGGATTCCCGCGTGCCGCGAAGGTTCATCACCGTGATCAGAACCAGCATGACCAGGCAGAGCGCCAAGGTGTAGGGCTGCAGCGCAGGCAGCGCCGAGGTGAGCGCGCCGACGCCGGCGGAGATGCCGACGGCGACGTTCAGCATGTAATCGACCATCAGCGCCGCGGCGGCCAGCAGCCCGGCATCGGTGCCGAGATTCTCCTTGGCGACGATGTAGGAGCCGCCATTGCTCGGATAGGCCGCGATGGTCTGCCAATACGAGAACCAGAGAATCGCGAGCAGGGCCAGGATGACCCAGATGAGCGGACCGATAGAGGCGAGACCGGCGGCGCCGGTGCCGGCCAGCACCGTCAGCGCCGCTTCCGGCCCGTAAGAGGCCGATCCGAGCCCGTCCAGCCCCATCGCCGGAATGCCCTCGAGCACGCCGAGCTTGCGTCCCTCGGCCTCGCGGTTGGCCACCGGACGGCCGATCAGGAGCTTGCTCAGGGAGACGGCCATGCCTGGCTGGTTTCCTCCGCGCGGGCCGTCCCTGCGATCGCGCCGCCTTGCCCATGCGTTAAATGCCGCAATCCGCCCGGCGTTCCCCGGCGTTCCCCTTGGAAGAAGACCGCCCGCGCCGCTCCGACGACATCGCGGATCGCGCAACCGCTTGTTGGTCGCAACCGCTTGTTGGTGTGGATGTCGCGCCAGCAACCGGGGGCGTGGCCCCGTCCACGGACGAACCCTGCACGGGCGAGGGGTTGAAAGGTCCGGGCGGGAATCGAACCCACATTCGCGGATTTGCAGTCCGCTGCATCACCACTCTGCCACCGGACCGCTGGCTGCGGCCGGTTTATCGCGAGCGCAGCGGGAGCGGTCAAGCCGCGCCTTGGCGTGGGTGGCGGGAGACCCGTATAAGCGCCGGAGACCAGGAACTCGCCCGATGCAGCAGACGCCGCCTGATTTCGAGGATGCCCGCCGCTTCATGGTGGACGGCCAGATCCGGCCGAACCGCGTCTATGATCCGCGCCTCCTCGCGGCGCTGCGCAGCCTGCCGCGCGAGCGCTTCCTGCCGCCGGAGCTCGCCAGCATGGCCTATGTGGACCGCGACGTGCCGGTCGGCGACGGGCGGGTGCTGATGGAGCCGCTGGTGATCGCGCGCCTGGTGCAGCTCGCCCGGCCGCGCGCCGGCGAACGCGCGCTGGTGGTGGCGGCCGGCGCCGGCTATGGCGCGGCGCTGCTCGCCGCCTGTGGCGCCGAGGTCACGGCGGTCGAGGAAAATCCGGCGCTCGTCGCGCGCGCCCGGGCGCTCCTGCCGCTCTTCGCGCCGGGGGTGACGCTGGTGCAGGGGCCACTCGTCGAGGCGGGCGCGGCGGGTGGTCCGTGGGACATCGTGCTGATCGAGGGCGCGGTGACGCGCCTGCCCGGGAGCTTCGCCGGCAGGCTGCGCATGCCCGGCGGCAGGATGGTCACCGTGCTGATCCCCGAGAGGAGCGCCCCGGAAGGCGGCCAGGGAATCGGCGTGATGCATGGGGTGGTCGCCGAGACGTCTTCCGCCGGGTTGCGGGCGCGGCTCGAGTTTGACTGCCGCACGGCGGAGCTGCTCTCCTTGCGCCCGGCGGCCGCGTTCGTCTTCTAGAGCGTTTTCACCTTCGGCGGAGTCGGCGCCGGCCTTCGCTCCACCCGGCCCCAACATAAAGTATACTACCGAATACTATCGATGAGGGACCGGTTGGCGGGCGAGGCCGGCGCCGACTTAACTGAAAATGCTCTAGCGGCGACTTTCAGGCCGTCCCGTTTCGCCGACCGCGGGTCGGTTTCGCCACCCACGACGATCTGGCACGTCGACGATCTGGCACGTCGCGGATGAGTGTGGCACATAGCGGAGGTGACGGGCCGCAATCGCGGCCGCATGGGAGTTTGTCATGCATCTACGCGCCATGCATCTACGCTGCGGAATTGCTGTCGGTTTCGGCCTGATGCTGATGGGGGGCACGGCCCTCGCCCAGCAGGCGCCGCGTACGCTGCAGCAAGCCTTCGGGGCGACCTATTCGAGCAATCCGTCCCTGCTGGCCGCGCGCGCGCAGCTGCGCTCGGTGGATGAGGGCGTGCCGCAGGCGCTCGCCGGCTGGCGCCCGACCATCACGATCGGCGGCACCGCCGGCTACGGCGCCGGAAACGTCATCAACAATTACGTCTCCACGCTGAACAACCGCGACATCTACACGGCGCAGGCCACGATCACGCAGCCGATCTATCGCGGCGGCCGGACCCGGTCGCAGACCAACCAAGCGAAGAACTCCGTCTATGCGCAGCGCGCCTCGCTGATCGCCTCCGAGGAGCAGGTCTTCACCAACACGGTCAGCGCCTATGTCGGGGTGATCGAGGCCCAGCAGTTGCTGGAGCTCAACATCCGCAATGTCGAGGTGCTGACCCGCCAGCTGCAGGCGACCAATGACCGGTTCCGCGAGGGCGAGATCACGCTGACCGATGTGGCGCAGGCGCAGGCGGCGCTGTCCGGCGCGGTGGCGCAGCGCGAGACGGCGGAGGGCAATCTCGCGACGGCGCGCGCGACCTATCAGCAGGTGGTCGGCTACGCGCCGGACAACCTCGTCAACCCGCAGCCGCTTCGCCTGCCGGTCACCACGGAGACGCAGGCGGCACAGCTCGCGGCGGCCAACAATCCGACGGTGATCTCGGCGCTGTTCACCGACGCCGCGGCGAAGGACGCGGTGGACGTCGCCTTCTCGGCGCTGGCGCCGCAGGTGAGCATCCAGGCGACCGGCTTCGAGGACTACAACCAAACGATCTTCCGCGAAGCTGAGAATGGCGGCCAGGTCGTGGCGAGCTTCTCGGTGCCGATCTATCAGGGCGGCGCGGAATACTCCGCCGTCCGCCAGGCGCGGCAGACCGAGCAGCAGCGGCGCAAGAGCATCGACGATGCGCGGCGCACCGCGGTCCAGCAGGCGGTCAGCGCCTGGCAGACGCTGATCTCGGCGCGCGCGACCGCCGACAGCACACGCTCGCAGATCCGCGCCAACGAGGTGGCGCTCGAAGGCGTCGAGCGCGAGGCGATCGTCGGCAGCCGCACCACGCTCGACGTGCTGAACGCGCAGCAGGCGCTGCTCACCTCGCAGGTGACGCTGGTGCAGAACCTCGCCGCCGTGGTGACCGGCTCGTACAGCGTCGCCCAGGCGATCGGCCGGCTCACCGCGCGTGATCTCACGCTCAACGTGCCGCTCTACGACGAGACCGCCTACTACAACGCGGTGCGCGACCGGCTCTGGGGCACCGGCGACTACGCGACCGGCCAGCCCGGCCGGTAGGCGGATGGCGCAGCCGCCAAAGCCCGAAGTGGGCGCTGATCCCTCGATGGAGGATATCCTCGCCTCCATCCGTCGCATCCTAAGCGAAGACGAGGCGCCGGAGGCGAAACCAACTTCGTCGACGGCCGCGACCCCGCCGGGCGTGCTCATGCTCGACCCGTCGATGATGGTGCCGGAGGGGGTGGTGCCGGAGGGGGTGGTGCCAGAGGGGATAGTTTCGGAGGGCGAAGCGACGCCGGTCGGCGCGTTGGAGACGCCCGAGCGTCATGCCGAGGCGGACCGCGAACCGCACCAGACGAAGGACGAGATGATCGACAAGGCGATGAACGAGCCGGCGTCCGACCCAAAGCACCAAGAACCGCCGCATCTGGAACCGGCGAGCCCGGCACCGGCGGCGCGGTCCGAGGCCGGCGCGCGGGACCAGCCCCATTTCGCCGAGCCAACGTCCTCCCTGGTGGCGCCCGAGGCGGCGGCCGCGGCGGCGAGCTCGGTCGGTGCGCTGCTCCGTTCGCTGGCCACCGAGCGCGGCGTCACCGTGAGCCGCGGCGGCCCTTCGCTCGAGGACATCGTCCGCGAGGAGCTGCGGCCGCTGCTCAAGGAGTGGCTCGACAGCCATCTTCCGCCTTTGGTCGAGCGGCTGGTGCGCGCCGAGATCGAGCGGGTGGTCGGCCGCGCCGCTCCCTGAGAACCTGTTCGTAAACGCGCTCTGGTGGCCATCTGACGCGCTTTTCCTGTGCTCCGGTGCTCGGAAAATCACGCCATATGACTCACCAGACCCCGTTTCCAAACAGGTTCTAAGGGCGACTGCCCTTAGCGGGGTCCAGGGGCAGAGCCCCTGGCCTTGAGTCGGAAAACCGCTTTGGTCGCCCGACCGGCAGATCTGCCCGCGCGCTTCACGGCGACCGGCAAATCGTCTTATGACGGTTGGATGCTGAGCAAGACGTATCTTCCGGGCGAGATCGAGCCGCGCCTCTACAAGCTGTGGGAGGAATCCGGCGCGTTCGCCGCCGACCCGGCCTTGCCGTCGCAGCCCTTCACCATCATGATCCCGCCGCCGAACGTCACCGGCAGCCTGCATATCGGCCACGCGCTCACCTTCACCTTGCAGGACGCGCTGATCCGCTGGCGGCGGATGCAGGGGCGGGACGCGCTGTGGCAGCCGGGCAGCGATCATGCCGGCATCGCGACGCAGCTCGTGGTCGAGCGCCTGCTCGTCGAGGAGCAGAGCTCGCGCGCGGCGATCGGGCGGGAGCGTTTCGTCGAGCGCGTCTGGCAGTGGAAGGCGGAATCCGGCGGCACCATCACCCGCCAGCTCCGCCGCCTCGGCGCCTCGCTCGACTGGCCGCGCGAGCGCTTCACCATGGATGCCGGCCTGTCCGATGCGGTGCGGGAGGTTTTCGTCACCCTGCACCGCAAGGGGCTGATCTATCGCGACCGTCGGCTGGTGAACTGGGATCCGGAATTCCGCTCCGCGCTCTCCGACCTCGAGGTGGAGAGCCGCGAGATGGCCGGGCATCTCTGGCACATCGCCTATCCGATCGAGGACGAGCCCGGCCGGTTCATCACCGTCGCCACCACCCGGCCGGAGACGATGCTGGGCGATGCAGCGGTCGCGGTGCACCCCGAGGATGCGCGCTACCGCGATCTCGTCGGCCGCAACGCGATCCTGCCGCTGATCGGCCGGGTGATCCCGATCATCGCCGATGAATATTCCGACCCCGAGAAGGGCACCGGCGCGGTGAAGATCACGCCGGCGCACGATTTCAACGATTTCGCGGTCGGCCAGCGGCACGGGCTCGACATGCGCTCGGTGATCGACCTGCAGGGGCGGATCACGCTCGAGGAGATCGAGCCGGAAGCGGTGCCGGGACTCGCGGAGCCGCATTTCCTGCTCTCCCTCGACCGGCGGGACCGGTTCGACGCGCGCGCCGCCATCGTCGCCGAGCTGGAACGCCTCGGCCTGCTCGCGAAAACCGAGCCGCATGTGCATCAGGTGCCGCACGCGCAGCGCGGCGGGGCGGTGGTCGAGCCGCTGCTGACCACGCAATGGTTCTGCAACGCCGCCGAGCTCGCCAAGCCGGCGATCGCCGTCGTCGAGAGCGGGCGGACGGTGTTCGTGCCCCGGCAATGGGAAAACACGTTCTTCGCCTGGATGCGGCAGGTGCAGCCCTGGTGCATCAGCCGCCAGCTCTGGTGGGGCCATCGCATCCCCGCCTGGTACGGGCCGGACAACACGGTGTTCGTCGAACGGACCGAGGCGGAGGCGATGGAAGCCGCGGCGCGGTTCTACGGTCAGGAGACGAGCCTGACCCAGGACGACGACGTGCTCGACACCTGGTTCAGCTCCGGCCTGTGGCCGTTCTCGACGCTGGGCTGGCCGGAGACCACGCCCGAGCTCGGCCGCTACTACCCGGGCGACGTGCTGGTGACCGGGTTCGACATCATCTTCTTCTGGGTCGCCCGGATGATGATGCTCGGTCTGCATTTCATGGACGATGTGCCGTTCCGCACGGTCTACATCCACGGCCTGGTGCGCGATGAGCGCGGGCGGAAGATGTCGAAGACGACGGGCAACGTGATCGACCCGCTCGAGCTGATCGACGCCTATGGCGCGGATGCGCTGCGCTTCGCGATCTGCGCGCTCGCCGGCCCTGGGCGCGACGTCAAGCTCGGCGCGGCGCGGGTGGCGACGGCGCGCAGCTTCGTCACCAAGATCTGGAACGCCGCGCGGTTCTGCGAGATGAACGCGATCGCTCCGCAGCCCGGCTTCGATCCGCAGGCGGTGGCAACGCCGCTCTGCCGCTGGGTGATCGAGCGCGCGGCGATGGCGGTCTCGGAAGCGGAGACGGCGCTCGAGGCGTATCGGTTCGACGACTATGCCGCGGTCGCCTACCGCTTCACCTGGAACGTGTTCTGCGACTGGTTTCTGGAATTCGCCAAGCCGGTCCTGGCGGGCAGCGATGCGGCGGCGGCGGCCGAATTGCGCGGCACGGCGGCGCATGTGCTCGGCATCATCCTCCGGCTGCTGCACCCGGCGATGCCGTTCGTCACCGAGGAGGTGTGGGACCGGTTCGGCTACGGCCCGGAAGGCAGCCTGATCCGCGCGCCCTGGCCGAAACCGGATGCCGTGCCAGGCGGGGAGGCGGCGGCGGCGGAGCTCGACTGGGTGGTGCGCTGCATCGGCGAGATCCGCGCGGTGCGGGCCGAGATGAACGTCCCGCCGGCGACCCCGGCGCGGGTGCTGCTGCGGGATGCCGCCCCCGAGACGCTGGCCCGGGCCGGGCGCTGGGAAGAGACGATCCGCCGCCTTGCCCGGATCAGCGGCATCGCGGCGCTCGAGGGGAAGATGCCGGAAGGCTCGGCGCAGGCGGTGCTTGACGAGGCGACGCTCGTGCTGCCGCTCGCCGGCATCATCGATCTCGGCGCGGAGCGGGCGCGGCTCGCGAAGGAGCGGGCCAAGGCCGAGGGGGAGGCCAAAAAGCTCGAGAGCAAGCTGGCCAATGCCTCCTTCGTCGACCGCGCGCCGCCGGACGTGGTGGCGGAAAACCGCGAACGCCTGGAGGCCGCCAGCGCCGAGGCGCGGCGGCTGACCGCCGCCCTCCAACGATTGGGGTAACATCTCCGCGCGCTTGCTGGAAAATTCGAAGCCCGATACGGTTTCAGTCCCTTGGAGGCAGCCGATGCCCGGTAATCGACTCCGACCATTGCGCTATCTGGCTGCTTTCGCCGCCTATGTTGCGGAGCATCGCGACCGACCAGGGTTCGCCGAGCTGCATGACGAGCTCGATGCGGTGGCGGTCGAACTCCACGGCACCTTCGCGCTGGATCGGGGGCCGATCTCGCCCGATTTCCTCGCCCGGCTGGTGATCGGCGGCAGCGAGGACTGGGTGGTATGCCCGAATGCCGGCTGCGACGGCCGGCGCCCGCGCTAGCGCATGTTCCGTTCGCATTCGCTCACTGCACAAGCTCTAGCTCTCTGTTTTTGCGAGCATCTTTATCCGCCCGAACGATTTCGTTCGAACGGATGATGCTCTAGCATGTCCTGCCCGGCGGTCCCGTACGAGCTGCGCCAGGAGGGCGGCCGCTCCGTGCTCAGGGCGACCGGCGCCTCCACCACGGAAGAGGAACGCACGCTCGCCGGAATGCTGGAGAAAGCGTTCGGCGTCGCGGCCACGCAGCCCAATGCCTGGAAGCAAATCGTGCCGAAGCTGGCGGAGATCGCGCGGCTCGGCCTGTGCGATGCCGTGCGCAAGCCGGCCCAGGCGCGGCGCCAGCTCGACGCTCTCGACCTCAAGATCTTTTCCGGGCCGATATCCCGGCTGGCCGCCGCCGGGCCGCCGCAAGCGGCGCTTCCGGCCGACCCGCACACCAGGCCGGCGCCGATCATTGCCTCTCCCGCCGGCGAGACCGCCGGCATGCCAGCCATCGTTCCGCCGCTGCCCTCCCCGCCGCCGCCCTCTCTGCCGACCTTGGGCGCCTACCTCGTCACCGTCGATCACAACGACCACGATGCGCTGCATGTCCGGCCGACCTTGGGCGGACCGGCGCCGACCGAGGAGCAGCTCGCCTTCCTGAGCGAGCTCGACCGGCAGGACCGGCTGATCCGCACCATCTT
Source organism: Acetobacteraceae bacterium (assembly GCA_965276665.1). Lineage (GTDB taxonomy): Bacteria > Pseudomonadota > Alphaproteobacteria > Acetobacterales > Acetobacteraceae > CAWGJC01. The sequence goes on from OZ255620.1 coordinate 4,627,225, forward strand.
CACCCGCTCGGTGAGAGATCAGGGGAAGCAGCGGGAGGCGATCCGGCGGGCGGCGCAGCGGCTGGCGATGGCGGCGGGGCTCGGTCTGCAGGACAGCCGGCCCAATGTCCGCGTCGCCCGGATCGGCTGCGACAGCGCGCTGCAGGACGCGCTCGGCGAGCACGGCGTCGCGATCCGGGCCAAGTATCTGGGCGCGCTCGGACGGGCCTACGTGCTCGGCGCGCTGGCGGTCGTGCTGCTGGCGATGATCTATGGCGCGCTGGTCTGGGGAATGCTGCCGCCGCCGATCTCGCCGATGGAGATCGTGCTGCCGAAGACCGAGCTGGTGATGCTCGTCATCGCCATGGTCTCGCTGGCCTGCGGCGCCTGGCTCGCCGCGGTGGTGTTCGTGGAGCCGGACGGCGCCGAGGTGATCGGCAGCATCTTCAGCACCACGTTGAACGCCACCATGCGCGCCACCTACGTGCTCGGATTCGGCTTCATCGCCCTGCTGCTGCTGCACAAGAAGGCGGTGATCTTCGCGATCGGCGCGCCCGGCGGGGGATTCGGATTCAGCACGGAGCTCGCGCTGGCGCAGCTTTCCTCCGCGGTCATCACCGGCGCGCTGCTCGGCGTCGGCGCCCGCGCGCTGCCGAACGCCGTGGTGGAACGCTCCGCCAGCCTGGTCGCCGCGCTGTCCAGCAAATAGAGCGTCACCCGTTGAAACGGAGTAGTGCGAACGCGAACGGCCTCTCAGGCCAGCTCGACCAGCACCGGCACGTGGTCGGAGGGCTGATCCTCGCCGCGCTCATGGCGGTCGGGGAGGGCGGCGACCAGGCGCTCGGCGAGCCCGGGAGAGAGCAGGGCGTGGTCGATGCGCAGCCCGCGATCGCGCGGCCAGCAGCCGGCCTGATAATCCCAGAACGTCCAGACCGGGCCGGCGGGATGCATCTCGCGCACCGCGTCGGACAGACCGAGCCAGATCAGGCGGCGAAACCGCGCCCGCGTCTCCGGCCGCAGCAGCGCATCCTCCGGGCCGAGCACGCCGGGCGAGTAATCCGCCGCCGTCGGGCAGACATTGTAGTCGCCCGCCAGCAGGAACGGGGTGTCGTCCGCGATCAGCGCGTCGGCGCGGTCGGCCAGGCGGTCCATCCAGGCGAGCTTGTAGGCGTAGCCCTCGGCCCCGCCGGAATTGCCGTTCGGCAGATAGAGGTTGCCGATCACGATGCCGGCGGCCGCGATCTCGACATAGCGCGCCTGCGCGTCCGCGTCCGCGAGCCCGTCCAGACCGCGCGCGCGCACCGCGAATTCGTGGCGGGAAAGGATGGCGACGCCGTTATAGCTCTTCTGCCCGAACACCTCGGCGCGGTAGCCGAGATCGGCGAAATCGGGGAAGGCATGCGCCTCGCATTTGATTTCCTGCAGCAGCAGGAAATCGGGCGCGACACGCTCCAGCCATCGCCGGACATGGCGCTCGCGCGACCGCACCGAGTTGACGTTCCAGGTGGCGAGCTTGAGGCCGCTCACCTGCCCCTCGAGAAGCCCGGTCGGAAAATCGCCCTCAATCGCCGGAAAACCTCAATCGCCGGAAAACCTCAATCGCCGGAAAAGCTCAATCGACGGAGAAGCTGGTGCCGCACCCGCAGGAGGAGGTCGCGTTCGGATTGCGGATGGTGAAATGGCTGCCCATCAGCTCGTCGGTGTAGTCGAGCTGGGCGCCCCCCAGCAGGTCGAGGCTGGCCGGATCGACCAGTACGCGCGCGGCGCCGGCCTCGACGACCAGATCGTCCTCCCGCACCGCCTCGTCCAGGCCGAACCGGTACTGGAACCCGCTGCAGCCGCCGGCCAGCACCTCCACGCGGAGCGCGGCTCGCGTGGGCTGCGCGGCGGCTATCTCGGCGATACGCGAGGCCGCGCGGTCGGAGACGGCGAAACGCGAGGGGGCGGTCATGGCGATGCTGTCCATCATCGCAACATAGCGACGAAGCGCCCCCGATTGAAGAGACCGCCGATTGAAGATGCGCCCGGCGAGGCGTAAGCGACCCGCATGTCCGCCGGAACGTCCCCCGGGATGTCGAATCTCTCCTCTCTGGCGCCCTATGCGGTCCGCGCCGAGCGTTCGCGCGGGCGGCTGCATGACGAGCCGGAATCGCGCACGCGCTCGCCCTGGCAGCGCGACCGCGACCGCGTGATCCACAGCGCCGCCTTCCGCAAGTTGCAGTACAAGACGCAGGTCTTCGTCAATCATGAGGGCGATTTCTTCCGCACCCGGCTCACCCACAGCCTCGAGGTGTCGCAGATCGCCCGCTCGATGGCGCGCGCGCTCCGGCTCGACGAGGACCTGACCGAGGCGCTGGCGCTCGCCCATGATCTCGGCCATCCGCCCTTCGGCCATGCCGGGGAGGAGGCGCTGAACGCCGGGATGCGCCCGCATGGCGGGTTCGACCACAATGCGCAGAGCCTCCGCATCGTCACGCTGCTGGAAACCCGCTACGCCGCCTTCGACGGGCTCAACCTGACCTGGGAGACGCTGGAGGGGCTCGCCAAGCATAACGGGCCGCTGCGTGAGCCGCCGCCCTACACCGCGGAATACGACGCGCGGCACAAGCTCGACCTCCACACCCACCCTTCCGCCGAGGCGCAGCTCGCCGCGCTCGCCGATGACATCGCCTACAATGCGCATGACCTCGATGACGGGCTGCGCGCGGGGCTGTTCCGCCTCGAGGAGCTCGCGCATCTGCCGGTGGTGGGCGAGGCGATCGTTGAGGCGGGGCGCAGCAGCCTGGACGCCCAGCCCGCGCGGCTCCGCCACGAGACCATCCGCCGGGTGATCGACCGGCTGGTGACCGATCTCACCGACGAGACGGCGCGGCGCATCGCGGCGCGCGAGCCCGCGGATGCCGATGCGATCCGCCGGGCGAAATCGCCCGTCGCCGGCTTCAGCCCGAAGATGGCGGAGGCGAACCACGCGATCCGGGAATTCCTCCTCGCCCGCATGTACCGCCACTGGCGGGTGAACCGGATGGCGGCCAAGGCGCGCCGTCTCACCCAGTCCCTGTTCGAGATCCTCGACCAGGACCCCGCCCTGCTGCCGGACGGGTGGCGCGGCCTCGCCACCAGCGACGGGCCGCGCCGGACCGCGCTGACCGTCTGCGACTACATCGCCGGCATGACCGACCGTTTCGCGATGGACGAGCACCGGCGGCTCACCGACCTCAACGTTTCGGGTTAGGACAGCATGACCGCAAACCTTTTCGCCGCGATGCGCGAGCATGTGCTGGCCGCGCTCGGCGCGCTGGTGCCGGACCTGCCCGCCGAGATCATGGCGCGGGTCGAGGTCACGCCGGCGCGCGACGAGGCGCATGGCGAGATGGCGACCAACGCGGCGCTGCTCGCCGCCAAGCCCGCGCGCCTGCCGCCGGCGAAGATCGCCGCCTCGCTCGCCGAGGCGCTACGCGGCGTCCCGCTGGTGGCCGAGGCGGCGCCGGCGGGGCCGGGCTTCGTCAATCTCCGCCTGCAGCCGACGGCCTGGCGGGCGCAGCTTCCGGCGATCCTCGGTGCCGGGGCCGCCTATGGCGCGTCGCGCCTCGGCGAGGGCGTGCGGGTCAATGTCGAATACGTCTCCGCCAACCCGACCGGGCCTTTGCATATCGGCCATTGCCGCGGCGCGGTGGTGGGCGATGCGCTCGCCAACTTGTTGGAAAAAGCCGGGTTCGCGGTGCTGAAGGAGTTCTACGTCAACGATGCCGGCGCGCAGGTCGCGGCGCTCGCCTGGGCGGCGTACTGGCGCTACCTGCAGGCGCTCGGCACCGGGCCGAGCGAGGAGGAATTCGCGGCCCGGGTGCCCGGCGGCCTGCAATATCGCGGCGAGTATCTCGTCCCGGTCGGGGCCGCGCTCGCCGCCGCGCATGGCGACGCGCTCGCCGGCCCGGGCGGCACCATCGCCGATCCGTCGCTCTGGCTCGACACGGTGAGGGGGTTCGCCATCGCGGCGATGATGGCGGAGATGCGCGCGGATCTCGCCCGGCTCGGCGTGCGGCAGGAGGTCTTCTCCTCCGAGCGCGCCCTGCTCGAGAACGGCGCCACCGACCGGGTGGTCGACATGCTGCGCGGCAAAAATCTGATCTACGAAGGCACGCTGGAGCCGCCGAAGGGCAAGCTGCCCGAGGATTGGGAGCCGCGCGAGCAGACGCTGTTCCGCGCCACGCGATTCGGCGACGACGTCGACCGGCCGCTCCGCAAATCGGACGGCTCGAACACCTATTTCGCCAACGACATCGCCTATCACGCCGACAAGCTCGCGCGCGGGGCCGATGTGCTGATCGACGTGCTCGGCGCCGATCATGGCGGCTACGTGCCAAGGATGAAGGCGGCGGTGCGTGCGCTCTCGGATGATCAGGCGGCGTTCGAGGTGGTGCTCTGCCAGATCGTGCACGTGCTGCGCGGCGGGGTGCCGGTGCGGATGTCGAAGCGCGCCGGCGCCTATGTCACGCTGCGCGACCTGATCGACGAGGTGGGCGCGGATGCGGTGCGCTTCACCATGCTCACCCGCAAGGCGGATGCGCAGATGGAGTTCGATCTCGACGCGGTGGTGGCGCAGACCCGCGAGAACCCGGTCTTCTACGTGCAATACGCGCATGCCCGCTGCCGCTCGGTGCTGCGTGCCGCGGCCGAGATGCTGGGCGAGGCGGCGACGCGCGAGGGGGCGCTCGCCGCGGCGCCGCTCGACATGCTCGACGCGCCGCCGGAACATGCGCTGATCCGCCGCCTGGCGGCCTGGCCGCGCATCGTGGAAGGCGCCGCCTTGGCGCGCGAGCCGCACCGAATCGCGTTTTTCCTCTATGAGTTGGCGTCGGATTTTCATATGCTGTGGAACCGCGGGAAGGACGATGCGACGCTCCGGTTCCTGCAGCCGGACCGGGCGGCGGATACCATCGCCCGGCTGGCTCTGGTGGCGGCGACCGCGGTGGTGATCCGCTCCGGCCTCGCGGTTCTCGGGGTCGCCCCGGTTGAGGAGATGCGCTGAGTGCCGTCCGATCTCGAGATCCCCGAACTCTCCTACCGCCAGTTCCGCCGGCCTGCCGGGCTCGATGCGGCGACCCGGCGGCTGCTCCTCATCGCCGGTGGCCTCGGCGGCGCGCTGCTGCTCATCGTGGTCGGCTGGATGACGCTCGGACACCATCAGGGCGGCGTGCCGCTGGTGATGGCCGATACAAGGCCGATCCGGGTGAAGCCCGCCAATCCGGGCGGCATGCAGGTGATCGGGGCCAACGAGGATGTGATGGCGGGGGACGGCACGACCGGCGACAAGGTCGCGCCGGCGCCGGAATCGCCCGACCCGCAGGCCCTGCAGGCGCAGATCGCCGCCGCCAAGGAGGCCGAGGCCGCGACCGCGCCGCAGGCGGCGACCCCGTCCGCGCCGGCATCGATGAACGCGCCGGCGGCCTCGGCCTCGCCCGCATCTCAGGCCCCGCTTGCCGCCACGACCGCACCTGCCGTCGCACCCGCAGCCGCACCCAACCCCGCGTCCAACCCTGGACTGGCGGCGGCGCCGTCCGCCGCCGCGCCTGCCCCGCATGCAGTCGGCGGCACGCAGGTGCAGCTCGCCGCGCTCGACAGCCAGCAGGCCGCGATGGGCGAATGGGACCGGCTGCAGCACCGCGCGCCCGGCCTGCTCGATGGCCACGCCCCGGTGGTGGAAAAAATCGCGCGTGACGGCAAAACCTATTTCCGGCTGCGCACCGGCGGCTTCCCGAGCACCGCCGCCGCCGCCGAGTTCTGCGCCAGGATGCGCGCCAAGGGAGGCGGCTGCTCCATTGCCGCTTTCTAGGGCCGCTTCCTAGGGGCGCGCCCTGGGACAGGTGATGCGCGCGGCGATCGTCGGGATCGCGGGACCCGAGCTGAGCGAGGCCGAGGCGGCGCTGTTCGCCGCTCTGCCGCCCGGCGGGGTCATCCTGTTCGCCCGCAATCTCGGCGAGCCGGCGGCGCTCCGCGCGCTCACCGGGCGGCTGCGCGCCGTGCTGCCGCCCTCCGCCGTGCTGATGGTCGATCAGGAGGGCGGCCGCGTCGCCCGGCTGCGGCCGCCGCATTGGCGTGCGCATCCGCCGGCCGGGCGGATCGGCGCCCTGCATGCGCAACACCCGACATCCGGGCTGCGCGCCGCCTGGCTCAGCGGCGCGCTGATCGGCCACGACTGCGCCGAAGCGGAGTTCGACATCGCCACCGCCCCGGTGCTCGATCTCCGCTTGGCCGGCCGGCACGAGGTCGTCGGGGATCGCGGCTTTGCCGCCGACCCCGAAGCCGTCGCCGCCCTCGGCCGGGCGATGGCGGAGGGGCTGCTCGCGGCGGGCGTGCAGCCGGTCGGCAAGCACGCGCCCGGGCATGGCCGCGCCGCGGTGGACAGTCATCTTTCGCTGCCCGTCGTTGAAGCGGCCGCTCTCGATGCCGACATCCTGCCGTTCCGGCGCAATGCCGATCTGCCCTGGATGATGACCGCCCATATCCTCTATGAGCAGCTCGACCCCGACCGGCCGGCGACGCTTTCGCCCGGCATCATCGGGGCGGTGATCCGCGAGCGGATCGGGTTTCGGGGTGCTTTGGTGTCCGACGATCTCACGATGAAGGCCCTTCAGGGCGAGCCGGGCGCGCTTGCGGCACAGGCGGTCGCGGCCGGCTGCGACCTCGCGCTGCATTGCTCGGGGGAGATCGCCGTCACCGAGGCGGTGCTGCGCGCGGTGCCGCCGGTGCCGCCGATCACCGCATCCCGCCTCGCCTCCGCCCGCGCCCTGGCGGAGGCAAGCCGGATCGCGCTCGACATCCCGGCGCTGGCGGCGGAGCGGGACCGGCTGCTCGGCGACGCCCCGCCGGTCTGATGGACTCCCTGGTCCGGCTGCTGGTTTCGATCGTCCCGGTCATCGTGGCGATCACCTTGCACGAGGCGGCGCATGGCTACGCGGCGCTGGCGCTCGGCGACGACACCGCCAAGCTCCAGGGGCGGCTGTCGCTCAACCCGCTCCGCCATGTGGACCGGGTGGGCACCATCCTGCTGCCCGGCTTCCTGCTGCTCTTCGCCTGGATCACCCATACCGCGCCCTTCCTGTTCGGCTGGGCGAAGCCGGTGCCGGTGAACCCGTTCCGCTTCCGCGACCCGCGCCGCGGCATGATGTTCGTCGCCGCCGCCGGGCCGCTGATGAATTTCTTCCTGGCCTGGCTCGGCGCGCTCGGCTTCTACGCGGTGCCGTTTCTGCCGCCTGGCTCGGCGGAGCTGGCGGAGGGGGTGCTGTTCACCTTCATGCTCGCCAATCTCTGGCTCGGCCTGTTCAACTTGCTGCCGATCCCGCCGCTCGATGGCGGGCGGATCGCGGTCGGGCTGCTGCCGGCGCGGCTGGCCGCTGCCTGGGCGCGGACCGAGCGGGCGGGGTTCCTGGTGGTGATCCTCGCGATGTTCGTGCTGCCGAGCGCGCTTTCGGAGTTCGGCATCCGCTTCGATCCGGTGCGCGACGGGCTGCATTTCGTCCTGGTGCCGGCGATCCGCCTTGTCCTGCTGGCGGCCGGTCAGCAGGATCTGGCGCGGGGGCTCGATCTGTGAGCGATGCGCCCGCACTCGCACCCGTCCCGGGCGCGGACGCGCTGGTGCTGCGACTGGAAGGATTCGAGGGACCGCTCGACCTGCTGCTCGACCTGGCGCGCAAGCAGAAGGTCGATCTGGCGCGGATCTCGATCCTCGATCTCGTCGAGCAGTATCTCGTGATCGTCGAGGGCGCGCGGCGGGTGCGGCTCGAGCTCGCCGCCGACTGGCTGGTGATGGCGGCGTGGCTCACCTGGCTGAAATCCCGCCTGCTGCTGCCCGAGGAAGAGGCGGAGGCGGTGGAGGGCGAGGCGGCGGCGGAGGTGCTGGCCGCCCGGCTCCGCGAGCTGCAGGCAATCCGCACCGCCGCCGCCTGGCTCGGCGAGCGCGCGCAGCTCGGCCTTGACGTGCACCGGCGGGGCGCGCCCGAGGATTTCCGCGCAATCGATCGTTCCACCCTGGCGCTCGACATGGCCGGGCTGATGCGCGCCTATCTCGCGGCGATCCGCCGCGCCGCCGGCCAGCCCAGCTATCGCCCGCGCGCGGTGACGCTCTGGACCGTGAAGGACGCGCTGGCCCGGCTCGGCGCGATGCTCGGCACGCTGCCGGACTGGGTCAGCCTGGAGCGGTTCCTGCCCGAACGCCTGGGCGACCCGCTGGCGCGGCGCGCGGCGATGGCCAGCACCCTGATCGCCGGGCTCGAAATGGCCCGCGGCGGCGCGCTCAGCCTCCGCCAGGAGCACGAGTTCGGGCCCATCCTGGTGCAGCGGGGAGGCGAGCGATGAGCGAGATCGCCGAGGATGCGCTGCGCCTGGCCGAGGCGCTGATCTTCGCGAGCGCCGAGCCGGTGCCGGCGCGCGACCTCGCCCAGCTCCTGCCCGAGACCGAGGATGCGGGGCTGGTGCTCGCCGCGCTGCAATCCCGCTATGCCGGGCGCGGCGTCGAGCTGGCGGAGGTGGGCGGCGGCTGGCAGTTCCGCACGGCGGCCGATCTCGCGCCGCGCCTCGCCCGCGTGGTGCGTCTCGCCCGCCGGCTGCCGCGCGCGGCGATGGAGACGCTCGCGATCGTCGCCTACCACCAGCCGGTCACCCGGCCGGAGATCGAGGAAATCCGCGGCATCTCGCTCGCGCAGACCACGCTCGACGCGCTGCTCGAAGCCGGGCTGATCGCGCCGCGCGGCCGCAAGGAGGCGCCCGGCCGGCCGACGCTCTGGGCGACCACGCCGGAATTCCTCGCCCGCTTCGGGGTGACCGATCTGCGCGAGCTGCCGCGGCGGGAGGATCTCGTGGTGGAGCCGCCCGGCCCCTTCCTCTCACGCGACCAGCAGACCGAGCCCGAGTCCCAATCCCAGTCCGAGGCTGAGGCCGATCCGGGCGCGCCGGACCAGCCCCTTGTTTTCCGCCCACCGGAATCCTGATAGCAAGCTGCCATGCTCGATTTTGCCCATGTTTGACTTCGCCTGGTCGGAGATCGCCCTGATCGGCATCGTCGCGCTGATCGCCATCGGGCCGAAGGACCTGCCGGTGGCGATGAAGGCCGTCTCCGAGGTCATCAAGAAAGCCCGCCGGATGGCCGGCGAGTTCCAGACCCATGTCGACGAGATGGTGCGCGAGGCCGATCTCGGCGAAGTACGCGACCAGTTCAATCAGATCCGCAGCTTCGACATCAAGGGCGTGATCAAGCGCACCATTGATGCCGACGGCTCGCTGCAACGCACCCTGACCGAGGATCCGTTCGCGACCACCAGCGCGGCGAGCGGCGTCACCGCCCTGCCTGACGCACCGACGATCCCGGCCGAGCCGGTCATCGCCGCCGGCGATGACGGCGTGCTCCTCGCCGAGCCACGCATCGAGACAAGCGAAACCACGCATGCCAGGGCCGAGGCCGCGCCGGAGGTCGAGATCGCCCCCGCCTTCATCCCGCCCGAGATCGCGCGCCCGCGCCCCGAGCCGCCCGCCTTCATTCCCCCCGCCGCCGTGCGCGCCGCCGCCCGGCCGACCGCGCCCTTCTGAGCCGAGCAGCAGAATTGGCCCCGCGCGACGTGACCGAACCGGACGAAGATCCGATCAACGACAAGCCGATGCCGCTGCTCGAGCATCTTATCGAGCTGCGGCGCCGGCTGTTGTGGTCGGGAGCGGCGTTCATGATCGCCTTCTTCGTCTGCTACCATTTCTCGGGCACGATCTATCTGTTCCTCGCGCGCCCGCTCGGCGACATCATGCGCCAGCGCGGCGAGCAGCCGCATCTGATCTACACGGCGCTCTACGAGGCGTTCTTCACCTATCTCCGCGTCGCATTCTTCGGCGCCGCCTTCCTCGCCTTCCCGGTGATCGCGACGCAGCTCTGGCTGTTCATCGCGCCCGGGCTCTATCGCAGCGAGAAACGGGCGATCGCGCCGTTCCTGATCGCGACTCCGGTGCTGTTCGTCGCCGGCGCGGCGCTCGCCTACTACTTCATCTTCCCGCTGGCCTGGCGCTTCTTCCTGAGTTTCGAGACGAATAACGGCGCGGACGGGCTGCAAATCGAGCTGCAGGCGAAGGTGAGCGAATACCTCGCGCTGGTGATGAAGCTGATCTTCGCCTTCGGCATCACCTTCCAGCTTCCGGTGGCGCTCACGCTGCTCGCCAAGGTCGGCATCACCTCGTCCCGCGCGCTCAAGCGATACCGCCGCTATGCCTATGTCGGGATGTTCGTGATCGCCGCCGTGCTCGCCCCGCCCGACGTGATCACGCAATGCGGCCTCGCGATTCCGCTTCTGCTGCTCTACGAAATCTCGATCATCAGCGCGCGCCTCGTCGAGCCGAAACCGGTCGATATCTGATGCGCGACATCTGATGCACGACATTCGGGCGATCCGCGCCGAACCGGCGGCGTTCGACGCGGCGATGGCGCGACGCGGCTTGTCGCCGCAAACCCCCGAGCTGCTCACCGAGGACGGCGAGCGCCGGGCCGCGCTGACCGCGCTGCAGGAGAGGCAGGCGCGGCGCAACGCGCTCTCGCGCGAGATCGGCCAGAGCAAGCGTCAGGGCGGCGACACCGCTGCGCTGGAAGCCGAATCGACGGAGCTCCGTGCGACGATGGAAGGGCTCGAGGCGCGTGCCGTCTCCCTCGAATCCGCCATTCACGACCGGCTCGCCATCCTGCCCAACGTGCTCGACGCGGAGGTGCCGGACGGCCCGGACGAGAGCGCCAATCAGGTGCTGGAACAGGAAGGCGCCCCGCGCGAATACGGCTTCACGCCGCGCCAGCATTTCGAGCTCGGCGAGGCGCTCGGGCTGATGGATTTCGCCGCCGCCGGCAAGCTCGCTGGCAGCCGCTTCGTCGTGCTGCGCGGCGCGCTGGCCCGGCTCGAACGCGCGATCGGCCAGTTCATGCTCGACCTGCACACGCGCGAGCACGGGTACGAGGAGGTCGCGGTGCCGGTGCTGGTCAACAGCGCCGCCATGTTCGGCACCAACCAGCTCCCGAAATTCGCCGAGGACGCGTTCCGCACCACCGACGGACGCTGGCTGATCCCCACCTCGGAAGTACCGCTCACCAACCTCGCCGCGGGCGAGATCCTGCCCGAGGCGAAGCTGCCGATCCGCGTCACCGCTCTCTCCGAATGCTTCCGCAGCGAGGCGGGATCGGCCGGGCGAGACACGCGCGGCATGCTCCGCCAGCACCAGTTTCGCAAGGTCGAGCTGGTGTCGATCACCCATCCCGCGGCGAGCGAGGCCGAGCACGACCGCATGGTCGGCTGCGCGGAAACCGTGCTCCGCGCCCTCGAGCTGCCGTTCCGCCGCGTGCTCCTCTGCTCGGGCGATACCGGCTTCGGCGCGGCCCGCACCCACGACCTCGAAATCTGGCTTCCCGGCCAGCAGGCCTGGCGCGAAATCAGTTCCTGCTCGAACATGCGGGCCTTCCAGGCACGGCGGATGAACGCCCGCTTCCGCCCCACCGACGGCGGCGCACCCGGCTTCGTCCACACGCTGAACGGCTCGGGCGTCGCCGTCGGCCGGGCGCTCATCGGCGTGATGGAAAACCACCAGCTCCAGGACGGATCGATCGCCATGCCCGACAGGCTGCGGCCTTATCTTGGCGGGTTGGACAGGATCGGGGGGTAGTTGGGGAAAGGCCAGGGGCTCTGCCCCTGGACCCCGCCAATGGCAGTCGCCCTTGGAACCCGACTGGCGCTCGCGCGCAGCGCTTTCCTCCCCGAACGCACCCGCACCGCGCCCTGCGCGTTGCAGGCCTGCAACTGGAGGGAAACACATGGCCAGGACGATCATCAGGAGCATCGGAGAGGGGCTGCGTCCGGTCCGGGCCGGGTTGCGCAGGTTGACCTGCAATCGGCGGGAGTTTGCAGGTTTGTTGCCGGCGATCGAGGTGACGAGCCCGGCTTTCGGCGATCACGAGCCGATCCCGGCGCGGTTCACGGCCGACGGGGAGGGGCTGGCGCCGCCGCTCGCATGGCGCGGTGTGCCGGCGGAGGCGCGCGGGCTGGCGCTGCTGGTCGAGGATGCCGATCCGCCGGTGCCGCGCGCGTTCGTGCATGCGATCGTCCCCGCGCTGCCGCCGGTCGATGGATCGCTGGCGGAAGGCGAGCTGCCGAACCGGCGGCGGACCGAGCAGGCGGCGCGGATGGGCCGCAATTCGGTGGCTGCGCGTGCCTGGCTGCCGCCGAGCCCGCCGCCCGGGCATGGGCCGCATCGGTATTGCTTCCAGCTCTATGCGCTCGACGCCGCGCCGGTCTTCGACCAGCCGCCGGGCCGAACCGCGCTGATCAGGGCGATGGCCGGGCATGTGATCGCGATGGGGATGCTGATTGGCACGTATGAGCGGGCGTGATCAGCCTTCGTCGAGTGCGAGCAGGGCGGCATTGCCGCCGGCGGCGGCGGTGTTGATGGCGACGACGTGCTCTTCCGCGTAGCGGTGCAGGGTGAGCGGCCCGCCGGCTTTCGGGCCGGTGCCCGAGAGGCCGCGTCCGCCGAAGGGCTGGACGCCGACCACCGCGCCGATCTGATTGCGGTTCACGTAGGAATTGCCGGTGCGCAGCCGTTGCACGATCCGGCGCTGCATCGCCTCGATCCGCGAGTGCACGCCGAGGGTCAGCCCGTATCCGCTGGCGGCGATCGCATCGAGCACGGCGTCCAAACGGTTCGCCCGGTAGCGCACGACGTGCAGCACCGGGCCGAAAATTTCCGCGCGCAGGGCGGCCGCGCCGGGCAGCGCGTAGGCGCAGGGGGCGAAGAACGTCCCATGCTCGGTGCCTGCCGGAAGGTCGAGGCGGAACAGCGGCTCGCCCATGCCGGCGGCGTAGGCGGCGAGGGCATCGCGCGCGTCCGCATCAATCACCGGCCCGATATCGGTGGCCGGATCGAGCGGGTCGCCGATACGGAGTGTCTCGGCCGCGCCCTGCAGCATCGTCAGCACGCGGTCGGCGATGTCTTCCTGCAGACAGAGCAGGCGCAGCGCCGAGCAGCGCTGGCCGGCCGATCCGAAGGCCGAGGCGACGACGTCGCCCACCACCTGTTCTGGCAGCGCCGAGCTGTCCACCAGCATCGCGTTGAGGCCGCCGGTTTCGGCGATGAGCGGGATCAGCGCCCCGCCGCGCGCCACGAGCGCGCCGGCGATCGCCTGGGCGGTCGCGGTGCCGCCGGTGAAGGCGATGCCGGCGGTGCGGCGGTCCCGCACCAGCAGGTCGCCGACGGTTCCGTCGCCCGGCAGCAAATGGAGGATGCCGCGCGGTACGCCCGCCTCGTGCAGCAGGGCGACGGCCCGGGCGGCGACAAGTGGCGTCTGCTCGGCGGGCTTGGCGAGCACCGCGTTGCCGGCGGCCAGCGCCGCCATCACCTGCCCGGCGAAGATCGCGAGCGGGAAATTCCACGGCGAGACGCAGACGAAGCTGCCGCGTCCGCCGAGTTCCCAGGTGTTGCGCTCGCCGGTCGGGCCGGGGAGGGCGCGCGGCCCGGCGAAATCGGCGCGCGCGCGGGCGGCGTAGAAGCGGGCATAATCGATCGCCTCCCGCCATTCCGAGATCGCGTCCGGGATCGTCTTGCCGCCTTCGCGGACGAGCAGGTGCAGGAGATGGTCGCGATCCGCCTCCAGCAGCCCGGCGGCGCGGTCCAGCGCGGCGGCGCGATGCGTGCCGCCGGCCTCGTCCCATTCGCGCCAGCCGCGTTCGGCGGCGCTGAACGCGGTTTCGATCTCCTGCGGTGTCGCATCGGGCGCGGCGCCGACCAGCAGGCGGCGGTCGGCGGGCGCGCGGATCTCCCGCTTTGGGCCGCTGCCGGGCAGGTCGGCGTTCCGCGTCCGGGCGATCCCGGCCAGGATGGCATGGGAAGTCGCCCGGTCGGCGAGATCGATGCCTGGTGAGTTCGTCCGGTCCGGGTAGAGGTCGCGCGGCAGGGGAATGCGCGGATTGGGCCCGGTGCCCTGGCCGCGCAGGCGCTTCGCCGGGTCGATGACGATGTCGCCCTCCGGCACCGCCGGGTCGACAAGGCCGGAGACGAAGCTGGTATTCGCCCCGTTCTCGAGCAGCCGGCGGACCAGGTAGGCCAGCAAATCCTCATGCGTGCCGACCGGGGCATAGACCCGCACCGGGCAGGCGCGCCCGACCACCCCCTCGTAGAGCGCCTCGCCCATGCCGTGCAGGCGCTGCATCTCGAAATCGACGTCGCCCGCGAGCTCGAGGATGGTGGCGAAGCTCTGTGCGTTGTGGGTGGCAAAGGCCGGGCGGATCGCGTCGCGCTGCGCCAGCATCTGCCGCGCGCAGGCGTTCCAGGAGACGTCGCTCGCCGATTTGCGGGTGAACACCGGATAATCGGGATGGCCGGCAATCTGCGCGAGCTTGATCTCGCTGTCCCAGTAGGCGCCCTTCACCAGCCGCACCGGGATGCGGTGGCCGGTGCGCCGGCCGAGCGCCGCCACCCAGTCGATCAGCGGGAGGCAGCGCTTCTGATAGGCCTGGATGGCGAGGCCGAGCCCGTCCCAGCCGGCGAGGCGGGGATCGGCAAGCACCGCAGCGACGATGTCGAGGCTGATCTCCAGCCGCTCCGCCTCCTCCGCATCGACGGTGAGCCCGATATCCTTGTTCCGCGCGATGGTGGCGAGTTCTGTCAACGCGGCGATCAGCTCGGGCACGCAGCGATCGGCCTGCAACGGCTCGTAGCGCGGATGCAGGGCGGAGAGCTTGACCGAGATGCCCGGTCCCCCCACTGGGCCGCCGCCCTGCCGGCCGATGACGCCGATCGCGCCGCGATAGGCCGCCATGTAGCGCGCGGCATCCGCCCGGGTGCGCGCCGCCTCGCCCAGCATGTCGAAACTGTAGCGCCAGCGCCGCCCCTCATTGCTGTCGGCGCGGTCGAGCGCCTCCTCGATGGTGCGGCCGAGCACGAATTGCCGCGCCAGGATGCGCATGCCGCGGCGGAGCGCAGTGCGGATCACCGGCTCGCCCATCCGCCGCAAGGTCCGCCCGATCACCGCCGGCAGCCGTGCGTTCTCATCGAGGCCGAGCACCCGGCCGGTGAGCATGAAGGCGAAGGCCGAGGCGTTCACCGCCAGGCTGTCGGCCTGGCCGAGATGGCGCTCCCAATCCGCCCCGGCGATTCGGTCCTCGATCAGCGCGTCGGCGGTCGCCGGATCGGGGATGCGGAGCAGCGCTTCGGCGAGGCAGAGCAGCGCGATGCCCTCCGGCTCGCCGAGACCGTAGCGCTTCAGGAAATCGGTAATTTCGGCGCCCGGCTTGTGCGCCGCCCGTGCTGATCGCACCAGGCCGAGCGCGCGCTCGTGCACGCGTAGCGCCGCCGCCTGGTCGAGTTTGGCGCGGGCGAGCAATGCGCCGAGCACGGCCGCTTCCGGCGCCCGGTGCAAGGCGCGAAGCGCGGCGCGGTCGTCTGCCGTGTCAGGGGCCGTGACGGCGCTGTCCATGATGCATGGGCGGGGCGTCGGCGCCAGGTATGTCGCCCTGGCCGCCACCGCGATTCGACATGCTGGCCATGATCGCCGTGAGATCGGTGCCGTTCACCGTCAGGCGATGGTCGTGGTAGCCGATGCGCCAGACCATCCGCTCGCCATCCTGGCGCCCGAGCCCGCGGAGCATGGTGATCACCGCCCCGCCGGCCGCGAGCTGCGGGTCGGCGTTGATCCGGTCGGCCAGTGCGTCGAATCCGGTCATGCCGACGACCGCATCGCCGGCGAGCGCGTCCGGCGAGGTCGCGGTCAGCTTGCCGGTGCCGGTCAGCCGCGCCGGACCGACATCGAGCTCCAGCCGGTCGATGCCGGCGACGATGCCGCCATGGGAGAACAGCGGCGCGATCAGCGGCGCGACGTCGGACGGGGTCTTGCCCGGCTCGGTCGCGGCCAGGATCAGCGTGTCGAGATCGGCGGTGCTGATCGCCGAGATGCTGGGCTGGATCGCGACATGGCGCGGCACGAGATCGGCGAAATCGGGTGGCAGGTCCGGGATCGACACCCCGTCGATCGCGAGTGACAGATGCCCGTCCAGCATGCCGCCCGTGGTGGTGACGGCGCCCCCGACATCGAGCTTCCGCAGGCCGAAATTCTTGCCGCTCGCGGTCAGGGTAGCGTTGTCGACCTCCTCGTCGAGGCCGCCGCCGGTCGCGACACCGCGCACCGCCAGATAGAGGTTGCGGAGCGCGTCGGGATCGGGCGGCTGGGCGGTCGGGGGGGCGCCCGGGGGAGAGGTTTGGCCCGCGGGAGCCTGGCGCCGCGCCGCTGCCTGCTGGCGTCCGGCCGAGGCGCGGATGAGCGCGGCGTAGGCCGAGGCGGCGCGGGCCGGCTGCATGCCGTCGAGATGCATCGACACGGCGAACAAGGCGGCGGTGAAGGCGACCTCATCCTGTCCGGGCACGCCGACGACGCCGCTGAGGCCGGTGGCGGTGCCGGATTGCACGCCGTCGACCCGCCCGTTCGCGGCGGGCGTCAGGCTCGCATTGGCCTTGATCGCGTCGAGCCGGATGGTCTCCCGCAGCGGCGCACCGGTGAGCGCGATCTGGTAATCCCCCCAATCCGACGAGACCTGGCTCGGCGTCCGCAGGCTCGGGTCGATCACGCCGTGGGTATTCTGCCGGCCGATGCTGAGCGCGCCGTCGAGCGTGCCGCCGGGCGATTTCGGCGTCGGCGGCACGACCACGCGCATCGGCAGGTTGTCCGGCACCCGCATGCCGTCGAGCGACCAGCGCCCCGCCTCGAGCGGGCGCGCCTCGGCGGAGAGCTGCACGCCGTCCGGGAAGGCATTGGCCCCGGTCATGCTCACCGCCACATGGTAGTGGTCCCCCTGGGCGGTGACGGCGGAGCTCGCCCTCAGCGGATCGGCAGGCGCGGCGCCGAGGCCGGCGAGCGCCTGGTCGATCTTGGCCTGCAGCGCCTTGGCGCCGTCATCGGTGATAGGGGCGGGCGCAGCGGGAGTCGCCGGCGGGATCGCGCCCGGCGTCGGCTGCGCCGTCGCCGGAGCCGGGCTGGGCGCGGGCTGCGCCGCCACCGCCAGCGGCGACAGAGCGCAGGCGGCGATGAGGGACAGGCGTCGTGCGGCGCGAGGCATCATTCGGTCCGGAGCGGTGAGGGCAGGATTATCTCCGATGACGGGCCGGGGAGTCGAGGCATAGGGGCGTGATCTCAGCGCCCGCAGCGCTCCGGATGCGCCGTGTAGAGCCCGCTCGCCGCGATCACCGGCCGCCCAGCAGCGTCCCCCGTCCGGCACCGCGCCGAACACAGGACACCGAACCCGGACGACCAGATGAGCTGGGTGCATCGGCAGCGTGTCGCGAAAGCGGAACCCGGTCAGCTGGGACTAGTCTGCTCCCACGGCCACGTCTGCTCCCACGGCCAAGTCGCGGCCTCGGTCCGACGGACGCGGGCAGCGTGCCTACGTCAACCGGATCGAAACGAATTTCGCGTGAGATTGCGGCTTTCCGGAGGCCGCCCGTGACCCTATCCGCTTGGCGCGATAACGCTCTGCTCCGAGCCGTATCGCTCGTTATCGCCGTGCTGCTCGCTTGCATGGCGGCCGCAATGGCGCAGCCCGCTTGCAACCAGTCGCATGCCGGGGCGCGGATCTGCATGGTCGGCCAGGCCTGCACCTGCGAGTACGACCGCGGCGGCCAGCTCACCGGCCACCCGCCGGGATGGCGCTGGACCTGCGGGCTGCTGCAGACCTGCGAGGCCGATCCGCCGGCGATGCTCGGCTATGGGGATGCCGGGCAGCAGCCCCCGGTCGTGCTCGAGGATCCGGTCATCCAGTGGAACGGCCAGCACCGCTGATCAACCGCTGATCAACCGCTGATTACTGGGCGGCATCCTGGCGGGCGCCGCGCAGCACGCGATGCGCCTTGGTCAGCGCTTCCGCCATCGTCTCCGCCGGGACCGCGCCGGAGAACAGCACATGCCCGTCGAGGGCGAAGGTCGGCACGCCGCTGAGTCCGGCGCGCCGGGCCGCCGCATCCTCCTCCAGCACCGAGGCCATGCCCCCCTCGCCGGAGAGGTGCCGCAGCACCTCGCCCCGCTCCATCCCGGCCTCGGAGGCGGCATCGGCCAGCACCGCGTGGTCGGAAATATCCTGGCCCTCGACGAAATAGGCGCGGAACAAGGCTTCCACCACCGCGTCCTGCACGTCCGCCTCGCCCGCGAGACGGATCATGCGGTGCGCGTCCACCGTGTTCGGCGTGCGCTGCAGGCGCTCGAGATGGAATTCCAGCCCGACCGCGGCGGCGGCCGCGGTGATGCGTGCATCGAGCTCGGCCGCCCGCTCCGCGCTGCCGAATTTCGCCTGCCGATACGCGGCGCGGTCCACGCCCTCGCGCGGCATGTCCGGGTTGAGCTGGAACGGCCGCCAGCTCACCGCCAGCGAGATGTCCTGAAGCGCCGGAATTGCGCGTTCCATCTGCCGCTTGCCGATATAGCACCAGGGGCAGATCGCGTCGGAAATGACGTCGAGCCGGGCCTTGTCCATGCGGGCCTCCCTATCTTCCTGCCAATATTCCCGGCGATTATCGCGCGGGGCGGCGAGCGCGGCCAGCGGGCGCGCGGGCCGCCGGCGGCGCGGCGCCGGTGGGCTGGGCCACCGCCTCGCCGCAGCGGTTGTCGTTGCCGACCCCGAGCTGGATCGTCGGCAGCAGCGCGAGCGGCGGCGCGAGGATGCCGAGCCCGACCGCGAGGCCGCCGCGTATGCCGAGCTCGACGAGCCCGGGCAGCACGCTCGGATGCTTGAACGTGCCGCTGAGATTGATCGTCGTCGGCAGCGAGCCGACCGAGAAATGCTTCGAGTGCGTGCGCAGGTGGTAGTCGATCAGCTCGTCGCGCAGGTTGATGTCGCCGGTGCCGTTGATCACCCCCTCGCCGGTGTCGAGCAGCAGCAGCTTGGTGCCGAGCACGCCGCGGGCCAGCGTGAACTGGCCGACGAAGCACTGCACCTTCGCCCGGTTCGGCACGCCGAGCGCGGAGAGGATCGCGTTGCCGAATTCGAGGCCGGAGATGTCGACCAGCAGCGCGCTGAGATCGCCGCCGCTCATGTAGAGATCGACGCCGCCATTGCCGTTGCCGAGCATGGTGGCGATGGAATTGCCTTCGGTGTCGATGGTGGCCTGGCCGCCGATCGTGCCGGCGCCCTGGAACACATGGGTCGAGGCCATCAGCCGTGAGACGTCCACCCGGTTGAAGTGCAGGTCGGCCTTGGCCCGGATCGTCTTGCCCTGCGGGCTGAGATCCGCATCCATGCTGATCGAGCCGGTGCCGACGCCGAAGCTCACCGGGTGCAGCACGATGCGGCCATCGACGATGTCGAGCGCCACCACGAGATTGTCGAGCGGGATGGAGCGCCCCTCGATCTGGTCGCCGCGATATTTCAGGTGCACGTCGGCCGCCTCGATCTTCGGCATGTTGAGCGGCGTCTGCGGCAGCATCTTCGGGCTGGCCTCCGCCTTGGCGACTTGCTGGCGCTGCTGCGCGGACTCGTTCGCCTCGTTGGCGCGCCCGGGCTGGGTGCCGATGAACCCGCCGAGATCGGCGAGATCGATCCGGCGCGAATGCAGATCGGCGGTGACGTCGGGCCGTTCGCGGCCCGGATCCTCGGTGATGGTGCCCTCGAGGTCGCTATTGCCGACCGTGCCGGCAAAATTCTCGAAGCGGATGCGCCGATCCGCATAAGCGAGATTGCCGGTGATGCGATACGCGGGCGTTTTCGGGATCGCGACGCCGGTCAGCGGGTAAAGCAGCGACATGTCGGGGCCGGCGAATTCCAGCCGCAGCCTGGTGCCCTTGAAATGCAGCGGATCGTCGACCGTGCCGACGAGCGAGACATGGGTGGGTCCGTTGGCGAGGCTGAGATTGATCGGGTAGGGCTGGGCCGCGTCGCGCAGCGAGAGCAGCGCGCCGCCGATCAGCCGGCCGGTGATCGGCTGGCCGGCATAGGTGCCCTTGGCATCGACCACGATCTGCTGCGTATCGGCATGCGGCTGCGCGGCCTGGTCGGTCGGCGCGGTGGCGTTTCCCGTTGCGCCGGCGTTGCCGGCGGGGGCTGTCCCGCTGCCGCCCTGCGCCGTCTGCGTGGCCGTTGTCTGCGTCGCCGGGGCGGCGCCGGGTTGCCCGGGCGGGACGGGCGGCGTCGGCAGGGTTGCTGCCTGTCCCACCTTTGCCGCGGTCTCGGCGGCAGGCGCGGCCGCCGCCTCGGCGTCGCCGGCCTGGGTCGAGATCGCGAGCTGGAAATCGGTCTTGAGCTTCGGCATCAGCACATGGGCGGTGCCGTCGGTGATGCGGATGTCGCCGATCTGCGGGGCCGGGCCGCTCGACGCGGAGGAGGTGTTGCCGCCGCCCATGCTCAACGTGTAGTTGTTTTGGCCCGACGCGGTCGCCAGCGCCTGCAGCGCCGGATGGTCGAGCCCGATCAGCGGCAGAACGATCTGCCGGTGGCGGATATAGGCGAGCACATCGGCTTCGATCGTGAGGTGGCCGATCTCCGCGAGGGGCGGGTCGTTCTCGAACCCTTGCGGATTGGCCACCTTCACGTCATCGGCCACCACCCGGGTCACCCGTCCGAGCGAGACGTGCAGATGCGCCATGGTGACCGGCCGGCCGATCGCGGCCGAGGCGCGCGCATCGATGAACGGGATGAACCAGTCCCAATCCCACAACAGGATGACGGCGACGATTACGAGGATGGGAATACCCAAAAAGGCCGAGATCCTGATCGCGCGTCGCCGCGTCATGCCTGGTGTCCAAGATATTGCGGTCGGGGCTTACGCGGCGCATACGCGCGCGGCCGAGCCCCGGTTCCAGCCCGCACCCATTAACCGGGCGGAAACCCCGGACACGCCAGAGTGATGTCGAGCGAGGGCGGAGAATTGTGTTGGCGGATTCCGGACCGGTCGAGGGCGCCCCGGGCGCGCCGGTAAGGACGACCGCGGCGCCGGGCCGGACCGGGCGCGGCCATGGGTTCCACGAGCTCGTGCACCATCCGGCGGCGCGTCAGGTCCGGCGCCACGCTGCGCGTCATACTCCGGAGCCCGCCCCCCAGCACGTCCCTGGGCACGAAATCGAACACCGCCGGGCGAGCGGCGCCGGCGCGGCGAGCGCGCCGGTCACCGCGGCGCTCAAGCAGGCGATGACGGCGGAAGCGGTTCCCGACTCGTGGGAATCCGGGCTTAATTATCTGATGATGCAGGAATCGGGCGGCCGGGTCGGCGTGCGGAACCCGGCGAGCTCGGCACGCGGCCTGTTCCAGCTGACCGCCTCGAACTATCACCTCAACCCGCACGGCGTGCATTCCTTCGGCCATGCGGCCGAGGAGGCGCAGGGCGGAATCCGCTACATCAAGGAACGCTACGGCACGGTGGACAATGCGGTCGCTCACTGGCGTTACAAGCACACTTATTAGCCGGTCGGCCGTGCGCCGGACGCTCCGCCTGGTGGTGCTGATCGCGCCGATCCTTGCGGCGAGCCGGGTGGCCGCGTCCGCCGCCTGCCCGGAACCGCCGCCGCCGGCGCGGATTGCGCAGCAGGCGGAAGCCGCGACCGCGGGCGGCATCGTGCTGGTTCGCGCGATCGCGGCGCCCGACGGCGCTCGCCTGGTTCTCCTCGACGGCCAGTGCCGCGCCCTGCTCTCCACGGTGTTCCAGACCGCCGACCCGGAGGCGAAAGGGCCGGTGCCGGCATCCTTCGTGTTGCGCTTCCGGCAGCTCTCGGTGCCGGGCCGGCCGGCCCCGGCCATTCTCACCATGCTCGCGAGCCCGGGTGGCAGCGACACGGTCTTTCAGACCCAGATTCTCGCCCTACAGGACGGGACGTTCCGATTGGCGCTGCCGGCGCCGGCGGAGACGCTGATCGAGGGGGGCGTGTTTCTCGGCGATCTCGGCGGCGGGCTCGGGGCGGGGTTCGCGGCCTGGTCGATCGTCTGGAGCCCGGGCGAGACGCATGCCGGGCCGCATCGCTACGCGCTTCGCCGCTGGCGCTGGACGGAAGACGGCTTCCGACCGCTGCGGACGCTCACGACCCGCATGCGCTTCGCCAAGCCGGATCGCGCATTGGCCTCGCTCGGCGCCCGCTACCGCGACATGACGCTGGATTTTCCCGAGTTCCGCCGGTTCCGCTGAATGCCGGGCGGAGGGAGACCCTCCGCCCGGATGCTCTGCCCGTCCTCTTCAGACGGAGTAGTACATCTCGAACTCGACCGGATGCGGGGTGTGCTCGAAGCGGTATACCTCGCTCCATTTGAGCTCGATATAGCTCTCGATCTGATCGGTGCTGAACACGTCGCCGGCGAGCAGGAACTCGTGATCCTCCTCGAGCGCGCCGAGGGCCTCGCGGAGCGAGCCGCACACCGTCGGGATGCCGCGCAGCTCTTCGGGCGGCAGGTCGTAGAGATCCTTGTCCATCGGATCGCCCGGATGGATCTTGTTGCGGATGCCGTCGAGCCCGGCCATCAGCATCACCGAGAAGGCGAGATACGGGTTGGCGGTGGGGTCCGGGAACCGCACCTCGACGCGCTTGGCCTTCGGGTTGGTGGCGTACGGGATGCGGCAGGAGGCCGAGCGGTTGCGCGCCGAATAGGCGAGCAGCACCGGCGCCTCGAAGCCCGGGATCAGCCGCTTGTAGCTGTTGGTCGACGGGTTGGTGAAGGCGTTGATCGCCTTGGCGTGCTTGATGATGCCGCCGATGTAATGCAGCGCGCTTTCCGACAGGTCGGCATAGCCGTTGCCGGCGAATAGCGGCTTGCCGCCCTTCCAGATCGACTGATGGACGTGCATGCCCGAGCCGTTATCGCCGTAGATCGGCTTCGGCATGAAGGTCGCCGACTTGCCGTAGCTGTGGGCGACGTTGTGGATGCAATATTTGTAGATCTGCAGATGGTCCGCCATGCGCACCATCGGGCCGAACTTCATGCCGAGCTCGTGCTGGGACTGCGCGACCTCGTGGTGATGCTTCTCGATCACCACGCCCATCTCGCCCATGGTGGAGAGCATCTCGGCGCGCAGATCGCTTTCGCTGTCGACCGGCGGGACCGGGAAATACCCGCCCTTCACCGTCGGGCGGTGGCCCATATTGCCCTCCGCCATGTCCTTGAGCGAGGCCTGCGGCCCTTCGGTGCTGTCGACCTGGTAGATGCCGTAATTCGGGCCGGTGCCGAACTTCACGTTGTCGAACACGAAGAACTCGGCCTCGGGGCCGAAGAAGCAGGTGTCGCCGATGCCCGACGCCTTTAGGTACTGCTCGGCCTTCTTCGCCGTCGCGCGCGGGTCGCGATTGTAGAACTGCCCGGTCGAGGGCTCGACGATGTCGCAGACGAGGATCAGGCTCGGCTTCGCGGCGAACGGGTCCATCACCGCCGTCTCGGGGTCCGGCATCAGGATCATGTCGCTCTCGTTGATCGCCTTCCAGCCGCCGATCGAGGAGCCGTCGAACATGATGCCGTCGCGGAACGCATCCTCGTCGATGGTCGAGACGTGCTGCGCGGTGTGCTGCCACTTGCCGCGCGGATCGGTGAACCGCAGGTCGACATATTCGACGGAGTGCTCGCGCATCATCTCCATCACCTTCGCGACCCCGCCGCTTGCCGCGGGCTCGGCTGTCTTGGCCATGTCTGCTCAGATCCTTTCAACAATGCCCGCCGCCGGACGGCGCGGGGTGAGTCGGCCGCCGTCCGGCGGCGGGGTGAGCCGGCCGCCGTCCGGCGGCGGGGTGAGCCTAGGTCGCGGCTCAGATAGCGTCCACCCCGCGTTCACCTGTGCGGATGCGGACGACTTCCTCAATGGTGCTGACAAAAATCTTGCCGTCGCCGATCCGCCCGGTGCGCGCCGCGCCGACGATCGCCTCCACGGCGCGCTCGACGAGGCTGTCCTCGCAGACCACCTCGATCTTCACCTTGGGCAGGAAATCGACCACGTACTCGGCCCCGCGATAGAGCTCGGTATGGCCCTTCTGGCGGCCGAAGCCCTTGGCTTCCAGCACGGTGATACCCTGCAATCCGACCTCGTGCAGCGCCTCCTTCACCTCGTCGAGCTTGAAGGGTTTGATCACCGCCTCGATCTTCTTCATCGCCTGTCGCCCCCGTGGTCGGTTCTGACCCGTGATCGGTCCTGAGTCGCCGTCTTCCGCATGGCTGCTTACGACGGGCATTCCCACCCCACAAGCCGCGCCGCAACGACATCCCGGCGGAACGATTGCAGGAATTTCAGGAAACGGTTGCAGGAAGCGTGCCACGCTTCTGCTGCCGGAAGCGTGGCACGCTTCGCGCCGCCGCGAGCCGGCCGCCAGCCCGCGGGCTGGGCATGGCTCTGCCCCTTTTCTGGGCAGGTATTCCGGGCAAGTGTTCTGGGCAGGATGGTCCGGACCGTCGGTTCCGGACCGCCGGTTGAAGCGCCGGCGCGCGAAACCCATACTGGCCAGGCCCGCACCGAGGAGCCCGGCCGCCGTGAAGAGCCCGAATGCGCTGCTGTCCGCCACCGGCACCACCATCTTCACGGTGATGTCGGCGCTCGCGGTGAAGCACGATGCGATCAATCTCGGTCAGGGATTCCCCGATACCGAGGGGCCCGAGGACGTGGTGCGCGCCGCGGCCGATGCCCTGCTCGACGGCCGCAACCAGTATCCGCCGCTCACCGGCCTGCCCGAGCTGCGCGAGGCGGTGGCGGCGATCAACCGGCGCTTCTACGGGCTCGAGGCCGATCCCGCGAGCGAGGTGATCGTCACCTCGGGCGGCACCGAGGCGCTCGCCGCCTGCCTGATGGCGGTGGTCGATCCGGGCGACGAGGTGGTGGTGATCGAGCCGCTCTACGACACCTATCTCCCGATGGTGCGCATGCTGGGCGCGGCGCCGCGCGTGGTGCGCCTGGTGCCGCCGAAATGGGAGCTGCCGCGCGCCGAACTCGCCGCCGCCTTCGGGCCGAAAACCAAGGCGATCCTGCTCAACACGCCGATGAACCCGACCGGCAAGGTGTTCACCACCGCCGAGCTCGCCTTCATCGCCGAGCTCCTGCAGAAGCATGATTGCTACGCCGTCTGCGACGAGGTGTACGAGCACCTCACCTATGATGGCTGGCGCCACATCCCGCTGATGACCTTGCCCGGCATGCGCGAGCGCTGCATGCGGATCGGCAGCGCCGGCAAGACCTTCTCGCTGACCGGTTGGAAGGTGGGATACGTGACCGCCGCGGCGTCGCTCGCCGCCATGGTGGCCAAGGCGCACCAGAACCTGATCTTCGCCACCCCGCCCAATCTGCAGCGCGCGGTGGCGATGGGCCTCGGCAAGGACGATGCGTATTTCGCCGGGCTCGAGGCCGGGCTGGCGGCGAAGCGGGACCGGCTCTCCGCCGGGCTGGCCGCCGCCGGTCTCACCGTGCTGCCGGCGCAGGGAAGCTATTTCGTCAATGTCGATTTCTCCACCCTCGGTTTCGCCGGCGACGATGTGGCGTTCTGCCGCCATCTCACCGAGGCGGCGCGGGTGACCGCGATCCCGCTCTCCGCCTTCTACGTCTCGGCGCCGCCGCCGCTTCATGCCCGGTTCGCCTTCTGCAAGCGCGAGGCGGTGCTCGACGAAGCGGTGGCGCGGATCACGCGACATTTCGCCGGCAAGCGAAGCGGCAAGGCCAAGTTGACGGCCGCCGGCTGATCGGCTTACAGGGGCGCCTCTGTGGCGGGCGTAGCTCAGTTGGCAGAGCGCCAGGTTGTGGTCTTGGATGCCGTGGGTTCGAATCCCATCGCTCGCCCCAAATCTCCCTCCGCTTTGCGGCCATGACGAAATGCGCGGCGCTGATCCTGGCCGGCGGACGCGCGACCCGTCTCGGCGGCGCGGACAAGCCGCTGCTGCCGCTCGGCCCGGCCCGGCTGATCGACCGCATCGTGGCGGCGCTCGCGCCGGACGCCGCTTCCATCGCGATCAGCGCCAACGGAGAGGCCGCGCGCTATGCCGGTGTCGGCCTGCCGGTGCTGCCCGACCGGCAATTTCCCGGGGCGGGCCCGCTGGCCGGGCTGCTCGAGGGGCTCGACTGGGCGGCCGCGCAGGATTGTCCGCTGCTGCTGACCGTGCCCGGCGACACGCCGTTCATCCCGACCGGCCTCGCCGCCGCGCTCGCCCCGGCGCCCGCCTGCGCGGCGAGCCACGGGCGCACCCATCCGCTGGTCGCGCTCTGGCCGGTGCAGAGCCGCTTCGCGCTGGCGGCGCATCTTGCCCGTCCGGGCTCGCGCGCCGCCGGCCGGTTCTCGGCTATGATCGGCACGCGAACGGTCGATTTCGCCGCGTGCCCCGATCCGTTCTTCAACGTCAACACGCAGGACGAGCTCGCTGCCGCGCGGCTGCGGGCGGGCGCATGACGCTGACCGTCGGCATCGCCGGGCTGGGGGCGATCGGGCTGCCGGTGGCGCGCGCGCTCGATGCCGGCATTCCCGGCATTCGCCTGATCGCGATCGCCGCCGGCAATGCCAAACGGGCGCGCGACAGGCTGGCGGGGTTCCGCGACAGGCCGGCGGTGGTCGCGGCCGCCGCGCTGGCCGAGGCCGATATCGTGGTGGAGGCGGCGCCCGCCTCCGCCTTCGAGCAGATCGCGCTGCCGGCGATCGAGGCCGGGCGCATCCTGGTGCCGGCCTCAGTGGGCGCGCTGCTGCCGCTTATGCATCTCGTCGCGCGGGCGGCCGAGACCGGCGCGCGCATCGTCGTGCCGACCGGGGCGCTGCTCGGGCTCGACGCGGTGCGCGCGGCGGCGGAGGGCGGCATCGACAGCGTCGCCATCGAGACGCGGAAATCCCCGGCCTCGCTCGCCGGCGCGCCCTATCTCGCGGCGAACTGCATCGCGCTCGACGGGCTCGCCGCGCCGCGCGAGGTGTTCGCCGGCAATGCGCGCGAGGCGGCGGCGGGCTTTCCCGCCAACGTCAATGTCGCCGCCGCGCTGGCGCTCGCCGGGATCGGACCCGAGCGCACCCGCGTGCGCATCTGGGCCGATCCGGCGGTGACGACCAACATCCACACGATCCGCGTGCAATCCGCCGCCGCACGCTTCACCATGACGATCGAGAATGTGCCGAGTGCCGAGAACCCGCGCACCGGCAGGCTGACGCCGCTGTCGATCCTCGCCTGCCTGCGGGGATTGACCGCGACGCTGAAGGTCGGGAGCTGACGATGCGCCGTTTCGCCTTGCTGCTGCTGCTCGCCGGTTGCACCGGACCCGATCTCGCGCGCAGCACCGCGCTGAATGCGGCGATCGGGCAGAGCGAGGGCGCGCTGGTCCGCGAGCTTGGCACGCCATCCTCGGTCACCATCCTGGGCGATCGCCGTCTGCTCGCCTATGCGCGGCGGAGCGCCGCCACCGGCGCCTTCCTGCCCGACCCCAGCAAGCTGCCGCCGGTCGATGCGGTCGGCGCGGCGTTCGGCTATCCGCCCGAGGCGACGATCGGCGGCTGCATGACGATCTTCACCATCCGGTCGGATCGCGTGACCGGGTGGAGCGCGCACGGTGACGCCTGCGGGTAGAGGCTTCCAACTCACCCGATTAGGTTTTGCAAGCCGCTCTCGGCGCGGATGCCGCTAGCGGCCAGCGCATCCGGTTGTTGCATTTCCTGCGCTGCGCCGCATCATGACGACGGAGCGATGCGAGGAGCCGCCGGCATGACCAACCGATGGACGAAGCGCGGCCTGGCCGGTG
This sequence comes from Acetobacteraceae bacterium, assembly GCA_965276665.1. Lineage (GTDB taxonomy): Bacteria > Pseudomonadota > Alphaproteobacteria > Acetobacterales > Acetobacteraceae > CAWGJC01. Next base: position 4,654,897 of record OZ255620.1, read on the forward strand.
GCGCCGCCTTGTTGCCGGTGGCGGCGATGGTCGGCACCGCGCGCGCGCAGGGTGCGGAAAGCACGTTCGAGCGCGTGAGCCGGACCGGGACGCTGCGCATCGCGGCACTGACCGGCGAGCTGCCGTTTTTCCAGAAGGACATCGCGACCGGCGAATGGAAGGGTGCCGCGATCTCGATGGCGCTCGACATCGCCAAGGTGTGGGACGCGAAACTCGCCTATGTGGAAAGCACCTACGGCAATTCGGTGCTCGATCTGCAATCGAACAAGGTCGATCTCGCCTTCGCGCTCAACCCGACGGCGCAGCGTGCGCTCGCGATCGGCTTCACCCATCCGACGATCATCCACCCGTTCGGCTGCCTGGCGAAGCAGGGGTTCGCGCCGAAAACCTGGGATGACATCAACAAGCCCGACATCCGCGTCGCCTTCGACATCGGCTCGCTGCACGAGACCTGCGCGCATCGCTTCGCGCCCAGAGCGCAGGCGACCGGTTTCAAGACGCGCGACGACTGCATCCTGGCGCTGCAATCGGGACGCGTCGATGTGGACATCCTGGCCGCGATCCTCGGGCTTTCGGCGGTGGGGAAGAATCCGTCGCTCGGCCCGTATCATCTGCTCGAGGCGCCGCTGGTGGCGCTGCCGAGCAATCTCGGCGTGCAGCGCGAGGCGGATACGCGCTTCGTCGAGGTGCTGAATGCCTGGCTCGACTACAATCGCGGGATCGGCCAGATCCGCGAGTGGCTGCTCGACGGGCTCGCACTCAACGGCGTGCGGCGCGACCAGGTGCCCGCGGAAGTGACCTTCTAAGCCCGGTCGATGGGCTATCATTGGGATTTTGGGATAATCGAGCGGTACATTCCGCTGCTCTGGAAGGGCACGCTCGTCACGCTCGCCTACACCGCCGGCACCATTCTGGCGGGGCTGCTGATCGGGCTGCTGATCGGCATCGCGCGGCTGTCGCGCTCTCGGATCCTCAACCTGCCGCTGGTCGCGCTGATCGAGGTGTTCCGCTGCACCCCGCTGCTGGTGCAGATCGTGTGGTTCTATTACGCGCTGCCGATCCTGACCGGCGTGCAGATCCCCGCCATGGTCGCGGCGACCGCGGTGCTCTCGCTCTACACCGCGGCCTTCTATGCCGAGATCTTCCGCGGCGGCATCGTCTCGATCGAGCGCGGGCAGTGGGATGCGGCGCGCGCGCTCGGCCTCGGCGGCTGGCCGCTGATGCGCCGTGTGATCCTGCCGCAGGCGATCCGGCGGATGATTCCGCCCTTCATGAACCAGTCGATCACGCAGTTGAAGAACACCTCGCTCGTCTCGACGATCGCGGTTCCCGATCTGCTCTACCAGGGCACGTTGATCACCGCCGACACCTATCGCCCGCTCGAGGTCTACACCGTCGTCGCGCTGATCTATTTTGTTCTGCTGTTTCCGGCGACGCGGCTCGTGCAGGCCTACGAGGCGCGCCGCGCGGCGGCGAGATAATTCCGGAAGACAAAGCAGGAGCATTCATGGACTACACCACGCTCGGTCGTACGGGACTTCGCGTCAGCGTCGCAGGCCTCGGCTGCGGCGGGTTCAGCCGGCTCGGCCTCGGCACCGGGCACAGCGAGGCCGAGGCCATCGCGGTGGTGCGCGAGGCGCTCGACCAGGGCGTCAACTTCATCGACACGGCGGCGAATTACGGCACCGAAGGGGTGGTGGGCGCGGCGCTCGACGGCGTGCCGCGCGACGGCGTCATCATCGCGACGAAAGCCTCCGCCCATCGCGGCACGGAGGGGCGCACGGCCGAGGATGTGGTGGCGAGCCTCGATAATTCGTTGCGTGCGCTCCGCACCGACTGCATCGACGTCTTCCAGCTGCACGGCGTGCCGCCGGCGCTCTACGACCATGCGCGCGACGCGGTGGCGCCGGCGCTGCTGCGCGAACGCGAGCGCGGAAAAATCCGCTATCTCGGCATCACCGAGAATTCGGCGAATGATCACCGGCAGGAGATGCTCGCCCGCGCCGCGCCCGACGGCCTCTGGGACGTGATGATGGTGGCGTTCCACATGATGCATCAACCGGCGCGGGAGACGCTGTTCCCGGTGACCCGGCAAGCCGGTATCGGCACGCTGCTGATGTTCGCCGTGCGCAGCATCTTCTCCCGGCCCGAGCGGCTGCGCGAGGTTCTCGACGAGCTCGCGGAAAGCGGCGCGCTGAAGCTGTCGGGCGACCCGCTCGGCTTCCTGGTCGAGGGCGGCGGGGCGGAAACGATCCCGGATGCCGCCTACCGCTTCGTCCGCCACGAGCCGGGGGTCGATGTCGTGCTGTTCGGAACCGGCGACCGCGCGCATGTGCGCAGCAACGTCGCCTCGATCCTCAAGCCGGACCTGCCGGAAGCGGATCGCGCGCGGATTATCCGCGAGTTCGGCCACCTGGCGGGCATCGGCCTCGACTCGCCGGCGCCCGCCAAGCGGAGATGAGGCGGCGCGTCAGTAGTGGCGGGAGAACAGCAGCACCAGAACGATGATCAGCAGGATGATGCCGATTCCGCCGCCGTGCCAGCCGCCGCTGGCCGGCGCGTCGCCATAACCACGGCCATACCAGCCGCGTCGGTAGCCGGTATGCCCGAAACCGCCGAGCGCCAGGATGACGAGCACGATCAGCAGAAGGGTGAGCATCGCAGACAATTCCTTGCACTTCCGAACGTGTTAAGCGCGGAAATGCCAAAGGGTTGCCTGGGTTTTTGGATGCTCTAGCTTCGGCGCCCCATGCCGGAACTTCCCGAGGTCGAGACGGTGATGCGCGGGCTCGCCCTGCGGCTCGCGGGGCGGGTGATCCGCCGCGCCGAGCTGCGTCGCCCCGATCTCCGCTGGCCGGTGCCGGACGGGCTCGCCGCGGCGCTGACCGGCGCCCGCGTCGCCGGCTTCCGCCGGCGCGGCAAATACATCCTGATGCGGCTCGAGGGCGGGCTTTCCGTGCTGCTGCATCTCGGGATGTCGGGCCGGATCGTCATCGCCCGGAGCATCCCGAACGCGCCGGTCGCCCATGAGCATCTGGTGATCGAGACCGATGAGGGATGGCGCATCGGCCTCGTCGATCCGCGCCGGTTCGGCGCGCTCGATCTGCTGCCGACGGTGGCGGAGGACAGCCACCGGCTGATCGCCGAGCTCGGCCCCGAGCCGCTCGAGCCGGGCTTCGACGTGGCGGTGCTGTCCACCGCGCTGGCCGGACGGCGGACGCCGATCAAGGCGGCGCTGCTCGATCAGGGCGTGGTGGCCGGGCTCGGGAATATCTATGTGTGCGAGGCGCTGTTCCGGGCCGGCATTTCGCCGCGCCGGATGGCGGCGAGCGTGCCGGGGCAGCGCGCGGCGCGGCTGGTCCCGGCGATCCGCACGACGCTCACCGAGGCGATCGCCGCCGGCGGCTCGTCGCTGCGCGACTACGTGCAGCCCAGCGGCGAGCTCGGCTATTTCCAGCACGCCTGGAAGGTGTACGGGCGGGAAGGCGCGCCCTGCGAGCGCTGCCCCGGGCCGCCGGCTTGCACCGGCATCGCGCGCATCGTGCAATCCGGCCGCAGCACCTTTTTCTGCGCGAGGCTTCAGCGTTAAGGCGCTTTGGCGCCCGCCGTGAAAACACACGTGGCCAATGAGCCGAATCGGGGAAACATCAGATGCAACGCCGGACTTTCCTGCAGGCCGCCGCCGCGCTCGCGGCACCCCGCATCGCCCGCGCCGAAACGTCGCGCGTGCTGACATTCGTGCCCTATGTCGATCTCGCCATCCTCGATCCGATGGTGAACACCGCCTCGCAGACCCGTACGCATGGCTACATGGTCTATGACACGCTGTACGGCACGGATGCGGACTACATCGCGCAACCGGAAATGGTGCAGGGCCATGTCATCGACGATGACGCGAAGACCTGGACCCTGACCCTGCGCGAGGGGCTGCTGTTCCACGACAACACGCCGGTGCTCGCGCGCGACGTGGTGGCGAGCCTGAAGCGCTGGGGCCAGTCCGACCCGGCCGGAAGGGCGCTGATTTCCGCCGCCGCCGAGATCGCCGCGACCTCCGACCGCATGCTGCGCTTCCGCTTCCGCGCGCCCTATCATCTGCTGCCGGACGTGCTCGGCAAGATCGCCCCGAGCATGGCCTGCATCATGCCCGAGCGCCTCGCCGCCACGGACCCGCACAAGCCGGTGAACGAGGTGGTGGGCAGCGGCCCGTTCCGCTTCGTGGCCGCCGAGCGCGTGCCGGGCTCCCGCGTGGTCTATGAGAAATTCGCCGGCTACGTGCCGCGGCCCGGCAATGCCGCGCCCGGCCTCACCACCGGGCCGAAGCGGGTGATGCTCGACCGCGTCGAATGGATCACCATGGCCGATCCCGCCACCGCGTCCGCCGCGCTGCAATCGGGCGAGGTCGATTGGGTGGAGGTGCCGACGCCCGACGTCGTGCCGATGCTCCGCCGCAATGGCGCGATCCGCATCGCGGTGAAGGATCGGACCGGCGTGGCCCCGATTCTCCGCTTCAACTCGATCGAGCCGCCCTTCGACAATGCGGCGATCCGCCGCGCGGTGCTGGGCGCGGTGTCGCAGAAAACCTTCATGGAGGCGTTCTCCAGCGACCCGGCCACCTGGCGCGACCATGTCGGCGTGTTCACGCCCGGCACGCCGATGGCGAGCGCGGACGGGCTCGACCGGATCGGCGCGCTGACGCCCGACGCCGCGAAGCAGGCGATCGCCGCCGCCGGCTATGCCGGGGCGCGGACCGTGGTGATGCTGCCGACCGACCATCCGGTGAACAGCGTGATGGCGGAGGTCGCGGCCGATCTCTTCAAGCATCTCGGCCTGAACGTGGACGCGCAGTCGATGGATGCCGGCACGATGTTCGAGCGCCGCGCCAATCGCGGCCCGATGGACAAGGGCGGGTGGAGCTGCTTCCCCTCGATGGTCGGCGGCGCCGACATCCTCAACCCCGCCGTCTCCTTCCTCACCCGCGGCAACGGCGCCAATGCTTGGTACGGCTGGCCCAGCAGCCCGAAACTCGAAGACCTCCGCGCCCAGTGGTTCGAGGCGCCGAACCTCGCCAAGCAGCAGCGCATCGCCGCGCAGATGCAGCTCCAGATCATCGATGACGCGCCCTATGTGCCGCTCGGCCAGATTCTCCAGCCGACCGGCTACCGCAGCAATGTCACCGGCATTCTCGACGGGTTCGCCAAGTTCTGGAACGTCACCAAGACCTGAAAGCGCGCGCGGCGGCTTCTACTCTTCCCGCCCGGTGAACAGCACGAGATTGCCGTCTGGATCGCGCACGATGAAGGTGGAGGCGCCCCAGGGCTGCTTCTTCAGCTCGGCGGCGAAGGGTACGCCGGCCGCGCGGTATTCCCGGAACAGCGGCGCCGCATCCTCGAGCGTGATCGAGGCGGATAGCAGCTCCTCTCGGTCGCGCCGCGCGGGGTCGAGGATCGGCATGCGCAGGCAGCGCAGATTGAGCCGCACGCCGTCGCGGCGCACCTGTCCGTAATAGGGCGGGTCGCCATAGAGGAAGACCACGCTGAAGCCGAGCTTTTCCCCGTAGAATTCGGTCGCCGCCGCCATGTCCGCGACGAAGAGCTGCGGCTCCGCCGTGAGCAGAATAGTTCGGGACGGCTTCGGCTCAGGCGCATCGTCCAATGTCCTAACTCCTCCGCTCGGGCGTGTCGGTCCGCGGGATCGGCCTATCGCGCCGGCCGGTAGTGTCTCAGTTTGAATTAGCCGTGCTCACTTCGATGTTGTCCTCGATTTGCTGCCGCTGCTCAGACGCCTCTAACGTCGGCAAGTCGCTTGATCGAGTACTCGTCGACCCAGCAAATGACGGCTTCCCACGCCGCCGACGCTTGCTCGGCGATGTCATGCGCATCGCCGTCGAGACCGGCGGCGTTGTGGGGCAGCGCCAGGTCAAGGTCGGGAACGTCGACATGCGACTCGTCCCAATCGATCAGCGCGACCCGATCCGCGGTCATGCGGACGTTGCCCGGGTTGTTGGGGTTGCCGTGGACCACGCATGTCTGGCGTCCGATGAGACGCACCCACGCTGCTCGGCATCGAGCAACGCCTTCAGGCGGCATCGCGCCAAGGTCGATCTTCGTCCCGGTCTCGGCGTGCAGAAGGTCGGTCGACGATCGCCAGCCTGGGCGCTGCGGCCAGCCCTGCGTCAACCGATGCAGCTGGCGGAGCGTGTCGGCCACGCGACGCCAGTCCGCCTCCGTCTCGGGTGATCCGCCCTCCACATAGGTCATCACCATCAGACCGTCCGCGAACAGCCGGCCGTCCATCGTCGCAATCGGCATCGGCACGGTCAGACCTTCACGGTCGAGGTGGTGGAGGAGCTCCGTCTCCCATGCGAGGTCGGCATCGCTCCTGGTACCTAGGCGACCGACCGCGAGGTGCCCGTGGACACGCACGCTCCACACTTCGTTCGCGACCCCACCAGCAAGCGGTTCGATGCGAGTTACGTCGTCACCCCACTGTCCAAGTGCCTCCCATCCCGCTGATGACATCGTAAGCCTTCGGTTTAGACAACTTATCGCCGCCGCTCAGGGCCGCTCATCAAAGTGATCTACGCCATGCGCTCTCAAGGACGGGATCGGACGCGAGTTTGGTCAAGGTAGACAGTTTCAAACTGAGACACTACCCGCCGGCCGCCGGATCCTTGCCCCGGTCGCAACTTCAGATGCAATTATCCGATGCGCAAACCCTCAAGACAAGCCCCCCTCGCGCTCGCCTTTCTGGCGGCGCCCGGCCTGGCGGGAGGATCCGGGGCCGCCCACGCGGCGGTGCCTGGCTGCTGGGGCGACGGCTCGTCGCGTCCGGCCCGGGTCGAGATGTCCTGCGTCGGGTTGACCGAACCCTTTCTGCTCGGCTTGCGCGGCGCGATGCTGGGTCAGGTGGAGGCCGCGATGCGGGCGCCCGGCCTGTTCAACGGCACCAACCTGCATTTCGTCGCCGAGGCGAAAGCGGGGCAGGGGCAGGTCGGCGACGTAAACTTCACCTTCGATGACGGCCGGGTGGCGATCATCTGGGCGTTTCTCGAACCGGCGGCGGGACAGCGCCGGATCGGCCGGTTCATCTGGAACGCGAGCACGCCGGGGTGCTCGGATTTTCCCGGCAGCGCAATGAGCCGCTGCAAAGGCGGCGGCTGAGGGAGCTAGAGCATCATCCGTTCGAACGGACTCGTTCGAGCGGATAAAGATGCTCGCCAAAACAAACAGCTAGAGCCTGTGCCGTGAGCGAATGCGAACGGAACATGCTCTAGCGGAGGCTCATCCCGGTCGGGCGGATCAGCCCGTCCGGCACCGGCGCGAATCCCTGCACGCGGTCGCTCAGCGCGAACAGCCAGGTCAGATTATAGAGAAAGATGTCCGGCCGGTCCGCCGTGTAGGCGGCGACCACCTTGCGATACAGCGCCTGGCGCGTCGGCACATCCGTCGCCGCCCGCGTCTGCGCGAGCAAACCGTCGAAATCCTTGCTGCAATACTTGCCCCAGTTCTGGAACCCGTCGCAGGCGAGGAAGATCGAGATGTTGAAATCTGGGTCCGGGCGCCCGCTCCACAGCACCAGCGACATCTGGTAGTCGCCGCGGTTGTTGGCGGCGACCAGCGTGTTCGGCTCGAGGGTGCGCAGCGTGACGTCGAACCCGGCCTCCGCCGCCATCGACTGGATCACCTGGCCGGCCTGGGCCTCGGACGGGCTGTTCTCGACGCTCAGCGTCACCGCCACGCGCGGGTGCCCGGCCGCCTGCAGCAGCGCCTTGGCGCCGGCCACGTCGCGCGACGGCAGCGGCACGTTGGGGTCCCAGTACCGGCTATGCGGCAGTTCCGTCTGGTTGTTCGGCACGAACAGCCCGTTCATCACCACCTGGTTGATCACATCCCGGTCGATCGCCTTCTCGAAGGCGGCGCGCACCCGCGGATCCTCGCCGAGCGGGTTCTTCGACTGCGGCCCGTTCCCGACATTGATGGTGAGCGTGCGGTAGGCGGTGGCCGGCACCTGGGCGAGGCGCAGATGCGGGTCGGATTTCACCGTCGCGACATCGGTCGGGCCGAGCCGCTCGATCATGTCGAGCTGGCCGCCGCGCAGATCGTTGAGCCGCACCGTGGTGTCCGGGATCGCCTCGAAGGTGACGCGGTCGAGAGCGATCTGTCCGGCATTCCAGTATCCCGGGAAGCGCTGCAGCACGATCTGGCCCTGCGCGACCCGGGAGACGAAGGAGAACGGCCCGGCGCAGACCGGGTGCGCGGCGAAATTCACCCCTTCCGCGGCCGCCGCCTTGGGCGAGACGATCATCCCCGCGCGGTCGGACAGCACGGCGAGCAGCGGTGCGTAGGGTTGCGAGAGGTCGAGCCGGATCGTGCGCGGATCGACCACCACGATGCCGGAGACCGGTTTCAGCTCGGTCTTGCGCACGCTCGCCGGCGCGGCGCGGGCGCGCTCCAGGCTGGCGCGGACCGCCTCGGCGTCCATCTTCGTGCCGTCCTGGAAGGTGACGCCGTCGCGCAGCGTCAGGGTCAGCGCCCGGCCATCCGGCGCCCAGGACCAGGCGGTGGCGAGCTGGGGCACGAAATTCATCGACGGGTCGAGATCGATCAGCTTGTCGCAGAGGCTGGCGAACACGATGCGCCCGGCGAAGGTGCCGCCGAGCATCGGGTCGAGCTGATCGGGGTCGTCCTGCATCCCGACGCGCAGCGTCCCGGCGGCGCGGGCCGGGGTGGAGATCGCCAGGCCGAGGAGGGAGAGGGTGGGGAGGGCGAGGAGCAGAAACAGCGCGGCACGCGTCGGGCGGGGCATCGTCTTCTTCCTGGGGGGCCAGCCGGAGCATGGTTCCCTCATTCCGCCGCCGGTGCAATCCCGTGGCGGGTCCGCGCTTGGAAACCGGATGCGAAGGCCATACCTCTGCGCCCATCGAAGCACCACGAGGAGACGCGCATGACCATCCAGCTTGGGCAGATCGCCCCCGATTTCGAGCAGGACAGCACGGTGGGGCGCATCCGCTTCCACGAATGGCTCGGCAATTCCTGGGGGGTGCTGTTCAGCCACCCGAAGGATTTCACCCCGGTCTGCACCACCGAGCTCGGCGTGGTCGCCCGTCTGAAGCCGGAATGGGAGAAGCGCAACGTCAAGGTGATCGGGCTTTCCGTCGATCCCGCCGACCGCCATCACGGCTGGGAGAAGGACATCGCCGAGACCCAGGGCGCCGCGGTGAACTTTCCGATGCTCGCCGACCCCGACCGCAAGGTGTCGAACCTCTACGGGATGGTCCATCCCGACGCCGACCCCACGGTGACGGTGCGCAGCGTGTTCGTCATCGATCCCAACAAGAAGGTGCGGCTCACGCTCACCTATCCGCCGAGTGCGGGGCGGAATTTCGACGAGATCCTGCGGGTGATCGACAGCCTCCAGCTGACCGACGCGCACAAGGTGACGACGCCGGCGAACTGGCAGAACGGCGATGAGGTGATTGTCGCCCCGAGCGTCTCCGACGAAGACGCGAAAAAGATGTTCCCGCAAGGGTTCCGTACGCTGAAACCCTATCTGCGCATGGTCGAGCAGCCCAAGAAGGCGAGCTGAGGCGGTAGGGCGGCCGTTCCGGCGGGGCGGCCGTCCGCTGTCACTTAACCTTCATGAAATTGAAATCTTCTGGTCGCCTCCCGGCACTAGGGTCCGCCCGCATTCGGCGCCCGGCGCCGCATCCTGAGGAGGTATCATGAGATTCGCTGCTCCCGCGCTGGCGCTCGCGCTGGCCGGTTTTTCCGTCCCCGCCATGGCCCAGCAGATCACCGGCGCCGGCTCCACCTTCGCCGCGCCGATCTATGGCAAATGGGGTGAGGCGGCGAAGAGCGCGCTCAACATTGAGCTGAACTACCAGGCGATCGGCTCCGGCGCCGGCCAGAACCAGATCTTCAACCGCACCGTCGATTTCGGCGCCTCCGACGCGCCGGTGCCGCCCGACAAGCTCGCCTCGAACAACCTGCTGCAATTCCCGACGGTGATGGGCGCGGTCGACATCATCGTGAACATCCCGGGCGTCACCGCCAACGAGCTCAAGCTCGACGGGCCGACGCTCGCCAACATCTATCTCGGCACCATTACCAAGTGGAACGACAAGCACATCGCCGCGCTCAATCCCGGTGTGAAGCTGCCGAACGTCGCGATCGCGCCGGTCTATCGCGCCGATGGCTCGGGCACGACCTATGTCTTCACCGATTACCTCTCGATGGTGAGCCCGGACTGGAAGAGCCAGGTCGGCGCCAACACCTCGGTGAAATGGCCCGCCGGCAGCGGCGCGCGCGGCAGTGACGGCGTCGCCGGCACCGTGCACAACATCCGCGGCGGCATCGGTTACGCCGAGAGCGCCTATGCGACGCAGAACAAGCTCACCACCGTGCAGCTAAAGAACGCGGCCGGCAAATACGTGACGCCGACCATGGCCTCCTTCGCCGCCGCCGCGTCGAATGCCGATTGGTCGAAGGTGCAGAATTTCGCGATCGACCTCAATAACGAGCCCGGTGCGACGAGCTGGCCGATTGTCTCCGCCACCTTCGTGCTGCTGCCGACCAACCCGAAGAACGAGGCGCAGGGCGCCGCGGTCGAGAAATTCTTCGACTGGGGCTTTTCCAGCGGCGATAAGATCGCCGCCTCGCTCGACTACGTGACGCTGCCCGCCTCGGTGAAGGATGCGGTGCGGGCGGCCTGGAAAGCGCAGGTGAAATAAGGCGCCAGGGCTGATCTTGTCCCAATCGACCGCCTCAGCCGGATTTCCCGCCAGACGCGGCGCCGCCGCGTCTGGCGACCGGCTGTTCGCCGGGCTCGCGCGCGCCGCCGGGCTGCTCGTCCTGCTGCTGCTCGGCGCGATCATCGTGCTGCTGCTGATCGGCGGCCTGCCGGCGTTCCGCGCTTTCGGCCTCGGCTTCCTGGTCTCGACCGACTGGGACCCGGTGCGGGATCGCTACGGCGCGCTGGTGCCGATCTTCGGCACGGTGGTGACCGCGGCGCTGGCCATGTTGCTGGCGGTGCCGCTCGCCTTCGGGGTCGCCTTCTTCCTGACGGAGATCGCGCCGTCCTGGCTGCGTGGCCCGGTCGGCACCGCGATCGAGCTGCTCGCCGCCGTGCCGTCGATCATCTACGGCATGTGGGGTTTCTTCGTGATCGTGCCGATCATGAGCCAGATCGTCGAACCCTGGGTCGGCGACACGCTCGGCAATCTGCCGGTCGTCGGCGACTTCTTCTCCGGCCCGCCCTTCGGCTACGGCATCGTCACCGCCTCGCTGATCCTCGCGATCATGGTGATCCCGTTCATCGCGGCGACGATGCGCGACGTGTTCCTGACCGTGCCGCCGGTGTTCAAGGAAAGCGCCTACGGCCTCGGATGCACGCGCTGGGAGGTGATGCGCTCGATCGTGCTGCCCTATACGCGGAGCTCGGTGGTCGGCGGCATCATGCTCGGCCTCGGCCGCGCGCTTGGTGAGACGATGGCCGTCACCTTCGTGATCGGCAACACCAACCGCATCGCGACGACGCTGTTCGGGCCGGGCAATACCATCGCCTCGCTGGTCGCGCTCGAATTCCCCGAGAGCCATGCGGGCAGCCTGAAGCTGGCCTCGCTGCTGGCGCTTGGCTTCATCCTGTTCGTGATCTCCTTCATCGTGCTCGCGATCTCGCGGATGCTGCTGCGGCCGCGCGCGAAGGGTGTGAGCCCGGCATGAGCGCGAGCACCACAAGCCAGATGGCCGACACGCTGATGCGCCACCCGGCGCGCAACGAGCGGCTGGCGCACCGCATGGCGCGCGGCCGCCGTCGCATCGACCGCGTGGTCGCCGGTCTCTGCATCCTGGCCACGCTGATCGCGCTCGCCTTCCTCGCCTCGATCCTGGTCACGTTGATCTGGCGCGGCGCCACGGGTCTGTCGCTGTCGGTGTTCACCACCATCACCCGCGCGCCCGGCTCGCATGGCGGCCTGCTCAACGCGATCGTCGGCAGCCTCGTGCTGACCGCGCTCGGTACGCTGATCGGCACGCCGATTGGTTTGCTGGTGGGCACCTATCTCGCCGAATACGGCCGTGCCAGCGTGCTCGGCAACGCGGTGCGTTTCGTCTCGGACGTGCTGCTCTCGGCGCCCTCGATCCTGATCGGGCTGTTCGTCTATCAGCTCGCGGTGCAGCCGTTCAACGGGTTCTCCGGCATCTCGGGCGCGATCGCGCTCGCGGTCATCGTGATCCCGATCGTCGTGCGCACCACCGAGGACATGCTGCGGCTGATCCCGGTCGCGCTGCGCGAGGCGGCGATTGCGCTCGGCGCGCCGAAATGGAAGGCGATCGTGCTGGTCTGCTATCGCGCCGCGCTCGACGGCATCGTCACCGGCGTGCTGCTGGCGATCGCGCGCGTGGCGGGGGAGACCGCGCCGCTGCTGTTCACCTCGCTCGGCAATCTCAACTGGTCGCTCGATCTGATCCGGCCGATGGCGACCCTGCCAACGACGATCTATTCCTATGCGGATTCCGCCTACGAAGATTGGATCGCGCTGGCCTGGACCGGCGCGCTGCTAATTACCGCGGGCGTTCTCGCCCTGAACATTATGGCGCGGCTCGCGCTGCATCGCCGCCGCCAATAAATGATCGAATGGATTCGAGCATGAGCGCATCGACGACCGGAAGTGCGGATAAGGCGGCGGTCATCGCGGCTTCCAAGGCGAAGCCGCTATCGCCCGCGCCGACGCGCCTCTCGCTCCGCAACGTCGATTTCTATTACGGCACCAATCACGCGTTGAAGGGCATCAATCTCGAAGTCCCCGAGCGTCGGGTCACCGGGATGATCGGGCCTTCGGGCTGCGGGAAATCGACGCTGCTCCGCGTCCTCAATCGTATGTATGACCTCTATCCCGGCCAGCGCGCGACGGGAGAGGCGATGATGGATGGCGTCAACATCCTCTCGCCAGAGCTCGACCTCAACGCGCTCCGCAGCCGCATCGGCATGGTGTTCCAGAAGCCCACGCCGTTTCCGATGTCGATCTACGACAACATCGCATTCGGCGTGCGCCTGCACGAGAAACTGTCCCGCTCGCAGATGGACGAGCGCGTCGAATGGTCGCTCACCCGCGCGGCGCTCTGGACCGAGGTGAAGGACCGGCTCGGCACCCCCGCCACCGGCCTGTCCGGCGGCCAGCAGCAGCGTCTCTGCATCGCGCGCACCATCGCCGTGCGGCCGGAGGTGATCCTGCTCGACGAGCCGACCAGCGCGCTCGACCCGATCAGCACGCTCAAGGTCGAGGAGCTGATCGACGAGCTGAAGCGCGACTTCACCATCGTGATCGTCACCCACAACATGCAGCAGGCGGCACGCTGTGCCGATCAGGTCGCGTTCTTCTATTTGGGCGAGCTGGTCGAGATCGGCGATGCGGAGCAGATGTTCACCGCCCCCCGTCAGCGACGCACGCAGGAATACATCACCGGCCGCTTCGGCTGAGGAGAGCGCCATCTTGTCCGACACCACGCATATCGTGAAGAGTTTCGAAGTCGAGCTGAACCGGTTGCGTGATCTCATTACCCAGATGGGCGGGATGGTGGAGAGCCAGGTCGCGCTCGCAGCACAGGCGGTCGTGCACATGGATCCGGGGGCCGCGACCCAGGCGGTGGAGCAGGACCCGCGCGTCGATGCGCTGGAGCGCGAGGTGGAGCAGTTCGTCATCCGCCTGCTCGCCCTCCGCCAGCCGATGGCGATCGATCTCCGCCACATCGTCGCCGCCCTGAAAATGACCGGCGATCTCGAGCGGATCGGCGACTACGCGGCGAATGTCGCAAAGCGCAGCCTGGTGCTCAACCAGTTCAGCCTGCCGTTCAGCCTGGCCGGGCTCGGCACCATGGCGCGGCTGGTGCAGGAGAACCTCAAGCTTACCATCGATGCCATCGGCGAGAGCGACGCCGAGAAGGCGGTGCAGGTCTGGCGCTCCGATCAGGCGATCGACGATCTCTACACGGCGATGTTCCGCGAGCTCGTCACCTACATGATGGAGGATGCGCGCAACATCACGCCCTGCACCCATCTGCTTTTCATCGCCAAGAATCTCGAGCGCATCGGCGACCACGCAACCAATATCGCGGAGACAGTGCACTACGCCGTGACCGGCGAAGTGCTGCCGGAGGAGCGTCCGAAGGGCGACAGCTCCGCCTACGCGATCGTCCGCCCGCGGGAGTAGCCTGATGGTTCTGTCGGAGGCGATGTCCAGCCTGGCGAAGCCACTCGTCCTCGTCGTCGAGGATGAGGCGGCGCTCGCCACCATGCTGCGCTACAATCTCGAAAAACAGGGTTTCCGCGTCGAGGAAGCGGCGGACGGGCAGGAGGCGCTCACCCGCATCGCCGAGGCCGAGCCTGACCTCGTGCTGCTCGACTGGATGCTGCCGGTGATGTCCGGCATCGAGGTCTGCCGCCAGATCCGCCGCCGCCCGACCACGCGCGACCTGCCGGTGATCATGGTGACCGCGCGCGCCGAGGACCAAGACACGGTGCGCGGCCTCGACACCGGCGCCGACGACTACATCACCAAGCCGTTCAATATCGACGCGCTCCTCGCCCGCATCCGCGCCCTGCTGCGCCGCTCGAACGTGGTGCCGGTGAAGGGCATGCTGCGCTTCCACGACATCACGCTCGACCTCGCCGCACATCGCGTGCAGCGCAACGGCCGCCCAGTGCATCTCGGCCCGACCGAGTTCCGCCTGCTCGAATTCTTCATGCAGCACCCCTGCCGCGTGTTCACCCGCGAGGAATTGCTCGACGCCGTCTGGGGCCGCGACATCCATGTCGAGCCGCGCACCGTCGATGTGCATATCCGCCGCCTGCGCAAATCGATCAACGGCCTGGACGAGCTCGACGTCGTGCGCACCGTCCGCGCCGCCGGCTACGCCCTCGACACCGAGCCGGTCTGATCGCGCTTCTCTCCGGAACCCGCCTCGCGTAACCTCGTCCCATGAGGGATGACGTCCTGCTGCGGTGCGATGCCGACGGCGTCGCACATCTCACGCTCAACCGCCCGGCGGCGCGCAACGCGCTCTCGGTCGCGCTGCTGACTGCGCTGGAAGCCACCCTGGCCGAGATCGCCGCGCAACCTTCGGTGCGCGTCGTGGTGATCGGCGGCAGCGGGCCCGCCTTTTGCGCCGGCCACGATCTGCGCGAGATGCGCATGGACCCGCGGCGCGAGACGATGGCGGCGCTATTCACGCAATGCGCGCGCGTCATGCTCGCCATCACCCATCTGCCGAAGCCGGTGATCGCCCGCGTGCACGGCACCGCCACCGCGGCCGGATGTCAGCTTGTCGCCACCTGCGACCTCGCGATCGCCGCGGAAAGCGCCCGCTTCGCGACACCGGGCGTCAATATCGGCCTCTTCTGCTCGACACCGATGGTCGCACTCTCCCGCGCCGTCGGCCGCAAGGCGGCGATGGACATGCTGCTCACCGGCCGGCTGATCCCCGCCACCCGCGCGCGCGCGATCGGTCTGGTCAACGAGGTGGTGACCGATGCCGGGCTCGATGCCGCAATCGCCAGCCTCGCCGCCGACATCGCGGCCAAAAGTCCGCTCACCCTCGCGATCGGCAAGGAAGCCTTCTACCGCCAGGCGGACATGGACCTCACCAGCGCCTATGC
Organism: Acetobacteraceae bacterium; assembly: GCA_965276665.1. Classification (GTDB taxonomy): domain Bacteria; phylum Pseudomonadota; class Alphaproteobacteria; order Acetobacterales; family Acetobacteraceae; genus CAWGJC01. Next base: position 4,670,548 of record OZ255620.1, read on the forward strand.
CTACGCCGCCGAGGCGATGACCCGCAACATGCTCGCCCGCGACGCCGCGGAAGGGATCGACGCCTTCATCGAGAAACGGGCGGCGACTTGGAGTGGCACGTAGCCCAAGGCCAGGGGCCCGGCCCCTGGACCCCGCTAAGGGCAGTCGCCCTTAGAACCCGCAACGGCGCTTGTGTCGGATGGGCCCGGTTGTACTTTGGTGTTTGATGCGCTTCGCGCGAAGCGCCACCCGGGTTCGAAGGGCGACTGCCCCTAGCGAGGCCCAGGGGCAGCGCCCCTAGCGCCTTCCCTGGCCTTCCGAAAACCTCAGCTATTAGGCCCACGCTCCATCGACACTGGCTGCCAGCGCCGGAGATCGGTGCGCGCGAGCACGGCCGGGTTGACGCAGCTCATCGGCCAGCGGCCGCTCAGCACGAGCGCCAGTTCCTGCCCGACGCGCCGTTTGCGGGCGGAGTCGAAGCGGGCGGAGGCGGAGGCGACGTGAGCGGTGAGGATCACGTTCGGCATTTGCAGCAGCGGGTTGTCCTGTTGCGGCGGCTCGACTTCCAGCACGTCGAGCGCCGCGCCGGCGATCCAGCCCTCTTGCAGCGCCTGGATCAGCCCGGCCTCCTGCACGGTCGGGCCGCGGCCGGTGTTGATGAACAGCGCCGTCTTCTTCATCTGGCGGAAGTGCTTCGCCGTCAGCATGCCTTGCGCTTCCGGCGTGGCGGGCGCGTGCATCGAGACGAAGTCGGATTTCGCCAGCACCTCGCTGAGCGAGGCCGGCTCGACGCCGTAGGGCGACATCACGAGCTCTTCGATGAACGGGTCGTAGGCGATCATGCGCAGCCCGAAGGGCTTCGCGCGCATCGCCACGGCGCGGGCGACATGGCCGAAGGCGACGAAGCCGAGCGTCTGTCCCATCAGCCGGGGAATTTTGAGCAGCGCCGGCCGGCCTTCGCGCCAGCGGCCGTCGCGCACCATCTTGTCCTGCTCGACGAGGCGGCGGAAGCCGCCGAGGAGCAGCGTCATCGCGTGGTCCGCGACTTCCTCGATGAAGGTGTCCGGGATGTTGGTGACCGGGACGCCGACGTCGGTTGCGGCCTTCACGTCGACGCTGTCGACGCCGACGCTGCCGAGCGCGATCAGCTTGACGCCTTTCAGCCCCTCGACGACCTTGCGGGTGAACGGGATCGCCTTGGCGTAGACGGCGTCGGCGCCCTTCGCGGCGGCGATGAATGCGTCCTCGCTATCGGCGGGCACCTCGACGATCTCGGCATCGAGGCCTTCCAGCGCCTCCGATTCCAGGGCGTATCCGCCGCCGGCCACGGTGAAGCTCGCGCCTGCCGGCGTGACGATCCTGAACTTTGCCACCTCGTTCCTCCTGCTGCGGCGCCGACCGCAGTCGGCTTACCTCTGATGCGCCGGTTCCGGCTGCCCGCGAACCGAAGCACGGTCGCGCGGTCGGGGCAAGGCGCTGGACAAATCCTGCAGCGGGTGCGGAGAATGCCGGCAATGTATCGGGGGAGAGACGTCGATGGAGCGACTCGCATGAGCCGCCTGGCCGGCAAGGTCGCCTGGGTGACGGGCGCCGGCACCGGCATTGGCGAGGCGGCCGCGCTGGCCCTGGCGCGCGAAGGTGCCGCGGTCGTGCTCACCGGGCGCCGGCGCGAGCCGCTCGATCAAGTCGCGGCGAAGGTCACCGGCGGGGGCGGCACGGCGCATGTGAAACCCGCCGATCTCACGCAGCCCGACGAGGTGTCGGCGATCGGCGCGTTCATCCGCGAGACCCTCGGCAGGCTCGACATCCTGGTCAACAATGCGGGCGTCAACCTGCCGGCGCGGGACTGGTCGAAGCTCACGATGGCCGGTGCCGAGAGCGTGATCGACGGCAACCTGTCGAGCGCCTTTTACTGCGTGATCGCGGCGCTGCCGATGATGCGGGCGCAGCGCGACGGCATCATCATCCACACCGCCTCGATGGCGGGGCGCAACGTCAGCCTGCTTTCCGGGCCCGGCTACACCGCCGCCAAGCACGGCGTGGTGTCGATGAGCCATACGATCAACATGCAGGAGGGGGTGAACGGCATCCGCTCCACCGCGCTCTGCCCGGGCGAGGTGGCGACGCCCATTCTCGACAAGCGCCCGGTGCCGGTGAGCGAGGAGGAGCGCGGGCGGATGCTGCAATCCGCGGATTGCGGCGATCTCATCCTGCATCTCGCCTGTCTGCCGCCGCATGTCTGCGTCAACGAGCTCTGGGTCACGCCGACCTGGAATCGTGGCTACGTCGCCGCCCTCGCACGCCAGCACGCCTGATCCTGACGCCAGCCAAAGGGATGACCAGCATGAGGCTTCTCCCGATCTGGGCGCTGCTTGCGGGCACCGCGCTCGCGCTGCCGGCACGCGCCGCGGAACCGATCCGCATCGGCGTGATCGCCGAGGAATCCTCGATCACCGGCGTCGCCATCCCGAACGGTGCCAAGCTCGCCGCCGAGGAGATCAACGCGAAGGGGGGCGTGGATGGCCGGATGATCGAGATCGTCTCTTATGACGATCACAGCTCGTCGGCCGATGCGGTGCGCGCCTTCCAGCGTGCGGTGAACCAGGACCACGTGCAGGCGGTGATCGCGAGCTACATCAGCGAGGTGGCGCTCGCGCTGATGCCCTGGGCCGCCCGGCTGCACATGCCGTTCCTGACGCCGGGTGCGGCGAGCAACGAGATCAGCATGGCCGTCCACAAGGATTACGAGCGGAACAAATATACCTTCCACCCCTACATCATCTCGAAATTCCTGGCCGATTCCGTCTGCGATTCGGCGAAGGATCTGCTCGTCGGCAAGCTGCACATGAAGACCGCCGCGGTGATGAGCGAGGATGCAGCCTGGACCACGCCGCTCGACGAGGAATACCTCGCCTGCCTGCCGAAGATCGGACTCAACGTCGTCGATCATGTCCGCTTCTCGCCGGACACCACCGATTTCACGCCGATCTTCAACGAGATCGAGGGCAAGCACGCCGACGTCATCATCACCGGCATCAGCCATGTCGGCACCCAGCCGACGGTGCAGTGGAAGCAGCAGCAGGTGCCGATCCCGATGTATGGCATCAGCAGCCAGGCGACCTCCAGCACGTTCTGGAAGGACACGAACGGTTCGACCGACGGGGTGGTGTTCCAGACGCTCTCCGCTCCCGGCGTCGCGATCACGCCGAAGACGATCCCGTTCACCGATGCCTATGTGAAGAAATACGGCATCACGCCCGCCTATGACGGCGACACCGCCTATGACGAGGTGTACATGCTCGCCGATGCGATCCATCGCGCCGGCTCGACGGATGCGGACAAGCTGGTCGCCGCGCTCGAGGCGACCGATTACGCGGGCACGGTCGGCCGCGTCGCATTCTACGGCCGCGACGACCCTTATACCCACGCGATGAAATACGGGCCGGGCTTCGTCACCGGCCTGCTCGTGCAATGGCAGGACGGCAAGCAGAAGGCGATCTGGCCGCCCGGGCTCGCCAACGCGACGATGCGCTTCCCGGCCTTCATCAAGACATCCGCCGTGCAATGACATGCTCGCCGCTCAGATCCTGATCGACGGGTTCGCGATCAGCGCGCTCTACGGCCTCGGCGCCGTCGGGTTCACGTTGATCTTCGGTGTCTCCGGCGTGCTCAATCTCTCGCATGGCGCGACGATGCTGGTCGCCGCCGTCGCCGCCTGGGTGGTGGCGGGGCAAGGCGGGTTCGGGCCGTATGGCGGCACGCTCGCCGGCATCGTGGCGAGTCTGGTCTGCGCCTTCATCACCTATTTCATGATCGTCCGGCCGATCCAGCGCTCGCGCGCGATTCCGCCGGAGGAGACCGAGATCTTCGTGCTGACCGGCACGCTGCTCTGGGGGATCATGATCGCCGGCGTGGTCGCCTATCTCTACACCGACCAGCCGCATACGGTGACGCCGCTGGTGGAAGGCGTGATGAGCATCGCCGGCGTGCGGACACCGCGCAACGAAGTGCTGACCGCGGTGATCTGCTGGGTGACGATCGGCCTGCTCTGGCTGTTCGTGAACCGGACGCGCGCCGGCAAGGCGCTGCTGGCGGCGAGCATGAACCCGCGCGGCGTGACCCTGCTCGGCTACGAGCTGACAAACATCTATGTGCTGGTCTGGGCGATCTACGGCGTGTTCGCGGGCATTGCCGGCGTGCTGCTCGCGATGTTTCTCGGGCTGAGCTCCACCGGCGCCGGCACGCTGACGGCGAGCGCCTTCTCGATCGTGGTGCTTGGCGGGCTTGGCAGCGTCTCGGGCTCGCTGATCGCGGCCTATGTGGTGGGGTATCTCGAAACCCTCACCGCCTATCTCATCTCGCCCGCGCTGCGTCCGGTGCCGGCGCTCATCCTGCTCGTGCTCGTCGTCTACCTGCGCCCGCAGGGGCTGCTCGGGCGGCGCTGAGCAATGAAGCGCCTGGTCGCAGCGAAGCTGTTCTGGGTCACGCTGATCGTCGTCATGATGCTCGCGGTGCTGCCCCTTGCAGTTTCCGCCTACATCCTCGGCCTGCTCACGAGTGCGTATTATTTCGGCGTGTTCTCGATGTCGTGGGACCTGCTGTTCGGTTTCGCCGGCGAGGTGAATTTCGGGCCGACCTTCCTCATTGGCCTCGGCGCTTACGCCGGCGGCATGATCGATGCAAATTTCGGCTGGCCGATCTGGGCCTGCGTCATCGCCGGCGCGGTCGCCGCGCTGATCGGCGGCGTGCTGCTGGCTTTGCCAGCGCTCCGCCTGCGCGGACCATATTTCGGCCTGGTCACGCTGGTGGCGGTGCTGCTGCTGCAGAACTTCATCGTGATCTTCGCGCATTACACGGGCGGTGAGATCGGGCTCACCATCCCGGACGTGCTCTCGGTCGACGCCACCACGAATTACGAATACGCCCTCTGGTTCATGGTGATCAGCGGCGCGATCCTGTTCGGGCTGTCGCGCTCGGCGGTCGGGCTCATTCTCCAGGCGAGCGGGCAGGATCCGGTCGAGGCGCAGGCGCTCGGCTTCAACGTGACGAAGCACAAGCTGGCAGCGTTCTGCGTCAGCGCGATCTTCTCCGGCCTCGCCGGCGCGATGATGGTGTTCTACATGGGCACCGCGTCGGTGGACACGGTGATCGACATCTCGCTCGGCGTGCAGGTGATCATCGCCGCCGTGCTTGGCGGACGGCGCACCATCATCGGCGCGGCGCTCGGCTCGGTCTTCCTCATCGTCGCGGGCGAGATCCTGCGACCGCTCGGCCAGCTCAGCACCTTCGTCGTCTCGGCGATCGCGCTCGCGGTGATCCTGTTCTTCCCGAACGGCCTGCTCGGCGCCGTGCTCAACCGGGGAGAGCGCGGATGAGCACGCTCCTCGAAGTCGAAGGCCTGACTAAGCGGTTCGGCGGTCTCGTGGCGGTGCGCGATCTCGGGTTTCGCATTCAGGGCGGCGAGATCCTCGGGCTGATCGGGCCGAACGGCTCCGGCAAATCCACTGTGATGAAGCTCATAATGGGCATCGAGCGCCCGAATGCCGGCGCTGTACGCCTGGACGGCACCGACATGGCAGGTTGGCCGCCGCATCGCATCGCCCGCAGCGGAATCGGCCTCGTGTTTCAGCACTCGCGCCCGCTGCACCGCCAGACCGTGCTGGAGAACATCAAGCTCGCGCTGCTGCCCGATAGTCTGTGGAAACTCTTCGCCGAGGCGCATGTCGATGCCGCCGCCCGCGAGATTGCCGAACGCGTCGGCCTCGCCGCGGTGATCCATCGACATCCCGGCACGCTGCCCTTCGCCGATCTGCGTCGGATGGAGCTCGCGAAGGCGATCGCCCGCGACCCCAAGGTCGTGCTGGTCGACGAGCCGTTTGCCGGCCTGACGGCCGCCGAAGTGGGCATCTTCTCCGATCTGATCGACGGATTCCGCCGGGAAGGCCGCGCGGTGCTGCTCGTGGATCACAATGTGAAAAGTGTCTCCGCCCTCGTCGACCGCGTGCTCGCCATGTATCTCGGCGAGCATATCGCCGAAGGCACCGCCGAGACGGTGATGCAGAACGAAACCGTCCGTCGCGTCTATCTCGGTGGCGCGATCGAGACCCACGAACGCCCGGACATCGCGTCGGACCTCACGCCCTGCGTGCTCGACGTCAAGGACGTCTCGGTCCTCTACGGCAAGGCGCAGGCCCTCGAGACCGTGTCGCTCCGCGTGCACGAAGGTGAGTTCGTCTCCGTCGTCGGACTTAACGGCGCCGGCAAGACGACGTTGTTCAACGCCATCTCCGGCCTCGTGCCGTATACCGGCAGCATCTCCTGGCGCGGCGCGCCGTTGCGCGGGCGCAGCGGCGCCGCCATCGCGCGCGGCGGCATCGTGCAATGCCCGGAAAGCCGCGAGCTGTTCGGCGACCTCAACGTGCGGGAAAACCTCGATCTCGGCGGCAACCACCTCACCGAAGCCGAACGGACCCGCCACCGCAACTGGCTGTTCGGGCTGTTCCCCATCCTCGAACAACGCCAGACCCAGGCGGCCCGGACCCTGAGCGGCGGCGAACAGCAGATGCTCGCCATCGCCCGCGCCCTGATGATGCAACCGAAACTGCTGATCCTCGACGAACCCACCCTCGGCCTCGCGCCCGTCATCCTGGAACAACTCTCGCGCGCCATGACGACGCTCCGAACCAGCACCGACATCACCGTCCTGCTCGGCGAACAAAACGTTACCTTCGCCCTGCCGCACGCCGACCGCATCTACGTCCTCGAGCACGCCCGCATCATCTGGCAAGGCACCCCCGCCGCCTTCGCCTCCGAAATGGGGGCTGGGTACCTGTGAAGAGGAAGGCCAGGGGGCTCTGCCCCCTGGGCCCCCGCTAAGGGCGGAGCCCTTAGAACCCGCTCTGGCTCTTTGGAGAGGGTGGGCAAGGCGCTGTCTCGGCCGGTACCTCGCCCACCCCCTCCAAAGAGCCGTAATGGATTCCAAAGGCTTGGCCTTTGGCGGGGTCCAGGGGCAGAGCCCCTGGCCTTCTTCTTCACCGAACCGGCGCGCAATTCGTGCGGCCGGACATCACGCAGTCTTGGATCGCGCTGCTCGAGTGGAGGATGCGGGCGATGCCGAGGGTGGCGAGGACGAGGACGATGATGACGGTAAAGGCGATGAGGGGGCCGCGTCGGCTGGGTTCCGGTTCGTCGTCGTCGCTCATCTCGGTCTCGTCAGCGTGGGAGTTTGCGGCGTGGGAGTTTGGTTGACAGGCTCGGCGCTTCCCCGGTCTTTAGCCGGGATGCGGCGTTTCTTCCAGGCATGGCTTGTGGCGGCGGGCGTGCTCACGTTTGCGGGAGCGGCGCGGGCGGCGGCGAAGGACGGGTATTTCCGTACGAGCGACGGGGTTCGGCTGCATTTCCTGCAGGAGCCGGCGTCGAATGGCGCGCGGGGTCCGGTGCTGGTGTTCGTGCCGGGTTGGACGATGCCGGCCTGGATCTGGCAGCGGCAGCTCGACTTTTTCTCGCAACGCTACCCGGTGGTGGCGCTCGATCCGCGCGGGCAAGGGGATAGCGACGTTCCGGCGACCGGGTACGAGCCGGATCGGCGGGGCCGGGATATCGGGGATTTGCTGGCGTTGATCGCGCCGCGCCGGGTGGTTCTGGTGGGGTGGTCGCTCGGCGTCCTGGATAGCCTTGCGTATGTGCACGAGTATGGCGATGCGCAGCTCGCCGGACTGGTTCTGGTGGACAATTCCGTGGGCGAGGCGCCGGCGCCGGTGGCGCGTCGCGGGGTGCGTCCGTTGCGGCGCGCGCCGCCGGCCTCGCGCGAGGCGTATATGGCGGGGTTCGTGCGCAGCATGTTCCGCGTTGCGCCGGACGAGACGTATCTCGACAGGCTGACGCAGTATGCGCTGCGCACGCCGGCGGCGGATGCGGCGGCGTTGCTCGCCTATCCGGTGCCGCGCACCTATTGGCGGGACGCGCTCTATATGGTTCGCAAGCCGGTGCTCTATATCGTTCGTCCGCAATGGGAGGCGCAGGCGGAGACCGTGGCGAGGCGAGATCCCTATGCCGAGACGGCGTTGTTCACCGATGCGGGGCATGCGCTGTTCGTCGATGATGCAGAGAGGTTCGACCAGGTGGTGCAGGATTTCCTGACGCGCCGGGTGACCCAGTGAGCGGACGGCTTCGGCTCGTGCCGCTATTTCTGATCTCGGCGGTCGCGGTCGGGTTCGAGACGGCTCTGACGCGCTATTTCGCCGTCGCGAAATGGTCGGAATACGGTTATTGGGTGATCTCGATCTGCATGTTCGGCTTCGCGCTGAGCGGGGTCGCGATGGCGGTGCTGCGGGACTGGGCGGTGCGCCACGCGGAGTTCCTGCTGCAGGTGCTGCCGGTTCTGCTGATCCCGGCGGGCGCGCTCGGCTACTGGACGGCGACGCTCAATCCGTTCAATCCGCTGCAGTTGCAGAATGCCGCGACGTATCTGCCGGAGCTCGGGCATATCGCGCTGTATTACGCGTCCCTGCTGCCGTTCTTCTTTCTGGTCGGGCTTTACGTGAGCCTCTGCTTCACGCTGAGCGCGGAGCGTGTGGCGCGCGCCTATGCGTATGATCTCGGCGGCGCGGGCGTGGGCGCGGCGGCGACGCTCGGGCTGATGGCCGTGCTGCATCCGTTCCATCTGGTGCCGGCGCTGCTGGTGCCGCTCGCGATTGCGGCGTGGTTTGCGAAGCGGCGCTGGCTGATCGGCGGCCTCGCGCTGGCGGCGCTGCTCGGTTCGGAGGCGCTGCTGCTGCTCGACGATCATGCGGCGTTCAACGACTACAAGGCGATCTACGCGCCGCTGCATGTGCAGGACAGCCGCGTGCTGGCGACGCGGACGGCGCCGCGCGGGCTCTACACGATGCTCGATGATTTCACCGAGCGGGTGGACACCGATGTGTCCAACGATGCGGGGATGCTGGGCCTGCCCGGTCCGCCGCGCAGCTACGGGCTTTATCGCGACGGCAACCGCATCGCGGCGCTGCCGATGCCGGCGGCGGGTGGCGTCAAGGCGCCTTATGCGGGGGCGTCGCTGGAGGCGTTGCCCTACACGCTGCTCGCGCACCCGCGGGTGCTGCTCGCCGGCGCGTCCGGCGGGTTCCGGGTGGCGGAGGCGCTGGCGCTGGGGGCGGCGCGGATCGATGCGGTCGAGCCCGATCCCGTGCTGATGGGCGCGCTGCGCGACGGGATGGGCCCGTCCCCCGCGCTGCCGCGCGATCCACGCGTGCGGTTGTTCGGCGGCAGCGCACTGGCGATCGCCGGGTCCGGCGCGCGCTACGATCTGATCGACATCTCGCCCGATTTCCTCGACGAGGCGGAGGCGAACGCGACCGCCTTCACGCGTCAGGCGATCACCGCCGATCTGCGGACGCTGGCGCCCGGCGGGTTGGTGTCGATCCCGGTGTCGATCCGTGAATTCCCGGCCTATGCCGTGCGGATGCTGGCGACGGTGCGCGATGCTCTGCGCGAGGCCGGGGTGGCGGATCCCGGGACCCATGTCGTGGTCTATCGCAGCGCGTGGAACGTGCGGATCCTTGTGGGCCCGACGCCGTTCGATGCGGCGCGCATCGCGAGCGTGCGGAAATTCTGCGACGATCGCTCGTTCGACGTCTCGTACTACCCGGGCATCGACGTGGTGGCCGCGCGCGCGAATATCTACAACGACCTGCCGGCCGTCTCCTTCGAGGCCGGCGCGGTGATTTCCGGCGCCGGGCCGGAGGATGCGGTGGCGGACGAGGCGGGGGCGGTGCTGCGCGGTGCGCCGACGGCGAGCGGGCGGGCGTTCAACCTGGCGCCGATCACGCTCGACCGGCCGTTCTATTACGCGGTGCTGCGGCTCGATCGGTTGGGGCTGATCCTGCGCCGGCTCGAGATCCTGCCGCAGGCGGAGATCGGGCAGCTCGTCAACGTCGCCGTGCTGATCCAGGCGGTAGTACTGGCGGCGTTCGTGCTGCTGGTGCCGTTCTTCGCGCCGGGTGTTGCGGGGGAACGGACGGCGCGGGAGCGGCGTGGCGGCGGCGTGACGCGGGCCGTGCTGTATTTCGCCGCCCTCGGGCTCGGCTTCCTGTTCCTGGAGATCTTTCTCATCGACCGGGCGAGCCTCTGGCTGGACGATCGCACTTCCGCCTTCGCCCTCGTCCTGACCGGCATGCTGGTGTGTTCCGGGTTCGGGAGCCTGCTGGCCGAGCGGGTGGGTGGGCCGGCGCTGCCGGTCGCGGTGATCGTGGCGTGGTGCGCCGGCGCCTATGCCGGGCTGACGCCGTTGATCCTGGCGACGCTGGACTGGCCGTTCGCGTTGCGTGTCGTGCTGCTGATCGCGGTGCTGGCGCCCGTTTCGGTGGCGCTCGGAATGCCGTTTCCGCTCGGGCTGGCGCGCGCGGCGAGGGCTGGGGGCGGCCTGCTGCCCTGGGCCTGGGCAGTGAACGGGGCGTTCTCCGTGGTGGCGACGCCGCTCGCCAATCTGCTCGCGGTGCAGGCGGGTTATCCCCGGGTTCTGTTCGCCGCCTGCCTGCTGTATGTGGTCGCCCTGCTGACCTATTCCACGACAAGAAGGATCGCTTCGTGGCAGGATCTCCCGGCACCCTCTCCCGACGCGGGTTGATCGTGGCCTCGGCCGCGTTGCCGCTCGCGCGGATCGCCCAGGCTGCGCCGAACGCGTCACCCGCGCCGAGCACGCCCGCCTGGACGCATGACGCCTTCGTCGCCGCGATGCGCGCTTCCGGCCGCCCGATCGACCAGACGCAGGCGCAGTTCGATGCGATCCAGGCGCGCAAGCCGGCGATGCTGCAGCGGATCGAATCCTATCTGAAGGAGCGTCTCGGCGGCGCTGACCCCGCGGTGATGCGCGCCTTCCAGGACGTGCCGCGCGACTACTACCACTACAATTACGCTGACCGGCACGCCGAGCCCGGCGATGCCTATGAGGACACGCCGAAACCCTGGGCGATCGGCTACGGCTCGGCGCTCTCGGATTATCTCGGCCAGGCCTACATGACGCAGGTGGCGAAGCCGATGCCGGGCGAGGTGACGCTTGAGGTCGGCACCGGCAGCGGGTTCCAGAGCTCGCTGCTCTCCCGCATCGTGCGGCGCGCCTATTCGATCGAGATCATCGAGCCGCTCGGCCATGCGGTGAGCCGGATCTTCGCGCCGCTCGGCTACGGCAATGTCGAGACGCGGGTGGGAGACGGGTATTACGGCTGGCCCGAGGTGAAGGACGGGTTCGACATCATCATGCTGACCTGCGCCGCGCAGTATGCGCCGCCGGAGTTGTTCAAGCAGCTGAAGCCGGGCGGCCGGATGATCATCCCCATTGGCCAGCCGTTCAAGCGTGGGCAGTTCCTCTACATCTACACCAAGGACGCGGCGGGGAAGATCCACTCTCGCAAGGATGTCGGCGTGTTCTTCATTCCGATGACCGGCGCGATGATGCAGAAGCCGCGGCCGAGCGATGCGGTGGATCGCGAGCCGGCGCCGGCCGCGACCACGGTTTCCTCGCCGGTGGCGCCTGCGTCTCCCGCCGCGCCGCCGCCGCCGCAGGCTGCCGCCCCCGCGCCGGTCTCGCCGGCCCCGCCCTCCGCCGGCACGCCCGCCGCGCCCGTGAAACCCTGACGCGGCGAGCCTTGCCCGCGCGCGCGGTCTGACGGACAGTCCGGCCATGCAGTCAGATTCGTTCGACGTCGTCGTCATCGGGGCCGGCATGGCCGGCGCCACCGCGGCGGCGGCACTCGCCGCGGATCACAAGGTCGCGCTGATCGAGGCCGAGGAAGTTGCGGGCTATCACAGCACCGGCCGCTCCGCCGCGATCTGGATCCTGAATTACGGGCCGCCTGATGTGCGGGTGCTGACCGGGCTGTCGCGCGAATTCTTCGAAGCGCCGCCAGAAGGCTTCGTGGAATCGCCGCTCTTCCATCGCCGCCCGGTGGTGTTCCTGGCGCCCCCCGAGCAGGAGCAACAGCTCGGCGCGATGGTGGCGGAGGGCATGGGCCTGCGGGCCTGCCCGGTGGACGAGATCCGCGTGCTGGTGCCGGCGCTGCGGCCCGATTACGCGAGCCGCGCGGCGATCGAGGAGGATGCGTTCGACATGGATGTCGCCGCCCTCCACCAGGGCTTCCTGCGCCAGCTCCGCGCGCGCGGCGGCGTGCTCGGGTTGCGCAGCCGGTCCGGGCGGATCGAACGGCGGGACGGGAGCTGGCGCGTCGAGACGGTGGGCGGCGATCTGTTCCGCGCGCCGGTGGTGGTGAACGCGTCGGGCGCCTGGGGCGACGACGTGGCGAAGCAGGCCGGGGTCGCGCCGATCGGGCTGCAGCCGAAGCGCCGCACCGGCGCGATCATCGATCCGGGCGACTGGCAGGTCGAGCACTGGCCGATGGTGAACGACGCCGCGCATAGCTGGTATATCCGCCCGGAGGCGCGGCGGAAGCTGATGGTCTCGCCGGCCGACGAGACCGACATGGACCCGCATGACGTGCAGCCGGACGAGCTCGACATCGCGATCGCGATCGACCGGATGCAGCAGGCGCTCGACATTCCGGTGCAGCGTGTCGAGCGGAGCTGGGCGGGGCTGCGCAGCTTCACGCCGGATCGCAGTCTCGCTTTCGGCTGGGATGGCGGCGCGGAAGGCTTCTTCTGGTGCGTGGGCCAGGGCGGCTACGGCATCCAGACCTCGCCGGCCGCCGGCAAGCTCGTGGCCGATCTGGTGAGCCATCGGGATCCCGGGCCGGCGGCCGCGATCGTGACGGCAATCGATCCCAGGCGTTTTCGGTGATCTGGGCGTTTTCGGTGATCTGGGCGTTTTCGGTGATCTGGGCGTTTCCGACGAGCTACCAACCGGATTCGAGCTGCGCCCGGGTCTCCTCGACCCCGAAATGCCAGATCGCCAGCATGTCCGCGTCCGACCGCTCGTAGAACCCGCCGAAATTGCCGTCCCCGGCAAGGCGCCGGAACCCTTCGGGGTCCAGCATGCGCGCCGCGGTCATGTCGAGCAGCGGTTTCTGCTCGTCCGGCTGCACGACCTCAGCGAGACGTGTCCAGGGGAAGTTCTCGAACCAGGACCCGTGGCTGCCGAGCGGGTCGACCTGGCGCGCCCGGGCGGCGGTTTGCGGCGCGCTGTACCAGCTGTGGAAACGCACGCGGACGCCGGGATTGTCCACCATCCATTCGGCGGCCAGGGACTGCGCCGGAATGTTGCCGCCATGGCCGTTGACGATGAGGATGCGGCGGAAACCCTGCCTGGCCAGGCTGTCGAGCACGTCGCGCACCACCGCGAGGAAGGTGTCGACGCGGAGCGAAATGGTGCCCGGATAGGCGAGGAAGGCCGGCGTCACGCCATAAGGGACGACCGGAAATACTGGAATTCCAAGGGGATCGGCGGCCTCGCAGGCGACCCGCTCGGCGAGGATCATGTCGGTGGCAAGGCTGAGATAGGCGTGCTGTTCGGTGCTGCCGAGCGGGAGCACCGCCCGGTCGTCCCGCCGCAGATAATCCTCCACCCACTGCCAATTCGCTTCGCTGATGCGCATATCTGCCCGAATCCGCCTCCAGATCCGAGCGCAGACTGCGGGAGCGGCGGCCGGACGGCAAGCTGACGGAGACTCTCGAGGCGCGTTGGGTTCCCTCGATCACTCCATACTGCCGCGTATGAATGTTGTGTCCAATGCGGCCATTCCTGGGAACGCGCATCGGTCCATATACCGCATCGTTACTACTGACCGGCCCGAGCGGCCGACCCAACAAGGACAAACTCGATGCGCAATATCATGTATGCCACGGTCGCAGTTCTGACCCTCGGCTTCGCCGGCACGGCGATGGCGGACCAGGACAGTGGGTCGCTGCCGGCAACCACCAGTGGCCAGAGCGTGTTCACCACCGCCGACCAGAATAGCGGCTCGCTGCCGGCCTCGGTGCACAACACAAGCAGCTACAGCACGGCCGACCAGGATAGCGGTTCGCTGCCTGCCTCGCTGCAGGGCAAGGGCGGGTTCACCACCGCCGACCAGGATAGCGGCAGCTTGCCGTCTTCGGTCCACTCCGTCACCTGATCGCCAGACCTTCGCAAAGAGGGGTCCTCCGCAAAAGGAGGGGCCTTCCGCAAAAGGGGCCGGTCCCACATGGGGCCGGCCCCTTTTGCCGTACGTTCCCTTCTCGCGATCTCTCAGTAGCGCATCAGGACCGGAATCTCGGCCCGGGCCAGCATGATGCGGGTGACGCCGCCCAGCATGAAGCGGCGGATCGGGTTGTGGACATAAGCCCCCATCACCAGCATGTCGGCCGACCGTTCGCCGATCTCGCGCAGCAGCCGGTCGCCGAGCTCGCCCTCGCCGATCGGCAGCCGGCGGAGCGAGGCTTCGACGCCGTGCTCGACGAGCACCGGCGGCAGCCCGCGCTGGGCGTCGAAATCGCGCAGCCCCGCCAGCACCAGCACCGATTCGGCGTGCCCGAGACAGCGGAACGCCGCCATCACCGCCTTGGTGGTCCGCTTGTCGTCGCGCCAGGCGATCGCGATGCGGCGGCCGAACTCCGTCGGCGGCGCGGGCGGGACCACCAGGACCGGGCGCTCACTCTCGAACAGCGCGGCGCGAAAGGCGCCCCGGGCCGGGCGGTCATCCTCGCCATGCGGCCGGTCGATGACGATGAAGTCGGCCCGGCTGCCGCGCTCCTCGACGGCCGACTCGGTCGGGCCGTCCGATTCGACGAATTCCGCCGAGACATGACTGCCCTTCCGTGCTGTCCAGTCGGCATAGGCCGTCCGGATGCCGCCGACCCGCGTGCGGTCGGATTCCGCCAGCAGATCGGCGGCCTCCTCGGTGAGCACGCCTTCCGCGAAACTGTTGATCGCGTCCATCGCCGTGCGGATGGCGAGCCCGATCAGCCGGCCGCCGCCGGCGAGATTGAGCAGCCGGGCGCCGGCGTCGAGGAGCGTCGGGGCGCGCTCCTCCTCCTGCAGCACGACCAGCACGACATTGGCCATCAGACCGTCTCCTTCACCGCTGCGACGAACGCTCCGCCATCGGTCAAGCCGCGATCGGTGACATGCGGGCCCGGATTGCAGGCGAGGCTGGCGCCCACCACCGCCTTGACGATGGCGAGGGGATTGTCCCACGCGACCACGGATTCGGCCGCTTCGCGCAGCGCGCGGAACGCCGCCGCCACCGAGGCGGTCGGCGCGTCGGACATCAGCCCGCAGACCGGCAGTTCCAGCACCGCCCGCACCGTGCCCGCGCGCGCCACCGCCATGCCGCCGCCGGCGGCGATCACCGCATTGGCCGCCGCCGCCATGTCCGCTGGGTCGCGGCCGAACACCAGCAGGTTGTGACTGTCATGCGCGACCGTGGTGGCGAGCGCGCCATCCCAGTGTCCCCAGCCTTGCAGCACGCCGAGCACCGGGTCCGCCGGCGCATGCCCATGCCGGTGGATCGCCACCATCATCAGCATGTCCTTCGGCAGCACCACCGCGCCGTTCCGCAATTCCGCCTCGGCCTCGCCCCAGGCGGTGAAACGCGGATTGACGATGGTGCGCAGCCGGGCCGTCTTTCCGGCGGCGCGCAGCACGAAATCCTCCGGCGCAAGCGGCGCCAGCTTCATCGTGTCGGCGGGCAGCCCGTCCGTGGGCAGCCTGGCCCCGCCGCCCGGCAGCGCCCGGCGCAGCGCGCCCGCGGCGGCCACATGCACGCCCGATGCGAACACATCCGCCACGCGGAAGCCCGAGAGATCGTCGAGCAGGATGAGATCGGCGCGTTTGCCGGGCGCCACCAGGCCGAGATCCGGGCGGCCGATGCGCCGCGCCGCGTTCAGGGTCGCCGCCTGCAGCGCATCGAGCGGGTCGAGCCCGCGCCGCACCAGCCGGCGCAGCACGTCGATCATCCCGCCGGCGGTCGCGAGATCGTCGGGGAACACGTCGTCGGTGCAGAGCGTCAGCGTCTGCGGGAAGTGCCCCAGCGTGGCGAGCGCCGCGACGGCGCCGGGCAGGATCATGTCGTGCGACCCGCGCAGCTCAATGGTGAAGCCGGCGCGCAGCTTGGCGAGCAAATCCTCGCCGGAGGTGATCTCGTGATCCGAGCCGATGCCGGCCGCGGCGAAGGCCTGCAGCTCGGCATCGGCAAGTCCCCGCGCATGGCCGCAGACCAGCTTGCCGCTGGCGAGCCCGGCGCCGGCGATCCCCGCCATGCGCGGCGCGCGGTCGAGCACGCCGCGCATGTCCATGATCTCGGCGACCCCCGCCACCTCGGGCCAGCCCAGCATCAGCCCGATCTCCTCGGGTCCGAACTCGGCGCCGGCGCGCTCGAGCCCGGGCGCGGAGGGCACGCAGGAGGGGGCCAGCACCAGCACGCGGAGCGGCAGGCCGCGCGACGCCGCGATCGCCCAGCGCACGCCCTCGAGGCCGAGCACGTTGCCGAGCTCGTGCGGATCCCAGCAGATCGTCGTCGTGCCCTGCGGCACCACCGTCTCCGCATAGCGGCGCGGCGTCACCATCGAGCTCTCGATGTGCAGATGCGTGTCGATCAGCCCGGGCGCGATTATTTTCTCACCGGCCCGATGCGTGACCAGCGCGTCCGTGCGCGTGCCGGGGGGATGCACGCTGGCGATCAGCGGACCGACCAGGCCGATATCAGCCGCGCGCACTTCCCCGATCGCGACATCGGCGACGCGGCCGCCGGTGATCAGCGCGTCGAACGGGGCCGATCCCCGCGCCGCGCGCACCGCGCGATCCCGCAATTCCGGCCCGTCGAGATCGTGAGGTTCCTGCATCGACCGAGCTTAGAGCATCATCCGTTCGAACGGAATCGTTCGAGCGGATAAAGATGCTCGCCAAAACAAAGAACCAGAGCCCGTGGAGTGAGCGAATGCGAACGGAACATCTCCTAGGGCAGCCGGACGTGCCGGGGAACCGGCTTGCGGGCGCGCCGCCGAGCCAGGATCATGCGGGCGCAGAGAATGGAGGTTCCATGCACGGGATGATCGTGGCGCCGCAGCCGGAAGCCGTCGAGGTCGGCGCGCTCGCGCTGATGCGGGGCGGCAATGCGATCGACGCCGGCATCGCCTGCGCGCTGGCGGAGACCGTGGTCGATCCGCAGATGTGCGGCATCGCCGGGTTCGGCAGCATGCAGGTGTTCATGCCCGCGCGCGGCGTGCATGTCGTCATCGACTTCCACGCGCGGGCGCCGGCGGCTTCGCGCCCCGACATGTGGGTGGACCGCATCCTCGGCGAGGCGCCGGACGGGTTCGGCTTCCTGCTGCGCGATGCGGTGAACGAGATCGGCTATCAGTCGATCGGCGTGCCCGGCAGCCTGAAGGCCTTCGCCGAGGCGCTCGCGGAATTCGGCACGATCGGCTTCGCCGACGCGCTGCGTCCGGCGATCGGGCTGGCGCGGGAGGGATTCGTCGTGCGCCCGCATGTCCATTACGCCTGGACGGTCGATGAGAGCGGGCAGGGGCGCATCGGGTTCGAGGAGAGGCTGCGCTTCAGCGAGACCGGGCGGCTTGTCTACTTCCACCCCGATGGCAGGCTGAAGCGGCCAGGCGAACGGGTGCGCAATCCGGACATGGCGCGCACGCTCGAGCGCCTGGCAGATGAGGGAGCCGAGAGCTTCTACACCGGCGCCATGGCCGCCGAGATCGCCGCCGACATGCAGGCCCATGGCGGGCTGCTTTCCCTCGAGGATCTCAGCGATTACCGCACCGTCCGCACCGCGCCGCTCTGGGGCGAGTATCGCGGGCACCGGATCGCCAGCAACCGGCCGCCCGGCGGCGGCGTGGTGCTGCTCGAGATCCTCAACATCCTCGCGCAATTCGATCTCGGCGCGCTCGGCCACAACTCGCCCGAGCATCTCGCGCTGCTCGCCGAGGCGATCAAGCAGGCGACCATCGACAAGGATGCGCATGTGGGCGATCCGGCCTTCGTCGACATCCCGCTCGACCGGCTGCTCTCCGTGGATCACGCCGCGGAGATCGCGGCGCGGATCCGCGGCGGCGAGATCGCGCATGTCGCCCGGATGGAGGTCGCGGAGCCGCGCAACACCACGCATGTCTCGGCGGTCGACGAGGCGGGCAACGCGTTCAGCATGACGCACACGCTCGGCATGCCGTCGGGCGTGATCACCGACGGGCTCGGCTTCATGTACAACGGCACGATGGCGGTGTTCGACCCGCGCCCGGGACGCGCCGGCTCGATCGCGCCGGGCAAGGGACGCTTCAGCTCGATGGCGCCGAGCATCGTGTTCCGCGACGGCGCCCCGCATATCGTGATCGGCGCGCCGGGGGGCACCGCGATCGCGCCTTCGCTCGCGCAAGGTCTCGTCAACATGCTCGATTTCGACATGCCGATCGCCGATGCGGTGGCGGCGCCGCGCATCGCCGCCACCTCCGACGTGGTCGGCGTCTCCAACCGCATTCCACGCTACGTGACCGATAAGCTGGCGGCGCGCGGCACCCGCATCGCGCGCTCCTATCAGAGCTACGCCTTTGCCGGGCTGCACGGCATCATGATCGCGGACGGGCGCATGACCGGCGGCGCGGATCCGCAGCGCGACGGCATGGCGCTCGCCGTATGAGCGTGGACGACATCGCAAGCGCCCAGGCGGTCGCCCGCACGCTGGCGGCGATCCGGGCTCGCGTGCCGCTGGTCCACAACATCACCAATGCCGTGGTGACCAACAGCACCGCGAATGCGCTGCTGGCGGTCGGCGCGTCCCCCGCGATGGTGGAAAGCGCCGAGGAGGTCGAGGAATTCGCCGCGATCGCCGATGCGCTGGTGATCAATCTCGGCACCGTCTCGCCGCCCCGCGCGGCGGCGATGCGGCTCGCGGTCGCGGCGGCGGAGGCGGCGGGAAAGCCCTGGGTGCTGGACCCGGTGGCGGCCGGCGCGCTCGCCTACCGCACCGGCGTCGCCCGCGCGCTCGCCGCCCGCGGGCCGGAGGTGATCCGCGGCAACGCGTCGGAGATCATGGCGCTCGCCGGCGAGGGGCGCGGCGGCCGCGGCGTGGACAGCGCGGCCGGCTCGGCGAGCGCGCGCGCCGCCGCGCAAGCGCTCGCGCGCAGCACCGGCGCGGCGGTCGCGGTGACCGGCGAGATCGATTACGCAACCGACGGCGACCGCGTCATCGCCATCGCCAACGGCCACCCGATGATGACCCGCGTCACCGGCCTCGGCTGCACGGCGACCGCGATCACCGGCGCCTGCGTCGCGGTGGAGCCCGATCGGCTGGCGGCGGCCGCGCATGCGCTGGTGATCATCGGAGTCGCCGGCGAGATCGCCGCCGAACGATCCCGCGGCCCCGGCTCGCTGCAAATGGAAATTCTCGACGCGCTGTATCGCCTGGACGAAACGGCCTTGCTGGAGCGCGCGAAGCTCGAACCGGAGCGCTGACGCCAACCCAAAAATCTCTTCGGACGCGTGCGTGCGGACCGGAAGTCAGGGATGCGGGGATGGCGGCGGCGGTTGCGGAGGCTGCTCGGCGGGATGCGCGTCCGAGGCGGCGCTGCCACCCCAGGGCGGCGCGCCGAGATCGATCTGCCGCGGACTGGTGACAGCCGCGCCGATCGCGCCGATGCCGGCGCCGATCCCCGCACCGGCCGCCGCACCCACGCCGCCGCCCAGCGCGCCGATGCCGGCGCCGATCGCGGCGCCGCCCAACGCCGCGCCGGTGATGCGATCGGCCGGGTAGGTGCCGCAGCCGGCAAGCGCGAGGAGGGAACCGATCGCGGCGATACGGCGGAGATGGGTCAAATCGGTCCTCGGCGGCGTCGGTTGCGAGCGCATTCCATGCGGCCACGGATTGAAAGTCAACGCGGGCCTCGGTGTCGAAATGTCACCGTGAGGCTGACCCTTCCAGCTCCTCGCGCAGGATCTCGAGGGCCAACCATTGCTCTTCGGCCACCCTATGGGCCTGTTCCGCGGCCGCCAGCGCGCTGCCCGCCGCGGTGAAGCGGGCGTGCGAGCGGGCGAACAGGTCCGGATCGGCGAGCTCCGCCCGCAGGGCCTCGATCTCGGCCGCTAATCCTGCAATGCGCTCGGGCAGCGTTTTCAGCAGATGCTGGTCCCGGAAGGTCATTTTCCGGGACGCGGCCGCACGCGTCGGCGCCTCCGGCACGGCAGTTTTGGACGCGCGCCGGGGCGGTGCGGCCGGCGGCGTTGCACGCTGCGCCAGCATGTCGGAATACCCCCCGGCATATTCGACCCAGCGCCCGTCCCCCTCCGCCGCGATGGTCGAGGTGACCACGCGGTCGAGAAAGTCGCGATCGTGGCTGACCAACAGCACGGTGGCCGCATGTTCGGCCAGCATTTCCTGCAGCAGATCGAGCGTCTCGAGGTCGAGATCGTTGGTCGGCTCGTCGAGCACTAGCAGATTGCCCGGACGCGCGAGCGCGATCGCCAGCATCAGCCTGCCGCGCTCGCCGCCCGAGAGCACGCCCACCGGCGTGCGCGCCTGTTCGGGCCGGAACAGGAAATCCTTCATGTAGGAGACGACATGCCGCGACTCTCCGCCAATCCGCACGGTGTCGCCGCCGCCGCCGGTCAGCGTGTCGGCGAGGCGGCGCTCGGGGTCGAGCGTCGCGCGCATCTGGTCGAGCGTGACGAGGGAGAGCGCCGCGCCGAGCCGCACCTCGCCGCGGTCGGGCGTCAGCATGCCGGTCAGCAGCCGCAGCAGCGTGGTCTTGCCGGCGCCGTTCGGCCCGACGATGCCGACTCGGTCGCCGCGCTGGATCCGCACCGAGAAATCCCGCACCGCCACAAACTCGCCTGCCGGGCTCGCCCAGGATTTGCTGATCCCCTCGGCCACGATCACCTGCTTGCCCGAGATCGCCGCCTCGGCGACCGCCAGCCGGAGCGGGCTCGCGCGGCCAGCCGCCGCGCGATGCTGCGCGCGCATCCCCTGCAGGTCCGCGAGCCGCCGCTGATTGCGCTTGCGCCGCGCGGTGACGCCGTAGCGCAGCCAATCCTCCTCGCGGGCGATCTTGCGTTCCAGGCGATGCACCTCCGTCGCCTCCTCATCGAGCGCCGCATCACGCCAGGCCTCGAACTCGCCGAAGCCACGCGCGAGCCGGCGCGTGCGGCCGGCCTCGAGCCAGACCACCTCGCGGGCCAGACGGGTGAGCAGCCTGCGGTCATGGCTGATCAGCACGAGGCCGCAGGGCAGGGCGGCGAGCTCCTCCTCCAGCCATTCGATCGCCGGCAGGTCGAGATGGTTGGTGGGCTCGTCGAGCAGCAGGAGGTCGGGCGATGGCGCGAGGGCGCGGGCCAGCGCGGCGCGGCGTTCCTCGCCGCCGGAGAGCCGGGCGGGATCCGCGCCGGGCGGCAGACCGAGCCGGTCGAGCAGCAGCCGCACCCGATGCGGGTCGTCGCCGGGGCCGAGCCCGTCGGCGGCATAGGCCTCCACCGTCGCGAATCCGCCGAGATCGGGCTCCTGCGGCAGGTGGCGCAGCGTGGTGCCCGGCTGCAGGAAGCGGGTGCCGGCATCCGGCGCGATCTCGCCGGCGGCGATGCGGAGCAGCGTGCTCTTGCCCGATCCGTTGCGCCCGACGAGCGCCACGCGGTCTCCGGACCCGACGCCAAGTGATGCCCCATCAAGCAAATTCCCCGCCCCGAGCCGGAGCGAAACATCCTGAAGGAGAAGGAGAGGTGGCATTTTTTTTACCCTCGCCTCGGCTGGGCCATTGCACCCTCGGCCCGAAGTCCTGCTAAATCCGCATGAAAGCCATGCTCTGAGGAGGGCATTTTAGAATGATCACGCGTCGGGGGACGGCACGGGTTCTGTTTGGGGCAGCCTCGTTTGCCGCTGTAGGAGGCGCCGGCATCGCGGGGTCGGAGACGGCCCGCGCCGCCGACAAGACGGTGAAGGTCGGTCTCGACCTTTCGCTCACCGGGGCGGACGCGGAATCGGCGAAGCGCATCGAGAACGGCGCGATGATGGCGTTCGACGAGATCAACGCCAAAGGCGGCGAGAACGGCTGGAAGATCGTTGCGGTGCCGTATGACGACGGCACCGCGACGGCCGGCCAGTACGACCCGGCGCAGGCCGCCACCAACGCGCGCAAGATGGTGTCCGACAGCAACACCGTCGCCGCGATCGGGCCGGAGATGAGCGGCGCGGGCAAGGCGATGGCGCCGATCCTGAGCCAGGGGAACCTGGCGACGATCACGCCGAGCTCCACCAATCCGGACATCACCGATCCGAAATTCGCCCAGCAGTACAAGCCCGGCGGTAAGGCGATCTATTTCCGCACGGTCGCCACGGACGCCTACCAGGGTCCCTACATGGCGAATTACTACGCCGACGTTCTGCATGCGAAGACCTGCTACGTGCTGGATGACAGCGGCGCCTACGGTGTCGGCCTCGCCGATGCCTTCCAGGCCCAGGCGGAGAAGAAGGGGATCAAGATCCTCGGCCGCGACCGGCTCGACCCAAAGGCCGCGGACTACTCCGCGATCCTCACCAAGATCAAGTCGCTGAACCCCGACGCGCTCTATTACGGCGGCGTGCTGCAGGCCGGCGTCAAGCTGGCCAAGCAGGCCTACGACATCATCCCGAAGGTGATCAAGGGCGGCGGCGACGGGATTCAGGGGCCGGAGATGCTCACCGCGGTCGGCTACCCGGCGAATGAGGGGTGGTACGCGACCGTCGCCTCCCCGCACGTCACCGAGGAAAAGACGATGACGAACTGGGTGAAGTCCTACAAGGACAAGTACCACGTCGATCCGGACGATTACTCGGTCACCGCCTACGACGCTGCGATGGTGATCGCGGCGGCGGTGCGGGCGGCATCGGCCGGCGGCAAGACGCCGACCCGCGACGCCGTGCGCGACGCGATCCAGAACGTCAAGGTGAGCACGCTGCAGGGGCCGATCTCGTTCGACGCCAACGGCGATCTCACCAACAAGACGATCAGCATCTTCCAGATCAAGCAGGACAAGAGCATCCCGGCCGACAGCATGGACCAGTTCCATTATGTCGGGACGGCGCCCGCGACCTGAGGCGACCCGCCTGGTCCGTCGTGCGACGGACCAGGCGGCCCCACACTGACAGAAGCGGATCGATATGACATTCACCGACCTGCTGACCCAGCAGGTGATCAACGGTTTGAGTTTGGGCGCGATGTATGCGCTGCTCGCACTCGGCTTCACGCTCGTCTACGGCATTCTCGAGCTGATCAATTTCGCGCATTTCAACATCTTCATGGTCGGCAGCTTCATCGGCCTCTGGACACTTCAGGCGATGGGGTTCTCGGGTCAGACCGCGACGCTGACCGGTCTGCCGCTGATCGGCGTGCTGCTGGTCGCCTTCGGCGTCACGATGATCGCCTCGGGCGTGCTTGGCGTGGTGATCGAGCGCTTCTCGCTCCGCCCGCTCCGCAACGTGAAGGGGCCGGCGGCGATGATCACCACGATCGGCGTCTCCTACATCCTGTTCAACATCGTGCTGCTCTGGGTCGGGGCGGATTCCAAGAACTACCCAAACCCATTGCCGCCGATCACCTGGCAGATCGGCGGCGCCACGCTCCGGCTGCGGGAGGTGCTGATCTGGGCGGTCTCCGCCGGGCTGATGGCGGGCCTGCATTTCTTCGTGCGCAGCTCGCGGCTCGGCAAGGCGATGCGCGCCACCGCGCAGGATCCGGAAGCCGCGCGGATGATGGGCGTCGAGGTGGATCGCGTCATCATCATGGCCTTCTTCATCGGCTCGGCCCTGGCCGGCGCCGGCGGGCTGATCTTCGGGCTCTACTATAATTTCACCAGCTTCATCATCGGCTTCACCGCGGGGCTGCGCGCCTTTACCGCGGCCGTGCTGGGCGGCATCGGCAATATCGTGGGCGCGATGGTGGGCGGCATCGTGATCGGCCTGATCGAGACGCTCGGCGGCCAGTTCATCGCCGTCGAATGGACCGACGTGATCATCTTCTCGCTGCTGGTGCTGGTGCTGGTGTTCCGACCCTCCGGGCTGTTCGGGCAGATGGCGCCGAACAAATCTTGAGCGGCGCACGCGCCTTGAAGACCAGTCAGCGCTGATCGGAGCGGGAGCATGAACAGCGAAGTCGCCGCCGACACCGCCGATACCGTCGCCGCTCCCGGCGCCGGTGACGCGGGCCGGCCCGAGCGCGTCCTCTCCTTCTGGGACCGCTTCTTCTTCTGGCTGCCGGCGGCGCATCGGCGCAGCGTCGGCATCCTCATCATCACCGTGTTCGCGCTCGTCTTTCCGGTGCTGCACAACAACGATGCGGATATCGATTCCGCCGCCAACGCGCTTGCCTATGCGACGCTCGCGCTCGGCCTCAACATCGTGGTCGGCATGGCCGGTCTGCTCGACCTCGGTTATGCCGCCTTCTTCGCGATCGGCGCGTACGCCTACGGCATCCTAACCTCGTTCCAGGTCGAGCCGGCCTGGAGCGGATTCTGGCAGCCTTTCGCCGCCGTCGGCCTGGTGCAGCACGTGCAGCAGCCAGGCATCGACGTGGTGCACTTCACCGTCTCGTTCTGGATCATGCTGCCGGTCTCCGCGCTGATCGCCGCCTTGTTCGGCGTGCTGTTCGGCGCGCCGACGCTGCGCTTGCGCGGCGACTACCTCGCCATCGTCACGCTCGGCTTCGGCGAGATCGTGCCGATCGTGGTGCGGAACTGGGATTCGCTCACCAACGGCGCCGCCGGGCTCAACGGCATCCAGGCGCCGATGTTCTACGGCCATAGTTTCGGGGTCAGCGCGACGCCCTATTATTACGTCGCGGTCGGGCTGGTCGCGCTGCTGATCTTCGTCAGCATCCGGCTGCGCGACAGCCGCATCGGCCGCGCCTGGATGGCGATCCGCGAGGATGAGATCGCGGCCGGCGCGATGGGCGTCGACCTGACCCGCTTCAAGCTGCTCGCCTTTGCGACCGGCGCGGGATTCGCCGGCGCCACGGGCACGTTCTACGTGGCGAAATTGCAGACCGCAACGCCCGAGATGTTCGGCTACCCGGTCTCGGTGATGATCCTGGTGATGGTCGTGCTCGGCGGCCTCGGCAGCGTCTGGGGCGTGGTCGTCGGCGCGCTGCTGCTGCAATTGCTGCAATCCTGGTTCCTGGCCGATCTGTCGCAATGGACCCAGTCATTCGGCGCGATGATCAACGTCGGCTGGATGCAGCATGTCGACCTGACCCAGGCGACCGAGCTCATCTTCGGGATCATCCTGGTGGTGATGATGCTGTTCCGCCGCGGCGGCCTGATCCCGGCGACGCGCAAGCAGACCGCGCTCTCCTTCGAGGCGCAGCATGCGGTCGTGGAGCAGGGCGCGGATTTCAGCATGCTGCGCTCGCTCGGCGAGCACGCGGAAGGGGCGAGGCTCGAGGTGCGCGGCGTCACCGTGCGGTTCGGCGGGCTCGTCGCCCTCGATGCGATCGACATCACGGTCGAGCCCGGCAGCGTGGTCGCGGTGATCGGGCCGAACGGATCCGGCAAATCGACGCTGTTCAACGTCATCACCGGCCTTACCTCCGCCACCGGCGGCAGCATCCGGTTCGGCGGTGAGGAGATTCTCGGGCTCAAGCCGCACAAGATCCTCGCGCGCGGCATCGCCCGCACCTTCCAGAACATCCGCCTGTTCGGCAATCTGACGGTGCTCGAGAACGTGCTCGTCGGCCAGCATGCGCGGCTGCACACCGGCGCGGTGCGCGCCGTGCTGCGGCCGCCCGGCACCCGGCGGGAAGAAGCGGCCGCGCGCGAATGGGTGATGAACATCCTCGCCGTGTTCGGCAACCGGCTGATGCCGCGCATCACCCAGGCGGTGGCGCATCTCTCCTACGCAAATCGCCGCCGCACCGAGATCGCCCGCGCCCTCGCCTCGCGCCCGCGCCTCCTGCTGCTCGACGAGCCGACCGCAGGGATGAACCCCGCAGAGAGCCTCGAACTCGCCGGCCAGATCAAGAAATTTCATGAGATCGGGCTGACTGTGCTGCTGATCGAGCACAAGCTCGACGTCGTCACGCGCCTCGCCGACAAGGTGATCGTGCTCGATCACGGCGAGAAGATCGCCGAGGGCACGCCCGACGAGGTCCGCAGCAACGAGCACGTGCTTCGCGCCTATCTGGGACGAAGCACCCAGAGCGCGAACGCGGGAATCGGGGATGCCGCCCATGTCTGACAAGCCCCTGCTGCTCGAATTCAAGGACGTCGACACCCATTACGGGGACCTGCACGTCCTCAAGAAGGTCAACTACACGATCGGCGCGGGCGAGATCGTCTCGCTGCTCGGCGGCAATGCCTGCGGCAAATCGACTACGATGAAGACGATCATGGGCGTGGTGCGTCCCACCCGCGGCAGCGTGATCTTCGACGGCAAGCCGATCGAACGCCTTTCCACTGCCGAGCGTGTCCGCCGCGGCATCGCACCCGTGCTGGAAGCGCGCCGCCTGTTCCCGCGCATGACCGTCTACGAAAACCTCGAGATGGGCGCCTACACGCGCAAGCGTGGGCCCGAATTCGACGAGGATCTGGAACGCGTCTACGAGCTGTTCCCGCGCGTGAAGGAACGACGCAACCAGGTCTCCGGCACCATGTCGGGCGGCGAGCAGCAGATGGTCGCGATCGGCCGCGCGCTGATGGCCCGGCCGCGGCTGATCTGCATGGACGAACCCTCCATGGGCCTCTCGCCGCTCTACGTCGAACAAACCTTCGACACCATCCAGCGCATCAACAAGCAAGGCACCACCATCTTCATGGTGGAGCAGAACGCCAACATGGCGCTCTCGATCGCGCACCGCGCCTACGTGCTGCAAACCGGCGTCGTCGTGCTGTCTGGGTCCGCCGCGGACATGCGGGAGAACCCGAATATCCGGGAAGCCTATCTCGGCGAGTTGCAGGTGGCGGCTTGAAGGTGTGGAGGCCAGGGGCTCTGCCCCCGGACCCCGCTAAGGGCAGTCGCCCTTAGAACCCGGATGGCGCTGTTTGTGTAGAACAGGCCGCGCCGGACGTGTTTCGGCGTTTGATGCGCTTCGCGCGAAGCGCATTCAGCATTACTGTACAGTTCCCGAGACGATGCCTCCCGTGCGAAGCGCCATTCGGGTTCTAAGGGCGACTGCCCTTAGCGGGATCAGGGGCAGAGCCTCTGGCCTCCAAACTCTTTCAATCCTCGCCCAAAGGCCGTGCATATTTTTCCGGCAGCAAAGACGCAATCGAGGTTATATGAGGGCCGCCCGTTCCGGGCATGATGACGCGTGCATCCGGCGCGTAGTCGCTGATCATTTCGCGGCACATGCCACAGGGCGAGACGACGCAGGGTTCGGCGCCTGCATTCGCCTGGTGAACGGCAACGATCGTCTCGATGTCTGCGCCATCTCCTTCGGTCACAGCGCGTCCAATCGCAACGGCCTCGGCGCAAACGGTGATGCGGCCGATATAGCATTCGAGATGAACGCCGAGATGGATGCGGCCCGACCGCGTGCGGAGTGCAGAGCCGACAGCGTGCCAACCGGGCTTGTAGCGGGAACGGATGATGCTTTGCGCGGCCACGATCAGGTTGCTGTCCGCGTCGTCCATTTGCAGACCCTCAAAACCCAAACATGTGATCAAGCGAGAACCCGCCCCGCCAGTCCATCAGCCCGTGATAGCCGAACAGGCGGCACGTGCTATCGCGCACGATGACGTAGCCGCGCGGGCCGGCCCCGGCGATTTGTTTCGCGTCAAAAATCTCGTTCGGGAACACCATAGCGGAGCCCGAGCAGGCGATCGAGAGGAGGGCTTCGGCGAGCGGCTTGCCGTCGCCATCGTGCAGGATGAGCGTGGTGTCGGAGCGCGCGTGCCATGGCTGGGAGGCCGGGTAGATCAGGTGCATGAAGCTGCGGCGCTCGTCGTCGCCGAGCTTGAGGAAGAGCCGCGTCGTCAGGCCGGGCGGCGGCCCGGAATAGGATTGCGGCTCGTCCTTGTAGGTCATGATGGTGTTGAAGACGTGCGCGCCGAAGCTGGTTTCCGCGACGTGGCCGGAGGCGCGGTCCTCGTAGCGCATCAGCGCGTGCAGCCAGCCATCGGCGCCGCCGCCACTGCGGAAATCATAGACGAGCTCGGCGTGTCCGCCTTCCGTGTCGAACGCCTCGAGATCGAGCGCCAGATCGTGGTTGCGCGCGAGGCAGCCGAGGAAGCGCTCGCCGCGCCGCCTGCCTTCGGCGTCGAACACGTCGAGGCGGATCGGCAGATCGGCCTGGCTTTCCGCCATCGGCGTCGGCAGCACGATGCTGCGGAAGCGGTTGCGCGGCAGGAGCGGGAAGGGGAGCAGGTAGCCGCGTCCGAGCGCGTTGCCGAGCGCCGGAATGCCGGGATCGGGCTGCAGGTCGGCGCGCTCCACGTTCACATGCGCGATGCGCGTGCGGCCGTCATGCACCACCTCGTAGCGCGGGCGGACGACATGGCGGCCGGAGCGGAACTCGATCTGCGCCGGCCAGCGAAGACCGGGCAAGAGCGAGGCCACGTCGAGGGGAACCGAGGCGAAGCCCGGCACCGCCTGGTCGAGCGTGACGGGCGCGTCCGCCCCCATGCGGTCGAGCGCCAGCGTGCCGGGCGGGATCGGCGCCGCGTGGCTATTCTGCACCCAAAGGATCACGCGCTCGCCAGGGCGCGGCGCCGGCAGCCCGGCATAGCGGTCGGACGGCCAGGCATTCGCATCATGCGTGCAGGAGAGCGTCGGGCCGCCATCGTTCGCATAGGTGTCGAGCGCGTATTTGACCACGTCATGCCCGGCCGCGCCGATCGCGTGCAGGAAGAGCTGGCCGGTGAATTCCGGCAATCCGAATCGGGCGCGCACCTCGGCGCTGTCGATCGCGATGCCGGCCGTGCCGGGGGGCACATCCTCCTCCCAGGTGGCGAGCGGCTGGCCCGTGGCGTCGAACAGGCGGCACCAGAAGCGCACCGATTTCGCGCCGTATCCCGACCAGTAATTGGCGGTGACCAGCCGGGTGGAGAGCCCGTCCTGCTCGCGGAAGAAGACGAAATTGGTGGCGAAGTTCAGCCGGTCGAGATAGCGGCGCGAATTGCCGAGCAGCGCGTCGGGCAGTCGCGCCGCGTCGAGCGTGACCACGCGGACGCCTTCGGGAAGCAGATGCGCGAGGCGGGCGGCGATGCGGCCGGCCTCGAAGGAGGCGATCAGCACGGTCGCGGCGGTCTCGCGCGCCAGCTCGGCGAGCGGGCGCGCCGTCAGCCCGAGCCGGCTCTGCCCGACCTCCCGCACGTCCTGCACGAACAACGCGTCCGGTTGGGGCATTGCCGGGTGCAGCGCGTAGAGCGCCTCGGCGACGCCGTCAGGATCGAATACGGCAAGCGGGCGGGTCAGGCTGGCGGCGAGGGTGGCGATCCCTTCCGCGGCGAGCGGGTGGGCGAGCGCCTTGTAGAGGACATTCCCGCCCTGTCGTGCGTCGAAGGTCTGGATTTGCAGCATGAACGCGGTTCCTCAGAAGCCAAGCCGGCGTCGCATCTCGTCCGCCGCCGCCTGCGTGTCGTCGAGCGGCGTCGTGTCCCAGGATTCGAGCCGCCCGTCGAACCAGCGGATGCGTCCCTCCTGCAGCAGGCCGTCGAGGAACAGGCCGATGCGGCGGGAGGCGCCCGGCAGGCGCGCGACCATCACCGGAGCAGCGGTCGCCACCGCTTCCGAGACCATCGACACGCTGTCCATGGTCACCACGACGGCGTCCGCCAGCGCGAGCAGGCCAAAATAAGGATTGTCCCCGCTCATGTCCCAGATAGAGGCGCCGAGCGGGGCGAGTGCTGCCCGCAGCGCGTCGCGCACCACCGGGTCGGTGCGGCGGGACGGGGTGACGGCGAGCCCGACCTTGTCCTTCCGCATCATGCCGGCGAGATCGGCGGCGAGGCGCTGCGCCACCGGCAGGTCGAGGCGGAAGCGGCCGTTCGATCCGCCGACCAGCACCGCGACGAGCGGACGCGGCAGGTCGGCGAAGCGCGCGCGCCACTCGGCCCGCGCGGCCGCGAGCCGGGCCGGCGTCGCCCGGTGCAGGGCGGTGCGGGTGACCACCACGTTCGGGCCGGTCAGCTCGTCATGCCGGTTCACCACCACGAGGTCGAAGCGGTCGATCGGCAGGCGGGGATTCTGCACTTGCACCACCCGGCGCCCGAGCTTGCGCAGCGCCGCCCCGACCGCGCCGCCCATGCCGCCACAGCTCACCACCAGGCCGGGCAGCTCCTGCCGCCCGATCCCGACGGCGGTGAGCGGCGCCGGCCAGCTCCGCGCGGTGACCCAGCGCCAGGGCGGCCGCGGCTTCATCACCCGGAGCCCCGGCGCAAGCCCGGCGGCCTCGGCAAGTCCCAGGGCCTGGGCCTGCAATCCGGCATAGGGTTCGGTGAGAATCCAGCTCTCCGGCGACATGGACGGTGTGTCTAGAACGCTCGGCCCTACTCCGCCAGCGCCCGCATGTCGGCATAGAGCGCCGCCTTGCCCTCGAACCCGATGCCGGGCAGCTCGGGCAGCGTCACATACCCGTCCTCGACCCGGCAGCCATCCGGGAACCCGCCATAGGGTTGGAAGAGGTCCGGATAATTCTCGTTGCCGCCGAGGCCGAGCCCGGCCGCGATGGCGAGCGACATCTGATGGCCGCCATGCGGGATGCAGCGGCGCGGCGACCAGCCATGGGTCCGCAGCACGCCCAGCGTGCGGATGTATTCGCAAAGCCCGTAGGAGAGCGCGCAGTCGAATTGCAGCCAGTCACGGTCGGGACGCATGCCGCCGTAGCGGATCAGGTTCCGCGCGTCCTGGTGGCTGAACAGGTTCTCGCCGGTGGCCATCGGGCCGGGATAGAATTCCGCCAGCGCCGCCTGCAGCGCGTAGTCGAGCGGATCCCCCGCCTCCTCGTACCAGAACAGCGGGTAGTCGCGGAGCATCTTCGCATACGCGATGGCGGTCTCGAGGTCGAAGCGCCCGTTCGCATCCACCGCCAGCTGCGCCCGCCCGTCGAGCTCGGCCAGCACCGCCGCGATGCGCTCGCGATCCTCGGCGAGCGAGGCGCCGCCGATCTTCATCTTCACCACGCTGTAGCCGCGGTCGAGATAGCTCCGCATCTCGCCGCGCAGCGCGCCCAGATCCTTGCCCGGATGATAGTAGCCGCCGGCGGCATAGACGAAGACGCGCGGATCGGCCGCGACGCCGTGCCGCTCGGCCAGCAGGCGGAACAGCGGCTTGCCGGCGATCTTCGCCGTCGCATCCCAGACCGCCATGTCGATCGTGCCGACCGCGACAGACCGCTCGCCATGGCCGCCCGGCTTTTCATTCGCCATCAGCGTGGCCCAGATGCGATCCGGGTCGAGATTCCCGCCCGCATCGTCCAGCAGCGAGGCGGCGTCGGCTTCCAGCAGCCGAGGGGCGAAACGCTCGCGGATCAGGCCGCCCTGACCGTAGCGGCCGTTCGAGTTGAACCCGTATCCGACTACCCGGCGCCCATCTCGCACCACATCGGTCACGACCGCGACAAGGCTGGTCGTCATCTTGGAAAAATCGATATACGCGTTGCGGATCGCAGAGCTGATCGGGCGGGTGATCTCGCGGACATCGACGATGCGCACCGGCTGAACCTTTTCGTCAACAAAGCTTCTCTATCCTGCGCCTCGCCCGCCCCATGCGCCAGCGACGTCGGCCAGACAAGCCGAGCAGAGACAACGCTGAGCAGAGACAACGCTGAGCAGAGACCCTGGGCATGATCGCCGGCCCTGCACGGCCATCGCCATACGCACGGCGAACGCCGCCGGAAGGAGAGACCCTGACCGCGCTCCGTCACCCCGGGATCCCGTTCCAGCCCGTCCCGATCAGGCGTCGGAGCCTGCTCGCCGCTCCCGCCGCGATGCTGCTCGGGGCGGCCGTCCCGATGCCGCCGGCCGCACCGGGTCTCGACACCATCGCGCGCCGGCGCAACCGCTTCTTCGGCACCGCGATCGACGACGTGATGCTCACCCACGACCCCGCCTACATGGCGCACGTGCCGGTGGAATGCGGCGTCCTCGTCAGCGAAGCCGCCTTCAAATGGGCGGCGATCCAGGACAAGCCAGGCGTCTACACCTTCGCCGCGGCCGACCGGCTGATGGCCTACGCGCAGCGCCAGAAACTGCGGGTTCGCGGCCACAATCTCGTCTGGCAGGACTACAATCCGGACTGGCTGGTGCAGACGCTCAACGCCGCGAACGCCGAGCGCCTGCTCGCCGACTACATCACCCGCGTCGCCGGGCATTTCCGCGGCCGGCTGATCCATTGGGACGTGGTGAACGAAGCGCTCGCCCCGGAGCAGAACCTGCCGATGGGGCTCCGCACCGGGCCGTGGCTCAAGGCATTGGGGCCCCGCTACATCGACCTCGCCTTCCATCTCTGTGCGGAAGCCGACCCACAGGCGCTCCGCTTCATCAACGAATACGGGCTCGACTACACCTGGCCCGACCAGACCCGCAAACGCGGCGCCATGCTCGACCTGCTCGCCGATCTCGTGCACCGCAAGGTGCCGATCCAGGGCCTCGGCATGCAGGCACACCTCGAAGCCGGGGTCGAGCAACTCGACCAGACCACGCTTTCCAAATTCTGCGCCGACATCGCCTCGCTCGGCCTCAAGATCGCCATCACCGAACTCGACATCCGCGACAACCGCGAACCCGGCGATATCCCGACCCGCGACGCCGCCGTCGCCGCGCAAGGCCGTGCCTTCCTCGACGCCGTGCTGGAAAACCCCGCCGTGATCGGCGTGGTCACCTGGGGCCTCTCCGACCGCCGGACCTGGCTCAACCAGCAATGGCCCCGCAAAGACGGACAGCCGCAACGTCCGCTGCCGCTCGACGCCGACCTCAACCGCAAGCCTCTCTGGGCGGCGATCGGGACTTCGCTCGGAGGTTAGGAAGGCCAGGGGCGCTGCCCCTGGACCCCGCCAAGGGCGGTCGCCCTTGGAACCCGGGCGGCGCTTCGCGTGGCGGCAGCGGAGGGAGCGTGCCCGAAATGATTGTTGCGCTTCGCGCGAAGCGCAATCGGCTTCCGGGGACACATCCGGTAGATGAAGTGTTCCCCCGCTTTAGATGACGCTCCACGCGAAGCGCCAGGACCGGGGTCTGGGGGCCGTCGCCCCCAGCGGGGTCCAGGGGCAGCGCCCCTGGCCTTCTTGCCTAAACCGAAGCCCGAGCCGGAATAGCCAGCTTCTTCCCGCTCGGCATTTCGACGCCGATTTCGAGCGTGGAGACGGCCGCGCCGCGGTCGAGTTTGATCTGGACCTTGTCGCGTTCCACCGGGAAGTGCTTTGCGATGACCGCGAGGATTTCTTCCTGCAGCACGGCGACGAGGTCGGACTGGCCGGCGACGGCGCGTTCATGGGCGAGCAGGATTTGCAGCCGCTCGCGGGCCACGGGGGCGGTGCGGCGGCGGACCAGGAAGTCGAGGAGGCTCATGCGACCCTCCGCCCGAACAGCTTGCCGATCAGGCCTTTGCGGTCGCTCGGCACGCTCATCTCGATCGCTTCCCCCTTGAGGCGCTTGGCCGCGTCGAAATAGGCGCGGGCCGGCGCGCTTTGCGGGTTGGAGAGGGTCACCGGGGAGCCGAGATTGGAAGCGCGGAGCACCTCGCCGCTTTCGGGGATGATGCCGAGCAGGGGGATCGAGAGAATTTCGAGTACGTCCTCGGTTTTCAGCATGTCGCCGCGCGCCGCGCGGATCGGGTCGTAGCGGGTGAGCAGCAGGTGCTTTTCGATCCGCTCGCCTTTCTCCGCCTTCTCCGTCTTCGAATCGAGCAGGCCGATGATGCGGTCCGAGTCGCGCACCGAGGAGACTTCCGGATTGGTGACGATCACCGCCATGTCGGCATGGTGCATGGCGTGGGTGGCGCCGCGTTCGATGCCGGCGGGGCTGTCGCAGATCACCCAGTCGAATTTCTCGCGCAGCTCGCCGATCACCTTGGCGACGCCTTCGCTGGTGAGCGCGTCCTTGTCGCGGGTTTGCGAGGCGGGGAGCAGGGAGAGCGTCTCGATGCGCTTGTCGCGGATCAGCGCCTGCTGGAGCTTGGCGTCGCCCTGGATGACGTTGATCATGTCGTAGACGACGCGGCGCTCCGCCCCCATCACCAGGTCGAGGTTGCGCAGCCCGACGTCGAAATCGACCACCACCACGGACTGGCCGCCTTGCGCGAGGGCGGCTCCCAATGCCGCGGTGGAGGTCGTCTTGCCGACGCCTCCCTTTCCCGAAGTGACGACCAGCACTTTGGCCATGCCATGCTCTCCCTTCGCGCCGCTCACTCGAGGGGCGCCATGTTGATGCGTTCGCCGTCGAGCCAGATGTGCGCCGCCCGGTCGCGCAGCGCCGCGTCCATCTCGTCCGCCGTGCGGTAAAGTCCGTCGATCGAGACGAGTTCGGCCTGCATCCGCCGGCAGAAGATCCGCGCCTTGGCATTGCCGGTGAACCCGGCGATCGCCCGGCCGCGGAGCGTGCCGTAGACATGGATCGAGCCGCCGGCGATCACCTCGGCGCCGGAGGCGACCGAGCCGATGATGGTGACGTCGCCGCGTGGGAACATGATGCTCTGGCCGGAGCGGACCGGTTCGGTGATCAGCAGCGCGTTCTCGCCCGCATCCGGCTCGGGCGGAGGAGCGGGTTCCGCGGCTTTTGGCCCTTCCGGTTCCGGCTCCTCCGATCTGGTCTCTTCTGGCTTTGTCTCCTCGGGCACGCGCACCAGCCCGATCGCCCGGCCGCCGGCGAGCGGGCGGCCCCATTTCTCGGCGCCGTTCCAGTTCGGGTCCGCGCCCTCGACCGCGATGATGCGAATGCCGCGATCCTGCAATTGCGGGATCAGCCCGGGCAGGCTCGGATCCTGCGCCGGCACGCTGCCGAGATCGACCACCACCGGGCGGCCGGAGAAGAAGGCGGGCGAGCGGTCGATCTGCGCGTCCAGGGCGCCGAGCCAGTCCGCCACCGGCGCTTCGGGCGCGAGCACGAGCGCCATGAAGGAGCGTCCCCGGACGCGGAAGGAAGTCTGCGATCGCGCTGCGCTTGCCACGCTTCCGGGGTAGTGGCACAGCCTGTCATCGTCAACGGAAAAACGGTGCGATGATCCAGATGCTGTGGGTCGCTGACCATACAACAACCAGATATGGTATGTTTCTCACAGATTGCCGTAGCGCGGCGCCGGCACGTGGTAACCGGGAGAGATCAGCTTGAACGTGGTTTTCGACGTCGGCAATGTCCTTCTGCGCTGGGACCCGCGCAATCTCTATCGCAAGATCTTCGACGATCCGGCGCGCATGGAGTGGTTCCTCGCCGAGATCTGCGGCCCCGCCTGGAATCTCGAGCAGGATCGCGGCCGCAGCTTCGCCGAGGGCACGTCCCTGCTGATCGCGCGCTACCCGGAATGGGAGGCCGAGATCCGCGCCTACGATACGCGCTGGACGGAGATGCTGGACGGGGCGATCGCGGAGAATGTGGCGATCCTGGAAGCGCTCCGCGCGGGCGGGGAGAAAGTCTATGCGATCACCAATTTCGAGGACGACAAGTGGCGTATCTCGGTCGGCCTCTACCCGTTCCTGGGCGGGTTCGACGGGCTTGTCGTCTCCGGCCGCGAGCGGCTGGTCAAGCCCGACCCGGCAATCTACCACCTGCTGCTCGAGCGGAACGGGCTCGCGGCGGCCGGCTGCGTGTTCGTCGACGACTCGGAGGTCAATGTCGCGGCGGCGCGGGCGCTCGGGATGCAGGCGATCCATTGCACGCCCGGCCTGGCGCTTGCCCCGCTGCTCCGTCAGGCCGGCGTGCCGCTATGACCGCTTGCAGCGGAGCGAGAGGGCTCGGCGAACTGTGAATCGCCCTGGCGGTGTTGCGCGGCCTTCCTGGCGCACTCTCGCCCGCCATCACCGCGAGGCGACAGTCGCCTCTTGCCCGGTTTCCCCGCCCCCGGCAGGGTCTGGCGATGGCCGAACATGATGATGCGCCGGGCATGCTGCAACGCGCCTGGCGCCGTCTGCCGGCCGGGCCGCGGCGGCGGCTGCTGGCGCGGGGGGCTGCGATGCTCGCGCCCCGCCCGGACCTGAACCCGCCCGATCCGGTGCACGGGATCGCGGTGGCGGGAGAGATCGGGCGCGCGTCGGGCCTCGGCGAGGGGGCGCGTCTGATGCTGCGGGCGGCCGAGTCGCTCGGGGTGCCGTGCTGGCGGATGGCGGCGTCGCTGACCGGCGGGAGAGGTGCCGACGAAACCGGCGGATCATTGCCGCCGCGCGGTGTGCCGCTCATCCTCCACGTCAACCCGCCTTTCCTGCCCGCGACCTTGCTGCGCCTGCCGCGCGGGCTCATCCGGGGGCGGCGGGTGATTGGCTTGTGGGCTTGGGAATTGCCGGTGACGCCGCCCTTGTGGCGGGAAGGCGCGGGGTTCGTGCACGAGGCCTGGGTGCCGTCGCATTTCGTCGCGTCTGCCGTCGAGAGGCTGCTGCCCGGCCGCATCCGGGTGGTGCCGCATCCGGTGGCGGCCGCGCCGCCGGAACCATCTGCCCTGGACCGCGCTGCCTTCGGCCTGCCGGCAGACGCCGTGGTGGTGCTGACCTCGTTCAGCCTGGCCTCCAGCTTCGCGCGGAAAAACCCGCTCGGGGTCATCGCCGCGCATCGCGCCGCGTTCGGTGAGCGCACAGACCGCATCCTGCTGCTCAAGATCGGCGATCCCACGCATTTCCCCGCCGATTTCGCGATCCTGCGGGAGGCGGTCGCGGGGGCGCCGAATATCCGGCTGGAAACCCGCACCCTGCCGGCCGCGGACAGCCATGCGCTGACCCGCGCCGCCGACATCCTGCTCTCCCTGCATCGCAGCGAGGGGTTCGGGCTGGTCCCGGCCGAGGCGATGCTGCTCGGCGTGCCGGTGGTGGCGACCGGCTGGTCGGGCAACATGGAATACATGGACGCCGAGAGCGCGTGCCTGGTGCCGTTCCGTCTGGTGCCGGCGCGCGACCCGCGCGGCGTGTTCGAGGCGCCCGGCGCGGAATGGGCGCAGCCGGAGATCCCCGCCGCCGCCGCGCATCTCGTCCGGCTCGCCGAGAATGCCGCCTTGCGGGCGGAGATCGGCGGCCGTGGGCGGATCGCCGCGCGGGCGCGTCTCGGCACCGCGCCGCTGGAGGCGGCGCTCGCCGCCATCGGCGCGCTATGAGGATCCTGGTCTGGCAATGGGGACGGCGCGGCGCCGGGCCGCTTTTCGCCGCCGGGCTCGCCGAGGCGCTGGACGCGCTCGACGGGGTGGCGGCGATGCTCTCGCTCTCCACCGGCGCCGAGATCCTGGGCGGTCCGGCGCCGCCGCGATGCGCGTTTTCCGTGCCCACTTATGGCGGGCTTGCTGGCCTCGCGCTGCGGACGGCGCAGGCCCCGCTGATGGTGCGGAGCCTCACACGGCGGGTGCGGGCGCTCGCGCCGGATGTCGCGATCTGCGCGATGCCGGCCGTGCTCGATCTTGCGATGATGGCGGCGCTGAAGCGCGCGTGCGTGCCGGCGGTGGTGATCGTGCACGACGCGGAGTCGCATCCGGGCGACGGGCTGCCGTTCCAGATGGCGCTGCAGCGCCGGCAGATCGCCCGGGCCGATGCGCTGGTGGCGCTCACCGCGCATGTCGCCGAGCGGTTGCGCGAGCAGGGTGCGCGGGCGCCGCTGCTTCGCGCCGTGCTTCCCCCTCTGGTGTTCGGTCCGCCACCGCCGCCGCCGGGGTCGCATGGCGGCGGGCTGCGCCTGCTCTGCTTCGGCCGGCTGCTGCCCTACAAGGGTCTCGACCTGCTGGCCGGAGCGCTGCGTCTCGTGCCGGGCGCGCCGCCCGAGGTGCGGGTGGTCGGCGCCGGGCCGGAGGGACCGGAGCTCGCCGCGCTGCGGGCGGTGCCCGGCGTTCTTGTCGAAAACCGTTGGGTGCCCGAGGCGGAGCTCGCCGCGCTGCTCGCCTGGGCGGATGCGCTGGTGCTGCCCTATCGCGAGGCGAGCCAGAGCGGCGTCGCCGCGGCGGCGATCGCCGCCGGCCGCTGGGTGATCGCGACCAAGGTGGGCGGTCTCGTCGAGCAGCTCGCCGGGGAGAGGCTCGCCCGCCTCGCCGCGCCGAATGCGGAAGCAATCGCCGCCGCCATCGCCAGGATGCGCGACGATCCGCCGCAAGCGGGTCCGCCCGCCGATCCGCGCAGCGCGTGGCGGGACATGGCAAAGGCGCTGCTAGCGAAGATCGCCGGCGTGCCGGGCCTCACGACACATCGTTGAGGTGACAGGCGCTCCGCTGGCCGGGCGCGACCTCTTTCAGCTGAGGCACCTCGAGCGCGCAGCGCGGCATGGCGTGCGGGCAGCGCGGGTGGAAATGGCAGCCGGGCGGCGGGGCGAGGGGGCTCGGCAGCTCGCCCTTCACCGCGGCGAAATTGCGCCGCCGCACCTCGATGCGCGGCACCTCGGCGAGCAGCGCCTGGGTGTAGGGATGGTTGGCGCGGGCGAACACGTCCTCGGTGCGCGCTTCCTCGACGATGCGGCCGAGATACATGATCAGCACGCGGTCCGAGATGTGCTCGACCACGCCGAGATCGTGGCTGATGAACAGGTAGGTGAGGTCGAGCTGCTCGCGCAGATCCATGAACAGGTTCAGGATTTGCGCCTGAATCGAGACGTCGAGCGCCGCCACCGCCTCGTCGCAGACGAGGAATTCCGGCTGCACGGCGAGCGCGCGGGCGATGCCGATGCGCTGGCGCTGGCCGCCCGAGAATTGGTGCGGGTAGCGGCGGCGGAAGGCGGGATCGAGCCCGGCGCGGCGCATCTGGGCCGCGAGATACTCGCTGCGAGAGCCTTTGATCAGCCCGTGCACGCGTGGCGCCTCGCCGATGATCTCGTCAACGCGCATCCGCGGGTTGAGGCTCGCGTACGGGTCCTGAAAGATCATCTGGATCTTGAGCATCGCCACGCGCGCCGCCGCGCGGTCGAGCGCCGCGACGTCGCTTCCGTGATACAGCACCTGCCCCTCGGAGGGCGGCATGATGCCGGCGACCATCCGCCCGATGGTGGATTTTCCGCAGCCGGATTCGCCGACCAGCCCGAGCACCTCGCCGGGCGCGATACTGAAATCGATATGGTCGACCGCGCGCACCACCATCGGCGGCCTGGCGAGATGCAGCTTCGTGGCGAGCCGTCCGGCCGCGTCCTGCTTGCGGGTGAAGCGTTTCGACACGCCCCGCAGCTCGATCACCTTCTCGTTCATGCCGGCTCGCTCATGCCGGCTCGCCCCGATGGTTGGCTCACGGGCGGTTGGCTCACGGGCGGGGGTTGGCTCACGGGCGGGCTCAGGCAACGGTATCGAGCTCCGGATGGAAGCAGCGGAGCGCCTGACCCGGCACCGGCTCGGTGATCTCGGGCTCGCCGTGGCAGACTGCATCGGCGCGCGGGCAGCGGGTGCGGAAGGCGCAGCCATCCGGCAGGGCGAGCAGCGAGGGCGTCATCCCCTTGATCTGGCGCAGACGCTCGCCGCGGCGGTTGCGGCTCGGCACGCTGCCGATCAGCCCGTGCGTGTAGGGGTGCAGCGGTCGGTCGAGCACCTGATCGACGCTGCCCGCCTCGACGATGCGGCCGGCATACATCACCGCCACATCGTCGGCGAGGCCGGAGACCACGGCGAGGTCGTGCGAGATCCACACCAGCGCCATGCCGCGCTCGCGCGCGAGCTTCTGCACCTCGGCGAGGATCTGCGCCTGGATGGTGACGTCGAGCGCGGTGGTGGGCTCATCGGCGATCAGCAGATCGGGCCGGTGCAGCAGCGCGATGGCGATGGCGACGCGCTGGCGCATGCCGCCGGAGAACTGGTGCGGATAGGCGGAAAGCCGCTCCTCGGGCGAGGGGATGCCGACCTGGCCGAGCGCGTCGCGCGCGCGGGCGCGGGCCTCCGCCCGGCTCACCCTGGCATGCGCCTTCACCGTCTCGATCATCTGCGTGTCGATGCGCAGGACCGGGTTCAGCGTCATCATCGGGTCCTGGAAGATCATCGCTATGCGGTTGCCGCGCAGTTTGCGCATCTCGGGCTCGGAGAGCCGCGCGAGATCGTCGCCCTGGAAGCGGATCTCGCCGCCGACGATCCGCCCGGGCGGATCGATCAGCCCGATCACCGAGAAGCCGGTGACCGATTTGCCGGAACCCGATTCCCCCACCAGCCCGAGCACGCGCCCCGCCGCCACCTCGAAGGAGACGTCGTCCACCGCGCGCAGCACGCCGGCGCGGGTGAGGAAATGCGTGCGCAGGCCGCGCACGGTCAATGTCGCGCTCATGGCGCGCCTCGCATGCCTCTGCTCATCGCGCGAAACGCGGGTTCAGCACGTCGCGCAGCTGATCGCCGACCAGGTTGATCGCCATGATCGTGACCAACAGCGCGACGCCGGGATAGAAGCTGATCCAGTATTTGCCGGAGAGCATGTACTGATAGCCGTTGGCGATCAGCAGGCCGAGCGAAGGCTGCGTCACCGGCACGCCGAGGCCGAGAAAGGAGAGCGTCGCTTCCAGCGCGATCGCCCGCGCCGTCTGGATCGTGGCGATGACGATCAGCGGCGGCAGGCAGTTCGGCAGCAGATGGCGGAACACCACGCGCCAGCGCGGCAAAGCGAGGCATTCCGCGGCCTCGATATATTCCCGCCCGCGTTCGGCGAGCGCGGTGGCGCGCGCGGTGCGGGCGAAATACGCCCAGACCACGATCAGCAGCGCCAGCATCACGTTGCCTACGCCCTTGCCGAGAAAGGCGAGGATCATCAGCGCGACCAGGATCGACGGGAAGGAGAGCTGCAGATCGACCAGCCGCATGATCAGCGCATCGATCCGGCCGCCCTTATAGGCCGCGACCAGCCCGAGCGCCGAGCCGATCACCGCGGCGAACAGGGTCGATCCAACACCGACGCCGAGCGAGATGCGCAGCCCGTAGAGGATGCCCGAATACATGTCCCGCCCCTGGTCGTCCGTGCCGAGCCAGTAGGTGAAGCCGGCATCGCCGTGACTGCCGGGCGGCAGCCGCCCGTCCATGATGTCGAGCTGGCTCAGATCGTAGGGATTCTGCGGCGTGATCCAGGGCGCGAAGATCGCGGCGAGCAGGATGATCACCAGCAGGACGAGGCCGATCAGCGCGATCGGCGAGGCGGCGAACTCGCGGGCGATCCGCCCAAACGGGCTCTCCTCGCGCGGCGCGGGGCCTGCGGCCGCGCTCATTCCCGCGCCTCCAGCCGCACGCGCGGATCAAGAACGGTGTAGGCGAGATCGACCACGAGGTTGATGACGACGAACATGAAGACGATGATCATCAGATAGGCGACGATCACCGGCCGGTCCAGCACGTTGATGCTGTCGATGATCAGCTTGCCCATGCCGGGCCAGGCGAACACGCTTTCGGTCACCACCGCGAACGCGATGGTGGAGCCGAATTCCAGCCCGATCACGGTGATGACCGGGATCATGATCGTCTTGAGCACATGCACGCCGACGATGCGGGCCGGCGAGAGGCCTTTCGCGCGGGCGAATTTCACGAAATCGAGCGGCAGCGTCTCGCGCACGCCGGCGCGCACCAGCCGCAGCACGAGCGAGATGTTGAACAGCGCGAGGTTGAACGCCGGCATCAGCAGATGGCGCAGCCCGTCGAGCGTGAGGAAGGACCATTGCACGCCGAACAGCGCGGCCGTGCGGCCGCGCCCGGTGCTCGGCAGCCAGCCGAGCTCGACCGCGAACACCATGATCAGCATCAGCCCGATCCAGAAGCTCGGCAGCGAAAAGCCGAGAATGCTGCCCGCCATGGTCAGCCGCGCGAGCCAGCTGCCCGGCCGCAAACCGCAATAGAGCCCGAGCGGCACGCCGATCACCACCGAGAGCAGCACCGCCGTCACCGCGAGCTCGAGCGTCGCCGGCATGCGCTGGAAGATTAAGGTCAGCGCCGGCTCGTTGAACACGAAGCTGTTGCCGAGATTGCCGTGCAGCGCGCCCCACAGGAAGCTCGCATATTGCTGCCAGAGCGGCTGGTCGAGCCCGAGCGCATGGATCGCCCGCAGCCGCTCCGCCTGATCCGCCTCGGGCGAGATCAGGATGTCGATCGGGTTGCCGATCACGTTGACCGCGACGAACACGATCACCGTCATCGCGAGCATCACGAAGATCGCCTGGATGAGCCGGCGCAGCAGCCAGGTGGTCATCGGGCCGGCCGGACATCCATCGCGCGTGTCAGCTCATCCTCGCGCGGCGCGTCGATCAGCCCGGGTCGTGTCGCCCAGATGTTCTTCTGGATGTGCAGCGGGATGATCGCGACGTCGTCCATCGCCATCGTCGTGGCCTGCTGCAGCAGCTTCTCGCGCGCCGGATCGTCGACCGTGCTCATCGCCTGCGCGAGCAGCGCGTCGAGCGCCGGGTTGGAGTAGCGGCCGCGATTGGCGGTGCCGAGCCCCTTCGCCGGATCCCAGGTCGCGACCTGCGCGCGCAGCGGATCGGAGGCCTCGCCGGTGCCGCTGCCCCAGCCGAACAGGAAGGCGGAATACATCTGCTTGTTCGCATTGACCACGAAAGTCGCCCACGGCATCGGCGAGACCGTGGTCTGCACGCCGACGCGCTGCCACATCTGGCCGACCGCCTGCACGATCTGCGCATCGTTCACGTAGCGGTCGTTCGAGCTGTCGAGGGTGATGCGGAAGCCACGCGGATATCCCGCCTCGGCGAGCAGCGCCTTGGCGCGCGCCGGATCGTAGGTGGGCGGCTTGAGCCCGGGCACGTAGCCGAACGCGCCGGGCGGCAGGAACTGGCCGGAGGCGACGGCCGCGCCATCCATCACCCGGCTGACGATCGCGTCGCGGTTGATCGCGACCGACAGCGCCTCGCGCACGCGCCGGTCCTTGAGCGGGTTCTTCGTCAGCGTCTCGCCGTTTGGCCCGAACACCTGCGGCGAGGGACCGTCGCGGCTCTGATCGAGGCCGAGGAAGATGATGCGGATGCCGACCACCGACCAGAGCTTGGCGCGGGAATCATGGCCGAGCCGGTCGAGATCCTCGGTCGGCACGGTGTCGATGAAATCGACATCGCCGGAGAGCAGCGCCGCGGTGCGCGCGGCATTGTTCGGGATGATGCGGTAATCGACATGCGCCCAGGGCTGCTTGCCGCCCCAGTAGCCGTCATTGCGGTCGAGCTCGATGCGGTCGTCCGGACGGTACGAGCGGAACTTGTACGGCCCGGTCCCGATCGCCGCCTTGCCGCTGTTGAAATCCGCCGTGGTCGCGGTGTCGCCGATCGTGTGGTCGACGATGTAGATCTGCGCGAGATCGACCGGCAGCAGCGGGTAGACGCTCTTGGTGTGTATGCGCAGCGTGTGCGGATCGACGATGTCGACGCTGCCGATCGACTGCGTGTAGATCGCGAACGAGCTCGGGCTGTTCGGCACCAGCGGCACGCGGTGCAGCGTGAAGGCGACGTCGGACGCGGTGAACTCATCGCCGTTGTGGAATTTTACGCCCGGGCGCAGGCGGAATTCCCAGGTCGTCGGGTCGATCGCCTTCCACGAGGTGGCGAGGCCGGGGATGCGGTGCATCGCCGGATCGGTCGCGATCAACGGGTCGAAGATATGCGAGGCGAGCGCCGAGTTCGGCGAGACGTTGTGGAAATGCGGGTCGATGCTGGTGATCGGCGCGCCGGTTGCAAGGCGCAGCGTGTCGCGCGACTGCGCCAGGGCAGGAAAGGCGGGACCGCTCAGCAATCCGGCAGCCAGCGCGGCACCCCGCAGCGCCGCACCCCATGATCTCGACATCGACGCGCCTCTCCGCATTCAGAAACGATTCACCGGAATCTTCAGGTAGGAAACGCCGTCGGCCTCAGGCGGCGGCAGCTCTCCCGCCCGCATGTTCACCTGGACCGCCGGGATTAGCAATTTCGGCACCGAAAGCTCCGCGTCCCGCGCGGTTCGCATGGCGACGAACTCCGCCTCCTCGACGCCGTCGCGGACATGCACGTTCTCCGCCCGCTGCCGCGCGACCGTGCTCTCCCAGGCATGCTCGGTGCG
This sequence comes from Acetobacteraceae bacterium, assembly GCA_965276665.1. Taxonomy (GTDB): domain Bacteria; phylum Pseudomonadota; class Alphaproteobacteria; order Acetobacterales; family Acetobacteraceae; genus CAWGJC01. The sequence goes on from OZ255620.1 coordinate 4,714,495, forward strand.
CCCGGGCGCCAGGTAGTCGTGGCAGGTGAACAGCCGCGTCTCCGGCGGCAACGCCAGGACGCGGCGGATCGAGCGGTAGAGCGCGGCCGCGTCGCCGCCCGGGAAGTCCGCCCGCGCCGTGCCGTAATCCGGCATGAACAGCGTGTCGCCGATGAAGGCGGCGTCGCCGATCACGTAGGTGACGTCGGCGGGCGTGTGCCCGGGCGTGTGCAGCACCCGGCCGGGGAGCGAGCCGACGGCGAATTCCTCGCCATCCTCGAACAGATGGTCGAACTGGCTGCCGTCGCGGGCGAAGATCGGCTCGGCGTTGAACAGCGTGCCGAAGCGGGACTGCACCTCGCGGATGCCGCTGCCGATGCCGATGCGCCCGCCCAGCCGCTCGCGCAGGAAGGGCGCCGCGGAAAGGTGGTCGGCATGGACATGCGTCTCCAGCAGCCAGGCGGTGTGCAGCCCGCGCGCGCGGACGCGCTCGGCCGCCGCTTCCGCCGAGGCGGTCGCGGTACGGCCGGCGGCGGCGTCGAAGTCGAGCACGGAATCGATGATCGCCGCCGCGCCGGTCGCCGGATCGGCGACGATGTAGGTGATGGTGCTGCTGGCCGCATCGAAGATGCCGGTGATGTCGGGGACCGGCGCTGGCCGGGCCGGAGCGGCGGTCACGGAGGGGGTTATGGACATGGCTGCGTCCTTCCTGAACGGAGCGATGCTAGCACGCTGGCGAACGTGCGGCACGGTGTGCCGAGGCGCCGGCGGCGCCGGTTGCCGGCAACGCGGCGCCGTATAGACTGCCGGGCCGGAGGTGGCATGGCCCCGAACACGATAGAGATGCTGGAGCGCCTGGTCGCGTTCGACACCACGAGCCGCAACTCGAATCTGGCGCTGATCGGCTTCATCCGCGGCTTCCTCGACGAGGCGGGCGTGCGCTATCGGGTCAGCACCGACATGGCCGGCGAGAAGGCCAACATCCATGCGGTGATCGGACCGGAAGGGCCGGGCGGCATCGCGCTCTCCGGCCATGTCGACACGGTGCCGGTGGACGGGCAGGCCTGGAGCGGCGACCCGTTCGCGCTGCGCCGCCGGGACGGGCGGCTGCTCGCCCGCGGGGCGGTGGACATGAAGGGCTTCGTGGCCGCCTGCCTCGCCGCGGTGCCCGATCTGAAGGCGCTCCGGCTCGCCCGCCCGGTGCATCTCTTCATCTCCTTCGACGAGGAGGTGGGCTGCCTCGGCGCGCGGCGGCTGATCGAGGATGTCCGGGACAGCGGCTGGACCCCGGAATTCTGCGTGGTCGGCGAGCCCTCCGGCATGAAGCCGATCGTCGCGCATAAGGGCAAGCTCAGCCTCGGCGTGTCGGTGCGCGGCCTGGCCGGCCATTCGAGCGAGCCCGGCCGCGGCGTCAACGCGGCGTTCGCCGCCGCCGAGGCGATCGCCTGGCTCGCCGGCGAAGCCAGACGCTTCGCCCAGGAGGGTCCGTTCGAGGAAGGCTTCGACCCACCCTACACCAGCGTGCATGTCGGGACGATGCGCGGCGGCACCATCCTCAACATCATCCCCGACCATGCGGAGTTCGTGATGGAGTGGCGCGTCATTCCCGCCGATGACGCGCATCGGGAGGCGGCGCGGCTGCGGGAGCATGTCGCGCGGATGATCGAGCCGGCGATGCATGCGGTCGATCCGGCGACCGGGTTCTCTTTCGAGACCCGTGCCGTCCTGCCGGGGCTCTCGCTCGATCCGGACCATGCGCTCGCCGCGATGATCAAGCAGCTCACCGGGTCCAATGCGGTCGGCAAGGTGAGCTACGGCACCGAGGGCGGCCTCTATCAGGAGGCCGGCATCCCCTCGATCGTGTGCGGGCCCGGCCATATCGCGCAGGCGCACCAGCCCGATGAGTGGATCGCCGAGGAGCAGCTCGCCGCCTGCGACGCCTTCATCCGCCGCCTGGCCGGCCGGCTCGTGACCTGATGAGCCCAGTGACCTGATGAGTCCGGTGACCTGATGAGTCTGGTGACCTGATGAGCCCGGAGCCGCGCGCTCTGCCGCTGCCCTCCTTCGCGGTGCGGATCGCCGCGCCCGACATCGCGCCGTGGATCGCCGGCAACACCGGCATCCCCGGCTTCACGACGCTCGATTCCGGCAGGCCGGGGCCGCATGTGGGCGCGATCGGCCTGATGCACGGCAACGAGATCGCCGGGGCGATCGCGCTCGACCGGCTGCTGCGCGCGGGCTTCACCCCGCTCCGCGGCCGGCTGACGCTCGGCTTCGCCAATCTCGCGGCCTTTGCCCGCTTCGATTTCCGCCAGCCCACCACGTCGCGCTTCGTCGACGAGGATCTGAACCGGGTCTGGAGCGCCGCCATGCTCGACGGCAACCGGCAGTCGAACGAGCTGGCGCGGGCCCGCGAGATCCGACCGCTCGTCGAGCAGATGGACATCCTGCTCGACCTGCACTCGATGCTCTGGCCCTCCGACCCGTTGATCCTGAGCGGCCCCTCCGCGACCGGGCGGGATCTGGCGCTCGCCATCGGCATGCCGCCGCTCGTGGTCGCCGATCGTGGCCATGCGAGCGGTCCCCGGCTGATCGATTATGCGGCGTGCTCCTCCGGCAGCTCGCCGCAGGCCGGCGTGCTGGTGGAGGCCGGCCAGCATTGGGAGCCAGAGACGGTGCTGACCACGCTCGCCTGCATCGCTGCCTTGCTGCGCCATGCCGGCATGGCGACCACCCATCCCGCCCTGCCGCCGCCCGCCGCCGCGCCGCGGCCCCGCTTCGCCGAGGTCACCCAGGCGGTGACCGCGTCGACCAGCGGCTTCGCCTTCCTGCGATCCTTCCGCGGCGGGGACGTGGTGCCGCGCCGCAACACGCTGATCGCGCTCGACGGCACCACCGAGATCCGCACGCCGCACGATGCCTGCCTGCTGGTGATGCCGAGCCTGCGCCCGAGCCGCGGGCACACCGCCGTCCGCCTCGCCCGCTTCGCCTGATCGCGCGCGCCGGCCGCCGCGCCCCCCGGCCGTGCCTACCCAAAGGTCGCGCGACCTCGCCTCACCACATTCCCGCCGCCTTGCCGAGCGAGAACGGGTCTGGCACCTAGGCGGCATCGACCGCGCCCGCCCGTGCCGCCCCGGCGGTGCAGCCCGCACCCGTCGAATGCCGCAATCCGGTCCCAGCGAGGAGAAAACTCCCGTGCCGTCCAACTCGACGCCTTCCCAGACGCCGCGCAGGAAGCTGCGCAAGGCGGTGATGCCGGTCGCGGGGCTCGGCACCCGCTTTCTGCCGGCCACCAAGGTGATGCCCAAGGAATTGCTGCCGGTCATCGACAAGCCGCTGATCCAGTACGCGGTCGAGGAGGCGAGGGCCGCCGGCATCGACCAGATCTGCTTCGTCACCGGGCGCGGCAAGACCGCGCTGGTCGACCATTTCGACAACGCCTACGAGCTCGAGGACACGCTCCGGTCGCGCGGCAAGGAGGAGTTGCTCGCGCTGCTCGACGCGATGCGCACCCCGCATGGCTCGCTGATGGCGGTCCGCCAGCAGGAACCGCTCGGCCTCGGCCATGCGATCTGGTGCGCGCGCAGCTTCATCGGCGACGATCCGTTCGCCATCCTGCTGCCCGACGACCTGATCCTCGCCGACACCCCCTGCACGAAGCAGCTCGCCGAGGCCTATGCGGAGACCGGCGGCAACGTGGTCGCGGTGGTGGACGTGCCGCGCGAGCACACCGCGCGCTACGGCATCCTGGAGATCGGCGCCGATGACGGGCGGCTGGTCGAGGTGAAGGGGCTGGTCGAGAAGCCGGCGCCGGAAGAGGCGCCCTCGACCCTCTCGGTGATCGGCCGCTACGTGCTGCTGCCCGAGGTGATCGAGCATCTCGGCAGGCATGAGCGCGGCGCCGGCGGCGAGATCCAGCTCACCGACGGCATGGCGCGGATGATCGGCCACACGCCGTTCCACGGTTTGCGCTATGAAGGCAAACGGTTCGATTGCGGGGACAAGCTCGGTTTCATCGAGGCGCAGCTCGCCTTCGCCCTGCAGCGCCCTGATCTCGCGCCAGCGGTGCGCGGCTTTCTCAAGACTTATGGCGAGGCCCATTAGACATGCCCTTCATCCATCGTTTCGACCCGACCAGCCTGCGCGAGTACGACATCCGCGGCGTGGTCGGAAAAACGCTGAAGCCGGAGGATGCTTACGCGATCGGCCGGACCTTCGGCAGCCTGGTGTCGCGCACCGGCGGCCATACGGTCGCGGTGGGCTATGACGGGCGGCTCTCCTCGCCGGAGCTCGAGCGTCCGCTGGTGGACGGGCTGAAGGCCAGCGGCATGGAGGTGCTGCGGGTCGGCCGCGGCCCGACGCCGCTGCTTTACTTCGCCGCCACCACCCGCGAGACCGATGGCGCGGTGATGGTGACGGGCAGCCACAACCCGCCCGACTATAACGGGTTCAAGATGATGCTCGGCCGCAAGCCGTTCTTCGGCGAGCAGATCCAGCGCATCGGCCGGATGGCCGCCGCCGGCGACGTCGTCGCCGAGGAGGCCGGCAGCGAGCGCGAGATCTCGCTCGTCACCGACTACATCGCCCGCCTGATCGCCGACTGGGATGGCGGGGATCGCGCGCTCGGCGTGGTCTGGGACAATGGCAACGGCGCCGCCGGCGAGGTGCTGCAGCGGCTGATCCTGTCGCTGCCCGGCCGCCACCACGTGCTCAACGGCACGATCGACGGGCGCTTTCCGGCCCATCATCCCGACCCGACGGTGCCGAAGAATCTCGAGCAGCTCATCGCCGAGGTGCACACGCGCAAGGCCAATCTCGGCATCGCTTTCGACGGCGACGCCGATCGCATCGGCGTGGTGGATGACGAGGGCGAGATCCTGTTCGGCGATCAGCTTCTGGTCATCCTGAGCCGGGACGTGCTGCGCGAGCACGCGGGCGCCACCATCATCGCCGACGTGAAGGCGAGCCAGGTGCTGTTCGACGAGATCGGCCGTGCCGGCGGCACGCCGCTGATGTGGAAGACCGGCCACAGCCTGATCAAGGCGAAGATGGCGTCCACCAAATCGCCGCTCGCCGGCGAGATGTCGGGCCATATCTTCTTCGCCGATCGCTGGTACGGTTTCGACGACGCGCTCTACGCCGCGATCCGCCTGCTCGGCATCGTCGCCCGCATGGACGTGCCGCTCTCCTCCATCCGCCGCGCGCTGCCGCAGGTGATCAACACGCCGGAAGTGCGCTTCGATTGCGACGACGAGCGCAAATTCGCGGTGATCACGGAGGTCGCCGCCCGGCTGAAGGAAGCCGGCGCGAAGGTCGCCGATATCGACGGCGTCCGGGTGCAGACCGAGGATGGCTGGTGGCTGCTGCGGGCCTCCAACACCCAGGCGGTGCTGGTCGCGCGGGCGGAAGCCTCGAGCGAGGCCGGGCTCGGCCGGCTGAAATCGGCGCTCACGGCGCAGCTCGCCGCCTCCGGCCTGCCCGCGCCGGATTTCTCCGGCGAGAATGCGGGGCATTGACGCGCCTGCACTGACCGGCCTCACTGGGGGCGCCCCGCTCGCGGGCAACCGGAAAGGACACAGGATGCAGCAGCCCCCGCCCGCCTTGCCCGGCATGCGCGAGGACGAGATCGACACGCCCGCGCTGATCGTCGATCTCGATGCGTTCGAGGCCAATCTCGACCGCATGGCCATGCTGGTCGCGGCCAGCGGCGCCAGGCTGCGCCCGCATGCCAAGACGCACAAATCCCCGGTGATCGCGCGGCTGCAGATCGCCCGCGGCGCGGTCGGGCAGTGCACGCAGAAGGTGGGCGAGGCGGAGGCGCTCGCCTGGGGCGGCGTGCCGGACGTGCTGGTCAGCAACGAGGTCGTGGGCGCCGCGAAGCTCGCGCGCGCCGCCGCCCTGGCGCGCATCGGCAAGATCGCGATCTGCGCCGATAACGAGGCGCATGTGACGGCGATCGAAGCGGCGGCGGAGCATGCCGCCCAGCGCCTGCCGGTGCTGGTCGAGATCGACGTCGGCGGCGGGCGCTGCGGCGTGGTGCCCGGGCCGGAGGCGGTCGCGCTGGCGCAGCGCATCGCGCAGTCCAAGCACCTGATCTTCGGCGGCCTGCAGGCCTATCACGGTCGCGCCCAGCACCTTCGCACGCCGGAGGAGCGCCGCAATGCGATCGCCCAGGCGAGCGAAGGCGCGCGCCGCACGGTCGAGCAGCTACGCCAGCAGGGGCTCGACTGCGCGATCGTCGGGGGCGCCGGCACCGGCACGTTCGAGCTCGAGGCGAGCAGCGGCGTCTATACCGAGCTGCAGGCCGGCAGCTACTGCTTCATGGACGCCGATTACGCCCGCAACCTCAACGCCGCCGGGGCTCCGGTCGGCACTTTCCGCCATGCGCTCTTCGTGCTCGGCACGGTGATCAGCGCCACCCGGCCCGGTCTCGCGGTGCTCGATGTCGGGCATAAGGGCGTCTCGATCGACAGTGGCCTGCCGCTGGTCTGGGAACGCCCGGATTTCCGCGCCACCGGCTGCTCCGACGAGCACACCAACCTCGCGGTCAACAGCGAAACCACCCAGCCGAAGATCGGCGAGAAGCTCCGCCTCGTCCCGGGCCATTGCGACCCGACCGTCGACCGCTACGACTGGTATGTCGGGGTGCGCAACCACCGGGTCGAATGCCTCTGGCCGATCGCCGCCCGCGGCGCCATGCACTGAGAGGCTGTTCGCAAACGCGCTCCGGCGGCCATCTGACGCGAGTTTCCTGTGCTCCGGCGCTCACGGCCGAGAAGGCCGCTCCGCTCCGGTGCTGGGAGAATCACGCCAGCCGCCTCGCCAGACCGGGTTCAAACAGGCTCTCAGGTCTTGACGGTCGAGGCCTGGTAGATCTCGTCGATCGCGTGCGCGAGGGCCGCGTTGAACTCGGCATCGTTCATCGAGACCTTCAGCTCCTCGACCAGCGCGCGCGAGAAGCTCGCGATCATGCCGTGATTGGCGGCGAGGCGGCGGCACGCATCGTCCCGCTTGTAGCCGCCCGAAAGCGCCACCACCCGCGCGACCCGGTCATGCGCGATCAGCGGCGCGTAGAGGTCGGGCTTGTCAGGGATGGTCAGCTTCAGCATGACCCGCTGATCCGCCGGCACGGTGTCGAGATGCCGCGAAATCTCGGCGAGCAGGATGGCCTCGGCGGCCGCCTTGTCGGGGCTCTTGATCGAAACCTCCGGCTCCAGGATCGGCAGCAGCCCGTGGCGGGCGATCTGCGCGCCGAGCTCGAATTGCTGGGCGACGATGGCGGCGATCCCCTCCTTCGAGGCGAGATTGATCGTCGAGCGCATCTTGGTGCCGACCATGCCGAGCTTCACGGCCCGCTCGAGCAGCCCGCCGAGCCCGGGGATCGGCTTCATCAGGCTGACGCCGTCCGTCTCGGCCTCGAGCCCCTTATCCACCTTCAGGAAGGGAACGACGCCGCGATCCTCCCAGAGATAGGAGGGGACGGGCCTGCCCTTCGCCTCGCCATCCATCGTGCGCTCGAACAGGATCGCCCCGATGACCTTCTCGCCGGTGAAGCTCGGCGCGGTCATGATGCGGACGCGCATCTCGTGCATGCGCTTGAACATCTCAGCCTCGCCGCTATAGGCGCTCTCCGGGATGCCGTAGAGGCGGAGCGCGCCGGGCGTGGAGCCGCCGCTCTGGTCGAGGGCGGCGATGAAGCCGGCCTTGCCCGACATCTGCGCGACCATTTCGTCGTGGGCCATCATCGCGTCATGCGCCATTCATCATCCTCCTCCGCTGCGCTGCTATCGCCGATGTCGATCACCGGCGCCATAGCAAAACCGGCGGATGCTGGCGGACTAGCCGGCCCGCGCACCGCATTCGAAAAGGCGTTTACCGTTGCGGCTCCGAATCGCCAAGAGCGCGGGCGGATAATCGCGCGCCGGCCGCGTTGCGGAACGCCGCCGCAGCGGCCCGCCTCGCGGCATCGAAGGTCGGCCAGGTCGTCCCATGGACCGAGACGGTGCGTGGATGGGTTGCCACCACGCGATAGCCCGGCCCCTCGGTCACGGCGACGCCGACGAAAACGCCCTGTGCCTCGATGATATGCGACCTGAACATCCAACCCCGCTCCACCCTTTGCCGGAAGAACCGCGGCATCGCGTTCGGGGTTCTGCGTGTGAGAGATTAAACGGCGGTTAGGAAGAGGGGGGAAGGCCAGGGGCGCTGCCCCTGGACCCCGCCAAGGGCAGTCGCCCTTGGAACCCGGATGGGGCTTCGCGCGAAGCACAAACAGATCGGGGTCTGGGGCCTCTGGCCCCAGCGGGGTCCAGGGGCAGCGCCCCCGGCCTAAGCGCGCCGCTTCAGCCGCACCGGCCTGAGCAGAGGCGCGAGGAAGCGGCCGGTATGGCTTTCTGGCGACGCGGCGATCGTCTCCGGGGTGCCTTCGGCGACGATCCGGCCGCCACCATCGCCGCCCTCCGGCCCGAGATCGAGCACCCAGTCCGCCGTCTTGATGACCTCCAGATTATGCTCGATGACCACCACCGTGTTGCCCTGATCGACCAGCGCGTGCAGCACTTCGAGCAGCTTGCGCACATCCTCGAAATGCAGGCCGGTGGTCGGCTCGTCGAGGATGTAGAGGGTGCGGCCGGTGGCGCGGCGCGCCAGCTCCTTGGCCAGCTTGATCCGCTGCGCCTCGCCGCCGGACAGCGTCGTCGCCTGCTGGCCGAGGCTGACATAGCCGAGCCCGACCTGCTGCAGGATCGCCAGCCGGTCGCGGATGCGGCTCACCGCGCTGAAATAGGGCAGCGCCTCGTCCACCGTCATCGACAGCACGTCGGCGATCGACTTGCCGCGGAACTTCACCTCCAGCGTCTCGCGGTTGTAACGCTGGCCCTTGCAGACGTCGCAGGTGACGTAGACGTCGGGCAGGAAGTGCATCTCGATCTTGATCAGCCCGTCGCCCTGGCATGCCTCGCAGCGACCGCCCTTGACGTTGAAGCTGAACCGGCCGGGCTTGTAGCCGCGGGCACGGCTGTCCGGCAGCTCGGCGAACCAGTCGCGGATCGGCGCGAACAGGTCGGTGTAGGTCGCCGGGTTGGAGCGCGGCGTGCGGCCGATCGGCGACTGGTCGATATCGATGATCTTGTCGAGCTGCTCGAGCCCGTCGATGCGGTCATGCGCGGTCGGCACCTCGCCCGATCCCATCAGCCGGCGCGAGGCGGCGCGGTAGAGCGTGTCCACCACGAGCGTCGACTTGCCGCCGCCCGAGACGCCGGTGACGCAGCAGAACGTGCCGAGTGGGAAACGTCCGTTCACCCGTTTGAGGTTGTTCCCGCGCGCGTTCATCACCGTCAGCATGCGCTTGCGGTCGACCGGCCGGCGCTGCGCCGGCAGCTCGATCCGGCGGCGGCCCGAGAGATAGTCGCCGGTGAGGGATTTCGGGTTGGCGGCCAGCTCCGCCGCGGTACCCTCGGCGACGACGTAGCCGCCATTGACCCCCGCCGCCGGCCCCATGTCGATGAGGTGGTCGGCGCTGCGGATCGCATCCTCGTCATGCTCGACCACGAGCACCGTGTTGCCGAGCGTCTTCAGCCGCCGCAGTGTGCCGAGCAGGCGCTCATTGTCGCGCTGGTGCAGCCCGATCGAGGGCTCGTCGAGCACGTAGAGCACGCCGGTGAGGCCGGAGCCGATCTGGCTCGCGAGCCGGATGCGCTGGCTCTCGCCGCCGGAGAGGGTCGCCGATCCGCGCGACAGGGTCAGGTATTCGAGGCCGACATCGTCGAGGAAGCGCAGCCGCTCGACGATCTCGCGCAGGATGCGCCGGGCGATCTCCTGGCGTTGCGGCGTCAGCGTGTCGAGCACGGTCTGGAACCAGGCGAGCGCGTTGCGGATCGAGAGATCCGAGGCCTGGGCGATGGTGCTGTCGGCCACGCGCACCGCCAGCGCCTCCGGCTTGAGCCGCGCGCCGTGGCAGACCGCGCAGGGTTTTTGCGCCTGGTAGCGCGCCATCTCCTCGCGCACCCACACGCTGTCGCTTTCCTGCCAACGGCGGTGCAGGTTCTTCAGCACGCCCTCGAACGCCTTGGTGACGGTGTAGGCGCGCACGCCGTCCTTGTAGGCGAAGGCCACCTTCTCATCGCCGGTGCCGTTCAGGATGGCGTCGCGCACCTTCTCCGGCAGATCGGACCACGGCGTGCTGGTCCGCACCTTGAAGTGGCGCGCCAGGCTTTGCAGCGTCTGGTCGTAATAGGGGCTTTGCGCGCCGGTCCACGGCACCACGGCCCCCTCGGCGATCGAGCGCCGCTCATCCGGGACAACGAGCGCCGCATCGAAGAAGCTCTCGAGGCCGAGCCCGTCGCAGGCCGGGCACGCGCCGTGCGGCGAGTTGAAGCTGAACAGGCGCGGCTCGATCTCGGCGATGGTGAAGCCGCTCACCGGGCAGGCGAACCGGCTCGAGAACACGGTGCGCGCGCCGGAATCGGCTTCCTCGGCGTAGACGATGCCGTCCGCCAATGCGAGCGCGCTCTCGAAACTGTCTGCGAGCCGCTGCTGCAGCCCGTCGCGCACCACCACGCGGTCCACCACCGCCTCGATGTCGTGCTTGACCTTGCGGTTGAGCGACGGCACCGCGCCGATCTCGTAGAGCTTGCCGTCGACCTTCACACGAGTGAAGCCGCGGCGCTGCAGTTCGGCGATCTCCTTGCGGTATTCGCCCTTGCGGTCGCGCACGACGGGGGCGAGCAGCAGCAGCCGCGTGCCCGCCTTCATCGTCATCACCCGATCGACCATCTGGCTCACCGTCTGCGCCTCGATCGGCAGGCCGGTGACCGGCGAGTAGGGCACGCCGACGCGCGCCCAGAGCAGGCGCATGTAGTCATGGATCTCGGTGACGGTGCCGACGGTGGAGCGCGGGTTGCGGCTCGTGGTCTTCTGCTCGATCGAGATCGCCGGCGACAGGCCCTCGATCTGGTCGACATCCGGCTTGCCCATCAGCTCGAGGAATTGCCGGGCGTAGGCGGAGAGGCTCTCCACGTAGCGGCGCTGGCCCTCGGCATAGATCGTGTCGAAGGCGAGCGAGGATTTGCCCGAGCCCGACAGCCCGGTGATGACGGTCAGGCTGTCGCGCGGGATATCGACGTCGATGTTCTTGAGATTGTGCTCGCGTGCGCCGCGCACGCGGATGGAGCCGGCCATGCGAGTGCCTCTCGGGCTATCCCGTTGGGGAGGGGAGAATCGGGCGGAGAGTTGCGTTCTTGTGTTGTTCCCCTCATATGGCATTCCGCGCCGGGAAAAGGAAGGCGGAAGCTGGTCGGATGGCGGGGGCTGGTGTAACATATATGCCGCGTCGGTCGGGTTCCGCGGCGCAGGGAAGGGTGGTATGGCCGGAAGCGTGAACAAGGTGATTCTGGTGGGCAATCTCGGGCGCGACCCCGAGGTGCGCAACACGCAGGATGGCCAAAAAATCGTGCAGCTTTCCGTGGCCACCAGCGAGAGCTGGAACGATCGCGCCTCGGGCGAGCGGCGTGAGCGCACCGAATGGCATCGCGTCGTGATCTTCAACGATCGGATTGGCGAGGTCGCCGAGAAGTTCCTCAAGAAAGGCGCCAAGATTTATCTCGAGGGCGCGTTGCAGACGCGCAAATGGACCGACCAGGCCGGCGTCGAGAAATACACCACCGAGGTGGTGATCGGAAAGTTCCGCGGCGAGCTCACCATGCTCGACGGCCGTGGCGAAGGCGGCGGCGCGAGCGAAGGCGGATATGCCCCGCGCGAGCGCAGCACCCCGGCGCGCGTTGAGCGTGCCGGTGGCGGTCGCAGCGGCGCGGGCGGGGCCGGCGGCGGCGCGCCGTCCTGGGACGCGCCGCGCGGCGGCGATCTCGACGACGAGATTCCGTTCTGATCGCATTCCGCACCCCCTGCGCATGAAATCGAGACTGCAGTGAGCGACACGCCAGCGCCGCCCGGCACCCCGGACATGCATCCGGTGACGCTCGAGGAGGAGATGCGCCGCTCCTACCTCGACTATGCGATGTCGGTGATCGTCAGCCGCGCGCTGCCCGATGCGCGGGACGGGCTGAAACCGGTGCATCGCCGCATCCTCTTCGCGATGCAGGAGGCGGGCTACACGGCGGACCGGCCGTACCGCAAATCGGCCCGTGTCGTCGGCGACGTGATGGGCAAATACCATCCACACGGCGACGCCTCGATCTACGATGCGCTGGTGCGCATGGCGCAGCCTTTCTCGATGCGCGTTCCGCTGATCGACGGCCAGGGGAATTTCGGCTCGGTCGATGGCGATCCGCCGGCGGCGATGCGCTACACCGAAGTGCGCCTGGCGCGCGCGAGCTCGCATCTGCTCGCCGATATCGACAAGGACACCGTCGATTTCAGCGCCAATTACGATGAGAGCGCCGAGGAGCCGCGCGTCCTGCCGGCGAGCTTCCCGAACCTGCTGATCAACGGCGCCAACGGCATCGCCGTCGGGATGGCGACCAACATCCCGCCGCACAACCCGACCGAGATCATCGACGCGACGCTCGCGCTGATGCACGATCCGGACACCTCGCTCGAGGAGCTGATGCGGATCGTGCCGGGTCCGGATTTTCCGACCGGCGGGTTGATCCTCGGCCGCGCCGGCATCCGTTCCGCCTTCGAGACCGGCCGCGGTTCCGTCATCATCCGCGCCAAGGCGGCGTTCGAGGAAATCCGCCGCGACCGCACGGCGATCATCGTCACGGAAATTCCGTATCAGGTGAACAAATCCACCCTGCTCGAGCGCATCGCCGAGCTGGTGCGGGCGAAGACCGTGGAGGGCATCTCCGATCTGCGCGACGAGAGCGATCGTGACGGGATGCGCATGGTGATCGAGCTGAAGCGCGAGGCGACGCCGGAAGTCGTGCTCAACCAGCTCTACCGCTTCACGCAATTGCAGACGAGCTTCGGCGTCAACATGCTGGCGCTCGATGCCGGCCGGCCGCGGCTGATGGGGCTCAAGGACGCGCTCGTCTGCTTCATCCGCTTCCGCGAGGACGTGATCCTGCGCCGCTCGCGCTTCGAGCTGGCCAAGGCGCGTGAGCGGGCGCATCTGCTCGTCGGGCTTGCGATCGCGGTCGCCGATATCGACGAGGTGATCCGGCTGATCCGCGCGAGCCCGGACGCGGCGAGGGCGCGCGCCGCGCTGATGGCGCGCGACTGGCCGGCCGACGAGGTGCTGCCGCTGCTCGCTCTGATCGACGATTCCGGCAATGCCGTGAGTGAAGGCCGCGTGCGGCTCACCGAGGCGCAGGCGCGCGGCATTCTCGAGCTTCGCCTGCAGCGCCTGACCGGGCTCGAGCGCGACCGCATCCATCAGGAGCTCACCGAGGTTGCGACCCGCATCGGCGAGTTGCTCGAGATCATCGGCAGCCATCCGCGGCGCGTCGAGGTGATGCGCGACGAGCTGGCCGGCATCCGTGCGGAAATCGCCTCGCCGCGGCAGACCGCGATCGTCGATGCCGTCGCCGACCAGGACGATGAGAGCCTGATCGAGCCCGGCCAGATGGTGGTGACGATCACCCGCGACGGCTTCATCAAGCGCACCAGCCTCGAGACCTTCCGCGCGCAGCATCGTGGCGGCCGTGGACGCACCGGCGCCGGCACGCGCGGCGACGACATCGTGACACGCAGCTTCAACGCGCATACGCATCAATGGGTGCTGTTCTTCTCGTCCGGCGGCAAGGCGTTCCGCGAAAAGGTGTGGCGCCTGCCGGAAGCCGGACCGGCGGCGAAAGGCCGCGCGCTGGTCAATCTGCTGCCTGAGCTCGGCAGCGATGCGATCACCACCGTGCTGCCCTTGCCGCAGGATGAGAGCCTGTGGGAGAGCCTGCATCTCGTCTTCGCCACCGCCTCGGGCAATGTGCGCCGCAACCGGCTGTCGGATTTCCGCAACGTGCGCGCCTCCGGGCTGATCGCGATGAAGCTCGAAGAGGGCGACCGGCTGATCGGCGTCGCCACCTGCCGCGACGGCGATGACGTGCTGCTCGCCACCCGCCACGGGCGTTGCCTGCGCTTCCGGATTTCCGACGACACGCTCCGCGTGTTCGCCGGACGCGACAGTTCTGGCGTACGCGGCACCCGGCTTAATCAGGGGGATGAGGTGATGAGCCTCTCCGTGCTCCGCCATATCGAGGCGAGTCCGGAGGAGCGGATGGCCTATCTCCGCATCGCCGGCGCGCGTCGGCGCGGCGTCGAGGAGGAGCCCGAGGCGCCCGGCGAGGGCGAGGAGACCGCCGCCGACGTCACTTTGCCGCCCGGAAGGGTGGCCGTGCTCGATGCGGATGAGGAATTCCTGCTGACCGTGACCAATGGCGGGTTCGGCAAGCGCAGCTCGGCCTATGACTACCGGGTCAGCGGGCGCGGCGGGTTGGGTATCGCCAATATCGCGCTCTCCGCCCGCACCGGCACCGAGGTCGTCGCCACCTTTCCGGTGCGCCCGGGCGATGACGTGATGCTGATGACCGATGGCGGACGGCTGATCCGCACGCCGGTCGACCAGGTGCGCATCACCGGTCGGCACACGATGGGGGTGATGCTGCTCCGATTGGCCGAAGGCGAGCATGTCAGCAGCGTGTTCACCGTGATGGAGGGCGAGGAAGTGCCGTCCGATCCGGAAACCCTTCCCGATGCGGAGGGGGAGCCCTCCGGGCCATGAACCCGGTCCAGCATGTCGGCGTCTATCCCGGCACGTTCGATCCGATCACCAACGGCCACACCGACATCATCGGCCGCGCCGCGCGGCTGGTGAACCGGCTCGTGGTGGGCGTCGCGCGCAATGCCGGGAAGGGGCCGCTCTTCTCGCTCGACGAGCGGGTGGAGCTCGTCCGCGCCGAAACCGGCGCGATCGCCCAGCGCAGCGGCACGGTGATCGAGGTGCGCGGCTTCGACGGGCTGCTCGTCGAGTTCGCCCGCGATGTCGGCGCCGGCATCATCGTGCGCGGCCTGCGCGCGGTGTCGGATTTCGATTATGAATTTCAGATGGCGGGAATGAATTACCGGCTGGACCCGGAGATCGAGACGGTGTTTCTGACCGCGAGCGAGCGGCATCAGTTCATCTCGTCGCATTTCGTGAAGGAGATCGCCCGGCTCGGCGGCGACATTTCGAGCTTCGTGCCGCGCCTCACCCTGGAGCGCACGCTCTCCCGCGTGCGTTGACCGACCTCGTGCGTTGACAGACTGGAGACCGCCATGCGCCGACGCGCCTTTCTCGCCACTTTCGCAATTGGAACCCTGATGTCCGAGACCACCGGCGCCGAGGCGCAGACCCCGCAGCTCGATCCCAATAACACGGTCTACATGGATCTGAAGGATGGCCGTGTCGTCATCCAGCTCTTGCCCGATCTCGCACCGAAGACGGTCGCCCGGGTCAAGAAGCTCTGCCGCGAACATTTTTACGACAACACGCCCTTCCATCGGGTGATCGAAGGGTTCATGGCGCAGGGCGGCGACCCGACCGGCACCGGCACCGGCGGCAGCAAGCTGCCCGACCTGCCGGCCGAGTTCACCAACAATGCGAACTTCCTGCGCGGCACGGTGGGCGCGGCCCGCACCTCAAACCCGAACAGCGCGAACAGCCAGTTCTTCATCATGTTCGCTCCGGCGCCGAGCCTCGACGGCCAGTATACGATCTGGGGCCGTGTCGTGCAGGGCATGCAGTTCGTCGACCACATCAAGCGCGGCTCGGGCTCCAGCGGCATGGTGCAGGACCCCGACCGCATCATCCGCATGCGTCTCGCCTCCGAACCCTGACACTTGAGCTCCCTAGGGACTTGAGCTCCTTGGGCACTTGATTTCGCCGCCCGCCTGCTCTTCAAGCAGGCGGTGAGAGCCTGTAGCTCAGCTGGTAGAGCACGAGACTTTTAATCTTGGGGTCGTGGGTTCGAATCCCACCGGGCTCACCAAGTTTCCAAAGGGTTAGAGGAGCGTTACCCGCAGGAATTGGACTGGCGGGTAACGCCTTGGGTAACAGCGAGGAGAACTGCGATGGCAGATCAGCCCGTCGTCCACATCGGAGAGAATTCACCCGAGCAGGTGGCGTTCAGGCTTCTGCAGGAGATCGCGAGGGCGGAAAACAAATCGCTTCACGGCGGCGGTCCATTCGGCGCTGGCGATAAGCCCGATCGGAAGTGGCTGCTCGACACCTATGCCGAGTGTCTGGATGTGGTGCAAAATCCCTCGGCCCGAGGGCCCTATGCGTGAGGATCACTCCACGCGACTGGCACTAATTTGCGCCCCGGCCCCGGGATGAGGGTATGACCGACCTCGACGCCTACCGCTCCGCGAAAACCCTGATCGAAACCCAGGGTGATTGGGCCGAGGACCATGCCCGCGACCGCATCTATGACCTGATGGAAGCGGATGATCAGGCTGGTGTCGCGGCGTGGCGAGGCACTAAGCCGGGTTCAATAACGCCCCGCGTCTGCCTCCGGCTCCCGATCCGGATCGCCGGCGCGCACGTAGAGATTGCACATGGCGTGGCAGATTGGCAGGGAGGCGGCCGGTGAGTCACGTCGGGTGGCTATCGGGAGCTATTCCCTTGCGCGTCGCAGCGATGATGCAAAGTCGGTGACCGCAAGCGCCCTAGACGAGCAGAGCATCGTGCAGCACCCTCAAGCACCATACCGCAGCAACGGAATGAGACATGAGCACGCTCGAACATCCTCACCCGAAAGGCCTATTGTCCAATAAGGGGTTCTCGCAAGTCGTCGTTAGCTCGGGGGCACGCACGGTTTACATCTCAGGTCAGGTTGCTATCGACGAGCATGGTGAGTTGGTCGGTGGCAACGACCTCGCCGCTCAAATCGAGCAAGCGATGCGAAATCTCGGTCTGGCGCTTGCCGCCGCCGGGGCAACCTTCGCCGATATCGCCAAAAGCACGACCTATATCGTCAACTATAAACCAGAACACCGAGTCGTCGTCGGCAAGGCGAAAGCGCCGTTTTACGCAAATGGAACGCCACCGGCGAGCGTCCTCGTGGGAGTCTCCGCTCTGGCGCTCCCGGAGTGGCTGGTCGAGATCGAGGCCATCGCTGTTATCGACTAGGAAAGCACTCCCTTGGTAGGGAGAGGTCGCCAGCAGGCCTCGGGCTTGCTGGCACGCTCGCACCAAAGCGCGACCGCCCACGCCGAATCAGGTGGCGCTCACTCATGCCAAACGATGGGGTGGTCATCAGCATAACGGACGGCTCGCGAACACGCCTGCATAGTTGCAGCCCCTAGTCCTATCACGGCGAGGAGCAGGGCAACCCGGCGCGCGGCCAGCATACCTGGCCTTTGTGTACAGATATGGTTTGAGACCGTGCGACGCGTGCCTTCGGGATTTCGGACGTAGGTGAAGGTCATATGATGTGCATAAGCATGGCGCAGCCGTTCAGCGCTAAGCACTCATCCCAATGGTTCAACTGGCCTTTTCCAGGCGTGTGCCGACGCGTGAGCGCCATTGACATGGCAAACATACTTCCCGTCGTGAACACCAGGCCGAGGTAATTCGAAATTCTAACCGTTGGCACAAGTCCCCAAAGCCACGCGCAGAGAAGCGGCGCGATCAGCACACTCGTCCGGAGAAACATGCCTCTGAGCATCAGGCGCGAACCGGGGTCGAGCCCCCAAGAGTAATCCTCTGCCATGACGCTGTTCGCGATCCCCGGAATCCTTCGACGATAGCCGGCAGGTTAGTCACATCGGCATAGGCGTTCGATGGGGCCCCGAGCGCCGATAAATAGTATTCTCATAGCAAAATCAGGAAGGAGAACCCGCCTGGCGCGAGGGACTTACTCTTCCCTTCGGTGGGAAGAGTAGAAGTCCTCTTGCCGGGCGGGCGGATTGAATTAGTCGTTCAGTCCTTCGGCACGCGCGCCTCGATCGCCTTCGCCAGCTCGAGCGCCACGTCGCTGAGCAGATAGGCGGCGCATTCCTCGATCGCGTAGTCCGACACGCTCAGTGCGGCGAGGATTTGGGATAAGCCGAGCATATGCCTGCCGATCACGTCGAGACCGTCTTCGGGGTCGATCATGACGGCACCCCCAAGCGGTCAAGCCGCATGTCGCGCAGCACGGCGAGACCGAGCTCTACCTCCGCGTCCTGCGTGCCATTCTCGATCGATGCATACAGGCGCCGCACGGCTTCCCCGGCTTTCGCCAGCATCTCCGTATCGGTCAGCGGCTTGGCAGCCGCCAACCGCCGCAGCGCACGGTTCTCACCGTCAATCCACGCCATCACGGCGTCGCCATCGCCGCGGCGCCTCCAGCTCGTCTCGGCGAACCGGAGCGCGCAGATGGCATCCGCCACAGGCCCAGGGCGCAGTCGGGCGGCCCTCACGCCGGCCTCCCGAGGATATCGTTGGCGAGCGACCAGGCCAGCAGCTCGTGTTGTGCCGCGTTCTGTTCGACAGTCTCGTCGTAGCCCGGGGCTGCGAACGCCTCGACCGCGATCTTCAGCACCAAGGCCTTCGCTCGAAGCCCCTCCGGCGTGTGGGCCGGTGTCGTCGTGATGGTGTCGAGCCTGTCGTGCCAGAGTTCGCACCAGTGATCGACCGCTGCATCCAGGGCCAGCTCGCGAGGGTGATCCTTCGGTCGCCGGAGCCCTTGCCTCCCCTCACGGTTTATCTGGTCTAGCTCGGCCTGATACGACCGGAACTCACTGCAGAGCTGCAGCAGCCCCCCGTCCAGCTCCGTAGCCTTCGCCTCACCTGCTGCGGCTGCGGCGAGGACCAGCATCGCTACGCCGGAGCCCATGAGGGAGCGGCGACCCGCGGCGGCGGTCATGCTGGCTCTCCCATCGGCAGACCCCGGCGGCGGCGAGCCAGCCTCGCCAGCTCGATCAGCTCCATAATCTGAGGGACGAAGTCGCGCTCCTGCGGCTGCTCCGGTGCGGCCAGCGGATCATCTGGCAGCCAGTGCGGCGGTGCGAGGTAGATCGCACCGTCTGCACCAAGGAACCGATAGTGCAGCACCTTCCCCCAAACGAGCATCAGGCCGAGCACGTGGCCTGGCACGATGATGTCCGCACTCCGGGCAGTCTTCCCCGGTCGGGCGATAAACGAGAGGATCGGTTTTTCAGCAGGGATATAGATCGCGCGCCGAGACGACGGCCCGATCATTCGCGGGTAGTTATCCATTGCAGCCTCTTGAGTTCGGCTTTCCACAGCCGCGCCGGGAAACGGACCCAGCAGCCGGGGGGTGGAAACCTGCTCAAGAGACAGGTCGTTGCGCTTTTAACCCCTTAGGAGAGTCTGGACATGGCGCAGCGCCCCCGGCCATAGTGGTCGGGACGGCACGCCCGCCAAGGCGCGTCTTTCGCTCGTCAGCCCCGCCAAGGGCCGGCAAGCATTCGGCAGACGGCCCCGCCAAGGGCACCTGCCTATCTTGAGTCCGGGTTTCCACACCCACGGACACGTTGCACACAAAGCCAGCCGCGATCAAGCGGTTCGGCTTCGTTGTGCTGCGCGCTCGAAACGGCGGCCTTCCCCTGGTCGTGACCGCCTTCAGCTAGCGCGAGCCCCCAAGATCGCCCATCGTAATGACCAACACACTCAAAGGGGGACGGTCATGACCGGAATGATCCAAGTTCTCACGTATCTGCTGGGCATCTATCTGGTGGTCAAAGGCGTCGGGGTGCTGCAACTCGCTCTCTGCTCAACACGGCCGAATCGAGCGATACCGATGCTGATTGGGTTGTTGACGCTGGGCGTTTGCGTGGTCGCCGCCGTCGCACTCGTCAACATGCAGGACGAACAGGCAAGGTCGATCGGCGCGACGCTTCCGCGCATCGGGCAGTAGGTCATCCGCCGCCTAGACTTTTTGTATAGACACTATTGACGCCCGGCATTCCAGTATATACAGTAAGTTCATGGCGATCACCTTCGACCGCGCGAAGCGAGACAAAACCCTGCGGGAGCGAGGGCTTGATTTCGCCGATGCGGCCGAATTGTTCGCTGGCCGCTACACCGTCGATCAGGATCAGCGCCGCGACTACGGCGAGGTTCGCTACCGCTCCGGCGGGTTGCTTGGCAGTCGGGTTGTCGTGCTGATCTGGACACCGCGCGGCGCGGATCGCCGTGTCATCTCCATGAGGTTCGCTCATGACCGCGAAGCCGAAAACATCCGCAAGCGCCTGGGTTGACCCTGACGATGCGCCTGAACTCACCCCCGAAGCTCTGGCTCGCGCCGACGTTTACGAAGGCAACAAGCTGATCCGCCGTGGCCGCCCGCCGACCGGCAACGCGAAGATGCCCGTCTCGCTGCGGATTGATCAGGACGTGGTCGAGAGACTGCGCGAGATGGGGCCTGGCTGGCAGACGAAGGCGAATGACGCGCTGCGGGCGTTTGTTGGGTTGCAACAAGCAGGGCGGCGGACCAGACGCGTGAGACTGCGGCCGTCAAAGGATGATCGATTTGACATACCTGGCAGTGTCCCGCCTGGTGCGAAGCGTAGCCGGACAGCACGTTCGGCTAAGTCGACACCCAAAAAGCCATCAACCAATGCATCGGTTACTCGCCCAGGGAAGTTTGCGCCCTAAAACCCACGAGCCGTATGCCGGCTGATTGCGTATTGCCGTAACGCTGTCCGCGCCAGCGCCACCGCCTCATCGCTGATCCGCATCGGCGCCCGCGCTTTGCACAGCAGCAACGCCCCTGCCACTGCGTTCGCCACGTCGTCATGCGCCCCAGGCCCGTGATCGATCGAATCCCGTCCCCCGCGCGCCGTGCGCCTCTCGAGCCCGCACAGCTGCGTCACCAGCCGCGGCACGTCGAGCAGCTCGAGCTTCCCCGAGTTCAACAGCGGCAACGTGTCGCGATAGATGTCGCCCTTAGTAGGTTCGGAAATGCGGTAGCTTATCCCCGCCACCCGAAACCGCTCGCGCGGCCACTCGCCCGCATACCGATCACCCGTCACCTCGCTGAGCCTGTAAGCCTTCAGCAACCCCGCAAACTCAGTCACCGCAGCCTCCGGCGAGAACGGCGGCCGAATCTCTCGCACGGCATCGAGCACCGCCACGTCGTCCTGCTGGTGCGCGATCGCGATCGTCATACTGTCAGACGAGCCGCCTGACGGATCGGCAAAGGCCAGATACTGCACACCAGGCACTGGCAGCAGCTCCCGCCGACCCGGCACCACGCACGCGTCAACAGTCTCCCGCGATACGAACGCCGCAATGTCGGACCGGAAATCGCCGCCATACTCCGCGGCCGCCTTCTCTGGGTCCTCCTCCGTCGCCTCCTCGATGATCGCCGGATCGATCGACGGATTCATCTCCGCGGTGCCGCCCTTCCACACCAGCACGCGCGCACCGTCCTGCGCGTAGTGGCGCCTGAAGGCCCCATAGAGCGCGCCGCGTTTGGCATAAGGCGATGACGCGAGGAGAAGCATAGAGCCCGGTATGGACGCCAGCCCCGGCCGCAGAGCCGCCAGAATTTCCATGTCCGGCACAGCGCTGTCATCCGTCCGCCAGAACGCCACCTCGTCGCACAACGCCGCGGCCAACGTGTACCCGCGTGTTACCCGAAAAGATGCCGTGTGAATCTCGATGACCACCCGGTTGCTCAGCGTGACCGATTCGGTTTGCTCATCCTCAATCATCCGCGCGAGATACGGCACGCTGCGCAGCAACCCGGTGATATAGCGAAAGATGCCGCGCGCCTGCCGCCGATCCGCCGCGATCACCGCAACCGTCGCCATCTCTCCCGGCGCCAGGTGCGGCTCGTAATTCCCCCAGCCCGCCAGGAACGTCGCGATCAGCGCCAGCACACGGGACTTGCCGCCGCGGCGCCCACAGATCAGCGCAGCCTCACGGAACATCTGATCCGGCTGCGTGTGGCGGCCGGTGTGGCGCTGGTAGAGCCCGACCGCCTCATCATCCATCGGCAGCGCGAACAGCGCCGCCAGAAACGCTCTCCAGGCCCGCCACGTCTCGCCCTTGAAGTGCGGGCCGAACGCCTCAGGGTGGTCGAGGAGCTGCAGGATGTTCGGCTGCGCAGCCATCTACCGCGTCGGCGCCTGCCCGGGTGGACTGGCAAGCATTTCCTGGAACCATGCTCCCCCGGGCGTTTCGCTCTCTAGATCATAATGCAGGCGGTAGACGGTCCATTTCCCACATGCCGGCGTCAGGCTGCTCTGCACCTGCACCTGGGAGCCGAATTTGATGACCGGGTTGAACAGAGCCTTGACGATGATGCCCTGCCGATCGAATGCGGGATATCCAACCATCCCGGTTGTCGGTGAGATCAACGGGATCCCTGCCGTCGATCCGCGGCTTCCCGTCTTCGGCCAGATGGCGAGAGTCTGATCGTCTAAAACCCACTCAATGCCTGCGGCGTGCGCACAACTTTCAACCTGAGCAAACAACGTCGACGGGAGATAGGGATTGGACAAGATCACACTCACGCCGTGGTTCTCGAACGCGACGCCAAGCTGCCTAGCCAACCCAGCAAGCACGTCCGCAGCATCCACTGATCCCTGGAAGCTGCTCGGGGGCACCGGGTTCAAAGCCCCGAAAACGCCCGTCGCGGCGTAGAGCGAAAAGAACACGTCCGGTGTGCCGCCAAAATCCGCGAACGCATTGATGATCGATCCCACGAAAACGATCGACATTCCGTTCGTGTCATCACCGGCCATAAGAGCAACAGTATTGTTGGTTCGATTGCCAGGGATGAGGCCGAGCGTCGACAGCTTGTTCATGTCGGAAAGGGGAAGCCCGTATATCCGGAGCTGCATGTTCCCCATATCGAGCTGACCGCCCTTCTCGATATGCGCGCTGACACGCAACCCCGAATAGGTCGCCTGATTGCTCGATCCGTCGAATGTCGGTGTGACCGTGTTCCCCTGATTGTCCTGGTGCGGCTGCAAGGTGAACGTCACCGTCAACCGCCGCTCGACGAAGCTGGCGGCGGTCGCGGCGCTCATGCCAGCCCGCGTTGCGCCGGAAGGTAAGCCGCCTTCTGCGCCAGCGCCTCGCGGATACCGTGACCGATCACGCGAGGATCGCCGGACGGCACGTTGATATTAATCGGCCCGTTGATCGTCGTGGAGCTGCTATTGTCGTGGTGCGCCGTGTTGTTGACCGTGTGCGAGCCCCAACGTTGGGCGGCAGTGGGCGGCGTCAGCATAGGAGCAGGAGGCGCCGCAGGTGGAGGCGTGGGCGGCACAGGCAACCCTAACGCCATGCTAACGCCACGCTGCGCCACGTCCGGCTTAAGGGTCGTGCCGGACTCACGCAGAGACATCGCCTGAACCAGCTTCTGAGCCATAGCAGGATCATGCAGGTTCAGCGTCGCATTCGGGTCGACACCCATCATCTGCGCAACCTGCTTAATGTAGCCGGCTGTGTCGTTGTTATCGCTCGCAGGCGCCCACTTGTTGTGATCTGCGCAACCGTATTGAGGTGGTCACGATCCTGGTAAGCAAGCATCTGCCTCGTCGCGGAGGCCACACCGGCCTCCATCGAAACATAATGTCCGAAACGTCCGTCCGATGGCGCGTTCGGGTCAATGCCCTGCTGCCCCGGACGGTATTCCAGGTTCAGCGGATTGTTATTCCGCATCCCGCGCGTCTCGGCACTCCCGCCGACAATGCCGTGCCAGAGGCGGCTCGCCAAGTGACCAAAGCTCTCGACGCGGGGAGCATTCGGCTGGTCGAGGGGCGCGCCGGACGGCTGGGGCGCCCCATTGTCAGGCTTCCATCCTGGAATGAAACCGTCTGGCGTGGCGTTCGGATCGGTATCGCCGTGCTGCAGAAGGACACCAAGCAGCGCCGTCAGTGCCGGCGAGAATGCCGCCAATGCTCCCACCCGGCCAAGCACTGCCGTAAACCGCGATCCAAGCCACAACCCGAACAGCAGCTCGGTTGCCTTCTGCCAACCACCTACAGATTTTGCCGCGTCATTGGCACCACCCGCAAACGCCTCTATGTCCTTTCCGATCTGGTCCCAATGGATCGAATCCAGGAACTTCCCGACCGCCTCCGCGCCGCTGGCGATGGCTTTCAAGATGCCGGGCATGTTCTTCTGAATCAGCGCATCGAATTGCGTCAGCATCTGGTCGACGTAGGGCAATACCTCGGCCAGAATCTTGCGGCCGATCGTGGTGATTTCCTGCTCAATGTTCAGGAAGTCGTTCAGGATTTTCTGCTCGCGGGCGATGTCATCATCGGACGGAAGCCCGAGCCGGCGTTGCTCTTCGAGAAGCTGATTGATCTTCGGCAGCCCGGATAGCAACAAGTTGATGACACCCGGATCACCTAGTCCGGCGCCACGGATCATCGATGTCGCTCGCGCGGGGTCCATCCCGGCTATGTGGGAAGTCACGTCCTTCAGGATGTCGCCGAGGGGCCGCAGCTTCCCGGTCGCATCGGCCACGTTCACGCCGAGCCCGTGAAAGAACGCCATGATCGGCTGCTGCTCGCCGGTGATCTGGAACCGCTGGAACTGCTCCATTATGCCCTGGAAAGCCGACTGCATCCCCGCAGCCGTGCCACCGACACGCTTCGCAGCGCCTTCCCAAGCAGCCAAGTCCTGCGCGCTCATATCCAGCGTTTTCGACACACGGCCAAGCGCCGCATCGCTGGTCGTCACGTCTTTGACGAAATCGGTGATGCTGCGCGCGCCCGCCATCACCGCGAACAGGCCCAGCGCCTCGTTGCGAAGCTGCGTGAAAAACTCAGCGCCAGTCTTGCCGGACGCCTGCAACAGTTTCGCTGTGGTGTTGGCTTCCTCAGTGGTTGCCTTCATGGAGGCAGCCGCCTGCTTCTGTCCCTGCGTGAAGGCGGATGCGTCCAGGCCGAGAGTTACGACCAGCGCGTCAATGACGTTCGGCATCCCGCTTGCCCCTCAGGCCGTCCCCAGAACAGGCTCGCGCAGAAACCGCTCCTGCACCGCGGATGTCAGTTTCGCCGGCGCGGCCGCAGCAACCAGATGCAGCTTCACCGTCTCAATCCGCAGCTTGATCCGCGTCCCGATTTCCTCAATGTCGCCTCGACGCAGGGGGCGAAAATCCCCGCCATCCAGCACCGACACGCAAGACATGATTCCGTCAAGCAGCGGTTTCATGTCGTCCCACGCGACCTTGCCGAACACGTTGGGATCCATCGCAGCCAGCCCGGCCATACCCCGGCCGGCGAGCTCGTCAGGTACTTCGACACCGGCTCGAGAGACAGCCAGCACCGCCCGCGCAAGCCATTCCTCAGCGTCGTCCGACAACATCTCTGTAATGCGGAACACGCGGCCAGCGTCGCGGCCGTTGCCATCAATCGCTATGTCAGTCGTTCGGCGTGGCATCGCCATCCTTCCCGACATCCGCCGCCTGCAACTCTGCAAACGCCCGCGCCGCTTCGTCAGCCGCATCCCGATAGTTCGCCTCCGCTACCATCAGCAGAACCTGCTGTCGCCCTTCGTCAAACCACGCACGGGAGAAGCGATCGAGTGATGTGTCGCCAGACATCAAAACGGCGCTCCACCATTCGCCACCCGGCCCCGCACAAGCTGCGCGCCCTGACTGAACGTGGACCCAGGCGCGATGCCAGAATCCCGCAGAC
This sequence comes from Acetobacteraceae bacterium, assembly GCA_965276665.1. Classification (GTDB taxonomy): domain Bacteria; phylum Pseudomonadota; class Alphaproteobacteria; order Acetobacterales; family Acetobacteraceae; genus CAWGJC01. The sequence continues at coordinate 4,740,019 of OZ255620.1, forward strand.
CAGCTCGTCCATTCTCGTGACCGATCCCGCTGCAATCAAATTCCCGGCAATCGTGAGCAGGTTGCCCATCGGGGCGCCACCGAGCACCAACTGCGTGAATGTGTTCTCATCGCCGGTCATCAGCTCTCCCCCGGAATCGGAGCGTCGGCGTCCTGCATCAGCGCATCAAATGCCGCCTGCCACCGTTGTTGCGCTGTCCCATCATGCCGGAGACCATTCCAAAACTGCGGCGGCGATTGCAGCCTTCGATAAGCAGTGCGAGCGCGCTCAGGCTCTACAGCTCCAGGAAAGAAATCTTCGGCCGCCCGCGTCTCAGGGAACACGCTCGCCCCCATCAGCCATTCCAGCGCCAACCCGCGCTCGACCAACTCGCGCTGCAACCGCTCCACATCCGCCAACGTCTCGAGAACCGCAGGCGCCTCTCGCAGCACGATCACCGCCGCCTTCGTCAGCCGGGATCGGGCGAAGTCCAGAGCATGGCGCGCCTTCTCCACAGCCGGCGGCAATCCCTCCCGTGTCGCACGCGCCACGTCGTAGGCGTCCCGCGCCTCGTCCAACTCGCGCCGCGCATCAGTAATTGACGTGGGTGCCTCGGCCTGCTCGCCAGTCGCCTGCGCGATCAGGAACGCAGCCGAACCTTGCTTTGCGCACTCCAAATCTGCTTCCGCCTGATCCTGGCGCTGCATCGCACGGATCGAGGCCGCCGACACATCCGTAGAAGCCGCTTCCAGCCGTGTTAGAGCCGCCTCAGCCGCCTTGTAGGCGGTGATGGCCTGCGCCAGCTTCTCCCGCGCCTCGGAACGCGGGGGAGGGGCAGTGCCGGCTGCCTCCGGGACCACAGCCAGTTTCGGCATCACACGCCGCGGCCGAGGCGGCCGGCGTTGGGAAACCGCTTGTAATAGTCATCCTGAGCCGCCGCATCCATCGCGACACGAGTTGTGCCGCTGGAATGGCCCCTCATCGCACGCCACACCGCGCGGTTCGCCGCTCGCACCGGAAGCCCGGCTGCAGCGTGGGGGCGCAGCGCGGACAGTGCATGGGTGATACACCGCCTCTGCGGAGTCCATTCCGTGCAACTCGCCGACGAACGGCTTCACGTCTGCAAGTGCGGTTTGCAGGTCCTGCCAGCGTCGGATTGTGCGGGTCTCATTGTCAGCAAAAGACATCGGTCAGTCTCCCTCGATTAAGGTCCATGCGGTTCACGCTCATGCCACACCACCAGAAATGAATGCCGGCAACGCTGCCTCAGCAGGCATTCCCCGATCATCAGGCATCGGCTCGATCCGCGCGGTTGGGGGGTCGTTAAACGCTTCGGGATAAGCCTGCTTCACCGCCGCGAAGACCACTTGCTGCAAGGCAGTCCACCGGGTGAAGCCGTCAACGACGATTGCCGTCTTGTGCAGTACGCGACCATCTTCTCTCGTCGGCGCGCCCGTATTATCTCGGACAACGGTGCGGGGCATATGAATGAAACCCACGCCCTCCGGGTTGAGGTGGACAGAGACGCTGCGGATCGTGATGCCAAGGTCGATCAGATCGAGCGTCGCATAGCCGCGCAGGGTGCCGCGGCGCACAGGGGTAAAGCTCACAACCCGAACTCGCGGGACTGGCAGCTCGGGGGCGTTCATGCCGCTCGCGCTCCAGGCGACGGGAGGGACCAGTCGATCTCGCGGACGGGAGCAGGCGCTGCCTTCAGGCCAAGCTGGCGCAGCAGCCGCTGCATCGAATTAGACCAGCTCAGATACATCCGGCTGTCGTAATCCGTCATCCCGCCGGACCGCGTGAACCTTGCATCCATATCCGACAGCCTAAGCGAGAGCTGCACCGCCTGGTCGATCAGGACACGTTGCGGCGCGGTTGGCTTGCCACCGACATGCTCGACAAGGGAGCGCCGCAAATCGCGGGCTTGTCGTGCAGCGCGCGTGCGGCCGTCGATCGCTTGATCGCGCTTTCGCACGAGCATCACCGCACCTCGTCAGAAGCGGCGCGAGACGTGAGCGATACCCAAACCGCAGCTTGCGAGATACCCAAGTGTTACCCGCCGGTAGTTCCTGTTGCTAGAATCAGCTTACCACATACTGTGCGCCAACGCATCGCTAACAGAACAGCACAAGATATAACGTCACGTGCTACGCTGCTTCGGCGAGTGCGGGAAGAAGCATCTGCTTATGAAGCGTGTGAATTAGTTTGCCTAGTCACCTAGGCCTGTGAAGACCGAGTGAGGGTGTAGGGGGTGTAGGGTCCAACCCAAGTAGTCATCATGCGTGTACGCGCGCGCGTACATGTGCGTGAGAGCGAGTTGGGTTTAGGCCTACACCGCCTACACCCCAGGTCATTGGGCGGCCCTTTCGTTGTGAGTAGCGCCACTCGTCGTCTGTGACTTCAGCCCGACGCCTCGCACCCACTGCAAACCCTTAACCGTGACGTAGAACATGCCGGGCGTGCGTTCGATCAGCTCGCGAAACTCGGCGCTGTTGATAGTCGCTTCGCCGCTATCGCGTGCCCAGGCGGCGAAGTCGGCTAGCATCTTGCCGGGTCGCTCGCTCATGGTGGCGACGACGTTGCAGCGTTCGCTCAGCCAGCGGCCAAAATGGTCTTGCTGCTGGAAGTATGTGTCCGTTTCCGCGGCGACGGCTGGACAGGTCCCCAAGCCCTGTTTTTGCCATGCCATGCAGCCGTCGATGATCCAGCGGAGGATTGCGGCCTGCTCGGCGCGCAGCCTGTCCTTAAGGCTGTGATCGGGCTTCTCGGGTTTATGTTTAAACGGAGCGATCCGCATGCGTCGCTCCATCGCTTTCGAGCGTCCCTTGAGGCGCGGGGCATGGTTGCCGACGAGGGTGATCTTGAATGCCGGGCGGAAAGTGAACGGTTTGCCGTAAGGCTGCCGGGCGGATAGCGGCGTCTCGTTGCCGGTCATTTCCTTGATCTGGCTTTCAGCCCAGCTCGCGCCGGCTTCTGTCTCGCTGGCGGTGACCAGGCGCGCGCCGGCCATCTGTGCGCGGTAGTATTCGAGGTTGAGGCGAGTACCGGCGGTGAACACTTCGATCGGCACCGCGACGGCATAGTCCCCCATGACGGCGACAATTGCGCCGAGGAAGGTGCCCTTTCCCGTGCCACCTTCGCCGTAGAGGAACGCGAGCGCTTCCTCGCTCACGTCACCGGTCAGGCAGTAGCCCGTAAGTCGCTGCAGGAAAGCCTGCAGCTCTTTGTCATTGCCGGTGGCTTGGTTCAAAAACTCTGACCAGACGGGATGCGGTGCGCCGGGTGCGGCTGGCACGACGGAGGTTCGCTTGGTGATTAGGTCGTCCCGCTTGGCCTCGCGAAGGGCGCCGGTGCGCAGATCGACTGCGCCGTCGGGCGTGCCGAGCAGCCACGGATCGGTGTCCCAGGTGTCCGCGGTGACGGCGAATGCCCGGTCCGATTGAGCGAAGCGCTCGACGGCGGCTGCAAAGGCGGCCTTGCTGACTTTCACGCGGTCCTTGTCGTCCGCCTGCTGGCCGATCTCGCGGGCCACCTGACGGGCCCATGAGAAGGCGAGGCGGCTCTCCTCGCGACGCCAGTATGAACCGGTCCAGACGAACCAATGCTGGGCGTGATGGCAATATCGCAGCTGGTCTTTGTGCCGTTCGGTGAACGCCACTGCCGCGCCGTCCTCGGTTATGTCGGACAGGTCGACCGCATCCTGAGTAAATCCGCAAATTTGCGGATTTTCAGGTGCCTCCCGAGCAAGCCGCTCCAGCTCGTCCACGGTGCCCCCGACCGCCAGCCAGTCGAATACATCGCCCTTATCGGGCAGGCCTGGCAGCGGCAGGATGCGGACGCTCTTCGCCCTGCCATGCAGGCTACGCAGCGACTTTGCGACCAGCTCAGCATGGTCCCGGCCGGGCTGATCGTTGTCGGGCAGGATCACCAGGTCGGCGCCGTTGAAGTACTGAGCATGTTCGCGGCGGAACTTATTGGCGCCGCCTGGTGAGCAGGTGGCGGTGATGCCGACTTCGGCTAGTGCGTTAGCGCTCTTCTCGCCCTCGACGACATAGATGATCTTACCGGCCGCGATTGCCGCGAGGACGGCCGGCAGGCGGTAGATGACACGCTTGACGCCGGCCATTTTCCACAGCCAACCTCCGGCGCCATCTGGGCGGCGTTGCCGGAAGTCCTTGGGATCATAGCGAACCACCTCAAACAGCAAGTTACCGTCGCGGTCGGTATAGGGATAGCGAGCGACAATATTCCGCTCGCTTGGCTTCGGAACGTGCCCACGATCCCGCAGCCAGCGGAGTGCTCCATCCTTGTCGGTGCTGCGTTTCCGCATGACCAGCTCAAGCACGCCGCCGCCGACGCCGGCCTCGTGGTCGAAAAATGTGCCTTTCGCCAGGTCCATGCACAGGCTGCCGCGGGTGCCGAAGCGTAGCTCGTCCCCAGACTCGTCGGAGGGGTCGCCGAGGAGTTCGCGGGCGACACGGCCCATGGCGCGGCCGAGGATGCCGGGGTCGCGGTGCTGGCTTGAGCTCATTGGCGCATCCAGGTAATCGCGTTAGGCATTCCCTGCCTCCGCCGACAGGATCGCCTCTATCACTCGCTCAACTGAGGCCCGCTCGCCGTGTAGCGCGAACCTGCCGCCCCGGTCGGCTGTCGCGAGAGCTTCGACGACGACCGGTGGCGGGATGGGCGACCATGCATCCACGGACGGCACGAAAAGGATGAGATCGAAGTCGAATTCCGCACCCGGCTCGTCTTCCTCAAGACGAAGCACCCGGCACGGGCCAGCCGCGGCGATTAAGTCTGCATAGGGCGGCCCGTCGCCATAGAGGCTGTTGCAAGCTCCATCAAACATGCGCCAGCCATTCATTGCATCGCACTCCGCGGCTCGGGCGCCGGATGCACATTGCCTTGCGGCCACACGATGAAGCCTGGCTTCCCGAGCGGCACCATCTCAATCCAGGACCGAGCATGAGCGGTGTTCGTCTCGATCAAGAGCGCGCGGTTATACAGCCGGGCGAGTCCTATCACTGCCTGATACTGGCTGGGCTCCGCGCCGGCTGCATGAACCACGACCGCCCGCGCCCAAGAGATTGCACCCCGAGCGCAGCGCCAACGATCACCGGCCAGCGGCTTTTCGTTGTCGGCGCCGATGACCACCAAGAGTGGCTCGTTCTGTCGTTTGCCGAGCGCCTTGGATAGCGGCGCCTTGGGGTTAAAGGTTAGCGAGAGAGCGATCTCGCCGCGGTTCATGGCGCGGAAAAGTTCGGCGTGCGCGTGTTTTCCGATGCTCACCAGGAAGGCGATGGCCCGCGCGATGTCCTCGGGCTTGCAGGGATGCGCGTCGATCATCTTGTGGTCGCCCGCATCTCGGCGGCACGACGGGCGAGGTGTTCAGCGACGGCCTCATGGCCATGCGAGAGCTCGAGGTCTGCGAACAGATCGAACCGCCGGCAAGTATGATGTTGGCGGGTTCGGTCGGTGGCGTCTGCCGTACAGACTTCCGGCGGCGTTTGGGGAGTGTGGTGTCCACAGCGCTATCTTTCTGTGATGCGCTGGAAGAGCGTTGCGAGCTGATCGGGCGTAGGCTATAACCGCGGTGTCATCCAGCAATAGTCGCCTTTCCGATCGGCCTCGCGCCCACCCAGCGCGAGGTTTTTCGTTCAGGCGGCTTGCTTTTGCGTACGGTCAACCTGCCACCGACGGAGATCGCCGAGGCGCCAATAGTTACGGCCGTTGATCTTTGTCGCTGGTTCGGGGAATTTCACGCGGTCATCGCGCATCCAACGCCAAATACACATCTGGCTGACCCCGCCAACGCGAGCTCGCGTCTGCCCGGATGTCAGAAGCGTGTCATCGTCCGGCAGTGCGGACAGGATTGTGGCCTTCGACGCCTGCGTGTGTGTTTGAAGGTGCATAATGCCTCCGTTTCGACGCGAGACGACATGTGCGGCTCGGTGATGCGGAGGATGCTGATCTACGGGGGTCGAAGCATTGGATTTAAGTCCGCTACTTCTGTCCAACCTCTCGCTCTATGTCAGCCAGCTCGAGCTCTATCAGGTCAACGAGATTCCGCGGGATCGGGCGATTCTGTGGTCCGGTTGGCCGCTCGGACTGCGCCTTCAACGCAGCCGCCAGAAGCAACTCGACCTGCTTCCTCCCGAGCTTTTTCAAGAATTCGACCCGTTGGGGCGTAAGCGCTTCGCTTCCAACAAAAGCATCTCATAAGGATCAATTGCGCTCGGCATGGCATCAATGATTCTTTCAAGTGCGACAGCTTCGATCCCTGCGCGTTTCGCCCGTCCTTTTCCCTCGTAAGTCTTTCGTTCCTCAGGCTTCTTAATGGCAAGGAGCCGCCATCTGGTTCGGTATTTCGTATAATGGTTGATGAGCAAGCGTTTCAGGCTATCAACCGCCTGCAGGTCGGAATTTTTAGCTGGGGTGTGGGGGATAGCTTCGGACGCAAGCTCCTCTTCCACGGAATGCTCCGTGCGGGCTGGCGTGTCCCGAATGCGCTGCGCGATTTCGCGAAGTAATTCACTCTCGATCGTCTTCGGACGATGCTTAGGGGGATCGACGGTGAGAGCGGCGGCAACCCGTGCGACACACTCCATCCCGGATAGCTCCACCCATTTCAGCAGCTCGGCCCTGTCTCCGGCCGTCAATGTGATCACTCTGCAGCATCCTTCAGGGCTGCCGCCTTCACCAACTTCTGCAGATGCTCCGCCCACCCATCGAGCGCTTGCCGCTTCTCGGCCAGATACTCATACCGATTGTAGACGGTCCCCGTGATCCCCCGCGCGGCGTGGTTCAGCACGCGCCCGATGACGAATTCCGACGTGCCGAGCTGACCCATCTGCGTGGCCGCGGTGCGGCGCAAATCGTGGATGCCCCATGCCGGCATGGGGTCGGTCCGGGTCTTTTTTCGGGCCGCGGCGATCTGGGCATCGACCCGCTCTTTCGCCCGGCTGAATCCGGAGACCGGCACCTTACCGTCGGTGGTGAACACATAGGGGCTCGGCCGCGCACCTCCTTTCTCGAGAGCTGCCATCTTCCTCGGAAGCCCCGAGAGGATGCTGACCGCCAAGTCGGAAAGCGGGACCACGTGCCCTCGACCAGCCTTGGTGTCGGCAGCGGCCAAGGTCCACGTCTTCGCCTCAAGGTCGATGTCCTGCCACCGCATGCCGGCCACTTCGCTGCGGCGCTGTCCGGTGATCAGCGCGAGCTGCAGAAGCGATCCGAACGGGTAGCCGAGGGCCACGAAGCGGGGCCAAAGCTCGCGCAATTCCTCCGGAGCCAAGACACGATCGCGAGGAGCTTCCTGGCCCGGCCGCTCAACGAGCGCGCACGGGTTTATTTCTACAAGCCCGCGTCGAATCGCCCAGTTGAACAGTGCGCGGACCGCCGAGAGCACCCGGTTGGCCGCAATCGGCCCCCCGGCAGCGTGCATGTTGCCCTTGGTGCCGCGCCGCTTCGTCCCCCCTTCCGCGATACCGTCGAGCATCTCGATCACATCCCGGCGGGCGATGCTCGAAAGCTCGCGGGAGCCGAGTCGCGGCAGAACGTGGTTATCGAAGCCTCGCCGCGTCTCGCGCACATAGGCCGCGGCTCGCTGCTTCTTCTCGAGCCCGCGCACCAGATAGTCCTCCACCACCGTGGCGAGAGTGTCGGGCGCCTTTGTCGGCAGCTTCTTCCGAGCTTTTTCGACAGCAGGATCGACTCCGGCCGCAACCAGCGCAAGCGCTTCGCCCGCCCGCTTCCGAGCGTCGGCAAGACTCAGGACAGGGTAGGGCGGATCGATGGTGAGGCGCTTCTGCTCTCCCCGGATTCTATAGAAGAGCACCCAGCTCCGCCGACCATCCGGTGTTCTGGTCGTCGGGCCGGCCACCCGCAGGCCGAAGCCTGGAAGGGTCGCATCGAAATACTCGACGCGCCCGCCAGGCGGGACCTTTAGTCGCTGGATTGAGGCATCGGTGAGCTTCAGGCGCGGCATCTTGTGATCCCCGTGGGTAACGCTTGGGTAACACATTCGGCCCGTTATGGCCTGTTACCCACGGTTCGTAACTTGCCATAACATACGTGAGATATGCAACAGATTAGAGAGCTTTAGATGTGACTCGAACCGATGACTTGTTCTAGTAGGTTATCCCCAGAGTCACGACTTTTAATCTTGGGGTCGTGGGTTCGAATCCCACCGGGCTCACCAAGTTTTCCAGTCGGTTAGAAGACGAACTGCCCGTGGGATCGGGTTCGCAGGTAACGGCTTGAGTAACATTCGGAACCCAGCAGGGGCGGTTTCGACCAAAATGGGCGAACTTGACACTATCGCTCTGCCAAAACCCTGATCGACCTGGGCGAGGCGGTGATTGAGGAACTGCGGCGGATGGCGCTGACGAGATGGCAGGCGAGGCACTGAGGTCCGCGCTGCGCCCCTTCAGCTTTGATACGTAATCAGCGCCCCACCCGCACCGTCACTCGAGAGGGCGAAATTGCTGGTGGTGTAGCTGCCGGCGAATTTCAGGTCGGCGATAGTGGAGGCACCGTCCGAGGCGGTGAGGGTGCCACTGCTGTAATTCAAACTATCGGCCGCGGTCGCGCGCAGGTCGATCTCGGCATTGCCGCCGAACCCGGCGATCGTACCCAAAAATTTGAGAGGGTTGTCCAGTTGAAGAGCGGCACCGCTCCCGGTTAAATCGACGATCTGAGTCTTCGCCGCGCCATCAAATAGCCGAGCCGTCGCACCCGCCGCCAGAGTGAGCGTTCCGGTTCCGGCGAGCTGGCGCTGGAACAGCATGGCTGCACTGTCGATGATCGTGCCGTCATTGGCGACGGCTGCAAGGAACTGCAGGCCGCCCGAGTCCATGGACACGTTGCCTTCATTGATCAAGGTCGTGCCGATCGCCGCGCCGCCCATGTTGGCGAAGGCGAGACTCGACCCGGACTCCACATCGAGTGTTCCGGTGCCGTCCAAGTGTGCCAGGGACGCGTTGCCGCCGTCGAACAGGGTGCCGTCCACGGTCAGCGAGCCGGTGCTGGTGAACGCCAGCGGCGCGTCCGAACCATCGAGTTGAAGAACGCCGCCCGAGGCGATGTCTATCGTTCCCTGGCTCGTCATCGCGGTGGTTTCGGAGTTGAATTGCGCCCGGAAAAACAACCGGCCGCCCGTCCCGATGGAAATCAGGCCGGGGTTGCGGAGCTGGGCGTTTTCCGAGAACACGGAAACGTCGGCATCTGAAGTGCTGATGCTGATCGTGCCCTCGTTAAGCACGTTGCCGACGATCTCGATCACACCATCAATGTCGTCCGCTGCGAGCAGACCGTGATTGACGAAGCGATCGACTGACATGTTATCGAATGAGCCAGCACCGATATTGATCGTTCCTTCGTTCACTAGGAGCGAGGCTCCCAATCCGGAGTAGCCATTCGCATCGACGGTCACGTCCGATGCCAGACGCAGCGTTGAAGATGCGGCGACGCCGCTATTGTTCAGCGTGATCGTCGCGTTCTGTATGACGAGATCGATGTTGCTCTCAATGTGCGCTTGGCCGTCGAGCTCGACAATGCCTGGCCCGGTCCCGTCGAGGCCGGTGACGTCAAAACCGTTCGCGAAGAACAGCTCACCGCCATCAAGCGTCAGCGGGCCCTCCCAGGCAACACCGTCCAACGTGCCCTGCCCGGATGCAAAGGTGCCACCGTCCGAGACTACGGTCCCGCCGGCGATCGTGCCGTCATCTTTTAGGTCGAGCGTGCCGGCGGTCAGCGTGAGTGTAGTCCCGAGGGCGAGCCGGCCGAACAGATCGAGTGTGGCGCCGGCCTGGTCGATTGCTAGGGAGTGCGCTGCCTGATGGCCTCGGAGAGTGACGGCATAGCTGCCATTGGCTGCGATTGTCACATCATCGCCGCCCCCCGGCACCGTGCCGGTGCTCCAGTCACCCGTGTCACTCCAATTCCCGCTATCCGGATTCTTCCACGAAATCTGGGTCATGGTGTTCTCTCCCGTTCCCGCCGTTCCGCGCGGCTTTCGATGCCGGAACGAGCTTAGGAGTGGCACTTGGCGAGAGTCTAGGACGAAGCACCACCACCCGCGCGAGGGATTTTCCCGTCGATCTGGCGCGAAAACTCCTTGCCGAGCGGGGGAGAGGATCTCGATTAACTGGTCATTCCTTCTCCGCCCGCTGCTCGATCGCTCCACCTCATCGTCCTGAAAACAGGATGCGAGCCTTTCCCTCGCGACGCTTCGGAACCTAAGCTGACGGGCGAACCCGCCAGACAAGGCGGCGGAAGCAGCGATGAGCAAGGTGCCAGGGAGAGAAGCGATGGCCTTGGGTTTCTGGAAGAGCCACAAGAGCGGCGACTGGAGTTCCGCGGCGAAATGGTCGGGGAACCGCGAGCCCGGACCAAACGACTTGGTGCTGATCGCCACTGCGAAGCCGCAGACAATCACCGTCTCGACGGACACGCCCGGCGCTTCTCGCCTGCTGCTCGCGTCCGATGACACGCTGAACGTCACCACCGGCGATCTCGCCATCAGCGGCTCGGCTCTGATCGTAGGAGCGCTGGATCAGAGCGACGGCACGCTGAGCGTCGGGCCGCATTCCAGCATCACCGGCAATGTCGACCAGACCGGCGGCACGCTCCGCATCACCGGCGGTGAGATTCGGCTAGCCGGTACCGACACATTTGCTGGGACAATCGGCGGGATAGGCACGCTTGACCTGACCGGTGGCTCTGACACGCTTGCGGCCGGAGCCACGCTTAACGTGCAGGAGCTGCAGGTCGGTAGGAACGCCCTTCTTACGGTCGACAGCAACGTCGGGACCTTCCTGGAGAATAGCGGCACCATTGATGTTGCCTCCGGCAAGGTCCTCGGGGCGGGTGGCGTCAGCACGGGTTCAGCATTGGGCGGCACCATCGAAGGCGGTGGAACCCTGCAGGCATTCAATGCGGTGTTGCAGCCCGGCCTTTCGCTGCGCGTCTCCACCTTCGACCTATTCGGCCTGGGCGGCTCCATCGGCGGCGCCCTGGCGCATCTTTCGCTGGGAGCAAACGCAAGCTATGCCGGCGCATTCAACATGGAGGTGGCCGAGATCGCGCTGGACGATCACAACCTGACGCTGTCGGGCAATGTACAGATCGGCGACTACGGAGGGCCGACCAGCCCGAACAACGAGCTTACCGGTGGCGGCACGCTCACGCTCGCCGGCACCGCCAGCATCGGCTACTTGCCCTCTTCCGCGACGATCGTTAACGCCGGCTCCGTGACGATCGCGGCGGGTTTTGCGCCCGCGGCGGTTTTCGGAGGATCGGCCGTCAATCAGGATGGAGCGGTGTGGACGCTCGACTCGGCGGGGCTCGATGTAGACACGGTGAACAACGCCGGCACGATCATCGGGCACGGTGCGAGCAGCATCGGGGGGTCGCCGATGGTCAACAGCGGGCTTGTGCAGGCGGCGGATGGAACACTCGCGCTTGGCGGCGTGATAGGCGACGGCACGCTCGCCGTGTCGTCGGGCGCGTCAATGTTGTTCCTCGGGAGCGTGGGCTCGCTAGAGACGGCGCTCTTCACCAGCAATGCCACGCTCGGCTTCAATGCGCAGGATGTGTTCGGTGCGACCATCTCAGGCTTCGGCGCCGGCGACGTGATCGGTCTCAACGGAATGGCTTATGGAAGCGGCTCGACAGAGAGCTTCAATCCGTCAAACGATCAGCTCACGGTCACCAACGGAGCGGCGGCTACTATGCTACAGTTTTCCGGCAGCTACAGCGCCAGCAACTTCGCTCTATCGGCCAACAGCACAGGCGACACGGGGGTGAACTTCCAGTCCTGACGCTGCGCGGGAGCACGACGCGCAGATTGCCGCGGTCGCGGGGTGGTCGATCGAGTAACGGCTGGGCCGAACATCCAGCTCGTGCGGATCACCGGCCAGTGAGCGGCGAGTCGGCGGTGGTGGGGCTTGATCAGGCCGCACCGCGCCGCTCACGGATGATAGGTCACCAGCGTGTTGCCGCCGTTGCCGCTCCCCAGCGCGAAATTGCCGGCGCTATAGCTGCCGGCGAATCGCAACGTGGTGCTCACCGAGCCGTTGCTGACCGTCAACCTGTCGGTTGATTGGTCGAAGCTCTCGGTCGAGCCGGCGCTGAAGGCCATCCCGTTCAACCCGATGATGTCGGCCGCGGCGAAGTCCGTGATCGTTGCACCGAAGCCGTCCACCGCGTTCACCCCGAGAGTCGTGCCGGCGCCGAGCAATGCCGTCTGGCCAGCGCCCACACCGGCAGAGAAATTCATCGTGGTTCCCGTGCCAAGGGCAAGCGTGCCAGCACCGGATACTGAACCAAGAAACGTGAGTGTCCCGCTGGTGGCCTGAATAAGCCCCTCATTGATCACCGCGCCACCGATGGCGCTGCCGTCGGGACTATTCCCGAAGTAGGGAGGCACCGTGTACGACGTAATTGTTCCTAGATTATCGACCGTGTTGGCGTAGAGGATCGGTTGCTGATCGTCGAGATCGCTGGCTCGCATGCCCCAAGTCGCGCCAGTTTGATTGACAAGGGTTCCGACCGTGACACCTTGTCCGCCTCGGTAGTCCTCCTCGGTCACAGAGTTGGCATTAACGAGGTTGCCCACCGTCAAGCTGTAGATCGTCGCTGTGCCGGCGAGCGTCAGTGTGCCGGCACCCGTGATCGCGTTCTCGGCTTGTGGCACTCCAGGGCTTTGAGGCGGCATCACCCAGGCAAAAAGCGTATTCCCGGTTAACGTTAGATTGTAGCCCCCTAGGGCGAACGTCCCTACGTGCGCCAGTAGCGTACCGCCGAAAGTGAGGCTGCTCTCGAGAGCAATGCTGCCAGTGCCCGAGTTCAAGACGTCCCATGTGGCAACCTCGAGGGAAAGGCTTGGCCGAAGCACAGCATCCGATATGTTGAGGGTGCCATCTCCTTCGATCGTGCCACCGAGGATACCACTCTCGTTTGTCTCGATTACCGCGCCCGACATAACCTCGATGGTTCCCGCATTCACTATGCTGGCAAAATCAGAGACAGTGTCGACGATCAATGTCGCCGGGCTCGCGATTTTGAGGGCGACATTGGGGTAAACCAGTTGGCCCGTCAGCGTGTCAGACCCCCCAAGAATGTCGATTGTCCCTGACCCTGCAAATGTGCCGCCGAACGTGTTCGTGCCGTCGAGGGAGAGGACGCCGCTGCGGATCGCGAGGGTGCCGCCGGTCTGATCCACGTTTCCGGTGAACATCGAATGTGGCCCGACGCTCAGCGTGCCGCCGCTCTGCTTGATCGCGCCCGCGATCAGGGCAGCCCCGCCGACGCGGAGCTCGCCGGCCGTGATGGCCAGCGTGTCGTCGGCCGCCACGGCCAGGATGGACGCCCCGGGAACGTTCGAGGACACCGTGATCGTCTGCGGCTTCGCGGTGGCGATCAGCACCCTGTCGGCCGGTCCGGGCTCGCGGTTCCCCGACCAGTTCGCCGCGGAGCTCCAGTCGCCGCTCCTGTGGCCCTTCCAGAAAACCAATGCCATCGGCCTCTCTCCCTTGGCGCCTTGCTCATCTGGCGCCTTGCTGATCGCTGCTTCCGCCGCTTTATCTGGCGGGTTCCGCCGTCAGCATAGTTTCTAAGCGTCGCGATCGAATAGGAGCGGCTCCATTGCCGGGTCATCAAACCGCCCGGCATCAGGCCGTGCGGCCCGCTGCAGGCAGGCACTATGACGGGCCGTCATTTTCAGTGGTGTCGGCACTTTTGGTCGCCATGCTCCTGAGTTTCGGATCAGTGCTCAATTTGGCGGCTTCGCTGAACCAATGCCGAGCCTGGGCCGGATCCTTCCCGACGCCGAGGCCATTTTCGTAAAAATAGCCGAGGTCGAAGGCCGCGACCGGGTTCCCCTTCTTCGCCGCGACTTCATAAAGGCCTGCGGCTGATGCGAAGGCGTTCGGACCACCGTCGAGCAATGTCTTCTCGGCCATCCTCATTTCGCTTGTTCCGGGGGCCGCCCTGGACTTGCGTGCGTGAACAACCGGATGGGCCGGCCGGCGGGCTTCGGCATGAGAATCCGGCCGGGGTATCGTGGCGCATCCCCCTGACGCCGTGATCAGGATCAGAGCCGCCAGCCTGCAGCAAACGGCTTCACCCCGCAGGCCCATCAGCCGTTGTCCCGGATGTCAGCAACTATGTAAGACAGTGCTTTGCTCCTGATCGTCTACATTCACGGCACGCTTGTCGGTGAGATTGATTGAGGCGTCGGTCTGGATGGCCCCTGCGTTGACTCCGGGACCGACCGTGCTCGTGGAGAGCTCACAGTCTTCGCCGATAAAGATGGTCGCATTATGGAACGTGCCTTGCTCGCGCCAAAAACTCCGGCCGGACGTCGCAACTCCCCTGAAGCGCCGCGTTTCCACGCCGGGCGCGCGTGCAGGCAGAATTAACACAAGATAATCATTGCCGGCGCGCCGCTCTGCGCCGCTATATGGCCCATGGCTGCGCTGCGAGCGGTCGCGTTGAGCACGATCATGCACCGGATCCAGGCGACGGCACTCAACGGGGCCATCGGCGCCCTCCGATGTCTCGGACCGGTTGCCTCCTCCGATCTCGGCGGATGGGTCGCGCGCACCGTCGGGCCGCGCCTGTCGGTCTCGCGCGTTGCCGATGCCAATCTTCAACAGGCGCTGCCGGCGCTGTGCGTCGCGGAACGGGCAAAGATCATCCGCGCGGTCTGGGACAATCTCGGCCGCACCTCCGCGGAACTGCCGCATCTCGCGGCACTCGGCCGCTCGCGCGAAGGGCCGGGCTGGGAGATCGAGGGAGAGGCCTGGATCGCCGGGCTGCGGCATGCGGGCGCGCAGGCGCTGTTCTTCTCCGGCCATTTCGGCAATTGGGAGATGATCCTGCCGATCGCGACGGCGCTCGGCGTGCCGGTGTCGGGTTTCTACCGCGCGTCGTCGAACGTGCCGGTCAACGCCATCATCCAGTCCATGCGGCAGAACGCGCTCGACCGGCACGTCACCATGTTCGCGAAGGGGGCGCATGGCGCCAGGCTCGCCTTTGCGCATCTGCGCGCCGGCGGCTCGCTCGGGTTGCTGACCGATCAGAAGATGAATGACGGGATCGCGGTGCCCTTCTTCGGGCGGACCGCAATGACCGCGCCCGCGCTCGCCCAGTTCGCGCTCCGCTTCGACATCCCGATCATTCCCGTCCGGGTGGTGCGGCTCGGCTCGGCTCGCTTCCGCATGATCTGCGAGCCGCCGATGGCGGTAAGGCGCACCGGCGACAAGATCGTCGACACCTACGCCATCTCGCTCGCGATGAACGCGACCCTGGAGCGCTGGATCCGGGACGAGCCGGGTGCCTGGCTCTGGCTGCATCGTCGCTGGCCGAAGCCGTCGATCAAGCGGCCCTTTGCGGGATGATTCCGCAAGCGGCGCGGGAATGCGTTAGAAGGTCGGACGCAGCCGAGGATACGCGACGGATGCCATTCCCGTGCGAGTGCCGGGCAAATTCGGCTTCATCCGCGACTGGGACGATCGCTCGCCTTCCGGCTTCACCGCGCTCGGCCTGCGCCGCGCCGGCCCGGGCGGTCCCCTGGCAGAGACTCCCCGAATCCGGCCATGTCTGGGTTGACGTGCCGGCCAGATCGGGGCATGCGCCGGGCGAGGCGCTCCCCGGACCTCCGAGCAGCGATCAAACGCCGGCGGCGTTGATGATATCGTCATCCCGCAGGAACCGAGGGAAGCCATGCCTGACGAACAGATGAGGGATTGGCGGCCCTATGCGGGAGGCGCGCTGATCGTGCTGCTTCTGGTGACCATCGTGTTCGCGGTGACGCTCCGTCGCGCCGATCTCGCCGAGCAGCGGCGCGACACGCTCGCGCTGGAACGCATCACCGCGCAATCTGCCGCCGCGACCGCGCGCGCCAACGCCGAGGCGGCAACGGCGCGGAACGACACCGCGAAGCTCGAAGCGCAGACCGCCCAACTCCGCCTGCGATTGCAGCAGGAGAGGGCGCGTCGCAACGAGATCGAATCCCTCGTGGCATGGCGCGATCTGCCGCGGCCGGTGGCCAAGGCGATGGGCGATGTCCTGGCAGGCAAGCCCGCAAGCGTGACGCTCGACTACATCGCCAATGACCCCGAGGCGATGTATTTCGCCCGCCAGATCGGCCGCATCTTCCAGGCCGCGCATTGGACGGTGACACCGCATCCAGCGAATTATCCCGACACGCTCTATTTCGGCGTGTGGCTGGAAAATAACGGGCGTCCCGAGACCGCGACGGCGGCCGACGCCCTGAAGGCCGCGGGCATCGCGGTGACCAACGCGCATATTCCCCCAGTCCCCGGCGCCACGCCGGATGCCGATGTGCCGGTGACGCTGCTGATCGGCTCGAAGCAGCCGGTGATCGATCCCGGCGGACACTGACGCGGCCGATCCGCCTCGTTCCGTGCTGACAAGGAGGTACGCATGAGCTGGCCGCAGCAGGAGGGCGAATTCCGTCTCGGTGATCTCGAGGTGCAGCGCGGCGGCGTCATCCGTGACGCGCGGCTGGTCTGGAAAACCCATGGCACGCTTTCGCAGGCGAAGGACAATGTCGTCGTCTACCCGTGCAGCTATGGCGCGCAGCATCGCGATCTCGAATGGCTGATCGGGCCGGACGGTATTCTCGACCCGACGCGCTGGTTCATCGTCATTCCCGACATGTTCTCGAACGGGCTGTCCTCGAGCGCCGCGACCACGCCGGGTTTCCCCGCGACCGTCACCTCCTGGGACAATGTGCACGCCCAGCACAGGCTGCTCGCCGAGCGGTTCGGCATCGCGCGCGTGCATGCGGTGTATGGATTCTCGATGGGCGCGCAACAGGCCTATCATTGGGCGGCGGCGTTTCCCGAGGCGGTGGACAACGCCATCGTGGTGTGCGGCAGCGCGCGGACCGCGACGCATAACAAGGTGTTTCTCTCCGGCCTGATGCGAACCCTGGAGGCGGCGCCCGAGCATGTCGGCGGCGGCCGGTTCGGCGCCGAGCCGCGCGCCGCGCTGCGCGCGTTCGCGCACATCTACGCTGCCTGGGCGCTGAGCCAGGATTTCTATCGCGAGAACCTGCACATCACGGCATTGGGCGCGCCGGATCTCGACACCTTTCTGCGCACCGATTGGGAAGCCCGCTACGACGACAAGCGCGCCGCCAATTGCTACGCCCAGCTCGTCACCTGGTACAACGGCGATATCAGCGCGAATGATCTCTACGGCGGCAATCTCCCTCGCGCGCTGGAAGCGATCCGGGCGCGCGTGCTGCTGATGCCGAGCGAGACCGACCTCTATTTCCGCGTCGCCGACAATGCGGCCGAATTGCCGCATCTGAAGCAGGGCGAGCTGCTGCCGATCCCGAGCATCTGGGGCCACCGCGCCGGCAGCCCGTCCGTTATCCCCGAAGACACCGCCTTCCTGAAGAAGGCGGTGCGTCGGTGGCTCGGATGAACGCCGTCAGTCCTTGAGCTGGTAGAACGCGACCGCGTTGTCGTGGAACATCATCCGCTTCTCGGTCTCCGACATCGGGATCGGGAAAGCGCGGAACGGATCGTCGAAATCCCAGTGCGGATAATCCGACGCGTAGAGCAGACGGTCCCAGCCGATCCACTCGCAGATCCGGCGGAGATCCTCGGGCTTCTCGGGCTCCTCGACGGGTTGCGTCGAAAACCACACGTTGCGGCGCATGTATTCCGAGGGCTTCATCTTCACATGCGGCGTCTCGTTCCGCATCTTCGCCCAATGCGCGTCGAGCCGCCAGGCGAGGGAGGGCGCCCAGCCGAAACCGCCTTCGATCATCACCACGCGCAGCCGCGGGAAATGCTCGAACACGCCTTCCAGGATCATGCTGGCGACCTGCGCCTGCATGCTGTGGATCAGCACGTGATGATCTTCCGCATAGAAGGAGGGCCAGCCGCTGGGGGAGGGCGCGTAGGCCGAAGGGCCGCCGATATGGAAGCCGATCGGCATGTTGGCGTCCTGCGCCGCCGCGAAGATCGGCCAGTAGCGCTTGCGCCCGATCGGCTCGAGCGAGCGGGAGCCGAGCTGGATCTGCGCGAAGCGGGAATCCGTCGATCGCCGTGCGATCTCGGCCACCGCCGCGTCCGCATCATCCGCGGCGATCAGGATGGAGGCCTTCAGCCGTTTCTCCTGGCTCGCGAACACGTCGAGCTGCCACTCATTCGCCGCCGTGACCATCGCCGCGCAGAATTCAAGGTTGCGCGGCGTGTTGGCGTCGATCAGCGGCTCGAGAATGCCGACCTCGATATCGTACGCATCCAGATGCTGCTTCTGCAGAAAGGCGAGATCGGAACCCGGCGGCTGGCCGTTCGGCGGCCAGCATCGCGCCGCGCGGTGTTCGGCGTGAAACGCGGATAGGTGCCTTTGCCCGCATAGACGCCGTGCGGGCGCGTGCCGTATTGCATCAGATGCTCACGCCAATGAGCGGACAGCCAGGGATGCAACGCGTCGGGCGAGGCGAGGGACGGGTGGATGTCGGAGTCGATGATGCGGAGCCGTGTCTCGGCACGGGCCGGGCGCTCCGTTCTTTCGAGGGTGAGGCTCATTGCACGGTTTCCTTCAATCGAGGATAGGTGGCAAGCGCGTTGCCGATCGTCAACTTTTCCATCAGGCGGTCGGGAATTCCGTCGGGCAGAGGCGTGTTTCCGTCGAACTGCCAGTGCGGGTAGTCGGTCGCGAACAATAGCATGTCGTCGGAGCCGATCTGGTCGATCACGCGTTCGAGATCGGCCGGGTCGGGCGGCGCATCGATCGGCTGGGCGGTCAGGCGGATCTGCCGGCGGATTTGCTCGGCCGGCGATTCCTTCACCCAGGGAATCTCGCCCCGCACCCCGCGCCACGTCTTCACCGCGCGCCAGATTAGGCCTGGAAGCCAGGTTACGCCCGATTCAAGAAAGACGAAAGTGAGATCGGGGAATTTGCCGAGCACGCCCTCGTGCACCAGGGACAGAAGCTGGCTCTCGAAGGCATGGGTGTTGCTGATGTAGTCCTGCAGGTAGTGGGTCGGCCAGCCGGTCGAGGTCGGCGCGTAGCGATACATCGATCCGGCATGCAGGCCGATCGGCAGGTTGTGGCGCTGCGCCGCCTCGTAGAGCGGCCAGTAATAGCGGCGGCCGAGCATCATCTCGAGCCCGACCGGCAGCAGGATCTGCACGAAGCGATGATCGCCGGCGCGCCGCTCGATCTCCTCGACCGCGAGATGCGGGCTCTGCGCCGGCACCACGATCGAGGCGCGCAAGCGCTTGTCGCGCGAAAGCCATTCCTCGGCGATCCAGTCATTGACCGCGGTGCAGAGTGCCGCGCCCATCGTCTCGCTCACCGCGACCGCGCCGCCATAGATCGTGTTGCAGATGGCGAGCTTCGATCCGAACGCGTCGAGCGCCTGGCGCTGGAACTGCGCGAAATCGGTGCCGGGGCGCTGCCCCTCCACCTTCCAATCCTCGCGGCAGGTGATCGGCGCGTTGAGCGGAAACCCGCCTTGCGCGAACCCGTCCAGCCCGCGGGCGACGAAGGTTTCCTGCCAGAAATCGCTCATATAGGGCAGCAGGACCTTGATGGTCGGCACGCCGGGATGGACGTCGCAATCGATGGCGCCGCTGACGGCACGAGGCATGGGCCGGTCCTTCCTTACAGTGTCGCGCCGCGGCGCATGATGCGGCGCCAGTTGGCGGCGACGGAATCGAGCGCCGATTTCGCATCCGTCTGCCCGAGCAGCACGCGCGAGATGCCGGTGCGGATCGCAAGCTCGCAGGCGCCGTAGAGCGGGTCCTGCGGGCTGGTATAGGCGGTCTTCAGCGCCGCGGCGGCCACCGGCGCCCAGCCGAATTGCGCCGCGACCTGCGGGTCGGTGAGCACCGAGACGCGCGAGGTGCAATTCCCCGTCTTCATCGATTCCAGCGACCAGGCGCGGTTGCAGACGAATTGCGTGAAGGCGAAGGCCCAATCCTTGTTCTTGGAATATTTCGGCACGCCGATGCTCCAGCCGGATTGGAAGGTGCGGCTCTGATCGGGCGTATGGCCGCCGGGCGCCAGCGCCCAGGCCCATTTTCCGCCGGTCCTCGACACGGCCGGGTCGTTCAGCATGGTGCCGGAGGGCGCCAGGGTGATCGTCATGCCGTAGCGGTCGTTCTGGCCGTTGGCGATGATCTCGTCCCATTCCCAGGTCGTGGCGTCCGGCGGCACCACCTTGTACCTGGTGAGCAGGTCGCCGTAGAATTGCAGCGCCTCGACGCCGGGCGGCTGGTTGACGAAGATCTCGTGCGTGGTCGGATCGTAGAACCGGCCGCCATTGGAATAGAGGAAGGTGGCCCACTGGTCGGTCATCGCTGGCCCCTCGCGCATGCAGAAGCCGAGCCCGAAGCGCTTGCCGCCGCCCGCCTTCGTTACCGCGATCGCGGCCGCCTGCAACTCCGCGAAGGTCGCGGGAGGCTTGCCGATCCCGGCTTCCTGCAGCACCGCCGGCTGGTAGTGCAGCACCGCCATCGTGGTGCGATAGGGAATGCCGCAGAGCTTGCCGTTATAGGTGCCGATCTGGCGGACGCTCGGCGGGATGTCGTCCCAGGCGAAATTCTGGGCGTAGGTGCCGCTCGAATTCGCGATGAGCTCCGCCATGTCCGCCATATGCGGCGAGATCCAGCTCACCCAGCTCGTGCCGAACTGCGTGATGTCGGTGTTGCTGGAACCGGCGCTGAGCTCCGCCTTTAGACGCGCGATCAGCGCATCGTCGGGCAGGACGGTGAAATCGACATGGATGCCGGTCTGCTTTTCGAATTCTGGCGCCGCCGCCTTCGTCATCGTGTCGTGCCAGGGCGCGTTGTCGATCAGGAAGGTGAGTTTCTCGGGCTTTGGCGCCCCCAGCGCCGGGCGCGCGAGGCCGGCGGCGAGCGTCCCGCCAGTCGCGAGCAGGGTTCTCCGGTTGATCATTTCACCGCCCCCGACGAAAGCCCGGCGACCAGATGGCGCTGCACGATGAAGGAGAAGATGATGACCGGCAGCACCACGAGCACGCCCGAGGCCGCGACCTGTCCCCATTCGACGCCGGTCTCCGCTCCGGCGTAGCCGGCGAGCAGGACCGGCAGCGTGCGTGTCGAATCGCTCGTCAGCACCGCCGCGAACAGGAAGTCGTTCCAGGCCAGCAGCAGCGACAGGATCGCGGCCGCGACCAGCCCCGGCCGGGCCAGTGGCAGCAGCACGCGGAAGAAAGCGCCGCCGCGCGTCGCCCCATCGACCCGCGCCGCCTCCTCGAGTTCGTGCGGCATGTCCTCGAAGAAGCCGCGCATGATCCACACGATCAGCGGCAGGCTGAACGTGGTGTAGGCGATCACCAGCCCGGTGCGCGTGTTCACCAGCCCGGCCTTGTTGAACAACGCGTAGAGCGGGATCAGCACCGCGATCGGCGGCAGCATCCGCATGATCAGCAGCGAGAAGAAGAACAGCGTCCTGCCGCGGAATTTGATCCGCGCGAAGGCGTAGGCCGCCGGCACCCCGACCACCAGCGACAGTCCGACCGCGCCGGCGGAGACCAGCATGCTGTTGATGAAGGCGGAGACGAAGGAGCCTTGCGTGAACACCGCGATGTAGTTGCGCAAGGTCGGTGTCCAGATCAGCAAAGGCGGCGAGGTGAAGGTCTGGATGCGCGTCTTGAACGAGATGCCGAGGATCCAGACGAGCGGCAGCAGGAACACCACCAAAAGCAGGCCAAGCGCGATATAGCTGCCGATCGCGACCGCCAGGCGTTGCCGCCGCGTGAGGCCGAGGCCGCGGATCAATTTGCGTCCCTCTTGCGGATCATCAGGAAGAAGATTGTGCAGATGGCGAGCGCCATCAGCAGCATCACCCAGGACGATGCCGCCGCCAGGCTCATGTCGAAGCTCATGAACGAGGTGACATAGGTGTAGATGGAGAGCAGCGTCGTGGCGTCCGCCGGGCCGCCGCTCGTCATCACGTAGACATTGTCGAAGGAGCGGAACTCGAAGATCGCGCGCAGCAGCAAGGCGACGACGATGTAGGGTTTCAGCAGCGGCAGCGTGACATGCACGAAGCTCTGCCAGCGGCTGGCGCCATCGATCGCCGCGGCCTCCGTGGGTTCGCTCGGCAGCGAGCGCAGCCCGGCGAGCAGCAGGATCGCCACATAGGGGGCGTTCTGCCAGACATTCACCCCGGCGACCGAGATCATCGCGAGCAGCGGATGGCCGAGCCACACGATCGGGCTGCCGATCAGGTAGTCGATGATGCCGTATTGCGGGTCGAGCAGGATCTTCCAGCAGAGCGCGGCGACGATCGGCGTCATCATCATCGGCACGATCAGCGCGGTGCGGAAGAAGCCGATGAACGGCAGGTCTAGATTGAGCAGCAGCGCGATGCCGAGGCCGAGCCCGAGCTCCGCCGCGACCGTCGCCACCGTGTAGATGAGCGTGCGCACCACGCTGCCGGTGAAGGCGGGGTCGGAGAACAGGTCGACGTAATTATCCGCCCCGACGAATTTGCCGCCGAGCAGGCTCTGCTCGATCGACCAGCCCTGCAGGCTGATCAGCAGCGAGAAGAGCAGCGGCAGGCCGAACACGAGCAGTGAGACGATCATCGCGGGCGAGACCGCGAGCACCGCGAAATGCCGGTCGAGCAGGATGAAGCCCAGCCCCGGCCGCCCCGCCTGCCGCTCCCTGGGAACGCCGCCGCTCGGAACGCGGCCGGTGAGGCTGCCGGTCAGGCCGGTCTGCTGGCTCACGATCCGCCCCTACATCTCGAGCACGACGTAATTCTGCTCGACGGAGACCGGAAAGGTCTCGGCGACGTAAGGGCCTTTCGCGAGAACCTCGCCCGGCTCGACCTCGACCTTGTAGCTGCGCGTGCGGATGGTGTCCGGGTCGCACCAGGATTGCCCGGTGCGGATGTCGAATTCCCAGCCATGCCAGGGGCAGCGCAGCATCTCGCCCTTGCGGATGACGCGGTAGGTGCCCGGCTCGTCCGACAAAGCGAGCCCCACGAGATGGCCGGCGCAGAGATTGCCGCCCTGATGCGGGCAGGCGTTGAAGATGCCGTAGAACCCGCCATCGACGTTGAAGATCGCGATCGGCCGGCCCCGCACGCTGACCAGCTTGCGCGAGCCGGGCGGCATCTCGTCCAGGGTGGCGACGATGTGGCGGCTCATCGCGGCAGAAACCGGCTGTGCGGGCCGAACGGCTGCATCCCTAACGCTTCCCTTTATCTTGGCGTTCGTTGATGAAAGCGTTAGCAAGGCCGAACCGGTGGCGCAAGCGCTTCACGCGAGACCGATTGACAAAAACCGATGCCGCGGCGCAAAACAACTGCCTAACGAAGGCCTAACGAAATGCCGCGCCAGCGTGTCACCATCGAGCGGATCGCCCGCGAGACCGGACTCTCGAAATTCTCCGTCTCGCGGGCGCTCTCGGGGAAATCCGGGGTGGGCGAGGAAACCCGCGCGCGGGTGGTGCGGGCGGCGACGCGGCTCGGCTATCGCGTGGCCGCGACCGGCACGCGGCGCGTGCTGTTCGTGATGCAGGATCAGGACCCGTTCGGCAGCGAGCTCACCATCAACATGCTGCATGGCGCCGAGCGGGAGGCGGCGCGGCGCGGCCTGACGATCACCAGCCGCCTCGCCCCGCAATTCGCCGCCTCCGCCTCGCTCGAGCCCGACATCGTCGGTGTCCTGCTCGCGCTGAACCGGCCGGAACAGCTTTTGCAGCACGCGCTCCGCCTTGGCCCGCCGGTGGTCTGCGGCGGCTATGGCGATCCGCTGACGCGGGTCGACCGGGTGGTGGGCGATGACTGGGCGGGGGGGATCGCCATCGGGCGGCATCTCGCATCGCTCGGGCATCGCACGATCGGTTTCGTGCGCGGCGAGGCCGGGCTTTCCGGACGCGGCGAGCGGTTGCGCGGCTTGCGCGACGGCATGGCGGATGCGGGACCGTGCATGCTGCGCGAGCTCGGCTTCGCGGAGCCGGACGGGTTTCGCGCCGCGTTTCTTGCGACGCTCGCGAGCGGCTTTCTGCCAAGCGCTCTGTTCTGCGCGCATGACGGGATGGCGATCACCGTGATTTCCGAATTGCTGCGCCTCGGCATCAAGGTGCCGGAGGATGTTTCCGTCGCCGGGTTCAATGATTTCGCCTGTGCGACGCAGCTCGCCCCGCAGCTCACGACGATGCGGATGCCGCAGGAAGCGGCGGGCGAGCTGATGGTGCGTTGCCTCGCCATGCGCCTCGCCGATGCCAAGGCGGTGTTGCCGCCGCTTCGTATAGCCTTGGCGCTGGACCTCGTGGTGCGTGCCTCCACAGCACCCGCCGCGCCGCCTCGCTATGCCGCCCGGCTGACCCGCCAGCGCGCCCGCCAGGCCGCACTTGTCTGAGTAAGAGAACGGTCGCTAGTTCGGCGCGACGCTCAGCAAGGCGGGGTTCATCTCGCTCGGCCGGTTGATGCCGAGAAGCACCATGTCGCGGTCGATCTCGGCGGACAGGATCGCCGCGGCATGCCGCACGCCGGCCTCGCCGGCGAGCGAGGCGGCGTAGAGGAACGGGCGTCCGACAAAGACGAAATGCGCGCCGAGCGCGAGCGCCTTCAGCACATCCGTGCCGCGGCGGATACCGCCGTCGAGAATGATCGCGATGCCGCGGGCCGCCTCGGCGATCGCCGGCAGCGCGTGCAGCGGCGCGATCGTGCTGTCGAGCTGGCGGCCACCATGGTTGGACACGACGATCGCATCGACCCCGCTCTCCCGCGCGATGCGCGCATCCTCGGGCGAGAGAATCCCCTTCAGCACGAAATGCCCCTGCCAGCGCCGGCGGATCAGCGCGACATGCTCCCAGCTCAGTCCCTCGCGCCGGCCGACCGCGCGCTCCAGATCGCGCGACAGGATCGGCGGCCCGCGCGTCGCGTCCGCATTCTCGAAATGCGGCATGCCGTGGCGCATCAGCGTGCGCGCGGCGGTGCCGAGCAGCCAGCGCGGCCGGGTGATCCCGTCCCAGGCCAGGCGCGGCGTCGGCCGCAGCGGCATGCTGAAGCCGTTGCGGACATTGTTCTCGCGGTTGCCGCCGACCGGCAGATCCACCGTGAGCACGAAGGTGCCGAACCCGGCGGCGGCGACGCGATCCACCAGCGCCTCGATGCGCGGCGGCTCGCCCGGCAGATAGGCCTGGAACCAGCCGGCGCGGTTGGCCGGCGCCACATCCTCCATGCGGATCAGCGAGGAGGCGCTCAGGATGAACGGGATGTCGAGCGCGGCGGCGGCGCGCGCCAGCACGATGTCGCCGCGATAGGCGGCCAGCGCGCTCGCGCCCATCGGCGGAATGCCGAACGGGGCGGCGTAGCGCCGGCCGAGGAGATCGGTGGCCAGGCTGCGCCCCGTGGTGTCGACAAGCACGCGCGGCACCAGCCGGTAGTTGGCGAATGCGCTCCGGCTCGCCTGCAGCGAGGAATTGGTCTCGGCCCCGCCGGCGACGAAGCCGAAGATCGGCCGGGGCAGGTGCTTGCGCGCCCGGATCTCCAGATCGTCGAGCGAGAGGACGTGCGCGAGGCTGCCCGAGGGACGGGCGCGTCCGATGCGCTTCACCCGCCCGACACCCACGGCGCCGGCCGCGATCGCGCCCTTTGCCTCCGCCTCCGACATCCGCGTCTCCCCTCATGGTTTGGGTCATGGTTTTGCAGCAATCTAGCGGGGGTTTTGGGTTCCGCCGCAAGCCGGTGCAGACTTGCCTCAGCAACTGAGAGGAATTCCGCCCATGGCTCTCCGTTTCGGCGTGGTCGGGACCGCCTTCTGGGCGCGCGACGTGCATCTGCCGGGCCTGCTGGCCACGCCAGGCGCCGAGGTGATGGGCGTGTGGGGACGAACCCCGGAGCCGGCCGAGGCGATGGCGGCGGCGCACGGCGTCCGCGCCTTCTCAAGTTTCGAGGAGATGCTCGACGCGGTGGACGCCTTGACCATGGCGGTGCCGCCGACGGTGCAGGCGGGGCTCGCGTTGCAGGCGGCCAAAGCGGGCAAGCACCTGCTGCTCGAGAAGCCGGTCACGCGCGATCGCGCCGCGGCGCAGGCGATCGCCGACGCATTGGCCGCCCATCGCAGCGCCGGCCTCGTCTTCTTCACCCGCCGCTTCATCCCGGAATTCGAGGCGCTGATCGAGGCGGAACGTGGCCGGGGATGGACCGGCGCCGCCATCCGCGTGCATCAGCCGACGCTGACGACCGCGACGCCCTACCTCAATTCGGCCTGGCGGCACGAGAACGAAGCCGCACTCTGGGATGTCGGGCCGCACGCCTTGTCCGCGCTGATCCCGCTGCTCGGACCGGTCCACGAGGTGACCGGCCAGCCGGAGACGGACGGGGTGCAGGCATTCACCACCCGGCACGCGCATGGCGGGACGGCGGAGGTGTCGGTGAGCCTGCGCGCGCCGGCGGCAGACGCGTCGAACCGCTACCGCTTCGTCTCCCCGGACCGCGAACTGCTGCTGCCGGAGACGCCGATCCAGCGTGCGGCCGCCCTGGCCCAGGCCGCGACCGCGCTGATCCGCATGGCGGAAAGCGGCGAGACCCGGCACGAATGCGATCTGCGTCTCGGGGTGACGACGGTCGGGGTTCTGGCGGCGGTGGCGCAGAGCGCGCGGGCCGGCCGGCCGATCTCCCTCGCCTGACCCGCGCAACGGGCTGGACGCGATCGTGACTCCCATGCAAATTCCGCGACGGAGATATGCAGGGAGCGGGCGCTATGCGACGCAGGAGCTTCATTGCCGGGGGTGCGGCGATCGCCGCCTCCGGCCTTGCCCGGCCCTCATTGGGGGCGACGACGAGCGTTATTCGCTTCGTTCCCCAGGCCGATCTCTCCAGCATCGATCCGGTCTGGACGACGGCGACCGTCGCCTTCAATCACGGCATGCTGGTCTATGACACGCTCTACGGCATCGACCAGTCGCAGACGCCGAAACCCCAGATGGTCGCCGGGCACGACATCAGCAGCGACAACCTGACCTGGACCTTCACGCTGCGCGACGGGCTGCTGTTCCATGACGGCGAGCCGGTGCGCGCGATCGACTGCGTCGCCTCCATCCAGCGCTGGGCGAAGCGCAAGGGGTTCGGCCAGCAGCTCATGACCGTGACGGCGGAGATCAAGCCGCTCGACGACAAGCGGTTCGCCATCCGGCTCACCAAGCCGTTCCCGCTGATGACCTACGCGCTCGGCGGCGCCGATATCTGTCCGATCATGCCGCAGCGCTCGGCCGAAATCGATCCGTTCAAGCAGATCACGGAGTCGGTCGGCAGCGGTCCGTTCCGCTTCCTGCCGAACGAGCGCGTCTCCGGCTCCTTTGCGGCCTACGCGAAATTCGACCGCTACGTGCCGCGCCAGGAGCCGCCCTCCTACTGGTCAGGCGGCAAGGTCGCGAATGTGGACCGGGTGGAGTGGCACGTTAACCCGGATTTCTCGAGCGCCGCCAACGCGCTGGTGCGCAACGAGGTCGACTGGGTGGAATCGCCGCTGTTCGATCTGCTGCCGATGCTGCGCAAATCGCCTGGCGTGCAGCTCATCAACATCGACGTGCTGGGTGCGCCGAGCGTGCTCGCGCTCAACCATGTGCAGCCGCCCTTCGACAACCCGAAGCTGCGCCAGGCGATCCTGCCGGCGATCGACCAGACCGAATACATGACCGCCCTGGTCGGCGACCAGACCAGCATGATGAAGGTGCCGGTCGGCGTGTTCACGCTCGACACGCCGATGGCGAGCACCACCGACATGCGGGTATTCACCGGCGAGCGCGACGTCGCGCTCGCGAAGAAGCTTGTCGCCGAAAGCGGCTACAAGGGCGAGAAGGTCTTGCTGATGTCGCCATCCGATCAGGCGGTGCTAGTGCCGATGGCGCAGGTGACGCAGAGCGTGTTTCAGGAGATCGGCCTCAACGTCGACTTCCAGAGCATGGATTGGGGCACGCTCGTCGGACGGCGCGCCCTGGACAAGCCGGCATCGGAAGGTGGGTGGAACGCCTTCTGCACGTCCTGGGGCGGGATCAACCTGTCCAACCCAGGGAGCAATTTCCCGCTGCGCGGCAACGGCAAGAACGGCTGGTTCGGCTGGCCGACCAGCCCGGCGCTCGAGTCGCTGCGCGATCAATGGTTCTCCGCGCCCGACAGGGCGGCGCAAAAAGCGATCTGCGACAAGATGCAGTCGATCGCCTTCCAGGAGGTGCCGTTCATCCCGCTCGGCGAATACTACCTGCCGGCGGCGATGCGCACTTCGCTCACCAACGTCGTGCATGCGGGGAATACGTGTTTTTGGGGGGTGAAGAAGGCTTGAGAGAAAGGCCAGGGCTCTGCCCCTGGACCCCGCTGGGGCCGAAAGGCCCCAGACCCCAATTCGGCGCTCCGCGCGAAGCGCAATCAGACACGGCAGCACATCGGCTTCTCCGTCCAACCACTTCCCTTGCGCGAAGCGCTGCCCCTGGCCTTCTCTCTTAGTCCTGCGTCATCACCAGCACCCCATCCGGTCGGACCGCTGCGGCGGTCCATTCGCGCCAGAGCAGAATGAGGGCCGCCATGATGGCGGGGCCGAGAAACAGCCCGAGCAGGCCCCAGGCCTCGAGGCCGCCGAGGATGCCGAGCAGCACCCAGAGGAAGGGCAGCTTGGTCGCGCCGCCGATCAGCACCGGCCGGATGAAATGGTCGGCGGCGAAGGTGACGACCATGCCGAGGCCGAGCACGATCAGCGCACCCGCGACGTGGCTCTGTGCCGCGAGCAGGAGGGCGGCGAGGCAGAAGGCCAGCGGCGCGCCGAACGGGATGATCGCCGCGATCGCGGTGGCGGCGCCGAAGATCGTCGGGTGGGGCACGCCGAGCACCGCGTAGGCGACGCCGAGGATCACGCCCTCGCCGATGCCGACCAGCACGAGCCCGTTCACCGTGCCGTGAATGGAGGCGACGACCTGCGCCGCGACCCGCTCCCCGCTCGGGCCGAACACGCGGGTGCCGGCGCGGCGCATCTGCTGGGTCAGCGTGCGGCCGTCGCGGAACAGGAAGAACAGCGTGAGCAGGGTGAACACGAACAGCGTCACCCGATGGATCAGCTGCGTGCCGAAATGCGTGCTGAGGCTGAACAGCGAGCCGCGGTCGATGCGCGTCAGCATGGTCCGGGTACGGGCCGGATCGGCCAGGTTGGTGCGCCACCAATCCACCGCTTCCTGCTGGGCGAATGGCAGGTGGTTCAGCGCGTCCGGCACCGGCAGGCCGCTCTGCCGCACGTCCTGCACCCAGTCGACGATGCCATGCGCGTCTCGGCCGATCTGGGCGCCGACGAGGAGGAGCGGGATCAGAAAGACCAGCGCCACCGCGCAGGTGAAGAGCGAGGGCAGCAGCACGTTGTGCCGGCCCGGCGGCCAGCGCCGCTCCGCCCGCAGATAGAGCGGCCAGAGGATGATCGCGAACACCACCGCCCAGGCGAGGGCGCGGATGAAGCCCTGCAGCGTCCAGAAGCCGAGTATGGCGAGCGCGAGCGCGAGCACGCCGCGGGCGAGCGCGTGGGACCGGGTGGAATCCGCCATCAGGCTCGCGAGCCGCGAAGTGTCGGGTTGATCGTCCATGGGGCGCGCAGCCTAGCACTTTCTCGCCGTCCGGCATCAGGCGTCGCGGAGACCGGCAGCGGCACGCGCTTTGCAAGGCTCCGTGAGAGGCGCACGGGCGCTCACGGCGAGAACGGGAGCGGGGCATGGGCGAGGGCGGAGGGGATTTCTTGGGCTTGTCGATGCCATCCCCGGCATTGCGCGCCGCCGGGCCCGCTCCGGCGCGAGCGGACGCGGCGGCGGGTGCCAGCAAAACCGGCGGCGCCGCCTCGGAGACAGGCTTCGGCAACGTGCTCTCGATGCTGAACCCGCTGCAATATGTGCCGGTGGTCGGAATGATCTACCGGGCCGTGACCGGCGACACCATTCCAGAGGGCGCGCGCATCGCCGGCGGTTTGATCTTCAGCGGCCTGACCGGCGGTCCGGTCGGGCTGGTGATGACCGCCGCGGCCGATGTCGCGGAGGAGGCGCTCGGTATCGATCCGGACAAAATCGTCCATTCGGCGCTGGCCAGCATCGGCCTCGCCGCACCCCAAAAAGGGGCGCCGCAAAACAAGCCGGTGCTCGAGGCGGGCGCGCCGGCGGCCAGAACCGCGGCGGATAAAGCCGCCGCCCGGGCCGCCATTCCGGTTTCAGTCGTTGCGCAAAATGCGCCTCTCGCGCCGGCTGCCACCAGGATCGTGGCGTCGGTGGCGACGGACCAGATGCAGGCGGCGGCGCGGCGAAACGCCGCCTATGCCTGGACCCTCGATCCGGTTATCGGTCAGGGGTGAGGTCAAGCCCCTCAAGATAGGCCCGCAGATAGGGTGCCGGCTGGTCCGCCAAAATGGCGGCGGGTGTCATGAAATCGGCAGCGATGATCTC
Source organism: Acetobacteraceae bacterium (assembly GCA_965276665.1). Classification (GTDB taxonomy): domain Bacteria; phylum Pseudomonadota; class Alphaproteobacteria; order Acetobacterales; family Acetobacteraceae; genus CAWGJC01. The sequence continues at coordinate 4,770,447 of OZ255620.1, forward strand.
CCGGTCGTCGATCGTCAGGGCCGGGATGTCCGTCAGCGTCATCGTGAACATCGAGACGCGGTCCTGGCGATGCTCCCAGCGCAGGTCGAGCTCGGCGACCGGCGAGAGCGCGTCCTCCCGCACGGTCAGCCCGAGCTCCTCCCCGAGCTCGCGCCGCGCCGCGCGCACCGGCGGCTCGCCCCGCTTGACCCCGCCCCCTGGCAGGGAAAGCCCGCGGCGATAGGATTGCCGGACGACGAGCAGCTCCCCGCCGAGCCACACCGCCACATGGGCGCCGCGCGCATCCGGCCGGGTCAGCCGCCACCATTGCCGCATGACCGGATGGCCGAGCCGGAAGGCGAGCCGCCAGGCGGCGTCGATCATCGGGGACTGCATCCCGCAGAGGTGCCGCGCCCGTGCTGCCTTGGCAACCACCCCGGCGGGGCGGCACACTCGCGCCGGCACCCTCGACAGGAACCACGATGCTCGCGCGCCGCCGCCTTTCCGGTCTCGCTGTCCCCGCGCTCGCCGCCACGCTCGGCGCCGGGCTGCACGCCACGCCGGCGCGCGCCGATCGCGCCGATTTCCAGGTCGATCTCGCGAGCGACCCGGCCTCGCTCGACCCGCAGGTGCAATGGGACCCGGACAGCTATGCGGTCTATCGCAACGTGTTCGACAACCTCGTGACCCGCGACGTGAACGGCAAGATCGTCCCGCAGGTCGCGACCGCCTGGAAATACCTGTCGGACACCAAGATCGCCTTTACCATCCGCGACGGCATTGCGTTCCAGGACGGGTCCAGGCTGACGCCGGCGGATGTGGCGTTCAGTGTCAAGCGCATCACCAGCCCGGCCTTCAAGAGCCCGCAGCTCAGCCAGTTCGACCAGATCACCGATGCCGAGGTGACCGGCCCGCATGAGGTGACGCTGACCACGAAGACCGCCTATCCGGTGCTGCTCTCCCAGCTCACCAAGCTCTCGATCGTGCCGCAGGCGGTGGTGCAGAAGCTCGGCGACACCGGCTTCAACCAAGCCCCGCTCGGCAGCGGGCCGTACCGCTTCGTCTCGCGCACGCAGGGGGTGAAGGTCGAGCTCGCGGCCAATCCGGGCTACTGGCGCGGCGCGCCGCCATTTCCCCGCGTCGAGATGCATCCGGTGCCGGATGAGAGCACGCGCATCGCCGATCTCCGCACCGGCCGCGCCGACATCACCCGCATTCTCTCGACCGATGACGCCGATGCGCTGAAGAGCGACAAGACGGTCAAGGTGGTGTGGACGCCGACCGAGCGCGTCAGCATGCTCGAGCTGAACGCGCTCGACGGCCCGACCAGGGACAAGCGGGTGCGCGAGGCGATCGCGCACGCGATCGACCGAACCACGCTGATCGAGGCGCTGCTGAAAGGCTATGCGAAACCGGTCAACGAGCCGCTCACGCCCGCGAGCTTCGGGTTCGATCCGGAAATCCCGGCCTACGGGTTCAGCGTCGCGCAGGCGAAGTCGATGCTGAAGCAGGCCGGCGTCGCACCCGGCACCAAGGTGAGCTTCCTGACCTCGCCGGCCTTTGACCAGCGCGTCGTGCAGGCCCTGCAGCAGATGCTCACCGATGTCGGGCTCGACGCGCAGATCTCGACGGTCGATCTCGCCACCTATCTGCGCCTCCGCCAGGGCCGCCCGGACGAGGCGGGCGATGTTTCCTATTTCCGCTGGTCCTGCGGCTGCCAGGACGCGGACGGCACGCTTTACCCGCTGTTCCACAGCACCAGCCAATGGTCGAAATACCGCAACCCGGCGGTGGATCAGGCGCTCGATGCCGCCCGCAACACGCTCGACGAAAAGGCGCGTCTGGCGGATTACCGCACCGCGCTGCAGGCGTTGCATGACGATGTGGCGGTGGTGCCGCTGTTCCAGGACGTGACGATGTACGCGGCCCGCAAGCCGGTGCAGTTTCAGCCGACGGCGAACGAGGCGTTCTTCTTGTTCGACATGAAGTGGAAGGAGTAGCGGTCGGTGGCCTATTACGAAAAAGTCCTGACCGCCGGCGAGACGGTGCGTGCGATCGGTCATCTGCACTGGACGATTTTCACGCATGCCCTGCTGTTCGCGGTCGGCGCCGTGGTGATCTTCGTGCTCGGCATGGCGCTGGTGGACGATGCGCAGTTGCGTCAGGGAATTTTCGTGCTGTGCCTGATCCTGCTTGTGGTGGCCGCGCTGGCCGCCGGCACGGCCCTGCTCCGCCGCTCCGGCACCGAGATCGTGGTGACCGATCGGCGCGTGATCTACAAGCGCGGGCTGCTCTCGCGCTACACGGTCGAGATGAACATCAGCAAGATCGAGACGGTGGACGTCGTGCAGAGCCTGCTGGGACGCCTGCTCGGCTATGGCACGCTGCTGATCCGCGGCACCGGCTCCGGCTTCGAGCCGCTGCGCCGCGTCAGCGATCCGATCGGGATCCGGAATGCCATCGTGGTCGGATGACGGCATCGTCCTGCGACTCTGGGCGGCCGCTAGACCACCTGAAACCCGTGGTAGAAAGGATCGCGCGGATCGACGAAGATCGTGTTGTAGCCATGCATTCTCGCCCACCCGCTGATGCTCGGGCGAATGGCGGGAAGATTGCCGACCGTGGCGACCGATTCCACGCGGCCCTCGAACAGGCTGCCGATGATGCTTTCATGGACGAACTCGTCGCCCGGTGAGAGCCGGCCGCGGCCGGCGAGCTGCGCCATGCGGGCGGAGGTCCCGGTGCCGCAGGGCGAGCGGTCGATCGCGCGGTCGCCGTAGAACACCGCGTTGCGAGCATGCGCTCGTGGATCGCGGGCCGCGCCGGTCCATTGCACGTGGCTGCATCCTGCAATCGTCGGGTCGTCGGGATGCGCCACCGTGATCGCCGCGTTCACCAGGCGCCGCACCACCGGGCTCAGCCGCAGGATTGCATCCGCCGACATCGCTTCGAGCCCCGCATAATGCGCCTGCGGCTCGATGATCGCGTAGAAATTTCCGCCATAGGCGATGTCGAGCACGATCTCGCCGAGCTCCGGCACGTCGATCCGCACATCGGTCGCGGCCAAGTAGGATGGCACGTTGTGGATGCGCACGCTCTCCACGAACCGTCCATCGCGCCGGTATTCCGCCATCACGCGGCCGGCCGGCGCGTCGAGCGCAAGCACGCCTTCCTCGCGCGGCGTCACCAGCCCGTTCTCGATCGCCATCGTCACCGTGCCGATCGTGCCGTGCCCGCACATCGGCAGGCAGCCGGACACCTCGATGAACAGAATCGCGATGTCGCAATCCTCGCGCAGCGGCGAATACAGCATCGAGCCCGACATCACGTCATGCCCGCGCGGCTCGAACATCAGCGCGCGGCGGATCCAGTCGTGATGCGCGAGGAAATCCTGCCGCCGATCGCTCATCGTGGCGCCTTGCAGGATCGGCGCGCCGCCCGCCACGAGGCGCACCGGATTGCCGCAAGTATGCCCGTCGATGCACTGGAAGGTGTGCGGCGTCACGACACCTCCTCTTCCAGCTTGTTGCGCATGAAGCGCCCCCCGATCATGATCGCGGCCAGGTTGCCGCCATCATTGCGGAACACCGAGAGGTCGGTGAACGGATCGCCGTTCACCACCAGCAGGTCGGCATGCGCGCCCGGGATGAGCTCGCCGAGCTTGCCCTCCTGGCGGACGATCTCCGCATTGACCAGCGTCGCGGAGCGGATGATCTCCTGCGGCGACATCACCTGCGCGCGGATCTCGAACTCATTGCAGTGATCGGTCTGCAGCTGACCGAGCAGGTCGCTGCCGAAACCGATCTTCACGCCGGCGGCGCGGCAGATTTCGAGGGAGCGGATGCCGGCATCGAGCACACGCTCATTCTTCGCCAGGCTGTACTCCGACAATCCGTAGCGCGGGCCACGGCGCTTCAGCGCGTCATAGGCGACCAGGGTGGGCACGATGAAGGCGCCGCGTTCGACCATCAGCGCGGCGGTCGGTTCGTCGATGAGATTGCCGTGCTCGATCGTCCGCACGCCGCCTTTCACGGCGCGCGTGATCGCCTCGGCGCTGTAGGCATGCGCGCAGACATAGCTGCCCCAGCGTGTCGCCTCTTCGACGGCCGCTTCGATCTCGTCCATCCGGTATTGCAGGCTCTCGAGCGGATCGGCCTGCGAGGCGACGCCGCCGGAGACCATGATCTTGACGTGATCTGCGCCCTTGCGCAGCTCGTCGCGCACCGCACGCACGACCTCCGATACGCCGTCCGCCACGCGCGCCGTGTAGAACAGCCCGTTGCAGCAGGAGCAGGAGATGGTGCCCTGCGTGCGTCGGCGATGGTCGCCATGGCCGCCTGTCTGGCTGATCGCCTGCCCGGCGATGAACAGGCGCGGGCCACGGAAATAGCGCTGGTTGACCGCCTCCTTCATGCCGAAATCGGCGCCGCCCGTGTCGCGCAGCGTGGTAAAGCCGCGCCGCAGCATCGCCCGCATCGCGACCGATCCCTTCGCCGCGAGCAGGGTCAGAGGCATGTCGGCCAGCAGCGAAAGGTTCACCTCCGTCAGCAGGATGTGGATATGCGCGTCGATCAGCCCGGGCATCAGCGTGCGGCCGCGCAACTCGACCCGAGTCGCGCTGCGCGAGGCGATCGGCCGGTCCGACACCTCGCGGACCACCCCATCCTCCACCAGCACCTCGATGCCGTCCTGCAAAGCCTCCTGCCGCGGGTCGAGGAAACGGCCACCCGCGAAGAGGTAGGAAGTCATTCGTTCGGCTCCTGTCACGGGCGGCGAGGGTTGCTAGGGGTTGGTCCGCGGCGCGGCAGATTGCGCGGCCGGGAATCGTGATGCAAGTTGGGAACTCGCCAGGGGCGTTGCCCTGGACCCCACCAAGGGCAGTCGTTCCTTGGAACCCTCAGACTGATTTTGTTGGGAGAGGGACGGGCGAGGTGACCTGTGAGGCACAACAAACCAAAGTTTCAGGGTCCAGGGGATGACCATCCCCTGGCGGGATCCAGGGGCAGAGCCCTTGGCGGGGGTTCAGGGGCGGAGCCCCCACACCCTTTCACCCCACTCGGCTACGCCGGGAGAGGAAGCGGTTCGCCAGGGTGGCGAGGGTCAGGGTTGTGGCCATCAGGATGAAGGCCAATGCGCCGGCGAAAGGCCAGTTATTGTTCGTCGAGAACTCGTAGTAGATCACGGGCGCCATCATCTGGAAGCGCGGGCCGCCGACGAGCACGGCGGTGGCGTAGGTGTTCATCGCCAAGATGAAGCACAGGATCGCGGCGATGATCGTGCCCGGCAGGGCAAGTGGCCAGGTGATGCGGAAGAAGGCGCGGGAGGGGCGGGCGCCGAGGCCGCGCGCGGCTTCCTCGATGCGGATATCGATGCCTTCGAACACGGTCTGTAATGTCAGGATGGTGAAGGGCAGGTTCACCGAAGTGACGGCGAGGATGACGGCGGTTTCGCTGTAGACGAGGTCGACATGGTGCCCGAACAGCCGCATGCCAAGCAGATCGAGCATGCCGCCGCGCGCGAACAGGATCAGCCAGCCGACCGTGCGGATGACGCTGCTGATGAACAGCGGCAGAATGATCAGCAATGTCGCGAGCGAGCGCCAACGCGGTGACATGCGCGCGACCCGGAGTGCCACCGGCATGCCGAGAGCGATGCAGAGCAGCGTGACCGTGATGGCGACCGCGAGCGTGGTACGCATCACCGACAGGTAATAGGGATCGGTGAAGAAGCGGAGATAGTTCGCCGGTGTCGCCGCCGCGATCATCAGCTCGGTCGGATCGAAGCGGTTGAGGCTGTAACGCGCGATCAGCACGAGCGGGGCGACGAGGGTGGCGAGCACGAGCACTGTCGCCGGCCCGGCGAGAAGCGTGGCGGGGCCGGCTTGCCGCGATGGTTCGCTGCTTGCCCGTTCCATGATGCGCAGGCGTTCAGGTGCCGTGCGCGGTCTTCTGCCACCAATCCTGCAGTTCGGCCTGCGCCTTGGCCGTGACCGCGTAATCCGGCACCACCATTTTCGGCGCGGGGGTCGGCAAGGCGAGCTGCTCGGCGACCTTGCCGGTGAGCGGGGCGTTGTCGACGGTCGGCAGGTAGCCCATCTTGGCCGCGAAAGCCTGTTGCGCCGAAGGTTCGAGCATCGCGTTGAGATAGGCAAAGGCGCCCTGCTTGTTCGGCGCGTTTTTCGGGATGCCCATGCCGGAGATGTAGAGGATGCAGCCTTCTTTCGGGAAGGCGGCCTTTACCGGAATGCCGGCATTTTGCCACATGTTGACGCGCGCGAGCCACATCACGCCGATGTCGATCTCGCCGGTCTTGAACGGCGGTCCGGCGCTGTCGGTCGAGGGGTAGAGATGCGCGCCGTTGGCGTTGACCTTCTCCATCAGCGCCTTGGCCTTGTCGAAATCGGTGGTGTTGCCGCTCGCGTAGAGCGAGGCCGCCATCGTGATGTAGAAATTGTTGAGATCGGGGAAGCCGACGCGGCCCTTGTATCTCGGGTCGATCAGATCCGCGAAGCTGGAGGGCGGACTCTTCACCCGGTCCGGGTCGTAGATGAGCACCTGCGGGCTCCAGATATGCGGCGCGTAGTAATCGGCGCGCAAATTCGGGTGCACGTGGGCGAGATTCGGCACGTTGCTTTCGTCGAGCTTCTCCATCAGCCCGGCGGCGCCCACCTGGTAGCCGCCGACCGCCTGGATGCAGACGACGTCCGACGTGCCATGCGGCAGCCGGCGCTGCGCGTAGAGCTTGGAGATGCGCGGCGGCTCGTCATTGAGATCCTGCACGACCTCGATGCCTTTGGGTTGCAGGAGCGGCACCTCGACATTGGCGTGCAGCAGATTGCCGTAATCGCCGCCCCAGGTCTCGATCACCACGCGGCTGGACTGCGCGCGGGCGCGGCCGATGATGGCGGGCAGCGTGAGCGCGCCCGCGAGCGCGTGCCGGCGTTTGATGCGGAGATCAGGCATGATGCGTCACCCTGTTGGCGTGGATGTCGGGGGCAGATGATGTGGGATGCAAGGGCGCGGCGCCGGCGAACAGGCGCTCGCCCGCGTCCGACCAGGTGATGGCGACGCGCTCGCCCGGCCGGTGCCTGGCGCGCGCTGCGGTGGCGCTCTCGCGAATGACGATCCGCATGCCGTCCACCGCGACGACATGCTCGACGATGGCGCCGAGATAGGTGGAGAGCTCGACGATGCCGGGCAGTCTCGCCTCCGCCGCATCCTGCGCGGTGAGCGCAAGGCGTTCCGGGCGCAGCGCGAGCGTGGCGGTATCGGCGCGCGGATAATTCCGGGCAAGCGTCGCGCGCGTGCCGGAGGGGAGAACGAACGCACCCTCCGCGACCGCGCCGTTCAGCATGTTGCTGTGCCCGATGAAGCGCGCGACAAAAGGGGTAGCCGGCCGTTCGTAGAGGTCTTCCTGCGTGCCGATCTGCTGCACGCCGCCGTCGCGCATCACGACGAGCCGGTCCGCCATCGCCATCGCCTCGTCCTGGTCATGCGTGACCATGATCGCGGTGAGGTTGCCGTCGCGTTGCAGGATGCGGATGTCGCGCGCCACTTCCTGCCGCAGCGAGGCGTCGAGATTGGAGAGCGGCTCGTCGAGCAGCAGGAGTTTCGGGTGGATGGCGAGCGCGCGGGCCAGCGCCACGCGCTGCTGCTGGCCGCCGGAGAGCTGGCGCGGCAGCCGCTCGGCCATGTCTTCCAGCTTGACAAGGCGCAGCATCTCGGCGATGCGGGCCGCGACCTGGTTGCGCTTCTGGCCGCGCATCTCGAGACCGAAGGCGACGTTGCGCGCGACGCTCATATGCGGGAACAGCGCGTAACTCTGGAACACGATACCCATCTCGCGCCGGTGCGGCGGCAGCGCGCGGATGCTGCTGCCGTCGAGCAGAATGTCGCCGTCATCGATCGGCGTGAAGCCGCCGATCATGCGGAGCGTCGTTGTCTTGCCGCATCCGGAGGGGCCGAGCAGCACGACCATCTCGCCTTCCGCGACCTCGAGCGAGACCGCATCCACGACGGTGTGCCGCGCATAATGTTTCGACAGCTGGCGCAGCAGGAGATGGCTCATCGCACCACCGTGCGCAGCCGCACCATGCGGTCGAGCAGCAGGAGCACCCCGCCGATCACCACGATCTGCGCCACCGCGAGCGCCGCGACGAGCGGGTCGAGATGGTATTCGAGATAGAGCAGAACCGCGATCGGCAGGGTGGTGATGCCGGGGCTCACGAGAAACATCGTCATGTCGAAATTCTCGAAGGAGAGGATGATCGAGAACAGCGCGCCGGCCAGGATCGCCGGGCGCATCGCCGGCAGGGTGATCCGCCAGAGAACGGCGAGCGGCCGTGCGCCGAGGCTCGCCGCCGCCTCCTCGGCATCGCGTTCCTGGTTGGCGAGGCTGGCAACGGCGAGGCGGACCACCCATGGCAGCGTCACCAGCGCATGGCCGGCGATCAGCAGACCGATGCCGGCGGTGATCGGAATGCCGGTATTCTCCTCGATCAGCACGGCGAGGCAGTAGAGGCCGAGCCCGATCGCGACGCCGGGCACGGTGAGCGGCGCAAGCAGGAGCGTGCCGATTGCGCCGCGCCCTCGAAAGCGGTGGCGGGCCAGCGCGATCCCCGCCGGCACGCCGAGCAGCACGCTGACCAGGGAGGCGGCGATCGCGACGATGAAGCTGGTGAGCAGCGTACCGCCGAATTGCGGAAGGAAGGCCGCATACCAGTGGAGCGTATAGCCACGCGGCGGGAAGGTGATCAGCGTCTCGTCGAACACGCTGATGTAGAGCGTGAGCAGGAGCGGCAGGAACACGAAACCCAGGGCGGCGGCGATCAGCACGACGAGCAGCACGCGTTCGGCAGCGCCCTCGCCTCTGCGGGCGAGGGAGGCGGACGGGGTGATCGGGGCGACCGCCGCGTGAGCCAGTGTCCCTCCTTGGCGTGCCGCTTGCTGCATCGCGCAAGCGGACGGTGGCGGGTCGAGGGCGGCGCTGTCAATCGCTATCGCGGCGCAGCGATGTCATCGAAGCGTCGCCGGACAGACATGCGAGCGTCATCACTCCCCCGGTAGATGCGGCGGGTGAAATCGGCCGTGCTCGACCTCCCCATGCCACTCGCCCGCGCCGTCTCGCCTCTGCGCCGACGGCGCAGAGCGGGATGGGCGCCGCCCTTGTTGCTGGCACCCGCTTTCGTGCTGCTCGCCGCCTTTACCTACTGGCCCGTGCTGCAGGTTGCCTGGCGCTCGGCGCTGGTCCAGCAATTCGGCGGCGCCGCGGGGTGGGGGGCCGACAACTACGCGCGGCTGTTCGCCGATCCGCATTTCACCCGCGCCTGCCTGAACAATCTGCTCTACGCACTCGGCACCATCATCCCGAGCCTGGTGCTCGCGCTCGGCTTCGCGCTCGCGCTGCGGGCGCAGACGAAGCTCGTCGCTGTGCTGCGCACCCTGTTCGTGCTGCCGCTGCTGATCCCGCTGGTGGCGGCGGCGGCATTGTTCAGCTTCATCTTCCTGCCGGGTGACGGGCTGCTCGACCACTATCTCGCGAAGCTCGGCATCGGCGCCACCAACTGGCTCGGCGATCCGGATCTGGCGCTCGGGTCGGTGATCGCGATCACCGTGTGGAAGAACACCGGCTATTACATGCTGTTTTTCCTCGCCGGCCTCGCGGGCATGCCGCAGGATCTGCTCGACGCGGCGAAGATCGACGGCGCGCGCGCCGCGGCGCGGTTGCGCCACGTGATCCTGCCGATGCTCGGGCCGACTTTCGGCTTCGTCGTGCCGATCGCGCTGGTCAATGCGCTGGTGCAGGTGGACCACGTGGTGACGATGACGCAGGGTGGTCCGTCCGACGCGACCAACCTGCTCCTCTATTACATCTATCAGCAGGCCGAGCAGAATTTCGACCCAGGCCTCGCGAGCGCGGCGACGGTGGTGAGCGTGGCCGCGCTGCTCGCGCTTTCACTCGTCTCGTTCCGCCTGATCGAGGCGCGGGCGCATCATGAGCAATAGGGCATGAAGACCCGGCCCGGGCTGCTGGTCATGCTCGTCGTGAGCGCAGCGGCGCTCGTCTGGGCGCTGCCCTTCGCCTGGATGCTGGTCGCCTCGCTGCGGCCGGGTCAGCCGGCGGATATCGCCTCCCTGCTGCCGCGCGGTCCGTTCGGTGGCGCGAATTACACGGAGGCGTGGCGGAGCGGCGATTTTCCGCGCTGGTACCTCAATACAATTCTGCTCTGCGGCGGCATTCTCGTGGTGCAGATGGTGACCAGCATGGCGGCTGGCTATGCCTTCGCGCGGCTGCGTTTCCCGGGCAGGGAATTGCTGTTCGCGGCCTTCCTGCTGCAATTGTTGCTGGTGCCGACGCTGCTGATCGTGCCGAACCTCGCGATGATTTCGGCACTCGGGATCTATGACCGCCTGCCCGGCATTGCGGCGCCGTATCTCGCCTCCGCCTTCGGTGTGTTCCTGATGCGGCAGAGCTTCCGCACCATTCCGCGCGATTACGAGGAAGCGGCGATGCTGGATGGCGCCGGCGTTCTCGCGCTGATCCGCCACGTGCTGGTGCCGCTCGCGCGGCCGGCGCTTGCCGCCTTCGCGGTCGTGTCGATCACCGCGCATTGGAACGAGTTCCTCTGGCCGCTGATGGCGGTCTCCTCGCCCACGCACCAAGTGCTCACGGTGGGGCTCGCCTCCTTTGCGTCGAGCGGCGAGGCGGGCGCGCAATGGGGGATGATCGCCGCCGGCACCGCGCTCGTCGCCGGACCGCTGCTGCTCGGCTTCCTGTTCTTCCAGAAGCGTTTCGTCAGTTCTTTCGTGTTTTCCGGCATCAAGTGATGGAGCATTGCATGTCCCTGTTCCGACGGTCGCTGTTCGGCGCCGTTCTGCTGCTCGCCCTCGGTGCGGGCCGCGTTTCCGCGACCGATATCGACCTCTATTTTCCGGTCCCCGTGCAGGGAAAGCTCTCGGCCGAGATCCAGCGGCTGGTCGGTGTGTTCAATTCTCAGCACCCGGACATCAAGGTCACGCCGGTCTATACCGGCAGCTATGATGACACGACCCTGAAGACGCGCGCGGCGGTGCAGGCCGGACATGCCCCGGCGGCGGTCATTCTGTCGGCCAATCTGGTGCGCGAATTCGTCATCAACAACGAGCTCGAGCCGCTCGATCCGCTGATCTCGCAGGACAACCAGACGCCTGCCGCCTTCATGGGCCAGTTCTGGCCGGCGCTGCGCATCAATGCGATGGAAGCGGGGCATGTGTACGGCGTGCCGTTCCAGAATTCGACGCCACTGCTCTACTATAATGTCGCGGCGTTCAAGGAGGCGGGGCTCGACCCCGATCATCCGCCGGCGACCTGGGCGGAGTGGATCGCCGCGGCGCAGAAGCTCACTAAGCGCGACGGCAACTCCGTGTCGCGCTACGGGCTCGAGATCGTCTCGAATTACGACACGCTGGGCTGGCTGGTGAGCGGGTTCACCATGTCGAATGGCGGCCAGTACTACAACACCGCCTATGGCGGCGAGGTGTATTACGACGCGCCGAGCACGCTCGGCGCGGTGCGCTTCCTCGATGATCTCGTGCACAAATACCACGTCATGCCGGAAGGGGTGACGGATGCGAGCGCGGTCGGCGCCTCGTTCTTCTCCGGCCGGGCGGCGATGATCGTCAACACCACCGGCGCGCTCGGCTTCGTGCGCGACAACATGAAGCAGGATTTCCGTGTCGCCTTCGTGCCGCGCGCGGCGGTGAACGCGGTGCCGATCGGCGGCGGCTCGCTGGTGATCCCGCGCGGCAATAGCCCCGAGCGCCGGCGCGCCGCCTGGGTGCTGATCAAATGGCTGACCAGCCCGGACATCGCCGGCGGGTGGAGCCGCTTCACCGGCTATTTCGCGCCCAATCGCGCCGCCTACGACCTGCCGGCGATGCAGGATTACCTGAAGCAGAATCCAGATGCGAAAGTGGCGCTCGACCAGCTCGCCTACGCGCGGCCCTGGTTCGCGACCTACAACACGGTCGGCGTGCGCAAGGCGATGGAGGATCAGGTGCAGTCCGTGCTGTCAGGCAAGGAGACGCCGGAGCAGGCGGTCGCCAACGCGCAGCACCAGGCGGACACGCTGATGCGGCCCTACGTGCAGCAGACCGCGTTGAAACCATACTGAGGCGACGCGACCGATGCTTATCGCCCAGCTCACCGACCTGCATCTGCGGCCGCCGGGCCGCGCCTGCTACCGCGTGGTCGAGACCAACATGATGTTCGAGCGCGCCTGCCGCACCGTCGCGGCGATCCGCCCGGCGCCCGATGCGGTCATTCTCACCGGTGATCTCGCGGATCGCGGCGGCGCGGCGGAATACCGGCTGCTCGGCGAGATCCTGTCCCGCACGCTGTCGATGCCGGTGTTCGCCATCCCCGGCAACCACGACCGGCGCGCCACGCTGCTCGCCACCCTGTCCCCCAACCTTTCCCGGTCGCGGCGTGATGAAAAATTCGTGCAGTATGCGGTGGAGGATTTCCCGGTCCGGATCGTCATGCTCGACACGCTGGTGGAGGGCGCGCCGCAAGGGGCGCTCGACGGCGGCCGGCTCGAATGGCTCGAACGCACGCTGGCGGCGCGGCCCGATATGCCGACCCTGATCGGGATGCATCATCCGCCCTTCATCTGCGGGATCGGGCACATGGATGCGATCAATCTGCGCGACTCGGACCGGTTCGCCGCGGTGATCGCGCGCCACCCCCAAGTGAGACGCATCGTCTGCGGGCATCATCATCGGCCGGTCACCGCGCAGATCGCGCAGGCGGTGGTCTCGATCGCGCCCTCGGTCGCGCATCAGGTGGAGCTCGACCTCGCCGAGGATGCGCCGAGCGCGTTCATGCTGGAGCCGCCGGCCTTCCAGCTTCATCATTGGAGCGAAGCGCACGGTTTCGTGAGCCATATCGCGTTCGTAGAACGTTTCCCTGGACCGTTCCCGTTCGTCCCCGAGGCCGATTACTGGCAAGAGTGACAACTTCTGCGCCTCTCGTGCATTCTTCGGGCATGGAGAGACGCATGGAAGACAACCCTCTGGAAATGACCCCCGAGCGGGAACGGCGCATCCGCGAACGCGCCTATTACCTCTGGCTGAAGGATGGCTGCCCGGAGGGGCGCGGGGACGAATACTGGGAGCGCGCGCGAGAGCTGCAGGGTATCGCGGAGAGCGGCGGGTCGGGGCAATTGCCGGCCCCCGACCCGGATGCGGAACCGATGGACCAGCCGGTCGAAGAGGCCGAGATCATGGAGAATCTCGGGGAGTTCCCCGATCGTCTCTCTGACCAGGGCGAGCACCCGTCCACGCCGATGCCTCGGAAAGCCACCGATCCCGATATTCCCGTCAGGCCGGAATTCCCCGCCAAGTCGAACCCTCCCGCCAGGTTGGAACCGGTAAAGGCCAAGGCGTCGGCGAAATCCGCCGGCAAGAAGCCTGGCGGTAAATCGAAGCGCTGACGAGGCTTCGCCCTCAGCTCCCGTCGCTGGCCTCCGCCGGTTCCGGGGGCGCCTTGCCACGTCCGACTAGAAAGGCGCCGCGCAACGCGGCATCGGCGGCGGCGAGTGCGACCGGGCCAGCAAGCGCGCCCGCGAGGCGCGCGACAAACACCGGTGCGAGACCGCCGGTGAGCGTGAGGTCGATATCGGATCCGGCGGTGAGTCCGCGGGCCAGACGGAGCAAGGACTCGAAGCCGCGATCGAGCAGCGCGGCGGCGACCGGATCGTCCGCGGCCTCGGCAAGCGGCCGGGCGAAAGCCGCATAATCAGCCGGCCGCGCGGCGCGCATCCAGGCGAGCAGGGCGGCGCGTCCGGCGGGCAACGCGGCATCGAGAACCGGCCAGAGCCGGCTCTCCCGGCCGATCCCGTCGCGCCGGTCGAGCCAGGCGCCGATCAGCTGCAGCCCGAGCCAGGCGCCTCCGCCCGGGTCGCCGGCGGGGAATCCCCACCCGCCGAGCCGGCGCAGCGTCCCGTCGGGGAGGCGCGCCCGTCCGGCGCTGCCGGTGCCGATCACCATCAGCGCGCCGGCGCCCCCCGCAAACGCGCCGGTGAGCGCGGCGTAGGAATCCGTCATCAGCACCACCCGGCCGAACCCGGCGAAGGCCGCGCGCACGGCGTCGGCCGCGCCAGCCGCCGAGAGGCCCGCAAGCCCGGCGCTCAGGCAGATCTCGGCCTCGGGCGGCGCACCCGGTCCGGCGGAGGCCAGACATCGCCGCGCCAGCCCGGCGAGGGTCGCGAGCGCGGCCGCCCGGTCCTGATGGAGATTGCCCGGCCCGGCTTCGGCCCGGGAGAGGAGGGTGCCATCAGGAGCGTGGAGGGCGGCGCGGGTGCCGGTGCCGCCGGCATCCATCGCCAGGACATGGCTCATCCGGCGGAGCCTGCCGCTTCTTGGCGGCGCGCGCCACTTCACATATGACTTTGGCCATGAAATTGGCCACATGACCCTTCGCCGCGGACCCTGGCCGACAGGGCAAGGCCGGGTCTCGGGGACGGTGGGTGACATGCGGCGAGCGGCCGGATATTGGAGCCTTATCGCATCGCTGGCGCTCAGTGCCTGCGCCTACGACCCGCCGATGCGCGCGGATCATGCGACGCCGTCCTATCAGGCGGACCTCGCCGCCTGCCGCAAGTCCGGCGTCGCCGAGGCGGACCGGCGAATGAACGCCTTCGCCTATCTGTTCCTGACCTACCCGATCTCCTACCCGTTCGAGCGGCGGCAGCGGGTCCGGCTCTGCATGCAGGGCAAGGGATACGCGCTCCGCTAGCGCATTTTCACCTTCGGTGGTGCCGGCTTAACGGAAAATGCTCTAGATCCATCCGCGCTTGCGGAACCAGGCGAGCGGCAGCAGCGCGGTCACCACGATCAGCGCCAGCGAGTAGGGATAGCCCCAGGCCCAGCTCAGCTCCGGCATGTTCTTGAAGTTCATTCCGTAGATCCCGGCCACCAGGGTCGGCGGAATGCCGACGATGGAGGCGACGGTCAGCACCTTCATCACGTTGTTCTGCTGGATGTTGATGAAGCCGAGCGTCGCGTCCAGCATGAACTGCGTCGTCTCCGAGGCCTGGTGCTGGTGATCCTGCAGCGAGGCGAGATCCTGGTGCAGGGTCTGAAAGCGCGCCCTGGCCTCCGGGTCGAGCGCGTCCCCCATCATCGTGCTGGCGTAGTCGCAGATGCGGGAGATGCCGAACAGGCTCGACCGCGCCTTGCCGAGGAACTGCCCAATCTCGCCGACGCCGCGCAGATCCCGCTGCAGGGCGGCGTCCCATTTCTTCTGGTTGTTCTGATCGCGGCGGAACACCTCGTCCGAGATCGTCTCGAGCCGCGCATCGACATGTTCCAGCACGTCGGCCAGCCGGTCCACGATCGTCTCGATCAGGCCGAGAAATACGTTGACGCTGCTGCGTTCGCCCTCCTCCCCATGGGCGAAATGCTCGGCATAGCGGTCGAAGGCGAGAAACGGGGCATAGCGGATGGTGAGCAGGCGCTCGCTCGACAGAACGAAGCCGAGCGGCAGCACCACCGGCTTCTCGCCGAGACGCGTGGTGACGAGCGGCGTGCTCAGGATCAGCACGCCGTCCTGCGCGGTGAGCCGGCTCGAGCTCTCGATCTCCTCCAGCTCCGACCGCGCCGGCACCCTGAGCCCGCTGGCGCGCTCGGCCAGTGCGCGCTGGCCCTCATCCGGGTCGAGCAGGTCGAGCCACACGGCCTGCTCGGCGACCGTCAGCGCCTCGTGGTCCCGCTCCAGCACGTGCCGCGCATTCGTCCCGGTATTGGCAAAGAGCATTCGGCGCAATCCTTCTTTCCTGGCCGCTTTCCTGGGCCGCTTTACTGGCCCGCTTTCCCAGGCCCGCTTTCCTGGGGTCGGGCAGCCAGCGCGAGGCGCCGGCCGGGTTCCCGCCGAGGCCCGCCTGCGCTACACCCGCCGCTTGACGAGAGGATGGCGCGTGAGCCCGACCCAGACCATCGCGAACACATTACGCAGCGGCCCGGATTCGCGCGGCCGCTTCGGCGAGTTCGGCGGCCGTTTCGTCGCAGAGACGCTGATGCCGCTGGTCCTCGAGGTGGAGGCGGCCTACGAGGCGGCGAAGCGCGATCCGGAATTCCGCCGCGAGCTCGACCTCTATCTGCACGACTATATCGGCCGGCCGAGCCCGCTCTGGTTCGCCGAGCGGCTCACCGAGCGGCTCGGCGGAGCGCGCGTCTATTTCAAGCGCGACGAGCTGAATCATACCGGCTCGCACAAGGCGAATAACTGCATGGGCCAGATCCTGCTGGCCCGGCGCATGCGCAAGACGCGCATCATCGCAGAGACCGGCGCCGGCCAGCATGGCGTCGCCACCGCGACGGTCTGCGCGTTGTTCGGCCTGCCCTGCACCATCTACATGGGCGAGACCGACGTCGAGCGGCAGAAGCCCAACGTGTTCCGCATGAAACTCCTCGGCGCCGAGGTGAAGCCGGTGGTCTCGGGCGCCGGCACGCTCAAGGACGCGATGAACGAGGCGCTGCGCGACTGGGTCGCCAATGTGCGCGATACCTACTACCTGATCGGCACCGTCGCGGGCCCGCACCCCTATCCGGCGATGGTGCGGGATTTCCAGTCGGTGATCGGCGAGGAGGCGAAGCTGCAGCTCCGCGCGGCGGCGGGGAAGCTGCCCGATATTTGCGTGGCGGCGATCGGCGGCGGTTCCAACGCGATGGGGTTGTTCCATCCCTTCCTCGATGATCCCTCGGTGCGGCTGATCGGGGTGGAGGCGGCGGGGCGCGGCCTCGACAGCGGCGCGCATGCGGCGAGCCTGTCCGGCGGCCGTCCCGGCGTGCTGCACGGCAACCGCACCTACCTGCTGCAGAACGCGGATGGGCAGATCACCGAGGCGCACAGCATCAGCGCCGGGCTCGATTATCCGGGCATCGGCCCCGAGCACTCCTGGCTGCATGAGATCGGCCGGGTGGAATACGTGGCCGCCACCGACGACGAGGCGCTCGACGCGTTCCAGCTCTGCACCCGCACCGAGGGCATCATCCCGGCGCTCGAGCCCGCGCATGCGCTGGCGCATGTCGGCAAGATCGCGCCCAGGATGAAGCGGGAGGACATCATCCTGATGAACCTCTGCGGCCGCGGCGACAAGGACATCTTCACCGTGGCGGAGCATCTCGGGGTGGCGCTGTGAGCCGCATCGCCGCCCGCTTCAAGGCGCTGGAAGCCGAGGGGCGCGGGGCGCTGATCCCGTTCCTCGAAGCCTTCGACCCGGATCGGGAGACCAGCATGGCGATCCTGCGCGGGATGCCCGAAGCGGGCGCCGATCTGATCGAGATCGGGATGCCGTTCACCGACCCGATGGCGGACGGCCCGATCGTCCAGGCGGCCGGGCAGCGGGCGCTGAGGGCGGGCGCGTCGGTTGCCGCCACGCTCGCGATGGTGCGCGAGTTCCGGCAGGAAGAGGAGGCGATTCCGGTCATTCTGATGGGCTATCTGAACCCGATCCTCTCCTACGGTCCGGCGACATTCTGCCGCGACGCCGCGACGGCCGGCGTGGACGGGCTGATCGTCGTCGATCTGCCGAGCGAGGAGGCGGATCTGCTGGCTTCCGACGCCGCGGCGAACAGGCTCGACATCATCCGGCTGATCGCGCCGACCACCGATGATGCGCGGCTTCCGAAGGTGCTCGGCGGCAGCTCGGGCTTTGTCTATTATGTGAGCATCACCGGCATTACCGGCACGCGGAGCGCGACGGGCGAGGAGTTCGCGCAAGCGATCCCGCGCATTCGCCGCTTCACCGATCTCCCGATCGCCATCGGGTTCGGCGTGCGCACGCCCGAACAGGCGGCGGAGGTCGCCCGCGTCGCCGACGCCGCGGTGGTCGGCTCGGCGCTGATCGCGAATCTCGCGTCCAGTCTCGACACGGCGGGCAAGCCGGCGCCGGACAGCGTCGCCCGGGTGCTCGATCAGGTGCGCGGGCTCGCCGACGGCGTGCGCCGCGCCCGCGTGGAGGCGGGCGCATGAGCTGGCTCACGGAATATGTCCGTCCGAAGATCCGCACGCTGCTCGGCCAGCGCGAGATCCCGGACAATCTCTGGCACCAATGCCCGCATTGCCAGCAGATGATCTTCCATCGCGATCTCGAGAAGAACCTCAAGGTCTGCCCGCATTGCGGCCACCACATGCGGGCGAGCGCCACCGAGCGGCTCGCCTGGACCTTCGACGAAGGGAGCTGGACCCGGATCGAGCTGCCGCGCGCCCCCGCCGACCCGCTGCGCTTCCGCGGCACCAAGCGCTATGTCGACCAGTTGCGCGAGGCGCGCGACAAGACGCATCTCGACGACGCGGTCATCGCCGGGCACGGGACGATCGGCGGCCACAAGGCGGTGATCGCGGCGATGGCGTTCGAGTTCATCGGCGGCTCGATGGGCGCCGCGGTGGGCGAGGGCATCGTCGCCGCCGCCCGCCTTGCCGTGCTGCAGGAGGCGCCGCTGATCGTGTTCACCGCCTCCGGCGGAGCGCGGATGATGGAGGGCATCGTCAGCCTGATGCAGATGCCGCGCACCACCATCGCGGCCGAGCTGGTGAAGGAGGCGGCGCTGCCCTACATCACCGTGCTCACCGATCCGACCACCGGCGGCGTCACCGCGAGCTTCGCGATGCTCGGCGACGTGCAGATCGCCGAGCCGGGCGCGCTGATCGGGTTCACCGGCGCGCGGGTGATCGAGCAGACGGTGCGCGAAAAACTGCCCGACGGATTCCAGACGGCGGAATACCTGCTGGAGCACGGTGTGCTCGACATGGTGGTGGCGCGCACCGCGCTGCGCGACACGCTCGCCCGGCTGATCGGCCTGTTGCGACCCCCGGCCGCGGAGAGCCAAGCGGCGTGAGCGCCAGCGGGTGCGCGGGCGTGCTCGATCGTACCGAGACCATCCTCGGCCGTCTGCAGCGCCTGCACCCGACGCTGATCGATCTGAGCCTCGACCGGCTGCGCCGCTTGCTCGCCGCGATGGGCCACCCCGAACGGAACCTGCCGCCGGTCATCCATGTCGCCGGCACCAACGGCAAGGGCAGCACCTGTGCGTTTTTGCGGGCGATCGGCGAGGCGGCTGGATGGCGCGTCCAGGTGCTGACCTCGCCGCATCTCGTGCGCTTCAACGAACGCATCCGCCTGCCGGACGGGCTGGTCTCCGATGCGCGGCTGCAGGAGGCGCTGGAGGCGGTCGAGCAGATTAATGCCGGCGCGCCGATCACCGTGTTCGAGATCGTCACCGCCGTCGCCTTCCGCCTGTTCGCCCTATCGCCTGCCGAGCTCTGCGTGGTCGAGGTCGGGCTCGGCGGTCGTGGCGATGCGACCAACGTCATCGACCGCCCGGCCGCCTGCGCGATCACCGCGATCTCGCTCGACCATCGCGAGATGCTGGGCGACACGCTTGGGCTGATCGCCGCGGAGAAGGCGGGGATCTTGAAGCCGGGCGTGCCCTGCGCGACGGGTGCGCAGCCGGCCGAGGCGCTGGAGGCGATCAGCCGCCGCGCCGGCGAGATCGGCGCGCCCTTGCTGGTCCGGGACCGGGATTGGCGGATCGCGTCGGCGGGGCGGGGGCTCCGTTACGAGGATGCGGTGGGTGCGCTCGACCTGCCGGTGCCGGCGCTTGCCGGTCTGCATCAGGTCGAGAATGCCGGCATCGCGATCGCCGCCCTGCGCGCCGCGCGGCTCGGAGTGCCGGACGCGGCGTTCGGCGGCATTGCGCGGGCGGAATGGCCGGCCCGGCTGCAGCGCCTGCAAGGGCATCTCGCGGAGCGCTTGCCGCCAGGCTGGGAGCTCTACCTTGATGGCGGACACAATCCGGGGGCCGGCGAGGCGCTCGCCGCTTTCCTGCCGCGCTGGTCGGATCGGCCATTGCATTTGATCGTCGGGCTCAAGGACGGCAAGGATGCGGCGGGTTTTCTCGCCCCTTTGCTGCCCTTCGCGGCCTCCGTGCAGGCGGTCGCCGAGTCCGGTCAGCATCTCGCCATGTCGGTTGATGCGATCATCGCCGCTACGGGCGGAGCCGCGCGTCCGGGTCCGACTGTCGCTGCCGCCCTCGCCACCCTGTCACGTTCGGCGCAGACCGCGCCGGCGCCGGCGCGGGTGCTGATCTGCGGCAGCCTCTACCTTGCCGGCGAGGTTCTGAAGGCGGAGGCGGGCTGAAGCGGGCGCGCCTCGCGCAGCATCTCCGCCACCGCATCCGCGAGCTGGCCGAGCGCGCCGCTCATCGCGGCGACGAGATCCGTCGTCGTGCCGGAGGCCGGGCGCGCGGCGAAGCGGAGGGCACGGGTGATCTCCGCATCCCGGCCGCCGCTCCGCTCGATCGCCACCTGGGCCGCGAGCACCACCGTCCCGGAACCGTCCGCGGCGAAGCGCTGCACGTCGATCTCGAGGATCGTGTCCGCATCCGCGGTGATCGAGCCCGATTCGGTGAACACCGCGCTGCCCGGCAGGCGCTGTGTCAGATCCTGCGCCAGCACGCGGCCGATCATGTCGGCCGGCGCCTCGCCCCAGCGCTGGTTTTCGTCGATGTCGAGCTTGTACCCGGCATCGGTTTGCACGATCGTGTTGCGGTCGAGATAGCCGGCGAGCCCGATGCGGCGGAGCTGCACGCTAGACGGGCCGCCGGCCTGCGGCGTGCCGGGCACGACCGCGAGCGTGTAGAAATTCGGGTCGGGCGAGGCGCAGCCGGATAGCGCGGCGGCGAGACCGGCGAGGAGCGCGCGGCGGGTCGGTGCAGAGCTCATTTCTCGGTTGCCTGGTCGGTGCGGCCGCGGATCAGCGCTTCGGGATGCCGGTCGAGGAAGTCGGCCAGCAGCCGGATCGAGCGCGCGGTGTCGTTCACCTGCCAGAGCAGCCGGTCCACATCGCGCTGGAAATTCGAGTTGGCGCCGTAGCCGGTATCGACCGAGCCGAGCAGGCGGTTGGCCCGCGCCGCCGTCTGCTGCAGCTGGTCGGCGATCTCGGGCAGGCGGTGCAGCGTCGGCGTCAGGCCGGCATCGGCCTTCTTCACCATGTCCTGCACCGAGGCGAGCGTGCTGGAGAGGCCGCGGATCGCATTCTTCAGATCATCGCTGCCGACCGTCTGGTCGAGCGACTGCAGCGTGTCGTTCAGATTGCCGCCGATCTGCGCGAGCGGAAGCTGGTTCAGCTTGCTCATGAAATCGCCGGCAGATTGCAGCAGGCCGGTGAACCCGCCCGGCTGCAGCGGCAGCACGGCCGTGTCGCCTTCCTGGGTCGGAGTCCCGGGTTTCGAATCGGGGAAGAAGGCGAGGGACAGGTCACGCTGCCCGGTCAGGTAGTTGGAGGTCTCGATCTGCGCCTTCAGCCCGCGCGCCATCAGCGCCCGGGTCACCGCTCGGGGGTTCTCGGATTTGAGCTGCGCCTCCGACGCCACGCGTTCCGGCTGGATGTCGAAGCCGATGCGCACCCGCGCCTCCCCATCCGGCTGCACTTCCAGCCGCACCTCGGTCACCTGACCGACCTGCAGGCCGAAAAACGTCACCGGCGAGCCCGAGGTGAGGCCGGCGACCGATTCCTGACTGTAGGTGACGAAAGGAATATGGGTGGTCAGCTCGGCGGTCTGCGCCGCCGCGTAATCCGAATAGAGCTTGTAGGTCTCGTTCGGCGCCGGAGGCACCTGGGCGCTCACCGGCGTGCTAAAGGCGATACCCCCCGAGAGCAGCGCCTGCAGGCTGGCCACTTCCACATGCAGGCCCTGTGAGCCGAGATTGATCGACAGGCCGGAGACGTTCCAGAAAGTGGTGTCACGCTTCACGAACCCGTCATATGGCCGGCGGATGAACACGTGCACCGCCACCGGCCCCGAGAGCCCAGGCTGATCGTGGCTCAGCACCTCGCCGACCGGCAGGTCCCGATAGAACACCGGCGCACCGGGGCTGAGCGAGCCGAGACGACCCGCCATCAGGGTGAAGCTGCGGCCCGGCTCGTCGGAGCGCACCGCAGGCGGCTCCTCGAGCCCGGTGAAGCTATATTGCCGCTTGCCCCCGGCCGTCCCCGGATCGAACTCGATATAGGCGCCCGAGACGATGGTCTCGAGGCCCGAGATGCTGCCGGTGGTGAGCCGCGGCCGCACCACCCAGAACTGGGCATGATCGGTGAGCTTGTCCGCCGAGCCGGCGTTCATCCGCACGCTGACCAAGACGTCCCTGAAGTTCGGGCTCAGCCTGACACGCTCCACCGTGCCGAGGGTGACCGCCTTGTGCTGGACCGTGGTCTGCCCGGAGGTCAGCCCGGCCCCGGTCTGGAAGGTGATGGTGATCAGCGGCCCACGCTCGGAGAGCGTCCGCCAGCCGAGATAGCCGGCGATGATCGCCGCGGCGAGCGGGATCAGCCAGATCAGCGAGAAGCGGCGTCGCGGCCGTACATGCGCGACCGGCTCACGGCTCGGCGACACGGAATCGCTCACCCGGCAGCCTCTTGCCCGGCGATTTTGCCCCCGGAGATTTGGTCTGGGGCGGAGGCGGCCGCCTCGGCGGCATCCCACATCAGCCTGGGATCGAAGCTGCGTGCGGCCAGCATCGTCAGGATCACCACGGCGGCGAAGCAGACGGCGCCGATATTGGGCGTCACGGTGCCGACAAATCCCAGATGCACGAGCGACACCAGCACCGACAGCATGAAGACGTCGATCATCGACCACCGGCCGATCACGTCGACCACGCGGTAGAGCCGGGTGCGGTCGCGCAGCCGCCAGTCCGAGCCGAGCTGGGTGGTGACCAGCATGAGGACGAGGCCGACGAGCTTCAGCATCGGCACCGTGATGCTGGCCACGAAGACCAGCAGGGCGATGGGGATCATCTGCGCATGGATTAACTCGATCACGCCGCCAATAATGGTGGCCGGGGTGCCCCGGCCCAGCGAGACAACGGTCAGGATCGGAAACATGTTCGCCGGCAAATAGAGGATCGCGGCGGCAATGACGAGAGCCCACGTTCTCGCGAGGCTGGCCGGCTTGCGCGACCGGAGCGTCGTTCCGCAGCGCGGGCAGTGGTCGCCCTCCGCAACGCCCTCGGACGCGAGATGGCAGCAGGAGCAGCCGATGATCGCGCGTCCCCGTCCGGCCGAGGCCAATGACCGGTCGCGGTCATTGGCGCCGGCCGCATCGAGCGCCTCCCACACCTCCTCGGGGTCGAGCACGACATCCGCCGCCACCATCACCAGCATCAGCGCCGCCAGCACGTAGCCGGCCGGGCCGACGATGACGGTCGCCATCTCGGTGAGGCGCGTATAGGCCACGAAAACCCCGATCAGATAGACCTCGATCATCGCCCAGGGGCTGAGCCGCTCGTACCAGCGGAAGATTTGGTGCAGCCAGCGCGGCGGTTCGGGAAGCGCGAGGCCGCCGGCGACCAGCAGCAGCACGCCGAGCTTGACCGCCGGCAGGATGACGATGGTCACCCAGAGCACGCCCGCCAGCTCCCAGGCCCCGCTGCTGGCGAAGGAGTCGGCCGCCGACAGCAGCGTGGTGTTGGTGGTGCGGCCCCGCATGCTGAAGGCCATGAAGGGCAGGAATAGCGCGACCGCGTAGAGAAGGAGTCCGGTGATCGCGAGAACCCGCGTCCAGGTGAGGGAGTCGCGCCGGTGCCGCGACAGCACGGCGTCACAGCGCAGGCAAATCGCCGCATCGCCGGGCCCGATCGCGGGAACGTGCTGGAGAAGCCCGCAATCGGGGCATCCCCGCAAGCCGGACGCAACGGCGTCGGCCGCCTCGCGCGTGTCAGCTTCGGAGGAGGTTCCGCTCAGGCCGTCCATCCCCCTGTCATGGGCGCGCCACCCGCGTTGCGCAATACCGTCCCCCTCCGCTATACGGCCCCGGGCGGCCGACGTAGCTCAGGGGTAGAGCAACTGATTCGTAATCAGTAGGTCCTCGGTTCAATTCCGAGCGTCGGCACCATTTTACCTTTAGATATTAGATACTTACACGTGAGGCCGGTGAGTGGTTTTGGGAGACCGGATTTTGCGGACCCCTTGCGGACCCGGTGGAGCCCAGGTTTTGGGCGTGGACTCGAACGCGCAATAGATGGCCTGAGACGCACGGGACGATGGTTGCCTCGGTGTTGCCTCGGTAGGGTCAAGACATTTTGGGAAGCTGTCCCGGAATACCGCAACCGACCTGTTGAATCGAAGATAGTGTCTCATGCCGGCGCCTCGCTAGGGTATACCCCCATGAGGCTTTACTGGAGACAGCCAGTGCCGCCTGTCTGCTACCGTAACTTCCGGGATGGCGATCTCGAGGCTGTCGCGACAGTCTGGCTGGAGAGTTGGCGGTCAACCGGCTTGGACGTCGCTGCAATCGCTACAGAACTTGGTTTTCAAGAGCGCGTCCGGCTTGAGCTCGAGACTGGCTGGCGTGTCATCGTGGCGGCGAGGATGAGCAGGTAATCGGCTTCCTCGCAACGAAGCTGACCGAAGGCGTGCTGGACCAGCTCTTCATCAGTCCCAGCGCCAAAGGAAGAGGGATCGGAACTGCGCTGCTCAAGCGAGCGATGACCGAGATGCCCGATGGGTTCTGGTTGCGCACCGCAGACGCCAACCAAGCCGCTTGCGCCTTCTACGAAGCGCGAGGAATGCGACGCGACCGGATCGAGCCGCATCCGAGATTGGGTCACATGACGGCGATCTATGTCTGGCCGTGACTGAAGGCCCACTGGTGTGCGTTGAGCGACATCTATTGCGCGTTCTTCTCATCGAGCGTGCGTTCTGTCTCAACGATTGTGCGTTCGACGCATGTTTCCGTCTCAGATAATCTGCGCCAGGAAAGCCGCTCTATTGCGCGTCGGGACGATCATCATTGTGCGTCGCTACAACTAGACGGCGTTTCCCACCCGTGCGGCGATCTCCTGCGCGCAGCTGACCCAGGTTCGCGACGCTTCCCACCGCTCCACTTCATCGACTGGATACAGGATCCGCCGGACGCCGATGCGGGTCCCACCGCGGGCCTTCACCGGTCGGTGACGCGCCAGCGCTGCAAAGTGCGGGCGGTGGTGTAGAGTCGCTGCGCCGACTGCTTTTCGCGCAGGAAGGCGATCGGGGCGGCGGGGCAAGGGTGTGGGCGAGCATGCTTTTTGCGTATCAAAAACTCGAACTCACAAAAACGTCGAACTTGCGCCACGTGTCGTTTTTCTTCCGCGCGGTTCGGCTGGTGTCGGGGTGCGAGGCGGCCGGCATCACTATTCTCCGGACAGATCGAAGGCCCGCTTCAGGGCCATCTGTCCGGCCGGAGTGATGGCGACGGCGCGCGCGCCGTCGATGCGGCGCAGCCAGCCTTGCGCGAAACAGGTTCGGCAAAACGCCGCACCAACTATACCGGCGATGTGCGGACGGCGCTCACTCCAGTCCAGGCACGGCCGGCAAAACATGCGTCCGCCTGCGCGTTGGTCACTGCGGGCTGGCGCCGCGTCGAGGTCGACGCCGAGGCCACGCAAGAAACTTGCGCCGCCGTCCGTGAGGACCCCGCCGTCGGCGGACAATTCGACGTGCGCGCGTTCGACCAAGCGATCGGCGATCGCCACGGCAAGGCTCCCGGCGAGGTGGTCGTAGCAGGTGCGGGCGCGGCGCAGCGCCGCATCGCGCGGGCCGACGACGATCGCCCTTCTCGGCGCGCTCCGTGGCGCAACATCACGTTCGGCGGAAACAGACATAATGCTTTCCAGCATCTGCGCGACCGTTGGCGAGGCGAGGCGGTGGTAGCGGTGCCGGCCCTGCTGCGCCACCGCAAGCAGTCCGGCTTCGGTCAGCCGTGCCAGGTGGCCGCTGGCCGTCTGCGGCGTGATACCGGCGGCCCGCGCAAGCTCTGTGGCCGTCAGTGCTCGGCCGTCCATCAGTGCCGCGAGCATGTTGGCCCGGGCGGGATCGCCCACGAGCGCGGCCGTTGCGGCAAAGGCGGATGTGCTCAGCATGGCTGTCCTGGGTGTCGCCCTCGACCAGTCTCTCGCGCGAGCTGCATGAATGCTACGGCGCCGGCCGAAGCATCACTGCAAAGCCTTGCGTCATATTCCGCACTCATTGTCGGGACAAGGAAGGGCGCCATGATCACCTGCTGCATCCGCTACGAGATTGACCCGTTCAACGTGACGGCATTCGAGCAATACGCCCGCAATTGGGGTCAGGCTATCCCGCGCTGCGGTGCCGATCTGATCGGCTATTTCGCGCCACACGAGGGCTCCAGCACGACGGCATACGGTCTCTACTCAGTGTCCGATTTCGCCGCCTACGAAGCCTATCGCGCCCGGTTACGGAACGACCCGATCGGTAAGGAAAATTACGAGTTTGCGCGACAGGAACGCTTCATCCGCCGCGAGGATCGCATTTTCCTGCGTCTGGCTTCCAGCCCGCACGCCCCCCTGGTGCGGCCGTGATCACCGTGGACACGTCCGGAGAGCCGTTCGAGAGGAAGGGAACGCCGTGAGCTCCATCAGCGCCTATGAACGGTTTCGCGCCCTGCATGATCGGCCCGGTGCGTTCGTCATGCCCAACGCCTGGGACGGCGCCTCGGCCGTGCTGCTCAAGCGGTCGGGATTCGAGGCGCTCGGCAGCTCTTCCTTCGCGATCGCCGCCGCGATGGGCCGCCAGGATGGCACCCATGCGGTGAGCCTTGCAGAATCAATTATCAACGCTGCGCTGTTGGCGCGTGTCACTGGGCTGCCGGTGAACGGTGACCTGGAGGACGGCTACGGCCCGACGCCGGAGGACTGCGCCGCCACCGTCGAAGCCGCGATCCTCGGCGGCCTCGCGGGGCTCGGTATCGAGGACACGACCGCTGATCCTGCTCGTCCGATCCACGATTTCGACAACGCCATCGCTCGCGTCCGCGCGGCAGCAAGAGCGGCCCGCGGGCGTATTCTCCTGACGGGCCGCACTGACAATTTCCTGAACGGCCGTCCGGATCTCGACGATACCATCCACCGCCTGACCGCCTTTGCTGAGGTGGGCGCCGATGTGCTCTACGCTCCCGGCCTGCCTGACATGGAGGCGATCAGTGCCGTGGTGCGCGCGGTCGCACCCAAGCCGGTCAACGTGCTGATTGGTCCCGGCGTGCAACTTACCAAGCTCGCCGCAGCGGGCGTGCGTCGCGTCAGCCTTGGCGGGGCGCTATATCGGCGCGCGATGGGAGGATTGGTTGAGGCGGCGGAAGCGCTGCGGACCGGTGATCTCCCAGTCGCTGTGCGCGGCGCAGTGCCGGGCAGCGACTTCGTCGAGATGCTGCCGCCACCTGCCATTTATGGTTGAAGGCCACAGTCGGGGCTCGCTATCCGGTGGCCCAGCTGGGCGGGGTATTTGCAGCCATGCCGAAGCGCCCTATGGCCCCGCCCGTTCCCGCTCCGCCGCGCCCATTTGTAAATTGTCCCAAACCGCACCAAGGCTCGACCAACTCGTCAGCTCAGCTAGGCGATGCGCGACGGTCTGCATTATTCGGCCGCTACCGCCAGCGACACAGGCTGCTTCGCCTGCCAATCCCCACGCTGGACGGCGGCGCGATTGCGAGTGCGGGTCACGCCCTACTCGCAGCTGCTCCGGTCAGGTCGCGGCAATGCGCGACGACGGATGTCAGCGCGGCGATCATGAAGGCCTTCCTGGCCGCGCCGATCTGACCCGCGGGATATTCGCCCTCGAGTACCGAGATCCTTGCTCGACTCCAATCAGAAATCTCGGCGAAGGCGGCTTTCCGTTCTTCCTTGTGCGCGGCGATGCTGGCCCTGATCCTTTCTATCTCGGCATTCTTGAAGAGGAGCTCGGCATTCAGCCGCGCAATCTCGGAGAGCGGTCCACGGAAATCTCGCCGGTAAAATCGCAACAGCAGAATGCCGACGAACATCATGCAAAGCACGAGTTCGGTCGAGGCGGCAATGTAGTGGCCCTGCATCGTCGCGATGAAGGCGAATGCGATGAGGGCGCCGGCGGTGGAGCCATAAAGGATATCAACCGCCGCCTCGGCTCGCGTCATCGGTTCTGCTCCCAAGGCCGGCGCCGATGAGGCCCGATTTCCGCGCCGCGCCGGCACTGCAGATCGTGTGTGCAGGCGGGCGCGTTCGCGGCTCATCGCCGGCGATGCAGCACGATACCAGCTTGGTGATCGCAAAGAACCGACCTTCGGTCTCTCGGGTCAGAGGGGCCGAGCGTCGTCGAGCCATTCGGCGGTGAGCGCCAAGGTCGCGCGGAACAGGTAACGCCCGCTCTCATCCCGCGCGCGGACGATAATGTCTCGCCGACGCAATCGGGCATCAGATCACGGGGGGCGATGCCGGGCAGGGCATCGATCGTGGCACGCCGGATCGCCTCCCGACCATCAATTCATGGCCCACTTCATCGCGGGTGGCGGATGTGCCGTCATCGATGTCGAAGAAGTATCGCGACACCCCGAACTCCCGGACGGTGAGAACAGCCCTGCTTATTCCATGCTGGAGAGGACCGGCACACGAGCAATCACCCGACGAGCTAACGACGCGCTATTCGGCCGGTTCGCAATATCGGCGCCGGTCTTGCCGGGGTCCGGTCACCGCGGCACGAGATGCAGGTAGTTCGGCTTGAACTCGGCAAATTTCTCCAGCGCCGTGACGTCGAGGACATTCACCCTCCCACCCTGAAAGGCGATCAGCCCGCGCCCACGAAGGTCCTGCAAGACCCGGTTCACGTGAACGGTACTCAGCCCAAGCGTATCGCCGATTTCGGCCTGCGTCAGAGGCAGGTCGTAGCTTGTGCCCTCCGCCTGTCCTGCCGCTTGCAGTCGCACGAGCAACTCGCATAGCAGATGCGCCAGTTGTTTGTCGGCCGGTCGCTTGCCCATGCTGACCAGCCATTCACGCAGAATGGCCTCGTCGACCAGCGTCGCCCACCACAACGCCCGGGTGATGCGGGGATGCAGCGCGGTGAGCTCATCGATCGTGCTCCGCGGGATACGCGCGATGCTGCACGGGCATAAGGTTGCGATCGAATGATCCATCTGGCCCAGAATGGCGACGTGGAGATCGCATATGTCTCCC
The DNA here is from genome assembly GCA_965276665.1 of Acetobacteraceae bacterium. Classification (GTDB taxonomy): domain Bacteria; phylum Pseudomonadota; class Alphaproteobacteria; order Acetobacterales; family Acetobacteraceae; genus CAWGJC01. Next base: position 4,799,445 of record OZ255620.1, read on the forward strand.
GGCAGCAGGAAAGCCATGATCTGGCGCCCGCCATCCGGGAGCAGCTTATAGCGGCAGGCGAACCCGGTCCGGACGAGATGCACGCAGCCCGGCGCGTCGCCCTCCAGGATCAGGTCCTGGTGAGCATCGACGTCCACACCGCTGGAAGAGATCGCAGCCAGGCGGGCGCGATCCTCGTCGTTCAGATCAGCTCCGTATTCGAGCTTGCTGATGAACGGGTTGGCCACGCGATCCCCTTCGAGAGAGATGGCCGGCGATGCATCCCGGCATCGGAGCCTGGAGGGGCGGATCGGCCAGCAACACCTATTATAGGTAACAGCGCTCGCCTATCCTTCAATCGGGAGTCTCGCCGGGAGCGGCGTAAAGGCATCTTTTGCCCTGCCTGCGGGAGCTGGTCCGAGCTCGGCCGCAGCCTCGCATCTGCAACAAAGCGCTTGGTGCGCCGGTCGTTGCCCGTGCATGATCGCGTCATGACATCGCCCGGGGCTCGGGCATTCGGAGTGCTCAGTGTCAGAGGCCACAGCTTTCGATCTTTCGGCGCTCGATTCCGCGGAGCTCGCCACCATCCGGCGCCGCGCCATCCTGTCCTGCGCGATCGGCAATTTCTTTGAGCTGTTCGACTTCACGATCTACGGCTACTTCGCCGTCGCGATCACGCGCGCCTTCTACCCGTCCGGTTCGATGTACGGAACCTATGCGGCATTCGGGGCGGCGTTCCTGATGCGGCCGGTCGGCGCCTTTGTGCTCGGCGCCTATGGCGACCGGATGGGTCGGCGCGCCGCCCTCGTCGTGACCATCGGCCTGATGGCGGCGGCGACCGGGTTCACCGGATTGATCCCGACCTATGCCTCGATCGGCATCTGGGCGCCGATCCTGCTCGTGCTGTTCCGGCTTCTGCAGGGATTTTCGACCGGCGGCGAGTGGGGGGGCGCGGCGGCCTTTCTGGTGGAGTACGCGCGGCCGGGCCGGCGCGGGCTGACCGGAAGCTGGCAGCAATTCAGTACCCAGATCGGCTCCGTGTGCGGCTCGATCTCGGCGGCGCTGCTCGCCTCCAACATGTCGTCGGAGGCGTTCTATTCCTGGGGCTGGCGGCTGCCGTTCGTCGCCGGCTTCGTGCTTGGGCCGATCGGCTACTACCTGCGCAAGAAGGTCGCGGAAACACCCGCCTTCGAGCGTACGGTGGAGACGCACAAGGTGGAGCGCTCGCCGGTCGGCGCGGCGCTCGGCGCCTATCGCGTGCGGATGCTGCAGGCCTTCGGTCTCAGCATCGTCGGCTGCATCGCGAACTACACCTTCGTGATCTACCTGGTCGGTTATGCGATCAACACGATGCATCTTGCCCCGGGAGCCGCGTTGGCCTGCGCCGTGGTGTCCGGGCTGATCATCGTGGTCTGCACGCCGCTCGTCGGCCTGCTTTCGGACAAGATCGGCCGCCGCCCGCTGATCCTCGCCTGCGCGCTGCTGAACCTGGTGTTCGACTACCCGCTTTTCCTCCTCGCCATCCGTGGCGGCACGTTCGAATGGCTGCTGCTCGTGCTGATCTGCAACGGCCTGTTCGAATCGCTCTACACCGGCACCATTCCGTCCATCCTGGCCGAGATGTTCCCGACACGCGTGCGCTACACGGCGCTTTCCGTCAGCTATGGATTCGCGGTGGTGCTGTTTGGCGGATTCGCGCCCTTCATCTCGACCTGGCTCGTGCAGGTGACGGGAAATCCGCTCTCGCCCGCTTTCTACATCATGCTCGGCGGCGCGATCAGCGCGGTGGCGATCCTGAGCATGAAGGAATACCTGAACGCGCCACTGGATTAGAGCATGTTCCGTTCGCATTCGCTTACTCCACAGGCTCTAGCTCTTTGTTTTGGAGAGCATCCTTATCCGCTCGAACGATTCCGTTCGAACGGATGATGCTCTAGTCGGGGCGCGACATGGCCGGACCGCTCGTCGTCTCGGCGATGCCGGATCCGGTGCTCCAGGAGCGGCTCGACAGGATGCGGGAGGCATATTTTCCTGCGGGCCGAAATCGCGTTCCGGCGCATGTGAGCCTGTTCCACCAACTGCCGGCGGACATCCTGGATCTTTTCGTCGCGACAACAAATTCGGCGTTGCGCGAGCTCGAACCTGCGGCGCGAATCGATGGCGTGCGGTGTTTGGGCCGTGGCGTTGCCTACACACTGGCAGCGCCCGGCCTGTCTGGACTGCAGGCCGAGCTCGCGGTGCGCTTCGCATCTCTTCTTACCAAGCAGGACCGGCAGCAATACCATCCGCACATCACCATCCAGAACAAGGCCGAGCCGGCAGTTGCGCGGGCGCTCGCGGCGCGGCTTTCCGCCGAATTCGCGCCGATGGCGTTCGCTTTCGCCGAGATCGCCGTGTGGCACTACGAAGAGGGAAGATGGCGCGCCGCGGCCAAGCTGCCATGGGGAGGTTCGGGGGCGCCTGGCGACTCGTGCTGCAGCAGCCAGGCCTTGCGCTCGAGGCCGCCGCCATAGCCGGTCAGGCCGGCATTCGCGCCGATCACCCGATGACACGGCACCACCAGCGCAACCGGATTCGCGCCGTTCGCGAGGCCTACCGCACGACTTGCACCTTTCGCGCCGATCCGCTCCGCAAGGCGTCCGTAGCTGGTCGTGGTCCCGGGCGGGATATTCCGCAGGGCATCCCAGACGCGGCGCTGGAAGGCCGAACCGGCGGTCCGCACGGAAATGCCGTCGAGAGCGGCGAACGCGCCGTCGAAATACTCGGCAAGGCGATCGCGCATCTCGGCCGGAGCCCGGCCCGGCGCCAGCTCATACGCACCATAATGGCGCACAAGCAGGCGGTGCATGCGCGCTTCGAAATCGGCGAAGTCGAGCGCCCGCAACGTCGCGCCGTCAGAGACCAGCAGAATCGTGCCGATCGGCGACGGCACGCGGTCTAGGGTCAGCTGCATGCGAGATCTCCTTACCGCCGGGGCGCGAGGCGGCATCATGGGTCCAAAGGTGCAGGGCGGCGTAGGCGCGCCATGGGCGCCAAGATTCCGCCCGCGCCAGCAAAGCGGCCGGGGTCGGCCGCCCGTCCGGGTTCGCCATCGCGCGCAGCAGGCCGATATCGGCGGCGGGGAACGCATCGGGCTCGCGTAGCGCGCGCATCGCGATGTATTGCGCGGTCCAAACGCCGATGCCGGGCAGGGCGACAAGCGAGGCAATCGATTCGTCGAGACCGCGTCCGGGTTCGAACAGCTTGGGCGCGGCTGATGTCGCGCGCGCAAGACCGACGATCGCCGCCGCTCGGCTGCGCGGCATGCCGAGCACTTTGCCGAGCTCCTCCTGGGCGGCGATCCTGCCGGGGGCGGGAAATACATGGGTGAGGCCGGTGAGCATGCCGTCGCCAATCTCCGCGAGCCGGGTGCCGCAACAGGCGACGAGGCGACGGGCGAGAGCGGTGGCCGCACCGACGGTGATCTGCTGGCCGAGAATGCCGCGCACCGCCAGCTCGAACCCGTCCCACGCGCCGGGCACGCGCAGGCCCGGTCGCGCTGCGACGAGCGGTGCCAGGCGCGGATCCTCGGCAAGCTGCGCGCCGATCACGTCCGGATCGGCGCCGAGGTCGAACAGGCGGCGGATGCGTGCGACGATCAGCGGCAGGGCGGAGATATCGGGAAAGTGGATGGTGGCGATCAGCGCGTTCCGCCCCTCCGCGGGACGCACGACGATCGTTCCTTGCGCGCTGCCGATCGCGATGCTCCGCGCATAGCAATCCGGTCGCACGAGCTCGACGCCGCCGATCGCCCGGACGGCGAGGAAGGCGATAATCGCCGCCCAGTCGTAGGGTGGTTTGAATGGCAGGGTTAGGCGGATCGCCGATGATGCGTCGGCCGGCGCCTCGTCTCGGCGAAGGCTGCGCGGCGGCCTCCCATAAAGCGTGCGGATGGTATCGTTGAAGCGGCGAAGGCTGCTGAATCCCGCAGCGAGCGCGATTTCGGCCATCGGCATTTGCGTCTCGGTGATGAGTTGCTTGGCGAACAGCACCCGCCGCGTCTGCGCCACCGCCGCCGGCGAGGCGCCGAGATGCTTCTGGAACAACCGCCGGAGCTGGCGCTCGCCGATGCCCAGCCGGCCGGCGAGTCCGTCCACAGGCCTGTCGTTCAACCCCCCTGCGGCGATCAGCGCCATCGCTCTGGAGACGGTGCTCGACGTGCCGTACCAGGCGGGGAGGTCGGGCGAGGTTTCGGGGCGGCAGCGCAGACAGGGCCGGAACCCCGCCGCCTGCGCCGCAGCGGCGCTCGGCATGAACACGATGTTCTCGAGCTTCGGGGTTCGCGCCGGGCAGATCGGCCGGCAATAGATGCGCGTCGTGCGCACGGCGGTGAAGAACTGCCCGTCGAACCGGGCATCGCGCGTCACCAGCGCCCGATAGCAGGCGTCACGATCCAGATGCATGCCGCCGATCATGCCCCAGAGCGCCGATCCGTTCTCGCCATTTCCGGACGTGAATGAGACGCGGCCGGGATGGCCATAATGTCTCGTTCGCTCACGGTGATGCCGGGTGAGGGATTTGAACCCCCGGCCTTCGGTTTACAAAACCGCTGCACTACCACTGTGCTAACCCGGCTTAGGCAGTGAAATCAATCTATTGGCAGAAGCCCTTTGCAACTCGGAAGCTCGATAGTGCTGACTGGCTGGGAAACGAGGAGTGTGGCTGCTGAAGCAGACGCCTCCGCCACGGTCGAATGCGATCGCCGCGCGCCTCGACTTCTCCGGCAAATGCGTGACCCAGAACTTAGCGCGTCAGCGGCGGAGCCGGAGGGGCCACGCGTCTAACTCCACGGGACCGCTTCAAGGCAAAAATGTGTGGCGCTCGTGCGGAGCGCCACACTGTTCCGCCTGCCGGTTAGCTGCAGGCTTTGCCGCCGAGAGGATGGTCTCCCGCCGCCTTGGCTGCGGTTTCCGTCATATACGACCCGGACTTGGTCTTGCCATACAGGCGGTCGCCCGGGCAGCGATACACCTTGCTACGAGTCGTCACCCAAACCTGCCCGGTATGGTCGGTCGTGCTCGGGGTGGCGGCCGTCGTCGAGGGCGAGGTCCTCGACGGGGCGGTCGGCGTTGTCATGGGTGAGGGTGCCGGGGCGGCTGTGGTGCCGGTTCTCGCGGGCGAGGTCTGGGCATGAGCGACCGGCGCCACGGCAAGCCCGGCAACGGCGATAACGGCGATCAGCGTCTTCATGGTTGTCCTTTCCTTCATGTTCGGCACGGCACGATCAAGATGCCGGCGCGCCGCTATCCGGCACCGTGCCTTCAGGCGTCGCATGATCAACGGCGTGCGGCAGAATCTTCGCAACCAGCGGCATCAACGCATCGACTGGGATTCCGGTCCGGGCGACCAGCGCCGCAACCTGTTGGTTGGACAAGACCTGCTGTACCTGCTCGGCGGTGATCGGCAGGTTATGTCCAGCGCTGATCCAGGATTGTGCATGTTCGGCAAACCCGTTGCCGGCGAATTGCCCGATCAGGCCGGCAATGCCGCTGGGTTGCTCGAGGCCGAGCACGTCCTTAAGGGCGCCGTGCACCGCTTCCCCCGATTGTTGATGCTCGCCGCCGCCAAGGCTGGCCAGGATCTGCCCGAGAAATCCGCTCATGCTGTTTTCTCCCGCCTATCCAGGCAGCAAAACACCGGAACGCTCGGCTTGCAATGGAAACGACCGAGCGGGGGGCGCCCACGAACGGCAGAGGATAGTTCAGTCCTGATTGCGCTGGGCTGTCGGCCAGCCAGCCGGCCGGCCGGCCGGGAGGGGGATCGCCTGAGAGGACGGTTTCGGCGGCCGCTGCTAAGGACCAGTTCGGGCCAATCTCGGACCGCTGGTGAACTCTGGGTCCAGGCTACGGTTTCTCATGCGCGGCGAGAGCCGACCCAGATCAGCGGTATCGGGAGGAGTGATCGAGATGGATAAGAACACCCACACGGGCCACCCCGGCAAAACACGCCCCGGCGACGAGGACGAGACGGTCAGCCGGGGCATAGGCGGCGAGACCCACCAGCTTGCCGGTGGCGAGGTGCCGGTGATGACCACCCAGCAGGGCATCCCTGTCTCGGACGACCAGAATTCACTCCGTATAGGGCCGCGCGGCCCGACGGCGCTCGAGGATTTTCATTTTAGGGAAAAATTGTTCCACTTCGACCATGAGCGCATCCCGGAGCGCGTGGTGCATGCGCGCGGGGTCGGTGCGCATGGCTATTTCGAGCTGACCGAGAGCCTGGCCGATCTCACACGGGCCGACCTGCTGCAGCGTCCCGGCGAGCGCGTGCCGGCCTTTGTGCGCTTCTCGACGGTCGCCGGCAATGAAGGCTCGCCCGACCTCGCGCGCGACGTGCGCGGGTTCGCGGTGAAACTTTATACACAGCAGGGAAACTGGGATCTCGTCGGCAACAACATCCCGGTTTTCTTCATCCAGGATGCGATCAAGTTCCCCGACCTGATCCACGCGGCGAAGCAGGAGCCGGATCGCGGATTTCCGCAGGCGGCGACGGCGCACGACAATTTCTGGGATTTCATCTCGCTCTCTCCCGAGAGCATGCACATGGTCATGTGGATCATGTCCGACCGGACGATCCCGCGCAGCCTCCGCTTCATGGAAGGGTTCGGCATCCACACCTTCCGGCTGGTGAACGCGGCGGGCAAATCGACATTCGTGAAGTTCCACTGGAAGCCAAAGCTCGGCATGCAGTCGGTCGCCTGGAACGAGGCCCTGAAGATCAACGGCGCGGATCCGGATTTCCATCGTCGGGATCTCTGGAATTCGATTCAGTCGGGAAATTTCCCCGAGTGGGAATTCGGCGTCCAGACATTCGACGAGGCGTTCGCGGACAAGTTTGATTTTGATGTGCTGGATGCGACCAAGATCATCCCGGAAGAGATCCTGCCCGTCCGTATCGTCGGCCGTCTGGTGCTCGACCGCTGCGTCGACAATTTCTTCGCCGAGACCGAGCAGGTGGCGTTCTGCACGCAGAATGTCGTGCCCGGAATCGACTTCACCAACGACCCGCTGTTGCAGGGCCGCAACTTCTCCTATCTCGACACGCAGCTGAAGCGGCTCGGCAGCCCGAACTTCACCTATCTGCCGATCAACGCGCCGAAGACACCCGTCCATACGCTGCAGCGGGACGGCCATATGGCGATGTCGGTGCCGAAGGGGCGCGCAAATTACGAGCCGAATTCCTGGGGCGGTGCGGCTGGTGGTCCGCGCGAGTGTCCGGAGCGCGGGTATCGCTCCTATCCCGCGGCGGAATCGGGCGAGAAGCTCCGGGTTCGCGCGGAAAGTTTCGCCGACCATTACAGCCAGGCGAGGCAGTTCTATGTGAGCCAGACGCCGGTCGAGCAGATGCATATCCGCGACGCGCTGGTGTTCGAGCTCAGCAAGGTGGAGAAATCCGCCATCCGTGAGCGGATGGTCTCGCATTTGCTCAATATCGACGAGGCGCTCGCGAAGGGGGTGGCTGCCGGCCTCGGCCTTCATCCGATGCCGAAACCCGCACCGGCCGCGAAGCCGACGAAGAAAGATCTCGCGAAATCTCCGGCACTCAGCATCCTGTCCAACGCCAAGCAGGATTTCGCCGGCCGTAAGCTCGGCATCCTACTCACGGACGGCGCCGATGCCGCGCTGCTTGGCGCGCTGAAAAGCGCGGCCGAAGCAGCCGGAGCCGATGTCGAGGTGGTGGCGCCAATGGTCGCCGGGATCAAGGCGAGCGACGGCGCCGAGATAGCGGTTCAGCAGCGGGTGAATGGCGGCCCCTCCGTGCTCTATGACGCAGTGGCGTTGATCCCGTCGGCGGCCGGCGGCAAGGCGCTGGCGCGCGATCCGGCAGCCAGGGATTTCGTCGCGGATGCCTTCGCCCACGCGAAATTCATCGCCTACGCCAAGGCCGCGGCACCGCTGCTCGAAAAGGCGGGCGTGGCGGCCGATTTGGACGAGGGTTGCACCGCGCTTGATACGCCGAATGCAGCAAAGACGTTCTTAGACAAGTGCCGGGCGCTCAGATTCTGGGCGCGCGAGCAGGCGATGCAGGAGGCCTGAGCGGGCGGCCCGGCGGTCCCAAGTCGGCCGCCGGGCCGCCCCGCGGGGCGCGTGTGCCCCATTTTCTTTCAAGGTGGCCTTAAGTCTCTGGGCGCATTATGCCATCGTCCGCGCCTGGAGGTGCGTCGTGCGCCAGTCCTTCCGTGCCATCCGCGTCGCCTCCCGGGGATTGCGCGGCCGAGTTGCTTTATTGTGCCTGCTGACGACCGCGCCCTTGCTAATCCTTCTGACGGTCGGTGCCTTCATCGACTTCCGACAGGCAGAGCACCTCGCGGTGACGCGGGCGTTCGGGCTCGCCAGGAATGGCGGTGAGAAGCAATCCGAGCTGATCGCCGAAACAAAGAATCTCCTCGCCACGCTGCCACGCATCGACATGATCCGGAACTCCGTGGCGCCTGCCTGCTCGGACCTGTTGCAGTCGCTCGTCCGGACCGATCCGCGCATCGACTCCCTCGCCGTTGCTGATCCCGGCGGCGCGGTTCTCTGCAGCAGTCGGGCGAATAACGGCCACCAATCCGTCGGAGACCGGCAATTCTTCCGTGGTGCGATGGCGGAAGAGTCCGGCGGCGCCCTGCAGCTCGAAATGGTGACCAGCAAGTTCAACGGGCAGCCCACCCTGGTGGCGGCGCTGCCGTTCTGGGAGGCTGGCTCCGCTGGCGCGCGGAAAGGGGTGATCCTCGCGGCGTTGAGCATGGACTGGTTGTCGAACCTCGCGGTGATCGGGACAACGCGCTCCAACACGAAGGCCATGGTCATCGACCCGTCAAATGGCCAGGTGCTCGGGCGCAGCGGGGATACCCACCGGCTCGAGATCGGGGATTATTTTCCCGACAGGCGACTTCTCGCCGCCTTCCGCCGGCAACCCGATGGCGGCCATGCCTTCGCCATTGGGCCACGCGGAAGGCCGATGATCTATGGCTACTCCCTGCTCCGGCTTGGCAATCGGCCGTTGATGCTGGTGATTGGCCTCAGCAGGTCGGAGGTGCTGGCTGGTCCGCGAGGGCGGTTTCGGGTGGGTGCGGTGCTGGCGGCGCTGGCGGTGGCGGGCGCGCTCCTGATCAACTGGTTCGCAAGCTTCGCCTTCGTGCTGCGGCCGATCGCCTCTCTGGCGGAGGCCGCGCACCGCCTCGGCGAGGGTGATCTGGCCACGCGTGCGCTACCGGTCGGGGGAATATTGGAGCTTCGTGCGCTCGAATTGGCCTTCAATCGCATGGCGAAGAGCCTCCAGGCGCGGACGCGGCAGCTTGCGGCGACGCAGGGAAAGCTCGCAGTGAGCGAGATGCATCATCGCGTCCTCGCCGAGAGTGCAGGGGACATGATCACGCGAATTGGATCGGATTTTCGCCGCACCTACGTCTCACCTGCCTGCCGCGACCTCCTTGGTTTCGAACCGGAAGATTTGGTCGGTGCGACGCCCGGGGCGATCGTGCACCCGGATGACTGGCTAATGATGGACGCGACGCTGTACGCGCCGCTCAAGGCCGGTCATGACACCGCGCGCGCAACTTATCGCGCCATTCGCAAGGATGGGACGACCGTCTGGGTCGAATCGGCCGGGAGGCGGCTGAGCGACGGCAAGGGCTATGTCGTCGTGACCCGCGACGTCAGTGAGCGGAAGGCCTTCGAGGATCAGCTTGAGGCAGCGAACCGACAGCTCGAGCTGCTCGCCAGCTCCGATCCGCTGACCGGCCTCCCCAACCGCCGCCGGTTCGACGAGATGCTGGCGAGCGAGTACCGGCGCGCCCGGCGGCTCGGACTGCCGCTGGCGGTGCTCGTCATCGATGCGGATAACTTCAAAAGCTATAACGACGCCTATGGTCACCCGGCCGGCGACGAATGCCTGCGGGCGGTGGCGCAGGCGGTCGAGGGCGCGCTCCGCCGGCCCAGCGACCTGGCGGCGCGGCTCGGCGGCGAGGAATTCGTCGCCCTCCTGCCGAATACGGACTGCCATGGTGCGGCGCAGATGGCGGAGCGGGTGCTGCGCGCCGTGCAGAACCTGCGAATTCCACACGCGAGGAATTCCGGCGGCATCGTCACCGTGAGCATCGGCGCGGCGGCCACGATACCGGACGGGTTGTCGGAACCGACGATGCTGGTGAGCAAGGCGGACATCCAACTCTACACGGCCAAAGCTGCCGGCCGCAATGCGGTGCGGGTGGCGAGCATGGCTTGATGGCGGACAGGGTCTGAGCGCGCCAGGCTCGTCGCCGGCCTGGCCGGCAGGCGGCGATGGAACCGATACAATCTCGTTTGCGCGGGCTGCTCCGGACCCGGTCCTCGCGGGTCGGGGCGCGGTGCCCGGCCGGTCGTCGAGGTGCGGTTGCCCCCCGGCATGAAAGCCGCTACCGCCGAGGCATCCCGCCACCCAGGGTGAGACGCATGACCGACCGCTATACCGGCCCCATCATCGATGCCCACCACCATCTCTGGGACCTCTCGCTCGGCCGGCATCCCTGGATCACCGATGCGGATTCGCCGATCAAGGCGTTGGGGGACGTCGCCTTTCTCAGGCACGACTACATGCCGGCCGATTTCGTTGCTGATATCGGGCCGCAGAACGTGGCCGGGACCGTCTATGTCGAGGCGGCATGGGACCGGTCGCGGCCGGCGGAAGAGGAGGTGCTCTGGGTCGAGGCGCTGACGCGGCCGCCCGGAATGGCGGCGCGGCTCGTCTCATGGACCGATCTGCGCTCGCCCGACGCCGGGCGCGTGCTGGATGGGCTTGCCGCGCATCCGAGTGTCGTCGGCATTCGCGAGACCATTCGCTGGCACCCCGACCCGGCGAAACGCTGGAGCGAGTCCGGCATCCTCGCCGACCCCGCTTGGCGCCGCGGCTTCGACGAGCTCTGCCGCCGTAATCTGTCGCTCGAGCTGCTGATGAACCCTTACCAGTCGGACGAGGTCGCGGCGCTCGCGGCGGAGACGCCGGACCAGCTCTTCATCGTCAACCATTGCGGCACGCCGGTCGATCGCGATGCCGAGGGCCTGGAGCGCTGGCGGCGTGGGCTCGTGCTGATGGGAAAGCAGCCCAACGTGCAGATCAAGGTGTCGAATTACGGCGCCTACGGGCCGGATCGCAGCCTCGACTCGCTTCGCCGCACGGTGATGACCTGCATCGAGGCGTTTGGCCCGCGCCGCTCGATGTTCGGCAGCGATTATCCGGTGGGCCGGCGAAGCATGCCGTACCAGGACATGTGCGAGCGCTTCAAGGACATCGTGCGGGATTTCTCCGCCGCGGAGCAGCGAGATCTGTTCCACGACAATGCCGCGCGCACCTATCGTTTTGAGGCCTAGCACGTTGCTTCCTATATACCTGCCATGAACGCGACGCTCGATCTGGCCATCGGCGGAATGACCTGCGCCGCCTGCGTGCGGCGGGTGGAGCGGGCGCTGGCGCGTGTGCCGGGCGTGGTGTCCGCGGAGGTCAACCTCGCGACCGAACGGGCGAGGATATCGGGAGGCGCGCCGGCCGAGGCGCTGATCGGCGCGGTGGGCGCCGCCGGCTACGTGGCGCGGCCGATCAACCCGGAGGCTCGGGCCGCGCCGGCGCGCAGCAGGCGAGACGCATATGAAGTGCTCTTGGCGGCTGTGCTCTCCGCACCTTTGCTGGGGGGGATGGTGGCGCACCTGCTGGGCTCCGCCTGGATGCTGCCGCCGGCCGCACAGCTTGCCCTGGCGACGCCGGTGCAATTCGGTTTGGGCTTCCGCTTCTATCGCGGCGCCTGGAAAGCCCTGACCACCCGCACGGCGACGATGGACGTGCTGGTGGCGCTCGGCACCAGCGCGGCCTGGGGGCTGAGCGTCGCCGCGCTGCTTCGGGGCGGCCCGCTCTACTTTGAGAGCGCCGCCGTCATCGTGACTCTCGTGCTGTTCGGCCGGATGCTGGAGTCGCACGCAAGGTGGCAGACCGCGTCGGCGATCCGTGGCCTCGCGGCCTTGCGTCCGGAGACCGCCCAGCTGCGCCGCGACGGCGAGGAGCGGGAGGTGCCGATCGCGGCGTTGCGCACGGGCGATATCGTGGTCGTGCGGCCGGGCGAGCGGGTGCCGGTGGATGGTGTCGTGCGGGAAGGTATCGGCGCGGTCGACCGGTCGATGCTCACCGGAGAGAGCCTGCCGGTGGAGGTCGGTCCGGGAGACGAGGTGACCGGCGGCACGATCGCGCTTGACGGCATGCTGACGATCGAGACACGTGCGGTGGGAGCAGAGACGGTGCTCGCCCGAATCGTGCGTCTGGTGGAGAGCGCGCAGGCCTCGAAGGCGCCGATCCAGCATCTGGTTGACCGGGTGAGCGCGGCTTTCGTCCCGGCTGTGCTGGGCCTTGCGCTCGCGACGTTCCTCGGCTGGATGCTGGCCGGCGTTGGCGTTTCCGCCGCGTTGTTGAACGCGGTCGCCGTGCTGGTGATCGCCTGCCCCTGCGCGCTCGGTCTCGCCACGCCGACCGCGATCATGGCCGGCACCGGCGCGGCGGCGCGGGCGGGTATCCTGATCCGGGACGCGGCGGTGCTGGAGCGTGCAAAGGCCATCACTATGGTCGCGTTCGACAAGACCGGCACGCTCACCGAAGGCAAGCCGGTGCTTACCGATCTGATCCCGGCGGCCGGGGTGACGGAGCAGGCGCTGCTTGCGGCTGCGGTCGGCTTGCAGATGGGCAGTGAGCATCCTCTGGCGGAAGCGGTGCGGGCCCGTGCCGGCAATTCTCCGGAAGCTGCGGTGGCGGGTTTCCGCGCCTTTCCCGGCCGGGGTGTTTCCGGCCGGGTTCAGGGGCGGCCGCTTATGCTCGGGAACCGGCGCCTGCTTGAGGCGTCCGGGGTGCCGCCGGGGTCGCTCGACGCACAAATAGGGGCCCTCGAGGCACTGGGCCGCACGATCTCCTTCCTGGCGGAAACGGAGCCGGTTCCCCGCTGCCTCGGCCTGTTCGCCTTTGGTGATCGGGTGAAGCCTGAGGCCCATGCCGCGATCGCTGCGCTTCACGACCAGCAGCTCGCGACCGTCATGCTGACGGGCGATGGGGAAGGGGCAGCCCGTGCCGTCGCCGAGTCGCTCGGCATCGCGGCGTTTCGCGCCGGCATTCTCCCGCAGGACAAGGCGGCCGAGATTGCCCGGCTGCGGGCCGCAGGCCATGGGGTCGCGATGGTGGGAGATGGTGTGAACGATGCGCCGGCCCTGGCGGAGGCCGATATCGGCATCGCTATGGGCACCGGCACCGATGTTGCGATGCAGACGGCCGGCATCACGCTGATGCGCGATGATCCGGCTCTGGTCGCTGCCGCGCTCGACATCGCCCGCCGAACCCGGCGCAAGATCTACCAGGGACTGTTCTGGGCTTTTGCCTACAACTTGCTTGGATTGCCGCTCGCGGCGTTCGGTTTGTTGAACCCGGTCTTGGCGGGCTCCGCGATGGCGTTCAGCAGCGTCAGCGTGGTCGCCAATGCGCTGCTGCTCCGCTCCTGGCGTCCCGCTCGAGAAATGACCGACCGCCGCTGAAACCCGCTTTCAACCCGGCATTAGGGCCGGGGCGAGGGCGGCATGCCGGGCGGCGGGATGCGCGGGGTTGCGGAACCGAATGCCCTCGGTGTCCAGCTCGTCGAGCAGGTCTAGCCGCAAGCTGCAGGTCACGGCCGCGACAGACCGGCCTGCCGGCGCGATCAGGAAGCGGCGCGTCTCGCCTTCGAACTCGTGCTCGCCGGAGAGGCGCGTCCAGCTAGCCCGATCGAGATCGTCGATCATCAGCGCGAGAATGCCGGGCCTGGTGCCGCTGAGCCGCGGTGCGGCGGTCTCGGCGAGCCGGCGCGCAACCGCCGCGGCGATGCCGTCACCCTGTCCCGCCCGGGCGGCGAGAACGAAGAGGCTGTCGCCGCCCGCAGTGACCGCGAGATGCGCCTCCGGCCCGAACGCCCCGCGAAGGCGGGATACGAGGCCGGTTTCATCGGCGCGGGCGGCGGCGAGGAGAAGCGGATCGAGCCGCAGCACCACCGCCTCGTCCTGATGCGCCCGGCGGCTTTCGCTCAGCATCGCCGTGATGCGCCGGTGCATGGCACCGAGAATGTCGCCCTCGCCGGCAAGCTCCTCGCGAAGGCCCTGCGGCAATGTCATCTTGAGCAGATAGCGGCCGGGATGCGCGGCGAGCCAGCGCTGCAGATCGGGGTCGATCCGGTCCATGAGCCGGAACCAGGCGCCGCGATGCACCGCGCGCCCCTCTTCGGCCGACATCGCATCGCAGACGATCTCCGCCCGCTCACCCTGCCGCGCGATCAGCAGGTCGAAGGAAGTTTCTTCCTCTAGCCCAACGAAGCGGACGGAGAAGCCGCGCGCGCGGTGCAGCGCCGCCGTCCGGAGCAGGTGGAAGAACGGCGCGAGCGTCGCGTCGCCGGACAAGTCGTCGCGGATTCGCGCCACCAGCCGCTCGGCGGCCGCCTTTGGGAGCGAATCGGCCAGCGCCACCGCGTCCGCGGCCAGCGCTGCGGCCCCGCGTTCGACCGCGTTCGCCGGCGGGGCCGAGCGAGTGTGGTCGAGCGCGAGCTCGATGGCGTGACGCTGCAACGTGGCGCGGCCGGCGCGTGGGCCGTCTACGCCGGCACGGCCGATCGCGTCCAGCCTTTTGGCCCAGAGACGGCGCCCGGCGAGCCCGATGAAAGATGCGGGGGCACCGGCTGCCAAGGATCGCGTGCGTGCCATCGCGACAGCAACGCCGAACCCACGCTATTTGTCCAAACGATTTTTGCGGAATCGCTTTTTGTCGATCAGTTCCGCGGCAGGCGCGGCTTGGTCGGCGCGTCCGGGTTCTGCGCGCGGTGGCGCAGCACGTGATCGGCCAGCACGCAGGCGACCATCGCCTCGCCGACCGGGACGGCGCGAATGCCGACGCACGGGTCGTGGCGGCCGCGCGTGCTCACCGTCACATCCTGGCCGAATCGATCGACCGAATTGCGTGGCGAAAGGATCGAGCTCGTCGGCTTGACCGCGAACCGCACCACGATTGGCTGGCCGGTCGAGATGCCGCCGGTGATGCCACCCGCGTGGTTGGAGGCGAAGGTCACCAGCCCGTCCTGCATCCGCATCTCGTCGGCATTCGCCTCGCCGGACAACACGGCCGCGGCGAAACCGTCGCCGATCTCGACGCCCTTCACCGCATTGATCCCCATCAGCGCGCCGGCGAGATCGGCGTCGAGCTTGCCGTAGACCGGTGCGCCAAGGCCGGGCGGCACGCGGTCGGCCACCACTTCGATGATCGCGCCGATGGAGGATCCTGACTTCCGCACCTCACCGAGATAGCTCTCCCATTCCCGGGCGGCGATCGGATCGGGGCAGAAGAACGGATTTTGCGCCACCTCATCCCAGTTCCAGCGTGCGCGATCGATGCGATGAGCCCCGATCTGCACGAGCGCGCCGCGGATGCAAACGTCGCCCAGCACCTTCCGCGCGATCGCGCCGGCGGCGACGCGCATCGCAGTCTCGCGGGCTGAGGCGCGTCCGCCACCGCGGTAATCGCGCACGCCGTATTTCAGCGTGTAGGCGAGATCCGCGTGGCCGGGACGGAAGCTCTCGGCGATCTCGCCGTAATCCCGCGAGCGCTGGTCCACATTCTCGATCATCAACCCGATCGGCGTTCCGGTCGTCACGCCCTCGAACACGCCCGAGAGGATGCGGAGCTGATCGGGCTCCTGCCGCTGTGTCGTGAAGCGGGATTGGCCGGGTCGTCGACGGTCCAGCCAGGGCTGGATGTCCTCCGCCGACAAGGGGATACGCGGCGGGCAGCCATCCACCACGCCGCCGATCGCCGGGCCATGGCTCTCACCCCAGGTGGTGACGCGGAACAGATGACCGAAGCTGTTATGCGACATCGCGGCTCAGTCGTTCGGAGCCAGCGCGATGTCGGGGGCGTCCGGGTTCTTCATGCCGACGACATGATAGCCGCAATCGACATGATGCACCTCGCCGCTCACCCCGGCGCCGAGATCGGAGAGCAGGTAGACCGCGCTGCCGCCTACCTCCTCGATCGTGACGTTGCGGCCGAGCGGGGCATTGAGCTGGTTCCAGCGCAGGATGTAGCGGAAATCGCCGATCCCGCCGGCGGCGGCCAGTGTGCGGATCGGCCCCGCGCTGATCGCGTTCACCCGGATGTTGCGCGGCCCGAGATCGGCCGCAAGATAGCGCACCGAGGCTTCGAGCGCCGCCTTGGCAAGGCCCATGACATTGTAATGCGGCATCACCCGCTCGGCGCCGAGATAGGAGAGTGTCAGCAGCGAGCCGCCCTCGTTCATCATCGGCTCGGCGCGCTGGCAGACCGCGGTGAAGGAATAGCAGGAAATGTCCATCGCCTGCAGGAAGGCCTCGCGCGGCGTCGCCAGATACTGGCCGCGGAGATAGGCCTTGTCGGCCCAGCCTATCGCGTGAACCAGGAAGTCGAGCCGGCCCCATTCAGCGCCAATCCGCGCGAAGGCGGCATCGAGGCTCGCATCGGAACCGACGTCGCACGGGACGAGCAGGGAGGCGCCGACGCTCTCGGCCAGCGGCCGGACGCGTTTCTCCAATGTCTCGTTCTGATAGGTAAAGGCGAGCTCCGCCCCCTGGGCCGCGCAGGCCGCCGCGATTCCCCAGGCGATGGAGCGATCATTCGCGACTCCCATGACAAGGCCGCGCTTGCCCTGCATCAGCGTTCCTCGGGCGGGCAGGCTCGCGGGTGCGCCGTGGGACATCATGTCTCCTTGTAGGAGTTTCTGGCAATCGGGGAGCGTCGTCGCACGGAGGCAGCACGACGGGCAAGTCCGGCCTGGCCAAGCTCGGCTTGGCAAGGTGGGATGTGCCTCCCACCATATAGGGCACGAAGGAGCCCGAAGATGTCCGACCTCGCCTTGGCCGACTCTGTTGCCGAACACGATGCCGAAATTGCCGCCACGAGCGGTCCGTTCGCATTATTCCGCGCCTGGCTCGAGGAGGCAGAGGCGGGTGAGCCGAACGACCCGAACGCGATGACGGTCGCCACCGCGACACGGGATGGGGCTCCTTCGGCGCGGATCGTGCTCCTCAAGGGGATCGACCCACGCGGCTTCGTCTTCTACACCAACAAGCAGAGCCGGAAAGGCAGCGAACTCGCGGTGAATCAGCGCGCCGCCTTGCTGTTCCACTGGAAATCGCTTCGCCGGCAGGTGCGGATCGAGGGCGCGATCGAGGACGTGACGCCGGCGGAAGCCGATGCTTATTTCGCGAGCCGCGCGCGGGTTTCACGCTTGGGCGCGGCGGCGTCCGACCAATCCCGCCCGCTCGCGTCGCGGGCTCTGCTCGAGGAACGCGTGCGGAACCTGGACGCCCAGCACCCCGGTGAAGACATCCCCCGGCCGCCGCATTGGTCCGGCTATCGGGTGCTGCCCGCCTACTTCGAATTCTGGCGCGACATGCCCTTCCGCCTCCACGACCGGCTGGTCCTCACCCCGGCGAGAGAGGGGTGGGCGGTCTCGCGCCTCTATCCCTGAGATCGGTGCGGGTGTGGGAGGTTTGCGCCCGTCCGGGGCGCGTGGCATAAGCCCGGGCATCGGCCGGAGCGTAGCGCAGTCTGGTAGCGCATCAGTCTGGGGGACTGGGGGTCGTGGGTTCGAATCCCGCCGCTCCGACCATCATATCAATGACTTAGCGGTATGCTTTGGTTCATCGGCGTGAATTTGTCCGCATGGTGTCTGAAGAATGTGCAAGGTCGGTGACGATTGTGTGAAGGACGATCTCAAAGCCTGCTCGCCGCCTACGATCAGGCCGGTGTTTGCGGCCTAGCGACGGATCGGGGCGGCGATGAAGGAGCTGCGAGGATGGCGCCGGCGAGGGGTGAGGCGAGGCGCTGAGGTCCGCTCTGCACCCTTCAGCTGTGGTACGTGATCAGCGTGCCCCCGCGGTGTCGCTTGAAAGGGCGAAATTGTTCGCGCTGTAGCTGCCGGCGAATTTCAGGTCTCCAACGATGGAGGCCCCCTCGGTGACGGTGAGCGTGCCACCGCTGTAACTCAGACTATCGGCCGCGGTGACGCGCAAATCGATAGCGTCGTTGCTGCCGAAGCCGGCAATCTTGCCGAGGAAGTTCTGCGGCGTGTGCAGCTCAAGGTCTATGCCGACACCGGTAAAATCGACGGTCTGACCTGTCGAGGAACCAGCGAACAGCCGTGCTGCCGCATCGGTCCCGAGCGCGAGCGTACCGTGACCGAGGAGCGCGTTCTGGAACAGCATCTGGCCTGTATCGGTGATCGTGCTGTCGTTGACGACTGCGCCGAGGAACTGCAGGCCGCCCAAGCTTACCGACGCGTTGCCCTCGTTGATTAGAGCATGACGCGATTTGACGGAATCGGGATTCCCGAATCGGGGGATGTCTGATTCACCCTCCATGCTGGAGCGGAGGCCAGCGTGGATGACGGCTCCCTATTCGGTGGATTTTCGATCTCGGGCGCTGGCGCGGAAGGCGGCGGGCGAGACGCATCGCGAGATCGCGGCGGCGCTGCGGATCAGCCCGTCGTGCGTCTCCAAGTGGGTGCGTCGCCAGCGGGAGACGGGCTCGTTGAAGCCGGACAAGATCGGCGGCCGCAAGCCGCGAACGCTATCGGGCGAATGCGCCGAGTGGCTTCGCCGGCGGGTGGCCGCCGGCCCGGTCACCTTGAGAGGGCTGACGGCCGAGTTGGCGGACCGGGGGATCAAGACCCAGCCCCGGGCGGTGTGGGTGTTCCTGCACGCCGAAGGGCTCAGCTTCAAAAAAAACCCTGCTGCCGGAGGAGCAGACGCGGCCTGACGTGGCCCGCCGGCGCGCGCGGTGGAAGGCTTACCAGAGCCGGATCGCACCCTCGCGCCTGGTGTTCATCGACGAGACGTGGGTCAAGACCAACATGGCGCCTCTGCGCGGCTGGGGACCTCGAGGCAAGCGCCTGAAGGGCCATGCGCCCTACGGCCACTGGAAGACCCTCACCTTCATCGCCGCTCTGCGCCACGACCGCATCGACGCGCCCTTCGTCATCGACGGACCCATCAACGGCGAGATGTTCCTGCTCTATGTCGAGACCCAGCTCGCCCCGACTCTGTCACCAGGCGACGTCGTCGTCATGGACAACCTGGGCAGCCACAAGGGCAAGGCCGCGCGGGCCGCCATCAGAGCCAGAGGCGCGCACCTCATCTTCCTGCCGCCCTACAGCCCCGACCTGAACCCGATCGAGCAGGTCTTCGCAAAGCTCAAGCACCTCATGCGAAAAGCCCAGCCCCGCAGCGTCGAGGCCACCTGGCGACGGGTCGGCGAACTGCTCGATCTCTTCAGCCCCACCGAGTGCGCCAACTATCTCGCCAACTCCGGCTATGTTCCGTGTGAACGAGTCCCGTTCTAGCGACGGGCCGATTGCCTCGCCGGCGGAATTCGTGAAGCCGAGACGCGCGAACTGCTCCATGTCCACCGTGCCGTTGCCAGTGAGATGGGTGATCGAGGCCGGGCCTGTGTCGGTCAGCGTACCGTCGATTTGCAACACCCCGCTGCTCGTGAAGGTTTCCATGTTCCGGAATTCCAGCGCTCCGCCACCGGCGACCGCGATGTTCCCCTGACTGCTCATGGTGGCCGGTGCGAAGTCGATGAAGCCCGCGCCGTCGCCGATGATAAGGGATCCGGGGTTCTCGACATTCCCGTTCTCGATCGCGGTCTCGGAACCGATGCCGACGACATTGATCGTGCCGCTGTTGAGCAGGTCGTAACCCGTGTGCACCTCAAGCGCGCCCGAGGCCGCGGCGGTCAGCATCCCGGCATTGACGAACCGCGCGGTGTTGACCTCGGTGTCGCCCCCATTGCTAAGCGCGATGGTTCCTTTGTTCACGAGCGCCGTCTCGGGGTCGAGGCCCGAATCATTCAACAAGTTGAGCGTGGTCTCCGACCCGAGCACGAGCTCGCCATTGAGCGAATTGCTGCTGCCGGACTCCCGTCCGACGGATAGGTCTCCATTGCTCAGAGTGATCGTGTCATCCTGCAGGATGAGGCTGCCAACGCCGATCAGTTCCGTGTCGTTGCTGATCGTGATAATGCCCGGGCCGCTACCGGCCGCCGGTGACGCGAAAACCGTTCTCGACGTAGACGATGTCGGCCAACCCGGGCTGGTTCGGCTTGCCGGCGTCCAGCACGAGCGGACCCTGCCAGGTGACGCCGTCCAGCGTGCCATGCAACGTGGCCTTGAAATCGCCACCGTTCGCGATGATGGTGCCTCCCGCGATGGTGGCGTTCCTCTCGAGAACCAACGTGCCGGCGTCGAGCGCCAATGTAGTGCCGACAGTGAGCGTGTCGCCGACCTGCAGCGTGGCGCCGGCATCGTCGATCGTCACGGAATGCGCATGGTCGCTCGCGAGAACCATCACGGTGTAGGTGCCCGCCGCCGCGATCGTCACATCGTCGGCGGCGGTCGGCACTGTGCCCGTGCTCCATTTCGAGCCGCTGTTCCAGCTTCCGGTAACCGGGTTCTTCCACGAGACCCGCGCCATGAACACCTCCTTCGCCCGCCACTGTTCCGTGCGGTGTCTGATGCCGGAACGAGGTTGGCGCTGCACTTGGTGGGAGTCTACTTTGGATGGGAGAAGCAATCGGCCGCCCAGCGCGAGGGATTTTGCGCAAGATCGCGCAAAAGTCCCTGCCGAGTGGGCGGGTTGAGTTAGCTGGTCAGTCGTCCTTGACGCGGCTCTCTATTGCCTTCGCAAGATCGAGCGCCACGTCGGACAGCAGGTAAGCGGCCGCGCTTTCCAGGAACTCGTCTGCCCTGCTCAGCGCCGCGAGAATCTGCGACAAGCCGAGCATATGCCGGCCGATGATCGACAGGTCATCTCCGAGATCAATCATGCCCACGCCTCCCCGTCGAGGAGATCGCAGGTCTTTCGCCGGATACAGCGAGACCTGCTCGCGGATCGCCTTGTAGCGGTCGTAAACGAGCTTGTTGGCGATCTCGATCCGCCAGTTCTTCTCGTGCTGGTGGTCGGGGGTAGCCAAGGAATCCTCGTCAAGCCGACACCGTGACGATAGTCCCACACGCTCCGTCGCGGCGCGCAGCGGATCGTCGAGCAGGTGTGCATACCGCTGGGTGGTCTAAGTGGCTGAGTTGAAATGGAGGCATTTTTAAGTCTGGGGGACTAGGGGGTGTGGATTCGAGTCCCGCCCCTCCGACCAATTCCCCGTCTTCTTATGTCTGTTTTGTTTGGTCAGCTATTTCTTGGGCGCCGTCTCGGTTTGATGGCGGTCCGAGTTCGGCGTTCCCTTAGCTTCGGCTTCGGTCGCGCCGTCTGGAATTCCGTGCTCGTGGCCGGTTTCGTGCGGGCTGGTGCCCTGCGGCGGAATTTTCTTCCCGCCCTTTGTCTCGGCCGCTTTGTCAGTCATTGCTTCGCTCCCGGCCATTACGCGTCATTCTAGAACGGACAGTGCCGCGCGCGGTTGCAGTCAGGCTACTGCCGCGATCACCGCGTCGCACACCGCTTCCGCATCCTCATCCGTCAGGTCGGGATGGATCGGCAGGGCCAGGATGCGGCCGGCGAGGTCTTCAGAGACCGGAAGCGCCGTCCCGTCATGGGCGTCGCGATAGGCGGGCTGATGATGCAGGGGTCGCGGATAATAGATAGTGCTCGGCACCCCGGCGGTGCGCAGGCCAGCCTGCATCCGGTCGCGCGCCGCGGTGTCGGGCAGCAGAATGGCGTAGATGGCCCATGCGCTCTTGCTGTTGGGCACCCGTGCCGGGATGGTGACGCTGTTGCCGAGCCGGCGGTCGTAGATCGCCGCGACTCGGGCGCGACCGGCGAGATCGGCCTCGAACACGTCGAGCTTGGCGAGCAGAACCGCCGCCTGCAGCGTGTCGAGCCGCCCGTTCATGCCGGTCCTCAGCACTTCGTAGCGCGTCGTGCCTTCGCCATGGGTGCGGAGGCTTCGGTAGAGCGCGGCCCGTTCGGCGCTCTCGGTGAACAGCGCGCCGCCATCGCCATAGGCGCCTAGCGGCTTGGAGGGAAAGAAACTCACCGCGGTGGCGTCCGCCGCCGAACCCAGCCGCTTGCCGTAATGGCTGGCGCCAAAACTTTGCGCACAATCATCGAGCGTGAAGAGCTCCGCCTGGGCGGCGACGGCGGAGAGGGCGGGCCAATCCGCCGGCTGGCCGAACAGGTCGACCCCGATCACCGCGCGCGGCCGCAACCTGCCATGACGGCCGATCTCGGCGATGCGTTGCTTGAGGGCGGCCGGGTCGATCTGGAACGTCGCGGAATTGACGTCGCAGAACACCGGTGTCGCCCCCAGCACGAGCGGCACCTCGGCGGTTGCCGTGTAGGTGAAGGCGGGGAGGAAGACCGCATCGCCCGGGCCGATCTCCTCGGCCATCATCGCGATTTGCAGAGCGTCGGTGCCGGAGCTCACGCTCACGCAATGCCCAGCGCCGCAGAATTCGGCGAGACGTTTCTCCAGCTCGGCGACCTCCGGCCCGAGCACGAATTGGCAATGGGCGAGAACCGTATCGAGCCTTGCGCGAAGTGCCGGAGCGATGCGCGCCTGCTGCGCCGCGAGATCGAGGAACTGGATCACGTCAGGGATTCCTTGGCTGGCGCGCCGCTCTGGAAGGCGGCGGGATCGGCATATTCCGGCACCATGCGGGAGAGGGCGGCGAGCGCGAGGCGGAGCTGGCCGCCTCGGCAGGCCGAGGCGACCTCGTCGATCGCCCGCCCGACGATCGCCGGATCAGCGGTGCGCGGGACCGCCATCAGCAGGCCGGGATGCCCGGTCGGCACGGGCGGCTCGCGGCCATGGAAGAGCTCTTCGTAGAGCTTCTCTCCCGGCCGCAATCCGGTGAACCTGATCTCGATATCGGTGTCGGGACGCAACCCGGCGAGGCGCACCATCTGGCGGGCCAGATCGACGATCTTCACCGGCGTTCCCATGTCCAGCACGAAGATGCCGCCCTGCGCCATCGCCTCTGGCTGCTCGGCCCCGGTTCCGACGACGCTGGCCTGCAGGACGAGTCCCACCGCCTCGCGCACCGTCATGAAGTAGCGCGACATGTCCGGATGGGTGATGGTGAGCGGGCCGCCCTGTTCGAGCTGGCGGCGGAACAGCGGCACCACGGAGCCGGTGCTGCCGAGCACATTGCCGAACCGGACGGTCACGCAGCGCATGCCCGCGCCGCGCCGCGCGGCAATGTCCTGCGCCTGGCAGTACATCTCCGCAAGGCGCTTGGAGGCGCCCATGATGCTGGTCGGGTTCACCGCCTTGTCGGTGGAGATCAGCACCATCGCGGCAACGCCCGCCGATCGGGCCGCGTCGGCGACGTTGCGCGTGCCGTACGCGTTGGTGAGCAGGTCCTCCAGCGGGTTTGCCTCGCCGATCGGCACATGCTTCAGCGCGGCGGCATGGAACACGAGATCCGGCCGCTCCGCCTCCATCACGCGGCGGATACGGCCCGCGTCCCGCACGTCCGCGATTACCGCGCGGCGGGGCGCGACAGGATGGGTTTCGCCGAGCTCGAGATCGATCTGCCAGAGCGCGAATTCCCCGGCATCGAGCAGAACGAGCATTGACGGGCCGAGGGCAGCGACCTGTCGCGCGAGCTCCGAGCCGATCGTGCCGCCTGCCCCGGTGACGAGCACGCGCCGGCCCTGCACCAGCCGCGCCATGCCGTCGCGATCGAGCGGCACTTGCGGCCGGTTCAGCAGGTCCTCGATCGCGACCGGCTTCAGCTCGAGCCGGGTGCTGGCCGCGTCGGCCGAGAGCGCCGTCAGGCGCGGGGCGCGGCGGACCGGAATTGCCCGTGCCTCCGCCGCTTCGATCAGCGCCGCGAGGGGGTCGCCGGCCAGATCCTGCTCTGTGACCACCACAGCCGCGGGCGATCGTCCCTCGGCGCGCAGCCTGTCGAGCACCTGGCCGGCATCCGTGATCGCGCCCAGGATCGGCTGGCCGTGAATGCGCCGCCCGGTCTGGCCACCTCCCTTACCCAGCAGACCGAGCACCCGGAAGCCGGCATTGCGATCCTGCCCGATCGCCCGGATGAAGAGATCGGCCCCTTCGCCAGCGCCCGCGAGGAGAACCGGCCGCATCGAGGCCGTCTCGCCGCGCTGCCACCGGGCACCATGTCCGTGCGTCAGCCGATAGAAAATCCTGGGCGCGGCGAGAACCGCGAACAGGCTGAAGGCATGGATCACCGGGAAAGCCTCTGTCGGCAGCCCATGCCGCCCGGCGACCAGCAGCACCGCGAACAATGCGGCACCCCCCGCGCTGCTGCCAGCGACCGCGAGCAGGTCGGCAAGCCCGGAGAAGCGCCAGTATTGCAGCGGCAGGCGAAAGGGCAGGCCGGCGATCAGCAGGCTGGCGGACCCGTCGCCGAGCCAGGCGAGCGGCCGCCAGGCATCCGCCCCGGGCAGCGCGAGCCAGCGGGCAAGCGGCACGGCGAGCGCGGCCAGCGCGCCGTCTAGCGCGATGTTGACGATGATTCGGTTGAGCGAGCGCTGCGAGGCCACCAAGCCGCCTATAGAGCATTTTCGCCCGAGGTGAAGAGGGTGGGACCATGGCATGCGGCGCTGTTGCCGCCCCTGACCGGCTGTGCTTTCTGCGTCGCATCCTCGGTCCACCGGAGACGGCTTGACCCTCGCGGCCTTCCTTCGCCATCTCCTGTTCTGCCTCTGCCTCGCCGGGCTGTCCGCCAGCACGGTGCAGATGATGGTCGGGCTCGGTATCATGGACCGGCCGGATCCGCGGAAGGCGCACCGCGTCCCGGTGCCGAAATGCGGCGGCGTCGGACCGGTGGTGGCGTTTCTCGCCGGCATCTTCATCCTCTACCACTTCGCCGATTTCGCCCGCCTCGCCGACCCGTATTTCCGGGGGGTGATCATGGCCGCGCTGGCGATCGCCGTGGTGTCCCTGATCGATGATCTGCGTGACTTCCCGTTCGTGGTGAAGCTGGCTGCACAGTTGCTGGCCGCCGCGCTCGCCCTCGGCAGCGGACTCTATGTCAGCGTGTTCCGGCTGCCATGGATCGGCCCGGTCGATACGGGATGGTTCGGCATCGCGCTCACGCTCGGCTGGCTGATGTTCGCCACCAACGCGATGAATTTCGTCGATGGCCTGAATGGGCTCTGCGCGGGCGTCGCCATCATCGCTTGCGCATTCCTGGCGCTGATCGGGGCGTTGTCGGGCGGCTGGTTCGTCTATTTCGCCGCCATGCTGCTGGCAGCGGGGCTGATCGGCTTCCTGCCGTTCAACTTTCCCCGTGCGCGCATCTTCATGGGCGATGTCGGCAGCCAGTTCTGCGGATTCGTGCTCGCGGTGCTGGCGGTGGCGGCGAGTCGCTTTCAGTCGGTCGAGCTTTCCTTCCTGCTCGTGCCGTTGCTGCTCTCCGGCGTCCTCTACGACGTGGCCTTCACCCTGCTCCGCCGGCTGGCGGCCGGTGACCGGATCACCGAAGCGCATCGAGGCCATCTTTACCAGCTCGCGCACCGAACCGGGCTGCCGGCAACGACGGTGACGCTCGTGCATTGGGGCTTCGCCGTATGGGGCGGACTCACCTGCCTCGCCTTCATCGCCACTAGCGGGCCGTTGAAGCCGCTCATCGTGCTGCTGCCGGTCCCGGTGCAGCTCGCCTGGACGGTCTGGGTGCTGCACCGGGCACGGCGCGCCGAAATCGGCCCATGGTAGTTTTCGCGACCGGAGAAGCCCGATGAAGCTGCTTTCCCTCCTGCTGATCCTGCTGGCCCTCGCGACCGCGGCGAGCGCGCAGACCCGTCCCGGCCCGCATCGCGCGCCGCCGAACTATCCGGTTGCCATCGGTCCCGGACTGTCGACCTGTGCGCAATTCGAGCATCTGCACTATCAGGACCCCTCGATGGCGGATGCGTATTTCGTCTGGGCTGAGGGGTACCTCTCGGGCCTGGATGATCACTTCATCGACGACGGCGTGCCCGCCGACATCCTGCCGCCGAACCTCTCGAACGACGATCAGAAGAAGTTCCTCGACGAGTTCTGCCGCGCCCATCCCGATGCTCCCTACATGCAAGGGGTGGCGGCGCTGTTCGCGCTGATGCGCCGACAGCAGGGCATCGGGGATGCGCCGGCGGCCCCGAACCCGGCAGCAGCGCGCCGCGCGCATTGACCGCGCCACCCGGGCAACGCAGGCTCCAGCGGCACGGAGGGCGGGAGGCAGAATGACGCGGGTCGCGGTGCTGGATGACTGGCAGAACGTCGCCGAACGCTGCGCGGACTGGCGCCGGCTCGCGGAGAAAGCGGAGCTCCATTATTTCCGGCGCGCCTTCGGCTCCGAGGATGAGGCTGCGGAGGCGCTTGACGGGTTTGACGTGCTGATCGCGATGCGCGAGCGCATGCCATTCCCGGAATCGATGATCGATCGTCTGCCGTCGCTCCGCATGATTTCGTTGACCGGCGCGCGCGCGCCCTCGCTTGACCTCGATGCCTGCACACGTCGCGGCATTCTCGTCTGCAATACAGGCAGCGCATCCCCCTCCGCCACGGCGGAACTCGCGCTTGGCCTGATGATCGCGGCCGTCCGCCCGATCATTGGGGGCGACAATGCGATCCGGGCCGGCCGCTTCCAGGAGGATGTGCAGCCCGGCCTTGCTCTCGCCGGCCGCACGCTCGGCGTGATCGGGCTCGGGCGGCTCGGTGCGCAGATGGCGAAATTCGGCTTGGCGCTCGAGATGACTGTGATCGCCTGGAGCCAGAATCTCACCGACGAACGGGCGCGGGAGGTCGGCGTCACCCGTGTGGAAAAGGATCGGCTGCTGGTAGAATCGAATGTGGTGAGCCTGCACCTTCCGCTCTCCGATCGTTCCCGTGGCATCCTGGGGGTCGCCGATCTAGAGCGGATGAAACCGGGCGCGGTGCTGATCAACACCTCACGCGGACCGCTGGTGAACGAGGCGGCCCTGATCCGCGCGGTGCGCGAGGGACGGCTCGTGGCCGCCCTCGACGTCTACGACGAGGAGCCCCTGCCGAAGGACCACCCGTTCCGCACGTCGCGGCACACCGTGCTGACACCGCATCTCGGCTACAATGTGCGGGACACGTTCGAGCGCTTCTACCAGGACAGCACCGAAAACGTCCTGGCCTTCCTGGACGGCAGGCCGGTACGGATGCTCAACCCGGAAGCACGGCGCGGCTGACGGCGCCCAACGAAACACAGGGAGGACCTATCATGCGCGCCTGGGCCGTCATCGAGAACGGGAAACCGCTGCAGGAGATCGAGTTGCCGACGCCGGAACCGACCGGCACCGAGGTGCTGCTCGAAGTCACCCATTGCGGCGTGTGCCACTCCGACTTGCATATCTGGGAGGGGTTCTACGATCTCGGGAGCGGCCGGCAGATGTCGCTCAAGGACCGCGGCGTCGTGCTGCCCCTCGCCATGGGACATGAGATCGTCGGCCGGGTGGCCAAGCTTGGCCCCGATGCCCAGGGCGTGAAGCTGGGCGACCTTCGCATCGTTTTCCCCTGGGTCGGGTGCGGCGAATGCGCTATTTGCCTGGCGGAGGACGACAATATGTGTCCGCAGGCCCGCTCGCTCGGCGTGTTCCGCAACGGCGGCTATGCCACGCATGTCGTGGCCCCGCATTCGCGGCATCTGGTCGATCCGGGGTCGATCGAGCCGGCGATTGCGGCGACCTATGCGTGTTCGGGGCTCACCGTCTATTCGGCGATCCGCAAGGTGTTGCCGCTTCCGCCTGACACGCCGGTGGTGCTGGTCGGCGCCGGCGGCCTCGGGCTCGCGGCGATCGCGGTGCTGAAGGCGCTCGGTCACGAGCGCATCGTCAGCGTCGATGTCGGCGCCGACAAGCTGGAAGCCGCACGGGCAGCCGGCGCGACCGACACGGTGGACGCCTCCAAGGGCGACGCGACCGCCGCGATTATCGCCGCCTGCGGCGGCCCGGCCGGCGCGATCATCGATTTGGTGAACGGCACCGCGACCGCCCGCTTTGCCTTCGACGCGCTCGGGAAGGGAGGCAAATTGGTGCAGGTCGGCCTGTTCGGCGGAGAGCTCACGCTGGCGCTCCCGCTGATGGCGATGCGAGCGTTGACGGTGCAGGGCAGCTATGTCGGCAATCCGAAGGAGCTGCGCGAGTTGGTCGCGCTCGCTCAGGGAGGCAAGGTGCCGTCGATTCCGGTCACCACGATGCCGCAATTCTCTGCCGACGAGGCTTTGATGCGCCTGAAAGCCGGAAAGGTCACGGGGCGGATCGTCCTGAGGGCGGAGGCGGCCTGAGCCCAGGCCGCCGGGCGGAGAGCCCGTCAGTCGCAGTCGCAGCCCGGGGTCGGCCCTTGGGCGCGGCGGACGACATGGTGGTCGATCCACTCCGCAACCAGGCGGCGGGCCTCGTTGAGCGAGGCCTCCGGGTGGTGGATGCGGTATAGCGTGGTGCAGGCACGGAACGCCTCGAGATCCGCGGTGCCGTGACCCCGCAGATCGCGGTAGGCTGTCACCACGGCGCGCTCGCAGCGCCTGGCAATTGTTCTGGTCTCGTCCACGGGCGCCTCTCAATTGCGAATCGTTCGCAGATTGTACAGGAGTTTAGGACCGATCCGCCGGTGGCGGCAAGCGTCGCCCGTCTATCTTTACCGAGGTCTTACCCCTTTCGCACGAGATCCGCGAGCGCGCGCCCCACTTCCTCGGTGCCCGCCTGGCCGCCCATATCCCGCGTGCGGGGGCCGGCTTCCTGCAGCAGCGTCTCGATGGCCGCGCTGATCGCATCCGCCGCCGGCTTCTCGCCCAGATGCTCGAGCATCAGAGCGGCCGACCAGATCTGGCCGATCGGGTTGCAGATGTGCTGGCCCGCGATATCGGGCGCTGACCCGTGCACCGGCTCGAACATCGAGGGATGCGCCCGTTCCGGATTGATGTTGGCCGAGGGCGCGATGCCGATGGAACCGGCGACCGCCGGTCCTAGATCGCTCAAAATATCGCCGAAGAGGTTAGAGCCCACGACCACGTCGAACCAGTCCGGATGCTGGACGAAGTGCGCGCACAGGATGTCGATGTGGTATTGCGCCGTCTTCACCTCCGGAAAATTCCTCGCCATCGCGGCGAACCGCTCATCCCAGTAGGGCATGGTGAAGGTGATGCCGTTCGACTTCGTCGCCGAGGTGAGGTGCCGTCGCGGCCGGGTCATCGCCAGCTCGAAGGCGTAGCGCAGGATGCGGTCGGTGCCGTGCCGGGTCAGGACGCTCTGCTGCGAGACGAATTCCCGGTCCGTGCCTTCAAACATGCGACCGCCGACGCTCGAATACTCGCCTTCCGTATTCTCGCGGACGACGTAGAAATCGATGTCCTTCTCCGTACGGTTGGCAAGCGGCGTGCGCACCCCCGGCATCAGCTTGCAGGGGCGAAGGCTGACATACTGGTCGAAGCCGCGACGGATCGGGATCAGCAAGCCCCAGAGCGAGATATGGTCCGGCACGCCGGGCCAGCCGACCGCGCCGAGCAGGATGCTGTCGCTCTCGCGAAGCTGATCGAGACCATCCTCCGGCATCATCCGCCCCGTCCTCTGGTAGCGCTCGCAAGACCAGTCGTAATCGGTCGTTGTCAGCGTGAACTCGAAGCGATTGGCCGCCGCAGCCAACACCCGGAGCGCTTCCGGGACCGTCTCTTTTCCGATTCCGTCTCCGGGGATGACGGCGATGCGATGCGTGCGGGCCATCGGGCTGGGCCTCCGTCTCTTTCGCTGGCGATGCCTTCTGGTGCGCCGCGCGCCCCGCGTCAATCCGCCGCAATGGACCTCGCGCCGATTGCGCGCTAGCAAACGCCAGGCCGGAGCAAGGGCAGGGGATGGGAATGCCGGGCACGCATATGACCGATTGGGACCGCGATGCCGCGCTGACCACCGCGCGCATGCTGCTCGAGATCAAGGCGGTGAATTTCCGCCCCGAGGAGCCCTATACCTTCACTTCGGGCTGGAAATCCCCTGTCTACGTGGATTGCCGCCGCATCATCTATTTCCCGCGGGCGCGAGCGCGCATCTGCGAACTGGCCGTCGAGAAGATCACGCGCCATATCGGCTGCGAGACGATCGAGGTGGTCGCGGGCGGCGAGACCGCCGGCATCCCGTTCGCGGCCTGGATCGCAGATCGGATGATGACTCCAATGGCCTATGTGCGGAAGAAGCCCAAGGGGTTTGGCCGCAACGCGCTGATCGAGGGCGACGTGCCGGAGGGGCGGCGCACGCTGCTGGTCGAGGACTTGACCACGGATGGCCGGTCGAAGATCCAGTTCGCGCAGGCGCTTCGCGACGCCGGCGCCCTGGTGAACCATGCCTTCGTCGTGTTCTTCTACGGCGTCTTTCCGGGCGCGTTTGAGGAACTGGCGCGGATGGACATCACGCTCCATGCCCTGTGCACCTGGTGGGACGTTCTCGAGGCGTGCCGCGACCGGCCCTATTTCAGCGAATCCGCGCTCGCCGAAGTGCGTCGCTTTCTTGAGAATCCTGTCGCCTGGTCCGCCAAGCATGGCGGCGTCTCGTCGGTGGCGGAAGCGGCGGAGCGTAAGGCCGCCGCGGGCTAGGCGTCGCGTCCGGGAACGATCTGCCTGGTCTTGAGATCGATCGTCACGCTGTCATCCGGGGTCTTGGCGTCGCCGCCATCGTCAGCCGGATGATATTCGATCCGGAGATCCCGGCTGGTCACCAGGATCCGCATGTAACCGTAATCTCGGTCGTCGTAATTCTCCAGCACCACGCGGTCCCGCCCATGACCCGGCTGCTGGATTATGGCCGGTGTACGCAGCGGCGCCTCATACCGCGACAAGGCGTTGCTCGTCCGGGGGGCGGGCTCGCGCTTCAGCCGGACCACGTTATGGCCGCCATTGCCCGAGATGATGTAGGGGATCTGGGTGTCGCCGCGATCGCGGGTGAAGCGCTGGTAATTATGGGCGTGGCCTGACAGCACGGCATGCGGCCAGACCCCGGCCTTCTCGCACGCGGCGTCGATCTGGCCCAGCATTTCGGCGCTCCAACCGTGCTGCGAGCCTGCGGTATAAGCCGGGTGGTGGTGCGCGAGCAGCAGCGCGCCGGTGAAATCCTGCGCGCGGGCAAGCGCTGCTGACAGGAACTCGAGCTGGCTGTCGCCGATATCCGGGCTCGCGATCACGCCCGGATCCTCCAGCACATTGCTGTAAAGCGCGATGACGCGAAGCATCGGCGCTTCGAAGGTGAAGAATACCCCCGGCTCGATCTGCGCCGTCCGGGAGAGGCCGCCTGCTTCGGGCGTGACGGTGAAATCGGTCGCGCAGAAATTCTCGAAGAACGCGGCGAGTGTCGGCGTGTCCCGACCTGGCGCGACCATGCCGTCATGGTTGCCGGCGATGGCGATGATCGGCGCCGGATAGTCGCGGTAGGGCTCGTAGAACTGGTCGTAATAGTAGGCCGCCTCGCCAAAATTATAGATGACGTCGCCGAGATGAAAGAGGAACCGCGGTATTTGGTTCGCATCCTGTTCATCGAAATCGGCGACCATCTTGTCAGCAACGGCGCTCTGATGTTCGGGCCCACGAACATTGCCGGTGTCGCCGACGGCATGAAATACGAGCACTCCGGCCGTCTCTATCTCCTGCTCGATGGATTTGCCGACTTCTCCCAGTGTCTGCGCCAGCGTCAACCGCGGCTCTGTACCGCCGCGCGGCGCCGGGAAAGGCATCGGGCCAAGCTTATGCTCCCGATTAAGCTCGTCGATTGTCTTGTAGGCCGCATCGTCCGATGGGTGCGGAACGCGGAATTTGGTCGGATCGGCGCTCGGCCGGGGCTGCGCGAAGACCGGCTGGTCGAGCCCGACCGGCGGCGTATCGGCCGGGGCGGGAGGCCTGGGCTGCTGGCGGTGGTGCGCCGGAGATCGGTGTGGAGGATGCGCCATGCTGCGAGTCCCGTCTTGCTGCGGACGGGCGATGCTGGCGCCCTGCGAACGATTATGCCCGTGATGATGGCGTGAAGAACGCGATTGCAATGAGCGCGAGCGCAGGTAAGACGATCGTCTTGGGCCCTCCGAACAAGAGACTCGCCCCGCCTCCGGCGCAGCCGGCCGCAAAGAAGAACATAGCGGGCAACGTCTTTCCGAGCCGCTTTCGTGCCTGATCGCGCACGTCCAAGCTCGGCGGTCGATGGAGCGTCGCCAAATCGATCATGGCCTGCACGGTATTGCTGGTCATGACGGCCGTCGACGGCAGTCCGGGCAGCAGTCGGTTGGCTGCGTTCTGGACTGCCATAGCCGCCACGCCCGCCATGCCGAACAAGATGACGAGAAGGCCGTGTGGCTGCGCGGCCGCCGCGGTGCCAAGCTCGGCGCAGAGCATGAGCAGGGCCGCCTCGATCAGAAAGAGCAGCCTGGGCCGATCGAGCAACGCCGCCAGCCAGGCGACTAGGACGAAGACCGGCACGGCCAGCGCCTTCATCATCAGATTCCCGTCCGGATGACCGAACGCGACGATGGCCAGCACGATGTTGCCGGTCACATGCGCGGTAAAAAGCCCGATCTCACAGAACACGGCGGCATCCACCCAGCCGGCGGCAATCGCGAGGGAGGCGAGAAGCAAGCGATCCTTCATCGTCGGCGGCCGCCGAATGATCCTGGAAAGCGAGTATTATTGTCGCTAGGCAACATCAACGCCTAACGAGGGTTCCCGCCAGCATCAGGCGCGCGCTAAGCTACCCATACACAGCGCTCATGCAGAGGATCACAATGACCCCGCCTCGTGCGAATTCTGCCGCCGCCCGCGACATCGCCCATGCGCTTCACCCTTATACCGATCTGAAGACGCATCTGGAAACCGGCCCTCTCGTCATCACTAAGGGGAAGGGCGTGCGGGTTTGGGACGAGACCGGGAAGGAATACATCGAGAGCGTCGCCGGCCTGTGGTGCGCCTCGCTCGGCTTCGACAATGAGCGCCTCGCCAAGGCCGCCTACGACCAGATGCGAACGCTCCCCTTCTATCATTCGTTCGCGGCGAAATCGCACATGCCGATGATCGATCTCGCCGAAATGCTGATCGAGCGGGCACCGGTGCCGATGAGCAAAGTCTTCTTTGCCAATTCGGGCTCCGAGGCGAATGACAGCGTCATCAAGATGATCTGGTATTTCAATAATGCCGTCGGGCGGCCGAAGAAGAAGAAGATAATCGGTCGGATAAAGGGCTACCATGGCATCACGCTTGCATCCGCGTCTTTGACCGGCCTCCCGATGAACCATCGCAGCTTCGATGTGCCGCTGCCTGGATTTATCCATACCATCACGCCTCATCACTACCACGGCGCCGGGTCCGGTGAGAGCGAGGAGGCGTTTGCGACGCGCTGCGCCGAAGAACTCGAGAAGCTCATCCTCGCCGAAGATCCGGATACGGTGGCTGGCATGTTCGCCGAACCCGTGCTGGGCGCCGGCGGCGTTATCGTTCCGCCGCGCACCTACTACGAGAAGATCCAGGCTATTTGCCGCAAATACGACATCCTCTTCGTGGCGGACGAGGTGATCTGCGGGTTCGGGCGCACCGGGAATTACTGGGGCTCGCAGACAATGCACATCCAGCCCGACATTCTGAGCTGCGCCAAAGCGCTTTCCTCGGCCTACCTGCCGATCAGCGCCGTCATGGTGAATGACCGTGTGTTCCAGGGCCTTGCCGAGGAAAGCCACAAGATCGGCGCATTCGGTCATGGCTACACGTATTCCGGCCATCCGGTCAGCGCTGCCGTCGCTGTCGAAACGCTGAAGATCTATGATGAGATGCGGATCGTCGACCATGTTCGCTCGGTGGGTGACCATATGCAGGCAGAGCTGCGGCGGCACTTCGCCGATCATCCGCTCGTCGGCGAGGTACGTGGTGTCGGCCTGATCGCGGCAGTCGAGTTGGTCGCAGACAAGGCGGTCCACAAAAACTTCGACCCCACCGCGAAGATCGGCGGCCGACTCGCTAAACTCTGTGAAGAGTACGGCGTGCTCTCGCGGTCAGTCGTGAACGACACGCTCTGCTTCAGCCCGCCCCTCATCATAACCGAGCCCGAAATCGACGAGATGATCGGCCGGGTCGCAAAGGCCCTCGATGCCCTGACAGTGGAGCTGCGCCGCGAGCAAATCGTGGCGGTCAGCTAGAAGACCGGGCGGGGTCGCGGAGCCCAAGCTCCAGATCCCGCCCGATCAGCGCCAGGCCTTCCGCAACGGAGACGAACTCGCCGCCGGCGGATATCCGCTCGGAGCCAAATCGTTCGGTGAATAGGCGCCGGATTGCGGTGACGAAGGACGTGCCTCCGGTCAGGAACACACGGTCCACCTCGTGATCCGCCAGTCCGGCATCTGCCATCGCCTCATCCACCGTCGCGGCGATGCGCTCGATATCTCCCGCGATCCAACTCTCGAAATCACGCCGGGTTAGACGAGCGTCAAAGCTGAGACCCTCGGCCTCGAAGATTATTTCGGTTTCGTCCGCCCGCGAGAGCGCGGCTTTGGCGCGCGACACCGATTGATAGAGTTGAAATCCGAGCTCTCTCTCGATGATGATGATGAGGTCGCCGAGCTTGTCCGGGGCACTCGAAAGCCGAGCGATCTCGTGCAGGTCCCGCAGCGTCTTGGGGGTGCGAAGCAGCGAGAGCCGATGCCAGCGCGCGAAGTCGCTGTAGAACCCTTGAGGAATCGGCATATCCTTGCCCATGATCCTGTAGGTCTCGCCCTTGCCGAGCATCGGCGCGATCAGATGATCGATGATGCGGTAGTCGAACACGTCACCGGCTATGCCGATCCCGGCCGTCCCGAGCGGGATTGCACGTGGCTGCCCACCCACGAAATCGAAGTGGATGAGCGAAAAATCGCTGGTTCCACCGCCGAAATCTGCGACCAGTACGGTGGCCGCCTCTCGCAGACTCCGTGCATACCCGTAGCCTGCCCCCTCCGGCTCGAGTGCGACGTCCACGTGCGGCAGGCCCGCCTCTCGATAAGCCGTCCGAAGGCGCGTCTCGGCGAGCTCGCCGTCGGCGAATTCCCCCGCAAAACGCACCGGGCGCCCGATGACCGCACGGCCACCGAAACCCAGGTTGACATTACCGTCGCCCAGCCGGAACAGAGCCCGGAGGAAGGTCGCGATCATCGTCTCGAGAGTTGTCGGTCGACCGAAGATGCGCGTCTCGCGGAAGCTGCGTTGCGCGAGATAGGTCTTCATCGACATGATCAGTCGCGAGTCGCGCGAATCCTCGAGATAGGAGCGGATTGCCCACGGTCCGGCTTCATGTCGGTCAGTGATGCGCGCGCCATCGTGCTCTTGCCAGTAACAGAGCACGGTGCGGAATGTCTCGAAGCTCTCTCTGCCCAGCGAAAAGCGTGTGGTATGGGGGCGGCCGCTCTCGTCGAGCAGGGTGAGCACGCTGTTTGTCGTGCCGAAATCGATGCCGATCACGGGGCGCATGGCGAGCTCGTTGATGGGGGTGCGCGTCATAGCCAATGGGGCGGCGATTTCCAAGTCCGGCGGAGCATCCGTCCAGGAGCAATGGGAGAGGGGGCTAACTGATGCATCGAACGGATTTACGTCAGAGCTTATAGGGGCAACCGCACGAAGAAAAGCGGAGCGCCCAAACAAGCCTCGGTGCTAGTCATGACCACCCTGAGGCGGTTCGCGCCGTGCCAGTCATCGCCCGCGGCTCACCGTATAGTCGGCGACATTTGCCAAGGCGCGGCGTAATGGTGTGTCCGGGAAAATAGCTAGTGTCGTCTTTGCCCGCTTGGCGAAGCCGGCCGCCCGGTCGAGGGTCATCCCGATCGCGCCACGTCGCGCCATCAAGTCGAGCGCGTGATCGAGATCGTCCGGTGTCTGTTTGTTCTCGCCGATCGTGCGTTCCCAGAACGCCCGCTCCGTCGCATCCCCGGCGGCATAGGCCGCGAGCACGGGAAGGGTGGTCTTTCCTTCGCGGAAGTCGTCCCCCACGGTCTTGCCGAGCTTGGCCTGGTCCGCCGCATAGTCGAGCGCATCGTCGACGAGTTGAAAGGCTATCCCGAGGTCGAGTCCGTAGCAGGCGAGCGCCTCTGCCTCTGCCTCCGGCCGGCCCGCAACAACGGCACCCACTTCGCAGGCGGCTGAGAACAGCGACGCGGTCTTGCCGCGGATGACCTCGAGGTAGCGCTCCTCCGACGTGCCAAGGTCGTTCTGCGTCACGAGCTGCAGCACCTCGCCTTCGGCGATCGTGGCTGCGGCCCGGGAAAGGATGGCGAGCACCGGGAGCGAGCCGTCATCCACCATCAGCTGGAAAGCGCGCGCGAATAGGAAGTCCCCCACCAGAACGGACGCCTTGTTTCCGAATACGGCGTTCGCACTGGCTAAGCCTCGCCGCAGGAGGCTTTCATCCACCACATCGTCGTGCAGAAGGGTCGCCGTGTGGATGAATTCGACGCAGGCGGCGAGGCCGACATGCCTGTCATCTCCCTCCGGGGCCCCACACATGCGGGCCGCCGCGAGTGTGAGCAGGGGGCGGAGGCGCTTGCCCCCGGCTGCCACGATATGCGCGGCGAGTTCCGGGATCAGCGCGACCGGGCTGTCCATGCGCGCCACGATTGCGCGATTGCAGGCTTCGAGATCCCGAGTAACCATGGCCGAGAGCGCGGAGAGAGCATCCTCGCCTGCGACCGGCACGATCGGGCTTGAATGGACCGTTCCGGCCGCGACGCCCACTAATTTCTCCTGGCTTGATCCCGCTGCGCGGCAAGGCACCATATCGGGGTGCCCGAAACGGGGTCAAGGCGAGGCCGTTCCGCCCCGCTCCAACGTCGAGGTCGGGGGGAGCCGTCGATGCATACGATCGTCGCCACGAACAATCTTGTAAGGCTCAGTTTCCTCACCGCGCTCCTGAGGGATGCCGGGATTGACTGCGTGCTGCTGGACGCGCATGCGAGTGCGGTGGACGGGAGCATCGGCGCCGTACCGCGCCGGCTCGTCGTTGCGGAAAAGGATGCTGCCCGGGCTCGCCGTATCCTGTCGGAGGCGGGCGAGGCGTAATGGAAAGATGCGAAGGCTTGCTCCTCGGTGGCAGGGTGCACTATGTGCAGGCGGCCGAAGGCTTTCGAACCGGCATCGAGCCGGTGCTGCTGGCGGCCGCCATCGAGGCCCGCCCGGGCGAGCGAGTACTCGAAGGCGGCACTGGTGCCGGAGCAGCGCTGCTTTGCCTGGCTCACAGGGTGCCGGGGATCACTGGACGCGGGATCGAACGGGACCCGGCCATTGCAGCGCTGGCGCGGGAGAATCTCGCTGCGAATGGCTTCGCCGACATCGATATCCAGGTCGATGACCTCGAATCGAGCCGGATCGCTCC
Source organism: Acetobacteraceae bacterium (assembly GCA_965276665.1). Classification (GTDB taxonomy): domain Bacteria; phylum Pseudomonadota; class Alphaproteobacteria; order Acetobacterales; family Acetobacteraceae; genus CAWGJC01. The sequence goes on from OZ255620.1 coordinate 4,836,770, forward strand.
TGGCTATGATCATGCCTTCGCCAATCCTCCATATCATTTGCCCGGCACTGTCTCCCCACAGGCGTCTCGCGAAAAGGCAAAGCGTGGGCCAGTCGGTCTTCTCGAGCGCTGGATCACGGCGCTGGCGGCGCCGCTTCGCCATCGCGGCACGCTGACGTTGATCCTGCCTGCCGCGCGCCTTCCGGAAGCCCTGACCGCAATGGCGGCGGCGGATTGTGGTGCGATGACGATTCTGCCGCTTTGGCCCAAGGCAGGGCGACCCGCAAAGCTCACTCTACTGCGTGGCGTGCGCGCGCGTCGTTCCCCCTGTCGCCTCCTGCCCGGGCTTGTCTTGCATGCCGAATCGGGCTTCACGCCGGCTGCCGAGGCGATCTTACGAGACGGAGCGACGCTGATATCCTAAAAAGCCCCGGAACCGTATGACTTGAAGCGCATGCACGAGGGCGGTATGCGGCTATGTCCATCGCCGTCTACTAAGCATTTTTCGATGCGAACGTGCGCGCGAAGCAACACACGGAGTCAATGATGCGCAATAGACGATCCTTCCTCTTAGCGGCAGCCGCTGCCATCGGCGTTCCCGCCGCCGTCGCGGTTGCGCAGCCAATCGTGATCGTCCGGCCGCCGATGCCGGCGCCGCTGATGGAGCGTCGCCCGCCGCCGCCGGGTGGGCCATACCGCTGGGGCTGGGTGCCCGGGCATTGGAGCTGGAACGGTAGACGCTGGTTCTGGATTGGCGGTCACTGGAGGCACTGAAAACCTTGGCCTAAGGGCACGAAGTGGATGCCCTTCGTGCCATTAGAGCATCATTCGTTCGAACGGAAGCGTTCGAGCGGATATAAACACGCTTGCTAAAACAGAGAGCTAGAGCCTGTGTAGTGAGCGAATGCAAACGTAACATGCTCTAGTCAGCCGAAATCGCCGTGACCGTCGCCAGTGCTGCCTCGAGTTGTCGAACCCGGTCCCGCAAGCTTGGGACCTGCTCAGCTGCGCGCTGCATCTGCGCAAATATGTGTTCGAAGCCGATGAAGATATCGGCCCTCTTGCGTATCTCCTCGCCTAGGTAGGCGGCTTTGACGCACGCTTTGAGCGCGCTGTAAAATTGCTGCGTTGAAATATGTGGCTGTTCAGGTTTGCCTCCGTCGTGCCGCAGTTGCGTGTCGACGATCTCTCCAGCAACGCGCGCAAGCATCGGATCGTCCGGGTTCCAGCCGAGATCAAGGGTTCGGATCATCCTGTTCAGATTTTCTCTGGGCGAGCCGAACCAGTCTTCATAGGGCACCATGCAGACTGTGTTGTCGCGGATGCCCTCGACTGCATGTGCGTTATAAGAGAGCCAACGGAATTCTGCATCACCTGAGCCCACCTCGTCGCGAGAGGCAAGCGATCGCATCACCTGTGCAGGGTCTCGCACGCATAGGACGAAACGGGGGCTCGCCCCAAGGGCCGATAAAATTTCGTGCCACATCGGGAGGAATCGGGCCGTCCTTGGGTCCTTGAAACCAATCCGGGTCGGCCCGGCGGTCAGCGGTTCCAGTGTTTTGATAAGCTTGTCGCGAATCCGTCTAACCCTCGGGTCCACCCACCAGTCGTTCGGCAACGCAAGGCCATGCCGTTCGTCATGCCAGTCTCGCGCGAATAAATGCAGGATCTCGTCATGCGCAGAGACGATGTCTGACCGTTCCCAATGGCCCCGTTTATTGCTTCCATCGGCCGACACGCGATCGGCCATGTCGAGCCCCATAAGACTGAGCATGTGAGCACAGAGCGACGTTCCGCTGCGGTGCATCCCGAGAACGAGCGTGACATCGTCGGGCAAAGCTGTATCTCCTCATGCCGCAGGCGCAAACGCCTGGGCGTTCACCCCTGCTATTGCAGCGACGATCCGTTCGGCCGCATGACCGTCGCCATAAGGAGAGGCACCCCGGCTCATCGCTTGATAGCAGGCCTGATCGTCGAGCAAGGACTGCGCCGCAGCGACGATCCGGTCCTCATCTGTCCCGACCAAGGTGGCGACGCCCGCCTCAATCGCCTCGGGTCGTTCGGTTGCTTCACGGGTGACCAGCACTGGACGGCCGAGTGCCGGGGCCTCCTCCTGTATGCCGCCGGAATCGGTCAACACGAAATGGCAATGCCGCATTGCCGCGATCAGCTTCGGGTAGTCGAGGGGGGGGGTCAAATGGACGCGCGCGAGGCCGCCCAGAATTTCCCGCGCCGGCTCACCGACTCTCGGATTAGGATGAACCGGGTATAGGACGACTAAGTCAGGGTTGTCCGCTACCAAACGGCGCACCGCTTGCAGCACGGCGCGGATTGGCGCCCCCAAACTCTCTCGGCGGTGCAATGTCATCAGCAGCAGGCGCTGATCCGGAGCGAGTGCCAAAGGCGGTTCGGTAACACGAACGGCGGTCCAGAGTAGGGCGTCGATCACTGTATTGCCGGTGACGAAGATGGCTTTGGGCGGGGTGCCTTCGCGCAGCAGGTTATCGCGCGCACCGGGCGTGGGCGCGAAGTTGAGAGCGGCCAGGCGGCCGGCGACGATGCGATTGAACTCTTCCGGGAAAGGACGGCGCAGATCGCCGGTCCGCAATCCCGCCTCAACATGGGCAAAGCGGATGCCCAGATAGAAACAGGCCATCGCGGTTGTCATGACGGTGGTGGTGTCGCCCTGCGCAATCACCAGGTCGGGCCTTCTGGACTTGAGGACGTCGCCGATGCGGGTCAGCAAACGGCTGGTCAGTTCGGCGAGTTCCTGGTTCTCAGTCATCGCATTGAGATCAATATCGGCATTGATGCCGAAGAATGCGAGCAGCGGCGACACCAAATGTCGATGCTGTGCTGTAGAGAGCACGGTGACTTCTGCCCATGCCTCCTGCTTCAGCGTCGATATGACTGGCGCCATCTTGATGACTTCTGGCCGCGTTCCAACCACGCAGATGATACGCATGCTGATCACCCTCCAGGAGAAAGCGAAGTCTCCCCCTCAGGTAATGCCGGTGGTTACGTCGGTCAGCAAGGGCCAGTTATTCTGCCGCGGAGGCAGTCCCCATTTTCTCCGCGAGGTGGGGCATGCGGGAGGTTCGGTGTGGGGAGAGGCGGCGCTGGAGGCGGTCGAGGTAGAGGTAGATGACGGGTGTCGTGTAGAGGGTGAGGGCCTGGGAGAAGATCAGGCCGCCGACCATGGCGAAGCCGAGCGGCCGGCGGAGTTCGGACCCGGCGCCGTGGCCGAGCATGAGCGGGAGGCCTGAGAGCAGGGCTGCCATGGTGGTCATCAGGATGGGCCGGAAGCGGAGCAGGCAGGCCTGCCGGATGGCGTTGAGCGGGGTTTCGCCGTCGCGTCGTTCTGCGGTGATGGCGAAGTCGACCATCATGATGCCGTTCTTCTTGACGATGCCGATCAGCAGGATGACGCCGATCAGCGCGATGACGCTGAGGTCGTAGTGGAAGGCGATGAGCATGAGGAGCGCGCCGACGCCGGCGGAGGGCAGGGTGGAGAGGATGGTGAGCGGGAGGATGTAGCTCTCGTAGAGGATGCCGAGGATGATGTAGACGGCGATGATGGCCGCCGCGATCAGATAGGGCTGGCTGCTCAGCGATGACTGGAAGGCCTGCGCCGTCCCCTGGAACGTGCCCTGAAGAGACGCGGGCGAACCGATTTCTGTCATTGCGCGGTTGATCGCGTTGACCGCGTCGCCGAGCGAGGCGCCTTCCGCGAGATTGAAGGAGAGGGTGACGGCGGGGAACTGGCCCTGATGGTTGACCGCTAGCGGTGCAACTTTCGCCGTGTCGATTTTAACGAAGGTGGAGAGCGGCACCGCCTGGCCAGACGCGGACTTCACGTAAAGCTTGTTGAGTGTATCCAACGTGCCCTGCATGTCAGGGCGCACTTCCAGGATCAGGTGATAGGAGTTCACCTGCGAAAAATACTGAGTGATCTCGCGCTGTCCGAAGGCATCGTAGAGTGTCGCGTCGATCACGGCGGGCTGGATGCCGAAGCGGGCGGCGGCGTCGCGGTCGATGGTGAGTGTCGCGGTCGGGCCCGACATCTGCTGGTCGGTTCCCAGGTCTCGCAACTCGGGCACGTGCTGCAGCTTGGCGAGCACCTTTGGCGCCCACGCATAGAGCTCACCAGTGTCCGCGTCCTGCAAGGTGTATTGATACTGCGTTTTGGAGAGACGGCCACCGACGCGGATGTCTTGCGCGGCCTGGAGATAAAGGTTCGCACCTTCCACTTTGACGAGTTTTTGCCGCAAACGGGAGATGATCTGCTGTGCCGTCGCTTGCCGCTGATCGAACGGCTTCAACGAGATATAGAATCGGCCGTCATTCTCTGTTTGCGCGCCGAGTCCCGCGCCAATGCTGGACGAAAAGGCCTCAACATCCGGGTCAGTGGACACCACGTTTGCAAGAGCCTTCTGCCGTCGCGCCATCTCCGCGAACGAGACGTCCTGCCCGGCTTCGGACAGGCCAAGCAGCACGCCGGTATCCTGTTCGGGGAAGAAGCCTTTGGGGATGTAGACGTAGAGCGCGGCCGTAAGAGTGACCGTGCCGATGAACACCATCAGCGTGATGAAGCGGAAGCGGAGCGCGATATCGAGGGTGCGGGCGTAGAAGCTGATCATGGCGTCGAACACGCTCTCCACCATGCGGTAGAGCTTGCCATGGGAGTGCTGGTGGCGGAGGAAGCGCGAGCACATCATCGGCGTGAGGGTGAGCGACACCACCGCCGAGACCATCACGGCGATCGCCACCGTCATCGCGAATTCGCGGAACAGCCGCCCGACGATGCCGCCCATCAGCAGCAGCGGGATGAACACCGCGATCAGCGAGAAGCTGATCGAGATGATGGTGAAGCCGATCTCGCTGGCGCCTTTGAGGGCGGCTTCCATCGGCGCCATGCCGTCCTCGACATGGCGGTAGATGTTCTCGAGCATGACGATGGCGTCGTCGACCACGAAGCCGACGGCGATGGTGAGCGCCATCAGCGAGAGGTTATCGAGGCTGTAGCCCATCACGTACATCACCGCGAAGGTGCCGATCAGGGCGAGCGGCACCGCCACGCTCGGGATCAGCGTCGCCCAGGCGCTGCGCAGGAACAGGAAGATCACCATCACCACCAGCGCGATCGAGAGGATGAGGGTGAACTGCACGTCTTTCACCGCAGATCGGATGGTGAGCGTGCGGTCCATCACCGTCTGCACGTGCACCGAGGGCGGGATGGACGCGACCAGTCGGGGGAGCGCGGCCTTGATTTGATCGACCGTGTCGATGACGTTGGCGTCGGGCTGCTTGAAGATAACAAGCTGGATACCGCGATGGCCGTTCTGCCAACCGGCCTCCCGATCATTCTCGGGCGCGTCGATCGCGTGGCCGATATCCTTGACGCGCACCGGCGCGCCGTTGCGGTAGGCGAGCACGACATTGTCGAATTCGGCGGCCTTGGTGAGCTGATCATTATCGTAGATCGTGAAACTAGTCCGGTTTCCATCGACATTGCCTTTCGGGTTGTCGACGGTCGCGTTGACGAGCATCCCGCGTACGTCCTCGAGGGTCAGGCCCATCGCGGCGAGGCGCGCAGGATCGACCTGCACGCGCACCGCGCGCTTCTGCTCACCACCTATTGAGACCTGCGCCACCCCCGGAATCTGCGAGATTTGCTGCGACAGAATGTTGTCGGCGTAGTCGTCTACATTGATCAGCGGCAGCTCGTCGGATTGCACGGCGAGAATGAGAATTGGGCTGTCGGAGGGGTTGACCTTCCGATAGCTGGGAGGGCTGGGTAGCGTTGCTGGCAGCTGTCCGGAAGCGGCGTTGATCGCGGCCTGGATGTCCTGCGCCGCGGCGTCGATGTTGCGGGCAAGGTCGAATTGCACAACGATCTGCGTTTCGCCGAGCACGCTTGTGGACGTCATCTGCGAGACGCCGGGGATTTCGGCAAATTGCCGTTCCAGCGGCTGCGCCACAGTCGCTGCGATTGTGTCCGGGCTGGCGCCTGGAAGCTGGCCGGTCACCTGAATTGTCGGAAAATCGACGTTCGGCAAAGGAGCGACCGGCAGCAACGGATAGGCCGCGATGCCGACGAGCAGGATCGCCGCCATCACGAGCGAGGTGGCGATCGGTCGCTTGATGAAAGGCGTCGAGATGCTCATGCCGTCAGCTTCTCCCGGCCGCGTTGCAGATCGCCATCAACTCGCTGAAGGGGCGGCGGCGGCCGTTACGAAAGTGCCAGTCTGCAGACGCGACTGACCGTTTACAACCACGGTAACTCCACTATCGAGCCCCGTCGTAAGGACAGCGAGCTTCCCGTCGTCCTGCTGCACGGTCACCGGTTGCATGGCAACGCTCGAATCCGGCTTCACTACATAGACGTACAGGCCCTGTGGACCGCGTTGCACGGCGGACGAAGGAACCACAACCGCATTCGGAAGCGTCTGGATCTGCATCCGGACATTGACGAATTGACCGGGCCAAAGTCGGCTTTCCTTGTTAGGGAACTCGGCCTTCAGTTTGATCGTGCCGGTCGTCTCATCGATGTGGTTGTCGATGGTGAGAAGCTTCCCTTGATCAAGCTGCGTTCGATCATCCGCGGTCAAGGCAAACACGGGTACGGTCTCGATGTGCATGGAATCCTGTACTGCCGGCAGGTCATCCTGCGGCAAGGTGAACGTAACGGCGATCGGCTGGAGCTGGGTAATACTCACGATGCCTGCTGCGTCGGAAGCATGGATCAGGTTCCCGACATCGACCAACCGGAGCCCGACCCGACCTTCTATCGGAGAGGTAATGTTGCAGAAGTCCAGGTTCAGCTTGGCCGTCGCGATCGCAGCGTCATCCCCCTGTATTTGCGCCTGCAGCTGTCCAACCTGCCCTGTCTGCTGATCAACGCTCTGCCGCGAGGCGAACTGGTCGTGCATCAGGTTGGAAAACCGGGTAAGGTCTTTTTGCGCACTTTCGAGCATTGCGACGTCGGCGGCCCTCTTTGCAATCGCTTGCGCAAGCACGGCGGCATAGGGCCGGGGATCGATCTCAGCGAGTTTGTCTCCAGGTTTTACTTGCTGACCCTCATTGAAATACACATGGGTCAGCGTTCCATCCACGCGAGCCCGCACCAACACTGACTGATAAGCCAGGACGGAGCCGATATTGCTGAGCAGTACCGGCACATCCTGGCGCTTCGACTGCGCGAGTTGTACCGGAATAGCACTCGATGGCGGTTTGGAACTCGTGGCGGTCTGCGCCGAAGCCGCGTCAAAGCCGCCGGCGAGCGCAACGCACGCAAATCCGCAGAGCAGGAGGTGCCGAGCTCTCGTCATCAAACAAACGTTCCCCCAAAGCGGGCGGCGCGACACGCTCGACCCAGTGCCACCATATATCGATTCCGAGCATTCCATATTCCCGGAAGATGAAGAGTTCGTCACCTGGAAAGTCAGGAGGACGGCTTGAGCATCGGGTAGGGGCGGTATCGGTCCAGTTAAACGACGCAATATTTCGTAACAATAGGCGCTAGGCTAAGGGCATTCCGTGACCTGTGATGCAGGAAGGCGCCATCGCGGGGCGGCAAATGCCGCGGCGTTTCAGCAGCGCTGATCTTCACTACCGCGAACACCGGCTCCGAGCGGAGGCGTTTGCGGAGCACTTCCAGGTCTTCGGTCTCCGTCACCGTGCAGACCTCCCGCCAGCCGCTGCCGAGAGCTATGGCGGCAAGATCGGCACCGAGAGCTGTATGGCTCATCTGACCGCCTGTCTCGCCGTAGCGCCCATTGTCGAGCACCGCGACCGCGAGGTTGGGAGGGGTTTGGGCCGCTGCGGTTGCGAGCGCGCCTAGTCCCATCAGCATCTCGCCGTCGCCCGTAAGCACCAGGACGCGGCGACTGGGTTGGGCGAGGGCAATACCCACGCCGATCATGACGGCTCCGCCCATCGCGCCCCAAAGATAGAAGTTGAGCGGTCGGTCACCGGCTGCTCCTGCATCATATGTGGCCGAACCGAGCCCTGTTACGACAACAAGATCGTCCGGATCCTGCAGGAGTGCTGCCACCACCGCTCGTCGTTCCATCGCGCTCATTCGACGAACACCTTCGCGCCGAGCAGTCGTTGCGACAGGAGCACGGCGACCGGCACCATGCTGTCGAACGCGAGACTGGCAGAAGCAGCGACCATTTCTGCCACTTCGGTCGCGTAATCAGCCCGTCGTACATGCACGCCTGAATGGGCAAGGATGTCGGGCGTGGCGCTGCCCATCGGCACCTGCCAGGGATTGAATTCGCCCCATTCGCCCCGCATGGTCACCAGCGTCAGAAACGGCATCCGACAGTTCACCGGTAGACTGAGCATGTTGATGCAATTGCCCACGCCGGATGACTGCATCAGCAATACGGCGCGCTGGCCGCCAAGCCACGCACCGGCCGCAAGGGCGACGCCCTCCTCCTCCGTCGTCAGAACGACGGTCCGCATGCTCGGCTCGGCATGAGCGCGCTCTATGAGCCGGGCGTGTCCGGCATCGGGCACGTAGCAGACCTGGCGGATTGAGGCCGCAAGGAGTGCCGCGAAAACCTGGTCCTGCCAGCTCGGATCGGCCATCCCTCCCCCGTCCACTCAGGTCGATTTCATGCTGCGCCCGCGTCTCTCCAAAGGGAACCCCGCTTGCGCCGCCGCCGGCCGGCTTTTAAGCCGTCCTAGGCGGAGGATTTTCGATGAGTTCGACCGAGCCCATGAACGACGCGCATGAGCCCATCCGCGAGGAGGTGCGCAAGCTCTGCGCCCGCTTTCCTGACGAATATTGGCGCGAGTTGGATCGCCAGCGCTCCTACCCGACCGAGTTCGTCCGCGCCTTGACGGACGCCGGCTATCTCTCGGTGCTGATACCGGAAGAATACGGCGGCTCCGGACTTGGCCTATCTGCCGCGGCAGAGATCCTGGAGACGATCCATGCTTCCGGCGGGAACGGTGCCGCCTGCCATGCCCAGATTTATATGATGGGCACGATCCTCCGGCATGGCTCAGCGGCCCAGAAGGAGGCCTATTTGCCGCAGATCGCAGCCGGCAAACTCCGCCTGCAAGCCTTCGGCGTGACGGAGCCGACCAGCGGGACCGACACCACAAGTCTCCGGACCTTTGCGCGTCGGAATGGGGACCGATACGTCGTCAATGGCCAGAAGGTCTGGACCAGTCGGGCCGAGCACTCCGACTTGATGCTGCTGCTCGCCCGAACCACCGCGCGGGATCAGGTCGCGCGACGCACCGAGGGGCTCTCCACCTTCATCGTGGATATGCGCGAGGCGCTGGGAAACGGGCTCACCATCCGGCCGATCCGGACGATGATGAACCATAATTCCTGCGAGCTTTTCTTCGACAACATGCTTGTACCTGCAGAAAACCTGGTGGGGGAGGAGGGCCGCGGGTTTCGCTATATTCTGGACGGCATGAATGCGGAACGATTACTAATCGCCGCCGAGTGCATCGGCGATGCGCGATGGTTCACTGAACGATCGGTTTCCTACGCGAAGGAGCGACAGGTGTTCGACCGGCCGATTGGTCAGAATCAGGGTGTCCAGTTCCCGATTGCTCGTGCCTTCGCCCAGACCCGAGCGGCGGCCCTTGTGCTCCGCGAGGGGTGCGCGAAATTCGAGGCCGGGACGCCCTGTGGCGAAGACGCGAATATGGCGAAACTTCTCGCCGCAGACGCCGCGTGGGCGGCGGCGGAGGCCTGCCTTCAAACGCATGGCGGCTTCGGCTTTGCCGAGGAATACGATATCGAGCGGAAATTCCGGGAGACGCGGCTTTATCAGGTGGCGCCGATTAGCACGAACCTCATCCTTTCCTATCTTGCCGAGCACGTTCTCGGTTTGCCACGCAGCTATTGATGGGACAGCCCCTTGACGGGCTGCTCGTCCTGTCGATGGAACAGGCGGTCGCCGCGCCCTATTGCAGTTCGCGTCTCGCCGACGCGGGAGCGCGAGTCATCAAGGTCGAGCGTCGGGAAGGCGATTTCGCCCGCGGCTACGATAGCGCCGTCAACGGGCTGTCGAGTCATTTCGTCTGGCTCAATCGGGGCAAGCAGAGTCTGGTTGCGGACATCAAGAATCCCGCCGACGCCAAGCTTCTGCATCGGATCCTCGCGCGGGCGGACGTGTTTATCCAAAACCTCGCGCCTGGAGCGGCGGCGCGTGCGGGTTTCGGTTCCGTGGCCTTGCGCGCCGACCATCCGCGGCTCGTTACGGTCGACATATCGGGATATGGCGAGACCGGACCCTACGCCGAGATGAAAGCATACGACATGCTGGTTCAAGCTGAGAGCGGGCTCGCGTCTATAACCGGTCATCCGATTGCACCAGGCCGTGTCGGCGTGTCCGCCTGCGATATTGCGTGCGGCATGGCCGCGCATGCTGCCGTGCTTGAAGCGCTCATCCATCGTGGCATCACAGGACGCGGCAAAGGGCTGCAAACAAGCCTTTTCGAGGGAATGGCGGATTGGATGAATGCGCCATTACTGGTCTATGAAGGAACCCGCCGCGCCCCGCCGCGTCTGGCCCTGGCGCACCCCTCGATCTGCCCTTACGGCGCGTTTACGACCCGGAATGACGTGATGATCCTGATTGCTATCCAGAACGAGCGGGAATGGCGGAACTTCTGTGTCAACTTTCTAGGCATGCCCGATTTGCCAGACCAGGTGGGTTACGAAACCAATGTGGTGCGTTGCGGAAACCGTGCTGTCGTAGATGGGATGATTGCCGCGGCTTTCGCCGGTTTGACACATGACGCGGCTGTGGACCGCCTCAGGGCCGGGCGAACTGCCTATGGTCTGGTGAACACCATAGAGGGATTTTCGCAGCACCCCGCGTTGCGGCGTATCGTGGTCGAGACGCAGGTTGGAAGCGTCAGCCTCGCCGCCCCTCCGGTTAATCGGAGCGATTGGATGACAGAGCTGGGCCCGGTTCCCGCACTCGGCGCTCACTCGAAAGCGATTCGCGCCGAGTTCGGTAGCTAAACGCCGTCCGATGATCCTCGCCGGCCATGAAATGGGCAAGGGGAAACCGGTCATTCTGTTGCACGGTCTGTTCGGTTCATCCCGTAATTTCGGGGTGGTGCAGCGGCGCCTAGCAGCCCGGTTCCGCGTGATCGCGCTCGATCTCCGCAACCATGGCGAGAGTCCGCACATAATGGGCATGGATTATCCCGCGATGGCGGCGGATGTGCTGGAGACGCTCCAGACGCGCGACATCGGCTCAGCGCGGTTGATCGGGCATTCCATGGGCGGCAAAATTGCGATGGCCACTGCTCTTGCGGCTCCGGACGCAGTCGAGATGCTGGTGGTCGTCGATATATCGCCCGTACGGTACAGATCGAGTTTCCACGCCTATGTGGAGGCCATGCGATCGGTGCCGCTGGCGCCTGGACTCACTCGCGCAGCCGCAGCGGAGTATCTGGCGACCGCTGTGCCGGAGCGGGCTACTCGCAACTTCCTCCTCCAGAATTTGGGCCTCGGTCAGGCTCCAGCGTGGCGTATCGGACTTAAGGAGATAGCCGACGCGTTGCCTTCCATCGAAGGATGGGCCGTCCCAGAGAGACGTTATGGCGGCCCCACGGTTTTCGTGGCGGGAGAGCGTTCTTCCTATATTCGTCTCGAGCATCGGCCCGTGATCCGGGCACATTTCCCGGCCGCCCGCTTTGCAACTGTCAAGTCGACGGGGCATTGGGTTCATGCGGAGAACCCCGAGGGGTTCCTTGCCGTGCTTAGCGCAATCCTGGCGTGAATGACCGTGAATAGATGCGTAGCCCACCAGATTCGCTTGCGCGAGCCCTGACATTGTTATCTAGATCGCACAAATAACCGGCGGGGAGCCGAACTCGCCCCGCGGAGGCGTTCCATGATTCGTCGCAGCCATCAATGGCTGGATGTGGATGAACGGCGACAGCAGGAGGCGGACCGACAGACGGCCAGCCTCGCAGGCTTGGCGCTGGCGCTGGCGCTGGTTGTCGTTGGCGTGTTTCTCGTTCGCGAGTTGCATTCCAAGGGCATGGTCGAGGATTGTCTCCTCGCGGGCCGAATAAACTGTGACGCGGTCGTCGCCGCCCAACCTTGACTGGACTGCTCTGGTTGACGTGATCCGATTGGCCAGCCAGCTTTGCGCACGGAGTGAAGTGTGGCGGGGGCGATGGGCGGGATTCTGGTTTGGGGCGCAGGTGCGATTGGCGGCACGGTCGGCGCTTATCTCAAGCGGGCCGGTCACGACGTGACTATGGTCGACATTGTCCCCGAGCATGCTGCAGCCATATCCGACCCTTCTCGAGGGCTATCCATTACTGGTCCGGTCGAGGCGTTCCGCGTTGTTCTACCCGCGTTGCTGCCTGAGCAGGTTACCGGGACGTGGAGTCGGGTCATTCTCGCTGTCAAGGCGCATCACACAGAGACGGCAACCCGCGCGTTGACGCCGCACCTCGCCCAGGACGGCTACGTGCTTTCGGCGCAGAATGGCCTCAACGAGCTGCTCATTCAGGCAATCATAGGCTCTGATCGCGTTATCGGTGCTTTCGTGAACTTTAGTGCCGATTGGATCGCCCCGGGCGAGATCATGTTCGGCAGTCGTGGCGCTGTTGTCTTGGGCGAGCTGAACGGGCGAACGACACAGAGGCTGACGGCGCTCCACGAGGTGATGCGCAACTTCGAGCCAAATGCCATCGTAACGCCAGACATCTGGGGCTATCTTTGGGGCAAGCTCGGTTATGGCGCCATGCTGTTCGCGCAGGCGCTTGGCGATCTCGGCATCGCGGACTGCTTGGCGCGCCCGGAACTGCTTCCAGTCTGGCGATCCCTCGGACGAGAGGCGATCGAGGTGGCGCTGGCCGAGGGTGTGGCGCCGCGCGGTTTCAACGGCTTCGACCCCGAAGCATTTCGGCCCGGCGCGAGCGAGCTGGCGGCAAAACACAGCATCGACGCGATGGTGGCATTCAACCGGCCGAGCGCCAAAACCCATTCTGGCGTTTGGAGGGATCTAGCAGTGCGGCATCGCCGCACGGAAGTTGATGTCCAGATCGCGCCGGTGGCCGAGATCGGCGCACGCCACGGTCTCCCTTGTCCAACCACGCGAAGATTGGTGGCAATGGTTCACGAGGTCGAAGATGGTAAGCGTGGCCTCTCCGACAATAACCTTCTGGAGTTGCTGAAGGTATGAATATTCGCTTTGACGATCGGATTGTTGCGGTGAGCGGCGCGAGCCACGGCATCGGACGCGCCATCGCGACCAGTTTCGCCAATTTGGGTGCGCGGGTTTTCGGCTGCGACATAAGAGGAGACGCTTTGCGTGAGGCGGCCGCGGCGGGCGTCGTCACCAAGATAGTCAATCTTCGAGACCGCAACGCGGCCAAAATTTGGGTTGACGAGATCGAGCAGAATGCCGGGAGCTCGGTAGACATTTTGGTCAACAGCGCCGGTGGCGTTGCAGGCCAGGTCCATCAACCGATTGAGACGCTTTCCGACGAACAGTGGGACGTTGTGTTCGAGATCAACATCCACGCGACATTTGTCCTTAGCCGAGCCGTTGCAGCGGGAATGAAGAAGAAGGGTTTTGGCCGCATTGTGAACATCAGCTCCGGGGCCGGATTGCAGCCATCTCTTACCGGTATTCAGCCCTATTGCGCTGCTAAACATGCAGTTATTGGTTTGACGCGCCAGCTCGCTCACGAACTTGGGCAGTTCGGTATCACGGTAAACAGCGTCGCGCCTGGCTTTATCCGCAGCAATCCCTCGTCCGAAAAGCAATGGGAGAGCTACGGCGACACGGGACAGAAGGCGCTTGTTGACCGGATTGCTCTCAAGCATCTCGGGACGGCGCAGGATATCGCCAATGGCGTGATCTTCTTCGCGAGCGATCTCGCCAGCTTCGTCAGTGGGCAGGTGTTGCAGGTGGACGGTGGCCGTTGATCGGCTAAGACATCAAACCGGCGGCGATATTGACGGTTAAGGCGACGATGACCGTGTTGAACAGAAAACCGACGAGGCCGTGCGCAGTCGCCAGACGGCGAAACTTACGTGATTTGATATCGACGTCGGATACCTGGAACGTCATGCCAAGGACCAAGGCAAAGTAGAAGAAATCCCAATAATCCGGCTGCTCGTCACCCGGAAAATCAAGGCCAGCCGCGATGTCGGCTGTGCCGCGAGGCTCATAATATTCGTGTGCGTAACGCAAGGCGAACAGGGTATGAGTTAACAGCCAGGACACCAGTAGAGTCGTCGCGACGAGGGTGATGTGAAAGCTCCGCTCGGCCATTGACTGATTCTTGACGCCTGACAACTCGAATGTCAGCGCGGCAAAGCTCACAACAGCGCCGGCAAGTGTCATACCGAACACCACCCATTCACCGTCTTGCTGAGCCTCTGCGTTGCTCCGTATGTGTGAGAGCGGCTCTCTTGAGAACAGGACTGCGGAGACAATGAGGAAAAATGCGCTTCCGATGTCCCATGCGAGAATGGCACGGCTGTGCGCCGATATTGTGTGAGGTAGAAAGAAGTAAGCGATGATTCCTGTAACGATCCCGCAAAAGGTGCGCCAGTGTCCGGCGACGACGCGACCGATCCAGCCGAGGGAATGCATTCGTGCTGTCGCGCGATCAGGCGAGTGTCGTTAGAAGACCGGCAAACAGTTTACCGCGTCTCTCGAGGCTGTCCATAAAAATGTGCTCTTCAAGCGTATGGGCTAATGCCCCTTGCACGCCGAGACCATCCAACTTGGGGATGCCCGTGGCTCCGGTGAAATTACCGTCTGAGCCGCCCCCAGCACTCTGATGCGAGATGTCGAAGCCGAGATCTTTTGCCAGTTCGCGCGCTCGCTCGTAAAGCACCATTGTCTCATCGTCTGGCTCCCAAACCGGGCGCGTGACACCGCGGCTGACCTTAAAGGAGGCGTCGTTCGAAGTGGCGGAGAGCGCTAACATGTTCGCGACGCTCTTGTTGAGATTGGTCTGCCGCTTCACCATGTTAAGCGCCTCTGCCTTGCATCTCGTGGTACACAGTTGACCCATGTCCGCCATGCACAACGCCAACGCTGAAGGTGCAGTCATCCGTCGTCATGTCATCGATGGCGATTATCTGCCGGGCCATCTCGCGGATTGCCGACCTGCCTTCCTTCAGCCGGGCACCGGCATGGCTTGGCCGAACCAGTCGCTTCAAGGTTGAAGCGCGCAATCGCATACCGGCCGGTGACGACGCCTCCACGGGGCGTCCAGGCTCGGGCACCAGGATGTGTTTGCTGCGTGCGGCTTCAGCTTCGATCAAATCGCGTGTGCTCGGGCTACCGACCTCCTCGTCGCTGGTGAAACCGTCGAAGTGCCCCATCACCAGAATGCCGGCCTCGTGCGCACGCGGGTGAGCGAAGCGGGCACGCATACAATCTCCGACCCCATCCGGCCGGGAATACGCTCGGCGAAGGCGCCCATGAGGATCATCTCACGCGAGGCGATATCCATTATTCGAGAATTGCGTCGACGTCCAGGTTGGGCTTTCCCATTCAACCCAGGGCTGCAGGCCAGCAAGCATCGCGTCGACGTCAAACTCGAGACCATTCGGGTCCATGCTGTCCTCATTCCGACCACGTCGGAAAGGATGGCGGGTCGGCCACCATTACGGCAACTCTGCAAGTCTTTCGCCGAGCCGCTGGAAGAAGCCTTCGGCGTCAAGTTGCTCCGGCAGATGAACGTTGAGCGTCGTCTCGCCACGGCCCCAGCGGTCAATTACGGTCCGGCCACGGCACGAGCCAGCGAGTTCGATGCCGGCAGTGCAATCTCGGCCGACGAACAGAGAGGGATCGATCAACCATGCGACGGCACAGGGATCGTGTAACGAGAAACCGCGCTTTTCAAAGCGACGGCTCGGCGGCGTGCGGGAAAGGATTTCGCACGCGGCGTGCAGACATTGGCCTTCACCCTTTGTGCGGAGGGATGCGATCCTTTCCGGGGTG
The DNA here is from genome assembly GCA_965276665.1 of Acetobacteraceae bacterium. Lineage (GTDB taxonomy): Bacteria > Pseudomonadota > Alphaproteobacteria > Acetobacterales > Acetobacteraceae > CAWGJC01. Next base: position 4,852,723 of record OZ255620.1, read on the forward strand.
ACGAACGCCTGCGCGGTAAGGTCGAGCGTCACGAGCGTGATCGGGCGGCCACTGGCGAGAAGGATAGCCAGCGCCTCTGGATCATTCCAGGCGTTGAATTCCGCGGAGGCGGTAATGTTTCCCTCCGACCAGGCGCCACTCATCAGGACAATACGGTCCACCTTCTCGGCAAGCTCCGGTTCGGTTGCCAAGGCAATCGCGATATTGGTGGCAGGTCCGATGCCGACTAGGGTCAGCGGCTGGTCGGCGATACGGAGATGCTCTCGAATGGCGTCGACGGCTAAGCCTGGAGCCGGCGCGCCGCCGATCGGAAGCAACACGCCACCGAGCCCATCCTCACCGTGCACCGCCGTCTCGGGCATGAAGCGCCCCAGGAGTGGGCGGTCGGCTCCGCGGTAAACCGGAACCGCGGATCGACATAGAGCAGTGATTGCCAGCGCATTGGTCAGAGTTTGCTTGATACCGACATTACCGCCAGCCACGGTAATCGCGCGAACATCGAGTTCTGGTGAAGCGAGGGCGAGCCAAATCGCGATTGCGTCATCCGTGCCCGGATCGCAATCGAGAAGAAGGGGCATCGCCATTCACGAATTCAGAGGGTTGCAGGGAAGGCGACCAGCTGGTGAGTTCTCATCTCATCTCCAGCTTACACCATGTCCTTAGTGGATTGAGCCGCCTCAGTCCGTCCCTAATTCGCCTTTGCCGCCTGGATGGCTGCCCATACCCGGGACGGGGTTGCCGGCATGTCAATGTGCTGGATGCCGAATTCGGCAAGCGCGTCGACAACGGCGTTCATTACCGCCGGCAGTGATCCCGCGCACCCAGCTTCCCCGCATCCCTTCGCTCCGAGAAGGTTGGTCTTCGCCGGAACCGGATGGCTCTCGAATGTGAAGCTAGGTGCATCCTCCGCGCGTGGCAGCGCATAGTCCATGAATGAACCCGTCAGAAATTGACCGTCCGCGTCGTAGAAAGTCGCCTCCGTTAGCGCTTGTCCGATACCCTGAACGATTCCGCCATGTGCCTGACCCTCGACCATCATCGGGTTGATCAACACGCCGAAGTCATTCACCATGAAATACCTAACGACCTGGGTAGACCCGGTGTCGGGGTCGATCTCCACCTCGCAAATATGACAGCCGTTTGGATAAGCCGAGGGCGCCTGCTCATGCACGTGCTTCACATCGAGGGTATGCGGAACTTCGCTGGGTAACGTAAGCCCGGCGCGAAGCTGGTCGGCCATATCCATGATACCGATCGCGCGATCGGTGCCAGTAATGACAAACCTCCCTCCGCGGCGATGATCGTTGATGAATTCGATGTCCTCAATATCGGCCTCGAGTAGATGGGAGGCGATCTGGCGGCCGGCCTCGATCACCTTGTCGCTGGCCTCCCAGATGGCGCCGCCGCTGGCCATAATCGACTTCGAGCCGCCCGTGCCTCCGCCGGCAATCAGTTCGTCGCTGTCGCCCTGCAGGAGCCGGATGCGTTCGAACGGAATGCCGAGTCGATCTACCAATACCTGGGCAAACGGGGATGCGTGTCCCTGACCATAATCCAGGGTTCCTGTGATGATCGTGACTGTTCCGTCGGGCTCGAAGCGGATACCGCCCATTTCGTTCGTGGGCGGGGCCGTCACCTCCAAATATTGTCCAACGCCACGCCCGCGCAGCAACCCACGCCGACGGCTTTCCGTGTGCCGAGCGCTAAAATTGTCCCAGTCGGCGAGGGCGAGTGCCTGATCGAGGATGGCTGGAAATTCGCCGCTGTCATATTGGCAGGCGGCAGGAGTGTCATAGGGCATTGCAGCTGGCGGAATGTGGTTCCGTCGTCGCAGCTCAATGCGGTCGATTCCCATCTCGCGTGCGGCCGTATCGACCAGACGCTCCATGTAGTAATTTCCCTCGGGCCGTCCGGCACCCCGATAGGCGCCCACTGGCGTCGTGTTGGTGAAGACGCAGCGTGAATTCACCTCAATCAGCGGTGTCTGATAGATGCTGATCGTGTTCTTCACTGTGTTCATCGTGGCCGGAATGATGGTCGCGTTCCCGAGATACGCCCCCAAATTTCCGAAGCCGGTGATTCGCAGGGCCATGAAATGCCCCTCGGAATCAAGAGCCAGTTCCTGCTCCATGTCATGATCGCGGCCATGGCTATCGGAGAGGAAGCTCTCGGACCTGGCGTCCCGCCATTTTACCGGGCGGCCGAGCTTCTTGGCGGCGAGCAGGAGTGGAAAATATTCCGGGTAGGCGCCGGCCTTCATGCCGAAGGATCCACCGACATTTCCCGTGAGGATTCGAAGCTTGTCGGCCGGCAGGTTCATCACGCCCCGGACCGAGTTCCGCAGTCCGAAGACGCCCTGGCAGCCGACGTGGAGCGTGTAACGGCCACTCTCGGCGTCATATTCGCTGATCGCCGAGCGCGGCTCCATCGGGCAGACCACGATCCGGCTGTTGCGGATGCTTAGCTTGGTGACATGGGCGGCGTGGGCAAAGGCTTCCGCAACCGCTGCCGAATCGCCAAAATGCCAATCCAGCGCAACATTATCATGTGCGCCTGCGTGGATGGACGGAGCGCCATCGGTAATGGCCACCCGCGCATCCGTGACTGCCGGGAGCGGATCAATGTCGAGAAGAACCTCCTCGGCCGCATCCCGCGCCTGCTCTTCAGTCTCCGCCACCAGGAGAGCGACAGGATCGCCAACATAGCGAACTTTGTCAGTGGCAAGCGGCGTCTGAGGGGGGCTCCGCATCGGGGAGCCGTCGCGGTTTTTCGGCCCGGAAGCCGCAGGCATCATACCGATCCCCGCCTCATCTAGATCCGCGGCCGTGTAGATGCCGAGTACACCAGGCATCGCCAGTGCCGCCTGCGCCTCGACCCCGAGTAGTTTGGCATGCGCGTGTCGGCTCCGGATCATAACGCCGTAGACTTGGCCGGGGAGGTTGAGGTCATCGGTATAGCGGCCCTCTCCACGTAACAGGACAGGGTCTTCCTTCCGAGAGACCGGCTGACCGATTCCGAATTTCACGTGGGCGAGATCGACATCGACGTTCATGGGCGGCTCCGGGTATTCGGAGGGTGGGAGCTTTAGATTGCACCCTGAGCGCGCGCCTGCAAAGCCCAACCGGCTAATTGGGTCAGGGGGACAGGTGTCAGCGGTCGGTGCCGACGGCAGGGATCGCGAGATAAGCCAAGCGCTTCATCTCTCGACGACCTCGCGTAACAGAGTCGAGAATGAGCCCGCAGGCGAAGGAAAGGAAGGATAGAATGATCAGCCCTGTGGCTAACAGAGCGCTCGGCAGACGCGGCACAAGCCCGCTTTGCAGGAAAGCAAGGATCACCGGGACCCCGAGGCCTAGCCCTAGCAAAAGCAGGATAGCTCCGCCTCCTGAAAAGAGGAGGAGAGGCCGCTCTTCTTTCGCAAGGACGACAATTGTGCGGAGGATTCGCAAGCCATCCGAGTAGGTCCGCAGCTTCGAGGCGGAACCATCCGGCCGCTCCCGATAAGCTGTCCGAACTTCCCCGATCGGCATGTTGAGTTCGAGCGCATGTACCGTGAACTCGGTTTCCGTTTCAAAACCAGCCGAAAGGGCGGGGAAGGATTTCACAAATCGCCTCGAAAATACTCGATATCCTGAGAGCATATCCGAAACGCCCTTGCCGAAGAGCGATCGTACCAGGCCTGAGATCGCCGTGTTTCCAAAACGGTGGCCGGCTCGGTAAGCGGCCCGCCCGTCGGCAATCCGGGCACCGTTTACCATGTCGAGACGGTTTTCCAGCAGCAGGGCAATCATTCCGGGCGAAGCTGCAGCATCGTAAGTCCCGTCGCCATCTACCAAGACATAGACGTCAGCTTCGATGTCGGCAAACATTCGGCGGACGACGTGCCCCTTGCCTTGGAGAGTCTCCGCGCGGACTACCGCTCCCGCCTCCCGAGCCATCAAGGCCGTCCTGTCTCGGGAGTTGTTGTCGTAGACGTAAACCGTTGCTCCGGGAAGGGCGGCCTGAAAGTCGGAGATTACCTGCGGAATCGCCACTTCTTCGTTGAAACAAGGAATCAGAACGGCGATCCGCCATTCATGATCCTGCTCGGCTAACGTCATGGAGATGCGGGGGGCTCCTGGAATACGAAGCGACGCGAAAGCGTGAAGTTTGAGAACATGCCAGCAATCCCGCCGGCGAATACTGCGATGACAGGATAATTCCGCGCCAGAGCAGAAGTCGCAATCAATATACTATATGCACCTCGGTTCAGGACAAATCCTGCCAAATTTGCCACCAAAAATAACGCCCATTGCCGATGCAGACGCCCTTTTCCGAGACCCCGGAACGTCCATACCCGATTAAGCCCCCAGGTTACGCTTCCCGCAATGACATAGGAGAGCAGGCCGGCACCATAGAGGCCGAGCAGATCTCTTAGCGAGTAGACAGTCGCAGTATCGACGATAAACCCGACAAGCCCGACCAGACCGAAGCGCAGGAATTGGGCGAGCACAACAAGGCGCGCCGGCGTTGCCGCCCGCCGGAGCGGAACGGGCAGGCGGCATGCTATCCGGCTCAGGCTGGCTTCCATGTGGCGCGCTTAGCGAATGATTGACTACGGGACAACCCCAACGGAGGCTTGCCCTCCAGTGCCTCAAGCTGCCATCGTCGTCCCAGCGAGACGGTCGCGGCCACCCAAATAGGCCCGCGGGGCGCTCGAGCGATGTGCGTGACTGAGGAGAGCATGAGAACCTCGTTTGACAGAATACAGTCCAAGATGGCGGCTTCCTGAGGCATGTTCGCCTACGTCGTGCGTCGTGTTCTTGCGACGATCCCCGTGATGGTCGTTGTTGCCCTCTTTGTGTTCAGTCTGCTCTATATTGCGCCGGGAGACCCTGCCGCGATCATCGCTGGGGACCAAGCAACCCCCGCAGACATTGCGCGGATCAGGGTGTCGCTTGGTCTTGATCGGCCATTTGTCGTCCGGTTCGGCGACTGGGCCTGGCAGATTTTGCATGGGAATCTCGGAACTTCGATCTTCACCAACCTTCCCGTCACTCACATGATTGCGCAGCGGATCGAGCCGACTGTTTCGCTTATGGTTCTGACCTTGCTTCTTTCCGTGACGATAGCTGTTCCACTCGGCGTGATCGCGGCATGGAGGCAGGGATCGATATTGGACCGCCTGGTGATGTTGTTCGCGGTTTTCGGCTTCTCAGTTCCGGTATTCGTTATGGGATATGTGTTAGCTTATATATTTGCACTGCAACTTGATTGGCTTCCTGTGCAGGGATTTACCCCAATTAGCGATGGTTTCTGGCCATTTTTACGTAATCTAATTCTGCCAGCAGTTGCCCTGGGCTTGATTTATATTGCGTTAATTGCGCGAATTACCCGTGCAACGATGCTTGAAGTGCTGTCTCAGGATTATGTGCGCACCGCAAAGGCCAAGGGGGTGGGGCAGCGGGGCATCCTCTTCCTGCACGCTCTAAAGAACGCTGCAGTGCCGATCGTCACTGTGATTGGCCTCGGTGTCGCACTTCTAATTGGCGGCACCGTGGTTACGGAAAGCGTCTTCGCAATACCAGGACTTGGGCGGCTTACGGTTGATGCAATTCTGAGGCGCGATTATCCCGTCATACAGGGCGTCGTTCTGCTGTTCAGTGGCGTCTATGTGCTGGTCAATCTCTCCGTCGACCTGATCTATACGCTTTTCGACCCGAGGATACGCTATTGAGCGCAACATCCGTTCCATCTGGCATCACGGCCGCTCCTATCCTGCCGGATGTGCTTCCCCCGATTCGATCTCGGGGGTGGGTGATGACCTTCATTCGCCGCCATCCAACGATCGCGATCGGTGGCGCGCTGCTTCTGGCACTTATATTTATCGCGGTCTTCGCCCCTTGGCTCGGCACGACAGATCCGACGGCGCTCGCGCCGGCGAAGCGAACGCGGCCGCCATCGACGATTTACTGGTTCGGCACCGACATGCTTGGGCGTGACATCTACTCCCGTGTACTTTTCGGTACGCGGATTTCATTGATCGTTGGGTTCTCGGTCGCGATCCTTTCCTCCGTTGCCGGCCTGGTAATCGGTATCGTCTCGGGTTTCGTTCGGATGCTGGACGCAATTCTGATGCGGATAATGGATGGCCTGATGGCGATCCCCGGCATTCTGCTCGCGATCGCCCTGATGGCCCTCACAAGGGGGTCAGTACAGAACGTCATTATTGCGATTACCATTCCGCAGATTCCGCAGACCGCTCGGCTGGTTCGAGGGGTCGTCCTGTCGCTGCGCGAACAACCGTATGTCGAGGCGGCCATCGCATCTGGGACACGGCTGCCCAAGATCATGTGGAAACACATTCTTCCCAACACACTCGCGCCGCTTACGGTACAGGCGACGTTCACCTGCGCCGCGGCCATGATCACGGAGGCGACGCTTTCGTTCCTGGGTGCCGGGACGCCACCGATCATCCCCTCCTGGGGAAACATCATGGCGGAGGGTCGGGCGCTCTGGCAGGTGAAGCCTTATATTGTCTTCTTTCCAGCGTTTTTCCTGACCATAGCGGTGCTTGCTGTCAACATGCTCGGTGATGGGATGCGCGATGCGCTAGATCCGCGGCTCGCGAAGAGGCTCTGAGGGTGCCGCTGCTCCAGATCAAACAACTTCAGACACATTTTGCGACCCCGGACGGGGTTGTGCGCGCCGTCGAGGGCGTATCATTCGACATTGATGCCGGTGAGACGGTGGCGATTGTGGGAGAGAGCGGTTGCGGGAAGTCTGTGACCGCGATGTCGATCCTGAGATTGATACCGGAACCACCTGGTAAAATCGCTGGAGGCATTTTCTTCCAAGGCCGCAATCTGCTTACCTTGTCTCAACCCGAGATGCGCAAGCTTCGCGGCAATGAGATCAGCATGATTTTCCAGGAGCCGATGACAAGTCTCAATCCGGTGCTGACCGTTGGGCGCCAAATCGGTGAGACACTGCGTCTTCATCAAGGCATGTCGGCGAAGGATGCCGAAGCTCGCTCCATTGAGATTTTGGCGCTCGTCGGCATACCGGAAGCAAAACGGCGAGTGCGCGAGTATCCGCATCAGCTTTCGGGCGGCATGCGTCAACGAGTCATGATCGCGATTGCGCTTGCTTGCAATCCCCGCTTGCTGATTGCTGACGAGCCGACCACAGCGCTGGACGTCACTATTCAGGCTCAGATTCTCGACCTTATGCGTGATCTTAAACATCGCCTTGGTTCGGCAATCATGTTGATCACGCACGATCTCGGCGTCGTCGCCGAAATGGCCGAGCGCGTTGTCGTCATGTACGCCGGCCGCAAGGTCGAAGAGGCGTGCGTGCGGGAAATCTTTTCCAACCCGCAGCATCCGTACACGCGTGGTCTTTTGGGTGCTGTGCCAAAGCTGGGCTCGTCTCTTGACCATGGCGAGCGTAGTCGGCTGGCAGAAATCTCTGGACTCGTACCTTCGCTGCGTAAGCCCATAATCGGCTGCGCGTTTGCAGGGCGCTGTCCAATGGTGGCGGAGGTGTGCCGCGAAGTTGCGCCCGCCGTCGAAGAGAAGGCACCCGCACATCTCGTGGCTTGCCATTACGCTGAACGGAGGTTGGCGGCTGCATGACGCACAAACTGCTTGAGGTCCGTAACCTTAAGAAGCACTACGCCCTGCACGGCGGTTTCTTTGGCATCACTGCTGGGCATGTTCATGCTGTCGATGGCATAAGTTTCGACATCGGTCGTGGCGAGACGCTGTCGCTTGTGGGCGAGAGCGGATGCGGCAAGTCGACGGTCGGGCGGTGCGTGCTGAGGCTTACGCCGCCAACATCCGGCGAGGTCTATCTCGATGGAAAGCGCATAGATAATCTTTCCGGATCGTCTCTGCGGCCGCTTAGGCAGAGAGTTCAAGTGGTGTTCCAGGATCCGTTCAGCAGCCTGAATCCGAGAATGCGTGTGGGCGACATTATCGCGGAACCGATCATCAATTTCGGTCTTGCTCGGAACGGGCGGGAGGTGCGCGAACGAGTGGCGGCGCTGGTCGACAAAGTTCATCTGCCGCGCGACGCCATCGAGCGGCACCCGCATGAGTTTTCAGGCGGACAACGGCAACGAATCGGGATCGCTCGGGCTTTGGCCCCAGGGTCGGACCTGATTATCTGCGATGAGGCAGTGTCGGCGCTCGATGTCTCAGTCAAAGCACAAATTATCAACTTGCTTGCCGATCTGCAGGACGAACTGAAGCTCTCGCTGCTCTTCATCAGTCATGATCTCGCAATTGTCGAACATCTAACTCACCGTGTCGCCGTCATGTATCTTGGGAAAATTGTCGAGGTAGCGGAACGCAAGGCATTGTTTGCCGATCCGCATCACCCCTATACACGGGCATTGCTCTCGGCTGTCCCGATACCTGACCCAGCGACGAAGCGTGATCGAATCATCCTTCGGGGGGACGTTCCGAGTCCTATCCGCCCGCCACCCGGTTGCAGGTTCCACACTCGATGTCCTTACGTGTTCGATCGCTGCCGGTCCGAGGAACCAATGCTGAGGCCTCTCGGCTCGACCGGGCAGTTGGCCGCGTGTCACCTAGACAGCCTTCCGGAACTCGATTTCATTCCGAAGGCCGCCTGAGATGTCGGCTGCGGGACATAAAGCAGTTCGCCGCTTGACCAGGCTTTCAGCCGGGCGCCACATTCAGGCCTAGCCAAGGTCGGGGGAGATAGATGCCTCAGGTGTCAGTGACGGTTAACGGTCAAGCTCATTCTGTCGAGATTGAGGGAAGAACGCTCCTCGTGGAGCTCATCCGGGAAAAGCTCGGGCTCACGGGCACCCATGTCGGTTGTGATACCAGCCAGTGTGGCGCCTGTGTCGTGCATGTAGACGGTGAATCCGTGAAGTCGTGTACGATGTTGGCCGCCCAGGCGGATGGCAAATCCGTGGTGACGATTGAGGGAGTCGCTTCGTCTGACGGCACGTTGCATCCCATGCAGGAGATGTTCCGGGAGCATCATGCCTTGCAGTGCGGATTCTGCACTCCGGGCATGGTCATGTCAGCCATCGATCTGGTGCAAATGCACCCTGAAGGGCTGACCGAGGAAGAGATCCGCCACGGCCTCGAGGGGAATCTATGTCGTTGCACAGGTTACCACAACATCGTCAAGGCGATCGCGGCGGCTTGGCCTTTGATGCATGGTAAGCCGGTGAAGGAGGCCGCAGAGTAAGCCGAACGAAAATATGTAGCTGCCATCAAGGCAGCCATTGGGAGGATCAGATGGGGTTCCAGGGGATCGGAGCGTCGGTCAAGCGTAAGGAAGACCTTCGCTTTCTAAGTGGGCGTGGCAGATACGTTGACGACCTAAACATCCCCGGACAGCTTCATGCCTTTATCCGGCGGTCTGATCGCCCCCATGCCGAGATCATCCGGATCGATATCGCGGAGGCGGCAAAAATGCCAGGGGTCGCCGCGGTTTACGTCGGCACGGACCTGAAGGCGGATGGCGTCGGGGGATTGCCATGCGGATGGCAAATAACGAACAAAGATGGTTCTGCAATGGCCGAGCCACTCCACCCCGTGCTTGCCGTCGGCAAGGTTCGCCACGTTGGTGACCCTGCGGCAGTCGTTGTCGCGGCAACCCGGCAGCAGGCGAAAGACGCTTCCGAACGCATAATCATCGAGTTTGCAGACCTGCCTCCCGTGACCACTGTGCGAGATGCGGTTGCACCCGGTGCCGCCCAACTTCATGAAGATGCGCCGGGTAACATTTGCTATGATTGGCACATCGGAGACCGGACAGTTGTCGACGAGGCGTTCGAAAGCGCGGCGCATGTCGTTCGTCTCGATTTAACGAACAATCGCCTGATCCCGAACGCGATGGAGCCGCGCGCGGCTGTTGGCAACTATGACCCCTCCACAGACGAGTTCACGCTCCATACCACCAGCCAAAATCCGCACGTCATTCGCATGTTGATGGGCGCCTTCGTGCTGCATATCCCGGAGCATCGTCTGCGTGTCGTGGCGCCGGACGTTGGAGGCGGATTTGGGTCCAAAATCTACCACTACGCCGAAGAAGCGATTGTTACCTGGGCTGCAGGGAAGCTGAAAAGGCCGGTCAAGTGGACGGCCGAGCGCACCGAAAGCTTCATGTCCGATGCGCATGGTCGTGATCATGACAGCACGGCGGAAATGGCTATCGACGCGTCCGGCAAGTTCCTAGCGCTCCGGGTAAGCACGCTTTGCAATATGGGGGCTTATTTATCCACTTTCGGTCCGGCGGTGCCGACCTACTTATATGCCACGCTACTTGCTGGTGTTTATCACACTCCAGTAATCTACGCCGAGGTTAAGGCTGTCTTTACGAGCACGGTTCCAGTTGATGCCTATCGTGGTGCCGGCCGTCCGGAAGCAACTTATCTTCTGGAACGACTGGTGGATGTCATTGCACGTGATACCGGTCTTGATCGAGTCGACATTCGCCGCCGGAATTTCATCCCCGCGGATGCGTTTCCGTACCAAACCCCGGTTGCCCTTCAATACGACAGTGGTGATTACGGCCTAACTCTCGATGCTGCCCTTAAAGCATCTGATTGGACCGGGTTTGAAGTGCGGCGCCAGACTGCTGCGGCCCGCGGAAAGTTACGCGGAATCGGGATGTCGACTTATGTGGAAGCGTGCGGCATTGCACCAAGCCAGGTAGTCGGCTCCTTGGGAGCTCGCGCGGGTCTCTATGAGGTAGCGACAATTCGAGTGCACCCGACGGGAAGCGTAACCGTCCTCACGGGAGCGCATAGCCACGGCCAAGGTCATGAGACGACCTTCGCGCAACTCGTCTGCGATCAGCTCGGCGTTCCAATCGATCTGGTTGAAGTCGTGCATGGAGATACTGCGAAAATCCCGTTCGGCATGGGAACTTACGGCAGCCGTAGTTTGCCGGTCGGTGGTGCGGCAATGGTGAAGGCGATGGATAAGATCATTGCCAAGGGAAAAAAGATTGCTGCGCACCTGTTGGAGGCGTCCGCCGATGACATTGAATTCCAAAACGGGCGGTTCAGCGTAGCTGGCACGGATCGATCGAAATCTCTGTCGGACATTTCACTCGCGGCTTATGTGCCACACAATTATCCAATCGATGAACTAGAACCAGGTCTTGACGAAACTGCGTTCTACGATCCAAAAAATTTTACCTTCCCAGGAGGATGCCATATTTGTGAGGTGGAGATCGACCCAGATATTGGCAGTGTGCAAGTGATCAACTTCACGGCCGTCGACGATGTAGGGCGTGTGATCAATCCCATGATCGTCGAAGGTCAGGTGCAGGGCGGAATCGCGCAAGGTATTGGTCAGGCGCTTTTAGAGCGCGCCGTTTATGACAACGATGGTCAACTTTTAACCGGTTCTTATATGGATTATACGATGCCGCGCGCGCACGATATTCCAATGATCGATGTTAGTAACTCTGTGACGCTTTGTACTCACAACCCGCTGGGATCGAAGGGTTGCGGCGAAGTAGGAGCAATCGGCAGCCCACCGGCAATCATGAATGCAGTGATTGATGCGTTGAAAGACTATGGAGTTCGACATCTGGACATGCCGGCATCGCCTGAAAAAATATGGTCGATTATCCGTTCTCAAACACCGGCGTTGGCCGCAGAGTGAGTAGGAAGAAACGCAATGTATGATTTCGCCTTTCACAAGCCGGCCAACGTTGCCGAGGCAGTAAGTCTTCTTTCCGCCGACCCGGAGGCTCGCCCTCTTGCCGGCGGACAGACATTCATTCCTGTCTTGAAGCAGCGTTTGAGCAGGCCGACATCTGTGGTTGACTTGGCATTACTAGGCTTAGTTGGTATCAAGTCCGAGGTAGGGAAAATCACCATCGGTGCGATGACCAACCACATGGCTATCGCAAACGCAGCCGATATTAAGAAATCGATCCCTGGTCTTGCCAAAATGGCATCGTGGATTGGCGACAACCAGGTACGCCATCGCGGCACGATGGGCGGTAGTCTGGCGAACAATGATCCATCGGCTTGTTATCCCAGCGCAGTGTTGGCAATTGGCGCTACCGTCATAACCGACCGCCGAAGCATTCCTGCGGACGAATTCTTTCAGGGGATGTTCACCACGGCGCTTGAGCCGGGCGAAATGATCACAGCTATCGAGTTTCCGGTTCCGGAGAAGTCGAACTACGAGAAGTTTAGGAATCCGGCGTCTCGATACGCCATGGTTGGTGTATTCGTTGCACGAGGTCCCAGCGGCGTCCGGGTAGCGATCACTGGAGCAGGGCAGGGCGGTGTGTTTCGTCACAAAGCTATGGAGGAAGCCCTCACTCGGACATGGTCACCGGATGCGATTGCCGGGATCACGACGCCGGTTGATGGGCTCAATAGCGACATTCACGCCAGTGCAGAATATCGCGCCCATCTAATTTCAGTCATGGCGAAACGAGCGATTGCCGGCATGTAAATCGTCGCCTTCGATCCGAGGAGTCCGGCGACGAGCTACGGAAACGGAGCTTGGTTTAGCCAAGCTCAGTGGTTCCCAAACGCACTGCCGGATTATGGAAAAGATCTGGTATTTGAGTGATCCTCTCCGGCTTTTGTCAGTTCAGGGCGTACTTACCAGGGCTTGCGCCTTGGCTCTAACGTTATATCCAGTCGAAAATCGGTAATACGTGGCGAGGACATCGCCCGAGTGCTGTATCGCCGGCTCGCAAGGAGACAGGGTTCCGCACCTTATTCGTCAGAAGGTTTGCTGTATGTATTTCCAGCTCGAGCAGATTTAGGGACATAAGCGATTGCCTGGCGTCGAAGGCGAGATAATGGTGTTCGCTGGCTCGAACTCGGGGGCGCTGAATTACACGAGCTTGAACCTGCTATCGCTGGACAATATCAGTTCGGTATCCTTGTGCAGAATTTCGCTCATTGCACTTATACGGGCGTCTATATGGCCACCCCTGTGTGCCACGCAGAGGCAGGCGGTGAATACGGGTTCGCGCGACAGGTTTCACCATTGAAGCGTCCCGACTTCATAGGATGCATATAGAAGTGGGATGATTGCTGCGAACCGCGCGGTTATTTGTACCGAAGCATGGTTTACGTTTTCCCGGAGACTGAGCGTGGCTATCACGCAGTCATCTCAGATCCTGGGGCGGCCTCGCCATCCAGGCATGCCTTCTAACGGAAAAATCGCGAACACGATGACCTTAGGTGGACTTCGAATGGCCGGTCAGGTGAGCTGGCGGAGCTTTTGATCAAGCCGAAAACCACGGGCGCTAACTAGGTGTTTATACCAAGTCCCTGAAGGCCTGACTCTTGGGGCTTGCCTGACGCGGTGTTGATCGGATTCAAAGTGGCGAACGAGGGAGTTTCGCCATGCCGATTCCGCTTCGGACTGATTTCGACGCTGGTCAACTGCGATTTTTGGCACGAAAGACCAAGGATGCCGCGCAAGCGCGCCGTTTTCTTTCCTTGGCCGCGACCTACGACGGCGGGACGCGAACCGACGCGGCGAAGATCGGCGGGGTGACCCTGCAGATCGTTCGGGACTGGGTGATGAAGTTTAACAACCATGGCTCCGATGGCCTGATCGACCGCAAGCCACCTGGCCAGCCGGCAAGGCTGAACGATACGCACCGCGCGGCATTGGCGGCGATGATCAAGAACGGCCCGACCACTGCCATCCATGGTGTCGTGCGCTGGCGGCTTGTCGATCTGTGCCAGTTGATGTGGGAGGAATTTCGCGTCAGCATTGCCAAGCAGACCATGAGCCGGGAACTGCGAGCCATGGGCTACCGCAAGCTGTCTGCCCGTCCGCGGCATCACACGCAGGACGAGGACGCTATCGAGGACTTCAAAAAATTCCCTGCCATTCTGGAGGAGATCGCGCGTACCAATGACGTCCCCCCAGCCGACATAGAGGTCTGGTTCGCAGACGAGGCCCGGATCGGACAGAAGAACAAGATCACCAGGCGTTGGGCCAAGCGCGGCACGCGACCCTCGGCGCCACACGATCAACGAACCGCCTCGAGCTACATCTTCGGCGCCATCTGCCCCAGACACGGTAAGGCAGCGGCGCTGGTGCTGCCACACTGCAACACCGCGGCAATGAACCTTCATCTGGCGGAGATCGCAACCATGATAGCGCCGGGTGCTCATGCCGTGCTGCTTGTCGACCAAGCCGGATGGCATCTCTCGGACAAGCTCATCGTGCCGCCCAACGTCACCATCGTCCCGCTACCGTCCAAATGCCCCGAGCTCAATCCCGTCGAGAACATCTGGCAATTCATGCGCGACAACTGGCTATCGAACAGGGTCTTTCAGTCCCTACGGCATCCTCGATCACTGCCGTTATTCCTGGAACAAGCTCGTCTCGCAGCCCTGGACAATCATGTCCATCAGCATGCGCGACTGGACGCACAGGTTCTAATCAATGGGACTGGGTATTAGCCCGTAACCCGGGAGAATTCGCGACCATTTCCGTGTCGAGGATTGGCGTGCTGGATAATTGACCGGCCTACAGATGGTGGGCGTCAAGGGCCTTAATTGAAATTGTGATGATGCCGACCAGCTTGCTGGATGGTAGCTTGATCTGGGACTCAGGAACCTGCATCAAAGATGCTTGTTGCGATCGGAAACAGCGCAATGCGAGGCAAGTTCGTTCTGGAACAGCGAAAGAAACCCCACAGCTAGTCGTGATCGCCTCCTCACCCGCCTCAACCAAACCGTCCGCCGCTTGAAGAAGAACTGAAGAAGTCTTGCGACATTGCTGAGGACAACGCGATCGGGAGTTGCGCCCTCTACGACCCGATAGAAGACCGGAAAAGGCCAGGTATCGGCGTTCTCATGTTTCCGGGTATATGCTGGAAGCGAGCATCCAGCATCAGGATCCCGAGCAGGGCGCCATAGAGAGGCTTGCCGGCCCGAACGATCCGGACAAGTCGGGCGCGCCGCATGACCCATCGGGCAAACATCCGATGCTTGTCGTAAAGAGCTTCCAGCGCGAGACTGATGACGTCAATCGTTTTCAGGGAAAAAGATGGCCAACCGCCCGTTCACCAAAGTCGACCTCGAGCGTCTCCGCCGGTACGACACGCCGACGATCTGCAATGGGCTGGAGATCGTCGCACCAGAACGTCGTGCAATCGGCTTTACCGTTGAGCAAATGGTAGCCGCTGATCGCAGCTTGCCACCGATCGTCGGCTTGGCGCGGGTTGGTACGTTGCGGGCGAAAGAGGCCCCCCGGGGTTCTACGGCTAGCCGTCTCGACTGGTACGACTACGTAGCCGAAGCTGACCTGCCCTCTATCGTTTTGCTGCAAGATCTTGACGACCAGCCAGGGTATGGGGCGTTCTGGGGAGAAGTGCACTCGGCCGTGCACAAAGCCTTGGGCGCAGAAGGTTGTGTAACCAACGGCTCCTTCCGGGATTGCGACATGTTGGCAAAGGACTTCCAAATCATTGGAGGTAGAATTGGGCCGAGCCATGCACATGTCCATATCGTCGATTTTGGAAAGCCCGTGAACATTTTTGGCATGCAAGCGGCCCATGACGATGTCATTCATGCTGACTATCATGGCGCTGTCGTCATTCCCGCCGACGTGGTCCCTCGTCTTGTTGACGCGATCGATTTGGTCGCAAGGCGGGAACGCGTCATCCTTGATATCTGTGCTGACCCCAACTTCACCCCTGCCAAGCTACGAGAGGTCGTTCGGAAAGCTAGTGAAATTCATTGACCTGGACATCGCTTGTTACCCCATTCCTATTGGGCATCGCACAGGGTTAGCTCATGACCACACTTCTTGCCATCGAAGGCCTACGTACCGTCTTCCGAACCAGCAACGGCGAGGTGTCGGCGGTGGATGGGGTGAACTTGACCGTCGAAAGAGGTCGAACGCTCGGGATCGTCGGTGAGAGTGGTTGCGGAAAATCCATGTTGTCGCTCTCCGTCATGGGATTGGTGCCGCAGCCCGGGCGCATTGCGGCAGGTGAAATACGATTCAATGGACGCAACTTACTGTCGCTTCAACCTGCTGAAATGCGTGATATTCGCGGAAATCGGATCGCGATGATCTTCCAAGAACCGATGACCAGCCTCAATCCGGTTTTTACAGTCGGTGACCAGATCATGGAGGCGATACGCGCGCATGATCGATCGATCAGCCGAAATGAAATACGTTCAAAGGCGATCGACGCACTCGATCGCGTTAGAATCCCGGACCCAACTCGCCGATTTGGTGAGTATCCGCACCTGATGTCGGGTGGAATGCGTCAGCGGGTAATGATAGCGATGGCCCTGGCCTGCGCACCTGATCTTCTGATCGCGGATGAGCCAACGACGGCACTTGATGTAACAGTGCAAGCCCAGATCCTCGACCTTCTGCGCGACCTACAAAGGCAGACAGGCATGGCAATCATCCTTATTACGCATGATCTTGGCATTGTCGCCGAGATGGCAGATGAGGTCGCTGTGATGTACGCCGGCCGCGTCATCGAACAGAGTTCTGGTCCGGCGATCTTCGACGACCCACAACATCCCTACACTCTTGGATTGCTCGGCAGCATCCCACGAGTCGAGGAAACGCGGGACCGCCTGTTGGCCATTGAGGGGGCGGTCCCGCCGCCATTTGCTTTGCCGCAAGGTTGCCGGTTTCATCCGCGCTGCGTCTTCGCAGCGACAGCCTGTACTGAGACAGATCCTGCCTTGAGCGAAGTGGTGCCTCACCATCAGGTTGCATGTATTCGTGCGCCGCTCGAAGATGCTTTCGCATGAGCGCGAATGATAGAGCGCCCCCATTATTGGAGGTACGTGGACTAACGAAGCATTATCCCGTTCGCCGTGGCCTCGTCTTCGCGCGTCAGGTTGGCACGGTGCGAGCCGTCGACGGCGTCGACCTATCGCTCCACCGCGGGGAGACACTGGCACTAGTGGGAGAGAGTGGCTGCGGCAAGTCAACGACAGCGCGTCTTGTTTTGCGCCTCGTAGAGCCTTCAGCCGGATCGGTCCATTTTGAAGGCTTGGATATCACGACATTGTCCGGCGATGCGTTGCGGAGGCTCCGTCGGCGCATGCAGATCGTCTTCCAAGATCCGTTCGCATCACTCAACCCGCGGATGACGGTAGGCGATATTCTCGAAGAGCCGCTCATCGTGCATCGGACTGGCAACCGTGCTACGAGACGCGCACGCGTTAGCGAGTTGTTGGGTCTAGTCGGTTTGGCAGAATATCACGCTAGTCGATATCCTCACGAATTCTCCGGCGGTCAGCGTCAGCGTATTGGCATTGCTCGGGCTCTTGCGATCGAACCGAGTCTGATTGTGTGCGACGAGCCGGTTTCCGCTCTCGACGTATCCATCCAGGCTCAGGTCGTAAACCTGCTGAAGGATCTTCAGTCGAGGCTTGGTCTTTCGTATCTTTTCATCGCGCATGACCTAGCTGTGGTGAAGCATATGGCAGATCGCGTTGCCGTTATGTATCTCGGCCGTATTGTTGAATTGGCTCCAAAGGAGACGCTGTTCGACAATCCAAGACATCCCTATTCGCGGACACTACTGTCGGCGATTCCCCGTCCCGACCCTCATCGGTCAGTTGTTCACCAGCTGCCCGGCGGTGATGTCCCGAGCCCGATCAATCCGCCTTCCGGTTGCCATTTCCACACGCGCTGTCCGTTTATGATCGACCGCTGCCGAGTGGAGGACCCAATGCTCGGAGAAATCGAACCGAGTCACCTTGTGGCTTGTCACCGAGCCTATGAGTTGCCGTCAGCATCGGCCATGGACGACGTCCATGTTTCCGCACCAAATGCGGCTCGACGGCTGGCATTGTATGCGGAGATGCGGTCTCGCGCGCGGGAAGTTGCATGGTGAGGCCACGTTACACGGATGACTTGCCGGTCTTTCCGGACCGGGGTGCCGCTGCCTGAGCATCGCGGCGAAGACGGTTTTCTCCGAGGAATAGAAGAATTGGCGCCGCAATGAAGATTGATGATGAAGTTCCGACAACAATTCCAAATAGCATCACCAAGGCAAATCCGGACAGCGAGGCGCCTCCAAATAGCGCTAGCGGCAAGCTGGCCAGGAATACCGTCGATGAGGTCGCGAGCGTCCGATTCAACGTCTCATTGATCGAAAGATCAATGAGGTCTCGCAGCGGCAAGCTTTTGTATTTGCGTAGATTTTCGCGCATTCGATCATAAACGACAACTTTGTCGTTCGTTGAGTAGCCGATGATCGTCAGGATTGCTGCGACCATCACAAGATCGAAACTTAATCTCGTGATGGCAAGAAACCCGATCGCCTTGGTAACATCGAGAATGAGGGTCACAACCGCTCCGACGGCGAACTGCCACTCGAAACGGAACCAAATGTAGATCAGAATCATCAGCAAGCTTATCCCGAGCGCCAGCATACCATTCCGGAACAGCTCAGCGGACACTGATGCACCAACCGCGTCCGCACGGATCACCTGTGCACCCGGCAGCTTCTGGATCGCCGCCCGCACGCTGTCGATTGTTTGCTGAGTATTCACCTCATCGCGATGATCTTCCATGCGGATCAAAACGTCGTCGGGACTTCCGAAACGCTGCAAACCAGCATCATTTGCGTGAGCGTCCGCGAGCGCAGTGCGTATCTGAGCCAGATCAGCGGGGCCTTTAGTTCTCATCTCCATGGTAATGCCGCCACGAAAGTCGATGCCGAGATTAAGCCCGGGATAGAAGAAGAGAATGACCGATGCCGTGGATAATACCGCAGAGACGATCAAACCCATGTAGCGACCTCGCATGAAGCGAATACGCGTGTTGTCAGGAACGAGGCGAAGCAAAGGGCGTTTAAACATCGAGATCAAACCGGAAGAGCTTGGGGGCGCACGAGGGCGTACCAACGCACCATCATGAGCCGGGCTACGAGAATTGCACTGAACAATGTGGTCACGATCCCTACCGTAATAGTGACGGCGAAACCTCTGACAGGTCCCGTTCCAAACACAAAGAGCATGACGTGCGCCAGCAGGGCGGTCACGTTGCTGTCAATAATGGTGGCATAGGCTCGTTTGAACCCTGCTTCCATTGCGGCTAGGGGCGGCCGGCCGTTTCTCACCTCCTCGCGAATGCGCTCATTGATCAAGATATTTGCATCCACCGCCATGCCAAGCGTCAGCAAGATGCCTGCCATCCCCGGAAGCGTCAGCGTTGCCTGGATTACAGAGAGCACTCCGATTTGCAGGATCAGGTTGATGATCAGCGCGACATTCGCGTACCACCCGAAGAGGCCGTAAAAAGCGGCCATAAAGCCGACCACAAGGATGAAACCAACAGTCAAAGAGATCGCCCCAGCTCGGATCGAGTCCGCCCCGAGCTGTGGGCCAACCGTGCGTTCCTCCACCACCCTGAGCGGGGCCGGAAGTGCTCCGGCGCGCAACAAGAGCGCGAAGTCTGTCGCACTTCGGACGTCAAAGCGCGACGTGATCTCGCCTTGACCTCCTATGATCGGTTCGTTGATGGTCGGAGCGCTGACAACCTGATTGTCGAGAACAATTGCGAATGGCTTGCCGACATTGGCACGAGTGACGTCAGCGAATCGTCTCGCACCGACGCTATCGAGGCTGAAATTTACCACCCAGCCGCTTCGCGGGTCCTGCCCGGCGCGGGCATCCGTGAGGTCAGAACCGTCAACCTCGACACGACGGCGCACCGGCAACTTCTGATTCGAGTTGGACTGCATGGGAAGGTAGTCGACTCCTGGCGGAGGCGGACCGGCCATGTTCGCCGTGTTGTCAAGCAGTCGGAACGTCATATGAGCTGTCGTACCCAGCAGTTCCTTGATCCGGTTTGGATCCTCAATGCCCGGCAGCTGTACCACAATCTGATCGCTGCCTTGGCGGGCAATCTCTGGGTCTACAACGCCCGTGCCGTCTATGCGTCTTCGGACGATTTCGATGGATTGCTGGATTGTCGCGCGCGCACGATCTTGGAGAGATGCGGTGGAAAGGGTGAGATCAATATTGTCGGAAGCAGTCTCAACGGAAAATTCCGCTGGTTCGCTCCCATTGCCATTGTTGATCGCTTTTAGGACAGCCACGGCAGAGGCGTTCTGTGCCAGGTTTCGCAGATGTATCTGAACGCGGTTCTGAGCAGCATCGCTAGCGACCACCTGATAAGGAATGTGGGATTGCGCGAGGGTCTGCCGTGCGGACTCTGCAATGCTGTCGAGGCGTTCCCGGACGACGGCACCCATATCGACTTCCAGCAGGAGGTAGCTGCCGCCGCGAAGATCAAGGCCGAGATGCACCTGCCGCCAGGGTAGCCAAGCGGCGGGCGCCGCCGCCAAGTTTGGTATGCAGAGCAGGGCGCCCAAGAGGCAGACGCCAACGATCATGGCGATCTTCAGGCGGCTGAAGTAGAGCATCGAGGTGGACGGCTCCTGATCAAACGGGACCGGACCATGCCGACGCCGTTCCTCCGATGCAACCCAAAGCTCACGCGTTGGTCTGACACTTCGGCCCTGCTACTTGTAATATAGATAGGAGGCTGCATGCTGGCATCGACTTTGCGGGTGGGGGTTGTGGGGGCAGGCCATTTTGGCCGGTTCCATGCACTCAAGGTTGCGAGTGCGGGCCGTGCCAGTTTGGTTGGTGTCACCGATCCGGATTCTATCCGCGCCAGCAGTTTGGCTCGAGAGGCTGGGGGCCATCCAATGGATTTGCCCACTCTTCTCGCGGCCAGTGACGCGGTCATTGTTGCTACTCCGGCCGAGGCGCACTTCCCGATCACCCGGTCAGCTCTGCAAGCCGGGTGTCACGTCCTGGTAGAGAAGCCAATAGCTGCCACGCTCGATGAGGCGGACGAGCTCACCCTTCTCGCCAACAAACACGGGCGGGTACTGCAAGTCGGACACCTACTCCGTTTCTCGGCCGAACATCGTGCAATTTCGAGTCGAATGGCGCGACCCCTTTACATCGAGGCAACGAGGCTTGCTCCATTCAAAGCACGTGGGACAGATGTGTCCGTTATCCTCGACCTGATGATCCACGATCTTGACTTGGTTCTGGCTCTCGTGGAATCGCCTATTGAGAGCGTTCATGCCGTGGGTGCAGCGGTTGCAAGCGAGCACGAGGACATCGCTAATGCCAGAGTACGCTTCGAAAACGGCTGTGTCGCGACAATAACCGCCAGCCGAGTCTCACTAAAAACGGAACGTCGTATGAGGTTGTTCGGACAAGAAGGGTATCTCTCAGTCGATTTTGTTGGGAGAAAACTCGTGATGCTTGGGCGAGAGATTGGGTTTCTTTTGCCCGGCACCGGTGGGTTTCGACGGGATGAGACTAGCTGGCAGGATCACGATGCACTTGCAGCGGAACACGCGGCGTTCATTGCCTCGTGCCTGGACGGCGTTCCGGTCGTGGTAGATGCAGCGGCTGGACGACGAGCGTTGGCCGCAGCAATTGCGGTCACCGATAGTATGCTCGAGTCTGAGCGACGAGCCGTGGCCTCAGGCCTTCTCGAAAACTCTTAAAATCTCATTTGCTGCGACACCCGACGGTGTGCCGTGTGCTGGCCGAAGTTGACCCATTATCGAACTGAAGGCATCGAGTTGAGTTGCCCTCGCATCTTCATCGATGATAAGGCGCAACAAGGCTGCGCTCAGCTGGACAGGATTGCACGCGTCTTGTAGTAATTCCGGGACAATATCCCGTCCAGCGAGAAGATTGATCATCGCTACATGGGGCACGCGGATCAGCCGCTTGGCCATCGCGCCCGTTATAGGATTGACGCGATAAGTGACTGCCATCGGAACATCCGCGAGCGCGAGCTCGAGTGTCGATGTCCCGGATTTGGTGAGTGCCACATCAGCCGCGGCGTATGCGTCATGCTTTCCCTGGAGATCGGTCACGAGAATAGGGGTAATGGGCCAGGAAGCGACCGATCGCCGGATCGTGGCCAACACAGTGGCCGGCGTCGGAATGACGGGGACTAAGTCCGGCACACGCGACGCGAGCATTTCTATCGTCCGACCGAACACCGGCAAAAGGCGCGGCGCCTCGTTCCGCCGGCTACCGGGCATGAGCACGACGATCCGCCTGTTCCTCTGAAGTCCATGCTGGATGCGAAACCGCAATCCATCGCCCTGGTTTGCGCCACTCTCAAGGACCGGATGGCCTACAAACTTGGCGGGAATTCCGTGGCGAGCGAAGAACGCTGGCTCAAACGGAAGTAGGCATAGCAGCTTTTCCCACAAGCCTGGGAAGTGCCGCACCCGGTTCTCGCGCCAGGCCCAAACCTGCGGCGCCACGTAATGGACTCGCGGGATGCCTAGCGGTCGAAGCGATTTCAGGAGCCGGAGCGTAAAACCAGGGCTATCGATGGTGACCACCACGTCCGGATGGCGGGCTGCGATATCGGCAGCCGTCTCCTGCAGGCGCAGTCGTATGCGATTGACACGGGGCAGGATTTCAAGGAGGCCCATCACCGCAAGTTCGTGCATCGGGAAAAGACTCGAAAGTCCGAGATGCTGCATCCGCTGGCCACCAACGCCGGCGAAATCGATGTCGGGCCGCTGCTTGCGCAATGCCATCATAAGGCGTGCGCCAAGGACATCGCCACTCGCTTCACCGGCGACAAGATATACAAGCGGCATGAATGGTTTCAGTCTGAAACTTGATCCTTTGTGATCCGACTTCTCAGATCAGGCATAGAGAATTTGCGGACTGGTGGTCGGGTCTGCAAGCTCGCGCAGGTTTCCGTCTTGAACGCCTCGGAAGAAACAAGAGCGTCTGCCAGTGTGACAAGCGACGCCGTGTTGGTCGACCAGAAGGAGGATTGCGTCGCCATCGCAGTCGAGCCGCATTTCAACGAGGCGCTGCACTTGGCCAGAGGTCTCGCCTTTTCGCCAAAGTGATCTCCGACTGCGGCTGAAGTAGCACGCTTGGCCCGTCCGGAATGTCTCAATGATTGCTTCACGGTCCATCCACGCGAACATAAGCACCTCGCCGGTGTCATGCTGCTGCGCGATAGCGGGCATAAGTCCGCCCTCCGCAAATTTAATAGCCGAAAAAAGGTCGGACATCATGCCGCTCTTCCACGCAATACGGTCAGTCCGCGATGTCTCAACCGACGGGTAGAGCATTGTCGAACCCCGTCAACGGGCAAATTCATGAAAGCCATAGCCGCGTGTAACAGCTTAGTGGAAAACCGTCCATTCGGGTCGTGATGAACGACGTCGTCCGGCATGTTTCAGGTCTCCACAGGGGTATCGGGCCGGCCGCCCCACTCGGTCCAAGAGCCATCATAGACCGCCCCTGTCGGAAGCCCGGCAATGTGCAAACCTAAAGTGACGACCGCCGCCGTCACGCCCGTTCCACAGCTGGTCACCACAGGCTTGCTTCCATCGACGCCGAGTTGGCGGAAGCACTCGCGCAGCTTAGCTGGCGGCAAAAGCGTCTGATCGGTCCCGAGGAGCTTCGTATAAGGTAGATTGCGGCTCCCGGGTATATGGCCGCTTCGTATACCGGCACGTGGCTCAGGAGCCCGCCCCTCAAATCGTGCGGCGGCGCGGGCGTCAAGCACGAGTTCGCGACCGCTCTGGAGGTTGTCAAGCAGATCTCCGATCCCGCGCAGGCGCTCGGCGCGAAAATTTGACCGGTAGGTCGCATGTAGTCTTGGCGCAGAATCGCCGCTCTCTACGGCTCTATTCTCCCGCAACCACTTCGGCAGACCGCCATCCAGCACGGCTGCTTGATCGTGGCCAAACAGCGTCATCAACCACCAGCCACGGGCCGCTGAAGCGAGTCCTTTCTGGTCGTAGAAGACGACGCGGCTTTCATTAGACACGCCAAGGGCCGCCATCAATTTTTCAAAGCGGGCAGGGGTCGGGACCATATGCGGCAAATCGGCATCTGGATCCGCGATGACATCGATATCAAAAAAACGCGCTCCGGGAATATGCGTGAGTTTGAACTCGGTCTCCCCGTCTTTCGTCTCGTTCGGGAGGTATTTCGTCGCGTCAAAAATGACGAGATCGGGCTGTCCAAGTTGCGCAGAAAGTGCCGATGTGCTGGCAAGAGGTGTCATTCAAATCGGATCCTTGAAGGTGGCGATAACCCAGCAACTCTGACGTCCTTTATTTTAATTTTGAGCATGACGACTATGCCAATTCCGTTCGCTGATCGCACGTGCATGCCACCGCAGGTTGCAAAATCACTATTTCATCGATCCATTCCGTCCTGACGAAATGGTCAGCGGCAATGATTTCGTTGAGTCGGGCTTCAGAGTCCGTCTCTAATCGGTTTCTCAACGTGCCAACCTGAGTAGGAGCAGGATAGCGGAAGCGGCGTAGAGGAAGGCCTGGCCGATGCGATTGTCGCTTCGACATCCTTGGCCAGGCGGCGGTTGCGGTTGATCCAGGCGAAGAAGCGCTCGACCACCCATCGGCGGCATGGACTACAAAGCCGACCTGGCCTTCGGACTTGCGCACAATCTCGACGCGGATGATGCTGACCGCCGCAACACGCGGCCCGTGGTAGCCGCTGTCGGGCGAAGGCGAGTTGCACGAACGGCAAACTCGGCCGTGAGGCCCGCAGCAGCGGCCCGCGCCATCACGGTCTTGAATGTTGGCTGCGTGGGCATGCAGCCCGAGCGCCGGCCATCCGTATCCACCACTTGGTATTGTGCTGGTTCCTCGGCACATCAGTGAACTATTTTCGCTTCTTAGCCAATGTCAATAAGGACAGCAAGTTTCTTGATCCGTGCGCCGGAACTGACGGATTTCTAATAGCTGCCATGCATCAAATGTTTAAGTCCGCTATAACCGAGAAAGAAAAGATAATATAAGAAAGAATGGACTGATTGGGATTGAGCAGCAGCCCAATATGTTCACTCTTGCCGCTAGCAACATGCTGCTACGTGGAGACGGAAAGGCGAACCTACATCAAGCCTCGTGCTTCGATGAAGCGATAGCGAAGCAGGTAACAAGCCTCAAATGCAATTTGTCGACCAAGCCGGATGGCACCTCTCGGACAAGCTCATCGTGCCGCCCAACGTCACCATCGTCCCGCTACCGTCCAAATGCCCCGAGCTCAATCCCGTCGAGAACATCTGGCAATTCATGCGCGACAACTGGCTATCGAACAGGGTCTTTCAGTCCCTACGGCAACATCCTCGATCACTGCTGCTATTCCTGGAACAAGCTCGTCTCGCAGCCCTGGACAATCATGTCCATCGGCATGCGCGACTGGGCGCACAGGTTCTGATCAATGGGACTGGGTATAAGGCTAACACCGTTAATCAGTCTTGTTGCCCAATGTTTTGCCGCCGCGCTACGTGCGATCTCCGCCCGACGACCGAGCGACAGGGCGTTAGCTCTTGCCGATGCACCCTTTAGGCCGCCTTCACGGCCCATCTTTGATGCCGCCTCATTCTTCCCGTCATCCACAGCATCGGGAATGGCACCCGTTGCGATGTCGAGCATAAGCTTGCCGAGCTGGATCGGGTCGCGGGGCGGGAGTGCGTTTCATTGGCATATCTGCCATTATGGACATTTGCAGCCAAGATCGCACCCGGCCCTAGGTAGGAATCTTTTCAGGGTCGCTCAAACTGACCACTTAGCCGATTGCTTGACCAGCGATTTCTCTCACTCGTGCTGCGGCTATCGGCCCATGGAGCGATTGTTGCCAACAAGTCTCGGCAACACGCTGATGTGCAGCGATCGCTTCGCTGGCTGTCGTTACCATAGCGACCCCGTTCTGAGTGCTCGGGTGAGCGTCAGGAAGAAAGGGGTTGATAGCAATAGTTGAATTTTTACCACAATAAAATATTTCGAATCGTGTATTCGGTTGGTATCTTGATAGAAGGGCTACCTGTATTCCCATAGGCTCTGCCTCCATCAGTTTTGCTATATGTTCTGCTTCTTCGCGTGCAGCAGCACGGCACATCGTTGCCGTTTTTTCGTCCTTTGCAATGTCTCCCCCGATCCCAACCTCTACGAGACGTTCGATTGCGAGCTCTGGAATGATTGCGATAATTCCGGGTCTGCGGGAGGCGTACACACGCTTGCGAGCGATGAGCAAATTCGTCACCTGTGCCGCTGCGGACCGCGCGCCGTCATCATCACGGCCGAACTCAATCAGTTCTCGATGGACTACAAATACGGCCTTGTCGAAAGCTTCCGAAGAAGTCAGAAAGCATGTCGGCCAGCATAGCGTTACGATCTTATCGGCGTTCTGTTCGATCAGTCGAATTCTTTTAAAAAACCCGACAGGATTTCTGTAATACTCAATGCCAATTCCGAGCAAAGATATTGTAGAAATACCCAACAGTTCCGCTAGCCGTTTCACAATCTCTAATTTTACAACTTCACCTTTTTCGTAACGGTACAGCGTAGCTCGAGACACGCCAAGACGCACAGCAACCTCTTCAGCTCGTAACCCAGAATCGAGCCGGTATGCTCTTAATTGCTGACCAATATCATTGAACTCTTCCATTTTCAACAACTCGCTTTTTGCCAACGCTTAGCAAGAAGCAGTCGCGGGGTGCAGGCCGAAGCGCCTTTCCAGTGCATTTCGGCGCATAATTCAGTGACCGATCTCAAAATCGGCCATACGCTCAATCGCGCGAATGAGCGCCGAATGGTCCTCCTCGCCGCCGCCATGTGCAGTACATGAGGAGAACATTTGCTGAGCGATCGAGGTATTGGGCAAAGCCAATGCTAGTTCTCGGGCCGCCGAAAGCGCGAGGTTAAGGTCCTTCTGGTGCAACTTAATGCGGAAGCCAGGCGAGAAGGTCCGGTTGATCATGCGTTCGCCGTGCACCTCCAAGATGCGGGAACTAGCAAAGCCGCCCATCAAAGCCGTGCGTACTTTTGCCGGATCGGCACCTGCTTTCGCAGCGAACGTCAAGGCTTCTGCGACCGCCTGTATGTTCAATGCAACGATGATTTGATTCGCGACCTTACACGTCTGGCCTGACCCGGCCTCACTTCCGACGTGAGTGATATTCTTCCCCATGATCTCGAACAGCGGCAATGCTCGACTGAATGCCTTCTCCGGACCTCCGACCATGATCGTCAACGAGCCCTGCTTCGCTCCAACTTCACCGCCCGAAACCGGAGCGTCGAGATAGTCGCACCCCTTGTCGCTGATCTTCTGTGCAAACGCCTTTGTGGCAATCGGACTGATCGAGGACATGTCGATCAAGAGAGAGCCGGGTTTCAGTCCGGCGGCAACGCCGCGCTCGCCGAACAATACGGCATTTACGTCGGGCGTATCGGGTAACATCAAGATGATAATCTCGGACTGAGCCGCCACCGCCGCTGAATCACCGACAACTTCCGCGTGGCTACGAATGTTCTCTGGCAGGCTTTTGCGGTCCAGCACGATGAGTTCATGACCGGCCTGCTTGAGATTCACCGCCATGGGCCGCCCCATGATTCCAAGTCCAATGAAGCCGATGCGCATCTTTCCGTTCCTTCTCAGACGCGGTATTGCTTGCGCCAGACAAGCCCGGCCACAGTATCGCCGACGGGACGATATTCGCAGCCGACCCAGCCCGCGAATCCAAGCTCGTCTATACGGCGGAAGATATAGGTCCAGTTGATTTCACCCGTGCCCGGCTCATTTCGGGCGGGCACGTCTGCAATCTGCATGTGAGCAATTACGGGCATATGAGACTCCATGCGTTTGGTGATATCGCCCTCTGTCACTTGGCAGTGATAGACATCGAACTGTAAACCCACACGATCGCGCCCAATCGCGTTAATAACAGCAGCTCCTTGCCCCTGAGTATTCAAGAAGAATCCGGGCATATCGCGGTGATTTATCGGCTCTAGTACGAGTTTGACGCCAGCTGGATGCGCCTGTTCGGCCGCCCAGGCGATGTTGGCGGCATAAAGACTTGCGGCGGTATCCCAAGGAACGCCGGATGGAACAATGCCTGCCATGCAATGCAGGAGATCGCAGCCCAAGAGCGCAGCGTAGTCGAGCGCTTGCTTGACGCTATCCCGAAATTCGGCTTGGCGGCCGGGCAGAGAAGCCAAGCCGCGCTCGCCTTTGTCCCAGTCGCCGGGAGGCATGTTGAACAGAATTTGTTTCAGCCCCATCGTATCTAGCCGCCTACGTATCTCGGCCGCGGGATATTCATAAGGGAAGAGATACTCAACACCTGCGAATCCAGCGCTCGAAGCAGCCTCGAACCGATCAAGGAACGGAACCTCGTTGAACATCATCGATAAGTTTGCGCAGAAGCGCGGCACGCCTGCCTCCTTCGTTCTCTGGCAGGCAAACTAGAGACCGCTGCCTGTCTTGACCAGAGAGGGCGACTGCGGACCGCTCCGCCTTCGCGGACTGGCCCAGATTTGTAAAGCGATCTCGCGCCGCGCTGAACGCTGCTTTCATGTTCAGGCTTACGGTACCTCCACGGGGCGCCGACGGCGAGATGGGGATGGTTATGCCGGTGTTCATTCTGTCCAGGATTCTTTCAGGCGACCCCGGACGCCAATTGGTTGAGACCATGCGAACGTATCTTGGCTTGTCGGACAGCAACGCACGAATTTTTGCCATACGATGGCTGGATGAAGTAGGCATCCCGCCGTACGTGACCACCTAGTTGCCTGCCCCACGAGTTTTCTGGAGGAATGCGCCACCGGGTAGCATCGCTCTAGCTTATGCGCTGAGCCGAAACTTTGATTGCGGATGAACCGACGACGGCACTTGACGTATCCGTCTAAGTACGGATCATTGCAATTCTCAAGGCGACTGACGCGAGATCACGGGACGTCGGTGATGTTCATCACGCACGACATGATTGTCATTGCCGAGACGGCTTATCATATTGCTTTATGTAATGTAGCTGGATTCTGCAATACCCCTATACCGAAAGGCCTGATCGGAAGCATTACAACCATAGATGATCGAGCGCTTGCGCCAGATTGGCGGCGCGATTCCCAGGTTGAATGCGATCCCCATTCGTTGCCTGTTCAATCCGCGCTGTTCAAAGGTATTTGCCCGGTGTCGCACCGAACGGTCGGAGCTGTTGCTAGCTGGCTTAACGCAGGGTGCATGCTGACTTCATGATGTCGGCTATGTTGGCGAGCGGACATACTTTTAAGCTTGACGCTTTCGTTCGAACTAAAGGTGTATTTCGCTATTTCAAAGTCTCGCGTCTCTGGATTCGACGCATTCTGGCACGAGCATCCGCGACGAAACTCCGCGCCGTCGATGGACGAAAGCGGCTGTGGAAAGTCGACCGTTGCCAAGTTAGCGGTCGGCATTTTATGCTAAATCTGATCGATTCCCCGCCGGGCCGTCCTTTTCACCCGCGCTGTCCGCTTGCAAATGGGCGGTGTCGGGTAGAGAAGCCTGCGTACACTCAATCAGAGCTCGTTCTCGTTGCGTGTCACACGGTCGCAGAAGGGCGGATCCTATCCTGAGCCCACGAAACCGTGCAATTGAGGGGCAGACAAACCAGGTACGTGGCGTGGATGCCGAGGCCATTGCTGCAGAGGCTCTGGAGCGCGATGGTTGGACGATCTTGGCGCGGCGATTGCGAACTCCCGCGGGAGAGCTCGACCTAGTAGCCGCCCGGGGCAAAATGCTGGCCTTCATTGAAGTCAAGGCGCGGGCGGATTTCACCAGCGCCGCCTGGGCGCTTTCACCGCGACAGCGTGCACGTTTGATTGCCGCGGCTGGGATAGTCCTGGCGCAACACCCTTCATGGTGTCGCTCAGAAAATCGCTTTGATGTCGTTCTTGTCGACCGTTCCGGGCGCGTCCGGCGAATTGCCAACGCGTTCAACGCTGATGAATAGGCCTCAACCTACTTTGCGGCCAGGAATGCGATGGCGGAAAGCAAGCGCTTCCGCAACGTGCATGCGTTCGATCACAGGATTACCGGCGAGATCCGCGATCGTCTGACCGACCCGCAGCACGCGGGTAAACCCCCGTGCTGAAAGGCGCAGTTTTTCGGCCGCCATTTCTGCGAGTTCCCGGGCATCGTTCTCAAGCCGAAAGGCCGAGGGTTCGGCTTCGGCGTTGGTGCCGGGGCCGCTTTCGCCGTACCGCTTCAGCTGTGTTTCCCGTGCGAAACGGACGCGGGAAGCAACCACCGAAGTCGATTCGCCTGCTGGCGCCCGCGACAGCTCTGTGGGTGGGATCGGCTGCACTTCTATGGTTAGGTCGATTCTGTCCAGGAGTGGGCCGCTCAGTTTCGTCTGGTACTCTTCGCCGCAGCGTGGGGCGCGGCTGCACTCTCGGGACGCGTCGCCCAGATGACCGCAGCGGCATGGGTTCATCGCTGCGAGAAGTTGGAAACGAGCCGGATACGTGACATGTGCGGTTGCGCGAGAAACGGTAGTGCGGCCTGTTTCCATAGGTGCGCGCAGAGCTTCCAGTGCTTGTCGGGGAAATTCGGGCATTTCGTCGAGGAAGAGCACACCTCGATGCGCGAGTGAGATCTCGCCGGGTTTTGCGCGCTGTCCCCCTCCGGTGAGCGCTGCCGGCGAGGCGCTGTGATGCGGTTCCCGATAGGGCGGACGTGTGACCAACCGTCCGCCCGGCAACATGCCAGCGATGCTGTGGATCATACTGACTTCAAGAGCCGCCATGGGGCTGAGGTCAGGCAGTAAGCCCGGTAGCCGCGATGCAAGCATCGATTTCCCCGCTCCGGGAGGTCCGATGAAGAGGAGATTATGGCCGCCAGCCGCGGCGATCTCGATCGCCCGCTTTGCACTCTCCATCCCCTTGACTTCTGCCATTTCGGGGGAACGCGTCGGCTCAGCAAGCCCCGCGGTTTCCGGGGGCGTTAGTACTTGAGTGCCACGAAAATGGTTAATGAGCGCGAACAGGTTTTGCGGGGCAAGAACCTCTATACGGCCTGCCCATGCCGCCTCGCCACCCTGCGAGGCCGGGCAAATGAGGCCGAGATCTCTTGCCGACGCGGCAATTGCGGCAGAGAGGATGCCGGTAATCGGGTTGAGCGAGCCGTCGAGAGACAATTCGCCAACGGACGCGTACTCCGCGAGCTCATCATGCGGCAGAATATCCATCGCCGCCAGCACGCCGAGGGCAATTGGCAGGTCGAAATGGCTGCCTTCCTTGAGCAGGTCCGCCGGTGCGAGATTGATAAGCACCCGCTTCGGCGGCATGGAAAGGCCTATGGCTGTTAGGGTCGCTCGCACCCGCTCACGAGCCTCGCCCACCGTTTTGTCTGGTAGCCCAACCACGAGAAAGGTCGGCAAACCTTGAGAAATCTGAACCTGCACTTCGACCGGCACCGCCTCGATACCCGAGAAGGCGAAAGTCGGGATACGCACCACGCTCATGTCACGACTGGTGCAACGGTCACGAGCCGAAACCGATCAGAAATCGCTGAAGCAGATTGCCGATCTCGTTCAGATTATAACCTCCCTCCTGTATGATTGCTGTCGGCAGCCGAAGCGCCGCGATCATCTGGCC
This sequence comes from Acetobacteraceae bacterium, assembly GCA_965276665.1. Lineage (GTDB taxonomy): Bacteria > Pseudomonadota > Alphaproteobacteria > Acetobacterales > Acetobacteraceae > CAWGJC01. The sequence goes on from OZ255620.1 coordinate 4,884,142, forward strand.
AGCGCGAGCGAATCCTTCCTCGGTGACGCCAAATGCATTGAGTGGTTCGTTCTTCGACGCGTCGAAACCAAGGCTTAGCACCAGCGCGCCCGCACCAAATCGCCCAATCGCGTCCAGTCCGGACGCAATGGCCTGAAGCCACCGACCATCGTCGGTCCCAAGAGGCAACGGAATATTGATGTTGGCACTAAGAGCGCCATGTCCTCCGGTCTCCCGACTACGGCCGACATACCACGGATAATAGAAATCTGGGTCAGCATGCACCGAGACGAACAACACGTCCGGGCGATTCCAGAAAATGCCTTGCGTGCCATTGCCGTGGTGACTGTCTATGTCAAGGATCGCGACGCGGGGAATACCCCTTGCACGCAGCCGTTCTGCGGCAAGCGCCGCATTGTTCAGGTAGCAATGACCGCCAATGCGGCCGGCGTAGGCGTGATGTCCTGGGGGACGCGCGAGTGCGTACGCGGCTTGCGCCACCAGCGCCTCGTCTGCCGCCGCAACAGCGCCGGAAGCTGCCGCGAGCGCCGCTGGCCAAGTCTCTACCGTTATGGGGCTCGCCGTATCGAAGGTGTGCCATCCAAGTCTGCCTACCAATGCGGTCCCGAACCGGCCGCCTTGCGCAAGCATTTCGGGTGAGGGATGAACGTTTGGCACAAGTTCCGGCCCATGTCCTTCCAACACATCCCATTCCACTGGAGCATCACGTAAAAATTTAAGCAACCCGGTCTCGTGAACCATCTGCAGCATGGTGGAGTCAATGCACGGTGGCGCCACAGTCTCCAGCCGAAGATCCTGGCAAGCTGCGAGGAGAGCCTCGGCACGCGCCGGCACCTCGTGATGCTGGCGAAGCCGACCGCGCTGGAGGAAGAATTTCGGCGCGTGCCCAAGCTGAATTGGATCCCAGAACACCTTCATGGGTGAAGGCTACGGGCGAGCTGTGTCGCTGTCTACGCGGCGGAACGGCTTGCCTCTTTAAGCATGGCCCATCACTCTGGCGCATTCGGATTGGGGGAAGTCATGTCCTTGCGAATTGCGGTCGGCGGGTTCCTGCACGAGAGCCATTCCTTCGCACCACGGCCTACTCAATGGGAAGACTTTGTCCAACCGGGTGGCTTCCCAGCAATGAACTCTGGCCGTCAAATGCTTGATGAGATCCGGGACACTTCTGTTCCCCTCGCCGGAGCAATTGCGGTCGCTGAAAAGGCCGGCGCGGAACTCGTCCCTTTGAGTTGGTGCTTTGCCAATCCCGCCGGTCCTATACAGGATCAAGCTTTCGAGCGCATCTCCGCGATGATCTGCGGAGATCTTATCCATGCGTTGCGGGAGGCGCCGATTGACGGTGTCTATCTCGACCTGCACGGTGCCGCGGTCTCGGTCAGCTTCCCAGATGCTGAAGGGGAATTGTTGCGACGCATACGGAATATCCTGGGTTCCGTACCTCTGACAATCAGCCTTGATCCCCACGCCAATCTTACACGGGAGATGGTGGAAGCGTGCGACGCGATTTCGCCGTTCCGAACCTATCCCCATGTCGATATGAAAGACGCTGGCGGCCGAGCAATGCATCTGCTGCTACGGCGGATCGAAGTCGGCGCATACGCGAAGGCATACCGGCAGCTCGATTTCTGGATGCCAATCACCACGCAATGCACCTTGGTGCCTCCGATGCAGAAAGTTCTGGAACAGCGCAGCATGATCGCCGCGCAGCATGGAATTGTCGAGCTTGCATGGTGCTTCGGCTTTCCCTACGCAGATTTTCCGGGCTGCGGGGCCGCCTTCGCAGCGTATGCGTCGACACAGCAAGCTGCGGACCTGGCGGCAGATGCGTTCCTCGTGGATCTGCGAGGAAGGGAGCGGGATTTTCGCTTAGATATCAGTTCGGCGAAGTCAGCCGTGGAAGAGGCCATTCGCGGAGCTACTGGCGGTCCGGTTATTATTGCCGATACCCAGGATAACCCAGGAGGCGGCGGCCATGGTGACACAACGGGGTTGCTTGCCGAGTTGATCGCGCAGGACGCGAAAGGCGCGGTCGTCTGCCTGATCAACGACGCGGAGAGTGCCGCTGCGTGCCACGCGACCTCCGAGGGTGGCTCCGTTCGTCTTTCGCTAGGTGGCAAGTCGGATGGCGTTCCGGTCGTAGTTGACGCAGTCGTGCGCAAGCTCACGGATGGCCGTTTCACACTCACCGGACCGATGGGGGCCGGCAATCCGGCCAATCTAGGGCCCGTTGCGCTGATTGAAATTCCGCCCGGGATTCGCGTCATGGTCGTAAGCCGGAAGATGCAGGCGCTGGATCAGGAGATCTTGCGGCATGTCGGAATTGAGCCGAAGAATTGTCCGATCATCGTGCTGAAATCCTCGGTGCATTTCCGGGCCGATTTCGAGCCTATCGCCGGACGCGTGATCGTCGCAGCCGCGCCTGGGCCCGTTGCCGCTGACCCGGCAATGCTTCCGTTCCGCCATTTGCGGCCGGAACTCCGGATCCGTCCGGGACAAAACAGCTGAGTCAGCGTGTTCGGCTCAGCGCCGCGAGAACCGCATCAGACCGAGGAATTGGGGCGACAGCACCGTAAGCTTCGGTGGAGAGCGCGGCCGCGCAAGCCGCATAGCGCGCCGCCGCCTCCGGTGCGTCGCCCGCGCATAGCCGTGCGAGGAAGCTTCCACAGAAGGTGTCACCGGCGCCCGTGCTGTCGATGACGGAGCAGGGGAATGCTGGGATAGCGACCCGCCGTTCTGGCGTGGCGAGCATAGCGCCCTCTGCGCCCATCTTGAGAACAACGATCCTTGATCCGAGTTCCAGGTAGAAATCAAGGATCGCGTCGGGTGCTTCGAGCCCGGTCAACACACGCGCGTCGTCGATCGTCGGCAGGGCGATTTCTGCCATGGCAATGGCCGCATGGATGACAGCGGCAGCGCGCTTGGGTGGCCAAAGCCGCGTCCGGTAATTGGTATCGAAAGCCACCCGAACGCCATGACGACGTGCCGTGTCGATCGCGTGGAAGACCGCATCGGCCGCTGAAGCCGAGATGGCCTGACTGATCCCAGAAGCGAAGAAAATGCGACTGCTGGCAATCAGGGGCTCGTTCACATCCCCTTTGGTATAGAAGCTTGCCGCGGACTGCCGACGATAGAATAGGAATTCGTGATCGCCTTGGTTATGCAGAACAAAATAAACGGCTGTTGGATTGGCCGTGTCACGCTTAACGCCGCTGACGTCGATCCCTTCGTTGGTCCAGAGCCTCAAAAAGCTTTCACCTGCGGGGTCCTCTCCTAATCCGGTTAGCATGGCGACGCGAGCGCCTTGGCGTGACGCGGCAATCGCCGCGTTAGAGGTGTCGCCGCCGTGACCTTCGAGGTAGAATCGCCGGCCATCTGCTCCCACCGGCTGCTGATTGAACTCGAGCATGGGTTCGCCCATGCACACGATATCGAATCTCATGCCATGAGTTGACGGGCAACGGACTGAATCGTTGCGCGATCACCGGTAGCGATCCGCTTCTCGTCGACGATGGCGCCCCCCATTCCGACAAAGGCCGCACCGGCCTCCAGATACTTGTCCACATCGGCAGGACCCACGCCGCCGGTTGGACAGAAACTTACACCCGGGAAAACGCTCGCGAGCGCTCTAATGTGGGACGGGCCGCCGACCGATGAGGCCGGAAATATCTTCACCACGTCGGCGCCCGCTTGTAGGGCACCACGAACTTCCGTCGGCGTGCAGGCACCCAGCATAAGCACAGCACCGGCGGCGCGGCAGGGCGGGAGAATCTCAGGGTCGACCCAGGGAGCGACGATGAAGCGGGCTCCCGCAGCCAAGCACTGCTCAGCTGAGGCCGCATCCGGCACGGTGCCGGCGCCCACGAGGAGGGAGGGGTCTGCTGCCAGACGGCGAATCAAGCCCGGCGCATCCGGGACGGTCATCGTTATCTCAAACACTCGCAGACCGATGTCCCTTAGCCAGTTCACCACGGTCTCGGCATGATCGGTCCTATGTGTCCGGATGACGGGAATGATCCGTGCCGCTTTAAACCGTCTAACGAGTGCCTGCATTGTTCCCCCTACATTTACAGCAGGGTGGCACGGGTTCGTTTCAGGCGGAAGCCGACGTCAGGATGTGCTCAGCCCAATCGCCCAGCTGTTGGGTTCTCCCTTGAAGGTGATCGACTCGCTCGCTGACCTGGTACAAGGACGAGCAATAAACGCTGAGACTCGACTCAATCGTCTGGGTTTCCTCGTGAAGACGCTCAAGCGATGTTCGCCAGGCGGCGATCGCCTTTCCTTGGTCGGCGAGCGCTTGATTGAGAGAGATGAGGGCGACGGAGAGACGATCCTCCTTTCGCGCCAAGCATTTCGGCCTGAACTGGAGGATAGTAGCAGTCGGATCAGAGGAAGGCACGAGGGACCCTCATGAGACGTGAAGGATTAACAAATCATGAATCGTCTCGAAAATCGAGATACCCAGTGGTGTTATAAGCTTTCTTCATGAGTAAGCAGTGGGCGCAGCGCTGGATGACTGCAGGGTGTTGAAGCTGTACCTCGCGATCGATACGCTGGAACTCGTGCTGGCTCTGCACACCATGCCGGCAAACACCGACGATCTCGCCGAAGCCGGGCTTCTGGCGGAATCTGTAGCTATACAGAAAGCAACCGGGGCAAAGCGTCCACCTCGCCTATGTCGATCATGGCTAAACCGGATCCAAACCGCGCGCCGCAGCGCAGGCACAAGGCATGGCCTGGGAGGCGATCAAGCCATCGGACGCCAAGCCCGACATCATGCGGCTGCCGAAGACGTTGGGGGGCGAGCGCTCCTTTGCCTGGTCAACACGCTGCCGAAGGTTGGTCAAGGATTGCGCGCGATACGCCAGCACACTCGCAGCGCTACACCTCGCAGCCTTCGCCTGCCTCATGCTCAATCAAGCCGCTCTACTCGCACAGATGCACAACACCCTCTAAACATTTCGTTTACACGAGGTTAAAATGGGCATTGTGCTCGAGATCGTTGTCATTCTGATTTTGATCGGGCTCAATGGGTTGTTTTCCATGAGTGAGCTCGCTCTGGTGTCTGTGCGCCGAGCCCGACTTGCTGTTCTGGAACGTAAAGGACTTGCCGGGGCCGCTGCCGCGCGCGTGTTGGTCGACGACCCGCAGCGCTTCCTTCCGACGCTGCAAGTCGGCATTACGTTGATTGGAATCCTGGCGGGCGTCTTTGGGGGCGCTCGACTTGCGTCCAGGCTCGCCTTTTGGCTGGCCAGAGTTCCCTATTTCGCCAAGATAGCGGACGAGGTGTCGCTCGCCATAGTTGTCCTCGTGATTACCTACCTCACCCTTGTTCTGGGCGAGTTAGTTCCAAAGCAGCTCGCCCTTCGCGGCCCCGAAACGATTGCGTCAGCAGTCGCGCGTCCGCTTGACGTGCTGTCGCGCTTTACGAGCCCGATCGTCTGGGTGCTTGGGAAATCCTCTGCTCTGGTGCTCCGTCTTCTAGGTACGCCACGCAGTGCTGGACCAACCGTGACGGAGGAAGAGCTGCGCGCTTTGCTCGCAGAGGGGGCGCAAGCCGGCGTGCTCGAACATGAAGAACGCGATATGATAGAACGTGTCCTCCGACTGGCCGACAAGCCAGTGCGCGCGATCATGACGCCACGGACGGAACTTGTCTGGATCGACCGCACCGATCCCGAAGCGGAGATCAAGGCCACGCTGAAGGCTGCGCAACACAGCCGCTACGTGGTCTGCGACGGAGCCGTCGATAATGTGGTGGGGGTTGTTCAGGCAAAAGACATTCTGGACCGCCTTCTTGACGGTGGCGGCCTCTCGATCGCAGCATCCCTCCGTGAGCCCATGGTGGTGCCAGACACAGTGAGTGCGCTCGACGCGCTCGAACGATTGAAGGCGGACCAGTTCGGTCTCGCCCTGGTTATGGATGAGTATGGCAGTTTTGAGGGTGTCGTCACGGCCGCGGACGTGCTTCAAGCCATTGTGGGAGAGCCATCCGGGCCAAATGGGTTCTCCGATGGAGATCGTGGCGAGAGGGAAGGGGACCTCGTTATTGATGGGCTCATGCCCGTCGATGAGCTGAAGGCACGCCTCGACCTCCCGGATCTGCCGGCCGAGGGCAGTTACCATACGTTGGCGGGGCTTTTGCTCGCTCTTCTCCGCCGCGTGCCCCAGGTAGGCGACCGCATCGTGTTTGCCGGCTGGCGTTTCGAAGTGCTGGCGATGGACGGCCGACGAGTTGAGACAGTTCGGGCCAGCCGCGAGCCGGCAGTCGAAATCTGATTACAAAGGTGTGCCGCTTCGAGCGATTGGCTCCGCATATTTCGCTGCGGTGTCCCAGGGGAACAGGATCCAGGTGTCTTGTGAGACTTCAGTCACGAAACTGTCTACCACCGACCGGGCTGCCGGCTTGGCATAGATGCATGCGAAATGCGCGCGCGGAAGGATTGCCCGGACGACCCGCGCAGTTGCCCCGGTATCCACAAGGTCGTCAATGACCAGAAATCCGTCGCCGTCGCCGGCGGCCATCGGCGGCTTGATGATCTTCGGCTCACCGCGCGTCGAGGCACCCTCGCCCTCATAGGCGATGACCGAGATCGTCTCAACCAACCGGCACTCCAACTCGCGGGCGACAACTGCGGCCGGGATGAGGCCGCCACGGGCAATCGCAACAACCCCGCGAAATGGCCCGCTCGTGACCAGTCGCCAGGCGAGCGCCCGAGCGTCGCGATGAAGCTGATCCCATGAGACGGTATAGAAGTGTTCCGGCATCAGAATAGGCGGCCACCATCCGGAACTTTGAAATCAGGCCTAAGCAGCACCACCGCGCCATCTGCATCCGGGAAGCCCAAAGTTAAAACCTCGCTTACGAATGGACCAATCTGGCGCGGTGGCAAATTCAGGACCGCACAGACCTGCCGCCCGAGCAGTTGATCCGGGGCATAATGGACCGTGATCTGCGCCGTGGAGCGTTGAATCCCGATTTCCGGCCCAAAATCGATCGTGAGCCTGAGGGCGGCTTTGCGTGCCTCTGGAAACGGTTCAACCTCGATGACGGTACCGACCCGAATGTCGATCCTCTCGAAATCTTCGATCGTCGCGGTATTTTGCATTCGCGCGCAGTAACCCGTTCTGTGCTGCGTTGCCAAGCGGAACAACGCATGCCAGCGTCCGGCCAGTTCATTCCGCGCCTGAGGAATCCCGATGCGAAGCCTGAGCCCCCGCGATTTTCACCTTCCCGGCCGCAGTCCGGTCTATGCGATGCACGGAATGGCGGCGACCGCCGTGCCGGCTGCGACCCTTACGGCGGTCGACGTTCTGCGGGCCGGCGGCAACGCGCTGGACGCTGCGGTGGCGGCGGTGGCGGTTCTCGGGGTTATCGAGCCGCAATCGACCGGAATCGGCGGCGACTGCTTCTGCCTTTATGCGCCTGCCGACAAACAAGAGGTAATCGCGCTTAACGGCTCCGGCCGCGCCCCAGCCGCCGCGACCATTGATTTCTTTGAGCGGAGGGGTATCGGCAAGCTCGATAATACCTCGGCTCACGCCGTCACGATCCCCGGGGCTGCCTCGGCCTGGGATACGCTGCTGGCAGCGCACGGGCGAAAGGGGCTGGAGGAATTGCTGCAGCCGGCGATTCGCTTCGCAGAGGAGGGCTGGCCGGTCGGCGCGCGTGTGGCCAGCGATTGGGCGTCAGGCGAGGCGAAGCTGCGCAAGAACCGCGCCGAGCCCTTCCTGCCGAATGGCGGCGCGCCGGCGGCCGGTGACCTGTTCGTCCAACGCAATCTGGGTAAGACATTGCGCGCTGTCGCCAAACACGGCGCACGGGCGTTCTACGAGGGGCCGATTGCTGCTGACATGGTGGCTGCACTCCGGGCGCTTGGCGGTCTCCACACTGAGGAGGATTTCGCGGCCGGGCGAACGGCTGCCGAATTCGTGACGCCGCTCCGGGCGCATTGGAACGGTTACGACGTCTGGCAGTGCCCTCCCAATGGCCAGGGCATGATCGCGCTGATGATTCTCGGCATTCTCGGTGGGTATGAGAGCGCACCGGATGGACCGCTTGGAGCGCTTCGACTGCATCGTCACACCGAAGCGGCCCGGCTTGCGTATCGCGACCGCGACGCCTTCCTCGCCGACCCATCCCGGTCCGATGTGCCTGTCGACAAGCTGCTGAGCGCCGATTATCTCGCTGGGCTGCGCTCGTTGATCGACGAAACGCATGCTCTCCCCCGCCTACCGGCTGCCGGTGAGTCACTTCTGCCTGCTCACCGCGATACCACGTATCTCTGTGTCGTTGATCGCGATGGCAATGCATGCAGCCTGATCAATTCTCTCTTTGAGAATTTCGGGTCTGGGATTCTCGCCGAGAATTCCGGCGTTATGCTTCAGAATCGCGGCTTTGGGTTCCGTCTGGAGCGCGGCCATCCGAACTGCATCGCACCGAACAAGCGTCCGATGCACACCATCATCCCCGGGATGGTCACGCGAAACGGCGAGGCGATGATGCCATATGGCGTAATGGGAGGCCATTTCCAGCCGATGGGGAACAGCCTTTTCCTGACCAATTTCCTGGAATATGACCTCGATATCCAGCAGGCGATCGATCTTCCCCGTCTGCTGCCGTTCGGCGGCAAGCTCCAGATCGAGCGCGGAATACCGGCTGAGATCGTGAACCGTCTGGCCGGGATGGGACACGAACCGGAGATTATCGACAAGCCGCATGGCGGCGGACAGGCGATATGGATCGATCGTGGACGCGGCTGCCTGATCGGTGGTTCTGATCCGCGCAAGGATGGCGCGGCGATCGGATATTGATGCCATGAGCGAATCCTGTGATCTCGATGCTACCATCGCTCGTCGGCTTATCGGCAGGAAACGTCTTTCCCCAGTTGAGCTGCTGGAAAGCTGCATCGCACGGATCGAGCAGGTTGATCATGCTGTGAATGCCGTCGTCGCACGTGATTTCTCGCGCGCGCGCGAGAGTGCAATTTTGGCCGAGCAGATGGTCGCAAGCGGGAGCGCGCTGCCGCTGTTGCATGGCCTACCATTCGGCGTGAAAGATCTTGAGAACACGAAAAACCTTGTCAGTACGTATGGCAGTCCGCTGTTCCGCGATCATGTCCCGGAGCAGGACGACCACCTCGTCGCCGATTTACGGAGTGCCGGAGGCATCGTGCTCGGAAAAACGAACACGCCGGAATGGGGAGCTGGGGCCAATACGCGCAACTCTGTCTACGGTGCAACTGGTAACCCCTTTGACCCAATGAAATCGGCGGCGGGGTCATCAGGCGGCTCAGCCGCCGCACTGGCTTGCGGAATGATGCCACTCGCCACCGGCTCGGACACCGGCGGCTCACTTCGCAATCCGGCCGCGTTTTGCGGGGTCGTCGGCTTCAGGCCCACACCGGGTTTGGTGCCGAGTGAGAGACGAGTGCATGGCTGGTCCGCTCTCAGCGTGCTCGGTCCGATGGCGCGCAACGTCGCCGATGTGTGCCTGATGCTAGCAGCGATGGTCTCCGATGATGGAAGCGATCCACTGGCGACGACGGTGCACGGCAAGCAAATTCGGCATGCATCGGATTTCATTAGCCAAGAGCCCCGCGACCTCTCGACATTGCGAGTGGCGATCACGCCAGATCTTGGCTTCGCGCCCACTGAAAAGCATATTTCGGAAGTCTTCGGCGAGAAGACTTCCCTGTTCCGTGGGCTGTTTGGTGCCGCAAAAGATGCGACGCCCGACTGCACTGGAGCTGACGAAGCGTTCGAGGTGCTGCGCGCCGTTGGATTCCTAAACGCGCACCTCGACAGGGTGCGCGCAACACCTGACCTGGTCGGCCCAAACATTCATGCGAATGTGGAGGAAGGTCTTCGCTACACGGCGAGAGACGTCGCGCGAGCCCTGGCCTTGCAGACGACACTCTACCGCAGATGGCAGGATTTTTTCTCGAACTTTGATGTGATCCTGACGCCCTCTATTACCATCAGTCCGCGCCCATGGTCCGAATTGTACCCAACAGAGATCGACGGAAAGCCGACCCGAACGTATTTCCACTGGCTTGCTCTGGCGTACGCCGTGAGCCTGTGCGGCCATCCGGCGGTATCTCTACCTGTCGGCCTTGACCGCAACGGCATGCCCTTCGGCTTGCAGATCATCGGGCCCCGTGGAGGCGATGCCTACGTGTTATCCGTTGCAGCGGCTCTGGAAGCTGCGCTCGCTGACGATGCGCGTACGGCACGTCCGGTTCCCAATCTCTCGTCATTGCAATCTGCGCAATCGCTTTCGACGATCCCGGGATTCTTAGGGTTCGGCTGACACGATATAGGAGAAGACACAATGGGTCCGGCAGTGGCAAAGACGCCGGTGACGGCACGACCCGGCGGCCGATTGCTCGCGGACGCTCTGGTGGCGCAAGGCATAAATCACGTCTTTGCGGTGCCCGGTGAAAGCTATCTCGACGTGCTCGACGGCCTCTATGAGATGCGTGATCGCGTGAATCTGGTCACCTGCCGCTTTGAGGCGGGGGCCGTGAACGCGGCGGAGGCGTACGGCAAACTGACTGGACACTGTGCCGCCGCCATGGTCACGCGTGGTCCCGGGGCGTGCCATGGCGCCATCGGCGTACATATCGCCTTTCAGGATAGCACGCCGATGCTGCTATTCGTTGGGCAAATTCCCTTTGCTGAAACCGATCGGGACAGTTTTCAGGAAGTCGATTACCGCCGCATGTTTGGTCCACTTGCGAAGTGGGTCACTCAGATCGACGATGCGGCGCGCATTCCAGAGATTGTCGCGCATGCGGTGGATGTCGCGACATCGGGTCGACCGGGACCGGTGGTCATCGCGCTCTCCGAGGAAATGCAGAAAGTTGCCGTCTCCGTTCCCGATATCGGTCGTGCGCAGGTCAGCGCACCATACCCAGACCCGTCTGCTATTCGGGCGTTCGGACATATGCTGGCGCAGGCCAAGCGTCCGCTCGCGATTCTCGGCGGCTCTTGCTGGACGGATACGGCATTGGCGGAGATTCGTGAATTTCTGGTTGCGGCTGACATCCCCGTCTGCGTCGGCTTCCGTCGGCAATCGCTCTTCGATGGCACCTTGCCCAATTTCGTTGGAGATCTGGGCGTCGGATCAGATCCTATGCTGGTCAAGCGTGTAGGTGAGGCCGATCTGATACTCGCGATCGGCACGCGGCTTGGCGAGGCAGTGTCACAGGGTTATACCTTGTTCGATCTCGCCGGCGGGACGCCGATTGTGCAGATACACCCGGACCAAGCAGAAATCGGCCGCGTGTTCCGCGTTGCGCTCGGCATCACGTCCGACCTCAATGCCTTCGCGGCGTCCGTCAAGTCGATGCCGCCAATCGAGCTGTCTTGGCGTGAATGGACGCGATCGCTCCGTGCGTTGCGCGAGGCTGGCTACGCCGTGCCGCGCTACGCCGGCCCGGTGAACATCGCTGAAATCCTGCACGAACTTGAGACGCTCGTGACGGACGACGCCATCTTCACCTGCGATGCCGGCAATTTCGCGGCTTGGCCTGCCCGGTTCATGCACTTTCGCGACCAACAGCAATTCATCGGGCCGGCCAACGGGGCGATGGGCTACGCTGTGCCTGCGGCGGTCGGCGCCAAGATCAGCTTTCCCGACCGTATGGTGATCAGCTTTGTTGGCGATGGCGGCTTCCTGATGACCGGGCAGGAGATCGCGACGGCATTCCACCATGGCGTCGCACCGATCATCCTCCTGTTCAACAACGGGATGTATGGCACGATTCGGATGTATCAGGAGCGTACCTATCCGGCACGGGTATCCGGGACCGCACTTACCAATCCTAACTTCGCTAAGTGGATTGAGGCGTTTGGCGGTTATGGGGAAATAGTTTCAGAAACGTCAGAATTCACGTCAGCCTTCCGTCGCGCGGTCGCGAGCGGCAAACCGGCGCTGATCGAAATTCGCATGGATCCGGAGCAGATTACCAGCCGAGCCACAATCTCCGACCTTCGTGCAGGATCCTGAACACGATCAACGTCCGACTGCGTAGCCCTGCATACCTCGGGGATTGGCGCCGGCAAGCATCTGGGTGCCCTCTTTGCGCGCAGCGGAGAGGCGGCCTTCGGTCCAATCCCCCCCCAGTTCCGCCCTGTGACCGCGGGCTATCAGATCGTCGAGAACATCGAAGCCAAATCGACCTTCCAGCACGAGTTTTCCGGGACGCGCCACTCGCGGCCAGAAACTCGATGGGAAATGTTCAGTGTGGAAGTAGGGAGCATCGATTGCCTCCTGGATTGTGAGATTATGATGCACCATGCGGAGAAAGAAGATCGGCGACCACTGATCCTGTTGATCGCCGCCCGGTGTTCCGAATGCCATCCACGGTTCGTCATCCCGAAGCGCGAAGCTGGGTGACAGCGTCGTACGCGGCCGCTTGCCGGGGGCCAAAGTGTTGGGCAGTCCGGGCTGAAGCCAGAACATCTGTCCACGCGTGCCAATGGGGAAGCCAAGCTCGGGAACCACCGGTGAGGATTGCAGCCAACCGCCGGACGGTGTGGCACTCACCATGTTGCCGTCCCGATCGATAACATCGAGATGGCAAGTATCGGCCCCGAGAATGCCAAGACGTGCGACCGTCGGCTCGCCCACGCCAGGAGCGCGCGTGAGCATGGCGGCGCGTTTGGACGCATCATGATCGACTATCGGCCGAAAGCCGTCGACCATGCCGGGGCGCAACTCTAGAGAGGCACCCTTTCCGACCAGTTGTCGCCGCCTATCGTTGTATTCTGCAGACAACAGCGTATCGAGCGGCACATCGACAAAGTTGGGATCGCCGTAATAGGCCTCGCGATCGGCGAAGGCGAGCTTGGCGCACTCAACCACGGTATGCACAAAATCCGGCCCGTTCGGGTCCATCGCGTCGATGTCATAACCTCGGAGCAGTGCAAGTTGCTGCAGGAAGCTCGGTCCCTGCGACCAGGCCCCGCATTTCAGCACGGTTCTCCCGCGATACTCGAAGCCGACAGGATCTTCTACGGTCGCTTGCCAGGAAGCCAGGTCTTCTGCCGAGAGCAACCCGCGATGACGGCGCCCCGACGCGTCCAGCACGCCGGCGCCCTGATAGAAACGCCCGATCGTCTCGGCCACGTAGCCGCAGTACCAGAACTTCCGTGCAGCATCGATCCGCGCCTCACGGCTGCTCCCGACAGCTTCCCGGCAGACGCGCTCATACGTGTCAGCCACCGCAGGGCGAGCGAAAAGGCCACCGGTCTCCGGCACTCTGCCGTGCGGTAGATAAACGGCGGCACTGGTCGGCCACTCGGCTTCGAAAAGCGGTCGAACCGACTCGATGGCAGCACTCACCCGAGGCACGGTATGTATACCGCTCCGAGCGTAGCCGATTGCGTAGGCCAGAACATCCTGCAGTTCCCAGGTGCCCCAGTCCCGCAACAGAAGACACCAAGCGTCGAACGCACCCGGAACCACGGCCGGGAGCAACCCGGTGCCGGGAATAAGATCAAGGCCTAGATTCGCAAACGCATCGAGCGTGGCGGCCGCCGGGGCCACCCCCTGGCCGCAAATCACATGCTGCGTGTGGGAACGCGCCGAGTGAAGGATAATCGGTGCGTCGCCGCCCGGGCCATTGAGATGCGGCTCGGCGATCTGAAGCGTGAACGCGGTGGCCGCGGCGGCATCGAACGCGTTGCCGCCGCGCTCCAGCACCGCCATCCCGACCTGGCTTGCGATCCAATGGGTGCTGGCAACGACGCCGAATGTGCCGGCGATCTCGGGACGGGTTGTAAACATTCCGGCTCTCCTCAGGCGAGCTCCAACGCTAGCGCCGAACGGCCACGGGTCAACCGCCCAGCTTCAACCGTTCTGCCAAAATAAAAGCATCTCCGTTGTGCGGTTCAACGAACAGGGCAATTTCCATTACTTGACGCGGGCTGCTGATGACCGACGAGAAATATGCCTCCGCGGCCGGCCGATAGATGCGGGCCTCCTCCGGCGTTAGCCGCCGGGTCAGCGTCATGTGAAACTGCCACGCCGTGAACACGTCGGAGTACCCCCAGCGCAGCAGCATCGCCTCTCTTGTTGGCGAAAGCGGGCTCCGGCGGCGGCGTTCGAGTTCGGCCGGGTCAGGTGCCGCGCGGTGGTGGTCGAGCCAAGCCACACATAGATCGGCTAGAGCCTGGAGTGGAGGGCAGGGCGCCGTCTCGCGAAGCGCCAGGAAGCCGGAGAGATCGGCAACTGCTAAAGGCGGCAGAACAAACGGCACGATAGCGGCCGCCATCCGGCAGACATCGTCGCGAAGCTCTTTCCACTCGCCCGAAAGTCGCATTGGCGGTTTAAGCGTCGCGTGAAAGCCGTAGCGCCGAGCGTCAGCCGTAATCGTGTCCATTTCAGGAAGGCGTGGTTGTGCGGACCGAGCATCCTTCTCGGGGTCGCGCCCAAGCCAAGTGCAGCCCGCTTGCCAGAGAGGGTCCGAAATTTCTGGAACGTAGTAGATGCCAACCCGCATTCAGGCGACACGCTCACCCGCGCGCCACACCTCCCGCACAATAGCCAAACCATCATGCACACGAACACGGACCAGATCGGCCCGAAACCCCGGAGCCAAGCGACCGCGGTCCACCAATCCGGCCATGCGCGCCGGATGAGCGGTGACGAGCGCGATCGCATCGGGCAGCGTCGTCTCGGGTTCGCTCTCGCATCGAAAAGCTGCCTCGATCAAGCTGGCCGGCACGTAGTCGGACGCCAGAGCGTCGACTGCGCTTGCCCGAAGCAAATCGGACGCGCTGACGTTGCCCGAATGTGAACCGCCGCGCACGATATTGGGTGCCCCAGCAATCACGTCGAGCCCGTATCGGCGCGCGGCAAGTGCCGCCACCATGCTGACCGGGAACTCGCTGATACGGATTCCATCAGCATGGTTCTCGGCGATTTCCTCTTCGGTGCGGTCGTCATGGCTCGCGAGGACGAAATCAAGACCGTGCAACCGCTCGAGTAAGGCACGCCTGTTAGGCCCCCGCATGCGCTCTCGCTGACATTGCAATTCCACGATGCGTGCTTCGATCGCGGCATCGAGAAACCCCCCTCGGCGGCGCATGGCTCGGTAATTATCTAGGTCAGCGTATTGTCCGACACCCGGACTATGATCCATCAAGCTCACCATGCGCGCCCGCGGGTTCTCGGCAACCGGGTCGAGCAGCGACATCATGTCCGGTGCCGGCAACTCGCAACGCAAGTGCAGGAAGTGCTCGGCTTTAAGCAATCCGGTATTCGCAAGGGCGTCGAGGTCGGCCACGCCATCATGGAAAGTCTGAAGCCGTTCCTTATCAAATCCGAGATCACCGAGGCAGAGCGCGTCAAACACGGTCGTAACACCAGCACCGGCGCATTGAGCATCATGCGCCACCATGGCAGAGCGCGAGGGCCAGCGCGCGTTGCTGCGTGGTTGAACCTGCCGCTCAAGATTGTCGGTATGCAGATCAACGATTCCGGGAATGACATAGTCGCCGCCAAGATCTACTGCATAAGTTACGTTACTCTGACCACCTGAAATATCGACGATGGTCTCATCTCGCAGGAGAATAGTACCGAGAATAACTTTCTCTGGAAGAACAAGCCTCGCATTTGTCAATACACTTTCGATCATGCGGCTTCCTGCACCGGCGAGACTTCGAAGAGGCGGTCGGCTACCGCCTCCCGCGCTGCAACATCATGCATAATGGCGAGAATCGCAACGCCACGCTGCTTGGCTTCGCGGATCATGCCCAGGACGATCTCGGTGTTATTGGCATCAAGGGACGCTGTCGGCTCGTCAAGAAGCAGAACAGGATGGTTGCTGATGAAGCCGCGCGCCAAATTCACGCGCTGTTGCTCACCGCCCGAGAATGTCGCCGGCGGCAGATCGTGCAGGCGAGGCGGGATATTGAGGCGCGTCAGCAGCATCCGCGCCCGTTCTGCTGCTGCATCGCGCTCTACGAGCCCGTGTGCCGTCAGCGCTTCGGCAACAATCGCGGCAGCCGGAACCCGGGGCACCACCCGCAGGAACTGACTGACATACCCGAGACTTGTCCGCCGTACGTCGATGACGGATCTCGGAGTCGCTGTTGCCAGATCGACGAAGTGACCTCGATGTCGGATGAGCACGCATCCCGCATCCACACCATAATTTCCGTAGAGGCTGCGCAGCAAAGTGGACTTTCCAGCGCCGGAAGGTCCTGTAAGGACAACACATTCTCCGGCGCAAACCTCTATCGACATTCCATCAAGCACGTGCATACGCACCTCGCCTTGCAGGTGCAGAGTGAAGGACTTCCGCAACCCTTCGGCGCGCAGCATGACCACGTTCATGCCTGCAGCACCGAGCTTACGAGGAGTTGTGTATACGGATGCTGTGGATCGTCCAGTACGCGATCTGTGAGGCCGGTCTCAACGGCAATGCCCCGTTGCATCACCATTATTCGGTCCGCAAGTAGTCTTGCGACAGCGATGTCGTGGGTGACCAGCGCCACGGCGAGATGAAATCGAGCGACCAAATTTCGAATGAGATCGAGTAATCGGGCCTGCACAGACACATCGAGCCCACCTGTCGGCTCGTCCATGAAGACGAGACGCGGCCGCGTCACCAGAGTTCGCGCAATCTGCAGCCGCTGCAACATTCCTCCCGAGAATTGTAGCGGCAAATCGTCAAGCCGATTCTTCGGGATCTCCACTTCACCCAGCCAATCGGCCGCAGTCTCGCGGATTTGGCCGTAATGCCGGAGGCCGCGCGCCATCAATCGCTCACCGATGTTGCCGCCAGCCGAGACGTTCATCCGCAGATTCTGTCGCGGGTCCTGCTGCACGAAGCCCCAGTCTGAGCGATGTAGGGCACGCAAGACCGGGGCCGACATCTTGCCGAGCTCCTGTACCCCGCCTTCTGGATCACGATAAGTCACTGCGCCTCCGTCTGGCGCAACTTTGCCTGACAACACGTTGAGCAGTGTTGTCTTGCCGGAACCCGACTCGCCGACAATCGCTAGCACCTCCCCGGGCCAGAGATCAAGATCAACTCCGGCGAGCGCCAGGTTGGTGCCGAAAGAGAGTCGTATATCCCGGGCAGACAGCAGGATATCAGTCATTCAGCCGCTGCTTTTGCATTCTGGCGTTCAGAGCAGTAATCGGTGTCGGAGCAGATGAAGCTCCGGCCACCACGGTCATCGGTCACGATTTCATCCAAGTAGCTTTCAGCGGACCCGCAAAGTTCACATCGATGCGGAGCGCGGATCAGCCGAAAAGGATGATCGTCGAAATCCAGGGAGCGCACCTCGGTGTAGGGTGGCACCGCATAGATGCGTTTCTCGCGACCCGCACCAAAAAGTTGCAGCGCGGCCATCCGGT
The DNA here is from genome assembly GCA_965276665.1 of Acetobacteraceae bacterium. GTDB lineage: Bacteria > Pseudomonadota > Alphaproteobacteria > Acetobacterales > Acetobacteraceae > CAWGJC01. The sequence continues at coordinate 4,901,519 of OZ255620.1, forward strand.
TGAGTTTGGGGTTATCGTAGGCCGGAATGGGGGAGGGCGCCATGAGGTAGCGTCCGTTGACCATCACTGGATAATTATAACTGATCGATACCTGTCCGTAGCGCGTAATGTCTTCATAAAGCTTCACATGCATCAAGCCGTATTCAGAGAGAGCGTGCATCCGGCGGGTTTCCGCGCGACTTGCTTCCAATCGTGACAATGGCTCTGGCATTGGAACCTGATAGACGATGATCTGGTCATTCCGGAGTGCCAGTTCCGGAATTCGATGACGCGTCTGAATCACGCTGGCTTCCGCGGTCCGTGTCGTCGTCTCTATACCGGCTGTGCGCGCGAAGAAGCGGCGAATGGACACGGCGTTTGTCGTGTCGTCCGCTCCCTGATCAATAACCTTCAGCACGTCCTGCAATCCAAGAATGGATGCTGTGACCTGTATGCCGCCCGTGCCCCAGCCATATGGCAGCGGCATTTCCCGCGAGCCAAACGGCACCTGATGGCCGGGTATGGCCACCGCCTTGAGGATGGCGCGGCGGATCATCCGCTTCGTCTGCTCGTCGAGATATGCGAAGTTGTAGCCGCTCATTCGGCTGCCTCCGTCAGGCGCACCGATTCTTCGCGCATGCGGCGGAGTGCCTCCAGCTCACTCTGGAAGTCGACGTAATGCGGCAATTTTAGATGCTCGACGAAACCGGTAGCCTCGATGTTGTCGCAATGCGAAAGAACGAACTCGACGTTCTGGGCTGGCGCCTCGACATCTTCACCAAACTCAGTTGCCCGCATCGCACGATCAACAAGGGCCATGGACATGGCCCGTCGTTCCGCATGACCAAAACAAAGCCCATACCCTCGGGTGAACTGTGCCGGCGTAGTCTTCGAGCCGGCAAACTGGTTCACCATCTGACACTCGGTAACTGTGATGTCCCCGATGTCGATTGCGAACCCAAGTTCGGGTGGCACGATCTCGACGGCCACCTTCCCGATGCGGATTTCACCGACGAACGGATGATTGTTCCCATAGCCACGCTGGGTTGAATATCCCAGGGCAAGCAGAAACCCTTCATCGCCGCGCGCCAGTGCCTGGAGGCGAATGTCGCGATTCGCAGGAAAAGCCAGCGGACCCCGTGTGATGTCTCCAGGATCGCCGGGGACCTCGGCTTCTTCCTGGATCAAATTCTCACGAGCGAGAAAATCGGTCACCCGCGGCATCGGGCCGCACTCCGAAACGGCCTCCGGAGGCGCCGAGGCATTTTCGTCTTGACCAAAGTCGAGCAGGCGGTGCGTGTAATCGTAGGTGGGACCCAGCACTTGTCCCCCAGGTAGGTCCTTGTAGATTGCGGAGACTCGGCGGCTGACAAGCATTCCGGCAGTATCTATGGGCCGTGTGTTGGCAAAGCGAGGGAGGGTGGTTCGGTAAGCCCGAAGCAAAAAGGCCGCCTCGATAAGATCACCCTGCGCCTGCTTGATCGCAAGTGCCGCGAGTTCCTGATCATATAAAGAACCCTCACCCATGACGCGATCCACCGCGCGACCGAGCTGCTCGGCAATTTGCGCGGTCTCGATCATAGGCGTTTCCAGGCGGCCACGCCGCTCTGCCGCAAGCCAGGCATGCGCCGCGTCGATCGCTTGCTCGCCGCCTTTCACCGCCACGTACGCCATAATCAGCCCTCTTCGATCCGGACGCTACGCGGCAGGGCGGCAAGGCTGCTGCCGAAACACAGAAGCAGGTCGACACCGCGTGGGAATAGCCGATGATTAACCGCCCAGGATGTGACGAAGTCAGGCGGCAGACCCGCGGCATTTAGAATCGCCGTCTCCCGCAGCCCTGGTCCGCTGAGCTGCATTCGCGCACCATACCCGAAGCCAGCGATCTCGAGAACGAGCGTCGCCGATTCCTCAGGTTCCTCATCACTGCCCGCATTGAACTTGGAAAAGTCGGGCAAGCCGCGGCTATAGGCAAAGCGCGCCTCGGAGCAATGCAGTGTGAAGGTTGCGCCGCAATGAAACCTGATCCACTCTTGCGACGCTTCATCCAAATCATCAATCCAGAGGGGTGTGTCGGCATCCACCAGCGTCAGCAATGTCGCGGCTGAAGCGCGGCCAATGGCGCTGGGTGGGTTCAATCCTTCACCCACCGTGACAACCTTCCCCGGATGCGACATTGCGTCGAGAATGGTTCGGAATGCTTGCTGCGCCTCTTGAACGGGATCGGCGAAGCCGGGATGTGCCAAACTCATCAAGGCACCGTCCTCATCAGCGCATCGTGGCCAAGGCAGAGAAATCGACGCGCGTCGCGGCAGCGCGGCGTACCGTCAGTTCGCGCGCCGAATTCTGGGCGACGGCCAAAGGCTCGATAACCACCCTCTGCAGTTCCGCGCAACGTTGAGGGTCCTGTAGAGCTGCGTCGAGCACTGCCGCCAGTTCCGCCAGTTTCATATCCAGCCCGCGGACGTAGGCATGGCCAATCCGGCCAGCTGAATCTCTGATCGTGCACCGGGTCACCGTCATCTCACCGAAGTTGAACGCCGCACCTGTTCCCCCCGCTTGGCCACGCGTCATTACCAGACCGGCCTCTGGGCCACGAATCCGCACATGGGCGGGAAGATCGGTGCCCGCGAGCAAGCACGTGATCTCCACATGGGTTGCACGCGCCAGAACGCTCATCCAGTGGCGGCGTGATGCAGAGTTCTGCTCGTTATCCATAATGCTCCCCGGTTGGGATGTCTAGACAGCTAGATCATGACCCGACTATCGTCAAGCAGGGGCTCGCACGGAAGCACCACTATGGGGCAGTGAAGTTTGAGTGACGTATCGACATCTCACGCAACGACCACGATTTCCCGGGCGCGCGACGGGGTCGCGCTATGGCGCCGCATCGCGACGGCACTGGCCAACGACATAGCGGACGGCCGCGTGGCTGCCGGCGGCAAGCTGCCGACAGAGGCGCAGCTCGCTTTGCGCTTTCAGGTCAACCGGCACACCGTCCGGCGCGCGTTAGGGGAGTTGTCGCGTGACGGATTTCTTCAAACCGAGCAGGGACGCGGGTCCTTCGTTGCAGATGATATTCTCGACTATGCGGTCGGGCCGCGTACGCGGTTCAGCGAGTGGATCCGCAGGCACAACAAGGAACCATCCGGTCGGGTCCTCTCCCTTCGCGAGATAACGGCGGATGCGACGATTTCCGCCGGGCTGGGACTGCGGCAAGGCGCACGGGTCGTGCTGCTGGAACGACTCGGTATGGCCGATGGCCGTCCTGTCAGCCTTGGACAGCACCATTTTCCCGCCGCACGTCTGCCGGGGCTGATGGCCGCACTTCGAAGCGGGCTTGGCATAACCGAGGCGCTTCGTCGTGTCGGCGTGGCCGACTATATCCGTCAGGTCACGCGAGTGACGGCTCGCTTGCCGGTGGCGGAGGAGGCGGGAATTCTCGAAATGCCCCGTAACCGACCCTTGCTCGTTTGTGAGAACATCAATGTCGATGCGGACGGAAAGCGCCTGGAGTTCTGTTTATCCAGGTACCCGACACCGCGTGTACAGATCATATTCGAGCCCTGAGGTTGCACGAATGGTTCCGCTTCACATCGCCGGCGGCCGCGTACTGCTGGAATCTGGCTTAACTGAAACTGATCTTCGCGTGGCGGACGGGCTGATCGCTGCACCGGAATCGGGTGAGGGCACCTGTCTGGATGCTCAGGGACTGCTGGTGCTTCCTGGCATCATTGATCTGCACGGAGACGCTTTCGAGCGGCAGCTGCAGCCGCGGCCGGGTATCGCTTTCCCGACGTCTCTCGCAATTGCCGACACCGAAGCGCAGTTGCTCGCGAACGGGATCACCACGGCCTATCATGGTGTGACATTGTCATGGGAGCCGGGTCTTCGCGGCATCGAGACGTGGCGCGCGTTGCTTGCCGCGCTTGATGCCCATCGACCTCGCCAAGTGTGCGACATGCGGGTGCATCTTCGTTGGGAAGCATACAATCTCGATTGCCTTGATGAAGCCGTGGCTGACATCGGGTCGGGTCGGGTCGGTCTCGTGGCTTTCAACGACCACACACCTGGCATTGTCCGCAAGCTCGAGGAGCCGAGTGGAATCTCCTTCAGCAAACGAGCTGGAATGGGCAAGGCTGCATTCCGGGAGCTTGCGCATGGCGTGCTGCGCCACAAGGGCGGATTGGGGCAGGGGCTCGCGCGTATTGCAGAGGCGGCACGACAAGCGGGCCTGCCGATGGCGAGCCACGACGATCCGAGCGTCGCTATGCGCGACGGGTTCCGCAAACATGGCGTTCGGATTTGTGAGTTCCCGATGGCGGAAGAGGTCGGGCGCGCGGCACGCGAGGCTGACGATGCTGTGGTGATGGGGGCGCCGAATGTGGTCCGCGGCGGCTCGCACATGGGTTGGGCGTCAGCGGCACGCCTCGTCGGAAACGGCATCTGCAATGTCCTCGCAAGCGACTACTTCTACCCAGCGATGCTGCAGGCGGCGTTCGTCCTTGCTGGGCAGAACGATCTTGGCCTGGCAGCCGCGTGGCGGCTGGTTTCCACCAATCCGGCCGCAGCAGCCGGTCTTACCGACCGCGGCTGCATCGCGGTGGGCGCGAGGGCCGATCTGGTTCTCGTGGACGCCAATGGCCCCGCACCGAGGCCGGTCGTCACCATTGCCGCCGGTCGTGTCGCTTGGCTATCTGCCGACGGGTGGGCGCGGCTCGGAACCATCCAGGCCGCCAGTCTGACCCGCAATGTAACTGCGCCGTGGCCCTGACTCGAAATCACTATGGGCAGCTAAGGGCTAGGTGTTTAGTCCCGGACTTTGGTGGAGCGGATTGACGTTGGAGCGTTTTGGCTTGTTCTGCTATGCGCGGCAGCTGGCCTCGTAGGGTGTCAGGCCTTTGAGGGTTTTGAGGCGACGGCCGAAAGATCTGTCGATCAGGCTTGACAGACATCCTACATCTGCGTTTCCTTTCCGGATGGAGGGAGCTCAGCCAAAGCCGATCAGTCGTCCAGCGCGCCTGCATGCGTCTGTGCGGGAAAGCTTGCAAAATTTCATCGCCGACAACCATCTCAAGCCAGGTGATCCGCTTCCTCCTGAGTCCGCTCTCGCTCGAAGTCTGGGCGTCAGCCGGAACTCGCTGCGCGAGGCGACGAAGGCGCTCGAATCGGTGGGTGTGCTGGAAGCCCGGCACGGGACCGGTATCTTCATGCGGGAGTTCTCCTTCGGTCCGCTCATCGAATATCTCGGCATCAGTGCCGGATATGCGCTGCGCGATCTTGCCGATATTCTTGAAGTTCGCCGCACCTTAGAGGTCGGCCTGATAGGTGAGGTGATCGGGCGGTTGGGGCCTCACGAGCGGAACAAGCTCACGATCACCCTGAATGCCATGCGTCTCAAAGCCGACGAAGGTGCGTCCTTCTCCGTCGAGGATCAAACCTTCCACGCGCAACTTTTTGCGCCGCTCGGAAATCGTGTGCTTCTCAATGTCCTCGATGTATTCTGGCGCGCCTTCCACCGCGCGGCTGGCTTGCGAGATATGGAACCCCGTGACGCAGTTCTTACCTGGCAGGATCATGACGCGATCTTCCGGGCTGTGCTGGCTGGTGATGCCCGTGCTGCGCGGGCGCGGCTCGACGGACACTACCAAGGGATTCGAGACCGTCTTTTAAGGAGCGGTCCGCCGCCGTAGCAGCGGTCGGCGGCAGGGAGGAATCATGAAAACGATCACGAGGCGCGACGGACTCGCCCTGGCACTGGGTCTTGCCGGGACGCGCGTTTCAAACGCGCTGGCTCAAGCCAGGCAAAACACGCTAGTTGGCGGTTTTGACGTGGGCCCAGGCGGCCTGCAGAACAACTTCAATCCGCTGGCCGCCACAGCCGGCTTCACCTGGCTCAATCTCTATTACGAGCCGCTGATCTTCTACAATGCAGCTCTCACGGCAACCGAGGGGGCACTGGCGAAGACGTTGACGCCGAATGGCGAGCTCACAGAATACACCGCTGTGCTCGATCCAGATGCCAAGTGGCACGACGGTCAAGGCTTTACCTCCGCTGATGTGAAGTTCACCTTCGAGCTTGCAAAGGATCCGCGCAGCGGCTCGGTCTTTGCTGCTGCCACCAGTATCATTTCCGAAGTCCGCACGCCCGATCCGCATACTGCGGTATTGGTGCTCAGCAAGCCGAGTTCCAGTCTCCCAGATCTGCTCACCAAAATCATGATGCTGCCGCAGCACTCCCTCGCGGCTCAGCCCCGCGAAGGCCTCGACCGTAATCCCTGGTGGCGCACCGCCCCGATCGGAACCGGTCCCTTCCAGTTTGTACGGTATGTCACCGATCAATTCGTCGAGCTGAAGGCCAATCCTGGTTTCCGGAACGGCAAGCCGAAGCTCGACGGCGTCATAAATCGCTATTTCAAGAGCACAGCGGATGCGGTGGCGGCATTGCAAGCTGGTGAGATTCTGTTCAGCTATGTCGAACCTGACGACGCCAAATCCTTCGTCGGTCGGACCGGGTTCAGCACGATCGAGGGTAACTCTTTTGTGGTGAATTACATCGGGCTCAACTATCTAACGCCGTTGTGGAATGATGTTCGGGTGCGGCAAGCGGTGATGTACGCGATCAATCGCGAAGCGATCGTCAAAAGCATTCTCAGCGGCGCGGCACAGATTGCGAACTGTCCGTTTGTTTCGACCAGCATCGTGCCGGGCGATCTTGCTGCCTACGCTTATGATCCGAGGAAAGCTCAGCAGCTTCTCGACGCGGCCGGTTGGAGCAAGATCAACGGCAGTAAACCACTGGTATTTCCCACCTATTACAACAGTCCGATAGTGGCGAACACGCTGGCGGCCGTGCAGGCCATGCTGGGGCAGGTGGGCATCGTGGTGCAGCCGCGGCAAATGGATGTGCCCACATATAACGGGCTAATCTACGGCAATCCACCGGACCCGACGCAGTTCCCGATCGTCTATGCGGGCGCGCAGGACGGCCCAGATCCCGGTGCGGTGAACACCTTCCTCAATTCGGCCGCCATGCCCCCGAATGGCGCGAACGTCATGCGGGTGAACATGACTGACCTCACCACCGGGTTCGACATTGCGATGAGCGAGGCCGATCCGAACAAGCGCGCGGCACGGTGGCAGGATGTGTCCCGCATCGCGAACCGGCAACTCCCCTGGGCCACGATGTGGGTTGCAAAACGCTACGGCATCGTCTCGTCACGAGTGAAGAATTTTGTCTGGACGCCGGCGCCAGGCGGTGGTGGTTATCAATCTAATTCGCAGAACTGGTCGCTTTCCTAAAGGCCGGGTGCAACCGATGCTGCGTTTCGTGCTCCGCCGTCTCGCAACCGCTTTGCTGATGTTGCTTGCTCTCAGCCTGCTCATCTTCCTCCTGCTACGACTCACGCCTGGCGATCCGGTGACGGCTTATATTGACCCATCCGCTCCAATGAGTTCGGCGGATATCGCGGGGTTGCGCCACCGGCTTGGCCTTGATGCAAGCCTGCCGGTGCAATATCTGCATTGGCTGCGGGACACGCTGCACGGCGATCTTGGTTTCTCGAGCCAGCACGAACGGGCCCCCGTGCTCACCCTTATTGTGGAGCGTGCGGGCCCGACACTGATGCTGATGGGCTCTGGTCTGCTGCTCGCGACCTTGCTCGGCATTGGTCTCGGTGTGATCGCGGCGGTATCGCGCGGCGGCGTCGCGGATAGTGCGCTTAGTGCGCTCGGTGCGTTCGGTATTTCGTCTCCGGCATTTCTCACCGCGCTGCTTGGTTTGTTTCTTTTTGCCGTGCGGCTCGGTTGGGCGCCGGCGGGCGGCATGACGACACCTGGCCTCGGCGGCAGCTGGGGCGATATCACGCGTCATCTGATCTTGCCGTCTTGCATCCTGGCCGTTGCGCAGACGACGATTACGATGCGCTATATGCGGTCTTCACTGCTCGAGACGTTGATGGAGGATTATGTCCGCACCGCGCGCGCCAAAGGCTTGCGAGAGGCGCGCGTGGTGCTCAAACACGCCGGACGCAATGCATTGCTGCCGGTGATAACCCTGATCGGCGCGACGATCGGTGCCGCTGTTGGAGGCGCCGTGTTCATTGAGAGCGTCTTCAATTGGCCTGGCATGGGCCTCCTGCTCGTCGAGGCTGTTGAAGCGCGTGACTACCCGCTCATCATGGGAACCTCACTTGTGATCGGCGCCTGCGTGCTGCTGGTCAATTTGGCAACCGATCTCGTCTATGTCGCGGTCGATCCACGCATAAGGTTCAGTTGATGACGGGGGCCACACTGGCTTCCGCAAGGCCGTCGGCTCGAGCAACGATTCGTTTTCTGCGCAACAAGGGGGCATTGACCGGCGCAATTCTGCTTGCGGGCATTTTTCTTTGCATCGTATTGCGGCCGCTGGTCGGCATTGATCCCAATGCGATCGACCTGCTCGCGCTTAATGCGCCACCCGGCTTCGTCCACTGGTTGGGCACGGATGGTGTCGGCCGTGACGTGTTGGCTCGTGTGCTCGCCGGTGGAGCACTCTCGCTGGAGATCGCGTGCGCGGCCACCGCGATATCGCTCGCGATCGGGTTTGGTGTCGGGGCGATTGCCGCGCTTGGCGGAAAGATGGCGGACGCTGTCGCGATGCGGCTCGTGGATCTGGTGATGACGCTGCCGCCGGTCGTGCTGCTTCTCGTGCTTGCGTCCATAAGCGGTCCTGGCATCCCGGCAACGGCGACGGTTATCGGCCTGCTCTCCTGGCCGATCCCAGCGCGCATGATCAGAGCCCGGCTGCTGGAGTTGCGGGAACGGGATTTCGTCATTGCCGCCTACGGCATGGGTGCGCGCCTGCCGCATATCATGCGCCGGCACGCGCTGCCGAATTGTCTCGACATCCTGCTGGTCACCGCGACGCTGCAGATCGCCAGCAACGTGTTGCTCGAGGCCGGGCTTTCGTTCCTGGGCCTGGGCGTGCCACCGCCGGCGGCCAGTTGGGGCAACATGCTCAACGCGGCGCGCTCCACGGCGGTGCTGGTACAGTATCCCTGGGAGTGGCTTGCGCCAGGCGGAGCGCTGCTGCTCACCACACTTGCGATCAACTTCACCGGCGACGGTCTCCGAACCGCGCTCGATCCTCGCTCACAGCAGAGATAGGACGCTCGATGCCCCATGATGTCGCCGCGATGCATGGCGTCGTTCCCCCCGTCGTCACGCCCCTTACCCCCGATTTCGAGGTCGATTTCCGGTCCTTGACTCGCGTGATCGAGCATCTCATCGCTGGTGGCGTGCACGGTCTCTTCTTTCTGGGGTCAACGAGCGAGGTGGTGTTTCACGACGGAGCCGGGCGCCGCGCAATCCTCGAACATGCCGTGAGGGTGGTGAACGGGCGCCTGCCCGTGCTTGCCGGGGTGGTCGATCCCACCACCGGCCGGGTGATTGACCACGCAAGTGTCGCCAGGAAGATCGGGGTCGATGGTGTCGTGGTCACCGCACCCTTCTACACTCGTACCAGCCAGGCCGAGACGATCGACCACTTCAGATTTATCCGCGATGCAGTGGCGCTTCCGGTTATCGCCTACGACATTCCGGCCTGCGTCCACATGAAGCTGGAACGCGAAACCGTGTTGCGTATGGCGGAGCAAGGCGTCATTGCGGGGCTCAAGGATTCGAGCGGGGATGACGGCAATCTGCGAGCGTTGCTGCTTGATCTGGCTGGCAGAATTTGGGTGATGACCGGCAGCGAACTCGTCGTGGACAGCGCCTTGCAGATGGGAGCCCAGGGCGTCGTGCCAGGCCTCGGCAATGTCGATCCCGGGGGTTACGTGCGGATCTACGAGGCGGCGCGGCGCGGCGACTGGGCGGCGGCGCGCCAGGAGCAGGAACGGCTGTGCCGCTTCTTCGGCATGGTGACAGCCGGATTGCCCCGCACGAGTTTCGGCGCCTCCGGTGTGGGGTCATTCAAGACGGCGATGAAGGCGCTAGGCATCATCGAGCACAACACGATGTCGCGTCCCCAGCGCACGCTGAACGCCAAGGAGGCAGAAATTGTCCTGCAGTTCACGCGCGAGGCTGGACTTCTTGCCTGACGCTCGCCGCAATGGCGACTACTGATCCTGACCACATGGCGTGGAAGACGTGCTTCCCGGCTGGTCGCCCTCGCACGCAGGGGGCGGCTGCATGACCTTTAGGCCGTATCCGGCGGTCATGCCTCTGTAGCCGGGAGTGTCGCTGCCCATTCCTGGCAAGAGGTTTTTTGGCGCTGGCTGCGGCGGCGAAGTCTGGGGATCGGAGCCCTGCAGAGGATCGATTTGCGCGGAATTATCGGACGCCGTATCGGGGCTAGCCATTTGAGCGAACGCGACCGGGGCCTGAGACAACCCAACCAGCAGAGAAGCCATAAGCAAATACCTCATCGATGACCCCTTTCACGACCATTACCGTCCAGCCCATGTTCATTGTAGCGATGCACCCAATCGCGCAGGTTTTGCCGGTCCATGCCTGCCGCTTGCGCCGCGCGGTCCGGGTCGCACCTTGCAGCACGAGCGCAAGGGCCAGCATGCGGCGCAATGCTGCCGCGTCCTTGCTGCGCGCCGCGGCCGATCGCAGCCCCGACGCATCCGGACCTCCACGCGTGATCGCAATCGCCATGTCCAGCTCCCCTGCCGATCATGGAAGGCAATCGGACCCCATAGAGCCGTCCCTCATCACAGACGAGTTATCACGAACGGCGGCTGGTATTACAGATGCCGCAGTGGTCCCGCAACGCTCTCCCTTCTTGCGAAGGGACAGTCGGGTTCTAAGGGCTCGGCCCTAGCGGGGTCCGGGAGGAGCGCCCTCTGGCCTTGTTCAAGCCGCAAACAGCGCAAATAGCGCGCCGGCAAGCACGATCGTGGCCGGCAGCGTGAGCACCCAGGCGATGGCGATCTGCCAGATCGTGCGTGACTGTACGCCGGAGCCGGCCATCGTGCCGGCGACGCCGGAGGCGACGATGTGCGTGGTGCTGACCGGCAGGCCGGAGAAGCCGGCCGAGCCGATCAGGGCCGCGGCCACGATCTCCGCCGATGCGCCTTGGGCCGGCGTGAGATGCGCTTTGCCGATGCGCTCGCCGATGGTGACCACGATCCGCTTGTAGCCGATCATCGTGCCGAAGCCGAGGCAGATGGCGCTCAGCACGCGCACCCAGATCGGCGCGTATTCGACCGCGCGGCGAAGCGTGCCGGCGATCTGGGTGGCCTCGTGGCGTTCCGCCGGGCTTGCCGATTTCGTCTCGCCGACATGCCTGAGCTCGGTGCGGATGCGGTAGACGTCGTTGCGCACCGCCGAGCGGTCGCGTGGCGGAATGTCGGTGAGCGCGTGCAGGGTCTGGAACCGGGCGGCGAGACCTTTCGCCGCGTCCACTGCAAGATTGCGCTCGTCGTCGCCGTATTTCTGGATCAGCGGGATCGCCTGTTCCGCTACCTGGGCGACTTGCGGCAGGTCCGCGCTGGGGGCATCGAAGTTGAGTGCATAGCTGGCGGGCAGGATGCCGATGATGGTGAGCATGATCAGCCCGATGCTTTTCTGCCCGTCATTAGAACCATGTGCGAAGCTGACGCCGCTGCAGGTGAGGATCAGCAGGCCTCGCACCCACCAGCGCGGCGATTTCCCGTCCTCGACCGGTTGAAAAAGCGCGCGATCTCGCACCACGAGATGCACGATGCGGAACAGCAGCCCGGCTCCGATGAAGCCGAGCACCGGTGAGACGAGCAGTGCCCGCAGCACGGAGAACGTCTGGCTCCAATCGACACCATTGCCGAAACCGCGATGCGCGAGCAGCGAGTTCGAGACCCCGACGCCGAGCAGCGCGCCGGTGATCGCGTGCGAGCTCGAGCATGGAATGCTCATCGCCCAGGTGGCGACATTCCAGATCAGCGCCGCGAGGAACAGCGAGAGCAGCATGGCGATCGCCGGATTGCCGTCAGGGGGTGTCAGCACATCCGGGGGCAGCAATTCCACGAGCGTGTAGGCGACCGCGACGCCGCCCAGCAGCACGCCGGCGAAATTCAGCGTGCCGGAGAGAATGACCGCCGGTATCGGTGGCAGGGACCGCGTGTAGATCACCGTCGCGACCGCGTTCGCGGTGTCGTGGAAGCCATTTGAGAATTCGAACGCCACAACAAGCACAAAACAAAATAGTAGGACGGCGAGGGCGACGGGGGATGAGGGCGCGATGAAATTGAGCATCGAGGTACGTAACGAAATAGTCGGGCGCAGGGATGCCGACTGTCACCCTATCTTCACGCCGAGCCCGTCCGCCGTCCTGGTGATCGCGGCCCAGACGTCGGGCGGCAGGGTAATGCCGTCGCGCAGCCGGGCTTTGCGCGCACGTGCTTCCGGCTCGCCCGGGAGCAGCACCTCGCCGCCCGGAACGGCCGGGCGCGCCGCCTTGACGTATTCGGCGTAGTCGCGGGCCGATTGCGCGACGGATTCGGCGCCAACTGCGCTGGGCTTCAGATAGATCGACAGCATGCCGTTGGTGACGCGTTCGCGCTGCCCGCCTGGAATCGGGCCGGATGTGCCGCCGCCGGTGAAGCAGCCGGCGAGGATTTCGCACATGAAGGCGATGCCTGATTCCTTGTGCTCGCCAAAGGCGCGCAGCGCGCCGGTGACCTTTCCGGGCGCGCGGTCCGGGTTGTTCTCGAGCCGGCCGCAGAGCGCAGAAGGATCGTTGGTGAGCGTGCTGTCCGCGCTGATCAGCGCGTCCACGGGCACAGTCGGCGCGCTCCGCCCAGTCGCCGATGCGGCCGATATGGCCGGAATTACGGAGCGCGATCACCGAGAGCCCGGCCGCCTTTGCCTTCGATTCCGAGATCGCCCGCGAGCGGGCCGATGGTCTGGCCGGACCCCGCATTGCCGTCCACCAGCGCATGATCGGCGTGTCGGTGATCAGGATTAGGCGCTGGCCGACACGCACCCTGCCCGCGCGCAGATTCTGCGCGTAGCGGCACGCGGATCACGCCGTGGCTGTCATGCCCCGTGAGATTGGCGGAGACCAGGAAATGGCCGATACGGCCGCCCTCATCCCGGTCGCAGCCGGAAGCGGCGAAGATGCCGCGGACATGCACCTCGAAGCTTGTCCGCGGCGATGACGAAATCGGTGGCCGCTATCGGGTCAGACGACGCGCTCGGTCTCCGGGTCGATCAGGTGCATGTTGCTCATGTCGGCGGAGAGCGGCATCACCTCGCCCGGCTCGGCGCGGACGGTCGGATCGACGCGGGCGCAGACCGGCGTGCCGTCGATGAAGAAATGCACGAGCGTCTCCATCCCCATCGGCTCGGTGACATCAACGAGCGCGCTCATCGGCTCCATGTTCGCCTTGCTGCCCTCGTGGGTCTCAGCGAGATGCTCGGGGCGGATGCCAAGGATCATCTTCCGATCCTTGTACGGCCCGTAGCGGTCGAGCCGCGCGGCCGGGATCGGCAGCGAGATCGCATCGGAGAGGCGCACCGCGAGCGCGTTCGACGCACCCTCGACACGGCAGGGGAGGAAGTTCATCCCCGGCGAACCGATGAACCCCGCGACGAAGCGCGTCGCTGGATGGTGGTAGAGTTCCTGCGGCGGCCCGACCTGCTCGATCACGCCATGGTTCATCACCACCACCCGGTCGGCGAGCGTCATCGCCTCCACCTGGTCGTGGGTGACGTAGACCGTGGTGGTGCGAACGGTCTGGTGGACCTTCTTGATCTCGGTGCGCATCTGCACGCGGAGCTTGGCGTCGAGGTTGGAGAGCGGCTCGTCGAACAGGAAGACTTTCGGGTTACGCACGATGGCGCGCCCCATCGCCACGCGCTGCCGCTGGCCGCCGGAGAGCGCCTTGGGCTTGCGCTCGAGCAGGGTGTGGATGTCGAGGATGCGGGCCGCATCGTCGACCCGGCGCTTGATCTCGCTCTTGGCGAATTTCCGCAGCTTGAGCCCGAACGCCATGTTGTCGAACACGGTCATGTGCGGATAGAGCGCGTAATTCTGGAACACCATGGCGATGTCGCGATCGCGCGGCGGCACGTCGTTCACCACGTCGCCGCCGATCCAGATCTCGCCATCGCTGATCTCCTCGAGCCCGGCGATCATGCGGAGCGTGGTTGATTTGCCGCAGCCCGACGGCCCGACGAGCACCACGAACTCCTGGTCAGCGATCTCGAGATCGATGCCCTTCACCGCCTGGACGCCGCCTTCGTATTCCTTGACGACCTTGCGGACAGAAACCTGCGCCATGTTCCGACCATTCCTTTCGTTTCGCCGGTTCGGAAAGGCGCGGATCGTCGCTCCGTCGCTTCCTCCCGCGCCGCGCCGTCTGCGCGGCGTCTCTCAAAGTGCGAGTTACGCACATCGTGGATCCGCGTGCAACGGAAGCGCGCGGAGATCGGTGCGCGGCCGAAAGCGCCGGTTCGGGGGTTAGGCCTCGGCGAGGGCGGCGACGAGGCGGCGCGCCTTGTCGCCGACGGTCGTCGCGTCGTCGCCGGCTTTGTAGATCGACGAGCCGATGCCGAAGCCGCTGGCGCCGGCCGCGCGCCAGGGTCCGAACGTGCCGGCTTCCATCCCGCCCACCGGCAGCAGCATCGTGCCCTTCGGCAGCACGGCGAGCAGCGCCCTTACCACCGCCGGGCTCGCCGCCTCGGCGGGAAACAGTTTCAACGCGTCCGCCCCCGCCTCGAGCAGCGAGAACGCTTCCGCCGGGGTGAAGAAGCCGGGAACCGCGAGCATCCCCCCCGTCTTGGCCGCGCGCACGATCTCGGGGGCTGCATGCGGCGTGACCGCGAGCCGGCCGCCGGCGGAGGCGACATCCGCCGCCTGCTCCGGGCGCATCAGCGTGCCGGCGCCGATCAGCAACCTTTCGCCAAACCGCCTAGCCAGGCGTTCGATGCTGCGCAGCGGCTCGGGCGAGTTGAACGGCACCTCGATGACGACGACGCCCGCCTCTTCCAGCGCCTCGCCGACGCTTTCCGCCTCCTCCGGCCGCACGCCGCGCAGGATGGCGACCAGTGGGCAGCGATCGAGGTAATCCTTCAGCTCCAATTCACATCCCTCCCGATGCGGGCGAGCCCGCGCGCGGCGGCGTCCTCGTCGCCGATGATGGCGGTCCCGCCCACCGAGGCGATCGCCCGCGCATAGAGCGCGCAAAGCGGCGCCGCTCCGATCAGATGCACGCGCGCCGGATTTGCGGGCGCGGGGCCGGTGAGCGCGGCGCGGATCTCGTGGCCGATCAGCAGGCCGGACAGGTAGGAGCCGGATTCGCTCTCGCCGAGCCGGCCGGCGAGGCCGAGCGTGCGCACTCCGAACAGATGATGCAGCAGGCCGCCCGGCTGGGCGGCGCGGGCGAGGCCGCGATCGAAGGCAGGCAGATCGGTCGGCCCCTCGCGCATCATCCGGCCGAGGATGGTGTGACCGGCAAGCGCCGCATAGGCTTCGCCGGTGAGATGCGTGGCGTAGCCGGCGATACGCGCCCGTTCGATCCGCACCCATTTGGAATGGCTGCCGGGCAGGCAAAGCAGCCCGGATTCGCCGACCGCATCCAGCATGCCGGCGATCTGCGTCTCCTCGCCGCGCATCACCTCGGGCACGTCCGATTCGTCCGAGCCGGCGATGCCCGGCACCAGGCGGATCACCGCGCCCTCGAAGGGAATTGCGGTGAGGCCGGTGGCGAGCTCCTCGATCCCGGCGGGGCAGGGGAGATAGGGTGCCTCCACCCAGCCCTGGCGGCTGCCGATCATGCCGGCGAGCAGCACGCGATCCTCGCCCTGTGCGAGCCAGGGGCCGACCTCCTCGCGCAGCGCCGCGGCGAAATCCCCCTCCACCGCGAGAATGCCCCGCTTGCCGCTGCGCCTGGCCTGCACCGCGCCATCCGCGCCGAGCCGGAACGCCCGGAAACTCGTAGTGCCCCAATCGACGCCGATCATCCGCCGGCCGGCCTCCCTACTATTCCGCCTGTATGGCACTGGCCGGCCGAGGCCGCCACCGCGCGAGGCCGCAGAGGTCAAGCCGCCCTGGTCAAGCCGCCCTGGCCAACTTGACGAGATCGAGGCACGGGGCCCACGTCCCAGACATGGCTTACTCCCCGCGCCCCAGCTCGCCCCGACCTGGTAGGACGAACCCTGGCTCGCCCTACCCTGGGCGGCCACCCGCACCGACCCTCGATCTTCGCCCCGATGGTAGCTTCGCGCCGCGCAATCCGCGTCGGCCGGGCCCGGCGATCCCCTGGCCGGTGCGGATCGGGCTGATCGCCGGCATGCTGGCCCTGGGCGCCGCGGCGATCGCCGGCGCCGCCCTCGCGCTCTGGGTGGCGCTGATGCTGCTGCCGGTGATCGCGGTCGCCCTGGTCGTGGCCTGGATCGCCTTCCGCGTCCAGATCTGGCGCGTACAGCGCTCGCGCCGCTAGGGTGAAAACCCAACCGAGAGCCGCCGGTTCGATCCAAAGGAGCTCTTCAGGAGCTATGCCATAGCGGCGGGAAATCACGGCTGCGACACGAATTGGACCAGGTCGACTGAAAATCAGCTTAGAGGTCAACATTCCAGGCTATGGACTATGGCTGCGAGCAGTCGCTCCGTTTCACCGCTTTTCCCCACGGTTATTCGGAGATACTCGGCGATCCGCGGCGCGGCGAAATGCCGAACCAGCACCTGCCGCTCGCGAAGTGCCGCAGCCAGCTCGGCGCCGCCATGGGCCGGGTGGCGTGCGAAGACGAAGTTTGCTGCCGAAGGCAGCACATCGAAACCGAGCCGCGACAGTTCCCGGGTCATGCGGGCCCTTTCTTCCATCACCATGGAACGGGTACGCTGGAAATGCGCCTCGTCCTCCAAGGCGGCGATCGCACCGGCCTGGGCCAGGCGGCCGAGCGGGTAGGAATTGAAGCTGTCCTTGACTCGGATCAGCGCCTCAATCAGCCCGGCATCACCGATCGCGTAGCCAACGCGCAAGCCGGCCAGGGCTCGCGACTTCGACATGGTTTGGACCACGAGCAGGTTTGGATAGGAAGAAACCAAGGGGATGGCGGTTTCTGCGCCGAAGTCGACATAGGCCTCGTCCACGATGACGGGCTGCTCAGGATGCGAGGCCAACAGCGCCGCGATCTCTGCCCGGCTCAGCGCGATGCCGGTGGGAGCATTCGGATTCGGAACGATGATGGCTCCGCCGGGCCGCGAGTAATCTGCGATGCGGATGTGCAAAGATGCGTCGAGCGGGACCGCGTCCGAATGAATGCCGAACAGGCGGCAATACGCGGGGTAGAAGCCGTATGTGATATCGGGGAAGAGAAGCGGCGCGTTCTGATTGAGCAGAGCGACAAACGAATGCGCAAGTACCTCATCCGAGCCGTTGCCGACAAAGACCTGATCAGGCCGGACGCCGTGATAGCTGGCCAGGGCATGCCGCAAGCCGGTCGCCTCCGGGTCCGGGTAAAGGCGCAGCGTCTCGGCGGATTCGGCACGGATTGCGTCCAGAACGTGCGGAGACGGTTCGAAAGGGCTCTCATTCGTGTTGAGCTTGACCACATCCGGCGCGCCGGGCTGCTCGCCCGGCACATATGGGTGCAGGTCGTGCACCAGCCGGCTCCAGAACCGGCTCATGCGATGCGCCAGACGCTCATGGTGAAGGCTCCGCATTCGGTGATAAGTGCAGTTCTACCTCGTCTGCGGTCTCGCCCAACGTGGCAAGGGACTGGATCGATCATCTCGCAAGCCGGCCAAGGTCCGCTGTCCACCAGTTCCGGCGGTTCCGATCCGGTTTCACCCTAAGCCGAACGCCTCCGCGAGAAGCGCGTAGGAGCGGCGGCGCGCCATCTGGTCGTGTGTCGCGGTCAGCACCGCGATCTCCTCGACGCCGAATGCCGCCGCCAGCGCGCGCAGCTTCTCCGCGACGGCCTCGGCCGTGCCGATGATCGCCCGTTCCCGCTGCCGGTCGCGCTTGGCCTGCTCCGCCGGCGTCGCGTCGAACGAGGAGACCTCCTCGGGCGTGGGCAAGGGCGCGTATTTTCCGCGATCCCGCCATAGTCGGGCCAGCGCGCGCGAGCCGTAGAGGCGTTCCGCCTCCGCCGTGCTCTCCGCCGCCAGCGCCCATACGGTGAGCGCGGGTTCCGGCGCGGCATGCGCGGCGCTCGGCCGGTAAGTATCGCGGTACAGGCTGATCGCCTCCGCGGCGCCCTGACCGTCGGTGATGAAATGCGCAAAGCAATAGGGCAGCCCGAAATAGGCGGCGACCTGCGCGCCGTAATCCGAGCTGCCGAGAATCCAAATTTCAGGCTCGCCAGGACCCGCGGGCGCAGCCACGATGTCGCGGAACGGATGATTGTCGGCGAGCTTCCTGCCACCGAGCCAGGCGATCAGGTCGCGCACCTGGGCGGGGAACTGGTCCGCCGCGGTGGCGGCGTTCGGGTTGAGCGCATAGGCGGTCAGCCCGTCGGACCCCGGCGCGCGTCCCAGCCCGAGATCGATCCGCCCGGGCGCGATCGCCTCCAGCACTCGGAATTGCTCGGCGACCTTCAGCGTCGCGTAATGCGGCAGCATCACCCCGGCGCTGCCCACCCGGATGCGGGTGGTGGTGGCCGCGATCGCGGCGATCAGCACCTCGGGCGCCGAGCCGGCGATCGAACCCGAATTATGGTGCTCGGCCACCCAGTAGCGATGATAGCCGAGCGTCTCGCAATGCCGGGCCAGCGCCAGGCTCTCGCGGATCGCGGCATCCGGCGACATGCCGCTCACGATCGGGGACTGGTCGAGCACGGAAAGACGCAGCATGGCGGCGCTTCTGCCTAGACGGGCGGCCGCCCGATCGAATGATAGGAGATGCCGGCCTGCCGCATCGCCACCGGATCATAGACGTTGCGGAGATCGACGACGACCCGGCCGCGCATCGCGCCCTGCAGCGCCGCTGGCGAGAGCGCGCGGAAATCGTTCCATTCGGTGACGAGCACCACAGCATCCGCGCCGCGCATCGCCTCTGGCGCATCGGCGCAATAGATCACCTCATCGGGCAGCAGCGGGCGCGCCTGCTCCATCCCGGCCGGGTCGAAGGCGCGGATTGCCGCCCCTTCGGCAACCAGGCGGCGGATGATCGGCACGGCGGCGGAATCGCGCATGTCGTCGGTTTCCGGCTTGAAGGTGAGGCCGAGCACCGCGATCACCTTGTCCCGCACCGAGCCGCCGCAGGCCGCGATGACGCGGTCCGCCATGCCGGCCATCCGCGCCTCGTTCACCGCGACCACGTTCTCGACCAGTCGCGATGGCGCGCCGGCATCCTGCGCGATCCGCATCAGCGCGAGCGTATCCTTCGGGAAGCACGAGCCGCCGAAGCCCGGGCCGGGATGGAGGAATTTCCGCCCGATCCGTCCGTCGAGCCCGATGCCGCGCGCGACATCGTGCACATCGGCGCCGACGCGCTCGCAGAGATCCGCCATCTCGTTGATGAACGTCACCTTCATCGCCAGGAAGGAATTGGCGGCGTATTTGATGAGCTCGGCGGTCTCGATGGCGGTAAAGACGATCGGCGTCTCGATCAGGTAGAGCGGCCGGTAGAGCCGGCGCAGAACCTCGCGCGCCCGGTCGCTGGCGGTGCCGATCACCACGCGGTCCGGGCGCATGAAATCGCCGATCGCGCTGCCCTCGCGCAGGAATTCCGGGTTCGAGGCGATGTCGAATTCGAGATCCGGCCGCGCCGCGCGCACGATCTCGCCGATCCGCCGCCCGGTGCCGACCGGAACGGTCGATTTGGTGATGATGACCGCATAATCGGTCAGCGCATGCGCGACCTGCTCGGCGGCGGCATGGACGTAGGTCAAATCGGCATGGCCGTCGCCCCGGCGCGACGGCGTGCCGACGGCGATGAACACCGCCTCCGCGCCCTGCACCGCGTCGCGCAGGTCACCGCCGAAGCGCAGCCGCCCGGCCGCCGCATTCTCCGCCACCAACCGGTCGAGTCCCGGCTCGTAGATCGGGATGCGGCCCGCCTGCAGGGCCGAGAGCTTCGCGGGATCGGTCTCGACCACCGCCACCTCGACGCCGAAATCGGCGAAACAGGCGGCGGAGACGAGGCCAACATAGCCGCCGCCGATCATCGCAATGCGCACGCAGGAGGGCTCCGGTTCAGGGGCGGCGGAATTCACCACGTGGGGCGGGGCGCGGCAAGGGAGGTAGGCCGTCCGAGCCATTCCGGGCACAGCACGGCCTGCATGAGAACGTTTTATCCGGAAGTATCCCTATCCGGACGAGCAATGTTACAAACGCGCCATTCCGGTTATTTCGTCATGTAACAGAACCGGAAAGTTTACATGTCCGCCATGTCTCCCATCGTTGTCTCCTCCACGGATGTTGGCCTGAACGCGGCGCCGATCGAGCCGAGCTGGGTGTTGGAAGGCGCGCCGAGGGCCCGCTGTCAGACCCTTGCCGTCAGCAAGGACCGCACGGCGCGCACGGTCGTATGGGATTGCACGCCGGGCCGGTTCAATTGGCACTACGCGTCGGACGAGACGATCCATCTCATCGAAGGTGAGGTCACGATCACCGACCAGCAGGGAACCCGGCAGGTGCGCGCTGGCGACATGGTGTTCTTCCCCGCCGGCAGCCGTGCCGAATGGCACGTGCAGAGCCCGGTGCGGAAGATCGCCTTTCTGCGCACGCCGCTGCCGAAGCCGGTCGGGTTCTGCGTGCGGGCCTGGAGCCGCTTCTTCGCAAAGGGGGGCGGCCTGTAAAGCCTGTTCGTAAACGCGGTCTGGCGTCGTCTGACGCATTTTCCCGGTGCTCCGGTGTTCACGGCCGAGACGGCCATTCACTCCGGTGCTCGGAAATCATGCCAGCTGGCAGCCTAGGCTCAGGACTCATTGATGATCCAAGAGATGATGGTTGCGGCGATGCAGATGGCCGAGAAGAAGGTGTGGGCGCATCGATCGTAGCGGGTGGCGATGCGGCGCCAATCCTTGAGCTTGGAAAAGAGGTTCTCGATCTTGTGGCGTTGGCGGTAGTGGGCCTTGTCGTAGGCGAAGGGGGATTTTTCGGCTTTTGGTCGACGGGATGCAGGGCTCGATGCCCTCGTCGGTCAGGGCCTGCCGGAACGCTGCGCTGTCATAGCCGCGGTCGGCCGAGTCATCCGGCGTGGCTTTCGATAACCGGCGCGGAGCATTCTCAAACGGGCTCTAAGAAAAGGCCAGCGTCAGCCTATCCGGCGGCGCCCCTTGCGGTCCGGACGGCCGGATACTCGAGCAGCGGCGGCGGCCCTTCGGCAGAGCCTGCGTTCCGGCGCAAGGACGCCGCCAGTGAAAACTGCGCCAGGACGCCTTCGGATGAGGCGCGTTTGGCCAGCGCGTTCGGACGATTCCCTAACGGGTGAGGGTGCGGTGCCGGCGCAAGCCGGCCTCGTCGAGCTCGGCCTGGACCTTGCGGGCGCGCTCGGTCTCCCGTTCGTCGCGCTTCTTCTCGATCAGCTTCTCGACCGCCTCGACTCCGGCGCGGGCTTGCGCGAGCGCGGCGCGGGCTTCCGCCGTCGCCACGCCGGCGCGCTCCTGCGCCGCACGCGCCTCCGCCGCGCGCCGCCGCGCGCCCGGCAGCCAGGCGGCGAACGCCTCGACATCCGCATCCTCCGTCGCCAAATCGGTCGCTGCCACGGTCTCGCGCGCGATGGCTTGATCGGCCGCGGCCGCCTCCTGCGCCGCCCGATCCTCGACCGCAAGGCACTCGGCAAAATCCCGCCGTGCTCCCTCCACCGTCATCTCCCGCAACTTCAGCAATGCGGGCAGCGAATCATGCGCCATGCTCAGCCCTCCATCGCCTCGCGCAGGCGCGCGAAGCTGATCTCGAGATTGGTCGCCTCATGCCGCCCCTGGCGCAGCACCGCTTCGATACGCAGCGCCAGCTTCACCGCCTCGTCGACTTTCGGGTCGGAGCCGGCGCGGTAGGCTCCGAGCCGGACCAGATCGGCCATCTCGGCATGCAGGGCCAGGATCGCCCGCGCCCGGAGCGTCAGCGCCCGCTCGGTCTCGTCGAGGCAGCCCGGCACCGAGCGCGACAGCGTGCGCAGCACGTCGACCGCCGGATATCGGCCGCCCTCGCCGATCCGGCGGTCGAGAATCACATGGCCATCGAGAATGCCGCGCACCGCATCGGCAACCGGCTCGTTATGGTCGTCGCCCTCGACGAGAACGGTGAACAGAGCGGTGATATGCCCGGCCCGCCCGTCCGGCAGCACCGGACCCGGACCGGCGCGCTCCAGCAGGCGGGGCAACTCGGCGAACACGCTCGGCGGGTAGCCGCGTGTCGCCGGCGGCTCGCCCGCGGAAAGCCCGATCTCGCGCAGCGCGGCGCAGAATCGGGTGACGCTGTCCATCATCAGCAGCACGGATTTGCCCTGGTCGCGGAAATGCTCGGCGATCGTCATCGCGGCGTACCCGGCTTCCCGCCGCATCAAGGGGGCAGTGTCCGAGGTCGCGATCACGACGACGGAGCGGGCGAGGCCCTCCGGCCCGAGATCGTCCTCGATGAACTCGCGCACCTCGCGGCCGCGTTCGCCGACCAGCGAGAGCACGGCGACGTCGCAATCGGTCTGGCGCGCGAGCATCGAGAGCAGCGTCGATTTGCCGACGCCCGACCCCGCGAACAGGCCGAGGCGCTGGCCCTGGCGGCAGGTCGCGAAGGCGTTGAGCACCCTGACCCCGAGATCGATGCGCGGCCCGAGCCGCGCGCGCAGGGTCGCCTCCGGCGGGTCGGCGCGCACCGGCCGCGGCACCGGCCCGCGCGGCAGCGCGCCGCGGCCGTCCATTGGCCGGCCGACCGGGTCCACCACGCGGCCGAGCCAGCCCTCGCTGACCGCGAGACGCCCGCCTTGCATGCCGGCGAGATCGGCGGCCGCACCCGGGCCCAGACCGTCGACCGCCCCGAACACCATCGCGCAGGCGCGGTCCGACCGGAAGCCGACGATCTCCGCCTGTACCATCCGTCCGTCGCGGGCGATCACCTCAAGGCGATCACCCACTGAGAGATGCTGCGAAAGCCCGACCACCTCGATCGACAGCCCCGAGACGGAGGCCACCTCACCGCCAAGCGCCAGCGGTGGCAGGGCGGCGAGCGTCTGGCGCGCCGATGCGAGGCGCTCGGGCAGAGAGGTGTGTCTCATTTTGAGAGATTATCCCTAGGTCCGTAAACCTGCCAAACGGGTTGTGAAATCACGTTGTAGAGCGTCCTTCCACGCGAAAAATGCATCCATAAGGTGAAAATTTTGTAGACGTATACACGCTATGGTGGTAAATCTATGTCACCGATTGAGAGGGAAAAACCCAATGCGTGTCCTGCTCGTAGAAGACGACGTCACCACCGCCCGCGGCATCGCTCTGACGCTGAAATCCAGCGGTGCCGTGGTCGACCGCGCCGATACCGGTGAAGAGGCCCTGGAGCTGGCCCGGCATTACGATTACGACATCGTCGTGCTCGACCTGATGCTGCCGGACACCGACGGCTACGAGGTGCTCCGCCGGATGCGGGCCTCGCGCATGGACACGCCGGTGATGATCCTCTCCGGCCTCACCCGACCGCAGGCCAAGGTGAAGGCCTTCGCGATGGGTGCCGACGAATTCCTGACCAAGCCTTTCGACAAGGCCGAACTGGTCGCGCGGATGCAGGCGGTGATCCGCCGCAGCAAGGGATTCAGCCAGCCGGTCCTGCGCATCGGCGACCTGACCCTGAACCTCGACAGCCGCGAAGTGCGTGTCGGCGACGCCGACGTGCATCTCACCGGCAAGGAATTCTCGATCCTCGAGCTGCTCGTGCTCCGCAAGGGCATGGTGCTGACGAAAGAAACCTTCCTCAACCATCTCTATGGCGGCATGGACGAGCCGGAGATGAAGATCATCGACGTGTTCATCTGCAAGCTGCGCAAGAAGCTGGCCCAGGCCGGCGCCGGCTCGCTGATCGGCACCGTCTGGGGCCGCGGCTACATGATCCGCGACGGCATCGCCGCCGCACCCGCCGCACCGCTGGCGATGCCGGCCCTCGCCAGCGCCATGCCGGCCCGGGCGCTGACCGCGGCCTGAGTTTGGGGAAGAAGGAGCAAAAGCAAGGCCGGGGGCTCTGCCCCTTGGACACCGCTGGGCCGCAAAGACCCCAGACCCCATTATCACGCTCCGCGCGAAGCGTCAGCTGGGTTCCAAGGGCGACTGCCCTTGGCGGAGTCCAGGGGCAGCGCCCCTGGCCTTCAACTCAAACCGTGAACTGCTCCGCGATAATCCGCTCCGACAACCCCTGATCCGGGTCGAACAGGATCGTTACCGCGATCGAGCGATCCTCGCCGACCGCGACGGAGATCACGTTGCGCACCTCGGTTGAATCCGCGACCGCGGCGACCGGACGCTTGTCGCCTTCCAGCACCTCGAACAGCACGTCGGCGGAGCTCGGCAGCAGCGCGCCGCGCCAGCGGCGGGGCCGGAAAGCGCTGATCGGGGTCAGCGGCAGCAGGTTCGCGGAGAGCGGCACGATCGGCCCATGCGCGGAAAGGTTGTAGGCGGTTGAGCCGGCCGGGGTGGCGACGAGCACGCCGTCGCACATCAACTCGGCCAGCCGCACCCGGCCGTCCACCGAGATGCGGATTTTCGCCGTCTGGCCGCGCTGGCGGAGCAGCGACACCTCGTTCAGCGCCAGCGCCTCCTCGACCCCGCCCTCGGCAGTGATCGCATGCATGCGCAGCGGGTGGAGCTGCGCCGCCTGGGCGCGGACCAGGCGCTGCGGCAGATCCTCCTCGCTATAGGCGTTCATCAGAAAGCCGACCGAGCCGCAATTCATCCCGTAGACCGGCAGCTCGCGGTCGAGCATCGCGTGCAGCGTTTCCAGCATGAACCCGTCGCCGCCGAGACAGACCACCACCTCCGCCTCGTCGATCGGCGCCTCGCCGTACCGGTTGACCAACCGGTTCCGGCTTTCGGAGGCGAGATCGGAGGGAGCGGCGCGGAAGGCGATGCGCGAGGCGTGCGGCAGCAGGCCGCTGGCAGCGTCGCTCGCCATCCCCGAGGTGACGATCGTGGTCAGACGAGCCGCCGATGATCGAGCACCGGCATGTCCCGCCGCACGCGGGCGGTAAGGGCGGGGTCAATCCGCGACGTCGCCCAGCCGGTACCGTCCGAGACCCGCGCGACCACATGGCCCCACGGATCGACCACCATGGAGTGCCCGTAGGTGAAGCGGGGCGCGCCCTTGTCGAGATGCTTGCCCCAGGTCGCGGGGGCGGCCATCCAGCATTGCGTCTCGATCGCCCGGGCGCGGATCAGCGGCTCCCAATGGTCGCGGCCAGTCTGCTGGGTGAAGGCGGCGGGCAAGAAGATGAGCTCGGCCCTGGCACGACGGAGGGCCAGGAACAGCTCGGGGAAGCGCACATCATAGCAGATCGCGCATCCCACCTTCATGCCGTTCGCCTCGTAGGTCACGACCGTGTCGCCGCTGCCGAAGGTGGCGCTCTCGCGGTAGCCGGTGCCGTCCGGCGTGACGATGTCGAACAGGTGGATCTTCCGGTAGCGCGCGAGCTCGTCCCCGGTCGGGCCGAACACCACCGTCGTGTTGAACAGTCGCTCGCCCTCGCGCTCGACGATCGAGCCGCCATGCACATGGATGCGGCGGTCGCGCGCGATGCCCCGCAGGAATTCAAAGGCCGGTCCGCCCGGCTCGTTGGCGCCGCGCGGCGGCAGCGTCTCGGCCTCGGCGAACTTGCTGGCCCGGTCGCCGCCGAGACTGCTCCAAACCTCGGGCAGGCTCACGATGTCGGGCCGGTCCTCGGCGATGGCGCCGTCGATCAGCGCGCGCGCCTGAGCGATGTTCGACGCCTTTTCGGGGCCGGGATTCATCTGCACGACGCTGACCCGCATGGCCGAGCTCCTTATTCCGCAATCCGCATCGCATGAAGGCGATGCAGCGGCAAGCGCCGCGTTCTGCCCCAGCTACCGTCCGGTTCGCGGGTCGAAACGCGGTTCGGTGCGCGGCCGCACGATGCGCCGCTCATCCCCCTCCGCCCGGCGCGGCGCCCGCAGGCCGGGCGGTTCGGGCAACTCGTCCACCTCGTAGCGGGCGGGCGGGATGGGCGGACGAATGACGGCCGGGCGGCGCGGCGGCGCATCGGGTGGCGGCGCGCCGCGGGTCCGGGCGCGTTCGATCGCCGGCGTCTCGTATGGGTCCGCATCGTGCGGCTCGAACTCGGTGTGCAGTCCGTCATGCCGCTCGGGCAGGCGCAGCGCCAGGCTGCGGATCTCGCCCTGGATCTCGTCGAGCCGGGCTTCGAGCGCGGCGAGCCTTCCCTTCACGCCATAGACCGCGAAGGGAAGGCCGAGATAGGCCAGCGCGATCAGGGCGCCGAGCGCGACGAGCAGGAGCGCGAGCCAGGAGGGAACCCAGTCCGGGAACGTGAACGGCATCACCATGGCGGCCGATGATAACGCATCCCGGTTCTGCGTGCAGCGAGTCCCGGCGAGGGCCGACAAGGGCCAGGGAGGGGTGGATCTCCCGCCCGCCGCGTGCGAGTCCTCCGCGACAGGAGGAATGGCCATCATGCTGCTGCTGATTCCGGGCCCCGTCACCACCCATCCCGATGTGCGCGCCGCGATGGCGCAGGACATCGCGCCCTGGGACAACGAATTTCGCGCCGTCTATGCGCGCGTCGCCGAACGGGTGCGCGCGCTGGCGGGCGGCGTGGCCGGCGCGCATGCGGCGCTCGCGCTGCAAGGCTGCGGGCATTTCGCGGTGGAGGCGGCGGTCCGCACCTTCTTGCCCGCGGGCGGCCGGATCCTGGTGCCGGGCGTCGGCGCCTATGCCGAGCGGATGGTGCGCCTCGCGCGCGAGGCGGGGCGGGAGCCCGTGGTGCTGCCGCTGCCGCTCGATCGCCCGGCCGATGTCGAGGCGGTGGCCGCGGCACTCGAGGCCGATCCGTCGATCTCGCATGTCGGCCTGGTCTACAGCGAGACCGGCACCGGCATCATCCATGACGTCCCCGCGCTCGCGGCCCGGGTCGGCGCGCTTGGCCGGCGCGCGATCGTCGATGCGGTCTCCGCCTTCGGCGCGCTGCCGCTCGACATCGCGGCGCTCCCCGCGGTGGATGCCGTGGTGTTCACCTCGAACAAATGCATCGAGGGCATGCCCGGCCTGGCCTTCGCCGTCTGTCCGGTGGCGCGGCTCGAGGCGTGCATCGGACAGGCGGGAAGCTGGTCGCTCGACCTCGCGGATGTTTTCGACATGCAGCGCCGAAGCCCGGGCTCGTTCCGTTTCACCCCGGCCGCCCAGGTGCTCGCCGCCTTCGACCGCGCGCTCGCGCTGCACGCGGCAGAGGGGCGCGAGACGCGGCTCGCGCGCTACACGGCGAACATGCGCACGCTGTATGACGCGCTGCCCGCGCTCGGGCTCGGCGCCTGCCTGCCGCTCACGGTGCAGGGACCGATCATCGTCAATGTCCGCGCGCCGGAAAGCCCGGACTGGAATCTGCTGCGCTTCGTCGATGCGCTGAAAGCGCGCGGCGTGCTGATCAGCAATTTCCACAACATGACATTCCCGAGCTTCCGCGTCGGCTGCATCGGCGCGGTGACGCCCGCCGACATGCGCGATGCGGTCGGCAAGATGGGTGAGGCGCTCGAGGAGATGGGGCTGCGCGGCGCACGGGCGGCGTGATGCAGAGCGATCTGGAGATCGCGCGCGCCACCAGGCTGCGGCCGATCGCGGAGATTGCGGCGAAGGCCGGGATTCCGGCAGATACGCTCGAGCCTTACGGGCGGTTCAAGGCGAAGATCGGTTTCGATTTCATCAATGGAGTCGCGGACCGGCCGGACGGGAAGCTGGTGCTCGTGACCGGCATCAGCCCGACGCCCGCGGGCGAGGGGAAGACGACGACGACGGTCGGGCTCGGCGATGCGCTGAACGCGATCGGCACGCGCACCATGATCTGCCTGCGCGAGCCTTCGCTCGGGCCGAGCTTCGGCATGAAAGGCGGCGCGGCCGGGGGCGGCCGCGCGCAGGTGGCGCCGATGGACGAGATCAACCTGCATTTCACCGGCGATTTCCACGCGATCACCACGGCGAACAACCTGCTCGCCGCGCTGATCGACAATCACATTTTCTGGGGCAATGCGCTCGGCATCGATCCGCGCCGGATCACCTGGCGTCGCGCGCTCGACATGAACGACCGGGCGCTGCGTGGGCTCGTGGTCGGGCTAGGCGGCGGCGCGAACGGTGCGGCGCGCGAGGACGGGTTCGATATCACCGTCGCCTCGGAGGTGATGGCGGTGTTCTGCCTGGCGCGCGATCTCGCCGATCTGCAGGCCAGGCTCGGCAGGATCGAGATCGGCCGCGGACGCGACGGCGTGGTGACCGCGTCGGCCTTGCAAGCGGATGGCGCGATGGCGGCGCTGCTGCGCGACGCGCTGATGCCCAATCTGGTGCAGACGCTGGCGGGCTCGCCGGCGCTCGTGCATGGCGGCCCTTTCGCCAATATCGCGCATGGCTGCAACTCGGTGATGGCGACGCGGCTCGCGCTCAAGCTGTCCGATGTCGTGGTGACCGAGGCCGGCTTCGGCGCCGATCTCGGGGCCGAGAAATTCTTTGACATCAAGTGCCGCTCGGCCGGTCTCGCGCCCGCCGCCGCGGTGATGGTGGCGACCGTGCGGGCGCTCAAGATGCATGGCGGCGTGGCGAAATCGGCGCTCGGCGCGGAGGATGTCGCGGCGGTGCGGCGCGGCATCGTCAATCTGGCGCGCCATGTCGAGAACGTGCGGAAATTCGGCGTGCCCGTCGTGGTCGGCATCAACCGCTTCTCGTCGGATACGGAGGCGGAGCTCGCCGCCGTACGGGAGGCGATGGCGGCGCAGGGTGTCGAGGCGGTGCTGTGCACGCACTGGGCGGATGGGGCCGCCGGCGCGGAAGGCCTGGCGCGCGCCGTGCTCGCCACGCTCCAGGAGAGCAGCGCGAGTTTCCGGCCGCTCTACGATCTGGCGCTCCCGCTTGAGGAGAAGCTGCGGGTGATCGCGCGCGAGATTTATCGCGCGGCGGAGGT
This sequence comes from Acetobacteraceae bacterium, assembly GCA_965276665.1. Classification (GTDB taxonomy): domain Bacteria; phylum Pseudomonadota; class Alphaproteobacteria; order Acetobacterales; family Acetobacteraceae; genus CAWGJC01. The sequence goes on from OZ255620.1 coordinate 4,930,516, forward strand.
GTCGGTGCCGCCGAACGTGTCGCGCCGGCTGGCCGGATTCGACGAGACGCATCCGGGCCTGCCGGTCTGCGTCGCCAAGACGCAGTATAGTTTCAGCGCGGATCCCTCGGCGCTCGGCGCGCCGGAAGGGCATGTGCTGCCGGTCCGCGAGGCGCGGCTCTCCGCCGGCGCCGGCTTCGTCGTCGCGATCTGCGGCGATGTCATGACGATGCCTGGCCTGCCGCGCCATCCGGCGGCCTCCGCGATCGGGCTCGCGGAGGATGGCAGCGTATACGGCTTGTTCTGACACGCTGGCTTCTCTGCGAGGCTGGCTGTTCCGACAGTCTGGCTGATGGGTCGAAAAGTTCAGCCGAATTTCGGCTCGGTGCCCTGGTAGCTCGGCAGCGCCTCGATGCGCGCCCACCACTCCGCGAGGCCCTCGACGCCGAACACCGCCTCCTTGTCCGGGGTGAGCGAGACGTAGAACAGGATCGGCGCGAGATAGAGATCCGCGAGGCTCAGCTCGCCGGCGACGAAAGGTGACGATCCACGCGTTTGCATCGCGAATTCGAGCATCTTCCGGCCGGTCTCGATGCCGGCCTGGCGCGACGCATCATTCTTGCCGCCGACGAAATCGGGGAAGAGATGATAGGCGGCGACCCCGCCCAACAGCCCGCCGTACCCGTAGGAATCGACGAGGCCGATGACCATGTCCATTCGCGCGCGATCGGCGGGGGTGGCGGGGATGAGCGATGGTCCAGGCAGCACGTCGTTGAGGTAGCGGGTGATCGCCGAGGTCTCGAGGATCCGCGTCCCGCCATGGTCGAGCACCGGCACCTTGCCGAACGGATGGCGTTTCAGATGCGCGGGCTGCTTTGGATCGCCGGCCAGCACGTTGAGCTGCTCCTGCCTGAATCCGGTGACGCCTTTCTCCGCCAACAGCATCTTGACGGTGCGCACATAGGTGGAGCCGTCGAAGCCCCAAAGCGTAATATCGGGCATCAATCCGTCCTTTCAAGAATCGTCGGAAATCCCGTCCGGCATCTCGCCGCGCGCCGCGAACACGCCGCCATGGTGCTGGTATTCCCACTCGCCGCCGACATCGAAACCGAGTGAGCGCAACCGCTCGGCATGCGTCTCCGCATTATCGACCGGCGTGTAGCCGAGCACCGTCCGCCGCTCGGGTAAGTGCGGAGCATCGTCTCGCCCAGCATCTTGAACACGCCGTACGCGGTCGGTGGCGGGGTCGATCATCGCGGCGTGCTTTCGAGGATTTCGCGGTAGAGCGCGACGTAGCGCCTGGCCGCCACGGTCCAGCTCACATCGGACGCCATGCCGTTGCGCTGCAGGCGCGGCCAGGCGCCGCGGTCCTGCCAAAGTGCCCTCGTCCTGGCGACCGCGGCGGCCAACCCGTCGCGCGTGCCGGGCGGGAATTGCAGCCCGGTGGCGACGCCGGCGGCAAGCGCCATCTCGTTGGCGTCGATCACGCTGTCGGCCAGGCCGCCGACCCGCGCCACCACCGGCACTGTGCCGTAGCGCAGCGCGCAGAGCTGGGTGAGGCCGCAGGGCTCGAAGCGCGACGGCACCAGCAGTGCGTCGCAGCCGCCCTGGATGAGATGCGCGAGCGCCTCGTCATAGCCGATCTCGACGCCGATGCGGCCGGGATGCGCGGCGGCGGCGGCGCGGAACGCGGATTCCTGCGCCGGATCACCGGCGCCGAGCAGCGCGAGCTGGATGCCGGCGGGCGCGACCACCGCCTCCTCCAGCGCATCGAGCAGCAAATCCATGCCCTTCTGCCAGGTGAGCCGGCCGACCACGCCGAGCAGCAGGGCATCGGGCACTGGGTCGAGGCCGAGGCGGGATTGCAGCGCCGCCTTGTTCATCCCGCGCGTCTCGAGATGCCGCGCATCGTAGCGGGCGGCGAGGTGCTCGTCGGTGGCGGGGTTCCACACCGTCTCGTCGATCCCGTTCAGGATGCCGGAAAGCGCCGGGCGGCGGGCGCGCAGCAGCCCGCCGAGCCCCATGCCGCCGAGCTCGGTGGCGATCTCTGCGGCATAGCTCGGCGAGACGGTGGTGATCCGGTCGGCGAGCTGCAGCCCGGCCTTCAGGAAGCCGATGCCGCCGTAATATTCCAGCCCCTCGATCGTGTAGGAGCCGCCCGGCAGGAACAGCGCCGGCAGCAAGTGCGGCGGAAACCGGCCCTGGAAGGCCAGGTTGTGCACGGTCATCACCGTGCCTGGACGCGGCCCGGGCCCGTAGGAGAGATAGGCCGGCGCCAGCCCCGCCTGCCAGTCATGCGCGTGCACGATGTCCGGCCGGTAATCGCCGAGCTCGCCCCGGCCGATCCGGGCGGCGATCAGGCCGAGGGCCGCGAAGCGGAAGGCGTTGTCGGGCCATTCCGCGCCGTCCGGGCCGGTATAGGGAAGCCCCTCGCGCGCGTAGAGATGCGGCGCGTCGATCGCGAGCAGGTCGAGGCCGTGCGCCCGGCCAGCGAGGATGCGCGCCGGGCCGCCGAACAAATCCGGCACCTCGGCGACCGATGCCGCCCCGGCGAGCGCCGCGAGCACCGCGGGATAGCCCGGCAGCAGCGAGCGCACCGCGGCGCCCTCGCGCGCGAGCGCCGGCGGCAGCGCGCCCGCGACATCGGCGAGCCCTCCCGTCTTGACGAGCGGATAGAGCTCGGAGACGACCGAGAGGATCTGCATCGTCAAAGCCGGTCGAGCATGCTTTGCGTGATGAGCGAGATGCCGTTCGCCGTGCGGGTGAAGCGCTGCGCGTCGCGCGCCGGATCCTCGCCCACCACCAGCCCGGGCGGGATGCGCACGCCGCGATCGAGCACGACGTCGCGCAGCCGGGCGCCGCGGCCGATATCGGCGTAGGGCAGGATCACCGCATTCTCGATCTGGGCATAGGAATGCGCACGCACGCCGGTGAACAGCAGGGAACGGCGCAGCGAGGCGCCGGAGACGATGCAGCCACCCGAGACGAGGGAGGAGACCGCCGCGCCGCGCCGCCCCGGCTCCTCATGGACGAACTTCGCCGGCGCGGTGATCTCTGCATAGGTCCAGATCGGCCAGTTATGCTCGTAGAGGTCGAGCGCGGGAATCACCTCGGTGAGATCGATATTCGCCTGCCAATAGGCATCGACGGTGCCGACATCGCGCCAATACGTCTCCGCCTCGGGCGAGGAGCGGACGCAGGATTGCGAGAAGCGATGCGCGACCGCATGCCCGTGGCGCACGATGTAGGGGATGATGTCCTTGCCGAAATCATGGCTCGACGCGCCATCCGCCGCATCGCGCCGCAACTCCTCGATCAGGAATTTGGTGTCGAACACGTAGATGCCCATGCTCGCCAGCGCGAGATGCTGCTGGTCCGGAATGCCGGGCGGATCGGCGGGTTTCTCGAGAAAGGAGATCAGCCGGTCATCCTTGTCGACATGCATCACGCCGAAGCCCGTCGCCTCCATGCGCGGCACCTCGATGCAGCCGACGGTCACCTCCGCGCCGCGCTCGGCATGGAGCTGCAGCATCGGCTCGTAGTCCATCTTGTAGACATGGTCGCCGGCGAGCACGACGATGTATTGCGGCTCGTACCCCTCGATGATCTCGATGTTTTGATAGACCGCATCCGCGGTGCCCGCGTACCACTGCGTCTCCGAGACGCGCTGGCTGGCCGGCAGGATGTCGAAGCTCTCATTGCGCTCGGGGCGGAGGAAATTCCAGCCGCGCTGCAGGTGGCGGATCAGGCTGTGCGCCTTGTACTGCGTCGCGACCCCGATCCGCCGAATGCCGGAATTCAGCGCGTTGGACAGCGCGAAATCGATGATGCGGGACTTGCCGCCGAAGTAGACCGCGGGCTTGGCGCGGATGTCGGTCAGTTCCATCAGCCGTCTGCCGCGGCCCCCGGCGAGCACATAGGCCATGGCGTAGCGGGCGAGCGGAGCGTTGGGCGTGATGTGCGGAACCATAATGGTGGGGCGTTCTCCCGGTGTCTGAGCCCTTGGGGTTGCTCCCCCATTCGTCGTTTATCGATCAAACCACAAGCGAGCACCATAGCACGGGTTAAGCCGCACCCTGCCCTCCGGCGGCTGGGATCGGTTGCTGGCTGCCGGGCACGCGGCCCAATCCCGCCTCCGTCCCCGGCTGCAGCAGGAGCGCGAGCAGCCCGGTCCATCCGGTCTGGTGCGAGGCGCCGACACCGCGGCCGGTATCGCCGTGAAAATACTCGTAGAAGATCAGATTGTCGCGGAAATGCGGGTCCTGCTGCAGGATCTGGTTGTCGCCCATGGTCGGCCGCCGCCCGTCCGGGCCGCGCAGCAGCAAGCGGGTGAGCCGGCGCGCGAGCTCATCGGCGACCACGGCGAGCGTCAGGTGCCGCCCCGAGCCGGCCGGGCATTCGACGGTGAAATCCTCGCCGTAATACTGGTGGAACTCCCGCAACGCCTCGACGAGCATGTAGTTGACCGGCATCCAGACCGGCCCGCGCCAGTTTGAATTGCCGCCGAACGCGCCGCTCGTCGATTCGCCCGGCACGTAGCCGATCTCGAAATGCTGCCCGTCATGATCGAGCATGAAGGGATGTAACTCGTGATATTTCGACAGCGCACGCACGCCGTTATCGGAGAGGAATTCGCTCTCGTCGAGCACGCGGCGCAGCAGCATCTTCATCCGGTGCCCGCGCAGCAGCGAGAGCAGCATGCTCGAGCTCTCGCCCTTCTCGTCCCAGCGCGACACCAGGGCTGCGAGCTTCGGCCGGTGGGTGAGCAGCCAGCGCAGCCGCGCCGCGAAATACGGCAGCCGCGCCTCGTTCGTGCTGTCGAGCACCTCGACGGCGAAAAGCGGGATGAGCCCGACCATCGAGCGCACGCGGAGCGGCACGCGCGCGCCGCCCGGCAGGTTCAGCATGTCGTAATAGAACTGATCGATCTCGTCCCAGAGCCCGATGCCGTCGCCGCCCATATTGGTCATCGCCTCGGCGATGTAGAGGAAATGCTCGAAGAATTTCGCCGCGATGTCCTCATAGGCGCGGTCGTCATGCGCGAGCTCGATCGAGATGCGCATCAGGTTGAGCGCGTACATCGCCATCCAGGCGGTGCCGTCCGCCTGGTTGATCGTCCCGCCGGTCGGCAGCGGGCGCGAGCGGTCGAAGATGCCGATATTGTCAAGGCCGAGGAAGCCGCCCTGGAAGATGTTGCGGCCCTCCGCGTCCTTGCGGTTCACCCACCAGACGAAATTTAGCATCAGCTTGTGGAACACGCGCACCAGGAAGCCGCGATCGGCGACGCCGTGCATCGCGCGATCCATTTGGTAGACGCGCCAGGCCGCCCAGGCATGCACCGGCGGATTGACGTCGCCGAACGCCCATTCATAGGCCGGCACCTGCGCGTTCGGGTGCATGTACCATTCGCGCGTCAGCAGCAGGAGCTGATGCTTGGCGAAAGCAGGATCGATCAGCGCGAAGGTGACGCAGTGGAAGGCGAGATCCCATGACGCATACCAGGGATATTCCCAGGTATCCGGCATCGAGAGCACATCGGCGTTGTTGAGGTGCCGCCAATCCGCGTTGCGCCCGTGCTTGCGCGATTCCGGCGGCGGTGGTTGCGCCGGGTCGCCATCGAGCCAGGTCGGGATGTCGATATAGTAGAACTGCTTCGACCACAGCATGCCGGCAAGCGCCTGGCGCTGCACCAGCCGCGCATCCGGATCGTGGATGTCCTTCTGCAGCACGGCATAGAATTCTTCGGCCTCGGCGATCCGCCGCGCCACCAGCGCGTCGAAACCGGCAAACGCCTCGGCGGCGTCGGGGATGGGAATGGCGTTGCGGAAGCGGAGGCGGAGCGTGGCCGCCGCACCGGGCGCGATGTCCCGCCGGACATGCACGGCAAGCTTAGTGCCGTGATCGGCGCGCACCGCGTCCTGGTCGCCGTGCAAGAGAAAATCATTGATGCCGTCCTTGAACGGGCCGGCTGCCTCGACGCCATAGAGGCGCCGCATGTTGGTGTCGTTCTCGCAGAACAGGAACGCCGCGCCGCCCTCGACATCAAGCCGCATCGGCGGCAGCGATTGCCGGATCGCGCTCACCGAACCGTCCGACTCGCGGGCGAGACGCGGCCGCGTCTTCCTGCCATCCCACGACCACACATTGCGCGACCAGAGCTGCGGCAGCAGATGCAGCACCGCCGTCTCCGGCCCGCGATTGATCGCGGTGATGCGCATCAGCACATCGTCCGGTCCAGCCTTGGCGTATTCGATGGTGACGTCGAAGTAGCGGTTCTCGTCGAACAGCCCGGTGTCGATCAGCTCGAATTCCGGCCGGTCGAGGCCGCGCGCGCGATTCTCCTGCAGCAGGCGCTCATAGGGGAAGGCGGCGTGCGGATATTTGTAGAGCATCCGCATGTAGGCATGCGTCGGCACGCCGTCGAGATAGTAATAGAGCTCCTTCACGTCCTCGCCGTGATTGCCCTCGGTATTGGTGAGGCCGAACAGCCGCTCCTTCAGGATCGGGTCGTGCTCGTTCCAGAGGGCGAGGGAAAGGCACCAGAGCTGGCGGTCGTCGCAGAACCCGCTGATCCCGTCCTCGCCCCAGCGATAGGCGCGGCTGCGCGCCTGCTCGTGCGGGAGGTAATCCCAGGCAGTGCCGCCGGGGCTGTAATCCTCGCGCACCGTTCCCCATTGCCGCTCGCTGAGATAGGGACCCCAGCGCCGCCAATGCGGGCCGCCCTTGGCCGCGCTCGCGCTCAGCCGGCGGCCCTCGGCGGTGTCGGGTAGATGCTTGGGCAGGCCGGACCCGGTGTCGTTCGGCATGATCTCTCCTTGGGGTCAGGCCAGCAGGCGCTCGATGCGGATCAGCTCGCCGAGCGACCAGGCCTGGAACGGGCAGCCGGCCGGGCGGTGCGGCGCATCGCCGTCCACGATCTCAGACACATGGCCCAATCCGGCGGCGCGCAGATGGGCGTGCAGAGGCGGCAGGAAGCGGGCGCGCGCCTCTGCTTTCGCCGCGGCATCCGCGCCGCGCACCCGGAGCCAGGCCTCGATGAACGGGCCTAGCAGCCAGGGCCAGGCGGTGCCCTGGTGATAGGCGCGGTCACGCTCCGCCGGGCCGCCGCGGTACTGCGGCACGTAGCCGGGATCGTCGGGGGCGAGGGTGCGCAGGCCGAGCGGGGTGAGCAGCGCCGCCTCGACATGGTCGACCACCCGCCGCGCCGCCTCGCCCTCGAGCAGCGGGATAGGCAGGCCGCCCACCGTGAAGATCTGGTTCGGGCGGAGCCGGTCGTCGCGCGTGCCGGGCTGGTGGTCGCAATCGATCACGTCGGCGAGCCCGCCATCCGGCGCCGGGAAGCGCGCGCGGAAGGCGGCGAGCGCCCGCTCCGCCACCTCCGACCAATGCGGCGTCCAGGCGGCGGCGATGCGGAGCGCGTTGATCCAGAGCGCCTGCACCTCGACCGGCTTGCCGATGCGCGGCGTCACCACCTCGTCGCCGATCTTGGCATCCATCCAGGTGAGCTGCTGGCCGGGCACGCCGGCGGCGAGCAATCCGTCCGCGTCCATGCCGATGCGGAACCGCGTGCCGCGCGCATAGCCCGCCACGATCGCCTCGACGGCGCCGCGGAGCCGGTCGCGCACCGCGGCGCCCGGATCGGCGGCGGCGAGGAAATCCTGCACCGCCACCACGAACCAGAGCGAGGCATCGACGGAATTGTATTCGGCGGCGCCGCCGGAATCGGGGAAGCGGTTGGGCAGCATGCCCTCGCTCACCGCGCCGGCCCAACCGAGCAGCACCGCTTCCGCCTCGGCGAGGCGCCCGGTCGCGATGGCGAGGCCGCGAAGTGCGATGAAACTGTCGCGCCCCCAATCGGTGAACCAGGGAAACCCGGCCAGCACGCTGCGTCCGCCGCCACGTCCGACGAAATACATCTTTTCCCGTGCTGTCTCGGGCACCGGCGCGAGCGCAACCGGCGTATCGGCGCCGAAGGCGAGCATCGCCTCGCCGGAAGCGAGATCCCGCGAGAAGACGCCCGGCGCGGCCAGATCCTCGAGGCAGTCGAGTCCGCGCGCTTTTTCCTCCTCGTAAAGGAAATTTCGGTACCATTCCGGCGCGTGCCGGTACTCGAAATTGCCGCCGCCGACGATCGCCGGAACGCCGGGATAGGGGCGCCAGGTTAGGTTGTCTCCCTCGGCATGCGGAGTGAAGTCGAACATGTCGTTCTGCCGGTGGAGAGCGTGATAGTCGCGGCCCGAGAGCAGCGGGCGGATATGCAGGCGGCCGGCCGCGCCATCGGCGCGCCAGCGCAGCACGACGCCGCCGCCCCGAACGACGCTGATCTCCTGCGCGATCGTGCCGCCCCCCGGCAGGCGAAAGCGCCAGGCGGGATGCGGAAAAGGCTGGAAATCATCGAGCCCGATCCCCGATGCGGGCGTGGTCACACCCGGTGCGTAGGTTTGCGCGGAGAGAAAGGCGGTGCCGGATTTCTGCTCCACCCAGGCCTCGATCCCGTTCACCAGCACCATGCGTCCGGCCGGCGGCATCGTCGCGACCAGCAGCAGCGCATGGTAGCGCCGGGAGCGGGCGCCCCCCACCGTGCCGGAGGCGAAATCGCCATGGCCGTCCGCCTCTAGCCACTCCGCGGCCAGATCCAATGTCATCGCCAGTGAACGCCCGCGGAGCGCCGCATCATGCCGCAGCGTCGCAAGCAGGCCGGTCCGCGGCAAGTGATGCTTGCGCTTGCCGCGCCGCTTCCCATGTTGCATTGCACAAACGGCCGGAATTTGCTCTGGCACGGCACCCCCTTAATGTGCCGACTGACGAAGAAGGCGGGGTGCGCCGGATGAACGCCATGCGATGGTCGCGCGGACAGATGCGCCTGGGGGAACGCCAAATGCGGCGCACCCTTCGCGCGATGTCTGAGATGATGAGCATGCCGTTTCCCGCCGCGCCCGTCGCGCCGGAACTGACGGAGATCACCGAATTCGGCAGCAACCCCGGCCAGCTACGCATGCTGGTGCAACCGCCGCCTGTGCCAACGCCTGGTGCATCTTTGATCTTGCTGCTGCATGGCTGCGGGCAGGGCGCGGCGCGGTTTGCGTCCGCCTCCGGCTGGGACGCGCTTGCCGCAAGGCTCGGCGCGACGCTGCTGCTGCCGGAGCAGGCGGCCGACCATGCCGGCAATCGATGCTTCAACTGGTTCTTGCACGCCGATACGCGGCGCGGGGGCGGCGAGGCTTTGTCGATCCGGCAGATGGTGGGCGATGCGCTGACCCGTTATGCCGCCGATCCGCGCCGGGTGTTCATCGCCGGCCTGTCCGCCGGCGGCGCGATGGCGGCGGCGATGCTGGCCGCCTACCCCGACTTGTTCGCGGCCGGCGCGGCGATCGCCGCCCTCCCCGTCGGGAGCGCGCGCAATGCCGGGCAGGCGCTGTCCCGCATGCGCCACGCCGAGCGGGGCCAGAACGCCGATTTCTGGGCCGACCGCGTTCGCGAGGCGGCGCCGGTGCGCTTCTCCGGCCCATGGCCGCGCCTGTCGATCTGGCACGGCGAGGCCGATCACGTGGTCGATCCCGGCAACGCAGCGCTGCTTGCTGCGCAATGGACCGCGCTGCATGGCCTGGCCGCGGAAAGCGAGATCGCGACCCCGCATCCCGGCGTGCGCCGCCAGATTTGGGGCGATCCCGCGCGCCCCGCGGTCGAGCGCTGGTCGATCGCCCGGATGGGCCATGGCGTTCCAATCGACCCGGCGCTCGGAGGCACCTCCATGCCCTATGTCCTCGACGCCGGCGTCGACGGCGCCGTGGAGATCGCCCGCTTCTGGGGCCTGCTCTAGAGCTCCGGCCTCGCTACGCGAGCTGAAATGTGGCGGTAGCTGGGAGGCGGATGGCTGAGAAGAAGGTGTGCGCGCGCCGGTGATAGCGGGTTGCGATCCGCCGCCGGTCCTTGAGGCGGCCGAACATGTTTTCGATGCGGCGGCGCTGGCGTTTGTCGTAGGACAGCGCGGTCTTGCGGCTGCGTGTCGAAGGGATGCACGGGGTGATGCCGCGCTGGAGCAACTCGGCGCGGAACTGGCTGCTGTCATAGCCGCGATCGGCGAGCATTTCGCGAGCGGACGGCAGCGCGGGCAGGATCAAGGGGGCGCCCCTATGGCCGCTCATCTGCCCTTCGGTGAGCAGCAGCACGACCGGACGGCCGTGCCCGTCGCAGACGGCGTGCAGCTTTGAGTTCAGGCCGTCCTTGGTGCGTCCGATGCAGCGAGGAGCAGCCCCGTTTGCAGCAGGCTGGCCGCCGTGCGGTGCGCCTTGCGGTGCGTCGCGTCGATCATCAGCCGCTCCGGCGAGGCTGCCTCCGAGGCGAGGGCCGCGAAGATGCGAGCGAACACTCCGAGGCGGCTCCAGCGGACGAACCGGTTGTTGAGCGTCTTGTGCGGGCCGTAGCCGCGGGCGCGTCTTTCCCCATCAGGCCGGTGCGGATCACGGAGACGATCCCGCTGATCACTCGCCGGTCATCGACCCGCGGCAGGCCGCGTGAGCGCGGAAAGAACGGCTCGATCCGGCGCATCTGAGCGCGGGACAGCAGGAGCAGGTTTGGCATCGGGCACCTCCGACCCGCTCAGAATCATGCCTCGCCAAGCCGGATAAAGGGTCCCGAGCCTAGGCCGGCGGCCCGGACACCGGCCGGCCCGAGTCTCACGCCACCTTCAGGCGCAGGCGCCACTGCCCTGGGCAGATTCGCCGCTTGCTGCCGGCCGTCGTAACGAAGGTGTGCGCTCATGATCACGTGTTCTTTCACCTTGGACGACGGTGCACCGGGAATTGATCGAGGATTCGCCCATATAACTCCTGCTGGCCAGGAATCGTCACGATCCTGTCACGGCATAACCAACGTTGCGCTAACGGAGCGAGCCTACTTGCCTTGAGGTCAGCCACGTCGTGCACATCTGCGGAGCGGAGAATGGTCGAGGGAAACGTCATTTCGCTGGTGCAGTGGCGGCGGCAACAGGCGCCTGCGGAATCGAGCCTTCTGCATACAATAAAAGAGGAAGAGTTCGGTATCATTTTCCGGGTGATGCCGTTTCTGTGCGGCTCGTGTAGAGTAGAGAAAATCCTTTGTGATAATGGTGACATCTACTTGGTCGTGACCGCGCTGGATTGGGGAAAGCCGGCATTCAGGATCTATCGGGAGGACGGAGCCTTCGTTGTGGAGGACATCCGCCGTCCGTTCACCGGGCTGGATGGTGGTCCCGAGGAGACCGGCCGCTACGACACCGTCGACGAGGTGGCGGAGGAATTGCGGTGCATGATGGGAACGCGCCGCTCCATCCTCGAACAGGATGAAGAGCCCGGCGAACAGTCGCTCGCCACGGACTGGCCCTCTCTTGAGCCAGCTCGAGATCGCGCCGACACCGAACGGGCATGATTGACGCTGATCGCCCGGTGAGGAGAGGCAAAGGACGCGCAGGACGCGCTTGGGCGGAAACGTCGCAGGCTGCGCATAGCTGAGAATGATCGGCCGTGTCAGGTAGGAATGAGCGAGGCGGCAAGCCCCCGGCGCGCCTGATCGAGGTCGTTCTTCGACGTATGGAGGCGCTCGGCGCCGATGCGCCAGCACGGGATGTCGCCTATTTGCGTCTGCGGGATCTGGGCGTTTGCGATCGGGACGCGCGGCGGATGATCGCCGCCTGCCGCAAGCCGCGCAAGCGAATGGGGTGAGCCTGGCTGCTCCTCGCCGGGCGGCATGACTGGGACGCTTGATCAGGGCTGACCCCTTGACCGCGCTCGCGCCACCCTGGATCGCGAGCGTGTCGTCGGCCGCGACGCGCAATGTCGAGAGGTCATGCAATCCCAGCCTTGGCGTAATCGTCTGCGCTGGCCTCGGCGAAGTATCTCGTAGTTTCCATCCCTTTCAACGTACATTTCGCGTTGCCGAGTTCGAAGGCCGACTGGCGACTGCGGCTGCGCCGCCCGGCGTGACGGCCGCCAGCGTGGCCCCGGTTGGCCCAGTCACGATCGTGACTGCCCGGGGCGGGCTCGCCCCGAACACCGTTACCGTATTGCCGTGATGCCGATCGCGATGCTCCCAGTTCCGGTGCCGTTCTTCACCTTGGCCGCGAGCATCAACGTCAATCCCGCCAAAGGAGGCATTACCCTGATCTCGACCGCTATGGGCGAGCGTTTCTGCTAAGGCGTTGATAATATGGTAGCGGCGGGCGGATTTGAACCACCGACCAAGGGATTATGATTCCCCTGCTCTACCGCTGAGCTACGCCGCCACCGTTCGGCCATGGCTGGGGCCTGGCCGGGGCAGGGGCATAGCGCCTGGGGGTACGGGAAGTCAATCGCCGGGCGTGCTCTGATCGGCACGGTTTGTTGCTGCGATCAGAGGGTCGCGATCATCTCGCGGCGGAGGTCTTCGGTCACCTCGGGGCACACGCCGAACCAGGCCTCGAAGGCCGGGCGGCCCTGGTGGAGCAGCATCCCGAGCCCGTCCACGACCGGGTTGCCGCGCGCGCGGGCGGCGGCGAGCAGCGGGGTTTCCAGCGGGTTGTAGACGATGTCGGAGACCACCCCCGTCACCGGCAACGCCGCCAGCGACAGGTCGAGCGCCGGCTGTCCGGTCATGCCCTGGCTGGTCGTGTTGACGAGCAGCGCCGCGCCGGCAAGGGCCGCCGCGCGATCCTCCCACGGCAGGGGGCGCACGCCGGCGCCCAGCGCGGCCGCCAGCGCCGCGGCGCGGGCCGGCGAGCGGTTTAACAGTCGGATCTCCGGCGCCCCCTCCGCGACCAGCGCCGCGACCACCGCGCGCGCCCCGCCGCCCGCCCCGATCACCACCGCGGGACCGGCAGCGGCGCGCCAGGCCGGGATCGCGGCCCGCAGGCTCGACGCATAGCCCTCGACATCGGCATTACGCCCGTGCAGCGAGCCGTCCGGGCGCACCACGATCAGGTTCACCGCGCCGATCCGCTCGGCCAACGGATCACGCGTATCCACCAGCCTGAGCGCCTCCTCCTTGTGCGGGATGGTGACATTGCATCCGGCAAAGCCGAGCGCCGCCAGGCCGCGGAGCGCCGCCTCGAGCCGCCCCGGTTCCACCGCCATCGGGACATACGCGCCGACGATGCCGTGACGGCGGAGCCAGTATCCGTGCAGACGGGGCGAGCGGGAATGATGGATCGGCCAGCCGATCACGCCGGCCAGCCGGAACGCCTCCGCCACGGATCAGGCCGCGTCGCGCCAGCGATGCGACGACGCGACCCATTCCCGCGCCACTGCCTCGCACCCGGCCCGGTCCTCGGCGGTGAACCGCCCGATCGCCGGGCTGTCGAAGTCGAGCACGCCGAGCAGCGCGTCGCCGGCGAGCAACGGCACCACCAGCTCCGAATTGGAGGCGGCATCGCAGGCGATGTGGCCGGGGAAGGCATGCACATCCGGCACCAGTATTGTCTCGCACCGCGCCGCCGCCGTTCCGCACACGCCGCGTCCGAACGGAATGCGCACGCAGGCTGGCGGGCCCTGGAACGGCCCGAGCACGAGGTCGTCGCCCCGGAGGAAATAGAACCCGGCCCAGTTCAGCGCCGGCAGCCGGGCGAACAGCAACGCCGCGGTGTTGGCCGCGTTCGCCACCGGATCGCGCTCACCCGCCAACAGGCCGCGAAGCTCGCTCAGGACATCCTGGTATTCCGGCGTCACGCTTTCGGCTCGAACCCGAGCGCCGTGCCGTTCATGCAGAAGCGCTGGCCGGTCGGCTGCGGACCGTCATCGAAGACATGGCCGAGATGGCCGCCGCAGGTGCTGCAATTCACCTCGACCCGGAGCATGCCGTGCGAGCGGTCCTCGACCAGGGTGACAGCGCCGGGACGCGCCGTATGGAAGCTCGGCCAGCCCGATCCGCTCTCGTATTTGGTGTCGGAGTCGAAGAGTTCGGCGCCGCATCCGGCGCAGTGGAATACGCCCGTCCGCTTCTCGTAATTCAGCGGGCTGCTGCCCGGCCGCTCGGTCGCCTGCTGGCGCAGCACGCGATACTGCTCGGGGGTGAGCTCGCGACGCCATTCCGCGTCGCTACGCTCCGCCGGCTGCCCTTTGGTGCTTGCTGCGTCCGCCATCTTCGTCTCCCTCGATCCTGGTCCCTCGATCCCGGGACGTTCATGCTGGGGCCGTTCATATTGGGCCGACGTTCATGTTGGGCCTGGGGGCGATCGTGTCCAGGCCCGCTTGCGCCGCACTCCCCCGAGCGCCACGATCCCGGCAAACAAGGGGAAGCGGCAGTGGCGGACAGCAGCGGACGAGTGAACACCAGGCGCATCTTCTATGTCCGCTACCTGGCGGCGCCCTCCTTCGCGGAGATCGTCACCGCCCGGCCCGATATCCGGCTCGACCGGCTGGAGAATGAGAGCACCGAGGCGGAGGCCGCGCCGGTGCTCGCCGCCGCGCATGCCTATCAGATCGGCGCGGCGCGCGACGAGATCGCGACCGGCTTCCACGCCACCGACGCGCTGCTCGCCCGCGCGCCGAACCTGCTCGTGGTGTCGTCCAACGGCGCCGGGTACGACACGATCGATGTCGAGGCCTGCACCCGCGCCGGCGTATTGGCGGTGAACCAGGCGGGCGGCAACAAGGAGGCGGTGGCCGAGCACGTGCTTGGCATGATGCTGACGCTCTCGAAGCGCATCATCCAGACGGATCGGTTCATGCGCCGGCAATCCGGCATCGAGCGCAACGCCTTTGCGGGCAACGATATCCACGGCAAGACGATCGGCATCGTCGGGCTCGGCCATGTCGGCTCGCGCATCGCCGAGTTGTGCCGCTTCCTGTTCGCGATGCGCGTGCTCGCCCACGACCCCTATCTCGACGACGCGACGATCGCCGCCCGCGGCGCCGAGCGCGCGACGCTGCAGGATCTGCTGCGCGAGGCGGATTTCGTCTCGCTCAACTGCCCGCGCACGGCGGAGACGCGGCACATGATCGGCGCGGCGGAATTCGCGATGATGCGGCCGGGCGCCTATTTCGTCACCGCGGCGCGCGGCGGCATTCATGACGAGGCGGCGCTCGCCGCGGCGCTCGCCGCCGGCCGCATCGCCGGCGCCGGGCTCGACGTGTGGGAGAAGGAGCCGCCGCCCGCGGATCATCCGCTGCTGCAATTTGACAACGTGATCGCGAGCCCGCACACCGCCGGGGTGACGCGGGAGGCGCGCGACAACATCGCCCGCATCGCGGCCGCGCAGATGCTCGACATCCTCGACGGCAAGCGGCCGCCGCGTCTGCTGAACCCGGATGTCTGGCCGGCCTATTCCCGCCGATTCGCCGCGGCGTTCGGCTTCGCGCCCGCCTGATCCTCGGCTGGCGCGCTTGGCATCTCCCCTGGGAGCTCTCCTTTTGGCATCTCCCCTGGGGGCTCGGTCGCATCGCGCCGCCCCGTCCGCTCACGCGTGCGGAGAAAGATATCGGCGAGCGCGCCGTAGATCGGGTGCGGACAGACTAGGCGGGACACGCCGAACGCCACCATCGCGGTCGCCATCAGCGGCACCATCATGTGCTGGTTGTCGGTCATCTCCATCACGATGATGATGGCGGTGATCGGCGCCTGCACCACGCCCGAGAAATACCCGACCATGGCGAGCAGCACGACCGCGCTTTCCGGCGCATCCGGCAGCAGATGCGAAAGCCAGTCCCCGAGCCCGGCGCCGACCGCGAGCGATGGCGCGAAGATGCCGCCCGGGATGCCGCTCAGATAGGAGAGCACGCTGGCGGCGAATTTCAGCACGAAGAACAAAGGCGGGAGATGCGCGCCGCCCTCGACGATCGCGCGCGCCTGCGCATAGCCCGTGCCGTAGGTGGTGCCGTGGGAGGCGACGCCGATCGCCGCGATCGCCGCCCCGCAGCAGGCCGCGAAGCCGATCGGGTGCCGGCGCACGAGGCGGTTGACCGGCCCCGGGAACCCATACCGCGCCGCCCGCACGAGGATCGTGCTGAACAGCCCGCCGGCCGCGCCGCCGCACACGCCGCAGACCAGCACCGCGATCCAGCCGGACCCGAAGGCGAGCTGCGCGGAGGTGGTGCCGAAATAGGTGTAGTTGCCGGAGAAGGCGATCGTTGCGATGCCGGCGAGGATCACCGCGGTCAGCACGGTGCCGCTGGTCCGCGCCTCGAAGGAATGGCTCAGCTCCTCGATCGCGAACACGATCCCGGCGAGCGGCGTGTTGAACGCGGCGGCGATCCCCGCCGCCCCGCCGGCGAGCACCAGCCCGCGCTGCATCTCGGTCCGCGGCAGATGCATGAACCGGCCGAGCGCGTTCATCACCGCCGCGCCCACCTGCACCGTCGGGCCCTCGCGGCCGATCGAGGCCCCGCAGGCCAGGCCGAGCAGGGTCAGCACGATCTTGCCGAACGCGATCCGGAGCGAGAGCACAGTGTCCAGCACCCGCCGGTCCGGCAAATGCAGCGAGACGATCACCTGTGGAATCCCGCTGCCCTGCGCGCCAGGAAACACCGTCCGCGTCAGCAGCACCGACAGCGCGAGCCCCGCCGGCACCACCACGAAGGCGAGCAGGGGCTGGAACGCCACCACCCGGCCGAACAGCGCGACCGCACGGTCCGCCAGCGCTGCAAAGGCGATCGCGATCAGCGCCACGATCACCGCACCCACCCAGAAGACGAGCTGGCTCGCCCAATTTCGCGGCGAGAACATCCGCGAATCACGCAACCGGCGCAGCTGCACGTGCCCGGCGAGCAGCACGCCGCGCGCCGGGCGGGGGTGCGAGGGCGGCGCGGGTGACGGGGCAGGGGTTTCGTTCACCGCGTCGGGTGTAGCGGGCACCTTCCGTCCGGGCAAGCTTAGTTCCGTTTTCGTTCTTGACGGGCGGGCGGCGCTGGCGCAATTTGTCTGGGAACGAAAAGAGAACGCAGATGGGGAAGCTTGACCGTCAGCACGCGCTGCACCCGGATGCCGCGACCTTCCCGCCGGATTGGGACGCGCCGCCCTCCGACGCGCTGCCCGAACGCCGCCCCCGCCGCGGCCGCGGCGCCGTCACCAACCCGGCCAGCCGCTTCGACAGCGAAACCGCCCAGCCCTTCGACGATGGCTGGAGCACGCTCACCGCCGATCTCGCCGACCTGCCGCCGCTCGCCACCACTCTGACGCCCGACGCCAGCCGCTCCGTCATCTCCTGGAACCAGAGCCCCGACATCGGCTTCGACCGCGCGGTCAACCCCTATCGCGGCTGCGAGCACGGCTGCATCTACTGCTATGCCCGCCCCACCCACGCCTATCTCGGCTTTTCCCCCGGTCTCGATTTCGAAACCCGGCTGATCTTCAAGCCGGACGTCGCCGAGCAGCTCGAGCGCGAGCTCCGCAAGCCCGGCTACGTCGCCCGGCCGCTCACCCTCGGCTCCAACACCGACCCCTACCAGCCGGTCGAACGCACGCTGAAACTCACGCGCTCGGTGCTCGAGGTGCTGGAACGCTTCGGCCATCCGGTCGGCATCGTCACCAAATCCGCCGGGGTGCTCCGCGACCTCGACATCCTGCAGCGCATGGCCCAGCGCAACCTCGCGCGCGTCTGGCTCTCCGTCACCACCCTCGACGCCAGCCTCGCCCGCCGCATGGAACCCCGTGCCGCCACCCCGGCCCGCCGGCTGCAAGCCGTCGCCGCCCTCGCCGCCGCCGGCATCCCCACCGGCGTCCTCGCCGCCCCGATGATCCCAGGCCTCAACGACGCCGAGCTCGAACGCATCCTCGCCAGCGCCCGCAAGGCCGGCGCCCGCACCGCCGGCTACGTCCTCCTGCGCCTGCCTCTCGAATTGCGCGACATGTTCACCGCCTGGCTCGAGGAACACTTCCCCGACCGCGCCCGCCACGTCCTCAGCCTCGTGCGCGAAACTCGCGGCGGCACCCTCAACGACAGCCGCTTCCACCACCGCTTCACCGGACAAGGCCCCTACGCCGACCTCCTCGTCCAACGCTTCGCCCGCGCCTCGCGCCAACACAACTTTCACGACCGCACTCAACTCGACTGCACCCAATTCCAAGCCCCAACCCCGAATACGGCCTCCGTCGCGCAGCTTTCGTTGTTCTGAAGGGAGGAAGGCCGGGGGCTCTGCCCCCTGGACCCCCGCCAAAGGCCGAGCCTTTGGAATCCATTACGGCTGTTTGCGAAAAGGGTGGGCAACGAGGTGTTTGATACACCGTGTCGCCCACCCTTTTCGCAAACAGCCATAGTCGGGTTCTAAGGGCTCCGCCCTTGGCGGGGTCCCAAGTGACGCATGGGGGCAGAGCCCCTGGCCTTCCTTCCCTCAGAACCTCGATGCTATGCCGAGGAATGCCGCATTTCAGGTTCGAGTCGCAGCATGGCGGTCGTGTTGCGGGGGTGGATGAGGTTGGGCGGGGTCCGTTGGCGGGGCCTGTGGTGGCGGCTGCTGTGGTGTTTCCGCGTGGGGTGCCGCGGCGGTTGGCGCGGTTGATCGATGATTCGAAGAAGCTGACCGCCGAGGAGCGGTTGGCGGCGTTCGCCGCCTTGCGCGCGGGTGGGGTGGCGGAGATCGGCGTGGGCGCGGCGTCGGTCCAGGAGATCGAGCGGCTGAACATCCTGCATGCGGCGTTGCTGGCGATGCGGCGGGCCGTGGCGCGGTTGGGGGCGCCCCCTGATCTGGTTCTGGTGGATGGCGATCGGCCGCCGATTCTGCCGCATCCGGTGCGGTGTGTGGTGGGTGGCGATGCGGTGTGCCTGTCGATCGCGGCGGCCTCGATCGTGGCGAAGGTGGTGCGGGACCGGGCGATGGCGCGGCTGGCGGTGCGGTTTCCGGGCTATGGCTGGGAGACGAATGTCGGCTATGGCACGGCGGTGCATCGGACGGCGCTGCTCCGGCTGGGCCCGACGCGGCATCATCGGGTCGGGTTTGCGCCGGTGCGTCAGTTCCTGCTGATGCTCGAGGAGGGTGCGGGGGATGAGAGGCGCGCCGGGGTTGTTCCGGTTGACGCGGTCATGCCGGCCTCGCCAGTGTAGGGGCGCGTTGCGATGAGAACCGAGGCGCGGGTTTAGACGCGTCCTGCCGGAGCTGTTTTCCCCTGGTCGAGATCACCCGCGAATTGCCGCTGGATCAGGTCCTGCGCGGCGACAGCGTGCAGATGATGCGCATGCTGCCGCCGGCCTCGGTGCACTGCATCTTCGCCGACCCGCCATACAATTTGCAGCTGCGTGGCGAATTGCGCCGCCCGGATGACAGCCTGGTCGATGGGGTGGATGAGGAGTGGGATCGGTTCACTGATTTCGCCGCCTATGACGCGTTCACCCGCGAATGGCTGAGCGAGTGCCGGCGATTGCTGCGCAAGGACGGCACGATCTGGGTAATCGGCGCCTACCATAATATCTTCCGGCTGGGCGCCATCCTGCAGGATCTGGGTTTCTGGATCCTGAACGATGTGATCTGGCGGAAATCGAACCCGATGCCGAATTTCCGCGGCCGGCGCTTTACCAACGCTCACGAGACGCTGATCTGGGCGGCGCGCGGCCGGGATGCGCGATACCGGTTCAACTATCAGGCGATGAAGTCGCTGAACGACGATCTGCAGATGCGGAGCGATTGGACGATCCCGCTTTGCACCGGCGCGGAACGCCTGCGCAACGCGCATGGGCTGAAGCTGCATCCGACGCAGAAGCCGGAGGCGTTGCTGCACCGGGTGCTGATGGCGAGCACGATGGCCGATGACATTGTCCTCGATCCGTTTCTCGGCACCGGCACGACGGCGGTGGTCGCGAAGCGCCTGCACCGGCGTTACATCGGCATCGAGCGCCATCCGGCTTATGCCGAGGCGGCGATGGGGCGGCTGCTGCGTGAGCGCCGCGCGCCGCATCTCGGCGTGGTGGCGCCGCCGGCGAGGCGGGATGCGCCGCGCATTCCGTTCGGCACGCTGGTGGAGCGCGGGATCGTCCCGGCGGGCACGCCGCTCTTCGACCGCCAGCGCCGCGTCGAGGCGGTGGTGGTGGCGGATGGCACGCTGGTCTCCGGCGCGGCGCGTGGCTCGATCCATCAGGTGGGCGCGACGGTGCAGAGCGCGCCGAGCTGCAATGGCTGGACGTTCTGGCATATCGAGCGCGAGGGCCGGTTGCTGCCGCTCGACACGCTGCGCGAGGAAATGCGCGCGGTTACGCCAGAGGGCTGAACGCCGTTTCCCGCAGCGACAGGATGACGAAGAAGCTGGCCGCGCCGGCCGCCGCGACCCAGAGCGTGGGCGCGAGCGGCCAGCCGGTGGCGCCGATCAGCCATTGCGAGACGAAGGGCGAGAACCCGCCGAAGATCGCCACCGCCAGCGAGTAGGAGGAGGACATCCAGGTCGAGCGCCCGCGCGTCGGGAACAGCTCGGCGATCGCCGCCGGGCCGGGGCCCGACACCAGCGCGATCGCCAGCGCGAACACCACCTGGAAGCCCGCGATCATGCCGAACCCGGCACCCCCCACCATCCAGGCGAGCAAGGGCAGCGGCAGCACGACGAAGGCGGCGCAGGAGATCAGCAGCAGGGGCTTGCGGCCGACCCGGTCGGAGAGCCGGCCCGTCGCCGGCACCAGGAAGACGAGGGCGAGCAGGCTGATCGTGTTCGACCACAGCGCCTGCGCCGCCGAGAGATGCGCCTGCACCCGCGTATAGGTCGGCATGTAGGTGAGGAAGGTGTAGTAGCAGACCGTCCAGTGCACGGTGAAGCCGAAGGCGAGCGCCGCCAGCTTCCACGGATTGCCCGGCGCGTGCTCGCCGCCGCCATGCGCCTCGGCCTCGCGATAGGGCGGGGTTTCCTCGACGCGGCGGCGCAGGAACTGGCCGATCGGGCCGAACACCCCGCCGATCAGGAATGGGATGCGCCAGCCCCAGCTCCGCAGCGCCTCGGGCGCCAGCGAGGTCGTCAGCACGGCCGCGACGCCGTTGGCGAGCAGCCCGCCGAGCGCCACCGACATCTGCTGGAAGCTGCCGTACCAGCCGCGCTTGCCGGGCGGCGACCATTCCACCATGAAGGCGGTGGCGCCCCCCCATTCGCCGCCGGTCGAGAAGCCCTGCACCAGCCGCGCCGCGATCAGCAGCACCGGCGCCCAGACGCCGGCGGTGGCGTAGCCCGGCAGCAAGCCGATGACGAGCGTGCTCGCCGCCATCAGCAGGATGGTGAGCACGAGCGCCGATTTTCGTCCGTGCGTGTCGCCGTAGCGGCCGATGATGATGCCGCCGAGCGGGCGGAAGACGAGGCCGACGCCGAACACCGCGAAGGTGGCGAGCAGCGCGGTGCCGGGATCGGTGGCGGGGAAGAAATTCGCCGCCAGCACTCCGGCGAGGATGCCGTAAATGCCGAAATCATACCATTCGAGCACGTTGCCGAGCGTCGCGGCGACCACTGCCTTGCGCGCGTCATGCTCGGTCGGCGCTGCGATCGCGGTCGTGGCACTCACCCGTCTTCCTCCGGCCAGGAACGGCCAGCGAAGCATGTCGGCCGGGCCGGGAAAAGCGATTCGGGCGCTATTCCGCCAGGCCTATTTCGCTCGGGGCCGGTAGCCGTCGGTCAGCGCGCCGAGAAAGGCGATGATGTCGGCCTGCTCCTGCGCGGTCATCGCCGGCGCCTCGCCGGGATGGCGGTCGAAAGGCGGATCGGTCACGTCGACATTGGCGCGGAAGCGGGCCGGGATGTCGTCATCCTTGTCCACCGTGCCGTCCGGCTTGCGCGGATAGACCTTCTCCGGCGCCACGTCGCGGAAATCGTAGAAATTCATCACCTGCCGCAGCGTGTGGAAGACGCCGTTGTGGAAGAAGGTGCGGCGCGTCGCGCTGTTGCGGAGCGTGGGCGTGAGGAACATGCCACAGAACTGCGTCTGGTCGCGCATGTCGTCGCGATACGGGCCGCACAGGCCGAGATCGTGGTAGTTCGGGTCGGCGTTGATCGCGAGCGCCTGGTTGCGCGGCGGGCTCAGCGCCTCGAACTGGTCATCGGTGAACACCGGCGGCGTGCCGTCGGCGCCCGGCTGGTCGAGATGGCAGCCGCCGCAATTCGCCTTGTCCTTGTCGTTGAACAGCACGTAGCCGCGCATCTCCGCCGGGGTGAAGCGCGCCTTTCCCTCGAGCCAGGAATCGAACTTGCTGCTGTAGGGGTGAAAGCGCGGATCCTCGAACTCGAACCGTGCGACGGCGAACATCGCCTCGCCCACCAGCATGCCCGGATTGTCGAGGATGCCGGGACCGAAGAGCTGCACGAGCCGCTTCGCATAGGGTGCCCGCTTCAGCTTGGCGGCGACGAGATCGGCGCTGCCGGCCGCCATCTCGATCGGGCTCAGCAGCGGGAACAGCGCCTGATCCTGCAGCGTGTCGCTCCGCCCGTCCCAGAACAGGCCGCCCTGAGGCACGATATTGGCGGCGGAGGCGGCGCTGCCGGCGGTCTTGGTGGCCCGCGGCGCGCCTTTTGCGGCGGCCACCATGTCCGAGAGCGTCGCGGTCTCGTTCTCCTCGTCATCCGGTCCGACGCTGAAGGCGGGCTGGTGCTCGAGATACATCAGGCTCGGCACCGCGCGCACGCCGGGATCGGTGAGATGCGGGCCGCCCATCGCGGTGGCGGCGGCGCCGAGCGGGCCGAAATGGTTACCCGGATCGTGGCAGGAGGCGCAGGAGAGCCGGCCGGAGCCGGAGAGGCTCGGATCGGAGAAAATCTGCCGGCCGATTTCCGCCGCCTCCGAGAGCGGCTGCGCCGGCGGCCGCACGAGATTGACCGGGTAGGGGTTCAGCCCGCTGGCCAGCTCCGCGCGGATCGCGGCATCGCTCTGCGTCCCGCGCACCGCCGGCCCGACCAGCGTGCCGCGCGCCGCCACCGCGCCGGACAGCGCGAGGGCGGCGGCCGCGCAGGCGATCGCCCGGGCGGCCGGCCGCATCAGCCCTGCGCTCCCGGGAACCGGCTCAGCGGGAGGCGGTCTGCGTCGTCGGCGCCTCCCGCAGCACCGCGCCGGTTTCCGCGTTCAGGAACAGGGCCGGGCGGGCGGCGTGGTGGAAGTCGAACAGCCCCATGATCGAGCCCGAGCTCGCATCGAACGAACCGCCGCCGAGCCGCGCGCCGCGCAGCCAGTTATCCTCGATGAAGCGCACCACCGAGGCCTGGGTGATGCGGGTGTGGTCCACGTAATCGGCGCGGGCAAAGGGCGAGATCACCAGGAAGGGGATGCGCGTGCCCGGGCCGCAGCGGCCGTTCACCGCCTTGCCGTCGACGCCCGTGGTCGCCGTGCCGGCGCCGCATTTGCCGGCGCCGTTCAACTGATCCGCCTGCCCGTCGAAGGAGGCGCGGTCCGGCTTCGCATAGGCATGGTCGTACCAGCCATCCGAATCATCCCAGGTGACGATGACGGCGGTGTCCTTCCAGTCCGGCCGGGTCTCCAGGAAATTGATCATCGCGACGGTCCCGGCCTGCTCGTCGAGCGGGTCGGAATACCCCGCATGCCCGTCCTGATAGGCGGGAAGCTTGATAAAGGAGACGGCGGGGAAATTGCCGGCTTTCACCGCGTCGGTGAAATCGCGCAGGTCGTATTCGTGGTTGGCGGGTTCCGGCGTCTTGCCGTCGGCCTCGACGCTGTGGCCGATCGCCGCAATGCTGCTCGGCCGGGCATGCGTCGGGTTGGCGGTGGAGGCGTAGTACTGGAACCAGTTATGGTGGGCGATGTAGTCGGCGATTGTCTGGCCGACGACATGCGAGACGGTGCTGCGCTTGCAGCCGGTCGAGCCGTTCGCATTGGTGGCGGAGAGGTCGAACCCGCCCATGAAGCCGCCCCAGGTAATGCCTGCGCCGTTGAGCAGGTCGCCGATGTTGCGGCCCGACATCATCGCCTGGTCGCCCGGAATGGAGCAGGCATCATAGCCGGGATCGACGTCGTTGATCATCGACCAGCCGCCTTGGCCGTCTCCGATGTAATAGGAGACGGCGCCGAGGGTGGAGGGCTTCTTGGTGGTCTTGACGATGGTCATGCCGTTGGTCTGGCCGGCCACCACTTCGAGCGCGCCCGGCGTCGATGGGCCGTACGTATCGGTATAGGCGTTGTCGCTCATGGCGAAATTCTGCGCGTAGCGCCAATCGGCGGTGACGGTGTTGCCGTCGAAATAGCCCATCACCTGGCCTTTGGTCGCAAACGCGCCGGCGCCCCCGGGCGAGCCCTTGCCGGTGTATTTCGGAAACAGGTCGGCGCGGCCGTCATTATAGGCCTGCTGCTCGGCGGTATAGGCGTGGTTCTGATCCGCGGTATTGGCCTGCGAGCGGTCGAGGCGGAACGGGCTGGCGGCATCCGCGCCGTTCGCCGGTCCGGAATTCGGGTTGCGCGTCAGCAGTCCGGCATTCTCCAGATTATTCACCTCCGGCGTGCGCGGACCGGCGGCGAAAGCCGGTTCTCCCGGCGGATTGGCGGCCTTCGGGTAGGTGGCGAAGTAGTGATCGAACGAGACGTTCTCGTTGAAGATCACCACGAGATGCTTGATCGGCGTCGCGGTCCTGGCCCCCTCCTGCGCGCCATGTCCCTGCTCGCTATGCCCCTCCGGGGGCGCGACAGCGCCGGCGGCGAAAGCCGGGGATTGCAGGGAGGCGGCAAGCAGGCCGGCAAGCGGCAGCAAGCGGAGATCTCGGCGCATCGGGTTCATGTCTCTGATTGGGATTGCAGCGGGTTCTTTTCTCTATGGCAAAACCGCCGGATGGGCGATGAAGCAATTATGACAAGCCCCGAAAAAGCAGCGCGCGTGGTCCCGGCGGGAGATTGACGACGAATTAACGGTCGGTAACGATCCGGCAATACGTCGGAGAGATCATGGCCCGTCCGAGGACCCGAGACCGCATGCGCGTGGCGTCGTTCGTGTTGGAGCGGCTCCTACGTCCAGATGAGTTCGGCGACGCGGCGCGGGACCGCGCCTATCTCGAGCTGCGCCGGCTGGAATTCAGCGACCTCGAGGCGCGCGACGCGGTGATGCGGCGCGTGCGCCTCCTGCAGGAGGCTTGAGGCGGCCAGGAGGAGCGAGGCGGGCGCAAGCCTCGATGCCAGCGCGCTGAGGCAGCGATACTTTACGGTGCTGATCCGGGTGGGCGCCCGGGTCAGCCACGATCGGGGCCAGCCGGGCCCGCTTCCGACCCGGGTTCAGGGGCCGGTATAGGCCTCGGGAAACCGGCGCTTCACCACCGGGCCGTCGGTCGCATAGGCGGTGCAGGTATTCAGCACCGCGATGCCGGCGGGCGGCCCGTCCGCGCCGGACTCGCGCCGCCGCCGCGCGAGCAGCGGCTGGACCGTCTGGAGCGACACCGTCGCCATTTGCTGCAGCAATTCCCGCAAATGTGTGCAGCCATGCGTGCCGCCCACCCGCTCGGCGGCGGCGCGCAGGAAGCCGCGGCCGATCCTGAGCCCGGCGAGGCGGGAGAAATTCACCGCCCCCTGAGGGCAGATCGAATACGGCGCGAACTGCGTCTCCGCCTCGCAGGCGACGATCAGCATCGTCTCGTCGACCGTCATCCGCATGAGCATCCCGTGCAGCCGCTCGCCCGGGCGGATCGCCCGCTCATCGACGCTGAATTCATGGGTCTTGGTATCGGCGAGCGTCGCCTCGATATCGAACAGACCATCCGTCCGCTCATAGCCCTGGAGCGTGATCTCGCGCCGGTGAATCGGCTGACGGCCAGGGAAAGGCGGGGAAAGCGGCATGGCAATTTCGCTGCGTTGCAGCACCCCACATAGGCGGTCGGGCCGTCCCATGCCAGCGCGGCATGCCAGCGTGACATCGATGCCGCGCTCGGCCGGGAAACCGCAGGGACTTAGGGTGGCCGGCTGCCGGATCGGCAAACTAGCCCCCTATCGAATCGCCAGATTGTGCCTACCCTGGCGAAGGATTAACCACATATAGTGGTTGGACCGGCTGAGCGGGCGATTTTTGAGGGGGCTTGCGATGGGTGGCGACACGATTGGCCAGGTGCAGATGTTTGATGCCCCGGTGCAGATGCAGGGCCGGTTCCAGGTCAGGATAGATCGTTCGCGGGACGCGCTGATCACCGATTTCGGCCGCGCGACGCTCGACGACCGCTACCTCCTGCCGGGCGAGAGCTACCAGGACCTGTTCGCCCGGGTGGCGAGCTATTACGGCGACGACCTGGCCCATGCGCAACGCCTGTACGACTATATCAGCCGGCATTGGATGATGCCGGCCACCCCGGTGCTGTCCAATGGCGGCACCAAGCGGGGCCTGCCGGTCTCCTGCTTCCTCAACGAGGCGACCGACAGTCTCGAAGGCATTGTCGGCCTGTGGAACGAGAATGTCTGGCTCGCCTCCAAGGGGGGCGGCATCGGCAGCTATTGGGGCAATCTCCGCTCGATCGGTGAGAAGGTCGGGCAGAACGGTAAGACCTCCGGCGTCATTCCCTTCATCCGGGTGATGGACAGCCTGACGCTCGCGATCTCCCAGGGCTCGCTCCGCCGCGGCTCGGCCGCCGTCTATCTCCCGGTCACGCATCCCGAGATCGAGGAGTTCATCGAGATGCGGAAGCCCTCGGGCGGCGATCCGAACCGCAAGGCGCTCAACCTGCATCACGGCATCCTGATCCCCGACGCCTTCATGCGCGCGGTGGAGGCGGACGAGCCCTGGGCGCTGCTCTCGCCCAAGGACAAGAGCGTGGTGCGCAGCATCTCCGCCCGCACCCTCTGGATCCGCATCCTCACCGCGCGGATCGAGACCGGCGAGCCCTACCTGATCTTCTCCGACCATGTGAGCCGCGGCCAGCCGACGCACCACAAGCTCGCCGGCCTGACGGTCAAGACCTCCAACCTGTGCAGCGAGATCACGCTGCCCACCGGCATTGACCAGTACGGCAAGCAGCGCACCGCGGTCTGCTGCCTCTCCTCGCTCAACCTCGAATCCTGGTTCGAGTGGAAGGACCATCCACTCTTCATCGAGGATGTGATGCGCTTCCTCGACAACGTGCTGCAGGATTTCATCGACCGCGCCCCGGAGGAGATGGAGCGCGCGCGCTAC
The DNA here is from genome assembly GCA_965276665.1 of Acetobacteraceae bacterium. Taxonomy (GTDB): domain Bacteria; phylum Pseudomonadota; class Alphaproteobacteria; order Acetobacterales; family Acetobacteraceae; genus CAWGJC01. The sequence goes on from OZ255620.1 coordinate 4,957,479, forward strand.
TCGGCGATGCGCGAGCGCTCGGTCGGGCTCGGCGTGATGGGCTTCCACTCCTTCCTGCAAAGCCAGAACGTGCCCCTGGAGAGCGCCATCGCGAAGGTGTGGAACATGCGGATGTTCAAGCATATCCGCACTCAGGCCGACACCGCCTCGCGCGTGCTCGCAGAGGAGCGCGGACCGTGCCCGGATGCCGAGGATTACGGCGTGATGGAGCGGTTCTCGCACAAGATGGCGATTGCGCCGACCGCCTCGATCTCGATCATCGCCGGCAATTCCTCGCCCGGCATCGAGCCGATCGCCGCCAACGTGTTCTTGCAGAAGACGCTCTCCGGCAGTTTCTCGGTGCGCAACCGCCATCTCCTGCAGTTGCTCGCCGCCAAGGGGCAGGATAATGACGAGGTGTGGTCCTCGATCACGCTCAGCAAAGGCAGCGTGCAGCATCTCGACTTCCTGACCGAGCACGAGAAGGCGGTATACAAGACCGCGTTCGAGCTCGATCAGCGCTGGATCGTCGAGCATGCCGCGGACCGCGCGCCGTTCATCTGCCAGAGCCAGTCGATCAACGTGTTCCTGCCGGCCGACGTGCACAAGCGCGACCTGCACCAGATCCATCTGATGGCGTGGAAGCGCGGGGTGAAATCCCTCTATTACTGCCGCTCGCTCTCGCTGCAGCGCGCCGACACGGTGAGCGACAAGCTGGCGATGTCGGACGTCATGGTGCCGAGCCCCGAACCCGCCGTGCCGGTCGCCGCCACTCCGATCGATTACGAGGAATGCCTCGCCTGTCAGTAGGCCTGCCCGGTCCCGGGCCGCATCCGATCACCAGTAGGTGCTGCCCGGGACACCCTTGAACGGCCCGGCGACGTGGGACGTGATCCAGCCGCCATAGAACCTGCCAGGCTGCGGGGTGACCGGCTCGTCATCGACAAAGCAGGCCTCGAAGGCGGCGGCGTAGAAGGCGATGTGGTCGCGCAGGATCGTGAAACCCGGCGTCGGGGCGGGATAGGTCCAGGCGACGTCGCGCAGAACTTCGCCGTCCAGGACCACGTCGAAATAGCCCGCCGCCCCCTTCCACTCGCAGAAAGACCGGCGGCGCGACGGGCGCAGCAGCGCCATCACCACATCGACGGGCGGAACGTAGTAGCTGGGCGGGTGGCTCGTCTCCAGCGTGCGGATGCAGCACCGGCTCTCCGCGATGGTGACGCCGCGATGCACGACGCGGACGTGGCGCGCGCTTGGCTCAGCGACGGCGGGGCGGGGATAGGACCAGACGCTCTCCTGACCCGGAGCAGGCCGGTCGGGAACGGGATTCACGTCGCGGCCCGCTGCGCGTCGAGATGCCGAGCGGCGCTCTGCAACCACGGGCGGACGCGCAGGAACACGCGATAGAGGCGTTCGAGCGCCGCCAGGACCAGGGGATTGCGGGCGGCGAGGCCGAGCGGGCGCAGCCGGGGAATGGCGCGCCACATGGCCGCGAAGGCGGCGGCGCCGGAGAGCAGCCTTCCATCCTCCGCGGCATGAAAGCGCGCGAGAAGCTCGCCGCGGTCGAACGGGCAGGCGACGTCCTCGCCCGCCACGTCGACGAAGGTGATCGCCTGCGCAGTATCGAGACGCCGCATCAGCGCGATCTCGCGCCGGCAGAGGGGGCAGGCGCCGTCGTACCAGACCAGAAGTTCCGACATGATCGGGAGATGGGCTTGGGCGAGCGGATGTCAGGTGGGGCTGGCCCCAATTCCCGACCGGCGGTGCGATCCTGCGCCGCATGACGGGTCTGGCGACCGTACCGGATGTCCGCCACAATCGCCGATCTCATCCAAGGTCAGGGCAGGAAATTTCGCCATGTCACCATCGCCCGACTGGTCTGGCGTCGCCCAGGTCATCGCCCATGCGGAGGAGCGCGGCACGATTGTCGGTGTCTCGATCATCTCGCCCGCGGGCGAAACATTCTCGCATCACGGCGACCGAAGATTCGTCGCCGCCAGCACGGTCAAGATCGCGGTCATGATCGAGCTGTTCCGCCAGATCGACGCCGGCGGCGTATCGCTCGACCTCCGCCACACGCTGAAGCCGGAGGACAAGGCCGGGGGCAGCGGTGTCATCGCGCATCTGCATGACGGGAGCGAGCTGACGCTCGGCGATCTCGTCTATCTGATGATGAGCATCAGCGACAATTCCGCGACCAACATCCTGATCGACCGCGTCGGCATGGAGCGGGTGAACGCCGCGATGCGTGATCTCGGACTGCGCAGCTCGAAGCTCGGCCGCAAGATGCAGGGCCGTCAGCGGCTGGGCGAGGAGCAGGAGAACTGGGCGGTGCCGGACGAATACGCGACGATGCTGGAAGCGTTGCTGACCAACCGCGCCGCCTCGCCCGGCGCATGCGCGCAGATGCTCGCCTTGCTGGAGGCGCAACAGAACGACCGCCGCATCGCCCGCCACCTCCCCCAGAAAGACCGCCCCCGCTGGGGCTCCAAAACCGGCAGCCTGCCGGGCGTAACCAATGATGCGGGCTTCATCATGACCGAACGTGGCCCGCTGATCCTCGCGGTGTTCTGCGAAAACCCTCCAGACCCTCATGCCGGCGAGCAGCTCATCGGCGACATCGCCAAGGCCTCGCGCGACAGAGAGCGATGATGGCGTAAACCAGCCCATGCCGCGAAGGTCAGCGGTTGACGGCTTATGAAGATCTTTGGCCGAAAGCGGCCAGTCTGCTCATGGCAGAGGGCGCGGGAAAAGCAGACATCTGCCAATGCACTGGGACGCGTGAGATTGGCTCAGGCTTGTAGCTTGGCGAGCCTCGGGAATCGCCTCGATCACCTGTATGAACGGCTACGCCGGGCTCAGCGCTGACGAGCCAAAAATGGAACCCAGGCCCGCGATGCCGCAGAACAAGAGCCATCACTTTGTACCGCAGTTCCTGCTGCGGCTTTTCTCCAATGATGACTGTTCGGTCGGCCTCTGCAACGTGCGCTCGGGTAAGATTGTCCCCGTCGCCAGCATCAAGCATCAAGCTTGTCGGGATTGGTTCTACGGCCGGGACGGCAAGGCGGAGCACACCCTGGGCCAAATCGAAGGCGCCGCGAGCGCGGTGCTGCGGCGGATAATCGAGACCGGTAGGTCCCCAAAACGATACAGCGATGATCATCGTGTGCTGGTGACCTTTGTGCTCATTCAGTCGGCGCGGACGGCGCAGGCCGCCGCCGAAACCAATGAAATGTTCAACAAGGTCGGCAAGCTGATGCTAAGAAATGCTCTGACTGACCCCGAACTTCTCGCCGCCCTTGACGGCCTAACGGTCCAGCTCACCGAGCCCGCGGCGGAGGCGCTCCGGCCGGTCCTCTCGGAAATCCCCATAATTCTAGATTTGAAAATCAAGCTTCTCCACAATGTAAGTTCAGTGCCTTTCGTATTGGGCGATCACCCGGCTATCAAGCACAATGGGCTTTACAGTGAGGCAGAAGTCTCGGTGCTAGGTTTGGCAAACCTCGGCTTGCAATTAGTAGTGCCGATTTCGCCTGATTACACAGTAGTATTTTACGATGAGAACGCTTATTGGCTCGGCAACTCACTAAGCAACATCGCCAAGCTGCGTTCAGCGAATATTGTGACGACCTTAAACGAGTTCCAATGGGCCAACGCCCTGGACAACGTCTATTTCCGACCCGGAGATGATCCGATCGGTTCGGCGCCAAGCTGCGAGCGGCTTGCAGACCTCCGTCGGGACGAGCACGTCTCGGTTGGAGAGGACGAGGTTCAGCTAGCTGGCGGCAAACGAGCTAAGATCATAACGGTTCAGACTCAGCGGCCTAGTCGCGCCCTCAAGATGCCCATGTTCCGGAACCGGATCGCCCCGCCGAGTCTGCGCAGTGTGGAGGCATTGCCGCTACGAGATCCGAAGTGGGCTTTCCACGTTCGCCAAATGACCGCTGCATTCGAAGCAGGGACGATTTCTCGCGAGGAGCTATACTTCCGCACCCTACCGCCTCTGTTCCAAAAGCGAGCCCTGCAGGAATGGGCCATAAGAAACGGGGCGAAGACCCCTGAATAAGCAAGAAGTGGGGCGTGCTCCAGCACACCAACGAGGGCAACCCGCTCAGCCCCCGTGCAACATGCCGTAGGTCTCACCCCGGACCATTATTATGTCTGCGTCCAGCATGACGGACATTTACGCTTGATGGCCGCAATGGGCGGATTGTGTTGAAAAACTCGGTTGAGCCGGCTCGATAGCACCTGATTCACTCGGTGCTGGATCGAGCGAGGGCGCGGCGATGATGGGCGAGCGGACGGTGCTGCAGGAGGCGTTGTTCTACAGCTTCAATCTCGATCGACACGTGCCGATGGACCATCTGCTCCGGTCGATTGATCGCTTCGTCGATCTGTCCGGGATGCGCGAGCACCTCCGGCCCTACTACAGCGACTTTGGCAGGCCCTCAATTGATCCCGAGCTGATGATCCGCATGCTGATCGTGGGCTACTGCTTCGGCATCCGTTCCGAGCGCCGGCTGTGTGATGAGGTACATCTGAACCTCGGCTATCGCTGGTTCTGCCGGCTCAGCCTCGATGCGACGGTGCCAGATCACTCGACCTTCTCCAAAGCCCGGCATGGCCGCTTTCGCGATGCAGACCTCTTGCGCCAGGTGTTCGAGACCGTGGTTCGCCGCTGCATGGCCGAGGGATTGGTGGGCGGCGAGGGCTTTGCCGTCGACGCCAGCATGGTCAAGGCCGATGCCAATCGTCAACGCGGCGTGCCCGGTAGCGAGGGCATGGCGCCCGAGGTGGCCAATCGTGCCGTACGCGAATACCTTGCCGTGCTCGACGATGCCGCGTTCGGGGCGGCAACGCCGGTTGTGCCAAAGTTCATCTCACCGGCTGACCCGGCCTCGCGCTGGACCGGCGCAAACGGCGGCCTCGCCTTCTTTGCCTACTGCACCAACTACCTGATTGATCTGAAATGCGCCGTCATCCTGGATGTCGAGCCGACCACGGCCGTCCGGCAGGCCGAAGTTACGGCGCAGCATCGCATGCTCGACCGGGTGAGCGAGCGCTTCGACCTCTGGCCCGAACGGCTCGTGGCAGATGCCGGCTACGGATCGGCTGAGAACCTCGCGTCCCTGGTGCATGAACGCAGCATCGAACCGCATATCCCGGTGTTCGATAAATCCGCCCGAACGGACGGCACCTTTGCACGGTCCGACTTCACCTACGACCACAAGCACGACCGATATACCTGCCCCGGCGGCAAGCAGCTGAAGCGGTCTCACCGCAACTTCACGACGCCACGCTCGGGTGTCGACCAGGATGGGTTCACCCGCTACCGCGCAAGCAAGCAAGACTGTGACGGCTGCTCTCTCAAGCCGCGTTGCTGTCCCGGCCAGCCCGCCCGCAAGGTGCCGCGATCCATCCACGAAGGCGCGCGAGATATGGCCCGCGATCTCGCGCTAACCGACGCGTATGCGACATCCCGGCGCGAGCGAAAGAAGATCGAGATGCTGTTTGCTCACCTTAAGCGCATTCTGAAGCTCGACCGCCTGCGCCTGCGAGGTCCCAACGGAGCGAAAGACGAGTTCCTCCTGGCCGCCACCGCCCAGAACCTCCGCAAGCTCGCCAAACTGATCACGGCTGAGCCTCAATCCGCGCCTGGATGAAGGCTTCGGCCCGATCTGGCCGGGTCGGCCGATGCGTGGCTTTCAGCCCGAAGCCGACTTCTTCAACACTATCGGCGCAAAGCGGTCACGTAATTGACTACAGGCTCCCACCGATCAGACCAGCTACCGAACTCGGATGGAAAGAACCTCTCAGCATATCACCTCACATCACTGGCAAAGTCACCCGGCTCGGCCGCGAGGCATCCACGAACACGGTATTCGTCGCGATCCGCTTGCGCGTTGCCATGCCTTCCGGCTCGCCCGTGTTCGGGTTGACGTCGAATTTCGGGAAATTGCTCGAGGCGATGTCGAGGCGGAGGCGGTGACCGGGGAGGAACAGGTTGGCGGTCGGGAACAGCGTCACGATGATGCGCACGATCTCGCCCGGGTTGCGCAGGCGCGGCGTCGCCGGGTCTTCCGCGTAGCGCAGGCGGACGATGCCGTCGGTCAGGATCATCGCATAGCCGCGCGGGTAATCCGCGCTCGGCGGATGCACGTCGATCAGCTTGGCGGTGAAATCCGTGTCCGGCGCATCGGTGGCGACCCACAATTCCGCCTCGACCGGCCCGGCGATCTGCAGTGGTGCGGCGAGCGGCGCGGTCTGGAAGGCGAGCACGTCGGCACGCGAGGCAAGCGGCAGATAGGGCGCGCGGCAGCCGAAGAATTTTTCGTCCTCGACCTGGTCGAACGATCCGCCGAACGCGACCGGGTCGAGGCTGGTCAGATTGCCGCCGATCGTCGGCACCGGGTTCGCGGGATCCGCGTCGTAGGAAAGCGGCGCCGCCTCGGCCGCCGGCGCCTGCGGATCGAGCCGCATGTCGCCGTGCAGATGATACGGGGTGAGCACGACACCAGGCGGCGGCCAGTCCTCGGCGGAAATCCAGCGCCCGCCATGGTCGAGATGACCCTCCGGCGTGCGTCGCCCGCTGCCGCCGCCCATCATGAACAGCCGAACCGCGGGCTCGTCGAGCGGCGCGCCCTTCACCACATGGTCGAAGAAACGCAAGCGATAGGCGCGCCAATCCCCGGCCCAGGAATCGATCGGCGCATCGGGGCCGAAATCGACATCGCCGAACACCCGCCGGCTGCGATCGCCATGCGTCCATGGCCCGAGAATGAGCCGCTGCCTGCCGCGGCCGGCGCGGGTCAGGCCGAGATAATTCTGCGTCGCGGTCAGCGAATACGGATCGAACCAGGACGACATGTGCACGCACTCAGCCTTGCTGTAGCGCGGGTGAAAACCCTCGGCCCAGATGCCGCATTGCTGCCAGTATTCGTCGAACGTGCCGTGCCGCCACTGGTCGAACAGATAGGCCTCGTAATCCGGGTGCAGGCGGATCGGCGAATGGCCCGGTTTCCATGGCATGCGCGCGAACCAGTCGCTGATGTTCTCGGCCGCCAGCCCGGCCTTCAGCACCGGATCCGCTTCCGCCTCCGGCGAGAGCAGCGCCTGCTTGTGCGCCCAGGTCGCCTGCTTCATCTCGAACGCGCCGGACTGGCGGATGCCGCCGCGCCAGGCATTGGAGAACCCGCCTGAATCCAGCACCTGCGCGACCAGCCCCGGCGGATCGAGGCAGCCGAGCGCCGCCTGGGTGTGCGCGGCGTAGGACAGACCCATCGTGCAGATGCGCCCGTCGCAGAAATCCTGCCGCAGCAGCCAGGCGCAGGTATCGAACCCGTCCTCCGCATCGGAGAGGTATTTGACGAAGCGCCCTTCCGAGCCATGCCGCCCGCGATTGTCCTGAAACACCACCGCGTAGCCGGCGCGGGTGAAGATGCGGGCGAATTCTTCGCGCGGCAGCGGCGAGGCATCCCTCGCCGTCACCTCGCTGCGGCTCGCCGCGTCGCGCCCGTACGGCGTGCGCTCGAGAATGACGGGGAAGGGGCCGATGCCGTCCGGCAGGTGGATGTCGGTCGCCAGCCTGACGCCGTCGCGGACCGCGACCATGCGCGTGCGCGTATTGCTCATGCCGGATTCTCGGCCTCCTCCAATTCGACGCTGAGCGCGCGCAGCTCCGCGGTGTGCGGATGCCGCGTGCGGCCGGCGCGCAGATCATCGGCGCTGATCTGCTCGACCATCTCGCCGCCCTGCATCACGCCCACCATCGGGCAGAGATGCGCGACGACGGCGAGATTGTGGCTGACCAGGATATAGGTGAGTTTCCGTCGCTCCTGCAAATCGGCGAGCAGGTTCAGCACCTCCGCCTGCACCGACACGTCGAGCGCGCTCGTCGGCTCGTCGAGCAGCAGCAGCTCGGGCTCCGCCATCAGTGCGCGCGCGATCGCCACGCGCTGGCGCTGGCCGCCCGAAAGCTGGTGCGGATAGCGGAAGCGCAGCGCCTGCGGCAGCGCGACCTCCGCGAGCCCACGCGCGATGCGCGTGTCGATATCGCCGATCCCGTGCACGAGCAGCGGCTCGGAGAGCGCGCGGTCCACCGTGTGGCGCGGATGCAGCGAGCCGTACGGGTCCTGGAACACCATCTGCACGCGACGATGGAAGGCCTTGTCGCGTCGCGGCGGCAGGGCCTGGCCGCCTAGCAGGATGCGGCCCGACCAGCGTTCGTTGAGGCCGGACAATGCGCGCAGTACCGTTGACTTGCCGGATCCGCTCTCGCCCACGATTCCGAAACTGCCGCCCGGCGGCACCGCGAAGGACACGCCGCGCACCGCATGATACGTGCCGAAGCGGATGCCGAGATTCTCGACGGTGATCATGTCTCCGCCCAGGCGGCGTCGCGCGTCAGCACCGGCAGCCGGGCGCGCACATGGATGAGCGAAGGCAGGCAATCGAGCAGGCCGCGCGTATAGGGATGCGTGGCGCGTCCGAGCTCGCTCGCCTTTACCTCCTCGACGATGCGGCCCGCATACATCACCAGCACGCGGTCGCAGAAATGCGAGACCAGCGGCAGATCATGACTGATCAGCAGCAGGCCCATGCCGCAGCGGGAGACGAGATCGTCGAGCAGGCGCAGGATCTCGGCCTGCACCGTCGTATCGAGCGCGCTGGTCGGCTCGTCGGCGATCAGGAACTCCGGACCGGGCGCCAGCATCATCGCGATCATCACGCGCTGCCCCATCCCGCCGGAGAGCTCGTGCGGATAGGCTTGCGCGACGCGCGCCGGGTCGCGGATGCGCACCTGCGCGAGCAGGTCGAGCGCCGCCGCCATCGCCTCGCGCCGGCTGCCGCCCTTGTGGACGCGCCAGGCCTCGGCGATCTGGCGGCCCGCCGTCATCACCGGGTTGAGCGAGTATTTCGGGTCCTGCAGGATCAGTCCGGCCCGCCTGCCGCGCACGCGCCGGAGCGCATCCTCCTTCGCCGCCAGCATGTCGATGCCATCGAATTCGAGCCGGTCCGCGGTGATCCGCGCCTCCGGCGGCAGCAATCGCAGCACCGAGCGCGCGGTGAGCGACTTGCCCGATCCGCTCTCCCCCACGATGCCGAGCTTTTCCGCGCCGAGCGAGAAGGAGACGCCACGCACCGCCTCCTGCCAGCCGGTGGGGGTCGGGAAGGCGATGCGCAGATTCTCGATCGCGACGAGCATCAGCGCTGCTTCGGGTCGAGCACGTCGCGCAAGCCGTCGCCGAGCAGGTTGAAGCCGAGGGCGGCGATGAAGATCGCGACGCCGGGGATCGTCGGCACCCACCATTGCGCGAGGATGAAATCGCGCGAGGCGGCGATCATCGTGCCCCATTCGGGCATCGGCGGCTGCGCGCCCATGCCGAGAAAGCCGAGCGCGGAGGCGGTGAGGATGATGCCGCTCATGTCGAGCGTCACCCGCACGATCACCGAGGAGACGCAGAGCGGCGCGATGTGGCGGAGGATTATTCTTCGCCGCGATGCCCCGGTCAGGCGCACGGCGGCGATGAAATCGGCCTCGCGGATGGTCAGCGTGTCGGCGCGCGCGAGCCGTGCGTAGGGCGGCCAGGAGGTGAGCGCGATCGCGATGATCGCACTGGTGATGCCGGGCTTCAGCGCGGCGACAAAGGCGAGCGCGAGGACGAGGCGGGGGAAGGCGAGGAACACATCCGTCACCCGCATCAGCACGCGATCCGCGAAGCCGCCGAGATAGCCGGCGATGCAGCCCACCGCGAGGCCGATCGGCGCCACCAGCAGCACGATCGCGACCACCATGCCGAGCGTGATCCGCCCGCCGAACAGCAGGCGCGAAAACAGATCGCGGCCGAGCTCGTCGGTGCCGAGCCAATGCGCAGCCGAGGGCGGCGCGAGGCGCATGGTGAGGTTCTGCGCCGAAGGACTCTGCGGCGCGAGAAGCGGCGCGGCGATCGCCGCCACGATCATCACCACGATCGCGATCAGCCCCGCCATTGCGAGCCCGTTGCGGCGAAGTTGCAGCCAGCCGCGGTAGCGGCGTCCCCAAGCGGCCTGCCGGCGCGAGGCCGGCGTATCGGTCAGCAGCCAGTCACGCGAGGCGACGCTCATCGCGATCTCAACGAACCCGCGGATCGAGCAGCTTGTAGGAGAAATCGGCCAACAGGTTGAGCGCGAGATAAATGAGGCCGATCACCAGCGTCGCACCCAGCACCGCGTTCATGTCCGCATTCAGCAGCGACACGGTGAGATAATTGCCGAGCCCGGGCCAGCTGAACACCGTCTCCGTCACCACCGCGCCTTCGAGCAGGCCCGCATAGGCCAGTGCGAGCACCGTCACCAGCCGCACGCTGATATTGCCGAACGCATGGCGCCAGAGCACGCGGCGCGCCGAGAGGCCCTTCGCCCGCGCGGTGACGATGAATTCCCCGGCCAGCGCGTCCAGCATGAAGGCGCGCGTCATCCGCGTGATGTAGGCGAGCGAGAAATAGGCGAGCAGCAGCGCCGGTTGCGCGAGATGCGCGAGCGCGTCCTGGAACGCGTCCCACTGTCCGTCGAGCGCGGCATCCACCACCAGCATGCCGGTCCGGCTCGGCACCATGCCGTCGAACATCACGCTCTGCTGCCCGGTGCCCGGCGCGATGCCGAGCTTGGCGTAGAACACCAGCAGGAAGATGAGCCCGAGCACGAAGACCGGGATCGACTGCCCGGCCATGCAGACCACGCGGACCACATGGTCGAAACGCGAACCCTGCCGCGCCGCGGCGGCGACGCCGAGCGGCACGCCGACCACGATCGCGATGATGATCGCCGCGGTCGCCAGCTCGAAGGTCGCCGGGAAATACTGCGCGATGTCCTGCGTCACCGGATGCGAGGTGAGCACGCTGCGCCCGAGATCGCCGCCGGCGAGATGGCGGAGATAGATCCAGAACTGCACGATCAGCGGCCGGTCGAGCCCGAGCTGCAGCCGCACCTGCTGCATCACCTCGGGCGTCGCGTGATCGCCGGCGATCGCGATCACCGGGTCGATCGGCATCACCCGCCCGATCAGGAAGGTGACGAGGATCAGCCCGAACAGCGTGATCGGCACGCTGCCCGCGCTCGCGGCGAGGCCGCGCAGCTTGGCGTTCACGGCGAAGCCGGACGCCGGTCAGGTCTTCCGCAGATCGACGTATTTCGTGTAGTCGGGCAGCGCGCCGACCACGAGGCCGGTCACGTCGCGGCGCAGCATCATGGTCACATTCTTCTGCAGCACCATGGCGAAGGGCGCGCGATCCCAGAACTGGCGCTGCATCGTCTGATAGAGCGCGATGCGCTTGGCGCTGTCGAGCTCCTTCGCCGCGGCATCCGCCTCCTGCGTGAGCTGGTCGTCCTTGAAATGGCTGCGCCAGGCGATGATCTTGAGTTTGCTGTCCGGCCCGTCATCGGGATTGGCGCAGAAGGCCTGCGCGTTGGAATTCGGGTCGAAGTAATCCGAGCCCCAGACCAGGATCGCGAGCTGGTGGTTGCGCGCGCGCGTCTTGGTGATCACCTGCTTCTGCTCGCCCGGCAGCAGCGACACCTTGATGCCGATCTGCGCCAGATCCTGCTGGATGGCCTGCGCGACCTCCCCGTACGGTGAGGCGGAGATGTAGTCCATCGAGACCGAGAACCCGTTCGCCAGCCCGGCAGCGGCGAGCAATTGCTTCGCCTTCGCGGTATCCTTTTTGAACGGCTGCTCGGTCAGCGCGCCGGGCAGGCCTTTCGGCAGAAAGGACTGGTCGACGCTCCAGGTGCCCGGCGTGATGTTGGCGGCGATCGCGTCGTAATCGATCGCCCATTTGATCGCCTGCGCGACCTGCGGCTTGGCGAGCTCCGGCATGTTCTGGTTCATCGCGATATACATCGAGCTCGCCTGCGCGGCGGAGAGGATATGGTATTCGGGCTTGCCCTGCAGGGATTTCAGCTGATCGGACAGCAGGTCGCGCGCGACATCCGCATCGCCTTTCTGCAGCAGCAGCAATTGCGCGCCGGGATCCTTCACGTGCTGGATGACGATGCGCTTGACCGCCACGGCCGGTTTGTAATGCGGGTTCGCGTCCACGATCACATGATCGCTGGCGGCCCAGGAGACGAGGCGGTACGGGCCGGCGCCGGCGGTGTTGGTCTTGAGCCAGCCATTGCCGAGATCGTCGCCCGCGGCATGCGCCATCGCCACCGCCTTCTCGACGATGCAGGCGACGTTGGCGGTGAGGCAGTATTCGACGAAGCTCGTCGCCTGCACGGCCGGGAGCTTCACCACCAGGGTCTGATCGTCGGTCGCGCGGATCAGGCTCGCGACATTGTCCTTGGTGAAGCCGAACTGCGTGATGATGAAGCCGGGCGTCTTGTTGAGCGTCACCACGCGCTGCAGCGAGAATTCGGCATCCTGCGCGGTCACCGGCTTGCCGCTGTCGAACAGCGCGTCGTTTCGGAGATGGAAGGTGAAGGTCAGACCGTCTGGGCTCACCTCCCATTTCTCGGCAAGGTCGCCCGCGATCTTGCCCGCATCATGCGGATCCGGCGTCAGCAGCTTGCGATAGCAGTTCGCGTCGATTTCGTTATCGGTGAACTCGTAGGATTCGGCGGGATCGAAGCTGATGATGTCGTCGATCTGCCCCGCCATGGAGACGATGCCGCGCGGCGTCGCCGCGAGCGCGCGTTCGATCGCGAGATAGGACAACGGCGCACTCGCGGACGCTGCGAGCAGGGCGCGACGGGTCAGCATCCTGGCGATCTCCGGACTGTCTTTCGCCGGCAACATAACTGGGTTGTGTTCTTGGGGGGAAGGGGTGACGGAAGGCATCCAGGGGCGCTGCCCCTGGACCCCGCCAAGGGCATAGCCCTTGGGACCCGGGTTGCGCTTCGCGCGAAGCGCAATCAAACACCCGAACTCCACCTGCTTCGCCGCGATCCCCGCCCCCACCCGCCAGGCGCGAAGCGCAACCCGGGTCCCAAGGGCTTCGCCCTTGGCGGGGCCAGGGGCAGCGTCCCTGATCGCTTAGGGGCTTACGCTTCCTCTTCCTCCTCCTCGAGAAAGAACTGATCCGCCTCCTCGTCGTAGCTGTAGAGCTCGGCGTAGCGGCCCCAGTTGATCGCGGCGTCGAGCGTGTCTTCCGCGTAGTCGGGGGACATGTGCTCTTCGAGGTCGTCGCGGAAGCGGGCGGCGGAGACGCGGTGATTGCGGCGTTCGATGACTTCCTGCTGGATCAGCGCGACGAGCGGCACGTGGGCGCGGAGCGCGTCGGCGAAGATCGCCTTGCGCGGCTCCACATCCGCCTGGGCGAAGCGGAAGCCTTCGTCGCGGAGCTGGATGTCGCCGCGTTCGAGGATGGCGAAGCCGAGCAGTTGCAGCGCCTCGCCGAGCGGCAGCAGCTCGTCGGCCTCGAGCTGCAGCGAGCCGGCGAGCGCCGGCAGGTCGGCGCGGCCGCGATAGGGTTCGGCCGCGAGGGTTTCGATCAGGCCGGCGAGCAGATTGATGGGCAGATGGTGCAGCGCCATGTTGAGCTGCGCGGCCGCGCTGACCACGCGGGAGGCCGGCGCGCGACTGGTCATCAGCCCGTAAATGTCGTCCACCAATTGGCGGAAGGCGGGTGCCAGGCGGTTGCGCGGGTGCGGGAAGGGGACGCGCAGCTCATGCGCGACGCGGCCGGGATTGGAGGAGAAGACGAGGATGCGGTCGCACATCAGCACCGCTTCCTCGATGTTGTGCGTGACCATCAGCATGGATTTCACCGGCAGCCTGCCGTCCATCCAGAGGTCGATGAGGTCGGTGCGGAGGTTCTCGGCGGTCAGCACGTCGAGTGCGCTGAACGGCTCGTCCATCAGCAGCAGGTCGGGGTGCACCACGAGCGCGCGGGCGAGGCCGACGCGCTGGCGCATGCCGCCCGACAACTCCTTCGGATAGGCGCTGTCGTAGCCGCCGAGCCCGATCAGGTCGATCGCCGATTCCGCCCGCTCGCCGCGCTCGGATTTCCCCACGCCCTGCGCCTCGAGCCCGAGCTCCACGTTTTCCTGCACGGTGAGCCAGGGGAACAGCGCGAAGCTCTGGAACACCATCGCGACGCCCTCGGCCGGCCCGCGCAGCGCGGCGCCGCGCCAGACCACCTTGCCCGCGTTCGGCTGCAGCAGGCCGGCGACGATGCGGAGCAGCGTCGATTTCCCCGAACCCGAGCGCCCGAGCAGGCCCACCACCTCGCCGGCGCGGATGGTGAGCTTCACGTCGTCCAGCACCACGAGATCGGCGTTGGCCTCCTTGTGGTAGGCCTGCCGCACGCCCGAGAGGTCGAGCAGCGTCTCGTGTGTCGTCTTCGCATCCATGGCGCTGCTCCTCAGAGGGTGAGCCGGCGGCTCGAGAAGGCGTAGAGCGGCCGCCACAGGAAGCGGTTCAGGAGCAGCACGAAGCCGGACATCACGACCACCCCGAGCACGACGCGCGGCATGTCGCCGGCCGCCGTCGCGTCCGCGATATAAGCGCCGAGCCCGTGCGCGGCGAGGTTCGTGCTGCCCCAGGATGCGACCTCGGCAACGATCGCGGCGTTCCAGGCGCCCCCCGAGGCGGTGATCGCGCCGGTGACGAAGTAGGGGAAGATGCCGGGCAGCATCACCCGCCGCCACCAGAGCCAGCCGCCGATGTGGAAATTCGCCGCCGCTTCCTTGAGGTCACCCGGAAACGCCGCGGCGCCGGCGATCACGTTGAACAGGATGTACCATTGCGCGCCGAGGATCATCAGCGGGCTCAGCCAGATATCGGGCGCGAGGGCGAGCCGCACGATCACCACGACGAAGACCGGGAAGAACAGATTGGCCGGGAAGGCGGCAAGGAACTGCGCGAGCGGCTGCGCGCGGCGCGCCCAGGCGGGACGCAGCCCGAGCCAGACGCCGACCGGCACCCAGATCGCGGAGGCGATCGCCATCAGCACGGCGACCCGCAGCAGGGTCAGCAGCCCGAGCTCGAACGCCACCAGCAGGTCGTGCCAGTGCAGGGTCGCCGAGACATAGCCGACGATGCGCGCCACCGCGGCCGCGACCGCGACCACCAGCACCACCAGCCAGAACGCGTCGATCATCCGCGTGCGCCGCCGCGGCGCGGCCTCGGTGCGCCGCGCCTGGACGAAGCGCAGGCCGGTGAGGCGGCCGAGCGCGTCGCCCATCGTTCCGCCGATCCAGCGCAGCAGGCGGGTCCGCCGCCAGAGCGCCAGCACCCAGGGGTCCTCGGCATCGCCGCCGGAGATGTTCTCGAAGCGGAAGCGCCCCGACCAGGCGACGAGGGGGCGGAACAGCAGCTGGTCGTAGAGCAGGATGACCACCAGCATCGCCAGGATCGCGTAGAGCACGGCGGCGATGTTGCGCTGCTCGAGCGCGACCGCGACGTAGGAGCCGATGCCGGGCAGTTTCCAGGTCGTGTTGCCGACCGAGATCGCCTCGGAGGCGGTGACGAAGAACCAGCCGCCCGACATCGACATCATCGTGTTCCAGACGAGGCCTGGCACGGCGAACGGCACGTCCAGCCGCCAGAAGCGCTGCCACACGCTGAGCCGGAAGGCGCGCGCCGCCTCGTCGAGATCGGCCGGCACGGTCTGCAGGGACTGGATCATGCTGAACGCCATGTTCCAGGCCTGGCTGGTGAAGATCGCGAAGATCGCGGCGAGCTCGAGCCCCAGCACGCGGCCGGGAAACAGGTTCATGAAGAAGATGACGGTAAAGGAGAGGAAGCCGAGAATCGGTACCGATTGCAGGATGTCGAGCGCCGGAATCAGCAGCAGCCCAGCCCGCCGGCTCTTCGCGGCGAGCGGGGCGAAGGTGAAGGTGAAGAGCAGCGAGCAGAACAGCGCCACGAACATCCTGAGCGTGGTGCGCGCGGCGTAGAAGGGCAGGTAGGACGGGTCGAGCGAGATATGGGTCGCGGCCGGCACCGAGAGCGCGCCGAGCGTGCCGCGCGCGACCGAGGCCACGCCGAACACCACCCCGAAGACGCAGACGATCGCCGCGAGGTCGAACAGGTTCGGCAGACGCCGGGCCGAGGCGAAAGCTGGGAAGGCGGTGCCGGACATGGTCGGTTTCCCGATGGTCCGCGCCTCCTAGCCCGATCCCGGGCGGCCTGTCACCTGGGGCCATGTGGCGTTTGGGTGACGGGCCTCGCCTCTACCTCGTGCGGTGCCCCGTGCTGCCGAACCCGCCGGCGCCCCGGGCGGTCTCGTCGAGCGTGTCGACGGCCTCCCAATGCAGGCGGAGCACCGGCGCCAGCACCGCCTGGGCGATCCGCATGCCGCGCTCGACGGTGAAATTCTCCGGCCCGGCATTGAGCAGGATCACCTGCACCTCGCCCCGGTAATCCTCGTCGATTGTGCCCGGCGCGTTGGCGATGGTGACGCCGTGGCGGAGCGCGAGGCCGGAGCGCGGCCGGATCTGCAATTCATGCCCGGGCGGCAGCGCGACCGCGAGCCCGGTCGGGATCAGCGCCCGGCCGCCCGGCGCGAGCACCACCGGATCGGCGATCGCGGCCAGCAGATCGACCGCCGCGGCGCCGGCGCTCGCATGTTCCGGCAGCGGCAGCCCAGCGCCATGCGGCAGCACGCGCACCCTGACGGCGACACTCATGCGTGGAAGGCCGAAGCGATCCGCTCGACGAGGCGGCGCGCCACCTCTGCCTTCGGCAGGAAGGGCCAGTCCTCCTGACCGTCCACGGTGAACAGGCTGACCGCGTTGGCGTCGCCGCCCATGATCCCGGTTTCCGGGCGGACATCATTGGCGACGATCCAGTCGCACCCCTTCCGCGCCCGCTTGGCGGCGGCGTTGGCGGCGATGTCGTCGGTCTCGGCGGCGAAGCCGATGACCAGGCGCGGGCGACGCGGGCCGGGGCGCGACAAGGTCGCCAGGATGTCGGGGTTTGGCGCCAGCGCCAGGGCAGGGGGCGCGGCGCCGGGCTGCTTCTTGATCTTGTGGGCGACCGCGTTCTCCACCCGCCAATCGGCGACGGCGGCGGCGCAGATCGCGATATCGGCCGGCAGCGCCGCCTCGCAGGCGGCCAGCATCTCGGCGGCGGTCTCGACATGCCGGGTCTCGATGCCGGCCGGATCGGGCAGCGTGACCGGCCCGCTCACCAGCGTGACGCGCGCGCCCGCCTCTGCCAGCGCCGCCGCGATCGCATGGCCCTGGCGTCCAGAGCTGCGATTGGCGATGTAGCGCACCGGGTCGATCGGTTCGTGCGTCGGACCGCTGGTCACGATGGCATGGCGGCCGGCGAGCGGCGTTTCCGGGGCGGCGAGCAGGCGGAGGATGGCGGCGAGGATCTCGGGCGGCTCGGCGAGGCGGCCGGGTCCGAACTCGTTGCAGGCCATCGCCCCTTCGTCCGGGCCGATCACCACGACCCCGCGGCCGGCGAGCAGCGCCATGTTGGCCACCGTCGCCGGATGCAGCCACATCCGCACGTTCATCGCCGGCGCCACCAGCACGCGCTTGTCGGTGGCGAGCAGCAGGGTGGAGGCGAGGTCGTCGGCGATGCCGGCGGCGAGCTTGGCCAGGATGTTCGCGGTGGCCGGCGCCACCACCACCAGATCGGCGCTCCGCGAGAGCTGGATATGCCCCATCTCGCTCTCATCGGTGAGCGAGAAGAGGTCGGCATAGACCTTCGATTCGGAGAGCGCCTGCAGCGAAAGCGGGGTGACGAACTCGGCGCCGCTCCGGGTCAGCACGCAGGTGACCTCGATGCCCCGGCCGCGCAGCAGGCGGATCAGCAGGAGGGATTTATAGGCCGCGATCCCGCCGCTCACCACCAGCAGCACGCGCTTGCCGCTCACAGCCGCCACCCCTCATGGATCGCCACGATGCCGCCCGAGAGGTTCCGCCAGACGACGCGGGAAAAACCCGCCTCCCGCATCATCGCGGCCAGCGTCTCCTGGTCGGGAAAGGTGCGGATGCTCTCGGCGAGGTAGCGGTAGCTTTCCGCATCCCCGGCCACCGCGTGGCCGAGCCGAGGCAGCACGCGGAACGACCAGGCATCGTAGAGCGGGCGGGCGGCCGCGACCTGGAGCGCCGAGAATTCGAGGCAGAGAAACCGGCCGCCGGGCCGCAGCACGCGTCGCGCCTCGGCGAGCACCGCCGCCTTGTCGGTGCAGTTGCGCAGCCCGAACGCCATCGAGACGGTGTCCACCGCGGCCGCCGGCAGCGGCAGGCGCTCGGCATCGGCGACGACCAGCGCGAGCTCGGCGAAGCCGCGCGCGACCGCGCGGTCGCGCCCGACCGCCAGCATCGCCGGGTTGATGTCGGAGAGGATCGCCGGGCCGCCGCCGAGCCGCGACCAGGCAAAGGCGATGTCGCCGGTTCCCCCCGCGAGATCGAGCAGGGTGCGGTGGGGGCGCGGGGCGAGACGGGTCGCGAAGATGCGCTTCCAGACGCGCTGGATGCCGAGAGACATCAGGTCGTTCATCAGGTCGTAGCGCGGCGCCACGCTCTCGAACACCGCGCGCACCATTGGCTTTTTCTCGGCACGCGACACGATGCGGAAGCCGAAATCGGCGGTGTCGGGCGGTTCGCTCATTCCGCCGATATAGGCCATTCCCGCCGGAAAGGCAGGCCGGTGCGGACCGGGCGACCAAGGATGGGAACCAGCAAGCGGGTTGACACCCGCGCGGGATTGGCGGACAAGCGCGCCGATAATAACGCACGTTATCGTAGCAGGCGTGTTTATCGTGCAGACGTGTCTTTCGGCGCCCCTTGCCGGCGGGAAGTTGGCGCGCCGAGCAGTCCGGAGCCGTGCCGCATGACCGTCTCGACCGCCGACCCAGCCTATAAATGGGTCGCGCTCAGCAACACCACGCTCGGCATGCTGGCCGCGGCGATGAACAGCTCCATCCTGCTGATCAGCCTGCCTGCGGTGTTCCGCGGCATCGGGCTGCGCCCGCTCGACCCCGGCAACATCAACTACCTGCTCTGGGCGATCATCGGCTACATGGTGGCGACGGCGGTGCTGGTGGTGACGTTCGGCCGGCTCGGCGACCAGTTCGGGCGGGCGCGCATCTACAATCTCGGCTTCGCGCTGTTCACCCTCGCCTCGATCGCGCTCAGCCTGACCAGCGGCAAGGGCGGAGGCGCGGCGACCTATCTGATCGCGGTGCGCATCGTGCAGGGCATCGGCGGCGCGATGATCATGGCGAACGCCACGGCGATCCTGATCGATACGTTCCCGCACCGGCAGCGCGGGCTCGCGCTCGGCATCAACATGATGGCGGCGATCGGCGGCCAGTTCATCGGATTGCTGCTCGGCGGGCTGCTGGCGGATGCGAACTGGCGGCTGGTGTTCTGGATCAACGTTCCGTTCGGGCTGATCGGCACGATCTGGGCCTTCGCCATGCTGCGCGACGACCGGGTCGGCGCGTCGCACCGCATCGACTGGGCCGGCAACATCACCTTCGGGCTCGGCCTCGTGCTGGTGCTGACCGCGATCAGCTACGGCATCCAGCCCTATCGCGACCAGGTGATGGCCTGGCTCTCGCCGCGCGTGCTGTCGCTGTTCGGGCTCGGCGTGGCGTTCCTGATCGCCTTCTACTGGATCGAGCGCCGGGCGGCGCGGCCGATGTTCGACTTCCGGCTGTTCCGCATCCGCCCCTTCGTCTGCGGCAACATCGCGAGCCTGCTCTCCTCGGTCGCGCGCGGCGGGCTGCAATTCATGCTGATCGTCTGGCTCCAAGGGGTCTGGCTGCCGCTGCACGGCTACGGGTTCGAGGTGACGCCGCTCTGGTCGGCGATCTTCATGATCCCGCTGACCGTGGGATTCCTGCTCGCCGGCCCGGTGTCGGGCTATTTCTCGGACCGGGTGGGCGGCCGGCCCTTCGCGGTGGGCGGCATGCTGCTCGGCGCGGCCGCCTTCCTCGCGCTGATGCTCCTGCCAGTCGATTTTCCCTATCCGGTCTTCGCGGTGATCATCTTCCTCAACGGGTTCGGCTCCGGCCTGTTCATCGCGCCGAACAGCACGCAGATCATGAATTCGGTGCCGGCGCTGGAACGCGGGCAGGCCTCGGGAATGCGGGCGACGACGACCAATGCCGGGCAGGTACTGTCGATCGGCATCTTCTTCACGCTGACCATCATCGGGCTGGCGGCGACGCTGCCCGGCGCGATCGAGACCGGGCTCGCGGCGCAATCCGTGCCGCCCGACATCGCGCATGCGGTGGCGGCGGAACCGCCGGTCGCCAGCCTGTTCGCCGCCTTCCTCGGCTACAACCCGATGGCGGAGCTGATCCCGGCGAACGTGCTGCACGCGATGCCGGCGGCGAATGCGGCGGTGGTGACGGGCAAGACCTTTTTCCCCCGCCTGCTCGCCGGGCCGCTGATGGTCGGCATGCGGCTCGCCTTCAGCCTCTCGCTCGCGCTCTACGTGATCTCCGCCCTGGCCTCCTGGCTGGGTGGGAGGGAGGCGGTGCATCGGGAGAATGTGGCGCTGGCGGCGGCGGACTGAGAGGCTGTTTGGAAACGCGCTCTGGGGGCCGTCTGCCAGCGCGTCAGGGCCAGTTGAGCTCGATCGCCGGCTTGCTGTTCACCTGCGACCAGTTGCCCATCTCGCTCGACTTCGCCTGCTCGGCCTCCTGCACGGAGTCGAACGATATGCAGGAGGCGGGATCCGCCCGGCTCGCCGGGACGCCGCCAGGCACCAGATTGCCGAGCGCGGAAGTGAATTTCCGCTCGTTGACCGTCTCGGGATCGGTCGAGTTGAAGACCTTGCTGACATAGAGGTTCTGATCGAGGATCTTGTTCACCACGATGTCGCAATAGATCGGCACCGCACGGGCCGGGAGCGGAAAGAACGGCAGCACAGCCATCGCCAGCAGGAGCGTCTTCGGGGTCGGCATCGGTTTCTCGCGCAGCCGGAAGGGAGTGACCGAATAGAACGGCGGAAGGTGCAGCGCAAACGGCGCGCGGGCTAGCCGAGCGTGATCGTGAGCGCCAGGCGCCGCGTCTCGCCGGGCGCCAGATGCATCAGCCCCGGCTTCTCGGAAAATTCGCCGTCGAATCCGGCCGGGCTCGCGAATCCCTGCCACGGCTCGATGCAGACGAAATCGCCGCCCCTGCGCGACCAGATGCCGAGATCGGAGAAACCCTCCCACGCCACCGTCAGCGAAGGGCCGGCCGGCGCCTCGTAGCGCAACGTGCGGCTGTTCACCGGCGCGAAGATCAGCGCATCCGCATCGAACAGCGACGGGGTCAGCGCGAGGCTGCGGCCGCGAACCGGGCTCGGCGCCCCGCCCGGGAGAATGAGCCCGTCGCGCAATTGCCGGACATCTTCCGGCTCGTCGCGGTCGAACACCATCCGATGCGCCGCTTTCTCGAGCCCGGGCCTGAGCGGCCAGGCGAAGCCGGGATGCGCGCCGAGCGAGACCGGCAGCGTCTCCGTGCCCGGATTGCTCACCGCGTAGCCGATCTGCAAGCTCGCGCCGCTCGCCGCGTAATCGATCGCGAGGCGGAAGGCGAAAGGATAGATCGCTCGGCTCTCGGCATCGTCGGCGAGCTCCAGCCGGCAGCGCGACGCCTCGCGGATCGTCACGGCGAAATCGCGGTCGCGGACAAAGCCGTGCTGCGGCATGCGGTAGGTCTCGCCGCGATGGCGCAGCGTGTCGCCGGCGAGCCGGCCAACGATGGGGAACAAATTGGGGGCATGGCGCGGCCAGATCGGCGCCGCCTGCCAAAGGAATTCCTCCCCCGCCGGATTGCAGAGCGAGCAGAGCTCCGCCCCACGGATCGCGACCGCGGCGTCCAGCGCATCCGAGACGATGCCGATCCGTTCCATCCACGTTCCTCCGGCGCGCCCGTCCTTCGCCGCGCTCGTCCTTCGCCGCGCCCGTTCTCCGTCTGGCCATGATGCCGGGCCGCCCGGCTTCCGGCAAACCCGCCCGCTTCCGCATCCGGCGCGGAGGGACTACCATCCGGGCTCGCACGCATCGAGGAGCAGACCATGACAGCGACCGCACGGCGCCGCCTGGGGCAAAGCACGCTGATGGTCTGCCCGGTCGGGCTCGGCTGCATGTCGCTCTCCGGCGTCTATGGCGACGCCGAGGACGCGACCTCGGAGGCGCTGATCCATCACGCGCTGGATGCCGGCGTGAACCATCTCGATTCCGCCGACATGTACGGCTGGGGCCATAACGAGACGCTGCTCGGCCGCGCGCTGCGCGGACGGCGCGACGAGGTGGTGCTGGCCACGAAATTCGGCCAGATCCGCCGCGATGGCGCCCCGAACGGCGTCGATGGCAAGCCCGAGTACGTCGCCGCCGCCTGCGAGGCGAGCCTCAAGCGTCTCGGCGTCTCGGTGATCGACCTCTATTACCAGCATCGCGTCGATCCCGGGGTGCCGATCGAGGAGACGGTGGGCGCGATGGCGCGGCTGGTCGAGCAGGGGAAGGTGCGCTTCCTCGGCCTCTCCGAGGCGCATCCCGAGACCATCCGCCGCGCCCATGCGGTGCATCCGATCGCCGCGGTGCAGACCGAGTATTCGCTGCTCTACCGGACCGAGGCCGAGGAGACGCGGCAGACGACGCGCGCGCTCGGCATCGGCTTCGTCGCCTACGCGCCGCTCGGGCGGGGCCTGCTGACCGGCGCCATCCGCTCGGAGGCGGATATCGGCGGCCGCCGCGCCGCGCATCCCCGGTTCCAGGGCGAGAATTTCGCCGGCAACCGCGCGCTCGCCGCCCATGTCGAGGCGCTGGCCGAGCGCAAGGGATGCACGCCGGCACAGGTCACGCTCACCTGGCTGCTCGCCCAGGGCGACGACGTGGTGGCGATCCCCGGCACGCGCCACGCAGCGCGGCTCGACGAGAATCTCGGCGCGCTCGAGGTCACGCTGAGCCCGGCCGAGCTCGCCGAGCTCGCCGCCGCCATCCCGCCCGGCGCCGCCGCGGGCACGCGCTATCCGGCAGCCGGGATGAAATCCGTCTACGCCTAGCGCATTTTGAGTTAAGTCGGCGCCGGCCCTCGCCCCCACCCGGCCCCCCATCGGTCGTATACTTTCATGGGAGGCCGGGCGAGGGCCGGCGCCGACTCCGCCGAAGGTGAAAATGCTCTAGCGCGCAAGCGCCGCCTCGACCGCGGCGAGCGCGTGCAAGGTCGTCGTGTCGAACAGCGGCACTTCGGAATCCTCCGTGCGGATCAGCAGCATGAGCTCGGTGCAGCCAAGGATCACCGCCTCGGCGCCCTGTGCGACCAGGCGGTCGATCACCGCGGCCATCCGCGCGCGCGACGCCTCGACCACGCGGCCGGCGACGAGCTCGGCGTAGATGATCTCGTGCACCGCCCGCCGGTCCTCCGCCTCCGGCACCAGCACCTCGAGTCCGTGCGCGCGGATCAGCCGTCCCTTGTAGAAATCCTGCTCCATCGTGAAGCCGGTGCCGAGCAGGCCGACGCGCGTCACGCGCGCCGCGCGGATCGCCGCGGCGGTCGGGTCGGCGATGTGCAGCAGCGGAATCCGCACCGCGTCCGCGATCCGCTCCGCGAGCAGATGCATCGTGTTGGTGCAGATTAGCAGCAGATCGGCGCCCCCGCGTTCCAGCGCCGCCGCCGCCTCGGCGAGCAGCGCGCCGAGCGCATCCCATTCGCCCGCATGCTGCAACCGCTCGATCTCGCCGAAATCCGCCGACCACATCAGGATGCGCGCCGAATGCACGCCGCCAAGCCGGTCGCGCGTCGCGCGGTTGATGATGCGGTAGTATTCGAGCGAGCTCTCCCAGCTCATGCCGCCGAGCAGCCCGATCATTCTCATCGGTCCGTCTCCGAACCGCTCGTCGCATCGGCCGCGAGTGGCGGCCCATCGCGCGGGGTCGTCGCGAAACGCGGCAGGGCGTCACCGAGATGCAGCCAGGCGGCACGCTCGCGGACATGAACGTGCCGCGCCGGCACCAGACTCGCCGGGTTCTCGAAACTCGCGACGAAGAAATGGATTTCTCCGGGCCAGGCAACGCCGGCAAAGCTCATCGGCGAGCCGCATTGGCCGCAGAAGCGGGTGGCCCCGCACAGGCAGCGTCCCGGACGCCGGATCGGAGTGGTCGAATGTCCCGACATGATTTCTTCACGGGCAAAAAGAACGCGTATCACAGCGCCGCACCATCGGGCGCACGAATCATCATCGCCGCCGGGATCAGGCCGGCAGGAAGCCGTGCCGCGCCAGCACCGCCTGGCCCGGCGGCGCGAGCAGGGCCTCGGCCAGCGATTGCGCTTTCGGGTCGAGCACGATCAGCCCGTACTCGGCTTCCACCATGAGCTCGGGCGGCGGCGTCACGACGTCGAACTCGTCGGCGATCAGCCGTGCATTGCTCGCGTAGTAGGTGAAGACATCCACCGTGCCGGCGCGCAGGAACCAGCGCGCCGGCGGCTCGCCATCCGGCACCAGGGAAGCGCCGCGGCCGCCCACCAGCGCGCGGACCCGCGCGCGGATCGCGGCGATGGCGCCCGGCCGCACCGCATCGGCGCGGGCGAACAGCGCCTCCGCGTAATCGCCGCCCGGATCGGCGCCCGGCGTCGATGTGCCGATCCGCACATCGGCGCGCAGCAGGGTGGCGAGGAAATTCTCCGTCGTCATGCCGAGATCGCGCCGCGCCACCGCGACGGTGCGGTTGCGCGCGAAGCGGCGAACATCCGCGCCGAGCATCGCCGGGTGGCGCATGTCGGCGGAGAGAAAGAGATGCGGGCGGTCGCCGCCCTCGATGCGCTCGCGCAGCAGCCCGGCCGGGCCGAACGCCGGCGCGGTGTCTTCATGCCAGCCGCTCAGGAAATCGGTCAGCGCCGCGCGCGTGCTGCCGGCGGCGAAGATGCGGATCGGCGTCATCTGGCGGCCCCTCGCGCGCTGTGCGACATATACCGTCGAATATAGCCACGCCCGACTATAGCCAAGCCCGCATATTGCCAAGTCCGAACTAGCCAAACCGTGGGAACCACAATGCGCCGCCGCACGCTGCTCGCCTTGCCGATGCTCGCCGCCCTCCCGCGCCCCGTTCTGGCCGCGAGCCGTGTCGTCACAGATCAGCTCGACCGAAAGGTGACGGTGCCGGAGACGGTCTCCCGCATCGTCGCCCTGCAGCACCAGACGCTCGACATCATCGTCGAGCTCGGCGCGGCGGACCGGCTCGTCGGCGTGCTGCGCAGCTGGCCAAGCCTGATCCCCGGCCTCGACCGCATGGCGCCGGGCCTGAAGGCGCTGCCGATGCCGGGCGATCTCACCAGCGTCAATATCGAGGCGCTGCTCGCGCTGCGGCCAGACGTGGTCTTCGTCACCAATTATGCGCCGCCCGCGATGATCCGGCAGATCGAGACTGCCGGGCTGCCGGTGGTGGTGATCTCGCTCGCCAAGGGCGAGGGGATCGACCGGGCGAAGCTCAACCCGACCTTCGCCGATGACGACACCGCCTATGCCGAGGGCCTGCGCGAGGGCGTGCGGCTGATCGGCGCGGTGCTCGGCACCGAGGTTCGCGCGACGCAATTGATCGACGCCGCCTTCGCCGGCCGCGCGCTCGCCGCAAGCCGGGTGGCGAGCATCCCGGCGGACAAACGGGTCAGGCTCTATATGGCGAACCCGGATCTCAACACATATGGCGCCGGCAAATATACTGGCATCATCATGGCGCGCTCCGGCGGCGTCAACGTCGCGGGCAGCGTGCGCGGGACGGCGAAGGTCTCGATGGAGGACGTGCTGCGCTGGAACCCGCAGGTGATCTTCGTGCAGGACCGCTACGCGCCGGTCGTCGACGAAATCCGCGCGAGCGCCGCCTGGCGGCCGGTCGACGCGGTGCGCACGGGACGCATCTACATCACGCCGGAATACGTCAAGCCATGGGGCTACCCGCTCCCGGAGGCGCTGGCGCTCGGCGAGGTGTGGATGGCGAAAAAACTCTATCCCGAGCGCTTCGCCGATATCGACCTGAAGCAGCGGGCGGATGCGTTCTATCGCGCATTCTACGGCACACCCTATGTCGGGCCGAACTGAGCGTGCGGCGCTACGCGCCCGCCCTGCTCGGCCTCGGCCCGGCTTGCCTGTTCCTCGCCTCCTTTCTCGTCGGGCGTTACCCGGTCAGCCCGTTGACCGTGCTGCGGGTGCTGCTCGCGGAAATCCTGCCGCTGCATGCCGATTGGAGTGCCGCGGTGCGCGCCGTGGTGATCGACGTGCGGCTGCCACGCATCGGTGCGGCGCTGATCGCCGGCGCCGGGCTGTCGCTCTCCGGCGCGTGCTATCAGGGCGTGTTCCGCAATCCGCTGGTCTCGCCCTTCATCCTCGGCGTCTCCGCCGGCGCGGGATTCGGCGCGGCGCTGGCGATCCTCTATCTGCCCTGGGGCATCGCGGTGTCGCTCTCCGCCTTCGCCTTCGGGCTGCTCGCCGTCGGCGCCTGCTTCCTGCTCGGACGCGGCGCGCGCGGCGCCTCGCCGCTGCTGCTCGTGCTGGCCGGCGTGGTGGTCGGCGCCTTCTTCACGGCGCTGCTCTCGCTGCTGAAATACGTGGCGGATCCGGAAAGCAAGCTGCCGGTGATCGAATTCTGGCTGCTCGGCTCGCTCTCCGGCGTGGCGCTGCGCGATCTCGCAACCCTCGCCGCCGTGTTCATCCCCTGCGCCGCCCTGCTGCTCGCGCTCCGCTGGCGGCTCAACCTGCTGGCGCTCGGTGATGACGAGGCGCGCAGCCTCGGCGTCGATCCCACGAATTTGCGCCGCATCGTCATCCTCGCCGCGACGCTGATCGCCGCCTCGACCGTCGCGGTGGCCGGGATCATCGGCTGGGTCGGGCTCGTCATCCCGCACGCGGCACGCATGCTGGTGGGCGCGGATTTCCGCCGCGTGCTGCCCGCCTCCGCCGCCCTCGGCGCCTGCTACCTGATGCTCGTCGACGATCTCGCGCGCACCGCGACCTCGGCCGAACTGCCGATCGGCGTGCTGACCGCAATCGTCGGCGCGCCCGCCTTTGCCCTGCTGCTGCGCCGCGGGCGCCTCGGCTGGGCCTGATGCTCACCGTCGCGCGCGCCGGCTTCGCCTATCGCGGCGCCGCACCGGTCTTCTCCAACCTGGATTTCACACTCGCGCGCGGTGAAGTTCTCTGCATTCTCGGACCGAACGGCGTCGGCAAATCGACGCTGCTGCGCTGCCTCGCCGGGCTCGACACCCTCGGCGAAGGCAGCGTGCATCTCGACGGGCAGGCAGTCACCGCACGCGCCAGCGGCCTCGGCCGGCTGATCGGTTTCGTGCCGCAAAGCGACCGCCCCGCTTTCGCCTTCGACGTACGCACCAACGTGGAGCTCGGCCGCGCGCCTCATCTCGCGCTGACCGCAACGCCCGGCGCCGCGGACGCACGCATCGTCCAGCAAGCCCTCGACCGGCTCGGCATCGCGCATCTCGCCCCGCGCGCCTATCCCGAGCTCAGCGGCGGCGAACGCCAGCTCGTGCTGATCGCCCGAGCCCTCGCGCAACGCCCCGCGCTGCTGATCATGGACGAACCCACCTCGCATCTCGACTTCGCGAACCAGGCCGGTGTCCTCGACCTCGCGCGCAGCCTCGCCGATGAAGGCCTCGCCGTCATCATGACAACGCACGATCCCGACCACGCCTTCCTCATCGCAAACCACGTGCTGCTGCTGAGCCGCGGCCGCCCCGCATTGGTGGGACCACCGCGCGCGGTGGTGACGGAGACACGGCTCGCGGAGACCTACGGCCGCGCGATCCGGATCGTCGAGGCCGGGGGGCGGGTGTTGAGTTTTCCGGTTTAGGTGTTGGAAGGCCAGGGGCGCTGCCCCTGGACCCCGCCAAGGGCAGTCGCCCTTGGAACCCGGGTGCGCTTCGCGCCTGTGTAGCACGAGTGGGGGATTGATCAGGCGCCGGAAGCGTCCCGTGATTTCTGATGCGCTCCGCGCGAAGCGCAATCACTATCCCGGGACAACACCAACATGCGCCGTTCTCACAATCGTGCCACACCCGCGCGAAGCGCCATCATCGGGGTCTGGGGCCTTTCGGCCCCAGCGGGGTCCGGGGGCAGCGCCCCTGGCCTTCTCTTCTAACGCATGGACAACCCGCCAAGCCGCGGCTTTCATGCGCGCATGGCGGATGTGAAGGATGCCGTGGCGGCGCCGGGAATTGCTGCGTTGTTTGCGCGGTTTCTGTTGCTTGGGTTGAGCGGATTTGGCGGGGTGTTGCCGCTGGCGCATCGGATGCTGGTCGAGGACACGCGCTGGCTGACGATGGATGAGTTCACCGAGCTGCTTGGGCTCTGTCAATTCTTGCCGGGCGGCACGATCATCAATCTCTCGGTTGCGGTCGGCATGCGGTTTCGCGGTGCGGGCGGGGCGGTGGTTTCCATCGTTGGACTGGTGACGGCGCCGGCGGTGATCGTGGTGGCGCTCGGCATCGTCTATGGCCGGTTCTCGCAAGATGCGGTGTTGCGGCATGGATTTGCGGGATTGGCGGCGGCGGCGTGCGGGTTGCTGGCCGCGATGGCGGTGCGGATCGTGAGACCTTTGCGCCGCAGGCCGCTGGCGGCAGTGCTGGCGCTGGTGTGTTTCGGTGCTGTGGCGTTGCTGCGGGCACCGTTGCTGCCGACGATGTTCATCCTCGCGCCGCTCAGCATGGCGTTGCTCGGGCGGCGTCGCGCGTGATCGGAACGCTGCTCGCGCTGGCCGGCATCTTCGCCGAGCTCTCGTTGCTGGCGTTCGGTGGCGGCAACTCGATCTTGCCTGAGATGCAGCGGCAGGTCGTGCAGGTGCATCACTGGATGAGCGCGGAGGATTTCTCCGCGTTGTTCGGCCTCGCGCAGGCGGCGCCGGGGCCGAACCTGATGGTGGTGACGCTGATCGGCTGGCGCGTGGCGGGGCTCGCCGGCGCGTTCGTCACCACGATCGCGACCTACGGTCCGTCCTCGCTGCTGACCATCGCGAGTCTTGCCGCCTTGCACCGGTATCGCGAGGCGCCGTGGCGGCGTGTGCTGCAGGCCGGGCTGGTGCCGGTGACTTCGGGGCTCGTGGTGTCGGGCGCGGTGCTGATCGCGGGCTCGGCGGATCGGAGTTTTCGTGCGGCGGCGATCACGCTGGTGATCGCCGGAATGTCGCTCTTCACCCGCTTTCACCCGCTGATCCTGCTGGCCTCCGGCGCCTGCGCCGGGATGCTGATCCTACGGTGAGGCGTCGCGGAAATACGCCTCGACCGTGCCGTTCAGCCGCATCGTCAAAGGATTGCCGTGCCGGTCCATCGTCTTGCCGACGGCGAGGCGTACCCAGCCTTCGCTGATGCAGTATTCCTCGACATTCGTCTTCTCGGCGCCGTTGAAGCGGATGCCGACGCCGCGTTCGAGCATCGCGTGATCGTAATGCGGGCTTTTCGGATTGGCGCAGAGCCGGTCGGGCGGGGCTTCGGCGGGATCTGTCATGTCGGTCAGCTCATCGGGCGGGCGACATGGTCGCGATAGGCCGGGCGTTGCAGCAGATTGTCATACCATGCGCGCAGATGCGGCAGGTCGGGCCGGTCGATCGGGAGGGCGAACCAGCGGTGCACGTGCACGCCGAGCGGGATGTCGGCGAGGCCGAACGCATCGTTGCCGACATAGGGATGGCGGGCGAGCTCGGCATCCAGCATCGCCCAGCCCTTGCCGAGGGTTTTCGTCGCGCCGTCGATCGCCGCCATGTCGCGCTCGGCTTCGGGCGTGCGGACATAGCCGATGAAGACGGTGCCCGCCGCGGCGTTCAGCGCGGTCTGCTGCCAGTCCATCCAGCGATCGGCATTGGCGCGCCCATGCGGCGCGTTGGGCCAGAGCGCCGACGGGTGGTTCGTGCAGAGATAGCGCAGGATCGCGTTGCTCTCCCACAGGATGAAATCGTCTTCCTGCAGGGTGGGCACCAGTCGGTTCGGGTTCATCGCGCCGTATTCGGGCGTGTCGGTCTTGCCGAACGGGCCGCCGACATCGATCCGCTCATAAGGCAGGCCGAGCTCCTCGAGAGCCCAGACCACCTTCATCACGTTGCTCGATGTGGAACGACCCCAGAGACGCCGCTGCATGCCTGTTTCCTCCGCGTGACGGTGCATCCTAGCCCATGCGGCGCGGGGCCGAAATGCACCGGGCGGACCCCCGGCGCGCTGCTTGCCGAAGCAGGAGCAGCGGCGCATATCGGCGGCATGAGATTGTCCTTCGCCCGTGGCATCGCGCTGACGGCGCTGGTCGCGTCTGCGCTGGCGCTCGGCATCGCGATCGCCTCGGAGCGGTTCGGCGGCCTCGTGCCCTGCGCGCTCTGCCTGCTCGAGCGCTGGCCGTATCGTATCGCGATCGGGCTCGGCGTCATCGCGGGGCTGGTGCCGTGGCGCGCCGTGCGGCCGATGCTGGCGGTGCTCGCGCTCTGCTTCGTCCTGGCGGCGGGGCTGGCGGCCACGCATGTCGGCGTGGAGCAGGGATACTGGCCGAGTCCGCTGCCGGAATGCGCGGCCCCGCGCGCGATCCAGGGCAGCATCGCGCAGCGCCTGGCGGCGATGCCGGCGCATCCGGCGAAACCCTGCGACGACCCCACCTATCTGGTGCCCGGCCTGCCGGTCTCGATGGCGATGATGAACCTTATTCTCGCGCTTGCGCTGATCGTACTGACGGCGGCGGGTGCCTTATGGAGGCGGCGATGAGCGGAACCGACCAAGGAATGCCCCAGGCGAAGCCAAGGGCGATGCAGGGGGCAATGCCGGGCGATCAAGATCCACGCGAGCGCGTCGAGCGGATGATCCGCGTCGACCATGCGGGCGAATACGGGGCGGCGCGCATCTATGCGGGCCAGCTCGCGGTGCTCGGCCGCGGCCCGAAGGGCGATGTGCTGCGTCACATGAAGGCGCAGGAGCAGCATCATCTCGACAGTTTCGCCGAGCTGATCGCGCGCCGCCGGGTGCGCCCGACGGCGCTGCTGCCGTTCTGGCATCTCGCTGGTTTCGCGCTGGGCGCGGCGACGGCGGCGCTCGGCGAGCGGGCGGCGATGGCCTGCACCGTCGCGGTGGAGGAGGCGATCGACGCGCATTACGCCGCGCAATCCGCCTCCCTCGGGCCGGAGGAAGGCGAGCTGCGCGACACGATCGAGGAATTCCGCGCCGAGGAGCTTGAGCATCGCGATATCGGCCTCGCGCACGAGGCGGAGCTCGCGCCGGCCTACCGCCTGCTCTCCGCGGTGATCAAGGCCGGTTGCCGGGCGGCGATCTATGCAAGCGAGCGCGTGTAGCTGCGGGTGAACGGCAGGGCGCGGCCGCTCAGCTTTCCAGCTCGCTGTCCCAGTAGAGATAGTCGCGCCAGCTCTCGTGCAGGTAGTTCGGCGGGAAGGCGCGGCCGTTATCCTGCAGCTCCCAGGTCGAGGGCTGTCGCGGCTCGGCGCGCGGGAACATCCGGCACTCCCGCGGCAGGCGGGAGCCCTTGCGCAGATTGCACCCGCCGCAGGCGGTGACGACATTCTCCCATGTCGTCCGGCCGCCCCGGCTGCGCGGGATCACATGGTCGAAGGTGAGCTCCGGCGTCGGGTTGCGCATGCCGCAATACTGGCAGCAGAAGGCGTCGCGCAGGAACACGTTGAACCGCGTGAAGGCCGGCCGGCGCGCAGAGGGGATGTAATCCTTCAGCGCGATCACGCTCGGCAGCCGGAAGCGTCGGCTGGGCGAGCGAACCTCGACCTCGTATTCGTTCAAGACCGAGACGCGATCGAGGAAAACCGCCTTGACCGCATCCTGCCAGCACCAGACGGAAAGCGGAAAATAGGAGAGCGGGCGGAAATCCGCATTCAGCACCAGAGCCGGAAAATGCTGTCCGCCATCAGGCAAGGCGACACCCTTCTTCGCGCACCGCACGATATCTGGGGGAAGCGAACGCGCGCGACCGCCAGATGTTGTGCGATGCCGTGTTGGCCTCGTTTATGACAGCCGGCGGGGCGCTTCGCAAGGCGGCCCGGCGGGGTTTCATCGCCATGTCATTGCGTTGCGGCGAATTCCCGCTGCAGGAACAGCGCGCCCAGGGAAAGACCCGCTGGGCTCAGCTCATGGCCGAACAACATGTAGGAAGCCTCGACCGGAACCCCCGCCGCGCGCAGCGCCGACTCCGCATCGCGGGAACGGAACGCCGGCACCACGTCGTCCCGCTCGCCATGCACGAGCAGCACCGGCGCGCGGTTGGCGAGCTCCGACCCGAGGGATCGCGGCGCGATCAGCGCGCCCGAATAGGCGAGGATCGCGCGCGGCGCCACCGTGCGGCGCAGCCCGGTGAACAGGGCGACCATCGCGCCCTGGCTGAACCCGAACAGCGCGTAGGCGGTCGGCGGCAGGCCGAGCCGGGCGAGCTCGGAGTCGAGGAACGCATCGAGCGCCGCGGCGCCGCGCCGCACGCCGGCCTCCATCGTCGCCGGCGCGCGGTCGGCGACATCGAACCAGCGGCGGCCGGTGAGCGAGCCCGGGAAGGGTTCCGGCGCATCGGGGGCGACGAACAGCGCGTCGGGGAGCGCCGGCGCCCATTCATGCGCGAGATCGATCACGTCATGCCCGTCGGCGCCGAGCCCGTGGCAGATCACCACGAGCTGGCGCGGCGCGCCTCCCGATCGCGGTCCGCTGCGCGGTCCGTCCAGTTCCGTCATGCCTGCACTCCCCTGGCCGACTCCACTGATGAAGACAATGCCCTATCCTGCCGGCCCGCCATGCCGATCACCACCCGCTTCGCGCCGAGCCCGACCGGGCATCTGCATCTCGGCCACGCTCATGCAGCGTTGACCGCCTGGCACGCGGCGCGCGATGCGGGCGGCCGGTTCCTGCTGCGGATCGAGGATATCGATCCGGTGCGCTGCCGGGCGGAATTCATGCCCGCGCTGATCGAGGATCTCGCCTGGCTCGGGCTCGACTGGGACGGCGTGCCGCGCGTGCAATCGGCGCATCTCGGCGAATATCGCGCAACGCTGGGCGCGCTCGCCGCGCGCGGGTTGCTTTATCCCTGCTTCTGCACGCGGGCGGAGATTGCGCGCGAAGTCGCCGGCGCGGCCGCCGCGCCGCACGGGCCGGACGGCGCGCCGCTCTACCCGGGCACCTGCCGCCGGCTCGACCCGGCGGTCCGGCGCGCGCGCATCGCCGCCGGCGAGCCGCATGCCTGGCGGCTCGACATGGCGCGGGCGCTCGCCGGTTTGGTGGCGCCGCTCGTCTTCGAGGAGGCGGGGCAGGGGATGATTGTCTGCGATCCGGGACGGTTCGGCGACGTGGTGCTCGGGCGGAAGGACATCCCCGCCAGCTATCATCTCTGCGTCACCCAGGACGATGCGCGGCAGGTCGTCACCCTGGTCACGCGCGGCGCCGATCTGCTGCCGGCCACCGATCTGCAGGTGCTGCTGCAGGCGCTGATGGGATGGGAGACGCCGCGCTACGCGCATCACGCGCTGCTGCGCGACGCGGCGGGGCGGCGGCTTGCCAAGCGCGACGGGGCCGCCACCTTGCGCGCGTTGCGCGATTCCGGCGTGACACCGTCCGAGGCGCGGGCGCGCGCGGGGTTTCCGTGATTCGCAGGGCAGGCCTTTCAGACGCGGCGGCGCTGGCCGCGCTGCATCGCGCGGTGCGCGCGGCGTGCCTGCCGTATTTGCCTGATCTGCACACGCCAGAAGAGGATCTGCGGTTCTTCCGCGATCATGTGCTGGCGGACTGCACGGTCTGGGTGGTTGGGGAGGAGAGCGCGATCGGCGGGTTCTGCGCCGTCCGGCCCGGCTGGATGGACCACCTTTATGTCGACACGGCGCGTCAGGGGACCGGGATCGGCTCGGCGCTGCTTGCTCGCGCGATGCAAGGCGCGGATCATCTGCGGCTGTACGTCTTCCAGCGCAACACGCGGGCGATCCGCTTCTACGAGGCGCGCGGCTTTCGTCTGGTCGCGCGGACCGACGGAAGCCGCAACGAGGAACGCGAGCCGGACGCGCTCTATGCTTGGCGCTAGAGCATCTCACCTTCGGTTGAGTCGGCTCCTGCCCTCGCCCCCGCCCGGCCCCCCACAAAAGTATACTCGCGTTAGGGGGCCGGGGGGGCGAGGGCCGGAGCCGACTTAACTGAAAATGCCCTAATG
Source organism: Acetobacteraceae bacterium (assembly GCA_965276665.1). Lineage (GTDB taxonomy): Bacteria > Pseudomonadota > Alphaproteobacteria > Acetobacterales > Acetobacteraceae > CAWGJC01. Next base: position 4,991,512 of record OZ255620.1, read on the forward strand.
CTTGGCCTTAAAGCGTCGGGCCTGCGGCGTCCGGCTCCGCGCCGCCCGCGCGTTCAATGCGGGCAGGCGCAGGTGCATGTGCATTTCGGCACGACGTGGACCACCGCGTGATGCACAATCGGATGCGCGTAGACGATTCGCGGCGGCGGCAGGTAGGCGACAGGCGGCGCGTAGACCGGCGGCGGGTAGCCGCCGACCACGATGCCCGGGCCCCAGCCCCAGCCGCCGCGCCAGCCCCAACCACCGCGCCAGCCGCCCCAACCCGCGCGCCAGCCCCAGCCGCCCCGCCAGCCGCCGCGATAGCCCCAGCCACCGCCCCAGCCGCGGCCGCGCCAACCACCACCACCCCAGCCGCCGCCATGCCAGCCGCCGCCGTGCCAGCCACCGCCGCCGCCGCCGTGCCAGCCACCACCACCACCCCCATGCCAACCTTGGGCTTGCGCCGCGACAGGCAGTGCCAGACCGGCGCCGACCACCGCCAGTGTCGCCATCGTGCGAACAGAAATGCGGGGCATCGAACTCTCCCTCTGAAGGACGATCCCGTCGCCGCAAAACCGGCGACGCATGGATATCGGATAGGAGCTGAATGTATCAGAACTATGGCGGCCGGGTGCGGGCCGGGACGGCGAGGGAGGAACGGAATGGACCTGCGGTTGCGCGGCAAGACGGCGCTGGTGACCGGCGCCAGCATGGGAATCGGCCGGGCCATCGCCCGCTTGCTGGCGGCGGAGGGCGTGCGTGTCGCGGCGGTCGCGCGGCGGGGCGTCCTGCTCGACGCGCTCGCCGCCGAGATCGCCTCGGACGGCGACGAAAAACCGGTCCCGATCGTGCAGGACATCATGGCGGAGGACGCCGCATCGCGCCTGCGCGCGGCCGCGCTCGCGGCGCTCGGCCGCGTGCAAATACTCGTGAACTGCGCCGGCGGCAGCCGCCGCATGGGGGTCGATGCGCCAGAGGCGCAATGGGAGGAGGCGATGACGCTGAACTTCACCCGCCAGCGCCAGATCACCCACGAATTGCTGCCGCAGATGATCGAGGGCGGCTGGGGCCGCATCATCAACATCACCGGCAAGTCTGAACCCGATGGTCTCAACGGCGCGTTTGCCGCCAAGGCGGCGATGCATGCCTGGGCGAAGGGCCTGTCGCGCGAGATCGGCAAGCACGGGATCACGGTGAACTCGATCCCGCCTGGCCGCATCATGAGCGAGCAGATCCGTCGCAACTATCCGGAAGAGGAACGCAAGCGCCATGCGGCGGCGGATATTCCGGTCGGCCGCTATGGCGAGCCGGAGGAGCTCGCAGTGCTGGCCGTATTCCTCGCCTCGCCGCGCGCCGGCTATATCAGCGGCGCGGTGATCCCGGTGGATGGCGGATTGCGGCGCTACCAGTTCTAGCGATCAGGCAGCGCTCAGGCGCGCTTGCGCACCGGCTTCGACGCGGGTTTCAATGCCGGTTTGGGCGCCGGCGCGGCGCGCTTGGCCGCCGGCTTTACGGGCTTGCGGGCGGGTTTCTGCTCGCGCGATGCGGGTTCCGCCTGGCCCAGGCTCTTCCGCAACGCCGCCATCAGGTCGATCACGTTGCCGCTCTCGCGCGGCGCCTCCGCGGTGACCGTCTCGCCCTGTCCCTTCGCCTTGGCCTCGATCACCTCGCGCAGCCGCGCCTCGTAGCGATCCTCGGTGTCGGCGGGCTGAAACTCGTCCAGCTGGCGGGTGATGAGCTCGGTCGCCAGCGAGACCATCTCGGCATCCGGCTTGTCGCGCGGCACGTCGGCGAACAGGTCGTGCGCGCTGTGGAGGTCGCGCGCCTCGTGCAGCGTATGGACGACGAGGCCGCGATCCATCGGCATCAGAGCGACCGGACGCTCGCGCCGCGCGATCACCAGCCGGGAGAGCGCGACGCGGCCCGATTTCCGGATCGCGTCACGCAGCACGACATAGACATCGCTGCCGGAATCGCCATCGGGTGCGGCGTAATAGGAGCGATCGAAATAGATCGGGTCGATCGCATCCGCGTCGACGAACTTGCCGATCGTCATCGTGCTCGAGGAGTCGATGCGCGCTCGCTCGAAATCCTCGTCATCGAGCAGCACGTAATTATCCTTGCGGACCTCGAAGCCCTTGACGAGATCGCCGCGCGAGACCGGCTCCTCGGTTCCGGCATCGAGCGTGACCATGCGAACACGGTTTCCGGTCGCCGGATTGATCAGATGGAAATGCAGGTCGCTCGTCGAGCGCTCCGCGGCGTAGAGCGCGATCGGGCAGGAAACCAGAGCGAGGCGCAGATGGCCGCGCCAGACCGGACGCTGGGCCATTCAACCTCCTCGTCGGCGCGGGCGCGCGACCTGCTGCATGACCCAGTGTTGCATGACCCAGTGCCAACGCGGGTGGTTTCAGACGGTTTCCGCAACGGGACGGCCGAGATAGCGCTCCATCACGTCCTCGGGCTTCCCGTCATCCACCACCTTGCCCTGATCCATCCGGATCACCCGGTTGCACCAGTTCACGATCGCGGCCGGCATGTGCGAGGAGAGCACGAGAATGTCGGCGCCGCGAACCACCCGCTCCAGCCGGTCCGTCGCCTTCTGCATGAAGGAATTGTCGCCGGCGAGCAGCCATTCATCCATCAGCAGCACTTGCGGGTGGATCGCGGTCGCGAGCGCGAAGCCGAGCCGGATCAGCATCCCCGAGCTGTACAGGCGCACCGGCAGGTCGAGGAACTCGCCGAGTTCGGCGAATTCCTGCACGTCCGCCTCCAGCCGGCGGAGCCCGGCCTTGGAGAGCGCGCTGTAGAGGCCGCGCAGCAGGATGTTCTCCCGCCCGGTCAGGTCGACATTCATGCCGAGACCGGTATCGAGCAGCGCCGCCACCGAGCCGGTGATCCGCACCTGGCCGATCGCCGGCTCGTAGATGCCTGCCAGCGTGCGGAGCAGCGTCGTCTTGCCCGCGCCATTGCCGCCGATCAGCCCGAGCCGGTCGCCCGGCCGCAAGTTGAACGAGATGTCGCGCAGCGCGCGGACCACCACGCGGTGCTGCCGGTCCTGCCCGAGCCGGCCGGAGGCGGCGGCGAACACGGTCTTCTTCAGGCTGCGGGCGCTGCCGTGATAGAGTGGGAAGTCGAGCGAGACGCCGGCGACATCGACACTGGCCATCGCTACACCCAGAACGCCAGCCGGCCGCGCACGCGCACGAACAGCAGCCATGCGACGGCGCAGAGCACGACGCTGTAGCCGAGCGAGGCCACCCAGTCCCAAAGCGTGGGCAGCTCTCCCAGCAGCGGCGCGCGCACGATCTGCAGCACAGCGAAGAACGGATCGAGCGGCAGCCAGGCCGCCGCCTTGCCGATCTGCTCTGGCTTCCAGATCACCGCGCTCAGAAAGAAGGCGATTTGCATGACGCTGTTGATGATCGGCGGAATGTCGCGGAACCGCGCGCAGAACGCGCCGAGCAGCAGCCCGGCGGCGAGCCCGTCGATCACCCAAAGCACCAGCGCGGGCAGCGCCAACAAGGCGTCCCAGCCCGGCCACACGTCGAAGATCGCGAAGGTGACGATGATCACCAAGATGCTGTGGGCGAGCGCGATCGCGTTCCGCACCAGGATGCGCATCGGGTAGAGCGAGTAGGGCATGCGCATCGATCGCAAGACCCCCTCCGCCTCGACGAAGCAGGTGCAGGCTTCCGCGACCACGATCGCGAGTCCCGAGCTCCACAGCACCATCGAGAGGGCGATGAATGGCAGGAATTCGCGCACGTTGATGTGGAACAGCGTCGAATAGAGCAGGCCGAGCGCCAGCACCGTCACCCCGGTCGAGAGGGTGAGCCAGAACGGCCCGAGCAGGGAGCCGCGGTAGCGCAGCCGGATGTCGAGCCAGCCCAGCCGCACGAACAGCCGCCACAGCCGCGTCGCCTCGGCCAGATCGGCGATCGCGCGGCGCTGGCGGGCGGCGAAGCTGTGGTCGGGATCCGTCGCGAGACCCGTGACCGGGCCTGGGGCGGGGTGATCCGTCAGAACGGCGCTCATGGCGGCCCGGGCGATAGCGGATATGCCGGGCCGCCGCAATGCCGGCGCCGTAAGATTCGGGTTGCTTGCGGAACGGTTGCGGTTCGGCTTGCATTGAGTCATCGCTTTCCGCTAGGCACTTAGCGGGGGTTCCTGATCAAGCAGGTGAGCGGAGGCCGTGACAGGGCCGCTGACCGTCGCCCTCGGCCGTGACCATGTGGGAGGTCCGACAGGATGGTGCGTGCTCGCCTTATCGACGCCAGGAGCGTCGCCGGTTTCGTGCTGCTTGCCGGCCTAGCCGCCTGCAGCAACTCCGCGACCGCCCCGGTGGATCAGCACGTGGAGGCGACGCAGTATCTGGCCCGCGCCGCGCATGACTATACCCCGCCAGGACCGCCGGATGATCCCTGGGGGCCCTATATCGCCGAATCCTCCAAGCGGTTCGACGTACCGGAGCGCTGGGTGCGTGAGGTCATGCGGGTGGAATCGGGCGGACGCCAGTACCTGAACGGCGTGCTCATCACCTCGCCGGTCGGCGCGATGGGGCTGATGCAGGTGATGCCGTCGACCTTCGACGAGGTGAGCGCGCGGGACGATATTCCAGACAACCCGTACGATCCGCGTAACAACATCCTCGCCGGGACCGCCTATCTGCGCGAGATGTATGACGTTTACGGCTCGCCGGGCTTCCTCGCGGCCTACGATGCGGGCCCTCGCCGGCTCGATGACTATCTCTCGGGCGCCAAGCCGCTGCCCGACGAGACGCGGCATTATGTCGCGATGATCGGCCCGTACATCCGCGACAGCTTTCCGGCGAACCGCTCGGAGGCCGATCTGATGGCGGTGAACGAGATCCCGATCGACATTCCGCCCGGCACCCGCTTCGGCGACGCCGCCCCGACCCGCTTCGCCGAGAGCGGCGGGCGCGCCCGCCCGGCCCCCCATGCGCTCTATGCTCGCGCCGAGCATGAGCAACGCGGCGCCGGGCGTGATCGCGGCCGGCCGGTGCAGCTCGCCCGCGCCACTCACGAAACGCGGGACGCGATGCCGCTGCCGCCGGTCGAGGTCGCGGAATACGCGCCGCCGCATGCGCATGGCCCGGGCTACCACGTCTTCTCCGCCGCGATGGCCGACCCGATGCCGTCCCGCCATGGTGGCCGGACGACAATCCAGGAAGCTTCGTTCAGCCGGCCGGAGATGACCCGCGGTGCGACCGCTGCCCATGGCCGCGCCGCGACGCGGTTGAGCGCGGCCGAATCGCATGCTTCCGAATCGCGCGGCCCCGAATCGCGCGCCATCGCGGCGCATTCTCCGGTGCGCGAGGCGGGCGCCAGGCACGAGGTTCGCGCTTCTCCCTCGCATGCGGCGCCCTCGCCGTCGCACACTTCGTCGCACGCAAAGAAGCGGCGTTAAGGCCGCTCGGCAATACCGCACCGAGACAATCGGGCCGGCTCCGGCCGGTCCGATTGATCACTGCCGAAGCTGGGCGTCCCGGCTTCGGCCGGCCCGATTGATCATTCGCCGAAGCCGGGCTCCTGCCGGTAGCGATGCGGCACCCATTCGCCCCAGCGCTTTTCGAAGACCGCCTTGTTCTTCTGCATCAACGCCGCCTTCTCGCCCAGCGCCAGCTGGTCGAACGAGGCGGAGAGATGATGGTGGACGAAGACGTCGTCGCAGATCACCAGCCGGTATCCGGCGCGCCGCGCCATGTTGCAGAAATCGTCATCCTCGAAGAAGCCCTGGGCGTAGGCGGTGTTGAGCAGCCCGGCCTTGGCGAACACGTCCTTGCGGATGGCGACGCAGAAGAAGGCGAGCCGCTCCGCCGCATAGCGCTGCCGGCGGCGGCGCGCGGTGAAGGCGGCGGCGACGCGCGCCATCTCGCCCATGTTGGCGTAGTTCACCGCGATCTTCTGCTCGTTGCCGATCATGTTGGTGAGCGGTCCGGCAAGGCCGATCGCCGGGTCGAGCAGGAGCGGGCGGATCAGGTCGCGCACCCAGCCTTTCGTCACGTAGGTGTCGTTGTTGAGCAGCACGACGATCTCGCCGGTCGCCGCGCGGATGCCGGCATTGTTGCCGCCGGCGAAACCGAGATTGCGCTTGTTGCGGATCGGCCGGACCCGCGGATCCCGCTTCGCCTCCTGCGCGAGGAACTCCGCGGTGCCATCGGTCGAGGCATTGTCCACGCAGAGGATCTCGAGATCGGGATATTCCGACAGCGCGAGCACGCTGCTCAGGCAGGCGCGGGTGAAATCGAGATTGTTGAAGCAGAGGATGACGATGCTGACGCGGGGGGAGTGCCGCGCCACCACGGCCTCGAAGGCGCGCGCGCGCACCGACCAGGATTGCCGCATCGCCCAGGCACGCCGGCGGGCGGGCGCCGCATCGCCCTTCTCGGCCAGGGCGGAGGCGATCTTGCGTTCGAAATCCACGGGTGATTTGGCGAGCCGCACCAGCCCCTCGGGCAGCAGGGTGAGCTCGGGCATCGCCGTCGCCACCACCGGCTTCCCGGCGCAGAGATACTCGTAGATCTTCACCGGGTTGGTCGCCTGGATCAGCTCGACGAGCTTGAACGGGATGATGCAGACATCGAAGGTGTAGAGGTAGTGGGTGAGCTCGCGATACGGTTTCTCGCCAAGGAACTCCACGTTCGGCAGCTTGCGCGCCGCCGCGTCATCCGCGCCCTCGGTCGCGCCGATCAGCACGAAATGCCAGTTGCGGTGCTTGCGCGCGCAATGCAGTACGATCTCCATGTCGAACCAGTCGGCGATCGCGCCGTAATAGCCGATCACCGGGCGCTTGCGCGGCTCGTAGGCACTCTCCGGCGGGTGCGAGAAATAGGCGGTGTCGGCGCCATTGCGCACGATCTCGCAATCCCGGCGCGCACCCACGATGCCGGCCAGGTATTCGGACGTCACCACCACCCCGTCCGCCTCGGCGAGCAGCGTCTCCTCAAGCGCCACGATGCGTGGGGAGACGTTGTTGAACCCGGCGATGTGGTCGAGACAATCATGGATCAGCGTGAGGCCCGGCACGCTCACCGCGATCGGATACCAGGCGGGGAACTGCATGATGCCGACCGGGTTCGCGATGCCGAGGATTGCGACGACGGCGGCGAGCGAGGCCGAGATCTCCTCGATCTGCCGCTCCTCCTCGAGCCCGGCATAGATGACGGGGAGCGGCGCGCGGCAGGTCAGCGTCAGCTCGAACACGCCATCCGCCGGCTGCGAGCGGATGCGAAAGGGTGCGGCATGCACGTCCGGCTCGACGAATTGCACGCTCAGATAGAACACCCGGCTGCCGCGCGCGGCGATGCGCGAGGCGAGGTGCTGCGGCCGCTGGATGCGGAAATGCCAGTCGATGATCGAGAACACGATGTAGTCATGCACGCCGCGCCTTGCCTCCCGCGCGGCGGCGAGCAGCGGCCCGTAGAGCTCGGCCTCGGTGAGCGGCGGCGGCGGCGGCGGGGGCGGCGCGAGCTGGCGCGAGAGATGGCCGAGCAAGGCTTCGAGCGCCCGGCTCTGCACGGTGAGCGCCTCGGTCATCGCCTGCAGGCTGCGCAGCATCGAGAACTGGAAATCGGAGAGCGGCGGTGCGGCGCTGATCGCGGCCCGGCTGGTCGGGTAGGCCTGCTGCACCGGCAATTGCTGGGTGCGCAGCATGATCGGCGAGTTGTGCAGGATATCGCCGCTCTCGCTGACCCCCGCGATGATGGCGTGCTCGTGCCCGTCGAAGATCTCGAGCGGCAGCAGGAAGCGAAAGGCATGGCAGCCATCGCCGATCGCCGCCCCCAGCAGATCGGCCCGGAACAGCGAGGCGCCCGTCTCGCCGAGCCGGCGCTCGCGATCGAAGAGCTCGATCGTCAATGGGCGGGACGGCTCGGCGGAATCGTACGCCCAGCCCTCCACCACGCGGCCGTTGATGCTGTCGAGCGACCCTTTGACCGTCGATCCCGCTGCCTCGGTCTCGGCGATCTCCATCCGCACGATATCCGCCGCCATGCCACTCTCCCCGCGCACCCCCAAAGGCGGTGCAACTCCGGAAGTTTTGCACGATCGGCTCGATTGCGTAACTGCGACGGGTGCAATCCGCCGCAGATCGCGACCTGTTGAGGATTATTTATTGAGGTTCGGCGTGGTCAGCGCGCCGCCCGGCGTCTCGTTCTTGGTGTCCTGGCCGATGCGCCCGTTACCCCCGACCAGCGTCTGGGACGGGCTCGCGCTGAACGGCGTCGAGTCCGTCGGGCCGGCATTGCTGGATTGCATGCCCGGGCCGCCCGCCCGCTCGGAGGGAGCGACGGTCGCCGCCGGAGCGTTCGGCACCGGCGCGGGCGTGTAGGGGGTGGTCTGCGCGAGCGCCGCCGCCGGGAAGGCGAGCAGCATCACGATGAGGGCGGCCTGGCGTCGCATGAAGGGATCTCCTGGTCGGGACGGAAACGCAACCAGGGCAAATGCGGTTGCGGCGGTCAGCCGAGCATGGCGGCGATCGGACCGGCCTCGACCTCTTCGATGCGGGAAGGCAACCAGTGCGGCGCCCGGTCCTTGTCCACCACCATCGCCCGCACGCCTTCCCGGAAATCCGGGTGCCGCGTCGCCTGGCGGGTCAGCGCGAGCTCGGCGGCGAGACAGGCGGGCAGGCTGCGCCGGGCGCCGGCGCGGATCAGCGCGAAGGACCAGAGCAGGGCGGAAGGCGACATCGCCCGCAGGCTTGCGAGCGTCGCGGTGGCCCAGGCGCTCCGCTCCGCCTCCAGCGCGATCAGGATCGCCGGAACCGAGGGGGCGCCGAAGCAGCGGTCGATCGCCGCCCGATGCGGCGCGAGCGAGAAGGGCGGCGGGGGCACTGCATGGGTGGCGAGCGCGGCGACGCCGTCCTGCGCGAGGGCGGCGGATAGCGCGGGCAGGCGCTCGACCGGGACGAAATGCGTCGCCAGCCCGGCATGCACCCCATCGCCGCCCTCGAGCCGCGTGCCCGTCAGCCCGAGATAGAGGCCGATCTCCCCCGGGAGGCGGGGCAGCACGTAGCTCGCGCCGATATCGGGGAAGAAGCCGATCGCGGTTTCCGGCATCGCGAAGCGCGCCGCCTCGGTCGCCACCCGGGCCGAGCCGTGCACCGAGATGCCGATGCCGCCGCCGAGACAGACGCCGTCCACCAAGGCGACATAGGGTTTGGGATATTCGGCGATCAGCCGGTTGAGACCGTATTCGGCGACGAAGAACGCCTCGATCGCCGCGTGCTCGCCCTCGAGCGCATGGGTGCGCACCGCGCGAATGTCCCCGCCGGCGCAGAAGGCGCGCGGCACCGCGCTCTCCACCACCACCGCATGGATTTCGGGCTGTTCGCGCCAGGCATCGAGCGTCGCGCGGATCGCCGCGATCATCGGGAGATCGAGCGCATTCAGCGCGCGGGGCCGATCGAGGCGGATGCGCCCGATGCGGCCATCATGGCTCGCCTGCACGAAATGCATCCCGCAACCGGGTTCCCCGGCGCCTCCGCCGCTCATCTGGTCAGCGCCGGCGGAACAGTTTCGACGCCCATCCACCGCGACTTGGCGCGGATGAGGCGCGTCCCCCCAGCATCCGCGTCATCAGCGCGCGCCCGATCGGGGTGATCAGCGCGGTGAGAGCGGTCGCCTGCCGCATCTGGACGAGCGCGTCATCCCGCACCTGCTTCGCCTCTATTTCCACCGTGCTCGGCGAGGAAATGGCGGCGCGGAGCAGCAGCAGCAGGGCGATCAGCAGATCGACACCGCCCACGGTCAGGCAGCTGGTCACCGGGCCGAAGCGTCTGGCAAGTGCGATCGTCGCGGCGACATGCAGCATCGCCAGCAGCGCGACGACGAAGATGATGCCGGCGACGGCGCAGCCGGCACGGACCGCCTGGCGTCGGGCGAGGCGCTGCAGGCGCAGCTTTTCCGCCCGCGCGGCGATCCGCGCCAGCTGAACCGGACGCATGAGTTAGCGGGCGATCCGGCCGACCAGGTAGCCAACGCCGGCGGCGACGAGCACCGCGATCAGCGGCTGGTCGCGCACCTTCTCGGACAGCATCTCGGCCTGGTCGCGCGCCAGGTCGCTCGCCTGCTTGGCGGTGGCCTCGACGCGGCCGGCGGCATCCGCCAGCGCCGGCGTCACCCGCTCGGACATCAGCGTCTCGACCTGCTTGCGCAGATGCGCGATCTGCGACTTTGCGTCGTCGGTCGCGCCCTGAATGGTGTCATCGATGGCCATTGCCGGGATCTCCTCGCTGAGTGAAACACATGCGCATAGAACGCCGGGGGGTCAACGTCCTCTCGGCGAGGCGGTTGCCAAGTTGGAACGAGGTTTCGGGAACGCCCGGAATGCCGGGGCGGCGCAAGGGGTTGGATGGCGACATTCATCGAGTTAGTGGCGCTCCGGATGCCGGCGCGCGGCGGTGGTGCGCCCCGGGAGGCGCCCCGGCAGGCGGCGCTGCATGGCGTGACGCTCGGGGTCGCGGCCGGATCGAGCCTGGCCGTGCTCGGGCCCGCCGGCGCCGGAAAGACCGCGCTGCTGATGGCGCTGGCCGGGCGGTCGCGGCCGGAGGGCGGCGATATTCGCAGCGAGGGGGCCAGCCTGCTCGGCCTGCCCGCGCACCGCCGGGGGTTCGGCGCCGTCTGGGGCGAGGCCGAGCTGCTGCCGCGCATCGGGCTGTTCGAAAATATCGGCTTTCCGCTCCGCCTCCGCCGCCTCTCGCGGACGGACATGGCGGCACGGGTGCGCGAATTGCTGGCCGAGAGCGGGCTCGACGGGCCGGATCGTCCGATCGAGGCGCTCTCCGCCGCCGAGCGCCAACGCGCCGCCCTGGCGCAGGCGCTGGCCGGCGAGCCGCTGGCCCTGCTGCTCGACGAGCCGTTCGCGCGGCTCGAACCGCGCGACCGCGATGCGGTGCAGCAGACGCTCCGCCACGTGCAGACGGCGCGCAAGCTCACCCTCATCCACGCGACCCGCGACGTGGGGGAGGCGCTCTCCCTTGGCGGCCGCGTCGCCTTGCTGCGGGAGGGCAGGCTGGTGCAGGAGGCGATGCCGCAGGAGCTTTATGAGCGCCCGGCGACGCTGTTCGCCGCCGCCTTCGTCGGTGACAACAACCTGCTGCCGGGGGAGCTCGATGCCGCGGTGGAGGACGATCTCGGCACGGTCCGGCTGGATTGCGGCGCCACCATCGAGGCCGGCATCGCCGATGCCGTACCGGGGCAACGCTGCATCGTCGCGATCCGGCCCGAGCGGGTGGCGGTCGTCGCCGCCGACCCGCGCGATCTCGGGCCGGGCGCGGTGGCGGCCAGCTTGCGGGAGATCATCTATCGTGGCGACCATCTCCGGCTCGAATTCCGCATCGGACGTGAAACGGGGATCGTCGCCAAGCGTCCTGCCCCCATGGGGTCGGGCGGTTTGGTGCCCGGCCGGGAGGTGGCGCTCGCCTGGCCGCCGCAGTACGCGACAGCGTTCGCACCAGGCCGGTGACGACCGGCCCGGGTTTGCGGCAGGTCGCGTGCCGAGTCTACGCTGCGGGCCAGCGGGGGGTTTTGCGGATGGGGTCGAGACTGCGCTGCCTGATCGTTGCGGGGGCGCTCGTCCTGTCTGCGCCGTCCGACGCCGGCGCTCAGGCGCAGGCGCCGCAGCCGGCCGCGCCGACATCCGTTCCCGCCCAGGCAAGCCCGCCGGCGACCGCGTCTTCGCCCGCATCATCCGCGTCACCCTCTCTTGCCGCCGCCGCGGCGGCGGATCGCAGCCTCGAGGTCCTCACCACCGGGGGCGCCTACGCCCGGGCGCTCAGAAAAATCCTCTTCACGCCCTTCACCGCCGCCACCGGCATCGCCCTGCATGACGGCGTGTGGAATGACGGCATCGGCACCCTGCGCACCCGGGCGCAGGCGGGGCCGAAGGAATGGGACGTGGTGCAGGTGGGCGGCGACACGCTGCAGCTCGGCTGCGACGAGGGCTTGTTCGAGAAGCTCGATTGGACCCGGCTCGGCGGCAAGGACCATTACCTGCCGCAGGGGGTCAGCGATTGCGGCGTGGGCGCCGCCCAGACCGGCACGGTGCTCGCCTGGGATCGCGACAAGTTCCAGGCGACCCCAAGCTGGAGCGATTTCTGGGATATCGCCAAATATCCGGGCAAGCGCGGCCTCAGGCAGGGGGTGCGGACGAATCTCGAAATCGCCCTGATGGCCGACGGCGTGGCGCCGGGCGACGTGTACAAGACGCTCCGCACCGATGACGGCGTTGAGCGCGCCTTCCGCAAGCTGGATCAGCTCAAGCCCTACGTCGTGTGGTGGCGCACGCCGGACGAGGCGGCGCGCATCCTGGCGAGCGGGGAGGTGCTGATGACCAGCGCGCCGAACGGCGCCATCGCCGCCGCCTCAGCGGCGCAGAGCCGGCATTTCGGCATGCAATGGTCCGGCAGCCTGCTTTCGGTGGAAAGCTGGGCGGTGGTGAAGAGTATTCCGGCGCTCGACGCCGCCTATGACTTTCTGATCTTCGCCGGCGATCCGAAGCGGGAGGCGGCGCTGTTCGCGCAGATCCCGTATCCGGGCTTCGCCAAGGGCGCGCTCGACGGCGCGGCGCCCGACCAGCTCGCCGCCTCGGCCGCGGCGTCCGCCAATCAACAGAATGCGCTGCGCGTGGATGAGAATTTCTGGCGCGACAATCTCGACAAGCTGACCCAGCGCTTCAACGCCTGGCTGGCGCATTAGCGCATTTTCATTTTCGGGAAGTCGGCGCCGGCCCTCGCCCCCACCCGGCCCTCATCGGGAGTATACTTTCGTTTGGGGGCCGAGTGGGGGCGAGGGTCGGCGCCGACTTAACTGAAATGCTCTAGCGCGGACGCGGGCCAGGGGGCGATGCCCCCTGGTCAACCTGTAACTACTCGGCCGCCGCCGTCATCGGCGCCGCCGCCGATCGCGGGTCGGAAGCGGGCGGCGTGTGGACGATCTTGAGCTCCTTTGCCACCCCGGCCGCGTAAGCCGGATCCGCGTGGTGGAAATGGTCGAGCTGGCGCTTCACGATGTGTTCCGGCACGCCCTGCATCGCCGCCGCGAGGTTCTTGCACAGCCGCTCGCGCTGCCCGGCGTCGAACAGGCGGAACAGATTGCCCGGCTGCGTGTAGTCGTCATTGCCGACCCGGTGGTCGTAATGGTCGGCGTTGCCGCTGATGCGGAGCGGCGGCTCCTTCACCTCGGGCACCGGCTGCGGGCCGCCGAAGCTGTTCGGGAAGTAGAATGCATCGCTGCCCTTCGGCGCGTTGAACCGCATCGCGCCATCCGCGTGGCGCACGTTCACCGGCACGCGCGGCGCATTCACCGGCAGCGCCTCGTAATGCGTGCCCACGCGATACCGATGCGCATCCGCGTAGGCGAAGATGCGCGACTGCAGCACCTTGTCGGGCGAGAAGGAAATGCCCGGAACGATGTTCGAGGGAGAGAAGGAGGATTGTTCGACCTCGGCGAAATAATGCTCCGGATTGCGGTTGAGCTCGAGCACGCCGACCTCGATCAACGGGTACTCCGCGTGCGGCCACACCTTGGTGAGGTCGAACGGGTTGTAGCTGGTCTTCTCGGCATCCGCTTCCGCCATGAGCTGCACGCACACGCGCCATTTCGGATATTCGCCACGCTCGATCGCCTCGAACAGGTCGCGCTGCGCGCTCTCCCGGTCATTGGCGACGATCGCCGCACCTTCGTCGTTGGTCCAATGCTTGTGGCCCTGCATCGACTTGAAGTGGAACTTCACCCAGGTGCGCTCACCGGCATCGTTCCAGAAGCTGTAGGTGTGGCTGCCGTAGCCGTTGAGGAAGCGATAGCCCTGCGGCAGGCCGCGATCGCTGAACAGGATCGTCACCTGGTGCAGGCTCTCCGGCGACAGAGACCAGAAATCCCACATCGCCGTCGGCGAGCGGAGATTGCTTTTCGGGTGACGCTTCTGGGTGCGGATGAAATCCGGAAATTTCAGCGGGTCACGGATGAAAAAGACCGGCGTGTTGTTGCCGACCAGATCCCAGTTGCCTTCCTCGGTGTAGAATTTCAGTGCGAAGCCGCGCACGTCGCGCTCGGCATCGGCCGCGCCGCGCTCGCCGGCGACGGTGGAGAAGCGCAGCAGCGCGTCGGTCTTCTTGCCGATCTCGCTGAAGACCTTGGCGCGCGTGTATTTGCTGACATCGCCGGTGATGGTCAGCGTGCCGTAGGCGGCGCTGCCCTTGGCATGGACGACCCGCTCGGGAATGCGCTCCCGGTTCTGATGGGCCAGCTTCTCGAGCAGCTGGTAATCCTGCATCAGCAGCGGGCCACGGGGTCCTGCCGTGAGGCTGTTCTGGTCGTCGGCAACGGGCGCGCCGGCGGTCGTGGTCATCTTGCTGGTCGGCTCTGCCATGGGTTTTCCTCTCCTTTCTTGGTGGCGATGCTCGGATGATGCGGCGCGCCAGGCACAAGAGAGAAATCGATCTTTCCGGCGCATCTGTTCGGTTCTACTTATGAATGCATGAAATCGAACAGCCTCGCCGGCCTGACCTTGCGTGACCTCGAATACGCCGTCGCGGTCGCCGACATGCAGCATTTCGGGCGGGCGGCCGAACGCTGCGGCGTCAGCCAGGCCGGACTCTCCGAGCAGGTGCGCAAGCTCGAAACGCTGCTCGGCGTGGCGCTGTTCGAGCGCACCACGCGCCGCATCGCGGTGACCCCGGAGGGCGAGGTGCTGCTGCGCCAGGCCCGCGAGGTGCTCGGATCGGCACGGGTGCTGCTCGAGATGGCGCGCAGCCGGACCGATCCGCTGGCCGGCGCGCTCTGGCTCGGCGTCATCGCGACACTCGGCCCCTATTACGTGCCGAAGCTGATCCGCGGCGCGCGCCGGCGATTCGGCAGCATGGAGCTCCGACTCCAGGAGGGGCTGACCGCCCCCCTGCTCCAGGCGCTGCTCGCGGGAGAGCTCGACATCCTGCTCCTGGCGCTGCCCGTTCAGGTCGAGGGCACCATGGTGGAGCAATTGTTCTTCGAGCCGTTCCAGGCGGTGCTGCCGGTCAACCACCCGCTCGCCCGCCGCGAGCGGCTGGCGGTGCGCGACCTCGCTGGGGAGGGTCTGCTGCTGCTCGAGGAGGGGCATTGCCTGCGCGACCAGGCGATCTCGCTCTGCGGCGCCATCCCGCCCGACCGCAGCGCCCGGCTCGCCAGCAGCCTCGAGATGCTGCGCCACATGGTCGCGGCCGGGGAGGGGCATTCGCTGCTGCCGCTGCTGGCGGCGCAGGAGCGGATGGGCATGGACACGCTGGTCGAGGCGCGCCCGCTGGAAGGCGAGGAGGCCGGCCGGGTCATCGGCCTGGTCTGGCGCGCCAGCGATCCGCGCGCCGAAGCCTTTCGAGCTCTCGCCGCCTTCCTGCGCGGCACGGCGCCCCCTGGCACGCGGGCCCTGTGAGGCCCCTGCCGGGATCAGCTGTCGGGCCGCTTCTCCTGTTCTACTCCTGATTTCTACTGTGGCGCGCCGCCGAGCGGGTCGAGCAGGCCGGTCGGGTCGAGCATGTCGAGGGTGAGGGTGGTTCGCGGCGGGTTGAGCAAGGCGGCGACCCGGGCGCGCGTCGCCTCCATGCGCGTCTGCCAGGTGCCGTGGGCCGGCCCGATCGGGCTGGGCGCGGTGGTCAACGGCGCGCCCTCCCGCCAGGCCAGCACGTCGACCCAGGATTCGCGATGCGCCGGCGTGCCCCGCTCCGAACGCGTGGCCGAGGCGATCACCCGCAAATGCTGCGGACCCGGCCCGGCGGTGATGCGCGCGACGAGCGTGCTCGGGCTGCCGGCGTCTCCCGAGGAGAAATGCAGCGTCTCGACATCGAGGATGCGGATGGTCCGGCCATCCCAGCCCACCAGCGCGGCCAGCTTCTGCGTCACCCCGGCGAGCGCACTGGCGTCGAAGCCGATCGCCAGCAGCTCGCGGCCGGCGATCGGATAGGCGGCGAGCACGGAGGCCGCACCGGGCAGCACCACCGCCTCCCGGATGCCGGCGAAGGTGAGGCGGCTCGCCACCGGGTGTGCCAGCAGCCGGTAAGTGACCGCCGGGCCTCCTGGACGCAGCTTCAGCGCGGGCGCATGCGCCGCTTGATGCGCGGGTTTGGTCGCGGGCGCGTTCGGCTTCGGGGGGGCGGACGACGGCGTGCCCGGAGACGTGGTGCCCGGAGACGTGGTGCCTGGGGCTGTTGTGCCTGGCGTCGTGCTGCCCGGGGCCGTGGTGGTCGGCGCCGGCGTGGCCGGTTTTGGCGCGACCGGCGCCGCCGTCGAGGGCGCGGGTGTGGGTGTGGCTGGCGTGGGCGCGCTGGGCGTGGCCGCCGGCGGCGCGGTGGTTTGGGCCGCCGGCGCCATCAGCGGGGCGGCGATGAACAGGCGTCGCGTCAGGGACATGGTGTTGATCCGCCCAATGGCTGGTGATGCCGAGAAGCCGAAACAAACTCCGCCGGACCGATTCTCGTCTCGCGCGACCTGCGCTGGAGTCAGATGACGGCGTCACATGAGAACGAATTAAGAATTGCGGCGTTGCCGGCGCCTGGGAATGCCGCGCGGATCGCGCTACATCCGCGCGGCATGAGCGACGCGAGATGAGCGATGCGAAAGCGGCGGCCCGGCTCTGGTCGCGCGAACAGGCCCGGCTGGGGCGCCGCGCGGCGATGCCGGTCATCGCCCTTGGGCTGGTCGGGTGCGCCTTCGCGATCGCCCAGGCACGCTGCCTCGCCGGCGTGCTCGCGGTGGCGCTGCTCCGCGTCGGCGGCCGGGTGCCACTCCTGCTCGCGTTTTTCGCGCTGCTCGCCGTGCTGCGCGCAGTGGTCGGTCTTCTCGCCGAGCGGCGCGCCTTTGCGGCCGGCGCCGGCGCGCGGCGGCGGCTCCGCACCGACGCGCTGGCGCGGCTGCTCGCCGCCGGCCCCGCCTTGCTGCGCGCGCGGCATTCGGGGGAGCTCGCGGCGGTGGCGGTGGACCGGATCGAGGTGCTGGACGGGCTTTTCTCGCGCTGGATTCCGGCGGCCAGCCTGGCGCTCGCCGCACCGCTGCTCGTCGCGCTGGCGGCGCTGACCGCCGATCCTCTCTCGGCGCTGGTGCTGGTCTGCGCCGGGCTGCTGGTGCCGGTGGCGATGGCGCTCTCCGGCATCGGCGCGGCGGCCGCCTCGCGCCGGCAATTCCTCGCCCTCGCGCGGCTGCAGGCGCGCTTCCTCGACCGCATGCGCGGCATCGCCACCATCGTGTTCGCCGGGCGCGAAGAGGACGAGGCGCAGGCGCTGGCGGCGGCCGCCGACGAGCTCCGCCGCCGCACCATGCGGGTGCTGCGCGTGGCCTTCCTCTCCTCCGCCGCGCTCGACTGCGCCGCCGCCGCCGCGCTGGTGCTGATCGCGCTCCGCTTCCGGGTGACGCTCGAGGGCGGCGCGCCGGCGGAAGCGGTGCCGGCGCTGTTCTGCCTGTTGCTGGTGCCGGAATTCTTCGCTCCGCTCCGCGCGTTTTCCGCCGCCTATCAGGATCGGCTGCATGCCGCGGGCGCCGCGGAGGCGCTGGTCGCGCTGCCGCCGGCGCCCCCCGCCGCCCCGGCTCTGCCGATCCGCACCGTCGCCGCGCACGGCGCCGGCATCGCGTTCGAGGATGTGCGGCTGGTCTGGGACGCCTCCCGCGGACCGGCGCTGGACGGGCTCTCCTTCCGCGTGCCGCCCGGCGAGACGCTGGTCCTGCTCGGACCGTCGGGGGCGGGGAAGTCGAGCGTGATCGAGATCCTGCTGGGCTTCGTGCGGCCGGATGCCGGGCGGGTCACCATCAACGGCGCCGATATCGCGAGCATCGTGCCGGATGCGCTCTCCCGTCTCACCGCCTGGATCGGCCAGCGCCCGGTGCTGTTCGCCGGCACGATCCGCGAGAACATCCGCTTCGCGCAGCCGGATGCGAGCGAGGAGGCGGTGGAGGCGGCCGCGCTCGCCGCGCGCGTCAAGGGATTTGCCGACGCGCTGCCGGCCGGGCTCGACACGGTGGTGGGCGAGGGCGGGTACGGACTGTCGGGCGGCCAGGCGCAGCGCGTGGCGATCGCCCGCGCCTTTCTCCGCAACGCGCCGATCCTGCTGCTCGACGAACCGACCGCGCATCTCGACCCGGCGACCGAGGCCGAGGTGCTGGAGAGCCTGCGCCGGCTCGCGCTCGGCCGCACCGTGATCCTGGCGAGCCATTCCGCGGCGGCGCATGCCTGGGGCGGCAGGCGGCTGGAACTGCGCGCCGGCCGCGCCGTCACCGCGCGCGGCGCCGCCTGATGCGCGCCCTGATCCGGATTCTCGGGCTGTGGCGGGCCCGCGCGGCGTGGCTCGCCTTCGGATTGCTGGTCTCGCTGGCGGCGCTGGCTGCGGCGCTCGCGCTGATGACGCTCTCCGGCCGGCTGGTCGGCGGCGCGATCGCCGGCGCCGCGCTGGTCGCCGGCGCGGCACTCCGGCTGGCGGGCGGCGCGCGGGTGGTGCTGCGTTATGCCGAGCGGCTGGCGACCCATAGCGCGACCTTCCGGGCGCTCGCCGATCTTCGCGTCTGGTTCTTCCGCGGCGTGGCGGCGCGCTCGGCCGGCGGTCTCGGCTTCCGGCGCGCCGGCGATCTGCTGGCCCGGCTGGTGGCGGATGTCGAGGCGCTGGACGGGCTCTATCTGCGCATCCTGGTGCCGCTCGCCGGCGCGGTGCTGATCCTGCCGGTGCTGTTGGCGGCCGCCGCCGCGCGGGGCGCGGGGCTCGCCGTGATGCTCGCGCTCCTGTTTGCCGTCTCGGCTTTCGTGCTGCCTCTGCTTGCCTCTCGCGCGGCGGCCGGCGAGGGGGCGGCGCTGGCCGCCGCCCAGGGTGGGCTCCGAGTGGCGGCGCTCGATGCGTTGACCGGGCTGCGCGAGATCCGCGCCTTCGGCGCCGAGGGACGGGCGCTCGCCGGGGTGCAGGCGCGCGAGGCCGCGCTGCTCGGCGCGCAGCGCGCCCTCGCCGGCCGTGTCGCGCTCGCCAATGCCGGCGCGCTGCTCTGCGGCCAGGCGGCCCTGCTCTCTGTCCTGCTCGCGGCGGGAACCCGACCCGTCGCCTCGGTGGCGCTGGTGTTCCTCACCATCGCGGCATTCGAGGCCGTCGGCGGTCTGCCGCGGGCGGGTGCGCTCGCCGGCCATGCCGCCGCCGCCGCCGCGCGCGTGCTGGAGGCGGCGGAGGGGCCCGTTCCGGTGCCGGATCCAGCCGCTCCGGCCCCCCTGCCGAGCCGCACCGCGCTCCGCTTCGAGAGTATCCGCTTCCGGTGGCAGGCGGACCGCCCGGCGGTGTTCGACGGGCTGACGCTCGACATTCCGGAAGGCGCGCGCGTCGCCATCCTCGGCCCGTCGGGCGCCGGCAAATCGAGCCTCGCCGCGCTCGCCCTCAAGGTGGCGGCGCCGGAGGCCGGACGGGTGCTGCTCGGGGGCACCGACATCGCCGGGCTGCCCGCGGCCGCTTTGCGCGGGCGGATCGCCTTCCTCTCGCAGGCCACGCATCTCTTCGACGACACCATCCGCGCCAACCTGCTGCTCGGGCGGAAGGATGCCGACGAGGCGGCGCTCTGGGCCGCGCTCGACGCCGCGGCGATCGGCGAGACGGTGCGCGCCTTGCCCGACCGGCTGGAGAGCTGGGTCGGCGAGGGCGGCACGCGGTTCTCCGGCGGCCAGGCGCGGCGCCTCGCGCTCGCCCGCGCGCTGCTCTCGGAGGCGCCGATCTTGATCCTCGACGAGCCCGCCGCAGGCCTTGATGCGGAGACCGAGCGTGCATTCCTCACCACCCTGAACGCGGTGGCGCCGGGACGCAGCGTGATCCTCATCGCCCATCGCCTGACCGGGGTGGAGCGGCTCGACCGGACCTATCGCATCAGCTCGGGCCATGCGGTGGCGGCGGCGGCCTGATGGCCGGTTTGATCGCGGTGTTGCGGTTGACGGCGGCGGATGCGCGTGAGCAGTTTCCCGGCATCATCCGCAACGAATCCGGGGGACCCGGCCATGCGCCGCCTGACCGCTCTCGCTCTTCTGCTCGGCCTCGGCGCCTGTGCCGCACCCGCCGCGCCGCCGCGCACGGCCGCGCCGCCGCCCACGGCCAGCACCGCGCCGCGGCAGAGCTTCGTCGTCTACTTCGTCGAATGGTCGGCGGCGCTCGACGAGGCCGCGCAGAAAGTCGTGACGAGCGCCGCGGCGGCCGCCAAGCAGAACCCGACCGCCCCGGTCACGGTGGTGGGCTTCGCCGATCCGGCCGGCAGCTCGGCGGCCAATTCCGACATCTCCCGCACCCGCGCGCAGCTCGTCACCGACCAGCTCACGCAGGACGGCGTGGACGCCTCCCGCATCCAGCATGTCGGGCGCGGTCCCACCGACTACACCGCCTCCGCCCTGGAGAGCCGGCGCGTCGAGATCGACGTCGGCGGCTAACCGCCTGAGCGCCACCGCGCCAGGCGCGGGCGACACGCTCGACCCGGGCGAGACGCTTCGCCGCGTCTTCGGATTTCCGGGTTTCCGCGGGTTGCAGGAGAGCGCGATCCGCCACGTCCTGGGCGGCGGCGACGCGCTCGTGCTGATGCCAACCGGCGGCGGCAAGAGCATCTGCTACCAATTGCCCGCGCTCTGCCGCGCCGGCACCGGCATCGTGATCTCGCCGCTGATCGCGCTGATGGACGACCAAGTGGCGGCGCTCCGCCAGCTCGGCATCGCGGCCGGCGCGCTGCATTCGGAGCTCCCGCCCGAGGAGGCGCGCGAGGTCGGGCGGGCGCTCGATGCCGGCCGGCTCGACCTGCTCTACGTCTCGCCCGAACGCCTGCTCTCGGGGGGCATGCTGGAGCGGCTTTCCCGGCAGCGGATCGCGCTGATCGCCATCGACGAGGCGCATTGCGTCTCGCAATGGGGGCACGAGTTCCGCCCGGAATACCGGGCGCTCGCCAACCTGCCGCGGGATTTCCCGGGCGTGCCGCGGATCGCGCTGACCGCCACGGCCGATCCGCGCACGCGGGAGGACATCCTGCGCGCGCTCGGCATGGATCATGCCGAGATCTTCGCCGCGAGCTTCCACCGGGCGAACCTGCATCTCGCGGCGAGCCCCAAGGTCGGCGAGACCGCCCAGCTCGTCTCGCTGCTGGCGCGCCATGCGGGCGAGGCGGGCATCGTCTATTGCGGCAGCCGCGCCAAGACCGAGCGCATCGCGACCCGGCTCGGCGAGCGCGGCCTGCCGGCGGTCGCCTTCCATGCCGGGCTCGACCCCGCCGCCAAGCGCGCCGCCGCCGGGCGTTTCCGCTCGGGCGAGCCGGTGATCGTCGTCGCCACCATCGCCTTCGGCATGGGGATCGACCGGCCGGATGTGCGCTTCGTCGCGCATCTCGACATGCCCGACAGCCCCGAGGCCTATTACCAACAGATCGGCCGCGCCGGCCGCGACGGCGAGCCGGCCGACACGCTGCTGCTCTATGGCGGGGAGGATATCGCCCGCGCGCGGCACTGGCTCGGCCAGTCCGCGGCGCCCGAGGCGCAGAAGCGCGCGGCGCGCGCGCGGCTCGAGGCGATAATCGGGCTGACCGAGACCGCCACCTGCCGGACCCGCTCGCTGCTCGCCTGCTTCGGCGAGGCGCTCGACGCCGATTGCGGCCACTGCGACCGCTGCGCCAGCCCGCCGGTGACCTTCGACGGCACCACCGAGGCGCAGAAGCTGCTTTCCGCCGTCTATCGCACCGGCCAGATTTTTGGCGCGCTGCACCTTGTCTCCGTCCTGCGTGGGGAGACGACCGAGGCGGTGGCGCGGCATCGTCACGACCAGCTGCCGATTTTCGGCCTCGGCGCCGACCATCCGGCCGGCTTCTGGCGGGGCACGATCCGCCAGCTGATCGCGCTCGGCGCGCTCGACATCGACACCGACGGGCATGGCGGCCTGTTCCTGGTGCCGGACAAGGCGCGGCCGATCCTGCGCGGGGAAGCCCGGGTGACGCTCCGGCGCGAGGAGACGGTGCCGATGAAGGCGACCTCGCGCGGCATCTCGGCCGCCGGCACGGCGCCGCCGGCGGCCGAGATGCCGCGCGAGGCCGGCGGCCGGTTCGAGGCGCTCCGCTCCTGGCGCCTGCGGGTCGCCCGGGCGCAGTCGCTGCCGCCTTACGTCATTTTTCATGACAGCGTGCTGCGGGAAGTGGCCGCGGTACGCCCGAGCACGCTCGCCGAGCTCGGGCGCATCAAGGGGGTCGGCGCCTCCAAGCTCGAACGCTACGGGCAGCAGCTCCTGGACGCGCTGGCGGCAGCCTAGGGCCGGTCAGCTCGTGACTCACGGACAGTTAACCGAACGGTCGGATGATTGCGCGCCGAAAACAGTCGCGCGCGGCTGCTGGCCGAGTGAAACTGTCGGAGTTCTATCGCAGCCCCGCGGCGGGGCTTGTCCGAATGCGTCAGGAGTCGAGCCGCAGACATGGACCCGCTCGTCCAGAGAGCCGCCATCGCCTCGCGGCTGCGTCGCGCGACCGCCCGCCTCGAAGCCGGGACGCCGGCCGGGCGCAGTCGCAGCTCCCGGGGCCTGCCGCTTCCCGCGCGCTACTCTCTCGCGATCGACACGATGACGCAGGGGCTCTGCCTCTACGACGCGGATGACCGGCTGGAGCTCGTCAATGCGCGGTTCTGCGAGCTCTACAACCAGAAGATGGAGGCGCTGCGTCCGGGCACGCGCTTTCGCGACATCCTCGCCAACAGCATCGCGATTGGGAATTACCCGGGCCGCACCGTCGAGGAGGTCTATCGCGAGCGCAAGGCGTTCATCGACCGGCGGCAACCCGGCACCTTCCTGCAGGAGCTGGGCGATGGCAGGCTGATCGCGATCTCCCATCAGCCGATGCCGGACGGGGGCTGGGTCGCGACCTACGAGGACATCAC
This sequence comes from Acetobacteraceae bacterium, assembly GCA_965276665.1. Lineage (GTDB taxonomy): Bacteria > Pseudomonadota > Alphaproteobacteria > Acetobacterales > Acetobacteraceae > CAWGJC01. The sequence goes on from OZ255620.1 coordinate 5,014,374, forward strand.
CGAGCGCCGCCGAACGGAGGCGCGCATCCGCTTCCTGGCGCAGCACGATTCGCTCACGCTGCTGCCGAATCGGGTGTTGTTCGGCGAATGGCTGGCCGAGCTGGTGGCGGCGGCGCGGCCACCCAGGCCCTGCGCGCTGCTCTGCATGGACCTCGACAAGTTCAAATCCGTCAACGACACGCTGGGCCATGCGGCCGGGGACGCGCTGCTGCGCCAGGTGGCCGACCGGTTGCGGCTCGAGCTCCGCAGCGGCGATCTCGCGGCCCGGCTCGGCGGCGACGAATTCGCCATGCTGCTGCCGGCCACCGACGCGCCGGGCGCGCTCGCCGTCTCCCGGCGGGTCATCGGCGCGCTCGCCCGTGGCTATGAGATCGCCGGCTGCCCGGCCAGCATCGGGGTCAGCATCGGCATCGCCTGCGCCCCGGATCATGCCGGAACGCCGGACGCCCTGCTGTCCCGCGCCGATGCCATGCTTTATGCGGTCAAGCGTGACGGCGCTGGCCGTGCCATGATCTATGAACCAGGCGTCGAATCCCTCAAGACGCGCCGTCCGATGGACGTCGGAAGTCCGACGCAGGAGAGCAATTTTTTGCAGGAGCCGACGACATTGGTGGGCGACCTTGCCGTCGCGCTCGAGTCCGGCCGGTTATATCTGCATTACCAGCCGATCCTGGGCTGCGCGGACCATGCGCTCGTCGCCTTCGAGGCGTTGCTTCGGTGGGACGATCCGGTGCGCGGCAAGGTGCCTCCGGCCGAGTTCGTGCCGGTCGCGGAGGAGAACGGGCTGATCGGCGCGCTGACCAGCTGGGCGCTTTCCGAAGCCTGCGCGGAGGCGGCGCGCTGGGAAGGGGACATCGCAGTCTATGTCAATGTCTCGCCGCGCAACCTGCAGCAGCCGGATTTCGCCAAACTCGTGGCGGCGACGCTCGCCGAGACCGGGCTCCCGCCGCACCGGCTGACGATCGAGATCACCGAGGGGATCATGCTGGAGCGATCCGAGCGGGTGTTCGGCACGATCGAGGCGCTTCGCACGCTTGGCGTGTCCCTCTGCCTCGACGATTTCGGCACCGGACACGCCAATCTCGCCGCGCTGCGCGATCTGCCGCTCGGATTGCTCAAGATCGACCGGATGTTCCTGGACGGCACCGACACGCGGCGCGAGCCGGTGCTCGGCGCGATGATCGCGATGGGCCATGCCTGCGGCCTGACGGTGGTGGCGGAAGGGGTGGAGACGGCGGAGCAGATCGTGCTGCTGCAGCGCCTCGGCTGCGACCGGATGCAGGGTTTCCTGCTCGGCCGTCCGGCACCCGCCACGGCGCTCGCCGGCGTGGTCCGGCGCTGACGGCAGGGTTCGGAAACCGTTCCTTCTCGGCATTCGCGCCCCGGTCAGCCGCGCATCGCGGCGAGCGTATCGGCATGCGCCCGCAGCACCAGCGGGCGGCGGATTTTCTGCGTGGGCGTCAGCAGCCCGTTCTCCACCGTGAAGGCGTCGACCGCCCGGTGGCGGCGGATGCGCTCGGGCGTCGCCAGGCGGGCGTTCAGCCGGGTGACGGCATGGGCGAGCCCCGCCTCGTCGATGCCCTCGGCCGGCACCAGCAGGGCCGCGAGACCGGCCTGGCCGTCCCCGGCCACCACCGCCTGCGCGATCTCGGGCTCCGCCATCAGCGCGCCCTCCACCCTGGCGGGCGAGACGTTCTCGCCGCCCGAGAGCACGATGATGTCCTTCTTGCGGTCGGTGATGCGCAGATAGCCGCGGTCGAGCACGCCGACATCGCCGGTGTGCAGCCAGCCATCGACGATCGCCGCCGCGGTCGCCGCCGGCAGGCCCCAGTAGCCGAGCATGACGAGGTCGCCGCGCACCAGGATCTCGCCATCCTCGGCGATGCGGAGCGCGACGCCCTCGAGCGGCGGCCCGACCGTCTCCACCCGGGTCGCCTCCGGCGGGTTGGCGCTGATCACCGGCCCGGCCTCGGTCTGCCCGTATCCCTGCATCACATGCAGGCCGAGCGCACGGAAGAATTGGCCCACCTCCGGATCGAGCCGGGCGCCCCCAGAAATCGCCGCGCGCAGCCGGCCGCCGAACCGCGCGCGCACGGTCCGCCGCACCAGCCGGTCGAGCGGCGCATCGAGCAGGCGGTCGAGCGGCCTGGCGCGTCCCTCCAGGCGGCGGGTGCCCACCGCGAGGGCGAGGGCGAAGGCGGCGCGCCGCCAGGCCGGGGCGCGCGCCACCTGGGCGAGGATGCGCGCGCGGATCACCTCCAGCACCCGCGGCACCACCGTCATGATCGTCGGCCGCACCGTCTGCATGTCGGCGGCGAGATGCTCGATGCCGCGCGCGCAGACGATCTCGGCGCCGATCGAGGGCAGGAAGAACAACCCGGCGAAATGCTCGTAGCTGTGCGACATCGGCAGGAAGGAGAGATAGGTCTCGTCGCCGAGCGCGAGCGGGCGCAGCAGCGCAAAGGCGCCGCGGCAATTGCAGAGCAGCGCCCGGTGCGGGAGCATCACGCCCTTCGGCGCGCCGCCGGTGCCCGAGGTATAGAGCAGGCAGGCCAGCGCCTCGGGCGGGATCGCCGCGGCGAGGGCCGCGATGTCGTCGGGCGGCAGGTCGTCGCCGGTAAGTGCCGCGAAAGCGGTGTCGCCGGGGCGCGGCGCATCCATCGCGATCAGCCTGTAGAGGCCACCAGCTCCTTCTGCCGTCTCCGCCGCCGCTTGCGCGAGCCTGGCGGCGAGCGCCGGGGTGGAGACGATGACGGTGCGCGCGCCGGAATTCCGCAGCAGATGCGCGTGATCGGCGACCGTGTTGGTGGTGTAGGCCGGCACCGGCACCGCGCCGATCGCCATCAGCCCGGTCTCCGCGATCGCCACCTCGGGCCGGTTCTCGCTCGCGATGAGCACGCGATCCCCGGGCATCACCCCGGCGGCGCGCAGATTGCGACCGAGACTGGCCGCGTTTCGCGCAAACTCCGCCCATGTCAGGCTTTGCCACGCATCGTCGCGAAACACCCGGAACAGCCTCCGCTCCCCCCATTCGCGGGCGCGGGAAAACATCATCGCCGGCAGATTCGGCCAATCCGGGTACTCGTCCAATGCGCGCTTCCCCCTGTCGCCCGGCATGCGGGCCCTTGGCGCTTTTCGCGCGCAACCTTAGATCAGAGCCACGCGCTTCAGGAGAGGACGCCGACAGAATGCCAGCACCCCGACCGGAAGCCGCCGTCGAGGACACCCTTCCCGAGTGGGATCTCGCCGACCTCTATCCTTCCCCCGAATCGCCGGCGGTCGACCGCGATCTCGCCGCCGCCGAGGCCGCCTCCATCGCCTTTGCCGCCGCCCATGCCGGCCGGCTCGCGCATGCGTCCGGCGCCGAGCTCGCTGACGCCATCGCGGAGTACGAGCGCATCGACGAGGTTCTCGGGCGTCTCGTTACCTTCGCGCAGTTGCTGTTCGCCGCCGACTCGACCGACGCCGCGACCGGGCGCTTCTACCAGGGCATCAACGAGCGCGTCACCACGATCAGCGCGCATCTGCTGTTCTTCACCCTCGAGCTCAACCGGCTCGAGGACGCGGCGCTGGACGCTAAGCTCGCCGACAAGGCGCTCGCCCGCTGGCGGCCCTGGCTGCGCGATCTCCGGGTGTTCCGCCCGCACCAGCTCTCCGACGAGGCGGAGAAGCTGCTGCACGAGAAGGAGGTGACCGGCCGCTCCGCCTGGTCGCGCCTGTTCGACGAGACGGTCGCCGGCATGCGCATCCCGCTCGCGGGCGAGCAGCTGACCGTCAGCGCCGCGCTCAACAAGCTCTCGGATGGCGACCGCGCGCTCCGCGAGGCGGCGGCGCGCGCGATCGGCGCGGCGTTCGGCGGCAACGTCAAGCTGTTCTCGCTGATCACCAACACGCTCGCCAAGGACAAGGAGATCGTCGATGGCTGGCGCCGCTACCCGCGCCCGTCGAGCGCTCGCAATCGCGCCAACATGGTCGAGGACGAGGTGGTGGACGCGCTGGTCACCGCCGTCTCCGCCGATTTCCCCCGGCTCGCCCATCGCTATTACCGGCTGAAGGCCAAGTGGCTCGGCCTCGAGACGATGCAGCACTGGGATCGCAACGCGCCTTTGCCCGAGGATGACGATCGCCGGATCGGCTGGGGCGAGGCGCGCGACCGCGTGCTCGCCGCCTATGGCGGGTTCAGCAACGAGATGGCGGAGATCGGCCGCCGCTTCTTCGACCGGCCCTGGATCGATGCCGCGCTCCGTCCGGGCAAGGCGGGGGGTGCCTTCGCCCATCCGGCGGTGCCCTCCGCGCATCCCTATATCCTGACGAATTATCATGGCCGCGCGCGCGACGTGATGACGCTCGCGCATGAGCTCGGCCATGGCGTGCATCAGGTGCTGGCGGCCGAGCAGGGCTATCTGATGTCCGGCACGCCGCTGACGCTGGCCGAGACCGCGAGCGTGTTCGGCGAGATGCTGACCTTCCGCGCCCTGCTCGACGCCGAGACCGACCCCGGCCGCCGCCGCGTGATGCTGGCGAGCAAGGTCGAGGACATGCTGAACACGGTGGTCCGCCAGGTCGCCTTCTACCGATTCGAGGAACGTCTCCACGCCGAGCGCCGCGGCGGCGAGCTGCTGCCCGAGCGCATCGGCGAGATCTGGCTCGAGGTGCAGCGCGAGAGCCTCGGGCCGGCCTTCACCTTCACCCCGGATTATTCGGTGTTCTGGACCTATGTGCCGCACTTCATCCATACGCCCTTCTACGTCTATGCTTACGCGTTCGGGGATTGCCTGGTGAACGCGCTCTACGGCGTGTTTCAGGGCGGCCATCCGGGCTTCCAGGCGAAGTATCTCGACATGCTCCGTGCCGGCGGCACGCGCCGGCACAAGGAGATGCTGGCGCCGTTCGGCCTTGACGCCTCGGACCCGGCCTTCTGGCGACGCGGGCTCGACGTCGTTTCGGGCTTCATCGACGAGTTGGAGCAGGTCTGATGGCGCAACCGGACGGCAACGGCGGCGGGGGCGGAGCCAGCCTGTTCGGCGAGATCCGCCGCTTTGCCCGCACCTCCGGCGCGTTCGGCGGCATCGCCGCACGGGTCGCCGGCGAGCGGGTGTTCGGCATCCGCACCGATCGCGCGGCGCATGCCGAGGATCTGCGCGCGATCCTCGGCGGCCTGAAGGGCCCGCTGATGAAGGTCGCGCAATTCCTTTCCACCGTGCCGGACGCGCTGCCGGCGGAATATGCGGCGGAGCTCGCGGAATTGCAGTCGAACGCGCCGGCGATGGGGAGCGTCTTCGTCCGCCGCCGGATGGCGGGCGAGCTCGGCGCCGACTGGCGCTCGCGCTTCGCCTCCTTCCAGGACGTCGCGGCGGCGGCGGCGAGCCTCGGCCAGGTGCATCGCGCCACGCTGCATGATGGCGGGGAGGTCGCGTGCAAGCTGCAATATCCTGACATGCCGAGCACGGTGGAGGCCGATCTGCGCCAGCTCCGCCTCGCGATGGCGGTCTATCACCGCATGGACAACGCGATCCAGCAGGGGGAAATCTACAAGGAGCTGGCGGAGCGCCTGCGCGAGGAGCTCGATTATCGCCGCGAGGCCGCGCAGATGCGTCTCTACGGGCTGATGCTTGCCGGCGATCCCGGCGTGTCGGTCCCGGTGCCGGTCTCCGAGCTCTCCACCAACCGCCTGCTGACCATGACCTGGCTCGATGGCAAGCCGCTGATGGAAAGGCTGCGCGAGGCCATGCCGCAGGAGGAGCGCGACCGCATCGCCGAATCGCTGTTCCGCGCCTGGTACGTGCCGTTCTATCGCTACGGCGTGATCCACGGCGATCCGCATCTCGGCAATTACCAGATTCGCGCCGATAACGGTGTCAACCTGCTGGATTACGGCGCGATCCGCGTATTCCCCGCGAAATTCGTGCGCGGCGTGATCGATCTCTACGAGAGCGTGCGGGACAATGACGATGCGCGCGCCCGCGAGGCCTATGCGAGCTGGGGCTTCACCGATCTCTCGGCCGAGAAGATGGCGGTGCTGCATCAATGGGCGCAGTTTCTCTACGAGCCGCTGCTCGACGACCGCGTGCGCCGCATCCAGGAGAGCGACGATCCGCAATTCGGCCGCGCCGTCGCTGGGGAGGTGCATGCCGGGCTCAAGCGCACCGGCGGGGTGAAGCCGCCGCGCGAATTCGTGCTGATGGACCGCAGCGCGATCGGGCTCGGCAGCGTGTTCGTCCGGCTCGGCGCGCGGCTCAACTGGTACCGGCTGTTCCACGAGCTGGTCGCCGATTTCGACGAGGCGGCGCTGCACCAGCGCCAGCAGGCGGCGCTCGCCGAGGCGGGCGTGCCGGTTGCGGGGTAGGGCCGGCCGCTTCATGCTTGCGCCGGTGGCCGGCCGAGGGTGCCCGGCCGAGCATGTGGGCGGAGGAAAGCGATGAGCGACGACACGATCATGTCCCGCATCCGGGACATCCACGCCGATCTCACCGCCATCCGGCGCGACATCCACGCCCATCCCGAACTCGGCCTCGAGGAGACGCGCACCGCGGCGCTCGTGTCGGACAAGCTCCACGAATGGGGCATCGAGCATGTCGCGGGAATCGGCGGCACCGGCATCGTCGCCACCATCCGCGGCAAGCGTCCCGGGCAGCGCGCGATCGGGCTGCGCTGCGACATGGATGCGCTCAGCATCCCCGAGCAGACCGGCCTCGGCTATGCCTCCACCGAGCCTGGCAAGATGCATGCGTGCGGCCATGACGGGCACACGACGATGCTGCTCGGCGCCGCGCGCACCCTGGCGGCGGATGCGGATTTCAGCGGCACCGTCCATCTGATCTTCCAGCCGGCGGAGGAGGGCAGGGGCGGCGCGCGCGCGATGCTCGCCGACGGGCTGTTCGACCGGTTTCCCTGCGATGCCATCTATGGAATGCACAATTGGCCCGGCCTCGCCGTCGGCAAGTTCTCGATCCGCAAGGGACCGATGATGGCGGGCGGCTGCCGCTGGACCGTCACCTTCCGCGGCAATGGCGGCCATGGCGGCGCGGCGCCGCATCTCGCGAGCGATCTCTCGGTCGTTCAGGCGCATTTCGTGCTGGCGCTGCAGACCATCGTCGGGCGCAACGTGCCGCCGCTCGATACCGCGGTGATCAGCGTCGGCTTCATCGGCGGCGGCTCGCAGCTCTCCACCAACGTCATGCCGGCGGAGATCGTCGTCGGCGGCACCGCGCGCTGCTTCACTCCGGAAATCCAGGAGATCATCGAGCGCCGGATGGACGCGCTCGCGCAGGCTCTCGCCACGATGCATGGCGCGACGGCGGACGTGTCGATCCGCTGGGGCGTGCCGCCGACCCTCAACCATCCGGAGCAGACGGATGTCGCCGCCGGGGCGGCCGCCGCCATCGTCGGCGCGGATGCCGTCGATACCGATGTCACGCCGACCACCGGCGGCGAGGATTTCTCCGAGATGCTGAAACTGCGGCCGGGCGCCTTCATCTTCATCGGCAATGGCGAGGGCGGGGCGCGCGGGGCCCATGGCCTGCACACGCCGCTTTACGATTTCAACGATGCGGTGATCCCGACCGGGGTGCGCTATTGGGTGAGCCTGGTCGAGAAGGAACTTTCCCTGGCCTAGAGGCGGAAACCAGGGCCGGCGCGCCCATCCGCGGCTTGGAGAAAATCCCTGGCCCCGCTACTGTGCCGGGCGCAACCGAGCGAGTTGCGGCGGTGGCCGGGGTCGGGGCGGGATGAAGGACTACACCTTCCAGGTTGATACCGAGCTCGACCGCGAGTCGCTGAAAGCGACGCTCTCGCCCTATCGGCCGTTCCGCGTCGATGTCGGGTTCAGCAACGGGTTCCGCACGCGGGAATTCGGCGATGACGTGAAATACGCGACCGCCGAACCGCTGGCGAAACTGCATTATTTCGCCGACGCGATCGCCGTCAGCCGCACCACAAGGCTGCTCGATATCGGCAGCCATCTCGGCTATTACGGCCATCATTTCCTGCGGGCTGGAATCGCGCGCTATGTCGGCGTCGAAACCGATCCCCGCATCTTCGGCTGCGCGACCTTCCTGCAATTTCTCTCGCCGGCGCTGCGCGGGCGGATGCGTTTTCACAATCTCGATTTCGCAACACTCGCCGCGCTCGAGACATTGCGCCCGGACGGCCCGTTCGACGTGCTGCTCTCGCTCGCCTCGCTCAACAACATGCTCTCTCTGACCGCGGCGCTCACCAACATGGCGGAGCTGCTGGCCCCCGGTGGCGCGCTGGTGCTCGAATATCTCGCGCACGATACGGAGGAGGCGCTCTGCACCTTCCATCCGAAAGGCTATCGCGGCGACACCACGCTCTACTGGATCGTCTCGCAGAGTTTTGTCGACGGCTTCCTGCGCCTGCATGGCATCACCCGCACACGCAGCTTGCTCGAATGGGAAAACGAGGAGGCGATCGGCGCCGGGCGCAAAAAGCTCATGGCGCTCTACAGCAAGGAAGCCTGACCCAGTGCGCCTTTCCGAGCCCGAGACTCCGCTCGCCCCGGTTCCGGCCGCCGAGATGCTGGGCCATGTGCGGCCGCGCCGGCAATTCGCCGTGCGCTACACCGGATCGGAGGCATGCGCCGCCGGCGACATCGAGGAATACCATATCTCGGGCGCGATGGTCGACGGGACGGAGACATTCGTCTCGCTTCGCCTGCTGGTTACCGCGCCCGACCAGAAGCGGCTGGTCTTCTCGCTGCCCGGCGGGGCCGGCGCGTTCCGCGACACCACGCTCGCCTGGCTCGGCCAAACCTTCGGCGGCAATCACGCCGCGGTCGACTGGATCGGCCGCGGCCGGTCGCCGGGCCACGATACGGTGACCTGCCGCTACGACCCGATCTGGCTCGACGCGGACAGCTACCGCGACGCCTATCTGTTCCACAACATCGCCGCCATCTGGGCCGCGTTCGACTGGCTGCACGGTCTCGGCTTCGTGCCCGATAGGGTGGTGGGCGGCAGCTGGGGCGGCGTCTATTCCCTGCTGCTCGGCGCGCTCGATCGGCGCGTCGCGCATGTCTATTCGACCTTCGGCTGCGGCGGTTTCTCGATCCCCGGCATCGAGAAGCGCAGCATGTGGGACGCGGCGCTGCAGCAGATGGGACCGGCGCGCGCGGGAGAATGGTTCCGCGCCTTCGACCCGCTGCTGCGCGCAGGCGACATTCGCGCGAGCGTCTATTTCGAGACGGCGACAAACGACAAGTTCTTCTCGCTCGACATGGCGACGGCGACCTGGGAGGCGCTGCCGAACCGGCTTTTCCTCGCCTTAAGGCACAACCAGGACCACACGATGCGGCCTTTCGGTCCGCAATCCTATGCATTGGCGGCGATTGAACAGGAGGGTGGTGCGGCTTCCCTCGCGCCGGGGCGCGCGATGAGCCGGAAGCGCGGTACGGTCGCGGTCAACGGCCAAGCGATGCACTGGCTGCTCTCCGAGGAGGAGGTCGCGAGCACGGCGCTCGCCGCGTCCGAGCAATGGGCGGATCGCGGCGACATGAGCCGTGCCTGGAACCTCTACGCGCCGGCCGCGCATTACGCCGGCATCGCGGAATTCCCGCTGACGACCACGGATCCGGACGCCGCCGCGCTCTGCTACCTCACCCGGACCTTCTCCGCCGGAGGCCATTTGCTGCACGCGGCAAGCGCGCTGCACCGGCCGTGCCTCCGTCACAGCGCGGACGGCGAGACCTATCGCGACCTGCTGCCCGCGCCCGACGCGGATCCCTGGGACGCGCCGATCGGCGACAAGGCGAGCCCGCCGATCACGCGGCACGCCGATGCCGGCGGCAGCGCGTTCCGGTTCGGCTTCACCGCCAATCGACGCGACCGGGTGATCCGTTTCGGCCTGCATCCCTGGCGGTTGGCGCCCGGCTGGAGCACCATTGACGTGTTCTGCGCGGAAGGATGCTGCGGCCCTGACGGGCTCGCACTGTTCCTCTCCTGCCGCTACAACCGGCTCGATGAAATCAGCGTCGCGCAGAGTTTTGCCTCCGCCCTGCGGCGGAATGAGCAGGGCAGCGTCGTCTTTCGCTTCGCGCGCGCGGATTTCGTGCCGTCCGTCGTCATCGAGCAGCGTTTCGGCCCGATCGGATTGCCCGATGCGACGTCCGTGCTCGACCGTTTCGATGCGATCGGCCTCACCGATCCCGACGGTGCCTGCAGCGGTGATTTTCTGCTTCGCCGGATCATGATCGCATGAGCGAGACTCCAGGCGGGGCAGGGCCGGTTTTCGTCGTCGGCTGCCCGCGCTCCGGCACCAGCGCGCTGAGCTGGGCGATCGCGGCGCAGCCCGGCTACTGGACCTCGGCGGAGACGCATTTTTTCTATTATCTGCTGCGCGAGACCGCACCCTCGATCGCGAGCGCGTTCAAGGCATCCGCAGAAACCGGCTCCTGGCTCGAGAAACATGGCGTGTCCTATAGGGAATTCCTGCAGCATGTCGGCCACGGGCTCGACCGGTTGATGCTGTCGCGCTCGGACGGGATGCAGTGGATCGACGGCTCGCCGGAAAACGCGCTGGTGGCCGAGGAGCTGCTTGCAATGTTTCCGACCGCCCAGATGTTCTGCGTGGTGCGAAACCCGCACGCCGTCTGCCGCTCGATGCTGGTGTCCGGCTTCGCAACACCCTGGGCGTCCGACATCGACGAGGCGATCTCCACCTGGTCGCATTACGCGCGCGCCGCGCTCGCGCTGACGGCCGAGCACGCCGGACGCGTCACCCGCATCCGCCAGGAGGATATGCAATCCGCGCCGCTCGCGGTGGCGAGCGCCATCGCCGGTCGTCTCCGCCTCGCGGATGCGTCCGCGATCGGAGATTTTCTCGCGACCCGTCGCGTCAACAGCAGTTTCGATAAATCGGGCTACGCGCCCGGCGGCCCGCAGCGCGAGGCGGTCAGCAATGCGCTCTCGCCCGAAGCGTTCGAGGCGAGCTATGGCGACAAGCTGCGCGCCGCCACCGCGACCCTTGCCGAGGAGCTCGGCTACGGCGCGCGTTCGGCCGCCTAGACGAGATTCCCGTCGCTATCCTTGACCTGCCGCGAGGTATGGCGGAACACCCGCATCTTTCACATCCGCGATCCGCATGTCGTTCTCACCCGTCATGTTCGCGCCCGTTGTTCGCCGCGACGTCCTGTGGAAGGATCGGATCGGGATGCGGGCCGAAGTCAAGACCCGCGCAGGCGCAGGAGGGCGGATGCAGCTCGGCACGCAGATCAAGCCACGTGACGACGATGATTACCGCGTCTGGGCGCAGCTCGGCGTCAATCACGTCTGTGTCGATCCGCCCGGCAACCCGCATGACTGGACGCAGGACGTGCTCGAGCGGGAGCGCGATCGCGCGACGCAATTCGGCCTCACCCTCGAGATGGTGCAGCTTCCGCTCTCGTCGCGGCCGATCGAGGAGCAGGCGAGCCAGCACATCCTGACCGCGCGCGACCCGGAGCGGCAGCGCGAGATCGACAGCATTTGCCGGCTGATCGAGCGCATCGGAGCGGCCGGCATCCCGGCGGCGAAATATAACCTCAACATCATCGGTATCCCGCGCACGCCGCCCGAGCCCGGCCGCGGCGGCTCGCGCAACGCCGCCTTCCGCTGGGAACTCGCCGATCACGACGCGCCGCCCGGCCTCGCCGGCACGGTGAGCGAGGAGGAGAACTGGGAGCGGATCGACCGGTTTCTCGCCGCCGTGGTTCCGGTGGCGGAATCCGCCCGCGTGCGCCTCGCCTGCCACCCGCATGATCCCTATACGCCGCCCGGCTATCGCGGCGTCACCCGGGTGCTCGGCACGGTGGACGGTCTCAAGCGCTTCGTGCAGATGCATGAAAGTCCTTACCACGGCTTGAATTTCTGCCAAGGGACGGTGGGCGAGATGCTCGACGATCCCGGCCGCGAGATCGACGACGTCATCCGCTGGTTCGGCACGCGGGGAAAGTTGTTCAACGTGCATTTCCGCAATATCCGCGGCCGCAAGCTCGACTTCATGGAGGTGTTTCCCGACGAGGGCGACATGGACATGGCGCGCTCGCTGCGGACCTACCGGGAGGTCGGCTACCAGTACATGCTGATGCCGGACCATGTGCCGCATATCGACGGACCCGACCCCTCCGGCACCGCTTTCGCCTTCTGTTACGGCTATATTCGCGGCCTGCTCGACGCGACGCGCGCAAAATAGGTCAGGCGGCGGCCGCGTTTCGGAAAGGCGCCGTCCGGCAGGCCGGCCCGCCGCCGCCGCCCTGCTTGACGGTCATGGCGGCATGGTGACACTGTCCCGTGCGCTTGTCATATGACAAGGCTCGAAAAAACGGTCCGCACCAAAGAACGGGCCGATCGTCATCGCCGGCCGCGATGCGGGAGGACACAGCATGAGGCGACTGCTTCTCGCGGCATTAATATGCCTGCCGGTCGCGGCTTACGCGGCGGATTACCACGAAGCCCCCGCGCTCGACGCGCTCGTCTCGGCGAACAAGCTTCCGCCGGTCGCGCAGCGCCTGCCTGATCAACCTGCGGTGGTCAAACCCGTGCAGTCGATCGGCCGGTACGGCGGCACGCTGCGCACGGCGCTCCGCGGCGACGCGGACCACAACGCGATCCTGCGCATCATCGGCAATGAAGGGCTGACGCGCTGGTCGCCCGACTTCACCACCGTGCTGCCGAACGTCGCGGAAAGCTGGACCCGCAACGAGGACGCGACCGAATACACGTTCAAGCTCTACAAAGGCATGAAATGGTCGGACGGCCAGCCGTTCACTGCCGACGACGTCCTGTTCTTCGTCAACGACCTGCTGCCCGACCCGCAATTCTTCGACGCGCCGCCGTCGCAATACGTGATCAACGGCAAGCCGATGCGCGCCGAGAAGATCGACGACCAGACGGTGAAGTTCATCTTCGCCGGCCCCTATCTGCAATTCCCGCAAGTGCTGGCGACGCCGCTCGGCCAGCATCCGGTGCTCTACGCCAAGCATTACTGCGCGCAGTTTACGCGGAAATACAATCCGAGCGTGCAGGCGCTGGTGAAGCAATCCGGCCAGCCCGACTGGCCCACCCTGTTCCGCCAGAAATGCGGCGATATCGAGATCCCGTCGCGCTGGAGCAATCCGGCGCGCCCGGTGCTCGACCCGTGGGTGATCAGCACGCCCTATACCGGCACCGCGACAGAGGTGGTGCTGAGGCGCAATCCGTATTTCTGGCAGGTCGACCCCTCCGGCAACCAGCTTCCCTATATCGACACCGTCAATATGAAGGTGATTTCGGATATCCAGTCGATCGTGCTGGCCTCGATCAACGGCCAGCTCGACCTGATGGTCCGGCACATCAACACGATCAACAACAAGCCGGTGCTGGCGCAGCATATGGCGCAGGGCGGCTACGTGCTGCAGACGCTGACCTCGTCGGACGTGTCGGCGGCAGGGATGTTCTTCAACCAGACGGACAAGAACCCGAAGCTGCTGCCGTTGATGACGAACCATGATTTCCGCGAGGCGATGTCGCTCGCCACCGATCGCGACGAGATCAACGACATCGTCTTCCTCGGCCAGAGCACGCCCTGGCAGATGAGCCCGCTGCCGCAGGACAAGTTCTACAACAAGCAGTTGGCGACGCAGTATTTGCAGCACGACCCGGATCAGGCGAATAAGATCCTCGACCGGCTCGGGCTGACCAAGCGCGACGGCAACGGCTTCCGCCTCTACCCTGATGGCAGCAAGGTGTTTCTCACCGCCGATGTGATGGTGACCGATCCATCCTCGATCGACGTGCTCGAGCTCGTCAAGAAGCAATGGGCCACGGTCGGCATTGATCTCGGCATCAACACGATGGAGCGGTCGCTGTTCTACGAACGCGGGCAGAACAACGATTATGATATCGACGTGATGGCGCTGCCGGGCGGCCTGCAGCCGCAGACCGATCCGCGCGCCTGGCTCTCCGTCCACACGCTCGATTCGCGACAGAGCCTGCCCTGGGTCCGCTGGTATGCCAGCGGTGGCAAGAGCGGCATCGCGCCCTCGCCCAGCATGCAGCAGCGGCTCAAACTCTGGGATCAATGGAAGCAGGCGGCGGATGACAATCAGGCGGACGCGCTGTTCCGCCAGATTCTGCAATCGGCCGCCGATGCGTTCGAGGTCGTCGGCATCGAGCAGGGGCTCACCACCTTCGGCATCCGCAGCAAGAAGCTGATGAACGTGCCCGACAGCATGCCGAACGGCTGGACCTACCCGACCCCGGCGCCGACCTTGCCGCAACAATATTACTTCGCGCCGTAAACCATGGGGCGCTTCATCGTCCGCCGGCTGCTCGGGATGATCCCGTTCATCTTCCTGGTCTCGATCACCGTGTTCGTGCTGATCAAGATGGCGCCGGGGGATTTCGTCTCGAACTATGCGGCCTCGCTCGCCGCTGCGGGCGAGACGGTGGATGACGCGATGCTCGCGACCATGCGGACGCGCTTCGGCCTCGACCAGCCCTGGATCGTGCAGTACGGGCGCTGGATTTTCGGCATCCTGCACGGCGATTTCGGCTATTCCTTCGAGTGGCAGCAGCCGGTGTCCGCGCTGATCGGCGAGCGGATGGGGCTCACCCTGGTGCTGTCGGTTGCGACCCTGCTGTTCACCTGGGCCATCGCGCTGCCGATCGGGGTGTACTCCGCGGTACGTCGCTATTCGGTCGGGGATTACATCTTCACCTTTCTGGGTTTCATCGGCCTCGCGGTGCCGGGATTCCTGCTGGCGCTCGTGCTGATGTATGTCGGCATCTCGGTGTTCCATCAGGATATCGGCGGCCTGTTCTCGCCGCGCTATCTCAACGCGCCCTGGTCATGGGGGCGGGTGGGCGATCTCGCGGCGCATGTCTGGATCCCGATGGTCATCCTCGGCACCGGCGGGGCGGCGAGCCTGATCCGGGTGATGCGCGCCAATCTGCTCGACCAGCTGCACCAGCCTTATGTCGACACGGCGCGCGCTAAGGGTCTCAGCGAGTTCACGCTGCTGGTGCGCTATCCGATCCGCATCGCGCTCAACCCGTTCGTCAGCACGCTCGGCTGGGTGCTCCCGCATCTCGTCTCGGGCTCGATCATCATCTCGATCGTGCTGAACCTGCCGACCGCCGGGCCGCTGCTGCTGCAGGCGCTGCTCTCGCAGGATCAGTATCTCGCCGGCGCCTTCCTGCTCCTGCTCTGCTCGCTGACGGTGATCGGCACGTTGATTTCCGACATCCTGCTCGCTTTGCTCGATCCGCGGATCCGCATTCAATGAGCGCGTCGGCGACCATCGGCGGCCTGCCGCAGCGTGGCCATGCGCTCGACACCGCCTCGCAGGGCCGGCTGCTCTGGCTGCGATTCCGGCGGCACAAGCTCGCGATGGCGGGGCTCGTGCTGACGGTGCTGATCTATCTGGTCGCGATCTTCGCCGAGTTCGTGGCCCCGTTCAGCCCGGACAAGGCCAATGGCCGCCTCGTGTTTCACCCGCCGCAAATGATCCATCTGATCGACCGCGATGCCAGCGGATGGCATCTGCATCCCTATGTCGATGCGGAGAGGCTGGCGCGCGATCCGCTGACGCTCGCCGCGCGCTACGTGCCGGATCCGACCCGCAAGGTCTATCTCCGCTTCTGGGTGGAAGGCGATCCTTACCGGCTCTGGGGGGTGTTCCCCGCCGACCATCATCTCATCGGCACGGCGCGTCCGGGCGAGACGCTGTTCCTGCTCGGCGCGGATCGGCTTGGGCGTGATATGCTGAGCCGCATCGTCTATGGCGCGCGCGCCTCGCTATCGATCGGGCTCGTGGGCGTGACGTTCAGCCTAGTGTTCGGCATTCTGTTCGGTGGCCTGTCGGGCTATTATGGCGGGCGGGTGGATTGGTTCATCCAGCGTGTGATCGAGTTCATCCTATCGCTGCCGACGATCCCGATCTGGCTTGCGCTCGCCGCCGCGCTGCCGAAGGACTGGTCGCCGCTCACGCTCTATTTCTGCATCACGCTGATCATCTCGCTAATCGGCTGGACCGAACTCGCGCGGGTGGTGCGCGGACGGTTTCTCGCGTTGCGCTCGGAGACTTTCGTGACCGCGGCCTGGCTCGACGGATGCAGCGAGCGGCGCATCATCTTCCGTCACATGCTCCCATCGCTGACCAGCCACATCATCGCCTCGGTGACGCTGGCGATTCCGCTGATGATCCTCGCGGAGACCTCGCTGAGCTTCCTCGGCCTCGGGCTGCAACCGCCGGCGATCAGCTGGGGCGCGCTGTTGAAGGAGGCGCAGAACGTGGAATCGGTGGCCTCGGCGCCTTGGCTCCTGCTGCCGGGTGCCGCCGTGGCGATCACCGTGCTGGCGCTCAATTTCCTCGGCGACGGGCTGCGCGACGCGGCCGATCCGCATGCTCATTGAGACGCCTCCAGACCTGACCACCGTGCTCCGCGTGCGGGATCTCAGCACGCATTTCCCGATCGGGCAGATGGTGGTGCGCGCGGTCGATGGCGTGAGCTTCTCGCTGGCCCGCGGGCGCACGCTCTGCATCGTGGGTGAGAGCGGCAGCGGCAAGAGCATGACGGCGCGCTCGATCCTGCAGATTGTCGGGCCGCCGGGGCGCATCGCCAGCGGCGAGGTGCTGTATGCGCGGCGCCCGGGCGAGACGCCGGTGGATCTCGCGCGGCTGCCGGCACGCGGGGCGCGGATGCGCGCAGTGCGCGGGCGCGAGATCGCGATGGTGTTCCAGGAGCCGATGACCTCGCTGAGCCCGATCCATCGCATCGGCTGGCAGATCGGCGAGGCGCTGCTGGCGCACGGGATGGCGGATCGCCGCACGGCCCGGGCGCGCGCCATCGAGATGCTGCGCCAGGTGGAGATCCCCGATCCCGAGAACGCGGTGAACCGTTACCCGTTCGAATTCAGCGGCGGGATGCGACAGCGGGCGATGATCGCGATGGCGCTGGTGTGCGCGCCCCGGGTGCTGATCGCGGACGAGCCGACCACCGCGCTCGATGTCACCACCCAGGCCGAGATCCTGCGCCTGATCCGTCGTCTCCAGGACGAGAACGGCCTCGCGGTGCTGTTCATCACGCATGACATGGGCGTGGTGGCGCAGATCGCCGACGACGTGCTGGTGATGCGCGACGGCCGCGTGGTCGAGCACGCGCCCGTCGAGCAGGTGTTCCATGCGCCCGAGCATCCCTATACGAAGATGCTGCTGGCGGCGTCGAAGAAGCTCGGCATGGCGGCGCCGCCGGCGCGGCCCGTCGTGCATGCGAGCGCGCCGCTGCTGCGCGTGCGGGACGTCACGCTGACCTATCCGCCACAGGCGACGCTGTTCCGCCGGGCGGCCGCGCCGGTGGCGGCGCTGCGCGGCGTCGGGTTCGACCTGTTCGAAGGCGAAAATCTCGGCATCGTCGGGGAGAGCGGGTCCGGCAAGACGACGCTCGGCAATTGCCTGATCCGGGTGCTGCAGCCGAATGCCGGCACGATCGAGTACACGATGCGGGATGGGCGGGCGCTCGATCTCGCCACCTTGCCGCGCAACGCGCTCAAGCCGGTGCATCGCGAAATCCGCATGGTGTTCCAGGACCCGTTCGCCTCGCTCAATCCGCGGATGACGGTGGAGGCGATCGTCGGCGAGCCGCTCCTTGTGCATGGCGTGATGGCGGGTCCGGCGCTCGCCCGGCGGGTCGGCGAGCTGCTCGCGATGGTCGGACTGCCGCCGGATGCGGCACGGCGCTACCCGCACGCATTCAGCGGCGGCCAGCGCCAGCGCATCGTCATCGCGCGCGCGCTCGCGCTCGATCCGCGCCTTGTCATCGCCGACGAGGCGACCTCGGCGCTCGACGTGACTTTGCGCGGGCAGATCCTCGACCTGCTGCTTGACCTGCAGCCCAGGCTCGGGCTCAGCTTCATCCTGATCAGCCATGATCTCGGCGTGATCCGCTATTTCTGCAATCGCATCGTGGTGATGTTCCGCGGCACGGTGGTGGAAGCCGGCGATGCGGAGCGCATCTGTCGCGATCCGCGGGAGCCGTATACGAAGGCGCTGCTCGGCGCGGTGCCGGCCGCCGATCCGCGCCAGCGATCCATCGTCGCGCGGGAGCTGCCGGCGGCGGTTTGACCGGCGGCGGTTTGAAAGGACAAGCCCGTGAAGATAACCGGCCTGCGTACCTTCATGCAGCGCGTCGGCAACCGGCCGCGCCTGCTGGTCAGGATCGACACGGATGAGGGCATTTCCGGCTGGGGCGAGGCCTATAATCACGGGCCGGACCGCGCGCTGGCGCCGGTGCTGGAATACCTGTTCGACCAGATAACCGGGATCGACCCGCGCCGCATCGAGTTCATCGTGCTGAAACTGCTGCAGAGCTCGCGCTTCCCGCCCGGCGCGATCGGGCTCGCGGCGATCTCCGCGATCGACCATGCGCTCTGGGATATCTCGGGCAAGGCGGCCGGCCTGCCGGTCTACATGCTGCTCGGCGGCCACGCGCGCGACCGGGTGCGCGTCTATTGCGGGGTTTACACCGCGCCGGATCCGAAGGAGTGCCTCGAACTCACGCAGCGCCTGCATGCGGAGCATGGCTTCACCGCGTTCAAGCTCTCACCGTTCCGGCGTGATCTGCATGCCGGGCGTTGGGGCGCGCTCTGCGCGGAAACCGGCGCGTATTTCGGCCGGCTGCGCGAGATGGCGCCTTCAGATTGGGAGTTCGCGTTCGACGCGCATGCCAAGATCTTCGAGCCTTATCAGGCGATCCAGCTCGGCAACGCGCTCGCCGCCAATGATCCGCTGTTCTACGAGGAGCCGATCCGGCCCGAGCACATCCCCGCATGGGGGCGCCTGCGCCACGAGCTCAAATGCCCGCTCGCGACCGGTGAAAGCCTCTATTCGCGCTTCGAGTTCCTCAGCCTGATGCAGGCGGGGGGCGCCGATATCATCCAGCCCGATATCTGCGTGGTCGGCGGGTTGCTGGAAATGCGCAAGATCGCGGCGATCGCCGAGGCGCATTACGTGACGGTCGCGCCGCACAATCCGATGGGGCCGCTGGCCACCGCGGTCAACGTGCATTTCAGCGCCGCGCAGCCGAATTTCAAGATTTTGGAATATAAGCTGCCGGAGCAGGTCTCCTGGCTCGTCGATCCCTATCTGCCGAAGGACGGCTATCTCGAATTGCGCCCCGACCGGCCCGGCTGGGGCGTGGAGATTGACGAGGCGGCGCTCGCGCGGGACGATTACGTCCATTGGGAACGCAAGCTTCCGCTCCGTCCGGACGGTTCGACCGGCTACACCTGAGAGCCCGTGAGAGAATGCACCTATGCCGGCCATCCGACGCGGCTTTCTGCGCTTCCGGTGCTCACGGCCCTCGAGGCCGCTCCACGCCGATTCTCGAAGCCACGCCGGACGACGGGGCCTAGCGCATTCTCAAACGGACTCTGAGGTCTCATGCAATATCGCAATCTCGGCCGCAGCGGCCTGCGGGTCTCGCCGCTCTGCCTCGGCACGATGAATTTCGGCGGCCCGACCGACGAGGCGATTTCGCGGCGCATCGTCGCCGTCGCGCGCGAGGCCGGGGTGAATTTCATCGACACCGCGGATGTCTATTGCGGCGGCGCGTCGGAGGAGGTGACGGGGCGGGCGATCGCGGCCGAGCGCGATGCCTGGGTGCTGGCCACCAAGCTCGCGAACCGCGATGCGCCGGATGCGAACGGCGCGGGCCTGTCGCGCAAATGGGTGATGCGCGCGGCGGAGGCGAGCCTGCGCCGGCTCGGCACCGATCACATCGACATCTACTACCTGCACAAGGAAGACCATGCGACGCCACTCGAGGAAACGGTGCGCGCGATCGGCGATCTCGTGCGGCAGGGCAAGATCCGCTATTTCGGCGTGTCCAACTACCGCTCCTGGCGGGTCGCGGAGATCTGCCGCATCTGCGATGCGCTCGGCATCGACCGGCCGGTGGTCTCGCAACCCTATTACCACGCGTTCAATCGCGGGATCGAGACGGAGCACCTGCCGGCCTGCCGGTATTTCGGGCTCGGCGTGTTCGCCTATAGCCCGCTCGCGCGCGGGGTGCTGACGGCGAAATACGACCCGGACGCGCCGCCGCCGGAAGGCACGCGCGCCGGGCGCGACGACCGGCGGATGATGCAGACCGAGTGGCGCCCGGAATCACTCCGCCTCGCACGCGACATCGAGCGGCACGCCAGCGCGAAGGGCGGCAATGCTGCGAAACTTGCGATCGGCTGGGTGCTGAACAACGCGCTCGTCACCGGCGTGATCGCCGGCCCGCGCACCGAAGCGCAATGGGCGGATTACCTGGCGGCGCTCGACTACAAATTCACCGCTGAGGATGAGGCGCTGATCGACGGCATGGTGGCGCCTGGGCATCCTTCGACGCCTGGTTACAACGATCCAGCTTATCCGATCGAGGGGCGGGTTTCGCGGGTGGGGTAGAGGCGGGGGGCTGCCCCCATGCCTCACTTGGGACCCCGCTGGACTATCTCGAAGAGCTTGCGGCATCGCCCATGGGACCTTCGTCTCGCTGACGGGCTGCCCATTGCCCTGAACCACCGCCTGACGACTGACGGTGTTCCGGCAGCGACGCGCCCGTGGCTTAGCCGGGCTTGAGAGTGGCGGCGAGTATGTCGCGCATCGTTTGCGGGCGGCGGCCAAGCAGCGCCTCCAACGTCGGATCGACCGCGGCAAAGTCGCCGCGCCTGGCGGCTCGATACATGCCGAGCAGCATGTCCGCCATCGGCGCGGGTACGCCCTGCGCCACTCTTGCGCTTCGCCATTCACCGTCGGACACGGTGACCCGTTTGATTTCGCGCCCGGTCAGCTCGGACGCGATCGCGGCGAGGTCGGCCATAGTGAACGCCTCGGGCGCGGTCAGCGGCGGTGTGATGCCGTCCAGCCGCCCTTCTTCGGCGAGCACGATCGCGTCCGCCTCCGCCAGATCGGCGCGAGCGGTCCAGCTCACCGGACCGTCCTCGGGGGCGCGGATCTCGCCTGTTTGCAATCCGTGCCCGATGAGATGCAACGCGCTCTCGGCGTAGAAGCCTTGGCGCAGCGACGTGAACGGCACGCCTCCTTCAGCCAGGAACGCCTCGGTTGCGGCGTGATCGGATGCCGGCGCAAAAGTCGAGTCCCGCCGTGCGCCCATGTGGCTGGTGTAGAGCACGCGCAGCACTCCGGCGGCGTGAGCGGCCTCGATCGCAGCATGATGCAGCTGAAGCGCCGTTTCACCCAGCTTGTCGACTGAGACGACCAACACTTGCGTCGCACCCGCGAATGCCGCCGCCAAACGGTTTGGCTCGGCAAAATCGCCCGCACGGACATGCACGCCCCGTTCAGCGAGGTCCCTCGCCTTAACAGGGTCTTGGACGCTGGCGACGATCCGATCCGCAGGCAGGCGGGTGAGCAGCCCTTCCACGACGGCCCGTCCGAGTTGGCCGTTAGCTCCAGTCACGACGATCATGGACGCCTCTCGTTAACGACACCGATAGAAGCGCGATATCGTCGATACAGTTCAGCGACATGTCCGACGACCAGGCCGCCCTGAAAAAACGAGAGCCAGCGCCGGGCAAAGCAGGGTCTCACCATCGCCCATAGTCCGGCGGCGCATGAGCGCGCCGGGAGTTCGCACCGAGGTGTCAAGGTCCAGAACGCCCGCCGAAAGCCGCTTTCTCGGGGGCTAATTGCGCTACGCGCCCGAACCGGGTCTGGGTGCTGGTCGCCGCCAGCAGGGATCCAGAGGGGCAGAGCCCCATAGGCGCGAACTTTAAGGCTGGACCCGACGCGAGTTCGTCTGAATTCTGGGTTTATTGCGCGACGCCAGACGGAATTCCTCCGTCAATCGAATGAGTGAACGCATCAAGTTGCTCCGGAGACGTGATCCTGTGAACCTGCCGTCCGCTTTCCACGGTCCCGATGAGCGTCCGTAGTCGTGGCATCAAGCCACGGTCGATATTCCAAATCATCTTGAACAAGCGTTGCGTCACATCCAACATATTACAGCCTTCCGGTCCGTCCGGCCGTCCTTCTCCACGCGCACACGCGATTTGCCGTTCGGCCGCCACCAAAATGTATCCAGATCGGGTGATCTACGAGCACAATGTTGTCAGCGGCGGCAAACCTTCTCTCCAGCGTGGGCCACGGCCCCCAGCCGTCAATGACCCAATTTGCTCCGGCAATGAGGGAGTCGAGCGCTTCGGTAATTTCGGCCTCTGGCACAGGCTCCCAGCCCAGCCGCCACTGAAACCTGTCAACTGCATGAAACGGTAAGCTGTATTTGGCCGCTATGGCGCGAGCCAATTTCGATTTTCCACCGCCAGCATTTCCGATTATTGCCACGCGCTGCATCACGAGTTGCTCCCGCCGCCTGATCGTCAGTTTCGGAGTGGTCGTTGCAAAGGCGAAGGCAAGTGGGTGGGGGTTCTCAACAATTGCGGAAATCAAGAATTTGGCATCATCAGCCGCCTGAAGTGAGGCAATGGTTCAAATCAGTGGAGATGCCCGTCAGCGAGACGAAGGTCCCATGGGCGATGCCGCAAGCTCTTCAAAATAGTTGAGCAGGGTTCGCGGCTCACGTCCTAGAATGGCGCGCAGCGTGAGAGGGTTGCCGAGCAGCTCGTGGCGATCATACCAATCATACATGGCCTTCAACGGCGCGAGCTGACCTTCGTCATGCGGCGCCTTCACCTGCTTTGTCCAATCTGTGAAGTTTGGCGCGGCACTCCTCACTGGCCGCCCCAGCGCCTGACTGATCAGGGCCGAGACATCGTGACGGTTCAGGTCTCCGGCCGCGCATAGCTCGAACGTTCCGTGCACCAGCCTGTTCTCGGTGAGCGCGATGGCCGCGACCTCGGCAACGTCGCGGTAATCGACCCGGGTCATGCGTGTCTCGGCCGAATAGGGCTCGGCCAGCGTGCCGGTCTTGACCACCGCCCCCCAGCCAGCTTCATAGTTCTGGAAGAACACCGCCGGATGAAGAAAGGTGTATTCCATTCCAGAAGCGAGAACCGCCTCTTCCACCGGACCTTTTGCAGAGTGATTGACGAGTGCGCTCAGGATTGGGTGGATGACGGAGGAGAAGACGAAACGCTGCACGCCGGCCTGCTTGGCGACATCCACGACGCTCCGCCCGAGGCCGGCTTCGTCGTCTGAGAAGGCAGGGGCGATGTAGAACATGCGGTCCACGCCAGAAAGCGCCGCGCCGAGCGCGTGCCGGTCATGCAAATCGGCAACCGCAATTTCCGACGCGCCGCGGGCGCGCACACCGCCTTCTTCGCTGGCGTCCCGAATCAAAGCGCGAACCGTGACGCCCCTCTTGGCCAGCTCCGGTAGAACCATGCCGGCGAAGCGGCCAGCGGCACCCACGGAAAGGACTCTCACGCCCTCGGTCATGTCCAGCTCTCCTCGATCCGACGACCATTTAGACGAGGCCGACGTCTTCAGGGTTCCAGCCAGTCCGGATGGGCGACATCTAAGAAAACATACCGCCGCTTGCATCCAGCAGATTGCATGGCGCAAGAGTCCGGCGCGAATGTCAGGAAGCGGCAATTGCGAGGCCTGATCCCGGCATACTCCTGTTCGCGCCGATGGGGGGAAGAGCCCCAGGCCTTCCTCTCAGGCAAGCCATTGCGGAACCGGCAGGTTCTTCGACCGCAGGAATTCCGGGTTGAACAGTTTCGACTGATAGCGTGCGCCGCCGTCGCAGAGGATGGTGGCGATGGTGTGGCCCGGGCCGAGCTTGCGGGCGACGCGGATTGCGGCGGCGGCGTTGATGCCGGCGGAGCCGCCGACGGAGATCCCTTCGTGGATCAGCAGGTCGAACACCTGGTCCAGCGCTTCGGTGTCCGGGATGCGTTCGGCGTCGTCGATCTCGACGCCGTTGAGGTTTTCCGGCACGCGTCCCTGGCCGATGCCCTCGGTGATCGAGCTGCCGGTGACGCTGAGATCGTTCGATTTCACCCAGCCATAGAGCGCGCTGCCCTCCGGGTCGGCGAGCACGATGCGGATATCGGGCTTCACCGCCTTGAGCGCGAGGGAGACGCCGGCGAGCGTGCCGCCGGTGCCGCAGGCGCAGGTGAAGGCGTCGATCCGGCCCTCGGTCTGTCGCCAGATCTCGGGGCCGGTGGTGGCGCGGTGGCCTTCGCGATTGGCGAGATTGTCGAACTGGTTCGCCCAGACGGCGCCCATCTCCTCCGCCATCCGGCGCGAGACGTGGACGTAATTCCCGGGGTCGCGGTAGGGCGCGGCGGGGACGAGGCGGAGATCGGCGCCGATCATGCGCAGGAAGTCGATCTTCTCGCGGCTCTGCGTCTCCGGCATCACGATCACCGTGCGGTAGCCGCGCGCATTGCCGACCAGGGTGAGGCCGATGCCGGTATTGCCCGCCGTTCCCTCGACGACAGTGCCGCCCGGTTTCAGCACGCCGCGCTGCTCGGCATCCTCGATGATCGCGAGCCCGGCGCGGTCCTTCACCGAGCCGCCCGGGTTCATGAACTCCGCCTTGCCGAGGATGGTGCAGCCGGTGGCGGTGGAGGCGCGTTCCAGCCTGATGAGCGGCGTGTTGCCGATCGCGCCGATCAGCCCGCTTTTGCTGGCGTGCGAATTTGTGCTTTCGGGCATGCGGGTGCACCTTTGCGCGGTTGAGACCGGGAGGCAGTTATGGTCGAGAATGTCGCGCCGAAACAGGCCTGGCAGGCGATCCGCGACGAACCCGACGCGCAGCTCGTCGATGTGCGGACGGATGCGGAGTGGAATTTCGTGGGCGTGCCCGATCTCGCGGAGGCCGGCAAGCAGGCCGTGCTGATCGCGTGGCAGACCTATCCGACCATGCAGGTGAATGGCGGTTTCGTGGACCAGCTCCGCCAGGCCGGGTTTACGCCGGAGAACCATGTTTATTTCATCTGCCGCACGGGCGGGCGCAGCCTGGCGGCGGCCGAGGCGGCGCGGGCGGCGGGATTCGATCACGTCTACAATGTATCGGACGGGTTCGAGGGACCGCCGGATGGCGAGGGGCATCGCGGCGTCGCCGCGGGCTGGAAGGCGGACGGGCTGCCCTGGCGGCAGCGTTAGACGCGCTGGCGGTGGGCGGTGGCCGGCAGAGCGGGAACGCGCGCCCGCTGCCGGCGCTTCTATCGGCACCGGACCTGCTCTAGATTCCGGCATCCGAGAGGAGAGGGAGTTTGCCCATGCGCCGCCTGATCGTGGCTTCACTGGCCGCCACCTGCCTGCTGCCCCTCGCCGCCCATGCACAACAGCCTGGGTACCAGCAGCCTGGCATCCCGCAGTCTGGGGCGATGGCGCAGGGCGGCGCGCAGCAATCCGAGCCGGCGGACGGGGCGGATCAGGTCGTCGGGCTGTTCCTGCAGACCTGCCTGCATTACGCGGGCAATGCGCCGGGGCTGCGGAGCTGGCTCGCGCAGGAGCGCGCGCCGCAAATGGCGCAGCAGATGCAGAGCTTCTTCCTCGCCGGGCGGCAGGGGACGGTCTACGACGTGAGCTCGCAGACGGTGCGGCTGGCCCTCGTCTCGGCGGACGACAATTCCTGCTCGGCCTATGCGGATACCGCCGATGCCGGCCAGACCATCGCCTATCTTCAGCAGGCGATGCAGCAGGCCGGCATCCGCTTCACCGGCCAGGCGGCGCCGCCCGATCAGCGCAATCCCTCGCTTTCCCATGCCGGGTATCAGGCGATGATCAGCAACCGGCCCTGGGCGGTGCTGGTCACGACCTCACCGACGCCAGTGCAAAACGAGCCGCAGGCGGTGCTGACGCTGCGCCCGGCGAGCTGATCGCCGGGATCGGCGCTCACGGATGATGGGCGGCGGCGAGGCCCAACCCCGCGCCGATCAGCAGCCCGCCGGTCACCCGGTTGCGGAGCTTGCCGTGTCGCGCGAGCAGGAAGCGCGCGCGGCCGGCGAGCACCGCCCAGCCGCTATCCAGCAGCAGCGCGATCGCGAGGAAGGTCCCGGCCAGCAGCAGGAGCTGCCCGCGCGTGTGGTTGGCGGTGACGAATTGCGGGAAGAACGCGCCGTAGAACAGCAGGGTCTTCGGGTTGGTGAGCGAGACGAGGAAGCCGCGCAGCAGGATCTTGCGCAGCGAGCGCCCCTCGGCCTGGGTGCGCGAGAGATCGGCGGCCGGCGCCCGCCAGGCGCGCACCCCGAGCCACAGCAGATAGGCGACGCCGATCCAGCGCACCCATTCGAACCAGGCGCCGAGCGTGCCGAGCAGCGCAGTCAGTCCGATCACCGTCAGCGTCAGGTGCAGAACCGTGGCGATGCTGGTGCCGGCGAGGGTGGCGAGCCCGTAGCGCGTGCCATGGCGCACGCTGTTGGCGACGATCAGCGCGACATTCGGCCCCGGGATCAGCATCAGCACCGACACCGCGGCGACAAAGGCGAGATAGAGATGCAGGTCGATCATTCCGCAAGCAGAGCCCGTCCCGCCGGCGCGCGTCAAACGGAATGCGAGGGCCGCGCGGCCAGAACGGCCGACGGCGCGGGAGCGGCGGCATGAGCATCGCCTATTTCGTCTGCTTCTCGCATCCCTCCGCCCGGCTGTCGCCCGAGGACCAGTCCCGCGTTGCGGCGCGGGTCGCCGCCACGCCCGGGCTGCTGAAGGCGCGGCTCTACACGCCGGCCAGCGCGCACGACCCCTATCTCGATGACGGCGCGCCGCCGCCGATGGTCCTGCAGCTGGATTTCTCCGAGGTCATGGCGCTGGAAGACGCGATCGGCGCGGACGGACATTTGCAGCCGCTCGCCGCACTCGGGGCGATCCCGAGCCTGTCCGGCGCCGATGTCACCCAGCAGGCGATGCTGACGCGGCGCTACCCGGTGCCGGACCCGGCGTTCCGCACGCCGCCGGGCGCGCCGCGTTGCACCTATCTCGTCGCCTATGAGGGGGAGGCCGAGGACACCAATGCCTGGCTCGGCCGCTATGTCGCCGGGCATCCGCCGATCATGGCGCGCTTCCCCGGCATCCGCGCGATCGAGATCCACACGCGCATCGACTGGATCAGCACCATCCCGTGGCCGCGCGCGCATGCGATGCAGCGCAACCAGGTGGTGTTCGACGACGCGGCGGCGCTGAACGCGGCGCTCGCCTCGGAAATCCGCCACGAGATGCGGGCGGATTTCCACGGCTTTCCGCCCTTCGCCGGGCGCAACACGCATTATCCGATGAACACCACCCTCACGGCTTGAGAAACGCGTCGAGCGCCGCGATCTCGCGCTTCTCGCCGTCGAAATCCTGAGCGAGCCGCGCGTAGAGGCGCGCCGCGCCCTCGAACATCATGCGCGCGCCCTCATCCTCGGCGACGAAGCCGGCGATTTCCTCCATCTCCGCGACCCAGCGATAGGCTTTCGAATACATGCCGGGCACGCCGCGGGTGAACTGGCCGAGCAGCATTTTCTGGCTGTGCCCGAGCTCCGCGTGCAACGCCGCGGCGGTGCCGCCGCGCGTCGCCGCGAGCAGCATCGCGGAGGCCAGCGCGGTGATGCCCTTGGTGATGCCCGCATAGGACATCTTCAGCGCGGAGGCCTCGCCCACCTTGTCGCCGGTCACTCGAACGTCAAGGCCGAGATCGCGCAGCGCGAGCGACGATGCGGCCTCCGGCCCGGAGGCATAGAAGACCGGACCCGGCGCGCCGCGCTGCGGCGGTCCGCCGATGATGCCGGCATCGACGAAGCGCGCGCCGCTCGGCGCGATCGCCGCCGCGATGCGCAGCGCCGTCGCCGGGTTCACCGCATTGCAATCGACATAGGTGACGCCGCCTCCGAGCACCGGCGCGAGCCGCGTCGCCAGCGCCAGCGCCTCGCCGGGCGGCACGATCGAGAGGATGATTTCGGCGCGCCCGATCTCCGCATCCTCCGCCGCGCGCATTCCCGCCGCTTCCGCCCGCGCGGCGCTGGCCGCGCTCCGCCCGGCGAGCGATGTCAGAACCGTGACGCCGTGCTCGGCGAGGCGGGCTCCGGTCGCGCTCCCCATGCTGCCCGGCGCGATGACGGCGATTGTCTGCGGCATGGTCTTTCTCCTTGGTCTGGCCTGATCGCTTCCGGTCTCACGTTACCGCAAGCGAGGCCGCAAAGGCAGGGCCGCGCCCTGCCTTGCGCTCGCCGGGCGATGGGTGGGAGAACCCATCCGGCAGCAAGGAGGCGGATGTGCGACACCGGAACCCCGTTCTCCCCAATCGGGCAGGCGTCACGCTCCTCGTCGCAGCCCTTCTCGCCTGCGCAGCGCCCGTCCGCGCCGCCGACCTCACCATCGGCCGCGCCAGCGAGCCCACCTCGCTCGACCCGCTCTTCGCGCGCACCGGCAATAACGGCGACACGTCGGACGACATCTTCGACCGGCTCGTCGGCAGCGACCCGAACAACCAGATCACGCCGTCGCTCGCGCTCTCCTGGCGCGCGGTCGATCCGACGGATTGGGAGGTGACGCTTCGCCCGAACGTCGCCTTCCAGGACGGCACGCAGCTCAGCGCCGACGATGTCGCCTTCTCGATGGAGCGCGCGCGGAGCGTGCCGAACAGCCCGGCGCCGTTTGCCGCCGCGATGCGCGGCGTCACCGGCGTCGAGGTGACCGGCCCGCTTTCCCTGCGGGTGAAGACCGACACGCCGGCGCCGCAGCTGATCGAGCAGATCGGCGAGGTGTACATCATGTCGCGCAAGGCCGCGCAGGGACTCTCGACCACCGACATGAATGGCGGCGAGGGCGTGGTCGGCACCGGGCCGTACCGCGTGCTGCGCTGGCTGCCGGGACAGCGGATCGAGCTCGAACGCAACGCCGCCTGGTGGGGCGGCACGGCGCCCTGGGACAAGGTGACGCTGCGCTTCATTCCGCAGGATGCGGGGCGCGCCGCCGCGCTGCTGTCCGGCGATGTCGATCTGATCGACCAGGTTCCGCCCACCGATCTCGCGCGGCTGAAACAGGGCGGCCGGTCGGTGTTCTCCATCGCCTCCACGCGTCTGGTCTATCTCGCGCTCGACAGCGCCCGCAGCGTGAGCCCATTCGTCACCGACATGCAGGGGCGCCCGCTCGACCGCAACCCGCTGCAGGATGCGCGGGTGCGGCGCGCGATCTCGCTGATGATCGACCGCCGCGCGATCGCCGACCGGCTGCTTGAAGGCTCGGCCGAGCCCGCCGGGCAGATGGTGCCGGAGGGCATCGGCGGCTACGACCCGGCGCTCGCATCGCCGCCGCCCGATCTCGCCGCCGCGCATGGCCTGCTCGAGCAGGCGGGATGGGGCGGCGGGTTCGGGCTGACCGTGCATTCCTCGAGCGACCGGCTGCCGCAGGACGGCGCGGTCGCGCAGGCGCTCGGCCAGATGCTGCGCCGGGGCGGGTTGCGGGTGAACGGCGTCGACGCCTTGCCGTACAGCGTCTATGCGGCGGCGGCGAGCCGGCAGTCCTACAGCCTCTTCCTGTTCAGCTTCGGCACCACCACGTCGAATTCCGCGATCGCGCTCACCAACGTGCTCGCGACCTATGATCCAAAGGCCGGGATGGGCGCCTTCAACCGCGCGCGCTATTCCAATCCGGCTTTCGACACGGCGCTGCGTCAGGCATTGGCCGAATTCGATCCGCAGAAGCGCGACGCTCTGCTGCGCGAGGCGGAGCATATCGCGTTCAAGGATGCGGCGATCGTGCCGCTCTACTGGCAGGTGGTGCATTGGGCCGCTCGCCCGGGCATCGCCTACCAGCCACGGCGCGACGAGGCCACCGCCGCGCGCTATGCCCGCCCTGCGGGCTGAGAGGAGAGATCATGGCAAGCAGGATCATTCCGGTGCCGAGCTTCGATGCGGTGGTGTTCGGCGCCACCGGCGACCTGACCGGCCGCAAGCTGCTGCCCGCGCTCTACTACCGGTTCCGCGACGAGCAGATGCCGGCGGACAGCCGGGTGATCGGCGCCGCGCGCTCCGATCTGTCGGACGATGATTTCCGCCGCCATGCCGCGGAGGCGCTCGAGAAGCACGTGCCGAAGAAGGATCGCGATCCCGAGATCATCGAGAAATTCTGCAAACAGCTCGAATATGCGAGCCTCGACGCCGCCAAGGATGACGGCTGGGACGCGCTGCGCGACAAGCTCTTGGAGTCCGCCGACCGCGTGCGGATGTTCTATCTCGCGACCTCGCCCGATCTCTACGGCCCGTTCTGCCAGCGTCTGAAGGCGCATGATCTGGTCACGCCGCTCTCCCGCGTGGTGTTGGAGAAGCCGATCGGCCACGATCTCGAATCCGCGCGCGCGATCAACGACCAGGTCGGCCAGGTATTCGAGGAATCGCAGACCTTTCGCATCGACCATTACCTCGGGAAGGAGACGGTGCAGAACCTGATGGCGCTGCGCTTCGCCAACACGATCTTCGAGCGGTTGTGGAATGCGGATGTCATCGACCACGTGCAGATCACGGTGGCGGAGACCGTCGGGGTGGAAGGCCGCGCCGGGTATTACGACCGGTCCGGCGCGCTGCGCGACATGGTGCAGAACCATCTGCTGCAGCTGCTCTGCCTGCTCGCGATGGAGCAGCCGATCTCGCTCGACGCCGATGCGGTGCGCGACGAGAAGCTGAAAGTGCTGCGCGCGCTGCGCCCGCTCGAGCCGCATGAGATCGCAACGCATACGGTCCGCGGGCAATATGGACCGGGCGCCGTCGAGGGCAAGCCGGTGCCCGGCTACATCGCCGATCTCGCCGAGGCGGGCGAGCCGAGCCGCACCGAGACCTTCGTCGCGCTCAAGGCGACGGTGCAGACATGGCGGTGGGCGAACGTGCCGTTCTATCTCCGCACCGGCAAGCGCCTGCCGCAGAAGGTTTCGGAGATCGTCGTGCAGTTCCGCGTGCCGCCCTATTCGATCTTCCCGCCCGAGGCGGCGGAGATGCAATCCAACAAGCTGGTGATCCGCCTGCAGCCGCAGGAAGGCATGCGGCTCGAGATGATGACCAAGGAGCCTGGACCGGGCGGGCTCCGCCTGCGTCCGACCGGTCTCGACATCAGCTTCGAGAAGGCGTTCGGCACGCGCTATCCGGATGCCTATGAGCGCCTGTTGATGGACACGATCCGCGGCAACCCGACGCTGTTCATGCGGCGCGACGAGGTGGAGGCGGCGTGGTCCTGGGTCGAGCCCCTCGCCGAGGCCTGGTCGTCGCGGAGCGAGCCGCCGCGCCCCTATGCCGCCGGGAGCTGGGGGCCGACTGCCGCGATCGCGCTGATCGAGCGCGACGGGCGGACCTGGTACGAAGACGCGATGACGGCGGAGTAGGGCCGCCATGCAGATCAGCCTCGAAGGCCGGGCCGCGATCGTCACCGGCGGCAGCAAGGGCCTCGGCTTCGCCACCGCCAAGCGCATGGCGGAGTCGGGCGCCTCTGTGATGCTCCTCGCGCGCGGGGAGGCGGCGCTCGCCGCCGCACAGGATGCGATCGGCGATCGCGCGGCGATCGCCGCCTGCGACGTCGCCACCGCCGCGGGCGTGGAGGCCGGCTATCGCGCGGCGATGGCCGCCTTCGGGCGCGTCGACATCATCGTCAACAATGCCGGGGTTTCGCGCGCGCAGGAATTCACCTCCGTCACCGATGCGATCTGGCAGGAGGATCTCGACCTGAAACTGTTCGCCGCGATCCGTCTGACCCGGCTCGCCTGGCCGCAGATGTGCGAGCGGCGCTGGGGCCGGGTGATCAACGTGCTGAATATCGGCGCCAAGGCGCCGCGCCCGGGCAGCGCGCCCACCGCGGTCTCGCGTGCCGCCGGGATGGCGCTGACCAAAATCCTCTCGGGCGAGGGCGCGCCGCACAACGTTCTGGTCAACGCGCTGCTGGTCGGGCTGATCGAGAGCGATCAATGGGTGCGGCGTCACGCGGCGGAGCAGACCAATCGTCCGCTGCCAGAATTCATGCAGGAGCTCGCAGACCGACAGCAGATCCCGCTCGGCCGCATGGGCCGGGCGGAGGAATTCGCGAACATGGCCTGCTTCCTCGCCTCCGACGCCGCCTCGTTCATCACCGGCACCGCAATCAACGTCGATGGCGGCAAGTCGCCGGTGATGTGAGCTTCAGGTTCGCCTGCGCTGATTCGGAGAGCATCATCCGTCCGAACGGAATCGTTCAAGCGGATAAAGATGCTCGTCAAGACAGAGACCGAGAGCCCGTGCAGCGAGCGAATGCGAACGGAACATGCTTTATCTCACCCGACCGTCCAACTCTTCATTGCGGCAGCGTTCACAGACACTCTTCCAATCAGGAGATGAAAGAAGATGCTGGACGCACTGGCTCACCTGAACTGGCTTGCGGTAGCCGTGGCGGTGATCGCCTCTTTCGCTTTAGGGGGCATCTGGTTCCCATTGATCGTCAACCGAGCATATTCCGTCGCGCTCGGCCGCGAAATGAGGAAGGGCACCCTCTCACTCGTAGGGCCGCTCCTGTGTTTGACCGTCACCACGATCACCAGTGCCATCTTGATCCGCTTGCTCGGGGTGACGACCTACGCCGGCGGCATCGAATTCGGTGTATTAGTCGGAATCGGCTATCTAGCCCCCATGATTGTCAACATCGCAATCAACCCGCTTTTTCCAAGGCCGTTTTTGTATAGTCTAATCAATGCACCATACTTCATTACGGGAAGCGTGCTGACCAGCCTAATCTTGGTTGGTATGGAGTAGGTAGGGCTATATTCCGGTCAGATCACCCGAAGCCGCCCACGCACCGGGCCGGCCATGTCCATCGTGCCACAGGGCGCCAAGTGGGCGAGGTTCGGCGAGAACCGCCTTTTAATTGGCTGGCGCGTGATTCTGCCTTTAGAGCGATTTCCGATCAAAGAGGATCGGAAGCCGCTCCAGCTTTGCTTGTCCCAGCTTTGTTTGTCAGCGAGCAACTTCATCCGATCGAATGATTCAATTCGATCGGATGGTGCTCTAAAACCAGCTTGCCTTGTCGACGACGTTGCGGAGCGGTTCGTCCTTCGACAATGCCCGGGCATTGTCGAGGATGATCTGGAAGCGGCGCTCGTTGAGATGCGGTCCGTATCCCGCCATGTGCGGCGTCAGCAGCACGCGCGGCATCGTCCAGAGAGGATGCCCGGCGGGCAGCGGTTCCTGTTCGTACACATCGAGCGCCGCGCCGGCGATCTCGCCCGCGCGCAGCGCCGCGACAAGGTCGTCGAGCCTCGTCGTCATGCCGCGCCCGATATTGATGAAGAACGCCGTCGGCTTCATGCGCTGGAAGCGGGCGCGGTTCATCAACCCCTCGGTCGCCGGCGTGTGCGGCACGGTCAGGATGACGAAATCGGCCCGTGGCAGCAGCGCATCCAGCGCATCGGGCCGGTGCATCTCGGCCACACCCGGCGGCGCCTGCTCGCGCCGCGCATCGGTGCCGATCACGGTCATGCCGAACGCGGCGGCGAGCCGTGCCGCCTCCGCGCCGATGCCGCCGAGCCCGACGATCAGCGCGGTCGCGCCCGGCAAGGCGACGATGCCGGTATCTTCCGGCGGCTTCCGCCACTCCCGGCGCGTCTGCTGCGGGATGTAGGTATCGAGCCCGCGCGCGAAGGCGAGCACGAAGCTCATGATGTGCGCGCCGATATGGTCGTCGAAGATGCCGCGGAAATTCGTCACGATCACCGGATGCGCGATCAACGCGTCATGATAATACCCCGCCGGCGGCGCGGCCTGTGGCGCCTGCAGCCAGCGCAGTTTCGCGGCCCGCGCGAGCAGGGCGGCCGGCAGCGTGCCGAACACCGCATCCGCCCGCGCGATCGCACCTTCCGCGTCGCTGTCGGTTTCGGCGATGACGACATCGACCGACGGCATCGCCTCCTGCAGCCGCTTGCCCCAATCGCGGGTGATCTCGGTGTGCGGCGGCAGCATGAGGAAGGTGAAATCCATGTCCGTCTCCCCGTTTCCGCGCGCTTGTAGCATGCAGCCGGGGTTTCGGCGCGAGGCTGAATCCTCTAGCCTCCATGCATGGAGGAGCTGCGTTCCTGGATCGGGCGAACCGAGTGCGCATCCGATATCTGCGCGCTGCCGCTGGCGCGCCGTCTCGCCGCGCTCCTCGACCGGGATCCGGCGACGCTCGCGGACGGTCAGGCGCTCCCCGCCGGCTGGCACGCCATTCTGTTCGCGCCGCTCGCGCCGCAATCGCGGCTCGGCCCGGACGGTCATCCACTGCTAGGCGATTTCCTGCCGCCGGCGACGCTGCCGCGCCGCATGCTCGGCGGCCGGCGCACGCAATTCGCGGGAGAGATCCCGATCGGCGAACCCGTCGAGCGCGTCAGCGTGATTCAGGCGATCGAGGAGAAGCAGGGACGCTCCGGCCGCCTGGTGATCGTGACGCTGCGCCACACCATCTCGCGTGCCGATGCGCCTCCCGCGGTGATCGAGGATCAGGACGTGATCTATCGCGAGGCCGGATCCGGCAGCGCCGCGCCTGCTTCCCCGCCGAACCCGGACCCAGGGCCAGAGATCGAGGCGCCGTTTCACCCGGACGAGGCCTTGCTGTTCCGCTACTCCGCGGTGACGTTCAACGCCCATCGCATCCATTACGACCAGCCCTATGCGACCGGCACGGAGCATTATCCGGCGCTGGTGGTGAATGGCGGCCTGACCGCGCTGTTCCTGCTCGAGCTGTTTCGTCGCGCAACCGGCCGCGAGCCGGTCTCGATGGCGGCGCGCAACCTGCGTCCGCTTTTCTGCGGCCGTCCGGTGCGGCTCTGCGCCAAACGCGACGGCGAGGGCTGGCGGCTCTGGGCGGTCGACACCGAGGGGCGCATTGCGCTGGAGGCGGAAGCGGCATGAAATCGCGGCCGCTCGGGGGCCTGCGCGTGCTTGATCTCACCAGCGTCGTCGTCGGACCGGCCTGCACGCTCCGCCTCGCCGATTACGGCGCCGAGATCATCAAGCTCGAACCGCCGGATGGCGATCTGCTGCGCACCCTCGGCGGACCGTCGCCCTCCGGCGCGCTCTCCGGCAAGTATCTGCATTTCAACCGCCGCAAACGCGGCATCTGCCTCGACCTCAAGCTTGAGCCGGCACGCGATGCGGTGCGCCGCCTGCTCGATCGCTGCGACGTGCTGGTGACGAACATGCGGCCCGAGGCGCTGGCGCGGCTCGGCCTCGACGCGACGGCGGCGCGCGCCACAAGGCCGCGTCTCGTGCATTGCACGATCAGCGGTTTCGGACCGGGCGGCCCGTATCGCGGCCGGCCGGCCTATGACAGCGTTGTGCAGGGCGTCGCCGGCATTGCCGGGCTCGCCGCCGAGCGCGACGCCAAGACGGGCGGCGCGCCGGCGCTCGTTCCCCTGCTGCTCGCCGATCACGTGGTGGGCGAGATCACCGCGGGCGCGATCCTCGCGGCGCTGTTCGCGCGCGAGCGCACCGGCGAGGGAACCGCGATCGAGCTGCCGATGCACGAGACGATGGCGGCCTTCGTACTGCAAGAGCATCTCGGTCCGGCGAGTTTCGTGCCACCGCTCGGGCCGCCGGGGGACCGCCGGGTGCTCGATCCGAACAACCGTCCCGTCGCGACATCCGATGGCTGGATCAGCATCACCGCGAACACCGATACCCAGGCGCACGCGTTTCTGCGCGCGATCGGGCGCTCGGATCTCGTCGAGGATCCGCGCTTCCGCACCGTCGCCGACCGCTTCCGCAATGCGAGCGCCTGGTTCGCGCTGCGCGCCGACGCTTTGCGCGCGCGCAGCAGCGCCGAGTGGCTGACGGTGTTCAGCGCGGCGGACGTGCCGGCCATGCTCTGCCACACGCTCTCGACGCTGCCGGACGATCCGCATCTCACCGCGGTCGGGCTGTTGCAGCCGGAGGTGCATCCGACCGAGGGGATGATCACCACGATCCGCCCGACGATCCTCGAGAAGGGCGAGCCTGCGGATCCCGGGCCGCCGGCGATGCCGCTCGGCGCGGAGACGCGCGCGGTACTGTCCGAAACCGGGTTTTCCGACACCGAGATCGCCGTGCTGTTCGCCTCCGGCGTGGCGATTGGCCCGCCTGGCGAACCAC